>CBDBDW010000001.1:0-18496 GCA_965204045.1 Gammaproteobacteria bacterium
GTTTCTGATCATGATTGTTTCCGGGAAGAGATGAATATAGATGTACAGTATAATTTTTAATTCCTGGCACTCACAAGGTATTCACAATGGTTAAGCGGTTTCAAGACAAGACGGTATTGATTCTGGGAGCTACCAGCGGCATCGGCAGGACCACGGCCCTGCGGTTTGCGCAGGAAGGCGCCAACGTCGTGGTTGGCGGACGCAGCGAGGATAACGGTAACGAGGTGGTGCGTTCCATCGAGGCCATGGACGGCAACGGCCTGTTCGTGCAGGCGGACGTCAGGGAAATGGATGACTTGCAGAATGCCGTGGACAGGACTGTCGGAGAATTCGGCGGGCTGAATGTGGCCTTCAACAATGCAGGCCTGGCCGGCACCGGGAACAAGGCCGCCGACGAGAGCGAAGCGGACTGGTCGGAAATGGTCGATACCAAGCTGAATGGAGTCTGGCGCGGCATGAAGTGCCAGATACCCGCCATGCTTGAAGCCGGGGGCGGGGCAATCGTCAACATGGCAGGCAACTGGGGCCTGATCGGGTTTCCCACCTATGCCGCGTACTGCGCCGCAGCCCACGGGGTCATGGGACTGACCAAAGCGGCCGCCATGGAATACGTCGGCGCCGGCATCAGGATCAACGCCGTGTGCCCCGGCGCGGTGGACGCGCCGATCCTGGACCGCATGACAGGTGATAACGAGGAAATCAAAAACAGTTTTGCCCAACAATTACCCGTAGGCAGGCTCTGCAGTCAGGAAGACATCGCCGA
This sequence comes from Gammaproteobacteria bacterium, assembly GCA_965204045.1. Taxonomy (GTDB): domain Bacteria; phylum Pseudomonadota; class Gammaproteobacteria; order Eutrophobiales; family Eutrophobiaceae; genus JAAXHV01. The sequence goes on from CBDBDW010000001.1 coordinate 764, forward strand.
GGCCGTGTTATGGCTGGCATCCGATGCCGCGTCCTACGTCAACGGCGTCGGCCTGGTGCTGGACGGCGGCGGGAGTCCCTGATCCGCCGGCGGGCTAGAGGTTCTGTTTCAAGTCATCGACCGGCTTCAGCCAGTCCTCGTCCATGCTGACGCGCGTCTTACCCCAGCCGTCCTTATAGTTGCACAGGATCTGCTGGGTCAGCGCGGTATGAGTCAGTTTCCATTCGCCATCGACCTTGATCATCTCGTCATCGTAGTAACCGGCGACCCACACCGGGTCATATTCTTTTGTCCTGGAATTATGCACCGTGGCGGCCTCGAACAGGTACCAGCGCGCCGTGGCCGATTGGCAGTCGTCGTCGACTTCTATTCTGATGGGTATCAGGCAGTGGAACATCCAGGTGAACGGGTTGACTTCCAGGAATGCTCGAATCTCGTCACGCCCCCTTAACACCGTTTCCCAGTTGGTAAATTCCATAATGCCGTCTTCCGTGTACAGGTTGACAAACATATCGATCTTCATGTGCGGGTCGGCGGCCTGCGCGGAACGCTGCTTGAGGTGCCTGATCTCTTCCATGGCTTCCAGCCTCTCCAGCCGTTTCAACATCTCTTCGATTTTGTTTGAATCGTTCATGGCATTTACCTTTTTTGTAACCTCGGCATCAAATGATCGGCAAAGAGCTGCTGTGTGCGCATGGCCTGTTCCCGTTTCAGCCCGCCGTAATGACTGATGATGATCATCTCGTCAAACAGGAAATCCTGGTACAGCTCCTCCAGTTTTGTACCCACCGACTCCGGCGTCCCCACGCAGACAATGTCATTTTCAATCAGTTCATCGTATTCCATCCTGCCGATGCTTGGCATGTAATCCATGGTGTAGAACTTGTAGCCGGCATCTATCAGGCGTTCCCGTTCGGCATCGTTTGTCGGCATGATCGTCAACTGGGGCGCGACATTGTAACGGACGAAGTTCACTGCGGCTTCCCTGGCTTCAGCGTGGGCCGTCGCCTCATCCTCGTGCAGGTAAATCGCCTTGATGAACCCCACACTGGGCGTGGTGCCTGCCGTGGCACAGGCATCACGGTAGACGTTCACTGCCTCCTTGAAAGCGATACTGGGGGCAGGACCGCCGACGACGATACCCCATTCCTTTTGTGCGGCCATGGTAAACCACTTGGCGCTGGTGCCTACCTGAAAAATTCTGGGGTAGGGTTTCTGCACTGGCTTCGGCACCACACTGACGTCTTTGATGTTGAAATACTTGCCGCTGTAGGAGAACCGTTCCTCGGTCCAGGCCTTTTGCAGTATCTCCAGGCTCTCGACATAGCGTCCCATGCTCTCTTCCATGGGCACGTCAGCCGGACCGCATAACCAGGGATGGCCGCGCCCCACTCCACACTCGATACGCCCTCCTGTCAATATGTCCACCATCGCAATCTCCCCGGCCAGGACCATGGGATTATGCAATGGCAGGGTATGGCACAGGGCGCGAAAGCGCAGGTTTTCAGTGCGCGCAGCCAGGTGGGTGAATACGGCAAGGGGGTTCGGATTTATCGCAAACTGTTCATAAAACGGGTGTTCCAGCGTCGTAAAAACATGGAAACCGGTCTGGTCCGCGTGCAGCCCGAGGGCAATGACATCTTCGATCAACGCCGAATGCTCATGTCCGGGAGGGCACTGGAATTCGACGTAGGTGCCAAAACGTACGGATTTGGTCATAATGGTTTTTAGTTGTTAGTAATCAGGCACGAAAAGCGATTATACTATATTGACAAAAATGAGAGCTTTGGAGGTGGATATGAGTGCAGTCGTAACCGAAGCGCGCCGCTGGGCCAAAACCTATCCCTGGCTGGGTGAGGATCCCGTTCCGACCGAACCCTGCATTTCGGAGGATATCTATCACAAGGAGGTGGAGAAGGTGTTCAAAAAGGTCTGGTTGCACGTGGGCCGGGACAATGAATTGCCGGAACCGGGCTGCTACAAACTCAAACGGCTGGACTTTGCCAGTACCACCGTGCTGCTGATCCGGGGAAGGGACGGCGTTATCCGGGCATTCCATAACACCTGCTCCCATAGAGGGAACACTGTCGTCGTGCCGAAAGGGGACTGGGACAACTTCGGGCAGAAGGCTGCCTTCTCATGCCGCTTCCATGCCTGGACCTACAACGACAAGGGTGAGCTTATCGGCGCCCAGGAGGAAACCGGCATGCCCCCCTGTTTCCGCAAATCGGAGAATGGCCTGACGCCGATCAACTGCGATACCTGGGAAGGGTTCATCTTCATCAACCTGGACGAAAACCCGTCTGTCGGGCTACACGAATACCTGGGGGAGATGGGTAACCATTTTTCCGGTTTTCCCTATAGTGAAATCAACCACAATTTTACTTATTACACCTACCTCAACTGCAACTGGAAGGTGGGCCTGGACGCTTTTGCCGAGGCGTATCACGTGAACACCATCCATGCAGGTTCCTTCCCCGGCACGTTTTCCACCGGTCTACAGATGATCAAATTGCTGGGCGACCATCGAACCACCGCGGTCTGCTTCAACCCGCCGAAGGACGCGCCGCCGGTGGCTGCCCTGGCCCAGACCAAAGCCAGGGGGTCGCTGGTGAACAACGTCAGGGAAACGATACTTCCGCCTACCCTGAACGATGAGAAACGCGACGATTACGCATTCGAGTTGAGCGTATTCTTTCCGAACTGGCTGTTGCACGTGTCGGAAGGTATCTGGTTCACTCACCAGTTCTGGCCCATCGGTTATGATCGGTGCCTCTGGGAAGGGAAGTACAATGTCATGGAGCCGACCACCAACAGTGAGAAATGGGCGCTGGAACATGCCATGGTGCTGCAGCGTAACGCATGGCTGGAAGACACCGCGACCATGGAGGGGACTTTCTTCGCGCTGAATTCCGGCAGCAAGAAACACATGAACCTGCATGATGAGGAGATCCTCGTCAGACACGGCTATCACGTACTGGAGAAGTACCTGAATACGGAAGGGCCATGATGAAACTTCTACCCCAAGGGTTTGAGGAGTTGGAAACCTGGGCAGGCGCATGGGCCTTGCCCACGCAGAATATCCGCTGGGATAAACGCCTCGCTTCAACCAGGGAAGAGCTGGTCACCTTTTACGATGCCGTACTGCCTCACCTTGAGCGCATCCTGGACCACGCCGATCAATACCCCCTGGGAGAGTTGCCGGAACAGTCTGCAAGATTGTTTGACCTGGCGCTTATGCACGCTGAAATAGCGCCCAACGTCGAATTGTATGACGGCGACCCGAACGTGCCTCACAGCTATGAGGAAAAACGTTTTATTGCCGTGCATGGTAATGACAGGCATTGATGATGACCCACGACCTTGAGCAACAGGTTGCCCGCCTGACTGCGACCGAAAACATCAGGAACGTCATAGCGAGGTACGCAAAGGCCGGGGATGATCAAAACAACCCGGACGAGATGCGCAAACTGCTGGCAAAGGATGCGGTCTGGGAGGCAAAAGGCTTCGGCAAATTCGAAGGCAGGGACCTGATTGCGGAAAAGCTGGCGGATATCGGCCGGGAGATGATCGTCTGGTCGCTTCACTTCCCGGTCTCGCCCATTGTTGATGTTGCGGAAGATCTTGCAACCGCCCACGCCTTCTGGTGGCTGTGGGAACTGACGACCATGCGCGGGGATGAAGGCGCGGAAGAAAGCAACTGGCTGGCCGCTACCTATGAATGTGATTTCATCCGTACCGCAGATGGCTGGAAGATCAAACACCTGGTGCTGGAAGTGAAAAAAGTCGTTCCCTACCAGGACGTACCCAGTGAAATAGCACCTTGACACTTTTGAAGGAGGTTCTCTCATGGCTGTTAAAGCTGACGAATACATCCGTATCGATCGAAGCCTGCAACTGGGCAATGAACCGGAAACGGGACACAACCGCTGGCACCCGGATATTAAACCGGTTGCGGAGGTCGACCCGGGCCAGGTCATTGGCATGGAAACGCGGGATGCCCTTGACGGGCAATACAATTCTGCAACCACAGCGGAAGAGGTAGCCGCCTCCAACCTGAACCTGGTGCATCCCCTGACCGGTCCCGTTTATGTCAACGGCGCCGAACCCGGTGACATCCTGGAAGTCAAGGTCATTGAGGTGGCGCCGGAACCATTCGGCTTTACCGTGCAGGTGCCGGGTTTCGGCTTCCTGCGCGATCTGTTCACGGAACCCTATATCATCCACTGGGATATCGCCGATGGGTTTGCGACCTCCGTGGATTTGCCCGGCGTGAAAATCCCGGGCGCGCCCTTTATGGGCGTCATGGGCACGGCGCCGTCCCATGAACTGCTGGAGGAGATCAACAAGCGGGAAGCCGACTTGCAGGCCCGCGGGGGCATGGTCCTGCTGCCCGACACGGCCGATGCCGTTCCCCGGGAACAGGGCATTGCCGCCAAAGCCGTACGCACCATTGCCCCCCATGAATCCGGCGGTAACGTGGATATCAAACAGTTGACAGCCGGTACCACGGTGCGCTTCCCCGTGTATACGCCGGGGGCCCTGTTCTCGGTGGGTGATTCCCATTTCGCCCAGGGGGACAATGAAAGTTGCGGCACCGCGGTGGAGATGAGCGCGACGTTTTACGGGTCTTTCAAGCTGCTGAAAGGAGAAGCGGCGAAACGCAACATAAATGACATGCAGTTCTACCGGGATGATTACTTCACAACGCCGGAGATGGCGGTCCCGCAACGCTTCTTTGCGACCACCGGCCAATCCTGCCGCAAGGACGGCACCGCGGAATCAGAGGACACCACCCTGGCGGCGCGTAACGCCTTGCTCAACATGATCGAATACCTGGTCAGTGAACGGGGCTACAGCGAGCAGCAGGCTTACGCGATATGCAGCGTCGCGGTGGACCTGAGGATATCGGAAATGGTGGACGTGCCCAATTTCGTCGTTTCCGCTTTCCTGCCCCTGGATATCTTCACGGAGTAACAGGCATGGCAGCCGCGGCAGACCAGATAAAACAGGCCATGCCGTATACCACCCGGTATCCTGAACTGGGTACGGGGCCGGTGGATGTCAGGCCGATGATTGACCCGGAGTTGTTCGAACTGGAACGGGAACGCATCTTCAGGCAGGTCTGGCTGTACGTTGCCCGGGCCGAAGAACTGCCCGAGCCCGGTGACTACAAGCTGCGCCGCCTGGACGTTGCCAATACCTCCGTGATTATTGTACGAGACAAAAACGGTAAAGTTCATGCCTTTCATAATATCTGTACTCACCGGGGCAACAAGCTCATCCCGGAACAGGATACGCAGTCACTGGCGCGCGCGGAGACGCATACCTTCACCTGCCGCTTTCATGCCTGGACCTTCAACACGGACGGGACTTTGCGCGGGATCGCGCGCCAGGAGAGTTTTGCCGACCTGGACAAATCCTGCCTGGGGCTGAAACGTATCCATTGCGCCGAGTGGGAGGGTTTCATCTTCATCAATCTTGCCGAACAGCCACGGCAAAGCCTGGTTGAATACCTGGACGGCATGGCGGATCACTTCGCCGGCTATCCGTACCATGAAGCGACGGTGCGGTTGCGTTACTCGACAGTGTTGAATTGTAACTGGAAAGTCGCCCTGTATGCTTTTTCAGAGGCATATCATGTCCCCACCATTCACAAGGGTACGTTTCCCAGCCTTGCCAGGCTGGAACATACGGAAATCAGGTGTTTCGGTCCTCACAGCACCTCCGGTATCTATGTGCCCCCGGTCCCGGGGCTGGAACCGACGCCGGTGACGGCAAACCTCGGAGGGAGACTCAGGACATCAGACCGGCATAGGCCCCACCTTGAACTGCTGCCGGAGAATATTAACCCGGACAACCGGCAGGATTTCCAGTTTGAATTTCCGGTGTTTTTCCCCAATTTTTTACTGCACCTGGGCGCCGGGAACGGTTATCCGGGCATGGCCTATTTTACCCACCAATTCTGGCCTGTCGCAGTGGACAAAACCCTGTGGGAAGGCACGAACCATTTCAGACCGCCGGAAACCGTCAGCGAACGGATTGCCATAGCCCATACCAATGCCCTGCACCGCAACGCCTGGCTGGAAGACACCTCGACCATGGAGGACACTTACCAGGCCCTGGCCTCTGGCGTATTGGAAGAGATGGTACTGATGGATGAGGAATTGATGATCAGGAACACCCATAAACACTGGCACGATTACATGGGGATGTAGCTCTAATGGCGCTGTTACCTGAACAGTTTGCCGTCCTGGAGCCATTGGTCGGGACCTGGGCTTTTGCCACGGAACTGCAGCGCTCACAGCAGCGCTGGGTCGCTACACAGGAAGAATACCGGGAATTTTATGAGGCCATGTTGCCGTTACTGGATGAGGTGCTGGATTACCTCGACCAGTATCAGTCCGGCGCTATGCCGGAGTCGGTGTTACCGCTTTACCACCTGGCGCTGGCCTTTGCCGAAGCGGCGCCCCATAACGAGTTGTATGAGTGCAGCAATACCGTCCCGAACAGTTTTGATGCGCACCGCTTCGTGGCCGCGCACGGGGAAACTCTGGATCGCTGAAATTCGGAACTATCTCTTTTTGGATGGCTCCGCTGCCGCCGGGGCCGCGGCTGGTGAACACCCGGCCCCGGGAACACTACTGTTTTTTGACAGCCTTACTGGCTGAAATTCTCTGCTATGGTGGAAAGGCCGCCGTCGTAGACACCGGTGATGACTTCCACGGCCTCTTCATCCGTTGCGCCTTCGGCCATGAACGTGGATGACCAGTTGATGGTTGTGCTCATCGCGTCTCCTTCGGCCTCAAACGTCGAACTGTAATCCTTGACCGGCAATGGCCCCTCTATGATTGTATAGGAGTACCCGGTAGCGGTTTCGCCGTCATGTCTTTCCTTGATCTGCGCGCCGTTTCCAAGGGTGAGCATACGGTATGTGGCGCCGTCTTCTTCTGTTATTTCACAGGCTTCAACAACGGGATGCCAGACGCTGATGGCGCAGAAATCCCCGGCATAGTTCCAGACATCGTCGATACCGGCGTTGATCTGCATGGACTTGTTGACCCCGAGAGAAGTTGGCGCTTCGGTGCCGCAACCCGATAGAATCAATATCATCGGCGCTAAAATGATCGCAAATTTTTTCATGGCAAGCTCCTTTAACGTTATGGATTTGAGATAATTCCCCAAGCAGGCATTATAAGCCTGTAAAATGAAAATTCATACGGGAATTTTCCCCGAAGCCAGCCGGAATAATGACATCAGAGTTACATCGCCTCAGTCTTGTTGAAGCCGCCAAAGGCATTGCCTCAGGTACATTTACCTCGCTGGAACTGGTGACGGCGTGCCTGGACCGCATCGATGCACGGGAGGAGCAGGTCGGCGGCTGGGCCTGGCTGGACCCGGACCAGGCGCTGGCACAAGCCCGGGCCTGTGACGGGCGTCCTGCAACAACTCCCATGCACGGTGTGCCCGTCGGCGTCAAGGACATCATTGATACGGCGGACATGCCCACCTGCTACGGATCGCACATATATGCCGGGCATTATCCGGATAAGGACGCGGAGTGTATCCGCCTGTTGCGGCAGGCCGGCGCGGTGATCATGGGCAAGACGGTCACCACGGAGTTTGCCTTTTACGCGCCCGGCAAAACCGCCAACCCCCATAACCCGGAGCATACGCCGGGCGGGTCGTCCAGCGGTTCCGCAGCGGCAGTGGCCGATTTTCATGTGCCTGTTGCACTGGGTACGCAAACCTCGGGCTCCATAATCCGGCCGGCGAGTTTTAACGGTGTCTTCGGCTGCAAGCCCACCTATAATTCTTATTCGCTCAACGGCATCCATCCCCTGGCGCCGGAACTCGATACCCTCGGCGCATTCAGCCGTTCTCCTGCGGACCTGGCCCTGCTGCACGGCGTGTTGTCGGAACAGGAAACCGGGGTGCCGGACGCCGAGCGGCCGGACACCGTGGCCGTTGTGCGTACGCCGGCCTGGGAGGATGCCGATGCGGAGACGCAGGATAACGTGCTTGATTTTGCCGGACGATTAAGGCAGTCAGGCATTGACGTTATTGAACCGGATGAAGAACTGCTGAACAGCCTGATGGAAGTCCAGCAGGCGTATCTGGCCCGCGGCGCCGCGTCCTCCCTGGGGCATATCACCGATCAGCACCCGGACGAGGTGCGCCCGCAAACCCGGGACCTGGTTGTGGAAGGCCGCCGGGTGGGCGACTCATTCAATGCCGGGCTGCAAGACGCCCTGGCCAGGGGCGGGCGTTTCCTGTCCGGGGTTTTCTCCCGGGCTGACCTGGTCATCACCCCCGGCGCGCCGGGTGAAGCCCCGGCGGGCCTGCACAATACGGGCAACCCCATGTTCAACAGAATATGGACTTTTCTGCAGACCCCCTGTATGAATCTGCCACTGATGAGAGGCAGAGGCGGGCTGCCCATCGGCATACAACTGGTCTGTAACAGGCAGGAAGACAAACGGTTATTTGCTTACTCGGCTTACCTGCAGAATTTAACCGGGTATGATATTGAACAACCCTGAGATTTGCGCGGCCGTCATTTCGGCTTTCACGGGGATGACGATAAAGAGAGACAATAACAATATTAAAGGAGTGTGGAGATGACAAGCTTGACAACAAAAGATGTTCCCCTGAGCCAGGCACAGAGGCAGTGGTACGAGGACGCCTGCAGTAAAATTGACCTGGAGCGCCTGAAACAGCTGATCTTCGATCTGACTGCCAAACACAGTCCTACCGGCGCCGAGCGGGAGGCCTGCGAATTCATGGCCGGTTACCTGAACAGCGTGGGGATTAAAGCGCATTACCAGCCGATCACGGATATTTCGGGCAACTGCTACGGACGGGTTAAAGGGTCGGGTAAAGGTCCCACGTTGATGCTGTACGCGCCTGTTGACACCCTGCTGGAAGGCGACCCGGAAAAAGACATTCCCCATGCCGGTCCCGATCACCGGGCCGATATGCGCCCGGAGCCTTATATAGACGGCGACCTGGTGATCGGCCTGGGCGCCTCCAACCCGAAGTCCATGGTGGCCCTGTTGACCGAGGCCCTTACCTGCGTGGTGGAGGCGGGGGTCGATCTGAAAGGCGACGTAATTATGGCCACCGCGGGCGGTGGCATGCCCTGGATAGTCCCAGAGCGCAACCACGCCGGCGTCAGCACCGGTGTGAGCCACCTGCTCTCCCACGGTGTAACCGCGGATTTCGGCGTGATCTGCAAGCCCTGGGATGATATTTACTATGAACACCCGGGAATGGTCTGGTTCAAGGTAACCGTCTGGGGCAACATGGGCTATGCCGGCATTCCCCGCGGGGTGCCGGGTTTCCGCAGTTCCATCATCCCGGCTGCGAAGGTCATCCTGGACCTGGAGGAATGGCTGATAGAATATCCGGACAAACATACCAGCGACCAGGTGAAGCCGCAGGGCTGGCTCTCTGCGTTGCGTTGTGGTTGGCCGGATAAACCGGCATTTCCCGGCGCAGCAACGGAAATCTGGCTTGACGTGCGCACGAGCCCGTTGCAGACAGCGGCGCAAGTCGAACGGGAATTCGACCAGGTAATGAAGGCTATCCTGGACCGGCATGACGACGTGGAGGCGGAATGGGAGACAGTAGTGAGTTATGACGCGGCAGCGACCGATCCGGATCACTGGGTGGTGCAGTCTGCGTTACGGGCCTGGGGTGAAGTACACGGCGAACCATATTCGGGCGCTCCTCATATGGCGGGACAGACGGACGCCGCCGCCATCAACCGGATCGGTTTCCCCCTGGTGCGTATCGGATATGCATGGCTGGGTGAGAGTGATATGCCGACAGAGTTTACCGAGGGTCTGGGTGGCATGGGCGTCATCCGTGTGCCCGATTTGGAAACCTCCATTAAAGAAGCGATCTATACTGTTATTGATTCCTGCACCCGTACCCGTGAAGAGGTCGGGCTGGAGGATTGAGACCATATCACAGGGGAGGCGCTTATGCCGTTAACTGACCTGCACCATGTTGCATTGAGAACCGGAGATCTTGCAGCCAGCGAACAGTTCTACACGGAAGTGCTGGGCATGGAAAAAGTGGACCGGCCGGATTTTGATTTTCCTGGCGCCTGGCTGCAGATGGGGGAGACCATGTTTCACCTGATGGCCGGCTATGCCGCGCTCGGCCCGGATGGCGAGATCTCCCGCGGCAGCGGCGCCGTCGATCACCTGGCGATCCAGGCACAAGGTTTTGATGAAATGCGCGAGAAGTTTGAGTTCTCCGGAGTCGAGTACAAGGAAAACGACATTCGGGATTTCGGCATCTGGCAACTGTTCGTCAACGACCCGGATGGCGTCATCATTGAGTTGAACTTTCAGCGCGCTGACGAACCGGAAGGGTCCCGGGGACCCGGACGGGCTACATTGAGCAAGACGACCTGACGTGAACAGGGGACAGATTTGAAATCTGACTCCGAATATCCGGATTTCTATTCGATGATGATGTAGATATACCCGTCTTCGCCCAGCCGGGTTTCATACCTTTCCAGCGGGATGACACAGGGGGGATCGGCAGGTTCCCCTGTCCTGATATCGAATGATCCTTCATGAAATGGGCAGATGATCTCATCTCCCCTGATGTCGCCGTCGGAGAGGAATGCCTGGCCGTGGGTGCAGACATCGCTGGTGGCAAAATATTCCCCTTCGAGGTTATAGATGGCAACCACAGTGTCATCCTCCAGGTAGAACTGCCTGACGGAGTTGGTTTCAAGCTCGGTATGCCTTATGGTTTTTTCTTCAGCCATTTCAGTTGAAAACGTCAATCATACGTTTCAAAGCGCAGGGGTGTGGGTTGGTCGCCGTTCACCACTTCCGGCCAGGCGCACACCGACACCATCCAGGTCAGGTCCATTTCCGCCCGCAGTTCAATATAATCACCCGCTTTGGTAACGGGGTTGTCGATGACCCAGTCTCCCTCGGGTGTGTAGTTGACAGTCATGAAGATATTGAAGCAGGCAACCGATTGCAGGTAGTTCGGGTCGAACCCGAGTTTGCGATATTCTTCCTGTACGGTATCCCGGCAACCGTTCCCTCCGGTATTCAGGTACAGCCTGCGCGCGGCATTGGAACAGAAACCGCCGCCGGTATAATGGTTGGCGGTTTTGTCGCTGGTTATTGTCCACATGTCATTCATGAGGTTGCTGCGAATGGTGTCTCCTTCCTGCCATTTGTAGCGCCCGTGATGCCAGCTCGTGTAGACGCAATCCTGGAACTCGGTGGGGTCGCCGATTTTTACTGCGACGAAATCCGCCACCTGTTGCCCTTCGACATCGACGATCCTGAGAGTCTGTCCCTTTTTTATATGCCCATGGCCGCCATGGTGCGGTTGGATTGTTTGTGTTTCGATCAACTCACCCGGATTATCGCTCATCGCTGCCTCCGCCCTGCTGCAGTCAGGGAATCTAGCCAAAATACTTGTTCAGGTTAGTATAATACCGTATCTACTGTTACCTTTGATCCGGATATTGGCTGAGACATGATTATAGAAGGCGAGTACAGGCTTCCCTGTGACGTGGCAGAGGCATGGCGGGCCCTTAACGACCCCGGGATGTTGAAACTCTGTATAGCAGGTTGCGAGAGCATCGAACAGGCAGGAGACAATCGGTACGAGTGCCTGATAACGGCAAAGTACGGGCCGGTCAAGACCCGCTTCAAAACCATGCTGTCAGTAACCAATATCAATGAGCCGCATTCATATACACTGACCGGTGAGGGCAAGGGTGGAGCCGCCGGGTTCGGCAAGGGCAAGGCTGACGTCCAACTGGCAGAGGACGGAGATGGTACGCTGCTGCGTTACCAGGCTGAGTTTTCCGTGGGCGGCAAGCTCGCCCAGGTCGGCTCCAGGCTGGTTGCATCGACAACAAAGAAGATGTCAAACGATTTCTTCACCCGGTTCTCAGCGGAACTTGCCGGCGAATAATCGGGGACGGAAAGGGCACTCACAGGCTTTCTTTTCATTTGGGTTTACGATGTTATACTGCGCCACAGTCAAGTAAACAGCAGATGGGGTTAAGGTATGAGCAAGTTCAACGAGATTGCGGTGGACCTGATGCGGCGCACCGCGGCTTATGTGCCGGATTTCGATTACGAGGGGGCCGACCCCGCAACCGCTGACAAACCCTGGAGCAACTGGCTCAAGGCGGAACTGGGGTTCCGCAATCACTGGTATCCGACGGAAGCCAGCCGCAACATCAGGAATGGTGAACACAAGGCGATCAAGTTGCTGGGCGAGGATATCCTGTTCCTGCGCCGGGCCGGCCGCCTGTATGCCATAGAGGACCGCTGCAGCCACCGCGGCACGCGTTTCTCCAAACGTCCCGTGTGTTATACGGACGATACCATTACCTGCTGGCACCACGCTTTTACCTTCAACCTGGATGACGGCCGGATACGTTGCCTGTTGAACGACCCGGACACCTCCCTGGCAGGCCGCAAGGGGATAAAGAGTTACCCGGTGCGGGAAGTTAAAGGCGTGATCTTTACCTTTGTCGGCGATATGAACCCGCCGCCGCCCCTGGAGCATGACGTGCCGCCCGGGTTTTTTGACGAAGATGTGGCGATATGCGTGGCAGACCCCTACCTGGTGAAGGCAAACTGGCGCCTGGGTTCCGAAGGCGGCTATGATCCAGGCCATCATTACATCCATAACTGGTCAAAATTTTCCATCAACTCACGCATACCCATGACCTTCGGCTGGGTGTCGAAGAAGGAGGCGGTCCTTGAAACCAGTATTTATGAACTGATCAAGAACGGCCCGAAAGGGTTTACCCGGTTGGCGTCGGAGACCACCATGTCCATGACTGCCAGGATACCAGGACGGAACGGGGGATCTGACACTGACGTGATCCTGCCCATCGCCAAGGGACAATCACCCAGCGAAATGGAGCTGCTCGGTCAACATGTGCCCACCACTGAGGTCGGCGAGTGGCTGCCCTGTGGATTGAAAGTCAATCCATGGCCGTTTCCGGGAGTAATCCACAATGAGTATTACGTGCCGCGTGACGCCAACTCACACTACTACTTCCAGTGCGGCTGGAAAACGGTGGAAAATGAAGAACAGGCACAGGAGTGGGCTGAAGGCGACCTGGGGCAGGTGCGCTGGAAAGTCCCCGTAGTCGATGACTTTACCGTCCAGGATGCCGAAGCCCGGGAATATATCCACGAATTCTATGCCAGCGAAGACGGCTGGAACCAGGAACAGACAGCCAGGTTCGATATCGAACTCCTTATGTGGCGCGTATTCGCCGGTGAACATTGCCGCGGCATCCAGGAGGAAAGGCACACAAAGGGCCATTTCAAGAGATAAGAACAAGTAATGAGCACGGTGTTGCATATCGATTGCAGCGCTCGTACTGCCGATTCCGTCAGCCGCAGGCTGTCGCAGGCCGTGGTTGACCAACTCTTCACGTTGGAACCGGGGTTGCAATTGCTTCGCCGTGACCTGGGCATCGAGGCGCCGCCGCCGGTCAACGATACTGAGGCGGAAGCCTTTTTTACCCCGCCGCCAAACCGGACCGCCGGGCAGGTTATGGCACTGGCCGATTCGGATACCCTGACAGAAGAATTGTTGTCTGCGGATATCCTGGTGCTGGGCACCCCCATGTACAACTTCAACGTGCCGGCCAGCCTGAAAGCCTGGATAGATTACGTGGTCAGGCCGGGCAAGACCTTTCGCCGGGTGGCGAACGGTAATCTTGAAGGCCTGTGCGGGGACAAGAAGGTTTATGTATGTACGGCAAGCAGCGGCAAGTCAATCGGTACGGGTATGGATCACCTGCGCCCTTACCTGGACGTGATCTTCGGCTTTATCGGTATCGGTAACGTCGTCTATTTCGATGCGGAAGGTCTGGCCTGGGGCGAGCAGGAACGCGAACGCTCTATTAATACCGCCGTTGAGAGTATCCACCAGCATTTCGATGTTTCACGTCATTCCGACGCGGGCCGGAATCCAGTAGAATAATATTGTAACATTCGGGGTCAGAGTAAGAAATTCGTCAGAATTTTTACTCTGACCCCAAATATTAAAGAACTTCCTGACAGGAGGAACGGCATGTCGAAAATCAAGGGTCTCGGTTACATCGGTTGTGAGGTTACGGATTTTGATGCCTGGGACAGCCTGCTGGATACCGTGTACGGGCTGGAGCGGCGCGCTGACAGCGGGAAATCAGTCCGGCAATACCGCATGGACGATAATCACCACAGGCTGGCGCTGCATAAATCGAACAACAACAGGTTGAAGTACATCGGCTGGGAAGTGGAATTTCAGGGGGACCTGGATAACCTTGCCGCGGAACTGAGTGATAAGGGAATAGAGGTGGAAGCCGGCAGCGCCGAACTGCGCGAGCAGCGCTCCGTCATGGACCTGTTCGTGGTTAACGGCCCCGATAATATCCCCCTGGAGATCTTTTTCGGTCCCGTTCAGGATTTCAAACCGTTTACGCCGAGGCGGGGTATGGAAGGTTACAATACCGGCGACCTGGGTATGGGTCACATAGTCTTGGCCACGGCCGACAGGCCGGCCTCGGTAAAGTGGTACGAGGATAACCTCGGTTTCCGCCTGAGCGACCATATTTTCTGGGACGATATCCAGGCGACCTTCCTGCATTGCAACCCGCGCCACCACAGCCTGGCATTCATGAACCCGGTCGGCCCCATGAAACCGGGCGACCTGGGCCATTTCATGTTCGAGAGCCTGTCACTCAACGACGTGGGGCGTGCTTACGATATCGTCAATGAGAACAACGTGCCGCTGGCCCTGACCCTGGGCAGGCATACCAATGACCACATGATGTCCTTTTATATTTATTCTCCTTCCGGCTGGTGGATCGAGTACGGCCATGGCGCCCGCCTGATCGATGATGCGAACTGGGAGCCCAAGTTTTACAACTCCCCGAAGATCTGGGGCCACGAGATGATGCCGCCACCAGGTGCACCGTCCGACGGGGAACAGCATAAACGTTAAGATGATTTATCCGCAGATGACGCAGAATATATTTTTATCTGCGCTAATCCATGCCCCTGTATGTTTTTGGGCAGGGGTGCGTCATCTGCGGATAAAATAAAAACCGTCATGTCAGAAGTCAAACACGCAAGAGTCATGATCCTGGGATCCGGGCCGGCCGGTTATTCCGCGGCCGTGTATGCGGCGCGTGCCAACCTGAATCCGGTATTGATTACCGGCGTGGAGATGGGAGGCCAGTTGACGACTACCACCGACGTGGACAACTGGCCCGGCGACGTGGAGGGCCTGCAGGGGCCGGACCTGATGGACCGGATGCGCCGTCACGCCGAGCGCTTCGAGACCGAAGTTATCTTTGATCACATCCACCAGGTTGATCTGAACACAAGACCTTTCAGGATGCAGGGCGACTCGGGCAGTTACAGTTGTGACGCCTTGATCATCGCCACCGGCGCCTCCGCGCGTTATCTGGGCCTGCCCTCCGAGCAGGCGTACATGGGAAAAGGCGTCAGCGCCTGCGCTACCTGTGACGGGTTCTTCTACAGGGGCGAGAAGGTCGCGGTGATCGGGGGCGGCAACACCGCGGCGGAAGAGGCGCTGTACCTTTCCAATATCGCCAGTGAAGTCATACTGGTGCACCGCCGGGATAAAATGCGCGCAGAAAAAATATTGCAGGGCAAGCTTTTTGAGAAACAGAGAACAGGCAATGTCACGATTCACTGGGACCACGTGCTGGAAGAAGTGAAAGGGGATGATAGCGGGGTCACCGGGATACGGATCAACAACGTCAAGTCCGGGGAAAAAACCGACCTGGACCTGAAAGGCGTATTTATCGCCATCGGGCATACGCCCAATACGGGGATCTTTGCCGGCCAGCTCGAAATGAATAACGGTTATATCGTCATCAAGAGCGGCCTGAACGGCGATGCGACTACAACCAGCGTACCGGGCGTCTTCGCCGCGGGCGATGTTTCCGACCAGGTATACCGGCAGGCCGTCACCTCGGCAGGTTTCGGTTGCATGGCCGCGCTGGACGCGGAGAAATTCCTTGATGATTGAACACAGGAGAGAACAATGACAAGTATCTGGAACCACCTGCAGGGAGTGGAATTCAAACAGACGTATTACGACGCCGGTGGTGTAAGGACCCGCGCCATTGAGGCCGGTGACGGTCCACCGCTGATTCTGCTGCACGGCACCGGCGGACACGCGGAAGCCTACCTGAAGAACATCGAGGCCCATGCAGAGCATTTCCATGTCTATGCCATCGACATGGTGGGCCACGGTTATACCGATGCCCCGGACATCAGCTACGACATGCAATGCTACGTGGACTTCATGAAAGATTTTCTCGATGCCATCGGCGCGGAGAAGGCCCATATCTCCGGTGAGTCGCTGGGCGCAACAGTCGCTTCCTGGTTTGCCCTGCAGCACCCGGACCGGGTCGGCAAGATCGTCATGAATACCGGCATGATGCTGCCGCCGGACGAAGCAGGCGCAGAGGAATTGAAAGACCTGCTGGAACGCAGCCGCAAGGCCACCGGTTCCCCGGACCGGGATGCGGTCCGGCAACGGATGCGCTGGCTCATGCATCGCGATGAGGACGTGACCGACGAAGTCGTCGAAGTGCGCTACCAAATCTACCGGCAACCGGGCCGCGCCGCGGTGATCAGGAAGATCGCAGAGCAAAGCATCGGCGCGCTGCTGGACCCGGTAGAGCAGGACAAATGGTACAAACCGGAATTGTTGCAACAGTTAACCTGTCCCACCCTGGTGTTATGGACCCGCTACAACCCGGGACAACTGGTGCCGCTGGCGGAACAGGGCGCTGCGCTCATCCCCGACAGCGAGCTGATCGTACTGGAGAACTCCGCCCACTGGCCCCAATGGGAGGAACCGGAAGCGTTCAACAAGGCGCATATCGGGTACCTGCTCAAATAGCCCTGCTATATAATTCGAAAACTGCAATGAGTGAAATAACCCGAACCCTGCTGGAAGAGACCCAGGACCACGTGGAGCAGGCCAGGGCCAAGACGGCGCGTGCGCGTAAACCCTGGCAGGTCTGGCTTGACGCGGAATGGGGCTTCCGCAACTACTGGTACCCGGCGGCGCTGTCACGCCACCTGGATGAAGGGGAGGCGAAAGGGATTGAACTGCTGGGAGAGGAGATCCTGCTCACCCGCCAGAACGGTAAACTCCATGCCCTGGAAGACCGCTGCCCACACCGCGGCATTCGCTTCTCAGCCCGGCCGCTGTTTTATACAAAGGAAACCCTGACCTGCTGGTACCACACCTGGACCTACGACCTGGAGGACGGCAACCTGCGCACTATTCTCAGTTCGCCGGATTCGAAGATGATCGGCAAATGCAGTGTCAAGATCTACCCGGTGGAGGAGCGCAAAGGCATCATCTTCATCTTCGTGGGCGATATCGAACCGCCGCCGTTGCACTACGACCTGGCGCCCGGACTGCTGGATGATAACGCCGTTGTTTACTGCGGCGAGCCCTACGAGATCAACGCCAACTGGCGGCTGGGTTGTGAGAACGGTTACGACCCCGGCCACCAGTTCATCCATAACTGGTCGGAGATGTGCATCAATGCCGGTATGCATACGTCCTACGGTTACACCTCCACCCGGGAGGCCGTGCTGGATACCACCCGTTACGTAGAAAATGAAGACGGGCCGAAAGGCTTTACCCGCAAGGTGGAGAAAACGGAATTCAAGCATG
>CBDBDW010000002.1:0-2855000 GCA_965204045.1 Gammaproteobacteria bacterium
GTACCCTTGTCTGTGTGCAACGTGACGCACCCGGACCAATCAGAGTCACGGGTTATGACCCAACCTCACCGCGGGTTAACCGGGTGCGTCAAACCCTGTACAAACACTTTGTTCTCGTCGAACGGCGCCCCTCTCAACAGAATGTAATAACAGGCCCGCGCCGGTTTATGCGCCAGCGCCTTCAAGGCCGCCACCCGGTGCGTCTTCGCCGCCTTGCGTTGATAAAACCGGCGGGCCTTGTCGTGATGCCGGACCGCCAGGTTGGCCGCCTCCACGTGCGCCCGGGCCAGGTAGCGGTTGCCGTTCTTGCGATTGTTCCCCCCCTTCTTCCTGCCGTTGCTCTCCCGCCGGCTGTCCACACAGCGACAGTACGAGGCATACTGCCCCACACTGCCAAACCGGCCGACCGGCCCGGTCTCCGGCAGAATCGTCTGCGCCAGGACCGGCCCGATGCCGTACACACCCTGTAACAACTGATAATTGAGACCCTGGTACTGCACCACCTTCGCCGGATTGACCAAACGCACCTCGAACCCCGCCGCCATCAGCGCATCCGCCAGCCAGTACCAGTTGAAGGCCGACTCCACCGCCACCGCCTCCAACTCACGCTGATAGGGCGACAGCGCCTGTATCATGGCCAACGCCTCATTCTTGAAACGCCGCTCCGGCAAACGCCTGTCCTGCCCGTCAATCACGCACACGTAACTATTGTTTGAATGTAAATCAATCCGTAACTACTCACCCCCACTCGTCCTTCCTGCACTTCTCCTCGTTCGTCATTCCCGCGCGCCCCCCGTCATTCCCGCGCAGGCGGGAATCCAGTGAAAAAAACGTCCCGAAGGGACACGTTATAAGGTGTCGCAAGCGACCCGTTTAACAGACTGGATTCCGGCCTTCGCCGGAATGACGAAGGGAGCGCGGGACGAACAGGGGGGTGAGTAGTTACATCAATCCCCGCATATAGTGTCATGGCCAGTCTCCTCATGTTGAATGGTCTGCGCCCAACAGTCTAACCTGCCTCGGCAGGTCAGGGAGACTGGCTTATGGGAACCTCTAAAAATTAGAGGTTCCCGTGCAGCACAAGGAGGTGCTGCCATTTTCGATCACGTAAGTGATTGAAAATGAAGGAAACGAAAAATCACATTTTTTCGTTTCCGTCTCTATAAATGCCACAGATGGCATTTATAGAGGTTACTTTATGAGTATCAGAGTAAACATCCTGGCGGATTTCTTGCTCTGACCCCTATAATCAGGAGCCGGACTTGAACATTGTGCCGGTTGCCGGGGGAGGTCAGTCTGCGTCGTAGTCCTCGGGGGGCTCTGCCACGGCTGACTGCAGGGGCGGGTCCACCCGGACCCGGAAGTAGGTGTCCACGGGTGGCCTTGAGGGCGGCTACTTCGATTTTCACTCCCTCAATCTCCTTGCCCTGCTCCTGAATTTTCTTCTCAAGTCTATTGCCCTGTTCCTGAATTTTCTTCTCAAGTCTATTGCCCTGTTCCTGCATTTCTTTCCGTTGCCCCTGCAGTTCCCTGCGCAGGCCGTTTTGACCGGTAATAATAAGACCAGCCAGCGCGATGCTGGCGCTGATGATTGCAACAAATTCCATCGACATTTTATTTTCCTCTGTTTCTTTAACCCTGTTTCTCATGCCGACCCTGCCTGGTTGTTATTCAGGCCAGACGGGTCAGAGTGATGTCCGGGAATGTCTTAACCCGGTCCCTTTAGTCCATATCTCAATCTCACTCAGTGTATTTATATGTTATCTGGTTGTCAACGGATCAGGAATACAAACGGGCTTGAGATCGGGGCAGAATCTCTCTCTCTACAGGCTCATTCCAGTATTGGAAAATACTTGCCCATTCGCATGCGCCGGGATAGACGGGGTCCGCCTCCCTCGTCATGCCGGGCTTGACCCGGCATCCAGTGGGATAATGGGTTGCCCGGAGGGCGACTCTTTGTTTACTGGATACCGGCCTTCGCCGGTATGACGAAGGGGGACGGAGGAAGTGGAGGGCTACTGGCGCCTGGATCCGGATAGATGGGTATCAGAGTAAACATCCTGGCGGATTTCTTGCTCTGACCCCTATAATCAGGAGCCGGACTTGAACATTGTGCCGGTTGCCGGGGGAGGTCAGTCTGCGTCGTAGTCCTCGGGGGTCTCTGCCACGGCTGACTGCAGGGGCGGGTCCACCCGGACCCGGAAGTAGGTGTCCACGGTGGCCTTGAGGGCGGCTACTTCGATTTTCACTCCCTCAATCTCCTTGCCCTGCTCCTGAATTTTCTTCTCAAGTCTATTGCCCTGTTCCTGAATTTTCTTCTCAAGTCTAATTCCCTGTTCCTGCATTTCTTTCCGCTGTTCCTTGATTTCCTTGGCAAGACTAATTCCCTGCTCCTGCATTTCTTTCCGCTGTTCCTTGATTTCCTTGGCAAGACTAATTCCCTGCTCCTGCATTTCTTTCCGTTGCCCCTGCAGTTCCCTGCGCAGGCCGTTTTGACCGGTAATAATAAGACCAGCCAGCGCGATGCTGGCGCTGATGATTGCAACAAATTCCATCGACATTTTATTTTCCTCTGTTTCTTTAACCCTGTTTCTCATGCCGACCCTGCCTGGTTGTTGTTCAGGCCAGACGGGGCAGGGTGATATCCGGGAATGTCTTAACCCGGTCCCTTTAGTCCATATCTCAATCTCACTCAGTGTATTTATATGTTATCTGGTTGTCAACGGGTGTTGACTGGTTTATGGGTGTCCTGAATTAGCTGGGTGTTGACTGGTTTATGGGTGTCCTGAATTAGCTGGGTGTTGACTGGTTTATGGGTGTCCTGAATTAGCTGCCTGTCCGGGGGCGGGGTTGTATACCCCTTTTTTTTTTGGGCGTTTTGTGGGTTTTGTCACAAATCGTCAGGACAGACGATTTGCGCAACCGGAGGTTGCCCGCAGGGTTGTTACGCCCAGGGATGGGCGCAATGACAAAACGGCGCAGGTTTTTCGCTGGGCGGGTGGCGGTTGTGGGACCGGAGGGGACGGGTTTGAAATCTGTCCCCGATTAAAAATCCTGACGGATTTCTTACTCTGACCCCGGAAAAGGAGGGGACAAATAAAACAGGGCTGTTCCGGGCGGTTGCCCGCCAAGGAATTTGGGGGGACGCCCTGTGATCGTTTACTTCCGTGAGCAGGATGCCGGTTTACCCCTGTCAACCGGGCCGGGGTGGGGACGGGTTGCAAATCCGTCCCCGGGCCGGTTTGGTTAATCGTTAATCAGAGGATCCGGGAAGAAGAACGAGCAGGCCTCGGTCATGGCGATGCTGGAGATGTTGCAGGTGAAGGGGGCGCATATCACGGCGGATGCGATGAACACGCAGAAGAAGATAGCCCGGAAGATGCACGATAAAGGGGGGGATTACACCTGGTCGCTGAAGGACAACCACAAGACGCTGCGTAATGAGATACAGGCGTACTTTCATAAGGTTACACGCGATGCGCCGGCGACATTGGCGGTGCATGAGGAGGTGGACGGCGGGCATGGCCGGGTGGAGAAGCGTGTCTGCCGGCAGTTGCCGGTGAGTGAGTGGGTGAGCGGGGCGGCCAAGTGGCCGGGGTTGCAAACGGTGATAGAGATGGAGCGGGAACGGCACCTGCCGGGGCAGGAGGTGGAGAGGGAGATACATTACTATATCAGCTCGCTACCGGTGGATGCAGAGCGGGTGGCGCAGGGCATACGGCGGCATTGGGAAGTGGAGAACAAAGCGCATTGGGTGCTGGACGTGGGGTTCCATGACAGTCGCATCCGCAAGGGGGACGGGGCGGAGAACGTGGCGATTATCCGGCGCTTCCGTCTGAACCTGGCGCGGCTGGACCCCAGGAAGAACAGCATGCGGGGCAAACTCAAGCAGGCCGGGTGGAGTGATACCAGACGGGCGGAAATCCTGTTCGGAGTAGACACATAAAAGTATGCGGTTGCCCTGGGGTGTCCTGAATTAGCTGGGCGGGTTTCTCAGGGGGGCAGACGATTTGCACAATCGGAGGTTGCCCGCAGGGTTGCGCCCAGGGATGGGCGCAATGACAAAACGGCGCAGGTTTTTCGCGGCGGGTGGCGGTTGTGGGACCGGAGGGGACGGGTTTGAAATCTGTCCCCGAGTAACTACTCACCCCCCTGTTCGTCATTCCCGCGCAGGCGGGAATCCAGTCAATAACATAGTCGCCGCAAGCGACACGTTATAAGGTGTCCCGCCGGGACAGGTTTTTTCACTGGATTCCCGCCTGCGCGGGAATGACGAGGGGAACGCGGGAAGGACGAACGAGGAGAAGTGCAGGAAGGACAAGTGGGGATGAGTAGTCACGTCCCCGATTAAAAATCCTGACGGATTTCTTACTCTGACCCCGGAAAAGGAGGCGACACATAAAACAGGGGCTGTTCCGGGCGGTTGCCCGCCGGGGGTGCCCCTGTGATCGTTTACTTCCGTGAGCAGGTTGCCGGTTTACCCCTGTCCCGGTGTGGGGACGGGTTGCACATCCGTCCCCGGGCCGGTTTGGTTAATCGTTAATCAGAGGATGAAAACGCCGTCTGCAGTGTCGTCGTCGCCTACACCGGGATCCATGCCGTTCTGGTCGTCATGGATGAGATCGATTATTGCCAGTCTCGTCCGCCGTACAGGCCTTCCACAGTCACGTTTTGAATGGTGACCCTGCCGCCGCCATGGGGTTCCAGGTTCAGCATGACGCTGTCGCCTCGCTGAATCAAAAGACGCTTCAGAGCAGCTTCATCACCTTCAATGTTGCAGGCGCTCAGGTCAATCTTGTCGCCGGTGCCATTGGTGTCCGCCGTGCCGTTAGTGAGCGCAATATTGTCGGTCGCAGAGAAATCGATGATGGTGTCACTGGCCGCATCGCCCGGGGTGAACACGAACACGTCGGCGTGGCTGTTGGTGCCGACCACCAAATCGCCCTGCAGCTCGTCATCGCCCGGACCGCCGTCCAGGATGTCATTGCCGGCACCGCCGTACAGCTTGTCGTCGCCGGCGCCGCCGTGCATCGTGTCATTGCCGGGATCATCATCAATTCCCCGCACATCTCCGGGATCAGTGAAGTTACCGTCATTATCCGAGTCTATTTGACGCCTGCGGCCCAATATGTCATCGCCATCGCCGCCGTACAGGGTGTCGTCGCTGGCAGGACGAGCGGGGGACGCCGGGTCTTGAAATGCGTCGCCGACCAGTTGATCGTTGCCGACGCCGCCCCGGATGACGTTGGGCACGCCGTCACCGGCAATCGTGTCGTCCCGGCGGGAGCCGGTCACGTTCTCGACGCTGACCAGCATGTCGCCTTCGGCGTAGCTTTTGGTGGTTGTATCGTTATCGTCCTCCTCAACACGGCCCGGCCTGCCAGAGTAAGCGCTGAGCCTGCTACGGGCCGGACTTCTCCAAAACGCAACGTTCGGCATCGGTAGCAGCGATAAACATATCCATCGTCGGCGTTACGACATCAGTTAGCTGTCACCCGTACGTATAACTGATCGGGCAGTACCATCGGCGTCAAGAGGCAATACAATATCCACGCCATGCTTCGATCTCTCGTAGGAGATGGTATCCATGCCGCCGTCGCCGTGAATCGCTATCGGCGCGTTCGCCGGCGATGAACGTGTCATCGTGCCTGGAGCCCCAGACCAGCTCAATGCCCCGCAGCGTGTCGCCCATGGCCTCGCCCGCCGTGCCGGTGTTTCTGTCCAGGTCCACGGTCACGCCGGCCATGGCGTCCCGGTACACGGCCCAGTCCTCGGCGGCATCGACCCGGCCTGCGCCGGGGGCGGCGCCGGCTTGCTCCACCTGGTTATTGCTGTCTTCCCCCGACTCCTCGCCGCCGTCCAGCATGTCCCTGCCGGGGCCGCCCACGAGCGTATCCCCCCCGGTGAGACCCCGCAGGGTATCGTCGCCGACACCGCCGGCAAGCAGGTTGCCGAACCAGTCGCCGGTCAGGCGGTCGTCGTGCATCGACCCGGTCACGTTCCTGAAGGTGGCCACTTCCAAGTCGACGTCGTCATCGGTGGGATTTGGATTTTCTGCTGTCACCGCCACTGTCCCTTTAGTGTCCACGTAGTCGTAGGTCTCAATCATGTCGCCCTCGGCATGGCCGCCCGACGCGGTGACAGTCTGCAGGTTCACCGTGACGGCGGCGTCCGAGCCGGCGTAAGACAAGGTGTTGACCTGGGTGTTTGCAGCTGAATCCGCAATAGCCGCAACCGAAGGCGTCCCCCGGGTAACCCCGCCGTTCAGCTCATCCGCGCCGGCGCCGCCTTCCAGGGTGTCGTTGCGGATGCTGCCTTCCAGGGTGTCGTTGCCGCCGAGACCCTTGAGGATGCTGGTCCCCTGTATTCCGTTAGCGGGATCGCCATCGATATCATCCTTGCGGGCCGTCAGGTCATCGTCGAATTCAGACCCCGTGACGTTCTCAAAACCGTCGATGACATCGTTGCTGGCATGGCCGAGGCGGGCAGAACTGCCGTTGGTCGGATCGGTCGTCCCATTGCCCAGATCCACCCGCACGCCCCGGAATGAACTCGCATAAGAGACGGTGTCGCCTGTTCTCATGCCGGCGGTGTCGTCCTCCGTGGCACTGGCGCCGACGGGGTCGCCGCGCAGCCGGTCGCCGCCGTCGCCCCCTTCAATGATTTCGTCGTAGCCGTCCGTGCCGGTCAGCTCGTCGTCTTCCGCCGTGCCGATGAGATGGTCGATGTTGGTTACATCCACGTTCTCATGGAGATTCAGGGTTATGCCCGTGCCGTCGTCCACCAGCGCCGCATCCGTGAATCTCGCGAACGACAGGGTGTCCTGGTCTGCGGGATTTTTTAACATCCGGCCGAGAGCAACGCGTTCGTCATTGCTGGTCGAGATATCGGTGCCGTCGGGGGCTCTTTCAGGCAGCGGATTATCGCCGTGGACGCCGCGGGGACTGGTTATATCGTCCCTGTCGGCGAAAATCATGTCGCTGCCGGGGCCGGCTACCACCAGGTCCTGGCCGGCGCCGCCGTACAGCTTGTCGTTGCCGGGGCCGCCCTGAAGTTCGTCCTCGCCACGACCGCCGAACAGCATGTCGTCGCCGCTTTCGCCGTAGAGCATGTCGTCGCCGCCGCCGGGGCCGCCGAACAGCATGTCGTCGCCGCCGCCGCCCCAGATCTTGTTGTTCCGGCTGTCCCCGGCCAGGATGTCGGCCATGCGGGACCCGACCAGGTGGATGATATCGGGCACCCTCTCCTGCACTTCCACAGGGGGATCGTCGGGGTCCTCGGCCGGCGCCATGTACGACACGTCGACCATGTCGCCCCAGGTATCGCCCTCGGCGTCGCCGCCCGCGGCCTGGCCGCTGTGCAGGCGCACCGTGACGCCCATCGCGGAGCTGGCGTAGGAGGCGGTGTCACCGCCGCGGCCGCCGCTCAGCTCATCCGCGCCGGGGCCGCCTTCCAGGACGTCGTTCTCGTCGCCGCCGTCCAGCTCGTCATCGCCGGGGCCGCCGTAGAGCTTGTCAACGCCGTCCCTGCCGCGCAGCACGTCGTTGCCGCCCAGGCCCCACAACGAGTTGGCAACCTGTGTGTTCGTGCCGGTCAGCGCGTCGTTGTGGTCGGAGCCGATGACGTTCTCGATATCATCGCCCAGGACATCGCCGTCGGCGTCGCCGCCCCGGGCCGCGCCGTCCACCAGGTTGATGGTGACGCCCATCGGGGACAGCCTGTAGGAGATGGTGTCGCCGCCGATATTGTTCTTATCAGGTGAAACAGCCGGGTTATCGAGTGACTCAATTGGTAGATTAGGTCCACCATTGAGCGTGTCGCCGCCCGGACCGCCGGTGAGCAGGTCGTTGCCCGGACCGCCGAACAGGGTGTCGTCGCCGCCGCGCCCGTCCAGGGTGTCGTTGCCGCCCAGGCCGGCGATGGACTCCGAATTATCCGTGCCGGTGAGCTTGTCGGGACCAGGCAGTCCCCTCGATGTCCGAGCCCGCGCCTTCCGCCAGCGCCGGCGCCTGCATGACGCTGACCGTGTAGCCGCCCGTGACGTCGGTGCCGGCGCCCGGGTTGGCGTCGCTGCCGCTGACGCTGATGTAGTACTTCTGCGTGCCGCTGCCGGCCTCCGGGGTGAACCGTAGCTGGGAAAGCAGGTTGCCCTTGGCGGCGTCTATGTCGTCGTGCTGCCTGATCAGGCCGCCCTTGCTGTCGAGCAGCTTCAGGACGGAGTCTGCCAGCATCGGTCTCTACCTTTTCCAGGTCGGTTTCGTCTGACTCATCGACATCCGCCGTAGCGGGGTCATCTATCGCCCTGCCCGCAACGGTGATCGTGTAGGTATTGCCTTCGGTCAGCTCGATGATGATCCAGTCTTCATCGCCCGGGGTAATTTCACCGGTAACGACATTGCTGGCATCGAACGGGCCGTTCGGCGGGTTGAAGCACAGCTCTGTCATCGTGTCAGCAGGCGCATCTCCACCCCTCAACATCGATTCATTCTTGTAAGGCATAACTTTTTCTCCTGTTCTCAGATAGAAGTAAACGAATTCTTTTGTATCGTGTTTCTTTTATACGCGTTATATCGCATAACGAAGCAAAAACCCCGGTCGAAAACCGGGCTGAGAACGGGCTTCAGGAAGGCGCGGGAACGTGTTTTTTGCCTTGAGCCACCGCTGAATTTGGGGGCAGGAGTGAAATGGATGTCCCGAATTAAGCCTTATTGCCCAGATGGGTCCCGTGGCCCGTAAGGACCTGCTTCACAGGGTTGTGGTATAGTGGCGGTAACTGAAATGAGTACATTCGACGCCATCGTAGACACCGTCCTGAGCGCGTACCCGGATACGCTGGCCGTCTACCGGTTCGGCAGTTGGGGGACGCCCTCCCAGCGCGCGGACAGCGATCTGGACATCGCCGTCCTGCTGCCACATGACGCGGCCGCTAATGTTGATTTCATGGACTGGGTAACGCTCAACGGCGAACTCGCCTATGTCTCCCGCACCGACCGGGTGGACCTCGTCAACCTGCGCACAGCGTCCACCGACATACAGGCCGAGGCGATACGCACCGGTGACGTGGTTTTCTGCAGGGATGACGATCGGCGAGTCGAATTTGAGGCGCTGGTCCTGTCCATGCATCAGGACCTGAACCAGCGCCGTGCGGCGCTGTACCGGGACATGAAGGCCGACTGCAGCGGTGCGATGCAACCATGACTGCGGTGCTGGCCAGTAAGCAGGCAAGCCTGAACCGTTGTCTAAACAGGATCCGGGACGTATGGAAGCGCCCTTCCGACCTGCCGTTTGAGGAAGATCTGGACAAACAGGAACTCATTATCCTGAACCTGACACGCGCATTTGAAATCCTGCTGGATATGGCCAACCACCTCGTGCGTATCAAAAAGCTTGGCTGGCCAAATAACAGCGCGGAAACCTTTAACCTGCTGGAAGAGGCCGGGCTGATTACGGCAGATATGAAAACCAACCTGAAAAGAGGGAATGCCATGCGAAATGTCATGGTTCACAGGTATGAGGAAATTGACCCGGGCAAGGTTAGAAATGTGGTTGAAAACTACCTGGATGAGATACTTGAATCCGGCAAGACGCTTTTCAGTCTCGGACCTGATTCAATCGTCTCTCAGGAATTACCGACTGCGAACAGCGACTCGCTCAAGCCCGGTTGAAACTGGGCCGTTATGGTTTTAGAAACACTTGAATGACGGGGTCAGGTCGCACAATGCACACACAAACGATAAGTGTCGGAACATGACAGATTTCTATGTGTGTGCATTGTGCGACCTGACCCCGTCATTCTACGTACGACCTCCTGCCCACTTAAAGAGGGCAGTACCGCCACTAAGCTGCCGCCTCTATTTGCTCTGTTTCAATAGTTAACGGCAACCCTTGTTCTTCACGCACCTCAAGACAGAGAGCAATCGCTTCCTTAATATTGTCCGGCGCTTGTTCTCTGGTCTCGCCCTGACTGACACACCCCGGAATGGCAGGACATTCAACAATCCATACCCCATCCTCATCCCGGCCAACCGTTATATTGAATTTCATGAATCTCCTGACCTCCGGCTGCTTCATTCGTCACCTTGTAACTACTCACCCCCCCTGTTCGTCATTCCTGCGAAGGCAGGAATCCAGTCAATAACATAGTCGCCGCAGGCGACACGTTATAAGGTGTCCCGCCGGGACAGGTTTTTTCACTGGATTCCCGCCTGCGCGGGAATGACGGAGGGGGGCGCGGGGACGAACAGGGGGGTGAGTAGTTACGATCATAGTTTGTTTGCATATTCATCCAGCTTTCCGCCGTACCACCCAGTACTCTTGATAATCGAAGCGCCATTTCTGATGACAGCCCCACCTCCTCATTCAACAAACGATTGAAGTTAGAGCGGGAGACAGACAAGCGCCGTGCAATCTCACTGCGTGAAATATTATCTTTGCAGGGTTCTGTATACACCTTGCGAATAAATTCACCCGGGTGTGGTGGTTCGTGTTGTCTGCTCATTGGATGTAATGACCAATCTGGTTTATCCATATCCTGCGCTGCGTTTTCAGTGACTACTTATGGCACGGAGGTACTTCGGTTTCTTTATCCGTGCCCCAGGTATCAAGCCAATTACGCATCTCTTGTCCCGTCAGGTGTTGCCCGGTTTCCTCGCAGGTGTCCCAGGACAAAAATGCTTCCTGTTTGAATCGCTCTATTGTCTCTTCGCGATCAACATACTCGCGGATAGCTTCGCGTATAATGCAATGGAGCAAGCGATGCCGGGTACCGGCAAGGCGCTGGATTCGATTTTCCAACTCATCATCAAGCTCAATAGAAATAGTCATAGTGAACACTGCCTCGAACAGCATCGCATAGATGAAACAGGGGATCAATAATCCCTTTGTGTGACGTGAGATGTCGATGTCTTGAAAAATCCGGAGCAAACAGGTGAAACTATACGTAACGTCGTTAATGGCGCCACGTTCGTCATTCCCGCGCAGGCGGGAATCCAGTGAAGAAACATTCCTTATAAGGAGTTTTGTTATCTACTGGATTCCTGCCTACGCAAGACAGGTTTTCATTGCAGGGTTGAATATATTGAGTTATTCTTACTGGTAAGATACTCATTACAGGTGACATGCCATGTCTGCTCCCTCATTGAAGCGGGGAACAACCGTTTCAACAACCAAAATGTCTTCCAAAGGTCAGGTCGTAATCCCTGAGCAAATAAGGGTACAACTTGCTCTTGAGACAGGTTCTCAATTCGTTGTAGTGGGTGACAAGGATGTGGTCATCCTGAAACGGATAACGACACCGTCACTAAGTGAGTTTGATGGACTGGTAAAGCAAGCCCGGTCTCAGGCAAGGGCCGCCGGGCTGAAGAAGTCTGACATTGAAAATGCGGTGACGCAGGCACGGAAGAAGAAGTGAGGATTATTCTGGACACCAATGTCCTGGTGTCCGGTATCTTTTTCAGTGGTCCACCGTTCCGGATTCTGAAGGCGTGGCGGGACCAGAGACTTCAACTGGTTGTCTCCACTGACATCCTGAACGAGTATCAACGCGTTGCAACTATCCTTGGTGAGAAATATCCCCAGGTTGATATCAGACCCGTTCTGGAATTATTGACCGTGAACAGTGAAATTATAACAGCGCCACCTTTGGCTGAACCTGTGTCTGTTGACCCTGATGATGACATGTTCATCGCGTGCGCACTGGCAGGCAATACAAAGCTCATTGTTTCCGGTGACAAGGACCTGCTGGACATAAATGGCTACCAGGATATCAAGGTGCTGAAGCCTCGCCAGTTTGTCAATACCTACCTCGTTGGTTAACTATGGCATAGTATATGGATGTCCTGAATTTGCTGCCGTTGGTCACCAATCTGGTGGGCGACGGCATCGGCCCCAGGCGGTGGGGATCATGAGCGATTACCTGGCTGGATGAAAAAATGTTGACAACGATATTTTGTAGTGTATAGTCCGCCACCTTATGCGAATTTTATCGATACAAGACACCGCTGCCGGCCGTGTGCTGAACGGGAATACCGGTGCAGACCGGAAACACAACACCGTTCGCTGCAACGTGTTTCGGAATACGGTGTCGAAGCATTCTGGTTCGTTTTGGGTCATCAAAAACGGTGAACCCATGCGTTAAGCCTTCCCGGACAATAATCCCGGAAGGCATGATAAGTGAACCTTCCGGGCAAACTTCAAAAGAAGCCCTGGTTGGTTCGTCAACCGGGGTTTTTTTTCGTCCCGGTGTTGCCCTTTGACAGCGTGAACAGGGCAAATGAGTTCGTCGCTATCGATCCTGGATCGAGGCGCGTTCAGGGGCCTGGCCCTGCTAACTGCCGGTAACGGCAGGAAAGGGATGTAACCCATGGCATCCCGCCGGTTCTTCGGAACCGGTCAATCCAGGCAAGTCCGGTCTCTTTGCTCTCGATGGGAAACTGTCGGGAGTAGCGGCCAAGCGATGCGCGGAAGTAGCGTGACTTACGCACCGGTCTTCGGACCGGGAATGCAGGTCACTTGAAAGAACATGTGGTGGTGCAACCCGCGTAACCAACATCGCCAATCGTGAGAGACAACGGATAGCGCAGTACAGTGCGAGCCTTACAAGCAAGCGCGACTGTGCAGAGAACCGGGGTTCCGGTGTGTAACCGGCGTCCTGGTTATCGGTTGAGTAACCGGTAGGTGAAAGACATTCGGCGTGTCGTATTTCGTGGTCCAAAAGACGACGGAGCGACCGGGGCGCGCACGCCGCAGTGGGATGGAATGCTTAGTTCAGTCGGGTAGAACAACTGCATACGAAGCAGTCGGTCGTGGGTTCGATTCCCACAGCATTTTTACAAATGCAAAGACGCGCCTCGATACGGGTCGAAAGTGGCTTAAGGCCGAAACCTTCGGGTAATTCGGCGGTCCGGCGGTCGCAAACCAAAAGACCTTGGCAACGCGCTGCACGGTTGGGTCATCCCCATTCGGAGCCTGCAAGGCTCACGGTAGGCAACTTGCCGATTAGGCCCGTGTAACGAGTGAAACGCCACACTCTGAAAAAGGCAGTCATGGCCATTTACCGTCGCGCTGGCTTTGCCCAGGCGGCGGTGGACAAGCAGGCAATCGGCGTCTGGCAAGGCGCCGGGCACTCCTGCAAAAGGGTGGTCGCAAAGCGGTATAGTCTCAGCCGCTTTTATTAAGGGTGGATTGGATGATTAGCCTTTTTTTACTACAATGCCATCCCTTATGAACACTCATGCACAAGAATACCAGGTGATTATCGTCGGCGGCGGCCATGCCGGGACAGAGGCGGCCCTGGCTGCCGCGCGCATGGGCATTAATACCCTGTTGTTGACCCACAGTATCGATACCCTGGGGCAGATGTCGTGCAATCCGGCCATCGGCGGTATCGGCAAAGGGCACCTGGTGAAGGAGATAGACGCTCTCGGCGGGGTCATGGCGGGCGCCGCGGACCGTAGCGGGATACAGTTCCGCATCCTCAACGCCCGCAAGGGACCGGCGGTGCGGGCCACCCGGGCGCAGATTGACCGCAGCCTGTATAAAGGAGTCATCCGCCCCCTGCTGGAAGGCGCGGACAACCTGCACCTGTTCCAGCAGCCCGTGGACGACCTGGTTATCCAAGGCGGCCGTATCGCAGGCGTGATCACGCAGGGGGGTCTGGAATTTCGCGCGCCCTGTGTGGTGTTGACCGTGGGCACGTTCCTGGCAGGGAGGATCCACGTGGGCGAATCCGGTTGCCAGGGCGGACGCGCGGGTGAACCGCCGGCAAATACCCTGGCGAACCGTTTGCGGGACCTGCCGTTTCGCACCGGGCGATTGAAGACCGGCACGCCGCCGCGCCTTGACGGCCGCACTATCGATTACAGCCGCCTCAGCGAGCAGCCGGGCGATGATCCCATGCCGGTATTCTCGTTCATGGGAACGCCCGAGCAGCGCCCGCAGCAGGTCTCATGCCACATTACCCATACCAACGAACGCACCCACGACATCATCCGCGCCGGCCTGGACCGCTCGCCCATGTACAGCGGCGCGATTGAAAGCGTCGGCCCGCGTTACTGCCCCTCGGTGGAGGACAAGGTCGTCCGTTTCGCCGACCGGACCTCCCACCAGATCTTTATCGAACCGGAGGGACTGACAACGACGGAAGTCTATCCCAATGGCATATCCACCAGCCTGCCTTATGACGTGCAGCACGACCTGGTACGCTCGATCAAGGGGTTTGAGCAGGCCCGTATCACCCGTCCCGGTTATGCCATCGAGTACGATTATTTCGATCCCCGCGACCTGCATCCCTGGCTGGAGACCAAGTCCATCTCCGGCCTGTTTTTCGCCGGGCAGATCAACGGCACCACCGGTTATGAAGAGGCAGCCTGCCAGGGACTGGTGGCCGGCATTAATGCAGCCCTGAGGGTGAGGCAACGGGACCCCTGGAGCCCCCGGCGCGACCAGGCCTATATCGGCGTGCTGATTGATGACCTGACCACCCGCGGCGTCACGGAACCCTACCGCATGTTCACCAGCCGGGCGGAGTACCGCCTGTTGCTGAGGGAAGACAACGCCGACCTGCGCCTGACAGAAATCGGTCGTGACCTCGGCCTGGTGGATGATGAGAGATGGCGCAGTTTCGAGGAAAAGAGCGAAGCCATCAGCGCAGAACAGCAGCGCCTTGCCTCCGCCTGGATAGCTGCCGGCGCCCTGCCCGACGACGTTGCCGAAGAGACGCTCGGACAGCCGTTGCACAAGGACGCCAACCTGCTGCAACTCCTGCGCCGCCCCGGCGTCGGTTATGCGGACCTGGCTGGCCTGCCCGGTTTCGAGCCCGCAGACATTTCTCCGGAGGTCGCCGCACAAATCGAGGTGCAGGCCAGGTACCACGGCTATATCGAACGCCAGGAACAGGACATTGCCCGCAACCGGCGGGACGAGGACGCCCGCTTTCCCGACAACGTCGATTTCCTCTCGGTGACCGGCCTGTCGGCGGAGGTGGCGCAGAAACTGTCCGCACAACGGCCGGACACCCTGGGCCAGGCCTCCCGCATACCGGGGGTGACGCCCGCGGCCGTGTCCCTGCTGCGGGTGTACCTGAAGAAGCGCTCCCTGCTGAAAAATGCATCGTGATGCCGGCCTCCACCTGTGCCTGCCTCCGGCACGCCATTCCTGTGTCCCCGTCTTCCCACTCCCCCTCCGTCATTTCCCGCGTAACTCATCGTCATTTCACGTTCTCTCGACACGTCATTCCGGCGAAGGCCGGAATCCAGTGGAGCACTGTGTCGCCCGAAGGGCGACCCTTTGTATTACCGGATGCCGGAACAAGCCCGGCATGACGATGATAAAAACGAGAACCGGACCTGATTTTTGTCGTTGAGCGACGACCAACTTATCCGTCACCTGCGCCAGGGCCTGACGGAACTGGGCCTTGACCCGCAGTCCTGTCCTTGTGAGGAATATCTTCAATATATCGATTTGCTTGCAAAATGGAACCGGGCCTACAACCTGACGGGAGTGCGGGATAAGCAACGCATGATCCATGCCCACGTGCTGGACAGTCTTGCCGCGCTGCCTTATATCCGCGGGAACCGCTGTCTTGATGCAGGCGCCGGCGCAGGCCTGCCCGGTTTCATCCTGGCGCTGGCGCAGCCGGACGTGGAATGGACCTTGCTGGATTCAAATGGCAAGAAAGTGCGTTTTCTGCGACAGCTCCTGTTCGAGATGAACACCGGGAACGTAGAGATCATCCACTCCCGGGCTGAGAAGTTCTTGTCTTCCGTTTCTTATTCATCCATTATTTCCAGGGCATTCGGCTCCCTGTCCGCCTGTTACAGGGCAGTGGAGCATTTGTTGCGCCCGGGCGCCCGGCTGCTGGCGATGAAAGGCAGGGTGCCGGATACGGAATTGCAGGAAGTGGCCGGTTGGGTGAAATCCGTCACAGTGGAGGAATTGCACGTTCCCGGTATCGACTCGCACAGGAGCCTGGTTTTGCTGGAGCGATGAACAACAGGGTTCGGTCCGAATCAGCTAATGAGCAAGTCCAGTAAAAAAGATGCCAGGATACTGGCGGTTACGAACCAGAAAGGCGGGGTTGGAAAAACCACGACCAGCGTGAACCTTGCCGCGTCCCTGGCCTCGGCGAAGCGCAAGGTGCTGCTCATCGACCTCGATCCCCAGGGAAATGCCACCATGGGCAGCGGCATCGATAAAAACGGGCTGGAGTATACCGGCTATGACGTCCTGGCGGGAAACATGAAACTGGCGGATATACTGGTGGAGGCGCCGCTGTGCGGCTACGACCTGGCGCCCGGCAACTCCGACCTGACCGGCGCCGAAGTGGCCCTGCTGCAGGAGAAAGCGCGCGGGGACCGTCTTAGAAATGCGATAAAGCCGGCGCGTTCCCGTTACCAGTATATTGTTATCGACTGCCCGCCCTCATTGAACATGTTGACGGTGAACGCCCTGGTCGCCGCCGATACCGTGATTATCCCGATTCAATGTGAATACTATGCCCTGGAAGGTCTGACGGCCCTGCTGGATACCATCGAGAACATTCGCAGGTATTATAACCCGCAACTGGAGATCGGCGGGCTGCTGCGCACCATGTATGACTCCCGTAACAACCTGTCCGGCCAGGTCTCGGAACAATTGCTGGAACACTTCGGCGACAAGGTATACAAGACGGTTATCCCGCGCAACGTACGCCTGGCGGAAGCTCCAAGTCATGGCTTGCCTGTTATAAAATATGACAGGACTTCCCGCGGCGCGGTTGCATATCTCAGCCTCGCCGGTGAAATGATAAACCGCGAGAAAGCCGCCTGAGTGGGGGTCAGAAGCAAAATACAATTGCCGACATGCCGGGGACGGATTTAAAATCCGTCCCTGGTGACTCGGAAAATTTGGGGTCAGAGTAAAACACGAATGAACGCAAAAAAACGAGGATTGGGCAGGGGACTGGAGGCTTTATTGGGTCCCGTATCTGCAACTGACGATGCGGTCGACAATCAAGCAGAGGAACTGCGCACCCTGCCGGTCGAATTAATGCAGCGGGGCGCGAACCAGCCGCGCCTGGATTTTGACGAAGACGCCCTGCAGGAACTGGCGGATTCCATCAGCTCGCAAGGGGTGCTCCAGCCGATCCTGGTCAGGCCGCTGGCCGGTTCCGGAAATTATGAGATCATCGCCGGCGAGCGGCGCTGGCGCGCGGCGCAACTGGCGGGTTTGCATGAGATCCCCGTAGTAGTGAGAAAGCTGGATGATCGCGCGGCGATGTGTATCGCGTTGATAGAGAATATCCAGAGGGAGGACCTGAACCCGCTGGAGCATGCCCGCGGCCTGGCGCGACTGGCGGATGAATTCGATATGACCCACGACCTCATCGCCGAATCTGTAGGGCGCTCGCGCTCGGCGGTGACCAACATGCTGCGCCTGCTGGAGTTGTGTGACGAGGTGAAGCATTTGCTGGAAAGCCGGCAACTGGAGATGGGCCACGCCCGCGCCCTGCTGACCCTGAGCGAGCAGCAGCAGATGTGGGCGGCGCAGCAGATCATCAAGTCGGGTCTGTCGGTGCGGGCGACCGAGTCCCTGGTACGGCGCCTGCAGAAGGCAAAGACCGTACTGAAGCCCGGGGAAGGACGGGTTGATCCCGACGTCAGGCGGTTGGAGACGGAATTGTCCGAACAGCTTGGCGCGGCCGTCACCATACAACAGAGAAAGCAGGGTAAAGGCACGCTTCGCATCGCATACAGTTCCCTGGAGCAACTGGATGGCATCCTGGCAAGGATAAAATGACAGCATGAATTCGAACAACAGCTTTGATGACCTGAATATTACCCTTGGGGTGGAAGAAGAATTTTTCCTGGTTGACCCGGAATCCAGGGATCTGCTGGCCGACCCTGACCCGCAGATCTTCGAGACCTGCAAGGCGAACCAGGGACCCCACAAGGTGGTGCATGAATTCCTGCGTTCCCAGATTGAGATAAGCACCAAGGTCTGCACGTCGGTAAACGATGTACGCGGCGCGTTAATGGAAGCCCGGCGGGTGATGATTGATGGCGCTACGCAGTACGGCGCAATGGTACTGGCAACCTCCACCCACCCGTTCGCGGCCTGGGATGAGCAGTTGCCGACACCCAATGACCGTTACGAGGCTTTTGCAAATACTTACCAGGAAAGTGTCAGGCGGTTACTGGTCGGCGGCCTGCATATTCATGCCGGTTTTGGCGACCCTGAGTCCCGTATCCGGGTGATGACCGCTATCAGGCGCTACCTGCCGGTACTGAATGCCCTGTCCTCCTCGTCGCCTTTCAGCGGTGGGCGGGAAACCGGTTTCAAATGCGGCCGTCTCAACCTGATGGGGGCGCTGCCTCGCACCAGTGTGCCCAGGGAGCTGTATTCAAAGGCGGAATTCGACCGCCTGGTGCAGGATTACCAGCGTATGGAATTTATCGGCGACGGCAGTGAGCTATGGTGGGATATCCGTCCGTCTCACACGTTTCCCACTATCGAATTGCGCATCTGCGATATGTGCCCGCGGCTGGAAGACACGCTGGGCATAGTGGCATTGTATGCTTCACTGGTACGCTGGCTGCTGAGACTGGCGCGGGAGGACAGGCTGCCGCCCGAGCCAGCCACAGAAATCATTACTGAAAACGTCTGGCTGGCGCAGCGATACGGCGTGCTGGCTTTTCTTGGAGACACCATGAAAGGGGGCCGCGTGGATATTGCCGACATGGTGGCCCGGCTGGTGGACGACCTCGGCGACGACGCACAGGCGCTGGGCTGTGAAAATGAATTGCGGCATGTACTGGATATTATCCGGGAAGGCGCCGACGCAGACCGGCAAATCGACTGCTACCGCCTCAGCCTGCTGGACGGCGCTACGAAGGAGGAGGCGTTACGCTCGGTCGTGGACCTGACACTGGCGGAAACCGCGGCAGGAATCGCATATTGACAGATCAACTTTAATTCTATATTGTTGGTTTGTCATACATAGTCCAGTGCAGTAAGCAAAGACACCATTATTTGCTCTTTGCCGAACCACTGGACTTTTATTAAAAGGAATTCGCAATATGAAAACTGCGGTTTTAGTAGATGGAGCATTTTATCTTAAACGGCACAAAGCCTATTTCAAAAAGCCATTAAACGACGCACAAAAAGTCTCAAAAGACTTGCTCAGTCACTGTTTGAAGCATATTGACAGAAAAACCGGTGAGAGGCTCTATAGGATATTCTTTTACGACTGCCCGCCGGTTACTAAAAAGATGCACCATCCATTGACGAACAAGGCTATAGACTTAGGCAAAACAGAAACCGCTGTATTTCGCAATAGTCTTCACAATCAACTGAAACAAACTCGAAATGTCGCATTACGCCTGGGTTATCTTGATGATGTTAATGGATGTTGGAAGATTAGAGACCCCGAAAAAGAGAAGCGGCTACTGACAGGGAAACTATCCCGCGATGATTTGGAAACTTCTGACGTGATATACCATGCGATGCAGAAGGGAGTTGATATGAAAATAGGTCTTGACATTGCATCGTTGGCACACGAACGCATCGTTGAAAAAATTGTCCTTATTACGGGCGACAGTGATTTTGTGCCGGCAGCCAAATTTGCCAGGCGGCGCGGCATTGAGCTTATTCTGGACCCTATGTATAAACCGATCAAGTTGGACCTGATGGAACACATTGATGGATTAAACACTACTCTTCCGAATAAAAAAAGGAATGAAGCCGAATTTGGCTGACAGGCTGATTTTTCTCCCATAATCCGACCTGCGCAGCTTGAGGGTTTCCAGGTAGTATCTCAGCCTTGAGGTGTTATTGATCTTTAATTCTTTCTACATCACGCGCGGCTTCTTCACGGATGTGGGCGTATTGCGGGTCTGATATATCATTCCAGTCATAAGTGAGCAGTTCAGGGATATAGAGCAGGGAACTCTTGACGCTATCATTCTGGGGGTCAAGTTCGATTAATGAAACATATTCTTCCGTGTTCTTGGTTCCGTCATCATTTCTTGGAATTTGCTCTATGTCAGACAGATAACAGTTTTCATAATGAAGACTGGAAAGTAGGATATTGGTGCCATATACGGCAGGCCTGAAAAACACATAACCGTCTCGTATTGTTCTGCAGATTTGTTTGTGAAGCCAGATAAAACTCAAGTGCTTGAACGCAAGTGTGGGCATCAATTTACCCTCAGTGATTAATATCATAAAATCTGAGCCTGGCAGGTGCAGCCAATGTTTTCTGTACACATAACTTTCTGCACAGTAATTCCAGATATAAGCCAAGACAAAGAAGGACAGAAACGAAATAACTGAAATTATAATAAACTCAAGCATAGAGTATGTATGGTTGTAATGCTTAAAGCAGGAAATATATGGTACAGATAAGGCAGTTTTTTACAAAATGAGACAAGCCTTGTTACAGTGTACATTGGTTTGAAAGAGGATTGATCATTGAGAATATTGATATTGATGGCGGCTTTACTGGTATCCGGCGGGGCGGCGGGGGAAGAGGAAACTTGGCAATGTTGGAGGGCAGTGCCGAAGGCTGCAGAAGGACTAACGCCTTTTATTTACTTAACGCATTCGGACGAAAGGGTTTATATGGATGACTTACCGGGTGAATATTTCAAGGGTTCGATTATTCAAGCTGTACCTGGGCTGAGTGGAGATAGCCGTGATTTGTTGGTCCAGAAAATGGAGGATGCGATTACATGGATATCTTTTGAATTTGGGCATGCTTGGCATTTCTATTTGGACACGGAAAAGGACACAGGGATGATACTGGTTACTCACCCAATAGGCGGCTTTGATTCCGGAGTCGTTAATATGGGGGGAATGATAGTCCAATTTAAGTGTATTGAAACACCCTAGCCGCGCAGCCATCTCCCCCAGTTCATTGAATTATCATAGAATATAAACTCTCCGTAAATTTTCTAATGTGTAAATATTGGGGACAGAATTAATTCTGTCCCCGGCAACCTGGATTACATCCAGCCGGGGAGAGCAGAGCCTTGCTCATGAGGGTTTAGAAAAAATATTTTGCATGATACAGGCGTTGTATGGAATTGCTGAAAGAAAGCAGATTACCTGACTCTGCACTCTGTCGAAGGTGGTATCCTATTCAAGCGGAGAGAATCAGTGGCGCGACCTGATCGGAAATTCATCAAGGGCAGGGGCACGACCTCGAAAGTCGATGCCCGCTTCTTGGCACACCAGCGCCAGGAGTTCGATGACGGCTGGACGCCTGAGCCGGAAGCCGATGCTGCACCGACGGAAATCTTCCAGGAAACGCCGCGCACCATTATTACCCGCAACCAGTCCCCGGATATCCCGTTTGAAACTTCCATTAATCCCTACCGGGGTTGCGAGCACGGTTGTGTCTATTGTTACGCCCGCCCCAGCCATGCCTACGTGGATTTATCGCCGGGACTCGATTTTGAAACGAAGATTTTTGCAAAAACCAACGCCGCGGAATTGTTGCGGAAAGAGCTGGGCAAACCCCGCTACGTGTGCAAACCCATCGCCATGGGGACGAATACGGATCCTTATCAACCTACGGAACGGCGGCTTCTTATCACCAGGGACATCATTCAGGTCCTGCATGATTGCCGGCACCCGCTGTCCATCGTCACCAAATCCGCACTGGTTGAGAGGGACCTGGACCTGCTCCGGACCATGGCCGAGCAGGGGCTGGTCAAGGTATTCCTGTCCATCACCTC
The DNA here is from genome assembly GCA_965204045.1 of Gammaproteobacteria bacterium. Taxonomy (GTDB): domain Bacteria; phylum Pseudomonadota; class Gammaproteobacteria; order Eutrophobiales; family Eutrophobiaceae; genus JAAXHV01. Next base: position 21,717 of record CBDBDW010000002.1, read on the forward strand.
ACTGCGGAATGACCTGTCCCGGCGCCTGGAACCGCGCACTGCCTCTCCTGGCCGCCGCCTTAAAGCCCTGGATGCACTGAACCGCGCCGGTGTCCCCGCGGGAGTCATGTTCGCGCCGGTTATCCCCTTCATCAACGATGCGGAAATGGAGAACGTACTGGAACAGGCCGCGGCAGCCGGCGCCAAAGCGGCCGGTTATGTCATATTGCGGTTGCCGAACGAGGTCAAACAACTGTTCCGCGAATGGCTGGAGACCCATGAGCCGGGGAAAACGGAACATGTGTTCAGTATCATCCGCGATCTTAGATCTGGCCGTGAAAACGACCCCGAATATTTCACCCGCATGCGCGGCAAAGGCGTCTACGCCGACCTGATCCGGAACCGGTTCAGAAACGCCTGCCGGAAATTCGGTTTCAACAACGAGCAGCGCGAATTGAACACCGAGCTGTTTACGCGTCCCGTAATCGCAGACCCGGACCGTCAGCAATCCCTGTTTTGATCCTGTTACCGCGCGTCGTGTCTCATGTAGCCGTCAGCCGGATGGTAGCGTGCCATTCGATACACTAAGGCACGAACCTGATTGCTCCAAAGTCAACAACTTATAATTCCGCATCATGAAACTGATATTGCTCCTTGGCGCCGCCGTGCTTTGCATTCCGACCTGGTTGCAGTTGACATGGATAGTCATTTTCTATCGCTTTCCGACGCACGAGGCCCGCGTTGCCGCGTTCATGGATATGGCGCCTAGTGAGAGTCCGCTCGCCGTCACTCTCGCAGCGCTTATCTGTTCGGTAGCAGGAATCCTCATAGGGGCGCTCGCCGTAACACGAGCGAACGCGGCTCACTATCCGCAAAGCGCCGGCTGGCTCAAGGCCGTTGCGTGGGTGGAAATTGTCTGGGGCGGGGCGCTTGCCGCGCTGCTGGTTTTCTCGTTGCTGTAGAGGCATCAGCCAGACAACGCGAGCGCCATGCTCACCCGTACAGGTTACGAATTTGATAGTAGTTACCTTTGTCGGCGAAACCAGTACCTGTGCCTGTGAAGGCAGGCATTACATGTGCGCCTGTTTGATCTTCTGTCCCTGGTCGACTACGGCCAGGCCCTCCAACGCCAGACCGTAACCCAGTAATTCATGCACCGTACTTTTTATCTGGTGCACCAGCAGGTTGCGCGTGTAGCGCAGCATCAAGGGGTTTTTTGTCAATAGCTCTGCCGCAAGTTCGCGGGCTCTGGGCAGCAGTTCATCCCGCGGCAGGATTTCACTCACCAGTCCCAGCTCTTTGCACTCCCGCGCGTTCAGGGTCTGTCCCGTCATCAGGAAATAGCGGGCGCGGTTTATGCCCAGTAACGCGGGGAATACGATATGCATCCCGTCGCCGGGGACGGCATTGACCAGGAAATGACCGGCATCCTGTACGCTGCTGTCTTCGACTGCCAGTACGATATCGGCAAACAGGGGGATTTCCGGGTGCCTCAGGGCCGGGCCGTTAATGCAGGCGATGACCGGCGCCTGGATGTTCAGCAGGTTCATCACCAGTTGTTCGCCATGCCAGCGGATCCCCTCCCATTGTTCCGGGTTCAGCACGGGGAATTTGAAATCTTGCGCGGGAGGGCCGGAAAATGTATCGCCGGTCCCCGCCATGATCACGACGCGAACATCAGGGTTGCGGGATATGTCGCCGAACAACCCCGCCAGTTCGTCATGTACCGCGCCGGTCCACAGCAGCGGACTGCCTTCGGAGTGGAAGGCAATCTCCAGCAGGCCATTTTCGAAGTTTATTTTAGCGTGCTTGTAATCGGTGTTCATTTTGTTCTCCTCATCATGCGGGCCAGTATTGTAACCGGGGGAACAGGGCAAACGCATACTTTATAAAGAGTCGCCTCCTCTTCTTTGCCATGCCGGGCTTGACCCGGCATCCAGTGGAATAAAGAGTCGCCTCCGGCGACACCTTATTTGACTGGATTCCCGTTTTCACGGGAATGACATCAGGAGAACAGGGGACAGGTTTGAAATCTGTCCCCTGTCCTTTTCCTGTTATGTTACCCTGACAATGAACAGATTGGAGATAAATCGTGCCGGAATTACTGAATTCCCTGGATGATTCACTGCCCGGCGGCGAACTGGGCACGCTGTTGTCCTACCCGCCGGAACTGCGCTTCCTGGCCGCAAAAGGCAGGGGCAGCAAGCTGTACGATGAGGATGGTAACGAATACCTTGACCTGTTGATGGGTTCGGGGCCGTTGATCCTGGGTCATTGCCACCCCGCAGTCATGGCGGCGGCCAAGGCGCAACTGGAGCAGTGCTCCACCTGTTACCAGCCTACTGCCTCTATTGCGGAACTGGCTGCGTTGATTGTTGACGCTTCGCCCTGCGCGGAAAAACTGCGCTTCGTCACCACCGGGGCAGAAGCCACTTACTATGCCCTGCGCCTGGCCCGGGCGTTTACCGGCCGGGAAAAAATCGTCAAGTGCGCAGGCGCCTACCACGGTTGCCACGATTATTCCCTGGTGGGTTTCATGGCCGGGGATTATGACCCGCTTGCCGCGCCGGTCAACAGCGCCGGCATCCCGGAAGGTTCAAGCCGGACCGTGATGCTCAGCGACTTCAACGACCTGGACATGGCGGCAGATCTCATGCGGCAACACGGCGACAGCGTTGCAGCCATTATCCTGGAACCGATACTGGGAGTTGTGCCGCCGCAGGACGGCTTTCTCCAGGGGTTGCGTGAACTGGCGGATCAATACGGCAGCCTGCTCATCTTTGATGAAATGATAACAGGGTTCCGGCTGGCCTGGGGTGGCGCCCAGGAGACATTCGGCGTCGTTCCCGACCTGGCCTGCTACGGCAAGATCATCGGCGGCGGTTATCCCACTGCCGCGGTGTGCGGGCGCGAGGACGTGCTTAACCTGTCGGTGTTCGCTAACCGGGCGAATCCGGATTACGTCCTGTTCAGCGGCACGTTCTACGCCAATCCCATGGCTGCCGCGGCCGGCGCCGCCACACTGCGGGAACTGGCAAAACCCGGTATGTTCGACCGCTTGAACCAGGTGGGAGAGGCGATCCGGTCAGGCATCAGGGACGTGGTCGATGACATCGGGATTCCAGCCCAGGTTGTCGGTACCGGACCTGTATATAATGTTTTCTTCACCGATCAGCCCATTGTAAATCACCGGCAGATCATGAGCAGCCGTATGGATTTGAGTCGCGACCTGTTACTGCGCCTGGCGCGTGAACGGGTGCTGATTTCATCTTCCAAGGGCTGGCTGTCAACGGCCCACGAGGAAGCTGATATTACCCGTGCAGTGGACGCCTACCGCAAATGTTTATCCGAGAGGGTCGAAGCCGGCCTGTTGCAACCCGGGAACGGGCAATAGGGGACAGATTTAAAATCTGTCCCCGGTTACCAGATGTATTATTTTATACGAAATTAAAACGCCGTCATTCCCGCGCAGGCGGGAATCCAGTGGACAGATTATTCCTTATAATAACAAGGAAGGTTTGTTTACTGGATGCCTGCCTTCACAGGAGAATGACGGGGGAAGAAAATTGGCAATGCCGGACAATATCGACCCTATTACCCTCTCTGTCGTGCAAGGCGCGCTGCAGGCGACCCAGCGGGCCATGACCACCACCATGGAAAAGACCGGACGTTCCAGCGTCTATGCCATTGCCCGGGACTATTCCAACGCCCTGTTTGACTGGGACGCCAGGATGATAATCCAGGGAGAGGACATTCCGACTCACCTCGGCTCCATGGTGCTGGCTACCAAGGCGGTGGCCCGCTTTTTTAACGGTGAAATCAACCCCGGTGATATCTACCTGCACAATGACCCCACCTATGACGGCAGCCACCTGCCGGATATGTGCATGTACAAACCTTTGTTCTTCGAGGACGAACTGGTGTTCTGGGTGGTGAGCAAAGGCCACATGGTGGATGTCGGGGGACCAGTCCCCGGCAGTTACAACCCGGATGCAAAAGAGATCTTTGCCGAGGGACTGCGGGTTCCGCCGATACGGCTGGTTGACCGCGGAGAGATGCGTCATGACGTGTTGAACATGATCCTGACCAACTTCCGTTCGCGTAAATACCAGAGCGGCGACATGAACGCGCAACTGGGCGCCATCACGCTGGGAGAGCAGCGCCTTACGGCCCTGCTGGAGCGTTATGGAAAAGAGGTGATCAAGGCTTGCGCGGAACAATTGCTGGATGCGGCGGAAGCGCACATGCGCGCCAGGATCCGAACCTTGCCCGATGGTGTGTATCAATCCAGCGTCGTGGCGGAGGACACCGGCCACGGCCGCGGCCACCAGACCCTGGAGGCTGAGATCAAAGTAGTGGAAGACGAGCTGGAAATCAGGCTTTCATCACCGCCGCAACTGGATTTTTTCACCAATTCCTACCGCTCCAACACCTTGTCCGGCGTCTATGCCGGCCTGCTGATGTGGGCGCAGGTACAGCCCCCGTTCAATGAAGGATTATACCGCGCCGTCAAGGTGGACTTCGGCCCCAGGGGCACCATCCTCAACGCCGAAGAACCGGCCCCGCATGTCAACTGCACCGGCGGCCCCCAGGAAACCATTTGCGACCTGGTCCGTACCGGTCTGAACAGTATTGATCCGACACATGCCGTCGCCGGCTGGAACCATACCTGGGCCTTTAACATTGCCGGGAAGCGGCCGGACAACGGCGAGCCTTACCTGGACCTGTTGATCTCGTCATTGATCGGAGGCGCCGGCGCGGTCAACAACCTGGCCGACGGCTGGCACGCCATCGGCGCCCAGGCCGGTCTCGGCGGCGCGCAGATCGGAGATACCGAGCTGGTGGAGCTGCTGGCGCCGATTATCGTTACGAGACTGGAGCTGGCTGCGGATTCAGCAATGCCCGGAGAATGGCGCGGGGGTTGCGGCCTTGTAACGGAAATTGAACCCATCGATCACGAGATGACGGTCATTGCCTGGGGAGAAGGCGCCCATCAACCCCCGCCCTCCACGGGCGAGGCCCGCAATCATCCGCAGATGTTCGACACCAAGGTTGCCCGGGGATGGCATCTCCGTGGTGATGAGATCCTGCACGAGGTATACCACAACCAGGTGTTGACGATCAGGCCGGGAGAACGTTATCGCAGCCGGACTTCCGGCGGCGGCGCTGCCGGTGATCCGTTTTCCCGTCCGCCCGAGGCAGTTCGGGATGACGTCCTGAACAGGAAGGTTTCACTGAAAGGAGCAGAACTGGAATACGGGGTAAAGCTGCATCCCGAAACACTGGAAATCGACGCTGCCGGCACGGCAGCATTAAGAAAGGATAAAGGCCGATGAATTACCGCATCGGCATCGACGCCGGCGGCACCTTTACGGATTTTGTTGCCCTGGCGGAGGACCACTCGTTACTGGTTTACAAAACCCCTTCCGACCCGGTTAACCCGGTTTCCGTGTTGCTCGATGGATTATCGGGACTGGCCGCCGGGGCCGGCCTTGATTTTCCCGATTTTATCGGTCGGTGTACGGTGCTGGTACACGGCAGCACCGTTGCCTTGAATACGCTGATCCAGCGCAACGGCGCCCGCACCGGCCTGCTGGTGACCGAAGGCCACGAAGATTCGCTGGAATTGAGGCTGGGACACAAGGAGGACGGCCACCGCTGGGATTTTCACTATCCGCCGGCCGGGATGATCGTGCCGGCGCATCGCCGCCTGGGGGTGATGGAGCGCATCATCGCCGGCGGCAAGGTGCATATTCCCCTGGACGAGACACAACTGGATGCCCAACTGGACAAGCTGGCGCAGGCGGAAGTGGAAGCCGTCGCCATTTCCTGCCTGTGGTCCGTCGCCAATGACACCCACGAACGGAAAATTCTGGAAAAAGCGAGAAACCGCCTGCCGGGTTGTTATATTACTGCCTCGGTGGATGTCCTGCCCAGGATCGGTGAATACACCCGCACCAGCACCACGGCGGCCAACGCCTACGTTGGACCGGTTTTGGATCGTTATCTCTCGACCATTGAATCTGCGTTGGTAGAACAGGGTTTCAGCGGCAGGCTGTATATCATGCAGTCCAATGGCGGCGTTGCCACGCCCGAAGTAGTCAGGCAGCGGCCGGTGGCAATTCTCAATTCGGGCCCTGCCGCGGGACCGATCGCGGCGCTCTGGTACGGGCGTCAACTGGGTTATGAGAATGTAATCTCCATTGACATGGGCGGCACCAGTTTCGACGTGAGCCTGGTGCGAAACGGCCTCCCGGACGTCATCGACCAGGCCGATATCGCCCGTATCCGGGTGGGCTTGCCAATGGTCAACGTCACCAGCATCGGCGCCGGTGGCGGCAGCATTGCCCGCCTGGATGAACTGAACATTCTGCAGGTCGGCCCGGACAGCGCCGAGGCCAATCCCGGCCCGGCCTGTTACATGAGGGGCGGGAACAGGCCGACGGTGACGGATGCCCTGGTGACAGCCGGTTATTTCCCTGATACGGGGTTGCTGGGCGGCAGGATGAAGATAGACAAGACCCTCGCCCGGCAGGCGATCCGGGAGAACATTGCCGCGCCTGCCGGTATTGACGTGTACCGCGCTGCCCACGGCATCATAGAAGTCACTGCAAAAAACATGGTGGACGGGATACGCATCGCCTCCATCGAACGGGGCTACGATCCCAGGGATTACCTGCTGGTAGCCGGTGGCGGCGCGGGCCCCGCTTTTGCCGCCATGCTGGCCAGGGAACTGGGCATTGAAAAAGTGTTGATACCCTCTACTGCCGGCGCGCTTTGCGCGATGGGCGAGGCCACTGCCAACCTGAGATATGACGCCATTCGCGCCTGCCCTGTGCGCCTGGGTGATCTGTCGGTTGCCCTGGCGAACTCTTTGTTTGAGCAGATGGAACAGGAGGGAAGGTCAGCCCTGGGGATCGGAGACCGGGACCGGGCCCGGGTGGAACGCAGCGCGGAGATGAAATATGTCGACCAGATTCACTATTGTGACGTGCAGACGCCACCGGGAACCATGGATGCGGAAAAAATGGCCCGGCTACGGGAAAATTTTCACCGGCGCCATGAAGAACTCTATACCTATTCGGAGCCGGATAACGAACCGGAAATCGTGTCGTTGAGAGCCAGCACAGTTGTCGATACCATTACGCCTGCCGGCGCCGGCGGCGCGGCAATACCTGAAATATCACTTGAGCCGCAGGAAACAAGGGACGCACTCATGCCGGACACGCGGGAGTTTGCAACAACACCCATATACCGGAACATGGGAGACAGTTTAAAACCTGCCTCTTTTTCCATTCAGGGACCGGCCATAATTGAAGAGGAAACCACAACCATCTTCATTCCTCCAGGAGATACCATTCGTTACGACCCGGCCGGATTTTATCTTCTGGAAGTTATACATAACGGCATAAACAGCGTCGCGCTATAGTATGTCATTCCGGGCTTGACCCGGAATCCAGTAGATTACAAAACTCATTATAAGGAATGTCTTATTGACTGGATGCCGGGCCAAGCCCGGCATGACGAATGAGGGTCGGCGCGCGCCAGAGAAAATAAAACCTGTTTGTAACTACTCGCCCCCCTGTTCGTCCCGCGCTCCCTTCGTCATTCCGGCGAAGGCCGGAATCCAGTCTGTTAAACGGGTCGCTTGCGACACCTTATAACGTGTCCCTTCGGGACGTTTTTTTCACTGGATTCCCGCCTGCGCGGGAATGACGGGGGGCGCGCGGGAATGACGAACGAGGGTCGGCGCCCGCCAGAGAAAATAAAACCTGTTTTATTTTCTCTGGATTCGCTAGTATTGTTTCCATGAAAATTTCCATGTTCCACCTCATGCCCTACCGGGAACTGCCTGAGGGGTTCGAGAAAACATACCCCTCCTCCTGGTTCACCCTGCCGTTTCCGAAGGTGGCCGACGCCGGCAAGGCCGCGCAGTACTACAACTGGACGCTGGATGAACTCCAGTATGCCGCGGAGTCCGGGTTTGACGGCGTCTGCACCAATGAACACCACCAGAACGCCTACGGTTTCATGGTCAATCCCAACATGATGGGTTCGGTGCTGGCGCGGGCGACCCGGGGTACTGATACCGCCATCATCCAGATGGGTGAAACGGCTGTTTTCCTCAATCCGCCCATCCGCGTCGCCGAGGAGTACGCCATGCTGGACTGCATCAGCGAAGGCCGGATGGTCGCCGGGTTCCCCGTGGGCCTGGGCGGTGATTTTGCCCACAGTTACGGTTTCGCGCCCATGGAACAGCGTGGCCGTTACCGCGAGGCCCACGAGCTGATTACGAAAGCCTGGCAGGCGGAGGACGTGTTCTCCTGGAACGGCAAGTACTACCAGTTGCCCATGGTGAGTGTCTGGCCCCGGCCGGTGCAGAAACCGCACCCGCCCATCTGGGTGCCGGGGAACGCCAGTCCCAGCACCTGGGACTTCGTGCTGAAAAATGATTACTGCTATTGCTACCTGACCTATTTCGGCGCCAAGGGAGCGGACAAGACCGTGGGCGGATACTGGAAACGGGCCGCGGAACTGGACCGGGACAATAACCCTTACCGGCTCGGCTACCTGATCCCCGTGGGTGTCGGCGAGACCGACGCGGCCGCGGACGAACGCTACGCCAGGCACATTGAATATTTCTACCACAAGTTGCTGCACATCCCTGAGGCCCTGTTCATGCCGCCGGGGCACATGACCCACAGCAGCCTGAGTTACCTGATTACCAGGAAACCCTTGCCACCCTTCGATACCCTGAAAAAGAACAGCTACAAGGATTTCAAGGAAAACGAGTACCTGGTCACCGGCAGCGCCGCAAGCGTGACGGAGCAACTGCTGGGCATCGTCAAACGCCTGCGGGTCGGCAACCTGATGCTGTTGCCCCATTTCGGCTCCATGTCCCACGAGGAGACCATTGAAAATATCGACAGGATCGCCAAAGACGTGTTGCCCCACCTGCGCGGCGTCTGGGATGACGAGGGCTGGGAAAACCACTGGTGGCCGGAAAACTGTAAACAACCGGCCCGGCAGGCGGCCTGAGCGGATGTTTGGGGTCAGAGTAAAAATATGCAGAGACGCGGGGACGGACCCCCGCTTACAACATGCGGGGGCATGCTTAAATCCGTCCCCAGCATGCCAGAAGTTGTATTTTTATTCTGATCCTTATATCAGAACGAGAAAGTGTCGTGGCAGAAATCCGTAACCAAACCGTACCAGTCCTGGGCGGACTGCTCAACATCCGGGTGGACGTGGCAGGAACGGGCGATCCCCTGGTTTTCCTGCATTCCGCCGGCGGGTTGAACTGGGACCCGTTTCTGCTTGGACTGGCCGAGAAGTATACGGTTTATGCGCCGTATTTCCCCGGCACCTTTCCCGGCGAGCCGAACGATATAGACCACGTTGAGGACCTGTGGGATGCGGCGCTGGCCTATGATGACGTCCTGACCGGCCTGGGGATCGATTCTGCACGGCTCATCGGCCATTCCTTCGGCGGCATGCTGGCCGCCGAACTGGCGGCCCACAGGCCGGAACGCATCAGCAGGCTGGCGCTGATCGCGCCCATCGGCCTCTGGCACCAGGACTGGTCCTACACCGTTGCCGACTGGACTGCCAAGGACGCGGAACAACTGGCTGGGGTATTGTTCCATAATACCGGTTCGGAACTGGTGAAGGCAGCATTAACACAACCGGAAGATGAGGACGTTGCAAACGAAGGACTGGTGCAGTTCCTCTGGACCCTGGGCTGTACCGCCAAGGTAATCTGGCCCATCCCCGACAAGGGACTGAACAAACGCATCCACAGGATCAGCGCCCCCACGCTGGTCGTCTGGGGGGAAAATGACGCGTTAATCCCGCCCGCCTACGCGCAGATCTTCGCAGACTCCATTAAACAGTCGGAAGTCTGCATGATCCCCGACTGTGGTCATGTACCGCCACTGGAACAACTAGCCGCGCTCAACTCCGCAGTGGAACAGTTTCTGAACTGAAAGGGGACAGATTTAAATGGGAATTATATACATAATTGTACAAGCGTAATCTGATCCCGGTTGTGCGGGGGTGAGTTGTCTATTAAGATTGAATTGGATTCCGAGCTTTTTTCATTTCAATTAATCTATCCCGTAATTCAATCCCTATAACTGATAATACGCTGTCACGTGGTATCCCTTCCTGAAAGGCGCAATCATCTAATGCGGCGGATTGGATGGGGGTAGGTTCAAATTTTGACTGGGCATACTCCTTTGCAAATTCCTGTATTTCATAATCTGACATACCAACTACTTTTTCACTTACTACCCTGGCTATGCCTATAGCAATATCAGGCGCGCCTATTTTATCTGAAACCCGTTCTCCTAATTCCGTTAATTTAAGGGGGCTAAAACCTTCTACGGCCGGATCATGATACAGGCGTAGTAATCTTGATAATTTACCATCAATACTTTCAACAGCGGTTTTTAACAAGTCTATATTAGTATCTACCGACCCGGTCCACCTGCCCGCTTTAAATAACAACAATCCAACAGCAATCAATACACTGACCATGCCAGATATCAACAAAATTATTTGCCAGTTTTCCACTGGTATATTTCCTCTAAAAAAAATAATCAAACCTTATATAATGATTATATTAGAGAATAACAACCTGTCAAAATTCAGTAAAGCCAATCATCATCCCGGTCTCAGGGCAACCGCATACTTTTATGTGTCTACTCCGAACAGGATTTCCGCCCGTCTGGTATCACTCCACCCGGCCTGCTTGAGTTTGCCCCGCATGCTGTTCTTCCTGGGGTCCAGCCGCGCCAGGTTCAGACAGAAGCGCCGGATAATCGCCACGTTCTCCGCGCCATCCCCCTTGCGGATGCGACTGTCATCCTCCTTAAAGGCTACGTCCAGCACCCAATGCGCCTTGTTCTCCACTTCCCAATGCCGCCGTATGCCCTGCGCCACCCGCTCTGCATCCACCGGTAGCGAGCTGATATAGTAATGTATCTCCCTCTCCACCTCCTGCCCCGGCAGGTGCCGTTCCCGCTCCATCTCTATCACCGTTTGCAACCCCGGCCACTTGGCCGCCCCGCTCACCCACTCACTCATCGGCAACTGCCGGCAGACACGCTTCTCCACCCGGCCATGCCCGCCGTCCACCTCCTCATGCACCGCCAATGTCGCCGGCGCATCGCGTGTAACCTTATGAAAGTACGCCTGTATTTCCTTACGCAGCGTCTTGTGGTTGTCCTTCAGCGACAAGGTGTAATCCCCGCCCTTCTTATGAACCTTCTGCGCTATCTTCCGCTGCGTGCTCATTGCGCCCATCCTTGGGCGCAACCCTACGGGCGGCTATCGCCGTGCAAATCGTCTGTCCTGACGATTTGTCATCGCATCCGCCGTGATATGCGCCCCCTTCACCTGCAACATCTCCAGCATCGCCATGACCGAGGCCTGCTCGTTCTTCTTCCCGGATGACTTCATCTGCGCCAACACTAACCCGCACTCGTGCCCCCAGGCCGTGATGCTGTGCAGGGCCGTGTGCTTCTCCCCGTCATGGGAACGACGCAAGGTCTTCCCGTCCAGCGCTATCTGCTCCTGACCCTGCGCCCCGCGCACCTCATTCACCCAATCGATAAACGCCCGGTTGAACTGCTCAGGGTCCAGCGCACGCACCACCCGCGCAATCGTGTCATCCACCGGCATGCCGTTCGCAAACGGCCGGTAGCGACGCAGCCAATCCAGCTTCTCATCCCCAAATTCCTTGATATCCTTCCACCCCTCCGCCCCCGACAGCACCGCACTCACCGTCAAAAACAGGATGTCCAATAACTCATGCTTCTTGTTAATATCACGCCGCGGGTCCTCAATCGTCGCCAAATGGGTCAATAAACTCATCGGATTCTCCTCGTTTTGGGGGTAATACTGCTCTGATCCCCGCAAAATCCAGGAGTTCCCCGCTTATTTATATCTTTTTGGAATAAAAAACCTCTCTCTTATGACAAAAAGTATGATCTTGCCCTGATCCCGGTCTGACTTCGGTTTCCTGTAGGGTTTATAGGGTTGCAAATTGGATTCGGCAAGAGCAAGTCGTGGACCAGAGATAACGTTAACCTATGCTATACTGCCGGCATGAACACGATCCTATTCATCATCCGATGGCTATCGATGTTTTTTCTCTTAGTGACCATTGTTCTTTCCAGCTCAACGACCTATTCCAGAACTCCAGGTGAATTTTTTGTCGATAAGGATGGAGATGTTGGGTATATATTGGAAGAATATATTAAGAACTGCCATATTCATGAAGATTCAGGCGTTACCGAAAATAATGCCGAACATGTTACGATCAACAATAACACTGTCAAATTAATCCTCGTACACGCTGGACGCCACCGTCCTCCTTGGTGTGTTTAGGGCAGCTGAGAAAAGAGATGTCGAGACCTTCCCCAAAATCCCAGGTAAATTATCTGTCGGTGAACAGTTTCGCCTTTTTTGGTTGCAGGCGACAATAGATTATTGTTTTGTACTCGAAGAGTCAGGCATCACTGAAGATAATTACAGAGGCATGGAGAACAACCATAACACGGTTGAGATAATCCTTATAAACAGCATGAAGCACGGTAATATATGTGCGGTTACAGGTATTGAGCAATTAGCTCTATAACTTAGTCAGCAGTTCTTGCTGGCAAGGTAATATAGGAGCATGTTTCTTACTCTTATATCAGTTCTCCAGTTCAAATCATTTTCGTAAATTGCGGTCTGCGGCACGTTACGCGGCCATTCGTCCAAGTGTCCAGAGTCGCCCTGCTTTCAGGGGTCGCCGGTGTTGCTGGCGCGCGTTCACGCGTACGGAATCGGTTTTGGCAAGAGTAAGTATATCGTTCCGTGCACGAGAGCGCATGCTGTACTGCCAAGATCAAACCTAACCATACTCCAGACACAGGTTTGTCTCCTGCGGAAGCAGGAAGCCAGCAGGCAGCTTATTCCTCATCCTAAGGAAGGTTATTCCACCCGGAACACTCAGGGGACCGACTCCGGTTAATCATAATTTCTCTACAACGGTATATACGGTAGAATTACCCTATGGCGAAAATAGAAGGTTTCAGAGTAAAAAACTTCAAGACCTTGAAGGATATCACTCTGGGTCAGCTTTGGAACCAGCGACAAAATGATGCGCTCACGCCCATGACGGCAGTGATAGGTAAAAACGGGGTGGGGAAAAGCGCCCTGTTCGATGCCTTCGGTTTCCTGGCTGACGCCCTGAAATTTGGTGTTGAGGAGGCTTGTGATGCTCGTGGAAGAGGAGGGTTCAAGAGGATGCGGTCCCAGACAGCGGCAGGACCGATTGAATTTGAAATCTATTACAGGGAGCATGGCAATGCGCGACCGATCACATACGAGGTTGCTATTGATACGGATGGGGCAGGACGACCTTATGTAACATGGGAGCGTCTCAGGCAACGACGTTACGGTCAGAAGCGAGGTTGGCCTTTTTCTTTCCTCATGCTTGGCGGTGGCAGAGGCGCGGTTTGGAAAGGAGACCAGGCAGTGAGTAAGATCAGCGAAGCAAAGGAACATCTCGGTATTGATGAGTTATTACAAATAATCATGGAAGAAGAATCAGGAGAAACCGAGTTTGTCGAATTGGAAGACCGGCGCAGGCTTGGCATTGCCACCCTGGGAGCCTTGAAACAACACCCGAGAATCTCCGCTTTTCGCAAGTTCATAGAGGGATGGCACCTCAGTTACTTCACGCCGGATGCGGCACGAGGTCTGCCTTTGGCCGGTCCGCAAAAACATCTCAATGTTCATGGAGACAATCTCGGCAACGTCGTGCAGTTCATGGAGAGAGAACATCCCAGGCGTTTTCGCGCAGTGCTAAACGGAATCGCCGAAAAGATTCCCGGCATAGACAAAATCGATACGGAAAGAACCAATGACGGGCGATTACTGCTGAGGTTCAACGACAAGGGTTTTCAGGACCCATTTTATGCCCAGCAGATGTCGGATGGGACGTTGAAGGTTTTCGCGTATTTGTTGCTTCTGGAAGATCCCGAGCCGCCCCCGTTTCTCTGTATCGAAGAACCGGAAAACGGTTTGTACCATAAGCTTCTGGAAACCCTGGCCGGTGAATTTCGTACGCATGCCAGTGGGTCCAAAGGTGGGTCTCAAGTATTTGTCACAACACACCAGCCGTACTTTGTCGATGCGCTTAATCCAGAAGAGGTTTGGGTGCTGGAAAAAGGGGAGGATGGATTTTCAACAATCCGCCGCGCGAGCTCATGCCCTATCGTGAAAAACATGGTCGATGAAGGGCTGCCTCTGGGGGGACTTTGGTACAGCGATTACCTGGACTAGGGGTGAATGGATGCATTTTGAGGTACTCGTAGAAGATCAATCCGGCAAAAAAGCGCTTGATATTTTGATCCCGAAAATCATCGATGATCGACATACTTTCAAAGTTCATGCGTATCGCGGGATTGGTCGTATTCCCAAAAATCTTATTCATGGCAGACATATCAATTCGCATCTTTTGCTGAACAAGCTACCGATGTTGCTGAATGCTTATGGAAGAACATTTTTCAATTATCCCGACAGTTACCCGGCTTCAGTGCTAGTGGTCTGTGACCTCGATGATAAATGTTTAAAGGCATTTCGCAGAGAACTATTTGACGTCCTGGAATCATGCAATCCAAAACCGGAAACCCGGTTTTGCATAGCTATAGAAGAAGGCGAAGCCTGGTTTTTGGGTGACCTGGCAGCGATAAAAGCAGCTTACCCAAAAGCCAAAAAGGATGTACTGGATGGTTATATTAACGATTCAATATGCGGAACCTGGGAACTCTTAGCCAACGCCATATATCCGGGCGGTTCCGGTATGCTTAATAGAAAGGGACGGCATGGGACCGGCAAAGAAAAGTCTAACTGGTCTGAAAAAATATCCCCTCACATGGATGTAGAGAATAATAAATCTCCTAGCTTTTGTTATTTCCGGGGGAAAGTCCGAGAACTTGCTGCAATAAGCGCTTAGTAGATACCTGTCCCTATAAGGAAGGTTTGCTCACTGGATTCCCGCCTGCGCGGGAATGACGAGGGGGGCGCGGGAATGACGGACTTGGCGCGGTTTATGACGTTACTTATAAATCCGTCCCCGGTGAACCCGGACATTATTCCTGCCATATCGGGAAAATTTCATATCGGGAAAATTTCATTGACACTACAGGAAAAATTCCCGATATTGTGATCATTATCACTTCAACCTGGGGAAAGGCTGATGAAATTTCACAAAATGGCGGTATTGATCATCCTGTTGTGCGCGTCTTCACTGTGGGCCGAAGAGAAACGTCACGGTCCCAAGGCTATTGAGGTCAAAGTGAGTCTCGGCACAGCGGATGAAGAAATGAAATTCGTCCCGGACACCCTTTCCTTCGAACGGGGCAAATACTACAAACTGGTGCTGCACAACCCCAGTTCGGACGACCATTACTTCACCTCGGATTCCTTCGCAACCCGCATCTTCACCAGGAAGGTGGAAGTCGCTGACGCATCCGGCAAGACCGTCACGGAAATTCACGGCGCAGTCAACGATATCGAAGTCAAACCCGGCGCCACCGTCGAGTGGTTCTTTTATCCCATGACCAAGGGCAGGAACCTGAAACTTTACTGCCACAAGGACGGCCACGAACAACAGGGCATGGTCGGCGCCATCAACATCAGCGGCCCACCGCCTTTTACCAAATAACCTGACCTGGCCAAGCCAGAACCAAACAGGATACCCCCCGCTCGTCCTGCCCCCCCCTCGTCATTCCCGCGCAAGCGGGAATCCAGTGAAGTACTTGTCCCGAAGGGACACCTTATAATGTGTCGCAAGCGACAGTTTAACAGACTGGATTCCCGCCCCCTGCCTACAACATGCAGGGGCATGCTTCGCGGGAATGACGAAGGGAGCACGGAATGACGAACAAAATTCTTTGACGGTTTGCACAAGATTTTACTCTGACCCCACCCACCTGGCTGAAGCGGGAATTGCTGCCCTGGCTGCGTACTGCTTGATCTTTTAAAATAATCCGCTATACTGCTTAAAAAAGCAGTGCTAATATATTCAGTATGAAAACCTGGCATGAAACCCCAGTATGAAAACACTGACGTCCAGACAATTGCAGGTGCTTGAATTTATACAGGACAGCATCAGGGTCGCCAATATGCCGCCCACCATCGCCGAGATTACCGTAGCCATGGGATTTGGTTCGACCAATGCGGCCCGGGGGCATTTACAGGCGCTGGAACGCAAAGGGGCCATAGAGCTGATCCCCAACTCATCCCGGGGGATACGCCTGGTACAAGCCGGCGCGTTTGAGCCCGGTCTCCCCCTGGTGGGTCGGGTTGCCGCCGGTCGTCCGCTGCTGGCCGAGGAAAATATCGAGGATTATCGCCCGGTTGACCCTTCGTTTTTTTCTCCCAGTGCGGATTATCTGTTGCGTGTACGAGGTGAGAGTATGCGGGATGCCGGGATACTGGATGGGGATTTGCTTGC
This sequence comes from Gammaproteobacteria bacterium, assembly GCA_965204045.1. Taxonomy (GTDB): domain Bacteria; phylum Pseudomonadota; class Gammaproteobacteria; order Eutrophobiales; family Eutrophobiaceae; genus JAAXHV01. The sequence continues at coordinate 38,209 of CBDBDW010000002.1, forward strand.
GGTACACCGTAGTCCCACTGCGGATAACGGCCAAATCGTGGTGGCGCGGCTACAGGATGAGGTAACGGTCAAACGGCTGCGCCGGACCGGGCAGGTGGTTTACCTGGAAGCGGAAAACCCCGACTTTCCTGCCATCGAGGTGGACCTGAAACAGGAAACACTGGCCCTTGAGGGTATCGCCGTCGGTGTAGTACGCAACCTGTAGCGCTTTTCCCGTTTGCAAGAGAACCACGATGAACAATTCATTGCGAGAGCTGATACGCAACAATCCCCATCTATGGTCGGGTGATGAGGTCTGTCAGGGGAAACCGGACGGCATCCCTACGGGTCATGCTTCATTGGATGCAATACTGCCCGGTGGCGGTTGGCCGAAAAATGCCGTGGTCGAAATGATTACCCCGCATTGGGGTACGGGTGAATTACAGTTGTTGTTGCCATTGATGAAGTCCATGACACGGCGCAGGCGCTGGATACTCTGGGTTTGTCCGCCGTACATCCCGTATGCTCCGGCATTGGTGAATGCCGATATCGATATTAACTTCCTGATGACAATCGGCCCGAATATCTCCTGCCGGGACGCTCTCTGGACGATTGAAAAAGCGCTGCAGTCAGAGCGCTGCGGTCTGCTCATGGCATGGTTGAACCACCTGCCCAACGGGGTCATTCGGCGCCTGCAACTGGCTGCCGATGCCGGTAAAACGCCCTGTGTGTTGTTTCGCAATCAGCGCGGGAAAAATTCACCCGCAGCCCTGCAATTGCAGGTGAGCCACAGTGACCGGGGCAGTGACCGGGGCATCCATGCACGGGTTTTGAAAGCCCGCGGCGCCCATCAATACCACGGCGCGGACATCCCCTATCCGGATTAACCCCGGTTAACCCCATGGTTTTCGGATATGCCCCGGCCAATTTCTGCTCTTTCTTTCCGGGATTCGCTTCTTTACCGGGAAGAAGAGACATTTAACAAAACTGGTACCAGCACCGGGCAACAAGCCCTGTGGCTTGCTGTTTGTCTGCCCAAACTGGCCTTGGAAGTTCACCCGCACAACGAAATCGCCCGGGAGAAACGACTGGAGGCGCTGGCAGCCTGGGCCTTGCAGTTCAGCCCCCTGGTCAGTTTGCATCCACCCTGCTCGTTCCTGCTGGAGGCGGGGGGAAGCATCAACTATTTTGGCGGCCTCGCCGCGATCCGGGATACCATCGCCCGGGAACTGACCGAACGCTGGAAACACGTTTTTTACCAGGCAACGACCCCCACGCCCACAGCCAGCCTGATGCTGGCCCGGGCCGGATGCAACCTGGTCGTCGAGCGCGGCGCAGATTTGCGCTCGGTCCTGGGGCCCTTGAGTATTGAGGTCCTGCCCCTGGATGACAAGCGCAGACAACAACTGAATAAAACCGGCGTGCGTATCCTGCGCGACCTCTGGCGTTTGCCTTCAGGCGGGCTGGCGCGACGTTTTGGAACGGACCTGGTTACCCACCTGGACCAGGCCCTGGGAAAGCTGCCCGACCCCTTGAATGCTTATCGGATACCCCCCCGATTTTCCGATACCCGGGAATTTTCGTTTGAAATCGAGGAGCAACAGTCGCTTCTACCCGCCATTCATGAGCTTGTGACCGGCTTATGCGATTTCCTGCAGAAACAGGACTTGTACACCATGGATTACCAGGTGCATTTTTATCACAGGCAGGACCCGGTAACGGTGCTCCATATCGGCTTGCGCCAGCCGATACGCCAACCTAGTTATTTGATGCTGTTGGCGGAGACGAAGCTCAGCAGGACAAAGCCGGCCGCGGCCGTCGTCAGGGTAACGCTGACCGCCGAGCGGTTTTACAGGGTTGCCCCCCGGACCCGTTGTTTGTTTCCCGGCAGCGGCCTTGAGCGGGAAGATCAGGGTATTGCGCCACTCCTTGAACAATTGTCCACCCGTCTCGGCGCCGCTGCGCTGGAGAGCATCGCGACCCATGCGGATCATCGACCGGAATACGCCTGCCGCGCCGGCGCGCCGGTCAGCGCCGGACCGGCGCCGCCGGACATCCGGCGCCCCCTGTGGTTATTGCCGAAGCCCAGGGAATTGCTGAACAGGGACGGCGAAATTTACTACAGGAGCCGCATCCATTCCCTCATGGGGCCGGAGCGCATCGTAACGGGCTGGTGGGACAACCACGGCATACACCGGGATTATTACGTGGGTACCGATGACATCGCCGGACGTGTGTGGATTTACCACGACCTGACAACCAGGCAAAAATGGTATCTGCATGGATTGTTCGGCTGAACGCGCCAGCCCGCATCAATTGGTGAGATATGCGGGCTAACTTGCCGCCTTATGCGGAATTACACTGCATCAGCAACTTTACGTTTCTGCGGGGCGCCTCCCATCCGGAAGAACTGGTAGTTCGGGCAAAAGCCCTGGGCTACCGCGCCATCGCCATCACCGACGAATGCAGCTTGTCCGGAATCGTCCGCGCCCATGTCGCGGCCGGGAAAGAAGGTATCGATCTGCTTGTCGGCAGCGAGTTCCGATTACAGGAGGGGTGGCGCTTTCTATTGCTGGCCACCGACCGGGGCAGCTACGGCAAACTCTCCCACCTCATCACCCTGGCTCGCCGGCAGGCAAAAAAGGGGGAGTATTTTATCGACCGGAACCTGGTTCAGGACAACTGCCCCACCGGTTGCCTGGCCATCTGGCTGCCTTGCTTTAACCGGGGGGAGACCGAAACAAACGGCTTGCGCTGGCTGGCCGGTCTTTTCCCCGGGGCGCTGTGGATAGCGGTGGAGTCGTTGCTCGACGGCAACGATCAGGAACAACTGCGCCGCTTGCAGGAAATCAGCGCAGGTTTTTCCATTCCCTTATGCGCTTGCGGAGATGTACATATACATGAACATAAGCGCCGGATAGTGCAGGATACATTGACGGCCATCCGTCTCGGCAAACCCCTCAGTGAACTGGGTTACGGGGTTTATTCCAACGGCGAGCGACACCTGCGTTCGCGCCGGCGCCTTGCGCAGCTTTATCCGCGCCCCTTGCTGGAAGAGACCGCAAGGATCGCCGGGCGCTGCCATTTTTCCCTGGATGAACTGCGTTATGAGTATCCGTCGGAACTGGTTCCGAAACACCACACTCCCGGCTCATGGCTGCGGCGGCTCACGGAACAGGGTATGCAGACACGCTGGCCCGGGGGCGCGCCGGAAAAAGTGCGGGCATTGATTGAACATGAGTTGGCCCTGGTGCAGGAGCTCGGCTATGAGCATTATTTTTTGACAGTTCACGATATTGTGAAGTTTGCCCGCAGCAAGGGCATCCTGTGCCAGGGGCGCGGTTCCGCCGCCAACTCCGCCACCTGTTATTGCCTGGGCATAACGGAAGTCAACCCCGACGCCATGGACCTGCTGTTTGAGCGCTTTATTTCCCGGGAACGCAATGAACCGCCGGATATTGACGTGGACTTTGAACATGAACGTCGTGAAGAGGTCATTGCTTACATCTATGAAAAATACGGGCGCGGGCGCGCCGCCCTGGCCGCGACCGTCATCACGTACAGGCCAAAAAGCGCGCTGCGGGACGTGGGCAAAGCCCTGGGAATGAGTACGGACCAGTTGGAGCGTCTGGCCGCATGCGTCTCCGGACGCCATGGAAATACCCTGGAAACAGCGCAGTTGGATGGTTTTCCGGCGCACAGCCCGCTTGTAAGAAGGCTGGTTTACCTGGTCAATAACCTGGTCGGCTTCCCGCGGCATTTATCCCAGCACGTGGGCGGCTTTGTCATCAGTCAGGGCCTGCTCTCCCACCTGGTGCCGGTTGAAAACGCGGCCATGCCTGAGCGCACCGTCATTCAATGGGAAAAAGACGACCTGGAGGCGCTGGGCCTGCTCAAGGTGGACGTGCTCTCCCTGGGGATGCTCACCGCCATCCGCAAGGCCCTGGCGCTGGTCAGCCAATACCGGAATGAACCGCTGACCCTGGATAAGGTGCCCACGGAAGATCCCGCCGTTTATAAAATGATGCAGAAGGCCGATACCGTGGGTGTCTTTCAAATCGAATCACGGGCGCAGATGAGTATGCTGCCGCGCCTCAAACCCGAAAATTATTACGACCTGGTGATACAGATCGCCATTGTCCGGCCCGGCCCCATACAGGGAGACATGGTGCATCCTTATTTAAGAAGACGGCGCGGCGAGGAGCCGGTCGCCTATCCCGGCAAGGCAGTGGAAAAAGTGTTGAAGCGCACCCTGGGCGTTCCCATCTTTCAGGAACAGGTGATGCAACTGGCGATGGTCGCTGCGGGGTTCAGCGCGGGGGAAGCGGATCAACTGCGGCGTTGCATGGCTGCGTGGCATCGCAAGGGCGGACTGGAGCCGTTTGAAAAAAAACTGCTGGGCGGTATGAAAGCGCGGGGCTACCCGGAAAGTTTTGCGCGCCGGATCTTCAACCAGATAAAAGGATTTGGCGAATACGGTTTTCCCGAATCCCATTCCGCCAGCTTTGCCCTGCTCGCTTACGTGTCATCCTGGTTGAAATATTATCACCCGGCCGCTTTTACCTGTGCCCTGCTGAACAGCCAGCCACTTGGGTTCTACCGGCCGGCGCAACTGGTGCAGGACGCTCAGCGCCATGGCGTGACCGTCCTGCCCGTTGACGTGAACGAGAGCAATTATGATTGCACCCTGGAGGGCGCCCCGGGGCAGGCCGGAACGCCCGCAACCCTGCGCCTGGGTTTGCGTCTGGTCAAGGGCTTGTCCCGGGCCGGCGCCCGCGTCCTGGTGCTTGAGCGAAAACAGGGCAGGTATGCCGGTGCACAGGATATTGCGGCGCGGACAGGACTGGATAAAGGAGACCTGATGAGTCTGGCAGACGCCGCTGCCTTGAACGGCATCGGCAAAGACCGTCACCGCGCCTGCTGGGAGGTCCTGGACCCGGGACCGGGCGCTCCCCTGTTCTCCGCGCCTGACGAAGAAGAAACCGACCTTATGCTGCGCAAGCCCCGGGAAGGGGAAAACATCCTGGCGGATTACGCCAGTATCGGCTTTACCTTGCGCCGCCACCCGCTGGCCCTGTTACGCAAACGCCTGGACAAACGGGGCGTTACCACGTCAACAGGACTTTGGGAATTGGGCGACAACGCCTGGGCCCGGGCCGCGGGTATCGTCACCAGCCGCCAGCGACCCGCTACCTCTTCCGGAGTCATGTTTTTCACCCTGGAGGATGAAACCGGGTTTATCAATAGCGTGATATGGCCCTCAATCTTCGCAAAACAAGGTGCCATGCTGACGGCGGCCAAACTCCTGGAAATATCCGGCGTGGTACAAAAACAGGACGGCGTATTGCACCTCGTAGCGCGACAGTGTACCGATCTCAGCCCCTGGCTCGGAGATATGCAACTGAAATCCAGGGACTTCTGCTGACAAGAACATACTGAACCGGAATGGCGCTACAACGTCTAAATTGTTTTAAAAATAGAGTAACTACTCACCCCCACTCGTCCTTCCTGCACTTCTCCTCGTTCGTCCTTCCTGCACTTCTCCTCGTTCGTCATTCCCGCGCCCCCCTCCGTCATTCCCGCGCCCCCCTCCGTCATTCCCGCGCAGGCGGGAATCCAGTGAAAAAACCTGTCCCGGCGGGACACCTTATAACGTGTCGCCTGCGGCGACTATGTTATTGACTGGATTCCTGCCTTCGCAGGAATGACGAACAGGGGGGGTGAGTAGTTACAAAATTGATTTTATTTTTTAGATTAACATGATAAATTAAATTTATGTTTGAACGCAGACTTTCAAGGGACTGCGCAACATCATCATCGATCATCCCGGTATTGCCCGTCGTATTGTCGTATGCAGGGAGCCCCGACCACGCAAGACCAATGACGGGATTGAGATTATGCCGGCAGAGGAGTTTGCCAAACGACTATGGGAAGGCGTTATCATATCAGCATGATGCTGGTTAAAACCCACTTTACAAGGGTCATGCCTCCATTTTCTGAGCGAGGTCTTCAATATCGTTTGCAAACACGTCAATCCAATCCTCGAAAGAAGTATCTATTTCTCGATTTGGGCCATACTCAAGGGGGCGTGGAACGAATGCAGTCATAAGTCCTTGCGTTCGTGCGGCTTTAAGGTCATTTTTATGTGCGGCTGTCAACATTACTTCGGAAGGTGCGAGGTCTAACATATCGGCAGCCATGAGGTAAATCTCAGGGTCAGGCTTGTAGTGATGTATGAGTTCGGCTGACAGGATGCAGTCCCAGGGCAGGCCAGCGTACTTTGCCATATTGGTAAGAAGTGCAACGTTGCCGTTGGATAGTGTGGTTATTATGTAATGCTGCTTGAGACGGTCGATACCGGGCAGTGAATCGGGCCAGGGGTCCAGTCTGTGCCATGCTTTGTTGAAATCGCGCTTCTCGTCTTCCGTCAAACTCTCGATACTGTACTTGACAAGCAGTTCATCGAGAATCATTCGATGCAGGTCGTCAATTCGTGTCCAGGGAAGTTCGCCCCGCCTGACCCTGTCCATAGACGGGCGGTATCCCGCTCTCCAGTCGTCGGCGAATTCCAGCCAGTCCACATGAGTAATGGCCTTGTGTCTGGCAAGAGCTTCACCTTCGCGAGCGACACTCGTACGCCAGTCTACAACCGTGCCGAACACATCGAAAACAAAAGCTTTGACTTTGTTGATCGGCATTATATCCTCCCGAAAGGTAGTTTCAGTTGTTTCATGATGTTTGGGATAAGCACAAATATCATTTATTATACTGTGGGTTTTTTCAACGTAACGTTCCATAAAAGTCCAAACTCCAGGGCTATGCATTTGGGTAGATAGAAAATGAGCAAGCAGCGTATTTTGACAGATTTGGATCTTGAGCCAATCATCATCAAGGCAATGGACGTGGAGGAAGGTCATGGATGGTCTCTTGGCTTTGCTTGCCGTGTTGCTGACGAATACCGAAAGTTTCTAGTCCTTTGTTTTGAAAATCCGGACGACCCTGTAGTACCGTCCAGCTTTGTCGATGATTTCTGGCATCTGCACATACTCGATACACAAAAATATATGGAGGATTGCGATCAATACCTTGGTTACATGCTGCATCACTTTCCCTATTTCGGAATGAGGGGTGAGGAGGATGCGCGTAATTTGCGCCGGGCATGGGAGAATACGCTTGCATTATACGAAGCAGCATTCGGCGAATCCGCGCCTTCCGACCTATGGCCGAAGTCCAAGCGCTGTCCTAACTGCGGGCGGCGTTGCAGAAAAGGGGACAATGACTTAATAAACCAGCCTGTCTTCGATGAACGCAGACCCAGGCTGGCCGATATGGGCCTTTCCCTGTAGTTGGAGATATTGTTTCAGCTATTAACGCATTAGTCGTCTTTCTGTGTCCCTATTACCAGGTTTCGACTTGCCCAACAAGCGGACCGGCGCGCGATCTTTGCATCCACTTTCTGTAATATCCGTACCGGAATTATTAAGAGATGAATCAACTACAACAAGCAATAGAGAGATTAAAGTCGTCATCACATTATCAAGCACTTGCAACATTTAAACCACCTAAACCACCGTTCAACCCGTTCGAGGTAATGGGCGTAACCTATCGTGAGCATAGTCACTCGAAGGTATTGGCTTGGCTCTTGAGGGACTTGACGAATAAGGAATTTAGGCATGAATTTGTTAAATGGATTGACAGCAAACGGGGAGATAATAACCCGTCGGCCGAAACTATCGAGCAAGCAGAGATCAGATCTGAATACGGTGATGACAAAGCTGGTCGGATCGATGTTTTCGCATATTTTCCCGCATTGGAACTTGTAATAGCTATAGAGGTAAAAGTCTGGGCGGGCGAACAGGATAGCCAGATACAGCGTTACCAGGACTTTCTAAAACGTAAATATCCTGGCCACCAGAAAGTAGTCATTTTTTTGACGCCACTTGGCGAGGCATCAAAGACCGAGGATAAAGGAACTGGTGTACCTGTGTTGAATATGTCATGGGATGAGGTTGCGCAGATTATCGATAATATGCAACCGGAAGACAGTGACGAAAACCGTTTTCGTATCCAGTTCAGCAGACACCTTAGCAGGAGAATCGTAATGAAAGAGACAGAAGAACAACGTATAGTAAAAGATTTGCTGCGCGAAGGTGATAACGCCAAGACTATACAACGGATCATAGATAACATGCCTTCTCTAGAGGGTTTTTCTCCGCAGTGGGAGGAGATCGTGACTGATGTGTGTGGGGTGGAAGCAGATGGTTTAGAGACAAAAACTTATTCGCAACGCGGTTCAGTAAAACAGTTGCAAACTACAGTGACTGAGTGGTGTAAAGCCGGGCTGCCATTCACGTTGATGCTCTACAAATGGGAAGAAGATGATGCAGCAGGTGTTCGAATATTCTTGCGAAACGAGGCTTTCGATGAACACAGGGAGAATCTTATGAAATTTGCCGAGTCCAACAAAGGAATTGTAAATGACAAATTTCCACCAGCGGATGCTTGGAGAGCATGGCGTGCGGTACTGGCTGCTGACGGGTCTGAGGCGTATCCTGATGGAACATTTGTGAAGGCTAAAGTTTTTTACGAGGACAAAAAATGGAAGAAAGAAGTTGAAGAAAAACTGCAAAGGCAAATGAGTCAATTGCTTGATCCTATTCAGAACTGGCTTAACAAGATGGCTTAATATCTACGCATTTATTTCTTCCTGAAGTTTTTGGAGAACTGCCTGAATCTCATCAAAATCCGGCACCTCACCGAAAATCATATTTTCCATTGATCGATAATCGGACCTGACAGACGCTAACACGTTACCCTCCGGCACCAGCTTCAAGCTGCCCGGTTGCGCCAAGTCATATCGCGCCCATCCTCTCGGATAAAAACGTTGTTTGAATTTCACCACACTGGCCAGCAATTCCGTATCGGCCAAGGCAAATCCTTGACAGGAGATTGGGCCATCTTTGCCAAATCATAATAGTGGCGGGAGTAGCGCGACGGCTGTGGGCTATCCTCGGGACGATGGGCTTCCTGATGCAGAATCGTTGCCTTCTCCCAAAAAGTGCGCTCCGCCGTGATCACTTGTACCTGGCATTCCCGTTGTTCAAACAAATGTGGAAACACCTCAGCCGCATAACAACTGATCTTGCGACGCTCTGAAGGCAACCATGATGCCAGAGGGCCGATTTCCAGCTGGACCTCCGGGCGCAGGTAATCATCCGAAAAAGCTGCCGGATAGTTGATATCGATAATATACGGATCATCATGGTTCAGGCGACAACTACATAACCCGTCAAGCACCTCCCTGACCTGCCTTAGCAGGTTCTCAGCAATATACTGCTGCGCCCGTTCATTGATATCTTTGTTCAATTGTTCCTGCTTCGTTTTTGAACGTTCAGCTAATGGGTCTTCATCACTCAGGACACGCCAGTCTAAAACCAGATCGATATCCTCAGAGAAGCGTTCTATCAAGTTGTATACCTTGGATAGACTGGTGCCACCCTTGAACATCAGCAACCGCGCAAGAGGGGGTTCCCGGAACAGCCGGTTAAGCACCCAGGTTACCCAAAAGTCCTTTTCCACAATGGCTGCCGTCGTGGCTTTCGCAGCAGCGGTCTCTGAAAACAACTCACTACGTTCCGGGGCTGAAAGGCGCGCGATTTTTTCCATCAATCAACTGTGTTGCATATACGTTTAATGGCCTCATAGACCCAGCCGGTAACAGTACGGGCATCCTTAAGGATTCGCTCACAGGTATCCGGCTCCAGTTGGTGGCGGATAGTCTCAATTACTTTCTGGTCCACATGATCCTGCCCGAGCGCTTTTAATGCTTGTACCACCAGACCACTCTCCTTGTATTTGAATCCTGCGTCTTTCAAAGCAGAATGTTTAAACACAAGTGCAAGAGACCCTGCTTTGTACTCACGGTCCGGGCCATCTGAGTGATAAACCCAACGCCCCGGCACCTGGGTGGAGAGTCCTAACAAATTCAACGCAGCATCGCCGGAGGGTTGAATGCGCCAATTAAATTTACGAGCCAATGCATGGGCAACCTGATTGATATCCGGACTCAATTGACCATCCAGGAGGTCGCTATGGCGTGGATAATCATAGACACCTCGACAGACACGTCGAATCTTGCCAGCCGTGGCCAGGCTGGAGAGAGACTGGTGAATATTTGCCTCACCGAATTCAGCCACAAAATCGGTTTTGGTAAATGCCCAACCCCTACCTCGGCCATATATCCTTGAAATAATTTTATTTTCAATGGGTTGCATAAATTTGTTTCGTTAATTTTTTCAGGAAAAATACTATTTTTTTCTAAAAAAATTTTAGCAGATATCTGTCCTCAAATCACCAACTGAGCCCTTATTACCAAGTCCAACCGTTCTGCGGCATTGCCTCCGTTCACGGCGATTTCGACAAGACCCTGGGAGTTGTGATACCAGAAGGCAGCGCCGATGGGGACAGATGAAAAGGTGTCGGCAAAGGCAATGGCAGCGCCATTTACCCGTATTACCTTGGTTGTATCCAGCATTTCAGCCCTGATCCCGGTCATGCAGTTGCCGAAGTGATCGACGTAGATTATCTCGTTTAAATCATCCGGCCAGCCGTGCCGGTCTTCCCAGGGTATTTCCTTGCCGGGAAGGCCATTGTTCCTGATCATGGCCGCTGCCGGCGCGTATAAATCCCTGCCGTGAAAGCTGGCCGACAATGTTTCGGGCCGCCAGTCGAGCCCCCAGCATTGCACCCCGGAGCTATACCGGCAAACCATGTCGAACAGGCCGTTATCGGGTCCCAGGTACCAGTGACCGTCCGCCTTGATTATCACCGGGTGGTCCTGAAAACTGCCGACGCCGGGGTCTACCACGGAAAAGAAGATTGTGCCGGGCGCAGCGCCAAAGGCGCGGCTGAATGCAGCCAGCAGGTAAGCCGAGGCCCTGGGGTTGTTGCGCGGCGCATCTGCCAGCAGGTTGATAATTTTCTCCTCCGGCAGGAGCCTGTGCAGTACTGCCTGCACCTGTCCCAGGTAGGGTCCATGCAGGCCGTAGTCGGTAAACAACGCGATCATTGTCGTATCCACCGGAAAGATAATGAGCTAATTCCCATTTGCGCCGGTTGAAACTTTCATGACCAGAGCTCTGCACACCCCGACAAAATGTAACTCAGGCTGGGGACAGAATGTGTCTGTCCCCATAAATTTCACAGCAAATAACGCTTATCATCGCTCACGCCTCATCCCCTGTCAGGACTTGTAAGTATTCGTGGTAGGCGTACGCGCGACCGCGCCGTTTGCCCGTGATCTCACGCAGCACGCCCAGGCCTTCCAGCAGGTCAATCGCCTTGCGGGTTGGGGGTGCGGTCAAGCCAAGCAGTTTCGTTGCGCTGGGAACGGTAACGACCGGATTGGCGGGCAGGCGGTCGAGCAGTTGCACGGCGGCAACGGTTGACCTGTGGTGGGTAATAATGCGGCTGCGGTCATGTCCCACCAGGGCATGGAGCGCCTGAGCGACGCGAACGCCATCGTCGGCCGCTTCATACACGCACTTGAGAAAGAACCTTGTCCACCCCTCCCAATCACCGTCGCTACGTACGGCAGCCAATCGTGCGTAGTACTCCTGCTGCTCACGCCTGAACGCCAGACTGAGGTAGAGCAGCGGATGCTTGAGCAGGCGCCAGTGCTCAACAAGCAGTGCGATAAGCAGCCGACCGATACGGCCATTACCGTCAAGGAACGGGTGGATTGTCTCGAATTGCACATGTGCGAGTCCAATCCGAACCAGTGGGGGGAGATCACTATCATCATGCAACCACTGCTCCAGGGCTCCGAGAGCGCCGGCAACGTCCTCGGGCGGTGGTGGGATGAAGCGGGCATTGCCGGGTCTGCTGCCGCCAATCCAATTCTGCGACCGGCGAACTTCACCAGGCAGTTTGTTCCTGCCGCGAACGCTGCGCATCAGGATACGGTGAGTGTCGCAAAGCAAGCGGATACTCAGCGGCAGGCCCTTCGGGCTTGCAAGTTGTTCCCGTGCACAGGTGAGGGCATCCACGTAGTTGCAGACCTCCCGGACATCGTCCGGACGCTCGCTTTGATCTGTAGTTTCGAAAGTGAGAACGTCGCGGAGTGTGGCCTGCGTCCCTTCGATCTGCGAAGTGATGACCGCCTCTTTCCGAACAAAGCCATAGAGGAACCAATCGGCACTTGGCACCATTGAGCCCGCCACGGCAAGACGGGCCAACTCGGTTTGTGCGACTGCAAGCAGTTCCGCTGTCAGGCTGTCTATCACCAGCGGCGGGTCGGTCGGGGGCAGTGGATATGGAACGAACGCGCGTACCTCCTCTCCAAGAGTGCTGGTGATACGGTATTGACCAGTTTTGCGAGTCATGGCTGGGAATCGCTCGTTTCCTAACCCTGAAGTTTAAGAATCGTTCGTTTCCTTGTCAAGAAGTTTACGAATCGATCCAGTTGGAAAGCCTGATTGAACGCGGCCAGCAAGTAAGCTGAGGCTTTGGGATTGTTGCGGGGGGCGTCAGCCAGCAGGTTGATCACTTTCTCCGCCAGGAGAAGGAGGTGCAACACCGCTTTTACCTGCCCAGGTAGGGGCCATGTAAGCCATAGTCCGTAAACAGCGCAATCATAATCAGGTGATAATCAGTCAAAGGGCTGCATTATGGCGTTGAAAATTGCCTTTCCAGTTCAATATATTTTCGTCGGCAGTGAGCAGGGTCGCTGAAGTGGAAATGGCAGTCGCAACGATAAGACGGTCAGCCGGGTCGCCATGAAAACCCGGCAATTCGGCGGCGATAATCCCTGTTCCTCCGGTTACGGGGATTTCCCGCAGTCCTTGTTGCAACATTTCCTGCATCCATTGTGAGACGGGGGTTAACAGTGAAAGCCGTTGTTTTTGCGCGAGCATGGCGATTTCCCAGAAGCTTATTGACGAGACTGCCAGTTCTTCATCAGCCAATCCTTTGTCGATTAATTCCCTGGATTTTTTCCCCAGGCGCGTACTACCCTCATCCAGCCATACCAGGGTATGTGTATCAAGGAGAATCAACGGTCAGCATCCCAGGCATCATCCAAAGGAGCGATGAGATCATCAAGGCTCTTGATAACGCCGCGATGTAAACCAAATAATGACGCCGGTTTCTGGTAATAGGGAACAAGTTTGCTGATCGGTTTGCCGTTCTTGGTAATTACAACAGGTTCACCCGAATCTGCGACTTCGTTCATTATTCCCAGACACGTTGCTTTAAATTCCGATGCTTTGATAGTTTTCACAATACAACCCCTATATGACTATGGTCATAACTATAGTCATATTGAGATATCCAGTCAAGAAAAGATGCAGGAAAGATGCTATCCGGTAATGAACTGCAAGACCCGGTCCATGCAAGAATTGATAACCGTATAGTTTGAATCCTTTACCCCGAGTATCTCCGCCGCGCCCTGCACGTAACGGGAGGGCTGCAACTCATCCCGGCAGTGATGGACGATATCCCGCGCCGCTCCCGGCGTTGTTTCCAGGTGAAACTGCATGCCGATGGCTCGCCGGCCCAGTTGGAATGCCTGGTTCCGGCAGGCGTCACTCCGGGCAAGCCGCAGCGCTCCATCCGGCAGGTCGAAAGTCTCACCGTGCCAGTGAAAGACCAATAATTCCTGTGGGAAGGCGAAGAACTCTTCCGCATTGTCGGACTGCGTGCCTGTGACAGGGAACCAGCCGATCTCCTTTTCCTTATTCGGGTAGACAGCGGCGCCCATAGCGCCGGCAATGAGTTGCGCGCCCAGGCAGATGCCTATGACTGCCTTGTCCTTCTCAATGGCCTTGCGGATAAACTGCTTTTCAGCCGCAAGCCAGGGATGGTCCGCCTCATCATTCACGCTCATGGGGCCGCCCATGATGACCAGCAAATCTACGTCAGCCGGATCCGGCAACGCCGGTTCCTCGAAGAGCCTGGTGACCGAGACATCGGCGCGCATCGATTGCAGCCATGTCTCGATGCTGCCTAACCCCTCGAACGGGACGTGCTGCAAATAGTGAGCTTTTATCGCATTCTCCCTGGTTTAAGGATTTAAGGGGTCAGAGTAAAAATTCTTCGAATTTCTTACTCTGACCCCTGGATTTCTGACCCCTGGATTTCTGACCCCTGGATTTCTGACCCCTGGATTTCTGACCCCTGGGGGGACGGAATTGAAGTCCGTCCCAATCTTATGATGAAAACGCCCACTCGCGCCAGCCGCGCAGCAGCGGGAAGTAGAGACCGAGCCGGATCGGCCTGTCGTCCAGGGCAGATACGACGGCGGCGTATCTTTCCAGTTGTTCCCGGTAGCGTTCCTCCTGGAGGTCGAGAAACTCGTCGATGTCACCGGATTCGTGGCGCGAGGTCTTGTAATCAACGATCCAGCGGATGCCTTCCTCGTCTACAAAAGTCCGGTCGATGACGATATTGATGATGTCCCCGCGGTAAACCCCGGTGAGAGCATATTCGCTGTTCCGTTCCCGGTGGTCGGCCAGCACCCACTGCCCGCGCGGGTCTGCCAGCACGTTCGCCAATGCCTGTTCCACCCAGTCGCAGGCCGCCTCCAGTTCTTCCCCGGGCACATCCAATGCCCGCAGCGACTCCAGCGAGTTCTGCCGTAGTTCGCTGATTCTTCCGGTGTTCCACCGGGCAATTCCTTCCGCCGCCATCACCTGGAGATAGCGGTGAACTACGGCGCCCACGTGCATGATCGTTCGTCCCGCCCACTGGTATTCTATCCTGGCGTCTGCGTTGTCAGGGTCCTGCTGTTCCGCGCCGGGCTCAGCCGACCCGCTCCACTTTATCGGGGACGGTGGGACAGGTAACTGCCAGTCCGCGACCAGTCGCCGCAGGTTCGTGTCCCGGGTTTCTGCCGGCAAAGCCTCTTGTTCGTCCTGTTGGACCTGCTTCCCGAGTTTTGCCTGGAACTCGTGTTCAATGGCAGGCCACAGTTGCGCCAGCAACGTGTTGTTCGGGGGAGGCGCCAGTTCGTTATCTTCGTTCACATTGGCGTTGCCGACCAGGTGCAGTTGCTTGCGCGCCCGGGTCGCGGCCACGTACAGCAGGCGGCCCTCTTCGTGGTATTGCTTTTTCTTTTCCAGGCCCCTGATGAAATCATAGATAGGCGAATTGTCCTCGTCACTCGCCCTGACCGGCGCCAGCAACAGGTCGGAGCCGGCCGGCCTGGAATTCTCCGGCTGGGGATTTTCCGACCAGAGCAGCAACTGCGGGTCGTCGCTACGGCTGCGCCGGGACAATCCGGGCAGGATCACATGATCGAACTCCAGGCCTTTTGCCCTGTGGATTGACATGACCTGCAGGGTATCATCGGCGCGGGTATCGGCGCGGGCGTACAGTCCTGTCACTCGCTTTTCAAGCTCATCCGTGCCGTGCAGGTCGCCGCCCCGGTCAAGCTCATCCAGCAGGTCGAAAAACCTGTCGGCGTTACGCAGGTCAGTGGCCGTTTCCAGGGTCGCCGGACCGCCCAGGTTGAGCCAGGCGCTCTCCACCCAGCGCCGCAACGGCATCCTGCCCTGCAGCGCGCAGGCCTGCTCAAGCACATCACACAGGCGCGCCGCCCTGTGCCGACCGTCCGCGCTCAGCGCGGCAAGCCGCTGCTCGTCCTGCAGGCAGTTCCAGATGGTGTCGTTCCTGGAATTCGCGCCGAGCGCCAGCAGGTCCGCCAGTTTCAGTCCGCACCAGGGCGCGCGCAACAGGGCAAGCCAGGCCACGCGGTCTGCCGGATGATGCAGGGCCCGGGTCAGCGCCAGGAGGTCCTGGATAACGGGGCGGGTTTCCAGGTGTTCAATCTCGACCGCCTGAAATGGGACTTCGCGCTGTGCCAGCAAGGCTGTGATGGATTTCAGGTGAGGGCGGCTGCGGACCAGTATGGCGATGCTTTCGGAATCCGATAAGGCGCGGATTTTCCTGATCTGCTCCAGCACCAGTTCCGCTTCCTGCGCATCCGCCAGGCTGCGGTCCTGCCCCCGGTCATGTATGAAGATGGGATGTACGTATGCGCCGTTTTCCCCCGGGAATTCCCTGAACCCCGCTGCCGGGGTAAAACTGACCGCGCCGCGAGCCACGTCGGGTTCCCCCGGCAATACTTCGCGGTATGCCTTGTTTACCCAGTCCACCAGGGTTCGGTCCGAACGGAAGTTGACCTCGATTTTCTCCGGGTTGACGGGCACCTGTCCGATGCGTCGCTGTTCCCACGTGGCAAGAAACACGCCGACTTCCGCCTCCCGGAAGCGATAGACGGACTGCATGGGATCGCCTACCAGGAACAGGCTGTGACCGTCTTCCATGGACCAGCCGGCGGTCAGTTTCTCCAGTAATTCATACTGGTTGATGGAAACGTCCTGGTATTCATCCACCAGGATATGGCCGATACGGTAATCCAGGTACAAGGCCAGGTCGGTCGGGTTGTCTTCCGGTCCCAGCGCCCGCAGGGCCGCCATGGACAGCCCGGTAAAATCCACCTGGTTGCGCTCGGCAAACAGCACGTGCAATTGGGCGTTGGCCAGTACCAGCAGTTCGTATAACGCCTCCAATACCCGCCATTCCCTGTCATTGTAGCCGGTCGGAGGGAGCGCCCGTATTTCCAGGAACAGTTCCCTTAATCGTTCACGATCTGCGAACTGCGCCAGCAGGGATTGAAACCGGCGCTTCATGTCTTTTCCGGCGTCACCCGGCGGGAATCCCTCCCTGGCGCTCACGCGCTGGCGCCAGTCGCCTTTCCCGGTCAGGCACAGTGAGACGATGAACCGCCAGCAACCCAGGTCAATGCCGTTCGTTCCGGGAAGTTCTTCAATGAAACACGGGGGATCATCCAGGTTGCCGGTGGCATATCGAAGACAGGCCGTCAATTCCGATGTGAATTCACGTGGAATCGCCTCCAGAGTATCCTCCAGTGTAGCCTCCACGATATGGTTGAGGGCGTCCTCCAGGGTCTCGCGGTCCGGGCGCCGGCCCACCAGGTGGCGCAGCCACTGGTCTCTTTTTTTCAGCATTTCCACCAGCATGTTCCTTGCTCCCGGCAGGTCGTTGTCCAGGTGCGCCAGCAGGGTTTCAATGGCCGTTCCCCTGCCGTTCCGCCCGTCTTCCCGGGGATTGTCCTCGTCCATTTGTTTCAGGGTGTTGTGCGCCGCTTCCCGGTACAGATCTTCGGCATCCTCGATGATCTCCGGCTGTCCTGCCAGTTGTGACAACAACGGCATCTGTTGCGTCAGTCCCGCGCAGAAGGAGTCGATGGTCTGGATCCTCATGCGGGCAGGATTCTGCGCCAGTTGCCAGTCGAGTTCCCGGTCCCTGGCCAGGGCCTGCGCTGCCAGCCTGCCGCGGGCTTTTGCAACGGCATCCTCCTCACTGCCGTTGTCCTCACCTCCGGGTTCCCCGGTCTTCAATGCCTCGATAATCCTGTTGCGCATTACGGCCGCCGCCTTGCGGGTAAAGGTGATGGCGACAATCTCTTCCGGCGCATCGACGACCGCCAGCAGCCGCAGGTAGCGCCGCACCAGCAATTCGGTCTTCCCCGAACCGGCCGGCGCCTGAACGATGAAGGACTGTTCCGGGTTTAATACCCGCTCGCGGGTGTCATGGTCGCCTGGATTCATTTTCCGGATACTTCGTGGATGCGGCACAGGAGGTGTTGATCGCACCAGTCACAGGCGCGTGGTTTCGGGTTCACCGAAGCGACGCCTTGGCGGAACTCGTCTGCCAGGTTTTCCAGGACTGCGCGCCAGTTGTCGAACGTCTCCTCCCAGGAAGGCGTTGCCCCGGGCCGCGCTTCCCGGTCAGGAATAAACTTTTGTGCCCGGCGGTCCTGGTCAAAGGCCGCGGCGCCCGGCAGGATGTCTCCGGATTCCGCCAGGCCGGCGAAACCGAAACCACTGCCTCGTTTCAACCTGGCAAAAGCAACTGCGGCCACGGGTTCCGGGTGGGTAACGGCATACAAGGGCATTTGCGGCTCATCAGGCCGGTCGCCCGCCCAGGCGTTGATACTGGCCTGTCCCCCCTTGTAATCGATGATCACGCGGCGGCCGTCCTCAAGCGCGTCAACCCGGTCCAACCGGACGGAAAATTCCACGTCGCCGATAACCAGGCGGGCGTCTTCTTCCACGTTCACGACTTCAAACGGCGCCCGTTGCAGTTCCAGTTCCAGCCATTCACCCAGCACCTGCGCCAGCCGTTTTCCTTCGATGGCAGCGAAACGTTTTGAAAATACCAGCGGGTAGCGCTTCCGGTACTCTGCAACCAGGCCCGTTACCAGGGTTTTGACCAGGTCCTCCCGTTCCTCACGGTTCATGGCTGCGAGCTGCTCCCGGCTTTCCAGTCGCGACCAGGTATTTTCCATAAGCTCGTGCAACAGGCTGCCCCGCTGCATCGCATCCAGGCCGATGTCAGCCCGTCCCGGTTGCCTGGAGTGCAGGCGATGCCTGGCGAAGGCGCGGAACGGGCATTGTGACTGGTCCCTGAACAGGGAAACGCCGCCACTGTGCAGGCCGGTTACCGGCGGCGCTGCCGTGTCCGTAATCGATTCAATTTTGCGGTTGGCGAAGATCACCTGCGCGTAGCCCTCCACCTGTGACCCCTGTTCTTTCGCAGTTTTATGCCCCGGTTTGTTTCTGTGGCTGCCCGGTATCAGCGTCCCTGTCCCGGCAGGTAACTCCGGGTTTGCCAGCAGGGGACTCGCCAGGAGCGGCCGGTCCTCTTCGTTACGGGGATGGCTCAGGATAATCTCCGGCGTGGCGCGCACCAGCGTTGTTTGCAGGCTCCCGGCCTGCTGCAGGTTGCTGGCCGCGTCCGCGCCCGGCATGCCGTATTGTTTTTGCAGGGAGATGGGGACGAAGGGATTGGGCCGGGGCCGGGGCGGCCAGGCCTCCTCGGTCAGTCCGAACATCCAGACGCGATCGAAAGCCATGGCCGCGGCGCCCTGGGGGTCGAGGACCTGTATCGGGGTCTCCGCGGTCTTCGGCTGGAAGCTGGTCCCGCCGGCGATGCGCCGCAGTTGGGACAACGCATCGGCCCGTGACATCACCGGGTTTACCAGGCGCAGTGAAACAAGGCTGTCCAGCACCGAGTGCCATGATTGCGCCTGCTGGTATTCAGTACTGTCCAGGCCGCGTTCCCCGGGCCAGCCGAAAATCTCAAGGAACCGGCTGAAGCTGCCGGTCCAGGCTTCCGGTGATTGCTTTGCCGGCAGTTCGTCCAGGACTGAGAAGATCTCCCGCAGCATGGCCGTCATGACCGGGATGGGCCGCCCTTTATCGCCGGCGGCGCCGGCGAGGTAAAGCAAATCGTTCCAGTTGAATGCGGGCTGGTTACGGGAACGGAGTTTTTCATCCAGCAATGCGCGTCCGGCGCGTTCCTCATCGTGCCCCTTGATGAATGGCGTGCGCAGCAGGAAACCCAGGGTATCCAGGGCAAGCGGCGCTTTGTTCAAACCCAGGATGGGGAAGATAACGCTGATAAGCGGATATTCCGCCAACGGCTGCCCTGCCGAGATACTGAAGGGCAGGGGCGCGGCAGCGTCCCGGTAGCGCAGGTTGCCGGGCGCCAGCACGTCCTCAAAGATGTAACGGATGCGGGTACGCAATTTGCGCAGGTCCGGTGTGATGACACCGACGCTGACCCCGTCCTTTTCTTCAATACACCCGCGCGCCCAGACCGCAGCCGCCCGGATTTCCTCGCCGGCGTCGGCGAAATCCAGCACTTGCGCGGATACATTGCCGTCCTCTTGCCGGCATTCATGCACGCTAATGCCGGCATCCTCCAGTTTCTTCAGCAACATTGCCTGTTGCGGGGCCAACCGGTCAAACCCTGCCAGCGCCAGTCCCTTGCCGAAGATATCCGCATCGTCAGCCACGTCCCCGTGCAGGACGTCTGCCAGTGAAGCGTTATCGGTCCAGTTGTTTTCCCCGCAGCGCAACCGGTATTCGTCTGCCCAGGACTTGAACGCGACGGCATCTTCGTTCATGGGCGTACCGCGGGGAAAAATCGGCACATGATATTGTTTCAGGCGCTGCCAGGCAGCGGCAACCTGTGCCGCTACGGAAGTGACCTGCAGGAGACTGTGCCTGTAATCGGACAGTTCAATGACCTGTTGCCAGAGCGCGTCTTCCTGTTCGCCGCTCAGCAGCAGGCTGCCGGCCCCGTTGCGCTCGCGCAGGGTAATCCAGCAGCGCCGCAACCATGCCTGCCACGGTAATATATCCGGGGTCTCCCATGCGCGCCGGTTCTTGCGCAACTGCTCCTGCGCATACAGGTGCCTGAAGCGATGAGCGAGCCGCACGTTGGCGCAGACGACGGTATGGCCGCGCTCGATGTGATCGCCAATCCGCATGCTACCGGGAAAGCCGGCGGGCCAGGGACTTCAGTTTCGTGATGCGTTCAATAGAAGACGGGTGTGAGCCGGAAAATCCGCCGGACAGGTGGCGGGTTTTTTTATACACCAGTTCCTGCAGGCGCACCGCCCCTTGAGGGTCGTAACCGGCTTCAACCGCCCAGATCGCGCCCAGGTAATCAGCCTCGCGCTCGTTGTCGCGACTGTATTTTGTGTTGGCGGCAGTCTGCATGTCGGTCCTGCGCCTGTTCTTGTGGTCTTTGCCGTGGTCCAGCTTCAGGTGGCCCAGTTCATGGCCGATCAGCGCCGCGGCCATGTGGACGTCCAGGCCAAGCAGGTCCAGCATGCCGAAATTGATGCCGATGATATTGATTTCCACGGCATTTTCCTCATCGATCGGTTTTGCGTCCGCGATGGACCTGCCCTTCAGGCTTGTTTCATCGGCGCCTGGACCGGGCCCGTTCCCGGCGCCTGGATCTTTCCGCACCAGTTCCCCCATGGCCTTGGTGGCAAAGGCGTTGGGAATTTCGCCGTCGGTGATGAGCAGTTCCGACCTCAGCTCCGTGACTTCCTCAATGGCCTGCATGACCGAATATAGATAGATCATCTGTCTTGTATCTATCCTCTTCAGCAGCCTGTTGTTTTTATCGCGCAGTTCAATGGTCCCGGCGTTCCTGCCGGCCAGGTCCTCAATCCTCCAGGTATGGCTGAACGGCGCGGCAAGGACGTGGCCCGGGATCAGCAATGCCAGACAGATCAGTATGGCCTGTTTGATCATTGTGTGGGTTTCCTCGTCGCTCAAACCAAGTGCCTGATACCCTGGTAGTATAAACTGTCAGACAGCCGGAATGAATCACAAGTTCCATACTTCCTGTCGAACCAGGATAGAAACCTCCTGGATTTCGGATGACGGGGGTTGCCGGGGTTGCCGGGGACGGACCCCCGCCTGCCGGGGGTTGCCGGGGACGGACCCCCGCCTGCAACACGCGGGGGCATGCTTGAAGTCCGTCCCCTTGTCCCTTGTCCCTTGTTCCTTGCTCAGCTACCGGCCCGGGCGCCAGCTGCCTTCCAGCAGCAGGGCATGGTCGGCGGGCAGCCCGGCATCGCCGCCGGTGCGCTCCCCGGCCAGGCGCAGCGAGAACCCGCTTGGGGCGTCCCAGCGCGCGCCCAGGCGGTACGCGGCGGCGGCTTGTTGCCGGCGCAACTCCAGGTACGGGGTGATGCGCCCGCGGTGACCGGGGGCGTCCCAGGCGTAACTGAGGCTGGCGTCCAGGCGCGCGGCCTGTTGCGGCGCGCCGTGCGTCTTGTCCCGCAGTCCCTGCGCCCACAGTTGCCCGATGCCGCTCTGTGCGCTTCCCAGGCCCGGGGCCAGGCGCAGCATAAGGCCGCGCCCGTCCGTGCGGGCGCGCCACTCGGCCGTGCCGGAGAGGCCCCATTCCCGGTAGCCGCCCCGCCCGACGAGGGCGCGGGCCTGCCCGCGCAGGGTGAGGGGGCCGCCGGCGTAGCGCAGGGCGCCGCCGGCCTCCAGCCCCAGGCCCCCGGGGCCGGCGCCGCCGTCGTGGCGCAGGCCGAGCTCCAGGGCCGGGGTGAGGACGGCGTCGTTGCTCAAGCGCCGGACGTGCGTTGCGTCCAGGGCCAGGCGCAGGCGGTGGGTGCGGGTGGCGTGGGTTTCTGTCGCCAGGCTTGTCGCCAGGGCTTCGGCCTTGAGGCCCAGGCTGAGGGCGTCCGTGTCAAAGAGCCGCCCGGCCAGGCCGCCGCCCAGGGTGTGGGTGGCGACGTCCTCGCTGTGGGTGTCCCCGTGGTAGCCGTCCTCACTGTAGCCGTCCGCACTGTAGCCATTCGCACTATAGCCGTCCGCACTGCGTTCGTCCCCGCGCTGCCGGCTGTTGAGCGTGCCCTTGCCCAGCCCGCCGCTGACCCAGGCGGACAGTCTGCCCCGCTGCCAGCCGGCGTAGGGGTTAAGACCCAGCAGGGACAGGGTATGGCGGGTGGCGCCGGCGCCGCCGGCGTTGCCGGTCCAGCCGGCGCGCTGCCAGCCCAGGGCCGCGCCGCCGGTGAGGGACGGGGTCAGGCGCATGTCCAGCCCGATGCGCGCGCCCAGGAGGTCGCCGCTCCAGTCCAGGCCGTCGTTGTGGCCGCCGACGCGGCGGTAGGCCCCGTCGCTCCACAGGGACAGGGAGGCAAGACCCGTGGGGGACTCCCCGGCGTCCGGGGCCGCGCCCAGGGCCAGGGCGGCGCCGGCGTTATCGAGCAGGGCCTGCCAGTTGACCGGGGCCGCCGGGGCCGCCCAGCCGGAGTCCACCCGGGCCTCGGCCAGGACGGGGTCGAAGGCGGGCGCCGGGGCGGCGGCCCCTGCGGCCTGTCCCGGCAGCACGGCCGCTAAGGCCTGCGTCAGCCGGGCCGACAGCGGGGCGGTCCGGCCCGGGGCCGGGGCGCGCGCGGTCGCCAGGCGCGTGGCGATGCTGTGCTGGGTGTCATCGGCCAGCGCCCGGCTGAGGTCGGGCAGGGCCCGGGGGTCGGCCGCGGGGGGCTCTGCGTCCGCGCCGGCCCGGGCCAGGGTGAGGGTGTAGGCGCGGGTGGCGAGGCCGTCCTCGGCGGTGACCGTGAGGGTTATCTCGTTGCTGCCCACGGCCAGGGGCACGGGGGCGCTGGCCTGCCCGCCGGGAACCTCCCGGCCGCCGATGCGCACGCGGGCGCCGGTGTCACGGGTCGCGGGGGTGAGGGTGACCGCGTCCACCGCATAGGCCAGGCTGGCCTCGTAGTCGGTGTTGTCCGGGCTGAACGCCGGGGAGAGGTTGACGTCGGCGTCATCGTTGCCCCTGACCACCAGGGCCGGCAGGGAGGGGTCCGTATTGGGCGCGGCGCGGGTGGCGCGGAGGGTGTAGGCGCGGGTCCTGCTCCCGTCCTCGGCGGTGACCGTTATCTCAATGACGGTGGTCTCGCCCGGGGGCAGGGAGACCGGGTAGGACTGGGCGGCGGGGAATGCGCCGGCGCCACGCGTGCCGACCGCGGCCGTGCCGCTGGTGAGTCCCGGCATGATGTCCAGCGTGCCGGTCGTGTAGGGCACGTCCAGGGTGTAGGCCGTGGTGCTGGGGGCGAAGGCCGGGGACAGGGCCAGGCGTTTGCCCGGGTTGCCGTCCTCGTCCCGGGGGGTGACGACCAGGTCGGACAGGGCGGCCCTGCTTGACGGGGCGGGCGCGCTGCCGCCGCCACCGCCGCCGGCGCTGCCGCCGCCGGCATTGCCGCTGCCGGAACTGCCGCCGCCGTTGTTATTGTTGTTCGTCGGCGCGGGTGTGTCGCCGTTGTTGTCGTTGCCGCCGTTGTTCTCCGGTTCGCCGCCGTCGTCGTTCCGTATCGCCACGTTTGCTTCCTCGTTGCTCAAGCTCACGCCCGATGACGCGTTCGACAGTATGAACCTGAACGTCTCCCCGTCGTCCTCCACGCCATCGTCGAGAATCGGTATCTTCACCGTCTTGCGCGTCTCGCCCGCCGCGAAGGTCAGCGTCCCGGACACCGCCGTGTAATCCGAGCCCGCCGTTGCCGTGCCGTCCGCCGTCCCGTAGTCCACCGTCACGGCGGCGCCCTGCGGGGGGCTCAGCCCCACGATGACGGTCGCCGGCAAGGGCGTGGGCGCATCGAACCTGTCCTCGCGCCCCGGCGTGGCGGACACTATCTCCACCTGCGGCGTCGTGCGCGCGGGGGCCCCGGCGCCGCCGCAACGTTTGACCGTGACGGGCTTGCCGTGGACCAGCCGGGTATAGAGGTCCGAGGGTATTGAGGCGCCGGCGCCGTCGTTCTTTGCGTAGCCGCGGTTGCTGGGGCTGTTGACGCTGTTGCTGGTGGAATACCAGACGCGCGTGGCAGAGCCCTGCGGCACGTAACAGTAGCTTTGGGCCTTGCCGCCGGCGTCGGGGGCGTAGGCGGGGCAGGCGCCGTTGGGCGCGGCCTGTTGCCAGGCGCTCCAGGCATTGCGCGGGTGGGCGCGCACGCCGGTGCTGTCCTGCGCCTCCACGCGTATCTCGTGGAGGCGGCCGTTCTGGAGCCGCTCGGACGGCACTCTCTCGCTGACCTGCTTGGGCCGGGGCTCCGTGCCCGTGAGGGTGTAGCTGCAGCGGTTACTATTACAGGTCACGTCGGCCGCATCGATGGTGATGCGGCGGGCGTTGCCCTGGTAGTACCGCTGCGGCGCAGTAGTGCCTTCGTGGCAGGAGTCGGGGGATTTCCACTCGATGTCGTAGCGGTCGGCGCCCTCGACCTTGTTCCAGCTGATGCCAATCGTCCTGTCGCCGGGCGTCAGCCTGACGTCATGCGCCCGGCCCAGCGTCCCGGGGTCCTGCCGGCCGGCCTGGGGCGTGGCTGTGCCGACAGCGCGCCAGCCGGTGTCGCCGCCGCCGCCCTCGTCTGTCCTGTAGAAAATCCACTCCACCTCGTAGGCCGTGCCGTTGACCAATTGCGCGCACAAGCCGCAGCCCGGGTCCGGCAGCGTCAGGCGCCGGTCAAGGGAGCCCGGGGTCATATCGATGCCGTCAGCAGTGTCGCCACTCCCTCCTGATGCTTCCTTGGTCTTATCTGGCGGGAGCCAATTACCGGGCTGGTCGCCCGTTGTGCCGGGATTGGTGTCCTTCACCCGCCAGCGCACCCGCAGGGTATGGTAGTTGAAGTGGCTGCGGGCCCTTTGCCCTGTCGGCTCGCCGATTTGGTTGACAGGGTCCGGAATGTTGTCCCAGAGCAGCAACAGCGCCCCGTCCTGGGGAAGCAGCCGCACGTTCCTCACCGGCGGGTTCAGCGTCTGCGCCTGCGCCTGCGCGGCGGCGAACAGTGAGTAGGCGCCGAGCAGCAGGGCGAGGGCGGGAAGAAGAGTGAGGCGGGCGAGGAAACGCCCGGTACGGGCGTCAGTCCGTCGGGAGCCTGCCGAGGTTCGGGAAGCCGGCTTGCGCGCCCCGGCCGGGCGGCGTCCCGTTAATGTGTGGGTCGAGGTCTGCATTGTATTACCCTCCCGTTGTTATAGCTAACCGGAGCCCGCAATGCCAGCCCAACAACCAGCGTGGCAATGCAGGCGCTTACATATCTTGGGGCAAGTATAGTTTATAGTTGAACCATTTGATTATGAGTTTTTCATGGCAACTGTGATAAAAACTCACATAACAGGCCGCTATGACGCTTTCCATTAAATTCTGGTCGGAGTATGGGGTCAGGTCGCAAGGCATATCGCGCAGCCTTTGGTCTCTGTCATATAGGGCGCGCACTTGTCGAAATCGACGTACCAGCGCATAGCCCCGTTGACAAGTTGTTTCTCGTTGGAGATCGCGCCCGGCGGGCAGTCGGTCACACACTTCTGGCAACTGGCGCAAAAATCTTCACTACCTGTATCTTTGGTCTCATCCGGAATTAACGGAAGATCGGTCAGCACACAGGACATGCGAAACGCGGAACCCGGTTCGTCGCTGATCAGGGAACCGTGTTTGCCGAGCTGTCCTATCCCGGACTCTATCGCCGGCGGAATAGCAAGAAACATGGTAACTACTCACCCCCCCTGTTCGTCCCGCGCTCCCTTCGTCATTCCGGCGAAGGCCGGAATCCAGTCTGTTAAACGGGTCGCTTGCGACACCTTATAACGTGTCCCTTCGGGACGTTTTTTTCACTGGATTCCCGCCTGCGCCGATGTGTGGACTCCTCCCCCCTTATCATGGTAGTTAAGGGGGGAGAAGCAATTTTGTTTAACCAACAACGAGGAGTCCACGATGAGAGATACTAACACAATCGGCATAGATTTAGCGAAGCACACGTTTCAGGTGTGCGTGGTCGACAAGCAGGACCGGATGGTGAGCAACCAGGCGATGGGCCGGACGGCGTTGTCGGCGTATTTAGTGCGTCAGGCGCCGGCCTTGGTGGTACTGGAGGCGTGCGGGGGTGCGCACTATTGGGGTCGCTTAGCGGAGTCGTTCGGTCATCAGGTGAAGATTCTCTCGCCGCGTTGGGTGTTGCCGTACCGTCAGGGCCACAAGACGGATGCGCGGGATGCGTTAGCGGTGGCCCGTGCGGGGCAGCGGGAGGAATTGCCGGGGGTGGGGTTGATGGGGGTGGAGCAACAGAGTCTGCAGTGTCAGAAACGCGTGGCGGAGCATCTGACGGACCAATTGACGGCGACGGGGAACATGCTGCGTGGGCTGCTGGCGGAGTTTGGGGAAGTGGTGCCGAAGGGGGAGGCGGCGTTACGGCGTGAGTTGCCGCGCGTGCTGGAGGAGGCGGAGAACGGGTTGCCGTTGTCGCTACGCCCGCTCTTGGCGCTGGCCTGGCAGTTATGGCAGGCGCAGTCGGCGGCGTTGCAGGAGGCGGAGCGGCAGTTGGCAGAGCAAGTGCGCGTGACGCCGGCGTGTCGGTCGCTGCTGACACTGGCCGGGGTGGGGCCCAAGAATGCGTTGGGGTTGTATATTGCCCTGGGGGACGGGCA
Organism: Gammaproteobacteria bacterium; assembly: GCA_965204045.1. GTDB lineage: Bacteria > Pseudomonadota > Gammaproteobacteria > Eutrophobiales > Eutrophobiaceae > JAAXHV01. The sequence continues at coordinate 65,001 of CBDBDW010000002.1, forward strand.
GGCGTACCGGCATGGTCGGGCCGCGGCGGCCTGTATTGGCTTGACCCCCAAGCAGCACAGCAGTGGGGGCAAGGTGCGCCTGGGGTCGATTGGCAAGCGCAGCGGGGACAAACGCTTACGTGCCTCGCTCATTACCGGCGCCCATGCGGTACTCCAGGCGCTGGCGCGGCGGGAACCCCGTAATGACGTTGAGGTGTGGCTCAAAGACCTGGCGGCCCGGCGTGGCGCCGGGCGGGCGGCGGTGGCCCTGGCAAACAAAACCGTGCGTACCGCCTGGGCTATGCTGCGTTACCGGACGGAGTACGATCCGGGCCATGCCAACCAGCTGTCGGGCAACCCGCCGGCGGCAGTGGCCGCCGCCTGAACGGCCAGCCGGGAGAGAGGCGTCAGCGTTTATGTTATTTCCTTGCAAGACGGCACAACGTGATAGTGGTCAGACCCACCTTCAGGGACCCTGCTCATTCCCGCGGCGTGAGAACGCCGTTGCGCCGAAGAGGGCTGAAGGGGCGAACACATCTTGGGCCAGGGGTCGCACCCCAATCAGAGTCCGTATATACGACCGCAGTCTGCCTTCACTATCGATTCGTGCCTACTTGCAAAACGGGAGGAGTCCATATAGGGAATGACGGGGGGCGCGCGGGAATGACGGGGGGCGCGCGGGAATGACGAACGAGGAGAAGTGCAGGAAGGACGAGTGGGGGTGAGTAGTTACTTTTGAAGTTTCTTTTCGCATAGCAGCTCAGCCCAGCATAAGTCGGTCTCCAAAAATCGGCTGACGGGAACTGCCATCCTCCATTATGCACTGGTAAACGCAACGCCCGCCCCAACGACTGTTAAACATAATCCGCTTTATCAAAGAGGAGCAAAAACATGGCAAAAATCGAAGGCGGTTGTCTGTGCGGCAACATACGTTACACAAGCGTAGCGGAACCCCTGGCGACGGTGCTGTGTCATTGCATCAACTGCCAGAAACAGAGCGGCGGGGCATACTCGCTGAACATCGTCCTGCCGAAAGGTTCTCTGGACGTCCAAGGTGAAATGGCGACATACGTGGATACCGGAGACAGCGGGAAACCCCTGGACCGCAATTTCTGCGGCCGTTGCGGGTCATCCATCAGCAGCGAATCCTCGGCTATTGATACCATCACGGTTCTCAAAGCAGGCAGCCTGGACGATGCCTCCTGGGTCACACCCGTCATGGAAATCTACTGCGACAGCGCCCAACCCTGGACCCGCGAGCAGGTGGAGATGCAATCCCATCCGAAAATGATGCCGTACCAGGCGCTATAGCTGTGTTCCACCACTGCAAGGAAGCAGCCGTCATTCTGGAAGGAATGGTAACTACTCACCCCCCTGTTCGTCATTCCTGCGCAGGCAGGAATCCAGTCAATAACATAGTCGCCGCAGGCGACACGTTATAAGGTGTCCCGCCGGTACAGGTTTTTTCACTGGATTCCCGCCTGCGCGGGAATGACGGAGGGGGGCGCGGGGACGAACAGGGGGGTGAGTAGTTACGAAAAGACATTGTAATCTTCGCCGGTTACAGCAGCTAATTCATCGTACTTGTCTTTCAGCAGCCTGACCTGCGTCAGGACATTGGATACTCTGGAGGTGGTGTGGTCCATTGATTGTTTCGTTGCCATCGTGTTGCCATCAAAAAGCCGGATTATACAGGGTCTCGTTACGGCGATTGGTTCATTTCGTCCCTGGATGGTTGATATTATCCACAACGCATCGCTGGCGGCGTTAGAGTAAAGTCAATAACTTGTTGATTATATTATTCTAATTACGTCGCCTCCCGGTTGGTACATAACCTGCGAGGTGGTATCATGTCGGTTAAAATCGGATAATCATTTCTTTCAGGGGGTAAACCATGGGGAATCTTCACTTCGGCAGGTGGGCGGTTGCCGCTTGTATTCTTGTCTCAACGACGGCAGGCTACGCAGTCACGGAACTCGACGAAGTTATCGTTACCGCAACGCGGCAGGACCAGTCGCTGGCGGACGTGTCCAGCGCAGTCAGCATCGTGGAAAGGGATACTATCCAGGCCGGACGCCAGCAACTGGGTCTGGACGAATCGCTGACCCGGGTGCCCGGTATCTTTTTCCAGAACCGTTATAACTTCAGCCAGGACCTGCGCGTCGCGATCCGGGGCTTCGGCGCCAGGGCAAATTTCGGTATCCGCGGCATCAAGGTCTTCGTCGATGACCTGCCGGCGACACTGGCCGACGGGCAGAGCGGGGTCGACGATATCGATATCGGATCGGTTGGCCGCATCGAAATCATCCGTGGCCCGTCTTCCGCGTTGTACGGCAGCGCGTCCGGCGGCGTCATGAGCCTGTATACCGAGGATGGGCCGGAAACACCGTTTGCCGAGGCCAGGGTGACCGTGGGTGAGTACGACCACCAGAAATACCAGCTCAAGTTCGGCGGACAGACGGGCAAACTGAATTACCTGGTGAACGGTTCCTACATGGAGAGCGACGGTTACCGGGAAAACTCCAGGGTGGAGCATGGGCTGGTGAACAGCAAGTTCCGCTATGCATTTGACGAGGACTCCGACCTGACCATGATCTTCAACCTGGTGGAATCACCCCAGGCCGATGATTCGGGCGGCATCAATCAGGCCAACGTGGATGCGGACCGGCGCCAGGCGCAGCCGAGGAACCTCAGCTCCAACGCCGGCGAAGAACTGGAGCAACAGAAGGCCGGCTGGATTTATCGCCGGCAGTTCGGCGAGAACCATGAGATCAGGGTGCGCAATTACTACCTGTGGCGCGACTTCATGGCCTTTCTGCCTATCGGTTCCCATATCCGGTTTGTGCCCGATGACGGGGTAGTTGAGTTCGACCGGTTCTTTTTTGGCGGCGGCGCGCAATACACCTATACGGGAGAACTGATGGGCCGTCCCAATCAATTCACCGCGGGCTTCGATATCGACATCCAGGAAGACGACCGGCAACGTTATTCCAATGATGCCGGGATTCAAGGGGCATTATCCTTTGATCAGTTGGAAGAAGCGGAGGCTTACGGATTTTACATCCGCAACAGTCTCGCAATTACCGATTCCCTGCAACTTACGCTGGGCGGCCGTTATGATATTGTGGACCTGGCCGTGGAAGACCGGTTCCTGGCCAACGCGGACCAGTCCGGTGATCTGGATTTCGAAGAATTCAGCCCAAGCGCCGGTTTGACCTGGGGCGCGACGGATTCAGTCAGTTTCTATTTCAACTATGCGACCGGGTTTGAAACGCCCACTTTTACCGAGCTGGCCAACCCGGCCAGAAACCTGGATGTCAGTCTTGGCGGCTTCGCCTCTGTAGATGCCCAGAACGCGGACAGCTTTGAGATTGGCGCCCGCGGCCTGATCGGGGAGCGTGTTTATTTCGACATCGCCGGATTCATCATGGAAGTGGAAGACGAAGTAGTCAGCGTCGCCAATATCGGCAATCGTACTTTTTTCCGGAATGCCGATACCGACCGCAACGGCATTGAGGCCGCCATCGTCGTGGACATCCTGGAAGGCCTGCAACTCACCGCATCCTATACTTATTCCGATTTCGAGTTCGACAGCTTCCCGACCAACATGGCGGCGGAAGGCAAGATGCTGCCCGGTATTCCCGAGAACCAGTTATTTGCGGAACTGGCCTACCGCCACGATTCCGGATTCTACCTGAGCTGGGACATTCTCGTGGTTGACGACCTGGCAATCAATAACGCCAATACCGCCATTTCCGATTCCTACGAAGTAGCAAACCTGAGAGCAGGACACCGCCTGCAGATGGCAGGATTTGAATTGTCTCCTTTCATCGGCATCAATAACCTGTTCGACACGAAATACATGTCCAACCTGCGCCTCAACGGTTTCGGCGGCAGGGTGTTCGAACCGGCGCCTACTCTGAATGTGTACGGCGGGGTGTCGCTCCGGGTTAATTACTAACCTGCTTAAAGGGGACGGAATTGAATTCCGTCCCCGGTGGTTTCCTATACGACTTCAGGGCCAGAGCCCGTCTGTTTGCAACGCTTCAAGAAACCGGTTCACCGGCCATACGTCAATATCATCTTCAGTTCGGAAGGAGCGCTCGCCGTCATAGACAAGAACGCGGCGCACCAGGCGCGGCAGGTCTCTGACGGCGCGTAATCCTTTGAGCAAGCCGGTGTTATATCGGCTTGCAGCCTTCGCCTCAATAGCGAGGTATTCATTATCACGGGTAAGCAGAAAATCAACTTCTGTCCTGGATTCGACCGGCGCCCAGTAATGGATGTCATCAAACACCGGCTGTTCCTCCGCGTGAGCGCGCAGCAGGCTCAGTATCCAGCCCTCGAACAGGGCGCCGCGTTCCTCCATTGACACGGGTCCGAACTGGCGTTTCACGGCTCGCACCAGGCCGGGGTCCACCCAGTAGAGTTTCGGACGCCGGCGTTCCCGCACCCGCAGTTTTGCCTCATAAGCAGGTAACCTCCAGGTGAGCAGCGTGTCTTCCAGCACATCCAGGTATCCGCTGACTGTAGTGCGCGCTACGCCGGCGTCCCGGGCAATGCCTGTTACGTTCAGCGTCTGTCCATGCAACAACGCGGCAACAGGCAGAAAACGAACGAAACCGGGCAGGTTGCGGACGACCGCTTCGGCGCGAATCTCTTCCCGCAGGTACAGTTGGGTGTAGCTTTCGAGCGCCTCACGACGGTCTTCTGCCGTCCAGACCAGGGGAATGCTGCCGTACCTGAGCACGTCATCCAGCTTGAAATCGGCGCCAAGTTCCCGGGGAACAAGTGGATACATGGCCTTGCGGCTTGCGCGCCCGGCCAGCAGGTTCGTACCCGCGGTTTTGAGTTTGCGTGCGCTGGAACCGAGCAAGGCGAAGCGAAGGCCGCGCTCTTCGACCAGCCGGTGTACTTCATTCAGCAGGGAGGGTATTCGTTGTACTTCATCAATAACAACCCACTCGTCCGGCGCCACGGTGGAAAGCAATTCCCGGAATAACGACGGTTCAGCGAGTAGATCATGAAACAGCGTCTCATCCAGCAGGTCGAGGCGCAGCGCCTTCGGCAAAGCAGCGCGCGCCCATGAACTTTTGCCTACACCGCGCACGCCAAACAGGAAAAAGCTGCGGGCGGGTAACCGAGTGATCCTTTGGTATAGCATAAAGTCAAAAATAGCCGCAAAGTGACGACATTGCAAGCGATATTCGGAATAAAGGAAATTGTTATCCCGGCATCGCGATGCTGGTAAAGAACATAGAATCTGAGTAACTACTCACCCCCACTCGTCCTTCCTGCACTTCTCCTCGTTCGTCATTCCCGCGCGCCCCCCGTCATTCCCGCGCAGGCGGGAATCCAGTGAAAAAAACGTCCCGAAGGGACACGTTATAAGGTGTCGCAAGCGACCCGTTTAACAGACTGGATTCCGGCCTTCGCCGGAATGACGAAGGGAGCGCGGGACGAACAGGGGGTGAGTAGTTACGAATCTGAATAAGATTTTTCCGAATTCCCAATTACCAATACAACTATTCTTAAGACAGGTATTGACACTGCGTAGCCGCACGGCTACAATTTTCCGATGATGGAACTCCGTAAGACGGACCTTTACGCCAAGTGGCTGGAGGGCTTGAGAGACATTCGTGCCCGGGCGCGAATTCAAGCACGTGTCGAACGCTTGGCAACCGGAAATCCAGGAGATGTCAGACCCGTAGGTGAAGGCGTTTCGGAATTGCGTTAGGTACACATGGCTAAAACTGTTACATCTCCCTATGACGTAGCTGAACACCTGCGCACACCAGAGGAAATGGCGGCTTATCTGGAAGCCTGTCTTGAGGAAGCGGACGGAGATGCTGCATTCATTGCGAAGGCATTGGGCGATATTGCGCGCGCCAAGGGCATGTCGCAAGTAGCGCATGATGCAGGCTTGTCCCGTGAAAGCCTTTACAAGGCACTTTCCGGGGAACGTTGTCCTACGTTTGATACGATACTGAAGGTCCTGCACGCATTAGGGCTTAAGCTGGAAGTTAAACCATCCTCATCCCGACGCGCTGCTTGATGTGCGGGTACCGGAATAATCAGGCCGGCAGTTCCGGATCAACAGGAATAATTTCAACAAGTTGTTCAAGCAACAGCAGATTTTCTTTATAATCCCTGCCTGAAGTCGGGATAATAATACGAAACAACAGCTTTTTGGAGTTCAGCAAATGCCGAAAATCACCTATATCGCATTCGATGGGACGGAAACCACAGTAGATGCCAAAGAGGGCATGAGCGTCATGCAAACCGCGGTCAATAACGGGGTTGACGGTATTGTTGCCGAATGCGGCGGCGCGTGCAGTTGCGCCACCTGTCACGTATACGTTGATGAGGGATGGTTCGATAAGCTGCCGGAAGCGCAGTCCATGGAGAAGGAAATGCTGGACTTTGTCATGAGTCCGGAGCCGACCAGCCGGCTGAGTTGCCAGATCAAGGTGACCGGGGAACTGGACGGCCTGGTTGTGCGTACGCCGGAATCGCAGTATTGAGATTCAGATACCAGGGGTCAGAGTAAAAATTCTGGCGAATTTCTTACTCTGACCCCATAAGTCAGGAGGTTGCGGACTCCAGCCAGGTTATGACCTGGTTGAGATCTTCCACGTCCGCGTCGGTATCGGACATGGACTGTTGCAGTGTCAAGCGCCGGCGCTCCTCAGCCGACAGAATTTTTTCCTCGTCGGTATAGCCTTCATCAGCCAGCCAGCGTTCCAGTTCTTCAATCTTGCCTGATTGGAAGCGGGGTGCCCGGCCGTCGCGTAATGCTTGCACCAGCACTGCCCCATCTCCCTTGACTTCTTCGGAAAGGTCTGTGACCCGGCCAATGAACGTTTCTGATACGGCGCCGGACTGCTCCAGGGCGATCCGGTCCACCGGACGGCCCCTGCCCCGGCGCCAGTGCGCCATCCATATGCGGACAGCGCCGCACCTCCGGCGAAGCCTGTTCCGATGTTCAGTATCGGTTACGGCGGCTGGGCCCGCATCGCTGTCCAGCAAGACCTCAAACTGGCCGAGGCTGGTGATACGCCAGGTTTCCATTAGCTGGTACATCAAGTCCAGGTCGTCACGCAGCAGGTAGAACAGGTGTGCCGCGCCGGGCTCCAGGCGCGGGTTGAAGAGCGGCACGCCAAGAGCGGAGGCATAGGCTTCGGGGTCCCGGCCTTCCGGGGACGGGAGCAGCGGAGGCAGTGCGATATTGTAGTCCTGCGGCGGATGCGCCTCCCGGGGAAAGCGCGCCATGGCAAGATCAATGATTGGCGGTTCGTTTCCGGTAGCCTGCTTCCATAGCGCGCATTCATGCCGGCGGGCGGACAGGTAAAATATCTGGCGGCCCTCCGTATCTGACAACCGCTCAAGGCTGTTTGCCATCACGCTGAAACGCTCTTCATCGCTGGTGGTCAGCGCTTCGTCGAGAAACAGCGGCAAGGTCTCCCCGCCCTGTTCCTGCGCCTCTATCCAGGCCAGGCGTAGCGCAAGCAACAGTTGCATGCGGGTGCCCGATGAGAGTTCGTTGAGGTTTCTCAATGCATTTTGTTTCAGGTCCGTGGCGTAAAACGTTCCGTTTTTATCCAGTTCCAGATTGAAAGCGTTGGCAGTAATTTCCCGGAACAGCGCCCGGGAGCGGCTCAGAACTTCCGGTTCGTTTTCGCTATGGAACGCCCGTTCAACGTCGTCGAGCAAAAGTTCAGTCGCCTCAAACAGCCAGGCCTGCTCACGCTTGTCCTGCAGCGACGCTCTGGCGCTGTCCACCGCGGCGCGGGCACGGCTCAATTTGTGATCTTTGCCGGCATCCGAAAGCCGGGTGGTAATTTCCGCTCTCTGCTCAATCAGCTTGCTGTACTCACCGGCCTGTAGTCCGGCTGCCTCGTGGTCGTTTCGCAGGTCCGCTATCCTGCCTTCCTCGATTTGTCTGGCGACCTCAGGATGGGACTCAAGCAGAGAACGGATACGTTCCTCCTCAAACTCTGCTTTCTGCAATGCCTCCCGTTTCGCTTTCCACTCATCCAGCAAACCAAGCCGTGCGTCAAGTTCAATATGGGCGTCTGGTTCCAGTTCGCATTCCGTAAAGACCTTTCCGGTTTCGTCCAGGTTGTCTTCAATTTCCTGTTTAATTGATTTGATGGTCTCCCGGCAACGTTTTATTTCCGCCCGCCCGTCTTTTGCTTCGTTAACACGCCGTTCCAGGTGTTGAAATGAAGCCTGCAACAGGTTGATATCCTGCTTCTCATCAGTATCTTCCGGCGTCGGTGCAGCGGCGCTGAGCCAGGGCGCAAGGAAGTCACGCACCAGGGCAACGTCTTCAGCCACATCCCGCTCCACTGCCTCAAGACCGGCTTGTGCCTGCGCATGGCGGTTCTCTGCCTCCAGCAGTTGCCGGCAGTGTTGCAGAAAAATATCCGGACCGACATTCGGCCACTCCGGGTCAAAGCCCAGTTGGGTGGCTGCCTCATGTTTTTGCGCCTGCAATTTTGCAATGTCCGCCTCGACCTTTTCGAGTTCGGCGCGGAGGTCCCCGGCCCGCGCCGCCCGTTCTCTTTGCAGGACCAGGGCGCTGTGGCGCTTGTCGATCTCCGAGCGCAGGTATTCACGCACCGCGGCAGCGGTCCAGTCCGGCGGCGGGGCCAGGCCGGTCCTGATAAAGCGCCGTATCGCCTCGTCAGCGGACAGCCCGGCTGCCGGACGGCGGCGCAGGCTGAACAAACCCCATGCTGCACCAACGAACGCTGCCAATGCAGCGACCGCAGCCGGCAAAGCCTGTTGTATCCCCGCCAGCACGGCAGCAAGGCCGCTGGCTGCCAGGGTTGCCCAAAGTGCAATTCGCGGCCAGCGGCCGGGAGATGCCGGTTTGAACCCGGATTCGGCCACTGTTGCGGCCAGCCACTCGCGCAGGGCGCCGCCTGCATCATACAGTTTGTCGATTTCGGCTTCATCGGGAGGGCTTCCGGCCTGGTCGAGTTGCAGTTGCAGCATATCCCGCCTTGATTGCACCTTGATCAGCGGCGCTGCGACGGCATCGGCCTGACCAAGCCTTTGCGCATCAAGCCTGGGTGGTTTCCCGGAATCATTGAATTGCTCACGGGCGCTTTTCAGGCTGCCTTCGGCCTTGGCCAGTTCTTTCTGCGCGTTGTTGCAGTCCGCCTCTTTTTGTCCGAGTTGCTGCAAACACCTGTCGATAGCGTCCAGACGCTCCGGGTCAGGTTCCGACCGTTCAAAACCGGTCTCTTCAAGCACAGCTTCGGCGCCACTGAGCTTACGCTCCTGCTCACGTAACTTTGCCTGTTGTATTTCCCTTTTTTCCTCCAGGCCGGCCAGACGTTTCTGCTCATCACCGCGCAGCCGGTCCATGCCGGAAGGATAAGCCTTCAATTCCTCAGCACAGGATTTTTTCGCGTTAACGGCTTCATGCAGTTCCAATCCCTGTTGCAGACGTTGCAGGCGGTCCTGCGCCTCCTCGGCGACCTTGACCTCACGGTTCAGCCGGGGCAATTCATCCTGTTCCTGCTGCTCCAGGTTATCGTAATCTCCTTCCGCCTGCCGTAGATTCTTCTCCGCGACGCTGAGGTTTTTTTCCTCGTTTTGCGCAAAGCGCGAACCTGACTTTATACGTGGCGCATCCAGGTTGAAGCCGCCGCGCAACCTGTTGCGCAACTCCTGAGCCAGTCCGGCGTCATATTCATCACCGCTAAGCAGGTGTTCCATGGACAGGCGATACAGCCCTGCCTGGTCGGCGCCGGGCAGCGCGGGCCGCTCTGCAGGGTTGCCGTCGCGGTGCCAGACTACCTGGCTGCCGTTGCGTAGCACGCGCCAACCAGCCCCATCGCTTTCGAATTCGGCCTCCAGGGAGAGCGCAGGAGGATCGTTTTTCTGCTCTCGCAGGAGATAGCCCAGCGCGCGCGCCAGGCTGCTCTTGCCGATGGCGTTGGGACCGGTGACGATATTGATGCCGGCGCCGGGGGGTTCGAACGTAAAACCGGGTTCGATTCCGGGCAAGGTCTGGATTTTGAGTCGCTTGAGGCGCATTAACCCGTATTGGGGGTCTGAGCCAACAGTTGATCCAGGGCGCGCAATCCTGCTTTTCGCAACCACTCGACCGGGTCCGGTTCATCGGCATACAGGCCGTTCCAGACGGGTTTTTGCCCCTGGCCGCGCAGGTGCTGTTGGGCTTTTGCCACCAGGTCGTCGCGCTGGGGATGGCCTTCCGGTTCATCCAGCCACAACAGCCGTTTTGCCAACAATCCCGGAGGGGTGGGTTGGCTGGCAAGTTCTTCCAGATCTATCTCCGGTCGGGTATCGGCGCTGATTCGCTCAATGAAATAGCAGCGGTTGCCAGTCCCGGTATAGATAACGTCTTCACTGGTTCCGGAAAATTCGTCAAGCACGGCCGCGGTGAAACGTGTACGTCCGCACAAGGTGATATGCACCCCGACCGCGTCCGGCGCGGCAACCAGGCTCATTGAAACGGAAGTTTCCGTGATTTGATGATCAATCTCGCGCAACCGGGCCAGAACGCTTTCTCTCGCCTCTGCCGGTTCACCGATACCTTCCAGGTTAACATCAACGGACTCCCGGCGCAGCGGCGCCAGGGGTATCTGTTCAACGGATTCAATCCGGCTCCGGGTAATGTCTATAAGCCAGGGCCCATGGGGTCCTGTTTCGCTTCGGTCCAAACCGGTCAGGCTGCCAAGGTACCCGTTCAGTGACTCGACAGCCAGGGCATCGGGCTTGTGTATGTGTCCGAGCAACCAGCCGTCGAGCCCCGCCTGTTGGAGTTCCCGGCTGCTGACCGGGGCGTAAGGGCTGCCGACCACATCCCGGTCGCAGTGCAAAAGTCCCAGGTTAATGCCAGCCTCACACTTGAAGGATTGCTCGCCCAAGGGGCTTGTCTGCACTTCCTTGCGGGGGAAAGACCAGCCCCAGAGGGTGATCGCATCCGCATCGTCGGCGATCCGGCAGGACTGCCATTGTCCATCCGCACCCAGGAGTCGAAATTCAGGAATGTGTCTTGCCAGGCGGGGCAGGACCTTCACGTCATGGTTGCCGGCGACGCCGATGACGTCGATACCGACTTCTGTGAGGCGCCGAACACCTTGTTCCAGTTCCCGGTAAGCCTCGAAAAAGTCGTTTTCCCGTTCGACTACGTCTCCGGCAAGGAGAACTGCCCTGACTCCCGCATCGATGGCAACCTTTACGGTGCGCTCCCAGGCGCCGGCCGGGCCCAGGTCGCGGGACCGATGCGCGAGTTCTTCAGGCAACCGGGATGGCGTGCGTCCCAGGTGTATATCGCCGACAGCAAGGATTTTCATGAAGCCTGACCGGGGGCAGAATTAATTCTGTCCCCTGCTGTCATAATCTGTGTCATCTGCGGATAGTTACACTCTTTCGATAATGACGGCAATGCCCTGGCCGATGCCGATGCACATGCTGACCAGCGCATACCGGCCCTGGGTGTTTTCCAGTTGCCGTAACGCCGTAAGGATCAGCCGCGCGCCGGACGCGCCCAGCGGGTGGCCGATGCTGATGGCGCCGCCGTTCGGGTTGACCCGTTCGTCCCGGAAATCGATCTGCAGTTGTTTCAGGCAGCCCAGCACCTGGGTGGCAAAAGCCTCGTTGATCTCTATGACATCCATATCGGCCAGCGACAGGCCCGTCCGTTGCAGGGCTTTTTGCGACGCGGGAACCGGGCCGATCCCCATCACCCGGGGTTCGACGCCGGCGATGGCGCCGGACAGAATGCGAGCACGCGGGGTCAGTCCCAGTTTTTTGCCGATGTCCTCGTTTCCCAGCAGCAGTGCGGCCGCGCCGTCATTGATGCCTGAGGCATTGCCGGCGGTGACTACACCGCCTTCAAACAGGGTGGACAGGGTAGATAATTTCTCCAGGGTGGCGCCGGGCCGGGGATGTTCATCGGCTGCTACTTTTGCCGGCGGGTCCTTGCGCCGTTTTGCCGGCACTTCTATTTCCAGCAACTCTTCCTCGTAGAACCCGGCATTTCTCGCGGCTTCGTATTTCTGCTGGGAGGCGAACGCGAACGCGTCGCTGTCTTCCCGGCTGATGGCGAAGTCCCGGGCCAGGTTGTCCGCGGTCTGCGGCATGGTGTCGTCGCCGTATTGCTCCAGGAGCGCCTTGTTGGGGAAGCGCCAGCCGAGCACGGTGTCGTACATCTTCTGGTTGCGGTCGAAGCCGGTTTCCGCCTTGTTCAGCACCCAGGGCGCACGGCTCATGCTTTCCACGCCGCCGGAAATAAACAACTGTCCCTGTCCGCAACCGATCGCCCGGGCTGCATCCAGGGTCGCCGCCGCCCCGCTGCCGCACAACCGGTTGACGGTCGCTCCTCCCACCGAGGTATGCATGCCGGCCAGCAGGGCGGCATTACGCGCGACGTTACGACAGTCCTCACCCGCCTGGTTGGTATTGCCGAGGATCACGTCTTCCACCAGGCTGCTCTCGATACCGTTCCTGTCCAGCAGGGCCTTGATAACGGCTGCCGCGAGGTCGTCGGGTCGTTTAGCAGACAATCCACCTCCATACCGTCCGAAAGGCGAACGTATTCCATCGTAAATCACTGCGCCATTCATATTCTGCATCCCACTGTCTGTTATCTTATTGAAAGAAATCCAACCATGCCGCCTATTATACATGTCAGCGGAAAGTCGGCTGGTTCAAATCCGATCATCTATTGTGTTATAAATAGCGAGCATTGGTTATTAAACTCAGTCGTTTGCAGTAAATTCGCGTTAAGAGATGAAACCAGATATTTTGTTCTGCCATACTACGCTATCAAGTCACCATGAAATGGAAGCCTTTTCAACATGATGGAAATACATACGACCTCTCACACCTGCACCCGTTCGAACTGGAGTTAACTCAGTCTGCCAAAGGTAATGAGCCTGAACGTATCTATAATTTTAATGTCGCTTTTTCACTTCACTGCTTTTCTAAAGCAGTAAAGGAAGGAGACAACCCGGCTCTTGAGTACAGTGACAACCGCGAGGTCCGGACGTTTTGCTTTGATCGGTATCGCCTGTCTTTCCATCTGCCTGATATCATTCGTGAAATTCATGCCAAGCGCTGTAACCTCAGCGGCAAAGGCAACTTCTTTATTGTTGAGTTGATGACAGATGAAGGCGAACACGTTGAGTATGAGATTTACTTTAACGTCACGAAACCAACATCAAAAGACGCTCCGATGCAGTTGTATGTACAGAGCGCATATATACGGAACAAGGGCAGCAAACCCTACCGTCGCAAGACCAAAAAGATTCGTTTCTTCGTGATTGCGTACAACCGCAAAGTCGGAAAACCAATCAAGACACCTGCATAAAAGAAAGGCCCCGGAAAACCGGGGCCTTTTCACCGGGTGCTCTTGGCTATATCCAGACTTGGCTGGAAACCCCGAAAGGTGGCATGAACTCGTAGCTGAACTACACCCATTTGATGTTCACAGTCTGAATATAGTCCTACAGAGGCTGTTTGTCAAGACAACTTTTTGCACGAATTCTTCGACACCTTCCTGTCCAGCTGGTATGGCACACTTGGACAGGAATTAAAAGCTGCCAGGGAAGGAATGCGCATAAGACGCCCTTACCTGGGCAGCTTGCATGTGTCGGCAGCAAGCATCGCAATCGGGATCATCGCGCTGATACGAGATTTATTAAGGCGGCTCAACTATTCTGCAACACGACCTTGCCCGTCTGGCCGAATGATTCCAGCAGCTTGTGTGCGGCGACTGCCTCACTCATGGGCAATACCCGGTCGATCACGGGTTCGATCTTCTTCTCGCCGACAAAATCCAGCATTGCCTTGAATTCGGCATTGGATCCCATCATCGTCCCCTGTATGCGCGTCTGGTTAAAAAACAGTCTCGGTATTTCCAGGCCAGTAGATGGAATACCCAGGGTGGCGCCGAAGAATACAAATCGTCCGGCGGGCCTCAGGGTGCTTAACAGGTTATTCATGTCGTCCCCGCCGGCGCTGTCGATGATGGCGTTAAATCCGCCTGCCTGCTTTCTCAGGGTTTTATGGTAGTCCTCCTGCCTGTAGCTGATGCCGCCCACGGCGCCGATGGCCCTGGCTTTCTCAATTTTCTCCTCCGAACCGCTGGTCACGTAAACCTCGGCGCCGAGCCCGCTGGCCCACTGGATGGCAAAGGTCGAAACGCCGCTGCCGGCTCCCGTAACCAGTACGGTGTGCCCCGCTTGTACCTCGGCCTGTGTCACAACAGCGCGCCAGGCTGTCAGACCGGCAAGGGGGACCGCGGCGGCCTGCTCCCAGCTTAAATGAGCGGGTCTGGCGTAGACATCCGTAGCCGGACAGCAGATATATTCGGCAAATGTGCCCTGGTCCGGCATGCCCAGCACGCGGAAATCCGGTCCGGACACCGCCTCGCTGTCTCCCCACTCCCTGGCCGGATAGACTACCACCTCGTCGCCGATCATCCCGTTGTCGACTCCCGCACCGACGGCATCCACCGTGCCGGCGCCGTCCGAGCCGGCGATACAGGGCAGGTTCGTACGCGGGTACCTGCCGATGGTGATCCAGTAATCGCGCCGGTTCAATGCGGAAGTCTTCAACCTTACCCGTACTTCACCCGGTCCGGGGTCGGGTGTATCGACCTCTTTGACCTTCAGGTTATCCGGGCCGCCTATTTCTTCTAGTACGATTGCCTTCATGTTGTGCTCCTTATATATACGTTTATCAGGGTTGTTCGTTTTGGGTGATTTTTAATCGCTTAATATCCCTGGGGTTCAAATCTCGACGTTTATGTATTACGGCCAGCACGTAGATTCCTTGAGTTCTGATTTCATAAATGATTCGGTAGGAATACAGTGACAACTCTCTGATGTTTCCATCATTTATTTCCTGCACCTTTTTCCCGATTCTCGGTAACTCATCCAGAATATCTGCTTTATCCCGGATATCCTGGGTTACCTTTTTGGCATAGTAACGGGAATCGTGAGCGATAAAGTCATGGATGGATTGCAAATCGAGTATGGCCGGTTCTGACCATCTCACCATGAATCGATTTCTCGCTGGAGTTCCTCGCTGGTAATGGTCTTACCCTGTTCGACAGCTTGCTGTCCCTTCCTGATTTTGTCCAGGACATAGAGACGATACATAATTTCATCCATATCACTATCATCCGGCATTCGGTCAATGATATTGAGCGCTTCCTGTTTAGCTGCTTGCATAGATTGTTTTGTGCCTTGTGATTGATTTATACATAGTATATCCGAGCGTCATAGAGAAGGAAAACCATCATTGGCATCCAGCTATATAAAATTACCGGTACGTAAACAGGCTGGCCTCAATCCGTCTTGATAATGGCCTGTTTGCCGTGTAATTTTTTACGAACATGCAAAACGGACTTAGAATGGGAGAACATTATCAGAGTAGATAACAATGGCGTGAAAAGACATCACACGAAAAGAAGTTTACCATTGAGCAGCTAAAACAATACCTGGCAGAAAAAGCTGGAAAGGCATAAACGAGGAGAGTGATTCTTGAGCGAATACCAGTATTACGAGTTCCTGGCAGTTGATCAACCTCTCGGCAAGGAGGATATAGCTGCATTGCGGTCGCTGTCTACGAGAGCGCGCATCACCGCTACGAGCTTTACCAACCATTATAATTGGGGCGACTTCAAGGGCGACCCCACGCGGTTGATGGAGCGCTGGTTCGACCTGCACCTGTATTTTGCGAACTGGATGTCACGCCGACTCATGGTCCGCTTACCGAAACGACTTATCAACCGAGACAGACTCGATACCTTCCTGCGCGACGTCGGTAACGTCGAGATACCAACGTCGGGCGAGAATGTGATTATCGACATCTGGCACGACTATGAACCCTCTGAATTTACTGGCGATGACGACGGTTCCGGCTGGCTCGGCGCACTGGCGCCGTTGCGGGCCGACCTGCTGGGGGGTGATTGGCGGATGTTTTACCTGCTATGGCTGATGGAGGCGCAAGCCGGGACAATCAAAGACGACGAGAGGGAACCGCTGGCGGGCATCGGCCCGCTTAACGGCGGACTTGAGACCTTCGCTGATTTCTTTCATATAGACCGCGATCTTGTGCAGGCTGCCGCCGAGGAGTCTCCATACGCAAGCGGCGATTCCCTACTGATGGCTTCAACCCGCGCAGCGGCTGTCGCAGCAATTCCGGACGAAGAAAAGGCCGCATTACTGGAACGTTTGGCTGCGGGCGACCCTCATGTGATGGCGGAGGTTCGCGGCAGGGTTCAGGAGGCGCAGACGCCAGCCACAGATGAAACGCAGGACAGGCGTCGGACGGTATCGGCCCTGCGCGCCCGCGCTGCGGAAATATGCGAAGAACGTAAAGCTGCCGAAGCCGCACGGATGGAAGCAAAGCGGCAGCAACGAGCGCGCGAGGCTGAAAAAGCGCGGCGTGCACGTCTCAACATCCTCAGGCATCGCGGTCTGGCCGTCTGGGATGAGGTCGAGAATGAAATTGAAAAACGCAATATTAACGGCTATGAACGAGCAACTGACCTGCTTGCCGACCTGCGCGTCCTGGCAGAAGAAAACAACACGTCGGATGTCTATTCGGAGCGCCTGCGCGCCCTTCGCTCCAGACATTCCCGCAAGACCCGGTTCATTGAACAACTAACGAGGCTGGAACGGCTTTGACGCGATGCTGAACCTTAAACAGAAAAGAGCGAGGGACCGCATTCGGAAGCGAGCAAGACAGGGATTTCGTGGGTATCCGATAGTTACTGTTGCCTTCTACGGCCCAGACGATAAAACTGCCACGAAAATTGTCGTAGCCTGCCTGAAGAATCAATCCGAAGATATCGCTGTGATGGAACGTTGGACTTCCAGTGATGGCTTTGACCTGCGCGAAACTGGAGATACAGCGCTCCGTATAGATGCCCTCTTGCAGAAATGGGGCGCCAGGAGCATTGTTATGCCCGACGCTATCATAGGATGCCCGCACGAAGAAGAAACCGATTACCCGGAGGGGGAGAGTTGTCCCGAATGCCCATTCTGGAAGAACCGGGACCGTTGGAGTGGAGTCTTTTCCCAATAAGTTGGTTGGCGGCCATGAAATACGTACATTCTTGATTGTCCCGCTGCTTATATGAACTTGTTGGTCCCAAAGCGGACGCATCCGTACGAATCTGGTGTCGATGGGGCAGTATCTTTTTTTCTTGCACTCATTCCAAATGAACGGTGAAGAATTATTAAAGATTCAGCCGCTACAAAGAGGAGAAATCAGTGTATCCGGCTATAACTTCAGTTGAGGACAAGGGAGATTATGTCCTCTCGGTATTTTTTGATAACGGGGCACGGGACCTGTATCAAGGCTTTTCAGAAATACCCAGTAACCAAGGGGCCGGAAGTGCGGTAACGCCGTCTGCCAGGCGCTGAATCCTGGGATCGTTGGATACGAGTAAGGAATGCAGGACGGGCTTGTCCAGAATGTCTTCCAGCCGTTTCAGGTGGCGCGCATCGTTTGCTGTTGCTCGCGCAGTCTGTTTGATTTCGATTGGCACAAAGCCTGTTTCCAATTCCAGCAGTAAATCCACTTCGCGACCGTCAGCCGTGCGCAGGTGATAGCAGCTCACGGGTAAACGGCTATTTTTAAGTTGCTTAAAAATTTCGGCAACCACGGCGCTCTCATATTCAGCCCCGGTGAGTTCGCCGCGGCGTTGCAACAGGCTGCGCTGAATGCCCGGGTCGAGAAAGTGTAACTTGGGCGCCTTTACCAGCCGTTTCCCAAGGTTACGAGACCAGGGTTCAAGCAATATGATTTGGTAACTGACGTCAAGATATTGAATAAAACGTTTTGCAGTGGGCGCGGTGATGCCTGAGAGACGACTTAGTTCACTGATGTTGAGCGTCTGTCCGGTCAGACCGGAAAGACTTTTCTGGGCTCTTACAAAAGGAGTCAGATCCCGCAAGTTGGCAAGATCCCGCAGGTCTCTTTGCAGGTAAGTACGTACATAAGCGCTCAACCAGTCATAGCGTTCCGGTTCGCTCAACTCACCTGCCGCAACAGCGGGCATTGCGCCGAATTGGAGATATTGCCGAAAGGCAAGTTCACTGCGGACATAATCGGATTCGGCCTTTGGAATACCCGTAAAAACCGTCTCGGCGCCACATCTCAACCAGGAAATAAAACGTGACTCCGACACCGGGTTGTGCCAACCTTCCGTCAACATTTCCGGCAGTGTAAGAGGATACAGTTCCACCAGGGCGGCGCGTCCGGCCAGACTTTCCCGTACCTTCTCCAGCAACAGTATCTGGCTGGAACCAAGCAACAAGTAGCGTACTTCAGGCCAGGCATCGTAAGCTGCCTTGATAGACTCAATAAGGCTCGGCGCTTTTTGCACCTCATCCAACGTTGCAACCGGATAACTGGCCCGCCATTGCGCCGCGCTGAGCGCGCTGTATTCAGGCCGGGTTACCGGATCTTCCAGTGACAGGTAGGCATACTCAGGAAACCCGCGTTGGGCCAACGTAGTCTTCCCGGTCTGACGCGCCCCGGTCAATACAATAATACGTCCCAGAGACGAGGTAGTGGCGAGTGTGCGTAATTGTGAAAGCAAGGAACGGGAGCGCATAGCTTTAATATTGGCGTAAAATTGAATCTATAATATCCAATATTACGCCTTTTTGTAAAGTTGTTGCTGATAATTTACAATTACGACAAGTTCATGAGAATTACACCCGCGCAGGCGCTTTGACCGATGCCGGTTTCCTTCGTCCGAACCATGCATCGAATTGTATGCTGTGCGTGGTGGCATTATAATAAGACCCATGATTGAAATACCATCGACAAATAGTGTTGACCTGAACACTACGAACGCCATTGAATTGTTCATGGCGCACTTGGCTGATATCAAGCTGCCAGGTGTCTCCAGAGTACTGCTGTACGGCAGCCGCGCTCGCGGGGAGCACCAGGACAACAGCGATGTTGACCTTGCTGTAGTCTTACCTGGGGCCGACCCGGGCGACGGTACTTTGTTTAATCTTCTGCAGCGGTTAGCTGCCGTCAGTTCCAGGATCATGCTTGAGATGGAGCGTCCGTTGAATGTGGAAGCCTTTATCGTCTGGGAGGACGAGTTGAGCGAACCGGAAGACCAATACAATCCCGATTTCTACCGCAATGTGCTGGCCGACGGGATTGAGATAAAGCCGGTATCACATTGACGTCTGACCGGGATACGGCAGACATCATGCTGACGTCCGAACAGCATATAGAAATTGCCGGGGAGCGCCTCAGGGCGGCGCGCAATTCACTGGATAACGGTTTTTACCGCGATGCCTGCAGCAGTTCGTATTATGCCGTCTTTGCTGCAACCTGCGGTGTTCTGGTCGCGCGCGGGGTCTCTGTCCCAAAGACACATAAGGGGGTAAATGTCCAGTTTCATGAGCATGTAGTCAAAACCGGTCTGATTGACCCGGATATGGGCCGGTCATTATCAGTAATTGAGCGTACAAGACTTGTGGCAGACTATTCCGGGAAACCTGTCAATAGCAGCGACGCGCAAGGAGCAGTTGATATGGCAGAGGAATTCGTAAAGAACCTGCTTACCTTTTCACAAAGTACACGCACCTGAACCCTTTTGCGGAGAAATCGATGCGCCCGGCTGTAATATAAGAATGTCACACTGGAATTACAGAGTAATCAGGAAGCACCATACTGAAACGGACTCAATGACGTATCATGTCCACGAAGTTTATTACCGGGATGAAGGTTACATAGAAGGCTGGACACAAGAATCCGTCGCGCCCATGGGTGAAACGGCTGAGGAACTGAGAGAAGACATCAAGTATTTTCTCCATGCGTTCCGTCGTCCGATTCTGGAAGAAAAAGAAACTGACGAAGGATCAACTCTTATCCCCGACGATACGGACGATGCAATAAATGACGGCCATTATTTCGAACTCCTGGACCGAACGTATGTCGCATTGGATTACATCTACCAGTTTCTTGGCAGCCACCCGGTAGTAAGAAAAGACAAAACGTTACAGGACACGTACGAAAAAGCCGAAGAGGCCTTGGCTGAACTCTATCAACAGGCAGGTCGGCTGGAGTTTGACAGGGGTAGCAGCTAAGCGGAAAAACTCTGTCGATAATTCCTTAATAACAACATTCATACCTATTGCAATGTAATGAGCTATCAAATAGTCAAAGACAAGCTGGACAATGGCGAAATTGTTCTGCTGGACGGCGGCACCGGTTCGGAGATTGAGCGGCAGGGCGTTGAGATGAACGACCTGGCCTGGTGCGGTATCGCCCACGTGGATTACCCGGAGGTTGTGCGCCAGGTGCATGAGAGTTACATCCATGCCGGCGCCGATGTGATTATCGCAAATACCTTCGGGACCGCTCCGCACGTGCTCAAGGCCCTGGGGCTGGAGGACCAAATCGCGCAGGTCAACCAGTCTGCCGTAGCCGTGGCATTGGCGGCCCGAGACAACTGCGGCAGGGATGTGTGTGTCGCCGCTTCCATGTCCTCCATGCCGGCATTTGATACATTTGCCGTTCCGAAAACCGATGAGGTGAGGCAGGGTTTTGTCCGCCAGGCCGAGT
Source organism: Gammaproteobacteria bacterium (assembly GCA_965204045.1). Lineage (GTDB taxonomy): Bacteria > Pseudomonadota > Gammaproteobacteria > Eutrophobiales > Eutrophobiaceae > JAAXHV01. The sequence continues at coordinate 85,575 of CBDBDW010000002.1, forward strand.
TGCTGGTTGATGCCGGCGCCGAACTGATTATTGCCGAGATGATGCGCGACATGGATATCTCCGATATGGTTATATCTGCGGCCAGGGGAACGGGAATACCGGTATGGACAGGGTTCAGCGCCAGCAGGAACGACGCCGGCACGTTAATCAACTATGAGTCACCCGTGCGCGAGGACGAGACCATGCCGTTCAGACGGATGGCGGAGGAGGTCCTCGGTATGGGCTGCGATGCCGCCGGAGTCATGCATTCCAGCGTCCATGATACCGGTCCGGCGCTGGCGGAGTTGAACGATTTGTGGGACGGTCCCGTGTTCGCCTATGCAGAGAGTGGGCATTTCGTCCCGCCAAGCTGGAAGTTCGAGGATATTATTTCCCCACAGGACTACCTGGGCTACGTGAAGCAATGGATCGGCCAGGGCGTGCAGGTGGTCGGCGGCTGTTGCGGCATGGGGCCGGAGCATATCAGGGCGCTGCGGGTTTTGCAGGCGCGCTGGCGGAATAGTCGATAAGTCTGGATTTATACGTTTCTCGGGGCAAGGTCCCGTAAGGCACAAGCTGAACGTCGGTTCTGACAAGAAGGCGCTCTCGTATCTCATCGGCGATGCGTTGTTGCAAATGATCCGGCTGCGCCGGGCCAGTGTCGCCCAGTTCGACCACGACCGGAAGAGGCGGTGTCTGCATCACTCCTTTTTCCTTCGGCCTCACCTGCATCATGCCTGATACATCAGGGGTAAACTGCTTGAGTACACCGCGGATCGCAGATGGAAATACATTGACGCCGCGCACGATGAGCATATCGTCGGTGCGGCCTACGCAACGTATCCTGGGGCCGGTTCGGCCGGAGGGATTGGGCTTCATGTTGACAATGACGTGGTCGCGACTCCTGAAACGCAGCAGCGGCATCGCCTCCCGTCTGAGCGCCGTATAAACCAACTCCCCTTTCACGCCGTCTTCCCAGGCGAGCGGGACACCGCTGCCGGGATCGATGAGTTCAACGTGGACAAAACCGCGCGCCATAAAGTGCATGCCGCCAGCGTCTTCGTCTTCGGCCCATGCCGTCAGCGTAATATCGCCGATCCCCATGGCTTCACGCACCCTGCAACCGAAGGCATCTTCAATGCGGCCGCGAATCAAGGGGTCCCCGCCTCCCGGTTCGCCTGCGGTGATCATGTTTTTCAGCCCCAGGGTTTGAGTCCTGATGTCATGTTCACGGCACCAATCGATCAGATACAGGCCGTAAGAGGGGGTGCAGCTTACTCCCGTTGCCTTCAAGGTCTGCATAGCCCCGACCAGCCGTTCCGTGTTTCCGGTGCCTACCGGGATCACCGTGCAGCCAATCTTGTCAAAACCATTGTATACAACCCCCGCTACGAAAGGCCCTGCGTTAAATCCGACAACGATGCGTTGCCCTCGCGAAAAGCCGCCCGCGCTATAACCGCGGGCAACGTTTGTTGCGTAAACGTCCAGGTCGTTGCGAGTCAGTCCAAGACGGGACGGCGCTCCCGTCGTGCCGCTGGTATTATAGACCCGCAGCAATGCTTCGGGGGGGCAAGCCAGGTGGTCGCCGAACGGAGGAGAGGCAGCCTGGGTTGCCCGGATCTCGTCTTTTTCCGTAAATGGGAGACTGGCGATATTATCCAGTTCACCCACCTCGGCGGGACTATGAAAGCCGGTCTCAGACAGCTTCCGCCGATAAAATGCGGAGTGGTCGAACAAGTACCGGATTTGTTTTCGATAGCTTTCCCGGTCTATTGAGAATTGTTCTTCTACCGGGCGTGTTTCGATTTCCTGATCGTACATGATGGGGTTAAGGAACCTCTGATTAAGTCAGAGCTTCCTTAACCTTATAGATTTTGAGCAACGAATTCCATTTATTTATTGACCGCATACCGGTATACGGAAGTATTAGCGGACCTGCCGGCGATGCAGTTCCGCCTGATTCGATTGTGCTATAGTGATTCTTCCAGGTCTCTGGCCTGCGTTTTCCCTATTCTCATAACAAGGAGACTTCGATGAGTGGCAATAACAAACTGCCGCCCAGCACGGCAATCAGCGATATTGACGAAGAGAACATACTGATTCGGGGAAAGAATCTTGTGAGCGAGCTGATGGGCAAGTATTCGTTCACCGAATTGTTTTTGCTGCAGGCGCTTGGCCGGGAAGCGACGGACGCGCAATGCCGCATCCTGGATGCTGTGCTGGTGACCATCATGGAACACGGTCTGGTGCCTTCTTCGATAGCCACCAGATTGACCCACCTGGGCGCGCCTGAGTCATTTCAGGGTGCGGTAGCCGCCGGTTTGCTGGGAGTTGGGGACCGCTATGCCGGCACTGCCGGGGAATGCGGAGAGTTGCTGGAACAAATCGTTGCGGCGCCGGAACCGAAGCGAAAATCCGAGGCGATTGAGATGGTCAGGTCCTACCGGGAGATGCGCCGTCCAATCCCCGGTTTCGGTCATCCTGTTCATCATGGAGGCGACCCGCGGGTCGGGAAACTTCTGGAGATCACAAAGGAGACGGGAGTGAGCGGCGATTACCTGCGTGCGCTTGAGATGCTCGAAGTCAGTGTGCAGGAGGTGGTTAACAAGCCGCTGGTAATGAACGTCAGCGCAGTTATCGCGGCAGCGCTCGGTGAAGCCGGTGTGCCGGCGCCCCTGATGCGCGGTATTGTGCTGATCGCACGGTGTGCCGGCCTGGTAGGGCACCTGTTTGAGGAAAAGAACAACCCGATCGGGCAGGAAATGTGGTTCGCTGCGCAGAAGAGTATCGACTATGAGGACTGATTACCAGGCCTGGGCAACCCGGCTACGGTAGTTTCAATCCAGTCCTCCGTCTCGCGGAGAATTTGCGCGGCCTTCTTTCCCCGGGACTGTATGGGCGGGCCGATAACCATCCGGATGGTGCCGGGCCGTTTGAGAAAGCTGTGGCGCGGCCACAGGTAGCCGGCGTTGTGCGCTATCGGTATGACGGGATAACCGGATTTCTCTGCCAGCATGGCCCCGCCCGGGTGGTATTTCCGCCGCACGCCCGGCGCCAGCCGGGTGCCTTCCGGGAACACCACCACCCATAAGCCGGCATTCAGACGCTCCTTGCCCTGGCGTACGAGTTGCTTCAGTGAGCGGACTCCCAGGGAACGGTCGATGGCTATTGGCTTCATGGTCGCCAGCCCCCAGCCGTAGATGGGGATGCGCAGCAATTCGCGTTTCAATAACCATACCTGGGGGGGGAACAATAACTGGATCATCAGGGTCTCCCAGGCGGACTGGTGTTTGCACATGATGATCGCGGGCCGGTCGGTGATGTGTTCCAGGCCCTCCACTTCTGCCTTAATCCTGCAGGTGACCCCCAGCCACCACAGGTTGAACCTGGCCCAGTTCGCTACCAGTCGAAACCTGATAGGGAAAGGCGCTGCCAGCAGGAAAAACGTGATGGGAACCGCTATGAGCGTGGATACGACCATGCCCAGGATGAACATAAACGACCCGGTCCATTGTAATATGGATATCCCGCCCGGTGAACTCATGTCTATGGCTTGCCGGATAGCAGCGCTGTCGTTGCCTGGGCCAAATCGTCATGAACGGGAATACCGTCCGGGATAACACCCTCATCCAGTTGCTTTGTTCCCTTCCCGGTCCTGACCAGTATCGGACTTGCGCCGACCGCCTGAGCTGCCCGGATATCAGTCAGCCGATCGCCTATAACGGGCACGCCGGACAGCGGGGTATGCAGCCTTCTTTCAACCTCCTTTAACAGCCCGGGTTCGGGTTTACGGCAGGCGCAGCCTTCGTCGGGTCCATGAGGGCAGAAGAAAATGGCTTCTATCACGCCGCCGTACTGGGCGAGATGGGTATGCATTTTCCTGTGAATCCTGTTCAACTCATTCAGGGTCAGCTTGCCCCTGGCCAGTCCGGACTGGTTGGTTACAACGACAGCGTGATAACCGCGCTGATTAAGCCGGGCAATGGCCTGCAGGCTGCCGGGTATTGCCTCCCATTCCTGCTCCGACTTGATATAGTCATCGGAATCATGGTTAATCACGCCGTCCATGTCGAGTATTATCAGTTTCATTGCAGCCTTGAGATATCCGCGGTGGCCAGGAACAGTTGACGTAATTCGTTTAATAACGCCAGACGGTTATTTCTCAGCGCGACATCGTCGCACATGACCATCACTTCATCAAAAAAGGCATCAACGTAATCTCTCAAACCCGCAAGCGCGGTCAAGCGGGCGATGTAATCACCGGATGCGCCATGCTCCACTACTCCGGATGCATGCATTTGCTTATAGAGATCCCGCTCCGTTTTTTCCTGAAGCAATGCTTCATCGACTATGGATTCCGAGGTGTATTGCGCCTGTTTAAGGATGTTGCTGATGCGTTTGTTGGCGGTCACCAGGCTTTCGGCTTCGGGTAAACGCAGGAATTCGCCCACGGCCAGCACCCGCAGGTTGAAATCATGGGGCTGCGCCGGCCGGCAGGCCTGCACCGCGTCGAACACGGCCGGACTGACGCCGTTATCCAGGTAATAGCGCCGCAACCTGTCCAGCATGAAATCAAAGACTTCGGTGGTTATCGCTGACGCATTGAGGGATTCCTGAAAAGTACCGGCTGAATATGCCAGGCAGGCTTCAAGGTCCAGGGGTAGCGCGCATTCAATCATGATGCGTAAACAGCCCAGGCCGGCCCTGCGCAAGCCGTAGGGGTCCTTGTCGCCGGTGGGCCCCTTGCCGATGGCGAAAATTCCGGTCAGGGTGTCCAGCTTGTCGGCCAGCGCGAGGACCATGCCCGTACCTGTTTCCGGCAGGTCGGCGCCGGCATGCCTGGGCATATACTGTTCCTCCAGCGCCCTGGCGACCTCGGGGCGTTCATCGCTCTCCAGCGCGTAATAGCGCCCCATTATCCCCTGGAGTTCCGGGAACTCGCCGACCATATCGCTCAACAGGTCGCATTTCGCCAGCCGCGCAGCGCGTTCGACCGGGGCTGATTCAAATTCAAGTTGCCCCGCGATATATCTGCCGAGGTTTTCAATACGCGCCGCCTTGTCGGCGAGAGTACCCAGCTTTTGCTCAAAAACGACCTTGTCCAGTTTTACCGCGAAACTTTCCAGGGGCCGGCTGCGGTCACGCTCCCAGAAAAACGCGGCATCACTCAGACGCGGACTTATGACCCGTTCATTCCCCTGCTTGATCACCTCCGGGGAGGCGCTGTCGATATTGGCTACGGAGATAAAATCGGCGGTCAGTTCACCCGTGTCCGGGTGCAGTACGGGGAAATATTTCTGGTGTGACTGCATGGTGGCAATGAGCGCCTCTTTGGGGAGTTCAAGGTACTCATCGTTGAACGATCCGATGATGACAGCAGGCCATTCCACCAGTGCAGTCACCTCATCCAGCAAATCCTCATCAATCAACGCAGCTCTTCCGCGAGCCTGCGCAACTTCAGTTGCGGCTTCCCTGATTTGTTTTTTTCTCTCGCTGAAATCGGCTGTAACGCGTCCCTCTTTCTGCAACCTGGCCAGGTATTCGCCTGCAGAGGCCATGGAGATCGCCTCCGGATGATGAAAACGATGCCCGCGGGTGTCCCGGCCCGTTTCCGTACCAAGTATCGTCGCGTGGATTATGTCTTCTCCAAACAGCAGTAACACCCAATGCACGGGCCGGACGAACTCTATGTCACCGTCGCCCCAGCGCATGCGCCTTGATATGGGTAAACCTGCCAGGGCCCGTTCGATGATCGCGGGCAGCAGTTCTTCGGTTCGGGCTCCCCTGGCAAGGTGGCTGTAAGACAACCAGCTGCCCTTGTCCGTTTCCAGGGTGTCAAGCTCTGCAACTTTCACACCGCAGGAACGGGCAAAACCCTCCGCCGCCCTGGTCGGATTGCCCGCCTGGTCGTAGGCCGATGCGACGGACGGTCCGCGTTTGACTGTTTCCTTGTCCGCCTGTGTGTCCGCCAGGCCTCTCACAACAACTGCAAGCCGGCGCGGGGTGGCATACCAGGAACATTCTCCATGCTCAAGTTCCTTGTCCTGCAGACCCTGGCGGATAGCGCCGGCCAGGGATGACGCAAGGCGCGTCAGCGACTTTGGCGGTAACTCTTCCGTCCCTATTTCGATGAGGAGATCTTTTTTGTACACAACGGAAATCCCAGTTTTTCCCTCTTGTCGAAATAACTGCGCGCTACCGCACGCGCCGTGGTTCTGACCCTGAGGATGAAGCGTTGCCGTTCGGTCACACTGATTGCATGTCTGGCATCCAGCAGGTTGAAAATATGTGATGCCTTCAGCGCCAGTTCATAGGCCGGGAGCGGCAGGTCATCCTCAACCAGCTTCATGCAATGCGCTTCGCATTCGTCGAACCAGCGGAACAGGGCTGCTATATCAGCCTTCTCGAAATTGTAGGCTGACATTTCAACTTCATCCTGCAGATGGATATCGCCATAGGTAACCGGTCCGTCTTCCGTGTCAACCCAGACCAGGTCATAGACGTTGTCAACATTCTGCAGGTACACGGCCATTCGCTCCAGCCCGTAGGTAATCTCACCGGAAACCGGCCTGCATTCCAGCCCCCCGACTTGTTGAAAGTAAGTGAACTGGCTGATCTCCATACCGTTCAGCCAGACTTCCCAGCCCAGACCCCAGGCGCCCAGGGTGGGAGATTCCCAGTTGTCTTCAATGAATCTTACGTCATGGGTAAGCGTGTCTATTCCCAGGCGCCGCAATGAAGTCAGGTACAGTTCCTGGATATCAGGAGGCGATGGTTTCAATATCACCTGGAACTGGTAGTATCGTTGAAGACGGTTCGGATTTTCACCATAACGCCCGTCCGTGGGACGCCTGGAAGGTTGAACGTATGCGGCATTCCAGGGTTCCGGTCCGATCGCGCGCAGGAAAGTAGCCGGATGAAAGGTGCCGGCGCCTACTTCCATATCATAAGGTTGCTGTATGACGCAGCCCTGCTCCGACCAAAACTGTTGCAGGGAAACAATCAATTGCTGGAACGTCATGGTAAGTGAGTAGTGTTCTGTGAACTTTGTGGCTGTAAATAATCAACTGCTGTTATCTTAACAGGGAAGAGTGGAAATAAAAAAGCCGCCCTTTCGGGCGGCTGACCAACCGCAGGCTCTGGGGGGAAAGCCGGCGGTAAGGAGGGATAGGCTATCTGCTTATTTGCTTTTCGGAGCAGTTTTGGCTGCGGTTGCAGTCACCGGCGCATCCTGCTTGATCGTCTCGGATACGATCTGCTGTACCTTATCGGTATAGCTGACGCCCAGTTCCAGGGCAGTCTGGCTGTCCTTGATAAAACGGTCGCCGAGAGCCTTCACCGTTTCAGCCTGTTCCGTGAAGTACTTCTTCAGGCCATCGACGTCCTTTATGTCCGCAGCGGACTTCATCTGCTCAACACCCAGCCTGGCGGTGTCATTGATTGACTTGAGCTGGATCTCAAGCAGCTTTTCCACGTTTTCCAATGCCAGGGCATTAATCTCCCTGACGGGTTCAAAGTATTTTCCGGCTTGTACATTCATGGTTGATATCTCCTCGTTTAGTTGAATGTTGCGGCGCATCATAACCCATTGTTTTGTGCAACGCAACAGAAAATTGCAATTTTTTTTGAAAAAACTGAATATTTTTTTGCAATCCCATATAAAACAAAGAGTTATGAAGTAAAAAATTTTACGTCCAGGCTGTTTTATATGCTGAATCCGGTGCCGTGCCGGATTTGCGGGAAATAAAAAGTGGCGCTATTCCGCTTCTTCCGGCGCCGGATCGCGCACCAGGTCGGAGAGGGTCTGGTTATACAATTCCGCCTTGGATGCGGACAAACGGTAGGCCCAGCCATGTACCAGGCTGTTCAGGGTTTCGGCTTCCTGTTCGGGCGTCGGTTCGGTTTCTTCCCCGGCGCCGGTTTCTGCAGATGTCTCATCAGCGGTCTCTCCGCCAACCATACCGGTCTCTTGCGCGGCAAAGGAAAATTTTGCAAAGGTATTCTCCCCGCTTTTCACGACCTCGATATCCGCCGTCAAACCATCGAACGTCGTAACGCCGATGCTGGAATCCGGCGTGGAGAAATCGATACTGTTCTCTTTTTTTACGCCTTCCACGTATACATTTTCAAGCACGGACGCCATTCGGCCGACCAGGTACTCGGATGCCTGTTCCTTGCCTTCCGGTATATCCTGTAATGCCAGGTCGTCTGCGGGTTGATCCCTGTTCAGGATCACTTCCGTCCCGCCTGCCGGCCGCAGGCGGACGGCATTGACGCGGTCCCCCTCGATATCGATGATATCCCTCTTTATCCAGTCAATTATATCGGCGCTCACCGATAGTCTGCCATCCACCAGTAATGCCTGTTGCTGATCTGGAATACGCACGTACAAGCCCGGCGCGCCGGCAGCGGATTTGCTTCTCCTGGTCTTGCCGACTACCAGTTCCGCCAATACATCCCCATTCTTCGCCAACGTCAGCAAGTGGGAGGTGGCGCCCTTGCTGCCGGGGTCTTCAACGCCCAGCCTCTTGTAGAGGTCGGGATTGTCCGTCTTTCCCGCAATAACCTGGAGATCAGAGACGGCCAGCACCGTTTGTTTTACCTTGTCTACCAGTGCAGGGTAATTATCCGCTTCGGCTATACTCCAGTTATCCGATACTCGTCGAACGGTCAGTGCGGACTGACCGTCGCGAACGACCAGTTCACTTACGTCATTGACCCGCCCTGCAAGCTCCGGGAACAACGCCGTTTTTTCCCTGCTCGTCTGGGGCGCCCTTTGCTGGCTGACGAACACCGCCGCGGCCACGACAATGACCGTCAATAATACGACGAGACTATACCTGTTGCTCATCAGACTAGACTTTGCGGCGCGTCCGTTGTATGCCCGCCACCAGGGCAAGCAACGCAATAATCAAGGGTATCAGGCCGATATTTATAAATTTGAGCTGTGTGCCCAGGCGCTCGATATTTTTTTGCAGTTCGTGCTGGACCGCTCGCAACTCCTTGCGCGTCCTTATTTGCTCAAGCCTGAATTTTTCAATTTCAGCGGCCTGTTCCTCCGTGAGCAATAACGCACTTTCCCCGCCTTCCTGCTGTAGCTGGGCAATCTTCTGTTCCGTTTCCTCCAGGCGCGTCTGCAGTTCCTGTTCCTGTTCCCGGAACTGGGCTTCCGCATCCCTGCGTATCTGCTCTACCACGGTAAACGGGCGGGAAAATTCTCCGCGGCTGCGCAGGCTTATCAGGTCGGTGTTGCCCGCCAGGTTATCCAGGGTATTGATGACGAAATCGCCGTTGTTGGCAATGCTCTGGGGAATCTGTACTCCGAAGAAATTCTGCATCCTGATCCAGAAATGGTCAGCAAGGATATCGGTGTCTCCGACCAGGACGACATCTACCCTGCCCTCCTTGATGATGTCTTCAACCGGGACTGCTTCATCGTCTTCATCCTCTGTCAATAAGCCGTCCGGATAGGCGCTGGGAACGGCGCCGCTGATCCGCGCCGCGAGCACCAGGGGATTATTGCCGGATTCGAAATTGGACAGCATCACGTTGGGATCGCGCTGGAAGAAAATCAGGTCCCGTTGCATTCTCATCGAGTCGGCCGTGGTCTGTATCAGCGGGGCAAATTCAACAGTTGCATCCTCTTTCAGGTCGATAACCCCTGCGGTGCCCATGTGGATCAGGTTCAATTCGCTGGTGCTGAAATCCTGCCGATCAAGATTGTCCGCTTCGAGCCTCAGCCAGGGCAGGTAATTGCTCTCCTGCGGACCGCGGGCGCCCTGGGTCTGCACCCGCATGGCCAGGTTGATGTCTGCGGCAATTTCACTGGTGCCGACTTCCAGACCCCACCCTTCAAGCATTATATTCAGGTTGGAAGACATATCCGGCATCACGTACGGGTTTGCCGGATCCGGTTCTGCATTGTCCCCTTCCGCCAGCGGGTCAACAAACAGCATGGCATGGCCGCCCCGGAGCAGGTACTGATCTATGGCAAACAACGCCTGCTCGGTAAAGTTCTTGGGATGGACGACCATCAACACGTCAACGTCTTCATCGATGACATCAGAGCTCTGGCCGATATTACGTACCTCGAAAAACTCTTCCATCACGTCGAGGATAGCCCACCGGTCCGGGATTCCCTGCGCAGGGTCGCCGAACAAGGGCAACCCGGACATCACGCCGATAACCCGCTTTTCCGGGTTGGCGAGGTTATAGACCAGCTTGGTGATATCGTATTCCAGCGCATCTTCCCGGCTTGCCTGAAAAAACGGGATGATGGCTTCATCATCCGTAGAGTTGACTCCTACCAGACCCAGATAGGCGCGATCGCCGGCTGCATTGACGGAGACCCCGTTCAAGCCGCTGGCTACGGCCTGGTCTTCTTCTTCAGAAAACGGCTCCGGTTCAATGACGGACAGTTCGATCTTGCCGCCCGATTTCGCGGCATACTCTTCCAGCAGGTCACGCACCCGGTTGGCGTAATTCACCAGTTGCGGGAAGTCGGCCATGGTCTTGCGTGACACGTAAAAATCAAGGGATACGGGTTCATCCAGGGTGGTGATGATGTTGACGGAGCCCGGCGACAAGGTGAAAAGTCTGTTTTCCGTCAGGTCGAGCCGAACCCCGGTAAACAGGTTGTTGCTGATCGTAATCAGCGCCACCGCCAGAACTGCCGCCAGAAGAATGCCCGAGCCTGATAAGAGGTGTTTATACTTCATGGCCGTTTCTCAGTTGGCCTTGCGGGAATCGATAACCACGACGTTGGCATACAGCCAGAAGGCGATAAGTACGATGTAATAAACCGCGTCGCGCAAGTCGATCACGCCTTTGTTGATTGAATCGAAGTGGGTCAGAAAACTGAGCGATGAAATCACATCCACCAGGGCCTGGGGCGCCCAACCCTGGAAAAAATCCAGCACCAATGGAAAACCGCTGAGAATGAACAGGAAACAGATGACCACGCTGATGACGAAGGCGATGACCTGGCTCTTCGACAAGGCCGATATACAGGACCCGATGGCCAGGAAACCGCCCGCCATCAGCAGGCTGCCGAGGTAACCGGCAAGGATAACGGTATTATCCGGGTCGCCGAGATAGTTTACGGTGATCCACATCGGAAAGGTCAGCGCCAGGGCGATTGCCGTGAAACACCAGGCGGCAAGGAATTTGCCCAGCACCGCATCCGTGACCGAAATGGGCAACGTCATAAGCAGTTCTATGGTGCCGGTTTTGCGCTCTTCGGACCAGAGCCGCATGGAAATAGCCGGTATCAGGAACAGGTAAAGCCACGGGTGGAACCGGAAAAACGGTTCGAGGTCCGCCTGGCCCCGTTCGTAAAACGCGCCCAGGTAAAAACTGAATATGCCCGTAAGGAACAGGAAGATAATAATGAAGACATAAGCGACGGGCGTATGGAAATAACCGTACAGTTCCCGCTTCAATACGGCCTTGACGTTGCTGTTCATGACTGGCCCGCCTCTCCCTGGCTCGCATAGAACCGGGTAGTGATGGTGCGGAACGCGTCGTCGTAGTCATCCTTTTCGGACTGCGCCCGGAGTTCGGCCGGCGTGCCGTCAAACAGGATCTGTCCGGCGGCTATGATAATGGCCCTGCTGCATACGGCATCGACTTCCTCCAGGATATGGGTGGAGATCACGATGGCCTTGTTTTCAGCCATTTCCTTGATCAAACTCCTGACCTCGTGTTTCTGGTTCGGATCAAGGCCATCCGTGGGTTCGTCCATGATCAGTACGTCAGGGTCGTGCAACAGGGCCTGCGCCACACCGACGCGGCGTTTGAAACCCTTGGACAGGGTTTCGACGGTCTGTTCCAGGACGCTGTCAAGGTGTACAAGATCGATGACCCTGTCGATCCGTTGCTGTTTTTCCCCGCCGCTATAACCGCGTATTTCCGCGACGAATTCCAGAAAGCGCAGGACCGTCATCTCACCATAGGCAGGGGCGCCTTCCGGCAGGTAACCGATTGCCGACTTCACGCTGATTGGGTCGGTCTTGACGTCATGCCCGTTAACCAGCACCGTCCCATCGGTCGGTTCGAGAAAGCCGGTAATCATCTTCATGGTAGTGGATTTGCCTGCGCCATTCGGCCCCAGGAAGCCCAGGACCTCGCCGTGGCGCACGGAGAAGGAAACGTTCCGTACCGCATGAATAGGTCCGAAGCGCTTATCCAGCCCCTGGACTTCAATCGCCGGCGGCTTGTCATTGACTGTCATAATCAATATTCAGTTGATTCATTCAAGTTAAAGGAATTAATACCGATCAGGCAGAATACCTGTGAGATGCGATATTCTGCATATTTTTCAGCATTCGTCAACATGCAGAATTCAAGAACCGGAGGGGTCAGAGTAAGAATTTCGCCAGAAATTTTACTCTGACCCCTTAATTCCAAGTTTATGGCCTTTTCAGCCGGTACAGGGCCGAGATATCTTCATCGCCGTAACCCTGCTCCATCAATTGTTCATACTGCCTGAGCGTCGTGTCGACCAACGGCAGTGAAACGCTGTCCAGTCCCTCCAGCATCGCCTTACAGATAGTCAGGTCCTTGTGGTGCAGGTTCAGCTTGAAACCGGTATCGTTGTCGTCGACCAGCATGGTCTTGCCGCGGTGGTCCAGGAACCAGTTGCCGGCTGCGCCCTTCGCCACCACGTCCACCACCTTGTTCATATCCAGTCCCATGGCCTCGCCGAAGGCCAGCGCCTCGGTCACAGCCTGGTTGACGCCGGCGCACATGATTTGATTCACCGCCTTGCAGGCCTGGCCGCTGCCGGTGGGACCTATCAGCGTTACGGTCGCGGCAATCGCTCTCAGTGTTTCTTCCGCCCTGGCCAACACTTCAGCATCACCGCCCACCATCATCGCCAGGGTGCCGTTTTTGGCGCCTTCCACGCCACCGGAAACGGGACAGTCCAGGAAAGCCACGTTTTTCTCCGCCAAAATATCCGCGGCCCGTTGCGCCGTAGCGCTGCCGACGGTGGACGTGTCCACGACAATCGTGCCGGCCGCTGCGGATGAGGCAACCTGCTCCGTCATTTCCAGCACGTCCGCATCCCTGGACACACATAGGATTACCAGTTCACATTCCGACGCCAGTCCCGCCGGTGATTCAAACAGTATTACGCCGGTCTGCCCGGCGACCCGCTCCGCCTTGCTGCGGGTGCGGTTCCAGATCCCATGCAGGCACGCTGCCTTATGCAGGTTCAAAGCCATGCCGCTGCCCATGGCGCCAAGACCTATTACTCCGGTTTTCATTCAGCCGTACCTTTGAGTTAATCGCACCCGATCGTATTTTATTCACGCCTGTTGTCAATAAAAAAGGCTGTTGCGAGTAACAACGCCTATCTTACCGGATACGGATTGTACTCGGTATCCGATCTAGAGGATGTGAAGTAGAATTTGGTATTGCATTGCCTGAATCACAGGACTATACTCGACATGAATATCTATTCTTAGAGAGAGGATTTTGCCCATGTTCAAAATCAGGCAACGTTCCAGAGAGGAAGTATCCGAGTTTCTCGATGAAGCCGGGAGAAGGTTTTTTGAGGATCCGAAAGTCCAGGAAATTCTGAGATCTGAACCTGAAACCAGTAAAATGCTTGATGAAATACTCAAACAGCAGCAACCGAGGGAGAATAATCAGCCGACCCAATAACAGGTTGATTGAAAACAAACATGAAAAAGGACTTTCGCAACGCCATCAAAATAGCTGCAACTATCCCGGATAATGTTCATCGCGACGCACTGATCGATCACCTCGTTGATCATCTTCGTCCAGAATCGGATTTACGCGTAGAACGATGGTTGCGCTTCCTCAGCAACTTCACTTCAATCATAGTCGGTTTGCTGACATGCGCCCTTCTGCTCTGGTTAATCTATGACTCCTATATCGAAGGCAACTACGACTTTGCAAAAACCGTGCTGACTTCAGGCATCGGAGGCGCTGTGATCGGCAGTATCGCAACTTATTATTTTCAACGTAGTGATAAATGAAAGAGACCGGTGGAATGTGAGTATCGCTTCTTGTTATAAACCCAGAGGTCAGAGAGAGCACAGGGAAATGACAGAGAGAACCATTCCGGAGTTGGCGGCGCTCATCGCAGCAGACAAAGGCCGTTGAAATTAACGAATGGTGTATCGTCGGTCACCGGACAAACTGGTCCGGGGTATGGTAGAAGAGTTCTGTGTGCTGTTGCGGGTAATTATCGCCGCTGATAGCGTTCTAAAATCTTATCGATATCTTCTCGCATCTTTCGGTCACGGTCTGCAAAATATTCCATTATCCGTCTTTCATGCCAACGGGTATCCTTCCCGCGTTCCTGGGCGCGAATCAGGTCACTATACAGACTACTCAATCTCAAGGAACAATCGGCTCCATAGCCATAACAGGGGTTACGGCCTGATGTGACTGTAGTCAGGGGGGCACAATCATGAGCAAATGTTACCATCGGCACGGCCATCACTATCACCACGCCGGCAAGGACAAGGGCTGTTGTTTTCATGGTGAGACTCCAGGTTTGTTTTTTTCACACCTGTTGAGACTCCGGGATAGAACAAAAGTTCTGGGGTAGTGCTGGTCAACCTGATGGCAGAGCGGTGATTTTTAGAAGTAGAAGCTGGTATTGCATTGCCTGAATCACAGGACTATACTCGACATGAATATGTATTCTTAGGGAGAGGATTTTGCTCATGTTCAAAATCAGGCAACGTTCCAGAGAGGAAGTATCCGAGTTTCTTGATGAGGTCGGGAGAAGATTCTTTCAGGATCCGAAGGTCCAGGAAATTCTGAGATCTGAACCTGAAACCAGTAGAATGCTTGATGAAGTGCTAAAGCGGCAACAACTCAGGGAGAATAACCAGTTTACACAATAACAGGTTGATTTAAAACGAGTATGAAAAAGGAATTTCGCAATGCTATCAAAATAGCTGCAACAATCAAGGATGATGAGGCGAAGCCGGATTGCTCCTTGCGTTCAGTTATTCCGGTCAGGACCGTAGGACTCCCAATATTTCTGTGACAGTTTCTGAGCTTCGGCGATCTGCTCACGGGTCATATTCTTGGCAAGGATATTCTTGCCTTTTTGGGCGAACCCTTGGCCTTGCGTAGCGGCGAGGCTAAACCAAGCATAAGCCTGTACATCATCTTCCGGTACGCCTTCGCCCCGGGCATACTTTAGACCAAGATTGTGCTGTGCCTCGGCATATCCCTGCTCAGCGGCCAAGCGAAACAAGCGCACGGCCTCAGCATCATCCTCAGGCACGCCTTCGCCCAGGTCATACATAAGACCAAGATTGTTCTGTGCCTTAGCGTCTCCCTGCTCAGTAGCCAAGCGATACCAGCGCACGGCCTCAGCATCATTCTCAGGCACGCCTTCACCCAGGTCATACATGAGACCAAGATTGTATTGCGCCACGGCATGTCCCTGCTCGGCTGCCAAGCGAAACCAACGCACAGCCTTAGCATCGTCCTTCGGCACGCTCTCGCCAAAGTAATACATGAAACCAAGATTGAACTGTGCCGAAGCGTCTCCCTGCTCGGCTGCCTGTTTTGTTGTCTTAAAGCCATCGGTGGCAGACGCCGAGTACATAAACAAGAGCAAGGCAGCCAACATCGCTGCAGAGATAATGACTTTATAATTGCTCATGGGTTCCCGATTATGTTGCCAACGACAAAAATTGTCCACTCTCTCTCGCTCCGATCTCACCGCCCTTGATGCCCACCGCGGCAAAGAGCTTTGCCGGTTGTGCGTCACTGGTGGCGACGTCGATGACGGGTACGGTGTCGCGCCCGCCATCTGGAACTATAAGCTCGGCGGCTACCAAGTTCTCAAAAATGGCTCTCCTACCGTGAACAACACTATACTTGACCGCCCACTAACGCCAGAAGAAGTCCAGTATTTTGCGGATACAGCGCGATGGATCGCGAAAGTGTTGCTGCTTACGAGTAAAATCCCTGTTTCTTGAAATCAGCTTCGGCGCGAGATGCCCGGAACTGGAAGCAATAGCGTTGCAGGAAATCCAATTCGGTCGGTGGGTTTGAGTCGTTGCAATCTGCGTGAATATACCTTGCCATCCGGATTAAGAATCTCAATTTCCCTCTCCTGAAAGAGGGTGATAATCGTTTTATCGAGATCCGAGAATCGTGCGGCAGTCTTGTTCGCAAGCATATGTCGCATCGTATCAATAGTAACCGGTCGTTCAGATGCCAAGCTGAATAACTCGTTGGGCATAGAATTCAGAAGCTGCTCCCGCATCTGCTGCGCATCAAGTTCCTCAAAGTGGAACAAGGGAAGCGTTTCAGAATTCAGGGCATCCCATCCCAGCATTCCAAAGTCACCACGGCCGTAGTGTTCAAATGTATTTTGAATATCCCAATGACGCTGGATCATCACGTCTCTCGCTGTGGGATGATTTGACAAGTGGAGAAACCACAAGGCTCGACGCGACTGCTTGGGCCGAATGAAGAACGGCGTATCGAAAGCGGCGCCCGTTTGCGCGCGAATCTGGTCGCGCAAAGTCCTCTGAACGACTGCTCTTCCACCAACGCCATCCTTACTCTGAACGAGATCGTGGATCTGTGATTCAGTTAATCCGAGCGGAGCGACAGCTTTGATCAACGGTGGTATTTCTGCGAGATGGTTGGTAAGCGCATCTGCAGCAAATGTCAGTATGACCTCAGCGGCGGGCAATTCCTGAAAGATCCGTGCGACAAGCGCTAATTCAACTTGGGAGAATCCTGTTTGATCCAGCAGAAAAATTGCGCGGCCGGCACGAGGTTGTCGGCGCTGAATTTCTGCGATGATGTTGTCAGCCACATCTTCAAATCGATTGTTCAGGACAACGATATTTTCACGATTTTCCTGGTAACCGCGTTCTGCCAAAACTTTTTTGAGGTGGTCCGTATGAGCAGCTTTGATGTCAACAAAGTAGTATTTGCAATCAAAGCGTAGGGATTTTTGACGCCCACGATTCAGCCTCCTTTCCGCTTCTTCAGATTCCTCAAGCATGATTAACGGCGTACCTGGTACAACGTCTGCATCATCCTGAAATGTCCCTCCCCCGGAGAAACCATCGATAAGATCAAGTTTGAATTCTTCGCGAGAGCGGTTAACGTTCAACCTGTCGAAGTAAGCATGAAGGTAATGGCGCAGGACCGTGAGCTTTGCCTTGGTATGTTCTTCAATTGGAGGTGGAGGCTCGTCAGGATGCCATTTGAAATCCATATCTTTCCTCTGCCTTCAAACACACAGGTGTAGCATTATGCTCGATTCCCTCAAGCAGGCGTCCGCCTGACTTTGCTGTACGTCCGCCCCATTGTTTGAAGAAGAATGGCACTCCTTTGTGCTCACAGTTATCCCTGATATCAAGGACCCAGTCCGGTTCCATAGGCCGGGCTTTCGGGCCGCTTTCTCCACCGACGATTACCCATGAAATTCCTTCAAGGTCTATGTTTTCTATCGGCCCGAGAAGCGGTTCAATGGAAAGAAAGCGAACTGATATTGGCGCTTTCTGGAGGTGACGAATCCTGGGAGTTGCGGTATTGTCCTCAACGGATACGCCGCACCATATATGTTGTGGTGTAAGGTGACGTCCATACCTGTAGTCCAGATAATTCTTCATAAGAGAACTTCTTTTTGTAAGAATCTGGTAAATATGCCAATCGGCTGTCTCCATGGTGTCGAACACACGGTCAATAAAGTCGGTGGGGACGTTTTTATGGAAGAGATCACTCATAGAGTTCACGAAAATCATCCGCGGACGCTTCCATGATAATGGTTGGGATAGCCGTTCCGGGCGAAGGGTAAGATCAAATCCATTTTCGAACGGATGATCTGGAATGCCCCGAAATCTCTCAGCAAAGCGTTCAGCGTAGCAATTATCGCAGCCTCGCGTGATCTTGGTACAGCCAGTTACCGGATTCCAAGTCGCGTCGGTCCACTCGATTGCAGATTTATCACTCATTTTGAATCTTTACGGAGTAGACGACCGCTATGTTTTTATTTTTAATGGAAAACTTCATTTTGATCTAAATCAAAAAAACCGGGATAAGAAGGTAAACCGAACTCGGCATAAAATACAGCGGTAATATCGGTTCTTTGATGCAGAGATGTCAGCTTCATGCAATGTTTATACCTCCTGTAACTAGTGGTGGTCTATTATATGGGTATTTGGACTGTCGTCAAGTAAATGTCCTGATCCTCGACAAGGCAGCCTTTAGTGGATATGGTTACCCGTATTTCATAATATGGGTTAGCCGTATGAAAACAACAATCGAGATATCAGATGCTCTGGTGCTGGAGGCCAAGGCCCTCGCTGCGAAGCGCGGCACTACTTTTCGCGAGATTGTTGAACAGGGTATCCGTCATGCTCTACAAGAGGCGCAACAGGTTCAGACATTCCAACTTGTTGATAAGAGCGTAACAGGTAACGGGTTACAGGCTGAGTTCAGAAACAAGCCATGGGCAGTTATCCGGCATAGCGTCTATGAGGGGGCGGTTGGCAGACGGGAGGGTTTGCGGTCCTGAAATACATGACGCGCGTATAGCGGCCATTTGCCTTTCTCACGGTGTCCGGGAGTTCCTGACAGCGGACAGGGACTTCAGTCGCTTCCCGTCACTGGCGACTCGCAACCCCCTGTTTGATTGATGGCTGAAGCAGAATAACCGGATTACTCAATCACCACCAGCAGGTCGCCGGTGTCAACCACGTGGTCGGGACTGACGACGACCCGTTTGATGATACCGCTTTTCTCTGCCGGAATAGCGGATTGCATTTTCATAGCCTCCAGCGCCACCACCGTGTCGCCCTGCCTGATGCGTTCTCCGGTTGATACTTCCACGGCAACAACCAATCCGGGCATGGGCGCTGCCAGGTGGGCAGGATCGGCGGGGTCGGCTTTTTCATTCTGGTGAACCTCGTAGCTCAGGTTATTGTCCCTGACAATGACCGTCTGCGGCTGGCCGTTCAGCTCAAAAAATACCCGGCGCATGCCTTCTTCATCAGGCTCCGATGTTGCCAGGTAATGCACGATCGCCTGCCGGTTATCCTCAAAGGATAAAACGGTTTCCTCTCCGCTTTGCAGGCCGTAGAAAAAAATGTGGGTCGGCAAAATACTGACATCGCCGTACTTGCGTTCCATTTCAGCATAGTCCGTGAAAACACTCGGGTACATCAGGTAGGAGGCCAGATCGAAATCGGAGACATCCTCCTTGAGTTGCGCTGAAAGGGTTTCCCTGGTCTGTTCAAGGTCGATGGAAGACAGCGCTTCGCCGGGGCGGACCTGCAAGGGTGTCTTCCCGTTCAATACCTTGGCCTGCAGCGCAGACGGAAACCCCCCGGCAGGCTGACCCATTTCTCCGTGGAAAAACTGGACCACCGATTCCGGGAATGCAATTTCCTTCCCGGGATCAAGAACATCCTGTTTCGTCAGACCGGCCGTCACCATTGCCAGGGCCATATCGCCCACCACCTTGGAGGTCGGCGTTACCTTGACGATGTCTCCGAACAATTCATTCGCGTCCGTATATGCCCGGGCAATTTCAGGCCAGCGCCTGTCGATTCCGAGTGAACGCGCCTGTTCTCTCAGGTTGGTATACTGGCCGCCAGGCATTTCATGGACATAGACCTCCGAGGCGCCCGAACGGATGGGGGGCTCGAAAGCGGTGTACTGTTCTCTCACCTCTTCCCAGTAACCGCTGATAACCCGGATGGCCTCTGCATTAAGATTGGTACTCTTATCGGTGTGCTCCAGGGATGCCGCAATTGCGCCCATATTCGGTTGTGACGTGAGACCGCTCATGCCGTCGATGGCGGCATCAACAATATCCGCGCCCGCTTCCACCGCGGCCAGCACGGTCGCTGCGGAAATGCCGCTGGTATCGTGGGTATGCAAATGGACCGGCAGGTCGATCTCCTGCTTCAATGCTGCAATCAACAAACGCGCGGCGCCCGGTTTCAGCAAACCCGCCATGTCTTTTATGCCCAGTATATGAGTACCCATATCCCGGTATTGACACGCCAGGTCCAGGTAATAGTCCAGGTTGTACTTTTGCTTCGCAGGGTTCTGGATATCTCCGGTATAGCAGATCGCAGCTTCAATAATTTTTCCGGTCTCCCCTACTGCATCAATGGCTACCTGCATGTTTTCCGGCCAGTTGAGGCTGTCGAATATCCTGAATACGTCAATACCCGCATCGGCGGCCTGGCGGATGAAAAACCTGACCACGTTATCCGGGTAACTCTTGTAACCGACTGCATTTGATGCCCGCAGCAGCATCTGTTGCATGATGTTGGGCATGGCGGCGCTGAGGTCAAACAATCTCTGCCACGGGTCTTCATGTAGAAAGCG
The DNA here is from genome assembly GCA_965204045.1 of Gammaproteobacteria bacterium. Taxonomy (GTDB): domain Bacteria; phylum Pseudomonadota; class Gammaproteobacteria; order Eutrophobiales; family Eutrophobiaceae; genus JAAXHV01. The sequence continues at coordinate 105,915 of CBDBDW010000002.1, forward strand.
CAGCGCCACGTCGAAGGTGGCGCCGCCCCAGGACTCGACGGAAAACAGGTCCGACATGTTGTGCGCGTAGTAAGGAGCGATCGCGATCAGGTCTTTTGTCCTGAGCCGGGTTGCCAGCAACGACTGGTGCGCATCGCGAAATGTAGTGTCGGTGACAAGAGGCTTGTTCTGTTCCCTGATCCAGTTCACCAGTCCTCTTGCCCCGGTTTCATCGAAGATAGCCTTCGGCCCGTTCGCCGGCAGTTCCCCGACGGCCACAGGCGCTGCGGGTTCACGCAAGGAAAGCGGAAGCGGTCGGTCCTTCACATCCCGGTTACCGTTTACAATGACATCGGCAATAAACCTGAGCAGGCGTTCAACCTGGCCGTGACCGCCGCCGGTTTCGAACAGTTCCGGAGTCTCGTCGATGAAACGCGTGTTGTAATCACCGGATTGAAATTTCGGGTGGGTCAACAGTTGTAATAAAAACGGCAGGTTGGTAGCCACGCCGCGCACCCGGAATTCCATCAGCGCCCGCCTCATGCGGTTGATGCTGTCCTCACCGTCGCTGCCCCGCGCGGTGACCTTGACCAGCAGGCTGTCATAGGCGCGGGAGATCCAGGCGCCGTTATATGCGGTACCGCCGTCGAGACGGATTCCCGGCCCTGAAGGACTCCGGTAGGCGATGATATTGCCGTAATCCGGGATAAAGTTGTTGTTAGGGTCTTCGGCGGTAACCCGGCATTGAATAGCGGTTCCGGAGACGCGAATGGCGGATTGCGCCGGGACTATCGAACCGGATTTGCCGATCTTTTCGCCTTCCGCGATCCTGATTTGCGCCTTGACGATATCGATGCCCGTTATCTCCTCGGTAACCGTGTGCTCAACCTGGATTCTCGGGTTGACCTCGATAAAATAGAATGACTTATCTGTCTTGTTGTAGAGAAACTCGACAGTGGCCGCATTATCCAGGCCGGCCCTGCGGGCCAGTTTGACTGCCGCCCGGCAGATTTCTTCACGTACTTTATTCGGCAGGTAGATGGCCGGCGCTCGCTCAATAACTTTTTGATGCCGGCGTTGCAACGAACAGTCACGCTCATATAAATGGACTACATTGCCGTGATGGTCAGCGAGGATTTGCACCTCGATATGCATCGCATCTTCGACCAGCTTTTCGAAAAATACTTCATCACTGCCGAAAGAGGTCCTGGCCTCCTCGCGCGCCCGTTTTACCGTATCGTGCATCCCCCCGGCATCCCTGATAACCCTCATGCCCCGACCGCCGCCGCCCCAACTGGCCTTCAGCATCAAGGGGTATCCGATTGCCCCGGCAATCTTTTCCGTTTCCCGGTGGTCCGCAGTTAACGGCCCGGATGCCGGCATCACGGGAATTCCTGCCTTGACGGCCAATTCACGCGCCTTGACCTTATTGCCCAGGTCCCGCAACACGGCCGCGTTGGGGCCGATAAAGCTGATACCCTGCCGTTCACACTGTTCGGCAAAACCGGCATTCTCCGATAAAAAGCCATAGCCCGGATGCAGCGCATCGCACTCGGACTCGATAGCAACGCGCAGAATATCCGCGCCGTCCAGGTATGCTTCGACGGGCCCGACGCCTGCGCCGACCTGGTATGACTGGTCAGGCTTGAACCGGTGCAGGGCAAGGCGGTCTTCCTCCGAGAAAATACCGACCGTGCCGATACCCATCTCCTTCGCGGCGCGCACGACCCGAATGGCAATCTCGCCGCGGTTGGCAATGAGTATGCGTTTGATCGTGTTTTTGGAATTACGCAAGAATTAAACATCCGCAGCACACAAGGATGTCTATCTTATCGTAGTATCAGGTCAAAGCAATAAAAGGGGACAGATTTTAAGCATGCCCTCGCATGTTGTAAGCGGGGGTCTGTCCCCGTACCCTGTTACGGCAGCTTGCCCTCGGGGTTGGTGCACTCCGTGGTGAACGCCTGCTTCCATTCACCCAGCCGTTCCTCGAAATCCTCCCAGTCGCTCAGGTCGCTTGTGTTCCTGTACATGGCAAACGGACGCAGGCTGTCATGATAAAATTGCACCTGCTCATCTTTCCTGAACTTTTCCGCTTCATAACGGTTCCAGTGGACCACCTGCTGCAGGGGACGGCGGTACCTGGAAGAAACGTCTTTTGCCGGGAAACCGATGGGAATGGTGCCGTAGGCCCTCAGGAACGGGGGATATCCCAATAATTCACTCAACTCATCGTTGGTCTGTTGCTCACCGCCGCCGGACAGCCACGCAGAGGTCAGTCCGTTCGCAGTGACCGCCAGTTGTATATTCTGTATTGCGGCGCCGATGGAGCAGTAAAAGATATTCTCGTTATTCTGCTGGTAATCCGCTTCGGTTTCCGGTGTCACGCCATGGGGGAAATTGATATTCCAGCGCCGGTCTCCCAGTACGATGAAGATGGCTACCGTGTTGTTGAGGTAACTCTTGTATACGGACGGAAACCCTTTCGCGTATTTCTTCAACCGGTCAGCCTGCCGTAGAAATACCTCCACAACCCGATCCCGCATCTCCGGTTCTTCCACGACAATAAAGTCCCAGGGCTGCACGTTTGCGCCGCTGGGCGCCCAACGCCCGGCCTCGGCAATACACTCAAGCACCTCCCGCGAGATGGATCGCCCCTTCTCGAAGCGGCGCACGCTGCGCCGTTTCCGGATGATATCGATGAATGTCTCGTACTCAGGGTTTTTCAGGTTTTTTTCGGTCATTGTCATTATTTCAATGTTGTGAGCAGGGCAAGCGCCGGCGCTACGCGAATGCCTTCCCGCGTCACGTAGTCCTTCTCCCCGTGCGCCGATACCTGCCAGGCGTCCGTTTCAGGGAACCGCTGTTTCAGGTACCTGAGCGGCGTACTGACGTCACGATCTGAGGATTTGCATTCTACCAGCAACGTCGGCCTGCCGTTCTCAACCACCACGAAATCGACTTCCCGTCCTTCAATGTCACGAAAATAGCGCAACTCGGTCGTAAAACCTTCCGTGTCTGCACGGAAATGCACCCACTTCAACAGGTGGGACGCAACGAGATTTTCAAACCGGAATGCGGCATCCGGGATTAAGGACCAGTCAAAATGATAATGCTTACGGGCCTTTTTCACCGCCTTGATCTTCGGGGAACCGAACGGCAACACGAAGAAGATGGCATACAGCCTTTCCAGGATGTCAAGCCATTTGCTGATCGTCCTGTGGCTGATGCGCATTTGTTCGGCGACGCCGTTGACCGAGAGCGGGCTGCCGGTGAGGTCCGGTAACCGGGTCATCAGCAACTCAATGCTGCCCAAGTCCTGTACCTGTTCCAGACCCGTGAGATCTTCGCGCACCAGGCGGCTGCGGTATTCGTTGGACCAGCGCCGCGCCTCTGTTTCCGATCCGCCGAGAAACGGTTCCGGGAAGCCGCCCAGGGAAAGCAATGATGCAAAATCCGCGGCTGAGGTGAGCTTGAGCTCGGCGACGCTCAACGGATGAAGCCGCAGGTAGTGGTATCGCCCCTGCAGGGAGTCGCCGCCGAAGCGATAGTAATCGAGCCGTGCGCTACCGGTGATGAGCATCTGCTGGCCTGCTTCACGAGCATCGTATATCCCTTTCAAATAGTTGCGCCAGCGCCGGTACTTGTGGATTTCATCAAAGACCCAGAGTCCGGATTTGGGGAACGTCTGCCGCAATATAAGGTCACGCTGAGCGGGAACGTCCCAGTTCAGGTAACCCGCCCCGGACTTTCCAAGAATCTGGCGGGCAAGTGTCGTCTTCCCAACCTGGCGCGGGCCGCCGACAAATACCATTTTCCGTTTCAGGTCCTGGCGTACCTGGGATTCAAGATAGCGTTTCACACCTCGAATAATTCCAGATTTTTATACAGGTGTCAAAAAATCTTGCAAGATTTATTGATAGGCATCAAAAAATCCAGAGCAGGTACGATGCTCAACTTCCATGTCCTCGCTGATATCAGCGGCTATACGCTCCAGCGCCTTGCGGGAAGATGGATCGCGCATTCTCAAAGCGGCGCATACTGCGCCGCTTCCGGGTTATATCGATAAACGATTGGTAGTCCTGGTTAACCTGATTTTGTTCAACCACCCCAATTATAACGGACAGATCCGCCGAACCAGCGCGGCGGGTTGGGCACATCGATAAGTATCCCCGTGAAGGTACTCAGATCGAATATCGAAGTATTGCCGGTATATATTGCAGGGGCGTTGCTCGAAGGTATTACTCTGGTTTTTTTACTGACGTTCCTGCTCACGACAGCAGCCCTGCTCGACTCGCTCGGGCGCTGGGCGGCCGCCACGGGCGGCGCTTTTTCGTTAAGTCTCGGCGCGGGTCCTTATCTCGGAGGGGCGCTTATCGAGGCGGCAGGGTTTGAAGCACTAACCGTAACTACTCACCCCCCTGTTCGTCCCGCGCTCCCTTCGTCATTCCGGCGAAGGCCGGAATCCAGTCTGTTAAACGGGTCGCTTGCGACACCTTATAACGTGTCCCTTCGGGGCGTTTTTTTCACTGGATTCCCGCCTGCGCGGGAATGACGGGGGCGCGCGGGAATGACGAACGAGGAGAAGTGCAGGAAGGACGAGTGGGGGTGAGTAGTTACCACTAACCATTCTTAATATTGCCGGGGCCGTCGTGGTAATTTTTCTCATCCTGTGGGCGACGAAATACGTTCGCGCCGATCAATAGAGTTTGAATTCGTAATCAGGATCGCCAATGATCGCAAGTTCCCCGGCTGCCAGCTTGATCGCCAGTTCATCCCGCAAATCAGTTGCGTATTCCAGCATCAGGTTGAGTTGCTGCCTGAGTTGTTCCCGGTAATCGGCCTCATAGTAAAGGTTCGCGGTTTCCCCCGGATCATTGACCATATCGAACAGGGCATTGCTGCGCGCCCTGGGATCCGCCGTGAAATCACGCAATATCAGTTTCCAGCGCTCCGAACGCATTGCGCGCTCGTCGTACCAGGAGTTCTCGATGGCGGCCTCCGGGACGTTCTGCATGAATACCGGGGTCGGCCAGTTGTCCTCGCCTGCTGTCACCTCGGCAATGAGGTTCCTGCCGTGAAATGGCGAACCCTCGCGCCCGGTGATGATCTCCATGATGCGGCTTTTCGTATTGATGCCGGCGGCGCCAAGTATGGTCGGCGCAAGATCCACCAGGTTGACGCCGGAGTTCCAGGTCACGCCCTGCGGCAGACGACCGGGCCAATGCATGATCATGGGTATTCTTGCGGCCTCGTCGTAGGCGATTCCCATGCCCCGGTAGGAACCTGGCCGTTCCTGAAATGAACCCCCATGGTCGGTGGAAAGGATAATCAAGGTGTTATCCAGCAAGCCCCGTTCTTCCAGGGTTCGCACAATTCGCCCCACGTTATGATCCAGGCTCGTCACGGACGCATAGTAATTCCTGTGGTCGATCTCCCTGTCCCGGTACATTTCGGCATATTTACGCGGCGGCTGGAACGGGGCATGCGGCGTGTAATAGGACTGGTAGAGGAAAAACGGCCGGTCGGCATTTTCCTGGATGAAACGGATGCCTTCAGCGGTTTGAATATCCTCCCGGTAAGCGGACCGGTCCGGTTCGCCGACCCAGTGCGGCATGAGCGAATTATATGACTTGAACAGGTCGAAAAACCCGGGGTTGCCCGCGCCCAGGTGCCACTTGCCGATATGTGCGGTGGCGTATCCCGAATTGGTGATGTATTTCACGAAATTGATCGCGAGGTTGAAACGCTCGTCGGCAAACGGATCGGCAATCGGGTCGTGGTACATGGTGGGCAGGTTTCCGGTAATGCCGGGCTCGTACATGGTCTTGCGCACCCCGTGGGCATGGGGGTAGAGGCCGGTCATAATCGAGGCCCGCGCCGGACTGCACAGGGTAGCCGGCGAATAGGCATTATCGAAGCGCACACCGCGTTCGGCCAACCTGTCCATATTGGGCGTTGAAACGTCTTTGTCGGAGTAGACGCCTAGCGCGTCGCGCCTGCCCCAGTCCAGCAGGATCAGAACGACATTGGGAGGTCGCTGCCGCCCATCTTCATAGATCGAGTGGAGGGGAGCCTCCTGTGTCCGGGCCGTAAGGACGCCTGTCAGCAGAAACGTGACGATACCGGCCAGGGAAAGACAGACGGCGCCCGTTAGGATATTCTTACATCTCATGAGCACAATGCCTCACGTAAACCACGAATTGATAATCAAAGGTACTTGCTGCACCTGAATGGGTCAACATATTTGAGTACGGTTTGCCGCATTTACAATAATGGCAGGACAAATGAACCATTCCGACCTCCACTGGATAACAAACTTCATCTGGGGCATCGCTGACGACGTATTGCGAGACCTCTACGTACGCGGCAAGTACCGGGACGTGATTTTGCCGATGACCGTCCTGCGGCGCCTGGATGCGGTGATAGAACCGACTAAAAAAGCCGTACTCGATATGAAGACGCACCTTGATGGAGCCGGTATCGTTGAGCAGGATCTGGCATTGCGCGAGGCATCGGGTCAGGCTTTCTACAACACATCAAAGTTTACGATGCGCGACTTGAAGACGCGTACAACCCAACAGCAGCTCAAGGCTGATTTCGAGGCTTACCTGGATGGTTTTTCGCCTAACGTGCAGGACATCATCGATAACTTCGAATTTCGCAACCAGGTGCCGCGCCTGTCCAAAGCTGACGCGCTGGGAACCCTGGTAGAAAGGTTTACTTCAACCGATATCAACTTGAGTCCTGATCCGGTTAAAAACCGTGACGGTTCAATCAGGCATCCTGGCCTGGATAACCACGCCATGGGCACAATCTTCGAAGAACTGGTCCGGCGCTTCAACGAAGAGAACAATGAGGAAGCCGGTGAGCACTGGACTCCCCGCGACGCGGTCAAACTCATGGCGCGGTTAATATTCCTGCCGGTAGCCGAAGCAATCGAATCCGGCACTTACCTGCTCTACGACGGCGCTTGCGGAACAGGCGGCATGTTGACGGTAGCCGAGGAAACGCTGCAGGAATTGGCCGATGAACACGACAAACAGGTATCCACCCATCTTTACGGCCAGGAAATCAATGCCGAAACCTATGCTATCTGCAAGGCCGACCTGTTGCTCAAAGGAAAAGGAGAAGCGGCGGATAACGTCATCGGCGGCCCCGAGCATTCAACCCTGTCCAATGATGCCTTCCCTTCCCACGAGTTCGATTTCATGCTGTCCAATCCACCTTACGGCAAAAACTGGAAGAGCGACATGGAACGTATGGGCGGCAAAAAAGGCCTGACAGACTCACGCTTCAACATTGAACATACCAACGGTTCTGATCGAACAGGCGCCCCTGTACCACTGAGCCTGGTCACCCGCTCCAGTGACGGGCAGATGCTGTTCCTTGCCAATATGGTGAGCAAGATGAAGCAGAATACCAGACTGGGCAGCCGCATTGCCGAGGTCCACAACGGCAGTTCGCTGTTCACGGGGGACGCCGGACAGGGTGAGAGCAACATCCGCCGCCTGATCATCGAAAACGACTGGCTTGAAGCCATTGTCGCGCTGCCCCTCAATATGTTTTACAACACGGGCATCGCCACTTATATCTGGTTGCTGACAAACCGCAAGCCCGCGCATCGCCAGGGCAAGGTACAACTCATAGATGCCACCTCATGGCAGCGCCCGCTACGCAAGAACCTGGGCAAGAAAAACTGCGAATTGTCTGACGAGGATATCCGGCGCATCTGCGACACGTTCCTGGTCTTCGAGGAAACAGAGCACTCAAAGATTTTCGACAATGCCGCTTTCGGTTACCGGAAAATAACGGTCGAACGGCCGTTGCGGTTAAAAGGCGTTGATTCTGAACGTGTCTGGAAGCCCGCCGAGATTAAGAGCCTCAAGGAAACCCACCAGATTGACGAAAACGCCCCGCCTGTTATCAGAAAAGTTCACAAAAAAGGGACGCGACCTGATCCGATGATCGGCCTTTTTGAAGTTGTCCTTGCCGGTAAACCCACCGTCGTCGAGTATGAACCGGATACCAACCTGCGCGACACAGAACAGGTTTCATTACTGGAGGAAGGCGGCATTGAGGCATTCCTCAAACGCGAAGTGCTGCCGTATGCCCCTGACGCCTGGTATACCCGTGAAAGCGTTAAGGTCGGTTATGAAATCAGCTTCACCCGTCACTTCTATAAACCCCAACCCATGCGCTCCCTGGAAGAAATCCGTACTGACATCCTGGCGCTTGAGAAGGAGACGGAAGGGTTGCTCAGTGAGATCATCGGCGGGTAGAGCGGGGATATTGTTGTTAAAGTGTGCGTTTAACAAGACAACGAAGGAACAGAAAAGTCGTGTTGTTTGGTACTTCCTGCCGCATCCTGGAAAAATTGTGACATTCAGGTTGTATTCAGGACAATATGGTCTATAATATCAATTAACAATACCTCCCACGCCTCTCGTAAGATCGGCGCACCAAGGGAGGTTACTTATTTAAGGGGTATGGAAAATGCGTTTTGATAAGCCCCCTGAGACGATTGATCAGCAGATCAATCGGCTTGTTCGGCGTGGCATGGAAGTCTCGGACCGTGACTACGCACACAATCGTCTCCAACACCTTAACTATTATCGCCTGCGCGGATACTGGATACCATTCGAGGCCGGTCCACCCGACGACAAGAAGCATCATTTCCGTAAGGGAACAACCTTTGAACGAGTAGTAGATCTCTATGTTTTCGACAGGGAACTGAGGTTACTGCTCTTGGACGCAGTTGAATGTATAGAAGTTTCAATGCGGTCCCAATGGGCGTACCATCTCTCACATGAATACGGGGCTCATGCCCATTTGAACCGCGGTCTTTTTTACAAACAGCAAAACTATGACAGTTGTTTGGATAGCCTCATGACGGAGGTAGAGCGTAGCCGGGAAACTTTTATCAAACACTTCATCAAAAACTATGACGAACCCCTCCCGCCTGCCTGGGCTGTGGTCGAAATCATGCCGCTAGGACAGCTTTCCAAGTGGTACAGAAACCTCAGGAGCAAATCGCTCCGACAGAAGATTGCTGATAGTTATAAGATGGACGAGGGTGTGTTCGCATCCTTCATTCACCATCTCAGCTTGATCCGAAATATCTGTGCTCATCACAACCGCCTGTGGAACCGGCATTTCACCATTACATTTAAACTGCCGCGCAAAAAACCAGCAATATTGAGGACAGTCTTCAATATGGAAGCACGTCGCCAACTATACAATTCTTTGGCAATGGTCGCTTACGTGACTGCTATCGTCAATCGTGACGACCAGTGGAAACATAGACTGCTGGATCTCCTGAACAAACACAAGCATGTCCCCACCGCTCCTATGGGATTTCCTGAGACCTGGCAGGATATGAATTTCTGGGAAGCGTAATAAATAAGGACGGCACAATTCTTCAAGAACATGACTCCAACGCAATTTGTGAAAGAATTAACCGGCCTGAATTTCGAGAATACGTTTAACCCGTATTTCGACCGATGCGTTGTCCATGACTTGGATGACGCGCCGCGCCGCCGGTCACAGACCTTGCAGTCTATGCTTGAGGCGGCAACAGGGCAGGAAATTGATTCTTTGTGGATTGGACGCGATCTTGGTTATCGCGGCGGCAGACGGACTGGACTTGCATTAACGGATGACGTGCACGTTCAGACTCATGCCGAACGTTGGAAGTTGTCGATTGAACGGCCAACGAAGGGCAAAGAAATCGCTGAACAAACTGCTGCTGTCGTCTGGCGTGTTCTCTCACAGATTAAGGTGCCTGTTTTTCTCTGGAACGTCTTCCCGTTACATCCCCACGAACCCGGCAATCCGTTCAGTAATCGTTCCCATAATGCTCGCGAACGCAGGGCCGGGGAAGAATTTCTCTCTGAACTTATCCTGCTTTTGAAGCCCTGTCGGCTGGTTGCCATAGGAAACGATGCGGCGCAATCAGCGCGTCGTTTAAGTGATCAGCATCGCATCATCCAAGTAAGACATCCCAGCCATGGTGGGAAGACACGATTTTCAGCGCAAATGGATGAATTGTACGGCCTGTGAAGCTGACGATGAATGAGACACTTTCTCTGAACACCAAAGCAACTCTGATGTTGACGGCACCCCTGATCATTGGGCGCAGCAAAGGCCAAGAAGCAGGAGACCTGCTTAAGCCGGGGGAATACAAGAAACTCGCTGACTATCTCCGAAACAGGGAAAATCAACCCGCCGATCTACTCGGGCCTGATGCAGATCGAATCATCACAGATTGCCGCCATATACCTGACAAGGACCGGCTCAAGCGTCTGCTGGATCGAGGTTTTCTGTTGAGTCAGGCGGTCGAACACTGGCACACAAGGGCAATCTGGGTGGTGAGTCGCACCGATGACTGCTATCCACAAAGGCTTAAAACGCGGCTTAAGAAGAACTCGCCAGCCTTGCTGTATGGTTGCGGGAACCGGGCTATCCTTAATAGTGGCGGGTTGGCGGTGGTTGGATCACGTAACGCGAATGACGCACTGCTTGAGTATACCCAGACGATTGGCCGTTTGGCGGTAAAAGCTCAACAAACCGTAGTCTCCGGCGCTGCCAGGGGTATTGATCAAGCGGCAATGTCCGGCGCGCTAGAAGCGGGTGGTAGAGTTGCCGGCGTACTGGCAGACAGCCTCGAAAAAACGGTGATGAAGCGTGAGAACCGAAACCGCCTGCTGGAAGGACAACTCGTACTGCTCTCACCCTACGACCCGAACGCCGGATTCAATGCAGGCCATGCAATGCAGCGCAATAAGTTGATCTATGCTCTGGCGGACGTGGCCCTGGTGGTAAACGCAGACCTGAACAAAGGCGGCACCTGGGCCGGTGCGACAGAGCAATTGGAAAAACTGCGCCTGATACCCGTTTATGTGCGTTCGACCGGTGGGTCCTCCGAAAGTCTTGAAGCGCTGAAAAACCTGGGCGCTACGCCATGGCCGAATCCGGCAGATGCGGACGATCTCAACGCTGTTTTTCAGTCCAGCGCTTCCATGCCTCCAACCCCTACAACCCAAAGTAATTTACTTTTCAATGCTCAGTAGGAACCCATAAAAACAGGAGCTGCAGGAGAATATCCTGGCGGATATTCCAGTATTTACCCGGGGATTACTATTACTAGACAACGCAATATAGCAAAAGGCAGAATAAGAGAAATCCGTAGTAATCCCGATAACATCCAATATCAGCAGGCAGAAGGTGTAATGAGAAAAATCCTTGGTGACGCCAAGAGCATACGCTCCTTGCTTGGAGGAGCAAAATTTGCAATCGATTACTATCAAAGGGAATACCGATGGGGAAAGAAGCAGGTCAGTGAGCTCCTCGACGACCTCAGTGACAAATTTTTGGATAACTACGAGGAAGACAACGAACGTAGCGCAGTTGAGAACTATGGTCACTACTTCCTCGGTTCTATCATCATCAGTGACAAGGAGGGTCGAAAGTTTATAATCGACGGTCAGCAGCGCCTGACTTCTTTGACTTTACTACTCATCCATATCCATCACAGGCTTGAAGAGGAAGAACAAAAAAAGGAAATAGCGAATCTTATTTTCTCTTACAAGGTCGGCAGGCGATCCTTCAACCTTGATGTGGAAGATCGCACTGCCTGTATGGACGCCCTCTTCACCGGGCAGTCTTTCGAGGAAAACAACCAGCCTGAATCGGTCATCAATATTCTGAACCGCTACGAAGACATTGAAAATCACTTCCCGGATCAGCTTCCCGTTCACGCCTTACCGTACTTCGCAGACTGGTTGATAGAAAACGTCCACCTAGTTGAGATTACGGCCCAGTCTGACGCTGATGCGTATACTATTTTCGAAACAATGAACGACCGCGGGCTTTCGCTGACGCCTACGGATATGCTCAAAGGCTACCTTCTCGCCAATATTACTGATACTGACCGACGCAATGATGCCAGCCGCACTTGGCGCGACCTCGTAGCTGCCCTGTTGGGCATTGGCAAGGAAGAAGATGCGGATGCCATCAAGGCATGGCTACGTAGTCAGCATGCACAGACTATCCGCGAACGCAAACGAGGTGCTGAACCCCGTGACTTTGACCTGATTGGAACTGAGTTCCACCGCTGGGTCCGCGACCGCGAAGAAGAGTTGGAACTTCGTGCCAGTCCTGACTTTGTAAGCTTCATTGAGGAGAATTTCGCTTTCTATGGAAAATGGTATAAGCGTGTTCGACTGGCTACGGAGACACTGACAAAAGGCCTTGAGGAAGTTTATTACAATGCACGGAACAACTTCACACTTCAATATCCGGTTTTGCTAGCCCCGCTGGCGCGGACTGACAGCGAGACGGAAATATTGTGCAAGCTACGCATCGTCGCCACATATCTTGATATCCTTATCGCCCGCCGCATCTGGAACTGGAAATCAACCAGTTATTCAACAATGCAGTACAACATGTTCCAATTGGTAATTCTTAGCATTAGAGGCAAGTCCGCTAACGAACTGGCAGAGATACTCACTGATCGCCTTGAAGCTGAGGAAGAATCTTTTGCCTCCAATGATCGCTTCAGCCGCACCGGCATGAACACGCCCCAGATTCATCGGCTTCTGGCACGCATAACGGACTTCGTGGAGACACGTGCAGGTCGAACATCACGTTATCAAGAGTACATGCAACGCGGTAAGAATGGCTATGAAGTAGAGCATATCTGGGCTGACCACCCGGAACGCCATGAGGATGAGTTCGACCACCCAGCCGACTTCACCGAGTATCGTAATCGCGTTGGAGGACTGCTGCTGCTTCCCAAGAGCTTCAACGCCAGTTACGGTGACAAACCCTACGAAGACAAACGTGAGTATTACTTCGGCCAGAATCTACTTGCCCAGAGTCTACATGAAAATGCTTACAAAAATGATCCCGGTTTCCAACGCTTTATAAACGAGACGGGATTAGCCTTTAGGCCACACGCCGAGTTCAAAAAAACTGATATGGATGCCAGGCAGGCGCTCTATCGGGAGCTTGCCGAACAAATCTGGAATCCGGATAAGTTGCGACAGCATGTTATCGAAATATAGTGAGAGCAAGGAATTCAGGACAAAATGAAACAAAATAAATGAACGGCCACCTACCCGAAACCCTAGACCTGAAAGAAACATTACTGCTGAAATTGTCCGAACCGGAAATTCAGGAAGATAACCCATGGGCCGATGACGCATTGAAACGATCTGATGTCGCTGAAAAACTGACGAAACTCATCAGCGGACAATCTGATCCATTCGTTATCAGCCTGCATGGACATTGGGGGACGGGCAAGACGTTCCTGCTTAAACGATGGCAAAAGCAGTTGGACAAAGACGGTTTTCAGGCTATCTATTTCAACGCATGGGAGGATGATTTCTGCGATGATCCATTCGTTGCGATCATCGGTCAACTGTCTCATTTTTTGAAACGAAAAGGGATTAAAAGATTAGCAGACAAAATCAGGAAAGCCGCAAAACCTCTCCTTATTCAAGGCGCTCTGAGTGCCGGTCGTAATGTCAGTGGTATGAACCCCGACGTAATTCTGGAACAATTCGCAGAAAAGACTCTGGCCGAGTATTCACGACAAGTGGAGAAAAAGAATGAACTCAAAACAGCATTGCAAAAATTATCGGGAAAGGTAAAAGCAGACACCGGCCATCCCCTGGTTTTCATAATTGATGAACTGGACAGGTGCCGCCCGACCTTCGCTATCGAATTGCTTGAACGTGTCAAACATATCTTTGATATTCCTGATATGGTTTTTGTATTCGGCATCAACCGTGACGAGTTGTGTTCGTCTATCCGGTCAGTCTATGGAGAAATCGACGCCGACACTTACCTTCGACGTTTCTTTGAGATGGAGTTTTTGTTGCCGGACATAGATTCAAAAGTCTTTTGCAAACATCTGATTGGACGATACCAACTGGAACAGTTCTTTACCAAGCTGAGCGAAAGCACGGGAAACACAGCTTATTACAGTGGCTTTGAGCAGTTCTGCAGGTTCTTCCAAGCGTTATGTGGTTATTTCGGTTTATCACTCCGAGATATTGATTACTGTACACGACTGATTGTTTTTATGGGAAAAAACTCTGCGGAAAACAATTATTTGTTTCAGCCACTTCTCCCCTTGTTGATACTCTTGCGATTGAAGAACAAAACTCTTTATGAGGAATACATCCGTGGTGGCCGGACAGGCAGTGAGGTGATGAACTATATCGATGAAGTAGTTCCTCCTGAAAGCCGGGATCGTGAGTTAGGAAACATTTTCGATGAATTAGAAATCAATTTATATCTTACAGATAGGACCAAACTCGAAGAACACAGTACAGCCGTAGATGAATTTGAACGTTTATACCAAGACTTAAAGAAAGGGCAGGAAACACCCCATACGCCATATCTGTCTGAGCGAACCCAGAAATCAGGTATAAAGAGAATAGAAGGGCTGAACACTGTCATTAGCAGATATTATGAACCCGGTGCCAACATTCGTTATTTTTCAAAAGATTTTATTACCCGTCTTTCCGAGTTGATTGAGTTATCCCAATCATTCATGCGAGCTTGAAAGCGTTGAAGCTGACACCCTACCCTGCCTACAAAACTTCCGGCGTTGGATGGCTGAGAGACATGCCGGCGCACTGGGAGACAAGCCGGGCGAAATGGCTGTTCCGTAAAATGGAGCGGTCTGTCAAAGCAGGTGACGATGTAGTCACATGCTTTCGAGATGGAGTCGTCACGCTCCGAAAGAATCGCCGAGTTCGTGGCTACACCGAGTCACTCAAAGAGATCGGATATCAAGGTATTTTTCAAGGTGACCTTGTAATCCATACCATGGATGCGTTCGCTGGTGCTGTTGGAGTATCTGACTCAGATGGCAAAGGTACTTCCGTCTATTCTGTCTGCACACCACGAAATGAATGCGTGAATCCCTACTACTATGCATTTTGCGTCCGCGAGATGGCCAGAAGCGAGTGGATACTGGCCCATGCTAAAGGTATAAGAGAGCGGTCTACTGACTTCCGTTTCAATGTCTTCGCCTCGCAGATAGTTCCATTCCCACCTTTCCCCGAACAAACCGCCATTGTCCGCTATCTCAACCACGCAACCGAACTCATCGACCGCTACATCAGCGCCAAAGATCGGCTCATCAACCTGCTGGAGAAACAGCGACAAGCTGTCATCCAACGTGCGGTAACCCGGGGCCTCGACCCAAATGTTCGCCTGAAGCCCTCCGGGGTCGAGTGGCTCGGCGATATGCCGGCGCATTGGGAGGTGGTTGCGCTACGTTATCTGGCAACGAAGTTCGGTAGCGGTGTTACCCCTCGTGGTGGAGCAACCGTATATCAAGATACTGGAATTCCATTCCTTCGAAGTCAGAATGTCCATTTTGACGGGCTACGCCTTGAAGATGTCGCTCGAATAACACCGAGGCTTCATCAAATACTCTCGAATACGCACGTGAAACCTGATGATGTTCTACTGAATATAACCGGGGCCTCTATTGGGCGTGTCTGTTCTGTACCTGACGATTTTGGAGAAGGCAATGTGAGTCAACACGTTTGCATCATCAGACCCAGGAAGAATCGTCTGCTGTCTGGCTTTTTGGCATCATACTTATCTACCACCTTTATGCAACGCGAGATACGTTTTGAACAAAATGGTGCATCCCGTGAAGGGCTGACATTAGACTCAATTCGCAACTTTAAGATTGTCTTGCCTGATATTTCAGAACAGCAACGTATTCTCGCTGAAACTCAGGAGCACGCGGGACAACTCGTAGCTGCTGTTAAGGCTACTCAACGCCAAATCGAACTCCTGAAAGAATACCGCACCCGCCTGATCGCCGACGTGGTCACCGGTAAACTTGACGTGCGTGAGGCGGCATTTAAACTACCGGAAGCACCTGACGATTTGAGGCCCTCCGACATAGTTGACGATGTAACCCATAAGAAGACAATCGATGATCACGCTCATTGAAGCCCTGAATTACCGCTGCTTGCGGTATGTGTCGAGATCTCTTGAACCATTTCAGGTTCTCGTCGGTCCGAATGCATCCGGGAAGACAACTTTCCTGGATGTTGTAGGTTTTCTGCAGGATTTGGTATCCGATGGATTACATACGGCATTATTGAACCGGACCAGTAACCCACAGGAGATCCTTTTTCGGCGCGAGGGCGATATATTTGAACTCGCGGTAGAGATGCAGGTTCCTGAAAACCTGCGCAGCCGCCTGGCAAAGCCGGAGCTGGATACGGCAAGATATGAGGTGGCTATCGGTTTTGACAAAACACAACGTCAGTTCGAATTCAAGGCCGAAAAACTTTTATTGAAAAAGGCGACTACCGCCCGGAAAGCACAGAGATCACTGTTTCCCCTGCCGGCTACGGCGCCGGATTCGTTGTTGCTTCCCGGCCGGCGACGTGACAACAAGCTGGTGATCAATAAGGCGCCGGGGGGGAATGACAACTTTTATAGTGAGACTTATCACCAGTCAGGAAAAGGCTGGGCTCCTTCATTCAAGCTGGGGTCCCAGAAGTCGGCTTTAGGCAATCTTCCGGAAGATTCAAAGTTATTCCCTGTCGCTACGTGGTTTCGGGAATTTCTGAGTATCGGCGTCCAACGCTTTGTTCTCAACAGCCTCAAGATCAGGATGCCAAGCCCCCCGACCAGGGTGGCGGGCTTTCTGCCTGACGGATCAAACCTGCCCTGGGTTATAGAGCGTCTGCGACAAGAGAATTTCGACCGGTATCGCGGCTGGATAGCGCACCTGCAAACGTCCCTGCCCGACCTGGTGGATATTGAGACTGTTGAACGCCCGGAAGATAAACACTGCTATATGATCTATAAGTATGCGGGTGATTTAAGTTTGCCTTCCTGGCTGGTTTCCGATGGCACACTCCGGCTTACCGCGCTGACCTTGCCGGCCTATCTCACTGACGTCCTGGGAATTTACCTCATAGAGGAACCGGAGAACGGTATTCATCCAAGGGCTGTTGCGAGTGTTTATGATTCCCTTTCTTCCGTCTATTCGGCCCAGGTGTTGATGACGACCCACTCTCCGGTGGTGTTGAATGCGGCAAAAATGGAAGACGTGTTGTGTTTTGCCAAAGACGATAGCGGGGCCACTGATATTGTTCCCGGTTCCGAACATCCCAGACTTCGAGAGTGGCAGGGCGAAGCCAATCTTGGCGCCTTGCTTGCCTCGGGAGTTCTGGGATGAAGGAGCTTGTCGTTCTTGCTGCCGACAAGAACATAGAACACACACTGAAGGGGCTGTTTGTACGGCCCCAATCTCTTGGGATTCAACCAATCGAAGCGGATATTTTTATAGAACCGGAACATGATCCTGCATGCGCATTGCGCGGCGTCAGTTTTCTTTCCAATTTCTCTAACGAATATAAACATGCACTGCTTGTTTTCGATCATGAGGGAAGTGGGAAAGAGAGCGTTCAGGCCCATGAACTGCAAGAGGGTATCAATGCAGAATTTGCAAATTCAACCTGGGGCAGGGAACGCGCCAGGGCGATTGTGTTAACGCCTGAACTTGAGACGTGGATATGGAGCGACTCGCCTCATGTTGATGACATAGCAGGCTGGAAAGAACGACAACCAGGCTTGCGCTCATGGCTGATTGAACAAGGGTGGTTAAGTCAAGGAGAGCATAAACCTGAACGGCCCAAAGAAGCCTTTGAAGCTGCTTTACGAGAAGCCCGGATACCTCGCAGTTCCTCTCTGTACCTGAAAATAGCCAGCAAGGTATCTCTGGAAAGATGTACAGATAAATCATTCAGGGAATTCAGAAAAATCCTGCAAAATTGGTTTGGGTAATACAGCATGACCACCGACACCACCGAGCGCGGTCTGGAACGGATAATATGCACTGCGCTCACCGGTCATCCTTGCGACCCGTCCCGGGATAATACCCTTACGGAAATTCCGCCAGCCGAAAAGCAGGTATCGTTTGCTGCGGTAGACAAACCAACCACACCTTATGGCGGCGTCGGCTGGATATGCGGTTCCCCGCATGACTACGACCGTGAGTACTGCATAGACCTGGAGCAACTCTCCACCTTCCTGCGCGCAACGCAGCCTGAGACTGCCGCATCGCTGTCTCTTGACGAAGACGGTCCGACAAGGCGCACGTTCCTGGCAAGACTGGAACGTGAAATTACCAAACGCGGCATCATAGACGTTTTACGCAAGGGCATTAAACACGGCGCCCACCATCTCGACCTGTTTTACGGAACTCCGTCACCGGGCAATGAGCAAGCCTCGGCGCGATACCAATTGAACCGTTTTTCGGTTACCAGGCAGTTGCGTTACAGCCGGGCAAATACGCAAAATTCGCTTGACCTCGGGCTGTTCATCAACGGCCTGCCGGTATTCACCTTTGAGTTGAAGAACAACCTGACCAAGCAGACGGTTGAAGATGCAGTTCAGCAATACCGGCGCGACCGCGATCCAAATGAAAAGTTGTTCAGGTTTGGCCGCTGTATGGCGCATTTTGCCGTGGATGAACAGGAAATAAAGTTCTGTACGCATCTGAAGGGCAAGGCATCGTGGTTCCTGCCTTTCAACAAGGGCTGGAACGATGGCGCCGGTAATCCCCCTAATCCCGACGGCCTCAAGATCGACTACCTGTGGAAACAGATTTTGACGCGAGACAGCCTGACCAACATTATTGAAAACTATGCCCAGGTGGTGACTACGAAAGACGAGAAGACAGGGCAAAGGAAGAAAACTCAAGTCTGGCCGCGTTACCATCAACTGGACGTGGTGCGTAAACTTCTGCACGATGCCGGCGCAAGAGGCGCTGGACAGCGATACCTCATCCAGCATTCGGCAGGCAGCGGCAAGTCAAATTCCATCGCCTGGCTGTCACACCAGCTAATCGGTCTGGAAAAGAGCGGCGCTTCGATTTTTGAATCGATCATCGTAGTGACTGACCGTATCGTCCTGGATAGACAAATTCGCGACACCATCAAACAATACGCCCAGGTCAGTTCCACGGTGGGCCACGCCAGGAGTTCCGGAGACCTGGGCAGGTTCATTGAGCAAAGCAAAAAAATCATCATTTCCACGGTACAGAAGTTCCCCTTCATCCTCGATGAGATAGGCGGCGCGCATCGCAGGCAAAATTTCGCCATCATCATTGACGAGGCGCATTCAGGTCAGGGAGGGCGCACTTCTGCGGCATTGGCGCAGGCGCTTTCCGAAGTCGGGGAAGAGGATGACGACGAGACAGTAGAGGATCGGATCAACCGCCTTATTGAGTCCAAAAGGTTGCTCCCCAACGCCAGCTATTTTGCCTTTACCGCGACGCCCAAGAACAAGACTCTGGAAATTTTTGGCATGCCGCAGCCACAACCGGACGGCGCAGTGCGGCATCTCCCATTCCACAGCTACACCATGAAGCAGGCCATCCAGGAAGGTTTCATCCTGGACGTGCTGCGCCACTACACGCCGGTTTCCAGCTACTACAAACTGATCAAGAAAATAGAAGATGATCCAACGTTCGATACAAAACGAGCCCAGAAGAAACTACGCCGTTATGTCGAAGGGAACGAACACGCTATCCGTCTGAAGGCTGAGATTATAGTCGACCACTTTCATGGGCAGGTATTGGCCCCGAAAAAGATCGGTGGGCAGGCGCGGGCGATGCTGGTAACAGGGAGTATTGACCGCACAATAAAACATTTTCATGCAGTTTCCGACTACTTGCGTGAGCGTAAAAGCCCGTACAAGGCAATCATTGCCTTCTCCGGTGAACATGAGTATGGGGACGTAAAAGTCAGTGAAGCATCCCTGAATGGATTTTCCTCCGCTGAGATTGTTGACAGGATACAGGAAGACCCTTACCGCATCCTGGTCTGCGCCGATAAGTTCCAGACCGGCTACGATGAACCACTGCTGCATACCATGTACGCGGATAAAGTACTCTCAAGCATCAAGGCAGTGCAAACGTTATCCAGGCTGAACCGCGCCCATCCGCAAAAGCACGATGTCTTTGTGCTGGATTTCATTAATGACACGGATGTTATAAAAGAAGCGTTTGCCGATTATTATCGAACCACCATCCTTGCGGACGAGACCGACCCCGATAAACTGCATGATCTCAAGGGCGAACTTGACGCATACCAGGTATATACAGACGCACAGGTAGAAGAATTTGTAACGCTGTTCCTGAACAGTGCGGAACGTGACAAGCTCGACCCGATACTCGATGCCTGTGTCGCCAATTATAAAACAGACCTTAAAGAAGATGGGCAGGTGGAATTTAAAGGCAAGGCCAAGGCATTCCTGCGCACTTATGGCTTTCTCTCTCAAATTCTGTCATACAAGCGCCTGGAATGGGAAAAACTCTCTATTTTTCTTACCTTCCTGGTTCCCAAATTGCCGGCGCCGGAAGAAGAGGACCTGTCAAAAGGCATCCTGGAAGCCATCGATATGGACAGCTACCGGGTCGAGAAGCAGGCGACAGTGAAGCTTCAACTACCGGATGAGGACGCTGAGATCGAACCGACGCCTACAGGCGCAGGCGGCAGGCCGGAACCTGAAGAAGACCTCCTGTCAAACATTATCAGGAATTTCAATGAGCGATTTGGCAGTATCGAATGGACTGATGAAGACCGCGTGCGCAAGCTGATTACCGAGGAAATTCCGGCCAGTGTCGCGGCGGATACGTCTTACCGGAATGCCAGGCTCAATTCCGACAGGCAAAACGCACGCATCGAATGTGACAACGCGCTATCCCGTGTGATAACCGGGTTACTCACGGACGATACAGAGCTTTTCAAGCAGTTTATGGATAACGATTCGTTCAAGAACTGGTTGCAAGAGACTGTTTTCAATTTGACTTATACTAATGAGTCAATAAACACGTAATTCGGTATTAATAAATAGTCACGGATACTGGGGGATTTTCGATGAGTCAAATTGATCCGGGTTCGCTGCATTTAATCCCGGAAACAGGGACGTCCGCACACGAGTTCGACGAGCAACTGGATGACCTGGACGGTTTTCTCGCCCGTAACTGGCAGGCTTCGCACAGCCCGGTAACGGGGAACCCTGTCTATGAGCGGCCTGTGGTGCTGGTGATATACAGGGAAGATTATCGCTTTCTCCTGGACGATGTCATTCCCCGGCAAGGTAAGGTCAGGGCCGAATATGACCTGGTGATTGCATCACAACCCTACCGGTTGAGAGTTTCAGATGAATTCAAGGCCGGTAAAGTATTGAGCCCGCTGGTCCAGGCCCTGGGCCGGGGCGGCCGGCTGTTCGGCATTCATTCCTGCGGCAATGATCCGGGCCTGGAAATCATCAGGGAAGTCTGGCCCGACGAAGACCCCTACAAGAGCGACAGGCATCAATTACTGCGTGCGTTGAAACTCGAGTTGGGTAAAGAAGCGAAGAAATACAATTTCAATGCCTATTCGGACGCACGCTCAATTTTCAGGTATGACATGCATACATTGCCTACGGAGATATCGGCCAGTATCGGGACTTCCACCTTGTTTGCGGCCTGGAATTCAGCCGTGTACGTCGCCCAGATAGAAGACGAACGGTTGACTGAGGCAATCACAGACAACAGGTATCTTCTTGCGACCGACAAGATATTAAAGAAACACGGCGGCCTCTGGTTTTACGATGAATCTTTTGCGGTGTCGCGTAAAAAGGAACTCGGCAAGCTCTGAATTAAAAGGGTACTGGTCTCTTATAAGTTATGTGCGGAATAGTCGGTTTATTCAGTAAATCTCCGGTCATCGAAGAACGCCTGGGCGAGTTGTTGGCGCGCATGCTCATCGAGATGACGGAACGGGGTCCCGACAGTACCGGTGTCGCCGTTTATCGTGATCGCGCGCCCGGAGCAATGACCAAGATAACCTTGCTCAGCAGGGAGGGTGAGTTCGACTGGCAGGCGATGAATGATGAGATTTCCCGGGTTTTCCCGGGCTCCGGCAGCTTGAAGCCCACGGAAAACCATGCCGTTGCGACCATTGACGCACCTGCGAGCCGGTTTCGGGAATGGGTTGCCCGGGAACACCCGGATCTGTATATCAACAGCACCGGCGCCAGTATGGAGATCTACAAGGAAAAAGGCCTGCCGTCTGATGTAGTAGACCGCTTCGGGGTCTCCGGCATGCAGGGCACCCACGCCCTGGGGCACACGCGCATGGCGACGGAGAGCAGGGTTACCACCGAACATTCACACCCTTTTTCCACGGGCGAGGATTTATGCCTGGTCCATAACGGTTCCCTTTCCAACCATAATCGCTTGCGCGAGTTCCTGGTAAAACAGGGCATGGTTTTCTACACGGACAATGACAGCGAGGTAGCGGCGGGCTACCTGACCTGGCAATTACGGGAAGGCATGTCCCTGGATGAAGCCCTGCAGGCGGCGCTGCTGGACCTGGACGGTTTTTATACGTTTGCCATAGGCACCAGGGACGGTTTTGCCGTACTCCGCGATCCTATTGCCTGCAAACCCGCAGTGATGGCGGAAACCGGCGACTGGGTGGCGATGGCGTCCGAATACCGGGCCATAGCCGTATTGCCGGGCGCCGACCAGGCCGAATGCTGGGAACCGGAACCGGCGACGGTCTACAGTTGGAGCCACTGAAACAGATGCGCGTGTTTAACCTGGACGAGGTCAGTTTAAGGGAACTGAACCAGGCATTACACGATTGTAACGGCAGTGATGAGGCTTCTGCCTGGACGGTGACGAACACGAAGGGAAAACATGCCGTCGCCGCGGGTATTGACGCTCCACTTGAAGTCACGGTTAACGGCCACGTAGGATATTATTGCGCCGGCATGAACAAACAGGGGCAGGTCACGATCCGGGGTAATGCAGGTCCCGGGGTCGCGGAGAACATGATGTCGGGACTGGTGCGGGTGACGGGCAATGCTTCACAGTATGCCGGCGCCAGCGCCCACGGCGGACTGCTGGTCATTGAGGGCGATGCCGGTTCCCGCTGCGGCATTTCCATGAAGGGCGTGGATATTGTCGTCAGGGGTTCCATCGGGCACATGGGCGCATTCATGGCGCAGAAAGGACGCCTGGTGATCTGTGGAGATGCCGGAACGGCCCTGGGCGATTCGCTGTATGAAACGCGTATCTACGTAAAGGGAAAAGTTGCCGGCCTGGGTGCGGACTGTGTGGAGAAACCGATGGCGGAAGAGCACGAACGGGAGCTTGAACAGCTGCTGGAAAAAGCCGGCATCAGCGACGTGGATGCAGCCGGTTTCCGGCGTTACGGTTCCGCCCGCAAGCTGTATCATTTCAATATCGATAACGTGGATGCGTATTGATGCCTGAAAAAGACATAACGGAATGGTTGCGCGAATCGGCCACGTTCCCGCGTTCGGTCATCGCCGATATCCAGCGCGCGGCGCGCACCGGCATATACGATATTCGCGGTTTCGGCGCAAAACGCGCACTGCCGACGTTCGACGACCTGGTGTTTCTCGGCGCCAGCATGACGCGCTATCCCCTGGAAGGCTACCGTGAACGTTGCGACACCAACGTGACGCTGGGCACGCGTTATGCGAAGAAGCCGCTGGAGTTAAAAATACCCGTCACGATTGCCGGCATGAGTTTCGGCGCATTGTCGGCGCCGGCAAAGGAAGCATTGGGCCGCGGCGCAACCGAAGTGGGCACCAGCACTACTACCGGAGATGGCGGCATGACACAGGAAGAGCGTGAACATTCCGAACTGCTGGTTTACCAGTTGCTGCCATCCCGCTACGGAATGAACCCGGATGACCTGCGCCGGGCGGATGCCATTGAAGTGGTGGTGGGCCAGGGCGCCAAACCGGGGGGAGGAGGCATGCTGCTGGGCCAGAAGATCAGCGCCCGGGTTGCGGAGATGCGCGACCTGCCGGAAGGGATCGACCAGCGCAGCGCCAGCCGCCATCCCGACTGGACCGGGCCTGACGATCTGGCGATCAAGATCCGGGAACTGCGGGAGATTACCGATTGGGAAAAACCCGTCTACATCAAGATAGGGGCTTCCCGGACTTATTTCGATACCATGCTGGCGGTCAAGGCCGGGGCGGACGTCATCGTCGTTGACGGAATGCAGGGCGGCACCGCAGCAACCCAGGAGGTCTTTATCGAACACGTCGGCATCCCCACCCTGCCGGCTGTCAGACTGGCCGTGGAAGCCCTGAAAGAAATGGACATGCACCGCAAAGTCCAGTTGCTCGTGTCCGGGGGGATACGCAGCGGCGCCGACGTGGCCAAGGCGCTGGCGCTGGGCGCCGATGCGGTTTCCGTCGGCGTGGCGGCCCTGATTGCCCTGGGCGACAACAGCCCGGAATTTGAAGAGGAATACCGCAGGCTGGGCACGTCAGCCGGCTTTTATGATGACTACCAGGATGGTCGCGACCCGACAGGAATTTCCACCCAGAGCGATGAACTCGCGGCCCGGTTCGACCCGGTCAAGGGAGGCAGGCGTCTCGCCAATTATCTCCGGGTATTGACGCTGGAGACCCAGACCCTGGCGCGCGCCTGCGGCAAGAACCACGTGCACAACATGGAACCGGAGGACCTGGCGGCGTTGACCATTGAGGCGGCCGCCATGGCCAGGGTGCCGCTTGCCGGCACTGACTGGGTTCCTGGTGAAGACAGACCAAAAAAGTAAATGAGGAGAGAACCGTCATGACAACCGATCTGGCGCAAGTCGCAAAAGAGAGAGACATCAAATATTTCCTGATCAGCTTCGTCGACCTGTTCGGCACGTTGAGATCGAAACTGGTCCCGGCGCGGGCGATAGCAGATATGCAAGCAGAAGGCGCTGGGTTCGCCGGGTTCGCCGCGTGGCTGGATATGACCCCTGCTGACCCCGACATGTTCGGTATACCCGACCCGGACAGCCTGATCCAGTTACCCTGGAACAGGGAGGTCGGCTGGCTGGCCTCCGACCTGTGGATGAACGGCAAGGAAGTGGAAGCCTCGCCGCGCATCGTCCTGAAACGGCAACTGGCGCAGGCGGAACAAGCGGGTTACCGGATGAAAACGGGCGTTGAATGTGAATACTTCCTCATCAACCAGGAAGGCACGGCCATCTCCGACCCGGCCGATATACAGAGCAAGCCCTGTTATGATCAACAGGCCCTGATGCGCCGCTATCCCGTCATCAAGGCAATATGCGACTGTATGCTGGAATTGGGCTGGGGGCCGTACCAGAACGACCACGAAGACGCAAACGGCCAGTTCGAAATGAACTGGGATTATGCCGATGCCCTGACTACGGCCGACCGGCACGTTTTTTTCAAGTACATGGTGAAAACCATTGCGGAGCAGCATGGCTACCGGGCCACGTTCATGCCGAAACCCTTTGCCGAGTTGACCGGCAACGGCTGCCATACCCATGTTTCCCTGTGGGATGCAACAGGCCGGACAAACCTGTTCCTGGATGACGGCGATGAAATGGGCCTGTCCGCGCTCGCATATCATTTCCTTGGCGGCATCATGCATAATGCCACTGCGCTTTGCGCACTGTTCAACCCTACCGTAAACAGCTACAAGCGGATCGATGCGCCGCGTACCCTGTCAGGTGCTTCCTGGTCGCCGAGTTCGGTCACCTACACCGGCAATAACCGCACACACATGATCCGAATCCCGGATGCAGGCCGGTTCGAACTCCGCCTCATGGATGGCTCCACCAATCCGTACCTGTCCCAGGCCGGCATCCTCAACGCCGGGCTGGATGGTATTAAGAACGAACGTGACCCGGGCAAACCCCTGCATATCGACATGTACGCGGAAGGGCACAAGGTGAAATCCGCACGCAAATTACCGGCAACACTGCTGGATGCGTTGCGCCTGCTGGAAAAGAGCAGGATATTACGCGCCGGACTGGGCGATGAGTTTGTGGATTCCTACATCAAGCTGAAAATGCAGGAATGGGGGGAGTATACGTCGCACCTCAGTGACTGGGAACGCAGGAATACCCTGGATTGCTGAATCCGGGCTATCCCTTACCCCGCATAACACCCCAGAGTAGCATCCAGGGCCGCCTCCTCGAAATCCGGCGTCACTGCCGCCTTGCCTATCTCCTCCAGCAACACCAGGTGCAGACGTCCGTGGCGGGTCTTCTTGTCCACGGCCATGAGTTCCCTGAGTTGTTCCCGGCTGACTGTGTCCGGGAGACTGACGGGCAGCCCCGCTTTCTCCAGTAATGAATTCACCCGCAGCGCATCGCTCTCCCTGAACCCGGTCGTCCTTATCGAGAGATGGGCCGCCATGGACATGCCCGCGGCTACCGCCTCGCCGTGCAGCCAGGTCTCGTAATCCAGGGCCGTCTCAATGGCATGGCCGAAGGTATGCCCCAGGTTGAGGATGGCGCGCAGACCGGATTCCCGTTCATCCCGGGCTACAATCCCTGCCTTGTTGCGGCATGAAACCTCGATCGCATGAGCCAGGCAGACAGAGTCCCGTTGCAGCAGGCCTTCCATATTGTCCTCCAGCCAGCAGAAGAATTCGTTGTCATTGATCAGCCCGTACTTGATGACTTCGGCAACCCCGGCGCGAAACTCACGCGCCGGCAGGGATTCGAGCACGTCCGTATCGCTGATCACTGCGGCAGGTTGATGGAACGCGCCGATCATGTTCTTTCCCAGCCTGTGATTCACCGCGGTCTTACCACCCACCGCGGAATCAACCTGGGCAAGCAACGTTGTGGGGACCTGGATGTAGCGGACACCGCGCTGGTAACAGGCTGCGGCAAACCCGGTTACGTCGCCGATAACTCCTCCCCCCAGGGCAACCAGGGTACAGGTACGGTTGAACTGCTCTTCCAGGAGCCGGGTAATGACCCCATTCAGGGTCTCCATGGTCTTGTGCCGCTCGCCATCTTCGATGACCAGGGTGCGGGCAGGTTTGCCTGCCAGCCCTTCCAGCAGTGTGTCCAGGTACAAGGGAGCAACGACGCTATTGCTGACGACCAGGGTCTGCTCGCTCAGTTGCGCGCCGGCAAGCGCGGCAGACCGCTGCAACAACCCGGCGCCGATATAAATCGGGTAGGAACGGCTCCCCAGTTCAACGGCAAGTTGTTTCATGTCTCTTTTATCATTTTGCTGATTTCCCTTACGACACGGGGGATGCTCCTGTTATTGGTCTCTACCACCATGTCCGCCAATTGTTGATAAACCGGCTCCCGCTGGGTCATCAGTTCACGCATTGTTGCAAGTTTATCACCAGTCTGCAGCAACGGTCTGCGCCGGTCCAGCTTGACCCTGCCGGCCAGGTGTTCCGCCGATGCCTTCAGATAAATGATCAGACCGTTGTCCCTGAGCAACTGCCGGTTTTCCGATGCCAGTATTGCCCCGCCACCGGTCGCCAGTACGATCCCGCGTTCCTCCACGAGTTCCTGCAACATCCCGGTCTCCCGCCGGCGGAACCCCTGCTCCCCTTCTATGTCAAATATCACATCTATGCTCACGCCTGTCCTTTTTTCTATTTCACTGTCGGAATCCCTGAATTGCTTGCCCAGTTCCCGCGCCAGTTGCCTGCCTATGGTAGATTTGCCGGCGCCCATCAAGCCGACGAGAAAGATATTACCGGTATTGTTCGTTTTCATCCGGGTCAGGGCGCACGCTGTGTAAAACGGTATTATGTACCGGTAATAAATCTATTACACTACTTATCATGCGGGCCATGTCCTTATTCAAAGCGCTGGCGGCGGTATCTATCATAGCCGCCGGCGCCGCAGTCTATCTTATCGTTTCCAACCTGCCGGATATCGAAATGCTGCGCGACGTGCGCATGCAGGTCCCCTTGCGCGTCTACAGCCAGGACGGTTCACTGATCGGGGAATTTGGCGAAAAGCGGCGCGCGCCGGTTACCATTGACGAGACACCGGAACAATTGATACAGGCCTTTATTGCCGCGGAAGACGACCGCTTCTTCGACCATCCCGGAGTTGACTGGCAGGGACTGGCGCGCGCCGCTATCTCCCTGGCCAGGACCGGGGAGAAAAAACAGGGCGGCAGCACCATCACCATGCAGGTGGCGCGCAATTTTTTCCTGTCGCGGGAAAAAACCTATATGAGAAAACTGAATGAAATTTTTCTGGCGATCAAGATCGAAAGAGAACTGACCAAGAACGAAATCCTTGAGCTTTACCTGAATAAAATCTACCTGGGCCAGCGCGCCTACGGGGTCGGCGCCGCAGCCCAGGTCTATTACGGCGCTGACGTGGCAGACCTTGACCTGGCGCAACATGCCATGCTGGCGGGGTTGCCCAAGGCGCCTTCCCGAACCAATCCGGTGACCAGTCCTGAACAGGCCGTTAATCGCAGGGCATACGTGTTAAGGCGTATGCTGGAACTCGGTTACATTGATCGCCGGCGTTTCCACGAGGCTGACAGCGCGCCCGTCACTGCATCGCTGCACAGTCCGAGCATCGATCTTGAAGCGCCTTATGTCGCCGAGATGGTGCGTAAACACATGGTGGACGAGTACGGCGAGGAATCCTACAGCGCCGGTTATGTCGTCACCACAACAATACGCGATGCTCTTCAACTCGCTGCAAACCGCTCCCTGAACCGGGCATTGCTGCAATACGATGAACGGCACGGATATCGGGGCCCCGAGGACCATTTTGAGTTGGAACATGGTGACGCCGGGGAAAAATGGGACGAACTGCTGGAGCCGTATTCCGTCATCGGCAACCTGCAGCCGGCGCTGATTACCGGGGTGCGCGGTTTTTCCGCGACAGCCTGGCTCTTCGGCCTTGGTTCAATCGAACTGGACTGGAACAGCCTGGGCTGGGCGCGCAGCTATATTAATGAGAACGTACGGGGTCCTGCGCCCAGAAATACCGGTGAAATAGTCAGGGTCGGGGATCTCGTCAGGGTAAGGAAGGATGCCGGGGGAAGGTGGCGCCTGGCGCAGGTACCCGGCATAGAAGGCGGCCTGGTATCACTGGATACGCATAACGGCGCGACCCTGGCCCTGGTCGGCGGCTTTGATTTTTATCGCAGCAAGTTCAACCGCATCACCCAGGCTGAACGCCAGCCCGGTTCGAGTTTCAAACCCTTCATATACTCGGCCGCCCTGGAAAACGGCTTCACCACGGCCAGCATCATCAATGACGCCCCCATCGTCTATGATGATCCGAGTATTGAAGACCAGTGGCGCCCGGAAAATTACAGCGGCAGGTCGTTCGGCCCCACCCGGTTGAGAGAAGCCCTGCGCCGTTCAAGAAACCTTGTATCGATCCGGTTGCTGCACGCCGTAGGGGTCCGCAATACGGTCAGGCATGCGGCAAAATTCGGTTTTGATACCGGCCGGTTACCCAAAAATCTTTCCCTGGCGCTGGGCACCGGCGCAGTCACCCCCTGGCAACTTGCCGATTCTTATACGGTTTTCGCCAACGGCGGTTACCGCGTGGAACCGTTTTTCATCGAGCGCATAGAGACCTATACTGGGGACCTGCTATTCCAGGCGCATCCTGTTACCGTTTGTCCCGATTGCCAGGAGGCGGCCGGGGACGGAATTGAATTCCGTCCCCAACCAGGTGAAACCGCGGCAGGGGCAGGGGACGGAATTCAATTCCGTCCCCAGTCGGATGAGGCCGCGATAATGGAAGTACAGGAAACAGTCCCGGTCGAGCAAAAAATTGCCGAGCGCGTGGTAAACCCGCAAAACATCTGGATCATGAATGACCTGACCCGGGACGTCGTCCGGCGCGGCACCGGCGCCAGGGCCTTCAGGGAATTGAAAAGGGATGACCTCTCCGGGAAGACAGGCACCACCAATGAGCAACGCGACGCCTGGTTTGCCGGCTTCAATCCGTCCGTGGTGGCTGTCGCCTGGGTAGGGTTCGATGACTTCAGCCCCATGGGCCAGGGTGAGACAGGCAGCAGAACCGCCTTGTCGATATGGATAGAATATATGCGCGCCGCCTTGAAGGACATGCCGGTTAACCCGGTGGCGCGGCCGGCTGATATTGTTACCATCAGGATCAACCGGGAAACCGGTTGCCCGGCAAAGACCGGTGACGGCAACGCGGTATTTGAAGTCTTCATGGCCGACCGCGTGCCTGATGCCGTTGAGTGCAGCAGGCTCATTATTCCCTACGATACCACCTCGGAATCAAGCGAAGCGCCCGGCCGGATCTTTTGACCTGTGAATAAACGATATTTACAGGTTGCGCTGCCGGTGCCGTTGCGCAGACATTACGCCTATGTCATCGGCGATCCGTTCAGCCATATCGAGTTTCTGCCGGGCATGCGGGTAAGCGTGCCTTTCGGGCGCCGCAAGGAGCAGGTCGGCATGGCGCTGGCGGTCTCCGACCGGACGACGCTCAAGCCCGACCAGCTTAAATCCCTGGGCAACGTCATAGACTACGAACCTCTTTTTTCACAACGCCACTTTGAGTTTCTGTGCTGGGCCGCCGACTATTACCATTATCCTGTCGGCGAAGCGCTGTTCAGCGCCCTGCCGGTGTTGTTGCGCCAGGGAAAGGCGCTGCCCGGACAGGGCCGGGAGGCGCAGACGGCGCCCGCGGAAAACGTGGTTGAAAACAGGGATTTTGACCTGAACACTCAACAAGTCCAGGCGATTGACGCAATCACGGCAAATACGGACGCGCACGGCGTGCACTTGTTGCAGGGAGTAACGGGCAGCGGCAAGACGGAAGTTTATATAGAAGCGGTGAAACGCGTAATAGCGCAGAACAGGCAGGCGCTGATCCTGGTGCCTGAAATCGGCCTGACCACGCAGTTCATCGACCGGCTCCGGCAGCGATTGCCGGTAGATATCCGGGTCCAGCATTCCGCGCTGAGCGAGACGGAACGCCTGCGCAACTGGCAGGCGGCAAAAAACGGCGCTGCGCCGGTGATAATCGGAACCCGGTCTGCGATCTGGACACCGCTCAAATCACCGGGGCTGTACGTCGTCGACGAAGAACACGATCCCTCCTACAAACAGGACAGCGGATTCCGTTATTCAGCCCGGGACATCGCGATAGTACGGGGCAAGTTCGACGGCGTACCGGTCGTGCTGGGTTCCGCCACGCCCTCTCTCGAGACCTTGAAAAACGTGAAAACCAGGAAATACACGAAACAAAACCTGCCGGCGCGGGCATCCGGTGCGAAATCGCCGGAAATTCACGTTATCAACCTCCGGAATGAAACCCTCTTCGGCGCGGTATCGAAAACCCTGTTGAACGAGATTTCCTCCACCCTGGACCGGAACAACCAGGCGCTGTTGTTCCTGAACAGGAGAGGTTATGCGCCGGTCATCCTGTGCCATAGCTGTGGCTGGTATGCCGAGTGCAGCCGCTGCAGCGCAAAGATGACTTTCCACAAAGATAAACAGTGTCTTATCTGCCACCATTGCGACTCCCGCAGGGGTCTGCCCACGGAATGTCCGGACTGCAGCCAGGACGAACTGATCGAAGTGGGTCATGGCACCCAGCGCCTGGACCGTACCCTGGCCGAACATTTCCCGGGCGCAAGCATACTGCGGATCGACCGTGACAGCACCCGGCGCAAGGGATCCATGGAGAAGATGATAAGGGAGATCACGACAGGCGATGCCGACATACTGATCGGCACCCAGATGCTCGCCAAGGGCCACCATTTTCCGCGCTTGACGCTGGTGGGCATCATCGATGCGGACGCGGGTCTGCTCAGCACCGACTTCCGCGCCAGTGAACGCATGGCTCAACTTATCGTTCAAGTGAGCGGGCGGGCCGGACGCGAGGACAGGCCCGGCGCGGTGTTCATACAGACCCATTTCCCCAGGCATCCGTTACTGCAGACCCTGGTAACACGGGGTTACGCCGGGTTCGCCGGCCTGCTGCTCAGTGAGAGAAGGAACGCGCACCTGCCTCCCTATGCGCATCTGGCGTTACTGGGCGCCGAAGCTGCCAGTCGTGAAACAGCAGAGAAATTCCTGCGCGAGGCGCGCGATCACCTGAATGAAACCAGCGCCCTGAATATCTTCGGTCCCGTCGCCGCGCCCATTGAGAAGAGAAGAGGGCGTTATCGCAGCCAACTGCTGATCCAGTCCGGCAACAGGAATACCCTAAGGAGGGCGCTGACTCCTTGGTGCCGGTCATTGGAAGCAATGCCCGGGGCGAAGCGCACGAGGTGGTTTCTGGATATAGATCCCCAGGATATGTTATGACCTCCGTGACAGGGGACAGATTTAAAATCTGTCCCCGCCGGCCTTCCCCTAGCGCAACTCTATCAACATGAATTCTATGTTGTTGTCCCTCAGTCTGCGGCGCACGTCCCGCATCTCGCCAACGCTGGTATAAGGTCCCAGGCGAACCCGGTGACGGATGTCCTGCTCATTGAGCATGACCCGCTGGATGTCGGCAAAGATACCCAGTAACGCCAGTTGCGCCTTGACCTGGTCCGCCGAACTGAAATCCTTGAAGGAACCGACCTGGAGGACGTAACCGGTTACATCATCTTCCGCGTCCCGGTCGAGGGCCGCGAACTGTTCCTGTTCATCAACGC
Organism: Gammaproteobacteria bacterium; assembly: GCA_965204045.1. GTDB lineage: Bacteria > Pseudomonadota > Gammaproteobacteria > Eutrophobiales > Eutrophobiaceae > JAAXHV01. The sequence goes on from CBDBDW010000002.1 coordinate 138,387, forward strand.
TTTCCCTGCTCTCCTCACCTGCCTGAACCTGATCCTCGGCCTTGTCATCCGGTTCTTCACGGGCGTCCCTGTCACCGGCCATCCATTCGGAGATATTGACTTTCTTGTCACGCAACGTGTCATAGAAAGTGAATTTGACATCCGGTTTATCCCGTTCGGATTGCGCCCGGCTGTCTTTTGCAGGAGCGGCCGGTTCGCCGGCCGAACCAGGCTCAACAACCTGGTAACGGAGAAAGACGATGAAAGCGACCAGCAGGCCGACGGATAACCCGGAAAGAAAGGACAGGATGTTGCCGCCGATAAAGGCCCGCTCCCGCCTGGAGTTGATCCTGGTTTTTTTCTGGTGTTTCGACATGATTGTTACGGCCTGCCCGCCTCAATCAACGCCTCGGCCAGGAGCTTCGGGTTAGTATAACAAACCTCGTGGCTGCCCGGCTTCTGCACAACCCGGCACAGGCCCAGGCGCTCCGCCATCCTGGGATACCAGGCGTACTCTCCGTGGGGCAGGACGATGTCATCGGTGAAGTTGATGTAACTCCTGGAGACATTCAGCCGTTGGAATCCCTGCATGCCGATCTTTTCATTCTGTGCGTAAACGCAGACCGGCTTCAGCCCGGCATAGACCTGCCTGGCTGTTTCCAGGTCGGCATCGTTGATAAAGCGTTCGCGAAAAACCTCGAACGGCAGCATCCAGTTGGTTCTCTCACCCTCTTTCTTGATGATCGCGTCAAACATCTGCCGGTGCCCGGGTGTTACCACATCATAGATGCACTCCCCGTCTTCCAGCACCAGGGCGTTCTGGAATACCACCCGGTTCACCCGGTCGGCCACCTGCTCGGCAACGTTCGGTATCACGATCCCGGCAAAGCTGTGGCCGGCCAGGATGAAATCACGTATGTCCCTCTCCAGGATGTAGTCCACCACGGACTTCACGCAATCTGCCTGGGTGAAATAATTGCCGGCATCATCGCCGTGGCCGGCCATGGTCGGCGCATAGGCAACGTGGCCCTGCCTGTTGAGTTCCGCAATCACCCGGTCCCAGCAGGAACCGTCGTGCATGGAACCGTGCACCAGTACAAACGTCAGTTTCAAACCTGTTTCCTCCTGAATTTTATTTATTGGGACTGTCGCCCAGTTCCCTGATGACTTCATCGACGGTCAGCACCCGTCCGAACAATTCGCGTATGGTACCCAGGGCAGCCTCATGCAGGCGGGTTTCAAACGCTGCCGTACCGTCACTGGTAAAAGCGACCTTGTAATTATGTTCAAATGCGCTGCGCGCTGTGGATTCACAACAACAGTTGGTTGTCACGCCGGTAATGATAACCGTATCCGCGCAGATATTCCTTAACAGGGTATCCAGGTCGGTTCGATGAAACGCATCATATTTATGTTTGACAACATGAAATTCGTCCTCCAGGGGCGCGGGAAGATCCGAAAACAACTCAAAGCTATGTGTCCCCTTGAACAATACCCGCTGCTCCCGCAAGGGCGGATACTTGTCCAGCAGGAGACCGCCATAGGGAGCGCTGCTGTCGAGCCGGACCCAGATTACCGGCACTGCCATTTTTCTGCACTCCGCTATCAGCCCTGAGAGCCGGGCAATAATCTCACGGCCCATAGGCGTCTCAAGCATGGCTCCAGGCTCAAGGAAGGCGTTCTGCATATCGATTACCAGCAAGGCAGACGATTTCCGATTGATGCGGAAAAATGCTTCTCCCACCCGGGTCGTTTCACGCGCAGTGCTCATCAGGCTGTAGTCCGGAGATAAATCTTCAGGGAACCATGTCCGATTAATGGGGCTTGTAAAGTGTTTCCAGTCTTGCGAAATCGTTATCTGCGGTTTCCAGATCTACCCGGTGGTATTGTGCGCAAGCTGCGATGAGCAAATCGCTGGCTGGAATCGTGATGCCCCGCTCCCTGGCCTTGCGGGCGAGGTCGTACGCCGTTTGCCATACGCCGCCAGTAATCGGGAGTTCAGGGAGTACCATGGCGAAATCCCGCAGAACCTTTTTCTCCTGGTTTCCGCCGGCGCCATTCCACAGTTCCAGTTGAATAAGCGGGCACCAGCAAGCTTCGCCTGATTGTAATGCATTCTCGACCCTGGACCGAACCGCAGGATCGCCTTTGGGGCGAAGCATGTGAATCCAGGATGAGCTGTCGACAAGGATCAAGAAACTCAGCCCGAGCGGCGCTGCTCTTGCAACGCTTCCACGGTTATCAACGCCTCACAGGTACCGGCATGTCTTGTAAGTTGCGCCATGCGCTTGCGCCGGTTGAAATCGGTAATAGCCGTAACAACCGCCTCACGTTTGGTTTTAGCATTGGTAAACCGCATGGCATCCGCCAGCTCTCTGTCAGGAATATCAATAGTGGTTTTCATTATGCTATTAAAACAAAAATATGATGCTGTTTCAACAGAATTTATAATATTTTATGAATTTACGATGTTACCTGTGCAAACAGAAAGGGACGAAAAGGGTCATTGGCTGCTTCCGGTCGCTTCGGCAAGCGCCGAATCCCAGGCGATCAATGCCCTCTTGCGCTCAACGCCCCAGTGATAACCACCCAATTCACCGGATGACCGGAGTATGCGATGGCAAGGTATAAGGTAGGATACGGGGTTGGCGCCCACGGCAGAGGCGGTAGCCCTCACGGCTGCAGGATTGCCGGTTAGTTGCGCCAGTTGCTTATAGGATATGAGGCTGCCCTCCGGGACCCTGAGCAGGGCGCGCCAGACGTTGACCTGGAAGTTGGTCCCTTTTACGAACAGGTGAAATCCTGACTCGGCACCGTCCCGTGAACCATTGCGGGGGCTGAACAACCTGTCGGCGGTCGGTGCGGTGCACCGATCGTCATGGTAAATTCGCGCGGCAGGCCAGCGCCTCACCAGGTCGTCTGCTTCCTTCTCAAGTATCTCTTCCGACCCGAACGCCAGCTCACAGATGCCTTTACCGGTCAAAGCCAGAAACATCAGCCCGAACGGACTGGGATGAATGCCATAATATATCTGCAAACCGCTGCCGAGTTGCTTATATTGACCGGGCGTGACGGCTTCGATGGAAACAAACTGATCATGCAGCCGGCCAGGTCCGGATAAACCGAGATCCAGCGCGACATCCAGCACGCTGGCTGATTTGTCCAGCAGTTCCTTGGCGTGCTGTACGGTCAAAAACTCCAGGAAACGCTTGGGACTGACACCCACCCAGGACTTGAATTTCCTCTGGAAATGCCAGGGACTCAATCCGACCTGTGATGCAATTTGCTCAAGAGAAGGCTGCAATCTGGCGTTATCACGGATATAGGCGATTGCCTGGGCGATTTGCTCGTAATCTTCTTCCGAACCTGAACGGGAAGCGGTTTTCATGGGGGAAGTATAAATTATTCACTAATCCCGACCACCCGAATCTTGCTCCCGTCTCACAAGGTGGACTGTTCACCTTATACAGTCCGACCACAGATTTAATGCTTCCATGACTTACAGGATTGTTTTTGCGGCCAAAAAGTGCGTTTTAAGCCTTAAAACAAGCGTTTAATCATCCCTTTATTCTGCAAGATCAATGGGTTATGTTGGTCCGACCCCATCCACGGGGTGTCCTGAATTTACTGTTCCCTTTTTTTCTCGCCTGTATTAGTATGGCCCTGTAGTCGGCTTTCCTTGTCCGGTTGCACCGGTTTTACTGAATATCACCTGAACTGATAGGGAGGAATACATCATGGAACATGAACCGCACCATCAATCTGCCACCATCGAAAAAATCTGGGCTACATTGGATGAGGTATCGAAGTCGCATAAGGAAGCCGCCAAACGGATGAAAAAGCTGGAAGGGATGTTCACCAGCCAGTGGGGCAAATTGATGGAGAGCCTGGTGGAAGGCGACCTGATCGGCCTGCTGAGCGGGTGCGGAATAGCCGTGCATTCCATTCACCCGCGCGTCTATGGCCGGCGCAACGGGACGCATTACGAGTTTGACATCGTGGCCGGCAACGGGGACGAGGTGGTGGTGGAAGTGAAGACGACGCTGAAATCCGAGCAGGTGACGGAGTTTCTGGAGAAGCTGCAGCGATTTACGGTGTACGAACCCCTGTACCAGGGGAAGCGTATTTATGGCGCGGCCGCCTACCTGAAGGCGGATTCCAGCGTGACCGCGTATGCGGAGCGGCAGGGGTTGTTTGTGATCCGGGCCACGGGCAGCAGCGCCAGCATCGTCAACGATGAGGAGTTTGTGCCGCGGGTGTTTTGAAGTCAGGGGGCAAGAGCACAAACGGGGTCGCACATTGCACATATGAAAGGAAGTTGCCGTTGCCCGGGTTGCCGACTATAATACCCGGAGAGGATCGGCGCCGGCCGCCGTCACCGCCAAGGGAGTGACGGCGAGTGGTCGCCTGAGAGGAATTTGATTGAACTGAAGGAGGTGGATAAGATGGAAACGACGATGCATACCATGAACCCCGATACGGCAATATCCCGTGCTGAAACGGCGCCGGCAGAGACGGCGCCGGAGCGTCAGGCCAACGCGGTGTCGCGCGGTGAATTCCGGTTGTTGCTGTGGATGAACGCGTTTGCGCTGACTGCGATCCTGGGCGGGATGACTGTGTTATACACGGGGATAACGGACCTGCGGGTTGCCATGGAATCGCAACGTGCGGACATACTGAATGTCGTACGTAGTGAGATTGGAGACCTGCGCGAACGTGTCGTCAGAATAGAAACCCGGCTGGATACCATAATTTCGCCTCCCGTCAAGAGCGGATAGTCCAGGCGACGACGGAGAAAACTAAAACAACTTATCCGGACTGATAAGGATGCCGTCCTCATCGGCGTAGAGCCAGTCTCCCGGCGTAAAAGTTGCATCGGCAAAGTTCAGCGCTATGTCGCGTTCGCCCTCTCCTTTCTTGACGCTGCGCCTTGGGTTCGTGCCGAGGGCTTTGATGCCAATGTCCAGTGTTGAGATGACTGCGGAATCCCTGATGCATCCATGGACGACCAGTCCTTCCCAGCCGTTCTTAATCCCCAGTTCCGCCAGTTTGTCGCCCACCAGGGCGCAGCGGATTGAAGCGCCGCCGTCGACCACCAGTACGCGGCCCTTGCCGGGTTCTTCCAGGGCTGCCCGGACCAGGGAGTTGTCCTCGAAGCATTTTACCGTTGAGATGGGGCCGGAGAAGCGGGTCTTTTGGCCGAAAGACTGCATGAGGATATTGGCCACCTGGACCTTGCCTTCATGGTCATCATGGAGATCTGCTGTTGAGAATGTCATACCTGTAATTCCGGGGTCAGAGTAAAATTTCTGGCGAAATTCTTACTCTGACCCCTTTTTCTTACTTGCGCGCTTCCAGTCTTTCACTACTTTCGCTTCCCGTTTGCTCATTGCCAGGGAACCGGCCTCGACGTCTTTGGAAATCGTGGCTCCCGCGGCGATAGTAGCGCCGTCGTTTATCTTGAGGGGGGCGATGAGTTCGGTATTGGAACCGATAAACACGTCATCGCCGATAATCGTCCTGTGTTTTTCGGCCCCATCGTAGTTGCAGGTGATCGTTCCGGCGCCGACGTTGACCCGTTCGCCTACCTCGCTGTCGCCGATATAACTGAGATGGTTCGCTTTTGACCCCCGGCCTATTTCCGATTGTTTTATCTCGACGAAATTGCCGATATGTACGTCTTCGTCAAAGCTGGAACCGGGGCGGATCCTGGCGAATGGCCCGATTCTGTTTCTCGCGCCGATATCGGCATTATCGATAACGCAGTTGGCAAGGATATTCGCCCCGTCCCCGATCCGGGTGTCCCGTATCACGCAGTTGGGACCGATTGAAACCTGGTTGCCGATACTGACCTCCCCTTCGATGACGACGTTTACGTCGATAAACACATCCTCGCCGGCTTCCAGGCTGCCGCGCAGGTCGAAACGGGCCGGATCGGCCAGGGTCGTTCCCCTGTCCATCAGTTCCCTGGCCTGCAAATGCTGGTAGTGCCTTTCCAGTTCCGCCAGTTGGGAGCGGTCATTAACGCCTTTTATCTCCATGACCGAAACAGGGGAAACGGTCCGGACGTCGATGCCTTCAGTGACGGCGTAGCCGACAATGTCCGTCAGCAGGTATTCCTTCTGGGCATTATCGTCGGTCAACATGCCCAGCCATTTTTTCAGCAGGTCGGCGCGCACGGCCATCATCCCCGTATTGATCTCACACAGCAGTTTTTCCTGCTCGTCCGCATCCTTCTGCTCAACGATCCTCAGGATATCGCCTGCCTCGTCTCGCACTATACGGCCGTAGCCTGCCGGGTCGTCAAGAACAGCGGTGAGCAGGCTGAATCCGGTATCTCCCGCCGCTTTTACAAGCGCGTCCAGGGTCTCACTGGTGATCAGTGGCACGTCGCCGTAGAGCACGATGACAAGATGGGTAGCGGGAATAGAATCGATTGCCTGCAACACTGCGTGCCCCGTCCCCAGTTGTTGTTCCTGCATGATCCAGCGCGCGCTGAATGCCTGGTGGGCTGCACGGACCTGGTCGCCTTCGTGCCCATGTACGATATAGACCTCATCACAGGACAGGCGGTCGGCGCCGGCGTATACATGAGACAGCAGGGTTCTGCCCGCCAGGGTATGCATTACCTTGGGCAGCGAGGAGCGCATACGCTTGCCCTTTCCGGCGGCAAGGATAACGGCGCTCAGTGGCATGACGGCAATGGGTTCGGCAATGAGGCAATGGGGTCAGGTCGCACAATGCACACACAAACGATAAGTGTCGGAACATGATAGATTTCTATGTGTGTGCATTGTGCGACCTGACCCCATTGCCCTCGACCCCATTGCCCTTTGCCGCATTGCACGGCTTAACTGCGTCCGGTGCGTTTACGCATCCTGCGGATTGCCTGAAGTTGTGCTACGGCTTCTGCATTCTTTGCCAGCGCCGTTGCATAGTCTATTTTCGCATCCCGGTCATGCAACTGGCGTTCCGCTTCCTCCCTGGCCTTGAGCACCGCCGCCTCATCCAGGTCCTCCGCCCGCATGGCCGTATCCGAGAGCACGGTCACCACCTTCGGCTGGACCTCCAGCATCCCGCCGGAGACATAGAATCCTTCCTCCTGGCCGTTCTCCTGCCGGACGCGGACTTCTCCCGGGGCAAGCCTGGTAACCAGCGGCGTATGGCCGGGCGCGATACCTACCTCGCCCAGTATTGCCGGGGCAAAGACCATCTCCGCTTCCCCGGAGAAGATCTCCCTTTCCGCACTGACGATATCGACTTGAATGGTTGCCATGTTGGTGCCCGTAATGGTCTGTTCCTTAAGTTTAGACTGATTTGCCCTTTTCCACCGCTTCTTCTATCGTCCCGACCATGTAGAACGCCTGCTCCGGCAGGTGATCGTATTCGCCGTTGACGATGGCCTTGAAGCCCTGGATGGTATCCTTCAGGGACACGTATTTTCCGGATGTGCCGGTAAAGACTTCCGCCACGGTGAAGGGTTGCGACAGGAAACGCTGTATCTTGCGCGCCCGCGCCACCACCAGTTTATCTTCTTCGGACAATTCATCCATACCCAGGATTGCGATGATATCACGCAGCTCCTTGTAACGTTGCAGGGTATTCTGCACGGACCGGGCCGTTTCGTAATGGTCCTGCCCGACCACCAGCGGGTCCAACTGGCGCGAGGTGGAATCCAGCGGGTCAACGGCCGGGTAGATGCCGAGTTCCGCGATCTGCCTGGACAGCACCACCGTCGCGTCCAGGTGCGCAAACGTCGTTGCCGGTGACGGATCGGTAAGGTCGTCCGCCGGCACGTACACCGCCTGGATCGAGGTAATGGAACCCGTCCTGGTGGAGGTGATGCGTTCCTGCAGCCGGCCCATCTCTTCAGCCAGGGTCGGCTGGTAGCCCACCGCGGATGGCATGCGCCCCAGCAGCGCCGATACTTCGGTGCCGGCCAGGGTGAAACGGTAAATATTGTCGATGAACAACAGGACGTCGCGACCCTCATCGCGGAATTTTTCCGCCAGGGTCAGACCGGTCAGGCCGACCCGCAGCCGGTTGCCGGGCGGTTCGTTCATCTGCCCGTAAACCATGGACACCTTCGATTCTTCCAGGTTTTCAATATTGACCACCCCGGCTTCCTGCATTTCATGGTAGAAATCGTTGCCCTCGCGGGTACGCTCGCCCACGCCCGCGAAAACGGACAGTCCGGAATGCTGGGTGGCGATGTTGTTGATGAGTTCCATCATGTTGACCGTCTTGCCGACCCCTGCGCCGCCGAACAGGCCGACCTTGCCGCCCTTGGCAAAGGGACAGATCAGGTCTATCACCTTGATCCCGGTTTCCAGCAGTTCCGTCGTGGGGCTGAGATCGGTAAACGTCGGCGCGTCCCGGTGGATGCTCCATTTTTCTTCGGCATTGACCGGACCGCGTTCGTCGATTGGATCGCCCAGCACGTTCATGATACGGCCCAGGGTCTTCTCACCGACCGGGACCGATATCGGCGCGCCGGAATTATCCACCTTCAGGCCCCGTTGCAAACCGTCCGTGGAACCCAGGGCAATCGTGCGCACGACTCCGTCGCCCAGTTGCTGCTGCACTTCCAGGGTGGTTTCTACACCTTCGGCATCCACGTTCAGCGCATCGTAAACTTTCGGGATGGCGTGGCCGGGAAATTCCACGTCAACTACCGCGCCGATGATTTGTACAATGTTTCCGTCACTCATCAGTTTCTTGTCCTCATTAACCAATATGATCTCGTTGTTATACACCGGCAGGTCTGCATGGCATTTTCAAGACACGCTGTGAATACATCCATGTACGCTTGCCTCCAGCCATCCATGGCTTCCAGACAGTCTTGAAAATGCCATCCAGACCTGCTTCTTCATACTTACACCGCCGCGGCACCGCCGACGATCTCGGAAATTTCCTGGGTAATCGCGGCCTGGCGCGCCTTGTTGTAAATCAATTGCAATTCGTCAATCAGGGTGCCGGCATTATCGGAGGCGCTCTTCATGGCGACCATGCGGGCGGCCTGTTCACAGGCAATATTTTCCACTACGGCCTGGTAAATCAGGGATTCCACGTAGCGTTGCAATAACTGGTCGAGCACTTCCCTGGCATCCGGTTCGTAGATGTAGTCCCAGATATGTGTAAGGTCATCGTCTCCCAGGTGACGTATCGGGATAAGCTGTTCTACTCCCGGCCTCTGCGTCATCGAATTGATGAATTGATTGGACACTATATGCAACTCGTCGATTTTCCCTTCCAGGTAGGCGTCCAGCATCACCTTGATGGCGCCGATAAGGGTATCCAGCCCGGGCGTATCGCCGATATGGGTCGTCTGGGCGACGATGTTGGCGCCCAGCCTCCGGAAATAGGCGACTGCCTTGTTGCCGATGATGCTGAGGTCGATCTCTACGCCGGCATCATCCCATTCTTTCATTCTGGCAAGCACATCCCGGTACAGGTTCGAGTTCAGGCCGCCGCACAGGCCGCGGTCCGTCGAAATGATCACCAGCCCAACGCGTTTTACTTCTGCGCGGGCAACCAGGTACGGGTGCTTGTATTCAGGGTTGGCCGCGCCCAGGTGCTCTATCACGTTGCGGATTTTATCGGCATAGGGCCGCGCCATGCGCATCCGTTCCTGGGCCTTGCGCATCTTGCTGGCGGCCACCATCTCCATCGCCTTGGTGATCTTCTGGGTGTTCTTCACACTCGCGATCTTGGTGCGGATTTCTTTACCTACTGCCATTCGTTTTTTTCAGTTCCAGATTATTTTATAAAATGAATCTTTCTGTATTGATGTTGTTCGCAGTTGCTTTCCAGCTACCGCCTTACTGACATTATTCATTAAAATTCATCTGCGCTAATCTGCGTAATCTGCGGATATTCTCAACCTTACCAGGTGTGGTTCTTTTTGAATTCTTCCAGGCTGTCCTTCAATGCGGCCGACACCTCATCGGTGTACTCCGCCTTCTCCTGGATGTCAGCCATGAGTTCCTTGCGTTCGCTGTGCATGAAGTTGTGCAGCGCCGCTTCGAAATCGCCGACTTTCTCCAGTTCGACATCATCGAGATAGCCGTTTTCCACTGCATACAGGCTCACGGCTATGCCGGCCACGCTGAGCGGGGAATACTGCTTCTGCTTCATCAACTCCATCACCCGCTGGCCGCGTTCCAGTTGCTTGCGGGTCGCCTCGTCCAGGTCGGAGGCGAACTGGGCAAATGCCGCCAGTTCGCGGTACTGGGCCAGGGCCAGGCGGATACCGCCGCCCAGCTTCTTGATGATCTTCGTCTGCGCCGCGCCGCCTACCCGGGATACGGACAGGCCGGCATTGATCGCAGGGCGGAAACCGGAATTGAACAGGTCCGTTTCCAGGTAGATCTGGCCGTCGGTGATGGAGATCACGTTGGTGGGCACGAAGGCGGAGACGTCGCCCGCCTGGGTCTCGATGATGGGCAGGGCGGTAAGCGAGCCGGTCTTCCCTTTCACTTCGCCGTCGGTCAGTTTCTCCACCGCATCCTCGTTGAGACGCGAGGCCCGCTCCAATAAGCGGGAATGCAGGTAGAAAACATCGCCCGGATACGCTTCGCGTCCCGGCGGCCGTCTCAGCAGCAGGGATACCTGCCGGTAAGCCCAGGCCTGCTTGGTCAAATCGTCATAAATGATCAGTGCATCTTCGCCGCGGTCACGGAAATATTCGCCCATGGCGCAGCCGGCGTAGGGCGCGATATACTGCATGGCCGCCGAATCCGAGGCCGTCGCCGCAACCACGATGGTGTGTTCCATGGCGCCGTGTTCTTCCAGTTTGCGGATCACCACGTTCACGGAGGAAGCTTTCTGGCCGATGGCCACGTAGATGCATTTCACCCCGGCGCCTTTCTGGTTGATGATCGTATCGACAGCCACCGCGGTCTTGCCGGTCTGCCGGTCGCCGATGATCAGTTCACGCTGGCCGCGTCCGATGGGCACCATGGAGTCGATGGATTTCAGGCCGGTCTGCACCGGTTGCGCAACGGACACTCTCTGGATCACGCCGGGGGCAATCTTTTCTATGGGTGAGGAGTCACTGGCATTTATCTCACCCTTGCCGTCAATGGGATTTCCCAGTGAATCGACTACGCGTCCCAGCAGGGCTTCCCCGACCGGCACCTCCAGGATGCGCTTGGTGCACTTGGCGGTATCGCCTTCGGAAATATGCTCGTAATTCCCCAGGACAACGGCGCCCACCGAATCCCGCTCCAGGTTCAGGGCAAGACCGTAGGTATTGCCGGGAAACTCGATCATCTCTCCCTGCATCGCGTCGCTCAGACCGTGGATCCGGGCAATCCCGTCAGACAGGCTGACGATGGTGCCCTCGGTACGGGCGTCGGTATCCAGGTCGAAGTCCTGTATCTTCTTTTTTATCAGTTCACTGATTTCTGTTGCACTGATTGACATCGCTTTTCCTCAATTTGTTATATCCGCAGATTACGCAGGTTTGATTTATCCGCAGATTACGCAGATTAACGCAGATTATTTTCATTTATTCTTTAGTTTCTTATCCAGGCTGATTATCGTGTTGCCAGCTCAGCATAAGAAATAAATTGAATAACAATCCTTATTTCATCTGCGTTAATCTGCGTCATCTGCGGATATGTTCTTTTAAATCTGTGTCATCTACTGATAAGTTCATTACGCAATTCGGTCAGCCGGCCGCGCAGGGATGCATCGATGATTGAATCGCCTGCCCGGATGACAGCGCCGCCGATTAATGATTCATCAACCGAAGTACTGATATTCACCTGTTTGCCCAGGCGTTCGGATATCGTTTCGGCTATGCCGGCCTGCTGCTGGTCGTCCAGCGCATATGCCGCTACGACCTCTACTTCCACCCTGCCTTCTGCAGCAGCCCGCATTTGTTCATACTGGTTTTTTATGGAGGGCGCGTATTGCAGGCGGCCCGCTTGTACCAGGATCTTCACCAGGTTGCGTCCCAGGCCGGACAGTCCGTCACCACATACTTCGAATACCAGGTCCTGAAGCTGTTGGCGGCTGATCTTGGGATTGGTCATCAGTTGGCGCATATTCTTGTCGGAAGCAAGCACACCCAGCAACTCCAGTGTGGCTGACCACTCCTCAGCCTGGCCCGTTTCCTGAGCGAGTTCAAATACCGCGCTGGCATACGGTCTGGCAATGGTTGAATTCTCAAGCATTTTGCGGAGCTTATAATTCGGCGCTTATCCCGGCCAGAATTTCGTCATGGGCATTCCTGTCGACTTCGCGCATGAGGATCCGTTCGGCGCCGGCCAATGCGAGCACCGCCACCTCCTGCCTTAACTCGTCCCTGGCCTGGGTGCGTTCCCGTTCGATTTCCGCTTGGGCCGCTTCAATAAGACGATCACCCTCCACCCGGGCCGCGTGTTTCGCCTCTTCCAGGATCTCGTCCCCGCGTTTTTGCGCCTGGACGATGATCTCGTTGGCTTTCTGCTTGCCCTCGTCCACCAGTTCCACCAGGCGCCGGTCAGCCTCGACCAGCTTGTCCTGTCCTGCGTCGGCGGCTGCAAGTCCGTCGGCAATGCGTTTCTCGCGCTCCTGCAGGGCATTGATGATCGGCGGCCAGATGTATTTCATACAGAACCAGACGAAAATGAATAATGAAATCGCCTGGCCGATCAGTGTCAGGTTAATATTCATTCAGTTTATCCCGGGTCGACTTCACTGACCTTGGCTGCATGATCCGTCGCTTCATACTGGACCACGAACGGGTTGGCGAACATCAGGAACGCGGCAAACGCGATGGCAATAATCGGCACCGCGTCGGTCAGGCCCAGCATCAGGAACATCCGGGGCGTCAGAACCCCCGCCAATTCAGGCTGACGAGCCAGGCCTTCCAGGAATTTACTCCCCAGAATACCGATGCCCACGCCGGCGCCCAAAGCTCCCAGACCGATCATGATGCCGGCCGCCAAGGCTGAAAAACTGATAATTGATTCCATAGAACCTCTCCTGTCAGGTGTTAAATATTAATGGGTTTCATGCGACATACTTAGATAGACAATCGTCAACATCATAAAGATATAGGCTTGCAACGTGATAACCAGGACATGAAAAATCGCCCAGGGCACGGACAGGGTCCATTGCGCCCAGAAAGGTATCAGGGCAGCGATTAATATGAATATGAGTTCCCCTGCAAACAGGTTGCCGAACAAACGTAACGACAGGGAAAGCGGTTTGGCAAACAGCGAGACCAGTTCCAGCGCCAGGTTGACCGGAACCAGCGCCTTGCCGAACGGTTGAAAGGCCAGTTCTCCGAGAAAGCCGCCCACCCCCTTGACCTTGATGGAGTAAAAAATCATCAGGAAAAATACCGCAAAAGCCATGCCGAATGTCGCGTTGACGTCGGTAGTCGGCACTACCTTCATGTAGGGAATACCCATCAGGTAGGTGCTGTGGGGAATAAAGTCGACAGGTATCAGGTCCATGAAGTTCATCAGGAATATCCACACAAACAGCGTCAGCGCCAGCGGTGCAATAAGTGGATTCTTGCCGTGGAACGTTTCCTTCACGGACTTGTCGACCAACTCGACGATGGCCTCGATGCAGGACTGCAGGTGGCCGGGGTTTTCGATGGAGATGGAAACGGCGATCCTGCGAAACAGCCATAAAAACAATATTCCCAATGAAACCGACCAGAACATGGTGTCCACGTGGACGGCCATGAAGCCCATGTCCGTTGCTTCCTGCTGTGAATGGGCCAGGCCCCAACTGCCGTCGGGATGCCGCCCGAAAGTCAGGTTATGTAAATGATGCTGGATATACCCGGCCGGGGTGCCTTCTGCCAATGTTCCGTTCTCCGTTTTCTCGTCTGCCGGTTTATCCCCGTCGGGTACGCATGCCCGCGGCCAGCGCCCAGGCGTACACGGCCAGGGTTGCGGCATAGGTGGTTACGAACACCGGGAAATTGACCGGCACGGTCGCAAACACGATGCAGAACAGCGCGATCACCAGCAGTAATTTCATAAAATGCGCCAGGTACAGGTTCCTGACGAACTGCTGCGCGCTCTTCGCCCTGCTGCCGAATACTTTTCTGCCCGTATACCAGGTCGACAACGCGCTGATGCCGCCCGCAAGGACCGCGGACAAAGCCGCGATGCGGCCCAGCGCCGGCAGCAGCAACGCGCCGGCACACAGCGCCAGACCGATTTGTATCAATGCAATTCTGTCCGGAACGGCATTGATTCTCGGAGATTTCAAAAATCTGTCCACCAGGTACAACTCCTGTGTGCAAGATGTGTTCAGTTGTGGGATCTGACCGTTCAGTCGTTGATTTTTCTCCACGGGAACGGGCAGAGTTGCGGGATTATAAATAACTTGTCAGATTAATTCAAACTACGTTGCGGTAACTACTCACCCCCCTGTTCGTCCCGCGCTCCCTTCGTCATTCCGGCGAAGGCCGGAATCCAGTCTGTTAAACGGGTCGCTTGCGACACCTTATAACGTGTCCCTTTGGGACGTTTTTTTCACTGGATTCCCGCCTGCGCGGGAATGACGGGGGGCGCGCGGGAATGACGGGGGGCGCGCGGGAATGACGAACGAGGAGAAGTGCAGGAAGGACGAGTGGGGGTGAGTAGTTACACGTTGCGTTGCACAAATGTTACCGCACCGGCAGGGTCAGCGCCGGCACCTGGGGTTCTGTCCGGCCTGCCTGCAGGTCAAACAACTGGCGCAACAGCATGAACGTGGATTTGGATTCCAGGTCTGTGTCCTCTATATAAAACCAGTTGCCCCGGTAACGGGTGGCGACATAAGCATTCTCCGGCTGCTCCTCGCCGGTCCTGACCTTGAACAGGCGTCCTGCGGGGGTATCGCCCCAGTCGAAGGGTCCTCCGCTCCTGCGCATGGTGTCCGTTACCAGCACGCCCCGGTGACGCGCCGGGGCCCCGACATTGTGCGACAGGTAATAAAGCAGTCCGGAGATGGAGCGGGGACGCACGGTCCACTGCTTATTGCTCATATCCAGAAAATCCGTATTCAGGGTGAATTCATCCTCGCTCCTGTCGAGTTCCAGCAGGTCATACACCCGGTCGATTTCATGCCCGTGCCTGTCGTTGTCCGTAATCAGCTTGATTACAATGTCCTGTTGCTCTTCTTCGCCCTCTCTCTCCCTTTTGCCGATTTCCATGAGTTGGGCTTTTTGTAACACGTGCAGCGCATCCATCAACTCTCCGAACTTCTCATAGGCGGGCTCCAGTTCCGGCGTAGGTCCGGATGCGTTGGGCGCGTTGTAAAGATTGTTGATTCTCTCGAAACACAGCCCGAACACCCGGCTGATATTCCAGCCTGATTGTGTCAGCACAAATATGGGGTCAAGTTCCAGGTGCCTGAGGATACTGTTCAACAGGTCTTCACCCTGCAGAGGGGTGTAGGAAATTGTCGGCTTGTCGGAATAGGCGACCCCCGCGCTGGGACTGACGGAATCGCCGCCGCCGAAATTCACGTCGGCGTTTACCCCTGCGTTGGCGCCCAGGGACATACTGGCGGTCACGCTGCTTACTTCCAGGAAAAAGGTGACATCCCGATACCGCATCCGCACCAGGTTCAGCAGCATCTGCTCGTTGATGGAAGAAATGATCGCTTCGTTATAGGCGGGATGGGTGCGCTCCAGGGCCTGTGGCCCGAACGCCGACTGGCAGCCGGAGAGCAGGGCCGCCAGTGCCAGGGCCAAAACAATGCAGAAGTGCCGATAACGCGTAATCATACCGGCGGGCAGTTTACCGGATAGCGGCGCCAACATGAAGAAGATCTTGAACCATCGAAGCCGGTGGAGGACAATACCAGCGAGCGGGCTATTACCCTGCGCAGGTTATCTGATATTGTAACGGAGAGAACAACATGAGCTGGCAACACCAGATATTACGAGTCAACCTGACCGAACTGAACTGCACCGTCGAACCGTTGAACGAGGAGTGGGCGCAATCCTACCTCGGGCAGCGAGGACTTGGGACAAAATACCTGTTTGAAGAGATTGATCCCGGTGTCTACCCGCTGGCGCCGGAAAATAAAGTAATCTTCGCCACCGGGCCGTTGACCGGCACCATGGCCTCCACCGGCGGGCGCTTTTCGGTCATCACCAAGGGCGCGTTGACCAATGCCATCGCCTGCTCCAATTCCGGCGGCCAGTTCGGCGCCGAACTGAAACTGGCCGGCTACGACCTGCTGATCCTGGAAGGCAGGGCGCCGGAGCCAGTCTACCTCCATATCGAAAATGAGAACGCCCGCCTGCTGCCTGCAGGACACTTGTGGGGCAGGACCGTTTGGGAGACGGAAGAGATCATCAAGCACACTCACCAGGACCCGCTGATCCACCTGGCCTCGGTCGGGCCCAGCGCCGAACACGGTTGCCGGTACGCGTGCGTGGTCAACGACATGCACCGGGCCGCAGGCCGCTCCGGCGTGGGCGCGGTAATGGCGTCGAAACACCTGAAATCCATTGCCGTCAGAGGCGCCAAAGGGCTCAGCGTGGCAGACCCGGAGGCCTTCATGCGGGTGGCGCAGAGCACGGCACAGGCCATGCGGGAAGACGCCGGACGCAAGGGACTGACCGGGCAGGGCACCATCGCCATGATGGATACCACCAATGTCTATGGGTCACTGCCCACCCGGAATTTCCGTGAAGTCCAGTTCGAAGGCGCCGACAAGATAAACCTGGGCGCAATGCAGACGCCCAAAGAGAACGGCCACGTCAACCTCGTTGCCAACAGCGCCTGTTTCGGCTGCACCATCGGCTGCGGGCGTGTCTGCCATATCGACCCGGAACATTTTACCGTCAGGGACAAGCCGCAGTATCACGGCGCGTCCGGCGGACTCGAATACGAAACGGCCTATGCTTTGGGTTCCGCCGCGGGGGTAGCCGACATCGACGCCGCCACCTATTGCGGTTTCCTGTGCAACGAATACGGCATGGATCCCATTTCCCTGGGCGGTTCCATTTCTGCGGCGATGGAACTGTTCGATATCGGCGCGATCGATGAATCGGTGACCGGCGGCATCAAGCTGGAATTCGGTTCCGCCGAGGCCTTCTGCGCAATGACCGAGGCCGTTGCCAGGGGCGAAGGGTTCGGACGGGACGTGGGCATGGGCTCGAAGCTATTGTGCGAGAAGTACGGCTATCCCGAACTTTCCATGTCGGTCAAGGGCCAGGAATTCGCCGCCTACGACGGGCGCGGCATGCAGGGCATGGGCCTGGGATATGCCACCAGCAACCGGGGCGCGTGCCACCTGCGGGCCAGCCCTTTCGAGGATGATTTCACGACCCTGGAAACCGCCGGCAAGGCGCAGGTGGTCAAGGAATCACAGGACTATATCGCTGCGGTCGATTCCAGCGGGTTATGCCTGTTCTCGGGTTTCGCCGGTTTTTCACAGGGGATGGTCGCAGACCATATCAATGCCGCCTGTACCGGGGACTGGGACCTGAAGCGTCTGCAGCAGACCGGGGAACGCATCTGGAACCTGGAACGTCAGTTCAACCTGGCTGCCGGTTTGACCGGCAAGGACGATACCCTGCCGCCCAGGATCCTGACGGAACCGGCGCCGAGCGGCGTCGGCAAGGGGCATGTATGCCGGTTGGACGAGATGCTGCCGAAGTATTATGAACTGCGCGGCTGGAGTGAGACCGGTGTGCCAGTTCCCGATACCCTGGAACGGCTGGGACTTTCAGACAGCAGGTGACATACCTGTTGTGGTAAATCAGGCTGATGTCTGTTCAGTTTGATTTATTTCTGCACAGCGCGGATGTTATCGCTGAAAACGAACTGCGCGAGGCGTTGCGCGCGCATAACGCAGACGAAGCGCAACAAAAGCTTACAGAACTCAGGACGCGTAACCCCAGCCACCATGCGCTGGAACCTGCCTCAGCCATGATTAATGCGTTGCGCGCCGCACTTCCCCACGATTCGGCCACAGCCCTGGTCTGTCTGCGCCGGCTGGAACAGGAATGGACTCCGGCCGCAGAGACTCTGTCGGGCGTTGAAGGGCAGGAAATCCTGGCGCCGCTCTGGCGCGCCGCCGGGCCGGCCCTGGAAAGCATCCGTTTTGACCCTGAGCGCCCGGACCATCATGCAAGCCGCGCCTACCTGGAGTGCGGAGACTGGAGCGCCGCGTTGCGCGTGATACAGGCTGAGCCCGATTGTGAAAATCAACCCGTTTTACTTGAACGCATGGCACAGGCGCTCTGGCAGACCGACCGGACTGCCCAGGCTGTTGAACAATGGTTTGTGTTGTGCTGGCTGGCGCCGGAGTATTTTGAAGGAATGATCAGGAATGGGCATATTCCCGCCTCTTTTCTGCTGGAACATTGCAACCGGGCCATGAACGTCGATATGGAACCCGAACTTTCCGTTGAATGGTATCCGGCCTGGGTGATGTTGCATGAACCGGGACTGGCCCGGTCTGTACAGAGGCGTGGCGCTGATACAGGGCCGGAACGAGCGTTTGATCTGGTTCAAGAGTTGCTGATGAGCGACGATGAACAACTGGCCTTGCGCCGGGAACTCAGGGATATTCATCCGGGGCTGTTTCATTATTACCTGCATAACCAGCACCAGCTTTTACCGACATAAACTTTCATGAACAGGGTTCTGCACACCCCGGCGAAATGCAGGTCAGGCCGGGGACAAAATTAATTCAGTCCCTGTTGAAATATTGAGCCTCCCGTGTTATCTTGAAGTTCAACCATGTCGCAGTCTCAAATTTGCGGCATTACTGTCAGGACCCGGGCGGGAAATCGGACTTTACAAGCATTAAGGTCACCCGCCATGAGTTAACGGAGAAAGCTAATGAAAGCTACTAATGAAGTGATATCCAAAACTAACCCGGCAGCGGTTACGTTCGACACATTGGCCGCCGCGCAGGAGTTGAGAGAAACCGGGTTGGACGACCGGCAAGCCGAAGCTATCGTAACGACTATCAGCAAAGCAATGAGCGAAACCGTAGTTACAAAAGCGGACCTGGAATTGCAGGGCGCTGCTACAAGGTCCGATATTGAGACGCTGACAGCTGATACTAATGCCAATATCGAGGCGCTCAGAACTGATACTAAAGCCAATATCGAGGCGCTGAGGACCGAGGTGAAATTACTGGCGCAATCCGTAGATAACAGGTTTGAGAAAATGGATTTGAGGTTCAAGGCGCTGGAACAATCAATCGTCATCAAGCTCGGCGCCCTGATGGTTACAATGACTTTCCTGCTCCTGGCCCTTGGCCCGTTTTATTTTCGCTGGGTGATGTCGCTGATGGGGACAGGGTAAACACCTCTCTCATTTCTGCCCAGGCCAATGGTATCAGGGATACCCACATTACCATTATCCAATCCCTGCCTCCCGTGTGAACATTTACCTGGAGGGATACCGGACAACCCGGAAATAAAGGAATGACTGCAACAAACCAGAACCAGGAAAAATTCCAGCAACTTCTGCGGGAACTGTTCCAGTTTGATTGCGCCGACCTGGATTTCGGCATCTACCGCATCATGAATCACAAGCGGGAAGTGATTGAGAAATTTATCTCCGAAGACCTGGTGAAAGCCGTCAGTGAAGAACTGGATCAAGGCGTTCTGCACGATCAGGAACTGGCCCTGGGCGAGTTACAGGATACGACTCAGCTTATCAGGGAAACTCTGGGCAACAAGGCGCTGGACGCCGCCGGCAACCTGAATGAGAGTTACCACGATGTCCCCATAGGAGAAAAATACCTGAAGTTGCAAAGGCGCACCCGGGGCGTGCGCAGCAGGGCTGCCGTGGAGCGGGACATCTTCAACCACCTGTTTGCTTTTTTCAGCCGCTATTACCAGGATGGTGATTTCATTTCCAAACGCCGCTATTCCCGGCAACAACGCTATGTTGTTCCATATAACGGGGAAGAAGTTTACCTGCACTGGGCCAATTCGGATCAGTACTACATCAAGACGGCCGAGCACTTTCACGACTATTCCTACACCGCCCATGGCGCCGGCGTCCATTTCAAACTACAGGATGCTGACGTAGAACATGACAACGTCAAGGGTGCCAAGCGGTTTTTCCTGCCCCGTATGCACGACATTTCTGTCGCTGCAAACGCGAAAGAACTGGTCATTCCTTTTGCATACCGCCCGCTGGATGAACAGGAACAGGACCGGCACGGCAACACCAACCAGCAAGAGTCCATCATCATGGAGTGTGTTACGGAGATGAGCGGACGCTCGGGACTCCCGAATGAAATTCATCTCGCATTGACCGCCGAACGCCGGCGCAACGCCGATAACGAACCGGTAACGTACCTGGAACACCACCTGCGTCAATACACCCGTCGCAATACCTCGGACTTTTTTATTCACAAGAACCTGAAGGCGTTTTTATCCCGGGAACTGGAGTTCTACATCAAGAGCGAGGTATTGAACCTGGATGACCTGGAACTTGCCGGCGAGGGCTTTGCGGAGGGCTGGTTCCAGGTTATCAGGGTAATCAGGACGATGGGAGGGCGCATCATAGACTTCCTCGACCAGATCGAAGGATTTCAAAAACTGCTGTGGGAAAAGCACAAGTTTGTTACCGACGCCCAGTACTGCATTACCGTGGGTAATATAGATAAACGGTTTTATCCCACCATTGCCGCCTGCGAACCACAATGGGTGGAATGGAAAACATTGTTCCACATCGACGAGAATGAGATTGACCTGTTCAATTCAGGTGGAAACACCACGGAGAAGCGAGTCATCTTTATGCAGAACCACTCCACTCTGGTAATGGATACCCGGCACTTCGATGAGACATTCAAGGACGAACTGCTCGCATCCATCGGAGATATTGATGGGCTATGTGATGGATTGTTGATACACAGTGAGAACTGGCAGGCGTTATCCTTCCTGAGCCCAGGTTACGCGCAGACGGTTGCCTCGATTTATATTGACCCACCTTACAATACCGGTTTGAACGACTTTGCGTATAAAGATGACTATCAGCATAGCTCCTGGATGTCGATGATGTGGGACCGATTGAAGCAAAGCAGGGTTCTCGCCAGCGATACAGCGGGCATATTTGTCAGTACCGACGACGGAGAATATGCAAATCTTAAACCTGTTCTGGATCAAACATGGGGTGATTCAAATTTTGTCGCAGATATTATCTGGCATAGCCGCAAATCGGTCTCCAGCGACACGCTGATTTCGCTTTCGACAAACCACACCACGTTTTATGCCGCAAAGAGGTCAAGACTCGATGCCGAAAAATCAAAATTTCGACTGCCTCAGGAAACACAGAAATTCAGTAATCCTGACAATGACCCAAGAGGCCCTTGGACTTTGGACCCTATGGACGCCCCCAACATTCGTGAGAACCTGACTTATCCAATTGTAAACCCGGAAAACGGGGAAGAGTTTTGGCCGCCGGAGGGGCGTCACTGGCGTTTTGAGGAGGACATCGTTCATAAGTTGATGACAGAAGGGCGTATTTTATTCGGAATACGTGGCGCCGGACGGCCACAATACAAACGCTACCTCACCGAAGCACAGGAACGCGGCCAAGCGCCAACGACCTTGTGGGATGACGTCAAGACCACTACTGACGCAACCAAACTGTTATTACGCATGTTTGGTAATGGTGATTTCCGTACTCTGATTGACAAACTGAAACCCAAGCCATGCGAACTGATTGAGCGTTGCGCCCTGCTGCTGTCAGGCGGGCAGGGGACCGTTCTGGATTTCTTTGCAGGTTCCGGAACTACGGGTCATGCGATCATTAACATTAATCGAAAATACGCGAGAAGACACAGGTTCATTCTTGTTGAAAGCGCAGACTATTTCGACACAGTTCTCCTGCCACGCCTCAAGAAAATCACCTTCACCCCGGAATGGAAAGACGGTAAACCCAGACGCATGGCAACTCGGGAAGAAGCCGAACGCGGACCGCGTCTCATCAAATACCTGCGCCTGGAAAGCTACGAAGACGCGCTGAACAATATCGACGTGGACGACTCGGCCGGGCAGCAGGCCATGAAATTCGACGACTACCTGGTCAGTTACATGCTCCGGGCGGAAACCCGGCACAGCGCCACCTTGCTGAACGTGGAACAACTGGCCCGACCGTTCGATTACAAACTCCTTATCCGCAACAACGGCGCGACCAGGGAACAACGCATAGATATCCCGGAAACCTTCAATTACCTGTTGGGGCTGCAAGTACAAACCCGCCGCGTCTGTCACGACGAGGAACGCCGTTACCTGGTTGTGCGCGGCTTGCTCGGGGGACAACAGATCGTCGTCTTATGGCGTGAGACCGAAGACTGGCAAAAAGCGGAGCTGGAAAGGGATAAACAATTTGTCGTCGAACAGGAACTGACCCGGGACGCTGACACAGTCTACGTCAACGGCGATTCATTTATCCCCGGCGCCAAATCCCTGGACCCGATATTCAAGGCCCGCATGTTTGCGACCGATGCAGAGTGATACAGTTGTACGCACGAGAACAACCACACTACCTCAAACTTGAGCAACAACTGGTTTTGCTTGCCTGGTTGTACCACCAGTTTGGCTATACGAACAACCGCGAGTTGCTGCAGGATATCAGTGGCGCTGACGAAGGCATTGACTCTGAGGGCTACAGCTTTGTTTTTCGCCGGCTGGGTTCGCGCGGGGGGCAGGCGCTTATTCCGGTTGAAGACCTGGCGCGCTATGACGGCAATATCCGCACGCACCTGCGCGCCATCAGCACGCGGCGAACGGGTCTCAAACTGAAATACTTTCAGCACCTGGCGTTGTTGTTTACCGAAGTTTTTCTGGACCGCTGTTTCAACAGTCCCGCCTTGTTGCTTGAAGAGTTGAATCATTTCCTGCGCAGTCACAACGCCATGAGGTATGTTCCGTTCGAGTCGGGTTTCTCTCCTGCCGACCTGAAGAAACTGGCTTTCTGGATGGCGACCGGCAGCGGCAAGACCTTGATCATGCATATCAACTACCACCAGTTTCTGCATTACAGCAAGGCCGCGCCGGATAATATTCTGCTGGTTACCCCCAATGAAGGTTTAAGCGAGCAGCATCTCAGGGAACTCTCGTTGTCCGGCATTCCGGCAAAACGTTTTGACCTGAATGAAAGCGGCCTGTTGGCGGCGCGGCAGAATACCGTCCGCGTACTGGAAATTACCAAGCTGGCGGAGAAAAAACGGGGTTCCGGCGAGCGCGTGCCGGTAGAAGCCTTTTCGGGCAACAACCTGATATTTGTTGATGAAGGCCATAAGGGCTCAGGCGGCCAGGCCTGGTTGAAGTTGCGTAATGTGCTGGGCGAGACAGGATTTACCTTTGAATACAGCGCCACGTTCGGCCAGGCTTTAACGGCAACGCGCAAGGATGCGCTGACCAGGGAATACGGCAAGGCGATTGTGTTCGACTATTCCTACCGTTACTTCTACGACGACGGTTACGGCAAGGATTTCCGTATTCTCAACCTGACACAGGAAACTACCGAGGCAAAAACCGACCTGTTGTTGCTGGGTAACCTGCTGTCGTTTTACCAGCAAAAACGAATATTTGTCGAACAGGCATCCATGCTGCGTCCCTACAACCTGGAAAAGCCGCTTTGGGTGTTTGTCGGCAGCACCGTGAATGCGGTTTATACCAAAGACAAAAAGGCGCGCAGCGACGTGCTGGTCGTTACCCGCTTCCTGCATCGGGTGCTGAAGGACCGCAACTGGGCAACCCGGGCCATGGAAAAAGTTCTCAGCGGGAGCAGCGGCCTGACAGCCCCGAATGGTGAGGACGTGTTCAAAGGCAAATTCGATCATCTGCAAGGCAGCGGCATGGATTGCGCGCAGATCTACGACGATATTCTCGGCAAGGTATTTCATGCGCCCGGCGGCGGCGGTTTGCATCTTTGCAGCCTGCGTAACTGCAAGGGAGAGATCGGGTTAAAGGCTGGCAATGCCGAAGAATATTTCGGCTTGATCTATATCGGCGACGTCGGCAAATTCAAAAAACTGGTCGCACAGGACGCCGCTGACGTCACCCTGGAAGAGAATGCGATGGCCGATTCCCTGTTCAACAACATTGCCGCGCCCGATACCGGCATCGACGTGCTGATTGGGGCCAAAAAATTCATGGAGGGGTGGAATTCCTGGCGGGTATCGAACATGGGACTGCTGAATATCGGTCGCAAGGAAGGTTCGGAAATCATCCAGTTGTTCGGGCGCGGGGTGCGGCTGCAGGGATGGGAACACAGCCTGAAACGCAGTTCGGCGTTGAGTGGAGACCATCCGGATGACCTGAAGTTGCTGGAAACGCTTAACATTTTTGCGGTGCGCGCCAACTATATGGCGCAGTTTCGTAATTACCTGGAGCGGGAAGGCATTGCCACTGCGGGATTCCGGGAATGGGATCTCCCCATTCGGCCCAACACGGAATTTCTTGGCAAGGGGCTGGTTGCCCCGCGCACGCCGGCAGGACGGCATTTCGCGAACGAAGAAAATGTTTTTCTGCAAATCGATAAAGCCGCCCGGGTGAGTCTGGATTTGTCAACCAGAGTTCATATACTGGAAAGCGAGGCAAGCGGCGTAAAGGAAGCCGAATTTCAATCCGGACAGGACCGGCCTGTCCCCGAGACCAGCCTCGCGTTGCTGGACTGGCAGCGGGTTTACCTGGAGTTGCTGGAGTACAAGGAACAGAAGGGATTGGATAATTTTGCCCTGGCGCCGGGGACAGCCCGGGAAATCATGAGCAGCGCCGACCCCGTCAGGCTTTACAGCCTGAGCGCGGATGATGCGATTATTCATCCGCGTACTTACGATGACATCGTCCGTTTGCAAGCGATAGTGGTTTCCATACTGAGAAAATACATGGACAAGTATTACCGGGTGCAACGGGAACGCTGGGATACCGAGAACATGGTATATGCCGAAATTGACGAGCAGGACGAGAACTTTCAGGATTACACAATCAGGGTTCGTGACGATGAAACCGAGCTGATAACAGCCATTGAGAGCCTGCTGCAAGAGGGTGAACGCATTTACCGGGAGGAAACCAGTGATATTCCGAATGTTTATTTTGACCGGCACCTGTATCAGCCCTTGCTCATCGAAACAAGAAGCAAAGTCGACAGCACGCCGCAGAGATTAAAACCGAGTGAAGAAAAATTTGTCAGAGACCTCAAGAGTTACTGTTACCTGCAAAAGGACGGGTTTCTGGCCGACAAGGAGATTTACCTGTTACGCAACCTGAGCCGCGGCAAAGGCATCGGATTCTTCGAGAACACGGGTTTCTTCCCCGATTTCATTCTCTGGATCAAGGATGCTACGGGTCAACGCATAGTGTTTATTGAACCTCACGGCATGTTGAACGCGCCGTCCTATGAACAGGATGAAAAAGCGAAATTGCATGAACGCTTGCCGGAGTTTGCCGAAAAAATCAGCCAGCGCAGCGAGCGCGCCAACATAGCGCTGGATTCATTCATTATCTCCCGCACGCCTCATGCCAAACTGTGGGACAGGTATGGTGACGTTCCCTGGGACGTGCGACAGTATGCGCAAGCCCATATTCTCTTCTTTCCGGAAGAAAACGGGGAATACGGTTATATCAGGACTATCATGGAACCGGAAAGCGTACTGGTGTCCTGATCCGGGAACAGCTTCAGATTGGCGTCTCTACCACACAATGCCGGCAACCACTATCACCGCTGCATTGCTGCTTGGCATGCCTGACGATCAGCGCGTGGTACTCATTATACAGCCTGTGATCAGGAGGCAGGCAGGATTCAAACATTTGCCTCAGGGTTTCATAATCCTCCGTGCCTTGAATCAGTCCCAGCTTTCCTGACAACCGCCGGGTGTAGCTATCAATCACGAATACCGGGCGTTGAAAAGCATAGAGCAGGATGTCATCTGCCGTTTCCGGGCCAATACCGTTGATTTCCAGCAGGGACTGCCTGAGTTTGCCGGTACGCCATCCTGCCAGCTCGTCCAGCCCTCCCTGTAACTGCAACCATTCACACAGGTTCTTCAGGCGTTTTGCCTTTACGTTGAAGAAACCGGAAGACCTGATCAACCCGGCCAGGTCATCCTGTGACAACGCAACGATATGATCCAGGTCAAGATTGCCTGTTGCTTTCAACCTGGCGATTGCCTTTTCGACATTCTTCCAACTGGTGTTCTGGGTCAGCACGGCGCCGACGATCACCTCGAATGCGGATTCCGCCGGCCACCAGTGTTGCGCACCGTAAGCGTCCAGCAGACGGTCGTACAGTTCGGTCAATTTGTCGCAGCGGTTCATTTATTATATTTTAATCAGTGGAAATATCCGGGGAAAGATTTATAAACCTGTCCCCAATAAACAAATATCCTGTCCATCCATGTTGAACACGACTTACGTCGGACGTTTCGCCCCTACTCCCAGCGGCCCGCTGCACTTCGGGTCCATCGTAGCGGCGCTGGCAAGTTATCTTGACGCCCGCCATAACGGCGGTAAATGGCTGTTGAGGATCGATGATATCGACACGCCGCGGGTGCGGACCGGGGCTGACAGGAAGATCATCGATACCCTGGAAATACTGGGGCTGGAATGGGACGGCGATATCGTTTACCAGAGCCGGCGCATGGAACTTTATGAACAGGCATTGGCGCAACTGTCGGACGGAGACATGTTGTACCGCTGCTGGTGCCCCAGGCGCATCACCAAAGGCAGACCATACCCGGGCACGTGCAGGGCGCGTACGGAAACGGCCGGAAAACCTTATGCCTTGCGGATAAAAATACCGGACAGCCCCATCCTTTTCGCGGATGTAATCCAGGGGCGGCTGACAGGCAGGTTGAACGAGCTGACGGGAGATTTCATTTTGCGCCGCTCGGACGGGTTGATTGCCTACAACCTGGCAGTCGTGACAGACGATGCTGCGCAGCATATCACCCACGTGGTACGCGGCGCGGACCTGCTCGACACCACTTTCAACCAGGTTTACCTGCAGTCCAGCCTCAATCTCCCTACCCCGGTCTATGCGCACCACCCGCTTGTGGTAGATGGCAGCGGCAGGAAAATCAGCAAACAGGACGGCGCAACGGACGTGCTGGCCGGGGTTTCTCCCGAAACAGTGCTGCTGCGCGCGTTGCGTTTCCTGGGACAGACGCCTGATGCGAAACTTGCGCAAGCCGGCAAGCAGGACATCCTGGACCGGGCCGTCGCTGACTGGAAAATAGAATTGGTAACGTAACGGCGTACAAATCATAATAATGGGGAAACCAACAAACAGTCTCGTACAATTTACCGACCCATGCGCGTAATCATAATCGGCGGCGGCGTGACCGGAGTCACGACCGCTTACTACATGCAGCAATACGGGGCTGATGTCACAGTCCTGGAACGGAGTCACGGCGCCGGGCTTGAAACCAGTTCCGGCAACGGCGGCGGTCTGACTGCAAGCGTTGTCGAACCATGGAATGAGCCGGGAATCCACAAGGTGTTGCTGCGATCCCTGGGCAGGAAAGACTCGCCCATACTGTTGCGGCTGGCTGCCATCCCCGGGATGATGTCGTGGGGCATCCGGTTTTTACGGGAGTCGCGTAAAGATCGATTTATCCGCAACATCAAACGTAATTCCGTCCTGGCCATGTACTCCCTCGATCTCATGAAACAGCTTCGGGAAGAGACCGGAATCCGGTACAGGCTTTCCGATACGGGTACATTACTGATCTACCGCGAGCGGGCTTCCCTGGACAGCGCTCTTGCGCATTACAGATTCCTGGACGAAGAGTGTGGCGTGGATCACAGGATACTGGATACTCATGAGTTGGTCGTCCTGGAACCTTCCCTGCAACGGGTCAGGGACAGACTCGCAGGAGGAATACTCTTTCCGGATGACGAGGCCGGTGACTGCCATATTTTCTGCAGGAACCTCGCTGAAATACTGCAAAACAGGAATGTACAATTTCGTTACAACGTCAATGTTGCGAAAATAATCCGGCGCAACGGATCATTCAACCTCGAACTGGCGGACGGCGAATTGCTGAAGACGGATACGGTTATCGTCGCGGCCGGTCCTTACAGTCCCAAGCTCACGGCCCCGCTGGGCATCCGGCTTCCCGTCTACCCGGTCAAAGGTTACTCCCTGACGATTCCCATGGAAGGCTGGACCAACAGGCCGCGCTACCTGGTAGGCGACATGAATCTGCACGCGGTGGCCAATCCCCTGGGGGGAGAAGTCTTGCGGGTAGCCGGCACTGCGGAGTTCACAGGGTTCGACAAGACTGTTCCTGCCGAGCGGACGGCAAACCTGGTCGGGCTTGTGGAGGCCATTTTTCCTGAATTTGCAGAGATCATGGACCGGGATGCGCTCAATCCCTGGGCAGGTTTACGGCCGATGAGCTGCGACGGCGTACCCATTCTCGGAAGAACCCCGGTTGAGGGACTGTTCCTGAATACCGGCCACGGCCACCTGGGCTGGACCACGGCAGCCGCATCGGGCCGGACCCTGGCGGACACCATCATGGAGCGCTCGCCGGAAGTGGACATAACCCCTTATTCGGTGGACAGGTTTTAATGCCGGCGGGAAGGGGACAGACCCCCGCTCAAAACATGCGGGGGCGTGCTTAAAATCTGTCCCCGGAGGGACAATATGTGTATAGTACAAGCTGGTCTGATCCCGATAAGCCGACATGCACGCGCAAGCTGAACAACTGCATAAACTGGTCCCGGTAACTTCCCACTGGGGAAATTACCTGGCCGAGGTCGCCGGCGGCAGGCTGGTGGCGATCCACCCCTACGCCACCGACCCGGACCCTACGCCTATCGGCCAGTCGCTTCTGAATGCCCAGGATGAGAACGTCCGCGTTCTCCAACCGATGATCAGGCAGGGGTGCCTGGAAAAACGCCACGACAGCGACGGCGCGCAACGCGGCATTGAACCGTTTGTCCCGGTGTCATGGGATACGGCGCTGGACGCGGCTGCCGATGCCCTGCAACGGGTCAGGCACGAGTTCGGCAATGAATCGATATACGGCGGATCCTACGGCTGGGCCAGCGCCGGCCGTTTTCACCACGCCAACAGCCAGGTGCACCGTTTTCTCAACACGGTCGGCGGCTATACCCGTTCCGTCAACAGTTACTCCGTAGCAGCGGCCGAAGTCATCATGACCCACGTGCTGGGGATGAATTTTTATGACCTGATGATGCAGGCGCCCACCGTTGAGGATATCGCAAAACACACCCGGCTGGTCGTGTGTTTCGGCGGCATCGCCATGAAGAATACCCAGATCATGGCCGGCGGCCTGGGCGCACACACAGCCAGGGACCAGTTGCAGGATCTGAAACAGGCCGGGGTCAGGTTCGTGAACGTCAGCCCGGTAAAGGACGACATGGCGGATTACCTCGACGCTGAGTGGTGGCCGTGCCGCCCGAACAGCGACGTTGCCGTCATGCTGGGGATGGCCCATACCCTGGTGGTGAACAACCTCCATGACCGTCAATTCCTCAACACGTACTGCACGGGTCTTGACCGCTTTCTCCCCTACCTGGTGGGCGAAGAGGACGGCATCGCCAAGGATGCCCGGTGGGCGGCGCAACTGGCCGGGATACCGGCGGAAAGTATTGAGGAAACCGCAAGACAAATGGCTGCCCAACGTTGCCTGATCGGCATAAGCTGGTCATTGCAGCGCAGTGAGTTCGGTGAACAGTCTTACTGGATGGCGACTTTATTGAGCGCCCTGCTGGGTTACGTGGGCCTGCCTGGCGCCGGTGTCGCCTATGGTTACGGTTCCGTCCACAATATCGGTTTTGCCGGCCGGCGCCTGCCGCAATTCAAGATAGCCGCGTTGCCGCAGGGAGAAAATGCCGTGAAAACATTTATCCCGGTGGCCAGGATTGCCGATATGCTGTTAAATCCGGGCGGGCGGTTTGACTATAACGGGCAGAGCCTGACCTACCCGGACATCCGGCTGATCTACTGGGCGGGCGGCAACCCCTTCCACCATCACCAGGATTTGAACCGTTTGCGCCGCGCCTGGGCAAAGCCGGAAACCATCATCGTCAACGAGCCGTTCTGGACGGCTACCGCCCGGCATGCCGACATCGTGTTTCCGTCGACCACTCCCCTGGAACGCAATGACGTCAGCATCAATCCATACGATTTCCATCTTGCCCCCATGCCCCGCGCCTTGCCGCCACTCGGCCGGTCGAAAAACGATTATGACATCTTCGCCGGTCTGGCAAAACGGCTTGGTTCGGAGCAGGAATTTACCGAGGGCAGGGATGAGATGGACTGGGTGAGACGCCTGTATGACAAAACCAGGGACGCGGCGGCAGGCCTGGATGTGTCCTTGCCTGAATTTGATGAATTCTGGCGCGGCCGCCAGATTTCAGTGCAGGAACAGACACCGGATCGCGTATATATCCTGGAGAAATTCCGCGCAGATCCGGAAACAAACCCGTTACGAACACCCTCCGGCAGGATCGAACTGTATTCGGAAAAGGTCGCCGGCTTCAACTACGATGACTGCGCCGGTCATCCGAGGTGGTACGACAAACAGGAGTGGCTGGGCGCTGAACGGGCTACGGACTATCCTCTGCATTTAATCTCCAACCAGCCGAAGACCCGGCTGCACAGCCAGTACGACCATGGCGTCACCAGCCGCAATGCCAAACTCAAGGGGCGGGCGCCGGCCAGGATGAACCCGGATGATGCGGCGAAACGAAATATCACGGATGGTGACATCATCCGGCTGTTCAACGATCGGGGCGCCTGTTTGGCCGGGGTCATCCTCACGGACAACCTGATGCCGGGCGTGATAGAACTGGAAACCGGGGCCTGGTATGACCCGCAGGACCCAACTGATCCGATGTCCCTTGAGATACACGGCAATCCCAATGCGCTGACGCGCGACGCCGGCACATCGAAACTGACCCAGGGTCCCTCGGCGCACAGTTGCCTGGTTGAAGCAGAGAAGTTTACCGGGGAACTGCCGGAGATCCGTGTTTTTTCGCAACCTGCCATAAGCGCTCATTCCGGCGACAGCAGCAATCTCTGAATCTCAGGTTCGTCATACAGGCCAGGGATTGGCCGGTACTCTCTTTTCGTCATTCCGGGCTTGACCCGGAATCCAGTAGAATACAAAATTCCTTATAAGGAATGATTTTAATGACTGGATTCCGGCTTCCGCCGGAATGACGAATTCGGAGATAATGACATAGGAGTTTATTGATGAGTGCTCAAATCATCATCGCCGGTATGGCGCGTACCCCACAGGGTGGGTTGCAGGGTGATCTCGCCAGTGTGTCGGCCCCGCAGTTGGGCGCCGTAGCTATCAGGGCTGCGTTGGCGCGGGCGAATATTGAACCGGACCAGGTGGACGAGACTATCATGGGCTGCGTACTGCCGGCAGGACTGCGCCAGGCGCCGGCGCGCCAGGCGTCCATGGGCGCCGGAATCCCGGCCAGTACAGGTTGCACTACCGTAAACAAGATGTGCGGTTCGGCCATGAAGGCCGTCATGTTGGGCTTCGATGCCATCCGGGCCGGCTCAGCCGACTGTATCGCCGCGGGAGGCATGGAGAGCATGAGCAATGCGCCGTACCTGGTACTCAAGGCGCGCAGCGGCCTGCGCCTGGGACATGGGGAGATGGTGGATCACATGTTCTTTGACGGCCTGGAAGACGCCTACGACCAGGGCAAGTTGATGGGGTCGTTCGCGGAAGACTGCGCGAGCAAATACGGTTTTACCCGGGAGATGCAGGATGCATACGCCATCGAGTCGCTGACGCGGGCGCAAACCGCCATCAGTGAGGGGAAATTCAAGGAAGAAATCGAACCCGTCGTGGTTACAACGCGTAAAGGCGAAACCACAGTTGATACCGACGAGCAACCGGGCAAGGCGCGGATCGACAAAATTCCCACACTGAAACCGGCATTCGCCAAAAACGGCACCGTGACGCCCGCAAATTCCAGTTCCATATCGGACGGCGCGGCGGCCGTGGTTTTGCTCAGGGAAAGTGACGCAGCATCCCGCGGCTTGACGCCGTTGGCAGTCCTGCACGCACATTCCACACATGCCCAAGCACCCGGCTGGTTTACCACGGCGCCGGTAGGTGCAATAAAGAAAGTACTGGAAAAAACCGGCTGGACGGTGGACGACGTTGACCTGTTTGAAGTGAATGAGGCTTTCGCCGTCGTCGCCATGGCGGCCATGCATGATCTACAGATTCCCCATGACAAGCTGAACGTCAACGGCGGCGCCTGCGCCCTGGGCCATCCCGTAGGCGCATCCGGCGCCAGGATTATGGTGACATTGATTGCCGCACTGAAGGACCGCGGGTTAAAGCGCGGAGTGGCCGGCCTGTGCATAGGCGGGGGCGAAGCCACGGCGGTGGCCCTGGAACTGCTATAGTAAAGGGGACGGATTTAAATCCGTCCCCATGCCAACTTAATTCTGACCGGTTGTATATCTGCCGTGTAAAATCAGGGGTCAGAGTAAAATCCTCGTTATCGCGGCCGATGGCGCTGTCGGGGTGATTTTACTCTGACCCCAGCTATCTCTGTGCATTGTGCGACCTGACCCCATTTGTACACCGGGGACAGACCCCCGCCTGCAACATGCGGGGGCATGCTTTAAATCTGTCCCCCTCAGGCTCATTAACCATAGCGGCCTGCCCTGTGAGTTTTTATCACAATATTACCGAAAAACTCATAATCAGACTCTTTACAGTCAAAATATAATAATTACCGGAAAAGCTGCGCGCGCCACACCGGCCGTTGCGCAGGCGCCGCGTACTGCGGGCGCCCTCTGTCATAAACACCGGAGAGGAAACAATGCAGACACAGGCACACACCTTGCCAGGAACCCTCCCTGCCGCCGGGGGCGCGGGGAGAAACCGCTTGACAAACGCGCTGAAATCGTACCCGCCGGAATTGTATAATAGCCCAGCGGCCCAGCGGCCCAGCGGCCCAGCGGCCCAGCGGCCCAGCGGCCCAGCGGCCCAGCGGCCCAGCGGCCCAGCGGCCCAGCGGCCCAGCGGCCCAGCGGCCCAGCGGCCCGCTCCCTCGATTAGTCTCTCCGCGGTCTGACGCTT
Organism: Gammaproteobacteria bacterium; assembly: GCA_965204045.1. Taxonomy (GTDB): domain Bacteria; phylum Pseudomonadota; class Gammaproteobacteria; order Eutrophobiales; family Eutrophobiaceae; genus JAAXHV01. The sequence goes on from CBDBDW010000002.1 coordinate 171,396, forward strand.
ACGCCGGGCGCGTCCGCGCTCGCCTCTCCCACCTCCCCGTCCTGGCGCTGCTGCTCGGCGCGCTCGGCCTGTTCGCCGCCGCGCCGGCCGAGGCGCAGACCCCCGACTGGTCGGCGACGTTGACGCCGCAGAACATGAACACATTTGGGCTCGGTTGCACTAATGACTTTCCATCAGGTGCGAACAGGTGCGACGTCGAGACAACGCTCTCAGATGATGATTTTTCCGTTGGCAGCAACAGTCACACCATAAATGGAATCCAACTGTACTCTGAAGGCACCTTGCGCTTGACCTTTACAGTCGCGACGGCTGCTACCTATCAATCTTCCTTGAATAGTTTGAGTTTCTGTGTCGGCGCAACCGCGCTCACCTTTTCGAACTCTTCGGCCAGTGGCGGCGTAAATGTCAGAGAGTGGTCCAACTCCGGCCTCACCTGGACCGCCGGCACCGCAGTCTCCCTCAGCATCGGCTCGTCCTGCACGACGCAGTCCACCGACGCGACCCTGTCCGCCCTGTCGGCGACGAGCAGCACGAGCGCCTCGGGCAGTTTCACGTCGCTGAGCATCGGCACGTTCGCCTCGGGCACCACGTCCTACACGGCCTCGGTCGCCAATGCCGTCACCCACGTGAAGCTGACCCCGACGGTGAACGATTCGGACGCCACGGTGAAGGTGGGCGTCGGCACGAGCCTGACCACGGTCACCAGCGGCTCGGCGAGCGGCGCGATTGCGCTCTCGGTGGGCGCGAACGCCATCACGGTCGAGGTCACCGCCGAGGACGGCACCACGACGCAGACCTACACCGTGACGGTGACGCGCCAGGGGCCGCCGCAGACGCCGGCGACGGTCTCGCTCTCCGCGTCCCCGAACCCGGTGCGGGAGGGCTCGAGCGTGACGGTCACGGCGAGGCTGTCCAAGGCGCTGTCGAACGCGGTGAGCATTCCGGTGACGGTCTCCACCTCCGGCTCGAACACGGCGGAGTCCGGCGACGTCGGGACGCTGACCTCCATCACGGTCAACGCCGGCCAGACCAGCGGCACGGGCAGCATCGCCACGAACCAGGACACTGACATGGACCACGAGACCTTCACGGTGTCGCTGGGGTCGCTGCCGTCCTCGGTGACGGCAGGCAGCCCGAGCTCGGTGCAGGTCACGATCGAGGATGACGAGGCGGCGAACACGCTGCGCGTGAGCGCCACGCCGGCCTGCGGGTCCACGGTCAGCGACATGTCGGTGCAGGTGCTGTTCCAATTGAGTCTCGCGCCGGCGCCGTCCGGGGAGGTGGCTACCGATTGGATCATTGTGAACGCCGGGGGAACGGCGCTCAGCGCCTGGCAGGGTGCGGCCGACATCAGGACCAACGGCCGGTCTCCCACAGTCACGGGCAGCACGATCGCACAGTACCGGGCGGCGTATCCCGGCTTCGCCGGGCTGAAGTTCCGGCTCAGGGACGACACCTCGGTCACTGCGACCTGCACCTGGTCGTTCGATGACAGCGGCGGCGGCACGTCCACCACGCCGACCGACACCGGCGGCGGGGGCGGCGGCGGGTCCGGCGGTGGCGGGTCCGGCGTTGGCGGGGGCGGCGGCTCCGGTGGTGGTTCCGGCGGCGGTGGCGGTGGTTCCGGTGGCGGTGGTGGCTCCGGCGGCGGCAGTGGTGGCGGCGGCAGTGGTGGCAGCGGTGGCGGTGGCGGCGGCACGCCCGCCCTGTCCCGCGACGCTGCGCTGGGCAGCCTGGCCGTGACCGCGGCCGGGGAGTCCGGGAACGGCGAAGACGAGGCCGCTGCCCTGTCCCTGTCCCCGGCCTTTACCCCCGGCACGACGTCCTACACCCTGGACGTGCCGTATGAGACCGGCGCGCTGGCCATTACCCCGGTGGCCCGGGACGCGGACGCCACGGCGCGCATCGCCGGGCAGACCCTGACCGCCGGGCAGGCGTATACCGCCCACCTGCGCCCGGGCGAGACCACTGTCATTGAGATTACCGTCACCGCGGAGAACGGCCGCACGGTACGCACCTACACCCTGCGCATCACCCGCGCCGCGCCCGACACCGACCCGACCCTGCCGGCCCTGGTGGTCAAAGGCAACGATGACTCCGATATTAGCCTCTCCCCGGCGTTCAACCCGGACAATACCGACTACAACGCCTCCCTGTCCCGCGGCGTTGACACCATCACCGTCATCCCCGTGCTCGGCGATGCCCGGCAAACCGTCACCGTCAACAACGTACCGGTCACGGGACCCGCCGGCGTCACCCTGCCCGGCGACACCCCCGCGCTCAACATTGCCGTTACCGCCGAAGACGGCGCCAGCGCCCTGCGCTACACCATCGCCCTGCAACGCACCGGGCCGCCGGCGAACCTGAGCAGAAGCGATATGGCCGAAATGGCCCTGTCCCTGGCCGATGCCACCCGCCACAGCATCGCCCGGCGCCTTAACAACCGCCGGGCCGCCGGCAACGGCCCCGGCCTGACCGCGCGTATCAGGAGCCTGTTTCCTGACACGGCGGTCAAACCAGCATCCTTCGACCCCGTGTTCGAGACCTCGCGGGTGGACAATGGTTGGGAACACAGTAACCGCCTGCCCGGTCTCAGTAGCCTGCTGCAACTGGCGGACACGGCCTGGTCCTTCGATAAGGACAACCCCGACGCCCCGGGCCTCTGGTTCGAGGGCTCCACCCTTATCGGCAACCGCATGGACAGCGCGCATGCCGGCTTTGACGCCGTCACCGGCCACAACTTCACTGCCGGCGCCGCGCTGAGCTGGCACGAAGCCTCGTTCAACCACAACAACGACACCGCCCTGGCCGGCATCAACCCGTACCTGCGCTGGACCGGCGAGACTACCCGCCTTGATGTCGTCAGCGGCATCAGCAAGGGGAGCTTCCGCCACGAGGACGACGGCCGGCGCTACCGCGAGCCGGTAGAGCACAATTACCTCAGCGCGTCCTTCACCGGCAGCCTGCTGCAACGGGACGACCTCAACGTCGCCTTGCGCTCGGAGATGACCCGGACGCAACTGGCCGTCGGCCCCGTCAATGCACGCGCCGGCCGTATGCGCCTGGCCGTGGAGTCATCGGCCACGTTGGAACTGCCCGGTGACTCCCGGCTGGTCCCGTCCCTGTCCGTCGGCGCGCGCCGCGACCACGGCGACCTGGCCGGGGCCGGTTACGGGGTCGAGTCCGGCGCCGGCATCGCCTGGCAGCGGGACCGCCTCTCTTTAAGCGCCCGCACGCGCCTGTTCCGGACCGCCCTTCACACGGAATGGGGTATCGGCGCCGTGCTGGACTACCACCACCCCCGCGGCGCATCCCTCACCCTCTCACCGTCTTACGGCAACGCCCGGGACAACCTTAACCAACTCTGGGACGGGGGACTGCCCCGGGCAGGTAACTTCCAGGCAGACGGGTACGCGTCGGTCACGCCACGCAAACAGCTTAAAGCAGACTTCCGCGCCGGCTTCACCTGGCAGGCCCCGCACCGCGCAGGGCTGTTCGAGCCGTTCGTCGAGGCGCGGCTGCAACGCCGGCCGTCCCTGCGCCTGGGCGCGCACTGGACCGCCCCCGGCGGGCTGACCCTGCGCCTGGCCGGGGAGCGCCGCGGCGGTGATGCCGGGCTGCCCGCCGATAATGCCCTGCTGCTGGAGGCCGGCTGGCGCCCGGGGCGGTAGCTGTGCGGGAAACAAGGGGACGGATTTTAAATCCGTCCCCGGCCATCTCCGGACAAGGGGACGGACTTCAAGCATGCCACCCTTACCGTCATTCCCGCGCAGGCGGGAATCCAGTGAGAGAAACGTCCCGAAGGGACACCTTGCAAGGTGTCGCAAGCGACCGTTCAACAGACCGGATTCCCGCCTGCGCCGATGTGTGGACTCCTCCCCCCTTATCATGGTAGTTAAGGGGGGAGAAGCAATTTTGTTTAACCAACAACGAGGAGTCCACGATGAGAGATACTAACACAATCGGCATAGATTTAGCGAAGCACACGTTTCAGGTGTGCGTGGTCGACAAGCAGGACCGGATGGTGAGCAACCAGGCGATGGGCCGGACGGCGTTGTCGGCGTATTTAGTGCGTCAGGCGCCGGCCTTGGTGGTACTGGAGGCGTGCGGGGGTGCGCACTATTGGGGTCGCTTAGCGGAGTCGTTCGGTCATCAGGTGAAGATTCTCTCGCCGCGTTGGGTGTTGCCGTACCGTCAGGGCCACAAGACGGATGCGCGGGATGCGTTAGCGGTGGCCCGTGCGGGGCAGCGGGAGGAATTGCCGGGGGTGGGGTTGATGGGGGTGGAGCAACAGAGTCTGCAGTGTCAGAAACGCGTGGCGGAGCATCTGACGGACCAATTGACGGCGACGGGGAACATGCTGCGTGGGCTGCTGGCGGAGTTTGGGGAAGTGGTGCCGAAGGGGGAGGCGGCGTTACGGCGTGAGTTGCCGCGCGTGCTGGAGGAGGCGGAGAACGGGTTGCCGTTGTCGCTACGCCCGCTCTTGGCGCTGGCCTGGCAGTTATGGCAGGCGCAGTCGGCGGCGTTGCAGGAGGCGGAGCGGCAGTTGGCAGAGCAAGTGCGCGTGACGCCGGCGTGTCGGTCGCTGCTGACACTGGCCGGGGTGGGGCCCAAGAATGCGTTGGGGTTGTATATTGCCCTGGGGGACGGGCAGGCGTACCGGCATGGTCGGGCCGCGGCGGCCTGTATTGGCTTGACCCCCAAGCAGCACAGCAGTGGGGGCAAGGTGCGCCTGGGGTCGATTGGCAAGCGCAGCGGGGACAAACGCTTACGTGCCTCGCTCATTACCGGCGCCCATGCGGTACTCCAGGCGCTGGCGCGGCGGGAACCCCGTAATGACGTTGAGGTGTGGCTCAAAGACCTGGCGGCCCGGCGTGGCGCCGGGCGGGCGGCGGTGGCCCTGGCAAACAAAACCGTGCGTACCGCCTGGGCTATGCTGCGTTACCGGACGGAGTACGATCCGGGCCATGCCAACCAGCTGTCGGGCAACCCGCCGGCGGCAGTGGCCGCCGCCTGAACGGCCAGCCGGGAGAGAGGCGTCAGCGTTTATGTTATTTCCTTGCAAGACGGCACAACGTGATAGTGGTCAGACCCACCTTCAGGGACCCTGCTCATTCCCGCGGCGTGAGAACGCCGTTGCGCCGAAGAGGGCTGAAGGGGCGAACACATCTTGGGCCAGGGGTCGCACCCCAATCAGAGTCCGTATATACGACCGCAGTCTGCCTTCACTATCGATTCGTGCCTACTTGCAAAACGGGAGGAGTCCATATAGGGAATGACGGAAGGGGGGAAGCACGGGAATGACGCAGGGAGTGACACGCCATGAACCACCACTGAGAACGAGGTAACCTGACCATGCCGACCATCCGGGAGCTGCCCGCCGTCGACGCCGCCGCGGACACCACCACGGCCTACACCCTGCCGTACTTCATCGAGCGCTTCGAGGGCGTGCTGCACGACCGCGACGACGAGGACCGCCTCGCCATTCACCTCACCGCCGGGGAGGCCGTGACCCTCACCCTGGCCGGGGATGAGCGGACCAACCTGCTGGCCGGGGCCGGGGGCGACGACACCCTGTACGGCAACGCCGGCAACGACACCCTCGTCGGCGGGCCGGGGGACGACATCCTGTTCGGCGGGGCCGGCGCCGACAACTTCGTGTTCGCGGCGGGCCACGGCGCCGACGCCGTGCCGGACTTCGGGCGCGGCGACCGCATCGACCTGTCAGGGTTCGACGGGTTGGACTCCTTCGAGGGCCTCGCCCTCGCCCAGGACGGGCCGCACGCGGTCATCGACCTCGGCGAGTATGGCGGCGGGACCCTCACCCTGCAGTACCTGGACGCAGGCGGGCTGGCCGGGGAGGATTTTATCTTTGCGGCGTGACGGAACGGGCCGCTGGTTGGGGACGGACTTGAAGTCCGTCCCCGGTCGGTCCCCGGTCGTCCCCGGCAAGCATGCCCCCGCATGTTGCAGGCGGGGGTATGTCCTGATAGGTGGGGTCAGAGTAAAAATTCTTCGAATTTCTTACTCTGACCCCTGAATTTACCCCTGGATTTATAAATCATCTGCGTTAACCTGCGTCATCTGCGGATTGAAATACTGCACTGACAACCCTCCGACAATCAGCGCCAGCCCCATGACCGTCGTCACGGCAATCGCTTCACCGAGTATCCGGCTGATGAAGATAAGTGACAGAAACGGCGACAGGAAGATCAGCGTGCTGACTTTTGCCGTGGCTTCCGACCGTTGCAACGCGGCGAGCCACAGGATATAGGTAATTCCCATTTCAAACAGTCCCACATAGACTCCCGCCAGGATGCCGTTAATTCCCACGGACGATACATCAGACCAGAACCAGCAGGCCGCCGCGATAAACGGAATGCTGAACAGGAAGCTGACGAACAGGCCAAGTACGGGATCGATACGGTCTTTTGTCTTGAGCAACCAGTAAAACGCCCAGATAATCGTGCTGCCGAGCGCGAGCAGGATACCCGCCGTACTTAATTCCCCGCCCGGGAACTGCCCGCCGCTGAAACAGATCACAACCACGCCGGAGTAACAGGTTACCGTGGCGATGCAGTCAAAGCGGGTGATCCGGTGCTTCAGGATGGGCATGGACAGCAGCATCAGCGTAATCGCCCAGGTGTAATTCAACGCCTGGGCCACCTGCGCCGGCAGCAGGTCATAAGCCTTGAACAGGACCAGGTAATAACAGAACGGGTTCAGTATTCCCAGGCAGGCCAGCCGCAGGTAATCCCGCTTGCCCGTGTGGACCAGCAACGGCAACCTGCCCGTCAGCAGCACAACCAGAAACAGGCACAATGTCGCGGTCACGCTTGCAACCAGCAACAACTGGAACACGTCCAGGTAACGCAGGGAGATCTTGAACGCGGTCGCAACCGTTGACCACAGGAGCACTGCGCTCAGCGCGAACAGGTAAGCCTTATGCTGCCTTGTCAGGGTTATTGAACTCAATGCAGGAACTTGTCAAAAGGCATTTACAGTTTTCCCATGCAAGCCACGTTGTTTATTACCTGCCCGAGAAAAATCGTCTTATCGTGACAGGCGCCTTACACAGCAGTATCGTTCCGGCAAACCACTTGGAAGGCCGAAGCCGGGCATCCGAAAAGGGACCGGATTGCATTCCGTCTCCGCCCTGGGCGTTTACTCACATCCCCCAGATGCTGATCGGGGTGTCTCCGATGCTCCGTTCGCGCCGGAATACCTTGTCCTCCCAGCTTTTGGCCGCATCCCGGTCAAAGATAACCAGGTGGCCCTCCGCGGCCTCGCAACGTTCCAGGTAGGCGCAGGTCTGCTCCAACCCCTGCTCAATGGTGCGTTCCACGCTCCCATAGACCAGCTTGCATTCCACCACCGCCTTGGGCGCCAGCCTGCCGCTGTCCGGCAGCGGCCACAGCAGCAACAAGTCCGTGCGCATGCGCCCCAGGCCGTATTCCCGCTCAATGCGCCCGCCGCTGTTGACGATGCGCTGCAAAAACGCCTGTAACAACAACTGCGGCCCCGCCTCCTTGTATTGGAACCGCTCCACCCAATGCTCCGAATGCTCCCGGAAAAACGTCTGGAACGCCGCCAGCAGCTTCCCGGTCTGCAACTGCCCTCCGTCGATGTACCAGGCCGGTTCGTGGGTAATCGTCGCCTGCGTCGTATACGTCAGGTCACGCGGAATGACCTCCCGGTAGATCGGGTTGGCAATCGTCACAGGATTGGTGACAGACACCAGGCCCAGGTCCCGCACGTATTGCAGGTCATCGGCGCGCAGGGCCTCCGCCCCCGGGAGGCCGCTCAACAACGGTTCCACCACCCGCCGCACCCGCTCTTCCTGGAGCTTGTCCGTGAGCTGGTCCAGGTGTGTTTCACGGCGCGCAATGAGCTGCTCGCGGGCAGCCTTAACAGCGTCTGCCGTCAGCGCCCGGCTGCGCTCACGCCCCGCCTTGTCTCGGAAACATACCTCATAAGCGAGGGCATTCACCAGCCAGGGCTGTCCCCGGGTCAGATCCCAAACCGCATCCAGGGCCGCCGCTTCCCAGACCTGGCCGGTCGCCTCGGTATGCAGCGCCAACAAGGCGCGCGTTTCGGACGGGGAGAAATCGCCCAGCCGCAGTGACTCAGCCTTGACGTTGAACGCGCTGCCGCCGGCTACCACCGCCTTATCATTGCCGGAATGAATGCGGTAATCGCGCACGTCGCGCACGCCGCACAGGATTACACTTTGCGGGAACCGGCGCGGGCGGTCCGGGTAGCCGGCGCGCAGTTGCCGCAACACAGACAACAAGGTATCGCCTACCAGCGCATCGATCTCATCAAGCATCAGCACCAGGGGCTTTGCAGCGGCCTCGGCCCAACGGCTGAGCAGGTCCTGGAGCGCGCCATGCCCGCCGGACCGTTCAAGCACATCCTGCCACAGGTCATCCGGAAACCGGTCATCCAACGTGACTATTGCGGAGCGGGCCAATTGGCCGAGTATCGCCTGCATGGCCGCGGTCACGTCCTCCCGCGCAGACTGGCCTATCTCCACGTTTACGTAAACACAGTGGTAGCGGCCGCTCCCGTTCAACTCATCCCGCAGGGCCAACAGGGACGAGGTCTTGCCCGTTTGTCGGGGCGCGTGCAGCACAAAATACTTCCACTGCTCAACCATGGAGAGGATATTGTCCAGCTCCAGGCGCTGCAACGGCGGAATACAGTAATGTTTCCCTGCAACAATTGGACCGGCGGTATTGAAGAAGCGCATGAAACGCAGTATAACTAATTCAAAAGCTGATTACTTTAATCGTTCCGTCTGATTCGGTTACATCAGGCAACGCACGGTCACAGGTGATAAGGCTGGCATCCGGAACTATTGCCAGTGCGGCATAAGCCGCATCACAAGCTGTCAGATTATTTCGGTACCGCCATATAGCTTCTAAGAAGGGTTCGTGAGGATGCAGTATTCAACAGCAGTTCAAGCGCCGCGGACGCATCCAGGACAATCAATGCGATGACCGGTCCTCGCGCACCATATCTGCCGCAGTTCGGCTTAATTTCTGCTCGGGCTGCGAAGTAATCCGGGCCAGTACTTCTTCCATACTGGGTCGTTCCAGTGATTTCTTTATCTCACGCAGGATGTATTGTGACATGGAGGCGCCTTCGAGCGCGGCCCGCGCCTTCAGTTGCCGGTGCAGTTTGTCCGGGACATTGCGAATTTGAATCATGCCTGGCATGAACCAAGTATGAATTCATGTGGGCTTCATGTCAAGGGGATAATCGGCACACGCGGGGAATGTGCGACCCGACCCCATTTCCAGTAAACTATATACATAACACTTTAATGAGACTCCGATATGGCAACGACTGCACGAATGCTGACCGAAGAACCGATTCTGCTGACCGGGACAAACGCCGGTATTGCGACCCTGACCCTGAACCGGCCGCGCCAGTACAACGCCTTGTCCGAAGACATGCTGCTGGCCCTTCAATCTGCCCTGGATGATATCGCCGGGGATGAAACCATCAGGGTTGTGGTCATTGCGGCTAACGGCAAGGCTTTTTGTGCGGGACATGACCTGAAGGAAATGCGTTCCAGCGAGGACCGGGCGTATCACCAGGCGCTGTTTGACCGGTGCGGGACGATGATGAAGACCATCAATCAACTGCCACAACCGGTCATTGCTCAGGTGCAGGGCATTGCCACTGCCGCAGGCTGCCAACTGGTGGCCCAGTGCGACCTTGCGGTTGCAGCGGACAGCGCCCGCTTTGCCGTCTCCGGTATCAACGTCGGCTTGTTCTGCTCTACGCCGGCGGTGCCCCTGAGCCGCAACATGCACCGCAAACAGGCCATGCAGATGCTGTTGACGGGCGATTTCATCGATGCGCAGACCGCAAAACAATTCGGCCTGGTCAATGAGGTGACATCCCCGGAGGAACTGGATGAGGCGGTAATGTCACTGGCGCAGAAAATCACCGGCAAATCTCCCCTCGCTGTCGGCCTGGGCAAGAAGATGTTTTACCGGCAGGCGAACATGGATTTGAGCGCCGCCTACCAGTTTGCCGGTGAACGCATGACCTGCAACATGGACAGCGAGGATGCGCGGGAGGGAATAGACGCCTTTATCGAAAAACGCAAGCCGGCCTGGACCGGAAGGTGAACGTGGAGTAACCAGATTTATCCCGAAAATACAACCAGTTACGGCAATACTGTTGTCAGTATTTTCCAGGCGATAGAATCCTACGGCGTGGATGGGCACGCCATACTGAGCGACGCCGGCCTGGACCTGCACCAGGTGAGCCAGCCTCTTTACCGGGTGCCCGGTGAAGCCCTGGCTCACCTGGTTATGACTGCGGAGGCCGTTACCGGCGACCCCTGTTTCTGCTTCAGGGTGGCGAGCTACATCCATCCCACCACCTACGGCGCCCTGGGCTTTGCCCTGTACTCAAGCAGTAACATCCGCGCCTTCTGCCATCGCCTGTCACGGTTTCATTCTTTTATCACTACAAACCATGATTGCATTTTCGATGAAGCGGGCAAGGAGCCAAGGCTCCTGATCAAGCCGGCCGATACCGCGATTGACCAGCTTGTCTACCGCTCCCTGGTTTCCGGTTACATGGCAGTTATGGTGCATTTCCTGCGGGAGATCAGCAGCCCGGATTTTCACCCCCTCAGGGTAGACATTGCCTGCGAGGCGCCGGGAGGTTGTGAGCAGGTTTACCGGGATTACTTCAAAACGGAAGTGGTCTTTTCGACCGCGGATTACGCACTGGTCTTCAATATGGATGATATCGACAAGCCGTTTCCCGCGGCAAACGTGGAACTGGCGCGGCAAAATGACCAGATTGTCATGAAAATGCTCGCTGACACGGTAAAGGGAGACCTGGTAATGCAGGTCAGGTCCAAGCTGGTGGAATTATTGCCTTCGGGAGAATGCAGCAAGGAAGACGTTGCGAGGGGGTTGTACATGAGTGTGCGTACATTACATAACAAGCTGGAACGGCTGGATTCCAGTTACCAGCAGGTCCTGGATGATACCCGGAAGGAACTGGCCGAGCAGTACATGCAACAACAGCAACGATCGATAAGCGAGGTCGCTTACCTGCTCGGATTTTCCGATTGCAGTAATTTCTCACGCGCTTTCAAACGCTGGACGGGTGAGTCGCCAAGCCAGTTCCGTTCCGGCAAAATAGCCGGTTCGTTCGCCTCGGGAGGCTGATAAATGTTTATTTCGAAATTCTCAACCCATCTGGTCAGGCTTGCGGCTGTTGTACTGACGTTTTCAGGATGTGTTGTTTACGCCGGCGAACCACCGTCAACAATCTACATTACGGGCGTTGATATCTTTGATGGCCGTGATGAAAGCCTGCATAAGAACAGGAATGTGCTGGTAGAGGGAAACCTGATTAAAAAAATCTCTGCCGGCGAGATTAATGACGTGTCGTCCGATGCGGTTGTCATCAACGGCGCAGGCCGGGTCATGGCGCCCGGGTTGATCGATACCCACAGCCACCTGTCTATCGTAGGCAGCCCCGGAGAAATGCGCGACTGGAGCTGGGAGAGGATAGGCGTACTCATGGGCAAACGCGCTGAAACGACATTGATGTGGGGCTTTACCACCGTGCGCGACCATGGCGGTCCAGTGATGGGTTTGAAGCAGAACATCGATGCTGGACTGGTGCCCGGGCCGCGCATATTCCCGTCACTGGCGTTTATCACCCAGACCGGCGGACATGGCGATTTCCGCGCCTGGACCGACCCGCACCCGCGCTGGTTTGATGAAACGGCCAACTGGGAAAGACTGGGTTATTACCGGCTTGCCGACGGGGTTGCCGACGTTATGGCTTCCGTAAGGGAGAACCTGTCCCGGGGGGCCACCCAGATTAAGGTCATGGGCAGCGGCGGCGTGGGTTCCGAGTACGACCCCATCGATTCCGTCCAGTATACGCTGGAAGAACAACAGGCAGCCGTCCGGGCGGCGGAAGACTGGGGCACTTATGTAGGCGCGCACCTGCACAACGGGCCGGCCATCAAGCGGGCATTACAGGCAGGCTTCAAGAGCATCGACCACGGTTTCGGGATCGATGAGGAAGGCATGGAAATGCTGGTAGCCCAGGGCGCTTACCTGAACACGCATTTTGCCTGGAACCACGTAGTGCTGGAAGCGGATTTCCTCAACGAGTTCCAACTGGCCAAGGCGCGGGAAGTCGTATCCTGGTCGGATAATATGGTCAGGCTGGCAAAGCAATACAAGCCCAAAATCACTTACGGCGTCGATGCATTCGGCTCTACTGAACTGTTCAACACCTTGTACGCTACTGAATTCAGGGCCAGGGCCGAACACTTCAGCCCACTGGAGATCCTCAGGCAGGCAACTTCCGGCGCGGCTGAATTACTCGGGGAAAGCGGCAAACGCAATCCTTACCGCCAGGGCGCATTGGGAGTGATCGAGGAAGGCGCTTATGCAGACCTGCTGTTGGTAGACGGCGACCCGCTGGCGGATATCACCGTGTTTTCCGAACCGGAAAAAAACCTTCGCCTGATCGTCAAGAATGGAATTGTTTATAAAAATACATTGGAGAAATAACCGGGCCACTTCCCCGCGCCTCCCGTTTCCAGGTGCTCGGCGGCTGGCTGGCAAACCGCTACGGCGGCAGGATCGTGCTTGGCATCGCTGTTATCCTGTGGTCCGGCTTCACCCTGTTGACGCCGCTGGCCGCCTTTACCGGATCGCTGGTCCTGTTGCTGGGCGCGAGAATCCTCCTGGGCGTCGGTGAAGCCTCGGTGGCGCCGGCGGTATTGAACCTGTTCAGCCGCTGGGTGCCGCCCGATGAGAGGGCCCGGACCGTCGCCTTTTTTTCCAGCGGGGCGATTGTCGGCGCCCTGTTCACCCTGCTGGTCACCGGCTGGATTATCGTTGAGTTCGGCTGGCCCATGGCGTTCTACAGTTTTGCGGTGCTGGGATTCATCTGGGCGCTGTTCTGGTTCCGGCATGTCAGAAACGACCCCGGCGAGCATCCGGAGATCACGGAAGAGGAACTCGGGCTGCTTGCCGAGGTCAGGCAGGATGACACGCAGAACAAGGACATCCCCTGGCGCATCATTTTTTCCCACCGGGCGGCCTGGGCGCTGATAGTTACCAATTTCTGCACCAACTGGGGCCTGTACGTCGCCCTGGCCTGGCTGCCCAGCTATTTCTAAGACACCCAGGGAATTTCCATAGTCGGCTCCGGCCTGTATTCCATGGCGCCCTGGCTGTCCATGTTCTTCGCCATGAACATCGCCGGCTGGCTGGCGGACCGGGCGCTCAGCGGCGGCATGGATGCAACCCGGCTGCGCAAGATAGCCCAGACCATCGGGCTGGGCGGCCCGGCAGTGTTCCTGTTTGCCGCGGGCAGCGCCGCCACGCCCCTGGTCGCGGTGTCGACCATGTGCGGCGCGCTGGCCTGCCTGGGGGTGTGTTACTCGGGCTTCGCCCCGGCCGCGCTGGAAATGGCGCCCCGGCACAGCGATATCCTGTGGAGCATCAGCAACACGTTCGGCACCATACCGGGGATCATCGGCGTGGCGGTGACCGGCTGGCTGGTGGGTATCAGCGGCACTTATCTTGCCGCGTTCGCCCTGGCCGCGGTGGTGCATATCGTCGGCGCAGTAGTATGGTTGTTATTCGGGACGGCCAGACAGGTCATTACTGTTCTGGAACGTTACGAGGGACCCGGCCTGGACTGCAGTTTCGCCAATGGCGGCGGGTTAACCGCCGGCTTCTGTGAGCCATGGAACGCGCCGGGGATACACAAAGTACTGTTGCAGTCCCTGGGCAGACAGGATGCGCCGATACTGTTACACCTGAAGGCCATTCCCGGGATGTTGTCCTGGGGCCTGGGGTTTATACGGGCATCCCGTCAGGAAGCGTTTTTCGAAAATGTCAGACGCAATTGCGCGCTGGCCGGTTATTCAATCGCGCAGATGAAGGAAATACGGGATGAAACGGGCATCGAATACCGGTATTCCGATGCGGGCACTTTGCTGCTGTTTCGCAACCAGGAATCCCTTTCCTGGTGACGAGACCGGGGACTGCCATATTTTTTGCAGGAAGCTCGCTGAAATATTATTGAACAGGGGCGTGAATTTTCATTATGACACCAGTGTCTCACGGATAGTCCGGGACGGTTCATCGTTCAAGGTTGAGTTGCCCGGAGGTGAAGCCCTGACAGCGGATGCGGTTGTGGTCGCCGCCGGCGCTTACAGTCCGAAGCTGGTGCGTTCGCTGGGGATCCGCATCCCCGTCTACCCGGCAAAAGGCTACTCGCTGACGATCACCATGGACGGCTGGGAAAACCGGCCGCGTCGTATCATGGGCGACATGGACTTGCACGCCGGGATAAATCCGTTGGGCGATGAAGTCCTGAGGGTCGCAGGCACCGCAGAGTTTACCGGCTTCGATAAATCGATTCCTGCTGCTCGGACAGGTAACCTGGTCAGGCTGGTAGAAGCTGTTTTTCCTGAACTGGCTGAGATCATGGACCGGGACTCGCTTAATCCGTGGACGGGGTTAAGGCCTATGAGCAGCGACGGTGTGCCGATTCTCGGGAAAACACCCATCCCCGGACTTTTCCTGAACACGGGCCAGGGACATCTCGGCTGGACCATGGCGGCGGCATCGGGGCGGGTGGTGGCGGATACCATCATGGGAAGGACCTGTTGATTTTCATTTTAAGATAACAAAATTGAACATACTGATTAATGGCATCAGTGTGGCGCATGACATACTGTATTGTCGAAATGGATACTTGTTTACAACGATATGCCCGGTGCGGGCGGTTTTTTTCTTTATTCAGGGGGAATAATTACAATGAGATGTATTCCGGCCTGTAATTTCAAAAATTTAATTCTGTCGGTTCTGGGTGTTGTATTGTTCGCGCCCAATGCCTTTGCTGAACTGGAAGAAGTTATCGTAACCGCAACCAAGCGCGCCGAAAGTTCCCAGGACATTCCGCTATCCATCGAAACCGTGTCGGGAGAAACGATGATGGATATGGGCATCACCGATCTCGCCGAACTTGCGGACACCGTCCCCAATTTACAGGTCGGCTATGGTGTTACATCCCAGGCTATCACCATCCGCGGCCTGGGAACAGGTCAGGAACGCAGCTTCGAACAGTCAGTCGCCATGTTCATCGATGGGATCTACATGCCCCGTTCACGCCAGTACCAGTCCCCCTTTCTTGACGCGGAACGGGTCGAGGTGGCGCGGGGTCCGCAATCCGTCATACATGGCCTGAACTCGACTGCCGGCGCGATCAGTATCGTCACCAACAAGACCCGCCCGGGAGACGCGTTTTTCCTTGACCTGACTGCGGACTATGAACTGGAACATGGCGGCCCGTCACTGGTTGCCGTCGCCGGCGGTTCCCCGTCCGACACCCTGGGACTCAGGGCCGCCCTGAAAATTTCCGGCCGCGACGGGTACTTCAATAATTCATTTACCGGTAAGGACGAAGGTGATACCGATGAGATGTTGCTTCGTATCAGCGCGGTGTGGCAGTTAAGTGAGGACGTTACCCTGACCGCCAAGTATGAACGGGCTGAAAAGGAGATGGAGGGTAATACAGGTGAGTTGTTCGGTGATGACGCCGGCACCTTTGCCGCAGGGACCTCATTCGCCGAGCCCGATGACGGCGTATTGAACTGGACCCGCTCCTCAAACGGCTGTAACCCTGACCGCAACGGTTTGCCTGACCCCATTACGGTGACTGGAGCCCAGCCGGAACTCTGTCCGGAGCAACGCACACAGAATGAAACCATCATAGCCGGCCTTGAATGGCAACTGCCCGGTCATGTGCTGTCCATTTCCGGCGGCCATTCGGAATTCGAATACGATATTTCTCTCGACCTGGACACGACAGCAGATGCATTTGTGGTTGCGGGCATCGATGAGGACTTTGAACAGGACTCCGTTGAAATCAGGTTGACTTCAGAAAAAGGCGGTATGCTCGATTACCTGGTAGGGGGTTATTACCAGAAATGGGAAAATTACAACATAAATCCTGCACAGTACGGTCCGGCATTACTGGGTGGTTTGTTGAGCGCCGCAGGCCCGTTCGGCGCCAACGTGATGGTAGATACCGCGGCATCTTTCCAGCAAGAGTCCGAATTATGGTCGATGTTCGGGCAGGTTACCGTGAATGCTACAGACTACCTGCGCATCACAGGCGGTGTTCGTTACACGGACGAAGACAAGCAGTCACTTTATGACGCGCGTTGTCATCTTGGCTTTGTCGATTCTGGATTATTGATACCTCAACCTTTACCCGGACCATTACGCCTGTGTAACACCGACCCCTCATCGGTTGGATTATTTGTAGACCGAAGCAGCGACAACTGGCTGCCGGAAGTGGCGTTGCAGTGGGACGTAAATGAAGACATCATGCTGTATGCCAAGTGGGGCGAGAGCGCCAAGTCAGGTGGTTTTACCTCCGCCCAGAGAACCGCTCCGAGCGGGATGCCCTTTGCGCCCGAAGATCAGGAATACCAGGATGAAGAGGCCACAGGCTATGAAGCCGGTTTCAAGTCACGCCTGCTCAATAATACCGCTGAACTGAACGTGGCCTTCTACCGCACCGAGTTTGACGATTTGCAGGTGAACTCATTCACACCGTCCGGCGCAGTTATCGTACAGCGTGTAACCAACGCCGCCTCTGCCGTATCACAGGGCGTGGAATTGGATGGGCGCTGGCAGGCCGGCGACTGGTTACTGCTGGGCGGTTCATTTGCCTACACAGATGCGGAATACGACAGCTTCGTGAACGGAACCTGTAATTTTGCCAGCGGCATGACCAGTCCCTGCGACCAGTCTGACCGGCCCTTGCCCCTCGCGCCGGAGTGGACCGGTAATATCTACGCCAACACCAGCTTTCCGATTGCCGATAATATCAACGCGATTGCTGGCTTGAACGTGTCATTCAGTGACGAGTTTTATACCGATGCCTCACTGGAACCGGCAGGCTTGCAGGATTCCTATGCAAAACTGTCTGCGCGCATCGGTGTTGAAGCGACAGACGGCAAGTGGAGCCTGGCCGTAGTGGGCCGCAACCTGACGGATGAAGAAGTATTATCCAGTTCACAGAGTTTCCTGGCTTCCCTGTTTCAAACAACCTACCTGGGATACCTGGAACCGCCCAGGACAATCATGGTTCAGGGGAATTACCGGTTCGGTGGTGAATAATAAGGGGATTTGTTCCGGTTAACCCGACCCTAACTGTCCCGTCAGGCGGCCTCAGGTTGCCTGACGGGATTGCGCCAGCACTCCCACAGAGATTGCAGTTTGGCGCGCGTCCTGGCGACGTTCTCCGTCTTGATGTAACCGTACCCTCGCACCTGCTCCGGCAAGCCGGCAATCTCGATTGCCAGCGGGTGATTTTCGTGGTCCAGGGTCTGCAGCAATTCGGCAACGGTCTGTTCATACTCGCTGATCAATTCCCGTTCCATCTTCCGCTCAGGTGTCCGGCCAAACGGATCGAACGGCGTGCCGC
Organism: Gammaproteobacteria bacterium; assembly: GCA_965204045.1. Taxonomy (GTDB): domain Bacteria; phylum Pseudomonadota; class Gammaproteobacteria; order Eutrophobiales; family Eutrophobiaceae; genus JAAXHV01. The sequence goes on from CBDBDW010000002.1 coordinate 188,913, forward strand.
GCAGGAACCTGAGCCGCTTGAGCAAGCCGAACAGCGGCAACAGCCAGGGGCCGAATTCCATTTTGCGCGGCCTGCCGGTGACCTTGTCCTTACGGGCCAGCAAGGGTGGAGCAAGGTTGAAACGCAAGCTGTAGTCGCCCTCAAACTGCTCATCCAGTTTTTGTCTGAATGCCGGGTCGCAATACAGCCGCGCGACCTCGTATTCATCCTTGTAGGCCATCAGCTTGTAGGCATAGCGGGCAACCGCGCGGGCCAGTCCGCTCTTGCCGGGAGTGCGTTCCCGCTCGCCGTTCCTCGCCTTTTCGACCAGGGCCGTGTAACGCTCGGCATAGGCTGCATCCTGATATTCAACCAGGTCGGCCGCCCGGCGTTGAATAAAGTCATCCAGGGAATCATCGACCGGGACCTGTTCAGCATCAACAGGCATTTCACAAAGCTCAGCCACGGCGCCGGGATTGTGGGCGGCGCGCCGGCCCCAGCGCCAGGCTTCCCGGTTCCAGTCAACGGCAACTCCATTAAGTTCAATTGCCCGCATGACAGCCTGCTCCGACAGTGGGATGAGACCCTTCTGCCAGGCGTAACCTATCAGAAACAGGTTGCCTGCTATGGCATCGCCGAGCAGGCGCGTCGCCAGCCGGGTGCTTTCCAGCATCTCCAGGCGGTTGTTCCCCAGGGCGCTTTTCAGGCGTTTGCGTAACGACGCGCCGGGATACAAGAGGTCGGCGCTGCGCGTGAAATCCCCGGTGATGGTCTCGTGAGCGTTTACTATTGCCCGCGTCCTGTCAGGATTCAGCAGCGGCAGGACGCTGTCGCTTGCCGCCACGACCAGGTCACAACCCAGTAACAGGTCCACGGCGCCGGCATTCAAACGGACCGCATTGATTGTTTCAGGCGCGGAACCGATACGCACATGGGTCAGTACGGGTCCGCCCTTCTGGGCAAAACCCATCTGGTCGACAACGGCAATGCCGCGGCCGTCGATGTGCGCAGCCATGCCCAGCAGCGCGCCGATGGTGACGACGCCGGTGCCGCCCACCCCGGCGATCAGGATGCCGTGATTGCCTGACGCCGGATTGGGTTGGTCGGGTTCGGGCAATTCGCGTAACGCTTCCGGTAATGTATCGAGCGTATGTTGCATTCCCCTGCCCTTGCGTACGCCGCCACCGACAACCGTGACGAAACTGGGACAGAAACCGTCCGCGCAGGAATAGTCCTTGTTGCAGGATGACTGGTCTATGAACCGCTTGCGGCCGTAGTCCGTAGTTAGTGGCTGCACCGACACACAGTTGGATTGCACGCTGCAATCGCCGCAGCCTTCGCACACCCGGTCGTTGATAAACAGGCGTTTGGCGGGATCGGGAAATGTGCCGCGCTTGCGCCGCCTGCGTTTTTCCGCGGCGCAGGTCTGGTCATAAATCAGGATCGTCGTTCCCGCAACCTCGCGCAGGTCGCGCTGCACCTGGTCAAGTTCCCGGCGATGGTGAACGGTGGTTCCGGGGGCGAACCCTGGAGCCGAACCATATTTTTCCGGCTCATCGGTGACAATCGCTACCTGTTTTACCCCTTCTGCGTGAACCTGGTGGGTAATCTGTTGCACCGTCAGGGGTCCGTCCACAGGCTGCCCGCCGGTCATGGCGACCGCATCGTTGTAGAGGAGTTTATAGGTGATGTTCACGCCGGAGGCAACGGTGGCCCGGATGGCCAACGTCCCGGAATGGTAATAGGTCCCGTCTCCCAGTTGCGCAAACGTGTGCCCGGTCTTCACAAACGACGCCTGGCCGATCCAGGGGACGCCCTCGCCGCCCATCTGTGTCCAGCCATACACGTCCCGTTCCATCCAGGTCGCCATGAAATGGCAACCCACTCCGGCGCTGGCGCGGCTGCCTTCAGGCACCCGCGTGGAGGTGTTGTGGGGGCAACCGGAACAAAAATAGGGCAATCGGGCGATCTCCGGCGCCTCCCTGAGCCTGGCCTGTTCCTGCTGGTTTTTCAGGAAGGCGAGTCGTGCCTGCAGCCGGTCGGTATTATGGAAGTACCGGATCCTGGCAGCGATCAACCGGGCAATCCTGTCTGCATCCAGCACTCCTGCCGGATCGACCAGCAGTTCATCGTGTTCGTCACAGCGGCCGACAATGCGCGGACGTTCGGATTCCGGCAGCAGGTAACAGGCCTTGCGCATTCCGTTCTCAATCTGCTCCCGTTTGTCCTCTATAACGAGTACTTCTTCCAGCCCGCGGGCGAACTCCCGGTATGACTGCTCGTCTGACGGGTACGGCATGCCCACCTTGAGAACCGTGATTCCGACAGCCGCGGCCATACCCTCGTCGATGCCGAGGTCCAGCAAGGCCTGCTGCACGTCGCGCCAGGTCTTGCCCATGGCGGCGATCCCGAACCGGGGCTGGTTACAGGCGTGGGATACGTAATTGATGCGGTTGGCGCGCGCGAAAGCCAACGCGGCAGGCAGGCGGTAATGGCGCAAACGGCGCTCCTGCAGGGACCACAGGTCACCGGGACGGGAATTGACCCCATCGGGAGGAAATTCAAATTCCGGGGTCACTATTTCAACCTGCGGGTGATCTGCCCGGATGGAAGCCGCGGTTTCTATCGTCTCCGGCAACAGTTTGTAACCTATCCAGTTGCCGCTGAACCGGGACAGGGCGATACCCAGCAATCCCATGTCAAAAACCTCCTGGATATCCGCCGGGTACAATACCGGCATCAGCAGGTCCTCGAACAGCAGTTCGGAATGCCAGGCGGAGATCGTGGACGTCATATTGGGGTCATCGCCGGACAGGACCAGCATGCCGCCGTGTTTGGCCGTGCCATGCCAGTGGCCCTGCCGCATGGCATCCAGACTCCGGTCCACCCCGGGACCCTTGCCGTACCACATGCCGAAGACGCCATCGTAGTTGGCGTCGTTGTAATAATGAACCTGCTGCGAACCCCACAGGGCTGTTGCCGCCAGGTCTTCATTGAGGCCGGGCCAGAATTTGATGTGGTGAGCCTGCAGGTGCTTTTCGGCGCGCCACAACTGCTGGTCTATGGCCGTCATGGGCGAACCACGATAACCGGAAATAAAACCTGCCGTATTCAATCCGGCGGCAAGGTCCCTGCGCCTTTGCGCCAGCAACAACCGCACAATAGCCTGGGTGCCGGTAAGGTATACCCGGCCCTCGTCCAGGGTATATTTGTCATCCAGCTTGACTGCGGCCAGCACCATTGCTCAGTAAATTTCCAGTTCCGCCTCGACCTCTACCGGGATCCCGAACGGCAATTGCCCCATGCCGACTGCCGAGCGGGTGGCCAGGCCGCGCTCCCTGCCGAAAATTTCCAGTATGGTATTGGAAAAACCGTTTATCACCAGCATCTGGTTTGTAAAATCCGGCGCCGAGTTGACCATGCCCAGCACCTTGACCCAGCTTTTGACCCTGTCCAGTTCGCCCAGTTCCCGTTGAATCGTACCCAGCATGGACAAGGCGGTTTTGCGGGCGGCTTCAGCGCCTTGCTCCACGGTCAGGTCGGCGCCGACCTTGCCCAGCGGCCGGGCAATGCTGCCGTCGGCTTCCTGGGGGCCGTGACCGGAAACCAGCACCCGGTTGCCGACCACCTTGATAAAGGCCAGCGGGGCATCTATACCCGGCGGTATTGCCAACGGCGCCGGCAATACCAGGCCGAGTTCCCTGATTCGCTCATCAGGATTGATCGATTCTTTGCTCACTGTTCGTCTCGCTGCGATGGACTTGTATCAAACGATATTATGCCACTGCCCCGTTGCCGGGGTTATCAAAATCGGCATTGTACCTGTCCCGAAGCAAACACCGTGCCGGGAAGGATAAACCGCCTGCCGCTAAAGATTGGTATCTGGCGCCGCCAGGCAGGATAATGACCGCAAAACCGATCACGGTTACGGAAACACCATGCCGGCAATATCCCGACAATCCCGACTGGACGACTGCCACAATATCGATGATGTGCGCGAGCTGGCGAGGAAGCGCCTGCCCAGGTTTGTTTATGACTATCTTGAAGGCGGCGCGGATGATGAGTTTACCCTGTCCAGGAACCGCAGCGTATTTTCGGAGTTATACCTGTTGCAAAGAATCCTGGTCGACATCTCCGGGCTGGATACTTCAACGACCGTACTGGGCGAGAAGGTCGGCGCGCCGATCATCCTGACTTCAACCGGGGCCAACCGGCTTTATCATGCCGAGGGAGAACTGGCCGTCGCCAGGGCAGCAGCCGCAGCGAATATCATCCAGGTACTGGCGTCTACCGCCATGGTCTCTTTCGATGAGGTGGCGGCGGAGACGGACGGTCCGAAATGGTGCCAGATGTATGTATTGAAAGACCGCGGATTCACCCGCGAGTTGACGGCGCACTGTCGTAACCTGGGATACAAGGCCATGGTTTTGACGGCGGACTGCGCGGTTGCCGGCAACCGGGAACGGGATTATCGCAACCGGTTTACCCTGCCTCCCAGGCCCACCCTTAAGGTATTGCAGCAATTAGCCGCGCGGCCCGGTTGGTTATGGGAGTACCTGAGAGCACCGGCCTACAACTTTCCCAATTTTGCCGGCGCCCTGGACAACCATGACGACGTCGCCTCCATCGTACAGTGGTTCGGCAACCAGGTGGACACCACGTTCACGTGGAAGGACGCGGCCAGGCTGGCGGAAGAATGGAACGGGCCGTTTGTCGTCAAAGGCATCACTCATGTCGAGGACGCGCGCCTTGCCGCTGAGACAGGCGCTGCCGGCATCTCGCTGTCCAGCCACGGCGGCCGGCAACTGGACCACGCGCCCTCGCCCATGGAAGTGCTGCAGGAGGTTGTGGACGCCGTCGGGGACAGGCTGGAAATATTTATCGACAGCGGCTTCCGGCGCGGCACCGATATCATCAAGGCGCTGGCATTGGGCGCAAGGGCCTGCCTTATCGGACGTCCTTACCTGTACGGCCTGGCTGCCGGCGGTGAAGCGGGTGTTGCACGAACCCTGGAGATCTTCCGGTCCGAACTGGAACGGGACATGGCGCTCATGGGCATCACGAGCATCGCGGAGATATCATCCGATTGTGTACGGCGGCGTTAACCAACCGGTTGCTGAACGAATACGCAGACGCTTTGGAACGCGTGAACGCATTTGGAGATTTGTAATACAATCAACATGGCGACAGACCTGAATACACCATGCCCGTATTGAGTGAAAAATCTCCGGTAACTTTCCGGGATGAACTGCCCGAAGCCGTTGACGTGATAATTATCGGCGGCGGTATTGCCGGGATTTGCACCGCACTTTTCCTGGCAAGGGACGGAATCTCTGTACTGGTCTGTGAAAAAGGCCGGGTGGCCGGTGAGCAATCCAGCCGCAACTGGGGATGGGTCAGGCAAATGGGCCGGGATGAGGCGGAACTGCCCATCATGATGGACTCCATCCAACTCTGGGAAGGCCTGGCAGGGGAAACGGACAACCAGGTCGGTTTCGGGCGCGGCGGCACAATGTACCTGGCGGAAAACGAGGAAGAACAGGCGGAATTTGAAGAATGGCTGGCGGTCGGAAAGCAGCATGGACTTGATACCCGCGCGGTTAACCGGGGCGAGTTGCAGAAATTGCTTGCCGGCGCCGCCGACAAATGGTGCGGCGGCATCTATACCGCGAGCGACGGCCGGGCTGAGCCGTTCCAGGCCGTCCCTGCTATCGCCCGGGTCGCCCAGGCCGCGGGTAGCCGCATTATCGAAAATTGCGCCGTGCGCAGTATCGACGCGGAAGCCGGCAGGACTTGCGGCGTGATAACGGAACGGGGGCGCGTACGCGCCGACGCCGTAGTGTGCGCGGCCGGGGCCTGGTCCACAACTTTCCTGGGCAACCTGGGGATTTCATTGCCGCAACTCGTGGTGCGGAACACGGTGGCGCGTACCGGGCGCGCACCGGAAGTCTTTCCCGGTTGCGCCGGGTCTCATCGCTTTGCCTTCAGGCGCCGCCAGGACGGCGGCTATACTTTGGCGCTGAGCGACCACCTGGAGCATTTTCCGGGCGCGGACAGCTTCAGGTACCTGTTCAAGTTCCGGCGCGCCTTCAACCAGATCCGCCATGCGCTGCGCCTGCGCCCGGGCAAGGGCCTGTTTGCCAGGTTGTTTCCGCAACGCAGGTGGCAGGCGGATGAGGTGACACCGTTTGAGCGCACCCGTGTGCTCAACCCCGAACCTTATCCCTGGGCTGTCGAAGAATTGCGCAGGCGAATGGCCGAACACCTGCCGGGCCTGGCAGGGGTGGATATCGAGGAGTCCTGGGCGGGGATGATCGAGGCGATGCCTGATTTCGTCCCGGTGCTGGACCAGGTTCCCGGTTATCCCGGTTTTTACCTGGCCACCGGCTTCAGCGGCCATGGTTTCGGCATAGGACCCGGCGCCGGCCGGGTCATGGCGCGCCTGGTGCAGGGCAACCCGCCGGGTTACGACCTCACCCGCTTCCGCTTCTCCCGTTTCAGCGACGGCAGCCCCATCATCCCCGGTCCTGCGGTGTAGTTTACCCCTGTTCGCCCCCATGGACTTTTCATTGACACAGGAGCAGCAGATGGCGCTGGATTCGTTTCGGCGCTTTGCCGAGTCCGAGATCCGGCCGGCGCTGGAAGCGTACGAAGACAGCTTTGTTCCCAGGGAAGAGATGCAGTCGCTGGTCAGGCAACTCCAGCCTTTCGGCGTCATCAACGGACCCGTGGCGGAGGAAGACGGCGGTTTCGGCCTCGATATGGTCACTTACGGCCTGTTGTTCGAAGAACTGGCCCGCGCTTCGGCAGACCTGGCGGTAGTCGCCCTGTTGCAGATGGAATGCAGCAAACTGCTGGCTGGTGTTCCCGGCGATTTGACCGGGCCTTACCTGCAGGCCATAGCGGAGTGTGAAAAGTTCGGTTCCATCGGCATCAGTGAGCCTGACGTGGGCTCAAACATTGCGGAGATCAGGACCCGCGCCCGGCGCGATGGCGATCACTTCGTGGTCAACGGGGAGAAACAGTGGATCTCCAACGGCCATTACTCGGATTTCAATATCTGCGTGGCGCAGGTGGAGAATGACAGGGAGAAAGAGGGGCTGGCCCTGCTGCTGGTGGACCGGGACCACGGCTACACCAGCCGGAACATTCCCAAGATGATCCTGAACAGCCAGTCCACGGCACAGTTGTTCTTCAGCGACGTGCGCGTCCCGGCGGCCAACCTGCTGACCGCGCCGGGTAAGGGACTGGGAAAAATGCTGGGCCTGCTGGATGCCGGGCGCCCCCTGGTGGGTTTGATGGCCGTTGCCGTGGCGCAGGCGGCCCTGGATGATTCCATCGAGTACGCCCGCAACAGGAAACAGCACGGCAAGTACATCGCCGAACACCAGCTCATCCAGGCCATGATTGCAGAGATGGCGACGGAAATAGACGCCGCAAGGCTGCTATGCTACCGGGCGCTGGACCGGGTTGAGAAAGGTCTGGGCAGCGCTGTCGAGAGTTCCAAGGCGAAACTGTTTGCCACCGACATGGCGCTGCGCGCCGTTAACAAGGCGATGGAGATTCACGGCGGCAACGGCCTGACGACGGAGTTCCGCGTGGAGAAACTTTACCGGCTGGCGCGTATTTTCCCCATCACAGAGGGGACATCGGAAATGCAGAAATTGATAATCGCCAGGGGTTTACTTGGAGGCTCAGCTTTTTAATATGAGTAAACGGGGCATTGCAATCATCGGCATCAGCGAGGTTCCGACCCGGCGCATGCCGGAACGCACACGCTGGGATATCCTGCTGGATGTCTGTATCGGCGCGGTCCGGGATGCGGGTATCAGTAAAGATGACATCAATGCGGTAATTTCACCCAACCCCATGGCGCAACCGCAGGTCGCCCTGGAAATGGCGCTGGGGAGAATCCCGGAAGTGCTGGGTTTGAAGGGCTGCCGCGATATCTGCGTGACCAACGCCGGCGGCACGTCGACGACCAATTGTATCCGCATCGCGGAACAGTTGATCGATTCCGGCCAGGCCGATTTCGTGCTCATACCCCATACCACGGTGCAATCGGACATACCGGCACAGGACCTGATCAATTTCTTTGCCACTGCGCCGCTGGACAAGGAGTGGGAATATCCCTGGGGCGTGTCGTTCAACGGGTCCATGGGCCTGATCACCCAGCGCTATATGTACGAAACCGGGGCGACGGCTGAAGATATGGCGGCAGTGACCGTGGGATTGCGCGCCTGGGCCGCGCTGGATCCTAATTCAATCTTTCACGGCAAGCCGGTCACGCTGGATGACGTTCTCAACTCCCGCATGATAAGCACGCCCCTGCATGCCCGGGAGTGCAACTTCCTGGCCGATGGCGGTGGGGCGCTGGTGTTGACATCCCATGAGATTGCCGGAGAACTTGGCGGCAAGGCTGCCTACAAGCTGGGTCATGGAACCCGCTTCATGAGCGCCGCGCCGGTGCTGCGCAAGGACGTTTTCCATCGCCGGGCCTACAGGGAAACCAGCAGCGATGCCCTGGAGCAGGCAGGGTTGTCTATAGAGGATATGGATCTTCGTCAGATCTACGGCGCCTATCCATATACGCAATGTTCCGCCCTGGAAGCCTACGGTGTCTGCGCCATCGGTGATGGGGCAAAACTGTGGGCCGAAGGCCGCTGCAGCCCGGGCGGCGACCTGCCCTGCACCACCATGGGTGACGCCACCGGCCGCGGTCACGTCGGGTCGGGCGTGAGCATGGCCTTCTATATAGATACGGCCAGACAGTTGTTCGGCGAGGCAGGGGAACGCCAGGTCCCGGACTGCGCGCACGCCATACTGACGACTTCAGGCGGTTCGGTCATGAATGCCTGTACGACGGTGTTCGGGAGGGAGCCGCGATGAACGAACGACGCCGGCCGCTGCCGGAGATACAACCTTTTTCCGCACCGTTCTGGGACGGGACCCGCACACACAAACTGCTGATCCAGCATTGCTGCGATTGTGACGCCCTGATCTTCTACCCGCGCAGGGAGTGCCCGGAATGCTGGTCGGCAAACCTGGACTGGAAGGAAAGCAGCGGCAAGGCAACCCTGTATTCCTATTCCATTACCTACGAGGGCGTTGAAGAGAAGTTTGCCGACGACCTGCCGATCATCCTGGCATGGGTGGACCTGCAGGAAGGGATCAGGATGACGACCAACATCATCGATTGCGACCCTGAGGATGTTTACATAGGCATGGAACTGGAGGTTGCGTATCGGCCGCTGACCGAGGAAGTGACACTGCCATTCTTCCGGCCGGTTCAATCATGAGCATCCTGGTATTTGCCTGTCGGGGGGGACAGACCCCCGCTTACAACATGCGGGGGCATGCTTGAAATCTGTCCCCGAAAAGCCGGAACATAACAGACCAGGCTGGGGCAAATGGGGGACCTGGGAAGAGACCGAATCTTACCTGGGCAAGGTCATCGGCGTCACGGAAGGCGCGGACGCCGTGGAACAGGGCACAATCCGGCGCTGGATGGAGTCCAAGGAGTTCGATTGCCCCATCCACCTTGACGACGCGGCCGCCCGGGCGGCTGGCTGCAAGGGGGTGACAGCGCCGGACAACATGATCTTCACCTACGGCCTCCCTGCTTACTGGCAAAGCGGCGACCCCCGTGAACAACCCGGCGCCGAGCCCAGGCAGATACCCATTCCGGTCATTTTCGATGTGCCGGCGCCTTGCAACCTGAGCTTCGCCTCCAATATCGACATCGAGTATTTTGCGCCAATGTACCTGGGCGACAGGATTACCCGTACCAGCCGTCTCGTCAGTATCAAGCGCAAGACTTTACGGGTCGGTGATGGCGCCTTCTTACGCCAGGAAGATACCTATACCAACCAGGATGACAAGGTGGTCGCCATCGTCAACCTGGATATCTTCAGGTTTGTGGCGCCTGACGACAAGGAAGACTGAAATGGTTGACTGGTCCAGGCAGATAACCCTTGACGATGTAGCCGTCGGCGCGGAGATCCCTGAAATCTCCATGCCCATCACCCTGCAACGCCTGGTGATGGAAGCCGGCTCCAACCGCGACCTGTCGCTCATCCATCACAACAGGGAAGTGGCGCAGTCAACCGGCGCAACCGATGCCTACATGAATACATTTTTCATCATCGGCCTGTTCGAAAGAATGCTGCGGGAGTGGATGGGAACTGGAGGCAGGCTGAAAAAGATCGGCTCCCTGCAGATGAAGTCCTTCAACGTCGTCGGCGATGTTGTCTATTGCCGGGGCAAGGTAACCGGCAGGCAGGATGACGGAACGGTGAACCTGGACATCCGGATGGAGAATGAGGAAAGGGTTACTGTTACTGGGGTTGCAGAGGTAGTTCTTCCTGCTGACCGATTTTTCGATTTCCCTTCTTTTCCGGGCTAACCGTCTCCCGCAACATCCAGCAGCAGTTCACGCTCATTCAGCGGCTGTACCGGCCGATTGTTGTCACTGACAACGGCTTTGAATGCGGAGATCTGCGTCTCGGACAGTTCAATGGGCGTTGTCAGCACATTCCATTTGACACCTTCTGAACAGGGAGGCGTAGTCAACGAACCATCATAGCGATAGGTCTGCCTGTCACCCGGCAGCAAGTCCCCGGCATCAATGGTGTCGCTATCCATGCTGTTCGTTACACCAGGCGCGCCCGGCAAATTGGCCCACATGGAATTGAACGCGTCATTATCGCTGCCCTGCTCGATCAAAATGCCGATGACTGCCAGGGCGCCCTCCGCGTTTCTATGCACGAGGTGCATCTCCATATCAAATGACCGGCCGGCCACCGTGTGTTCGCTTGGCGCGTGGAAATGGAACTGCAACAGTTCATACCTTCCACCATCAACTTCCATCCAGTTTTCTTCGGCAGGCGTTACTTCAATCGTGTGGCCGTTATGATGGATATTTGCCGCCACCGGTCTATAGTTGAAGACTATCTCAGGAAGTTCCGATGACGTGGCATTGACAAGGTCGATGGGAGACTGCAGCGTTCCTTCAGCACATAAAGCAAAGTCAGGACTTAGCCGGCCCCAGACGTCTGCCCCGTTCCCTGCTTCGTAACCCCACACCACCTTCTCAGCCTGGGGTGGCGGATCCTCTGACTCTGAACAACCGTTTATACCGATACCAATCAAACAAATACCACTGGCTAATATGAGCTTGTTCATTTGTTCCAAACCTTTTCGTGGGAGTCCCGTTCGACGATCTGCCTGAAATCGCCGATCGGCTCATCTGTGTATTGAATTTGCCTGTTCATAGATTTTCTTACCCTTTCGCCAAAACAACAATTCTTATTATACCGTGTAGAATAACCCCTCAATGTACTGATTCCATAAATCTTCGTGAACGAAGCCACAGCTCGCATCAAAATCAACAAGCTGCTTGAGGAAGCCGGCTGGCGTTTCTTTGCCGAAGACGGCAAACCGGCAAACATAATTTTGGAATCGGGGGTCAGTATAAAAACATCCGACCTTGATGCCCTGGGCAATGACTTTGAGAAAACCACAAAGGGCTATATCGACTTCCTGCTGTTGGACGATAAAGGCCGCCCTTGTATCGTCCTGGAGGCCAAGTCGGAAGACAAACAGCCTCTGGTCGGCAAGGAACAGGCCCGCAAGTATGCACGCTCGCAAAACTGCCGTTTTGTCCTGTTATCAAACGGCAACCTGCACTATTTCTGGGACCTCGAACGCGGCAATCCGCACATCATAACCTCGTTCCCGACACCGGATTCGGCAGCAAGCTACCAGCAAGTAACCCCTGATCCGAAACGCCTGGTCAATGAACCAGTCGACAAAGACTACATCGTTCTCACACAAAGACCCGGATACGCAAGCGAGGCCGGGTGGAGGATAGCTGACGAGCAGCCTGTCTATATCCAGACCAACAAACTGCGCTTCCTGCGTGATTACCAGTTGGACGCGGTTCATGCCCTGCAAAAAGCAGCCAGGAAAGACAAGGATCGCTTTTTGTTCGAGATGGCCACCGGCACCGGCAAGACTCTCACTGCGGCGGCCGTCATCAAACTGTTCCTGCGCACCGGCAATGCCCGCCGTGTCCTGTTCCTCGTGGACCGCCTGGAACTGGAAGATCAGGCCAGGAAAGTGTTTAAGGCCCTGCTCTCGAAAGACTTCCAGACGGTAGTATATAAGGAGAAACGCGATGATTGGCGGCGTGCTGATATTGTTGTAACCACCGTCCAGTCCCTGCTGTTCAACAACAAGTACCAGCAGCTTTTCTCTCCCACCGATTTCGATTTAGTCATCTCCGATGAAGCCCACCGGTCCATCGGCGGCAATGCCAGGGCAGTATTTGAATATTTCATCGGCTACAAACTCGGTTTGACCGCCACGCCGCGGGATTACCTGAAAGGTGTAGTCGGCAAAACAGCCGGCGACGCCAAACTACGCGACCCGCGGGAGATTGAACGGCGCCTGCTGCTCGACACCTACCGCACCTTCGGCTGTGAGAGCGGCCAGCCTACCTTCCGCTATTCGCTGCTGGACGGCGTCAGGGACGGCGTCCTCATCAACCCGACTGTTGTGGACGCACGGACAGACGTGACCACGCAACTCCTGTCCGAGCGAGGCTTTGTGGTCACCTTTACCGACGAGACGGGCGAAGATCAGGAGGAAAGCTACATGCAGCGGGACTTTGAGAAAAAGTTTTTCTCCGAAGCTACAAACGAGTTGTTCTGCAAGACCTTTTTGCAAAACGCCCTGTGCGATCCGGTCAGCGGAGAACTCGGCAAGTCCATTATTTTCACCGTCAGCCAGCGGCACGCGGCCAGGCTGACGCAAATCCTCAACGTGATGGCCGACGCCCTGTTTCCCGGCAAATATCAATCGGACTTTGCCGTGCAGGTCACCTCCCAGGTGCCTGGTGCCCAGCAGTTCACCATTAACTTCGCCAATAACAACCTGCTGGGCTCGGCAAATTTCATGCCGGAGTACCGCACCAGCAAAGCGCGCGTGTGCGTTACGGTCGGCATGATGACCACAGGTTACGACTGTGAGGACATCCTCAATCTTGGCCTGTTCCGGCCCATCTTCTCACCGACGGACTTTATCCAGATCAAGGGGCGCGGCACCCGCACCTATGATTTTCTGGAACTGTTGTTCAACGATGAACTGAAGGCAGCGGTCACCGAACCGCACAAGACCGCGTTCAAGTTGTTCGACTTTTTCGGGAATTGCGAATACTTCGAGGAAGAATTCGACTACGACGAAGTGATCGATCTACCCGAACCTGGGGGTGGCGGTGGCGGCGGCGAGGGGCCGACACCGGTTGGCGGTTACGAGTACACGGGCGATGACACGCTCTCCTCCCAGGATGAGCAGCTAATCGGCCTGGAAGGCATGAAGATCGACCGGATGATGTTCTTCGATCGCTTCGCGGACAAGGTGCGCGAGGATGAAACCATCGCCAGGGCGGTTGAAGCCGGAGAGTGGGACCGGGTCATCGATTACGTCAACCGCGAAGTCTTCGACAAACCGGAGGACTACTACACCCTGGACAAGCTGCGCCAGGCCGCCGCGGTGGACCGGCGTCTGACCCTGCGCGAGATACTGGAAAAGGTATTCGGCCTGATCCCGCGCTTCAAGTCAAAAGATGAACTGCTGGAAGAGGAATTTGCCAAGTTTATCGCAGACTACAAACCCACGGCTTCCATCCCTGCCATCAAGGCATTCTTCAAAGCGTATATCAGCAATGACCAGATACGATACATCATAGAGAACCGGGATTTCACCGACCTGGCGACCAACCCGGTTTTCTCCAGCCGCGACCTGCGCGCAGTGCCGGAGGAATATCGCGATATAATTCCCGAATATGTAAAAGATTACGTATCATTGAACCAGTTTATGTAACTGCGTTTTCCTGCTGATTTCATGTTTCAACTCACTAAGGAAGAGTTCAGCTGTTTGAGGTCACAACCTGTGACCTCAAACAGGAGTAGCCGACGTTACCTGCCTGATAGCCTGAAAATTCATGGGTGTCCTGATTTTCTGTTCCAGCATATTCATGGATATCGGATGATACAGCGTGAATGACAAGGATTTTCAGCAATATATTCACTTTTATTTTTTAATTATCAGTGAATAAAGGATATTTCAATGTCCTATTCACGATATATTGACGATATATCGTGAATAAGGCACAATGAGGACATGGCGAGCACACGGCTGATACGAAACCGCATCCAGGGTTTGAAACAAGCGTACGATACCATGCGTCAAGGCAAGGAAGCTCTGCTGGCGATGATTGACGAGGTGGAGATAGCCGAGAGCGTATACAACTCGAACGCGATTGAGAATTCGACCCTTACTCTTGAAGAGACAGAACGAATCCTGCTGGAACAGACGTTGTCACGAAATATCTCTGTGCGGGAAGTTTTTGAGGCGAAAAACCTGGCCCGCGTCATCGAATACCAACGAGACAAAGTTCAACACCGCGAACTGGAAAAAGACCTGGTACTACTCTTGCACCAGATGCTCATTGGCGGCATTGATGATGCCATCGCCGGACGCTTTCGCAAGCAGGGAGAATACGTGCGAGTGGGGACTCATATTGCGCCGGTGCCAGAACACGTCGAGCGCATGATGGATGACATCCTCATCAAGTATTCCAGCGACCTTGACACCTACTTTCTCGATAAAATTGCCCGGTTTCACCTGGATTTTGAGACTATTCACCCCTTTTGCGACGGCAACGGCCGCATGGGGCGGGTTCTCATCAATTTTCAACTCCTTCAACTTGGGCTGCCGAGCCTGACTATCCGTAATTCGGAGAAAGCGCGCTACTACCAGGCGTTCAGGGACTACGGGAGCCGCCAGACGACCAGGACGATGGAAAATATTCTGGCATTGGCGCTCGTGGAATCGCTGCACAAGCGGCTGGCCTACTTACAGGGGGAAACGATTGTCCGGCTGTCGGATTACATCAGGCAGCATGGCCTCTCGGCGCCCGCAGTCACCAATGCCGCCCGCCGCCAGACCATTCCCGCTTTTCGCGAGAAAGGGGTGTGGAAGATCGGGGCCGAATTCGTTTATCGGAGGTAATATGCTCGATACTGCCACCAAACGCCGCATAGACACTGCCCGCGATATCCTCGTGGGCAAGGTGCCTGACCCGAAAAGCCAGGTTGAGCAGATCACCATTGCCTTGATCTACAAGTTTATGGATGACATGGATGCCGAGAGTGAGGAACTGGGCGGCAAGCGTAAGTTCTTTGCCGGGGAGTTTGCCCAATACGGCTGGCCCAGGCTGGTGCGTTCTGGACTGGGCGGCTATGAAATCCTGAACCTCTACGCCGAGGCCATCACCCGGATGCCGGAGAATCCCGGCATCCCGCCATTGTTCCGCGACATCTTCAAAAACGCCTTCCTGCCCTACCGCGACCCGGAAACGCTGCGCGCCTTTCTCAAGGTCATCGACGAATTCGAATACGACCACAGCGAACGGCTTGGAGACGCTTTTGAATACCTGCTGTCCGTGCTTGGTTCCCAAGGCGACGCCGGACAGTTTCGAACACCGCGCCATATCATCGATTTCATTGTTTCCATCGTCGATCCCAAAAAAGACGAAACTATACTCGACCCGGCCTGCGGCACTGCCGGGTTCTTGATCTCGTCATACAAGCATATTCTGAAGGCCAACATCGATGAACAGGATGGACAGGATAAAGAAAAGGCTGGCAACTCGGGAGAAAAGGCAGACAGCAGCCTGGCCCCAACCACGTTGACGCCAGACGAGAAAGGCCGTTTGGCGGACAACTTCAAGGGCTATGACATCTCACCCGACATGGTGCGCCTGTCCCTGGTGAACCTCTACCTGCACGGCTTCGTGGCGCCGCAAATCCACGAATACGACACGCTCACCAGCGAAGACCACTGGAACGAATACGCCGACGTGATACTGGCCAACCCGCCGTTCATGTCGCCCAAGGGCGGCATCAGGCCGCACAACCGCTTTTCGGTTAAATCCAAACGCAGTGAAGTGCTGTTCGTGGACTACATGGCCGAGCACCTGACGCCCAATGGACGCGCCGGCATCATCGTGCCGGAGGGAATCATCTTCCAGAGTCAGAACGCCTATAAACAACTGCGCAATATGCTGGTGGAGGAATATCTTGTTGCGGTGGTGTCACTGCCGGCGGGGGTGTTTAATCCTTATTCCGGTGTCAAAACATCGATTTTGATACTGGATAAGGCACTGGCCCGGCGCAGGGACAGCATTGGATTTTTCAAGGTGGAAAATGACGGGTTTGATTTGGGAGCGCAGCGGCGGGCGATTGCTGAAAACGACCTGCCGGAGATCGAGTGGGCGGTGCGGGAGTATGTGAGCGTGAATGGGGAGGATGAGCAGGAGGGGGATGCTTCTGCATCAGTGTTAAACAAACTAATTGAAAAAGGTTCCGTGCAGATTGTGGCAAAGGAAAAAATTGCTGAAAACGGGGAATACAATTTAAGGGGGGAACGGTATCGGATAAATACGCAGCCTTCAAAATACTTTCAAATTAGATTATCCGAGGTTTGCGAGATTAATCCACAAGTTGGAAATCCGGCTATGTTGTATCCCGATTCATATTTTAATTACATCGATATCTCTTGTGTTGAAAATGAGTCTGGTAAGTTTTTAGGGGGCAACAAAATTGAAACTCACAAAGCTCCAAGCAGGGCAAGAAGGCTGATAGCACCGTATGACGTTTTGATCTCTACTGTCCGCCCTAATTTGCGTGCATTCACACTTCTGCCAGAGATACCGGAACGAGCAGTTGCCTCAACTGGCTTCGCGGTTTTACGCTCCAAGAAAGAACGATTATTGCCTGAATTTCTAATCTACATGCTCAGGCATGATAACTCCGTAAGGCAGATGGTTCAGATGATGGGCAAAGGCTCTTATCCGAGCATTAACCAAGCTGACGTGGAATCAATCGAAATCCCTCTGCCTCCGCTGGAAGTACAACGGGAGATTGTGGCAGAGATAGAGGGCTACCAGAAGGTGATAGACGGTGCGCGGGCGGTAGTAGAAAACTACCGGCCGCATATCACGATAGACCCCGACTGGCCGACAAAAGAGCTATCTGAAGTGGCAATCAGGATTACTGACGGCACTCACAGAACTCCGAATTACACTGAATCAGGAGTTCCTTTTCTTCGGGTCACTGATATAACTAAAAGCAACGGATCAAAAAAATTCATCTCTGAAGAAGAACACATGGAACTCATCAAAAGATGCCACCCACAGAAAGGCGATGTCTTATATTCAAAAAATGGCACGATCGGAGTTGCAACGGTAGTTGATTGGGAAGGAGATTTCAGTATTTTTGTAAGCCTTGCTCTAATCAGGCCTCGCCGAGAATTAGTAGATTCACGCTATCTCGAATATTTCCTGAATTCAGACATTGCTTATAAACAGGCCACATCTCGATCAAAATCAGGAACAGTGACTAACCTCCACTTGGTTGACATAAAGACGATGCAAATACCTCTACCATCTCTTACCAAGCAGCAACACATCGTCACTGAAATCGAGGCCGAACAAGCTCTGATCACTGCGAACCGGGAACTAATCGAACGCTTCGAAAAAAAGATTCAAGCCGCAATTGCCCGCTTCTGGAGCAATTAATTAAGCCTGTCTGCGATAAAACCGATGGCACCATACTTGGATGATAAAGCTGTTCAATTCCATCGTTTTTTGGATTAAACTTCATATTAAGCAGATATGAGCAAGTAATATTCAACCACTGAGACGAGATGGAACTGTAAAGAACAGCTGTGAAAAGTTATGGTCATCTGGGGCTACCAACGACATGTTATTTATCGACTTGTACGCGGGATGTGGGGGGCTATCGCTGGGTTTAATCCAGGCTGGTTGGTCCGGGTTGTTTGCCATTGAAAAAAGCCCCTTGGCTTTCGAGACGCTCAAACACAATCTGGTCGACGGAGAACATAAAGGGTTTGATTGGCCCGATTGGTTGGAGTGCGAACCCATGCCGATATCGCGGTTGTTGGGCAAACACCGGGCTAAACTGAAAGCACTCAAGGGCAAAGTGGACTTGGTTGCAGGCGGTCCCCCATGCCAGGGGTTCTCGCTTGCGGGCAGTAGAAACGGGGAAGATCCTCGCAACAAACTGGTTCACGAGTATTTAAAAGTAGTTAATATAGTATCACCTAATTTTCTTCTCCTTGAAAATGTCAAGGGATTTGATGTTGCGTTCAATGGCCCGACATCCCGACAAAACAGCAAGTCTTATGCCCAATATGTTGTAGATTACTTGAGGAATATCGGGTATCGGGTAGTAGATGCGAAATTCATTAATTGCGCGGACTACGGGATACCCCAACGAAGAAGCCGTTATGTTTTAGTAGCTGTTAAAAACTCTTGTAACAAGTCGCCTTTTGAGGTTCTGGTGGATACCCGTGGGAAATTTTTGACCGGAAAGGGGCTCGACCCTAATAGACCTGTAACAGTAAGCGAAGCTATTTCAGACTTGCAGGTGAAGGGTAAAAAAATGATCTCGTCAAGGGATTCAAAGGTGAACGGCTTCATGCAAATACAGTATGAGGCGCCGGCAAAATTATCCGCCTACCAAAGCCTGTTAAGGAGAGGAATGATTAATGGCGCCACACCCACTGATCTTAGACTGCCCAAGCATAATGAGTGGATTGTAAAGAGGTTCAGCGAAATTCTGGACAGGTGTGATAAAGGAAAAATGATCAGCAAGGCGGATAGGGAATACTTCGGTCTTAAGAAGCGCACCATTACCCCATTATCCCCGACGGAACCTTCAACTACTGTCACGACCCTGCCGGACGACATGATTCATTACTCGGAGCCCCGGATACTCACAGTCAGGGAAAACGCACGGTTACAGTCATTTCCTGACTGGTATTCTTTCAGGGGAAAATATACAACCGGGGGAAGAGCAAGAAAAAATGAATGTCCTAGGTACACACAAGTGGGGAATGCAGTTCCCCCCTTGCTGGCCGAAGCACTAGGCACTGTTTTACTAAAGTTGGCATCCAACCAGTAACCACCCCCCTCCATGCCTGACAAAAAATTCAGGATAAGCTCAGCGCTTAAAGATATTATTGGCAGGGAGTTAATCACCAATGATTTTATCGCTGTATTTGAACTCGTAAAAAACTCCTTTGACGCGCATGCCAAAAGAATAGATATTATTTTCGAGGGTTTAACATCCGGCACTCCCAAGCTGGTTATTAAGGATGACGGGAAAGGGATGGACCTTACCGACCTTGAAGAGAAATGGCTGTTTGTCGCCTATTCAGCGAAAAAGGAAGGAATAGAGGATTACAGGGATAAGATACAATCCAAACGGATACATGCCGGGGCTAAAGGGATAGGTCGTTTTTCCTGCGACCGGTTAGGTAAGAAACTCACCGTCTATTCAAAAAAAGATCCTGGTGGAACTGACGTCAATAAACTCGAAGTCTACTGGCAGGATTTTGAGAAGGATGCCCACCAGGAATTTATAAACATCCCTGTCAATTATTCGACAACCCAAAATAATACGTACGATTTGGAAAAAGGGACCATTCTTGAAATTACCGGCTTAAGGGAACAATGGGATAGGGAAAAATTATTGACACTAAAAAAATCGCTGGAAAAGCTCGTCAACCCTAACCAAGAGAATGATCCAAAGGGTTTTGGCATTTACGTGATAGCAAAAAATGAAGAAGCAGGAGATAAAGCAGCACCAATTGATGAACCCTGGAATAAAGTAAACGGCAAGGTCAGGAACCTGATCTTTGAAGATATAGGATTCAAAACAACTAAAATCCGGGTTCAAGTAACTGGCGATGGCGATAAAATCATTACACGACTGGAAGATCGCGGGCACCTTATTTATGAAATAGAAGAAGACAATCCATATTCAACCGGTGGTGAAAAACTACATGATATCAATATCCACCTCTTTGCCATGAACCGTTCGGCGAAATACACTTTTACACAGAAGATGGGTATACGCGTTGTTGAGTACGGTTCTGTTTTCTTGTACAAAAACGGATTTCGGATACACCCGTTTGGAGACGTTATAGGCGGTGATGTCTTTGCAATAGATCGGAGAAAACAGCAACAAGGTTCTAGAGTGCTGGGGACCAGGGATATTCTTGGTAGGGTTGAAATTAATGGTGATAATGAGAAGTTCCAAGAAACATCCAGTCGTGATGGCGGATTGATTAAGAATGAACATTTTGAACATTTACAAAACCTCTTTTTCGAGTTTGCTTTAAAACGGATTGAAAAATTTGCAATAGGCGTGATTAAGTTTGGAGAAGTAGGTAACGAATTCGACTATAGCGATATAAAGCGGTCAGAAGCGCTTGACCTGATTTTAAGTCTCACCAAATCCGACGAGATAATTGACTTCAGGTACGATGAAAAAATACTCGATATCCTTAACGAACTATCTGAAAACAGCCTCCAAGGCATCTTAAAAAACTTTAAACGCATTTCATCTGAACCAGGCAATGACTTTCTTGAAACAGAGATCAGGAAAATTGAAGGCCGTATAAACGAACTACAAAAAGCTAAGGAAGACGCTGAAAGACACGCGGAAATATCGGAAAAAGAAAGAGTTAAAGCAGAGTTATTGGCCCGCGAGGAAGCAACCCGTGCAATGCAGGCTGAGAAGGAAGTGAAAAAAGTCACGGCCATAGTGGAAAAGAAAACCACACAAAACCTGTTCCTTAAATCCATTGTCTCTCAGGATGTAGAAAATATTGTCAGCCTTCACCACCATATTGGCATAGCGGCAGGAACCATTGAAAATTATGTAAAGGATATTACGAGAAGAATAAAAACGGGAAAATCTATAACGCCTGATAAGTTACTTTCATATTTTGAAAAGATCAGCTACCAAGCAAGAAAAATCCAATCAACATCGCGCTTTGCAACCAAGGCAAATTTTTCCCTGGAAGCAACAAAAGTTGAAGGTGATATATGTGAATTTATAAAAGAATATATTGAAAACGTGTGTACAGGGTTGTTCAAAACAAACAACAATAGGGTCGATATGGTCTTTACATGGAGTAATAAAAATAATATCGAACATATCATGAAATTCAGGCCCATGGAAATTGCCATTATCTTGGACAACCTGATTAGCAATTCAAGAAAGGCCCAGGCGAATGAAGTAAAAATCTCTGTCGAGGCCGCTGGTGAAAATTATATTGACATCCTTGTCCAGGATGATGGAAAGGGAATCAAAAAAGAAGCCCTAAAAAATATCTTCGACTTGGCCTACACCACCACGAGTGGTTCCGGGCTGGGATTGTATCAGGTAAAAAATATAATGCAGGAAATGAAGGGGAGCATCTCCTATGTCAGTGGCATTGATGGAGGGGCAGGATTCGAATTGAGATTCACATCATGAGCATAGAGTACAAAATATTGTGGGTAGATGATACACCTGACTGGGTTGAATCAATTGAAGATTCCATAAAAAGTCACCTGGAAGAAAAAGGCTATGACCCGGAAATAGAATTGAAAGAGTCAGGGGATAGTGTAGATATTTCAAAACTTACTGAAGTTGACTTAATCATAATTGATTATCGATTACCAGGCCCCAACGGTGAGGAATTGATCAGAGAGATACGTAACAAGGAGTGTCTAACCGAGATCGTCTTTTACTCTCAAGAAGCCATTAAACCCTCCGAGCATTTTGACGGCATATATTACGAAACCAGAGATGATGCAGAAGAACTTATAAAAAAGGTAATCGACCAGACGATTAAAAAAGCACAGGATATTACTCTGATCAGGGGGTTCATTATCGCAGAAGCGATAGATGTTGAAAATATCCTGGAAGAATGCATGGTCAAAATCTTTCAAGATAAGGGAGAATTATTTTCAGAAAGAGTCTTGAATGTGAACCCTCCTGTTTATGATGCATACAAAAAGTTCAGGTTCGTAAAAAAGATAGCAACCACTTTGAAAAATGATTCAGCGGAGACTGAGTTGTTTGAGGAACTCAAGGCCATAGATAAAACTCTGGGAAAATTATTTGAAGAGGTATTTGAGCCGAGAAATATTCTCGCTCATTCACAGAAAACTATTAATGTTGATGGATCCACCTCACTGGAAGGAATTAACCAAGGACCAAATAAAATAGACTTTAGCCAAGAGTGGCTATCCTCAACACGGAAAAAGATCGCAAAACACAAGGAGAATTTGATGCAGTTAAAAGAAATTTTGTGATGACACATCCCTCCTATGGATACCAAAGATATATATCTGGTTTCTGTAGTTTTAAAAAAGAGATACAACGATTTCCCGCATTACAACCTCAAAAACCCACTGGATGAACTCCTTTTTATCTTGTGCAGCGTCATGACGCCGGAGGGCAATTACAGGAAAATATTCAGGAAGTTCAAAGAGAAGTACCCGACTTTTGATTCCCTTAACGAGGCCCGGGTCAAGGACATGGCATCAATAATCAAAAAGGGTGGCCTGTCTAACCAGAAAGCGGTTGCCATAAAGAAAATACTGGAAGCCATCCGGCTGAAATTTGGCCGCTTAACGCTTTCCCCTCTAAAAAAGCTGGATGACCATGATGTTGAAATGTTCCTTACCTCATTGCCGAGGGTGGGTGTGAAAGTTGCCAGGTGCGTAATGATGTATTCACTGGACCGGCAAGTCTTTCCGGTTGATACACATATCTGGCGTATAACACGCAGGTTAGGTTGGGTCAGGCCAACGAACAAAGAAAAAAGTTGTCGAAAAAAAGATATGAACCGGCTCCAGGAAAAAATTCCCCCGGAGTTACGGTTTTCGTTGCATGTCAACATGATATCCCTCGGCAGGGAAATATGTATGGCTAACCGCCCAAAATGCGATGTGTGCCCTGTTGAAAGATATTGTAAAAAGTGTGGGCTTGGTGGCAGGGGGGTACACAAAGTGATCGGCAACTTGGCATGAATGACCCTGACGCACATATTCGCGCGGTTGCGTTTTCCGCAATGGAAAAATTGGTGCGTGACCGACCGGATGGTTTGCTGCGTTGGAATATAATTAAGAGAGGATTTCAGGTAGGTTCTGAAAATGTCTATTTCGCCAGTCGCGCTGGGGGCATCTTCAAACCCAAGCAGATGAGCGCGGCGCTCAGTATCAAAACGGTGGTTCCTCGCACAGGCCGTCCCACGTGGTACAGCGACCAGGGGTTGGCTTCATCAAAGCTTGATGCCTCGACAGGTTTGTGGCATTACGATTTGGCGCGCGGAGGACTGGACGATCCAACCAACCGGGCGCTGCAAACGGCCTGGTATCGTAATGCACCACTGATCTATTTCATCGGAGTTCGTGAAGCAACATACCAGCCTGTATTCCCGGTATGGGTAGAACACCTTGACCCGGAGCTGGGATACGTATTGCTGGCGACCGCGGATATCGGGGACAATCGCCTGAGTTCGGTCGCGGCGGCACGCAAGGATTTGCCTCTGTCTGTTGAAACATCCTGGACATTGCGAACTACGCGGGCGAGGAATCACCAGGCATGGTTCAGCAACCGGACAAAAGCTGCTTATCGATGGCGCTGCGCGTTCAGTGGATTACGGGTGCGTCAACTACTTGTCGGCGCACACATCGTTCCGGATGCCAAAGGCGGCCCAGCATCGGTTCGCAACGGCATTTGTATGACGACGTTACACCACACGGCGTTTGATTCGAACCTCATCGGCGTAGATCCCAGCTTCCGCGTGCATGTCTCTCCGTCTCTATGCGACCAAAAAGACGGTATGTTGCTGGCAAATCTTAAAGAACTGGCAGGACAGCGAATACGGCTTCCTGACAATCCTATGGACAAGCCGGACCCCGACCTGTTGGAAAAGCGCTTTAACGAATTTGAGATGAGTATAAGGTAACAATTGTAAAATTGCTGGTAACTGACTTTGAGAACGCACCTGTATTGATAGTTTTATAGTAACTATTCAGGGGCTATCCCCATAAACTTGGGCCATCGACCCTCGTAGAGAAGCCGCAAGGCCTCATCAGATGATACCCCATTTTTCCGGCAGGTTGAGAGATAGCTGCGGATCCGGGCAAAGATTTTTGCCCCAAGCTCTGAACGAAAGCAGCCGGAGATCTTCTGCTGGACTTTGCTCATGCGCAGGTCCCGTTCGCCTTGATTGTTGGTAAAGGGTACGTCCTGTTCCACCATAAAGCGCAGGACATCCTCCTCGAACTGAAGCACCCGTTCCAGCAGGCTTCTGGATTTGGATCGTTTCAGTCGACCTCGTTGTCCCTTATGCCGTTGTGACTCGTCCGGTGGTGGGCACTCGGTCTGTGCCACTTCCAGTAGTCGTCGGTATCGTTCCCTGAAGGCGTCAGCCTGCCTGGTGTTCAACGCACCGCCGGCCGTATCAACGGCCTTATTGATCTCCAGCAACAGGGCCTGCAGCTGTTGGGCCCACTGCTGTTTATCCTGCTCCCAGGCACGCTCCAACTCTCGCAGGTGGTGAGCATTGCACAAAGCATGGTCACAAGGAAGCTGGTAGTAGGGCTTCCAGTGGTCATGTACCAGGGTGCCGGTGTACTCGGGAAGGACGTCCATCGCCGCCATGGCGTCACCGCCGCGCTTGTCATGGGGCGCCAGCAGGGTCAGCGTGGCGCTGCATACGACATGTAGCCATTGTCGTTTTCCGCCGATGTTGATGCCGGTCTCGTCAGCATGAAGTAACGGCGCCGTCGATAGCGCCCGCTTTACCCAGTCCTCAAAGGGAGCCAGCTTCTCGTACACCTCCTGGTTAAAGTTGCAAGCGCTACCGGCGCTCAAGGAGATGCCGAACTGGTCGGCAAAGTGTTCCTCGACCCGCTTGTAGGGCAGGAGTTGGAAGTTGGACATGTAGACCGAGTGGATTTTGACCCCGGAGGCATACTGGGTCTTGACCTTCACCTGGTCCGGGAAGGGGGCGATAACTCGACGTCCCCGTTCATCCTCCAGAATTTCGGCCTGATACTCCGTAACCACCCGGGACATCCGGATATCGAACACCTGACGGCGCTCATGGCCGACACACTGGAAGTGCCCATCGCCGGGAAGCGTGGCACGGTCCACCTGAAGCAACTCGACCTGGTCCGGATCATCGACCAGTGCCAAGTGATGGCCGGTATGGCCTTGCCGGGCGCCGGGCTTGTTGTTGCCGTTGCTGCGCGTCTTCTTACGATTGGGGTCACTGGATGGGGGCTTGCTGCTGTTGCGACTATTGAGCCCCAATCGGTTCAACAGCAACGTGACCAGGGTCAACAACAGCTCCAGCGATGCACGTAGCGCCGGCGAGAGGTTTTTCTCCTCTTCGACCTGCTTTTTGACCTTGTCGAGGGTCGGTTCGACCTCGAGGGTGTCGATCTTCATGGGCCGGGCTACTCGAACCGCTCGCCCGCTTCCACCGCCATGATCGAGGAGAGGACGGCCAACCGTTCGGCAGGGGGCATGGCCTGATAGCGTCGCCCCCAACTGTGCGCCTTGCGCTTGATGCTCTGGCGGTGGGTGAAGTTGCGCCCCGCATAGGCGGGCCAGTGCACCCGACCCGGCGTGAAATTGAACCACAGCTTCTCAGTTCTGACCCCAGCCTGGTTCATCACCTGCAGTTCCAGGGTACGCCATTCCTCCAGCAGGTCGTCGTAGAGCGTTGAGGGGTAGCCAGAGAGGATCACTGAACAGGGTAGTGACTTGAGCAGTGCCAGCAGCTCGACATGATCGTGTTCCTCATACTCGAAACGGTAACGGCGCGCGGAGCGGCGGGTAGGGTGCAGATAAGGGGGGTCGCAGTAGAGCAGTGCACGACCGTGAAAGTCGAACTCCCGGAGAAACCGATGCGCACAGCCATGCACCTTCTCGACCGGATAGTGACACTCGAACCGAGCCAGTGGAGCAGGGTCAAGATCGATGGCGATGTTACGCAACGCCGGTGGCTTGCGCTGCATGATCGCTCCACCCCCAAGATGGGTCTCAATGTAGGTGTCATGTGGCGGCATCAGGGCAATGATCGGCTGGCACAGACCTGACGTCGCTTTGGAACCAAAGTAGTTGCTCATGACTGCATCACATTCTCTCATCGAGGATAGACCACAGCATAGATAGTTCTTCCTATGCTGTCAAGGGCAAATATAGGAAGGTTTTGGTTCAGTGGGTATGATTATGAATTGGTTCTGTGGAATGCGTTAGTAAAGTACCCCTGAATAGTTACGTTTTATATTACCTATATTCTGGCCGAGTGCTGGAGGAAAACCATGCCTGAAAAAACCGAAGCAGAAAAAGTATCAGACGACTACCTGAAGACCTTGGAAGAAGTCAAAAAGCAATACCGGCAATACGTGGAAGTCAGCGGGCTTTACAACTTACCGATACAAAAAGAAGAGCAAACCATAAAGTATCGGCCCCCCAGTCCGGAGCATCCCCTGACAACAAATAGAATTCGCCTTAATGCCCCTTACATTCGTCAGGGTACATCCTGACCTTTCCGGGCGGCGGATTTCCAGACTTCATCGGAAAATTCAACGATAAACTCACCCTCGGAAAACGGTTCTCCGGCAAGGCTGTCAAGCCAAGCGAGAATTTCATAATACGTGTTGTCATATTGAGGAGTTGTTACCGGATTGATCAGTTTACGCTCCTTCCTCTGCCTGTTTTTGTGCATTGCTCGCAATTCACGCATCCGTTTTCCGAATTCCTTCTTTTGCGCCTCTGACAAGTTATCTATTCTCATAGCATTCTATGTACAAAAACTCACAGCGTAAGCAGACGCACGGATTAACCATGTCCGGCTTTGAGATTCTCCAGGTTGTCGTATTCAGTGAGACCTTCTCCGGAGCGTGCCTGGCGAAGCGCTTCGATGGTCTCGGCGTTGGGAATCTTCACGGCAAACGGCAACCCTCTATGCAGGGTTACCTGCGCGTAAAACAGCGTAATCGCCTCGGTTGGCGACAGGCCGATCTTCGAAAAAATCTCTTCAGCCTGGTATTTCAACTCCGGCTCAACGCGTGCGCGGATCATTTCTGTCTTTGCCATTAAGATTCCCTTTGTAGTTTAATGACAATGTGCCACAAACGGGATACAAGTCAATTTCCCGAAAGAGGAGACGGCGGTCACATCAAACATCGTATGAATTCAGCAAGTATTCAGCATTCAGCAGATCGGGTTCCAACTGTTCCTCCATAGGCAGGTAAATACAAGATGTAATGGCCATTTTATTCAGGTAATGACACATCATCGGGCCAATATCTTTCCAGTGCAGATTACCTAAACCACAACCAAGAGCAGGTAACGCGATAGACTCAATTCCTTGTTTCTTATAATTTTCAACCAGCCACTGCATTGACAGTTCTATATCCTCAAAACGGGAATCATCACGCCAATGCCGTTTGGTTGGGAAAAATAAAAACCAACGAAACCCATTTATTCCGGAGGGATCTAATTTGGATGGGTCATCCGCCAATTCTTCTTCAATCCGTATTCCGCGCTTGAATAATGTGAGTTTACCTGCCTGTAACTTTTTACTTTTGCAATCATCCTGGTAGCGTACATAAGCATCAGGAAACTGGTATTTAGTCCGTGAAGCCAAGCCTCTACCCATGATACCTTTCAAATTCACGCTGATGGTGAATGTTTGCATTAAAGAGAAAAACATATCTCCTTTTGATAAGGAGATCCGTTCATTCAAACGACTCCGCCATGCAGGTAGAAAAAACATATCAGGTTCCACCGCTATTGGCTTATCTCCTGCAACCTTATTCACGTTTTCGTCGTTTAATGAACGGTAGATTGAAATAATTCTATCTGGAGGAATCCGTTCAGGAACTAATACCTCTGCCATCATCCTTTGCTTGGTATCGTCACTATCGGTCCAATATTCTTTCTTGAACACTTTTTCATCAACCCTTTTCAAATCCGATAATTTCGAAAAAAACCGGGCATGATAGGCCGCAGCATTTCTATCACTGAAATAACTGCCATCAACATCTAAAACCGACGAATCTACCTGTAAAACAGCTAAAGGTTTCCTTCCCAGATTACACACCAGCCGATACAACATGGCGTTGCGCGGCTGAAAATAAAGATTGACATATTCCTGCAAATTTTTATCGCCCGGCAGGGTTTTATCACGTTGTGATAAGACTCCGGGATCATGTATATCTTTATGTGTTATGTTTTGCGATTGGATATCCTGACGTGAAAAAATACCCTTTTCTAAAATGGACCCGAGATTGTCAACATGGCAAATATAATAAAGGCTATTGGGTTTTTTCATCACACTTTATCCCGACGAACATTTCGAAAGGGAATATACGCTCCAATGGACATCTTAACCAACTATGTCCCCCTCTCCACAGAAGCCAGGCACTTCTCCCCAAGTCTCCGTTGCTTCACGGATTTTTTTCTTAACCTCATCTGTAAAAATGCGAGATCGGTCCAGTTCAACCGCCTTTTTCGCGGGCCATGTGTAGCATACACCCAGACCGGGTGACATAGAGATCCGATCACGTTTAGTTTGTGTTGACTTTCTTTCAAGCGGTTCCACATCGGCTGGTGATATCTGGCCATTCTCAATTAACCGTTCCCAATGGTGAAGAAAGGAACGGGCATCTGGATAGAAAGACACAATCCTTTCCTGACGGTGTGATCTCCAAAACTCGATGTAATCGTTCACTGAAAGCGTTGTAGTTGCCCAAACAAGATGTGTTTGACGGTACGAGAAATGCAGATTCGGCTTGAGTTTCCAACCTTTTTCCTCCAACGCAAAGAGCATATTAGTATTAACCATGTTCCAGAATTCGCGGGCCTGTGCCATAGTGTCACCCGGCCAGAGTTTCAGTGTAATGTGCCATAAGCCTTGATGCTCATTTTTATCAACCTCCAGCCAGATCTGTTTGAAAGCTTGCGCGTCATCCACCTTGATGATCTGTGATGACCCATGCCACGCCTCGCTTGGATCAATTTCTCGCAGTATAGCTTCGCATCGCCGCTTCAGGAGATTCAGGTCATCCCTACACACAGCAAAATGATCAAATGGATTTAACTGTGGATGATGGTTATCAACATAGTCAAGGAAGTCTCGGATGAGTATCTTCTCGGTTGGACTGAGCAGTTCCCTCAGCTCAAGGTCAGTAAGTGTACTCAGGATATCTCTCCACTTCAGGATCACTGCTTGTGGATCTACATCGATTTGGTGTTCTTCTCCCAAGCTTTCCTCGCTCGGGTTCAGCTGCCATGCTTCAACTTCAGGGCCAAGCTTGCTCTCAATAGTGAGTATCAGACTTTCTAGTTCATGCCGCCGATGCTCTGGAGCGATGATGGTCACCAAACCATCATAGATAGCATCCCTCTCTTCTGGATAGATTTCGGCATCGACTGCTCTTCCTTCTTTAGTGATTCCAATAGCCACTAAGCGGCCTTCATTTGCTGGCAGAGTACCGACTTGCGTGTGCACAACACACTCGCGTTCCCTCAACGTCGTGAATCCGAGTATCGGTCTTTTCTGTTTTTCTCGTACTAAATCCAGGAAAGCTGCACAGACTATTGGAGATAAACGGAGCAGACCCATAAGCGCCCAAGTCAGGCGATTTTCAGTGCCCAGAAGATAGTCTGGCTTACCTTCAAAAACATTCAGCTTATCCATCTTTTACTCTGCTACCTCTCAAACGACGTTATTACTTCCATTCCAGCCGCACCTTCAATCCATTCATGTGGGACCAGGGA
The DNA here is from genome assembly GCA_965204045.1 of Gammaproteobacteria bacterium. Lineage (GTDB taxonomy): Bacteria > Pseudomonadota > Gammaproteobacteria > Eutrophobiales > Eutrophobiaceae > JAAXHV01. The sequence continues at coordinate 218,627 of CBDBDW010000002.1, forward strand.
ATAAGTTTCTCATGTTGAAGCATTCCCACAACTATACCCGGGGCAATTCCCTGTTCTTCGGCAAATGATTTTATTGAAGTATTGTCGAACGGGAAAGTCGCGATGAATCGCTTCCAACTCGAACGCGGGACAAGCATATTTGAGGCCCAATCGTCAGCTTCTGCTTCGATGCCTGTACTATCACCATTCGCAGAATCCATGAAAATGGTTCTCCTGCTGTGGAGGAGAATATGAGCTGCTTCGTGGAAGAGGCTGAACCAGAGATGGTCGTCCGTCTTATGACGGGCACTTAGCTGTATCACTGTTTTTCGGGGAGAAAGCCACCATGCGGCGCCGCTGAGAGCAGTTTTGGGCAGTGGTTTAACAAGAGTAAGAGCGACTCCTGATTGATTACACAGATGTTGTGCCTGACTTAAGGCATCCTCAATGGGAGAACGCGTCAGTCCACGGATTTCCTTGAGCGCGCGTTTGAATCTCATTTCATTGTAATCAGCGCACTCCTGCCGTTCAGCTTCCAGTTCTCCAAGCCGCAGCCATGTTGCCAAGGCCGCTTGATCACTCTTGAAACTCTGTGAGTGTCGATAAACGACGTTAGATGCTTCATATCTCAAGTTCCAGGCTTTGACCGAGCCAACACCAAAGAATGAAAGCACTTGTGACATCGCGTCGATATCCGATTCCGGCTTATGAAAAATTTCCCGTTTTACGAGTTCTTTAACCGGGAATTGCTTCAACCACGCGGTAGCTTCCTCCGCTTCCCGCGCTTCGACTTCACGGGCTTTGTGCAGCCTGTAATCCGTCTCGATATTGAGCCAAATACTGGCGTCAACATTCAGCACTTTTTCAAACTGCAGCGCTGTATCCGGTTTAAGAGGCGCCTTCGCGTTGATAATTTCGCTGATCAGTTTTGCAGAGTGACCACAACGCCGGGCAAGCTCAGCTTGCGAGATTCCTTGCGCCTTAATGCGTTCTTCCAGGATCACGCCCGGTGGCACCGCATAGTCCGGTCTGTATTGATTGGTCATCGTTACCATATCTTTATCTCCGATCAATGATAGTCAACTATTTCGATGATTGTGACTGCGGTTACCCGTTCCGTGTCAATACCGCCATCTTGTTTTCGCGGAAGTGGCTTATGGTTCGGTTTGAAAACCAACCGGTAAGGGTGAACGAGATCGACTGCGTAGTATTCGTCCCGATCACCGCGGAGTTGGTGCCTCCTGTCCGGAGGACTTGTCGGCACCAACTCTAATGATCTGGCAGCTTTCAGGATAGCCAGGCGAATCATGAGTGTTTGCGCCATGCGTTTTCCGTATTGCTTTTGGAGAACTTTTGCCGAGTTAAATATTTTCTCAAGTTTTCGGTTCTGAAAATTGATATCCACGAATGATTTTTTTGTTACGTAAATAGTAACAGTTTATCAGGAATTATTGAAGATGCGAAAACGGTTTTATATGATAAATCTGATTTGTCCTTGTTTATGTCTCGACCGGGCTTAGTTTCGATAATAGACACAATCAGCCTCAACGAACTCTGATGTATAATCATCAAAATCTGGAAAAGTCGGAAAATTGGCAGTTGACAGTGTTATACAGGGGTCGAACCAAACAAGCACTTACCATGCCATGTCGAAACAACTGGAGATTGACAAATCGGAAATATAGTCCATGAACTATACTTATCCTGTCATTCTCACTGAGGATCCGGATGACGGCGGCTACGTTGTTACCTGCCGTGACCTGCCGGAAGCGGTCACCCAGGGCGATACGGTTCTATACATAACGTCATAAATAATGCCGCATCATAGTCCGTCATTCCTGCGAAGGCAGGAATCCAGTGAACAAACATTCCTTATAAGGAGTTTTGTTACCTACTGGATTCCTGCCTTCGCAGGAATGACGGATGTGGCGCGATTTATGACGTTATGTATAGAAGCGCTTGCTGAGGCGGCTGACGCCTTGGATGAAGCCTTATGCGGCCGCATCAATCACGGCAGGGATATTCCCGAACCTTCGGCTGAACTGACCGGAGAAAAATTGGTTTCTGTACCGGTAACCACTGCGCTGAAAGCGGCAGCTTACACCAAGTTCCGCGAATCCGGCCAGACCAAGGTGGCGATTGCCAAAGCCCTTGACATCAAAGAAAGCGAAGTACACCACATCCTTGACCCGCGTCACGGCACCAAGGCAGCTACCCTGGAACGGTTTATCCGTTCGCTGGGGGGCAACGTGCTGGTTAGTATGAGTTAGAAAAGGCCGCCTGGGGTTTCTTCAGTTGCTTGCGCATGGAAATGGCCCGCAACCGTTCCGGCGTCCAGATTTTAGTTGGGGCGCCTGCCTTGATAGCAAGCACATCATCAAGCAGCGCTTGTCCGGCTTTACTCATTTTATCGGTCATTGATTGCATTCCTGATTTTTCTCAGTTCGTGGGCTGGAATAATTTATTGCTCTATTATACGGCTGTGCAGTATCATCTCAACCGCACTTCTGACGTAGTATGGCTACAGCCTCTATAAACACTTGTGGTTTCTTTTGGTTGTATAACCGATAATTCTTAACGTGAGCAATCAAACCACCAAGTTTCTTGCCTGGATTCAATTTGTGACCACAAACGACAAACCTATTGCAGAGGCGATACAATGACAACCATGGATGAGTCGATCCAGGTCGGCGCTGAAATCAACCATCCTGAGTATGGTTCCGGCACGATAACCTTCGTCGGTGATGAGTATATTGGCGTTCATTTGGCAGAGGGCAGAGAAGTACTCCTGAAGAAAAAGAACCTGATTGCTTCGAAGCCGGAAGCCGATACTACGTCAGATGAACTACCGGCTTTGCAGTTTGCCTGGCCTGATTCAACATTTGTATGGGAACCGGAGAATCAACCGCATTACCCCGGGAGCCACTGGGAACCATTTTACGAAGATTCCGACCCTATCTTTGATCGTCTGCCGGAACTAATCTCGCAAACCTCAGTATTCGCGGGATTCGGTGATATGTATCCTGCGCCGCGTAAGTTACCGACCAACTGGAAAGAAGGTTTTCACCTGTGCTGGCCGGCTCCCCGTTGCGGATTAGTACTGACACTCCTGATAGAAGAAAACGGTAATTCTTTGGTTGGTGTTTGTCCGTATTTCTCTGAAGGCATAGAAGTCAGCATTGAGATAAATGAAGTAACCGTCTGGCAAAATGGCTCGGCAGCACAGATCGAAGGAAACTGGGGTAATGCGAGCGTTACGTTCTTTGATGTTTCGTTTCTGAGCAATCGCGCTTGGTACGAAGCCGGTAAATCCTATCAATTTATCCTGTCCGGGATTGCGTATACAGCCAAACCAGCAGAACTCAATGAATTAAGAGTGGAACACCATCCGGATACGCTTAATTGGATACAAACCATAGCCGAAAAAGGCAATGAAGAGGTCCCATTTACCCAGGAACCAGAGACGATACAGTTAAAGGGTTCAGCGATGTTTCTGCCAGTTGACGAGTGGGATCGCGACGACTATTGGTTCCGTGGCACTATTTGCAGAGTAACGACATTTGACGACTGGCTCGGTCAGTCCGGCTGGCGAGTACGCGTAACCGTTATGCGATTTGACGACGAAAATACCGACTTGGATATATTTATAACTCGCCGGGTCTGGGCCGGAACGAACCCGCCAGAAACCGGTCAGGACATACAAGGCAGACTCTGGCTGCAAGGCCGTTTATGGTACGCCCATGAGTGGAAACTAAGCCAAAACCAGACATAATCAAACATAGGTTACTCTTCTTATACCGTCAATTCGATCTCTCTCACATGATGTTTGCAATGGCCTCAACTTCCGTATCTCCTTGAGACCAGCAACCTGGCAGCCCGGGCACCGAGATGCTGTGGCCTTCGTCGGATTTATGAACGGCAATCTTGTACTTTATCCGAACCTCTTTGCATGGAGTTTTCTGTTTAAACGACAACGATACGAAACTCCCCGGGTCTACAAACCATCGGCGTCGGCCGCGCCAAGTTCGGACGCATACTCCAGGGCCTCCTCCCGAACTCTCAGTGATGCTTCCTGAACCCGGCGTCCCAGGGAAACGCGCTCCATGTGGTTCTTATAATTCATCACCGCAGCACGCATGACCCCACTCTTTGTGGTGTTAAGGTTTCTCGCAAGTCCTGTCAGCAAGGCGTCAAGCGTATCATCGACTTTAAGAGTAATGGTCTTCATTGCTGAATCTGATATTACTGATTTGTGTGATTATTACGTGAAGGTGGATGGATTTCAAATCTATATCCAGACGGCATCGCGTTAATCAAGGTGTCGCTCTTGCAACGGTTTGTTTTACTGGATACCGGGTCAGGCCCGGTATGACGATTGGGTAAGGGAATGCACTATTTCACCAACTCCCCACCGATGATCAGCTGCCTGATCTGCACCGTGCCGCCGCCGATTTCCAGGAGTTTGCCGCAACGGTAGAGCTGGTTTATCTCCGTCTCGCGCATGAAGCCCATGCCGCCGTGCACCTGTACGCCGTTGTCGAGCACGCGCATGCAGGCCCGGCCCGTTTGCAGGAACACCGCGGCGCAGCGTTTCTGCAGTTCGCCCCGGTTGAAACCTTCCCGGTTCTCAGCGTCTAGCTGTACGGCGGTCTGGTAGGTGAAGGCCCGCATGGTTTCCACGTCGGTGTACATATCGGCCAGCATGGCCTGCACCAACTGGAAATTGCCGATGGGACGGCCGAACTGCTCGCGGGACCGGGCATGCTCGATGGATAGATCCAGGGCGCGTTGCGCCACCCCAAGGTTGTAGAACCCCAGCACCAGGCGCTCGACGTTCAGGCCGCTCATCATGACTGCAACCCCCTTGTTCTCGCTACCCATCAGGTTTTCCGCCGGCACCTTGCAGTCTTCGAAAATAAGTTCGCCGGTGGGGCTGCCGCGCCAGCCCATCTTGTCAAGTTTCCGGGCGCTGCCGAAACCGGGGAAATCTCTCTCGACAATGAAGGCGGAGATGCCATGATGCCCCTGCTCCGGGTCCGTCCTGGCATAGACGACCGCGATATCGGCCACCGGCGCGTTGGAGATGAACATCTTGCGGCCGTTGAGAATAAATTTATCGCCCTGCCTGACTGCCGCCGACTTCATGCTGCCCAGCGCATCCGACCCGGCGCCCGGCTCGGTCATGCCCATTGCGCCGATTGCCGTTCCATCACAGAAGCGCGGCAGGTACTTCCGTTTCTGTTCTGCGTTGCCGTTGCGCACGATATTGTGGACGCAGATATTCTCACTGGAGAGCCAGGCCGCGCAAAATGAATGGCTCCAGTAGGCCATGGCTTCAGCAGCGACGCATTGCGCCAGGAAATCCAGCCCCTGCCCGCCGAATTCTTCCGGGACCGTCATCCCCAGCAACCCGACGTCGGCAAGCGACCGGAAGCGCTCTTCAGGGAACCAGTCGTCCCGGTCCATCCTGTCGTTCAGCGGGTGCAGTTCCTCGCGGCTGAAGCGATACACCGTATCGAAAACCTGCTGGTATTCGTCGGCGAAGCTGTAAGAGGAGAGTTTGGTCATATGCAGGAATCCGGTGGATAAAATAATTTCTTATTATAATGAATGTTCACTTACTGGATTCCCGCTTGTGCGGGAATGGCTAGGGGGTGTGGACTTAATAATTCCGGCATTGCCCAGTTCGTTGATGCGTTCTTCACTGAAACCCCAGTCAAGCAATATTTCCTCAGTGTGCTGTCCGGGTTCCGGCGGCGGCGATTGTATTTTCGCAGGAGTCCGGCTGAACCGGGGCGCGGGCGCAGGTTGTATGACTCCGTCTATGTCGGCATAAGCATCCCTGGCCTGCGCGTGGGGGTGCTGTGCGGCTTCCGTCAGGCTGAGCACCGGCGCGAAGCAGGCGTCGGAACCTGCGAATATTTCGCACCATTCGTCACGGGTTTTGGTCAGGAATATCTCCTGCATTTTATCTGCAAATTCCGGCCAGCGGTCCTGGTTGTGCTGCTGCGTGCGCAGCTCCGGGTCGCTGATTTCAAGCCGGTCCAGCAACTCGCTGTAGAACCGCCCTTCAATCGGTGCAATGACTACGTACTGATCATCTTTGGTCCGGTAGCTGTTTACGAAATGTGCGCCGCCGTCAAGGATGTTGCTGCCGCGCTGTTCCTTCCATAACCCGGCAGCCAGCAATCCGTAAAATGTCGTCATCATGGAGGCCGCGCCGTCGACCATGGCTGCATCCACCACTTGTCCCTTCCCTGATTTAGCCGCCTCCAGCATGGCGGCCAGCAGTCCCATCGCAAGATACAGGGCTCCGCCGCCGAAATCGCCAATCAGGTTCAGGGGATAGGCCGGGGCTTCGTCTTTTTTCCCGATACAGCCCAGGACACCGGCGATGCCGATGTAGTTGGGATCATGTCCCGCGGTCTCAGCAAGAGGGCCCTCCTGCCCCCAGCCTGTCATGCGCCCGTAAACCAGTTTCCCGTTGTGCTGCATGCACTCGTCCGGCCCCAGGCCCAGGCGTTCCATGACCCCGGGCCGGAAACCTTCGAACAGCGCATCGGCGCCTGCGCATAACTCGAGGACAATGTCCCTCCCCTGCGGTTTTTTCAGATCGATGGCAATAGAGCGCCTGCTCCTGTTCATCAGTTTGTACTTTTCAGGCATGAAAACACCCAGTTCCACCTGGCTGAGGCGTACCACCCGCACGATTTCCGCGCCCATATCGGCCAGCAGCATGCCGGTCAACTGGGTCGGTCCGACACCGGCGATTTCAATGATTTTGTAACCGGTTAACGGTCCCTTTGCCTTGCTTGCCGTCATCTCATGAATTACCAGTAACGCAACAGGAACGTACCGGCGGCAACCGGTTCGTCCTTGCCGGGAATATTGAAGGTGACATCATAGTAAACGGTTATGGCCTTGTCCTTTTCCGCCACCCTGGCAATCCGGGTGGTAGCGCTTACCCGTGTACCGGCAACAACCGGTGCAAGCAGGCGGAATTTATCCGTGCCGTAAAACAACGCATTGATGTTGCCGTACTCGAATGACTGGAAGAACAGGGTGGGGTACAGGGCGGGCAGCAAAAATAACGGCGCGATGACTCCACCGAACTGCTCCTTGCAGCGTTCCTCATCCCAGTGGACCCATTCCCTGTTATCTATGGCCGTGCAAAACGCCTGTATCCTCTCCGTGTCTATCTCGAATGGTTCGGAGGTGGCGATGATCTCCCCTTCACGCTCCATAAACCATTGAATATCATTGATAATCGTTTTTTCCGGCATGATTGTTGTCATTTAATGTAGTTAGCCTGTCCAGATGACGTAAAGAGCGACTGGTATAATGTTTGGCCGGTTTTTATTCGCTATACTAATTCTAACTCTACACAAAATTCAAAATATGGCAAAGACTGCACAATCCGGGTCAAATCCTGCCGGCCCCTCGGACGAGGAACAAAACGCGATCGAGGCGGCCATACTGGAACGCATAGAAGCCGGCGAGATCTTCGAGGACCTGGATGACCTCTCACCGAAGTTCCGGGCAATATTGAAGATGACCGCCGACCTGTCCGCAGTCAGCGAAGTGTCCGTGCTGACCTGGGCGTACACGGCTTACCGCACCGCGCCCGACATCGGCGCCAAGATTGCCGTCTGCGCCACCATCCTCGACGAGGTGGGACACGCCTACCACCAGGGACTGCTCGCCGAACGCTTCGGCGTCGATATGCACCAACGGGCCTTTGAGGACGATATAGAGACCATCTGGACCTGGCCGATCATGGAAGTGCCGCTGCGGAATTACATCGAGTTCGTCGTCATGCAGGCGCTGCTGGACCGCGCCGGCCTGCACTGGACCAAGGACATCGAACTGCATTGCAGTTTTGCCCCCTACCGCAGGACCTTGAGAAAGGTCAATTTCGAGGAGGGCTTCCACATGCGCCACGGCGCCTTCTGGACCGAGTTCTACTGGAACCACTCGGACGAGACCCGGGAATGGGTGCAAAAGGCGGTGGACTGGCTGTTCCCGTTCGGGGTGATGTGGTTCGGCAAGCCCGATGACCTGCGCAACCGGCCGGACATGCTGAAATATCGCGTGCGCGGCTGGGGCAATGATTTCATGCGTGACAAGTGGCTGCAGTCCGCCAGCGCCTTCTGTGACAAGCTGGGAATAAAGATTCCTGCAAAATTCGACCAGGAAAAGAACAAGTGGGTGCTGGACATGCCGTACCCCATGCTGTACGACGCGGAGAACCATCAATGGTCCTGGGAGCAGTGCACCCAGAAGGAATATTGGTCCCACTCCCGCAAGGGCGGGCCGATGCGTCCCGGCGCATATCAACGGTTGCGCCGCGAGGAATGGGGGGAAGCACTGTGGTAGCCAGCACGGAAACGGTGCGCGCGGCGGTGGGCCGGGTGCTTGACCCCCATATCAACGTGAATCTCGACGAGATGGGCATGGTGAGCGACATTTCCGTAGGGAACGAGGGTGACGTGGAAGTATCCATTGTCTTTCCCTGCCTGGGCTGTCCTGCGTACACCATGTTGAAGGAACAGGTCAGACACCAGGTGTCCAGGGTGGACGGCGTCAGGTCCGTCCGGGTGAAGGTTGACTGGGAAGGCCGCTGGGACCGGTCGCAGATGTCCGACCGGGCGAAACAGTACGCCCAACAGCACGGTTACCGTATCTAACCTGAATCATGCCTCCGGACAACGCGGACAACAACGGTAACATGACGTTCGAAGTATTCGGCCGCGATCAGCTTGAAAGACCGCTGTCGCACATAGGCAGTATCCAGGCGCCCAACCAGGACCTGGCGGTTGCCCGGGCGCGTTTCATGTATTCGGAACGGCAGTGGGTCGAGTTGTGCGTGGCGCCCTCGGAATCGTTCGTTGCCTGCCTGTCTCCGGTCAGACGCGGCAGCATCGGCATGGCCTGATCACCATGCCGGCCTCAGCGGATCAGAATGCCGGGAGGAACGGCGCTACTGCAGAACGCTCCGGACGTGAAGTCTTATGTCCCTGGTGCGATTCCGCGAACACCAGGATGGTCAGTCCTTACGGCCCCAGTGTTGCGGAAATGCTGTTCAAGTGTGAGGACTGCCAGGGCAGTTTCGGCTGGCTGAAGTGGGAGCAGCGCCTGCCCGAATAAGGTGGCCCCGGCAAACAGGAAGAAATGCAACTGAATGACAAGGCAAAGCCCCTGCTCCAGGCAGAACTGCTGTGCATCGCCGACAGCAACTGGATACTGGGCCACTGGTACATCAACTGCATGCTGAACGGCCGCGAGCTGACGGATTTTACCTCCATGGCCGGGATCGCCGAAGAGAAACTGGGGCATACGCGGGCGCTGTTCAGGTTTCTGGAAGAATATTTCGATCTTCCCGAGTTCCAGCTCGAGTTCGGCCGTGGCGCGGACCGCATTCACAGTCCCGAATTTCTCGACCTGCCTCCGGAAAACTGGGCCGATTTCATCACCTCCCTGTTCCTGGCCGACCTGGCGTTATGGCGATTCTCCGAGACCTTCATGGAAGGAAGTTTCGCCCCCGTTGCAAATCTCGCCAGGCGTTTCGGCGAGGAATGCTATTTTCACCAACTCTGTATCGACGGCTGGATGAAAAATTTCTCTGCGACCGAAAGAACCGAAGCGGGCCAGGCTTTGATAAGACGGTTACCCCGGGCCATTGAATGGTTCGGCTCCGAACAGCAATCATTCGCCGATATATTGCTTGAAGAAGGGTTCAGGGCCGAGTCCGCCTGGTCGGCAAGGGAAAAGTTTTTCAGCGACATAGCCGAAAAACTATCGCCGCATATCGATGTTTCCGATGAAAAGCCTGCCGATGCAGCCAGGCAACCGTTGCCTGAAAAATGGGATTCCCTGCGCCGGCGCCAGGCAGGCAGCAACATACCGGCCCGTCTTTGGGAAAGCGTTATCCCCACCAGCGAAGCCGCACAGATTGCCCGGCGCCCCCTGGCCGTGAGCATAAAGGACAACATAGACCTGTTCCAGACGGCAAAGAAAGACGAGACCGAACCGGTATTTTAAACCACGACCGTCATTCCCGCGCCCCCCTCGTCATTCCCGCGAAGGCGGGAATCCAGTGAAAAAACATTCCTTATAAGGAGTTTTGTTGTCTACTGGATTCCTGCCCCCTGCCTACAGCATGCAGGGGCAGGCTTCGCAAATGACGAACCATGGTGCGGCACTATTTATATCGTTGTGTATAATCATCCGGGCTGATTATCCGCGATGCGGAGAACGATGCCGTCCAGCGCATCGGTCATCAGCAATTGGCAGGCAAGACGGCTGTTGCTGCGGCACCCGGGAACTGCGCACAGCATGGCCTCTTCCAGGTCTTCCGTGACCGGTAATCTGTCCAGCCAGTCTGAATCGACATAGGAGTGGCAGGTGCCGCAGGCCGCGGCCCCGCCACATTCCGCCAGCATTCCTTTCAACTGGTGGTTATACGCCTCTTCCATCAGGGAATAGCCTGAATCCACGTCAATTTCATGACATTTATCATCAGCGTCGATATAACACACCCTGGGCATGCCGGTATGATAACCCGCATTTCTCACCAAGTGATGCGCCCTCGCTTGTCTTTTTTACGTTAGCGGGCACATACTCCCTCAACCAGAAGAATAACTATGCTTTCGGTCGTGAGCGCCCGCTAACGCAAAAAATCCGGCGCGATCTTCGCACCACTTGGTGAGAAATGCGGGTTAAAAGATTTGTACAATGGCGGCTAAGGTCTTTTTTCTATAGTAAACTATGACGTTTAACGGCTGACCGGTATTTTTTCTGAAGTTGATGATAAAGAATGAACGCTGAACACATCTATGAAGCCGGTCTGGGTAAAAATCAGGCCAATTACACCCCATTGTCCCCGCTGACCTTCATCGAACGGGCGGCGTCCGTTTATCCTGACTATATTTCCGTTGTTCATGGCGAAATACGTTTCACCTGGGCCGAGACCTATACCCGCTGTAAACGCCTGGCATCTGCGTTGAGCAGGCGGGGTATCGGCAAGAACGACACGGTGTCGGCCATGTTGCCGAACATACCCGCCATGTACGAGGCTCACTTCGGCGTGGGCATGGCCGGCGCCGTGTTGAATGCGCTCAATTACCGGCTGGATGCCGACGCCATTGCGTTCATGCTGGACCACGGTGAAGCAAAGGCGATAATTACCGACCGTGAATTCTCCGGCGTCATCAGGGAGGCCATCGCAAAATCAGGCCGGGAGCTCATCGTGATTGACGTCGATGACCCCATGTACGACGGAGGCGAGTTGATCGGCGAGATTGACTATGAGGCCTTTCTGCTGGAAGGGGATCCTGATTTCGAATGGAGTTTGCCGGAAGACGAATGGAACGCTATCGCCTTGTGTTACACCTCCGGCACTACCGGTAACCCGAAAGGGGTAGTAACCCACCACCGCGGCGCCTACCTCAACGCGATCTCCAACCTGCTGGTATGGAATACTGCAGCCCACCCCGTTTACCTGTGGACACTGCCCATGTTCCACTGCAACGGCTGGTGTTTCCCCTGGGGCATCGCGTCAGTGATTGGGACCAACGTCTGCCTGCGCGCGGTAAGGGCGGATGACATTTTCTCCCTGATCAGGAAGGAAAAAGTGGACCATCTTTGCGGCGCGCCCATCGTATTGAACCTGTTGGCCAACGCGCCCGCTGAACTGAAGCAGCGCGTAGACCACCAGGTTAAGGTAATGACCGCGGCTTCGGCGCCGCCGCCCGCGGTGCTGCAGGCCATGGAAGAGATGAACTTCCCCGTCACTCACGTATACGGCCTCACCGAGGTCTATGGGCCTGCGGTCGTCTGTGCCTGGCGCGAGGAATGGAACGACCTGCCCATAGAGAAGCAGGCCGAAATCAAGGCTCGACAAGGTGTGCGCTACCCGTTGCAGGAGGCCATTATGGTGGCGGACCCCGAGACCCTGGAACCGGTCCCCAAAGACGGTGAAACAGTCGGCGAGATATTACACCGCGGCAATATCGTGATGAAAGGCTACCTGAAAAATCCCGCGGCGACGGAGAGCGCCTTCAAGGGAGGCTGGTTTCACAGCGGCGACCTGGCCGTCTGGCATAAGGACGGTTACGCGGAGATCAAGGACCGCTCGAAGGATATTATCATTTCAGGCGGTGAGAACATTTCCAGCATAGAGGTAGAGAACATGCTTTACCGTCATCCGGCTATCATGGAAGCGGCGGTGGTCGCCAGACCTGATGAGAAATGGGGAGAAACTCCCTGTGCCTTCGTAACCCTGAAAGATGGGGAAACGCTGACTGAAACCGAAGTGACTGATTTTTGCCGCGCTAATATGGCCGGGTTCAAAATTCCCAAAACCATCGTTTTCGGGCCGCTGCCGAAGACTTCAACCGGCAAGATCCAGAAATTCATCCTGCGCGACCAGGCCCGGGACATGAGCGGTTAACCGGCATGTTCACCATCACCAGCAATGAACTGATGGAGATCTTTTCCACCAACAAGAGGGTGGCAGTGGTCGGCCTGTCAAACGACCCGATGCGGCCCAGTTACTTTGCCGGCAAGTACCTGCAGGAACACGGTTTCGACATCGTGCCCGTCAATCCCAATTACCAGGAGATATTGGGAGAACCCTGTTATCCCGACCTGTTATCCATTCCGGGGAAAGTGGATATTGTCGACCTGTTTCAAAAGCCGGACCGGGTCATGCCGTTCGTGCGCCAGGCCATCGAGATCGGCGCACGCGTCGTCTGGATGCAACTCACCATCATCAATGAAGAGGCGGCGGAACTGGCGCGCAACGCAGGCCTGAAAGTGGTCATGGACCGCTGCATGAAGATTGAATATGCCCGTCTCTACGGCGGGCTGAACTATGCCGGTGTAAACACCAGGGTGATCTCGGCCAAACGCCCCCTTTTTGTAAATCGGTAAAATTGCGTGGGGACGGATTTAAAATCCGTCCCCGGAGTCTGTACATTCATGTTAAATTAACTTATGGCTGACAAAGAATTCGGTATCGAGACACTTTGCCTCCATGCGGGACAGATACCTGACGCGGTAACCGGCTCCCGTGCGGCGCCGATCTACCAGACCGCGTCCTACGTGTTCGACGACCCCAGTCATGCGGCCAGCCTGTTCGACCTGCAAACCTTCGGCAATGTCTACACGCGCATGATGAACCCGACCACCTCCGTGTTCGAGGAACGCATGGCGGCGCTGGAAAACGGGCGCGCGGCCCTGGCCGTGAGTTCCGGCATGGCTGCGCAGATGGTCGCCCTGCTGACCCTGATGGAAGAGGGAGACGAACTGGTGTCCGCCACGACCCTGTACGGCGGCACCTACTCCCAGTTTGACGTGACCTTCAGGAAGTTCGGGATCAAGGTTGTTTTCGTCGATTCGGACGACCCGGAGAATTTCCGCCGGGCGATTACGGACAGGACCAAGGCCGTCTATGCGGAAACCATCGGCAATCCGCTGAACAATATCCTGGACCTGGAGGCCGTTGCCGCCGTTGCCAACGAGGCAGGGATACCACTGGTGGTGGACAATACTTTCGCCTCGCCGTACTTGTGCCGGCCGCTGGACTTCGGGGCGGATATCGTGACTCATTCCGCGACCAAGTTCATCGGCGGGCACGGAACTTCCATTGGCGGCGTACTGGTCGAATCGGGCCGGTTCGACTGGGCCAACGGTAAATTCCCCGGCATGACCGAACCGTCCAAGGGTTATCACGGGGTGCGCTTCTACGAAACCTTCGGCGATTTCGGTTACACCATGAAGGCGCGCTGCGAAATCCTGCGCACGCTGGGTCCCAGCCTGAGCCCGTTCAATTCCTTCCTGTTCCTGCAGGGGCTGGAAACCCTGCCTGTGCGCATGGACCGCCATTGCGAAAATGCCCTGAAGGTGGCGCAATATCTTGCCGGGCATGACGCGGTCTCCTGGGTGAAATACGCCGGCCTCGAAGACAACGAATACCATGAACTCGCCAGGAAATACCTGCCCAAAGGCGCGGGGTCGATCCTGTGTTTCGGGGTGAAAGGCGGTGTGGAAGCCGGGGTCAAATTCATCGAGAACGCGCAGTTCCTGAGCCACCTGGCCAACGTGGGAGACGCCAAAACCCTGATTATCCACCCGGCATCAACCACCCATCGCCAGCTCTCCGAGGAAGAGCAGTTGTCCGCAGGCGTTACCCCGGACATGGTGCGCATATCGGTGGGCCTGGAAACCATCGACGATATCCTCTGGGACCTGGACCAGGCCTTGCAGAAATCCCAGCATTAGCGAATTTTAATCCACAGATTACACAGATTAACACAGATATTATTCTATTTGGCTGTCCCGTTCGTTATTCCTGCGAAGGCAGGAATCCAGTTGATCAGACAACTCCTTATAATGAATGTTTGCTTACTGGATTCCTGCCTTCGCAGGAATAACGAACGAGTGTAATAAGTTTGTGTCATCTGTGTTAATCTGTGCAATCTGTGGATAAATTCTATCCATCCATGTAAATGAAAAAATCAAAAACCATCCAGCAGAAAATCGGCGAGGTCCGGGACGCGGCGCTGGACTACCACCGGAACCCGCCCCACGGCAAGCTGACGATCCACTCGACCAAGCCGCTGGCCAACCAGCACGACCTGGCCCTGGCCTATTCGCCGGGCGTGGCTGCCGCCTGCGAAGAAATCGTGCGGGAGCCGGCGGAAGCGTCCATGCTCACGACCAAGGGCAACCTTGTCGGGGTCATCAGCAACGGCACTGCCGTTCTTGGACTCGGCGCTATCGGGCCACTGGCATCCAAACCGGTCATGGAAGGCAAGGCGGTGTTGTTCAAGAAATTCTCGGGCATTGACGTGTTCGACCTGGAAGTGGATGAGACCGACCCGGACAGACTGGTCGATATCATCGCCAGTCTCGAACCCACCTTCGGCGCCATCAACCTGGAGGACATCAAGGCCCCGGAGTGTTTTGTCGTCGAGCGGAAGTTGCAGGAACGGCTGAGCATCCCGGTTATCCACGACGATCAGCACGGCACGGCCATCATCGTCGCCGCGGCCATCACCAACGGATTACGGCTGGTGGGCAAGAAAATGGAGGAGATCAAGCTGGTCACCTCGGGAGCCGGGGCCGCTGCCCTGGCCTGCCTGGACCTGCTGGTTGCCATGGGCCTGAAGAAAGACAATGTCATCGTCACGGATATTGCCGGCGTGGTCTACCGCGGCCGCAGGAAACAGATGGATCCCTTCAAGGCCCGCTACACCCGGAAGACAAGGGCGAGAACACTGGGAGCGGCAATCAAAAATGCGGACGTGTTCCTGGGGCTTTCCGTCGGCAACGTGCTGAAACCGGCCATGCTCAAAAGCATGGCAAACAAGCCCATCATCATGGCCCTGGCCAACCCGGTCCCGGAAATCGCGCCCGAGGCGGCGAAGAAGGCCCGTCCCGACGCCATTATCGCGACCGGGCGGTCCGACCTTCCCAACCAGGTCAATAACGTAATCTGTTTCCCGTACCTGTTTCGCGGCGCCCTCGACGTGGGCGCGACCAGCATCAACGAGGAGATGAAGATTGCCTGCGTCAAGGCCATCGCCGACCTGGCCATGGCGGAATCATCGGAAGTGGTAAGCCGGGCCTACGGCGGGCGCGACCTTACATTCGGTCCCGACTACATCATCCCCAAACCGTTTGACCCGCGCCTGATCGTGCGCCTGGCCCCGGCTGTTGCCAGGGCCGCCATGGACAGCGGCGTGGCGACCCGGCCGATCGCCGATTTCAAGAGCTACCGCCAGCGGCTGATCCAGTTCGTGTTCCAGACCGGCACCATCATGAACCCGGTGTTCGACCAGGCCGCGCAGGACCCGAAACGGATTGCTTATGCCGAAGGGGAAGAACGCCGCGTGCTCCAGGCCGTACAGCAGGTAATAGATGAAGGCCTGGCGCGGCCGTTACTGCTCGGGCGCCCGGAAGTGATCAACCGGCGCATCGGGGAGCTGGGCCTGGCCATGGTCAGGGACAGGGACTTCGAGGTGATCAACCCGGTCAAGGACCGGCGTTGCCTGGAACTGGCTGAGCTGTATCACGGCATCAAGGGGCGGTCCGGCATCTCACCGGACGAGGCGCGCCGCATCGTGCGCACCCAGTCCACGGCGCTTGCCGCCCTGCTGCTGATGCACGAGGACGTGGATGCCATGCTGTGCGGCACCATAGGGCCGTTCATCAACCACTTGACGCACGTGCGCGACATCGTAGGCAAACGCGAGGATGTCAGGGATTTATCTTCCGTGACGGTGCTGGTGCTTCCGGAGGGCACGTTTTTCCTCTGTGATTCCCATGTGTTGCCCGTTCCTGAAGTTGACGATATCGTAGCCATGACCCTGCTTGCCGCGGAAGCCGTCCAGCGTTTCGGCATCAAGCCGCGCATCGCCCTGGTCTCCCATTCCAACTTCGGCACCAGGAGTAACGCATCTTCCGAAAAAATGCGCACAGCGGCAAAAATCCTGCAGCAGCGCGAACCGCAACTGGTGGTGGAAGGCGAGATGCATGCCGATGCCGCCATATCGGAAGTCATTCGCGCCAATGCGTTTCCCGACTCCAAACTGCGCGGCCGCGCCAATACCCTGGTGCTGCCCAACATAGACGCGGCCAACATCTCTTACAACCTGTTAAAGATGCTGGGCGGCGGTGTTACGGTAGGACCCTTGCTGGTAGGAGCTGCCCGTCCCGCCCATATCCTGACGAACGCCTCGACCGCGCACGGCATCGTCAATATGTCCGCCCTTGCCGTGGTGGAAGCGCAGAGCCGGGCACAGGCGTAAGGTAAATCTATCCCCTTTCCCGGCGGGAGAATACGACGTTTTCAGGCTTTTTCCGTACCACCACCGTCCCCGACAGCTTGTCATGCCAGCCCTGTTTCCTCTTGTCGAACGCTATCCAGATAAAACCCAGCCCGAGCGGCAATATGGATAACAGGTAACCGACATACCTGGCGATGTACCGGGGAGTGGACGGATGGTCTCCGGTGACGGCATCAACCACCTTGGCGGATATCGCCATCTTACCCGGGGTCGCTCCCTTGTAAACCCAGAACAGGATTACGAATGCCGCCGGCAGCAGTGAAGAGACAAGAAAATCCAGCAAGAGATCTGTCGTTGCGATATAGGCAAACCCGAACATGACTGGAGACAAAGGTGCGGTAATGAGCGCAATCAAAAAACCATCAATGAGAAATGCCCAGGCGCGTACCCAGAAACCGGCATACTCAAGGTCATTTCGTTCGTGTAATTCCATGTGCTGTCTCTCAACGCCTGACGAGCATTTTAGCTTAAATCTGTCCCAGTTTTCCGTACAATGAATGAATCATGAGTTCCATCGGAATTGATATCGGCGGCACCTTTACCGACGTCGTCGTCATGGGTGATGACGGTTCGGTCAGTACGACCAAGTCGCCCTCGACTCCGGGGCGGTTGCTGGAGGGCCTGCTGGCCGCTCTTAAGGCTGCGGCGGAGAAAGAACAGACCGATCTCGCGACACTGCTGGGCCGCATCGACCGTATCGCCCATGGCACTACCGTCGCGACCAACGCCTTCATCGAACGGAGCGGCGCCAAGGTGGCCTTGTTGACCACGCGCGGCTTCGAGGACACCATGATCATGCAACGGATGATGGGCATGACCGCCGGACTCAGTCCTTCCGAACTGACCGATTACTCAAACAGGCGCGTCCCCGACCCGATTGTTCCCCGTTCGTTGATCTTCGGCATCCGCGAGCGCATCGATTACCGCGGGGACGTGATCGCGCCGCTGGTTGAACAGGACGTGCACGACGCAATCAGCAGGATTAAGGAGGCCGGGATTGAGGCAATTGCCGTATCCTGTCTCTGGTCTTTCAAAAATAGCGCCCACGAAAAGAAAACCAGGGAAATCCTTGCCGGGGAACTGCCGGGCGTATTCCTGTCAGTCTCCCATGAACTGGCGCCGCGCCTGGGAGAATACGAACGCACGGCAACCACCGTCATCAACGCCTGTCTGGGCCCGCTGGTGCGGGAATATACCGGTCAGCTTAACCGGCGCCTGCGCAACAACCGCCTGTTTTTGCTGGATTCCAGCGGCGGTGTCATGACTGCCGATGAGGCAGGCCGCGCGCCGGTACGCCTGTTACTCTCCGGCCCCTCCGGCGGCGTCACTGCAGCGAAGTACATGGGCCGGTTATGCGGCCACGAAAATATCATCTCATTCGACATGGGCGGCACTTCAACGGACGTAGCGGTCATTGCAGCAGGCCAGGCGGGACAACGCAGGGAAACCGTAGCCGGCAAGTATCACCTGTTGCTTCCCATGCTGGACGTGCGGGCCATCGGCGCCGGCGGCGGTTCCATCGCGGGCGTCGAGCAGGGCGGATACATCTACGTAGGACCTGGGAGCGCCGGGGCTGAACCGGGTCCCGCCTGTTACGGGCTCGGCGGGGAACGCCCGACCGTGACCGATGCCGACGTGGTTCTCGGCATCATCGACCCTGCCGGCTTCCTGGGCGGGAAACTGGCCCTGGATCGGGAAAAAGCGCAGGAGGCGATTAAGGTTCATGTGGCCGACCCGCTCAGACTGTCCATCGAGGAGGCGGCCGCCGGCATCAAACGGATCGTGGACGCGCGCATGGCGGACCTGCTGAGGACCGTCACTATCGAGCAGGGCCACGATGCCCGCGAGTTCGTACTGTACGCCTTCGGTGGCGCAGGACCGACCCATGCGCCTGCTTTTGCCCTGGACGTGGTGGAGGAAGTACTGATCCCCGCCAGCCAGTCCGTTTTTTGCGCTTTCGGCGCAGTCGCCTCCGATATCACGTTGAGCGCGGGACGGGCGGAACCGAAACGTTACGGCAGGGACGGGAAAGGCGAAGTCGAACTTGCAAACATAGAAGATGTCTTCCGCAGTCTTGAGAAACAGGCCGATGAATCCCTTGAACAGCAGGGTGTGCCGCCGGAACAACGCCGGTTCCGGCGCGTGGTGGAGGTGCGTTTCATCCGCCAGACCAAATCCCTGTCCGTACCGTTTCCGGGATCGATCGAGGGTCTGGTAAAGAACTTCCTGGATGCCTATACAAAGCGCTATGGGGCCGAAGCCGTGCCCGAAAAAGCGGGCTTTGAGTTCGTCACCTACGTGGTTGAAGCAGTCGGCCAGCTACCCCGGCCCGACTGTGCCCGGTATCCATCAGCGGGGACGGACCCGGATCATGCGATGAAATGCAGCCGTCAGGTTTATGATATGGTTGAGCAGGGTTTCGTGGAGACACCCATATACCGGGGGGAGGCATTGCAAAACGGCAATCGCATTATCGGGCCTGCAATTATCGAATATGAGACTACGACCGTTGCGATTCATTCCGGACAAGTCGGCACAGTTGATGAGTTCCTGGGCATATCCATCAGGAGAACGTGATGACTGACATAACGCAAGTCGTAATGGGACGGATTTGAAATCCGTCCCCGGAAATCCCTGGAGAATATGATGACTGACAAAAGCGATTACGTGCTGGGTCCGGCCGTTGCCGACTGGGACGCATTGAACAAACCGCTTTCCGTCGATCCCGTAACATTCGAGATCATCCGCCACAAACTGGCCGCGATCAACGAGGAACAGGCCCTGGCCCTGAAAGCGGTATCGGTCTCGCCTATCGTCGCCGGCGCGGGTGATTTCAACAATGCCCTGTTCACGGCTGACGGCAGGCTGGCCTCCATGGGCCCCCAGGTGGTGTTCCACTCCGGGGCCATGCCGATCATCCTCAGGCATGTCATGGAGGATTTTGCCGATGAGGAGTTTGCCGACGGGGACATGTATATCGTCAATGATCCCTACAAGGGCGCGGTACACCATCCCGACGTGAGCATCATGGCGCCGCTGTTCTTCGAGGACCGCCTGGTTGCCTGGGCCGGCGTGACCGCGCACCAGGTGGACATGGGCGGCATGGCCGTCGGCTCCGTGTCGGTGCGGGCTACGGAAAAACAGCAGGAAGGCCTGATGATGCCACCCATGCGCATCATCGAAAAAGGCAAATTACGCAAGGACGTCTGGCGCATGATCATGAACATGACCCGCCAGCCGCAAATGGTCGGCCTGGACCTCAGCGGCTTCATCGCCTCCAACGTGGTGGCCCGGGACCGGCTGACCGAACTCATGGAGCAGTACGGCGCGGACACCATCCTGACCGTGATGGAAGAGTTGATCCGCTATTCGGAAAGAAAAACCCGGGAACACCTGCAGGCATTACCCGATGGCGAGGTGAGGACCTGCGGCTATCTCGATCACGACGGCAGGGAGAACAAGGTTTACCGCACCGATGTCAGGATCGTCAAGGATGCCGACAGGTTGACCATAGACATGTCCGACTCTTCGCCGCAGGCAGACGGGTATATCAACTGCACCGAGGGCTGCCTGGTTGGGGCCGTATTTGGCGGCGTAGCGCCCCTGCTGGGTTCGGGCATCCCCTGGAACCATGGGATCCTGAACAGCATTGAGGTGATCGCGCCCAGGGGACGGATCTGCAACGCCGTCGCGCCGGCGGCCACCGGCGCCGCCACTATCGGCCAGGGCTGGGTGATCACACTGACTACCGCCCATGCCATATCGAAATTGCTGGCGCTGTCCGAAGACAGCCGCAAACATTCCCAGGGCGTGACCCACGGGACCATGGCGGCGCTGTTTACCGGCGACACCAACCAGCACGGTGAACCATTCGGCAACCAGTTGATCGACGCGCAGATCGGCGGCGGCGGCGCCAACCCGTTCGACGACGGCCTGGACCAGACCGGCTGCTTCGTGTCGCCCAGGCCCCATATTCCGAACATCGAATACAATGAGATCCACAGCCCCATGCTGTTCCTGTACCGTTCCTTCTTTCCGGACACGGGCGGGGACGGCGAGCAGCGCGGCGGGCGCGCGGCCGGGACTGCCTGGACGCCTCACGGCGTGGAACGCCTGCGTTGTTCCCTCACCTCCCACGGCGTTGAAGTGCCTATTTCCTACGGACAGTTCGGCGGTTTCCCGGGAGTGTGCAGCAGTGCCATGATCATCCATGAATCGGACGTAAAGGATAAGTTTGCTCAAGGCGAACTACCGCTGGAGTTGGAAGATGTCCGTGCACCCATAGACCTTGATGAACTGGGTGGCCGGGCACAGGTGCTTGAAGCCAAGCAGGACGAATTACCGCTGTTCCCCGGCGATATCGTGCAATACACCTGGCAGGGCGGCGGCGGGTACGGCGACCCGCTGCGGCGTGCGCCGGATGCGGTGGCAGCCGACGTGGCGGCCGGGCATGTATCGGCGCGGCGGGCGCTGGACATTTACGGCGTAGTCCCCGGCGAATCCCCGGCAACAACAGAGCGGCGGCGCGAACGCATGCGCCGGGAGCGCCTGGCGAACGCCTCCCCTCCCCTGAACGGAACCGCGAACGGTTATGAGACAGGCGCGGCGTTGTCCCGTTTCGGCGCCGGACTGGTGCTGGCGCGCGCTGAACCGGAACAACTGCAATTCGAATGCGAGTGCGGCCACGTGTTCTGCGACGCTGCAGACAACTGGAAGGAACATGCCGCCCGGTACAGCCTGGAAGAAGACCAACTGCCGCCCGGGATACGACTGCATGAGACCATGGAACTGGTCGGTTATCTATGCCCCGCCTGCGGACGGCAACACTCCCTGGATGTGAAGGAACGCGGCGCGGCGCCGCTGCACGACCTGAAGATCACCCGCTGGGTGTCTCCGGAAAAGCACTCGTGACATACCGCCCATCGTCATTCCTGCGAATGCAGGAATCCAGTAGACAATAACTCCTTATATGCAATCTCAACCAGAATTCAGATTTTTCTTCGGCTCCACCATCGCGCTGGCCTGCTTCGTCGGCATGATCGGCAATACGGGAGTGATCCTGTTTGCCGGAACGGGGGTGCTGATCAAACCCCTGACCCAGGAGTTCGGCTGGAGCCGCGGCGACGTCTCCCTGGCCCTGACCCTGCTCACCGTCGGCATTGCCCTGGGTGTGCTGTTGAGCGGCAGGCTGATAGACCGGTACGGCGCCAGGCGGGTGGTGTGCGCCTCCATCGCCTTATCCATGCTGGTGATACTGACAGGACCGTTGTACATCGCCACCCTGCCCCTGTTTTACACCATGATGCTTCTTGCCGCAGTGGTCGGCGCGCCGACCAATACGATCGGCTATGCGCGCGTGATTTCCGACTGGTTCGATAAACGCCGGGGACTGTTCATCGGCATCAACTCGGCCGGCATCGGGCTGGGATTTACCCTCGCGCCCCTGGTATGCAACTGGGCCGTGGGCATCGGCGGCTGGCGCGCGGGGTATGTCAGCCTGGGCCTGTTCCTGCTGGTTATCGTATTCCCCACGGTGTATTTTTTCCTGGTTGATAAACCCGAAGACGTGGGTATGTTGCCGGATGGCGCAGCGAAGAGCGCTTCGGGCCACCAGGAGACTTCCGATACGAGCGGCCACCTGTCCCTGGGCGAGGCGCTGAGGACCCGCGTGTTCTGGCTCATGATCATTATCGTCGCCTGTATCGCTTTTTCGCTGAACGGCATATTCAGCCAGTTGGCTGCCTTGCTCACCGACCGGGGCATCGGCATGGACACGGCCGCCATGGTGGTATCCACCATGGGTATCAGCATGGCCGTCGCCCGCGTCGCCGTCGGTTACATCATCGACAAACTGTTCGCGCCCATGGTGGCAGTCGCGGTTTTCCTTATGGTACTGGTCGGCATCGGCTTGCTGATCTACGGGCAGCACCTGAGCTTATACATTATTGCCGCCATCCTGATGGGAATCGGTATCGGAACGGAGAGCGACCTCATGGTGTTCCTGACCGGCCGCTATTTCGGCTTGCGCCATTTCGGCTCGATCTTTTCCTGGGTCTTCATCGCCCACATGACCGGCACCAGCCTGGGGCCTTACATCATGGGCAGGTCCTTTGACATCCACGGCAACTATATCCCCATACTCCAGGTGTGCCTGGCCCTGCTGGCGCTCGCCACCGTGCTGTTCGCGTTTCTGGGGAGGTACGACCGGTACACTGGAAAATTGGGGTCAGAGCAAAAATTCTGACGAATTTCTTGCTCTGACCCCTTACTCTGACCCAAGTATCAGGTTCTTTCCCGCAAACCTTTCTCTTCCAACCTCGGCAGCGCCTCGTCACGGAAATAAGGGAACTCACCGGCGAAATCCACGAATGACAGGGTGGCGCCGGCGCAACCGATTCCGTGTAGTTTCTCCAGTTCTTCCACCACCTTGTCCGGGGTGCCGACCAGGGGCATGCCGCCGTGGCCGCCGGCCATCCGCTCGCGTAACATCTTGATCACGTCCTTGGGAAAGGATTCCGCGTCGGCGAACATCAGTTCGATGACGCGGTCCACTGCGCTCCAGTCGGCGTTGTCGCGGGCGTACCAGTCATAGAATTCGTCCGCCTCTTTTTGCGTGGGCCGGCAGACAACGTAGGTCAGGGCGAAAACGCCGACTTCGCGGCCCAGCGCCCCGGCCTGTTGTTTCAGGTCATGGATGTCTTTCCTTGATTTTTCGTGCTCGATTACCGGCGTAAACAGGTAGTTCGCATTGCGGGTAGCAAACGCCTTGCCTTCTTTTGAGCCGCCGGCATTGAACACGGGAATGGCGCCGTTGACCGGTTTGGGGAAACTGTGTACTCCCTTGAGTTGGTAGAACTCACCATCCCAGTCAAAATCTCCATCGGTCTCCGACCAGCATTTTTTTACGATGTTGTACCACTCCTGTCCCAGTCGGTAGCGCGTCTCGTGGTCATCGGGAAGATGAAACCCCAGGGCTTCGTACTCCGGTTTATTCCAGCCGCAGACGATGTTGACGCCGGCCCGACCGTGGCCGATCTGGTCCAGCGTAGCCAGTTGCTTCGCCGCGATGACGGGGTTGTGAAACCCGGTATGAGTCGTGGCGAATATCGTGATGTTTTTCGTCAAAGCCAGCAGGCCCGCGGCCCAGGTCAGGGTCTCCAGCACGTTGTGCTGAAAATTGGTGTCGCCGCCATAACCGATCCAACGGGCGATGGGCAACTGGAATTCCAGCCCTGCATCGTCACTGAGTTGCGCCTGTTTCAGGTTGTTGTCCCAGGAACTGTCCCAGCGTTCCTCTATCTTCGTCATGGCCTGCCCGCTGGAGCAATTCGCGGAGAAAATTCCCAGTTTCAGCTTGTTTTTGCTGTTAAGCAGGGCGGACATAAAACGTACCAGAATACCGGGTCACGAAACCAGACTGCAGGATGAGCTATTCTCATCCGCCGGATAAACCATCTATAGACACGCTTGGGTATCCAGACGCACCCGCGCCGTTAGCGGCCTTCCCATGCCGCCAATTCCTCCTCCGGTAGCGGATCAAAAAAGCTATCGGGAATGACGACCTTGCCCTTCATAATGTCGGCCTGCCGCTTGCTGTGTGGCTTGCAGCCGACGAACCGCGCGAACAACCGGGAAAGCTGGGTCTTGGCTAGATGAACATTAACAACGAACATGGCCTTGTACTTGGGTTGCGTAATCCAGCTAACATAGTAATCTATATCCCGGACGCGTTCAAAACCCTGTCCTGATTCAATACGTATGGGACTCACAGGCGTCAGTGTGAGTTGCTGGTAATAATCCACTTATGTTGACTATCCTACCCGTCAAGCCATAATGCCAATCATGCAAAAACAGGCCGCAACAAAAGCCGGCGACAACGGCGCCACAACCGGCTACGAAGCTGAACTCTGGCGCATGGCCGACACCTTGCGCGGCAGTATGGACGCGGCCGAATACAAGCACGTCGTCCTTGGCCTTATCTTTCTGAAGTATATCTCCGACGCCTTCGAGGAAGTACACGCTCGCCTCGAAGCTGAAAAGGCAGAAGGCGCCGACCCGGAGGACCCGGACGAATACCGCGCGGATAACATCTTCTGGGTGCCGCAGGATGCACGCTGGTCACGTCTCAAGGAACAGGCGCGGCTGCCTGCTATCGGCCAGTCTGTCGATGACGCCATGGCCTTGATAGAGCGTGACAACCCGGCGCTCAAGGACGTGCTGCCCAAGGACTATGCCCGTCCTTCGCTGGACAAGCAACGACTCGGCCAGATCATCGACATGATCAGCAACATCAGGGTTGGCGACGAAGATGCCCGTTCCCGGGACGTGCTCGGCCGCGTTTACGAATACTTCCTGTCACAGTTCGCCAATGCAGAGGGCAAGAAAGGCGGCGAATTTTACACCCCGCGCTGCGTGGTCAAGCTGTTGGTCGAGATGCTGGAACCTTACAACGGCCGTGTTTACGACCCCTGCTGCGGTTCTTCGGGGATGTTCGTGCAGTCCGTGGAGTTCATCCGCGCCCACCAGACGGGTAATGGAAATACCGGAAAAGTTCCGAGAGGCCCCAAGGCCGATATTTCCATCTACGGCCAGGAGTCGAACTACACGACCTGGCGGTTGGCGAAGATGAACCTTGCCATTCGCGGCATCGAGGGGCAGATCGCCCACGGTGACAGTTTCCACAACGATGCACATCCCGACCTGAAGGCGGATTTCATCCTTGCCAATCCGCCATTCAACGTCTCGGACTGGGGAGGCGAACGACTCACCGAAGACCAGCGCTGGCAGTATGGAGTGCCTCCCAAGGGCAATGCCAACTTTGCCTGGGTGCAGCATATCGTCCACCACCTGGCGCCGGGCGGTAGCGCCGGTTTCGTGCTTGCCAATGGTTCGATGTCGTCCAACCAGTCGAATGAAGGGACTATCCGCAAGAGCCTGATCGAGTCTGACTTGGTGGACTGCATGGTGGCGCTGCCAGGGCAACTTTTCTATTCGACCCAGATTCCCGCGTGCCTGTGGTTCCTGGCCCGCGACCGCAAAGACGGCAGGTTCCGTGACCGACGCGGTGAAATACTTTTCATCGACGCGCGGAAGCTGGGGCGCATGGTTGACCGCACTCACCGGGAGTTTACCGATGAAGACATCGCCCGCATTGCCGACACCTACCATGCCTGGCGCGGGGAAGAAGATGCAGGCGAATACGCCGACGTGCCCGGTTTCTGCAAGAGCGCAATCCTGGACGAGATACGTAAACACGGCCACGTACTGACACCCGGTCGCTTCGTCGGTGCAGAACCGCAGGCTGATGACGGTGAACCGTTTGAGGACAAGATGAAACGGCTGACCGAACAACTGTCTCAACAGGTAAAGGAAGGCAGACGCCTGGACAAACTTATCCAGGAAAATCTGGAGTCTCTCGGATTTGGTGACAGCAAATGACAGTAGGCTACCACGCCTGAATACGGCCATTGCAGAGCATCTGAACAAGCTGGTTTTGGTAAGTCAGGATAGATTATGACCATCAACACAGACTTCATGGTCCGCTGTATCAATTCCCTGGAATCGGCCTTCGAGCAGCTACAACAGCGCAAACCTGATGATACTTTCCATGACATATTTCGGGCCGCCTCGATAAAGGAGTTTGAATTAGTGCTGGAACAGTCAGGCAGCCTGCTGAAGAAACGTCTGAGACCCTATTTTGCCAGCAACAAACAAGCAGATAAACTGACCTTCAAGGATGCCTTCCGATACGCTGCCAAGCATGATCTCATATCAGTAGAAACCTGCGAGCGCTGGCTCATCTACCGTGACAACCGGAACGATACTGCCCATGACTATGGAGAAGAGTTCGCGGCAACTACGCTCAAACTACTTCCTGACTTCATCAAAGATGCCAAGGAGCTGGCCAGCGTTATAGCAGAGGGAGGGGATGACTGACGAACTCGACTTGCCACCCCGCTACCGGGGGCAACTTGAGGCGCTGCTTCGTAAGTACGTGCCCGGGGCCGAAGTCTGGGCCTACGGCAGCCGTATCAGAAACAGAAGCCACGCAGGCAGCGATCTGGATCTGGTGCTTCGCGGCCCCGGACTTGAGCGTTTGAGCGATGGTTACTACGATTTGCTTGATGCGATAGAACAGTCCAATATCCCTATTCTGATTCAAGTGCATGATTGGGCAAGGTTGCCTGAGAGCTTTCATCGAGAGATAGAGCGGAACTATGTGGTGGTACAAGAACAGGTCAAGCAAACAACGTCAGAGGAGTGGCGTGAAGTTTGTGTCTCAGATGTCGCTTCAGCAAGAATTGGCGGAACACCAAGCCGCGCAGTAGCGGAGTACTGGCAAGGGAACGTGCCTTGGGCTACAGCTAAAGATGTTGCTAATTCTGGATATAGGTACTTAGACAAGGTTGAGGAATCGATTAGTGAAATTGGTCTGGCGGATAGCGCTGCCACACTCATGCCTGAAGGAACGGTGATCATCACGGCCAGAGGAACGGTTGGTGCACTCGCACAACTTCAACGAAAGATGGCTTTCAATCAGACTTGCTACGCTCTTGTGCCCACTGATGAGATAGATAACGATTTCTTATATTACGCGCTGAAAGGCACCCTCACTACCATGAGAACACTTACATACGGGACTGTCTTTCAGACCATTACCAGAAAGTCTTTCAACGAGTGGCGCATTCCCCTACCCCCCCTCCCCGAACAACGCGCCATCGTCCATGTACTCGGCACACTTGATGACAAGATTGAATTGAACCGCCAGATGAATGAAACACTGGAGACTATGGCGCGTACGCTATTCAAATCCTGGTTCATCGATTTTGATCCTGTCCGCGCCAAGATAGAAGGCCGTAATACCGGCCTGCCCAAAGACATAACCGACCTTTTTCCTGACCGGATGGTGGACTCCGAATTAGGTGAAATACCAGAGGGGTGGGAAGTAGTTTCACTGCCCGAAATTATAGAGGTCAACCCGAAGCGCTCGTTACAAAAGGGGATAGTCGCTCCCTATCTCGATATGGCGAACATGCCGACAAAGGGTCATTCTCCTGATATGGTAAGAGACCGTCCATTCAGTTCAGGCATGCGATTCGCCAACGGAGATACGCTTCTGGCTCGTATTACTCCGTGTCTGGAAAATGGCAAGACAGCTTATGTCGATTTTCTTAAGGATGGCGAAACAGGATGGGGTTCGACTGAGTACATCGTTATGAAACCCATACTTCCACTCCCTGGCGAATTCGCCTACTGTCTTGCGCGTAGCGCCAGATTCCGGGAGTTTGCAATCCAGAACATGACCGGAACAAGCGGTCGCCAACGTGTACCCGCCAAAGCGTTGTCGCAGTTTCTGCTCCCATCTCCACCAGAGCTAATTGCCCAGAGCTTCGGAAAAATTGTCCGCCTACTTCTTACTCGAGTCAGAGATACCGCTATCGCATCCCGCACTCTTGCCGCCTCACGAGATACCCTGCTCCCCAAACTCATCTCCGGTGAAATTCGTGTCGGTGAGGCCGAACAATGGTTAGAGGCTGTCACATGATACGCGTCTTGGCCCCATGATGATTCGCTTTGGTAATGATACCCCAGGCTAATTCCTTGCTGAAAGATGTTATCCGGCTTCGATTCGTAACCAAAACATAAAAAATACAGACTCTCATCTACTTCAAGACCTTTGCAACAAAACGGTTTAAAATTCAATGAAGTCGATGGTAAGATGGATATTGCTGAAAAGCACATCACGGGTTTTCTTGAAATATGGGACCACCGTAGATATGGAGTAGAATTGATATAAGACACCCCTGAGTTCTACAAAGCGGCCAGCCGTCAAAAGTTCAGGTTTTCGCGTTGAAGGAAAAGGGATTATTCGTAAGGAGAACGGTCTGAAATGACAGACATCAGAATTAGCCAAGCCGAGGCCGATGCGCTGATGGCGCTGGAGAAACGCCGGATAGATGACAACGTGTGGAGTTACCCGAGATCCAGAGGGTGTGTTACAATTCCTTTAGTCTCTGTAGATGGGCGCGAAGCATTTCTTCTTGATCTACGCAGGGCACGAATCGATCTTGCTAAAGGTACATACCAGAATCGTGGCCGCCAAGTGGTTATCCTGGCACGGTTGGATTTCGGTAGCGCGCCGCATCGTAACCCTGATGGAAGGGAAGTCGGATCGCCGCACCTTCATATTTATCGCGAAGGATATGATGATAAGTGGGCATTTCCGGTTCCTGCTGATAAATTCTCGAACCTGGCCGACCCATGGCAACTGCTCACAGACTTCATGGGATTCTGCAATATCATCCAGCCGCCATTAATACAGCAAGGGGAATTCAAATGATAGATGAAGTCCAATCACTGCTGGACCAGTATCAGGATTGGTTGAAAGATCGCACAAGTATTCGCCAGGTTAATGATTGGATAGAGATCACCACGCCTTACATTGACCGGCATAACGATTACATGCAGATCTACGCCAGAAAGGCTAACGGTGGTTTCCTGCTGACTGATGACAGGTTCACTATTGAAGACCTGGAGCTATGCGGTTGTAAACTCGAGAGTGCCAAACGCCAGAACCTTCTCAAGGTAACACTTCAAGGTTTCGGCGTGCAACTCAACGAAAAGGCTCTGGAAGTCCGAGTGACAGCGGAAAACTTTGCTTTACGGAAACACAATCTCGTACAGGCGATGCTTGCCGTCAACGATCTTTTCTACCTGGCATCGCCCACAATCGCGAGCCTGTTCTATGAAGATGTTGTGTCCTGGCTTGACCTGTGTGATATCCGCTATACGCCAAGTATCAAATTCACAGGTAACAGCGGTTACGACCACCGGTTTGATTTCGTTATTCCAAAGTCCCGTCAACAGCCCGAACGTATAGTTCGAACTATTAATCGTCCCAGCCGCGATACCGCCCAGGCGATGGCTTTTTCATGGATTGATACCAAGGCAGTACGCGCGCCGGAATCGCGCGCGTATGCAATGTTGAATGACTCTGAACACACAGCCTCATCGGATGTTATAGATGCCCTGCGAAGCTACGAAGTAAATCCTGTGCTCTGGAGTCAACGTGACACAATACGCGAGGAATTAGCGGCTTAAAAATCGGGTAATCATCTGAAAAATATCTTTTTAGTCAATGAGCTGGAAGAACCGGCAACTATCGAGGATTTCTCGGTAGTTCAAACCGACCATCCTGTCTGGTCTCTTCCCATATCTCGTCCATTGTCATCTCAGTGAAGCCGCTGTTTTCAGCCGCAATCAGGCGGTGGCAATCGCTTCAACCCCACTTTGCAACGTTTTCTCAACCCTCACCTCTGAGATCGCCTCATTCAAACGTCTGGTATTTTCAGGGCTTGCCATCAGGTTGGTGGTTTATTCATAAGTGTGAAAATCTTCAAGGCTCATGACAACGGCAGGCTTACCGTTCGTCCGCGTTATCAGCACCGGCTTGTGGTTGTCATTTACCTTGTCAAGGATGTCGGCCAGATGGTTCCGAAATTGTGAGTAACTGAGTGTTTCCATGATCTTTACTTCATTCATCAGTGTTCATTCTATCTTGAGCTTAGCGCCTAAAACATTATCAGGGATTGATGGTAACACAATCCTTGTCGGGAGCCGTAACGTTGGAACCTGACCAATGATATTATTGGCGCCCTGATTAAACGAACAGATATTACGATGAGCTATGGCTAAGCTGGAAAGCCTGACCGTACGCGGTTTCAAATCGATCCGCTCGCTGGAAGACTTCAAGCCTGGACGTCTGAATGTCCTTATTGGGGCGAACGGCGCCGGCAAGAGTAATTTCATCGGTTTGTTTCACATGCTTGCCTGCTTGATCGAGAAGCGTCTTCAAGTCTTTGTTGCCGAACATGATGGCCCGGATGCCTTACTTTTTGGAGGCAGAAAGCGAACCGGACGTATAGAAATCATGTTTTCCTTTGGTGGGGATGCAAAAGCTGGCTTAACCGGTAGAAACGCCTATAGTTTCTCCCTCGTACCAACTGGAAACCGCCTCATTTTCGACCAGGAAGAAAGGGAGTTCGGCAATATAGCTGGATTTTCACCGGGTAGCGGCCATGATGGATTGAAGCTGGAGATACTGGATAAAAAAGTGGAGGATAGCTTTGCCCACTATATACGTCCAGCGATTGCCGAATGGCGTGTTTACCACTTTCACGACACCAGCATAACAGCGCCAATTCGCCAGTTACAGGCAGTACGCGATAACCTCTTGCTTAAATCTGGCGGAGATAATCTGGGACCATATTTGCGCCAACTACGCGAAAAACATCCGGGCCACTATCATAAAATTGTCGAAACAGTTCAGCTTGCAGCCCCATTCTTCGGAGGTTTCGTCTATCGCAAGGACATAGGTGAAAATATGGAGTTGGAATGGTTTCAAGCAGACGACACGGACACGGTACAGGGACCGGGCCAACTTTCAGATGGCGCCCTGCGCTTCATCTGTCTTACAACCTTACTGCTTCAACCGGCTGAACTGCAACCGGAATTGATACTCATCGACGAACCGGAGTTGGGTTTGCATCCTCTTGCGCTTACCTTGCTCGCCGAGATGCTCCGGCAGGCCAGCGATACACGACAAATTATTGTATCTACACAGTCTGCGGACCTCATCAGTGAGCTTGTTCCTGAGGATGTGGTGGTGGTCAACCGCAAGGATGGGGCCTCCACCTTCGAAAGATTGGATGAGGACGATTTAACTGACTGGTTGGAAGACTATTCCCTTGGCGAGTTGTGGAAGATGAATATATTTGGCGGCAGGCCCGCAGGATGACGCAGGCAAAAATCGTCTGTGAGGGTCAGACTGAAAAAGTTTTCGTAAATACTGGTAGGGTAATTCCATGACTATATTGACTGAATCAGTCGTGGAAGATGCCGCTCTCGACTGGCTTCGGGGGCTGGGATACAACGTCATCGCCGGGCCGGATATGCCGCCAGGTCTTCATGCACTGCGTGAGGATTATTCTGATGTTTTTTTTGCTTCAACCGTGCGCGGCGCCTTGGGACGCATCAACCCGGACCTCCCGGGCGAAGCCCTGGACGATGCTTTTCGCAGGCTGACCCGTCCCGAAGGCTCCACACTGGAGGCCCGCAACCGGGCTTTTCATCGTATGCTGGTAGAGGGCGTTACAGTGGAGTATCGCAATGCCGAAGGCGCCATTCGTGGAGCGCAAGCAAGGGTGATCGATTTCGACGACCCTGACAAAAATGACTGGCTTGCAGTCAACCAGTTCACCGTTACCGAGAATAAGCATAAGCGGCGGCTGGACGTCGTGCTGTTCATCAACGGCCTGCCGCTTGCGCTGGTTGAACTCAAGAACCCGGCGGATGAAGAGGCCACGGTCTGGAGCGCCTGGCAGCAACTCCAGACCTATAAAAACGAGTTGCCGACCCTGTTTGCTTTCAACGCGGCCCTTATCGTCTCGGACGGGGTGAATGCGCGTATCGGTTCGCTTACCGCCGGGCGGGAGTGGTTCAAACCGTGGCGAACAATCGGCGGCCAGGAACTGGCGCCGGTGTTCCTGCCGGACCTGCAGGTATTGATCGAAGGGGTACTGGAAAAACGCCGCTTTCTCGCTCTGCTGCGTGACTTCATCGTATTCGAGGACGACGGCAGCGGGCTGCTGGTAAAGAAGATGGCAGGTTACCACCAGTTCCATGCGGTAGAAGTGGCGGTGGCGGAAACCCTGCGGGCCGCCGAACTCAAGCAGGCCGAGGAACCGGGCCGGTACGAATCAGGCCGCAAACCGGGCGGCGCGCCGGGGGACCGTCGCGTCGGCGTGGTCTGGCACACCCAGGGTTCCGGCAAGAGCCTGACCATGGCTTTCTATGCGGGACGTATCATCCACGAAACGGCAATGGGGAACCCGACCATCGTGGTCATGACCGACCGCAACGACCTGGATGAGCAGCTTTTCGGCACGTTTTCACGTTGCCGGGAGCTGTTGCGCCAACCGCCGGTACAAGCGGAAGACCGGGCGGATTTACGCGCAAAACTCGCAGTAGAATCCGGCGGCGTGGTGTTCACCACTATCCAGAAGTTCTTCCCGGAAGAAAAAGGCGACCGTCACCCGGTACTGTCCGAACGGCGCAATATCGTGGTGATCGCCGACGAGGCGCACCGCAGCCAATATGATTTCATCGACGGCTTTGCCCGGCATATACGGGATGCGCTCCCCAATGCCTCTTTTATCGGTTTCACGGGAACGCCGATTGAACTCCAGGACGCCAACACCCGCGCCGTGTTCGGCGATTACATCAGCATTTACGACATTCAGCGGGCCGTCCGGGATGAGGCGACTGTCCCCATCTACTACGAGAGCAGGCTTGCCAGGCTCACTCTCGATGAGAACGAACGCCCGAACATCGATACCGGTTTTGAGGAAGCCACCGAAGGGGAAGAAATTGAGCGCAAGGAAAAGCTCAAGACGAAATGGGCGCAACTCGAAGAAATAGTAGGTTCTGACAAGCGTCTGGCGCTTGTTGCCCAGGATATCGTTGCTCATTTTGAAACCCGCCTTGAAGCTATGGAAGGCAAGGCGATGATAGTTTGCATGAGCAGGCGCATCTGTATCGGCCTTTACCGGGAACTGGCGCGATTACGTCCTGATTGGCATCACGATAACGATGACAAGGGAAACCTCAAAGTCGTAATGACCGGCGCTGCCTCAGACCCCCCGGATTGGCAATCTCATATTCGTAACAAATCTCGACGCGAGACGCTGGCAAAACGGTTTCGCGACTCTGATGATCCTTTCAGCATGGTGCTGGTCCGGGACATGTGGCTGACCGGTTTTGACGCGCCCAGCTTGCATACCATGTACGTCGATAAGCCGATGCGCGGCCACGGGTTGATGCAGGCTATCGCGCGGGTCAACCGGGTGTTTATGGACAAACCCGGCGGCCTGGTCGTTGATTACCTGGGTCTTGCCCATGAACTCAAGCGGGCGCTTGCAACCTACACGGAAAGCGGCGGTACCGGACAGACCGCGCTCAACCAGGAGGAAGCGGTGGCGGTGATGATTGAGAAATACGAGATTTGTTGCGGATTGTTCCATGGCTTCGACCGTTCCAGGTGGGTCTCTGGCAAACCGGCCGAACGGCTGTCCCTGCTACCGGCCGCGCAGGAACACATCCTGGCACAGGAGAACGGCAAGGAACGTCTTGTACAGGCAGTGCGCGAACTGTCCCAGGCCTTTGCCCTGGCTGTCCCCCATGATGAAGCGGTCCGCATACGCGATGACGTGGCGTTCTTTCAGGCTGTCCAATCGGTGCTGGCGAAACGCACTCCGACCGAGGCGCGGCCCGAAGAGGAACTGGATCATGCCGTCCGGCAGATCATCTCCCGCGCGGTAGCTTCGGAAGGAGTGGTCGATATATTCGCCGCCGCCGGATTGGAAAAGCCTGACATTTCCATCCTCTCGGATGAGTTTCTCGCTGAGGTGCGCGGCATGCCTCAACGAAATCTCGCGGTTGAACTTCTACAAAAGTTGTTGAAGGGCGAGTTGTCTGCCCGGCGTAGAAAGAATATCGTGCAGGCCCGTTCTTTTGCGGAGATGCTGGAACAAACCCTTCGCCGCTACCAGAATCGCGCCGTTGAGGCCGCACAGGTCATTGAAGAATTGATCCAGCTTGCGCGGGATCTACGCGAGGCGAATGCCCGTGGCGAAAAACTGGGGTTGGAGGAAGAGGAGCTTGCTTTCTATGACGCACTAGAGACCAACGACAGCGCAGTTCAGGTGCTGGGTGATGAGACTCTCAGGATAATAGCGCGGGAACTCGTAGAGACCGTGCGCAATAACGTCACGATTGACTGGACTCTTCGCGAAAACGTGCGCGCCCACCTTCGCCGCCTAGTCAAACGTATCCTGCGTAAACATGGTTACCCGCCCGATAAGCAGGAAAAAGCAACACGGACGGTGCTTGAACAGGCGGAAGTGATATCTGCCGGATGGGCTGTCTAAAGCTATAAGGAAGGTTGTTTGACTGGATTCCCGCCTGCGCCGATGTGTGGACTCCTCCCCCCTTATCATGGTAGTTAAGGGGGGAGAAGCAATTTTGTTTAACCAACAACGAGGAGTCCACGATGAGAGATACTAACACAATCGGCATAGATTTAGCGAAGCACACGTTTCAGGTGTGCGTGGTCGACAAGCAGGACCGGATGGTGAGCAACCAGGCGATGGGCCGGACGGCGTTGTCGGCGTATTTAGTGCGTCAGGCGCCGGCCTTGGTGGTACTGGAGGCGTGCGGGGGTGCGCACTATTGGGGTCGCTTAGCGGAGTCGTTCGGTCATCAGGTGAAGATTCTCTCGCCGCGTTGGGTGTTGCCGTACCGTCAGGGCCACAAGACGGATGCGCGGGATGCGTTAGCGGTGGCCCGTGCGGGGCAGCGGGAGGAATTGCCGGGGGTGGGGTTGATGGGGGTGGAGCAACAGAGTCTGCAGTGTCAGAAACGCGTGGCGGAGCATCTGACGGACCAATTGACGGCGACGGGGAACATGCTGCGTGGGCTGCTGGCGGAGTTTGGGGAAGTGGTGCCGAAGGGGGAGGCGGCGTTACGGCGTGAGTTGCCGCGCGTGCTGGAGGAGGCGGAGAACGGGTTGCCGTTGTCGCTACGCCCGCTCTTGGCGCTGGCCTGGCAGTTATGGCAGGCGCAGTCGGCGGCGTTGCAGGAGGCGGAGCGGCAGTTGGCAGAGCAAGTGCGCGTGACGCCGGCGTGTCGGTCGCTGCTGACACTGGCCGGGGTGGGGCCCAAGAATGCGTTGGGGTTGTATATTGCCCTGGGGGACGGGCAGGCGTACCGGCATGGTCGGGCCGCGGCGGCCTGTATTGGCTTGACCCCCAAGCAGCACAGCAGTGGGGGCAAGGTGCGCCTGGGGTCGATTGGCAAGCGCAGCGGGGACAAACGCTTACGTGCCTCGCTCATTACCGGCGCCCATGCGGTACTCCAGGCGCTGGCGCGGCGGGAACCCCGTAATGACGTTGAGGTGTGGCTCAAAGACCTGGCGGCCCGGCGTGGCGCCGGGCGGGCGGCGGTGGCCCTGGCAAACAAAACCGTGCGTACCGCCTGGGCTATGCTGCGTTACCGGACGGAGTACGATCCGGGCCATGCCAACCAGCTGTCGGGCAACCCGCCGGCGGCAGTGGCCGCCGCCTGAACGGCCAGCCGGGAGAGAGGCGTCAGCGTTTATGTTATTTCCTTGCAAGACGGCACAACGTGATAGTGGTCAGACCCACCTTCAGGGACCCTGCTCATTCCCGCGGCGTGAGAACGCCGTTGCGCCGAAGAGGGCTGAAGGGGCGAACACATCTTGGGCCAGGGGTCGCACCCCAATCAGAGTCCGTATATACGACCGCAGTCTGCCTTCACTATCGATTCGTGCCTACTTGCAAAACGGGAGGAGTCCATATAGGGAATGACGAGTCGTAAGTACGCGGGATGACAAGAAGTTCTTATAATTTGAATTAAGTCGATTAGATCGAACTGATTTCTGCCAGCACCAGCAATTCCACCCCCTCTTCCACCATGTCGCCTGCCCGGTAATGCAGAGACTGCACCGTGCCGTCATGGGGTGCGGCAATAATGTGTTCTATCTTCATGGCCTCCAGTACCAGGAGCGCATCGCCTTTCCTGACCTGTTGTCCTTCATCTACCATGACTTCTATGACCGTGCCGGGCATGGGGGAGATCAGGTTGCCGGTCGCTTCCTCTTCTGCGGAATGGCCGCCATCCGATAACTGTTTCAATCGGCAGGTATTTCCCGGGTCAAAGATAACCAGGTGGTCATGGTCTTCGGCCACGTCGATACGCCGTTGCGTCGTGTCCAGCATTGCCGTCAGTCTGCCGTCCGCTTCAAGCCGGCCGGATGCGCGCATCACCTGTGCGCCGGTTCGGATGACGTAATCCGGTTCCGACTGCTCACGCCTGTTGCCTGTAACGGCTATTCCCACTTCACGTTCTTCGATGCCGTCGTGGAAACTGAAATGTTCTTCCTCCACCAGGTTGGCCCGCCAGTTGTCGGTTGCCCACCAGGGAGACGCCGGGTCGGCTGAAGACGCTGCTGCCCGCTCGGCAAGGGATGCGCGCCGGAGAACCCGGTACAGGACGGCAAGACAAGGGATATCAGGGGGGACAGCTTCCCTGTCCCGAAAAAGATCAGCCTGGTGACGTTCGATAAAACCGGTATCGAAATCCGCGGCCTGGAACGCCTCGTGGGCGATCACCGCTGCGAGAAAGTCAACATTGGTCGTTACCCCGGCTACCTGTGTCTCACCCAGGGCACGGAGCATACGATGCAAACAACTTTTGCGGTCGTTGCCATGCACGATCAGTTTCGCGATCAGCGGATCATAGTGGACGGAAATGGAATCGCCTTGCCGCACTCCGGTATCCACCCGTACATCGGATGTTTCAGCCGGAAAGCGCAAGTGGCTCAGTCTGCCGGTGGACGGCAGGAAACCGTTATCCGGGTCCTCCGCATAGATGCGCGCTTCCAGGGCGTGGCCGTCGATGGCAAGTTGACCTTGGCTTGCAGGCAGCCTCTCGCCGGCGGCGACCCGGAACTGCCATTCGACCAGGTCCTGCCCCGTGACCAATTCGGTCACCGGGTGCTCGACCTGCAGGCGGGTGTTCATTTCCATGAAATAAAACGCGCCGTCCGAATCGGCGATGAACTCGACCGTGCCGGCCCCGGCGTAATCAATGGCCCTGGCTGCGGCGACTGCGGTGTTGCCCATTGCACTGCGTGTTTCATCCGTCATGCCGGGCGCCGGGGCCTCTTCCAGCACTTTCTGGTGGCGCCGCTGGATCGAGCAGTCCCGTTCAAACAGGTGCACCGCATTGCCATGTTGATCGCAGAAGATCTGAATCTCGATGTGCCGCGGCTGCTCCAGGTATTTTTCCAGCAGCATCTTCTCGTCATTGAACGCGCCCAGCGCTTCCCGCTTTGCCGAACGCAGCGCTTCGCGGAATTCTGCCGCGCTGTTCACTACCCGCATTCCCCTGCCGCCGCCGCCCGCCGAGGCCTTGAGCATGACCGGGAAACCGATTTTTTCCACCTCGCCCAGGAGGAACGTTTCATCCTGGTTGTCGCCGTGGTAACCGGGGACAAGGGGGATGCCGGCCTGCTGCATGATGGTTTTGGCCGCGCTTTTGGATCCCATGGCCTCGATTGCCCGGGGAGATGGGCCGATGAAGGTGATACCGGCGCCCCCGCAGGCCTCGGCAAAACCGGCATTCTCCGAGAGGAACCCGTAGCCTGGATGGATCGCCTCCGCGCCGGTGCGTTCAGCCGCGCCAATCAGTTTTTCCACTGCCAGGTAACTGTCCCGGGCCGGCGCCGGACCGATGGCGACGGCTTCATCGGCCAGGCTCACATGGCGCGCATTGACGTCCGCCTCGGAATAAACCGCGACCGTCCTGACACCAAATCGTTGCGCGGTACGGATTATGCGGCAGGCGATTTCGCCGCGGTTAGCGATTAATATCTTATTGAACATTTATTGAACTACAGAGTGCGCAGAGCATCACCGGGGACAGATTTAAAGCATGCCCCCGCATGTGGTAAGCGGGGGTCTGTCCCCTTGCAGCGTCCCTCTCTGTACCCCGTGGCAGTCACTTCAACCACGCCGGTTTACGCTTTTCCAGGAAGGCCGACAAGCCCTCCTTGCCCTCCTCGGATGCGCGTATGTCGGCGATGCCCTCACTGGTCTGTTGCAGGAGTTCCGGGGTTATCGGCCTGCCCGCCACATCAAACACCAGTTGTTTCGCCGCTCTCACCGCTTCGGAGCTGTTGGACAGTATCAGGTCGACGGTTTTTTCCACGGTATCATCCAGTTCGGATTCATCCATGACCTCGGAGACCAGGCCCAGTTCCCTGGCCTGTACGGCGCCGAACCGTTCCGCCGTCTGGAAATAGCGGCGCGCCTGTTTTTCCCCTATCGCGCGTATCACGTACGGGCTGATGGTGGCCGGGATCAGGCCGAGCTTCACTTCACTGAAGGCAAACAAGGCATTGTCCGCGGCCAGGGCAATATCGCAGCACGCCACCAGGCCGCACCCACCGCCCATTGCCGCGCCCTGCACCCTGGCGATCGTGGGCACAGGAAGGAAATTAAGTCTGTAGAGCAATTCCGCCAGTGCATTGGCGTCCCGCACGTTCTCTTCACGCGTGTAACCGGCCATGCGTTTCATCCAGTCCAGGTCCGCGCCTGCGGAGAAATTTTTGCCGTTGGAACGCAATACCATCAGCCTGCAATTTTCATCCCCGCGGATTTCGTCCAGGACATTGCTCAGTTCCGCAATAAAATCCTCATTAAAGGCATTGTGTTTATCGGGACGGTTCAGGGTAATCGTGGCTACGCCCTGATGATCGGCGCTACAGGTGATATATGTGTATGTCATGTCATTTAGCATATCAATGCCTATCTATTCGTAATTCCCGATATTTGCATGCCGGGGACGGATTTAAATCCGTCCCCATTGTCTCCAGATATTTGGGGTCAGAGTAAAAATTCTGCGACACTTACTCTGACCCCGGGCTTCGGCCAGAATTTTTACTCTGACCCCTGAATTTCAAATATCCTGGTTCACATTCGGAACAACCCGAACCGGGTTTCTTCCAGAGGCGCGTTCAGGGACGCATATATCCCCAGGCCCAGCACCCGGCGGGTATCCTGCGGGGCGATGATGCCGTCGTCCCACAGGCGGGCGCTGGCGTAATACGGATGTCCCTGGGTTTCGTATTGTTCCCGTATCGGGGCCTTAAACGCCTCCTGTTCCGCTTCGGGCCAGCTCTCGCCTTTTGCCGCCAGGTTGTCCAGCTTCACCTGCGCCAGCACGTTGGCCGCCTGTTCGCCGCCCATGACCGAGATCCGGGCATTGGGCCAGGTCCACAGAAAGCGCGGGCTGTAGGCGCGCCCGCACATGCCGTAGTTGCCGGCGCCGAAACTCCCGCCGATAATCACGGTGAACTTCGGCACCGAGGTGGTGGCCACTGCCGTCACCATCTTGGCGCCATCCTTGGCTATGCCGCCGGCCTCGTATTTTTGTCCCACCATGAAACCGGTGATGTTCTGCAGGAACACCAGGGGTATCTGCCTCTGGCTGCATAACTCGATGAAATGCGTCCCCTTCAACGCCGACTCGGAGAACAGGATGCCGTTATTGGCAACAATACCCACCGGGTAGCCGTAAATATGGGCGAAACCGCAGACCAGGGTGGTGCCGTACAAGGGCTTGAACTCGGCAAATTCGCTGCCGTCCACGATCCGCGCTATGACTTCACGCACTTCGAAAGGCTTGCGCGTGTCCGGCGGGATTACGCCGTCTATCTCCTCAATTGCATATTCCGGTTCCACTGCCTCCCTGACCTCCAGACCGACCTGCTTGCGGACGTTAAAGTGAGCAACGGAGCGTCTTGCCAGTTCCAGGGCATGCCGATCGTTCAGCGCATAGTGATCCGTCACGCCGGACTGGCGCGAATGGACGTCCGCGCCGCCCAGGTCTTCCGCGCTGACCACCTCGCCTGTTGCCGCCTTGACCAGGGGCGGACCGCCGAGAAATATCGTTCCCTGGTTTTTGACGATGATGCTCTCGTCGGACATGGCCGGCACGTAAGCGCCGCCGGCGGTGCAGGACCCCATCACCACGGCAAGCTGCGGGATGCCCCTGGCCGACAGGTTGGCCTGGTTGTAGAAGATGCGGCCGAAGTGGTCCCGGTCCGGGAATACTTCGTCCTGTTTGGGAAGAAACGCGCCGCCGGAATCCACCAGGTAGATACACGGCAGATGGTTCATCCCGGCAATTTCCTGGGCTCGCAAGTGCTTCTTCACCGTGAGCGGGTAATAGGTGCCGCCCTTGACGGTGGCATCGTTAGCCACGATCACACACTCGCGCCCTGCCACGCGACCGATGCCGGTGATGATCCCCGCGGCCGGCACGGCATTGTCATACATGCCCCAGGCGGCAAGCTGGGACAGTTCCAGGAAAGGCGACCCCGGGTCGCACAGCTGTGTTATACGGTCGCGTGCGAGCAACTTGCCCCGGGACAGGTGTTTTTCCCGGGCTTTTTCATCTCCGCCCCTCGCTACGATACCGGCCTTGTCGTTCAGGTCATCGACCAGGGAGCGCATGGCGTCAGCGTTGGTCTTGAACTCCCCGGAATCGGGATTCAGCGCTGTTTTCAGAATAGTCATCAGGCGGTTTCCTCGAAAAGCTCGCGGCCGATCAGCATGCGCCGGATTTCGCTGGTGCCGGCGCCGATCTCGTAGAGTTTCGCATCGCGCAGCAGGCGCCCGGTGGGGAATTCGTTGATGTAGCCG
This sequence comes from Gammaproteobacteria bacterium, assembly GCA_965204045.1. GTDB lineage: Bacteria > Pseudomonadota > Gammaproteobacteria > Eutrophobiales > Eutrophobiaceae > JAAXHV01. The sequence continues at coordinate 259,806 of CBDBDW010000002.1, forward strand.
TTGCCGCCCAGGGCCTGGATGCCTTCCAGGGCCATCCAGGTGGCTTTCTCCGCAGCATACAGGATGGCGCCCGCGGCATCCTTGCGGGCCGTCTCTCCGCGGTCACAAGCCGCGGCAACCGCGTAGACGTAGGCGCGGCACGCATTCATGGTGGTATACATGTCGGCGATCTTGCCCTGCATGAGCTGGAACTCGCCGATGGGACGATCGAACTGCTTGCGCTCGTGAATGTAGGGGACAACTACGTCCATACAAGCCTGCATGATTCCCAGTGGTCCTCCCGCGAGCACGGCCCTCTCGTAATCCAAGCCGCTCATCAGCACCTTGACGCCTTCATTTACCTCGCCCAAGACATTTTCTGCAGGCACCTGACAGTCCTCGAACACAAGCTCGCAAGTGTTGGAACCCCGCATTCCCAGCTTGTCCAGCTTCTGCGCCGTGGAGAAGCCCGTGAAGCCGTCTTCTATGATGAACGCGGTGATGCCGCGCGGGCCTGCCTTCGGATCGGTCTTTGCGTAAACCACCAGGACCTGCGCATCCGGCCCGTTGGTGATCCACATCTTGCTGCCGTTGAGTATGTACCTGTCGCCCTGTTTATCCGCCCGCAGGCGCATGCCCACCACGTCGGATCCGGCGCCGGTCTCCGACATGGCCAGCGCGCCCGGGTGTTCGCCGCTGATCAATCCGGGCAGGTATCCACGTTTTTGCCGCTCATTGCCGTTACGGCGTATCTGATTGACGCACAGGTTGGAATGGGCACCGTAAGACAGCCCCACGGAAGCGGAGGCCCGGCTGATCTCTTCCATGGCGACCACGTGCTCCAGGTACCCCATACCTGAGCCACCGTACTCATCTTCCACGGTGATGCCGAGCAAACCCAGGTCGCCCAGCTTGCGCCAGAGGTGCGCGGGAAATTCATTCGACCTGTCAATCTCATCAGCCAGCGGCGCGATCTCCGACTGCGCAAAGTCATGTAAGGACTCACGCAGCATGGTCGCGGTGTCACCAAGATTAAAGTCCAGTCCGGGGTAGTTTACGGTTTCCATGATGTCTCTTATAGTTACGTTAACGTCAAGTATATTATATATTCAAAACTCAGCTTATATTTTCTGTCAATTTGTTCAGACACTTCTGCTCCACTTCGTTCATCAGTTTGAGAGTGGCTTCCATGTCCTCCATTTTATCGAGTAACGCACTCCTGTGCTGAGAGATCTTCTGGCACAGGCGCAATAACTGAGGTTTGTCATTCGCTTGCGATGGATCATACATATCTATGATTTCTTTACATTCTTCAAGGGAAAAACCCAGCCGTTTCCCGCGCAGGGTCAGCAACAGCCGGGTTTTGTCGCGCTCCGAATATATCCTGGTCTGCCCCCGCCTGAGCGGTGACAGCAGCCCCTTACCCTCGTAAAAACGCAACGCCCTGGCGCTGACGCCAAATTGCTCAGCAAGGCTCTGGATGGAATATTCGGCCATCGATTAATTCAGCCATGATTTACGTTAACGTCAACTATAGCTGTCAAAATTGGAAAGATCAAGCGCAATGTTCCCGGTTGCTCCGGTTCCTGGTTAAGTATTCGCGTCCTGTCAGGATTTGATAAATGGCTATTTTGCGGGTTACCACGATAACTGCGCCATTCACTGAGACACGGTGTACCTATCAGGACACAAGTAGGGTATTAAGACACGGCGCTGCTCAAGCGCCGTCAAGCTATTGAACCGGTCATCGGTCATTTGAAGTCTGACGGGTTGTTGGAACGCAACCACCTGAAAGAGACACAAGAACGGGGGATTATCCGACGCTTCTGTCTGAACCCGGCGCGGCTGCATCCGCAGAAGAACAGTATGCGGTTGCCCTGACGACCCCTTAAATTATTTGCAAAAAAAGACAGGGTGGGCTATATTGCAAAATGTAATGAAAACCATTACATTTTTTCTGTATTACACAAACGCATTTTAGAGCGGGGGTTGTATTGCTATGAGTCCATTTAACTATTTCTCCAATTATAAGTATGTTTTCTTAAAAACAGGCATCATCCTATTATTACTGGTTGTCGGAACAGGCTCGTCAGTGGTAACTGACGTACAGGCACAGGATGACAATACATCAAACGCAGACACCGTTGGTTTCCTTGAGGAAATAAACGTAATTGCACGTCGCCGGGAGGAAGCATTGCAGGATGTACCTGTTGCGATCACGGCCCTTTCTTCCCACGCGATACGCAGAGCAGATATCAGAAGCGCTATTGATTTACAGCGGCATGTACCGTCTCTCAGTGTCATTGGCAGCTTGGGACGCAATGAGGAAGCCCTCACAATTCGCGGATTACGCCAGACGGGTGAGTTTCTCGGAGCAGGCGCCGGCCCGGCCGTGGTGAGCTATTTCGCTGAGGCGCCCAGCCGTTCCGGCGGTCCGGGCCTCTACCTTGATCTTGAGAACGTGCAGGTCCTGAAAGGACCTCAGGGCACCTTGTTTGGCCGCAACACGACCGGGGGAGCAATACTTTACGAGCCGGTGAGGCCGTCCAACGAATTCGGCGGCTATGCACGCGGTACGGCGGGTAATTACGGCCGTCTTGATGCGGAAGCAGCAGTTAATGTCCCGTTCATAAAAGACAAGCTCATGGTTCGTATCGCGGCGCAAAAGCAAAATCGTGACGGCTTTACGAAAGATGTATACAGGGACATCGACTATGATGACCGAGATAATTACTCAGCGAGACTTGGCGTATTGTTCAGGCCTATGGAGCAGTTGGAAAATTATCTCATTGTCTGGGCTAGTGAGTATGATGAGAATGGCCCGGGTACCATACTTACACAAAACAATCCTGTCGGGCCGTTTGCGGTGCTGCAAACGCCTCTTTTTGAAGAACAGGAAGCCCGGGGCATCCGTAAAGTTGCGTTAGGCTCAAGATCGAGGGATATGAACAGGACCCACGGCATACTTAATCGAACCGAACTGGAGCTCACCGACAATATATCTCTGACTAATATATTCAGTTACACAAGACAAAAAGGGGACCGGGCACATGATTTGGACGGCACTACACTTCCATTGACCGATTCCCAGGGGAGAACAACTCCAGGAACATTCAACCCGGACGATTCTACGATCACAGAAGAATTACAGCTAACGGTAACAGCACTCGACAATGCGGTAGATTGGCTGGTTGGTGGCTATTATGAGCGTGCAGAAACTGAAGGGCGGCAAACGTTTTCGCAAAATCTGAACTTTGGTTTCACCTCTCATCAACTAGATGCGCCGATTGAAACGAGGAGCTATGCAGTATATACCCACATGAATGTTGACCTGGAGATACTTTTCGACAGTTTGGCTGGCGTCAACTTTTCAGCCGGCTTTCGCCACACGGAGGATGAATATTCTCTCGGTTTCGATATTCTCGGTTATTTTGGGATCCTGACGGTAGATCAGTTGCCGACGCCGGACCCGACACATTTTTGTCCGTTCGTTCCCGGCAAGTTCTACCCCGATTGCCTGGTCGTCAATGGTTCGGAAGGGGATGGTCAGTCCTGGAATGTCGGGCTGGACTATCAGTTAACAGACGATGACATGATCTACTTCAGTTATCGCCGCGGTTATAAAAGCGGTGGATATAATCCGGCCGTCGGAATCTTTTTCGGTTCAGATGTTCCGGAATTCGGATTCAAACCGGAAAAGGTAGACGCCTTTGAACTGGGAGTAAAATCCGAATGGATACTCGGTAATGCTACCGGACATACCAATATTGCCATTTATCAGAGTAACTATAATGACGTGCAAGTACTGAATGACGTGATCATCGGGGTGGCTGCGACAACCGCAACGCAGAATGCTGCTGAGGCTACCATCAAGGGAATTGAAGTCGAAGGCTCAATCCGTCCTGCAGAAAACATTATGCTCACCTACGGCTATGCGTATACCGACGCGGAATACGATGAATATATTACGCCGGCGGGTGTTGATCTGAGCGGGCTGCCATTTCTGAATACACCGGAACATATGCTCAATCTCGGCCTGACCGTATCACAGGAACTACCGGGCAATCTTGGAGAAGTCAGTTTCCTGACCAGTTATTCCTGGCAGGATGAGGTGTTCGCCGGGTTCGTGGACGCGGAACAACCGGGCGCGATTGTTGATTCGTACGGACTGGTTAATATGCGCCTGGAATGGGACCGTATCTTTGCCAGCAGAGTCAGTGCGGCGGTATTCGTCAACAATGTTGCCGATGAAGAGTACATCGTATCCAACAGCCCGCGTTATGCGAGTCTCGGCAGGGTCATATCATTATACGGTGAACCGCGTATGTGGGGTATGTCCCTAGGTATTGACTTTTAACAGTTTCAATACAGACCGGATTGCTTTGCTCCATGGCAAGTTCTGTAATCTGCACCGCGCTGAATGGTTGAAGCCCGTAATTGTGAATAATGCAAAGTGTTTCATAGAGCAATACCATTCCATCTCCTGACAGCAAATTCTCGATAAGCACACGGCCAATGCGCTAGACACGCAAATATAGTTTTAGTATGCCGACAACATCTGATCATGCTTTTCAGACAAGCGATTACAGACTCCGCAGGGCTGCATCTGCACCTGAAAATTTAGCTCAAGAACCATCCCTATTCAGTATCGGTAACGGTTTCATTGGGGTCCGTGGAGTGAGGGAACAGATCGATCCCGGCAATGTCGCAAGGGCCAAGAATGTTGTTTATCTCAATGGTGTCTACGAGCGTCGTACATTCAGCTATCACGAAAGGGCTTACGGATTTCCAAAAGTGAATGATGTCCGGATTCCGGTACTTGACTGCACGGGACTGGTTTTTGAAATTGATGGCAGTGATATTTACTCCACTGGCTGGCACAAAATTAAAGACAGCCGAGAGTTAGACTATAAAGCGGGTATCCTGTTCAGGTATATTGTTTTTGAAAAAGACACGGGTGAGAAACTGTCAGTTAACCTGGACCGTCTGGTGAGCCTGTCACGTCGGACGATCATGGCTAACAGGATTCTTGTAAGAGCGGATGGATTTACCGGATCAGTCATGATCCACGCACTGATAAGTCATCCCTTTGCGAATGCCTCATTACAGGAGAGGGACATTGAGGATGATGTCTGCGACCCGCGAGTCGGTCCGATGATTTCCGGTAATCCATGGGTAATGGAAACTGAAGTCTGTAGTGACAATACCTGGACTTTTCTCTACCGCAGCGATAACGCAGAAATCGGTGTTGCTACGATGGACAGAATGATACAGAGTGAAGAAAACACTCTATACACGGCAACGCAGTCCAATACCGGAGGTTATCTGCATACGCTGAGACTTGAAATTTCCCCCCAACAACCCGGTGATCTGTATCGTTTGAGTTGTTACGAAACTGATCGAGGTGAGCGCGATACTGACTTGTTGAAAATTTGTCTCCGGGAAATAGAAAGTGCGCAAGCTGCCGGTTATCAGGAACTCAAACAGGAACAAGCCGCCGAGATTGCGCGGTTTTCTACAAAAGCCCATGTAAGCCTGCCTGATCACCGGGATATTGAAGGCGCCATCAATTTTAATGCCGTACAGTTGCTTATGGCTACCGGCAGGGACGGAGCCAGTTCAGTCAGCGCTAAGGGACAGACAGGTGAAGGATATGAAGGTCATGTCTTTTGGGACGCGGAAATTTTCGTATTGCCGTTTTTTGTTTTTACAATGCCGGACATTGCCCGCGGTATGCTCGAATACAGGTATTCTATGCTCAATTATGCGCGCGACATTGCTGCAACAATGGGGCATTCGAATGCGGCATTGTATCCATGGCGGACAATCAGTGGTACGGAGTGTTCATCATTTTTCCCTGCCGGGACGGCCCAGTATCATATCAACGCAGATATCGCTTATGCAGTCCAGCAATACGTAGAGGCAACAGAGGACTTTGAATTTCTCAGCGGTCCCGGTATTGAGATGTTGGTTGAAACTACAAGAATCTGGCCACAGGCAGGATTTTTCAATGCCCGCAAGGGAGGAGCTTTTTGCCTCAATCGCGTTACCGGACCCGACGAATATTCAGCGATCGTGGATAATAATCTCTATACAAACGTTATGGCAAAAGGGCATCTTGAATACACGCTTGCTGCCATCCAGATAATAAAGTGTCGTAACCAGGAACGTTACGCTTCACTCTGCCAAATGATGGATATTACCGATGAGGAAATGCAACTGTGGGCAAAAATTGCAGCAAATATCTTCTTGCCCTACAGCACGGAAGACGAGATATATCTGCAGGATGAACATTTTCTCGAAAAGGAAGTGTGGGATTTCAATGAAACACCTGCGAACAATTACCCCTTGTTACTACACTATCACCCTTTGACCATCTACCGCTACCAGGTCTGTAAGCAGGCGGACGCAGTCTTGGCTATGTTTCTCAAAGGAAACGAATTTCTTTATGAACGCAAGGCCGCCACACTGAAATACTACGAAAGGATTACAACCCATGATTCCACACTCTCACCCGGCACCTTCGCAGTCGTCTCGGCGGAGTGTAATGAATTTGAAAAGGCGTATGGATACCTCAAAAAGACAACTTTTATTGATATTGACAATTTATGCAACAATTCCGATCAAGGACTACATATGGCTGCCCTTGCCAACTCCTGGAACAGTCTGGTATTCGGGTTTGGCGGCATGCGTAGCTATAGGGGAGTATTGAGATTCAACCCCAAGTATTCATATTCTCTGGGATCTTACTCATTTTGTGTGAACTTCCGCGGACGGCTTATCCGGGTCAGTGTTACCAGTGGTAAAGTGGAATATCACTTACTAGAAGGTGACGCTATTGAAATTTATCATGGGGAAACATCCTCCAGTCTGCAAGACAGGTTGTCATTCGTAAACAAACATTATTCGCAATCCAAATGACTGCGTCGTTGTCCTATGCATATCGCCGCTGCCATTTTTGACCTTGACGGTGTGCTTGCCGACACGATGCAGGCCCAGTATCTCTCCTGGCAGCGTCTGGCGAAAGAGGAAGGGATATATTTCGATGAACAAATCAATGAACGTCTTAAAGGCATTTCAAGAATGGATTCGCTTGAAATTATGCTTGAGCAGTCTGATCAAGAGTTTTCTCTGGCGGAAAAAGCCGCCTTGGCAGCCAGAAAAAATAACTATTATCGGGAAATAATCTGCTCAATAACGCCAGATAATCTGCTGCCGGGAGCGTTTGCCGTGCTTGACGCTTGCCGTATCCGCGGAATAAAAACCGCGCTTGCATCGACCAGTAAAAATGCGTCAATCGTACTTAAAAATCTCGGGATAGCATCACTGCTGGACTACATAGTGGATGCAAATATTATTACAAACCACAAACCGCATCCGGAAATCTTCCTCAGCGCGGCCATGGGTCTAGAGGTGGAACCGCAATTTTGTGTCGCCTTCGAAGATGCCGAGGTCGGTATTCGGGCGATACGAGCGGCGAAAATGTTGTCTGTAGGGATAGGTTGCCGCAATCGTCTTTATCATGCGGATATGGTATTCGAAACGCTCGCAGATTTTTCTCTGGATATGCTGCTCTCCATATGAATTACTGTTCCGGATCATTAGTGTCCCATCGGAGATGTGGATAAACGTGGGAATACTGCCTTTAAGATCAGGTAAGTCGCAGATGTGCGCAAGCTCTTGAAAGATCTGGTCGCCTAGTGTAAATACCGAAAGGTGGTACGCAGGTTGCACAACTTAAAAAAAAATAGAAAATTGCCATTAATCGGAATTCATTTAACAAACTTGCTGAGGTAGCAGGGGGAGACTCCAATGACTGAGGGAGAGAGAAAAACCGATAAAACAAAATCCGGGAGACCCGATATATCCGTTGCTGTAACGATGGATCATATCGCGAAGCAGACAAACTTATCGAAGGCTACTGTATCAAGGGCGTTACGCGACAGCCCACTTGTAACCGGGGTTACCAAGGCGCTTGTCGTTGAAACTGCAAGAAAATGTGGCTATACGGTTAATAAAAATGCTAAAAAACTTCGGGATAAACGTACCAATAGCATCGCAATTGCTCTGGACTTTCCCTCATACCCCGGTCAACGTATTTCCGATCCGTTTATATTTGAACTGCTTTCAGATATTGTAAATGCCTTGTCCGTTCGTGAACAGGATGTGCTCCTTTGTTCGCCCGGTGCAAATAGTGCACTTTCTTATCAAAACATACTCGCTGCGAAAACTGCGGACGGGATTATTTTTCTTGGGCAGGGGGATAAAGAAGATATTCTGGAAGACCTGGCTAAACTTAAGGTGCCATTCGTCGTCTGGGGAGGGGTGCTTCAGGATTCAGGGTATTGCACTGTTGGGAGCGACAATGAATATGGAGGATATCTGGTCGGCAGCAGATTTGCGGATTTTGGTTATAGTAATATCCTGTTTATAGGAAATTCCCATCACCTGGAATTTCGATTGCGTAGAAAAGGTCTGGAAACAGGATTAATGGAAGGGGAAAAGGAGTTCACAATAACGGATTTGACATTGAAGGACTTTACATATGAGTCAAGTTACAGAGCAGCGAAACATTTCCTGGCGAAATCAAAGCAGACTGTGGAGGCAGTGTTTGCCGTCAGCGATATTATGGCAATTGCTTTTGCCGTTGCCCTGAAAGAAGCCGGATTAACTCCCGGCAAGGATGTTTCAATTATAGGCTATAACGATATTCCGGTTGCTTCCTATTTTTCACCGGCAATAAGCACTATCCGACAGGATACTATCCAGGCGGGGGGATTGCTGGTTGAAAAACTTATGCAGATACTGGAAGGGCTCTCAGCAAAGTCAGTTATGTTACCAACTAATCTGGTAATAAGGGAAACCTGACGCTTAAAATATACAAGAAGTTTCCATAACTTCTTATTTATCTTACCGTGGGTACACTTTCGCAATAACTGAATCAGGCGATTGCATGGTATATCCAGCCTGTCGTGAACCCACCGATATTCTGCTTTTGTCATCCGGCGTATTTGATGTTATATTATATTGTAATCAATTACATAAATCGTAGCGAAAACGCACTTGCTCGATGAATCTTAAACTTCCAGAAATAGGCCGCGCGGGAACTATAAGTTGTGAAGCACGAACCGCGCTGGTTGAACTTGAGCGTAACCAGGACATTGCAGAAATGTCGCTGGAGCAACAAAGGGAGTTCAGTGCCGAAGTGCAGAACAGGATAATGTCACAACAGCGGATGAAATATCATGTGGTACTGGAAGACGATGAAATTGCCGGTGTACCTGTTCGATTAATTCGTCCTGAAACAATTTTCACAAACAACAAGCACAGGGTTTTGTTGAACTTTCACGGTGGGGCCTTTCGTCTCGATTCAGGTTCGTTAACAGAAAATATACCCGTTGCCTCACTCACACAAACACTGGTAATCGCCGGGCGGTACCGGCTGGCCCCTGAATATCCTTACCCGGCTGCAGTTGATGATGCTGAAGCCATATATGATGCATTACTGAAACGTTATAAACCGGAGCATATTGGTTTATACGGGACATCAGCCGGCGCAATGATCTGTTCTCAGGTTCTGGTGCGTCTTAAGAAAAAGGGGAAACCATTACCGGCTGCCCTGGGATTTTTTTCCGCTTCGGCAGATCTTGAACATCCGGGAGATACGGAGGATTTATTCCTGCCCACAAATGGTTATCAAACGATTAGAGAAATCATTTCTGATTATATCGCAGGTCACGACGTTTCGGATGATGTGCTTTCACCCATCAAATCAGATTTAACCGGTTTCCCGCCAACTTTATGCGTCTGCGGGACGCGTGATTTCTGCCTGAGTCAGACGACTCTGTTTCACAGAGCGTTATTGAAAGCTGGAGTAAAAGCTGAACTCGTGGTATTCGAGGCAATGCCTCACGCACACTGGAGTTATCTCGATGTGCCGGAATCAACGGAAGCGTTTGAGACCATGGCAGGTTTTTTTCTGGAAAATCTTTCATAAGTATTGATATTTCCTGGTACACGACGGCCGTTTCGAGAAGAAAAGGAAGTGGGTTTGAAAGAGACAACAAATAGCGCGGATTGTAAACCTGAAGCACGGACAAAAGTATTTTACTTAGCTCTTATTGCAGGAAATTGCGTCGCTTCTCAGAGTGTATTATTGCTTCCGTTTTTGATGGGGACCAGTATCGATACATTCGAGCTGTCTGAACCGCAAGGAGGCTGGCTGGCAAGTACGCAGTTGGCCGTCCTTTCACTGGCTACATTGGCTATTGCTCCTCTGGTTCACAGGATAAACAGACGGCTGACATTTTTATGCGCTCTACTGTTATCCATCGTCGGTAACGGGAGTTCAATCCTTTCCATAAGCACGGACTCCGTTACGCAACTGTTTTTCTCCCGTGCCCTGTGTGGAGCAGGTGAAGGAATACTGATCGCCGTAGTCTTTGCCGCAGCTGCCGGAACCACCAGACCTATCAGGACGTTTGCCGTGATGAATTGCGGGTCAGCGGTTTTTGCCGCACTAATCTATTTCATTTCACCTTATCTGTTCGTAGAATTCGGTCCCTCCACGTTGTTCGCCATGATGCTCGCGACAGCACTACTTACCATTCCTCTGGCAAACCGGGCCAGCATGGTTTCTTCAGTAACAGCCCAATACTCAGTAAACGTATCAGGACTTGGTTATTCCCTGCGATCAATCGCTGCACTGCTCTTGCTCGGCCTGTTTGCCTGTGTAGCAGGTGGTACCTTTGCATTCGCGCAACGCATTGGGATAAACGGCGCCGGATTGGATCTGGAAAAAATTGGCCTGATCATCGGTAGCGCCACGCTCCTGACAATAGCTGGACCCTGGCTCGCTAATTTACTGGGCAGCCGTTTCGGACAGAGTATCCCGATTATCACCTCAGTAGCAGCTTATGCCGGTGTCGCCATATGTTTTGCATACGCCAACAACCTCCTGATATTTACTCTCGCAGTATTGGGACACGCGCTTACCGGCGCGTTTGCCGCGACTTTCCTGTCTGCGTTCCTGGCTTCACTGGATGCGTCCGGCAGGGTAGCCGCAACAGGACCGGCATTTGTGGCAATGGGTAGTGCTGCCGGGCCTACAGTCATGGCAACCGCTTTACCATGGTTGCCCGGTTACCAGGCTATCGGCTGGGTGGGAGTACTCTTATTGGTCATTGTCGGCAGTGGATTTCTGACGATAACCCTGCCGATTGACCGAAAACATTTCAGCAAAGGAGTAATCGCATGCACATAGATCCAGATGTGCAGAAAGTACTTGATTATATCGCCGGTCGTCCGGTTATCAATGCAGCAACCGCTACCCTGGATGAACTTCGACGTTACAAGGAAGAAATTGAATATAAATATGACCTGCCGCGGGTATCCATGCATCAGGAACGGGAAATGGATATTCCCGTCCGGAACGGCTCGGTGCCTGTGAGAGTGTATTGGCCGCGTAAGCTGGGCAGAAATGAAAAATCGCCCATACTGATCTTTATTCACGGCGGCGCATGGGTATTCTGCAATATGGATACCCATGAGAATATGTTGCGTTACCTTTGCATGAAAGCAGACGTAATCGGTGTCAATGCAGGTTACCGACTTGCGCCTGAACACAAGTTTCCTACTGCAATTGAAGATTGTTACACGGTGCTGGAATGGACACAAAAGCATATAGAGTTACTTGGAGGGCACCCTGATAAAGTAAGCGTCGCCGGTGACAGCGCCGGAGGCAATATATCCGCAGTACTGTGTTTGTTGTCGCGCGACCGTAAGGGTCCTCGTATTGCGGCACAACTCCTGTTTTATCCCAGTGTGGCCATGGGTGTTCTGCCGCGTTATCCCTCCTGGAACAAGTACACGGATGGCTCTGCTCAGGAATATGAAGACGATATCAATGCGCTGCTTGACTACTACCTTAATCATCCTGAAGAACTGAAAGACTACCGGGTGAGTCCCATTCTTGCCGATAATCACTGTGACCTGCCACCTGCGCTGATTATTACCGCAGAATTTGATCCGTTACGCGATGACGGTTTCAATTATGCGGAAAAATTGAAATCCTGTGGCGTCGGCGCAGAGTATAAATGCTTTGAAGGAATGGTTCACGCATTCATGAGTCTGGCCGGGGGCATATCTCGCGGCTATGAAGCACTTGATTATGCGGCTGAATTTCTTACAAATGTCAAAATAAAACGTTAAAAGTTCATAACGGACTGTCATTCAATAATCTTCATAGTCTTTTTTTAGGAGCAGTTATTTTGTGGAAAAGAGGAGCAGTTTCTGACGTATCCCCGCATGGTGACGAAAGAACTCATTTTTCACCGATGGATCAGAGGCAAAAAAGGCAATCAACTTTTTCCGGTCGCGACACCCAGTATGATGGCAGTGGTGCAGTGATAAATCGTACTGTTCTCCATGCCTACGCACCAGTTGATGTCATTATTGGAAAAGGCGCGGTAAGGGGGGGTATCTCCCACGTTGTTGTTGCACAGGCAGCGGCTGCAAGACGTCTTGCCGCAGCAGTCATTGTAGGAAATGATGTAGTTCAGGTCGTCTGCCGGGTTCCTGCAGGTACCGATCCAGGTTATGGGGTTCATACTGGTTCCCGGGGGACAGGAAACGTGGGTGCCGCCGCAGCAACTGCAGAGAAAACCGTCTACGGCGCAGTAGCGCCAGTAATCGCAGGAGGCGGGATCGCCCGGGTCTGCTTCCGGGTTGCCGCTGGTCTGCGGCGCCACCCCGTGATAGCCGCTTCCGCCACCGGTGTCCGCGGCCCGGGCCACAGGCAGCAACGGCACCGCAGCGCCGCCAGCCAGGGTCAGCCCGATTTTCTTCAGCAGGTGCCGGCGCGAAGTGCTGTTCGCAACCTGCCGGGAAAATTTTTCGGTGATCTTGTCGAGCCAATGCATTTATGTTGCCCCTTTGTTATCAGTCCCGATGCCCTTGCCATAAGGGACGGATTTAAAATCCGTCCCCGGACATGCAGCCAGTGCATGACGGTTTTTCTCTGTGATCTCTGTGTCCTCTGTGGCAAACCCGGCTATCTCGAAGCATGAAGAATAAAAGGCGTCTCAAACGCCCTGCCGCCGATAAAGCGCAGCCATTCACCCGAGTCCGCGGAATACACATCCAGTTCCATATTGCCGTTGGTCACGGCCAGGTAAGGCTGCTCGCCCTGGGTGACTTCGATGGAAACTCCCCATTTCTTGAGATTGATACGGTCAACGCGCTGTTTCGCATCCACGTCAAACACCCATACCTCGCTGCCGCCGTCTTTATGGGTCCCATTTTCCCCGTCCGGGTGCATGAGCACGAACAAGCGCCTGCCGGCCTCGTGGGCCGTTGCAATCTGCCAGCCGCCGGGGCGCCAGTTTTCCTGCCGGTCCTGCTCCTGCAACAATGACCAGGCGTCAAGCATCCCGGGGTCGGCCGCGTTCATATCGACCGGGTGCACCATGCCTTTGAACGAGGGGAAATAATATACACCGTTAATAACCGCCGGTTTGGCGAAAATCGGGTCGGCATCGGCGTTGAAAAAAACGGGAGTACGTTCCTGTTTCGAGATCATTCCCTTTTCATCCAGGTGCGTGACAAGCATGGTGTTATCGTTGCACAGGCTGCCGAAACTGCGTTGCCTTGATGGATAGATCATGGCGCAGCCGCCAATACCCACTTCCGCCAGGAACGCGCGTTTTTCGATATCAACCACGCTGACGGAAGTGCTCGGAGTGAAATTGTACACCAGCAGCAATTTTTCATTATCCAGGAACTGCAGGGTATTCTTGTGGGTGACGATCATGCCGCGCCTGGCGCCGGGCAGGACCACTTCGCCGACCGGGGCGAGATTAACCTTGTCGTAGATGGTGACCAGGTCCGTACGTTCTCCGCGCATGCGCCGGGAGTAAATTGATTCTGTAACGTACACTTCCGACCGGGTGGTTGCGGCGAGAAAGGACGGAAAATGGGACGAGGGGATGGAGCCCTTGTAATGCCGGTTCTCCGCCGCCACGTCGACCAGGACCACCTTGGCGTCGCTCAATGAGAAAAAATTGGTGTCGTGGGCATACACCCAGGTGTCCGGGTAACTTGCCGGCAGCGTCTCCACATTCGGGATCGTTTCCACCGGCAGTTCCGCCAGTGGAGCCGCACAGGTGAACCCGAGCACCAAGCCGAGTATGGCTCGCTTCATTATTGCCTCCCCATTACTTCCAGGATGACCAGTTTACCCTAGAAATTATAGGCGATACTACCACCCACCCAGCGCGGGCGGCCGTAATACTCCTCGATCCATCCCAGCACCGCGGCAATGTCGAAAGACTGCACCACGTAATTCTCGTCGGTGATGTTCTCGGCAAATACGGCAACCTCCCATTTGCCACCGGCGCTCGTATAGGACAGCCGGGCATTGGCAATATGATAACCGTCTTCGGTAACGGCATCGGCCCGCGTCACGGAATGGTGGTGCTTCGAGCGATAATGGATGTCTCCCTGTATGGCCATGGAACCGCCGTTGAATGCCGGCCACTCATAACGGACCAGGCCGTTCACGTTCCATTTCGGCGATTGGATGGAGGTGGTCTTGCTGCCGTCCGCCAGGGTAACATCCATATCGTTATAGGAAAGGCCGAAAGCCACGTCCAGGCCCTCAACCGGGGTGAGGAACAGTTCGGTCTCAAAACCGATGCTCTCCGCATCCGGCGCGCTGACCACGTTGGTCGCCAGGCTGACGATGGTGAACGCCTGGAAATCCTTGTAATCATTGTAGTAGGCGGAGGCGTTGAAGCGCGCCAGGCCGTCCATCAGGGTTGACTTGAAGCCGACCTCGAAAGCATTCAACTCTTCTTCTCCAAAAGAGAATTGCACATCAAATTCATCCTGGGATGACACAACCCCCTGCGGTTGCGCCAACACCAGCAGGGGATTGAGCGGCGCATTGAATCCACCGCCTTTCACACCCCTGTTCCAACTGGCATAAGCCAGCAGGTTATCATTCGGCCGCCAGTCCAACTCCACCTTGGCTGACCACAAACCTTCATTATATTCGCCGTCGTAATCCAGCTTCGACAGGGGCGGATAGCCCAGAATTTCGATAAACGCCGCGGTAGGAACGGCAATGTTCGGGTTGCCGTTGCGTTCCACGCTGCCGTCATTGGGGAACCAGACCACGTTGCTTTCGTAATGGAAATCCACAGTCTCGTCAATCCAGCGAAACCCGCCAATGACCGTAAACTGCTCGTTGAGTTCATACTCCAGCTGCCCGAACAGCGACCAGGAGTCCTTTTGTTGCTGGTAGGGGTTGTCAACACCGACATAAGCGTCGGCCGGGTCGGGAAGCCCCAGCGCCGGCCCGGAGAGACCAAAAAGCCCTGCTGCCAGAAAGGCGCTGACGGGGTCGAATCCGAAAGCCTCAAAATTCCCGACACCGACAGGATTGCCGCCCGTGCCCATACTATCTGTACCCAGCCCCGGTATCTCCGCGCCGTTGGCATCGGCGATATCGATATCCAGGTAATAATACCCGGCTACCCAGCGCAGCCTGTCAGTCTCTCCGTCCAGGCGGACCTCGGTGGACCACTGCTCGGCGTCGGTATTGAGGAAAAAGTTGAAATCGGCATGGGGGCTGGCATCTGAATCTTCGATATAGTCACGTTCCACGCCCTGGCGGTCCATAATCACGGTCAGCAGGTTGTCGCCCAGCTGCCATTTCATGGTGCCGGTGAACCCGTAAGTTTCCAGGTCATTGTGGCCCAGCTTGTCGTAGTCGCCGGCGAAGTTGTCGCCGTCGTCATCGCAATAGCCGTTAAAGTTTGTATACAACGCGCAATTGTCCTCCTTGACGCCGTTACCCACTTCATCGAGTGAGCCGCTGACGTTCTCAAAAAAACCGGTACGGATCTCCTGCAGTGAATAACGGGCGTTCAGCAACAGTGAAAAATCCTCATTGGGCTCAAACAGGAGCTGCATCCTGCCCGCATAATCGTTGGCATTGTTCAGGTCGTTGCCGGGGTCCAGGCGGTTTTCCACGTACCCGCTGTTATGGTGGGTGGACACGGACAGCCTTGCGGACAGTCCTTCCGTCAGCGCGCCGGTGACAGCGCCCTGGAATTTCACCTGATCATATTCGCCTACGGTGACCTGCCCGTAACCGCCGAACTCCTGCTCCGGCTTGTTGGTGACGAAGTGGGCCAGGCCGCCGGTGGCGTTCCGGCCGTACAGGGTGCCCTGCGGCCCGCGCAGGATCTCCACCCGTTCCATGTCGAACAACATGAAGCCGGCGCCGGACATCTGCGAGATATATACTTCGTCCACGTACATGGAAACCGGACTTTCCTGGTTGGCGACGAAGTCACTGTTGGCCGCCCCGCGGATGGCAAGAGCGTAGTTCGCTTCGCCGTTCGGCTGTACCGTGTGCACGCCGGGCGCCAGCGCCGTGATCTGTTGTGCGTTGGTATAGCCAAGTTGCCGCATCTGCTCGCCGGAAAACGCAGTAATGGCGATGCCGACGTCCTGGATATTCTGTTCACGTTTTTGCGCGGTGACGATGATCTCTTCCAGCACCTGGGCGTTTACCGGCCCGGCAATGGCGAAAACCATCACGATGAGTATGCTTCGTTTTGCCATTTGATACCCCCTCGGACACGTGTTGAAGGAAAAATTTCTGTGCCCGGATGTATTTGCACAACTGATTTTAGGACAAACGTATTAATAGGTCAATAGTCCTATACCGAAATTATGAAAAAGTGTCTGATACTCCATACATAACGACATAAATAATGCCGTATCATAGTTCGTCATTTGCGTAGGCAGGAATCCAGTGAACAAACATTCCTTATAAGGAGTTTAATTGTCTACCGGATTCCTGCCTACATACAAATGACGAACCTGGCGCGATTTACGACGTTACGTATAGAATGTTGTTATATCTACGCAAACCCACCACATAAACACTCATGTTGATACGAGAACGCAAGGCCCTGAACCGTTCCGGGACGGCTACCCAGGAGAAAGGGGTAACGCGCCTGATCAGTATCCTGGATGCGGCGAGGGAGGTCTTCATGGAGGCCGGGTATGGCGGCTTTACCATGCGCAGGATCGCATCCCGCGCCGGCATCACCATCGGCAACCTCAACTATTATTACCGGACCAAGGAAGACCTGTTGCAGGACCTGCTGGAATACGTCATCAATGATTACCTGGTGGAATTCGAACGCCGCCGGCTGATTGCCGGGCACTCTCCGGAAAAACAACTGCTGGCGGTGCTGAAATTCTGGATAGACGACCTGGGCACCCAGGAAACCACCATATTCTTCCCGGAACTCTGGGCGCTGGGAAACCATGAACCCCGTATCGCCGAACTGGTCGATGAACTGTATGCAAAGGCGCGGCTGCCGTTGAACGAACTCATCCCGCAAATCAACCCGACCCTGACCAGGAAGGAAGCGGAACGCATGGCTTTGTACATGTGCGCGGCGATGGAAGGCTTGACCGTATTTGTGGGCAATGAGAAGGCCTGGGCCGGTCAGATCGAGGAGATAAAGCGGATCACCATCAGGAATTTCCTGGATATGATCAAGAACACCAAAGGCAAACGCAAACAGGGCATCCAGACCGAAGCGACTGAAAAACCATTATGACCGTGCGCCTTCCGGGGACGGAATTATACTGGGGACAGAGTAAGGATACCTGGGGTCAGAGTAAAATTCTCGTTATCGTGGTCGGTAGCAGGGTATGGGGTAATTTTACTCTGACCCCCGCATTCCTGATATTATAGTTCGTCATTCCGGGCTTGACCCGGAATCCAGTACATTACAAAACTCCTTATAAGGAAAACAGGACATGACCGACTCAATCAAATACCTGTTACAGGAATCCGACATACCTACAGCCTGGTATAACATCGTCGCGGACTTGCCCGAAGCGCCGCCACCGGTATTGCATCCGGGAACGGGCCAGCCCATTACGCCGGACGACCTTGCCCCGCTGTTTCCGATGGCGGTTATCGAACAGGAAGTCAGCGGTGAACGTTACATTGATATCCCGACTCCGGTGAGAGACGTTCTCAAACAATGGCGGCCTACGCCCCTGTACCGGGCGCGCCGCCTGGAACAGGCCCTGGATACCCCTGCGCGCATCTATTACAAGTACGAGGGCGTGAGTCCGGCCGGGTCTCACAAACCCAATACCGCAGTGGCCCAGGCGTTTTATTCCAAACAGGAAGGCGTGAAGCGCATCACAACGGAAACGGGCGCCGGCCAGTGGGGTTCGGCGCTGGCGCTGGCAGGCGCATTTTTCGGCCTGGAGATTGAAGTTTACATGGTGAAGGTGAGTTTCAACCAGAAACCCTATCGCCGCGCTTTCATGGAGAGTTTCGGCGCCACCTGTATCGCCAGCCCCAGCGATACCACGGAGGCGGGCCGCGCCATACTTGCGGATAATCCGGACAGCACCGGCAGTCTCGGCATCGCCATCAGTGAGGCGGTGGAACGGGCGGTACAGCGGGACGATACCCGCTACGCGCTGGGCAGCGTACTGAACCACGTCCTGTTGCACCAGACAGTCATCGGCCAGGAAACCATCAAGCAACTGGAGATGGCCGGCGACTATCCCGATATCATCGTTGGCTGCACCGGCGGGGGCAGCAACTTTGCCGGTATCGCGTTTCCTTTCCTGGGGGAAAAACTGCGCGGTGGACAGGACGTGCATATCATCGCGGTGGAACCGGCCAACTGCCCGACCCTGACCAAGGGCAGGTACGCCTATGATTTCGGCGATACGGGGCACCTCACGCCGCTGGTCAAGATGCACACCCTTGGATCGACATTCGTGCCACCGGGATTTCATGCCGGCGGCCTGCGCTATCACGGCATGGGGCCGCTGGTGAGCCAGACGGCTGAACTCGGCCTGGTGCACCCGCGCTCCTATACGCAATCCGAATGTTTTGATGCCGGCGTGCAGTTTGCCAAAGCGGAAGGTATCATACCGGCGCCGGAAGCCAACCATGCGGTTGTCGGCGCGATTGAGGAAGCAATAAAATGCCGGGAAGAGGGCAGCAGCAAGGCGATCCTGTTCAACCTCTGCGGTCATGGAAATTTCGACATGCAGGCCTACATGGACTACTTTGCCGGCAAACTGTACGACCAGGAATATTCCGAGGAAGAACTCGCCATGGCCCTGTCCGGCCTGCCCTCGGTGGCAGCCGCCGCCTGATAAGTCCGGGCAGCGGAATGGAGTATCATCCGCTTGGTTCATCGCCAGATTTATATTACTCTTTCCAGGTCCGGACAATCGAGCCGGGGGGACTGTCACATCAGCTTTTCGACCTCAGATCGCGCAGGGATCGAGGTGGCGGCTCCGTGACGTTCAACGGATATTGATGCTGCCGTAACCGCGAACCGGACTGCCTCATTCAACGTATAACCGTCAGCCAGGGCGGCCGCCAGCGTTCCGCAGAAACAATCGCCGGCGCCGGTAGTATCCGTTACATTCGCCCGCCTGACCGGAATCAGCTCGCTCCGTTCTCCGTTTACGACAACAGCGCCCTTCTCTCCCAGGGTAACAATTACGGCCTGTCCCTCCTGTCCGATCAAATTTCCTGCGCCTTCAATCGCCGTCTCCACATCATCGGGCGGTTCAGACAGTCCCGCGTAAGCGGCAAGCTCGGACTCATTGAGGATAAGAATGTCAACCAGTGGAAACAATCCGGCGCCTTCCGGGAGAGCAGGCGCGGCATTCAGTATGGTTGTCCCGCGCCGCGCGGCATCGCTGGAGAAGAATGATTTTATTGTTTCGACGGGGCATTCCAACTGCGCCAGGAATATTCCGCAACCGGTCAACCTCTCAAACCGGATATCGATTGGCGTCAAGCCGGCATTTGCGCCCGGAACGATGACGATGGCATTCTCGCCGGTTACGGACACATTGATAAAGGCCTGCCCGGTAGGCTGCCGGGAATTGAGCCCGACCATCTCGGTATCCACACCGTTCTCCTGCAAAAAAGCCCGCATCCAGTTCCCCGGCTCATCTGCGCCTACCGCTCCAATCATCAATGTCCCGGCCCCCATTCGCGCCGCGGCCACCGCCTGGTTCGCGCCTTTCCCGCCGGGAAAGTGCGCAAAGTCGCGGGCGACGACCGTCTCACCCGGAAGCGGCAGAGATTGCACAGAGGCAACCATGTCCAGGTTAATCGAACCCAGTACGCAGACCCGCCCTGTATCCGTCCCCAATCGAACCATAATGGTTTAACCTGTCGGTAATCGTGTTAATGCCATGGACGTGAATGGTAGCATCAAATTACCGGGCACGCGGTCACGACTGAAACTTCATTGAAGCGGCAAAGCTGACGCCCGTACGCTTGAAATTCGGGGCAATAATATCCATTTTTTCGGAAAAATGGTTGTATAGTTCGCGTTTTTCCGGTAAAATCGCTAACTATGTACACAAGATTACTGCCCAGCCCGTCCCAGTCCGTGTTCCTGTTCGGCCCTCGCGGAACCGGTAAGTCAACGTGGATTCGCGCGCGTTTTCCGAATGCCGTCAATTACGACCTGCTTGATACGGGCGAAGTACTGAGGTTCAATAAAGATCCCCAGGTCTTGTACAGTGAACTTGCAACATTGCCTGCCGGTAGCTGGGTAGTCATTGATGAGGTGCAAAAAGCGCCTCAGTTACTGAATGAAGTCCATCGCCTGATTGAGTCCAACCGCCTCCGGTTCGTGCTTTCCGGTTCCAGCGCCCGCAAACTCCGGCGCGGCCGTGACGTGAACCTGCTGGCCGGCCGCGCTATTACGACTTCCCTGTTCCCATTGGTATCCGCCGAATTGGACTTCAAGCTTGACCTGGAGCGGGTTTTA
Source organism: Gammaproteobacteria bacterium (assembly GCA_965204045.1). GTDB lineage: Bacteria > Pseudomonadota > Gammaproteobacteria > Eutrophobiales > Eutrophobiaceae > JAAXHV01. The sequence continues at coordinate 280,646 of CBDBDW010000002.1, forward strand.
CCCTTCGGCACCCTGCCGGTAGCGGTCACGGGTGACAACCCCCAGGAGTACCTGCGCACATACGCCGAGACTTACCTCATCCAGGAAGTGCAGGCCGAAGCATTGACCCGCAGCCTGGGTGCTTTTGCCCGGTTTCTCGAGATAGCCGCACGCCAGAATGCCCAGGTTACCAATCTTACCGGGATTGCCCGTGACGCGGGCATCAATCGTCAGACCGTGCAGAATCATTTTGAAATACTGACAGACACGCTGCTTGGCTACTGGTTGCCCGCCTGGAAATTGAAATCCTCGACAAAACAGGTGAGACAGAGCAAGTTCTATTTCTTTGATTGCGGTGTGGCGCGGGCGTTGACCGCCAGGTTGCCTTATCCGCCCATGACGGAAGAACTGGGGCCCTTGCTGGAGACCTTTATTCTGAACGAGCTACGCGCCTGCCTCAGTTATACGGGCAAACACTACCCACTTTATTTCTGGCGCAACTACGATGGCACGGAAGTGGACGCGCTCTGCGAGACGGCAACAGGCTTCGTCACCATTGAAATCAAGGCCGCAACGCGCTGGGACAAGCGCTACAACCGCGGTCTGCACCGGATCAGGGAAGCCCTGAGTAAGGGTAAAACGACTTGTTACGGCATCTACCTGGGTGACCGCCCCGCGCTCTGGGATGACATCCATATCCTGCCGGTGGTTGACTTCCTCAAGCAGCTTTGGAGTGGTGAGATTATTCAGTAACTGGGTCCGGACTAAACTTTAGTAAACTTGTCAATATATGATAGACATAGACCTTTCCAGACATTTCATTCATGACTCGAGGATTTAACTTTCAAGACTCTCCAAGAATATATCATCTGAAAACCATTCCGGTTTGAGATAAATAAATTTGTTCACGGCCTTCTTTAACTCATGACCGCTGGCAGGAGTAGCAGCAAAAACCTTCTTGCCTGTCTCTCTGACTGTCTCAACTGCCGGGATAAAGTCCCCATCCGCAGATATGAGATAAGCCACGTCAAACTCGTCTTTCATTGCGGCTGCTACCATATCAACCGCAATGTTTACATCCACTCTTTTTTCTGTATAAGAATATGTATCCTGGTGAGCTAGCTTTTTCAGCTTATTCAAAATAACCGGATGCTTTATTAAATGGCCGTAGGCAGACAAAAGTTCTCGAAGGTCTTTCTGAATCTTGTTATTTTCCGGCCGAATCCGCTTTTTTTCTACACGGCCTGAGATGATCTTCACGCCTTGCTTTTTAATTAAACTCAAAAAGCTGGCTTGACTCCTGGAACGGCTTAAATCTCCCGATACCCTGCCGATGTAATATCTGATTTGAGTAACTTCGCGGTATTGCCGGGAAAGTTTTCGGGCGAATTTGCGATAATCTATCGCTGATGTGTTAATTCTGGATTTCTTCGCAGCATGGTACCAGTTGCTTCCATCAATGAAGAAGACAGCCCTTTCCTTTTGATCATCCATAATTTATGCGAAATAAAATACCCCCGGGGAGCCGTAAAACGGCATAGTCCCGGGGGGGGTTAGAAACTACATTGGGATAGTACTTTCAGACACAGCTTCTTGTCAAACGATATTTCACATCTTGTTAGGATACTTGTCCTAATCGCCGTGGTATATCATAATTTCGGATATGCCTGATATATGAGATCGTAAGACGCAGATGAATACACGTCTCAGCTTTGTCAGCGGCGCCGGCAGTAAACCGCTGATCTACCGGACCATCGGCAATGCCCTGCAGGCGGCCGCGCAGAGGTTTCCGCAACGGGAAGCCCTGGTAGTACGCCACCAGGATATCCGCTGGAGCTACGAGGAACTGAACCGGCGCGTAGATGACCTTGCTGCCGGATTGATTGCCCTGGGCTTTGAACCCGGCGACCGGGTCGGTATCTGGGCGCCCAACTGCGCCGAATGGACGCTCACCCAGTTTGCCACGGCCCGGGCCGGCCTCATCCTGGTGAATATCAACCCGGCATACCGTACCCATGAACTCGACTATGCCCTGAACAAGGTAGCCTGCAAGGGGCTGGTGACCGCCTCCAGGTTCAAGAGTAGTGACTACCTGGCCATGCTGGCGGAACTGGCGCCGGAGTTGCAGACTGCCGAACCGGGACGGTTGTCATCCGGCAGGTTGCCCCACCTGCGGACCGTCATTCGCCTGGGAGAAGACGAAACTCCCGGTTGTTACAACTTCGATTCAATACCCGCAATGGGCGGCGCTGCCGAACGGGACAGCCTGGAAGAGTTGTCCACCCTGCTGCAACCGGACGACGCGATAAACATCCAGTTCACCAGCGGCACCACCGGGTCGCCCAAGGGCGCGACCCTGACCCACTTCAATATTCTCAATAACGGCTATTTTGTCGGTCAGGCCATGAAGTTCACCGAAGCAGACCGGCTCTGTATCCCGGTGCCGTTTTATCACTGCTTCGGCATGGTGATGGGCAACCTCAACTGCACCATTCACGGCGCTGCCATGGTCATACCCAACGACGGTTTCGACCCGGCCCTGACCCTGGCGGCCGTCAGCGAGGAGAAATGCACGGCCCTGTACGGCGTGCCCACCATGTTCATCGCCGAACTGGACCTGCCGGATTTCGGGGAATATGACCTGTCCAGCCTGCGCACCGGCATTATGGCCGGGTCGTCCTGTCCCATCGAGGTCATGAAACGGGTCGTGGCCGAGATGAACATGAGCGAGATCACCATTGCCTACGGCATGACGGAGACCAGTCCGGTCAGTTTCCAGAGCAGCACCGATGATCCGCTGGAGCGGCGTGTTTCCACCGTGGGACGCATCCATCCCCATGTCCAGGTGAAGGTTATCGACCCGGAGGGACGCACCGTGCCTGTGGGCGGGAAAGGCGAACTGTGCACCCGGGGTTACAACGTCATGTCAGGCTACTGGGACGACCCCGACAGGACGCGGGAAGCCATTGACGCGGCCGGCTGGATGCACACCGGCGACCTGGCCACCATCGATGCGGAGGGCTATTGCAATATCGTCGGGCGGGTGAAGGACATGGTGATCCGCGGGGGCGAGAACATCTACCCCCGCGAAGTCGAGGAATTCCTGTTCGGCCATGACAAGATCCGGGACGTCGCCGTGTTCGGCGTGCCGGATGACAAGTACGGAGAGCAGCTCTGCGCCTGGATAAAACTGAAGGAGGAGGGGACACTGGACGAGGCCGGGGTCAAGGCGTTCTGCAAGGACAAAATCGCCTACCACAAGGCGCCGCATTATGTCCGGTTCGTCGATGATTTTCCCATGACGGTGACCGGCAAGCTGCAGAAATTCATCATGCGGGACAGGATGATCGAGGAACTGGGACTGACGATCCGGGAGACTGCCTGATTATTTTTTGCCACAGAGGACACAGAGTATATGAGTGCTATTCGCTCAGTATGGGGACAGACCTGAGGTCTGTCCCCTTGCAAACTCCGCATCATAGTTCGTCATTCCTGCGAAGGCAGGAATCCAGTGAACAAACATTCCTTATAAGGAGTTTAATTGTCTACTGGATTCCTGCCTTCGCAGGAATGACGAAGGAATGTTTGTTCACTGCGTTCCCGTAGTTCAGGAGAGCCTGTCTCTCAGCAATTGGTTAACCTGCTTCGGGTTGGCCCTGCCCCCGGACTTTTTCATAACCTGCCCGACGAAGTAGCCGATCATTTTTCCGCGCTTTTCCGGCGCAGCATTGCGGTACTGTTGTACCTGCACGGCGTTCCCGGCGATGATTTCATCCACTAACCGGCCGATTTCACCGCTGTCGGTAAGCTGTTTGAGACCCTGCTTTTCAATAATGTCATCGACACTGCCTTCTCCCTGCCACATGGATTCAAAGACCTGCTTCGCGATCTTATTTGAAATCGTACCATCGGCGATTTTAATCACTAAATTACCCAGCTTGACCGCACTTACCTTGCTATCTTTAATGTCCAGATTGTCGCGATTCAAGGCTGCACTTAATACGCCCATAACCGCGTTCGCGACCGGTTTGGCCTGGCCGGGCGCCACCTCAACGGCAGCCTCATAATAATCCGCCGTTTCCCTGTTCGCCACCAGGTAGCCGCTGTCATACTCCGACAAACCATACTCCTCCATGAAGCGTTGCTGCTTTTGTTCCGGCAACTCCGGCAATTGCCGGCGCACAGATTCAATGTAGTCGTTATCAATCACAACCGGCGGCAGGTCAGGATCGGGAAAGTAGCGGTAATCGTTTGCCTCCTCCTTGCCCCGCATCGGGCGGGTTTCGTTCCGGCCCGGGTCGAACAGGCGGGTTTCCTGTATTACCTCCTGTCCTGCTTCGACAAGGCCGATCTGCCTGTCTATCTCGTAATTGACCGCCTGCTCCACAAAGCGGAAGGAGTTGATGTTCTTTGTCTCGGTACGGGTTCCCAGCCTGCGCTCGCCTGCAGGCCTGATGGATACGTTGGCGTCACAACGGAATGACCCCTCCTGCATGTTCCCGTCCGAGATTCCCAGGTAACGCACCAGGGCATGGATTTTTTTCATCAGCGCCACCGCCTCTCCGGCAGAACGCAAATCCGGCTCGGAAACGATCTCGATCAGCGGCGCCCCGGCGCGGTTGAGGTCTATCCCGGTAGAGCCGGTAAAACCCTCATGGACGGACTTGCCGGCGTCCTCTTCGAGATGCGCCCGGGTAATGCCGATTTCCCTGGTGATGTCGTCAACCTGGATTTGTACCCTGCCTGCGCTCACGATGGGCAATTCGTACTGGCTGATCTGGTAGCCTTTGGGCAGGTCCGGGTAGAAATAATTTTTCCTGGCAAACACGGATCGTCCGGCAATGCTTGCATCGACGGCCAGGCCGAACATTACCGCCATGCGTATCACTTCCTCGTTGGCAACCGGCAACACGCCGGGCAGGCCCAGGTCAACGGCGCATGCCAGGGTGTTGGGGGACTCGCCGAAACGGTTGGCCGCGCCCGAGAAAATCTTGCTCCGGGTCGCCAGTTGCGCGTGCAGTTCCAGGCCGATGACGGATTCCCACTGTACGGTCACCGGGAACCTCCCGGAACCTGTTTATGCCAGTCGGTCATCTGCTGGTATTGGTGAGCGACGTTCAGCAACCTGGCTTCCTGGAAATAATTGCCGATAATCTGCATGCCGACCGGCAGGCCGGCGCTGAACCCTGCCGGGATTGAAATGGCCGGCAATCCGGCAAGATTGACTGAGACGGTAAAGATATCTGACAAGTACATGGATACCGGGTCGCCGATTCGGGAGCCCAGGGGGAACGCAGTCGTCGGCGAGGTGGGCGTCACGATAACATCAACGAGGTCCAGCGCGGCGCGGAATTCGTCCCGCAGCACGCGCCGCAACCGTTGCGCCTTGAGGTAATACGCATCGTAGTATCCTTCGGACAGGACGTAAGTCCCGATCATTATCCTGCGTTTGACCTCGTCACCGAAACCCTCGCCGCGGGAGCGGCAGAACAGGTCGTTGATATCCCCGGGCTCAGGACAGCGATGGCCGAAGCGCACCCCGTCGTACCGGGACAGGTTGGAGGAACATTCGGCTGAAGCGATCACGTAATATACCGGGATGGACAGGTCCGTGTGGGGGAGTTCGACGTCGATAACCGACGCGCCTGCCTGTTCCAGCATATTCAGCGCGGCAGTGACGGCATCCGAGATGGGCTGTTCCAGCTCCGGGGTAAAATATTCCCTGGGCACGCCGATTTTCAATCCCCTGATGTCGTTATTCAATGCGTCCAGGTAGTTATCCACCCGGACGTCCGCGCTGGTCGCGTCCTTCGGGTCAAATCCCGACATAACCCCCAGCAACATGGCCGCATCCTGTGCGGTTTGCGCAATGGGTCCGCCCTGGTCCAGGCTGGAGGCGTATGCGATCATGCCGTAACGGGACACCCGTCCATAGGTGGGTTTCAATCCGGTCACGCCGCATAATGCGGCAGGCTGCCTGATTGACCCCCCGGTATCCGTAGCAGTCGCCGCCGGTACTATCCTGGCGCTGACTGCGCAGGCCGAGCCGCCTGAAGAACCTCCCGGCGCCCGCTCCGTATCCCATGGATTGCTCACGGGCCCGTAAAAACTGTTTTCGTTGGATGACCCCATGGCAAACTCGTCCATGTTGGTTTTACCGATCATCACGGTCCCCGCCGCATCAAGCCTTGCCATGGCGGTCGCCTGGTAAGGGGCGATGAAGCTGTCCAGCATTTTCGATGCGCAACTCGTTTTGAAACCCGCCGTACAGAAGATATCCTTGTGCGCAACGGGAAGCCCCGTCAAGGGCCCGGCTTTGCCGGCGGCAATGGCCAAATCAGCCGCTTTTGCCTGCTCAAGCGCATGTTCAGGGAACAGGGAAATGAAACAGTTGAGAACGCCGTTGTGCCGTTCAGCGCGTTCCAGGCAGGATTTGACAATCTCCGTACTGCTGATCGCCCGTTCGCGCAGCAGGCGGGACAATTCCGCGAGCGTATAACCGGACATGATGTACGAACGCTACTCTACGAACCTGGGCACAATATAAAAACCGTCCCTTGTCTGCGGCGCTGTTTGCTGAAAATCCTCCCGGCGGTTTTCCTCGTTTACACTATCGGGCCGGAGTTGCGCCGCTATCTCCAACGGATGCGCCAGCGGTTCCACGGCAGAGGTGTCGACGGCCTGCATCTGTTCGACCAGGGCGAGGATAGCAGCCATGTCCTTCGCATAGCCTGCCATGGCCTCATCTTCTATCGCCAACCTGGCAAGCCAGGCAATTTCCCGCACCTGTGTTTTCTGTATTGGCATACATCTCAATCTACCATATTTGTTGGCATATTTCTTGGGGCATATTTCCCAAATCCCGCGTTAGAAATCTGAATCGGGCATTTATGATAGATTCTGCCTTTGTGTGGCGCCCTGTTCAATAGCAATGGGCTATGATCTGCCCTGACAGGGGAGGTTTTATCCTTTTCCCATGCCGGATTGAAGCAATGCCGGGCAGGTTGACGGGGTCAGGCCGGTCACACGGGCAAGGGCGGGCGTCCCCCGGCGCCCGGGGGGTGATAAAGGAAACAGGTCCCGGCAAGACTACGCCGCGCCGGTCAGCGGCAGCGGGCGCTCCGGCGGCGCCAGGGCCGCCAGCAGGGACTTCACCAGACGGGCCTGGTCGGGGCGGAACTTCAAATACACCCGGCGCGCATGGCACACCACCTTGGCGGCCAGGGCATAGAGGCGCCAGCGGACGGTTATCGCCCGGCGGGTGTGCCATTCGGGCGGCAGGGAGTGGCGGAACAGCACAAACAGGTTGTACGCGGTCACGCACAGGTGGAAGTACAGGGCATTGGCCTCGAACTGCCCGCACGGCAGCCGGTCCCCGGCGAAGTCCGACTTCAACTCCTTGATGCGGTTCTCCGAGTCCTCCCCGCGTTGGTTGTACCAGTGCACTATCTCGCTGTCGGTCAGTGCATCCCGGTTGGTCGCCAGCGCCCGGTAAATATAACGCCCGTCCGTCATGGTGGTCTCGTCGTCCGCCCCGTCCTCGCCCAGGTCCAACGCCTGCTGGCCGCCCTTGCGCATGCGCTGCACCACCAGCGTAAAGGCCTGCTCATACTCATTCATCGCCCACACCCCCCGATGCGTATCCTGCCCGTCCACCGCCGCCCCGTCCCGGGTCAGCGGCGTCCAGGCCGAGGCCGGGCGCTCCGGTATCCACGCCTTCATCTCCTTCGAACGCTTGGCCCGCACCACGTATGCTATCTCCTGCGCCTCACAATACCCGAATACATCGCCCTGGTAGCTCGCCGCATCCGCCCGCAGGTATGCCACACTCACCCCCGCCGGCAACCCCGCCTCACAACGCTTGATAAACCCCAGGTTGTCATCCGCCGGCGCCACGTTCCCTTCGCGAAACTCACACCCCGCCGCCTGGCCTGTCTCCCCGATATGCCCCAGCATCGGCAGGTAACCCCGCTCACCCAGGTACGTCCGTTGCGCTTCACGCTTCTCACACAACACCGGCGTGGCGTCAATGTCCAGGGTCACCGCCCGACACCGGCCCAGGGCCCACCCCAGCAGCCGCCGGTTGATCTTCTCCAATGCCTTGATACCCACTTCATCGTTGCCCAAGCGCCGCAACCAGTCCCCCAGCATGTCGGCGCTCGGCAAACGCCGCCACCCCAGCAGCTTGCGCAACGCCTTATCTTCCCGGATATATCGCACGTCCTCCAGACTGCGCGCCCCCTCGTGCAGCATCAGCATCCATAACGTCACCACCTCCGCCGGCGCATAGCCCCGGTTGCTGCCCGGCTTGGGAAAGTAACGTTCCACCCACGAGGAAAACCCAATCCGCTGCATCAACTCCGCCAGACACACCAGACCGCCGCGGCTCGTCAATAAATCATTGGTATTTGCTATCGTATAAGGTAGGATGTTCATAAGCCTTGTCTGTAGCACCCATCGGGTGATATTGGTTAATTGCACAACTCATTATACAGGCAAGGCTTTTTTGATTCTTCCACTTTCTAACGCGGGATTAGGGTATTTCTTGGGGCTTGCCCAAAATACGCGCCACTGTTAAAGTTACGCTTTTTATCCGAGTCAGAAGGAATGTTTAACAGATTAAGAGGATTCTTCTCCAGTGATTTGTCAATAGATCTGGGTACCGCCAATACCCTGATCTATGTTCGCGGTAAAGGTATCGTATTGAACGAACCTTCGGTGGTTGCCGTAGGCAAGTCAGAACATGGAGCAGTCAACATGAAGGCGATACGCGCCGTCGGCAGCGCGGCCAAAACCATGCTGGGCCGGACGCCCGAACATATCAAGGCAATAAGGCCGTTGAAGGACGGGGTGATTGCGGATTTTACGCTCACCGAAAAAATGCTCCAGTATTTTATTCACTCGGTGCATGGCGACACGGTTTTCAAACCCAGCCCCAAAGTGTTGATCTGTGTCCCGTGCGGTTCCACCCAGGTGGAGAAAAGAGCGATTCGCGAATCCGCGCTGGGAGCGGGAGCAAGAAGAGTATACCTGATAGAAGAGCCCATGGCGGCGGCCATGGGCGCGGGCATGCCGGTAGGCGAAGCAAGCGGTTCAATGATCCTGGACATCGGCGGCGGCACCACTGAAGTAGCCGTGATTTCACTCAACGGTATCGTTTATTCGGCTTCAGTAAGAATCGGGGGCGACAAGCTCGACGACGCCATTATCAATTATATACGGCGGAACTACGGCATCCTGATCGGCGAGGCTACCGCGGAAGACATCAAAAAGACAATAGGGTGCGCCTTTCCGCCGGATGAAGTAAAGGAGATGGAGATCAGGGGACGCAACCTGTCTGAGGGGATACCCCGCAGCTTTACCGTGAGCAGCAATGAAATACTTGAAGCATTGCAGGAGCCGATATCGGGCATAGTGGAAGCGGTCAAGGACGCGCTGGAAAAAACACCCCCGGAACTGGGTTCCGACGTGGTCGAACGCGGCATCGTGTTGACCGGCGGCGGCGCTCTCCTGCAGGACCTGGACCAGTTGTTGATGAAGGAAATCGGCCTGTCCGTTATCGTTGCCGAAGACCCGCTGACCTGTGTCGTGCGCGGCGGCGGCCGCTTCCTTGAACTGCTTGATCAATTCGGAGAGGAAATCCTTGTTTTTGAATAACGATTAAACTCCCATGAGCGGATCTCTACACAATGGCATGTAATAAATGGGGTCAGAGTATGTCTCGTTATCGTGGACGGTGGCAGGGTATGGGGTAGTTTTACTCTGACCCCTGATACTACACAGCAAATAGTGGAAAAAGCCCATTAACACATTATTTGTCAGCAGCGTCTCCCCGCACGTAAAGATAATTATCTTCGCGCTCGCCTCAATAGCGCTGATGGTGGTTGACCACAAAAACTCCCACCTGGAAATTCTTCGCAGTTCCATTTCGACGCTTGTTTATCCGCTCCAGTACACGGCGGGACTGGCCGCCGATATTCCCCGGAAGATTTCGGCAATGATGGTATCGAGACAGGCATTAATGAACGAAAATGAACGGCTTCGCGATGAACAACTGCGCATGTATTCCAAGCTGCAAAGGATTGCGACGCTGGAGGATGAAAACCGGCGCCTGAGGACCCTGCTGGAATCATCGGTTGAATTTTATGAACGGGTGCTGGTGGCGGAACTCGTAGGCGTTGAACTGGAACCTTTCCGGCAGCAGATTATCATCAACAAGGGACTGACACACGAGGTGTTCAACGGCCAGCCCGTGGTCGATTCCGGCGGCATCATGGGCCAGATTATCCATGTGTCTCCTTTCTCAAGCACCGTGTTGCTGATCACCGACCCCACTCACTCAATACCGGTACTGGTGAATCGCAACGGTCTGCGCTCCGTCGCGGTCGGCCTGGGGCAGGATAATGTCGTTTCACTGGAACACATTCCGGTCAACGCCGATATCAAGGAAGGAGACCTGGTCGTCTCATCCGGCCTTGGCAGGAAATTTCCCAGGGGTTACCCGGTTGGCACCGTATCCAGCGTCACGCGCATCCCCGGCGAACTGTTTTCCAGCGTATTGATCTCGCCCAGCGCAAAATTCGGCGAGACCCGGGAAGCATTGCTGCTGTGGCCGGACCAGCCAAGCGGCGCAACTTCCGACGTGGCAATGAGGCGTTGACATTGCCCGTCAGACACCACGGCGGGCGGGTGGTCCTGTTCAGTTTCATAATCGCCCTGCTGCTGACAACCATACCGCTCCCCGGACTGCTGACTGACTGGCGCCCCGCCTGGGTGGCCATGATACTGATCTACTGGTGCATCGTATTGCCTGAGCGGGTCGGCGTCGGCATTGCCTGGCTGCTGGGGCTGGTACTGGATGTGCATACCGGGGCGCTGCTGGGCCAGAACGCCCTGGGGCTGGCAGTGGTTGCGTACCTCACGTTACGGCTGCACAAGCAAATCAGGGTATTCCCGCCTTTGCAGCAGTCGGTTCTCATCTGTGTTTACCTGTTAGTGTTACAATTCTTTACCTTGTGGATTCGCGGCATCATCGGTGTTCCCCCGCAGCACTGGTCATTCTGGGCGCCTGTCGTCAGCAGCGTGTTAATTTGGCCGGTATTTTTCTATGTCATGGGGGGCATACGGCGCAAATATAATGTTTTTTAATGGCGACATTGACCACCAACATCAGCGTGAGGCCGAATTCCAACCTGGTCCACAATAGAATCTACCAGACGGCGGCGCTGATCCTGGTAATCACCTTTCTGATCCTGACGCAGGTTTTCCACCTGCAAGTCACGAGACATGATCACTTCACAACCCTGTCGAAGAGTAATCACATAAAAATCCTGCCGGTAGTGCCGTCCCGGGGCCTGATTTTCAGCAGCGACGGTGTCGTCCTGGCTGATAATCGTCCCTCGTTCACGCTGGAACTGGTGCCTGAGCGAGTCGCGGACGTGGAGTCCGTCATAGACCAGTTAAACCGGCTTATCACCATTACCCCGGACGACATAGAGCGCTTCAGGGAATTAAGGAAACCAAGCCGCCGGTTTGAAGGCATCCCCCTCAGGTTCAACCTGAGTGATGAAGAGGTCGCCCTGATTTCGGTAAACCGGCACCTGCTCCCCGGGATTGACGTTGTCGCGAGTTTAAGCCGGTATTACCCACTGTCCGAGAGCCTGTCGCACACGGTAGGCTACGTAGGAATGATTGATGAAGATGAGTTCGAGAAGCTCAACAAATCAAATTACCGCGGCACAACCTATATCGGTAAATCAGGAATCGAAAAAGCTTATGAGGGCCTGCTGCACGGCCACGTGGGTTACCAGCAGGTAGAGGTAAATGCCCAGGGAAGAAAAATACGCGAAATATACAGGGAGCATCCGGAACCGAGCAAAAACCTGTACCTGACTATCGATGCGTCCCTGCAGATCCTCGCGGTCCAGGCCCTGAACGACAGGCGAGGGGCGATAGTTGCAATGGATACCCGCACCGGCGCAGTGCTGGTTGCAGCCAGTTCTCCCGGTTACGACCCCAACCTCTTCATCGACGGTATCGACAGAAAGGTCTATGCCGAATTGCTGCAGTCCCGGGATACGCCGTTGTTGAACCGTACCTTACAAGGCAAATATCCTCCCGGGTCGACGATCAAACCCATGCTGGCGCTGGGGAGCCTGAACCTGCAAGTGCGCGAAGCCGGCGCGGAGACCTGGTGTCCCGGCTGGTATTCACTCAAAGGCAGTACCCGCCGCTACCGGGACTGGAAGAAAGAGGGACACGGCCATATGGACATGGTCAATGCCATCGCCCAGTCCTGTGATGTGTATTTTTACATCCTGGCCCGGGACATGGGTATCGACGAGATCCACCGGACACTGACCGGTTTCGGCTTCGGCGCGCCGACGGGCATCGATATCGGCGGCGAAGCATCGGGGCTGATCCCGTCAACCCAATGGAAACGCGAGGCCCTGGGACAACCCTGGTACCCGGGGGAGACCCTGATTGCAGGGATAGGCCAGGGCGCCACCCTGGTCACGCCCATACAGTTGGTCATGGCTACGGCAGTCATCGCCAACCGCGGCAAGCTGGTTCGCCCCTTCCTGCTGTCGGAAGTAAAGGATTCCGCAACGGGACAACTGGTGATCAAAGCGCCTGCCCGGTCAGACAAAACGATCATATCCGCCGACGTTGAGGACTGGGACCTGATAATTCATTCCATGCAAGAGGTTTTACATGGAGAAAGAGGCACGGCGCGTGGTTCCGGCGCAGGCGCCGAATATCACATGGCGGGAAAAACAGGCACTGCCCAGGTAATCAGCATCGGGCAGGATGAAGAATATAATGAAGAAGAGATCCCCGAGGAATTCCGCGATCATGCCCTGTTTATCGCGTTTGCCCCGGTCGAAGCGCCCGAAATAGCCATGGCCGTGATCGTCGAGAACGGCGGCGGCGGTTCAAGGACGGCGGCCCCGATAGCCCGGGAATTGCTGGACCACTACTTTCACAGGAAAAAAGCGGCAGGATGAAACAGGAAAGCCTGGCACAGAAAGTCCATATTGACGCGCCCCTGTTGCTGGGGATACTGGCATTGAGCCTGATCGGATACGTGGCGCTGTACAGCGCCAGCGACCAGAATATGGATTTGATTATTCGCCGTTCAATCCACCTGTCGACGGCCCTGGTGGTAATGTTCGCCATTGCCCAGATCCCGCCGGCTCGCTTGTCCGGCGCTTCGCTCTGGTTTTATCTCGTCAGTCTCGGCCTGCTGGTCATGGTGCTGTTTTTCGGCGAAATGGGCAAAGGCGCCCAGCGCTGGCTGGGCCTGGGGCCGTTCCGGTTTCAACCGTCGGAACTGATGAAACTGGCCTTGCCCATGGTGATTGCCCTGCACCTCAGCAAGGATATGCCGCCTCCCTCCGTCAAAAAGGTGTTTATTGTATTGTTGTTTATTATCGCCCCCGTATTGCTGGTTGCGAAACAACCGGACCTCGGTACGGCGCTGCTGATAGCCGTCAGCGGCTTCGCCGTCCTGTTCATCGCCGGCATAAGCTGGAAACTGTTGGCGGGTTTTGCAGTGGTTGCCCTCTCTTCGGCGCCGGTGATATGGAACCTGATGCATGATTACCAGAGAAAACGGGTGTTGACGTTTCTGGACCCGGAACAGGACCCGCTCGGCTCCGGTTACCACATCATTCAATCCAAGATCGCAATCGGCTCCGGCGGGCTGTATGGAAAAGGCTGGCTGAACGGAACGCAATCGTACCTGGAATTTCTGCCGGAAAGATCCACCGATTTTATTTTTGCGGTGTTTTGCGAGGAGTTCGGGTTGATCGGGGTATTCGTCCTGGTGAGCCTGTACCTGTTCATCATCGCCAGGGGACTGTATATTTCCCTGCTGGCCCAGCATTTGTACGGAAAGTTGCTGGGTGTAGGTGTGATAGCAGGTTTTTTTGTTTATATTGCCGTCAATATGGGAATGGTGTCGGGGCAATTACCCGTAGTTGGGATTCCCTTGCCGCTGATCAGCCATGGCGGCACATCCATGATGACTATCATGGCAGGTTTCGGTATCCTCATGGCGGTTCACACCCACAGGAGACTGCTGTCGCATTAAAATGAAATTCAAAACAGTTATTGCCGGCGCTACAGGGGACGGAATTCAATTCCGTCCCCGTGGTCAAATCAGCATGAAATTCAGTATAGCTATTGCCGGATGTATTTTATTGCTTTTCAGTCATGCACGCGCGGACCTGCTGCAACGCGAGGAAGTTGTCTCATTCATGGATGACATGGTCGCAGAGTATGGATATGACGCTGCAGAACTGAGTGATGTCCTCGGCAGGGTGGAACTGTCCGAAAAAGTCATCGCCGCCATTACCAGGCCGGCAGAAGCATTTCCCTGGCACCGTTACAGGTCGATATTTCTCAAACCCGGACGCATAAAGGGAGGGGCGGAATTCTGGCGCAGGAACCAGGCGCAACTTGAACGCGCCGCGGAAAAATACGGCGTTCCGGTGGAAATCATGGTTGCCGTTATCGGAGTCGAGACCAAATACGGGCGCATTACCGGCGGCTTCAAGGTGATCAATTCACTATCGACCCTGGCGTTCGATTATCCGAAACGGAGCAGGTTCTTTACCTCGGAACTCAAGCATTACCTGCTGCTTGCCAGGGATCAAGCCCTGGACCCGCACACGTTGACAGGGTCTTATGCCGGGGCAATGGGCATCCCGCAATTCATGCCGAGCAGTTACCGCGCTTATGCCGTCGATTTCGACGGGGACGGCTTGATTGATATCTGGGAGAACCCGGCGGACGCAATCGGCAGCGTCGGGAATTATTTCAGGGAACACGGGTGGAGACCAGGCGCGGCAATTACCACCCCTGCAACGGTACCCGACGGTGATATTTCGGCGCTGCTGACCAACGGACTCGAACCGAAACTGACCATGGCGGACATGGTTGAAGCCGGCGTCGCCGCCGCAGACGAAGGCGGCGCGGAAGAAAACGTAAAACTGCTTCAGCTTGAAAATAAGGACGGATACGAATACTGGCTCGCGCTGCATAATTTCTACGTGATAACGAGATACAACCACAGCGCGCTGTATGCCATGGCGGTTTACCAGTTGGCGGAAGCAATCAGGGCGCAGTATGGGACACAGGGGACAGACTTGAAGTCTGCCCCCGAATAGACCTGTGCCCTCTGTGTTAAAAGTCATAACGCTGGTTTCGCTGTTTTTGTGCATTACAGCCTGTTCCACTGCGCCGAAAAAAGACGCTGTCCCGAAACGGCCGCCGGCGGAACTGGCTGAAATCCCCGACGCCGTACCCAGGGTTGAACCCAAAAGCGAACTCGGCAATATGAAAACCTACGAGGTATTCGGAAAAAGGTATTTCGTGCTGGACAGCAGTGATGGATTTACCCAGAAAGGCATCGCGTCATGGTACGGGCCGAAATTTCATGGAAAAAAGACCTCGAGCGGCGAGGTGTACGACATGTACGCCATGACCGCGGCCCACAAGACACTGCCATTGCCCAGTTACCTGGAAGTGAAAAACCTGGAAAACGGCAGAAAGATCATCGTGCGGGTCAATGACCGGGGACCGTTTCACGACAACCGGGTCGTTGATTTATCCTATACGGGCGCCATCAAGCTGGATATGATCGGGAAAGGAACGGCCCTGGTGGAAATTCGTGCAATCAATCCCGGGTCCTACCGGGGCGGCGGCGCTCCTGTTGTGAACCGGGCGCGGGAAAAACGCGCGCCGATGGAGTTTTATATCCAGGTGGGCGTCTTTTCCGACGTCAAAAATGCCAAAAGACTGAAACACTCCCTGCGGGCGTTAAAAAAGCCTGTCAAGGTGGAAAAAATCCGGTTGAATCGCAACAAGGCTTATCGCGTCAAAATCGGCCCGTTGAATAATATTGAGGCCGCAGACGAAATCGTCAGTCGTTTAGGACTGTTTGATATCTACGAACACCGTATCCTGCTGGAATGAGAAACGGGATTTTCCTGACAGCCGCGGGGGACAGATTTCAAATCTGTCCCCTCCCCCGGGTTACCGGGGACAGAATGTGTCTGTCCCCAGAATTTACACAGCAAAAAAAATAACATTATGAAATACCTGACGCTTAAACTGCTTGTCCTGCTTGCGGGAACAGGCCTGAATTTCGTTGCCGCGGACGTCACGGTCGTGCCGCCCCCACCCGAGGTCGCAGCCGTTTCCTACCTTATCGTGGATGCCGACAGCGGATATTACCTGGTGGAGAACAATATAGACCGGCGGGTGGAACCCGCCAGCCTCACCAAGATGATGACCGCCTACGTGGCGGCCAGTCAAATCTCCGCAGGCCATATCGCCATGACCGACCAGGTGACCGTCAGCGAGCGAGCCTGGCGCATGGGAGGCTCGCGCATGTTCATTGAAGTGGGGAACCAGGTCAGTGTCGAAGACCTCCTGAAGGGCGTGATCATCCAGTCCGGCAACGATGCCAGCGTCGCGCTGGCGGAGCACATTTCCGGCACGGAGGAAGCCTTTGCCGATCTCATGAACCAGTATGCCGCCGAGTCAGGCATGAAGGACACCCGTTTCACGAACAGTTCCGGCTGGCCCGACGAAAATCATTACACGACGGCCCGGGACCTGGCGACCCTGGCGCGCGCCCTGATCAGGGATTACCCGGAGATCTACGCGCTGCATGCGGTAAGGGAATTCACTTACAACGACATAAAACAAGCCAACCGGAACCGCCTGCTATGGGCGGATTCAAGCGTTGACGGGATAAAGACGGGCCATACCGAAAGCGCGGGATACTGCCTGGTAGCCTCGTCCGTACGGGACGGCATCCGCCTGATCTCGGTAGTCATGGGAGCCGCCGGCGCCAGGGCCAGGACCCAAGCCACCCAGGCTCTGCTGAACTATTCCTACAGGTTTTACGAAACCAGGAAACTGTATAGCGCGGATGAGACGATAACCAATATCAAGGTATGGAAAGGGGAACGCGACAGCCTTGACCTCGTGGTGGAAGATGATCTCGTACTGACCCTGCCGCGGGCGCAATACGACCAGATTGAGACGGTGACGACAATTGAGGAAGACCCGAGCGCGCCAATCGAAGCGGGACAGAAACTGGGGCAACTGGAACTGTCTCTGGATGAGGAAGTCATCGCAACCCTGCCGCTGGTCGCGTCCGAAGCCGTACCGGCGGGGAATTTGTTTATCCGGCTGAGAGACCATATCAAGCTGCAACGGAAGCTTCGTAATTGACAACGGTATACCTCAACGGCAACTTCATCCCGCTGGAGCAGGCGCAGGTGCCGGCGCTGGACCGGGGGTTCATTTTCGCTGACGGGGTCTACGAGATCATCCCGGTATTTTCCGGCAAACCGTTCAGGTTGAAGGAACACTTCGAAAGATTGCGCAACAGCCTGGACGGGATCTCCCTGCAACTGGACTACGACCGCGAAAAATGGCAGTCATTGACAGATCATCTCCTGGCGCTTAACCGGGTCACGGGAGATGCGTCCATTTATATCCAGGTTACCCGCGGGGTGGCCGAGAGAAACCATTTCTACCAGTCCGACTTTACTCCGACTGTCTTTATTTATTGCAAACCGTCGCAACAGACCGACGTGAGCCGGGGCGTGAGCGCAGTGACGCACGAAGACATCCGCTGGCAATACTGTCACATCAAAACGGTGGCGTTGTTGCCGAACGTCATGTTGAAACAGTATGCCCGGGACAAGGATGGCTCTATCGAGGCCATTTTGCACCGCGACGGGTACGTGACCGAAGGCGCGGCGAGCAACGTCTTCGTCGTGACGGACGACGCGATCAGCACGCCGCCCAAGAGCAACCGCTTGCTGCCGGGCATTACCCGCGACCTTGTGGTGGAGCTGATCGGCGCATCCCGCTACCAATGCCTGGAAACCCCCGTCAGCAGGGAGCAACTGTTACTGGCCGATGAAATCTGGCTTACCAGCTCCTCCCTGGGCATCGCGCCGGTAGTCAGACTGGATGGCCGCCCGGTGCGCGACGGCAAACCCGGCCCGGCCTGGCGGGATGTTGATGCGATTTACCAGGCATTCAAACGCGGCGAATAATGCCTCTCCTTCCGTACACAACGACATAAGCAATACCGTTTCGTCATTTGTATGTTGAATTCACCTTGCAAATAGGCCACTTTGTAAGGTGGGCGCGAGGGGTGCGCCGTTCGTCATTCCTGCGAAGGCAGGAATCCAGTGAGCAAACACTCATTATAAGGAATTGTGTAACTACTCACCCCCACTCGTCCTTCCTGCACTTCTCCTCGTTCGTCATTCCCGCGCGCCCCCCGTCATTCCCGCGCAGGCGGGAATCCAGTGAAAAAAACGTCCCGAAGGGACACGTTATAAGGTGTCGCAAGCGACCCGTTTAACAGACTGGATTCCGGCCTTCGCCGGAATGACGAAGGGAGCGCGGGACGAACAGGGGGGTGAGTAGTTACGGAATTGTTTTATTGACTGGATTCCCGCCTTCGCAAATGACGAACAGGGGGGTCGCTACTGATAACGGACTATTCCAGCACCACCCGGCCCGGGTTCAGGATATTGTTCGGGTCAAGCGTCTTTTTGAGCAGTTTCATCAAGGCAATTTCCTCGGCGCTCCTGGATTGATGCAGGTAAGACCGTTTCATCATCCCGATTCCGTGTTCGGCGGAGATTGAGCCGTTGTATGCCCCGACCTGCCTGTACACCACGTCATAGATTGTCTTCTTGTCTTCTTTCCGGTCTACCGTGAACACCAGGTGCAGGTTACTGTCTCCGATATGGCCGAAGACCAGGAGCGCGGCATCCGGCAGCAGCGCCTTGATTTCCGACTCAAGCTGATTGAGGAAATCCGCCATTGCATTAATCGGCACGCTCACGTCAAAATTGGCATTATCCATTATCACGGCCATGGCTTCTCCGACGCCGTCGCGGATTGCCCAGACGGCCTCCCTCTCCCTTTCGGATTTACAGATGACGGCATCCAGTATCCTGTCCTCCTCCAGTTCGCCCGCCAGCGCATTTTCCAGGACGGTTTGGCCGGATTTGTCACTGATCTCGGTCAACACGTAAATGGGATAGCGCTCATCAAACGGGCTGCTCACCGTCGGAACATGTTCAATGATGTAATCATAGTAACTGTCCCACATGACCTCGAACGAGTTCAGCGAACCGCTGAATTCCCGGCTCATGAAATGCAGGAACCGGATCACGTCCTCGAAAGACTCCAGCGCGACCAGCGCGGCGCTGCGGCCCTCCGGTTTGGCGAACAGGCGCAACACCGCACGCGTGACGACGCCCAGCGTGCCTTCGGCGCCGATAAACAGGTGTTTCAGATCGTATCCGGCGTTATTTTTCAGCATCTTGTTGAGCGAGGTGATGACGGTTCCATCCGCCAGCACCACTTCCAGCCCCAGGATGAGATTACGGGTCATGCCGAACCGGATCACCTCGTTGCCGCCGGCATTGGTGGAGATGTTACCGCCGATATTGCAGGAACCCCGGGCGCCGAGATCCAAGGGGAACAGGAATCCGGCCGCATCCGCCGCATCCTGGATGGCCTGCAAGGGAGTACCTGCAAGGACGGTCATGGTCATGGACGCCTGGTCCAGTTCCTCAATGCCGCTGAGCCGTTCAAGGGAGAGCGCAACTTCTTCCTCCTGCGGAGTGGCGCCGCCGCATAACCCCGTCAGTCCTCCCTGCACCACGACTTTCTGTTTTGCGGCAGAGCAGGTGCGCAGGATATCCGAGACCTGTGCGGTCGACGCCGGCCGGGCAACGGCGACTGGTGGACGGGCCGTTTCTCCCGAACTGTCGGCGTGGTATTTCCCGGAAATATCAGCGCCGGTCAGGATAACGTCCGGACCTAATTCTTCTGTTAACCGTCTGATTGTATCGTTCATATCGCACAGCAGGGGACGGATTTAAAATCCGTCCCCGGAGGACCACAGGGGTCAGAGTAAGAAATTCGAAGAATTTTTACTCTGACCCCATATATCCCAAAGAATCAGAACGTCGCCGGCGCCGGCGGCAGTTCGCCGCTGGCGTAGCGCTTCTCCAGGCCCGGCGTCAGGTTCTCCCACACCAGCAGCATGGAGCGCTTCGGGGAAAACCCGCGATGGCGTATGTCCGCCGGCATGCAGGCCACGTCCCCTGCCTTCATGGTGACCACAGACATCGGGGCCGCGCTGTCCTTGTCCGCCACTTTCCAGGTGATCTCATCGGACATCTGGATAAACCACTCCACCCTGTCGTTGCCGTGGTCCACCGGCAGGATATGCTCTTCCGATGTCGGGCAGTAAGCGCTGCTTCTCACGATGGAAACGATAGACGGATTCCAGGTAACCGGCGAGCGTGACAGATATTTAAACAGGTTGAAGGCCGCGAGTTGTCCTTCAAAACCGACTTCCGCACGGACTTCCGGCTCGGACTGGTCCACGTCGGCGAACTGCCGATTGACCGGCCGTCCGTTTTCATCGGAGCGGATCGGGGTGTCGCCGGGCAGACTGACGAAACGGTCTGCCAGTTCCCGCTGAAAATTGACGGCTTCATCGTTGCTGCCGTTTTTAGGCCCGCGCCCGCTGCCGGTTTCCAGCGGCGCGGCGAAGGGATTAAAACCGGCATTGGTCCAATCCAGCATCAAGCCTTTGAAACAGGCTTGTAACACGCCCGGTTCAAACCGTTCGGTAAAGTCGGTGCCGGAATCCTTGTAGGCCTGGTTATAGGCGCCCATGAAGACGTCGACGCTGTCGTAATTGTTTACGGTGCCGAACACTTCATCAAAGTTGACCCAGCCGTAAAAAAATCCCCAGGCCACGTCCCGTATCATCGAGCGCATAAAATTCTCCACGTCCATCACGTGGGTCACGGTCGGGCACTGGATGCGGGCAAAGTACTCATCCCGTTCAAACCTGAACGAGCCGATTTCAAAGCGCTTGTAACCGTTGACCGGGTGCGGCGCGCTTTCACGATGCGCTTCAGTAAGAACCGGCAGGTCGGTAATTTGTTCTGCTGCGGCTGCCATAGTTATTTCCCCCTCAAATCAGTGCTGGCAGATTTCCGCCCATTTTTCAATGGACTCATCACCAAGTAAGGTTTGCAGTAAAATAACGCTTAATTCACCGGCGCGAAACTGGTAGGCCGCGCCGGCCAGCAACAGGACCAGGTGGCCCCGCGTGGCCTTGACATGGCCCATAACCTCACCTTCAGGTTCACCCGTGAGCTTGACGGACCCTTCGTTCTCTTCGGGTGGGGCCAGGCCGCTGTCCGCAGGTTGAATAAATCGTACCTCCATGCTGCCCTGCATGAGCAAAGCTGTCTCATCGTGGCTGCAGATATACCAGGGGCTGTCTCCTTCCGCGCGGATGACCTCAATGGTGTTCTCCAGGTTTTTGGCGATAACGATACGTTCCCAGGGCTGTGCGTTACCGGCCACCTCGTACATATTGGAAAACAGGTAATCCCGCGCCTCCTCATTGCCGGTGATTTCAACGCCTCCCTTTTCGAATTTGTCTATGCTGCCGAATACGGTTGTTACGGACATAATCCCCCTCTCAAAGTCAATGACCGGAAATTCGTTTTACAAGGATAGCAGAAAGGGTACAGACATATTATTTTCCTGAAACGCGTGTGCTAAAGGCATGGTAGTATAACATCCGGGACGTACGGGCAAACATGTATGAGCATCAGTCAAAAATCAGGCAAGACAAAGCAGCAGACTGCCGCGCCCGTTGTCAAAAAAATGCGCAGGGACGCCATACTCAAGCGCAAGGAACTGATTAAATACGCCACGGATATGTTCATGGAAATGGGCTATGAAAAAGCCAGCATGAATAATCTGGCAAAACGCTCCGGCTCTTCAAAAAGTACCATATACAAGCATTTTCGAAGCAGGCAGGCACTTTTCATTGCCGTACTGGATGAGAAATTACGTGACCACCTGGCTCCCATAGAAAAACTGGACCTTACAACCCTCAGTATTGAGGAGGGCCTGAAGTTGATTGGGAGGACAAGTATAAAGGTCATCACATCGAAAGATCACATTAATCTATGCCGGATCATATATGCCGAAGCTGAACGGATACCTCAAGTAGGGAAAACATATTATGAGCATGGACCGAAACGCGGTATGGCGGGCGTGGCAAAATATCTCTCTACAATGGTGGAAAAGAGCAGGATCAGGTGTACAGATCCATCTTTGGCGTCACAATACTTCTGGGGCATGATACTGCATAAGCCCATGCTGGAAAGGTATTGCGGTATCAAGGGGCCTATGACGGCCCGGGAGCAAAAAAACTATATAGATAAAGTTGTCGACTCCTTCATTTCTTCATTCATTGAAGAGATCGAATAACCAACCCTCAATCCAGGGGTCAGAGTAAAATTACCCCGAACCGCGCCATCGACCACGATAGTCATAATTTTACTCTGACCCCATCTATCTTGCCGAAGTCAGCGGGAACTGCTGCTGAGTTTCCCTGATTCTTGACTATTGCAACCGAAACTACTAACCTGTACAAGGTAGTTCGGTTTAATAAGATGACGACACGCTGATTTTAGTTTATATTTCATAAGCAATTACATACCAGACATATATACCCGGAGGAGAACCAACATGCCAGATAATCTGCCCGGCACGAGCCTGACCGGTCATCACCATATTACGATCGGAGTCGGCAACGTGCAGGAAGACTTCGATTTTCACACCAAGGTGCTGGGCCTGAAATGCGTCAAGCGCACCCTGTTCTACGACGGGGCCACGCCGGTTTACCACCTGTACTACGGGAACGACATCGGTGAAGAGAGTACGCTGCTCACCACATTCCCTGTCGCCCACATCGGCGTGAAGGCCAAGGAAGGCAGCGGGCAGGTCAGCTTCGTGAGCCTGTCCGTACCCGAAGATTCACTGCCCTATTGGCGTAAACGCCTCACAGAACATGACTTCGAGGTGACGGAGACCGAACGTTTCGGCGAAAAACACCTGGATTTCCGTTCCCCGCACAACATCCGCATCTCCCTGGTCGGCGTCGACGACGATTCACGGGCGCCGTATTCCGATGGGCCGGTGCCTGCCGAGAACATGATCCGCGGCACCCACGCCGCCGGTGTTTCCACCCGCGACATGGAATTCATGGCAGAGTTCCTGGAGGTGGCGTGGGGCTCCCGCAAGGAAGCGGACGATTCCAACCTGGTTCGCTACAGTATGGGCGAAGGCGGCACCGGCACCTACACGGATTTTGAGGTCGAACCGGACCGCAAGCCCGGTTCCTGGACCGTGGGAGAAGGCGCCATCCACCACATGGCCTACAACGTGCCCAGCCGCAAAGAGCAGGATGCCATCAAGTTTTTTACCGAGGGACTGGGTTACACGGATTTCTCCGACGTGAAAGACCGCGGTTACTTTGATTCCATTTATATCCGCACTCCCTCAGGCGCTTTGTTTGAGGCCTGCTGCTCGCACAAACCTGCGTTCACCTGCGACGAACCACTAGAAACGCTCGGCACCAAGCTGATGATGTCGCCGCAGATCGAAGCCGATAAAGACGAAGTGCTGAAAGTGATTGGTGAAATCAGGGACGACTGAGACAGGTCGGATCAGGATAGATGGGGTCAGAGTAAAATTATGACTATCGTCGTCGATGGCATGGTTCCGGGTAATTTTACTCTGACCCCTGCATTTGTTGATGAATTTTAAGTATAAAGCGCTTCCCTGGAACATCATATTCGGCGCCGGCGCCCGTAAACGCCTGCCTGAAGAGCTGGCGAAGCTGGGCTACTCCCGCGCCCTGGTGCTGGCAACACCGAACCAGGCGGATGCCGGGCAGGAGATAGTCAGCCTGCTGGGCGACAAGGCGGCGGGACTGTTCGACCGGGCCATGATGCACGTGCCCGGCGAAACACTCGACCAAGCAACAGCGGAAGTAAAACGGCTTGAAGCAGACTGTACCGTTTCCATCGGCGGCGGTTCCACCACCGGCCTTGGCAAGGCCCTGGCTTTCCACCTGGACCTGCCCAATATCGTGCTGCCCACCAGTTATGCCGGTTCGGAGATGACCAACCTGTGGGCGGTGACCCGGGACAACCGTAAAACCACCCGGCGCGATAGCATCGTTGTCCCGACGCTGACCATCTATGACCCGGAACTGACCCTGACGCTCCCGCCTGCATTCGCGGCCGCCAGCGGCATGAACGCCATGGCCCAGGCCGTTGCCAATGCGGCCGCGGAAGACGCCAATCCCTTCAGTGCCGTAATGGCGCTGGAGGGCATCCGCGCCCTGGCGCACAATCTGCCTCTCATCATTGCCGAACCCGGCAACATGGACGCGCGCGCCGGATCCCTGTACGGCGCCTGCCTGGCCGCTGCCGCGCTGGGAACCGGCACAACCGGCCTGCACCATCGCCTGTGCCATACCTTCGGCGGCACGTTCAACACGCCCCATGCCGAGACCCACACGATCCTGCTGCCGCACAGTGTCGCCTACAATGCCGGCGCCAGGCCGGCGGCGAACCACCGTATTGCTGAGGCCTGGGCGTCAGCAACGCAGCAACCGGGCTGTTCGACCTGGCGGGAAATCTCGGCGCCCCCACCGCACTCAAGGACATAGGGATAAAAGAGACGGACCTTGACGAGGCCGCCGCGATAACCGTAGAGAAACCGGTCAACAACCCTGAGCCTGTCACCCGGGAACGGGTGCGCGCCCTGCTCGATAATGCCTTCCACGGAAAGCCTCCGCGCGCGCCCGTCATTCCCGCCCCCCGCCTTCGCGGGGCAGGCTTCGCGGGAATGACGGGAAAACGCAAATGACGAACATAGCCAGACTTATGACGTTGCGTATAGCTATAATATATGCCCCATGAGAACCGTTCCGCAGATAACCCTGGAACAGGCCGCCGCCAGGGTGCGCCCCGGCGACGTGCTGATCGTCGGCGGATTCGGCATGACGGGCAACCCGACCAACATCATGCACGCCATTGCCGAAACCGGGGTGAGAGACCTCACTTATATCGGCAACAACGTGGGTGAACCCGGCCTGGCCGGCGGACTCTGCCTGCGCCAGGGACAGTTCAAAAAAGTCATAGGGTCATTCTTCACCAGCAACCCGGAAGCCGTTGCCGCGGCACAGTCCGGGGATGTCGAGTTCGAACTCCTGCCCCAGGGCACCCTGGCCGAGGCAATCCGCGCCGGCGGGGCCGGCCTGGGGGGATTCTTCACGCCCACCGCGGCCGGAACGCCGCTGGCGGACGGCTGTGAGACCAGGGTCATCGACGGCACGGAGATGGTGTTCGTTCCCGCGCTGCGCGCCGACGTTGCCATCATCAGGGCCTGGCGCGCCGATACCATCGGCAACCTGCAGTACCGTATGACGGAAAACAATTTCAACCAGGCCGCCGCGACCGCCGCGGACCTGGTCATCGCCGAGGTGGAGGAGATCGTCCCCGCCGGGGCGCTGGACCCGGACTTCATCCACACCCCGGGCTGCTTCGTCGATTACCTGGTGCAGGCCGACCTCAACCCGGAGCACCTGGGCGCCTCGGCATCGGTGGCGGCGAGCCTGAAAAAAGTGGATGAAGCCCGCATGATGATGGCAAGGCTCGCGCTGGCCGAGTTGAAGCAGGGCGACATCGTGAACCTGGGTGTCGGCATTCCCACCCTGGTGGCGGACCTGATCAAGCCGGATGACGGCATCGTCCTGCATTCCGAAAACGGCATGCTCGGCGTGGGGCCGGAACCTGAAACCGGCGGCGCCATGGAGTACCCGATCAATGCCGGCAAGGCGCCGGTGACTGCGTTGCCCGGTTCCAGCTATTTCGACAGCGCCGCGTCCTTCGCCATGATCCGGGGCGGCCACGTGGACGCCGCCATCATGGGGGGCTTGCAGGTGGACGAACAGGGCAACCTGGCCAACTGGGCCGTACCGGGCAAACCGCTGCTCGGAGTCGGCGGCGCCATGGACCTGGCATCCGGCGCCGGCAGACTGATCGTGACCATGACCCATTGCGACAGGAACGGCAACTCCAAGGTGGTGCAAAAATGCAGCCTGCCGCTGACCGCGCGCAATGCCGTCGATGTACTGATCACGGACCTCGCGGTATTCAATTTCGACGATTCGGGGATGCGCCTGGTGAAACTCCTGCCCGGCGTCACGGAAGACGAGGTGAGGGAGAAGACCACGGCGGAGTATCAAATCCGGGGACAGACCCCCGCTTACAACATGCGGGGGCATGCTTGAAATCTGTCCCCTGCCTGCTGATGTTCAACCCCCGGTATCCATGCACCTCATGATCTTCGACCCCACCGTCAATCTCATCGCGGCGCTCATACTCAGCTACGTCTTCGTGCTGGCGGGACTGCACAAGTGCAAGGCGCCCGCAGAGTTCGCGACCACCTTAATGAATTACAAAATTCTGCCGGAGAGCCTGGCCCGCCAGGGCGTCTACCTGGTTCCGGTAGCTGAAATCATGACCGGGGTTGCCCTGCTGATACCAGCCACGGCGACGCTTGCGGCTTTCTCGGCAGGCACACTGCTGTGTATCTACATCGCCGCCATAGGCATCAACCTGCTGCGCGGCCGGCGCAATATCGACTGCGGTTGCGGCGGCCCGGCCCAGAAACAGACCATCAGTGAATGGATGATCGTGCGCAACGGACTGCTGCTGGGTCTTGCTTATATCGCCGGCAGCCAGACGCTGGCGCGCCCGCTGCTCTGGTTCGACTGGTTCACAGTCATCCTGGCAACCGTCATGGGTTGCCTGTTCTGCAATATCATCAACCAGTTGCTGGTGAATAAAGACCTGCTGAAATCATTGAACCGAGAGGAATTCCATGCCTGAAGCCTTGATCGTCTCCAACCTGCTGCTCTGGATCATCGTGGTGATCCTGGGCGTGATGGTATTTGCCCTGGTCAGGCAGATCGGCGTGCTGTACGAGCGGGTGGCGCCGGCCGGCGCCCTCATGGTAAACCAGTCACTGCGGCCGGGGGACGCAGCCCCGGAAATGGACCTGCTGACCATTGAAAATAAAAAAATCCGGGTTGGCGGCGTGCGTGAGCCTGCACGCAGCCTGTTGCTGTTTTTTCTCGCGCCCGATTGCCCGGTGTGCAAGACCCTGCTGCCGGCGCTGTTCTCCGCGCACAAGGAGGAAAGCGGCTGGCTGGACATCGTACTGGCCAGCGACGGGCCGGCCGAGCAACACCACAAGTTCATCGAACAGCAGAAGCTGTCACGCTTCGATTATGTGCTGTCGGAAATCCTCGGCCGCAGCTACGGCGTAGGCAAACTGCCGTACTCGGTGCTCATCGATGAGCAGGGCAAGGTCGTCACCATGGGCATCATCAATTCCAGGGAACACCTGGAGAGCCTGTTCGAAGCGAAGGAACGGGGAGTCGCCTCGATCCAGGAATACGTGAAAAAGTATCATACAGGAGAAGCTGAGGAAGGCGCGGGATAAATGGGGTCAGAATAAAAATTCTGGCGAATTTCTTACTCTGACCCCGTCTATCCGTCATGCCGGGCTTGACCCGGCATCCAGTGGAATAATGGGTCGCCTGAAAGGCGACTCTTTTTTGACTGGATTCCGGCATTCGCCGGAATGACGGGAGAGGGCGCAGATATCAGGTATCTTTCCTGACGTACTCCAGTACTTCGTACAACACATCCGTGTCGCCGACGTGGTTCGCCAGCATAAGGATTACCTTGGCGTTGACTTTATGGCTTTGTTCAGTCGTCAATCCTTCATGCAGTTCTATCAGGCGGGCGTAAAAATCATCCGGGTCGGCAACGCCGAGTTCTGTCCGCAGGCTCACCCTTCCAGCGCCTCCCACATCTCGGAATCCCGTTCCGCGGTCCAGATCTGCGGGTCGGCAATACCCGAGGCGATGTCGTAGGCGCGCGCCACGTCAAACGGCAGGCAGTGGTCGAAGATCACCCATTCTCCAAATTCCGGTTTCAGGGTCGAATAGGTTTCCTTGTAAATTTCCTTCAGGTCTTTCCCCTGTTTCTGCCCTGCCTCCACTGAACGGTACATGGCGGTGACGAAGGCGCGCGTGCCGTCTATGCCTTCGCGTATGGTTTTTTGCGTCACCAGGGCGTCGCCGCGTCCCGGCACCAGGGCCAGGGGCTTCAGCGCGGTGATGTTGTCCAGGGTTGCGGGCCAGTCCAGCAGGTAGGCATCGCCGGTATAAGGCGTGGCCCCGTACTCTACCAGGTCGCCGCTGAACAGCGCCCGCTCTTCAGGCAGCCAGACTACGGTATCGCCCTTGGTATGGCCGCGTCCCAGTTGCATGATCCTCACTTCCGTATCGCCCATCCACAGGGACATCTCCCCGGTAAAGGTTATCGTCGGCCAGGTCAGGCCGGGAATGGTTTCATACCCGTTGAACAGCCTCGGGAACCGTTCGAATTCCGATTTCCAGTCCTGTTTCCCGCGCTCGACGATGAGGTCGTATGTATCCCGGCTGGAGATGATGTGTTCCGGCTCGTAGGCGGCGGCGCCCAGCACCCGCACCGCGTGGTAATGGGTCATCACCACGTATTTCACGGGTTTGTCCGTGACCGACCGTATTTTTTCCAGCACCCGTTCGGCCATCAGCGGCGTGGCCTGCGTATCGATAACCATAACGCCGTCGTCGCCGATGATCACGCCGGTATTCGGATCGCCTTCGGCGGTATATGCGTAGGCACTGTCCGCCAGCCGGCTGAACGTCACCTGTTTCTCGCCAAGGTCCGCCTTGGAAGCGAATTCTTTGACCATGTTTATCTTATCCTCTGTTGAGTTTGATTGCGGGGAGCGTATTGTAGTACCTGGGACTGACCGCTGCAATGATTTGCAACATCTTTCCGCATTTATTGACTATGAAGGCGGTTCGGCTAGACTGGTACTCTTTCCAGAACATCAGACACGGCAATAAGGTGAACACAATGGGCAATAACAGGTTGCAGGGTAAAGTGGCTATCGTAACGGGTTCGGGCCAGGGTATCGGCAGGGCAATAGCCGAAGTCTTTGCCCGGGAAGGCGCCAGCGTGGTCGTGGCTACGCGCACTGAGAAAAGCGGCAGGGAGACAGTCGAACACATCAAGGCAGCGGGAGGCGAGGCAATCCTGGCCGGCGCCGATATCGGCGCGATCAGCGCAATAAACCGGGTCGTGGGCACGACGCTGGATACCTACGGGCAGATCGACATCATGGTACATAACGCTGCTTCATTCCTGGGCGGACTGGTCGAGGAATACAATGACGAAGACCTGGACACGGTGCTGGCGGTCAACCTGAAAGCCTGCTTCCGCCTTGCCCACGCCTGCATCCCCCACATGAGAAAACAGGGGGGAGGCCGCATATTGGTTACTTCGTCCGTCACCGGCCCGAGGGTCGCCATGCCGGGCACGTCCTACTATGCCGCGTCCAAGGCGGGAGTGAACGGCTTCATCCGCACCGCCGCCGTTGAACTTGCCGCGGACAACATTACCGTCAACGGCGTTGAACCGGGGTTTATCCTGACCCCGGCCATGGACTTGCTCGCCGACGAGAACGCCAGGGCGGAAATGGCCCGTTACATCCCCAAAGGGGAGCTGGGCGAACCGAACGACATCGCCTACGCCATGCTCTACCTGGCCGGCGATGAAGCCAAATACGTCACGGGGCAGACCCTGGTTGTGGACGGCGGCTCGACACTGCCGGAAAGCCCCGTCTATATGAACGAAACGGAAGGGGTGCAGACCTTGCAGGGGTCGTGACCGGCAAAGCCAATAGTGATGAACGCTGGATGCGGCGGGCGCTGGACCTGGCCGAGCGCGCCCGGTCGGAGGGCGAAGTCCCGGTGGGCGCCGTCCTGGTCATGGACGATGACTGCATCGGCGAAGGCTGGAACCGGTCCATTTCAACCCATGATCCCACGGCCCATGCGGAAATCGAGGCGCTGCGCGCCGCGGCCGCCCGCCTGGAGAATTACCGCCTGCCCGGCGCCACGTTATACGTAACCCTGGAACCCTGCGCCATGTGCGCCGGCGCCATCATCCTGGCCCGTATCAAACGCCTGGTCTATGCCGCCGCCGACCCCCGGGCCGGCGCTGCCGGCAGTGTATTCAACATACTGCAATCCGCACAGTTGAACCACCGCGTCGAACTGGTGTCCGGGATACTGGAACAGGAAGCCGCGACGCTGTTGCAGACGTTTTTCCGGGAGCGGCGCTGAACGGAATTATTCACATGGCAGACCCCCGGATTCAACCCCTGCTCCTGCAACTCAGTGAGCAACTTAAACAACAACATCAAATGCTGGTCACGGCCGAGTCCTGCACCGGCGGCGGCATCGCATACGCAATTACGGAACTGCCGGGCAGTTCCGAATGGTTCGAGCGCGGGTTCGTCACCTACTCCAACCCGGCCAAGCAGGAGCAGTTAGGCGTGCCCCATGAACTGATCGCCAGGCACGGGGCCGTCAGCGAACAGGTAGCCGCGGCCATGGCGCTGGGCGCCCTGCAGCACAGCCATGCAGATTTCAGCGTGGCGGTGACCGGGATAGCCGGCCCTGACGGCGGCACAGAGGAAAAACCGGTAGGCACCGTCTGTTTCGGCTGGGGGCAGCGCGGCGCCGGGGCCAGGACTGCCCGCGTCGTCTTCGACGGGGACCGCCGGCAGGTACGTGAACTCTCCATCCTGACAGCCCTGCAGGGCTTGGCGGATCAAGTAGAAAACTCGGGGTCAGAGTAAGTTATCGCAAGAATTTTTACTCTGACCCCTGATATCACTCATACATCAATGAAAAGACTGTTCTTCGCCCTCTGGCCCGATGACGAAGTACGTGCGAGACTCATGGAACAGGCCCAGTTGATCCACATCAACACAGGCCGGCGCGTGCCGCCGGAAAACTTCCATATCACCCTGCTGTTCCTGGGCAACGTGGAGGAGCAGGCCATCCCTGAACTCACCGATGGGGCAGAAGGCTTGAGCGTCCCCGGCTTCCGTTTGCAGATAAACCATGGCGGCTGGTGGAAACGGGCAAAAGTCGCCTGGCTGGCGCCCGCGTACACGCCCGAACCGTTGCTGGAACTGGTCAGGCAACTCAATCACCAGGCAAGGTTAGCGGGAATCCCGGTCGATGAACGGGACTACAGCCCCCACCTGACCATCGCCCGCAAACTCACCCGCCCGCTCAAACCATGTACGTTCGAACCGGTCCACTGGGATGTAAGGGAATTCTGCCTGGTCGAGTCCGTCACCCATGAGAAGGGGGCAAGATACCGGGTGATGCAATCCTGGGCGCTGACTTGATTAGAATGCACGGGGTCGATTGTGCAATGTGCGACCTGACCCCGTTTTTCCGTGTTTTTCCGCCGGAGCTTACGATGAGCCCATCAGGGACATCACCCAACGAAAATAAAACGGGCCGATGGCCAGCAGCAAAAAGGTCATAGTCACCATCAGGCCGTCGGAACATCTTGACAAATCTTAAATAGAATTTTAGATTTGTCATATGTACAAAAATCGGCATCTTTTCAAACCCCTTACTACGGCCTTAACTCAATTTCCGGCGGTCTTGATTACCGGCCCTCGGCAATCCGGAAAAACAACTTTTCTCAGGACGGAACTGAGTGAATCATATCGCTACGTATCATTTGATGCGCCTGTCGAACGGGAATTTGCGCTGCAGGATCCGAACGGCTTTCTGGATAAGTTTGCCGGCATGCCGGTCATACTGGATGAGATTCAATACCTGCCGGAACTCCTGTCGTACCTGAAAATACGTATTGACCGGCAGCGGAGTGAATACGGTCGCTGGCTGTTAACGGGGTCGCAGCAGTTTTCCCTGATGCAGAACGTCAGCGAGTCCCTTGCGGGCCGCATCGCCCTGTTGGAACTGCTTCCCTTCAGCTTGACGGAACTGCAACACGGGCCGGATGCCCTCCCATATTTTATCTGGAATGGCGGCTATCCGGAACCCGCCCTGCAATCCGAAAAGCGGGAACTGTGGATGAACTCTTACATCCAGACATACATCGAGAGGGACATCAGACTACTGCACAATGTCCGGGATATACGTACATTTGAATCGTTCATTTCCCTGTGTGCAGGACGCCATGGGCAAGTGTTCAACAATGCTGCCATAGCCAGGCAATGCGGCGTATCGGAACCGACGGTAAAATCCTGGAGCGGCCTGCTGTATGCATCATATCTCGGCTGGTTCCTGCCGCCTTACTTTCAGAACTACAATAAACGGATAATCCGCTCTCCCAAGTTCTATTTTATCGATTCAGGACTGGTTTGCGCCTTGACCAGGCAGCCGGACGCTCACGCTGCCATGGCAGGTCAGATGGGAGGGGCGCTGTTTGAAGGAATGGTTGTGATCGAGGCTGTGAAAACGTTTGTCAATCGAGGACAAAGGCCTGATCTGTATTTCTGGCGCTCCCATGACGGCCTGGAGGTTGACCTGATCATCCGGGTCAACGGGCGCCTGCTGCCTGTTGAAATCAAGTTGACGGCAACGCCTTCCAGTGGTTTTTTTGCGCCGCTCAACAAATTCAGGGAATTGGCAGGGAAGGATGCCGCCGCTACCGGCGTACTGGTGTGCCGTACGGAAACCATACAACAAATGCCCCATGGAAACCTTGCGCTGCCATGGCATCAATTCCCGGCCTGGTTGGATGGGCTATTGACCTGAGCCCGTTTTTCACTCGGGTTCTCCAGACATTGCGATAAATCACGACCGGCACCTGGATGAGGCATACGATTCGTGAGTTTGTTCGTCGATACATCGGCGCCTGTTACCTGATACCTGCCATTCAGAGCGGTAGTCAGCCGGCTCTGAATCAGTAGATGACATCCCCTACGCAAAAGTGGGCCGTGCATGTATACTTCTGTGCCATACTCTTGAAAAACCCGGAGAAAATAATGGAACAAATTGCCAACATTCATGTCGAGAAACTACCGGAGGGTGTTTACCTGGCGACCAGTGAGGATATTCCGGGCTTGGTGGCACAGGGACGCACAATTACTGAAACCCTGGAAATCGCCCGCGACGTAGCAAAGAAACTGTTGGAAGCAAAAGCTGAGCGACACCATCAGACCGCCAAGCTTGAGGATGATCCTGTTCTCCCGCGCAGCGCCCAGGGTGTCAAAGGTCACCGTTGCCGGGGTATCGGTGGATAAGGCTTGAAAATCAAGGCCGCAAGCCCTTGCCTTGGGGTTATCGGCCTCATGAAATCTCAACGTGGCACAACACGGTTAATGTTTCAACACGGGGAACAGATTGATGTGGCCAGTCTCCTCATGTTGAATGGTACGCACCCAACAGTCTAACCTGCCGCGGCAGGTTAGGGAGACTGGCTTATGAGTATCAGAGTAAAATCACCCCCGACAGCGCCATCGGCCACGATAACGAGGATTTTACTCTGACCCTTGGATTGCAACACAGGGGTCATGATCCACGTCATATATCACTCCGGCCACCAGGCCGTGTCCGAAAGACCTCATAACGCACCCCGGCTTTCCGGCAGGCAACCCTGATCCGGTACTCAAACCGCCCCTCCCGGCCGCCATCCGTGTCATACATCACCACCGCCGGCCGCTTGCCGGTCACGTGACTGAAAAACAGCGCCTGCTGCACGCTGTCCAGGCTGCTGCGCTTATCCAGGCCGCCCTCGTACACCATCGTGCCGGTCTCACAATCCACTTCCACGTAACCGCGCCCGCCGGCAGACGTGTACCCATGACGGGTTGCCGTCTCCCCGTTGACCCGGGTACAGAACCAGCGATTGTAATCATCCTCTGATGCCGTCGTGCGCGGCGCCGAGGGGCCTGTTTCTTTCACCGGCGCCGATGGGTTGCCCTGTGCGGGCCGGCCGGACCGTGTACCCGCATGGCAATGCCGCGGCAGTTGACCGGCGTGACAGCCTTCGGCGTCCGTGCGTCCGGGATGTCCCTGGATTGGCAGTGCCATCAACGACAACAGGCTGAGAGCCAGCAGTTTCATCGGCAACTGAAAGCACGGAAAACCAGAGGCTATTGACGACTCCTTAGTAGAGAAATTGATTCACTACTGTCCCAAGAAAATCGTGTTGATATAGTATAACTCATTCATTTTATTAACAAATCGGCGATTTTTAACGGGCATCGATTAAAACGCCCTGTCTTCGGCTGATAATGTTCTCCTGATACTCACCCTTACCAGGAGGAACCCTCATGCCGTCCGGTCAGTTCGTCTTTTCCCAGGTCATGGCCCATTTGCCCATGAAACCCTTCCGCCGCTGCGTCCGGCGTTATCAAGGCAACCGCTACGTCAAGTCCTTTACCTGTCTCGACCAGTTCCTCTGTCTGGCCTTCGCCCAACTCACCCACCGCGAGAGCCTGCGCGACATCGAAGTCTGCCTGCGGGCGCACCAGGACAAACTCTACCACCTGGGACTGCGCGGCGGCATCGCCCGCAATACCCTGGCCCACGCCAACCAGCAACGCGACTGGCGCCTGTATGCCGACTTCGCCCAGGCCCTCATCCGCCTGGCCCGTCCCCTGTATGCCAAAGACGACCTGGGACTGGAACTCGATAACACCGTCTACGCCCTCGACTCCTCCACCATCGACCTGTGCCTGTCCGTGTTCCCCTGGGCGCACTTCCGCCAGACCAAGGCCGCCGTCAAACTCCATACCTTACTGGACTTGCAAGGCAGCATCCCGACGTTTATCCATATCTCAGACGGCAAACACCACGATGTCAACGTCCTCGACCTGCTCCTGCCCGAGCCGGGCGCCATCTACGTCATGGACCGCGCCTACCTCGACTTCCAACGCCTGTTCACCCTCACCCTCGCCGCCGCCTTCTTCGTTATCCGCAGCAAGTCTAACACCCGTTACCGCCGCCGCTATTCCCATCCCGTCGATAACACCACCGGCCTTATCTGCGACCAGACTGTTGTCCTCACCGGCGCCAGGACCGCCGAGCGCTACCCGCAACCCCTGCGACGCATCTCATACCGCGACCCCCAAACACACACCACCCTCGAGTTCCTCACCAACCACTTCACGCTCCCCGCACTCACCATCACCGAGCTTTACCGCTACCGATGGCGGGTCGAGTTGTTCTTCAAATGGATCAAACAACACCTGCGCATCAAAGCCTTCTTCGGCACCGCCGAGAACGCAGTGAAAACCCAAATCCGGACCGCCATCAGCGTCTATGTCCTGGTCGCCATTATCAAAAAACGCCTCAAGCTGACCACGGAACTCTACACAATATTACAGATTCTAAGCCTGACCCTGTTTGAAAAAGCGCCACTATATCAATTACTTACCCAAACCGATTACAAAACAAACCACCGTGATATACTTAACCAATTGAATCTATTCGATTAATTCTTGGGACACTAATGTTTCAATATTAATAATTGTGTCCCACCAGACCTCGTTGCCGAATCATGGAGATGTAATTTTCATTTTGGTAATTATGGTACTGGCCATATTGGTGCGAATCGCAATGAAAATACCATTGGTAGTAAGGATGATGATATTGCGTTTAATTTTGACTTTTAATTCCTGCTTGTCATATATTGAGCGCGTCAAATCTATGGGGCCTCCCTAATGGAAAACGATAACACCGAAGATACTGCGCGCACTAAAGGTCAATCCCTTAGACTTGAGAAACAGCATGAACTTGCTGGTGGTCCACTGGGTATATTCGGCGAAGAGGCTAAAAGACATGACCTGTCAATCCGGCATGTTATGGGAAAGCTCATGGAAGAATTGAAAAATCAGTATCCAATGCTGTCGTTCAGGCACCGAATGGAGGTTTCAAAGAAAGAAATCAACGAAAAGCTGTCATCTCTTGATTCAAATCTTGGCCAGGTTCTGTTCGTGCAAAAAGCAAGCGTAAAACCGGATGGAGGAATCATCGAAGTACAAGACAATTCTGGAAATTATCGGGTTGTGCTTGTAAGTGAATCCAAGCACCAAGGAAACGATGTAGAAAAAATCCGCGCCGGGATTAAACAGGGAAC
Source organism: Gammaproteobacteria bacterium (assembly GCA_965204045.1). Classification (GTDB taxonomy): domain Bacteria; phylum Pseudomonadota; class Gammaproteobacteria; order Eutrophobiales; family Eutrophobiaceae; genus JAAXHV01. The sequence continues at coordinate 316,615 of CBDBDW010000002.1, forward strand.
GGAAAAAGATGCAGATTTAATGGTTGCCGGGAATGCTATTGAACGGGTGCATAAAAATATTCAGGAACTACGAAACTTTATGCTGGATGAAGTTCATTTCCCGTACGTAATTTTTCTTCAGGGTTCAAACTTCGCTACAAATACATTTTTTGTCGATTCTCCAGATGGTAGGAAAGTGAAAATATCACATGAAGCTGGCAACTTGAACAGAATTGACCGGGTCACTGCCAGCAGCTACGGCATGGAGATTAATAGGAACTACTGCCGGAATGTCTTTGTTAATCTAGATGACAACATGCAGATGCTACAGGCTGCGTCTTTATATTTTCAGAACGATTCATGGTCGGCAGAAGATATGGCTACTATTTTGTGGAAGATTGCATCAACGTCGATTGAAGTATTGTCAAAGAATCTTCTAACATCGGAGCGTAGATAAAATGGCTAACAGATCACATCGTAATTCAGGATACAAGGCGATGAATGCCATGAACAAATATGGCATTACTCATTCTTCAACCCGGAATTTGAAAATCCAAATACCGACTGTTACTCAGCACATCACGGAGATCAGTGATTGTTGCGATTTGTTGGCAAAGCTGCCGGACAATTCAATACAACTGATTATTTGCGATCCTCCTTACAACATACTATTGGCTGATTGGGACAATCATGACGACTATATTGATTGGGCGGCGAAGTGGCTAAAGGAAGCAGAACGGGTGTTAAATCGCAATGGTAACATTGCTATCTTCGGGGGGCTTCAATACCAAGGTGAAGCAGGGAGCGGCGACCTCTTATCCATAATCAACTACATGAGACATGCCAGCAATATGTTGCTGGCGAATTTGATTATATGGAATTATCCGAATGGAATGAGTGCACGCAGGTTCTTTGCTAACAGACATGAGGAGATTGCTTGGTTTGCTAAGTCAAAAGAGTATTACTTCGATCTAGATGCAGTCAGGGAGCAGTACGATGAAAAAACCAAAGTCACTTACATGAAGGATAAACGCCTTAACCCGGAGAGTGTTGAAAAGGGAAGAAACCCTACGAATGTATGGAGAATAGGACGATTAAATGGTAATTCTACTGAAAGGGTAGGTCACCCTACACAAAAGCCAAAAAAGGTTATTCAGAGACTGATCAGGGCATTATCCTATCCTGGGTCGACAGTGCTTGATTTTTTTGGTGGTAGTGGAATTACGACCAGGGTCGCTATCGAAGAAGGCCGTCATAGCATTTGCTGTGACAACGATAAATCGTTCTCTGATTATGTCACAAAACAGATCAGACAAATTAAATCAGATCTTATATCACCGATACCTGAATATGAAATTTGCGAGAAATTCAGTCTATCTCATCCAGCATTCGATCACGATCGAAGGTGCAGCCCATAAAGTTATCTAATCGACCCTGATACATGTGTCTCAAAGCAGCCATAGAGGTTGCCAGCGGTTATAACACAGTGAAGTGCGACCGTCTTAGATATGTAGTTCAAAAAATCAACTTACCCAGGAGGAGGGTTTTGCCATGACGAAGACCAAGTTCACCGAAGAACCATGCCCTTCCGGATCAAGTCTCGACTCTTGAAGTTGACTAATCACTGACAAACCAACCCTCTCAAGCCGTATCCATTCGACCGGCCCCTTATCACATCACCTCAACGCCAATCAGCCAGTCGTGCAGCGCCATGATGAACACCAGGTAAAGCAACAGGCCTACCACCACGGCGAGAAGATCGTTCACGGGGCTTTCCGGAAAACCGGGCACGGGGCGATTTTTTCGATGTCTCATGGAGATGCGACCGATTACCGCCCAGGCCAGGAAACAGCCGAACAGCAACACGTCGGCAAGGACGCCGTTGGTCAGCAAATGGGCGAACGCCCAGATTTTGACGGAAGCGAAAACCGGGTGTTTCACCGCGGTTTTGATCCGGCCCGGTAACAGGCTGGCCATGAACAGCGGAAACACGAACAGCATCAGCAGAAAGTTGACGTAGAACAACCACGCAGGCGGCGTGTACAGGATAACGGGGTCGCTCCTTGCCAATCCGTAACCCCATATCAACAGGACCAGTCCCGCCAGGGACACCAGGCTGTACAGGCCTCTCCAGGCGGCAGTCCCCAACCGCTCGGCCATGGCGTCGCGCCAGCCCACGTTAACGATGGAAATGGAATGTGCGGCAAAAAACAGTATCAAACCGGCGATGAACAGTAACATATTTTCACCCATAACGAATTCAGGACTGCACCGGTATGATAGCAGAACAGAAATAAACGGGGTCAGGTCGCACAATGCACATAGACAGAAGTGCGTGATTACAACACTCCCGGGTGTAAGCAAGGGCCGGACCACTAACTCTGTCTAACTATTTGCTTTTATTAAATTAATCTGTCATCTTCATCTGAAATTCCCTCTTAGAACTCCTTCTTGAAGAGAGACAGACGAGTTATTTCGAATTGAGTGCCGAATGATACAAGTAGTTGCTCTTTGAAAAGGGTTGACCTATATTGAACTTGGTGCGGTATTTGAGGCTTGTACCATTCGAAAAATTTTTGGAACTTTGGCCGTCCTAACTTCCTTAGGAAGGACGGCATTTTTATATCCTGAAAATGAAGTATCAATTATCTTTACTTCTATTCCTGCTTGCAGGATGTGCAACTATTCCTGGCTATGACACCGAATTAGAAATAATAAACGAATGTTTAGATGATCTGGATCGGTGTAATTATCAGGCAATACTCAAAAATACAGGAAGCGTCACAACACCTGAAATAGATGTATGGATGCTAATGTATGATTGTGATGAAAATACGCTTGATGAGATAATTTTATCTTTTGATCCAGTTCTTCCGGGCAAACATCAGAAAAGACGTATAAGACAAAGTGGTAAGTTGCCTGTTATTTTTCAGATAACAGCCTCCCTTTATTGGACTGTAGAGAATAAGACATATTCGTTTTGTCAATAAACTTGACAAGCCGAACTGGTCTGAGCTAGCCCGCGCTCGACCAAAACTTGCGCAGGCAAGCAATGCCAAAACCCCCTGAATTGTTTACAAGCTGCGAAAACTGCCCTGAATGTTAGGTTATTTATTTATCTGACAGATCCACAATTAATTTGTTGGGCTAGCCATCCACTGTGACCGGCTGGATAGTCTGCCTGATCAACGGGATGAGTTGTATCATCTTACTGGTCTGAGATTGACCGGCAGGGCAGCTTCTCCAATAATGCAATCTCTTAACGCCTTGAACTGTGGAATGCTGGAAAATAAAAGTCTATCCTGAGTGAGAAAATTAGCAAATGACTGATCGAATTCGTGACACCGTAATTAATTTAGATCACCAAAGTAGAAGCGCATATCTGAAAAACGGAAATGAAATAATCCTAGGGCTGGAGAGACTGAACATCCAATCTATGACGGTACAGGGAAAATTTATATTTTACTACTTCGCTTGCGAGTGGCTAGCAAAAATTCTTTACGGTATATCATCTAATAAAAAGATATCTGATGTGAAAAAAGACCGCAGGCCATTTGATGTCAGATGGATCAAGAAGGCAAAGCGAGACTTCAATTTGAGTATTACACCGGAAGAATTGGATGATCTATTCAGTACAGAAAATAAAAAATCCGCTCGAAATATACGAAATGACTTCGCGCATGAATTCGGTCAGAAATCTTTACAGAAAATAGCAGAACATGAAACGAATTATATTCCAATTTTCCAGAAGCTATTAAAAGAATGGGAAGGCGTAGCAGCACTACTAAATCCCAGCAGTACAGTTTTGCCACAATGATAATTCATTATTACATGCGGGCCATGCCTGAAATCTGTCTCGGGTCCCTCCTGAACGTGCATTGTGCGACCTGACCCCATTCTTTCACGACAGGATGCGAGCCATCATTGAGCCGGACGACTACGGGACGTGGCTTGAAGCAGGCGGCGGGACCTGCTCAGACCCTGTGCCGCGGCGATGGAGGCGTGCCCCGTCGGCAGGCAGGTGAACAACCCCCGCAACCAGAGGGAAACGCTGATTCAGCCGCTTGTCTCAAGATGCCGGGAAATGCATATTTGGTGTGAGATATCCAACTATTCAACTTAACGTGGGTATAAGTACACCGTGGGGAAAAGTTAAAAATGAATGCGCGATGAGCTTACTGGTATGATTCTATGTTTATGAAAATAACTTCCAATAGCGGAATTTAACGATTTAGCCGCTATCAGATTTCAGAAAAATGTCATCTGTGTCCTTTGAACTTCATAAGCTGGGCTGGAAAGCGTTCCAGGATCTCGTTGGCTGTATTTTCACTGAAGTTATGGGGCAGTCATTTCAACAGTATGCTGATGTCCATGATGGTGGTCGGGATGGTGCGTACTATGGCCAATGGACGCCACAAGATGGCGAAGCACTATCTGGCAGCTTCACAATACAGTGTAAGCACACCAGCAATATAGACAAGACAATACCTGATACGGTAATCAATAAGGAACTTCCAAAAATCGGACGATTATCAACAAAGGGGCTTGTTGATAATTATATTTTTGTAACTAACCACACCCTTACAGGCGAAATAGAGCAGGACGCCAAGAAACGTTTTGAGGCCGCTGGCGCCAGGTACGCTTGCGTCTATGGGCCTGAATGGATAAACACAAAAATTACCGAAAATCCTCGACTAAGGAGGCTTGTTCCAAGGGTGTATGGACTTGGCGACCTGACACAAATAGTAACGCATCAGGCATATCGGCAAACTCTGGCAGCGTTACGTGGTGATGCACTAGACCTAAAATGTTTCGTGCCAACTGAAGCTTACAGAAAAAGCGCTCATGTTCTCAGCACACGGGGTTTTGTCATATTATTGGGTGAGCCCGGTAGTGGTAAATCAATGATTGCCAAACTCCTGGCTCTCTCTGCAGCTGACGAATGGAATCTTCAGACAATCATGCTGTCTGGACCAGAGGGGCTAAATTATCACTTTAACCCCGATGATCCTGGTCAATTTCTATTGGTGGATGATGCATTTGGCGCCACTCAATTTGATTCGATTCGTGCCCAAGAATGGAACCAACGTATCCAGTTACTATACGCCGCCGTTAACCAAGGGGCGCGCATGGTTTTTACTTCACGAGACTACATTTTCAATGATGCCAAAGGTTATCTGAAAGGTCGCCTTTTAGAATTTTTTGAAGACAATGAGATTATTATTCAGGTTGAGGATCTAAGCGAAAATGAACGTCAAATGATTCTCTACAATCATCTCAAATTCGGAACACAGCCACGGGTTTTTCGGAAAATTGTCAAACCTTGGCTTGTAGAAGCAGCTGCAACGCGTCACTTTTTACCTGAAGTCGCCCGTCGATTTGCTAACCCAAAATATACAAAAGGTATGTCCCTTTATCGAAAAGATGTAATAGATTTTTTTGAGAATCCGGTGACATGGCTGGAAGGAACGCTGTCGAAATTTGCAGCAGCAGAAAAAGCGGCCTTAGCTCTCGTATTCATTGCGGGTGGCCGCCTTCCAGTACCAATACCTGAGGATAAGAATACACTGCATACGATTGAGACCATGCAATCCACGTTCGGCAAAGTAAAAGCCAGTCTGAATGTTCTTAACAATGCACTCATTCGTCTTACCAGAAAAGACGGACGTGAATACTGGTGTTTCCAGCACCCCACAATTAGAGATGCCTTTGCTTCTCTTGTGGGAGCTAATCCTGAGTTTATTGACATCTATCTAGCTGGAACCCGTGCAGAAAAACTGATGAATGAAGTGACCTGCGGGGAAATGTCCCTGGAAGGCGTTAAAATTATAGTTCCTCCAGAGAAATATTCGATGGTCCTCAAAAAGTTGATGGAAACAGGAAGAAATCCAAACCGTTTCCCAGACCCTGTAAGCAATTTTCTTGCCCACAGGTGCAGAGGTGACTTTCTGGAAAAATATTTCACGGAATGTGAATCAATGATATCACTGCCAAATGAGATCATATATCTGGATAGTATTAGAGATTCAATGAGAATATTAAGGCGTCTGCATATTGACGGACGATTGCCTGAACAGATTCGATTAGCCACGATAAAAAAGATTTATTCTCTGGCTGAGAACGAGTATTCATATGAGGTTATGACAAAGAATCCCCTCGTCGATCTAATGACGATAGAAGAAAAAAACACTCTTAAGGCTCTGATTAAGCATGCTGTTTTATCGAATGGGTATGACTTAATCTACGATATATCTCAGGGTTGGAGTAAAGATATTGAACCAAGTGATTTCTTCTCAGAATACGAAGACACCCTTAGGTCAATTATGGATGAGACTGAAGATGAAGAAGAGCGCTCTAAAGCTGCCGGACTTATGGATGATCTAGATTCGCTTATAAACGAGATGGAAAGAAAGAGAGATTTATCCAAGCAGTCCTCTCACTATAGTTCTGCTCACTATTCTGACTATCGTGAATATTATCCGATAAAAGTCACAGGAAACGAGAGAGAATCGTCCAAGCAGTTCTCTTTTGGTGTTGAAGCTTTGAAAGCAAAACTTCTTGCTCGTAGTAGTAGTCATATAAAACACAACATTTTTGACGATATAGATGAATAACAGCGATAAATGAATTCATCATATTGGAAGCCTGAATGCCTTCGACTTCAGCTACCATCCATCTCCGGATAAAGAACATCTGCACCCGATATCGACACGCTCAGCTTCGAGGAACGTCTCGGCCTGCTCATCGACCGGGAAATCACCGAGCGGGAAAACCGGCGCACCGCCGGCCGGCTGCGGCGCGCCTGGCTCAAACACCAGGCCGCTATCGAGAACATCGACTATCGCCACCCGCGCGGACTGGACAAAGCCCTGATGCAATCACTGGCGTCCTGCCAATGGATCAGCGACCACCTCAATATCCTCATCACCGGTCCCACTGGCGTCGGTAAAACCTGGCTCGCCTGCGCCCTGGCACATACCGCCTGCCGGCGCGGCTACACTGCCCTCTACCTGCGCCTGCCCCGCCTGCTCCAGGACATGGCCCTCGCCAGGGGCGACGGACGTTATCCCAAACTCCTCGCCACCCTGGCGAAAACCCAGGTCCTGATCCTTAATGACTGGGGACTTGGCCAAATTAACTACCGAGCAACGACGAGACCTGTTGGAAATCCTGGAAGACCGGCATGGGCTGCGCTCGACCCTGGCCACCAGCCAACTGCCGGTTGAAACATGGCATGACACTATCGGCGACCCCACCCTGGCCGATGCTATCCTCGACCGCCTGGTACACAACGCTTACAAAATCAATCTTAAGGGAGAATCCATGCGCAACCAGAAAGAAAAGTTGACGACCAGTACACTGACAGCGTCATAATGACCAAAACCCACGTCACAACGCGCCCGCGGGTGGCAGCTTTGCTGCGTGCCGGGTGGCAACCTTCACGTGAAACGGGTGGCAGAGTTCAGTGAAATATGCGTATTCCGGCGAATGTGAACACTGGTTCCGGTTGAACGTGAACAGTTGTTCCGGTTCAAAGTGAACACCTGTTAACGCAACGCATGGCGTGTTTGTGTTTTTTACCTCAAGTGTTCACGATGAGTCAATAGCGGCCTGTTTTTTTCGTATGGATTCCCCCTTTAAGGTCAGTCGGTGGGTATTATGGATAAGCCGGTCGAGGATGGCGTCGGCGAGGGTGTTATCGCCGATGACAGCGTACCACTGATCTACCGGCATTTGGCTGACCATCATCGTTGAGGCGGCCTGGTAGCGGTCATCCATGATGTGCATGAGGTCGTGGCGCTGTGCGCTGGTCAGTGTTTCCATGCCCCAGTCATCGAGGATGAGCAGCCGGGTGTGGGCAAGCTGGTTGAGGAGTTTGTGGTAGCTGCCGTCGGCCTTGGCCTGGGTGAGGGTGAGGAACAGGCGGGCGAGGCGGAAGTAGCGGGTGGTATGGCCCTGCCGGCAGGCCTGGTGGCCGAGGGCGCAGGCGATGAAGGTTTTGCCTGAGCCGCAGGGGCCGGTGATAAGCAGGTTGCGGTTGCGTTGCAGCCACTCGCCCTGGGCCAGGGTGGCCACCTGTGCCTGTGCCAGGTTGCGCGGGTGTTGGTAGTCGATGTCCTGGAGGGTGGCGCGCAGTTTGAAGCGTGCCTGGCGCAGCAGGCGGTCCTGTTTGCGTTGTTCCCGTTGCAGGCACTCGGACTCGACCAGGAGGGCGAGGCGGTCGAGGAACGGCAGGGGGTCATAGGTGGCGGGCTGTTCGGTTTGTTGGGTGAGGGCCTGGGCCATGCCGGGCAGGCGCAGGTCGCGCAGGCGTGTCAGGGTGTGTGTGGTTGAGGTCATGGTGTTCTCTCCGTCAGTTGAAGTGGTGCGGCCCGCGGACATTCTCATGGTCCTGGGGCAGCGGGGGGGTGGTCGGGGTGTCTGCGCCGGGGGTATCAGGCAGCCGGTCCTGGTTTGACTCCAGCAGGTGTTTGACCTGTTTGAGGCGCACGAGGCCGGCCTGGTTGGCGATGCGGCAGGCGGCGTTGAGGCGGCTGTCGGGGTAGCGTTTGCTGAGTTGGAGCAGCCCCAGGCAGGTGCGGTAGGCCTGCTCGGGGTGGGCCCGGCGTTCGAGTTGGTGGCGGACCCAGGTGTGCACGTCGGGGCCGAGTTGGGCAGCCCAGCGTTGGAGGCGCTCGGGGGACCATTGCTGCTGCGCCCGGTGGCGTTCGGGCATGTGGGCCGGGTGGGTGGTGAAGCCGTACCCGTCCCGGCGCGCATGGGTGGCGATGCAGCGTTGCCGGAAGTACAGTTCAATCAAACTGTCAGAGGCCTGTAACTCGACCCGCTCGCCGACGTACTGGTGCGGCACGGAGTAGTAGTGCTGCTGGTATTGCACGTGGTAGTCGATATGGATGGTCACCGGCTTGATGTGGACATACTCGTAAGGCTGTGGGGGCAACGGCTTCAAGGCTGGCTTATCGAGGGTCTCAAAGGCCGCGTGGCGCGAGCCGGGCCGGCGCTTGAAGGGCCGGTGGTTGAGGTCTTCAAGCAGGGTGGCGATATGGCGGTTCAACTCATCGAGGGCGAAGAACTGATGATGGCGCAGGCGGGCCAGGATCCAGCGTTGCGCCAGCAGCACACCCTGCTCGGCCTTGGCCTTGTCGCGCGGTTTGCGTGGCCGCGCCGGCAGGATGGCCGTCTGGTAGTGCTCGGCCCACTGCTGGTAGCTGGGGTTGATGTCGGGATCGTAGCGGCAGGCCCGGCTGACGCCGCTGCGCAGGTTATCCGGGACGATGGCGGCGGGGACACCGCCGAAGCAGGTCACGGCCCGGGTATGGCTGCCGAGCCAGTCGGGGAGGGTCTGGGTCCAGGTGGCCTCGGCGAAGGTGTAGTCCGACGCGCCGAGGACGGCGATAAAGAGTTGTGCCGGTTGTGTCTCGCCGGTGCCGGCATCGATGACGGGCACGGTATCCCCGCTGTAGTCCACAAAGCACTTCTCGCCGGCCTTGTGTGTCTGGCGCATGGTGCGCTGTTGTTGCCCGAGCCAGTGGCGGTAACGGTCGCAGAACTGGGAGTAGCTGTAGCACCGGTTCGGATACTGTTGCGTATATTCCTCCCAGACCAGTCGCTTGGTGACATGGGGACGCTTCAGTTCTTCATGGACCGCGGCCCAGTCCGGCGCCTCGCGGCGCGGGCTGGTGCGGGTATCGGCGCCGGGGTAGAACAGCTCGGCCAGGCGGGCCTCGTCCAACTCGGCCGGCAGCGGCCAGGTCAGGCTCAGGGTCTCGGCCCGGCTGAGGAGTTTCTGTACCCCGCCGACACTCAGCTTGGTGCTGCGGCTGATGGCGCGGATGGACAGGCCGGCTTGCAGCCGGAGCCGTAAAATCTCTCGTAGTTTACGCATGGTCGTTCTCTTGTTGGACATGGCAGGTTGCTCCCAAAAAAAGAAACAACGTACCACCGGGTTACAAGTCCCATGCGTTGGGGGTGATTCCGGTTCAACGTGAACGCGGATTCCGGGGTTGTGAACACCGATTCCGGCACTGCCCGGAAAGTGTTCACGTTCAACCGGAATCAGTGTTCACGATGAACCGGAACAGGTGTTCACGTTTGACCGGAATCGGTGTTCACTTTGAACCGGAATCCGCGTTCACTTTCAACCGGAATACGCAAAATACGCAGCTATCAAGAAAATTCTCCTTTGATACAACCGATTCTAATCGTAACTAGCCGGTTTTCGTAACTGGCTGAATAATATAGACTACTAACAATAACGCGATTTATGGCTGTTGAATAATTATTCAAAATATCAGCAAGAAATCCTAACGGGTTGTAATTATGAGCATTGAAATCATTTTTCACCCTAAGCACTCGTCTCGTGATGAACTTAAAAAGCTTTTAATTAAACATGGTTTCAAGCCTACGAAACATTTGTGGGAATGGTCATCAGGCTCGTTACACTTTAATTGGTTTTGTGAAAAGGACTATCACTCATATGCTGGAGTAGAAGCTACAATATTCAAACCCAATGATGATGAATTGCAATCCAAGCTGGGGGCCTGTGCTTGGGCACTACATACACGGACACTTTCATGGGCAAGCCCATCCGACAAGGAGCAGCAAAATAAAATCATTCGCCAAGCCAGGGCTGAATTCGGCGGGAATTTTTACAACGATTGGTATGGACGAAATAGATACATAAAAGTCGATGTTGACCCGCGAGATGCCGCTAGTCGAGGCTTGTATCTGATCTATGAACAACTCATCGAAAATATACAATCAGTCAAATATGCACTTCCGGAGCCAACAGAGAATTTAGAAAAGCTCGTTGGCACAAAATTAGAACCATTATCAACTGTTGACCCTGTGCGTGTGTTGTATAATGCACTCGTTCCATTTGCAGTGGCGGCCTTGGAACATTTCTTTAGCAGCTGCTTTAAAATACTCCTGCAATATAATCCAAGCGCACAACAACGACTCAAAGAAGACTCCAATACAAAAGTCTATATATCTGATGCTTTGTCAATACAAGCTGGTGAAATGACCGTAGAGGACACAGTGGTTCGCAGGTATAGCTTCCAGAACATCAATGGCATTCACAGCGCATTTAACGAGTGGCACGGAATCGACATTTGGCGCATTCTGAGGAAAAAGAAAAAGGTAGGGCGAAAACTGCAGTTTTTAGAAGTTCAGTTAAATGAACTGATCGATATCAGGCATGGAGTAGTCCATAGGTTTTCGTTAAATAAAGAACTCCGTAAGCCAGATATTGAAGAGTTACTGGATTTAGTTTTGGTGATCATCAATTCATTTGTTGATTATCTCGAAGATACCCAAGATAAAATAATTCGAGATTAAGATTAATCAAAGGTTTATTAATACCAATCAACGCTGAAAGCCATCACAGTTCGGTTTGATAGATAGTGAACCAAAGGACAAAAGTTGAAAGTTTGTTTTATTTTTTGTAGAGTGTTTTTATCCCCCACGATTACTAGGCTGACATGAAAGCGATAAAATATATAGACCTTTTTTGTGGTATCGGCGGCTTTCGTTTGGCAATGCAAAATGCAGTTTCAGGGTTTGATATTGAAGCAGAATGCGTTTTTTCAAGTGATATAGACGCAGAGTGCAGGAACGCTTACTTTTCCAATTTTTCAGATATGCCGTGGGGAGATATTACCTCTATTGAAGCGGCGCAGGTTCCTAGCCATGATCTTCTTTTCGCTGGTTTCCCTTGCCAGCCATTCAGCATTATTGGGCAAATGAAAGGATTTGACGATACAAGAGGGACGCTTTTCTTTGATATTGCCCGAATCCTTGAAGCTAAAAGACCGAAAGCATTTGTACTTGAGAACGTTAAGCTCCTCGCCGGACATAACCAGGGGCGGACTCTATCGCGTATTTTTGACACGATCACAGAGTTGGGTTATGACAGCGATTACAAAGTGCTGAATGCTCTTGACTTCGGCTTGCCACAAAAAAGGGAGCGGATCTTTATTGTGGGTATCCGGAATCCCGAAGAACTGTTCCAGTGGCCTATGGGTAACAATCCGATGCAGCCTCTCAAAGATATTTTGGAGGATAATATTCCAGCAAAATTTTTTGCTTCCGAACATATAAGAGCAAGAAGAAAGGCGCAAATTAACGGAGGCATTATGCCAGAGGAGCCAAATATATGGCATGAGAACAAAGGCGGCAATATAGGGATTCACCCTTTTTCGTGCGCGCTTCGCGCTGGCGCTTCCTATAATTATTTGCTTGTGAATGGCGAACGTCGTCTAACACCAAGGGAAATGTTAAGGCTTCAGGGATTCCCTGATGATTACAAGATTGTCTGCAATGACAGTCAGACGCGAAAACAAGCCGGCAATAGTCTTCCTGTCCCCGTTGCAAGCCAGGTAATAAGAAGCGTTTTTATATCTATGGGGCATCACGAACAGGTTTATGCTTCAAAAAAATCTTCCTCCCTCATACAGAAACGTTTATTGGAAGAGAGAGCAGCCTATAATGTCTGAACGGCCCAGGCTCCGAAATATAGAGAAATACAACCCACCTTATCCGCTAAATCAGTTCCCAGGAAATTTCGCCGTCAATTTAGGCAGAGAAATTGTTTACTTTCTCGCCACAAGAAATACAGATCGATTGGAAGGTTCTGATTGGGAGGAAATTTTTGCGCGTTTGATAGGAGCTGAATGGAAACCTTCGAATGTCGGTTTGGATGATATTGTTTTTGAACAGACTGCCTGGGGAGCAAAAACGATCAAGAATAAAAAACCATTCAATGTAGACAAGATAAGACTTATCTCAGGACGAAATTCACCGGTCTTCTCTTATGGAGACACACAGGTTGCCAAGCGGCCTCCTCGCGAACTTGGCGATAAGGTTTTGGAAATATTTAACGAACGTGTTGCAGCAATCAAAAGAAATTACAAGCACCTCAGGACGGTGGTATTGATAAAAGGACAAGGGCTTCTTGAATTGTCGGTCTTTGAATTCGACACAATCATGTATGACTTGGGTATGTATACCTGGAAATGGAACAAGAAAGGCAATCTTGAAGGACGGGAAACAAAATCCGGCTTTCATAAGTTTACGTGGCAACCGCATGGGTCGCAATTAACGATTATTGAAAATGTTCCCGATAAACGTCTGTCTATAAGGATCAAAGAACCTGCGCCCTTGGACAAAGACAGTGTTTTAGAAGAACTTAAATTCGATAATTCATGGGTAGAGATTATTGATTAGAAGATACCGGATTTGAGTGATTTTCTATAAAAGCCTGCTGTTTCGACGGCAAAAATTACTAAATGGCTGATACTTTCGAAAAGGAAAAACGCTCATGGATAATGGGACAGGTTCGTTCCAAGCAGAATAAATCGACCGAACTGAAATTTATTGAAATATTAAATAACCTTAGTATTACCGGATGGCGGAGAAATTATCCCCTCGTCGGCAAGCCGGATTTCGTTTTCCCTAAGAACAGGGTCGCTGCATTTATAGATGGTTGTTTCTGGCATGGCTGCCCGAAACATTGCCGCATGCCTTCATCAAACAAAGATTACTGGGAAGGAAAAATCGGGAAAAACGTTAAACGAGACCGAAAAATCAACAAAGAATTACGCGCCAAAGGTTGGAAGGTCATACGGTTCTGGGAACATGACCTGAAGCGTAAAACACTTAATCGGGCAAAATTTCGCCGACTGTCTGCTTTACTTTGATGTGTATTCGTAATTTGTGATCGATTTGTCTTGGCTTGATAATTTATTGTTTGTGTTGATTTTTTGGTTCCGGTTTTGATGGCAATGGGTTGAAATATTCAAAGCGGTGTTTTTATATTGTTCCGTAAATCCTTGTTCATACAGGCGGGAAACGGCTGTAAGATTATTCTCCGAACTCCCGTTCAGTGGAGGTGTTTCTGTTGTCTTGTTCTTGTTTAAGTAATGCCCGAAGTGACCGGAGAGTGGCTTTGTCCCGTTCTAGGTGGCAGCCTTCACGTGAAACGGGTGGCAGGATTCAGTGAAATACGCAATCTATGAGGAGTGGTACAAATGGGGTCAGGTCGCACATTGCATACGCAAAGACAGGGACACCGACGTTAACTCCGCCGGTTTTTCGATCATGACCCAGTAGGAACAATTCCAGGACACCCACTAAAGTGATATGGGTGTCCTGGAAATATTGAAGACTTGTCGGCAGGCTGGAACGATTATCTATACCCAGGCGCTAGATACCCGCTGGCTCTAGGCAACAACCTCGGCGCTACTGCTTGTGCCGAGTGCCGCGATACCTGGCGGGCTGGAGAATATTGCCTTGGTGAATCCCGTACATCCGATGCGTGGCTGTTAAACCTCGTTTCTGTTGAAAACGACATCTTCAACAAGCGGGCGTTCTCACCTGAAAATTGAACAGACCTGCTCGCTCGGGCCGTTTACGTTTGAACTGAAACCTCCGATGCTCTGAAACTACGTTCAATGCAGTTCTTCTATAGAGGTATTTGCTTTTTCCGTGCACACGAAATGGGTCGAAATTATTTTGTTGTTCTTGAAAGGGGACTATAACTTGATTTGTAACCTTATGTTTCCACTAGTTTTTATTTAATAAAATCTTATTATGAGGTGATTATAGCCAAAGATCACAACCGGATAGTCTTCAATAACTCTACTATTTCTTCCAGCTAATCCAGTCTTTTTAAGATGCCTGGCTTCTCCGCCGTTCCATCGAAAAAACAGTCGAAATCAATCCGCATTAATTCGAATTGATTGTCTATTCTTGCTTCCAATATCTTTACTATTTGCTTAATCGTATCATTCATATTTATCAACCCGGTGGATTATATTTCTCAATAAAATTTCCTTCAGTGTTAAACTTTGTGACCATTGGCCATGGCCAGGATCAAGAAGCATGATCGAGGTTTGCTATAAGTACAATACAGGGTATTTAAGTCATTTAGAAACACAACTGCGCAGGCGTGTTACTGGCTTTGCAAAATGGTGGGTATACATGAAGATCGGCATAACAAACAACCCGGAGATTAGAGCAAAACAACATTACTTGAATGATCCGAGTTGGAACAAAATGGTTGTGCTATGGAAAACTTCTTCTATAAAACAGGTCAGGGAAGCAGAAAAAAGGCTTACTGATTGGACATGGTATTGCAAAGGAATCGAAAATTTAGTAAGTGGAGGTGGTGGAAAGGAAGGCGAGAAACCCTATTATCTTTATATTTTGTTGTCTAAAAAACAATCTAAGCCTTCCCCGATTTACATTTAAGTTAGTAAATCCCTTATTTATTTGGAAAATATTTACAGAAAGTGAGCAGGAAATTAATGAGTTTTGTTGACTTGGAATGAACAAAACGATCTACGTTTTCTGGCCCTTCGGGGCCATTTTTTTTCAGGAATATTATGTGCTCTGTCGAAAAGGATCAGCAATATAATTGATTAATGAGGTATAAAAATGAAAAGAGATAATGATTATCTTAGAGAGTTACTTTTTGAATTCGAAAACGCTGATAGCTGGTCAATATTTTTTCCTCAAACATATGGAATGTCTGATGAAGCAGTAAAAAAATATTACCATATTCAACTTCTATATGACGATGGATACTTGGTCGAAGATAATGATGATCTCTATCGTTTGACTTCTCAAGGCCATGATTTTATCGAGTCCATTCGTGATAAGGGGATATGGGAGGAAACTAAAGAGGCGGTGGCTGAAACAGGTGGTAATGCAACTCTTGAAATATTAAAGGCCGTTGCAACAGGACTCCTCAAGAAAAAATTATCTGAACACGCAGATATAGATTTATAACTGCTAATTAAGTGGAGTGCCAGAGAATCGAACCCTGTCCCTCTAGTGTTAACCTGTCTTACGGAAAACACCAATAATGATTGACCCAATATGGCTAAAAAAACACAATCTCTACGGGATGATATACAAACAAAAATCAGCCAGTGGTCCGAGGCAGGAACAAATAAATATATTTCTTCTGTACGACCAATTTATATCTCTACCGTAAACGAAAACCCTATGCATATCGCAACAGGAACGTTGCTGCATGTTGCTGAAAAAAAATATCTTGTCACAGCTGCGCATGTTATTGATAAAAATGCTAAATCTTGTCTCTATATAGCAGGTGAAAAAGAGTTAGTAATGTTAGAAGGGAATGCCCATGTAACTACGAAACCTAATGATGACCGGAATTGTGATCACTTTGATTTTGGCTGGATAGAATTATCAGACGATATGTTAGTGAAATTAGGTAATGTTAAATATGCTGATGTGCAAAGTGATATCTCAGGATATAAAGAGGAACAAACATCTCTTTATCTGGTGTTGGGATATCCAAATACAAAAAACAGGAAAATAGATAATAAGAAAAAGTCGATTAGACCGAGGTACTTTAGATTTACTTCAATAAATAAAGAAATTCCAGAACTCTCCCATAAACTTAACGTGTCAAACCGAAGCCACATTTTTCTAGATTATAATTCAAAATACTCTACCAGTTTTGATGGAAAGAAAATTAATTCATTAAAACCAAAGGGCATTAGTGGAGGCCCGCTTATTTATATTGGAAATATCAGAGAAATTGAAAACAACACTGAGGATGCTGAGATGGATTGTCGCTTATCCGGTATTTTGGTGGAGCATCACAAACCGTATAACGCCATTTCATCTGTAAAAATGAAAGTTATAATAGATCGAATAATAAGCGCTTGCCCATAGGATTGTCAGATGCAGATAACTCGATGAGTGAACAGATTTAGGTGAAATACCGCATCCACAGCTAAGAAATTCCTAAAACGGGAGGGGGCCAAAGTTGCCGAACGAATCAACGATCCTCACACATCGTCGTCAAGCGTCTCCTTCTTATCCATCGTTTCGCTGTTGAGATAGACGACGCTCCATTCGTCGCCGACAGCCTCGATCGATTCCGCCGCCGTCATCGCCTTCATGGGCTTTCCGGTATCGTACAGGTAGAACAGCTGTACCTTACCGTCGAGCACCACGAACTCGTGACCAGTCACTTCAATGTCGTGGAGGATCCCTTGACTGTCGCGACGTGCAACGATGCTACCAACATCGTATACCTGAACCCAGCCGGCACTTTCAACCACCCCATTGTACTCGACGACTGTAGATTGCTCCGGCCCAAGACTGCTGAACCAAGCTCTGAGGCCATCTACGGCCTCAGTCGAAACCAAGTTGTCGTCGGGTGGTGCCATCCGAACCGATTGCTCAAGCTGACCTAACAGGTGCTCCAGCCGTAGGTACGCCGGTTCGGTCAACCGCAACGATCCATGCGTCGCGTCGAACAATACTAACGTGTCAGTAACCGGCTCTCGCTGCCCTTCTCGGATCAGCGAGATGTTTGTCGCAGCTGCAGCGATGTCTTGGGTTGAAATGCTGTATTCCCTCAGCATCAGATCCCGAAGGCCGTCGGCAATCCGTTGTTTAACCCCCGGCTCTCGGAACCATTCCTCATCAATACGCATGACGACACCAGTAGTCCGAAAGTCGCGAGTCTTTGGCGTCATCCCTGGCTTTTTCTGCCGCAGATCCTTGTAGAGCTTGCGCTCAGCCCCTTCCCGATACCCCTCCACTCTTTCGTTGACCTGTAGCCGACACTCCGCGAGAAATCCTCGGTCCCCCTGCCTAAACCTACTATCGACAATTCCATCCCGATCAAGTCCGAAATTCACGAAGGTTCGAATTATCGGCTGCGGCAGGATTGGAGACTTCGTCGGACTAACCCGAATCGCTCGATCGAATGTCGTGCTACGCCACTCGTGGACGCGCCACCCTTTTGCCATATGGAGATAAATGGCACCCGGAAATGCCTCGCGTATTGCCTGCTGTACCGTGAGGCTAGCTACATGTACTGGCCCGGTCGGCCCGCCACGACTGTGGATCACCTTGTATGCATCCTCCGGAATGTTCCGCAAAGGATAGTTGAAGTGTGGTTGGTCACCGCCGATTCGATTGATCTGGTCGAACTCCCGCGGCCTAGCCGCCGGACCACCCGTGTACGCGAAGTCGAACACCTCCGCGAAGCCATCCGGCCAAATGATCCCCTTTGGAAGGGCTTTCCGGCCTGCGACGCCCAGCATCTCAAGCTCCTCAGCCAGACACCGCGCGTGGGCAAACTGCATGAACCGATTCCCCAAATAGAGATACGAAGGCTCCACTGACCTATCGAAATACTCACCCAATGTGCTTCCAAATCGCTTGAACGCATAGGGCTCGGCAATGACGGCGAAAGCTCCGGCGCGCTGACGTCCCACGCGCCCCAACCGCTGTCGGAACGACTTCCGTGTCACCGGAACACCGATGTTCAAGCCAACCTCGAAGTGTGGGATGTCGATACCAAGCTCAAGTGCGGACGTCGAAACGACTCCCCGTAGCTGACCTCCTTTCAACGCCCTTTCGATCTTCGACCTGTCTTCAGCTTCGTATCCGCTCCGATAAGGCTTCACCAAGTTATCAGCACCAGTCTGCACAGCCAGCCGTTCCGCGCCCTGCCGGGAGTCGACGAACGTAATGAAAACCCCGTCCGTCGATTCTATGACCAACTCCTTATGTATCGCTTCCGCGACGACTGCCTCCTGCCAATTGGCTGCTGCAACGTGCAGGATTGAGCGCCTATGCCTCGGCGCGCCGTCGTCTTCATCGCCGATCATCTCGAACTCCAACCCAGTTAACGCGTTCAGATGCACCTCCGGTGTCGAGATAGTGGCGCTCGCCGCTATCACCTGCAATTCCGAGCGTTGATTTGCCTCCTGCACTAGGAATCGCAAAATGCAGAGTCGTCGAAACAGATATGCGAAGTTGCTCCCGAATACCCCCTCAAGCACGTGCGCCTCATCGATCACAACCAACCGAACTCGCATTAGGAACGTCCGGTGCACCGGGTTCGAGATCTCATTCAGCAGCCATGCCTGGCAAACATCAGGTGTCATCAGCATTACCCGGGCCCTTTCTAAAAGCTTCGACCGCATCGGACGGGGGATGTCGCCGTCAACCTTTAGAATGTCCTCCTCCCGAAACCCAGCTAGAACCGCCGCATGTCGCCAAGACAGCAGTTGGTCATTGGAGAGCGCCTTCAACGGATAGAAGACGATAACCGTTGCTTCAACGTCTCTATCTAGCGCCCGGAAAGCGGCTGACTGGAATACCAAAGACTTACCGGACGCGGTTCCCGTTGAAATGACGAGGTTCCGTCCCTCGGCAGCGATCTCCATCGCCTTGGCTTGGTGTCGCCAAACGTGTCCGCCTAGCTTCGCATCGCTGGTCAACCAACGCCCAGGCGACCCTACTCGGTATGCCCCTGGTATCGGCAAAGAACGTTCTGTACGGTCAGGCAGATCGAGTCTGTCGACTGCCGCAACCACGTTCCCGCTGACCAACCGTTCAAACCTCTCTAGCATGTCCCCAATCATAAAGCCTTCCTCATCCCAACATATACCCTCCGGAAATTCCCCTAGGCAGTGACCCATATACTACGGGATTAGACCGCATAGACAACCACGCGGGGTAACCCATGTAGTGCATCAGACCTACGCCCGTATCCATCATCGCGACACCCGTTTAAATACCGCACGCCACAGCCTCCCATACCCTCGGCCGCAACTAGACAAATCTCGTATGGGCCTAGTGCAATCGAAGTGGGCAGGATGTCTATGAAGCACACACTCTTATAAGAACATCAAATCGTTCCATCGTGCTGTTTCATACCCATGTTGTTCCAAAATGTCAAAGTTTCGAGCGGTTAATTTGCGAAGATCTGTACGGTAGTATTTTGCCAAATCTATATCGTCATTTGACAACCACTTCTCATCAAGTAATTGATTTGCCATTAATTCATTCTCACCAGCATATTTTCTGATTCGGTCTAATGGATTCGAACCCAACTGCAAATATAATCCTGTTGATTTATTCGCAATAATATAATTTGCAAATGATCGTACTCGGAGTGAACGAGTTTGATCCAATGCAATATCTGCAATTCTCTTTGCGCGGAATGGGCTCAATTTCCAACCAGGAGAAGAGCGCACCAAGGGCTTGCCTGCATCAGAAACCACTACAAAATTTATTTCTCCTTTATAACGTTGCTGACCTACATCAAATAGAGGTTCAATTCCAAGGTTGTCATAAACCCCCCCATCATAAAGATGAAGCTTTAAATATGGCAACGTCACAAATTTTTCAGTACTAATGTCCGCATTCCATCCGCCTCGTTTTCGCCATTTAAAATCTGTAGTATTGATGACAAAAGGTCCAATTCCTACTGGAAAAGCAGCAGAAACCGCCATGGCGTCAGCAATCCTGAAATTGGCAGAATCCGCATAACCCAGTTCATAATCGCCGCATTTCGATCGTTTAAATCTAAACCGGCGTCCATTTTCTGCAGTAGTTCCATTCACAGACCAGAGAGGATTTGCGGGGAGGTCACTTAAATTGCCTATTACTCCCCAATCATGTTCAATTGTTTGTGCGAGCACGTTAGCCCGGGAAAGCATGAAACGCCAATTACTAGTGTGCCGTCCCAGAAATAACTGTGCATAATCTTTCTACCTTGTTCAGAATGGACTCGGCGGTCGCCGTCCAAACGAAAGGCCGAGTTTTGGCGTTGTAGTTGTCCACAAACTGCTTGATCTTGTCGACGAGTTGCTTCACTGAGGAGAACGAACCGCGCCGTATGGCCTTTTGCGTGATGAGACCAAACCAGCGTTCCACCTGGTTCAACCACGAAGCATAGGTAGGGGTATAGTGCACATGGTAACGGGGCCGTTTTGCCAGCCAGGCCTTCACCTTGGCATGTTTATGGGTGACATAATTGTCGACGATCAGGTGCACATCCAGGTCGGCAGGGACGTTTTTGTCGATATGCCGCAGGAAGGCCAGGAATTCCTGATGCCGGTGACGGCGTGTACAGCGGCTCAAGACGGCGCCGGTGGCCACGTCCAAGGCGGCAAACAAGGTGGTGGTGCCGTGCCGGATATAGTCGTGCGTCACCCCCTCGACATAGCCCAGTCCCAGGGGTAACAAGGGTTGCGTGCGTTCCAGTGCCTGGATCTGGGTCTTCTCATCGACACACAGGACCACCGCGTGGTCCGGCGGGTTCAGGTATAAACCGACGATATCGCGTACCTTCTCGATGAAGAACGGGTCGTTGGACAGCTTGAAGGTCCGTTGTCGCTGAGGTTGCACGCCGAACAGGTTGAACCAGCGCTGCACGGTACTCTTTGAGACCCCGGTGTGCTCGGCCATGGTGCGCAACGTCCAGTGCGTCCCATCGGCCGGTGTCGATTGCAAGGCGGTATTGATGACCTCGGCCACACGTTCATCGTCGTGGCTGCGCGGGCGCCCGGCACGGAGTTCGTCGTGCAGTCCTTCAAGGCCCTGCTCGAGGTAGCGTTTGCGCCATTTGGCGACGGTGTTTTTATTCAACCGCAGGCGTGCGGCGATAGCGCTGCCGGGTTCGCCCTCGGCACAGGCGAGGACAATCTGGGCGCGTTGGACTAGGCCATGGGGCAAGGAGCGTGATTGTGCCAGGCGGAGTAACTGACTTTTTTCATCCTGGTTGAGTACAATGGGGGTAGCGCGACGTGGCATGAACTTTTCTCCGGGTAATGGGTTCATGCTTATTATACCATTTATTTATGGGACAATACACTAGGAAAGAGTAGTCTTTTTATAGCATTACGTTGGAGATCCATTTTTTGCAGAATTTTTTTTATCTGAGGGAGAATAATTTTCAAATACTCACCGGAAGATGGCCAACGCCTCTTATTCAGTATGAAAAGCAGACCAGTAAATAGGCTACCTCCTGAAACAGATGAAACATGAGTAATGTTCTCTATCTGGTTATGTTCGGCTAACCATCGAAGAACTCCACAATGATAGGCCATTGCACGAACACCACCACCAGATAAAGCCAACCCAATTTTTAGCTGCTTATCCACTAAAGATTATCCTTTTTGTTCTGCTAGAAGCCATCGCTCGTCTTCATCACCCACGATCAACATCAAACCTGGCAGGCCATCCCTGCTTAGCTCCAGAGCCAAATGTCATCGACGCTCGCACCACAAAGGACGCCACACCACCTAAAAAAACGCCATCTTGGGTGCTAGGATTAGTCGTAACCCCTGGAGGATGGCTATGCCACTCACCGATATAACCAACCATATCAGCTGTCAGGTCACTAACAGATTGTAAAGCTTTCTCAAGCCCCGCTATCCCCCTTGTAAAACCTTTTTGATCACCTTGGCTGTCCTTTGGGGGCGGTAAAACATCTACAACATATACTCGCCTTAATTTGAGGTCGAAATAGCCGAGGATGATACCGCCTGTTTCATCAGGTAGTTTTTTGCTGCGAAGCTCGCGTACTTTTTTCCGAACGCCTTCGTCCCAAATGATTGTTAGTCTATTAAGATCTATCGAGATGGGTGCATCAATTTTGATATTTTCGACATCCATTCTGCCGCTCTCGGGATCACTACGCCAAATTACAATGCTAGAAGTAGTGTTTTCAAACTTTAGACGGATTTGCCGAGCAATATTAGCCGCATGCAAATGTATTAAATCGGTCGCAATTATTGCTGATATATCGCGACATCCAGCACCGACCCAATATCTTCCATAATCATTTTTTAGATGATTTTTACCCCATGTATTAGCGATTACCGAACGATAGTACTGTGCTTCAAGTACATCTAACATAGTGTTCCTCTTGGAATCTTCAAGTAACAACACGGCATCCTTACCAGAGGGTGTAATGAAAACCGAGGCTGTTCGTTTAATACTCTCTCGCGTAGATAGGGCGCGAGGTACTTCAAGCGTTGTTGTGACATCCACAACAAGCTCGGCAGAGTCTACGGCATTACATACTTCAGTATTGGAAAAATTAATTACATTGTCAGCAATGGGCTGATCTGCCTGTACTTCATGTGGATAAATACAATTTTCAATAAATTTTACAGCGTTTACTTTATAAGAACCTACATGTGGTTCTAACGCTAAATGTCGTGCGAGATTATGTGGTTTTAATATATCGTTATCAATGAGCTTCCAAGTTCCCCAGCCTTCACGGTACCATAAATTTACTATTGAACTTCCAAGTGCACCGACACCGGCTAATACACCGACTGGTCCTTCTGATGCAATTCCCGACGCCCTTCTAGCCGATTTTCTTGTGAATGGACATGCTATCTCAAGTGGCTCTATCGTTATATCACGCCATTGGAGTGTTTCGTTTGTATTGTCACCGACTAGGGGAACAGCCCAGTTACTATCTGGAGCTTTAAATAATATTCCTCCTGTTACGCCAATTGTTCCAAGGTCTTCATGTATAACAAATCCTTTATGTTGAATCGTCTCTATGTCCGCTATGTCCGAGCTTTCCCTGCGAGTTAATGGAATCTGTAACACTAAGAACGTATAACCCTTTTTTATTTTAATCCCACTAGCTGCTGCTTTAGTTTGTATTTGTTCAAATAACTTATCTGAGAAATTAACTCCCCGGCCTGCAAATTGATCATGCAGCTCTCCAAGAGTACTTGGTGTGCGCTCTATACGACCATGGGTAAGGGGGGGTAGTGAGATTACGAGATACGAAAATGTTAATTCGTTTGTTTTGACGGTGCCATCATTCTTTTCAAATCGTCCCACTAAAATACGGAAATCCTCATCAGTTAATGGACGAGGTTCAACAACGAATGACCACTCATCTTTTTCTATCTTGTCATCAAAATCAGTGGGTAATATGAGAGTGTGCCGACTATCAAAAAAGAAAGGTTCCAGAGATTGATCATCGGCATGTAATTTGCCACAAGACATCTTTTCCAACCACCATTGGATCTGGCTAAGATGTTTTTGTGCAGTCCAGGTGCGTTCAACAGTTGACCATTGTTCAACATACAGGCAAAGAGATAGAGGTTCACTTGATGGCACATCATGCTGATGGAATGTCAACGGAAAGTTAGAACGTAAGGCTCTAACTTCCGGCAATTTATCGGAATTTTGAAAAAATCGTAATCCTAATCGTTCTCGATATTTTATTCCTACCTTATTCTTCGAAGGTATTCCATCAGTGGTACAGTCAACCACGACTATTTCTGAGTAATTCTCATCTTCGCTTAAATATCTCAACTCCATCAACTTAAAATCCTGATGGGTCCGGACAGCACGATATGCCTGTTTCGCAGCATCAATTGTTAATTCATCGTAGCGTTTGCTCTTTAGCGGCTCTCCATATTTGATGTAAGTCTTAGGCATTTATCCAACTCTATTTGGTCTTGACATAATCATCGTTGCAGCGCCTGTAATTGTTTTTGCTAACAGTCGGCAACCACTCCCAGTTATCTCAAAAATGATGGGCTCTGGATTTTTGGCAGTTGGCTCTTCCATAGTTACTAATAGTTTCCGGCCCTTCACTTTTTTTAGATATCGAACATAAGCCTTTTTCGCCTGAATATGGGGTGGTTGTTCTTGTTTATATGCCTCATCTGTATCCTTAATAGGCTCACTTGAACTAACCATATATGCATCTGACCTGCCATGTAACAATAACTGCTCCACTTTCTCAGTAGGGGTCGTTTCCTTATCCCCTTTTTCAGGAGCAAGAGCACGATAGCTGCAGTGATGTGGAATATTAAAGAGGTCCCAATCCAGGCGGTCATCATTACTGTGAGCCCTGGAAATATCAACGATGTCTTCCAGCACCTCGTAATCCGAATCCCCGATCGCGAAATAATCAGTCCGCGTACCATTTACTACGAAACGTACTTGAAAAATTAATGCTGCTGAATTCCTCAAGTCATCTCCTTCATCACAGTGCTTAATAAATGGGGAATGACAAAAGAACTCCACCTCGTCAACAGTCAATGAAAATCCTTTTGCCAGAGACCCTGCATCTGTAATTAAATGGAGTCTGGATTCCAATGATATACCTTGATCTTCTAGCCAATCTTTCAATTTATCAGGTTTCGAAAACACCTGGATTCCTTCGCCTTTAATTAGTCGATGCCTGGCTTCTTGGCGCCAGATCACGAATTCATTACTTTGCTGATCACTCTTGGCGGTTTCTAAAATCATCGCCGCAGGCACCCAAAGTTCATTAATCTTAATCCGTCCATCACCTTGATATTTTTTAGCATGCTGCAACTCAAAAAACTCCGTGCTGTGAGCGATATGATCCTGGTCTCCATGTGTGAATGCGACCACATCAAAATGGTCACGTCCATCCTCATCCAACTCCTCTCTTAATCTTTTTTTCAAATCAATATAGGGTGAAGCATCGTTCTCCCCTTGATTTAGGTGTCGAAAATCAAACAAAAGGCGTTTGCCGTTTGCCAAAATAATTTGACTTGTATCACCGTTACCTACCGGGTAGAAAATCACTTTATGCTTACTCATAATAATTGACCTCAATTCTCGTTCATTGAACCCATTGAACGGGTATGTAAAAAATTTAACTTATCCTGTGGTATAAAAATTCAACTCCTCCAGAGCCAGATGTTTCTTCGCGTCGTAACAGGAAGCCACCCTCCCATAGTTGTTTGAACTTTGTACTGGCATTTGTTATTGACACATCTGTGCTTGCAGCAACAAAATCCGCAGCCCGCGTCTTTGGCTTTTTGAGCGCAAACTCAAAAGCTTTTATATTCCCCGGACTGGGTTTAGGTCCAATTAGCCTCCAGTTATTATTTGTCCATACCATAAGGGGTTGCTTCTTACGTTCTGCCGCAGCTTCCCAGTTCTCTAACATATCCGAATCATTTAGATCGATAAAACAGAATCCTTTATGACCTCGATATCGTCGTGCAATCTCAATAATTGTTTCGGACGAGAATGAAATATCAACACGATTTACTTCTTCAAGACTAATTCTGAAACTCATTACACCTGGGTTCTGCTCAATGTATTCTATAAGCTTGTGGTAAGTCCCACGCCCTTGGGCACGTCCCCAACCTTCATCACCACACATAAATTGACGCAATCGAATTGAGACAGAATTCTCGTTCATTGAACCTATTGAAGCAGAATTAACCAGAGTTGTCAAATTTAAATTTGAAACAGAGGTGAGTCCCCCACAGTAAAGGTAGTTCACTATAACAATGAGCAGTATTAGGTTTATAACCCTTATAACCCGGAATTAGCAAAACTCGATCATTGGGGAGTCTGACATCAAGCTCTGCGTTATATTTTATTGCTTTTGCTGCACTATATTTAAGGCCACATCCTCTATCCATTCCATGCCGAGAAATCCCTAGGCGAAAAATTTCAACAAGTAGATCGACATCCGAAAGGCGCACAAGTTTAGGAGCTTCATTTTTTAGCGCCGGACGTAAAGTTTGCATAATACCTAAACCACTATCAGAGACAGCAACTTGTAGCATTTTACCTTCACGATATATTTGAAGTGCTGCATATCCATCAAGTTCTGTTTTACTGTGCGAGAAAACATTGTCTATGAGTTCTGCAAAGATGGTCCAAGCAGCACCTTTAAGTTCTTCAGCATCTTTCCGAGTACCACAAGCTATCATCAAAGCATCAGTCAATTTGGTTAGCAAAGATTTATCTCTACTTTTATGATGAATTCTTGCAATTTCAACTAAGTTAGGATTTGTTCCTTCATAAAACTCAGCTTTTGAGAAGAGAGGACGATTCGGTAGGACTTTTATTCTCTGGGATAAATTATTAAAAAACCCAATCCTGTCAAGGTATCCCATCACCCCAGATTCGCCTCCTTGGAAATCTAGAGTTATTGACTTATGGCAATAATCGAGTTGATTGAATAATGAAAGTAGTTTTAAGGCCGCATCAATCATAATTGCGCATTGAGAAGGAAAAGTGAACCGAATATCAGACTCCTGACATTCATGAGGATTACAATATTTTTGTATATCTCTTTCTAGTTGAGAACTATCAACCCAGTTAGGTGAAAATATAACGTGACAAGTCATGAAGGAGATTTAACTCTAATATATTGACGATGGAGATGGGATGTACGGCAAAAAAACAGTATCGGTAATGTTACAGTAACATATCACTTACAAATTAACCCAACCTCTCAAGCCGTGTACGCTCGACCGGCCCCTTGTCACATCACCTCAACACCAATCAGCCAGTCGTGCAGCGCCATGATGAACGCCAGGTAAAGCAACAGGCCAAACACTACGGCGAGAAGATCGTTCACGGGGCTTTCCGGAAAGCCGGGCGCGGGGCGATTTTTTCGATGTCTCATGGAGATGCGACCGATTACCGCCCAGGCCAGGAAACAGCCGAACAGCAACACGTCGGCAAGGGCGCCGTTGGTCAGCAAATGGGCAAAAGCCCAGATCTTGACGGAGGCGAAAACCGGGTGTTTCACCGCGGTCTTGATCCGGCCCGGCAGCAGGCTGGCCATGAACAGCGGAAACACGAACAGCATCAGCAGAAAGTTGACGTAGAACAACCAGGCAGGCGGCGTGTACAGGATAACGGGGTCGCTCCTTGTCAATCCGTAACCCCATATCAGCAGGACCAGACCCGCCAGGGATACCAGACTGTACAGGGTTCTCCAGGCGGCAGTCCCCAACCGCTCGGCCATGGCGTCGCGCCAGCCCACGTTGACGATGGAAATGGAATGTGCGGCAAAAAACAGTATCAAACCGGAAATGAACAGTAACATAGCAGTTGTGCAAACGGATAACCGTCATTCCCGTGAAGACGGGAATCCAGTAAGCAAACCTTCCTTATAAGGAGTTATGTTATCTACTGGATTCCCGCTGTTGCGGGAATGACGGTTATGCGGCAATATCAGGTTGAAAGAATAATAGTTTCCTCAGGAAGTGATTGTAGCATACCCCAAATCCCGAAGCAGATGTCTTGCAGGATGTGCGCCATGAATGGGGGACATAAAAAAATTTAAAAAAGTCTTGACCTTCTGATTTTACAGCATAGAATATATCCTTACAGGATGCCGTCGGGCGCCGGGTGGCGTAGCGGCGGTGTCAGAACCACCACCTTTACGGATAGCGAAAGGCATGGATTAGATGAACGGAGAACCCGTCAACAATTATCACGGCGCGTTCAGACCCTGTAACGGGTTTGTGCTTTCGTATACAGGCTCCCTGGTGGGGGCCATCGAAATAGACGGCATCGACCCGGACGGGATGTCGCAGACGGACATGGAGGCATTCTCCATTGTCATCAGGAACCTGCTGAATATCCTGCCCCAGTCCGTTGTACTGCAGCAGTATTACGTCCATTACCGCGATCTGAAGGTGCAATTCGCCCCGCGCGCTAACCCGGTGTGCAACGCGCTGAACCGCTACCGGGAAAGATACCTGAACCAGATGCGCCTGGCCGGCGCTCGCTGCGTACTGTTCGTGGAGATGTATCCGGAACGCCGGGCCCAGTCCAGCCTGGCGCTGTTTCTGCGCCACCTGCCCAGGTGCCTGCACAGTGAAGAGTCCAGAGATCATATCAGGCGCTTCATCACGTACGGGCCTGCACGCAGCGCCTCGCACAGCGCCCTGGAAAAGCTGGCTCCGGCGCTGGAAGCCCGGATCCGGGATATCGTCAATTACTGCAGCGGCCTGTTCCGGACCCGGCAACTTGACCTTGATGAAACCTTCCGGATGATGAAATTTCTGGCGACCCTGGAAGTGAAATATCTCGATTCCGGCCTGCACTGTCCGCAGGCTATCGATACCGACCTGTCCGACGGGCAGGTCACGCCGGTCACCATGAACGGCACGGACATATTGCGGCTGCAGAACCGCAACAATACCTACGCCCGCGTCCTGTCGGTGAAACAGTTCAACTTCGACCGGTTTACACCGGGACTGTTCGCCAGGGGGCCAATCAAGACACCGGGCAACTATGTGCTCACCACCCGTTACAAGGGCATGAGTGAAGCCTCGAGAACGTTGTTCTTCTTCAATCGCAAGAAGGAACTGGAACGGGAGACGCTCAGCTTTTCGGACTTTATCAAGGGACTGGATGAAGGCGCGGAAAAAGACCGGGACATGCAGGTGTTCCGCCCGTCGCTGATACGGAAGTTCCAGGAACTGGACGAAGCGGCTTCCCTCGAGGACAACCTGGGACTTGTCTCCACCCACGCCGTGGTCTTCGATACCGACGTGAAGGAGCTGGAAAAGACTACGGAGCGGCTGCAATCCTCATTGCAGCAGAACCAGTTCAGTATATTGTGGGAGACGGTGGCCCAGGTAGATGTTTTCTTCGACCTGCAGCCCTGTGCCGACCACCGCGGCCGGTTCTTCCGGGACATTCCGCTGAACACCTCGCAGTTCTCCACTCTTGCGCTGTTCTACAAATCCGCCCAGGGCACAAAAACCGTTGAAGACCTGGGGAACGAAGAGGCGCAATATATCTTCCTGTCCGGCGACGATTCACCGTATTATTTCTCGCCGTTCGCCGGCGGACGCGGCTTTTTGATTGGTGTGGGACCGGTACGCAGCGGCAAATCGTTCCTGCGTACCTGCACGGGTATCCACTGGCCCAAGTACGACGGCTTTTACCGGGCCATAGACATCGACCCGGGTTCCGAACCCATTGCCCATGCATTCGGCGCCGATGCCGGCATCGTGCGTTTCGGCGGCGCGCGGGAACGCGGCTTCAATTTTTTCTCCCAGGCAAGCGGCCCTGATGACACCCGGTTTATTGCGCACCTGAATCAACAGCTCATGGCCATGATCGTCACTAATGACTCCGGGGATCTGCAGCGGCTGACCGGCGCCGACCAGCTTGCCCTGGATCGGGCCATACGGCAGGTTCTCAGGCTGCCGCCCCATCTTCAGACCCTGACCGCACTCGTGAAACACTGTCCTGCTCCCATACAACGGAAACTGGCGCGGTTTGTCGGGACCGGCTCATACGCCTGGCTGTTCGACGCGCAGCAGGACGCCATCGGTTCCATGGACAGGAAGGTGGCCGTCTACAACCTGGCAGGCATCAGGGACGACACCGTCACCAAACCGCTGGTGATGGCGGAGATAGCCTACCGGGTTCTGCAATTCTATGAAAATCCGGAAATACGGACCTGTCCGAAATGGCTCGACGTAGATGAATGCCACCATATCCTGTCCAACCCTGAACTGACCCGCACCCTGCTGCTGGACAGGGTACGCACCTGGGGCAAGTTGCTGGCCGGTATCGGCATGTGGACCCAGTCCGGCATCGAACTCGGCAATATCGAAAACTGGGAAGCGCTGCGCAGCGCCGCCTCGACCTTCATCTTTACCGCCGACCCGGAGTTGAACAGGGACGCCTACCGATCGATTTTCAACATGAAGGAGGGAGAAATGGAAACCATCAGGGGGATGATCCCGAAGCGGGAGTTTTACCTGATCCAGCGTGATCTGAACGTTTCGAAGAAGTGCATCCTGTCCGTGGAACCGGAACAATACGCGTTGTCGACGTCCAGTCCGGCGGAACAGGCGCTGTATTTCGACAACGTCGAACGCTATGGCTTCGAAGCCGGCGTCCGGAAAACAATGGCGGCGCTGGACGGAGGAAAGAAAGTTGATGACAGGACAGAATAAAGAGTCGCCTCCGGCGATAGTATTTCACTGGATACCGGGTCAAGCCCGGTATGACAGCCAAGAGGGTGTTCCCTCGCCCACCCTTCGTCATTCCTGCGAATGCAGGAATCCAGTGAAAACAATATTCCTTATAACGGCGCTCTGCTGTTTTCTTATCGGCGCGGCCCATGGCGCAGGCATCCCGACGGTCGATGCCGGCGTCATCGCCCGGCAGATCATCGCCTACCAGCAGCAATTGCGCGATTTTGAAACCCAGTTGCAACAGGTGAACCTCAACAGCCAACAGTTGGCCACTCTCAACAGGCAGTTCAGTCAGACCCTGAAGCAATACGATGACTACCTGCAACAGGTCAGGGGACTGCAGCGGGTGATCTCGCGCAAGGACTGGAACGGCCTGTTCCAGGTGCTCAGGAATCAATACGGCATCAGCCCCTACTCACGCATAGCGAAGATAGGCAGGAGCGGTAGCACAGGCAGAAGCGCCATCGACGCAGAGGTGGACAAACTCTACCGGGTGCCGGTGGAGGCCGACCAGGTACGCCACCGGTTCGCGGCGGCCGGTGTCGACCCTGAACCCTGGATAACCCAGGCGCAACGCCACAGGGCGCGCTACGAGGCTTACCGGGACCAGTTGGAACTCGCCGGTGACGGCAACCGGGAACTCATGGAACGTTACCGCAAGATCAGGACCACAAAAGAGAATTTCGACCTGGGCGACAAGAGCGACCTGAACGCGTTGCAGACGGCGGTAACGACCAACTTCCATATCATCGATGAACTGCAGGCCATGAATAAAATCCAGAACCAGCGCCTGCTGCATAACAACCACGATTATATGCATGCGCTGTCAATGGCGGAGGCCCAACGCCGCGCCGAAGCAGGGCGACTGGAACGGGTGGTTAACCGGAGAACTGCGCCGCGATCGTTCCGCTGGCGCGATTTGAGACTGAAAGGAGACTGACGCGGGATGGTATAGATAGGTGGGGTCAGAGTAAAATCACCACCGGCTCCGTTGTTGCCAACGTCATCGGCGATTTTACTCTGACCCCGGAATTCAGGGGACGGACTTCAATCCGTCCCCGGCAGAAACCAGGAAAAACAGGATTATTTAACGAGGATTAACACATGATGTCACAGCGTTTCGCAGCGAGCGTACTCGTAACGTTACTGCCTTCCCGAGTCCTGGCGGCGCCGATCGACCCTGCCGGATTCCTGGGCGAATTCTTCAATAAGGCAAGCCGGTTGACCGATGACCTGATAAGCGTCTCGACGGAACTGTACCGTTTCTCGGAACTTGAATGGACCACGTTCACCGTGTTTGCCCTGGTCATCGTCCTGATCAAGTGGACCATCGGCGCGGCGGCGGTGAAGGACGTGATCTTCGTCGTGTTGATGATCCTCATCGCCCAGTCACTGCTGCAATCGTACGATTATGTACTGGCATTGTTGTGGGAAATCACCACGGTACTCTCCGACGATATAAACCTGAACACCTACCGGGCGCTGAACCTGGAGGCTTCAGGCATCGAATCAACGGGGGTGTTCCTGCTGGATATGATCAACCACATCATGGAACGGATTACCTTTGAGCCCGCGACCGGGAAATCCGGGTTCTTTTCCATGTTCACCAACTTCGCCATCGGTGTGCGCGACGCGATCTTCCTGGGTATATTCTTCCTCGTACTGTTCATCGTCTTCGCCGTGTCCTGGATCATCTCGGTGGTCGGCCTGTGGAGCCTGTTGCTCGGCAAGGTGCTGGGACCGATCTTTATCCCATTCCTCATATTCAAACGCGCCAGCCCCTATTTCGATAGCTGGCTCAACTTCATGCTGGGTTCCGTGGCCTATTTCATCGTCGCGCAGATCAACATCGCCTTTACCACCTTGATCATTATCGAGCTGTTCGATTCGATCATCGTCGCCGGTGAAATAATGACGCTGACCCCCGACGATTTCCTGCAACTGCTCAGCTATGCGGGACTGCTGGTGGTTGCGGTGTATGCGATGTTCAGGACCGACCGGGTGGTAAGCGACCTGATCCGGGGTGGCGTCAGTGCGTCGGGGGCGATCAACCAGGCCGCCTCCATGCTGTCCACGAGACTGGTGAGATGACCCCATGGAAATGACCGCAAAAACAATCGGTTCCGTGCCGGACAGGCTGACTGCACACCTCAACCCGGACAATATCCCGGGCCTGGTGGTGACCAACAACAGGTTGCTGGTCGGCAACCTGGCGCTGTTGCTGGCGTTCATCTGCGCACTGACCTACGGCATTGCTGTGACTGTCATGGCAAAGAATAATGAAAAACTGGTTTACGTGAAGCTGGCGCCGGACGGCACCTGGTTTATCGACACCCGGTTCGCGCATAAGGATGAGACAGACTTCTTTCCGGCCACCATCGATCACCTGTTGAGCAACTACGTCACTCGTCGATACCGAGAGGATCCCGCCACCGTAAGGAACGACTACGGCTATGCGCTGGTCCTGATGGACCAGGCACTGGCGCAGCATTTCAAATCTCCTTCCGGTTTTGACGCGGCAGGCAAGGCGGCCAGGATCAGGGCCTGTTCAGGTTGCGATATAAGGGAAGTGGAAGTCAGGAACATCTACCACTTCGACATGGACCGCCTGGCCGGCGGCAATCCCGATGACGCCAGCTACCGGACTAACGTATACGTCAATGAATTACTGCGCTCGGCTGCGGACCGCAACGTACTGAATACCAGGAGGGCTATCGTCACGCTACGCTGGCGTCTCACACCCAGGTCGGCCCTGTCCAGGGACAGGAACGTGCTTATGGCAAACCCCATCGGCCTGAAAATTATCGAGGAGAAAGTTCTGGATGACCCGGCTTGAACCACCTGTTGCGCATAAAGCGCCACGTCCGTCATTCCCGCGCAGGCGGGAATCCGGTACCGTTAAGTCATTGCGCCAGATGTTGGCCGCGTCATTCCCGCGCAGGCGGGAATCCAGTAAACAAACATTCATTATAAGGAGTTTTGTTGTCCACTGGATTCCCGCCTGCGCGGGAATGACGTTACGTATAATTCCGTCCCCGGTCAAGGCGTTGATTGTACTGCTCATGGTCTTCCCGATGAACGTTATTGCCGAAGGCGAACAGTGCCGCCTCGTCAACCATGAACAGCACAAATTCGTCCGCATCAAGTCAAGGCTGCACCACGGCACCCATATCGAACTGCCGGAAGTCCTGGTCGCCAGGCCGGTGACGGGAAACCGCGACCTGTGGGACGTTGAAGGCGAAAACCGGCATATCTTCGTCAAGCCGAACGATGCGGGGACAAAGGAAGGCAGCAGCACCACTGTCACCGCAGTCTCCCAAAGCAACCGCGCTTACCATTTCATGGTGGAACGTTCGGATGATAAATTCGACCTGTGCGTGGTCATTACCCATGACGGCGAATTCCTGCCGGAAGGCGCGTTCTCCGGCTTTGCCCGGCGCGCCGACGAGCAGACGGCGTTGTACCGGGAGCGACTGGACGCGCTGCAACTGCGCCTGGACGAGGAACAACAGGCAACGGCCGACAGGGTGAGCGCGGCGCTGGATGAATACCGCACGCAACTATTCACCGATTACGACTGGAAAGGCGGGCGGGCGCCGTACGGGAAAGACCTGGTCAGCGATGTTTATGACGACGGCCGTTTCACCTACATCCGGGTGCGCCACAACCTGGAAGGCGCCATGTCGCTGTTTGCCGACAACAACGGGAAAGAGCAGTTCATCGAGTACCGCTACGACGAAAACAGGCGCATCTACATCGTCACGGGCGTTTTCAACCGCATCCACATGAAGGCCGACGCGAAGACGCAGATCGTCATCAACCGCCGCAGCGGTCACCGCGGTCAGCGGGACCTGTAAACCATGACGTCAAATATCAACGAAACAAACCAGGTTGAGGAACAGCCGGCAACCTACAACCGGAACTTTCAGCTCCTGCTGATTGGCGGGCTGGTGTTCGTTGTCGTCGTGATGGTGTATGCATCCCTGTTCCGATCAGGGCCGGCAGACAGCCGCATAGAAGAGCAGGTGCAGCGGGAGATCAGGAAACAGGCGCTGTCAAACCCCGAACAGGAGTTCCGCGACCAGATAAAAAGCCAGGAACAGCGCCTGCAGAAACAAAGGGAGCGGGACCTGTCCGAACAAAAGGATTATATCGACGAAAAGACAGACGCAGTATTGCAGAACAATGAACAGGTATTGCAGGAATTGCTGAGCGGCACAAAATCGGCGCTTGAATCCTGGGATGAGAACGAAACCGTTCGGGTGCGCCAATCGCGACGGGCGGACTTCAACTTCGAGTTTTTTGCCGGCGCGCCCGAAACGGCGCCGCACGGCGCGCCTGAACCGGATGGCGGGTTCCTGCAAAGTGAACGGGCAATCCTGGCGGCGTTGCGCCAGGAGGTTGAACCGGAACAGCAACCGGCCCTCTTCGCGAACCTGGGGACGGACTTCAAGTCCGTCCCCCCATCCCGGGCTGAATACCCGGCTTTGCAGCGCCCGCCCGGGGGGCCGGCGGCCGGTGATGCCGCGGCGCAGGAAAACCCGCGTGTGTTCAACCTGGCCGGCTATCCGGAATCGGACCTTTCCCAGCCACCAGGCACAGAATACGCGTTACTGTCCATCGGTTCGGTAATGCACGCAAAGCTGGACCAGAAAATCATATCCGACTACGCCGGCCCCTACCGCTGCCGGATTGAACAGAACGTCATGGACATTACCCAGAGGCACGTATTGATACCGGCAGGTTCCTTGTGCACCGGACAGGTGTTGCAAACCGGCTCGGCGCACCCGAACCGCGTTATCAACAACCGGATGGCCCTGTCCGTACGCTGGATAGTCCGCCCGGACGGCTCCAAGATCAAATTCGTCAGCCAGGCTCTCGACCACGAAGGCATAGGCGCGCTGAAAGGCAAGACCAATTATCATTTCCTGGCCCGGTTCGGCGGCGCGGCGGCGTTTGCCCTGCTGTCCAGCGAGACCGCGCGGGCGGATTACAGCAGCGGCGGTTCCGGCGCGACCTTTGAGTCCGACGTGGGCCAGGCCCTGCGCGAGGGCGGCGCCGACCTGGTCGCGCCGTACGCCGGCCTGGTACCGACACAAACCCTTGATTACGGCCGCAAGCTGAGGCTGTTCGTCTCCGAGGACATATACATCAGGCCCTGGAGAGCGGTGTACCAGCGTCTTTTGACAGGGCAACCGCATACTTTCAGTTTCCGGTGATGAAAATGGACAGGTTGTCGAAAAACAAGGGGCGTCATTCCCGCGCAGGCGGGAATCCAGTGAGGAAACGCGGGATAACGAACAAAAGTTTCGTGCCATTTTATCTGGCCTCCCTGTTGCCGTTGCTGTGCGGCGCCTGTTCCTGGGTGCAGGCCTTGCAGGATAACTTCAGGATGTCCTTCGGCAATGCCCCGGCACAGCCGCTTGCCCTGTCCGTTACTGAGGTACAGGTGCGCATGGTCTATCCCGACGGAACCAACACCGTGGGCAGCGCCGTGAGTTACATGCTGGAACCCCATGCCTACCGTCCGGCATACCGGGACGCTTCCGGCGGGTTCATCGCGCAGCGCAGGTTCATTAATAATTTCGGGACGGAACCGGTGCCTTTGTCCAGGGCCATGGAGCGGCTGGCGGGACCTGACGCACAAGTCATGCTGGACCGGGACCGGAAGTTGTACGCGTTCCGGCTGAGGAAGCCCGGCGAACCCGGCGTTGCCTTCGCAGACCTGGGCGCCGCCCCCCTGGCCGCTGCCGCCGTCCCGGTGTCATGGGAACAGCCCGAGCAACCGGTCCCTGCCCCGGTCGCGGCGTCACGGGAACAGCCCGGCCAACCGGGCCCGGCGCCGGCCGGGAACAACGCGCCGGACGCCGGGACAGCATTGCTCGATGCCGGCTTGCCGCATACGGAAGCCGGAAACAAAATACCTCTGGCCGAAGACCCGAACAGCTGCCGCTCCATCCGGTTCAGGAATCGGACGATGCTGTCCTCAACCGTGCGGGAGTACTTCCTGAAGTGCGGCTTCGACGAAGTTTCCTGGAAGCTCGGCGAGCCCGGCAGGTATGCCGACTACCGGCTGTCGCAGGACATCGACGTGCCCCTGCCCGAGCGCCACCTGGACCTGGTTGACCTGCTGCAAACCCGCTTCGGGATCAAGACCCTTATCAATGAAGACAACGGTGTCGAATTCCATGATGAAAACAGTACTCCCTGATATGACAGTCCGTATTCTCCATCCCGCGCAGCGCGCCCTGGTTGCCGGATGCCGGCTGGCGGGCCTGCTGGCCGCGCTGGCGCTGCCTGCGTGCAGCGAAAACATCAGGCAACGCGAACAGGACATCAGCGACGCCAGGGAACGTTACCGCCAGATCCTCGAAGAGCAGCAAATCGTGCAGGCCATCGATGCCCGGGCCGGACGGATAGAGGTGTCGGAGGAAAAAGCCTGGCTCTACCAGCCTTACAGCGCCGCCTACTCCGACGGGCTGCGCCAGACCCTGCCGCGCATCGTCCCTTACCCCATCACCTATGCGATAAAGAACGACTACAACCCCAAGGTCAATTCCACCACCCAGGCAACCACCGTCGAGGACCACCTGGACGCCATCAGCCTGCAAGCCAACGTCGGCTACCAGTTCCATGAAGGCACCTTGCTCATCACCCCCACCGTCACCCGCAAGTACGAGGTGCCCCTGTACGGCGGCGGCAACAACACCATCGGCATCGGCGCCGATAACCTGAACGTCGGCAACGAGCCCGGCGGCAGTTACTCCAACAGCCTGTTCAGCGACATCTCCCCCTTGAACGACGTTTACCAGCTGGTCGGCGCCACCCTGGGCATCGGCGCCTGCAATGCCGAACAACAAACCAGCGAGAGCGTGCAGCGCCAGGGTGAAACGGGCGCAGTAAAAACAATAAGGACGACCACCACAAAAAAGTTCGAGGCACGGGGCGGGCCGCTGCAAATCGGCGAGTGCTACAGCGTCTCGCCCAGCGGCAACCTGCTCATCATCACCGCGCGCCCGCAACGCCAGGTCCTGTTTGAATCCGTTTACCGGGAATGGCTGAAAGCCGTTACCCGTCAGGCCAACGTCAAGATCACCACCATCCGCCTGGACGTCACACAGCTGGCGCAACAGCAGGTGGACATTTCCGTGATCAGGAACGCCGCCATCAGCGCCGGTTTCGGCAACGTCGTCCAGACCCGGGCGGGCGGGGCGCTGAGCAGTCCCGTCATCAGCGGCAACGACAAGGTATTCAGCCTGCAACTCAGCGATGACGGCAGCCCCTGGAACACCTCCCAGGTCATCCTGAAAGCCCTGGAGCGCATCGGCAACGTCTCGGTCGAGGACAGCCGCGAGCTGCTGCTGCACAACAACCGGCTCATCACCTTGAGAGATTACCACGTCGAACGCTACGTCAAACAGATCAGCGTTGAGCTCAACACCACCGGCAACACGTCTGTTTCCACCCCGAGCGTGGAAATCGACCAGCTGCAAACCGGCCAGGCCATCAATATCCTGCCCACCCTCACCGACGACCTGATCGCCATGCACGTCGTCATCAACGAGGCCCGGGTGGACAGCCGGGTGAACTACAGCATCGGCGGCGCCGAAGGCGTGTTGCCGCAGCACTCCGGCGCAGACAGCATCTTTGACGTTACCCTGAAACACAACGAAGCGGTGCTGCTGGCCTCCACCACCCGCACCGAGACCAACGCGTCCAGCGAGCGCTCAGGCCTGCTCCCAATCTGGCCGCTCAACCTGGTCAACGGCGGCGGCGCGCAGGGCAGGCAGCGCGTCATCCAGACACTCTACCTGATCGAGGCGGGATTCAAGTCATGATTGAGACTGTCATGATAGACAACAAGCCGGTTAACCTGAGCCTCAACGCGGAGAGCATCACCCTGCCGGACGGCAAGCTGCCGGCGTTCTACACGGCAAAACAAATCAGCCGCAGCAAAAAAAGGTATTACACCCAGGCTGAGGGGTTCATGTTTTTTGACGACCAGCCCGGCGTCTCCATTGCCGCCCAGCTGGTGCAGTGGATCAATACCGATATCGCCGGCGGCGAGCATCACATCTACATACCGGGCGACCATACCATCTACCATGCCCACATCCGGGTCCAGGAAACCTACGTCCTGGTCGAGCGCGAAGAACTGCTGGAATTTGACAAGGCATTGAGCCTCATCAAAAGCAACCCCCTGCACTCCCAAATCCACCGTTGCGGCCAGCTCAACCATGCCTTTGCCCGGCGCCAGGTTGAAACCACCGACCTGTTGTTCAACCTGGACGGCAATAAAACCAACCCGGCCTGGCTCAGGGCCGGGTACAGCGTGAACCAGGTCATCCTGTGCAGCGGCGGCGCCATCGGCCTGCTTGTCGCCGCCGTCAGCTTCGTCAACTTCCTGCAAACCCAGGAACAGCGCCAACCCGCGGATACCGCCGGCATCCAGACGGTCATCGTGCCGAAAAGCGTCACCCGGACAGCCACCGACATCGCCGCCCTGGAACATGCGCTCAGCAGCCTGGCTGTATTCCTGGCTTATGGCTTGAAAGACGTGAGCATCAGCCAGACCCAGGGCACAAACTACAG
Organism: Gammaproteobacteria bacterium; assembly: GCA_965204045.1. GTDB lineage: Bacteria > Pseudomonadota > Gammaproteobacteria > Eutrophobiales > Eutrophobiaceae > JAAXHV01. The sequence continues at coordinate 355,743 of CBDBDW010000002.1, forward strand.
TGTCAGCGCCAGCGGTGATTACCGGCAAAGCTATCCCCTGGGACGGCTCTACCAGCTGGCCCGGCAGGCGGACGCCGCCATCACCATCCAGGGACAAAGCTGGCTGTTGCGCGGCAATCTCTATCGGCCTCCCGAGGGAGAGGAAACCCGGCTCATTCCCCTGGAAACCAGTTTTCAACAGTACCAGCGGGTGGCCGATGGCGCCGGCATGAAATTATCCATCGGCGGCCTTACCCGGCACAACAACCAGGTTGCCGCCGGCATCACCCTGAGCATGGACTATCCCAGCCCTCAGACCATCCGCCATGCTGCGGCTTTGCTCAGGGAAAGCCCGCTGCACGGCCAACTCAGCCAGGCCAGCCTCAGCATCGGCAACAATGCCGCCTGGCGGGAACTCATCCTGAGCATCAACGTCACCGGTCACTGATATGAAGATAAGATCATTCCTCACTGCCCTGAGAAGGAAAATAACCGTCCTGCTGATCGGCGCAGTCATCGCCGGCCTTGCAATCTACGGCAGCGTGACGAAAACCATACCCGGCCTGGACCTGTTGCGGGACTCGCCGCAAACCCCACACGACGGCGAAGCGGGGGACGGGCTGGGCCTGAACGACGCGGACGACAGCTTTGAACTGACGCTGCCACCGCCGGAGACGCCGGGGACAGATTTCAAACCTGTCCCCTCCCCAGTGTCCGGGGATGGAGACACAACACAGGACCTGTCCACCAGCGCCGACGGGACAGCCGCCGGCAGCGCAATATCAACCCCGCAGGAAACCGGCGAACCGGTCACAACTGCCGGGACCGGTGGAATTGCGCATGGGCTATCCGCCGATGCGCCGGCTGCCGGCGATCCGCCGCCGGGGACAGATTTGAAATCTGCCCCCTCTCAAGCCCGACAGGAGAACTGTTTGCACTGCAATGAAGATGAGCAATTGATCGTTGATCTCAACTATTACCGGCAACTGCTCAACATCCTTAAACAAATCGACCAGGACCGAAAAAACATCAGCCCCGACATGCTCGACGCGGCACACCGGAGCATCGCGCAAACGCGGCCGCGCCTGGCCGGGATACTGGCAACAGAAGAGACGCCGAACCAGGTCATGCCGGGAGAACCTGCGGTCGAAGATCGACTCATCGCCGCGTTGCTGGAGGGAGACCCGCAATTACTCACAGGGCTGTTGAAACAGGAAATAGCCGAGTCCGACACGGAGCCGGACAGCAAAACCACAGCGCCACCCCAGCCGCCGCAACCCGAACTTCCCGCCAGCGTGGGCATAGACGGCCTGTACCTGGCCCACGTGGACAATCAACCGGGCAAAACCGGCGCGGCCCGGGTGATCCTGGTATCCCACGAACAGCCCTTCACGCGCACCGAAGGCGGCATCATCAGGCATAACGGGAAAGACTACAAAGTCGTAAAAATCAGCTACGGCAAAGACCGGCGCGGCGCCAACCGGCGCCAGGTCACGTTGCAGGATATGAGCAACAACGAAACCCACGTGATTCCCTGGCAATAACCGGCATGGCATTTTTCAACAACACAAAACACGCAAAAAAACGCGCGCTGCCCGAGTTCCGGCGCGGCGTGGCGCAACCGGACCCGGAACCGTACACCGAAATCATCCGGGACTACCAGCAGATAGAACACCTGGAAATGACAGACAACCAGGCGCTGTTGCAGGAAATGCAGAGGATAAACGGGGAAGCGCCGGCGTTTATCACCGAAGAAGGCAGTCTCATCTGTATCGCCCGCAAAGACCAGGACAAACGCGAAGCCCTGGCTACCAAGCAGTTGATTGAGGCCGCCCGCAACGTGCTGAAACAGGACCCGGTCATCCGTCAGGCCACCCGTTCGGTGTTTGAATCCTTCATCCGCAAACACCAGGAAACGTCCCTGCAACAACAGGCCCGGGAAAGCTCCAACCAGGTCAACGAACTGCTCATCGACGCCATCGAAAAAAAAGCCACCGACATACACCTGGAAGTCGTCAACAGGCAAACCAGGGTTTACCAGCGCATCTACGGTCAACTGTCCGTCTGCCAGACCTTCGACAAAACCCAGGGCATCAAGATCATCGCGGCGGTCTGGAACATTTACGTGAACCAGGCGTTCAGTCCTGCCGACGTGGCCAAGGACGGACGCTTCGTATTCAACCACAAGGACCAGAAATGGCTGTGCCGGGTTTCCTACGGCTACTCCAAAGTCACCGACCAGCGCAGCATGGCCATCCGCTTGCGCGACATGAATTACATCCCGCCGGTTGACACGCTGGGCTACCAGGACGAACAAAGGCGCATCATCAAAGAGGCCACCACCAGCAAGGGAATCACGCTGATCGTCGGCGCGGTCAATTCAGGAAAATCCACCACCCAGACCGCGATCATGAAGACCCGTCCGGCGCTGGAGAAAAATATCGAAATATCGGACCAGGTGGAAGTGGAACTGGACAACTTCATCCAGCTTCAACTGCCCATTGAAGGCACCAGGGAACTGCTTGAGGAAAACAGGGAAAAACTGCGCCGCATCACCACCCGGCACGACGTCGATTTTATCGCGATCAACGAGATTCGCGACGTGGAAACCACCAACATGGCCTCCAGCATGATGTTGCAAGGCGCCACCGGCATCGCGTCCATCCACGGCTCCGGCTGGGCCGACGCCATCAACCGCCTGGTCTCACCCACGGATCTCAACCTCAGCCCGGACGTCCTGTTCTCCGAATCCTTCCTCAGCCTGGTCATCGTCCAGTCCCTGGTCGGAGTACTGTGCCAACACTGCCGGCTGAGTCATCACCCGGACCCCTTCTGGCAAAAACATTACCAACGCGGCTTCGGCCCGGAAGCGGTCAACCGGGTCCGGTTCGTCAACAACACAGGTTGCGCCCATTGCCGGCGCAGCGGCATCCGCGGCCTCACCCTGGTCGCGGAAACCATCCCCATCACCGAGGCCAACCGCAAGCTCCTGAAAGACACCACCAACCCGCAGGCCCTGCGCGACTGGATGCGCGACAACGGGATTCCCAATATCCACCAGCACGCCTACGGCAAAATCACCCGGGGCATCATCGACCCGCTCATGGCGCGCCGCAAAATCGGCGAGTTCAACCAATCCAATTTATACGACGACTGGCATGTTGCAGACACACCATAAACTCCGCTCCCTGTACCTGCGCAGCCTGTTTTTCAACTACGAGACGCGCAGCTATTTCTATACCACCTTGCAGGAGTACGTGCGCAGCAGGTTCCCGTTGATGAACCTGTTCAACGACCTGCAAGAGCAAAAAGGCAGCCTGGCCGTCAAGGAAATCGCCCGCATCAGCAAACAGGCCCTGCGCCAGAACCAGCCCTTTGCCAGCTACTACCAGGAAAGCGGACTGTTCACCGGACGCGAAGCCAGGCTGCTTATCCTGGGCGAACGCTATGACTGCATCGACAACATAACGGCCTTATTGCTGGAGCAAAACCGGGAAGGCTCGCCCGTCACACAAATCATCGCGCCCTCCGGCCAATGGATAGCCATGTTCCTGATCCTCACTGTCATGTCGATTTACGCCGAACCCTACCTGAACCGGTTGACCGAAGGCTACCGGCTGTTCTTCGACTACGCCCTGTTCGTAAAAGAATACTGGCTGCACCTGGGCGCGGCCACGGCCACCGTCATCGTCGGCTACCATGTTGCCAGAGACCAGGCAACCGGCTTGTTGCGGGCAGCGTTGTTGCGGCTGGGCGCGTTTCGCATTCATGCCATCACCACGGAGCAGCAATTTATCCGGCTGGGCGAGCGACTCATCGAAACCAAACTGCCGGCCAACGAATTCCTGTCGCTCATGGAACAGATCTTCCGCCGCAACAGGCCGTTCCTGCAAACCCTGCAACAGGCCCGCGCCAGGCTGAAAGAAACCTCCCTGGTCGAGGTCCTGGAAAACATATTGTCCGACCCGGCTTACCGGCACATCCAGGCGACCGCGCCCAACCAGACCAACGAAGAGATCGCGCGCGGCATGGGCGCCGCCTACCGCATCCAGCGCATTAAACTGAACAGGTTGATCGGCGTGTACCGCGTCATCTGGCTGTTCGTCTTCCTGTCGGCCACCCTGGCCCTTACCATCCCCTTTGCCCTGGTTTCCATGGGCATGGGCATCCAGCAATAACTCACAGCGAGGCAAACATCATGAACCAGGTAGCAATCGTCTTCGGGCTTATCATCGCCAGCGTCGTTGCAGTCGGCGCGTTCCAGGTGATGGCGCCCCTAGTGACCAACGCGGAAAACCGCTCCATGGAAGCCGAGGTTATCAACCTCATCACGGCGGCGAGGGATTATGTTGAAACCAGGAGAAGAGACAGCAGTCGCAGTGGTACCACAACAGGCAGCATGTCACTACTGACGGGTAGCGGTTACCTGGACTCCGATCTCTACAGTGACGGTACAGCCGAAAGCGTCATCGGCACCAACATCACCTTCGCCGTCTCCATACCCGCCAGCGGCGCCGTCACCGGCAACGGCATCGAGTATAACGCCGGCGATGATGAAAGCTGCAACTGGCTGCGGGACCGGTCGCTGACCAACACCTGGCCTGCTCGCGGCCCCAATGCTGACCCCACGAGTTGTGTCGGAACCGGATCAACAACATTAAGAATCCCGATCAGGTAGCCATGACCGGACTGGTTTACCATTTCATCCTGGCGCTGGTCCTGGCTGCCGGCAGCCTGGCGCTGATGCAGGCGCACCGCAATACCATCGGGTACGCTACGACCCTGGACGACGTACAAACAGGCGTCACCGACTATGCCGGAAAAAACTGCGCCAGCCTGAGTCCCGCCGGCGTCACCGGCAGCGGGTTGCGCAACGGCGGCCACCTGGCCCGGACCTTCAACGACCAGGGCAGCCGCTTCGAGTTCCCGCTGAACGACCACCCGCTGCTCACCATGCAGGTCAGGGACAACCCCGGCTACCAGGTTTACCTGGATGCGCACGTGAACAACCAGGCCGGGCCGGGCAACGCCAGGACGTACCTGCCTCCGCTGGACCATACCTTGTACCGCGCGGCCAATCCCGGCCACCAGTTGCTGGCCTATAATCAAACGCCGCCAAACTGTTACCCGGCAGGATCAGCGCCGCCGGCGCCGGACTGGACCGCGCTCTGCACCGCCATCACCAACAACCCCGCCAACCCTGTCACCTGTTGAGAGAACGCCATGTACGTCATACCGGCCATCTACTTCCTGCTGATTTTCAGCGCGCTGTCCACCACCCTGCAATTCAAGATAGCGGAATACCAGCGCAACACCCTGCCGGACCGGGTGCAACACAACGTCACCCAACTCGCGCTGGCCTATTACCGGCATTACACGGATGCCTTTGACCTGACAGGCAGGCTCGGCGCATACCCGGCGGACATCAACGATTTAACCACCTCCACCCCGCCGTACCTGAGCTTCTTCAACAACGAAACGGTGCCCGGCAGCGCCCGAAACCGCTACGAAGTCAGGCACAGCGGCACCACGCCGGCGGCGCCGACTCTCGAAATCAGGTACGAAGCGGACAGCGAAGGCGAAGCGGCCCGCATTGTCAACCGCCTGGGGCCGGTTGCCGAACTCGTGGCCACGCCGGGCATCACGCCGGCGGAAAACAGGACGGTCAGGATTACCTTTGCCGACCCCCTGGATATCAGCCTGATGACCGCTTTCCTGCGCCGCGACGGCAGGGACCCCATGCTCGGAGACCTCAATATGAATGGCAACAACATATCCGGCGTCGCCACCCTCGAGGCCACTACGGTCAACGCCGAAACTATCGAGGTCAACATACCCGGCCCCCGGGTCGGCACGATAAGAACCGAAAACATTGAAAGCCTGACCGGCGCCTTCGATGACATACTCATCAACCCATAACAGAAGTCCGTCCCCAACCCTAACGAAGACAAACAAGCGCAACCATGGACAGAAAACATCAAATCAAGCGGCTTGCCGGCATCCTGTTTATTGCCGTCCTGCCCCTGCTCAACCCCGCTTACGGCGCGGACAAGAACACCCGGCAGACCAGCCCTGACGGGGATGAAGGCTATTTCGGCGGCGGCCGCCCGGGCAATACCAACGCCATGATCCTGTGGCCGCGGGACGATCATAATATTGTGCGCAAATACCGGCCTGCCGGCAGCGGCGCGGCCAGTCCGCTGGCCTTCAAGCTGTGGGTAAACCCGGGGCGCAGTGGGGGGTTTCCCGTCAACCTGAAGAGCGCCGGCGCGTTTTGCAGTTTCCTGCAAAACATAGGCAAGGACCCGGACAAGGGCGCCTGCATCTGCGAAGACGACCCGAACCAGCCCTATACCGGCGCGCCCCTGGGCGCTTGCGCCGGCGTTAATTTCCCGGCCTGCAACCCTGTTGCCTGTACACCCGGAACGCCTGAACAACCTGAGGAAACGGAAGAAACCCGCCGGGACACACGGCCGGTCTGTCGATGGACCAAAGAAAACTGGTCGCCCAGCCCCGCCACGAAATGCAAGGGCACACCCTTCACGCAACGCCGCCGCGTCACCAAAATTGCCGATAACTGCGTGGGCGGCGCCGAACCCGCGTCATCCAGGTCCGCAACAGGCACAAAATACTGCCGTCCGCCGAACCCGCCCGGCCCCGAACCAGTCACCAGGCCGACGTGTCAATGGACCAAAGGAAACTGGACGCCAGACAGGTCCAGAGTATGCGCCGGCGAACCTCTCACGCAAACCCGTAGCGTCAGACAAATCACCGCCTATTGTGAAGGCGGCGCCAGACCCGCGTCATCCAGGTCCGCAACAGGCACAAAATACTGCCCGCCAACCTGCCAATGGCGCGTCGGCAGTTGGTCGCCCAGTCCCGCCACAACCTGCAGCGACAAGCGCCTCAGCCAACGCCGCAGCGTCACCAAAATCACCGCAAACTGCGTCGGCGGGACCAAACCGGCCTCAACAAGAACGGTATCCGGCGGCAAGCGCTGCCCCAACTGCGTTCCGACTTCCTGGTCGCCGGGCCGGAATACGGTATGCGCCGGGACCGGCTTCACCCAGACCCGCACCCTGAAAAACTGCAGCAATGACAGTCGTAACGCCAGGGGGACCAAGTGCTGCGGCACAGTGACAGGATGGAGCCCGGCCCCCGCCGGCAAATGCGGTACTTTCACCCAGACCCGCACCAATGCCTGCGGGAAGACGGAATCGCGACAGGCGAAAGGGACGGCGTCCTGGTGCGGTTGCAGTTGGGGCCCCTATACCCCTTCTCCGAGCGCCGTGTGCAAGGGTAAGACGTTTACCCAGAAGAGCTATTACTCCTGTAGCGGCAGAACCAACAAGCCGAGGACACGCACTGCAACAGGGACGAAGAGTTGTCAGAAGGCGGAATGCAGTAACGGTCAGAGCTACTGTTCCGCATACACAAGATACCTGTGCAGAAACGGCAAATGGAAGGTTATAGCCCATGGCCCATACGCTTGTTTTACTCCTTGAACAAACGGACTTGCAATGAGAAATCGAAAACACCTGAAAGAATCATTCTCGCTCCGCGAGATGATCGTGTCCTTAGCGGACATGACACAGCAACCGACCCGAGGGCTGAAATACGCCCCCGGGCGTATTCCTCTCGTGGTCCAACCACAGGAGAAATATGATGAAGATATCACTGAAATACCTGGTGATTGTTTTTGTACTCCTTATCGTGGGCAGCCAGGCAGTGGCCAGTCCGTACCTGTCTGAGGCAAGGAAAGTGATGCTCAAGTGCGCCCTGACGGAGGTAAAGCCGCAGATCGTTTATCGTGCATACGATAAGACCGGCAACAGCGCCCGCAGGAGCAGCAAGGTCGATAAGGACGAAAGCCTTGAGGACGCGTTGATACGGAGCAACCTGGGTTGCATCGTGAAGACGATCGATTCAATGCTGACGTACAAAAAACTGGAAAAATTCATCCAGTAGTTTCATTCGGTCTGCTGACCCAAAAAGCCGACCCGGCCTCCGGGTCGGCTTTTTCTTTTTCCGGCCGGGTGTCCTGACCGTTGAGCAAAAGTAAAGAATTGTGCATTGTGCGACCTGACCCCGTGTTTTGCTGGTTGAAGCGGCGCCTTTGTGCTATACTTACAATATCAGCGAACAGTAATTTTTTACTGTTTGTTTACCAGGGAACCTCTGACTTAACCAGAGGTTCCCTGGATATTAACCGGGAGTATTACTGTGACACAAGCCACCCACACCGAAGCGCAAGTTCAGGCGGCTGTTGACAACCTGATCGAAAAAGCCACCAGTTACGATATTGAAGCCCTGGATGCCATCTACCACGACGACCTGCATATCGTCATGGTTGACCATGAAGACAACGTTGACGTTTCCGATAAAGCCCGGTTCAAGGCGTTGTTCGCCGGGAAGAAGGAGGCCGGCAACGCCCGGATGAACACCTGGGCCAGGTACCACCATATCCATATCAGGGGTGACGAGGCCGTCGTGGCCTTGTCCCGCGTCAACGATCTCAATGGTACTGAAATGAAACTGTCATGCAGTATTGACCTGGTGTTCGAATCCGGCCGCTGGCAGGTATTGCGCGAGGAAATCTTCCTGCGCCCGTTGCGCGCTTGAAGTCGTTAAACCACCACCGGAGATACATGAAACATGCCATCATCATCGCCGGTAAGCGGTAACACAGCCCCGGTCGCCAGCGCGGCCTGTTGTGTGAGTTTTTTTCTCACAGTCTTCCCGAAGATCTTCCCGAAGAAATTACAGTCAAACGCTTTCAGTCATGATATACTGCAAGATTAATTATAAGATACGCAGCGCTCCACACTGGTCGTTGCAAAGGCGTTGCGGGTCCCATCAGCCAATAACGACCGGGAATAACACCATGCAGACACAGGCACGCACCTTACCGGGACTCCTCCCCGCCGCCGGGAACGCGGGGAGAAACCGCTTGACAAACGCGCCGAAATCGTATCCGCCGGAATTGTATAATAGCCCAGCGGCCCAGCGGCCCAGCGGCCCAGCGGCCCAGCGGCCCAGCGGCCCAGCGGCCCAGCGGCCCAGCGGCCCAGCGGCCCAGCGGCCCAGCGGCCCAGCGGCCCAGCGGCCCAGCGGCCCAGCGGCCCAGCGGCCCAGCGGCCCAGCGGCCCAGCGGCCCAGCGGCCCAGCGGCCCAGCGGCCCAGCGGCCCAGCGGCCCAGCGGCCCAGCGGCCCAGCGGCCCAGCGGCCCAGCGGCCCAGCGGCCCAGCGGCCCAGCGGCCCAGCGGCCCAGCGGCCCAGCGGCCCAGCGGCCCAGCGGCCCAGCGGCCCAGCGGCCCAGCGGCCCAGCGGCCCAGCGGCCCAGCGGCCCAGCGGCCCAGCGGCCCAGCGGCCCAGCGGCCCAGCGGCCCAGCGGCCCAGCGGCCCAGCGGCCCAGCGGCCCAGCGGCCCAGCGGCCCAGCGGCCCAGCGGCCCAGCGGCATGATGTGCGCCCGTAACCCGGCCGGGACGCGCAAGCCGGCTTCCAGCCCGCCAGACGGTTCCCCGCGCAGGCCCGGCGCCGGGGGCGCCCGCTTCTCCCTGCCCCTCCCCATCCTTGCGCTGCTGCTCGCGCTGAACCTTTTCCCGTCCGCGCCCGCAGGGGCGCAGATCACCCTGGTAAGCAGCATTGGTCAGACCAAGGCAACAAATCCCTTGGACACCGGCACGGATTCCACCGCCCAGGGCTTCAGGACAGGAAGCGTAAATAGCGGTTACGTGCTGACGGGCATCGAGATGAACCCCCGCGATGCCGGGACCCAAGCGCAGCTTGCGACCGTCCGGGCGGAGCTGTGGTCGGCCGCGTCGGGCGGCGGGCCGGGCAGCAAGATCGCCGACCTGACAGCTCCACAGACCATCGCGGCGAACGTGAACGCGGAATTCACGGCGCCGGCGGACACCTTTCTCTCGCCGAGCACGACGTACCACTTTGTCCTGTACACGGTCGGCAACTATTCAGTAAATCATCGGTATACGGCGAGTGATAACCAGGATTCCGGCGGCCAGTCCGGCTGGAGCATCGAGGACACCGGTTGGTACATCACGCAGGACACGCCGGGAACCAACACATGGGTCAAATCCTCGGGGAGCGAGGTCTTCCTCATGCGCGTCAAGGGGCATCCGATGACTCTGGAAGTCGTCTCCGACACCCCGGCCTGCGGGTCCGCGGTCAGTGACCTGTCGGTGCAGCCCAAGTGGCAGTTGAAGCTCACGCCGGCGCCCTCCAGGGAAGTGGCGATGGATTTTACCGTTGTGGACGCCGGTGGAACAAACCTTGGCGGGGCGTGGCAAGGTACGCATTCAATCAGAACGTCCGGCTTCAACTTCGAATCCCTGCGCGACAATTCGTTCGCACAGTTACGGGCCGCGTATCCCAGCTTCGCCGGGGTTGCGTTCCGGTTCAGGGACCAGCCCTCGATTACCGTGCGCTGCACCTGGCAGTTCGATAACACCGGCAACGGTGGCGGCAATCCCGGTTCCGGCGGCGGCACGACGACGCCGACCAACACCGGTAACAGTGGTTCCGGCTCCGGCGGCGGCACGACCACGGTGACCAACACCGGCGGCGGTTCCGGTGGCGGCAATTCCGGTTCCGGCGGCGGTGGTAGCGGTGGCGGCGGTTCCAGCGGTGGCGGTGGTGGCAGCTCCGGCGGCGGTGGCGGCGGCGGCAGGCCCGCCCTGTCAAGCGACGCCGCGCTGGCCAGCCTGGCCGTGCGCGCGGCCGGGGAGTCCGGCGAGGACGAGGCCGTTGCCCTGTCCCCCGCCTTTGCCCCCGGCGCCACGGACTACACCCTGGACGTGCCCTACACGACCGGCACGCTGGACATCGCCCCGGTGGGACGGGACGATAACGCCGTGGTGCGTATCGCCGGGAACATCCTCACCGCCGGGCAGGCCCGCACCGCGCACCTGCCCCCGGGCGAGACCACCGTGATTGAGGTTACCGTCACCGCGGAGAACAGGCGCACTACGCGTACTTACACCCTCACAGTCACCCGCGCCGCGCCCAACACCGACCCCAGTCTCCCGGCCCTGGTGGTCAGGGGCAACGACAAGTCCAGGATCAACCTCTCCCCGGCGTTCAGCCCGGACAACACCGACTACGAGGCCAGCCTGGCCTATGCGGTGGACGCGGTCACCCTCACCCCCGCGACCCGTGACACCGGCGCCCGCGTGCGCATCGGCGGCCGGGAGGTTCCCGGCGGGCAGGCCAGCGCCCCCGTGCCCCTGGCCGTGGGCAGCAATGCCATCACCCTCACGGTCACCGCCGAGGACGGGATAACCACCCGCGCCTACACCCTCACCCTGGCCCGGGCCGGGGCGGACGCAGAGCCCCCCGCGGCCGACCCCCGGGCCCTGCCCGACCTCAGCCGGGCGCTGGCCGATGACACCCAGCACAGCATCGCCACGCGCCTGGCGACCGCGCGTACCCCGGCCCCGGGCCGGACCGCCCCGCTGTCGGCCCGGCTGACGCAGGCCTTAGCGGCCGTGCTGCCGGGACAGGCCGCAGGGGCCGCCGCCCCGGCGCCCGCCTTCGACCCCGTCCTGGCCGAGGCCCGGGTGGACTCCGGCTGGGCGGCCCCGGCGGCCCCGGTCAACTGGCAGGCCCTGCTCGATAACGCCGGCGCCGCCCTGGCCCTGGGCGCGGCCCCGGACGCCGGGGAGTCCCCCACGGGTCTTGCCTCCCTGTCCCTGTGGAGCGACGGGGCCTACCGCCGCGTCGGCGGCCACAACGACGGCCTGGACTGGAGCGGCGACCTGATGGGCGCGCGCATCGGGCTGGACATGCGCCTGACCCCGTCCCTCACCGGCGGCGCGGCCCTGGGCTGGCAGCGCGCCGGCTGGACCGGCAACGCCGGCGCCGGCGCCACCCGCCATACCCTGTCCCTGCTGGGTCTTAACCCCTACGCCGGCTGGCAGCGGGGCAGACTGTCCGCCTGGGTCAGCGGCGGGCTGGGCAAGGGCACGCTCAACAGCCGGCAGCGCGGGGACGAACGCAGTGCGGACGGCTATAGTGCGAATGACCATAGTGCGAATGGCTACAGTGCGAACGGTTACGGTGCAGACGGCTATAGTGGGGACGAACCCCCGCCTGCAACACGCGGGGGCATGCTTGAAGCCCGTCCCCAACTCCCCGGCAATCATGGTGCGGACGGCTACAGTGAGGACGGCTACAGTGAGGACGGCTACAACGGCGACCCCCACAGCGAGGACGTCGCCACCCACACCCTGGGCGGCGGCCTGGGCGGGCGGCTCTTTGACACGGACGCCCTCAGCCTGGGCCTCAAGGCCGAAGCCCTGGCGACAAGCCTGGCGACAGAAACCCACCGCGCCCGCACCCACCGCCTGCGCCTGGCCCTGGACGCAACGCACGTCCGGCGCTTGAGCAACGACGCCGTCCTCACCCCGGCCCTGGAGCTCGGCCTGCGCCACGACGGCGGCGCCGGCCCCGGGGGCCTGGGGCTGGAGGCCGGCGGCGCCCTGCGCTACGCCGGCGGCCCCCTCACCCTGCGCGGGCAGGCCCGCGCCCTCGTCGGGCGGGGCGGCTACCGGGAATGGGGCCTCTCCGGCACCGCCGAGTGGCGCGCCCGCACGGACGGGCGCGGCCTTATGCTGCGCCTGGCCCCGGGCCTGGGAAGCGCACAGAGCGGCATCGGGCAACTGTGGGCGCAGGGACTGCGGGACAAGACGCACGGCGCGCCGCAACAGGCCGCGCGCCTTGACGCCAGCCTCAGTTACGCCTGGGACGCCCCCGGTCACCGCGGGCGCATCACCCCGTACCTGGAGTTGCACCGGCAACAAGCCGCCGCCGCGTACCGCCTGGGCGCGCGCTGGGACGCCCCAAGCGGGTTCTCGCTGCGCCTGGCCGGGGAGCGCAACGCCGGCTACGCCGGGGCGCCCGCCGACCATGCCCTGCTGCTGGAAGGCAGCTGGCGCCCGGGGCGGTAGCTGTGCGGGAAACAAGGGGACGGATTTTAAATCCGTCCCCGGCCATCTCCGGACAAGGGGACGGACTTCAAGCATGCCACCCTTACCGTCATTCCCGCGCAGGCGGGAATCCAGTGAGAGAAACGTCCCGAAGGGACACCTTGCAAGGTGTCGCAAGCGACCGTTCAACAGACCGGATTCCCGCCTGCGCGGGAATGACGGAAGGGGGGAAGCACGGGAATGACGCAGGGAGTGACACGCCATGAACCACCACTGAGAACGAGGTAACCTGACCATGCCGACCATCCGGGAGCTGCCCGCCGTCGACGCCGCCGCGGACACCACCACGGCCTACACCCTGCCGTACTTCATCGAGCGCTTCGAGGGCGTGCTGCACGACCGCGACGACGAGGACCGCCTCGCCATTCACCTCACCGCCGGGGAGGCCGTGACCCTCACCCTGGCCGGGCACGGCGATACCCCCACGCCCGACACCATCGGGAGACACCATCCTCGCCCTGTACGACGGGGACGGCAACCGCCTGGCCCGCAACGACGACATCGACTTTGATGCCGGCAACCGGCACTCGCAACTGACCTTCACCCCCGAGAGCGACGGCACGTATTATGTCAGCGTGGCCGCCTACAATAACAACCCGTCACTGGACAACGCCGGCGGCTACGCGCTGACCATCACGGCGCGCGCCGGGGACGGCGGGATTGACAGTTACCGGCATTCCGGCGAGGGCGTCACCGCCACCCTGCTCAACGACGCCGGGGACCGGGCCCTGGAAGGCTCCGCCCACGCCGACACCCTCACCGGCAACGCCGGGGCCAACCTGGTGCTCGGCGGCGGCGGCAACGATACCTTGCGCGGCGGGGCCGGGGACGACCGGCTCTATGCGGGCATGGGCTTCACCCGCCTGGACGGCGGCCCGGGCGCGGACTGGCTGGCGGGCCATGCCGGGGACGACTATGCGCGCGGCTACGAGTGGGCCGTGTATGCCGCCTCACCCGAAGGCGTCACCGTCAGCCTGGCCGCCGGGACCGGGACCGGCGGGGACGCCGAGGGCGACATCCTGCACGGCATCGACGGCCTCATCGGCTCCGAACACAACGATACCCTCAGCGGGAATGCCCGGGGCAACGAGCTGGTCGGCGGGGCCGGGGACGACACCCTGGACGGCGGCGGCCTGTCCCCCGGCCACTGGGACTACCTGGAGGGCGGCCCGGGCGCCGACGTCCTCAGCGGCGACCCCGCGCCCGCCGCCGGCAGCGTCACCCTGGCCGGCTACCGGGCCTCGCCCGCCGCGGTCACCGTGCGCCTGCACGACGGCACGGCCGAGGGGGGCGACGCCGAGGGCGATGCCTTCGAGGCCATTAACGGCCTCATCGGCTCCCCCCACGACGACACCCTGGCCGGGGATGAGCGGACCAACCTGCTGGCCGGGGCCGCGGGCGCTGATACCCTGGACGGGCGCGGCGGGGACGACGTGCTGCACGGGGATGAGCTGGCCGGGCAACGGGGCGGGAACGACACCCTTGACGGCGGGGCCGGGGACGACTGGCTGCACGGCGGGCCGGGCGCCGACGCCTTGAGCGGGGGCGAGGGGCAGGACACCGCGGCCTGGCTGGGCTCGAACGCCGGGGTGGTGGTGCGCCTGCACAGCGCCGCGGCCCGGGGCGGGCACGCCGAGGGCGATGCCTTCGCCACCCTGCTGACCGTGGAGTACACGGACGCAAACGGCAACCCGCAGCGCGAGCGGGTCCCCGATATAGAACACCTGCACGGCTCGGCCCACGACGACACCCTGGCCGGGGACAGCCGGGACAACACCCTGCTGGGGCGCGGCGGGCACGATACCCTGTACGGCGGGGCCGGCGGGGGCGATGACACCCTCTACGGCGAGGCCGGCGATGACAAGCTCTACGGCGGAAGAGGCGACGACACCCTGTACGGCAACGCCGGCAACGACACCCTCGTCGGCGGGCCGGGGGACGACATCCTGTTCGGCGGGGCCGGCGCCGACAACTTCGTGTTCGCGGCGGGCCACGGCGCCGACGCCGTGGCGGACTTCGGGCGCGGCGACCGCATCGACCTGTCAGGGTTCGACGGGCTGGACTCCTTCGAGGGCCTCGCCCTCGCCCAGGACGGGCCGCACGCGGTCATCGACCTCGGCGAGTATGGCGGCGGGACCCTCACCCTGCAGTACCTGGACGCAGGCGGGCTGGCCGGGGAGGATTTTATCTTTGCGGCGTGACGGAACGGGCCGCTGGTTGGGGACGGACTTGAAGTCCGTCCCCGGTCGGTCCCCGGCAAGCATGCCCCCGCATGTTGCAGGCGGGGGTCTGTTCCGATAGCTGGGGTCACCCATTAGCCAGTCGTTGTCAAGTGGCACAGATTAACCCTCCTGAATTAACAGGTATTATAAAAATAAGCGCCCGATTCAGCTACGCGCCTGCTGTTTCGCTCAAGTGTTGTCGTCGTCTACCCCTACGCAACAGGTGCGCCAGGTGAAACGCATCATAACGGTCATCCGTGCGCTTGAGACCCTGGTACTGCACCACCTTCGCCGGATTGACCAAACGCGCCTCGAACCCCGCCTCCATCAGCGCATCCGCCAGCCAGTACCAGTTGAAGGTCGACTCCACCGCCACCGCCTCCAACTAACGTCGATAGGGCGACAGCGCCTGTATCATGGCCAACGCCTCATTCTTGAAACGCCGCTCCGGCAAACGCCTGTCCTGCCCGTCAATCACGCACACGTAACTATTGTTTGAATGTAAATCAATCCCCGCATATAGTGTCATGGCCAGTCTCCTCATGTTGAATGGTCTGCGCCCAACAGTCTAACCTGCCTCGGCAGGTCAGGGAGACTGGCTTATGAGTATCAGAGTAAAATCATGACTATCGGGGTCGATGGCAGGCCGGTGGGGATTTTACTCTGACCCCTGCATCGGGACTGATGTGATTTTACTCTGACCCCTTTTATTTCATTGTATAATCAGTCTTTTGCCGTTTAGGAGAATCCCTTGGACGTATACACTGCTGAAGCGCAGCAGATCGAAGATATCAAGAAATGGTGGCGTGAAAACGGGTTATCCGTTGTGCTCGGCCTGACCCTGGGCGTCTCGGGGATATTCGGCTGGCGTTACTGGCAGGGCGAGAAGATTGAAAGCGCGGAGGCCGCGTCCGCCCTGTATTCGGACATGATAGTCTCGTTGCAGAACGAAAACCGGGCACAGGCACGGGAAGCTGCCGATACGATACTGGCGGAATACGGAAACACCACCTACGGTGTTTTTGCCCTGATGTCGCTCGCCGGGCTGGCCGTGGACGATGGCGACCTGGCTGCTGCCGAAACGCACCTGCGCCGGGCCCTGGAGCAAACCGGAGATGAGTCACTTTCTCACGTTATCCGCACCAGGCTGATCCGGATTCTCATCGGCCGGAATGAACTGGACCAGGCAAACACACTCTCGAAGCGGCAGGAACAAGGCGCGTTCGCGGCCGTTTACGACGAATTGTCGGGAGACATCAGCATCAGGCAGGGCAATACCGAAGCGGCGCGCGCTGCCTGGCAGCAGGCGATCAACAAGTTGCGCGCAGACGGACGTGACGTTTCCACCCTTGAACTCAAGCTCAACAATATCGGGCAGCCGTAATCCGGCTGGAGCGGCGAACTATGCGGACAAGTACTCTTTCCAAGTGATATTGCCATGTTCAGAGCCAGGCTTCCCGTTACCATCCTGTCCATTGCGTTGGTCCTGTCAGGTTGCGCGGCGACGGAAAGAGTAACGAATTATTTCAAGGGCGGCAGCGATAATGCCGAACCTCCCAATCCGCTGTACGAATTCAGGCCGCTCATCAACGTCATTGAACTCTGGAAGAAGAATAGCGGGGTGGGCACGGACGAGCAGTACCTGAAACTCGCCCCGGTGATCGTCAACCAGCGCCTGTACGTGGTCGACTCGGCCGGTAGCATCGGGGCCATGGATGCCACAAACGGCAAGCGGCTGTGGCAGGAAAAAATGGACGCATCGGAATCGATTGACGGTGATTCAGGCTGGTTTCGCGGCGAAGATATCCACATTACGGGGGGACCGGGTTACGGGGAAAACACGCTCCTGGTCGGCTCCCTTGAAGGAGAAGTCGTCTCCCTGTCTGCCGAAAACGGCAGTGAATTATGGCGCACCCGGGTATCGAGCGAAGTATTGTCCGCCCCGCAAAGGGACGCGGATATCGTTATCGTCAGAACCATCGACGGCAAGGTGTTCGGTCTCGACGCCGACGATGGCAGACGGCTGTGGATTTATGACAGGACGGTGCCGCCGCTGACACTCCGGGGCACCAGCACGCCTGCCATTGACAGCGGCATTGTGGTGGCCGGATTTGACGGCGGCAAGATGGCTGCCCTGGACGTCCGTACCGGTAAATTGCTCTGGGAGGCCAGCATCGCTGCCGCCCGGGGGCGTTCCGAGCTGGAGCGCATGGTGGACATCGATGCGCAGCCAACGATAGTGGACGGCACCGTCTATATCGCCACGTTCCAGGGCCACGTGGCGGCCGTGCAACTGGAATCCGGCCGTATCCTGTGGAGCAACGACCTGTCTTCATACGCCGGGTTCAGCGCCGATGATCAGAATATTTACGTGACCGACGAGGACAGCCATGTATGGGCGCTGGACAGGTTCAGCGGTTCGGCGCTGTGGGAACTCGAAGACCTGCACGCCCGCGCGGTCACCGCGCCGGGGTCCGTCGGCGACCAGGTCGTCGTGGGGGACTATGAGGGTTATTTGCACTGGATCAGCAAGAACACCGGTGAATTCACTGCCAGGACGCGACTCTGCAAGGAGCCTGTTATTGCGAAACCTATTGTAGTAGGCAATATAATTTACGCTTATTGCAGCGACGGCAGGCTGGCTGCTTATACTTACCGATGACCCTCTTTTGTCATGACTCCTGTCATTGCCATTGTCGGCTGTCCCAATGTCGGGAAATCGACATTATTCAACCGCCTGACCCGCTCCCGCTCGGCGCTGGTCGCGGATGAGCCCGGCGTTACCAGGGACAGGCAGTACGGCTATGCCGATCTGCATGATACCGCCATCCTGTTGATTGACACGGGCGGCATAGCCGGCAGCCCTGATGACTCCGGTCAACTGCACGATTCGGTCAGCGGGCAAACCATACAGGCGATCGATGAAGCGGATGCCGTCCTGTGGTTGACGGACGGCCGTTCAGGCCCGACGGCAGGGGACCTGGAACTGGCCGAAACTATGAGGACACTGGCAAAACCGGTTTTTTTCGTAGTTAATAAAATCGATGGGATCGGCCCTGAGACCGCAGCCGCCGAGTTTCATTCCATTGGAGGATTCTCCCCGCCCGTTCCCGTCTCGGCGAAAACAGGCGATGGGATTGACAGGCTGCTGGACGCCATCTCCGATTCCTTTCCGCAAAAGGGCGCCCTGCCGGAAGAAAAACCCGGTATCGTCAAGGTATCCATCATCGGCCGGCCCAACGTCGGCAAGTCCACCTTGCTGAACCGGATCACCGGAGAAGAACGGATGCTGACCTCGGCGTTGCCGGGGACGACCCGGGACAGCATCACGGTGCCGCACCGGCGCAGGCAAATCGATTACCTGATCACCGACACGGCGGGTATTCGCAGGCGCAGCAAGGTCACCGATAAAATTGAAAAGTTCAGTGTCATTAAAAGCCTGAAAGCCATCGAAACATGCCGCATCGTGATACTGGTAACGGACGCCCGGGATGTCATCTCCGACCAGGACCAGACCTTGCTTGGAATGATCAACCAGGCAGGGAAGGCGCTGATTATTGCGGTCAACAAGTGGGACGGCCTCAGCCAGCAGCAGAAATCGACCATCCGGCGGCAACTGGACAGAAAAACCGGATTTATTGATTATGCCTGTATCCACCACATATCGGCGCTGCACGGAACGGGGGTAGGGAAACTGTTCGACAGCATCGACAGGATTACCCGGTCCTGGCGGCGCGATTTCAACGCTTCAACGATGACTGCTTTCCTGAACGAAGCATTGACGGCAAATCCGCCGCCCATGGCCAGGGGCCGGCGCATCAAGCTCAAGTATGCCCACCTGGGAGGACACGACCCCATCCGCATCATCATCCACGGCAACCAGACCCGCGACACC
Organism: Gammaproteobacteria bacterium; assembly: GCA_965204045.1. GTDB lineage: Bacteria > Pseudomonadota > Gammaproteobacteria > Eutrophobiales > Eutrophobiaceae > JAAXHV01. The sequence continues at coordinate 374,844 of CBDBDW010000002.1, forward strand.
CCGGCCCATTACCGCCGTTATTTAGCCAATTTTTTCCGCAGAAGAATGAACCTGACGGGGACGCCGGTATTCATCGAGTTCAAACACGGCGATAATCCCTACAAGGCATCCGGGAATACCCTCACCAGGCGCCAGTTTCGCAAGCGCCGGCGCTTGATTGAGCACTCCAGGAAAAAGTGATAGGCTTGAAAAAAGTTGGAATCAAGGGAGACTGACAATGAGCAAAGAATTAATCGGAATAATCGGGTTATTTATCAGCCTGACCGTTGCAACTGCTTCTGTTATCGGCGTTGTGCAGGCTGGCGATTCCGAGTTGCGTGCGGATATGCGTATCATGCAATCACAAGTCAGCGACCTGCAACAACGTATGTCCAGGGTTGAGACCAAGTTGGATATCGAGCTCCCTGATGCAACAGAAACAGCACAGGCAAACAATGCCAAGACACCCTGACTTGTCCACAAGCTGATGGAATGGTTGATTTTAATTGGTGTCGGTATTTACATTTACTCAATCCTGAGCAAAAAGACTGAAAGTCGATCAAAGCAACCCGTATCAAAAAACAAAGACCCTGCCAAGTGGGTACAGTCGATGCGCTTGCCCGCAAACCGGCCAAAGCAACGCGTATCAGAAAATAAAACTGACAGATCAGATAATGATAGTTCAGGCGCGGATTTATCTGATTTCCGAGTCCCAATTTACATCCCTTCCAGCCGTGTCAGGGAACCCGTATCAAAAAACAGAGAGCCTGCCAGGTGGATACCTCCCGGACAAACTGTAAAGATTGCCCATTTTAATATCAAAGGCGGCTATTTTTATTGGGGAGGGCAATTAAAAGCCCTGCATTATTATGGTAATAGCGGAAAAGAAGCATCACTGATAGATCCTGAATTAACAGTCGATACTTCATCTCCGGACTATAACGGAGATCAAATGGGATATTGGTCCTATTATTGTAATATTTCCCCTCAAAGTCGTGCAGCCTATCTCGAATGGCTTGCGAGCAACCGCGATGATCCGGCTTGTTATATAGGCTATGTTTTTCTGTATTTTTATGGCATTGAACGCAGACTTCTTATTGATGGAAAACATATATCATCTTCTGAGCGAGGAGCCTTAATTGATGAGATTTTGCGATTAAAACGAATTTATGGCGGCAACCATTCTTTCAACAGATATGCCATTGGCCTTTTAGACCACGCCTGGGCCTTGTATAACCGTGAGGAGCGGCCCGATGAATCATTGCTGGCCGGTACACGAGAATTTACATCTGTATTCAAGTATTTATTGGGCAAAGCAGTTGATGAGGGTACCCCTGTTTCAAGTGAACTTGCTTTAACCTGGGTAAGAAGTCATCCGGAATATAGTCTCCGCACTCCTGCCAGGCGTTGCACAACAGAGTTCGACTTGTTATTTAAACTTCGTTATGAGGAAAAATTTGGACAGGGAATTACCATTAAACCCAACAAAACCAGATTGCAACTGGTCTATTACCCTGCCAGTCCTACCATTCACCGATATCAGGATATCAAGTTGGATCTTCCTGACCCCAGCCGTTTAAAAGGTCCAGTTACAAAACTAATGCAACTCGCAATGTCATGCACTGACGAACTGGACGCCTACAGTCGATATATAGGGAAACCGGCCAACTCTAAAGAATCAGCCACAGCAATCACATATCTACCGGATATATTAACCAGTTTGGTTGAGCACACCAGGTTCAGCAACCTGAAATCCTGGATTCGCTCCAAGATGACAAATTCTGTCGGTATTGTGCAGACAGAGGAACTCACATCACAGGTTTGGGAGAATGCTCCTGTAAAGATCAATAAAAAAGAAGCTGAAATGCTCGCTAATCTTGTTGAAAAAGCTGGGTTTGGATTGGCGCCTGATATGCGGTTCCACCACGCTAAACCAGAAATTAGCGGGTGTGTGGTTTTATTTGAAAATGGGCACGGTCCAGACTTCAATCCTGGTAAAGAGTTTAATCATGTTGGGACGATTCTTCGCTTGGGATCCATTGTTGCGACAATAGATGGACGAGTTGACGATGTGGAAGTATCTGCACTTGACAGGTTAATAGCTGATAATTCCCGCCTGTCGGATACTGAAAAGAAATCGTTACACGCTTATTTGCACTGGCGTCTCAACACAAGGCCTGATATGAGTGGCCTCAAGAACCGCTTACAGCACTTGAATGATCCTGAAAAGTCAGCAATCAGTCATATTCTTGTCGATGTCGCTCTCGCAGACGGAAAGATTGAGCCAACAGAAATAAAACAGCTTCGCAAATTATATACTTCGCTGGGACTTGATGAAGCGATGGTTACCAGCGATATTCATAACCTGAAATCAAGGAAAATCAAATCTTCGCCTTATAGCAGTCAGGCACAAACGAAGGTAAGTAATGTATCAACCCCTGCAATTTCGCTTAATCCAGAACTGCTTGATGTGTATAAAGAAGAAACCGAGGGCGTTAAAGCTGTTCTTGACTCAATCTTTGTCGAAGGAAATATCGAGGATGAAAACGAGAATATCAGCGATGATATTGTTCCAACTCCACAAGTAACAGGGCTGGATGAGGCCCATACACGCTTCTTCGAAAAGTTAACCTGCAAAGAAAAATGGTCCTCTGAAGAAGTTGAAGATATCTGTAAAGAGTTGAATCTAATGGTTGATGGAGCGATTGAAGTCATCAATGATTGGACTTATGATAATGTTGATGCTCCTTTAATTGACGACGGGAGCGTTATCTATATTGACCTTGAGGTTGCACAGGAAATACGTGCCCCTTAGTTTCGAGGAGTATTTGTGGTGAAGAGCAGGATACGGCCAAAAGAGCGCGACTCAATTATCCAATCACTGAAATCCGGCGTTACCCCAAAAGTGGGTATTCGGCACATCCAGGTAGGACGCGTAAATGAAATAAAGTCACTCCATAAAGATATTGAAAGGGTGGTTTCCGGGGGAGCTGTTTTCAGGCTTATCATTGGCGAATACGGTTCCGGCAAAACATTCTTTCTCAGTGTGGTGAGGACCATCGCCCTGGAAATGAAAATGGTGACGGTGAATGCTGATCTCTCCCCTGACAGACGCCTGCATGCTTCGGGCGGCCAGGCAAGAAATTTATATTCTGAACTTATGCGTAATCTTGCCACCCGGAATAAACCGGAGGGTAACGCAATCAACAGTGTTGTCGAGCGTTTTATAACATTGGCAAGGCAAGAAGCAGATAGCCAGGGCAAAACCGTAGTCTCTGTTATAAAACAGCGTTTGAATATGATGACCGAGCTTGTGGGTGGTTATGATTTTGCCAAAGTCATAGAAGCCTATTGGCACGGCTTTGAAACAGATAACGACATGTTAAAAGCAAATGCTATTCGCTGGCTACGTGCAGAATACACAACAAAGACAGACGCAAAAAGGGATCTTGGTATCAGAACAATTATTTCCGATACTTCATTTTACGATACGCTGAAATTACTCAGCCTCTTTGTTCGGCAGTCAGGTTATGAAGGACTTCTGGTAAACCTGGATGAGATGGTTAATCTCTACAAGCTTAATAATACGCAGGCCAGAGTATCAAATTATGAGCAAATACTGCGCATACTAAACGACTGCTTACAGGGTACTGCTGAATATATTGGTTTCCTGATGGGAGGTACTCCTGAATTTCTCCTGGATACTCGTAAAGGTCTCTATAGCTATGAAGCTTTGCAGTCAAGATTGGCTGAAAACTCCTTTGCACAAAGAGCGGGCGTGGTTGATTACTCCTCGCCGGCCTTACATCTGGCGAATCTGACCCCTGAGGAACTTTATATCCTGCTTGGTAACTTAAGGCATGTATTCGCTTCCGGTGAGGAAGACAACTATCTGGTGCCGGATAAAGCGCTGAAGTCATTCTTAAATCATTGCAGCCAAAAAATCGGCGATGCCTACTTCAGAACCCCTCGCAATACGATTAAAGCTTTTGTGGATATGCTTGCCGTTCTTGAGCAAAACCCTGGTATCAATTGGCAAGATCTTATTGAGAAGATAGACATTGAAGAAGACAAAGTGAGCGATATGCCAGAGGTGGAAACAATGAGAGAGGATGAACTGGCAAGTTTCACAATTTAGTAAGGACAGCCACTTTTCTCGCCTTGACCCCAGAATTCAAAAATGGGTCTATAAACAAGGATGGCAAGACCTGAGGGATATCCAGAAAAAATCGATACCTCCCATTCTCGCTGGCGATACCGATGTTGTCATCAGCGCCTCTACCGCCGCGGGTAAAACCGAGGCCGCTTTTTTACCTGCCTGCAGTTTAGTGGCGGACAAAAAGGAAGGATTCGGTATCCTGTACATCAGCCCGTTAAAAGCGCTGATTAATGATCAATACCGACGGCTTGTAAGCCTTTGTGATGACCTCGATATGGCCGTTACTGCCTGGCATGGAGACAGTTCTCAAGCCAGAAAAAAATACGCAAAACAGAATCCTGAGGGAATATTATTAATTACGCCGGAGTCTCTTGAGTCCCTGTTGATGCGGGAACCCGGTTGGGTCAGGTCGGCCTTTGAAACGATACGAGGCATCATTATTGACGAATACCATGCGTTTGTCGGATTTGAACGCGGTTGTCACTTGCAATCGCTGATGCACCGATTAGAACACATCATAGATAGACATAAACAACCGATACCAAGAATCGCACTCAGTGCAACACTGGGGGACATGGATAGCGTTCAAAGTTATTTGAGGCCATCAAGACTCATTCCTTGTCAGTTAATAGAGGGTAAGCAAGCCCGGAACACATTAAAAATACAAGTACGCGGCTATTTAAATAAGCCTCCTCCGAAAACCCATAATCCTGAGGGGATCATCAGCCAACCTTCGAGCGCGGATGAAAAAATAGCGGATGATTTATTCGAGACTCTTCGCGGCGAATCCCATCTCATTTTTGCAAATAGCAGGCGGAGAACTGAACACTTTGCAGTATCACTGAGCGACCTCTGCGAACGGCATCATGTGCCTAATGAATTTTTTCCTCATCACGGGTCACTGTCTAAAGAATTGCGTTCTGAACTGGAAGGCCGTCTTCATAAAGAAAACTTGCCTACCACAGCAGTTTGTACCATGACGCTTGAGCTTGGAATCGATATTGGAAAGGTCAAATCAATTGCACAAGTGACTGCTCCTCACTCTGTGGCCAGTTTAAGGCAACGGCTTGGCAGGTCGGGCAGAAGAGGAGAACCGGCAATTCTCAGAATGTATATATCAGAAGACGAGTTGACTGTTAATTCCAGTTTGGGGGACAAGCTCAGATTAGAACTGTTGCAAAGTATAGCCATGCTCCGTTTATTAGTGAGTGAAAAATGGTATGAGCCGCCTGATACGCATTTGTATCATTTTTCGACACTGCTTCATCAAATCCTGGCCGTCATTGCGCAATGGGGCGGGGTAAGGCCTGACCAAGTCTGGGGGCTCTTATGTAAAAGTGGCCCTTTCAGGCGGACTACAGTTGACCACTTCAAGGCGTTGCTTACACACATGGGAGAAACAGATCTCATTGTTCAGCTTAATAGTGGAGAGCTGGTCCTGGGCAAAACGGGTGAACGTTTTGTAAACCACTATAGTTTTTATTCTGTATTCAAAACTCCTGAGGAATACAGAATCGTTGTTGAGGGAAAAACATTGGGTACACTCCCCATAGATTCCATGATATTACCCGATCAGCATATTGTTTTTGGTGGTCGCCGCTGGAAGGTCAAAGATGTTGACAGTGAGAAGAAGACAGTCTTTGTTACGCCTGCAAAAGGAGGGGAACCACCCAGGTTTGGGGGGAGTGGTATGGGGATTCATGACCGGATCAGACAGGAAATGTACGAAATATATCGGTCCGGCGATCATAGAATTAGTGTTGGAGATGTTAAATTGGAGTTCATGGATGAGATAGGTCAGGACTTGTTCCGTGAGGGTCTTAAATACTTCAGAGATATTAATCTTGAATTTGACCGCATCGTCCAACTTGGAAGTGATGTTTTCATTGTTCCATGGATGGGAGATAAGCTGGTAAATACATTGGTTGCGATGCTGAAGTCCTCTGGATATGAGGCTGGCGCTTTCGCAGGGATAATTGAAATCAATAACGCAAACAAATCTGAAATCAGCGAATGTCTGAAATCTATAATATCTTCACCGATACCTGAAAATACTGAACTGGCCAAGGCGGTAAAAAACAAACACACGGAAAAATTTGACCATTTATTACCGGAACAAATACTGAATACAGCTTATGGCGCAAAAGCTTTTGATACGGAAAAGACTGTCTCATGGCTGTCACAGGTTTTGTGAAAAGTTGTTTCTAAGTTCGGTTCACCCAACCACGGATTCATAACTTCGTGCAGTGCGTCCGTGACCGGTCCCGCCGGTCTGTGCTATGCAATCGTTCACACGCGGACGTACTCTCTGAACAGGTAATGAATCGTTGTCCAGAAAGCTCTGAAATGTCCTGCTGTATCTCTTCTGAGGTAACGGGAAACAAAGTCGGCCATCTCATCCCCCGATAAACCTTCATCCAGAAAGGGTTCGATCGCCTTGGCGCGCAAGTCATTGAGCTTTGGAATGCCTAATCCCAGTTTTTTTATGGTTTTTAAAGCCGCCGCATCGTTGTGCGCTGATGGTTTAATCGAACCGTCACCAGTAAACGCAAAATGCTCTTCACAATCGGGAGCCAGTGGTGAAATCAGCAAGATCGGGTCATACCAGTCTCCTTTCAGACTACCGCAGTGGCGCGGCTTACCCTTCTCTATACGATTTTGACAACAACAAAGCAAATTGGAGTAATCGAGCGGATCAACATCCGAGGCGCTTTGCGGTATGAAATGTTCAATGTGGGAGTCATTATCCGACAGTTCACGTTCACAGTAACAACAGAGGTTGCCTTGCTCAGACCGCAAGCTCTCCTTAACGGTTTTCTTGAGATCGCCTGGCATCCCCTCATAGGTGGGCTGCCAATTCTCATTGGCTTCTCCTTTCCACCGGGTGAACGCCTCAGGTTCCTGGCGTTTTGTAAAGTGCTTCATTTGCCGATCAACTCCTTGCGTTCAATCAACACTTTTGCTTTGACCAATTCCGAATCTTCGCCAATCAGTTCCTTCAGTTTCCCGATCAGATCGCGGGCTGCTTTGAAGTCATTGCTATCGATTTTTTCATATATTTTCCCGATATCATTCTGTATGTTATCCGGGCGGGTGGTTTTCAGACCCATCAGGTCCTCCAGAACCCGTTCGACCGTCTTGCCGTAAGATTCGTTTGGAGGCTCTGAGGCTAACTCATTATCTTCCATGGATAACAGGAACAGGTTTTCCGGCTTTACGTGGGTAATGATATGAGGTGAATGAGTTGTAATCAAAAACTGGCAATTCGGGAATACGCGCGCCAATTCGGGGATTACCATGCGCTGCCATTTGGGATGCAGGTGAAGGTCAATCTCATCGATCAGGATGGTGCCCTCGCCATGCAGGGGATTGTCGCGTAGTGGGTTGAGAATGGCCATGCGCCGCGCCAGGTCTCCAATCAACGCCATCAAACACTTCTCTCCGTCTGATAGCTGGTTGATCGTCAGGCGCTCACCTTCTTTTTCAACCTCCATGCGCAGAGGATTTCGCCGCACAGTCAGGTTTTTGAATTCCGGCATAAACGAAGACAAGGCATTACGCACCGCCTGCAATTGCAAATCAGGGAAGCCGGCGTTGGATGTATCGGCATTGGGGGATTGCGCATCTCTTCTCGCTTCATTTTCCAGATCTTCACGTTCCCGAAACCATTGAAAGAAAGTTCGGAAATTTGCGCCTCCACTAAAGACGTCGTCATACGCCGACGACAAGTTGAAACCTTGTTGTCCCCTGATATGCAACGGAATATCAACCACTGCACGATTGACCCGATAATAGGCAAAAAGAGGCAGGTTGACATATTCATCGTTGTCCGTGATTTTGAACCGAAACCGTTGCGCCAGTTTCGACGAGTCAGCCAATCCTGAAGCAAGTTTTTTACTGTCATACCCTTTTCGAACTTTGACTAATTCCCAATAATAGGAAGTGTCTTCGTAATCAAGGTCAATTTCCAGGGTGGAGTAAGGATATCCATTCCTGATATCTGCTTCCTTGATACGTTTGCCGGGATTTCTGGCTCTTTTGATGCGATTGACCAACCAGGAGAGAAGGATTGCGGACGCATCCAGAATGGTCGTCTTGCCCGCTCCGTTCATGCCGACAAAGATATTCAGGTTTTTGTGCAGTTTAAGCTCAAGACGCTGAGCGCCGCGAAATCCTTCCAGTGTCAGGTTACGGATATGCATATCAATCCTCCTTAAATTTACAAGCCCGGTATCTTTTCAAGGCCGGGCCGAATTTGGGGTAATTGACCTTGATGCCATCATTGAGAGCAATATCCACCTGCTTGATGGTCAACCGGTAGAGTGCCTTGTGTTCGTGAACGCAAATCCGGATATGATCGGTAACAGAATTAATTGACCGGATAACGGTCGCGGATTAACGCCAGTATGCGGGCAGCGTCATCCGTTGCTTCCCATTCATCATCTTCGTTGACCACGATCAACTCGGTACTGTTGCCGACACCCGTCAGACTGATCTGCCAGGAACCATCGCCGTCATTGCCGCCTTTCCAGAACGCCAGCCTGGAGAAAAAACCTTTCTTCTCGCTGCGTTGCGGGGCGCCGCCGGCGACCACGTAGTAGCCTTCGGTTTCATCACCGCCGACAATCTGCAGTCCGCTGTTCTGCAGCGCGATCCCCGTATTCTTCCAGGCCAGTTCAAACGCTTCGGGTATGCTCAGGTACATCTTGCCTTCTCCTGCGTCGACAACACGGAGATCTTTACCCCGCCCGCTCCGGGTCACAGCGCCTGGGTCCGCGCCGGCGGTAACGGTGGTTGCAGGTTCACCGACAGGTTCGCCGGGGCCGATAAACAAACTGAGGTCGGCCGCAAACTGCCTTTCAAGTGCCGTGTCCTTGCCCTGGTCAAGCCAGTCCGAGTTGTCATCAAGACGGGTCTGGCGCTCCTGGCTGATTATAAGGACAGAGGCATCCGCCGTGGCCCCGGGTTCCGCAAAAATCCTGTATTTATAACGGTATTGCAAGCCTGTCTGCTCATCGGGCTGTGACCAGCCCGTCTCAAGCACGCCGAGTTCCGAGTCTTCCAGTTCAATCGTGTAGTTTTTCGACTCGACAAATTCAATCAGGTCCGGCCAGAGCAGATTTACCGGAATGGACAAGGACAATAATTGCTCATCAGCTTCCGTAGTTCCGATACTCACCCCCGGACTTCCCGGGGCACGCGGGTTTCTGTAACGGGACAGGGTTACCGGCGCTTCGTTCGGGATGTTCATTGAATCGTTAATGGCGTCGGCAGTCAGGTCCGGGGGGATTTCCAGGTCCGGCATGCTCTCGCTTTTTTTGTATTCACTCTTCTTGTCGGGAAGAATTTTCCCGATATCCGGCATATAAGCGCAGGACGTCAGGAAACATATCCCGAACACACATGCCGCTATGGCTGGAATCTCTCTCTTCATAAATCACATTACCTCTGCTTGTCTCATGGCCGCCTCAACCCGGGGATGATACTCTTCCGATAACCAGGTCATGGGCAAACGGATACCGTCCTCAATCAGGCCCAGGCGCTGCACTGCCCACTTGGCGGGTATCGGGTTGGATTCCAGGAACAGCGATTGGTGCAACCCCAGCAGTTTGGCATCCAGGGCCTTTGCCGCGTCCCGGTTTCCGGCCGTCGCCAGCCGGCATAATTCATGCATTGCCGCCGGCGCCACATTGGCGGTTACGGATATCACCCCATCGCCACCCATAAGCATAAAATCGCAGGCTGTTTCATCATCGCCGCTCAGCAGCAAAAAATCGTCCCCACAATCTTCACGTATCGTTTTGACCCGCGCAAGGTCGCCCGTGGCTTCCTTGACGCCGATGATGTTACCGACCCCGGCAAGCCTGGATACGGTTTCCGGCAACATGTCGCAGGCCGTTCTTCCTGGTACATTGTAAAGTATCTGCGGGATGGAAACACTGTCGGCAACCACCTTGAAATGCTCATACAAACCCGTCTGGGTCGGCTTGTTGTAATAAGGCGTAACAAGCAAACAAGCGTCGGCGCCGGCTTGCCTGGCGCAGGCTGTCAGTTCCACCGCTTCGATGGTCGAATTTGCCCCTGTTCCGGCGATGACGGGTATGCGCCTGTTGACGATTTCCACAATCCGTTTGATCACCCGGCAGTGTTCTTCCGTCATCAAGGTAGCAGATTCCCCTGTCGTTCCTACCGCAACGATGCCGTCAGTTTTTTGCTCGACGTGGTATTCGAGGAGGCGCTCGAGGCTCTCCATGTCCAGTGGCGTATTCGGCCCTGTGCCGCTCTTCATTGGAGTGACGACGGCAACCAGGCTACCCGTAAACGTGGTTTTCATATTCTCTAATGCGGCAAATCAAATCAGGCGTATCTATCATCAGTTCCAGTCATTCCCCGCGAATGCGGGAATCCAGTCAAAAAAACCACTCCTTGTCAGCAATAAAGAGCGTTTGCTCACTGGATTCCCGCCTGCGCGGGAATGACGCCCCCTGTTTTTCGACAATACATCTCTGTATAATAAGATGGATATGGTACTTGTCCGACCCGCTGATGACAAGATGAAGGTTTGCCCTGTAAGGATGCCTCACCCGGATTACAAAGATGATACAGTTCCTCGCCCTGACCGTAATCGGTAAGTACGACCCTGCCCTGCCGGAACGGGTGACCGGCGCTATCGCGGAGTCCGGCTGTAATATCAGGGAAAGCCGGATAACCATCCTGGGGCAGGAGTTTTCCATGCTGTTGCTCCTGTCCGGAAACTGGAATGCCGTCGTCAAGGTTGAAGACGCCCTGAACAGGCTGGGACAGGAGCAGGATTTATCCATCAACATGCGCCGGACCGAACTTAACAAGTCGCAAAAAAACCTCATGCCGTATGCCATCGACGTGGTATGCAGCGACCGCATCGGCGTGGTAAACCGGATAACCCGCTTTATCCTGGATAACGGGATCCAGATTCGAGATTTATCTACGACGACCTACGAGGCGTCTCACACCGGCACCGAGATGTTTTCACTGCATTTGACCATTCACGTCCCGGTCGAGATCTCCATATCCTCATTGCGCAACGATTTCCTGGAATTCTGCGACCAGTTGAACCTCGACGCGATCATCGAACCGGTGAAATGAGGGGCCGGGATACCCGGGGTCAGAGTAAAATGGTCGTTATCATGGCCGATGGCAGGATAAGGGGGAATTTTACTCTGACCCCATATATCTGGAGAACATTGTATGAGCACAATCAGCACGGGCGATACCGTACCGGATTTCGAGCTTCCGGCCACCGGTGATCAAACCATCAGGTTGTCGGACCTCAAGGGAAAAAACGCAGTCATCTACTTCTACCCCAAGGACAGCACGCCCGGCTGCACCCTGGAAGGGCAGGATTTCCGTGACAATATCGAAGCATTTACGGAGCGCAACACGGTTATACTCGGTGTTTCCAGGGACGGCATAAAATCCCATGAAAAATTCAAGTCGAACCAGTCGTTCCCGTTCGACCTGTTATCTGATGCAGACGAGGAGCTATGCGCGCTGTTCGACGTCATCAAGGAAAAAAACATGTACGGCAGGAAAGTAATGGGAATCGAGCGCAGCACGTTCCTGGTTGATGAAACCGGCAAGCTGCGCAACGAGTGGCGCAAGGTCAAGGTAAAAGGGCACGTGAACGAGGTGCTGGAGGCGGTCAGATCGCTCTGATTTTTGCGCTGGTATCCTGCAGGTTCGTTATTCCGGCGAAAGCCGGAATCCAGTGAAAGAAAGAGTCGCCCGAAGGGCGACACAGTATCTTACTGGATGCCGGGTCAAGCCCGGCATGACAAGGTTTGGTGACACCACTCTGACCCCATAATTTCTATATCTCTGCTTCCGGCAACTGTTCATCTCTGGTGGGCCAGACATTAATCAAGGCCTTGACCAGGGTAGCCAGCGGTATGGCAAAGAACACGCCCCAGAACCCCCATAACCCGCCAAATACCAGTATGGCGACGATAATCGCTACCGGGTGCAGGTTGACGACGTCCGAAAACAGGACAGGCACCAGGACGTTGCCGTCCAGGAACTGCAATATGAAATAGGTAACGACCAGCCAGATGAAGATAGGTTCGAAACCCCACTGAAAATAAGCCACCAGCGCGACGGGCAGCGTTACCACGGCGGCGCCTATGTAGGGAATCAACACGGACAAACCCACGGTGATGGACAACAGGGACGCATAATTCAGTCCGAACGACTTGAAGACTATGTACGAGACCGCCCCCACGATGGCTATCTCGTAAACCTTGCCGCGTATGTAATTACCGATCTGTGCGTCCATTTCCTGCCACAGGTGACTGACCAGGGTGCGGTCGCTCGGCAGAAACCGGCTCACCCAGTTCAAAACAGCGTCCTTGTCCTTCATCAGGAAAAAGATCATCAGGGGCACCAGGATCAGGTAAATCAGGACCGTGATAATGGCAGGGATGGATGCCATTGAAACCGACACGAGACCCTGGCCGAAATCACCGACTCCGCGCCGCAGGGCAAGCACTATCTCGTTGACCAGTTCGGCAGAGATAATTTCGGGATACTGCTCCGGCAGGCGCAGCAACAGTTCCTGGCCGCGGCTGAGCATGCCGGGAAATTCCTGGAAAAACTGGCTTGCCTGCCCGGACAGGATCGGCAACAGGCCGATGACAATGAAACCCATTACCAGGATAAACAGTAGAAATACCAGCGATACGGCAGGGACCCGGGAAATGTTTCTGACGGTCAGTTTCTTGACCGGCCCCTCAAGCATATAAGCAATCACAACAGCGGCCAGGAGCGGCGCCAGCATCCCACCCATGAAATACATGACGACAAAACCGACCGCCAGAAGAATAACTAACAGGGCAGCCTGGGGATCGGTAAAATACCGGTTATACCATTTACTTAAAAAGTCGAACATGTGCCACAGTTATTCTAGAGGAAAAAGGGACAGATTTGAAATCTGTCTCAGACTGCGCTATGGAACACGACACCCTTGCAAATGAAGGGGACGGATTTGAAATCCGTCCCCGGTGGACTCTCGAAACCCTTGCCGCCGAGATAAAGACCTGGGGTAAGGAAATCGGCTTCCAGCAGGTCGGCATCACCGGCATCGAGCTGGAGGAAGACGAGCGCCACCTGCTGGACTGGCTGAACAAGGGGATGCACGGGGAGATGGCTTACATGGAACGCCATGGCAAAAAGCGCTCGCGACCCGACCTGTTGCGGCCCGGCACCATCCGGGTAATTTCCGCGCGTATGGATTACCTGCCTCCCGAAGCCAGGTCCGCCGAGGCCGTGCTGAATGACAAGGAGCGGGCTTTCATTTCACGCTACGCGTTGGGCAGGGATTACCACAAGGTCATGCGCTCCCGCCTGAAAAAACTGGCGCAACGGATAGAAGCAGCCACCGGCCCGTTCGGCTATCGCGTGTTTACCGACTCAGCTCCTGTGCTGGAAAAAGCGTTGGCGCGCAACGCAGGACTGGGCTGGATCGGGAAACACAGCAACCTGCTGCACCCGGAAGCCGGCTCCTGGTTTTTCATCGGAGAGATATACACCGACCTGCCCCTGCCGGCGGACGAAAAATTTGCAGAAGATCACTGCGGAAGCTGCCGGGCCTGTATCGACGTGTGCCCGACCCGGGCCATTGTCGGGCCGTACCGGGTGGATGCCCGGCGCTGCATATCCTACCTGACCATCGAATACCGCGGCGTCATACCCGAGGAGTTCCGCGCCGCCATGGGCAACCGCATCTACGGCTGTGACGACTGCCAGGTGGTATGCCCCTGGAACAGGTTCGCGCAATATTCCGCCGAACCGGACTACCAGCCGCGCCACGCGCTCGATGAAGTCAGCCTGGTTGAGTGCTTCCTGTGGAGCGAAAGCGAATTCCTTGAAAAAACGGAGGGCAGCGCGATAAGACGCATCGGTTATGAATGCTGGTTAAGGAACGTCGCAGTGGCCCTGGGCAACGCGCCGACGTCCAGCCCCGTGCTCAATGCTCTGAAGCAACGCAAGGACCACCCCTCCGCCTTGGTACGCGAACACGTGGACTGGGCGCTGGGACGGCATGAATAAATATGTTGCCATGCTAATCGCCTGTTTCAGTTAATAATTCATCGAAAAATGCGTCGCCCCCAGTTGTTGCTCCGGCTTCAATCTCTGCTTCCGCACGTTGCACTCGTTCTTTCAGTGCCTGTATTTTCAGGCCCTCCTTTTTTTCGCAATCTCCATGTATGCCCACAGGTAAGTTTTTATTGCTTGTTATCAAAAATATCAACCTGATCTCTATATGCCGAAATTCTCGTTTCAGCCAGCTTGATATATTCCGAGTCGATATCATAAGCCACATAATTCCTTTTGTCCTTCAAAGCAGACAGGCACACCGTGCCGCTGCCGGCGAACGGGTCGAGAACCACATCGTCCTTGAACGAGTATAATTGAATTAACCGGTGCGGCAGTTCCTCCGGGAACGGCGCCGGATGGCCGATCTTTTTGGCCGATACCGCAGGAAAGTCCCAGACGCTTTTGGTCCATTCGAGAAACTCCTCCTTGCTGATGGTATTCTCCCTGTCTCCCCTCTTTCTAGAAAACGAGTCCTTGGAAAAAACCAGGATGTACTCGTGAACATCCCGCAGGACCGGGTTCGCCGCGGACTGCCAGCTACCCCAGGCGGTGGACGGACTGGCGCTGGAACCCTTGTTCCAGAGAATCTCCCCGCGCATCAGATACCCAATGTTCTGCATCCCTTCAATGATATAACTGTGTAGCGGGATGTACGGCTTTCGGCCGAGATTCGCTACGTTGATACAGGCTCGTCCACCGGGAACCAAGACCCGCCAGGTTTCCCGCCAGACGGCATTCAGCAGGGCCAGGTACTCGTCAAGACTTAAATCATCATCGTATTCTTTGGAAACATTATAAGGCGGCGAAGTAATCATCAGGTGCACGCTGTTATCAGGCAGTTCATCCATTGTCTCACTGGAATTACAGAAGATGCTATTCAAATACTGATCGGGAACTTTATTCTCAACATAGTTTACTTTTCCCCCACTATTCAATCCTTCATAAAGTCTGGCGCTATAAAATTTCGAGGAATCGTGGTTGATCCTGCCAGGCGTCCCGAATGTGCTTGTTTCTGTTCCCTGCTTACGTTTTGTCTGGGTCTGTATTTGAGTTGTCATATTACCCCCGAATTAAAGACAGGAATTTTTCAGCTTTTTTCTCGTAATCTGATCCTTGATTTGCAATTTCGACTATCCTTCCTAATTGACTTTTGCTTTTCATGCCTGAGAAAAATTCAAATTCATCTGAAATGAGATTTTCCAGGTAGCGCTTCAGTTCTGAATACGAATCCATTCTTACAAACCCCTTATCTCCTGTGATTGGTAGCTATGAGTAATAGGTGTATTTCCAAGAATAATAATCGGGATTTTTGATGCCTGATAACCCGACACGCGAATATTTATACTCTTGCCTATAGCCTTCAGCATTGAATCCGAACGAAGCAGTCCGGGATTCCCTTTGTGCGTCTTATAATCACCCAAGCACCTGATTTCACCATTGATCAGTTCCCAGTTCCAAACTATTGACATTTTTACTTCAAAAAGTGCTCTGATATTTTCTGGATTCTGAACTGTAGAGTTTACAGTACAAATGCAATATCTGCGGGAGATTGATTTGTCAGTCCAATTTCATCGCATATAACACCCCGGATAGCAAACAAATCCTTCGAACTTGCATACGCTTTCAGTAAATCAACAGAAAATCTTTCTGTGAAACGTCCTATGAGGGCATTACGACCTTGAAGTGTGGATTTTGCGCCAGTATAAATTTTAGGCCAGTAGGCATAATAGCGATTATCATCACCAAGATAGAACAGTTGACGTTTTTCAGAGGATGACTTTAATTCCTCTGTGAAAAATTCAACTTCTTTCTCTTTTGTCCATAGATTCGGCATTGAGTCATCCTTTCCTGTTAGTGGTACACCTCAAAATGAGCCATGTTTTCATCTTACTTCTTCCTGATCCTGATTATCCGGGATCTCGCAAAATTGCTCTTGACCAGAGTCCAAGTAATGCGTGTAAGCAACACGAGGACCACCAAACGCCAGACGTTTAAAATGGACTCGGAAAGCAAGCCAACCGAACAGTCTTATTAGTATACGGGCATGTGGACTGTTTCCTTCGAAACATACTCCATGAAACGGCTTGTATTCTGGCGCATTCAGTCGGTCTACTTGAAATGAACCATGATTTTCTGCGTTCTGTAATAATGCAGTTCGCAATTCTGTCATTTCTTGGATATCGCGGTAAATTACTGTTCCCATAAGAATCGCGAGGAACTCATAGGCGATCTTAAGTGGAATGATGGGACTCATAAGTCTGCTGCGACTTAGGTCGACCTCCAGCTTTTCTATGGGCCACTTTATTACGTCTAAGCCAGGGGCCACTTTTACTCTCTCGTTTTCCCCTCCTTCATCAAATTTTCGCAACGATTCATGTATGACCTCATCACTTGCATCAACCTTACGCAGAATTTTCTTGATCGACCTGCGTGCGGAATCTGTTGGTTGAATCAAAGTGTTATCTTCCCTGGTTCGGGATTTAACCCGAAACTCTCCTGAACGAACTATTCCTCGCTCGGTTCCTCCAGGACCATAGGAAATAAAACGCTGGCCTTCCGTGAGCTTATCAGCTATTCCCGGTATCCATGATTGAAGATTATCCACAGCGATTCGAATTGACGGATCTTTTTTTGCCTCCGCTTCCACAGAAGAACCGAGATATGAATTGCAGTCCCTACAAAGAAACGTGCAAGTGAGAATCCCGCCGAGCGCGTCAGGGATGATGTGTTCTTTCGATAAAGTATCTTCTTTTAAGCAAATGATACAGATGTTCCATGGCCATGTAATATCCATTGTGCGTTCACACCTTTCGGTGGAGACCGTGAGAGGAGCGCCCGCTGATGTCATCCATTGTCTTTGCCGTGTCCTTATTAAGTATTTTAATGGGGTTACCAGCTCTGCTTATTTAAATTCGTCACTGCGGCTACTTCAGTATGAATCATATTCTCAAATTCGGCGTTGGTCATATCAGTGGCGCTTTTTTTCAATTCAGGATGGTTTTTCCTGTATTCCAAATGGTTCCGTAAGAATGCCGTCAAAGTACGATTATCCAGCAGCCCTTTTCTTCGGGCATTTTGTAACACGTACTCAGGCAATTGGAGAGTTAATTGCGTCATTGATTTGTCTCCCGTTTAGTTCTGATGTATCGCAATGCCTGTATTTCATTGAGGACCGGAATGTTTCCGTACGACGTTATACTCAGTACATTCTTGTCTCTGGTTACAATAGCATCAACCTGCGCCGCCACGGCGGTAGATAATAGTTTATTGTCAGACAGATCCAACAAGGGAGAAAAGATAATTCTTCCGGGCTCCACCAAACTGGTTGACATGAGATATTCATGTATCAGCTCATCCGGAGTCTTGCCTATTGCATCAAGTCGGCTACGCCATTTGTCGCGTCCCAACACATCTTGTAGCTCATAGAGCATCAGCGTGCTGGTGAAAAATTCTACCCTTCCTTCACTCGCCAAACGCATCAGTTCGAAAGACGGCCCTTGCCAAATCAGGCCGGATAATACGATATTTGTATCAAGAACCAGAGAGAGCGATTTGTCTTGAATCCCTTCCATACTGTCCCTGTTTTTCCCGTCGAACCTCCTCTATTGACTCGTTAATCTCATCCCACGTCATTGGCGGCAAGTGAGCGTTAGCCCTGTGGCATTCTTCCATCATTTTGATCAGTTCCTTGCCCGCCATACAGCGTAGATGTTCCCGTATCAACAACTGTAAGGTTTCCGGTTCCAGTAAACCCGCGCGCTTCGCTTCCTCATACAAATCATCAGGAATCT
Source organism: Gammaproteobacteria bacterium (assembly GCA_965204045.1). Taxonomy (GTDB): domain Bacteria; phylum Pseudomonadota; class Gammaproteobacteria; order Eutrophobiales; family Eutrophobiaceae; genus JAAXHV01. The sequence continues at coordinate 392,904 of CBDBDW010000002.1, forward strand.
CAACGCTGAATTCCGTCAACTTAAAATCTGATTCACTTATCATTTCAGTATTAATATAACAGACACAACTCACAATGTCTGCTTTTCTACAAACATTCTCATTCCATGAACGCGAAGATCCTGGCCTGGGCCTGGGAGGCGTCCTTAACCGGCAGTACGCCGATAACGGCAACGGCGCCTGCGGCGGGCAGGGCATCCAGGTTATTCATGTTTTCGACCTGGAACTTTCCGGCCCCCAGGATGATCCTGTGCACGGGGAAGCTTAAATCGTTGCCCGGGTCCAGGCTCAGGGTATCTATGCCAATTCCGGCGACGTCCCGCTCCAGCAGCAACTCGGCGGCCGCCACGGAAAACCCGGGGAAATGCAACACGCCTTGCTCGTCCTGGTTGACGTATGCTTTCGGATCAGAAAACCTTTTGTGCCAGCCCGTATTCATGGCTACCAGGCTGCCCGGCTGGAATCGTCCGTTCCGTTCTTCCCACGCCAGTATGTCTTCCACGGATAATCGATAGTCAGGGTCCTGCGCTGCCTGTTCCCTGGCGTCGATGACCGCAATGGGTAAGACCAGGTTGTCCAGGTCCATTTCATTAACGGAGGATCCCCCCTCTATGAAATGCGCCGGTGCATCGATATGGGTGCCGTTGTTCTCCCACATGGCAAAACGATGCATGCGGTAACCCACGTCATAGTCGGCCAGACGTTCAATTTCGAAGGACCCGGTGCCCGGCCAGAACGGCATGTCCCTGTGCAGGACATGGGTCAGGTCAACCATCCTGTACGCGCTGAACGGTTGCGCCGGTTCGTCCGGGGAGGCGCAGGCGCCGAGGCAAAAACAGAGGAGAAGCGCACAGAACTGCAAAGACTTGTTATTCATATTCCCACCACCGTCGAATAATATGTGGTTCCGGTTTCAGAACTTCCATACTATTATGGAAACTCTGATCAGGTCACAGGTTCCTCATTCTCATGGATCATACATCTTTACGCGAGGCCGTCATAGCCGCCGCCCGGTCCCTGCATAAACACCGGCTGGGCACGGGCACTGCCGGCAATGTCAGCGCCAGGACCGGGCAGGGTTACCTGATTACGCCGACCGGCATGGACTACGAGAAGCTTTCTTCCGCGGATATCGTCAGCATGGACCTGCACGGCAACCGGGCTGAGGGTAACCTGAAACCGTCGAGTGAGTGGCGTTTCCACCAGGATATCTATGCTGCACGCGCGGATGTAGACGCCATCGTCCATACCCATTCTCCCTGCGCTACCGCGCTGTCCTGCACCCGCCGGGACCTGCCCGCGTTTCACTACATGGTCGCCGGCGCGGGCGGGTCCTCCATCCGCTGTGCCGAGTACGCCACCTTCGGCACCCAGGCCCTGTCCGGTCACGCCCTGGCTGCGCTGGCCGGGCGCCAGGCCTGCCTGCTGGCCAATCACGGGGTGATTGCGCTGGGCGAGGACGTGGAGTCCGCCTTCAAAATGGCGCAACTCGTGGAGGAACTGGCAAAACAATACCTGTTGAGTCACATGGCCGGGACTCCCGTGCTGCTGGACGAGGCCGAGATGAACGTCAACCTGGAAAAGTTCAAGGACTATGGCAAGCAGGACTGACCCGTCCGGGTAAATCGCCGGGCGCTGATACCCATGGAAATCTGGCACTACGCAATACTTTTTCTCATCGGCATCGCGGTCGGTTTCGTGAACGTGATGGCCGGCGGCGGGTCGCTGTTGACCCTCCCCGTCATGCTGTTCCTGGGAGTGCCGGCGCCGGTGGCCAACGGCACCAACCGGATAGCCATACTGGCGCAGATGGCCACCGCGGTCGTCGCATTCTTCAGAAAAGGCTATTCCGATTTCAGGCTCAGCCTGTCCCTGGCCCTGGCGGCTGTGCCCGGCGCGGTGGCCGGCGCGCTGGCGGCCGTACGTCTCGAAGGGGTGTTGTTCAACCGGATCCTCGCCGTCATCATGCTGGCCGTGATGCTGGTCATGGCGACGCAAAAACAGACCCCGGAATATACCGGGGCGCCACCCCGGAAGCCGCGCCTGGTACTGGCCCATGTTTTGATGGCTGTCCTGGGGATTTACGGCGGCTTCATCCAGGTCGGGGCGGGTTTCCTGTTCATGCCGATCCTGTACAAGACCCTGGGCCTGGACCTGGTGCGGGTGAATATGCACAAGAGCTTCATCATCACCGTGTACACCACGGCCGCGTTGATCGTATTTGCCTGGCAGGTGGAGCTGTTCTGGATCCTGGGCCTTACCCTGGCCGCCGGCACTTCCATCGGGGCATGGCTCAGCGCGCATGTGCAGGTCGCCCAGGGCGAGCGGATCATCAGGCTGACGCTGAATACCGTGCTGGCGCTGATCATCGTCAAGCTGCTGTTCTTCAGTTAAGATATATGGGGTCAGGTCGCACAATGCACATGTCGTGTACGAACTACTACTTGACCCCGAGCACAGAGGACATGTGCATTGTGCGACCTGACCCCATATATCATGCAAATTAAACCAGAAAACCTGAAATGCTGGAAATGCGGCGCCGGCCTGGATTACCTGCTGATGCCCCTGTCCAGGAGCGCTCACTGCAAGGCCTGCGAGGCCGCGCTGCATGTATGCAGGATGTGCCGGTTTTACGATCCCCGGGTCGCTAAACAGTGCCGTGAACCGGTCGCCGACGCGGTCAAGGACAAGGACAGGCCGAATTTCTGTGATTACCTCGAGTTAAACCCGGAGGCCTGGGAACCCGCTGACCATTCTGAAGCCGACGTGGCTGCTGCGGACCTGAATGACCTGTTCGGTCTTGATACGGGGGAAGGGGCAAGCGGAACATCCGCAACTGTAGATCAGGCCAGGCAGGAACTGGATGACTTGTTTGATTTAAAGTAATTGGTAACTACTCACCCCCACTCGTCCTTCCTGCACTTCTCCTCGTTCGTCATTCCCGCGCGCCCCCCGTCATTCCCGCGCGCCCCCCGTCATTCCCGCGCGCCCCCCGTCATTCCCGCGCAGGCGGGAATCCAGTGAAAAAAACGTCCCGAAGGGACACGTTATAAGGTGTCGCAAGCGACCCGTTTAACAGACTGGATTCCGGCCTTCGCCGGAATGACGAAGGGAGCGCGGGACGAACAGGGGGGTGAGTAGTTACAGTAATTGTTGACAATCGGGGACAGATTTCGAATCTGTCCCCAGTGGCTGTCAGGAGAGCAGCGCGCGCAACTCTGCGCCGGGGTCGTCGGCCCTCAGTAACGCTTCACCGATCAGAAAGGCATGCACGTCCCGGCTGCGCATGAGTTCGATATCCGCGCGGCTGTGTATGCCGCTTTCCGTTACCACGGTCCGGTCCGGGAACATGTCCGGCATCAGGTCCAGGGTTGTCTGCAATGACGTTTCAAAGGTATGCAGGTCACGGTTGTTAATTCCTATGAGGGGCGTTCGCAGCAATAATGCGCGTTCCAGTTCTTCGCGGTTGTGTACTTCCACCAGTACGTCAAGGCCGATACCGGCCGCGGTTGCCGCAAGGTCCTGCATACGCGCATCGTCCAGCGCCGCCACGATCAGCAATATGCAGTCCGCGCCGATGGCTCTTGCCTCGTAGACCTGGTACGGGTCGATGATGAAATCCTTGCGCAATACCGGCAGGCGGGTTGCGGCCCCGGCCTGTTGCAGGTGCAGGTCCGAACCCTGGAAAAACTGCTCATCGGTCAGTACGGAGAGGCATACGGCGCCGGCTTCGGCATAGGTTTGGGCAAGTCCGGCCGGATCGAAATCCGGCCGGATGACACCCTTACTGGGGGAGGCCTTCTTGATCTCGGCGATGACCGCGGGACGGCCGTTATCAATTGCCGTGCGCACGGAGTTGTAAAACCCCCGGCAAGGACCGATATTCCCGATCTCCCGCTTCAGTTGTTCCAGGGGCAGAGACTCTTTTCTTGCGGTCACCCAGTCCCGCTTGTATTCCAGTATGGTCGCCAGGATGTCAGTTGTATTCATTATAAATACCCGTCAAAGGGGACAGATTTAAAGCATGCCCCTGCATGTAGTAAGCAGGGGTCTGTCCCCGGAGAAGGTGTCCCCGGAGACGGTGTTCCCGGAGGGTGATTAATCAGCCCGCCAGCCGGGTGGTCAGGGACGCAAGCTCCTGTAATTTTTTTAATGCCTGTCCCGAGGCAATGGCCTGCCCGGCGAGTTCGACCCCCTGTTCCATGTCCGGCGTGAGGCCGGCCACGTAAATGGCGGCGGCGGCGTTGAGCAATACGACATCCCTGGCCGGCCCCGGGTTATCCTCAAGCACCGACAGCATCATGTCGCGGCTTTCTTCGGCGCTGTTGATGACCAGGTCGGACAAGGCCCCGGGTTGTATTCCGAATTGTTGCGGCGTTACCTGGTATTTAGCAATACGCCCGTCCTTGAGTTCGACCACTTCGGTTGCAGACGAGTTGCTGATCTCATCGAGCCCGTCCAGGGAGCGCGTCACCATGCAGTGCTCACTGCCCAGCCGTTGCAGTACCCGGGCAAATACATCCAGCATGTCCGCCTGGTACACGCCGATCAACTGGCGTTTGACGTAAGCCGGGTTCGTCAACGGGCCCAGCAGGTTGAATATGCTGCGCGCCCCCAGTTCCCGGCGCGGCCCTGCCGCGTACCGGGTTGCCGGATGGTGGGCAGGGGCGAACATGTAACCCACGCCGATCCGGTTGATGCAGTCCGCCACGTGCTCCGGTTTCAGTCCCAGCTTGACGCCGGCCTGCTCCAGCACGTCGGCGCTGCCGGAAATACCGGAAATGGAACGGTTATTGTGCTTTGCGACCTTCCCCCCGGCGCCCGCAATCACGAACGAGGCGGCGGTGGAAATATTGAATGTACGCGCGCCGTCGCCACCGGTCCCGACTATGTCGACCAGGTGCGGATGGTCGACGTGCACCCTGACGGCAAATTCACGCATAACCGCCGCCGCGGCGCTGATTTCCTCAATGGTCTCGCCTTTCATCCGCAGGGCCACCAGGAACCCGCCGATCTGCGCATCCGTCAGATTCCCGGACATCATGTCCTGCATGACGGCCCGCATGGTGGAATCGGGCAGGTCGCCGCCGTTGATGACTTCGTTCAAGGCAGACCGAAAATTCATCAATGCACGTCCATCTGCAGAAAGTTCCTGAGCAGGTCATGGCCGAACGTCGTCAGGATTGATTCAGGGTGGAACTGCACCCCGTAAACGGGAAGATCCTTATGCCTTACCCCCATGATCTCGTCAATGTCCCCGCTTTCCGTCCGGGTCCAGGCCGTAATTTCCAGGCAATCGGGCAATGATGCCTGCTCAATCACCAGGGAATGGTAACGGGTCGCCACAAACGGACTTTCCAGGCCGCTGAACACATCCGAATTCCGGTGATGGATATCGGACGTCTTGCCGTGCATGATGCGGTCGGCGTGGACTATGCGCCCTCCCAGCGCCTGGCCGATGCTCTGGTGTCCCAGGCATACTCCCAGAATGGGGATCTTATCCATGAACTCATTGATCACGGCAACAGATATCCCGGCTTCATTCGGGGTACAGGGTCCGGGCGAAATCACGATATGTTCCGGTTCCAGTTCGCGGATTTGCTCCAGGCTAATCTGGTCATTCCGGTATACGCTCACTTCCTGGTCAAGTTCGCCGAAGTACTGGACCAGGTTGTAGGTAAAGGAATCGTAATTGTCGATCATCAACAACATGGTTTGTCTTGATATGTCATTTTGATACCTCAAGGGGACAGATTTCAAGTCTGTCCCCCAATAGGAGCCCTTTGTTTCAAGGCTGTTCTCATCGCCTTGATGACTGCAGCATAATCATCGCTCCCGAAAATTGCCGAGCCGGCGACAAACGTATCCGCCCCGGCCGCGGCGATTTCCGCGATGTTGTCCACTTTCACACCGCCGTCGATCTCGAGCCGGATATCTCTGCCGGACGCGTCGATGATATCTCTTGCTGCGCGTAACTTGTCCAGCGCAGCCGGAATGAACCCCTGTCCGCCGAAACCGGGGTTGACGGACATGATCAATATCATGTCAATCTTGTCGATGACGTGCAGGACATGGTCCAGCGGCGTGGCCGGATTGAACACCAGCCCGGCGCGGCAACCTTGATCTTTTACCAGTTGCAGGGTGCGGTCGACGTGGCGGCTCGCCTCCGGGTGGAAGGTGATGATATCGGTCCCGGCCGCGGCGAACTCCGGGATGATCCGGTCCACCGGTTCGATCATCAGGTGCACGTCCATGGGCGCAGTTATCCCATAATCCCGCAGGGTGCGCACGACCACCGGGCCGAACGTCAGGTTGGGCACGTAGTGGTTATCCATCACGTCCACGTGGATGTAATCGGCGCCGGCCGCAAGGACTGCTTCCACTTCCCGGCCCAGCCGGGCCAGATCGGCTGAGAGTATCGATGGGGCAATAACGTAATCGGACATAAGCGCGGATTATATAGGACTTCAAGGAGAGGGGCTATTTTTGACGGGCGCCGACCACAGCAGTTCTCGCCAACTTCGGTAAGATGAGCAGGTGGCGGAGAATGTCGGCGCCGGGACGCGGGCAATACGCGCCGCGGAACAAGGCAAGGTCTCAACGGGGGTCGGCGTCTATATCGCTTTACTGTGGGCTTATGACCTTTTGGACCCTGCAATGGGGTTGGCGGACCCCAACCAGGACGACACGGGCCTTGCTTACCTGAGAGTAAAGTGAACGGCATCGCGCCCGTAATATGAATAAGCTGGATAATGAGGGGTTTTTCTACGATTGACAAGGTGTTCGGGCTGAGTATGGGGCATGCGTTAGTAGCTTTACCCGGCTGTGCTTTATCCGGCTGTATCGGATTGAAGGATTACTGGATATAATAAAGGTATGCAGCATATTACTCAGCGTAGAAACCAACGCGCGGTTATACGAAGTGCCGCGACATACGCTCATAAGATAACAAATATATGATAAAGAGGAGTTTTGTCGGTGAAAATCAATCTGGAAATCCTGAAGAACGCGGTAGCGGGGTCAGCTGCGGCGTTTCGCTGCGTAACTGACTATCAACCGGCAGGAGGTGTCGGTGATAAGGTTTTTCCACCGACTTACGAGGGTGGGAAGTACGCAACCGAAGAACGCGTCGACCCGGAAACCGGTGAGGTTAAACAATGCGTGCTGCTGGATTCAGTACAATCGCAGGCTAACCGTATGGAGTTGGCCTTGCTGGATGCTTATCGCGCCGGCAAAGCGGAGATTCCATTGCTGTCAGCCCGTTTCGACGACCCGGATTTAGACAGAAAATTCACCGTTACCAGCCTGGAAGCGCCTCATCGCATAGCGGATGCATTATTCCGCGATAGTCTGCTGGACGGCATAATTTTCCGTAAGTCAGAACAAGGCAGGTTGCTTGACTTCGCGGATATACGCAATGCCACCGGGTTGTTCGGACTTTGTCCCACCGCTCTGGTGTTCGGGCTGTGGGATTCAACGGGGCCACGCGGCGGACTCGGATGTAAATTTCAAAGAGCAATCGTATCTGAAATTGTGGGATATGACGCAATTGCAGGGATAAAAACGTCCAGCCGCATTGACCCGGCAGCCATTGAGAAACGCGCAGGTCCGGTCTTCAGGACAGAAACAGATGGATGGACTCTATCACCAGGCAATGCGAAGAAAGGCCCCAAAGGTAAGCCAGTATTGTATAAAGCTAATAAAGGTAAGGATGTAGAGTATGATCCAAGTTCAGGAAAGGATATTCCCGACCAGGGTCGCCCATCGGTGATCAACCACGGAAATGTAACACCTGATTACGACTATGCGAAGAACAATAACCAAATTCAACATGAAACGAGAATCGATGAACATGGTGAAACTCTACGTGTAAGGCCTCGTATCCTTGGCGGATTCACCATATCCAAAGCAAAACAAACGACAACATTATCTCTGGCTGTCCTGCGTCGACTACGCTTCCCCCTCAACGCTAACACACACTCGCATCAGGACACTGATTTATCAGCCCGCACCACTCTGGCTGCATTGGGTCTGGCTGCAGGCAGTCTGGCGCGGGTCGATACAGACCTCCGTTCCCGTTGCCAGTTGTTTGCAGAACAAAAGCCCATCTGGGAATTGCTTGATCGTCCAGGAGAAACCCCTCGGGAATATGAATTGGGGCCGGATGAGGCACTTAACCTACTTCAAGCAGCAATTTCTGAAGCCAAAGCTGCTGGTCTGCCATGGGAAGGAGAAATCGAGCTGAGTCCGACGCCTGATCTGGTTGAACTGGTTCGGCGCAGTCAGGAACTGTCAAGCACTCAGGGAACTGACTGAATCAGATGTTTGCCCTTGGCGTCCACTACCTGAACGGGTGGTCGATGGCCGCTGCCGACGGTGCCGGAAAGGAACAGGCTGAATGGCCGCCACACCCTGACCGGGTTTTCATGGCATTGGCTGCGGCCTGGTTTGAAACCGGAGAAGACCCAGCCGAAGGCGAGGCCTTGCTTTGGCTGGAAAGTTTGCCGCCTCCTTCCATTGCTGCTTCTGAAACCACCCATCGTACCAGTGTCACCAGCTACGTACCTGTGAATGACGGCGGTGGATACGAAAAAAAAAGCCCCAAGACCGAATTAGAGAGGCTGAAGAAAAAGGGGTTGGCTAAACTTCCTGAGCATCGGCTTCGCCAACCCCGCGGTTTCCCTGTTGCCATTCCTCATAATCCAAAGGTACGCATGATCTGGTCAGAAGCAAAATTGGGAACACATCGTCCAGCGCTGGAACAACTGGCATCCAAGCTCACGCACGTAGGACATTCCGCATCTTTGGTTCAGGCATGGTTAGAAGAGGATAGCGATGTTATCCGACGCTGGGTGCCTACAGATAATATCGCTGACCTCCAATTGCGAGTCCCGTCTACAGGCAGACTGAATCAGCTTGGTCGGGCTTGCAATCAACGCGAATGGTTTGCCTACCATGATCTGTGCAGTGAAATAAAGCAAGCAAGAGCAGATCTGAAGAACATGAAGCATCCGCCCAGGGTCGCTTGGAGGGATTTTCCAGACGCAGTTTTATTGTCCGGTGAATCTCAAACCAAACGGCACACAGAGTATCACGATGCCAAAACAGGAGATGCTGTTGCCGCAGCCAATCTGGTCAGCGATCTGGTTAATGATGCAGGAATCGGAACAGTCAAGAGACTGATTTTTAATTTCAGCCAAAGCGGGAGCCCTTTGCTGGTGTGCGCAACTGCTTATGAGCAAGAGGGTTTCAACGCGATTCCATCTGCCTTGGCGAAATTGATAAGCGAACGTTCAGGACTTTCGTTTAATTCCAGAGTTACACAAACAAATATCGTCAGACATACCGGTGCCGATGGCTACGGCCGGCTCGCCCGGCAGGCTGCATTCGCTGGCGAGATCCAAAATGAACGTGAATATCTGATTCTGGATGATTTCATCGGCCAGGGCGGAACGCTGGCTAACCTGCGTGGCTGGATAGAAAAAAAGGGCGGAAAGGTTATCGGCGCCGTGGCGCTGACGGGTAAACCTTATTCTGCTAAACTTGCCCCCTCAGAGGAACAATTAAATGAACTCAGACAACGACACGGTCCGGACTTCGAAAAATGGTGGCGAGAACATTTCGGCCACGCCTTCGATTGCCTTACTCAATCGGAGGCTCGGTACCTCACCCGCTCCCCGGATGCTGGAACAATCCGAAATCGACTTGCTGCGGCAGTGCGCGGAAGAGGTCGCCCAGGTTACACAAGAAGTCTTGGCGAGCAAAAAAAATACGTAAAACAGCTTGAAACTCGTTTGCAAGAGCGATTCCCTGATGGGCGGCCTGCAACTATGCGCCCAGGACCGGGGCGCTGGCAGGGCTATGGAAGATCTCACGATGAGTCACTAACCACAATAACGCACGGTTCGGTCTTCGATCCTCGATTCATCGTCTTCAGCATAAGAGGAAAACACGTATCGCTGCCGACAACGCTTAAACTTACTTCGGCCCTGCGCGGTGTGCTTATGCGCTGTTGCCCGAAACAACCTCCACCGGAATGGTTCAGCGGTCACCGCACAGATGGGATAGCGTCCACAACGCCGCATGTCGCGTTGATTCCTCTCCCCTTTGTAGGCGCCGAACACGCAGACGGACGGATTATGGGTTTGGGTCTGATTCTGCCTGCAAAGCTGGACCCACAAGAAGCCAAACACTCACTTGAAACCTTTCTGCACGACCCGGCCACAGGGCTGGCGCGCCAACATACTTTGTTTGACGGTCAATGGTTCGAGTGCAGGCTGGAACAGGAAACACGCGAGCGCCCACCGAAGAATCTTGACCCGCACACGTGGACCAGTCCGTCACGAGTCTGGGCAAGCGTAACTCCGGTAGTGCTGAACAGGCATTTTGATGGGAAAGACAAGTGGGAACAGGCTGCAGACAGCGTAAAAGACGCTTGCAAACATATAGGGTTACCAGAGCCTCGTGAAGTAGTGCTGTCTCCCGTTTCCATGGTGGAAGGCGTTCCCCATGCCAGGGACTATCCAAAGTTGATTCGTAAAAAAGATAACGGTAAACAAAGCCATAGCCACGCGATCATCGTGTTTGACGAACCTGTGAATGGGCCGGTGCTGGTCGGCGCCGGTCGGTTCAAGGGATACGGGCTTTGCCGTCCTATGGATTAACAACCTGACGATGTACCCGACAAAGTTACAACCGACGGATTTCCACGACTTTTTCACGGCGCTCTGGGGAGATGACAAACCACCGTTCGCCTGGCAGCAACAACTCGCAAACAGGATATTGAAAAATATGCCGGATGAGGGAGAAGACAAACAGACTTCCCCTGGATCTGACAGACAAATACCGGATGCGCCCTGGCCCGGCGCTATTGCACTACCAACCGCATCCGGCAAAACAGCTTGCATGGACATAGCGCTATTTTCACTGGCAAGTCAAGCAGGACGAATGGTAAACAAGCAAGTTTTAACTGCCCCACGCCGTATATTCTTTGTAGTGGATCGGCGCGTAATAATAGATGAAGCATACGAACGCACCAGAAACCTGGCTATTAAACTGGAGCAGGCCAGAGAGGGCATACTCAAACGAGTTGCGGATAATCTGCGAATTATAGCCCGCGGAGAAACCAATGACGCCGTAAGAGAACGACCTTTACAGGCTTACCTTTTACGCGGCGGGATGTACAGATCAGAGGCCTGGGCACGCAATCCCCTGCAACCGCTGGTAGTTGCATCGACCGTCGACCAAGTCGGTTCCCGCTTGTTATTCCGGGCTTATGGCCGAGGCTCGGGAACCTGGCCCATCTATGCGGGGCTTGTCGCAAACGACAGTTTAATCCTGCTGGACGAGGCCCATTGCGCCCGACCTTTTTTACAAACATTACAAGCGATACAGCGCTATCAGACCTGGGCGCATGATCCCCTGGGCCGGCCTTTCTACCCTGTCGTCATGTCCGCCACACCGCCGCCAGAGATAACTGATATATTTGAAGATGAGTCAGATGAAAAACACAATCCCGAACACCCGTTGGGACGTCGTTACAGGGCTTCCAAACCCGCGAAACTTAACGTAGTTGACGGCGCCAAAGGGGCACAGGCCATAACGAAGTTAGCCAAAGCCCTGGCTGAGGCAGCATCAGAATTGATCAATGAAGAACGACGCGCTGTCGTGATATTTGTAAACAGGGTAGCCACCGCGCGTGAAGTTGCCCGCTTGCTTCGCCAGGACTGCGGAAAACGCGCGATCCTGCTGACAGGTCGTATGCGCCCCGTTGATAAAGACATTGTTGTACAGCAGCACCTGGATATTTTGCGGTCCGACCTGTCCGTCCAGCGGTCATTGCCGGAGCCTTATATCGTCGTTGCTACTCAAACCCTCGAAGTGGGCGCCGACCTTGATTTTGACGCTCTCGTGAGTGAATGTGCCAGTCTTGATGCGCTACGCCAACGCTTTGGCCGCTTGAACCGCACCGGCAGGGCTATTGGAGCGAAAGCGAGAATACTCGTGCGCGCCGACCAAGCCGACATAACAAAAAACAATGATGATCCCGTCTATGGCATGGCCCTGACCAATACATGGGACTGGTTGCAGAGGAACAAGGACGACAACAATGAGATTGACTTTGGTATTGCTTGTCTCAATGAAAAATTGCCGACAGACGCGGAACTGAATAAGCTGAACGCTCCCTCACAGGATGCACCCGTGATGCTACCCGCCCATGTTGATTGCTGGGCACAGACGGCGCCCACGCCAAAACCTTCACCCGATGTCGCCCCATTCCTGCATGGTCCCCGTGATGCTGCGGCAGATGTACAGGTATGCTGGCGCGCTGACCTGGATTTGACAACTGGCGCGGGTCGAAAAGAGGCCATTGAAGCGTTGTCTCTGTGTCCACCAGGCAGCAGTGAAACATTGCCGGTTCCGTTAAACGCTTTTAAACGCTGGTTGGCCGGAAACAGCAAGGAAGACGACAGCGCTGACCTGGAGGGGTTGCAAACGTACGCTGCTCTGGACAATACAACCGCGCCGGCCATTAATGCTTATGTAACCAGGTGGTTCGGGGCTGAAACACAGCTTGAACACATCACCGCAGACCCCGCAGACATACGTCCCGGCGATATTATCGTCATTCCGGTTGACCATCCACACCCAAGGAATCAACTTGGCGACCTGCCGGAAGATGCAGTGCTGGACGCAGGAGATTGGGCCTACAGGTTAAACCGGGCAAAATCCATTCTGAGGCTGCATCCTGAACTGGTCGATAGCTGGCCTGTTTCTGATGAGATAAAAGAGAATGCACGTTCACAACTGAACGATCTGCAACGGCGACATGATGAAGACCCGGATGAAATAATCGGGTCACTTCATGACCTGTTATCAGAGATTGCCAACACACCAGAATCCTCCTGGTTGTCTGAGGTCTCCGGCGAACTCATAAATGAATTTCCGGCTCAAAAACTGGAGCAAGCTTGCCATACTATCAACGATAAGCAAATCATAATCCGTGGACGCCGCCTGATACCCGCACTCACCCTGGAGGCTGACAGTTTCAGCGATGAGGATGACGTCAGCGCATCCGGCATTTCACACCGTAATGGACAACCTGTCCGGCTGCGCGCGCACTTGCCCGGCGTTGAAAACTTTGCCCGCCGCCATGCGACAGCTTGTGGATTGTCCGATGAACTGGTTGAAGTTATCGCCCGCGCTGGTCTTTTGCATGACGTGGGCAAAGCAGACCCCCGGTTTCAATCGTTGTTGCGCGGCGGCGCTCCTTGTATAGCAGGCGAACCGCTTGCCAAATCTGCAATGATGCCCAAGGGCAGATATGCCCGTAAAAACTCCAAATACCCGGCCGGTGGCCGCCATGAATTACTCTCTGTACGCATGGCAGAAAACACCCCCGCCCTGCTGCCGGAAAACAAGGATATGCGTGATTTGATTCTTCATCTGGTTGCCAGCCATCACGGATACTGCCGACCTTTCGCTCCCGTTGTAATCGATGAACAGGAGGTCACTGCTGAATTTGAATTACGTGGCCATCATCTGGAATGGCGCGGGCCTACAGGTCTTGAGTGTCTGGATTCCGGTATCGCAGACCGCTACTGGCAAATGATACGACGTTATGGCTGGTGGGGGTTGGCCTGGCTTGAGGCCTTGCTGCGATTAGCGGACTGGAAACGCAGTGAATGGGAGGAGACACATAATGATGCCGGGGAATGACTCAAATTCTGGCTTGTTCTTGAACGGACTTGATGGAGCCAACCCGCTGGCGTTCCTTGCGGCTTTGGGAACATTACGAGTTATAAATGAACACAAAACGGTTTCTCCAAGCGACTGGCGCATGCTTTGGGAACAGAGCCAGGGTTATTGGTCTCCTGTGATATCTGGAGATATTCCGCTTACAAAAGAAGAATTAATACAAATAATCATGTCCAAGTCAGGAAAAGCGGAGAACCATCCTGTCAAATTATTCCCCTATGATGATCTTAAAATCAGCTGCGGGGATTTCTACCATGTGGCCCATGATGCTCAGAATAAGGCAACTTTTACAGATCATCAGTATGCTGATTTTATTTCTGCCTTTGGTTGTGAAAGTTTGCCTGTGTCAGAAAACGACACCGACATTCAAGACACTGCCTTGCGCACCATGAGTGGGGCGGGGCATCAACATTTCATTGGTTTTATGCGCGAACTCTTGGTAAACACCATACCAGAGCACTTACAATCTTCACTTTTTGAACCCTGGCAATACTCTGACCCCAAGCCGAGTCTCCGCTGGGACCCATTTGATGATCGCAGGTATGCGTTACGCTGGAAAGAGCCATCAGGCGACCCGATACGAACTATGCGTGGCGCTAATCGTCTTGCCATTGAAGCGTTGCCCCTGTTTCCTACGTCGCCGACAGAACGAAAGCTGCATACGACAGGTTTTTCACAGAGTCGAGACAAAGCTGTTTTGTTTACTTGGCCAATTTGGGAAACACCTTTGAGTATTGATACTGTGAGATCTCTAATCAGCTTCGACGAATTACAAAAGCCTTTACCGAACCGTGAAAGTCTTTTAGCCAGAGGGGTTGTTGAAATTTACAGAAGTCAGAGAATTACCAATGGTAAGTACAGAAATTTCACAGCGGCAACTCCTGTATGAAATATTTCCTGTTACTACAAAAGTCTCCGCTAACACTCCGTAACGAAGGTGGTCATGCTCCCTTCTGGTGGTTTTTCAATGTAATATTGCCGTGTGGTTGTGGACGAAAAAACAGTGCTATGCCGGATAACTACCGAAAAGGGGAATCCAGTCAGCAAACCTTCCTTATAAGGAGTTTTGTCGTCTACTGGATTCCCGCTTGCGCGGGAATGGTTAGTGTTATCCGGCAATATCAGGTTGAATAACTTCCAGCAGCCTGTGATAGATATTCGCAAAAATGATCCCCCAACACGAAATCAGCCCCTTCAATCCCGGCGACGGCATAATCCCCCCTGAGTTGACAGGTCGGGAAAAGGAGCAACATGAACTGAAAAGTTATTTTACCCGGTTGCAACAAAAAATCGCTCCCAGCAACAATGTGATTGTCTGCTCTCCCAGGGGTAACGGCAAAACTGCCCTGCTGCGCTGGTTCGAACGCTTCATAAAGGAAGACAACGCAAATAATATCGATACTCTGTGGCTCACGCCGGACGAAATCCCGACCACTGAGTTACTGCTTGACCAACTTGCCAGGTCTGACTGGCGTACTAAATTTGCAAAAGACCTGCAAGTCTCCCTGGAGGCCACGGTGTCCCCTGAAGCATTGGGACTACCTCTCGGCGCGGCGAACCTGAAATTACACACGGGAACCGTACAACAACAAAAATTTCGCAACCTGGTGGCAAAGGAACTGACTGACCGGTGTGCAAAAAAACCTCTGGTTGTCATCATAGACGAAGCTCACGCCCTGGACATTGAAACCGGCAGAACACTGCTGAACGCAAGCCAGAAAACACGGGCCGCGGCGCCCTTCCTGCTTATCCTGGCCGGCACGCCGGGACTGCAAAATCGGCTGCAACACATGGGCGCCACCTTCTGGGAACGCAGTGAACGGCTCTACCCAAACCTGTTATCACAACGCGATACGGCAAAAGCCCTGGTCAAGCCCCTGGAAAAATACCATATCACCTGTGAAGAAGACTGCCTGGAAGCCATCATACAGGATACGCAAGGTTATCCTTATTTTGTCCAATTGTGGGGGGACAAACTGTTTTATGCGCTCAAACAGTCCGGCCAAGCATGTATAGATCGGGATATAACGACATTCGCTCGCGATGAAGTTGAGGTCCGAAAAAAATATTTCTACAGGGACCGTTACAACGAGATCAAGGAATCACGGCTTGCCTCGCTGGCCACAAGCCTCAGTGCGTCCTTCTCAGGGCGACAAGCGCTTGATGAATATCAGTTGGAACAGCTTTTACACAAGGCCGCGTTGCCGCTTGAGATGACGCCGGAAGAAGCAGAAACAATACTGCACGAGCTCGGCTATATCTGGCAGGGTGACCCCAATAATGAGAGTAACTGGATTCCGGGTATCCCTTCACTGATGAAGTATATTGAGCAACGAGTAACGCAGTCAGAAAAGTCGTCCGGAGTCGAACCAGACGGATGAAAATAAACTGAACGGGGCTAACAGGTGACTGGTATTGCAACCGGATTTTGCTATGCAAATATCGGGGACAGAATTAATTCTGTCCCCGGCAGCCCGGATTACATGCTGCCAGGGTGAGCATAGACCTGATCATGAGGGTTTAACTGAGTCCCGTCAAATGGAGATGCTTCCCGAGCAACCGCTCCAGCAGGAAATACCCCTGCCGTTTCCGGATTTCGACAGTGACATGCCGCTATTGCCGGCGCGCATGGTCAATGAGTACGAATATTGCCCCAGGCTTGCTTACCTGGAGTGGGTGCAGGGAGAATGGGCAGATTCGTTTGACACCGTACAAGGCAAGTATCAACACCGTCGCGTCGATAAGCCGGGGGGGAAGCTGCCTGAGCCGGATGATGCGGATGAAGACCAGGCATTTCATGCGCGCTCCATTACGTTATCATCTAACAAGCTCGGCGTTATCGCAAAACTGGACCTGGTGGAGGGGGAAGGGAAGCTGGTGAAGCCTGTGGACTACAAAAAAGGGAAGCGCCCCCACGTGGCGCGGGGCGCGTACAGTCCGGAGCGGGTGCAACTGTGTTTGCAAGGCATGTTGCTGGAAGAGCACGGCTATCATTGCAGTGAAGGGATATTGTATTACGCAGAGTCCAGGGAACGGGTGCGCGTGGTCTTTGACGACGAATTAAAAGCCCAGACACTGTCCGCAGTATCCGGGCTTCGCCTCATCGCCGCGGGCGGGCAGATGCCGCCTCCATTGGAAGACAGCCCCAAGTGCCCGCGTTGTTCCCTGGTCAGCATTTGTCTTCCTGATGAAGTTAATTTCCTGAAACATGCGCAAACGCCACCGAGGCCGTTGAGTGTTGCGCGTGACGATGCGTTGCCCGTTTATGTTCAGGCCAACCAGGCCAAGGTCGCGAAAGTGGGGGAGACCCTCGAGATCTCGGTTGAGGATAAAAAGGTACAGAAGGCGCGCCTGGCAGAGATTTCGCAACTGGCGTTGATGGGAAACGTTTATCTCACGACCCCCAGCCTGCATGAGTTGATGCGGCGGGGCATACCGATAACCTGGCATTCTTATGGCGGCTGGTTTCTGGGGCACACTGTTGGCACCGGTCACAAAAACGTTGAACTGCGCATCGCGCAATTCAAGGCCAGTTTCGACGAACAAGTTTGTCTGTCATTGTCG
Source organism: Gammaproteobacteria bacterium (assembly GCA_965204045.1). Taxonomy (GTDB): domain Bacteria; phylum Pseudomonadota; class Gammaproteobacteria; order Eutrophobiales; family Eutrophobiaceae; genus JAAXHV01. Next base: position 410,224 of record CBDBDW010000002.1, read on the forward strand.
AAGGGGTTTGTGCGCGCCAAAATACTGAATTGCCACACCATAATGCGCAGGAATTGGAAACGCGGGGAGAGGCCGGCAAATCTTTCCGCCCTGTTCAGACGAGATGCAGAGCGTACTCGTCGGGTATCGTCAACCCCTGAGTTATTGGGAGTGGAAGGCAATGCAGCAAGCAGGTATTTCAGCGCTTTTCAAAACTTGCTCGGTGAGAGAAAAGACTCAAATGAATTTGCTTTCCAATTCCACACGCGCAACCGCCGCCCGCCGACAGATCCTGTTAATGCCTTGTTGTCTTATGCCTACAGTCTACTGACGCGTACCTGGACGGTTACTCTGAGCGGCGTCGGCTTTGATGTTTATTGTGGATTCTTCCATCAACCTCGCTACGGTCGGCCGGCCCTGGCGCTGGACATGATGGAACCGTTCAGACCCCTGATCGCCGACTCTACAGTGCTCATGGCGATCAATAACGGCGAAGTGCGTCCCGACGATTTCAAATCTGTCGCCGGCAGCGTCAACCTGACGCCGGATGGAAGAAAGCGCTTCATCAGCGCGTACGAACGCCGGCTGAGTCAGGAGATTACCCACCCCCTGTTCGGTTACAGGATCAGTTATCGCCGCTTATTCGAGGTTCAGGCCCGGTTACTGGCCCGGTTCCTCCTTGGTGAGTTAATCGAATATCCTCAATTCACAACAAGATAGAATAATGGACGAGCACTTATACATCATCGCCTATGATATTGCGGATCAGAAAAGATGGCGCGCAATATTCAAACTGCTGCATGGCTATGGGGAATGGCTACAGCTTTCCGTCTTTCAGTGCAGATTGTCGCGCGTGCGTCATGCAGAACTGACCGCCACGCTGGATGAGATAATCCACCACAAGGAGGATCATGTTATACTCATGGACTTGGGGCTGGCGGATTCGGTGCAACCGAAAGTTGTAAGTCTGGGCAAAGAGTTCCAGCCTGTGGAGAAAGAACCGATAGTTGTCTGATCCACGCCTGCCCCCTGCGAGCGCTGGAGTGGTTGCCGTTTCCTCAGGCAGCTCTCGAATGGCAAAAAGTTCTTTAACAATCAGTAGTTATAAGTAGTGATATCCGCCAGGGACGGAGACGCGACTGTGCCAATTCGTTGTTTGTTGAAACCTCTCGAAATGGTATTGAGTGCCTTTTGTAAATCAACAGGTTATGAGAAGGCGATATTCCGCAGCATTAATGCTGCGGCCTCATTGAAGCGATACGTTCAAGGCGTTTCCTCTATCGTTGTATCCCATATTCCGCAGCATTAATGCTGCGGCCTCATTGAAGCTGCAGGCACATGGGGGATATCTGCATACCGCACGACGATATTCCGCAGCATTAATGCTGCGGCCTCATTGAAGCCACCACCGACCCCGAAGCCCTGGCAAAGCTGGAAGCCATATTCCGCAGCATTAATGCTGCGGCCTTATTGAAGCGACGCGATCCCGGTGGCATCGACAAAGAACGGGTGACTAATCCACAATCATATATTAAAGCGGAACAGTATCACGTCGCCGTCCCGGACGATGTAATCCTTTCCTTCCAGGCGCCACATACCGGCGTTTTTTGCACCATTCTCACCCCCGTACTTTATGAAATCGTCATAAGCAATGACCTCGGCGCGGATGAAGCCTTTCTCGAAATCTGTGTGGATGACTCCGGCGGCTCCCGATGCGGCAGTTCCCTTTTTGATAGTCCAGGCCCGGACTTCACGAGATGTCGTAGAAAAAAAGGTATGCAGTCCCAGTATGTCGTAGCCGGCGCGGATCATCCGGTTCAGGCCGGGTTCGGACAAACCCAGGTCATTCAGAAATTCTTCCTTGCCCGTGTCATCAAGCTCGCTGATCTCCATCTCTATCGCGGCGGATACGGCGACCAGGCCCGCGCCGTCCGTTTCTGCACGGTGCGCCAGCGGCCCCAGCCATTCGTTGGACGCGATGCCGGTTTCTTCCACGTTGGCGATAAACAGTACCGGTTTTTCCGTCAGCAGGCCCAGTTCCCGGGCCAGTTCCCGTTCTGCGTTATCCGCAGGCAGGGCTCTGGCAGGCGCGCCCGTATCGATGTGCGCGGTCAGGGCGGTCATTGACCTGACGCGCTCCGCTGCCTGCTTGTCACCGGTTTTCGCGACTTTCTCCGTCTTCAGCGAGGCCCGTTGCAGGGTTTCCAGGTCGGCCAGGCACAGTTCCGAATTGATGACGTCCAGGTCGGCAAGCGGGTCTATCCTGCCGTTGACATGAGTGATATTGTCATCCTCAAAACAGCGCAATACCAGGGCAATAGCGTGTGTCCCACGGATGTGTCCCAGGAATTTGTTTCCAAGCCCCTCTCCCTTTGACGCGCCAGCCACCAGGCCGGCGATGTCGACAAACTCCACCTGGGCAGGAACAACCCGTTCCGGCCTGACTATACTGGCGATTGCCTGCAATCGGTGACCAGGCACCGAAACCATGCCGATATTAGGTTCGATGGTGCAAAAGGGGTAATTTTCGGCGCTGACCCCGGCGCGGGTCAAGGCATTGAACAGGGTGGATTTGCCGACGTTGGGCAAACCGACGATACCGCATTTGAATCCCATGCCTTATTTACCTGTTGAGCGCATTTTGAAACTCTGGCAAAAAAGTGTACTCAAATCAACGTGCAGAGAGTTCTCCGAGCCGACATTCGACAGCGGGTTCGTCACCGCATGACAGATTTGTCCGGAGCTTCCTTAAATAAATCGGCGCTAAAATTTTCTGTTAGAATAAGTTCAGAATAAAGAGTTTCAATTTTGCTTGAATCGTACAATGCCTGCGAAACTTTTTACAGAAACGAATTAAGTTCAAAAATTCAATCACGGGGTAAAACAGGAAAACGGTTAGTCATTTTTAACAGCCAAAGTTATAAAACGGAAATTCCATGATGCCTCGCCTCTTTGATCAGTTGAAAGAATCCGTTCTGGAGTGGCGCCAGGGCGGGTATACCTGTACCGAACATCCGCTCGTAGGGGAAATTCTGGCTTGGCAAACAGACTCCGAAACACAAGGCGCACAACCAATCCTCAAATTTCTTCGTGAACCTCAGTTTCTTGCTCTTGAAACCTACTGGTATATCCGCCTTGAATTGAAAACCCCTCATATAATAGACCTTTACAAGCGCTACTACGGGCATGACAAAAGGGCCTTGTTTGACGCCCTTGCCGTGCCAGTATCAAGCGATGTTTTGGAGTTTGCCAATGCGGATGTTGTTTAGACCGTCCAAATCTCAAGTATGTTTTTCATGGTGTTAACCCGCCGAAAACGGGCTGGCTTTATTCCCGGGCAGTTCTGGAACGATTGTTTCAAAATAACGAATTGGTCATGCCAGAAAACCCCGACGCCTGTATTTACCGAAAGATATATGCTGATTCCTATAAAGGGCAAGTCATCCAAAATTTGTGGACAGATATTCCTATTGTTAACCCGATGGCGAAAGAACGGATTGACTACCCCACCCAAAAACCTGAAGCTCTGCTGGAACGAGTCATCGAAGCCTCCAGCAATGATAACTCCATTATTCTCGACTGTTTCTGCGGCTCTGGCACAACCGCCGCCGTTGCGGAAAAGCTGGGCCGCCGCTGGATTATGGCAGACTTGAACAAGGGCGCCATTCAAACTACCATCAAGCGATTGCAGGGCGTTATTAATAAAAAGAACGGCGACCTTGCGGAGAAAAACGGGAATGGGTTGCTCCATTATCAGGTGAATAACTATGATTGCGCCAAGCAGAACGGCTTGAAGCGAATCATCATTTCAAAATACGGCGTCCAAACACAAAACAAGGATTTGTTTTTTAACGGCACGATAGATGGCAAGCTGGCAAAAATTATCGACCTGGACAGGCCGCTGACTCGGCTGGATATTCAGGTTGTCAAGGATGAAATCGCCGACAATCGCCCGGACGAAACCCGCGATATCGTCATTTTCTGCAATGGCTCGGAGTTGGAGATCATCAATGAACTCGCCCAAGAGAAAAGCCCGATCAATAAAATTACCGTCCGCGATATTCAACAGGATGGCATGATAACCAACCGGCCCGCAGAAGCAGGAATAGAAATAATAAAAAAAGGCAACAGGGCAGTCGTGAAAATTACCGACTACATCAGCCCTTCCATCCTGTCGCGAATGAACATCGAACGAACGCTTTTTAATGAACAGATTGACGATTTTCGGGCGCAAGTGGACTGTGTGCTGATCGACACCGATTACAACGGTGGGAGTTTCAACATCGTGGAAAGCGACCTGCCGCGCGACAAAACCGATTTTATCAAAGGCGAGTACACACTGGCGCTCCCGCGCGCTGACGCAAAAGTAGCAGTGAAAATCGTAGACATGCTGGGAGAAGAAGTTTTATTCGTACAGTAGAGAAAACAGCGCCTATTCCTCGTTGCGGTTTTGTCCGCGCCTGGTTCCCAGCCAACACCGACTTGATGGTCAAGCCGCGTATCATTCAGGTAATACCTCTCACTGTCCCTCATCCCCTGTCCCCAGCCCTCTGCTATGCAGGCGGGTCATGGCCTTGTCGGGTTCGCCTGCGAACAACAGGGGCAGGGCCTCCAGGCCTTTATCTATTGCGCTGCCGATCAATTCCGTATCGCCGCCGTCAGGCCTGCCCAGTACATGCGCCAGCACCCGGGTCTTGTCCCCCGGATGGCTGACGCCTATTCTCAATCTCAGGTAGTCGCTGTCGCCCAGTTTTTCACTGATGTCCCGCAGCCCCTTGTGGCCGCCATGGCCGCCGCCTGTTTTCAGGCGAATCACGCCGGCATCCAGATCTATCTCATCGTGGACAACCAGGATCCCGGCGGTTTCTATCCGGTAATAATCGGCAACGGCCCGGAGCGCGCGTCCGCTGTCGTTCATATACGTTGCCGGCTTGAAAAGGAGGCAATCCATGTCCGGAGACCTGATTTGGGCAAGCTCACCGAAAAACTTTTTATCGGTCGCAAACCGGACCTTGTGTTCCTCAGCAAGCCTGTCGACAAACCAGAAGCCGGCGTTGTGGCGCGTTGCCGAATAATCCGCGCCGGGATTACCCAGGCCCGCAATGAGCTTCAGAGCGGACCGTTCGATCTCTATTCGTCCTCTGTCTGTTCCGTTGCCTCCGGCTCCATTTCTTCCAGTCCTTCCTCCATCTCTTCCTCTTCTTCTTCTTCAAGGATTCCTTTAGGCAGGCTCACGGTCGCCACCGATGCCGAAGCGTCTCCGCCGGACAGCAACGCATAAATTTCCACTCCTTCGGGCAGGTCGATATCGCTGAGATGCACGGATTCGCCCAGGTTCACGTTTGCCAGGTCCACGTCGATGTATTCCGGCAGGTCCTTGGGCAGACAACTGATTTCCAGCTCGGTCATGATGCGGCTTATGACTCCGCCGCCGCTCTTTACACCCACACATTGCTGCTCATTGATAAAATGAAGCGGCACCCGCATTGTGATTTTCTGTTTCTCATCTATGCGCTGAAAATCGATATGCAGAATGTCAGGTTTATAAGGATGTCTTTGTAAATCCTTTACTACTACCTGCTCACTCTGCGCATCCACATTGAGCGTCAGGACGCTCGAGTAAAAGGCCTCATGGTCGAGTTGGTGCAACACCTCGTCATGAGACAACGAAATAGACTGGGGATCTTTGCTGGCCCCGTAAACGGTGCCGGGAATTCTGCCCGAACGCCGCAGGCGACGGCTTGCGCCCTTTCCCAGTTCGGTCCGGGACTCTGCCCTTAATTCGTAAGCTTGCATTTCATCACTCTCAATCAATAAACATTGAACTCAGCGATTCTCCCTCGGAAATCCGGCGGATACTTTCCGCCAGCATCGTGGCAACGCTGAGTTGGCGGATTTTACCACATTCGGCGGCAGCGCCGCGCAACGGGATGGTATTCGTAACAACCAGTTCATCCAGTTCCGAAGACCTGATATTTTCCAGCGCCTTGCCTGAGAGCACCGGGTGCGTACAATACGCCACCACCCTGTGGGCGCCGAATTCCTTCAGGGCGTTTGATGCCTTGCACAATGTGCCTGCGGTATCCACCATGTCATCGACGATGATACAGGTGCGGTCTTTCACGTCGCCGATGATATTCATGACCTCCGCCTCGTTCGCCTTCGGCCTGCGCTTATCGATAATGGCCAGGTCCGTATCGTCCAGTTGCTTGGCGATGGCGCGTGCCCGGACCACGCCGCCCACGTCGGGTGATACCACGATTTGTCTTTCGTACTTGTGTTTCCATATATCACCCATCAACACCGGGGACGCATACACGTTGTCCAGCGGCATATCGAAAAATCCCTGGATCTGATCGGCGTGCAGGTCCACTGTCAAGACCCTGGATATCCCCATGATCCCAATCATATCCGCCACCACCTTGGCCGTGATGGGCACCCTGGCCGACCTCGACCTGCGATCCTGGCGGGCATAGCCCATGTAGGGAATTACGGCCGTCACCCGCTCGGCCGATGCTCTCCTCAGGGCATCCGCCATGACCAGCATCTCCATCAGGTTGTCATTGGCCGGCGTGCACAGGGACTGCAGGATAAACACGTTGCGCCCGCGCACATTCTCGGCGATCTCCACCATGATCTCCCCGTCGCTGAAGCGGCCTACATCAATCTTGCCCACGGGCATGTTCAGGTTGCGCGCAATATCTGCCGCCAGGGCCGGGTTGGCGTTTCCGGAAAACAGCATCACATCGACTAATGACATAGATATTCCCTGCGGATAGTTAACGGTTATCTGGCTGGGGCGCCAGGATTCGAACCTGGGAATGCAGGGATCAAAACCCTGTGCCTTACCACTTGGCTACGCCCCATTAAAACACGCGAACTCCGGCGCACTGCGGTTCAACGCCATAACCTGAAGAAACTCCGACCTGACAAGAGGTTTCTTCAATGAGATTGCGACGGAGAACGGCGGCGAATTTTGCAGTATAACACAACTGTCAGCGTAGTTGGCTGTCCTTGTTGGCGCGCCGGTTGTAGCCACTGAACATGGCCTGCTCACTGTCATGATCTGCCTGGCAGGTGACGCAGAAACGCACTCCCGGGACAGCCTGACGGCGCGCGGCAGGAATCGTTTCCCCACATTCCTCACACCGGGCAGAGCTCTCACCTTCAGGCATCAGACTGCGCGCCTGCTTTACCGCGTCTTCAATACTGGCGTCGATCTGTTCCTGCACCGCCCCGTCGCGTGACCATCCTCCGGCCATAAGGTTCTCCAAAGTTGTCATCATCCCATAACTATAGCGCATTTTTCATCTTGTCTATCCTGTTCATCCATGTTCAACATGAAGTATCATTTTCCGGTGAACTCCATGCGTCCCATCCTTGTATTGCTCGGTCTGCTGGCCTCCCTGCTCGCGTTGTGCGTATTGATTCTGTACATCCCCGAACCGATCAACGGTCATGGCATGGCCCACCACACCGTGGAGGGCATGCGCCAGGTTGGCGATATCCGCCAGCAGAGTGACCCGGTCTTCGGTGTGGGCTACCTGCTCGGCATATTGATCTACCTGATCATCAGCGCCCTGGTCTACCTCGGTGTGCAGCCGGCAAAACGAGACAGAAAACTGGTGTTGGCCCATACGGCGGCTACGCTGCTGGTATTGGGCATGTGGTCGTTTTTGATGTACCTGTTCCGGCAATACCTGCTCACAGGCGATCCCATGATTGTTTTCGGGTTTCCCATGCCAACACTTGTCATGTTGCTGGGGGTGTGGATAGCCCCGATGTCGTTCTCATTAATCTATATTCTCGGGTTCAGGCGCTGGATATACACGCCGGAAGATGAAAAAACCTTTCGGGAACTCCTGGAAAACAAACAGCGATGATGGAAGCCTGGCGCAACCCGATCATTCTGCTGTTCCTGGTGCTTTACCTGGGTATGTGTATCGGTTTTGGCTTGTGGGCTATGCGGCGCACACGATCGACAAAAGACTTCTTCATGGCGGGCCGCTCCCTGGGTCCGATTGTGCTTACCTGCGCCATTTTTTCCAGCACGCTGAGCGGGTTCGGGTTTGTCGGCGGACCGGGACTGGTTTATTCAATGGGAATGAGTTCCGCCTTCATGGTCATCGTTTCCACGGCAGGTTTCACGATGGGATTTTTCCTGGTTGCTAAGCGGATCCGTCTGATCGCGGAACTGCGCGACAACGTCTCCCTGCCGGGCATTGTCGCGGCCCGTTACAACAGCAATCATGCGCGGTTTTTAACCGCCATCGCCATACTGCTCGGGGTAATGGGTTATCTCGCCGTACAGATCCTGGCCATGGCCGTAGTCATGCAATCCATTATCAACAGTGTCGGCTGGTTCGGCTCAACCAGCCTGTTGTTCTGCATGGCGGTTTCTTCCGCGGTACTGATCTTTTATTGCGTTACGGGCGGCATTATCGCTTCCGTATATACCGACGTGATACAGGGGTTCGCCATGGCAGTGGCAGGGGTGCTTATCGTGTTTACCGTTTACGCGGTGTTTGACGGCAACCTTGCCGGGGCTTCCCGGGTCCTGTACGAGGATGATCCCGCGGCAATCGGACCGTTCGGTACCGAGGGTATCATCTGCGCGCTGTCCTGGTATTTCGTGTTCGGACTGGGACTGGCCGGACAGCCGCACATCATCACCAAGATGATGATGACGCGGAATCTTGCGGACAACCGTTATGTCCTCCCTGCATCGATCCTCGGCTACGCCTTGTCCGGGCTGTTATGGATCATGCTCGGATTTGCCATGCGGGCACTGGTAATCCAGGGCGCTCACGCACCATTGGGTTCGCCCGATATGGCTGCGGCCGAATTTTTGCAGTTCTACGCCAACCCCGTACTGGCCGGCATCGTCTTTGCCGCGTTGTTTGCCGCGATCATGTCTACCGCGGATGGTTTTCTGAACGTGGGGACCGCCGCCGTAATCCACGATATCCCGATAGCCGTACGCGGCCATGCGGTGAAGAATGAACTGTTCTGGGCGCGGGTGGTCACGGTTCTGCTTTCCGTGACGGCTGCAGGCTTCGCCCTGTTTTCCTATTACGTGAATGAACGGCTGGTGGCCATCCTCGGGGTCTTCGGCTGGAGCACCTTCGCGGCCGCGATCGTGCCGGTGGTAGCCCTGGGTTTGAACTGGAAACGGGCTACCGCCACCGCTGCATGCGCATCCATCATCATCAGCCTGGCGCTCAACCTGTCACTGGAACTGTTCGCCGTAGAAATACCCTGGGGCATTCATGGCGGGTTTATTGCGCTGCTGGTGTCCATGATCAGCTTTATCGTGATCTCACTGTTGCAGACGCCGGAACCGCCGGCTGAAGATATCGATGCCGTAATGGATATGTAGCCGGGTCAATCGTACGGTGTGTTCAATAGCCCCGATCGATATTCACAACATTCAACAGGCGCTCGCCGTTGATGTAGCGGCGCAGGTTTTCCGTGATGACCAGCCGGTTGCGCTCGAAACCCCGGTCGGTCATGCCCGAGATGTGGGGTGTGATAATGACATTGGGCAGAGTCCACAACTCGTGGCCACTGGTAAGGGGTTCGGGATCGGTGACGTCCAGGCCCGCTCCGGCCAGTCTGCCACTTTTCAGCGCGGCGATCAGCTCTGCGGTATCGGTGTTCCTGCCGCGTCCGATACTGATAAAATAAGCGCCATGTTTTACCGTGGCAAAGAATTCCCTGCCGAAAATCCCTGTCGTTTCCCTGGTCAGGGGCAGGGCATTGACGACCACGTCCGCCTGTGCGGCCAGCTCCGTTAACTCGTCCGACAGGCCCACGTAATCAACAAAGTCCGGTCCTTCCCGGCCGGACCGGCGCGTGGCGATGACTCGCATGCCCAGCGCCGCCGCCCGTCTCGCAACCTCGGTGCCGATACCGCCGAGGCCGACCACCAGCATGGTTTTCCCGCCGATTTCAATCATGGGGGAAGGCGTATCAGGCGGTTTCTGCCAAATCTGTTCCTGCTGCATATGATGAAAATACTGCAGGTTCCGGGTCAGCATCATCAACATGGCCATGACGTGTTCCGCTATGGGCGGTCCGCTCGTGTGTTGCGCATTGCTCAGGATAAAATCGATTTCCTGCGCTGCCGGGGTCAGCAGGCAGTGATCAAGACCGGTCCAGAAATGCTGCAGCCAGCGTAAATTTTTTGCGATCCTGATCAACTGCGGGCTGCAGAAGCCAAGAATCACTTCTGCCTCCTCAAGGATAGCGGTTTCCTCAGCGCCGAATTCCTGGCCGATTATTGTGTCGATCTCGATACCGTTGCTGACTTTCTCTAACGATTCCAGCAGTTCCGCGCGCACGCCCCGGCGACTGGAAGGTATTATTACGACAATTTTTTCGGGCCTTTTCCAACCGGGCGACTCACGCACGGGTTGTTCCGCTTCTACAAGGCGCAGTTGTTCAATCAGGGCCTGCGTCGCCGCATCGGGTCCCGCAGCTTTCACAGTCATGCTCATCAGCAACAAACAAACTGCCGGCACAGAAAAAAAGTTGTTCATGGCGTGGTTATCGGTTCCCCTGTATCCGGTATTCTTTCCAGCTTATCAGTCTACCCTGAATTGGTCAAAAACCGGACAATGCTGACCATGGCTTCGGTATCAAACCGGCAATAACGCAGTAATTGTTCTTCAAGTTCCGTTTTTCTTGCCGGGGCGGTTTCGGGGTTTATCGCTTCGATGTAGCCATCGGCAGCGGCCATTCCCTCGGCTATGCCCGCCAACTCCGAATAATCCATTTCCGGGGCAACAGTCGGCGAAACCGCTTTTATGGACCATGACCCCAGCATCTTCGGGTGGTAGTAATGCTGCCTGACTATGGGGTGCAGGTCGACCAGGCGTTCGACGATTCCCGCCAGGGGCGCCGCCAGGTCCGGAAACATCCCGGCCAGGCTGTTGATGACGCGTTTCTCATAGTTTGTATACATAAACACCGGCCCGCTCGACCCCAGGCATTCAACCAGTCTTTCCGCCAGCCCGCGCATCGGCGGGTCGCCCGACAAATCCAGGAACTCGTGGTGGCGGATATCCTCAACCCCGCCCTCGGTGGCGCCGTAGTCAACATGGCACGACCACTGCACCGGCACGAATTGATAGGGACGCATACCCGCCCAGAAGGGCACGGCAGGTCCTATTGTCTCAAAATCCAGGTAATAGCGCGGGTATCCTAACTGGTCGAAGACCTGTTGCGCATCCACTGACACCTCTGCCTCCCCTTTGCGCGTTGCCGCGTGAATGCGCAAGCGTGTCTCAGTGGTGAGCGCGGCTGCGTCTACGTCCCTGATATCGCGACAGCCGGCGTTGACCCAGTCAGCCAGTTCCGCCTTATTGCCGCCCAGGCCCATGACCGGGTACTCTGCCTGCGCCGGCCAGCAATGGGACATGAACGCGCATTGGTATGGGCTGTAACAGTGGCCGCCGACCGGCATTTCCGGGACCGCGCCGGCAATGGCGGTTCGGGCTGCGTTGATCAACTCAACCACCTCGTCCTGGAGTTGCCGCGCCCTGGCCGTCAGGTCTTCTTCAACCAGCAAGCCGCGGTAATCAGCGCCGCCTTCGTACACGAACGCAGTGTCCACGTGGGCCAAGGATATTGTCTTGAGGTCCAGGCCGGCGTTCCTGAGCACCCAGTACTGGATGGCGCAGTCCAATTCATGATGGGGCTTGACACTGGCGGCCGCTTTCACTTCGATTGCGCGCCAGCCGCCGTTTTCGAGCGGCAGCAACACATCGGCGCGCACCAGCACCCCGTCGTGCTGGAACGTGGCTTCATAGATGGGCGCGTCGTGCCCGTTTGCCACCAGTTCAGCCGTCTGCGCGAGCGCTTCATTCAGTCCTGTGGAATAGGGTATTTCCACGCCATCGTCTGAACCGAAGACCCGCTTGGCTACCTCACCCACCTGGTTGCCGGATGCAAACAACGACTCCACCATGGAACTCGTCTCGGCCAGCTCCGGGTGATGCGCCTCCAGGTGCAGTTTCTTCCTGCACTGCCAGGCCGAGATCAGGCGGGATTTGGAGAGGTAGGGTTTTGTGGGGGTTACAGTCATGATTGGCCGGGTCAATCAGATACTTTTCCTGAACACATCCAGCCAGGGACAGGTTTCCTCGACGAGCAACTCCAGCAGCACCGTTGCCCTGGTCATCGCACAATACAGGATCTTGCGGCTTCTTTCATTGAGCGCCAGTGATTCATCCAGGTCAGTCAGGATGATGGCCGGCGCCTGTTGGCCTTTGTAGCGGAAGATCGTGTCGAAAACAACGTCCCCCTCTGTGTAAACCTGGTTTTTTTGCTCATCATATTCATTGGTAAACCGCCTGATAAAATGATTGCCTATCTGATCCGTTTCACCTAAGGCCGACGCTTCCATTCGCCGACAAGAGATAATCGCAATATCGTCGAGTTTGAATCCGGCTTTAACCAATTCATTAATTCGGTGGGCGAGTTTTCCCTGTAACTGTGTTTTTTTATTGTACTCAAATAATTGTACGCCTAATCCCGGCAGCATATTACGTTGCCGGAACTCCTGCCCCAGCGATTGCCTTATAAACCTGGCTATGATTGTTGGTGTCCTGAAATTTGATGTTTCGTTGTACGTCACAAAACCGGGCAAAGGGACAGCATCCGTGTCTCGAAGGTTTTGTAACGGGTCTTCAAGCCAGAGTTGCACGGCGTCTTCAGTCAAAAACAATTGTATGATTTCATACCAACCGGCAAGAAAATCCTGGCCTTCATCGACGATGAGGCAATCATATTTCAACGATTCTGTCGAAGCCACATCGACCACTTTATCCTGTACACGAGTCCAAAAACCGTCTTCCTTGAACTTTGGAGAATCTGGTGGGATATCTGCCATTCCAGCCATTTGCAGACAAAACTCGTAATAGGTACTGACCGTCACTCCGTCCTTGGCTATCTCCCTGAACTTATCCGCCAGCGGACGATTGAAACATAGCAGTAAAGGCGACTTACCCTGCTCCAGCATTCTGTCACAGAATGCCAGGGTTAACTGTGTTTTACCTGATCCGGCCGTGCCGGTGACACGCAACCTGAATGGTTCGAATTCCAGGTTATCAATCACGTCGGACAAACCGGAAAGCAACTGCCGGTAAACCTTTTCCTGACTGGATTTGTAACTGGCTACATCCGGCACAATGTGTAAACTCGACAGGAAAAAACCGCGTAATTCGTCAATCAACCCAGGGGAAGTATCAGTCTCCACGTCAAGCAGGCGTTTAATGCAGTCACAGAGCCTGACTTTGCTGTTTCCGTCAACGACACGCTCCCGGTCAATCCCTGCTGCATTGATATTGATAACCTTGTAATCAGGGCAGTAAATCAGGTAATCGATATAGAGTTTCTCCCCTCTCGGGTGCTGTTCATTGAATTTATCGCGGATATTGCCGATGTTGCGCTGGATTTGATCCTCGACGTTCTTCTTCGTCAGACCGTAGCTCTTTACCAGGCCATCCGGCGTCTCTTCCAGCATCCCGTTCTTTTGCTCAATCACCAGCACCTTGCCGGTGTCGTTCATGACGATGAAGTCTATCTCTCCATACACCGTATATTTCTCGTAGGCCCGGCTCCAATGGACGCTGTGGAATATGGAATAGTCAGCCGGCAGTTCGGCTTGTAATTTCCTTAACGTGTCGAGTTCTGCGGATTTGATATCCGGCGTGGCGGGGCCGGGTAGGTCGGAGGGATAGATTTTGGCCATGTTTTTCTGATTTTCCTGGTTGATGGGTTTTGACTTTTTGCCTCGACCTTAACCTATCTTATCAGTTACCCTAAGGTCACGTCATTGGTATGTCTTTAACCTTATTACACGGGCTATACTCATCCGTTGCATGGATATTGGCTTGGAATAATTTACTTGAATAAAAATTGGAAATTCTGAAATGAAAGAAATGATAGAGATATACAGTTGGGTCCCCTGGTTTCGAGAACTGGCGAAGAAAATCGCAAAAGAGGGCGAAAAATATTTAATTGAAAAGGCGAAAGCAGTGGATTGGGGTAATTCTCGCAGTTTGCTTGAATATGGTGATCTAAACATTGACCCGTTCTCATTTTTCTATTTTCTCGCTCAAAAAAATACAAAGAATAAGATGAAGCGGGAGCAAGTCTATACAAGTGTTCACACGGAATTTGGTCTGTCCGGAGAGCTGCCGAAGGCAGGCAGGGGAGGCTTTTATAATCACCCTACACAGCTTATGAACAATGCCTTATTTCATGATGGAAAAAATACCAACCCAAGTTTATTGTGGAAATTATTTCGTCAGGCAGTAAAAGACGAACCCGACATACAACAAAAAGATTTTGACGAGGCTTTAAAAATACCTCAAATCGCGATACCCAAACTGACAAGATGCCTGTTTTTGATTAACCCTTACAGTTTTATTCCTGTTTATAGTCCTCCTCTACAAAAAAAGATAATAGACTGGAATGCCTATAAAAGAGAAGTAATCGATCATGCAAAATCGACTTTTTCAGGCTGCCGTTTTTACGAGATAGGGCAAGTTTACTGGCATTTATTTGACCTCAAGAACAAGCCAGAACAAAACTATTACCAAATCAGCACGAAGGCCTACGGCGAAAAAGGAGGTGATTACTGGTCTGACTTCGAGAAATATAATTGGGTTTATACTGGTGGAGGGGGCACAGAACGGGAATACCCTCTGACAGAGCCTAAATCAGGGGATATTATTCTGGTTAGGACGGGAAAGACAAAAGGGAGAGCGATAGGAGTTGTTGAGAAAAATGAATATGCCGAATCTGGTGGTTTCGATCCAAAAAGTAAAATCCACGTCTTGTGGATAAACAAATCTGAAAAGACATTACCAAGCATGACGACGCAGCTTGGCTTCAGCAAAGCTGGGCCAAATAGCGGAACATACAAGGCTTTTAGACATACAGACAGCTATAAACCCACCTTTGAGTTTATCGAGAGTCGGACGAAAAACCCCGTCGAAGAAGATCCTGCATCATATCCAGTCAGCCAGAAGCAGAAACCAAAGCCTTTGAACCAAATCCTTTACGGCCCGCCAGGTACGGGTAAAACCTGGAATACGGTCAATCGTGCTTTAGCGATCATTGACGGCAAACCTGTGGAGGATTATGAAAAAGACCGTGAAGAGACAAATGAACGGTTCGATGAATTAAAACAAGCCGGACAAATCGAAATGGTGACGTTTCACCAGAACTACACTTACGAAGATTTTATCGAGGGCATCAGACCGGTACTGTCAGAGAAACAGAAAACGGAAGACGGAGAACGGGTTAATAAAAGCGATATCAAGTATGAACTTTCCGAAGGCATCTTTAAGCGAATCGCCAGGTGTGCAGAGAAAAATCGAGCAGAGGAAAAAAATTACGTTCTCATCATTGATGAAATCAACCGCGGCAACATCGCCAAAATATTCGGCGAACTTATCACTTTGATCGAAGAATCCAAACGGCTTGGAGAGAAAGATGCGGCAACCGCTACACTGCCATATTCCAAGGACAAGGAACCCTTTGGCATCCCCAACAACCTCTACATCATCGGCACCATGAATACTGCCGACCGCTCCATTGCCCTGCTGGACACTGCGCTAAGACGCCGGTTTGATTTTATTGAAATGATGCCTGATCCAGGCCATCTTGACATTAAGAATGATATTGAAGGGGTTAATTGCCAGATATTACTCGAAAAGATAAATGAACGTATCCGCGTTTTACATGACCGTGACCACCAGATCGGTCACACATATTTCATTGGGGTCAAAAAAATGGCTTCCCTGGCAAAGACATTCCAAAACCAGATCATCCCCCTGTTGCAGGAATACTTTTACGATAACTGGGAAAAGATTGACTTGGTGTTGAATAAAAATGGCTTTATCCAAGAAAGTGGCGTAAATGAAGGCTTGTTCAAGCCTTCAGAGTTTGTTGACACCGAACGCAAAATTTATGAGCTATTGCCTGCAAATGACAGCAAGTGGCAAGAGCCTGGCAGCTACATAGAAATTTACGAGACTCAAAATCAGCGTTCAAAAGACGAGCCAGACAATAAGTCTGAGTGAGACAATATCGTGCCTACCGTCAAGGAATATGATCCACTAACCACTGATCGAGGCTTAAACGATAGGGAACTCAGCGACCTCAAACAATTTGCCATTGATAACCAATATGATAAAGAGGGCAAGCATCGGCCCATTCTACAACTAAGGAATAACGATGACCTTCGCGCTCAAAACTACGTCGGCATCATTACCACCCGAAAAGGGACTGTGCTGGAAATACTGCCCAAAATCGATCTCAGTGGCGATAAGGATAACAAGAGAACCAAAGAGATATTCCTCAACATGTTGCGCACCTGGCACGGAATGAATGAGGCTCAATTCAACCAAAGCAACATCAACGCACTACCGCGATTCAACATGCTGGAAGCATTCATCCGGCTGTTCCTGGATAACCTGGCATCGCTGACCCGGCGTGGCATAGCGAGACATTATCAGCCGGTGGAAGACAACCTGTCTTGTCTGAAAGGCCGCCTGCTGTTCCCGCAACACCTGCGCATCAACCTTGCCAATCAAGCCCGACTCTACGTGAGATTCGATGAGTTCAGCGCCGACCGACCGGCCAACCGCCTTATTAACAGCGCAATACACAAGCTGATGCCCGTGGTGAGGCAACCTCAAAATCAACAACTACTGTATCAACTCAGGCTTTGCTTTGACGAAATCCCGCTATCGAGACAATGGCAGACCGATTGGGATAGACACTGTGTTGACCGCACCATGCAGCATTACAATTCGGTCATGCAGTGGGTGGGCCTGTTCCTGTTCGGTCACGGGTTGACTACCTTTGAGGGCAAGCACGTGAATCAATCTCTGCTGTTTCCCATGGAGGAGGTTTTTGAGGATTTTGTTACCTATCATTTCAGGAAACATCAGGATCAGTTCAGCGTTAAGCCGCAAGGCCCACAGGAACCCTTGGCCCAGCTCAATGGAAAAGTTGATGCATTTCAGATGAAGCCAGACATCACTCTTTCGTCTTCTGACAAAAGTTTCATCCTGGATACCAAGTGGAAACGTATCAATGAAAACGCCGATGACCCCAAGCGCGGTATCATCCAAGCCGACATGTACCAGTTATACAGCTACGGCAAAAAATACGGTTGTGAAAAAGTTGCTTTGATTTACCCGCGTACTGATGAATTCAAGAACCATTTTCATTACCGTTTTGACGATAAGTTAAGCCTGTTTTGTTTTCCCTTCGACATAGAGCACCCGAAAAAGAGCGTTGACGAGATAATTTCCAGTCTGCAAAACAAAATTCCATCTCACTGATAGTCTTCTTCCAAGGCCGCATTGTAGGCTTCAATGGCATCCTTGATGTTCTCCAGTGCTTCTGCGCGGTTCTTGCCCTGGCTGATACAGCCGGGAAGGCTGGGACATTCCACTACCCAATAGCCATCTTCACCGGGGTAAACAACGACTTGTCGCATAATGGAAGACGTTTGTTTCAGGGGGTGGATGATGAATTTTGTATCAATTTTATCTCAACGTGGCAATCTACCGCTTTTGCATATCTTTTGATAGTCGCCAGCGATGGAGAACGTTTGCCGCCTGCCAGTGAGGACTCAAGCCGGGTAACGGCAGGCGCTATGGTTCCCATGCGGAGTGCTATTTCCTCCTGACTCAGACCGGTTTTTTTCCCGGGCCGACAACATTTCTCTCAGCAACGCAAACTCGGGCTCCAACGCATCGTATTCCGCTTTAACATCCGGGTCGTAAAACGCCTTGAGTTTCAAATGTTCATGCTTCATCCTTTAAAATCTCCCGCATTCCCAAGGGCTTCTGATGCTAACTGTGCCAGGGTGTCTTCTGATTCAGCAAAAAGCGTATCCCACTTTCTATCTGATTCAATTTCATCCAATACCCATCTTGCCAGGGCATTCTTTTCCGCGTCAGGCAACTTGGATGCCTCGGAAAAAGCTTTTTCCAACATGCTGGTCACATATCACCTTGTTTGTCTTGCTGCGCTGAAAAGGAGCGTAACCAACTCACTAACCCAAGGAAAGCATTAAATCAGCCAGTCAGCGTTAACACGATTACCAGCTCCCCGCTACATGATGTCGGCATAATATCACTTTCTGGACTGGCCCGACCCCATCCATAGGCTAATCGGTGGCAACTTTGCTGAAATATGCACGGAGTTACCTGACAGGATTTGACAACCCGGGCCAGGGAGCGTAGATTTCAGACATGGGCGGAAGTGAAACAGCTTCCGGACCTGGAACGTCACGTTAAACTTAAAAGGAGGTAACCCTCATGAGCAGTATTCCACTCTACAAGGCATTTATTGAAGTCGGCGCATCGGAAGAGAGCGCATCAAAGGCGGCGGAGGATGTT
Source organism: Gammaproteobacteria bacterium (assembly GCA_965204045.1). Classification (GTDB taxonomy): domain Bacteria; phylum Pseudomonadota; class Gammaproteobacteria; order Eutrophobiales; family Eutrophobiaceae; genus JAAXHV01. The sequence goes on from CBDBDW010000002.1 coordinate 428,634, forward strand.
ATTCAAGTGTCACAGCTACCGCAACTGGCGACAAAGGCCGATATTGCACTTCTGGAAGAGAAACTGACGGCAACCATGGCAAAACAGGAAACCCGGCTTATCAAATGGATGGTCGGCTCCCTGTTCGTTTTTGCTGGCATCATCATCGCGTTAGGATAGTTATCCGGCATTAGTTCTTTCCACGGGACGCGAAGTCGTCATTTCGGGCCTGCGCAACTGTGGCCTCACTGCGTGTGCTTGCTCTGGGATGATTTATACGCAGCACAAGCGCAGACGAGCGCAGATTAATATAGCATGTTTTTTGTGCGATACGTGGAACCTCACACCATCCTTGTGCGACACATGCTGACGCACTATTGAATAAAATGGTTGCATCAGCTACATCGGCGACAACCTGCAAAGCATACGTCAGATAACCCGTGGAGGCAGGACTGAAAAAGGGACTGCTATAATGTAGTTGAAATAGAGAGAGACATTCATGATAACCGGCATTTTAAATATTATAGCTATCATACTTGTTTGCTTTGGTACAGGCTGGTTACTCATCGCCGCTACGAAAATTGGCACAAAAACAACATGGTACATCATGAAAAAAGTTGTGCCGGTTGCAATAATCGCCGCCACAGGCGCTCTTTTCTTCATGTTTTTTGCTGACATAATTTTTGCGCCTTTTATGTAGAGAGAAAAACATCATGAAGCTGAACTTCGTAAATTCCGAACAGATTTTGAAATCGGTCGCAACTTCTACGAAGACAACAACTCTGCCCCTGTGGATGATTCCATGCTTGAGTCAGACGGCTTTGTGGCTGGCGTGTGCATGACCGCGCACCGGTCAGCGTCAATTGAATATGTCATCTATTCGACCAGGAGAAAACATTTATGTGGCAATGCGATAAGTGCAACACCCCGATAGAAGACCTGGATGCCGGGGATATGTTCATCAGTGAAGATCATATTTACTGTCCCGAGTGTACTGATGAATTTCTCGGTAAGAAAAAACGCAAATCCGGTTTTGCTTTATGGGTGAAAAATATAGAAAGCGATAATCAGCAAAAGTGACTCCAGAGGTTGTTAAATCCCGGACACCGGGGTTTCTTTGATATTCGCAGTTTAAGATTTGAACTCAGAAAAGGAGAAATAAGTATGTCAGAAGTTGTCTATAAATTGGTTGTGGAAGTAGAGCAGAAAGAAGTCTATTCTGTAACCCTTGGCTCGGAAGCAGTATCGGGGCTTATCAGTGGCCTGTCGTTTCGTCAAGGAGATGAAAACGCGAATTTATATGAATATCTTGCCCTGTCACCTTCTTCTGGAGTGCGGAGAAATGTAGCCGGGATAGAGCACATTAATGAAAATACGCTCGAGCTTCTGGCAAAAGACGATGCCATTGATGTTCGCAGAGCTATTTCGGAAAATGCTAAATTCGGAGACTGGGCTACAACTGAAATATTATCTGATTATATCCGGTCCGATATCGAATGTGCGAAGAAAATAGCAGCAAGTCTGGGTGATTTTACCTGCGCTGATGCAAGCGTGATTGCAGCCGTAATATGTGACCATTCTGATCCGGAAGTACGTCTGGCGATGGCCGAATCATGGAATGCACCCAAGAAATTTGTGAAGCAACTTGTAACCGACCCTGACCAAGGGGTCCGTGCTGCGGCAAAGCATACTCTCAGCTGAGCATTAATGAAGAATAACAGCGTTCCCACTAACTATTCACTCTCTCTGCTTCCCCACCGACAAAGTCGATATGGGAGCGGCGACAATATTACTACCGAGCGGGTAGGTAGCGGGACCGGTGCGGAGGATGACGCCGGCGGGGTTAGGTAGCCGACCCGTCGGGCGGGGCGTACGCTCCTTGGCGCGGGGCGCCGCGTCCGCCGGCGAAGTTGAAGTTCCTTCCCGGGCGGCAGGATTACAGGGAATTTGTGGGTGTCCCGGATTGCTACCCGATGCTTGTGATTGCCGACATGTTGCATTAATGGTATGGTGCGCGGCCAGTTACAGCGTTGCTTCTGACTTGGATAAAATTACATGCCACAGTTGACTACCAACTTGACTGACCGAACCCGACGCGCGCTGAAGGAACCCGCGCTTCGGGAGAAGCGGTCCTTGGATTCTGCTGTTGAAAAAAAGTCGGGGCCAGGGAGCATTCCGTCTGATGGCAACCCGAGGATGATCATCACGAAGGCGCGGGCAAAGTCCGGGCTGAATGATGATGACGCCATGTCCCTAGCGGTGGAGGAAGTGAAGCGATTTCGCGAAGGTCGGTAACCTGCTCAGCGCACGCGACCACGCGTCAATGCAGTTGAGGCAAGGGAGGTCGATGGGAAGATGGAGACAGGAGGTCAATGGCAAGGAAGGTTTTCATAGTAAAAACAAACTAAAATAATCATGCCCATCATTCGTGGTTCCTTGTGGTAATATAGAATTTTATCTGCGAAATATCACGCCGCCGAGGGGTATAACAATGACAGTTTTTGAAGTTTGCGGGCCAAAAGAAATCCCATTCACGTTAACAAATAATGTCAAACACATAAATAAGGATAATAAGAACGAGTTCCTTAAGGCCCTTGTAGAGGAACGTATTGATAAAAAGCAGGGTTGCTATATTTTTTGCCTAAAGGCAGGTCCTGGATATAGCCCGTGGTATGTGGGCAAAGCTACCAAAGGAATTCACCAGGAATGTATGCAGGATGGGAAGATGACAAAGTATAACGAAGTTCTCCATGATGGAAAAAAAGGGAAGCCAGTAATGTTTTTTGTGCTTCCCCCCGGAGAAGGGAAAAAAAAGGCCCCAACTAACACCGTTAATGAGATGGAGAAATTTCTCATAAAGGCCGGATACGAAAAGAATAAGGATATAAAGAATAAACTGTTTGCTAAAGATGATACTTGGACGATTAAAGGGGTATGGGGAAAATTTGGGGGTGGCAAACCAACCAAGGAAGAAAGCAGCTTCAAAACAATGATGAAACTGTAATTTCTTTTGATAGAGAAACATCAACGACTATTCAGCAACAATTTGTAGTCCCCTTTTCGGGTCAGGCCAGTCTGAACGGAAGTAAGCTGCTGATAATTAATTCGGAATTTCAAGGCGCTTTGCAGGCCACGCCTGTTCATATCTGCTGTGACACATCCTGACGCATCCTATGATAAAGTCAGTTCTGTATCGATAGGAGAGAATAATGAACAATACAGACAACATCGATTTGTCCGTAACAGACGCCAGTAACAAAGTCGGACTCGACATAATAGGCGACATCCACGGCCATGCCTCGGCCCTGGAAAATCTGCTCGCGAAGATGGGCTACGCAAAACGCGACGGTGTATGGCGCCACCCGGGAAGATTGGCTATATTCGTCGGCGACTACGTCGACAGGGGCAATGAAAACATCCGGGCCTGCAGAATCGTCATGGATATGCATCAGGCCCACGTTGCCCGGGCAATCATGGGAAATCATGAATTCAACCACTTGGCCCTTGATACAGAAGACCCCTATAGACCGGGTAAGTTTCTGCGCCCCCGGACTAAAGAAAATCTCCACCAAGCGGCGACAACGCTTGCTGAATTCGAGAAGTCCCCGGATGACAAGCGCGATATACTGGAATGGATGAAAACCCTGCCGCTGTGGCTTGACCTCCCGAAGCTCCGGGTAGTTCATGCCTGCTGGAATACAGATGCTCAGGAATGGGTGAAGCGACACTTGGATGATGACAACTACTCCATCGACTGGAGCGGCTTTCCCTTACGTTCGCTTGTCAGGAAGAAGGGAATCGACTCGGAAGTGGGCAAGGCGCGTTCACGCCTGCTCAGTGGGCCAGAATATTCACGCCTTGATGGAATGTCATTTACCGACTCGGATGGACTTACGCGCAAGGAGGTAAGACTCAAATGGTGGAAATTCGATCAATTACCACTGAGTTTGCGCGAACTTGCGCATGTGCCTGCTGCAGCTCTGGATGAAATTCCGCACAAGATGCTTTCCAAATCCAACTTGCGCGGAACACCGCCGGATACGGATCCCCGTCCGGTCATATTCGGCCATTACTGCATGAAGCCGAAGCCGGATGCCCTGTTCCTGGGACCCCGGCATGTCTGCGTCGATGCGTCGGTTGCGAAGGGAGGAAAGCTGGCCGCATACCGATTTTCGGGCGAAAGCGAACTCACCCCGGACAACCTGGTTTTCTCCTGAAGTAGAGTGAGCAGCCCATATTACGGATATAACAGTCAGCCAAGTGTCTCTCTGGCAGCACAACGGACACTGTGTTCCGGATCCGACAGCAGTTGTTTCAGAATTTTCTGGGCGCGCTATAGGAATCAGCCAACGCTATGCGCACCCCCGGATCGGAATGGTTACGTAGCGCGTCTGCAATTTCATTTACATCAACTTCAGTTTTGCTGATGGAATATGCAGGATGCTACCTGACAGGATTGACAACCCGGGCCAGAGAGCGTAGATTGCCGACATGGGCGGATATGAATCAGCTTCCGGACCTGGAACGTAATGTTAAACTTAAATGGAGGTAACCCTCATGAGCAGTGTTCCACTCTACAAGGCATTTATTGAAGTCGGCGCATCGGAAGAGAGCGCATCAAAGGCGGCGGAGGATGTTATTCAAGTGTCACAGCTACCGCAACTGGCGACAAAGGCCGATATTGCACTTCTGGAAAAGAAGATAACGGCAACGGAATCCCGGCTTATCAAATGGATGGTCGGTTCTCTGTTTGTTTTTGCCGGCCTCATCATCGCGTTAGGATAATTATCCGGCATTAATTCTCTCCACGGGACTCGAGGCCGTTATTTCGGGCCTGCGCAACCGTGGACTCACTGCGTGTGCTTGCTCCATATGTAACTTTGATATATGCTGCTACGTATCGTTACATTTCTTCAAGGGGCTTGGCATGTCCAACCAAATTAACGAAACCGCCGTAGATTATTTTACCGCCCGTGGCCTTCGTCCGACGGCGCCGGAGGGTTTGAACGATGCGTTGCGCCTTGCTTTAAACACTATGCCCGCGCTGCTCTACGGCGAACCTGAGACTGAGATCACGGCCCAGGAGCAAACTGTCTTGAGAGAAGGCGGAGTTGATCTCGATACTGTAACAGACCGTGATCCGGTCGCTGAAACCGCCGTTCAGTACGCGGCTATCATCGAAAGCAGCTTGACCGTCAGGCAGGTGGCAGACCGGGTCGGCAAACCGGAAAGCCAGGTACGCCAGATGATCGCACGAGGCACCCTCTACAGCATCCTGTTGGACAATCGCCGCTATATCCCTGTCTTCCAATTTGAAAAAGACGGCGGATTGCTGCCGAACATTACTAAAGTGAATGCAGCGCTGGGCGCGGACCTGCACCCCGTTGAAGTATTTGAGTGGTACACGCAGCCGGACCCGGACCTGTTTATTAACAATGATATCGAGCAAACGATAAGTCCGATCGCCTGGCTCAGCAGTGGCGGAGATTTCCGAAAAGTGGTGACGTTGGCCAGGCGACAGTAACAGGACGTTGTCGAAACTGCCTCAAACTCCCGACCCGGGCCGATTGCGGGATACAGCCCCGAACCTCATTACGTTTGCAGCGGACCTGAGACTGTACCGCATCTACAAACGCGGCGGCGACTACCCGACTTTGTGGAGTTCGTTTCGCCGCTATGGCCCCTTATCCCGATTCGATCATCATTTGACGGACGAAGACAACAATGCGCGGCAGCAAGCCCGGGGTGTGTTGTACGCCGCAACCGATATTCCGACAGCGGTGGCTGAGTTTTTTCAACGCAACCGTGGACGTATCAATCGGTTTCGCCACCGCCCGTGGTTAGCGTCTTTTGCGCTGTCGGGCGAAATCCGATTACTCAACCTGACTGATACATTTTGTATTCGCGCAGGCGCATCCATGAAGCTCATGACCGGTCCCTTTGCCCACACACAAGCCTGGTCGCAAGGCTTCTACGAGGCTTACCCGGAGATTCAAGGGTTGTACTACGCATCATCGCTCACTAATCGGCCAACAATCATGTTGTACGAGCGCGCCGATACTGCCGGGATATTCCCATCGACGACCAGTCTGCACAGGGCGTTATCTGACCCTCTGCTGCATCAACCGCTGGTTATTGTCGCCGAGGAAATTGGTTATCAACTGCTTTGAGTCGTGAAATCTTGTGCAAACCGTCAAAGAATTTTGTTCGTCATTCCGCGACCGCCCGTCATTCCCGCGAAGGCGGGAATCCAGTCTGTTAAACTGTCGCTTGCGACACATTATAAGGTGTCCCTTCGGGACGCTTTTTCACTGGATTCCTGCCTTCGCAGGAATGACGGATGGGTGGCCAGCTTTTACTTTTATTAACATTCACATTGCATCCTTTTCAATCAGGTCAGTTGCCGGCACTTTGGAAAGCACGTTGTAAAAATCACTTTCACTTCCGGCTTGCGCACGTTCCTTTAAGTGTTCCTCGGTAAACGGCGCAGCCATCTTCCCCACCCATAAAGTCGATATCGGCGCGGCAACAATCCGGTTTCCGAGCGGGTAGGTGGCGGGGCCGGTATGGAGCACGACCCCGGCGATAAAACGGTCATCCAGGTTATCCCGCAACCATGACAAGTGCCTGGCATCCTGCGAGGAAGGCGCGCTGTCGGCCTTGACTTCTATCCCGATGATGCGTTGTCCACGGAGTTCGGCGACGATGTCTATCTCAACTCGTCCCTGCTCCGAGCGCAGGTGGTACAGCCTGGGGCGGGCGGCAGCAACGGTAGCTTCAGCGCGAAGTTGAGCAGCGACAAATGTTTCAAGCAGCCGGCCCAACAGGTTGCCGTCCCGCATTACCCCTACCGCATCAACACCAAGTACCCCACCCAGTAACGCTGAGTCGATTAAAAACCGTTTTGGTGAGAGGACAAGACGCCTCAGACGGTTCGAAGTCCACGCCGGCAATTCATCCACTACCATCAGGTTCTTGAGCAACCGATCATAAGCCAGCGCGGTCTTGCGGTTGATGCCGGCCGAGTCATAGAGGGTCTTGTGATCGGCAAGGCCGGCGGAGTTGAGCGCATAGGCCTCAAAGTACCGGCCCAGCCGAGTCGGATCACGGCTGCCGTTGAGCGTAAGCGCGTCGCGGGTCAGCAGTTGCTCAACGTAACTTTCCAGCCAGCGCTCGCGCACGCGCCCGGATAACGCCAATGCCGCTTCGGGAAACCCTCCCCGCAACGCCAGATCGATATAGCCGCGTAAATCGGGTGTATCAGCGGCGGCTACCAGTTCCTCGCCGCCAACCAGCCGGTCCATCAGGGGTTGCGTGACATTCCCTGTCTGCTCAGCGACAGTCAATGGGTACATCGGGACTCGCACCACTCTCCCCGTCCCGGGCCAGGTTTCCGTATCAATATCCGCGCGCACCGACCCGGCCAGCAGGTAGCGTCCCGGGCGATTGTCTGAGTCCACTGCCCGTTTTACCGCTCCCAGTACTTCAGGCACAGCCTGCCATTCGTCCAGCAATACCGGCTCCGGCAGGTCCAGCAAAGCAACGTCAGGATTGGCGCGGAACGATGCGGCTTCATCGGCGCGATCGAGACGGACAATCCTGGCCGCGTGCCGGGCTGCCGTGGTGGTTTTGCCCGTGGCCCTTGGTCCTACGACCAGGAGAGCGGGTAATTCAGACAGAAGTTCCGTTATCAGCGGATCTATCAATCGGGGCCTGTAGGTGCTCATCATGCCGGCATAATATCACTTTTCCCGACCATGAGTACCGTTTTCCCACAACTCTTAATACCGTTTTCCCGCGGCCTTGAGTACCGTTTTCCCGCGCCCCCTTTTGACAAAGATCAGCTGACCCAATTTTCCACAAGCAGACCCTCAACCCGTCTGAATTCACCGGTATTGTTGGTCACCAGTATCAGGCTTTCGCTACGGGCATGACTTACGATATGCAGGTCGTTTGGCCCGATTACAGTACTCTGCCGTTCCAGCCAAGCTTTGATTTCACCATAGAGTGTACCGCGAGTGTGCATTGTGCGACCTGACCCCTAAGCAATGCAAACAGTCCGCCTGCCCGGATACTGGACGCAATGCTTGATGGCGCCTGATTTTCTTTTGACATTCAAGGAGTGAACACGCATAATTCTTGCAAATCTAATATTTGATATTATATTTGCAAAAAAATGTATATCCCGCGTTACCTGGTCGGCACCATTAAACGGGCGATGATTTCCTTCCCCGTGGTACTGGTAACAGGCGCAAGACAAACCGGCAAGACCACCCTGCTGCGCACCGAGTTTGGAGAATCCCACGAATATATTTCACTCGAGCGACCCGACGTACGCAACCGCGCCCTGGCGGACCCGGTCGGCTTTTTTGCGCAATTCACCGGGCCGCTGATCCTCGATGAGATTCAATATGCCCCCGAACTTCTGCATTACATCAAGGAATTGATAGAACCGGAACGCAAGCCCGGATGGTGGCTGCTGACAGGTTCACAAAACTTTTCGCTGATGCAAGGGGTCAGTCAGACACTCGCCGGCAGGGTGGCGGTATTAACCCTCGACCCCTTATCTGTCAGGGAACGCCTGCAACAAGCGCAAATGACGCCGGAAACGTTGCTTGAACGGGTATTCACGCCTGCGGCCCGGACAGCCGGCAACGGCGCAGGACAGACGAGCGACCTTGCCGAATGGTTATTGCATGGCGGCTTCCCTGAACCCTGCCTGAATAAACAGGCAGACCGCCGGCTTTGGTTTTCGAGTTACGTGCAAACTTATCTCGAACGCGACGTCCGGGACTTAACCCAGGTCAGCGACCTGGGCGCCTTCTCCAGGTTCCTCATGCTGGTTGCCGCGCGCACCGGCAACCTGCTGAATATGGCGGACCTGGCCGATGAAATCGGTATCAGCGCCCCGACGGTAAAGCGCTGGCTGTCCGTGCTGGAAACCAGTCAACTCATCTACCTGTTGCAGCCTTATTATAAAAACTTCGGCAAGCGCATCCGAAAAAGTCCGAAGCTGTACCTGCTGGACCCCGGTCTGGCGACGTTCCTGCTGGGCTTGCACACCCGGGACGCTGTCCTGCAAGGGCCGAGCCTGGGAGCGCTGGTCGAAACTGCGGTAGTAACGGAGTGGCTGAAATTCTTCCGCCAGCAGGGAGAACAGCCGCATGTCTATTACTGGCAGTCCGGCGCCGGAAAAGAAGTGGATTTAATCATCGAACGCGACGGCAGGTTATATGGCATAGAGGTCAAGGCAACGGCAACGCCGACCACGCAACATGGCAGCGCCATCAAACGCTGGCTTAAACTTGCCGGACCGAACACCCGGGGCGCGCTTGCCTGTAACGTGGACCGGCCACAGGCGTTAATGCCGGATATCAAGGCGATTCCCTGGCACCTGGGCGGATAGTCCGCGCCACCGGGAAAGTTCATTTTTCACACCTTTCTGCTGGTTAATGATAGGTGATAGTAGCTTTACTCACCTTACCGGGGTAATCAGTAGCGCCTGCGTTTATCTTCGGGGTTTTCCTTGCTGTATGTTAAAATAACCCTATGAAAATCAATCGCAATATCGTCCGTAAATCAAGCCTGAGCGGCCACCAGGACGACAATTATATGGATGCCTCAATACAGGAGCGTATCGGTATAGTCTGGCCGCTGACAAAAGAAATTGCTTCCCTCAGTCCGAAGCACGATGTGGAACGAAGATTACAGAGACATATTACAGTCCTTATCAGACGAGGACGTTGATTTTATCCTGGTAGGCGCTTATGCGCTTGCCTCTCATGGCTATCCCCGAGCCACGATGGATATCGATCTCTGGGTCAGGGCTGACCCCGACAATGCTGAAAAGGTATATCGCGCGCTGGCAGGGTTCGGTGCGCCTCTTGATGCTGTCTCTGTCTCCGATTTTTCAGAAGAGGGCGCCATCCTTCAGATCGGCGTTGCGCCAAGACGGATAGACATCATCACCCGGATATCGGGCGTGGATTACGCTGAAGCATCCGAGGCGGCAGCCAGTGAGGAAGTGGGCGGTTTGATGATCAAAATACTGTCCGCTGAACACCTGATCAGGAACAAACTGGCAACAGGGCGTCCAAGGGATATTGATGATGCAGAAAATCTTCGCAGACTAATCAACCCTGAAGAAAAAAATAAATAAGCGTGGGGTAAGGACATTACACTCCGGCAGGGCAACCGCATACTTTTATGTGTCTACTCCGAACAGGATTTCCGCCCGTCTGGTATCACTCCACCCGGCCTGCTTGAGTTTGCCCCGCATGCTGTTCTTCCTGGGGTCCAGCCGCGCCAGGTTCAGACAGAAGCGCCGGATAATCGCCACGTTCTCCGCGCCATCCCCCTTGCGGATGCGACTGTCATCCTCCTTAAAGGCTACGTCCAGCACCCAATGCGCCTTGTTCTCCACTTCCCAATGCCGCCGTATGCCCTGCGCCACCCGCTCTGCATCCACCGGTAGCGAGCTGATATAGTAATGTATCTCCCTCTCCACCTCCTGCCCCGGCAGGTGCCGTTCCCGCTCCATCTCTATCACCGTTTGCAACCCCGGCCACTTGGCCGCCCCGCTCACCCACTCACTCACCGGCAACTGCCGGCAGACACGCTTCTCCACCCGGCCATGCCCGCCGTCCACCTCCTCATGCACCGCCAATGTCGCCGGCGCATCGCGTGTAACCTTATGAAAGTACGCCTGTATTTCCTTACGCAGCGTCTTGTGGTTGTCCTTCAGCGACAAGGTGTAATCCCCCCCTTTATCGTGTATCTTCCGGGCTATCTTCTTCTGCGTGTTCATCGCATCCGCCGTGATATGCGCCCCCTTCACCTGCAACATCTCCAGCATCGCCATGACCGAGGCCTGCTCGTTCTTCTTCCCGGATGACTTCATCTGCGCCAACACTAACCCGCACTCGTGCCCCCAGGCCGTGATGCTGTGCAGGGCCGTGTGCTTCTCCCCGTCATGGGAACGACGCAAGGTCTTCCCGTCCAGCGCTATCTGCTCCTGACCCTGCGCCCCGCGCACCTCATTCACCCAATCGATAAACGCCCGGTTGAACTGCTCAGGGTCCAGCGCACGCACCACCCGCGCAATCGTGTCATCCACCGGCATGCCGTTCGCAAACGGCCGGTAGCGACGCAGCCAATCCAGCTTCTCATCCCCAAATTCCTTGATATCCTTCCACCCCTCCGCCCCCGACAGCACCGCACTCACCGTCAAAAACAGGATGTCCAATAACTCATGCTTCTTGTTAATATCACGCCGCGGGTCCTCAATCGTCGCCAAATGGGTCAATAAACTCATCGGATTCTCCTCGTTTTGGGGGTAATACTGCTCTGATCCCCGCAAAATCCAGGAGTTCCCCGCTTATTTATATCTTTTTGGAATAAAAAACCTCTCTCTTATGACAAAAAGTATGATCTTGCCCTGTACACTCCGGCAGAATCGGAGGAGTCTTTCGGAGTGAGCAGAACTACAGGGGGCAGAGTGTTCCAAGAGTGTGCCCAAGAGTGCATTAATGGTATAGTGCAGGACCAGCTATACCGTTGCTTATGAATTGAATTAAATCACATGCCACACCAGACTACAGGCTTGACTGATCGAACCCGCCGCGCACTGAAGGGTGCCGCGTCTCGGGAAAGTCGTTCCCTGGATTTTACTGTTGAAAAAAATCCGGGACCAGGGAGCATTCCGTCTGATGGCAACCCCAGGATGATCATCGCCAAGGCGCGGGCAAAATCCGGGTTGAATGATGACGACGCCATGTCCTTGGCAGTGGAAGAGGTGAGGCGATCGCGCGAAGGTCGGTAACCTGCTCAGCGCACGCGGCAACGCGTCAAGGCAGTTGAGGTTAGGGAGGTCGATGGAACGATGGAGACAGGAGGTAAGTGGCAAGGAAGATTTTCATAGTAGGCACGAATGTTGTTGTTTCAGCACTGATTGGTTCTGACCCGGACAGTCCGCCGGTCCGGATACTGGACGCAATGCTTGAGGGCGAATTTTCGTACGTTTAGATCTTTACCTCGGTTAAATATTTCGTCTGGCCTTCAGTTTTCATTCCCTGCGACATTAATTTCGCTGTAGGTTCTTCTTTAGAGTTCGCTTTTTCACCCGTTATTGCTGGTTAACATTTACCCTTCGGATTTAAGTCAATAACCGGGATGGTGTCGATAATCCTGCGGGATGTGGAGGTAATCATATCATCCCGATGCGACACAAGCTGACGTACTCCTGAATATAATGGACACATCAGATATGTAGTCATCCCAATTCGCAGTTTAAGATTTGAACTCAGAGAAAGGAGAAACAAGTATGTCAGAAGTTGTCTATAAGTTGGTTGTAGAGGTAGATCAGAAAGAAGTCCATTCTGTAGCTCTTGACTCGCACGCAGTATCGGGGCTTATCAGTGGCCTGCCATTTCATCAAGGAGACGAAAACGCGAGTTTATATGAATATCTTGCCATGTCACCTTCTTCTGGTGTGCGGAGAGATGTAGCCGGGGTAGATTTCATTAACGAACATACACTCGCGCTTCTGGCAAAAGACGATGCCATTGATGTTCGCAGGGCTATTTCGGCAAATGCCAAATTCAGAGACTGGGCTACAACTGAAATGTTAACGGATTATATCCGGTCCGATATCGAATGTGCGAAGGAAATAGCAGGAAGTCTGGGTGATTTTACCTGCGCTGATGCAAGTATGATTGCAGCCGTAATGTGTGGCCATTCTGATCCGGAGGTACGTCTGGCACTGGCTAGATCATATAGTGCACCCAAGAAATTTGTGAAGCAACTTGTAACCGACCCTGACCAGGGGGTCCGTGCCGAGGCAAAATATACTCTCAGCCGAGTATAGACCACGGGGACGGATTTAAAATCCGTCCCCGGCAGGCCAGGAATTGTAGTTTTACGCTGACCCCAAACTTCATCTCTTTTTGCGACACAACTTGTCGCATAGCTGAATAAAATAGCTGTAGCGGCTTCACTGGAAGCAACCTTTACACTCACGTAAAACAACCCGCGGAGGTGGCATCATGGGCAAGTATCAACCACAACACAAAACAGGCTCCCCGGACGGAATCGAACCCCTGGTTCAGCTTTGGCTGCTGCGCCTGCTTATTCGGCTGGAAGTATTCAAGAAAAATTTCTGCAAAATAAACAGACGTTACCCTGATGATGAACTGGTTTATTCCTTGGGGGAGATATTCGCGATCGACGTGGAGGATTTTCGAACGGAAGAGGACGATATCGATTACAAAGAAGTGTTCAAACGCCTTGACAGGTTGTATGCAACGACGGAAAAAAAACTGAAAAACGCCACTGCCCCCGAGTGTCTGGCCGGAAATATCCAGCGCCTGTCGGGGCTTGCCGGACTGTCTGCAACGGATTGCCGCATCCTGGAATTCGCCATACTTATCCATACTGAAGAGGCCCTGGAAAAAACCGGCAACCTGCTTGGCGAACTGACATTGAAACAGGTATTCAAAGTACTATCGGCGTTGCTGGACCTGCCGCAGGCGGAGGTTCGTAAATCATTGGGTAAAGACGGCGCCCTGGCCAGGTCAGGGTTGCTGTCCCTTTACAAGGGTATGTCCGTGGGCGATAACCTGGACGACAAGCTGGAGTTACTGTCGTCCGGTTTTGCCGAAAACATGGTGTCCCTGGATGCCGACCCGGTCATCCTGTTACGGGACATCGTCTTTCCCGGTTCTGCTCCGCACCTGACTGTCGATGATTACCCGCACCTGGAAAAGGAGCTCGGCGTTCTGCGGCCTTATCTCAGGCAGTCTCTCGCAACGGGACGCAAAGGCGTGAACATTTTATTGTATGGCGACCCCGGCACCGGCAAAAGCCAACTGGCTAAAATTCTGGCTCAGGAGACAAGCTGTGAGTTATTTGAGGTAGCCAGCGAGGACGAGGATGGCGACCCGCGCATGGGCTCGCACCGCCTGCGCGCATTCCAGGCTGCACAGAATATCCTGTCAAACCGCAACATGATGATCCTGTTCGATGAAATCGAAGATGTTTTCGATTGCAGTGACCTGCGGGACCTCGACATACCGTTCAGCCGGGTAAAAATCAGGGGCAAACCCAAAGCCTGGTTCAACCGGAGGCTGGAAGAGAATCCGGTTCCCACCTTGTGGTTGGGAAATTCCATCTGCGCACTGGACCCGGCGTTTATCCGGCGCTTTGATATGATCATCAAACTGCCGGTGCCGCCCAGGAAACAACGGCAGAAAATCATCCATGCAACCTGTTCGGAGTTGCTCAGCGAACGGGATATAGAGCGTATCTCCGCCGTGGACACCCTGGCGCCCGCGCTGGTGACCCGGGCGACCTCCGTAGTAACGGCCATCGGGGATGAACTGGCACAGCCAGACCAGGCGCCCGCCCTGGAATTGATCATCAACAACACCCTCGAAGCCCAGGGACACCAGCGCATACAACGCTACGACCCGAACCGGTTGCCGGAAACCTACGACCCCGCGTTCATCCATTCGGATGCCGACATCGCAGGCATCGCCGCAGGCCTGAAAAAGACAAAAACCGGGCGCCTGTGCCTGTACGGGCCGCCGGGAACGGGCAAAACCGCTTACGGGCGCTGGCTGGCGGAGCAACTGGAGCGTCCCCTGCTGGTCAAACGCGGCTCGGACCTGATGTCCAAGTGGGTAGGCGATACGGAAAAGATTATCGCCGGGAGTTTTCGGCAGGCGGAAACGGAAGGGGCCGTATTGCTCATCGATGAGATCGAAGGCTTCCTGCAGGACCGGCGGGAGGCAAGACATAGCTGGGAGGTCACGGGCGTGAACGAGATGCTTACCCGGATGGAAGGGTTTCCCGGAGTCTTTATCGCCTCAACCAACCTGGTGGACAACCTGGACCAGGCCGCGCTGCGACGGTTCGATTTGAAGATAAAGTTTGACTTCCTGCTGCCCCGCCAGTCCTGCGCCTTGTTGGAAAGTCACTGCAACACCCTGGACCTGGATGCCCCGGACAAAGCATTGGCGGCGCGTCTGGGCCGGTTGCGCAACGTAACCCCGGGAGATTTCGCGGCCGTCGTGCGCCGGCACCGGTTCCAGCCGATGCGCACGGCCGCGGAGATGGTAACCGCGCTGGAACAGGAGTGCGTCCTGAAGGAAAACTCCAAACGCCCTATCGGGTTTTGCTGATATTATCCTAACCGGCAATATCACAATGTGGAGTTTGAATACCATGGCCATACGACCTGGCAACCAGGAAACACTGGTGTTTGCGCTGGAGTTGCTGCGCCGCATACCGCGGCAGGGCAAGGTAACCGCGAAGGATTTACACAGGCAGTTACAGGGGGCAGGGCTGAAAAAGGGACTGCGCACCGTCCAGCGTCAACTGAAATTCCTGAACGATCATTTTGACATTGAGCGTGACGACCGGGAAAAACCCTACGGTTATCGCTGGAAAGAACAGTCTGAAGGATTTTGCGTGCCGCGGCTGAGTTTGCAGGACTCCCTGCTGCTGACCCTGGCGGAGCAATACCTGCGCGCGATCCTGCCGGCCAAGCTGATGAAGTCGATGGAGGGATTTTTTGCCCAGGCAAGATACGAGTTGGAATATCGTGACAAGTATCGCCCGGGGCGTGAATGGTTGTCGAAGGTGCGCATCGTCGATACCACCCAGCCTTTGTTGCCACCGAAAATACGTGATGGCGTTTTGGAAGCCGTCAGCAATGCCTTGTATGAAAACAAGTGGCTGAAACTGAAGTATGAGAATGCCGATGGCAAGCGGGGTGACTACAGAGTCATGCCGCTGGGCCTTGCCCAGCAGGGACCGAGGCTCTACCTGGTGTGCCGCTTTCAAGACTTCGACAATGAACGCAGTCTTGCCCTGCATCGAATCATTTCCGCAGAGGTCTCAA
Source organism: Gammaproteobacteria bacterium (assembly GCA_965204045.1). GTDB lineage: Bacteria > Pseudomonadota > Gammaproteobacteria > Eutrophobiales > Eutrophobiaceae > JAAXHV01. The sequence goes on from CBDBDW010000002.1 coordinate 444,514, forward strand.
CCATGGGTTTTGATCGCCCGCAGGAGTTTGACCTGAAGAAATACGATGACGACGGCCGCTTCGGATTCGGCGAAGGGGAACGCATCAGGCTTACGTTCAAGATCCAAAAACCAAACGGGTTTCACTTGCTTGAGTCGCCGTTATCCAAAGACCAGGAAGTGAAGGAACTGGACGACGAATACGAGATTACCGCTACGGTCGTCGATACCGAGCAACTGAACTGGTGGTTGCGGGGATTTGGGGATGCGGTGAGGGGTATTCGGAAGAAACCGTTGAAATAAAATATGAGGAGGAGAATGCAAAAATGTATGTATATAGAATTCACATAAAACCTAGTGGCGGAAATGATGATATGACAATGACCTTCCAATATTGTTTGGATAATCAAATACTCGGCGTTGGTTACAGAATACCTGACCATGACGAGATACAAAATTGGGACGATTACCATAATATAGCAGAAGATATACACGACGAATTGAATGCTTGCATATATATACACGACTGGGTTAATGAAGGGGACTTGGTCTGGACTCGTGATCCGAAAGGTAAATATTATCTCGCTCGCGTCACTTCAGGCTGGGAGTATTGGATGTCTCAAGAAGCTATCGAGGAAAATATTGATATCGCTAATATCTTTCGTTGTGAAATCCGAGAAGTTGAGCTTGACTCTGTCCCTGGCAAGATAAAAGCCTGTTTCCGTCCAAGACGAATGATACAGGGAATTGCAGATAAGAAAGCGAGAGCATATTCGAGGTATTTATGGAACAAGTTATCGAATGAGCCATTCTACGAGGTTTCACTATCGGAGTATTCCGATATATTCATGCTGCTTGATGACGAGGAAACGGAAGATGTGGTTTTCATGTACCTGCAAACCAAAGGCTATTATGTGGTACCTAACTCTCGCAAAAAAGACACGATGACTTTTGAATATCTATTGATAGATTCATCAAATTTCGAAAGAGCTTGGGTACAAGTCAAAACCGGTAACACAAACCTCAACAGAGATGATTATCTTGATCATGGACACAAAGTCTTCCTCTTTCAGTCGAATGAAGATTACGAGGGGTCTGACTCTGAAAACGTCACTTGTATTCCTAAGGGCGAACTACTGAAATTCATGAAACTAAAGAAACTGCTGCTTCCCAAGTCAATCCAGAATAAGCTGGATATGCTGGATTAAACCTATGCAGGAAATTCTGGAACACGGAAAGCGGGGTGGGGCGGGTCAAGGGGGTCGGACCAATATCACTCAATATAACTTTTTGATTATAAAGAATAAAATTCTGAATATCGCGCCGTTTTAAGGATTAGAACAGGTTTTTCACGGTGAAAAACATCATGCTAAAACGAGTGACATTTCTTACAACGGGGGTAACTACTCACCCTCACTCGTTCTTCCTGCACTTCTCCTCGTTCGTCATTCCTGCGAAGGCAGGAATCCAGTCAATAACATAGTCGCCGCAGGCGACACGTTATAAGGTGTCCCGCCGGGACAGGTTTTTTAACTGGATTCCTGCCTTCGCAGGAATGACGAACAGGGGGGGTGAGTAGTTACTAACGGGGTTTGGGGGTCAGATGACTAGTCCGTTGCGCCAGGTAGAAAAGTTGGAACGTGCTCAGGGCTGCCTGCTCGGACAGCTTGCCGGCGATGCGTTGGGAAGCTTGGTTGAGTTTGAGACCCCTGAACAGATCCGTCGGGAATATCCCAACGGCGTCCGGGAACTTGCCGACGGGGGAACCTGGAGCACGATTGCCGGCCAACCGACCGATGATTCCGAGATGGCGCTGTTGCTGGCGCGCATGCTGGCGGACCAGGGGAGGTATGACCCCGAGGAAGCCAGGATGGCTTACCTGTTCTGGCTGGACTCCGATCCCTTCGATTGCGGCATGACCATTTGCAGAGGCCTGCGCGGTCGCCCCAATCCGGACAGCCAGGCAAACGGCGCGATGATGCGGATCAGCCCGCTGGGCATCTTCGGCGCCAACCATGATTCGCAGCATGTGGCCGAGTGGGCGCGACAGGATGCCGCGATCACCCATCCCCATCCGGTTTGCCAGCAAGCCAACGCATTGTTCACGATGGCGATTGCCCATGCCGTCCGCCAAGGGTGTGACGCCCGCGGTCTGTACGGGCAGGTCGTGACCTGGGCGGAAGACATGGAGGTGGATGGGAGCTTACTGGAGGCGGTCCGAGGTGCAGCCGAAGCTCCGCCCGCCGACTATGTCCACCAGCAGGGGTGGGTCGTGACGGCTTTTCGCAATGCCCTGTGGCAGCTTCTGCATGCCCCGAACCTGGAGGAAGCCGTTGTGGACACCGTTATGCGCGGCGGAGACACCGACACCAACGCCGCCATCTGTGGCGCGCTTCTTGGCGCTGTGTGGGGCTGGAACGCGATTCCCGACCAATGGACCGAATGCGTGCTGAACTGCCGCCCTGCGGCCGGACAACCGCATGTGCACCGTCCTCGTCCCGAGTGTTTCTGGCCCGTGGATGCTTTGGAGCTTGCGGAGCGCGTCTAACGTCAATTTTTCCGCTTGGCGTCAATTACCCTGGCCGTATTTACTATTTCATGGTTTGGTAATTCTGCATAAAGGGGGCAGGGTTAGGGGGTCAGGTCGCACAACGCACATTACCAAATGATGGCGCTAAATATCTCGATGTTTCCAATAACCAGGGGAGCGGTTAAGGTGCATGACTGAAATAATGTAAATCTCTCCCGCTTCTTCGGAGTAGAGTATCCCGTAAGGAAAACGTCTGACCAGAGACCTCCTGATGTCTCCTTCAAGAACAGGCCATGCTTTGGGGAACGCGACTACTCGTTCGATGGCAGAATACACTTCACCTGTGAAATCATCACCAAGTTCTACTTCAATTGCATCGTAGTAACTGATTGCTTCATTAAGTTCTGTTTCTGCTTCCGGATGGAATAGAACTGTCATTTCCCGCGTCTGTTCCTTATCCGTGAAAACACGTCTCCACCTGAAACCGGCTTTACGTCACCGGCCCTCATTTCCTTCAGCCTGTTCCGTGCGACAGCAAGCCACTGCTCGTCAATATCTGCACTGCTCAGGCTAAAACTCTTTAATAAAGAATCCACCACCAGTGCGCGTTCTTCGACGGGAAGGGAAACAGCTTCATCAATCAATTGTTTGGCGTTCATAAATATTACCTCTTGGGAGGACAACATGCGACCATTACTCAGCCGGTTATCCAGACAGTGACAGTCTGACAACAGAAGCGAAAACAAATTCTACGGATTAGCAGTATAGCACGCGGGGAACCTCCTGAAATTGATTGGATTCTTTGAGGGGCCTGAGCCTGCGTTTCTTACGCGGGCAGGGAGGTGTCATATCTGTGTCATATCTGTTGCAAAGTGTAATCATATTGATTACAATTACATCAATGATACGGAAATTTCGCCATAAGGGACTCAAGCGTTTTTTTAACGACCCGCGCTACAGCGACAAGCGCGGGATAAACCCGAATACTGAAGCGCGGCTTATCGCGATCCTTGACGCTCTTGATGTGATTGAAAAAGCGGAAGAGATGGACATTTCAGGGTTATATTTTCATAGGCTCAAAGGCAACCGAAAAGACGAATACAGTGTCAGTGTTACAGGGAACTGGCGAATTACATGGAGGATGGATGGAGAAGACGTTACAGACGTAAACCTGGAGGATTACCACTGATGACTCGCAAACCTTCGCACCCCGGCGCTTTGCTTAGAAATGTTATTCTGCCCGAAACCGGGTTATCAGTCAGTTCACTGGCAACCCGATGCGGGGTTGCGCGCAATACCATGTCCAAAGTCGTGAACGAGCGGGGGGCGGTTACCGAAGATTTAGCCATCCGCTTAAGCCGCGTGCTGGGCAGCACTCCCCAATTCTGGTTAGCCATGCAGGCAAAGTGGACTTTGTGGGAACTCGAACAGAAAAACGCTCGTGTCTACAGCAGCATGGAGCGCGTTCAAACGGCTTGACATCCGCAAATCGATTCTCCACCACTATATTCTCGCGTAGAGATCGGTAAAGGGATATCCTCACCTGTCCGGGCCATGTCATCAACACATTCTTTGACTGCGGAGCGAATACCTTTCAAGGCAGCATCGGGATCAGCCTCTAACCAGCTAAGGCCGGGAAACTCGGCGCATAAGCCTGTGAATTCCTGATCCTCCTCAGACCAGATAATTCGATAGGCATATTTCTTAACTTCTGTCTTCACGATTTATCTCCAATTTCTCAATGGCAAGTAATACTTGCCTGACCTGATAAGATTTAGCCTTGCCTTTATTGTTTTGTATGTTTACGCGCGGGTCACCTGGCCTAGGAGTTTTGTATATACAATGGCTACCTTAATCATAACTGTCTTTCATGGCATCAACTCTTATGTCGCCTTCGTTCTTGCCTGCATAGGATATTTTATTGGATGTTCCTGCCTCTTGGTGTAAACTGGATTTGATTGAACTAAAATTAACAACATGGAGCACACTACTATGCAACTGCTCGTGGAAGCACTGACAATCATTATACCCCTGACCGTGATCATGGGGACGTTTTTTGCTTGGCTGCGTCAGGACATCAAGGCGCAAGGCGAGCGCCTTGATAAACGCATTGATATACAAGGCAAGGATATCAAGACACTGATCGCTGAGGTGGCCGCCCTGAAAGCCACGGTGGAAACCTTCTTCCGGCTCCGAATGGAGCCGCCTCAACCACCGGACAACCCCGGCGCCGACCAAGCCGACAAGGCCGCTTGATAACTAAGAAGAGACATCAACTTCATGGTCGTCGAGCGCGCCCAGCAGTGAGGCGGTGACAGGAGGCAGGGATGCTTCAACTGAGACCAGGTCATAGCTGACATTGCGTCCTGCTCCCGGTCTTTTAACCAGGATGCCTGCCTTGAGCATCTCGTTAAGATCGCGAAACGCGGTGGCGCGCGAGCATTTTGTCACGGCCTGGTATTTTCTTGTTGTTATGCCGCCTTCAAAGCCTTTGATGCCCTCGGCAAACACGCGCGCGACCATCTTCTGTTGCCGCTGGTTCAATCGCTCGCGATAAGCATCGTAAAACCGCGTTTTGCCCAGTACGAAAACCACTTGCTGTTGCGCAATCATGAGCGCCTGCCCGACGGTTCCTGTAAAATAGCGCAGCCAGGAATCCAGGTTCAGGTTGCCGCGACCGACCCATTCAAGCTCCCGGTAATAGGTTTTCCGTGATTGCAAGGCCGCCGCTGAAAAACAGGTAAGCGTGGGATAACCCAGTGTTTGTGAGATTGCGTGGTCGACAATGGCGCGTCCCACGCGCCCGTTACCGTCGTCAAACGGATGAATCATTTCAAACCAGACATGAGCAGTTCCTGCCCTGACCAGGCCGGGCATCGCATTGTTATCGCCACTTTCGGCAGGGCGGGTCGTATTGTACCAGTCAAGAAAACGCGCCATTTCATCGTCAACCCGTATGGCCGGCGGCGCCTCATAGTGAACCCGGTGACGCCCGGCAGGGCCGCTGACAATTTGCATCGGGGCCGCGTCATGACGGAAGGCTCCCCGCGTGATGATATTGCCCGGCTTCTCTGCAATCACCATGGATTGCCAGCGCCCCAGCAGGGGCGCATCCAGGGGATTGTTCCAGTGGCTGCGGACATCCATTATGAACTCTGCGGCCGATAATGATCTTTCATCCCGGCGCGGGCCTGTGCCGACTGGTCCACCGCCCAATAATGCCAGCAGGGATGAGCGCACGGAATCACGATCCAGCGTCTCCCCTTCGATCATGTTGGTATTCAATATTTCGGACAGCATCAGGTCTGCCAGGGTCTCTACCTGGTCGTTCGCCGACATGGCCTCAATGTTTCCATGTAACTGTTGCGATTTCAGCTTGAAATCATTGGCGTCAAGGCCGTATGATTTTGTGGAATCGCACTCAAAATGCGGCCAGTTGTTATGTCCCCAGATCCACTTCATGACGCGATTATACCTGTTATACGCTTCATATAATAGTGAATCATGATGCGATTATGCCAGATAACCGCTTCAGTTTCGAAGATGGGAGGCGGCAATGTCGGCTATAATGCCCCCCGGGAGCAGCTACTTGGATACACAACAAACAGAACTGGTGGCGCGTGTTGCCCCAATGCCTGAAACACCTTCATTTTCTGATATCTACGAGGCCCTCTCACCTGTTGCGCAACTTGTCGCCCTGGTTTACGGCGTCATCTATCCATACTCCGCGACTACCGCGCGGGTATCGGGACTGCTTGCTTCCGCCCGGTTCGATTCCGGAGGGCGGCGCATCCAGTACACTCACGCCAAGTCAGCCGGGGAGGAGCTGTTAAAAGCGAAGCTGCTATGCCGATCCCAGGCGAAGAAGGAACTCATCGCCGCGAGCTCCTGGGCGCCGTGGCTTACGTTGGAAGCCTTCCGCAACCGCGCCCTGGACAGGATCATGGAGGCCTTCGACCGTGAACAACCGCCTTACTGGCGCTACTACAATGATCCTGCCAGAACCGGGATGCAGTTACGCTGCTTTACCGTCGCCGGCCGTTTTCAGGATATTGAAACGGGCCTTCCTGATATTCGTGCGCATGACTGGTGTTTCCTGGCTGAGCCCGGCGTTGCCGGACTGTTGCCGACCTTGCCCGCGAAACACTTGACTCCCGCGCTCAGCGGCTGTTTATCCCAGGTCGTTGAGACCTTGGCGCCGCCGGAACCGATCATGGAAGCCTGCTTTAAGCTGGCCCGGGATCCATCCCCGCACCTGGCCGAGATCGCCTTCATCCGCATCCTGCAAGGCCGCCTGGATGAGGCCCGGTCTGTCTTCGATGACTTTCAGGGAGACACGCACAACACCAAACAGGCCAGGACCGGCCTGGCCGCTACCCGCGCGTTTTGCGCGACCCTGCGCGGTGACGATGAGGAAGCGGCCCGCTTCATCCAGGCCGCTATTGCCGAAGAAAAAGCGGGAACGCGCAAACGCAACGTGTTTCCCGCGGCGCGCGCATTCGTGCTGTCCCTGTTGTCCCTGCTGCGAAGCAACACGCCTTCCAGCCTGGCCATGCTTGGACAACTCATCAGGGTTGCCAACCGAAAACATGTCCGGCCGTTTATGGTGGACTTGCTCGCAGCCGCCTCGAGGCAGGAAAACGAAAGGCAATACCACGCGATCGCGCCCCAGGACACGTTGCTGCATTCATTCCTGCAGGGATTCCTGCACTGCTGGACAGACGAACCGGAACTGCTCAACCGGAGGGCCTTCAGCAGGATCAGGAACCGCGCCCAGGCGCATGGGTTCAAGTGGGTTGAGGCGGAATGCCTGGAGATCATCCGGCAGGGCGAGACCGGTCGGCAAGCTGAAAAATCCGCCGGGCTGTCCGCCGAAATGCACGCCGGCATGGGCACTACAAGCCTGGTATCCCTGGTCAGGCCGGCGCCTGAGTGGGAGTATCCTCTCAAGGAAATCGAGCGGTTCGCGTATGAGGCCAGGAACAGGCAAAAGCCGGCGTCCGCAAAAACCGCGCCGGGTCACCAACGCCGCCTCGTGTGGGATTTTGACGCTGACGAATACGGTGACCTTTCGGTTACGCCGCGCGAGCAACGCGCCAACAAAAACGGTACCTGGAGCCGGGGCCGGTCGGTGGCGCTGAAACGCCTGCTGGAGAAAAGTGGCGCAATGGACTTTCTGCTGGAGCAGGATCGCGCTGCGGCCGCAAAGATCAGGCAGGACAGCTATGGCTGGCGCGGCCATAAACACTTCTACCTGCCGCTGGCCGGCCTGTACGAACTGGCCGGTCATCCTTACGTCTTCCACGCCGATGGCGGACTGGTGGACATTGTCCGGCGCGAACCGGAGTTGCTGGTGGATGAGAACGCCAAGGGCATGATAGTGGCGCGGGTCGAACCCCACGGACTGGACGCCGGCGAGTCAGGCTATTACGCCCGGATGGCCGGGGAATACCGTTGTGAGATAACCCGGTTTACGTCCGGCCATAAGCGTTTGTTCAATATCATCCCGCCGGAGGGACTTAAATTACCGGCAGCGGCCAGGGAGCGGCTGCTGGAAGCCGTCTCGGACCTGGCAACTGAAATACGGGTACAAGGCATTATCAGTGACGCCGCCGCTACGGTGAACCGGGTTGAAGCAGATCCCCAACCCTGGGTGAAACTCGAACCGAAAGGAACCGGCTTGAGCGTGGAGCTGGTGGCAGAGCCGGCGCTGGAAACCGGCACTTACTTCGAACCGGGCGTCGGTGGAGCGACGGTTTTCGCCAACCGGAAGGGTGAAACAGTCCAGGCGCGGCGCGACCTCAAGGCTGAACGCGCGGCAGTTGCGGGACTGATCTCCGCCTGCCCGATGCTTGCCGCGCTGGACGGCGGGCAACGGTCGCTGACTTTGCCTGAGCCGGCGGACTGCCTTGAACTGCTGGACCAGGTCCACGCCGCCGGCGCCCGTTGCCTGTGGCCCGGCGGCGAGCCGTTCAGGATCGCGGCCCGCGCTGAAACTGCGGCGCTCAAGTTGTCTGTCAAGTCCGCCGCGGACTGGTTCCGGGCTTCCGGCCAACTCGCCATCGACGAGGAGCGGGTTCTTGACCTGCGCCAGCTTTTTGCGCTGCTGGACAAGAGTCCGGGGTCGCGTTTCCTGAAACTGGACGACGGCGAGTTTGTCGCGTTGACGGCCTCTTTCCGCCGCCAATTGGACGACCTGCACAGCCTGTCGGTTCCCTCCGGAGGAGGATCAATCCGGCTTCATCCCATGGCGGCGTTGGCCATGCAGGACTTTGTCGAACAAACCGGGCTGGACGCTCCCGCAGCCTGGCACGAGCAACGCGCCAGGCTGCGGGAGGCGCAGGCCTTCGAAGCGGAGACGCCCAGCACGTTACAGGCAGAGTTGCGCCCGTATCAACTGGAAGGTTTTCGCTGGCTTGCCCGACTGAGCCGTTGGGGCGCGGGCGCCTGTCTTGCCGACGATATGGGGCTCGGCAAGACTGTGCAAACCCTTGCCTTGCTGCTGCAACGCGCCCCGGACGGTCCCGCGCTCGTGGTCGCGCCCACTTCGGTCTGCGCCAACTGGATTGACGAAGCGCGCCGCTTCGCCCCGACCTTGAACGTCATCCCCTACACCGGCGCCGCCCGCGCGAAATTGCTGGATACTCCCGGTCCTTTTGACGTGGTGGTGACCACTTACGGCGTCTTGCAACTGGACGCCGATAAGCTGGCCGAAGTGGAATGGGGCAGCGCCGTGCTGGATGAGGCCCAGGCAATCAGGAATCCTGCGACCAAACGCGCCCGCGCAACCCGAATGCTCAAGGCAGGCTTCCGGCTGGTCACCACCGGAACGCCGATCCAGAACAACCTGGTTGACCTGTACTCGCTGTTCAGCTTCATCAATCCGGGCATGCTGGGTCCTTTGGAACAATACCGGCGCAACTTTGCGTTGCCCATCGAAAAGGACGCCGATACCGAGGCCCGGGCGCGCTTGCGCCGCCTGGTTGGACCGTTTGTGTTGCGGCGGCTGAAGACCGAGGTACTGGACGACCTGCCGGCGCGTACCGAGATCATCCTGCACGTTGAAATGTCGCCGGACGAGGCGGCATTTTACGAAGCGCTCCGGCAACGGGCCGTAGAAGACCTGGAAGACCTGGCTGGTGAGCAGGCCGGTGAGGGCGAACACAGGTTGCAGGTCCTGGCTCACCTGACGCGGCTGCGCCTGGCCTGTTGCAACCCCAGGCTGGTTCAGGAAAGCAACGCGCCGGGGAGCTCAAAACTGGCGACGTTCGCGGAAACCCTTGATGAATTACTCGCCAACCAGCATAAAGTGCTGGTTTTCTCGCAATTCGTCAAACACCTGAAACTGGTCGAGGAACACCTGGTCGAAACCGGGGTCAGCTACCAGTACCTCGATGGGGGCACCCCTGCCGGGACGCGGACAAAACGTATCGCCGCGTTCCAGGCGGGACAGGGAGACGTATTCCTGATCTCACTGAAGGCAGGCGGCACCGGCCTGAACCTGACCGCGGCGGATTACGTGATCCATATGGACCCATGGTGGAATCCCGCGGCGGAAGACCAGGCGTCCGACCGCGCGCACCGGATCGGCCAGACCCGGCCGGTGACGATTTACCGGCTGGTCACAAAAGGCACTATTGAAGAGCAGATCGTCGAACTGCACCACCATAAGCGCGACCTGGCCGATCAACTGTTGGAAGGCGCGGACGCGCCGGGCCGGCTCAACGCTGAAGAATTACTGGACCTGTTGAAAAACACAAAAGGGACTAATTCTCTTGGGTAAGCCTGTCTAAAAGCGGCGACCGGTTGCATCCCCCGGCGACAAAGCCCTGCCATTTTTCCGGGAGTTCCTGAAGAAGGCCTGCGGCCCGGCCTTTGTCCGGAAACGCGGCGAACACGCTTGCCCCCGTGCCGGATAACCGGGCTTCGGCGCGTTCATTGAGCCAGTCCAGCGCCGCGGCCACTTCGGGACTGATCCGGCGCACTACCGGTTCGCAGTCATTGCGGCATCTTCCCTCCAGGAAGTCGTGGAGTGTGACCCCGGGTGTTGCGCGTTCCAGTTCAGGGGCATTGAATACCTGCGCGGTCGCGACCGGGACATTGGGATAGATCAGCAGATACCAGTCTTCCGGCAGTTCCACGGGTTCCAGTTGCTCTCCAACCCCCTCTCCCCAGGCGGCGAACCCGTGCACGAATACCGGGACATCTGCTCCCAGGGTAAGCCCCGCCTCGGCGAGCTGGTCCGTCGTCAGACCCGTGTCCCACAGGCAGTTCAGGGCCACCAGGGTCGTCGCCGCATCGGAGCTGCCGCCTCCCAATCCTCCGCCGATTGGAATCTTTTTATCGACGTGGATGTCTGCGCCCTTGGAACTGCCGCCAAGTTCCTGGAGCAGTTTTGCCGCCCGGACCACCAGGTCATCCTGCTCCGCCACCTGTTGGTAATTGCGCCGGCACACGATGCGGCCGTCTGCGGTCGCGGTAATCCGCAACTCATCGGCCAGGTCCAGGAACTGGAACACGGTCTGCAGCAGGTGGTAGCCGTCGTCCCGGCGTCCGGTGACGTGCAGGAAATGGTTTATTTTTGCCGGGGCCGGCCAGGGCTGTGAGGCTGTCTCGGTGTTAGCCATGGTTACACTGATTTGCAACCGTCAGGGCAGGTTCCATTCCCTGACGGACAGGCGCACTCTCACCTCCCCGTTTTCCAGGTCCAGTCTTGCCGGCATGCTGACGCCGCCGGCCCGGGTATATCTTTTGTAACGTATGGACCAGCCGCCCTGGCTCAACTCGCTCACCCTGTTTTCCCCGTCGAGCAGCAACCGGTCCACCTGCAGGGACGGGGCCGGAATGCCTCTTATCCAGAAGACCATTTCGGACACCGGCAAGCGCCATCCCGCCGCCTGGTACAGCAGGGCCTCCGCGTCCCCGGCCTGCAACAGGCTGTTGTCCGGGGCGCGTAACGAGACCGTGCCGGCAACGCCGGACAGTTCATACACGCCGCCGGAGAACGGGGCAATCACCCGGAGGTCATACTCATCCCGGCGTTGCGCCCAATGCAGGGAGCCCGAGCCGGATTCGTCGGGCGTGCGCACCGCTATCCTGCCCTTCAGGTTCCAGGTTTCCAACCCCGTCAATTCGTCCATGCGGGCATCCCATGAGGGTAGGATCCTGTTCTCAACCGGCGCCTGTACGCAGGCAGCCAGGGAAATTGCCAGCAGCAGAATTGTCGCTATCGGGCCTGGGATGCAGAACCGGGGTTTATGCCGGTGAATGCGGGAATCCAGGTCTTTGTCTATCCGCTCTGTACCAGCAACCTTGTCATTCCCGCGCACGCGGGAATCCAGTGTGATACCTGTCCCGAAGGGACACCCTGTAAAGGGTCGCAAGATGCGACGGTGTAATTGACTGGATTCCTGCCTGCGCAGGAATGACGAGAGAGGGGGCAGGGATGACGAGAGGGGGGGCAGGAATGACAAGGGGGGAGGCGGGAGTGACGCGCGGTCGGTTTTCAAGGGCTGAAACGTTCAATCACATCCAGCAGTCGTGTATCTTCGGGGGTCTGCCGCAGGGCCGTTTCCCAGACTTCTTTCGCCTGTTCCCTCTCGCCCCTGACCCAGAGCACCTCGCCCAGGTGGGCGGCGATTTCCGGGTCCTGCCTGATATTGAGGGCCTTCCTGAGGTAATCGATGGCTTCATCCAGGCGGCCCAACCGGTACAGGACCCAGCCCATGCTGTCCAGGATATAGAAATCATTAGGGCGCAGTTCCAGGGCTTTCCTGATCAACTCGTATGCCTCCGCATGCCTGTCCGTGGCGTCGGCCAGGGTGTATCCCAACGCGTTGAGCGCCTGGGCGTGATCCGGTTCGCGCTCGAGTATGGACCTGAGATCCTGTTCCAGTAAGTCCAGCCTGCCTGTTTTTTCCGCAGCCATGGCCCGGGCGTATAACAGGTCGGGGTTGTATCCGTCTTCAAGCGCTTCGGTGTAGACACCGATAGCTTCTTCGTAACGTCCTGCCTGGATCAGCAAATCGCCCTCAGCCTGGACTATGACCAGCGCCTGTTGCCCGCTCCTCGACCGAATGGACTGAAGGTGGTTGCGCGCCTCGTCCACCTGCCCTTTTCTCGCCAGCAGCATGGCGAGTCTCACCTGGGCATCAAAATAGTGCTCGCCTTTATATACGCCCTGGTACCAGGCGCCGGCTTCGTCATAGAGCCGTTTTTCCTCTGCGATGCGGCCGAGATAGTAATTGGAGGTGTCCGTCAGGTGTTCCTGTGCCGATAATTTCCTGAAAAGCGTTTCTGCCTCTTCGAGACGGTTGCTCTGCAGGTACAACAATCCAAGGGCATACAGGACATCTATATTTTCGGGTTCCCGGTCGACCAGCAGTTCGAACTGGTCCAGCGCCTTGCCGAATTGCCTGACCTCCATCAACAGCCTTGCATAAGCCATGCGCAGGTTGAAATCATTCTCACCATTCATCGCCAGCTTCTTTTCCAGCCATGACAATGCTTCCTGTTCCCGGCCCATACGTTGCAGGATGGAGATATAGCTGAGCGCTGCGTTGTCATTATCCGGCGCCAGGGCCAACGTATCCTCAAGCAGTTCCCTTGAGCGCTCCAGGTCTTCCAGCCTGGCCGCGACATGCGCGAAGGCATACAGGGCGCCGGGGGAGCTGTCCTGCGATGCAACCAGTTTCTCCATCACCTCCAGCACCGCGTCCTTGTCTTTTTCACTTCCCAGCAGGTTGGCAATCATCCATAACTTCTCGTCCGCCTCCCCTTCCGAATACGCGAAAATGTCCTGCAGGTGCTCTGCGGACTGTTCCAGGTCGCCGGCGCGCAATTTCATGATTGCCAGCACCTGGTGAGGGTCCGGATTGCGCGGGTCCAGTTCCACCCATAACCGGGCCGCGGCAAGGGCCGCGGCATCGTCCCGGGCGTAAACCGCGATGCGCGCGGTCCGCTCTGCAATCCGGTGGTCCCTGGTATGGCGCGCCAGGTCCAGGTAATACTCGATCGAAGTATCGAGCATGCCCCTGTGCCCTGCAATTTCTGCCAGCAGCAGTTTGTAAAGCAGGTATTCCGTAAGGGGTATCCTGGGACGCACCGGTTCGACGCCGGTGATGCGCGCCTGCGCTCCCGCCTCTTCCGGTTCCGGCCCGGGTTCTACAGGCGTTACCGAACTCAGGTTTGCCGGGGCACAGGCTGCCGCCATGAGCGCGACAACGCACGGCAGGGCGATTCTTGCCAGGGGGCGGAGTATTTTCAAATCCGGTTCTGTGCTCATCCCCGCGATTATATCCTGAAATGGGAATACGACAACGTGATAGAATATAAAGGATTATGGCGCTTCTGGCTTTTGGTCTCAACCATACGACTGCTCCCCTGGAGGTGCGCGAAAAAGTAACCTTCGGCGAGGACGTGCTGTCTGAGGCGCTCACCGAATTGACCGGGCATACAGACATCGATGAGGCGGCTATCCTGTCCACCTGCAACCGCACTGAAATTTACTGCAACCTGAATGCTTCCGATGAGTCCTGGCCTATCGACTGGTTTTCCGGGTTCCACGGTTGCCGGAAAAACGAACTGCATGGCTATCTTTATACCCATCCCGGCCCCGGCGCGGTCAAGCACGTGTTGCGTGTGGCCAGCGGACTGGATTCGATGGTGATTGGAGAACCCCAGGTGCTCGGACAACTCAAGCAGGCGTACCAGACCGCCAGGGAGGCAGGCAGCACCGGTAAATTGCTTAACCGGCTGTTCCAGCATTCATTCAAGGTAGCCAAGGACGTGCGCAGCAACACCATGATCGGGAACCACCCTGTGTCCGTCGCGTACGCGGCCGTGCGCCTGGCCGGACAGATATTCGGCGACCTGTCGAAACAGACGGTTTTGCTCATCGGCGCCGGCGAAACCATAGAGCTTGCGGCAAAACACCTGAGTGAAAGCGGTCTGCACAAGATGATTGTCGCCAATCGCACACTCGAAAGAGCGCAGAATCTGGCACAGCAATATTCCGCCTATATCATCACACTGGAGGAAATACCCCGTCACCTGGACGAGGCCGACATCATCATCTCGTCCACCGCAAGCCCCGTTCCGCTGCTGCGCAGGCACATGATAGAAGCCGCTCTTTTGCAGCGCAAACACAGGCCGGTATTTGTCCTGGATATTGCCGTTCCCCGGGACGTGGAACCCGAGGTGGGCGAACTGGAAGACATCTACCTGTACACCGTAGACGACCTGAAAAGCATTATTGACGACAACATCAACACACGGCGCGAGGCCGTGAGGCAGGCGGAGCAGATTATCGACGCCGAGGTGGTCCATTTCATGGACTGGGTAAATTCGCAGGATGCCGTTGCGACCATCCGGGCGCTGCGCAACCAAGCCGAACTGGTGAGCGCAGACGTGCTGGAGTCGGCGCTGCAGAAACTGCGCCTGGGCGCGGCGCCCGAAGACCTGCTCCAGGAAGTGACGCGGACCCTGACCAATAAACTGATCCATCCCCCCAGCGCCAGGCTGAACAGCCTCGATGCCGAAAAAAAAGAGGTCATGCTCCGGGCCGTCCGGGACTTGTACAACCTGACGCCGGAAGATTTGCCACCCGGGGAAGAGGAATGATATTTTCGGGGACAGACACATTCTGTCCCCAGCGGCGGAAATCAGCCGTCATTCCCTATATGGACTCCTCCCGTTTTGCAAGTAGGCACGAATCGATAGTGAAGGCAGACTGCGGTCGTATATACGGACTCTGATTGGGGTGCGACCCCTGGCCCAAGATGTGTTCGCCCCTTCAGCCCTCTTCGGCGCAACGGCGTTCTCACGCCGCGGGAATGAGCAGGGTCCCTGAAGGTGGGTCTGACCACTATCACGTTGTGCCGTCTTGCAAGGAAATAACATAAACGCTGACGCCTCTCTCCCGGCTGGCCGTTCAGGCGGCGGCCACTGCCGCCGGCGGGTTGCCCGACAGCTGGTTGGCATGGCCCGGATCGTACTCCGTCCGGTAACGCAGCATAGCCCAGGCGGTACGCACGGTTTTGTTTGCCAGGGCCACCGCCGCCCGCCCGGCGCCACGCCGGGCCGCCAGGTCTTTGAGCCACACCTCAACGTCATTACGGGGTTCCCGCCGCGCCAGCGCCTGGAGTACCGCATGGGCGCCGGTAATGAGCGAGGCACGTAAGCGTTTGTCCCCGCTGCGCTTGCCAATCGACCCCAGGCGCACCTTGCCCCCACTGCTGTGCTGCTTGGGGGTCAAGCCAATACAGGCCGCCGCGGCCCGACCATGCCGGTACGCCTGCCCGTCCCCCAGGGCAATATACAACCCCAACGCATTCTTGGGCCCCACCCCGGCCAGTGTCAGCAGCGACCGACACGCCGGCGTCACGCGCACTTGCTCTGCCAACTGCCGCTCCGCCTCCTGCAACGCCGCCGACTGCGCCTGCCATAACTGCCAGGCCAGCGCCAAGAGCGGGCGTAGCGACAACGGCAACCCGTTCTCCGCCTCCTCCAGCACGCGCGGCAACTCACGCCGTAACGGCCTCCCCCTTCGGCACCACTTCCCCAAACTCCGCCAGCAGCCCACGCAGCATGTTCCCCGTCGCCGTCAATTGGTCCGTCAGATGCTCCGCCACGCGTTTCTGACACTGCAGACTCTGTTGCTCCACCCCCATCAACCCCACCCCCGGCAATTCCTCCCGCTGCCCCGCACGGGCCACCGCTAACGCATCCCGCGCATCCGTCTTGTGGCCCTGACGGTACGGCAACACCCAACGCGGCGAGAGAATCTTCACCTGATGACCGAACGACTCCGCTAAGCGACCCCAATAGTGCGCACCCCCGCACGCCTCCAGTACCACCAAGGCCGGCCCTGACGCACTAAATACGCCGACAACGCCGTCCGGCCCATCGCCTGGGCTCACCATCCGGTCCTGCTTGTCGACCACGCACACCTGAAACGTGTGCTTCGCTTCTATGCCGATTGTGTTAGTATCTCTCATCGTGGACTCCTCGTTGTTGGTTAAACATTGCTTCTCCCCCCTTAACTACCTGTCCACACATCGGCGCGGCGGGAATCCAGTGCACCTCCGTCGCCATCTGCGCCGGGCTATCCGTCATTCCCTATATGGACTCCTCCCGTTTTGCAAGTAGGCACGAATCGATAGTGAAGGCAGACTGCGGTCGTATATACGGACTCTGATTGGGGTGCGACCCCTGGCCCAAGATGTGTTCGCCCCTTCAGCCCTCTTCGGCGCAACGGCGTTCTCACGCCGCGGGAATGAGCAGGGTCCCTGAAGGTGGGTCTGACCACTATCACGTTGTGCCGTCTTGCAAGGAAATAACATAAACGCTGACGCCTCTCTCCCGGCTGGCCGTTCAGGCGGCGGCCACTGCCGCCGGCGGGTTGCCCGACAGCTGGTTGGCATGGCCCGGATCGTACTCCGTCCACGCAGCATAGCCCAGGCGGTACGCACGGTTTTGTTTGCCAGGGCCACCGCCGCCCGCCCGGCGCCACGCCGGGCCGCCAGGTCTTTGAGCCACACCTCAACGTCATTACGGGGTTCCCGCCGCGCCAGCGCCTGGAGTACCGCATGGGCGCCGGTAATGAGCGAGGCACGTAAGCGTTTGTCCCCGCTGCGCTTGCCAATCGACCCCAGGCGCACCTTGCCCCCACTGCTGTGCTGCTTGGGGGTCAAGCCAATACAGGCCGCCGCGGCCCGACCATGCCGGTACGCCTGCCCGTCCCCCAGGGCAATATACAACCCCAACGCATTCTTGGGCCCCACCCCGGCCAGTGTCAGCAGCGACCGACACGCCGGCGTCACGCGCACTTGCTCTGCCAACTGCCGCTCCGCCTCCTGCAACGCCGCCGACTGCGCCTGCCATAACTGCCAGGCCAGCGCCAAGAGCGGGCGTAGCGACAACGGCAACCCGTTCTCCGCCTCCTCCAGCACGCGCGGCAACTCACGCCGTAACGCCGCCTCCCCCTTCGGCACCACTTCCCCAAACTCCGCCAGCAGCCCACGCAGCATGTTCCCCGTCGCCGTCAATTGGTCCGTCAGATGCTCCGCCACGCGTTTCTGACACTGCAGACTCTGTTGCTCCACCCCCATCAACCCCACCCCCGGCAATTCCTCCCGCTGCCCCGCACGGGCCACCGCTAACGCATCCCGCGCATCCGTCTTGTGGCCCTGACGGTACGGCAACACCCAACGCGGCGAGAGAATCTTCACCTGATGACCGAACGACTCCGCTAAGCGACCCCAATAGTGCGCACCCCCGCACGCCTCCAGTACCACCAAGGCCGGCGCCTGACGCACTAAATACGCCGACAACGCCGTCCGGCCCATCGCCTGGTTGCTCACCATCCGGTCCTGCTTGTCGACCACGCACACCTGAAACGTGTGCTTCGCTAAATCTATGCCGATTGTGTTAGTATCTCTCATCGTGGACTCCTCGTTGTTGGTTAAACAAAATTGCTTCTCCCCCCTTAACTACCATGATAAGGGGGGAGGAGTCCACACATCGGCGCAGGCGGGAATCCAGTGCACCTCCGTCGCCATCTGCGCCGGGCTATCCGTCATTCCCTATATGGACTCCTCCCGTTTTGCAAGTAGGCACGAATCGATAGTGAAGGCAGACTGCGGTCGTATATACGGACTCTGATTGGGGTGCGACCCCTGGCCCAAGATGTGTTCGCCCCTTCAGCCCTCTTCGGCGCAACGGCGTTCTCACGCCGCGGGAATGAGCAGGGTCCCTGAAGGTGGGTCTGACCACTATCACGTTGTGCCGTCTTGCAAGGAAATAACATAAACGCTGACGCCTCTCTCCCGGCTGGCCGTTCAGGCGGCGGCCACTGCCGCCGGCGGGTTGCCCGACAGCTGGTTGGCATGGCCCGGATCGTACTCCGTCCGGTAACGCAGCATAGCCCAGGCGGTACGCACGGTTTTGTTTGCCAGGGCCACCGCCGCCCGCCCGGCGCCACGCCGGGCCGCCAGGTCTTTGAGCCACACCTCAACGTCATTACGGGGTTCCCGCCGCGCCAGCGCCTGGAGTACCGCATGGGCGCCGGTAATGAGC
This sequence comes from Gammaproteobacteria bacterium, assembly GCA_965204045.1. Taxonomy (GTDB): domain Bacteria; phylum Pseudomonadota; class Gammaproteobacteria; order Eutrophobiales; family Eutrophobiaceae; genus JAAXHV01. The sequence goes on from CBDBDW010000002.1 coordinate 463,099, forward strand.
GAGGCACGTAAGCGTTTGTCCCCGCTGCGCTTGCCAATCGACCCCAGGCGCACCTTGCCCCCACTGCTGTGCTGCTTGGGGGTCAAGCCAATACAGGCCGCCGCGGCCCGACCATGCCGGTACGCCTGCCCGTCCCCCAGGGCAATATACAACCCCAACGCATTCTTGGGCCCCACCCCGGCCAGTGTCAGCAGCGACCGACACGCCGGCGTCACGCGCACTTGCTCTGCCAACTGCCGCTCCGCCTCCTGCAACGCCGCCGACTGCGCCTGCCATAACTGCCAGGCCAGCGCCAAGAGCGGGCGTAGCGACAACGGCAACCCGTTCTCCGCCTCCTCCAGCACGCGCGGCAACTCACGCCGTAACGCCGCCTCCCCCTTCGGCACCACTTCCCCAAACTCCGCCAGCAGCCCACGCAGCATGTTCCCCGTCGCCGTCAATTGGTCCGTCAGATGCTCCGCCACGCGTTTCTGACACTGCAGACTCTGTTGCTCCACCCCCATCAACCCCACCCCCGGCAATTCCTCCCGCTGCCCCGCACGGGCCACCGCTAACGCATCCCGCGCATCCGTCTTGTGGCCCTGACGGTACGGCAACACCCAACGCGGCGAGAGAATCTTCACCTGATGACCGAACGACTCCGCTAAGCGACCCCAATAGTGCGCACCCCCGCACGCCTCCAGTACCACCAAGGCCGGCGCCTGACGCACTAAATACGCCGACAACGCCGTCCGGCCCATCGCCTGGTTGCTCACCATCCGGTCCTGCTTGTCGACCACGCACACCTGAAACGTGTGCTTCGCTAAATCTATGCCGATTGTGTTAGTATCTCTCATCGTGGACTCCTCGTTGTTGGTTAAACAAAATTGCTTCTCCCCCCTTAACTACCATGATAAGGGGGGAGGAGTCCACACATCGGCGCAGGCGGGAATCCAGTGCACCTCCGTCGCCATCTGCGCCGGGCTATCCGTCATTCCCTATATGGACTCCTCCCGTTTTGCAAGTAGGCACGAATCGATAGTGAAGGCAGACTGCGGTCGTATATACGGACTCTGATTGGGGTGCGACCCCTGGCCCAAGATGTGTTCGCCCCTTCAGCCCTCTTCGGCGCAACGGCGTTCTCACGCCGCGGGAATGAGCAGGGTCCCTGAAGGTGGGTCTGACCACTATCACGTTGTGCCGTCTTGCAAGGAAATAACATAAACGCTGACGCCTCTCTCCCGGCTGGCCGTTCAGGCGGCGGCCACTGCCGCCGGCGGGTTGCCCGACAGCTGGTTGGCATGGCCCGGATCGTACTCCGTCCGGTAACGCAGCATAGCCCAGGCGGTACGCACGGTTTTGTTTGCCAGGGCCACCGCCGCCCGCCCGGCGCCACGCCGGGCCGCCAGGTCTTTGAGCCACACCTCAACGTCATTACGGGGTTCCCGCCGCGCCAGCGCCTGGAGTACCGCATGGGCGCCGGTAATGAGCGAGGCACGTAAGCGTTTGTCCCCGCTGCGCTTGCCAATCGACCCCAGGCGCACCTTGCCCCCACTGCTGTGCTGCTTGGGGGTCAAGCCAATACAGGCCGCCGCGGCCCGACCATGCCGGTACGCCTGCCCGTCCCCCAGGGCAATATACAACCCCAACGCATTCTTGGGCCCCACCCCGGCCAGTGTCAGCAGCGACCGACACGCCGGCGTCACGCGCACTTGCTCTGCCAACTGCCGCTCCGCCTCCTGCAACGCCGCCGACTGCGCCTGCCATAACTGCCAGGCCAGCGCCAAGAGCGGGCGTAGCGACAACGGCAACCCGTTCTCCGCCTCCTCCAGCACGCGCGGCAACTCACGCCGTAACGCCGCCTCCCCCTTCGGCACCACTTCCCCAAACTCCGCCAGCAGCCCACGCAGCATGTTCCCCGTCGCCGTCAATTGGTCCGTCAGATGCTCCGCCACGCGTTTCTGACACTGCAGACTCTGTTGCTCCACCCCCATCAACCCCACCCCCGGCAATTCCTCCCGCTGCCCCGCACGGGCCACCGCTAACGCATCCCGCGCATCCGTCTTGTGGCCCTGACGGTACGGCAACACCCAACGCGGCGAGAGAATCTTCACCTGATGACCGAACGACTCCGCTAAGCGACCCCAATAGTGCGCACCCCCGCACGCCTCCAGTACCACCAAGGCCGGCGCCTGACGCACTAAATACGCCGACAACGCCGTCCGGCCCATCGCCTGGTTGCTCACCATCCGGTCCTGCTTGTCGACCACGCACACCTGAAACGTGTGCTTCGCTAAATCTATGCCGATTGTGTTAGTATCTCTCATCGTGGACTCCTCGTTGTTGGTTAAACAAAATTGCTTCTCCCCCCTTAACTACCATGATAAGGGGGGAGGAGTCCACACATCGGCGCAGGCGGGAATCCAGTGCACCTCCGTCGCCATCTGCGCCGGGCTATCCGTCATTCCCTATATGGACTCCTCCCGTTTTGCAAGTAGGCACGAATCGATAGTGAAGGCAGACTGCGGTCGTATATACGGACTCTGATTGGGGTGCGACCCCTGGCCCAAGATGTGTTCGCCCCTTCAGCCCTCTTCGGCGCAACGGCGTTCTCACGCCGCGGGAATGAGCAGGGTCCCTGAAGGTGGGTCTGACCACTATCACGTTGTGCCGTCTTGCAAGGAAATAACATAAACGCTGACGCCTCTCTCCCGGCTGGCCGTTCAGGCGGCGGCCACTGCCGCCGGCGGGTTGCCCGACAGCTGGTTGGCATGGCCCGGATCGTACTCCGTCCGGTAACGCAGCATAGCCCAGGCGGTACGCACGGTTTTGTTTGCCAGGGCCACCGCCGCCCGCCCGGCGCCACGCCGGGCCGCCAGGTCTTTGAGCCACACCTCAACGTCATTACGGGGTTCCCGCCGCGCCAGCGCCTGGAGTACCGCATGGGCGCCGGTAATGAGCGAGGCACGTAAGCGTTTGTCCCCGCTGCGCTTGCCAATCGACCCCAGGCGCACCTTGCCCCCACTGCTGTGCTGCTTGGGGGTCAAGCCAATACAGGCCGCCGCGGCCCGACCATGCCGGTACGCCTGCCCGTCCCCCAGGGCAATATACAACCCCAACGCATTCTTGGGCCCCACCCCGGCCAGTGTCAGCAGCGACCGACACGCCGGCGTCACGCGCACTTGCTCTGCCAACTGCCGCTCCGCCTCCTGCAACGCCGCCGACTGCGCCTGCCATAACTGCCAGGCCAGCGCCAAGAGCGGGCGTAGCGACAACGGCAACCCGTTCTCCGCCTCCTCCAGCACGCGCGGCAACTCACGCCGTAACGCCGCCTCCCCCTTCGGCACCACTTCCCCAAACTCCGCCAGCAGCCCACGCAGCATGTTCCCCGTCGCCGTCAATTGGTCCGTCAGATGCTCCGCCACGCGTTTCTGACACTGCAGACTCTGTTGCTCCACCCCCATCAACCCCACCCCCGGCAATTCCTCCCGCTGCCCCGCACGGGCCACCGCTAACGCATCCCGCGCATCCGTCTTGTGGCCCTGACGGTACGGCAACACCCAACGCGGCGAGAGAATCTTCACCTGATGACCGAACGACTCCGCTAAGCGACCCCAATAGTGCGCACCCCCGCACGCCTCCAGTACCACCAAGGCCGGCGCCTGACGCACTAAATACGCCGACAACGCCGTCCGGCCCATCGCCTGGTTGCTCACCATCCGGTCCTGCTTGTCGACCACGCACACCTGAAACGTGTGCTTCGCTAAATCTATGCCGATTGTGTTAGTATCTCTCATCGTGGACTCCTCGTTGTTGGTTAAACAAAATTGCTTCTCCCCCCTTAACTACCATGATAAGGGGGGAGGAGTCCACACATCGGCGCAGGCGGGAATCCAGTGCACCTCCGTCGCCATCTGCGCCGGGCTATCCGTCATTCCCTATATGGACTCCTCCCGTTTTGCAAGTAGGCACGAATCGATAGTGAAGGCAGACTGCGGTCGTATATACGGACTCTGATTGGGGTGCGACCCCTGGCCCAAGATGTGTTCGCCCCTTCAGCCCTCTTCGGCGCAACGGCGTTCTCACGCCGCGGGAATGAGCAGGGTCCCTGAAGGTGGGTCTGACCACTATCACGTTGTGCCGTCTTGCAAGGAAATAACATAAACGCTGACGCCTCTCTCCCGGCTGGCCGTTCAGGCGGCGGCCACTGCCGCCGGCGGGTTGCCCGACAGCTGGTTGGCATGGCCCGGATCGTACTCCGTCCGGTAACGCAGCATAGCCCAGGCGGTACGCACGGTTTTGTTTGCCAGGGCCACCGCCGCCCGCCCGGCGCCACGCCGGGCCGCCAGGTCTTTGAGCCACACCTCAACGTCATTACGGGGTTCCCGCCGCGCCAGCGCCTGGAGTACCGCATGGGCGCCGGTAATGAGCGAGGCACGTAAGCGTTTGTCCCCGCTGCGCTTGCCAATCGACCCCAGGCGCACCTTGCCCCCACTGCTGTGCTGCTTGGGGGTCAAGCCAATACAGGCCGCCGCGGCCCGACCATGCCGGTACGCCTGCCCGTCCCCCAGGGCAATATACAACCCCAACGCATTCTTGGGCCCCACCCCGGCCAGTGTCAGCAGCGACCGACACGCCGGCGTCACGCGCACTTGCTCTGCCAACTGCCGCTCCGCCTCCTGCAACGCCGCCGACTGCGCCTGCCATAACTGCCAGGCCAGCGCCAAGAGCGGGCGTAGCGACAACGGCAACCCGTTCTCCGCCTCCTCCAGCACGCGCGGCAACTCACGCCGTAACGCCGCCTCCCCCTTCGGCACCACTTCCCCAAACTCCGCCAGCAGCCCACGCAGCATGTTCCCCGTCGCCGTCAATTGGTCCGTCAGATGCTCCGCCACGCGTTTCTGACACTGCAGACTCTGTTGCTCCACCCCCATCAACCCCACCCCCGGCAATTCCTCCCGCTGCCCCGCACGGGCCACCGCTAACGCATCCCGCGCATCCGTCTTGTGGCCCTGACGGTACGGCAACACCCAACGCGGCGAGAGAATCTTCACCTGATGACCGAACGACTCCGCTAAGCGACCCCAATAGTGCGCACCCCCGCACGCCTCCAGTACCACCAAGGCCGGCGCCTGACGCACTAAATACGCCGACAACGCCGTCCGGCCCATCGCCTGGTTGCTCACCATCCGGTCCTGCTTGTCGACCACGCACACCTGAAACGTGTGCTTCGCTAAATCTATGCCGATTGTGTTAGTATCTCTCATCGTGGACTCCTCGTTGTTGGTTAAACAAAATTGCTTCTCCCCCCTTAACTACCATGATAAGGGGGGAGGAGTCCACACATCGGCGCAGGCGGGAATCCAGTCTGTTAAACTGTCGCTTGCGACACCTTATATCATGAGATTTGATCCATGAAAGAGAGTCTGCAAGCGAAGCTGGAAAAACTGAGCGCCCGCCAGGAAGAAATCTACTCGCTGCTGGCCGTTCCCGAGGTCATCAACGACCAGAACCGCTACCGTGACCTGAACAAGGAAGCGGCGGAAATCGGTCCAATCGTCAGTTGTTTCAGGAATTACCGGTCAAGCCAACTGGCACTGGATAATGCCAGGACCATGCTGAAGGACAGTGACCAGGATATCCGGGACCTTGCCGCTGAAGAGATGGAAGTGTCACGGCAACAGATCGAGGACCTGGAAATGGAGTTGCAGAAACTGCTGCTGCCCAGGGACCCGGCGGACAAAAACAATATCTTCCTGGAAATCCGCGCCGGAACGGGTGGTGAAGAAGCAGCCCTGTTCTCGGCCGACCTCATGCGCATGTATTCCCGTTATGCGGAGAATTCCAACTGGCAGATTGAACTGCTGAACACCACGGAAAGCGACCTCGACGGATACAAGGCGATTACCATGCGCATCATCGGCGCCGGAGCTTATTCAAGGCTGAAATTCGAATCCGGCGCGCACCGGGTGCAACGGGTGCCGGAAACGGAATCCCAGGGACGCATCCACACCTCGGCCTGTACCGTCGCCATCCTGCCGGAAGCCGGTGAGATCAATAAAATCGAAATCAATCCGAACGATCTCAGGACCGATACCTTCCGCGCGTCCGGCGCCGGCGGCCAGCACGTCAACAAGACGGATTCAGCCATTCGCATTACCCACCTGCCCAGCGGCATAGTGGTGGAATGCCAGGACGAACGCTCCCAGCACAAGAACCGCGCCCGGGCCATGTCCCTGCTGCAGGCGAAACTGCTTGCCGCCGAAAAGGCGAAACAGGCTTCGGAAATTGCCGAAAACAGGCGCAACCTGATCGGTTCCGGAGACCGGTCGGAACGCATCAGGACGTATAATTTCCCGCAGGGCAGGGTCACCGACCACCGGATCGGCCTGACCCTGTACCGGCTGGAAGAGATCATGCAGGGCGCACTGGACATGATCATCGACCCCTTGATAAACGAGCACCAGGCGGACCAGCTCGCCGCCCTGGGAGACTGATTGACACGGAGCACAGATGCAGACCGTCAGGGAATTATTGCAGTTTGCCGGCGCCCGCCTCGGCGCTTCGGACACGCCGCGTCTTGATGCCGAGGTACTGCTCGCGGCCGCGCTCGGAACGGACAGGTCCCGGTTGTATGCCCACCCGGAAATGGCCGCTCCGCAAGGACCAAGCGCGGATTTCCTGCGCCTGCTGGACAGCCGGCGCAACGGATTCCCGGTCGCTTACCTGACCGGAGAGAAGGAATTCCGTTCCATAACATTCCGGGTGAACCGTCATACCCTGATCCCCAGACCGGAAACGGAAGTGGTCGTGGACGCTGCCCTGGAGCGAATTCCCGCCCAATACAGGTCCAGGGTCCTTGACCTTGGCACCGGCAGTGGCGCCATTGCCGTCGCTATAGCTTCCGAGCGCCCTGATTGTGCCGTCACGGCCGCAGACCTGAGTGTCGGCGCGCTGGCCGTTGCCCGGGAGAATGCCCTGGCGAACCATGTCGCGAACATCTCATTCGAGCAATCGGACTGGTTCGGGAACCTGCACAACAAGCGTTTCGATGCGATTATCTGCAATCCTCCCTATGTCCGGTATCCGGACACCGGGCTGCCGCCCGAAGAGATCCGGTATGAGCCGCGCCTGGCACTCGACGGTGGCCATAACGGTACAGCCTGTATCCGAACCGTCATTTCCAACGGGCCCGGACACATCAATCCGGGTGGATTCATAATCATCGAACATGCCCGCGACCAGGGTGGTTTTGTCAGGGAACAATTCGGAGTTTTCCATTACCGCAATATCACCACCGGGCACGACCATGCCGGCCACGAGCGTTATACCTGCGCCTTCCGTGCGTAACTCTCATGAACGATGATCAACTGTTGAGATACAGCCGGCAGATCATGCTGCCGGAGATAGATGCGGAAGGGCAACTGCGGCTGGCGCGGTCAACGGTCCTCCTGATAGGCGCGGGCGGGCTGGGCTCCGCCTGCTCGATTTACCTGGCTGCCGGCGGTGTCGGGCATATTATACTGACCGATTTTGACCACGTGGACCTGTCCAACCTGCAGCGCCAGATACTCTATAAAACCAACGATATCGGGCGGCCCAAGGTGGAGGCCGGCGCGGACCACCTGCGCGCGCTCAATCCCGACGTCAACCTGAACCTGATTAAACGCGCGCTGACGGAAGTTGAGTTGCCGGACTATGCGCGGCAGGCGGACGTCATCATCGACGGCAGCGACAATTTCACAACGCGCTTCGCCGTGAACCGGGCATCTGTCACAACCGGAACACCCCTGGTGTCGGCTGCCGCCATCCGTTTCGAGGCGCAGATCAGCGTGTTCAATCCGCAGGATGAAACCTCTCCCTGTTATCACTGTCTATACAAGGAAGGCGCTGAGGTCGATGCGACCTGCACCGCCAACGGCGTGCTGGCGCCCTTGCTGGGCATCGCCGGGAGCATCCAGGCGACGGAAACCATGAAACTGATCATGGGTCTGGGCGACACCTTGCAGGGACGGCTGCTGCTGATTGACGTAATGTCGATGGAATGGCACAGCGCCGTCCTGCCGAAAGACCCCGATTGCCCGGTGTGTGGCCGGCCCTGATATTTGGGGTCAGAGTAAGAAATTCGTCAGAATTTTTACTCTGACCCCATCTATCTTACCGAAGTTAGCGGGAACTGCTGATTAAAAACCCATATAATGGCAGGGATTTTAACCGGGCTACATTGTAATTGACTGACAAGGATCAAAAATGCGCTCTGTTCTGACAACGATCTGTGTATTCCTGGCGCTCTGTTGCCTGCCCTCAACCGCCCAGGAGGAGGCACAGATCTCCAGGGAGTTCACCAAGACTTATCGCGCCTATAACGCCGCCTATTCACAACGTAATTTTGTGCGCGCCGCCGAACTTGCACGCAAGGCGCTGGACCTGGCCGTCGCGGAACTGGGGCCGGACCATGAAAAGATTCCCGTATTGCAGATCAACCTGGCCCACGCCCTGATCATTACCGGGGAAATGGAGGAAGCCGAACCCATACTGCTGGAGGCTAAGGCAGAGATGATCAAGCAACTCGGCGCGGACAATCCGGACCTGATCACCATTCATGAGGACCATGCCAAGATCTACGCCGGCAAACAGGAACTGGACAACGCCCGTGAGGAATTGGACACGATCATCTCCATCATTACGAAACAGTCCGGCGACAGGGCGCCGGGTATCGCCAACGTCCTGGTCCAGCAGGCAGCGATCCATGTCGCCCAGGAGAACGTTGACGCGGGCGAGGAAGCCTATCTCGAAGCGCTGGACATTTACAATGAGAATTTCGGCAAAGACAACATACGCTCTGCGGACGTCATCTCCCTGCTTGGCGATATCGACCTGACCCGCCAGGAATTTGAGAAGGCGGAACAGAAATACCTGGAGGCGTTGCGCATATACGAGGATAACCTGCTGGAAGATGATCCTGTTGTCCTGGCAAACCATTCCCGCCTGGCAAAACTGTACGTCGCCCTGCGCGACGACAAATTTGCCGGCCATGCCGACAAGGTGATCCGCTATACGCCCGATAAGGATGGACCGGCCGTGCCGTTGTATGTGATGCAGCCCAGGTACCCTGTTTTCGAGGACGGCACCAGGCCGACGGGATGGGCCCTGGTGGAATTTACAGTCACCACGGACGGGCGTGTGTTGAATCCCGGCATCGTTGAATCCAGGCCCGGAGGGTTATTTGACCGGGTCACCCTGGACGTCACCCCGAAATGGCGCTTCAGGCCCAAGGTGGTGGACGGGCAGCGGGTGGACCAGGAACACACCCGGGTGCGGCTGGTGTTCGTCCAGGACAACATCGAGGTTTATTTCGGGGAACTCAAGTTGTAGCGTTCCGGATGTACAGATTCGCCGCTGTTTTCTTACTGGTCCTCTCCGTCACGGCTGATGCAGCCGCCGGAAACCTGTTAATCGAAGACGTTGTTCTAATCGACGGCACCGGCCGGCAACCGGTAAACCAGGTCAGCGTCCTGGTCCGGGATAACCGCGTCGCCGAAATCAAAAGGGGAAAGTTCGATCCATCCGGGCTGGAAAATGCGCAGGTCATCGACGGCGCGCAGAAATACCTGATCCCCGGCCTGATGGATGTCCATATCCACCTGGCAGGCAGCATAAAAGTCACGGAACAGGGCTTGCGAGAGGTTGAGGTCGATGCGCACAAAGGCATCCGGGCGCTGCATGGCTATCTTTACAGTGGAGTGACTTCCATATACGACTGCGGAAACGTGCCCGATTATATCTTCGCCCTGAGAAACCAGGAACGTTCCGGCGCGATAACCAGCCCGCGCGTCTTTGCCGCGGGCGGTATCGTGACCTACCCGGGCAGCCATGGCGACGGTCCCGGCGCGACGACGGTTGATGACTGGCCAGAAGCGATCCCTGCCCTGGACAAGCACATCCATCGCCGGCCGGACATGTTAAAGCTGACGCTTGAGGAACGCGGCTGGGGAATGCGGCCGATGATCCCGAAGCTGCCCCTGCCCCTGATGGAAAAAATTATTGAATACTACAACGAGCGCGGTATCCGCACTACCGCGCATACTGCCAGTGAGCTCCGCGCCAGGCAGGCCATTTTTGCCGGTATCGATACCCTGGCGCACCCGGTCATTGTCGGCCCCGTTTCAGACGGTTTTGCAAAACTCATGGGAGCCAAACAGATTCCCATGGCCACCACGCTGACCATCGGCGAGAACTACAGCCGCCTGGCCGAACACCCCGAATACCTGGATCAACCGCTGTATCGGGCAATATTTCCGGAAGTGGAAATCAGGGAACTGAAAGAGACCACGCGGCAAAAATACCAGGAACGGGAATGGACCTGGTGGATGAAGTTGATGACTCCGGTCGCACAGGAGAACCTGCGCAAGATACACGAGGCGGGCGGGGTGCTGGCATTGGGCACCGACCAGACCAACGGCGCGGCAGTACATCGCGAGATGGAACTGCTGGTTGCCGCGGGCATCGCTCCATTGGACGTCATTCGGATTGCAACATTCAACGCAGCGAAATTCCTAGGGAAGGAAGATCAACTGGGCACTATTGAAGAGGGCAAGCTCGCGGACATGGTTTTATTGAACGCCGACCCGTTGCAGGACATCAACAACGCCAAGGACATCCATATAGTCATCAAGAACGGCAGCGTGGTTGACAGGGATAAATTGAATCTCCCTGTCAATGAATGATTAAAAAAACAGGACCAGGGCCCAGACAACGGCAACGTTGCACAAGGCCAGGAATACTGCTGCTGAAGCGATATCCTTTGCCTTGCCGGAAAGCTCATGGATTTCACCGCCGAACCGATCGACGACGTATTCGACGCCGGTATTCAACAGTTCGACAATCAAAACCAGCAGGACGCTGCCTACCAGCAATGCCCGCTCTATCCCGGAATTACCCAGCCACAGGCCCAGGGGCACCAGAACCAGCGCCAGGGCCAGTTCCTGCCGGAATGCAGCCTCGGTTTTAAAACAGGCAATCAGGCCCCGGTAGGAATATATCGAAGCATTGATGAGACGGGTAATTCCGGTCACTCTTTTCTTTCTCATGATGGTGGATAAGGCCTGACTCTTTAATATTTGATATTATAAGGGTTTTACGGGAGGCATCTCCGTCTTTTATTTTCGTCAGAAATCAATCAACCATGAAACGCTCCGATAAGGTGACGACCTGGCTGTTAATCCTGAATTGTCTGGCGGTGTACAACCTGCCGGCAAGCAGCGGGGAGTTGATCGAGAACAGGACTTATTTCAGCCTGGGCCTGGCTGCCGTCTTTCCTGAGGAAACCCGTTTCACCGATGGCGGGCAGGCGGATTCCGGTATCGCAAAACTCTACGGCAGTCCTGATACTTTCACGGATGGTGATTTTGAGACAGGCATTCAATGGCGGGCAGGGATGGGATACCGGTTCACTCCCAGCCTGCGCGCGCAGGTGGAATTCGGCATGAGCAACGGCCTTGACTACCGCGGTAACGCGAATTACCGGAGGTCGGGGGTGCGCCAGCCGTCAGAAGCGGAACTGGATGCGCGGGAGTTTCTGCTGGCCGGATTTTACGATTTCCCATCGTGGAAGATCGGCGGCAACCTGCGCATACAGCCCTACCTGGGAGCCGGCGCCGGCATCACCGATTACGACCTGGAGGACTTCGTTCAACGCTTCCCCGCGCCCGATGACCCGCAAGGCTACCTGCGCCGGGGCGCCAATGGTGAAATCCCGTTGACCCGCCTCCCGTCTGGAGAGGGACAGGAATTCACCTGGATGGTGAGCGCAGGCGTGGTCATACCCGTGACGGCACGCACGCGACTTGACTTGAGCTACCGCTATACGGACGCAGGAGACATAACAACCGACGTGGGCGACATCACCATTGAACGATACAGACAGGACGGCAGCCGCAGGGACGACTTGCTTATCGAAATCAACAAAACCGTGGCCGAACTGAAAACCCACGCCCTGCTGGCGATGTTCCGGTTCGAGTTGTAACCCCGGCAAGTCAGGATCGCTATGAATGAGCTTTTTTCAGCGTTAGAAGACGCTTTTTTGAAAAAAGGCACGCTAAGAAACAGTGCGTGTCAACGTAGCAGATTAGACGGGTTCAACCAGATTACTTTGGTCCGGCCCTGAGGTCCCCGCCATCTCAACCACACTTCAGCGAGTCGTCATCATCATGAGGTAAGGTCTGCGAAATCGATTTTGGGCCCTGGCGAAACAATATCTGCCCGGCTTCCAGCAGGTCATCCAGGTGATTTTCAACCACGTCCGTAACCTTTGCGAGATCAATTTTCTTGTACCTGTGCACCATGATGTTGCGCATACCCATGCCCGCTTGCAGCCTGGTTTTCATTTCAGCAGTGACCAATCCGTCCCTCTCCAGCAGGTCAAAGGTTTCAGCGCTGTTCTTGGGCCACCCAAGTTGCCTGACCCGCACCAAGTGGTTGGCCATATCCAACAGGTTTTGAAAGGCAAGCTGCAGGTTCATGATAATGAGCTGTCGTTTAACCCGGTCCTGTTCAAAGGACATGTCGGAAGAGCGCCTCCAGTCTTCCTGTATCCTTTCAATACATTCCTTCAGGTCTGCCAGTTTATCGGACAATACCTCACTCACGGTTGCGACGCCCCGCTGCCTGCCATCATGTCCTGGTACAATGGCTCACGCTGTATATTCAAATCCTGGTGCATGGACAGGACAAGCGCTTCGAATTCCACCCGCGCATCATCATCCCGACAGAACACCACAGCGCCAGTGCGAATGATCTCTGACTGTATGGCTGTGGTTGCTGTTTGGAGGTTGACGAGGTCCACATAATCAGTGCGCGAGACGTATGACAATTCACCGTTGAGTCTCACCCAGTCCATGAGGTCGACGTTAACGGCAATGTCATGGGGCAGCAGCACGGCGGCATCCAGGTCGCTGTCGGTACGCTGGTAGGGCGTCCCCCAACTGCCGAAGCGGTAAATCGCCAGGGTATCCGGGTACGCGGCCAGAATAGCATCCACAATGCTGTTATAGTTGCTCATAGCAGTCTCTGACTATACCACAAAATCTCCCGCATCCGGCAGGCCAGCCGGACCCACCGACAGGCTACGACGGTAAGGGAGGACACCAGGTCCCTGCACAGCATGTAACTGATAGTTCCGGCGTGTGTGGGAAATTGCAAAGGGTATCTTGCCGTTTACACAATGTCAGGGCATAAGGATAATGAGACAATATGGGCATAATCACTGAAAAACATCTGCGTTCCCTGACGGACAGTCTCAGGTATCAGCGCGGCCAGGAATATTTTAATAGCGGCGCAGTAACCAACCTGCGTGAATACCGGGGCAGGATCAACGCAACGGTGACAGGCAGTGAGAATTACCAGGTCAGATTATGGGAAGAGGACGGGCAACTGGAGTATGAATGCAGTTGTCCCGACGGCCAGGACTATGAATTCTGCAAACATTGCGTGGCGGTGGGACTGACGTGGCTGGAGCAAACCAGAACCGGGACTATCGGTAAAAGCAAATTCGGTCGCAGAAAACCCGAAAAAAAAGGCCGCAAGGAAATCACTGCAGAAGATATTCATGGATGGTTACAAACGCAAGACGTCTCCGTGCTTGCTGATTTGCTGATGGAACAGGCAATCGATGATCAACGCCTGTACGGACAACTGAAGCTGCAGGTTGCCCGCGACATCGGTGGTGATACGAATATCTCAATCGTTCAAAAGGCGCTCAAAGGGGCGATACTTCCCGGATATTTCATCAACTATCAGGCTGCTTATGGTTATGCCAAGAACGTGGAAACCGCCATCGACTCCGTTGAAACTTTGCTTAAAGACGACCAGGCCGAGGCAGTTATCCAATTGACCGAGTTTGCCCTGCGCAAGGCAGAAGAAGCGCTGGAAAGCATTGATGATTCCGATGGTCACATGAGTAATATCTTCGAGCGTCTGCAAACCCTGCACCTGCAGGCGTGCAGTCAAGCAAAACCGGACCCGGAAGCCCTGGCAAGACGTTTGTTTGAATGGGAGATGAACGGGGAATGGGACGTTTTTTCCGGGGCCGCCGGTCGTTACGCCGGGGTTCTTGGTAAACGCGGGCTGACATGCTATCGCGAACTGGCCCGGGCAGAATGGCACAAGGTCAAGCCCTTGTCTCCCAGCGCTGGTACGCGAACAAGTCATGACGGCAGACGGTTCAATATCACCCATATCATGGAGACCCTGGCAGAGCAGGCCGGCGACGTGGAGGCGCTGGTTGAAGTGTTGGGCCGCGACCTGTCTCATTCCTATTCATTTTTACGAATCGCCGAGGCTTACAAGAAAGCCAGGAAACGTAACAAAGCATTGGACTGGGCCGAGCGCGGCCTCAAAGCCTTTGCCAAAACACCGGACCGGCGCCTGCAGGAATTTGTTGCAGACGAATACCATCGCCTTAAACGGCATGATAAGGCAATGTCTTTGATATGGCGGTTATTCACTGACCAACCCGGCCTGGAAAGTTATCGTGAGCTGAAACAACATGCAGACCGCTGCAAACAATGGCCGTATTGGCGTAGCCAGGCGTTGGATCATCTTCATCAACTGCTGGAGAAAAAACCGGCAAAAAGGCAACCGGGAAATTTTTATTTCAATTATGCGCGTGGTTCCCGCCCTACCTTGGTCAAGATATACCTATGGGAGAAAAATGTGGATACGGCCTGGGAGCTGGCGCAGGATGCTGACCTGCATGACGAGTTGTGGTTACAACTGGCGGCGCAACGCGAAAAGCAGCATCCCGAGGACGCCATTCAGGTTTACCGGAAACTGATTGAATCTTCCGTCAATCAAACCAATAACGCTGCTTATGAACAGGCCGTTAACCACCTGAAAAAGGTCGAAAAACTGATGAAAAAAACCAATCAGGAAAATGCGTTCAGAAGTTATCTGGATGGCTTGCGCACGACCTATAAGCGTAAACGGAATTTCATCGCCATGATTGACAAACTGTAACTCTATGCGCTTTTTCTGTCGGAGTTCAGATTATGTTCGAACCCCATGAGGGTATCTATAGAGAGGTCCTCATCTATTAACGGCCAGTTAATACCATATCCGGAAGGTGAAACTTCAAATACCTGCTGCTGAAACTTGCGCCATTGCGTTACGATATAATCATACTGTTCAAATTTATAATAAAACAGACCCCACAAGGAATAGCGCGTGTCAGCGAATCAGATGCTGCGGCGGAACGCGCTGTCAGCCACCGCCGGATGGAACCGGCAGGGTCAGCTGTCCGGGTCGGCGGCTATATCCAAGCGGGTTTCTATCCGGGCCACGCGCTCGCTCAATTCGTGGAAGCGCTCGCGCAGGTCGGTGAATTGGGTTTGCATGTCCGTGCGCAAATCACCGATCTGCGTATGCATCTCACCCTGCAGGCCCATGATGGCCGAATACAAAAAACCCTGCCCGCCAGGAATGGCCGCCAGCGCAAAGCCCCCTATCCACAGCGCCAGCCGGAATTCACGCCAGCGCACCACGTCGTCGCCGGGACGACCTGAACGTTGGTCGGGGTGGGACGCCGCGCGCGCTTGCCGGGCCTCATCTGCGGGGATGGCAGCATCAGGGTGCAGGTTCTTCATTGTCGATTCCATGAGCTTAACCTGCATGGCGTTATCCGGTTTCCTTGCATAAGCCGTACGTGCGAAGCAAGATAGAAGATAGTATGGCGGATATCGAAGCCGGACGCACGATCCCTCATGAAGAAGTGAAGGCTGATATCCTGAACCGATGAGAATCGAATGGGCCACCAATACACAGGCGAACCTGCAAGAGTTATACGGCTATATCAGCAATTACCGTTTACCGACAGAACAGTCAGTCAGGCCCGACCCATCCCGACGTTTGTTTTCACCATGCGCTTTTTCTGTTGGATTTCAGATTATGTTCGAACCCGATGAGGGTATCTAATGCTTTCAGGAGAGATGAGGTGTGTAAGATCATCAATCCCCGGATTGTACAAATCAGCCGCTAATATCGGATGAGCAAATTTTCAGAATGAATTGGGCTAAACCGGATTCTGTTATCAACGGTGTGCATTGTTCGACCTGACCCTATACCCTCGGGGTTACTGCTGATTGAGCTCTCGTGCACGTGTTATAGTTTGGGCGTTCCTGCCTGTTGTTCCTGCCGTTCACCTGAATCCGCGCCGGCATCCTCCGCAATGTCTTGCGCGGCCCCGGCACGATCTTTTGTGCGTCCTGCAGGGATTACCGCCCTGCACGACCGCCGCGCAATTCTGGTTTCCTCATGATCGAATGCCGGTTTGTAATAGCTTACTTCGTCCTGATTCATGCCGGCTTCAAGGAACAATGCCCGCCAGTCCCGTTCAACAGTCATCAGCATACCGGACAGCGTTGACACAGCCGCATCGGTTTCCAGGTCGAAAAACGGGGCGGCTTCTATGGCGGCTTCTATGGACGCCTCACTGCCGCTCAGTTCGCTGATTCCCGTCTTGAGATGCGGGTGACGTTCCGGTTGCGGGTTGATGTCAAATACCGGCGACTGGCGCCAGAGGTTGTTGCCGGCATAGAGAAACCCGTGGTTCTTCAGGTGGTTGTCATTATTGGAAACCAGAATGGAAAACAGGATCCGGCGGTACAGTTCATGAAGTTCCTGTTTCAGATTTGCACCGTGCGCGACCATCATGTCGACCATGTCTGTGTAGTAGACCGGATCAGGCGCTTCCCGCCCCATGAAACTGTGTGCGGAGATGTAGGGCGCTCGTTGGGGTCCGTTACGGTCGAATCGGGCGATGACGGCGACCGGGCGGTCTGTTTCCATCAGTTCCAACCGGGCAGACGGCGCACTGAGGCCGGCCCGGGCGGCAAGCTTCAGCGTTGCTACCTCTGCGCGCTCCACCTGGACATTGTCGTGCCTGGAGGTGAATTTGACGATAGACAGGACTCCGTTGTCATCCATGTTGGCCTTGGGCCGGGCGCCGCCCAGCGGACCGGAATAGCCCTGCAGTTGTGCGATGAGTTCCCTGTCCATGGGGGATTTTGACTCCCAGGCGTGTGCCAGATGGCGCAGCCTGGGCAGGTCAATGAGTCGCGCCAAGGAGGGCGACTCCAGTGATAACCAGGCCCCGCTCTCATCGCGAAAACGCAATGCGCCCTGGCGGGTGGCGTCATCGGACAGCAGCAGGTAATCAATCTCGTCTGCACGACGCCCCAGCGCTGCATCGAGAAGTGACCTCCCCCAGGAATCCGGGGCAGCGTCGGCAACAGGGTCCGGCAGGGCAAGGCCCGACTCCCTGCCAGAGCTGAAAAAGGGGGCGTCCACCAGCGGCATGGACGGTGACAAGGCAAAGGCCGTTTTGTCGCCCAGCCAGGTATCCGCATATCGGAACATGCTTGACTGTCGCCGTCCGTCGCTCTCAAAAACCAGTTCGCCCACGCGCCTGTCGGCCAGCACGACATCCACGCGGACCCGCCTCACGCTCACGGCGACAGTCCTTGCCGGTCCGGCTCTTTCCGTCTCCCGGCGCTGTGGATCCGCTTGGGTAGCGACGCAGCGTCAAACAGGAGGCCGGTATCGTCCGATGCCGCGTCCAGCAGTGAGTGCAGGCGGTTGACCTCACCCAACGCCAGCAGCGCCATGCCCAGCGCCTGTATCGATACGCCCGGCTCCCCTCTCTCAAGACGCATTACCGTGCCCTGCGAGACGCGCATTCTCTCGGCAAATTCGGCCAGTGACATGCGGCGCTTGCGGCGGGCGATGTTGATATCGCGGCCAAGCCGCGCCAGCGCCCTGTTAACTGTAACAGATTGATGTTTCTTAGCCATAAACTATAATATATTATAGTTAAAAAGCATTTTCAAGATATTTTATCTCTGCCCGTGCGACTGATTGGGCACGGGGAATGGGAACGTGGACGTGTCTGTACTGGCGCCGTCAAACTGAGGCGATGGTCTGGCCGCCGCTGGAAGCGACGTCCATCCAGCACCGGGGGAGGGAAGATCTTCAATTTGCAGGATTGAAGACCTTCCCCCTGAGATCGGGCTCAGGCAAGATCGAAACGATCCAGGTTCATCACCTTGTCCCAGGCCGCGACAAAGTCCTGTACAAACTGCTGCCGGGAGTCGTCACAGGCATAGACTTCTGCGTACGACCGAAGTTCGGAGTTCGAACCGAAGATGAGATCGACGCGGGTGCCGGTCCACTTGAGTTCGCCCGTTGCACGGTCCCGGCCCTCAAACACGTTGCCGTCTTCGGAGACCGGTTGCCATGCCGTACCCGGATCCACCAGGTTCACGAAAAAGTCGTTGGTGAGCGCCTCGGGCCGCTTGGTAAGGACGCCATGTTGTGAATGTCCGGTGTTTGCCCCCAGGACGCGCATGCCGCCGATGAGAACCGTCATCTCGGGCGCCGTCAGCCCCAGTAACTGCGCCTTGTCCACCAGCAGTCTTTCCGCCGCGGCGCCGTTTGCGCCGTTCAGGTAGTTGCGGAATCCGTCTGCAACCGGCTCAAGTACGGCAAAGGACTCGACATCAGTCTGCTCCTCAAGGGCATCCCCGCGCCCCGGCGTGAACGGTACCGTCACGTCCTGTCCGGCGTTCTTCGCAGCCCGTTCGACAGCGGCACACCCGCCCAGGACGATCAGGTCGGCCAGCGACACACGTTTTCCGTTTGTTTGCGAACTGTTGAACTCCCGCTGGATACCTTCAAGGGTCTCCAGTACATGCGCCAGTTGGTCCGGCTGGTTGACCTCCCAGTCCTTCTGCGGCGCAAGACGAATGCGCGCGCCGTTTGCACCGCCGCGCATGTCGGAGCCGCGGTAGGTTGACGCGGAAGCCCAGGCGGTCGAGACCAGCTGGGAAACGGTGAGACCTGAAGCAAGTATCCTGGCTTTCAGGGCCGCGACATCCTGCTCATCAATCAATTCGTGGGTGACGGCAGGGATGGGGTCCTGCCAGAGCAGTTCTTCCGCAGGCACCTCCGGGCCGAGGTAGCGGGCGCGGGGCCCCATGTCGCGGTGCGTCAGCTTGAACCACGCCCGGGCGAAAGCGTCGGCGAACTCGTCCGGGTTCTCGTGGAAGCGCCGCGAGATCGATTCATAGATGGGGTCCATGCGCATGGCCATGTCCGCCGTGGTCATCATGGGCGCATGCCGTTTGTCCGGGTCGTGGGCATCCGGCCGAAAGTCTCGCGAATGTCCCGGCCTGAAGCGAACGGGTCGGGATTGGCGTTGGGACCTTCCGGGTTCACGTAGATCAGGCCCATCTGGACCGCGCCAAGCGGCTCCGCGAGTTCCCGGTCGCCGCTGTAGCGCCTGTCGCCGAGCCACTCGTTTTCGAGGCCCCAGTCAATGTCTTCTTCGGGCTCCCAGATGTCCTCGCGCCCACCGGCGAAACCGAAGGTCTCGAATCCCATCGACTCCAGGGCGCAGTTGCCGGCCAGGATCATGAGGTCGGCCCATGAGATTTTCCTGCCGTATTTTTTCTTGATCGGCCAGAGCAGCAGGCGCGCCTTGTCCAGGTTGCCGTTATCCGGCCAACTGTTGATGGGCGCGAAGCGCTGGTTGCCCGTCCCCCCGCCACCCCGTCCATCGCCGATTCGATAGGTGCCGGCGCTGTGCCATGCCATGCGGATGAAGAACGGTCCATAGTGGCCGTAGTCGGCAGGCCACCAGTCCTGTGACGTGGTCATCAGTTCATAGAGGTCATGCTTTACCGCGGCGAGGTCCAGGGTCTTGAACTCTTCGGCATAGTTGAAATCCTCGTCCATCGGGTTGGACTTTGAGGAATGCTGGCGCAGGATGCCCAGATCGAGCTGATTCGGCCACCAGTCCCGGTTTGTGGCGCCTCTGCGGGTAGCGCCGTTACCGTGTTTGCCCATTACCGGGCATTTGCTTTCGCTCATGATGTTCTCCTCCAAATAACCTGTTCTGGTTTGAATGGTTTTTAGAAACGGTACTTGTGTACCCGGCTCTCAGGGAAAGATTAGAAGTTGAACGTTGTCGTGTACAACGATTATTATTCGTTATAATAATCGTATTATACGTATATTTGCCATGGACAACATCTGATGAAGCGTTTGCCCACGATGAAACAACTCCAATACCTGGTGGCGCTGGCTGAGACGCAACACTTCGGCCAGGCTGCAGAGCATTGCCATATCACCCAATCGACACTCAGCGCGGGCATCCGTGACCTCGAGTCGGCGCTTGGCGCCGCGGTCGCGGAACGTACCAACCGGCAGGTGCTGATCACCCGTGCCGGCAGGCAGATTGCCAAGAGAGCAAAGGCAATATTACGGGAAGCGGAAGAGGTCATGGAAGTGGCCCGGGCCGATCTCACGCCAATGACGGGGGAGATGCGCCTGGGGGTGATCCCGACAATCGGGCCTTTCTTCCTGCCGCGCGTGCTGCCGGCGTTCAGGGAAAGATACCCCGAACTGACCATCTACCTGAGGGAGGAGCAGACGGTCCCGCTGCTCGCCCGGCTGGAAGAAGGAGAGCTGGACATCGCCTTGATTGCGCTGCCTTACGATACCGGGGGACCTCGTCATTGAGATCGTCATGGATGATGAATTTCTGTTCGCCTGCCACCGCAACCACGTGCTTGCCGGCAGTGATGAGGCGCCGCTCAAAGCGCTTGTGAGCGAACAGCTGATGCTGCTGGAGGAAGGGCATTGCCTGCGCGGTCACGCGCTGGATGTCTGCGGCCAGGGCAACAGCAAGATACGGTCACAATTTGAGGCAAGCAGTTTGCACACACTGGCACAAATAGTTGCAGCAGGGGTCGGAGTCACGCTCATACCCCGGCTCGCAGTCGACGCCCATATCACCCAGGGAACGGATGTCACGCTGTCACGGATCAGCGCGCCCGCTTTCCGCCGGATCGGACTGGCCTGGCGCCCGACGTCTTTGAGAGCAAAAGAGTTTCGATTGCTGGCAACCGCGCTGCGCGAGCTGACTTAGTTCGTGTAGTTGTCTTTAATACAGACTATAAAAGAGAGTGACTATGAGCAACGACTATGGAACCGGTAATTCAAACACTACCAGGTGGTCGATTTCCGGGCGGATGCCTATGTTTTCTCCGATGGCGTGGTCGTGGTGGCTGGGAACCAGGCTCAACATGCGGGCGCCGCTGGGGAGGGTCAGGGTGTAGAGGAATTCGGCGCCGCGGAACACCTTGTCGCGAACTGTTGCGGTCTGGCTGCTGTTATCGTCGTGCACGATGTCATCGGGGCGCACCAGTACGGACACTTGTGCCTGGGATGTGCCGCCGTGGGGAACGTTACTTCTCAACACACCGAGTTCGGTCTCGACCTCCGTGGTGTTCAGGACGGTGCCCTCCAGGAACACGCCTTCCCCGATAAAATCGGCAACCTGCGGGCCGGCAGGCCGGTGATAAAGGTTGAACGCTGTGTCCCATTGCAGCAGTGCGCCGTCGCGGATGACACCGATTTCGTCCGCCATGGCAAAAGCTTCAAGCTGGTTATGGGTCACCAGGATCGTCGTCATGCCGGCCTGTTTGAGGATCATGCGCAGTTCCCGGGCAATCTGTTCCCTTAACTCGACATCCATATTGGAGAAAGGTTCATCCAGCAACAGTATATTGGGGCGCGGCGCCAGCGCGCGCGCGATTGCGACCCGTTGTTGTTGCCCTCCTGACAACTGGTGGGGATGCTTGTGCTGGAAATCGGTAACCTCCAGCGTCCGCAACACTTCGTCTATCCGTTCCTGCCGCTCACGTCCCGCCAGTTCATGCAGGCCGAAGGCGATATTCTCACGCGCGCTCAGGTGTGGAAACAGGGCGAAGTCCTGGAACACCATCCCCACGCCCCTCTGTTCCGCGGGAACGGGTGATGCCGCACCGGCGACACACAGGTCGTTGATCCTTACCTCACCGCTCCGGGGTTGAATGAACCCGGCTATGGTGCGCAGCAAGGTAGTTTTCCCGCATCCGCTGGGACCCAGCAGGCAACCGATGTTGCCCTGCTCAAGACGCAGGGAGATATCCGAAATAACGGACTTGCCATCGAGTATCACTGTGAGGTTTTTAACTTCAAGCATTTGCGGAACGGGATTGTGATATGGCTCGGCTGAGTATGATAACCGGAATAATCCCCGCCAGCACGATTGCCAGGGCGGGGAACGCGGCGTCCGCCAGCCTCTCTTCGTTGGCCAGTTCATAGGTACGCACCGCCAGCGTGTTGAAATTGAACGGCCGCAGTATCAATGTTGCCGGCAGTTCCTTCAGGACGTCGACAAATACCAGTAACACGGCAGTGAGCAGGCTGCCGCGCAGGATGGGAATATGGACCCGGCGCAACAACCTGAAACCGCTGAGACCCAGGCTCTTGCCCGCCTCGTCCATGGACGGCTTGATCTTCGCCAGGCCGGCGTCCACCGTGTTCAGGGACAGGGCCAGGAAACGCACCAGGTAGGCAAACACCAGAATGGCGATAGTGCCGCTGAGAAGCAGGCCGGGGTCGGTATCCGACAGTAACCCGAACCAGTGGCTCATGTGGCGGTCCAGCCAGGTGAATGGGATCAATACCCCCACTGCAATCACGGCGCCGGGAACCGCGTAACCCATGCCCAGCAGGCGGTTGAACGAGTTTGTCATTATCCCGGGTTGCTGGCGCCGGGCACAGGAAACCGCCAACGCCAGCAGGACCGCAAGCACGGCGGTGATGAGCGCCAGTTCGATACTGTTCACTACGATGGCGAAAAACCCGCTATCCATCGATGTTCGCCAGGTCTGCATTCCCCAAATCAGTAACTGGCCGGACGGGATGACAAAGCCGAACAGGACCGGCAGCGCGCAAACGGCCAGGGCAGGCAATCCGCTCAGGCCGCGCAGGTGTTTCTGCTCCAGGCGGTTGTAACGGGTGCTGGTGTCATGATAACGGGACTGCCTGCGCGAGTATTGTTCCAGGATGATGAGGAACAGCACGAACAACATCAGCAACGCGGACAACTGGGCGGCGGCGATACTGCTGCCCAGGCCGAACCAGGTCTTGAAGATGCCCGTGGTGAACGTCGCTACACCGAAGTACTGCACGGTGCCGTAGTCCGCCAGGGTCTCCATCAGCACCAGGGACAGGCCGACAATGATCGCGGGCCGGGCCAGCGGCAGCAACACTTTAAAGAATGCTCCTGCGGGCTTTACTCCCAGGGTCCGGGCGACCTCGACCACGCTGGCTGACTGTTCCAGCAAGGCGGCCCGGGCCAACAGGTAGATATAAGGGTATAACACCAGGGACAGCATCAGCGCCGCGCCGGGCAGGGAGCGGATGTCGGGGAACCAGTAATCACCGTACTGCCAGGCAAACGCGGCGCGCAACCAGGATTGCAGCGGCCCGGCCACGTCCAGCATTCCCGTATAGGTGTAGGCGATGATGTACGCGGGCATGGCCAGGGGCAGCAGCAGGGCCCATTCCAGTTGGCGGCTGCAGGGAAAACGGTACAGGGTAACCAGCCAGGCAGGTATCACGCCCAGGGGCAGGGCCAGGCAGCCCACGCCCAGCGCCAGCAGCAGGGAATTGGCAACGTATTCGGCGAGTACCGTGTCATACAGGTGCCGCCAAATATCGCCGCTGGACAGAAAGATCGATGCCGCGACCACGATGACGGGCAGCAACAGGCTCGCGGCCACCAGCAGAGTCAAGGCCACCCAGGAGGGGATGCGAGTCAAACTGCCGTGTCTTTGCGGAAGGGTCGATTCAGGCATAAGAATGTTGGGGGCGCGTTATTATGACGCCCATGCCCCGCTTATTATAAGGAAATTTTTCTACTGGATTCCTGCATTCGCAGGAATGACGGCTGGCGCCGGAATGACAGAGGGGGCAGATTTGAAATCTGTCCCCGGCGCCCCGGGTCAAATCCGTCGGCGCTGACACGCGTCTGTCAGGGAAGCTTTACTTCCAGCCGGCCCGGTCCATGGCGCGCACGGCGTCCTGGTTATTTTCTCCCAGTATTGCCAGGTTCAGATTGTCGGCTTTGAACTCGCCCCAGGACTGCAGGATGCTGTCTCCGGCGACCCCATCCCGGACAGGGAACTCTCGATTGGTTTTTCCATACCACTCCTGCGCCTGGACGCTGACCAGGTATTCCAGCAGTTGAACGGCGGCTGTTTTGTTCCTCGCTGACCTCGTTACGCCGGCGCCGCTGACGTTGACGTGGGCGCCCCTGCCATCCTGGTTCGGCCAGAACAACGCGACCTGCTCCGCCGCGTCAACTTCCGCGTCGATGCCTGAACTGAGCATGCCTGCCAGGTAGTAGGTATTGACCAGTGCCAGGTTGCATTGCCCTGTCGCCACCGCCTTGATCTGGTCCCGGTCGCCGCCTTTGGGGTCCCTGGCGAAGTTACCCACCAGCCCCTTGATCCAGCTTTCCGTTTCCTCCAGGCCGTGGTGGGCAAGCATGGAGGCGACCAGTGACTGGTTATAGATGTTGGAAGAAGAGCGTACGCAAAGCTGGTTGTTCCAGACGGGGTCGGCCAGGACCTCGTAAGTGGAAAGCTGCGCCGGTTCAATTTTTGTCCTGGAGTACACTATCACCCGCGCCCTGATTGACAGGCCGTACCAGTACCCCTGGGGGTCGCGATAATTTTCCGGCACTGCCTCGTCAAGTTTTACCGATGTGATTGCCTGCAGCAATCCCAACTCCTTTGCCCGGTACAGGCGCCCGGCATCCACGGTCAGCAACAGGTCGGCAGGTGAGTTTTCTCCCTCAAGCTCCAGGCGCTTGATCAAGGCATCCGCCTTGCCCGTGACCAGGTTGACCCTGGTCCCCGACTCCTTCGTGTACTCATCGAACAACGGTTTTATCAGTGCCTCCTTGCGGCCGGAGTACACATTGACTTCCTGTGCCGGCCCTGCCGGTGCTGTCAGGACCAGTAAAACTACAAACGGGATGAATCTCATGTTGTTCCTTATCCTGACCTGGCCAAGCCAGAGCCAAACAGGATGCCCCCCGTTCGTCATTCCGGACTTGTCCCGGAATCCAGTGAACAGACATTCATTATAAGGAATTGTTTTATCTACTGGATTCCGGCCTGCGCCGGAATGACGAACGGGATTCTTTACTGTTTTGCGCAAGATTTTACTCGTAAGGGACTAAAAAAAGGGGACGTATCAAAATATACGCCCCCGTTCCAAATACGACAAGAGCTATTTTGCTGAGAGTTTGAAAGCACCTTTCCTGACCCACTTCACCTGCCAGGATATACAGGGGTCTTCTGTTCTTGTCGCGGAATTGATTAAAACGTGATGCGTACACCTCCCGTGAAGCTTCGGCTCTTGTCCGGCATTGAGATTTATCCCTGGTACTCTTTCAACCTGATATTGACATGTTCAGCGGGTCGGGAAGCGGTTGAGCGCAAGGCGCGCTGCGCAGGGAATGGCGAGTCCTTGCCAAGCGGCGCAACGCCGCGGGCGACCGCTTCCCGGCCCGCCCGCAGGGAGCTGCACAGCAACGCCAATACGGCGTTGCAGCCCTTGACAAGGGCGCGCCATTCTCTGCGGACTGCGCCTTGTCTTGGCGTTGCTGTGTGGCTCTGAACATGTCAATATCAGGTTGAAAGAGTACTAGCTAAAACCGCCCACTGACCGTCAGACGTGCGTTAAGGGGCGTTCCCACGGTCGCCTGATGCGTACTGTGTGAGTTCGGGAAGTAGAGCTCATCGGTCAGGTTCTCGACATTGACCTGAACACGGAGCTTGTCAGACACGTCGTAGTAAGCCGACGCATCAAGACGGGTATAGCTCGGCAGGACCGCGCTGTTCCCGTTATTAATGAAGCTTTCGTCCTGATAGGTCAGGCCCAGGCCCAGACCAAACTTATCCGTCACCTGAAAGCTGTTCCAGATTGAGAACATATTTTCAGGCAACTCACGCGGGCGCAGGCCTGTTTTGCCGGAGCGGTTGACCTGCTCACCGTCAAGATAGCTGTACCCCGCCGACACAAACCACCGGTTTGTGACCAGGCCCTTGACCTGCGCCTCGAAACCTTTAATTTTTGAGTCGATGACATCCAGGGTTGACGGATCATTATCGGCAACCTGCGGCGAGCTTTGCTCAATCTCGAACACGGCGGCCGTGAAGCTCAGACCCTGGCTGAAGTCCCATTTTACGCCCGCCTCAAGGTTGGTGAATGTGTTCGGATCCAACTGGTTATTATTGCCGTTAATGTTCGCGAACTGTTCGCCACTGCGCGGCAGGAAGGATTCACTGAAACTTCCGTAAATCGAGATGCTTTCCAGCGGCTTGAAGACCAGGCCGACACGCGGCGTAATTTCTTCGTCTTTCCTGCTCCGCGTTTCATCCGCCGGAACGTTGAAGACCCTGATGTCAAAGCTGTCAAAGCGGGCGCCGACAATTAAATCCAGCATATCTGAAATCTCGGTCTCGTTCTGGATATAGGCGGAAAACACGTCGATATCCACTCGCGTGTCGTCATTGAGATCGGCTGTGAAATCGTTTGTTGTCGTTACACCGGATGTGTTGACACCATTATCTCCACGCAGGTTCAGGGGACGGGTAATCGTGAAAATTTCATTGTCATCCGAGGTTGTGTCCCAGAATGCATTAAAGCGATTTTGATCCGATGAAGTGTCAATATATTCAGCGCCGGCAACAAGGGTGTGGTTGATAAATCCTGTGGCGAATTCCCCGACCAGGTTTCCTGACAACACCAGGTTTTCACGCTTGGTCGCATCGACGTATCCATCGAGCGTCACTTGGTCTGGCGCGGCCGCCTGATTATACCCCGATGCATAGAAGTTCTGGTACAGCTTGTCATAGTCGCCGTAAAACGCGCTGAAATTACCTTTCAGATTTTCTGAAAACTCATGTTGCAGTGCTGCGCGAAACGAATGGGCTTCGAGCTGGTGATAGTTACGTTCAGGATCACCAAAAACAATCTCGTCGAAGTCTTTAACCGGTCGTCCATCCGACCCTGTCGGAATACCGCGATCAATAGAACGATCGTGATCAATATATTCATAAGACAGGTCAAGTGTCGTATTCAGACCCAGTTCGAATCTGGCAGTCGGGTTAACGCCAAAACGATCTCCGTCATAGAAATCACGGTGATTGTTCAGGCCTTCGTAAAACGCATTGATGCGAAAAGCAGAGTTCTCACTGACTGAAAAATTACCATCGATCTGGACATCAAATTCGCCGTATGTATCGGCAGTCGCCTTGTAACCCGTGAAATTTTCGCCGATCACACCTTTCTTCGTGACACGGTTCAGGATGCCGCCCGTGCCGCCACGCCCGAAAAAGAGCGCATTTGGGCCGCGCAG
The DNA here is from genome assembly GCA_965204045.1 of Gammaproteobacteria bacterium. Lineage (GTDB taxonomy): Bacteria > Pseudomonadota > Gammaproteobacteria > Eutrophobiales > Eutrophobiaceae > JAAXHV01. Next base: position 490,397 of record CBDBDW010000002.1, read on the forward strand.
GAGTTCCACCTGCTCCAGGTTATAAAGCGGACGGTAATATTGAACATCATCACGGACGCCATCAATAAAGAAATCAGCCGTTGAGCGTACCCCCCGAAACACAATCGCGTCACGGTGGCCTTCGCCCTGTGATGTGTTTACGCCGGGTGTGTAGTTGATAATGTCACCGATACTCGTGAAGCCCTGCAGTGTAATCTGGTCGGCCGTGATAATTGAAAGGCTTTGCGGCACATCGATGATGGGCGTTGGTGTTTTGAGAGCATTGACCTGATCCGTATAAAGATACTTTCCAACGACTACGATTTCTTCCTCCTGCTGTTGCGCAAACGTCGCTAACGGCATTGCACACAGGAAGACCAGGACCCCGACCAAACGATAATTGTACATTTTATATTTCCATAAATGCGAATAATTATCATTTAGTTTATCTTTTATAAACGGTCTGTCAAGTGTTTTTTGAAAAGAGGGAGCGCCGGCCCTTGTGGGCAACAATGTGACAACAAGAAAAAGAGAGTTTTTGACTACAAACTCTGAACGCCTGGATATCAGTAATATTTACTTTGCGGTTACGACTGCAAGACCGGGGGGTGTGAACGTAAATGGCTCGGCAAGGTAGTCTTCGAGGCAATCGTCGCAGGAACCGCACACGCGCTCGGCGTCCAGTCTTTGCCTGACCTGGGACATCGTCAGGGCGCCTTCGTTTATGGCCTGCCTGACTTCCCCTTCAGTTACCGCGTTACACACACATACGTACATCTGAGAGTCTTCTCTACATGCAGATTGGTTAGTAACACGAATTGTAAAACAAATGAGAATTATTTGCAACTATTTTTTGTGGCGGGATCGAGATAGACGGGGTCAGAGTAAAAATCGTCGCTATCCTGGCAGATAGCGGGAGCGGGGGTGATTTTACTCTGACCCCTGAATTTTAGCGGGGGGCAGAATTAAATTCTGTCCCCCCTGTTGCCTGAAGTTCGGATTACATCTTGGATTGCTGGTAATTCTCCAGGCCGACTTTTTCTATCAGTCCGAGCTGGGTTTCCAGCCAGTCCACGTGTTCCTCCTCGTTCTCGAGGATATCTTCCAGGAGTTCGCGGCTGATATAGTCCCGCTCGGTCTCGCAACAGGCTATGGCCTCCCGTAACAGGGGTATGGCGAGATTTTCCTGTTTCAGGTCGCATTCCAGCATCTCCACGGTATTTTCACCGATAAACAGACGGCCCAGGTCCTGCAGGTTCGGCAGTCCCTCCAGGAACAGGATCCGCTCAATGAGCTTGTCGGCATGTTTCATCTCATCAACGGATTCATGGTATTCGTGCTCATTCAGTTCCTTCAGGCCCCAGTCCTTCCACATGCGGGCATGCAGGAAGTACTGGTTTATCGCCGTCAGTTCGTTCTTGAGTACCCTGTTGAGGTACTCGATAATTTTCTTGTCACCTTGCATAATAGACCTCCGAAAATAAATTATGAGCAACTCGCAAGCTGTCTCCACTGTGGATACAAATGTGCGTTTCGCCCAATACGTTGAAACTTTTGTTGAATCATAACAGGAAAATTTCTGTCTGTAAAGCATAAGTTATTGATTTATAAATGAAAATAATTCTCATTATTAGTATCAGAACATGACTAATCCGTTACTCGAAAACCTGACGCTGCCGGCATTCAGCCGCATCAGGCCCGAACACATTGAACCGGCCATCGACCAACTGCTGGAAGAACACCGCGTCTTGTTGCGGTCTGTGCTTGATAAAGCTGAAGAACACACATGGGAAACCTTATTCCAGCCCCTGGAAGACAAGGATGATCAAATCAACCGTGCCTGGTCGCCCGTCAGTCACCTGCACTCGGTGGCCGATAACGATGACCTGCGCCGGGCCTATAACGCCTGCCTGCCCAAGTTGACCGATCACGCCACCGAACTGGGACAGAACGAAGACCTGTTCCACGCCTGCAAGGCATTGGCCGAGGGCGAGGAATATTCCCGGCTGGGCATCCCCCGGCAAAAGATTATCAGTAATGCCTTGCGGGATTTCCGCCTGTCGGGCATCGACCTCGGACAGCGGGATAAGAACAGGTACAAGGAGTTGCAGCAGCGTCTCTCGAAACTGCAGACACGGTATGAAGAGAACCTGCTGGATGCCACCCACGGCTGGACAAAACCTATGGCGGACGAGTCTCTGCTCATCGGTTTGCCCACAACCGCACTTGAACTGGCAGCCGAGACTGCTCGCCAGAGGGATCAGGCCGGCTGGCTGTTCACGCTGGAGTATCCCTCCTATCAGCCGGTAATGACTTATGCAGACAACCGGGAATTCAGGCAGGAAATGTACACGGCCTATAACACCCGCGCCTCGGAGCAGGGTCCCAACGCCGGGAAATGGGACAATGGACCGCTGATGACGGAGATCCTGTCGTTGAGACAGGAGCTCGCCGCTTTGCTGGGTTACCGGAACTATGCGGAATACTCGCTGGTTAAAAAGATGGCGGACGTTCCGGATGATGTCATGGCCTTCCTGCATGACCTGGCCGCGCGCAGCAAGGCGGTAGCGCAGCAGGAATTGGCTGACCTGGAGAAATTTGCGGCTGAAGAATACGGCTTGCAGGATTTGCAGGCCTGGGACATCCCCTATTACTCGGAAAAACTCAGGCAAAAGAGGTTCGACTTCTCCCAGGAGGATTTGCGGCCCTATTTCCCGGCAGACCAGGTAGTTGAAGGGTTGTTCTCCGTGGTCAACCGCTTGTACGGTCTCAGCATTTCGAGCAGGGAAGGGATAGAAACCTGGCACCCCGACGTAAGGTTCTTTGAGATAAGGGATGACAGCGGCCAGCTGCGCGGCGGGTTTTATCTCGACCTGTATGCGCGCCCGCACAAGCGCGGCGGCGCCTGGATGGATGAATGCGTGATTCGCAGGCTGAACAACGGCGCCGTGCAGTCACCGGTGGCCTACCTGACCTGTAACTTCACCCCGCCGGTATCCGGTAAACCATCCCTGCTTACCCACGACGAGGTGCTTACCCTGTTCCATGAATTCGGCCACGGGCTGCACCATATTTTGACGTTGATCGATTATGCCGGCGTATCGGGAATCAACGGCGTGCCGTGGGATGCGGTGGAACTGCCCAGCCAGTTCCTGGAAAACTGGTGCTGGGAGCGGGAATCCCTGGACCTGTTTGCGCGCCATCACCAGACCGGGGAGCCACTTCCAACCGACTTGTTCGAAAAGATGCAACGGGCCAGGACCTTCCATGCCGGCATGCACATGGTGAGGCAACTGGAACTGGCACTGTTTGACTTTCGCCTGCACTATGAGCAGCGCGGCCATGATATTGACGATATCCAGGCCTTGCTGGATGAGGTCCGGCGCGCGGTCGCCGTCATCAAGGCGCCGCCAGACAATCGTTTTCAACACAGTTTCGGTCATATTTTCGCCGGGGGTTACGCCGCAGGATATTACAGCTACAAGTGGGCAGAAGTCCTTTCCGCCGATGCTTTCTCGCGCTTTGAGGAAAACGGGATTTTCGATAGCGCTACCGGCAGGGATTTTCTCCACACCATCCTGGAACAGGGAGGGTCGCGGGAACCCATGGACCTGTTCGTCGAGTTCCGCGGTCGCAAACCTGAAATTGACGCTTTGCTGCGGCATTCGGGAATTTCAGCCGACCGGGGACAGATTTGAAATCTGTCCCCTTTCTCTAAACGACTATTCCCATGTGGACCATAGCAAGCTGGAACGTCAATTCCCTGAAGGTGCGCCTGCCGCAGGTATTGCAGTGGCTGGATACCCATCGGCCGGACATGCTGGCCTTGCAGGAAACCAAGACTCAGGATGAGAATTTTCCGGTCCAGGCTTTTCACGAAACAGGTTACCAGGTGGTATTTTCCGGACAAAAAACCTACAACGGCGTCGCCATCGCGAGCAGGAACCCGGCACAGGTGCTGCACACCGCTCTGCCCGGCATGGAAGACCCTCAAAAACGCGTGCTGTGCGCACTGGTTGATGATGTCTGTGTGCTGGATCTCTACGTTCCCAACGGTTCCGAAGTCGGCTCAGACAAATACGGTTACAAACTGGACTGGATCGCGCGGCTTGATGAATTCACTCAGGACCTTCTGCGCCGACATGACAATCTCATCCTGCTCGGTGATTTCAATATCACGCCCACCGATGCCGATGTTCACGACCCTGAGGCATGGCGCGACAGGATTCATTGCAGCAAACGGGAACGGGATGCCCTGGCCGAGCTTCAGGGCCGCGGTCTTGCGGACACCTTCCGTCTGTTCGAACAGGAACAGGAGTCTTTTTCGTGGTGGGATTACCGTGCAGGCGATTTTGCCCATAATCGCGGGCTGCGCATCGACCTGGTACTGGCGTCAAACGAACTCAGCCGGCGCTGTGCCGACAGTTGGATTGACATTGCGCCGCGGCAACAGCAACGGCCTTCAGATCATACTCCCGTTATGGCAGAATTCAGGCCATAAGCCACAGAGGACACAGCGATCACAGAGTCTGGATTTTATGGCTTGGTGAAATCCGAACTCGACACACTCTGTGATCGCTGTGCCCTCTGTGGCAAAAACAAAGTGGCAAAAACAATGAGTATTTTCCAATACTGGAATGAGCCTGTAGAGAGAGAGATTCTGCCCCGATCTCAAGCCCGTTTGTATTCCTGTTCATGGATGGTTGTAAAGAGGTCCCGGCGCGCCTGTTGCAGCGCGTCCGCGGCCGCGTTGTCGCTGATCCGGTAAGCGACCTTGTCCAGTATGTCAAAGCTGACCCCCGGTTTCAAATACGTCTGTGCATCGTCCAGGGATTTGAGTTTCTCATAGGGGGTCATGAGGGACTCATACGGGTAGCGCTTGCGTTGTTTCCCCTTCTTGTCGGTGACGGTCTCCGGGAACAGGCAGGGCCGGTGATAATTGACGTAGGGGTTGAGGTGCCGGCGGTGGAACTCGTTCAACGGGCCGGCCCAGCGGCGCGGGATGTGGGCGTGGCCCAGCAGCTTGCGCACCACGTGGCCGTTTTTGCATTCCACCAGGGCGTTGTCGTTGCTGTGCCGGGCGCGGGACTTGGTCAGCTCGATGCGCAGCTTCTCCAGCAGCCGGGCAACCTGTTTGTTGATGTACTCCGAGCCGTTGTCGGCGTGGAAGCCCAGGATAACGAAGGGGAAGGCCTCCAGCAGGTGTTCCAGGGCCGGAATAAGGTAGACCTCACTGATACGCTCGACACTGACCACCACCTCGAACTGGGTTACCTCATCCACCGCATTGATGTGATACACCCCTTTTTCCCCGTCTAAATCGCCCTGGTGCACGGTATCGATGCGGATATAGCCCGGCTGACCGTCCGGCTGCGGTTTGCGCCGCTCACCGATGGGCAGGGTCACCGGCCGGGTCTTGTCCACCGTGTGGCGCTGGCGCCGGTAGGTCTGCGACTGGCGCAGGTTGTACAGGTGCGAGACCGAGATGCTGGCCAGGCGTTCGTACTCACGCTGACCGAAGACTGAATAAGCCCGCTCACAGAGCTTCTTCAGGGCCAGCCCGTTGGGCGTGTTATGGCGCTCGTCCATGGCCGCCAGCAGGCGGATATCCGCCTTCGTGTAGCGCCGGGCAAAGCCGCGTGCCGTGCACTGGCGCGGCGTCAACTTGCCGGTCTCCCGGTACTGTTTAATCAACCGCTTCACCTGGGCCAGGGAATAGCCGCTCACCTTCATCAGGTAACGCATCAGTGTCCCTTTGTCCGTCTTGTTACAGCCCGGATAATCAAACTTCACCAAGGTGCGCCGTAGCCAGTCATACCGGCTCCGCTTGTCACCGGCCACCTCAAAGGCCACCTGTTGTGTGCCCGCCAGAAAGGCGCGTACCTGGTCGATACTCGTTAACTCGTTTGCGTTCATGATCGTTTTCATCCTCGTATCATGAACAGAAAGACCGATTATTTCAGGCTCATTTCATGTTGGAATCACGTCCGCCCTTCAGGCTCATTTCATATTGGAAAACACTCAATGTTGCGATACCCGGCTGTTTCTACTACAATCAGCGCCCGGAAATGAAACAGGGGCCAACGATGAAAGCCGATATTCATCCAGCATACCATGAGATCAACGTCACCTGCAGTTGCGGCAATACGTTCACAACCCAGTCAACCCTCAAGGGTGATCTGCACATAGAAGTGTGCTCCCTGTGCCATCCGTTTTATTCCGGCAAACAGAAGATCCTGGATACGGCCGGCCGGGTGGACAAATTCAACCGCAAATACAGCATGTGAGGGGATTGGGGTCAGGTCGGGCATGTGCATTGTGCGACCTGGCCCCAATCCCCAATTCCTTTCCAAGTTAGCGTACTTCTTTGACATGGATTCTACGTTTGAAAACATAACTGCTTGTCATAATTGAAGTTAATTTGTTATCCACATTTTCTGTGGATAACTTTGTGGATACAGTGGGAGAGCAGGACAGAAGATACGGAAAAATACTGGATTTGTGACAAAACTGTTAAAATTTGAACACTTAAATAAACCCTTTATTTTTCAAATATTTAGTCGATTTATTGTGCGCTTGCGGGATAACCGCCCGCGCTTTGCTGCAGTAACCTCCCGATACAACCCGATCTGTGCATAAAAATTCCGTTTCCACATGGAACCGGAACTTTTTCATGCCATTGGTGTCTCAATAAGCGAAGGACATTACGTGATCCTTAACGAACCCCGGCTACCCTCAGCCGGGTTTCCCGGCCCCGGTGGACCTCCCTCCCCCTTATGACCTCCGGGGCCATTTTTTTTCAGCCAGTCATCCAGCACCCCGCATAATTCATCCAGTCCCTGTTTTTTTGCGGCTGAAAACAGTTGAACGCCGGTATTCTTTCCAAGGTCCCGCGCGACCGTTGCCAGCGCCTGCCTGCCGGCGCTGCGGGAAAGCTTGTCCGCCTTGTTCAACAGGATGTGTGCCGGCAGGTTTTTATTCTCACACCAGTCCAGCATCTGCACGTCAGGTTCGGTCAGGCAACGCCTGATATCGACAATGAGGATCAGTCCTGCCAGGCACCGGCGCCGCTCCAGGTAAGCATTGATAAGTTGTCCCCAGTGTTGTCTCAGGGAACCCGGCGCCCTGGCGTAGCCGTACCCCGGTAAATCCACGAGGCGGGTATCATGGTCGACAGCAAAAAAATTGATCTGCCGGGTACGCCCCGGCTGTCTGCTTGTTCGTGCAAGTTTTTTCTGGCCCGCGAGGGCATTAATCACGCTCGATTTCCCGGCGTTTGAGCGGCCGGCAAAGACGGCCTCCCTTCCCGCGTCGGCAGGCAACTGCGCCAACCGGTGCGCGCTGTGAAGGTAAACGGTGTTATGATATGAGTTGTTGTTCATGGTTCGCATTGGAAATAATACCCCACAGGCTACCCATTTTTGCCAATTATTCTGTAAGATAGCGCCTTTCGCAAAATCTAATATGTTTTATCAAGGTAACTCCGGATGTTTTACAAGCTGACCTGCAGCCTGGTCCTGATACTGCTCCCTCCCGCGCTTTTTGCTGCGGGAAATGTCGAAGCAGGCAGGCAGAAGGCGGCGACATGCGTCGTCTGCCACGGCCCCGACGGTAACAGCAACAACCCGACATGGCCCAACCTGGCCGGCCAGCATGCCGAATATATCAGGAAACAACTGGAAGACTACCGCGCCGGGCACAGGAAAAACGACCAGATGGCGCCCCTTGTCATGTCCCTGAGTGACCAGGATATCGCCGACCTCGCGGTGTATTACGCCAGCCTGAAACCACGCACAGGACAGACCCGGCCGGAGAACCTGGAAGCAGGGGAACGCCTGTATCGCGCCGGTGACGCCACAATGGGCCTCGCAGCGTGCATGGCCTGCCACGGTCCTGCCGGCACAGGCAATCCCGCCGCGAACTACCCGAGAATCAATGCACAACATGCGGAATACACGGAACTTCAACTGAAGGCCTTCAAGGCAGAGGAACGCGCCAACGACCGCAACGGCATCATGCGTGATATCGCCGGCAGGATGTCCAACGACAGTATCGAAGCCGTAGCGGATTATCTCCAGGGACTTCACTGACGGCCAGGCGCCGGCATAACCATTGACGGCGACAGTGGCGCTTAATTCCGCCATGCTGAAATCCGGGTTACGGTTCCTCGGTTCGATGAACCTGGCCGTCACCCTGTTCGTTGCGCTGGCGCTGGCATCCGTTATCGGCACCATCCTGAAGCAGAACGAACCGTACCAGAACTACATAGTCAAATTCGGTCCATTCTGGCACGGCGTTTTCGAACGACTTGGACTGTACGATATCTATTCCAGTGGCTGGTTCATCCTGATCCTGGCGTTCCTGGTGACGACCACCAGTATCTGTCTTTATCGCAATACCCCCAGGGTCCTCGCCACCCTCAAACAGTACCGGGAAGACATGCAGGAAGCGCAGCTGCTCAACCTGGCGCATCACACCCGAATGCGCACCGGCCTTGCCCATGAAGAGGCGGTTACGAAACTGGCGGCGTGTCTCAAACGCCTCGGATTCAGGTACCGGATTAAGCGGCAGGAAAACCGCACCACCCTGGCGGCCATGAAAGGCGCAGGCAACCGTTTCGGTTACCTGTTTACACACTGCGCGGTGGTAATCATCTGTATCGGCGGATTTCTGGACAGTAACGTTCCACTGAAAATCCAGTCCCTGCGCGGGCAGTTGCAGGCGGAAACCAGGGACCTGCCCATCAGCCGGATACCGGACAAGAGCAAGCTGCCGGTAACCAATACCTCGTTCCGCGCCAGTGTTTCCATACCCGAAGGCCGCGCCGTGGGCGCCGCCTTCGTCAACCTGGGCGCCGGTTACCTGGTGCAACCCCTGCCGTTCATCATATTGCTTGAAGATTTCCGGGTGGAACACTACCCCGGCGGCCAACCCAAGTCCTTCGAAAGCGACCTGGTCATCCAGGACGGCGAGCGGCGCCTGACAAAGACAATCGCCGTCAATCATCCGCTCAACTACAAGGGTTATACCATTTACCAGGCCAGTTTCGGCGACGGCGGATCGAAACTCGATTTCATGCTGCACGACCTGACGTCTTCCGGGGTTCGCCACCATACGATAAACGTGAACCGGTCTGTCGGCCTGGATCACAAGGGCGAGAATTACCAGTTGGAGATGGAGGAATTCCGCAAGTTCAATATCTTCCCCAATGACGACCCGGCCATTGACAAAAAGTTCCGCGATTTCGGTCCCAGCGTTAACTTCAAACTGCGCCGCACCGACGGGCGGGCAAACGAATACCTCAACTACATGTATCCCATAACGCTGGAGGGGCGGGAATTCCTGTTGAGCGGCGTGCGTTCCTCACTCGAAGAGGAGTTTCGCTACCTGCACATCCCCGCGGATGATGACGGTTCGCCGGACCGTTTCCTGGCGTTGCTTGACATATTACAGGACACCGAAAGGCTCATGCGCATTTATGCCGACAGGCAGGCCGTCCTGCTGTCGGGGGCAGATCTTGACGGAAAAATCACCGGACAGGACGTCAGTAATGTGACGCTGCGGATCGTCCGCCTGTTCCTGGACGGAGGCTTCCCGCTACTGCAACAACAGGTCGACCCCGCCATGGATGAGGAGACCGTCCGGACCGTGAACAGCGCATCGATGAAAATCCTTCGCTTCGGGCTGGAGCAGGCTTACCTGGCCATGCTCGCTGATGCCGGTATGGACGCCGATGATATATCGGACAGGGACATACAGTTTCTCAACGACGCCATCATTGCCTTATCGGCCCTGCACCAGTACGACTCCCCTTACTACCTGCGACTGACGGACTTCGAACACGTGGAAGCATCGGGACTGCAAATCGCACGCGCGCCGGGCGCCAAGTGGGTATACCTGGGATTCAGCCTGCTGATTGCCGGGGTGTTCCTGCTGTTCTACGTTCCTCATCAACGGCTATGGGCGATTGTCAGGCCCGGAGCTTCAGGTTCAGAAATATTGATGGCCGGATCGCGCACGCGCCATGCCCGTGATTTCAGTCGTTACTTCGGGCAGATTTCACGTACAATAGAACATGAATTGAATCGCGCAAAGTCTGACTATACATAACGTCATAAATAATGCCGCATCATAGTCCGTCATTCCTGCGAAGGCAGGAATCCAGTGAACAAACATTCCTTATAAGGAGTTTTGTTACCTACTGGATTCCTGGCTTCGCAAATGACGGATGTGGCGCGATTTATGACGTTATGTATAATTAGTTATGCGTACCAATGTCATGACAGGTGAAACCGCGGCAGGCGCCGTCGTCCCGGCGGACAACCGATTCCCCTTGAGACCGGTCGATTTCCTGTGGTGCGCGCTGTTGCTGTGCGGCTATGGTTTTGTCTATGCCCGTTTCAGGGAGTACCTGAACGGGTATGAGTGGGTGATTTTTTCCTGCCTCACCCTGGCGCTGTGCTATGCGGGCATTGCCTGGTCCGAGCTTCGGCGCCTCCTGCTCATCGTCGCCACCCTGGCGTTGTTCTCCATCCACCTCTATGACGCCAACCTGTCCCTCGCGGAAGAGCGCTTTATGCTGCAGTATTTCCTGGCCAGCCAGTCGGCCGTAATGTGGATGAGCTTCCTGTTCGTGCTGGCAACCCTGAGCTATTTCCTGGCCCTGTTTTCAGGCGCCGCATTTCCCGCCGCCACAGGCGCCTGGCTGACCTGGTCCGGCGCGGGCATGGGCCTGACCGGGATGCTGGTGCGCTGGTACGAATCCTACCTGATCAGTCCCGAGGTCGGGCACATTCCGGTAAGCAACCTGTATGAAGTCTTCATCCTGTTCTGCGTCACTACCGCTATCATTTACCTGCATTACGAAAAACGTTACCGGACCCGCGCCCTGGGCGGGTTCGTCCTGCTGGTGATCAGCGCCGCCATCGGCTTCCTGTTATGGTACACCTTCGACCGGGGCGCCCACGAAATCCAGCCGCTGGTGCCGGCGCTGCAGAGTTACTGGATGAAGATCCACGTGCCGGCCAACTTCATCGGCTACGGCTGCTTCAGCATTGCCGCCATGCTGGGCGTGGCTTACCTGGCCAGGGGTGACGATGCAAGCCCGCGCCCGGTATTCGCCCGCCTGCCGGCCCGGGAAGATATGGATGACATGATGTACAAGGCCGTCGCCCTCGGTTTTGCTTTCTTTACCGTGGCAACCATCCTGGGTTCGCTATGGGCAGCCGAGGCCTGGGGCGGATACTGGTCATGGGACCCCAAGGAGACCTGGGCGCTGATAGTCTGGTTGAATTACGCCGCCTGGCTGCACATGCGCATCAGCAGGAACTGGCAAGGCCCGGCCATGGCGGCCTGGGCGATTGTGGGCCTGTTCGTGACCCTGTTCGCATTCCTGGGCGTCAACATGTTTCTTTCCGGCTTACATTCCTACGGTGAATTATAATGCGTGTATTACGATTACTGACTTCCTTGCTGCTGCTGGCGGGGGTTCTCAATGTCCCGGCCCAGGAACACTCCCACGACGGGCCTGCCTGGACGCAGATCAAACCCGCCCTGCCTACACAGTCTGGCGACAAGATCGAGGTTGTCGAAATCTTCTGGTACGGCTGTTCGCACTGCTATTCCTTTGAGCCGCACGTCAAGTCATGGCTTAAAACCATCCCGGAAGACGTGGCATTCCGCCCCGTGCCGGGTGTGTTGAACAGTCGTTGGGCGGTTCATGCCCGAGGCTACTTCGCGGCGGAGAAGATGGGCGCCGTGGAACAGTTTCACACTCCGATGTTCAGGGCGCTGCACGCGCAACAGCGCAATATATTTACCCGCGACAGCCTGATCGATTTCGCCGCCGAGGTCGGACTCAACAAAAAAGAGTTTGCCCGGCATTACGACTCCAATGAGACCGAAGTGAAGATGAAACAGGCATTCCTGATGGCCCGTGACGCCAGAATTACCGGGGTGCCCGCCGTTATCGTGAACGGCAAATACCTGGTATCTGCATCGGCCGGATCATTCGAACGCATGATTGAAACCATTGACGAACTGATCCGGGAAGAACGGCGCCGCTGAATATCAGCCCGCAGTTCTCACCGGCGGCGTCACGCCGGCGCTGCCTGCACGGCCACCGGTTCGTCCCGAATGGGCCAGTGCAACAGGGCGGCAATAATGCCCAGCAACACGGCCAACTGCCACATCAGCGTGTAGGAACCGGTTGTCTCGAATAAATAGCCTCCCAGCCAGGCGCCCAGAAAACTGCCCACCTGGTGGCTGAAGAATACGATCCCGAACAAGGTGCCGCCGTACCGGACCCCGAAGATCTCGGCTACCAGTCCGCTGGTCAACGGAATGGTCCCCAACCATAACAGTCCCATGGCTGCGGCAAAGAGCATCACGCTCACTTCACTCAGGGGCAGGGCAATAAACACGGCAATTACCAACGCGCGTCCCAGGTAGAGTCCGCTCAGCAGGTATTTTTTACGGTAACGCCCCCCGTAAAGCCCGGCCAGGTAGGTGCCCAGGATATTGAACACCCCGATCAGGCCGAGCGCGAACGCCGCGCGCATGGGGGAAATGGCGGAGTCATTCAGAAACGCCGGCAGGTGTGTGGCGATAAAGGATACGTGGAACCCGCATACCAGGAATCCGCAATTCAGCAGCAGGTATCCGGAATGAGCGCCGGCGCTGCGCAACGCCTGGGACAAGGTTTCTTCGGGCCGGTCCGTAACAGGCGCGCCCTCCCCGGACTGGCGCTGGAATATCAGTGACAGCAGCGGCACAATCGTCACACATCCGGCAAGGACCAAAAAGGCGGCGCTCCAACCATACAGCCCGATGAACAACTGGCCCAGCGGCACAAATGTAAACATGCCGATGGAGCCCCCGGCGGATACGATGCCGAACGCCAGGCTCCGCTTCTCCGGCGGCACCAGCCTGCCTATCGCACTCAATACCACAGTGAACGTTGTGCCGCTCATGGCAATACCGACCATCATCCCCAGGCTCAGGTGCAGGCCGGTAGCGGACGAGGTATGTGCGGTCAGGACCAGCCCGGCAATATAGAGCAGGCTGGACAGGATCAACATGCGGTAGCTACCGTATTTATCCGTCAGCATCCCGGCAAACGGTTGCGCCAGACCCCAGATCAGGTTCTGAATGGCAATGGTCAGCCCGAATGCGGTCCGGGTAATCTCAAGGTCGGTGACTACCGGCTGCAGGAACACGCCGAACGACTGCCTGATGCCCATGCTGACGGCAACAATCGTGCCCCCGACAAGCATCAGCAGTACGAATTGTGACTGGCGAATGGTCTGCGCCATTCTCAGTCCTGCGCCGCTTCAGCCCGGCGCTCTGCAATGAATTCATCGACTACAGTGCCGTGCCCCTTGCGCTTTTGCCTGGCAATCTCCCTTACCTGATCGAGCCCTACGTCAATAGTTTGCAACTTGATACTCTCATTCTCAAATGAGGTGACTGACTCCCTTAACTGGCGATCCCCTTGGGTTAATAGACATTTCATATTGGAAAATATTTGTTTCAGAAACAATCTGTCAGATAGTGTATCATTGACTGATACTTAATGAATTGATTCTCTATGATAATTCTGTAAGCAGTCATCAATTTACTGAGGGAGAGAACTACTCATGGACATATCACTGCAGGAAATCGAAGAGATAGAAAAGCTCACATTGCGATGGGTATTTCAGGCAGTACTGGATTTCGGTATGGAAGCTCACGAGATATTTCTTAAATCACCGGATAGTGTCAAAGACATTGCGGAAGATGTCACAAGGGAGTTACTGGACAGACTTTCCGGTTTCAATGTTCAACAGAGAATTTACGGTACGGTAGATTATAAAAAAGCAAGATATATCATCCTGCCTGAGCAAACAATCAGACAAGCGTTATTCATTGATTCAAAGGCGGAAAAAGAAAGCCGTTCCGCAACAATACAGATGTCCCAGACCTCAATGTGCATTAAACAGCGGCGTACGGGAACAGAAGTTAATGAACAAGGCTCTCTCCCTGAGATTTCCGAGTATGGCGGAAAAAATTATTTAACTACCACTTGTCTCGTACATTTTCAGTATGAAGATGATGCCGATAAAGTGCATCATTTACGCGAAGTCACCATAGCTGCTATACCCAACGGTCGGTTACAAAAAAGGTATAATCCTAATGCCGATGATGGTATTTGGTTAGCGGGAAGGAATGCCCCCACACTGGGGGAAGATTTCAGGGTAAGAGTCAGTTTCAGCAGGTTGAAATCCAAGGCAGCATGGCGAGTTCAAACGTTAACTTATGACGAATCAAATGAGGAGTGTACAGGGTCATGGCGCTCATAGACATTTCAAAAAACCTGGAACCCGATAACATTTATTGCGGTGACAGCAGGGTGCTGCTAAAAGGAATTGAAAGAGAATCTATCGCTCTAAGCGTTTGGTCACCTCCGTACTATGTCGGAAAAAATTATGAGAAAGATTTGACTTTTGGTGAATGGAAAGCGCTACTGAAAGAGGTCATCGATTCGCATTTTCCGATTTTAAAACCGGGGGGCTTCCTGGTAATCAATATTGCCGACATTTTATGTTTCAAGGATGATTCGATGCCAAGGATAATGGCAGAAAACATCTCCCGGAGAAAAGTAGACCTCTCCAAGGAAGAAATAATCAAGGTCAAAGAAAAACATCCGGATTGGAATAGATACAGGCTGGCTGAACACTTTAATTGTAGTGAGCAAACGATAGACAGGAGACTTAACGGTAACAATATAAGAGGCGGGAAATATCAGTCTCAGACAAGAGTATGCCTTGTCGGAGGATTTATTGAAGAGGCAGCCTTGGAGACTGGTTTTTACCTGTATGATCGTCGCATCTGGCTCAAAGATGCCGCTTGGGAGAACTCAAAATGGCATACGATATCTTATCGCTCGGTGGATGAATCCGAGTACCTCTACATATACTGGAAACCAGGTATTACAAAAGTAGATCGGGCAAGATTGTCGAAACAGGAATGGATTAACTGGGGTTCGAGAGGTGTCTGGGAAATTTCGTCGGTTCGCAGCAACTCTGATCATGATTCAAAATTCCCGGTAGAACTGCCAAGAAGGACGATTAAGCTTTTTACTGATCCGGGTGATTGTGTGCTCGATTGCTTTATCGGCAGCGGAACAACGGCAGTTGCTGCCCTCAGTGAAGGAAGACGATACATTGGGATAGATAAAGAGAGCAAATCAGTTGAAATTGCCCGGAAAGCTGTCGAATCGCTCAACGATCACAAACAGGAATCCGTACAAATGGAGTTGATGATCCGAGACATCGAAGCAGTTTATGACGCTGGGTGATTATCTGAAAATTAGAAATATTTACAGTCCCATAATGCATGACGACCCCGAGAAAAATTTGCACAATAATACCGGCTTGGTTATGCTTTTCATCCCCATGGACTGTACCGTAGCAACTCTGTAATGGGAGAGTGAAATGACCTGATTTATGGAATCGGGGCTACGGTCGAAATAAGAAGGAGAACAGATTATGGAAATTTCCTTAAGCGACTTCAGCTATTACTTCGGTCTCACCGGCAACAGCGGCGGACTTGCCTCAATGGAAATGGAATTCAGACCCTATCTCTACAAAGGACAGAAGATTGACGACATAAAGGCAGCGGCCCGCGGCTGTATAGACAAATACATGGAGGTACTTGATCCTCTGTACAACGACGTCATTGATGGAACAAAAGAACCTCAACTGACCGACAGCCCTTATCTCGTCAGCACCGGTTACCAATATACGGGACGTTTCAAGAAAAGATGGCTGCGCTCGCCCGATAAAGGCTTGAGGGCTATATTCGGAGAAGTGACGCCAGAACCGCATGGCAATATTTCCGTTTACGCAAATCAGGACGTTACGATCCTGTACTCGTTTTACAAGGACGTCACTCGTCTTAATGACGTGACCGTAAAGATCAGGATTAGTGCAAGCCATGTCCTGAACGTATGTTTTTTTCAGTTCACACGAGGGTTGGAAGGAATCCGAATTGAACAAAAGGCCCGTGTCCACATGCAGCAACTTGAAGAAACACTGAAAATCATGACTGAACGGAAAGACGTGGATTACTACGACATGATGACGCGTAAATTGGACAGGGACATCGGTTAACCTCTTGACAGTGTATCGCTTTATGTCATGCTGACCTCCACACAAAAACAACATCAAGAGGCAATCCAAATGACGGAATCATCACATCGCGCCCCGCTGTCAGACGTTCAACTACGGGTGAGGGCATTGGAGTCGCTATTAACGGAAAAAGGCGTGGTCAATCGGGAGACTCTTGACGGCATTGTCGATCACTACGAAAACAAGGTCGGGCCGCATCTCGGCGCCGCTATCGTAGCCAGGGCATGGACCGATCCTGAATTCAAGGCGAGACTGCTGGAAGACGCCTCGGCAACGCTGGCGGAGCAGGGATACACCGGGATCGAAGGCAGTCACATGGTGGTGGTGGAAAATACCGACGCGGTCCACAACCTGGTCGTCTGCACGCTTTGTTCCTGCTATCCCTGGCCGGTGCTGGGCCTGCCGCCCAACTGGTATAAAAGCACGCCTTACCGCGCAAAGGCGGTGCGTGACCCGCGCGGGCTGTTAAGGGAGTTCGGTCTGGAGTTGCCGGAAGAGACCGCGGTTCGGGTCTGGGACAGCAATGCGGAGATCAGGTACCTGGTGTTGCCGAAACGTCCGGAGGGTACCGAGAACATGAGTGAAGCGGAATTGCAGGAAATCGTCACCCGTGATTCCATGGTCGGCGCCGGCCAGGCAACCCTTGAGCAATAACGGAAGGAGGATATCGCGTTATGAACAGCATTCATGACATCGGCGGCATGGACAACATCGGCCCGGTGAACATCGAAAAAGACGAACCCGTGTTTCACGATGACTGGGAGAGCAGGGTGTATGCCATGACCCTCGCCACCATGGGCGCCGGGATTTTTGTCACCGATGAAGTACGCTACATGACGGAAACCATCCCGCCCGCAGACTACCTGACCTTCTCGTACTACGAAAAATGGCTGTACAGCCTCGAACACATGATGCTGAAAAAAAACATGGTGACGCGGGAAGAGCTTGAATCAGGCGAGGTGTCGGCCCCGGAGTTGACGGCCGGCTTCGAAGCCGCCTCGCCGGAGCGGATGGCGTACGGCATGAAAAACCGCATGCCGGTCTTCGTGGATGCCGACATCCCGCCCAGGTTCAAGGCGGGCGATGCGATTATCGCCAGGAACATCAATCCGCTGCATCACACGCGCATACCCCGCTACATCAGGGGCCGGCGCGGGGTCGTGGAAATGGACCACGGCATTTTTCTTCTGCCCGACACCAATGCCCACGGCGGTCCGGATAAACCCCAGCATGTCTATTGCGTCAGGTTCAGCGCCCGTGAATTATGGGGAGAAGACGCCCCGGCCAACGATTCCCTCTACATCGACCTGTTCGATGACTACATGGACCCGGACAAATAAGACAGCCGTTTATGCAGGCCCCCGATCTCGAATCCCTGGCCGGAATACCCCTGGACGAGGAGGGTCCCGTGTTCAGGGAGCCCTGGCAGGCGCAGGCGTTTGCCCTGGTCCTGAAGCTGCACGAACAGGGGCATTTCACCTGGGCGGAATGGGCGGAACGACTTAACCGGGCCATCTCCGCAGCCCGCGCCGGGGGCGACCCGGATCTCGGCAATACCTATTACCATCACTGGCTGGCGGCGCTGGAAGGCATCGTCGCAGACAAATGCCTGGTCACGGCCGAGGCGCTGACACGCCGCAGGGATGAGGTGCAGGAGGAACACCGGCGCCTGCACGGGCACGATCATTAATACCTGTGTAAATATTGGGGACAGAATTAATTCTGTCCCCGACAGCAGGCAAGACCTGCTTGACGATACGCCATGAAGACTGGTACAGCAACCTCCCGTGAAACGACCATCGACCTGGTCAAACGCTACCTGCACTCCACCGAAAGTAGTTGGAGCAACGGCATTTCCGGCGCTATCGCAGAGTTCATGTACGACGACAATGAAGCCACCAGCTTCGGGGAGAGCGCTACCGGCCTTCATGCCGTGACGGACCGGGGCGCCATCGCCGTGAACCTGGCGCAGGAACTCGCCTGTTTCGCCTACGAGGACATTTCCCATTGCACCAGGTCATGGACCCAAACCATAACGCTCGCCCTGCCGGAACCACTCTCGCGGCTACCGGCAAACCACGTTATAACAGCTCTTGGCGCCGACACTGGCGCGATCCGTTCCCGGGACCGGGACAAGCAGTTGTTCGACCTGGGCCTGGGGTCGGACCTGGCGCGTTTCTGCGTGCGAACCGGCGATTCAGACCTGGAAAAAGAATTAACTTCGTTCTGCGGGAAAGCACTGTCGGACCAGCAACACGCCTTGCCCGGACTGCTGCAACAATCATCTCCGCAGCGTATCGTCGTCTCCGCCCTGGGCCGCATCGAAGTCTACACACCCATCCCGCAAAAGGGAGGCCATACGGAAACGGGGCCGCATACACACCTGTTGCCCGGACTGCTGGGAAAGGACAAGACCGTGCTTCCGCCAGGGTATTCAACCGTCATGCACGTCTACCCGCCCCACCCCCTGCACGACAAGTACGGTGTGGAAAAACCGAGCGACCCCGCGCAATACCATGTATTCCAGGATGTCCTGAAAAAAGTGGGCATCGAAGACTACCTGAAAGCAAAAGCCGCTGCTGAAGGGACATCCGGCACACCGGCGGGCGCTGACTCGGGATGGTATGACATTGCCCGCCGGATTGTTAAAATACAAGAGCAGCAATTAAGAATTAGGAAATAGTCTCTTACAAGTAAAATCTTGTGCAAAATAGTAAAGAGTCTGGTTCGTCATTCCGGCGCAGGCCGGAATCCAGTCAATAAAACAATACCTTATAATGAAGGTCTGTCTACTGGATTCCGGGTCAAGCCCGGAATGACGAACGGGGCCGGAACGACAAACAGTGGACATGCTGTTTGGTTCTGGCTGAGCCAAGCCAGGAATCCTTAAATTCCCAATTACCAAGAGGAGGTGTCCATGAGTTCGAAAAAAGATAAGGTGTTTTTTTACAATTATTCGATCGTGATCGGCCTGCTGGCCGTGATGATCATCATATTTCTGGTGCTGGCGCTGTATCTTGGCGTTGATGAGGATGCCGTTGCCCGCAAACAGTCGACCAAGGTCTCCGCGAATACCGTTCCGGTAGGCGTGGTGAACCTGCTTGATGAGGATGCAGAAGAAGTGGAAGTGGCTACCGTAGCAGCGGTAGCCACCAGCGAGGAACCTGTGGAAATGGGTCAGCGGGTGTACAACGGCCTCTGCATAAGCTGCCACAACGGTTTGCCGAATATCCCGAAAGTCGGAGACAAGGCCGCCTGGGAGAGCCGCATTGCCCAGGGGATGGCGTTGCTGTATGAGCACTCCATCAAGGGATTTATCAGTGAGGGCGGCCTCATTGCCATGCCACCCAAGGGCGGCAACCTGAACCTGTCGGACGAAGAAGTCAAAGCCGCCGTCGATTACATGGTGGCGAACAGCCAATAAACGATGAACCGGGCCGATAAAATATATCCGGCCGGCCGGCCATGCGCGCCCTGCTTGTATTTTCCGCTGTATTCATAAGCGCCATCCTGTTCGGCGCTCTCCTCGCATTTCCCGTATATGAGATTTTTTCATCGTTCGGTGAAGTACCGTTCAGAAAAACAGTTTCCCGAACGACGCTGCTCAGCGGCCTGCTGTTCAGCCTGCTTTATTTCGCACACTATAACGGTCTGTCATTGCGCCGGATCGGGATCCGGTCCCACCGCCCCCATATCAGGCTTATCCAGGGACTGGCAGCCGGGTTTATCATCGTGGCAATCATCGAGGCCAATCTCCTGGCGCTTGGCATACATGACCTCAATGCAGAACGGTTGTTGTCTTTTGAACGATTATCCCTGCTGCTGCTCGGAGGGCTGCTGACCGGTCTGCTGGTGGGCATTGTCGAAGAACTTATCTTCCGGGGCGCCCTGCTCGGCGGGCTGAGCCGTCAGACCAATACGGCGCTTGCATTGGTCGTGGTCAGCCTGGTGTATGCCGCCGTGCATTATCTTAAATTCCGCGACCTGCCGGCGGATGCGGCCATTCACTGGTACACCGGCCTGACCATGCTGCCCGCGGCCCTGTTCCAGTTTGCCGACCCGGCAAGATACGATGCCATGCTGACCCTGTTTTTCCTGGGCCTGTTACTGGGCCTGGTGCGTCTCCTGACCGGCAACCTGATCCTGTGTATAGGCATTCACGCAGGGCTGGTAGCCGGGGAGAAGCTCGTCCAGCACGTTGCCGATTTCATGCCCTACAGCCCGCACGCCCACCTGGTGAACCGTTACGACCCGTTTTCCGGGGACCTGGCTTCGGTGTGGCTGCTGCTTTTCTGCGTGTCGTTTTATTTTCTTTGCCGGCGCAGATCACGGCAACACCGGTAATACAGCAAGCCCTGACCTAATCAGACTCCAATGCCTTTGAAGTGAGTCGATGCCAGGGCTGGTAAGAGTCCTGGAACGCCAGGTAGGATTCATACACGCGTTTGAAATCCGGGTCTTTTTCAGCTTCACTCTCCAGCGTCTGCCGGGTGACGCCGCGCAGTGCCTGCAAGACCTCCTGCGGAAACGGCAGCACCTGTACGTTCTTCTTCCCGGACAACTCCTTGAGCGCCTGGCTGTTATGGTATTCCATGGCGCTGTAAGTCCATGCGCCGGTCGCGGCTGCAGCCTGTCTGACTATGTGCTGCAGGTCAACCGGCAGGCTGTCCCAGCGCGCCCGGTTGATCAGCAGTTCCAGCTCCGATCCCGGTTCGTGCCAGCCCGGATAGTAATAATACGTGGCCGCGCGGTTCAGGCCCAGGCGCAGGTCGTGCAGGGGGCCGACCCATTCCGTGGCATCAATCGTGCCCCGCTCCAGCGCGGTATAGAGCTCGCCCCCCGACATCAGTATGGGATTGCCGCCGGCCCGGTCCAGTACCTTGCCGCCGAGTCCGGGAATGCGCATGCGCAGGCCCTTGAGGTCGTCAATGGTTTCTATTTTCTTGTTGAACCAGCCGCCCATCTGCACCCCGGAATTGCCCATGGGCAGGGCAATGACGTTGAAGGGCTCATACAGCTCATTCCATAACTCAAGCCCGCCGCCATGGTACAGCCAGGCTTCCACACCCTTCTGCTCCATGCCGAAGGGCACCGTGGAGAAAAACTGCGCGGCCGGCACCTTGCCGGCCCAGTAATACGCGGACCCGTGCCCCATCTCCACGGCGCCCTGGGACACCGCGTCGAACACCTGCAACGCCGGCACCAGTTCGCCACCGGCAAAGACATTGATATCAAGTCTCCCGTTGCTCATGACACGGACGTTTTCGGCAAACATCTCCGGCGCTTCCTGGAATACCGGGAAATTCGCCGGCCAGGTGGTTACCATCTTCCAGCGATAGATCTTGCCGGTATCGATATTTGATCCCGTAGCGTTACCTGGGTCTTCGCCTCCGCAACCGCCGAGAATAATGGCGAACAGGAAGAAATATAATCGCCGCTTTGCCCGCATTGTCGGGAATGTGTTGTAATTTTCTATCACTGTTTTTACTCTCCGTTTTGGGGACAGATTTAAGCATGCCCCCGCATGTTGTAAGCGGGGGTCTGTCCCCGGTCAGGGTTGCAGGCCAGGACCGGCTCAGACAGGCTGCAGGTTTGCGTAGGCCAGCACCAGCCATTTTGCGCCGGCCTGTTCAAAATTGACCTGTACCCGGGCGTGGCTGCCCTGGCCTTCCAGGTTCAGCACCGTGCCTTCGCCGAAGCGGGCATGCGCCACTCGCTGGCCAGGGCCGAAGGGCGCATCCGCGGCGGGTTCCGCCTGGTTGAAAAAATCACGGGTTACTGTCCCGCCAAGACGGATGTCATCGATAAGTTCCGCCGGAATCTCGTCCAGGAAGCGCGACGGTTGCGGATAAAATTCGTTTCCGTGCATGCGCCGGTGCCGGGCGTAGCTCAGGGTCAGCTTCTTGCGCGCCCGGGTAATGCCCACGTAACAGAGCCGCCGCTCTTCTTCCAGTTGCGCCGGGTCGTCGGCGCTACGTTGGTGGGGGAACAGGCCCTCCTCCATGCCGACCAGGTACACCCGGTCGAACTCCAGCCCCTTGGCGGTATGCAGGGTCATCAGGTTGACGGCGTCGGTATGGGCATCGGCCTGGGTTTCGCCGGCCTCCAGCGCGGCCTGGGACAGGAACGCCGCCAACGGTTCCACGTCGCCATGAACGTCTTTATCCACCTCAAAGGACCCGGCGGCGCTGACCAGTTCCTCCAGGTTCTCAACCCGCGCCAGCCCTCTCTCTCCCTTCTCCTTGCGGTAGTGTTCAACCAGGCCGCCGGCATCGATGACGATCTCCATGGCTTCATCCAGGCCCTTGCCCCGGATGGATTGCGCCAGTTGCTCTACCAGGGTGAGAAACTGCCCCAGGGCAGTCAGGGCGCGGGCAGGCAGGCGCTTGTCCGTCACCAGTCCACTGGCGGCCCGCCACAGCGGGATATTGTCCTGCCTCGCCTGGCCGCGGATTTCTTCCAGGCTGCGCTGTCCGATACCACGGGGCGGCGTATTGACGATACGCTCGAACGCCGCGTCATCATCCCGGTAAACTGCCAGGCGCAGGTATGCCAGGGCATCCTTGATTTCCATACGCTCATAAAACCGGAAACCGCCGAACACGCGGTACGGCACCTGGGCCTGCATCAGCGCTTCCTCCAGGACCCGCGAGATGGCGCTGACCCGGTACAGGACGGCGTTGTCCTGGTAGTTGACGCTACGCAGCCGCGCGGCGCTGATCCGTTCCACTACGAAGCGGGCCTCATCGTGCTCGCTGTAGGCCGCGTAGAGTTCCAGTTTTTCCCCTGCCTTGCCGTCGGCCCACAGGTTTTTCCCCAACCGGGTCGCATTGTTGGCAATCAAGGCATTGGCGGCATTCAGGATATTGGTGGTCGAACGGTAGTTCTGTTCCAGCCGGTGCAGGGAGGGCTCCGGAAAATCCTGCCGGAAGCGTTGCATGTTTTCCATGCGGGCGCCGCGAAAACTGTAAATGGACTGGTCGTCATCGCCCACTGCGAACAGGTGGTTGTCCGTGCCCACCAGCAGGCGCAGCCAGGCATACTGCAGCGCGTTGGTGTCCTGGAACTCATCCACCAGGACGTGGCGGAAGCGCTGCCGGTAATGCCGCAACAGGTTGTCCTGGTCGCGAAACAGTTCATGGGTGCGCAACAACAGTTCGGCAAAATCGACCAGCCCGGCGCGGTCGCAGGTCTGCTGGTAGTTGCGATAAATCCTGACCATTTGTTCCCTGAAGGGGTCGCCATGAAGGTCGATGTGTTGCGGCCGCAGCCCATCTTCCTTTTGCGCATTGATGAACCACTGCGCCTCCTTGGGGGAATACTGGTTTTCATCCAGGTTCATGCCGCGAATGACGCGCCGCAGGGCGCGCAACTGGTCCTCGCTGTCCAGGATCTGGAAACTGTCCGGCAACCCCGCTTCCTGCCAGTGCAGGCGCAAAAAACGGTGGGCAAGCCCGTGAAAGGTCCCCACCCACATGCCGCCGACCGGCCGTTTCAGCAGGGTTTCGATGCGGGCGCGCATCTCCGCCGCGGCCTTGTTGGTGAACGTGACCGCCAGTATGCCGAAGGGCGCGGCCTGCTCCGCCTGCAGGTACCAGGCGATACGGTGCACCAGCACCCGGGTCTTGCCGCTGCCGGCCCCGGCCAGCACCAGGATATTGCCGGCAGGCGCGGCAACCGCTTCGCGTTGCGCCTCGTTCAGCCCTTCCAAAACACTGGATACGTCCATGGGTGAATTGTAACCCGTGCGGCAATGTTAGAAAAATACTAAAACAGGACACCCATGTCTTTTACAGGACACCCAATGAATTTATATGGGTGTCCTGTAACTTATACCTCTAATTTTCAGAGGTGCCCTTATATGGGTGTCCTGTAACTTACATGGATATCCAGTGTGCCGCTGGCAGGCCGGGGACGGATTTTAAGCATGCCCCCGCATGTTGTAAGCGGGGGTCCGTCCCCACAACGTGTGCCGTGCAACAGTGTTAGAATGGTTGGTTACGAATTTTTGAATACCAGGAACAACAATGCAATCTCATCAACAGGATCCCCGCGCGTTAATCGACCGGGTCCTGTCCAGCTCCCGCAAACTGGGCGCAGACGCCGCGGAAGCGGATATCAATACGGGCCGCGGCCTCTCGGTCAATGTGCGCATGGGCCAGGTCGAAACCATCGAACACCAGCGCGATAAGGGCCTGGGAATAACGGTGTACATGGCCGGACGCAAAGGCTCCGCCTCTACATCGGATTTTTCCGATGAGGCGCTGGAGGCAACCGTCAACGCCGCCTGCACCATCGCCAGGCACGCCAGCCGGGACGATTGCGCCGGCCTGATCGACCCTGAATTCCTGGCAACGAGCGTCCCGGACCTTGACTTGTGCCACAACTGGGACATTGCCCCCCAGGCGGCAATCGAACTCGCCGTTGAATGTGAAACCGCAGCGCGCCGGGAGGATGCGCGGCTGACCAACTCCGACGGATCCCTGGTAGGAACTTATACCGGTTTCCACCTCTACGGCAACACTCACGGTTTCATCAACGGCTGGGACTGGTCCTCCCACAACATCGATTGCACCGTTATTGCCGAGGAAAACGGCAGGATGCAACGCGACGGCTGGTATACCAAGGCCCGCGATCAGCGCGATCTCGAAAACGTCGAGAGTGTAGGGAGGGAGGCCGCGCGCCGTACCCTGTCCCGGCTGAATGCGAAAAAACTGTCCACCCGGTCTGCGCCGGTGATCTTCGAGGCCCCGGTCGCGCGGGGCCTGTTTTCCGCGTTCATTACTGCGGTCTCCGGCGGCGCCTTGTATCGGCGCGCCTCATTCCTGCTGGACAAGCTGGGCGAACCGGTCTTTGCTCCCCGGATACAGCTCGAGGAACAACCCCACTTGCCCAAAGAACTGGGCAGCGCGCCGTTTGACAACGACGGCATGGCCACCCAACGCAAGCACCTGGTCAGGGACGGTGTCCTGGAGAGCTATGTATTGAGCGCCTATTCCGCCCGCAAATTAGGCATGACCCCCACCGGGAATGCAGGCGGCGTGCATAACCTCGTGGTGCAAACCGGGGAGCAGGACCTGGATGCGCTGATAAGGCAGATGGACACCGGCCTGCTGATCACCGACATGATCGGCTTCGGCGTGAACCAGATCACCGGCGATTATTCCCGGGGCGCCTCGGGTTTCTGGGTCGAACGGGGCGAGATTCAATACCCCGTCGAGGAGATCACCGTGGCCGCCAACCTGAAAGACATGTTCCGGAACATCGTCAGCATTGGCAACGACGTGGACAACCGGGGCAACATCAAAACCGGCTCGGTGCTGGTCGAGAACATGACCATTGCCGGGGAGTAGGTAAATTCGGCTTAAGCATGCAGAGATGAGAGGAGCAGGGGGGAGTGGGAAATATTTTTTCAGTTTTCCAGTCATCAATGTACTAATTCTGGTATAGTCAGCCAATGAGCACTTTCGACATGATCGAGGCGGATATCGCCGAATTGAAAGTCTCCGTTCGAAGCGGTCTGGCCCTGCTTTTCGAGATCCTGGCTATCGAACTGGCGCCACTGCTACAGTGGCTTGGACGCTGGGGTCTTGCTCACATCTCATCCCATAGTTATTCATTAATATAGCTGGAACACAAACCCAAATGGTGAGACAACGACCTGAAAAGCGAGACCTGCCAATCGCATCCCCAGAAAAGAAAAAGAATTCAGGCAAAGATAATTTCGGTTTCCACCCTTTTCCGTCTCGCGGCGGTATCGTGACCAACGAGCATATCAATCGTCTCAGAGGCAAACTGGATATCTAAACGGATGTCCTTTATGTTATAAATATTTGCTGTGTAAATTATGGGGACAGAATTAATTTTGTTCCCGGCCTGAGTTATATTTCGTCGAGGTGCGCAGAGACCTGATCATGAGAGTTTAGAACTAATATTGATGCCTGATCCAGCCTACCTCACATACAAAGAGTTGTGCGCGGAGTACGATTCTATCATTAACGAGGCCCAAACTCCTGCGCCATCTGAAGACCGTACCTTCTTTGATATTTCCGAATATCCGCATTACGAAAACGTCATAAGCAACTGGTATGCTTTCTTTTTCAACCGTGCAGCGGAGCATTCGCTACACGACCTGTTTCTCCAATCCCTGGTAGAAATTATCAAGGAATATAAAGAATTCTCTATGGAAGATTGCCGTGTAGCGCGTGAGTTTCAAACGGATAAGGGTAAATTTATTGATTTGGTGCTTTATGAGCAAGCCGAAGAAGACGAAAAACTTGAATCTGCAATAATCATTGAGAACAAAATTTCTGCCGGGATTTACAATGATCTTAATGACTATTACAACAGTGTAAAAACAAAATCCGGCCGGAAAGTCGGGATAGTTTTAAGTTTACACGAAATTAAAAATACACTGCCTAAAGAATTCATCAATATTACCCACGAAAGACTGCTTGGAGTCGTTCGGCGCAACCTTGGACAGTATGTAGCTTCTGCAAAACTGAAATATATTCATTATTTGCAAGATTTTATTTCCAACTTGGAACAAATGACGGGACCGAAAAAAATGCACGAAAGTATTAAATACTATTTTGAAAAAGCTGAAAAAATACAAGATTTACTGACTCTGAGATCACATGCTTATCAGCATATAAATAATGATCTCTACAGAGTTATTCAAGCTGACCAAGGTTGGGAATGGCAGAGAAACTATCCCACATATGCTTCTTTTCGAAAATCTGAGCCTGATATTTGGTTCGGCCTGAAACATAGAACAGTGTTTGAAACAAAAGAATTTACACTTGAGATGTGGCTAGGAGGAAAGACTTTACAAGCTTGGAAAGAAAAAGAGGGCCAGAACACTATATATTCCAAATATGGAGATGGATTTATGATCGAGAAGCAAATTGATGACAGTCGCAATTGGGCCTATCTTGCCAAAAAGGATTACAAAGATATAACCATAGAGGATATTGAAAAATTTGGTGAAAAAATATTACAAATTTTAAATGACGAGTGGTCTGAATTATTGGAAGACGTAACTAAATTACTGAGACCGGCAAGTTAACCCGATGTTAACTCCCAGCCAGAAATTGACTGGCAGAAACATACATATTGACGATGAATTAAATCAGTCATTTTCACTCGTGCGGGAAACTGATATTACCTTGCCGTTCAGGAGAAATGATTATGTATGAAGGCGGTTGTCTCTGCGGCGCGTTGCGCTATTCACTCCGGTCAGCTCCAGAAGATGCCGGCTACTGTCGTTGCCGGCTGTGCCAGCGTTCCGCTGGCACCCCGGTCTTGGGCTAGGCTACTTTCCCTACCGAGGCGTTCCGTTACACGCAGGGCGTCTCCGGCGTTTACAAATCATCCGCATGGGGCCAGCGCGAATTCTGCCGGGACTGCAGTACTCAAGTGTTGTTCAGAAACACTGAAGACAAAAAAACCGTCGATCTCAATTTCGTCACTCTGGACGACCCGGAACAAGCGGGACCTGAATACCATATCTATACGGAAAGCCGGCTGAAATGGTTTGAAACCGCCGATCAGTTACCCCGGCACGAGCAGGATATTCCAGGATAAAGAGGGTAGCGGCAAACGCACAGGGGTTTTGGTGTTTACCTTCTACAGATATTTATCATGCTCCTCGCCGCTAACCTCTTGGTCCTCGCCAATACCTTTAATGCTATGGAGACGTTTGCGCGGAATTGTCCCTGCAGTTTCATTACGATACCGGGTCAAGTCATCATCAGTCATTTGCTCGGGAGAAACAAGACGGTAATGTTTCTCCTCGTTGATAACGACTCCCTTTTCGCCTGTTTCAAACATAAAGAGCGCTATCAAATTATCTTCTATAAACTGTGCAGCTACAGGGCGGCAAACAAGTTGCGGAAACTTTGCGGCGCACAAAGCAAAATCCTGCTCTATCTGGATTATTCCGAGTTGATCTGATCTCCCTTTGGCCTGAACAGGGAAAACATACTGCGCACCTTGTTTATTCACTCCTATATAAACTTCATCTGTTTCAACCTGTCCCATGCCCGCTACGGTTGTGCGCAGGTGATTTTGCAGGGAATAACAAGCCACCCCCGAGAAAATATCAATAAGCCGGTTATACCGTAATTTTGCCAATAGCGCCTGTTCATCATTGAGCGCATATTTGGCAATGATTCCAGGTGTCGCATCCAGAATTTTTATCTCCGCCAGGAGGGAATTCGGAACAATATGCGGCATTGCCGTCAACGAAAATTTATACTTTGCCTGACCCACTGAACGGATTACCCATTCCAGACCATCAGGGGCAAGGTTCCGAATTGATTCTGGTAATGCAGTCCGGTAACGGAAACTGTAAATGACGTCACCAAGATTTTTGGGTAGCTCTATCCCAAGCTCCTTTGCGGCGCTGACCAGATCCTCGCGCTTGAAGTTTACCTCTTGCGCATCTTTCTTGTGATTCTTGAGAAAAATATATTCAATCAGCTTTGAATATCGGTTTCCATCCTTAGTAGCCATTCTTAATTCTCCTCATTGACACCCGGGCCATTGCAAAACCACCACCTCTTCCCGCATCTGTTTACGTGTTGCCGTGGCAAGACGGGTGCGAAACAGGTCGATACCGATGACCCGGTATCCCAGTGACCGGGCTATGTCCGCAAGTAGCTGACCGGTGCGAATCATGACTTGCAGGTATGAAGCCTGATCTCCTACAACATAACCAAGATATGCTCCCGGTTTCAGAAATGGCCTTAAATCGGCTAGGTGCCGGGCCATGCCGCCAAAATATAATTTGGTTACTTTGCTGTATTGTCTTTCAAAACCGGATGTTTTGCCCAGCGCAATTCTGCGGTTTTCTATCTCCTCGGCTATTGCCTGTATCTCTGCATGTCCCGCGACCCATCCATCATCATCGTCTCCCTTGTATACATTACGTGAATTGGACCTGAGCAGGTTTTTCTTCAACCTCCGTAATTCTTCCCTGTTTTTGATATATCCCAACATCACGCTTTCCAGCCGCGTGGTTCTCGTATAGTCTTTCTCATTCGGATAGGGCGGGGATGTAAAAACGGCGCTGATACTTTCAGGGGATAACAGAGAAGCCAGTTGCCGTGCGTCTGCGTGATATACCGTGGCCGGCGCATCCAGGCATTTTTTCATACGCAAATCCGCTACGATTTTATCGACTTCAGTCAACCAGCTTTCGATAACCGGCGCATCTGCTTTTTTTGTTCGCCGTACCCCTACTTCCGGGCCAAAATACAGGTTGCTGGTGGAAAAAACCAATGATTTTGCCAGCGCAAGCAATTCATGCCGTTTGTACCCGTCGCCCTCGTTCTCTTCGATTTGGTCCCGCAGAACCAAAGACTTATGCAGCGGCAACGGACTGATTGATCCGTTCAATAACAAGTTGAATGACTCTTCCGGCAAGGTTCGAAGGCATGCGCTGCTCGACGAATCGATAATTGTCCTTGCCTTCCGCGCCAGTGAATGGGAATGTTCCCTCAATCCGGCAGGATCAACATCCCAATCTGTTTTTACGGAACAGGCAAAATGCGCGACCGCGTTTGCTTCAATGCCTATGCTGGGTATGCCGTGCCGTTTTGCCTCGACCAGTGTTGTACCGGTGCCGCAAAATGGGTCCAGCAACATATCGCCCTCATTCAACTCGAACTTGCTGAGATATTCACGGACAAGATGCGCGGGAAATGACAGGATGAATCGATACCAGTCGTGGAAGTGCCTGTCATCAACGTCCAGCCTGTTTATACTGCCGTTGCTCCTCGGCGGCGCTGTCAAGGCTGCATCTTCGGGGAATAAACCTGTTTGCAAAGCGCTCTCCTTTTCTCTTGATACCCGCGTAAGGAAGTCTGTGAATATTTTATCAGAAGTTCCTTAACCAGTCCGCTTGTTGTCGTAGTTGGATACCTCTTTTTCCCCAGCATACAAGCGAGAATACACTCCATCTCTGGCAATCAGTTGGTCGTGCGTGCCGGCCTCGACCAGCCTGCCGTTGTCCATGACGAGTATTTGATCGGCATTTTCAATGGTGGTCAGCCGGTGGGCAATGATTATGCAGGTTCTGTCTTGCTGGATTGAAGCCAGCGACTGTTGAATCCTGCGTTCCGATTCAGTGTCGAGGGCGGCCGTTGCCTCGTCCAGGACCAGGATGGGCGCGTCCTTCAACAGCGCCCGCGCCACGGCGATGCGCTGCCGTTGCCCGCCCGACAGCCGGGAACCGTCATTGCCGATGACCGTATCGAAGCCGTTTTCCAGGGCCTCGATAAACGCCAGGGCGTCGGCCTGGCGGGCTGCTTCCCGGACCTGTTCTTTGCTGGCCTTGCGGTTGCTGCCGTAGGCGATGTTATTGAAGACCGTGTCGTTGTACAGGACCACGTCCTGGCTGACCAGAGCGATATTTTCCCGCAAGCAGGAGAGGGAAAGATCGCGAATGTCATGGCCGTCCACCCGTATCTCGCCGCCCTGCGCGTCATAAAACCGGGTAATCAAATCCACCAGGGTGGTCTTGCCGCCGCCGGAGGACCCGACAACGGCGATGGTCTGCCCCGGCCTGGCAGTCAATGACACGTCCTGCAATACCGATTCCTCCGATTCGTCGTAAGCAAACCGCAATTCGCGAATTTCGATTTGCCCCGCCAGCCTGGCGACGGAAACCCTGCCGTCGTCCGCTTCCGCTTCCTGGTCGATAAATGCAAATACGCTCTCGCAGGCCGTCAGGCCCTTTTGCAGGTCCTCATTGATGCGCGCCAGGCGCCGCAAGGGACTCAGCAGCATCAGCAGGGCTGCAAAAAAAGAATTGAATTCGGCTACGGAAATACTGCCGGCCTGCGCGTGCGCCGCGGCCGCATAAACGATGGCGCCCAGCGCCAGCGCGGTTATCAGGTTGATTGCCGGCGTGCCTGCCGCAGAGGCCGCCACAAATTTCATGCTCATGCTGCGGTTGGCATTGGCGGTTTTACCGAACCTCTCGCCTTCCTGGGCCTGTCCGGCAAAAATTTTAATGATCCGGTGCGCGGCGACGGATTCATTCAGAACGTGGTGCAGGTCGGCCATGGAATCCTGCACGCGCCGGCTCAACCTGCGCAGGCGCCGGCGCAACGCCAGCAGCACCGACAGGATAACCGGCCCGGCCAGTAACGCGATCAGCGTCAATAACCAGTCGATATATGCCATCCAGGCCACCAGGCCGATGATGCTCAGGGTATCCCTGCCCAGTGTGGTGATGACATTGGTTGCCGCGTCTTTCAACTGCGCCGCATCAAAGGTGAACCTGGAGACCAGGCTGCCGGCGGTATGCCGGTCCAGAGTGGCGCAGGACAAGGACAACAGGCGCTTGAACATCTCCACGCGCAGGTCCATGACCAGCCGCTCCGCGACCCAGGCAAGGGCATAGCGGCTGATATAAGAAGACACCGCGGCCACCAGGAAGACCAGGATTATCGGCAGCACCACGCCGGTAACCAGGTCGATCTCAGAGAGCCGGAAAACCCCTTCGGTAATGTTCTTGAATAATGCGGCAATCGCCGGACTGGTCAGCGCCAGGACTGCCAGCGCAAGCACGGCTACGAGAAAAATCCTCAGGTAGGGCTTTACATAGGTCAACAAGCGCAAGTAAAGTGCAAGATCTGTGGGTTTGCTTTGCTGCATGATGGCAAAATGTAACAGAATAGGCTCTGGCCTGGGTTAGAATCCGGCCTGAAAGAGTATGCAACCCACACAGCCCATTTTGCAAGGGGAGCCATGTCAAAAAAACATCCCATTATCGCGGTAACCGGCTCATCGGGGGCAGGGACTACCAATATCAAGGAAGCCTTCGAGAAGATCTTCAACCGCCAGGGCATCAAGGCCGCGGTGATAGAAGGAGACAGCTACCACCGCTATGACCGGGAGGAAATGGAGCGGTTCACCCGCCAGGCCATGCGCGAGGGCAGGCATATCACTCATTTCGGGCCGGAAGGGAACCTGCTCAAGGAACTCGAAGCCGGTTTCAGGGAGTACGCCGAACACGGCACAGGCAAACAACGTCATTATATACACAATGACGCAGATGCCGCGCGCCATGGCGGCGCCCCCGGCACACTGACGCCCTGGAAACCCCTGCCCGAAAATACGGACTTAATGCTCTATGAAGGTCTTCACGGCGGCCTGATTACCGATGAGGTGAACATAGCCCGGTATGTCGACGTGCTTATCGGCATTACGCCGATTATCAACCTGGAATGGATCCAGAAAATCCAGCGCGACAAGACCGTACGCGGCTACAGCAGCGAAGATGCGACCGGCATGATCCTGGAGCGCATGCATGATTATGTCCACTACATCACGCCGCAATTCTCCCGCACCGACATCAACCTGCAGCGCGTGCCGACCATAGACACCGCCAATCCGTTCGGCGCCGTGCACATACCCTCCAGCGATGAGAGCTTTACCGTCATCCACGTCCGTAATCGCGACAAACTGGCGGTCGATTTCCTGTACCTGCTGGAAATGCTGCATGGTTCCTTCATGTCCACGCCTTATACAATTGTGATTCCTGCCGGTAAAACCAACTTTGCCATCCAGTTGATCATTGAACCCCTCGTCAAGAAGATTATGGCGGCCAAGGAAACGACGAATGAATAAACCACCCCACCAAGCCACCGCCTGCACCAAATGAGTGGCGGTAGAAATGCAGTTTGGGAGTTACTTTTTACTGGATGATGTTTGATAAAACCAATCACTCAACAGCCGAATTATGGAGGCTATTACGCCTGCCAGGCCCAGTGGGACAGCTATGGCCACAAAACCCTTCCAGGCTGCAAGACCGGCAACAACCACCAGGGCCAGGGATATAATTGTAGAACGATTAATCCGCTTGCTGTCATTGGCAAGCGCTTTGGTTTGGCCCTCGAAGTGTATCTGCTGTTCCTTCTCCGCCATGGAGAGTATGCGATCCGCCGCATCAGGCACAACTTGGTTGTATTTGTTAAAATCTTCAGGGGATGGCAACGGACCGATAAATATCGATTCGGCCCTATACCCAACAAACAGTTTTTGAACCAGCTGTTCCCTCTGCTCATCCGTCAGGTTTTTAACAAACTCGTCCAGTTCTTTGCCGCTATGGCTACTTGGGATTACCAGGTCCTGCTTATCTCGGGATTGGAATTGGTCGTGATGTCCGGATTTACTTTTTTGCCTCATCAGAAAGCGTCCCTGCAGCCTTGAGATCACCTACCGCCTTGCGGAAATATCCGGCAATGCGCTCCCTGTCCTGGATATACCCTGCCATGCCAGAGGCCGGGTAATTCAATAGCAGGTCTTCAGGAGGTGTAAACGCATCGGTAAACGCCTCAAGCAAGTCCCTGCGTGGTATATCGTCAATGGAACGAAACAGGCGGGTTCGTTCTGGTCTCATATAGTTTACCTCCTATTTTATTTTCCATATCATAAAGTATATCATTCTCGCCCAACGTCAGGACAGCTTTACACCGTCAAGCCCGGGCAACCACTGCTTTATCTCAATACAGCACTACTGATTTTACCTGGTGGGAATAAACTGAAAAGCGAAAAATCAGTGAAAATGTGAGAAAAGTCACATTTTGCTGTAAATGTTGAACTTGCAAGTCGAACTTTTCAGCTTCCGCATGCCATCGCGGAGATTGACCTGCATGCCAGTGCGTTATAATAAGCTGGTTTCTTTTATCATTATCGGAACAGGATAAAAGTCTCATGAACAAAAGACTGTTTTTAAGACGGGTAGCGACACTCCTTGGCATAGGTGCGGTCGCGCCGTTGGCGCAAGCATCGCCAAACAGGGAAATTGAGATACAGCGTTCGCCGGTGGCGGGTTTCCAGTACCACCACGGCGAGAAGTTGTGGCGCCGACTCAGGCCCGGCGCATCGCTTGAATTGGTGCGTGAACCTGATAATCCTTATGACCCGCGCGCGGTGCGTCTGGACTGGCGCGGGCGCAAACTCGGCTATGTGCCGCGTCGGGAGAATACCGCCGTGAGCCAGCTGCTGGATAACAATCAACCCCTGACTGCCCGGGTCGTCAACTTGCGGGAATCTGATAATCCCTGGGAGCGCATTGAGTTTGTGGTTTACCTGAACGCCAGAGGCGCTTTATGAGTGATAAACCCGTTTTGCCCCCTACTGTAGTTTTGCTGGGCGAAGCCCTGCGTCCACTTTGGTTGAAACTCACGGAGCAAATGGACGCGCCGGTCAGTCCGATCAGAGACATACCTGTCATGTCAGAGTTCATCTCGCGCCATCTCGACAAAGTTGCCGATACTGCTGAGCGATTGGCCGATATAGCGGTAATAAAGCTGAATGGTGTAGTCGTGGATACTGCTGTGAAAGAGGCGGATGTGTATCGCGCAGTCGGCGGGCTGGAGACCTATGTTGATGAGCTTTTAACTGGCTATTTCGAGGTGCGGAGTTTACGTGCGTTCGGAATGGATATTGAGGTTCGCGATTTGCTTGCGGGAACATATCGTCACTTGCTTTCCGAAATCCAGGCCTGGCTTGGCGAGATCTGTGAGACGATTGCCGACCCGATAGCCTCCTTGAAAAAGCGGGGACTGCCTGCAAGCGGAAACGTGGAACTGAATCTGGCGCTGGAGATGACCGCTCCGCCACAATTACATGAACTGACACTTTGGGTAAAGCGTCAACAGCACGCCTTTGATCGCATTCACCAACAACCCCAACCTGAAAAAACCCGACGCCGTACGTCGCGACCAACGCCACGCCGGAATCGTGTCCGCCAACAGCGTCAACTTGAGGAAATCCGGCAACAGGAGAGCTTTACAACAGAGGAAATCCGGCAACAGGAGAGCTTTCTTGCAACAGTGGTAGGGGTAGCCCTGGGTTTCGGGCTTGGGAGTTTGTTATTCGGTGATGATTGCGATTTGGATATATAGGGTTATTGCGCCTCCCCTGACAACCCGGCGGCCTGATACAGGCTTTCATTAAGGTCTTTTTTCACGTTGGTTTCTCAGTAACGCCAGCAACCGCGCAAAGGATATGGGCTCGCTTGTTACACGCGAAATAGTGTATCAAATTACGGGCGCCCGGGTGAGGCTGAAGCAAGCCGTTCAGGACAGGTTTTTGACTGCCGCCAGTGAACCTGCGGAGGGTCTTGCGGCTGTTTGGAGCTCCGTTGCTGTTTTCAGCCCTTGCTGGAAATACTTCCTCGCCGTATCGTAGTCTCCCCGCTCCTCCAGCAGCAACGCCAGTTCCTGGCAGGCCTCGGGGCTCGGGCTGGCTTCGTTGCTTTGTTCCAGGTAGTTGCCGGCCTTGCCCCAGAGTTGAAGTTTTTTAGATAACCGGCCCAGGGTCAGCAATAACGCCGCGTCCCGGGGAAAGCGGGACAGGCTGTTCTCGGCGAACTCCAGTTGCCGCTGCAGGCTCCTGCCTTCCACCAGGCCGAACAGGCGCACCAGTTCCGGGTCCCATTGCCGCTTCAGCGCGCGCCGCAACATGACCTCGCAACCGTTGCTGTCCCCAAGGCGCAGGCGTTCGGCAACGTACGCGCCAATCAGGGCGTTCTCTTTTTTCAGCTTGTTTGGAATGCGCCGCCAGGCGTCTTCCAGCGCGGGACCGTCCTGCCCGTCCCCGGCCTGGCGCAGCAACCCGGAATGGAGGGTCAACTGCTCGGCCCTGGCCTGTTCTGCCGAAACCCGGCCGCGCCGCCTGCTTTCGGACCAGCGGCGTAAATCAGTGGGCGCGCGTCGCAGTCTCGCCAGCGTGCGGATTAACGCATAAGCCAGGAGGAACAGCACGGCGGCAATGATGACAAACACGACCAGGCTGGTCTGGATTATCCACCCCCTGTAGGTAAATGCCACCTCGCCCGGGGACTGTTGCAAGCCCCACCCCAAAGCGACCGCCAGAAGCAACACGGTGAGCAGGGCGAATAATATTCTCATTGCCGTGTTGCGCCTCCGGCTGGCGGATTGTCCTGTCGCGCCAGATACTCATCAAACGCGTTTAATGTTGCATCGATTGATGGCGCCGGTTCATTCAGATCGGAGGCAGCCGCCCTCTCCAGAATTTCCATTGCGTTGCGAACCCGGGCATCGCCGGTATCGAAAAATTCAGTCAACCAGTCCATGCAGGCGTTAACGGAAACACGGAACTGGTTCTCATCCCGGAGCAACAGCGCCAACCGGGCCGCCTCGAGCTGCAGGCGCAGGTTGCGGTGCAGGAAGAAACGCTCCCTGGGCGCCAGCAACGCGACGGAATTACTCTCCGTGCGGGAAATGACCACCAGGGACTTTAGTTCCTTCCAGATACCCAGGGCCAGGCTGCGCCACCGGTTTTCCGTTCCGGCCGGGTTATCGATCGGCGCCGGCGGTTGCACAGCGCTACCGCTCAGGTTAAGCGGCAATCGGTCTGCCTGTCCGGCGAGGTCGCCCAGCGCCAGGGCAAGACCGGTAAAATCCGTCCCGGCAGCCGATTTAAGCCGGTTGATATCCGCGATCAACTGTTCGCGAACGGGGATAAGCGCCGGGTCGGGGATTTCCCTGAGACTTGCGTCCGCAGACAGTAGTATGGCCTGTGCGGTCTCCGCGTCCCCCGCC
Organism: Gammaproteobacteria bacterium; assembly: GCA_965204045.1. Classification (GTDB taxonomy): domain Bacteria; phylum Pseudomonadota; class Gammaproteobacteria; order Eutrophobiales; family Eutrophobiaceae; genus JAAXHV01. The sequence goes on from CBDBDW010000002.1 coordinate 527,130, forward strand.
AGCGCAAGGCGCAGGGATGCGATCCTGAACAGGTATCCCGCCTCCGCCAGTTGCCAGCCCGCATCGCCGCTTCCCTGACGGCGCAGGCTGCTCAGGTTATGCAGTATTCCGGTAAGCTGATCGTCAATGCCGGCCTGGCGGCCGGCGAGTCGGCGGATGTCGGCGCTCAGGCCGTCATGGCTCTGTTGAAGCATGTCCAGCCTGTCTGCCAGGGATTTAAGCTGGGCTTCGTTGGCTTTCCTGCCCTTGCTGATGTCATAAATGAAATACCCGGCCGCCGTTGCAACAGCGGCAAGCAGGATGAACAGCAGCAGGGAGGTAAGCCAGGACCGGCCTTTTCTTCGCCGCTCGCCACCGTTGGCGGCGTCCGGCTTATCGGACTGTACCGTGGCGCCCGGGGAAGCGCTTTGCTCGGCGCTCTCTATAGCTGCCTCTTCGGCAGTTCCTGCAGCGGTCTCGTCCGTTACCTTTTCTTCTGTAATTTCATTAACCTTGTCATTCACTGTTTCACGCTCTCGTTGATATTGAGCAAGGCTTCAACCAGGCCCGCATCGGTATTATCAGCGGCTGCGGCAATGCGCATGAACCCTGACTCAACAGCGTGTTGCCTGATACGCTCGCTCATCACCACTATGGGGGTTCCCAACAGTCGCCTGCTCTCGGCGGGCGGGGTCAGCTCGACCAGGTTATCAAGGCCCGCCTGGCTTGTGATGATTACCGCATCCGGTGTTTGATCATGCCAGAATTCCGTCATTTCTGCCTGACTCATATCAGGTTTGTCGCGCCGGTATACTTCCAGGTAATCCACCACGGCGCCGCGCGCCAGCAAAACGTCCCGCAGTTCCTCCCGTCCCCCCTGTCCCCGTATGATAACAATCCGTTTCTCCCTGATTGCGGTTTCGTTCAATGCCGGCAGGCGCAACAGCGCCTCGCTGCCGCCGGTGTCAACCTGACCGACTTTACCAAATCCCGATGCCTTCAGGCAGCGGGCAGTGGCCTGGCCGATGGCAAGGACGGTCTTGTCCCGTAGCGTATCGGCAATATGGGGAAACAGGTCCAGTGCGTGGCTGACGCCGTTTTTGCTGATAAAGACGGCAATATCGGCATCCTCCAGCAGCAGCCTGTTTTCCGCCACGCGCGCCTCCTCCATGAAGGGCCGTATGACCAGGGTAGGCAACAGCAGTGGAACACCTTTCCTCTTTTCAATCATCCTGCAGAGGTCGCCCGCCTGGTGTGCAGGCCTGGTTACCCAGACCGTTATCCCCGACAAGCTTGCGTCATTGTTTGCCATCGCCCATAACCCCAGCCAGAATTTCGTCCGCTCCCTGCAGCAGTAACCTCTCAGCCAACTCATAACCGAGCTTCTCGGCATGAACCGCGTTGCCGCCGATGGTGTCTTTCAATATCCTGGAGCCGTCCGGGCTGCCCACCAGCGCGCTCATGAACAGGGTCTCGCCGGAAATGTGCGCGTAACCGGCAAGCGGCAGGTGGCAGCCTCCGTAGAGCTTCCGGGACAAGGCTCTTTCCGCGTGCACGCATAACCGTGTGGGCGCGTGGTCCAGAGGCCTTACGAACCGTTCTGCCCGCGCATCATCCGACCTGGTCTCAATGCCCAACGCGCCTTGCCCTATCGCCGGCAGTATTTCCGCGACGTCCAGAAACGTCCTGATTCGGCGCTCCATACCCAGCCGCTTCATCCCCGCCGCAGCAAGTATCAGGGAATCATACGCTCCGTTATCCAGTTTTTGCAGCCTGCTCCCCACGTTTCCGCGGATGTCCCGCAGGGACAGTTCCGGATAGGCTGCCTTGAGCTGGCACTGCCTGCGCAAACTCGATGTCCCGACGCGTGCGTCCTCCGGCATTTCCCTCAGCGATGGGTAACGGTTCGATATGAACACATCCCTCGGGTCCTCTCTTTCCATTATCGCGGCTATCGTCAATCCTGCAGGCATGTCTACGGTCACATCCTTCATCGAATGTACCGCCAGGTCGGCTTCATTATTCAACAGCGCCTGTTCCAGTTCCTTGACGAACACCCCCTTGCCGCCCATTTCCGACAGCGCCTTGTGCAAAAACCGATCAGCAATCGTCTTGACTGTCCTGATGCCGACACCCAGGCCGGGATGCGTCTCCTGCAGCCGGTCGCGCACGAACTGCGCCTGCCACATTGCCAGCGGACTCTCTCTGGTAACAATACGTAAGCTTTTCACCATAGTAGTCATTCAATCTGATATTGTCTGACAACACTTGTCATTCCCGCAACAGCGGGAATCCAGTAGACAACATAACTCCTTATAAGGAAGGTTTGCTCACTGGATTCCCGTCTTCACGGGAATGACGGTTATCCGGTAATATCAGGTTGAAAGATTAATAGTTTACTCATTCGGCCCGGATATTCCGGGTCAGGCGTTTTGACCTGTCGCACAATCCAGATACACTAACAGGGTAAACGATATTTATTCAACTTGGCTGATAAATTTGATGAAACTGGGCGTAATCATGGATCCTGTTGCCGGGATCAAGGTCGAAAAAGACACGACACTGGCGCTGCTGCTCGCGGCCCAGCACAGGGGATGGGAACTTTATTATATGGAGATGAATGATGTCTATCTTGCCGGCAGCATGGCGCGGGCGAGCGCCCGCATCCTGACCGTCGCAGATGATGTGTCTGATTGGCACCGGTTTCATCGCCACACGGAACTGGAGCTCCCGGAACTGGACGTGATCCTGATGCGCAAGGACCCGCCGTTCAACATGGAATACATCTACATGACCTATATCCTGGAGCACGCGGCGGAGCAGGGCGCGGTTGTCGTCAACGCCCCGGCAGCGCTCCGGGATATAAACGAAAAGGCGTCCATCACCCGTTTTCCCCAGTGCATCCCCCCCACCTTGATCAGCCGTGACCGGCAAGACCTGCTTGCTTTCATCGAACAACACGGCCAGGTCATACTCAAACCCCTGGACGGCATGGGCGGCGCCTCGGTTTTCCGGGTTGACCGGGAGGATGTCAACACGAATATAATCATCGAAACACTGACGCGAAACTCACAGAGCTTTATTATGGCCCAACAGTTCCTTGCGGCAGTCAAACAGGGCGATAAACGCATTCTGCTTATTGACGGACAGCCGTATGAGCATGCGCTGGCGCGCATACCGAAGTCCGGGGAGATACGCGGAAACCTGGCGGTGGGAGGCACCGGCAAGGGCGTGGATCTCAGTGACCGGGATTACTGGATCTGCGAGCAGGTCGGGCCGCGGCTGCGCGCCATGGGCCTGGTGTTCGTCGGCCTGGACGTCATCGGTGACTACCTCACGGAGATCAATGTAACCAGTCCTACCTGCGTCAGGGAACTGGAACGGATCTACGGCGACGATATCGCGGGCAGGGTAATGGACTGCATTGCAGGTAAAACGGGGCAGTCATCTTGAGCATTACGGCGGCGATGCGCCAGGGTTTGAAGCAACCTGATATCGCGTTGCCGAATTCCGGTTCCCGGCAACCGAAACTGCTGCCGGAGGATCGCCTGAGCCTGACATTTTGTCTGGCGGCAATCTTCCATGCTCTGGTCATTTTAGGGATCGTCTTTGCCCCGGAGGAAAAAGCGGGCCCGCGCTACGAATACATGGATATCGTCCTGGTGCGGCAATCAACCGAAGCAGCGGAAGACGCCGACGTGCTGGCGCAGGCGAACCTGGTCGGGGGTGGGGATATCGACGCGGAGTCCATCCCGGCATCGCCGCTGCCGCCCATGCAGATAGCGGAACGAACTGAATTGGCCGAACCGGTCGCGCCGCAGAAGATCGAACCTGCAGCAGAACCGGAACTGCCGGTACCGGCATCACCGCCCGAGCAGGAAACCGTTGAACAATTGGCCGTTGAGGTGGAAAAGCCCACATCCGCAGCGGAGCAAACCCCGGACGCTGTTCAGACAAAACGGCCAAGCGCATCCGAACTGATGACCAACAGCCTGAAGATGGCCGCCCTGAGTTCAGAGGTTCAGCGCAAACTGGAGACCAGGGCGAAGCGTCCAAAAAGGACCTTCATATCAGCCAGCACCCGAAAATATAAATACGCAGCCTACATGGAGGCATGGCGCGCAAAAGTGGAGCGGGTGGGGAACCTGAATTACCCGGAGGAAGCCAGGAGGAGAAAAATCTCCGGTCAACTGGTGCTGGACGTCGCATTGAACCCGGACGGAAAGATAAATCAAATCACCATTCGCAGTTCCTCGGGCCACAAGGTACTTGATGATGCAGCGATAAGGATCGTGGAACTGGCGGCGCCGTATGCGCCCTTCCCCGAGGCGATCCGGGCGGAAACCGATGTCCTGCACATCACCAGGACCTGGCAGTTCCTGGACCAGAGCGGATTTAAATAGCCGCATTTAACTTCCCGGTGGCATTCCGTCGCCGTTAGGGATACTATTAGAGATATGGTTCACGATAACCTGACCAACCAGTTTCTCATTGCCATGCCCAGTCTGAGAGATCCCAATTTTTCTCAAACTGTCACCTATATCTGTGCGCATAATGAAGATGGCGCCATGGGACTGGTAATCAACCGCCCGGCGAATTGCGCCCTGGGCGAAATCCTGACGCAGATGGAGATGACGCCGGATAACCAGTCCATCGCCAAACTGCCCGTATACCAGGGCGGGCCGGTCCACACCGACCGGGGGTTTGTGTTGCACGAACCGGGCAGTCAGTGGGATTCCTCAATCAACGTCTGTGATGCGCTGGGCATTACGACTTCCAGGGATATATTGCACGCCATCTCGGAAAGCGCGGGACCGGATAATTTTCTGATCGCCCTGGGTTATGCCGGCTGGACAGCCGGTCAACTGGAAGAGGAAATAAAGGAAAACGCCTGGCTTAACGTATCCGCGGACCTGGATATTATCTTCAACACGCCTTGTGAACTGCGCTGGTCATCGGCTACCGCCTTGTTGGGCATCGACCATCACCAGCTATCGACCGGTTTCGGACACGCCTGACCCGTGCCCGGTTCTACCACCCTGCTATGTTTCGACTTCGGCACAAAAAGAATCGGCGTGGCGGTTGGCCAGACACTGACTGACACGGCGACGCCGCTGGAAATCATCACCGTACGCAACAACCGCCCGGATTGGGAGCGGATTGGCGCGCTGATCAACCAATGGCAACCCCAGGCTCTCGTCGTCGGTAATCCGTTGAATATGGACGGCAGCCGGCATCCTGTCGGCGCCGCCGTTGACGCGTTCGCCCGAAAACTGCAAGGGCGCTACCGCTTGCCGGTGCTGCGCGCCGATGAACGTCTCTCGACTGTCGAAGCCCGGGCCCGGCAGCGAAACAGTGATGCCGTAGATCATGTAGCGGCACAGGTAATCCTGGAGGGTTGGTTGCAGGATGGCGGAGAGGTCAGAAAATGTTATAATCACTGACGTACAGGATAGTCAGGCCGGGGACAGAATTAATTCTGTCCCCACATACGTTACACAAAATATGCCGGAAAACAACCTCGATGTGCAGCAGCTGGTCCGGAACATGAAAGCCGGGCTGGATCGGTATTTACAGGAACACAACAGAAATAATCCCCTATTTATAGGCATCCATACGGGAGGAGTCTGGGTGGCGCAACAATTGCACACCCTGTACCGCTCATCCCAGCCTCTCGGCAAGCTCAGTATCGCATTCTACCGCGACGATTTCAGCCGCATCGGCCTGCATCCCCGGGTAACGCCATCCAGCCTGCCTTTCGATGTGGTCGACCGTCACGTGATTCTGATCGACGATGTGCTGTTTACCGGCCGGACCGTGCGCGCGGCAATGAACGAATTATTCGATTACGGCAGGGCAGCGAGCATCTGCCTGGCGGTGCTGGTGGACCGTAGCGGCAGGGAACTGCCCATACAGGCGGATGTGGCCGGAAAACACCTGGACCTGGAAACAAACCAGCATGTCAAACTCTCAGGCCCGGAACCCCTGGCGCTGGAAATCACGACAGCAGAATGACGGGCCACTCTATTCAACTGGATCAGCACGGTCGCCTCATACATTTTCTGACGACGGAAGGCCTCAGTCGTCAAATTCTGACAAGTATCCTTGATTATGCGGAATCCTTCGCCGGCGTCAGCGGGCGCTCCGTAAAAAAAGTGCCGCTGCTACGGGGTAAAACCGTGGCCAACCTGTTCTTTGAATCCAGCACGCGCACCCGCTCGACTTTTGAACTGGCAGCCAAACGCCTCTCCGCGGACGTGTTGAATGTCAATATCGCCACCTCTGCCACCAACAAGGGTGAAACGTTGCAGGACACCTTGCATACCCTGGAAGCCATGCACTGCGACCTGTTTGTAGTACGCCACGGCAATAGCGGCGCAGCACATTTCATTGCCGGTCAGGTGGCGGAAAATGTCCGCGTCATCAACGCAGGGGATGGCCGCCATGCCCATCCCACCCAGGCCATGCTGGACATGTTCACCATCCGCCGCCATAAACCGGATTTCGAATCCCTGCGAATAGCCATTGTAGGCGACATTGCGCACTCGCGGGTTGCCCGCTCCAAAATTCATGCGCTCAACACCCTGGGGGTCAGTGATATTCGCGTCATTGCTCCCAAAACCCTGATACCCGAAGATATCGAGAGCCTGGGCGTGCAGGTCTTCCATGATTTGAATGAAGGTCTGCGCGACGTGGACGTCATCACCATGTTACGCCTGCAACGGGAACGGATCAGCAATGCCGTGCTTCCCAGCGAGGAGGAATATTTCCAGTGTTTCGGCCTTACCGAGGCACGCCTGCGGGTAGCCGGCCCCGACGTTATCGTGATGCATCCCGGTCCGATCAACCGGGGTATTGAGATTGATTCACAGGTCGCCGACGGGGAAAGGTCTGTTATCCTGCAACAGGTCAGTCACGGCATAGCAATACGCATGGCGGTCATGGCCATGGTCATGGGCGCCGCGCCCGGCGCCGGGACGGGTGGGGACTGATGCGCATCATAATCCGCAACGGCCGCCTGGTCTGTCCCGCGCAGCAGCTTGATGAATTGGGCGACCTGTACATCGCGGACGGCAGGATAGTGTCCGCCGGCAGAGCGGTTGACGGCTTCAGCGCCGATCTTGAGATAGCGCTGGACGGTCAATTCGTTTGTCCGGGGATCGTGGACCTCAGCGTCCACACCCGCGAGCCGGGATTTGAACACAAGGCGACCATTGCATCCGAAACCGGAGCGGCCGTACGCGCCGGGGTAACCAGCATGGTGTGCCCGCCGAACACACGACCGGTAACGGACAACCCGCCGGTCGTGGAGCTTATCCACCAGCGCCAGGCCAGCCTGGGCAAGACACGCATCTTTCCACTGGGCGCGCTGACCAAAGGACTGGAAGGGCGCCAGTTGACGGAGGTGGCTGCCCTCAGACTGGCCGGTTGTGTCGGTTTGTCCAATGCCGATAAACCGATCACAGATACGGAAGTACTGCGCCGCGCGTTTGAATACGCCGCCGGTTTCGACCTGCCCGTGTTCATACACCCGGAAGACAGTTACCTGAGAAACCAGGGCGTGATGCACGAGGGAAAAATCAGCACGCGCCTGGGTTTGCCCGGTATTCCGGAAACTGCCGAAACGATAGCCATCAGCCGCGCCCTGTTATTGATCGAACAGACCGGGGTTACGGCACATTTCTGCCGCCTGTCCTGCGCCCGCAGTGTGGAACTGGTGGCCGCGGCAAAACAGCAGGGACTGCCGGTCAGCGCGGATGCCGGGATCTGTTACCTGTACCTCACGGAGATGAACGTTGACGGTTTCAATTCCCAATGCCACCTGTGGCCGCCCCTGCGTACCGACCGGGACAGGCAGGCGTTGCTGGACGGGCTGTGGAGCGGCGTCATCGATGCCGTCTGTTCGGATCATCAACCCCATGATGAAGACGCCAAGGCTGCGCCGTTCAGCAGCACCGAGCCTGGCGCATCGACACTGGAGGTCCTGGCGCCGCTGGTGTTCAACCTGGCATTAACCCACGGTTTCAAGCTGGAACAAATCGTCGGTGCGCTGACCTGCCGGCCCGCATCAATCATAGGCATCAGCGCCGGGACACTGGCCGAGGGCGCCGCTGCCGACCTGTTTATCTTCGATGAAGGCCGGCAGTGGACCGTCAATGCTGAAAAACTGGCCAGCGCCGGGAAAAATACGCCTTTCGACGACTGGGAGATGAACGGCAAAGTCACCCATACGATTATTGACGGCAAGCCGGCTTTCGAGGACGTATGACCCCGTGACTCACCCGGATACCCGCGACACCATATTTATCGAGGATGCCGCAGTCCTGCAACAACAGTCGCTGGACGCCGAACAGTACCTGCTGCGCCTGGCGGCAGGCGCCACCGCCAGGCTCGCCCTGCCGGGGAGCTTTGTCCACCTGCGCTGTCATGAAGACCTGCCCATGCGCCGTCCCATGTCGGTCATGCGGGCGGACCCCGAGGCCGGCTGGATAGATATCCTGTACAAGGCCCACGGCGAGGGCACGAGAAAACTGGCCGGCGCCGGGGCCGGCGATCGTATCAACCTGCTCGGCCCCATCGGCAAGCCGTTCAAACTGCAGGGTTACCGGAGTGTTCCCCTGCTCATCGGCGGCGGGGTGGGCATCCCCCCCATGGTGTTCCTTGCCGAGCATATAAGGAAACAGGCGCCGGCCGTGAAGCCCTTCGTCATCATGGGCTCGGAGATCCCGTTTCCTTTCAAACCGAAACCCTCAAAGATCATGGCGGATGGGATTCCCGGCGATGCGATTGCCTGCATGCCCTTGCTGGAGGACTGGGGGATCCCCAGCCGTCTTACCAGCATGCAGGGGTATCCCGGCTGTCACGACGGTCTCGTCACCGACCTGGCGCGAACCTGGCTGGACGGCCTCGATGCAGGACAACGGCAACAGGTAGAGATATTCAGTTGCGGACCAACTCCCATGTTGCAGGCCGTTGCCGGCCTGGCCAGGGAATTTGCCCTTCCCTGCCAGGTTTCACTGGAAGAATACATGGCCTGCGCCGTAGGCGGTTGCGCCGGCTGTACCGCTCCCGTTTACAGGAACGGGAAGGTTTCCATGCTGCGCGTATGCGTGGACGGCCCGGTGTTCCAGGCCGGTGAAGTGTTTCCGGAAATGGTTGGCAACAACCGGAAAAGTGAAGAATTACAACCAGAACCATGAGCCATATTCCGCTACAGGAATTTTTTCACGCCCTTTCCTGTTCTCGTAACTCATTGAAATATAAAATCTTTACAGAATTTCCCAGATTTTTCTTGATTTTGGCACGGAACCTGCACAATATAAGTCAACGAAGTTTTAACCCTTAATATCAACCAATCGGAGAAAGTAGAATGAACTGGCAAACTCCTGAATACAGCGACATCCGCTTCGGTTTCGAAGTTACGATGTACATCAACAACAAGTAATAACGATATTACAAGTTGTATAAAAAAGGGTCCTCAGGACCCTTTTTTATTGCCTGCGATTTGGCTATCCATCCTGTCGATCTCCCGTAAATCATTTAATCAGAATACCCCGCCTGTCTTGTCTATAAGGCTGTAAAATGGTATTCTTGGTGCCATATTTCTGACAAAATCAGTTTGAGGATATTACATGCACAGCCTTCCTTCTCGTATCATGGAGCATGCCGAGGCGCTTGCGGAAGCCACGCCATTGTGCCCTGGCAGCCTGCTCCACCTTGGTAGCCGGGCGGCAGTTGACCAGGCCCTGTCGCGGCTCGCGCGCGCAGGCAAACTATTGAGGGTCTGCCAAGGCGTGTACATGCGTCCGATTGAAACCCGTTTCGGTATACGCGCACCGAGCATTGACAAGGCTCTTGCCACGCTATCGGCCTTGTGGGGTGTAACAATCGTGCCCACCGGCGGCTCCGCTGCCAACTGTCTTGGCCTGACAACGCAAAATCCTGTCCGCTCCGTCTATTTGACTTCAGGCCCCAGTCGCCGCCTGCATTTCGGGGCGCACCCGGTAGAACTGCGCCATGCCCCGCGCTGGCAACTGAGCGCGCCATACCGCAAAGCGGGACAGGTCATCCGCGCCCTGGCATGGCTCGGTCCTGAAGAAGTAGAGGATGGCCTGGATGCAGTTCTCCCTACGCTTTCCGCGGAAGATCTGGACGAGCTTTCCGCCGCCCGGGCGGTAATGCCGATATGGATGGCGGAACCCATTAGTGTTCGGATTTCACATGGCTGAAGTGCTGTATCAGGAACTGTCGGCAGTTGACCGTCGTGACGTCTTGGAAGTGGCGGAGCTTAATACCAATTACAAAGCTAATCTTCTGGAGAAAGACATCTGGGTCGTTGCGACACTCCACACGCTGTTCAATGCGCCGTTCTCCAGTCACCTGATCTTCAAGGGAGGAACGTCATTGTCCAAGGTCTGGCGCGCGATCCGCCGTTTTTCTGAAGACGTGGACGTTACCTACGACATCCGCGCTTTCGCACCGGATCTGGTGGCAGGCTCAAGCGACGAGGCGCTACCTCCGACGCGCAGTCAGGAGAAAAAATGGACGCGCATGATCCGGCCCCGACTTACTGAATGGGTTCAAGATCAAGCCCGCCCGGTGGTCGAGGAGGGGCTTACGCGTGCCGGTTTTGCAGCCGAAGTTCGTGCCGACGCCGATTGTCTCTTTGTTCATTATGAACCTCTATTCAAGGGGACCGATTTCATGCGCCCCGAAGTCAAGGTCGAGTTCGGCGCCCGTTCTACGGGGGAACCGCACAGAACGCATCCAGTCTTGTGTGATGCAGCGCCGCCCCTGCCTGATATCGCCTTTCCCGAAGTCAGTCCTACAACAATGCTGGCGGAACGAACTTTCTGGGAGAAAGCGACCGCCGCTCATGTTTACTGCCGCCAGGAAAGACGCCGTGGAGAACGTCTGTCAAGACACTGGCACGATCTTGCGCGACTCGATGAAGCCGGCATCGCGGAGCGCGCTCTTGCTGACCGTGAACTCGCACTTTCGGTTGCCCGTCACAAGGCAATATTCTTCTCCGAGAATGATGCCCATGCCAAACGGATTGATTATCAGGCAGCGGTCTCCGGCAGTCTGCAGCTTATACCTTCCGGCACTGCGTATGCAGTACTTGCCGACGATTACGCGAGGATGCTGGCTGACGGCATGTTGCTTGATGAAAACGAACCTTTCGATTCACTGATGGAGCGTTGCGCCTCTATTGAAGCGCGGGCCAACGGTGGGTGTGACGATGTTTAATCTCGATAAATTCTGTGCTTTCATCCCGAGCATCTCACAACTCTACTCCGGTATTAAATGAACTGGCGACATCCGCTCCGGTTTCGAAGTTACGATGTACATCAACAACAAGTAATAACGATATTACAAGTTGTATAAAAAAGGGGCGTCAAGACCCTTTTTTATTGCCCGCGGTCCCGTTCCAGATGCCACTCGTTCAGATCTATTACTTTTTTTAAATCATCCCGAGTTACACACAAATCGATTTGTAATTGGTTGGCAAGTTCTACACCATTCATGGGAAACAGAATATCCTTCTGTAAAGAGAAACCATGTCGTAACACACAAATATGGAGGGTTAAACCTAGTGTCGCAACATCGTTACCAAGCTCTTCTTGCACCCGACGGATCTTCTCCGCAATCACGTCAAGGAAATTCTTGATACTTGATCTGTTGATGCTCTTCAGAAGATGAAACCAGAGGCCCCAAACAGGCTCACGCAACAACTTCTGCACATCCTTGTAGATTGAAGAGTTGTCCTTAGCAGATGAGCTCACGCCTTTCGCTTTGAACTCAACATTACAGATACCAATTTCATTCGGCCCATGTACCTGCAGGTCTGTTGATGCGGAACGGTACCCTCCCTCGCTAAACGAGTAGAGTTTAGTAGTAGGCACCTCAACCGAATACCTGAGCGGCCCCCGACATAATGCTTCGACAAAAGCAAACCTAGCCTCCTGCTCACTGACGCGCGTACTCTTTTTGTTCCGGTATGGTGGAAAAATAAGATGTCCTTCGTCGCGGATATCTGGTTGACTGCCGCCAGTACGCGCATAAGCGTCCCACAATAGTTTGTCTGCAAGCATGCAAGTACTTGAGATATCCGAATGTAACGTTTTCATTAGGGAATTATATACGATAATGCCGAAACCCAGCACGGCGTGGGCTCTGGATTGGGTGGCTACAGAGAAGCCGACAACTGAAACAAATAGCCCAATGGCCAGAAGGCCAAAACCCCACAGCGCTGGCTCCACTTGATTGGCTAACGCATCCCTGAGCACCACGGGGAGTCCAGCATCCCAGGAATCAGGGTTGTCTTTGATTTTTTGCCGGGTGCAGTAAGACGAGATCATCAAAATGGCAGCACCCAAGATTTCCAGCACTATGCCCGTTTCATTAAGCCCCATCATTTATTTCCTGTGTTCTGAGACGGACTTCTCGACAACCTTGACGGGGGTGACTGCGGCAGTTGCCGACTTAGGCGTGGCGTCAATTCTCACATCTTCCGCCAACTGTTTCGCTGTTGCCTTGTAGCTCTCAGGCAGGAGCTTCACGGTCTTTTTTCGCATGGTCATACCCTCATAGTTGGTTTAAGAATGAAACGCGCCAGGAATCAGGATAGTCAAGGATAGTCAAAAAGCTGACAGGCTGCACTCCGCATGGCCTGGATTAAAAGCATCCTTACCTCAATGAGGCGGCGAAGATGGGAGCTCAACAGAAAGAAGTTCCAGAAGCAAGGTACACAATTCGAGAGATTGCTGACGCACTTCGTCGGACATATCCTCATCGGCAACCGTCGCCGGGAAAACCGCTTTCAGATGCTGATATAGCTCGCTCTTCAGAAAGGATTCATGAGCGGCTTCGTCTTGTTCGCAAATCACGTGAGCGACCGCACTCAATAGTAGGCTGACCGCCTGCTCGTCGTACTGGCTCCTCATATCAAGCGAACAGGAAATCGTCAGCAGTCAGATCAGCCAGTTCGAAACCTTGCAGCGTGATGCTGGCGCTCTGCTCATCATCCAGATAGATGACCAAGCTATCGTCCGATTCGATAATTGTCAGGTCCTCCATCGATTCAATAGCTGCTATCGGGCGCAAATCGATTTTGTCCTCGTTATCGGTGAAATCCAGGATGGTGTCGTGTCCTTCATTGGCATAAAAGGCGAACCGGTCACTGCCCCCACCTCCTGTCAGGGTATCGTCACCGGCCCTCCCCATCAGCCGGTTCGGGCTGTCATTGCCGTGTATCGTGTCATCACCAGCACCGGCAATCACCGCCTCAATAACCGCATCATCAGCAATAACCAAGTTGTGCGTCTCACCGTACACATCTGAAAAATGTCCCGGTCGCAGGTCGATGCGCTGGTTATGGGTGTCGTCGCTCAAGTCCAGGGTGTCATACCCCGCGATGTCGTAAATCGTTGTGATTGCGACACAGTCCTGGCTGAAGTAATCCATGTCGCCGTCGGCATCGATGTCGATATTGAAATCCTCGGCATCGGTGTTGAGGTTGTGGATGCTGGAGTAGACATCGGCTTCCTGCCAGTAGTACCAATCATCCGGTTCTTCCGTAACTGTGCCGTCTGCATGGTAGGTTCTTAATATCCCGCGCTCGTAGCGGCCCTGGGTGTCAAGCTGGCCATCGTCATCCATATCGAACCACAGCTGCACCTGGTAGTCTTTCCCGGATTCCAGGCCGTTCAGCCAGGTCACGCTATCGAACCGGTCGAAGTCCGCATCGGCCAAGACGATGGGTGGATTCGTGTTCTTGATGAAGCCGGACAAGGCCAGTTGCGTCGTGTGCCAGGCGCCGGCAACGCCTTCCTCATCGACCTCGCGGATCCGGAGGTATAAATCCTCGTACCAGTCGTCATATTCGTAGGTCGGTTCCATGCCAGGAACATACTCATTGGCGTGCACAGGCGTCGCCGCGCTGTCGTCGTCTTTAACAAAAAGCTCGCCGCCAGATGAATCCGAAATAGCGTAGAAATAAGCGGGCGTTTCCACGTACAGAGCAAAGCCGGTTTCGTTGTTGAGCACATCGATGTGCAGGGGGTAGTCATGCGCCAGGCCGAGGCCGGCCAGCGCGTCAGGGGGGGATTGTTGTAGGTCAATTTCAAACATGGTCATTTCCTCTCAGACGGCAGTGCAGCCCGTTTTTTGTTAGTTGTTGTCTCAGGCGCAATAAGGCGCCGGGCCGTTTGCCAATATCCATGAATTGGAGATTCCCCGCCTATTCGCCAGGCAGAGGTAGCTAATCTCCGCCAGATACAAGGCTGTTGTATTCGGCGGATAACCCGACAGAGGGGTTATCACGGATATTGGCAACTCAAAGAATAGTAGATTAGACAGTGAATTACAAGGGAGAGTATTTTCTAATCCTAAACCCTGATGCACGGTATCGATGCGAATGTAGCGCGGCTGACCGTCACTCTGCGGCTTGCGCCTCTCACCGACAGGCCGGGTCACCGGCCGGGTCTTGTGCACCGTGTGGCGCTGGCACCGGTAGATCTGGGATTGCCGTAGATTGTACAGGTGGGAGACCGAGATGCCGGCCAGTCGCTCATATTCGGATTGGCTGAACACCTCATAGGCCCGCTCACAGAGCTTCTTCAGGGTCTGCCCGTCGGGGGTGTTGTGGCGCTCGTCCATGGCCGCCAGCAGACGGATATCCGCCTTGGTATAGCGCCGGGCAAAGCCCCGTACCTTGCAGTGCCGCGGCGCCAGCCGCCCGGTCTCCCGGTGTTGCTTGCTCAACTGCTTCACCTAGGCCCACGTGCCTGCTTGATACTCGTTAACTCCTCTGCATTCATGATCGTCTTCATCCTCGTATCATGAACGGAAACACGGGCTATATCAGGTTCATTTCATGTTGGAATCACGTCCGCCCTTCAGGCTCATTTCATATTGGAAAACACTGGGACTATCTTCGGGCCCGGTTTGGATTTAGACTGATGCGATGAATGAGCTGTCTAATCGTTTGCAACACGTACGCCTGGAGATAGCAGAGGCGGAACGTGAGTTCGGCCGGGAACCCGGCAGTGTGAAACTGCTGGCGGTAAGCAAAACCCGGGCTGCCGGTGATGTCCTGGCGCTGGCGCAACTGGGGGTCTCGGATTTCGGCGAGAACTACGTCCAGGAGGCGCGGGCCAAGATCGGGCAGTTAAGCGGGCATTCGCCTACCTGGCATTTCATCGGTCCGATCCAGTCCAACAAGACCCGCCAGATCGCAGGGCATTTCGATTGGGTGCATTCCGTGGAGCGGATAAAGGTGGCCCAGCGATTAAACGCGGCGCGGCCCGCGCACCTGCCTCCCCTGAATATCTGCATACAGGTCAACGTTGATGCTGAATCCACCAAGTCCGGCATCGACCCGGATGAAGTGGAACAACTGGCTGGGCAAATTCTTCCATTATCCAGGCTCAATTTGAGGGGGCTCATGGCGCTGCCCGCGCCCACGGAAGATTTCGCCGCACAACGGCGCGCCTTTATGAAACTGCGCCGCCTGCAGGAGCGCCTTAACGAAACAGGCTACCGGTTTGATACCCTGTCCATGGGGACCACCAATGACATGCGGGCCGCCATAGCTGAAGGAGCAACCGTCATCAGGATCGGTACGGCGCTATTCGGACCGAGAACACGGTAGCTCCCGAAGCCGCCAAGGACGGCCTCCCGCTACCGGGGACGGACTTTAAGTCCGTCCCCACTTGGACCGCAAACATTGATATGATGTTTATGTTATGCAGAATCAGAAGATCGCCTTTCTCGGTTGCGGCAATATGGGGAGCAGCCTCATCAGCGGACTTATCGCCAACGGCCATCCTGCGTCCTCCCTGTCCGGCGTTGATCCGGACGAAAATCAGCGCCGCAACCTGGCGGAACGGCATGATATACGCGTCACGGCCGCGATAGCTGAAGGCGTCCCCGGCGCCGATGTCATTGTGCTGGCGGTCAAGCCGCAAACCGTCCCGGCTGCACTGGCCGAGGTGAAGCCGGCCCTGCAAGCCGAACGCCCCCTGGTCCTGTCCATCGCCGCCGGCGTCCGCAGCGCAACCATCAGCAAGGCGCTCGGCGGCGCCTGCCCGGTGGTGCGCGCCATGCCCAACACGCCTGCCCTGTTAGGCGCCGGCGCAACCGGCCTGTACGCCGCAGCGGACGTCAGCGCGGACCAGCGCCGGCTGGCGATGCATATCATGCAGGCGGTCGGTGTTGCGGTCTGGCTGGATGACGAGTCGCAACTGGACACCGTGACCGCCGTTTCGGGCAGCGGCCCCGCCTATTTTTTCCTCATCGCCGAACTGCTGGAAAAAATCGCCGCGGACATGGGCTTGTCCCGGGAACAGGCGCATTTGCTCAGCGTTGAAACTGCGTTCGGCGCGGCAAGAATGCTGAAGGAGACCGGCGAGGACGCGGCAACCCTGAGGCAGCGGGTCACATCCCCGGGCGGCACCACTGAGAAAGCGTTGCAGGTTTTCAGGGAAGGGGGACTGGAACCTCTGCTGCGCCGGGCGCTGACAGCCTGCCGGGACCGTTCGGTAGAGCTTGCAAAACAGGGGGATTGAAAAGTGGGCGCTTCCTACCTGTCCGACGCCCTGCTGTTCCTGATCAATACGATTTTTTCCCTGTACATTTTGCTGGTAGTCCTGCGCTTCATGCTGCAAACGGTCAGGGCCGATTCACGTAACCCGGTCTCACAATTCCTGTTGGCGGCGACCAACCCGCCCCTGCGCCTGCTGCGCCGAATCATTCCGGGGTACGCCGGGGTAGATTGGTCCTGCATTATCCTGATGATAGCGCTCCAGGCCGTTGAGCTGTTTTTTACCAGCCTGATTGCCTTCGGCGTTACTCTCGCTTTTTTCGGCCTGCTCCTGCTCAGCGCCGCCGAACTGCTGAAGCTGATCATCTATATCTTCATGTTCGTCATTTTCGTTCAGATCATCCTCAGTTGGGTTAATCCGGGCGCGTATAACCCGGTTACGGCACTCCTGTACCAGTTATCCGAACCCCTGTTACGGCCGGCCCGCAGGTTGCTGCCTTCGACCCACGGCATCGACTTCTCCCCCATCCTGGTGTTTATCTTCCTGCAGCTATCTCTGATGCTGCTGGTCAGACCCCTGGCCGACCTGGGTCGGGTTTTATCCGGATAACACCATTACTGCCGCCGGTTTCATAACCCTGTTGCCAGCTTCCGGCCTGGTATAGTATTCTTGATCTCCCAGCAATAAGGAGTAACCGATGTCCCGCATTTCAATCGCCCTGATCGCAGTATTGTTATTGACCGCCGGAATAACCGTCAATGCAGAGCAATCCAGGACTTTTGGTGATTACACTATCCACTATGCCGCTTTTACCACGGACCTGCTGTCACCCGAGGTCGCCCGGCTCTACAAAATCCGCCGCAGCAAAAACCGGGCCATCATCAATATTTCTGTGCTCAAAAAAGTCATGGGCACGACAGGGCAGCCGGTGAAAGCCCAGGTGGAAGCTTCCGCGACCAATTTGAACCGGCAACTCAAACACCTGAAAACCCGGGAGTTAAGCAGCAACGGGGCAATCTACTATATCGCCGAAACTTCAGTTAATAACGAAGAAACCCTCAACTTTGACCTGAATATAACCCCCGAAGGTGAGACTGTCGCCTTGAGTTTTTCGTTTCAGGAGCAGTTTTTTACGGACTAGACGAACTGGCCGGGGACGCCGGGGACGGACTTGAAGTCCGTCCCTATTTGTGATGTCCGGGGTCAGAGTAAAAATTCTGCGAATTTCTTACTCTGACCCCTGAAGCTTGTATTTTTACTCTGACCCCAAGTATCCCGATCAAATATCGTATTCGATGATCAGCGGGGCATGATCCGAAAAACGCTGATCCTTGTAGATGGAGACATTCCTGACCCTGTCCGCCAGTCCCGGGGTGACCACCTGATAATCGATACGCCATCCTACATTTTTTGCCCACGACTGGCCGCGGTTTGACCACCAGGTATATTGTTCCGCCTCTCCGTTCACCGCCCGGAATGCATCGACCAGTCCCATCTCACCGAACACCTTGTCCATCCAGGCCCTTTCCTCGGGCAGGAAACCCGAGTTTTTCTGGTTGCTGCGCCAGTTTTTCAGGTCGATTTGCCTGTGGGCGATGTTCCAGTCGCCGCAGATGATGAATTCCTTTCCCTGCTGCAGGATATCGGACAACACCCGCTCGAAGCGCGCCATGAAATCATACTTGATGGTCTGCCGTTCTTCACCTGAGGTGCCGGACGGCAGGTACAGGGACACGACGCTGACCCCGGGGTAATCCGCCTGGAGAAAGCGCCCTTCCAGGTCCGCCGTGTCCCAGCCCAGCCGGTCGCTCACACTATCCGGTTCCCGCCGGGAATACAGGGCAACGCCGCTGTAGCCTTTTTTCTGCGCGCTGTTGAAATACCCGAAGTATCCGTCCGGTTGCAGAACCCGGTCGTCCAGTTGTTCGGTCTGCGCCTTTATTTCCTGTAAACAGACAACATCGGCGCTTTGTCCCGGCATCCAGTCAAAAAATCCTTTTCTGTCCGCCGCGCGGATACCGTTGGCATTTAATGTGATAATTTTCATAATTTCATTATACTACCAGGCATCTCTTCCGCACCGGCGGCAGATGGTCCGAATGATCCTTGAAAAATATCAACACGACTTCATCGACTTCGCTATCCGCAACAAGGTACTGCAATTCGGCGAATTTACCCTCAAATCCGGCCGCGCCAGTCCTTATTTCTTCAACAGCGGACTGTTTAACGACGGCAGCAGCATTGAGCAACTGGGAACCTTCTATATGCTGGCCATCGAAGATGCGGGCCTGCAATTCGACATGTTGTTCGGGCCGGCGTACAAGGGCATCCCGCTGGCAACGGCGGTTGCCATCGCCTACTCGCGTGAACTGGGACGTTCCTTGCCCTACAGTTTCAACCGCAAGGAGGAAAAGGACCATGGCGAAGGCGGTGTGGTTGCCGGCGCTCCCCTGCATGGCGCGGTATTGATTATCGACGACGTGATAACCGCGGGCACGTCTATCCATTATTCCATCGACCTGATACAACGCCATGGCGCCCGGCCCGCGGCCGTAATGACCGCCCTGGACCGCCAGGAACGGGGCCGGGATGATGCGGGAACATCCGCTATCGAAGAGATAGAACGGCGCTACGGGATCCCGGTCGTCCCGATTATCACCCTGGATGACCTGATCGAATTTCTGCGACGCCACCCGGAATATACAAAGGAACTTGAGAAGGTTACCCGATACCAGGCGGCATACGGGATATAAGCCACAAAATTCTCGCAGCCCCCTCGTCATTCCCGCGCAGGCGGGAATCCAGTAGACAACAAAACTCCTTATAAGGAATGTCTGCTTACTGGATTCCCGCCTGCGCGGGAATGACGGAAGACGTACGCAAATGACGGACTATGATGCGGCGTTATTTATACCGTTATGTATAAAAAGGCAGTTTAAGTTCGGTATCCGCCGTAGCTTGCAATAACCGTCGAAACTTTTCCTGTATGCGTTCCAGGGCCTGCTTGTTGTCGGCTTCGAAACGCAGGGTAAGCACCGGGGAGGTATTGGACGCACGCACCAGGCCCCAGCCGTCCCGGAATTCCACCCTTACGCCATCCGTATCGATGATCTGCGCGTCCGGGAAATCGGCGCGGTCCCTGAGCTTCTCCATAAAGGTCTGATGTGACGCTTCCGGCAACCTGACCCGCAGTTCCGGCGTTGATATACCCTCCGGCATGCCGGCAAACAGTTCTTTCGAGCTGCGCCCGCTGCGCACCAGGATCTCCAGCAGCCGCGCGCCGGCATAAATGGCGTCGTCAAACCCGTACCAGCGTTCCCTGAAGAAGATGTGACCGCTCAGTTCCCCTGCGAGAGGGGCCTGCATTTCCTCCATTTTGCTCTTGATGAGGGAGTGCCCGGTCTTCCACATCAGCGGCACGCCGCCGTTTGCCTCGATCACGGTTTTCAGGTAGCGCGAACACTTCACGTCATAGATGATGGCGGCGCCCCTGTTGCGGGACAGCACGTCCTTTGCCAGCACCATCAATTGCCGGTCCGGCCAGATAATATGCCCGGCGCTGTCAACGACTCCAAGCCGGTCGCCGTCACCGTCAAAAGCCAGCCCGATATCGGCCCCCTGAGTTGTTACCCGCGCGATCAGCGCCTCCAGGTTTTCCGGCTGGCTGGGGTCCGGATGATGATTGGGAAATGCGCCGTCCACTTCGCAATACATCTCTTCCACACGGTGCCCGAGGGCGCGAAAGAGTTGCGGGGCAATCACGCCGGCCACGCCGTTGCCGCAGTCGATGATTATCTTCAGCGCCGCGCCTTGCGCGGCTGTTGATATATCGCCGGCTACCCGGGTGACGTAATCGTTCTTGACGTCGGATGACGACAGCTTCCCCCGGCCGCGGGTAAAGTCACCCGCAACGATGCGCCGGTAAATTGCCTGAAGGTCTTCCCCGTGCAGGGTCTTTCCGGCAATGATCAGCTTCATGCCGTTATATTCAGGGCCGTTATGGCTGCCGGTCACCATCACGCCGCTGTCGGCAGGCAACCAGTGCGTGGCAAAATACAACAGCGGCGTCGGGACGATACCGATATCCACAACATCACGGCCGCTTGACCTCAGGCCCGCAATCAGGGCGCCCGACAATTCCGGGCTGGAGTCCCTGCCGTCGCGTCCCACGACAATCTCCTGTTCGCCCCTCTCGGCAGCCTCGGCGCCGATACCGAGGCCGATCAAGCGGGCAATATCGGCGGTTAATGTCCGGCCCACTATTCCCCGGATATCGTAGGCGCGGAAGATGGACGCGGGAATTGCAGTGTCAGTCACTTGATGGTCAATCCTGAACTTCTTTTACCCTGGTCCTGTGCTGCTCTGATGATTTTTGACGGTAACGCGCGCTGACGATCTCCACCAGTTGCCGAGCCAGTTTTTCCTTCGGCGCCGTTGCCAGCGACTCTGAGCCGCCCGTCCAGAAAACTTCCAGTGCGTTTTCCTCGCGGTCAAAGCCCAGGCCGTCTCCAACCCGGTTCGCCGCGATCATGTCCAGGTTTTTACTTTTCAGTTTCTTCTTTGCATTGTCATGGAGGTTTTCCGTCTCCGCGGCAAATCCGACCGTGAACGGCCGCCTGTCCAGCGCGGCGACTTCAGCCAGGATGTCCGGCGTCTTCTCCAGTCGCAGCAGCAGGTCGGCATCTTTCTTTTTCATCTTCTGCCCTGCCGCATTACCGGTTCGGTAATCCGCCACCGCCGCGGCCGAAACGAATATATCGCTGGCCGGCACCGCGGCAAGGACTTCGTCATGCATCTGCCCCGCGGAAACCACCTCTATGACCTTGACCCGCGCCGGCGGCGCCAGGGAAACAGGGCCTGATACCAGGGTGACCGCGGCGCCGGACTCTTCGGCCGCGCGGGCCACGGCATAACCCATCCGGCCCGAGCTGCGGTTGCTGAGGTAGCGCACCGGGTCGATAAATTCCCGGGTCGGCCCGGCGCTGACCAGCACGCTGACCCCGGCAAGCTGGTTTGTCCTGCCGGCTGAAATAATCGCCTGGGCGAGTTCCTCGGGGTCAAGCAGGCGGCCTGGGCCCGTCTCACCGCAGGCCTGTGCTCCACTGGCAGGGCCGAGCAGGGTGACTCCCCTGGCCTGCAGGCGGGCAATGTTCTCCTGCG
Organism: Gammaproteobacteria bacterium; assembly: GCA_965204045.1. Taxonomy (GTDB): domain Bacteria; phylum Pseudomonadota; class Gammaproteobacteria; order Eutrophobiales; family Eutrophobiaceae; genus JAAXHV01. The sequence goes on from CBDBDW010000002.1 coordinate 548,816, forward strand.
TAGCCGGGTTCTGCCACATCTGCCGGTTCATTGCCGGCGCAACCAGCAGCGGCGCGGCGGTCGCCAGGCACAGGGTCGATAACAGGTCGTCAGCCAGGCCGTTGCTCAGGCGCGCGATAAAGTTCGCCGTGGCCGGCGCGATGACGACCGCATCGGCCCAGCGGGCGAGTTCAATATGCCCCATGGCGGCTTCGGCTTCATGATCCAGAAGATCGGTATGCACCGGGTTTCCCGACAGCGCCTGCAGGGTCAGCGGCGCAATGAATTCGGTTGCCGCCGGGGTCATGACCACCCTGACCTCGGCGCCGTGATCGCGCAAACGCCGGGTCAGTTCCGCGCTCTTGTATGCGGCGATGCCCCCGGTTATGCCAAGCAGGATGCGTTTGTCAGTCAACGATTGCATGGCGCAAGTTTAGCCGATATTCGGGGCAAGCGCATATTTTCATTCTGTAAGTATTTTCCAATACTGGAATGAGCCTGTAGAGAGAGAGATTCTGCCCCGATCTCAAGCCCGTTTGTATTCCTGTTCATGGATGGTTGTAAAGAGGTCCCGGCGCGCCTGTTGCAGCGCGTCCGCGGCCGCGTTGTCGCTGATCCGGTAAGCGACCTTGTCCAGTATGTCAAAGCTGACCCCCGGTTTCAAATACGTCTGTGCATCGTCCAGGGATTTGAGTTTCTCATAGGGGGTCATGAGGGACTCATACGGGTAGCGCTTGCGTTGTTTCCCCTTCTTGTCGGTGACGGTCTCCGGGAACAGGCAGGGCCGGTGATAATTGACGTAGGGGTTGAGGTGCCGGCGGTGGAACTCGTTCAACGGGCCGGCCCAGCGGCGCGGGATGTGGGCGTGGCCCAGCAGCTTGCGCACCACGTGGCCGTTTTTGCATTCCACCAGGGCGTTGTCGTTGCTGTGCCGGGCGCGGGACTTGGTCAGCTCGATGCGCAGCTTCTCCAGCAGCCGGGCAACCTGTTTGTTGATGTACTCCGAGCCGTTGTCGGCGTGGAAGCCCAGGATAACGAAGGGGAAGGCCTCCAGCAGGTGTTCCAGGGCCGGAATAAGGTAGACCTCACTGATACGCTCGACACTGACCACCACCTCGAACTGGGTTACCTCATCCACCGCATTGATGTGATACACCCCTTTTTCCCCGTCTAAATCGCCCTGGTGCACGGTATCGATGCGGATATAGCCCGGCTGACCGTCCGGCTGCGGTTTGCGCCGCTCACCGATGGGCAGGGTCACCGGCCGGGTCTTGTCCACCGTGTGGCGCTGGCGCCGGTAGGTCTGCGACTGGCGCAGGTTGTACAGGTGCGAGACCGAGATGCTGGCCAGGCGTTCGTACTCACGCTGACCGAAGACTGAATAAGCCCGCTCACAGAGCTTCTTCAGGGCCAGCCCGTTGGGCGTGTTATGGCGCTCGTCCATGGCCGCCAGCAGGCGGATATCCGCCTTCGTGTAGCGCCGGGCAAAGCCGCGTGCCGTGCACTGGCGCGGCGTCAACTTGCCGGTCTCCCGGTACTGTTTAATCAACCGCTTCACCTGGGCCAGGGAATAGCCGCTCACCTTCATCAGGTAACGCATCAGTGTCCCTTTGTCCGTCTTGTTACAGCCCGGATAATCAAACTTCACCAAGGTGCGCCGTAGCCAGTCATACCGGCTCCGCTTGTCACCGGCCACCTCAAAGGCCACCTGTTGTGTGCCCGCCAGAAAGGCGCGTACCTGGTCGATACTCGTTAACTCGTTTGCGTTCATGATCGTTTTCATCCTCGTATCATGAACAGAAAGACCGATTATTTCAGGCTCATTTCATGTTGGAATCACGTCCGCCCTTCAGGCTCATTTCATATTGGAAAACACTCTGTATTGTCATCGGGATCATAATCCTGTATGCTCTACTCACATATTACCCTTATCTACCGAACAAGGAGGTTCAACATGGCAATCCGCCACTGGCCGCAAACCGAACAACCCCGCTTCAAACTGCTGAACAACGGCCCGCACAGCCTGTCCGATGCGGAACTGATCGCCCTCTTCCTCGGCTCCGGTTACAGCGGTCACAGCGCCGTGGACATGGCCAGGGACATGCTGGCCAGGGCCCAGGGGCTGCGCCCGCTGCTGGAGCAGGACCGCAAGACCCTGCTCAAGACCAAGGGGCTGGGTGAGGCCAAATGGGTGTTGCTGCAGGCCGCCCTGGAACTGGGCCGCCGCTTCCTGGAGGCGGAGGTGCGCGCCAGACCAGCATTGAGCAACCCGGACAAGACCAAAACCTACGTCAAAGCCTGGCTCTGCCGCTATCCGCACGAGGTGTTCGCCTGCCTGTTCCTGGACAACCGGCACCGCATCATCAACAGCGAAATCCTGTTTACCGGCACCATAGACGGCGCCAGCGTCTACCCGCGCGAGGTGGTGAAACGCTGTCTTGAACTGAACGCGGCCGCCATTATCTTCGCCCACAACCACCCCTCCGGCATAGCCGAACCGAGCCAGGCCGACCGGCAGATCACGATCAAGCTGACCCAGGCCCTGGCCCTGCTGGACGTGCGCGTGCTGGATCACCTGGTAGTCGGCGACAAGCTGGTGACGTCGATGGCCGAACGGGGTCTGATGTAACCGTTAAAGCAACGAGAGTGCAACAGCGATCTTGTCACACATTTCCTGACCGTGTATAATCCGCATCCTTTTGTAGAACCAAGAGAACACTGCCATGTCACGGGTCTGCCAGGTAACCGGAAAGAAACCCATGTCGGGGAATAACGTTTCCCACGCCAACAACAAGAGCAAACGGCGCTTCCTGCCCAACCTGCACGAACGCAGGTTCTGGGTGGAGAGTGAAAACCGCTGGGTAAAGCTTCGGGTCAGCAGCAAGGGGCTGCGCATCATCGACAAGCTGGGTATCGACCAGGTGCTGACCGACGTACGGGCGCGTGGCATAAAGGTATAGGAAACGGGAGACAAACATGGCCAACAGCGCACGCGATAAAATTCGCCTGGTTTCATCCGCCGGCACCGGGCATTTCTACACCACCACAAAAAACAAGCGGAACACGCCGGACAAGATGGAAATCATGAAATTCGACCCGGTCATCCGCAAACACGTGATCTACAAGGAAGGCAAGATCAAGTAGTTACCCGCACCCTACCGGGCAGGTTCACACTGCCCATGATTCAGATATTGGCGAAATTCAGTGTGGTGGCTGGCAGAAAATGTTGAAGCCGCCCATGTGAAGACCGGAACATGTCCCTGAACGAAGCCGACACGTGCCGAATCTATGTCACTCCCAAACTGCGCAAAGCAGGTTGGGAAACTTCACCCCATTCACTCACTGAGCAATACACCTTTACCGATGGGCGCGTGAAGCTCACCGGAGAAAACGTTCACAGAGATGAGCGAAAACGGGCAGATTACCTGCTTCTTTACAATCGCGATTACCCCATAGCAGTTGTCGAGGCAAAACCGGAAGGAGACTCTGCGGGCAGTGGGATGCAACAGGCCAAAGATTATGCTGAAATCCTTGGCCTGAAGTTTGCCTATGCCACCAATGGGAAAGACATCCTCGAGTTTGATTTTCTCGCCGGTCTGGAACAGAAAATCGCTGACTATCCGGCGCCCACAGAGCTTTTCGCGCGCTTGAAACAGGCTGAGGGTCTGTCGGACGACATGTCCAACGCATTATTGTCACCCTATCACCATCTAAGCACCCTCACACCACGCTATTACCAGCAAATTGCCATCAATCGCACAGTACAAGCAATATTACAGGGAAACCGGCGCGTGTTGCTCACCATGGCGACGGGCACAGGGAAAACATTGGTGGCATTTCAGATCTGTTGGAAACTGTGGAACGCCCGTTGGAACCGTGCTGCCCAATATCGCAAGCCGAAAATCCTGTTTCTCGCGGACCGTAACGTGCTGGTTGACGACCCGAAAGACAAAACCTTTACCCCTTTCGGCGAGGCTCGCTACAAGATTGAAAACGGGACCATCAGCAAAGGCCGTGAAATGTATTTCGCCATCTACCAGGCAATAGCCAGGGATGCCCGCCGGCCGGGGCTGTTCAAAGAGTTCGCGCCGGACTTTTTCGACTTAATCATCGTGGATGAGTGCCACCGCGGCAGCGCCAGGGACGACAGCAACTGGCGGGAACTGCTGGAGTACTTTGAGCCGGCCTACCAGGTCGGCATGACCGCCACACCGCTTCGGGAGGACAATCGCGACACCTACCGTTACTTTGGCAACCCCATATATACCTACAGTCTTCGGCAGGGAATAGATGACGGTTTCCTGGCGCCTTACCGGGTTCATCGGGTAATCACGGACGTGGACGCGAGCGGCTGGCGGCCAAGCAAGGATGAACGTGATCGCTATGGGCGGGAAATTCCGGACGGGGAATATCAGACCAGGGATTTTGAGCGCATTATCGCATTGCGCGCCCGAACCCGGGTTATTGCCCGTCACCTGAGCGATTTTCTGAAACGTAACGACCGATTTGCCAAAACCGTGGTCTTTTGCGTTAACCAGGAACATGCCGACGAAATGCGCCGCGAGATCAATAATCTCAACGCCGACCTCGTAAAAATATATCCGGACTATGTGGCCCGCGTCACGTCTGAAGAAGGACAGGTAGGCAGGGGTCACTTGGGCCGTTTCCAGGAGATTGAGACCATATCTCCTGTTATCCTGACCACCTCCCACCTGCTGACCACGGGAGTGGATGCCCCTACCTGCAAAAACGTGGTGTTGGCGCGAGTAGTCAATTCTATGACGGAATTCAAACAAATAATCGGGCGCGGGACGCGTCTGCGCGAAGACTACAGCAAGTACTGGTTTAACATCATTGACTACACAGGCTCGGCAACAAGTAACTTTGCCGACCCGGATTTCGACGGTTTTCCTGACATCGAGGAAGAAACCCATATTGACGATCAAGGTCATGTCAAAGAAGGAGGAGAAGAGACAGAAACAACCGATCAACTGGACCTTGGCTCCGGAGAGGATGCCCAGGCAGAGGAGGAAGGAGGATATATTGAATTGGGAGACGATGATCATACCCCACGAAAATATTACGTTGATGACGGCGTTTTCGAAATCGCTTCTCACCTGGTTTATGAACTGGATACCGACGGGACACAACTGCGCGTTATTCAGTACACCGATTACACTGCTGAAAAGGTTCGCACCCTGTTCGTATCCGACGGGAAGCTACGCGACCTTTGGGCCAATCCGGTACAACGCGAGGATATCCTGGCGCTTCTGGAGGAGCGCGGCATCGACTTCATACGCCTGGCGGAAACTACCAATAATCCCGATGCGGACCCCCTGGATCTGCTCTGCCACCTTGCCTTCGATGCGCCGTTGCGAACCCGGCGCGAGCGGGCTGACTACCTGCGCAGGAACAATCCCGATTTCTTTGACCTGTACGGCCCTGAGGCGCGTGAGGTGCTGGACATATTGCTCAACAAGTATGTTGAGTTCGGGCCTCGACAATTCGAGATACCGGATACCTTGCAGGTGCCTCCCATATCCGAACGGGGCAACGTGATGGAAATAACAACCTTCTTTGGCAACGCGACGAGGATGCGGCAGGCAGTTGACCAGATGCAGGCATTGCTGTACGCGCATTGAAGATCAACATGGCAAAACAGCAAAACGCGGATCAACCCATGACAACGGCCCGGCAACTGGCGGCCATCATCAAGTCATCGCGCCAGATCATGCGTAAGGACAAAGGGCTGAATGGCGACCTCGACCGCTTGCCGATGCTCACCTGGATTATGTTCCTCAAATTCCTCGATGACCTCGAACAGCTGCGCGAGACCGAAGCGGTCCTGGAGGGGAAGACTTTTCAGCCTGTTATCGATGCGCCTTACCGCTGGCGCGACTGGGCGGCGATTGAGGGAGGCATAACCGGCGATGAACTGGTCGCCTTTATCAACAATGACGAGGCTGTACGGCCGGACGGCGCGTGCGGCCCCGGCTTGTTTGCCTACCTGCGGTCATTGCAAGGAGCGGGTGGCAGTGACCGGCGTGACGTGGTCGCCACCGTATTCAAGGATCTATACAACCGCATGATCAACGGCTACCTGCTACGGGACATAATCGACAAGGTCAACAGTATCCATTTCAATACATCCGAAGAAATCCACGTCCTGAGCCGCCTTTATGAAACCCTGCTCCGGGAAATGCGCGATGCTGCCGGCGATTCGGGAGAGTTCTATACGCCGCGGCCCGTGGTGCGTTTCATGGTTGAAACAACAAATCCAATACTTGGTGAGACGATTCTTGATCCTGCCTGCGGCACTGGAGGTTTTCTGGTGGAAACCTATAACCACCTGGAAAAACAATGCCACACAGTAGAAGATCGGGAAATTCTCCAGGACAGAACGCTTTTCGGCGGCGAAGCCAAATCGCTTCCCTACCTGCTGGCGCAAATGAACCTGTTGTTGCACGGGCTGGCGTACCCGCGCATTGACCCGGAAAACAGTCTCAGGTATCCGCTACGGGAAATCGGCGACCAGGACCGGGTGGACATCATCCTCACCAACCCTCCCTTCGGCGGCGAAGAAGAAAAAGGCGTCCTCGGCAATTTCCCGGAAGACATGCAGACCGCCGAAACCGCGCTGCTGTTCCTGCAGCTCATCATGCGCAAGCTGAAACGCCCTGGCCGCGGAGCCGAACGAGGGGGCAGAGCTGCCGTTGTCGTACCGAACGGGACGCTGTTCGGTGACGGCGTCTGCGCGCGCATCAAGGAAGAATTGTTGAAGAACTTCAACCTGCATACCATCGTTCGACTGCCCGAAGGCGTGTTCTCGCCCTATACTGATATAGCGACCAACCTTGTATTCTTCGACCGATCAGGCCCAACAAGTGAAATCTGGTATTACCAGATTCCATTACCTGAGGGACGCCGAAAATACACGAAGACAAGGGCAATGGAGTATGCGGAGTTTAGTGATTGTCTCAAGTGGTGGGAAAAACGAGAGCAGAACGAGTACGCTTGGAAGGTTGATGCAATGGATCTGATTCAACGAGATGAACAGGGTCGCGTGGTCACCTGCAATCTGGATAGCAAAAACCCATATTCGGTTGAAGCTACGGATCATCGCCCCCCCACTGAGATCATAGACTCTATTGTCGAAAAGGAACACGACCTTCTGGACCTCATGGCTGAGATCAGGACCGCGCTGGCGGAAGGAATTCAATGAATATCAGAGAAGTACCCATCAGACTTTTCCTACGTAAATCTGATAGCTGGATAGAGCCTATACCCGATGAAACATACAAACAAATCACCGTAAGACTTTGGGGGAAAGGCCTCAGCCTTCGAGGGAAGATTCACGGATCGCAAATTGAGGCAAGACGTCAAATACGGGTAAAAGCTGGACAATTTTTGGTTTCTCGGATTGACGCACGTCATGGTGCGTTTGGTATTGTGCCCCCTACACTTGATGGAGCTTTAGTGAGTAACGACTTTCCATGCTTCGAAATTAACCGAGAAATCGTGCTGCCGAACTATCTTGAATGGTACGCTCGGACGTATGATTTTGTAGATTTGTGTCGACGTGTAAGCGAAGGCTCGACAAATAGGGTTCGTCTGAAAGAGACCAAATTTCTCAATATGACTATTCCTCTACCTCCGCTCGACGACCAACGGCGCGTAGCTGCCAAACTTGAATCGCTGATAGCCAAAATTGACAAAGCCAAGCTACTACAGTCGGAAATCCAGGCCGATGCCCAAATAATGTTACACAGTGCCTTTCAACATGTAATTGAAGGCGCGGAATACTACCCCATGTCTGAGGTTGCCCCAATAGTCCGCCGCAAGGTTGAGGTCGAGATGGATGGAGAATACCCGGAATTGGGTGTCCGGTCATTTGGCAAGGGCACTTTCCACAAACCGGCATTAAATGGAATTGACGTAGGCACGAAAAAACTCTACAGCATCAATCCCGGTGATCTGGTGTTCAGTAATGTCTTCTCATGGGAAGGCGCGATTGCCGTAGTACAGCCGGAAGATAAAGGCCGGGTTGGTTCCCATCGTTTCATCACTTGCGTGCCGAAGTCAGGCATTGCCACAGCAGATTTTTTGAGGTTTTACCTGCTGACAGATGAAGGCATTGAAAAAGTCAGGGAAGCATCACCAGGCGGCGCCGGACGCAACCGCACCCTCGGCCTGAAAAAACTGGAAAAAATCGAAGTCCCGGTCCCAGCCTACGACAAACAACTATGGTTCGATAGTTTGCAAACCAAAGCAGCCGCCATCAAACAAGCCCATTCAGCCAACCAGACCGAACTTGACGCCCTGCTCCCTGCCATTCTCGACAAGGCATTCAAGGGCGAGTTATAAATTCTACGAGGACAAGAACAGCCAAGCTTAAGACGGCGCTGCTTCGAGTCTGAAAAAAGCGTGATGCAGTTCGATGGGTGATGATATTGTGCGCGGATGGCTGCTTTTCCAAGTATAGAAATTATTGATTATATTGGATGGTTCAAGGTACTGTGCTTGTCGCCCCTTGCCGGACAGATACCGGTTTACGCCTGAGACAGTGGCGGCCGCATCGCCCGATAAAAGATATCCGACCATGAAGCCGACCCTGTGGTTTCCTGCATACTTCCCGGTTTGAAAACGATCAATGCCTTTGACCACATACAGACGGCAGAGATTTGTGTCGCTCCCCGCTATACGTTTACATTCGATAATCGCATGGGGATCGTGCGCCTGATATTGCAGACGTATTTGAATCATAAATATTGATATGTCTGTCCTGCCATCAGGCGTCAGAACTTCCGAGCGCGAACGGGACTCTGTTCCCGGGAGGACAGTCATTTCCTTGCTCCACTGAAATTCATTGCTGTCCAACGCTTGCCGCATACCATCCCGAAGACGTTCAGTAATCTCCACCTCCCCTGCAGCAGCATTTACATCGGCACAAGCAGATGCAATCTCCCAGCCGGCTTCAAGTGTCAGGAGAATTGCGGCTACGATTTCATCGGAGAGAGGGATTAATCCTTGACCAGATGTGACCTTGTCTTCGTGCGGTATCCTCACGCGGTTGTCCCTGAAAAACTTTCAGCAATAACTGTATCAGCATCCTCCAATCCTGATACACCCATCCAATGCCGACGAGCGGCAGGCTTGATAATCACAACTTCATCGCGACCGTAGACACGTAGCTCCCTTTCACCAACCAGTGAGGCTGTCAGTGGGAAATCAAGGCGTGTTCCGATTTGTGATAGAAGCTCTTTTAGTGGGGCTTCCGGTTGAACTATTTCCACCCCGGAGACCCCAGGTTTGTCTTTAAGGACAAATCGAACAACCCTGAGCCGGTCATCTTGGGAAAGATTGAATATCTCGGCGCACATACGTTTTCGGTTACGTGCGGATAACCAAACATCTATAATCGAAATAAACGCGCGGGCATAGTCTGACATGTGATCTTCAATACCGGCAGGTTTAACGGATTCATGGCGCCCCTGTTTCCATTCCCAGCTTGCGCGAAAGAGGCCGTCACGAACGACAATCCGGTCTTGTTCATCCAGCCCGTATAAATCAAGAACCGCTTCATCAAGTGTTTCCCAATCACCATCACTGAGAGGGCGTCGTTGAAATGCGTTCATCAGCCGCAGGAGGTGTTTGCCTGAATTTGACTGCGCGGCTTCTTCTAGATCAGGGGTTGGTAACCTAGCTATATCCTTGAGAAGCAAGCGTTGCATCCATAATCCGAAAGTGGAAGCTGTCATAATGAAATACCAAGAAGCAAGCGAAGAACTCAGGATGGTCACTAACAGGTGGGCAATTTCTATTCTATCAGGAGATAAGGCGGCACCAAAATATGCATCAGTGAATACTAGATCATGATCTGCGACGGCAGCGATCGGACGTGGTTCTTTCATCAGAAACTCCTTCACAACAACCAGAGGAGCCCGATAGATTTCGCGTGCGCGCGGCCATTCGGCTGCATCTTCGCTGAAAGAGGACAGATTATCAGTAGATACGAAAAAACGTTGGTGATCTTGTCTGCGAAGTAAAGGTATGTCTTTAAGGAATGTTGCGTCACGGTTCTTAATTCCAAATTTCAAGCCAGCAGTGAGTTTTGTCTCCTGAGCATCAAGCTGACCGCTGAGTGTGGAATGGGTGGTTGTCAATTTGTCCAGCAACGAAAGATCACGACGACATCCACAAATCGCTGCTTTTAATAGTTCCGGCTGACGTTCCCAGTCAACTAACGGGAGCGTCATAATGTCACTACGTGCAATCTTAAACGTATGACTTTGGTCTCCGGTTGGTGACCACGGAACCTGTACAAGAGTTATCTGATCTTCAGGTTGCCGGGCGCGGTGGCGCGCAAAGAATGCGACTGCCGGCATATTGGCCTTTGGAAAAAGCCAGGAGGAAAGGTTAGACAAGTTAACCAGCGTTACGGGCGAGAGCGTCTTGACAACTTGTTGTGAAGCATTCAAGCCTGTACTGCTGCGCGAAAAAAAAGGAGTTGCACTAAGTATCAGGCCAAAGCGCGTATCTTCATGAGAGAAGTCCATCGCTCGCCTGACAAAATCAAGGCTTTCGCCGCGAGGCTGTTGAGGGTTATTGAAGTTTCGGTTTCGTCTTGCATCTGTGCCCTTCTTTCCTCTGAAACTCCATGGTGGATTACCAACAATGACATCAAATTCCTTCCGTCCAGATCGCGTAGTAAAAACCTTTGTGCTATCAGACGTGTTATCGACATCATGTGCATCAGCGATGATGAGGGTTTTGCCAATCAATGGTCTGAATTTGAGGGCTTGGGGTGGTCGAGGGTCGGGATCAAGTTCCAAGGCTGCCAAATAGAGGCTGAAAGCAGCAATACGTACCGCATTCTCGCTGATATCCACGCCATAGATTTGCTCGTACAATGTCGATCTGATCAATTCACGGCTCGGCGCTGAATTATCCGATTTAAGGGTGACAAGTCTTCGCAAGGCCTCGACAAGAAAAACGCCCGACCCACAAGTAAGATCCAGTACGGTTTCTTTCCCTGTCAGACCGTTCATAACTTCGTCAAGCACCAGGGAAACAACCGGCAAACGGGTGTAGTAGACACCCATCTGCCTAGCATTACTGCGGTTTGCTCTACGTCTGTCTTCCGTATGTACAAATTGCTCATAAATGGCGCTGATAAGCTCGACCGGAATTACGTCAAACTGGTATGGGAAAAACGTGGTTTGTCCGGTTTCGGGGTCCACCGCTTCAAGGAAATTTGCTATCCTTTTAAGATGGCGTGTGTCGGGCGTCTTCGCGGCAGACGAAGGGAACATATCACCATTAAAAGTTTCGCTGAGCCATGTAAACAATTTCTCCGTAGCCCTATGATCATGCAAAACCTCAGGTAAAGTAGAACAACCACAGATAGCCTTTAGCTTGCCCTCACCAATTATTTTCCGGTCAATCAGATACTGTGTAAAAATAGTACGCCCGATTAATCCCTGCGCTTCAAAATGCTCAAGCCCTGCCAGATCACTCTCCAGAAAAGCAAGGTCTGATAGCAACTTATGGTCAACACTTGTTTTTCGCGAGACAGAAGGCGCCTGACTCCAGAATTGACCAGTTTCCATTGCGAGCCGGCCAGCGAATTGGTCTAGTTTATCCAGCTCAGCAACGATGTTGCCAAAGGTTTTAAGTAGGCTTTCGTCTGTGTCACGTACCTGCTGAGGCCGGGCAAAGCCATTATAGAGATCAATCCGATCAGGAGAGACAACCCATAGCAACGGGGCAAAACCTTCGTTCCAAATCTCCTGTCGCCATTTCCCGATTTCTTCATCTTCGGGGCCTGCAACTGTGTACTTGAAATATACGGTAAGAGTAGTGGATTCACTACGCCACGAGGCATCGGGAGAGAAGGAACGGTAACCCCGGCGACTTTGTTGAGCTTTTTCACCAAGCAACACGCCAGGCGCAGGCTGCCCGTCCGGCAGAAGATAACCGGTAGCTTCCAGTACGTTATGAAAGTGGGTTGAGGTCACGCGCTGCGCTCAATCTCATTGATCGAAAGCGATAACGCCGGCTTAGCTGGATTCCAAGATGCCGGGCAAAGCATTCATGCCAATATTGACATCCTCACAAAAAGCTATTGCTGAGCCGGTATCTCCTGCCCGGCGATATAAACATCTCATTGTGTCGCCGCCCAGGAATTCCGCAACCAAACGACGATGGCCGGGAAGCTCCCACACTGCTTGAAGTTCTCCATTGACCGTTGTGCCCAGAAACGGTTCGTCTAAATCACGATTATTGGAAAAAAATGTGGTGAATGAGGCGATAGAAGCCATGGTCGGTATGTCCCCACCGTCCTCGGCATTTTCCTCACTGACAAGGTATTCGATACGTTCTGTAACCTTATGCGCTCCGCTTTTACTGAGACGATGAAGCAACTGAGCATACTGTTGTTGATGCAATTTCGCATCCTCCTCTGATACGACAGTTGTCATGTTTTCAGTCATGATTTCATTCAACAAACCTATCTTTTTCCAATTAAAACAATAGGTTGTCAATTATCAGTCCCCATTGAAGTCTATTCTATAGTTTTTTACATCCTGCGTCAAAGACGACCGGATGTTGGTCAGTGCCTTCCGGATGGGTTCTTGCGTGAAGCGCTAACTGAACTGGATCAAGAAAGTAGTTGAGTTTTGTTGGAGAGTTGATGCTGGTACAATTTGTGCCTGTTTGCAGTTGCTCCGGCTATAATAAACATTTAACTGAGAAAACCTGAATACCATGCTGATCGTAATCTCCCCCGCGAAAACTCTGGACTTCGAGACCCCGCCCAAGGTACCGACGTTTACCATCCCTGATTTTCTGGACGACTCGGCGGAACTGATCGACGAGCTCCGCTCTTATGAACCTTACCGGCTGAGCGACCTGATGGGCATCAGCCCGAAGCTGGCCGACCTGAACTCGAATCGCTACCACAACTGGTCACTGCCGTTTACCGCCGACAATGCCAAGCAGTCCGTCCTGGCGTTCAAGGGCGACGTATACGCCGGGCTGGAAGCGGACAACCTGGACGCGGACGATTTGCAGTTTGCCCAGGCACACCTGCGGATACTGTCGGGCCTGTACGGCGTCCTGAAACCACTGGACCTGATGCAGCCCTACCGGCTGGAAATGGGCACAAAACTGAAAAACCGCCGGGGCAAGGACCTGTATGACTTCTGGGACGACCGGATAAACAGGACGCTTAACGATGAGCTCGCCGGACAGGACAGCCCGGTACTGGTCAACCTGGCGTCGAACGAGTATTTCAAATCCGTGCAGCCGGAAAGACTTGACGCGCGCATCGTTACCCCGACCTTCAAGGAAGCGCGCAACGGGGAATACAAATTCATCTCGTTTACAGCCAAAAAGGCGCGTGGCCTGATGAGCCGTTACATCATCCGCAACCGCGTATCGGACCCGGAAGACCTGAAGGGGTTCGGCTTGGAAGGATATTGCTATAACGAGGCGTTGTCCGGAGAAAACAGCCCGACATTTACTCGAGGCGGCGATTATGCGTAACGACATTAACTGACATTGGCAGTTTGACCATAATGCTGGAAATGAACATGAATCATGAATACGAATTGCTTGAGCGTATTACCGTATGCGCAAATATTTTTGGCGGCAAACCCATAATCCGCAACATGCGCATCGCAGTCGAACACGTTCTCGCCAAGCTTGCCGCCGGAGACACAGTGGAGACAATCCTGGACGAATATCCGGACTTGAAACCGGAAGACATTCAGGCCTGCTTGCTGTTCGCTCATCGCTCCGTAGCAGGGGAACGCGTGCATGACCTTGTTGAAATACAAGAGGCAGTGTGAGGTTCCTTCTTGATGCCTGCGTAGCTTCACAGACATTGCGCCGGACCCTGGCTGATTATGGACACGATGTCTTGTCTGCCCGGGGCGAATATTCGCACACTACTGATGAGGCCCTGCTTACCCTGGCCTATGAACAGCGTCGCATCCTTATCACTGAGGACAAGGATTTCGGTGAACTGGTATTTTTGCGCCGCATACCTCATGCCTGCATAGTGCGCATGGTTGGGCTGCGGGAAACAGAGAAAGTAAATGCGCTGATGCATCTCATTGAACATCACAGGGATGCGCTGCAAGAGGCATCCATCATTGTAGTAACGCGAAGACGGATCAGAATCCGTCCCGGCATGACTTGAGATCATAATAAGTCCCTGACTTGGAAAAGCCAGAACCAAACAGGGGACTACCTTCCCGGTTCCGGCTCGGCCGGGTCAGGGACGAGGCGTTTTTGCCCCGGCCCGGTCTTGACCTTCAATCGCTTGGGCTGATCCTTGTCAGGGGCCGACAAGCCGGTGTTTACCCGGCCCGGCAAGTAGCTGACTGCCCAAGGGGACGGGGACGGATTTATAAATCCGTCCCCTTTCATTTGCGTCCTCAGAAGTCCCAGATCGCCCTGAAGTAGTAAAACCCGCCGTTAAAGCCGTACGGCGAGGTCTCTGCGTACTGCATGCCCGAGGGGTAGGGCGACGCATTACTGCTCTGGTTGGTGGGGGTGGTGTCGGCAAAGTTCTCGGCGCCGGCTACCAGGGTGATGTTATCGTTGAGCGAATAGCCCAGTTCGGCGTCCATCAGGAAGCGCGAGCCGGCATTCAGGCGGGCACTGCCGTCATCCGTGGAGAACTCCACAAAACCATCATAGAAGCGACCCCGCAGCATCATGCTCCATGGCCCCTGGACGTGGTTCCATGTGGTGGTGAAACGGAACTCAGGATTGTTCTGCTCCAACTGGATTACGCGTTTTGCGATGATCACTTTGGGATCGTGCTTGTCTACCTCCGTCTCGGTCCAGTTACCGGCGAAGCTGAGACCGGAATTGCCACCGGCCATCTCAAACGGCAGGGTAGCGACGATATCGATGCCTTGGGTGGTAGTATCGAACTCATTGGTAAAGAAGCGTATCCCCGCCGAGTTATCAGGGTTAAATCCTTCACTCGCCAAACCTCGTTTCTGTGCTTCTGTCAGAGCATCAGGCTGAATGCGGCTGCTTCGTGCAATGCGGCTGTTCACATCGATATTGAAGTAGTCTATGGTCACGTCCAGATCGCCCACGTTGAACACCGCGCCGATAGTAAAGTTGGTTGATTCCTCCGGTGTCAGCGGCGTCGCCCCCAATACCCTTGAGACTTCATCAGTAGGGGGGAAAGTACCCTCATCGGCTAGCTTGCCATCGGTGAAGGCGGTAGTCACGTTCCGGACATTGGCCTGACCCACCGTCGGCGCCCGGAAACCGGTACTTACTGCGCCGCGCAGGGCCAGCGCGTCCGTCACCTGGGCGCGGGCACTGATCTTGAAATCCCAAGTGTCGCCAACGCCCCTGTGATCTTCATAGCGTCCCGCGGCCCCTAGTACGATGCGGTCAGTCAGATCAGCCTCAACGTCAATATAACCGGCATAGCTGTTGCGCGACCAAGTACCTTCATTCTTCGGACTGAAGCCGACAAATCCGTTAGAGCCGGGCCCGAAGCCTTGATCTCCGAGACCACCCTCCCTCTGATCCACGAACCAAGAATTCTCACCCCCCCGGGTAATTTTAAACTCCTCCTGTCGATGTTCTGCGCCAAAGGCCACGTTCACTGGCGAGGCGAACAGCGGCAGATCCAAGAGCTTCGTCACGTCCAAGTTGATGGCGTAATCCGTTTCCGTATAGGTGCCAGGGCTGTAGTCGGTGGGGATATCACCCAGCGACATGATGGCCAATAGGTGTGTGTTCAGCGTGTGGCGCATGAAGAAATCGGCTTCATGGCGGCCATACACTCCGCTCAGGTCCACGTTCCAGTCATTGCCCAACTCACCGCGTACGCCGAAAGCAAAACTGTAGTCCTCCATCACGCCACCGAAACGGGGCACAAAACCGCCGGGAAAGCGCGTGATGAAAGATTGGCAGTTGTCGCCTGCTGCATCCAATCTAATAAGATCCTTCTCTCTGGCGGCATGCTTTTCAATTAGTATTCCTGGGCATTCATCGCCCATACGTAGACCATCGATGTCTGCCACAAGGACGGTGTCGTCAACCGCGGTTCCAGCCTCTATTCGTGCTTTTACTCTCTCTTCAAACTGTTCTGGTGTTTCGCCTTCGTCTTGTAGCAAGCGGGGGCCGACTGTATCCGTTTCTCTGTCATACTCATGGGCCGGGCCGGCAAATACGCCACCGCGAGTGTGTGGGTTACGAAAGTAGAACCCCCCCTCAACCTTACGCTTGGCGTAGTTGCCGTAACCGTAAGCCTCGAAACTGTCGCTCAGGTCGATGCCCATGTTGCCAAAGAACTTGTAGTCGTATTCGAACTCTGGCGCGCCCCAGACCATCACGGTCGGGTGGAATACGCTCTCATAGCTGGGGTCTTCAATATACGTGTTGCCCGCACGCACCAGATCTAGGGCATCTGTGCGCTGGAGCGCTCGGCTGGTGGGGTCGGCTTCCTTGTATTCCATGCTGAGGTTGAGAAAGCCGTTGCTGCTCATGGGCAGGCCGATGTTGCCGGCGAAGTTGAAACCGTCGCCGTCGCCTTCATAGTGCTGGCCCCAGCGCGCTTCGACCGCGCCGCCTTCGGCGTCGTCCTTCAGTTCAAAGTTGATCACCCCGGCGATGGCGTCGGAGCCGTACTGGGCGGCGGCACCGTCACGCAGCACTTCCACCCGCTTCAGCGCAATCGAGGGGATGACGGACACGTCCGGGCCTTGCGAGCCGTCCGCTACGCCGTTGCCCAGGAAGGTAATAACAGCCGCCCGGTGGCGGCGTTTGCCGTTCACCAGCACCAGGGTGGAATCCGGCGGCAGGCCGCGCAAGGTGGCCGGGCGCACCAGGGTGGCCGCATCGTTGATAGCTTGGGTGTCAACCTTGTAGGACGGGATCAGGTTGGACAACGCCTGGTCCATATCGGTGGAACCCATGTTGGACAGATCCTCACCGCTGAACACATCCACCGGCACCAATGACTCGGTCTGCGAACGCCCGTCCTGGCGCCGGCTGCCGATGATGACGATCTCTTCAATCACTGTCGCTTCCGCTTGCTGGGCATGGGCAACAGGTTGCAGGGTGATGGGTGAAACGGCAAGGAATGTTATAATGAAATGACTGAACATACTGGATTTTTTCATGATGGTCTCCTCAGCAACATCATACGGTGTTATAAATTCGTTCGAGTGATTTGACATCAGGAACAAGCTCGCATTTTACCAGATTTTCCCATTGCTTTCAAGATGGAAATAATCAGGTTTGTGAAGGTTAGATGGGTTTTTATACGTAATGCCGGAATTACCCGAGGTTGAAACCACTCGTCGGGGCATCTCTCCCCACGTCCTCAACAAACCCGTTCTTGCCGTTGCAATCCGGCAACGGCAGTTGCGCTGGCCGATTCCGACAGGTCTGGAGCAGGAACTCGTCGGCAGCCGGGTCACGGCTGTGGGGCGGCGCGCGAAATACCTGCTGTTTTACCTGGAGCACGGCTGCGTCATCCTGCACCTGGGCATGTCCGGCAGCCTGCGCATCCTTGACCCGTCAACTCCGGCAGATAAACACGACCATGTCGATATTATTTTTGGCGATGGCGCTTGCCTGCGCCTGCGCGACCCGCGGCGTTTCGGCTCCATCCACTGGACCCGCCAGGACCCACTGAAACACCACCTGTTGCGGCGCCTGGGTCCGGAACCGCTGGGTCAGGATTTCAGCGCCCCCTACCTGTATGACCTGTCCCGGAACAGGACACAAGCCGTCAAGAGTTTCATCATGGACAGCCGTACCGTTGTCGGCGTAGGCAACATCTACGCCAGCGAGGCCTTGTTCAGGAGCGGCATCCATCCCCTGCGCAAGGCAGGCAATATCTCACTGGCGCGCTATGATGCGCTGGTCGGCGCCATCAGGGACGTGCTGAACGCGGCGCTGGCGAAAGGCGGCACCACGTTACGGGATTTTGTCGGCGGGGACGGCGCGCCCGGTTACTTCAGGCTGGAACTGGACGTCTATGATCGCGCCGGGGAACCCTGCAGGAACTGCCCCGGCAGCATCAGGCAGATTCGCCAGGGGCAGCGTTCAACCTATTATTGTGCGCAATGCCAGCGATGATAATGTGTCGCCCGTTGGGCGGCGTGTCAATTGACTGGATTCCGGGTCAAGCCCGGAATGACGAAGGGGAGCAGCCGGGAGTGACGAACGGGGGTCAGGTCCGGACTGACGGGTGGGATTCGCCGTGCCGGTGGAAAGAGTGGGGACGGACTTAAGCATGCCCCCGCATGTTGTAGGCGGGGGTCCGTCCCCGGCGCTCTGAAATTATTCGACAATGACGGCCTGGCCTTCACCCCTGGGGTCGCTGGCGCTGTACACCCTGTCTTCCGTCTTGTCCCATAAAATCGCCTGCATGTTGCCGTAACGGCGGGAGATCTCCCTCAACTCATGGCCCATTCCGGCCAGGCGCTGCCGTTCGAATTCCGTCAGGCCGTGCAGTTCGAACTGGACCTGGTCCGGTTGGTACTGGTGGTGGAAGCGCCGCAGGCTGACCCAGGATTGGGGTAACCCGCCGTCGGCAAAATCCAGCGCCGCCAGCATCACCATGCTGATGATGCGGCTGCCGCCGGGCGTGCCGACAATCCCGACCCGGTCCGGTGTCTCCAGAAACGTGGGAGTCATGCTGGATAACGGGCGCTTGCCCGGCGCAATCGCGTTGGCTTCATCGCCGATCAGGCCGTAGGCATTGGGGGTATTGCGCTTCGCGGAGAAGTCATCCATCTCATTATTGAACAGCACCCCGGTTCCTTCCGCCACAAAGCATGCGCCGAACAGGGTGTTGACGCTCAAGGTCCCGGCCGCGCGGTTCCCTTCCTTGTCCAGTATGGAAAAATGGGTGGTCTGGGTCCCGGTCTGTGACAGTAACGGGCCGTTGCCGAGGATATCGCTGGGGGTTGCCTGTGCCGGATCAATCGTCAGCGCCAGGCCTTCCAGGTAGGACTCGTCAAGCAGCCGGTCAACCGGAACATCCACAAAGTCCGGGTCACCCAAGAATACCGCTCGGTCGCGGAAGCCGCGGCGCATGGCTTCAATGATGTGATGTTTGCGCTGCACGCTGCTCATGGCGGCCATGTCGAACTGTTCCAGCATGCGCAGGGCCTGCGCCATGACAATGCCTCCCGACGAAGGCGGCGGCGCAGAAACAATGCGCACGTCCCGGTAGTTGACGACTATCGGTTCCCGTTCCACTATCCGGTACTCGCTGAGGTCATCCAGACTCCAGGTCCCCCCGTGTTTGCGCGCTTCCCGCACCATCCGTTCCGCAATCGGACCCTTGTAAAAACCATCCAGGCCTTTCTCCGCGATGGCTTCAATGGTTTTCGCCAGCGCTTCCTGCCGGACCAGGTGACCGATGCGCGGCGGCTTGCCGTCCTGCAGGAAGATCCCGGCTGCAGCCGGGTATTGCCGTAATGTATCGGCGACATAGGCGGACAGGCGGTGGTAGCGGGACGTTACCTTGAACCCCTGTTCGGCATAACGGATTGCCGGCGCCAGGGATTGGCGCAGCGGCAGGCGACCGTACTCCTCGGCAAGATGGACCAGGCCTGCAGGCATGCCCGGGATTCCCGCGGCCAGCGGGCCTTTCAACGAGGCGTCCCTGACCACGTTGCCCTGTGCGTCGAGATACATCCGCGCGTGCGCCAGGGCCGGCGCGGTTTCCCTGCCGTCTATCATCACCTGCTTGCCGTCGGCGGCGCGGTGGACCAGCCAGAAGCCGCCGCCGCCGAAGCCGGAACTGAACGGCTCAACCACGCCCAGCGCGGCGCTGACCGCAACCGCCGCATCAAACGCGTTCCCGCCCTCCTGTAAAATCTCCACTCCCGCCGCGGTCGCCAGGGGGTGGGCGCTGGCAACGGCATGGGCCGGCGCGTTTTCGGCCTGGGCCGGGGCAAGGGTGGGAAGCAGGGTGATGAGCAGCCAGACAATAACCCGTCTTGTTGTTGCAAGGAGTCCCTGCGGGACAAGAGATTTCACTGGATTCCTGCCTTCGCAGGAATGGCGAACAGGGGTGTCATTTCTGTCTATCATGGTGGGTGGCGCACCTCAGCCGGAAAACTTTTCGTGTAGCGCCGTATTGACCGCGTCATGGACAAAGCGGGTTACGTCGCCGCCCAGTGCGGCAATCTCCCGCACCAGGCTGGATGATATATAACTCAGGTGTTCGGCCGGCGTCAGGAACACGGTTTCCGCCTGGCTGTATAACTGCCGGTTCATACTCGCCATCTGGAACTCGTATTCGAAATCGGACACGGCGCGCAACCCGCGCACGATGACCCGGGCCCCGCGCTGCTTGGCATACGCCGTCATGAGGCCGGAAAAACTCGCGACCTCCACGTTGCCGACGTGGGCCAGGGCCTCCCCGGCCAGGGCAACCCGCTCTGCCGTTGAAAACGTCGTGGATTTGCCGGTGCTTGCCGCAATCGCGACGATCACGTTGTCAAACATGCGCGCGGCGCGTTCGAGGATGTCCGTATGGCCGTTGGTGATCGGATCAAACGTTCCCGGATATATTGCCGTCAACTTCATTCATATTGCTCCTGTAATATTGATACAGCCTGTACTCAACCTGGCCCGCCCGCGCCTGTTTCAGTTCTTTCAATCCCGGCGCCGGTGACGGAACACCTCGCTCAGTTTCCGTATAGACGTATGCCGAAGGCGCCAAGTGTCCCCTGTTTACCAGCAGGGCACAAGCTTTTTTCACGTAATCCCGGTGGAATGGGGGGTCCAGAAAGACGACATCAAAAGGGGCGCGCGGTTCTCCCAGCCAGGCGCAGGCCTCTGCCTGGAAGATCTCGGCGTTTGCGGCAGCCAGGGCCGCCCTGCTGGCCTGCAGTCGCCGCGCCAGTTGTTTGTTCTCCTCAACCATGACCGCGCAGCGGGCGCCGCGGGACAATGCTTCAAACCCCAGCGCGCCGGTCCCGGCAAACAGGTCAAGGCAGCGCGCGCCGCCGATCGAACCGGCCAGCCAGTTGAACAGGGTTTCCCGGACCCGGTCGGGAGTCGGACGCAAGCCGGGCTGGTCCGCTACGTTCAACTTGCGGCCGCGCCACTCCCCGCCAATGATCCTGATTTTTCCCGTGCTGCTCATACCAGTGCCCTTTGAACCCTGCCAGGGACGGAATTATACGTAACGTCGTAAATAGCGCCAGGTTCGTCATTTGCGAAGGCAGGAATCCAGTAGACAATTAAACTCCTTATAAGGAATGTTTGTTCACTGGATTCCTGCCTTCGCAGGAATGGCGAACGTCGTTATATATAATTCCGTCCCCGACTGATGGGGTCAGAGCGATTGCTCTGACCCCATCAGTTCATCTGTCGCCGCTGTCCCCGGAGACCGGCCCGACCATGACGGTTACAAACCGTTCCGGTTGCAGGCGGCGCCGGAAGGCCTCCCGGACTTGTTCAAGTTTCACCGCATTGACCTTTTCGACAAACGTATCCAGGTAATCCGGCGGCAACCCATAGAACGCAATCATGGCAATATAGCCGAGAATATTACTGTTGCTGTCCAGGCGCAGGGGGAAACCGCCGCTGATGTTGTTTTTTGCCGCTTCCAGTTCTTCCGGGGTCGGCCCCTGCTCGATAAACGAGCGGATGGTCTCGCGCATGACCTGCAAGGCCTGCTCTTCCTGCCCGCCCCGGGTCTGCAGGCTGGCCGTGAACGGCCCCGCCTCGCGCCGTGGCGTAAAATAGCTGTAGGCGCCGTATGAAAGGCCGCGTTTTTCCCGGATTTCCTCGTACAGGCGCGAGACAAAACCGCCTCCGCCCAGTATATGGTTGCCTACGTACAAAGGAAAATAATCAGGGTCGCCGCGTTTGAGGCCGGGCTGCCCGAGCAGTATATGCACCTGTGAAGATGGATGTTCGATACGTATCGTCTCCCCCTGCGCCAGTCGGTCAACAGCCGGCAACGGTCCCGGCGCCTGCCCCTGTTCCAGCCCCCCCGTCAAATCTTCAGCCAGCGCCGCGGCCTGTTCCCTGTCCAGGTCACCGACGATAACCAGCCGGAGGTTGCGGGCGCTGTAGTAGTCGCGGTGGAAATTCACTATGTCCCCGCGGCCCAGTTTCGCAACACTTTCCCGCGTGCCGTCGCTGGGGTATGCATAAGGATGGTCCCGGTATATTGCAGCCTGGTATGCGTCCCGGGCTATTTCAGCCGGCGATTGCTGTTTGCGCTCGATGGCGATCAGCAATCGTTGTTTCTGTCTTTCCACCGCCTTCATGGGAAATGCCGGCTCCGTAATGACCCTGCGCAGGTTCTGCAGCGCCGGCCCCAGCAATGCCGGGTCCGACAATGACCGCAGGCTCACGGAGGCAAAATCGTAACCCGAGGCAGCGCTGTACCGCGCCCCCAGCCGCTCGAACTCAAAACTGATTCCGGTGGCGTCCAACCCGCCGGCGCCTTCGTCCAGCAAACTGTTTACCAGCGCTGCCAGTCCGTTCCTGCCGGCAGGCTCCCGCGCCGCTCCCGCATCAAATATCAGGCGCACATCAACCATGGGCAATTCCCTGGACTCGACAAACCAGACCGGGCTCTCCGACGCGGTCTGCCAGTTCAGGATAGTGGGCGCCGCCCGGACGGTCTGCGCACAAAACAGAAACAGCGCCGTCGCTACGGCCAGGATTACGCGGCGGCGTGTGCTGCATTGCGCAACACAATGCCCCGGAGAAAGCGCCGAACTCATCATGTTCACTGTGTTCATCCGCTTATCATTCCGCGCCGCCGACGCTGCCCGCCTGTTGCCGGGGATTCTTCCCCCTCTCTTTGGGCAGCGGTTCGAGTACGGCAACCGTCAACCCGTCGTCCCGGAAATACCTGTTCGCCACCTGCTTCACCTGTTCGGCATCGATGGACTGAATTTGCGGAACGTACTCATCAACCAGGCGCCAGGGCAGCCCCTCGGTCTCCAACGCCCCCAGGACCATGGCCTGGTAAAACATGGAATCGCGTTCATAGACATCACCTGAAACTACCTGTGCCTTCACCCGCGCCAGTTCTTGCGCACTGATTTCTCCATGTTTCAGGTCTTCCAGCTGTTCCCTCACTGCCCGTTCCACGTCGGCGACAGTCTTTCCTCTTGCGGGCGCCGCCTGGATAATGAATAAACCATCCAGCCGGCCGGTCAGGTCATAGGATGCGCTGACGCTGGCCGTCACTTCCTGTTCCCGCACCAGGCGGGTTTCCAGCCTCGCGCTGTAGCCGCCGTCCAGCACTCCGGCCAGCACCTCGAGCGCATAGGGTTCCCAGGATGCGGGCGCCTCGGCTTCAGCGCGCAATACCGGGGTTTTATATGCCATAAGCAGGTGCGGCAATTCTGCGGGGCGCTTTACCGTAACCCGTTTAAGTCCCCGCTGCGGAACGTCCGGCATCGCCCGCGCCGGATCCGGCGCGCGCGCCCTGATCGGGCCGAAATGTTTCTGCGCGAGGCGGTGAACCGCTTTATGGTCAACGTCTCCCACCACCACCAGGATGGCATTGTTCGGCGCATACCAGCGGTCATACCATGCCCGCAGGTCCTCGACGCGCATCGCCTCAAGGTCCGCCATCCAGCCTACGATCGGGTGGCGATAGGTCGAGGTCTGGTACGCCGTGGCCAATGCGGTTTCATACAGGTATGAAACAGGGTTGTCCTCCGTGCGCAGCCGCCGCTCTTCTTTCACCACCTCAATTTCCTTTTTGAATTCCTGGTCCGACAACAGCAGGTTGCGCATCCGGTCCGCTTCCAGTCTGAAGCTGACTTCCAGCCGGGATTTTTCCAGCGTCTGAAAATACGCGGTGTAATCCTTGCCGGTAAACGCATTTTCATTGCCGCCGTTTTCCGCAATGATCCTGGAGAACTCCCCACCGGGATGGTTTTCCGTCCCCTGAAACATCATGTGTTCCAGGGCGTGGGATATGCCGGTTATCCCGTCATGCTCATAACTCGACCCGATCCGGTACCAGAGCTGTGACACCACCACCGGCGCCCGGCGGTCCTCCTTTACCAGCAGTTTCAGGCCGTTTTCAAGGTTGTATTCATAGACTTCGGACCGGACCGGAGACCAGGCAAACGGCAACAGGCAACAGGCTAAAAGACATTTGCCTGCTGTATGGAAAAACCCTGTCGTCAATCCCGTCATGCTTACTATGTTATCCGATACAGGTATACTGTTCCATCTATGATTACCCCTGAACACAGCGGGCCGGGAAGAAGTTTTTTTCGCCGGCTGGCTCGAGGGCTGGAAAAGACCCGCGCCCGCCTGCTTGGCGCAAACGCGGAATTGTTCAAGGCAAGATCGGAAATTGATAAAACGCTGCTTGAGGAACTGGAATTGCAACTGATCAGCGCAGATGTCGGTGTGGAGACGACAGCCGGGATACTGGCAGACCTTGAGAGCGCCTTCAAACGGGACGCAACCGGGCAGACTGACGTATTGTCCGCCCTGCGCGAAACCCTGGTGTCCCTGCTCGGCGGTACCGGACAACCGCTGGACGTTCCGGAAAAAAAACCATTCGTCATCCTGGTTGTGGGCGTCAACGGCGTCGGCAAAACGACCACCATAGCCAAATTGACTCAACTCCTGCAACAGGACGGCCACTCGGTATTGCTTGCCGCCGGCGACACCTTCAGGGCTGCCGCCATTGACCAGATTCAACACTGGGGGGACCGCGTCAACGCGCCGGTCATAGCCCAACAGCCGGGCGCGGACGCCGCCGCGGTGCTGTATAACGCCCTGCAGGCAGCCGAGGCCCGGGGGTCGGACGTCGTGATCGCAGATACCGCCGGCCGTTTGCATAACAAGGCCAACCTGATGGAAGAGCTGAAGAAGATTCACCGGATTATCCATAAGTTTGATCCATTGATACAGGTGGAAACCCTGCTGGTTGTCGATGCCGGCACCGGCATGAATGCCATCGTGCAGGCGCGCCAGTTCATGCAGGCTGTGCCGGTAACGGGCGTGGTATTGACCAAGCTTGACGGGACGGCAAAAGGAGGCGTGATTTTTGCCCTGGCGCAACAATTGTCCTTGCCAATCCGCTATATCGGCGTCGGTGAAACACTGGATGATCTCCAGCCGTTCAATGCGGATGATTTTGTGCGGGCGCTGCTGGAAGCCCCGGCATGATCAGCTTTACCGACGTATACATGCGATACCACGGGGGCAAGGACATCCTGAAAAACATCAACCTGAAAATAGATCAAGGCGAAATGGTTTACCTGACCGGCCATTCCGGCGCCGGCAAAACGACCCTCCTGCGCCTTCTGGCTCTCGCCGAGCGGCATAACCGCGGCCAGGTAGTCGTCAACGGCCAAAACCTGGCGCGGCTCCCGCGCCGCCGTATCCCGCTGTACCGGCGCAATATCGGCTTCATGTTCCAGGAACACCGGTTGTTGAATGAGCGCTCCGTCTTTGACAACGTCGCCTTGCCGCTGACCATTGCAGGCTACCGTTACCAGGACATAAAGAAACGCACTCACGCCGTCCTGGAAAAGGTCGGCCTGCTGGCGCAGGAAAAACTTCTGCCCGGCGCGCTGTCCACGGGAGAACAACAGCGCGTAGGCATTGCCAGGGCTGTCGTTCACAGGCCCGCCCTGTTGCTGGGAGATGAGCCTACCGGAAACCTTGATCCGGCCCTGTCCTGGGAAACGATGAAACTGTTCGAGATGTTCAACCAGGTGGGAGTCACCGTGCTTATTGCAAGCCACGATCTTGGCACGATAAATAAAATGAACAAAAAAGTGATCGTCCTCCAGGGGGGCTGCCTGCTCCCCGAGACGGACTAGTTGGAAAGAGGACTATGCCGGCAGGAATGAAACAGCAGCGCAGCAGAAATAAAGCGGCTCCTGCGCGCCACGGCCGTTTCAGTCATTGGTTGCTGCAGCATGCCCGCGCCTTTTTTTCCAGCCTTGGACAGCTTTACAGGAAGCCGGCGGGCGGGCTGATAAGTATTTCCGTCATCGGAATCTCCCTGGCTCTTCCGGCAGGCTTTTATGCGCTGCTGGAAAACGCGCAACGGGTTACCTCACACCTGGACGTTGCCTCCCACATATCCCTGTTCCTGCCTCCTGGTATTGAAGAAGAGCGGGTTATTGCGCTGGCTGACAGACTGCGCGCCCGCCCAGACATCATCGAAGTTGATGTGATAAACCCTGAAGACGCCCTGGCCGAATATAAACAGAACTCCGGGTTTGCCGAAGCCCTGGATGCCCTCGGCAGGAACCCGTTGCCGTTCGTGCTGGTCGTCAGTCCGCAATCCGTATCCGCCGCGTCTCCCGGTGACAGTACATTGCTGTCGGAACTGAATTCGCTTCCGGAAGTGGACTTCGGCCGGTATGACTGGCAGTGGGCGCAGCGGTTACACCAGATTATCGAGGTGTTTCAGCGCGGGGTGATGATTGCTGCAGCCCTGTTCGCCGGCGCCGTGCTGCTCGTGATCGGCAATACTATCCGCATGTCCGTACACAACCGCCGGCAGGAAATTGAGGTCCACAAGTTGTTCGGCGCGACCGATGCGTTCATTGCCCGGCCGTTCCTGTATTCGGGCATGCTCCATGGCATTGCCGGCAGCATGCTTGCCTGGCTGATGCTTGAAGTCTCCATGACGTTGCTGCAAGGTCCGGTTGCCCGGCTGGCAGATCTATACGGCAGCCGGTTTTTTCTGGCTACCCTCAGCGCCGGGGAGGTCCTGGGCCTGGCGCTCATCGGAGCAGGTCTGGGCCTGGCAGGATCCTGGCTTTCCGTAAAACGCCACCTGCGCTCGATCGATCCGATATAGTCACGCCGGGGACAGACAAATTCTGTCCCCAAATTTACATAGCAAACCACGCAAAAACAATGGGTTACACATCCCTATCCATGGAACTTGAAAAAATATTAGCACTCTATTAAAAAGAGTGCTAATATGTGGGGAAATCAGGGAGCCTCTGATCAAATCAGGGCTTCCCCAGGCTTGATAACCGGAGATTTTGTGGTTTGTTTCTCTGTGGAGGTGTTTCATGAATAACATTACAGCATTGCAGCCGGCGCTGCCTGCCGGCTCCATAGAAGCATATATTCATGCGGTGAACGAAATTCCGATGCTCAGCGCCGAGGAAGAACGGTCACTGGCGCGGCGCCTGCATGAGTTGCATGATCTTGAGGCCGCACGACAACTGGTGATGTCTCACCTGCGTTTTGTGGTCCGGGTCGCACGCGGCTACCGCGGCTACGGACTGCCCCAGGCGGACCTGATCCAGGAAGGAAATATCGGCCTGATGAAGGCCGTGAAACGTTTTGATCCCGAGATGGGCGTGCGCCTGGTTTCTTTTGCGGTACACTGGATCCGCGCTGAAATCCACGAATTCATCCTGCGTAACTGGCGCATTGTCAAGGTCGCTACGACCAAGGCTCAGCGCAAGCTGTTCTTTAACCTGCGCTCCAGCAAAAAGCGGCTGGGCTGGATGAACCAGGACGAGGTAAACGCTGTCGCCAGGGATCTGGGTGTCAGCGCTGCCGACGTGATGGAAATGGAAAAACGCCTGAATGCCAACGACGCATCGTACGACGGCCCGGTCGCAGATGATTCGGAAAACGACAGCTTCATTCCGGCCGGTTACCTGGCAGACGGCCGCGCTTCCCCGGAACAACAACTGGCCATGGAGCAGACGGATCAGACCAACCGTCAAAACCTGGCATCGGCATTACTCACTCTCGATGATCGCAGCCGGGAAATCATCCGGCAGCGCTGGTTGAACGAAGACAAGGTGACGCTTCACGCCCTGGCGGAGGAATTCGGTGTCTCCGCGGAGCGCATCCGGCAACTGGAAGCGAACGCAATGAAAAAACTGCGTCTCGCTTTCGCTGATTAAGCCGGGGACGGAGTTCTGACTGACCTGGGGACGGAATTCAATTCCGTCCCCTGCTACACTTCCTTACTGCAGCGCCAGCCGCGCGATCGCAGGGATATAGTGGTCCACCAGCAGGACGGCAAACAGGCCCATCAAATACCATATGGAATAACTGAAGGTGCGCATCGCCGTAGCCTCTTCCGCCGACCGCAGAAGCTTGACGGTAAAATAGATAAACCCGGCGCCCAGCGTCAGCGCGCCGAACAGGTAAGCTACCCCGCTCATGCCCGTCAGGAACGGCAACAAGGAAACAATGAACAGCAGCAGGGTGTATAACAGGATGTGCAGGCGGGTGAAATCAAGTCCATGGGTTACCGGCAACATGGGAATATCTGCATCCTCGTAGTCCTTGCGCCGGGCTATTGCCAGCGCCCAGAAATGTGGCGGCGTCCAGGCAAAAATGATCAGGAACAACAACAACGCGTGGGGGTCCAGGCTGTTGCTCACGGCAGTCCAGCCGAGTACCGGCGGCGCCGCGCCCGCGGCCCCGCCGATCACGATGTTCTGCGGCGTGGCGCGTTTCAGGAACATGGAATAGATCACGCCATAACCAATCAGCGAGACGAACGTCAGGAACGCGGTCAGTGCGTTCACGTAAATACTCAGGATCGTCATGGAGATGACACAGAGGACGGCGGCGAAAACCATTGCCTCCCGCGCAGAAAGGTTGCCTTTCGGCAAGGGCCGTTTCAGCGTGCGCGCCATAACCCCGTCAATTTCCTGGTCGACAATGTGGTTTATTGCTGCTGCAGACGCTGCCGCAAGACCGATGCCCAGGGTTGCGCATACAAGCAGGGGAAGCGCCACCATGCCGGGCGCAGCCAGCAACATGCCCACCAGCGCGGTAAACACGATCAGGCAAACAATTTTCGGTTTGCATAGTGCGAGATAATCCCGCCATACAGCAATTTTCATCGTCATTGCCGTTTCAATCCCCGCCGGCCCGCGCATGCCAATATAAGCTCAATAATGATAACATCAGCAGCGCAGCAACGGAATTGTGCGCAACGGCAACAGGCAACGGCAACCGCAACAACACGTTGGCGACTCCCAGTGTGACCTGCAGTGACAACACAAACAGCAGAAAGGCTGCCGTCAGGCGCGCAGGCCTCCCGGCCCGGAACATGGCGCAAAGCGCCGCGCTGAGGACAACCAGTAGCGTCAGCCCGGCGCCCAGGCGATGCGTCAGGTGAATCGCCGTACGCGCCGGCGCATCCAGTATTCCTCCCTCATAATCAATTCGCCCTCCATGCCAGACAGTAAACGCCTCCCTGAAATCCGTCTCCGGCCAGTATGATCCGTCCCGGCAGGTGGGAAACTCCGGGCACGCCAGCGCGGCATAATTGGCGCTGGTCCAGCCGCCCGTGAACATCTGTAGGGCAAGAACGGCAAGCGCCGCCAGCGCCAGCCTTCCTGTGCGCGGGTGTGCCCGGGACTGTGCCGGACGCGGCAATTGCCCGAGAATAATCCAGTAGAGCAGGCCCAGTATGAGCATGCCTCCCAGCAGGTGCGCGGCGACGATAATGGGCTTGAGCAATTCCGTCACGGTCCACATCCCCAGCAGCGCCTGCAGCGCAACCAGGCCCAGCAGGATACTGCAGGAGATTTTTTCATCGTGGCGCGAGCGCCAGGAGATTATCGTCATCAGGAGAACCAGGATGCCCAGTATCCCGGCTGCATAACGGTGGATCATTTCCTTGAGCGCCTTATCCATGTCAAACGGCCGGGACCCGCTTGCCTGCTGCGCGGCGCTGACCCGGGTCTCTTCCGTAACGAACAGTTCCCCGTAACAGCCGGGCCAGTCGGGGCAACCCAGGCCCGCGTCGGACAGGCGTACGTACGCCCCCAGAATAATCACGCAGAATGCCAGCAGAAAAGAGGTGACAGAAAGATTCAGAAAGCTGGTACTCTTTCTCATCCTGTTCGGGAATACTTCAGCAGGCGGCTCAAATCCTTGATGATGCCCTTCGGGTCAGCAATCCGGGCATAACTCATCATCAGGTTGCCCAGCGGATCGATCAGGTAAAGCCGTTCCCCGGCAAACGGCCGGTCTCCGGCGGAAAGCGCGAACAGGGACCTCAACGCGTCGCCATCCATATTTTCCGGGAACAGCAGCAACTGGCCGGGATAGTCCTGCCATTGCTCTACCGTCACGGCGTTGCGGTCCCCGTTCACAACCAGCACGGCGCGTTGGATCCGGCCGGCGTTTTTGCCCGCAGCCAGGCGCAACTGGCGCATTCGGTACAGGTTCCGAAGACAGTCCTCCCGGCAGTTTCCGTTCAACGGGTATAGCAGGGTCCATTTACCGCGCAGGGGGGCAGCCGTCCCTCCCTGGTCGACCAGGTCCCAGGCTGGCAGCGGGCGGGGCGGGGCAATCAGCGTACCGTGTTCGCCAGTGCTTCGTTGTTTCCCCAGGTCGGTGTAATTGAACGCGTACCAGGACAACAGCGGCGGCAGCGCAAACACCGCGAACAATATAATCAGAATTGCCTGATTCCGCGATTTCATGGATCAGCAGCGCCTCCCCGCCGCTGTTGTTTCATGCACAGGACAACGTAAATGACCAGCACTGTTGCCGCCAGGGCAAACCATTGAAAGGCATAACCCAGGTGCCTTTCCCTGTTGAAACCGGGCTCTGTGCCGTTCCAGACCAGCCCCCCCGCCGCGTCAGGGTCCAGGCGCACCACGTAAGGAAGCAGTGTCCAGCCGGTCAGCGCGGCGATTTGCGCCAGTTCGATGCGTTGAACCCGGACCAGGTTCTCGCTCATGCTTTCAGGCACGTCAGGCGCCAGCTTTATTCCCCCGACCGGGACCGGCTTGGCGACGCCGGCCAGGGACAGGCGCCCCGCAACGAAGTCGATTTGGGGCGCTTCGCTCCTGGTTTCAGGGGCCGGCGCCCAGCCGCGATCAACCAGCACGGAGGCGCCGTCCTCCAGCACGAAACGGGAGAAGACCTGGTAGCCCACCGCGCCTCGATATACCCGGTTATCCAGCAGGAACGCCTTGTGCGTGTCGTAATGACCATCCAGTATGCACCGCCTCCAGTGCATCCGGTCAGCCTGGCTCCGATGCAGAACGGCCTGTCCCAGGTCGACAGGCGCTGCGCTGATGTGATTATGATAACCGGTCTGCAATGCCAGCTTCTCTTCTGCGCGGTCCAGTTGCCAGAACCCCAGCCTGGTGAACAACAGGAATGCCGCAAGCGCCGCCAGGCTTGGTACAAGCAGCGGATTGAAATAAAGGCGCATCAGCCTGGCCGAAAATACCGCGACCGGGAACAGTCGAAACAGGATATACTGGTACTCTTTCCAGTTGATATTGACATGTTCAGCGGGCCAGCAATATTTAAAATAGTTGTCGTTGTACTACTGGCAATCATCCTGATCTCCCTGGCTTCAGGACTGATCTTCCTGATCCGGGACAAAGGCAAAAGTGACCGAACCGTAAAGTCACTCACGCTCAGGATCGTGTTGTCCATTGCCCTGTTTGTCCTGCTGTTCATCGGTTTCGCGGCCGGCCTGATCAAACCCCACGGTATCAATCCTTCTGCCCCGCCTGAAACGCTGCCATAGCTCCCTGCCCGGGATCACGACCCGGCAACATTGCCCTGCCGCCGGCAGGGATATCGCCTACAACCAGTAAACAAATATGAACAGGCCCAGCCAGACCACGTCGACAAAGTGCCAGTACCAGGCAACCGCCTCGAACGCAAAGTGGTTTTCCCTGGTGAAATGCCCGCTGACGGATCGCAGCAGGATGACGGTCAGCATGGTTGCGCCCATGGTCACGTGGAAGCCGTGAAAGCCGGTCAACAGGAAGAACGTGGACCCGTAGATACCGGAATTCAGGGTCAGTCCCAGGTCATTGTAGGCGTGGATATACTCGCCTGCCTGCAGAATTACAAACAGGAACCCCAGGAACACGGTGGCAAACAACCACCAGCACAACCCGGCGCGCTGGTTCTTTTTCAGGGCCCAGTGGGCAAACGTCACGGTCGCGCCGCTGGACAGCAGGATGATGGTATTGATCGCGGGGATGTCGAACGCGGGGATGACTTCCTTGATTTCAGTGAATTTACTGGCCAGCCCATCCACCGTCATGTCCGGAGTTGCCAACAGCGGCCAGACATTTTCAAAGGCCGGCCATAGGAATTCGTTGGTGGCGGCGCCGGCCCCTTCACCCCCCAGCCACGGCACGGAGTACACCCGGGCATAGAACAGGGCGCCAAAAAACGCGGCGAAGAACATCACTTCCGAAAAAATGAACCACGCCATGCCCCAACGGAAACTGATATCCACCTGGTTGTTGTAAACCCCGCTCAGGCTTTCATCAATCACGTCCCTGAACCAGACGTAAAACATGTAGAAAACGGCGACAAATCCCAGCAGCAACAGGTGTGAACCGAAGCCCGGCATGTTGCCGGTGGCGAGGTACTGGTTAAACATGAATGCTGTGCCGCAAAAAGCAAGAAACAGGGCCAGGGAAAACAAGACCGGCCATTTGCTGGGTTCAGGGATAAAATAGGTATCTTGCGGATTTGACATGTGTGTTCCTCGAGATTTCAGCGTTATTCGTTATCAGGAGTTGGCCTTTTGCCCCGTTTGCGCGCCTGCCGGCGCGCGGTCCCCTACGTCAAAGAAGGTATACGACAGCGTCAGCGATGAAAACCGTTCCGGCAAATCTGTATCGACTATGAACCTGACCTGCATCTCCCTGCTTTCCCCCGGCGCCAGGACCTGCTCGTCAAAGCAGAAACAGTCCATCTTGCTGATATACACGCCCGCCTGTGCCGGTGAGACGCTGGGTATCGCGCGCCCGGTCACCGTCCGTCCGGAGCGGTTTTCAACCATGAACACTGCCTCGGACAATTCCCCCGGGCGAACCTTTGTCTTGTGCCGTTCCGCCTTGAATGTCCAGGGAATATCCCTGGTATTGGTATCCAGCGCCACCGTAACCAGGCGCCCGGCGTCAACCTCGCCCATACCGGCATCAGCCTCGGCGACGCGGGCGGTGCCGCGGCCGGTAAGATCGCAATAGACCCGGTAGAGCGGCACCAGGGCATAGCCGAACGCGAACATGCACACTGCCGTGAGAAGCAGTTTACGTACGGTCCTGTTGACGTTTTTATCGGACATTGCTCTACAGGTGGCTCACTATGAACCCGAAATATACCGCTGCCGCAACCAGGGCCAGGCAAATGGCCAGGCGTATATTTGCCTTGCTGCGGCGGGCAATAAACTCGCGGTCATCTCTTTCAGGTTCCCTGTCCACACGCATGCGCTATGAGTGAGCGGTCGCCTCGTCCACTTTGGGCGGGATGGTAAACGTATGGAACGGTGGTGGCGACGGCAACGTCCACTCCAGCCCGCGCGCCCCTTCCCATACCTGTTCGTCCGCTTTTTTGCCCTCGCGAATACACTTGATGATGACCCAGACGAACAGCAACTGGCTGATCCCGAAGACAAAACCGCCGACGCTGGAAATCATGTTCCACTCGGTAAACTGCACGGCGTAATCCGGGATACGACGCGGCATTCCCGCCAGCCCCAGGAAGTGCTGCGGGAAGAACAGCACGTTGACCGAGATCACGGAAAGCCAGAAGTGAAGCTGACCCAGCTTCTCGTCATACATGTGGCCGGTCCACTTGGGCAGCCAGAAATAAGCGCCGCCCATCAGCGCAAACAGAGCGCCGGTGACCAGCACGTAATGAAAATGCGCAACGACAAAATAGGTGTCATGGTACTGGAAGTCCGCCGGGGTAATCCCCAGCATCAGCCCGGAGAACCCGCCGATGGAAAACAGGAACACAAAGGACAGCGCGAACAGCATCGGGGTCTCGAACGTCATGGCGCCGCGCCACATGGTGGCAATCCAGTTGAAGACCTTGACCCCGGTCGGCACCGCGATGGACATGGTCGCATACATGAAGAACAACTCGCCGGCCAGGGGCATGCCAACCGTGAACATGTGGTGCGCCCAGACAAAAAATGACAGGAAGGCGATGGCTGCGGTGGCGTAGACCATGGACTCATACCCGAACAGCGGCTTGCGGGAAAATGTCGGGATGATCTGGGAAACGATGCCAAACGCCGGCAGGATCAGGATATACACCTCCGGATGGCCGAAGAACCAGAAGATATGCTGGAACATGACCGGGTCGCCGCCGCCGGCCGCAATGAAGAAGCTGGTGCCGAAATACTTGTCCGTCAACAGCATGGTCACCGCGCCGGCAAGCACCGGCATGGACGCAATCAGCAGGAACGCGGTAATAATCCAGGTCCACACGAACAGCGGCAACTGCATGAAGCCCATGCCCGGGGCGCGCATGTTGAATATGGTGGCGATTATGTTGATCGCTCCCATGATGGAAGAGACACCGAGAAAATGCACGGTGAAAATCAGGAACGGAAACCCGTCTCCAAGCTGGGTGATCAGGGGCGGATACATGGTCCAGCCGCCTG
Source organism: Gammaproteobacteria bacterium (assembly GCA_965204045.1). Lineage (GTDB taxonomy): Bacteria > Pseudomonadota > Gammaproteobacteria > Eutrophobiales > Eutrophobiaceae > JAAXHV01. Next base: position 583,191 of record CBDBDW010000002.1, read on the forward strand.
CCGGCGCGCCGCCTTCCATGAAAAAGGTCGCCAGCAGCATGGTAAAGGCAAACGGCAGGATCCAGAAACTCATATTGTTCATGCGCGGCAGCGCCATGTCCGGCGCGCCGATCATCATGGGCACCATCCAGTTGGCGAGCCCGACGCCGGCGGGCATGATCACGCCGAATATCATGACCAGCGCGTGCATGGTAGTCATGGCGTTGAAAAACTGCGGGTCGACATACTGCATTCCCGGCTGGAACAGTTCGGCGCGAACCACCATGGCCATGGCGCCGCCGATAAAGAACATGATCAGGGCGAACACCAGGTACATGGTGCCGATATCCTTGTGGTTGGTGGAAAACAGCCAGCGGCCCAGACCTGTCGGTTTGTGGTCGTGATCGTCGTGATGGTGTTCGTGTGTGTCAGCGTAACTCATGCTGTTGCCCTCGTAATATCTGTTCTTGGTTTCGCAGCGCTTCAACGCCTCTCGGCAATCATGGACGGCTGGACCAGGTCACCCAGGTCATTGCCCCAGGAGTTGCGCTCGTAGGTGATCACTGAAGCGACGTCCACATCATTCAGTTGCATGCCGAACGGCGCCATGGCCGTGCCGGCCACGCCGTTCATGACGGTATCGATATGCCCGTCCAGCGGGCCCGTGGTAACCGGACTGCCGACCAGGGGCTTGAAGGCGCCGGGTATGCCCATGCCGTTGACCTGGTGACAGGCCACGCAAAACGTGCTGTAAACCTGCTCGCCGCGCTCCATCAGCTCGTCCATGGCCCACTCGCGATCGGCGCCGGCTTCAGCGTCCATTACCGCCACCATCATATCCCCGGCCCAGTCGTAGTATTCATCTTCGCTGACGGCCTTCAGGACAATCGGCATGAACGCATGGTCGCGCCCGCACAGTTCCGCGCACTGGCCGCGGTACGTGCCCTCTTCTTCAATGATGGCCCAGGATTCATTGATGAACCCGGGTATGGAATCCCGTTTCCAGCCCAGGGCCGGCACCCACCACGCATGGATGACGTCCGAGGCCGTGGTCATGAAGCGGATTTTCGTATTGACCGGCACCACCACCGGGTTATCCACTTCGAGCAGGTAATTTTCTATCCCGCCGGGGTCAATTCCGGACTTGAGTTGCCTGGCCTCGTTGCTCTCGGGCGCAAGTGAACTGAAAAAGCCGAAATCCTCTTCGATGTACTGGTAATGCCAGCGCCATTGGTGGCCCGTAACCTTGATGGTCAGGTCGGAATCGCCGGTGGATTCGATAAGTATCAGGGACTTGGTGGCGGGAACGGCCATCAGGATGAGAATCAGCATCGGGATGGCGGTCCAGATGATCTCCACCGTGGTATTGTGGTGGAACTGGGCCGCTTTTACGCCCCGGGACTTCCTGTGGCGAAAAATTGACCAGAACATGACGCCGAAAACCACTGCCGCAATCACGCAGCAGATATAGAATATCAACATGTGCAGGTCGTAAATATTGCGGCTCAGCGGGGTCACGCCTTCCGGCATGTTCAGCCCGTACTCAGCCCAGGCCGGCTGTGCAGCCAGCACGAACAGGGATATCACCGCTCCCCGGATTTTTTTCATGTATCCAGCAGACATACAGTCTTCCTCGGCGTCATTGTTGTTTTCTTCTGTTTCTCCACACCATCAGGCATATTGATGTATTGCAGATCGTAAAATTTTTGCCAGCCCCTTGCGTTCTTCTTCATTGAGAAACCGGCCGACCTCTATTTCCCTGCCGTGGGAACACAACAGCAGCTTGCTCGGATACCAGGCCACCCAGGGCCGCCGCAACACGACCTTGGTCCAGTATCTTTGAAAGTCATGGCGTTGTTCCGGCCTGCTTCGGCCCGTTTCCACAGAAATGGAATCATCGGTAATGGTTATAACCTCCCGCGCGCCGCCGCGCCAGGCGGTTATGTAGAGCGCCGCGCCCAGGGCCAGCACCTCCAGTCCTGAAAACGGCAACACCAGGGTGAACCCCTGCAACCAGAAGTAACCGCCGATTGCCAGGGTAACGCCCGCTATACCACTGAAAACCAGCAGCAACTCTCTCCCCGACATCGACTGGTTGGGCGCAATCACAAAGGTGCGCCGCTGATCCTGTGAGACTTTCAGTTCGTGAATCATCCACACTCAGCACTCAATGTCAAGTAACCAACACTATCACAGGAACCATTCCCCGGCAAACCTTCCGTCCAGGTCGGGCGTGATTCAAAGTGTGGTCAAACTCCCCGTCGTCATTCCCGCGCAAGCGGGAATCCAGTGAACCACATATTCCTTATATAAGGAAGGTTTATCGACTGGATTCCGGGTCAAGCCCGGAATGACAACGTTTGATACATGCGCCGATTTGACCACACTTTAAATCACACCCGTCCAGGTCTATCGCCGCGCCGATGGCTGCCGCGTCAAGTTTATCCAGATAAGGAATGCATCCCCACATCGGGGCCGGTATGTGCGCGCGCAGGTAATCCAGCGCCGCCTGTTGTTCCGCATAATCCGGGCAGATGCAGTTCGCCAGCCAGCCGGCGAAGGGCAGTCCGGATGCCTGTATCGCCTCGGCGCTCAGCAGCGCGTGGTTGATACAGCCCAGTCGCAGGCCGACCACCAGCACCACGGACAGGTTCAGCCGCCTGGCCAGGTCCTCGGTCTGTAACTCATCGGACAACGGCACCCGCCAGCCGCCTATGCCTTCGACGACGACCAGGTCGCCGCTCCTGTCCAGATCGTCAAACGCTGCGGAGACCTTGTCCAGATCGATTTCGACGCGCTGCCTGTCCGCTGCTACATGGGGCGCGACAGGCTCGGCGAACGTGTATGGATTAACCTGCTCATAAGCCGGCGACCCGCTTGATTGCGCCTGGATCAGGGACGCATCCGGGTTTCTCAATTTGCCGCCGCGCCATTCGCTGCCGCTGGCCACCGGTTTCATGCCTTTGACTGCCAGCCCCAGGGCCTGAAAACGCGCCATGATCCCCAGCGTTGCCCAGGTTTTACCCACTTCGGTATCGGTGCCGGTGATAAACAGGTGACTCATGTTGCTCCGGGGGACAAATCCAACATCCTGCCGCCGGCATCAGTACGGGAGCAAAAGGAAATGGGAAAAACACCCTGCTCCAGGTCCTCCCGGCGCCCCTGTTTCTTCTCCGGCACCCAGGCATGGCCATATATCGCCTCAAACGTTGCCGGCAGGCCGTCATCCTGTCTGCGCTTCTCGTACTCAGCCAGCATGGCCCGCAGCGCACGCTTGCCGGTCAGGGATTTACGCCTGCCTGCATTCACGTTGGTTGCGCCGAGGAGCTTCAGTTCCTTCATCAGCGCCAGGCCGTCGTTATAGACCAGGGTAAACATCTCCGTCTCCATGACCGGGTCGACAAAACCGGCTCGCACCAGGGCGTCGCCCACGTCGTGCATGTCCGCGAATGCGTTGACGTGCACATGGCCGTCCACGCTTGCCCAACTGTCCCGCAATTCCGCCAGGGAATCCGGGCCGAACGTGGAAAACAGCAACAACCCGCCGGCCCGGAGAGACCTGTAAATTTCTTCCAGCGCCTCGTCCGGCCGGGAGAGCCACTGAAACATAAGATTGGAAAAGGCGAACCCGGCGCACTCACCGGCAACAGGCAGGTTCTCCGCATCGGCACAAAGCAGCATGGGCCTGCCGTCATCGCCGGTTGCCCGGCCTGGCCGTTTCAGCATATTGAACGCCAGGTCCAGCTGTATGACCTGCGCAAGATCATAGCGTTGCGCCAGTCTGGCCGACAGGCGTCCGGTGCCCGCGCCCAGGTCAAGTATGCGCCCGGGGTTCAGCCTTATCACGTCCAGCCGGTCCAGCAGGCGCTCGCCTATGGTTTGCTGCAATACGGCCACCTGGTCGTATCTTCCCGCGGCGCGGTTAAAATTGCGCCGTATTCCAGCCTTGTCCCTTCGATACGGATCGCCGCTCATGGCTGTTGCCGCTTCTCGACCTGCGCCAGGGCGTCCAGCAGGCGATCAACCTGTTCTTCACTGTGACCCGCGCTCAACGTTATCCTCAACCGTTCTGTATTTTTTGCAACCGTGGGCGGCCGGATCGCATTCACCCAGAACCCCCTTTCGCGCAACCGGTCGCTGGTCCTTACCGCCGCCTCGCCACTGCCCGCGAGCAATCCCTGAATATGTGTTTCCGACGGTATCAACGGCAGTCCCAGGTCCCGGGCGCCCCGGATAAACCGGGCAACCAGGGCGCGCAGTTTTTCGCGGCGCCAGGATTCCCGCGTGATTATGGCCAGTGACTCGCGGATCGCGGCTGCCAGGGCAGGGGGCATGGCGGTCGTGTAAATGTAGGGCCGGCCTGTTTGAATCAAGGTCTCGATAACGTCATCGGGGCCGGCCACGAAGGCCCCCGACACCCCGCAGGCCTTGCCGAATGTGCCCACCAGCACGGGAACCTGCGTCTGGTCCAGGGAATAATGTTCCGGCGTGCCGCCGCCGTCCTTGCCCAGGACGCAGAATCCATGCGCGTCGTCCACGGCAAGCAGCGCCCCGCGGCGCGCGCAGGTTGCGGTAATTTCCGGCAACGGCGCGATGCTGCCGTCCATGCTGAATACCCCGTCGGTGGCGACCAGGGTGCGGCCGTTGCCGCACATACTGTCCAGCTCCGCCACGTCAAGATGCCGATAGCGGCGCAGCCCTGCACGGGCCAGCAACGCGCCGTCGATCAGCGACGCATGGTTTTCCCGGTCCATCACAACCACATCTTCACGGCGCGCGGCAAAGGTGGTTACAACCGCAAGATTGGCCAGGTACCCGCTGGAAAAAAGCGCCGCGCGGGAACGGCCCAGTTGCTGCGCAAGCGCCTGTTCCAGGCGTTCGTGAGCCCGGCTGTACCCGCAGATCAGCTGGGACGCGCCACTGCCTGCCCCGTAAACGGCCGCGGCAGACTGCAGCGCCTGAACCACCCTGCCGTCATTGGCCATACCAAGGTAGTCATTGCCGGAAAAGTTGATATAGTTCCGCCCGTCTGCCCGGAGAACCGCCCCCTGCGCGGAAGTGACGGTGTGCCTTGTCCGGAACCGGCCCGCGGCCCTGATGCCGTCCAGGCCTTTTGCTAACGAAAACGGATCGGCCGGCAGGGCGCGGGACATCAATGATTTTGATCTGCCGGCGCCATCCCTGAGGCTTCATCCGTATCGGCGACCAGGCCCAGCCGTGCAAACAGGGCCTTATCTTTGGAAAACTGCGGGTTTTCGGTCGTCAGGAGTTTCTCTCCGTAAAAGATGGAATTGGCGCCGGCATAAAAACACAACGCCTGGGTCGAATCGCTCATCCCGGTTCTGCCCGCGGACAGCCGCACGTACGCCCGGGGCATCAAAATACGAGCGCAGGCGATAGTCCTGACAAGTTCTATGGGGTCCGCGTCCTCCTCTCCGGCCAACGGCGTGCCGGCCACCTTGACCAGGGTATTGATGGGTACGCTCTCCGGTTGCCGGGGCAGGCATGCCAGCGTTTGCAGCAGCGCTGCCCGATCATCGACCGACTCTCCCATTCCGATAATTCCGCCGCAGCATACATTGATCCCGGCGTCGCGTACCCGCTGCAGCGTATCAAGCCGTTCCTGGTAGGTCCTGGTGCTGATGATGCTGGAGTAGAAACTTTCCGATGTGTCGAGGTTGTGGTTGTAGTAATCAAGACCCGCGTTTTTCAGGCGTTCCGCCTGGCCGGGTTTCAGCATCCCCAGGGTAACACAGGTTTCCAGCCCGAGCCCCCTGACCCCGGAAATCATCTCGGCAACCCTGTCAATATCCTTCTCTTTCGGCCCGCGCCAGGCCGCGCCCATACAAAACCGGCTTGCGCCCGATGCCTTGGCGCGGCGCGCCTCGGCCAGCACCTGCTCACAGGACACCAGCGCTTCGCTGTCCACACCGGTCTTATAACGGACGCTCTGCGGACAATACGCACAGTCTTCCGGACAGCCGCCGCTCTTGATATTGACCAGGGTGCTTAGCTGTATGCGGTTGGGGTCGAAACAGCCGCGGTGAACCGAGTGCGCCCGAGACAACAAATCATTCAAGGGTTGCCGGTAAAGTGTTACTATCTCATCCAGGCGCCAGTCGTGTCTTGGCGCCGTAAACGGAGCGATCTCCCGTGCTGTTTCATAAGCCGACATGGATGAATATGTTATCGTGTGAACCACTCTTGTCAACACCGGCGACCCGTCAGGGCTGACTACTGCCTGAAATAAACCGGCATGTTCATCAGGAGCCTGTGCATACTTTGCGGCGCGCCTGCCGGGTTATCCGGGGAACGTCTCTGCGGGTCCTGCCGCGCCGAATTGCCGCTGCCGTCGGCGGGCGGTTGCCCCTGTTGCGGAGGACCCGCGGCTGTCGCCACCGGCTGCACACGCTGTTTTCCGCGCGCGCCGGCTTTCGATTCCTGTTTCTCCGGCTGCATGTACCGTTACCCTGTGGACCAGATGATAAAAAGGTTGAAATACCAGGCGCGGCTGGATTTGGCGCATGCCCTGTCCCGGCCGCTGCTGGAAAACATCGAGCGCGACATGGAGGTTGTCCCCGACTGCCTGGTTCCGACACCGATGCATGACAAGCGCCTGCGCAGGCGCGGCTACAACCAGGCGCGGGAGGTTGCGAGCGTCCTGTCTCAACGGCTGTCTCTGCCTGTTGACGATCAACTGCTTCGCAGGCACAAACTTACGGCATACCAGTATGAACTGCGCCAGGAACAGCGCAAAAAAAATGTCAGAGATGCTTTTTCATTAATAAAAACAATGAGATACAAAAACATCGCCGTTGTGGACGACATCCTGACGACCGGGGCGACCGCGGATGAACTTGCGCGCCTGCTGAAACATCACGGCGCACAACATGTGCAGGTCTGGTGCCTGGCCCGCGCTACGCCTCCGAGTCAGTAAGGCATTAACATCAACGTTGGGGACAGACACATTCTGTCCCCGGTACGTCATTCAGGTATCGAGATTTTGTACCGTCAGGGCATGGGCCTCGATGAATTCCCGGCGCGGTTCAACCTGGTCGCCCATAAGGGTCGTGAACACTTCGTCTGCTGCGACGGCATCCTCGATGTTCACCTGGTACAGGTTGCGCGTGGCGGCGTTCATGGTCGTTTCCCACAACTGCTCAGGGTTCATCTCGCCCAGGCCTTTGTAGCGCTGGACGTGCAGGCCCTGACTCGCTTCGGCCAGAAGCCAGTCAACGGCTTCTGTGACCGGCCCGCCGGAATATTGCTTTTCCCTGGACCGGATCATGATGCCGGCATCACCGAACTGTTCCTCCAGCGCCAGAAGACGTCGATATTCGGATGACGCGAAGAAGCCCGGGTTAAAAATATTGGCGCTGGTGACACCGTGGACGTCTATATCGATGCGCCCGCCATATCCTCTTGTCCCCGGCCCCGCAAACACCTCGGCGCGGTATTGCGTGCTGGCCGAATCCCCGGCAGACAGGCGCTCTCGCAGGTCGCTGAACCAGGCCTCCATGCGCTCCCTGTCGGAACAGTCCCCGGCGCTGAGCCGGGGCATGCTGCAGATTGCGTTGACCACGTCCGGGTGGTAGTGTCTGGCCAACCGCTCCCGCTCCTGTTTCATTTTCAGGTACAGCGCACACAGCTTTTCCTTCCTGGCTTCGTCGACCCGCTCACCATCAGCTGTCTCCAGCTCAGCGTCCACCATGGCCAACTCCAACAGGTAGGCCTCTTTCTCGATATCATCTTTCAGGTAACGCTCCTTTTTCCCTTTTTTTATTTTGAACAGCGGCGGTTGTGCAATAAAGACATGGCCGCGCTCCAGCAACTCCGGCATCTGACGATAAAAAAACGTCAGCAACAGGGTGCGGATATGAGAGCCGTCCACGTCCGCATCGGTCATGATGATCACCCGGTGGTAGCGCAGTTTGCTGACGTCAAATTCATCCTTGCCGATTCCACAGCCCAGGGCCGTGATCAAGGTGCCCACCTCCGAGGACGAAAGCATCTTGTCAAAACGCGCTTTCTCCACGTTCAGTATCTTTCCCTTCAACGGTAAAATCGCCTGATAGCGGCGATCCCTTCCCTGTTTTGCCGAACCGCCCGCCGAATCGCCCTCCACCAGGAACAACTCGGAGGCTGATGGGTCTTTTTCCTGGCAATCTGCCAGCTTGCCCGGCAACCCTGCGATATCCAGGGCCGTTTTTCTGCGAGTCAACTCCCGCGCTTTTCGCGCCGCCTCGCGCGCCCTGGCGGCATCAACGATCTTTTCGCAGATGGTCTTCGCTTCAACAGGGCGCTCAAGCAGAAACTCCTGCAGCTTTTCCAGGACCGATGATTCCACCGCCGGCCGAACCTCGCTCGAGACCAGCTTATCCTTGGTTTGAGACGAAAATTTGGGGTCGGCAATTTTTATGGAAAGCACCGCCGTCAGCCCCTCCCTGACGTCGTCCCCCGCTACCTGGGTCTTCGCCCTGGCGGATACGCCGGTTTGATCCATGTACGTGTTCAGGCTGCGAGTCAATGCGCCGCGAAATCCGGCAAGGTGCGTCCCTCCGTCCCGCTGCGGAATATTGTTGGTGAAACAGAAAATGTTTTCCTGGTAGGAATCATTCCACTGCATGGCCAACTGGATGATGATCCCGTCGCGCTCTGCGTCGATATTTATAACCGTCTCATGCAGCGGGGTCTTGTTCCTGTTCAAATGCCTGACAAATTCAGCGATACCCCCCTTGTATTCAAACAGGTCACGTTTGCCGTTGCGCTCGTCCCGAAGCTCTATCCTGACGCCGGAATTGAGGAACGACAGTTCGCGCAGGCGCTTTGCCAGGATGTCATAATGGAACTCAACGTTGGTAAAAACCTGTCTGCTGGGAAGAAACCGGATTTCTGTCCCGGTCTGTTCCGAAGGTTCAGCCCGCTCCAGGGGCGCCACCGGCTTGCCGTCAGCGTATTCCTGCTTGAACATATATCCGTCGCGGCATATCGTCATTTCCAGCGACTGGGACAGCGCATTCACCACAGACACACCAACCCCATGCAGACCGCCTGATACCTTGTAGGAGTTATCGTCGAACTTGCCGCCGGAATGCAGCGTGGTCATTATCACTTCGGCCGCGGATATCCCTTCCTCCGCATGCGCCCCAACCGGAATCCCGCGGCCGTTATCGACGACCGTGACGGATTCATCGGTGTGAATAATGACCTTTATCTCGGAACAATAGCCGGCCAGGGCTTCATCAATGCTGTTATCAACCACCTCAAAAACCATGTGATGCAGGCCGGTTCCGTCATCCGTGTCCCCGATATACATACCGGGGCGTTTCTTGACTGCATCGAGCCCCTTTAATACCTTGATTTTTGAAGAATCGTAGTTGTTGTTTTCCACCGCCGCTGTCCTTTCGGAAAAGACACATTTTATCATGCCGCAATTGTTCGCTGCAACATGAACCGGCATGTTGCAGCTGCTCCCGCTAAATGCCGGGGTCAGAGTAAAAACTTGTCAGGAAGCGAACTGGCCCTGTTCCACGTGAAACATCTTTATCGGCAAATTATTTACCTGCGGCAGGTTTCCTGTTGTCGTTATAAACACCTGTCCTCCCTGCCCGGCCAGCGCCTGAATGATTCGCTGTTGTCCCGTATGGTCCAGTTCCGCCGGCAGATCATCTACCAGGATAATGGGAGAGCGCTGTGTCCTGTTTCTGAAAACACTGTCCAGCGCCAGCGATAACGCCGTAATACATAGCTTGATCTGCCCGCGGGAATAAAAGTGTCCGATTTCTCTCCCGTCCTGACAAATCGTAATATCACTCCGGTGCAGTCCGTAGCGTGTCATGCCTCTTTCCATATCCCCCCGGCGCTGCTCCGCCAGGTAGCGGTCCAGGTCAACACCCGCCAGCCAGCCACAATCGTACTCGAGCGTGGTCTGCGGTATACGGAGTTGGCGCAGCGCCGTTTCCATTGCATCAGACAGATCTCTGATGAATGCAGTCCGTTGAATTGTCAACTCTTTCGCGGCCCGCCACATGGCTTGTTCCCACGGACCAAGCTGGTCGGCCTTGTTCTTCCTCAGTAAGCTGTTTCGGTTTTTCAGGGCCTTATGGTAATCCCTCCAGGTCTCGATATAGTCCGGTTTCACGTGAAACATTGCCCAATCCAACCAGCGTCTGCGGAAAATTGGGCTTCCGGAAACCAGCCTGTGGCTTTCCGGGGTGACAGTGATGACGGGAATTAACGCTGCCTGTTCCGAAACCTTGCGCACCGTTCGTTGGTTATAACGGATGTTCAACGCGGTCCTGCTCCGCTCGACGCCCGTTACCACCAGCGTCCGGTCCGGCAATCGCAATCCCGCGCTGATTTGTAATTCTTTTTGCTGGTAACTGATAACGCGGTTGATGCCCGTAGTGCGGAAAGACCGGCAACGTCCCAGAATATGTATCGCTTCCAACAGCGCTGTCTTGCCGCTGCCGTTGGGTCCGCAAATCACATTCAGAACCGGGTCCGGCTCAATTCTCTGACCGGACAGATTGCGAACGTTTCTGACTTGCAGCCATTCTATGTACATCGGCCGCCTGTTGAACAATATAGCCTGACGCCTACAGCAACAACGGCATGACGATGTACTTACACTCTCCTCCTTCCTCGGGCAGCACCAGACAGCCGCTCTTCGGGGACGAAACCGAAAGCCTTACCTTGTCTGTTTGAACGATGCTGACCGCATCGAGCAGGTAACTCACGTTAAATCCAACCTCAATATCTTCTCCCGAATATTCCACGTCAATCTCGTCTTCCGCCTGCTCCTGCTCCGGGTTGTGCACCAGAGACCTCAGTTTATCCTGTTCCAATGAGATTTTTACTCCCCGGTACTTGTCGCTGGAAAGAATGGACGCCCTGCTGAGGCTCTTTTTCAGCGTCTCCCTTTGCGCCAGTACGGGATTCGCCGAAATTTCCGGTATTACCCTGTTGTAATCAGGGTATTTCCCATCTATCAGTTTGCTGGTAAAGACCAGGGCGTCCAGGACAACACGAATGTGGTTCCTGCTCATGACCACTTCCATTTCTGCTTCCGTTTCCCCCACCAGTCGCACCAGTTCCTGTACGCCTTTTCTCGGTATGATCAGTTGCTTTTTTTCTTCCGCGGGAATTGTGATGTCTACATCGCACAGGGCCAGCCTGTGTCCGTCTGTCGCCACCGCACGCAACCTGTCATTCTGCGCCTCAAGTAATACGCCGTTCAGGTAATATCGCACATCCTGCCTGGCCATGGCGAACGCCGTCCTGTCCAGTAACGATTTGAACTGTTTTTGCGGAAGCGTGAACCTGGTATCAGCCTCCCCCGGGTCAACGAGGGGAAACTCCTGCGCAGGTAACGATAACAGCGAAAACCGGCTTCTTCCCGATGAAACATTCACGCGCTCGTCCTCAACCAATAACGTGATTTCAGCTCCTTCCGGCAGTGTCCGACAGATGTCCAGTATTTTTCTCGCCGGTATGGTAATTTCGCCGGTTTGCCCGAACTCGCCTGAAATGACCTCTGACAATTCGACCTCCATGTCCGTCGTCGTCAGACGCAGTTGTTGCGAAGATACGTTCAGCAGAACATTGGCGAGTACCGCCAGAGTTGGGCGGGTTTCCACGACACCGTTGAGATTGTTCAACGCAGGCAGGAAAATATCTCTGTTAATTGTAAGCTTCATATATTTAGAGTAGTTTTTGTTGCACGGACGCAAAACGGGAAGAAACTATTTTCCCCTTAAAAATCAACAATATACGCTCCATACCGAAAAGAATTTTATTGCCGACTCCCGTTTAATTCCCTGTGGATAATCAGTACTCCGTCAAAGGATGACGTATTTTATACAAATTGTTCACAGCTTGCTTTACCGGTTTTTAACATTGTATCGCGCTCCCCGGAATGACGCAAAAGTATAGCATATATCGCAAACATCTGTTCGCTGTCCAGGCAAACCTGCGGGTCCGGCGAGGCCCAGCGCAAAAAAAATCACTGATTTTGTGAGTTTTCTCACATTTTTGCTGATTTTTTTCTTGCCGGCAGCCGGGCGGCCGATAGACTGTCCAGTGTGGTCGAGGATCACGGACAAAATTACTTTTAACTGAAAAACAGAAGGAGACCATTATGAAAAAATTAAGGAATCTTGCCGCCGCCATGTTGCTCTGCCTGCCTGTCACGCTGTTTGCCGGCGGGACGGTTGACATCAATACGGCAGACAAGGAAACATTGATGAGCCTGCGCGGCGTCGGCGAATCGTTCGCTGAAAGGATCATCGAATACCGGGAACAGAACGGCGGTTTCAAGGCCGTGCAGGAGCTGACCAATATCAGGGGCATAGGACGGACCCTGGTGGAAAAAAACAGGGAGATGCTGACGGTCGGCGACAGTCCCGAGTAAAAGAACGCACAGACGGGGGCGGGTTCAAGGCATCCTCCCGTATCCAGTCAGCGGCGGCCCGCCCCCCTGTGCAACTTTCGGGCCTGTTCATTACGGCCCCTCTGCTGTATTCTTCCACGATTGATGCATACAGACTCATTCGAGATGGATATAGCGTACCAGCCCAGGAAAATAGAGACCGAAGTCCAGGCGGCGTGGGAAAAGAAACGCGCCTTCAAGGTAACGGAGGAGCCCGGCCGGGAAAAGTTTTATTGCCTGTCCATGTTTCCCTATCCCAGCGGGAAGCTGCATATCGGCCACGTGAGAAATTACACCATAGGCGATGTGATAGCCCGCTACCAGCGCCTGCAGGGCAGGAACGTGCTCCAACCCATGGGCTGGGACGCTTTCGGCTTGCCGGCAGAGAACGCGGCGATAGAAAACCGCGTGGCGCCGGCCAAGTGGACCTACCAGAATATCGACTACATGCGCACCCAGTTGCAGCGACTGGGGTTTGCCTATGACTGGGACCGGGAAATCGCCACGTGCAGGCCGGATTACTACCGCTGGGAACAATGGTTTTTCACCGAGCTGTACCGGAAAGGGCTGGTTTACAAGAAAACCGCCCCGGTTAACTGGGACCCCGTGGACCAGACCGTACTGGCCAACGAACAGGTGATAGACGGCAGGGGCTGGCGATCCGGCGCAGTAGTGGAAAGGAAAGAAATACCGCAATGGTTCCTGAAGATTACCGATTACAGCGAGGAATTGCTGGAAGAACTGGACAACCTTGATGGCTGGCCCGATTCCGTGCGCACCATGCAGCGCAACTGGATCGGGCGCTCCGAAGGGGTTGAAATTGATTTCCCGATTGCCGGCGGCCCGGAAAAGCTGACGGTGTTCACCACTCGTCCCGATACCCTGTTCGGCGTCAGTTACATGGCGGTGGCTTTCGAACATCCCATGGCTGTTGCCGCCGCGGAGAGGCGCGCGGACATCGCAGCATTTGTGCGGAAATACAGCAGCATCGGGACGTCCGAGGCCGAACTGGAAGCCATGGAGAAAGAGGGCGTTCCCCTGGATATACACGTTACTCATCCGTTTACCGGGGAAGCCCTGCCGGTGTGGGTGGCCAACTTCATCCTGATGGGCTACGGCACCGGCGCGGTGATGGGGGTGCCCGGACATGACTCGCGCGACTGGGAATTCGCAAAAAAACATAATCTTCCGATCAAGCCGGTCATCCGTCCGGCAGACGGCGCCGGGATAACCCTGGACGAGGGCGCGTATGTGCAGAAAGGGAAACTGGAGAACTCCGGCGAATTCGACGGCCTGACCTCCGAACAGGCATTTGCCGCCATTGCGGACCGGCTCGAGGGAGCCGGGACGGGCAGGCGCAAGGTCAACTACCGTTTGCGCGACTGGGGCATTTCACGGCAACGCTACTGGGGTTGCCCCATACCCGTGATTACGGATGAGAACGGCGGTTCAGCGCCGCTGCCAGCGCATGATCTGCCGGTGGTGTTGCCGGAAAATGTCGAATTTTCCGGTGTTCGATCACCATTGAACGAAATGGATGATTTTCTTTACACCCCCCACCCTGAAACCGGGTTGCCGTCGCGCAGGGAGACCGACACCTTCGATACGTTTTTCGAGTCCTCCTGGTATTTCGCGCGTTTCTGTTGCACGGACAACCATGACGCGATGCTGGATAAGCGGACCGAGTACTGGCTGCCTGTGGACCAGTATGTCGGCGGAATAGAACACGCCGTGTTGCACTTGTTGTATTCGAGGTTTTTTCAGAAGCTCATGCGCGACCTGGGGCTGACCCGTCACGGGGAACCGTTTAAAAACCTGCTGACACAGGGCATGGTCGTCGCAGAAACCTTCTACCGGGAGGAGGCCGGCCGCAGGACGTATTACAATTTCAAGGACCTGGAATTCGAACGGGACGGCAAGGGCCGGATCATCGCGGCAAGGCTCAGTTCGGACAAGTTGCCGGTAACCATCGGCAAACGAGAGAAAATGTCGAAATCAAAGAACAACGGCATCGACCCGCAGGACATCATCGACAGGTACGGCGCCGACACCGTGCGCCTGTTCATCATGTTTGCCGCGCCGCCGGAGCAAAGCCTGGAGTGGTCGGATTCAGGGATTGAAGGCGCCTACCGCTTTCTCAAACGCCTCTGGAAATACGCCCGCAACAATTGCCGCGCAGCGCCGGCCGGTCCGGCCGCGTATACCCGGGAACAGCGGGATGTGCGCCGCAAAATCCACCAGACCATAGTCAAGGTGAACGATGACATCGGCCGCCGTTATACTTTCAATACCGCCATTGCCGCGGTAATGGAGTTGTTGAACGTGCTGTCGCGCATGAACGAGCAATCCGCCAATGCCGCGGCCGTGCGCCGCGAGGGCCTGGAAGTCATGGTGCTGCTGCTCTCGCCGATTATCCCCCATATCACCGATGCAATCTGGCGCGCGATGGGAAAGGAAACCGCGCTCATTGCCGCCGGCTGGCCGCAGGCGGATGCAGGCGCCATGGTTGAGGACGAACTGCAGTTGGTGGTGCAGGTAAACGGGAAGAAGCGGGCACAGATTCTTGCCGCGCCCGATGCCAGCGAAGAAAGCATAAAAACCAGTGCCCTGGGCAATGAAAACGTACAGCGGCACATCAGCGGCAAAACCGTGGCGAAAGTCATCGTCGTGCCGCAACGCCTGGTCAACATCGTCGTGCCCGGGTGAGCCACTGCCTGATTTTCCTTGTATCGACCTGCGTAAAGCCGTATCCTTTGCGCGCATGAAAACAGCGGCGCTGCATGTTGTTCTGCTGGCCGCGGCCCTGGTCCAGGGCTGCGGCTATCATCTGCGCGGCCAGAGTCCGCAGGTCAAGGCCGAGGGCGGTTACAGTATCCACGTAAGCGCCGCTGCCGGACCGCTTGCAGATGCGGTGAAGTCACAGTTGGCGATATCCGGCGTCAGGGTTACGGACGGAATTAAAGGCGCCGACTATGTGTTGACCATGTCCGGCGGGGCATTTGAGCGCCAGGTTGCAAGCGTTTCCCCCGAAACCGGCAAGGTTGAAGAATACCTTATCGCATTCACTGCCCGCATCAGCATCAGCGAAGCCGGCGGGGAAGACCTGGTTGCGGGCCAGGACATCAGGGTCAGCGGTGATTACGCATTTGATGAAGACGCGGCGCTGGGAAAATTTTCCGAAGAGGAGACCATCAGGGAAGAACTGATCGAACAGGCCGCGGCGCAGATCATACGGCGCCTGAATACGCTGGCGAATTGAGGCAAGAACAGGCTGAATGCGGCTGAAGTCAGAGCAACTCCCGGCGCACCTGAACAGGCCCGAACTCCTGCCGGTCTATTACATCAGCGGTGATGAACCTCTGCAGTTGCAGGAGGCGGGCGACCTGATCCGGGCCCGCGCCCGCGAACTTGGCCATGACGAACGCATCGTCCTGGAAATGGATGCCGGGTTTGACTGGGGCCGGTTGCAGGAAGCCGGCGCCAACCTGTCCCTGTTTTCCAGCAGACGCATCATCGAGCTCAGGCTGGGCGACCACAAGCCGGGCAGGGAAGGCGGCGCGGCCCTGGCCGCCTACGCGGCGGGCCATTCTCCCGACAACCTGTTGTTGTTGACTTCGGGCCGCATCGACAGGAAGGCCCAGCAGACGAAATGGTTCAAGGCGCTGGAACAGTGCGGGTGCTGCATACAGGTCTGGCCGGTTGAACCCGCCGAACTGCCGGGTTGGATTATGGCCCGTTGCCGGCGCCGGGATAAAAGGATTAGCAGGGAAACCGCCGCGCTGATGGCGCAACGAGTCGAAGGAAACCTGCTGGCGGCGCAACAGGAAATTGATAAACTGGCATTGCTGGTGGACCAGGAGGAAATCGGCGGCGAGGCGGCGCTGAATATGGTGGTGGACAGCGCCCGCTACGACGTGTTCGACCTGATTGAAAACGTGTTCCGCGGCGAACCGGAACGGGTCTCAAGAATGCTGCGGGGTCTCAGGAATGAAGGCATCGAGGCGCTTAACGTTTACGGCGCCCTGATGTGGGGGTTTCGCCGGGCAGGCGCCATGGCCCATGAAATAGCCCGGGGAAAACCGAAAGAGCAGGTCTTCGGCGCCTACCGGGTGCTGGAGCGGCACAGGAAAGGCCTCAATATGTTGTTGCGGCGCTTCACCCCCGACCGGTTGTCGGCGCTGCTGGTCGAGGCCCTGGAAGTCGACAAGGCCCTGAAAGGGGTAGTCGAGGCGGACGGCTGGCGCCTGCTTGAGAAGTTTATGTTTACCCTGGCCGGCTACAGGCTGGACAAGACACAATGACAGACAGGATTCGTGGTGGCAATACGGGGACGGAATTCAATTCCGTCCCCACACTTTACACGCTGGACAAGACGCAATGACAGTATGAATATTCGTGATTACATGCGATCTATGGGCCGCTCAGCGCGGGACGCGGCGCGAGCCATGGCGCGGGCGGAAACCGGGACCAGGAACGCTGCGCTCAACGCCGTCGCCGAACGGTTGCTGTCGCAACGCGCGCAGTTATCCGAGGCAAACCATGCGGACCTGGTTGCGGCGCGGGAAAACCGGCTGGCAGACGCGCTGCTGGACCGTCTCGAATTGACCCCGGCGCGACTGGAGGCCATGGCCGACGGCCTGGCGCAGGTTGCCGGCCTGGCCGATCCCATCGGGGAAATTTCGGGAATGAATTACCGCCCGACCGGGATCCAGGTGGGGCGCATGCGGGTGCCGCTGGGCGTGGTGGGAATCATCTACGAGTCCCGGCCCAACGTGACCGCAGATGCCGCGGGTCTCTGCATAAAATCGGGCAACGCGGTGATCCTCAGGGGCGGCTCGGAAGCGATTAATTCCAACCGCGCCATCGCCGCGTGCATTGCCGACGGCCTGCAGTCCGCAGGCCTGCCGGGCACGGCGGTACAGGTCGTCGAAACCACGGACCGGGCCGCGGTCGGGGAAATGCTGGCCCTCGATGAATATATCGACGTAGTCATCCCGCGCGGGGGCAAGGGCCTCATTGAACGGATCAGCAAGGAAGCCAGGATGCCGGTGATCAAGCACCTGGACGGGGTATGCCATGTCTACGTGGACAGCCATGCGGATGCGGACAAGGCGGTGACCATCGCCTATAACGCCAAGACCCAGCGTTACGGCACCTGTTGCACGATGGAATGCCTGCTGGTGGCGGAACCGAAAGCGGAGGAGGTGCTTGCGCGCCTCGGCCCGATGCTGGAAGAGGCCGGCGTGGAGATCCGCGGCGACCAGCGCTCCAGGCAGATCCTGCCGGGCATAACGGCCGCTGCCGATGAGGATTACTTCACGGAATACCTGGCGCCGGTGATGTCGCTGAGGATTGTCAGCGGTCTTGACGAGGCGATGGAGCACATCGGGCATTACGGTTCCCGGCATACCGACGCCATAGTGACGGAGAACGTGAATCACGCCCGGCGTTTCCTGGCCGAGGTCGATTCAAGCTCGGTCATGGTGAATGCCTCGACCCGCTTCGCGGACGGTTACGAGTACGGCCTGGGCGCGGAAATCGGGATCAGCACGGACAAGTTTCACGCCCGGGGTCCGGTTGGTCTCGAGGGGCTGACTTCGCAGAAGTTTATCGTTATCGGTGATGGCCATATCAGAAAGTGAGGGCACGGGGTCAGGTCGCACAATGCACACACAGAGGTCCTGTTAAAACGTTGTTTCAATTTCTTTGTGTGTGCATTGTGCGACCTGACCCCGTACACTGGGTTGAGTGAGTAACGGGAAACCCATCGGTTTGATAGGCGGCGCATTTGATCCGGTACACATCGGCCATATCCGTATTGCGCTCGAATGCCTGGAAGCCCTGGATCTTGACGGAGTCAACTTCATCCCTGCGAACACCCCTCCCCATAAAGTCGTCGCCGTCGCAGCGCCGCAGCACCGGCTGGCCATGCTGGAACTGGCGCTGAAACCGTATCCGCAACTGGCAGTCGATGACGTCGAACTCAGGAGAGGCGGCATATCGTACACAATCGACACCCTGACCGAGCTGCGCGCCGGCGCGCCGGAACAATCGCTTTGCTTCATCATGGGAGCGGATGCTTTTACAACCCTGCCGACGTGGCGCCGCTGGCAGGAACTGACGGATTATGCGCACCTGGTGATCATCGCCAGGAAGCAGCAGGGCGGGCAGCGCCGGGACCGACGCTTGCAGGACTTATATGCCAAGCATGCCTGCGCCTCGCCGCTGAGCCTGCATACGCGCCCCGGCGGCTGTATCCACAAGGCGGCGGTCAGCGTCCCGGACATTTCATCCTCGCAGGCGCGCGCGTTGCTGAACGGAAAACAGGATACGGAAAACATTCTGCCCCCCGGCATCCATAACTACATCAAGGAGAACAATTTATACTCATGAACAGTTTCGCCCGCCTGATTACCGACACGATGGAAGACCTGAAAGCCCAGGACGTGCAGACGCTCGACGTGCGCGCGCTGACGACCATGACGGATTACATGATCATCGCCAGCGGGCGCTCAGACCGCCAGGTCAAGGCAATTGCGGACAGGATAATCGAGGCGGCAAAGACAAGGCAAATCAGGCCGCTCGGCGTGGAGGGACAACAACAGGCGGAATGGATACTGATCGATTTCGGTGACGTGATCGCCCATGTCATGCACCCCGACACCAGGGAATATTATCAACTCGAAAAACTCTGGGCGGTAACCGACAGGGCAAGCACTCTTCCATGATCAAACCGTCGCGGCGGATCTACCTGGCTTCCAGGTCGCCCAGGAGAAAGGCGTTGCTGGACCAGATCGGAGCAGGTTACGAGATCATCGGGACAGACGTAGAAGAAATCCGCGGGGAAAACGAGCCGGCGGCAGACTACGTTGTGCGCGTGGCCGCGGCTAAAGCCGGGGCCGCCAGGGCGGTCGCGCCTCACCCCTGGCCGATACTCGCCGCGGACACGGAAGTGGTCCTGGATAACCGGATTCTTGGAAAACCGCCGCACCGGCAAGCCGCGGTCGACATGCTCATGTCGCTGTCCGGCAGGACGCACCGGGTACTCACCGCCGTGGTGCTCCTCAATGAGCGGCTTGACTACAGGCTGAGCGAGAGCACGGTCCGGTTCAGACAACTCACTGTCGAGGAAGGTGAAGCCTATTGCGACAACGAAACGCCCTATGACAAGGCGGGCGGATACGGCATCCAGGACAGCGCCGCGAAATTTATTTCAAGAATAGAGGGCAGCTATTCCGGGATCATGGGGCTGCCCCTGTTTGAGACGGCGCAGTTGCTTGCCGGCTACCGGTAAAGAAACCCCTGATTCAGTTGGAGCTTCCCTTAACAGCCCGGTCAGAGCCGGTTGAAATAGCGCCTCAGGCAGATGCCGTGGTAGTGGTCGACAATGTAGTAATAAATGTCGGTCCAGCTCGGGGCGCCGTTCTCATCGGTGGGCCACCACAGTTTTCTGTTTCTCCAGTAGTTATGGAAGTGGTCCGCGCAATAATTGACGGTTTCCTCGTCATAATTCAGTTCCTTGATGCCCGCCGCATGTTCTGCCTCGATAAAATCCCGCATTACCTGTAAGTAGGCGAGGTCCAGGCGCGGCATGCCATCCTCTTCCAGTTCGCCCCGGTCGGCGCGGGCGCCGTAGCGTTGCGCCAGGCTGTCCAGGCGCTCCAGTTTCCCGGCCCCGGCCTGCGCATTCTCCAACCGTTCGCAGGCCCCGGCGTCGCCCGCATTGCATTCTCTCTCCCATAAATCGAGCGCGGAAAACTGGTGCGGCTCATTAAGGACAACAAACAAAATGAGCGAGGCGACCGACACGGTTCACTAACCGGGTTTCAGATCAGCGGCACGATCAGCAGCGCAACGATATTGATGATCTTGATCAGCGGATTGACTGCCGGGCCCGCGGTGTCCTTGTAGGGGTCGCCCACGGTGTCGCCGGTCACCGCGGCCTTGTGGGCCTCCGAGCCCTTGCCGCCCAGGTTGCCGTCCTCGATGTATTTCTTGGCGTTGTCCCAGGCGCCGCCGCCCGTGGTCATGGAAATGGCGACGAACAGGCCGGTAACGATGGTGCCCAGTAACAGACCGCCCAGCGCCACGGGGCCAAGCACCTTGCCCACGATCACCGGCACCAGCACCGGCAACAGGGAAGGAATGATCATTTCCTTGATGGCGGATTTGGTCAGCAGGTCCACTGCACGGGAATAATCCGGCTTACTCGTGCCTTCCATGATTCCCGGTATTTCCCGGAACTGGCGCCGGACCTCCAGCACCACGGAGCCGGCCGCGCGGCCTACCGCTTCCATGGCCATGGCCCCGAACAGGTAAGGCACCAGGCCGCCGATGAACAGGCCGATAATGACCAGCGGGTCGGAGAGTGAGAACTCCACGTGGATGCCGGCCTTACCCAGGGCATGGGTATAGTCGCCGAACAATACCAGGGCAGCCAGTCCGGCAGAGCCGATGGCGTAGCCCTTGGTAACGGCCTTGGTGGTGTTGCCCACGGCGTCCAGCGGGTCGGTGATGTTGCGGATTTTCTCATCCAGTTCCGCCATTTCGGCAATGCCGCCGGCGTTGTCGGTGATGGGTCCGAACGCGTCCAGGGCGACGATGATGCCGGTCATCGACAGCATGGACGTCGCGGCAATGGCGATGCCATACAGTCCGGACAGCTCGTAAGCGCCCCAGATACTGGCGCAGACTGCCAGCACCGGCAGCGCGGTCGCCTTCATGGACACGCCGATGCCGGCGATGATGTTGGTGGCATGGCCGGTTTCGGACGCGGCGGCGACGTGCTTGACCGGACCGTAGTCGGTGCCGGTGTAATATTCGGTTATCCATACCATGGCCGCGGTCAGCGCCAGTCCGATCAACGCGCAGACATATAAAGACATGGCCGAAACGCCGGCAATATCCGCCATCATCGTCTTCGTGACGGGATAAAACAGGATGGCGGCCAATATGCCGGCCACGATCAGTCCCTTGTACAGGGCGCCCATAATCGTGCCGCCCTCTCCGGACCTGACAAAGAAACAGCCGATCACGGAGGCGACGATGGAAGCGCCGCCCAGCGCCAGCGGATAGAGCACGGCGTTTTCACTTCCCTGCACCACCAGGCTGCCCAGCAACATGGTCGCTATCACGGTCACAGCGTAGGTTTCGAACAGGTCGGCCGCCATGCCGGCGCAATCGCCGACGTTGTCGCCGACGTTGTCCGCGATCACCGCGGGGTTGCGCGGGTCGTCCTCGGGGATGCCGGCCTCCACCTTGCCGACCAGGTCGGCGCCCACGTCGGCGCCCTTGGTGAAGATGCCGCCTCCCAGCCGGGCAAAAATCGAAATGAGGGAGCCGCCGAAACCCAGGCCGATCAGGGCATGGAGGATGGTGTCGGTTTCCGCGCCCATGTTTTGCAGCAAGGCGTAGTAGCCGGCGACGCCCAGGAGGCCCAGTCCGACGACCAGCAGACCGGTGATCGCGCCGCCCCTGAAGGCCACCGTCAATGCCGCATTCATGCCCGTGTTGGCGGCTTCGGCGGTGCGCAGGTTGGCGCGCACGGAGATGTTCATGCCGATGTATCCCGCGGCGCCGGAGAACAGGGCGCCGATCAGGAACCCGAAGCCGGTATACCAGTCGAGCACGAGACCCAGCACGATGAACAGGATGACGCCGACACCGCCGATGGTCGTATACTGGCGGTTAAGGTAGGCGGAGGCCCCCTGCTGGATGGCCGCGGCAATCTCCCGCATGCGTTCGTTGCCTTCGGGCTGGGCGAGTATCCAGCGCACCGAGATGATGCCATAGAGGATGGCGATGACACTGCAGATCAGGGCGAGGTCCAATGTTGACATTGTGTGCTCCTTTCTTGTGATTGTTAATGGTTAGTCGAATATCGAAGCCGGTAAGTTTATAGATTCAGCGGCGGAGTTCAAACTCTGTGGCGGTTTTTTTTGCCACCGGCGCATTCCTGAGGCGCACGTAGTCGGGCATCCCGTTCCGGTAAGGCGGATAATCTTCTCCCTGGATCAGCGGCTCCAGGTAGGCGCGGCACGCGGGCGTGATGCCGAAACCGTCTGCACTGATGAACTCCCCGGGCATGAATTTTTCCACGTTGGCCACGTCCTTAAGGTCCGCCCGGCCGATCTCCCAGCGGTAAGGGTTATCGGAGGTGCGCACAAGCGCCGGCATGATCGCGCTTTTCCCGGCCAGGGCGAACTCCACCGCGGCCTTGCCAAGCGCGTAGGCCTGGTCCACGTCCGTCTTCGAGGCGATATGGCGCGCCGAGCGCTGCAGGTAGTCCGCTACGGCCCAGTGATATTTATAACCCAGTTCCTGTTTGACCAGGGCCGCCACCACCGGCGCCGCGCCGCCCAACTGGGCATGACCGAAGGCATCTTTCGTGCCCTGTTCAGCCAGGAAGCGGCCGTCAGGCCAGCGCGCGCCTTCGGACACGACGACGGAACAGTAGTCATGCCGCGCGACACAGTCCCGGACCCTGGCGAGGAACCGCTCCTGGTCGAACGGGACTTCGGGAAACAGGATCACCACCGGAATGTCATTGTCGCGGTCGGCGGCCAGCCCTCCCGCGGCGGCAATCCAGCCGGCATGGCGGCCCATGACTTCGATAATGAACACCTTGGTGGATGTCCTGGCCATCGAACTGACATCGTAGGAAGCCTCGCGCACGGATACCGCAACGTACTTGGCCACCGAACCGAACCCGGGGCAGTTGTCGGTGACGGGCAGGTCATTGTCAACCGTCTTGGGAATGTGTATCGCCTGTATCGGGAAACCCCATTCAGCGGACAGTTGTGAAACCTTGTGGCAGGTGTCGGCCGAGTCGCCGCCCCCGTTATAGAAAAAATACCCGATGTCATGGGCCTTGAAGACCTCGATCAGGCGTTCGTATTCGGCCCGGCTTTCTTTCGGCCCCTTGAGCTTGTAGCGGCAGGAACCGAACGCGCCGGACGGCGTATGCCTGAGCGCCGCAACGGCTTCGGGCGCTTCCTGCCCGGTGTCGATCAGGTCCTCGGTCAGGGCGCCGATGATGCCGTTGCGCCCGGCATAGACGTTGGCTATTCTGCCGGGATTCCGGCGCGCGGTTTCCAGCACGCCGCAGGCGCTGGCATTGATAACCGCGGTCACCCCGCCGGATTGCGCGTAAAATGCGTTTTTTGCGTCAGCCATCGAAAAAAAATCTCCCTGCCATGAAATAATAACCAAAATGCGATATGTTACACGTTTATGCCTCGCTTCTCACCTGGACACTCAATGCCGGGTGTGACTGAAAGTGTGGTAAAAATTCTTTATGCCGCGGGAACCAGGAACATCCGGTTAACTCTATATAACATGATTACAGAGCTTTTCCGATTGAAACCGGCCGGAATCGGCCTGTTGGCGGCCATATGCCTGTGCGCCGCGGCAATGGCCGACGTGACGACCCTGGACCTGCCGGATATCGGCGATTCAACCGGAGAATTGCTGAGCCC
Organism: Gammaproteobacteria bacterium; assembly: GCA_965204045.1. Taxonomy (GTDB): domain Bacteria; phylum Pseudomonadota; class Gammaproteobacteria; order Eutrophobiales; family Eutrophobiaceae; genus JAAXHV01. Next base: position 607,077 of record CBDBDW010000002.1, read on the forward strand.
GGAGTTTGAGCGGCGCCTGGGCCAGGCATTTCTCAGCCAGGTAAGGAAACAGGCGGACCTCGTGTCCGACCCGGAAATCAACACCTATATCGAGTCGATCGGCTATCGGCTGGTTTCCCAGAGTGACAACAACGAACAGCAATTCACTTTTTTCGTTATCAATGACCCCTTGATCAATGCGTTTGCCGCGCCCGGCGGCATTGTCGGGATCAACAGCGGCATCATCATGAATGCGGAAAACGAGAGCGAACTCGCCGGTGTCGTGGCCCATGAAATCGCCCACGTGACCCAGAAACACATGGCAAGGTCCGTGGAGATGTCAAAAAAAATGAGCATCCCGACACTGGCTGCCATGCTCGGGGCCATCCTGGTTGCGACCCAGAACCCCGATGCCGGGCAGGCCGCCCTGATGGCGGTGCAGGGCGTCTCGGCACAGGCGCAGATCAATTTCACCCGCGCCAACGAGCAGGAAGCGGACCGCATAGGCATCCAGTTGCTGGCGCGATCGGGCTTCAACCCCAGCGGCATGACGGGGTTTTTCAGGAAACTGCAGCAAAGCTCGCGGTTTTCCGCCCAGGCCCCGGAATTTCTTCGCACCCACCCGCTGACCACGCGCCGGATTGCCGACGCCGCGGCGCGGGCGGCGGCCTATTCCGGCACAGGCCCCTACAATGAAAGCATGAGCTTTGACCTGGTCCGGGCAAAGCTGGTGGCGCGGACGCAGGCGAACCCGCGGGAGGCGGTGGCTTTTTTTTCCCGCCGGGTTGCCGGCGCGCTGCATGAGGAAAGCCGGGACGCAGACCGTTACGGCTACATCATAGCGCTGACCGAAGACGGCCAGTATGCGCTTGCGCGGGAGCAGGCGCGGCTGCTGCTGGCAAAGGACCCGGAAAATGTCACCTACCTGCTTGCCGCGGCGGACATCGAGGTCAGGCAGGGGAACTACGATGCGGCGTTTTCGATATTCTCAAAAGCGGAAAAACTGTATCCGGACTATCGCCCGCTGGTGCTGAACTACAGCAATGCCCTGTTGAAGGGCGGGCAGCCCTACCTGGCCCGCGACAAACTGCGGGAGTTCGGCAGGTTCCAGCCTCCGGACATTACGTATTTCGATTACCTGACCCGCGCCGAGGCGGAAGCGGGCGACCAGGTCGAGTCCGGCATTGCCAGCGCGGAATATTATTTCCTGACCGGGGAGACCCAGGTGGCCATCGAACAACTCAGGCACATTTTACGCCAGGACGCCCCCCGCCCGGATTATTACCAGACGGAACGCATCAAGGCCCGGATGGCGTTCCTGGAACAGGAACTGCAACTGGAGCGGGATTTGAAACTGAGAAAGTGAGGACAAACGGAAAACGGGGAGGGTCGCAGGAACCGGGACCGGAATTAATTCCGTCCCCATACACGCGCTGCCCGGGGACCAGGTGCGGAACTAATTCCGTACCCTGCGCGCCCTGGCTGGGCGCGCTTGTTTTGTCGCTCCTCTCCTCCTGTTCTTCCCCTGACACGGGCTATTTCCCGACCGCGCCGGGCGCTGAATGGACCTATGACATCAGCAGGACGTCCCCTGACATCCGCGTCCCGGTGATACAGAAATCCATCGTCCGCAACCTGCCGGCCAGGACGGTCGATGGCGTTACCTACTACCCGAAAAGATACGCCAGCGGCACAATACATTATTTCACCGTTTCAGCGGACGGGGTCAGCCGCGGCAAGCCCGGACAGGAAGGCGCAGACCCGGTTATCGCGTATCCGTTGAACGTGGGCGCTGAGTGGAGCGCCGGGTCGCGGTTGTACCTGTTCCTGCCGAAAACCCTGGAAGGCGCCCGGGACGATATCAGCGGCAACCTGGAACTGGATTACACCATAACCAGCCTGGAAGAGAGCGTGGACGTGCCCGCCGGCTATTTCCCCCGCTGCCTGCGCATCGATGCAATCGGCTTCCTGGACCTGCCGCGCCGCCTCATGCTGGGCATCAGGATCATCAAGGTCGAGCAGAGCCAGTGGTACGCGCCGGGTGTCGGGCTGGTCAAGATGACCCGCAGGGAATACGCCATCCCGAACCTCTACCCGAGCGAATACACCCAGGTGCTTACGTCGTTCAAACGGTGATATAAAATCCAGGGGCCAGAGTAAAATTTCTGGCGAAATTCTTACTCTGACCTCTCCAATCTCAAATCAAGAGCGAAGACCGCAAGCCGTCCGATTTACCGGGAATGAAATCTCCGGTATCATCCCCCCCTGATGTAACAGTCGTGAGCGCGGCGCCCCGCGCTGCGGGCGCCGATGTTATTCCCGGGTCGTTAGCTCAGTCGGTAGAGCAGCTGACTTTTAATCAGTTGGTCGCAGGTTCGATTCCTGCACGACCCACCACTGTAAGGGGGACGAACGTCAATGCCTGTCAAAAACACCGAAAAAGAGTATGGAACAATCAGTAAGACCCTGCACTGGCTGGTGCTGGTCATCGTAATCACGCTGCTGGCGATTGCCGCGCAATCAACCGAACTGCCCCGCGGAGAGGAAAAACTGCAGTTGATACTCCTGCATGCCTCGTTTGGCCTGCTGCTGCTGTTCGTACTCAGCGCGCGCCTGATCTGGCGCTGGCTGAACGTCACGCCCACAAAAATGCCGCATATCCCCGTCTGGCAGCACGTTGTCTCAAGGACAGTCCATTACGGGTTGTACCTCATGTTGTTCGTCCAGATATTCAACGGCATGGCCCGGTTCGCCACGGCCGGTTACAAGGTTCCGTTCTTCGGGTTGTTCGAGGTGGGGCTCCCGATGCAAAAGGACGAAGCCCTGAATGAACTGATTGGGGATTTGCATGGAATCTTTCCAATTGTGATACTGGTACTGGTGGGAATACACATCCTGGCTGCCCTGTACCATCATTTCTGGCTGAAAGACGATACCTTGCGGCGCATGACCACCGGCATGAAGGCGGAAGAGTAAGCGGCCGGGCGCAGAAAGTTAAGGAAATCCCGCCCGATCTGTGGTAAAATACGCTGGTTCCTGACCAGTCCGGAGCATTGTATTGTTACCTCGGGGAGAAAGCGAGATGATAAATTCCGCGCCAGGAACGTCCAATAATCCGGTGATATTGACGTTGACGGCATTCGTGCTCCTGGCAGCGTCCGGCGCGGCCGCCGCACAGGCTATCGAGGAAATCATCGTCACCGCGCAGAAACGGGAGCAATCCCTGCAGGATGTCCCCATTTCCATCTCAACCTTTACCGGGGAATTCCTGGAAGATTCCGGCATCGACACCTTGCAGCAACTCGGCCAATATACCCCCAGCCTGAGTCTGGCCTTCTCCAGTCAGCTGGCCAACAACCGCATCATCCTGCGCGGGGTCGGATCGGTGGGCAACAGCGCCATTGAGCCGGGCGTGGCGGTGTTCGTCGACGGGATCTATATCCCCAGGCCGTCTTCGGTCATCGGCACCCTCACAGACCTGGAAATTGTCGAGGTCCTGCGCGGGCCCCAGGGCACCTTGTTCGGGCGTAATGCTTCCATGGGGGCGCTGAACATTCGCACCAGGAAGCCGGAGGATGAGTTTTCCGGAAATATCAGGGCCAGTTACGGAAATTATGACAACGTGCAGGTGGCCGGCGCATTGAGCGGCTCATTCTCGCCCGACATTGCCGGCCGCGTGGCATTTCAGTATTCCGACCGGGACGGCTTCGGCGAGAACAGTTTCACCGAAAACGGCAGCGACAGTGACGTAGGCGCCTGGGAAGACGGGAGCGTGCGCGGCAAGCTCTTTTTTGAACCTGCCCCGGACCTTGACATTACCCTGACTGCCGATTTCTCCAGGATAATTAACGGCGGCGGCGTCATTGAAGTGCTGTCCGACACAGTGCAGCCGGAATACCTGGCAGCGCTCCGCAGCTTCCTGTCACCCACGGATCCCCTCACGATGCCTACCGGGGAAGTGCCCGAATCCGTGAATGGCTTTGATAATAAAGTCCACCAGGACCACCGGGATTATGCGGAGGACGAACAGTGGGGCATTGCCGGCGATATCAACTGGCGCCTGGGCGAACATACCGTGCGTTCCCTGACCGGCTACCGGAAATGGTACAACGATACCCTGAATGAATCCGTCATACGGCTTCCCATGGACCTGATACGGCGCGTCACGTTCTATGACGTGGAAACCGTATCCCAGGAATTTCAGTTGCTGTCCCCGGCCGGCGGCCTCATCGAATACGTTGCCGGCGCGTATTTCTACCGGGAAGATTACGGGATAGACCAGTCTTTCGACCAGGGCCGGGACTTCTGTTCTCCCTTCGTCGGCAACCTGTTCGCGAGTTATCTTGCCAGTTTCAACTTCAGTCTCCAGGCAGCCAACGCCATTGCCGGCGGCGTGAGCAGGGACTGTGCAAAAGTAGCGCAAAGGGATGCCCTCGTCACCCGGTTCAGGCAGGAAGTCAGCAACTACGCGCTGTACGGCCAGTTGACGCTCAATGTCACTGAACAACTGCGCGTGGCCGGCGGGGTGCGCTGGACCGACAGCAACAAGGACGGCAGTTTTCTCAGCCTGGTCAACAATCCGATTTCCTTGCCGCCTTCACCGGAAAATCCCTTCACCCTCGATTTCCGCATACCGGAAGAACACCCGGACCTGGAATACGACGAGGAAAAGATCACCTGGCTGGCGAACATCAGTTATTCTCCCCTCGAAAACATGATGCTGTTCGCCACCTACGCGACCGGCTTCCGGTCGGGCGGCTTCAACCCCGAAGGTTTCGACTCCGTCGCCGAGGCCGCCGGAGCGGACCGTGTGTACGAGACGGAAACCGTGGACAATATCGAGATAGGCGTCAAGGGCGGGCTGTTCGATAACCGGGCGGTGGTCAGCCTGAACTATTTCCATACGCAGATCGACGATCTCCAGGACCGCCGGTTCGACGGCGTGAATTTCCTTATGCAGAACGTCGAGGAGCTTACCCAGCAGGGCATGGAACTGGACATCCAGGCGCGTCCCCTGGACCGGCTCTATACCGTTCTCGGAGTCAGTTACCTGGATTCCCGTTTTGGAAAATTTCCCGACGCCACCAGCCTGCCCGCCGACATCGCCGCGTACCGGACATCCGTCCAGTTGAGCAGGTTCCTGGGATTCCCCGCGCAGGTGTTGCCGACCCGGGACCTGACAGGAGACAGGAACCACTTCTCGCCGGAATGGCAACTGTCGCTCGTGGCCGAATGGTCCGACCGCATCCCCGTTCACGGCCTGGGCTGGTTCGTGCGGGGTGAATACCAGTATGTTTCCGACCAGAACGTCGGCGCGGATACCAACCAGGCGCCGCAGACAATGCAGCCGGGCTATGACATCGTCAATGCCCGCCTGGGGTTGCGCGGCGCGAACGACGACTGGGAATTTTCAGGCTTCGTACACAACGTGTTCGGCCAGGATTACTGCCAGGTGATATTTATCCAGGCCCTGGCTACCACGCTGAGTTTGGTTGATCCCGCTACCGGCGGAGGCATGCAGCGTTGTGTCGTCGGGGCGCCGCGCGTCTGGGGAGTGGAAGCATCCTACCGTTTCTGAAACCGGGAAATTTTTCCAAAGACTTGAAATTCCGCCGGGCCGTCATTATTTTCATCCTGTTCCATAGCATTAAAGGATAACGTCTTGCCGATTTACGAATACGAATGCCATGTCTGCGGCCACAGGCTGGAGAAATTGCAGAAGATCTCCGATCAGCCGCTGACGGATTGTCCGGCGTGCGGGCAACCCGGGCTGAAAAAACTGGTGTCTGCGGTTGCCTTCCGGCTCAGTGGCAGCGGGTGGTACGAAACGGATTTCAAGGATGAGAAATCCCGCAGGAACCTGGCCGAGGGAGATGACAAGGCCGGTGAATCCGGTAGCGCCAAAACCACGGAAGAGAAAGACAAGAGCAAGGACAAGGAAGCAAAAACCGATAGCGGCAGCGCCGGCAAGGAAACGAAGTCCGCAACACAGCCGTCAGGCGGCAGCGCGGCGGCATCTTCTCCCGCCGGCTGACCCTCCATGCCGGGCAGGCATTACACCCCGCTCGTTATTCCGGGCTTGACCCGGAATCCAGTCAAAACACATTCCTTATAAGGAGTTTTGTAGTCTACTGGATTCCGGGTCAAGCCCGGAATGACGATATGACGATACAAACAGTGCGGCAATATTTATGTCGTTATGTATATTTGAAATCCGGCGCTTGAATATAAAACCCGGCACATATTCTGACCCCGGTTATTTCATGCCATTTTGTAGAAACCTGCTCACGAGAGTTTGGATGTGTTATCCTGCACTGCGCGCCCGGATTGGAAAATTATGAGTAAAACAATGACTGCCTTGCGGAAATACATCATAGCCGGACTTTTGGTATGGCTGCCCCTGATCATCACCGTCGTCACTATCAAATTCGTGGTTGACCTTCTTGACGGCACCATCCTGCTGTTGCCGCCGGAGTACCGGCCGGAAGCATTGCTGGGGTTCAGCATACCGGGCGCCGGCATAGTCCTGGCTGTCGGCGTCCTGATCCTCACCGGCATGTTTGCCGCCAACCTGCTGGGACGGCGCCTGGTGCTGATCTGGGAGGCGGCGCTGGGAAAAATCCCCCTGGTGCGGAATATATACAACAGTGTCAAGCAGATAGCCGCCACCCTGCTGGCCTCCCAGAGCAAGTCGTTTCGCAAGGTGGTGCTGGTTGAATATCCGCGCAAGGACAGCTGGTGTATCGGCTTCCTGGTGAATGAACAACTCGATACGGACAGCGCCATCACCGACCTTCAGCTCCAGTCAATTTACCTGCCGACCACGCCCAACCCCACTTCAGGGTTCAACCTGCTGCTGCCGCAACGGGACATCATAGAGCTGGACATGTCGGTGGAAGACGGGTTCAAGTTCATCATATCCATGGGTGTTATCGTGCCCGACGGAAAAATCAAACGGCTCTTGCAGGAAAGCGCCGGCGCTGCCGGCTCCTGAACGGCCGCGAGCAACCTGGCAGGCAAGCAGGGGCGATCCATGCGCAGCCATTATTGCGGAGAATTGACGGCGGACATGATCGGCGAGGAAGTCGCATTATGCGGCTGGGTACACCGGCGCCGGGATCATGGCGGCGTGATCTTCATTGATTTGCGCGACCGGGAAGGATTGGCCCAGGTGGTCTATGATCCCGACCGGGCCGAACCATTCGCCGTGGCCGAGACGCTCAGGAACGAATACGTGGTGCGCGTGACCGGCCGGGTGCGCCGGCGCCCGGAAGGCACGCTGAACCCGAACCTGCCCACCGGCGAAGTGGAAGTGCTGGGCTACACCCTGGAATTGCTGAACAGGGCCAGGACACCGCCGTTCCAGTTGGACGATGAAAACGTGCAGGATGATATCCGCCTGCGTTACCGCTACGTGGACCTGCGCCGGGAGGCCATGCAGGAAAACATCAAACTGCGCAGCCGGGTCACCCGGGCTATCCGCGATTACCTTGACGGGAGCGGTTTCCTTGATATTGAGACCCCCGTCCTGACCAGGGCAACCCCCGAAGGCGCGCGTGATTACCTGGTGCCGAGCCGGACCCAGCGCGGCGGGTTTTTCGCCCTGCCGCAGTCGCCGCAACTGTTCAAGCAACTGCTGATGATGTCCGGGATGGATCGCTACTACCAGATTGTCCGCTGTTTTCGCGACGAGGACCTGCGCGCGGACCGGCAGCCGGAATTCACCCAGCTCGATATGGAAATGTCGTTTGTCGACGAGGAGGATGTCACCGGCCTGGTGGAAGACATGATCCGCACCCTGTTCAGGCAGGTGAAGGGCATTGAACTGGCAGACCCGTTCCCGCGCATGACGTACCATGAGGCCATGCAGCGCTACGGCGCCGACCGGCCGGACCTGCGCAACCCGCTGGAACTGGTCGAAATCGGCGACCTGGTAAAACAGGTGGAATTCAAGGTATTTTCCGGTCCGGCAAACCAGGCAAACGGCCGCGTGGCCGCGCTGCGCCTGCCGGGCGGCAACACGCTCACGCGCAAGGAGATCGATGACTATACCGCTTACGTTGGAAAGTTCGGCGCCAGGGGGCTGGCCTATATCAAGATCAATGACATGGAGAAGGGCGAAGCCGGACTGCAATCGCCCATCCTGAAATTCCTGCCGGGGGAATCGGTGCAGGCCGTTTTGCAGCGTACCGGGGCGCAGACCGGCGATATTGTTTTTTTCGGCGCCGGCAAGTCGCGCACCGTCAACGACTCGCTCGGCGCCCTGCGTGCGTCACTGGCCGAAGACCTGGGCCTGCTGCAGGGAGACTGGGCGCCGCTCTGGGTAGTGGATTTCCCGTTATTCGAATATAACGATGCGGAGCAGCGCTGGGACTCGCTGCACCATCCTTTTACCGCGCCGCAAGTGTCGGAGCAGGACGGCGACCTGCATGAGAGCCTGTCGCGGGCATACGACCTGGTCCTGAACGGCATGGAACTGGGCGGCGGCTCGATCCGAATTCATGATCCGGAAATGCAACTCAAGGCACTGGAACTGCTGGGCATCGATGAGGGGCAGGCCCGGGAGAAGTTCGGTTTCCTGATCGACGCCCTGTCTTATGGCTGCCCGCCCCACGGCGGCATCGCCCTGGGCCTGGATCGAATCGTCATGATCATGGCCGGGGCGAAAGGGATCCGGGACGTCATCGCCTTTCCCAAGACCCAGACCGCCAGTTGCCTGCTCACGTCCGCCCCCGCGGCCGCCTCTCCCGGGCAGTTGCGTGAATTAGGTCTCAGGCTGGTCTATAATTCGTGAAGCATTCCAATTGACATAACAGGGTACCTCCAGGCCATGTCGCTACGTTCATTTGTGTTATTTTTTCTGCTGGCAGGCGCGCTGATGCCACAGGCCGCTCCGGCAGCAGACCAGGGCGGCGGCGAAGCAACGCAGGCAGCGGAGCAGGCGGAACAGGAACCGGGGCAACAGGATGAAACGCAGGGAACGCAACAGGACGCCGGACAAACCGCCGAGGCTGAAGAGGCGGTTCCCGACACGGAAGCCGGCGCTGAATCGGCGCAACCTGCGCCCACCGGGGCGACCGAGGAAATCATCGTCACCGGGTCGCGCATCCGGCGCGATGCGTTCACGTCGGCCTTGCCGGTGACGGTCATCACCAGCGAGGGCGCTGCCCTGGCGGGCATGGCCAATACCTCGGAGGTCCTGCAGACCAGCGCCCTGGCCTCCGGCGCACAGATCGACAACACGTTTGGCGGTTTCGTGGTCTCCGGCGGCCCCGGCGTCAACACGTTCGGCCTGCGCAGCCTGGACCCGGGCCGCACCCTGATCCTGGTGAACGGCCGGCGCTTCACGCCGGCGGGCACCCGCGGCCAGGTCAACAGCGTTGACCTGAACTCGATCCCGGACGTCGCCATCGACCGGATCGAAATCCTCAAGGACGGGGCCTCTTCCATCTACGGCGCCGATGCCATCGCCGGGGTGGTGAACATCATCACCAGGAAACGCTTCGATGACTTTATTCTCGAGGGCTACTACCAGGATGAACTCGATTACGGTTCAGTAAGCGGATTGTTCGGCAAGACCTGGGATCGCGGTTATATCGACGCCGCGGTCGAATTCTCGAGCCTGGGGCCGGTGGGACGGGGCGAACAGGAATACAGTTTCTGCGATGAGCGCCCGCTGACCGACGGAGGAATCCATCCTTCGATACTTGCGCCCACGCGCGGCCGCTGCTTCGGTTCGGTATTCGGTTACGTGGACGTGTACGGCCTCGGGCCGGCAACCAGCCTGGTACGCGACCCCGGCGCCGACCTTGCCGGGACCGGCCTTCCCTGGCGCGAGCTTGGCGACAGGGATGGAGAACGGGCGCCGGAAGAAGGCTACCGGGACGACCGCAACTGGGGCGAGGAGCACCTGATACCGGAGCGCCGGCGCATCCAGGCATACAGCGACGGGCTGCTGGACCTCGACCTGGGCGGCCTGCTGGGGACGGTCAGCGCCAGCTACGAGTTTTATTTCACGCACCGGGATGAGAACAGCAACCGCGGCCACCGGCAACTCTTTCCTTATGTCCACCCCGCCAACCCGACCAACCCGTTCGGGGCTATCGGCGGCATCGGCCAGCCGGTGGTGATGAGTTACAACCTGCTGGACCCGGTCACGGAAGTGCAGAACGACGTGGGCGCGTTGCGCCTGGGCCTGGAAGGAGACCTGGGCGAGTTCTCCTGGAAGGTTGACGGCGGCTATTCCTGGAACCGGGGCGAGTGGACCTACGACGTGTGGCTGAAGGACAAGGTGGCGCGGGCCATGTCCTCCGCGCGCGGGCCGGCCGGGAACCTCGAGTGCGTCCTGGACCCGGGCCAGCTCCTGTACGGCGCCAATTTTGAAGGCGCGGTAGTGAGCCGCGTCCTGGCCGAAGGCCCCGACCCGGATTGCGTTCCCCTGGACCTGTTCAGCGAAGCCGCCCTGGGGCGCGGCGAGATCCCGGCAGAGGCGGCGGAATATATCCGTGACCGGCAGACCCTCAAGACCGGCTACGATCTCTGGACCGCGGGGTTTTCCATGGAGGGGCGCCTGTTTGAGATGCCCGCCGGCGAGGCGCGCGGGGTAGTGGGCATGGACTGGCGCCGCCGCAGCCTCAATGACCGCCCGCCCCCGGCGTCGTTGGAAGACAACCAGTGGGGGTTCACCTCGTCCGGGGTCACCGCGGGCGCTGACCGGGTGCTGGAAGGCTATACGGAAGTGGAAGCGCCGCTGCTCTCTGGCGTCAAGCTGGGCGGCGTCAGCGTGGCGGAGGAACTGACGGTGAACGGCTCCCTGCGCTATACCCACTACAGCTCCTACGGCAGCGATACCACCTGGCGCCTGTTGTTGAATTACGCGGTCAATCCCGTGTTGCGCATGCGCTCGTCGCTGGGCACCTCGTTCCGCGCGCCGGCGCTGTTCCACCTGAACCTGGCGCCGGTGACCGGCTTTGCCGCTTCCCGGGCGGACCCCTGTGACCGGTTCCGCGACCCGTCCCGGGACCTGGACCCGACCAGCAACCAATACCGGAACTGTGAGGCGCTGGAGAACCAGGGCATCATTCCTCCCGGCTATGCGCCTGCTTCGAGCATCCGGGTCGCATCGGGGGGCAATCCCGACCTGGAGGCGGAGACGTCTGACTCCTGGACCCTGGGATTTATCCTGACGCCGGACCTGGCCGGCCGCTTTCCGGCCGTGGGCCTTAACCTGAGCGTTGCCTTCGACTACTACGATATCGACCTCACAAACTCCATTTCCCGGCTCGGCGCCGACACCATCCTGTCCCGTTGTTACAATTCCCTGAACTTTACCGCCGAGGAATGCGACCTGGTCGGCGGCCGCAACCGGAACGGAGAGCTCAGCGGGGTCAACTCCTCGTACATCAACGTCGCGGTAGAGCGTTCCCTGGGGTATGACATCACCGTGCGCGCGGATCGCGAGTTCTCGTTCGGCGACCTCAGCGTGGATATCCTGGCCACGCGCCTGCTGGCGTACCAGTACGGCCTGGGCGATGAGAAACCGACCAATTACGCGGGCCGCCATTCCTATGCGAACTGGCGCGGCGAGGCGGACATGCGCTTCCAGTGGCGCGATTTCACCTTCATCTGGACCACGGACTACGTGGGTTCCACCGATGAGGAACCCATATACACATCGCCGGAAGATGAATCCGTCACCAACGTTGTTGACGCTGGTGACAAGTTCTTCCACAACCTGTCGGTGCGCTACCGCGACCCGAAGCGGCGCTTCCAGTTGATCGTCGGCGTGCGCAACATATTTGATGTGTCCCCGCCGGTAGTGGGGTGGGCAGGGTTCAGCCCGTCCACCGGAACGGCTGTCGGCTATAATATCCCCCTGGGCGCCGGCTACAGCCTGTTCGACCGCAGGATTTTTGCCTCGTTCAGCTACAACCTCTCCTCGCTGTTCTGATGATGGGAAAAGGAAACCGGTTTATTTTTCCCCCGAGTCGGCTGGGGACAGGTTTGAAACCTGTCCCCCTTTCTCTGGCGCTGTTCCTGTTTGCGGGCGCGGCCGCGGCGGCGGAACCGCCGACCCTGGAAGAGTTTGCCATGCGCCCCCTGGCGCTCGACATGGACCTGTCCCCTTCCGGCGAACACCTGGTGATCATGCGCCTGCCCGGCGCGGGCCAAAACTACGTGGTGGACATCTATGAGACCGCGCGCCTGGACAAGGACCCGTACACGTTGGGGTCGGAACACATGGACATCGTCAGTGTGGGTTGGGCCAATGACGAGCGCCTGCTGGTCCGCACGCGCCAGCCGGTGGAGGTGCCGGGAAGGCGTATCGGTTACAACATTGCGGGCATCGGCGCGGCCGGCAAGGTCAAGACCTATGCCTGGAAACTCCTGTCGGTAGGGATCGCCGGCGGGCGCTGGGTGGAATTGCCCGGCAAGAACAACATCACGCGTTTCGCATTCGAGACTTATGTGCAGCGGCTGTTCAGTCCCCGTGTGGTGTCGCGTCTTCCATCCGAGGAGGACTGGGTGTTGATCGAGTGGTTCAATGCCGAGGAGAACGGCACCGAGGTATTCAAGGTGAACATCAACAACGGCCGGCCGCAGCCGGTGTTCAAGTTCTCGGCAGACTATTTCGGCTACGAGTTCGACAAGGACGGCAACGCACGAGTGCGCAGCCGCGCCAACCGCCACGACAACACCATCACCATGCAGATCCGGACCGGCAAGGAAGGCGGCTGGAGTAACTGGACCGACTGGCTGACCTGGGACGTGGACGAGGACCGCTACGTGGAAATCCTGGGCTTCGAACCGCCGGATTACAACCAGGCTTATGTATTGTGGTCAAAAGATCGTGATACGGAGGGCATTTACCTGTTCGATATGGAACGCCCGCAGTCTGAACCCGAGTTGTTGTTCGCGATCAACCGCTATGATGCGAGAGACATTGTCAGGGCCTGTATCTCGCAGGCGTGCGTGGATGGTGACGAGGACCCGCAACTGGTGGGGTTTTCGTACGTGGGCGACTCATACACCATTCACTATATCGACGAGGCCGCCGCGGCCCTGCAACAGTCCATCGACGCGGCCCTGCCGCCGGGCAACTTCAACATGATCCATGACCGGGCGGCCCAGGACAAGTACATCATCGTCCATTCCATGGGGCCGCGGGAGCCGGGCCGGTACTACCTGCTGCGGGACAAATCCCGTATCCAGCTCCTGGGCAGGGCATCCCCCATCGGTCCGGAACAACTGGGCGAGCGCAAGTCCATCTGGTACGAGGCCCGGGACGGCATGAAGCTCAACGCGGTGCTGACGCTTCCCACTACCGGCGAACCGCCCTATCCGGCTGTTGCACATCCCCACGGTGGCCCGCGATCCCGCGATTCGCTGCACTGGAACTCATCCTTCTGGGACGAGTGGCCCCAATTACTGGCGACCCGGGGTTACGCCGTGCTGCAGCCCAACTTCCGCGGCTCCACGGGTTTCGGCTTTGACTATTACAGCGCCGGCAACAAAGAGTGGGGCTACAAGATGCAGGACGACGTGGACGACGGCATGCGCTACCTGGTGGAACAGGGCATCGCGGATCCGGACAGGATGGCCATCTTCGGCTGGAGCTACGGCGGCTACTCGGCGATGGTGGGTTCCATGCGCAGTCCCAATATCTACCGTTGCGCGATCCCGGGAGCCGGGGTGAGCAGCATGGAGCTGATTGAGAAGGATACATGGCATTACCGGTTCCGGGACGTGATCCAGAAATGGCGCGGCGGGCTGTCCCCCATACGGAACATGGACGGGGTTAACGTGCCCGTGCTGCTGGTGCACGGTGACCGCGACCTGATCGTCCCCATCAAGCACAGCGACCTGTTCGCCCGGGAACTGGAGAAGCGCGGCAAGCCGTACAAGTACCTGAAACTGGTGGATGCCGCGCACACGGTCGACACCCTGGGCTACCGGCATTACCTGGATTTCTACCGCACCCTGCTGGATTTTCTCGCGGCCGACTGCGGTATGGGATAGGGATTACGGGGTCAGGTCGCACAATGCACATGCAAAGAAAATGAATGTGAAGCTATTACAGACCCCTGCATGTGCATTGTGCGACCTGACCCCGTAATCCCGGCATGGCAGGTGGCTGAATACCTTGATTATGGGTAATTGATCCACTAGGATTAATAATCCATTGATATGCACAGCGCCATTACACCCCCGGATTTCAGGTTGCCGCCGGAACAGGTGCCTGAGACGGTAGTTGAACAACTCGCACGCGAGGAACGGGACGAGCATATCCGCCTGATCAAACACCTGCTGCAAGAACAGGATGCGGTACTGGTGGCGCATTACTACACCGATCCGGATTTGCAGTTGCTGGCTGATGAGACCGGCGGGCACGTTTCCGATTCCCTGGACATGGCGCGCTTCGGCCATGAATCCGACGCCTCGACCCTGGTCGTCTGCGGGGTGCGTTTCATGGGCGAAACCGCGAAGATCCTGAACCCCGAAAAGCGTGTCCTGATGCCGGACCTGCACGCGGACTGCTCCCTGGACATCGGTTGTCCCATCGACGAGTTCAACGCTTTCTGCAACAGCCATCCGGACCGTATCGTGGTGGTTTACGCCAACACCAGCGCCGCGGTCAAGGCGCGCGCCGACTGGATGGTCACCTCCGGCAGCGCGGTGAACGTGGTCCGGCACCTGGCGGAGAAAGGGGAAAAGATCATCTGGGCGCCGGACAAATACCTGGGCGAATACGTGCAGGCGCAATCCGGGGCGGACATGGTGTTGTGGCAGGGCAGTTGCATCGTCCATGAGGAATTCAAGGGCAGGGAACTGGCGCAATTGAAGGGAAAACACCCCCATGCCAGGGTACTGGTACACCCGGAGTCCCCGGCCCCTGTCATCGCCCAGGCCGACGTAGTCGGTTCCACCACAGGCATTATCAAGGCGGCAAAGGAACTGGACGCGGACACCTTTATCGTCGCAACCGACCGGGGCATCTTCTACAAGATGCAACAGGCCGCCCCGGACAAGACCTTCATCGAGGCGCCCACGGCCGGCCGGGGCGCCGCCTGCAAGAGTTGCGGCCATTGCCCGTGGATGGCCATGAACAGCCTCACGAAACTGCTGGATACACTGAGGTCGGGCGCCAACGAGGTTTTTGTCGATGGGGACATCATCGAACGCTCCCGCATACCCATTGAAAGGCTGCTCGAGTTTGCCGCCCGGCGCGGACAGGTCATATACGGAAACAGTGACGCGTGATTAAGGAAGCTCTGACTTAATCCCGGAGGGTCCTTAACTTCAGGGGACGCGCAGTATGTGTTCCCTGTGGTAAATCACCTGCCCTCTGTGGCAAAATACCCCGATACATTACGGCGCGTGAGATTATGGCAGGACACAGCAAGTGGGCGAACATCCAGCATCGCAAGGGCCGACAGGACGCCAAGCGGGGTAAATTATTCAGCAAGCTTATCCGTGAAGTCACGGTATCCGCCCGGCTGGGCGGCCCCGACCCCGACGGCAACCCGAGGCTGCGCGCGGCCATCGATAATGCATTGGCCGGCAACATGCCCAAGGACACCATCGAGCGGGCGGTGAAGCGGGGCGCGGGCGGCGCCGACGGCGACAGCCTGGAGGAAGTGCGCTACGAGGGGTACGGCCCGGGAGGGGTCGCGGTGATTGTCGATTGCATGACCGACAACCGCAACCGCACCGTCGCCGAAGTGCGCCATGCCTTCACCAAGTGCGGCGGCAACCTCGGAACCGATGGCTCGGTCGCTTACCTGTTTTCCAAGGTGGGGCTGCTTTCCTATCCGCCCGGGACCGATGAGGACGAATTACTGGAGGCGGCGCTGGAAGCGGGCGCGGACGACGTTGCCGGCAATGACGACGGTTCCGTTGACGTGTTGACGACACCGGATGATTTTCTTGACGTCAGGGACAGCCTGGTTGAGACCGGTCACCCGCCGGATGCGGCGGAAATCACGATGCGCGCCGCGACCGGCCAGACGCTGGACCTGAACGGCGCGCAGACCATGATGCGCCTGCTGGATACGCTGGAAGACCTGAACGACGTGCAAAAAGTGTATTCCAATGGGGAAATTCCCGATGAAGTCCTGGCCCGGCTTGATTGAGCAGGGGACGTGGAATGAACAGGGGACGGATTTCAAATCCGTCCCCGGAAAAGTGCTGATGAAATCCGTCCCCGGATGCGCCGATGGTTCGAATTCTCGGCATTGACCCCGGCTCCCTGCATACGGGGTACGGCTTGATCGACATGGACGGCAACCGGGCCGTACATGTTACTCACGGCCAGGTAACGACACAGGCCGGGGAGTTGTCGGACAAACTGCGCCAGATCTTCCGGGGCATCAACACGGTTATCGGCGAATTCAAACCGGACGAGTGCGCCGTGGAAAAAGTGTTCATGTATCGCAATGCCGATTCCGCGTTGAAACTGGGACAGTCCCGGGGCGCTGCCATCACAGCCTGCGCCGAGCTCGACCTGCCGGTTTTTGAATACACGGCCAACCAGGTGAAGCAGGCCACCGTGGGCAAAGGCCATGCGGAGAAAACCCAGGTACAGTACATGGTCAAGGTCCTGTTGTGCCTGAACGGCATTCCCCAGGCGGACGCCGCGGACGCGCTTGCGGTTGCCCTGTGCCATGGGCATTCCCGGGAGAACATATTGCGCCTCAAGGAACTGGCAACGGCCCGGCAGGAATACTCCCAGTGATCGGTTGGCTGCGCGGCAGGATAGTAAAGAAACAACCGCCGGGATTGATCCTGGATGTCCACGGGGTCGGTTATGAACTGGAGGCGTCCATGAACACGTTCTACCAGTTGCCGGCCGCGGGGGAGGAGGCCGAGATTCTCACCCACCTGTCGGTGCGGGAAGATTCCCACACGCTCTACGGCTTCGGCAGCGAGGAGGAACGCAACCTGTTCCGCGCCCTCATCAGGGTCAACGGCGTCGGCGCCAAAATGGCGCTGGCGATATTGTCGGGAATCAGCGCGGCGGAATTCGGCCTTTGCATAGAAACGGGAGATGACACCCGGCTGCAACGCCTGCCGGGCATCGGCAAGAAGACCGCGCAACGACTCATTGTGGAAATGCGCGACCGCCTGGATGAATGGCATACCGGCGCGCTGCGGGACGAGCAACAGGCCGGTCCCCGTCCCGGCGCTGCGGACCCGGTCAACGAGGCGGTCGGCGCCATGATTTCCCTGGGCTACAGGCCCCAGGAAGCCAGCCGCCTGGTGCGCGCCGCAAACGCCGACGGCATGGACAGCGAAGCCCTGATCCGCGCCGCCCTGAAGGCCGCCCTGACGTGACGGCAGGAGGTCCCGCATGAGCGAACCCAGCCCGGTCATTTCCGCGCGCGGCCTGAAGGAGGACGAGGCGGTGGAAAGCACCCTGCGCCCGGGCCGGCTCAGTGATTACCGCGGCCAGCCGGTCGTGCGTGAACAAATGGAAATTTTCATCGGCGCCGCGAGCAAGCGTTCCGAGGCCATGGACCACGTGCTGATCTTCGGTCCTCCCGGGTTGGGGAAAACGACCCTGGCGCATATTATCGCCAATGAACTGGGGGTGAACCTGCGCCAGACCTCGGGGCCCGTACTGGAACGGCCCGGCGACCTGGCGGCGCTGTTGACCAACCTGGAACCCAGGGACGTGTTGTTTATCGACGAGATACACCGCCTCAGCCCGGTGGTGGAAGAGGTCCTCTACCCCGCCATGGAGGATTACCAGATTGACATCATGATCGGAGAGGGGCCTGCGGCGCGGGCCATCAAGCTGGACGTCCCCCACTTCACGCTGGTCGGCGCCACGACGCGGGCGGGGTTGCTGACTTCGCCCCTGCGGGACAGGTTCGGCATCGTGCAACGGCTGGAGTTTTATTCAGCGGCGGACCTGTCCGATATTGTTATCCGGTCGGCGGGCATACTGGACGTGCCTATTGCTCCCGCGGGCGCCCGCGAAATTGCGGCACGCGCCCGCGGCACCCCGCGTATCGCCAACCGCCTGTTGCGCCGGGTGCGCGACTACAGCGAAGTCAAAGAGGACGGCAGCATCAGTGAAGCCACCGCATCCCGCGCCCTGGACATGCTGAACGTCGACGGCTCCGGGTTTGACATGATGGACCGCAAATTGCTGCTTGCCATTATCGAGAAATTCGACGGCGGCCCGGTAGGGATTGACAGCATTGCCGCGGCGCTCGGCGAGGTCAAGGACACGATAGAAGACGTTATCGAGCCCTACCTGATACAGCAGGGCTTTATGGTGCGCACTTCAAGGGGCCGCATGGCGACCAGGCATGCCTGGACCCACTTCGGCCTGCCGGCGCCGAAAAGCCGGGTCGTTGAAAATGATTTATTCGATCAAATCAGCCCGGAGGGATAACTTTGCCCATGACTCCTGACATGTCCTTTTTTCACCTGATCACCAACGCCAGCATCCCGGTACAGGCGGTCATGCTCATGCTTGTTATCGCTTCCGTCATGTCCTGGACGATGATCTTCAAAAAACGCGTCTGGCTGAACCGGGCCAAGCGCGCAGCGGATGCCTTCGAGGAACAGTTCTGGTCGCTGGAAGAGTTGACGCCCCTGTACCAGCAGATCAACGAAAGTCGCGCCGAGGCGGGCGGCATGGAGCTGTTGTTCGAGGCCGGTTTCAGGGAATTTGTGCGCCTGCAGAACAACAGGGGAGCGGAGCCGGATGTCGTCATGGAAGGGGCGCAGCGGGCCATGCGGGTCGCGCTCAACAAGGAGGTTGAAGAACTGGAGGCGCACCTGTCATTCCTCGCCTCGGTAGGCTCCACCAGTCCCTACGTGGGACTGTTCGGTACGGTCTGGGGCATCATGAACAGCTTCCGCGCGCTGGGGAATGTGCAGCAGGCCTCGATAGCCATGGTGGCGCCGGGCATTGCGGAGGCCCTGATCGCCACCGCGATGGGCCTGTTTGCCGCAATCCCCGCGGTGATAGCCTATAACCGGTTTTCCAACGACGTGGAGCGGCTGGTAAACCGGTATGACACATTCATAGAAGAATTCTCCGCCATACTCCACCACCAGGCCCATAGCTGAAGAGAGTATCATGCGGCACCGAATCCGGAAACGTCCCATGTCCGAGATAAACGTTGTTCCCTATATCGACGTGATGCTGGTGTTGCTGATCATATTCATGATCACGGCGCCGCTGCTCAGCCAGGGAGTGAAGATCGACCTGCCCCAGGCGCCTTCGGAACCCTTGCCTGCCAGCGACAGCGATCCCGTTATCGTCAGCGTGGATGCGGCCGGGAACTTTTTCATCAATTACGGCGAGGACCAGGACCAGCCGGTCTCGCCCGAAGTGCTGGTCAACAGGGTAAGCGCATTGGTCAAATACCGTCCCAAGCTCCCGGTGCTGGTAAAAGGTGATGCCGGCGTCAGTTACGGGCGGGTGGTGCAGGCCATGGCCCTGCTGCAGGGCGCCGGCGTGAAAGGCATCGGACTGATCACCGAGCCGCCGGAGCAATGATGCGCCATGGGGTTCCTGACGCTACGTTCGTTCCTGTATTCCCTGGCGCTGCATGCCGTGGTGATCACGGGGTTGGTCGTCAATTTTGACGCCGAGCGCACGCCCGTTTTCAAGCCCAAACCGGCGGAAAACATCGTTGAGGCGGTGACGGTCGATGACCAGGCCGTGGAGCAGGAACTGCAACGGCTCAGGGAACTGGAACAGGAAAAGCAGCGGGCCATGGAGAAAAGGCTGAAAGACCTGGAACAACAGGCCAGCGCGGTGGAGAAGAAACGAAAAGAAGAGGAAAAGAAGAAACAGGCCGCGGAACAAAAACGCAAGGAGGAGGAAAAACGCAAGAGTGAGGCCGAGAAGAAGCGTAAGGAGGAAGAACGCAGGATAGCCGCGGAACGCGATCGCATTAAACAGGAAAAGCTCGAGGCAGAAGCGGAATTGAAACGTATCGAGGATGAGAACCGCAAGGCCGAAGCCGAGAGAAAGCGGCTGGAAGACGAGAAGCGTAAGGCGGAAGCGGAGCGGCAACGGATAGCAGAGGAAAAGAGGAAGAAGGAGGAAGAGGAAGCGCGGCGCAAACAACTCGCGCTGGAACAGCAGGCGCAGGATAAAATAACCCTGCAGAATATCGTTGCGGAAATTTATCGGGTGGTTGCCGGCAACTTTAACAAAACCGGCTTGCCTAAAGGACTGGAATGCGTATTATCAGTACAGACAGTACCCGGCGGCGAAGTGATCAGCGTGACCATAAATAAACCCAGCGGCAATGAAGTATTCGACAGGAGGGCCGTGACTGCGGTCCAGAAGGCCTCGCCGTTGCCGTTGCCTTCGGACCCGGCGGTTTTTGAGCGCCTGAGGCTCAGAAAATTCAACTTCATATTCAAACCCGAGGACTGATGGCGTGAGACACATCGTCTGCCTTTTGACCCTGTTATTGCCGGCCGTGCCCTGGGCCCAGGCCCAGAATGAACTGGAAATTGTCATCGACACCGGCGTTGAGAACATACTGCCCATCGCCGTGATACCGTTCGGCTGGAACGGCGCGGCCGGCGAGCAACCGATCGATCTGCACAGGACGATTGCCAACAACCTGTCAAGAAGCGGGCGTTTCGCAACCATGAGTGACAACGAGATGCCGCAGCGTCCGGTGGAATTCGCGCATGTCAATTTCAGTGACTGGCAACTGGTGCGCATGGAAAACATCGTCATCGGCAACCTGAAACATACGGAAGCCGGGGACTATGAAGTTGAGTTCAGGTTGCTGGACGTGTACAAGGCAAACCAGTTGACCGGGTTCCGGATCAAGGCCAAGCGCGGACAGTTGCGCCGGATCGCGCACCGCATCAGCGATATTATCTTCGAAAAACTCACCGGCGTGCGCGGCGCGTTCGACACCCGGATCGCTTACGTTACGGTCAAACAGGATGAGGCCGGTCGGGACCGGCACAGTTTGCAGATCGCCGACGCCGACGGGTTTAACCCGCAGGTGCTGCTCGAATCGGACCAGGCGCTGATGTCGCCGGCCTGGTCGCCGGACGGAAAGCGCCTCGCCTATGTTTCCTTTGAAGGAGACAGTTCCTCGGTATTCGTACAGGATATTCGGACAGGCCGGAGGGAAGAGGTGGCCGCCCACGAGGGGATAAACAGCGCGCCGGCGTTTTCCCCCGATGGCGGACGCTTGGCCATGACCCTGTCAAAAGACGGCAACCCGGAAATCTACGTGCTGCACCTGGCCGGCAACGCACTGCAGCGAATCACCCGAAACCGCGCCATTGACACGGAACCGAACTGGTCGCCGGACGGCGGCAGACTCGTATTTACTTCCGACCGCGGCGGGACGCCGCAGGTCTACGAGGTCGGCCTGCAGGGCGGCGCCCCCCGGCGCCTCACCTTTGACGGATCTTATTTTGCGCGGCCGCGCCATTCCCCCGACGGCGCCGGCATAACCATGGTGTACGGCAGTAACGGCGCGTACCGGATTGCCTATCTGGACACGGGGAGCGGCAACCTGAGTGTGCTGACGAATAACCGGCTGGATGAATCCCCCAGTTTCTCTCCTAACGGCAGCATGATCATCTACGCCACCAACGGCCGCTACGGTTCCGAGCTGGCCGCGGTCTCCGCAGACGGCAAAGTGCGTCAGCGCCTGGCCTTGCAGGATGGCGAGGTGCGGGAACCGGCATGGGGACCATTTCCGGCGGACTGAATATCAGTCAACATGCGCTGGGGGACGGATTTCAAATCCGTCCCCGCAACTGCTATTATTCATAAAAACCGGAGAACGATAATGATTAAGAAATTTCTGCTGTTACTTTTTCTGGGCCTGTTTGTCGCGGCCTGTACCACGACGCCTGAACAGGATCAGGGCCCCCGTGTTGTAGACAAGACCGGCGGCGCAGACGTGGCGGATGACGGCGCCGCCAGTGCGGAAACCGGCAGCGAGGCACAGGCATTCGGCGCGGAGGGAGACCAGGCCACGGACATGACAGTGCTGAACGACCCGGAAAGCCTGCTCTCAGTACGCATTATCTATTTTGACTATGACAGCAGTACCGTATTGGCGCAGTTCGAGGAGATTATCCAGGCCCATGCCGGATTTCTCCAGGCCAACCCGGGCGTGGTCACCACCCTGGAGGGGCATGCCGATGAGCGCGGGTCCCGCGAATACAACCTGGCCCTGGGCGAGCGGCGCGCGCTGGCGGTCAAACAACAACTGGTTGTGCTGGGCGCGTCACCGGAACAGGTCAGGACCGTGAGTTACGGTGAGGAGCGTCCTGCGGACGCCGGTCATGATGAACAGGCCTGGAGTCTGAACCGGCGCGTGGAGTTCGTCTATTGAGCCGATACAGGCTGGCGTTTACCCTGCTGCTCGCCGCGCAGGCAGGGGCTGCCTTAGTGAGCGCCCAGGAAGCTGCCGACAACGGGGTCACAATTGCGGAACGCCTCGAACGTATCGAAAGCGCGCTTTCCAACCAGGGGCTGTTGGAGATGGTGCAACAGCTTCAATCCCTGGAGGTGGAAATCAATCGCATGCGCGGGGAAATGGAAGTGCAGAACCATGCGCTCGAGCAATTGAAAAAGCGGCAGCGGGACTTGTATACAGACATAGACCGGCGCATACAGCGCCTGGAAAACCCGGCGACCTCCGCAACGGGAGCTTTGACCGGTGAAGGCGAGCCGCCGTTGCAAACCCTGTCGCCGTTCCAGGGCGCGGAAGTAACAGGCGGGCAGCAGGCCGAAACGCCGTTGACCCTGGAACTGGTCGAACAGGAACCGGCGACCGGCAGCGCCGCGGGAGAGCAAATTACCGGGGACGGACCCCCGCCTACAGCACGCGGGGGCATGCTTAAGTCCGTCCCCGGTACGGAGCCTGTCACCGCTCCGGAGGTTGCCGGGGAGGCGTTGGCTGCGCCACAGGAACCGGCAACGCCGGAAACGGTTGAAGGCATTATCACCGAAGCGCCGGTTGCCGTTGACCCGGAGCTTGTCGAGGCCGCTTACAGGCAAGCCTTCGAGCTGTTGAAGCAGTCCTTGTACGACCCTGCGATCAAGGCGTTCCGGGAATTCCTGACGCGTTATCCGGGCAGTGAACACGCCGATAACGCCCAGTTCTGGCTGGCCGAGGCGTATTACGTGAACAGCCGGTTCGGCCAGGCGCTGGTTGAATACAGTACACTGGTCCAGCGTTATCCCGATAGCCCTAAACTGGTCCAGGCAACATTGAAGGCCGCGTTCTGCCAGCATGAAATGGGCCAGGTTGACGCGGCCAGGCGGCAACTGGACGAAATAATTCAGCAATATCCGGGGACGACGGCCGCCAGCCTGGCGCAGGACCGGCTTGCAGAGATTGCCGCGCCGTCCGAGTGAGAATATCAGGGGTCAGAGTAAAATCACCACCGATCCTGCTATCGACCGGGATAATGAGAATTTTACCCTGACCCCAGTTATTTAAGGTGGTCCTCCATTTCTGCCAGCCGCGCGGGCGTGCCTACATCGAACCAGCGGCCGCGATAAAGTTCTCCCGTGACCTGCCGGTTTTCCATGGCCTGGCGCAATACCGGCGCCAGGGCGAATACCGGGTCCGTTACGGAACGAAACAGATCGGGGTGATAGACTCCGATACCGCTGAAGGTGTATTTGGGTTCCCCGGTGTCTGTAACCTTGCCTTCCTGCAGGGCAAAATCGCCCCGGGGATGATGCGCCGGATTGGCGACCAGGACCAGGCGGGCCTGGCCGGAGAGCGGCGTTTCCAGCGTTTCCAGGGGAAAATCCGTCCAGGTATCGCCGTTGACGACCAGGAACGGGTCGCCGCCAAGCAACGGCAATGCCCGCTTAATGCCGCCGCCGGTCCCCAGCGGGTTATCGCCCTCGGCAGAGTAACGGATATTCACGCCAAATGCAGCGCCATCGGCAAACCACGCTTCAATCCGCGCGCCGAAGCGCGCGTGGTTGATCACCAGGTCGGTATAACCGGCCCGCGCCAGGGCTTCCACGTGGTGTTGCAACAACGGTTTGCCGCATACCTCCAGCATGGGCTTGGGCAGGCTGTCAGTCAGGGGACGCATCCTGTCGCCCCGCCCCGCTGCCAGAATCATTGCTCTCATCATTCGTTTTTTCCGGGGGATTGATGGGTTCAGAGTAAATGTCACCTGACTTTCGGGGTTCATGGCAGAATTCCCGATGACATTTACTCTGACCCCGGTTATCCAGCGATTTTAAACGAGGCATTGTATCCTCCCCGGGGGGTCGATGGAAGGCAAGCCGGAGGGTGACGTGATAAACTGCGTGCATTTCAATTTTAATGATGTGTGACCCGGCGCGCGATCCGGGTTTCAAGGACACGGGAATATGTTGATAGCGACGATGGCGGCGCTGGGCGGTCTGGCCCTGCTGGTGCTGGGGGCGGACCGGTTTGTTTCCGGCGCCGCGGGAACTGCGCGGGCGCTGGGAGTATCGCCCTTGATCATCGGCTTGATCGTAGTAGGCATCGCCACGTCCATGCCGGAGGTGTTTGTAGGCGGTGTGGCGGCGTGGGACGGAAAAACCCGCATCGCGATTGGGAACGCCCTGGGCTCCAATATCGCCAACATCGGCCTGGTGCTGGGAGCGACCGCGCTGATCACTCCGATAGTGGTTCAGTCGCGGACCCTGCGCCGGGAGTTTTTTATCATGCTGGCGGCGATGCTGATAGCGTTTTTGTTGATGTACGACTTGCGTCTGACGCGTATTGACGGCCTGCTGTTGCTGGGTTCGCTGGCGTTGATGCTGGCCTGGATAGTCAAACAGGCAAAGCGTGAAGCGTCAGCCGCGCTCGCCCAAGGGGAACAGGAAGGAACGCCCGGCCTGACGAAATCCATCATCTTCATGCTTGTCGGATTGACGGTTTTACTGGGGGGCGCTGAACTGCTGGTGCGGGGAGCGGTCTATATTGCCAGGGAGTTCGGCGTCAGCGACCTGGTAATCGGTTTGACTATCATTGCAGTCGGAACCAGCCTGCCGGAACTTGCCGCTTCCCTGATGAGCGTCGCCAGGAAAGAAATGGATATCGCCATCGGCAACGTGATCGGGTCCAATATGTTTAATATGCTGATGGTATTGGGCATACCGTGTATTATTTATCCTGATACCTTCGGCAGAGAAGTCCTGTTGCGGGACTTTGCCGTTATGGGGGGGTTGACCGTGTTGATGGCGTGGATGGTGTTTTGTTCGGGTAAAAACAGGTACAGCCGTGTGGAAGGCGCCATACTGTTGCTATGCTTTGCCGGTTACCAGTACTGGTTGTTCCGGGGCTGAACAGGTCAGAGGTTCCATATGAGCGGTTTTGAAAAATGGCTTATGCAGGGCTGCCTGTAGTGTCCGGCCCCGGCAAACATCCTGATCCTCAACAGTTGATGCGGGCTGCGCGCGCGGTCATAGACACGGAAAGACAGGCGGTAAGCGCCCTCAAGCAGCGTATTGACGGCCATTTTGTCGGCGCCTGCCAACTGGTCCTGGCATGCGAGGGAAGGGTTGTGGTCCTGGGCATGGGTAAGTCGGGCCACATCGGCCACAAGATTGCAGCCACCCTGGCCAGTACGGGCACCCCGTCTTTTTTCGTCCACCCCGCCGAAGCCGGCCATGGCGACCTGGGTATGGTCACCCGGGGCGACGTGGTTATCGCCTTGTCCAATTCCGGGGAAACCGCGGAGATCATCACCCTGCTGCCGGTGATTAAACGCCTGGATATCCCGCTCATTGCGCTGACGGGCAATCCGGCGTCCACCCTGGGAATGGCCGCTGCAGCCTGCCTGGACGTAAGCGTCGCCAGGGAAGCGTGCCCGCTGAACCTGGCTCCCACGGCCAGCACCACGGCCTGCCTGGTTCTCGGAGATGCCTTGGCGATCGCACTGCTCGAGGCCCGGGGCTTCAATGCCGATGATTTTGCCCGTTCTCATCCCGGCGGCTCGCTGGGAAGGCGCTTGTCATCGGTTAGGGACGTCATGCATACCGGAGACGATATCCCCAGGGTGAACGAGAAGACCATATTGAGCCGCACATTGCTGGAAATGAGCGCAAAAGGGCTGGGCATGACCGCGGTGCTGGATGAACAGGGTGAAGTTTCGGGTATATTTACCGACGGTGACCTGCGCAGGACGCTGGATGCCGGCTTCGATGTGCATACCACTGCCACTGCCGAAGTGATGACAGGAAACCCGAGGACTATCGCTGAAACCTGTCTGGCTGCCGAGGCGTTGCGGATGATGGAAGAACACCGGATCAATGCCTTGCTGGTGCTGGACGAGGATCAACAACTGGCAGGCGTTCTGAATATGCACGACCTGCTGCGCGCGCAAGTGCTCTAGCCAGCCCATGGTCCAGAGGTTACTGATACTTGCGTTACTCATCGGCGCCGCCGCCGGCAGCGCCTGGCTGTTGAACTGGTTATCCGCAGAGCCCGGCCGCGGGCCGGCAACCGATGCGCGGGCGCCGGATTATTACATGGAGGATTTCTCCACCCTGACCATGAACCAGGACGGCAAACCCAAGAACAGGTTATCGGCTGACTATCTCGCTCACTATCCGCATAATGACAGCACCGAACTGGTCAGGCCGCGCATGGAAATATTCCGTGAAGATGAACTTCCTTTGTATATTGATGCCGAAAAAGGACGCCTGGCAGGAGATGATGATACCATTCTGCTGTACGGTATCGTAAAAATGTGGGAGTACGATGATACGGGGAAGCCTGTGCTGGAAGTCAGCACTTCCCATGTGAAGGTGTTGCTCGACGAAGAATATGCAGAGACAGACAACTACGCGACCATCGTCACAGGTACTGCCGTTATCACCGGGACCGGCATGCGAGCGTATTTACCCGAGAGCCGACTGGAAGTAATCAAACATGAAAAAACCACCATTAACCCGGATTCCTGACCAGGTGATGCGAATATCGCGCCGGGCAGTTGACGTATTTATCATATTGCTCTGCCTGCTCGGGAGCCTGGCGTCATTTGCCCTTTCCACGGACAAGGACCAGCCCATAGAGGTAGAGGCCGACGAGGCGGAACTCGATGACATGAATGATGTCAGCATTTACCGTGGAAACGTAATCGTGCGGCAGGGATCCATCCACATGACGGGCGATGTCATGACTGTTTACAGCAAGGGCGGGGATGAACTGGACTATATTATCATCGAAGGCAACCCGGCAACCTACAAGCAGTTGCCGGACAACAGCAGCGTGCACGACCAGGCTAAAGCAATACGTATGGAGTATCATGAGACGAAAAATCTTGTGATTTTAATTCGGGATGCCTGGGTGAAACAGGACACCTCGACTCTTGTGGGAGAGAGGATAGAGTACAATACCGAACTCAGTCGAGTGAAGGCATGGAGTCGCCCCGACGGCGAAGAAGCGGCAACAACGCCCGCGGCCGAAAAAAAGAGCCGGGTAAAATTGATACTGAAGAAGAAAAAGGAACCCGGTTCGTAATTTTCCGGTAAAGTTGCATGAACGTTTTATCCGTACAGGGCATCTCCAAGTCATTCCGTTCGCGCCAGGTTGTGAGCGATATCAGCCTGACCGTCAACAGCAGTGAAATTGTCGGGCTGCTGGGTCCGAACGGCGCCGGAAAGACAACCAGTTTCCACATGATCGTCGGACTGATTCCCTGTGATAGTGGCGAAATTTTCCTGGACGGAAAAGATATCAGCCTGCTGCCCATGGAAAAACGGGCGCGCCTCGGATTGGGCTACCTGCCCCAGGAGTCATCAATCTTCCGCAAGCTGACCGTAGAGGAAAACATCCTGGCCGTGCTTGAGTTGCGCAAGAACCTGAACAAGGCGGAAGCCAGGCGGCGAACAGAGGCGCTGTTGCACGAATTCCATGTGTCCCACCTCCGTGACAGCCTGGGCATGAGCCTGTCGGGCGGAGAACGGCGCCGCGTGGAGATCGCCAGGGCGCTTGCCACCGAGCCCCAGTTTCTCCTGCTTGACGAACCCTTTGCCGGTATTGACCCCATTTCCATAAACGACATACAACGGATAACAGGCTACCTGCGGGAAAAAGGCATTGGAATCCTGATAACCGATCACAATGTCTGGGAAGCCCTGGGCGCCTGTGACCGCGTGTATATCGTCAATGATGGCAGGATCCTGGCAGAAGGCGCCCCGGATGAAATCCTGGCAAATGAAACCGTGAGGGACGTCTACCTGGGTTTCGAATTCAAGATGTAACCCGCATTACGGGACAAAGGCGGCTTTTTTGCGCTACACTTTTGGACATGAAGCAATCGCTGGGACTCAAATTAAGTCATGGTTTGACCATGACGCCGCAGTTGCAGCAGGCCATACGGATGCTGCAGTTGTCCAGCCTGGAATTGAACCTGGAAATCCAGGGAGCGCTGGATTCCAACATGATGCTGGAACTGGACGAAGAGGATACAGCCGGAGTTCAGGGCAACGTCACAGAACCCGGCACTGTGGAAGTCAACGGCTCGGACTACCCCGAAGCATTCGAGCATGACGCAACCCCCGATGAGCTGCCGGTCGATACTGCCTGGGAAGATATCTATGAGGCCGCAACGTACTATCCCCGGAGCGGCGATACGGCGGAGACCTACTCCGATGAATACCGGGACATCGGACAGCGTAGTCTTCAACACCACCTGCTGTCGCAACTCGACCTGGTTACACTGTCCGTAACCGACAAGGCCATCGCCATCGCCTTGATCGACGCAATCAATGATGATGGGTACCTGACCGCGAGCCTGGAAGAAATCCGCGCCACGCTGGCTGCTGACTTCGACGCTGAAGCGGATGAGATAAAGGCAGTATTACACCTTGTTCAAACCTTCGAACCGGCCGGCATCGGCGCCCGCGACCTGGCTGAATGCCTGGGCCTGCAACTGGCGCAACTGGCGCATGATACTCCCTGGCTGGATGAAGCGCGCACAATGGTCGGCCAACACCTGGAATTGCTGGCCGCACACGATTACAAGCGCCTGGCGAAACAGGTGAAGCTGGAGCGGCAGCAACTGGAACAGGCGATCGCGCTGATACAGTCCCTGCGCCCGCGCCCGGGCAGCCAGGTACAGGATACCCGCGCCGAATACGTGGTGCCGGATGTGCTGGTAAAAAAGGCAGGCGCGTCATGGAAAGTGGAACTCAATACGGATGCGCTGCCGCGCTTGCGTATCAACACGGGTTATGCAGGCATGATCCGCCGGGCGGACAACAGCGCGGATAACGTCTCACTGAAAAATCATTTGCAGGAAGCGCGCTGGTTTATAAAAAGTCTGCAGAGTCGCAGTGAAACCCTGCTGCGGGTTGCTTCCTGCATCGTTGAGAAGCAACGCGCATTCCTCGAATTCGGCGAAGAAGCGATGAAGCCGCTGGTATTGCATGACGTGGCGGAGAGCCTGGGATTACACGATTCGACAGTTTCCCGGGTGACTACCAGAAAATACATGCATACGCGCAGGGGCGTGTTTGAACTGAAATACTTCTTTTCCAGCCACGTGGGTACCGAGGAGGGTGGAACCCGTTCGGCCACGGCTATCCGGGCGCTTATTAAAAAACTTGTTCAGGCTGAAAAGCCGGAGAAACCCCTGAGCGATAATAAAATCGTCGAACTGCTTGCGAAACAGGGCGTCCAGGTTGCGCGCAGAACCGTTGCCAAGTACCGCGAAGGGATGTCCATTCCATCATCAAGTGAACGAAAAAGAAGAATATGAGGATACCATGCAAATCAACCTGTCCGGCCGTCACCTGAACATCACGCCTGCGTTGCGTTCCTATGTAGCGACAAAATTTAACCGCATAGAACGCCATTTTGACCACGTCATTACCGCACACGTAGTATTGTCGGTCGAGAAGGAGCGTAAAAAGGCGGAAGCATCCGTACATGTGAACCGGGGAAACCTGTTCGCCGATGCGGAACACAACGATATGTATGCGGCCATAGACAGGTTGATCGATAAACTTGACAGGCAGGTGAAGAAGCATAAGGAAAAGTTATCGGATCACCGCGGCTGATCGCTCCTCTTGTGTCCGGGCGATATACCTTCAATGGAAATATCAGACATTCTGGCGCGCGAGCGCATTCTATGTAACGTAACCCTGTCCAGCAAGAAGGCCGCGCTGGAGACCCTTGCGAGCCTCATTGCGGGCGCCGGTAACGGCGTGACCGGACAGGAAGTCTTCAACAGCCTGTTATCCCGGGAACGGCTGGGGGGCACCGGACTGGGCAACGGCATCGCTCTGCCCCACGGTCGATTGAAGAACAGCTTTTCCACAACCGCCGCGTTTATCAAGCTGAAACATGGCGTGGATTACGATGCTTCCGACCGCCGACCGGTTGACCTGATGTTTGCCTTGCTGGTGCCGGAAAACTCGACCGAGGAACATTTACAGATCCTGGCGCAGCTTGCCGAAATGTTCGACAAGCCGGAGTTCCTGGCGCGGCTCAGGAGGCAAAAATCCAGTGAAACCATCTATGAACTGTTGACGGGTGACCGGGCTTGCTGAAAAAAACCGTAGTCATCATCAACAAGCTGGGATTGCATGCCCGTGCGGCCGCCCGTTTTGTGGAAACCGCGGCAGCTTATGAAGCGGATATCAGGATTAAATGCGGCGATAAATCCGTGGACGGGAAAAGCATCATGGGCCTGATGATGCTTGCCGCAGCAAAGGGAGCGTCCGTGGAACTGGCAGTCCAGGGCAGGGATGAGGAAAGAGCGCTTCCGGCGCTGGTGAGACTGATCGAAAATCGATTCGAGGAAGAGATATGACCCTGTCGCTGCACGGCATGGGCGTTTCCCGCGGGATTGCCATAGGCCGCGTGCATATCATCGAGCGCGGCCGGCTGGACATTCCCGAATATCACATAGAAAAGGACCAGGTGGAAACTGAAACCCGGCGTCTTGTTGACGCAGTCTCCCTTGCCAAACAGCAGTTGCGGGCAATCCGGGACCATATCCCGGCAGCAACTTCCCCGGATATTGCTCCCTTCATAGATACGCACCTGTTGATGCTTGATGACGCAGTCCTGACCCAGGAACCGTTGCGCCTGATCAAGTCAGCGGGGCATAACGCGGAATGGGCTCTGCAGTTGCAGCGGGATGCGCTGATGCACGTATTCGATGAAATGGAAGACCCGTACCTGAGGACCCGCAAAGACGACGTGGATCATGTCGTAAATCGCATTCAGAGGATCTTGCTGAAACAGAAACCGTTACGCCATGAAGAACCGGACAGCCGCCTGAGCGGATACGTGTTGATCGCCGATGACCTGACGCCCGCAGATACCGTACTGATGCAGCTTCACGGTATTCTCGCTTTTGTGACGGAATACGGCGGCCCCACATCCCATACCGCCATCCTGGCCAGAAGCCTGGTCATTCCTGCAATCGTCGGTCTTCATGAAGCCGGGCGGATTGCCCGGGAAGACGACATGGTCATCGTCGACGGCAACGCCGGCGTCATGCTGGTCGACCCGGATGAGCACAGTCTCCGGTATTACCGGAAGAGACAGCAGGAAGACAGGAAATACTACGCCGGCCTGATACGGTTGAAAGAAACACCGGCGAAAACCCTGGATGATGTTCCGGTAAGGTTACACGCTAATGTTGAATTGCCCCAGGATTTTGAAATTGTCAGACAGGTCGGCGCCAGCGGGGTTGGGTTGTACCGGACGGAATTCCTGTACATGAACAGGGAAACTCCGCCTGAGGAAGAGGAGCATTATGAAACCTACCTGTCAGTGCTCGACACGATGGCGGGATTGCCGCTGACGATACGGACCGTTGACCTGGGGGCAGACAAGCAGGTGGATGGCGGAAGACAGGGTGGTGGCTCCGTTCAGGCAAATCCGGCGCTGGGATTGCGCGCCGTCCGGTTGTGTCTGAAGGAACCGGCGTTGTTCCGCCCGCAGTTGCGCGCGATTTTACGGGCTTCCGCCCACGGCAGCATCCGGCTGATGATCCCC
Organism: Gammaproteobacteria bacterium; assembly: GCA_965204045.1. Lineage (GTDB taxonomy): Bacteria > Pseudomonadota > Gammaproteobacteria > Eutrophobiales > Eutrophobiaceae > JAAXHV01. Next base: position 639,035 of record CBDBDW010000002.1, read on the forward strand.
ATGCTTTCCAACATGCAGGAAACAGGGCAGGTCCTGGAGATGATCGATGAAATCAAGATGGAGCTGGGCAACCAGGGGGTGGAATTTGATGAAGATATCCCCGTGGGCGCCATGATCGAGGTGCCGGCAGCCGCCATCTGCGCGGATATTTTTGCCGGCCAACTCGATTTTCTGTCAATCGGCACGAATGACCTGATCCAGTACACCATCGCCATAGATCGCGTTGATGATGAGGTGAGTTATCTTTACGAACCCCTGCATCCGGCAGTGCTGAGGCTGATACGAATGACGATTGACGCGGGCGACAGGGCCAACATCCCGGTCGCGATGTGCGGGGAAATGGCGGGAGACATCAAGTTTACCCAGTTGCTGCTGGGTCTGGGCCTGCGTGAATTCAGCGTGCATCCGACTTACCTGCTCGAAGTCAAAAAAAACATTCTGGAGAGCAACCTGGGCAGGCTGTCCGGCATTGCGGACGCCGCCTTGCAGGCCAGCACCGCCGCAGACGTCGAAAAACTGCTGGAACAACTGTAATCCCCCCACGGCCGGGAGAAACGGGGACAGATTTTAATCTGTCCCCTTTTACTCTATCCTTTATCCCTATGCGTGAGTTAACCCGGCAAGAACAACTTTTTGAGTTCCTGGAGGACGGCAATTTTGACCAGGTCCGGTCGCTACTGGAGACTTTCCATCCCTCGGAAATAGCCGACCTGCTCGAGAGTCTGCCGGGACGCCACCGCAGGGCACTCTGGGATCTTGTCGATCCGGAAGTGGAAGGCGACGTGCTGACCGAGGTTCAGGACGCGGTCAGGGCCAGCCTGCTTGAGCGGATGCAGCCCAGGGAAGTGGCTGAGGTGGCCCAGGGGCTGGATTCGGATGAAGCCGCCGACATATTGCAGGACCTGCCGGAAGAACTGGTGGACAGTGTCCTGCTGTCGATGGATGCCCAGAACCGGGAACGGATCGCCTCACTGCTGTCCTACCCGGAAGACACGGCCGGCGGCCTGATGGATACGGATGTCGTTTCGGTGCGCGCGGACGTGTCACTGGATGTCGTGGCGCGCTACCTGCGGCAACTGGGGGAGATTCCCGAACATACCGACAGCCTGATAGTAGTGGACCGGGAAAACCGGTACCTGGGTGTGCTCCCGTTGGCGGACGTGCTGATAAACAGGTCGGAGGACAGTGTCGGCGAACACATGTCCGAAGGCGTCGGGCTTCCCGCGGATATGCCGGCAGAAGACGTGGCTCGGCTGTTTGAACAACGTGACCTGATATCCGCGGCAGTACTGGACGAGAACAGGAAGCTGCTTGGCAGGATCACCATCGATGACGTGGTGGACGTGATCCAGGACCTGGCGGAACAAACCATGCGCAGCATGGCCGGCCTCGGCGAGGACGACCTGTTTGCCTCGGTCCTGTCCAGCACCCGGCGGCGCGCCGTGTGGCTGGGCGTCAGCCTGCTCAGCGTGTTTCTTGCCGCCTGGGTGATTGGCCGGTTCGAGGCTACCATACAGGAACTGGTGGCGCTGGCCATTCTCATGCCCATCGTCGCCGGCATGGGCGGAATCGCCGGCAGCCAGGCGCTGACCATCTCCGTGCGCGGCCTGGCCCTGGGCCGGATCTCCAGGCAGAATGCCCGCTCGCTGATTCTGAAGGAATGCGCAGTCGGGTTATTCAACGGCGCGATATGGGCAACCGTTGTCGGGCTGGTCGCTACCCTGTGGTTCAGCAATCAGGGACTGGGCATGATCATCGGGCTGGCAATGATCATCAACCTGATCTGCGCCGCGCTGGCCGGTTCAATGATTCCCCTGGTACTGAAAAAGTTCGGTGTCGACCCGGCTATTGCCGGCGGGGTGATACTGACCACCGTAACGGATGTGGTGGGGTTTATGACCTTCCTGGGTCTTGCGACAATATTCCTGTTGCCTTGCTCCGTCACCAGCTGAAAAGCACCCACTGCGGCACGGTGAAGTCATCGTAGATCTCGCTCATCCGTGTCTCCATCTGGCCGTCTCCGTCGCGGTCCACCAGGTAGTAAGCAGGACCGACCGCCGGGATAATCTTGGTCATGTAAAGCCGTCCGTCGAGGCGGTATTCTTCAATGATGGCATCGTCCTTGCGGATGATGGTCACCTGCGGTTCGATGGCCTGGCCGCTCTGTAACGGGTCCGGCAGTTCAGGCGGTTCGGGCACTGGCGCAAGCTCTTCATCCTCGTAAGTCTGCGCACCTGCCACTGTGAGCAGAAACAGGCTGAATATGCTAGCGATAAGATATTTCATTGACTTTTTCCCACACTCTTCAGGATACCTGGGAAAAATTGATAGTACAGCGAATATTCGGAATTGCCAATAGCCAAGAGCAGAATCAAGAGCGAGTTTCACGGGGCTTGGGCGCGAACAACCATGTCAGTTCCATGATCTGATCATCGAATTGACATGGTTGCACGGACAAGCTATTCAAATTCATGTTCCCTTGCCACCTCTCAAAAGAGCTGCAAGTCACAGCCGATCAAAATCCCGTAGTGACGCTCACGGGACCACGGCAAACCGATAAAACGACCTGGGTGCACGCCGTGTTCCCCAAGCATCGCTATTTATCACTTGAGGCGCTAGACGTTTGTTCAAAGGCTATTGGGGATCCCCGCAGTTTTCTCTCGAGCGACTCCAGAATGAGCCTGGACGAGATTCAGAGAGTGCCCGAACTGCTTTCATACATACGGGCGCTAGTCGATGATGATCCTACCCCCGGCAGGTTTATCCTTACAGGACCTCAGAACCTGCTGCTGGAATCCGTATCTCAAACTCTGGCCGGACATACTGCCCTGTTGTGTCTTTATCCGCTCTCGCTGGCAGAGTTGACCGGCCGGGAACTTTTCGACCCCGCACAGTTGCTGGCAGACGCAGTTCGCAGTGATGGACTTCCCTTCCTGCTAATCCCAACAGCGACGGAATGCTCGCCCATGGCGGCAACGGGCGTTTTTCCTTAAAGGGTTTCGACCTGCTGTCGTGGATCCTGACCCAACCCCCCGATGGTGGGGCGTTATCATAGTTAGCCTCCGTTTTCCACTACGTACATTGTACATACCAGATGTCAACAGGTTGGATTAACTGAGAGACCAAGTATTTTCCAATACTGGAATGAGCCTGTAGAGAGAGAGATTCTGCCCCGGTCTGAAATAGAATGCCAGAATATATGGTAATATCGCTGGTATGATATTTACTGATTCCGAGCTTACTCTGGACCAAATTAAGATCAGTCATCCCTGTCGAATGAAGATATGGAAGCCATCTTGGAGCGAGAAGTCACATCTCTAGCCGAAATAAACACAACACTGCGCTCGCTAGCAGTTAAGGTGCAAAGCCTGGATGGGAGCATCACCTCAATGAAGTGGCTGATAGGGATGGGTATCGGGATGATAGGCATCATCACGGCGATGATAGAGGTAACGATGGTGCTTTTAACGTAGCTGGCTCCGATTACTTTGAACCAAACACGATCGTTTCAAAGTACCAGTCATCGTTTCGTATTGAAATCTTGGAGAACGAAATATGGAGAAGATCGTCTCTGACGACATTGATACCCGCTCTGCCGACATTGTCGCTGAGAATGTTGAACAGTTAAAGGCACTATTCCCCGATGCCTTCACCGAAGGAAAGGCGGACCTCGACGTACTTCGGCAACTACTCGGCGACACCGTGGAAGAAGGTGAGGAGAAATACGGTCTCAACTGGCACGGCAAACGCCGCGCTCGACAGCTCGCACTGACACCCTCGACCGGGACATTGCGCCCTTGCCCCGAAGACAGCGTCGATTGGGATACTACGCAGAACCTGATGATCGAAGGTGACAACCTGGAAGTGTTGAAGCTCCTGCAGAAAAGCTACGCCGGCAAGGTCAAGCTAATCTACATCGATCCTCCCTATAACACAGGCAAGGACTTTGTCTATCCAGACAACTACCGTGACAACATGCGTAACTACTTGGAGTTGACCGGCCAGACAGACGGCGAGAATGGCAAGCTGTCGTCCAACACAGAAGCCTCAGGCCGCTTCCATACTGACTGGCTTAACATGATGTATCCGAGGTTACTGCTATCGAGACATCTACTTAAATCGGATGGTGTCCTTCTGATCTCCATCGATGATACTGAAATACATAACTTGCGTGCTATTTGCGATGATATTTTTGGAAGAGAAAATTTTTGTGGGACGTTTATCTGGGAAAAGAAGAAAAAACCTTCTTTTCTTGACCGTAACATGGGCTCCATTACTGATTATATTGTCGCGTATGCTAAAACCCGGTCACTCGCTCCAGCATTTGTCGCAGGGTCAGTCGAAGATGGAAAAAAATACCCGTTCAATAACGCAGGAAACCCTGCTAGCGTTCTCTGTTTCCCACCGCGGTCTGTGGAGTTTTCCTGTCAAGATCAATTGATTCACGCACAGAATATGTCGGAGGGAAATATCGTTACCGAACTGCTCGACGACGTAAGAATTGAGGGTGGTGTTAATGTTGGCGAATTTCGACTCCGTGGTGAATGGCGTTATTCACAAGCCAAACTAAATGAGTTTATTGCCAATGGTGCCGAGATTGTAATACACAAAATCCCCTTTCGGCCAAATTACATCAATCGTTCCGGCGAAATGAAGAAAATATCTAATCTATTGTCGCATCGCACTAATGGAGTGCCAACAAACGAAGATGCTACTCAAGAAATGAGAATGCTCTTCGGAATGGACGTTATGAGCTACCCAAAACCTCCTGGCCTAATTAAATACCTGATACGCGCAATCTCTTCTACTGATGATATAGTTCTTGACTTCTTTGCTGGCTCGGGGACAACGGCAAGCGGTGTCATACAGCAAAATCTCGAAGATGGATTAGCGCGTAGATACATCTTAGTCCAACTACCTGAAGGCTTGGAGCCTAACAACAAGGAACAGCAAACGGCGGTGAGCTTTCTTAAATCTCAGAAGAAGCCCAATAACATCGCCGAACTAACAAAGGAATACCTGCGCCGCACAGGAGTCAACTTTCGAAATGAAAACCCGATGTTTTTGGGTGACGTTGGTTTTCGCGCCTTCAAGCTGGATTCAACAAATATACGAGAATGGGAGCCCGATTACAGTGACCTGGAAACCTCACTACAGATGTCTATCGAAAGCTTAAAAGGTGATCGTAGCGAAAGCGATATCCTATTTGAACTGATAATTAGGCTTGGCTTAGATCTGTGCATACCTGTCCAAGAGAGGACGAGATTGAATAAAAGAATCCATTCGGTCGGAGGCGGCGTATTTTTCGCCTGTCTCGATGTAACCATCACGGCTTCGGACGCGGAGAAAATTGGTGCAGAAATCATTGCTTGGCACGAGGAGCTTCCTGCAGTAGGGGAGGTTGCTTGTATCTTTCGGGATAATGCCTTTGCGGACGACATCGCAAAAATCAATTTGGCAACGTTCCTCTACGAAAGGGGTATTTCTTCTGTCAGGAGCATCTGACGGTGAATAGTCACAAACATCTCCCGACATGGATATCTGGGAAGTGGAACGTTACTGCCTTTCGAGATTCATTAATTTCGACCTTGCAAGCTGACCGATCTTGTACGACGCTTTCCATGTACTTTTACGCTGTAACACTATCAGGTTGGGATCAGGTTCGCCAGTCGATATTGCGGTGGAAGGGTGATAACGAGGAACGCTCTGTTATTCTCTTCGTCGGCACAGATCACGGGATAACTGACCCTGTTGCACTTGAGCAGATCGGCAAGGACGGGATCGATGTACGCTTAATGATTGAGTATGATGGTATATTTCATCCCAAAGTAGTTTGGTTGCAGGGGAGCAAAAGACATATCGTTTGGGTTGGGAACAATAACCTGACCCGTCACGGCCTACTTAACAACGTTGAGTTTGCTTTGCTTGTACGAGCAAAGAAAGCTCCTACAGCACTTAGTCGGTGGGCACGAGAGATCGAGAAAGCCGGCGCCATTCTTACACCCGCCCTTCTTAACTCTTACAAGAGTCAGCGCCTGAAGTTTGAGAAAGAACGTGCGCGGGCGCGAATGGTGAATTTCACTTGGAGCAAAAGAAGCAGGCTGGCAACGAAGAAACCTATACCTGCAGCGGAGTCTGGGAGTCTGATCGTCGAAGTAATGCCGAGAGAAACAGGTGCAGATGGAAAACAACTTCAACTTCCAGTCAAGGCTGCCTTAGCGTTTTTTGGTGTTGAAGGAGCAGGAACGAACAGAATCATTACTCTTCAAGCAAAGACTAGCTCATCCGGACGACAGATCAAAATTAGTGTATTCAGGAATCACACAGTGCGGGTCGTAATCAGTGACTTAGAGTATGGAGATCGCCCCTGCGTGCTGGTGTTCCGAAAGGTATCAAATGACCACTTTGAGTATGAGATCATTGAAAAGAGCATTTTTCCGAAGCGCTACGAGTGTCTATTAGCACTCTGTACGGAAAAAACCCGGTCCGGTAGCCGACGATGGGGCAATGCATGAAGCTCCGTTTCGAGAGCGACCTCGATTTTCAGTTGCAGGCGATAGACGCTGTTTGCGATCTGTTCCATGGCCAAGAGGTCTGTCAAACCGTATTTTCTGTTTCCCACGACACTGAGAACCCACAGTCCCGATTAAGCTTAGCTGAGAACGACCTCGGCGTTGGCAACCGGCTGACCTTGCTCGACGATGAAATTCTTGCGAACCTAAACGATATCCAGCTCCGCAATGGGTTGCCGCCGACTGACTCCCTCGACTCCGGTGACTTTACCGTTGAGATGGAAACGGGAACCGGCAAAACTTACGTCTATCTGCGCACGATTTTTGAGCTGAATAAGCGTTTCGGCTTCACCAAGTTCGTCATTGTCGTTCCGTCGGTCGCGATCAAGGAGGGCGTTTACAAATCGCTCCAGATGACCAATGACCATTTCCGGACGCTCTACTCGGGTATACCGTTCGAGTATTTCCTTTACGACTCGGCAAAGCTCGGTCAGGTGCGAAATTTCACTACCAGTCCACAAATCCAGATCATGGTAGTCACCGTCGGTGCCATCAACAAGAAGGATGTCAACAACCTCTACAAAGACAACGAGAAGACGGGCGGCGAGAAGCCCATTGACCTTATCCAGGCTACCCGGCCGATCGTGATCGTGGATGAGCCGCAGAGCGTGGACGGTGGCCTTGGTGGCCGTGGCAGAGAAGCGCTTGGCGCGATGAACCCGCTTTGCACGCTGCGTTACTCGGCAACGCACGTGGATAAACATCACATGGTCTATCGACTTGATGCGGTCGACGCCTATGAACGCAAGCTGGTCAAGCAGATCGAGGTGGCATCCGCCACCGTTGAAGGTGCCCATAATCGCCCCTATGTCCGGATGATCTCGACTAGCAACCAACGCGGCGTCATCAGCGCCAAGGTTGAACTCGATATCGAAGTCGCCGGGCGGGTGCGGCGCATGGAGAGAAAAGTCCAGGACGGTGACGACCTCGAACAGGAGACAGGTCGAGTGGTATATCGTAATTGCCGTATTGGTGAAATACGGGTCGGGAAAAGGAATACATTTGTCGAACTTCGGACACCGGGAGGCGAGCTTTTTCTGCGGGAGGGTGAAGCCTGGGGCGATGTAGATACGGAGGCTGTTCACCGCCAACTGATCCGGCGCACGATTCGTGAGCATCTCGACAAAGAGGTACGCTTGCGGCCGCAAGGGATTAAGGTGCTTAGCTTGTTCTTCGTTGATAAGGTGGAGCGTTACCGGCGCTACGACGAGAAAGGCAATGCAGTCAAGGGTGACTATGCTCTGGTATTCGAGCAGGAGTTTCGGCGGTTCGCCCGCCATCCTGACTATTCCTCACTCTTTAACAAGGTGGACCTTGAAACAGATGCCGAGGAGGTCCATGACGGTTACTTTTCCATAGACAAGAAAGGCGGCTGGACGGATACCAATGAAAACAACCAGACCAACCGGGACAATGCTGAGCGTGCCTATAACCTGATCATGAAAGAGAAGGAGAAGCTGCTGAGTCTGGATGAGCCTCTCAGCTTCATCTTCTCCCATTCGGCACTGCGTGAAGGGTGGGACAACCCGAATGTATTTCAGATTTGTGCGCTACGCGACATCCAGACCGAACGGGAACGCCGACAGGCGATCGGGCGTGGCCTACGTCTATGCGTGAACCAGGACGGCGAACGTTTACGTGGTTTCGAAGTGAATACACTGACGGTGGTCGCGAGAGAAAGCTACGAGGAGTTTGCCGAGAACCTGCAACACGAGATCGAGGAGGATATTGGCATACGCTTCGGTGTTATTGAGCCGCATCAGTTTGCACAGGTGCCGGTTACCGGTGAGGGCGGGGAAGCTACAGCTTTCGGATTTGATAAGTCGCGGATACTGTACGACCATCTACGGGCGGAAGACTATATAGACGCAACGGGGCGGATACAGGACTCGCTCCGTCAGGCAATCAAGGATGATAGTTTTGCTGTGCCTTATGAATTTACTGCGCAGAGGGCGAGCATCATTTCCATCTTACGTAAACTCGCCGGGCGCCTAGAAATCAGGAACGCCGATGAACGCCAGACCGTCCACCCACACCAAGCCGTGCTTAACAGTGTTGAGTTCAAGGCGCTATGGGAACGTATTAAATCCAAGACCACTTACCGTGTGGCCTTTGATAACGAAAGTCTTCTGACGGAATGTGTCAAGGCTTTACAGGATGCACAACAAATCTCCAAAACCCGCCTGCAATGGCGCAAGGCCAATATTGCAATTGGTCAGGCAGGGGTGGAGGCTACCGAGACCACCGGGTCTGCAACTATCGTCTTGGACGAAGCTGACATCGAGTTGCCTGATTTGCTAACTGAGCTGCAAGACCGGACACAGCTCACGCGACGGAGTATCCATCAAATCCTCATCGCAAGCGGACGCCTCAACGATTTCAAACGGAATCCACAGCAGTTTATTGAGCTTGCAGCACAGTCTATCAATAGCTGCAAGCGACGGTTGCTGGTGGACGGCATCAAATACCAGCGCATCGGAGATGAAGTCTATTACGCGCAGGAGCTGTTCCAGCAGGAAGAGCTAACCGGCTATTTGAGAAATATGCTTGATGCGGAGAAGTCGGTTTACGAGAAGGTCATCTACGAATCAGAGACCGAGCGCCGGTTCGCAGACCAGCTGGAAAAGAACAGCGCCATCAGAGTCTACGCCAAACTTCCCGGCTGGTTTTCTGTTTCAACGCCACTCGGAAGCTATCACCCAGATTGGGCTGTTTTGTTAGACTCCAATACTAGCGAACGGTTGTATTTCGTCATTGAAACGAAAGGCAGCACAGCCCCGGAAGATCTTCGCCTCACCGAGGCTGCCAAGATCGAATGCGGCAAGGCCCACTTTAAGGCACTTGAAATTCGGGAAGACCCGGCTCGATACGAGGTGACCACCAGCGTTGATGAATTACTCGCGGGGGTGAGTGGGGGTTGAGAGTGGCCCGTCAAACTACGCACTCTTAACACCTTTGCCTGCCTGCTTTACTTTGAGGAAAGTTAGAATCGCCTTGAAATGACCAACCCGAAAAAACTACTCACCCTGGTTGACGGGTCCTATTACCTGTTCCGTGCCTACCATGCCATGCCCGGCCTCTCGAACGCGCGGAATGAACCGACCGGGGCCATATTCGGCGTTATAAACATGCTGCGTAAACTGCTCAAGGAAGAGCAGCCGGATTATTTTGCGGTTGTGTTCGATGCCAAGGGAAAGAGTTTTCGCAACGACCTGTATCCCGAGTACAAGGCCAACCGTCCTCCTGCCCCGCCCGACCTGGTGGCCCAGATAGAACCCTTGCATGAAATTATCCGGGCCCTGGGCGTTCCATTGCTGCTCATCGACAACGTGGAAGCCGATGACGTGATCGCTACCCTGGCGGCCCGGGCGTCGAACGCAGGATTGCGCACACTGGTATCCACCGGCGATAAAGACCTGGCGCAGATCGTTAATGACGATATTCACCTGATCAATACCATGAACAATACCCGCTTTGACAGGGACGGCGTGATCGAAAAGTACGGGGTGCCGCCGGAGCGTATCGTCGATTACCTGGCGTTGATCGGCGACACATCGGACAACGTGCCGGGTATTCCCAAGGTGGGGCCCAAGACCGCAGTCAAATGGCTGGCGGAGCACGGCAGCCTGGACCGGATCGTGGCCAATGCGGACAGCTTTCCCGGCAAGGTCGGGGAATACCTGCGTGAGAACCTGGATCAGATCCCGTTGAGCAGGGAACTTGTCACCCTGAAAACCGACCTGGATCTGCCGGTCGGGCCGGAGCGGCTGCTGATCGCCGACCAGGATAAGGTCGCGCTGAGGGAACACTACCGGCGCTGGGGTTTCCGCAGTTGGCTGCCGGACGTAAACGGCGCCGCGCGCGCCGCGCCTGAAGCGCCTGCGCCCGCGCAGGAACAGGAAACATCCGCAGGATTGCAGGATGAGCAGGATGTGGAAACGACGGAAGAAAAATATGAAACGGTTTTGACGGTCGAACACCTGGAACGCTGGGTCGACAAGCTGGCCGACGCAGAGATTTTTGCCTTCGATACGGAAACCACCAGCCTGGATTATATGCGTGCAGAACTGGTGGGCCTGTCGTTTTCCGTGCGCCCCGGCGAAGCGGCTTACGTGCCGGTCGCACACGACTACGACGGGGCGCCGAAGCAGATCTCGCGCCGCAAGGTCCTGGAAAAACTGCGCCCCCTGCTGGAATCGGAGAAACCGCGGGTTGTCGGCCAGAACCTGAAGTACGACCGCAACGTGCTGGCCAACTACCGGATTGGGCTGAACGGCATAGCCCATGATTCCATGCTGCAATCCTACGTGCTGGACAGCGTGGGCACCCGCCATGACATGGCCAGCCTGGCAAGGAAATACCTGGATAAAACCGTCACCGACTATGAAGACGTGGCCGGGAAGGGCGCCAAACAGGTTTCCTTCAACCAGGTGCCCGTAGAGCAGGCGTCTGCCTACGCGGCGGAGGACGCGGACATTACCCTGCGCCTGCACCGGACTCTCTGGCCGAAACTGGCAGCGGAGCCGGGGTTGCGGGAACTGTATACGCGTATCGAGATGCCCCTGCTTAATGTCATTGCGGGCATGGAACGCAACGGAGTCCTGATCGACAAGGAAATGCTGAACCGGCAAAGCGAGGAGTTGCAGGAGCAGATGCAGGAAACGGAACAACAGGCGCACCGGCTGGCTGGCCAGCCGTTCAATATCGGCTCTCCCAAGCAGATTTCGGAGATCCTCTATAATCAAATTGGATTGGAACCGCGAGCCAAAACCCCGACGGGACAGCCCTCAACCGCTGAAGCCGTGTTGCAGGAACTGGCCGCGGAGCACGAACTGCCGGCATTGATCCTGAAACACAGGGAGTTCAGCAAGTTGAAATCCACCTACACGGATCGCCTGCCCGAGCAGGTCAACCAGGCCAGCGGGCGCGTCCACACCTCCTACCACCAGGCCGTAGCTGCGACGGGCAGGTTATCCTCATCGGATCCCAACCTGCAAAACATACCGATACGCACCGAGGAAGGCAGGAAAATACGCCGGGCATTCATTGCTGCGCCGGGAAACGTGTTGCTGGCCGCAGACTATTCCCAGATTGAACTGCGGATCATGGCGCATCTCTCCGGTGACTCTGCCCTGCTGGCCGCGTTCGCCGCAGGCAGCGACATTCACCGGGCCACCGCGGCCGAGGTCTTCGGGGTGAACATGGCCGGAGTCAGCCCGGAACAACGCAGGGCGGCCAAGGCCATCAACTTCGGCCTGATTTACGGCATGTCGGCATTCGGCCTGGCCAGGCAACTGGGAATAGACAGGGGTTCGGCGCGGCGCTACGTGGATAAGTATTTTGAACGGTATCCCGGGGTAAAGGAATACATGGACGCGACCCGCATCCGGGCCAGGGAGACCGGTTACGTGGAAACCGTCTTCAAGCGGCGCCTGTACCTGCCCGATATCGCGGCCCGCAACGCCGCCAGGCGCCAATACGCGGAGCGCACCGCCATCAATGCGCCGATGCAGGGAACGGCAGCCGATATCATCAAACGGGCGATGATCGAAATTGATAAAAAACTGTTGCGTTCCGGGAAAAATATCAGGATGATCATGCAGGTTCATGATGAACTGGTATTTGAGGTTGCAGAATCAGAGGTGGTTGAATATACACAGGAAATTCGCAGCCTGATGTCGGGCGCGGCCGGGTTGAGCGTGCCCTTGATCGTTGACATCGGTACGGGCGCCAACTGGGACGAAGCGCATTAGTACTCTTTCAACCTGATATTGCCATGTTCAGAGCCACACAGCGGCGCCAATACGGCGTTGCAGCCCTTGGCAAGGACGCGCCATTCCCGGCGGGCTGCGCCTTGTCTTGACGCCGCTGTGTGGCTCTGAACATGGCAATATCAGGTTGAAAGAGTACCGAAAGATGGCCGGTAACTTTTCCGGCATTGTTGTAATACTGTGCTAACATTAACTACAAATGTGTTCGTTTCTTACATGTATCTCCCTGGTTCTTCTCCAGGATAATCGGGGTATCTGATTTTTATAAATCCGGAAACGCGCCATGCTGTTAATTCCCGCGATTGATATAAAGAACGGCAAATGTGTCCGTTTGCGCCAGGGAGATATGGGCGAAGAAACCATTTACAACAACGACCCGGTCGCGATGGCGACAAAATGGGTCGAGACCGGGGCAAAAAGGCTGCACATCATCGATCTTGACGGAGCGGTTTCCGGACGCCCCGTGAATGCCGATATTATCCACGACATAGCCGAAGAGCATCCCGATATTGAAATTCAGGCCGGCGGGGGGATTCGGGATGAAGACACGATCCAGACCTACCTGGACGTCGGGGTCAACTACGTAATTATCGGGACCCGCGCGGTGACGACACCCCACTTTGTTTCCGATATCTGCCTGGAATTTCCCGGGCATGTTATTGTCGGGCTGGATGCAAAAAACGGCAAGCTGGCCACGAACGGCTGGTCCAAACTGTCCCATCACGACGTCATCGATATCGCCCAGCGCTTCGAACAGGACGGGGTATCCGCCATCATTTTCACCGACATCGGCCGCGACGGGATGATGAGCAGGGTTAATATAGAGACCAGCGTGCAGCTCGCAAGATCAGTGACGATTCCGGTCATAGCCTCCGGCGGGATAAAAGACCTGGAGGATATCAAAGCCTTGTGTTCGGTTGCCGCCGAAGGCATCGCGGGAGCGATCACCGGGCGCGCTATCTACGAGGGCAGTCTCGATCTGAAACAAGCCCTTGACCTGGTCGATGAACTTTGCCGGATCCAGGACTCTGATGGCGCCTGATTCGGCGCGGTAGGTCGGGCGGCCCGGTCCCGATCGGCACTCCGGATAGACATGCCCTTTTTTGAATAGTCATGGGACTGGCAAAACGTATCATTCCCTGCCTGGATGTGGACGCCGGCCGCGTCGTCAAGGGGGTCAGGTTCGTCGATATCAGGGATGCGGGCGATCCGCTGGAAGTAGCGCGTTGTTATGACGAGCAGGGAGCCGACGAACTGGCATTCCTCGATATTACGGCCAGCAACGAGGAAAGGGATACCATGTTGCACGTGGTGGAGGCGGTCGCCGGAGAGGTTTTCATTCCACTCACCGTGGGAGGCGGCATCCGCACGCTGGATGACATTCGCCGCCTGTTGAATGCGGGTGCGGACAAGATCAGTATCAATACCGCGGCAGTAAATAACCCTGAGCTTGTCAGGGAGGCCACTCGGGAATTCGGCTCACAGTGTATTGTGGTGGCGATTGATGCAAAGCAGGCCGGCGCTAACGGCGCACGGCCAAAATGGCAGGTTTTTACCCATGGCGGGCGCCGTGAAACGGGAATAGACGCCGTAGCCTGGGCGGAAAAAATGACCGGTTACGGCGCCGGGGAAATTCTCCTGACCAGCATGGACAGGGACGGCACCAGGGACGGTTTTGACCTGTCCCTGACGCGCGCGGTCAGCACTGCCGTCAGTATTCCCGTGATAGCTTCCGGTGGCGTCGGGAACCTGGAGCACCTGGTGGAGGGCGTTATCGAGGGAAAGGCCGATGCAGTGCTGGCAGCCAGCATTTTCCATTTCGGCGAATATACGGTTAGGCAGGCAAAACAGACGATGGCGCAACACGGTATCGAGGTAAGGAGTTAATCCATGTCGGCTATGAATGAACCGGATTGGCTGGAGCAGGTCAACTGGAACGCGGACGGCCTGCTTCCGGTGATCACCCAGGACCATGCCACCGGACGGGTCCTGATGCTTGCCTGGATGAACCGCGAAGCCCTGGGACTCACCTGCGCAGAAGGCCGCGCGGTATATTGGTCCAGGTCGAGGAAAGGCCTGTGGCGCAAGGGAGAACAATCAGGCTTCGAGCAGCGGATCAGGGAAATCCGGCTGGACTGCGACCGGGACACGCTGCTGCTGCGGGTCGATCAGCAAGGAGGAATTGCCTGCCACACCGGCCGGGAAAGCTGCTTTTTCCTGCGCAGGACCGAGGCGGGCTGGGAGGAAGCCGATCCGGTCATTAAGGACCCGGAGGCAATCTATAACAAGTAATGGGGAGTACGTTAAATGAATATAATAAATGAGCTCGCTGATGTGCTGATAGACCGGAAAGGGGCAGACCCGGATTCTTCCTATGTCGCTTCCCTGTATGCGAAGGGAAGAGCCGGTATCCTGGAAAAAATAGAAGAGGAATCATGGGAACTGGTTGAAGCGGCAACAGCCGGCGAATCACGCGAAGTCATACACGAAACCGCCGATTTATGGTTTCACACCCTGGTTCTGTTGTCCCACCTGAATGTCCATCCTGCCGAAGTTCTCTCTGAAATGGAAAGACGTTTCGGCGTGTCCGGCCATGACGAAAAGGCAGGCAGAGAGTGAATTTGTGTGGGGCAAGCCGGGGACAGAATTAATTCTGTCCCCGCAGATGCAGCAAATAGACCTGAATATGTGTCATAATCAGCCCTGGTATATATTCTGCTGGAGATGAAATATGAGTTTTGGTATCTGGGAACTGGGGATCATTATGGTAATCGTCGCCCTGTTGTTTGGAACCAAAAAGCTGGGCAGTATCGGCGGCGACCTGGGCAATGCAATCAAAGGCTTCCGCAATGCGATAAAAGACGATGATCCCGACAGTGGAAAAGAATCTTCAGGCGGCAAGGTCATTGAAGGCGAGGTAGAGGACGGCCAGAAAGGAAAGCCGGCCGAATCCTGACAGCGCGTCTGATGCCCCATGTTTGACATCGGTTTCTGGGAGCTGCTGGTCATTGCCGTGGTTTCGCTGCTGGTGGCCGGTCCCGAGAGGCTGCCCGGACTGGTGAGAGATGCCGGCAGGTGGGCGGCAAAACTGCGCCGTTATGTCATGCAGGCCAAGTACGAGTTCGAACAGCAGTTGCGCATCGATGAGGTCAAGGACTTCAGCAAAGAGGTGGAGCGGATGGACGAACTGATGGACATCGCCCCGGACAAACACGGCAAGATCAAGACAACCGACGATTGAATCCCATGGCGGACGATTCTCCCCGTCCCGATACCGATACGGAACAGCCGCTCATCGCTCACCTTGCCGAACTGCGTAACAGGCTGTTGCGCTGCCTGGCCTGTGTGTTTGTCATCTTCCTCGGCCTCAGCCTATTCGCCAACGACATTTACGCGCTGATAGCCGGCCCGCTGCTGGCGCAACTGCCTGATGAGAGCAGCATGATTGCCACAGAAGTGGCGTCGCCTTTCCTGGTGCCGTTCAAACTCACCTTCTTTGCCGCCGTGTTCGTGTCCGTGCCGTACCTGCTGTACCAGGCCTGGGCGTTTGTCGCGCCGGGACTGTATCAAAATGAACGGCGCCTGGTATTGCCGCTGCTCTCGAGCAGCGTGCTGCTGTTCTACCTGGGTTGCGCTTTCGCTTTCTTTATCGTGTTCCCCCTGCTGTTTGGGTTCCTGACGTCCACTGCACCAGTCGGCGTTACCGTAATGACCGACATCGGCCATTACCTGAATTTCATCCTCAAAATGTTCTTTGCGTTCGGCGTTGCCTTTGAAGTGCCCATCGCCATTATCCTGTTCGTTTACACAGGACTTGCTTCGGTTGAATCACTGGCGAGGAAACGCGCCTATATTATCGTCGGCGCATTCACGGCCGGCATGTTGCTGACCCCGCCGGACATCATCTCCCAGGTGTTGCTCGCAGTGCCCGTATGGTTGTTGTTCGAACTGGGCCTGATCCTGGGCCGGTTTGTCAAGCGCCGGGCGGAAGGTACTGTGGAAGACAGCGCCTCGGCAACGGAATAAGTTACAGGTGATTCCCCGGCGCCATTTCCTTGCACTGCTGGGCGGGATGAGCATGAGCGGTTGCCTGCGGGGCCCCATGCTGTTTAATCCCTGCCTGCCCGCGCGCCTGCCGGAGTCCCTGGCAAATCATGAACTGGTACAACGGGCGTTTGCCGACCTCAGCCCGGATCAGATCTGGGACAGTCATGTGCATCTGCTGGGCACCGGCGACAGCGGCGCCTGGATCAATCCGCAATTGAGAAGCCTCCGGCATCCGGTGCAATACACGCAGTTGCGTTTCTACCTGAATGCCTCCTGCGCAGCAGAGGATAATGCAGATGAGAGTTTCCTGGCCCGGCTGCTGGCCCTGAGACAGGGGTTTCCGCCTGAGAGCCGGTTCATGTTGCTGGCATTCGATTACAGCTACGACGAGACCGGCCGGCGCCGTCCTGACCTGAGCGCGTTTCACACCCCCAACGAACTGGCCGCCCGCCTGTCCCGGGAATACCCCGGGGATTTTGAATGGATCGCCTCGGTACACCCCTATCGCGAGGATGCCGTCGAGGCCCTGGAGCAGGCGAGCAAGACCGGCGCCCGGGCCGTGAAATGGCTTCCCCCCGCCATGGGCATGGACCCCGGCGCGCCGCGTTGTGACGCCTTCTACACGGCCCTGGCCCGGCTGGGCTTGCCCCTGCTGACCCACGCCGGAGATGAAAAAGCCGTGCACGGCAGCGGCCGCCAGGATTACGGCAACCCGCTGCTACTGCGCCGGCCCCTGGAACACGGTGTAAAAGTGATCGTGGCGCATTGCGCCTCACTGGGGCAGGGCCGTGACCTGGACAAGGGTGCCGGCGGCCCCGAGGTGAGTAATTTCAACCTGTTTGCGCGCCTGATGAATGATCACCGCTTTGAAGGATCGCTGTTCGGCGATATCTCGGCCGTGACCCAGCGCAACAGGCGCACGACAGTGCTGAAAACGCTGCTGGAAACCGATGCCTGGCACGGGCGCCTGGTAAACGGTTCCGACTATCCTCTGCCCGGCGTCGTGCCGCTGATATCGCTACGCAAGCTGCGGGCGCGGGGATTCCTGGATGAGTCTGCGGAACCGGTGTTGAATGAAGTGCGCCGGCACAACCCCATCCTGTTTGACTTCATGCTGAAACGCCTGTTGCGCAACGGCGGAAAGCGTTTCAGCCCTGGCATATTTGAAAGCCGGCGAGTTTATGGTTAACCATTGAGGAGTATGCGGCAGGGATAAAATCCTGAACAGGTTTTATGAGGGCACCCGTAACATTCGTCAGCCACTCTCGGTAACCCAGTATATTCAACACCAACTGGGCATCCAATCGCAGTCCTGCGCCACGTGACTTGGTTGCCAACCGAGCAAGATATTAACATTGACATCGTGAAAATGAATGTTATATTACATATGTAACATAACATAGCAATAACACTTTGATAATTACCAAATGGCGCGAGGAAAATCAGGTAGGGTCGTGTTAGAGATTGACCCGGAGTTGAAACGTAAACTCTATGCTACTTTAGAAAATCAGCAGCAAACAATGAAAGACTGGTTCATCAGGGAGGCAGAAGGATTGATTTATGGAGAGAAACAAATATCTCTCCTTGATGCACTTGATGGTGAAGGAGACGAGGAAAAATGAAGTTTAAAGAAAATGAATCTGCTCAAAAATTAAGGGGAGGCTACTACACTCCTCTTGAATTGGCTCATTATCTTTCCAAATGGGTGGCAGAAAGTTGTCCCAGGAGTATCTTAGAGCCAAGCTGCGGGGATGGTGTTTTTCTCAAGGCGTTATCCCCTTTGATTTCTGATAGCGCGAGGGTCACGGCAATTGAGCTTGATGAACAAGAAGCCAAGAAAGCAGCAGAGAAAAGCTGTAGCCTTGAGAACGTATCCATAAATATAATATGCACCAATTTTCTTGAATGGTATTTAAGTTCGGAGAAGAACCATAGTTATTTTGACGCAGTAGTAGGAAATCCGCCATTTATTCGATATCAGTATCTATCAAAGCTGGATCAGGACTTTTCAGAAAGAATTTTCAAACAGCACAGTATTCCTTTTACAAAGCATACGAATGCTTGGGTTCCATTTATAATAGCCTCATTATCTTTACTTCGCCCAGGGGGCAGGATGGCAATGGTGCTCCCCTCTGAGATTCTACATGTTCTTCACGCTCAATCTCTCCGCTACTTTATCGGCCAACATTGTAAAAAGATAGTTATCATTGATCCTGAAGAAATCTGGTTTGACAATACGTTGCAAGGCGCTGTCTTGCTCCTTGCTGAAAAAAAACATGACGTTAAAGAGCATACTGCTGGTCTTGGGATTATCCAGACGTCCGGGAAGACCTTTTTGGATAAAAATCCAAACGACTATTTCAAGGAGGCAAATTTTGTAAATGGCAAAACTGTTGAAGGAAAATGGACAAGGGCGCTTTTAACAAAGAAGGAACTTGATATCTTTGACGGTATATCTTCTGAGCCGTCTGTATACCGTTTTTCGAACATAGCCGAGGTTGATGTTGGCTTGGTAACCGGCGCAAATAAATTCTTTTTGGTTAATGATGCTACGGTCAGGAAACACAACTTAGCAGAATGGGCGCATCCTATGTTTGGTAGAAGTGAACATTGTCCAGGTATTCTTTATGACCAAAGACAGCATAAAAGAAACAACGGTGCAGGACTGCCTTCTAATTTCCTGTGGTTTAATGTGAATAATGCCTCTGAACTTCCTGAGAATGCCCTTGAATATATCCGTTCCGGTGAAGAAGAAAATTTACACACACGCTATAAGTGCCGAATCAGAAAACCGTGGTTTAAGGTCCCATCCGTGTATTCCACTTCAATCGGCATGTTGAAACGCGCCCATCATATGCCGCGACTCATTTATAACTCTGTAAAGGCATACACAACAGATACAGCGTACCGTATAACCACAAGTAAGATTGATGCCAAGAAATTAGTCTATTGTTTCATTAATTCATTTACTGCTTTGAGTTCAGAACTCGAAGGAAGGCATTATGGCGGTGGAGTGTTAGAACTTGTTCCATCCGAAATTGAACGCCTGTACATACCCGTCCCAAACAAAATACGAATTGCGATAAACAGCCTTGACAACATGATCAGGAATACCCCCGCAGATGACGTGCTGACCTATCAGGATAATGAAATCTTAAGAGGCGTGGTGTCTTCACCTGACGAGATTGCTTGTATTCATAACTCATGGGATAAACTGCGAAAAAGGCGCCAGCGCTCAACCAGTCGGGCTAGTCAATAACTATAGTAAAGTCCCCGGTAGAACCTTTCTTGTAAAGACTTAATGTCCTGTCCAGAAGGTCTCTCTTTGCAATGAGAGTTCTTGCATCACCCCACTTTATTCTTGTCATGACATTTCGTTGTTCATAGCTTGTTGTATCTGTTCTCGGGTCGTGAGTTACTTCCAAAACATAAACGCCGTATAATATATTCTTTATTATTAACTCTGCATTTATGGTGGCACGCTCCAGGTGTGGGGATTTTGAATTTGGGTCAGTGTCCCAAGCCAATTCTGAAAATACTACATCCCTGAAATAGTGTTGAAAATCTATGTTCTCCATCAAACCTTGTCCTAAATTCACATCTCCCGTGATATTGGTGTTGGTCCCCTGAGGAATGTTCAAGCTTCTTTCAGTTAGTGGCTTGCTTTCCCATACTAATACTGCAGTCTTTGAGGTTTTCCGGGATGAACGCTTTTCTACTCCTTTTCTTGGGGGTCGTGTTCCTTTTCCATGTGTTGGGATAGGTTTGAGCTTGTCTCTTTCTCTATTGCCTTGTGTCTTGTTTGTAATGGGCAGACGGGTCAACCGTTCATCTTCTAATCGCCCTTCTTTCAATAGCGCGACAGCTTGTCGTGCGGTCTTGACCTGGAATACGTGATCCGGGTAAGTTGACGGCAACTCCTTGATTGTCCTTATAAGCTTCTGTAAATATTCCTCATCAGCTTGTTGTTCCCTGTCTAACTTGATATAAGAACTCGCCTCTATGTTTTGATTAAGTCCACTATAAGTAAGATTTGCGCTCCCTAAAATTACATGCGCCGTTGTATCGCCATAAGCTGTATAGATCTTCGGATGAAATATTTTGCTGTTGGAGGCGGTATCTACAACAAATGGCGAAATACCAATTTCAAAGAATAAAAAGATACTTTGTATGGACGTCACTCCGTTTCTTATTCCTATAAATACCTGCGTCCTGCCGGACACTTTTTCCAGGTTATTTTTGATTCTTTCCACCCCGTTCCTGCGGGCAAAGGCAAGACTGAAAAGATAATTCTCTACTTCAGGGATGGAAAGCAAATTATTGACGGCCGTTTCATGGTCATCATTTTTATTCAAACCCTGGAGTAAGATGTCTATTTCAGCCATTTTTCGTATTTACTCCTTATTGAAAATGGAAAGGTAACATTCACAATGATGGGCACTACCGGATTGACCTATTTATCACTTCTTCTTTTGGTTCATTAATGTTGACAGAGCCCTCGTTAGTTCTGCCTCATCTTTTAATGCCTGTGACAGTTTGTCAGACAACTCACCCAGAACAACCCTGATACTACTCGCCAATTCGAGACACTGCTCATCAGTTAACTCATGGACGCCCTTACTTAAGGCAGAATGTAAGAGCAATATGGGACTGTGACCATTTATCAGCAAACTCTCAGGCATTGCATCTTTTGCTATATGTAATGCTTTGCTGAATTGCGTCTCTTTTATGGCCGCTTCCAATTTATTGATTGTGTCTTCAGTCGCCCCGATTTTTTTTGATACTTTAATGATCTCACCCAGAATACGATCTTTCTGGTTTTCGACAACTCTCCGATAATAGGTAAACGTTCCCACTCCCAAACCCTGATTTTCACACCTCCTTCCTTTTAAAAATTCATTGCGGTCTGGGCCAATGAGCTTAATTAACTTGGGTGAAATTGGTGGCCCGAAAGGTGGCATCTCGCCGAATTTATAACACTCTCCTTGCGGCTGTTCATCGCTATTGAGCTTAGCCGCAAGTGAGAACGTTTTTCGAACGCGCTGGCAGTTTGAACACACATATGTAACATAGAAAAAGCTGTAATCATCACTTTTTAACTGTTGTTTGTGGCCTGATACGCACCTGAAAAACCGTACTCCGTTACATTTCTCATGATCACAATGCAGTTGTATTTCTGGTGTGCGCATTCCCTTGTAAGCACGGTATTGATTTCGTTTCCATTCTGATAGGTCCGAGATGTGAATAACTTGATTCGGCGGGGTGCTTTCAAGAAATTCAGCAATCGGTTGATACTCAGTTTCTTCTTTTACTTCATCTGTACTTTTGTCAGACAATTTGATTCACCTTGAACATTCATCTAATAGAATATTATTGCGGATACGTGACCGGAAATTCAGGGTTTAGGTCGTCCCACCAGCCTAACTCTCGGCATGCGCGTCTGGTGCCCGGGTGCACGTTTTCCTCCGTTAAGCCGCTCAGCATTAACTACCGCGACCAAAATTTCCACAACTTCCAGATTGCATGGTGTTTTTTCATTTCCACTCCCAGTTGCGAGATCGTCATAATTATATGGCAGGCGAGGCCTTCAGGGAAATCCGGGTGGGAGGTCTTCTAACCCCGGTTTATGGCCGAAAGCAAGGGCTTGTCCTAGTGTGTGTTAGGAACAAATGCATTGTCAGCAAACCAAGGTGGGATGTATGATATTGCTTACAGGTTCCGGATGATTGTTTTCTCAGGCCGGAACGGGCCAATACACTGAAAAAACGTGCCAGGGAAAAAAGTTGATGTTCGATTCAAGTATAAAGATTGCTGTAAATTCCGGGCGGATATCATTATGAGAATAGTTGAAACCCATTCTCACTTTAATGGCCTTGAACATCTGCTTGTCCACAAACCACAACTATGGCAGGAAATAAAGGATGTCATACAGGAGGTGGGCGAAAGTAGTTCCAAGACAACGGTTTCAAAAGAAAGGAATACGAATGGCTTTTTTCAATATAACCCGGTTGAAATGAACAAGTCGTTTAAGAGGCTCTTTGAAAATAAGAATTGGACGGAGAGTTGGGTTGCCATGTCCCCTCCTCATGAAAGGGATGAGATTGAACAAGCAAGTTCTTCAGCAATTTTCGACAACAATCAACCCAATTTTGTTAAAGACAGAGTGGCGATTGAAGTCCGGTTCGGAAAATACTCCTTTGTTGCTTACGATTTGTTTGTCAAACATCTTGCTTTTTATATAGGCGACAAGATTGATGTCGGTATTGAGATTTTACCGATGAAGCAACTGCAATCACAGATGAGTTCCGGTGTATCCTACTACGAAGGGGAACTGTACAATGTTATCAAACAGAGGCACGCCGTGCCGGCGGTGCCGCTCGTTATTGTAGGTATAGAGGAATAAAACGGCGCAGGCCGGGGGAATGTAAATAATCAGTCTTGAAACATCCGTTTCAGGTCGCCATCAAGAGGTCGGATAAATGGCTGTGTGGATGCCTCTGGTTGAGTGTCATCGTCTGTCACTATCGTCAAGCTGTTCCACGTCAATGATTTCTCCCTGTTGATAGTGGAAACGCAGGTAGCGCCAGTGTACAGCATCGAACAGCGCCCTCGGTCTCATAACGCCGAAGCATTCACCGTCTGTCCTTACGCTCCGGTAGTGAATACCGTAACTCCCGGCTTCCCGTAGTGCATGGCCGAGTTGCTGCGCCTCAGTGTAGTTATCCAGGTCGTAAATGGCATCGCTCTCCAGGTGACACAGGTCATGCAAGTCCACAGGACCTAGCAGGGCACGGACCATACGCATTTCCAGGAAAAGTTGTTGGATATGCGATTCCCTTAGAAAGCGCGCTCGATGGTAAGTGGATTCCACAATGGCCACCGATTCGTCGGCAGAGCAATAATAGATGCCGAAATCCTTGTTGAAACGCCCGCCGCGTCCATCCACCGGCGGATGAGTAAATGCAGCCATGATCCAGGAGGCGCCGTCACCGTAAACCCGGTCCTGCGGGGCTACCAGGCGAATATCACCCACTTCATCGCGCAACCGGAGATTGGTCAATGACTCTACGGCATAGAGCAAATCCCAATGCTCCGGACCGGAAACCCGCTCAAAAAGGCTGACCTGGGGATAGCGTGCGGGAATGACCCGATAAACGTGGTCATTAACATGGCTGGTCGGTAATGCATCGATATCAATCATCAACCGCCGCGCTCGGCGTCGAGAAAATTTCTGACGATCGCCAGGTCAACCACCTGGCCGGCCAACAAGCGATCCAGCGGCGCGGTGCCATTGAATAACGGGTTGTCGTTGGATGACGACAGCCATTGATCGGCGAGCGCCGGGTCGGGCAGCAGGATCTGCAAGGATTTATATATCCCCAGAATATAACTGGCGCGTTCCATCAAATCCCGTGTCAGCTTGGTCTTTTCGGGCCGGCGTTTCCAGTTGTACAGGGTTTTCTCGTTGCCAAGGCCCAGCAAGGTCATCTGCTGCGCGCCGGTCAGCCCCCACTGACTGAAAATATTGAAAATTGCAGGGAGTAGAGAACTGCTGACGGCAGGGCCCCGTTGCAGTAATTGATCGACTTGAGCCATCTTTATCACCTCTTTGGCTGTACAATACAAGGTATAGATGTAATCTAGCAGACTGTATTGTTACAGTCAAACAGTTCAGAAGTGACTGTAGAGAATGGCTGCGCGCTTTGACAAGTCCGGAGCCTGTCTCCTACTTGATACGGGAATGGACTTGTTCAGCTTCCTTAACTGGTACTACCTGTCATTTTTCTGCTGTTCGCAAGGCGCCTGCCTGTGAGTCCCGACAAGAGGGACGGCTCCCTTGGCGTACTCGTTAAAACCTACCACCGACAGGTTAAACTCTCCGAATATGCCGCATATCATCGGGACTACATTTGGAATTTTCTCGCAGTCGTCTTTACTCAACGCCTCATCCAGGAGGCCCGATAGCAGTATGGCTTTGCCTTTAACCCAGGTCGCCAGAATATTTTTGTCAGGGGCAGTCAATACATCCCGGTAAGGATCGCCACTAGCAGTTGACTTGACAAGCACCATATCCGCCCAAAATCCCGGCTTTATGGCGCCAAGGCTGTCTTCCAATCCAAGGGCGTAAGCCGCATGGGTTGTTGCCATTTCCCAGAACAACTTATCTGACAACTTCAAAGATAACTCTTTGGCAACCTTTGTTGCGCACTTGAATTCTTCTTTCATGCTGAAGGAGCCGGTAGGCGACCAGTCGGTTGCAAGCGCAATTCTGACCTCATTATCCAGCGCGCTCTTGATATCAATTGTTTCACCATACAATGCGAGATTTGAACGGGGTGACCACACGAGGGTCACATCTGATTTATTCATCACCTTATAGTCATCTTCTTGCGCTGCCACCCCGTGCACTAATGAATAGCGCCTGTCCCGTCGTCTGACGCGCTCAAGATAACGTTCCACTTCCTTCCGCGCCGCGCAGTTTTCCTTGCTGCCTTCTCCGACATGGGGCACATAGGCCATATGAGCAGGACTCTTACCGTCAGTGAATTGGAGTTCGCGTTCGGATTCTCCGGCACATTCACTCTTCAGGTCTGTAACCACTTGCTTCGAAAAAGGAAAAGTCGAAACGTGAGCCTGGTGTTCATACAGCTTTCTATCGTGCTCGTTCCATGGTTTCCGGCGCTGAATGTTTTTGATTGCGCCAGGCACGCCCCCGGTTCCCGCAATGGCAGTCGCGCCGCCCAGCAGGTGGCGTAACTCCATTGCAAGCAAGATGGCTGTTTCTTTCCTGTCACCATCAGGTTTATAGTAATAGGGAGCAGGTGACAACAGTCGTGTTTTTCCATTGATGCCCAAACGCCATTCGTCGCGATGCTCATAGCCAGGATTCAGTTCGGGGTTTGGATATTCGTAACTGTAGGCGGGATGCTCATGGGCGTTGATAAAACCCGGCGACAGAATACCTTGCTCCCGGCAATCCAGAACCGCGGCCATTGGGTTCTCAGTCCTGATATCCTCGAAACTGTCTACCGCGCCAATTCTTCCGTTGGCCAGGATATGGCCCCCGTAGTCAGGTTTATGGCCTTCGGGCAACAAAACATCCGCGCCGACAACCAGTCCCGAGGTTGAATCCTTCGCCTGAGTGAAACTGCAAGGGTGGGCAGTTCGGAAAGGTTCCGAAGCTTCCCGAAATGTAACAGTGTCGGTGTTAAGCGATACGCACCCGGATAAAACCAGTGGCAGCGAGAGGGCTAAATATTTCAAGTTATCAACTTTATCCTTCCATGGATTATTGTTCCCTTAGCCCGGATTTTTCATCTGATAAGGAAGCTGGTTCAGGTCTGCTCCCACGGCAGCCCATGATAGCGCCAGCCGTTCACGTTGCCCCGGTGGCGGTTTTCGTCCGGGTCGCCTTCGAAGCCTTCGGCAATGTTGACCGTGTCTTTGTAGCCTTGTGCCTCCAGCAGTTGCGCCGCGAGCATGGATCGTTTGCCGCTGCGGCATAAAGTCAGGACCGTGACATCCCTGCTTGCCGTTCCAAGAAGTTCTATGACTTTTTGTGAGAAATCTGGATCGGTCTGCCAGTCCGGGAACTCCTGCAAGGGAACGTGGACGGCGCCGACGGGGTGGCCTACGTAATCGAACTCGACCTTCGAGCGTACGTCCAGCAGGATCGCATCCGGGTTTTCCTGGAGTATTTTCCAGGCCTGTTTGGGGTTGGTTTCGGCAACCATGGTATTGTCCTCCTGGGGATAATGAGCTGTATGTTACCACAGTCCCGGAAGTGTCCCTGAGCATCATTCCGGCGAAGCCTGCCCCCGCGTAGGCGGGGGGCCGGAATCCAGTGATATAAAGTGTCGCCCGCGGGGCGACTCGTTATTGGACTGGATTCCCGCCTGCGCGGGAATGACGTTGTTGACTTGAATCTCTATATATCGGCAATGATGGATTGCGCGGTCTGCAGGGGGTCGGGTGACTGCGTGATCGGGCGACCGACCACCAGGTAGTCTGCGCCATCAGCGATCGCCTGGCGGGGCGTCAGGGTGCGCTTGTGATCGTCATGGCTGGTGTCGGCCGGCCTGATGCCCGGGGTAACGATCAGGAACTCCCGGTCGCGGAATTCCCGGCGCAGGGCGCGCACGGACGAACCGGATGCGATCAAACCTTCACAGCCGGCATCCAGGGCCTGACGGGCTCTGCGTATGACAATGGCGTCCGTATCCGGCACAGCGCCGTCGGGAGCAAGCTCCTTCAGGTCCGCGGCGTCCATGCTGGACAGCACGGTAAGCATCAACAGGCAAGGTTTGTCGCTGTCTCCCCGCCCCTGTCTGGCTGCGGCCACCGTGGAACTGCCGCCATGGATGGTCAGCAGTTCCAGCCTGCCGGCGAATTCGTTGGGCATGTTGGCCAGCGCTGCCTCTACGGTGCGGTCGATATCGTTGATTTTCAGGTCCAGGAAAACTTTTCTTCCGGCTTCCAGCAGGGTCCTGACGAACGGCCAGCCTTCGCCCAGGAACAGTTGCCAGCCTACCTTGTAGAACTTGACTGCGCCTTCCAGTTTTTCGATCAGGTGGTTTGCCTCTGCGGCGCTGTCGAAGTCCAGCGCAACGATCAGCCGGTCCGCGGGGGTTATACCGAGTGGTGTAAATTGTGTGCCATGAATATCTCTCATCAATCCGATTCCAACCAGGGAAAACGCTTACTTCAAGATTCTGCCCGGAGGTCAGAGCCACAGGGGACAGATTTAAAATCTGTCCCCTGCCAACAGTTGAGTGGTGATACTAACACATATAAATCGCGCCGGTTACAGTACGCCGTCCCGTTTCAGTTGCCGGAGCACAGGTCCGGTTTCAAGATCTGCCATACGGGTCGTCCTGAATACAGGCTCGTCCCTGTTCAACGACAGGACGCGTTCGAGTTGCCCCACCGCGTGGTTGCGGCGCCAGTCGGTAGGGCCGAACAGCCCGTAGACGGGTATGGAACCGCAGGCCAGCAGGTGCATGGGGCCCGAGTCATTGGTCACTGCGAATTGGGCGTGGGCCGTAAGGGCAACCAGTTGCAGGAAAGAGAACGCACCGGTTGCATCCGCGCCTGTGACGCGGGCCAGGTCGGCGTTTGTATGCCTGTCTTCCTCCCCGCCTGCCCAGAGTGTGAGAAATCCGCGTTGCGCCAGGGCTTCGGCCAATTCCCGGAAGTAGGGCCAGCGTTTTTCCGGGCGCCGGGCGCTGGCGCCGGCGTGCATGATCACGAGTTTCCGGTCCGCCAGGTCACGTTCCTGCAACCACGCATCGACTTTTTCTCGGTCTGCCGCGGAGGGGTAGAGGCAGGGGACGACTTTTTCTGGGGAGATGCCGCCGGCCTCAAGTACTTCCAGCATCCTGTCATGAATATGGCACTGGCCCGTGTAGCGGCCCTGCGGGTGCAGGTTGTAGGGAAAACGCGGGTGGTTCCCGACCCGTTCCGGTATGCCCGACAGCCCGCACATTACGCCGGTGCGGTCGTTTGACTGCAGATCGTATACCCGCCCGAACCGCTGTCTGCGTATCCACTGCACCGTTGCCAGTGTGGAACGCAGGCTGCTGCGGTCGAAAGTCTTCAACTCCAGGTCAGGCCGGGCCGCAAACAATTCTCCGTAGGGGGGACTGGTAAGGAGAATGCAGCGGTGAGGCGCGTGATGCCGCAAAATCCGGTCAACCAGGCCGGTCGCCATGACCGCGTCGCCCAGTGCCCCGAGTTTGATGATCAGAATGTCCCTGCGAATCGCCATCCGGCACGGGTTGATCAGGCAGTGATCCTGACCGCCACTGAGCCGCCCCTGGCGCAAAAGGCCAGGTACTCGTAGCTGCTGTCTTCCTCCCCGATAAATTCCTGGAACGCCTTGAACTCGTGTTCCTGCCAGTTCGGGTAATTGAAATACTCATCGAAGACGATCACCGTTCCGGGTCCGATACGCGGCTTCAGCAGGTCGAATACGGTACGGGCGGACGCATACAGGTCGCAGTCCACGTGCACGAAACGCATGGCCTGGCCGTGTTCTTCAAGGAACGCCGGCAGGCTTTCGGAGAACATGCCTTCATGGATTTTGACGTTCCCAGGCAGGCGTCGGGGGCGACTGGCAAATGCGCCGCGCCTTTCGGTTGCGCCGGCCCAGTCTTCGGGCAGGCCGAGAAAAGAATCAAAACCGTGAACGATATCGCCGGTCAACCCGGCCAGCAGCCTGATACTGTCACCCCGCGCCACGCCGAATTCGGCAACCAGGCCGTCACGGCCGGCATGGCCCAGGGCATATTCGAACAACGCCCGCCTGTTGCGGCAGATCAGGCAGCGCCGCATATTGGCGTTGATGTATTCCAGGGTCTGGCGCCGGGCCTGCAGTTGCAGTTCCAGCAACAGGTCGCGGGCAAAGAATTTATGCACGAAGCGCTGGTACAGGCGTTCCCGCAGGTTGCTGAACGGATTTTTCATCAGCCGCGCGTTTCCTCGTACAAGGCCAGGGTTTTGTCCAGCATCCGTTCCAGGGTAAAGTTCCGGTTGGGGGCGATGTGCGGCCCGGCCTTGAGAAAATCGAGAACTTTCCCGGCTGCCGCAGCCGTATTCCCCGGTTCGACCAGGCCGTCCGGCTGCAATTCCTCCAGTACTTCTTCAACGCCTCCGTGGGCGTAGGCGACTACCGGGCGTCCGAGCGACAAGGCTTCCAGCGTTGTCCTGCCGAAAGCCTCGGGGATATTTGCCAGTGACAGGACGATGTCGGAGACGCTCAGCACTTCCCGCAGGTCGTCGCGCTGTCCCAGGAAGCTGACGTCGTTCCTCAGGCCGCGACTGTTGACCGACCGCATTAACTCCTTGAGGAACCTCTCACGGCGCGGCTCCGCCCCGCCCGCCACCAGGCCGTGGACATGGAGCCCGGCCTGTTTCAGGCGCCCGATGATGTCGATAAAATCTGCATGGCCCTTCCAGCGGGTGATGCGCCCGGGGAGGGTAACCAGCGCCTTGTCATGCAGCCAGGGTCGGTCCAGGCGCCAATGTTCCAGCCATTCTGCGGCAGGCCGGTATCCGCAGGGGAAACGTCCGGGGTCCACCCCGCGGTGAATGATCGATATCTTTCCGGGGTCAACCCCGGGGTACTTCGACATTATGTAATCATGGATATACCTGGAAATGGCTATCACCTTCTGTCCGCGGGTCATGACTGCGCTGTAGCGGCCTGCGCGGTAGGGGCCGTGCACGGTGGTGATGAATACGGGCCGGTTCTCTGCCGGCATGTTTTTCCAGGCCAGGTAGGAGACCCAGGCCGGCAGGCGCGAGCGTGCATGCAGGATATCCACTTTTTCCTCCTGCAGGAAACGCCGTAGCCGGGATGCCAGCAGCAGTGTGAAGGGGGATTTTTTCCCGACAGGCCAGGCGTAGTGGCTGGAGCCGCCGCCGCTGAGTTCCGCTGTCAACGCCCCGCCGGAAGATATTACCAGCGACCGATGACCGCGGCGCGCCAGTTCGGCGGCCACGTCAACTGTCCCGCGTTCCACCCCGCCCGTCTCAAGGGCCGGCAGCGTTTGCAGCACTGTCAGGGGCATGTTGCCGACCCGGGTCTGTCCGGCAACAGTCCCTTCTCCAGCAGCAACCCGGCGCAACGGTTTGCTTCATCCAGTGTTCGGGGCGGTGTGGTCAGTTCCGCGCCGGAGCCCCGCCCGTTATGCGCAGATACAAAGCCTTGCTCAAGCAACCGGTCTATCGCCCGGTGCAGACGGCTTGCAGATTTTCTCGGCAACGGCAGCAGGCCCACGCGGCAGCCGGAAGTCAGCGCCTCATAGATCATGGAGACACTGTCTTCGGTCACCCATACGTCGCGGGCGCGCGCCAGGGCTTCATCAAGCCAACCCGGTCCGCAACTGTCCCACAGCGCCACTTCGACCCCGGTGGTTTCAAGTCCCATCAGCTCCCGGTTCAGTCGCGCGGGCGTACGGGGGGAGTTGGACAGGGTCCAGTAACGGGGTGATGCGTGCGCCAGCACCTGCCTGACGCGGGACAGCAGCGCCGGCGCTTCCATACGGTAATGCCGGGAGGGGCCGCCGACCAGGATCAGGCCGCGTTCCGGGTCGTGGTTCCGCGTTGCTTGCATGGGATTCACCGCGCCTGTCGTTATGATGACGTTATCCCGCACGGGCGGGTCGTCATGGGCCGGCGCCAGGCAGTAATCGAACCAATCCAGGGGCACGCTGGGGCGCATGAGCACCACGGTCTTGGCCCGGCAGGCCCGGCTGACGGCCAACAGCGCTGCGTGGGTTGCGTGGCCCGCGCCGACCGCCACCTGCGGCGCCGGCAGGTCCCCCGCCCATGGAGTTTTTCCGGTGAGACAGGATGCCAGGGATTGGCTCAACGGCGGCGCCGTCACCCGGTGCACCGCCAGCGGGGCGCGCCGGCGCAGGGCCTCGACCAACCCGGTGGACTGGCTCAGGTGGCCGCGTTTTCCGTCACAGATCTGCCAGAGGATGACAGGGCTGTTTTCAGTTTGGGCAGCAGGGTTCAATCCGGGTCAGTTGGTGGATACCAGCGTGAACTCGGCTCCGCAGTATGGGCATTTCGCCCAGCCCGTCTCCTCTATGGGCAGGTACACCCGCGGGTGGGAATTCCACAGGCTCATATCCGGCAGGGGGCAATGCAGGGGCAGGTCCCGCCGGCTGATTTCATAATGTTGCCGGTCATTCGGCGTATTGGCTCCCACCGAACTCATACTGCCTGAGCTACCTCGCGTGGCTCTTCCACATAGGTCAGCCATTCCGGGTGCCGGACCTTGCGGCCATGAACCTGGTCGAAAAACATGTTCTGGAGTTTCCTGGTCACCGGTCCGCGCCGGCCTGTCCCGATTGTCCGGTTGTCCAGCTCCACTACGGGGGTGACTTCCGCCGCAGAGCCGGTGAAGAACGCCTCATCCGCAATGTAGACCTCGTCCCGGGTCAGGCGTTTTTCCTTTACTTCGATGCCCAGGTCGCGGGCGAACACCATGATGGTGTCCCGGGTCACGCCTTCCAGGGCGGAGGTCAGGTCCGGGGTGTAAATCATGCCGTCGCGGACGATAAAGATGTTCTCGCCGCTGCCCTCTGCGACGTAGCCTTCATTGTCCAGCAGCAGCGCCTCGTCGTAACCGCATTCCAGCGCTTCGTGCAGGGCAAGGATGGAATTGATGTAATGGCCGACGGCCTTGGCCTTGCACATGGAGATGTTCACGTGGTGCCGGGTGAAGGACGACGTCCTGATGCGGATGCCCTTCTCCAATCCCTCATCGCCCAGGTAAGCGCCCCATTCCCAGGCGGCAACCGCCACGTGAACGCTGAGGTTGTCCGCGCGCAGGCCCATTCCCTCGGAGCCGTAAAAAGCAATGGGCCGGACATAAGCCGCCGACAGGGCGTTCTCCCGCACCACCGTGACACAGGCTTCGTTAATCTCGTCGAAGGTGCAGGGCAGACGCATCCCCAGGATGTGCGCCGAGCGCTCCATGCGCCGGGTGTGGTCATGCAGCCTGAAAATGGCAACGCCGCGCGGCGTCTCGTAGGCGCGCATCCCCTCGAACACCCCCACGCCGTAATGCAGCGTGTGGGTAAGCACGTGCACGTTCGCCTCCCGCCAGGGAACCAGTTCGCCGTCAAACCAGATGACGCCGTCGCGATCAGCCATTGTCATGTGATGTCTCCTTTAACATTTGAGCGTTGTCCCGCTTTCCGACAATTCAAACCGCAATTCTAACATCAAACAGCAGAAACCGTATATCCGCCCTGAGGATAAGCGGTTGCCCGGGGGACGGACCCCCGCTTACACCATGCGGGGGCATGCTTAAGTCCGTCCCCATTTATTTCCGGCTGGCCGGATTTAAAAGTATGCGGTTGCCCTGACGATAAGAAATCCGGCTCAGGCGCTCCCTGACTTTTTCCACGACGATGTTCACGGGGATGTTTTCAATATTGCTGTCGGGGGCAGTGAGCCAGGCAGCGCGGGCCCCCCAGGGGTGGTAGCGTTCCGGGTTGCCCGGGCCGAACAGGGAGAAGGAGGGAACGCCGGCGGCGGCGGCAATGTGGCCGAGGCCGGAGTCATTGCCTAGAAACAGGGTCATCCGCTCCATCACGGCGGCGGCCTGCAGCAGTGTCGTGCGGCCGCAAAGATTGACGCTTGGCAACGCGGCGCGCGCGGCAACGAGTTCCGCCTGCCGGTTGTCGGCCTCATTGCCCAACAGCACGAGCGCGTCGAACCCGTTGCGGAGTTCGTCTGCAGTCTGCGCAAACTTTTCCGCCGGCCAGATCTTCTTTTCCCAGTTTGCGCCGGGACCGATGCACAACCACTTGTTGCCGGGCAGTTGCCGGCAAACCCCATCGGCATAATCCCTGTCCTCCTGTCCCAGCCACAAGGTGGTGGACGGTATTTCCTCCCCCTCGGTTAATGGTGAAGCGGCGGCAAAATGCCGTTCAACCGCGTGGACATGGCCACCCCCGGTTATCTTCACAAGTCTTTTATCTGCCCTCACCAGCCAGGCGAGGATATCCGTGCGCAAATCGACGACGAGGTCGTAGCGTTTGCGGCGCAGTTCTGACAGCAGGGCCGGCACGCCGCGCAAAAACCGTTTTTTCTGCTTGTGATAGATCTCACCCCGGTAAGGGCAATGCAGGAACAGCATGGACGAGCGCTCGTCGCCGACGATATCGATAACAGCGGTTTCATCGTGCCGGTGCAGAAACTGCAATACCGGGGTCGTCAGCAACGCATCGCCGATATTGCTCAGCGTGATGAAGAGAAATTTACCGCGCTTGTCAGTCACCAATACTTCCCACGAACCGGGAAAACGATAAGGAACCTGATTAAGTCAGAGGTTCCCTGAGTAGCATATCCATCACATTGGGTTATTATATACAGTCCCGTTATTCATATTTTACAGGTTATAAGTTATGACACATTCTGTGGAAGACAAGACGCAGGATGCCGCCGCATCTGTTGACACCACCTACATGATATCCGTAGGCGAAGGTTTTGAGGGCATCCTGGCGGACGGGTCCGATGAAGACTGGATCAAGGTGGACCTGGTCGGGGGGAAACCTACACCATCACCCTTAACGGCATCGGGCCTGACGTGGACACGGACACGGCGCTCAGGATTTACAACGCCGAAGGGGAGCGGGTCGGCTTCCACGATGACGTGGATTATGAGGCCGGCAGGGTCGATTCAGTACTGACATTCTCCCCGGATGCCGGCGGCGTCTATTTCATCAGCGCCGGCGCCTATACGGGCAACCCGACCCGGGACAATTCGGGCCGCTACCAGGCGGCGGTGTATGAAGCGGAAACTTCGCTGACGCTGGCCGGAACCAGGGGTAATGATTTCTACCTGCACACCAGGCTTGAAGGTAGTCCCGGTGACGATGCACTGGACGGCAAGGGAGGCTGGGACTGGCTGGAAGGCGGCCCCGGCAACGACCAGCTCAGGGGCGGTCCCGATGATGACATGCTGGACGGTGGTGAAGGCGATGATGCGTTCGTCATTGCCACCGGGGGCGGGAATGACACCATCCTGGATTTCGGCAACGGAGCAGACAGAATTGACCTTGCCGCGTTTGCGGATATTCAGTCAGTGGAATACCTGGACATGCGGCAGCAGGAAACCGGCGCCGTCATCGATTTATCTGCCCGGGGCGGCGGAACGGTTACGCTGCAGGATTTCGATATGGCAGATTTGATGGACGCCCACTTCGTGTTCTTCATCGGCGAAGCGGCGGAAGTGGCCTGACCTGACACAGGCAAACAATACCATGGGGTCAGAGTAAGAAATTCGTCAGAATTTTTACTCTGACCCCTGTTTTTTACTTGCCGATACAGAACCGGGAGAAGATCTCTCCGAGCAGGTCATCAGCCGTGTATTCACCGGTGATCTCGCCAAGAGTGCGTTGTACCCGGGACAGGTCGTCCGCGAACAGTTCGACTGCCCGTGTGCGCCGGAACTGTACCGCGGCTTGTTCCAGCAACTCCCCGGCTGCGCGCAGGACGTTTATATGGCGGGTATGGGCAATGAAGCTGTTCTCGGAAAAGTCCGACCCTGCCACGATATCCTTTATTTCCCGTTTCAACTCGTCTATCCCTGCGCCCGTTTTTGCCGAGATATATATTTCCCGCGCAGCGCTTGCCGGTTCGGGCCTGCCGGCCCCCTGACCCGACAGGTCGATCTTGTTGAATGCGTATAGCAGTTTTTTCTCCGTTCCCAGGTCCGCGGCGATAACCTGAAGGTCGTGGATATCGTCCCTGCTCGCATCGGCTATGAGAATCACCACGTCCGCGCTGCCGGCTGCCGACCGGGCGCGCCGGATTCCCTCCTGTTCGGTCCGGTCGCCGGCCTTTCTTATCCCCGCGGTGTCGATGACGCTGACCGGTATGCCGTCAATCAGGATCTGTTGCTCGATGGTGTCCCTGGTAGTGCCCGGCAAGGGCGAGACAATGGCGCGCTCAACCTCGGCCAGCCGGTTCAGCAGGCTTGATTTCCCCGCGTTGGGTTTGCCGATGATCGCTATTTTCAAGCCTTCCGCCAGCAGCCTGCCGGTTTCCGCGCGAGTGGAAATTTCAGCCAGGCAATGCCGGCAGTCCGACAGGCGGTCTTGCAGTTCAGTTTGTGCGATAGAATCGATTTCCTCCTCGGGAAAGTCCAGCGTGGCTTCGACAAACATGCGCAGTTCGACCACCTTGTTCGCCAACTCGTCAAGCCGGGAGGAAAACGCGCCCTCCATCGAACGCACCGCGCTCTGCGCCGCCTGTTCGGAAGCGCTGCTGATCAGGTCCGCCACCGCTTCTGCCTGCAGCAGGTCGATCTTGTTGTTCAGGAAGGCCCGTTCACTGAACTCGCCGGGACGCGCGTAACGGGCGCCCAGTGACAGGACCCGCTGCAACAGGAGGTTCATCACCACCGGGCCGCCGTGTCCGTGCAATTCGGCAATGTCTTCGCCGGTATGGGAATCGGGGCCCCGGAAGAACAGCGCCAGGCCGCGATCCAGGACCTGGCCCTGCCCGTCGTAAAATGCCGTGTACCGGGCTTCCCGGTGACCGGGCTTGAGCCGGCACAACTCCGAGACGATGCTGCCGCTGTCCGGCCCGGAAATTTTTACGATGCCCACCGCTCCCTGCCCCGGCGCGGTGGCAATGGCCGCAATAGTATCGGTCTTGTCTGTCGGCATGTCTGGGGTCTGTCGAGGGTCTGCCGGGGGTCTGTCGGGGGTCTGTCGGGGGTCTGCCGGGGGCGGACCCCCGCTTACAACATGCGGGGGCATGCTTTAAATCCGTCCCCAGGTCCCCAGGTCCCTGGTACAGGTTACTTTGTTTTGCCCGTGGAAAGTCCCTCTTTTTCCAGGTTTCTCATGATCAGCCACTGCTGGGCGATGGACAGGATGTTGTTCGTCACCCAGTACAGCACCAGCCCGGATGGAAAAAACGCGAAGAATACCGTGAAGACAAACGGCAGGGCCTTCATCACTTTTTCCTGCATGGGATCCATGGGGGCGGGATTCAGTTTCTGCTGGATCAGCATGGTGGCGCCCATGATGATGGGCAGGACGTAGAACGGGTCCTTGCTGGATAGATCATTCAGCCAGAAGATAAAATCGGCCTGGCGCAATTCGACGCTTTCCAGCAGCACCCAGTACAGGGCGAGGAACACGGGAATCTGTACCAGGATCGGGAAACAGCCGCCGAACGGGTTGATTTTCTCCTCCTTGTAAATCTGCATCATCGCCTGGTTGAGGCGGGCGCGGTCGTCCTTGTGGCGGTCGCGGATGGCCATGAGGCGGGGTTGCACCCGGCGCATGTTCGCCATGGACCGGTAACCGGCCGCCGACAGGTGGTAGAACAGGAGCTTGAGCAGGATCGTCACCAGGATGATGGACCAGCCCCAGTTGCCGGTCAGGCTGTACAGCCACTCCAGGCACCAGAACAGGGGTTTGGCAAGAAACCACAGGAAGCCGTAGTCAACCGTCAGTTCCAGTCCTTCCGCCAGGGTTTCCAGTACGGACTGTTGTTTCGGGCCGATATAGACGTGGCCGGTCAGTTCCCCCTGTTGTCCGGGGGCGATGCGCAGGGTCGGGGAAACGCTGCCGATCGAATAATACCGGGAAGAGAATGCGCGGGTGTAATAACGGTACACCGCCTGGGTGTCGGCAGGGAGAACAGCCGTCAGGAAATAATGCTGTATCATGGCCGCCCAGCCGTTGCTGATCTGCGCGTCCTCATCCTTGTCCTCCATATCGTCGAAACTGATTTTTTCGTAGCGGTTGTCAGGGCTGGAGAGCACCGCGCCGGTATAGGTATAAATCAGTTTCCTGCCTTCCCTGGACGGATCGTCCCGTTTTATCTGGGTGTACTGGCGGCCTTCCCATTCGCCGGCAGACCCGTTTTCGATGATGTATCTGAGGTGAACCCGGTAAGAGCCGCGCTCGAACTCGAATACCTTGGTTACCGATACGCCATCCCCGGACGTCCAGTAGAGAGGCACTTCCAGGACCTGGGCGCCGGCGCCGAGGGTGTAGACCTGCCGTTCTGCCGAGAACGTATCCCTGTGTGTCGGCGCCGACTCGCCGACGATGCCGCTCTGTATGACGTGGTACAGGGAAGCGGAGTCATCCAGCAATACAAACGGCTCGTCTTTTCTGTCCAGGGACACCGGATAATCAGACAGTTCGGCATACACAATGGTCCCGCCCCGGTCGATTCCAAGGCGCATGACATCCGTCTCAACCGTCACCAGGGAGCCGCCCGTCTCTGCCGCGCTGTCCGCGCGCGGCAAATCCGACGCAGACGGGTCGTCGGGCTTTATCTGTGGAATTCCCGGATCTTCGTCTGCCGGCGCCGATGCCTGCCCGTTTGAACGGGACGGCGCCGAACCATAGTCCTGTTGCCATGCTTCCCACAGCATGATGGATACCAGCGCCAGGGCCAGGACGAGAATGAAACGCAGGGTGTCCATTTGCTGTAAATATTGGGGACAGAATTAATTCTGTCCCCGGCAACCTGGGTTAGGAGTGAGCGGAGACCTGATCATGAGGGTTTATGACAGACGTTATGGAGTGGCGGGCCGGGGTCAGGGAACGGGGTCAACCCCGCCCGGATGAAACGGATGACAGCGGCAAAGACGGCTGATGCTCAGCCAGGCGCCGCGCAGTATCCCGTGTTTTTCAAAGGCCTCGCAGGCGAAGCTGGAACATGACGGGTAAAAACGGCAATTCACTCCCAGCAAAGGGCTGATAAAGCGCTGGTAGCAGCGGATCGCTCCGGCGAGCGCCCCGGATATTATTGGGCGCATTGCAGAATCCTTTGCCAATGTGATTTGAGAGACTGGTTCATTATCCTGCTTTCACCCGGCCTTACCTGTTGCTGCGCCAGGACCACTATGTCAAGCCCTGTCAATATATCTGCGTGCGTACGGAAGCTTTCCCGTATGGCGCGTTTAACCTTGTTTCTGGATACGGCGGTCCTCACCGCCTTCCTGGATATCGCCAGTCCGAGCCGCGCAAATGTCTGCTCGTTCCTGCGCGCCAGGACAACAAACTGCGAGTCCCTGGAGCGGCAGGATGTTTTAAATACGTTATTGAAATCCGCTTCGCTGTTCAGTCTGTGTTTTCGCTGGAAACGGCTCAAGCGGACAAGCGCTTCCTGCCTTTGGCTCTGCGTGACTTCAGGATCTGCCGCCCGGCTTTGGTACGCATGCGAACGCGAAAACCATGGCGGCGCTTTCGCTTGATATTGCTGGGCTGGTATGTACGTTTCATTATCGATCTGTGCAGTTTCAGGAAACCGCGGGCATTTTACTTTTTTGAGTTACGGGTTGTCAATTAGTAGTGTTTTCCAATATGAAATGAGCCTGAAGGGCGGACGTGATTCCAACATGAAATGAGCCTGAAATAATCGGTCTTTCTGTTCATGATACGAGGATGAAAACGATCATGAACGCAAACGAGTTAACGAGTATCGACCAGGTACGCGCCTTTCTGGCGGGCACACAACAGGTGGCCTTTGAGGTGGCCGGTGACAAGCGGAGCCGGTATGACTGGCTACGGCGCACCTTGGTGAAGTTTGATTATCCGGGCTGTAACAAGACGGACAAAGGGACACTGATGCGTTACCTGATGAAGGTGAGCGGCTATTCCCTGGCCCAGGTGAAGCGGTTGATTAAACAGTACCGGGAGACCGGCAAGTTGACGCCGCGCCAGTGCACGGCACGCGGCTTTGCCCGGCGCTACACGAAGGCGGATATCCGCCTGCTGGCGGCCATGGACGAGCGCCATAACACGCCCAACGGGCTGGCCCTGAAGAAGCTCTGTGAGCGGGCTTATTCAGTCTTCGGTCAGCGTGAGTACGAACGCCTGGCCAGCATCTCGGTCTCGCACCTGTACAACCTGCGCCAGTCGCAGACCTACCGGCGCCAGCGCCACACGGTGGACAAGACCCGGCCGGTGACCCTGCCCATCGGTGAGCGGCGCAAACCGCAGCCGGACGGTCAGCCGGGCTATATCCGCATCGATACCGTGCACCAGGGCGATTTAGACGGGGAAAAAGGGGTGTATCACATCAATGCGGTGGATGAGGTAACCCAGTTCGAGGTGGTGGTCAGCGTCGAGCGCATCAGTGAGGTCTACCTCATCCCGGCCCTGGAACACCTGCTGGAGGCCTTCCCCTTCGTTATCCTGGGCTTCCACGCCGACAACGGCTCGGAGTACATCAACAAACAGGTTGCCCGGCTGCTGGAGAAGCTGCGCATCGAGCTGACCAAGTCCCGCGCCCGGCACAGCAACGACAACGCCCTGGTGGAATGCAAAAACGGCCACGTGGTGCGCAAGCTGCTGGGCCACGCCCACATCCCGCGCCGCTGGGCCGGCCCGTTGAACGAGTTCCACCGCCGGCACCTCAACCCCTACGTCAATTATCACCGGCCCTGCCTGTTCCCGGAGACCGTCACCGACAAGAAGGGGAAACAACGCAAGCGCTACCCGTATGAGTCCCTCATGACCCCCTATGAGAAACTCAAATCCCTGGACGATGCACAGACGTATTTGAAACCGGGGGTCAGCTTTGACATACTGGACAAGGTCGCTTACCGGATCAGCGACAACGCGGCCGCGGACGCGCTGCAACAGGCGCGCCGGGACCTCTTTACAACCATCCATGAACAGGAATACAAACGGGCTTGAGATCGGGGCAGAATCTCTCTCTCTACAGGCTCATTCCAGTATTGGAAAATACTTTAGTGGATAAGTCTTTCCAAGGCGTATACACTTGGCGATCCGTTCCCACTTTTGTTCCGATGAGGGCGCTGTTCATTGATGTCAGTCTGGAAATTATGTCTTGACCGCCTTGCCGGAGAGCTGCCCCCGGAGCAGTTCAATACCTGGATTCGTCCGCTTCAGGCCATCGAGGAAAAAAACAGGTTGCGCCTGCTTGCGCCGAACCGGTTTGTCCTGGACTGGGTCAGCGAGAAGTACCTGCAGCGTATCGATGAATTGTTGCGTTCGGAGGACAAGGGGGGAAAACTGGCTTTATCCCTGGAGGTCGGCAGCCAGAAGAGGGGCGGCAGAAAGTCGAAGCAGACAAAGGA
Organism: Gammaproteobacteria bacterium; assembly: GCA_965204045.1. GTDB lineage: Bacteria > Pseudomonadota > Gammaproteobacteria > Eutrophobiales > Eutrophobiaceae > JAAXHV01. Next base: position 679,027 of record CBDBDW010000002.1, read on the forward strand.
AACAACATCCGGTCGCAACTACCTCCCCGAGAACCTCAACCGCAGCTACAGGTTCACAACATTCGTGGAAGGAAAATCGAACCAGTTGGCCCGGGCCGCGGCCATACAGGTCGCGGAAAACCCCGGCTCGGCGTATAATCCCCTGTTCATGTGCGGCGGTGTCGGACTGGGCAAGACCCACCTGATGCACGCAATAGGCAACTCGATTCTTGAGAACCGGCCGGGGATGAACGTTGCCTACCTGCACTCCGAACGGTTCGTCGCCGACATGGTAAAAGCGTTGCGCCACAACACCATCGACGAGTTCAAACGAAATTACCGTTCACTGGATGTGCTGCTGATTGATGATATACAGTTTTTTGCCGGCAAGGACAGGTCGCAGGAAGAGTTTTTCTACACGTTCAACACGTTGCTGGAAGGGAAGAACCAGGTGGTCCTGACCTGCGACCGTTACCCGAAAGAAGTTGACGGGATAGAGGGCCGGCTGAGATCCCGTTTCAGCATGGGACTCACCGTTGCCATAGAGCCGCCGGAATACGAAACCCGGGTTGCCATCGTCAAGTCCAAGGCTGAAAACGCGGAGATAGATCTGCCGGACAACGTGGCCTTTTTCATTGCCAAGCGCTTTGTTTCCAACGTGCGCGAACTGGAAGGCGCGCTGAACCGGGTCATCGCCAATTCCCGGCTGACCGGCGAACCCATAAACATTGAGTTTGTCCAACACGCCTTGCGCGATTTATTGTTGTTGCAGGAACGCCAGGTTACCCTGGAAAACATCCAGAAAGTAACCGCCGGATATTACAAGATCAAGGTGGCGGATCTGCTTTCGAAGCGGAAAAGCCGTTCCATCGCGCGTCCCAGACAGTTGGCCATGGCCCTGGCGAAGGAATTGACCAACCACAGCCTCCCTGAGATCGGCGATGCTTTCGGCGGGCGCGACCATACCACTGTGTTGCATGCCCACAGGAAGGTCGCCGAATTGCGGCAACACGACAACAGGGTTGAGGAAGACTACAAGAACCTGCTCAGCATCCTGACGATGTAGAAACAGGGGCTGGAAGACGATGCTCAAGGTAAAGGGGTCCCGCTTAAGGGGCACGGATTTAAATCCGTCCCCGCGAAATAATTTTACTGTGACCCGTGATATTGGGGACAGAATTAATTCTGTCCCCGGAAGTGCGCGACGCTGTTCGGGCATGACGCTGCTGGAACTGGTTACGGCCGTCGCAATCTTCTCGCTGGTGGCTGCCGCAGCCTACGCGGCATTGAGCCAGGGGCTGGTTGTCCAGGACAGGTTGCAGGAGCAAAGACGTTTCTGGCAACGGCTGGAGACGGTTTTCAACCTGATCCATACTGACTTCGAACAAGCTGTGGACCTGGCGCCGCGCGGCGTAGGCACAGGCGAGTTCAACGGTTATGGATATGGTAATTCGGCGGTATACGAGAATATGCTGGAATTTACCCGGAGCGTAAATACCGATTTTCACGCCGGCCCTGCCAGCCCGTACCAGCGCGTCGCTTACCGCCTTGACAACGGCGGGCTTTACCGCCGCACCTGGGCGCGGCTGGACCAGCCTCATGGAATTGCGTCCCTGGACGACCTGCTTCTTGAAGGTATCGGTGATATACGCCTGCGTTACCTGGCGCATGCTGACCTGTGGCTGACGCGCTGGCCACAACCGCTGAATATCGACGAACCGTCAAGTCTTCCCCGCGCGGTGGAGATCAGCATCGAACTGGAAGACGGAGGCGCCTACAGGTGGTTGTTCCATGTTGGTCCGTCACACTGACCCGTCCGCTCGTTCTTTGGGGACGGACTTCAAGCATGCCCCCGCAGGCCGTCAACGGGGGTCCATCCCCGTCCCCTCCGGCGCGCGCGGGGTCGCGCTCATCACGGTAATGCTGATTCTTGCAATACTGGCTGCAATAGCCGGCCGCGTGAGTTTTTCCAACCAGGTCTGGTTGCGCCAGGTGGGGAACGGCGCGGATTTTCTGCAGTCTGCGCTGACTACCCGCGCAGTGCAGGACTGGGTGGGCATTATCCTGGCCGAGGATGATAATGAATCCGACAGCTTCCGGGATGCCTGGGCACAGCCACTGGCGCCGCTGCCTGTCGGACGCGGCTTTGTCCTGGGCCAAGTGGAAGACATGCAGGCGCGCATCAACCTGAATACCCTGCTGGATGAGAAGGGCGCCGCCGACCGGGAAGCAGTGCGCCGGTTCAAGCGCCTGCTGCGCATCCTGGAACTGAATCCGGGTATTGCCGACGCGGTCGTGGACTGGATGGATACCGACGGCGTGGCATCCGGTCCCTGGGGCGCGGAAGATGGTTACTACCTGGGCATGAATCCACCCTATGTTACCGCCAACAGGCATTTCCGGGACACTGCTGAACTGCGCCTGGTGCGCGGCGTGGACAGGAATGTGTGGCACAAGTTAAGACCGTACGTCAGCGCGCTGCCGGAGCGGAATACGGCAGTCAATATCAATACGGCCAGTCCGCAGGCGCTGGGGGCCGCGGTTAAAGAATGGGGCGCGCCACTTCAGGCTTCGGTTGAAGCCGCCCAGTGGGTTGGGAAGGCCAGGCAGGAACCGTTCAAATCGGTCCGGGAATTTTACCGGCAGGCCGGCCTGGATTACGATTCGGAAGAACCTCCGACGGGTCTGGGCGTGCGTTCGAAATTCTTTCTCGCCCGCGCCCGGGTTGAGATCGGCAATACTCGCCGGAGCCTGGCGACGCTTTACCAGCGTGACGCAGGGCGCGCAGGTGTGCTTGGACACTGGCGCGAGTATGATTAGCCCGACGAAAGCCGCCCACAGGGTTGCGTTCTGGAAGCGGCGCAATGACAAATCGGCAGGACAGCCGATTTGCAAACCACGTCCATGTGGTTTGCCCCTATGGGGCCTGCTACGCAGTCCAAATTCGTTCCTGACGAATTTGTGCGCGGCGTCAGCCGCCCGAAGGGTTGCGCCCAGGGATGGGCGCAATGAATACTGGTGGGTCCAGTTGCGCCCGCAGGGATTGTACTATGCCAGGCGCGTGAACGGGGCCGAGGTTCCGATTGAGGAAGGAGAATGCCCCGACTGGGATTCCCTGCCGGCCGCGCCCGGCGCGCGGGTGTTGTTGTGTGTGCCCGGAGTAAAAGTCCGCATCCACTCGGTCGGCATCCCCACGCGCAACCGCAAACGTTTTTCTACTGCCCTGCCGTTTGCCCTGGAGGAGCGCTTGTTCCGGGCGCCGGAGACGTATCATTTTGTGCCGTTGACCAGGCCCGCCGGCCGGGCCGGAACGCCGGTCGCGGTGGTGGAGCGCGAACAGGTAACGGACTGGGTCGCCGCGGCCAGCGCGCGCGGCCTGCAGCTTGATCTGCTGATCCCCGATTACCTGCTGTTGCCCGAACCCGCGCCCGATACCTGGCTGCTGGACGCCCTGGAGAAACCCTACCTGCTGCGTTTCCCACATCCGCACGGCGGCGCTGCGCTGAGCGAACACCCGGGGACCACCCCGCCGGGGGGACTGCAACTTGCCCTGGAACGGTCGGAACAGACGCCCGCGAAGCTGCAAGTGCGGGTGCGCGACCGGGAGCAGCATGAACAGGTCGGAAACTGGCGCGAGTGGCTGGCCGCGCGCAACATGGAACTGGAACGAGTCCAGGTGAACATGTCTCGGCCCGCTTGGCTCGCTCGCCAGGCTGCGCCACCGGCAAGGATGAGTTTGCTGACCGGGCCATACCGTCCGGGCCGGGACAGGTTGTTACACGCGCGCCGCTTTATTCCGGCCGCAGGCCTGGCCGCCGCCCTGGTCCTGGTATTGGTTGCGCAGTGGTTTGTTGAATATTCCCGCATACAGGCGCAACATGCGCGCCTGACCGGCGCTATCGAAGATACCTACCGGCAGGCTTTTCCCGGAGCCAGGCGCCTGGTCAACCCGCGTCACCAGATGGAGCAATGGCTGAGCGCCGCCGCCAGGCCGGTTGCCGGCGGACGGAAACAGGATGTCGATATCCTGGTCTGGCTGGAACGGCTGGCGCCGTTGCTGGCCGACAACGCTGATGCGCGCCTGACGGCATTCGACTTTGACGGACGGCAACTGATCCTGGACTTGAGCCTGCCGGACTTTGAGGCGTTGGAGACGCTGCAGGAACAGCTGTCTTCCGCCAACCTGGAGCCGGACGTGGAAAAGGCGGAACTCAAGGACGGCAGGGTGATTGGCCGCATGAGCCTGGCGGAGCAATCATGAACTGGTGGCGGCAACGCAACGCCAGGGAAAGGCTGGGGCTGGCGGCTGCGGGCGTGCTGCTGTCGGCTGTTGCGCTGTTCCTCGCGCTGGAGCCGCTGCTGCAAGAACGCCGTCGTTTGTCCGACGAATTACCCGGGTTGCAAGAGGATCTTGCCTGGATGCAAGCGCACGTCGAGCAGGTTGAACCACTACGCAAGGCTGCTGCGGCAGGTGAGCAGGAACCAGCGCCACCGGCGCTGTCTGCGGCGCGGATTGAAGCGTTGCTGCAGGAGGCCGGACTGCATGAGCAGGTATCCGCCATGCAGCCCGTGGCCGGGCAGGGCATAACGCTCAGTTTCGACGAGGTCGGTTTTGCCGGCCTGCTGGCGCTTATAGCCCGGTTACAGGATGAAAGCCGTGCCCGGGTAACCGCCATGCGCGTGACCGGACTCCAGGGTGGCAACGGACGGGTCGTGGCGGAATTGACATTGCTGCCCAGGTAGCCCGGTACCTTTCCCGCATTGCAGCGGTGGGATTTATGCGCTATAACTCGTCCGGCTGCGTGAGAAAGCCTTCCATGGTTGCCAGTGTCAGCGCCTCGGGGCCGGCGCCGACCCGGACCGTTATGCGTCGCAGTTGCGGCTCGCCGGTGGTTCCCACCTCTTCTTCCCAGTACCACGTTCTTCCCGCCATCTCTTCGCTGCCCCGGTAAACCTGGGGTTCCGGCCACTGCTCACCGGCCTGGCGCAAGACGACGCGGTTGTGCGCGACCCATCTTGCCACTACCCGTTGCGGCAGGGCGCCGGATAAGGCAATGCTCATGTTAAGCGCCTTCCACAAGGCGGCCAGGGCAAACACCATGACCGTCAATGCGACCAGCACTTCCAGCAGCGTGAAGCCGAAAACAGCGGCATAACGGGCAATGTTACGGATGGCGCACCTCCGCGGCGCCCACAACGCCCATGGACAACGTGCGCCCGCGTTCACCCTCGACCAGCGTCAGGCTGAAAGCATCCTGCTCGCCCGTGGGGAACAGGTATACCTGCCCGGAATCTGCGACAGGTTGGCCGTTGATAGTGAGTTCGGCTATCTCCATGCCCGGCGGCAACCGGGTTTGTGCAAACGGCGGATTGTTCAACGGGACATATTCCGCGCCGAGCCGGTGTTGAAAGCGGACTGTTTTCTCCACCGGGTCAATCTCCATGCGCCAGGGGCGGGAGGTGAGCGCGGCCTCCTGCCTGGCATGGTTGAGCGTCAGGCACAACCTGCCGGCGGCCTCGGCCAGCCCTCTCCCGCGCACGGCGTCGAGGCCGGGCGCAGCCAGGCTCAGCAGCGCCGCGATGATCATTACCGCAACCAGCAGCTCAAGCAGGGTGAAACCCGCGTTTCTCACCCGCCCTGTCCCACTATAAGTCCCAGGAGCCGATATCATCCTCATCGCCGGGGCGTTTGTTTGGTCCGGGACTGAAAACATCCACTGCCGCGCGGGCGCCCGGTTGCAAATAAAGGAATTCACTGCCCCAGGGGTCGGGGGGAATCTTGTTCATGTAGCGGTTCCAGTTTTCCGGCAGCGGTTGCAGGTCCGGAGGCGCGACCAGAGCATCCAGGCCCTGGTCCGTTGTCGGGTAGCTGAAGTTGTCCAGTTTATACATGTCCAGCGCCGAGGTGATGGCGCGGATATTGTTCTTTGCCGCGCTGATGCGCGCCTGTTCGGGCCGGTCCATGACCCGGGGGATAACGACCGCGGCCAGGATGCTGAGGATGACCACTACGACCATTAATTCGACCAGGGTAAAGCCGCGTTGCCGGCCACGGCATCCGGAGGAACGCGGGGTGGTATAGGGTTTGGAATGTTTTCTCATAACGTAACCTCGTTTTCATCAGAGCCCCACCAGTTGATTCATCTCAAAGATGGGCAGCAGGATCGCCAGAACAATCACCAGCACCAGCGCGCCCATGACCACTATTATGAATGGTTCGAACAGGGCGGTGGCAGTGGCCAGAATGGTTTGCAATTCCTGCTCTTCATGGGCGGCGGCGCGCGCCAGCATATCGTCAAGTTCGCCGCTCTCCTCGCCGGAAGCGAGCATCTGTACCAGTAACGGCGGAAACCAGCCGCATTCGTTCAGGGCCTTGTGCAGGCGCCCCCCCTCGCGTACAGACACAGCGGCGTCCTGCACGGCGGCGCGCAGGGGTATGTTGCTGATCATCCTGCTGCTTACCTGCAGCGCATCCAGCAGCGGGACGCCGCTTTTCGTCAGAATAGCCAGTGACCGGGTCAGTCGCGCCGCATGGCGCATGCGGTTTATCCTGCCGATGAACGGCAGCTCCAGCAACAGGCGGTCACAGCGGGTGCGGATCGGGGTCCGGTTCAGCAGGAAACGCCCCAGCAACAGGGCCAGCACAGCCCCGAGGCAAAGCAACCAGCCGAAATCGCGCAACACCTGGCTGCTCGCGATCAGGCCGGCCGTCAACCAGGGGAGCGTCTGGCCGGTCTGCTGGAAAACCCTTACGACTTCCGGCACGACGTATATCAGGAGCACGGCCACAACCAGCAGGGAGACCAGGGTCAGGATCGCAGGATAAATCAACGCCATGCTGAGTGACTGGCGCAGGGCGCGCCGGGTTTCGGTGTAGTCCGCCAGGCGTTCCAGCGCCTCTTCCAGGCGCCCCCCTGCCTCGCCGGCCGCGACCATGCTGCAGTAGAACTCCGGGAACACGCCCGGGTAGGCGGACATTGCCTCGTACAGGGATGTGCCTTCCGTAATACGCGCGCGGACATCGGCAAGGACGGCCTGCAGTCGCCGGGATGCTGTCTGCGCGCCCAGGGCGCGTAATGATTCGTCCAGCGGCATGCCGGCGCGTAACAGGGCGGCGAGCTGGCGGGTCAACAGGGCCAGGGCGGCGGCGGAAATACGCCGGGACGGGTTCAGGCCGGCCGGGGTTACAGCCTGTTCCTGGACGCCGCGCACTTCCAACGGATACAGCCCCATGGTGCGCAGGCGGGACCGGACCTGGCGCGCCGAGTCGCCATTCAGCACGCCCTGCCGGTTACGGCCTGATTCATCCAGGGCAATGTATTCAAACGCGGCCATAATCAAAAAGTAGCAATCCCCGTTCGTCTTTCCCGCGAATGCGGGAATCCAGTAAGCAACAAAACTCCTTATAATGAATGTTTGCTTACTGGATTCCCGCATTCGCGGGAAAGACGAACAGGGACGCAAGCATGTAATTCCTGATCATTATTCGCAAGGTTTTCCTCGTAAGAGACTAATTATGAGACACCCGGACAACTTCTTCCAGGCTGGTTTTGCCGGCCAGGACCTTGGCCACCCCGTCATCACGCAACACACGCATCCCGTTCCGGCATGCCGCCTCGCGCAAGTCGTGTTCCCCGCGGTTGTCGTGGATCATGCCTCGCAGCGCGTCATCGACGACCAGCAGTTCATAAATCCCGGTCCTGCCCCGGTAACCCGAAAACAGGCATGTGGCGCAGCCCCCCGGGTGGCAGAGGGAGACGTCTGCGGGTCCGGGTATTCCGAGCAGTTGCCGTTCGGCGGTATCGGCCGGCCGGCGGATACGGCACTCGGCACACAATTTTCTGACCAGGCGCTGCGCCATCGCGCCCAGCAGGCTCGAGGCCACCAGGTAAGGCTCGATGCCCATGTCGACCAGGCGCGTGATGCTGCCCGCGGCATCGTTGGTATGCAGGGTCGAGAACACCCTGTGGCCGGTCAGGCTGGCCTGCACCGCGACCTGCGCCGTCTCGATGTCGCGGATCTCTCCCACCATGATCACGTCCGGGTCCTGCCTCAGGATCGCGCGCAACCCCTTCTCGAACGTCATGCCGGTCTTGACGTTCACCGGGATCTGTCCGACCCCTTCAAGGTCATATTCAACCGGGTCTTCCACCGTGATGATGTTGAGGTCCGGGCTGTGGATCTGCTGCAGCGCTGCATACAGGGTGGTGGTTTTGCCCGATCCCGTGGGGCCGGTCACCAGGAAAACCCCGTGGGGGGAGCGGATCAGCTCGCTGAGCCGGGAACGCACCTCCTCCGGCATGCCAAGCTGTTCCAGGGTGAGCAGCCCCTGTTCCTTTTCCAGGATGCGCATGACCACGCGCTCCCCGTAATGGACAGGCAGGGTTGACACCCTTACATCGACCAGGCGGCCGCCAATGCGCAGGCTGATCCTGCCGTCCTGGGGCACGCGCTTCTCGGCGGTATTGAGGCGCGCCATCACCTTGACCCGGGCGACGATCCTGCCGGACAGGACCGCCGGCGGCTCCACCACGTCCCGCAACAGCCCGTCCACGCGGAAGCGCACGACCAGGCGGGCCTCAAAAGGCTCGATGTGAATATCGGAAGCGCCCTCCTCGACGGCCTGGGTCAGCGCCGAGTTCAGCAGGCGTATGATCGGCGCATCGTCCTGGCTGTCGAGCAGGTCCGAGGTCTGCGGCAGGTCCGTGGACAGGGACTCCAGGTCTATGACCCGGTCCAGGTCCTGCACGACGTCCGCAGCGGCGCCGGCACGCTCGAATGCGCGCTGCATGGCCAGGTTGAACATGTCTTCCGGGACGACGACCGGCGTAAAGCCGGCATCGAATTCCGACTGTGTCTCCAGCAGGGCGCTCCAGTCCAGGTCCGGGCGCACCCAGACGACGGTGGCGCCATCACTCCGGTATGCGGGCAACGCCCCGACGCGGCGAACCTGGCCGAAACCGAAACGCCCGGCCAGGTCCGGGTCCAGCTTGCCGATTTCGGGCCGGGTTTCGTGAGACCAGCCGAGCTGTTGCGCGCGTTCGCTACTGTCGGGCAGGCTCATGTTTCCTGTTCATCGGCCAGGGACTCCGTCTCTTGCTCTTCGGGCCTGGTTTGCTCTTCATCAGCGCCCGGTTGTTGGTCGGCCGAATCCGCATTCTCAACACTGGGGTTTCCGGTAATCAGTTCCCATTCCTCCAGCATGGACTGCGCGTCTTCGTTCTCCTTGAATGCTTCCTGGTCGGTCAACCGGTCCAGGTACTCATATTTTTCGCGGGTGGGCTCATCCATGTCCTTAGGACCTCTTATCACCTGGGGCCGCAGGAAAACCAGCAGGTTGGTCTTCTTGCGCGTGCGGTTTTTGTAACGGAACAGTTGGCCGAGAACAGGCACGTCCCCCAGCAGCGGCACCTTTTGCTCGTTATTGGAGACATCGTCCTGAATCAACCCGCCAAGCACCACCATCTGGTTGTTTTCAGCGACGATGGTCGTTGACAGGGAACGGGTGTTGGTAACGATGTCCCGGGCTTCCCCCCGCTGCGCCACGTTGGAGACCTCCTGGAAGATTTCCATCTTGATGGCGCTGCCCTCCGTAATCTGCGGCTTTATGCGCAGGGTCAGGCCCACGTCCTGGCGCTGGATGGTCTGGAACGGGTTCTCCACCGCCGTGCCCTGGCTGATCTGGGAATAGGAACCGGTGATGAACGGCACGTTCTGGCCGACGATGATTTCGGCCTCCTCGTTATCCATGGTCAGGATGTTCGGCGTGGACAGCACGTTGGCGTCGCTCTCCCCTTCCAGGGCTTTGGCCAGGGCGTTGAGGTTGTATACTTCCGTGCCGTCCGGCAGGGTGATAACGCCGTCCACGTAGCCGAAAGACAGGCCGGCGCCGGCGGCCAGCGGGTTGGCCAGCGCCTCCGCCAGGCTGGCGCCGGAAACGGTCCCGAGGTTGGTTGAGCCGACCACGCCCCTGCGGTCCGCGCGCACGCCGTCACCGATACCGAACTGCACGCCGATTTCCCGGATGGTCTGGGTATCGACTTCCGCGATCAGCGCCTCCACGTACACCTGCAGGCGGCGCACGTCCAGCTTCCTGACGACCTGTTCCAGGATGGCGAAATCCGACTGCGTCGCGGTCACGACCAGCGCGTTGGTTTCCGGGTCGGCCTTGATGGTAATCTCTTTGGACAGGCTGCCGGTATCTGCGTCAGGAGCGTTTTTCAGGGAGCTCTCCAGCACCTCCACCAGGTTTTCCGCGCTGGCGTTCTTCAGGTAGATCACGTGGGTGTTGCCGCGCCCCGAAGAGGGCGTATCCAATTCCATCGCCAGGGCCTTGATCTCCTTGCGGGTGTCGGCGTCGGCCTTGATGATCAGGCTGTTAGTACGCGGGTCCGCGATCAGGGCCACGCCATTGACGGGACCGTCCGGCCCGTCACCCCGGTGCAGGCGGTTGAACAACTGCGCCAGCTCCTCTGCCGAGGCATGGGTCAGCGCCACCAGCTCCACCTCGCCGGTGCGGGCCGGCCGGTCCAGACGCTTGATGATGTTCACCAGCCGCTCCACGTTGGCGGCGCGGTCGGTGAGTATCAGGGCGCTGGATTTGGCGTCCCCGGCCAGGTGCCCGTAGGCGGGGACCAGGGGACGCAGTATCGGCACCAGCCGCTCCGCCCGGATATGCTCCAGGTGGATTATCCGGGTCACGATATCATCTCCGCCGGCCTCCTGTCCGGGCGGGAACACCCCTTCCAGCTTGCCCTTGTCCTGCGGCACGATCTTGGTAACCCCGTCGGAATCCACGGTGACAAAGCCGTTGACCTCCAGCACGGACTGGAACACCCGGTAGGCCTCCTCCTCGGTCAGCGACTCCGGCGCCACCACGGTCACCGTGCCCTTGACGGACGGGTCCACCAGGAAGTTGCGGCCGGTAAACTCCGCCACGGCCTGGATCACGGAGCGGAGCTCAGCCTCCTCGAAATCAAAATTGATGTCCTGCGCAACGCCCGCGGCGGGTAAGCCGAGCAGGACGGAGCACAGGCACAGGCAGCAAAGCAAAGGGGAAATCGCCCGAGAAAGAGAAATCATATTGAATTCCGGTTATTGGATGGAAAAATCGATGGTTACTTCCCGGCCCTCGCGTAAGTGCTGCCCCGGCGCGGTTCGGCCGTTTCCAATACCAGCGCCTCGCGCTTGCCGTTGTGCAGCAGGATGATCCGGCGCGGCTCAATTTGCGTGATTTCCGCGCCGGCAATGCGATCGCCCAGGCGGTAAACCTCTCCCTTGTCACCGCCTTGCGCAATAAGGGCAACCTTGCGGCCGGTTCCCTGCCGGACCAGGATGCCTTTCAGGGTCAGGTCCAGGTCGGTTTCCCGGACTTCGTCCGCCGCGAACGCGGTCGCCGGCCCGCCGGCCTCCGCCCGCCCGAACAGGCCCAGCAGCGCGGGAGACAGGTTCCGGGCAGCGGCAACGCCGCCGCCGGACGCGGCCACAAGGTTTGCGCCTGCCCCGCCGCGGCCGGGCGCGGCCAGCGCCGGTTGTTCCTTGTCCCCCGGCCCGGGCAACAACAGCCAGGCCAGGTCCGCCAGGGCCAGGGCCAGCGCAACCGCCAGCGCGATCTCCGCGCCACGGATGGCGTAATGCGGTGAAAATAATGATTTCAGCGGCATCGGCATCATGAACATTCAGGCGTCAGACATCCCGCTCTAAGGTTGAAATATTACAATAAGGTGACCGCGTGCAATAATCGTCATCCGGCGTCACCGCCCGGTTGTCCGCCAGCTCCCGCTTGATATTGAAAATAAAACAGCTTTTCTCTTTTTCGGCTATAATGACCGGGAAGGCCGCCGGCAACCCGGCCGCCGGACGACAAGGTGTCGCTGCGCGCAAGGGACGCGCAGGACAGGAATTTAATAATGCCATGGAGGTAAACCACATGGAAACAACACTTGATATGACGCTCCCGGATACAACCCGACCCGATGACCAGGCAACGCAGGCGGACCAGCCGTCCCGCGCCGGAGAATTGGCGCGCAAGCCATCGGCTGACGACGTGGTGCGCCGGGGCGAATTCCGGCTGGCCTTGTGGACAGGGGCGTTTGCCCTGACGGCCATTCTCGGTGGGTTCGCGTTCATGTACCAGGCTGTCATGAACTTACAGGGCGCCATCGCCGATGTCCATGTCGCTGTCTCCGACCTGCGCGTGGACATGGAGGTGCAGCACAACGAAATACGGAACGAGTTGCGCGCCGAGATGCAAGCGCAACTTGGCGTGGTACGGGCTGAGCTGGGTTCTGATATAGACAGCCTGCGGTCTGATATCGCCGACCTGCGCGAGCGCGTGATAAGGATAGAAACCCGCTTGGACCTGGCCGCCGTCCCTGCCGACCGGGGGACCTGACGGCGTTGTGCCCCGGCTCGGATTTGAAGCTGAGCATCGTTTAATTCGTTCTGCCGGCGTCAAATTTCAACCCCCGGGGGCAGGAAAGCATGAGAGAACAACGCTTAATCCAGAGCATATATTTTACCTGTATCTACTTCATATTCCTTGAAAAAGCGGACGGCTTCAGAACCTTTTATAAACTTCAGAAAATATTCACAGGTAAACTCTGTGACGTGCCATGCGTAGTTGTAATCGCATTTTTCTCCATCATTTTGTTTGGTATCGGAAAACATTCGTACAATCTCGCCATCATCCTGGAATCCTTTACAGTGTGTACCGGCGGCGAACGCGCTGCCATCAGGATACTTAACATCGATTTTATTAACGTAATTAAGGTGCGCGTATACCGGGCTACCACAAATATTTGCTTGTCCTGAAACAACCTGAGGCAATATGGACACACAGAGCAGGGTTATGGTGTGCAGCAATTTTTTATACATAGAGATGCCGTTTTTAATTTTTCAGATCAATGAAACCGCCTGGCAGCGTTACCTGGGCTTCACCGTTTTCTATGGTTGAGACAGTCCCAGCCAGGTCCTTGTAGCCAGGGTTTTGGCCGCTTCCAAATCCGATCTGGAATACCTTGATCTCAAAATGGCCCGCTCCAGATCGTTTATCGGGGATGCATCACCGAAATCACCGGTATTCGTGTCCATATGGATCAATATCTCCTGTGCCCCGACAGTTCTGTCGGCACTATACCACTCGCCAATCTGGGCTTTTCCCGCTGATTCGGATAGAATTCCGTCCTTATCCGGATCGGTATCCTTAAGGCCGGTCATGGTAGTAAATTGTTGCTCATCCCCATTATCGAATGTTCCCATAAAATATGTCTCTGTTTTATTGTTTACGACGAAATAATTGACAGAGTACTGTTTATTTATTGCCCACATAATCTGGTTATATTCATATGGCTGGAAGTGTTTTTCTTCAATTTCCGGCGCTATATTGGCCAACTCTTCTTCAAGGTCGAATATTGATTTTTCAAGACCGCCCACATCTTTTTTTATCTTGTCTATATAGTCTTTCTGTATCGCGACGTCTTCTTCAGTAAACGCAAAATAAGAATCGGCAGATTCAGAAGAACTAAACAGCTTTGAGAACAATTGCGGAGCAAAACCGATTATCGCACATTCTGTGCTTGACCCCCCCACTTCAGAACAGGCGGCGCTTATCGCTTTGGTGGCAGTCTTGAAATCTGTTTGACTATACTGGCTGTCCCCGCCGGCCCCGGCCTTCAATTCCATTACTATCAGCCTGTTTTGTGCTTCCTCCAGTTGGCGCCCCTGTTTTCTGAGTGTGAACTCTGCTTCTCGAATTTCAGCTTTCTTTTCATTCAAAGCCGGATTCAGACTCCAGGTTGAATCGGTGTAATGTTCAGAGGTATGCTTGCTTCTTGATTGTTCTTCAATTTTGGTATGAGCGATGTCCGGCACGGCTACAAGAACATGCTGTGAGGCTTTCAACATTCTTTCCGAAGCAAATTCTTCCATTGTCCCTTGTCCTTGGCAAAGCGAGAAAGACGGCACATCATCAAACACCACCTGCAGCGGGAAATCCGTATCTACGTTAGTGTTTGTGTCTTCCGGATAGATGGAATAGGCATAAATATATTCGCATTTATCTTTACCAAAATCAGTATAGATATGAAGGTTAACCGCATCTAAGGTATCGACCATATCCAGAATACTTGCTCTGGCGCCATCAGATTTTTCTTTCATTGACGCGTCAATATATGTCCGGGAAATTTCAGAAAGGAGAGCCTCATTCATTTCGTTCCTGTACTTGCTGACAAAATCAACCAACTGCGCTGAAGAGGCATCTCCGACTTTATCCCGTATATGGATAAAATTCTCACTGAAGAACAACTTCGGATTGTCGATAGCTATCGGTGCAGCTACAAAAAAACTCTCAGACGAAAAGTGTTCGTAAACGGGAAATGCCGCCTTGGCATGTTCTGCAAACGCCTGTTTAAGCTCAGCAACAGAGGCGGCAAGCGCTTCGGGGACATCCGGGTCGAGTTGTGATTTCTTTATCAACTCCCCCGTCTGATATTCATCAATCCATAGATTGGCGCGCCCCAGGACCTCGCGCAAAGCAGGCCAATCATCTTGTGATGTCGCAGCCCAATCTATTTCGTCTATGTCGCTCGCAGCTTCGCTTATGCGTGCCGCAAAATAGGTTCTGACGGACTTGATAAGCGCATCCGGCACAGCCGAGTCAAGTCGGGATTTCTGTGTTAAATCCCCCGTCCGGTATTCATCACGCCATTGACAGGCGCGAAGCAGCACGGCGCGGTGGTCCGGCCAGGTATCTTGCGATGTTGTAACCTGACTTATTCTGTCAATGTCACGAATGGAGTCATTCATGCGTTGCTCGAAGTAGCTGTTGATGGACACAGCAAGCGTCCCGGCCACGTTCGAACTGACCTGTTGTTTCTGTAATAGTACATTTTCCTGAAATTCCTGAAGCCGATCGTTGGCGCGCCGGAGAACATTGCGGTGAGCAAGCCATGCGCTCGGCGAGACTGCACCCTGATTAATTTTGTCGATTTCACGAATGGCTTCGTTCATGCGCGCATCGTAATATGCGGTCAAGCCTTCTGCAACGGCAGCTAAGCGCGCGGCGTAAGCATCATAATTTGCGTCCATATCTTCTTGATTATCCTTGTAAACCTTGTACGCCGCCAGGTAATCATCGGCCTCCACGGCCACATCAATTTCCTTGATATAAGGTGTGGACACGCACGAGGATATAGAAATAGCGAAAATTGCTGCAAGAAGGGATAGAAGTGTTGATTTGTTTTTCATAGCATTCTCCCGTTATTTTCTGATACAAATACGGATGGACGTTAAATCAGCGCATTTATTTCATTTAGTATCAGCCTGGGCCCGGTCGTAAGGAAGGATTCCGGGGTATTCATAGGGTAAAATCTGGGTGTCCTGGATTTACTCTACAGGGCAGTACACCGCTTGAGCGAATTGTTGAATTATCTGTTCAGGCATTTCCGACTTCTCGCCATTCTCAATCGGACATTTGTTGTTGATTTTCTTTTTCAGTTTGTCCATTTTTGCCTTAGGAAGTAATTGCTCCAATTCAATCAGGGGCAGCGGGCCAAACGGCCACTTGTGCACGGGTGTGTTTCTTTGTGGTTTTACCTTCTCTGTGACAAACTCCAATCGTTCTTTGCCTAGTCGAAAATTATTTTCCCACGCACCGGGGTCACTTGCAGTCCCGATATAGTGATATTCTCCAGACTGTTCCGATTGCGGAAGGATATTATTTAAATTATCACCCTTTTTGAGAATCCGGCTCTCGGACGCACCGTTTTGATTTTGAGTAATTACAGACAGAATAGGGTTATCAGATGAATTCTTGCAGAAGATAAAATCCACCCTGAAAGCATCTGAAACGCCCGTTTTTGTTTTATCCAGACAGGCCATAAGTTTTTCATAAGCTGCAACGCCATACCGTCTCCCGTTTCGGTCCCCCACTATTTCAACACCGGTCGCCAGTCGAACGGTGAGATTATCCACCTGTCCACTGTCGGCCCGTATCGACCCGACGGCGAGACCGCCGGTTACCGTTGCCTTATCCACCATCAGTTCTTTCACCGTAACTTTGTCGTTAAATGTTTCCCTGTCTACACTTTTCGGTCCCGGGTCAGCCGGACAGACCCCATCAGGACCCAGACATGGTATGTTGGTGGAAAGAACAGAAAAGAACTTACATTCTTCTTCACCGTTAGTACCAGATTGGCCGCACTCGGGATCAACTAAAATCAGGCGATCTCTCAGCTGCATAACCAGCGTGTATTTTTTATCGCCTATCTCAACCCTTTGTTCATTCGTTGAAGATAAAGCCGTTGTCGCGGTACTTGCCGTACTCACGGCAACCAGCGCCAGCGTCGCACTAAACCACAATCGCCACAACAGCAGGCGAAATCTGTTATCGATAAGTTTCTTGATGTTCCTATTTTCTCTGATGCCGGCAATCATGATATTGGCGTCAAATTTAGGCAAAAAACGTGAGCGGAAGCTATAGATCACCAACAGGATAAATAGAAAAAAGAAAAAGCTAGGATCGATGTTTGAGGCACTCGCCAGACCACTGGTTCGGAGAAAATCCCCGGCCACCGATAAAAGATACACGCTATGGATTATCGGGACCGCCAGTAGAACAATAAACGGCATAGATATTTTTTGAGGGGTGCGCTTGCGGAAAAAGTATAACCCAGCAAATATCAGTACTATAACTTCGCAGCCTGCTGTTATCCAGAAACATACGCTACCTTTCAAGTGCGACACAAACAGTTTCGACAGGTAAACTGACATGTAAATAACGGCGACAAATACCGCACCCCACTTGATGTATACCTCGGACTGTTCCAAAAAGGTATTTATATTGCGGGTTTCCTGAAGGTTGTAGTCTCTTACTTGCTTCGCAGCCGTAAATGTAGCGGTAGCTTCCTTTTTTTTCAGACGGTCTTTATACCGGATGATACACTTTCTGCATTTTCGCAGCTCCTGCTTGGCCTTTACGCGTTTTATTTTATCCTGTACCAACAGATACCACCAAGCCCGGATGCGACCAACAAAGGAGGTTGTGTCTTTATGTTGAGTTTCTGGCCTCTTTTCCAAGGAATCGTTGAGCTTTTGATATTCCTGATCAAGCTTCGTTAGTTCCTCTTCAAATGCCTTACGTGATTGCTCGGCTTGTTCGGTACATCTTGTCAGTTTTTTCACCGATTCCGTGTACGAGTCTTTCAGGTTGTCGGTAGTCTTGTGCACATCTCCAAGCATGTATTCCTGTATAGTGGAAGCGGCTTCATCCATCTGGTTACGGACTGAAGCTAATTTTTCTTCTAGGTCTTCACTCTTCACGCCCAATGCTGGTTCGATGCATTTTTCAAATTCCTCAATCCCGCCAAGCAGTTTGTCAATATCCGTCGGGTCGTTCCCCGACGGATTCTCTTGTATTGTATTGTCAGCCATCCGCAATCTCTCACTTCTGGTAGTTATAAGTCGGCATATCGAACCCCGTGTCGTTTCGATACCTTCATCGAATTGTCACAATGGTGTCGGCCCGGTTGGAATAATGAGGGCCGGTTTCCGCCAGGTTAATAATGGAACCTGTTGCATCACTCATGGCGTACCTGCGCGTTTGGTGCTGTTGTCTGTTTCTTGTTTCAGGAGGTTGAATATAAAGGGATCCTCTCTTTTTCTACAACAGAGGAATATAACGTGTATACATGGGTTGTTTCCTTGATGTTGTGTCGGTTGCTACTCGATATTCCCTGTACAAGCGGATGCTCTAACCCGACAGTTGGTAGTGACCCTCTCGCATGACGAAATCGCTGCTTGCTGTGCTTCAGTCTTAGTTCCCCTTGAAGCGCCGCTTCCACCGCAACGATCGCCTTCGGCATACGCTGCACAGCTATTCCTCCACCAGAACGCTATACTACACCCAGCAGAATTTGTATCTTCAGAGCGGCATAAACCAAGCGCTGCCGTTTCTGCTTCTGACTGACTTATGTAGTTCCAGGCCATACCCTTAGCGCGGGAGGTACATCTGTCAAAAAGTCCCCCAATGGCGAACGCTCCGTAAAGATCACCAGTTTGCCCCCCCCCCCCACCATTACCGCCGCCTCCACCTCCAGAACATGTGAGGTTGCCGATATTCCATTCGTCACCACCGCTTGTTGGGCAGTTCTTACAGCAATCCGAGCAACGCTTACTTGCATCGATATTAATCCCCCAATAACTGTTGTCACGAGGGTTTCTGGCACCGTAACAAACCTTATAGCCGGGTGTGCATGCCAAGGAGTCTGTGTATCTCACATTGGGACTGAGAAAATATACTCTTTCATCGCTCGGCCATCTTCTTGAGGTGGGGCTAATATCATCATCAGTTCCCCCACGGTCAATATCCTCGAAGAATCGCAAGTGAATCGTATCGCTGCAGGTGTTCGCAACACTATACCTTAAACCCGACGATACCGGAGTACTACCGCTGCCATCGGCGCTGAAATCAGCGTGAAGGGTATAGCTACCGGTGTTTGTTCTATAACTTTCGACCTTGATATAATAAGTGCCCGCACTTACCTCGTGTTCTATCCTGAAATTCCTTCCGCTGCCGTCGTCGTCATCGCTGTCCAGGACCGAGCCTGAACTGCTTTGCAGTTCCCCGCTGGTATCCAAGCTGCCCGTGGTGTAGACTGTCAAGGTCCCCGATTCGTTCACCCGCACCGCGAAATAATCCGTGTCGTTGCCGGGGTCTATCCGGCCGGAGCGCGAACTGTTCGGGGACAGGCTGGTCGCGCCGGACCGAGTGTTGCTGTGGTCATCACTACCACCATTCCCGCCACCGCCACCGTTGCCGCCGCCGGTATCCTCACTGCTGACTCTCACCCGGACGCCATCAGAGCAGTTATTGCGGGTGTCGCTCTCGCCTCTGACACTATCCACGCACGCTCCGTAGTAGTAGGTTCCAGCACTCGATGGCGCGGTCAGGCGGAGCGTATCATATGTCGTGTCTGATGCGTCCAGCCTCCTGATCAGTTCTGTGCCCACCTCTGTATCGCTGTCGTTGATACGCGAGTTCGTTGAGCGGTAATAGCGCAGGTCCGTGATGTCCGAGCGGGCCGTGCCGCGGTTATGCACATCGACATCGATGGTAAAGGTTTGTCCGGGGGTCAGCGTGCTATCACTCACTGACAGGGATTCCACCACCAGGTCCGGCGCGCTGGCCGGCTCTACTGTTACCCTGACCCCGCTGGAGCAGTTGTTGCCGGTGTCGCTCTCGCCGCGGACCGCATCCACACAGGCGCCGTAGTAGTACGTGCCGGGACTCGACGAGGCGACCAGAGTTTCCGATACAGACACACTGCCTCCCCCTGACAGGCCGGCCACGGAGTCCGTGCCGACTTGCGTATCGGATGAATTGATAGTGGAATTGGTGGAGCGGTAGTAGCGCAAGGTGGTGGAACCAGATCGGGCGTCTCCCTGGTTGCGCACCCGCACGTTGAAGGAGAAGGTATCCCTGGGCGCCAGCGTGCTGTCACTCACGGACGGGGATTCAACCACCAGGTCGGGCGCGCCGGCCGGTTCCACCGTGACCCGGATACCGCCGGAGCAGTTATTGCCGGTATTGCTCTCGCCGTTGACTGAATCCACGCAGGCGCCGTAGTAGTACGTGCCGGGACTCGAGGGCGCGACCAGGGTTTCCGATACAGATCTGTTGCCTCCCCCAGAGAGGCCGGCCACGGAGTCCGTGCCGACTTGCGTGTCGGATGAATTGACAGTGGAATTGGTCGAGCGGTAGTAGCGCAAGGTGGTGGAACCGGCTCGGGCGTCTCCCCGGTTGCGCACCCGCACAGTGAAGGAGAAGGCGTCCCCGGGCGCCGGCGCGCTGTCACTCACTGACGGGGATTCAACCACCAGGTCGGGAGCCCCTGTGTCAGTATCCCCATCATCGTTACCTCCTCCCTGGTTGCCCTGCGAGACGTTTGTTCCGGTGACGACTCCCCAGCTCAGGTCGCGGGTAAGGTTTGCCGTGGCGCGCCGGCCTGCAATGTATTCCCGCCCGTTCATGGGGTAATACAGCCAGCGCCCGTCCGTGTGGCGCAGCAGCACGTCGTCCCTGCCGTCGTTATTGAGGTCTCCTATCCCCGCCAACTGCCAGTTCAGGTCGCTGACGATGTTGGCCCCGCCGCGCTGGTCCGCCAGGTGCCGCCGCCCGTTCATGGGGTAGTAGTACCAGCGCCCGTCCGTCACCCGGCGCAGCAGCACGTCGTCCCTGCCGTCGCCGTTCAAATCGCCGATACCGGCGAACTGCCAGTCCGGGTTGCTGGTCAGGGCGGCCGCGCCGCGCTGGCCGGCCAGGAACTCCGGGCCGTTCATGGGGTAGTAATGCCAGCGCCCGTCCGTGTGACGCAGCAATACGTCGTCGTTGCCGTCGCCATTGAGGTCGCCGATGCCGGCGACCTGCCAGCTCAGGTCACGGGTAAGGTTTGCCGTGGCGCGCCGGCCCGCAAGGTATTCCCGCCCGTTCATGGGGTAATACAGCCAGCGTCCGTCCGTGTGGCGCAGCAGCACGTCGTCCCTGCCGTCGTTATTCAGGTCTCCTATCCCCGCCAATTGCCAGTTAAGGTCGCTGATGATGTTGGCCCCGCCGCGCTGGTCGGTCAGGTTCCGCCGCCCGTTCATGGGGTAGAAGTACCAGCGCCCGTCCGTCACCCGGCGCAGCAGCACGTCGTCCCTGCCGTCGCCGTTCAAATCGCCGATACCGGCGAACTGCCAGTCCGGGTTGCTGGTCAGGGCGGCCGCGCCGCGCTGGCCGGCCAGGAACGCCGGCCCGTTCATGGGGTAGTAGCGCCAGCGCCCGTCCGTGTGGCGCAGCAATACGTCGTCGTTGCCGTCGCCATTGAGGTCGCCGAGGGTGTGCGACACTGCAACTTGGGCGCCGGCCGGCCCCGCGCCCCCGCCGCCGCCCGACTCTGGAGTGTGTCGAACATGAAGGGTGTAATCGCCGGTACTGTTCCTGAAGGCGCTGATACGTATATAGTAAACGCCGGCAGTAACGGCGCGCTCAATTTTGAAGTTGCGGTTTGTATTAACATCCTGGTCGTCGTGCTCCTGCAGCAGATTGCCGGCGCTGTCCTCAAGCGCGCCTATCGTGTCGGTGTCGCCGGCGGTCTCCACCACCAGTTGACCGGCGGACGGTACACTAAAGCGCCAGTAGTCCACGTCGCCGGCCGGTGAGATAGCGCCGTTGGCGCTGCCGTTGACCCGGATGGACGAGGCCGTGGCAGGCGTGTCATCGCCGCCGACTGTCACTGTAACCAGGCACAGGAGGAGCGGGAGCAGGAAACGCGGCAGGGTCGAGGCTGGCTTCATGGCAGGTTCCCTACAGAGGTTGCCCAGGCCCAACCGGTGAGATAGCGGCCGGTTCCGGTGAGAACCGGCCGCGACACAGGACCAATGGTTGCAGCCTGTTGTTAGCGTCAAGGAGAATGACGCGCCAAGGAACTTTCCGGCGGGCGGGACTTAAAGTTGTTACGAGAAAAATCTCGTAACTTATTGATTCACTAGAGAGAGAGAGAGAGAGAGAGAGAGAGAGAGAGAGATTCACTGCTGATAAACCGCGCGCAACCATGAAGCGCGGCTCGTGCGAAAATCGGGTACGCTCCTTCCTTTTACTAAGATTCAAGGGCATTTTTGTAACTGTTCTATCGAAGCGCCTTCATTATAGGCAGGAAAACCAGGCTTGTCAAACTCACTGTTACTCACTGTTACTCACGTAAACTCACGTAAACTCACGTAAATCGCAACTCTCTCTGCTCTGTCAGACTGTCAGGAACACAAGCTCATACAAGCCCAAGACAGCAAAACAGACTGAAACGAGAAATATCGATTTTCCGGCCTGTCATCATCCTGTAATATAATACCTGTGTAATGCTTCCATGCTCCGGGAAAGCCGCTCCATGAAAGGCAAAATTCTCCTCGTAGAGGATGAAGCCCCCATCAGGGAAATGCTGGGCTATACCCTGATGAAAGAAGGCTATACTTTCCGGGAAGCGGCAGATGTCGAAGAGGCCCGGCCGCTGATTGCCGATGACAGACCTGATCTTCTCCTGCTTGACTGGATGTTGCCGGGCATGAATGGCGCCGATTATGCCAGGCGCATACGCAACAACCCTGATACCAGGGATATCCCTATCATCATGTTGACTGCGCGAGGTGAAGAAGCGGACAAGGTGCGCGGGCTTGATATCGGCGCTGATGATTACATAACCAAACCATTTTCAACCAGGGAACTCCTGGCCCGTATTAGGGCAGTTATGCGGCGCACAGAAAACCGGGACAGTGAGGGTGTTGTCTCTGTCAAAGGCCTGACATTGGACCCGGTGACAATCAGGGTTACGGTTGACGAACAAGACGTTGATATCAGCCCTACTGAATTTCGCCTGTTGCATTTTTTCATTACCCATCCGGAACGGGTGTATACCCGGGATCAGTTGCTGGACCAGGTCTGGGGCCAGAACGTCTATGTTGAAGAGCGCACCGTGGATGTTCATATACGGCGCCTGCGCAAGACCCTGGAACCGTATAAATATAATCATTTGATTCAAACAGTTCGCAGTGTGGGTTATCGGTTTTCCACCCGGAATTAATTGCGGCAGACAATGCATCCTGACCTGTTGCGGCTGGGTTTCGTAGTTATCCTCTCCGGGGCTGCAGGACTGCTTGCGGGCAATTTCCTTGCAGGTCTTGTACTCGGGTTTCTCATCTGCCTGATATGGCAATACCGCAGACTGAAAAACATCAGCACGTTCCTGCGTAACGATGGCGAACAGAAGCCGCCTGATACTCCCGGCATCGTCAACGAGATAGTACGAGAGATCGAATTCCTGCGCGCCCGGCATAAGCAGCGCGAGGATGAGCTCACCGGTACACTGTCGCGCTTTGAGGACGCAATAGTAGCCTTGCCCGACGCCGTTATCGTCATGGATGCGGAAAGCCACGTGGAATGGGCCAATGAAAAAGCTGCCGAGTATCTGGGAATCCGCAGTCCCAGGGACCGGGGGCAACGTTTATCTCATATTTTCAGGCAGCCCGAGTTACTGGATTTTCTGGCCCGGGAAGATAAGGATAACCCGCAAAAAAGTCTGTTAATCGCGTCCCCCGTCAATGCGGACATCAGCCTGGAAATCAGGATTACCAGGTATGCCGGGTCTTCACTGTTACTGGTAGCAGGCAACGTTACGGACATACAGCGCGCCAACCGTATGCGCAAGGATTTTATCGCCAACGCCTCCCATGAATTAAGGACCCCCCTCACCGTGATATCCGGATACCTGGAGGCCATCGACAATGAAACTGGCGAGCTTTCGACGGGGTGGCAGGCGCGCATAAAACAGATGCGCAACCAGGCGCGGCGCATGCAGAACCTGATAGAAGACCTGCTTAAATTATCCAGGCTGGAGAGCAAACCCTCTGCAGACCTGGACAACGAGGTGGATATCACCGAACTGATATCGGTTATTCACGACGAAGCACAGACTTTAAGCGCCGCTCAGATTCATACTTTCAAGCTGGAAATTCAGGCCGGTCTGGTAGTCAAGGGAGACCAGGACAGCCTTTACAGCGCCTTTTCCAATATCGTCTTCAACGCGGTGCAATACTCGCCTTCAGGCGGTGTAATCGGGATAAAATGGTATGGGACCGGTACCGGCGCCTGCCTGGAAGTGACCGATACCGGAGAGGGCATCCCGGCTGAGCATATACAGCGTGTGACGGAGCGATTCTACCGGGTGGATAAGGCGCGATCCAGGGAGAAGGGGGGAACGGGACTTGGGCTGGCAATTGTCAAACACGTCATGGTCCAGCACGAAGCCGAGCTGAAAATAAGCAGCGAACCGGGCCGGGGCACAACGGTAACATGCCATCTTCCGGCACATCGGGTGGTTGCCGCTGAATAGGCGCTGCTGTCATATTTCCTTAATAATTTTGTTGTTCAATTGGATTCTGCTACAAACCAACGCCGCAATGACGGCGAATAACCTGGAGAGATGACAGCATGAAAAACAAATTTCTATTGAGTGCAGCCGTCCTGGCAACAACTATCGTATCCAAACTGGTTCTGGCGGTCGATCTGGACCCTGACCTGCCTGATTACGGCAAGTCCAGCGGCGTATCGGGCAATATCATCAGTGTGGGTTCCGACACGCTGGCAAACCTGATGACCCTGTGGGCGGAGGAGTTCAAAAAACTCTATCCCAATGTCAGCGTACAGATCCAGGCAGCCGGGTCTTCGACCGCGCCGCCGGCCCTGACGGAAGGGACCTCCAACTTCGGGCCCATGAGCCGCAGGATGAAGAATAAGGAGATCGCGAGTTTCGAGACAAAATACGGTTACAAGCCGACACCTGTCGCGGTGGCCATCGATGCCCTGGCTGTGTACGTGCACAAGGACAACCCGGTAGAGGGAATGACCATCCCCCAGGTCGATGCTGTTTTCTCAGCCACGCGCAAATGCGGTTATGCTGAAGATATTACGCGCTGGGCCCAACTGGGACTGACCGGCGCGTGGAGCAACAGGCCGCTTCAGTTATACGGCCGCAATTCGGTGTCAGGCACCTATGGTTACTTCAAGAAACAGGCCCTGTGCAAGGGAGACTTCAAGAACAATGTCAACGAGCAGCCCGGATCGGCCTCCGTCGTGCAGGGGGTAACCAAGTCGATCAACGGCATAGGTTATTCCGGTATCGGTTACAAGACATCAGGCGTGCGCGCCGTGCCCCTGAGCAGGGATGGCGCCGACTTTACCGATGCCACGCCGTCCAATGCCATTGCCGGGACTTACCCCCTGGCGCGCTTCCTCTATGTCTACGTCAACAAGTCGCCTAATGATCCCCTGCCTCCCCTGGAGCGTGAATTCGTCAGGATGATCATGTCCAGGACGGGACAGGAAGTGGTCGTCAAGGATGGTTATATTCCCTTGCCTGCCAGGGTTGCCATGAAACAGCTTGCCCTGATCAGCGCAGTTGACGTAACCAGCGTGACCCCATTATCCGTTCTTCCATGAGCGATGTGAGCACAACCTCCCTGCTGGCTGATTTCAACTCAGCCGAAGCGCAAAAACATCGCTATTACCGCCACCTGAAGGATATCATGATGCGCTATATGATGGCGCTGGGCGGCATCAGCGTCATTATAGCCATCGTGCTCATCGCTTTTTACCTGGTTTACGTGGTGCTGCCCATGTTCAAGTCGGCGCACATAGAACGGGTGACAGGATACCCGGTTCCCGCGGGCACGAAAACAGGAAGCTTGTATTACGCCATGGAAGAACAACGTGAAATCGGCCTGCGGGTTACCGGTAATGGTAATGCCGTGTTTTTCAATACCGCAGACGGCAGCCTGGTACACCGGGAATCCCTGTTGCAGGAAACCCGCGCTCAGGTTACTGCGTTTGCCGCCGGGGATCCTTCACAACGACTGCTGGCTCTGGGATTGAACGACGGCGCCGCCCTGTTGGCCTTGCATGAATACCGGGTCACATACCCCGATAACATACGCGTTATTCACCCGGAGATAGGCTGGCCGGCAGGCAGGGAACCGGTAAAAATGGACGAGACGGGCAAGGCAATTACCATGATCGCAGCGCAGTACGATGAGGATCAGACTACCATTGCCGCGCTCACGGAGGATCAGCGCCTGTTGTTATTGAATATGGTCGAAGAAGAGTCGTTTTTGAGCGATGAGGCTGCAATCACGACTACAAGAAGCCAAATCCCGGTTGCGGGCCGGGTTACATTCCTGTTGATGGACGTGGAACACCGGGAACTCTACGTTGCCGAACAGGGTGGGTTGATTTCCTATTTTGATATCAGCGACAAGGCCGAGCCGGAACTGGTGCAAAGAGTGCAGGCCGTCAACATACCTGTGGAGATTACCGGCATGTCGTTTCTTAGTGGCGGTATTTCCATACTGGTCGGCGACTCGGACGGGAATATTTTCCAGTGGTTTCCCGTGCGCGACCGGGAGAACAACTACACCCTGGAAAAAATACGCGGTTTCAACTCACAATCAGCCGGAATCATATCCATCGCGCCGGAGTATTTCAGGAAAGGTTTCCTGGCAACGGATGCTGCCGGCTACCTGGGTATTTACCACACCACCGCGCATCGTACGGTGGAACTGGAAAAAATCAGCGATAACAGGCTGACGCAACTGGCGGTGGCGCCGCGGGCGAATGCCATGCTGGTGGAAGATGACACCGGCGTGTTGCAATTCTGGGAAATAGACAACGAGCATCCGGAAATATCCTGGTCGTCCATCTGGGGCAAGGTCTGGTATGAGAGCCGGGACAAACCGGAGTATATCTGGCAGTCGTCATCCGCCAGCAGTGATTTCGAACCGAAATTCAGCCTGACGCCCTTGGTATACGGCACCTTGAAGGCCGCGTTTTACGCCATGTTGTTTGCCGTTCCCCTGGCCATCATGGGCGCCGTATATACCGCCTACTTCATGTCTGCATTTATGCGGGACATCGTCAAGCCCACTATTGAAATCATGGCGGCTTTGCCTACGGTCATACTCGGTTTTCTCGCCGGCCTGTGGTTTGCCCCGTTCGTGGAGCAGAACATGCCGGGCCTGTTTTTGTGCTTTTTCCTGTTGCCGCCCAGCGTGATCATCGCGGCTTATTGCTGGAACAGGATCCCTGATGACCTTCGCCACAGGATCCCCGAGGGTTGGGAGGCGGTACTGCTTTTGCCCGTTATCATCGGTACGGGCATGGTTTCATTCGCCCTCAGCCAGCCATTGGAGATTGCGTTGTTCGACGGCAATATGCCGTTGTGGCTGACCGATGAACTCGGGATCACCTATGACCAGAGAAACTCCCTGGTCGTGGGTATCGCCATGGGGTTTGCCGTCATTCCCATTATTTTTACCATCTGTGAAGACGCGATTTACGGTGTGCCCGAACACCTGACGATGGGATCACTGGCCCTCGGCGCAACCCCCTGGCAGACCGCCGTGAGAGTGGTGTTGCTGACCGCCAGCCCGGGAATCTTCTCCGCGGTCATGATTGGTTTCGGCCGGGCGGTGGGCGAGACCATGATCGTGCTCATGGCGACAGGCAATACGGCTATCATGGACATGAATATCTTTGAAGGGTTTCGCACCTTGTCCGCCAATATCGCAGTTGAAATGCCAGAGTCCGAAGTGGACAGCACCCACTACCGCATTTTATTCCTGGCCGCCCTGGTGCTGTTCCTGGCGACATTCCTGTTCAATACCATAGCCGAGGTCGTCAGGCAAAGGTTGCGGGTGAAGTACAGTTCGTTATGAAGAGCAGAAGGCGCTTCAACTGGTGAGATATGCGGGCTAAGTCATCATTCAGGGACTGGTTCAACAGCGGCGAACCCTATATCTGGCTGAATGCCGGCGCGGTCAGTCTTTCCCTTATCATGGTTGTCGGGCTCGTCGCACTTATCATGGTGCGCGGCCTGGGCCATTTCTGGCCGAGCAATGTTGCGGCATTTGATTACACCGATACTGACGGTACGGTCGTCGCCCTGGCAGGTGAATTTGTCGATACCGAATCGGTGCCCCGGGCAAGACAGGCAGGGAACGACAGCCGTATCCCGGCAGATCTTGAGGTTATTGACCGCAGCCTGGTCAGGGTCGGCAACCGGGATTACACGGGTTTCGACTACCACTGGGTGCTCGATGCGGCCATGCACAACCTGTCCTACCCGGAAGACATCATGGCCGTAGAGAGGTATGAATGGGGGAACTTCTACGGCTACCTCAAGGCCGTCAAGGAAAACGGCGAAGTGGTGGATGCGGCCCCGGACTGGGAGTCCTTCCAGCGATACATTGCAGAAAGCGAGAAAATCCTGGGGGAAATACACCATATCGAGAAAGACCTGATAGGGGCAGTCAACTACGAGATGGAGCGCCTGCGCCTGCGGGAAAGAGGACTGGTATTGAACAACGAACCGCCGGGCAGCCCGGCTTTCGGGGAAATCGAGGCTCGACGCGCCTCCCTGCAGGAGGAATACAACGGCTATACCGGGCGCCTCACTGATTTGTATGAACGACTGAACAGGGCATCCTTCGTGGCGACACTGGCCGGAGGCCGGGAAGTCGAACTGCTGTTTGCCAAGGTGGTCCGGGCGTATCGACCCAATGACATGGGCATCACGGTAAAAATGGTGTTTTATGTCGAGAAACTCTGGGAATTCGTATCGGGAGACCCCAGGGAAGCGAATACCGAAGGCGGCATTTTCCCGGCAATTTTCGGCACCGTCCTGATGGTGATGATCATGGCCGTGCTGGTAACGCCTTTTGGCGTGGTCGCGGCAGTCTACCTGCGGGAGTATGCCCGGCAGGGTCCGTTTACCAGGCTGGTACGCATTGCCGTCAACAACCTGGCCGGTGTGCCCTCGGTCGTCTACGGCGTATTTGGATTGGGCTTTTTTGTTTATTTCCTGGGCGGCGCCATAGACGAGTTGTTTTTCGTCGAGTCCCTTCCCGCGCCCACTTTCGGCACGCCGGGCATTATGTGGGCGTCATTGACCATGGCCATTTTGACCGTGCCGGTGGTTATCGTCTCCACTGAAGAAGGCCTGGCGCGGGTGCCGCGGGCAATCCGCGAGGGCAGCCTGGCTTTGGGGGCCACCAAGGCCGAGACACTGTGGCGCACGGTCCTGCCCATGACGGCTTCAGCCATGTTGACGGGACTGATACTGGCCATTGCCCGGGCCGCGGGTGAGGTCGCGCCGCTGATGCTTGTCGGTGTTGTCAAGCTGGCCCCGTCCATGCCGTTGGACGGGAACTTCCCGTACCTGCACCTGGACAGGAAATTCATGCACCTGGGGTTTCATATCTACGACGTGGGTTTCCAGAGCCCGAACGTGGAAGCGGCCAGGCCGCTGGTTTACGCGACCGCTTTCTTATTGATCCTGATCATTATCTTTTTGAACCTGGCCGCAATCAAAGTCCGCAACACCCTGCGGGAAAAGTATCGGGCAGCCGAGCAGAACTGACCGGAATAAAGAATACGTGAACGACCGGACCGAGACAGACAAAACAGTACCAGGCGCCCACGCCGTGAACCTGGGCGCCCTGACCGGGCATATGGGAAAGTTGTCCCTGACAGATGAAAAACCCTGTATCAACGTCAACAGCTTGAACCTGTATTACGGAGAGAAGCAGGCTTTGAAAGACATCAGCATGGTAGTGCCTGAGAAGAAGGCCACTGCATTCATCGGTCCCAGCGGTTGCGGCAAATCGACGCTGCTGCGCTGTTTTAACCGCATGAATGATCTTATCGACAATGTTCGCACCAGCGGCGAGGTCAGGATTGGCGGAGAGAATATTTTTGCCAAGGCCGTGAACGTGGCTGAGCTCAGAAGGAAAGTCGGCATGGTCTTTCAAAAACCCAACCCGTTTCCAAAATCCATCTATGAAAACGTGGCCTATGGTCTCAGGATCCAGGGCATCAACAGGCGGCAGACCCTGGATGCCGTGGTTGAGAAGGCCCTGAAGAGCGCAGCGTTGTGGGATGAGGTCAAGGACCGGCTTGACGATAATGCCCTGGGTCTCTCCGGCGGTCAGGCCCAGCGCCTGGTGATCGCGCGGGCTATTGCAATCGAACCTGAAATCCTGCTGCTCGATGAACCCTGTTCCGCCCTGGACCCGATATCCACCCTGAAAGTCGAAGAACTGATTTATGAACTCAAAGCCAACTATACTATCGTCATAGTGACCCATAATATGCAACAGGCGGCAAGGGTGTCCGATTACACTGCCTACATGTACCTGGGAGAAATGATTGAGTTTAACGACACCGGCACACTGTTCACCAACCCGGGAGAGAAAATGACGGAAGACTACATCACCGGGCGTTACGGCTAGGTTGTCCGGGGACGCAGGGGACGGATTTCAAATCCGTCCCCGAAGAAGAGAGAGACATGTCATGAGCAACGTTCCACACCATATTTCCAGGCAATTCGATAATGAGCTGGAAACCATACGATCCGACGTGCTGGCCATGGGCGGCCTTGCCGAACAACAGTTTTCCGATGCGCTGGAGGCATTGATCGAGCTCAATGTTTCTCGTGCGGAGAAGGTAATGGAAAACGAGGACAGCCTGAACTCTCTTGAGGTATCCATCGATGAGGAGTGTGTGACGCTGCTGGCGCGCCGGCAACCTGCGGCCGGCGACCTGCGGTTTGTGATTGCGGTGATCAAGACCATCACCGACCTGGAACGCATCGGCGACGAAGCAGACAAAATAGCTAAAATGACCATAAGTCTGGCAGACAAGTCAGGCCGGCGATCCCATTATGTCGGGATAAATACCATGGGCGTTTTCGTAAGGGATATGGTGCGCGACGCGTTGAATGCGTTTGCCCGCATGGACAGCCAGGAAGCCCTGGTAACTGCCAGGAAAGAGCCGGAATCCGACGAGCAGTACGGGGCTATCCTGCGGCAACTCATTACATACATGATTGAAGACCCGCGCAATATCAGCAGCATTATCGACGCAATGTGGGTGGCGCGGGCGCTGGAACGCATAGCCGACCATGCTCGCAACATCTGCGAGAATGTTATATATTTCGTCGAGGGCAAGGATGTGCGCCATATCAGCATTGAGCAGATGGAAGACGAAGTAAGAGGCGGCTGACCCCGGTTCTGCGCGCCGGCCGCAGCGATAACGAACCTGAATATGTGTGGATACGCTAAACCTCAGCAATCCTGAATTTTATATCAATCGTGAGTTAAGCCTGCTGGAATTCAACCGGCGCGTTATTGCTCAGGCCGAAGATGAATCCATGCCGTTGCTGGAACGATTGAAGTTTCTCTGTATCGCCAGCACCAACCTGGATGAGTTTTTTGAGATCCGCGTGGCCGGCGTCAAGCAGCAGGTGAAGTACGGTTCCGTTCAGACCGGGCCCGATAACCTCAGCCCGGTGGAAACCCTGAAACAGATTGGCAGGCTTGCCCACGAATTGGTCGATACGCAATATTCCGTCCTCAATGACTCCATTACACCGAAACTGGAAAGTGAGAAGATACACGTGCTGCGCCGGAGTGAATGGAAACCCGCGGTCTCGCGCTGGGTCAAGCGATATTTCAATACTAATGTTCTGCCGGTACTAAGTCCCATCGGGCTGGACCCCGCACACCCGTTCCCGCGGGTACTGAACAAGAACCTCTATTTCATTGTCGCGCTCGATGGCAAGGACGCATTCGGAAGGGAAACCCGCCTGTCCATTGTCCAGGCGCCCCGGTCACTGCCCAGGGTAGTGCACCTGCCGGAAGATATCAGCAAGGGAAAATGGAACTTCGTGCTGCTGTCGTCCATTATCCATACCCACGTGGATGACCTGTTCCCCGGCATGACGGCAACGGGATGTTATCAGTTCAAGGTGACCCGGAACAGCGAACTGTTCGTAGACGACGAAGAAGTGGATGACCTGTTGATAGCGCTGGAAGGCGAACTGCCGTCAAGAAGGTTCAACGACGCGGTCAGGCTGGAGGTGGCAGATAATTGTCCCGATGATCTCACCGCGTTCCTGCTGCAACAATTTGAACTGGACGAAGATGATCTCTACAAGGTAAACGGGCCGGTAAACCTGAACCGGCTAATGGCAATCTGTGACCTGGTCGATAAGCCGGAACTGACCTTTGCCGGGTTTACCCCGGACCTGCCGCCGCGGCTGCAGAAGAATGTCAGCATGTTTGACGTCCTGAAGAACGGCGATATCCTGTTGCACCACCCGTTTCAATCCTTCGCCCCCGTCATCGATTTTGTCCGGCAGGCGGCCAACGACCCCAACGTGCTGTCAATCAAACAGACCCTGTATCGTACCGGGGATGACTCCGCCCTGGTCGATGCATTGAAAGATGCGGCCCGGTCCGGTAAGGAGGTCACCGTGGTGATCGAGTTACGCGCCCGGTTTGATGAAGAGGCCAATATCGAACTGGCCAACGAACTGCAGGAGGCCGGTGCCCATGTCGTCTACGGCGTGGTTGGCTATAAAACCCATTCAAAAATGGTGATGGTGGTGCGCCGGGAGGGCAGAAGCCTGCGCCGCTACGTACACCTGGGAACTGGCAATTACCATGCCCGGACCGCCAGGCTGTATACCGATTACGGACTGCTGACCTGTGACAAGGCCGTGGCGGAAGACGTCAACAAGTTGTTCCTCCAGTTGACCGGGCTGGGGCGAGCGTCAAAACTGAAAAAATTGCTGCAGTCACCCTTTACCTTGTACAAGTCCCTGCTGTCATATATTGAATGCGAAGCCGCCAACGCCAGGGCCGGCAAGAAAGCACATATCATTGCGAAGATGAATGCCCTGGTGGACCCGGAAATAATCCGCGCCCTGTACAAAGCATCCATGGCAGGCGTGCGTGTAGACCTGATCATACGCGGTATCTGCTGCTTGCGTCCCGGCATCAAGGACCTGTCGGAAAACATCCATGTACGCTCCATTGTCGGCCGCTTCCTGGAACATACCCGGGTATTCTATTTCTTCAACGGGGGCGAGGAACTGGTGCTTTGCTCCTCCGCCGACTGGATGCCGCGCAACCTGCATCACCGCGTGGAAGCATGCTTCCCTATCGAGGAGAAGCGGCCCAAGGACCAGGTCATCAACTACGGTCTGTTGAACTATCTCAGCGATAATACCCAGGCCTGGATCCTGCAGAGCGACGGCACCTACCGGAAAGCCCGCCCGGGCAACCAGAAACCCAGGAACACCCAGCAGCAACTGCTGGAAAATTACAGCCGCTGATCAGGGGCAAGAATTTTCTCATGGGCTCCGGCGCCACCAACCTGGGGATTTCCCGCCGTCATTTTATGTTGCAGGCAGGTACCGGTCTCACTGGAGCGGCGGCGCTGAAAGGCCTGCCCGGTTCCTTCGCCCTGGCAATGGCGGAAAACAGGAACAGTATCGTTTCACTAAGCGCTGTGGAACTCTCCAGGGCAATTCTCAGTCGTGCAGTGTCCTGCAGGGAAGTGATGAGCGCCTACCTGGATCATATCGGGAAGCTCAATCCCATATTCAATGCGATAGTCTCCCTGCGTGGCAGCGAAGAATTATTGCAGGAAGCGAATCAGTGTGACAGTGAGCTGTCCAAAGGCATGCAGCGTGGCTGGATGCATGGATTCCCCCACGCGGTCAAGGATATCGCAGATGCGCAAGGGTTGCCTACCACGATGGGCTCGCCGATCTTCAAAAATAATGTCGCAACGAGTGATGCTGTTTTTGTGCAGAGAATAAGGAAAGCGGGCGCCATCATTATCGGAAAAACCAACGTGCCGGAGTTCGGCCTGGGTTCGCATACCTACAACCCGGTGTTCGGTCCCACTCTGAATGCCTATGACGGACGCAGCACAGCCGGCGGCAGTAGCGGTGGCGCAGCGGCAGGCCTGGCCCTGCAAATGCTGCCCGTTGCCGATGGCAGCGATCTGATGGGTTCGTTGCGCAATCCTGCCGCCTTTAATAATGTCATCGGCTTTCGCCCGACGCCGGGCCTGGTCCCATTGAGTGATTCGTATATTGAAGAGCTGCCCTGTAACGGTCCCATGGGGAGGAATGTTCAGGACACGGCCTTGTTGCTGTCGGCGATCGCAGGTCATCATCCCTCGTCACCGAGCTCGCTGAACCATGATCCTGCAGAATTTACCCGCCCGCTGGGCAGGGATTTCAAGGGTGTAAAGGTTGGCTGGCTGGGTGATTTCAATGGCTACCTGGCAATGGAAGACGGTATTCTCGAGCTATGTGAAAAAGCCTTGCAGGGTTTTCGGGATGCGGGCTGTATCGTAGAGCAGGTGACTTTGAATTTTTCAATGGAGGAACTCTGGGAAACCTGGCTTACATTTCGTCACTGGCTGGTGCGCGCCAGGGCGCTGCCTTTGTATGAGAACACGGAATTTCGTCACTTACTCAAACCGGAACTGATCTGGGAAATCGAGGGTGGGGCCGATATAACAGGCGACCGGATTGCAACGGCATCCGCTGCCCGGGGAAGATGGTATGCAGCCCTGCTGGAAGCGTTTGCCAGGTACGATTACCTGGTTTTGCCCACCGCGCAGGTCTTTCCTTTCGACGCAAGAATCCACTGGCCGAAACATGTTGCGGGGAGAAACATGGACACCTATCACCGCTGGATGGAGGTGGTGGTTCCCGGAACCTTGTCCGGCTGCCCGGTTATTAACGTGCCGGCCGGTTTCAGCGCCGCCGGCCTGCCGATGGGGTTGCAGGTTATCGGCAAACGCTATGCTGATTTTGCGACACTGCAAATGGCCGCCGCTTATGAGCAGGCAACCCGCTGGAATCTGGACAATCTTCCGCCGCTGATCCCGCGCCCGACGTCAGCTATGACGAATCGGCTATGAGCCTTTGTTCAACGACCGTCATTCGTTCACGTATGGCGGCCCGGCCCTCTTGCATGATGTTGATCTGCCCTGTCAGGTCGGCACGGACATCGTTGATCTGCTGTGTCAGGTCGCTACGGACATCGTTGATCTGTTGCGTCAGGTCGCTACGGAGTTCATGTATCTCACCACGGATTTCGCGTATCTCGCCTCGGACTCCGCTGATCTGTTGCGTCAGGTCGCTACGAACCCCGCTGATTTGCTGGGAAAGGAAAGTGAGGTAAGCAAACATCATGGTAACCACGATAGCCGCGCCCCACTTGAGCACGCGCACTTCCCCGGACAGACGCCCCAATTCACGCGCGCCTTCGAGGTCCTGCACTGTCATAACCGTGTTTTCCGTATTCATAATTATTCTCCTTCTAACGTTTCCATCACAGGTTGTATGGCAGGGACAGCATAGGACGTCTGCTAGCCTCTGTCAAGGAAAAGGAAAGCCCATTACTTGCTTATTTTGAACGCCTGCTCGAACCGGAACATGTCGCGGCAGGTTGCCAGCAATGTCCTGGTATCGCTCTGCGCCAGCAAGTCCATCAAAGTAACTCCGCCAAGGGCCTGGATTGGCCTGCGCACCACCACTGGTATCCTATCGCGTTTGAGATGCATTACGAGCAGGTCGGTGGCAGTAGCCAGGTCTGAGATCACTCCCGCCCGTTTCAGGGGGATACCTTGTCGCAGCCACTTATTGACGGCCTGGCGGCTCACGCCAAAGAAGCGGGCAGCCTCGGTCTGGCTTACGTTCCAGACTTCGAGCGTACGCGCGAAGGATGCGCGCGCACGCCGCCGGTCGAGGCTTTCGGTAAAGGCGTCGAGCCATGCCTCCTCATGCTTGTGCGACGTGAATACATGCTCGGCCGCGACTTCCGGGTCGAGTTTCCGAATCATAGTGACTGCGCTCACGTTTCAGTCTCCTGTTTTTCTGTAACCATATGTCAACCTTTCGATATCCCGGGTAAAGTGGTAACGCATCCAACCTGGCCAGTATTTTTGTGCAATGTTTGACCTTACCCCGTTCTACGCACAGGAAAGCCCGACCCGGCAACCAGAAACCCAAGAACACCCGGCAGCAACTGGTGGAAAATTACTGCCGCTGATCCCGCGCCCGGCGTCAGCTATGATGAATCGGCCATGAGCCTTTGTTCAACGACCGTTATTCGTTCACGTATGGCCACCTGGCCCTCTTGCATGACGTTAATCTGCTGTGTCAGGTCGCCACGGACATCGTTGATTTCTTCCGTAAGGTCGCTACGGACATCATTGATCTGTTGGGTCAGGTCGCTACGAACTTCGTTGATCTGTTGTGTCAGGTCACTGCGGACATCCTTGATCTGTTGCGTCAGGTCGCTACGGACTTCGCTGATCTGTTGCGTCAAGTCACTGCGGAGTCCGCTGATCTGTTGCGTCAGGTCGTTGCGGACATCGCTGATTTGCTGGGTAAGAAAAGTGAGGTAAGCAAACATCATGGTAACCACGATAGCCGCGCCCCACTTGAGTACGCGCACTTCCCCGGACAGACGCCCCAACTCCCGCGCGCCTTCGAGGTCCCGCACTGTCATAACCGTGTTTTCCGTATTCATAATTATTCTCCTTCTAACGTTTCCATCACAGGTTGTATGGCAGGGACAGCGTAGGACGCTTGACAGCTCTTATCAACAACAGCAACTGCTCCAGAATTACTGCCGCTATCCCGCCCCCGTAGTCATTCCCGTGCAAACGGGAATCCAGTAGACAACAAAACTCCTTTATAAAAACAAAAGGGGCTCCGGAAAACTCCGGAACCCCTATGTCGACCGGGAAATTCCCAATCCTTAATACCGAGGATAGCCCGTTAGTTGCTAATGTCAAGTTACAAACGGGAACGGAGCCATTATAACCAGTACTTTTGTGCAATACGCAATCCGATCCCATTCCAAAGATCAAGAATCGGGTGGCATCCAATATTCCGGTTCAATGATTCGGTTTGCAACGTATAACGGATGTGTCATTCTCAGAATTTTTTTCGCTTCCCCCTGGGTTGTTACACCTACCAGTAAAAGCGCATCATTCCTTTCGGCGGGATACTTGGTTTCCAAGCGATTTAGCCATTTCACTGCGTTATCGACATCGTTATGGAAAAAATAGCACGTCGGTTCGGCGTATTTTTGCCTCCAGGCCACAACAATATCTTGTCCTCCAGTGTAAAGCGGTAGTTCCTGTTGCATTTTACGAGGGTTGCTTTCCTCCCAGCGGGCTATACGGTCAGAAAGGTCACGCAAATCAGCCTGAATCTCCTCGGGGCCGCTTCCCACTTTGATTGATTCGCCGTGAAGTTCCGACCAGATTGCCCATTGATGCTGGTAAAAACTTCTGAGTTGTATCTCGAAACGGACAGAAATATTTTTGGTCTCACTCAGGGGCTGCTCGAATCGTATAATATGATGCACAGAGCGATAGCCAGTATTCACCGGGTGCGGCTTATGGGTATAGTCTTTCAAGCGATAAGCATCTGACAAGGATTGGATACGCTTACTTAAATCCTGAACTGTTTGATAATCCGAGCAAATGATCCGGACACCGATAACGTCATCCATTCTTCCCAGACTGAATTGACTTTTGGGGCGGTTAATTTTGCGTCGGATGCTATCCAGGCGTTTCAGACGAACGCTGACCAATGCGCGCGATGGTATATTGGCTGAGTCTACTATGCGCAACGTTGTTTTCAAACAGCGCATCCTGAATGTGCGGTATTGTTGTACCTCAGTAATTATCTCTATATCGTGAGCCGCTTCACAAAAGGCAGAACCGGCCCGATCAATGTCTCCTAAAGAAGTGAATCCCACATTAGAAGCTTGCGCTGGCGCAGGACAATATGAAGTCGATGTCAATGCCATCACCACGGGTTGGGCAACTGCACTTTGTCTTTACTGACAGGTTTTCCGCCCATGTTTATCGCTTCGTTGTCACCAATTTGCCGAGCATCTGCAAAGTCCTTGCGGAGATCTTCGCGCACTTGGTCGTCCACTATTCCGCCACCCAAGAGGTAGCAAAAAAGTCGGGAACAAAGGTTTTGGCTCTCCTTTTTCCTGCGCATTTTCTCGTCAAGAGGATCACACAACACACCAAGCCACGGTGCCATAGGGTCGCGAAGTTTTAGTTGACCTGCATCTTCTTGGCGAGCTATTTTGTTAATGATCTTTTCCAAAGACGTGCCGTTTTCACCCTCAAGTGTTGCTACTGCTTTAGCGAGAGCCATTTGGGCCATGGGACGAAAGAGTATATTGTCCTCCCCGTCTTTCTTTCTGATGTCACCAGATGGTTTTCCTTGGATAAACCGTACATGTGACGGTAACCGTTCTAAGGCATCAAAGTAACTGTTCAGTGTGATTGTTCCTTTATTGAGTTCAGCTTCATCAGGTCGCATAAACCCGAGATTTCTATCACCAAGCACAGGATTTTTCCAAGAGGAAAACTCTGTCTTTGTGACAAGATAATTTCTTGAGATTTCTACGAGTGTTTGCAGCGTAGTGTAGCACCCGGATGATTCGGGAAGCTGTCCTTTTTTATGATGAATTTTATCTTTTAGGAGGTCATGCGATACCATGATATTTCTGGCAACTACTCGGAATCCCTCGTTTTCGTCCAATATAATATATTCACCCTTCGCCAGACGTTTGGCTTTTTCATTGACGTCGACAAAAGTGCCACGTAACCGAAAAAGGGCTTCTTTATATGTTTCTCCATCAGCAACAGCTGGAATAATCTCCATACCAATGCGCTCAGACATCAATCTTTCTAAGCGATTGTAGATTGTGCTTTCATCATCACCGGTTTCCTTTTGTATTTGCTTAATAACAGTCTCACGGGTGATAACGCGGTTCGGTTTAGGTTTCCCATCGACATCAAGCGAATATAAGCTTCCCTTAGTTAAAAGCTCATGTAAGCCCAAGAGTGCCATCAGACGGTGTTGGCCGTCTAAAGCGTAAAATTTGGTGTTCGTGACATCTAAATCGTAGTATATTGCTTTGGGTTCAAGTGGCATTACCGTGAGGCTGTTTTGCATGGCGCGCCTATCCAATCCCCACTGATCTGCATTATTGTTATATACCCAATCCTGATAGCCTACGACTAGGAGTGGGGGGAATTTATGATTCCTTCGTAATACCAGATAAAGAGCCATTGGAAGTTGCCGGCTCCAATCAGGTTGCCGTTGCTGGATGTCACTGATCGTGTTTTCATCCAATGGTACTTTTTTTGTTTTCTTGTCAACTTTCCCCTTGAATATCGGTAACTCCCCTGCAAAATGGACATTTTGTACAACCCATGCCAAGGTCGCGGTAGTTACATAAGATGAAGCTTCCCCCATGCGAGCACTCAGAGCGAAAAGATGCCCATCCTTCTCCCGTTGTAGTTCCAGCAATAACGACAGCGCTTGACGATTTCGCTCTTCCATCTGCATTACATCGTTGACGACTTGATCCGAGTTTTGTTTATTCATCGCTAATCTTCTTTCAAATAGTTTGATTTATTTGTCATCCCGACTAAAGATATTTGAAATTCAGGGACTGGTAATACCTAGCGACACTATTCCACCTTGGAAATTGGCCCTGTCATGAAGGCGGTCGTAATCTTCAATGATAAGGTGTGGAGATCATCTACTGGTCACACGTTGGGCGTGTTCCTTAAAAGCGGCTGTCAGTTTGTCATTAAAGCGTACAGGCGCGGCTAGAACCTTGAATAACGCTTCGGAATTTTTGGCATCAAGCCTCATAATTTCATGACTTATTTTGACAGTCATAACACTTTCTCTTTACTTATAGCCTACTTCGGGAAATCAACAGAAGCAAGTCTAGGACGACAAACATTTTTTATGGATTCTGACAAGGGATCTGTTCAGTCAGATTCCAGTTGAAAGTTGATTACCGTTAGATCAATTCTTTTTTAGAATACAGGTCGGTCTGTGTTAGCGCAAGGCTGTCAAACCAGCCTTCGGGGAATATGGGGCACAAGTATTGATAGTCGCAATTAACCTAAAAAAAGAGTCTCAAGCGTGTTTAACTACGACTTTCCTTCATGACAGGATTGGCTAAGCGATAGCCAATGGCGTATTATCAACAATTCATATAGGCTGTTTAGTCTGTCCCAATCTATTTTACCAGAATAACAATGACTTCTAAGCAGAACGGCAACATACCTTGTTCGTATTTTGACGCGTATGGTGATTTTGATGAGGGAGTTGCTGCAATCGTGCAGGAAATTGTAGATGCATATCTTGCTGACGACATTCCCTGGACAGTCGGATACAGTGGTGGAAAGGACTCTACGGCAACCTTACAGCTTGTCTGGTTGGCACTGCAACGTATCGGTGGGCAACAGGCAAAAAAACCAGTTCACGTCATCAGCACTGATACGTTAGTAGAAAACCCAATCGTCGCTGCGTGGGTCGGTAATTCGTTAAGAAAGATGCAAATTGCTGCCGAGGCACAAGGGTTACCGATTACCTCCCATCGCTTGACACCAGAGTTGTCTGATAGTTTTTGGGTCAACCTGATCGGTCGTGGGTACGCCGCGCCACGCCAGAAATTTCGTTGGTGCACTGAGCGATTAAAAATCCGTCCGGCGCACCGTTTCATTTCATCTGTAGTAGACAAACATGGTGAAACACTTTTGGTCCTTGGTTCCAGAAAGGCAGAAAGCGCGGCGCGCGCGCGGACAATGGACCGACATGAAAAAGGACGAGTACGAAAAAAGATCAGCCCTAATGCCAATCTTTCCAACTCGTTCATATATACACCGATTGAGGATTGGTCCAATGATGATGTTTGGCTTTTTCTACTGGAAAAGTCCAATCCTTGGGGACAGGAGAACATGGACCTTTTCCACATGTACAAAGGCGCAACAGAAGGTGGTGAGTGTCCGTTAGTGGTATCCAGTGGTACGCCAAGTTGTGGGGATAGTCGTTTCGGGTGCTGGGTTTGTACGCTGGTCGAGAAAGATAAATCCATGCAGGCAATGATACACAACGACGAGGAGAAGCAATGGATGACACCGCTTTTGAAGATCCGGGCTGAGATTGATTTTCGAGGGATGCCGGAAGGTGGCGACCGTCACCTGCGTGACTATCGACGTATGAATGGACAAGTACAGCTTTTTCATGGACAAGCTATACCTGGCCCCTACAAACAGGAATTCCGCGAATACCTGTTGCATCGATTACTCGAGACACAAACCCTTGTACGTCGTACAGGACCCGACTATGTTCGCAACTTATCTCTGATTCAACTGGATGAAATGGAGGAGATACGTCGTATCTGGGTTGTAGAAAAACATGAGATGGAGGATAGTCTTCCCCAAATTTACAGGGATGCTACTGGTGAGGAATATCCTGGACGCAAGCTTAATAATGGTGCAGTTTTCGGTGTTCAGGAAATGCATCTACTACGTGAATTATGTGATGGAAATCAGAATCAATATGAAATGGTACGAGAACTGCTTGCTATCGGATGCCGCCGTAAAGCAGTAATGCGCCGTAGAGGAGTGTTTGAATCACTGGAAAATGCCATTGAGCGTAACTTTTATAGCGATGAGGAAGATGCCATTGAACGCGCGCGACAACGGCAGCAATTGCGCGTCGAGACAACAAAAAACGCGATATAGACGTGTACACAAATGATTCTTGATCAAGTTACTCTGCACAATTTCGGCGTTTATGCGGGTGTACAGCAGATTGATTTGACTCCACCATCTTCGGATAAGCCTATAGTGTTGTTTGGCGGATTGAACGGGGCAGGTAAAACAACTCTGATGGATGCACTACAATTGTGTATCTTCGGTCCCGCAGCCCGGTGTTCTGGGCGTAATGGCAAGAATTATCAAGATTTCATTGCCGGAAGAATTTATAAACATTCATCAAGCGGACGTGCTTCTATCTCTGTTGTTTTTCGCTGTACAGCAGATAGTGTGGAAACCTGTTACAACGTGACTCGTTCTTGGCAACGTGCCGGTAACGGCGTCAAGGAAAAGCTGGAGGTAACCCGTGATCAACAAGCTAATAAATCCCTCACCGAAAACTGGAGTCAGGATGTCAATGACATCATGCCGGTGAATATTGCTCATTTATTTTTTTTTGATGGGGAAAAAATTGCAGCCTGCGCGGACCCAGATGGCGTTCGCCATCTGGCCGCAAACGGAGTTCGTAGCCTGTTTGGTATAGACCTGGTAGAGCGCCTAAAAAACGATCTGCAAATTTTGGAGAAGCGGCGACAAAGCACAACAATACCTGTAGTAGACAAAGAAATCATCCGTCAAAAAGAAAAGGAATTGCATTTACTCCGTATAGAAATCGAACAAAAGGTGAAGGAAAGAACTGTTTTGCAAACACGTAAATTGGATCCGGCTAGAGATGAACTCGCCAGTGTGATGGAGGAATACCGGCAGTTGGGGGGCGAACTGCGTGACCGGCGCGAAGAAATACAGCGCCGTGTAAGTAAAGCGGAAGCTAACCTCAATGCTTGTAATCTCCAAATGGTTGAGATCGCAGGCAGTGAATTACCATTAATCCTGATTCTGGATATGTTGAATGATGTGGCTACTTGTGCAACAAAGGAGCAGAAGATTCTGCAGGCGCGTGGCACAGTTGAAAGTCTGAAGGAACGAGATGCAAGAATGCTTCGTTTTGTACAAACTCTTCCGAGTACGTCAACCGTTGTGGAAGCCTTGAAAGATTTTTGTCGGGTTGAAATAAAAAAACAAGAGGAACTTGCAGACAGTGAAACCCTGCTCTGCATAAGCGACGCTAATATAGCGCGACTGAATACTTTTCTGCAAAGTAAGGCATCTCGTTTGAAAAAAAGTACTAGGGAAGTACTTGTGAAGATGCGTTATTTGGAGGAAGAAATGAAGGCGGCAAAGTATGCACAAAGAGGGATTCCCCAGGAAGATTCTGTTGATGAGATTGTCAAAGAACGTGATTTATTGGAAGCCAAAATCTCAGAATTGGAAAATGAGATCACAGTTATTGACAGTGAACTTAAAAAATTACACCAGAAAAGCGACTACCTGAAGTCCGAAATAAATAAGTTGTGGGAAAAGAACGTTGAATCGGAGTTTTCACAGAGAGACGTAACACGTTTCATTCGACACTCACAATCGGCGCGCCAGACACTGGCGGATTTCAGTTGCGCCGTTTTACGCCATCAGCTCGGGCGCGTGGAACATCTGGCTTTGGAAAGTTATCAATCCTTGTTGCGTAAAGACAGGTTGATTTCCGCGTTACGGATTCATCCTGAGACTTTTACAGTTCTTCTAAGAGATATGGAACAAACCCCTATTTCTCCTGAACAGTTATCGGCTGGCGAACGACAGTTACTAGCTATTGCCTTGTTATGGGGTATGGCAAAAGCATCAGGCAAATTGTTACCTGTTGCTATTGACACGCCTATGGGGCGACTTGATTCCATTCACCGGGATCGTCTGATCGAACAATATCTCCCCAGAGCAAGTCATCAAACATTGTTGTTTACCACAGATGAAGAAATCACTGGCGACTATCTAGACCAATTGTATCCCTGGGTCGGAAAAAGCTACCGCCTGGACTATGATGATGCAACTGGCGCAACCACGGTATCTGACGGTTTTTTGGAGAGTTTATGACTCGCCTTGGAAACATTCGTTTGTCCAGTGAGGCGAAAGACCGTTTGTCTAATTTGAAGCGGAAAACCGGAATATCTCAATGGAACATTCTTTGCAGATGGGCATTTTGTCTATCACTGGCGGAAAAAAGCCCGCCACCAAAACACGATATTGTTGCAGATAGCAATGTAGAAATGTCTTGGCGGACTTTTTCCGGTCCTGGAAATGAAGAATTACTGATCGCTGTGTTGAAAACGCGTTGTCTTCGCGATAATTTGCCAACTGACGATATAACGCTGGCACAACAATTCAAGTTGCATCTCCACCGAGGTATCGGGTATTTGGCAACAACTGGAAAAATCAAATGTTTACCCGATTTGCTCTCTCTCACTATGCAGCATCAACATCAACAAAGTAATTCAGGCACAAAGACCAGGATAGCAGAGTCATAGGCATTGTGAGGGGTCATTTTGTTGCTGAAAGATCTTCATTTACAAGAGGAATATTTTACTGGTAATACGGATTTGGTTGGGGGCTTTTACCGCCCATGTCTTTCAGAGGCTGTTGGATACGATCGGTCCGTCGGTTATTTCCGGTCTTCTGTTTTTGTCTTAATCGGCCCAGATATCATTAACTTTGTGAAACGTGGGGGAAAAATACGTTTGGTAAGTTC
Source organism: Gammaproteobacteria bacterium (assembly GCA_965204045.1). Classification (GTDB taxonomy): domain Bacteria; phylum Pseudomonadota; class Gammaproteobacteria; order Eutrophobiales; family Eutrophobiaceae; genus JAAXHV01. Next base: position 722,688 of record CBDBDW010000002.1, read on the forward strand.
CCCGTATCTGACAGAAGACGATATCGATGCAATTAATACGGGCTATAAAAACAAATTTGATAGTGCATGTAGCGCAATCAGTAGGGATATAGACTTTTTATTATCAAATCCATCGGTTGCAAAGAATACAGAAGCATTGGCCACCTTAATATCTTTAGGTGCAATGGATGTAAAGCTCGCTTTTTTACCTGAGGCTCAAGGTGATTATCACGCAAAACTGGGCATTTTCTATGATGAGTTTAATAATGCCGTTAGTTTCAAGGGCTCTATTAATGAAACTTGGGCTGGTTGGTATGAAAGGGGAAATCATGAAACACTGGATGTATTCTGTAGTTGGCGAGAGGGTAGGGATGAAAGGCAAGTAGGTCGGGACCAGAGATATTTTGAAAAGCTGTGGAATGGGCAGGTTAGAGACCTGGAGGTGATCTCGTTCCCTAAAGTCGGAATGGACAAGCTCAAAACGATAGCCAGAAGTTCATTAGATGTTATTAATTCTGGAGATACGATTGATTTCTTTAATGTTGGTTATCAACAAGCAGAAGGTAAAATTAAGGAAGAACCACCTTCACAGGAAACACGGAAACCACTAAAGCATCAGCTTAAAGCTATTGCCGAATGGAAAAAACAGGATAAAAGAGGAATTTTAGAGCACGCAACTGGTAGCGGTAAAACGTTTACTGCGGTCACTGCTCTTAAAGAACACCTGGAACCTGAAGGTATAGCTGTTGTTCTAGTTCCGGATAAGCTGTTACATCGCCAATGGGCTAAAGAACTCGATGAAGAAATTGACGGCGTGTCTTTATTAAAGGCGGGTGATGGACACAACAGATGGAAAAAAAACAGGACCTTGTCTGATTTTACGTCACCGTTACAAGGATTAGGAAAAAGGGTTGTGTTAGCGACAATGCAAACAGCGCGTACAGATACTTTTATAAATCTTCTGGACCAAGGCGAACATATCATGCTGGTTGCTGATGAAGTGCATGAAATTGGAAGCAGGGAGAATTCTAAAGCGCTGACCATCGATTCGGGGCCAAGGCTGGGATTGAGCGCAACACCCAGAAGATATGGTGACCCTGAGGGTACGACCAAGTTGCTCAGTTATTTTGGGGCTATTGTTCAGCCTCCCTATACACTGGAGGATGCAATTAATGATGAACGTCTCGTGCCCTATGAATATTTCCCTAGAGTTGTTCGGCTTGATGCGGAAGAGTCGCAGCAATGGGCGGAGGAGACAGATAAGATTGCGAAGGAATTTGCTCGTTCCAAGCGGGATAATGAGGGCGACGTACAGATTTCATCATACTTACAAAATTTGATTATCCAGCGTTCGAGGATAGCGAAGAAGGCAAATTCGAAAATCCCCCTCACCGTAGAGATTATAAGGGAGAACTATCAGGAGGGTGAGTGCTGGCTTATATATTGCGAAGATCAATTTCAGTTGGGACAAGTCATGGATTCCTTGGAGAGTGAGGGCTTTCCTCCATTGGAATACCACACAAATATGGAAGGCGATTCTACCGCGAGTCTCGAATACTTTAAAAATTTCGAGGGGATACTCTGTTCCATCAAATGTTTGGATCAAGGAGTTGATATACCAAAAATTTCACACGCGATAATTCTGGCATCTTCTCAAAACCCAAGGCAATTTATTCAGAGACGAGGACGTGTTTTAAGAACATACAAAGACAAATCCAAAGCGGTTATTTTCGATGCAATTGTAATGCCTGTAAGTTTGGAACATGAGCCAGAGCAATTGTCTTTGCTCAAGGGTGAGCTTCAGCGAGCTATCCAGTTTGCTAAAACTGCGCTAAATCGTAGTGCAGAAATTGAATTAGCGAGTTTAGCTATCGAATTAGGGATTGACCCTGAGGAAGTTGGAATAATGGATAGCGATGGTATAGAGGAGGATGAAAATAGTAATGCCTGACTCAAGTCATATTTTTGCTCTTTTGTTGAATATTAAGGAACAACAGGAGTTGGATGTCGATGATGTTCTTATAAAGCAGTGTTATGAGCTACAGAAAAAGTACCAGTTTGAACTAAACCGTAATACAGTCGAAAAAATGCGCGAGCTAATAGAAGCAAGTCTTGATAAAAATGAAGGTAAATAGGTGTTATGAAAGTAAAAAAGGTAATCTTCTATAATTTTATGCCTTTCAAGGACAAACAGGAAATTGAGTTTCCACAGCATGAAACACAAAATGTCATGTTGCTCTTTGGAGATAATATGCGAGGGAAAACCAGTTTCTTAAACGCAATCCGTTGGGGGTTTTATGGAATTGCTCTTGGTCGTCATTTGCGTGAGATTCCCAGATTAAATCTGATCAATCGTGATGCTGCAGATGAGGGAAACTGGACGATGTCCATCTCATTGTATTTTGATAACAAAGGAAGAAGTTTTCATCTAACCCGCAGGATTGAGAAACGAGAAAATACTTCGAGACCAAGGAACGATGCAGATTTTGAGGAGTTTATCGGTCTGAAAATCGACGGAACACCCATAACAGGCGACGCAATAAATTATGAAATTAACCAAGTAATGCCAAGTGAAGTGTCACGCTTTTTTTTATTTGATGGTGAATTACTACAGGAATACGAAAACCTTTTAATTGAAAAAAGCGAGCAAGGTAAAAAAATTAAAGAATCTATCGAGTCAATACTGGGCGTTCCAGCATTGGTGCATGCGAGGGATGAATTGCAGGTGTTATTGAAGGATGCCCGTGCCGTCCAGCGTAAAGATGCTCAAAAAAATGAGGAACTCCGTAAGTTTGCACAAGATCAACAAAATCACGAGATAGAGCTGGAAATGATTGAGACTGATCTTGAAAAGCTAACTTCTCAAAAGGAAGAATATCAGGAAAAAATTGATGACCTTGATGACTTTTTAAATAACACGGAAGCAGTACAAAATAAAAAAATAGAGTTAGCTCGCTTAAATGAAAATCAGAAGAATTTAGAAGGTGAAATTGAGTTAGCCAATGAGGATACCCATAGATTGTTAAAAACTGTTTGGAAAGATGTATTAGCCAATTCTGCTCAAGCCATAGTTCACAATTTGAAAGCGGAACGCAACAGGTGCGAACAAGCGAAAGATGAGGTTATCCGTTTTCAGGGTCAAATAAATGAATTGCAGAAATCGCTTGAAAATAACGAGGTTTGTGGAACCTGCGGCCAGGAAATACCCGTTAGCATCAAGCTGTCATTGAAGAAAAGATTAGATGAATTAAAGGCTAAACAAACAGAACATAAATTTGATTTTGATACCCTAGTGGACCTGAATCAGACAATTGATAATCTTGAAGGGATACGTTCAGAAGGCGAGGTTAATCGAATTGTTGATAATCAAAAAAAAATTATTACAAAAAATGTCGAATTGGTAACTATCGAAAATAAGAGAGAAGAACTCAACGAAGAAATAAAGGATTTTGATACAGACGAAATTATGCGGAAACGAGAAGAACGCCAGCGTTGGTTGAAGTTATTTACGAAAATCGAAGCAGAGATCAAAGTCAAAGAAGACAAAAAGGAGAAAAATAATCAAGCACAAGAAAAAATATCTCAATTGATAGCAAAGCTGGGAGGACTTCAAAGTTCTGTCAGCAATCAGCGTGTTGACAAAATGCAACAATTACAGACAATCTTTGCTAATGGAATTGATCAACTACGCCTCAAATTGAAAGATGACGTTGAAGCTCACGCAACGAGGGCTTTCAAACAAATTACCACGGAAAAAACTTATTCGGGTTTGCAAATCAACCAAAATTACGGCTTATCTATTCTGGACAAGGAAAAACGAATAATTAATGAGCGGAGTGCTGGCGCAGAGCAGGTCGTGGCATTGTCGTTAATTGACGGACTAAACAAAACATCAGGGACAAAAGCGCCAATTATTATGGACACACCTTTAGGACGTTTAGATCCAAAACACCGCAGAAATATATTACATTACCTGCCTGATATGTCTGAACAGGTTGTGTTATTAGTACACGAAGGTGAGCTTCATGCTACGCGGGATACAGAAGTGTTTGCATCGCGCATTGGTACGCGCTACGAAATTAAACGTGTTTCCGCAACACAATCTCGCATTGATAGGATGACATAAATGTCTGAACCTTTAAGAATTGGTTTAACCAAACAAGCAAATGCTTATCTTGACGAAATGCTCGATTTTTTGAAATCTCAACCTGGCGGTCAAGAGTTGATCAAGTTCGATTTATATCGTCTAGCTGTAGCTTTGGGAGTAAAAAAAGGTTTAGCGCCTGAGCCATTATCTGATAAGAGCGATAGTACGTTTCGTGTGACTGAATTGGACCCGGATAAGGCATTGTATTACGCAGTTGATGCAGCCAATTTACAAGAATCGGACGAAGCAATTTATCACATCATCGAACGCTTGGCCGATCAAGGCATAAGGCAATTTTATGATGCTTATCAAAAAAATACCGGAAGACTACCTTGGGATAAGCTATTAGTCTAATTATGTCTGCGCTTAAACTTTATTTGATTATAGGAAAGAATAACCAGGTCGAAGAAATTATCACTGTCCGTGAATTAGATAGGTTGAGGCAACTATGGAGTGAGCGGTCAGATATGGACAAGACTGCCATTATCCATTGCGGGTTCACAAGACCCCGGATTGATCAAGATATTGAGCTTCCAGGAAGCACATCCGGCAAAGTGCTGTATTCTGGCGCACTGAAATGGGCCTTGCCAGAAATCTACAAGAGCAGTGTAAATACCGTCACACATCTAAAGCTGGACGATACGATAATACCTTGCTACTTGGCTCTTAATCAGTGGGGTTATGAGATTGAAGAGCAGTCAGACGATCCAATCATGTTACATCAGGTCGATGAGCCGGAACCGAAAGTTGATCCAATCCTGTTGCGTTCAATTGATGATTTGAATTTGAGTGAGCGAGCCACAAAATCTCTCAAGGCAAATCATATCTATGACATTGGTGAGTTGGTTCAGTGTACGGAATTAACATTACTATGTTTCCGGAATTTGGGCAAAACATCTTTAAGAGAAATTAAGCATGCATTGACAACACATGGTCTGTCTCTGGGGATGCTCCTGGACAATCGCGTGGCATCTAACGCTCAAAAAGATCAAAGTTCGAATTTAACTTCTGGGGTACAGAATACAGATATAAATGCCTCCGATATTAATTCAATCCTTTTATATCCTATTGAAAATTTGGAATTAACCACACGATCAAGAAATTGCTTGAGGGCAAAAAACGTTCGTTATATTGGCGAATTGGTTCAGCTTACAGAGGTTGAATTATTAAAATTCCCCAATCTTGGTAATGCGTCCTTGGAAGAGATTGAGGATGTATTGGGTGAGCGAGGCTTGTCTTTAGGAACACAGCTCGATGGCTGGACACCACCCGAGCCGGGACAGATTTCAGAAGATATTGTAAATAGTTATTTGGCTCGACTGAATCCAGATGTATCGCAGATGCCTCTGATAAGACATCTGGAAAGAACGTTAGATGAGTTGGATGAGGTAGACAGAATTATATTGCAGGGACGTCTTGGGTATAGAGGAAAAATTCTGACGTTAGAAGAAATTGGCGAAAAACTTGATGTAACACGGGAGCGTGTAAGACAACGTCAAAAAAAATATATTGATCGAATTATTGATCGAGAATACTGGGACGATGTGATTGGAATCCGAATTGGACAGCTTTTGCTGGATAGAGAAGAGCCACTTATTTTGGAACTATTGGATGTTGAAGATGGTTGGTTTAAAGGATTTGAGGACAAATATATCTACTTTGCTAATACAATTCAGCTCTTCTCGAAAAATGCAGTATGTGTTATCAAGGCGGCAGGGAGAAATGTCGTAACCAGGATTAGCCAAAATGAATGGGATGTTTTAGTACGTGAGCTTCGCTCGAGTTTAAAACAAAAGGCAGAAGAAAAACTCTGGAGACGAAGTGATATCAAGCAATATCTGGAAACCAGCCTATCCGAATACAGTTCAAAAGAACTGGTTCCTCTCCTAAATGAAATATTTGATGAGTTTCTGCAATACCAAGATGAAGATCCGCACGCGTTATTGATAGCCTATGGAATATCAGCAGAATCAGCTGTGACCGCAGTACTTGCTCAAGCAGAAGGACCTTTGCATTTTACTGAAATCGCTAAAAGAGCAAGTGATTTATTGGGTAAAGAGGTGGATGAACGACGAGCTCATACTGCCCTTAACCGAGATAACGTCTGGTTGTTTGATAGAGGTACCTATGGATTGATCGATCATTGTCCGCTGCCATCTTCCAAACGCCAGAGTATTTGCCGCGTGGTAGAGCATATGCTTTACCAGGCCCCTATAAATAAGCAGTGGCACTCTGAAGAACTCATTGAGCAGTTGACCGCCCAGTTTCCTGGTGTTCTGGAAGACTTAGACCCCTATGTGTTACGGATGTGCATTGAACACTCTCCCAAAATTACTTTCTTAAACCGTATGGTGTGGGCAAGAGCAGATTCTGGCATGACTGTTGGCGATCGAATCGAAACAGTTGATTCTTTTATCCAGATATTGGAAGAAGTAGGAGAACCACTCAGTGGCCAAGAATTGAAACGACGATTGTCAGAAATTAGAGGTGTTAAAGAAAACATGCAAATCCATGGGAATGAGCGACTGGTTGCTGTTGGACAAAATTTATGGGGGTTGAGCGAATGGCAGTTACACTAAAACTCAACCAAACTTCAACATAAACTCGATCGCCTCCAGGTAACCCGCCTCAACTTCCAGGTCCGCCCGGGTCAGGGCATGGTTGTCCAGCCAGTCCCGGGGGAATTTCAGTGACAGGCTGTCCGTGTCGGCAACTGCCTTGATATCCGGCGTCGCCGTATAGGAGCGGCTCCGGTTCATGACGCAGGATAACCTGAGCAGGATGGCGAGGTGCGTGACTTTCTCCCGGTTGTCCAGGGCCGCCTGGTCAAATTCCAGGACCGGGAATTTTCGTCTGTGGGCGCGTACCAGCAACGACAGGTTTTGCTGTTCCTGGCGTGAGAAACCCGGCATATCGGAATTGGACAACAGGTAAGCGCCGTGGCGATGGTATTGCGCGTGGGCGATGGCCAGGCCGATTTCATGCAGTTGCGCCGACCACAGCAGGGTATCCCGGTCAGCGTCATCAAAGCGCCAGTGTTTGCGTACCTGGTCAAACAGGTTCTCTGCGGTTTTGGCCACTTTATCGGTCTGTTCCTGATCTACGCCGTACCGGGCCGCTATATCGGCAACGGTCGTCTTGCGTATATCCTGGTTCCGGTACCTGCCGATAAGTTCATGCAGGATCCCTTCCCGCAGGGCGCCGTCGGATATCTGAACATGATCCAGGTCGAGCGCCTCGATGATGGCGCTCAGGATGGCGACACCTCCGGCAAAGACCGGTTTGCGGCGTTCCGTTAATCCCTCCAGGTACAGCCTGTCATAGTGGCCCGCGGCTATCAACCGCTTGCGCAGAATATCCACGGCTTCCCGGGTAACGCCGTCTTCGCTCCAACCCTGCGCAACAGCAATATCAGCGATGGCCCGGATCGTCCCCGATGAACCCAGGGCAGTATCCCAGCCGATACGCCGGTAACCGGCTTCGATGGTTTCCAGTTCCGTGCGGGCAAACAATACGGCCTCGCGCAGGCGCCGGCCGGTAATCTTCCCATCCGGGAAAAAGCGCTGACTGACGTTGACGCAGCCCATATACAGGCTTTCCGCCACCCTGGGTTGGAACCCTTTGCCGATGATGATCTCGGTGCTGCCGCCACCGATGTCAATCACCAGAGTGGAGCCGTCGTGGTTATATACGCTGTGAGCTACCCCGATAAATACCAGCCTGGCCTCCTCCTGGCCGGAAATGATGTGGATGTTATGACCCAGCGCCACCCGGGCGCGCCGGATGAAATCATTGCCGTTATGCGCCATGCGCAAGGTATTGGTACCCACCGCTTTCACGTTGGTCCTGGGGATTTCCCTGATACGTTGGCCGAGTTGTCGCAGGGACTCCAGCGCACGCTCCGTCGCTTCTTCGGTCAGGTTGTTGCTGTCGTTCAGCCCCGATGCGATACGCACCATGTCCTTGATCCGGTCGATAATCCGTACCTGGCCGTCCTCAAGCTTTGCAACCACCATGTGGAAACTGTTCGACCCGAGGTCAACGGCGGCAAAAGTTTCACTCATGGGGGAACTCTTGTTGTACAATCAAATTCCGGTTGCGCTCTCTGAAAAATATGTCGAACAAAGCCCGTTTAATCCTGCTCCGGCACGCCAAGTCCGACTGGTACAGCGGCGTTCCGGGCGATTTTGACCGTCCCCTGGCGGCTCGCGGCCGCAAGGATGCTCCCCGCGTGGGGAAGTGGATGAAAAAAAACGGCATCGTGCCGGAGATCATCCTGTGTTCACCGGCCGTGCGCACCCGGGAAACACTGGCAGCGGTCAATGACAAACTGGGTGTCGGGCGTATTGTATACGAAGATGCCATCTATGACGCATCTCTCGGCGCGTTGCTGGGCTTGGTTGAAAAATACAGCCGGAACTGCAGCAATCTCATGATCACGGGGCATAATCCGGGCATGGACGAATTATTGTGTTTCCTGAGCGGGACACAACCGCCCCTGACGGAGACGGGGAAGCTGATGACCACTGCGGCGCTGGCGGTGCTCGCTTTCACCGACGCCGACTCGATGAGCACAGCCGCAGCAGGCGAGCTGTTGCACCTGGTGAGACCGAACGAAATATGAAAAGGAGGGCTGGATAATGTCATGGTGGGGGACACTCGCGGGCGGGGCATTCGGCTTCATGCTGGGCGGTCCGCTCGGCGCGGTGCTGGGCGCGGCAGTCGGGCGCAACTTTGACAGGGGCGTAAGCAGCAACTTCGAACAGCCCGGCTCCGGGAGGAGGCATCGGGGCGCCCGGAGGCCGGATGATCTGCCGCGCGGGCACCAGTTCCGCATCCAGGCAGCTTTTTTTACCGCGATCTTCTCCGTGATGGGACACATCAGCAAGGCGGACGGCAAGGTCAGCAAGGATGAGATCCGCATGGCCACACGCATCATGGAGGATATGAATCTCTCCCCCCAACAACGCGAGGCGGCCAAGTCCCTGTTCAATGAAGGGAAGGAAGATGACTTCGATATCTACGCGGTACTCACGCAGTTTCGCCGGGAGATTGCCCGGCGCACCACCCTGCAGCGGATGTTCGTTGAAATTCTCTGTTATGCCGCTTATGCCGATGGGGTCCTGCACCCTGAAGAAAACCATGTACTGATCCTGGTCTGTGATGAAATCGGCTACTCCGAGTACGAACTGGAATCCATCCTGGCTTCGGTTTCCGCCGAACTGCACCATCGCAACCAGAGCAGTGGCCGGATCTCACTGGACGACGCCTATGCGGTACTGGACGTACCGGAAAGCGCCGGCGATGCCGAGGTGAAAAAAGCCTACCGACGCCTGATGAGCCAGCACCACCCGGACAAGCTGGTCGCAAAAGGCCTGCCGGAAGAAATGATGAAAATTGCCACCCAGCGCACCCACGAGATTCGCCAGGCCTACGAACGCATCAAGGAACACCGGAGGTTTTGAATCTGTCCGGGGTTAAGGCAAGAACCTCTGTTCTTGCGTGTTGTAACAGAATGATCACCCGGAATTAATATAAATGTAATTTATTTCGCGCACTCTTTTCAGGAAGGGCCGTTCCGGCCCCCAGGCATAAATTCCCATGGTTCTAAGGAGAACAAACATGCTTAAAGCAACCTTCAGGTTACTATGCGCCGCGTTTCTTACAAGCGCACTGGCAATGTTGACCGCGCCGGTCCATGCAGACGACAGCGCGTTGCTGGAACTGCTTAAAATCCTCAGGGACAAGGGGGGCATCACCCAGCAGGAATATGACCTGCTCAGGGACACGGCCCTGGCGGAGACAGGAAATCCCGCGCCGGCTACCGTGGCGGAGAAGCCCGCGCCAACACCTGCCGAGCCCGCGCCCCAGGTCATGGCAGCCGCCAGGCCGACGCCCGAAATTACTACAAAGGGAAAACTGGAATTCAAGACGGATGAGCACAAGTTCCGCATCGGCGGGCGCGCCCAGCATGACATCACCCTGGTCGGCAACGACGGCGACGGCAGCGTGGGCAGCAGCGAGCAGCAGTTCCGCCGGGCGCGCATCTACCTGTCCGGCACTGCCTGGGAGCACTGGGACTGGAAATTCCAGTTCGACCTGGAGGACGCCGATGACAGTAGCATGTCCATAGAAGACGCCTTCATAAAATACAAGGGCTGGGGTCCGGCTTCCGTTACTATCGGCCAACGCAAGGCGCCGTTCTCACTCAACGAGTTAACCAGTTCCAAGTACATCACGTTCATCGAACGCGCCGTGCCGTCCAACCTGTTTACCTCGGAATCCATCGGCATCGGCAACCGCTCTCCCGGCATCACCCTGGACAACACGGGCAAAAACCATACGCTTGCCGGCGGTTTCTACCTGATGCGGCAACGTTCCGGCAACGAGGCGGACTCCATCAGCGAGCGCAAAATCGACGACGGCTGGGGAGTCACCGCAAGAGCCACCTGGCTGCCGGTCAATGTTTCAGGAAAACAACTGGTACATACCGCCGCCGCGTTCGGTTACAAGCATTATCCCAATAAAACGGTGAATCGCTTCCGGGTACGGCCAGGGGTCTCCGAAGGGGACCGGATCGTGGATTCGGACGGCTCACTCAAGGCCGATGATTTCCTGGGAATGAACCTGGAAGCGGCAGGCATCTGGGGTCCGTTTTCAGCCAGCGCGGAATACTATTACGGTGATTTTGACGGCACGGGAGCGACCGGCGCTACCGACATGGAAGGTTTCTACGTCCAGGGCAGCTATTTCCTCACCGGGGAGAACCGCCGTTATAAAAACGGCGCGTTCTCCAGTGTCAAGGTGAAAGACCCCGTCGGGGGCGGCGGCTGGGGCGGCTGGGAAGTGGGCCTGCGCTACAGTTCCACCGACCTCGGCGCCGGCATCGGCGCGGACTCCGGCGACGTGCTCACCGCCGCGCTGAACTGGTACGTGAACAACAACATGATGTTCAAGCTGAACTACGTCAAGACGTTCTGTGACAGTGGCGGCAACGATACCTGTGACTGGGGCATCGGCGACGGCGACCCGGAGTACCTGTCATTCCGCACCCAGGTGTTTTTCTAGCTTCTGATGGGGTCGGACCAGTATAATATTCTATAACCTACTGATATTACTAGTATAAAATTCTAAAACGAGGCCATTAATGGGCTTAAAAGGGAGAATTATGGGGTAAAAACATCCGGCTACGGTGGCATGCCCTCCAGTTGCTTCAGGTACTCCTCCAGCAGGGACTCTCCGGAAGGAGTGGACCGCGCAAGCCACCTGATATAGAGGCCGGTGGCGTCGCGTTCGTCGAGCTGCCAGTCGACGCCGGAATTTTTCAGTGCCGTGACCAGCGCGTACAGGCTGATGCCGGCGCTGACCGACAGGTTGTAGCTGCGGGTGAAGCCATGGATTGGGATTGTGACGGTTTCGTCGGCCAGCGCCTGCAGGGTTGCGGACAGGCCCGGCTCTTCCGAGCCGAAGCAGAGAGCGAGTTTTTCGCCGACATCCAGTTGATCCACGGTCTTGCCTCCGGGCGCGGGGTCCATGGCGACGATGCGGTAGCCCCGCTGCTTGAGCCCTTCGATGCAGGGCCGGGTATTGTCCTTATCTTCCCGGTTATGTTTTACCAGGTCTATCCATTTCGACGACCCCTGCACCACCGCGGGGTTCAGGCGGTACTCATAAAGGTTCTCGATGATGTGGAGTTCCTGTATGCCGAGGCATTCACAGGTGCGTATCACCGCGCTGGCGTTCTGGGGCTGGTAGACGTCTTCCAGCACTACCGTGATATGGCGGGTCCTCTCCCCGAGAACCTGTTGCAGGCGTTCCCTGCGCTCCTCGTTGATGAAGCCGGACAGGTAATCGATGATGTTTTGCTTTATGTCTTCGTTCATTAGTCCGAATCAGTAATGCCGGGTGAACAATTCTGAACCCCGCCTCGCCATTTGCGAAAACCTCCTTTCGTCATTCCGGCGAAAGCCGGAATCCAGTGAGAAAGAGTCGCCTTTTGGCGACACAATATTTTACTGGATGCCGGGTCAAGCCCGGCATGACGAACCAGGCAGGTTACCTGAGTCGCCGGTGATCATCCTCTTCCCAGAATTCCCCTTCCACGATGATGTTTCTCCTGCGCAGGTCGTCACGGAATGCCCGGTGCAGCATCCTCAGGGCCAGCATGGAGCGCAGGGAGGGGACCAGGCACAGGAACCCGATCACGTCGGTCACGAAGCCCGGGGTGAGCAACAGCACGCCGGCGATGAGCAGGATCAATCCCTCCAGCAGGCTGTCGGCGGGTATCTCTCCCTGGCGCAGTTTTTCCCGTGCGTTCATCAAGGTCAGGATGCCCTGGATGCGCAGCAGTATGGCGCCGAGGGCTGCCGTCAAAATGCACAGTAGTACGGTTGAAAACGCCCCGATTTCCTGTCCCACCTGGATGAGAAAGTAGATCTCAACAAGAGGAACGGTAAGAAACAGCAGGAAAAGGATCCTGAGCACGGGATTACACCGGCAGGCAACGCATCGTTGGCATGACTCTCAATGTATTGGCAGGGACATGATTTTTCAAGCAGGTTTGTACCTGCCTGCGGTATTATATCCTTTTTATTCGGCCTGCACGGGCAGGCAATGCAAGCATGGGAGAAGCAGTCATCGCCGAATCATCCCAACACCTGGTGGTCATGAATACCTGCCCGGACTCTGAAACGGCAGGCCGGATCGCCGCGGACCTGGTTGACCGAAGACTGGCCGCCTGCGTGCAGGTTTTGCCCGGCCTGCAATCGTATTTCCACTGGGACGGGAAAGTGGATCGGGAAGAAGAACACCTGCTGCTGATCAAGACGTCTTCGGCCAGCTACCCGGCGCTGGAACGGCGCATCCGGGAACTGCACCCCTATGAACTTCCGGAAATTATCGGAGTCCCTGTGATAAAGGGGTTGCCCGGATATTTGTCCTGGATAAATGACAATACGCAACAAGATGACTGACCCGCGCCGGATCATCGCCGCATTGATGTGCCTGGTTGCCCTTGCCGCGTCCGCGCAATCCATCGGCGAGCGCTTGAAAAACCTGGTCAACCCGGCTGACAACAGCCCGGACAGTTCCGGAATCCTGGCTCCGGACCAGGCCTTCCGGTTGTCGGCAACGCCGCTCGGCCCCAACGCGGTGCGCTTCAACTGGATAATCGAGGAGGGATATTACCTTTATCGCGACAAGTTTTCCTTCGCCTCATTGACGGACGGCGTAAGAGTAGATGGCCCGGCCGTGCAGGTGCCGCGTGGCAAGGTCAAGCAGGATGAGTCCTTCGGCGAGGTGGAAGTCAACACCGGACTCGTCTCTGTCGAAACACCGCTGCTCCATGCCGGGGCGGGCATCACCGAAGGCCTGTTCCAGGTGGGATACCAGGGATGCAAGGAAGGCTCGGTGTGCTATCCGCCGCAACAAAAACAAATCAGCGTGAGCCTGGGGCAGGCTGCTGCCGCGTCCCTGCAACCCCTCAGCCAGGGCCGGCTTTCGGTCCAGGACCGCATCACCGCGCGCCTGAAACAGGGCAGTTTCATCCTGAACGTGCTGGCGTTCTTCACCTTCGGCGCGTTGCTTTCACTGACCCCGTGCGTGTTCCCGATGATCCCCATCCTGTCCGGCATCATCGTCGGCCAGTCCGGGACCGTGACTGCCCGGCGGGGGTTCCTGCTGTCCCTGTCCTACGTGCTCGCCATGGCGCTGACCTACTCCCTGCTGGGCGTGCTGGCCGGTTCCTTCCAGGTGAACCTGCAGGCCGCCTCCCAGAACGTGTGGGTGATCGGCGCGTTCAGCCTGGTGTTCGTCCTCCTGGCCCTGTCCATGTTCGGCTTTTATGAACTGCGCATGCCGGCCGCCATGCAGACCCGGCTGTCTTCCCTGTCTGAGCCCCGGAACGGCAGCGGCCTGTATTCCTGCGCGCTCATGGGCGCGGTGTCCGCAGTGATCGTCGGCCCCTGTGTCGCCCCGCCCCTGGCCGGGGCGCTGCTGTATATCAGCCAGACCGGCGATGCGCTGCTGGGCGGCGCGGCGCTGTTTTCCATGGGACTGGGCTTCGGCGTGCCGTTGCTGGTTATCGGCGCATCCGCCGGATCGTTGCTGCCCCGGGTCGGCGCTTGGATGGAGAAAGTCAAACAGGGCTTCGGCATCATCATGCTGGGTGTTGCCGTCTGGTTCCTGGAACGCGTCATCCCCGGCAATATCGCCATGGTCCTGTGGGCGCTGCTGATCATACTTGCCGCGCTGCTGCTGGGCGCGCTGGACCGCAGCGCGCGTGCCGGCAAAGCATTCAGGGCCACAGGCATCGCCGGCCTGGTTTACGCAGGCGCACTGATCGTGGGCGCGCTGTCGGGTTCCCAGGACATGCTGCGCCCCCTGGCGCACCTGGCCGGTGAAGCGCCCGCAAAAAGCAGCCTGGATTTCCGGCGCATCAAGAGCGCCGCCGACCTGGATCGAAACCTGGCCGCCGCCGGCGCCGCGGGCAAGCTCGTAATGCTGGATTTCTACGCGGATTGGTGTGTCACCTGCATAGAAATGGAAGAAGACACGTTTTCCGAACCGGCAGTGAAACAGGCTCTGTCCGGCGTCGTCCTGCTCCAGGCGGATGTGACCCGGAATGATGACGAAGATCAGCAGTTGCTTGAAAGGTTCCGGTTGTTCGGCCCGCCGGCCGTCCTGTTTTTTAATACCGACAGGCGGGAATTGCAGGAGTACCGCCTCATCGGTTACGTAAAGCCGGAACAGTTCCTGAACCACCTGGCGATGTTGCCGGCGTCATGAACCGCGTTGTGTTATGGACTGTGCTGGCGGGCCTGGTAATCGCATCCGGCTACCTGGGCTATCGCCTGTATCATTACCAGCAGGAGGAGACAGCCCGCTCGCCGGCGGAGGCAACCGGCGCAGGGGCACAGGCCGCCATGGAAGCGCAGGTCCTCGGCGTCCGCAGACCCGAATTCACCCTGCCGGACCTGGACGGCCGGCAGCGTTCGATTACCGAGTGGGACGGCAAGGTGGTCGCGCTGAACTTCTGGGCAACCTGGTGCCCGCCCTGCCTGAAGGAAGTCCCCGAGTTTGTCTCGCTGCAGGAGAAGTACCGGACCCAGGGGTTGCAGTTCATCGGCATCGCCCTGCAGAAACCGGAAGAAGTGCGCGAGTTCGTCGCGGAACACGGGGTGAACTACCCGATACTGGCCGGGGAACTGGAAGTCATCAAACTGGCCGAAGCCTACGGCAACAGCATAGGCGCCCTGCCATATACCGTGATCATCGACAGGAACGGGCAGATAGCCCACGTCAAGCCCGGCATCCTGCCCACCGAGGAAGCTGAAAGCATCATCACCGGCTTGCTTTGAAGCCACTGTATAACTTCGTCCATTTTCTGCTATTATGTAGCAAATTGCAGCGATCTATCCTGATTTTATCTGGTAATATAACTGTTATGGCAAAGATACTGGTATTACACGGGCCTAACCTGAACCTGCTTGGTGAGCGGGAACCCGAGGTGTATGGGACAACTACCCTTGAAGACATTAACCGGGACCTGGTGGCGACCGCAGAACGCATGGGCCACAGCCTGGACTGTTTCCAGTCCAACGCCGAACATGACCTGATCGACCGCATCCACCGGGCAAAGCAGGAAGGCGTCGGGTTCATCATCATCAATCCCGGGGCGTTTACCCACACCAGCATCGCCCTCAGGGATGCATTTTCCGGCGTTGCCATCCCTTTCATCGAGATCCACCTGTCCAACGTGTTTGCCCGGGAAGAATTCCGGCGCCATTCCTACCTGTCGGACCTGGCCGTGGCGGTGATCAGCGGCGCCGGCGCGCCGGGTTACGGCCTGGCATTGCAGGCGGCCGCAGAAAAATTAAAGGGCTGAACGCGTGGATATACGAAAGGTAAAAAAACTGATCGAGATGCTGGAGGAATCCGCCATCGATGAGATCGAGATCCACGAGGACAAGGATTCCGTGAGGGTCAGCCGTAACCTGAACGCGCCCGTGGCGGTACATGCTCCCGCTGCCGCCCCGGCAAGGGACATCCAGGCTGCAGCCCAGCCCAGCACAGCCCCTGCGGAACCGGCGCCCGGTCCCGAAGCTGCCGAAGCGGAAGAGCCGGAGAACAACATCATCCGTTCACCCATGGTGGGAATTTTCTATGAAGCCCAGGCGCCGGGCAAACCGTCCTTCGTCGACCTGGGCCAGACCGTGGCAAAAGGCGACGTGCTCTGTATTATCGAAGCGATGAAAATCATGAATCAGGTGGAATCCGAAAAAGCCGGCGTCGTCAGCCGCATCATGGCCAACAACGGCGAACCGGTGGAATACGGGCAGCCCCTGTTCATCATCCGCGATGCGTAACGCGACACCCTTTACCACTCCCGTCCACCCACCGTCATTCCCGCGTATGCGGGAATCCAGTCAAACAAAGAGTCGCCTTTCAGGCGACACAGCATTACACTGGATGCCGGGTCAAGCCCGGCATGACGAGGGAGGAGCAGGCGACACAGCATTACACTGGATGCCGGGTCAAGCCCGGCATGACGAGGGAGGAGCAGGCGACACAGTATTCCGCTGGACTCCCAAAAATAACCATGCTTGAAAAAGTGGTCATTGCCAACCGGGGTGAGATTGCCCTGCGTATCCTGCGGTCCTGCCGCGAACTCGGCATCAGGACCGTGGCCGTGTTCTCCGAGGTGGACCGGGAACAGAAGCACGTGCTGCTGGCCGATGAAGCGGTCTGCATCGGTCCGGCCCCGTCTGCGGGGAGCTACCTGAATATCCCGGCCGTCATCAGCGCGGCGGAAGTCACCGATGCCGCGGCGATCCATCCGGGCTACGGATTCCTGGCGGAGAATGCCGATTTCGCCGAACGGGTCGAGGAAAGCGGGTTTGTCTTCATCGGTCCGCGCGCCGACACCATCCGCCTGATGGGCAGCAAGATCTCGGCGCGGGAGCAGATGCGAAAATTCGGCGTGTCCTGCGTGCCCGGTTCCGATGGCGATATCGGTGACGATATCGATGAGATCGGCAGGGTCGCCCGGGAACTGGGCTACCCGGTCATCATCAAGGCCGCGGCCGGCGGCGGCGGGCGGGGGATGCGCATAGTGCGCGGGGAGGCAACCCTGCGCAATGCGGTAGCGGTAACCCGCGCCGAAGCGGCTGCCGCGTTCGGCGACGACACCTTGTACATGGAAAAATTTCTCGAACGCCCGCGCCATATCGAAATCCAGATCCTGGCGGATGAAGCCGGCAACGTCATACACCTGGGGGAACGGGACTGTTCCATGCAGCGGCGCCACCAGAAGGTGATGGAGGAAGCGCCGGCGGTGGGGGTCACGGACAAAATGCGGGACAGGATCGGCAGGACCTGTGTTCATGCCTGCAAGTCAATGGGTTATCGCGGCGCCGGCACCATGGAATTTCTGTACCAGGACGGCGAGTTTTACTTCATAGAAATGAATACCCGCATCCAGGTGGAGCATCCCGTTACCGAGATGGTGACCGGCGTGGATATCGTCAAGGAGCAACTGCGCATCGCGGCCGGCGAAGCGCTCAGTTACCGGCAGGATGACATCCGCTTCCGCGGCCACGCGCTGGAATGCCGCATCCAGGCAGAGGATCCCGAGACGTTCATGCCCTCTCCGGGCCGGGTCAGCCATTTTCACCAGCCCGGCGGCCCGGGGATCCGCGTGGAGACCCATGTTTACGATGGTTACAGCATACCGCCGCACTACGATTCGATGATTGCCAAGTTGATAGCGCACGCCGAGACCCGCGATCTGGCCCTGGCGCGCATGTCCACGGCCCTGTCGGAACTCGTCATTGAAGGCATCAAGACCAATATCCCCCTGCAGCAAAGATTGCTGGATGACGCAGCGTTTGTTGCCGGGGGGACCGATATCCATTACCTGGAAAACAAGCTGGGCCTCAAGTAAGCTGGTACTCTTTCCAGGTGATATTGCCATTTAATGTTCACTGATTGCCCCTGCTGTGAGCGCCAGTTCCGCATACGAGCGGCCCAGCTCGGGGCTGCCGACGGCTGGGTCAGGTGCGGCAATTGCGGAGAGACATTCTATGCGCTGGAGCGGCTGTCCGACACCCCGCTGAAACGACTGCCGACCCTGCGCGGGACAGATGAAGCCGCGGCGGAACCTCCGGCAGTAAGCATCGAGGCGGAGCCGGAGGAAGCGGTCGAGCCTGCGCCGGCAAAACCGGAACAGGAGGAAACGGTCAAGCCCGCGCTGGCAGAACCGGAACAGGAGGAAACGACCGAGCCTGCGCCGGCAGAACCGGAACAGTATCAACCCATCGCGGCAGAAGCAGTCCCGGAAGAGGCGACCCCGGAAGAGGCGACCCCGGAAAAAGCAACTCCGGCAGAAGCAACTCCGGCAGAAGCAACTCCGGCAGAAGCAACTCCGGAAGAAGCAACTCCGGAAGAAGCAACCCCGGAAGATATCGAGCCGGAACAGCCGGTTGAGACTGTCCTGCAACCGGATGAGCCGTTGACGCCGGAGCAGGAGACTGCCGGGACCGAAACAACGGATACGGACGAGAACCGGGAAGCGTTGCCTGACCTGCCGCCAGTACTTGCCGGTGATCCGGAAAAAAAAGCCGTTTCACCCGCGCGCCTCATCTGGGGCAGCCTGGTTTTTGTCCTGTCCCTCATCGCCGTTGCGCAGCTTGCCTGGTTCAACAGGGACGGGCTGTTGCGCGCATACCCGGCGCTGGTTCCCTGGGTGGAACAGGTCTGCGAGAGTTTACAGTGTGATCCGATCCGTTTTCGCGACGTATCGGCCATTGAGCTGCTGAACAGGCAGGTAACGCAGCACCCGCGTTACCGGAACGCCCTGTTGGCAAGCGCCACCATGGTCAATAATGCCGAATTCATTCAGCCGTTTCCCGAGATCGTACTGCTGATTTTCTCCACCCACGGGCAGGTTATTTCCCGCGGCCGCTTCAAGCCTGAGGAATACCTGGGCCCCGGTGTGAACCCTTCCGGCGGCATGCCTCCAGGCGTACCGGTCCATTTCGGCCTGGAACTTTCCGGCACGTCCCAGGAAGCGGTAAGTTTTCGCTTCCGCTTCCGCTGACAGGTTTCAGTTCCGCCGCCGGTCGTCATTCCCGCGAAGCTTGCCCCCGCGCAGGCGGGGGGCGGGAATCCAGTGAAACAAAGGGTCGCCTCTGGCGACACAGTATTTTACTGGATGCCGGAACAAGTCCGGCATGACGAAGAGGAGAGGGCGACTCCTTTTGTACACCAAAAGGGATTGCATGAAAGCGTATTGATTGCTATTGTGAAAAAACTGGAAAAAGGACGAAGCAGGATCAGAACTATAGAGCCGCAATCACAAACAATCAATGACAGCACCTAAACGGGATTCAACTCAAATATCGGCCACTCCACAACACCTGGGTGGCTGCGTCGAAAAGGCCCTGACAAATTATTTTGATGACCTGGGAGGCCAGGATACCTCGGACCTGTATGAACTGGTCATTTCCCAGGTCGAGAAACCGCTGTTCGAAATCGTATTAAATCAATATAACGGTAACATTACCCGTGCCGCGCAAGCCCTGGGCCTGAACAGGGGAACGGTGCTGGGGCGATTGAAGAAATACGGTATAGTGCGCTGATGGTGAGTGTACGGCGCGCTCTGATCAGCGTCTCGGACAAATCCGGCATCGTGGAATTCTGCCGTGAGCTTGAGCAGATGGGCATCGCCATGCTCTCCACCGGCGGCACGTTCAGGTTGCTCGGGTCCAATAATATCCGGGTGACGGACGTATCCGACTATACCGGGTTTCCGGAGATCATGGACGGCAGGGTAAAAACCCTGCATCCGAAGGTCCACGGCGGCCTGCTCGGCCGCCCCGGACTTGATGACGGCATCATGGAAGAGCTGGACATCCCGCCCATAGACCTGGTTGTCGTCAACCTGTATCCCTTCGAGGCCACCGTCAAGCGCGCCGATTGCACCCTGGCCGAGGCGGTCGAAAACATCGATATAGGCGGGCCGACTATGCTCAGGGCCGCAGCCAAGAATTATGAATATACCGGCGTCATCGTTGATGCGGCGGACTACCCCGCGGTCTTGAAAGAACTGCGTGAGAACGGCGTCCGGCTGAGTGTGGAGACCTGTTTCCGGCTGGCGCAAAAGGTCTTCTCACACACGGCGAACTACGATGCCAACGTGGCCAACTACCTCGGCGCCTCGGACCACGAGGGCAACAGCCGGAATTACCCGCACACCTACACCATGCAGTTTGCCCTGGCCGAAGAACTGAGGTACGGCGAGAATCCCCACCAGTCCTCGGCGTTCTATACGGAACCGGAACCCGCCGCCGGCACGCTGGCCTCGGCCCGCCAGTTGCAGGGGAAGGCGCTTTCCTACAATAATCTTGCCGACGCCGACGCGGCACTGGAATGCGTGTCGGGGTTTGACGGTCCTGCCTGCGTCATAGTCAAGCATGCCAATCCCTGCGGCGTGGCGGCGGCAGGGTCTCTCAAGGATGCGTATGCGGCGGCTTATGAAACCGATCCGGTCTCCGCGTTCGGCGGCATCATCGCTTTCAACCGCAGCCTGGACCGGGAGACCGCGCAGAAGATCATCGAACAGCAGTTCGTGGAGGTCATCCTGGCGCCGGAACTGGAGGAAGGCGTCCTTTCCATCACGGAAGCAAAGCCGGGGGTGCGGGTGCTGGTGACTGGTGAACAGGCATCCCGGCCCGCGCAACTGGAGCTGAAACGCGTCAGCGGCGGCTTGCTGGTCCAGGACTCCGATACCGGAGCGGTCAAGCCGGATCAATTGAACGTGGTATCCCGGCGCAAACCCGGCACGGGGGAACTTAAGGATATGCTGTTTGCCTGGCAAGTGGTGAAATACGTAAAGTCAAACGCCATCGTCTATGCCAGGGACAACCGGACGGTGGGTATCGGCGCCGGCCAGATGAGCCGGGTATACAGCGCCCGTATCGCCGCCATCAAGGCCGCCGATGCCGGTCTTGAGGTCGCCGGCGCGGTAATGGCGTCGGACGCGTTTTTCCCGTTCCGGGACGGCATCGATTCCGCCGCAGAATCAGGCATCAGGGCAGTGATACAGCCGGGAGGTTCGGTGCGGGACAGTGAGGTCATCGCGGCGGCGGATGAACACGGCATGGCAATGGTATTTACCTCGATGCGCCATTTTCGCCATTGATGGACGTTCTGATTATCGGCGGCGGCGGGCGGGAACACGCCCTGGCCTGGAAATCGGCGCAATCGCCGGAGGTGGGAAAAGTCTATGCGGCGCCGGGCAACGCAGGCACGGCGCTGGAGGATAAGGTCGAGAATGTCGCCCTTGCGCCTTCTGATACGGAAGGCCTGGTTGAATTTGCCCGCGCGCGCGCCGTGGCGCTGACCATAGTGGGTCCCGAAGCGCCGCTGGTTGCCGGTATCACGGATGCGTTTGCGGAAGCGGGGCTGCGCTGCTTCGGTCCCTCCGCACAGGCAGCCATGCTGGAAGGTTCAAAGAACTTCAGCAAGGCCTTCATGCGCCGGCACGGTATCCCGACTGCCGATTACGAGAGCTTTACGGAACTTGGCGCGGCCCTGAACTACCTGGAGACTGGAACCTTTCCGATAGTGGTGAAGGCAGACGGGCTGGCCGCGGGCAAGGGCGTGACCGTTGCCCGGACCCGCGCGGAGGCCGCCCGGGCGCTGACCGGCATGATGGCCGGCGGCAAGTTCGGCGCAGCCGGACAACGGGTCGTGATAGAGGATTTCATTGACGGAGAGGAGACCAGTTTCATCGTGATCAGCGACGGCGAGACAGCAGTCCCGCTGGCCAGTTCCCAGGACCACAAGGCCAGGGACGACGGTGATGCCGGGCCCAACACCGGCGGCATGGGCGCGTATTCCCCTTCTTCCATCATGGACGACACCCTGCATGACAGGATCATGCGGCGTGTCATTGAACCGGCCATTGCCGGCATGCGCGAGGAAGGCGCCCCTTATCGCGGGTTCCTGTATGCCGGGCTGATGGTGGATGCAGACGGCAACCCCGAAGTTCTCGAGTTCAACTGCCGCCTCGGCGACCCCGAGACCCAGCCCATCCTGATGCGCCTGCGGGGAGATTTGCCGGCAATGTGCGATATGGCGCTGTCGCAACGGCTGCGCGCGGATGCGGTGTCCTGGGACCCGCGCCCGGCCGTGGGCGTAGTGATGGCTTCGTCGGGGTATCCCGAAAGCGCGACCCGGGACAGGGCAATTAACGGCCTGGAACAGGCAGATGAAACCGTGAAGATATTTCATGCCGGAACCCGGCAGGACGGGGGCGAGGTTCTCACCAACGGCGGCAGGGTGCTGTGCGTGACCGCCCTGGGCGACAGCGTCACCGGCGCCAGGGACAAGGCATACCGGGCGGTTGCAGCCGTGGATTGTGACGCCCTGTTTTACCGCACCGATATCGCGTACCGCGCGCTCGCCAGGGAGGCAAGACCGGGAATCGCCGGGGCATGAAATAATGAACGGTTACCACCCCCGGTTCATTCTCAGGCAGGCCCGGGCCTTAACGGGACTGAGACGGCGCCTGCTTGAACGCGGTTACCACCTGAGTCCGGCCCGGACAGGGTCGGGACGGCGCGACATTTATGACACCTTTGACTGGCGCCTGTTCAATAAACGGCTGCTGCTGGCCCATGATTCGGAGGACGGGGCGGTACTGTCCCTGGTTGACCTGGCCGATGCGGGAGTCATCAGCCTGAACGGCGCCGCGGCCGTGGCGCGGTTCGCTCATGAAATTGAATCGGACGCCCTCTCTTCCCGCCTGGCGCCTGTCATCGAAGAGCGCGCCCTGATTTGCCGGGGGAGTTATGCGCTGTGCCTGGAGCAGCGTGACATATCGGATAAACGTGGAAAAATTATCGCCAGGCTGCACGTCGAGGCGCTGACCGGAGAGCAGGCAAACGGCAGGAAAAGCGCCAGGCCGTTGCGTGTAGTCAGCCTGCATGCGCTCAGGGGCTATGAAAGAAAGACGGGAAAGATTTTCTCCGTGATAGCCGATTATTGCAATGGAGCAGGATCGCCGGTGGAGGTGTTGTCGAACTATTACACGGCCCTGGGCAGGACCCCGGGAGACTATTCGTCGAAAATGAACGTGCAACTGGACCGGGACATGACGATCCGCCGGGCGCTGTCGGCCATACTGCTCTCGCAACTGGACATGATGGAAAGCAATATACCGGGGATCAGGGATGATATCGACACCGAGTTCCTGCATGATTTCAGGATCGCCAACCGGCGCAGCCGATCATTGATCACCGGTCTCAAGGATGTCCTGCCGGCGCCGGTACAGGAACTGGGCAGGGAGTTTTTTTCCTGGCTCAGCAAACAGACTTCCACCCTGCGCGACATAGATGTGTTTTTGCTCGCCTTCCGGCAGTACCGGCAATTGCTGCCCGCGGAGACCTATGAGCAGTTGATGCCGCTGCAGTCGTTCCTGCAGCAGCGCCGCGAGACGGAGCGAACGGACCTGCTGGGCGCGCTGGATTCGGGCCGCTTCCATGATTACCTGCGCGACTGGCGTGAAGCCCTGGAGGAAGAGACCCGGGATGAAACCGGGACCGCGCCCGTAGTGGCCGACGCGGCCGCGGAAGCAATATGGAAGGCCTGGAAACGGATGCGAAAACACGGCCGCCAGGCGGCGGGCGCGAAGTCCGACGAAGCCCTGCATGAATTACGCATTTCCGGCAAAAAACTGCGTTACCTGCTGGAAGCGTTCCGTACCCTGTATCCCGCGCGGGACGTGGAGCGGGCGATAAGGCAGTTGCGCAAACTCCAGAATGTGCTCGGAGATATTGTCGATTACCAGGTTCAACAGGAGTATCTCAGCCAATGGCAGGAAAATTTTCCCGGGCGGCGGCACCGCGATGTCAAGGCCGCCATGGATTACCTGGGCAGGATCTACGCAAGGCGGGAAAAAGCGACAAAAAAAATGTTCCAGCGCCATTTTGACGCATTTGTTTCTGCCGGCAACAGGGAGCTGTTCCGGTCCCTGTGCAACAGGACAGGGCCATGAAAACGTTTGCCGTCTACAATAACAAGGGCGGAGTCGGCAAAACGACGGCGACCGTGAACCTGGGCTTCGCCGCTGCGCGCAGCGGTTTGCGGGTCGTGATCTGGGACCTGGACTCGCAGGCGGCGGCCACCTGGTACTTCAGGATAAAACCGAAGCTGCGCGGCGGCAACACTGAACTGCTGAGAAAAACACGCAGGCTGACGGACTTTGTCAAGGCCACCAATTACCCCGGCCTTGACCTCATTCCCGCGGAATTTTCCAACCGTTACCTGGACCGGATCCTGGACAGCAAGAACCGGCCCATGCACAGGCTGGCGCTGGTAACGCGCAGCCTTGCCGAGGAATACGACCTGCTCCTGCTCGATTGCGCCCCCAGTTTTTCCACCCTGGCGGAGAACATTTTCAATGCGGCGGATGCGTTGCTCATACCTTTGATCCCGACCACCTTGTCGGTGCGCGCATACCGGCAAATGAAGAACTATATCGGCAAGAGAAAGGAACCGGCGCCAGTTGTGATGCCGTTTTTCTCCATGGTGGATCGCAGGAAGAAAATGCACGGCGAGATCGTTCGTGATTTTTACAAGACCAATCCTGAAGTTATGCGCACTTTTGTAGGTTATTTGAGCGATGTGGAAAAAATGGGCGCACACAGGGCGCCCGTGCAGACATTTGCGAATGGCTCCAGGGCTGCCGGCGCGTTCAATCTGCTCTGGGATGAAATAATTGGTCGCGTCAACAGGGCAAGATCATACTTTTTGTCATAAGAGAGAGGTTTTTTATTCCAAAAAGATATAAATAAGCGGGGAACTCCTGGATTTTGCGGGGATCAGAGCAGTATTACCCCCAAAACGAGGAGAATCCGATGAGTTTATTGACCCATTTGGCGACGATTGAGGACCCGCGGCGTGATATTAACAAGAAGCATGAGTTATTGGACATCCTGTTTTTGACGGTGAGTGCGGTGCTGTCGGGGGCGGAGGGGTGGAAGGATATCAAGGAATTTGGGGATGAGAAGCTGGATTGGCTGCGTCGCTACCGGCCGTTTGCGAACGGCATGCCGGTGGATGACACGATTGCGCGGGTGGTGCGTGCGCTGGACCCTGAGCAGTTCAACCGGGCGTTTATCGATTGGGTGAATGAGGTGCGCGGGGCGCAGGGTCAGGAGCAGATAGCGCTGGACGGGAAGACCTTGCGTCGTTCCCATGACGGGGAGAAGCACACGGCCCTGCACAGCATCACGGCCTGGGGGCACGAGTGCGGGTTAGTGTTGGCGCAGATGAAGTCATCCGGGAAGAAGAACGAGCAGGCCTCGGTCATGGCGATGCTGGAGATGTTGCAGGTGAAGGGGGCGCATATCACGGCGGATGCGATGAACACGCAGAAGAAGATAGCCCGGAAGATACACGATAAAGGGGGGGATTACACCTTGTCGCTGAAGGACAACCACAAGACGCTGCGTAAGGAAATACAGGCGTACTTTCATAAGGTTACACGCGATGCGCCGGCGACATTGGCGGTGCATGAGGAGGTGGACGGCGGGCATGGCCGGGTGGAGAAGCGTGTCTGCCGGCAGTTGCCGGTGAGTGAGTGGGTGAGCGGGGCGGCCAAGTGGCCGGGGTTGCAAACGGTGATAGAGATGGAGCGGGAACGGCACCTGCCGGGGCAGGAGGTGGAGAGGGAGATACATTACTATATCAGCTCGCTACCGGTGGATGCAGAGCGGGTGGCGCAGGGCATACGGCGGCATTGGGAAGTGGAGAACAAAGCGCATTGGGTGCTGGACGTGGCGTTCCGGGAGGATGACAGTCGCATCCGCAAGGGGGACGGGGCGGAGAACGTGGCGATTATCCGGCGCTTCTGTCTGAACCTGGCGCGGCTGGACCCCAGGAAGAACAGCATGCGGGGCAAACTCAAGCAGGCCGGGTGGAGTGATACCAGACGGGCGGAAATCCTGTTCGGAGTAGACACATAAAAGTATGCGGTTGCCCTGGTCGCGTCAATGAAAAAGAACTAAAAAATTAGAATATTTCCCTACACTCCGTTTGATTTTGTAATATAATCGTAACTTGGGGAAGGGGGCTTTCCGAAGACATTATTTGTGAATAGCTGCGTCAGGGATTACTTTGTATCAGGGAGTGACCGATTACGCGAACAATAAACATTAAACACATATTTCCATAGAGAGAGGCAGACATGTCTGATAGACCGCAAGCGATCGCTGAGAAGCAAACCAAATCTCAAATTCTGACACATATAGCAGAAGACACGGGCCTGACTAAAAAGCAGGTTGGGGCAGTACTGGACTCTATGGCCGGGCTGGCCGTGCGTCATCTGCAGAATGGCGCTTCCGGGGAATTCACCATCCCTTCAATGGGCGTTAAATTGAGCCGGGTTATTAAACCCGCCCGTCCGGAACGTCCCGGCATAAACCCGGCTACCGGTGAGAGAATCACCATCGCGGCAAAACCGGCAACCGTTGCCGTGCGCGCAACGCTGCTGAAGTCTCTGAAAGACTCGGTTTCTTAACTTTCCAAGCCTGATACCGGGGGCAGGTTCAGGACTGCCTCCTGTCATTTATTGGTGTTTCACCAATGGCGGCTACGGCCGCCAGTCCAGGAAATTCCTGAGCAGCGTGAGTCCGGGACGCTGACTTTTTTCCGGGTGGAATTGCGTGGCGAACAGGTTGTCCCGCGCCGCCGCGGAAGTGAAACGGACGATATATTCCGTAACCCCGGTTGAATCGCTGTCATTCTCCGGCTTCACGTAATAGCTGTGGACGAAGTAAAACCGTTCGCCGTCCCTGATGTTGTTCCACAGGGGATGCGGCGTTGTCTGTGTTACCTTGTTCCAGCCCATGTGCGGTATCTTGTACGGGTCGCCGCCTTCATCCCTGGCGGCCGGCGGGAACCTGAGCACTTTCCCCGGCATCAGCGCCAGGCCTTCAGTTCCGTCGTCCTCCTCGCTGAAATCCATCAGGGTCTGCAGGCCAAGGCAGATGCCCAGGAAGGGCTTGTTGAGGATGCAATCCCTGAGCAGGGCCGGAAATTCCTTGTCAACCAGGGTCTGCATGCACTGGCCTATGGCGCCCTGTCCGGGAAAGACGATGCGTTCGGCCGCCAGCACCGTGTCGCGGTCACCGCTGACCAGCACCTGGTAATCCCCGCCCGCCGCGTATTCAAGCGCTTTTGCCACTGAGTGCAGGTTGCCCGAACCATAGTCCAGGATGGCGACGGTTTTACGCGCGGTGGCGCACATGGACGGATGGCAGGTTACAGGCTGCCTTTGGTTGAAGGCAGAATTCCTTCCATGCGCGGGTCCAGCTCCACGGCAACGCGCAGGGAACGGCCGAAGGCCTTGAAGATCGTTTCCGCGATGTGGTGCGTGTTCCTGCCGCGGATATTATCTATGTGCAGGGTGACCATCGCATGGTTGGCGAACCCCTGGAAAAATTCCCGCAGCAGGTCGACGTCAAAATTACCTACCCGGGCCCGGGGATATTCGACGTGGTAGTCCAGGCCGGGCCTGCCGGAGAAATCCAGGACCACCCGCGACAGCGCCTCGTCCAGGGGCACGTATGCGTGCCCGTAACGGCGGATCCCGCGCTTGTCCCCCAGCGCCTGCCTGAAGGCCTGCCCCAGGGAGATGCCGACGTCCTCGACGGTGTGATGCGCGTCTATTTCAAGATCGCCCGTTGCCTTGACGGCCAGGTCGAACATGCCGTGCCGCGCCACCTGGTCAAGCATGTGTTCGAGAAAGGGAACGCCCATGTCAAGCTCGGCGCCGCCCGTCCCGTCCAGGTTCAGTTCGACGGATATTTGCGTCTCTTTTGTCGACCTGTCAATGGAGGCCTGTCTTTCATCACTCATGTCTGTTTGCCGAAATAATGGAAAAGTGTCGCCTGGAAGCCGAATCAGCGCACAGGATACAGGAAACAGGGGACAGAGGACAGAGGACAGGGGATAGAAAAAGAGTAGAATACCGGGGATGTAAATTTTCGGTATTTATGAACGATAAAATCAATACGGATGAAGTAAAAGCCTACCTGTTGGCGCTGCAGGACAGGGTTTGTGGCGAAGTGGAGGAGGTCGATGCCCGCGCGCGTTTTCAGGAGGATATCTGGGAACGCCGGCAGGGCGGGGGCGGTATCAGCCGGGTACTGGAGCGCGGCGCCGTTTTCGAGAAGGCGGGCGTGAATTTTTCCCATGTCCATGGCGACCGGTTGCCGGCAAGCGCCAGCGTCAACAGGCCGGAGGTGGCGGGCCGCAGTTTCCGGGCACTGGGGGTGTCGGCGGTGATCCATCCGGAAAATCCCTTTGTGCCCACCTCCCACATGAACGTACGCTTTTTCATCGCCGAGAAACCCGGCGCGGAACCCGTGTGGTGGTTCGGCGGCGGGTTCGACCTGACGCCGAGTTACGGCTTCGAGGAGGACGCCCGGCACTGGCACGGCGTCGCCCATTCCGCCTGCCGCGGCTTCGGTGAAGACGTTTATCCGAAATTCAAGCAATGGTGCGATGACTACTTCTTCATTCGTCACCGCAAAGAGGCGCGGGGCCTTGGCGGGCTGTTTTTTGACGACCTGAACGAATGGGGATTTGCCAGGTGTTTTGAATTCATGCGCAGCGTGGGCGACCATTACATGCCTGCTTACCGCCCCATCGTCGAACGCCGGAAGGACGCGACGTATTCCGAGAAGCAGAAAGATTTTCAGTTATACCGGCGCGGGCGCTACGTGGAATTCAACCTGGTTTACGATCGCGGCACATTATTCGGCCTGCAATCCGATGGACGGGTCGAGTCTATCCTGATGTCGTTGCCGCCCCGCGTGCATTGGCAATACAACCGAAAGGAGGAACCGGGCTCGGATGAAGCACGCCTGGCCGAAGAATTTCTCACGCCCCGTGACTGGCTTGAATAAGCTATAATCGGAAAGATGGGAAACATGAGAAACACGGGGTCAGGTCGCACAATGCACACACAACGAATTACCGGGAAACTGCCACAAATCAGGTTTGTGTGTGCATTGTGCGACCTGACCCCGTGTTTCCTGCTGCCTCTCGTTCTTATGCTCCTGTGCGGCCCGCTGCAGGCCGGGCAATACAAGGGCTTCCCGCGCGGGCATGCCCTGGTTACCGCGGCCGAGGTTAAATCGATGCTGGACGGACAGGGCAGGAAACCGGTAGTACTGGCTGCGGTAAAGCAGGTCTCCTGGCTGGTTGAGCACATTCCCGGCGCCTTCCATGCCCCGCGCAAGGCCTACACCGGCAAGGCCGGCATGGCAGTGGACCGTGAACGCTTCCAGGAATTTGCGCGCAGGCTGGGCATCGATAACGATTCCACAGTCGTAGTCTATGACGAAAGATACGACGCTGCTCGTCTCTGGTGGCTTTTTCACCTTTACGGAAAGCCCGATGTCCGGGTGCTGGACGGCGGTCTGGATGCCTGGAAAGACGCAGGGTTCAATGTTGAGCGCGGCCCCGGGCAGTCAGCGGGAAAAACCGGGAATTTCACCGCCACGCCCCCCTTCACCGGCTGGACGGCCGATATGGCCGACGTGGAACAGGGCCGCTCGGATGCGGGGACCCATGTCTGGGACGCCCGCGGTCCGGCGGAATGGGACGGTTCGGCGCCCATCGGCGGCCTGCCGGCAGGGCGCGTCGATGGGGCACAATACATCGGCTGGAAGGATTTCCGCAAGGCGTCCGAAGGCCGCCCGTCGGAGTTCCGGACCGCCGCCGAGATCGGCGCGTTATTGAAACAGGCGGCCTTTGAGCCCGAACACGATCACATCTTCTATTGCCATTCCGGCGTACGCGCCGCCACGCCGTTATTCGCGCTCTACCTCATGGGATTCCCCGTCGAAAGATTGCACCTGTACGACGGTTCCTGGATAGAATGGAGCCAGCGGGTTGCGAAAGAGATGGCCGAGTCTCCTTAACTGTACATAACGTAATTAGCGTCGCACTACAGTTCGTCATTCCGGGCTTGACCCGGAATCCAGTAGATTACAAAACTCCTTATAAGGAATGTTTTTTTGACTGGATTCCGGGTCAAGCCCGGAATGACGACCCGGGATGCGGCGTCTGCCCGTCATGTTGTAAACCGGAAACAGTAACGGCTGACAGCGCGCGCTGTTGACGTGACATGTACTGATGTATGTCCCGGCGTTGCTCGGACGGTACATCATACTGAAGCGCCAGCTCGTTCCAGCCGGAAACTGCTTCCATCACGGCCTCAATCACACTGCCCGCGTCCTGACTGGAAATGGAGGCGCTCCCGGCGATTGCAAGAATATCATCAAGGCGGATATCCTTCCCCTTTCCATTAACACTCATGGAATGCTCGCCCATTATTCCCTGGTTCCAGGTGACATCATACGCCGGCGTATTGCGCCATTCGTTTTTGTCCGACAACATGAAGGCGAAGTTCTTTGTGTGATCATCCCGGTTGCCGGTGACAATATTGAAGACCATGCGCCGGAACAGTTCCACCTTCTCCGAATGAGAATGTGTGAGCAGTCCGCAAAGTTTGATGAGTTCCCTGTATTCGAAGTCGGCGGTCCTGAAGTCCGCGTTCAACAGGCCGGCCACGCTATGCACATGGCGGCGATGGTTGCCGGCGGCCCTGTCAAATCGGCGCGTCAAGAAGTAAGCGTTGCCGTCCCGCGCCTGCGCAAGTCTTGTTTCAGCCATATTGATGCCGGAATGGCGGGCCATGGCCGCATAGATATGCTCTATGGTTCCTTCCGACTTTTTATCGGGCGTCCGGCCGGTCGGAAACTTGGCCAGCCAATGGGAATAGCCCGGCGGCAGATCACCTGCGCCCTCAATCGCCGTATCACCACTTAAACCAACGAGGATTTTTGGCCTGGCGCCGGCGAATGGGGCGCCGTTGACTGCGTGGTGCGCCAGCACCTCCTGGAGTTCGCCCTGGTACAGGCGGGTCGCCTCGTTACCGACAGTATCAATATCCAGTTCACTGGCTATTGGACGTCCTGCGTTTTCCAGTTCATCCGGTTGATATGATATTGCCCCCATTGCCCGTTTGCCTACAAAGGCCAGCCTGTCAAGAGGAGTGGCCATGGCTGGTTCCCGTCCGGCCTGTCTGAACGCCTTGTCCATGAGATAAAGCCCCCAGCCATCCGGCAGGGAATCACTGAACAGCCCGTGCAATCCGTCGAAAGGTTCCTGCGGCGCCTTCTGCAAGGTTGTTGCCAGGTCGAGGGAAAAAGGAGACGGATTGAAGCTGTGTTGCAGAAATTCCGGAGAAAACTCAAACCACGCGAGCCGGTCATGCCAGGCCAGGCGGCCCATCCTGACCGGACGGCCTCCACCGAAACCATGATAGACGACATTCAGCAGTTTCACTGCTTGTTACTCATCGCAATCAACTCATCCATGCTCTGCGGCTCGGGCTTCGGAAACAGCGCTTCGACAACTTCGGGACTGCCGTAGACATCACACAACATCAGCAGTTGTCTCAATGATATCTCGCCGGTATCCTCAAAGCGCCGGATGGTTGCCTCCGGCACACCACTCCTGACGCTCGCTTCCCTGCGTCCGTGCTTTCTGGCTTTCCGCGCTGTTCTGAACGATGATGACAACGCGCGTTGGATTTCATTGGGCAGTTTGTATTTTGATATTATACTGTCAATCATTGCCTTAAATTCTATCAAATTGTCTGAATATTATCAATTTAATAATCTAATTTGCTTATGATGGCAACAGAGCCGCAGGAATGAAACTTGTCCGGTTGCGGAAGTTCTCACGCTCCCGGGTTGGCCGAAGTAAAAGGCTGCAAAAGGCAGCCTTTTAAGATGGACAGGCTCATTTCCTTGACAAATAACCATATTCAGACCATATTCAGTCATAGTGCTGATGACGACGACCTTATTAAGAGTGCCCATGATGAAATTATCTTCGCAAATAAAACCAATCAGTTATCTCAAGGCCCATGCTGCTGATATCGTTCGCCAACTGAGTGAGCAGAAACAACCTCTTATCATTACGCAAAACGGTGAAGCCAAAGTTGTAGTGCAGGACATCAAGAGCTACGAGGAGAATGAAGAGACGCTTGCCCTGCTCAAAATACTTGCCCTGGGCAACAGTCAAATCGAACAGGGAAACGTCACGCCTGCCAAGTCGGCGCTGGAGCACATTCGCTCGAGACGTAAACGGCAATCGTAATGTACGAGGTCTTCCTGACCGATGATGCATTGCGCGACCTTGAAGATATTGATGACTACATTGCGGCAGCCGACTCACCGCAAAAAGCAGGGTATGTTATCGGCAGGATAGAACAGGCATTTCTCAGCCTCTCTGACATGCCGGAGCGCGGAAACTATCCGGGTGAGCTGTTATCCCTTGGTATCAAGGAATACAGGGAAGTCTTCTTCAAGCCCTACCGTATCGTTTATCGGGTACAGGACAAAAGCGTTTATGTTTATTTGATCGCTGACGGACGCAGGGATATGCAAACCCTGTTAAGCAGGCGCCTGCTGGGCGCTTGAACTGATAAGAGGATAGGGTCGGACCACCCCAACTTGATACCGCACACCGGATTTTATCCGAGTGGAGGAAACAAAATGGCTGAAACATTTACAGAATTTGACCCGGCTGATTACCTGACCAGTCCGGAAGCAATTGCAGAATTTGTCAGTGATGCCCTGGAAACCGGGGACGCTGTGTACATAGCCAAAGCGATGGGCGTGGCTGCTCGCGCCAAGGGCATGACGGAAATTGCCAGTGAGACAGGTTTGTCACGCGAGCAGCTATACCGATCTTTCAGCGAGAAAGGAAACCCAAGACTGAAAACCATGCTCGCCGTCATGAAAGCCCTCGGCGTTGAGATGACCGCCAGCCCCCATGCTTTTTGATATTTCAAATGGGGTCGGGCCACCCTAACTATCTCCATTTTTCAGAAATCGATCTTCTGTGTATTTTATTTAGTTATGACATGACGGGGAACCTCAGGAAATACAGGCGCAGGAAGTTTTGGTGGGGGCTGCAAATTATTCTGTATAAATTGAAGGTTAACGAAAAAGCCGCTATACTGTACACATGTACAACACATACAGATCTTGATGATCATAACCATAGATACATCAGCCCTGATTTCGGTGATTGGCAATGAAGCTACAAAGCCGGATATCGTCAGGTTAACCGAAGGCTCCTCTTTGTGCGCTCCGGCTTCCGTTCATTGGGAAATTGGCAATGCATTTTCGGCAATGTTTAAAAGGCGGCAAACCACCGTTGAACTTGCAAAACAAGCCCTTGCCATTTACCGGGCCATACCGGTTAAATATTTCGAATATCCCCTGGAACAAGCCCTTGACCTGTCAGCGCGCCTTGGTATTTATGCTTATGACGCCTATCTTGTTCAATGTGCCATGCAAACAAACTCACCATTGCTTACGCTTGATCGTACATTACGCGCAGCAGCCGAAAAAATGAGTGTTCAGACTTTGGAGATATGACCATGAAAGAGTACAGCTTTACCGAAGCCCGGCAGAATTTTGCTTCGATATTGGATGAAGCGAAACAAATGGGGGTGGTATGCATAAGAAAACGGAATGGAGACACTTTTTTCGTCAAGCCGGCCACGACAGAGAAATCGCCACTGGATATTACAGGTGTTGACCTTCAGGCTACCAGGGATGAAATCGTAGATAGTGTTCGCGAAAGCAGAAAGCGTTTCGGTTGATCCCGGGTTGGGTTGACTGCCCTTGAGACGTTTATTGATAATGGCGACCAGGACATAGACACTGATGGCGGTCCAGATTTGGGTTTTCACGGCATTTTCGGCGGTACCGAAGAAGGTTTTGATGCGCAGGTGTTGTTTGATCCATTTGAAGAACAACTCGTCAAAGTGGTGGTGTCGGACATGCCGTGCTCGCTGACCGGCTACCGGTTCGATTACGCGTGCGTCTTTGACTGGAGACTGTGATGATGCAGCCCCAGGACCTCTGGAGTCACTACCCGGTGTTGTACCACATCGCCTGGGGAGGCAGCTGGGCGAGCATCAAGGAGCAAGGACTACTGTCGACCAAAGCGCTTGTTGTGCCTGTTCGGCAAGAGCGACGAGAAGATCATCGAGTTGACCCGGAACCGGCGAGAGCGCCGGGTTGAAATCGAATGTCCGGGGCGTCCACGCGCAGTGTTGCGGGATCAGAAGCCGATGACGGACGAGGGGCTCCGGAGAGCGCTCCCTGATTCCGTAGCACCGCGGCAGTGGTATGACCTTATTAATTCTATGGTTTTCTTCTGGCCGACGAAGAAGCGTCTCAAGACGATGATCTCGGCGGCGGTGTACCAAAAAGAGATCCACGACGTGCTGGTAGTCGACACCAAGACGCTGGTACGGTTGGAAGAGCCGAACATCCGGCTCTCGCACATGAACAACGGGAGCACGTACCGGGCGCACCCTAGGGACATGAACCTGTTCAAGCGGTTCGCGGACTATCCGTTCGAGAAGAGGCGGAAGCAAGGGAAAGAGCGGGCAGTGGCCGAGGTCTGCGTGGTGTGCCGCGTTGAAAAGATCAGAGAAGCGGTAGTTGACGTAAAGCATGGATTACCCGGTGAGATTATGGCCGAGTTAGAGGTATGTTGATCGGTAGCGGCAAACTGCGGGTCCGGCGGGCTCGGATGTAGGCAGGAACGCCCCTGCCCGAATAATCCTGTTATATAGCCAGATTTCTCCAATGCAGGTACGGTCATTCGAGCGACCGGTATGTATATGTGGTTGCCTACTCGGCTGGCGCGTCTACCCGGGGGCATCTCATGCCAACCGGGGCAAATCGACAATCTAAGAACGCAGGTTAACCTGTTGCAACACGGCCCTTAAAGTGTGATAGAGGTGGTCCGGCGGTAGTTACCGGTGTAAGGACACAAGACAGCCTGCTAACGGCTTCCGTATATGCCGATTCATAAACATGACGCGGACCGAGAGAAAGCCAGCGCCTTTACGCCTGTTCCGCCCGCTCATAATTTATATTGAGTTCCGGGAATGCTGCTTTCAGGGCATCAGCTGCCTCCAGTGTTGTAACTCCCCACTGGTTGCTGAAGGCATAGGTTTTGTCGTCTGTATGGAAGAGTTCCTCGTCCTTCACAAAGTATCTTACGCCACTATCCGCAGGGTGCGCAGCCCTGTACCGTTCCCTGAATTGTTCAGAGTTCAGTTTCCCTTCATGAACTTCGAACAGGTATTCCGCCTTTTTTGCTGTAGCGGGAATTGCATCGATAATTTGTCCCGGCTTCCCGTGTCCTTGTTCCAGGATGTGGGAAACGATGCTGAATATCATTCTGCCTTTTCCCAGTTGTTCGTACCTGCGCCCTTCGATGCTCACATCAAATTTGGTAAAATCCATTGACCTGTTTCTGGCTGCCCGCGCTCTCTGCTTCTTCTCGCGTATCCTGACCTGGTAGTCAGCAACTTCCGGCAGCGGGATAATGGTTTGCATGTCGAGGACGATATGCCCGTCATTCATGAAGGGTTGCATCCTGACACAGCGGATGTCCAGTCCGAAGTCGTTCAGCCACATGACTGAAGTAGTCAGTTCTTTGGAAAACTCGGCCGATACAAGAATGATTTTGACTTCCTGCGCGAATTGCTCATCGTCCGGTTCGTTCCATTCAAGAAACTCCAGCAGATTATTTTCTGCATCTGCTTGAATTTCATTTTTTGCCAGGTAGTCCGCATGAACCGATACGAGCTTGTTAAACGTCAAGGTAGAGATCATGGCCGCGTACCTGAGCGCCTGGAGTTCCATGTGCCCGCCGTCCGTGGTGCGTTTAAGTTCAATCACCACGAGGTTGGCATTTTTATCAATTCCCAGCAGGTCAATTCGCCTGCGACTGTCTTCCCAATCACTAAATTCCTCGGCAACAACCAGCGTATCCGGCGCGATAATGTCTATCTGGTTTTTCAGCATATCCTGCACTTGCCGCTCTTTCAGCCTTTGTTGCTCGAAAGTGGTTTGTTGCAGGGCTTTCATCTCATTTTTGTTTATTCGGAACAGCATCAGGTACACCCTGTCAGAAGTTCGGCGGGGATGATTATCTCATAATAACGGGAGTACTGGCGTGGTGTTCTGGGCAGTTGATGTATCCGGTAACCGGCGTAATCGAAGTTGAACGAATTGAGCTTGCCGCCTCAGCCTGAAGTTTTACACTACCAGGGGGAACCATTGAGAGGTTGCCTGCTTCTTTCGTCGGCATACATGTTATTGGGGTCAGGGCGCACAATGCACATGAAGGCCGCGCTATTGGGATGGCCTCCGTCTAGCGTTAGATCATGCCATGCCCGTTCATAGGCTGACTCAGGGTATTCTCGCAAGCCTTTTTACACACGGGTGAACCGCTCATCCTGATTCCCGGTCTCGCTCTCCCTCGCCAGTGGCGCCATCGCCTGAGCATCGATAAAACTTAACTCTGACGTATGCTTGCCTGCAATAACCAGTAGTTCGCAGAGCGTCCAGTGCTGCATCAAGTTGCCGGCGTTGCTTTTGTACGTGCCCATACACAGGGCCTAGCCAATATCCTCAAGCTCGAGTCCGTCCGGCAGGCGTGCATGGGGCCAGCCGTTACGCCTGTTGATAACAGTAGTCGCATTGACCTCTGTTGAGACGTAACTCGCGCCGGACGGAGCCATACTCCGGGCAATCGCCGTTTTAGAATAACCCTGAGTGTTTTTGCGTTGACATATCAAATTTGCTATAGTCCGACTGGTCATGGAATGGACCGTAGAAGTTCTGAATGAGACTGTGAGCAAAGAGCTGGACGCTCTGTCAGCAGATATACGCGCACGGTTTGTGCGTATCTGCGAGTTGCTTCAGATGGCAGGCCCGGGGCGAGTCGGCAGGCCCTATGTCAGACACCTGACCGGTCCCACTTTGGGAAATGCGCATGGGACGTCGAGACAAGATAGCGCGTGCAATGTATGTTACCGGCAGGGGTAAACGAGTCATCGTGGTACGAGTCTTTATCAAAAAGACGCAAAAAACGCCCCGCCGGGAAATTGACTTGGCGTTGCAATGCGCCAAAGAAATATTGAAATGATCAAGATAAGTGATTTGCACAAGAAATGGAGCCGGGACCCGGACTATCAGGCGGCTTATGACGAGCTTGGCCCGGAGTTCGAGTTGGCCCGCTCGTTACTTGATGCCCGTCTCCGCGCCGGACTTACCCAAACACAACTCGCTGAACGCATGAAGACAACACAATCCGTTATTGCTCGACTTGAGGGCGGGCAAGCCCACCCATCCACCAGGACGTTGCAGAAGATCGCTCAGGCTACCGGTACCCGTCTCAGGATTCACTTTGATTTGATTGATAGCCCTCAGTGACGGGCAGAGCGGACAATTATTTCTTTATTGTACGGTAATACCGTTCAGTGTTCAGGGCTGTCTTTAGATTGACTGTGTAGCTCATTTGGGCTACACCATCAGAGTCAAGTGACAAACAGGAGAACGATCCATGGCAGCAACTGAGATTGTACGCGCTCGAGTTGATGAGCGCTTGAAAAAGGAGGCCACCGCGATATTGGCGACTATGCGGCTTACCGTGTCCGATTTCGTGCGTATTGGCCTCACCAAGGTAGTGAGCGAGCAGGGGCTGCCGTTTGAAATGCGAGTGCCCAACCGGCTAACCGCTGAAACCCTTGCCAGGAGCGAGCGCGGCGAGGACGTACACCGGGTTGAAAACGCTGAAGCCCTGTTTAAAGACTTGGGTATTTGATGCGTGTCCCGGTCTGTATTCGTGTGAAGCCGGCGCCAGCCTCCGTGACATCTCCGTACTGTTTAAGGATTATTTGACTTATATATCGATATCCGATATATTTTGGCAATGATCAGGGACATCAAGGACAGAATAACGAGAGATATTTATGATGGCGTAGATAGTCGCTATTCTCGCAAGATACCGGTCGCGTTACATCGAAAATGCCGGCGTATTCTGGACCAGATAGATGCTGCACATGATATTGGTATATTACGGGAACCGCCCGGTAATCAATTGGAAAAACTTAAGGGGTCTCTTAGCGGCCATTGGAGTATCAGGGTCAATGATCAATGGAGAGTAATTTTTACCTGGGTTGGTCACGGAGCAAATGATGTACAAATCACCGATTACCATAAATAGTATTTTTTGAGATATAAAATGCTGCCTGAAAACAGACCTCCGACACACCCGGGAGAAATGCTGCGGGAAGAGTTTTTAAAACCTCTTGGCGTCAGCCAGAAGGAATTTGCTGTTCACCTTGGTTGGACCTATGCGAGACTGAATGAGATCATTAACGGCAAGAGGGGTGTTTCTGCCGATTCCGCGCTGGCATTCGGCGAAGCATTAAATACCGGCGCGGATTTCTGGTTAAACCTGCAAAAAAACTGGGATTTGTGGCATTCGATGCAAACTCACGAAAAAGTTCCCCCCCTTAAAAAAGTCAGCTGAATTCTGGCATCTTAATCTGAGCGTCGTCGTATTCTGTCAGCGGCGACAGGTACAAGGCGTCAAACTTGCGCAACGTTACTTGAGAGAGAGTCAGTAATATTTCAGTAGAACGGAGCCAACCATGGATTTAAAAGCAATAGTTGAGAGAAACGATACGGTATCGGGTCGCACATTCGACCTGGTTATGCAGTCATTGATATTAATTTCCATCATCACGTTTACCGTAGAAACGTTACCGGACCTTGAAGCCGATACCAGAAAATTTCTTCATGCGACGGAAGTAGTCATCGTAATACTATTTACCATTGAATATTTGCTTCGCCTGTATGTCGCGGACAGGAAACTCGGTTATGTTCTGAGTTTTTATGGGGTCATCGATTTGTTGGCAATCCTGCCTTTTTATCTTGCTTCCGGCATTGATCTCCGCTCGTTACGGGTATTCCGAATGTTTCGGCTCTTTCGGCTGCTGAAACTGCTCCGCTTCGGCAGGGCCATGCGCAGGTTTGCGCGTGCATTTGTCATCGCAAAGGAGGAAATTATATTATTCAGCGTGGTGACTGTGATGCTCCTGTACCTGTCAGCCGTCGGCATATACTATTTCGAACATATAGCTCAGCCGGAGGCGTTCAAAAGCGTCATCCATAGCCTGTGGTGGGCGGTAACCACCCTGACGACTGTAGGTTACGGCGATGTTTATCCCATAACGGCAGGCGGAAAAATCTTTACCTTTATTATCTTAATGATTGGCCTTGGAATAGTCGCTATTCCGGCAGGACTGCTGGCGTCTGCATTATCGAAGGTGAGAATGGAAGAGTCGGAGGAAAGTTAAACCCATGCTTCATGGATTGCAGGTTGCAGCCGAAAAAAAACGGCGTTCAGACTTTGGAGAGACAGCGTCGGGTCGCACATTGTGCATACAAAGAAACAACTGAGAAACTACCGCAAACCTTATTTACGTGTGCAATGTGCGACCTGACCCTATCTCCGCCTCCGGCCAGACAAAATATTCACTAAGTGGAGCTGTGAATGGTATCGGGACAGTACCAGTACCGAATGTAATAATGCTATACTGAAACCCTCCTGCAGGAGGGAAATTCAGTATTAATCATGAAGAGAGGAGCAATGGCTGAAGCAATGAAAACCGGTCATCAGAGCGAAAAAGAGATCCTTGCCGCCTTGAAAAAAGCTGGCGAGCAGATGACAACGGAACAAAGACGGCAACAAAAAATATCCTTTATTCTGGGAACGCTGAATAGTGAGAGTACTATCACCCGTGACTTTGTGGAAGCAGTACTGGAAAAACATGGAATGTAGAACACATGATACTTTATGAGTTAACAGGACAAAACGAAAATAATCCCATATATGAAGCCTTAGAAGTTGCGAATGGCGCTCGTCATTACAGTTTTTTGGAGTCTATAGTCTCCTCATCTATTGATATCAGTCGGCCTTTTCTATCACAAACAATAATCAAAGCAATCAACTATCACGCCATAGCCTGCCTGCATATTAATGCAGGCGAATATCGCCCGTGTGAAGTAAAAGTTGGAGATTACAAGCCTCCACCTCATTATCTCGTAAATACACTGATGGATGATTTTGTTAATACAGTTAATCGGTGGTGGAATTCAGCTAATACTGTGGAATTATCAGCGTATGTTCTTTGGCAACTAAACCGTATTCATCCATTTGTGAATGGGAACGGAAGAACTGCAAGGGCTGCTTGTTACTTCGTTTTATGCGTAAAAGAAGGCGGATGGCTGGGTGGTGATTCCATATTGCCGGAACTCCTCCGTGTAAATAGAAATGATTACATAAAAGCACTTAAAGAAGTTGATGCCAGGGCGTTGGATGAACGATACAAGGATAATTTTCTCCAGCCATTACATGACCTCATTCTCAGGCTTTTACAGGCACAGACAAACAGCCCGACCCCACGATGATATTTCACCGTCTGCAAAATACGATGGGCGAGAGAAGGCTATTGTTATCTTCGGCCCAATTGTTACACATTATCTAATATTTCCTCTTGAAGTCCTGTTTTAAGACACGAAAAACGCAGTCTAAGCGTATTATGGCGCCTCTTCATGAGATATTGTTAATCATGCAGGTTCATAACGCCGGACATTGACCTCGCTTGCGCGGGAGCGCATCCGCGAGGCATCCCACCAGGCCTGCATTCGTAACAGCATATCCATACTGACGTCAAAGGCTTTCTCAATGCGTAACGCCATTTCCGGCGATAACGAGGCATGTCCGTTCAACAGGGCTGAAAGCGTAGCTCGACGAACCCCCAGAATCTGTGCTGCCTTTGTCATGCTGAGGCCCAACTCCTCAATGACCTCCGTGCGTATGAAGTCGCCCGGATGCGAAGGAGTCATGTTCACTTTGATTTGATTGATAGCCATCAGGGGTTGTCATCCTCAAGCAACCGGCGCAGGCCCCTGTGACGGACAGAGCAGACAATCATTTCCTGATTGTACGGTAATGCCGTTCAGTATTCGAGTCTGTCTTTAGATTAACTATGTAGCTCATTTGGGCTACAATATCAGGGTCAAGCAACAAACAGGAGAATGGTCCATGGCAGCAACTGAGGTTGTACGCGCTCGAGTTGATGAGCGCTTGAAAGAAGAGGCCACCGCGATATTGGCGACTATGGGGCTTACCGTGTCCGATTTCGTGCGTATTGGCCTCACCAAGGTAGTGAGCGAGCAGGGGCTGCCGTTTGAAATGCGAGTGCCCAACCGGCTAACCGCTGAAACTCTTGCCAGGAGCGAGCGCGGCGAGGATGTACACCGGGTTGAAAACGCCGAAGCCCTGTTTAAAGACCTGGGTATTTGATGCGTGTCCCGGTCTGTTCCGGCCAGTTCAAACGCCACCTGAAAGCACTACAAAGACCATCCGCTTAAGGGTCGGTGGCGCAGCTTCCGGGACGCTCACATCAAGCCGGATTGGTTGCTGACTTACAAGATCGACGGCGACCAAGTGCGCTTTGAACGAACGGGCAGACACTCCGACCTGTTTGACGAGTGAATGATAGTCCCATAAGGAATTTTGTACCCGTGTTTGTTCTGTGTCCCTTCTTCATTGAGGTAGAGGGGAACACGACAAACAGAGCAGCACAAATTTAGTTTTGTGTCACTGGAACTCCATAAATAACAACTTTCCTGAGAGGCTTTCAATGAAACAGACCATTCCAGTTTTTACGAAATATTTTATCGGCGCGTTAATAGGTGCAGGTGTAACTTTATTGATAATAATCTGGGTATTGGTATTTCCAATTTCCAAATTAATGAAAGATTATTTACGCAGAATACCAAGATTTCAAGAAGAACGAGAGGTAGTTTATTAACCGTAAAAGTAACTACTCACCCCCCTGTTCGTCCCGCGCTCCCTTCGTCATTCCGGCGAAGGCCGGAATCCAGTCTGTTAAACGGGTCGCTTGCGACACCTTATAACGTGTCCCTTCGGGACGTTTTTTTCACTGGATTCCCGCCTGCGCGGGAATGACGGGGGGCGCGCGGGAATGACGAACGAGGAGAAGTGCAGGAAGGACGAGTGGGGGTGAGTAGTTACCCGTAAAAAGTATATGCTTGGCCTTGTTAAATGAAATAAATCCAGGTGATTGACATGAAAAAATTGATCACATTTCTATTCCTGTCTTCTCCACTGGTTCATTCTCAAAACTACTACCAGGAAATTATGGAAAATATGATCAATCCTTGTTTCAAACAGGTAATGGAAAGAGAAGGATTAGACTCGCGTAATCCCAGATTATTAAGTGCATTTAAGAAAAAGCATGGAAAAGAAGTTGATGAACTGGTTCAACTGCTACAATCGACTTTGCAAGCAACTCAACCTTCTGAAGATGAGCGCCGGGAATTATATGGAATAGGTCTGAATAGTTGTTTGACGGGGAATTAGATAAAAAAATATACCAGCCCAAGATTGGGCGGCCATACGATTCCGTAGCTCACAGGCCGTCCTTTTGCGACTGGAAGCGGCATTGTAAACCATACCTGAAAATGAGCATGAATCGAATTTTTCTAATTATCGGGCTTATATTGGCTTCATCGCAAACACTGGCCGGTTCGGATGAAGAGGCAGAAACATTTATTGACCTGATTATCAAGGATGACCCACAGTTGACAATAACTGAAATGCGGGGTGAGTCTGATACCAGAAAAACTTACAGAGTTTGCGATCGCGATAAATGTTCGTATTTTACTGTGAGAAAGTACAAAGATGGAACTCAGGTCATTTATCCTCATTAATGCTGCATTTTGTGAAATCACGTTTATAAACCGTATTCCAACCCATGACATTCACTGGCGCTGATAAATGACGCCTGCAGGCAAACTGATGTTCAACCGTATCAAATCCAATGAGTTAACCCCCCGGCAGAAGAAGACTTGGAAGTTTCATAAACTCGCGTCCAGACTTGCCGATTATGGCTTCAACTGCTTGTGGCTCAACGACGGCTGGCAAGGAGCGGACTTCATTGCCTGTCATATAGATAGCAGCTTTATCAAAGTCAGGCTGGGAACACGGTTACATATTGAGCGCCAGTACAACGGGATGGAACTCTATATTGCTTTCAACGAAAAGAAGCGGTGGTATATTTACCCCCATGATCAATTGCGTGATGAACTGCTCGATATGGGCTACATGTCCGGGACCTTGTCATGGGAAGAACGCGGTATTTACAATTGGCCCTCCCTTACTCAAAGGCTGGCGGAACACATGGAAAAGTATGTAATTTAGGCAAAATCTGACTTTCTCGCTATTTTATCTGCCCCAAGTGGTAATTTCATTGTCGTCCCGCCACGATGTGTAATATCCTTGGATCAGTTCCTACAGTACGGTCATGGTCAATATAATAGGCACAGCCACATTTCTTACAAACAGATGGTTTTTTGCTGCTATTCCCTCTCCAGTTGTCGCGAGCAGTCAATAGTATCGGGTGTTGGCATGTCTCACTGTGACAGCAAATCGCGACGTTATTGCCGTATGCGTATTCCGGCGAATGTGAACACTGGTTCCGGTTGAACGTGAACAGTTGTTCCGGTTCAAAGTGAACACCTGTTAACGCAACGCATGGCGTGTTTGTGTTTTTTACCTCAAGTGTTCACGATGAGTCAATAGCGGCCTGTTTTTTTCGTATGGATTCCCCCTTTAAGGTCAGTCGGTGGGTATTATGGATAAGCCGGTCGAGGATGGCGTCGGCGAGGGTGTTATCGCCGATGACAGCGTACCACTGATCTACCGGCATTTGGCTGACCATCATCGTTGAGGCGGCCTGGTAGCGGTCATCCATGATGTGCATGAGGTCGTGGCGCTGTGCGCTGGTCAGTGTTTCCATGCCCCAGTCATCGAGGATGAGCAGCCGGGTGTGGGCAAGCTGGTTGAGGAGTTTGTGGTAGCTGCCGTCGGCCTTGGCCTGGGTGAGGGTGAGGAACAGGCGGGCGAGGCGGAAGTAGCGGGTGGTATGGCCCTGCCGGCAGGCCTGGTGGCCGAGGGCGCAGGCGATGAAGGTTTTGCCTGAGCCGCAGGGGCCGGTGATAAGCAGGTTGCGGTTGCGTTGCAGCCACT
Organism: Gammaproteobacteria bacterium; assembly: GCA_965204045.1. Taxonomy (GTDB): domain Bacteria; phylum Pseudomonadota; class Gammaproteobacteria; order Eutrophobiales; family Eutrophobiaceae; genus JAAXHV01. The sequence continues at coordinate 766,909 of CBDBDW010000002.1, forward strand.
CGCCCTGGGCCAGGGTGGCCACCTGTGCCTGTGCCAGGTTGCGCGGGTGTTGGTAGTCGATGTCCTGGAGGGTGGCGCGCAGTTTGAAGCGTGCCTGGCGCAGCAGGCGGTCCTGTTTGCGTTGTTCCCGTTGCAGGCACTCGGACTCGACCAGGAGGGCGAGGCGGTCGAGGAACGGCAGGGGGTCATAGGTGGCGGGCTGTTCGGTTTGTTGGGTGAGGGCCTGGGCCATGCCGGGCAGGCGCAGGTCGCGCAGGCGTGTCAGGGTGTGTGTGGTTGAGGTCATGGTGTTCTCTCCGTCAGTTGAAGTGGTGCGGCCCGCGGACATTCTCATGGTCCTGGGGCAGCGGGGGGGTGGTCGGGGTGTCTGCGCCGGGGGTATCAGGCAGCCGGTCCTGGTTTGACTCCAGCAGGTGTTTGACCTGTTTGAGGCGCACGAGGCCGGCCTGGTTGGCGATGCAGCAGGCGGCGTTGAGGCGGCTGTCGGGGTAGCGTTTGCTGAGTTGGAGCAGCCCCAGGCAGGTGCGGTAGGCCTGCTCGGGGTGGGCCCGGCGTTCGAGTTGGTGGCGGACCCAGGTGTGCACGTCGGGGCCGAGTTGGGCAGCCCAGCGTTGGAGGCGCTCGGGGGACCATTGCTGCTGCGCCCGGTGGCGTTCGGGCATGTGGGCCGGGTGGGTGGTGAAGCCGTACCCGTCCCGGCGCGCATGGGTGGCGATGCAGCGTTGCCGGAAGTACAGTTCAATCAAACTGTCAGAGGCCTGTAACTCGACCCGCTCGCCGACGTACTGGTGCGGCACGGAGTAGTAGTGCTGCTGGTATTGCACGTGGTAGTCGATATGGATGGTCACCGGCTTGATGTGGACATACTCGTAAGGCTGTGGGGGCAACGGCTTCAAGGCTGGCTTATCGAGGGTCTCAAAGGCCGCGTGGCGCGAGCCGGGCCGGCGCTTGAAGGGCCGGTGGTTGAGGTCTTCAAGCAGGGTGGCGATATGGCGGTTCAACTCATCGAGGGCGAAGAACTGATGATGGCGCAGGCGGGCCAGGATCCAGCGTTGCGCCAGCAGCACACCCTGCTCGGCCTTGGCCTTGTCGCGCGGTTTGCGTGGCCGCGCCGGCAGGATGGCCGTCTGGTAGTGCTCGGCCCACTGCTGGTAGCTGGGGTTGATGTCGGGATCGTAGCGGCAGGCCCGGCTGACGCCGCTGCGCAGGTTATCCGGGACGATGGCGGCGGGGACACCGCCGAAGCAGGTCACGGCCCGGGTATGGCTGCCGAGCCAGTCGGGGAGGGTCTGGGTCCAGGTGGCCTCGGCGAAGGTGTAGTCCGACGCGCCGAGGACGGCGATAAAGAGTTGTGCCGGTTGTGTCTCGCCGGTGCCGGCATCGATGACGGGCACGGTATCCCCGCTGTAGTCCACAAAGCACTTCTCGCCGGCCTTGTGTGTCTGGCGCATGGTGCGCTGTTGTTGCCCGAGCCAGTGGCGGTAACGGTCGCAGAACTGGGAGTAGCTGTAGCACCGGTTCGGATACTGTTGCGTATATTCCTCCCAGACCAGTCGCTTGGTGACATGGGGACGCTTCAGTTCTTCATGGACCGCGGCCCAGTCCGGCGCCTCGCGGCGCGGGCTGGTGCGGGTATCGGCGCCGGGGTAGAACAGCTCGGCCAGGCGGGCCTCGTCCAACTCGGCCGGCAGCGGCCAGGTCAGGCTCAGGGTCTCGGCCCGGCTGAGGAGTTTCTGTACCCCGCCGACACTCAGCTTGGTGCTGCGGCTGATGGCGCGGATGGACAGGCCGGCTTGCAGCCGGAGCCGTAAAATCTCTCGTAGTTTACGCATGGTCGTTCTCTTGTTGGACATGGCAGGTTGCTCCCAAAAAAAGAAACAACGTACCACCGGGTTACAAGTCCCATGCGTTGGGGGTGATTCCGGTTCAACGTGAACGCGGATTCCGGGGTTGTGAACACCGATTCCGGCACTGCCCGGAAAGTGTTCACGTTCAACCGGAATCAGTGTTCACGATGAACCGGAACAGGTGTTCACGTTTGACCGGAATCGGTGTTCACTTTGAACCGGAATCCGCGTTCACTTTCAACCGGAATACGCAGCCGTATGGGTCGCCACTAATTTCCATGTCTGAATGGAGGATTATTTTTTCAACATTTGTTAGTTTCATTGTCAGCCTAATTAATGGATTGTCAGTCTTCGCCGGACGCAATCAGTCTGGCCACGTCTTTTTTGGAAGCGCCAAGGGTCAATAGAGATTTCATTACCAGGTCGAAGGATACGGAAGCGTCTCCTGCTTCTATCTTGGCAACGCGCGATTGGCTGGACGACATTAACTTTGCAAATTCAATTTGGCTCAGGCACTTTTTGGTACGCATCGATTTAACAGAGTTGCATAATGCCAGTTTCATTTCGATAAAAGCTGATTCTTCCGGTGAAAGTGACAGGAACTCCTCGGCTGAGCCAATTTTCCAACCGGCTTTTTCGAGTTTTTCACGTTTATCTGGTTTCATCAGCGTACACCTTGATGCGTTTTCTGCATGCGTCAATTACATGTTTTGGAGTTCTGCCGGTTTTCTTTTCGAATATTTCAAGTAGCAAGATTGCATCTGAATCAACTCGATAGACAATTCTCCAAGTTAAATTTTTGTCATTAATCCGCAGTTCATGACAATGTTTTCCGACCTCTGGCATGGGTCGAGATTGCGGCATACTCAGCTTTTCGCCGCGCTGAAGTCGCCTGAGCAAAAAACCCGCCTCAATCCTGGCATCTTCTGAAAACGGGGGCGTTTTTATCTCACCGTGTAGCCAGGCCAGAGATTTATCCCTATCATCCATAGAGTAATACTATGTCATATGTGACATAACTTCAAGTATTCAAAATCGTAATAAACTTCATTGTGTTAGGCGGAAAGAAATAATAATTCAAAAGACTACAGGATAGATACATCAAAGGGACGCCCATGCAGGTTAGCGGGCTTCCACGACTTGCCGCAACAATTCCATGGCGGGTTCCGAAGCCGCCCAGTATTTACCATATTCCCGCCAGTAATCATAAGCCTGGGCAGGGCCTCCAAGAGTAATATAGCCTTCTGTCCAGGATTTCGGTCTGGGATGTCTCTTCTTCAACAACTCCTTACCCACCAATGGCAGAGTTGCAACACAACTCGTCAGCGCCGCCAGCGCATCCGTGTCTCGACCCAGGCGTACAAGCACCAATGCCTCGGTATAGAGAATTTCAGGGGCGTAGTCACCCGGATAGGCACGGCAAAGGTCGAGAATTGCCGTTAAGTCGTTTTTCTCAAACCAGCATATCGGCAGCAGGTGCCGGACGCCCTGGTTGTCATTGGGATTAACGGACAAGAGTCTCCCGAAAATCCTGGTGGCGTCATCGTACCTGCCGGCATTGAGATGCCACAAACCGAGGTTATGGTATGCCCTCATGAATGGACGGTTATCCAATATGCTCCATTCCAATGTCGAATGTTCCCATTTGAAGTTATCAGGAATCGCTTGCAGTCCGATACCGACGGCAGCTTGACAAAAAATGTAAGCATCCAACGCCCTGGCTTGCTCGTCGCAGATAAGCGATAGATGATGAAGCGCATCGATATGACTGGGGCACTCTGCCACGAGCGCGCGCAGCATTATTTCCGCATGTTCAACATCACCTGTATCCCAGGTATCCAATGCCAGGTCCAGTTTTTCATGGGTTTCATAGGATATGGCCGGGTTGTCAAAACGCCAGTGATTGTTTCCCACTTCTACCAGTTTCATGCCGCTTTTCTAATGCTCTTTGGGGTTAGTTCCCGCCGCTTGCGGCGAATGAGAAATAAAGTTCGTATTAATACCCCGTCCGCTTACGGCTGGGTAGTTTATTTAACCCCCACCGTAACATAAGGCGCTATAGTCTCCACCGTCTTAGGCCCGATACCGGGAATTCTCTGCAGGTCATCCACAGACTCATACGGCCTCCCATCGGTGATCTTGATTGCAGTAACCGGTCCGATGCCGGGGATTTGTTCCAGTTCCTCCTTCGTGGCGCTGTTCAGGTTGAGAGGCTGATCATCGCGGGTACGTATCTTCGCCACCTTTTGGCGGAATGTTTTCAGTTCCTCGGCCTCCTCCCGCTGACGTTTGCGCATTTCGGCCAGGATGGCGGGTTGGGATGACTGCCATATTCCGGCGCGGTTCAGCAGGGCAATGGTGCGCAGGTCCTGGAGTTCTTCGAGTACGGTATGGCTTGGTGTCCCATCGGGAGCCGGGCGGGTTTTGCCGTGTACCCTGGCCAGGCCCTGCTCGATGAGGAGATGAGCCAGGTCATATCCATCATGGGTTTCTACGAAGGCGTAATAGCGAACCAGTGCTGAACGTCCCGGCGCCTGGGCATAGCTGGTGTGAATCGTGAACGGCTGTGACAGTGCCTGCCTGACGTATTCGGCAGCCAGTTCGCCGTAGCGTACCACGTCATGGGGGTCTTCGAGGCCGAAATGGCGTTGTTGCTCACGTATTCTTTCCAGTACGGGCTTGCTGTTATACGTGGTTTCCGGGCAATCGACATAGTAGAGGCGCAGGTGCAGTTCACGGCCGTCAGCATTGACCTTGAAACTGTCGCCATCGTTCAGGCCGGCGTCGACAAGGGTGACGTTCTCGATGCTGACCAGTTCTGCTGCGGATAGTGGAAAGACAATGCAACAGGCAAGAAACAGGGTTTGCAACAGGTACGATGTTGTAATTTTCATACGTCAAACCTGCAACCAGAACGTCACGGGACCGTCGTTCGTCAGGCTGACCTGCATGTTTGCGCCGAACTCGCCGGTTTGAACTTGACCATGGGTTTCCCGGGCAAGGTCTGCAAGTTCCAGGAACAGGCGTTGACCCGTCTCGGGCGGCGCGGCCGAACTGAAGCTGGGGCGGTTGCCTTTGCGGGTGTCAGCCGGCAGGGTGAACTGCGGGACCAGCAGCAGTTCGCCGCCTGTATCCTGCAGGCTCAGGTTCATTTTCCCGTCGGCGTCGGGGAATATGCGGTACTGGATTATTCTCTGGGCCAGCCGCCGGGCTGTCGCCGAATCATCCTGTTTTTCTACACCGATGAGCGCCAGAATGCCCCGGCCGATTTGCGCTACGGTACTGTTATCGACCTCCACCTTTGCTTCGGTGACGCGCTGTATGAGTCCGATCATGCAATTGTCTTAACCTGCTGATCATCGGCAGCCAGCAACAGGTCGGCGCGGCGCCTGGCGAACAGGCCGTTGGTGACCACGCCCACAACCTGGTTGAGCTGCTGCTCCAGTTCCGCCGGGTTGAGGATGGAAAGATTGTGCACGTCCAGGATGACGTTGCCGTTGTCGGTGATGAAGTCCTCTCTCAGCACCGGCTGGCCGCCCAGTTTCACGATTTCCCGGGCCGCGTAACTGCGGGCCATGGGAATGACCTCGACGGGCAACGGGAAGGCGCCAAGAACGTCGACCATTTTCGAGTCGTCGACGATGCAGATGAACTTGTCGCTGACGGCCGCAGTGATCTTCTCCCGGGTCAGGGCGCCGCCACCACCTTTGATCAGTTGCAGGTGCCGTGTGGCTTCATCGGCGCCGTCCACGTACACCGACAGTTCGCGTACGCCGTTCAGGTCGATGACCGGGATATTGTGTTGCCTTAACCGGGTTTCGGTCGCCACCGAACTGGCTACGGCGCCGTCGATACGGTGCCTGATTTGCGCCAGTTCATCAATAAAGCAGTTGACCGTGCTGCCGGTGCCGACACCCACGACCATATCGTCTTCTATGTATTCGATCGCGGCCCTGGCGGCCCGTTGTTTTTTTTCCTGGCTCATCTGGAGGAATGTCCTGTTGGTAAATCCCGGGTTGCCGGATTGCGCAGGGCAGGCGCCTGGTTACGACATACAGGGGCAGGCTTTGGCGGAAATCCGGCGTGATGTTATCTTATACGCATGTTTGAAGAATACCAACCGTTAATCAGCGCGGCAGCGACCAGGGTTTACGACGTGGCCCGGCGCTCCTCCCTGGATTACGCCGGCCAGGCTTCCCGGGCGCTGGACAACCATATCTGGCTCAAGCGGGAAGATCAGCAATCGGTGTTTTCCTATAAATTGCGCGGCGCCTATAACCTGATTGCCACGCTGAGCGACGAGCAGAAACGCAGCGGCGTCATCGCGGCTTCCGCAGGAAATCACGCCCAGGGTGTCGCCCTGGCGGCCGGCAAGATGAATATCAGCGCAACCATCGTGATGCCGAAGACCGCGCCGGAGATCAAGGTGAGCGCAGTAAGGCGTCTCGACGCCAGGGTGGTCCTGCACGGCAATACCTATGACGAGGCCCGGCTGCATGCGGAAGAACTGGCCGCCAGGGAGGGCAGGACCTTCATCCCGCCCTACGACCACCCGCTGGTCATCGCCGGACAGGCTACCGTGGGCGTGGAACTGCTGGAGCAGTGTGATGAGCAGCCGGACTGCATCTTCGTCCCGGTCGGGGGCGGCGGATTGATCGCCGGAATCGCCCTGCACGTGAAGGCGAACAGTCCCGGTATAAAAGTCATCGGCGTGGAGCATGACGGGGCAGCCAGCATGTACCGGGCCTTGAGGGCCGGTGAAAGGGTCACCCTGGACCACGTGGATATCTTTGCCGACGGCGCCGCGGTGCGGCAGGCCGGGGAGGAAACGTTCCGCATCTGCCGGGAACTGGTCGATGAGGTCCTGCCGGTCAACGTCGATGAGATTTGCGCGGCAGTCAAGGACATATTTGAGGATACCCGCTCCATCCCGGAGCCCGCCGGGGCACTGGCCCTGACCGGGTTGAAAAAGTATGTCCAGCGGGAGAACCTGAAGGACAGGCGCCTTATCGCCATTCTCAGCGGCGCCAACGTGAACTTTGACCGGCTGCGCCATATCGCCGAACTGTCCGCGCTGGGTGAACAGCGGGAGGCGTTGATTTGTACCACGATTTCCGAACGCCCCGGCAGTTTTCGCACCCTGTGCCACGACCTGGGCCCGCGCCAGATCACGGAATTCAACTACCGGTACTGCGATACCGAAGAGGCGCATATCTTCGTGGGCGTGCAGTTGCGCCACGGCGTCCGGGAGAAGAACCAGTTACTGGCAAATTTACGGGACAAGGGCTACCAGGTCATCGACCTGAGCAATGACGAAGTGGCGAAGATGCATATCCGTTACATGGTAGGAGGCCGTGCGCCCGGGGTGACCGATGAGCTGCTGTACCGGTTTGAATTCCCCGAGCGTTCCGGGGCATTGCTGCATTTTCTTACCCGGATGAGCTCGCGCTGGAACATCAGCCTGTTCCACTACCGCAATCACGGCGCTGCTTATGGGCGGGTGCTGATGGGCATACAGGTGCCGGAGGACCAGACCGGCGAATTTCACGATTTCCTGAACAGCCTGGGAATTGAATATTCGGAAGAGACGAATAACCCTGCCTACAGGGTCTTTCTGAACTGATTTTATAATGAGTCGCCAAGGGCGGGGAAAGGGACTCGTCATTCCCGCGAATGCGGGAATCCAGTAGAAAAAGAGTCGCCCCGTGGGCGACACAGTATTTCACTGGATGCCGGAACAAGCCCGGCATGACGGGGGAGGAAATCAAGGGGACAGATTTAAAATCTGTCCCCTTTTTGACATTGGTGGGTATCAACCGTCGTGCCGTTGCGGGCAATAAACTTGAACCAGTGGTTCAAGTGGGAACAGCGGGCGGTATATCAGGCTTCCCACCTTAAGTGGGCTTGCACACAATAGCGCGGTTCAGCTCCCTACATTACAGGAAATAAGCTCAAGTTTCTGTAGGCCCGCTGGCGAACACGACAGAAGATACCCAAAATCATTCATTCCCGACCAGGACGCCGTCAATCTTGGTTTGCAGGCGTTTCACAATCGAGTCCACAGATTCAGTATAGTCCTTATTTTTGCGTTTGTATGCAAGCAGTTCATTGGCGATATTCAGGGTCGCCATAATGACTATGCGTTCAGAGCCGATCACGTTGCCGCTGCCTTTCACCTCCAGCAATTTTTCATTGACAAAATCCACCACGGCATATAACTGCTCGCGCTCATCGTCCGGACAGGATATCAGGTATTCCTTGTCGAGAATGGATACTCTGACCGGCTTGGACTGTGTCATGAACGGGTTTCCATAGCCCGCAGCCGCGCAATCATGGATTCAATACGGAATCTGGCCTGCTCTGTTTTTTCAATGAGCACGGCGCGCTCGCTGATCAGGTTTTTTTGCTGGTGACGCAAGGCGGAATTCTCGTTTTTCAACGAGTCAACGGTCTTGATGAGATCATCGACCCGCGCCTCAAGCACCCCCAAATCTACATTTTCATGGTTTTTTTCTGACATTGATATATTTTCCGCGGCTGGTTATCCCCATTAAACGCAAGCGTTTATGTATCAATATAGAACGCGGTTGCGAGGCGGTCAAGATTCATAAGTCGAATACTTTTCATCATTGCTTTTGGCGTTCCGTCAAGGTACCGTAAGACATACCTGAAATCCGTGCTCCGTCACATGAAAAACAGCGAATACGGCAAGCGCCGCAAGAAACTCATGGATATGCTGGGAGATGACAGCATTGCCATCCTGCCCGCCGCGCCTGAGAAAATACGCAACCGGGATGTGGCGTTTCGTTATCGTCCCGACAGCGATTTTTTTTACCTGACCGCGTTCGCGGAACCGGAAGCCGTCCTGGCGCTGATCCCGGGCCGCAGCCAGGGCGAGTTTATCCTGTTCTGCCGCGAGCGCGATCCGGAACAGGAAGTCTGGCACGGCTCCCGTGCGGGTCTGGAGGGCGCCTGCAATGATTACGGCGCAGATGACGCCTATCCCATTGCCGATATGGACGACATCCTGCCCGGATTGCTGGAGAACAGGGAACGGATTTATTACACCATGGGCAACGACATCGCGTTCGACCAGCGCGTGCTCGGCTGGGTCAACCAGGTGCGCGGCAAGATCCGTACCGGGGTGCACGCGCCGGAGGAGTTCATCTCCCTGAACCACATCCTGCATGACATGCGCCTGTATAAAAGCCGGCATGAAGTCAGCAAGCTGCGCGATGCCGCTACTATTTCGGCCAAAGCCCACGTGCGCGCGATGAAGGCGTGCCGGCCGGGCATGATGGAATACCAGGTCGAGGCGGAACTGCTCCATGAATTCATGCGCCGGGGCGCATTCAGCGCGGCGTATCCCAGCATCGTGGGCAGCGGGGCGAACAGTTGCGTCCTGCACTACATCGACAACACGAGGGAAATGAAGGACGGGGACATCCTGTTGATCGATGCCGGCGCCGAATACGAAGGTTATGCCAGCGACGTTACCCGCACATTTCCTGTCAGCGGCCGTTTCAGCGACCATCAGCGCGCCGTGTACGAGGTAGTCCTGGCCGCGCAGCTTGCCGCCATTGACGCGGTAAAACCGGGGAATCACTGGAATCAACCCCATGACTCGGCGGTTGAGGTGTTGACCGAAGGCCTGGTCGCCCTGGGCATTCTCAAGGGATCAGCGCAAACGCATATAGAGAAAGAGGACTATAAACGTTATTTCATGCACAAGACCGGTCACTGGCTGGGGATGGACGTACACGACGTCGGTGATTACAAGTTAGGCGATGAGTGGCGCATGCTGGAACCCGGCATGGCGTTGACCGTTGAACCGGGGTTGTATTTTCCGCCGCAGAAGGGCCTTGCCAAAAAGTGGTGGAACATCGGCGTGCGTATTGAAGATGACGTGCTGGTTACAAAATCGGGACACGAGGTGCTGAGCCGGGATGCGCCCAAGAGCATTCCTGAAATCGAGGCCCTGATGGCGGCAAACAGGTAATCTATCGCGATGTATGATATTGCGATAATTGGCGGCGGCATGGCCGGCGCCGGCCTTGTCTGTGCCCTTGCCGGAGGGAAGGCCGGTATTGCCCTGGTGGAGGAGAGGCCGGCGCGGGATGACCATCCCCACAGTGATGATGCCAGGGGCATGGCATTATCGCTGTCTTCCCGGAAGAGGCTGGACGAGACAGGGTTATGGCCGAAACTGGAAACATCCGCCTGTCCCATCGAGCGCATACACGTCAGCGCCCGGGGCCAATTCGGCTGTGTCAGGATGTCCGCCGGCATGCTCGATCAGGATGCGCTGGGTTACGTGGTTCCCGCGCATGAACTGGGGCGCGCGCTGTACCGGGAAATTGCCGGAAAGGATAATATCGACATATTCTGTCCCGCGACTGCCGAGGGGATAGAAACTGAATCCGGGTCGGTTGCCGTGCGCATCAGGCAGGCCGGTGGGGAGACGGTCATCAGGTGCAGGCTGCTGGTGATTGCGGAGGGCGCATTTTCGAACCTGAGAGACAAGGCCGGGATCAAAACCAGGGTCCATGACTACCGGCAATCGGCCATCGTCTCGAATATCTCAGTCTCCCGGGACCACCGTAACACGGCATACGAACGGTTTATCCCCGGCGGCCTGGTGGCAATGCTGCCGTTGCACGGCGGTTTGCGTTGCGTCTCGGTGCTGGTATCGCCGTCAGAGGAGGCGGACGCTTACGTGCAACTGGACGATGAGGGATATCTCAAGCTGTTGCAACAGGCATTCGGCAAGCGCCTGGGACAATTATCCGGTCCCGGCCCCAGGCAGTCCTACCCCCTGTTTTTGCTGCAGCCGGAACAGCAGGTTGCCGGCCGCATAGTGCTGCTGGGTAATGCGGCCCATACTGTTCACCCCAACGGCGCCCAGGGGCTTAACCTGGCCCTGCGGGACGTGGCGGCGCTGGCAGGGCTGTTGCGCCCGGTGCTCGGGAATGGCGGCGACGCAGGCGCCCCTGACGTCCTGGCCGCATACACACCATTGAGAGAAGCCGACCAGCGCCAGGTTGTCCGTTTCACGGACATGGCGCAAAGGACGTCCGGCGCCGCCAATCCGTTGAAGTCCGCATTACGCGGCAGCATGATGCTGGCGCTGGATACGCTGCCGGGCATGAAGAAGGAGTTCATCAGCCGCGCAACAGGCCTGCGCACGCCGCCGGCAAAACACATGCCTGATTTCAGGGGATTGGGCAAGGCGGGCGCGCCACTGAAGGCAGGCGCCGGACGCTCGCCTGCCGGGGGCGGTTCCGGCGCGTCCCGCGCCCCGGATACGGAACTTCTCATAACAGGCGGTGGCGTGACCGGCAGCGCCATGGCGTTGCTGGCTGCATCGGCCGGCATTGACTGTATCCTGGTCGAGCGCAACAGGCGGCCCGCGACGGAAGCCCGGACGAAAGACGCCCGGATGCTGGCCCTGACCCCGGCATCCCGGAAAATCCTCAGCAGGGCGCAGGCCTGGCAGCAGCTCGCGGAACAGGACATCGGCCTGTTCCGGCAGATGCACGTATGGGATGAGAACGGCAGCGGCAGCCTGTTCTTCGACAGCGCCGATATCGGCCTGCCGGCCCTGGGTCATATTGTCCCGCAGAACCTGCTGGAGGGCGCACTGGAATCGGTCCGCGCCGGCCTGCACGGTATTTCGGTGCATGCAGGCGCCGAACCGGCGCGTCTCAGCAGCGCAGGCAACGCCATCGGTGTGACGCTGAGTGACGGCCGCGAAGTGTCCGCAAAACTGCTGGTCGCGGCCGACGGCGCGGGGTCGAAGGTCAGGCAACTTGCCGGCATAGGATACCCGGTACACCAGTACCGGCAGACGGCCGTAGCGGGCATCGTCCGGACCGAGTTGAACCACGGGCAGGTCGCCCGCCAGCGGTTTTTATCGGACGGCCCGCTGGCGTTCCTGCCCATGGCCGACCCGAACCATTGCGGGGTGGTCTGGTCCACCGCGCCCGGACACGCGGACGACCTGCTTGCCATGGATGAGGCGGCATTTCAACAAGCTCTCGGGGAGGCGTTCGAGCACACCCTGGGCGCGGTGACCGGAGTCGGCGCAAGACAGTGTTTTCCGTTGCAGCGAGCGCAGGCGCTGCGCTACTGTTCCGACCGCATCGCCCTGGTCGGCGATGCCGCGCATTGTGTCCACCCCCTGGCCGGCCTGGGCGCCAACCTGGGCCTGCTGGACGTGGCCGCCTTGTTCCAGATCATCAACACGGCAGGCAGCAAAGGGCGGGATCCCGGCGGCACGGCGCTGTTGAGAAAGTACGAGAGATGGCGCAAGGGCGAAAATTATATGGTGATGATGACCCTTGAGGGTTTAAAATACCTGTTTGAAAACCAGACCTTACCCATTCCGGGGTTGAGGAATGCCGGGATGGAACTGTTTAACTCTTTCCAGGCCCTGAAAAATTTCACCATGCGCCGGGCTACGGGCCTGGCCGGCGATTTGCCGGATCTGGTTAATGGTAACTGAACACTTTATCCGCAAGATCATCGACGATGATATAAGGCAGGGCCGCTGTCCTGACGGCATCCACACGCGTTTCCCTCCCGAGCCCAACGGTTTCCTCCATATCGGCCATGCCAAGGCCATCTGCCTGAATTTCGGGATGGCGGCGGAGTACCGGGGTAGATGCAACCTGCGCTTTGATGACACCAACCCGGAAAAAGAGGACATGAAGTACGTGGAGGCCATCCAGGATGATGTCCGCTGGCTGGGCTTCGACTGGGAAGACAGGCTGTTTTTCGCCTCGGATTATTTTACGCGGCTGTTCGAGTTTGCAATCGAGCTGATCGAACAGGGCAAGGCCTACGTGGACGGCATGAGCGCAGAGGAGATCAGGGAATACCGCGGCACCCTGACGGAACCGGGTACCGACAGCCCGTGGCGCGACAGGCCGGTTGCAGAGAGCCTGGACCTGTTCCACAGGATGAAGGCAGGTGAGTTTGCCGACGGCAAACTGGTGCTGCGGGCTAAAATCGACATGCGGGCGGCCAACCTGAACCTGCGCGACCCGGTCATTTACCGGATCCGCAGGACCAGCCACTACCGCACCGACGATAACTGGTGCATATATCCCATGTACGATTTCACCCAGTGCCTGTCGGATGCGCTGGAACATGTCACCCACTCGCTGTGCAGCCTGGAGTTCGAGGACCACCGGCCGTTGTACGACTGGTTTATCGACAACCTTGATACGCCCTCGCGCCCGCGCCAGTACGAGTTCGCCCGCCTGAACCTCGAATACACGGTGCTGAGCAAACGCAAGCTGATCGAGCTGGTGGAGGACGGCCACGTAAGCGGCTGGGACGACCCGCGCATGCCCACCCTGTCCGGTCTGCGGCGGCGCGGGTTTACGCCGAAGTCCATACGGGAATTCTGTGAGCGTATCGGCCTGACCAAGAACGACACCTGGATCGACGCCGGCGTGCTGGAGCATGTTATCCGGGACCAACTGGGCGCCGACGCGCCGCGCCGCATGGCGGTGTTGCGCCCGTTGAAGGTGGTGATCGACAACTATCCCGATGACAAAGAGGAACTGCTGGACGCCGCCAACCATCCCCAGGACCCGTCCATGGGCGCGCGCAAGGCGCCGTTCAGCAAAGTACTGTACATAGAACAGGATGATTTCATGGAAGATGCGCCGAAAAAGTTCTTCCGCCTGACGCCGGGCCGGGAAGTCCGCCTGCGTTATGCCTACTTCATTACCTGCAACGAAGTCGTCAGGGATGACAGGACCGGCGAGGTGGTTGAATTGCGCTGCAGCTATGATCCGGCGACGCGCGGCGGCAATGCTCCCGACGGCCGCAAGGTCAAGGGAACGATCCACTGGGTGTCGGCGCGGCATGCGCGCCCGGCGCAGGTCAGGCTCTATGACAGGCTGTTTTCCGCCGCCAACCCGGACCGGGGCGGGCAGGACTGGAAAACCTGCATCAACCCGGATTCCCTGGAGACGCTTGACGGGTGCCTCATCGAACCGGACCTGGCGCAGGCAGAACCGGAGCAGCGCTTCCAGTTTGAACGGCTGGGATACTTCTGCGCCGACAGGGAGGACTGGCAGCGGGAAAGTCCGGTGTTCAACCGCATCGTGACGTTGCGCGATACCTGGGCAAAGATAAGCAAAACCTAATGGCAGGACGGGCGTGGGCGCGTTGTTCGTCATTCCTGCGAATGTTTATCCCGGCGAAGGCCGGGACCAGAATCCAGTAATCAGACAAGCGCTGCAAGCGCACCTTATAATGACGAAGGTAATGACAGATAAACAATATTAAATTTGGAACCAAGATGACAAACTCAAACACATCACTCTATCAATCAAAAATCAGCAGCCTTTCCCTGCTGAACCGGGGCAAGGTCCGCGACATCTACGACGTGGATGACGACCACCTGCTGATCGTCACCAGCGACCGCATCTCCGCCTTCGACGTGGTGTTGCCCGACCCGGTCCCGGGCAAGGGCAACGTGCTGACCACGGTGTCCAATTTCTGGTTTGCCCGGACGGAGAACCTGGTTGCCAACCACCTGACCGGCCGCAGCCTGGGTTCCATCGGCCTTGGCAATGATGAGGCCGGGCAACTGGAAGGCCGCGCCATCGTGGTCAGGAAGCTGAAGCCGTTGCCGGTGGAAGCCATCGTGCGCGGTTACATCATCGGCTCAGGCTGGAAAGACTACCAGCGCAGCGGCGCCGTCTGCGGCATCGAGTTGCCCGCCGGCCTGCAACAGGCGCAGCAGTTGCCGGAACCGATATTCACGCCATCCACCAAGGCGGAGGCCGGGGAACACGATGAAAATATCAGTTTTGCGGAAACCGTCGAACTGCTGGGCGCCGAACTGGCCGAAAAGGTGCGCACGCTCAGCCTGACCATCTACCGGCAGGCCGCGGAATTTGCCGCTGAACGGGGGATCATCATTGCCGACACCAAGCTGGAATTCGGCTTTGACCGGAACGGGGAGTTATACCTGATAGACGAGGTATTGACGCCGGATTCGTCCCGCTTCTGGCCGGCGGATTCCTACCGCACGGGCATCAGCCCGCCCAGCTTTGACAAGCAGTACGTGCGCGACTACCTTGAAACCCTGGACTGGAACAAACAGGCGCCCGGCCCGGCGTTGCCGGAGGAAGTCATCCGGCAGACAGCCGCCAAGTACAGGGAGGCCCAGGACAGGTTGCTGGGATGATCCCCCTTCACGACGACAACCCCACGCATATCTTCCCGGTACTGACCGTGACCTTCATCGCGGCCTGCGTACTGGTGTTCCTGTGGCAGACGTCCCTGGGCCAGCAGGGCTACCAGGCATCGGTCTATGCCCTGGGCGTTATCCCTGCGGTGCTGTTGAACAAGGCTACATTACCCGTGGAACTGGCACTGGTCCCCCCCACCGTGACCGTGTTCACCTCCATGTTCCTGCACGGCGGCTTCATGCACCTGGCCGGGA
Organism: Gammaproteobacteria bacterium; assembly: GCA_965204045.1. Taxonomy (GTDB): domain Bacteria; phylum Pseudomonadota; class Gammaproteobacteria; order Eutrophobiales; family Eutrophobiaceae; genus JAAXHV01. The sequence goes on from CBDBDW010000002.1 coordinate 782,224, forward strand.
ACATGCTGTACCTGTGGATCTTCGGTAACAACGTGGAAGACGCGATGGGGCATGGCCGTTTCATTGTGTTTTACCTGCTGTGCGGCGTCGCGGCCGTGTTCGGCCAGGTGATGCAGAACCCGGGTTCGGAGATTCCCATGATCGGGGCCAGCGGCGCAATTTCCGGCGTCCTGGGCGCGTACCTCATCCTTTATCCCCGCGCCAGGGTGCTGGTTCTGATCCCCCTGGGCTTCTTCATGCAACTGGTAAGACTGCCGGCGCTGTGGGTACTGGGCCTGTGGTTCGCCATGCAGTTGATCAGTTCCGCACTCACCTCATCGGAGGGGGGAGGGGTGGCCTGGTTCGCCCACATCGGCGGCTTTGTCGCCGGCATGGCGCTGATCCCGTTCTTCAAGAGCGGCAACGTCACGCTGTTCCACAAAGCCCACGGTTCCAAACGCTTCACCCGGCGAGTAAGCCGCTGGCCGCAGGGGGACCACAACCAACTGGAGAACGCCGCAAGGCGCTGGTCGAAGCGGGGGAGGTAACAGAAATATCTGAATGGAAGTTACCATCTTCAATGAATGTCCCAGTTAGCCCGGATTTTAATTTGAAGCACTCTCAATTGCCAGCTCCCTGCGCGGGCATTATCAAGCCATGTCGCTGTGCCAGTGCATCGTTGATTACCACAACGGAGGTCGGGGCAAAAGCCCAGGTTTTGACTGTAGAACGTAGGGCAACCCACAAGGCATCTTGAAGTGGTGGCAGCCACTCATCTTGATGTCCTTTTATTACCAATACAAACTTTACATCAACTTGTGACAGGTTAAGTGTTTTGAAATCTTCGGGTAATTCTGCTTCGGCATGTTGGTGTCTCTTCAAGCAAGATGCCCATCCAAGTGAAAAGGCATTAATGAGTTTTTCCCGGATCTCAGTGATGAAGTTATCGAAGTCAGGTTGAATTTCGGGATGAGGCGTACTGGATTTGGCCTCGACGACCCAGAGCGCTGGTTTTTCATTTGTTGTACGCAACAACAGGAACTCTGCTATCTGGACATGTTTTTCTATAGCCGCATAGCAATTGCTTTTCTCAATATAAAAGCATCGGCCTTCCGGATACGGACCGAATGTCATTCCGGATTCGATAATCGGCTGTGTGCTCATTTGAGTACTAACCCCACCTCTTTCTTGTAAAGTCGGATTGACTCATCAATGATCGAATTTTCCGGCATTCCATTCTTAAGATTTGCGGGGGTCCATTGGCCTTTATGAGCCGAAATGACCGGGATGGAGAGCCTCTTCTCTTGAGCAATCAAATACAGCTTCTTCACGACAAAGTAAGAGTGGCTGGCCAGAAAGAACTGGATGCCGCGCTCTGCAAGCACAGCAAGGATATCCAAAAGTTGCGAAACTGCGACGGGGTGCAGAGCCGACTCCGGTTCGTCAATGAATACAATCGAGTTGGTATCTAGATATCGGTTACCAAGTAAGGTGTCGAGAATGGCAAGCTTCTTGATGCCTTCGGATGTCACGCCGATAGGGAACTTCTGATTTCCTTTTTTGAATTGCCAACGAGCAGACGTTTCATCGTATTCGACCCGTCCCCCAAAAATATCTTCCAGGCTCTGTCGCGACTGGGCAAACTGAACATAATTCTTGCCCTTCCTGGTAGACTGGCGCAGTGCTCTGGCGAGATCGAGATAGGTATCGTCAAAACCAAAGACCTTATCCTGTTCACGGGATTTAAGAATAATCTGGTGTAAAGACAGAACTTCTTTCGCAGGCAGGAATATAGAGTTGCTTGACCGTGGCAGGACATGGTTTTCCATTGATGAGATTTGCTTGGTCGTATCCTTGCCAAAGCTGTAAACAAAGTTGCGTCGGTCAAATTGCACAGTAGAAGACAATGCGCCGTCAGCCCCCTTGGTCACAAGATCACCAATCTTGTCTGGCTGGAATATCCAGTAAAGCTTTTCGACGAGGATATCAGTAGCCGTTCTACGTTCGTCTCCGCGCTTGTATTCTTCCAGAGTCCGCATGGCGCTATAAACGGCTTTCAAAAGGAACGTCTTCCCTGTGCCATTGCCACCGACAATCAGGTTGATGGGGCCAAGGTTCCCCCAATTTAATTTGGAAAGTGGTCCAAAATTTTTAAGCTCGATTCTATTCAGCATGACGATGCTCCCGTTTCCGCCCCCTGATACACCATTTTATCTTCGGAGGAAGCGTTATGTCTGACACTATATACACTATCTCATTCCGCCCCGGCATTTAATCGATCAAATATTTTTTTCATCATCAGTTCCTTGACAAGTCCGCCAAAGGACTGGTCTTCAATAATCTTTTCGAATATCTCCTGGTTCTGGTCCATTCTGTCAATCAGCTTATCGATGAATATTTCTTCAAATGCGTATTTGAAGGTATCCATTTTATTGACTCTGGCCTGGGTTTGCAGTTTGGCATCCTGCATCAATTCCGTTTCTATTTGCTCAAAGAAAAGCCGGTCGGCTTCCTCAAACTCGGCGCCGAAACGGTCATTCAATACATCGATTATTTCCGATAAGGCTGCTTTTTCTTCTTTGCCGCGCTTGATGCCGGCTTCCGTCAAACCATCCAGTTCGCCCGCCTCGCCGGCTACCAGGTCGATAGAGCCGTCTTTGATTTTTTGCAGGCGATAGTATTCCAGGGCCACCTCATCGGTCAGCTTCATGCTTTCCGATAAGTCCCGCTTCGGCAGCTTGTTCAGGAGCAATTTGGCGAATGCATAGAACTTCTCAAACTCAACTTCACGAAAGGGCATGATCTGGGCCATGAAGGCATACAAATTGGTCCAGGTACGCAAACTCTTTTTGAAGGCTTCCTTTTCCTCTTGCGTTTTGAGATTTTTATAACGATCCACCGCCGGGTCGATATGGCGGTACAACCGGGCCTGTGCGCCCGCGGTCATTCGTGTCGCCGGACCGAAATACACCCTGGCCAGGGCGTCGACCTCCGTATCCAGGTAAATCTGTTGCTCGTCAAGTTTGGCTTTCAGGTCATACAGGTGGTTGGGCTCCGGCTCGTCGGTGACGGTCGTTATTTCATAATAGGGCTGAAACGAATCCAGGATCGTCTGCCGGTCATTGACGAAATCCAGAATAAAAGTGTCCTCTTTTCCCGGCGCGGTCCGGTTCAGGCGTGACAGGGTCTGCACTGCCCTTACGCCGGACAAGGGTTTGTCCACGTACATGGTATGCAGTAGGGGCTGGTCGAAACCGGTCTGGAATTTATCCGCCGCAATCAGGATTTTGTAATCATCTTCAGCAAATTTCTGCGGGAGTTCTTTTTCACCATAGCCTGTCAACTGTGGTTCCGTAACACCGTCCGGGAAGTTGTCATCCGTCACCTTGCCGGAAAAGGCCACCAGAATCTTGATGTGTTTTTCATAGCCATTTTCGTTGATGTAGCGTTGAAGCTCTTCAAAGTAACGTTTTGCGTGAAGGCGTGAACCTGTTACCAGCATGGCCTTGGCTTTTCCGCCAATCTTGCCTGCGACTACCTGCCGGAAGTGTTCGACGATGATTGTTGTCTTCTGGGCCAGGTTATGCGGGTGCAGCGAGACAAAACGCCCCATCGCCTGTACGGCTTTCTTCTTGTTAAGCTGGGGATCGTCTTCTATTGCCTTGCACAGGTTGAAGAAGAGTTGCCAGGTGGTGTAATGCTGCAATACATCCAGGATAAAGCCTTCTTCAATGGCTTGCCGCATTGAGTACAGGTGAAACGGTTGCGGCTTTCCCTGGGCATCTTTATAACCGAACACCGCCAGCGTTTTGTATTTTGGCGTCGCAGTGAAGGCAAAAAAGGACAAGTTGGACTGCGGCCCGCGACTGGCGGCGGATTGTTCAATATAGTCGGTGACAATATCCTGAGAATCTATCCCTTCGTCTTCTTCTTCCTCCTGAGCGGGTCCCGGATACGGTTCCTGCGCTTTCGATGAACCATCGTCAGACTCTTCTGACACATCGGCATTACCCAACACTTGCTTCATCTTTTTACTGGCTTCACCGCCTTGTGAGCTGTGGGCCTCGTCAATGATCACTGCATAGTTGCGGTTCGGAAGACTGCCCACCTTCTCGACGATAAAGGAGAATTTCTGTAGCGTCGTAATGATGATATTCGCCCCGCTGCCAATGGCATCGGCCAGTTGCTGTGAGTCTTTATCGATGCGCTGCACCACGCCTGATTTATGTTCAAACTGGTAGATGGTGTTTTGCAGTTGGGAATCCAGCGCCCGCCGGTCTGTTACTACAACCACGCTGTCAAAAATCCGTTGATTATCGGCATTGTGCAGACCGGATAAGCGGTAGGCAAGCCAGGCGATGGAATTGCTTTTGCCGGAACCGGCTGAATGCTGGACCAGGTAATTCCGTCCCGCGCCATGCTCCTGCGCATGACGGGTGATTTTCCGCACGGCATCCAACTGGTGGTAACGCGGGAAAATCAGTGTCTCCTTTTTGCGGGTCTGCCCTTCAAACGCAAACTCTTCCGTCTGCAAGTGGATAAAGCGCCCGATGATCTCCAGCCAGCTGTCTTTGCTGAGAGTGTCGCGCCACAGGTAATCGCTGCGATAGCCTGCCGGGTTGGGCGCATTGCCGGCGCCGTGATTGTGGCCTTTGTTGAACGGCAACCAGTAAGTTTTGCTGCCGTCAACGCGTGTGGCCATGTAAACGGCTTCGTCATCCACCGCAAAATGCACCAGGGCGCGTTTTTTGAAGGCAAACAACAACTCTTTATTATCGCGGGTATCGGCGTACTGTTTTTTTGCATCTGCGGTACTTTGCCCTGTAAAGCGATTCTTCAACTCCAGCGTCGCCGCCGGCAGCCCGTTCAGCGACAATACCAAATCCACCGAATTCCTGTTTTTCCGGCTGTAATATACCTGCCGAACCACCTTGAGCCGGTTCTGCTCGTACAACGCCAGCGTATCCGGGTTCAGGCCCGATTCCGGTTTGAAAAAAGCCATTTTGAAACGCACGCCGTAATCGACAAAACCATTGCGGATCACATCCAGCGCCCCGCGCAAGTCCATCTCCTTGGAGAGCCGCGCAATGACGCGGTCCGATACATCCTTCCCATGAATCGCCGCGAGTCTGTCCCACTGTCTGGTCTGGGTCGTCTGCAGGAACTGCAAGACCTCGGCCTTGAACATGCCCAGTTCCGGGCTGCAAGCGCCGGCTTCGCCTTCGACATACCCCCGGAAGTTACCAGGCTTTCAATGATGGCGGTTTCAAAGGTGTTTTCGGACGTGACGTCCATTAATCAACCCGCCAGGTTCTGACCGCCCGGTCAGCAAGCCAGGATTGATAACGGTTCAGGTTTGCCAGGTCCCAGTGGTCATATTCAGCCACTTTTTTGGCCAGCATGAAAGAAGTGTTGACGTAATGCGCTTTCTTGGTCTCAAAGTCAGCCTGTCCGAGATCATCCTGTTCCAGCAACACCATATTGCCCAAACGGTCAGCAACGTCATGCGCTCCCTCTCCAAAATACTGGTACCACTCCTGCTCCGGATTGTAAGGACACACGTGCTCCAGCGTCGTATCGAGGTATCTCACGCTACGCCCTGCGTTATTCTCTATCTCTGCCAGCAAAAAACGGATTTTTTTGGATGAGCGGCGGCTCGGCATTTTGTAGTATTCAAAGGCATTTTTGAATGCCTCATCAGAAGGGTATAGTGCCTGGTAATCAGGGCTGTTCTTGATGTGGCTGGCGCGCTGAAATTCCCCATCGGCTATCTTTATGGCGATGTTGTTATAACGTTTCTCCTGTTCGCTGGGTGAAAAACTGCAAATCACGTTGTAGCGAATAGACAGGACATAAAGATATTTCAGCGTTTTAATGAACTCATCCGGTGAGAAATTCCGAAGAAATGCCGCCATCAGTATCGTATAGGGCTGCCGAATACCAAACAGCTTCAAGCCATCCAGAAAATGGACGGCCTCCCGGTATTTGCCGTCTTCCTGTTGCCACCATTCATCATAAGGGTTGGATAAAGACGCATAAACGGGAACCGCTTCCGTTAATGATTTCAGGCAGCCATGCGCCTGCCCAGGTGTGGTATAAAGCTGCCTTACGGATTTAAACAACTCCTTTTTGCTTACAAGTGGGCGATGGGAATTGTGGTGGTAACGGACAAAATCAGTGAAATCATATTCGCCCAGTTGGGTCAGTATGCCCGACCATGTTTCATCAAGTTCATCCAGCGTTTCGTCGGGCACGTCATCATTCTGGGTGACTACCGAAAAAATATAGTTTTTCAACAAATCAGGCGTGGAAAGCTGCACTCCCCTGGCATTTAGTGTTTCAAATACCTTGTAGGCATTCAGGGTGTCCTGCACCACAATTTTTGTAAAAATCAACCGGGACGAAAACCTGTTGATAAACTCACCGATTTCCTCGCCAGTATTACCTACGTTTTTATCGCAGAAAAAATTGAATGCCCGCCTCAGCAGGTTGTTGGTTGCCGTAATGCCCCGGGCCTGGGGCGGGCGCAGGTTGGAACAGATATCTTTGTAGTAACGCCCATTATTGCGGTTCAGCGTCAGCCTGCTGCTCACTCTTAATGAGACGATGTCTTTCGACCCGATATAGCGGCCGGTAATTTCCTGCAAACGTTCCTGGTTTTTATCAGAGTCTTCATTATTGTCGATTAAACGCTGAATATGTTGCATCGTGGCCAAGACCAGCAAAGACAGCGTAACCAGGCGTTGTTGTCCGTCTATCACTTCAAAATCCATCTGGTTTTTACGTTGCAACACGATATAGCCCATATAATGAAAGCCTTCCTGGTCCAGACCTTCGATATCCGCCCACAAGTCTTCCCACTGTTCCTGTTCCCACGAGTAATCCCGCTGGAAACGCGGCACGGTGTATTTAACCCCGTTACTCAGCAACTCGGAAAAGGTCTGGTTCGCAGGTTCCATTAGCATAAAGTCGCTCATGCGGATGCCTCCTGGGTTGGTAATTGCGGCGCTTTAATCTTGCCTGTGATCACTTCGGAAATCAACGCGGTTCGGTATTCCTTTTGGAGTTCGATTATGCGTATGCGTTGGGTTTTGGCGATTTTGGCATCGATCTCCGTAATCTTACGGTCAAGAAAATTGGCGATAGCGGTTTGTTGGTTGTACCCAGGGTTAAGGATGAGAACTTGTTGTAATTTTTCGTAACTACTCACCCCCTACCCGATAATTCTACCTGAATTTGCAGGCAAGGAGCGCTTGACACAATAGTTTTGTGGCGCTATGGTAGGCGCCATGGGGAATGCGTATCTCGGTTCGAAAGCAACGACGGGGCTGTGCCAGCCGTTGATTGCGCTGATGCCGCCGCACAGTGTGTACATTGAGACGCACCTGGGCGGCGGGGCCATCATGCGGCGCAAGCCGGCGGCGCTGCGCAACATCGGGATTGACATCGATGGGCGGGCGCTGTCGGCGTTTGAGTGCGATTATCCGGTGGAACTGGTACACGGTTGTTGCCACCGGTTTCTGGCGGATTTTCCGTTTGACGGCACGGAGTTGGTATACAGCGACCCGCCATATTTGCACAGCACGCGCAAGTCGGGTCGGCGTTACCGTCATGATTATGACGAGGGTGACCACGAGGCATTGCTGGCGCTGCTCAAGCGGTTGCCCTGTGCGGTGATGGTGTCGGGCTATCCGTCGGCGTTGTATGACGAGCGGCTGTCGGGCTGGCGCCGTGTGTCGTTACAGGTGATGAACCAGGCGGGGGTGGTGACCGAGCGGGTGTGGTTCAACTTCGAGCCGGACCGGGTGTTCTGGGCCGGGTATGCGGGGCGCAACTTCACCCATCGCCAGCAGGTCAAGCGCAAGGCGGCGAACTGGGGCCGGCGTTACCGGGCGCTGCCGGCGGCGGAGCGCCTGGCGGTGTTGGCGGCGATGATGGCGGTGGAAGTGGAGTGAGGCCATGGCAACGGTAAACAAAGCCTCGTTGCGCACGGAGTTCGAGGCCTTGAAGGCGCGCTTTGCGACGCTGTGCGCGGACGGCAGGATGACCCCCGAGGGCCGCGCCCTGTTTGAGGCGATGCTGCTGTTGTTCGAGTTGCTGCTGGCGGTGTTCATGGAGAGGACCACGCCGAAGGGGTCACAGAACTCCGGCCTGCCGAGTTCCCGGACTGGCACGGACGAGACTGCGCGCGGGCGCCCTGGCGCCAAAGGCAAGGGCCCGCGGGCGGGCGCCGCCCACGGCAGCGCCAACCGTCTGGTGGTTGAGACGCGCACCGCGCCGGTCACCGAGTGCCGGGCCTGCGGACACGCACTCACCAACGTCAGTCCGCACGAGCACGAGCGGCGCGTGCAGGTCGATATCGTCTTCGAGACGCGTGAGTTGACGGTCGAGGCCGAGGTCAAGACCTGTCCGCGTTGTCGTACCGAGACCCGCGGCCGGTTCCCCGAGGACATGCCGGGGCCCTTGCAGTACGGCCACGGTATCGTGGCGTTCGCCACCCACCTGCTGACTGCCCAGATGCTCTCGCTCCGGCGCACCGCACAGACCCTCGCGGCGCTGACCGGACGCACACTCGCCGAGGCCACCCTGCTGGCCTGGCTCACACGCCTGCACGAGGCCCTGGCCGGGTGGGAGACCGCCGCGGTGACACGCCTGCTCGCCGAGCCCGTGCTGCACGCGGACGAAACCGGCCTGCGCATCGGTCGTAAGACCCACTGGCTGCACAGCGTCAGCGCCGGCCACCTGACGCTGAAGTGTGTCCATCGACAGCGCGGGCGCGACGCCATCGATGAGTTAAACATCATCCCCCGCTACCGCGGCGTCCTCGTCCACGACCGCTGGGCCAGCTGCTTTGCCTATGACAACTGCGAGCATGCCCTGTGCGGCAGCCACCTGCTACGCGACCTCCGCTTCATCGAAGAGGCCCACGGCCATGCCTGGGCCAGGCGCATGGGAACACTCCTGCTCAAGACCTGCCGACAGGTGCGTGAACACCCCGACAAGGCGCTCAGCGAGCCCGACTACAAGGCCGTGCGCACACGCTACCGCACCCTCCTCACACAGGCCAAAAGAGAACTCCCCAAACCCCCGCCCCGCCAGACCAAACGACGCGGGCGCATCGCCAAATCCGATGCCGAGAACCTGCACGAGGCCCTTATCAAGTACGAAACCGAAGTGCTCCGCTTCGCCCGCGACCCCGAGGTGCCGTTCACCAACAACCGCGCCGAGCGCGATATCCGCATGGCCAAGGTCAAACAGAAAGTCTCAGGCTGCTTCCGCACCCCCGACTACGCCGCCGCCTACTGCCGTATCTCCAGCTACTTGCAGTCCATGGCCTGCCAGGGCTACAATCCCCTCGCCGCCATCGACATCGCACTCAACGGCAACGCCGCCACTATGGTAGAGAAACCACCACAGAATAACCCGGCCAATCAGGATAAGGGGGGCGAGTAGTTACAATTTTTCTTTAGTTAGATGCGCAATGGTTATTCTGTTTACAATAGCATCGAAAACACCAATTTTGCCAAGACAGTAAAAAAGATAAAAGTAATAGCGCGAATTTTTATCAGTTCTGAATCGAACGCGATGTACAGAATTTTGGATGTAGCACTCGCTTATTTCATTATTCCAAATACACGTTCGTCCGACTTCACCACCTTCACTGACGAGTAAGTCTCCAGCTTTGAGACGGTATTGGCTTAGCTCATTGCTGGAAAACCACATTTTTTTTATATCATCCTGATCTACTTTGAGCCACATAATGTTTTTCGCTCTCAAATATGGTTTCTCTTGGTAACCGCCTTTGTCTTCACTGCATAGCATTTTCCCCAACACTACATCACAAACCCTTTTCACGGGCATTTCATCCCAGCTTGTCGGAATCTCTCCGACCCACCCAACCGCGCTGTTTTTGTACGCTTCGTAACGTTCTATCAAAGCAGCGCCCTCTTTTCCAGTTCCAGGCTGCTTTCTTCCAGGGCCAGAATTTCGGCCTTGATATCGGCCAGTGGGCGCAGGGGTTTGAACTTATAAAAGTACTTGGTGAAGTTAATCTCGTAGCCCGTTTTGGTCTTGCTCTCATCAATCCAGGCATCGGGCAGGTGGGGTTTGACCTCGCGTTGGAAATACTCATCAATGCTTTGCGGGATCAATTTGCCGCCTGCGTCATCCGGGTCTTTCCGCAAAAACGGAATGTTCTCGTAGTCCCGCAGGCTGGCGTCCGCTTTGGGTGAGCCGTCACGCCCGGTGACGGTAGCGCCGTTTTCATCTTTTAGCGGGCGCTCAACCACCACGCGCCAGTAGCCAAAAAATTCATTCGGCAGGATCTTCACAAACTCGTTTTCCGAAAACTCGCCGTAGAGTCTGGTGATAAAACCAATGCCTTTTTCATCGCCGTTTTCCGCTACCTGCTTGCGTTTGTTGCCCAGTGAGCGCGGCATTTTCTCCCAGAAGCGGTTGAAAGTGCGTTCACCGGATTGCACCAGTTCTTCATCCTTGCTGCCGGTGGCATTAATCAGTTGCACCTTGCCTTTGCGCTCGGCGCTTTTGTGATTGTTCAGTATCCAGACGTAGGTGGAAATGCCGGTGTTGTAAAACAGTTGATCCGGCAGGGCAATAATCGCTTCCAACCAGTCGTTTTCGATGATCCATTGGCGGATATTGGTCTCGCCACTGCCGGCCTGGCCGGTAAACAGGGGGGAACCGTTAAATACAATCCCGATACGGCTGCCACCGGCTTCTTCTGGATTCCGTGGAGGGGGTTTCATTTTGCTGATCATGTGCTGCAAGAACAGCAATGAGCCGTCGTTAATACGCGGTAGCCCAGCGCCAAAACGTCCGGCATGGCCCTGGTTGCTGTGTTCGTCGGTAATGATTTTTTTGCTTTCTTCCAATCCACACCGTAGGGTGGATTGGAGAGCATGTAATCAAACAGTTCGTTCTGCAGGCCATCTACCGTAAATGTATTGCCGAACTTGATATTGGCCGGGTTTTGCCCCTTGATCAGCATGTCGGATTTACAGATGGCGTAGGATTCCGGGTTGATCTCCTGCCCGAAAACCTCCAGCCTGGCGTCAGGGTTGAACTCCTTGAGACGCTGGTCACCGATGGAGAGCATGCCGCCGGTGCCGCAGGCAGGGTCGTAGAGAGTCTTGACGATACCGGCCTGGGTCAGTGAAAGGCTGTCCGCATTGAACAGCACGTTCACCATCAGTTTGATTACCTCGCGGGGGGTAAAGTGCTCTCCGGCTGTTTCGTTGGACTGCTCCGCAAAACGCCGGATCAAGTCTTCAAACACATAGCCCATTTCCATGGAATCCATGTTGGCCAGATCGATCTCGGCAAACCGCTTCACCACCTGAAACAGAATATCGGCTTTGGGATCATCCATGCGTTCAATCTGATCATCAAAGCTGAAATACTCGATAATCTCCCGTGCCGAAGCCGAATAGCCATTGATGTGATTGCGCAGGTTGGCCGCCACGTGGTTGGGGTCAGCCACGATTTTTGCAAAATCAAACGGGCTGCGGTTATGGAAGTTGGTCCCGGCGATTTTATTCAAGGTGAGGTCCTTGGCGCTATCGGAGAACTTTTCCACCTTGGGCAGGTAGCCAAGGACTTTTTGTTTGGTGGGCGCCAGCACACAATCCAGGCGGCGTAGCACCGTCATAGGCAAGATGACCTTGCCGTAATCAGACTGCTTGTAATCACCGCGCAACAGGTCAGCCACGTCCCAGATAAGGTTGGCTTTATCCTTGAAGTTTGTCATTTATGCTTCGGTTTGGAATTGTATTGCTTATGGGATGCTTCACGATTATACCACCCGCCAAATCCAACTCTTCCTTGTAGGATGCCCTTGTCCATGAGACAAGTGACTATCAGCGTAAATTCTTTCTCGCTAAACTTGGGGCCGGAATGCTCACTGTGGTGGATATATAATAGAACAAGCTAACGTCGAGATATTGACCGCCTTAGTTCCCCGCCGCTTGCGGCGAATGAGAAATAAAGTTCATCTTAATACCCTGTTCGCTTGCGGCAGGGTAGTTTATTTGGCGGGGGACTACAGGATTTGGATAACTATGTCAACGCAATGATGATGGTGGCAAACACGAAACCGCAGCCGACCATCCATCTGATAAGCCGGTTTTCCCGCTCCGCCATATCGGTTCTCAAGGAGCCAATTTCAGCCGTTGCCTTCTTTTCCAGAAGTGCGATATCGGTCTTTGTCGCCAGTTGCGGTAGCTGTGACACTTGAATAACGTCCTCCGCCGCTTTTGATGCGCTCTGTTCCGATACGCCGGCTTCAATAAATGCTTGGTAGAGTGGAACACTGCTCATACGGGTTACCTCCTTTTAAGTTTAACGTTACGTTCCTGGTCCGGAAGTTGTTTCGCTTCCGCCCATGTCTGCAATCTACGCTCTCCCGCCCGGGTTGTCAACTCCTGGTATGCTGTGTCGCCGAAGGCAACCCATTACGCAAATAACTCCTGGAGGCATCTGCATGTCTCCTTCCGGGTGGTCTCATCAATAACACCCAGTTTTTTTACCAACCGTGATTTATCAACCGCACTGATTTGATCAAGGAGGATCATTCCTTTCTTCCCCTGAAATTCGCAGGCGACCCGGCAGGGAAAATGAAAACCTTTTGTTGTCATCGGCGCTACCAGAACAGTAGGTAATGCAGCCATTTCATTGGGTGAAATAACGACACAATGCCTTGTTTTGCTGACTTCCCTGCCCTTGGTCGGATTAAGCTTTACCAGCCAGACCTGGAAGCGGGCAATTTCCGGCATTACCATTCCAGTTCTTCATCGGATGTTAATGTTGCATCCAGCCATTCATTATCAATTGCCTCAACACCATGTACGGCTATTGCTGCTTCAATGGATTCTTTCCAGCCCTCCCTTGCCCTCTTGCTCGGAGTAACCAGGAGGCCGTTACTCACTACCTGTAATTTAAGCTCTCTTCCTTCCAACTGAGCTTGTTCTACGAGTGGTTTCGGAATCCTGATACCCCGCGAATTACCAATTTTGACTAAGTGAGCCATGAGCATGACCTTTGTACATTAAACGAATTTAGGTAAGCATAATGTAATTACATTCGGTGTTCAAGAGTTAAATTTAGCCGGCTGCTTTCATCTCAGCAGGCCATCTATGGATTTCCGCTTCGCTACGCTGGTAAAGCGCTTTAAATACTATTTGTTGAGGATTGCATTGAGTCCGCAGGTCAGCCTGTGCATGCCTTCTTCCAGGGTTGCCTTATCCAGCGCGCCGTAGGAAATCCTCAGGTAACAACCATCCTCCATGCCGAATGCGCTGCCGGGCATCACCGCGATGCGGTACTCTCGGATCAGCCTTTCAACGATCTCCATGTCAGGCAGTTCCGTATCGAGTCGGAGGAACACGTAAAAGGCGCCGTCAGAGCGGACCCCGCCGATGATACAGTCCAGCTTTTTCAACTCGCCGAACACAAACTTGCGGCTGCGGGCAATCTGTCTAATCTTGTCAATGCAGTAATCCCTGCCGGCTTCCAGCGCCCCGATGGCTGCGTATTGCGAAGCCAGCGGCGGGCAGATCAGGTTGGTGTCCTGCACTTTTCGCACAGCATCGTGCAGGTGCGCCGGGATAAGCATGTAACCGATGCGCCAGGATGAAAACCCGTACGCCTTGGACAGGGAAAACAGGGAGATGGTGTGTTGGAACGAATCATCCATACTGGCCGGAGAGAAGTGCCGCCGGTCATCGTACACGAAGTATTCGTATGCCTCATCGCTGATGTGGTAGATCCCCCGTTCCCGGCACAGTTCATTAACCGCCCGCAGGGTTTCTGCAGGGTAAACGGCGCCGCTGGGATTATTGGGCGAGATGGTCACGACCGCGGCGGTTCGCCTGGTCATTGCCGCGGCTATGGTCGCCGGGTCAACCTGGAACTGGCTGTCGGTTGGAACGCAAACCGGCACGCAGTTCAGCATCCTGACTGCCATCTCATGGTTGAAGTAATAAGGAGTCGGTAGTATCACCTCAGCGCCGGGGTCGGTAATGGCAAACAGCGCGTTCAGGAAACCCATGTTTGCGCCTGCAGTGACCACGAGGCGCCGTTCGTCACCGATGATGATCCGGTTTTCATCTGCCAGTTTGCGAGCCAGTATCCCGGCCAGTTCCGGGACGCCTTCCACAGGGCCGTAGAACTGGTCCAGTTCAGCGCCATGCGCAATAACATTACGCAAGGCCGCCTCCGGCGGCCCGTAGCAGACCACGCCCTGACCTAGGGAAATGGTCCCAGGTGTTTCCCTGATCATGTCAGCAACTATGGGCACTACGGGAGTTTGTACGGCCTCCATCCTCAGGCCGGGTCGGGTCTGATCAGAACTTTGCATCCGGCAATGATAGGGAAATCAGCAAGCGGTTTTCAATGGCTGGCTTTGGAATCCGCCGCCACCTTCAGAAGCTCCACCAGTTGCTGTTTCGCGCCGGGGTCGGTTATGGCGGACAGCGCCTGGTTGAACAATTTGACTTTCCGGTCATGCTCGCTCAGTAATTGTTCCAGTTTCAGGCTTTCGGCAATGCCGGGTTCGCCGCCGTTTTTGTATTTTTCATCCAGGGATTTCAGCAGGGAGAAATATTCGTCCTTGCTGGCGCACATGGACTGGTAGGCCTGCCAGGCGGCCGCGGTTTCCGGGCTCAGATCTTCAGGCATCGTGCAATTCGTCATTCCGGCGAAGGCCGGAATCCAGTAAGGCAAAGAGTCGCCCTTTGGGCGACACGGTATTTCACTGGATGCCGGGTCAAGCCCGGCATGACGGACCAGCGTGAGGAGGCCTGATATTATGGAATATCACGCTGCTTCTTCAAGCGCGTCGGAGTATTGCCCCAGGCAGGCCAGGCTGTTGCATTTTTCCCTGTGCAGCAGGGCCGCCTGCGCGGCGCCGAAGTTCTTCGGGTTGCCCGCCCAGGTCTTGAGGCAGGGTTCCTGCAAGGCGCGTCCGTAGGAGAAGCTGAGGGGCCAGGGCAGGCCGTCATGGTTCCGGTTCATTTCGTTCAGGTGGGCCGTTGCCAGGGTTGCGCTCTGGCCGCCGGACAGGAAGACGATACCCGGCAGCGACGCCGGCGCCGTGTTCAACAGGCAGCGGACGGTTTTTTCAGCGACTTCCTGCACGCCTGCCTGGACCGGGCGCTTTTTGCCCGATATGACCATGTTGGTTTTCAGGATGGTGTATTCCAGCGCCACGGCCTGGTTGCACAGCGCGTTGAACACCGTTCTCAGGGTTTTTTCCGTGGCCCAGTAACACACGTCGATGTCGTTGTCGGCATCCATGAGCACTTCGGGTTCCACCATTGGCACGATGCCGGCCTCCTGGCACAGCGCCGCGTAGCGGGCCAGGGCATGGGCGTTGGCTTCGATACACCCGTTGGTCGGGATATGGTCGCCGATGGTGATCACGGCGCGCCACTTGGCGAACCTCGCGCCCAGTTCGCGGTATTCGGCCAGGCGGTCGCGCAGCCCGTCCAGGCCTTCGGTCACCTTCTCGCCGGGGTGTCCGGCCAGGTCCTTGGCGCCCGTATCCACCTTGATGCCAGGCATAATGCCTTTAGCCATCATCGCCTGCGGGAACGGCACACCGTCCCGGGTCTTCTGCCGCAGCGTCTCGTCGAACAGGATCATGCCGCTGATGAACTCTTCCCCACCGTCCGCGGTGATCAGCAGTTCCCGGTAGGCGCGCCGGTTTTCCTCGGTGGATTCGACATTGATGGTGTCGAAACGTTTCTTTATGGTCGGCAGACTCTCGTCGATGGCAAGAATGCCTTTGCCTTCCGCCACCATGGCGGCGGCCGTTTGCGCCATCTGTTCGGTCATATCACTCATTCGTACTTACTCCTGCGGTGAAAACTCAAAGCTTCAATTGTAAGGCAAAACCCGGCAAGCGGAAACTGCCTTAACCCGGTTGTCAGGGCATTTCCGGGGACAGACACATTCTGTCTCCGGCAACGCGTATTAAATCTCCTGCGTGGTTACATCACCCACCCGGACGATTTTCAGGTTGTTGGTGCCGCCGCGGCGCCCCCTGAGATCGCCTTTCGTGATCAGGACTATGTCGCCTTCACTGACCAGCTTGCGCCTGAGCAGGATGGCGATGAGTTCCTCGTTGGCCTCCAGCGGGTCCGTATGGGTGATGTCGAATTGTATGGGATAGACTCCCCGGTACAATCTTACCTTGCGCATGGTCGATGCATGGCGGGTGAATGCCATGATCGGAATCCCGGAACTGATGCGCGACATCCACAGGCAGGTTGACCCGGTTTCCGTCAGGGCCGCTATGGCATTCGCCTTGATGTGGTTGGCGGCATACATGGCAGACATGGCGATGGCCTCGTCAATGCGTTTGAACTCCTGGCTGATGCGGTGGTGTGATTCCCGGGTTTCCTTCTGTTTTTCCGTTTCCTCGCAGATCCGGGCCATGGCCCGGACGACCCTGTCAGGGAACTTGCCGATACTCGTCTCTCCTGACAGCATGACCGCATCGGTGCCGTCCAGGATCGCGTTGGCCACGTCGAATACTTCGGCGCGGGTGGGGATCGGGTTGTGGATCATGGATTCCATCATCTGTGTGGCAGTGATCACCGGCCGGTCCATATCCTGGGCCTGTTTGATGAGTTTTTTCTGTACCGGCGGCAATGCGGCGTCGCCGATTTCGACTCCCAGGTCGCCCCGGGCGATCATGATGGCATCGGCCGCTTCTATGATGGCCGCGGCATTTTCCAGGGCTTCCATACGTTCAAATTTCGCGATGATCCCTGCGTTGGAGCCCGCTTCTTTCAACAGCGCCCGGGCCTGCTCAATATCGGCCGCGTTGCTGACGAACGAGACGGCGAAATAATCGGCGCCGATCTCAACCCCGTGCAGCAGGTCCTTGCGGTCTTTCCTGGTCAGGGCGCCGGCGGACAGACCGCCCCCCTTCAGGTTGATGCCCTTGTTGTCCGACAATTTTCCGCCCGTGACAACCCTGCAGTGCACCTGCATTTTGACCAGGTTCACCACTTCCAGCACGATACGCCCGTCGTCTATGAGCAGGTTATCTCCGGGATTGACGTCCCGGGCCAGCGCCCGGTACGTGACGCCCACCTGTGTCTGGTTGCCCGCGCTCTCCGGCAGGGACGGGTCGAGGATGAACTCATCCCCTTCCTGCAACAGGACCACGCCGTTATGAAAACGCCTGAGCCTGATCTTGGGGCCTTGCAAATCGGCTATCAGACCGATCTCCAGGCCCTCCCTGGCGCTGATTTCCTTGAGTATGCGGGCTCGTTCCCTGTGCTCCAGGTGGGTCTGGTGGGAATAATTGATGCGGAACAGGTCCACACCGGCCTGAACCATGTTTTCCAGCATGTCCGGCCTGTCGGTGGCGGGGCCCATAGTGGCAATAATTTTTGTTCGGCGCATTTGTTTTTGGTATAATCAGCACATGTCTTTGATGATTGCTGAATTGTACGATGCCCTGACAGAAGCTGGCGCAAGTGAAGAAACTGCGCGCAAAGCTTCACAGGCTGTCGCGGACAGTGAACAGCGTCTGGCTAATATTGAGTCAGAGTTGAAGACGATGAAATGGGTCTTGGCAATATTGGTTGCTTCCCACCTCGCCTTGTTTGCAAAAATCTGGTAAGTCACGGGTACACGTCAGTTTTCAGTATGTTACCTGAGTTGCTTCTTGTAGTACGGCAACAGCAGGTAACGTTTTCCCCTCAAGCAGTTCCAGAAACGCGCCGCCTCCGGTTGAAATACAGGAAATTCCTTCTGTTACACCAAAGCGACTGATTGCCGACACGGTATCGCCGCCCCCGGCAATGGATAATGCCGGGCTATCGGCAACGGCCCTGGCCAGCGCTGCGGTGCCGGCTGAGAACTGTTCGATCTCGAATACCCCGACAGGCCCGTTCCACAGGATCGTTGCAGATGAACCGATCGTGCGATCATTCTCTTCGATTGTACGGGGGCCTATATCCAGGATCAGGTCGTCCGGTTCGACTTCGGCCAGGGTCTTCACCTGCGCCTCTGCATCCTGCGCCAGGGATTTCGCACAGACCACGTCTTCGGGCAAGGGGATCTCCTTGCCATGGTCCCGGGCATAGGCCAGAATGTCTGCCGCCGCGCCGACCAGGCCCTCTTCATGAAGTGAATTCCCGATTGGCCTGCCGGCGGCCTTCAGGAACGTGTTGGCAATCCCGCCGCCGACGAGCAGGCGGTCCACCTTCCTGATCAGGTTTTCCAGCGCCATCAGCTTGGTCGAGACCTTTGCCCCGCCGACGATCGCGGTCATGGGGCGCCCGGGCCGTTCCAGGGCTTTTGTGAGTGTCTCTATTTCAGCCACCAGCAAGGGTCCTGCGCAGGCGGCGGGGGCATACCTGGCCACGCCGTGGGTCGAAGCCTGGGCGCGATGCGCCGTGGCAAAAGCATCATTCACGTAGATATCACACAGGCCGGCCAGGCTCCGGGCAAGCCCGTCGCTGTTTTTCGTCTCTCCCGGCATGAACCGGATATTCTCCAGCATCACCACTTCTCCGGGCCGTATCGAAACTCCCTGTTCCCAGTCGGACGCCAGGCGTACCTCCCGGTTCAGCAGGGTGGAAACATGCCCGGCGACCGGGGCCAGGCTGAATTCATCATCATATCGTCCTTCTTTCGGACGTCCCAGGTGCGAGACCAGGATAATGGCGGCAGGCGCGGCAAGCAAACGCTCCAGGGTGGGCAGGCAGGCACGGATGCGCGTGTCGTCCTGAATGACGCCGCCGCTTACGGGCACGTTGAAATCGGCGCGTATCAGGACTCGCTTGTTTGCCGGATCAAGGTCATCCAGGGTAATGAACCCAACGCTCATGGTTCTACGTCGCTGACACCGCGTTCGTCATTCCTGCGAAGCATGCCCCTGCATGTTGTAGGCAGGGGGCAGGAATCCAGTGAAACAAAGAGTCGCAGGAGCCTGCTCCTGCGACACGATAATCGACTGGATGCCGGGTCAAGCCCGGCATGACGAGTACATGAGTAATCCGGAAGACAAAACTCAAACCTGTTATGCGGCGTTTACCAGGGCAATGGTCGTATCGAGCATGCGGTTGGAAAACCCCCATTCATTATCGTACCAGGCGACCACCTTTACCGTTGTGCCCTCGATGACCTTGGTCAGCGAGGCATCATAGGTCGCCGATGCCGGGTCGTGGTTGAAGTCGATGGAAACCAGGGGCGCCCGGTTGCAGGCCAGGATGCCGTTCAGGGGACCATCCGCCGCGGCCTGCATGAGTCCGTCGATCTCCTCGTGGGAGGTCGCGCGCGCGGCCTGGAAAGACAGGTCCACCACGGAGACGTTGATGGTCGGCACGCGCACCGCATAGCCGTCCAGCTTGCCGTTGAGTTCCGGCAGCACCAGGCCGACTGCCGCCGCCGCGCCGGTTTTGGTCGGAATCATGGATAACGTCGCGGAACGGGCGCGCCGCAGGTCGGTGTGGTACACGTCGCTCAGTACCTGGTCGTTGGTGTACGCGTGGATCGTAGTCATTATCCCGTTTACCACGCCTATGTGATCATGCAGCACCTTGACCACCGGGGCCAGGCAGTTGGTCGTGCAGGAGGCATTGGAGATGACGGTATCCGTTTTCTTCAGGACGCCGTGGTTGACGCCGTAGACGATGGTCGCATCCACGTCCTTGCCGCCGGGCGCGGAGATGATGACTTTTTTCGCGCCGCCCTCCAGGTGCGCGCCGGCTTTTGCCTTGCTGGCGAAAAACCCGGTGGATTCATGGACGACATCCACGCCCAGTTCACCCCAGGGCAGCTTTGCCGGGTCCCGTTCCGACAGGACGCGTATCCGGTCGCCGTTGACTACCATGTGAACGCCGTCCACCTCCACCGTGCCGGGAAACTTGCCGTGGGCGGTATCGTAGCGGGTCAGGTGCGCGTTGGTCTCGGCATTGCCCAGGTCATTGACCGCGACAATGCGGACCTCGTCGGTGCGCCCGCTCTCGTACAGCGCCCGCAAGATGTTTCTGCCAATTCTGCCGTAGCCGTTAATTCCTACGTTTATCGTCATTATGTATAACTCCGGGTTTTGGTGATCAGACTTCCTGAACCAGCCGCATCAACCCCTCCGCGTTGATGCCGAAATGCTCGAACACGGCGCCGCCGGGCGCCGACTCGCCGAAGGTCGGCACTCCCAGTATCCTGCCGTCCAGGCCGACGTACTTGCGCCAGTAATCGGGTATGCCCGCTTCGACGGCAATGCGCCGGCGGCAGGCAGGGGGCAAAACCTGTTCGCGGTATTCCTGCGGCTGGCTGTCGAACGCATCCGTCGAAGGCATGGAGACGACCCGTACGCCGCTGCCGTTCCCGTTCAGTTGCCGTGCGGTTTCAACGGCTATGGCGACTTCCGAACCGGTGGCGATGATGATCAGATCGGGTTCGTCTTCAGGCTCCACCAGGATATAGCCGCCGCGTTCAATGGACTCGACCTGTTGCGCGGTCCTGTCCAGCACGGGCAGGGATTGCCGCGAGAGCAACAGGGAGGTGGGCCCGTCCCGGTTTTCCAGGGCAGCTTTCCAGGCGACCGCGGTTTCAACCGCATCACAGGGGCGCCAGACCGACATGTTAGGGATCAGGCGCAGGGTTGCGGCCTGTTCCACCGACTGGTGGGTAGGGCCGTCTTCCCCCAGGCCGATTGAATCATGGGTCAGGACGAAAATATTGCGCTGCTTCATCAGCGCCGCCATGCGCAGGGCATTGCGGGCGTATTCAGTAAAGATGAGGAAGGTCCCGCCATAAGGAATGAAACCCCCATGCAGGGCCAGGCCGTTATTGATCGCGGCCATGGCGAACTCCCTGACGCCGTAATACAGGTAATTGCCGCCTGCATCCGCATCGCTGATCACCGCGGAATCCTGCCGCAGGGTGAGGTTGGAGCCGGTCAGGTCTGCAGAACCGCCGATCAGTTCCGGCAGGTTGGGGCCGTAGGCGTTCAGGGCATTCTGTGACGCCTTGCGCGAGGCGATGCTTTCCGCTTTTTGCCGGGTAGCCTCGATGTAAGTCCGGCTGGTTTTCTGCCAGTTTTCCGGCAGGTCGCCCTTGACCCGGCGCGTGAACTCGGCCGCCTCTTCCGGATAACGTTCGGCGTAGGCGGAAAATTTCTCATTCCATTCCGCTTCGAACTCCGCGCCCCGTTGCCGGGCGTCCCAGCCCCGGTAGATTTCTGCGGGAATTTCAAACGCAGGCCAGGACCAGCCGATGGTTTCCCGCGCGAGCGCAACCTCGTCCGCGCCCAGGGGCGCGCCATGGCTGGAAGCCTTACCCTGCTTGTTGGGCGAACCCAGGCCGATAATGGTTTTGCAGTCGATGAGGCTGGGCCTGTCGGTGACCGCCTGCGCCTCGCGGATGGCCCGGCTCACGTCGTCCGGGCTATGGCCGTCAACGCCGGTGATGACATGCCACCGGTAAGCGTCGAAGCGCTGCGGCACGTCTTCGGTAAACCAGCCTTTCACCTCGCCGTCGATGGAGATCCGGTTGCTGTCGTAGATGACGATGAGCTTGCCCAGGCCCAGGGTGCCCGCCAGCGAACAGGCTTCATGGGAGATTCCCTCCATCAGGCAGCCGTCGCCTACGGACGCATACGTGTAATGGTCGACGATATCCAGGCCGGCGCGGTTGAATTGCGCGGCCAGGGTGCGTTCGGCGATGGCCATGCCTACTGCATTGGCCAGGCCCTGGCCCAGGGGTCCGGTCGTGGTCTCTATGCCGGGGGTATAGCCGTACTCCGGGTGGCCGGGTGTTTTCGAATGAAGCTGGCGGAAATTCCGCAATTCCTCCATGGGCAGGTCGTAGCCGGTCAGGTGCAGGATGGAATACAACAGCATGGAACCGTGGCCGTTGGACATCACGAAGCGGTCCCGGTCCACCCAGCCGGGATTGGCCGGGTTATGCCTGAAGAAATCGTTCCACAGCACTTCGGCGATATCCGCCATGCCCATCGGCGCGCCGGGGTGTCCCGAGTTGGCGCGCTGAACCGCATCCATACTCAATGCCCGTATAGCATTGGCAAGCTGGCGTCTGGAAGAAATGGTTACTCTCCTAACAGATTGAGACGGAAAACACCGATATGAGATAACAAGCGGGTCCTTTCCCATTCAAATCATCTGGCCGATAATATATCACAATATTCATCCGTCGGCGATATACTGTCGGCCATTGGCAATCACCGGAAAACAGGACCATGAACGGAGCTGAAAGTCTCTTAAGAACGCTGGTCAACAACAATATCACCACCTGCTTTACCAACCCGGGCACCTCGGAAATGCAGTTTGTCGCCGCTGCGGACCGGGTGCCCGACATGCGCTGCGTGCTGTGCCTGGCGGAGGGGGTGGCATCCGGCGCCGCAGACGGTTACTCCAGGATGTCCGAGGACCTGCCGGCGACGTTGTTCCATCTTGGTCCCGGCCTGGCCAACGGTCTGGCAAATTTACACAACGCCATGCGCGCCGGTTCGCCCATCGTCAACATTGTCGGGGACCATGCCACCAGCCATAAACAGTATGACGCGCCGCTGGCCTCGGACGTGGCCGCCTATGCAAAACCGGTTTCCGCCTGGATCAGGGAAAGCAGGACGGCCGCGGACATACCGGCGGATGCCGTGGACGCAATCACCGCCGCCATGCAGCCGCCGGGACATATCGCGACCTTGATCATCCCGGCGGATTGTTCCTGGAACCCCTGTCCCGCTGAGCCCGGTCAAAAAGCGCCCCGGCCCGCCCGTCCCAAGGTAGCAGATGAAACGGTGAAGGAAGTGGCGGAGGCGTTGCGCACGGGGGAACCGGCGGCGCTGCTGCTGGGCGATCACGCCCTGCTGGAGGAGGGCGCCAGGCTGGCGAGTGTGATCGGCAACCACGTAAATGCCCGGCTCTTTTCCCATACGTTTACCTCTCGCATCACCCGCGGCGCCGGGCGCACCAGCATCGAGCGTCTGCCGTACTTTCCCGAGGCGATTATCGAAACGCTGACGGGTATCCGGCACCTGGTCGTTGCCGGCGCCAAGCCGCCGGTCAGCTTCTTTGCCTACCCGGACCTGCCCAGCTACCTGGTCCCCGAAGACTGCCGGGTACACCACCTGGCCGCAGCAGGAGAGGACGTGGTCGACGCCCTGGCCAGGGTGATCGACGAACTCAGCGCCGGTGGTGTCTCCCCGACCCTGATGCCGCTGGAAAAACCACCCCTGCCGGCGGGCAAATTGTCACCGGAAACCATTGCCCTAAGTGTTGCCGCCCTGATGCCGGAAAATGCCGTGGTCGCCGAGGAGGCGATCAGTTCGGGAGGGAGCCTGATACCGGCCACCTCCACGACGGAGCCCCATGACTGGATGTTCACGACCGGCGGCGCCATCGGCCAGGGACTGCCCAATGCCACCGGCGCGGCGCTGGCCTGCCCGGACCGCAAGGTGCTGTGCCTGCAGGCGGACGGCAGCGGTATGTATTCCCTGCAGGCGCTGTGGACCCAGGCCCGCGAATCGCTGGACGTGACCACCGTTGTCCTTGCCAACCGCAAATACCGCATCCTGAACATTGAATACCAGCGGGTAGGCGCCGGTGCGCCGGGCGCCAGGGCATGTTCCATGATGGACATAGACAACCCGGACCTGGACTGGGTCAACCTGGCGAACGGCATGGGCGTTCCCGCCTGCCGCGTGACGACTACCGATGAATTAAACCGGCAACTGGCCGCTTACCTGGCAGAGCCGGGGCCGAACCTGATCGAGGCGGTTATTTGAACTTTTCCCCTCATTAGCCACTATTATTCATAAATGGCTAATTAGTCAAAGACAAATATAGATGGCTATAGGGAAATACGGGCTAATACTTCCAGTTTGCATGAGCCAGGGGCGCACGATTTAGTTCATCCCGATGATTGCGCCACTGAGGCATGTATCTATCCATGAGTTCACGAAACCGATTGTTATGCTTGCGCTCAATCATGTGAACAAGTTCATGTACGACGACATACTCAAGACAGGATGCAGGCTTTTTCATCAGTTCAACATTCAACCAGATGCGGCGGGCACGGCTGTTGCATGTGCCCCAGCGAGTCTTCATCTTCCTTATGCGGACCTCGGCGACCTGTACCCCGATCTTCTGTTCCCATTTATCGATAAGGACGGGCAAGCGGTCGCGCAGTTGTCCACGATACCACCGATCCAGCGCTTTTTCCCGTATAACCCGATCAGTACCCGGGCGCACGCTTAACGCCAGTGTGGTATTGTTGAGCAACAAGACAGCGGGCGGGCTGTTTTGCTCAATCACATCCAGCCGATAACGTCGCCCTTCAAAGTAGTGGCTTTCCCCCGATACGTATTCCCGCTCTGATTGACGTTCCTGATGTTCAAATTGCGCCTGTTTTTTGCGAATCCAGCCTAATCGGGAAATAACAGCCAACCGGATGGCGTCCTTATCGATACGCGACGGCGCGCTTACCCGTACCCGGCCGTCCGGCGGATAAACGCCCACGTAGAGGTGCTTGATGTTCTTGCGCACCACTTCCACGGCTATACCAAAGACATCCATGTGATGCCCGTCAGTAGTCATGCTGGGCCTTTACTATCTCAAAAAACTCTTCCACAAGGTCCTCATGGTCCCCGAGCACCGACTTGATGGCATTACGAACCTCGCGCTCCTTGAACTTGTTGCCGCGCCAATCCGCTTTCTTCACTGAGCATATCGCATCATCCAGAGCCAAGGCGATAGTTTCGGCTGTATCGGCAGCGGTATCTGCCGCTTTATTTTTCAGTAACTGTTCTTCCAGTTTGTATGCATGTTCCTTTAAGTTGTCATACAGTGCACGGCGGGCAGCGCTGTTTATTGCATACGGGTAGCGCGTGGTCTTTGGATGTGTGGCTTCCTTTGTTAATTCAACGATTCTTGCCAGATATTTCTTATATTCGATAGCCTCTTCTTTGCGTTGATGGATTAGGGCATCCAGCAATTTTGACATCTCGGTATAATACTTTGGATTGACAGCCATTTCGTCTACGATAAGTCTTCGAAGATTATTTTCGACCGTAGCAGCAACTGCTTCACGGTTATTGCGGATTCCATCGGGCAACGAACCGACCGCAGATTCGCCACGCTCGACAATTAACTCTATGAGTGTCATATCATCAAGTACCGACAATTGTTCGCTATCCTCGGCACGAATATAAGTATCGAGAAGGTGACGCATGGCCGGTTCGTATAGCTTCATGTCGATATAGTCGCCGCTTGCGAGCTTGACCTCTTGACGCGCTTTCTCATAGTGGTCAACCTCAGCCTTGATTTCCCGTATTTCTGCGTCGTTGTAACCGGCTTCAATCATTTCATTGGCCACGTTGGCGTAGGAGCGCAGGTAAGCTGTAGCTAACTTGTAAAGCGCCGCGCGTTTTGGTTCATTGGCTTTTAATTGTTCGACGTTAGCGTTACCGGTTGTGCAGAAGAACCTCAGGTAGTCAGCTGTGTCGCAAGGTCGATTGACGGGTTCGCACAGTGCCTTGATAGCTTCCCGCGCCTGTTCCAGTCGATTTCGCCCCTGCTCCAGTCTGTTTTTCAGTAAGCCTTCTACATCCTCCCTGTCGTATCCTTCAAACGCTTCTCCGGTGTAGTCCTTAATCGATTGCTCCAGAGACCGAAACAGATCCTTATAGTCGATGACATAACCATATTCCTTGTCCTCGCCATCAAGGCGATTAACTCTACAGATGGCCTGGAACAGTCCATGATCCTGCATGTGCTTGTCGATATAGAGATAGGTCGCAGGTGGAGCGTCAAAACCGGTCAACAACTTATCCACGACGATCAAGAGCTTCATCCGGCCAGGTTCTTTGACGAAGCGTTTCTTTACATCTTTTTCGAATTTCCGGACTTTGTGCATCGCCGTTTCTTCAGGTTCGTCGAAATGTGACGCAAGCATCTTTCGATAGATTTCGTACTGCCGCAGCTTTTCCGTGAGTCCCTCACCGGTTTCCTCCCCTTTGATATCGGATGGAGATGGTCTGTAGGAGGTCACGATTGCGGATTTTCCCTCCAATCCATGTTGCTGAAACATCTCGAAGATACGGCAAGCGGAATAAATGCTACCGGATACAAGCATCGCGTTGCCTCGACCACTCTTCAGACGGTCGCATCTTTCCATATCGAGAAGGACATCAGCCACGATCTTCTGCAGGCGGTCCTGTGAACTCAGCACTTTCTGCATGGTGCCCCAACGTTGCCTGAGTTGGGCCTTCGCCACATCGGTCAAGGCTTTGGTTTTCAGATCAAACCATTGATCGATTTTGTCCGGCGAAACGATGTCCTGGTCAATGTCTCGTGCCTCGTAGCGCAAGTCGAGCACTACACCATCATTTACTGCCTCATCGTATTTATAGGTATGGATATAGGGCCCGAAAGTCTCAATACTACGTTTCTTGTCATCCTTGAGCAGGGGCGTCCCTGTAAAACCGATCAGCATGGCCCCCGGCAACAGTTCTTTCATTGCATCGTGGAGCTTGCCGGATTGGGTTCGATGACATTCGTCCACGAAAACAAAGAGCTCACCTTTGGCGTAAAAATCTCTGGGCAGGTGACTGCGTATGTCCTTAATGAATGCATCGATATCGCCATCCTCTGACGCTCCGAATTTTTGGACCAGAGAACAGATCAGCCACTCGTCGCTGGTATTGAGAACATCCACTAAGTCGCCGCCGCTTTCCGTGCGGTAAATATCCTCACTTACGCCCAGGAAAGTTCCTTCGAGTTGCTCGTCCAATTCGGTTCGATCAGTAATAAGCAGTACTCGGGCATCTGTGACATTTTCGCGAATCCACTTTGCCAGCCAGACCATAGTCAGGCTCTTGCCGCTGCCTTGGGTGTGCCAGATGATGCCGCCTTCTCTGCGTTTCACATGTTCCTGGGCCGCCCTCACTCCGAAGTATTGATTATGCCGGCAGCTCTTTTTGATACCTGCATCGAAGACGATGAAATCATGAATGATCTCGAGCATTCGCTCTTTATTACATAATTGGCCCAGTTCCCGGAGTAACGGATTATCATCGGCGGTTGTATGGGCGCCGGCTTCTTTCCAGCGCAACCAGTACTTCTCCGGTGTTTTAATCATGCCGTAACGCAGTCCCTCGGTTTCGTTTCCCGCCAGTATGAGTTGTACGGTTGAGAAAAACGGCTGTATGAACTCCTTTTTCTGGTTGTCGAGGTTCTGCCGGATTCCTTCGGTTACTGAGACTATGGAACGTTTAAGTTCCAGTACACCCAGAGCAATACCGTTAACGTACAGTACGACATCGGGGCGTTTTGTGTTTTTGCCGGTAACAGTTACTTCTTCGGCGATTGCGAACTCGTTCTTGTTGGGATTATTCCAGTCGATCAACCAGGCTGTAAGGTGTTGCTCACCCACCTCCGGTAAAACCTTAACGCCGTAGCGGAACAGACCGTAAACCTGTTTATTGGCGTCATAGAGTGTCTTGCTGCCACCGAGCGCAACTGCCTTTTCCAGTTCGTGCAGTACTTTGTCGATGATTCTGTCGTTATGGCCTTGGCGGCTCAACCAATCGGCAAGTATTTCCCTTTCAACGTTGCTGTTATCGGGACGACTGGTCCAGTCTCCAAGGTATGAATAGCCGAGCGTGTCCTTACAGAATTCGACCACGCGTTGTTGCGCCTGTTTCTCTCTCTGACCAACCGCGCTCATGACTCTTCTGACCTCGACTTCAGGTTCGCGAGTAGAGCACGTCCCTTATCTGTGAGCTGGTACTTCTGCAAAGGACTTGTCCGCTTATCAGAGATAGTCATCTCAATCAAACCTCCGGCAACAGCAGGTTGCTGGTAGAACTCACGGAAGTGTTTTTCATCCTTGAGGTCCAATTTAGCCTGGATTTCCTGGCGACTCATTGCGCTTTCCATCACTGCTAAGAATCGAATGACTTCGGGGGTGACTTCGGGGGTAGCTTCGGGGGTGACTTCGGGGGTAGCTTCGGGGGTGGCCTCCGGTTTAACAGGTTGCTGAAGCTCTGGTTCGCTGGCGACTTGCCTTGTTTGTGACTCTGGCTGCGAGTCTGGCCCTGACTTTGGCTGTCCGGCGAGTGCTGCACGCCGGATCCTCGTCACAAAACTTCCGGCAACTTCGAACTCCGGTTCCGGCAATCCCGCGTCTGCGCAGCGCCGAATCATATCCAGCGTTCCTGTTCCCATCCGCTCTATGTATTCGGCAAGATACATGGCGTTCGCAAGCAAGGGGTTGCCAGGCACAGACCGGTGCGGAACACGCAGTTCCTCTAGTGTCAGGGGCGGTGGAAGACGGCCGGGATTCCAGACTTCCAGGCGGTCCGCAAAGAGCATAACCTGAACACTGCCGTTGTCCGTATAGTCGCGATGAACCACCGCGTTGACAATCGCCTCGGTGATGACTTCCTCCGGAATTTCATAGATTCGGGGAGCCTGAACACTCTCCGCCCGCGTGCCTATCCACCGGTTAATCTTGCTTAATACGAAGTCTGCAGCCTGGTCAACCAGATCGAACACCGTGCCTTTGTACACTTGGTAGGACGGGATTGGTTTGGCTACTTCTGTTCCGTGGAAATGAGCGCATTTGATTTCGGAGGAGAGCAAAAACCGCTGCGGTGCTTTGCCGAATAACAGGATTGCCGCATTCGTCAACCGCCCTTTATTTAACAGGTCCAGGTGTTTCAGTAATGCTTCCGGCGCGGTATCTTCGTCCAATGGAAGCTGTCTTGCCCCGCGCGCCCTGCGGATAAATCCAGTCATGCGGTCAACATCGAGATCATCCAGTTCCGCATCGCTGCAAGGCGCTGCATCGAACGGCCCAAAACGTATCATATCTTTGGTTTCCAGATACTCCACCAACGCAGCATAAAGCCCAGCCACCAGTTCTTCCGCCGAGTTGAATCGTTTACGGATCAGTCCGGACTGGGCCTTCTTAACCAGCGTCAGCATCTTTGGATGTCGAACAGTATCGTCTGTCCCTTTCACAAAAATCAGACGATGCCTCCCAAGCGCAGTCGCATGATCAAACTCCCGCTCCGTAGGTGATATCCCATCTTCATCCTCATTGCCGTAGTCATTTCCGAACAGCCCTACATAAAGATCACAGCTTTCAACCTCGCCCAGGTAAAGCTCTCCCGGTTGCCTGTCAGATGCAGGCGCATCCTCGAACAAGAACACATCAAAAAACCGCCGCATCAGCGGGTCGCCATGCATGTATTCGCTCAACGCCTTGCGTTCCTGGGCAAATTCCGACTGGACGCTGCTGATGAAGATACGGAGAGGGGTCATTTAATCGGCTTGTCTTTTAGAGTTAGTCTCGTAGAGGGTTTCTGTAATAGCGCCTCGAAAGATCTCTTCATTGAGAAATTGCAGGAGCTTCTTCGCCGCAGCTTTGTCAGAGGGAAAGATGATCTTGTTTTGTTTAATTGCAATAGAAACATCATAGTCATCGGAACGCTCTCGAATTTCTTTCGCGGTGTAATTATCAAGCACACCGGAGGCCTTTAGTATAGCGAACCGCTTACGAAACCATTGATTAGCACCAACTGCTATCGTATCTGGGTCTTCAGGAGCAAGAAGATCATGCTTAAGTACTTCCCGAATCTGTTCTTCAGATACCTCTTCATAGAAGTCAGATATCGGCAGATAAGTGTTTACTGTCCGTAAATTGTGAAAAAACAGTTTTTTGTCTGCTGATGAATAGACGGCACTCAACTTATCCGCAAGTGTCAGCCCAGGATTCTCTATACCCATGTAAGTGTCGTGTTGAAGTAACAAAAATCGACCCGGCCGGATCACCTGAGAACGGGTAAAGTTCTGAAACAGCATCAACTCCTCACCCTGATCATTGCGGGCAAAGGCCACGATACCTTTAATGGAATTTATCAACTCTTTATTTCGGGTGATTGCCTCTAGCCCGTGGATGGTTTGACTATTTTCTTCCACTAGCCAGTCTGGTAGTTCGAACTCGTCAATGCCAAAACGCTGGTGTTCATCTGGCTGATAACCGGGGTCAAAATCGATCTCCTCAATATTTTCAACGAATTTTTTGTATTGGGTTCCCCAGCTTTGTGAGAGGCTATCTTGTAACCCTTGATGGAGCGGGATTTGCCACAGACGCATTTGAGATTTTCGTCTAATGATCGCTGCAAGATGAAAATTCTCAAGCATTAGAATCTCCTATGTATAGATAAACATTCCAAGCAAGACTCACTGTTTGAATTTCGTTCCTGGGTTGACGTATATCTTTTTTGCTGATTAGAAGATTGGATACCCCGTGACGATTTTTGACGGCATAAAAACGGTAACCTAATAATCGCATGACCGGATTAAAATGAAAGGCGCCAGCATGTGCAATTGCCAGTATGACGATCACCAGAACAAAAATACTCGTCAGCCACTCATTAACAAAAGTCGAGGGATCAGATCGAAGTATCGGCAGTAGATAGATAAACAGAAATGCCAGCATCTCTTGATCTTTACGCTCAAATTCCTGGATATACAACGAATGCTTTTGTGCATTACATCTTGCATATCTTAGCAACGAGTGGCAGAGACCTATCAGAAGAAATGCAATCACAATCAACACAACCCAGGTAGTCCATGGCTCGCCACGCTCATACTGATTGATGGCTACGGTGCCTAAAACTGGAGACAAAGACGTTGATACCAGAAGGCATTTAGCGAAGATATTCAACACGCCGAATTCTCCATTATGCCAGTTGGTTTAACAGCCGGACCTTTCCAGTAAGCAGTTGCTGCATCATACCTTGCTTGACAGCGTGGGTCTTATCCAAGCGTTGTTTCAAGGATGCAATTTCGGTGTCCATGTCGGAGAGGACGGAGACTATCGCTTCTTGCTCTAAAATTGGCGGTAGTGCGATTTCTATATCTGCCAGTTGTTTCTTAGAGATGGAGTATACGGAAATGCCTGTAGCCATACGAGTAAGGGCCGACTTAAACGACGGGATAAATTGTAGATATGCCTTGAATCCTACTGCCCAGTAATCTGGATTACCCCGGCATAGGATCGTGTGTAGACCTGCAACGACAGTTTTTCCCGCAACCCCTTCTACTTCAATGCTCTTGCCAACGCCTACCAAGTCCTCCGATGCATCGACCATTATGAGGTCTCCATCCTGTAGATAGGCGGCATTATCAACGCGTCTCTTGTCAATACGCGGAAGGTCATAGTATTCACAATTCAGTACAGGTTGAGTATAAGCATGAACATCACCGTAGTGGATATAATCTATTTGTCCGTATTCGCGGAGGTCGGCACGCGGATTATTCGCGGTGGGTAGGTACGTGAAAGTATCGCCCAATCGCTTCTTCTCCCACGCTCCGCTAAACCCCGGCAGGCGGGTCTTGCCGGTGAGGAGTTGCTGCATGGCAGCCTGCTTGATGGCCATCTTCTTTGCGATCAATGCCTCTGATGATTTAATCGAACCATCCACGTCCGACAATGCCTCGGCAATGGCGCGTTGTTCTGGAGGAGTGGGTAACACAACGCAGACTTCTTTTAATATCTGCGTATTGAGCGAGGCCATGGTTTGGCCAACAGCAACACTACGAATTCGTTTTTTAAACTGTTCCGAGTGGAAATGATAGCTAAGATAGGGAGGATGTACAGATCTGTCTGATGTTCTTATCCTCAGCAGACGACCTGAGAACAGCCAGCCATCTTCCTTTTTACTTACGAGCGAATTGCGATCTACTGAACCTACTCGACTAAAAACTATGTCGCCCGCACGAAGTCCGTAGCTTCTTAATCGAGATCTGTCCGCGTCAGATACCAGAGGGAGTCCATAGTGGGCAATGCCATGCTCACTTAGGTGTTCGACTGTAATTATCGGTGTGCCATCATCAACATAATCGCGTTCATGCAGCGCAGACCCGAACGGACCGGTTTTTACGTTCGCAACTGAGGATAGCACCTCAACACGCCAGTCCTGTGGAATCACCCCCACCACAGTTCGCTTGTAACCGTCGGGGACTTCTCTCATAGCGGAACCCCCATCTTTTTAAGATGTCCCTCAACCTTTCCGCTGTACCCCTCCACCTCGCGCTCCAACTCCGGCAACGGGCTGGCATAACGTTCTTCCAGTTCCCTGACCCGTCCGGTAAGCTGCCGGGTGATACGCTGCATTTCCCCCTCAATGGCAGTTTGGATACTGGCAAACCACTTGTCTTCGACTACCAGCGATTTGATTTCGGTTTCGGTGAGTGTCACGTAACGGGCCAGCGTTTGTTCGTCCAGCGCGGTTTCGGTCTCTTTCACAGCCTTGTCCGCCTTTGTCTCAGCTGCAATCAGTGCCAGGCATTTTGTTAAAACCTCGCTTTCATCTTTGCTCTCCGGCTCGTTTCCAATGGCTTTGAGGCGTTGTATCACGCCGGCTTTGGTCACTTTGCCTTTGTCGTTAAGCGCTTCTCCTAGCAGGCCCTCCTCAGCGCTGTGCTCTTCGATGAATTCCTCCAGTTCCCGGGCAGCGGTTTCACGGGTAGTTTGCAACGCCTCCAGGGCCGTGCGTTCGGCAGAAAAGCAGAGCTCAACGACCAGGGGCGGGGGTATCAGGTCCGTTTTGTACTTCTTCCGTTTGACGACCAGGTCCGGTGTCTCTTTCAGATTCTTTTCCTTGTTTTCGACGATACCGCGCGGCCTGGCGGCGCCGGTCCAGCCGTCGGCGGCTACCAGGTACAGGTCGTCCTGCATCGTCTCATCCCAGTAATCCATCAGCCGTTGGTACACGTTGTATGCGTCAAGCAGGGGCAAATCAGAGAAACGCGTAAGCAGGTTTTCCGACAGACGACGGATGATCGCCTTGGGGTTGGCGCCTTCCTGTATTCCCTTGAGGGTGGGTTCGTGCGCCTCTCGCCACGCGTTGAGGGTCGTCGTGACCTGCCGTTCAAACGTATTGAACTCGTCATGGTCGAGGATTGCCGCCTTGATTTGTGAGGTTTCGATACGGCTTTCACTGTAACCGGCGCGCCCGTCATTCGAAAACAGCGTTTGGCGTAGCGTGGGAAAAACGTTCCAGTAAGCGCCCAAGGCATCAAGGTCATAATCGGGGATCCCGCCCTTCAGGTGGGCGTCTAGGTCGTGCAGGTCTTCCGGTTCGCTGGAATTGATGTAGCGCGGGATATTCAGGTTGTAGTCGTTTGCGGGGCTGGCAATCTCGGCCACCGGCACCATGCGGGCGTAGCGCGGCATCTCGGTCTGCCTGTTGAATACGTCCACGATGCGGTGTATGTCCTGCGCGCGCAGGCGGTTCTTGTTGCCATCTTTTATGAAACCGCGGCTGGCGTCGATCATAAAGATGCCGGTGCGGGCGTGGGCGTTCTCCTTGTCGATGACCAGGATGCAGGCAGGGATGCCGGTGCCGTAGAACAGGTTGGCGGGCAGGCCGATGATGCCTTTGATGAAGCCGCGCCGGATGAGGTTTTTGCGGATATCGGCCTCCCTGTTGCCGCGAAACAGTACGCCGTGGGGGAGGATGATCGCGCCCTTGCCGTTGCTTCTGAGTGACTTGATGAGGTGCAGGAGAAAGGCGTAATCGCCGTTCTTTGCCGGTGGAATGCCGTATTCGAAACGCTGGTATTGGTCTTCATGCGGGTTAAGGCCGTTGGACCAGGCCTTGGCCGAGAAGGGCGGATTGGCGACGGCGAAATCGAAGGTCTTGAGGCCGCCACCGTTTCGGTTTTTGAAATACGGCGCGGCCAGCGTGTTGCCGCGCCACACTTCCGCGGTCTCTTGGTCGTGCAGGATCAGGTTCATGCGCGCCAGCGCCCAGGTGGCATTGTCCATCTCCTGGCCATAGATGGTGATGCCCCCCGGCGCCTCGTCAGCGGCCTTGAGCAACAGTGAACCGGAGCCGCAGGTCGGATCGTAGATGGTCTGGTCCGCGCGGGTGTCGGGGCCGATGCCGACCACTTGGGCCATGATGCGCGAGACCTCGGCCGGCGTGTAGAACTGTCCCTTGCTCTTGCCGGACTCGGTTGCGAAGTGCCGCATCAGGTATTCGTAGGCGTCGCCAAGCAGGTCGTCGCCCTCCGTGCGGTTGGCGCGGAAGTCGAGGTGCTCGAAGATGGCGACCAGTTTGGAGAGCCGATCCTGCATCTCCTTTCCGGCGCCCAGCTTGCTCTCGTCGTTGAAGTCGGCCTGGTCGATGACGCCTTTAAGATCGTTGGCCTTTGCAAGCCGTCCGATGATCTTGTTAATCTTGTCACCGATTTCCTTGTCGCCCCTGAGCTCCGCCATGTCGGCGAAACCGCCCCCATCAGGCACTTCAATCAGCGCATCGGGGTCGCCGGCGCGCTTGTCCGACACATATTTCATAAACAACAGCGTCAGGATGTAATCCTTGTATTGCGAGGCATCCATGCCGCCGCGCAACTCATCGCAACTTTGCCAGAGTGATGAGTAGAGTTGGGATTTTTTCAGGGCCATTGATGTATAAACGTATATCTGGAGTGTTCAACAACTGGTCAAATATCTTTTTCACGCGTACAAATCCACCTGGCAAACTCCACGTCATCAATCATCCATTCACCTTGCCAATGATCAATGAGACCATCCCGCTGAAGTTTGCGCAGTGCAGCCTGGACCCGGCCCGAGCTGGGCGTGTTTTCGTTGAGCAGGCGTCCTGTTTTTTCACGTGTTTGCTTTGTAAACGGTTTTTCACCTTGCGCAACCATCAGGATGCAGGCGCGTTGAACAGGCGTCAGCGACAGCCATTTTTCAGGATATTGAAGCTCAGTTTTTATTCGACTGCGTTGTTGTTCCAGAGCTTCCGGGATACTCAAGCTGCCGTTATAGAGCATTATTTCCAGCAACCCCTGGAAAAAATACGGATTTTTATGCAGTTTCCTGAACGCTTCAACGGCCAGGCCGCGATCAAGTCCCCGCTTTGTTGCCGCGGCAAATGCATTCAGCAGGTACTCGACAAAATCGTCGCCAAATGATGGTAAATCCACCTGGGTCGCAAAATGGAAGAATGGCGCCTCCCGGTCAGAGAACATGGCTGCAAGACCAGCCCTGGAAGAGCCGGTGAACACGACACCTATACCGTTCTTTTGTTTGTCGAGGCCGGTGCGTAATGCCGCAACCAGGCTGTCATTTTCAGGAGCCCGCGCCAGCTCTTGTACTTCGTCGAAAAAAATCAGTGTTCGTTTCTTCTTCCCTCCGACGCGTCGCAAGAGATCATCCAGGTAGAGTAAAAGTTCCGTCGGCGCTTCTCCCTGAAGCCTCGTAAGATCGACTTCACCCTCAAGCTTCGCTCCGTATAATGACCCTGACAGTTTCAGTTTTGGTGATACTCTCTCCGTGGCGCGCCTTAATTTTTCCGCAAACGAAGTCCTGGTCAATCCGTTCTCGAGTTCGTTTAACAGAACGGCAAGAGGGGACAGTTTGGATTGCCAGAAATTAATGTAAATTACCCGGTGTCCTCTTTTCTCCGCAAGCGGACCGAGGTCGTCACGCAGGAATTCCGTTTTACCCATCCGGCGGGGACCAAACATCGTGGTCGCGTTGGTTGGACCGTTTACTATCAGGTTCAGGGTTGTCTCTGCCAACTCCGACCGTGGGAAGTGCCAATGATTTCCAGCCATTAGCCAATATTATCCATAAATGGCTAATTAGTCAAAGGCAAATAATTATGGCTATAGTAGCGCAGGTTACTTTAAAGATGCTCCGTCCTGCTCACGTAGCCGTGGCGCACGATGTAGATGCCGCTGGCGACGATGATGACGATCCCGGTCCAGGTGTATTGATCCGGGATTTCCTGCCAGATGACGTAGCCGGCGATGATCGTCCAGATTAAACGTATATAGTCCAGGGGGGCGATAGCGGATGGAGGCTCCAGCCTCGATGCTTCAATAAAACAGGCCAGCGCGGCTGTCTGTGATATTCCCAGCGCAACAAACATGACCGCGCCTGTCAGGTCCGGTTTAACCCAGCCGCCCAGCGCCCAGTAACCAAACAGGATGATACCGGCGACAGACAGGTAAAAATTTAGCGACCACCTGTTCTCAGTCGAAGACAGGTACCTGGCGCTGATAAACATCAGGCCGGCCATGAACGCCAGCGCCAGGGTCGTCAGGTGGGCGATATGAAAATGGTCGGGGGTCGGCCTCAATATGAACATGACTCCGATAAAACCTGCCCCGATGGCAAGCCAGGACTGTCGCGAGACTTTTTCCTTCAGTAACCAGGGAGAGAACAGGGCGACGAAAAAAGGAATTGAGAAGGTCAATGAAACAAATTCAGCCAGTGGGATGTGTTTCAGGCCGTAGAAAATGAAGAACACCATGCACGCGCTGGCCACGCTGCGTATTCCATGCCACAGCGGTCGCCTGGTTTTCAGTTTGTCCAGGTTGGAAGTGGCGGCAATGATGGTAAACAGGGCGGTAATGCCGACAACGTATCTCAGCCAGGTCACCTGTACCACCGGGTAGGTTTCCGTCAACCATTTGCCCAATACGTCGGACAGGCAGAAGAAGACCGTCGCCAAGAGCATGTATGCCGCCGCCAGGTAAGGATGGTGTTGACGTTCCATTATGCGTTAGGGACGGGCTTAAGTCCTGGTTCAGCCATTCGGGGACGGACCCCCGCTGACAACATGCGGGGCCATGCTTAAGTCCGTCCCCCGGTCCCTTGCAATATGCCGATTAGTCCAGCTTGTCCAGCGCGGCGGAGAGTTCCGGCAGGGCCTGGAACAGGTCCGCGACCAGGCCGTAATCGGCGACTTCGAAGATGGGCGCTTCCTCGTCCTTGTTGATGGCGACGATCACCTTGCTTTCCTTCATGCCGGCGAGATGCTGAATGGCGCCGGAAATGCCCACCGCGATATACAGGTCGGGCGCGACGATCTTGCCGGTCTGGCCCACCTGGTAATCGTTCGATACGTAGCCCGCGTCAACCGCAGCGCGTGATGCGCCGATGGCTGCGCCCAGCTTGTCGGCCACGTCTTCCAGCATGCGGAAGTTCTCGCCGCTGCCGAAACCGCGCCCGCCGGACAGGATGACCTTTGCGCTGGTAAGTTCGGGCCGTTCCGATTCGGGGCTGTCCAGGCTGATGAAACCGGACAACCCGGCCGGCCCGGTGATGTCGCCGGCAGTCTCGACCGGGGCCGCGCCGCCCTCGGCCTCCACGGCGTCAAAATTCGTGGCGCGGGCGGTAATGACCTTGACCGCGTCGTTGCTTTTTACAGTGGCCATGGCGTTGCCCGCATAGATGGGGCGCACGAAGGTATCGGCAGCTTCAATCCGGACAATGTCGGCGATCATGCCCGCGTCAAGCAGGGCCGCCACCCGCGGCATCAGGTTTTTACCGAACGTATTCGCAGGCGCCAGGACGTGGGTCATGCCTTCGCTGCAGGCGGCCGCCAGCGGCGCCAGTTCCTCCGCCAGGCCGTGATCATAGTGCGGCGCATCGGCGTGCAGCACACGGGTTACCCCGGCGATGCCGGCGCCGGCATCGGCCGCCGCCCTGCAATTGCTGCCCGCAACCAGCAGTGTTATATCGTCACCCAGTTGCACGGCCGCGCCCATGGTGTTGAGGGTGGCCCCCCTGATGGCGTGATTGTCGTGCTCCGCTATAACCAGGATGCCCATCTCATATCACCTTCGCTTCGTTATGCAGTTTATCGACGAGTTCCTGCACGTCCGAAACCCTGACTCCGGCCGAACGGGCCGGGGGATCCGCGACGTGCAGAACCTCTATGCTGGGGGTCACGTCTATGCCCAGGTCATCCGGCGTCATCACGTCAAGCGGCTTTTTCTTGGCTTTCATGATGTTCGGCAGCTTCACGTACCTGGGTTCGTTCAGGCGCAGGTCGGTGGTAACCACAGCCGGCAGTTTCACGTCCACGGTCTCAATGCCGTCGTCCACCTCCCGGGCGACCCGGATGCCGTCACCGGAAAATCCGATATCCGATGCGAACGTGGCCTGGGGCCAACCCAGCAGGGCTGAGAGCATCTGCCCGGTCTGGTTGTTGTCATCGTCAATGGCCTGCTTCCCGGTGATGATGAGTCCCGGTTCCTCTCTTTCAACAATCGCTTTCAGCAGTTTGGCTATGGCCAGGGGTTGTACCGCCACGTCCGTCTCAATCAATATGGCCCGGTCGGCGCCCATCGCCAGGGCGGTGCGCAGGATATCCTGGCACTGGCGTCCGCCGATAGTCACCACCACGATCTCATCCGCCTTGCCGGCCTCCACAATCCGTACCGCCTCTTCCACCGAGATCTCGCAGAACGGGTTCATGGACATCTTCACGTTGGCCGTTTCCACGCCGCTGCCGTCTTTTTTCACCCGGATGCGGACGTTGTAATCGACGACGCGTTTTATCGGGACCAGAATTTTCATGCACTGTCTCTTTGTCAAATCTGAAAAGGCTGACAAGGATACATGGGGAGTTCCGGGGACACAATACTTTGGTGGTTCTGAATGTCGGGCCAGGATTAAGAGTTGTCTCCCTGGAACTCTTATGCATTGTTTATCCTTGTAAGGTATTGATAGTACAATGCGGTGCAAAGCATCGATTCGGGACAATAAAAACATGGCAATAGAATTCGGTATTTTCGACCACCTGGATATGAGGGCCGAGTCGTTGAACAAGACTTATGCCGAAAGGATAAGAGTGGCACAGGCGGCGGAAGCCGCGGGTTTCAGGGGCTATCACCTGGCGGAACACCACGGCACGCCCCTGGGCGCGGCGCCGTCTCCCGGCATTTTCCTGGCGGCGCTGGCGCAAGCAACATCCACTATACGTTTCGGTCCCCTGGTTTACCTGGTCCCGCTGTATATCCCCTTGCGCCTGGTCGAAGAAATCTGCATGCTGGACCATCTCAGCAACGGCCGCCTGGAAGTCGGCCTGGGCCGAGGCGTGTCACCAATTGAGGTCTCGTTCTTCGGCGTGGAGCCGGATTCTGCCGTGGAAATGTTTATCGAGGGCGTTGACCTGATCATCAAGGGACTGAGCTGCTCGGAGCTGAGCTTCAAGGGCAAGCACTACCGCTACGAGGACGTGCCCATGGTCCTGCAAACGGTACAGTCCCCGCTGCCGCTGTGGAGCGCTTCAATGTCTCCCGGTGGGCAGGCCGAGGCGGCGAAGCGCGGCATGCATACGATTTCCCTGGGTTCTACTGATCTCATACGCCAGACCAGTGAAAACTACCGCGCCGAGTGGCTCGCAAGCCGGGACAACCCGCTGCGCCCGCCGGGAGCGCCGGAGCAGCCTTTCGTCGGCGCCTGGCGCATGCTGTACGTGAATGAGGATGAGCGGAAGGCGGAAGCAGTGGCGCGCCAGGCCTATAACGACTGGTTCGCCAAACTGCACAAGTTATGGGTGGAAAAGAATATTGAAGCCCCGCACCTGGGTCCCATATCCCGGTTTGAAACGGCCGGGGAAATCGGCATGATCGTCCACGGCAGCGCGTCCAGGGTGGCCGATGCGCTTGCCCGGCAAGTGGAGATTACCGGCGTGAACTACCTGGCGCTGCAACCCGCATTCGGGGATATCGGACACGACGAGGAAATGCGTTCGCTGGAACGGTTTGCCGCGAATGTCATGCCGCAGTTGAGCTGAAAGAGGGGACAGAATTAAATTCTGTCCCCATTTGTCCGGGGACGGACTTAAGCCTGCCCCCGCATGTTGTAGGCAGGGGTCCGTCCCCTTGTAAACAGGGGCTTAAGCGTGTCCCCATTCATGTCAAAAGAGAAATTGTAACTACTCACCCCCCTGTTCGTCCCGCGCTCCCGTCGTCATTCCCGCGCCCCCCGTCCCCCCTCGTCATTCCCGCGCAGGCGGGAATCCAGTGAAAACAACGTCCCGAAGGGACACCTTATAAGGTGTCGCAAGCGACCCGTTTAACAGACTGGATTCCCGCCTGCGCGTTTAACAGACTGGATTCCCGCCTGCGCGGGAATGACGAGGGGAGCGCGGGAGACGAACGAGGAGAAGTGCAGGAAGGACGAGTGGGGGTGAGTAGTTACGAGAAATTTTAAATGCGTATATTGACCAGTTTACTGATTGCCGCAGGTTTGCTGGGTCTGTCTGCCTGTTCTGAATGACGAGGGGAGCGCGGGAGACGAACGAGGAGAAGTGCAGGAAGGACGAGTGGGGGTGAGTAGTTACGAGAAATTTTAAATGCGTATATTGACCAGTTTACTGATTGCCGCAGGTTTGCTGGGTCTGTCTGCCTGTTCAGACCAGGCCGGAGCAGGTAAGACTGATCCGCGCCCCAATATTCTGCTGATCATTGCGGATGACCTGGGCTATTCCGACCTGGGCGTATTCGGTGGCGAGATCAGCACCCCGAACCTTGATGCGCTGGCCGGCGCCGGCAGGATGCTGACCAACTTCCACGTGGCGCCCACCTGCTCACCCACCCGGGCGATGCTGATGTCCGGTACCGACGCCCATCGCGCCGGCCTCGGCGCCATGAACGGCCTGTGGTCGGAGCAGCAGAAGGGCAAGCCCGGCTACGAGGGGTTCCTGAACAAGGACATTGTCACTTTCGTGAGACTGCTGAAGGAGGCCGGTTATCACACCTACATGTCCGGCAAGTGGCAGTTGGGCTATGAAGATGGCTACTACCCCCTGGACCGCGGCTTCGAGGAGGCTTTCTGGCTGAAATTCGGCGGCGCGAGCCACTTTTCCGATATGCGGGGCATAACCGAATACGGCGAAGATGCTTACTGGGGGGAAGGCAGGGAGCAGTTACAGGCGCTGCCCGATGATTTTTACTCTTCCGACTATTTCACCGACAAGATGATTGAGTACATCGAAAAAAATCGTGCCGACGGCAAACCGTTCTTTGGTTACGCCGCCTACACCGCGCCCCATTGGCCGCTGCAGGCGCCGCAGGAATATGTCGACAGGTACGAGGGTGTCTATGACGCCGGTTATGACGGGATCCGTGAGAAACGCATCGAACGAATGCGGGCAGCCGGCCTGATCGGAGCGGGACAGACACCCGCGCCGCAACATCCGGAATGGCCGGGCTGGGAGGATCTGAACGAGGAGCAGAAGAAACTTGAAGTGCGCCGCATGCAACTCTACGCCGCGATGGTCGAGGCGCTGGATGAGAATATCGGCCGGCTGATCCGGTACCTGAAAGATTCGGGCGAGTACGAGAATACCTTTATCCTGTTCTTCTCCGATAACGCGCAGGAGACCGTCTATACCAACGGCTTTATCTACACGGTGAATCCCGAACAACCGACGGCCGAAGCGCTGGCAGTCAGGGACGGGATGATCGTCGCGGTCGGCAGCAGTGACGAGGTGCGAGCGCAGGTTTCGGACAAGGCGCGGGTTATGGACCTTGCGGGCAGGATGCTGATGCCGGGTATCCACGACATGCACGCCCACCCGCACAGCCGCCATGCTGGCCCCGTACCTGCCGGACGAGAAGCACGGCGACAATTTCACCGGCAAACTGATCCATTCTCCCGAGCGCCTCACCGAGGACATGATCTACCTGGACGGCCAGGGGTTGACGGTGAAGGTCCACGCGACGGGGGACCGCGCGGTACGGGTCACGCTGGATGCCGTCGAAGCGGCGCGCAAGGCCAACGGCGACTCGGGCATGATGCACGAGATCTCCCATGCGGAACTGATCCATCCGGATGACATCCCCCGCTTCAACCGGTTGAACGTGATCGCGGAGTTCTCCCCGATCCTCTGGTACCCCTCGCCGCTGGTGGAGGTCATGACCCAGGTAATAGGCGAGGAGCGGGCCAACCGGTTCTGGCCGGCCAGGGCCCTGCCGGAGGCCGGCGCGCATGTCATCTACGGCTCCGACTGGCCGTCGGTGGCGCCCGACCCCAACCCCTGGCCGGGTGTCGAGGCCCTGGTGACCCGGCGCGACCCGTACGGCAACTTCCCCGGCGCGTTGTGGATTGAACAGGCCGTTGACCTGGAGACCGCATTGCGCATCGTTACCATCAACGGCGCGGTGGCCGGGAAACAGGCGGACCGCACCGGCGCTATCGAGGCGGGCAAGTCCGCCGATTTCATCGTCCTCGACCGGAACCTGTTCGAGGTCCCGCCGGAAGACATCAGCGAC
Organism: Gammaproteobacteria bacterium; assembly: GCA_965204045.1. Lineage (GTDB taxonomy): Bacteria > Pseudomonadota > Gammaproteobacteria > Eutrophobiales > Eutrophobiaceae > JAAXHV01. The sequence continues at coordinate 824,310 of CBDBDW010000002.1, forward strand.
ACCCAGGTCCTGCTGACGGTGGTGTCGGGCCGGGAAGTCCACGGGAAGTAGGGGACGGATTTAAAATCCGTCCCTGATGCAGGGGTCAGAGTAAAAATTCTTTCAGAATTTCTTACTCTGACCCCAACATTCGACCCCAATATTCAGCTCATGGGCAGGCACAGCAAGGCGGTATTCGATGCGTGCGGGATACCTGAACCTGACAGGGAAGGCATACGTGAGTTTTGTGCGAATATCGTAGAGAGGACGTAAAAAACGGATTTAAGACACGGGGTCAGTTAAAGTCGGCTTTCCGCCTGTCCCAGCAGGTAACAGAGGACGTGGGCCGGGATCTTGAGGAAACGGGTGGGCAGATCATCAAGCTGTGACACGCTGAAATCGCTGTCACGCCGGGTGACGAGATATGCCTGGGACGGTTTTTCCGCGCGGCACCAGGTGACCAGCCCGCTCCTTTCCTCCAGTTCAGGTTTTTCCCGGTACTTGATTTCAAAAGGCAGCGCGTAAGCGGGACTGCGGACGATGATGTCCACTTCCCTGCCCGTAGCTGCCGCTCGCCAGTAGGCGATTTCGGGTGTATCGTAGTAGTAATAAGCATACAGGTGTCTCAGCGCTGTAGTTTCCACGATAAGGCCCATCTCCTCAGCGTTGGAAAATATTTCCTCCCCGCGCAAAAGCATGGCGTTACGTAATGCGGCATCGACCAGGTAATACTTGTTGCGCGCCTTCAGCGCCTTCTTTCCCCCCAGCGCCGCGGGAGGCAGTTTGTAGATGAGATTGGCCTGCTCAAGCAACGAAAGATGGTTGGCAACCGTACCGGCGGAGGTTTCCAGGGCCCTGGCGCAGGTATTATGCGCCAGGATGCCGCCCGAGTTCAGGCACAGGTAAGTAAACAGTCGCTCCAGTTCATTGATATTGCGGACACCGAATAACGCCACCATGTCGCGTTTGAGCACCCGCTCAAATACGTCTTCGCGCAACAGCCGTTGACACAGTTCGAGATTTTCCAGTGTTGCGGTTTCCGGAAAGCCGCCGACCAGGAGATAACGCTGGAACAGGGGCAGCAGGGGCCGCATTCGCGCCGCCAACCCGGCAAGTTCGGCCTGCGTCATTGAAAACAGGTTATCAAGCCGGTGGGCGCCAGAAACATTCGGGGCCGGTTCCCCGCGTATATGGACAAACTCGTAAAAGGACAGGGTAGGCACCGGAACCGTTACCCAGCGTCCGACGCCGCTCTCAGCCAGCCTCTCGCGGTGGACAACGCTGGCCGAACCCGTGGCTATGATACGGTAGTGGGGCTGGTGGTCAACCAGCAGCTTGACCTCGGTTTCCCAGCCGGAGGAATACTGTATCTCGTCCAGCAGGAGTGTGACACCCTGTCCTTCCCGGTAAAGCGTTTCGTGGTACAACGCCAGGATGTCGCGCAGTGAAACCAGTTTGAGCAATGGATGGTCGAGACTCAGGTAGAGAACGCTTTTTGGGTCTTCGCCGCGCCCGACCAGGTCAATGGCGATTTGCCGAAGTATCGTGGTCTTGCCCACCCGGCGCGGACCTGACAGCAGGACAGCCCGGCGCAAGGAGGCGTCACCCAGGAAGTCCCGGGCAGCCGCAAAAGCAAGACGCCTGAAATCGGGAATCGAAGTCGGTCGGCCACTCCACCAGGGATTGAACCCGTGGAGAACAGGGATAATTTCTGACTTGTTGAGAAAATCGTTCAACACTCGACTGTTTTCAGATTTATAATGAATAAATACTAAGTATATCTTGTATTTATTGGAAATCAATCGAATTTTGACGAAAAAATTTAATTTTCCGCCCCCGATGTACAAAGAAAAAGCCGACCCGGAGGCCGGGTCGGCTTTTTGGGTCAGCAGACCGAATGAAACTACTGGATGAATTTTTCCAGTTTTTTGTACGTCAGCATTGAATCGATCGTCTTCACGATGCAACCCAGGTTGCTCCGCATCAACGCGTCCTCAAGGCTTTCGTCCTTATCGACCTTGCTGCTCCTGCGTTATAACCGCAACTTCTGAACACTGTTCCCATTACGGCGGCAGAAGGGGGAGCAGCCGGCGCTGACAACATGCGGGGGCATGCTTACCGGGGACGACCGGGGACCGGCCGGGGGCGGCCCCCCGCCTGCCGGGGGTTGCCGGGGACGGATTTAAAATCCGTCCCCTTGTTTCCTGCACAGCTACCGGCCCGGCCGCCAGCTGCCTTCCAGCAGCAGGGCATGGTCGGCGGGCGCCCCGGCGTAGCCGGCGTTGCGCTCCCCGGCCAGGCGCAACGAGAACCCGCTTGGGGCGTCCCAGCGCGCGCCCAGGCGGTACGCGGCGGCGGCTTGTTGCCGGTGCAACGCCAGGTACGGGGTGATGCGCCCGCGGTGACCGGGGGCGTCCCAGGCGTAACTGAGGCTGGCGTCCAGGCGCGCGGCCTGTTGCGGCGCGCCGTGCGTCTTGTCCCGCAGTCCCTGCGCCCACAGTTGGCCGATGCCGCTCTGTGCGCTTCCCAGGCCCGGGGCCAGGCGCAGCATAAGGCCGCGCCCGTCCGTGCGGGCGCGCCACTCGGCGGTGCCGGAGAGGCCCCATTCCCGGTAGCCGCCCCGCCCGACGAGGGCGCGGGCCTGCCCGCGCAGGGTGAGGGGGCCGCCGGCGTAGCGCAGGGCGCCGCCGGCCTCCAGCCCCAGGCCCCCGGGGCCGGCGCCGCCGTCGTGGCGCAGGCCGAGCTCCAGGGCCGGGGTGAGGACGGCGTCGTTGCTCAAGCGCCGGACGTGCGTTGCGTCCAGGGCCAGGCGCAGGCGGTGGGTGCGGGCGCGGTGGGTCCCGGTCGCCAGGCTTGTCGCCAGGGCTTCGGCCTTGAGGCCCAGGCTGAGGGCGTCCGTGTCAAAGAGCCGCCCGGCCAGGCCGCCGCCCAGGGTGTGGGTGGCGACGTCTTCGCTGTGGGTGTCCCCGTTGTAGCCGTCCTCACTGTAGCCGTCCGCGCCGTGATTGCCGGGGAGTTGGGGACGGGCTTCAAGCATGCCCCCGCGTGTTGCAGGCGGGGGTTCGTCCCCACTATAGCCGTCTGCACCGTAACCGTTCGCACTGTAGCCATTCGCACTATGGTCATTCGCACTATAGCCGTCCGCACTGCGTTCGTCCCCGCGCTGCCGGCTGTTGAGCGTGCCCTTGCCCAGCCCGCCGCTGACCCAGGCGGACAGTCTGCCCCGCTGCCAGCCGGCGTAGGGGTTAAGACCCAGCAGGGACAGGGTATGGCGGGTGGCGCCGGCGCCGCCGGCGTTGCCGGTCCAGCCGGCGCGCTGCCAGCCCAGGGCCGCGCCGCCGGTGAGGGACGGGGTCAGGCGCATGTCCAGCCCGATGCGCGCGCCCATCAGGTCGCCGCTCCAGTCCAGGCCGTCGTTGTGGCCGCCGACGCGGCGGTAGGCCCCGTCGCTCCACAGGGACAGGGAGGCAAGACCCGTGGGGGACTCCCCGGCGTCCGGGGCCGCGCCCAGGGCCAGGGCGGCGCCGGCGTTATCGAGCAGGGCCTGCCAGTTGACCGGGGCCGCCGGGGCCGCCCAGCCGGAGTCCACCCGGGCCTCGGCCAGGACGGGGTCGAAGGCGGGCGCCGGGGCGGCGGCCCCTGCGGCCTGTCCCGGCAGCACGGCGGCCAAGGCCTGTGTCAGCCGGGCGCTGAGCCGGGCGCTGAGCGGGGCGGTCCGCCCCGGGGCCGGGGTACGCGCGGTCGCCAGGCGCGTGGCGATGCTGTGCTGGGTGTCATCGGCCAGCGCCCGGCTGAGGTCGGGCAGGGCCCGGGGGTCGGCCGCGGGGGGCTCTGCGTCCGCGCCGGCCCGGGCCAGGGTGAGGGTGTAGGCGCGGGTGGCGAGGCCGTCCTCGGCGGTGACCGTGAGGGTTATCTCGTTGCTGCCCACGGCCAGGGGCACGGGGGCGCTGGCCTGCCCGCCGGGAACCTCCCGGCCGCCGATGCGCACGCGGGCGCCGGTGTCACGGGTCGCGGGGGTGAGGGTGACCGCGTCCACCGCATAGGCCAGGCTGGCCTCGTAGTCGGTGTTGTCCGGGCTGAACGCCGGGGAGAGGTTGACGTCGGCGTCATCGTTGCCCCTGACCACCAGGGCCGGGAGACTGGGGTCGGTGTTGGGCGCGGCGCGGGTGGCGCGGAGGGTGTAGGCGCGGGTCCTGCTCCCGTCCTCGGCGGTGACCGTTATCTCAATGACGGTGGTCTCGCCCGGGGGCAGGGAGACCGGGTAGGACTGGGCGGCGGGGAATGCGCCGGCGCCACGCGTGCCGACCGCGGCCGTGCCGCTGGTGAGTCCCGGCATGATGTCCAGCGTGCCGGTCGTGTAGGGCACGTCCAGGGTGTAGGCCGTGGTGCTGGGGGCGAAGGCCGGGGACAGGGCCAGGCGTTTGCCCGGGTTGCCGTCCTCGTCCCGGGGGGTGACGACCAGGTCGGACAGGGCGGCCCTGCTTGACGGGGCGGGCGCGCTGCCGCCGCCACCGCCGCCGGCGCTGCCGCCGCCGGTGTTGGTGGGCGCGCCGCCGTTGTTGTTCGTCGGCGCGGGTGTGTCGCCGTTGTTGTCGTTGCCGCCGTTGTTCTCCGGTTCGCCGCCGTCGTCGTTCCGTATCGCCACGTTTACTTCCTCGTTGCTCAAGCTCACGCCCGATGACGCGTTCGACAGTATGAACCTGAACGTCTCCCCGTCGTCCTCCACGCCGTCGTCGAGAATCGGTATCTTCACCGTCTTGCGCGTCTCGCCCGGCGCGAAGGTCAGCGTCCCGGACACCGCCGTGTAATCCGAGCCCGCCGTTGCCGTGCCGTCCGCCGTCCCGTAGTCCACCGTCACGGCGGCGCCCTGCGGGGGGCTCAGCCCCACGATGACGGTCGCCGGCAAGGGCGTGGGCGCATCGAACCTGTCCTCGCGCCCCGGCGTGGCGGACACTATCTCCACCTGCGGCGTCGTGCGCGCGGGGGCCCCGGCGCCGCCGCAACGTTTGACCGTGACGGGCTTGCCGTGGACCAGCCGGGTATAGAGGTCCGAGGGTATTGAGGCGCCGGCGCCGTCGTTCTTTGCGTAGCCGCGGTTGCTGGGGCTGTTGACGCTGTTGCTGGTGGAATACCAGACGCGCGTGGCAGAGCCCTGCGGCACGTAACAGTAGCTTTGGGCCTTGCCGCCGGCGTCGGGGGCGTAGGCGGGGCAGGCGCCGTTGGGCGCGGCCTGTTGCCAGGCGCTCCAGGCATTGCGCGGGTGGGCGCGCACGCCGGTGCTGTCCTGCGCCTCCACGCGTATCTCGTGGAGGCGGCCGTTCTGGAGCCGCTCGGACGGCACTCTCTCGCTGGCCTGCCTGGGCCGGGGCTCCGTGCCCGTGAGGGTGTAGCTGCAGCGGTTACTATTACAGGTCACGTCGGCCGCATCGATGGTGATGCGGCGGGCGTTGCCCTGGTAGTACCGCTGCGGCGCAGTAGTGCCTTCGTGGCAGGAGTCGGGGGATTTCCACTCGATGTCGTAGCGGTCGGCGCCCTCGACCTTGTTCCAGCTGATGCCAATCGTCCTGTCGCCGGGCGTCAGCCTGACGTCATGCGCCCGGCCCAGCGTCCCGGTCTGCCGGCCGGCCTGGGGCGTGCCTTCAAGCGTTATCCAGCCGGTGTAGCGCTGCTGGGTGGAGAAGAAGATGATGCGCGCCTGGTAGGCCGCGCCGTTCTCCAGCGGCCCGCAAGGGCCGCCATTGACGCAGGTATTCGAGCCCAGGGGCGGTATGTCAATGCGCCTGTTGGTGGACGCGAGGGTACCCGCTTTGGCGCCCCAGGACTCGCCGTTGAGTTCACTCGGCGCCGGCGCCCAGGCAGAGTCAGGGGCGCTCTTCTTCTTCCATTGCACCTGCGTCTTGCTGTTGTCCATGTAGAAGTGGCCCGACGGCCAGCGCGTGTCTCTCGCCAGGCCGAGCTGGCCGGTAAGCGGCTGCCAGTTGTCCCACAGCACCACCAGCTTGCCGTCCCCGGGTACCACCCGGAGGTTCGGCGGCGGGGACAGCAGGGCCCACAGGGTCGTGGCCGTCTGCGTGGCGGACCAGGCGCTGTAACCATTGCCGGTTCCGGTCTGGCCGTCGTGGGCCCGCACCTGCACGTGGTAGGCGGTATCGTCGCGGAGTCCGGGAATGGTGCCGGACGTACCGCCGGCAATGACGGCGGCCGGGCTGTTCCAGCCCGTGGACGGGTCGCCGCCGGGGTGTTGGGTGCTGACGGTCCCGGCCTGGTCGGGGGCGGACGCCTCCTTGACGCGCAATTCGTAAACGGTCACCGGGCCCGCCGGCTTGTTCCACCGCGCCGTCACCTGCCGCCGCCCGCCGCTCACGGACAGCCCCGTCGGCGCCGCCGGGGGGTCGTTGTCCTGGATGGTGAGGACGAAAATTTCTCCCGACAGGATGTAGTGGGTGGTGGGCCCCGTGAGCTCCAGCACCAGCGATTCGTCGGGTTCGTTCACGCTGTCGTCAACCACGTTCGACGTCACATCGATCGTGATGGGGTTGGTGTTGACGGGCATGGTGACGGTGCGCGGCAGGCCCGTATAGTCGCTGCTGCCGGCCGTGGTTAACGCACCCACGCTGAGGGTCAGGGTGCTGGCTGCGTCCAGCCCACCACTGCCGAAGAACCTGAAAGGGAAAGAGACCGTAGCGCCCTCAACAGCAGTAGCAGTTCCTGAACCACCAGGAATGCCGCCAACCGGGTGTACCGGGCTGCCCGAGCCGAACACGTAGGCGCCGTTGCCGTCGGTGTCCTGCGCGCGCACCCGTACCCGGTAGGTTACGCTTTCGTTGCTCAGGCCGGTAATCGTGAACGAGGTCGAGGAACCGGTAAGGCTGTCGGAAGACTGAACCCAGGAGGTCGCCGGGTCGCTGCCCGTGGGGCTGGCCCCATTGGCGACCGAGCCGTCGCCCGACGCCGGGGCGGAGGTGTAGTACACCTCGTAGCCGGTCAGCGTGCCCGCGGGCGCGGTCCAACTCAGAGAAAGCTGGCGGTCTTCGTCGGTCACCATCAGGTTCGTGGGTGCAGCGGGGACCGCCTGCGCCGGCCCGGCGGCGAACAGCGAGAGCGCGCCGAGCAGCAGTGCGAGGACGGGAAGATGGAACAGGCGGGCGCGGGCGCGCCCGGCGCCGGCCTCAGGCCGTCGGAAGCCCCTTGATAAACTCGGGACAGGCCCTGCCGATGTCGAGGAAGCCGGCTTGCGCGCCCCGGCCAGGCGCCGGGCGCAGGTCATGCGCTGGGCGCTGGGCGCTGGGCGCTGGGCGCTGGGCGCTGGGCGCTGGGCGCTGGGCGCTGGGCGCTGGGCGCTGGGCGCTGGGCGCTGGGCGCTGGGCGCTGGGCGCTGGGCGCTGGGCTATTATACAATTCGGGCGGATACGATTTCGGCGCGTTTGTCAAGCGCTTTCTCCCCGCGCTCCCGGCGGCGGGGAGGAGTCCCGGTAAGGTGTGCGTCGAGGTCTGCATTGTTTTACCCTCCCGTTGTTATGGCTGACTGGAGCCCGCAATGCCAGCCCAACAACCAGCGCGGCAATGCAGGCGCTTACATATCTTGGGGCAAGTATAGTTTATAGTTGAACCATTTGATTATGAATTTTTCATGGCAACTGTGATAAAAACTCACATCAACAGGCCGCTACGGAGTATGGGGTCAGGTCGCACAATGGGAGTATGGGGTCAGGTCGCACAATGCACAGAGATAGATGAGTATCAGAGCGACCGGGGACGGACTTCAAGTCCGTCCCCAACCAGCGGCCCGTTCCGTCACGCCGCAAAGATAAAATCCTCCCCGGCCAGCCCGCCTGCGTCCAGGTACTGCAGGGTGAGGGTCCCGCCGCCATACTCGCCGAGGTCGATGACCGCGTGCGGCCCGTCCTGGGCGAGGGCGAGGCCCTCGAAGGAGTCCAGCCCGTCGAACCCCGACAGGTCGATGCGGTCGCCGCGCCCGAAGTCCGCCACGGCGTCGGCGCCGTGGCCCGCCGCGAACACGAAGTTGTCGGCGCCGGCCCCGCCGAACAGGATGTCGTCCCCCGGCCCGCCGACGAGGGTGTCGTTGCCGGCGTTGCCGTACAGGGTGTCGTCGCCTCTTCCGCCGTAGAGCTTGTCATCGCCGGCCTCGCCGTAGAGGGTGTCATCGCCCCCGCCGGGCCCGCCGTACAGGGTATCGTGCCCGCCGCGCCCCAGCAGGGTGTTGTCCCGGCTGTCCCCGGCCAGGGTGTCGTTGTGGGCCGAGCCGTGCAGGTGTTCTATATCGGGGACCCGCTCGCGCTGCGGGTTGCCGTTTGCGTCCGTGTACTCCACGGTCAGCAGGGTGGCGAAGGCATCGCCCTCGGCGTGCCCGCCCCGGGCCGCGGCGCTGTGCAGGCGCACCACCACCCCGGCGTTCGAGCCCAGCCAGGCCGCGGTGTCCTGCCCCTCGCCCCCGCTCAAGGCGTCGGCGCCCGGCCCGCCGTGCAGCCAGTCGTCCCCGGCCCCGCCGTCAAGGGTGTCGTTCCCGCCCCGTTGCCCGGCCAGCTCATCCCCGTGCAGCACGTCGTCCCCGCCGCGCCCGTCCAGGGTATCAGCGCCCGCGGCCCCGGCCAGCAGGTTGGTCCGCTCATCCCCGGCCAGGGTGTCGTCGTGGGGGGAGCCGATGAGGCCGTTAATGGCCTCGAAGGCATCGCCCTCGGCGTCGCCCCCCTCGGCCGTGCCGTCGTGCAGGCGCACGGTGACCGCGGCGGGCGAGGCCCGGTAGCCGGCCAGGGTGACGCTGCCGGCGGCGGGCGCGGGGTCGCCGCTGAGGACGTCGGCGCCCGGGCCGCCCTCCAGGTAGTCCCAGTGGCCGGGGGACAGGCCGCCGCCGTCCAGGGTATCGTCCCCGGCCCCGCCGACCAGCTCGTTGCCCCGGGCATTCCCGCTGAGGGTATCGTTGTGTTCGGAGCCGATGAGGCCGTCGATGCCGTGCAGGATGTCGCCCTCGGCGTCCCCGCCGGTCCCGGTCCCGGCGGCCAGGCTGACGGTGACGCCTTCGGGTGAGGCGGCATACACGGCCCACTCGTAGCCGCGCGCATAGTCGTCCCCGGCATGGCCCGCCAGCCAGTCCGCGCCCGGGCCGCCGTCCAGGCGGGTGAAGCCCATGCCCGCATAGAGCCGGTCGTCCCCGGCCCCGCCGCGCAAGGTATCGTTGCCGCCGCCGCCGAGCACCAGGTTGGCCCCGGCGTTGCCGGTGAGGGTGTCGGCGTGGGCGGAGCCTTCCAGGGCCCGGTCCCCGGCGTCGTTGAGCAGGGTGGCGGTGACGCCCTCGCCGGAATGCCGGTAACTGTCAATCCCGCCGTCCCCGGCGCGCGCCGTGATGGTCAGCGCGTAGCCGCCGGCGTTGTCCAGTGACGGGTTGTTATTGTAGGCGGCCACGCTGACATAATACGTGCCGTCGCTCTCGGGGGTGAAGGTCAGTTGCGAGTGCCGGTTGCCGGCATCAAAGTCGATGTCGTCGTTGCGGGCCAGGCGGTTGCCGTCCCCGTCGTACAGGGCGAGGATGGTGTCGGGCGTGGGGGTATCGCCGTGCCCGGCCAGGGTGAGGGTCACGGCCTCCCCGGCGGTGAGGTGAATGGCGAGGCGGTCCTCGTCGTCGCGGTCGTGCAGCACGCCCTCGAAGCGCTCGATGAAGTACGGCAGGGTGTAGGCCGTGGTGGTGTCCGCGGCGGCGTCGACGGCGGGCAGCTCCCGGATGGTCGGCATGGTCAGGTTACCTCGTTCTCAGTGGTGGTTCATGGCGTGTCACTCCCTGCGTCATTCCCGTGCTTCCCCCCTTCCGTCATTCCCGCGCCCCCGCCGTCATTCCCGCGCAGGCGGGAATCCGGTCTGTTGAACGGTCGCTTGCGACACCTTGCAAGGTGTCCCTTCGGGACGTTTCTCTCACTGGATTCCCGCCTGCGCGGGAATGACGGTAAGGGTGGCATGCTTGACGTCCGTCCCCTTGTCCGGAGATGGCCGGGGACGGATTTAAAATCCGTCCCCTTGTTTCCCGCACAGCTACCGCCCCGGGCGCCAGCTGCCTTCCAGCAGCAGGGCATGGTCGGCGGGCGCCCCGGCGTAGCCGGCGTTGCGCTCCCCGGCCAGGCGCAGCGAGAACCCGCTTGGGGCGTCCCAGCGCGCGCCCAGGCGGTACGCGGCGGCGGCTTGTTGCCGGTGCAACTCCAGGTACGGGGTGATGCGCCCGCGGTGACCGGGGGCGTCCCAGGCGTAACTGAGGCTGGCGTCAAGGCGCGCGGCCTGTTGCGGCGCGCCGTGCGTCTTGTCCCGCAGTCCCTGCGCCCACAGTTGCCCGATGCCGCTCTGTGCGCTTCCCAGGCCCGGGGCCAGGCGCAGCATAAGGCCGCGCCCGTCCGTGCGGGCGCGCCACTCGGCGGTGCCGGAGAGGCCCCATTCCCGGTAGCCGCCCCGCCCGACGAGGGCGCGGGCCTGCCCGCGCAGGGTGAGGGGGCCGCCGGCGTAGCGCAGGGCGCCGCCGGCCTCCAGCCCCAGGCCCCCGGGGCCGGCGCCGCCGTCGTGGCGCAGGCCGAGCTCCAGGGCCGGGGTGAGGACGGCGTCGTTGCTCAAGCGCCGGACGTGCGTTGCGTCCAGGGCCAGGCGCAGGCGGTGGGTCCGGGCGCGGTGGGTTTCTGTCGCCAGGCTTGTCGCCAGGGCTTCGGCCTTGAGGCCCAGGCTGAGGGCGTCCGTGTCAAAGAGCCGCCCGCCCAGGCCGCCGCCCAGGGTGTGGGTGGTGACGTCTTCGCTGTGGGTGTCCCCGTTGTAGCCGTCCTCACTGTAGCCGTCCGCGCCGTGATTGCCGGGGAGTTGGGGACGGGCTTCGTCCCCGGCCAGGGCGGCGGTCCCGTTATCCTCCTCCCCGCGCTGCCGGCTGTTGAGCGTGCCCTTGCCCAGCCCGCCGCTGACCCAGGCGGACAGTCTGCCCCGCTGCCAGCCGGCGTAGGGGTTAAGACCCAGCAGGGACAGGGTATGGCGGGTGGCGCCGGCGCCGGCGTTGCCGGTCCAGCCGGCGCGCTGCCAGCCCAGGGCCGCGCCGCCGGTGAGGGACGGGGTCAGGCGCATGTCCAGCCCGATGCGCGCGCCCATCAGGTCGCCGCTCCAGTCCAGGCCGTCGTTGTGGCCGCCGACGCGGCGGTAGGCCCCGTCGCTCCACAGGGACAGGGAGGCAAGACCCGTGGGGGACTCCCCGGCGTCCGGGGCCGCGCCCAGGGCCAGGGCGGCGCCGGCGTTATCGAGCAGGGCCTGCCAGTTGACCGGGGCCGCCGGGGCCGCCCAGCCGGAGTCCACCCGGGCCTCGGCCAGGACGGGGTCGAAGGCGGGCGCCGGGGCGGCGGCCCCTGCGGCCTGTCCCGGCAGCACGGCCGCTAAGGCCTGCGTCAGCCGGGCCGACAGCGGGGCGGTCCGCCCCGGGGCCGGGGTACGCGCGGTCGCCAGGCGCGTGGCGATGCTGTGCTGGGTGTCATCGGCCAATGCCCGGCTGAGGTCGGGCAGGGCCCGGGGGTCGGCCGCGGGGGGCTCTGCGTCCGCGCCGGCCCGGGCCAGGGTGAGGGTGTAGGCGCGGGTGGTTATCCCGTCCTCGGCGGTGACCGTGAGGGTGATCTCGTTGCTGCCCACGGCCAGGGGCACGGGGGCGCTGGCCTGCCCGCCGGGAACCTCCCGGCCGCCGATGCGCACGCGGGCGCCGGTGTTGCGGGTGGCGGGGGTGAGGGTGACCGCGTCCACCGCATAGGCCAGGCTGGCCTCGTAGTCGGTGTTGTCCGGGCTGAACGCCGGGGAGAGGTTGATCCTGGACTTGTCGTTGCCGTTGACCACCAGGGCCGGCAGCGAGGGGTCGGTGTTGGGCGCGGCGCGGGTGGCGCGGAGGGTGTAGGGGCGGGTCCTGCTCCCGTCCTCGGCGGTGACCGTTATCTCAATGACGGTGGTCTCGCCCGGGGGCAGGGAGACCGGGTAGGACTGCGCGGCGGGGAACGGGCTGGCGGCGCCGTCGCCACGCGTGCCGACCGCGGCCGTGCCGCTGGTGAGTCCCGGCATGATGTCCAGGGTCTCGGTCGTGTAGGGCACGTCCAGGGTGTAGGCCGTGGTACTGGGGGCGAAGGCCGGGGACAGGGCCAGGCGCTTGCCCGGGTTGCCGTCCTCGTCCCGGGGGGTGACGACCAGGTCGGACAGGGCGGCCCTGCTCGACGGGGCGGAACTGCCGTCGTCGCCGAAGCCGGAACCGCCGGGGCCGGCATTGCCGCCGTTATTGTTGTTCGTCGGCGCGCCGCCACCGGAGCCGTCGCTGCTGTCGCTGATGGTAACGGTGAACTCGACGACCTCGTCGTTCAGGACCGTCACCGACGTTTCGCTGTAGTCCCGCTCCAGGGTCGCGCCCACCGGGCTCGACAGCACGAACTTGAACGTCTCCCCGCTGTCCTCCACGTTGTCGTCGATAATCGGTATCTCCACCGTCTTGCGTGCCTCCCACCGCTCAAAGACCAGCGTCCCGGACCTTGCCGTGTAGTCCTCGCCTGCCGTTGCCGTGCCGTCCGAGGTGCCGTAGTTTACCTTTACCTGAGATCCGGTCTGGCGGCTGAGCGATACCGTGATGTACGCAGTGGAAACCGAGCCGTCGCCCGACTCGCGCGCCGTCACATCGAGGGCCAGGACCGACACCTGCACCGGCCCTTCGTCAGGAAATTCGTCGTCCCGGATTTCCACTCCCACCTCAGCAGGGGAGCGTCCTACATCAATCTCGTCTTTTATCATCACGTAGAACAACTCATCGTCATCGTCAGCGTCATGCTTTGTCCGTATAGTGCTCGTACCTACCTTTGAACCGGCCTCGATCACGATGGCGTCAAGCGGCAACTCTATATCCTCTGCCGGTTCCGCAGCGAAAGGAAAAGGCCTGCCTTGATAGTTCCCCGGCAGCCTCACCTCAAGCGGAATGCTCAGCTTGCAGTGGGGAGTTAACGCCTCGCTCAGCATCACTCTCACTGCCAGCGCAGTTCCCTCGTTAACAATATGAGAACCCCAAGTCTCAAACGACTCGAACTTGCCCTCGTTGCCTCCTGCGGGTGAGAGTTGTTTGATCTGGCTATCGGAGCATAGCGGCGGGTCCTGCTGCGCCTGTGCTGTTGCGGCTCCGAACAGCGAGAGCGCGCCGAACACCAGCGCGAGGGCGAAGGGAAGGGGGGAACGGGCGCGGGAGCGCCCGGCGCCGGCGTCAGGCCTGCGCGGGGAGCCTGCCGATGTCGAGGGCGCCGGGTTGCGCTCCCCGGCCGCTGGGCTATTATACGATTTCGGCGGATACGATCTTGGCGCGTTTGTCAAGCGTTTTCTCCCCGCGTTCCCGGCATCACGGAGGCGCTCCGGTAAGGTGTGTATCGAAGTCTGCATTAGTTTTCTCTCCGTTGTTGTGGCTGACTGGGACCCGCAACGCCTGCGCAGTAAACCAGTGTGACGCAGTGTGGCGCGTACGGCTTGTGTTTGTAACTACTTTATAGTATGAATGCAAGCGTTTGATTGTGAGTTTTTCAGGAAAACTGTGAGGAATAACTCACACGACAGGCCGCTATGGTTAATGATCGGGTGTCTGAGCATGAGCGCGTCATTTGCCCCCCACCGTCATTCCCGCGCCGTACCCGGAACAATACCGCCGGCAGGCGGCGCCCGCCGCCGCGGCGCCTCAGGATGCAACCAGGGACAGCGCCCAGCGAATATAAAATGATAATCCCCACTGATAATCCCGCTTGTTAAAAAAGCTGGTTTATTTTAACATCAAGCAACTTATTGACTTAGCCGAATAACATTTTCCTGGCCTTGCCGGATTACACTCAATTTGGGGGATATTCCCGGCCGTGTTCAACAATCCGTTTGAATCATTTCACGATATGGTTGCTGAAGCAAAGGAAGAACGCGAGCAACTCGACCGGCTGCTGACAATTTCCACGCCGCGTGAACGTCTGCTTGTCGCTGCGATTGCTGTTTTCCTGCTGATACTCTCTGCATGGCTTCTCTTCGGCAACATAGCCCGCAGTATTGCGTTCAGCGGCATACTCGTCGAACAGGGCGAAACATTGCCTGAAAGCAGCCGGCATGTGCAGGCGCTCGCCTGGATCCAGCGCGGCGCCGCGCCGTCAATCGAGGCCGGGATGCCGGTGATGGTTGAATTGGATGCGAAAGATGCGGAAACAAGCGCGCTTGATGGCGTAGTCAAGTCTGTTTCCGCCATACCCTTCTCCGAAGAGATGTCGGCGTTTCCGCCCGCGGCGTCCGTGTCCTTGCACCGTGTCGATATTGCGCTCGAAGAAGGTTTTGATGCGGACCATCTTTCAAGCAGGGAATGCCGGCTGGTTATCCTGCTGGGCAGGCAGGCTCCCATCGAACTGTTTCTTACCAAGCGCTTATAAGATGCCATTCAACGCCCCCGAAGAGGCCAGGGACAAGGCTTCTTGCTGTGTAGATATTGGGGACAGAATTAATTCTGTCCCCGGTAACCCGGGTGACATGCTGTCGGGCAGAGCAGGGCCCTGATCATGAGAGTTTCGGACGTTCTCAAAAAGAAGGTGAACACACCTGTTCTGTTGCAGATGCATGCGTCGGAGTGCGGCGCCGCCTGTCTCGGAATCGTCCTGGCTTTCTTCGGGCGCTGGGTCCCCCTGACGGAATTACGCGAAAGCTGTGAAGTGAGCCGTGACGGCAGCAGCGCGGCGAGCATCCTGCGCGCCTCCAGGCGCCATGGTCTTGAATGCAACGGGCTCGCCCTGCGCGCCGACCAGTTGAAACAGGTGGAGCTTCCGCTGATTTTATTCTGGCAATTCAGCCATTTCATCGTCCTCGAAGGGTTCGATGAGCGAGGTTTCCATCTCAATGACCCTGCTACGGGGAAGCGCAGGGTTACCGAAGAAGAGTTTATCAAGGGCTACAGCGGGGTTGCGCTGCGCTTCAAGCGCGGCCCCGATTTCGAGCATGGCGGTGACCGGCCCAGCCTGTCCAGGCAACTGGGCGCCTTGCTTGCCGGATCGTGGAAGGAACTGGCCGGGGTGGTTGCCTGCGCCCTCATGTTGACGTTGCTGGCGCTTGTGGTTCCCGCGGCTCTCGGCGTTTTCGTGGACGACGTCCTGGAAAACCATGGCCCCTGGGGCGGATTGGTGGCTGCCCTGGTTGGCGGTGGCATCCTGGTATACGTTCTGACCTTGCTCAAGCGCCGTTTCCTTAACCGGCTGGCGACCCGCGTGTCGGTGATCGGCTACAACCGGGGCTTGTCGCGTCTGCTGAGGCTGCCGGTGGAGTTTTTTGAACACAGGCTGGTCGGCGATTTGACCGACCGGGTGTCGTCCATCGACCGGATCGCAAAGAACCTGACGGAGCAGTTTCTCGTGCTCATCGTGGATATGGCAATGAGCGCAGTGTTGCTCATCGCGATGTTGGCTTACGATGTCATGCTCACGCTGAGCGTGCTGTTGCTGGCTCTCCTGCACGGCGCGCTGGCCCGCTTCCTTAACGCGCTCCGGGAAGTTCGTAGCCAGGCAATGAGGCGCGAACAGGGATTGCTGATCGGCGTCGGCATGCAGATGTTGAGTCACGCGGACAACCTGCGCATGACGGGCTCCGATGACCGTTTTTTTTCGCGCTGGAGCGGCCAGCAGGCGAGCGAACTGCATGCGCGCCAGCTCTATGCCGAGCTGGGCGCCGTCAATACCGCGCTGCCGGGCCTGATCGCGGCATTGCGCGCCGCGGCGGTCCTGGGGTTCGGCGGGAGCCTGGTCATGAACGGGGAAATGACCCTGGGGACGCTGGTCGGGTTCTACATCCTGGCAGAGATGTTCCTGGCGCCGCTCGGGCGTTTCCTGGAGTTCGCCGACAAGCGCCAGGCGCTGGAAACCGATTTGCAGCGGCTGGAAGACATCTCCCGGACCGCTGAAGACCCCGTGTTCAGGCGCCAAAGTCCTGAAGCGCAGTCAATCCCCACGTTCAACGGCCGGCTCCAGCTTGCCGGCCGGCTCGAATTGCGCAACGTCACCTTCGGTTACAACAAGAGCAGAAAACCTTTGCTGGAAAACTTCAACCTGGCGATCAAGCCGGGCCAGCGGGTTGCCATAGTTGGCCCCAGCGGTTCCGGCAAGTCAACCGTGGCGCGCCTGGTTTCGGGAATCTGCCGGCCCTGGTCGGGCGAAATCCTGTTTGACGGCCATGCGCGGGATGAGATCCCCGATGAAGTGCTGCGCCGGTCCATTTCCATGGTGGACCAGGAGGCCGTGCTCTTTTCCGCGTCCGTGCGGGACAACATCACCTTGTGGAACCCGGCCGTTCCGGATGAAGTCATCGTTGCCGCAACGCGGGATGCCTGCATCCACGAGGAAATACTGCTCAGGCCGCAAGGTTACGGGACCTTCGTCGAAGAAGGCGGGGTGAATTTCAGCGGCGGCCAGCGGCAGCGGCTGGAGATCGCCCGCGGACTGGTGGGCAATCCGACAGTGCTTATCCTGGACGAGGCGACCAGCGCGCTCGATGCCGCGACGGAGGAGCATGTCGATGATGCCTTGCGGCGGCGCGGCGTCACCTGCCTGATCGTGGCGCACCGGTTGAGCACGGTGCGGGATTGCGACGAGATCATCGTGCTCGACAAGGGCGCCGAAGCGCAGCGCGGCACGCACGACGAGTTGATCGCGGACCAGGCCGGCGCGTATTACAAACTGGTCAGGTCGGGCTGATGCGGGACGCCATGCCGGAACACGCATCGCCAGGCCAGCTTGCCGCCCGCTCCGGCGCGTCCGTGCCTTGCGCCGGCAACCTGCCGGTAAAGCTCGACGATGCGGACAGCGTCTGGTTCATTGAGCGGGGCGTTGTGGACCTGTTCCTGGTCGAATTCAGGGACGGGGTGGAGCAGGCGGCGCCGCAGCGCCTGCTGCGCTGCGAGGCGGGCAGGTTGCTGCCGGGTGTCACGCCGGACGAACAGGAAGACAACGGCAAAGACACCACGCTCAGCCTGGTCGCCAAGGGACTGCCGGGCACCCTGCTGAAACGCCTGCCGGCATCCTTGCTGTCCGAGGTTCATCCGGCGGAACTGGCGGAGCAGGCCGACACCTGGCTGACCGCCATGACTGGCACACTCGCGCGTTTTGTCAGCCACCTGCCGCGTCCGACTGCGCTGGCCGAACCCGGCCTGACCCAGTCCCTGGCTCCTTGTACGCTGTCCGTGCGGCGCGGCGTGGTATGGGTATCCGGACCGTCCCTCGGGGCAAGCCTGTTCATGGACGTGGTCGACCCGGCGCAACTTGCCGGGGCAGGCGGTCCGCACGAAGCGCTGATACCACTGACGCGGACAAGCTGGGTCAGCTTGTTCGACAAGGCGACAGTTTCGGGCAAATCAACCGAAACGCTGGCGCAACAAGGTATGCTGCTGCCGGCGCTCGCCTCCTTTCACGCGCTTGCCTTTAACCTGGAACGCCTTAACCGCCGGCTGGCCGTTGCCGATGACGCGAATCTCGAGCGTGAGCGGATAACCAGCCGCCGCACAGCCGAAAAAGCTGCCCGACAGCGGCTTTTCAATATCTATGACCTGCCCATCGGCCGGGATGCCGGGGTCGAGGACACGGTCCTGGCGGATGCCCTGCAAATCGTCGGCCGCCATGAAGGGATCGATTTCAGGATTCCGGCGCGCTCACGGCCTTCTGATGCGCCGACCGGTCTCGTTGACGTTCTGGATTCGTCCGGGGTGCGCGCCCGGCGCGTGCGCTTCAAGGCCAAGGGCAACTGGTGGCGCGGGGACAGTAACGCACTGCTGGCCTTCCGCGTAGAGGACGGCCAGCCCGTCGCGCTGATACCGGGAATGTTCGGGCGCTACCGGGAAGTTGATCCGGTTACCAAACGCAGTGTCCGGGTTACGGCTGAGCGCGCAGAGGCGTTGCAGCCGGACGCCTGGATGTTCTATCGGCCATTGCCGTCGGCGGAAGTGAAACCGGCAGACCTGCTGGGAATCGCCATGCACGGATCGGCCGCGGACCTGCTGCGGCTGGCGCTGGCCGGGTTGCCGGGCGGCCTGATCAAACTGCTGCCGGCGATCGCACTTGGATTCGTTGCGAATCATGTGGCGGCGGGCGGAAGCTCCGGAGCGCTTTATGCCGTGGCCGTAACGCTGGCGCTGTTCGGCCTGCTCGGCGCGCTGCTGCACCTGCTGCAGGGATCGGCGCTGATGCGGCTCGAGGGGCGTTCGACCTCAAGGGTCGAAGCTGCCTTCTGGGACCGCCTGATGCGCCTTCCGTCAAGTGTCCTGCACCGCCATCCGGCAGGCGATTTGGCCATGTCCGGAATGACGTTCCAGAATCTTCGCGATGGCCTGCAGGGAGTCGTCGCCGACAGCCTGCTGTCGATCATTTTCCTGCTGCCGGTGTTTGCCGTCATCTTCTTCTATGACGCCACCCTCGGGGTCATCGCCCTGGTCTTCAGCCTGGTTTCCCTGCTGGCCACCATTGCCATAGGATTGCTCCAGGTTGCGCCATACGGGCGGATGATCAGCGCAGTGCGCCGCGTGGCCGGCCGGCTGTTCCAGATCGTGGAGGGCATCGCCAAACTGCGTGTGGAAAACGCGGAAGGGTCGGCTTTCGCCATCTGGGCCCGGGATTACCGGGAGCAGAAGCGGGCAGAAATCGAACTGGGCGCGCTTGAGGGGCATTCGCGGGCATTCGCTGCCGCGCTTCCCTTTCTTGCCGGCGGGGCGCTGCTTTTCGCAGTGGCCGCGGTGGGTGACCGCAATGTCCCGGTCGGCGATTTCCTGGTCGTTTACATCGTCTTCATCGCTTTCCAGTCGGCAATCGCCCGGCTCGGCGAGTCCTTCGGCGCCATTGCCGCCATGCTGCCGGCGTTCGACCAGGTGCGCCCGCTGCTCGCTACGGTTCCTGAAGCAGCGGTCGAAGGCGAGCCGGTTGAACGCCTGGGCGGCGAAGTCCTGTTCGACCGTATTTCCTTCCGCTACGATCCCGACGGCCCGTTGATTCTCGACGATGTCACGATCCGCGCCCGTCCCGGCGAATTTGTCGCGATTGCAGGAGAATCCGGCGCCGGCAAGAGCACCCTGTTCCGGCTTGCCCTGGGCATCGATTTACCAACCGCCGGCTCAGTGTATTACGACGGACGTGACCTGAGGCGCCTGAACCTGAAGCAGGTGCGCCGGAAAATCGGCGCGGCGCCGCAGTCAGTGCGTCTCCATCCCCAGGATATCTGGGACAATATCGTCGCGCACCACGAAACGCCGACCACCGGGGAAGTGTGGCAGACGGCCCGCGCCGCCGGAATCGAAAAGGAAATCAAGGCGATGCCCATGGGCATGATGACCATGGTGGGGGCCGGCGGGGCGGTCCTGTCGGGCGGCGAGAGCCAGCGCGTCACCATCGCCCGCTCACTGCTCGGCAGCCCGCGGGTCATGCTGCTTGACGAGGCAACCAACTGGCTCGATAACGAAAACCAGGCCGAGGTCATGCAGAACCTGGCGCTCCTGACATCGACCCGGATCGTAATCGCCCACCGCCTGTCCACGCTGCAACAGGCTGACCGAATCTATGTGTTGCAGGCCGGAAAAGTCGTACAGGGCGGTTCCTTCAACGAACTCATGGAAGAAGAAGGAGTGTTCAGGGAACTGGTAAAGAGGCAGGTCGCCTAGCTGGCTGGGGACAGACATAAGTCTGTCCCCGGAATTTGCAAAATAAATTGAAATATCCAACACACACAATAAATCAGCTCATATCAAGAACCGCAGAAGACGATGATCTTCGCGCCCGCCTGCTGGCAAAACCCAGGGAAACCATCGAAAAGGAACTCGGTGTGACGCTGGAAGAAGGCCATGAGATTCACGTGCGCGAAGATACCTGTTCCGTGACGCACGTGGCGCTCCCGCCGCGCAGCAAACTCAGCGCGGCTGAACGGCAGGAGGCGAAAACCGGCTCTCAATCACTCGAGTTCCTGCGCAAGACACTGCATGATCCGGCGCCGCCTGCCCGTCCTCCGGCGCCGGGCGGCGCCGGCGCCCTGGTATCCGGCGCCACCTCCGGGCAGCTTGCCGATGCATGCAGGGAAAGCATCCGGCGCGGTCTCGATTTCCTGGAGACCGGCATCGATGAGAACGGGGCCTGGCGCTGCATCCGTTTCAATACGGCCGACCCGGACATTCCCCGGCATTTCGAAAGACCCCCGTTTATTTCGGCATTCTGTGCGCTGGCCCTGGAAAGTTGTGAAGAACCGAAGGCCAAAGCCCTCTGTGCCGCCACCAGGGCGTATCTTGCCGATACCATGGAATATCCCGGGTTGTGGCGCTACTACCGTCATCTTCCCCAGGACCTCGACAGTTCCACACTCTGCTCGCTTGTCATCGGCAATCACCCCTGGATATTGCTGGAAAGGAATGTCCCGGAAATATTGGCGAATCGCGACGAAAAAGGTCTTTTCCAGACCTGGATACTGGCGGATGATGAACCTGGTGTGGCGCCTGTCTTTCGTATCGAAGCCGATCCCGTGGTTAACGCGAATGTCATTGCCTATCTCGGAGACCGTCCGGAAACCGGGGAAGCCCGGCAATGGCTGGAGGGCTTGATTGTTGACGGCAAACTGGATGGAACGTCCAAGTGGTATCCTGACCTGGCTTCGATTTACTATGCAATCACCCGCGCCTTGCTGCGCGTGCCGGCCGCTCTTGACCGGTTGCGCCCGGTACTTGCGGAACGGATCCTCGGCCTGCGCGACGGGAAGGGGGAATTCGGCAATATCCTCCAGACTGCCCATGCAGTGTCTGCGCTCTGCAATATCGGAAGCCTGCAAAGCATCGACGCGCAACAACAGGCGGAAAGGTTCCTGGACTCGCAACGCGAGGACGGTAGCTGGCCGGAGTTGCTGGCGTTTGGCGACCAGGAGTTGAAGTGGGGTCCGGCAGGGCAGATCGGGCATGGTTCCGAATCGGTGACTACTGCTTTTTGCATCGAAGCCCTGGAGCGTCTCGTTGAAACCCTGCTTGAGAGTACCAGTGAATATTGACGAAGCCGTGATTCTTACCCAGGAACGTCTCACCAAAGAAGGCGGCGCCATGGGCGATTTGCTTGGGCGCTTCCGGCACCGGATTTCGCCGGTTCTTATCGGGGTATCCGAATGGGAACGCATACTCGACTGCGCCGCGAAACTTCCGATTACTATGGGTGCGTTGCCGTTCGGCTTCGAATTGCCTTTGCATTCGCCCAGGCCGGAGGCGGATTTCGGCGCTTCCCTGGCCAGTGGAACCCGGTCGGCAGAGTTTTTCCGGGAGTGCGTACGGACCGATAAAACAGACGCGACCGCCGGCGCAATCATGCGAATCTGCGAACAAATGGAAACCGAGAACTCACCCCTGCGTGAAATCGTCGGCCGAAAACTCATGCTGGAATATGACATAGGATCTGCACGCGAGGGACAGGGTTCTTTCCCCGGAATGTTCCTGCGGCCCGGCGAACGCCCAGTTATCGGCGCCGGCGGTCAGGAAGATGATGTCGTCATGGTGTGTGAGGCGCTCGCTTCCAGCACAGGTTGGGAGATCAACGACGCAGAAAGGGAGCGCCTGCGGCAAGCTTATCTTGCGCAGCCGGAAGATACGCGCATGGACTCGTTTGGCGTATTCCCGTCCCGCTCCCGGGCAATTCGCCTGGCTGTCATGGGCTTCAAGTCACAGCAGGAGGTATGCCGATACCTGGAAGATACGGGTTGGCCCGGCCAGGCAACAGCCGTCGATTCAGTGATTGCACGCTTCAGGGAGCGCGTGAATATTGCCAGGATTGGATTGAATATCGACGTGCGGGAGAATGGAATTGGTCCGACCCTTGGCCTTACGCTCATTGTGAAGCAGAGATATACCAGGGATTCACGCTATTGGCTGGACGGCTCGACCGATTGGGCCCCCTTCCTGGAAGCCCTGGACCATGAGGATATTGTATTTTCCGACAAGATTAAGGCGCTTGCCGGCTGGGTCTCAAAACCGACACCGCTTTTTGCGAAGTCCGGGCGTTATATCATGCTGCGGGGCATTCACCACGTGAAGCTGGTCATATCAGACAACCGGCTTCGAAAAGCCAAGGCCTATGTATTCATGGTGCTTTCCGGAGCGGTTTACCATACATAACGTCATAAATAATGCCGCATCGTAGTCCGTCATTTGCGAAGGCAGGGATGACGGATGCGGCGCGATTTATGACGTTATGTATAGCAAACGGACAAAAAAACCCTCGCCCCTGAGAGGGGCGAGGGTTTGTGAAGTTCTGGTAGGCTATCCGGATATCGGGGAGGGCTTACCAGCAGCAGCAAAGGCCGGCCGAAACGGCTTCGAGTTGTTCCTCGGTGATATTCGGATCCGGCGGCAGAGCAAGGTGAACTGTCTGCATGTCGCTTTCGTGTACCACAACATTCATCGATTCAGGCATGGTAATGCCCAATTCAGCGGTGATGGCAGTCTTGGGATCGGCGAGAAGTTGTTGCCTGAACGCCGCGTCGACAGCGGATTTGTCAACAATCTGTCTCAGCATTTCGTCGCCACTTTTCATATCGAAACTCCTTACAAGTTAAAGATTTACACAATCAACGGAACCACTTGAACCATCCGTCAAAGTGGCTCCCATTATGCCAGATCAAGGCGCTAAAGTCAAGTCCTTCCCCCTTGTCCTTCCCCCTTGCCGGGAACACCCCTCCGTCTTGTAAAACGCCCTGCGAACTGGTTAGAATGGCCGTTCACTCAACCAGGAGTCCCGCGTATGAATTACCTGTTCACCTCGGAATCCGTCTCGGAAGGCCATCCGGACAAGGTCGCCGACCAGGTCTCGGATGCAATTCTGGATGCCCTGCTGGAACAGGACGTCCGTTCGCGGGTCGCCTGTGAAACACTGGTCACTACAGGTATGGTGCTGCTGTCCGGCGAGATCGCTTCGCAGGGGAATATCGACTACCCCGAAACGGTCAGGCGCACCATCTGTGAGATCGGTTACGACTCATCGGAGATGGGGTTTGACGGGAACGGCTGCGCGGTGCTGATGTCGCTGGACAAACAGTCACCGGATATCGCCCAGGGAGTGAACGAGGGGGAGGGGGTTGACCTGGACCAGGGCGCCGGCGACCAGGGCCTGATGTTCGGCTATGCCTGCAACGAGACTGACGTGTTGATGCCGTTTCCCATTACCTACTCCCACCGCCTGGTAAAGAAGCAGGCGGAACTGAGGAAATCAGGCCGGCTGCCCTGGCTGCGGCCCGACGCCAAGTCCCAGGTCAGCGTGCAGTATGAAGACGGCAAACCGGTCGCGGTCGATACGGTCATTCTCTCGACCCAGCATGATGCCGACGTCAGCCATGACGATGTCACCGAGGCGGTCATCGAGGAGATCATCAAACCGGTCCTGCCCGCGGACATGCTGTCCGCCAAAACCCGTTACCTGGTCAACCCCACCGGCCGCTTCGTCATCGGCGGTCCGGTAGGCGATACCGGCCTCACCGGCAGGAAGATCATTGTGGATACCTACGGCGGCATCGCCCACCACGGCGGCGGCGCTTTTTCCGGCAAGGATCCGTCCAAGGTGGACCGCTCCGCCGCGTACGCGGCGCGCCGCGTCGCCAAGCACATCGTCGCCGCGGGCCTGGCCGACAGGTGCGAGATCCAGATTGCCTATGCCATCGGCGTCGCCAGGCCGGTGAGCCTGATGGTCAATACCTTCGGCGCCGGCGCCATACCGGAGACCCGTCTCGAAGCCCTGGTGCAGGACATCTTTGACTTGCGCCCCAAGGCCATCATCCGGGAACTGGACCTGTTACGTCCCATCTTCAAGCAGACCGCAGCCTACGGCCACTTCGGCCGCGAGGAACCGGACTTTACCTGGGAAATGACGGACAAGGTGGAACAGTTGCGGGACGCTGCCGGATAATCTCTCCGGGGACGGCCCCCCGCTTACAACATGCGGGGGCATGTTTAAATCCGTCCCCAATATTTTGACTTTTTTTCACCCAACTGACAAAAAGTCTTGACTTTCTGTCAGTTGTGTGACAATATGACAGCGTATTTCAAACGCGTCGTTTACCGTGGAAAGATATCTTACCCCCGCGCTGTCGGAAGAACTGGGCAGGAAAATACTGCTGCTCACCGGGCCGCGCCAGTGCGGTAAAACCACCTTGTCCAGGATGTTGCATCCGGATTACCAGTACATCAATTATGACCTGGCGGAACACCGCCTTTTGCTCAGGGAAAAAAGCTGGGACCGGCGGAAGGCGCTGGTGATTTTTGATGAACTGCACAAGATGGACCAGTGGAAGGCCTGGTTGAAGGGTATCTACGACGTTGAGGGCATGCCGCCGGCGCTGCTGGTGACCGGCAGCGCCAGGCTTGAGGCTTTCCGCAAGACGGGCGATTCGCTGGCCGGCCGGCATTTCCAGTTTCGCCTGCACCCGCTGGACTTCAAGGAAGCGCTGGCGCTGTCCGGTTTAAGCAGCGATGAGATTTTTACCCGCCTGATGACGGTGGGCGGGTTTCCGGAGCCTTTCCTGAAGGGCACTCGAGCGTACTACAATCGCTGGAAACGCTCACACGTGGACCTCATCCTGAAAGAAGAACTCCTGACGTTGACGGCGGTCAGGGATATTCAGTCCATAGAGACCCTGATTGAATTGCTGCGGACCCGGGTCGGCAGCCCCGTTTCCGCCAACTCGCTCGCCCGCGACCTGCAAAAAAGTCCCAATACCATCCGTCATTGGCTGCAACTGCTGGAAGACCTGTACGTGATCTTCAAACTGGTCCCTTACCACAAGAACATAGCGCGCGCCCTCCTCAAGGAACCCAAGTACTATTTCTATGACAACGGCATGGTGCACGGAGACGAAGGGGCCAGGCTGGAAAACCTGGTAGCCTGCGCCTTGCTGAAAGAAGTGCACCGGGCGCAGGACGTGGACGGCGCCGACCTTGATTTAAAGTACCTCAGGACCAAGGACGGCCACGAAATCGATTTTCTTATCACCCGCGAAAAACAGCCGCACCAGCTCATTGAAGTGAAGTGGAAAGACGCCAGCCTCAGCCGGAACTTCAAAAAATTCCTCCCTGGTGAACCGCTGTCACGCATACAGGTCGTCGGCGAACTCTCGCAGGGCAAATCCTACCCCGATGGCGAGCGGATAGAACCGGCTAAAGAGTTCCTGAGGGGATTTTCATGGGAAGCTTCTGCAGATGAAGCACGTTGAGACAGATTGAAGGGCGGCATCAATGAATTATAATGATGGTACTTTTGGAAGATTCAAACAAAAATGAAAGTAGAAACGACAGAACGCGTAGTTTATTACATGAACGTTGAGGACATACAAACGGTGGCTAACGAATGTATCAGCCGCTCATTGTCCGATAATGAGATAGAGTTGATCGAAGATGCAATCGCTGAAAGAGTCGATTGGTTCGGGGCAATTGAGGGCGCTATTTTGGACAAAATAGAAAAGTAAATCTACGCGCGCATCTTATCAAGTTGATTTTGAACCGTGAACAGAAATTCATCAACAAATACGCTCCCCCGGCCTTTTCTCAAATGGGTTGGCGGAAAGAGACAATTGTTGCCGGAATTGCTTCAGGCGGTTAAGTGTGCAGGCCCGTTTCATCGCTATTATGAGCCATTTCTGGGAGGGGGTGCGTTATTCTTCGAATTAGCCCGACAACAACAACTTAACCTGTTGTAAACGCTGCTCTTGCCAAATGCGCTGGTTGTTGTCAGAAACAATAAATCCGGGTCAATAATCCGCTCTTTCATTTCCGTCACACGCCCGTTGTACTTCTGATGATAAGATGCTCTCAATTCATTTGACGTCATTGCCAAGGCTACCATCTTGCCACCAATGAGAAAATTATAGGGTGGCAGGGCTCCGACCCGTTGCGCTTGCATGGATTTGTTTATCCATAAATCCAGTTCGGAACCGGGAAGCCCTAAATAATTATCCCGGACTGATATTTTCAGAATGGGACTTTGAAGCCCGATTAAACCGAACGGCATATTGTGTCCCTTATCCCAAATCAGAAAACGCATTTGTCTGCCGTATGCTCTTTGATATGGGATACTCCACCAGACAAAATTCCACCACCTGAACAGTGTTTCTTCAAGGCTGCCGCGCTTGACCTCTCTTAATTCCAAATCAATTATCTCTGGATCAAAATCCTTCTTTTTTGGGATAAAATTTTGAATTTCCGGGGTTTTACTTTTGAGAAAGTTTTGGTGAAGGGCAATCTGTTCGATTCTTGATTGCTGCTGCAATTCCCTGTAAACAGCTTTGGTATTGGAGGCAGGTCGAACATGTGGATTTATCTTAAAGCCCTGGCTTTCAAGGACATTGATTATTTTATTTTTTAATTCTTCATCACCCATAATGCGACAATATACATTATATGACGTTTTCCCGGCAAAGAGTGCTCAGGTAGTAAAGCGCTTTACTGTTTGAACTCGGACATGAATCGTAAAGAAATTACAGCCATTCAGGAGCGTCTGGAGCGACTCGAAGCCGAAAAAGCAGAACTTAAGAACCAACTTGCCGAGATCCAAACTGCGCGTGCATCTGAACAAGACGGATTGCACACCAAGAGGCTTGTGACAAACCATTCCGAGGCAAGTGAAAAGATCGCGCTGTTTCGCTCACTGTTCCTGGGGCGCGAGGACGTGTTCCCGAAACGCTGGCAAAATGCCAGGACAGGCAAGGCTGGTTATGCGCCGGCTTGCGGTAACGAGTGGATATCCGGGATATGCGGCAAGCCCAAGGTTAAATGCGGTGAGTGCCCGAATCAGGACTTCCTGAGAATATCCGACGGGGTGGTTGACGGGCATTTGCGCGGACGGCAAACGATAGGCGTCTATCCCATGCTCACAGACGGCGCCTGCTGGTTTCTTGCCGCTGATTTCGATAAAGAGACATGGCAACGGGACGCGGAAGCCTTTATGACAACTTGCCGGTCGAAACAGGTGCCATCAGCCCTTGAGAGATCACGCTCCGGCAACGGCGGCCATGTGTGGATATTTTTCGCAGAACCGATGCCAGCGGCGCTTGCCCGGCGTCTCGGCGCTCACCTGTTGACTGAAACCATGAAGCGCAACCCTGACATCGGCTTTGAGTCTTATGACCGGCTTTTTCCAAGCCAGGATACCGTGCCGACTGGTGGGTTTGGCAACCTCATTGCGTTGCCCCTGCAGCATAGCCCGCGTCAAAATGGCAATAGTGTCTTTCTTGACAAAAGTTTTGAGCCTTATCGGGATCAATGGGCGTTTCTCTCGTCGCTTTCCCGCCTGGGCCTGACGCAGGTAACGGCAGTCGTCGAAGCTGCAGAACGGCAAAATCAGGTCATTGACCTGCGTCGACCGCTTGATGAGGAGAAGGAGGAACCCTGGGGACTGCCACCCTCGCGACTCACAGCAATACCTGAGATTACAGCCCCGCTACCCCAGAGTCTGGAGGTGATTCTGGGCAATCAAATTTACATTCCGCGTGACGAACTGCCTCCCGGTTTGATAAACCGGCTCATTCGGCTTGCGGCATTCCAGAACCCGGCCTTTTACCGCGCCCAGGCGATGCGGCTTTCGACATTTGGGATTCCCCGCGTTATAGCTTGTGCAGAACTGTTGCCGCACCATGTTGCCTTGCCGCGCGGCAGCCGCGAGGAAATGGAGAAATTGTTCAGGGATCTGGATATTCGTGTTCGCCTGCGCGACGAGCGGCATGCCGGCCGCGACATCAAGACAGCGTTTGTTGGTGAACTGACCCAGGAGCAGAAGGCGGCTGCCGAAGCCCTCCTGTCGCATGAAACCGGTGTGCTGGCGGCAACAACCGCGTTTGGTAAAACAGTTGTTGCTGCTTTCATTATTGCCGCTCGTAAGACCAACACACTCATCCTGGTGCATCGTCGTCAACTCATGGAACAATGGATCGCCCGGCTTAACGTATTCCTCGATATTCCTGCTTCCTCGGTCGGACAGATTGGCGGCGGCAAACGCAAGCCAGGCGGCATTGTCGATGTCGCTGTTATCCAGAGTCTGGTGCGCAGAGGCAAAGTTGACGATATTCTTGCCGATTACGGTCACCTGATGGTCGATGAGTGCCACCATATATCCGCCGTCAGTTTTGAGGCTGTGACCCGCCACGCGCAGGCTAAACATGTTCTGGGACTGTCTGCGACTGTTACCCGCCAGGATGGACACCATCCGATCATATTCATGCAATGCGGCCCGGTCCGCTTTCGGGCCACTGCAAAAGTTCAGGCCCTCCAACGCTCGTTTAAACATCGGGTGATCCTTCGCCCCACAGGTTTGCAACTTTCGGCGGGAATTGAGGAAAAGCATTTTCCTGTTCAACGAATTTATACAGCTTTGACCACGGATGAGGAACGCAATACGCTGATTTTCGACGATGTACTGAAGGCGCTGGACGCACAGCGATCACCTCTCATTATCACCGAACGCAAAGACCATGCCCTCCTGCTTGCAGAGAGACTCAGCCGTTTCGCGCGCAACGTTCTACTTCTGCACGGAGGCATGGGGGTAAGGCAACGTCGCGAGATGATGCAGCGGCTTGAGGAAATTGCTGAAACGGAAGAGCGGGTATTGATTTCGACAGGCCGCTATATCGGCGAAGGTTTTGACGATGCTCGTCTTGATACGCTGTTTTTAGCGATGCCCGTTTCCTGGAAGGGAGTGCTGGCGCAATATGTCGGCCGCCTTCATAGATCGCATCCGGGGAAACGTGAGGTGCTTGTTTACGATTATGTGGATACGGCCGTTCCCGTACTCAGACGCATGAGCGAAAAACGCTTTCGAGGCTACAAAAACCTGGGCTATTTCGTCGAAAATGCGGATGGTTTATAGAACTCCGCCTTTCGTGTATATGATTTTTAGACTTTACACGATATATCCACTAGACTGAATAACTATGCTCACTCCGGTTCGTATCAGGCCATTCACGCTTGTCAGAAACCTGTCTGATTCTGACAGCAGTAACCGTGTGCTGGCGCAAGGTTGGGCTGATGGCGTTCCGGTTATTGCAAAAAGATTACCTCGTTACGAACTGATTCGCGAGGTAGTATGTAATCTATTAGCCCAAGCTGTTGAGATTCCTGTTCCCGAGTGTTTCGTTGTGGAATACGAACAAACACAGCTTGCAAATCCTTTAATAGAACACTATTGGTTTGCTACACAGTACACCGGAGCAAGCTCCTTCAGTCGCGTAGCGCGAAGCAACCTGACGCAGAGCACGGACTTGACGAAATGGGTTCACTTCCTGCCATCGATCGGTTTCGATACCTGGGTTGGCAACCAGGACAGGACAATGACTAACTTGCTTTTCGAAGGTCGTAATCGATATTCACTGATCGATCATGGTGAGGCGTTGCCGCAGGATATGCGACCTCAAAGCCGGTATCGGAATAATTTGGCCGAAATATTGCTCGCGCGAAATAAGCAATTAAGCCGAGATAATCTGGCTGAAAAGGTAAAGCAGAAGATAGGACATTTCGCCAACGTTGACTTTGCACAGATTGTAATCGCCGGGCTGCCGGATGGATGGAACGGTAATCCTGAATTCTGGAATTGTTGTCAATTGCTACGAGACCGAGTCGAATATCTGCCTGAATTGATCGACACAGTGTTCAGAACGAGTCAAGGTCAAATCTTATGGAATATCAAAGATGAAAACGCATACTATTCGTAATCCCAAGCAGAAATCTCCGCGAGCCTCCTGGGCGCCAGTCTTGTTCGAACCCATACCTGGGTCGGAGGAACGCCTTACCATCGCTGTAGCGGCCATCGATACTGAGGGCGACTATCGTTGTCAGGCGATTATCAACCCAAAGGTGGTAAAAACCGTGTTTCAAGGCACATCCGGTTACGTGAAGGATGTCGTTTCTGTCACAATTGACAGTTGCGAGTCCTTTCTCGGTTCCAACGGAAACCTGAATGCCTGGGAACCTCCCTTAGATGGCGTCTACCTGGGCAAGGTCCAAGACGTTGACATTTCATCTTTGGATGAACTTATCAGTTTTGCTGCCCCTTTTGCTTCTTTTCTCTATAGTGAGTCATTGGATAACCAAGCGAGGAGCTCAGTTAATGAAGGTTTCCGTAAATGGGATGCTCAAGTAAAATCCATCATCCTGAGCGCGAATATGAAACTGGAACACAATTTCAATGTGCGCGTTTATCTTGGCAATCACGATATGCCTGCTTTTTTTACATTTCTAAGTCCATCGTTCGCAGCGAACCTGACTTCATTAACCCCTGGCAACCTCAAACGGCAACTGGAGGACGCACGCGCAAAATTATGGTCACTCCATTTACTTGCCGATGCGCCGAATTATTTGTTCAAGCCGGACGTAAGAGAGTTACTTGCCGGCGTAAGCGTGGCACAGGACCATCCCAAACATGCTCTTGTTACGGAAGCAGTTGAAGAACTGAGAGATGAAGCCGGACGTCGGGATATAGCTGTTACTCAGGTAAAGTCCCCACAAACGGCGGCTCAACACATACTTGAAAGGGCGCTGGCGGCATAGCCGTTCAGGTTCTCGTACTTTTCACTTGGCATATGGAGATTACTCCAATTTCCTGGATTGCCGCACAACCACCTGTCGCATGCGCTGGAGCGCGTGGTAATCGCCGTGCGTAACTACTCACCCCCACTCGTCCTTCCTGCACTTCTCCTCGTTCGTCCTTCCCGCGCTCCCCTCGTCATTCCCGCGCAGGCGGGAATCCAGTGAAAAAACCTGTCCCGGCGGGACACCTTATAACGTGTCGCCGGCGGCGACTATGTTATTGACTGGATTCCTGCCTTCGCAAATGACGAACAGGGGGGGTGAGTAGTTACCGCCGTGCTTTTTCTGCTTTCCGGCCAGGGAAGGCCGCGTGCGTATTTATATACCATACAACGCAAGATGCAGCCTGCGTCTGCTCAGGCTCACCAAGGGGATACTGGTTCGGCGCGGGTACCCGCAGTACCCTGGATGTACTACTGCAAGAGGCTAATCAATCAACCCGCGTCCGCAACATCGGATAATGCGTGTTATGCCCGTTGAAAGTCGGGAACAAATCGAAGTCCGCGCCCATGTCGATCATGACGGGTGACTTCAGGGCAATGCTCATGTCCTCCACGGATTCGAACACTACCTCGTTGCCGAGCATGTAACCCAGGCAGGGCAGGTCGGTGGGGTCCTGCCATTTGATCGGCAGGTAGCACATGATGTTGGCGATTCCCGGAAACCTTTTTTCGATTTGCGGATGATGGCTGGTGTAGTACTCGATGAAACGTTTTACGTCGTTGGCCGGATAATGGTAGCGCACCACGTAGGAGACCGGCGCGGTCCATTCCCCCGGTTCGGTCTCGTTCCCAACCGGGTAGAACAGCATTTCCATGGCCTCGTGGCCCAGGGTATACACTGAACCGTCGGCGACGGCTTTCACCAGGCCTTGGAACGTCTCAGATGCCAGGCCCTGTTCGAGGCTTGCAATGTCGCGGTAAACGGTCTGTACGGTGAGGACCTGGCCCTGGCGGTCGTCGTCATAAGGGTCGTCAGCAAACTCCGTGGGCTGATAACGATCAACCCGTTCCACCCCGGGAAGGGTTGCCAGGGCGGATATTTCCTGTTCGGGAAATTCTCCGCCATTGTTGGTTGCCGCCGCCGAGTCGGCGCTGAAGATAAGAAAATGAGCGATGGACATGTGTGGATTCTCCCCTTTTTTACTCCCTGCGTGATTTAAATTGAAACCGGGAAGTATTATCATCGACGCTACCTGATTTTTCCAGGGAGAAATTATGAATAACGTCCTTAAACAGCACATCGCAGGACTGTCCGTATTATTTCTGACATTTATGGTCACGGGTCCGGGTAACGCCTACCAACCCGATGCGCCTTTCCGCAAGGCCATGCAGGAAAATGCCGAAGCATGGAAGAAGGAAGACCGGGCCGTCGATAAAAAACTGGCCGAACTCGAAAAGCGCTTCGGCAAAAAGCCCAACATCATATACGTGCTCGGCGATGACGTGGGATGGGGCGAACTGGGCTCCTACCTGGGCGGCAAGCTGCGCGGCACGCCCACCCCCAACCTGGACGGCCTGGCGCAGCAGGGCATGCAGTTCCTCGCTCATTATTCCGAGCCGTCCTGCACCCCCACACGGCTGGCATTGCTGACCGGACGCCACCCGGTGCGCACCGGGGTTGACATCGTGCTCTGGCCGGGACAAACACAGGGGCTGGCGCCGGAAGAGGTGACCGTCGCTGAAATGCTCTCTGCAGCCGGCTACCACACCGCCGATTATGTGGGTGAGTGACAACGGGCCCATGTACAGCTTCTGGCCCAGCGCCGGCTATTCCTGGCTGCGCGGGGCCAAGGGGGAGGTCTATGAAGGCGGCGTGCGCACGCCGGGATTTGCCGTCTGGCCCGGCATGATAGAACCCGGGCAGCAACCGCTGGACATGATCTCGGTGACCGACCTGTTCGTCACCGCGGCCCGCATTGCCGGCGCCGAGGAGCAAATTCCCGCGGACCGGGTTATCGACAGCATCGACCAACTGCCCCTGCTCCTCAACGGCGAGGGCAACGGGCGCAGGAATTACATGTTTTATTACAGCGGCAAGGACCTCAAGGCCGTGCGCATGGAAGACCAGAAGCTGCATATCATCCCCGGCTCCAGGGGCGGCCTGCCCAACTACGAACTGTATAATATCGCCCGCGACCCGGCGGAGAAATTCGGCGCCATGTACAGCCACCTGTGGGCCATCGTGCCGTTTCAACGCATGGTCGGGTCGCACATGGGGTTGATACAAAAATATCCGCACAGGAATATCAAGTCCGGGTTGTTTTGAATGTTCGGGGACAGATTTGAAATCTGTCCCCTTTTTAACTGGGGACGGAATTAGTTATACCCCCGCGGTCTCTTGGGATAACAATGCAGGCACAAGACATACCCGGCGCGGAAAGCAGATACATCGACGTCAACGGTATCAATACACATTATTACGAGGCAGGCGCCGGCGAGGCGTTGATCCTGCTGCACGGCGGTGGCGCCGGCGCCGACAGTTTCGGCAACTGGCGCGGTTGCCTGGGCAGTTTTGCCGGGCACTTTCACGTTTATGCCGTCGACATGCCCGGCTTCGGCTTCACCGGCAAGCCGGCCCCCGGGGACTATTCGTATACCCAGCAGGCGCGCAACGAACACATTATTGCCGTGATAGAGGCCCTGGGGTTGGCATCGGTGAACCTGGTTGGCAACTCCATGGGCGGCTGTACATCCATGGGAGTTGCGGTAGAACGCCCGAACCTGGTAAACAAACTGGTATTGATGGGCAGCGCCGGCGTGCGTGCGCCAATTACCGACGAGTTGAAGGCAATAATGAATTACGACTACACCACG
This sequence comes from Gammaproteobacteria bacterium, assembly GCA_965204045.1. Classification (GTDB taxonomy): domain Bacteria; phylum Pseudomonadota; class Gammaproteobacteria; order Eutrophobiales; family Eutrophobiaceae; genus JAAXHV01. Next base: position 857,703 of record CBDBDW010000002.1, read on the forward strand.
GACGGGATGGTCAGGATCATACGCGGCCTCACCAACCCGGATTTTGCATTTGATGACGAACTCGTCAATTACCGTCACGGCCTGTCGATACGGGAAGACACGAAACAGGCCTATAACGCGGTGATGGGTTGGATACGGGAACAGGGCGGCCTTTATTATGAAGATGAATACATGGCCCGTATCACCCACAAGACGCTGGTGGTAAACGGCAAGCTGGACAAGGTGGCGCCGTTGAGCAGCGCATACAGGCTGCTGGAACTGATTGAACACTCCTGGGGTTACATCATCCCGGCTTGCGGCCACTGGGCCATGATCGAAAAACCGCAGCAGTTCACTGCCGCGTCACTGTCTTTTTTAATGAATGCCTGATACTGCCGGTCGGGGGGTGTGATTCAAAGTGTGGTCAAATCGGCGCATGTATCCAACGTTGTCATTCCGGGCTTGACCCGGAATCCAGTCGATAAACCTTCCTTATATAAGGAATATGTGGTCCACTGGATTCCCGCTTGCGCGGGAATGACGACGGGGAGTTTGACCACACTTTGAATCACACCCCCGGTCGGGGACAGCATTGAATTTCGTCTCCTTTTCCGTTAAAACAGATGTGCTATAATTCTCCGTCAGGTAGAGGTCTGAGGAGCGTTGCGATGGGAACTTCCCACCAGGCTCAGACCGCCCTTGATTTATAACGGCGCTCTAGTACTCTTTCAACCTGATATTGCCATGTTCAGAGTCACACAGCGGCGTCAAGACAAGGCGCAGCCCGCAGAGAATGGCGCGCCTTTGTCAAGGGCTGTAACGCCGTATTGGCGCCGCTGTGTGGCTCCCTGCGGGCGGGCCGGGAAGCGGTCGCCCGCGGCGTTGCGCCGCTTGGCAAGGACTCGCCATTCCCGGCGCTGCACCTTGCGCTCACCCGCTTGTCTGTCCACTGATTTGGCCCGCTGAACATGGCAATATCAGGTTGAAAGAGTACCAGACTTTGAGGAATAAAAGATGAGCGTTGCAGTCCGGTCCATATTATCCGATTATCACGTTGCCGACATGTCCCTGGCAGAGTGGGGACATAAGGAAATCCGTATTGCCGAAACCGAAATGCCTGGCCTGGTTTCGGTACGCAATGAATTTGCCGAACAGCAACCCCTGAAGGGCGCCCGCATCGCCGGCTCCCTGCACATGACCATACAGACGGCCGTATTGATCGAGACCCTGGTGGCGCTCGGCGCCGACGTCCGCTGGGCGTCCTGCAATATCTTTTCCACCCAGGATCACGCCGCCGCGGCCATTGCCGACCAGGGCATTCCCGTGTTTGCCCACAAGGGAGAGACCCTTGAGGAGTATTGGGAATACACCCATAAAATCATGGAATGGTCCGATGGCGGCACGCCCAACATGATCCTGGATGACGGGGGGGATGCGACCCTGCTGGTGACCCTGGGCGCCAGGGCGGAACAGGACCCGTCGGTGGTGGATAACCCGGCCAGCGAAGAGGAGCAATACCTGTTTGCCGCAATAAAAAAACGGCTTGGGTCAAAGCCGGGCTGGTATACCCGGATACGGGACAGTATTATCGGTGTCACGGAGGAGACCACAACGGGTGTCAACCGCCTCTACCAGATGAAGCAGAACGGGACCCTGCCGTTCTCAGCCATCAACGTCAATGATTCCGTCACCAAGTCCAAGTTTGACAACCTGTACGGTTGCCGTGAATCCCTGGTTGACGGCATTAAACGCGCCACCGATGTCATGATTGCCGGAAAGACCGCGGTGGTCCTCGGTTACGGCGACGTGGGCAAGGGCTGCGCGCAGTCGCTACGCGGTCTCGGCGCCACGGTCTGTGTCACCGAGGTGGACCCGATATGCGCCCTGCAGGCAGCCATGGAGGGTTACCGGGTGGTGAGGATGGACGACGTTTGCAGTGAAGCGGATATCTTCGTCACGGCCACCGGTAATTACCACGTGATCACCCATGAACACCTGCTGGCCATGAAAGACCAGGCCATCGTCTGCAATATCGGCCATTTCGACAACGAGATCGATGTGGCAGCGTTAGATAATTACCAGTGGGAGGAGATCAAACCACAGGTCGATCATGTCATCTTCCCGGACGGCAAGCGCATCATCCTGCTGGCGAAGGGACGACTGGTGAACCTGGGTTGCGCTACCGGCCACCCGAGTTTCGTCATGTCAAACTCGTTTACCAACCAGGTGCTGGCGCAGATTGAACTGTTCCGCTACCGGGATAACTACCAGGCAGACGTTTATGTTTTGCCCAAACACCTGGATGAGAAAGTGGCCAGGCTGCACCTTGAACGTATCGGCGCGCAACTGACCGACCTCACCGAGCAGCAGGCAGATTACCTGGGAGTCCCCGGGGAAGGTCCCTACAAGCCCGGGCATTATCGCTACTGATCCACGTTGAATCGGTTAAGTCGTAACGCCCTTAAACTCAGCTTCGAGTTTTTTCCTCCCAGGACGCCCGCCGCGGAGCAGAACCTGCGCGCCACCGTAACCCGGCTGGAACGGTTGCGCCCGGATTTTTTTTCGGTGACGTTCGGCGCGGGAGGAAGCACCCGGGAAAAGACTTTCGAGACGGCCAGGTTAATCAATGATACGACCGGGATAGAAGCCGCGCCGCACGTGTCCTGTATCGGTTCTTCCAGGGAGGACCTCAGGGAGATATTGCAAAATTACAAGAATCACGGTTTTGATCACCTGGTGGCCCTGCGCGGCGACCTGCCTTCCGGCCTCGCCGGCACGGGCGCCCTGCGCTTCGCAAGCGAACTGGTTGAACTCATCCGCACCGAGACCGGCCGCCACTTCCATATCGACGTGGGATGTTACCCGGAATTCCACCCCCAGGCCCGGAGTGCCGAACAAGACCTGGAAAATTTCAGGAGGAAAGTGGACGCCGGCGCAGACAGCGCCATCACTCAGTATTTTTACAACGCCGATGCCTATTTCCGCTTCCTGGACAGTTGCTCGGCGCTGGGGATCGAAATCCCCATCGTCCCCGGCATCATGCCGATCACCAACCGCGACCAGCTTGTCCGCTTCTCGAACATGTGCGGCGCTGAGATCCCGCGCTGGATCATGAAACGCCTGGAGGACTTCGGCGATGACCTCGCCTCCATCCGCAGTTTCGGCATCGATGTCACCACCAGGCTGTGCTCACAACTGCTGGATGCCGGCGCTCCCGGCCTGCATATCTACACCATGAACAAGTCTGAGGCATCCGAAGCGGTCTGGGCCGCGCTTGACCTGTTGTAACCCGTAGTTTTCATACGGTTATCCCCGTGCGTCGAATGAGAGCGCGTGAGGATATGCCAGGATGCGATCATCTGCAGTCATCAGGGTGAGATCATGCACGACTGCCGTAGCCACGAGTATGCGGTCGACAAGGTCACGATGGAATTCTCCGGAAAGGTCATAGGCGGCAATGGCAATTTCATGCGTGAGCGGGACAGTTTCAGCCTGGAGAGCATTCAGTGATTCGAACACCCAGGTCTGGGGGCGCACTGCCAGCGTCAGCCGTCCCCCCCAAGCCAGACGAGCGACTTCCAGCGACGAGATGCTTGAGACGAGCAGCGTGTTCTCCTCGCTGATAACAGCGCTCCGCGCATTGGAACCGAGTCGTTCCGGTTCTTCCTGCGACCACAACCACACGTGCGTATCCAGCAGAATCTTCACTGGTTCATTTCCCACTCACCCGAAAAGTCAGAGCGAATGATGTCGTCATGGATAGTAATCCGGCCGCGCAGCTTGCCTAATTCCCTCTTCCGGCGATATGGATTGACCATGGCAATGGGACGCTTACGCCAGGTTACGAGGAGTGGTTCCCCCGTTTCCTGCACCGTCTTCAATTCATTGATACACTTTGCCTTGAACTCAGAAATGCCTATCTGTTTCATTATCAACTCCATAAGATTGTATTTTTTCATTATAACCTGGTCAACTGACCAGGTCAAAAAATATTCATAACACGGCGCCGGCTGTACCGACCTGCGAGTTTGGTTTCTCGCTCCGATGGCGTATTATCAGTAACTTACACAGACTGTCTGGTACTGAATGCGAAATCGTATTTCCGTTTTGTTCGTTTGTATGGGAAATATCTGCCGTTCCCCCGCGGCGGAAGGCGTGTTCCGGCATTATGTGGAACGGCAGGGCGCTGGTGAGGATTTTTATATCGATTCCGCCGGCACCATCGACTACCACAGCGGCAAACCCGCAGACCCGCGCATGCGTGCGGCCGCGTCCCGGCGCGGCTACACGCTGACGTCCTTGTCGCGCCAGGTAATGTCTGAAGACCTGGACGAGTTCGATCTCATCGTTACCATGGACCGTGACAACCTGTGGTACCTGGAAGAACTGGCCAACGGGCCGCAAGCCCATATCCGCCTGCTGGGCTCGTTTCTGCCGGAACGCCAAAGCGAACCCGGACAAGCCCCGGAGGTCCCCGATCCCTATTACGGCGGTTCGCAGGGCTTTGAGGACGTGCTGGATATGCTTGAGAGCGCCTGTCCCGGCATCCATTCCGCCTGCCGGGAAGCGTCCGGCTCTCTCTGAGCATAGCTTCTCTTTCACGAGTCTCAACGAGTGTCCTTGAGACGTGTTTGCGACCTCTGGGAGCCTCCGGACTTATTGCTTGCCAAGATATTCGATAGGTGGAATTATCCCACCTGTGAGTTTGACACGAGCAGATGCAAAGAAACGCGTTGTTCTTCCCGGAGTCGAGCCGGGGGATGTCTTCGATGTCCGGCGGCAGGATGAAGGGCAATTCGTGCTGGTCCGTTTGCATCGGTCAAGAGGGACATCCGGGAAGAGCCGCGCAGCTTGTATCGAGGCAATGCGCCGGTCGCCACTGCGTCTGGCGTTTTCGTGGGAACAATTGCGCCCAAGCGCCCGCGGACCATAATTTTCCTGGATAGCAATGTCCTGGTCTACTCGTTAGTTACGCCCTGACATGCCCCCTGCAGCTGATCCATCCGGCGCTTGGCAATTCATACTTACGCGTTGCGTCTCTTTCATAAGTCACATGTAACTACTCACCCCCCTGTTCGTCCCGCGCTCCCTTCGTCATTCCGGCGAAGGCCGGAATCCAGTCTGTTAAACGGGTCGCTTGCGACACCTTATAACGTGTCCCTTCGGGACGTTTTTTTCACTGGATTCCCGCCTGCGCCGATGTGTGGACTCCTCCCCCCTTATCATGGTAGTTAAGGGGGGAGAAGCAATTTTGTTTAACCAACAACGAGGAGTCCACGATGAGAGATACTAACACAATCGGCATAGATTTAGCGAAGCACACGTTTCAGGTGTGCGTGGTCGACAAGCAGGACCGGATGGTGAGCAACCAGGCGATGGGCCGGACGGCGTTGTCGGCGTATTTAGTGCGTCAGGCGCCGGCCTTGGTGGTACTGGAGGCGTGCGGGGGTGCGCACTATTGGGGTCGCTTAGCGGAGTCGTTCGGTCATCAGGTGAAGATTCTCTCGCCGCGTTGGGTGTTGCCGTACCGTCAGGGCCACAAGACGGATGCGCGGGATGCGTTAGCGGTGGCCCGTGCGGGGCAGCGGGAGGAATTGCCGGGGGTGGGGTTGATGGGGGTGGAGCAACAGAGTCTGCAGTGTCAGAAACGCGTGGCGGAGCATCTGACGGACCAATTGACGGCGACGGGGAACATGCTGCGTGGGCTGCTGGCGGAGTTTGGGGAAGTGGTGCCGAAGGGGGAGGCGGCGTTACGGCGTGAGTTGCCGCGCGTGCTGGAGGAGGCGGAGAACGGGTTGCCGTTGTCGCTACGCCCGCTCTTGGCGCTGGCCTGGCAGTTATGGCAGGCGCAGTCGGCGGCGTTGCAGGAGGCGGAGCGGCAGTTGGCAGAGCAAGTGCGCGTGACGCCGGCGTGTCGGTCGCTGCTGACACTGGCCGGGGTGGGGCCCAAGAATGCGTTGGGGTTGTATATTGCCCTGGGGGACGGGCAGGCGTACCGGCATGGTCGGGCCGCGGCGGCCTGTATTGGCTTGACCCCCAAGCAGCACAGCAGTGGGGGCAAGGTGCGCCTGGGGTCGATTGGCAAGCGCAGCGGGGACAAACGCTTACGTGCCTCGCTCATTACCGGCGCCCATGCGGTACTCCAGGCGCTGGCGCGGCGGGAACCCCGTAATGACGTTGAGGTGTGGCTCAAAGACCTGGCGGCCCGGCGTGGCGCCGGGCGGGCGGCGGTGGCCCTGGCAAACAAAACCGTGCGTACCGCCTGGGCTATGCTGCGTTACCGGACGGAGTACGATCCGGGCCATGCCAACCAGCTGTCGGGCAACCCGCCGGCGGCAGTGGCCGCCGCCTGAACGGCCAGCCGGGAGAGAGGCGTCAGCGTTTATGTTATTTCCTTGCAAGACGGCACAACGTGATAGTGGTCAGACCCACCTTCAGGGACCCTGCTCATTCCCGCGGCGTGAGAACGCCGTTGCGCCGAAGAGGGCTGAAGGGGCGAACACATCTTGGGCCAGGGGTCGCACCCCAATCAGAGTCCGTATATACGACCGCAGTCTGCCTTCACTATCGATTCGTGCCTACTTGCAAAACGGGAGGAGTCCATATAGGGAATGACGGGGGGCGCGCGGGAATGACGAACGAGGAGAAGTGCAGGAAGGACGAGTGGGGGTGAGTAGTTACAGTCACATAAAATGTCTTTAAGTCGTATCAGCGACCCCTGACAGCTTGCAATGAAAACCCTATGGATGGAGGAACGAGTTTATGCGTACTGCATTAATTCCACCTGTGGTCTCCCCGCACGGTGGCAAAGTGAAAGGAAGGCAATCTTTGCAGGAGCGGTTTGCTTCCCGCCTGTCTGTTCATCCGGGCCTGACCCGTAAGGTTGTATCCTGGCAAGGTAACCGAACATCACCCGGCCTCCGATGGATGAAGTACAAAGAAGGTTTTTCCGGCGAGTTGGTCGACGCGTTGATTGAAGATGCAGAATCTGAGTCGGTACTTGATCCCTTCTCGGGAATTGGCACAACTCCTCTGACTGCGGCAGGTCGAGGACTGAAGGGTACTGGAATAGAGATCATGCCGGTCGGTGTGTTGGCGAGCAATGCTCTGGCCTGTGCCGCAAATGGATTGAACAAGAAGGTTTTTGAGAGGGAAGGACAATTCCTGTTGAATCAAGTGGAGTCCGATAGGGCGCCTGACAGGAAATTCGCATTTCCCCACGTTCGTATTACTGAGTCGGCTTTTCCCATGGAAACCGAAACGGGCTTGGCAAAAGCCCGAGAATATATTGCTGGCGTCAAAGATTCTGCCAGTGCAATGATGCTGGATTTCGCCTGTATGAGCGTCCTGGAGAATATCAGCTACACAAGGAAGGATGGGCAGTACCTGCGCTGGGATTATCGTTCGGGACGAAATTTGCGAACCCGGCTGGATAAAGGACCGATTCAATCTTTCCCCCAGGCGTTGCGGGCAAGATTGCGCGAGATATTGGACGACGTGGAGCCGTTGAAGGTGAAATATGGGGCAAAGATGCCGAAATTCATCATGGGTTCCTGTCTGAAAGTGTTGCGGGATTTGCCTGAAGGCGCATTCGATACGGTAATCACGTCTCCTCCCTATGCCAACAGGTATGACTACACCAGAACATACGCATTGGAACTTGCCTGGCTTGGCTACGACCAGAAAAAATTCTCTAACCTGAGACAGGATCTTTTATCGGCGACGGTGGAAAACAAACCCAAAAGTGCCTGGTTGGAAAGCTGTTATAGAGGCAGTGTATTAATGGAAAGCGCTTTGCGTATGTTTGAAGAACAAAGCGCGTTGCAGGAAGTTCTGTCGATACTCGAAGGTCACGTAAGAGAGCTTTCCAACCCCCACGTAATTCGCCTCGTCAGAGGCTACTTTCAGGAAATGGCTGTAGTTATTTCTGAGCTTGCTCGAGTAGTGCGCCCTGGCGGGACAGTATATATGGTGAACGATAATGTCCAATATCACGGCGAGGAAATACCGGTAGACCTGATTCTGTCTGATTTCGCAGAGCAGGCAGGGTTTGAGTGTCAACATATCTGGTTACTTGCGCGGGGAAAAGGTAATTCAAGCCAGCAAATGGGAAAGTTCGGGCGTCGGGAGATCAGAAAGTGCATGTATAAATGGGTCCGCAATGACGAGGGGAGCGCGGGAAGGACGAACGAGGAGAAGTGCAGGAAGGACAAGTGGGGGTGAGTAGTTACCGAATAGTCATGTTTATTTGAACGGGTGTGAAAAATTTATTTGCATTATCCGGCGTCTGGGTATATGTTGATAAGTAATGGTTAGTTCACGGCGCTCCGGCCTGTGGACTGTTATTCAGGAGATGCAGGAATTTAAAGGAGCATCATGGGCCTTACGGGATTGCCACATTGGATCCGGCTGGTTGTTTTAACCACCTCTCTCGCCGCGTGCGCGAAATTCACGCCTGAACCGCCGCCGCCTTCGGCAGGGCATCTTGACGTTGCAGCCGAAACCGGCCCGTCCGGCGCTATTCCCGACATTGTCCGGCAACCCCCGCCCGTTCCCGAGCCTGCTCCCCTGGAGCATGAAGACCGGTACACGGTAGTCGTCAACGAAGTGCCCGTTAAGGAGTTGCTGTTTGCCCTGGCGCGGGATGCGCAGGTGAACATCGATATCGCCCCGGGCATCAGCGGCCTGGTGACCATGAACGCGGTGGAGCAGACCCTGCCGCAACTGTTGCAGCGCATAGCCCGGCAGGCAAGCCTGCGTTACGTCATGGAGGACGACAACGTGTTCATCTCACCGGACGAACCGTATTTCCGCACCTACCGGATCGATTACCTGAACATGGCCCGGGATACGTCCCACGTGGTGCAGGTCGGGACGCAGATCGCCGGCGCCGGCAGCGATGCGGAAGGCGGCGGCGGAAGCAATAATTCGACCACCACCATCGGCAGCACCATGTCCAACCATTTCTGGACCAACCTGGTAGCGAACGTCAGCGCCATCCTGGAATCCGAAGGCGGCGCGGCAGCCGGCAATACCGTCATCCCCCACCCGGAATCGGGCGTGCTGACCGTCAAGACAACCGAAGCCCAACATCAACTGCTGCGCAAACTGATCGGCGAGACGCTCACCAACGCCAACCGCCAGGTGCTGATACAGGCAACCATCGTCGAGGTGAGCCTGACCGACCAGTTCCAGGCCGGTATCGACTGGCAGGTCCTGAACCAGGCCGGTATCGACGGGTTCAACCTGATGACAAAGACGATCACGGCCAACCCCGTTAATGCCGCGTCCCTGTTTTCCCTGAGTTATGACGATTCCGACCCGGAGCGGGACAGGGCGCTCAGCGCCGCGGTCGAACTGCTGGAGGAGTTCGGGGACGTGCGGGTATTGTCGAGTCCCCAGATCATGGCCCTGAACAACCAGTCCGCCATCCTCAAGGTGGTGGATAACGTGGTCTATTTCGAGGTGGAACAGGAAAGCAACGTGACCCAGGGCGTGGCGGCCAATACCTTCGAGACCGTAGTAAAAACCGTGCCGGTAGGCATCGTGATGACGATCACACCGCATATCAAGGCCAACGATTCCATCATATTGAATATCAGGCCGAGCATTTCCCGCATCAACCGCTTCGTCAACGACCCGAACCCGGCGCTGTCGATCACCAGCCCGGTGCCCGAGATCCGGGTGCGGGAGATGGAATCCATGTTGCAGTTGCAGAACGGTGAAATCGCGGTCATGGGCGGGTTGATGCAGGATGACAATCGCAGTAACGACAACGCCATTCCGGGCCTGTCCCGGGTCCCGCTGCTGGGGAATGCCTTCAAAATGGCCTTGCGCGAATACGAGAAGACCGAACTGGTCATATTTCTGCGCCCGCTGGTCGTCCGCAACCCCAGCCTGGACGGCGATTTCAGTTCCTACAGGCAGTTCTTTCCCGGAGAAGACGATGACTGACCCGCGCAGACTTATACACAACGACATAAATAATGTCACGTCATGGTTCGTCATTCCCGCGCAGGCGGGAATCCAGTGGACAATAAAACTCCTTATAATGAATGTTTGCTTACTGGATTCCCGCCTGCGCGGGAATGACGAACGTGGCGCAATTTATGACGTTACGTATAGTCTCTTATCAGCAACGCTCGCATGCTTTGTTGGGGTGTCTTTCACGATAGTTCATCCCGTTCTGGCCGAACCGGATCCCGGGCCGATCAAGGTCATACGCACGGAAATCGACGCCGGCCATGAAAACCGGTTGCATGCGGCTTACCGGGCCTACCGGGACGGTAACCTGGCCGCTGCCAGAGCCGGATATGAAGACGTTATACAAGCTTACCCTGACAACCGCGACGCCATGCTGGGCCTGGCCGCCTGCGCGGTCGTGGAAGGCGACGTAAAAGCCGCCATGAGCGTGTACCGGCGCATCCTGCGCGCGTTTCCGCAGGACGTCCTGTCGAGAGCCGCGCTGGTCGGCCTGCAGGAGGACCGGCAGGGAGAAGCGGTTATCAGGGAGTTTTTGTCGAAGCAGCCGGATGAACCGTACCTGCACGTTGTGCTGGGCCGGCTCCAGGCTGCGCAGGCGCGCTGGCCGGAGGCGCGCCGGGCATTCTCCGCCGCCCACCGGATTGACCCGGCCAACCCGGTATACGCGCTTAACCTCGCCATCAGCCTGGACCGGATGGGACAGGGGGAGGAGGCGCTCGAATACTATCGCGCCACCCTCAAACTGGTGGAGCAGCGCGACTCAAGCCTGGACATCCGGCCGGTCATAAGGCGCATCCTGGCGCTGAGACAGCAATAACCATGTCTGCCCCGCGCCATACCCAACCCAATGCCATAACCGGGCAGGCCCTGTGCGAAATACTCGTCAACAAGGGGATCATCACCCCCGACCAGCTTGAAATTGCCCTGGTGGAGCAGAACAACAGCCGGGAACAGCCCGCCCGGATCCTGGTGCGCCTGGGATTCGTGACCGAGGCCATCATCCATGACGTGATCGGCGGCGCGTTCGGACAGCAGCGCGTCAACCTGCAATCCATCGTAGCCGACAGCGAAGCCATCGCCATGATCCCTGAGGAAATGGCCAGGCGTCTGAGGGTCGTGCCCGTCAGCTATGACGCGCTGCGCAAGGCGCTTAAAGTGGCGCTGGCGGATACCTTCGATATTGTTGCCCTGGACCGGATCAGCGCCCACCTGGGCGGCGCGGCGGAAGTCGCGCCGGTGCTTGCCGCCGAGGCTGACATCGAAAATTCCATTGACCGCTTCTACGGTTATGAACTGTCCGTCGACGGTATCCTGAATGAAATAGAAACGGGCGAACTCGACTACCGAAGCCTGGCGGCGCAGAGCGATGAATACAGCCAGCCGGTAGTCCGGCTGGTCAATGCCCTGCTGTCCGACGCGGTGAAACGCGGCGCCTCGGATATCCACTTTGAACCGGAGCAGGGATTCCTGCGCTTTCGTTACCGCATCGACGGCGTGTTGCGGCAGGTGCGCAGCCTGCACAAGAACTACTGGTCGGCGCTTGCCGTGCGGGTGAAGGTGATGGCGGGGCTTGACATAGCCGAATCCCGTTTGCCGCAGGACGGCCGGATTTCCCTGACCATGTCGGGACGGCAGGTGGATTTCCGCGTGTCCACGCTGCCTACGCTGCACGGGGAGAATATAGTCCTGCGGGTGCTGGACCGGCAAAAAGGCATCGTTGCCCTGGACCGACTGGGCCTGGGAGAGGCGGACCTGGCTGCGCTGAAGCGCATGGTTGAGCGTCCGGACGGCCTGATCCTGGTTACCGGCCCTACCGGCAGCGGCAAGACCACCACCCTGTACTCGATTCTCCAGTACCTGAACCGCGAATCCGTCAATATCATGACCCTGGAAGACCCTGTCGAATACCCTACTTCCATGATCAGGCAGACGTCGGCCAATGCCGCGGCCCGGCTCGGTTTCGCCGACGGCATCCGCTCGATATTGCGCCAGGACCCGGATATTATCCTGGTGGGAGAGATTCGCGACGAAGACACCGCGGCCATGGCCGTACGCGCCGCCATGACCGGCCACCAGGTGTTTGCCACCCTGCATTCCAATTCTGCGGTGGGCGCCATCCCGCGCCTGCTGGACATAGGCGTGAGACCCGAGATACTGGCCGGAAACATCATCGGCGTGATAGCGCAGAGACTCGTACGCAGGCTTTGCGACGATTGCAAGGAACCGGCCGAAATGAAGCGCATACCACCGGGGACGGATTTCAAACATGCCCCTGCACGTTGCAGGCAGGGGTCCGTCCCCTTGAAAATACGGGACACGGACGAACGTCTGCCTGCATACCGCCCGGTCGGGTGTCCGGCCTGCGCGGGCCAGGGCTACCGCGGCCGCATGGCATTGATGGAGATACTGCCGTTTGACCCGGACATGGACGAGCTGATCGCGCGGCGCGGGACGTCCCGGGAACTGCATGGTATGGCCGTGGCGAAGGGCTTCAGGCCGCTGGCAGAATCCGGTAAAAGCAGTGTCATCGAAGGAAAGACCAGCCTTGCCGAAGTTGCCCGCGTGGTGGGCCTCGGTGACGGCCTTGGACAGGACTATCCATGACCGTTTACCGTTACCGGGGGGTCGATGCCGAGGGCCGAATCAGAAAAGGCAAAACCAGCGCCGCCAACGGCGCCGACCTGGAGATACGGCTGCGCCGGATGGGGCTGGAACTGGTCAGCTACAGGACTGCCCGGCCGGACGGCATGCCGGTAGCAGTGCGCCGGGTAAAACGGCGCGACCTGATCGTATTCTGCTTCCACCTGGAGCAGACCCTGCGCGCCGGCGTGCCTGTGGTCGAGAGTCTGCAGGACCTGCGCGATAGCGCGGACAATCCCCGGTTGCGGGAGGTCTGCGCCTCATTGCTGGAAGCGATTGAGGGAGGCAGCGCCTTGTCGGAAGCCATGCGCGGGTTTCCGGACGTTTTCAGTGAAGTGTTCATAAACCTGGTCCGGGCCGGGGAACAGACCGGCAATCTCACCGGCATACTCGACAAGCTGGGAGCCGACCTGAAATGGCAGGACGAACAGGCGTCCATGATCAGGAAACTGATCATGATCCCGGCCTTCAGCGGCGCAATTATCAGCGCCGTAATGGTTTTCCTGATGGTTTACCTGGTCCCGGAACTGCTGGCGTTTGTCAGGACCACCGGTTCAAATCTGCCGGCCCATACCAGGTTGTTAATCGCGGTATCCTCCGGATTTGCCGATTATTTGTACGTCATCCTGTGTGCGCCGCCGCTGATCGTCATTCTCGTCTTTGCCGGCGGCAGGACCAGTCCCGGGTTCAGGCTCGCCCTGGACAGGCTGAAATTGTCCCTGCCGGTTGTCGGCCCGGTGCTGGAAAAACTGATCCTGGCGCGCATCTCCGGCCTGTTTGCCATGATGTATGCATCAGGCATCACGGTGATAGACTGCATCAGCGCCGGCGAGCGCAGCGCCGGCAACCTCGCCATCGCGCAGGCGATGAACAGTGTCGGCAGGGCCGTGGCGGACGGCAGTAACCTTGGCGACAGCTTTGCTTCAAGCGGCCTGTTTCCACCCCTGGTCTTGCGGATGATCCGGGTGGGAGAGACGACCGGGGCGCTGGCGCTGTCCCTGGAAAATGTTGCCTGGTTCTACACACGCGACGCGAGGGAAGCGACAGGCAGGCTGCAATCCCTGGTAGAGCCGGTAATGACCCTGTTGTTGGGACTCGTCATCGGCTGGGTCATGCTATCTGTATTCGGACCGATATATGATCTCATTACCGGACTTGGTATTTAACCTTAGGGCGCGCAGGGCCCTGTTGATCGGCGCCGGGCATGCTGCCGTGTATCACTGGCAGGATAACGTTGCCGTGCGTCGCGCGGTGTTTGAGGCGGGAGAGGAGGGGCGGCAAAGTTTCCGGCGCTATCTCGCCGAAACTCCCGGCATTCCGTTCTACCTGCTGGTGGACGCGGCCGATGAGGAGTACCGCCGGGACACCGTGCCGCGCATGTCACGGCGGGACCGGCAGGCGCTGCTCAAACGCAAGGCCGCGCGTCTCTTCAAGGATACCGGCTATCGTTTTTTCAGGGTAACGGGCCGTGAAACCACGGGACGAAGGGATGACCGCGTATTGCTGAGCGCGCTTGCCAATCCCGGCGTTGTCAGGCAATGGGTTGCCATACTGGATGAATCCAGGACGCCCCTGGCCGGTATCTGTTCATTGCCCCTGTTCTCGGGACAACTGCTGAAAGACATAGCGGGCCGGGATGACGGATGCCGTTTGCTGGTCAGCATGCAGGGCGTCAGCGGGTTGCGCCAGACCTGTTTTGACAACGGAGACTTAAGGTTCAGCCGCCTGGTGCAGACATCCCGCGCTGAACATGGATCGTATTCGGAGATTATCCGTGATGAAGTGGAAAAAGTCCTGCGTTACCTGGACGGCCGAAGACCGGATACCCCCGGAGAGACGTTGCACGTCCATTTCCTGTTTTCCGCCGACCTGTTACAGGAACTGAAACCTGTTCTCAAACAGCAGGATTCGGTCAGGCACCATTTTTGCGACCTGCATGAAAACGTCTCGCACGAGCCCGTCTCCAACCCGTTCAGCGACGCATATTTCATGCAGCAACTGTTAAGGCTCAGGCCCGGGAACGTTTACGCCGGCGTTGCGGAAAGGCGCTGGTTTTTCCTGGGCAGGCTGCGCGCAGGGGTTGCGGCAGCCGGATTTGCAATGTTGCTCGGCAGCGCGGGGTGGAGCGCGCTGAATGTTTATGGCGGCATAGTCCTGTACCTGGGGGGCAAGACCGCAGAGGAGGAGACACACAAGTATGCCGCAGAGTATGAACTGGCGAGGAAACGCCTCCCGGAAACACCTGTTGATCCGTCCGACCTGAAGACGGCTGTCATGATTGCGGACAGTCTTGCGCAAAACAAAACATCGCCAACCGGCATGGTTACCGTGCTCGGTCGCAGCCTGCACGGGTTTCCATCCATCCGGTTGAGCAGACTGTCCTGGATGGTAACCGGCGATCCGGATACGGCTTATGCCGGGGACCCGGATCAAGCAGGTTTACCGGTCGCCATGGATGCGTCCGGCCCCGCCCGTTCCCTTTACCAGGCTGCGCTGCTCAGGGGGCGCATAGAACCTTTTAACGGAGATTACCGGGGCGCCATGGATGTAATCAACCGGTTTGCGGAAGACCTGCGCGGCCGGGAGGCGGTATATGGCGTTGTTATCGTTGGCCTGCCCCTGGATGTCAGTTCCGGCGCGGACTTGCAGGGTAATACACAGTCCCTGCAAAACCGGGCGGAATTTACCCTGAAGGTTGTGTTGGAGAATGAAGGAAACAAGTCCGGGATGGACTTGTTCGGAGCTTCATGAACATGGAATTCAAGTATGTTGAGTGGCCGTATTTACGCAGCGCCGTGGTTCTGTTTGCCGGCTCTGCTGCCCTGGGCGCTTCCCTGCTGGCCGGCAGCGCCGTCTTCGAAAGCCGGATGGAGCGGGATTACCTCCATCACAGTGACCGGTTGGCGGAAACCAGCCGCCGCTACCTGGCAGTGGATGAGGAAGAGAAGGTCATCCGGGATTATCTACCGCGTTTCGCGGAGCTGGATAAAAACGGATTGTCGGGCGAGGAGCGCAGGTTGAGCTGGATTGAAACGCTGCAGGATGCGGGCGACGCGCTTCGGTTGCCGTCCCTCGGTTATGAGATAAAAGCGCAGAAACCCTATCGCCCCGGCGTTGCGCCGACACCCGGCAGGTACAGGGTGTTTGTCAGTGAAATGACCCTGAGCATGCAGTTGCTGCACGAAGGAGACCTGTTTGCATTGTTTGACCTGCTGGATGAACGCGCGCAAGGCGTCTATACCGTTTCAAGCTGCGAAATGACCCGCAATTTTGTGGAACTTACGGATAACCCGGTTGCCGGAAACATAACCGCCGACTGCCTGCTGGAATGGTTCACCATCAAACCGGCGGACGGCCGGGAGTCAGGCGCATGATTTCTACTCATCGACTGGCCGGGCGGTATGGGAAATGGATAGTCACCGCCTTTATCATCATGTCTGAATGGTGCTTTTCAGCCGATGAGCAACAATTCGGAAGATTGTTCACCACCCCGGAACAGCGGGAGCGGTTGCAGGAGTTGAGAGAGGAGCACAGACGGACGTCGGGCAGCCGTAAAGGAACGGAAACGGAATTGCGGGAAATGACCAGCGGGTATCACGCCCGACACTCAAAGACCCGGATGTCCCGCGGGCCGGATGATCCGCCCAGCGTTACCCTCAAGGGCCTGATTTATAAAAAAGATGGCACGCGGATGGTATGGATCAAGGCACAGGAAGGGACCGGGGCGCTGGATTACCGGGAACTGCAATCCGGGGAGACGCCGGATGACGGCTTCGCCATTCGCGTGCCTGTGAGCGGAAAATCAGTGAAACTCAAACCGGGCCAGTCCTGGCGCCCGGAATCCGGCGCGGTTACCGATCCGTCATCCCTGCGCCCCCCGTCATTCCCGCGTAGGCGGGAATCCAGTAAAAAAACGCCCCGAAGGGACACCTTGTAATGTGTCGCGAGCGACAGTTTAACGAACTGGATTCCCGCCTACGCGGGAATGACGGGGGCGGTACTCTTCCCAGCCCGCGCTCGGCGCGAGGGGCGGCGCTGCTGGCCTTCATGCTGGCGCTGATCGCAGGCTCTTCCTGGCTGCTGCTGTCGGACCTGAACGGGCACACTCAGTTTTATCACCGGCGCGCCGGCAGCGGTCTCGCGTTGAACCAGGCAAAGCAGGCCTTGTTGTCATACACGATGAACTATCCCGACCTGCGCGACAACCCGGAGAAAGGTCCGGGGTTTTTGCCCTGTCCCGACCGGAACAACGACGGCCGGCCGGAATCGAATTGCGCGGCGACTACCGGAACGACCCTGGGCCGTTTGCCGTTCGCCATACTGGGGCTGGATGACCCGCGGGACAGCAGTGGTGAAAGGCTGTGGTATGCCCTGTCGCCGGATTTCAGGAATACCCGGTCCAACCACGCGGTTATCAACAGTGAAACGCCGGGACAGCTCAGCGTTGATGGAAGGAATGATGTGGTGGCAGTAGTCATTGCGCCGGGGCCGCCGGTCGCCCACCAGTACCGGCGTCCGGGCAATAATGCCGCCGATTACCTGGAAGGGGACAACGCCAGTGTTGCCGATGGCAGGTTTTCTGCCACCGCGGGCAATGATCAGGTCACCGTCATCACCCGCGCGGAGTTGATGGCGGTGGTGGAACGGCGCGTGCTTAATGAAGTTCGCGCAGTGCTGGCGCGTTACCGGGCCGATCATTCCGCTTACCCCCGGCCGGCTCCGTTTGCCGACCCCCATGCCGATAACCGGGTATTACGCGGTTCCCATACCGGCAACAACAATGCGGATACGCTCACGGACAGGCGACGGGACTTCATCGATTGGGGAGTCGGCGCCAACGACCTGGCCAGGAACGTCACGGACGGTTCGATCGCCGTTGTAACAACCGTGAGGAGGAACACACTGGAACTTGACGGCCTTGCAGCCGGGGAGGAAAACGATTTTGACAGGGGGGACATCTATTATATCGAGTTGCGCGGGCTTGCCGCTCACCTTACGGGTACGGCCGGCGCCGGCAGTTCCGGGCTGGTCCTGAAAGATTCGGTGCGGGATTTCAGGGACACGGACGTTGTGCCCGGTGACGTGGTCGATAACCTGGACGATGGCTCAAGCGGGACCGTCGCGGCCGTTGAAAGGACGGCATTGACGCTGGGCGGGCTGAGCGGCGGTATGGAGAATGATATTGATTTCGGGGAGGACTACCGCCTGCGCAGTAATACGGGGACAGCCGGTCCGGGCAGCGCCAACCTCACCCTGGCGGATCCCACGGCCGATTTTATTGCCCGGGGAATAGCCGGCGGGGACCTGGTGGAAAACCTCAGCGACGGTTCAATCGGCCGCGTCGACGCTGTGGCAGGACCGGCCGTACTGACCGTGTCCGGCCTGAATTTCGGCAGTACTGGCAGCTTCAGTGAGAATGACGTCTACCGGCTGCCCCGTTACAACGCCGGCGCCACAGCAAGGAAGGGATTGCTGGCGGTTCATGAACCGGGCAAGCGGTTTCCGACCGGCTTCAATGTGGAGTGGAGGGTCAACGCCATAGCCCCGCACGCGATCACGGGACTCACTCCAAATATCCATCCCGGCTATGCCGCGGCGGTGACGCGATCGCTCATGTCATCGGCGGATGCAGGCGTAATCGGCGTCAACCCGGAAAACGGGTATTGCGCCTGGCTTAACGCGCGGGTGGTCGATTGCGCCGGCGCCGGCGAAACAGCGCCCCTCCTGGAAGGGCTCGCGGCTTCAGGGTCTTCCGCGACCGTATTGAATGACAACGCCCGTGATTTCATTTCAGCCGGGATAAAACCGGGAGACCTGGTTGATGAGCCACACATGGCGGTCGTTACCCATGTTGCATCATCCACGACATTGAACGTGGGGCAGGTGACGGCCGCATCGCGTTCCCCGGCCCGGGGCGAAAACTATGAGATGCGTCAGTCCACCCGGTTGTTGGCCGGCACTGCCGGCTCACCCGGCACAGACCGGCTGAGGGATCCGGGCAGGGATTTCGGCCGGGACGGCGTACGCACCGGTGACGTCGTGGAGAACGTCACGGACGGTTCCTTCGGCATGGTAACCGGAGTCAATGGTTCGACCGTCAGCGCAACGCTGTACGGCGGCGCGGACAACATCTTCCGGACGGGTGATGAATACAATGTGTACTCGGGCTACGTAAACCGGCGCCGTTACCTGTTCAACCTGCGTTACCAGGGTATTCGGGTAACCCGGTCGAGAGGCGGCACGCGGCTGCGGGACGTGTGCCTGGGTTACGGCGCCGATTGCGGCGGCGCCCCGACTGTTGCGCGTCTGCCGTATCGCGGCAGCGGCGCTGGCGGCATCCCCCTGGTGATGATCGAGGACCTGGATGACACGAGCGCAGTAACCAGGACCGGTCTGACCATTCCGCCGGGGGGCGCGTCCGGCTCCATCCGCACGACCGGCATGGATTACTACCTGTCCGAGGGTCCCGGCGAACTGCCGGCCTGGTTTATAAAAAATAAATGGCACCACCTGGTTTACATCGCTTACGGCGCCGGTTTCGCTCCCGGCGGCAGCGGTCATTGCACGGCCGGGACGGATTGCCTGGTTGTTCAGGGACGCACCGATGATGCAGAAGCGCTGGTGGTCTCCGCCGGGATGGCGCTGCCGGACCAGGATCGTTCCTCCGGTTCAATCACCGATTATTTCGAAGGGGAAAATGCAAGCCTGGCCGGTGATGATGTCTTTGCCGCTGCTGCCATTTCCGACACCTTCAACGACCAGGTCGTGGTCGTTGCGCCCTGAAACGTATCCGGGACGGGACATGCGGGAATCCGGTGAACAAACATTCCTTATAAGGAGTTTAATTGTCTACTGGATTCCTGCCCCCTGCCTACGACATGCAGGGGCATGCTCCGCAGGAATGACGAACGCGGCGCGATTTACGACGTTACGCATAAAAAAATATGCCGGATTTTCACTGCTGGAGCTTGCCATTGCGCTGATGATCGTCGCGCTGCTGCTGGGAGGGATGCTCAATCCCCTCGGCGCCGCCCTGGAAACAAAACAGCGGGCCGGGGCGGGGATGCAACTGGAACGGATCAGGGAAGCCTTGACAGGATTCGCCATGATAAACGGATATCTCCCCTGCCCGGCGACGACCACCGATCCGGACAGCGACAGGTATGGCCTTGAAGACGCGGCCTGCGACAGCGATCCGGCTGCAGAGGGATACCTGCCCTGGCGCACCCTGGGGGCGCCGGAAACGGACCCGTGGGGGTTGCCCAGGAGCGCCGCTTCCGACCCGTTCAACGGCTATTGGCGCTACCGGGTTGATCGCAATTTCAGCAATTCGGGAGCCCTGGTAACCATAAAGACCGCGCAGGCCGAGAACCTGACCATCGTGGACGGCCGGGGCGTGTTGCTGACTGCGCCGACGGAAACACCGGTGGCGATCATCTATTCCACCGGCGCAAACCTGGCGCAGGATGGGGAAAATACCTCCTTTGAGCGCGCGCCCTGCGGCAATGCCGGTGGTTACGACGCGGGAGGGGGAACTGCCTGCCCGGACGGCGAACCCCTGTACCAGGCCGGCGACGTGTCTGGAGTGGGCAGCAACGCCGAGTTTGACGACATCCTGGTATGGCTGTCGCGCCCGCGCCTGTTCAACAGGATGGTTACGGCAGGCCGGTTGCCGTGAACAGAACGCTGAAGGCAACCGGGGACAGATTTCAAACCTGTCCCCTTTCCCGGGTTAGTCGGGGTCAGAGTAAGAAATCCGTCAGGATTTTTACTCTGACCCCTTAAATCCCGGGTTAAATCTGATCATGCTCACAATAGCTTATTTCACCCTGCTGGAAGCCCTGCGTTGCCGCCTGCTCCTGTTAATGCTCATGGTCGTTGCCGGCCTGTTCGGCCTGGCGCAGTTCCTGGGCGAATTAAGCATCACGGAGACCAGGCAGGCGCAGGCGTCTGTGACGGCCTCTTTATTGCGGGTTTTCTCGATTTGCGCCACCTGCCTGTTTGTTATAAGCAGTGTCCAGAGGGAACTGGACGACAAGGGCCTGGAGCTGATCCTGTCCCTGCCCCTGCCGAGGCATGCGTACCTGTTCGGGAAATTAACCGGATTTGCAGGTCTCTCATTATGCGTCGCTGTCCTTGCCGCTCTGCCGTTGTTCCTGTATGCCCCCGCCGTGGCGGTCGGCTGCTGGATGCTCTCCCTGTTCTGCGAACAGTTGTTGCTGGCCGCCTTCAGCCTGCTGTGCCTGCTGGCGTTTGCCAATATCAGCCTGGCTTTCACGTCAGCCATGGCATTTTACCTGTTGTCGCGCAGCATGGAGGCGCTGCGCCTGTTAAGCGCCGCTCCGGTCCTGGCATCCGACGCCAATTCACAGGTCTTCATGGATTTTCTGGTGAACGCGCTGGCATTGCTGCTGCCCGGCCTGCACGCCTTCACCCGCAGCGAATGGCTGGCCTATGGAGTCGATGCCGACGCCGTGGGGACAGTACTGATCCAGACCCTGGTTTACCTGCCCGTCCTGCTGTCCGCCGGCCTGTTCGACCTGTACCGGAAGAACCTGTAATGAAACCACTGTCAACGGTCCCGCTTCCGGTCCTGGCGGTATTGATCGCCAGCCTGGTAATCCAGGTGTGCTGGAGCCATGCACAACCCCGGGCGGCGGCAACGGCTGAAGCCCTGCCGAACGCGCCCGATACCCAACTACTGCACCTGTACGGCCTGGGAGAACCGGACACACTGGCGAAAATCCTGATGTTGTGGCTGCAGGCTTTCGACAATCAACCCGGCGTCAGTGTTCCCTTCGCAAGGCTGGACTATGCCAGGGTCGTAAACTGGCTGGACGCGTTTCTCGACCTGGACAGCCGTTTTCAATATCCGTTGCTGTCCGCCAGCCGCGTGTACACGGAAACGCCGGATGACGCCGGGAAGCGGCAAATGCTGGAGTTCGTCCACCGGCGCTTCCGGGAGGACCCCGGGCGCCGCTGGCCCTGGATGGCGCACGGAGTTTATGTCGCGAAACATCGTATCAAGGATTTGCAACTGGCCCTGAAGTACGCCAACGCCCTGCGCCTGAACCTGAGCAGCGCCACTGCGCCCCCCTGGGTAACACAAATGGAGATATTCGTACTGGAAGACCTGGGCGAGACCGAGAGCGCACGCATCATCATCGGCGGCCTGCTGGCAAGCGGCAGACTGGCAGACAACGACAATGAATTGCGGTTTTTGAAAAACAGACTGGCGCTACTCGAACAGGAAATCACCCTGTAACCGCACATAAACATATTTGACTTTTGCATCTTATACGTTACACTATTTCTACGCATGGAAGTTGTTCATTACACGGACCTGGACGGACAGGACTTAATCGATAAGTGGTTCCATACACTGCGGGATAAAAAGGCGGTAGCTCGTATAACAAGCAGGGCCGAGCGCTTGGAACTGGGCTTGTTTGGAGATTGCAGGTATCTCAAAGGAGGGATAAGCGAATTGCGAATAGACCTTGGCCCCGGATACCGGATTTATTTTGCAAAGATCGGTATTTCAAGCATATTGTTACTCTGTGGCGGCACTAAACGAACTCAGAAAAAAGATATCGAAGTTGCTGAACGACGATTGAAAAACTGGTTGAGCCAACAACCTGATTGAGTACCTTAACATGAAAACTGTAAAACACAATGATTGGCTGTACAAGCAACTGAAAGATCCGGAATTTGCCTCCGAATACCTGACTGCGGCCGCGGAAGACGAAGAACCGGCTGTCTTTCTGCTGGCCCTGCGCAAGGTAGTTGAAACCAAGGGCATGTCACAAGTGGCGGAAAAAGCGGGTATCCCCAGGGAAAGCCTGTATCGGGCCCTCTCTGAAAAGGGCAATCCGCGTTGGTCCACACTTGCGCCGATTTTACGGGCCTTAGGCGTGAAGCTGGAAGCCAGCCCAACCTACCTGAACCGATAAATAACAACAAGTCATGGAGGATACCTTTATGAAATCACGTCAACAGCCAGGGTTTACCCTGGTGGAAATTGCCGTCGTCCTGGTCCTTATCGGACTCCTGCTGGGCGGCATCCTCAAAGGCCAGCAACTGATCAGCAGCGCCCGGGTGCGCAATATGGCGGACCAGAATGCCGGCATACAGGCCGCGTATTACGGTTTTATCGACCGCTACCGGCAGGTCCCCGGCGATATGCCGGCGGCGCTGGCGTGCAGCGCCATCAGCGCGGAAGTGGACGCCAACTGCGGCGGCGCGCCCACCATCGGCGGCAACCAGAACGGGCGCATCGACCGCTGGGAGGAGGCCGGCGCGGTGTGGGCGCACCTTTCCCATTCCCGTCTGCTCAACGGCAGTTACAACGGCAGCACGGCCACGGCCGCGCAGTACGAAGCCGGCGTACTGACCGGGCAGGTGCCGGGCAACGCCTTCCGGCAACCCGTCCTGCTGGGGTTTACCGATGATTATGACGACGGCGGCGCCGCGGCCGGGTCAACCGTGCGCCTGGCTTACGCGTTCGGGGCCGGCGTTACACCGGCGCTGTTGCGGGAACTGGATGTAAAACTGGATGACGGAGACCCGGGCAGCGGGGTCGTGCGCGGCGCCGTAAACAGGGCGAAGAACGGAGAAAGTACGGTGGGGGGCGATGACTTCGGCGCCGGCACGTCAGGGAGTGAGGTCATTCTCTGGTCGTCCACCACCGGCGCGCCCTGCATCAACAACGCGGATGCGACAGGCTCTTCCTGGAACGTGGACAGCGACAACACCCGCTGCAATGCGGTGTTCCTGTACTGACGGAACACGGACGTTATCAGCGATTTGACCCGGCATGTCAATTCCTGCAATCCGCATACAAGGACTGACAAAACAGCGCGGCGGGAAAACCGTGTTGTCGGACCTGGACCTCGTGGCGCCGGAGGGCGACTGCATGGGCCTGGTGGGTGTCAACGGCGCCGGCAAAACCACCTTGCTGAAATGCCTGCTGGATCTCGATGCGGCCACCTCGGGAGAGATTGCCGTCTTCAACAGGAAACACAGCCTGGCCGCGGCCAGGGCGCGCCTGGCTTACCTGCCGGAACGGTTCCGGCCGCCTGGTTACCTCAACGGCTGGGAGTTCCTGCGTTATACGAGCGGACTCCACGGCAATGAATTCAACCTTAACCGGGTAAGGCAGGTCATGGACATCCTGGACCTGGAGATTGCAGAGCTGGATAAACTTGCCATACGCCTGTCGAAAGGCACGGCGCGGAAACTGGGACTGGCCGCCTGCCTGCTGAGCGGAAAAAAGCTGCTCGTCATGGATGAACCCATGAGCGGGCTGGACCCGCGGGCGCGGGTCTGCCTTCAATCCCACCTGCTGGAGCTGAAACGGCAGGGTGTTACCTGCTTTTTCACTACCCACCTGCTGGCGGACGCGGAAAAGCTGTGCGACAGCATAGCCATACTGCACCGGGGCATAATCCGTTATATCGGGTCGCCCGCCGCCTGCCGCCGGCATTTCAACGCAGTTGACCTTGAACAGGCTTTTTTAAGGATCATGGGGGATCATGGGGTCAGGTCGCACAATGCACACGCGAAGAAATAAACGAGAAGTTATGATACAAACACCAGCGTGTGCATTGTGCGACCTGACCCCATGATCCCTCTCACCCCAGTAGTTTTTTGAGATAACGGTATGCCTGCCGGTAAATACCCGGTGTCTTGCTTTCCCGCGGGCCTGCCACGTTGCATTGTTTTATGTTATTGGCAACAAGCCAGTTGCGGATAACGTCCGCTGCGGGCGGGTTGTCGAGATCGACGACCATGACCGGCTTGTCGCAACTCCTGGCAAAGCCCAGGGTTGCAGCCGTGCCTCCCTCCAGTCGGTTCCTGTTCAGGATCAGGGCGCCGTCGCTGTCCTCCACGTTTTTCCTGGTCCTGTCAACATATTCCGGCGAATCCGTTTCAACCAGGCGGTAACGTCCGGGAATTATTCCGTCCTCGGCCCTCCTGCCGGCGGGGCACCAGCCGCCATGTGGAATGTCAAGGGCAATGGCGCAGTCCAGGGCGGCGCGGTCCACCCCCGTCTGTCCGCCCGATACGATTTTTTTAATTTTAACTGTCCGCCACCCTGTGTTTTGTCCTGATGTAATCCTTGTGTGAGATATACAGCAAATCGGCGATTTTCCTGATGTAATATTCTTCGTATTTATCCAGCACCGCATCGGCGAATGCGACCTTCCAGAGCGATTCGATGATGCGGATCTTTTCCGCTGCGTCCAGGTTCTCATTGAGCATGCGGGTGAACTCGTGCAGGGAAACGGCGAGATCGACTTCCCGGCGCGCCAGGTCGATTAACTCATCCACCTGCCCGGCGGCGATATTGAAGTGGTTGACCAGCGCCGTTTTGATGACTGCAAGTTCTTCATTGTCGACGGATGAATCAGCCAGGCTGATTTCAACCATCAATACGGCCGCGGCCAGCTCTACCCGGTTGCCGGGCCCGGAACTGTCGCGCTCGCCGTTGTCCTGCAGGCCGCGCTCGAAGAATTCCCTGATCGATTTAAGCATTTTGATTGAATTTGGCGCGTGTCAGTGTCATCTTTACCAGCCTATTTTAAACTCTGACAGCTTATGCGCAACATCCGGGTATATACGGAAGCGCCTTTGGCGGTTTCCGCAACAGCGGTCCTGTCCAGGGAGGCGTCACACCACCTGCTGCGGGTTCTTCGTTGCCGCCGCGATGACCGGATCATCCTGTTTAACGGTCTCGGCGGGAGTTACACGGGCAGGATCGTCTCAGCTTCCACCCGCCTGGCTGAAGTGGAAATCCTGGATTTTCTGCCTGATACGCCGGAAACCGGCCTGTTGATCACACTGGGCCTGGGGATATCGCGCAGTCTGCACATGGATTATGCCATGCAGAAATCCGTTGAACTGGGCGTACATAAAATCGTTCCCCTGTACACGGAGCGCAGCAATGTCAAGCTGGACCAAAATCGCGCCAGGTCGCGCATGGAACACTGGGAGAAAATCATTATCCATGCCTGCGAGCAGTCCGGAAGAAATATCCTGCCGGTTCTGGACAGTCCCGGGGACCTGCATGAATGGGTGTCAAGCGATCGGAACCCGGCGCGCTTTGTGCTGGCGCCGCAGGTTAGGCAGAACCTTGCCGGGCTGGCGGGGACGATTGACCGGGAAGCAAGCATACTGGTGGGGCCTGAAGGGGGCTTGACGGACGCGGAACAGGCGGCTGCGGAACAACGTGGATACATACCGGTAAAACTCGGTCCCCGCACGCTCCGCAGCGAGACCGCTGCCGTCGCGGCAGTGACCGCGCTGCAGGCGCTTTGCGGCGACCTGCGCTGACCTGAGGATCATGGGGTCATGAGGATCATGGGGTCAGGTCGCACAATGCACACGCGGAGAAATAAATGAGAAGGTAACTACTCACCCCCACTCGTCCTTCCTGCACTTCTCCTCGTTCGTCATTCCCGCGCGCCCCCCGTCATTCCCGCGCGCCCCCCGTCATTCCCGCGCAGGCGGGAATCCAGTGAAAAAAACGTCCCGAAGGGACACGTTATAAGGTGTCGCAAGCGACCCGTTTAACAGACTGGATTCCGGCCTTCGCCGGAATGACGAAGGGAGCGCGGGACGAACAGGGGGTGAGTAGTTACATGAGAAGTTATGAAATAAACACCAGCGTGTGCATTGTGCGACCTGACCCCATGATCCGAAGGCAGAAAAGCTCATGTTTTTAGGATATAATGATATTTTTTTAACTTGGAAGCTTACATGGTCGCTACTGCAGCAGAGACGGTGCCACACCTGACAACGGCCCTGACCGGCCCGTTGAATATCATTGAGAACGTCATCCTGGATCGGCAGTCCAGGATCGAATCCTGGTTTCGCTCCCAATGGCGCAAGACACCGGCGCCGTTGTACGCATCCGTCGACCTGAGGAACGCCGGTTACAAGATAGCGCCTGTCGACACCAACCTGTTCCCCGCCGGGTTCAATAACCTTAACCCGGTCTTCGAGTCCCTGTGCATACAGGCGGCGCAATCGGCGCTGCAACGGCTGGACAGGCCGGTGGACCGGGTATTGATCATTCCCGAGAACCACACCCGGAACATGCATTACCTGGAGAACCTTGCCGTATTGCAGGGGATTTTTGAAAAAGCGGGTTTTGAGACCCGGACAGGTTCGTTGTTGCCGGGACTGGACGAGGCAATGCAGATCGACCTGGACAGCGGTTCATCCGTCTGCCTGGAACCTCTGCGCAGGGAGGGCGCCGGTGTATGTGTGCGGGATTTCCGGCCGGAACTGCTGGTGCTGAACAATGACCTGTCATCCGGCATACCGGATTTTCTGCGGGGAGTGGACCAGCTCATCATGCCTCCGGTCAACCTGGGCTGGTCGGACAGGTCGAAAACCGTCCATTTCAACTTTTATCGTGACATTGCCCGGGATTTCTCGGCGCTGCTGGATATCGACCCCTGGCTGATTGAACCCCTGTTCCGCAACTGCGGAGAAGTGGACTTCATGAAACGGGCCGGTGAATCCTGTCTCTCAAGAAACGTGGAATCATTACTGAACGCCATCCGTAAGAAATACGATGAATACGGCATAACCGATGATCCGTTCGTGATGATCAAGGCGGATTCCGGCACTTACGGCATGGGCGTGATGTCCGTGCAAAGCCCCGAGGAAGTTCACGACCTGAACCGGAAACAAAGGACGAAAATGGCCACCATCAAGGAAGGGCAGAAGGTGACCAAGGCCATGATCCAGGAAGGCGTGCATACCCATGAAACCTGGGACAAACCCGGCACGGTGGCGGAACCGGTGATTTATCTCATCGACCAGAACGTGGTAGGCGGTTTCTACCGGGTGCACCCGCAACGGGCGACCAATGAAAACCTCAATTCCCCGGGCATGTATTTCGAACGCCTGGCATTCGAAGAATGCTGCAATTCCCCGGACAAGGATCAATCGCCGGATGCCCACCCGAACCGCTTTTACACCTACGGCGTCATTGCCCGGCTGGCATCCCTGGCGGCGGCAAGGGAAATGAAGAATCTTGGGTAATCTTGGGAGGCTCTGAACAAGTCCATCCTGGACTTGTCAGAGCACGCAATACAAAAATGCGATTTTTGTATTGCTCACAAATTCAACGACTTATTGTCATTGAACTTGGCGATACATCCCTGTATCGCAGTAACCTCTGATTAAGAGGTTCCGTAACTACTCACCCCCACTCGTCCTTCCTGCACTTCTCCTCGTTCGTCATTCCCGCGCGCCCCCCGTCATTCCCGCGCGCCCCCCGTCATTCCCGCGCGCCCCCCGTCATTCCCGCGCGCCCCCCGTCATTCCCGCGCAGGCGGGAATCCAGTGAAAAAAACGTCCCGAAGGGACACGTTATAAGGTGTCGCAAGCGACCCGTTTAACAGACTGGATTCCGGCCTTCGCCGGAATGACGAAGGGAGCGCGGGACGAACAGGGGGGTGAGTAGTTACGAGGTTCCTTTACTTAACTCTCCCTCGGCCGGGATTCAGCGGGAACCGCTGAAAAAGCTGAAAAAGCAGTTGACTCCCGGCAAGAAATTGTATATAAACAATAACAAGTTATTCTTTTTTTGACAGGGGCTGTTAAACCACCCACACACTGAGGGAAGTTCATGGAAATCAGGGAAGATGCCTACAGCAACAGGTCGTCACTGACCGCACACAAACAATATTTCGGTTATCCCGCCAACGCGGTTCTTTTCCTGTTTGCCCTGGCTGCGCTGCTGGGAGTCCAGTTGCGTTCCATCCTGCTGTTCCTGCTCATTTCAGGTTTCGGCCTGCTGGCGCTTAACCTGGTTTGCCGGGATGACCCGAACGGGATTGCCGTCTGGTTGTACGTGATTAGAAAAAGGCTGTTGAAACGGATTACCTGCCTGCGCGCGGACATCGTCGCCGACAGGCCGTTCATATTTACCGAGTAACGTTAACATGGGAGAGGAAAGGATGCGCGATCGTATCTGTCTGTTTGTACTTGTATGTTTCCCCGGCGCGCTGCGCGCGGAATTCGATATCGGCACGACCGGCGGGCCGCTGGATTTTATCACCACGGCGTTTCAGACGGCGGTGGATTTTCTGACGGGACCGGCGGCGCTGGCCTTCCTGGTGGGGTCCATAGTCGTAGGCGGCGTGATGTGGGCGTATGCGCCCAGGAGCGGCGCCCTGGGCATAGTTTTCCGGGCGATCATGGTATTGCTGGTGATTTTCAACCTGACCCTGGTGGTCAATAACCTGAGGTGACATATTATGGATTAAGAAATGCAAGACGGGATGTAAAATTTGGGATAATCTATACTCAGGAACCTCTGATTAAGTCAGAGGTTCCTGCGATACAAGGATGTATCGTCAATTTCAATGACGATAAGTCGTTGAAATTGTGAGCAGCACAAAAATCGCATTTTTGTGTTGCGTGCTTTGACAAGTCCAGGATGGACTTGTTCAGAGCTTCTCTTAACAACCTATTGAAGATGAGAGAATCAATGGACGAGAAAAAGAAACAGGCCCTGGACATTGCCCTGGGGCAAATCGAAAAACAGTTCGGCAAGGGCTCGATCATGCGCATGGGCGATGGCTCCATCGATCATGACGTGAGCGCAGTATCCACGGGTTCGCTGGGCTTGGACCTGGCGCTGGGAATTGGCGGACTGCCAAGAGGAAGGGTCGTGGAAATCTACGGGCCGGAATCCTCCGGCAAGACCACGCTGGCGCTGCATGCAGCCGCGGAAATACAGAAAGCCGGGGGCACCGCCGCGTTCGTCGACGCGGAACATGCCCTGGACCCGTTGTATGCGGAGAAACTCGGCGTGAAGATTGCGGACCTGCTGGTCTCGCAACCGGATACGGGCGAGCAGGCCCTGGAAATCACGGATATGCTGGTGCGTTCCGGCGCCACAGACCTGATTATTATCGATTCCGTAGCGGCTTTGACGCCCAAGGCGGAAATAGAAGGGGAGATGGGCGACAGCCACATGGGTCTCCAGGCCCGCCTGATGTCCCAGGCCCTGAGGAAACTCACGGCCAACATCAAACGGTCCAATACGCTGGTAATATTCATCAACCAGATCCGCATGAAGATCGGCGTCATGTTCGGCAACCCGGAAACGACTACCGGAGGCAACGCGCTGAAGTTTTATTCCTCCGTGCGCATGGAAATCCGCCGTATCGGCGCGATCAAGAAAAACGACGAGGTTGTCGGCAACGAAACCCGCGTGAAGGTGGTCAAGAACAAGGTGGCGCCGCCGTTCAAGGAGGCTATTTTCGATATCTTCTACGGCCGCGGCATATCCCGCGAGGGTGAAATCATCAACCTGGGCGTGCAGCACGGAATCATTGAAAAGACCGGCGCCTGGTACGGTTACAACGGCGAACGCATCGGCCAGGGCAAGGACAACGTGCGCGTATATTTCCAGGACAACCCCGAACTGGCGCTGGAAATCGAGCGGGCGGTGAAAAGCAAGGCGCTGCCGCAGGTTGAAGCTGCGATACCGGCGGAGGAAACGCAAGCCTGAGAACCAGTGATACAGCGGCAATCAGGAAACGGGCATTGGACCTGCTCGCCCGGCGCGAGCACTCCGGGCAGGAACTGCAGGTGAAACTGGCGGCCCGCGGGTTCGCCCCGGAAGCGGTGGGAGAAGTCCTCGCGGGTCTCAAGTCTGCGGGGATGCAGGATGATGCGCGCTTCGCCGAAGCGTATGCCCGCGGCCGCGTTGCAAAAGGCTACGGACCGTTGCGTATCTCCCGGGAGTTGGGTGAGCGCGGACTGGGCGATGAACTGGTAAGACAGGTATTTACGACCATGGATTTGGACTGGGAAGAACGAATCCGGGCAGCGCGGCAGAAGAAATTCGGCCGGCACTCGCCCATGGATTTCAGGGAGCAGGCAAGACAATCACGTTTTCTGCAGTATCGCGGTTTTACCTCAGAGCAGATTCGAAGAGAATTCAAAGACAGCGAATAGCGGACAGGATGAAGTACATCGAAGCAAATGACATTCGCCGGCGGTTTCTGGATTATTTCAACCGGCGCGGGCACGAGGTGGTGGCAAGTTCACCCCTGGCGCCGGCCAATGATCCGACGCTGTTGTTCACCAACGCCGGCATGGTGCAGTTCAAGGAAGTATTCCTCGGCCTTGAGCCGCGCGCCTGCGCGCGCGCCGTGACCGCCCAGCGCTGCGTGCGCGCCGGGGGCAAACACAACGACCTGGAAAACGTCGGATACACCGCCCGCCACCATACTTTTTTCGAGATGCTGGGTAATTTCAGTTTCGGAGACTATTTCAAGGAACAGGCCATCCATTATGCCTGGGAGTTCCTTACCGGGGAGCTGGCCATCCCTGAGGAGAAACTCTGGGTCACCGTCTTCCATGATGATGCCGATGCCGAGGCCACCTGGCTGGAACAGGTCGGAGTCGATAAGGACCGGTTCAGCCGTTGCGGAGAGAAAGACAATTTCTGGTCGATGGGAGATACGGGACCCTGCGGACCGTGCAGCGAGATCTTTTACGATTACGGCGCCGACGTGCCCGGCGGCCCGCCCGGCAGCGCGGAGCAGGACGGCGACCGCTACGTGGAGATCTGGAACCTGGTATTCATGGAATTCAACCGCGACGCGCAAGGCGCGATGCATCCCCTGCCGAAACCGTCCGTGGATACCGGCATGGGCCTGGAGCGCACCGCGGCGCTGCTGCAGGGCGTCCGGAACAACTATGAAACGGACCTGTTCCGTCCCCTGATCGATGCAGTGCAATCCCTTGCAGGTGATAGCGCTGCGGACCTCGTGTCAACCCGGGTGATTGCCGACCATATCCGGTCCTGCGCGTTCCTGGTCGCGGACGGCGTCATCCCGGCCAACGAGGGAAGGGGCTACGTGCTGCGCCGGATCATCCGCCGCGCCTTGCGCCACGGGTCCAAGCTGGGCCTGAATGAGCCGTTCTTCCATAAGCTGGTGGATCCCCTGGACTCCGTCATGGGAGAAGCCTGCCCGGAATTGAGCAGGGCCAGGGAATTCGTAACCAATACCCTGAAGCTGGAGGAAGAGCGGTTTGCGGAAACCCTGCAAAAAGGACTGAAACATCTGGATGTGGCTATAGATACGATTGCTTCTGATACGATTCCGGGCGAGGTTGTGTTCAAGCTGTATGACACCTACGGGTTCCCGGTTGACCTCACGGCCGATATTGCCCGTGAGCGCAGCCTGGAACTGGACCTGGAAGGATTTGAGGAGTGCATGGAGGAACAACGCCAGCGGGCGCGGGAGGCGAATAAATTTGCGGTAGATATCACCCTGGGTAACGTGTCATTGGGTTCACCAAAAGCAACTTTGAAGGTCGAAGCTGTTGATTTAGCTGATTTGGTTCCTGATTTTATCGGTTACGATTCCCTGCGCGTCACGGGGCGGGTCATGGCCTTGTTGCAGGACAACCAGACAGTCGAGTGTATCGAAGAAGGCGGTACGGGTGGGGTTGTGCTGGATCGAACCCCGTTCTACGCGGAATCCGGAGGCCAAGTCGGTGACCGGGGCGAACTGGTGTCGGATACGGGCGTGTTTGTTGTTGATGACACACAAAAGTACGGTAAGGCGCATATGCACCTGGGCAGAGTAAGCCAGGGGGCAATGCAAACCGGACAGGAGGCAGAGGCCCGGGTCGACCCCGCCACGCGCATCAATACCGTGCGCAACCACTCCGCCACACACCTGCTGCATGCGGCGTTGCGCGAAGTGCTCGGGGAGCATGTCACCCAGCAAGGCTCCCTGGTGGCGCCGGACCGGTTGCGGTTTGACTTTTCCCATCCGGAGCCGGTTTCGGAACAGCAGATGTTGGAGATAGAACGGCTGGTCAACCGCAAGATCCTGGAAAACATCGATACCGAAATCCGCCTGATGCCGCTGGATGAAGCGTTGAGGTCGGGCGCCATGTCCCTGTTCGGTGAGAAATACGATGAACAGGTCCGGGTATTGAAGATCGGCGGAGATTTTTCGGTGGAGTTATGCGGCGGCACCCACGTAGCCCGCGCCGGTGACATCGGCCTGTTCAAATTCATTGCCGAGACGGGGATTGCCGCGGGCATCCGCCGGGTTGAGGCCGTCACGGGACTGGGCGCGCTGGCCCTGGTCGAGGCCGAAGAAGCGCAGTTGGCCGAACTGGCGCGGATGCTGAAATCCGGCCGCGACAAACTGGCAACCAGGCTGGAGCAGGTTCTGGAGAATTCCAGGCGCCTGGAAAAGGAACTGGAACAGGTAAAGGGCAAAATGGCCAGCCGGGCCGGCGCGGAGCTGGGTGAACAGGCTGAGCTTGTCAACGGCATTCATGTCCTTGCCCGCAACATGGATGGAGCCGACCCGAAAACCTTGCGGGATACGGTCGATCAGTTGAAGAGCAAACTGGGCACCGCGGTCATCGTGCTCGGCACGGTCAAAGGTGATAAAGTCAGCCTGGTGGCGGGCGTGACGAAAGACAGCACGGACAGGGTACAGGCCGGCGAACTGATCAACTTTGTCGCGCAGCAGGTGGGCGGCAAGGGCGGAGGCCGTCCGGACCTGGCCCAGGCCGGCGGCAATGATCCGTCTGCGCTGCAAAGCGCGCTGGCAAGCGTCCCGGCCTGGGTGACACAAAAGACTGGTTGATATGGCTCTTATCGTGGAAAAATTCGGCGGCACCTCTGTCGCAACGGTGGATCGGATCAAGGCGGTTGCCGATATCGTCATTGCCGCGCGCAAGCAGGGACACCAGGTGGTAGTGGTTCTCTCGGCCATGGCCGGAGAGACCGACCGGCTTATCGAACTGGCGGGGCAGGTGGCAAAAAAACCGGACTCCCGGGAACTTGACGTGTTGTTGTCAACCGGCGAACAGGTTACCATCGCCCTGCTGAGCATGGTATTGCAGGAACACGGTTATCCTGCGGTTTCCTATACCGGCGGACAGGTCCATATACTTACGGACAACGTCCACAACAAGGCCCGCATCATCGATATCGAGGCGGTGCGGGTCAAAAAAGACCTGGCTGATAATAAAATAGTTGTGATCGCGGGTTTTCAGGGTATAGACGAAAACGGCAATATCACCACGCTCGGGCGCGGCGGCACCGATACCACCGCCGTCGCCATGGCGGTGGCGCTGAATGCCGACGAATGCAGGATCTATACTGACGTGGACGGCGTCTGCACCGCGGACCCCCGGATCGTGCCGGGCGCCAGGCGCATGGACAGGATAGCCTACGAGGAGATGCTGGAACTGGCCAGCCTGGGGGCGAAGGTGCTGCAGATACGCTCAGTGGAATTCGCCAACAAGTATAATGTACCATTACGTGTCCTGTCTTCCTTTGAGGAAGGCCCGGGCACCTTGATCACAGACGAGGATGAAGAAATGGAACGGGCGCTGATAGCGGGCATTGCCCATAACCCGGATGAAGCAAAACTCACCCTGCGCGGCGTGCCGGACAGGCCCGGCATCGCCGGCGCGATATTGAATCCCATTGCGGAGGCGGACATCGAGGTCGACATGATCGTCCAGAATGTCGGCGTGGATCATCTGACTGATTTCACCTTCACCGTGCACCGGAATGATTTCGGCAAGGCCAGGGCGCTGCTGGAAAAAACTGCCCGGAACCTGGACGCGAAAGAAGTCCTGGCAGATGACCGGATCGTCAAGATTTCCGTTGTCGGTGTGGGCATGCGCTCCCATGCCGGGATAGCAAGCAAAATGTTCTCGGCCCTGGCCGGCGAGGGCATCAATATTCAGATGATATCCACCTCTGAAATAAAGATATCAGTGGTCGTTGACGAGAAGTACCTGGAACTGGGTGTGAGGACGTTGCACTCCGCTTTCGGTCTTGAGGGCGATGACAATATAATCGATGATGCCGCAGGGTAATTTTTTATAAAGCAATTATCATCAAAAAAGGCTAATATAGTTACTACCTAGGGAAAAAACAGGAGAAAATAAGATGTTGATATTAACACGCAGGATTGGCGAGTCTCTGATGATCGGGGATGATGTCAATGTAACCATACTCGGAATACGAGGCAACCAAGTCCGGATCGGAGTCAATGCTCCCAAAGAAATTGCGGTACACCGGGAGGAAATCTACGAACGCATCCAGCTTGAAAAGGTAAAGAAGGCGAAAGCCCAGCTTGCCCAGGAATACATGGATGAACCGGAGGACGGCGACGGAGGGCCGGAGGACAGTGATGGAAATACGGGGGAAGATGACGAACATACTTAGTCAGCATACTGTATAGGGGTTCAGTACTCGTATACAGACATATCCGGGCCGGCCCAACCGGCCCGCCTACGGAGAGGTGGCCGAGTGGCTGAAGGCGCTCCCCTGCTAAGGGAGTATGGGTTAAAAGCCCATCGAGGGTTCGAATCCCTCTCTCTCCGCCAGTCTATAATCTATTGATATTAAAGTAATTTAGTAACTACTCACCCCCACTCGTCCTTCCTGCACTTCTCCTCGTTCGTCATTCCCGCGCGCCCCCCGTCATTCCCGCGCGCCCCCCGTCATTCCCGCGCGCCCCCCGTCATTCCCGCGCAGGCGGGAATCCAGTGAAAAAAACGTCCCGAAGGGACACGTTATAAGGTGTCGCAAGCGACCCGTTTAACAGACTGGATTCCGGCCTTCGCCGGAATGACGAAGGGAGCGCGGGACGAACAGGGGGGTGAGTAGTTACGTAATTTATTGAAATAGGCGATGTGAGTTATCACTTTGCCTATTATTTTTGTGGCCGATGGATGGTTGTTTTGAGGGAAATTTCTAAACGGCAAGTGGATCATGTTATGGGGAGTGGGTCAGATGGAAAACAGGTCAGGCCGGAATAACAAATCCGTCAATCGTGCTTTTGCAGGTGAGCGGTTTTCCAAAACAGTGTCTTTGTCACAAGAACAAATCGCTGAATTCGCATTATTATGCGGCGACATGAATCCGCTTCATCATGATCCCGAGATTGCCGAGAAAAGCAGGTTCAAAGGGATTATTGCTTCCGGACCGCATACTACCGCCCTCTTTGCAGGGATGGTAGCGACGCATTTCTCGCAAAAAGACCAAATGCTGGGACTGGAATTTTCGTTCTGTTATCACGCTGCGGTAACGGTAAATATGGCACTGTTGATGTCCTGGGAAGTTGTAAAAATTGAACACAAAGCCAGCCTTGACGGTGATATTGTCTGGTTGGAAGGTACAGTCTCCGGTCCTGATGGAGAGGCAGTCATTAGCGGCGAAGGAAAAATATTGGTTACAGATACTATTTAACAGTAAAGAAATTGATTACCAGACTTACATGAGAGAGAATCCGTCAGACCTGCCCAACATAATTCGCGGCCCGGAAGCACGCGAAAAACGCCGGGAGGCTGCCATGGAGCGGATGTTGCAAAAAGAGCAGGCTGAGGGCAAGACGAGGCAGTCTGCTTAGAAAGAAGCTGGCCTGATAAATGCTGCAACAGAAAAAGAAATTGACTACCAGTCATACCTGAGAGACAACCCACCGGACCTGACTGACATCCGGCGCGGGCCAGAGGCCTGTGAGAAACACCGGGAAGCCGCCTTGAAACGGATGTTGCAGGATAAGCAGTCAGAAGACCAAGATACGCAGTGAGATTAAGTCAGTATCGGAAATCCCTCAAGTTGCGCCGGGCGGTTTACGGGGAAAAGATCAAAAATTCTGCTTGACGCTGGTCAGTATCTGAGCTAGACTGTGTAGC
Organism: Gammaproteobacteria bacterium; assembly: GCA_965204045.1. Taxonomy (GTDB): domain Bacteria; phylum Pseudomonadota; class Gammaproteobacteria; order Eutrophobiales; family Eutrophobiaceae; genus JAAXHV01. The sequence continues at coordinate 894,030 of CBDBDW010000002.1, forward strand.
ACAGTAAATGTGAAACTGTGTCGATGAAAAATATCACTGTATCCGTAGATGACGAAACATATCGGCTCTCCCGCGTCAAAGCGGCTGAAGCCGGTACATCGGTTTCAGCCTTAGTACGTGAATATCTCCTGGCGTTGGTTCAGGGACGTGCTATTGGAATCGAGCTCGACCGGCTAAGCCAACTCCAGGACAGTACCCTGAAGGAAATTCGCGCACGGGGAGCAGGGTTGCGATCTGCCGACAACCTCTCCCGTAGCGCGTTGCATGAGCGCGATGCGCTTTCTTGACACCAATGTCTTGATTTATGCCGTCAGCAGTGCGGACGAGGACGCGGACAAACAGCAACGCGCCATAAGCTTGCTTACGGCGCGTGACCTTGCCTTATCCGTGCAGGTTCTGCAGGAATTCTATGTACAGGCGACCCGTTCTTCGCGTCCAGGCGCGCTCACACACCGCGAGGCCGTGAATTTTATAGAATCCCTGCACCGGTTTCGTGTGCAATCAGTAACGAGCGATGTGATGCGCACTGCCTTCGCAGTCCGCGAGCGCTTCAAGTTGTCTTATTGGGACAGCGCCATTCTGGCAGCAGCGCGTGCCTGCGGTTGCGATGCTGTGTACTCCGAAGACATGAGCAGCGAGCAGGACTACGATGGCTTGCGTGTAATTAATCCTTTTGCGCCTCTCATGAAGGCTGGGGTCGAAGTTGCCGAATGAAAGATGTGATAATGTCTTAAGTTATATTATACATAACGTCATAAATAATGCCGCATCGTAGTCCGTCATTTGCGAAGGCAGGGATGACGGATGCGGCGCGATTTATGACGTTATGTATAAAAGTCAGGTAAATAGCAGGACAACCGGATGATTATATGAGTCAAGAAATGCTGGTCCACGAGGGGGGCTGCCATTGCGGCGCGGTGCGGTTTGAAGTGGACGCCCCGGCGGCGGTGACCGTGCTGGACTGCAACTGTTCCATCTGCCGTATGAGCGGCTACCTGCACCTTCAGGTCCCGAAGTCGCGTTTCCGGCTGCTGCGGGGCGAGGATGCCCTGTTGACTTACACTTTCAATACCGGCGCCGCGCAACACTATTTTTGTAACATCTGCGGCGTGAAATCATTCTACGCGCCCCGGTCTTATCCCGAGGGGTACAGCATCAATCTCAACTGCCTGGACAGGGCGCAAATAAAGAGCGTTACGGTTGAGAAGTTCGACGGCGACAACTGGGAAGCGGCTTACGACAGGAAAAAACATGCTCCCCAAAATAACTGGTAACTACTCACCCCCCTGTTCGTCATTCCCGCGCAGGCGGGAATCCAGTGGAACACACGTCCCGAAGGGACACCTTATAACGTGTCGCCTGCGGCGACTATGTTATTGACTGGATTCCTGCCCCCTGCCTCCAACATGCAGGGGCATGCTTCGCGGGACGAACAGGGGAGGTGAGTAGTTACGAAAATTATTTGGTCAAATACTTGACATCGCGGGATGTAACTTCTTTTTCAGCTTTTCCAGGTCGGCGGGGACATCCAGGTCAAATTCGGCTTCGGGTATGGGGAGTGTCCTGACCCTCCCGGCGTTGTTGTTGAGGATGGATTTTGCCCCTGCATCGCCCTCCAGGGCCAGGACCTGAGGGTAAAATTCAGCAGGAATGATGGCTGGCGTGCCGATGGTGTCGGCATAAGCCCCTGCCATGATTTCAGACGGGCTGGCAAGCCAGTGTTCAAGCAGCAGGCGCAGGTGATTTTCCGTGACCAGCGCCTGGTCGCACAGGGTAATCATCACGGCCCGGCAATCCGGTTCAACACTGTTCAGTCCGGCCTTGAGAGAGGATGCCAGTCCGTGTGGCCAGTGGTTGTTATATACGATATTTACCGGCAAATCGCTGACAGCCTGCGCTACTGCCTCCGAGTTCGCCCCGACTACGACAGTAATCCTGTCATTGGGAAATAACGCCGAAAGCTTGTCGACGGCAAGCCAAACCAGGCTGGAACCGTTTATTTCAACGAGTTGCTTACACTGGCCGTATCTGCTCGACCCACCCGCGGCCAGAATGATAGCGGCTAAACCCACTACTTCGTGCGTACCCCTCATAGGCCATTTAATGGGTTGTTGCTCAAACGATGCGTAACAGCCAGAAAAGCATCTGTTTCCAGTTCGTTACTGAGGGAATTGAGATATGCAGGGACGTAGCTGGGTTGTAGTCTCACTGGAAGCGGCGACTGGATTAAAGGCGTATTATCTTTATCGGAGAGCAACTCAGCTAGCTCCACACTATTATTTTTCCGCGTTGTATCTGGCTTGTTCTTCGAGTACACCGTTAATTCCTGTCATCCAAACCATAACAGATTTGGCATGATAGGCTGACTATATGGCCATTCATTTGCTATGTAACAAATTGGGAGGAAAGCCGGATTCAAAACATAGTACCCCTTCCCCGTCCTGAACGGGCAAAATTGGACGTGCCAGGACGATACCCTCTGCGGCTCACCAGCTGCCCCGCTGCGTCTGGCTTCAGGCCGGGTCAGGTCTGCGCCATGGCACCTATGTTAATGGTACTCTACCATAGAAACAGTCGTATAGCATCCGCACACGCCAGTAGTATCAGTTACATGCTGTCGGGGTGTGCAGTGCGCTGAACATGAGGGTTTAGAGACGGAAACGGAAAATGCGATTTTCCGTTTCCTTTCATTTTCAGTCACTTACGTGACTAAAAATGGCAGCATATCCCTGTGCTGCACGGGCGCCTCTAATTTTTAGAGGTGCCCTTATGATGAACTTGAAAGGAAAACCAGGGAGGAGCGCAAGAAAATCAGGGAGTAACTACTCACCCCCACTCGTCCTTCCTGCACTTCTCCTCGTTCGTCTCCCGCGCTCCCCTCGTCATTCCCGCGCAGGCGGGAATCCAGTCTGTTAAACGGGTCGCTTGCGACACCTTATAAGGTGTCCCTTCGGGACGTTGTTTTCACTGGATTCCCGCCTGCGCCGATGTGTGGACTCCTCCCCCCTTATCATGGTAGTTAAGGGGGGAGAAGCAATTTTGTTTAACCAACAACGAGGAGTCCACGATGAGAGATACTAACACAATCGGCATAGATTTAGCGAAGCACACGTTTCAGGTGTGCGTGGTCGACAAGCAGGACCGGATGGTGAGCAACCAGGCGATGGGCCGGACGGCGTTGTCGGCGTATTTAGTGCGTCAGGCGCCGGCCTTGGTGGTACTGGAGGCGTGCGGGGGTGCGCACTATTGGGGTCGCTTAGCGGAGTCGTTCGGTCATCAGGTGAAGATTCTCTCGCCGCGTTGGGTGTTGCCGTACCGTCAGGGCCACAAGACGGATGCGCGGGATGCGTTAGCGGTGGCCCGTGCGGGGCAGCGGGAGGAATTGCCGGGGGTGGGGTTGATGGGGGTGGAGCAACAGAGTCTGCAGTGTCAGAAACGCGTGGCGGAGCATCTGACGGACCAATTGACGGCGACGGGGAACATGCTGCGTGGGCTGCTGGCGGAGTTTGGGGAAGTGGTGCCGAAGGGGGAGGCGGCGTTACGGCGTGAGTTGCCGCGCGTGCTGGAGGAGGCGGAGAACGGGTTGCCGTTGTCGCTACGCCCGCTCTTGGCGCTGGCCTGGCAGTTATGGCAGGCGCAGTCGGCGGCGTTGCAGGAGGCGGAGCGGCAGTTGGCAGAGCAAGTGCGCGTGACGCCGGCGTGTCGGTCGCTGCTGACACTGGCCGGGGTGGGGCCCAAGAATGCGTTGGGGTTGTATATTGCCCTGGGGGACGGGCAGGCGTACCGGCATGGTCGGGCCGCGGCGGCCTGTATTGGCTTGACCCCCAAGCAGCACAGCAGTGGGGGCAAGGTGCGCCTGGGGTCGATTGGCAAGCGCAGCGGGGACAAACGCTTACGTGCCTCGCTCATTACCGGCGCCCATGCGGTACTCCAGGCGCTGGCGCGGCGGGAACCCCGTAATGACGTTGAGGTGTGGCTCAAAGACCTGGCGGCCCGGCGTGGCGCCGGGCGGGCGGCGGTGGCCCTGGCAAACAAAACCGTGCGTACCGCCTGGGCTATGCTGCGTTACCGGACGGAGTACGATCCGGGCCATGCCAACCAGCTGTCGGGCAACCCGCCGGCGGCAGTGGCCGCCGCCTGAACGGCCAGCCGGGAGAGAGGCGTCAGCGTTTATGTTATTTCCTTGCAAGACGGCACAACGTGATAGTGGTCAGACCCACCTTCAGGGACCCTGCTCATTCCCGCGGCGTGAGAACGCCGTTGCGCCGAAGAGGGCTGAAGGGGCGAACACATCTTGGGCCAGGGGTCGCACCCCAATCAGAGTCCGTATATACGACCGCAGTCTGCCTTCACTATCGATTCGTGCCTACTTGCAAAACGGGAGGAGTCCATATAGGGAATGACGAGGGGGGACGGGGGGCGCGGGAATGACGACGGGAGCGCGGGACGAACAGGGGGGTGAGTAGTTACATCAGGGAAAAATCTGATTTGCCTCCGCCTGTCGGTGTTGCTGAACCGCAGAAAAAAGAACAGACGATCATTCAATATGCAAGATGCGAGAAAATACGAGCGTGGGTGCTTGAGCAGGCAGGCGACACATGCGAGTTATGTTCTATACATAACGACATAAATAACGCCGCACTGTTTGTGTCGTCATTCCGGGCTTGTCCCGGAATCCAGTAGACTACAAAACTCCTTATAAGGAATGTTTTTTGACTGGATTCCGGGTCAAGCCCGGAATGACGAGCAGCGCGTAATGCCTGCCCGGCATGTTGTAAGACGAAAACAACATAATGCGGCACAATTTATGCCGTTACGTATAATAAGGCTCCGTTTATAAAAGAAGACGGTACACCATTCCTTGAGATACACCATATCGTACAATTATCACAAGGAGGCCCAGATACCCTGGATAACACCACTGCCCTATGCCCCAACTGCCATCGTCATTTACACTACGGCAAAGACCGAGAGAAAAAAAAGCAAAAATTACTCAACAATATTAAAAATCGTACCTTTCCCTCATGACCGGTATTGCCTATGCTACACTATACAGGTGGTTAGTTCCTGATTTTGCCGATGATGTAATTTAGAACTTTATTTTTTCAACAACACATTGCTTCGGGGCTGAAATCATAGGGTAAATGTCTAAAATAATCTGTGTCCGGTTGGCACAATTCCTTATGTCCAACCGTAAACCCATGGACAAATTGAGTAAGATAACATGGTTGAGTTTGAATGGAATCCGGCGAAGGCTGCGAGCAATCTCAGAAAGCACAAGGTCAGTTTCGACCTTGCTGCCACTGTGTTCCAGGATCCTTTCATGCGCTCGTTCACAGACAAGGGTTATAGCGGGTTTGAGGAGCGTTGGATAACCATGGGCTATGATCAGGAGGGACGTCTATTGGTGGTTTCTCATACTTATTCTGAAAGGGGCAGTGAAAATATTTTTATACGCATCATCTCAGCCCGTCGAGCCACACGCAAAGAGAGGCATCAATACGAGACATTAAAATGAAGGACGAGTACGACTTTTCGAAAAGCGAACGTGGCCGGTTTTACCATAAAAATGTAAAACAGGTTCTTCCCGTTTTCGACTGTAAGCCGGATTGGATTGGGCCCGAGGGAAAGCTTGGCAGGTTTATCGTCAACGAAGCTGAAAAGAGCTTTAACTCGTACAGGGAACAGCCGCGTTTGATAAAGGAGCATGCCAATACTGAGCTCAGCATGGTCTATGGCGGATATGCTCACCGTCAGCTCTTTGAACTCGTTCAGAATAGCTCTGACGCCCTGCGACGCACACCGAACGGCAAGGCTATCCTGGTACGTCTGACGGAGAACTTCCTCTACTGCGCCGATGATGGCAAGCCTTTGGACGAGCGCGGAATCGAGGGACTCATGTTTTCTCACATGCCGAACAAGGAGGGTGATGACATCGGCAGGTTTGGGATTGGATTTAAGTCTGTCCTGGGTGTCACCGATTCTCCCGAGTTCTACAGTCGTCCGGTTTCCTTGCGCTTCGGCAAGGCGCGAGCGGCTGATCGTTTAGCAGAGATAGCATCAACCGAGCGCTATCCTGTATTACGTTTACCTGAACCAATCGACCCCAATCAAGAAAAGGAAACCGACGAGAATTTGAGTGAGCTTATGAGTTGGGCGACGAATATTGTCCGCCTGCCGCTTAAGCCGGGGGTGCATAGTGATCTCATAGTTCAGGTGCAGAACTTTCCCCCCGAATTTCTTCTTTTTGTAGATCATGTCCGTTACCTGACCCTGGAGAATCAGGAACAAGAGCGGGAATTCATGTTGGATGAGCGGGAAGGAGATCTCCATCTCAATACCGGTGATGGGACTACGCATTGGCGACGTTTCCAGACGATCCATCACTTGTCCAGTGAAGCTCGAGGCGATTGGCCCATACATAACGATAGTGATGATGTTCTGATCAGTTGGGCTGCTCCGCTCAATCATTTGGACCGCCCCGGCCATTTCTGGGCACTTTTTCCAACCAGTACGACGAGCCTGGTCGCAGGAATCCTCAATGCGCCATGGAAAATCGACGAAGATCGCCAGAGTCTGTTGCCGGGGCCATACAATGAAGAGTTGATCAAAGCCGCGGCACAAATGATTGCTGAAGCGATTCCGAAGCTGGCAGGCAGTGAAGATCCCACCAAATATCTGGATGCTTTGCCGCGCCGGAGCGAAGTAGAAGATTCGGACCTGGCTGATCTTCTCTGTAAGAGTCTCTTCCCTGCTCATCATGGTTGTAACACTGTCCCGGACCAGGACGGCAAATGGTGCGCCAGCAAGGACAGATAATTTCCATCGGCCTGTTTTCCAGAAAAACCAATCGACACCCAACCCCCTGATTTAGTACACTGTAGGGTATCGGTAAGCGGGAGTAATCGGGAGGTTGCTCCCGTTTTGTATGTGTATTGCTTCTGCGGAGGAATTTCTTGGGTCATTCGGCTTTACTCGCGCTCGCGGACGGCAGCCTGTTCTACGGCGATTCCATCGGTGTTGACGGCGCCGCAGTGGGCGAAGTGGTGTTCAACACGTCGATCACGGGCTACCAGGAAATTCTCACCGATCCGTCCTACTGCCGCCAGATAATCACCTTTACCCAGCCGCAGATCGGCAACGTGGGCGTCAATTCGGAAGACACGGAATCCACCGGCGTCTACGCTGCCGGCATGATCATCAAGCAGGCGCCTTACCTGCCGAGCAACTGGCGCAACGAGCAGTCCCTGACCGACTACCTGGCCGCCAACCGGGTCGTCGCCATTGCCAATATCGATACCCGGCGCCTGACCCGCCTGCTCCGGGACAAGGGCGCGCAGGACGGCTGCATACTTGCCGGTGAACGGCTGGAAGAAGGCCGCGCCCTGGAGCTTGCCCGGGACTTCCCCGGACTGAAAGGCATGGACCTGGCCCGCGAAGTCACGACCACGCAGAACTACCGCTGGCAGGAAAGCGTCTGGTCCCTGGGAGAGGGTTACGGGCAGGTTGCCGGGGCGCGCAAGCGCAAGGTCGTGGCCATGGATTTCGGGGTGAAAAAGAACATCCTGCGCATTCTCTGCGACCTGGGTTGTGACCTGGAGGTGGCGCCGGCCACAACGACGGCGGAGGAGGTGCTGTCCCGCTCCCCTGACGGCGTGTTTTTATCCAACGGACCCGGCGACCCCGAACCCTGTGATTACGCCATAAGCGCCATCAGGGACATCGTGGCTGCAGGTATGCCCACCTTCGGCATCTGCCTGGGGCACCAGTTGCTGGGACTGGCCTGCGGCGCCGATACGGTAAAAATGAAGTTCGGCCACCACGGCGGCAATCACCCGGTGCAGGAACTGGCCACGGGGAAGGTGATGATCACCAGCCAGAACCACGGCTTCACCGTAGCGGAAGCATCCATCCCCGACACGTTGTCAGTTACGCACCGGTCATTGTTCGACGGCACGGTACAGGGCATACATCATAAACAACAACCGGCATTCGGTTTCCAGGGCCACCCGGAAGCCAGCCCCGGCCCCCATGACATCAAGCCGCTGTTCGACCACTTCATACACTTGATGGATGAAGACAGATAAATGCCCAAACGAACCGACATAGAAAGCGTCCTGATCATCGGCGCCGGCCCCATCGTCATCGGCCAGGCCTGCGAGTTCGATTATTCCGGCGCCCAGGCCTGCAAGGCCCTGCGCGAGGAGGGCTACCGGGTGATCCTGGTGAATTCCAACCCGGCAACCATCATGACCGACCCGGACATGGCGGACGCCACCTATATCGAGCCGGTGCGCTGGCAGACCATCGCGAAGATCATCGAGAAGGAACGCCCGCACGCGCTGCTGCCCACCATGGGCGGGCAGACGGGCCTGAATACCGCCCTGGACCTGGCCGGCGCCGGCGTGCTGGACGAATATAACGTGGAAATGATCGGCGCCGACAAGGAAGCCATCGACAAGGCGGAGGACCGGGAGAAATTCCGTGACGCCATGCAGAGGATAGGGCTGGCCATGCCCGAGTCGGACCTGGCCCATGACCTCGATACGGCCATCGGCATCCAGCGAAACATCGGCTACCCGGTGATCATCCGTCCCTCGTTTACCCTTGGGGGCAGCGGCGGCGGCGTTGCCTGGAACAGGGAGGAGTTCATCGAAATCTGCGAGAGAGGGCTGGAAGCCTCGCCTGTCAGTGAGATCCTGGTGGAACAATCCGTGGTGGGCTGGAAGGAATTCGAGATGGAAGTCGTGCGCGACCGCAAGGACAACTGCATCATCGTCTGCTCCATCGAGAACGTGGACGCCATGGGGGTGCACACCGGCGATTCGATCACCGTCGCGCCGGCCCTGACCCTGACGGACAAGGAGTTCCAGTTGATGCGCGACGCTTCCATCGCGGCGCTGCGCGAGATCGGCGTGGACACGGGCGGTTCCAACGTGCAGTTCGCCGTCAGTCCCGAAGACGGCCGGCTGCTCATTATCGAGATGAACCCGCGCGTGTCGCGTTCATCCGCGCTGGCCTCCAAGGCGACCGGGTTCCCGATAGCCCGGGTCGCGGCGAAACTGGCGGTGGGCTACACCCTTGACGAACTGGATAACGAAATTACCGGGGGCGCCACGCCGGCCTCGTTCGAACCGACCATCGATTACATTGTTACCAAGATCCCCAGGTTTACCTTCGAGAAGTTCCCCCAGGCCAACCCGCAACTCACGACCCAGATGAAATCGGTGGGAGAAGTAATGGCAATCGGCAGGACATTCCAGGAATCCCTGCAGAAGGCCTTGCGCGGCCTGGAAACCGGGGTGGACGGTTTCAATAACCTCTGCGAAGCGGTGAGCGACAGTAACCTGGACAAGATTTCCCACGAACTGCGCAACCCCGGCTCGGAACGCTTGTTGTATGTCGGCGAAGCGTTTCGTCACGGCATGGACCTGGCGCGGGTACATACACTGTCACACATCGATCCCTGGTTCCTGGCGCAAATTCAGGACCTGGTCGAGGAGGAGAAACGCCTGTCGGGATCCGTGTTCAAGGCAATCGACCGGGAACGCCTTTACCGGCTGAAACAGAAAGGCTTCTCGGACAGCCGCCTGGCCGCCCTGTTGGACGTCAGTGAGGCCGCGGTCAGGCAGCGGCGTCACGAGATGGATATCCGGCCCGTGTACAAGCGGGTCGATTCCTGCGCCGCGGAGTTCCCCGCGACCACGGCATACATGTATTCGACGTATGACGAGGAATGTGAAGCGGAACCCACCACCCGGGACAAGATCATGGCGCTGGGCGGCGGACCCAACCGCATAGGGCAGGGGATCGAGTTCGATTACTGCTGCGTGCAGGCTGCGTTCGCCATCCGTGACGCCGGGCTGGAATCCATCATGGTGAACTGTAACCCGGAAACCGTCTCCACGGACTACGATACATCCGACCGGCTGTATTTCGAACCTCTGACCCTGGAAGACGTGCTGGAAATCATTCACCTGGAACAGCCGCGCGGCGTGATCGTCCAGTTCGGCGGCCAGACGCCCCTCAAGCTGGCACGCGCCCTCGAAGCGGAAGGCGCGCCGATCATCGGCACCAGCCCGGATTCGATAGACCTGGCCGAAGACCGGGAGCGGTTCCAGCGCCTGCTGCAGGAGCTGGATCTCAAACAGCCCTCCAACCGCACTGCCAGGAACCTGCCGGATGCTATGCGCCAGGCGCGGGAAATCGGTTACCCCATCGTGGTGCGGCCGTCTTATGTACTGGGCGGCCGGGCCATGGAAATCGTGTATGACGAGACGGACCTGAATGAGTACATGTCACGGGCCGTGGCGGTTTCCAACGACTCACCCGTGCTGCTGGACCGGTTCCTCGACAATGCCATCGAGGTGGACGTGGATGCGATCGCGGACGGTAACGAAGTGATCATCGGCGGCATCATGGAACACATCGAACAGGCGGGCATACACTCCGGCGACTCGGCCTGTTCATTGCCGCCGTTCAGTCTGGATGAGGCGCTTCAGCAGCGCCTTGCCGTGCAGGTGGAGAAGATGGCGCGCAACCTGAAAGTCTCCGGACTGATGAATACGCAATTCGCCATCCAGGGGGAAGATATTTTTGTACTGGAAGTCAACCCCAGGGCTTCCCGCACCGTGCCCTACGTTTCCAAGGCTACAGGCGTTCCCCTGGCCCGTATCGCGGCCAGGTGCATGGTGGGGGAGAGTCTTGCCGAACAGGGGGTCCGGGCCGTTGACCGGCCGGAGTATTATTCCATCAAGGAAGCCGTGTTCCCGTTCGTCAAGTTTCCCGGTGTCGATCCGATACTTGGACCGGAGATGAAGTCAACCGGTGAAGTCATGGGAGTGGGCAGCAGTTTCGGAGAAGCCTACAATAAAGCGGTGCTTGCCACCACCCAGGAAATTCCGGACCGCGGCGTGGTATTCATCAGCGTCCGGGACAAGGACAAACCCGGCGCCGTCCGGGTGGCCCGGGACTTTGTCGAAGCGGGGTTCAGCCTGTGCGCCACCGAGGGAACGGCGAGGGCAATCGGGCAGGCCGGCGTGGAATGCGCCAGGGTGAACAAGGTTGCCGAAGGGCATCCCCACGTGGTCGATATGCTGAAAAATGATGAGATCAGTCTCATCGTCAACACCACGGAGGGGAGGCAGGCGATAATGGATTCACATTCCATCAGGACTACCGCCATCCAGCACAAGGTGTTCTATACAACCACGATTGCCGGCGCGAAAGCTATAATTTCAGCGCTGGGGGAAGATCATATCGACAGCATCCGTTGCCTCCAGGAATTGACACGATGAACAGAATGCCGATGACAGCAGAAGGCGCCGAGCGGTTGCGCCGCCAACTGGACGAATTGAAATCAGTCGAGCGCCCCAGGGTAATCCAGGCCCTGGCGGAGGCCAGGGCCCATGGCGATCTCAGCGAAAATGCGGAATATCATGCCGCGCGCGAGCGCCAGGGTTTTATCGAGGGCCGTATCGCGACCATTGAGGAGGCCCTGGCCATCGCGGAAATCATCGACGTGACGAAAATCGACGCGGATGGAAAAATCGTCTTCGGCGCCACAATCGAATTATTCAACCTTGATACCGGGCAGGAAGTCCGCTACCAGATCGTCGGGGAGATGGAAGCGGATATCGGCCGGGGGCTGCTGTCCGTGACCGCCCCGATAGCCCGGGCCATGATCGGCAAGGAGGAGGGCGATGTAATCCAGGTCGATGCCCCCGGGGGGACTGTCGAATACGAAGTACTGTCGGTTGCGTATGTATGAACCATGAGGGAATGGGGTCAGGCCGCACAATGCACACACACAGAAATCAATCACGTTCAGACACTTATCGCTTGTGTGTGCATTGTGCGACCTGACCCCATTCCCCGTCAGGAGAAGTTCCTGAATGTCAAAAAGCAGCAAACGCTGGTTACGGGAACATAACCGGGACCGGTACGTCAACCTGGCCAGGAGCAGGCAACTGCGTTCCCGCGCGGTGTTCAAGCTGGAGGAACTGGACCGGCGCCACAAGCTGTTCCGCCCCGGACAGACGGTGGTGGACCTGGGCGCGGCGCCGGGGAGCTGGTCAGCCTACGTGGTTGAAAAGGTGAGGCCCGGCGGGAAGGTCATCGCGGTCGATTTGCTGGATATGCAACCCCTCGCCGGCGTGGTCTTCCTGCAAGCCGACCTGAACGATGCGGAAAGACTGCAATACTGTATTGCCGAACTGGGTGAAAACAGCGCCGACCTTGTAATTTCGGATATGGCCCCCAATTTATCAGGTATAGCCGCTGTGGACCAGGCCGGCAGCCTGAACCTTGCAGAATCCGCATACCGGGTAGCGTGTTCCGCGCTTCGGGAAAAGGGGCATTTTCTGGTAAAGCTGTTCCAGGGAAGCGACAGCGCCGCATTCGGGAAGCAATTGGCTGAGAAATTTGATAAAGTAGTGCAGGTCAAGCCACGGGCGTCCAGGGCGAACTCCAGCGAGTTATACATCCTGGCAAAAGGCTATACTATGTAGTAGAGGAACAGCGTAGGCGTAAGGCGTTATGTTAAAGAGTATATTGTTATGGGTGGTCATCGCCCTGGTCATGATGATGGTATTCCAGAATTTCGGGGTCCGTCCCGTCGATACCACCATCCCCTATTCACAGTTTATCCTGGATGTGAAAACCGGCAAGGTAAACTCCGTCACGATCGAAGGCAGCACCATTTCCGGCAACCTGGCCGATGGCGCCCGGTTCAACACCTACAGTCCGGAAACCAGCAATGATGCCTTGATCGGCACCCTGCTGGACAACAACGTGGAGGTGCTGGCTTCGGAGCCCAACAAGAATTCGTTCTGGGCCCATGCCTTTATCTCCTGGTTCCCCATCCTGCTGTTACTGGGAATCTGGATTTACTTCATGCGCCAGATGCAGGGCGGCGGCAGTGGCCGCGGCGCGCTGTCGTTCGGCAAGAGCCGGGCGCGCCTGTTGAATGAAGACCAGGTCAAGATTACCTTTAACGACGTTGCCGGCGTCGAGGAGGCGAAGGAAGAGGTCGTCGAACTGGTCGAATTCCTGCGCGACCCGGGCAAGTTCCAGAAACTGGGCGGCAAGATACCCCGCGGCGTATTGATGGTGGGTTCGCCCGGCACCGGGAAGACCCTGCTGGCCAAGGCGATAGCCGGCGAGGCGCAGGTGCCGTTCTTTACCATTTCCGGTTCGGATTTTGTGGAAATGTTCGTCGGTGTCGGCGCTTCCAGGGTGCGTGACATGTTCGAACAGGCCAAAAAACACGCGCCGTGCATCATTTTCATTGACGAGATCGATGCGGTGGGGCGCCACCGCGGCGCCGGCCTCGGCGGCGGCCACGATGAACGCGAACAGACGCTCAACCAGCTCCTGGTCGAAATGGACGGCTTTGAAGGCAACGAAGGAATCATCGTTATTGCGGCGACCAACCGGCCCGACGTGCTGGACCCGGCCCTGCTGCGCCCCGGGCGGTTTGACCGGCAGGTGGTTGTTCCGTTGCCGGACATCCGGGGGCGTGAGCAGATACTCAAGGTGCATATGCGCAAGGTCGCACTGGCCGATGACGTGGACCCCTCCATCATCGCGCGCGGCACGCCCGGGTTTTCCGGGGCTGACCTGGCCAACCTGATAAACGAAGCGGCGTTGTTCGCGGCCCGGGCCGACAAGAAACAGGTCGATATGGAAGAGTTTGAACGGGCCAAGGACAAGGTGATGATGGGCGCTGAGCGGCGTTCCATGGTGATGAGCGATGAGGAAAAGAAACTCACCGCCTACCATGAAGCGGGCCATGCCATTGTCGGACGGCTCGTTCCCGGCCATGACCCGGTCTACAAGGTCACCATAATCCCGCGCGGGCGCGCCCTGGGCGTGACCATGTTCCTGCCGGAACAGGACAGGTTGAGCTACTCCCGGCAGTTTTTGCAGAGCCAGATCTGTTCCCTGTTCGGCGGGCGTATCGCCGAGAGCCTGATTTTCGGGGAAGATGCCGTGACAACGGGCGCGAGCAACGATATAGAACGCGCCACGCTGCTGGCAAGAAACATGGTGACCAAGTGGGGTCTCTCCGAAAAAATGGGGCCGCTCGCATACCAGGAGGATGAAGGGGAGGTCTTCCTGGGGCATTCCGTGACCAAGCATTCAACTGTTTCCGCGGCGACGCAGAATGATATAGACGCAGAGGTGAGACGCCTCATTGACAAGAATTATCAGCGCGCAAAGGAGTTGCTCGAGGCAAACATGGATAAACTGCGCCTGATGGCGGACGCCCTCATCAAGTATGAAACCATCGACTCCGGCCAGATTGACAGTATCATGGAAGGAAACGAACCGGGACCGCCGGCGGACTGGGGCAATGATAACAGGACGCGCGGCAAACAGGCCGGACCCGATGAAACACAGCAGAAAGATGAAGGTGAGCCAGTTGAAGGCCCTGCCATTGACGGGCCGGCGCGACCTGCCTGAAGCATAACGGGACAACCACGGAACAGGTCAGGGGTTGGAAATGCAGGTTAATTCGCGCAAATATTTCAGTACGGACGGCATTCGCGGCAGGGTCGGCGAGGAACCCGTCACGCCGGATTTCGTTATGAAGCTGGGCTGGGCCATCGGCAAGGTGCTGCGCCAGAAAACCGCGGGCCCCATTCTTATCGGCAAGGATACCCGTGTGTCCGGTTACATGTTCGAATCGGCGCTGGAAGCAGGATTGTCCGCCGCAGGTGTCGATATCCGCCTGCTCGGGCCGGTGCCCACGCCGGCCGTCGCCTACCTGACAAAAAATACCCGCGCCGAGGCGGGGATTGTCATCAGCGCCTCACACAACCCTTATTTCGATAACGGCATCAAGATCTTTTCCAGGAATGGCAGGAAGCTGTCGGATGCCGTCGAATTGCAGATAGAAGAGCAACTGGCCAACCCGATCATGGTCGTTGAACCGGACAAGCTGGGCAAGGCGCGCCGGATCACGGATGCGGCGCGCAGGTACATAGAGTACTGCAAGAGCAGGGTCGATTGTGACCTGGGCGGGATTCGCATGGTAGTCGATTGCGCCAACGGCGCGGCCTACAGGATTGCCCCCAGGGTATTTGAAGAACTGGGCGCTGAGGTCCATGCGATCGGCGTGGAACCGGACGGTTTCAACATCAATGACGGCTGCGGCGCCACGAAGCCCGAGAGCCTGCAACAAATCGTGCTGGACAAGAATGCGGACGTCGGCATCTCGCTGGACGGAGACGCCGACAGGTTGATCATGGTCGATCATAAGGGCCAGCTTGTGGACGGTGATGAGCTGCTTTACATCATTGCAAGACACCAGAGAAAGATGCTCAACGGGGGCGTTGTGGGTACCTTGATGAGCAACCTGGGGCTGGAACGGGCGTTGAAAGAGATGGGGTTTGAGTTTTTCCGGGCGAAGGTGGGGGACCGGTATGTCGCGGAAATGCTGGATGAAAAAAAACTGGTGCTGGGCGGAGAGCAGTCGGGCCATATCGTAAACAGGAATTTCTCCGATACGGGCGACGGCATCATTTCCGCCCTGCAGGTATTGAGCGCCATGCGCCACAGCGGGGAGAGTCTGCACTCCTTAAAAGCCGGCATGCAGAAATTTCCCCAGACATTGATGAATATAACCTTGCGCAAACCGGTGCGGCTCCGGGATTATCCGGAGATTGAGGGAATGGTCAGGGAAGCCGAAAAACAGCTCGAGGAGCCCGGTCGGGTATTGTTGCGTCCATCCGGCACCGAGCCTGTGCTGCGGGTCATGGTGGAGGGCCGTGGCGCCGGGAAAGTCCGGCGCCTCACGCGCAAGCTGGCAGAGGATATTGATGAGTTGATCAGTGGATAGAAATACCCGGCTGAAACGTATCCTGGTCGCGGACAGGATCTCCCCTGAAGGCAAGGCCTTCCTTGACGGACAGGAGAATATTGCCGTGGATCATCTCACCGGTCTTGACGAAACCGCGTTGTGTGAAAAGATTGGCGGCTACCATGCCGTCATCGTGCGCAGCGCCACGACGATTTCGGCAACAGTCATAGACGCGGCTGACAGGCTCGAAGTGATCGGCAGGGCCGGTATCGGAGTCGATAATATCGACGTGGACCATGCCACGGGCAAAGGCATCGTCGTGCTGAACACGCCGGACGCCAACGTGACGACCACGGCGGAACTGACCCTGGCTCACCTGTTTTCCCTGAGCCGGAACCTGCCCCAGGCCAACAGGTCGGTAAAAGCCGGTGAATGGAAACGCTCCCGCTTCATGGGAGTGGAACTCAGCGGCAAGGCCCTGGGCATTATCGGCTATGGCCATATCGGCAGGATTGTGGCGGCCAAGGCGCTGGCCCTGGAAATGCAGGTGATCGCATTCGATCCGTTCGTTACCGAGGAAAAGTTTCTCGCCGACGGCGTCACTGGCGTCGGGCTGGACGAACTTGTGAGCGCAGCGGACTATATCAGCCTGCATTGTCCGCTGAATGACAAGACCCGCAACATTATGAATGCCGACCGCATCAATGCCATGAAACCCGGGGCAAGGTTGATCAACTGCGCGAGGGGCGGTCTGGTCGACGAGGAGGCGCTGTATGATGCGCTCGGTAAAGGGAGTCTGGCCGGCGCTGCGCTGGACGTGTTTTCCCGCGAACCCCCCGAGGATTCACCCCTGCTGACCCTGGATAACGCGCTGCTGACGCCGCACCTGGGGGCGTCGACCCGGGAAGCGCAGGCCGCGGCCGGTATGGAGATTGCCCAGCAGGTCTGTATATACCTGAGGACCGGCGAACCCATTAATGCAATCAACCTGCCGGCGGTATCATCCGAGGAACTGGTGAAGCTGCAACCGTACATGACGCTGGCGAGGCGCCTGGGAAAACTGCTGGGCCACATGATTCCCGGCTCCCTCCGCCAGTTGGAAGTGTCACTCTTCGGCAACGCGGCTGAGCGGGACATGACGAGCGTCTCCACGGAGGGGCTGGTGGGGTTATTGAGCGTCCATATGTCCACCGAAGTAAACCGGGTGAACGCGAAACATATCGCCGAGCAGCAGGGATTGAGCCTGGTGGAGGCCCGCGGGGGGGAACATCCGGATTACCATTCGGCGGTAAGCCTTTCGGTTCATAACGGAGACCGGGAAACGCGGGTTGTCGGGACACTGTTCCACAGGAGATACCCGCGCCTGATCAGCATCAATGATTACGAGATTGAGGCCGTGCTGGAAGGCCACCTGCTGGTTACCCGCCACAATGACCAGCCCGGCGTGGTCGCCGCCATCAGCAACCTCCTGGCCGGTGAACGGATCAACATATCACGCATGCAACTGGGCATCGTGTCCGGCAGCGACAAGGCGATTGCGGTGATTGGCGTATCTACTCCGCTGAACGATAAACTGATGGACGAACTCGCTCAAATCGAGGCCATCAACAAGGTGATGCAGGTCAGCCTGTAATTTAATGCAAATAAAGGCTTTCAGAGGTTATCGCCCCTGCAGGGACAGGATTGCCAGGGTTGCATCGAGACCGTATGACGTGCTCACCACGGCTGAAGCCCGGCAGGAAGCAGCCGGAAACCCCTGTTCCTTCCTGAACGTCACCAAACCGGAGATCACGTTTCCCGAGGGTACGGATCCGGACAGCCCCGATATTTACCGTGCGGCTGCGGCAAATTTCCAGGCTTTAATCGATAACGGAACGTTTGTACGTGATGAGCATGAATGCCTGTATATCTACGAGTTGAGCGCGGACGGAAAACCGAGAACGGGCATTGTAGCCGCCGCAGCCGTGGAGGATTACCTGGCCGGCCGTATCAGGAAACATGAATTGACCCGGTTTGATAAGGAGGCGGACCGGGCGCAGCATATTCGAACAACCAAGCTCAACGTGGAGCCGGTGATGTTCGCCTATCGCCATGACCGCCGAATCGATGGTCTTGTCAATTCGGTCAAATCAGCGCAACCGGAGTACGAGTTTGTTGATGCGGACTCGGTTCAACACCGGTTCTGGATTGTAGAAGAGCCCGAAACCCTTGAGGCGATGATTCGCGTATTTGCCGGCATCCCCGCAACTTACGTGGCTGACGGGCACCACCGTACCGCCGCTGCCGCGATAGTCAGCCGGGAACTGGACCGGGAAGGCCGGCACAACGGCGCCGGCCCGGGACATAATTATTTTCTCGCGGCGCACTTTCCCGATAACGAACTGGAAATTCTCGATTACAACCGGTTGGTCGCCGACCTCAACGGCCTTGAACCGGATGAATTCCTGCGGGAACTGGCGACGGCATTCGTGGTTGAACGAACGGGAAACCAGCCCGTCAGGCCGAAGCAACGGGGCGTGACGGGGATGTACCTGGCCGGCGCTTGGCGCCGCCTGAGCGCGCGGCCTGGCGCCTATGACCCCGACGATGTCATGTCGGCGCTGGGTGTCAGCATCCTGTCGGACCTGGTCCTGGAACCGATCCTGGGCATCCGCGACCAGAGGACCGACCCGCGCATAGTCTATGTCGGCGGCGCACGCGGCACAGCGGAACTCCGGGACAGGGTGGACAGCGGCGAGATGGCCGTTGCCTTCACTCTCCACCCGGTATCGGTCCAGGAACTGATGACCATCGCTGACTCCGGCAGGATTATGCCCCCCAAGGCCACCTGGTTCGAACCGAAACTGCGCAGCGGCCTGGTCGTATACAGCCTGAAGGACTGATCCGGGCGGGCATTATCAATTCATGGGGGCAGGACGATAGTCATTGCGCTAACAGCCTGGGGCGGCCAGCAAGGCATTCCCTGACTACGAAACATTCATGACATCGGGGATGCCTTTCCGGGCGTATTATGGCGCCTCGTAACTACTCACCTCCACTCGTCCTTCCTGCACTTCTCCTCGTTCGTCTCCCGCGCTCCCCTCGTCATTCCCGCGCAGGCGGGAATCCAGTCTGTTAAACGGGTCGCTTGCGACACCTCGTTCGTCTCCCGCGCTCCCCTCGTCATTCCCGCGCAGGCGGGAATCCAGTCTGTTAAACGGGTCGCTTGCGACACCTTATAACGCCCCGGAAAATAGCCGATGACATCAAGGCCACGTTGTGTCAAGGCCACGTTGTTGTCATACTCCGGTAAGAGCACTAGAATACAGCCATGAACGCCAACGTCCGCCTGTCCCGTCACACACCAACCACAGGAGAGATAACATGTCCCCATCCGCCATAGGCGGCATCACGCGGGACAACCTGCCCGCAGTAAAAGACCGGGTCACACAGACCAGGGACAGCGTGCAGGATTTCAAGGCCACCGTCGAATACCGGGACGCCGAAACCTGCCTGGCCCGCGCCGACCAGGTCGACCCCGACCACGGCTCACTGCTGCGCGGCAATCCCGCGACCTGGCCCTCGCCGCCACCGGGCGCAACAACGGCCCGGCAGTCACCCGCGACAGCCTGGCGTCCTACGGCAACCGGCTGCTGACCGTCATCGCCATCTCCATCATGACGATAGGGGCCTGCAATGAGTGACATAAACGGCAACCTCAAAATGAGCCCTGATGCGATGCTCGATCTTGCGCGCAAGACAGCAGAGCTCCTGGTGCGGCGAATCGAGAGCCTGCCTGAAGAGAATGCCTGGGACGGGGAGTTCCGGCAGATTCTTGCAGATCAGCTGATGGAAGCCCCACCGGAGGACGGCCGGCCGGCAGCAGAGGTTCTTGAGCAGGTCGCGCAGACCATCCTGCCGTTCACGACCCGCCTGGACCACCCGCGCTGCTTCGGGTTTATCCCTTCGTCGCCTACCTGGCCGGGGGCGCTGGCCGATTTCATGGCCGCCGGGTATAACGTCAATGCCTGCACCTGGCTGGTTGCGAGCGGTCCAACCCAGGTTGAACTGGTAGTCATAGACTGGTTCCGGCGCTGGCTTGGCTATCCTGAGAATGCGGGCGGACTGTTGACGAGCGGCGGTTCCGCGGCCAGTGTCGACGCTTTTGTGGCGGCCCGTGAGAGCGCCGGCCACCCGGAACGGGCGGCCGTATACATGAGCGGCCAGAGCCACAGCGCGCATATCCGCGCAGCCAGGATTGTGGGTATCCGGCAGGAAGGAATACGCATGATTCCGGTCGACGGGCGGTTCCGTCTGGATACGGACGCGCTTGCCCGCGCCGTGGCTGACGACCGCGCCGCCGGGTTCAGTCCCATCGCGGTATGCGCCAACGCCGGGGCCGCCAGCACGGGAGCCATCGATCCGCTGGAGGCGATGGCGGATTACTGCGCGGCGGAAGGAATCTGGCTGCACGTAGATGCCGCGTACGGCGGCTTTGCTGCCGTGACCGATAAGGGAAAAAAACTCCTGAGCGGTATTGAACGCGCCGATTCGGTCGGTCTTGACGCACACAAGTGGTTCTTTCAGCCTTACGAGGTGGGGTGCCTGCTGGTAAAGGATGCGGCCACGCTTGAGCGGGCGTTCGGAGTCAAGCACGACGTCCTGCAGGATACGATATGGGGCGCCGACCATCCGAATATGTCGGACCGGGGCCTGCAGTTGAGCCGTTCGTTCCGGGCGTTGAAAGTCTGGATGTCGGTACAGGTCTTCGGCATGGCCGCGTTCCGGCAAGCCATATCCGGGGGGATGGAGCTTGCCGCCCGGGCCGGGGAGTATGTGCGTGAAAGCCGGCGCCTGGAGATGTTGAATCCGGCGTCGTTGGGAATCGTGTGCTTCCGTTTCAACCCCGGCAATACCGGGATGGATACGGACGGCCTGGAACAGGTGAACAGGACTATTCTCGCCCGTATATTCTGGGAGGACCCCGCGTTCATATCGTCAACGTCTCTGCGGGGGATATTTGCGCTCCGGATCTGTATCATCAACCACAATACGACCTGGGATGACGTGCGTGAGACGCTGGCCGCGGTCGAACGCTTCGGGGCCGAGGCGTTGTCGCAAAGGGAAGCGTGACGTTCACCCCTGCAAAAATCAAAATCATTAAGGTCATAAACCCCCCGCGCAGACCTGTGGAAAATGGTTGACGGCTGGAAACTGCCCGTACCCCTGGCTACGGCCGAGGTCCGCATGGACGATGGCGCGCTGATTATTATCCGCCGGCACGGCAACCCGGAAGGTCCGCGCATCGTATTGAGCCACGGCAACGGCTTGTCGGCCGACCTGTATTACCCGTTCTGGTCCCTGCTGGCCGACCACTTCGATCTCGTCATCTATGATATCCGCAGCCATGGCTGGAACCCGGTCAGCGATCTTCGTGCGCACAATTTCTGGACGTTCATCAGCGACAATGCGAATGTTCTCCGGGCAATCGACAGGCACTTCGGGGAGAAACCGAAAATCGGCGTGTACCATTCCATGTCTGCGTTAATGGCGATCCTTCATCAACAGATGGAGGGCATATTCACGACCATGGTCCTGTTCGACCCGCCGCTCAAACTTCCCGGGGGCGCCTTTCTGCATATGGAAGCGATGGAAGAGAAGATGAGTTCGCACACACGGAAACGCCGGGACAGGTTCAAAACCAGGGAAGAGTTTGCCGGGAAACTTCATGGCAAATCCGCCTTTGCGCGCCTGCCGCCCGGCGTCACAGACCTGTTCGCCCAGACAGTGTTGCGTTCCAGCGCCGATGGCATGGGTTATGAATTGTGCTGCCCGGTCGAACACGAGGCCCGTGCCTGGGAGTATTTCTCCTGCTGGGTCGAGTACTCGGAGTTGGAGAACCTTACCTGCCGGGTGAAGGTTATCGGCGGCGACCCGACCGGGCATTACTCGTTCATCCCGGGCCGGGACCTCGATACCATTATCCACGTGGACTATGACTTTATCCCCGAAACGTCGCATCTTCTCATTCTGGAGAAACCGGAGGAGTGCGCCGCGCTGACGCGGGAGTTCCTGAAAAATCAGTGATCGAACGGGGCAACCCGTTCCCGGTAGTCGCCGGGTTTTTCGTTAGTATGGCAGGAGGCAGATGGATCGCGCCTTCCGGACAGCCTCGCGGCGGCTACGGACACTCAGCTTGGCAAAGATCTGCCGCAAGTGGTAACGCACACCGCCATGGGATATGGCGAGTTGAGACGCTATCTCCTTGTCACGCAAATCCGGCAGCAGTTTCAGTACCGCCATTTCGTGGTCGGTAAAATATGCGCCTGCGTCTTTCTCCATGTCTTCGGCGATCATCTTCAACAAGTCGCCGATAGCCGATTGGTATGGACCGTCCGGATGAGCGTTGAGGAAATATTCCAGCGCCGCGCGGCCAACCTCGCCTTCGCGCACCATGGGACGGGCGTAGTCAGCCGTGTCGTAGAGGCGCAGGAAAGCTTCCAGGCGCGCGCGCGCTGCGTCCTTGTCACCCGCGCGCCACTCCAGCGCCACCAGGATCGCACAGGCGCGCATCTCTGTCCGCACAAGACTGTGGGTCCTGGCTACGCGCAACAGTTGTCCCGCGAACTCCCGCCCCGTTTCAAATGCCTCGAGAGCAGAATAAAGGCGCAACCGGGCGCAGGCGAACATCTCCATCTCCCGCCATCCCAGCGCCTGCATATCGAGACAACCTTCATCATCCGGGGGAAGCGCCGCGGCGCGCCAGGACCGCTCAGCTTCGGCGGCGCGTCCCGCGCGCGCGAGCGTGGCGACGCGTAGCGCTGCCAGGTACCGGGTCAGGGTCTGCCGCTTTGTCGCACGGGCGTACTCACCCATCTCCGCCAGAACGGCAAGGGCGCGATCGTCACCCTCCAGGCACTGCGTGGTTTCCAGCAGGATGACAGCCTCGGAGACATGAGTCGCAAACGTGTTGCCAAGCCGGGTAAAGTTGTCCTGCAGTTGCATTCCCGCGGCAGTCGCCGGCGTCAACCGGTTGCGTTCAAACTGCAGATCGCGCAGCAGCGCATCAGCGATCACCACGGATGCGGGATCATTGGGGTAATACGTGTTTGCGGTACTGATGGCGCTTATATAGAAAGTCTCCGCTTCCTGCACCTGCCCCCGGGCCATGGCCATGACGCCCAGTTGGAGGTCGACGAACCGGGAAAGAAAAGGGAACCGGTTGTCATGCATAAGCTGGCGAAGCTGCGCTACGCGCGCCGATACCTCATCGAAGCGCGCCCGGTGGTTTTCATAAACGCTCAGCGCCAAATTCAGGGTGGCGCGCGTGGTCGGGTCCACGCTGTCATCCTGCGCACAGGTGGCGGCATGGGCCATCGCCGACCGGAGTTCAGGAGAGTTGATTGGCCTGTGGCCGACAGTGAAAAGCGCCGACTCCACGAAGCATTGATCGATGCGGAGATCCGAGGCATCGCCGGCCGGGCTGCGCGTGAACGCCTCCGAGCTTTGCGCAACAATGTCGTACAGGCGGCATGCCTCGGGGACCCGGTCGGCGCGGGCAAGCATGTAGCAACGGGTGAGCGCGAGCCTCGGCCACTGCTTGATGACATCCTCGGTCAGGAAAGAAATGACTTCTTCGATCAGGAAGTGAACCTGGCAGGCCCACGCTTGCAGGCTGCCGGCGTTCTCAACCAGGCGGCCGAGTAAATCCGTATCGCCGGCCTCCGCGGCATGGCGCATCGACGGGACGATTTCACCACGCCGTTCCAGCGCCAGCGCGGCCCGGCGGTGAATGGACTTGAACCGCTCCGGCGTCTCCCGGATGCGTTTCGCGGCGCAGTGCCGGCGCAGCAGCGGGTGCAGCGCGGCAGGTTCCGGGCCGCTGCCGGGGAAAGGTTGGATAATACCGTCAAATTCCTGCATTGCCTGCAGCAGATACCGGGAATCGTTGCGCTCCAGGACCTCGTCCAGCAGGGCCGGGTCAAGGCGGTCCATAAGTCCTGCATCGAGTAGAAAGTCGCGTTGCCCGGCCGACAGGCGTTGCCACAACCGGGACTCGATCCAGTTGCCCAGCAGGTTGGAACCTTCTATCTGCCCGGCAGAGTGTCCGTGACCGGCATTGCGGTGGAGGGCCAGGGCAATAGGCCAACCGGCGAACTGCCGCTCATTGGCATCAAGTTCCCGGCGGTCCAGGGGCTTGTCCAGAAACGCGGCGGTCTCCTGTGGGGTGAAGCGCAGCTCGGCGGCGGTCAACAGGGTGAGGCGCCCCTCCAGCAATGGTTCCGAGATGTCGAGAAAGGACGGCAGTTCGCGACAGGCCAGGGTCGCGCTCAGGTTGGGCGGCGTATTACCCAGCAGGGCGCCCAGCGCCCTGTTACTGCCGGAGTCCGTCAGCCGCTCCAGGTTGTCAATAATGATGGCGCAGGGTTCGGCGTACCCAGCGACAGCAGACAAAAGCCGTTCGACAGGGTCGCCGGCCGAGCGCCAGGCATCAGAGGCAGGATCAGGCGCATTGACGCCCGCGTGGCGAAATGCGATGGCCAGGTGGGCCTCAAAGACCGCTCGTGAGTAATCTCCATCAATACGCAGCCACGCCGCGGGTACGCCGCGCTCAATGAGCCGCCGGCAGTAATCGGTGAGCAAGGCGGTCTTGCCGAACCCCCCCGGCGCCTTGACGAGCGCTATGGGGCGGTCTGTCGAGCCGAGTTTTTCTGTGAGCCTGGGCCGGTGGAAGTAACCGGGGACGGGGTCAGGGACGACCACCCGGAGCCGCAGGTTCCACTCAAGAGCCGTGTTTGGAAAGCCGTTGTCCGATGTCATGGAGAGGGTCTGTCATCGGATCCCCGCAGGGGAACATATCCTGGCAATACGTTATTTGTTGAAGCGGGCGCGGTATCGGGCAGGACAGTTTTGAGGTTCGCTCCGGTAGTTGTCGCTTGCATTCCTGGGGCTCGGCAGGGGTCGTGGCATCAGCATTGCCAAGTATGCAGGAGACGACTGTCTAAATCAAGAAAACCTTGGGTTGGGTATGCCGCCTATGCCATGCTGCCGTGCCGTCGGGCAGCGCGACATCAAACGGCGTAGCGAGATCAAGAAACTCCTCGTCGCCGTTGCTGCCGTCGCGCCACATTAAAACTGCCATTACGGCCGTTTCATCGAGCGCTGTCATAAGGTGGTGCCAGACGCCACGGCGGTATGTAACACCCTGGTTGCCCCCGGAGACAAAGGCCCTGACCCGGGTCAGATCCGGGCCGCCATCGCTGCCGTCCGGCGCGGCAACAACCAAATACCTGGATGCCTTCAATGGCAGGAAAGTCTGACTTGAAAATGGGTGGCGTTCCATCACGGTCGCGTGCAGGGGCAGCCTGCCAACAGGTTCTATCGCGGTAAGGTATAGATCGGGCCGTGCGCCTGCGCGGGCATTTTCGAGCAGCTCGTTGTAGTGTTGACGGACGCCTTCCGGCGGTCTCTGAATGACCTCTCCAAATTCAGAAAAACTGTCCGCATTCAAGGGCTCGGCGATAATCTTCGGCACACCGGCCATAATCAGGTCACAGTTCTCCAGGCTGCCTGGTATCCTGGTATTCGCGTAACCGATCCTGCGCGCCGGTGTGGCCGCGCTCGGCCGCCAGGCGGTACCAGTGGATGGCCTCGGCATCATCCCTGGGCAACCCGTCACCGGTGGAGAACATGTATCCCAGGTAATACTGGGCGACGGCATGCCCCTGTTCGGCGGCTGCGCGGAACCAGCGCGCGGCTTCGGCCTTGTGTGCCGGCGCTTCCTCATCATTGAAGTACATGGCGCCGAGCCGGTACTGCGCGGCGGCATGCCCCTGCCCGGCGGCCTCGCGCAGCCAGCGCGCGGCTTCGCCGCTATTCCTGGCCACCCCTTCCCCCTGGGCAAATTTGTATCCCAGGTAGTACTGCGCGGACGCGTGCCCCTGCTCCGCCGCGAGGCGATACCAGCGCACAGCTTCGGCGTCATCCTCAGTCACGCCCTGGCCGTGGTCGTAGCGGCTGCCGAGCAGAAACTGCGCCCCGGCATCGCCCTGTTCAGCGGAGTTGACCAGTGCATCCGGTTCTCCGGCAGAAAGAGCAAGGCAGGCAGAGAGCAGCAGGCTCGCCAGCAAAGTTATGGATGTAAGGGAACTATGGTTGCTCATTAATGCGGTTTGGCATTAATGCCTGGAGTTTCTGAACAACCTGCTCAATCTGTTGTGATTGCATAGTTCTCTCCGATGATTGACTGTATATTGAGTATGATGACTATAGCACAATCGACCCTGAAAACCCCGTTTCAGGTTACCAGTCAGATCATTGGGCAGGCTCGCTTCGACGGCGTGGAATATACTCCATATCCGGCGGGATGCAGTTTGCCGGGTAAAGCGAAGATATGTATTCCATGTTCAAATTCCGTGATTGTAGTAAGATTTATCCCGAATATGAAGACATCGAACAGTGAATCAGAAACATGACCGCAAGCATCTTCAACGCCGCGCCGGGTGATTTCGCCGAAACGGTGCTCATGCCCGGCGATCCGCTGCGGGCGAAATATATCGCAGAGAAGTATCTCACTGACTCCCGCCAGGTGACCGGCGTCCGCAACATGCTCGGTTTCACCGGTTCCTGCAAGGGCATGAAAATCTCTGTAGTGGCCCACGGCATCGGCATTCCCTCGGCCTGCGTCTATTGCACCGAACTGATCACCGCGTTCGGCGTGAAGCGCATCATCCGGGTCGGCAGTTGCGGGACGATATCAAAGTCGGTCCGGATGCGGGATATCGTCATCGCCATGGGCGCGTCCACCGACTCCAATGTCAACCGGGTCCGGTTCAACGGCTTCGACTTCGCCGCGCTGGCCGATTACAGCCTGTTGCAGAATGCCGTCAGCGCGGCAAAGGCGCAGGATGTAAGCTTCCACGTCGCCAACGTGTTTTCCTCGGACCTGTTTTTCCCGCCGCCGGGCAAGGAGATGTGGGACGTGATGGAACGGTTGAACGTCCCGGTGGTGGAGATGGAAGTGGCCGGCATTTACGGGGTCGCCGCCGAGTACGGCGCCAGGGCGGTTGCCCTGTGCACCGTTACCGATGATGCCCGCGCGGTCACCGGGCTGTCGGTGGAAGCGCGCCAGAACAGCCTGGACCAGATGATAGAAGTGGCGCTGGAAGCGGCGCTGTTGTAGGCGGGAATCCAGTGGGCAAGGAGTCGCCTTCGGCGACCCATTATTCCACTGGATGCCGGAACAAGCAGGCCCCGGCATGACGATGCGGGGGCGCTCAGGAAAACACGGCCGGCCTGAAGTCCTCCGCATTGATGATGCTGGCGCTATCGCCGGTGGCCCGGATCACGAACAACCCGCGCCGCTCCGCATACTTTGCCACCGTGCCATCCGCCTTCAGGTATGCCACTGCGCCGTAGATTTTTTCTCCCCGGTAGCGCGGCTCATACACCGTGAAACGGCGCAGCTTGTGCAGGAAATGCCCCACGTCCTCGCTGCGCAAGGTGGTCTTCACCTCCACCACCACCACCTCATCGCCGTTCCCGGCCACGATGTCGAACTCGTAGTCCTCGCCGTTGCGGCGCCCGCGCGGGCGCTCGAGGATGGAGTCCACCGTCATCCGGCGTTGCTGCAGCAGGCGCACCAGGTCGCCTTCCACCAGGCTTTCCACCAGCTCGCCCCACTGGCTGGTGAACACGCCTCTCAGCTTGTTAATGCTGCGCTCGGAAGCCTTTGCCTGCTTCTTCAGGAACCGGTCGAGTTCCTGCTGCCGCCGGTCTGCTTCCCGGGACTGTTCTTTCAGCAGCTGGCGGGTTTCCTGCATCTGCCGGTCGGTTTCTTTCTGGCTCCTGGCCACTTCTGCCGTTTCTTCCGACAGCGTGCGCAGGATGGCGCGGATGTCGTCAAAGGTGGGGGTTTCTTGTGTGGTATCGGCCATGGGGAATCCTCCTTGTTCTGGCAGTTTCTCAGGATGAGAGGAATATAGCACAGCGGGCGGGATGATTCAAGGCAGAATCTCTTACTCTGACCCCATCTATCGGGGACGGACCCCCGCCTGCAACACGCGGGGGCATGCTTGAAGTCCGTCCCCTTGTCCGGAGATTGCCGGGGACGGATTTTAAATCCGTCCCCTGTAACTACTCACCCCCTGTTCGTCCCGCGCTCCCTTCGTCATTCCGGCGAAGGCCGGAATCCAGTCTGTTAAACGGGTCGCTTGCGACACCTTATAACGTGTCCCTTCGGGACGTTTTTTTCACTGGATTCCCGCCTGCGCGGGAATGACGGGGGGCGCGCGGGAATGACGAACGAGGAGAAGTGCAGGAAGGACGAGTGGGGGTGAGTAGTTACCTCTGACCCCATCTATCGGGGACGGACCCCCGCCTGCAACACGCGGGGGCATGCTTGAAGTCCGTCCCCTTGTCCGGAGATTGCCGGGGACGGATTTTAAATCCGTCCCCTTTTCCATTGTTCCCTGCCCCCGGCTACCGCCCTGGCCGCCAGCTGCCTTCCAGCAGCAGGGTGTGGTCGGCGGGCGTCCCGGCGTGGCCGGCGTTGCGTTCGCCGGCCAGGCGCAGGGTGAGCCCGCCGGGGGTGGTCCAGTGCGCGCCCAGGCGCAGGGAGGCCTGGCTTTGCAGCAGCGCCTCGACGAACGGTTCCAGCGCGCCCAGGTGGTACGGGGCCTGCCAGGCAAAGCCGGCGCGCAGGCCCATCCTGAGCTGTTTGCGCGGCGTGTATGGCGCGTACAGGTCTGCCCGGGACAGGCCGTCTGCCCGGGGCAGGCCGTCCGCCCGGGGCAGTCCCCTGTCCCAGAGTTGCCCGGCGCTGTCCTGGGCGTTGCCGTAGGACGGGGACAGGGTAATGGTTGCGCCGCGCGGGTGGCGGTAGTCCAGCGCGCCGCCGAGGCCCCATTCCGTGTTGAGGGCGGTACTGAACAGGCCGGCGCGGGCGCTGACGGACAGGTTGTTCCGTTGCCAGTTGAGACGGGCGCCGGACTCGACCCCGACACCGGCCCCGGCCAGGTCGCCGTGGTCGCGGCGCGCGCCGACGGACAGGGCAGGGGTCAGGGTCGAGTCGCCGGGCAGTTGCACGGTGGCCGATGACTCCACGGCCAGGCGCATACGGCCGGCGCGTGCATTGACGGGGCCGACGGCCAGTTGCGTCCGGGTCATCTCCGAGCGCAAGGCGACGTTGAGGTCGTCCCGTTGCAGCAGGCTGCCGGTGAAGGACGCGCTGAGGTAATTGTGCTCTACCGGCTCGCGGTAGCGCCGGCCGTCGTCCTCGTGGCGGAAGCTCCCCTTGCTGATGCCGCTGGCGACATCAAGGCGGGTAGTCTCGCCGGTCCAGCGCAGGTACGGGTTGATGCCGGCCAGGGCGGTGTCGTTGTTGTGGTTGAACGAGGCTTCGTGCCAGCTCAGCGCGGCGCCGGCAGTGAAGTTGTGGCCGGTGACGGCGTCAAAGCCGGCATGCGCGCTGTCCATGCGGTTGCCGATAAGGGTGGAGCCCTCGAACCAGAGGCCCGGGGCGTCGGGGTTGTCCTTATCGAAGGACCAGGCCGTGTCCGCCAGTTGCAGCAGGCTACTGAGACCGGGCAGGCGGTTACTGTGTTCCCAACCATTGTCCACCCGCGAGGTCTCGAACACCGGGTCGAAGGATGTCGGTTTGACCGCCGTGTCAGGAAACAGGCTCCTGATACGCGCGGTCAGGCCGGGGCCGTTGCCGGCGGCCTGGCGGTTGTCCAGGCGCCGGGCGATGCTGCGGGACGTGGCATCGGCCAGGGACAGGGCCATTTCGGCCATATCGCTTCTGCTCAGGTTCGCCGGCGGCCCGGTGCGTTGCAGGGCGATGGTGTAGCGCAGGGCGCTGGCGCCGTCTTCGGCGGCAACGGCAATGTTGAGCGCGGGGGTGTCGCCGGGCAGGGTGACGCCGGCGGGTCCCGTGACCGGTACGTTGTTGACGGTGACGGTTTGCCGGGCATCGCCGAGCACGGGGATGACGGTGATGGTGTCAACGCCGCGGGACAGGGAGGCGTTGTAGTCGGTATTGTCCGGGTTGAACGCCGGGGAGAGGCTAATATCGGAGTCATCGTTGCCTTTGACCACCAGGGCCGGGAGCCTGGGGTCGGTGTCGGGCGCGGCGCGGGTGACGCTGAGGGTGTAGGTGCGCTGCCCGCCGCCGCTGTTGGCGATGACCGTGACGTTGATGACAGTGGTTTCCCCCGGCGCCAGGTGGACGGTGTAGCTGTCTGCGCCGGGCAGCGCGCCGGTGGTGTCCGTATCGCCCAGGTGCACCACGGCCGTGCCGCTGGTGAGTCCCGGCGCGAGGTCCAGCGTACCGGTCGTGTAGGGCACGTCCAGGGTGTACACCGTCGCGCCCGGGGCAAAGGCGGGGGACAGGGCCAGGCGTTTGCCCGGGTTGCCGTCCTCGTCCCGGGGGGTCACGACCAGGTCGGACAGGGCGGTATTGGTGGACAGGTCGGAACCTCGGGGGCCGCCGCCGCCGCCACCGCCGCCGCCGCCACCGCCGCCGCCGCCACCGCCGCCGCCGCCGCCGCCGTTGTCGGTCGGCGCGCCGGTGTTGCCGTTGTCGTTGTTATTGTTGCCCGGCGTATTGCCGTCGTTGTTGTTCGGGTTATTGCCGCCGCCGGTGTTGGTGTTGCCGCCGGTGGTGGCGCGGGCGGGGGCCGACCCCGTCAGGCGCAGCGGCACCTGCTGGTTCACCGTCCACGACAGCCCGGTGTTTTGCCAAAAGACCGAGTTGCCCTGGACGTTAAAATCGTTTCCGGTTCCGCCGTCGCTGAAGGCGAACTGTCGGCTGCCGACGTGCAGCGTTGCGCCGGACCGCAGCGCCTGAGGAATGGTTTTGTCCAGGATGAACTGCAGGAGACCGGCGCCGGTAAGACGGGCCGCGGCCACCGAATAGGACGTGCCCGCATGCGTGAACTCGTTGTTCGTCAGCACCGAGGTTGAACTGCACTCCGAGCCCGCCGCGAGGTTGTGACAGCCCAGGAGAGAGCCGCCGCCGCCGGCCGCTTTCACGGTCAGGGTGCCGGACCAATTGGACCACAGCGGGGGCGGCACGTAATTGTCCTTGATGGTCAGGCGCAGGGTGTTGCTGGAGAGGCCGGGGGCCTGTATCTGTACGTCGAAGGTTTCGTCGTCATGGTCGCTGTCTTCGGTGGTGGTTATCGTGAAGGAACCGGACGAGGCGCCGTGTGTAAACGTATGCGTGGCAGGCGCCGACAGGTCGCCGGATTCTGCGTCTAGCAGCGAGGTTTGTATCGGGAAGGTCAATGTTTCATCCATTGCATGCGCGTAATCAACGTTGACGGTGAACGATTGGCCTTCGATGACGCTGGCGCTTGCTGCGGACAGGGTCGGGTTTAAGGCATTCAGAATTGTTACCGTTGCCGAGTCGGGACCGACTTCAACCCGGCCCGGCAGGTTGACTGCGTCCAGGTTGATTAACATGTATTCGGTGCCTTCCCTGATCGTGTCGCGCAGGGAATAGATAATAAAATCGTGCTCCCTGGTTCTTGCCGGTATGACCACTCTCTGTGACCCGGGGGAGTAGTCAACGTCGGGCGTGGCGTCCGGGGTGTTCGCGGGGGATTGTCCCGGGTTCGGCTTCTTGTTGCTTGCCCGGAATTGTACGCTTGCATTATCAGGCCCGCAGTTCTCGTTGAACTCGGTGGGGCTTGCATACTTGTCATGCAAGTCGCCACAGGTTCTGTCCGCGCGGGTGTATACCACCGCGGTGATCGGGAAATCGACGTCCTTGTCGACAGAGATTGTTCCTTTTACAGGGATTCCTTCGCTGACCCGGAAGTGACTAAGTTTGAATGAAATGGTGCCGACGTCATCGTTCCCGACGTGCACCGTTGCCCTGGCGTCGGGGTCGACGCTGTAGGCGGCGCCGGCGGTTTTCTCCAGCCGGATTTCGAAGCTGCCTTTCAGGTACCTGTCGACAATGAGGTCGTCGAGGATAATGTCCTTGTCGGCCTCGTCCCGGTCCGTTTGAATAAACGGCACGGCCACGCTGGTCGTGTTGGCCGGTATGTCAACGGTCACGGGCAGGTTCTGGTACAGCCTGTCACAGGGCAGTCGGTGGCAGGAGCCCACGGCCGCCAGGGTAACGGTGGTGGCGCTGGTCAGGGCCTTGGTGAGCTTGACGGTGACCTGGGAGGGATTGGTTTCGCTGGCCTGGGTTTCGGTGAAGCAATAGGCGTTGGCGCAGTACTGGGATTCCGAGCGGGCGCGGTTATAGGGCGGGATGGTGCCGGTTGAGTCGGCGGCAAAATCGAAGGTGGCGATGACGCCGCCTTTCACAATCACGCTGACCGCGCTGCTCCATGCGCTGGTACTGCCGCCGGTATAGACCGTGCGCACCTGCGCGGTGTAATCGCCCGGGTCCAGGGAGGACCCCGTCCAGGTGAGCGCGCAGACGTTGGCGGGGGCGCTCCAGGAGCCGCCGTCCTTTTTGTGGCGCACGTCATAGCAGTTGGCGCCGGTTTCTACGCGCCATGACAGGGTCAGCTCGCCGTCGTTGCCGGACGTTGCGCTGATATTGCTGGGCGGTTGCGGGGTGGCGCTGCCCGATGCGGGGTTGGCGTCCGTGATGGCGCTGCCGCGGTCGGACCAGGGGCTGTAAACCAGGAATCCGCCGGCCGTGGTGGCGCCGTCGGTGGCGCGTACCTGCAGGTAGTAGGATTCGCCGTGGCCCAGGTTTTTGACGGTGTGCGAGTACGTGATAATACCGTCGACCTTGACCCCCGCGCCGCCGCTGTTATCGACCGTGACCCAGCCGGTGGTGGGGTCGCCGTCCGTGGTCGCGGCCTTGTCCGGGGCGGTCTGCCGGCGGTAGCGGAACTGGAAGGCGGTGACGGGGCCACTGTCATTGGAGTGCTTGGTCCAGGTGGCGCTGAACTGGTTTGCCCCGCCGCTGGCCTTGAAGTTGAGCGGGGCGCCGGGCGGGTCGTTGTCCCGGATGGTCAGCGTCAGGCTGGACGGGTTGGCGAGCGCCAGGTTGGTGTTACCGACCAGGCTGATGGTGATGACGGTGTCGTGCTCGTTTTTATCGTTGTCCACCACGGGGATATCGACGGTCAGGCTGGTGTCGGACGCGGCGAAGGTGTAGCTGGCCGGGGGGTTGTCCAGCGGCGCGGTGCGCGTGGCCGAGTACCTCAGCGCCCCGGTGAACGTATTGGCGTGGCCGGCGCTGAGGGTGATTTCCGCGTCGCCGACGGACTCATCCACGGTGAGGGACGCGTTGGCGAACTTCACCGTGGTCTGCGGGGCGGCGGCGGCGATGGCCCAGGGGCCGTTGCCGGTGCTGTTGACGGCCCGGGCGCGCACGCGCCAGGGGGCGGTGGTGAGCGAGGATAACGTGATGCGGGCCGCGGTCCCGCTGTGGCTGGCGTCCACCCAGGCCGCGGATGGGTCGTTGCCGGAGGCGGCGGCGGCGTTGGTGACGGCGGAAGCCGCGGCGCTGGTGTAGTGGACGTCGTAACCGGTCACGGCATTGTCCGGGGGCGGGACGCTCCAGGAGACCTCCAGTTTGACGATGCCCGGGGTCAGTTTGAAGTCGGCCAGCGCCGCGGGCAGGGCGGGCGGGCGCGTCACCGTGACCGTGTAGGTCTCTGTCGTGGTCCCGTCCGCGGCGGTGACCTTGACCGTGACCGCGTTCGCGCCCACGGCCAGCGCGAGGGCGCCGCTCGCCGAGCCGCTGGCGACCGCGGCCGGCGTGGTCCCCTGCTTGCCCACCGTCACCGTGGCGCCGGAGGCGGTCGCCGTGGGGGTGAGCTTCAGGTGCGTCACCGTGTTCGCCACCGACGCCGTGTAGGCGGTGGTGGCCGCGGCGAAGGCCGGGGTGAGCGTCAGCGCCGCGAACGTGCCCGTGGCGCTGGCGCTCGTGCTCGCCGTCAGGCCGGACAGGGTGGCGACGTCGGTGAGGGTCGGGGTGCCGCTCACCGTGACCCCCCCGCTCGACAGGCCGAGGACGCCCCGCTCGCTTTGCGCCCGTATCCGCAAGTCGTAGGCGGTCCCGTTGGTGACGGTCACGGTCGAGTCTGCCCGGATGTCGGGCTGGCTCCCGGTGAACACGAAACTGGTGGCGGTGGCGGCGGGCGTGTGCAGGCTGCCGTTCAGGAAGACCGGATTCCACGACGAGGCGCTGCTCAGCTTCCACTGGATACTGTAGCCCGATGCCGAGTAGTCGCCCCAGGACGCGGGCGCGGTCCAGGACAGGGTGAGCCGGCCGTCGCCGGCGGCAACGCTGACGCTCCGGGGCTTCGAGGGCGCGGTCTGTGCGGCGGCGGGCGCGGCGCCGAGCAGCGAGAGCGCGCCGAGCAGCAGCGCAACGGCGGGGAGGCAGCGGGCGCGGGCCTCAGGCCGTCGGGAACCTGCCGGGGTCGAGGGGGCCGGACGGCGCCCCCCGGCCGGGTTACGGGCGCATATCATGCCGCCGGGCCGCTGTGCCGCTGTGCCGCTGTGCCGCTGTGCCGCTGTGCCGCTGTGCCGCTGTGCCGCTGTGCCGCTGTGCCGCTGTGCCGCCGTGCCGCCGTGCCGCCGTGCCGCCGTGCCGCCGTGCCGCCGTGCCGCCGTGCCGCCGTGCCGCCGTGCCGCCGTGCCGCCGTGCCGCCGTGCCGCCGTGCCGCCGTGCCGCCGTGCCGCCGTGCCGCCGTGCCGCTGTGCCGCCGTGCCGCTGTGCCGCTGTGCCATGATACAATTCCGGCAGATACGATTTTGGTGCGTTTGTCAAGTGATTTCTCATCGCGTGTTTCTCATCGCGCGCCCGGCGCAACCAGCCAGCGCGGCGCGTATAGTATCCATGATATGACAATTATATGTCAACTGAAACTGAAATTCCTGAGACAACGTTCCTGAGACAACGTGCCTGAGACAACGTGCCTGAGACGCAACTACTCACCCCCCCGTTTGTCATTCCTGCGAAGGCAGGAATCCAGTCAATAACATAGTCGCCGCAGGCGACACGTTATAAGGTGTCCCGCCGGGACAGGTTTTTTCACTGGATTCCCGCCTGCGCGGGAATGACGGAGGGGGGCGCGGGAATGACGGAGGGGGGCGCGGGAATGACGGAGGGGGGCGCGGGAATGACGGAGGGGGGCGCGGGAATGACGGAGGGGGGCGCGGGAATGACGGAGGGGGGCGCGGGAATGACGGAGGGGGGCGCGGGAATGACGGAGGGGGGCGCGGGAATGACGGAGGGGGGCGCGGGAATGACGGAGGGGGGCGCGGGAATGACGGAGGGAGGCGCGGGAATGACGAACGAGGAGAAGTGCAGGAAGGACGAGTGGGGGTGAGTAGTTGCCCTGGGACAACGTTTGACAGGGCGCCCTCCTGTAGCTACAATAGGCCTACAAAATTGGAGGATATCCAGATGAGTTCCAACACAGTAGTACGCGCCCGGATCGATAGCGACACTAAAGCGAGGGCTACGGAAGCGCTGCAAGCCATGGGCCTGTCAGTGTCCGATGCGATTCGATTGCTGTTGCTGCGAGTAGCAGACGAAAAGCAGTTGCCGTTTGCCATACAGGCGCCGAATACCACTACCATCAAAGCCATGAAAGAACTCGCGGACGGAAAAGGCAAGCGCTTCGGCAGCCCTGAAGAATTGTTCCGGGATATCGGCGTCTGACGTGCTGGTACCGGTTCGCTCCACACAGTTCAAGCGCGACGTCAGAAGAGCCGGAAAACGAGGTAAAGAGCTGGGCAAGCTGCAAACATTATTGACGTCCGTAACTACTCACCCCCTGTTCGTCATTCCTGCGAAGGCAGGAATCCAGTCAATAACATAGTCGCCGCAGGCGACACGTTATAAGGTGTCCCGCCGGGACAGGTTTTTTCACTGGATTCCCGCCTGCGCGGGAATGACGAACGAGGAGAAGTGCAGGAAGGACGAGTGAGGGTGAGTAGTTACTGACGTCCTTAATTCAACAGGAGGCTTTGTCCGCAAAAGATCGCGATCATCCGCTGCGGGGAATCTGGAAAGGTTACAGGGAGGTCCACGTCGAACCGGACTGGCTCCTGATTTATCGTGTCGAAGGAAGAGAATTACATTTGGTCCGTACCGGTTCTCACTCTGACCTGTTCCGGGAATGACGGAGGGGGCGCAGGAAGGACGAGTGGGGGTGAGTAGTTACGTGATTTTTTCAAAAAGACTGTGAGAAAAACCCACACAACAGGCCGCGTATCACCCGGCGAGGCCGGTTGCCCGGGCCAGCGCGTTCGATGCCTTTGCCCGGTTGAACTCGCGCCAGCGGCCGGCGACGTGCTGGTCGGGCCGCACCAGGTAATACGTGCCCGGCCGGCCGTCGTAGTGCCGGTGCAGCAGGCCGTTTTTATCCACGATATGTTTGCCGCCGTTCCCTGCCTGCGTCACGATCAGGGTATCGACCGGGATTTGTTCTGAGCCTACCGCGTCAAGCTCCGCCGGCGCGTTGCCGTCGCCGCTGAAATAAATCCCGACGAAGCGGTCTCCCAACTGGTTCAGGAACCAGGCGTCCGCCCCGTTGACGGAGACCGGGGCGTCCAGGCAGGGCGCGCCGGGTCGCTGCCTGTCGCTGAATTCATCCTCATCAGGAGTGTTCAGGGGAGAGCCGTCCAGGACGCTTGGAGTGGACAGGCGTCCGGGGTTGACGAACCTGCGGGCAAACTCGAAATCCTTGGCCAACTCCAGCGTGGCATTGCGGAACGCGAGGCTGACCTCGCTTTTCGGGGTCATGAAGTCTGTGCTGCGTGATGAGTTCATCACGTTTTCCTCCGCGCCCAGGATGCGTTCATCATCATAACTGTTGATGAGATGGGGTGGCGCGGCGCCGGTCAGGATCAGGTGGAGTTTCCAGGCCAGGTTGTCCACGTCCTGCAGCCCGCCGTTCGCGCCGCGCGCCCCGAACGGCGAGACGAGATGGGCGGAATCGCCGGCGAAGATGGTGCGGCCATGGACGAATTTCTCCATGCGGCAGCACTTGAAGGTGTACAGGCTCACCCACTCGTACTCGAATTCAAGGCCGGAACCGAGGAAGGCGCGGATCTTGGCGTCGATATTCTCCTCCTTCATCACCTCCTCGCGGTCGATATCCCAGCCCATCTGGAAATCGATGCGCCAGACGTCGTCGGCCTGCTTGTGGATCAGCGAAGTTTGGCCGGGGTTGAACGGCGGGTCGAACCAGAACCGCCGGATCGCGGGGAAGTCCGCTTTCATGCGCACGTCGGCGATCAGGAAGTTGTCCTCGAATACCCGGCCTGTGAAATCCAGTCCCAGGGCCTCCCGCACCGGGCTGCGATGCCCGTCCGCGGCGATCAGGTAATCGCAACTGAGCCGGTATTCCCCTGCTGGGGTGTTCACGGTCACGATGACCTTGTCGGCGCCGTTCTCGACACCGACCACCTCGTTCTGCCAGCGGACCCCGGTCTGCGGATACTGCGGAAACAGGTCGATCAGGTATTCTTCCGCATAGAACTGTTGCAGGTTGATGAACGCGGGGAACTTCTGTTCCTTGTCCGGCAGCAGGTCGAACTTGTAGACGGGCTCGGTTTCCTCACCGAAATAGACCCAGCCCTGGTTCCACACCACCCCTTTTTCCATCATGCGCCCGCCAGTGCCGATGCGATCCAGGATCTCCAGCGTACGCTTCGCCCAGCAGATGGCGCGCGAACCGTCACTCACGGTGTTGTATTTCTCCAGCACCACGGAGCGGATGCCGTAGCGCGCCAGGTCTATGGCGCTGGCCAGGCCGATGGGACCTCCACCTGCGATGACCACCGGGAAATGGGTGATTGCCCCGCGGTCGATCTCAGGGGGCTTTACAAAATCATAAATGCGCCGCGCCTGGCGACTGGTCTGCCTCGCCTTGCCTATATCGCCGTGCTTTGCCATCACTCAATCTTTGTAATACCGGGAGAAGTTTCAAAGGGGTTAACGATGGTCAGACCCTCAATCTGCTGTTCATGTTGCAGGTCTTCGGTATACAATGTCCTGCAACCCGCATCAAGCGCGGCAGCAATTATCAAGCTATCATAAAAACCAAATTTGTAGCGGGATTGTAACTCAAGTCCGCGCCGAAACAGCGCTCGGGACGGGTTGACACGCCAGAGTGGTTCCAGGATATTATCCAGCAACTGCCGCGCCTCCTCCGGCGATGCCTTGAGCTTTCTGATTACAATATTGAGAGTTTCCTGAACGACCTGATAACTGATACATCCGCTCCCGTTTTCCAGGGATTGCCGGATCAGATTTTCAGAAGTTCGGCTTTTTTCAACGCTGGTTTCGTCAAACAGGTAAATAACAATATTGGTGTCGATAAAGTTTTCAAC
Source organism: Gammaproteobacteria bacterium (assembly GCA_965204045.1). Classification (GTDB taxonomy): domain Bacteria; phylum Pseudomonadota; class Gammaproteobacteria; order Eutrophobiales; family Eutrophobiaceae; genus JAAXHV01. Next base: position 932,143 of record CBDBDW010000002.1, read on the forward strand.
GCTCATTCATTTCATCCCTGGTAAACTTGCGTCCCCCTGTGAATAATCTACCGCGAAGCGACCTGATGGTCTCCAGCGCAACATTGGCCTGTTGGGGACGCCGGACGTAGTCCTCCAGCCAGAGCCGGAATTGCTCGTTCAATGTTGAATGCTCGATCAGCGCGCGCCGACGCGCAGCTTCTATCAATTGTTCACTGGCACTTAAAGTAATATTTTTCATGGTACAAAGCCTTGTTAGTTGTACACTGATATAGTGTACACTATTTTAGTGCAAAAAGCTGCTTTTGTCCTCTATCCAATAAAACTATCTAAAAATCAAAAGATAAACCAAAAGTTGGAATTTCTGTTCCGATTTCCGTTTCATCCAAGTTTTGCTTCCGCTACGGCTAAGCCCGGCTGATTGAATATCCATACACTACCCGAACACGATATCCATGCATGGACGCCGACCCACGCTATTAGGAGGGTAGAGTTATGAAATGTCATTGTTATTCACTGCTGTGGAGTGTTGCAGTCATCGTCCTGGTCCTCCCCACCGCCGCTTACCCGCAGATAGAGGAAATCGTCGTCACCGCGCAAAAGCGGGAGGAGAACCTGCAGGAAACGCCCATCGCCATCACCGCGTTCACCGAGGAGGCCCTGGAAGGGCGCATGATCAACGACATATCGAAACTGGCGGACTTCACGCCTAACGTCATTTTCGATACCACCGCGCCCATCAGCGGCCTGTCCAACGGCGCAGCGGTGTTCATCCGCGGGGTAGGGCAGCTTGATTTCGGCCTGACCACGGACCCCGGCGTCGGCACGTATATTGACGGTGTGTATTCTTCCCGCGCGGTCGGCGGCGTGCTGGACGTGGTGGATATCGAGCGTATAGAAATCCTGCGCGGCTCCCAGGGCACCCTGTTTGGCCGCAACACCATCGGCGGCGCCATCAATATCACTACCAAGCGGCCTGCCAGGGAGTTTGGCGGCATGGTCGAAGCCACTTTCGGTGAGTTCGAGAGGACAGATTTCAAGGGTTCCCTGGATGTGCCCGTCACGGACAGGTTCGGCGCCAAGTTCGCGATCTCCAGCAAGAACAGGAACGGCTTCGTGGACCGCATCGCGGTAGGCGACAGGCTGGGTGATGAGGACCGGCAGTCGGCGCGGGCCTCTTTCCTGCTGGAAGCGACGGATGATATTGAATTGTATGCCACCGTGGATTACACCAACATCGACGAGCAGAGCGCCGGCTCGGTCATGGTCGGCATCACCGAGTTTCCCGGCGTGCCACCCCTGCTGGCGCCCAGCAGCACCTGGGCCTACAACCAGGTGTTTGTGCCGGCCAACCCCGGCGCGGCGCCCTACACCGTTGAGGAGTTTTTACCGAGCGAGAAAGATCAGACCCTGGCTACCGGACCCACAGGCACTGATCTTGAAAGTTTCGGCGCCACCCTGACCTTTACCTGGTCGCTGCCCTGGGTTGAGTTCAAATCCATCACATCATACCGGGATACCGAGGGCGAATTTTACCGCGACCCGGATAATTCCTCTGTCGAAATCACGGAGACCACCAACCCCAATTACAACCATGAGCAGTTCAGCCAGGAAGTGCAGTTGACCGGCAGGGGTTTCAACGAGCGCCTGCAATACGTGCTGGGCGCCTACTACTTCGAGGAAGACGGCACGGATGACGTGTTTGTGCCTATCTATGGCGCGCTGCCGACGCCGGTCGGGCTGATTGCGCTGCCGCTGTATATCAACAATTACGTAACGGTGGATAACGACAGCAAGGCCGTGTTCGGGCAAGGCACCTTTGACGTCACCGAACAAATCGCCCTGACTTTCGGGATGCGTTACACCGAAGATAAAAAGGGCTTCGGTTATCGTCAATACATCTCACCGGACCCTTTCCCCGGTAACATTGCCGTGTTGGCGTTGCTCGGCCCGTCCCTTGCTGCTCCGGGGCCGGCTGACGCGCTTGTTTTCTGGGATGAAGTTTCACAGAAATTCGATGAACTGAATTTCCGCGCAGGGCTGGAGTACCAGCTCAATGATGATACCCTGCTGTACTTCACCTATGCCGACGGCTACAAGAGCGGCGGGTTCAATTACCGTTACGTGGTGCCGCGGGTGAACCCGTTGCCGTTTGACCCGGAAACCCTGGAGTCCTACGAGGTTGGGGTGAAATGGCAAGGCCTCAATGATCGCCTGCGAATTAACGCGGCAGGGTTTATCAGCGAATACAGCGACGTGCAGATCCAGTTGTTTGAGACCGGCGGCGGGCCATTGACGCAGAACGGCGGGGTCGTCGACATCATCGGCATGGAAGTGGAACTGACCGCAGTGCCCCATGAGCGCCTGCTGCTCAACGCCGGTTTCGGTTACGTCGACGCGGAATATGACGAGCTCAACCTGCCGACCACGAACGTGGCGCAGGCAGTCAACCTGGATACGAAACTGCCCAACACGCCGGAGACCACGGTGAATGTCTCGGCGCAGTATTCCCACCCGTTATCCTGGGGTTCCCTGGTCGTTCGGGGCGATTACCGTTACACCGACGACCTTTACAACGACGCGCAAAATTCCCCTTTCCTGTACCAGGACGGATACAGCATGTTTAACGCTTCGTTGACCGTTGCTGCCGGCAGCTGGGAGTTCAGCGTATTCGGGACCAACCTGACGGACAAACGGGTGATCACCAGTGGCGATTCCAACTTCGGTCTGGGGTTTCACGAGGCGAATTACAACCGCCCTCGGGAGTTCGGTGGTCTGGTAAGATACCGGTTTTAAGTGTTGGAGTTGGCTATCGTGAAATAGGAGAGGGATTTTGTCTGACTTCCTTATACCCAAAGGGCATACCACATCGACAGAGGATGTTACCGAGAAAGAGCGGCTCGAATACTGGATAGACTTGATCTGTGATGAATTCGTGCAGCTGGATTGTTCCACTGATCAGAAAACGGATTTCTGGGGAGAGATCCGCGGTTGTGAACTCGACAAAATATGGATCTCGGAAGTCGGTGCGTCCCGACAACGAGTTATCCGTTCAAAAAAACAGATTGCTAAATCGACTGAGAGAGAGTTTAAGTTAAGTCTGCAACTGGAAGACACCGGTATTGTCAACCAGGATGGGCGCTCGGCAGAACTGCATCCGGGAGATTTTGCGCTGTATGACAGCACCCGGCCGTATACCCTGAACTTTGGTCGGCCGTTCCGACAGATTGTCCTGCAAATTCCATATGATTCCCTGGCTGAGATGTTCTTAAGGCCGGAAAATATCACTGCACGACGGGTTTCCGCGCGCACTGCAGTCGGCGCCCTGACCTCACAGTTTATACAGTCCGTTGCCGGTCGTCTGGATATCTTGTCCCACCAGGAACGCGGGGCGATTAACCAGCACATCATTGAGCTCATCGCACTCGCCATGAGTTCGATGTCCTCGTTACGCGAACTGGACGGCCGCTCCATAGCAAGGACCGCCATGCTGGAACGGATCAAGCAGTATATCGAAATCAATATCCGCCACCCGCAACTCACGCCTGCATTGACGGCCTCACACCACCATATCAGCGAGCGTTACCAGCGTATGCTGTTTGCATCAAGCGGCACCACCGTCTCCAGGTTTATCCTGGATAAACGGCTGGAATTATGCCGGGAGGCTCTGGAGAACAGCGCATTGAGCGATTACAACATCACACAGATCGCCTTCAGTTACGGTTTCAACGACGCCGCGCACTTCAGCCGCAAATTCAAGGAGCGTTACGGCGCATCCCCAAAAGAATATCGGGGGAGGAAAATTTAACCCGCATTTCTCACCAGTCTGCCCATAAAGCCGGGCAGGGAAACGACGGTCGTGTCCGTTTTAATCGGAAATTCATCATCGCCGCCGTAAACGACAAACTTCCTGGTGGCATTAATATCTTTCGCTCCCTGGTGAAACCCCGGCCTGATTTGCGGGACCAGGCCATGTTTGATCTCTATCGCCCACAACTCCCTGCCTGACAGCTTGAGGACGAGGTCGATTTCAGCCCCCGCGGCGGTACGATAGTAATAAGGCTCGATATGGTTCGGCAGAACGGACAGGATATTATCAATCACAAAGCCCTCCCAGCTTTTTCCCAGGACGGGGTTGGACAGCAGGTCATCATAGTCCGAAATGCCCAGCAACCGGTGCAGAATGCCGCTGTCCCGGACATAAAACCGAGGCGATTTGACCAGGCGTTTTTTTACATTTCCGTACCATGGATGCAAGCGTCGCACCAGCAGGAGATCAACCAGGATGTCCAGGTAATGGCGTATCGTTTTGCCATCGACCTCCAGGTTGCCGCCCAGTTTCAGGAAATTCAGTGTTTCTCCCTGGAGATGGGCGAGCATGGTCCACAAACGTCTCAGGCGACTGGCCGGCACCCGGAATCCCATTTGTGGCACATCACGTTCCAGGTAGGTGCGGAGCAACATTTCGAGCCATTCCATGCTGTCGGTATCCGAAGACGCCAGGTAGCTGTTCGGGAACCCGCCGCGCAACCACAACTTGTGAAGGTCACTCTGCCTGGTGTGCGGCGCTTCCAGGATATTGAAACCACCCAGTTCCATATAGCTGATACGCCCCGCCAGACTTTCCGGGGATTGGCGCAACAAATCCATTGAGGCAGAACCGAGCAGCAGAAATTGTTCTCCCTGTTTGTTGCCCCGGCGATTTTTGTCGATAAGTCCGCGCAGTGTCATAAACAGGTCCGGCGCCCGTTGTATCTCATCGAGAATAACCAGTTTGTCGCTGTGCCGGCGCAGGAAGGACAGCGGGTCTTGCAGCTTGACCAGGTCATCCGGCGCTTCCAGGTCCAGGTAGATTGATTTACGGGCCTTGCCCAGGGCCAGGGCCAGTGTGGTTTTCCCGACCTGACGCGGGCCCAGCAATGCAACTGCCGGGAAGCGCCGTATGGTTTCTTTAAGTTTATTGGTGAGCCACCTCTTAATCATACCTTGTATTTTAGGAGTTTGTCTCCGAAAAAACAAGGTAATAGTCGGGTTAACGGGTTTCCATCACTTTTTTCTGCTATGTAAATTTGCAAGACGGTCCGCTCTGCCGGGGATGTGCCGTTTCCGTCCCGACCCTCGAGCGCCACGATCTCATCGTCGCCAATCCGGTGGTCATGACCGCATCCTCGCCGCACACCTGACCGGACTGCGGTCCTGTTGGAGTTGTGTGACAGGGCCGACGCCCGGTCAGGTTCGAAACCGCGCCATGAATCTATCCGCTTGGCGCATACATAACCGTGCGTTGCTTCTCGTTCATGCTGCGCAACCTGTCCTTGCGGTCTTTCTGGTTGAGATAGGGATCACCGTAACGGTCACGCAGGGCTTGCTCTGTCTCGTCGAGTGCTGTTTTTATGGCAGCCGCCTCTTTCGGCTTTGCGGCGCGCAAGGATTTGACAGCGCCGTTCCACTGCTGGAGCATGGCGCCCAGAATATGCTCGGAGCCGGGATATTTCTCTATCTGTTGCGGTATGGTTTTTCCTATGGTCGTGACAGCCGTGATGACTTTTTCCATAATTTCCAGACACTCCCGCTCTTCAAGCTTGCACCTGTCCCTGCCCAGCCGAATGAGATCTTTTTGTGACGGCCAACTCCTGGTGCCGTTCAGCATCATTGCCTGCATATCCTTTCCGAACAGGTCATACGCCGCGGTGGTGGTGATATCAAACACTTTGGTCAACCTGGCATTCCCGGGGGTGTCATACAGGATCGCGAAATTCTTCAGATGGGCATCGCCATTCCTGACAAGGGTGTTGACCACGACTTGCGTGAACAGCGACTTTGCTGCAGCCCGTCGACTGGCGTCAGGAATGCTCGCCAGCAGGGCGCCGACCAGCTTCTCCATGCTGCCTTCATATCTGTCTTTCGCCGGCTTTCCCAGCAGCACGCAACCATCCTCCACGTGATAATGTCCGCCCGGCTTTACATCAAACCGCTTGAGAATGAGCACTTCGCCATTGTCACTGAGTACCCGGCGCGGCACATCCGGCCCGGCATGCATTGCCACCTTGAGGCATAAGTGTTCGTTCAGGCACAGGAAGGGCAAATCATCGTCTGACGTCTTGACGATGTGACCGGACGTTCTGAGCGTCATCTTGTCCCGGTTGACGGATGTCCGGCCCACCGTCCTGGCGAGCACTTTCGGCTGCACGCCGCCCACACCGGAGCCGATTGCATACCGCTCCAGCAGGCGTTCAAACAGGGCTTTGATTTCTGAATCCGTAACACGGGTTATTTCGGTACTGTCGATGGGATCCTGTTGTTGCCGGTGCTTCGCCAGGATAGTATCCAGCTCGGCAAGATGGGGGTCTGTGTTGTCCTCCGGCAGTTCAGCCGTGATGTTGCCTATCCTGGCTTTGCCCGTGATGAACAACAGCCCCATCGGGTCCATGGACACTGTTTTGGCGAAACGGCTCTCCAGGTGTGCTTTCAACAGTCCCTCGGGCAGGCTCATTTCCAGCGCCGGCGGCATTTGCCAGGTTGCGTAACTCTCGTCGCGCACCGGCATGGTCACCGACAGCGCCTGCCCAGGACCGGCGTTCGCCAGATAATTAAAGCTGTACCGGGTTCCGCCATCATCTGTCTTCCTGGTGGTGATGTGACCCGCAGGCACGCCATTTACCTTGATCAGCAATTTGTTTATTTTTGCGCTCATGATTGACCTTCACCAGGGGTTGCCCGGACCCTCCCATTCTTCCCTGTTGTCTCGAAGGAGCTCATCCAGCGTGGGCATGGGCGATGCGTCGCGCACCGCGAGCTCCTTGCCGACACAGGACAGGACACGCGTCAACTTGTTGAATCCCAGTTCCAGCAATTCGCCGTTTTCCAGTTGGCTAAGGGTGACGGTCGAGATCCCCGCAGCCTCGCAGAATTCAGCCTGAGTCATCTTCTTTCCCTTGCGCCACGCAGCGACCTGTTTACCCAGCTCAGTCAATGTCATTGTTTCACCGTTAGAAATATAAAATATACTTAATACATTAGCGGATAATTGCAAAAATGTAAAGTATTTTTAATATTATAGTCGCCGCAAGCGACACGTTATAAGGTGTCCCGCCGGGACAGGTTTTTTCACTGGATTCCCGCCTGCGCGGGAATGACGAGGGGAGCGCGGGAATGACGAGGGGAGCGCGGGAATGACGAGGGGAGCGCGGGAATGACGAGGGGAGCGCGGGAATGACGAGGGGAGCGCGGGAATGACGAGGGGAGCGCGGGAAGGACGAGGGGAGCGCGGGAAGGACGAGGGGAGCGCGGGAAGGACGAGGGGAGCGCGGGAATGACGAGGGGAGCGCGGGAAGGACGAGGGGAGCGCGGGAAGGACGAACGAGGAGAAGTGCAGGAAGGACAAGTGGGGGTGAGTAGTTACGGATTTTCTTACCATCCTGGGGCAGGAAGTTGAAATGAACGCCAGGCCGGCATCAAAACGCAAAAAACAGGGTGGAGCGCCTGCCCATGTCCAGGGGTGAGGTCAGCGAGGTCGTTTGACAGTCAAGCAGCAATCCTGACGTATTCGAAATCGCCGGGCTTGCCGTTGATGCCGGCCCGGGGGGGTGCAATCCAGTGGGCGAATTTGCCCGGTTCGGTGACCTGTTCCATGAGCGATAGCAGGAATTCCAGGTCATCGTTGTCCGGCAGCCATTCCTCCCGGCGCCGTTCCCATTCTGCCAGGCCGACTACATTGCCGTCAGGCGTTGCGTAAATATCGCTGAATTCGCCCACTGCCCGGTGGAAAGCCCGGTTCGGCAGGCTTAACCGGTAGTCGTAACCATGGTCGGCGATGGCCTTGTTCCAGGTGGCCAGAACCTGTTCGCAATCGGCGATAAAATCGTCGCACAGGCGGCTGTTCACCGCGTTGATGGCCGGCTCGTCCACGCTGACCAGTTGCCCGTTTACGTGTTTCAATACCGGATAGGTACTGTCGTGAAGCAGGTGGTCGTCATCGATGGTGGTTTCCCTGAAACGCCCTTTCAGGCTGGCGTTGTAGGCATTGGATGCGTTGGTGGAGATCTCGGCGCCGAACAGGTCCAGGGTGACGGAGTAATGAAAATTGATCTTCTTCTGCATCGTCGGCAGGTCGATCACGCCCAGTTTTCTGACCGCGCCCGTATCAGCGGGATCAGCGATATTGTTCTTGCGCATTATCTCGCAGGTGCGTCTTACCACGCGTTCCACACCGGTGCGGCCCACGAACATGTGATGGCCCTCCTCGGTCAGCATGAACCGGGTGGTGCGGGCCAGGGGGTCGAAGCCCGATTGCGCCAGCGCCTCCAGTTGCATCTTGCCGTCGCGATCGGTAAAGGTGGTGAACATGAAGAAGGACAGCCAGTCCGGCGTTTCCTCGTTGAACGCCCCCAGGATACGGGGTTTGTCCTGGTTGCCGGAGCGGCGCATCAGTAAATCTTCCGCTTCTTCCCGGCCGTCGCGGCCGAAGTATTTGTGCAGCAGGTACACCATGGCCCACAGGTGGCGGCCTTCCTCGACGTTGACCTGGAACACGTTGCGCATGTCGTACAGGGACGGGGCGGTATGTCCCAGGTAGCGCTGCTGCTCCACCGAAGCCGGTTCCGTATCGCCCTGGATGACCACCAGGCGCCGCAACATGGCGCGGTATTCTCCCGGCACTTCCTGCCATACCGGTTCGCCCTTGTGCCGGCCGAAGGCGATCCTGCGGTTTTCTTCCTGCGGCGCGAGCAGGATGCCCCAGCGGTATTCCGGCATTTTCACGTAACCGAACCGGGCCCAGCCCTCCGGGTCAACACCGATGGCCGTGCGCAGGTAGACTTCCAGGTCCTGGAAGCCGTCCGGCCCCATGGTCTTCCACCAGTCGATAAAACCCGGGTGCCACTTCTCCAGCGCCCGCTGCAGGCGCCGGTCCGATGCGAGTCCGACGTTATTGGGGATCAGGCTGTCGTAATCTACATTGCTCATTATCTTATCCTGTCGGAGATATACGGGGTCAGAGTAAAATCCTCATTATCCTGGTCGATGGCAGGACCGGTGGTGATTTTACTCTGACCCCTGATGTACATGTCATACCCGGTTTTTATCGTATTCGGGGCGCAGTCCCGTGCCGTAACGGCGCAGCGCGCCGGCGTCACTTACCGCGTTGGGCCGTTGAAATATCCAGTTCTGCCAGGCAGTCAGCCGGCCGAAGATCTTGGTTTCCAGCGTTTCCGGCCCGGCAAAGCGCAAGTTGGCCTCCATCCCGACCAGGGCATCGGGAGAGAAACTGGCCCGTTCTTCCAGCAACATCCTGATCTCGTCCTCCCAGTCGATGTCATCCGGGGTAAAGGTGACCAGTCCCAGCTCAGCGGCCAGGGCCGCGTCCAGTTCCCGGCCGATATGATCTCTCGCGCCTGCGACACTGCCGGGTTCACCGAGAAAACGCGTCTCCAGGCGCGTCAATCCGTTGGGCATAGGCAGCGGGCCGAAGTTGCTTTCGCTCAGCGTGATGGTCGGCGCCGGCGTGTCATCATCTTCAAACTGGCCTTCGAGCATGTAGCTGCGGTCCACGGCGAACAGTAACTCGGCCAGCAGGCCGGCGAAACAGCTTCCGGGTTCAACCAGGGCAAAACTGGTGCGGGACGTCAGGTCCAGCCGTTTCAGGGTGCGTTTCCAGTAGAGGACGATCTCGCGTATCAGCCAGTTGTCCTTGTGACGCTGCAGGAATGCGTCATGTCCTTTGACGGTCCCGGCAGCGCCGGCGCTGGTGATGATGATGGTGCCGATGTCCGGTTCGTTGAAACGCAGGTGCAGCAGGGCGTCATCCAGTTGCCGGACCAGGGCCAACGGCCAGAAGCGGTCGCCCATGCTCATGACGTCTGCCATGCCGTTCGGCGCTGCACTGTCAGGCCCCCTGATTTGCAGGGTGACGTTGCGGTTTTCCCTGTCAATGACCAGGTCCAGCCAGTCGTACCCGATACCGTCTGTCTTTATCGTCCTGGATAACGGCGTCAACTGCACCCCCCTGGCTGAATCCGGGCGGTCGGACACCAGACTCATTTCCCGGGCACGCTCCGCCACGCGTTCGTCGAACCGGGAACCGGGCACGATCTCGTCAACCAGGCGCCAATCGACCGCGCGCCGGCCTTTCACGCCTTCCTCTACGGTACAGAACACGTCTGCCAGGTCCCGGCGCACCTTTCTCTTATCGACGATGCGGGTGAGCCCGCCGGTGCCGGGCAGCACGGCAAGCAGGGGGATTTCCGGCAACGACACCGCGGCATTGCCGTCGTCGATCAGGATCAGGTAATCCATGGCCAGCGCCAGTTCGTAACCGCCGCCGGCTGCGGTCCCGTTCAGCGCGCACAGGTAGCGCTGACCGGAGAACTCACCTGCGTCCTCAATGGCGTTCCGGGTCTCGTTGGTGAATTTGCAGAAGTTCACCTTGTGGCCGTGGGATGCTCCGGCCAGCATACGGATATTGGCCCCGGCGCAGAACATGGTGGGCTTATTTGAACCGACCACCACGGTTTTCACTTCCGGATGTTCAAAACGCAATCGTTGAATGGCGTCGTACAGTTCGATATCGACCCCTATATCGTAGGAGTTCAGTTTCAGTTCGTAGCCGGGAAACACGGCGCCGTCTTCATCCACGTCCATGTCCAGGCTGGCGATTGGGCCTGAGGTCGTCAGTTTCCAATGACGGTAACGATCGGGATGCGTTTGGAAATCCAATTGCAGGGAATCCGTCGATACCGTCAGTTCTGACACATTACGGACTTTTCCCGAATCAGGCATGGTTGTTGTAGCCGGTTATAGTTCCAACCCAATTTGCTGCACAGTGTGTAGAGAATCTTTTCTCAGCGCTATTCCCGCCACCAGTTGTCAGCAAGTTCATTGACTTCCTGCGCGCGGAAGCGCGCCACGCGGTTGCTGGGTTCCAGCGGTTCATTGTAGAAGAATTCCGGTAGTTCATCATCTGCCTCGGTAAAACCGGCGGCCCGGTTGAACTCCCTTTCCAGATGCAGGGTTTCCCGGCCCAGTTCGTTGAAGAAAGACGGGTCAAGATCAGCGCCGGTGGCGGCGTTTATCGCTACGGTCACCCGCTCCAATTCAGCCGCGGTGACGGTACGCCCGAAAATACACAAGCCCAGTGAATCCGCCGCTGCGGTCTGTACCTGGGCGGCATGGCTGGCTGCCGCGACCTCATCTATTGACTTGTCCGCAGTCTCCATGCGGGGCACATTTCCGGCAGTGTGGTCGGCGCCCTGGGCCGAGACCATCATGGTAATGCCGGTCGCCTCCACAACGCGGGGGTCATAAGCGCTGATTGCCTGCCGCTTGATGACGGGCACCCGCGCAACCCGGTAATGTTCGCCGACAGAGGCGGTTCCCTGGGCCCAGAGCAGACCCTGCTCTGTGCCGGCGCGGAGCTCTTCCAGTACCCCGGCGATAAACCCGGAGTCACCGAATTTACCGACGCCGGCTTCCATCAATACGCCGACCATGGCGCCCGTCTCAATCGTATCGATACCCAGGTCGTTGGCGCTGGCATTCAACCTGGCCAGGTCGTCGGGCTCCTTGATTCCGCAATTTGTCCCCAGCAGTCCCAGCGTCTCATATTCCACAGGCGATACGATCTCGTTGCCATCGGCATCGGCATAGACGTTGCTGCACTGGATCAGGCAACCGGGCATACAGGCGTGTGACGGCTCGCCGCCGCGGGCGATATTCTGCTCGCGGATGAAGTCGCCGCCCATCTTCATCGTTTCCCGGTTGGTGTCCACCAGGCGTCCGGCGGAGAAGTTACGCACCGGCAGGCCGCCTACGTGATTCATGTAATCCGCCATCATGGCCGTGCCGAAACGCTTGTAGCTGTCGATCATCGGGTCCTTGCCCAGTTTTTCAGCGTAGCGCCGCACGCCGGCGATGACTTTTTTCCGTTCGTGCAGTTGCGGCATCCTGTTCAGGTCCGCAACGATTGCCTTGACTTTTTTGCTGCCCAGCACGGCGCCGACGCCGCCCCGCGCCGCCAGCCTGGAAGGGCGCCGGTCGGTGTCGCTGATAGCGATTCCGGCGAGCAGCCCCCGGTATTCACCAACAGGACCGCACAGGGCCAGGCTGACTTTTTTTCCGTATTTCTCATGCAGCAATGCGGCCGTCTCAAAATTTCCCCTACCCATGAACCCCTCGGCGGAGTCGAAGCTGTAACTACCGTCTTTCCTGAGATGGATAATCACCCATTCATCGGCCGCGCCGTGCAGGGTGAATCCCGACAGGTGCAGTTGGCCCAGGGCGACGCCGAAAGTACCGCCGGCATTCGCCTCCTTGACGCCGCCCGTCAGCGGACTTTTGCAACCGACACTGGTGCGGTTGGCGTTGGAGAAGTTGGTGCCGGCAAAAGGGCCGGCAGAGAAAATCAGCGGATTGTCCGGTGACAGCGGGTCGATGCCTGCAATATTTTCTTCCACCAGGGTTCTGGCGATGAGATAGCGGCCTACGCGAACCAGTTCTTCTCCACTCTGTTCGGCAGCCTTCACGGTTTGCTCCTTCAGGTCTATATGCAGGTAGTTACGCATCAGAGTCACTCCAATAATGCTTAAACACAGACATGGATATACAGGATGTATGAAAAAGTGGCTGGTGTCCGGGGACGGATTTCAAATCCGTCCCCTATAGCCTGTTCATCCTGTGCGTCCATGTCAGATCTCAGTCCGCCAGTCGCCGGACTGTTCGAACCCGTATGCAGCCCGGTAGATGGCCGGTTCGTCGAAGTGCTTCCCCACCAGCATCATCCCTGCCGGCAGGCCGTTGCGCATGCCGCAGGGAACGGACATGGCCGGGTGGCCGGTGATATCGAACTGGCAGGTGTTAAGCACAGTGTTCAGCGCCACGTAGATAATCTCGTCATCCGTTCCCTCTGCGCCAGCCGGTGTTGCCAGCCGGACAGGTATTTTTCCAGCCCCGGCGAATTGAAACCGTTGGTATTCACGGCCAGGCCGTTGTAACGCAGGGTTTCCGTTTGCCGGTCATCCAGGGACAGTCCCATGGAAGCCGCAAGCGTTCTCAATTCGTTGGTGTCAGGCAGTTCGAATGTCATCGGTTGAATAGTCCGTTGTTTCCACGCTCGTCCTCGTGTTGGCACACGCGCTCAAATACAGCGGTGGATACATGCGCGCAGGCAGCTTTCACGGCCTGCCAGTCATGCCAACGTGAAGCAAGGTGTTTGTATTCGTGCAACTCTATCTCCTCCAGGTCATAGGGCAAGGCATTGGCGAGTTGTGCTTGTAGTTGTTGCAACGGGGACTCGCCGTTTTCCTGTGGGTATAGCTTGTCGAGCGATTGGAGCGCCTTGGCTGCAAGTTCATCTCCTGCATGATCGGCAAGCGCCACAAAATCGAGATAATCCCGGGTAGCGTTACGCTTCAGTATCAGAATACCTTTGATACGGAGGATTTCTGCCTCGGTAGGAATAGTCAGTCTGACACCGTGGTAGTCAAAACTCGTCGTCTCCAACGGCTCATGGCGGATCAATTGTCGTATTCCAGTCTCGATACCATCCAGGTTCCCCAGAATTTGTACCGGCCGTTGCACACGTGCCGTACTCCATCCTGCAACCGACTCGAGCTGAGCCAATATTTCGTCAAAGCGCTGGCGCAACTCTGTAAGAACATGATCGGCATCAAGAGAAAACCGGTGTCCGGCATGGATAGCAGCTGCTGTTCCGCCAACCAATACAGCTTCAGGCAAGACAGTTTGCAAGCGGGCTGCGGTCGAAAGAACCTGTTCCCAGTCAGGCAGGTTTGCTGGCGTGGCGCTCCTCGACATAGTTCATCCAGAAGTGATAACGTTGAGCGTAAGGATCAATAACCTGGGAGTGGCATATCCGCTTTATTTTGTCCGCCAGTGATGGGTCCTGAAGGATTGCATGGCGCAGGTCGGCCCAATCCTGCCAGCGACCTCGGGAGATCACATCATCGATCCCGGCCAGGGTCAAGCGCTGGTGATTAAGATGGCGGCGCTGCATTGTAGCCAATAAACTTTCACAATTTTCAATAAGCAAACCTTAACCGCTCCGGTAGTAGTTATCAAGACTACTGAGTATAATAATGCACAATCACGCAGAGAGAGTCTATTTGAGGATGAACATTTGAGGATGAAAAGTGAACCGCGTTACGACTCTTAAACGCAGTCAGCAGCAGAACGCCCACATCGGTTGCCAGGTAAACGGAGAACCGGCGCAGGTCTCGGTGGCGCCGGGCAAGACGCTGCTTGAGATGCTGCGGGAAGACCTGCAACTGACCGGCGCCAAGCACGGTTGCGAACTGGGCGAGTGCGGCGCCTGCGCGGTCCTGGTCGACGGCGAGCCCATACTGTCCTGCCTGTACCTGGCGCTGGAAGCTGAAGGCCGTTCCATCGACACCATAGAGGGCATGGCCCGGGACGGGCGGCTGCATCCGCTGCAGGAGGCGTTCGCCGACCTTGGCGGCGCCCAGTGCGGTTATTGCACTCCGGCTATTTTACTGACCTGCAAGGCCTTGCTCGATAAGCAGCCCGATCCGGACCGGGACCAGATCCGGGAAGCCCTGTCCGGCAACCTGTGCCGCTGCACGGGCTACCAGCAGATCTTCGAGTCCGTGGAAGAAGCCATACTGCGTCTCGACCATTCGGAACAGGGGACGGATCAGGGGACAGACCCCCGCCTGCACCATGCGGGGGCATGCTTTAAATCTGTCCCCGGTGGAACCGGGTGAATAAGGAAAACACATACTCCGTCATCGGCAAACCGCGCCGGCGCGTGGACGGCGCCGACAAGGTGACAGGGCAGACCCGCTTTGCCGACGACATCATGCTGCCGCGCATGCTGCATTGCAAGCTGCTGCGTTCCCACGTGCCCCATGCCCTTATCCGGTCGATCGATACCCGCAGGGCGGAACGCCATCCCGGCGTGAAACTGGTATTGACCGGCAGGGATTTTCCCAATGAGTACGGCATACTGCCGGTAAGCCAGGATGAACAACCCCTGTGCCGGGAAAAAGTGCGTTTCGTCGGCGACCCCGTTGCCGCGGTCATTGCCCGGGACGAGTTCGCCGCGGAAGAGGCGCTGGAACTGATCAGGGTCGAGTACGAACCGCTGGATACCATCTCCGACCCGGTTGAGGCGCTGAAACAGGAGCCCGCGCGCCTGCACGACTACAGCGAAGAGGGGAACATCCATAAACGCCTCAGCTACGAGTTCGGCGACGTGGAGGAGAGCCTGGCGAACAGCGCCCACGTGTTCGAGGATATCTTTTTCTTCGAAGGCAATACCCACCTGCCCCTGGAGCAGCATGCCGCAGTCGGCGTGCCGGAGGCTGAAGGCCGGGTAACCCTCTGGTCCAGCACCCAGTGCCCCCACTACGTGCACCGGGCTGTGGCCAAGGCCCTGGACCTGCCCATGGCCCATGTCCGCGTCATTGCCACGCCCAATGGCGGCGGTTTCGGCGGCAAGACCGACCCGTTCAACCACGAAATCGTCGTAGCCAGAGCCGCGCTGATGCTGGGCCGTCCCATCAAGATCTGCCTGAACCGCGAAGAGGTATTTTACTGCCATCGCGGCCGCCACCCGGTGCTGATGAAATTTCGCACCGGCGTGGACGTAAACGGCGCGCTGACCGCCATGCACCTGCAGACCCTGCTGGACGGCGGCGCCTACGGTTCCTACGGTGTCGCCAGCGCGTTCTATACGGCGGCGCTGCAGCCGGTCACCTACCACCTGCCGCGCTATGCCTTCGATGCCTGCCGGGTGTTTACCAACAAGCCCCCTTGCGGGCCGAAGCGCGGCCACGGCACCGTCCAGCCCCGCTTCGGCCAGGAAGTGCAGCTTGACAAGATCGCGGACAGGTTGAAAATCGACCCTGCCGAACTGCGTCTCAACATGGTCGAGAAGCCGGGGGCGCTGACGGCCAATTACCTGAAGATAGGCAGTATCGGGCTGGCCGAGTGCATCAACAAGGTGACCGAACGTGCCGGCTGGAAGGACAAATACCGGAAACTGCCGTCGGGCAGGGGCGTGGGCCTGGCCTGTTCCAGTTACCTGACCGGCGCCGGCAACTCCGTCTACTGGAACGCCATGCCCCACTCCGGCGTACAACTGAAACTGGACCGCAGCGGCAGGGTTACCGTGTTTTGCGGGGCCACGGAGATCGGCCAGGGTTCCGACGACGTGCTGGCGGCCACCGTCGCGGAGATCCTGGGCATAGATCCCCTGGATATCCGCTGTGTCACCGGCGACACCGACCTGACGCCGGTGGACCTGGGTTCATATTCATCCCGCGTGACCCTGATGATGGGCAACGCCGCCATCCAGGCGGCGGAGCGGGCGCGGGATATGATTGCGCAGGCGGCGGCGCAGAAATTCGGCGCGGACGCCGGCGCCATCGAATTTGCCGGGGGGCGGGTATTCAACACCGGCCGGCCCGACCAGGAGATGCCGTTCCAGGAGGCGGTGGTCTGCGCGGAGGAAATTTACGGCTCCCTGGGCACGACGGGCTCATACACGCCGGCGCCCCCGCCGGGCAAGTACAAGGGCGGCGGCGTAGGGCCGTCGCCGGCTTATTCCTATACCGCGGCGGTGGTGGAAGTGGAAGTCGATACGGCCAGCGGCTGGATCACCGTCCCCAGGGTCTGGATCGCCCATGACCTGGGTCGGACCATGAACCCGGTGCTCGCCCGCGGCCAGGTGGAAGGCAGCGTTTACATGGGACTGGGCGAGGCGCTGATGGAGGAGTCCGCGTTCCGCAGGTTGCCGGCGCGCCTGTCAGGCGCGCTGGTCCATCGCGAGCCTTCCATGCTGGAATACAAGAGTCCCACCTCCACGGACATGCCGGAAGTGATTACGGATCTCATTGAATACCCGGATGACAACGGCCCGTTCGGCGCCAAGGAAGCGGGGCAGGGGCCGCTGTTGCCGGTTATTCCGGCGCTTGCCAACGCGGTTTACGACGCGGTGGGGGTGCGCATCGACGAGGCGCCCATCACCGCGGAGAAGATATTGCAGGCCCTGGACAGCAAGGCCCGGGGAGGGAGCGGCCGGGTGGGACCCGCAAAATTCCCGGAGCTGGAATGGCCGGAACCGTACCGGGTGCCGCCGCCGTGGGAAGGGGGAGACGGCAACGCCGTTAATAAACCGCAACGCAAACGTGCCGCCAAGATGCACGAGATGGACAAGTTCAAGCGGGTGGCCGCGTCATGATGCGCCTGCCTCAATTCCACTATTACCGGCCGCGCGACGTCGGCGAGGCGGCGCAGGTACTGGCCGGGGAAGATGACGCCATGGTCATTGCCGGCGGCACCGACCTGCTGCCCAACATGAAGCGCCGCCAGCAGACGCCGCGCGCCCTGGTGGCCCTGCGCCACCTGGATGAACTGAAGCGCGTAACAAACGGCAGCGGCCTGGTTATCGGCGCCGGGGTCACCCTGACGGACCTGGTTCAGGACCGGGGAATCAAATCGGCTTACCGGGGGTTATGGCAGGCCGCAGCCCAGGTGGCGACACCGCACCTGCGCAACATGGGCACCCTGGGCGGCAACATCTGCCTGGATACCCGCTGCAATTATTACGACCAGAACCATGAATGGCGCAAGGCCATCGATTTCTGCATGAAAAAGGACGGCGCGATCTGCTGGGTGTCCACCGGCAGCAAGACATGCCTGGCTACCTCGTCCACCGATACCGCGCCGGCGCTGGTTTCCCTGGGAGCCGAAGTGGAACTCGAATCCGCGCACGGGCAGCGCACGATCCCCCTGCGCGAGTTGTACAGGGACGACGGCATTCATTACCTGACGCGCAGCAACGAGGAGATCCTCACCCGCATCATCCTGCCGGACGGCGCCGGGACGCGCAGTGTTTACTGGAAGCTGCGGCGGCGCGGCTCGTTCGATTTTCCCGTGCTCTCGGTCGCCGCGGCGATCCGGTTCGGCGCCGGCGGCGCGGTAGATGAGGCCCGGATCGTACTGGGCGCGGTCGCATCCCAACCCGTCCTGTGCGACTCCGCCGGTGAATTTCTCAGCGGCAGACAACTGACTGACGAAGTAATTGAGGAGGTCGGGGCGCTGTGCGCCAGGGCGGCAAAGCCGGTCAAGAATACGGATTTCTCTCCCCACTGGCGCAAACGCGCCGTCGCCCGGCTTGCCGCTTACGCCCTGCAGGAACTGCGCGGCGACGACATGCGCGCAACCAGGGAGAAGATCGCGCGCCAGGCGCTGTGACCCCTGGATTTGGGGACAGACTTAAGTCTGTCCCCGAAATTTACACGGCAAATTTTCCTGCCAGTAAATCACTGTTATAATTCCTGCAATGTTTATCTGTAATCTCCCGGAGTGATGAGCTATGCTTTCCAGTAACAAAACCTTATCCTGCCTTGTTTTCATGTTTGTCGCCTTCCCTGCCGTTTTCTCTGCGGCACAGGCACAGGACGGCGCTACGGTGCTGGAAGAGATCATCGTCACCGCGCAGAAACGCGAACAATCCGTCCAGGACGTGGGGTTGACCATTTCGGCTTTTACCGGGGACCGGTACCGGGAGTTGTCAAGGGGCACCCTCGACGGCCTGGCGGCGCAGGTTTCCAACGTGCAGGCGTATTCCAATAATACCGACCTGGAGACCATACATATCCGTGGTATCGGGCTGAATGAATTCCAGGGGCAATACGATGCGCCCGTCGCGACGCACTTCGATGAGGTTTACATCGCCAAACCCTGGATGAAGGCGCGCCGGTCCTACGATATCGGCCGGGTCGAGGTGCTGAAAGGCCCGCAGGGCACCTTGTTCGGCAGGAACACCACCGGTGGGTCGATGAACTTCTATACCCATGCGCCGGTTGACAGGTTCGAAGCGGAACTGGAACTCGGGATGGACGAACACGAACGTTACCGGGTCACCGGCATGATCAACACGCCGTTTTCCGAGCAGTTGAGCGGACGCCTTTCATTCAATACGGAACTCGGCAACGGCGGCCCGCAGAAAAACCTGTTTTCCAATGACGAACACGGCAGGCCGGACCTGCTGGATGTTCGCGGCCAGCTACTCTGGACCGGAGAGAAACTGACCGTGCGTGCGCTGGTGCACGGCGGCAGGGACAAGAGCGATAAGACGGCCTGGAAAGGGCCGGGGATCTTTAACCTGGGCGCGCCGGGCCTGTGCCCGCAGGTGTTTACCGGGGAAGTATCGAAAAACCCGTCGGCCTGCGCCAAGACTGCCGGATTTGCCATCCTCAATGGCCACCCCGAGGGTGAGTTCGAACCGGAAGCCATTCATACCATCAACCAGAACAAGCCGCCGACGGTGGATTCCACCTTCTATGGTGGTTACCTGCGCTGGGATTATGAAGTGGGCAATGCGACGCTGACCTCCATCACGGCTTACGAGTATTACGAGCGCATCTCCACTGACGACAGCCAGGCCGATATATTCAATTCGACCAGCACCCATTATTACAACGAGATGAACCAGGTCAGCCAGGAAATCAGGCTGACCGGCATGCTGGCCGAACGCTGGCGCTATATCCTGGGCTTTTTCTATGAGAATGACGACCTGGGCCAGGTGGACGGTTCCGACCTGAGCGAGCAGCAACTCCCGGGTATCGCTCCTCCCTTTGCTGACCAGTTTTTCGCCCAGTTCGACATTGAAGCGGAATCCATGGCCGTGTTTGTTCACAATGAATTTGATTTTACGGACAACGTGACCCTCAACCTGGGACTGCGTTACACGGATGATTCCATTGAGGTCAGCGATGCGCTGCTGGGTATCGGCCTGCTGCCGCAGTTCGGCAAGGAAAAGAACGTCACTCCCTGCCTGATCACGACCTATCCTGCCGGCCCCATCGGCTCCCCGGCCTGCCCGTTCCTCGGACCCGCAGCGCCGCCGTTCAACGACAGCCGCGGCGACCAGGACTTTTCCTGGCGGGTGGGCATCGAGTGGAAAGCGACCAACGACCTGCTGGTTTATTCCAATCTCACGACGGGTTACCGCAGCGGCGGCTACAGCCTGCCTTTTGCCGGCGCGGCGACGGAGTTCGACCCGGAGGAACTGCTGGCCATGGAACTGGGTTTCAAGTATCAACTGCTGGATGGCAGGATGCAGATCAATGCCTCAGCATTCCGCTATGTTTACGACGACGTCCAGGTCAACGTGGATGACCCGGTTTCGCCACTGGTGCCGATTACCCGCAACATCGGCGAGCAGTTGAATACGGGTTTTGAAGGCGAGATCAACTGGCAACCGGTCAATAGCCTGTTCCTGAGACAGAGCTTTGGTTACCTTGATGCGAAATATACCGATACACCGCGTATGGTTTCAACCTACCTGGGTCCCATTCCTCTTGATGGGAAACCCCCGGTGAATTCTCCCGAGTGGACCTATAACGGCGCGGCGCGTTTCCAGCAGCAGGTGGCAAATGGCTGGGATATCATCGCCGGGGTGGATTATCGCTGGGTCGATGATCGTTTCCTTGAGGCGACCGCCCAGTTATTCGATAAATCGGATGATTACTGGGTAGTCAATATGCGCGTAGCACTGGCTTCCCAGGATGATAAATGGGAGGTTGTTGTTTACGGAACGAACCTGTTTGATACGGAGTACCTGACCTATATCAATAATATCGGGTTCTTCAAACTGGACATCTTCGGTGAGGCACAGACCTTCGGCGCGTCGGTGCGTTACCGGTTTCAGTGACGGTTGACCGGCGCTGGGAGCAACAATGAATAGAAACATGCAATTCATCGGTGTTTTTCTTGCAGGCCTGGTTGTCTGTACTGCATCGCTGTCAACAACAGCATTCGCCGCGGATGACGGGCACCCGGTCGTAACACGAAGTCTTCCGTTCTTTTACTACAACGATCTGCCGGCAGCGGCGGACTGGTACCGGAACAAACTTGGCCTCAAGCCGCTGACTGAAGAAGACTGGGTGGTCATCTTCGAACTCAACGAATCATCCTGTATCGGCCTGGTTAAAGCCGGCAGCGGCCTGTTGAAACCGACCGAGGACAAGGGCGCAATTTTCTCCATCGACACACCGGAGCTGGAAGCCTGGTGGGACAGGCTGAAGGACATGGAAGGCATCAATATCAAAAACGGCATCAGGACCGGCGCCGACGGGATGATCGAGTCATTCAGCGTGTACGATCCGGAAGGCTACATCGTCGAGTTCTTCCGCTGGAAAGAACACCGCCCGGAGGCGCAACGTTACAACAAATAAGGTCGATGCTATCGACACGAGTTCTATCAATTGCCTGCTTGTTCGTCGGGAGGGAAGAAAGTGTTACGGAACGAGCCGGGGGTAAGAATCGGAATGGGAAAGACCGGCGCCGGGGTAAGAAGATCATCGTCGCCGGTTACCAGTGCGTCAGCCCTGGATACAAGTGGAGTACTACACGGGGTCAGGTCGCACAATGCACAGTTCTTGGCAGACATGTTCATTGTGCGACCTGACCCCGTATTAGGTATTATACGTACCTCGGATTCAGCGGGTTGTTTTTGCTTTGTCATGTCGACATCCACACTTGCCTGCTTCTCAGTCGATTACCACGCTATACCTTACTCCGATACCGGCACCAGCCTCGACGATTTGGTCGAGACTTGAACATTATGTAATTCGAGTCACTGCGTAACTATCGAATTTCGCCTCTCCTGCGCCGTTTTGGTTTCGCCTTCATCCCAGCTTCCAATGGCGCTCGCATTTTTTCATAGAGCATGAACAGGTGTTCTACACGTTCACGCTCGGAGGCAAATCCTGAGCGGCGATAAAGGCGGTCTACTGCGCGATCAAGGGCTTGGTGCGCCCTCCGCAAGTTTGGTGGCATGAGGTCGGGATCGTAAAGCTCGGCCAGTGTCGCGTTTGGATGGACAACCCGAGCATCGAGAATGGCTTGTGCAAGCAGTTCCAATTTCGAATTGTCCGGATTTACGTTTCTAAAACCAGGCGGTATCGGAAAAGTGTTGTAGACGAGGCCAATTGAATAACGGTAGCGACTTTCCAGCCGCCCACCGACATGGCGTAGCCAAGCCATGTGCATGGCCGAGGTCAGTAGCGCGAATTCTGTAAGAGTAGCGTTTTCCAGGATACGGGCGGAGTTACTCGGAATAACAGGAGGTTCTAACCACCCAATCGGCACATACTCTCGCCGTTCCGAACTCGTTTCGGGAATAATCAGGAACGGTGCTGTGGGTATAGTCGAAACTTCATACTCAGTTGGATAGCTGGCAAGAGCCCGTGTTGCTGCCTTGCGACTTTCTGCGCGCATTTCTCGAACGGCTGCGACACGTTCCCGTACCAATGGTAGTTTCGCAAGCTCGCTCGGATGGATGTCTGCCAAATGTAATATGTACCTGGCTATTCCCTGTAGATACTCGCGGGAACCGATAAAGGGTCGGAAATAAAGCGATGCCCTTGGTTCAGCTTTGATAAAAGCTGCTTTTTCCTCAACTGAGAACAGATAAAATTGGCCAACGACAGGTTTCGTACCCATCCGAGGCTCGGGCAGGCCGTTAATGGCTTTTGAGTGATCGGTAACAACAAGATGAGGATCTACTAACCTTTCAGCATCGAATAGATATGGTGAGATTGCGACGTGTCGGGTTTCCTCCGGCTCGCCGTTGATATCGGGATAGCTAAAAAGCCGCTTGTTCAACCGTGCATCCTCCCCACGCTCCAATCCTATAACGATAACATGTACATGGGCCTTTCCTCGCGCATCTGAGCCCCAGGCAAAAGTGCAGTGAGCAAAGGCTATCTCAAGTTCACAGCGGTGAAACAATATCGGCCAGAGTTGTGCTGCCTGCTCACCTTGAGTAATCGAGTTTGTAGCAACGAAACCGATCTTTGCATGACCTTGCAACACATACTCGCCTGCCAGAATGAACCAAGCGGCCACATAGTCTAACGAGCCAGCTTTTTTTCCTTTTGGATCGAGAAGTCTCCGCATCTGTTCTCGCTGTACTGGGTTTTGGAAGCTTTGTCCACTGAACGGCGGATTGCCAAATACGAATGAACACTCTGTTGGAGGTAGCAATTCCTTCCAGTCTAATTCTAATGCGTCGCCATGAGCGATATTCGGCGCGGTCTGTAACGGAATACGCGCGTAAATCCGGCCGAACTCCAGGCTGAGCCGGTTGTTCATGATGTGATCCATCATCCATAAAGCTGTCTCTGCGATACGGACCGGAAACTCTTTCAGTTCGATACCGTAAAACTGGTCTACATCGATCAGTGACAGGTCTTGCGCCAGGGCATCCAGTTGCCCAGCTTGGCGGATTTCCTGTAACACTTTCATTTCCAGTAAACGTAATTCCCTGTAAGCAATAATCAGGAAGTTGCCACAACCGCAGGCTGGATCAAAGAACCGCATTTGTCCGAGCTTTTTCTGAAACCGCTGAAGCTCAGCCAGACGGCGGCTGTCCTTCCGGGATTTCAGGCGGGCAAACTCAGCCCGCAGGTCGTCCATGAACAGCGGCTCAATTACTTTCAGGATATTTTTTTCAGTTGTGTAGTGCGCGCCTGATGCGCGGCGTTCCTCCGGGTCCATAATCGATTGAAACAGTGCGCCGAAGATTGCGGGTGATATGTTTGACCAGTCGAAGTGGCAGGCATTAAGCAGTATCCTGCGCATGGCTGAATCAAATGCGGGTATACGTAACGACCCGTTAAACAACTCACCATTCACATAGGGGAACCGAGCCAGGTCTTCATCGCGAGTTTTAACACGTTGGTCTTCCGGCGTGTCGAGCACCTGGAACAATTCAATCAGTCTTGCGCCGGTATCCGAACCGTCCTCCCCCGTGCGTGTTTCGATGAAATCGAGGAAGATATCGCGCGGCTCAAAGATGCCGGTGTCGTCGGCGAACAGGCAGAACACAATGCGCACCAGGAACCGTTCCAAGTCGTGCCCGCGATAACCCGATTCGAACAGGGCATCATGTAATCGACCGACCAGTTCGGAGGCGTGTATGTTAACCGGGTCCTGGTCGCGGAATGTCCGGCGTTGTACTCCCAGGATAAAACCGAACGCTTCCACATGTTCAGGAAGGTCTTTCAATGGAAAAGCTAATGTCTTGCGTTCATCCAGGTCGTGCAGTTCAAAACTCTGGAAGTCGCTGACCAGGATGTAGCGGGGCCGTTCGCTTTCTTTCAGGGCGTCAAAATAGTCGCCGGCCTGGTCGTAAGCCTTTGTGAGATCGCGCCCGGCACTTTTCTGCTCTACCAGCAACACTCCCGGCCAGAACAGGTCGATATACCCAGAACGGTTATCCAGTTTTTTTACATGCTGCTCGTAGCGCGCGACTGAGCTGCGTTTTGTCCCGAATATCTCAAAGAAGTCGTTATAGAAACTCTGGGTGTCGCCACGCTCGTGCACCGTGTTCCACCACTCCTGCGCAAAGCCGGCGGCGCGTACACGAATTTCATTCCAGGAAAGGCGCATTTGCTTACAGTTGTAAGTATCGACGGAATAGGGTCACAAACGTTATCAGTAGCCTAAGTTGAACAATTTCAACGTGTCGTCGTGGCGACCTTCGATTTAAAATGTGAGGCTTCCGGCAGTTACCACGGCTTCTCCCCTAGCTAGCACATGGCAGTTGAAGGAGAAATTGATCATATCATGCTGTCTGTCGAACGAACACAACCAGTGGTAAGTAGCCTAATGTCTTGTGTGGCTGCCAGTTGTTCTAAAGAACTCGCCAATGTGGATAACCTTGATGAATGTTTTCGTGGTATCTTTTGATCATAGATACTACAAAGACTAAAAAAAATGACTGGTCGTTTATTGTTATTACACTTATCTGATATTCACTTTCAGAAACCCTATTGTTTAAACCCGGATATGGACCGTGATAGGCCAGTTCGTTCTGCAATAATAAATGATGCTATTAGTATTTGTAAAAAACTGGGTAATGTTGACGCTATATTAGTTACAGGTGACATTGCATATCATGGTGACCCAGAAGAATATGATGTGGCAAAAAAATGGTTTGACGAAATTTCCGAAGCTACTGGCTGTAAACCCAGTGATGTCTATACCGTGCCTGGCAATCATGACATCAATTGGGAAATATTAGAAAAAAATGAAACTACCGTAGCTCTGAGACAACGTATCTTATCACTTGATGATCCAGAAGAACGTTACACAAAGTTTTATAAAATTTTGCATGATCATAAAGCTGGCCCTGAGTTAATCGAACCCCTAAACCCTTATAACAAATTTGCAGCGCGTTACCAGTGTGCTCTTTCAGCACCTGGGAAACCATTTTGGGTTGAGGATATACCACTTAATAATTCTATAAAAATACGCTTATACGGTCTAACTTCGTCGTTGTTTTCTGGGCCTGACGATGAAAAAGGACATTTATATTTAGGCGATATGCAAACTGTGTTCGAGACCTCTAACGACGTGATTAACATAGCACTTATGCATCACCCACACGAATGGTTTTCAGACGGAGAGGACATTGAAGACGCACTATCGAATAACACAAAGCTGCAACTATTAGGACATAAGCATAAGCAGAGAATACTCCAAACAGATAATTACGTGAAATTATCAGCTGGTGCAGTCAATCCGGATCGGAATGAGAAAAACTGGGAGCCCGGGTATAATTTTATTGAACTGTTATTGAGCGAAGAAGATAGCCAGTCCGTAATAACTATCAAGACACATTTGCGAAACTGGCAATCCTCACCGGACAGATTTGTCGCCCGGCAAGATAAAGATGGTTCAGATGTTTTTGTTAAGAAAATGATACTCGGACCCTCAGGAACGAATGTCCAGAGAGACAGGATTGATACTACAGATATTGAGAAAGCAGATAGAAATAATGTAGAGGGGCACAACATGTCAACAGATTCAAATAAAAGCCTTGTGTATCGCTTTTGGGATCTGGCTTCAAGTGAAAGGCGGGAAATTGCCAATAAATTAGGTTTATTGTCAGAGAGAGAACTTGGGTTACCTGAAGTAGAACGTTACAAACGTGCTTTTAAACATGCAAAAGATCGCGATAAGGTACAAGAATTGAATGACGCAATCCGGATTGCGGAACATAAAGATTAATTAGGAGAACTTACTATGCACGATGATTTTGCCGACTGGTATCAATCCACAAATATCGATAACGATCCAAGGAAACTTGAGCGGCGTTGGAAAGGTGTTAAACAAGTTTCAGATAAACTTGATTATGCCGGAATCGCAAACTTAGTAAAAATAGCATTTGACCGTGGAGACGAGGAGGCGAAAAGTAGATTTAAAGAAGTATTCAAGAAACACGATCGTACTTTTCTACTGAAAGATAACGATCATGAGGTCGCGGTTCTAGCAAGTAGTGTCTTAGCATTTAAGATGAGTACAGATTACGATGATGCAGGTCTGATCGCGACATCAATTTTGACCACCTATTTTTATAAAGAGAGAAAACCAGCGGCGGAATTCGATCTTATAGGGATAGCGAATAATACGATCACAAAAAATTCACATAGTGCCAGAAATCGACCAGTACATGAGGGTATTACAGTTCGAAATACTACTAAGAAAATTATCGCTGACAAAATAGAAGAATTAGCTCAAGAAGAAGATTGGCATAAATTAGCCGAGGTGTTGAACTTCATGACTGAGCAAATTCTTAACCATACTAAGCAAAGCCGCGACGCCCTCCAAAAACATATTAAACCGGTTTGGGATTATATAGCTGTACAAGACGAAGAACTGGAGATGGCATGGTGGCTCGTAAATAAGTGGTGCCAACTGGCTGAAAAGCCCTTTAACAAAGTACCAACAAAGATGAGACCACTATTATTTGGGAAAGAAATTGCAGACATGATCCACGTAAATATTGAACCCCCGTCTTTGATAGGGATGTTAAACACAGCGGGGGTCGGTAAAAACAAGTTAACGATACCGGAAGCCGTAAATGCTTGCGGAAACGTAAACTTATCAAATTTTCAGAATCTTCCTGTTGCATGCGCTACCTTAACACCAATACATAATGCAATAGGTCGAGCGATAGAAACCGACTGTGAAGATAGTTGGATACCAGCTTGGCAAAAGGTTTGCGGGATCACACAAACCAATAAATTTTCAGCAATTGATATTGCCATTCAAATACATAGAGAGTGTGTAGTACTAATGAATCTAGCTGATAATGGCAATAATGAGTAAAGATAAACAAGTTATTTGCGCAAACCTAGATTGTGAAGTTGCCACTTCTGGCAAATGCTTGGAAGCATTCACGAATTTAAATGAATGTCCTCATTACAATCAGACGATATCAAAATCATC
This sequence comes from Gammaproteobacteria bacterium, assembly GCA_965204045.1. Taxonomy (GTDB): domain Bacteria; phylum Pseudomonadota; class Gammaproteobacteria; order Eutrophobiales; family Eutrophobiaceae; genus JAAXHV01. The sequence goes on from CBDBDW010000002.1 coordinate 959,401, forward strand.
GCTACCAACAGAAGACACAAAAAAGAAATCGAGATCTGAAATAGCTATCAACTCAGGAGAGGCATTAAACTGTAAGGAAGCAGGAAAGCTGCTCTGTGCAAGACCGGCCCGAGTTATAACTGTAATCGGTTTGTCTGATGCGGGGAAAACAACCTTGATTAGTGGACTATATGATGTATTACAAAAAGGTCCATTTGCAGATTTTTCATTTATTGAATCGAAAACACTACCCGCTTTCGAATTACGTTGCCATCATGCGCGGGCTGTTTCAAGGAGGACTGTGCCAGACACGGAACGTTCAACGAGAGGAATGGGATTAATTTTTTTGCATTTGGCTGTAACGAATGATTCCGGAGGAAGAATTGATTTGTTGCTTTCCGATAGATCGGGGGAGAACTATGAAGCAGCTACAAACAATACTCAGGCATGCCTCGAACTTCTTGAAGTTTATCGATCTGATTTAGTACTTATACTTGCCGATGGAGCGAAGCTAGCAAATCCTGAGTTTAGGCATAGCACTGTCGCTGATGTAAGACGACTGATCGAAGCATTACTTGATTCTAATATGTTAGGCAGAAAACACCGAGTAGCGTTGATATTAACTAAGTACGACAAACTAGTGCCGAATAATCAAGATGGACTCGACGCCTTCGACGGGCTAGCAAATATTGTCGCTGAAAAACTATCAAACCAGGTAAGTGAGTTTACAGTAATAAAAACAGCTGCCAGGCCAGATAGCCCATCTATGGAAGCGGGGACAGGTTTGAACGAGATATTCCGTGAATGTATGAAACTACCAATTATTCAATTGGAACAAGCACAGTCATTGACAGAGCCTAAACGGGCCTTTCATAAACACAAGGCACCATAACAGGGGTAGCGTAGTATGTCGAATAATACACGAGTCCTCATGTGTGGCTTACCCTCTTCAGGAAAATCTACTTACATAGGAGCACTTTGGCATTGTGTTACATCTGGGGAAGTTAAAACGTCACTGGTCTATGATGGGTTGCCGGACGATCGTCAACACTTGAATAAGTTGTCAAGAAAATGGCTGCAGTGTGAGGAAATATCGCATACAAGGCTCGAAGAGAATGAACAACCAGAGATAAAATTTCGAATAAGTGAAGAACGTATAAATATCACTTTCCCAGATCACTCGGGAGAAATATGGAGTAATTTGTGGGAAAGTCGTCACTGTTCTAAACAATTAATAGATTTGGCATCTGAAACAATTGGAATCTTACTGTTCATTCATGCAGACACAATTAAACATCCTATTTCAGTTGTAGATGTGGTTGAACAAGCCGAAGCGATTGGCGAAGATTTGGATGACGAAAAAGAAGTACCTTACTCTCCTGAGTTAGCGCCCACACAAGTAAAACTGGTTGACATCTTACAATCGCTAGCATCAGAACCCTTTAGGTTGAGCAATAGACGCCTATCAATAATATTATCGGCCTGGGATCTTGTTGAAGCAGAGAATATTGCACCTGCGGTATTTTTAAAGAAAAACTTGCCTTTGTTAGCCCAATACTTATACAACAATTCGCAATTTCCTGAATGGAACATATATGGAGTGAGTGCCCTAGGTGGGGATCTGCAAAAGGATATTGAAGTACTAAAGAAACTAAGTCAGCAATCGGAACGCATTAAGGTAATTGATGGTCAGAATCAGTCCCATGACTTAACGAGACCGATTTTGTGGTTAATGGGTAGGTAAATATGATCGGTGACGATCAGATTGTACTTCACCAAACGCTGCATGGATATCGAGATGGACACAGGCTACTGAGCCAGTCGATAGAACTTTCCTCAACCGCCGCCAAAACGTTACTTGTGATGAGTGATGCTTCTGGCCCCAACTTTTCGAACATTCAGTACGGTTATATTACTGGTTACCCAATACTTGATACGAAGTTTTATGCGCTAGCTAAAACATGGCCAGCAACAGAACAATCACGTCCTGGCTGTGTATGGACGCATACTATTCTAATTAACTTATCTGATTTGGGAGTAATAAAAAAGACAACTCGTTTATTAAAATATTTTAATCGCCCGGTAAGTACTTCAGATTTTGAAGCATATAGTGACCCACTAGTCATAGCTCTAAATGACTCATACGATTTAGAAAGACAAATGGATTCAAGTTTTCTTGAAGAATTATTACTGAAATTATATACCAAACCAGGTGGCCCACTACTGATTGATACATTACCAGCTAATTATGACGATTCTTGGATCATATCGGTATGGGATCAACAATGGCCTCGCCTTAAACGTACCTTTAGATTTTGTACGCTTTCTCTTGCTGACAGGTCGACGTCTGAAGCTCCCTTTGATTTACAAATAATCCCAAATTCGCGTGAATCACGAGCGCAATGGAAAAATCATCCAGAGTTTAGGAAAACTTCTCCCAATTCTTACCAAGAGCAAACACCTAAATGGATACATTATGCAGTTATAGATCTAACATCACCAGAAGATACAACATTTCGTGATTTTCTTTGGCGATACGGCGCAGATATCGAAGGTGGTAGGACAGCATTTGCAACATTAGCAAAAGCTTGGGTTGCACTAGAAAGCCGTCATGATAATCCAGATTATGATATGGCAGCCGACACGTTAGTAAAATTTCCAAAACCTATTCCAACATTAACTAAATACCTAGTCTCTACAATCTCAAAACGCATAGTAAGTAATAATCAAATTAGCAAAACCACCCTGCACTTCCTCGCAAATAACGTTTCACAGCTAGGTGAATTACGAAACGATAGTTTGTTAATACCTTTAGCAGAATATATTTGGAATTACGATAGGGATACCGCTTGGGAATTGTTAAAAAATGAAGTGAAAAAACCAAACATTATGGCCAATATATTTGCACGAATGATGACGGTTGAGGAAGCACTTGCGGGGTCTAGGACCAATCATAAATTATTAGCTTTTTTGATTACGCAGAACACAGAACTAGCATCTCATCCAGAAATTTGGCAAACAGAAGGAGATATTTTCAGTCCCATCGTAAAATTAACAAAGAACGAACCAAATTTGAGGGAAAAGATCGTTAAGGAAATGATAACTATCGAAAATCCCGAGTTAGCGACCAGTGCATTTCAACATTTCGGAAAGCAGGCAATGGAATCCTTTATCGCATATATAGATAAGGGAAAATTAAACAAGAAAAAAGTTATCCCGTGGTTAAGTGCCGCCGCACTTCATGGTGAGTTGCTGTTTCCTCTCATAGGAAATGGAAAAATCAGCAAAATGGAAACATTAAGTATTTTGTCCACTGCTTTTGATCCGTGTCATACATATTCTGAAAATAATGAAGACTGCTGGGTCAACGCTGTTGATGCTGCAAAAGGCGACCCGATAGAGGGAGGAATAGATTTTTGTGTTTTTCTTTTAGCCCGCAGTTTATGCCGGGTATCGCCAGAAACTAGCAGGCTTGCACAACTCGGATTTGAACCAGTATACAATTCTGTATTAATGTTAGAGTTGGATTATAGTAACCGGAATAAGATTCGCGATATGTTGCCTCATATACCTTGGTTCATGGGTTTGGATTATCGTATCACTGCAGGTGTAGCCCAACTTTTTGTTGATCAAAATATTCCTGGGGATGAGTTTTTAAAACTGACTACAAATAATAAATTATTCGGAATATTAGTAGATAGAGTAAAGATATATGATGGTGGTCAACAATACCTTAAGAAGGTGTTGGAATGTTTACCCAAAAAGGGAAAAGGTATTAGGAAACGTCGAAGAATACTTGTTGACGCGGGACTGTAAATATTTCTGTGTAAATCGCCGGTTACACATAGTCGGGACTGTAAATATTTCTGTGTAAACTGCCGGTTACACATAGTCAATCAGCCGGTCCTCAAACTCAATGATAAACCGGTTCAGCGCTCCCTTCCAGTTCCGGATCGGCATGGTCCATTTTTTTGACGCATCCATAATCGCCAGGTAGACCACCTTCCGGGCCGAATCGTCAGACGGGAACAGCTTGCTTCTTGACGGATTATTCAACATATAGCTGAATACTGGACACTCATGTATTGTAATCTTCAAACTCATTAGAATTTTTGCTTAATAAATCCATTAACTTCGAATTGATATATATATTCTCCCTACCGACTTTTTCTCTTCTCAAAACGCCAATATTTTCAAGTTTTTTCAGGTACTCAGAGGCTGTTTGCCTTTTCGCTATATTGTTCTCGTCCAAGTTGGAAATCCGGCAGTAGGGTTGTTCAAAGATCGTGTCGACCAGTTCGCGACTGTAGATTTTAGGCTGTACAGTACGAACATAATCAACCGTTTTCGCATGTAATATTCGTATGGCTCCTATTTTCTCCGTTGTCCAAATTGATGTTTCCTCAATTCCCTTCAACATGTACATGATCCAGGATTCCCAGTTTTTCTCTTCAGTTACCAATAGCAATAATCGATAATAGTCACTCTTGTTATTGATAATGTACCGACTTAAGTAAAGAATCGGTAACGATAACAGACCATCTTTAATCAATAACAGATTATTGACAATTCTGCCTGTTCGACCGTTTCCATCCGTAAATGGATGGATTGCCTCAAATTGATAGTGTGATACAGCCATACGTATCAATGGGTCAACGTCTGATTCATCATGTATGTATTTTTCCCAGTTTGCCAGCAACTGTCTTATCACACTTTCACCCTCTGGCGGAGTATAGATAATCTCACCTGTTGTATCATTGGCCAGTTTCGTTCCGGGCACCTTTCGAACAGTCATCTCTACATGTCTTATCTGGCTGCATATACTCTCCACTGTATTGGTGTTCAACGGTCTCTTCTGTATTGACTGGTATCCGTCTAACAAAGCTGTTCGATAACGCAATGCTTCTTTGGTTGCAGAATCCAGATTTTTATTTATGACCCCATTTGATTGAATATGTCTGAATAACTCGTCTGTTGTGGTGATTATATTTTCGATTTCAGAACTGTCTTTTGCTTCCAGCAAGGGCAACGTATTAATCAACATCGCAGGATTGGGTATCAACTGAGCGGCCTGGTTCAGCTCTGCTAACGCAGAACGTGATTTAATACACTGTTTTAAGACAGGTTTTGTCTCAATGTCACGCGCGGGTGGCAATAAAGGCAAAGTGTTATAAGGTTTATCCGGGTTCCATTCCATTTTATTTTCTCAACATAAAGATATTTTTGACTGTCAACAGGTTATCCCGATATAAATTCGCCGCATTTATCTATGTGTCGAATATCGTGATTTATATCGACATATTTTAAGGATATGTCGATGCTATCGACATGTCAAGATAATATGTCGAAAATTCTCCATTATTTCGACATATTTTATGTGTGTCGATGCTATCGACATGAGCTCTATCAACGGCTTACCAGGTCGTCCGGCGGCGCGCACACGTATTTCGTTCCAGGAAAGGCGCATCAGGTTATTCTGTTAAAGATGCACAAGCGCCCGGATTCTCGAAAGAAGATCAATTGCCCTCAATATCAAAGTCGTCCAGGTTCACCTCGCGCATGGTGACCCGCCGGTATTTGTCCTCCCTGGGGAGCGGCACGGTGGCGTCGATGCCCAGCCGGGTCCACTTGTCGTTTTCCACCATGGGGTTCAGGCGGTGGCCGATACCGTCGGGTATCGGCAACAGGTCCCGGTCGAAGCGGCAGCGGGTCTGCACCGCCCAGTCCACGTCCGCCAGGCTGTAGATATCCACGTCCGTGTCCACCACGGTGACCGTTTTCACGAATGCCAGGGAGACGAAGGCCGCCATGATGGCGTTGCGCTGGCTGCCCTCGTGCTTCTTGTCGATCTGCACCACCAGGTGGTAGGGCACGCTGCCATCGGAGAAATGCACCGCGGTCACCTCCGGCAGCAGGCTGTGAATCTTGTCGAACGCGCCGGCCCCGGCAATAAGGCCGTAGGCGTTATAAACCTCCTTGCCTGAGAGTATGGAATGGAAGATCGGTTTCTGCCTGCGGGTGATGGCAGAGACTTCAAACACCCAGCGGTCGTCTATGCCGGCGTAGTAGCCCGTCACCTCCGCGTAAGGACCTTCCGGCTCGCGTACGCCGGGTAGTATTCTCCCTTCAATGACGAACTGTGCGTCGGCCCAGGCCTCCACGCCTACGGTCTGTGCCCGGACCAGCCGGACCGGCGCGCCGTGCATCTGGCAGGCGATGCCGATTTCATCCATTTCCATGGGCGCGGCGGAGGCCGGCGACGCGGCTGCCATGCTCATGGCGTAGTCCGCCCCGTTGTTGACGGTGAGTTCCAGCGGCTGCCCCTTTGCTTCGGCTCTCTTGAAATAGTCCATAAGGTGGCCCAGTTCCTCCAGCAACAGGGTAAAGCGGTTTTTCCCGGTGACCATCATGCGATGGATGGACAGGTTGCGCACCCCCGTGTCGGGGTCTTTGGCGATGACCACGCTGGAGGTCAGGTAACGCCCGCCATCGCCCTCGGCATGGTGGGGTATCGGCAGCGCGTCAAGGTCGGGATCGTCCTCGATCACCTCGTTGGCCGGACCCTGTTCCACTAACACGGGTTCGATGGGGCTTTTGCGCCAGGCCCGGATGTCGTCCGCCAGCACAAACGGCAGCCGGGCGCTTGTGGTCTGAAAAAATTTCGCCATGAAGTCGCGGTTCCAGTACAGCCCGAGCAGCGCCGGGTAATCCCGGCCCTTGACGTTCTCGAACAGCACGGCTTTGCCGCCCTCGAATTTCCGGGCGATGCCCGCCAGTTCGAAGGCAGGGTCCACCTCGCTTTTCACCCGTACCAGGTGATTGTGCCGTTCCAGGAATGCGACATAGGATTGCAGGTCGACAAGTTTACGTTTGGCAAGGTCCATGGTTGTTCTCCTATAACCGGGCTGGGGACAGACTTCAAGTCTGTCCCCGAAATTGACACAGAAATTGACACAGCAGATTAATTGTCGGTAACACGGTGTTTTTCCTTCAGCCGCGCATAATAGTCCGCGGCATAATCTATGTAGGCCAGCTCTGCGTCGGTCAGTTTACGCACCTGGCGCGCCGGCGCGCCCATGTAAAGATAGCCGCTTTCCAGGGTTTTCCCCGGTGAGACCAGGCTGCCGGCGCCGATCATCGTATTGGATTCGACCACCGCCCTGTCCAGGATGGTTGAGGACATGCCGATCAGGCAATGGTCTTTAATGGTGCAGCCGTGCAGCATGACCTTGTGGCCCACGGTCACATGGCTGCCGACGCTTAACGGGTCGCCGCCGGGATTGTAATCGGCATCGTGGTTGACGTGCAGCGCCGAACCGTCCTGGATGCTGGTCCTGTCGCCGATGGTAATTGTGTTCACGTCCCCCCGGATCACGACCGTGGGCCAGATAGAGGAGTGTTCTCCTATGGTAACGTTACCGATCACGACGGCCGTCTCATCAATAAAGGTGGATGCGGCTACGACAGGTGTGATACCCTCAAATGCTCTGATCATAATAATTTTCTGGTTGTTATTATGCGTAACGTCATAAATCACGCCCCGCCCGCCACTCCCGCGCAGGCGGGAATCCAGTCAAATATCGAGTCGCCCTGCGGGCGACACTTTAATGACTGGATTCCTGCATTCGCAGGAATGGCGGTGGCGCCGGCAGACGAACCATGATGCGGCATTATTTATGTCGTTCTGTATAAAACTGTCGGCCAGGACGCAACATTCAAAAAAATAATAATACCATGTCCGAAACAAATATCCGGCAGCTCATTGATGAGAAACCCGTCAGTGGCCTGCAGGTGCGGGTTGTCCTGGGCTGTTTTGCCCTGAACATGCTGGACGGGTTCGATGTGCTGGCCATCGCCTTTACCGCGCCCACCATCTCCCAGGAATGGCAGTTGACACCCTATGTGCTGGGTATCATTTTCAGCGCCGGGCTCGTCGGCATGACCCTGGGCGCGGCGTTCATCGCCCCGTACACGGACGTCATCGGCCGGCGAGCGATGATACTGCTGTCATTGCTTGCCATCGGCGCCAGCATGGCCGTAACCGGCATGACCGACAATGCCGTGGAGATGATCGCCATGCGGGTTGTCACGGGGCTGGGCATCGGCAGCATTCTTGCCAGTCTCACCAGCCTGACAGCCGAGTACACCCCGGCCAGGAAACGCAGCCTGGCGGTGGGCTTCATGCAGGTGGGTTATCCGCTGGGCGCCACGGTCGGCGGGTTTGCCGCGGTCTGGTTGATCCAGGCTTATGGCTGGCAGGCGGTATTTTATTTCGGCAGCGCCCTGTCATTTGCAGCGGCCCTGTGTGCGTATTTTTTCCTGCCGGAATCCCTGGAATTTCTTTCCTCCCGGCAACCCGCGCATGCCCTGGCCCGGATGAACCGGATATTGACCCGCATGGGGTGGCCGCTACTGGAAACCATGCCGGCGCCGCCGGCGGTCGCGGCAAAGCCTTCGGTCACAAGTATATTGACCCCGGACTACCGCAACTGGACCCTGTTGCTGTGGTGCGGTTTCTTCGCGTCATTCCTGACGCTGTATTTCCTGTTCAGCTGGGTCCCCAAGATTACCGTCGACGCGGGGTTGCCGGTTGACAAGGGTATCTATATCGGTACCGCGTTGAATTTCGGCGCGTTCCTGGGCGGCTGCATCCTGGGTTACCTGTCCGACCGGTTTGGCGTGCGACCCCTGATCATCTGGTTTTTCTCCGGCGGCGTCGTTTTCATGCTGGCCTTCGGATTTGCGCCGCCCGAGGTGGGCCTGTTGCTGATCCTGGCCTTCCTGCTGGGTTTTTGCGTACTGGGCGGGTTTGTCGGCTTCTATATCTCGGCCGCGTGCCTGTACCACACGGAAATCCGCACGACCGGCGTCGGCTGGAGCATCGGCGCGGGCCGTACCGGCGCCATAATCGGCCCCTACCTGGGCGGCGTGCTCATCAACATGGGCTATTCAACCAGTGTCAACTTCATCGTCTTCGCGGTCCCGCTGATCCTGGCGTCCGCCGTGATATACCTGTTGCGCGCGCCGCAACTTGAACCAGGGGCCAGGGCCTAGAATTTTACAGGAAGAGAATTTTACAGGACACCCATGTCTTTTACAGGACACCCACGTAATTTATATGGGTGTCCTGTAAAAGACATGGGTGTCCTCTGACTTCCCCTAGTGACGTACCTGGGGACAGAATTTAATTCTGTCCCCGTTCAACCCGCTTTGATCGTATTACACAACATACCTACCCCCTCCACCTCCACATCGACCCGGTCGCCGGGAAACATGTAAAGCTGGGGATCCCGTTTGTAACCGACGCCGCCGGGCGTGCCGGTGGCGATAATGTCGCCGGGTTCCAGGGTGGTGAAAATTGAGAGGTAGGCGATGAGCGCCGGCGCCGGGAACAGCATCAGGTCGGTCGTGGCGCTTTGCACCGTGGCGCCGTTCAGGCGGGTCTCAAGACGGTAACCGGCATTGGGATCCGGCATTTCCCCGGCCGGGATCATCCACGGGCCACAGGAACCGGAGGCATCGAAGTTCTTGCCGGGAATGTATTGCGTGGTGTGCCCCTGGAAATCCCGGATGGACCCGTCCATGAAACAACTGTAACCGGCGATATGGTCCAATGCCTGCTCCGGACGGATGCGCCGCCCCGGTTTGCCGATGATAACGGCAAGTTCGCCCTCATAATCGTATTCGTCACTTTCCGCGGGTTTGAGCAGGGCCTGGTTGTGCCCTGAGACGGAGGAAGGGTAACGGGTAAAGATAAGCGGGTGCGCGGTCCTGTCCCCGCCCATCTCATCCCGGTGTGCGGCGTAATTCTGGCCGATGCAGAGGATCCGCGCAGGGTCAGGTATCGGTGGCAGGTATGTAATCTTATCCAGGGCCACGGTTTCACCGTTTGCCGCGGCGCTGGCGGCGCCTGCCAGGCTACGGTTGCGGACAGCGGCTTTCAGGGAGGGTTCGAAATGGCTCAAATCAACGATGGCCCCGTCATCCAGCAGGCCCCAGCCGGGTTTGTCGTCATGCAGGTAAGTAACAAATTTCATATCAGTTCACATTCCTCACGGTTCGAAAGCCGATGTGCGCCGCCCCCAGGGTGGTTTCCTGCGCGTGCCTGGCGGCGGGCCGGTAACGCCGGCAGTAATTGTCCGCGCACAGGTAGGAACCGCCCTTGATTACCCTGACCGGCACGCCGGGCTGGCGCGGGTCGTGGCCGCCGGTCCCCTGCGTACCGTGGACCGGGTAATACCAGTTGTCAACCCACTCCCACACGTTGCCGATCATATCGTACAGGCCGTAACCATTGGCGGGAAAACAGCCGACCGGCGCAGTGCCGGAATAATTATCTTCCCTTGCGTTCGTTACGGGGAACAGCCCCTGCCAGGTGTTGGCCTGGTGCCGCCCGTCAACCAGGAACTCATCCCCCCAGGCGTACACGGCCCTGTCCAGGCCGCCCCGGGCCGCGTATTCCCATTGCGCCTCGGTCGGCAGGTCATGTCCCAGCCAGCCGGCGAAGGCCTGTGCGTCCTCATGGGTGACGTGCGCCACCGGATGATTCTCCAGCCCTTCGATGGAACTGCCGGGTCCGGTGGGTTCCCGCCAGTTCGCGCCGGGGACGAAGCGCCACCATTGGGTCAATTCGCCGCCCGTGTCCGTGGGCATGGTGAATACGACGGACCCGGGTTGCAGCAGGGCAGGATCGATGCCGGGAAAATCTTCCGGGTCCGGTTGCCGTTCCGCCACGGTGACGTAACCGGTCGCGGCGACGAATTCACCGAAGCGCGCATTGGTCACTTCGAACCTGTCGATCCAGAAGCCGCCGACCCGGATTTCCTCCGGCGGGCCTTCATCGGGATAGAAACCGGCTGCTCCCCTGGTAAAACTGCCGCCTTCGATCCAGACCATCTCGCCATGCTCCGGCGCCTGCCTGCAATCAGCCATTGGTGTGGGCGTATCACCCATTCCCGACCCGCCGTCTGTGGCGACCAGATAACCCAGGACGGCAGCGGCTCCTAGGGTGAGAGCGATGATCAGGATTTTCTTCATAAGGCCATATTAACATCAATGGTAAGTTGGCAGGTTGGGAAGGTATTTTCAAGACCCTCTGGAAGCCATGGATGGCTGGAAGGGAGCGTACAGGGATGTATTCACAGCGTGTCTTGAAAATACCTTCCCAACCTGCCTTGGCACTGTCCGGTTTGTCATAGACTTCATTCGATAATATAATTCCACGCACATTTTTACCTCCAATCCCCTTTTCTATCCGCCATGCCCTACAAGCTCGTCTTACTGGAAACGGCCAGGAAACTTGCCGAACAGCACGATTTTGACGGCCGGGCCCTGAGGGAGGCCATCCCCTACCTGGAGGCCTTCCAGGGTAAAAAGTTCGTGCTCAAGATCGGCGGTTCGATATTGCAGGATGAGCGCCAGATTCCCTCGCTGGTCAGCGACGTCGCGTTCCTGAAACGCCTGGACATCGACGTCATCCTGGTGCACGGCGGCGCCCGGCAACTGGACCTGCGCATGCAGGCCGCCGGCATGGAACCGAGCAAACTGGGCGGGTTGCGGGTGACTTCCCGTGAAGTACTGGACCTTGCTGACGAGGTGTTCCTGGATATCAGCCGCATGATCAGGGATGCGGTGGCCCACCGGGGATACCGGGGCGTTATATTCGACCGGACCAGCGGCCTGGTGCGTTCCAGGCAGAAAAACGCCGGGCTCGGCTACGTCGGCGAACCGGCGCGCGTGGATGCGTCCCTGCTGGATCAACTGCCTGCTGAAGCAGTGCCCATCGTCACGGCGATTACCTCGGGGCTGGAAGACGGGGAACCCGGGTACAACGTCAATGCCGATGAAGTCGCCAGCGCCATCGCCGGGGAAATCCGGGCTGAGAAACTGATCCTGATGACCGACGAGGACGGCGTAATGGACGGCAGCGGTGTGTTGTTGCCGACCCTCACACGGCGGCAGGCCGAGGATTTAATCGAATCCGGCGTCATCCACGGCGGCATGATCCCCAAGGTCAAGGCCTGTCTCGAACCCCTGCAGCGCGGCGTCAGCAAGTCCCATATCATCCGGGGAGACGCCGATTCCTTTATCAACGAGATCCTCACCGACACCGGCGTCGGCACCCAATTTGTCAGGTAATCGCTTCTGGCGGGTAATCTGCCGGGTCGAACTGCGCTTCGGGGAATTGGGGGTCCATGTCTTCCAGCGCATCGAGCAGTAACTGGCTGATGAGCAGGTTGCGCAGCCAGCGGTTTTGCGCGGGGATGACGTACCAGGGCGCATGTGCAGTGGAACAGCGCCGCAGCGCGATATTATAGGCTTCCATGTAGTCATCCCAGCGTTCCCGGTCGCGCAAGTCCTCCGGGAAGAATTTCCAGCGCTTGTCGGCGCGCCGCAAGCGCCGCTTCAGCCTTTCAAGCTGGTAGTCCCTGGATATGTGCAGCATGACCTTGACGATGCGGGTGCCGTGGTCGGCGAGCATTCTTTCAAAGTCGTTGATATGGTCGTAACGTTTTTCGATGAGATCCGGCGGCGCCAGCCCATGCACCCGTGCGATCAGCACGTCCTCGTAGTGGGAACGGTTGAACACGCCGATGGAGCCCTTGCGCGGCGCGTGGGAGTGGACGCGCCAGAGGAAATCACGCGCCTGTTCCGCGTGGCTCGGTGATTTGAAGTTCGTCACCCGGCAGGCCATGGGGTTGAACGGCGCGATGACGCGGCGGATGGCATTGTCCTTGCCGGAGGTATCCATCCCCTGCAACACGAGCAGCAGCGCCTGTTTCGACTCCGCGAACAGGCGCTGTTGCAACTCATCAAGACGAACCTGGATCTGGACCAGCCGTTCCTCCACTTCCTGCCCGTGACGTTCCTTCACCAGGCCCTGGCTGTCTCCCGGGTCGATATCGCCCAGCGAAAATTTGCCGTCTGTCGGGACGCGGTAGCGTGAGTAATCCAATGAGAATCCGGCCATGATTATCTCCAGGGAAATGTTGCGTGAATAATCGCTACGATAGCACTAAAACCGTTGTATCTCCATTACACCCCCGGGCAGGGATTGCCCGTTGAAATACGGGCTGGTATTCCTTAGTATTAGTCGTTTCCCGGAACAACCCGGGAAAGCAACCTTACCTCTCGAGAACAGCAGATGCTGAGTGACGCACAGATCGCCAGGGCCGCCGCGGCCATCCACGACGCGGAAAAGCGGCGCAGCCAGGCCCGAGCCGTTACCTTGGAACACCCGGACATGAGCCTGGATGACGCCTACCGGATCCAGGCGCAGTGGATGGCGCTGAAACAGGCCGAGGGCCGCGAGATCAGGGGATATAAAATCGGTCTCACCTCCCGCGCCATGCAGGTGACCATGCACATCGACGAGCCCGATTACGGGACCCTGCTGGACGACATGTTTTTTGACAACGGGACCGTGATTGAGGCCGCGAACTTTACCGACCCCAGGATAGAGGTCGAACTGGCGTTTGTCCTCAAGAACAGGCTGGCTGGCGGGGATGTGACCGTGGACGACGTCATGCAGGCGACCGGTTACGTGGTGCCCGCCCTGGAACTCATCGCGGCCCGGACCTACCGGGTCGATCCCGACAGCGGCTACGTGCGCAGGATACAGGACACCATCTCCGACAACGCAGCAAGCGGCGGCGTTATTCTCGGTGAGCAACGCATTGAGCCGGACCGCGTGGACCTGCGCTGGTGCGGCGCGGTGCTGTACCGCAACGGCGTGGTGGAGGAGACCGGCCTGGCCGCGGGTGTGCTGGACCACCCCGCCAACGGCATAGTCTGGATCGCCAGGCGCTTCGCTCCCCACGGCATCGCGCTGGAACCCGGCCAGGTACTGCTGTCCGGTTCGTTCACCCGGCCCGTACCGGTCCGCCCGGGTGACGTATTCCGCGCCGACTACGGCAACCAGGGCAGTATCGAATGCCGCTTCAGATGATGAATGTAAGGGGTCAGAGTAAAATCGTCTCTACAGGATATACGGGGTCAGAGTAAAATCATCCGATTCCAGTGTTTAAGCATATAACCCGACGATTTTACTCTGACCCCAGATATCCCACAGGAGAAATCAATGGAACTACCCGTTAACCGCCTGAAACAGGCCCTCGCCGCAGGCGAGACGCAATACGGCCTCTGGCTGGGTTTGCCGGACACCACCTGCGCCGAGATCTGCGCCGGCGCCGGCTTTGACTGGCTGGTCGTCGACACCGAGCACGGTCCGTTCGACCTGCCCGCGGTGTTGCGCCACCTGCAGGCCATCGCGGCCTACGACGTACAGGCCGTAGTGCGTCCGGTGTCCGACGACCGTAACCTGCTCAAACAACTGCTGGACGTGGGTGTGCAGTCCCTGGTGGCGCCCATGATCGAATCAGGTGAACAGGCAAGGGAACTGGTCCGTTCGGTACGCTATCCACCGGACGGGGTGCGCGGCCTGGGCACGTCCCTGGCAAGGGCGGCGCGCTGGAACAGGATACCGGGATACCTGCACAAGGCAAATGAGCAGATCTGCCTGGTCGTCCAGGTTGAAACCATCCGCGCGGCGCAGGTCTTGTCCGACATCCTGGAAGTCGACGGCGTGGACGGTGTGTTCGTCGGCCCGTCGGATTTGTCTGCGTCCATGGGACACGTCGGCAACGCGGGTCATCCGGACGTCGTCAAGGTGGTCCGGGAGATCCTGCAGAAGACCCGTGCGGCAGGCAAGGCAGCGGGCATACTGGACCACCCGGCCAACATGCCGGATCACCGGGAACATGGCGCCAACATGCTCGGCGTGGGCGTGGATACGCTGCTGCTTGCCAACAGCGCGCAGCAACTCGCCGAAAGTGTCAGGGATGAAAAAAATCAGGGTTAACGCGGATGGAACCCTGCGCAAGGCTACGGTAGACGAACGGACGCGTATCCACCTGGACGGCAATATCCTCGAACTGGAACAAACCAGCCTGATGCCTGTCACCGATCAGCCCGTGATCTGTGTGGCATTGAATTACCTGGAACATTACAGCCGGCTTGCGGACACTTTTGATCAACCCCCCTACAAACAGCCCCCGCGCCAACCCGTTTTTTTCATCAAGCCCCCGAATACGCTGAAGGGGCATCTGGGTAAGGTGTCGTGCCCTGATACTGTTGATTACGTATATACGGGGGCCGGCCTGGCTTTCGTTATAGGGAGGCCGGCATCCCGCGTGAAACGGGAACAGGGGTTTGACCACGTCGCCGGCTATACCATCTTTAATGATTTCAGCCTGGCAGAGGACAGTTATTTCAGACCGCCCGTAACCGGCAAGTGCCTGGACGGCTTCGGCCCCACAGGTCCTTATATCGTCGACAGGGAGGAGATTACCGATCCCCACAATCTCGCGATCAGGACGTATGTGAACGGAGAACTGAGGCAATCGGCCTCAACTGCGGACCTGAGACTCGATATACCCGCCATCATCGAGGCATTGACGGAATTCATGACCCTGACCATGGGCATGGTCGTGGCGAGCGGCTTTCCCGACGGGCGTGTTGCCGTCAAACCGGGCGATGAAGTCAGAGTCGAGATTGAAGAGCTCGGATCCCTGGTGAATTTCATAGTGAGTAAACAAATTTCTACCAGGTAGGAGGTTGATATGTGAAGAGGTGCTTATGGGTTTGGATAGCCTGCCGAAGCCACATGACTTCCTTGATTTGAAGATAATATGAAAACCGCACGGGTAAATATCAATAACCTGGTACAGCAGGTCAGCGTCAATGACGATTACAGCATCGTCACTGCCGACGGCAGGACGTACCGGGAGGATGAAATAACATGGTTGCCGCCGCAACACGGCACCGTTTTCGCCCTGGGTCTGAATTATGCAGACCATGCGTCCGAACTGGCCTTCAAGGCCCCGGAGCAACCGTTGCTGTTCCTGAAGACCCCCAATACCTTCACCGGCCACAGGCAGCGCAGCTACCGGCCGGACAACGTCGAGTACATGCACTACGAGGCGGAACTGGTCGCGGTGATAGGAAAGGCGGCCCGCAGGGTGAAGCAGGACGAAGCCATGGATTACGTGGGCGGTTACACCCTGTGCAACGATTACGCGGTGCGGGATTACCTGGAAAATTATTACCGGCCCAACCTGCGGGTCAAGTGCCGGGATTCCCTGTCCCCCCTGGGACCGTATATCATCGACCGCGATGATATAGACGATCCCCATGACCTGAAGCTCAGCACCCGGGTCAACGGGGAACTGCGGCAGGAAGGGACGACCCGGGACATGGTGTTCGATATCCCGTTCCTGATCGAGTACATCTCGGCGTTCATGACCCTGCAGCCGGGCGACATGATATCGACCGGCACGCCCAGGGGACTCTCGGACGTGCGGCCGGGGGACGAGGTAGTGATAGAAGTTGAACAAGTAGGCCGTTTGATCAATTATGTGATCAGCGAGCAGGAATACTTTGATGAACGGGCAACTTGCTGAAAACCTCAAAAAAGCGGAGACCCATTTACGCCGTTTCAGGGACAGCGTCACCGCGCATTATATTAATGGTGAGCCCGATCCGGGCGTTTCCGGCGAAACCTTCGAGAACCTGACGCCGGCGGACAATACCTCGCTGGGACTTGTCGCCGCGGGTTCGGCGGAGGATATCGACCGCGCCTGCCGGGCCGCGCAGGAGGCGTTCCCCGGCTGGTCCCGCACCTCCGGAAAAGAACGCAGGAAAATCCTCAACCGCTTTGCCGAACTGGTCGAACGGCGCGCCGAGGAGATATCCCTGGTGGAAAGCATGGACTGCGGCCAGCCGATCCGTTTCATGCGCGCGGCCGCGGCGCGCGGCGCCGAGAACTTCCGCTTCTTTGCCGACAAGGCGCCGGAGGCCGGCGACGGCCTGTCGCTGCACCAGGACCAGCACCTGAATTACACGAAACGCACGCCCATCGGCCCGGTCGGCGTCATTACCCCGTGGAACACGCCGTTCATGTTGTCGACCTGGAAGATCGCGCCGGCCCTGGCGGCCGGTTGCACCGTGGTCCACAAGCCCGCGGAATTCAGCCCCCTGTCGGCCATGCTCCTGGCGGAAACAAGCAGGGAGGCCGGCTTGCCTGACGGGGTCTGGAATACCGTCAACGGTTTCGGCGAGAGCGCCGGCAAGGCATTGACCGAGCATCCCGCCGTCAAGGCCATCGGTTTCGTCGGGGAAACCGTGACCGGGACACACATCATGCGCCAGTCGGCAGCCACCCTGAAAAGAATCCACGTGGAACTGGGCGGCAAGAACCCGGTCATCGTCTTCGATGACGCCGATTTCGAGCGCGCCCTGGACGCGGTGGTGTTCATGATCTACAGCCTGAACGGGCAACGCTGCACCTCCGGCAGCCGCCTGCTGGTGCAGGACGGGATCGCCGGCCGGTTCCTGGCTGCGCTGGAACAGCGGGTCAACAGCATCAGGGTGGGACACCCCCTGGACCCGGCCACGGAACTGGGGCCGCTGATCCATCCCAGCCACCTGGAAAAGGTCATGGGTTACATGGACGCGGCCCGTGAAGAAAACGCGATCATCGCGGCGGGAGGCGTGCGTGTGGCTGAGCTGGGACCGGGCAATTATCTCAGGCCGACCCTGTTCCGCAACGCCGCGAACAGCATGAAGATCGCGCGCGAAGAGATCTTCGGCCCGGCGCTGACTGCGATTCCCTTTGCCGATGAAGAAGAGGCCCTGGCCCTGGCCAATGATACTTCCTATGGCCTGGCGGGCTACGTCTGGACTGCTGACTCCGGGCGCGGCATCCGCATGGCGGAGAAACTGGAGGCCGGCATGGTGTGGGTGAATTCGGAGAATAACCGCAACCTGCCGTCGCCCTTCGGCGGCATGAAGCAGAGTGGTATCGGCCGGGACGGGGGCGACTACAGCTTCGATTTTTACATGGAAACCAAGAACGTGTGCATCGCTCACGGCACGCACAGGATTCCTGTATTAGGAAGGTGAAGCAGGTTTGCATACACTTTTCAAGACTGTCATCCGCAGGGATAGCGGATGACCAAGCGTACAGGGACGTATTCACAGCGTGTCTTGAAAAGTGTATGCAAACCTGCCGGTATCCGGGGTCGCCAGTTACAAATGAGAAAATATTATGGGTGAAATCGTTTTAGCCGCCAAGATAACGCATGTGCCGTCCATGTACCTGTCGGAACTGCCCGGCCCCCACCAGGGTTGCCGGGAGGACGCGATTGAAGGCCACCGGGAACTCAGCCGCCGGGCCCGCGCCCGGGGCGCGGACACCGCGCTGGTGTTCGACGTGCACTGGCTGGTGAACAGCGGTTACCACATCAACAGCGGCAGTCATTTCAAGGGCGTGTACACCAGCCACGAACTGCCCCATTTCATCAGGGACCTGACCTATGACTATGACGGCAATCCCGCCTTGGGCGACCTGGTTGCCGAGTGCGCCAACGCTCGTGGGATCAACACGCGTTCGCACCATATAGACTCCCTGACCCTGGAGTACGGCACCCTGGTGCCGATGCGCTACATGAACCAGGACCGGCATTTCAAGGTGGTATCGGTTGCGGCCTGGTGCGCCTGGCACGACCTGAACGATTCCCGCATTTTCGGCGAAGCGGTGAGGGAAGCCATCGAAAAAAGCGGCAGCAGGGTCATGGCGCTGGCCAGCGGTTCACTGTCCCACCGTTTCAACGACAATTCCAACGCCGGCGACAAGATATTCCAGATCAGCGATGAATTTTACCAGCAGACGGACCTGCGCGTGGTGGACCTGTGGAAGCGCGGCGATTTCAAGACGTTCACGGAGATGTTCCACGAATATGCCTACCGCTGCTACGGCGAAGGCTGGATGCACGACACCGCGATGCTGCTGGGCATGTTGGGCTGGGACGCATACAACAGGCCGGTGGAAATCATCAGTGATTATTTCCCCAGTTCCGGCACCGGGCAGATCAACGCCGAGTTTCCCGTGGACTGAGCATGCCCCATTTCATCCTGGAATATTCAGCCAATCTCAAAGACGAGTTGAGCCTGGACGAATTGTTCAAGACCCTGCATGAAACCGCCATGGAAACCGGTGTGTTTCCTCTTGGCGGCATTCGTTTTCGCGCCGTCCGCTGCGATGATTACCTGATCGCCGACGCCGATCCGGACAATGCCTTTGTGCATTTAACCGCCAAAATAGGCCGCAGGCGGGACCCCGATGTCAGGTCCGATGTTGCAGAAAAGGTTTTCGACAGCCTGGTTGAGTACCTGGATGATCTCTACAAGGCGCGACCCCTGGCTGTCTCTTTTGAACTGACCGAACTGACCCCCGGGCTGAGTTTCAGGAAGAACAACATCCATGAGAGGATAAAACGGAAACAAGCGGCGGACCAGGCCCAGTGAACAAAGAGTCGCCCTTGGCGACGTGATATTTCACTGGATGCCGGGTCAAGCCCGGCATGACGCGGTCTCTCTTTCGTCATACCGGCGAAAGTTTATCCCGGCGAAGGCCGGGACCAGTATCCAGTGAAACAAAAGGTCGCCCTTCGGGCGACTCATTAAATTACTTCCCCGCGATAAAATGGACCCAGTGGTCTTCCCGCCATTTCACGTCAACATAGCCGAACCCGGCGTCCAGCAGCCAGGATTTCTGCTCGCCATAGTCATCAGGCCAGTCATAAGCCTCGTGATGCTCTTCCATCCACGCCCATTTTTCACCGTCCGGGTAGTTGGCATTGATGAACGTCCGCCATTCCCCAACCAGTCGTGCGTGTTCAGCGGAATACTTTTTGACCATCATATCCGAGCAGGTGAGCAACCCGTCTTTTTTCAGCGTTTTGTACAACAGCGGGAAGATCCACTGCTTCTCACTGCTGTCCAGGTGATGCAGGCTGAAACCTGCGACAACCAGGTCAAAACAACCCTCGGGAAACGCATAATCCCGGAAATAACTTCGGTGATATGTCATGTTTTTGCCGGAAAACCGCTTCCGGCACAAATCCAGCATATCGGACGAGGCATCCAACAGGGTATACTCCGCATCCGGGAATTTCTTCAGCAGCAGGGCAGTCGCGTTTCCGCTGCCGCAACCCAGGTCAAGGATGGTTCCTGCTGAGAAGTCATCAGGCAGGCATTCACCGAGACTGGACAGGAGTCGCAGGTAATGCGGCACGCAGCGAGTCATCACTTCCGTATAGTTGTCGGAAAACTGGTCAAACTCGGCGGCAAGTGTTTCCCTGATTTTCATATATGATTTGAAGCAACCATAAGGCAGTTTACATTAATACAGTTCTATATGTCCCTGTTTGAACCGGCGGCAATCCTGATCATAATCGGGTCGTTTTTCTCGGCGTACATCAGCGCCGCTTTTGCGGTGGGCGGCGGTTTCATCATGCTTGCCATCGTCTCCGGCATCGTCCCGATAACGGTAGCGGTGCCGCTGCATGCCTGGATGATGCTGGGATTGTCGCTGGGAAGGTCCTGGTATTTCCGCCGGGAGATAGTCTGGCGTATCGTGACGCCGTTTTTGCTTGGCGCCCTGATCGGCGTCTTCATCGGGGGGCGGGTGTATTTTGACCTGTCGGAGTTTCTTCTGAGCCTGGTTATCGGCCTGTTGATACTGGCCGCCGTCTGGATGCCGAAAGTAGAGTGGGGCTCCAGGATTCCGACGCCTTTCTTCTGGGTCGGCGTCATTCATTCGTTTTTATCCACCCTGTTTTCATTCGGCGGCCTGTTTCAACCATTGATGATACGCGCGGCGTTGTCCAGGCTGCAGATAACAGGCACGCTGGCGGCAGGACTGCTGCTCATGAACGTGCTCAAGCTGAGTGCATACAGTTATTACGGTTTTGATTACGGTCCCTATCTCTACGTCATCCTCGGCGCCATCCTGGCGGCCATCCCCGGCTCATACCTGGGGAAACAAACGCTGCACCATATTTCCGAGGAAAAGTTCAGGCTGGTATTCAGGATCATCATGACCTGCTTTGCGCTGAGATTACTCTACCGGGCCTGGGTTCTGCTGTGACAGGTTGAGAACAGTATCCGACAATGACTGCGCACGCAGCCGGTCGTGAGTGCTGAAGATGATTGTTTTATTCCTTGTTTTGCGCTGCCCGGCAATCCACTCTTCGATATCACGAACGGTGGCCTCATCCAGGTACGTGAACGGCTCATCCATGATCACCACCTCCGGTTGCAGCGCCAGGGCGCGGGCCAGCGCCACCTTCTGTATCTCCCCGCCCGACAGCTTGCCGGCGTCCCGGTCCAGCAGGGCTGCAATGCCCAGTTCTCCGGCCACGGCATTGACGGCAGCATCGATGGCAGCTCGCGTTTCGCCCCGGAACTTCAGTCCCAGGCCGATATTGTCCCGGACGGACATTTTCATCAGGTAGGGCTTCTGCTGTACGTATCCCACCTGGCGCCGCAACTGCGGTCTGTTGGACCCCGACGCCGGATTTCCGCGGAACAGTATCGTGCCCGTATCGGGTTTTCGCAGAAACGCAAGCAGGTCGAACAGCGTGCTCTTGCCCGAACCGTTAGGCCCGACCACTGCAGTTACCTGGTTACGCGCTATTAAAAGTTCGTCCAGGTCCAGCACTTTTCGCCCGGGGTAGGAGAATGCCAGGCTGGAAATTTGGTACAGGGACTCCATCAGTCCATGGATTGAAAATATTGCACGATGAAAGTCACCAGGAAGGCGGTCGCCAGCAACAGTATTCCCAGGGCCAGGGCGAATTCGAATTCGCCCTTGCTGGTCTCCAGGGCAATTGCGGTCGTCATGGTGCGGGTAAAACCTTCTATGTTGCCGCCCAGCATCATGGCGATGCCTACCTCGCCTATGGCCCGGCCGAAGCCGGCGACCATGGCGGCAGCCAGGGCGTACCTCACTTCATTTACGTACATGGCGCCCTGCTGCAGGGTGGATGCCCCCAGGGCCTTGCTGGTAGGCAGCAGGCGCGGGTCGGCGCCGGAGGCCGCGGCGATGGACAGGTTCCAGATAATGGGCAATATCAGCAGTGTCTGGCCGATGACGATGGCGCTTATCGTGTACAACAACCCCAGGTGGCCCAGCGCTCCCTGCCTGGTCAGCAGTCCGTACAGCAACAGGCCAACCACCACCGTCGGCAGGGCCATCAGCGTATTCAGCGCCTGCTGCAACAGGCGCTTTCCGGGAAACTCCCGCAGCACTACCAGGACCCCCAGGGGGATGCCGGCCAGCGACGCCAGCGCCACCGCAACAACGGAGATATGTAAAGAGGTCCAGACGACCGTATAGACTTCCCGGTCAAAACTGAATATCAGCGCCAATGCCGCGTTGAACGCCGCGGAGAAATAATCCACCGGAGTTAATCCCGCTTCTAGGCGGCCGTGAGCCCCAGGATTGCCAGCAATAACGCGATCAGCGCCAGGATGAAGGCGAAGGTAGCGCGCTGTTGCTGCCGCTGCAGGGAAGCGGCCAGCGCCTCATTCTGGCGGGCCAGTTGCTCGATGAGCCTGAGTTGCTCGACGCTGGCTTCATTCATCGAGTCCAGGCGCGCATGCAGCCTGCCGATAACCTCTTCCAGGTTGTCCGGCGTTACCGGGACCTTTTCGGCGGAGGCGGGCGCGCCCTGTTCCCGTTCCCTGATCAAATCGACCAGTTTGCCGGCGGCCTGGATGATCATGGGAGCGGAATTCAGGAGCGTGCCGATGGTAAACGGATTCATGAACTTTTTAATCACTATCGTATTAAATATAAGGAATTATGCGCATCTGCGCTTGAAAAATTCTATCTCATCCCCATTTTTTGTACCAGTGCTACAGGTTAAGGAAACTCTGATTAAGTCAGAGTTTCCCGCGATACAGGGATGTATCGCCAAAACCAATGACCTGTAGTCATTGATTTTGAGAGCAAAACAAAAATCGCATTTTTGTTTTGCATGCTCTGACAAGTCCAGGATGGACTTGTTCAGAGCTTATTTAGCTCTAACAACTTATTTGGAGGTGACACATGGTCAGATTAATCACAAACCCGGTTGACAGCCTTTTCTCCTTGCAGAGATCGCTGTCGGATACGGTGTTGAGCGGCAGGTCAGGTTCGGGGCTCAGCAGCCGCGGCGACTTTCCGCCGGTCAACGTATTCAAGACGGATGACGAGTATGCAATCGTTGCCGAACTGCCCGGCGTAAGCAAGGACAATATCGATATCAAGCTGGAGAACCGCCGGCTTTCAATCCAGGGCCATATCGATAGCGATAACCATGAAAACTTCAAGCCGGTCTACAAGGAATACAATGCCGGCCGCTTCAGCCGCGATTTTACCTTGTCGAGCGAGATCGACACGGAGAATATCAAGGCCAGCGTCGCCGACGGCGTGTTGACCCTGGTGCTGCCGAAAGCGAAGGAAACCCGGCTCAGGAAGATTCAGGTAAACTGACCCCGCTCGGCGCAGTTGGCGTGACAGGGGACGGATTTAAAATCCGTCCCCTCCATTCCGTTAGACCGTATAATAAGCGGTAAATGTCGAACAAATCCGAGATCCTCCGGCTCAAATCATATATTTCCAGGCATATCATAGGCCAGCAGAAGCTGGTGGACAGGTTGCTCCTCGCGCTGCTGGCGGACGGGCACCTGCTGGTCGAGGGCGCGCCGGGACTGGCCAAGACCCGCGCCATCAAGGTGCTGGGCGACGGCGTCGAAGCCGATTTTCACCGGGTGCAGTTCACGCCCGACCTGCTGCCCGCCGACCTGACCGGCACCGAGATATACCGGCCCCAGGACGGTTCTTTCCATTTCCAGCGCGGACCGCTGTTTCATAACCTTATCCTGGCGGATGAAGTGAACCGGGCGCCGGCCAAGGTCCAGTCGGCATTGCTTGAGGCCATGGCCGAACGGCAGATCACCGTCGGCAGGGAAACCTACCCGCTGCCGCAGTTGTACCTGGTCATGGCCACCCAGAATCCCATCGAACAGGAAGGCACCTATCCCCTGCCCGAGGCGCAACTCGACCGGTTCCTGTTGCACGTGGAAATCACCTACCCGGAAGCGGAGGAGGAACGGGCCATACTGGAACTGGCCAGGCAGGAAGCCCGCCGGGGATACGAACAGGCGGAATCATCGCCGGTAACGCAGGAGGCGATTTTTGCCGCCCGTGATGAAGCCCTGGATACCTGGATGGCGGAGAACCTGGAGCAATACCTGGTACAGTTGGTGCTGGCGACCCGCAGCCCGGCCGCTTATGGCGACGACCTGGCCCAGTGGCTGCAGTATGGCGCCAGTCCCCGTGCAACCATTGCCCTGGACCGCTGCGCCCGCGTCCATGCCTGGCTCAATGACCGGGATTTCGTCGGGCCGGAAGACGTGCAGGCAGTGGTCTGTGACGTGCTGCGCCACCGGCTGATACTGAACTATGAAGCGGAGGCCGAAGGCATCACCACCGACCACGTGATCGGCGAACTGGTCAACCGTATCGCAGTGCCTTGACACCAGAGTGAAACACCAGGCGTCATTCCCGTGCAAACGGGAATCCAGTAAGCACATATTCCTTATAAGGTGTCCACTGGATTTCCATACTCCGGTCCGTAATCGGCGCATCCACGCGCGACTACTCTGCTTCTGCAGGAACGGAACAGGAAGCAAGCTGATGAAATATGCGGTCGGAACTCTCTGATAGCGTTACAGATCCGGTCCGGGTATCCCTGCCGGCCCTGGTCGGTCTGAGCCGGGCGGCGGCCTCCATCCGGCTGGGGCGCGGCAGGATTCTTTCCAGGCAAAGCGGTGATTACCAGTCGCCGTTCCGGGGCCGGGGCATGGAGTTCGATGAGTCCAGGTTATACCAGCCGGGCGACGATATCCGCAACATTGACTGGCGGGTGACGGCCAGGACCGGCAAGACCCATACTAAACTGTTCCGCGAGGAGCGCGAGCGCCCGGTATTCGTATGGATGGACTTGCGCAGAACCATGCATTTCGCCACCCGCGGCAGGTATAAATCAGTGCAGGCCGCGCAGCTTGCGGCGTTGATTGCATGGAGCGCCCTGAACAACGGAGACCGGGTGGGAGGAGTGATATTCTCCGAACATGAACACCACGAGTTAAAACCCCAGCGCGGCAAAACCGCGGTATTGCGCCTGATCAACCGTATCGTCAACGATGCGGCCTGGTCGCTCCCGGCATCCGCGGGAGGCGACAGGCAGTCACTGGAGCATGCCTTGCAGCGCCTGCGCCGGGTGGCGCGGCCGGGCAGCCTCATATTCCTGATCAGCGATTTCCGGGAACTGGACTCCCAGGCGGAAATTCCCCTGGCCAGGTTGTGCCGGCACAACGAGGTGGTCATGCTGTTCGTTTACGACCGGCTTGAGGAGGAGTTGCCGCCGCCCGGCCGTTACCGGGTGGTCGACGGCGGCCGGGAGTTCCTGCTGGATACTTCGGACGGTCACCTGGCCGGACAGTACCGGCGGCAGTTCCGTGCGCGCCTGGACCGATTACGGCAACTTTCCAGGCTGAACCGCATCATCCTGGTTCCGTGCAGGACCGACGCAGAACCGCTGTCGCTGTTGATCAGCAGCTTGAAAACAGGGAGATACCAGGGGTCAGAGTAAAATCACCACCGATCTTACCGCCACCACAAACCCGGCGATTTTACTCTGACCCCACAAATCCCCATCTATGTGCAATGTGCGACCTGACCCCACAAATCCGTGCCCGGTATAATTGATACTATGCAGCCTGACATGTTGAATACGGATCCGGCGTCACTGCCGCTCAGGGAAATACATCTCCCCGAGAGCGTCGGCTGGTGGCCGCCGGCGCCGGGATGGTGGCTCCTGCCCGTTCTCCTGTTGCTGGGACTTGCCGCAGCGTGGTTCAGCCGCTTCCTGTACAGACGCCGCAAATATTCCGCCATCAGCATGGCGAGAAAGGAGCTGGCCGCGATCCGTTCCCGTTATGCGGCCGACGCCGATGCCGGGCGCTGCGTTCGATCCGTATCCGGCCTGTTACGGCGCGTGAGCATCAGCGTCTTCCCCAGGGCCGAAAGCGCCGGACTGACCGGCGACGAATGGGTGGCATTTCTGCAGTCAGGCAGCAGCCAGAAAGTAACGGGCAAAAAGGGTTCCACCCTTGAACGTCCCCGGCTTACAACATACCGGGGCATGCATACCGGACAGGGATTGTCCGGTATCCAGTCACAGGGAAGTGGACCTCTTATCCAGTCACAGGGAGGTGAATTTGAGACTGAGCAGTTGTCAGAGGATAGAGAACAGTACGCGGGGAGCGCCTTACCTGAGAACATAGGCAGGTTATTACTCGAGGCGCCCTATCGCCGGCAGGTTACAGGAGAAGAGGTAGCATCCCTCATGGGTTTCTGCTCTGACTGGATTGAATCGGTAGCCCGGAGCAAGCGATGATCGGTTTCCAGTGGCCCTGGCTGGCGCTGTTGTTGCCGTTGCCGTATTTCATTTACCGTTACGCGCGGCCCTGGAATGCCGCAACCGGCTCCGCACTGCGGGCGCCGTTTCTGGATGATTTTGTTGAAACCGAACCGGATGCCGTGAAAAAGGCCCGTGCCTGGCCCCTGTGGCTCGCGCTGGCGGCCTGGTCCCTGCTGGTGTTTTCCGCAATGCGGCCGCAATGGCTGGGTGAACTGGTGGAAGTTCCCGTTACCGGCCGGGAACTGATGCTCGCAGTCGACCTGTCCGGCAGCATGGAACAACAGGATTTCGTGCTCGGAGGAAGGCGGGTCGACCGCCTGACTGCAACCAAGCTGGTTGCCGGCGATTTCATCGAGCGCCGGGTCGGCGACCGGGTCGGCCTGATCCTGTTCGGGGAACAGGCTTACCTGCAGGCGCCGCTGACGTTTGACCGGGAGACGGTGAAGACCTTGCTGTCCGAGGCCGTGACCGGACTGGCCGGCAAGGCAACCGCCATCGGAGACGCCATCGGCCTGGCGGTGAAACGCCTGCGCGAGCGGGATGCCGGCCAGCGCGTCCTGGTGCTGCTGACGGACGGCGCGAACACGGCCGGCGTCGTGGAACCGCTTTCCGCGGCGCAACTGGCGAGCCGGGAGGGGTTGAAAATTTATACTATCGGCATCGGCGCGACGGAGCTGCTGGAGCGCAGCCTGTTCGGCGCCCGCACGGTCAACCCGTCGGCGGACCTGGACGAGGCGGCCCTGGGGAAGATCGCCGAACTGACCGGCGGCGCCTATTTTCGCGCCCGCGACCTGGGCGAACTGGAACGGATATACGCCCTGATAGATGAGATGGAACCCGTTGAGCAGGACCCGAAGAAGTACCGGCCGCGCAAAGCCCTGTACTATTGGCCCCTGGCCGCGGCGCTGCTGCTCTGCGCCTTCCTGGGACTGGTGAAAGCGCGGGCGTAGAGTGGGGTCTGTCCCCTGAGTGTATGCGAATGATTGATCTGGAACTGTTTCACTTTTTACGGCCGCAATGGTTTATCGCCCTGCTGCCGCTGGCGCTGCTGGCCTGGTTCATGTTTTTCAGAAAAGGGGCGCACAGCAACTGGGAAGCGGTAGTCGACGAAGGCCTGCTGCCGTACATTCTGATCAGGGGAGCCGGCAGGACGCGGCGCGCGGCGATAATATTGACTGTGACGGGCGGGCTGCTGGGCGTTGTCGCGCTGGCCGGCCCGGCCTGGGACAAACTGCCGCAGCCCGTGTTCACCTCGCAGGACGCGCTGGTTATCGCCCTGGACCTCACGCTCTCCATGGATGCCAACGACGTGTCGCCCAGCAGGCTGGAACGGGCGCGTTACAAGATCAGCGACATTCTGGATCAGCGCCTGGAAGGCCAGACTGCCCTGCTGGCCTATTCCGGGGCAGCGTTTACGGTGACGCCGCTGACCGATGACGGTGAAACCATCAGGTCGCAGTTGAAAGCGCTGGAAACCGGCATCATGCCGGTAACCGGCAACCGCACCGACCAGGCCGTTACCCTGGCGCTCGGCCTGCTCAAACAGGGCGGTATGAGGCGCGGCCACGTGCTGCTGATCACGGATGGCGCGACGCCGGCCTCTGCAGGAGACAGCGTGGCGTTATTGCGAAACGAGGGTTACCGCCTGTCGGTACTGGGCGTGGGGACGCGCCACGGCGCGCCGGTGTTGTTGCCCGATGGCGGTTTCCTGCAGGACCGGGACGGCGAGATAGTGATTCCCATCCTCGATGAAGGCGCATTGCGCGGGCTCGCCGGCTCCGGCGGCGGTATTTATGTGCGTCTCACCAAAGACGATCAGGATACCAGGCAGTTGACCGGGTTCTTCTCCGAAGCGCAGGCCGCCGGCGAACAGGCGGGCGCCGAAATCACCGCTGACGTCTGGCGTGAGCAGGGCCCCTGGCTGGTATTGTGCCTGCTTCCCCTGGTTGCGCTGCTGTTCCGGCGCGGGTATGTGCTGGCGCTGGCTTTGCTCCTGTTTCCCCTGCCTGAACCGGTGGCTGCGCTGGACTGGGATGACCTGTGGTTGCGCAGGGACCAGCAGGCGCAGCGGGCAATGGATGCCCGGGATTACGCGGCGGCGGCCGAATTGTTCGACGATCCCGCCTGGAAAGCCGCGGCGCAGCACCGCGCCGGGGATTACCGGGGCGCCCTGGACAGCCTGGAACCGCTTGCCGGCGCGGAAAGCAATTACAACAGGGGAAACGCGCTGGCGCGCCTGGGGCGCTACCACGAGGCAATTGCCGCCTATGACCGGACCCTGGCCGAGCGGCCGGATCATGCCGACGCGAAATTCAACAAGGAGTTGCTGGAAAAGGAACTGGAGCGGCAGCAGCAACAGCAGCAGGACCGGGAAACGCAGCAGGGCCAGGAAGGACAACAGTCCCGGCAGGGGCAGGATCAACAGGACCAGGGGGACCAGACGCCCGGGCAGGAGCAGCAACAGGCCGGTCAGGAACAGCAAAATGATCAACCCCGGCCGCCTGAGGCAGGTGAGCGGCAGGACCGGGCGGACCGGAATGAAACGCCCCAACCGGACATGCAGGAACAGGCACAAAGGCAGCGACAACAGGAACAGGGCGAGCAGGCGCGGGATGAAGGCCCCGAGCAATCCATGGCCCGGGCTGACGACCCGAGGACCGCCGAGGAACAGCAGGCCACCGAACAGTGGCTGCGCCGGATACCGGACGACCCTTCCGGACTGCTGCGTCGAAAGTTCCGTTATCAATACCAGCAGCGCAACTATGAGACCAACCGGGATGAACAGACCTGGTAAAATAAAATCAGGGGACAGACTTCAAATCTGTCCCCGCCGGGAATATATACTTGACATTCACTTGTAAAAACAGCCTGTTTTTCATACCGCTCCTTGTTTTATCGGTATATCCCGGCTTCTCCCGCGCCGCCGACATTACAGTCCATACGGACCGGAACCCGGCCGTGTTGCAGGAATCCTTCCAGTTGATCTTCGAAGCTGTCGGGGGAGTGGATGACGATCCCGATTTCTCCCCCCTGGAAAAGGATTTCCAGGTGCTCTCCACCAGCGCCAGCGCCAGCATGAACATCGTCAACACAAAGATCACCCGCACCAGACAGTGGCGCCTGACGCTGATGCCGGTGAATGCCGGCAACCTGGTCATCCCCGCCATCTCTTTCGGCAGGGACAAAAGCCCCCCGGCTTCATTGACGGTAATACAGGCAGGGACCGGCGCGCCCGGCCGGGACGCGCCGGACATTTTCATAGACGTGGAGGCATCCCCCGGGTCGGCTTATGTGCAGGCTGAAGTGATTTACAATGTGAAGCTGTACCGCGCCGTCGCCACTTCCAATGAGACCCTGTCCGAACCGGACCTGGGGCAGGGGAGCGCGATCATTGAGTTGCTGGACGCGGACCGGAGTTACGACACCTTTGTCGAGGGCAGGCGTTACGCCGTCTTTGAAAGAAGCTATGCGATCTATCCCCAGGTCAGCGGCAAGCTGTCGATCGGGCCCGTCCGGTTCCAGGGGCAGTTGTCCGCGGCCTCGCCCTTCAGTCTCGACCCGTTCGGGGCCGGGGGAAGGACGATTGTGAGGCAATCGGAGGCCGTCGAGTTGCAGGTCGAGCCGATCCCGGCCGCTTATCCGCCCGGACACTGGTTGCCTGCGGTTGACGTGGAAATCACCGGAAAATGGTCAAAAAACCCTCTTGAACTGTTGCCCAATGAACCGGTCACCCGCACCCTCACGCTCACCGCGCGTGGTCTGACCGCAAGCCAGTTGCCGGAAATGCAGGAACTGCTGCCGGACGGCTTCAGGCACTACCCGGACCAGCCGGAACTGGAGAACCGCAAGAGCGCCGAGGGGATAACGGGAGTGAGGCAGCAAAAGAATGCCATCATCCCGGCGCGCCCGGGTGAATACACTCTGCCGGAGATCTCCCTGCCCTGGTGGAACACGGAAACGCAGGCCCTGGAATACGCGGTATTGCCGGAACGGCGGGTGCAGGTAACGGCAGCCGCGCCGGATGCAGCAATCGATACGCCGCTATTCCCTGCCCCTGACATGGACGCGCAGGTCCGGGAGCAAGCGGCGCCGGAAGAAGGGGAAACCGCAGCCGTGACGGATGCCTCGCCGGGAATTTCAATCTGGCAATGGCTTACCTGCATCCTCGCCGTCGCCTGGCTCGCGACCCTCGCTTATATACTGAAGAGCCGCAGGCAGACGCGGCCGGAGAGCGCAGTCGGGGACGGACTTAAGTCCGTCCCCTGGTTGAAAAACCGCTGGCGCACGCGGGCAGAGGGTCCCCCTGCTCAAAATGAGAACCTGAAGCAGGCGCGCAAGGCCCTGGAACGGGCCTGCCGTGATGATGATCCGGAACGGGCCAAAACAGCCTTGCTGCAGTGGGCGGGAGTGCGCCCGCAGGGGTCGCCGGCCTCCAGCCTGGGCGACCTGGAGAAACAGGTCAACGACAAACTGGCCGCCGAAATCCGTAACCTGTCGCAGCGGTTGTATGCCCGTACAACGGAACCCTGGCGCGGCGCCCCGCTGTGGCAGGCGTTCCTGGAGGAAGAAAAATCAGCCGCCGCGGAATCGACCCCGGAACGCGGCAAGTTGGAACCGCTGTTTCGCCTGTAGTAATCCGGCGTCATTCCGCGCTCCTATCCGTAATTCCGCGCTCCCATCCGTCATTCCCGCGAAGGCGGGAATCCAGTCAAACACATGTCCCGCAGGGACGCCTTATTTCGTACTTCCCGCGAACATTTATAACTTGACAAACTTCATGGTCATCCTGTCGCTTTCTCCTATCGCGGCGTACCTGTCCCTGTCCTCGTCACCCAGGCGATAAGTCGGCGGCAGGGTCCAGACGCCTTCCGGGTAGTCTTTGGTATCCTTCGGGTTGGCGTTGATCTCCGATTTATCGACCAGCTCGAAACCGGTGTCTTCCAGGAGCCGGATCATGTAACTCTCGGGGACGTAACCGCGTTCGGCGGTTTCCTGCGCGTCAGTTCCGGCCTCGGCGCGGTGCTGGACCACGCCCAGGATGCCGCCGGGTTTCAATACCCGGTAGATCGCCCGGTACACGTCCTCCACGCCGCCGAAGCGGATCCAGTTATGGGTGTTGCGGAACGTCACCACCATGTCGAAACTTTCATCCTCGAACCCCTCCAGGTGACTCTCTCCCTGGAACAAGCCGACTACCACCTTGCCGTAATTTTCCGGGTCACCGTCGAATTTTTCCACCAGCCCGTTATGGATGTTGCGCAGGTACTCGACGGAATGCTCGGGGCCGAAACTGGCGACGGCAAGCAGGCCGTCATCCCGCAGGTACGGCGCAAGGATCTCCGTATACCAGCCTCCGCCGGGCAGGATTTCCAGCACCTCCATATCCGGCTTGATGCCGAAGAACGCCAGGGTCTCCCCGGGGTGGCGGTAGACGTCCCGGGCTACGTTTTTCGCATCACGGTGCGCTCCGGAAATCGCCGCGTCCAGCGGGTCCGGGCCGTTTTCGGCGCATCCTGAAAAGACTATTGTGAACAACAGGAAACTGGTCAGTTTGCGCATACTTATTTTATTCATGTTGTGTCAGTTACAGGTTTATAGATGTATAGGAATCAATTTACGTGAAAAAGTCACACGTGCTATCTTGATTTTTCCTCAGGTTCAGAAACATATCCGCCGACACTCTGATCGCGACCGTATCTAAGGTAATTATAACCTCGAAGATTGGCCGTTTTCTTAGTGATTTTTTCGATTATCGAAAGCCGGGTTGACTTAGATGGGATACTTAGTCCCAACTCCTTTCCGATTTGTTTTAACATTGTAATATTGTATTTCCGTTTATCCTCAAACTTATGCTCGATATCTGCAGGTGATAAATCTTTCAGTTCCTCTGCCACTGCTATTGCCTCCTTGCGGTCTTGATCGCTGAGGTAATTGCGAGAAGGCTTTCTCAATGTTCGACTATCCATTGTAAGGCCAAGAACACGTGACATGACAGGATCGGATTCGGCGATACGAACATAGTCCTTTAATGTTTCTATTGTTGAAGAGACGCCCTCAGCATCTTGTTCAGATGGAAGTGACCTTAGCCTGACCTGAAAATCCTGCAAGAACTTGATCAACGCTTGCAGTTCGAGGTCAAGCTGGGATTTCGTTTCCTCTGATGGCAATGTATCAACCAACGTAGACAGGTTCCTCAGAAAGCTTTCCAACTTTTTACCCGTCAGTTTTGTAGAAATACTCATTCTCCAAATTTCTCCAATAGCTCATCGACAATTTTTGGATATTCCTGCTTATTGGCGGCTCGTCTGGCATTCTCAGAATCATGTAACCATACAGGCAGACTGTTCTCCGCGGATTCCGTATATCCAATCAACTCAGTTGTATTTGTTTTGAAACATTCGAAGTCTAAAGATGATCGAACCTCCTCCATCTTATTCCTATGTGCAGTCGTCACCATTTCACCCCCGATTCGTGCTCGCACGAAAAGAACAGCGCCAAATCTGGCAACGCAGTGACGGTCTGTTTCTCTGCCAGCCAGCACAGCTGCGTGCCTAACAAGAGTTTCGATTTTCTCTACTTTCTTTATCAGGATGGTCAGACCAATTGTAGAAAGATGGTCCGGTATCGCAGTAACAATATAGTAATCACTTGCAACCAGCGCATTTTGCGTCATCAAATACAGGTTTGGCGGGCAATCAATTAGAACATAATCATACTTATTCTGGATTTCATTGATGACTTCAGTAAGAAAATTCCGGTCACGCATAAACTGCTCTGCGTTCATCTTCAACATCTCCATACTTGGATACGCCCCGGCGATTTGGCCGCTGCCAATATCTTCCCCGATCAGATCAATATCGCATGGCACCAGATCAAGCCGGGGGTGATAGCGGCCATCCCTTAAGCGGACAGGGGTTTTCCATAAGTACTTTTTCACATCTATAGGGGGCCTTCTCCAGATGTCTCTTGTACATTGTGGCGATCGTCCCGACCTTGGACTTGCGCCTTTCCCAATCTTCAACAGAGGCACACAAAAAAGTCAGGTTTGTCTGTGGGTCGATATCGATCAGCAAGACATTTTTATTTTTTGGCCCTGCCAACCAGCACCCGATATGATAGGCAGATGTCGTCTTAGCAACACCGCCTTTGTAATTGATAAAGGCAAAAACCTTTGCTTTTGTCATTAGACATGCTCCATGCAAAAAGGTGAACCGGATGAATTATGACCCTATTAAAAGCAGAGGGTCAAGAAAGACCTTGCTGACTTTTTCTACAGTTTTCCTGAACAATTTCCAATCTTGCATCAAGAGATGTGGTAGCACATCCTGATAATGTTGCAAATGTGGCACTGATTATAAGGAGTTTCAAGAAATTTCTTGCTTTAAGTTACTCGAAAAATTTTAACGAAAACAGTAAATAAATATATTCTATTGAATCAACGAAAGCATAACAAAATGGACCAAAACTGCTCGACTTTATATGTGGGAATCTGACGCCAATCGATTTTTTCTAATTCCTGATCGTGACCAGTGTTGGTCCATTTCCTGAAGAAAGGAGGGGCGCACCAGTTTTGCCCTCTTGACCAGCCAGTCACCGCTGTCATATCTGATGTAAATGCCTTCTGCAGGCTGGTCGCCAAGCCTTGACTCTGCAAGTAACGATTTTATTTCAACCAGAGAAAAGCGACCATGGGCAAGAAAGGGAACCTGTTCGACCTGCATTTTTTGCAATAACCGATCACGTCGGTGAAGGGCCGGAAAGTTACCGGCTCGTTTATCATAGACATCAAAACCCAGGAACCAGTCAGGCAGTCGGTCGTATTTCACAGAATGTTGGGCGTAACACCATTCTCCAAACAGGATATAGCGATCATTCAGGATATCAAAAAAAGTATCCGTTCTTGGGGCTAACCAGCCGGCCAGGCTTTTCCATTGACCCGAACCATAGAGACGCAGGTAGTCTCCTCTGTTTTGAGCACGAATATTCCCATCAGAATCAAATGAGATGCCAAGATTGGCCCCGTCAACTTTTTCCTCTATGACAAGTTCATGTTGTAAGAACTCATTACGCTCAGTTTCTGACATGAGCTTATCTCCCCTCAATGACCTGTCTTCGAGCAGTGCCAAGTGTGGGGTAGAGGGATACTTGAAGAAATCAGGCGATTTCATCGGTTCATTTTATTCGCGTATTTCTCTTTGACATAATCCGGACAGAGGAAGCGAACATCAATGCCAACCTCACTCAAAGCGTCTTTCCATCCCCACCGTTTGCCGAGTTGTACTGCTGAGTCTTTTCCGCCCGGGTAAAATACAGTTCTTCGGTCAGATGAATCAGCCGTTTGTTTCAACATCATCAGGAACTGCCCGATACTCGACTTGCCGGAACTGTTGGCGCCGAAAAACAAAGTAATAGGGGCCAGACGAATAGTCTTGGTATCCTTCCATGCTTTGAAATTTTGAATTCGTAGACTCTTCAGCATAGTAATTGTGTGTCTCTCATATTTTCGGTAGCTGAAACTCTGTCGGAGCAACCCAGCGATACTTTAATAAGTCAATTTTATCATCCTTTGAGAAAACGACACCCTCTGTTTCCAGCAGAATCCGTTGCAAATGATGTCCCTCCGATCCCGTTCGCTGGGTTATCCGGCCCTGACTATTGATGATCCTGTGCCAGGGTATGTCGTTGCCATCCTGCAGGGCCGCCATAGCATAGCCCACCTGCCTTGCCGAGCATTTCCTTGCCAACCCGGCTATCTGCCCATAGGTAGCGACTTTACCCTCCGGTACCCGACGCACCCAGTCATAGATTCTAGCGTAGCTGGTCATTGGCAAATGTCTGGGCTCGGAGTGATTAAATTTAGTTTGAGGCTGATTCTTCTTTCACAGATTGAACGAAATAGTTATGTCGCTGTTGCGCTTCCGTTGTCCATGGTATTTCATTATTCTTTATCTTGGCGGAGATGGCTTCCATTTTCTGTCGTGTTAGGGGAGGGTTTGTTGAACTGGCAACCGAGAGTGAAATGTAGTCGTACAAGTCTTCTAAATTCATGCATACGACGCCCCGTACTCGCCACTTCTGATTTTGATTTGCTATTTTTTCATGTTCCTCATAGGGTAGGAATTTGTCTTTGGTTTTCATTTCGGCATCTCCTGTGAATACGACAATTGGCCGGATCCATGGGTAATTCAGGATGTTGAGTTTAAGGAAATTCTTTGTGTGGCCCTCGTTTTGCAGTAACGGATTGTAGAACTTGAATTGTATTGACTTGGCTTCAGTCAGATAAGACCGGCTTGTAGTTGCAAAGGATTGTGTCCATTGTTTTCGGCCCGGGCTCCCGAATATCCATCCATCCATATTTTTTGTTTCAATCAGAAATACTGCCCATGGCGATATCAGAATATGATCTATCTGCGTAGTGTTTTTTCCGGAAGGTATCAGGATATTGCTGAGCGATATCCATTCAGGATACTGTTCATTTAACCATTCATTGACTAATTGTTCACCATGCTCTCCCTTTGAAGGTGTAACTTTACCGGGTCGGACAGGGTAATCTGACCACGAGTTGTCGCAGTCGTTTGCGGGCTGTTCGGATGTTCTGGTGTTAGCCTTCCGTTTTCTTAAAAACCATAATGCCAGAATGAGAACGACAATACCTGTGATCCAAATATCCGGGAATGCATCCGGCGGCGTATCAACAATTACCCGTTTATCAGCTTGTACCATATCAAGAATTTCGTCCCTCCAACCTGGCACCGTGTGAATAATGATCTTTTGATCAGCTTGTATAAAATCAGAATTTTCGATTCGGTTCCAATGTTGTAATTCTTGTATGCTGACATCATACCGGCTTGCAATTTCTGAAAGTGTTTCTCCGTGTTCAACCCGTATTGTTATGATTTCGTGGGTTTGTTTTTGATCCAATCTACTTCTCCAGTCTCTGCTAAATGGTGAAGAGTGTTTATTGTCCAACGGAAGCTGATTTTACTTAAGTCTTACTCTGAATCCCAAATATCCTCCCCGGATTTATAATACCTCTCTATTTTGGTCAGTTCTATCCGGTAACCGGCATACCATTTTGCCCGACCCAACTCTTGGGCGACCCGGTGTTCCGGGTGCGCTTTCCAGGCTTTGACGGCTTCAAGGTTCTCCCAATAGGAAATCGTGATCTCGCGGTTTTCCTCCATACTATGATATTTGCCGATATACCCGGGTTGTTCCTCAACCAGTTCGTTCATCCTCTGCGCCGTGTCTTCATAACCGCTCAGGTCGGCAGCCATTTCGGCGGTAAAAATCACGGCGTAATAGCAATCCCCTTTATCTTCCATCAGCCGGTAGCCGCCTCGCCGTCTCCGTAATCAGGCGCCACGCCCGTTCCACGTGTTCCAGTTCGGTGCGCGACTGGCCGATGCACAAACGCAGGACAAAGCGGTCGTTGAGCTTGGTATGGGTAAGGAACAGGTCGCCGCTGTCGTTGAGTTCATCCAGGATCCGCTTGTTCAGTTCGTCACTGCCCCGGTGACGGAAACACACCAGGTTGAACGGCGACGGCGCGACGACCTCGAAATGCTCATCGGCCTCGATCCATCCAACCAGTTGCCGGGTCAGTTCGATATGGCGGCGGATATGGTATTGCAGCCCCTCCACGCCGTAGTAGCGCAGGACAAACCAGAGTTTGAGCGCGCGGAAGCGCCGGCCCAGCGGCACCTGCCAGTCCCGGTAGTCGAACACCGCGCCGCTCGCCGTCGCCTCGTTCAGCAGGTATTCGGGCAGGATGGACAAAGCGTTGATCAAGGCAGCCCGGTCGGCCACCCAGAAGCAGGAGCAATCGAAGTTGGTGAACATCCATTTATGGGGGTTGAAGCAATAGCTGTCCGCGTACTCGACGCCGTCATGCAGGTAACGGTATTCCGGGCAGATGACCGCAGTGCCGGACATGGCCGCATCCACGTGGAACCACAACCCTTCCGCCGCGCAAATCCTGCCGATATCCGCAACCGGATCCAAGGCGTTGGAGGAAGTGGTGCCCAGGGTGGCGCAGGCGAATATCGGCCGCAGCCCCGCGGCCTTGTCAGCCTTGATTTGCGCCGCCAGCCTGCCCGCGTCCAAAGCGAAGTTTTCATCCGTTTCAACCTGGCGCAGCTTGGCGCGCCCCAGGCCGGCGATGCCCATGGCCTTCTCCAGGGAGGAATGGGTCTGGGTGGAGCAATAGGCCACCTGGCTGCCGTCACAGCCTTCCCGGTTGGTGCGCAGCCCGGAGTCTCGCTCCCGCGCCGCCAACAGGGCGCACAGGATGGCGCTTGAAGCAGTGTCCTGGATCACGCCGCCGCCGCTGCCCGTAGAACGGTAGGCGTCCGGCAGGCCCAGCAGGTCAACCAGCCAGTCCAGCACCCGGGTTTCGACTTCGGTGCAGGCGGGGCTGGTGGACCACAACATGCCCTGTATGCCCAGGCCGGATGAGAGCAGGTCCCCGAGTATGGCCGGGCCCGAAGTATTGGCCGGGAAATAGGCATGGAAATGCGGGGACTGCCAGTGGGTAACGCCGGGCATAATCTTATCCTCGATATCCCGCATGATCTGCGCGAAGTCCTCGCCCTGGGCAGGTACGGCAGCGGACAGTGAGTCGCCGACCTCACCGGGTTGTGCCCTGGACAGGACCGGATAGCGCTCCACTTTTTCATAGTAATCCGCTATCCAGTCGATCATTTCCTTGCCGTGGCGGCGGAAGTCCTCCGCTGACATGTGATAATTTTTTAACTCGGACATGGCGCTGTTCAAGCCGCGACAGGGCTTCTTGTTTTACCGGTCATCTTTGTGGGTTGTTCACGAATATGACTTATGCGCAATAACGCACGGCCTTATTCATCCGTAACGCAACCCAGCGAAGCGGACTTCACGCTCCGGATATACTTGTGCAAGGCGCCGCGTTTCGCCTTGTAGTC
This sequence comes from Gammaproteobacteria bacterium, assembly GCA_965204045.1. Classification (GTDB taxonomy): domain Bacteria; phylum Pseudomonadota; class Gammaproteobacteria; order Eutrophobiales; family Eutrophobiaceae; genus JAAXHV01. The sequence goes on from CBDBDW010000002.1 coordinate 997,694, forward strand.
GGGCATCACCCAGTCCGCCTTGCGTTGCGCCAGTTCCTCATTGGTGAGGCCCACGTTTATCTGGTTGGTTTTTGCATTGATGGTAATCGTATCCCCGGTCTTGACCAGCGCAATGGGGCCGCCTTCCTGGGCCTCGGGCACCACGTGCCCTATGATGAATCCGTGGGAGCCGCCGGAAAAACGTCCGTCGGTGATCATGGCGACATCGTCCCCGAGACCGGCGCCCATGATGGCGGAGGTCGGAGTCAGCATTTCCGGCATGCCGGGTCCGCCCTTGGGTCCTTCATAACGGATCACCACCACGTCGCCTTTCTTGATCTGGTCCTGTTCCAGCGCCGCCAGCATGTTTTCTTCCGAGTCGAATACCCTGGCGGGCCCGCTGAAGATTTCGCCCTCCTTGCCGGTGATCTTCGCCACCGCCCCGCCCGGCGCCAGGTTGCCCTTCAGGATGCGGATATGCCCGTTGCTTTTGAAAGGCTTGTCCAACGGCCTGATCACGTCCTGCCCCGCGTCCAGCGCCGGCAAGCCGGCCAGGTTCCCGGCAATGGTTTTCCCCGTGACCGTCATGCAATCGCCGTCTATCATGCCGTGTTCCAGCAGGTACTTCATGACCGCAGGCACGCCGCCGACCTTGTGCAGGTCTTCCATCACGTAGCGGCCGCTGGGTTTCAGGTCCGCCAGGTACGGGGTGCGGTCGCTGACGGCCTGGAAGTCGTCGATATCCAGCGTCACGTCGACGGATCGGGCCATGGCGATCAGGTGCAGCACCGCGTTGGTGGAGCCGCCCAGCGCGGTGACCACAACCATGGCGTTCTCAAACGCCGCGCGCGTCATGAGGTCGCGCGGTTTCAGGTCCATCTCCAGCAGGTTTTTTATAGCCGCGCCGGCCTGCCGGCATTCCTCCAGCTTGCGCGGGTCGACCGCGGGCGTCGATGAGCTGTAGGGTAACGACATGCCCAGCGCCTCGATCGCGGAAGCCATGGTATTGGCCGTGTACATGCCGCCGCAGGCGCCCGGTCCGGGACAGGCGGAACGTACTATGGCGCTGCGGTCCCCGTCGTCAATCCGCCCGGAGATGAATTCACCGTAGCTCTGGAACGCGGAGATGATGTCCACCTTGTCACCGTTGTGGTATCCGGGCTTGATGGTGCCGCCGTAGATCATGAGCGAAGGGCGGTTAAGACGGCCCATGGCCATGATGCAGCCGGGCATGTTCTTGTCGCAACCAGGGATCGAGATATTGGCGTCGTACCACTGGGCGCTCATGATGGTTTCGATCGAATCCGCGATCAGGTCCCGGGACTGCAGCGAAAAACTCATGCCTTCCGTGCCCATGGAAATGGCGTCGCTGACGCCGACTGTGTTAAAACGCATTCCCACCAGGTCCCGGGCATCCACGCCTTCCTTGACCTTTGCCGCAAGGTCCAGCAGGTGCATATTGCAGGTGTTGCCCTCAAACCAGACGCTGGCAATCCCCACCTGGGGTTTGGCCATGTCCTTTTCCGTCATGCCGGCGCCGTACAACATGGCCTGTGATGCGCCCTGTGATTTTTCCTGGGTTATCCTTGCGCTGTAACGATTCAATTGATCAGTCATTATGATATTCCTGCAAATTTTATCTGGTTATTCTGCCGTATCCCCGATTATTGACGGTCCGGCAATATCAGGTTGAAAGAGTAATGGGGATATTGATTGATAATGTCTATAATATTAAGCTCATCTGCGTTAATCTGCGTCATCTGCGGATAATTCACGTCATCTGCGGATTTATTATGATAACACTACCTTCATTCAAAGAGTCTTTCGCCGCGCTGGTGGCGGCGCCGACGGTGAGCAGCATCGACCCGCGCCATGACCAGGGCAACCTTCCCGCGGTGGAATTGCTGGCGGCCTGGTTTGCCGACCTGGGTTTCAGTATCGAGACCATGCCCGTCGGCGGCAGGCCGGACAAGGTCAACCTGGTGGCCTGCCTGGGCAGCGGGAGCGGCGGCTTTGTGCTGTCCGGGCATACCGATACGGTGCCGTATAACGAGTCCGCCTGGCGCCAGGACCCCTTCCGGCTGACCGAGAAAGACGGTCGGTTTTACGGCCTGGGCACGTCGGACATGAAATGCTTTTTCCCCATCGTGATGCAGGTATTGCAGTCCCTCGACCTGGAAAAGATAAAACGTCCCGTCATCCTGCTGGCAACCTGCGACGAAGAATGCACCATGGCCGGCGCCAAGGCCCTGGTCGACGCGAAAAAGGGCCTGGGCCGCCATGCCATCATCGGCGAACCGACCGGCCTGCAACCCGTCATCATGCACAAGGGGGTCATGATCGAGACCATCACCCTCAGGGGGCGGGCCGGACACGCCAGCAACCCGGCCCTGGGCAACAACGCCATGGAAGGCATGCATGAGGTTATGAAATCCCTGGTGCAGTGGCGCGGGCAACTTCAGGAGAGCTTCTCCGACAGCAAGTTCGATGTGCCGGTCCCAACCCTTAATTTCGGCTCCATCCAGGGGGGCGACAGTCCGAACCGCATCTGCGCCGAATGTCAACTGAAGATCGATCTCCGGTTACTGCCGGGCATGCAGGTTGGCGATATCCGCAGCAGTTTGCGCCGGTCTGTGGAAGAGGCGGTAGCCGGACGCGGCCTGGCCGTGGAGTTTGACGAGGTCTTCCCCGGCACGCCCCCCATGGAGACCGACCCCCAAAGCGAAATCGTCAAGGTGGCGGAAAAACTCACCGGCCACGATGCCGGTGCGGTCAATTTCGGCACGGAAGGCCCTTACCTGAATTCCCTGGGGATGGATACGGTGGTGCTGGGACCGGGAGACATCGACCAGGCGCACCAGGCCAATGAATACATCGAGCAGAACCGTATACAACCCATGCACGACCTGCTGGCGCGGATGATTACACATTTTTGCATGTGATGATATGGACAAATCACAATTCGTAAACTGGTTCCGGTCGGCCTCGCCCTATATCCGCATCCACCGCGGCAGGACCTTCGTCATCCAGGTCAGCGACCGGGCGCTGCGCAGTGACGGTTTTACCGCGCTGGTGCACGACGTGGCCCTGCTCACCAGCCTGGGGATCAGGCTGGCGCTGGCATTCGGCGCGCGCGCTGCCATTGAGGCCGCTCTCGATGAGAAAAAGCTGGACTCCAGGCACCACGACGGGATCCGTATCACCGATGCCGGGACCATGGACGTCGTCAAGGAAGTCGCCGGCCGGCTACTGCTGGAAATACAGGCCAGGCTCTCCATGGGCCTGGGCAACACGCCCATGTCCAATGCCGCGATCAGGGTAAACACGGGAAATTACGTCACGGCAAAACCCCTGGGGGTGATCGGCGGGGTGGATTACGAATTGACCGGCAAAACCCGCTGCATCGACGCGGACGCCATCAACGCCAGGCTGAAAGACGGTGAAATCATCGTTTTGCCGCCGTTGGGCTATTCCGTCACCGGGGAGGCCTATAACCTGTCCGGCGTGGCGCTGGCGGCAGACGCGGCCGTTGCCCTGCAGGCGGACAAGCTGATATACCTGGTGGAAGCGGATGAACTGGCCGCAATGACGGACGGCCGCAAGGTCAGCCAGTTGAACCAGGATGATGCCGGCGAGTTGCTCGGCCGGACGGATGAACACACGGACAGCTACCTGTACCTGAAACACGGTCTTGAAGTCTGCATCAACGGCGTGGAACGGGTGCACCTGCTGAACCGGGAAGAAGACGGCGCCCTTCTCAATGAACTGTTCACCCGGGACGGTTCGGGCCTGATGATTACCACTTCTCCCTATGACGTGACGCGCAAGGCCGACGCCGGCGACATAGGCGGCATACTGGACCTGCTCGAACCCCATGAACAGCATGGCGCCCTGGTGAAACGGTCCCGGGAGAAACTGGAGCTGGAAGCGGACCGTTTCACGATCCTGAGCCGGGACGGCGTCATCATCGGCTGTGCCGGCCTGTATCCCTATCCCGAAGACGGCATGGGAGAAGTGGCCGGCCTGGTGGTCCACCCGGAATACCAGGATGCCGGCCACGGCAACCGGTTGCTGGATGAAGTGCAGAAGGAGGCAAGGACACAGGGCCTGGACAGCGTGTTCGTGCTGACCACCCAGGCGCAGCACTGGTTCCTGGAACGGGGATTCCTGGAAGCCTCACTTGATGACCTGCCTATGTCAAAGCAGGGTTTGTACAACTACCGGCGCAACTCCAAAATCCTGGTCAAGAACCTGGAATAAGGGGACAGATTTTACATCTGTCCCCTTCAAATACTCACCCTACCGGGCCGACCACCGTCTTGCTGCCGTCGGGATGGAGTTCCACTACCATGTTGTTTTCCACGATGATCGCATCGAAGCCGAGCCGGCGTTTCCTGTCCAGTTCTTTGGCGACAGCATATCCAAGAACTTGTCCGATGAATTCAGAATCCACGTCCTCTATACGGCGTTTCGCAGGCCGTTCATGGACAATGCCTCCGATCTCATACGCTTCACGTTCCTCTTTTATTTCCATTTTCTCGCTCATCTTTGCTTGTGCCCTTAGCCGGTTAAACAATTCACTGTTTGCCACTATAACATCTTTACCTGCCTGTCGGAAAATTAACCGCCTGTCCTCCGTCGAATTGTCAAGACATTCAGTTTCAGTACACAAGGGGGCATAGAACTTGAACAAGTTTTCCAGGGACCTGGGATAACGCCGGTGAATATCCTGCGCAGGGATATTGTGTCCTCCTTGTTGTACCCGCCGCCTGACCCGGTTTACTGATGCCTCCACACCGGGCAGCCAGAGATAAACGAGATTAACGCGCCAGCCCTCTGCCAGCATACGGCGCACTCTCGACAGGTGGGATTTGCCGGAGAGCGTTGTCTCAAAGGCGAAATTTTCTCTTGATTCGATAGACTGCTCGATTTCCCGCAGAAACAGTTTGCCGGCCTCGACCTGTTTGGTCTCCGCGCGGAACGGCGCCAGCCCTGCGGCAATCATATCGGCATTGAGGAAAATATGGCAATCGACCAAGGGCAGGTAGTCCAGCGCAAAGGTGGTTTTCCCAGCCCCGTTAGGCCCGGCGATGATTGTACAAATCGGTTGTTTCATCGTGTATTCTGATGATTTGCTATGTAAATTTATGGGGACAGAATGTGTCTGTCCCCGGCCAGAGTTACATTTTGTCGGGGTGTGTAGCGCCCTGATCATGAAGGTTTGTTTCTATGGGTGTCCTGAAATTACCTGTCACACAGCAGCAACGATGACCGCGTCAAATCGGGGTGGCTATGGTATAATACTCCATCCATGAACGCCAGCGATATAAAAGACTACGCGCAGCGGGACTGGGCCGGGATTGCCGCGTTGGATCAAAGCTACTGGTCGGAAAGGTACCGGAAGCAGGGCCCTGGGGCCGGTTGGCAGGCGGCCGCTGCGCTGCGGCAGCATGTCAAATCCGTCCGCCCGGAATGGCCGGATGCCGCTGCGCGCGTCGCGGATTTCCAACACCACGTGCGCTTTAAACAACTCCTGGACAGGGCCGCGCATGGCCTCAAACCTGGCTGAGTTATTCTCCTCCCTGGCCACGGTTTTCAACAAGGCGTCCTTGCGCTGGTACGTGTTTGGCGCGCAGGCGGCGATATTCTATGGTTCCGCACGGCTGACGGCCGACGTGGACGTGACTGTGTTGCGGGGCGGCCATCCGCTTGACGAGTTACTGGATTCATTGCAGGAAGCAGGGTTTGAAGTCCGCGCGCCGGACGTTCACGCGTTAGTCCGGCAAACAAGAATATTGCCGGTGGTGCATACCCAATCCGCTATGCCGGTCGATATCATTATGGGCGGCCCCGGACTGGAAGAACAATTCGCGGATTTTGCCCGGTCTTATGATTTGGACGGAGTGGACGTCCCCCTGGTGAGAAGCGAAGACCTTGTTGCGATGAAGATTCTTGCCGGCCGGGACAAGGATTTACAGGATGTAGCGGCAATCCTTAAAGCGCAAGCGTCCGGGATGAATATCAATGATACACGGGCAACGCTGGAGGCCCTGGAAGCCGCTTTGGGCCGGAGTGACCTCGTTCCTGTCCTGGACCGCCTTGTGGAGCAGGCAACAGGGCGCCGCTGAAGAATCCGCCTTGGCCCGGCGCTCGGCAAATTACCAAATCAGGCTTCGTGATCTTCATATCAAAACCGGCGAATGGGTGCGTAAAGCTGCACGCGGTGAGGGTGTTGTCATCACTGAGCGAGGTCGCCCCATGGCTTCTTTGATACCGTTTGATGAGGGCAGTCCGAGCCGGTCATTTCGCAACCGTCAGACTCTTCCTGAGTTTGATGCTTTGCCTGATGTCTCCGGCGATGCGGCGGTGTATATTTCCGAAGATCGTGACCGTTCGTGACTTATTTCGATACCGCACCTTCTCCAGCCTGTCACGACACGCATTCCTGCGAGCGGGGGATGCGGTTCACCTGCTCTCGGCTAAAGTTTCAGGTGTCACGGAAATATACAGCAATGATAAACACCTGCTTGCCTCAGCGCTATATGTCGGTATGACAGGGCGTAATGTGATTGATGTGAATGAAGCTGCGTCCTGAAAGAATGACCGACACCCACGTCATCACGCAACCGGGGTGGCAGCTTTCACGTGATACGGGTGGCAGGTTTATCCAATAGATATCCCTTTATCTCTGGCGATGGAATCGATCGCTCCGGCCCTATCCTGGCTGGTCGGCAAAACGGTCCGTCTAAATTTATGGCTGGAATTCCATCTCTCATTGGTCTCCCATGGTTTTGGCGCTTCCGCTGCCCATTGATTTTCATCAGGCAAGGCCCAGCGAAATTTAAGAGAACCGACGATCTGTTGCTGCCGTCGTGCCAGACCTTCCAATTCTTCATAAGTGTATCTTCCAAAAATCTGCCCATATCTCATTACCTGGAGAATATTCTCTTGTTTGGATTTCCATCTCTTAAGTTCGAAAATGGTAACTACTCACCCCCACTCGTCCTTCCTGCACTTCTCCTCGTTCGTCCTTCCTGCACTTCTCCTCGTTCGTCATTCCTGCACTTCTCCTCGTTCGTCATTCCTGCGAAGGCAGGAATCCAGTGAAAAAACCTGTCCCGGCGGGACACCTTATAACGTGTCGCCTGCGGCGACTATGTTATTGACTGGATTCCTGCCTTCGCAGGAATGACAAACGGGGGGGTGAGTAGTTACCGAAAATGTAAAGAATTCCGTCCTTATCGAGGGCAAGCAAGTCAGCTTCTTCTTGCCGCTTTCGTTCTTGTCCAATCAACATGAGCTGATCTTCTGAGACAATTTCGTTCACCCGGGATTTTAAGAAATTTTGTAACTACTCACCCCCACTCGTCCTTCCTGCACTTCTCCTCGTTCGTCTCCCGCGCTCCCCTCGTCATTCCCGCGCAGGCGGGAATCCAGTCTGTTAAACGGGTCGCTTGCGACACCTTATAAGGTGTCCCTTCGGGACGTTGTTTTCACTGGATTCCCGCCTGCGCCGATGTGTGGACTCCTCCCCCCTTATCATGGTAGTTAAGGGGGGAGAAGCAATTTTGTTTAACCAACAACGAGGAGTCCACGATGAGAGATACTAACACAATCGGCATAGATTTAGCGAAGCACACGTTTCAGGTGTGCGTGGTCGACAAGCAGGACCGGATGGTGAGCAACCAGGCGATGGGCCGGACGGCGTTGTCGGCGTATTTAGTGCGTCAGGCGCCGGCCTTGGTGGTACTGGAGGCGTGCGGGGGTGCGCACTATTGGGGTCGCTTAGCGGAGTCGTTCGGTCATCAGGTGAAGATTCTCTCGCCGCGTTGGGTGTTGCCGTACCGTCAGGGCCACAAGACGGATGCGCGGGATGCGTTAGCGGTGGCCCGTGCGGGGCAGCGGGAGGAATTGCCGGGGGTGGGGTTGATGGGGGTGGAGCAACAGAGTCTGCAGTGTCAGAAACGCGTGGCGGAGCATCTGACGGACCAATTGACGGCGACGGGGAACATGCTGCGTGGGCTGCTGGCGGAGTTTGGGGAAGTGGTGCCGAAGGGGGAGGCGGCGTTACGGCGTGAGTTGCCGCGCGTGCTGGAGGAGGCGGAGAACGGGTTGCCGTTGTCGCTACGCCCGCTCTTGGCGCTGGCCTGGCAGTTATGGCAGGCGCAGTCGGCGGCGTTGCAGGAGGCGGAGCGGCAGTTGGCAGAGCAAGTGCGCGTGACGCCGGCGTGTCGGTCGCTGCTGACACTGGCCGGGGTGGGGCCCAAGAATGCGTTGGGGTTGTATATTGCCCTGGGGGACGGGCAGGCGTACCGGCATGGTCGGGCCGCGGCGGCCTGTATTGGCTTGACCCCCAAGCAGCACAGCAGTGGGGGCAAGGTGCGCCTGGGGTCGATTGGCAAGCGCAGCGGGGACAAACGCTTACGTGCCTCGCTCATTACCGGCGCCCATGCGGTACTCCAGGCGCTGGCGCGGCGGGAACCCCGTAATGACGTTGAGGTGTGGCTCAAAGACCTGGCGGCCCGGCGTGGCGCCGGGCGGGCGGCGGTGGCCCTGGCAAACAAAACCGTGCGTACCGCCTGGGCTATGCTGCGTTACCGGACGGAGTACGATCCGGGCCATGCCAACCAGCTGTCGGGCAACCCGCCGGCGGCAGTGGCCGCCGCCTGAACGGCCAGCCGGGAGAGAGGCGTCAGCGTTTATGTTATTTCCTTGCAAGACGGCACAACGTGATAGTGGTCAGACCCACCTTCAGGGACCCTGCTCATTCCCGCGGCGTGAGAACGCCGTTGCGCCGAAGAGGGCTGAAGGGGCGAACACATCTTGGGCCAGGGGTCGCACCCCAATCAGAGTCCGTATATACGACCGCAGTCTGCCTTCACTATCGATTCGTGCCTACTTGCAAAACGGGAGGAGTCCATATAGGGAATGACGAGGGGGGACCGGGGGCGCGGGAATGACGAAGGGAGCGCGGGACGAACAGGGGGGTGAGTAGTTACGAAATTTTCAATGTCTTCTTCTTTAAGACTGAATTCTGCGGGCGTTTTAATCACCACTTGTGTACTTGATTCGATTTCAGCAGTATTGAGCTTGTATAGCATTGTTCATTGCTCGATTGAAGTCATTTTGCAGATGAAACCTCGTATTGGAAACTGTAAGACCTGTCTTTATGACCCTATAAGGGACATTATTTGCTTGAATTACTTTTAATAGCCCTATAATCAGGGTTAATTTTACCAAATATTGGCTATTGTATCACCTGTTTATGGGTGTATCATAGTTTCCGATAAAACTTGGAGAGAATAACCCATGAAAAACGAAATCCATCAGGAAACCCTTAGATTGTGTCGCGAACGAGCACATTTGTCTCAACAGGCACTGGCTGATAAATGCAAGCATGTCAGTAAAAAAACCATCAGCCGCATTGAGAACGGAAAAGGGGAAAATGTTCGCACAAATACGCTTAACGAACTGGCTAATGCCCTGCAAGTGAGACCTGATGAATTAACCAGACCGTTCGAAAAAATTACTTCTGATAATCCTGTTAACCGAAAATTCAGAGCCTATGTTGATATTGATGTTGCTCTCGCTTATGAGCTAGTGGAACACCGTTACAATATTTCGTATCAATCCCTGGTTGAAATGGCCCCATTGTTCTTCACACTTTTAGCGGAAGGAAGTCTGGCCTGGCGCCGAGAAAAGCTGGCAACAGTAGATGAGGCAGCTGACCGTTTAAGGGACTGGGGAAAATCCGGTGGACATCCAGCTTGTTGGCCGGCACTTTTCGAGATGGAAAATTATGCACTTCCGGAAGAAGAAGGTTCTATTAAAAGCTGTGACCTCTTTGGCGACGAATTCAGCGAGAGAGCTGATGATATCGGTTTTAACCCCTACCGGGAAAATCCTTTCTCCGGATATTTGAAAAAACTCATAGCGGATATCAGTAAAGCGGAAGAATGCAAAGGCCTCCTTGAGCTCCAATCAATCGATAGCAGGGACGACTTTTTCATCAGGGCAGAGAGCAAAATGCCAGGTTACACTCTTTGCAAATCTGAAATTGAAAGTATTACGAAGGGAAACTCCAAAGCCAAGCATGCGTTGGCGTGGGGTCATGTAAAAATTTCCGATATCCCTGAGGAACTTCAAGAGGATGAGGCAAGCGAAAAAAGAATCCAATGGATGATCGAAAGGATTCCTCGTACCGTACTGAACCCGCTCGCAAGAAACGAAACCCGCGTAGACGCAGGAAAACAATGTGACGTCTACAAGCCAGAGTGTTAAATTGTAAACTCTATACAGTAAGTTGAAATCCGCGTAATTGAGAGCAAGGATACGGTAGCGGTCTGAATAACATTTTACTTATTCTGCAAATTGGATAATAATCAGGCTATGTTTAAAGCCAATCTTACCGATATAAAGACTCATTTATCCCGCTATCTCAATAGCGTGGAGAAAGGTGAAACTGTCATAATTTGCCGGCGTAATGTTCCAATCGCTGAGATTCGTCCGGTTCCTAAGCCGCCTGTAAAACTGCGTCCCGTGGGAATCGATCATGGCATGACTATACCTCCCGACTTTTTTAAGCCACTTCCTGATGATCTGCTTGATGCCTTTGAGGGTAAGTAACGAGTCCGTGTGAAGCTTTTGCTGGATACCTGCACTTTCCTCTGGTTGGCTGCTGATGCTCGTGAGTTAAGCCCTCTGGCGCGGACGAGTTGCCGTGACCCCGGAAACGAGGTGTATCTCAGTTCTCTTTCTGTCTGGGAAATAGTCATAAAAAATCGACTGGGCCGGTTGCCGTTGCCAGAGAAGCCGACCAGTTATGTAATCAGTCGGAGGAACTGGTTACAGATTGAGGCTCTCACCTTCGATGAAGGCGATGCGTTGTCTGATGAGCAATTGCCTGCATATCATAGAGACCCATTTGATCGCGGTCTCATATCGCAGGCTATTTCGAAAGATATGACGCTTGTAACCCCGGATTCAATGATTGCACGTTACCCCGTGTCAGTCCTCTGGCAGTGAAGTAACAATATAGGGCTGAAATGCCGGGGTGCTTTGCTCCTCAAAGCCGGTGTCAGTACGGACGATGAAATACGCGGCCAGCCCGTTTTCCATGGCCGTTGCATAGCCCTCGTCCAGACCCAGCACCAGCAGGCCGGTGGCCCAGGCGTCGGCCAGCGTGGCCAAAGGATGCAGCACCGTCACCGAGGCGAGTCCGTGGCTGACCGGGCGGCCGGTGCGGGGGTCAATCGTGTGCGAGTAGCGGGTTCCGCCTTGCTCAAAATAATTCCGGTAATCGCCGGAGGTCGCCATGGCCATATTGTCCAGTCTGATGATTTGCCCTGCGCGGCGATGTCCGGCAACGGGCTGTTCAATCCCGATCTGCCAGGGAATATTTTTGTGGTTCACGCCTCTGGCGCGGATTTCCCCGCCGATTTCCACCAGGTAGTTGTCCAGTTGCAACTGTTCCAGGTAACCTGCGAGCTCATCCACGCCGTAACCCTTTGCGATAGCGGAAAGATCGATGGAAACCCCGCCATGGGTTTTTTTCAGGGTGGAAGCCGCCGCGTCAAGACGCAGCTTTTCGTAGCCGACCAGGCGTAAAGACCGGTTGGACTGCTCTTCCACCGGGACGGTGAAATCCTGTTCCGGGCCGAAGCCCCACAGGTTGACCAGGGGACCGATGGTCACGTCGAACGCGCCCTGCGTCAATCGGCTGATCTCCTGCGCTGCCTGTAACACCTCCATCAGTGACCGGCTCACGGGGACCCGCTCGGCGCTGTCCGCTACGTTTATGCGCGACAGTTCGGACTCGGGCAAGTACGTGGACATCGCCATGTTGACCCGGTTGAGGATGGCGTCGAATTGCGATTTGAGTTGTTGTCCCGGCAGCGGCAGCGTTTCGGCGTTGATCTTCACGGACCAACTGGTGCCCATCGTGAGTCCGAAGAATTCATGCAACTCCGCCGGCTGTTCAGTCCCGCATGAGGCCAGCGAGACGAGACAGATAACGGACGTCAGAAAAAAACGCAACGGGACGGTCCCGTCACATGGCTGCCGATTTCCGTTCCCTGTTGCCCGTTGCCTGCCGCGCCGGCAATGAATGCCGGAAATAGGGAATGACCAGCTCAATATCACCCTTCAGGTGTTTGTTCTTCACGCGGTTCCAGTAATCGGCCGTGAGCAGGTCGCCGTGGACTTCCAGGAACAGGGCGCGTAATTTTGCGTCCATGGATAAAAATTTGATGAATTCTTCCGGGAAAATATCGTTCTTGTTGACGTGGAACCAGACGTCCGAGCGCATCAGGTCCTCGTCATCGTCGCTGTCCGGGATGTCGCGGAAATCGCATTCCGTTACCAGCGCCACTTCATCGTAATCATAGAAGACGACCCGCCGGTGCCGGGTCACGCCGAAGTTTTTCAGCAACAGGTCGCCGGGGAAGATATTGGTATTGGCCAGGTCCTTGATGGTCTGCCCGTAATCCAGGATGACCTCGTTGGCGTCCGCGCGCCCGACTTCCCTCAGGTACAGGTTCAGGGGCCGCACCCGGCGCTCGATATAGACGTGGTCGATAACCAGGTTGTCTTTCTCGACGCGCACGGTATCTGCCGCTTCGCGCAGCAATTCGTCCAGCAAAGCCTCATCGAAGCGGCTTACCGGAAACTCCAGGTTGCGGAACTCCTGGGTATCGATCAGGCGGCCGGCACGGTCATGCCGGGATACCAGCCGGTACTTGTCCTGGACCTCCTCCTTGTTGACGGTCTTGGGATAGCCGAACTGGTCCCGGATAATCTTGAATACCAGGTCGTAGGAGGGCAGGGTAAACACCAGCATCACCAGCCCCTTGTCTCCCTCGGCGTGCACGAACCTGTCGTCCGTGCTCTGCAGGTGGTGCGAAAAGATGCGGTAGCGTTCGGTCTTGCCCTGGCGCAGCCGGCCCAGCACCGTGTACAGTTCGTCGATGGGTTTGCTGGGCAGGATCGAATGCAGGAAATGCACCGCGCCGATGACGGAATGGGGGTTGGCAAAATAATAGGACCGGGTGTAACTGAATACGACGCTGACTTCTTCCTCGGACATCAGCGCCGCGTCAACCTCGATGCCGCCGGAGGTATTCTTCAGGGCAATAACGATGGGGTTGATATGGTCCAGCTGGATGGTGCGGCCTATCAGGTAGGCGCGGGCTGATTGAAAAAATGCCGAGTCGATAAATTCAAACCTGACGAACTCACCATGTTCCCGCAGGTGTGCCTGGTAGTAGCGCTGGACTTCCTGGCTGAAAATCCGGGTATCGGCGCTGATATTCCTGTAAGGGACCTTGAAGGTAAAATCTTCCAGGATTTTTTTGAATGTCTTCTCCAGTGATCCCCAGTAGGGATAGCGGTTCAGGGTCAGGGTCTCCAGCGGGTTAAAGCCTTCATCCGGCGCCGAGGAAACGAATTCGATCTCGGGGTCGGTCCCCACCGTGTCAAAAATACGCCGGGTTGTGGAATTGAAAAAGGTCTTCAGGAACCCGGCGTCGGGCACGTTATACAGGCGTTGTCCGAAGTACCTGCGGGTGCTGTGCCAGAGCTTGCGGTCGATGACCCTGGGCCCCAGGTTCTTGCGCAACGAGACGACGATGCGGCGCACGGATTTTTCGTAGAGTTCGACCCGTTCGATTATGTCCTGTTGATGTCCCTCCCAGTCCCGCTGTTCAAAACGGCGCCGGGCCCGTTCCGTGATACGGAAGAAGTTCTCGTTGTATTTCTGGAATCCTTCGTAGATAAATTCCGAGATGCGTGCAATGGTCTGTTTGCGTTGCTCGGCCATGGGGGGCTATCCGGGTTACATGTTGGCAATCATCGCCTGGCCGAATTCGCTGCAACTCACCTTGTTCGCGCCCTCCATCAACCGGGCGAAATCATAAGTCACGGTCTTTGCCGAAATCGTATTGTCCATACCGGATATGACGAGGTCGGCCGCTTCCGTCCACCCGAGATAGCGCAGCATCATTTCGCCGGACAGGACCAGGGAACCCGGGTTGACCTTGTCCTGGTTGGCGTACTTGGGCGCGGTGCCGTGAGTCGCCTCGAATACCGCGTGGCCGGTGTCATAGTTGATATTGCCACCGGGCGCGATGCCGATGCCGCCGACCTGCGCCGCCAGCGCGTCGGACAGGTAATCGCCGTTCAGGTTCATGGTGGCAATCACGTCGAATTCCCTGGGCCGGGTCAGCACCTGTTGCAGGGTGATGTCGGCAATGGCGTCCTTGATGAGAACCTTACCCCCCGCCAGCGCCTCTTCCTGCTCCCTGTTGGCCGCCTCCGAGCCGTTTGCCGCGCGCGTGCGCTCCCATTGGTCCCAGGTGTAGGTCTGGTCCGGGAAGGAGTTTTCCGCCAGTTCATAGCCCCAGTTGCGGAACGCCCCTTCGGTGTATTTCATGATGTTGCCCTTGTGGACGAACGTCACGCTTTTGCGGTTGTTGTCCAGCGCATAGCGGATTGCGGCCTGGACCAGGCGCCCCGTGCCTTCCTGCGAGATCGGCTTGATGCCTATGCCGGTGGTGTCGGGGAAGCGGATTTTACGGTAATAGTTGGGGAACGCCTCCTTCAGGAGATCAAGAAATTTCCGGTTGTCTTCGGTGCCCTGCTCGAACTCGATGCCGGCATAGATGTCCTCGGTGTTTTCCCGGAATATGACCATGTCCACGTCCTGCGGGTTCCTCGTCGGCGAAGGCACGCCGTTGAACCAGCGCACCGGACGCAGGCAGACATAAAGGTCGAGGATCTGGCGCAGGGCGACGTTCAGGGAACGGATGCCGCCGCCGATGGGCGTGGTCAACGGGCCCTTGATGGCGACCAGGTATTCCCGGCAGCGGTCCAGGGTATCGTCCGGCAACCAGGACCCGGTCAGTTCGTTGGCCTTCTCCCCGGCGTACACTTCCAGCCAGTGGATCTCGCGCTGGCCGTTGTAGGCTTTGGCAACCGCCGCGTCCAGCACCTGCCTGGTCGCGCGCCAGACGTCAGGACCGATGCCGTCTCCTTCGATGAACGGTATGACCGGGTTGTCGGGGACCTGCAAACGTCCGTTCCCTATAGTGATCTTCTGCCCTTCGGGGGATAGCGCTCTGGCTGCTGTGGCCACGTTAAATCTCCTTGGATGGTAAGTTCTGTCAAATAAAAGAGTCTAGCACATAAGCGGCTCGCAGTGGGGGACACGGAGCAGTAGTGAGGATATTATTTCGGAAAGTACCTGACGTTATTCAAGTCCTTGAAATCAGCATCCTGTGTCCACACTATTGCATTATATTTGTGAGCTGTTGCGTAAATTATGCTGTCTGCCAGGGGAAGTTTGTATTCGACCCCAAAATAAGCCGCATCCACTGCCAGGCTTTCATTCAGAGGGGCAACCTTCCCCTGTAGCATGTGTGCAACGGCCCGGTCAGCGGTTTCTTCACCCCTTTGGCGCAGAATAATCCTGGAAACCTCAGTCAAAGTAATGCTGGGTACCAGTAACTCTTCCAACCGTCCAATCGGTTCGGCAAAAACATGTAAATTTTTTTCGCCGGCAAAGTAGGATAACCATCCGGATGAGTCGACCACGTTCATAGCCGATCTTCATCGCGCTCCAGAGTTGTATCAATGCCTTTAAGGAAACCTCTCAGGTTTTCTATTGGCTCTATAGGAATCAGGTGTATCCGGTTCCGGTGACTGATCATCTGGATTTTCTGTCCCGAGACAATTCCATTTGCTTCCCTGATTTCCTTGGGAATTACAATTTGGTATTTTGGTGAGACGGTAACGGTTGTCATGGGTAACTCTCTATCGAAAGCTATATCGTATTACGATATCACTATCGATGCGGGCTGTCAACAAGTTATAAAGGTTTTTGTGTAACTATTCAGGGGCTATCCCCATAAACTTGGGCCATCGACCCTCGTAGAGAAGCCGCAAGGCCTCATCAGATGATACCCCATTTTTCCGGCAGGTTGAGAGATAGCTGCGGATCCGGGCAAAGATTTTTGCCCCAAGCTCTGAACGAAAGCAGCCGGAGATCTTCTGCTGGACTTTGCTCATGCGCAGGTCCCGTTCGCCTTGATTGTTGGTAAAGGGTACGTCCTGTTCCACCATAAAGCGCAGGACATCCTCCTCGAACTGAAGCACCCGTTCCAGCAGGCTTCTGGATTTGGATCGTTTCAGTCGACCTCGTTGTCCCTTATGCCGTTGTGACTCGTCCGGTGGTGGGCACTCGGTCTGTGCCACTTCCAGTAGTCGTCGGTATCGTTCCCTGAAGGCGTCAGCCTGCCTGGTGTTCAACGCACCGCCGGCCGTATCAACGGCCTTATTGATCTCCAGCAACAGGGCCTGCAGCTGTTGGGCCCACTGCTGTTTATCCTGCTCCCAGGCACGCTCCAACTCTCGCAGGTGGTGAGCATTGCACAAAGCATGGTCACAAGGAAGCTGGTAGTAGGGCTTCCAGTGGTCATGTACCAGGGTGCCGGTGTACTCGGGAAGGACGTCCATCGCCGCCATGGCGTCACCGCCGCGCTTGTCATGGGGCGCCAGCAGGGTCAGCGTGGCGCTGCATACGACATGTAGCCATTGTCGTTTTCCGCCGATGTTGATGCCGGTCTCGTCAGCATGAAGTAACGGCGCCGTCGATAGCGCCCGCTTTACCCAGTCCTCAAAGGGAGCCAGCTTCTCGTACACCTCCTGGTTAAAGTTGCAAGCGCTACCGGCGCTCAAGGAGATGCCGAACTGGTCGGCAAAGTGTTCCTCGACCCGCTTGTAGGGCAGGAGTTGGAAGTTGGACATGTAGACCGAGTGGATTTTGACCCCGGAGGCATACTGGGTCTTGACCTTCACCTGGTCCGGGAAGGGGGCGATAACTCGACGTCCCCGTTCATCCTCCAGAATTTCGGCCTGATACTCCGTAACCACCCGGGACATCCGGATATCGAACACCTGACGGCGCTCATGGCCGACACACTGGAAGTGCCCATCGCCGGGAAGCGTGGCACGGTCCACCTGAAGCAACTCGACCTGGTCCGGATCATCGACCAGTGCCAAGTGATGGCCGGTATGGCCTTGCCGGGCGCCGGGCTTGTTGTTGCCGTTGCTGCGCGTCTTCTTACGATTGGGGTCACTGGATGGGGGCTTGCTGCTGTTGCGACTATTGAGCCCCAATCGGTTCAACAGCAACGTGACCAGGGTCAACAACAGCTCCAGCGATGCACGTAGCGCCGGCGAGAGGTTTTTCTCCTCTTCGACCTGCTTTTTGACCTTGTCGAGGGTCGGTTCGACCTCGAGGGTGTCGATCTTCATGGGCCGGGCTACTCGAACCGCTCGCCCGCTTCCACCGCCATGATCGAGGAGAGGACGGCCAACCGTTCGGCAGGGGGCATGGCCTGATAGCGTCGCCCCCAACTGTGCGCCTTGCGCTTGATGCTCTGGCGGTGGGTGAAGTTGCGCCCCGCATAGGCGGGCCAGTGCACCCGACCCGGCGTGAAATTGAACCACAGCTTCTCAGTTCTGACCCCAGCCTGGTTCATCACCTGCAGTTCCAGGGTACGCCATTCCTCCAGCAGGTCGTCGTAGAGCGTTGAGGGGTAGCCAGAGAGGATCACTGAACAGGGTAGTGACTTGAGCAGTGCCAGCAGCTCGACATGATCGTGTTCCTCATACTCGAAACGGTAACGGCGCGCGGAGCGGCGGGTAGGGTGCAGATAAGGGGGGTCGCAGTAGAGCAGTGCACGACCGTGAAAGTCGAACTCCCGGAGAAACCGATGCGCACAGCCATGCACCTTCTCGACCGGATAGTGACACTCGAACCGAGCCAGTGGAGCAGGGTCAAGATCGATGGCGATGTTACGCAACGCCGGTGGCTTGCGCTGCATGATCGCTCCACCCCCAAGATGGGTCTCAATGTAGGTGTCATGTGGCGGCATCAGGGCAATGATCGGCTGGCACAGACCTGACGTCGCTTTGGAACCAAAGTAGTTGCTCATGACTGCATCACATTCTCTCATCGAGGATAGACCACAGCATAGATAGTTCTTCCTATGCTGTCAAGGGCAAATATAGGAAGGTTTTGGTTCAGTGGGTATGATTATGAATTGGTTCTGTGGAATGCGTTAGTAAAGTACCCCTGAATAGTTACGTTTTTGTAACTACTCACCCCCCTGTTCGTCATTTGTATGTTGAATTCACCTTGCAAATAGGCCACTTTGTAAGGTGGGCGCGAGGGGTGCGCCGTTCGTCATTCCTGCGAAGGCAGGAATCCAGTCAATAACATAGTCGCCGCAGGCGACACGTTATAAGGTGTCCCGCCGGGACAGGTTTTTTAAGCTTATTATACATAACGTCATAAATCGCGCCGCATCCGTCATTCCTTCCTTCGCAAATGACGGACTACGATGCGGCATTATTTATGACGTTATGTATAGTAACTACTCACCCCCACTCGTCCTTCCTGCACTTCTCCTCGTTCGTCATTCCCGCGCGCCCCCCGTCATTCCCGCGCAGGCGGGAATCCAGTGAAAAAAACGTCCCGAAGGGACACGTTATAAGGTGTCGCAAGCGACCCGTTTAACAGACTGGATTCCGGCCTTCGCCGGAATGACGAAGGGAGCGCGGGACGAACAGGGGGGTGAGTAGTTACGCTTATTATTCGTTACGAAAAACCGCTTCAGCTTCGCTTTCAAGCAGAGGGCCGATGACTTCCACAGGCCAGGGCGCTTCGGAGAATATATCTGCGGCGTGCATGGGCAGTGCGGGAGCGTCGGGGTCGGCGTCAAACAACCGGTAAATCGCCTCCATGCCCAGGCCGAACACGACCCGGCGGATGTTGGCCCAGACGATGGCGCCGGCGCACATGGGACAGGGTTCGCCGCTGGCATACAGGGTGAAGGTCTTCAACTGCTCCGGTTGAAACTTCCTGGACGCGGCACGGAGCAGGTTCATTTCCGCGTGTGCGGTTACATCGTCATCAGTGACCACCGAGTTCTGCGCCGCCAGTATGGGTTCGCCGTCCGCATCGACCAGCAACGCGCCGAACGCGTGGTTGCCCCGTTCCCGCGCCCGTTCGGCCTCCCTGAAGGCTATGCGCAGGTAGTGTTCATCCACGTTCCCAGCCTCTGCGGGGACGGACTTAAGTCCGTCCCCAGGTGGAAGAAATATCATCTGCATTAATCCATGCCCCTGCATGCTTTAGGCAGGGGTGCGTCATCTGCGGATAGTTCAGACACAACGCTCGATAAACTCCTGCCCGGTCATCACGTCGCCGAACTGCTGGATGATGGTTTCCAGCGTGGCCTGGTGTTCGCGGTCGGACAGGGTCGAGCAGCAGTCCTCGACCAGGACCACGTTGAAATCCATGTCGAAGGCGCTGCGCGCCGCGGTCTCGCAGCAGATATTGGTTTTGGTCCCGGCTATCAGCAACGTCTCGATGGCGCGGCTGCGCAATACCCGCTCCAGTTTCGATGCGCCCGGTGAGAGGCAACCGTAACGGTTCTTGACCAGGTGGATATCGTCCTCATCCGTTTCCAGTTCGTGCCACAGCTTGCCGCCTTCCTGCCCGGGCGCCATGTATTGCATGGTGCGCTCGCGCACCTCGCCGGAAACCATGTTCTTGAAGAAATTCTCCCACTCGGATTTGCCGCCGTTGCAGTGGAATTCACTGACTATCCAGATCACGTCGCCGCCCCGGTCGCGCAACTCCCTTGCCAGCCGGTTAATGTTGTCGATGGTCCCGCGGCTGACCGGCACCTCGGCCGGCGCCCCCGGCTTGCAGAAGGCGTTCTGCATGTCGATGACGACCAGGGCGCATTTTGCCGGGTCAAAACTGTCATAAAGGTGATAACGCCCGCGGCGTTTTATCACCCGCTCGATGATCTCTTGACTGATATGAACGTCGTGCATGGTCTCAGGAATTATCCGAAGGTGACACAGGTTATCACAGATTTGCCAGGTCGGGAGTGCAATAAGGTCAGCCTCGCGTGATTTCTCTGACTGTCGTTAACATCGTCAATAACGGTACGGTTTGACATCAATGTGGCAATGCCGTACATTCTTTACGTGTACACGGTCATTGAAACGCCGGTTTATTCAAGAAAGGCGGAACGGATTCTATCTGAGGAGGAGCGTGACGCTTTTGCTGTATACATATCAGGAAATCCAAATGCCGGAGTGATAGTGCGCGGTTCCGGTGGTATTCGCAAAGTGCGTTGGGCGTTTCAAGGTAGTGGAAAGCGCGGTGGTGTGCGCGTGATTTATTTCAGTCGGTTGGAAAAAGGTGAGATTTGGCTGTTAACTCTATATGCCAAAAGTGAGCGTTCATCCATACCACCCGCAGAGCTGCGGGCGCTTAAAGAGGAAATTGATCATGACTGGTAAAATAAAAATGACAACACAAGGAACTGAACTGCTTCAGGCCGTCAAACAAATGAAGGCCGGGAAAAAAGGCCGCGTCTATACACCGGAGCAATTATCGGCCCTTTCCGCTCGGCAGCCGGTTAAAAGGTGTGGGACAGGGCGCCGAGAGACAGATTTGAAACCAGTCTCCAATACCCGATAAAACTACCGTAAAGGTGATAACGCCCGCGGCGTTTTATCACCCGTTCCCAGTAAACTTGTACACTCTGCTTTTCAGTCTTGTTTCCCCGCGGTCTCGGTGGCTAAAAAGTGCGGTCATGCAGGTACGGGTCGCCCTGCATGGCAGTCTCCGTATCCAGCAGGATACCGCAGCCCGGGCAGCCGAACGAGCGCAACACCACTTCACCGCCGCTGGAATAGGGTCCGCCCAGGTTTTGCATGGGCGTTTCCTGCACATTCGCACTTTCCTTCCAGTTGCCGTCCGTGTCCCCAAGGCACTGATCGCAGTGTTTGCAGGTAACGGGTGCGCCTGCAACAGGCGCGGGTTGCCCGCCGTTATTTCTTTGCGCCACCAGTTCGGCTCTCTTTTTTTCCGTGAGGGAAGGGTCTGCTTCCCCTGTCCCGGTGTCGATAATCACGCCGTATACTGATACTGCAAATTCCGGAGAGGTCAGGCCGTCCCGTATGTCGCGGGCCACGTCTTCAGCCGGACGCAACAGCGGGTCGCCGTAGCCGCCGCCGCCGTTCCACCTGACATAAAGTGCGTCCTTGCCCATCAGCGGGAACACCCCCCAGTCTACGACCTGTTGTTCTGTCTCTGTAGCATCCGCGTATGTCGCATTCTCACCATTGCCAGCCTGTGCTTCATTGTTCTTTATCCACATGTAAGCGTTGGGCGAGCCGGGATAACCGCCGGCCAGACCCTCGCTCATGGGGAACTTCGAACCTTTGCCGGAGACCACGTAGTGCATCCCGCCGTCCGGGGCATCGTGCGGCACGAAGGACAACTCCATGCCGACGCCGCCGCGGTAACGCCCCGGCCCGCCGGAATCCCTGAGGCGCCGGCGGTACAGGTAACGGATGGGAAAGGTGTATTCGACGGTCTCCACGTTGGCCATGCGCGAGATGGGGTTCGGGATCTCGCCGCCAACCTCGATGCCGTCCGCCCAGGTCCGGGCGCCGCCGGCGCCGGCGAACGTCTCCGTCAGGATGCCGATGGCCAGTTTGTTGTGCTGGTTCTGACCGAACAGGAACACGGCAAAGTGGTTGGCATGCCACACCGCCGTGGCTTCGCCGGCGTATTTTTCACTGGCGCTGAGCATCTTGCCGATGGTGGTGCAGGCTGCGTTATTGACGGACTGTATGGCGCCCACGGTCGCCACGGAGACCGGCGCCGGGCGCGTGCAGTTCACGATGGTGCCCTCGGGCGCGATCATGGTGACCGGGCTGATCACGCCTTCGTTCCAGGTAATGTCGTAGCACAGCAACGGGAACAGGGGCGCAAACAATCCGCCCAGGGAGGCCCATCTGGTGCAGTTGATGGCGTAGCGGCTCTGTTCGCTGGACCCGGAAAAATCGAAGGTCAGGGTGTCGTCCCGCTTGGTCATGGTCAGTTCGACCCGGCACACCTCGTCCTGCACGCTCAGGTACTGGCGCGATTGCCATTGCCCGTCCGGCAGTTCGCGCAGGCGCGCGCGCAGCTTCTCTTCAGACTTTACGATCAGCGTTTTACAGGTCTCATCGACCGTCTCGAACCCGTATTTGTCAATGAGGGCCAGCATGCGTTCCCGGGCGACGTTGTTGCAGGCGATCATGGAGTTCATGTCCAGCGCCACCATGTCCGGCGAGCGCACCATGTTGAGGAAGGTGTCCATGACGGAGCGGTTGATCTCGCCCTTCTCCACCAGGCGTATTCCGGGAGAGCTGAAGCCTTCCGTGTAGATATTTTCCGCATCGGGGCAGAAGCCGCCGGGATTGGTGGCGCCGATATCGTACACGTGCACAAAGCAGGCGCTCCAGGCCACCAGTTCCCCCCGGTAATGGATGGGCGCCACCAGGTAGACGTCGGAGGTATGCAGGGCCGCGGTGTAGGGGTCGTTCAGCAGGAACACGTCGCCGGCGTGGATGTCCCCTTCGAAACGCCGGATGATGGACTTGCACGCTTCCGCGGCGCTGGTCAGGTGGTGCAGGAAGCCGACGCCGCCCATCAGCAGGGAACCGTCCGCCCGG
This sequence comes from Gammaproteobacteria bacterium, assembly GCA_965204045.1. GTDB lineage: Bacteria > Pseudomonadota > Gammaproteobacteria > Eutrophobiales > Eutrophobiaceae > JAAXHV01. The sequence continues at coordinate 1,020,260 of CBDBDW010000002.1, forward strand.
TATAAGGACACCATCAGGTCGTGGCCTTCGTTGGTGATGGCGCTGCCGGATACGTTTTTCAGGGTGATCACGGCTTCGTCCACGACCCGGAACAGGCGGTGGCGGATGATCGAAAAGGTGATCGGATCAACCATTATCTTTACCTCAAATCGATGATGATATTTTTATACCCGTCCATCTGCCCCTGCTGGCCGTCCTGGATCACGATAGTGGTGATCGGTGTATGGATTACGGCCGGACCTGCAATGATATTACCGGGCTGCAGTTTTTCAAAATCAAAAATATCGGCCCCGGTCAGGTTGTCGTAACCGTTAACGAATATCCTGCGCCGTCCCGTACGGGCCGCGTCCGGAGAGGAACCTGCATACGCCTGCGCCACAACGTCGGGACGGTCTATTCTACCGGCGGCGCTGAGCCGGAACCGGGTCATCTCCATCCCCGCGTCCTGGTAGGCGGAGCCTTTACCATAGCGGTTTTCATACAGCGTTTCAAAATCATTGACCAGTTGTTCCAGACCTGCCTCGTCCAGTGGTGTGGCGGCGCGTACCGGCGTGATAATCTCGTGAACCTGCATGGCGTAGCGGAACCCGACGGACCACCTGAAGCTCATTTTGTCCGGCGGGAATCCCTCCTGGTCCAGCATGTCCGCGGCCTCCTTCAGCATGGGTTCGTAGATGGCGTTGATTTCTTCCGCCGGGCAGGGGGCGGATTTGGTCAGGGTAGCGCTGTAATCGTGCATCACGTCGGCGCTGGCCAGTCCGAAGGCGCAGTTCACGGACGCGGTATACGGCACGATAACCCGTTGCACGCTCAACTCCCGGGCAAACGCACTCGCCAGTATGGGGCAGGTGCCGCCGAACGCATGCAGCACGAAATCCCGCGGGTCCAGGCCCTGTTCGACGGTAATCTTGTGTATCAGGTCGGTGACCTGCGCGTTGGCGACGCGGAAGATGCCGATTGCCGCCGCTTCCACGGGCAGTCCCAGCGGTTCCGCGATCTGTTCCCGGAACAGTCGGACCGTGTTTCCCGGATCCAGGGTCATGGCGCCGTTAAGGAAACGTTGCGGGTCGATATAGCCCAGCAGCAACAGCACGTCGGTGAGGGTTGCTTGGGTCCCGCCGAGACCGTAACAAATCGGCCCCGGATCGGCCCCTGCGCTCCGGGGTCCCACCAGGGGCGCGCCCGTACCCTGTTCCAGGGTGACCAGGCTGCCGCCGCCGGCGCCGATGGAGGCCACGTCGATCTTCGGCGCCGAGTAATGGAACCGGTCAATCAGGGGCTCCCTGGCATATTCGATCTCGCCGTCCTGGATGATCCCCACCTTGAAGGTGGTGCCGCCCATGTCCGCGGCGATGATGTTGCCGTCGCCCATGCTGTCGCCGAGGAACTTGCTGCCGATGACCCCGGCAACGGGACCGCACTCCACCATGTTCACCGCCCGCCCGGCGGCCTGTTCGGCCGGCAGCAGCCCGCCGTAGCCCTGCATGACCAGCGCCGGCCCCCGGTAATTGAACTCTCCCAGCAGTTTCTGCAGGTTATTGATGTAGTTGCTGACCACCTGCCCGGCGTAGGCGTTGATCACGGTAGTCGAGGTGCGCTCGTACTCGCCCGGGACCGGCGCCACCTCGCTGCTGACGGACACGTGGACGTCCGGGTCATGCGCCCTGATGACGGAACGGATGCGCTGTTCGTGTGCGGGGTTGGCGAACGACCATAGCAGCGCCACCGCAACAGATTCCACCCGATGCTCGTCCAGCAGTTCGCCGACAGCCTGCTCGACCCCGGCCTCGTCCAGTTCCTCGATGACCGCGCCCTTGTAATCCACCCGTTCCGCCACGCCCCGGATCAGGCCGAACGGCACCAGCGGCGCGGGCCGGTCCGTGGCGACCGGGTGTTTGAGACCTTCTTCCGAGAGGCCGGACCAGCGCCCGTAAGCGCCCCGGGTAACCAGCAGGGTGTCCTCGAAGCCCGCCGTGGTGATCAGCCCGGTGCGGGCGCCCTTGCGCTCCAGCAAGGTGTTGTCCACCACGGTGGAGCCGTGGATGAACAGGGACGTCTGCCGGAAAATATCTTCCAGGTCCGCCTCCATCACGGCCGCGGCCGAGCGGATGGAAGCGATCACGCCGCCGGCAAAATCCGGCGGCGTGGACAAGGCCTTGCCGATAAAGACGGCGCGCCCGTCCTCGACGATCACCGTGTCGGTACAGGTCCCGCCTACGTCAGTAGCGACAACGAAAGCCATAACCGGCTGGTACTCTTTCAACCTGATATTGCCATGTTCAGCGGGTCGGGAAGCGGTTGAGCGCAAGGCGCGCCGTGCAGGGAATGGCGCGTCCTTGCCAAGCGGTGCAACGCCGCGGGCGACCGCTTCCCGGCCCGCCCGCAGGGAGCCACACAGCGGCGCCAATACGGCGTTGCAGCCCTTGGCAAGGACTCGCCATTCCCGGCGGGCTGCGCCTTGTCTTGACGCCGCTGTGTGGCTCTGAACATGGCAATATCAGGTTGAAAGAGTACTGTTATTCCATGCCGATGGAAAAAATCTGTTCAAGGTCGTGGCGCGAGCAGGTCTTGAAAGCGATCATGGTCTCGGTGTTTTCAATGCCTTCAATGTTTACCATGCGGCTGGTGACCATGTCCGCAATGGCCTGGTTGGTCTCGACCCGCAGGATGCCGACGATATCGTAACTGCCGCCCACGGAATAGACCTCGGAAAACTCCGCTATTTCGGCCAGGGCCTCCGCGACCTCGTTGATCCTGCCGTGACGGGTATTGATTAACACGATTGCTGTGACCATTTAATTCACCTTTCTATCAACAACGCTGAATAATAAAAGCAAGTACAGGACTTTTGCCCCTCATTTGCATGTTGTCAAAGGGGGCGGATTTCAAATCCATCCCCAGACTTTCCTGCGCTTCTGTTCGTCATTCCCGCGCAGGCGGGAATCCAGTAGACAAACATGCGCCGCAGGCGCACCTTGTCACCAGGACATTGCCCGCAGTTTATGTCTCTGGATCTTGCCGGTCTGGGTCTTCGGCAGTTCCGCAATGAATTCTATCACCCTGGGGTACTTGTACGGCGCAATGGTCTGCTTTGCAAACTCCTGCAGTTCGCCGGCCAGTTGCTCCGATGCCAGGAGGCCTTCGGCCAGGACGATAAAGGCCTTGATGATCATGCCCCGGGCTTCATCCGGGACGCCGACGACGCCGCATTCGCTGACGGCCGGGTGCGGCAACAGGGCCGCCTCGATTTCCGCCCCCGAGATGTTGTAACCGGAGGAGATGATCATGTCGTCAGTGCGTCCCTGGTACCAGACATACCCGTCCTCGTCCATGGTGCACATGTCGCCGGTGGTGTTCCAGCCGTTCACCACGTAATTTTTCTGGCGCTCATCGGCCAGGTACTTGCACCCGGTCGGGCCTTTCAGCGCCAGGCGGCCCAGTGTCCCCGGCGGCGCCGGCTGGTCGTCATCGCCCAGGATGCAGGCCTGGTAGCCGGGTATTGCCTTGCCGGTGGCGCCGGGGCGGATCTCATCGCCCGTCGCGGAAATGAATACATGGATCATTTCGGTCGAACCGAAGATATCGATCATCCTGATCCCGGTTGCCGCCAGCCATTCCTCGTAGGTGGGCAGGGGCAGTTTCTCACCCGCGCAGGTCGTTTTCTTCAGGCTGCTGAGGTCAAACTCATCGATGTGGCCCAGGATGGCGCGATAGGCGGTCGGCGCGGAGGAGCAGATGGTCGCCCTGAATTCACCGATGGCCCGTGCAAGTTCCAGCGGCGGGGCCGCCTCCACCAGCGCCACGCTGGCCCCGGCGTACAGGGGCATGCCCACCAGCATGCCGAGACCGAAGGTGAATGCGACCGGCGGGCTGCCGATAATGATGTCGGAAGGTTCCGGCTTGACCACATATTCGTTGCAACAGATGCACATGGCCATGATGTCGCGCTGGAAATGGACCGTGCCCTTGGGCTGGCCGGTGGTGCCGCTGGTGAAAGCGATAATGGCCGGATCGTCGGCGGCAGTATCGACAGGATCGAACGCGGCCGGTTTTGCGGCCATGAGCCGCTCCAGTTCCGCGCCCGCGCCGGCCTCGCCGGAGCCGTTGAACCGCACGACCCGCTGCACGATGCCGGTGCTTTCCAGCGCGCCGGCCAATTCCTCCCTGAGGCGTTCGTCGCACAGCGCGAACCGGACCTGCGCCTTGTTGATGATCGGTTCCAGTTCCAGTTTGCGCAGCAACGGCATGGTGGCGACCGCCACCCCGCCGGCTTTTACCACGCCGAACCAGCAGGCGACCAGCATCGGGTTGTTGGGCGCGCGCAGCAGCACCCGGTTGCCCGGCGCCAGGCCCAGGTCATCGACCAGGACGTTGGCGATGCGGTTGGACTGCTCATACAGGTCCCGGTAGCTCCAGGTCTCGTTGCGCGTCAGTATCGCATTATTGGCGCCGTACCCCTGGCCGATTTTTTTATCGAGCAACTCCGCCGCGCTGTTCAGGCGCGCCGGGAGCTGCAATTCGTCGGTGGTGAACAGGAACTCGGGCAACTGCTCGGGCGGCGGCAGGTTGTCCCTGACGAACGTATCGACGTGGCTGGTAGGATTATTCACGTATTTTCTCAAGCGGGTACTTGCATAATTCCCCTATACATATTATTAACCCGTAATGGTTAACTCGTAAAGTAATTACTGCAACCCAAGACATGCTAATCCAGTTAAGCGTCATTCCCGCGCAAGCGGGAATCCAGTCACACACATGTCGCCCGAGGCGACTCTTTATCTCTCCCGATAAACATTACAGAACAATGGTATGAACAAATGACTTTCAAACTACCCGACAGCAATGAACTGAAACAACTGGCCGCTGAACTTGACCTGACGCTGGACGATGACCGGGCGCAGACACTGCTTGAGTACATGCAGCCCATAGCTGAAGGTTATGAATTTATCGATAGCGTTAAGGACGAGCTGCCTGTATCGGCATACGACGGACGGGATTATTACTATCCCGAGGCCGGCGAAAACCCTTACGGCGCCTGGTTGCTGAAATGCCATATCAAGGGCGCGGCATCCGGCCCTTTGTTCGGCAGGAAGGTCGCGGTCAAGGACAATATCTTTGTCGCCGACCTGCCTCTCACGAACGGTTCGGACGTCCTGTCTGACCTCGTTGCCGATTTCGATGCGACGGTGGTTGACCGGCTGCTCAACGCCGGCGCCGAGATAGCCGGGAAAACCGTGTGTGAATACCTGTGCCTGTCGGGAGGCAGCGCCACTTCCGTAAACGGCATCGTGCAAAACCCCCGCAAACCGGGCTATTCCACCGGCGGTTCATCCTCCGGCAGCGCCGCGCTGGTCGCGGCCGGCGAAGTGGACATGGCCCTGGGCACCGACCAGGGCGGTTCGGTGCGCATCCCGGCAAGCTGGACCGGCGTGGTGGGCATGAAAGCGACCCGGGGCGTGGTGCCCTTCAGCGGCGGCGTGCCCATAGAGGCGTCTATTGAGTACATCGGTCCCCTGACCGGCAACGTTGCCGATAATGCCCTGTGCCTGGAAGTCATGGCCGGTGACGGGGAAGGCAACAGGCCGGACTACACCAGCGCCCTGGGACAAACCGCGGCAGGGCTGAAGATCGCCGTGCTGAAGGAAGGTTTCGGCTGGCCGCCTTCCTCGGCGGCAGTTGATCAATGCGTGAAATCCGCCGCTTCACACTTCGCCTCCCTGGGGGCAACGGTGGAGGAAATTTCCATCCCCGGACACCTGACCGGCCCGGCGATCTGGGGGGCGGTCGTCACGGATGGCTTATGGCAGACCCTGAAGCTGAACGGAGTGGGATTTAACCATGACGACATTTATTCGCCGGCGATGTATGAAATAATGCAGAACTGGACCCGGCGCAACCATGACATGCCGATCAACGCGGCATTGATCCTGTTGCTGGGCCGCCACCTGGAGAAGTATGATGGCCGCTACTACGCCAGGGCCAAAAACCTGGCGCGGAAACTCCGGGCGGGCTACGATAAGCCGCTACGGAAATACGACCTGTTGCTGATGCCCACGCTGGTCGATACGGCCGCTGAGAACCCGGAGTCACTGGATGACGCAAGCGACGACCAGGTCATGCAAACCGCCTTCGGCAACACGCTGAACACCTGCCAGTTCAACGCCACCGGCCATCCCGCCATCTCCATCCCCTGCGGCCAGGTGGACGGCCTGCCCGTGGGCCTGATGCTGGTAGGCCGTTATCATGATGAAAAGACCATCTACCGTGCCGCCCATGCCTTCGAGCAATCGACAGACTGGCGGGACATGTAAAAAGAATCGATTTTCATATTCTTCTCCTTTGTTTTCAAGGGCGAAATGACTCTAGCTTCAACTCTGGAATCATTTTAAAGTGTTTTACGTTACCGCTTAAGAGTGGCAGATCATTCGCTACCGCTGTGGCAGCTATGATTGCATCGCCTGTTCGCATCCCGGAAGACAAGGAATATTCTTCGATATACAGCGCAGCACGTTGTCCGATAGTTCCAGTCAATGGCAACGTAATGAAATTGAAATCAAAGAGGAAGTTTTTGATATATTGATGCTGCTTTTTATTACGTGCTCCCTGTAACAGTTCCATATAACTCTGAACCGACAAATATCGGCTGTCTATAGTATCAATTATTCCGGCAGCTTTGTTGTTCCCGCGTTGTGCCCAGATAAAAATATCCGTATCAAAGACCATCCGTTCTCGAATCCCTGAGTTTATTCAATTCATCCTGAGGGGATATGCTTTTGCTCTTGTGCATACCGTAAAAAACATGCTCGTTTACTTTCTTCCCGGATGTTCCGGTTTCAGACAAGGCCCGACCACTCACTCTTTCCCGATAGAGAAGGGTGCTCTCTTCTTTGTGCTCAAGCGTTTTCAGGTCATCATTCATTTTATCTCGTGAACCGATTACGGGTGCCTGTATTTTTCCGATTTACATAAAATACATAGTTTCACTACGTATAGTATAGGCTATGCAAATAATTTGGTGCAACTTTGCAAGAAACGAAAACTTGTCAGTTCTATTTGTTGACAACACCCGTAACATAGCTTGCCGGCACTCTGCTTTGTTGTAATTTTAAATACACAGAATCTATTCTCATGGGTGAAAGAACCCTATTTTTGGCTTGGCAGGACAGCGACCCCGGCAGGGCGTGGTTTCCAGTGGGGCAGCTCGATGCGGACGTTGATCGTCCTTTGTATCGTTTCCGTTACATCGGAGGAGCGAAGCGCGCGCAAGAGAAATCAGGGTTTCCTCTGCTCATCGAGTTTCCTTCGCTGGAGGGGGATTATAAATCTCCAGAGCTGTTCCCGCTATTCCAGAATCGGGTGATGAACAGGAAAAGGCCGGACTTTGCCGAATACCTGGAAAGTCTTGACCTTTCCGGAAAGGTGGACCCCATTGAGATTCTGTCGGTAAACGGAGGTAATCGCGTAACGGACGCTTATGAGGTTTTTCCGAAAATCGAGAAGGATGAAACCGGAAACTTCACTTGCCGGTTCTTTCTGCATGGCTGGCGGCACGTCAAGCAAGCTGCCCAGGAACGAATTAACGGATTAGAACCCGGGGAGATGCTTTCCTTGACACGGGGACAGTCCGATCCCAAAACAAGGCTGGCAGTAGAAGTCCGTACTGGTGATGGTTTTATGATTGGCTGGACACCGCGCTACCTGATTGCAGATTTTGCCGCGTCCATGTCTGAATCTCCTGAATATTCTGCCCGCGTTGTGCGGGTTAACCCCCAGCCTGCCCCGTCAAAACAACGGGTTTTGATTGAGATGCGCGGTCGCTGGGAGCGCCACGAACCCATGAGCAGTGAGGATTTTCTACCTTTAGTTGGCGGCTGAGTGTGTAGATGGTTTTTCCTCCCTGAGCCAATATTGGGAATAACTCGGCAAGGGGTGGATTATACTCAGATTACCTTGTTCAAGAAATCTCCCTCGCCGCGAATATATCTTCGCGATTAACGATCCTGGATAACTCAAAAGCGATTTGATTGTCCGATTCAATGCTGCGGTCGTAACGAATTCCTCCATGTGAGGGATTATTCTCCAGCGGCCGGCGCTCTATGGCCAGACTGATGCGCATTGCGTCGAATATGCGCTCTTTTGTCTTGCCCACGTTCAACACGGCAAATTTTCCGCTCGCCGCAAGCCGAAGGGACCCGCTTTCCTGTATGTTTTTTCGTATCCGTTCCACCTGTTCGGACTTGTTCTGTGTACCGGAAAAGTATTCCAGCCAATTAACAGAAATATATTCTTCCCGGTTTCGAGGGATGAAGGCTTCCGGAAGGGGTATGCCATCCTGCAAAGCAGTAGGTTTACAGTATCTTGCCACATGGTCTGCACCGGGTAATGGTGTTCCCATCTATGATCTCCTCCATTTATCCATGCCTTTAGCGCGCAGGGTTTGCAAAACATCCGGGAGCGGCCCCCGCCCGCTCATTCGAAATAAAAGGCCGTCGTCGGTTCCTGGGCTGACTGATGAAAACATCGCTTCGTTGGCGTTAAGGAATTGAATATACAAATGTTTATCATCGGCGATGCGCCAGGTGGAACCCAGGAATCCCTGTGGTGACAGGCCCAGTAACGGTTCTCCCAGGTCCGCAAAGCGGCGCATGAAGGTAACAAAGCCTTTAACGGATTCGATGGACAAGGGCTCATCCCCTTCTTCCAGTTCACCAGTCGTGCACAAGTAAGCAATACGCTGTGCGCTTCCCGCAAGTTCGTGAAGTTTCAAGTATTCAATCACTTCCTCGAAAGAGGATAATTGAGTATTAATGGTTGAAGCTGTGGTGGTGAAACGTTGTTTCAAGGATTCAATCGCATGCATCGGGCCCTCTTCCAAAGTCTGAAGGAATATCACCTTCCATTGTCAGTTGATGGAAAAACCGCCTCTGAGGCGGTTTTTCCGCCCCAAGCCAATATCAGGAAAACTTGGCAAGGGGTGAGTCGTACGCAAATTATCATGTATAGATGCAAATTTGTCAATACTCACTCACTCACTCACTCACTCACAGCAACAGCAATGTTCAATATCCCAGGATCAAGTTGTATTTAATGGATATTATAACTATAATAGCTACATGAAAGAAATTGCTGCAAGAGAAGCCAAGAACCGGTTTGGTCAATTGATAGATGCGGCCCAGCGAGCGCCGGTCTGTGTTACGAAACAGGGGAGAGCGGTTGGCGTTATGATGTCGGTTGACCAGTATGAGCGCCTCAGGGGCGCCGCATGGGACCGGTTAACACAGACAATGGATCGAATCGGCAGGGAGGCTGTTGAAGCCGGTCTCACGGATGTGGAACTGGCTTCACTGCTCGCTGATGAAAGCTGAACGGGTTGTACTTGATACGAACGTCCTGATCAGCGCCGCATTGCAACCTGGGGGAACGCCACGAACCGTAGTGGATATAATCCGCAGTCAAGGCGGTTCACTCCTGTTTTGCCATCAAACATTTGAAGAACTTTACTCCCGTTTCAACAGGCCGAAGTTTGACCGGTACGTCAGCCGGAAGAATAGAGAACTCTATTTTGCTCAGTTAGTGTCTGTCTCGGAAGTTATCTCCATCAGCGATGCGAAAATGGGATGTCGTGACCCGGATGACGATAAATTTCTGGAACTTGCTCTCCTGGGGGACGCGGACTGTCTGGTAACGGGGGATCAGGATCTGCTGGAGATGATCCCATTTCGCGGCATTGAGATACTGAGGCCGGTAGAGTTTCTGTCCCTGTTCGAGAATTATCCTTAAACACTCAACCTCCGTTTCCCCCCGGTCGCAGGGTTGCAGGTCGCGGCAACCCGGCCGACTTCGTATTCAGATATTCAGCGCCCAGGAAACAACAGTTCATCCTGAATGGTTTCCGGAGAAGGAAACGCCCGCTTCGAGTGCGTCAGTCCCATCTCCAGCAGGGCTTCGCACAGCTTGCAGTCCACCACACCGGGGTTGATGACGGGCGCCGGCAGGTTGTCGCGCAGGAAACGGTGGGACTGGTGCATGGTGGTGGAGCCCAGGATAATGACGTCGGCGCCGTCCTCTTCGATTGCCCTGATCCCCTGGTCCTTCAGTTTTTCAAATACCACCTCTTCCTTTCCGGTCAGCAACTCCTGCACGTCCGGGCGGGTGTCGATATGCCTGATGGTTGTTCCGATAAGGCAATCGGGTAAAATTACGTCCCATGATGGAAACCTGCATACCCTACGGTGGCTACTGGACCACCCCGTTTGCCAAGTGGCAGGGCAGCCTTGCCCACCTGCACAGCATGGAATTCGCCGCCCATATCACCCGGCGCGCCCTCGCCGGCCGGGGCCTGGACGGCAGCCAGTTCGATTACGGCGTGCTGGGGATGACCATCCCGCAGAAGAGCTGTTTTTACGGCCTGCCCTGGCTGACGGCCATGGCCGGCATGGAACACGTCGCCGGACCGACCGTGAGCCAGGCCTGCGCCACCAGCGCCCGGGCGATGGCGACCGCCACCGGGGAGATCCAGGTCGGGCTGGCGGAATGTGCGCTGGTCATCACCGCGGACCGTATCTCCAACGGCCCGCACATTTACTACCCTGATCCGCTCGGCCCCGGCGGCGCCGGCGCCACGGAAGACTGGGTCCTGAGCAATTTCAACCAGGACCCGTATGCGAAATGCAACATGACCCGCACCGCGGAGAACTGTGCGGGCAAATGGAAAGTGTCGACCGCCGGGCAGCACGAGGTCGTCCTGCGCCGTTACGAGCAATACCGGCAGGCCCTGGAGATGAACGGGGACGGGTCATTTCAGCAGAGATACATGCTGTTGCCCCTCGATGTGCCGGATAAAAAGTATCGAAAAACACTCAATACCCTCACCGGGGATGAAGGCGTTACGGCAACCAGCATGGAGAAAATGGCCCGCCTGGAACCGGTGCAGGAGGGCGGCACTGTTACCTGCGCCGGCCAGACCCACCCGGCCGACGGCAATGCCGGCATGATCATCACCACGGCGGACAAGGCCCGCGTGCTGAGCGCCGACCCGGCTATCAGGATCGGCATCGTCGCCTACGGCCAGGCCAGGGAGGAGCCGGCGTATATGCCGGCTGCGCCCATCCCGGCGAGCCGGCGCGCCCTGGACCGGGCGGGAATAACGATACATGACGTCAAGGCCGTAAAGTCGCACAATCCCTTCGCGGTCAACGACATCATTTTCGCCAGGGAAATGGGCATTGACGTCATGACCATGAATAATTACGGCTGTTCCCTGATCTGGGGGCACCCGCAGGGGCCGACCGGTATGCGCGCGGTAATAGAACTTATCGAGGAACTGGCGCTGCTGGGCGGCGGTTACGGACTGTTCCATGGCTGCGCGGCCGGCGACAGCGCCATGGCGGTCGTCATACGCGTGGATTGACAATGGAGCAAACCGCGTCGGAATTACCCGTAGCCTTCCCCACCGTGGTCCACGCGCTGGCGGACGCGGCCGCACAGAGCCCCGAACGGGAAGCCCTGGCGCTGGGCGGGGAACGGCTCAATTACCGGGAATACCTGCGTTGCGTGGCCGGTTTCAGCCGGGAACTTCGGCAACTCGGCCTGGGCGGGCGCCGGGTTGCGCTGCTGATGGGCAATTCCATCGACGTGTGTATCGCCATGTATGCCGTCCATGCCGCGCGCGCTGAAGCGGCGCCCCTGAACCCCGTATACACGCAGCGCGAACTGTTGCCCATGCTGGACGATGCCGGGGTATCCGCCATAATCTGTGACCAGGCGCTGGCGGGCCTGGTCGGGACGCTTGCAGCCGGCGCCGCACAAATTGAACACCTGGTTGCCGTGGGCAGCGGCAACCGTCTGACCGTATGGCGCGACCGCGCCGATCTCGACGCGCTGGACGACCTGCCGGAACCCGGCGACCCGGCCACCCTGCAATTCACCGGCGGCACCACCGGCAGGGCCAAGGGCGCCCGTATCAGTCATCATTCCCTGTCCGTCAACCTGAGCCAGCGTGAGGCGTTGTTCCCCACCCGCGACGACGTGGAGCGGATGTTGTGCATCATGCCGCTGTTCCATTGTTATGCGGTGTCCATGTGCCTGCATGCGATGGTTTACCGGCGCGGAAGCCTGGTGATCCTGCCGCGTTACCATCCCGGAGAGGTGCTTGCCGCGCTGGTCGATGAGAAGATCACCGTGTTCGCCGGCAGCCCCACGGTTTTTACCGGGCTGCTGAATTACCCGGGCTTTGCCGGCGCCGATTTTTCCAGCCTGTATGTCTCCTCTTCCGGGTCGGCGCCCCTGGCGGAAAACGTCCTCAGGGAATGGGAAAGGATCACCGGCACACCGATACTCGAGGGATACGGCCAGTCGGAGGCCGGTCCGGTCATATCCTTCAACCCGCTTAACGGGGTCCGGAAACCGACCTCGGTCGGCGTCCCCCTCCCGCAAACGGCAATCCAGGTGGTTGACCTGGAGACCGGCGAGAAAGTGCTGGAAACCGGGCAAAAGGGTGAAATCCGGGTAGCCGGCCCGCAGGTGATGAGCGGTTACCGCAACCGGCCGGAGGAAACGGCCCTGGCGTTGCGCAACGGCTGGCTGTACACGGGCGATATCGGCGAACTGGACGAGGACGGTTACCTGTACATCCGCGGCAGGAAAAAGGAAATGCTGCTGGTGTCGGGGTATAACGTTTTCCCCCGGGAGATCGAGGAAGTCCTGCACCGGAACCCGGGCGTAAAGGAAGCGGCCGTGGTCGGCAGGACGGACGCTTACCGCGGCGAGTTGCCGGTAGCATTCATCGTACCTGTTTCGGGGGACGGCGCAGATGAGGAAACCCTGCAGGGTTATTGCAGCGAAAACCTGGCGCCCTACAAGATCCCGGCGGAGTTCCGTTTCTGCGAGGAGTTGCCTAAGACCGTGGTAGGCAAGGTGGACAAGGTCGCCCTTGCCAGGAGAGCAAACCAGGCTACCGAGGATTCAAGACAATGAACGGTTCAGCCATCAATCCTGCCTCCGTGAAAACGGAGGTCATTCCCGCGCCCCTTCGTCATTCCCTATATGGACTCCTCCCGTTTTGCAAGTAGGCACGAATCGATAGTGAAGGCAGACTGCGGTCGTATATACGGACTCTGATTGGGGTGCGACCCCTGGCCCAAGATGTGTTCGCCCCTTCAGCCCTCTTCGGCGCAACGGCGTTCTCACGCCGCGGGAATGAGCAGGGTCCCTGAAGGTGGGTCTGACCACTATCACGTTGTGCCGTCTTGCAAGGAAATAACATAAACGCTGACGCCTCTCTCCCGGCTGGCCGTTCAGGCGGCGGCCACTGCCGCCGGCGGGTTGCCCGACAGCTGGTTGGCATGGCCCGGATCGTACTCCGTCCGGTAACGCAGCATAGCCCAGGCGGTACGCACGGTTTTGTTTGCCAGGGCCACCGCCGCCCGCCCGGCGCCACGCCGGGCCGCCAGGTCTTTGAGCCACACCTCAACGTCATTACGGGGTTCCCGCCGCGCCAGCGCCTGGAGTACCGCATGGGCGCCGGTAATGAGCGAGGCACGTAAGCGTTTGTCCCCGCTGCGCTTGCCAATCGACCCCAGGCGCACCTTGCCCCCACTGCTGTGCTGCTTGGGGGTCAAGCCAATACAGGCCGCCGCGGCCCGACCATGCCGGTACGCCTGCCCGTCCCCCAGGGCAATATACAACCCCAACGCATTCTTGGGCCCCACCCCGGCCAGTGTCAGCAGCGACCGACACGCCGGCGTCACGCGCACTTGCTCTGCCAACTGCCGCTCCGCCTCCTGCAACGCCGCCGACTGCGCCTGCCATAACTGCCAGGCCAGCGCCAAGAGCGGGCGTAGCGACAACGGCAACCCGTTCTCCGCCTCCTCCAGCACGCGCGGCAACTCACGCCGTAACGCCGCCTCCCCCTTCGGCACCACTTCCCCAAACTCCGCCAGCAGCCCACGCAGCATGTTCCCCGTCGCCGTCAATTGGTCCGTCAGATGCTCCGCCACGCGTTTCTGACACTGCAGACTCTGTTGCTCCACCCCCATCAACCCCACCCCCGGCAATTCCTCCCGCTGCCCCGCACGGGCCACCGCTAACGCATCCCGCGCATCCGTCTTGTGGCCCTGACGGTACGGCAACACCCAACGCGGCGAGAGAATCTTCACCTGATGACCGAACGACTCCGCTAAGCGACCCCAATAGTGCGCACCCCCGCACGCCTCCAGTACCACCAAGGCCGGCGCCTGACGCACTAAATACGCCGACAACGCCGTCCGGCCCATCGCCTGGTTGCTCACCATCCGGTCCTGCTTGTCGACCACGCACACCTGAAACGTGTGCTTCGCTAAATCTATGCCGATTGTGTTAGTATCTCTCATCGTGGACTCCTCGTTGTTGGTTAAACAAAATTGCTTCTCCCCCCTTAACTACCATGATAAGGGGGGAGGAGTCCACACATCGGCGCAGGCGGGAATCCAGTAGTGCATGATCGCTGGGACGTGCCGGTTGGCCGCACCTCGTCATTCCCGCGCAGGCGGGAATCCAGTAAGCAACATTCCTTAAAATTACAGGTAACATGACGCCGCAATACAACAACCCCGCAATGATCCAGGGCGCGCCGGAAATGCCGCGCCGTATCGGCATCATCGGCGCCGGCGCCATCGGCCCGGATATCGGCTACTACCTGAAAAGCGCCATCCCGGGCCTGAACCTGGCGCTGATAGATATCAGCCGGGACGCCCTGGACCGCGCCGTCGGCAGGATCCACGCCTATGCGGACAAGGGCGCGGCCAGGAGGAAACTGACACCGGAGCAGGCGGAAGGCGTACGGCAGAACATCAAGGCTTCCGTAAATTACGACGACCTGGCCGGATGCGACTGGGTCATCGAGGCCGCCACGGAAAATATCGAACTGAAGAAACAGATTTTCTCCAGGGTGGAAGCCATCGCCGGCAGGGATTGCATGATCACCTCGAACACGAGTTCCATACCGGCACACAGTTTATTCTCACACCTGCGCCATCCCGGGCGAACCACCGTCACCCATTTCTTTGCGCCGGCCTTCCGCAACCCCGTCGTGGAAGTGATCGACTGGCAACAGGCCGATCCGGAATTTATCCGGCGCCTGCGCCGGCTGTTCTACGTGACCGGCAAAGTGCCGATGGTCACCCGCGACGTAGTCTGCTTCATGCTCGACCGGATCTTCGACAACTGGTGCAACGAAGCCGGATTCCTGCTCGCCGGCGCCACCCCGGCGCAGGTCGATCACGCGGCGGGCGGCTACGTCCACGCCGGCCCGTTCTTTGTGTTGAACATGTCCAACGGCAACCCGATCATCATCGAGACCAACTCCCTGCAGGCCGAACTGGAGGGCGACCACTACCTGCCCGCCGCTGTTTTCCAGGAAGCAATAGACAGGGGACAGGGAACCGGGAGAGGTAATTCAGGGCACCCACAATCTGAAAACATGGGACAAAAGTGGGAAGATAATTCAGGACACCCACAATCTGAAAACGGGGGGCAAAAATGGGATGAGTCGGGAAAGTGGTTGACCATAAAACCCGGGGAAAGCGTGGACGCGCCGCCCGCTGTAGTTGCGGAAATCCGCGATCGCCTGCTGGGAGTGCTGTTCTCACAGACCGTGGACATCCTGGACCGCGATATCGGCGCCGCCGCGGACCTGGAACTGGGCTGCCGGCTTGCCTTTGCCTTCAGGCAGGGTCCCCTGGAATTGATGCGCGAACTGGGTGATAAGGAGAGTACGCGTATCCTGGATAAATTCTGCGCGCAAAGACCCGGCATGCCGGGCGCGCAGCGGCCCCTGCGCGCCTACCAGGACTTCCACCGGTTCATCCTGGTCGATGAACTCGATGGAGTGAAAGTCATCACCCTGCGCCGTCCCGAGGCATTGAACGCGCTGCACGACGAAATGACCGACGAAATCCTCGCTTTGCTGAAACAGTATGAGGACGACCCGCACACCACCGGGTTCGTCATTACCGGCTACGGCGTCTCGGCATTTTCCGCCGGCGCCGACATCGGCAGGTTCCCCTCGATGCTGGGGGACAGGAAACAATGCATCGAATATGCTCATGCGTCCTCCAGGTTGCTGGTTTACCTGGACAACTGCAGCAAACCGGTCGTTGCAGCCTTGAACGGCATGGCCCTGGGCGGCGGCCTGGAACTGGCCGTGCGCTGCCATGGAATCGTCGCCGTGAAAGACGCGTGGTTGCAGTTTCCGGAGATCACCCTGGGCATAGCGCCGGGTATCGGCGGCATGGTAATCCCCTACCGGCGCTGGCCGGACGCCGCGCCCGCGTTTCATGGTATGCTGCTCAGGGCTGAAAAAATGACTGCAACGGCAGCGTTCGGGTTGAAGGTCATCGACAGGCTGGCGGATACCCGTGAGGCGCTGCTTCCCGATGCGGTCAGGCGGGTCGGTGAACTTGCAGGTAAACGGCGCGGGTTGGTTGATGCGCCGATCAGGATTGCTCCGCCGCCTGCAGTGGAGGACGAGCCGCGCAGCTTCAACGGACAGAGAATGAGCGCCGCGGTATCCGCTGTTATCCGCCAGGCCGTCAGCGACGCGGCCGCCGCCGCGTCCCTGGACGAAGCGCTGGAGATTGGCTATGCCGCCTTTGCCGAGAGCGCCGCAACGGCGGCCGCCCGGGAGGGCATCAGCGCCTTTATGGAAAAAAGAAAACCTGAATTCAGTGATTAGGGAACCCCTGATCAGGTCAGAGCTTACTTAGAACTATGCAGAATACACCGGACAACGATAACGGTAATGTAGAGGTCTATCACCACCGCGCGGACAACCTCCCGGCGCACGGTTCCCATGATGAAGAAGTATTGACGGAGGACCGCGTCAGGGACTACTGGCGCGCCAATGTCCGTCTGCTGCTGGTATTGCTGGCGGTCTGGTTCACCGTTTCCTACGGTTTCGGCATCCTGCTGGTGGATTGGCTGAACCGGGTCAGCCTGTTCGGCTTCAAGCTGGGCTTCTGGTGGGCGCAACAGGGGTCCATCTACGTGTTCGTAATCCTGATATTCGTTTACGTGGCGCTCATCGGCAGGATTGACCGCAGGTTCGGCGTGGATGATTCCGAGACCGCCGGGGACGGATTTGAAATCCGTCCCCGGACACAGTCCGACCGCAGATCCGGCGTGGATGATGACGATGCCGGGAACAAACGCCGGGAAGAGCAGCCGTGACGACACAGGCGCTCACATACATCGTGGTCGGCATGACCTTTGCCCTCTACATCGGGATTGCCGTCTGGTCCAGGGCGGCATCGACCAAGGATTTCTACGTGGCCGGCGCCGGCGTGCGCCCGCTGACCAACGGCATGGCCACCGCGGCGGACTGGATGAGCGCCGGCTCGTTCATTTCCATAGCCGGCATGATCGCCTTTTCCGGTTATGACGGCTCGGTCTACCTGATGGGCTGGACCGGCGGTTACGTCCTGCTGGCGCTGTTGCTGGCGCCGTACCTGCGCAAGTTCGGCCAGTACACCGTGCCGGACTTCATCGGCGAGCGCTATTATTCCCATTCCGCCCGCGTGGTGGCCGTGATCTGCCTGGTGTTCATCTGCTTTACCTACGTGGCGGGGCAGATGCGCGGCGTGGGGGTGGTGTTCTCCCGTTTCCTGGAGGTGGAAATCACCACCGGCGTGTTTATCGGCATGGCGGTGGTCTTTTTCTACGCCGTGCTGGGCGGCATGAAAGGCATTACCTACACCCAGGTGGCGCAGTACTGCGTCATGATCTTTGCCTATATAACGCCGGCGATCTTCGTCTCCTTGCTGGTCACGGGCAACCCGGTGCCGCAACTGGGCCTGTCCTCCGAGGTTCTGGACGGGTCGGGATTGAGGGTCCTGGAAAAACTGGACCGGGCGCTGGTGGACCTGGGTTTTGTTCCTTACACGGATGGGAGCAAGAGCATGATTGACGTATTTACCATCACCCTGGTGCTGATGGCCGGCACCGCCGGCCTGCCCCACGTCATCGTGCGTTTCTTTACCGTGCCCAAGGTGTCCGATGCGCGCAAGTCCGCGGGGTATGCCCTGGTATTCATTGCCCTGCTGTACACGACGGCGCCGGCGCTCGCCGCCTTCGCCCGGCTGACTTTCATCGACACGGTGAACAACACCGCCTATACGGCAGCGCCGTCCTGGGTGAAGACCTGGGAAGACATCGGTTTGATTGCCTGGCTCGACAAGAATGAAGACGGCGTGATCCAGTATGCCGCGGGTGATGCCTTCGAGGGCGCGCCGGTGTTCACGGAGGGGCGGGGCGAACACGGCCAGAAACTGGTCCGGAATACACCGCTGGAGAACACGAACGAGGTCTATGTCGATCGCGATATCATGATGCTGGCCAGCCCGGAAATCGCAAATCTGCCGCCCTGGGTGCTGGCGCTGGTGGCGGCCGGCGGCCTGGCTGCGGCGTTATCCACCGCGGCCGGCTTGTTGCTGGTGGTATCGAGCTCCATCTCCCACGACCTGCTCAAGAAGACCCTGATGCCCGCCATCAACGAAAAGCAGGAACTGTTCTACGCCCGTATCGCGGCGGCGGCGGCCGTCTGCTTCGCCGGCTACCTGGGGATCAATCCGCCGGGGTTCGTCGCCCAGGTGATAGCGTTTGCCTTCGGCCTGGCCGCCGCATCCCTGTTCCCGGCCATATTCCTGGGCATATTCGTGCGCAACATGAACCGTGAGGGCGCCATCGCCGGCATGCTGAGCGGTCTGTTGTTCACCGCTGCATATATTGTGTATTTCAAGTTCGTCAACCCCGCCGCCAGCAACCCCGATAACTGGTGGCTGGGAATATCCCCGGAGGGTATCGGCGTTGTGGGCATGCTGATCAATTTCGCCGTCGCCTTCACGGTCAGCCGTTTTACCGCGCGCACTCCCGAACACGTAAAGGCCCTGGTGGATGACGTGCGGATTCCTTCCGGCGCAGGCGTTGCCCACAGGCACTGAATATATATCCGCAGATGACGCAGATTAACGCAGATTAAGAATATAATATTCACTTGTTTAAAACCTTGTATTACATCTGCGTCATCTGCGGATAAAATATGAATATGCCTGAAAATTGCTTTATCGTTGCTGCGTTATACAAGTTTATCGGGCTGCCGGATTTCCGCGAATTGAAGCGGCCCCTGCTGGAACGCTGTCGCGAGCTGCGGCTCAAGGGGACCTTGCTGCTGGCGCCCGAAGGCATTAACGGTGCTGTCGCCGGCAGCAGGGAAGGTATTGACGGTATCCTGGACTACCTGCGTTCGGAACCGCGGTTCGCCGACCTGGCGCACAAGGAGTCACTCGCCGCCGGGGTTCCTTTTCACCGCATGAAGGTCAAGCTCAGGCAGGAAATCGTCTCCCTGGGCTTGCCGGGTATTGACCCGGAACGTCTCAGGGGCGAGTACGTGAAACCGGAAGACTGGAATGCGGAGATCTCCCGCCCTGGTACGCTGGTGCTGGACGTTCGAAACGAGTATGAAACCGGTATCGGCGGTTTCAAAAACGCCGTGGCGCCGGATACCGGGACGTTTCGCGAGTTTCCGGACTACGTTGAGAAAAACCTCAACCCGGAGCAACACACCAGGGTCGCGATGTACTGTACCGGGGGTATCCGCTGCGAAAAAGCCTCCTCGTACCTGCTGTCCCGGGGGTTCAGGGAAGTCGTGCAGTTACAGGGAGGCATCCTGAACTACCTGGAAAAAGTTGACCGGGATCACAGCCGCTGGGAAGGGGAGTGTTTTGTCTTCGACAGCCGGGTCGCCGTCGACCATGAGCTTGCGGAGGGAGAGTTTGAGCAGTGTTTCGCCTGCCGCCGGCCGTTGCGCCAGGATGACATGGCCTCGGAAAAATACCTGCCGGGCGTATCCTGTCCCCGCTGTCATGATGATTTGACCCCGGAACAACGGCGGCGCTTCAGTGAGCGCCAGCGCCAGGTCGAACTGGCGGAGAGCCGTGGTGAACAGCATATCGGTTCGGTCTGACGGCAACCTGGGACTCTTTCCCGAGCGCCTGGCGCGCTTCTACGACCGTGCAAGCCATGGTGACTTTCCCGACTGGATTGACGCAATCAACGGCTTGCCTGAAATCAGTCCGTCGGCAGTCAACCTTGGTACGGATACAATTCTCATAGGCGCCGCGACGGATTGCAGCGTATCGCAACGTGACACCATGCGCCGGCAACTGCAACGGCTGTTGCCGTGGCGCAAGGGCCCGTTCAACCTGTTCGGCCTGGAGATCGACGCGGAATGGCGCTCCGACATGAAATGGCGGCGGTTGCAGGCCAGGATTGCCCCGCTGTCCGGGCGCACCGTCCTGGACGTCGGCTGCGGCAACGGCTATTACGGCTGGCGCATGCTGGGCGCCGGCGCGCACAGGGTAGTCGGAATCGATCCGACTTTGCGTTATGTCATGCAGCAGCGCGCCGTGGCGAAGTACCTGCCGGACGCCCCCTTCGATATCCTGCCGTTCACGCTGGAGACCCTGGCTGCCGACGGGGCCGTGTCCGTATTGCCCGCTGACGGGTTCGATACCGTGTTTTCCATGGGCGTCATTTACCACCGGCGCGATCCGGAAAACCATATACGTGACCTGTTGAAGTTCCTGCGCCCCGGTGGCGAACTGGCGCTGGAATCGCTGGTCATCGACGGGAGATACGGTGACCTGCTGCAACCCGGCGACCGCTACGCCAGGATGAGGAACATCCGGGCCATCCCCTCCATCGCTACCCTGAAAAACTGGCTGTCCGCTGCGGGCCTCGCTTCAATCGAGGTTGCCGATGTCTCCGTCACAACCCCTGCCGAACAACGGGCCACGGAATGGACCTTCGAGCAGTCCCTGCCGGACTTCCTGGACCCTGAAAATTCCGGCCTCACTATCGAAGGTTATCCCGCCCCGAAACGGGCAATACTGATTTGCAGGTATAACTGAGGAACCTCTGATCGAATCAGAGCTTCCCTGACAATAACGGGATTACTCCCGCGTTCCGGCAGCCGCACTGCTTTCCTGTATTTGTGGAATGAGTTTCCGGGACTTTGCTATAATCACCCCGAAAAAACAAAACATGCACCCGCAGGAGGAATGACATGCCTTTACGTATTGGCGATGAAGCGCCGAATTTCACTGTAGAAACCACAGAGGGAACGATCAATTTCCATGACTGGATTGGCGAGGGCTATGCCATCCTGTTTTCCCACCCCAAGGATTTTACCCCGGTCTGCACGACGGAACTGGGATACATGGCCGGGCTCAAGCCGGAGTTTGACAAACGCAACACCAAGGTTATCGGCCTGAGCATCGATTCGGTCGATGACCATAACGCCTGGCTGAACGACATTGAGGAAACCCAGGGCCACGCGGTCAACTACCCGCTGATAGGCGACAGCAACCTGCAAGTGGCCAAGCTCTACGACATGATCCACCCGAACGCCAGCGGCGCCGCGAAAGAGAGGACCCCGGCGGACAATGCCACGATCCGTTCCGTGTTCATAATCGGTCCGGATAAGCTGATCAAGCTGATCATCACCTATCCGATGAGCACCGGCAGGAATTTCGATGAAGTGCTGCGCGTGCTGGATTCCATACAGTTGACGGCGGAGCACAAGGTGGCGACTCCCGTCAACTGGCGTAACGGCGAAGACGTGATCATCGTGCCCGCAGTCTCGGATGAGGCCGCCCGGGAGAAATTTCCGGATGGCTGGAAGGCCCCGAAGCCCTACCTGAGGATTGTGCCCCAGCCTGAACAGGGCTGAATCCTGTCTTGCTCGTGATATGTCTGTAAAGACGGGATTACTGACGCTGGCATTGGCATTGCTGGCAACGCCGGCCTGGGCAGATGACCCGGCAAACGGCAGTGAGCCGCCGGCTGAGTCTTCCGGCGAAGCGTCCGACGCGCAAGTCGCGGACTGGGAGTTGCAGGACTGGGAACTGGACATCCAGCGTTGTTTGTTCACCCAGGCCCGCTGTTCGGGTTCGCTCACCATCATTTATGAGAGCCTGCAACAGGCCAGGAAGGATCCCGAGGTCGAGGAGTGGCGCGTGGAATACTGGGAGAAAAGGCTGCGCGACTACTTCGATTACAACATGGACCGGCATGACTGATTAACGCCAGGTCGACAGAGCGTACCCGGAGGATCACTTCCGAGCCGATAGGCCCGTTGCTGACGCGCCTGACCGGCGCCATGATCATGGGCGTCATCGCCATGATGACGCTGGGGATTGTCGATACCTGGTTCATCAGCCTGCTGGGTACGAACCAGTTGGCGGCCATCGGCTTCATCATCCCCATGTACATGATTTTTGTCAGTATTGGCTTGGGGATAGGCATGGGCATCAGTTCGATCACTTCGCGCCTGGTCGGCGAGGCAAGGCACGATGCGGCCGCCCGTTACGTGACCGACGCCCAGATACTGGCGCTGCTGTTGTCGGTTGTTATCGCCATCGCGGTCGGTTTTTCCTTCAAAGGCATTTTCTCGGCCATGGGCGCTACGGAGCAGGTATTGCCATACATCAGTGATTACATGTATGTGCTGATCCTGGGTCTGCCCGTAATCATGATCGCGGTCATCAGCGGCAACACGTTCCGCGCTATCGGCGCGATGAAGACTTCCGCTTCGATGTCCACACTCATGGCATTGCTGAACCTTGCGCTCGACCCGTTATTGATATTCGGTCCGGGACCATTCCCGGAAATGGGAATGAAAGGGGCGGCGCTTGCCAGTGTCATCGCCGCGACAACCGTGGCCGTCGTCGCGGTCTGTATCCTGGCAACGCGGGAAAGACTCCTGCTCTTTACCCTGCCGCGCCTGCGCCATATACGGGACAACTGGGAGGAGTTGCTGCAAATCGGCGTCCCGGCCACGCTTGCCAACATGATGACCCCGTTTGCCGCGGCCATCATGACCGCGATGATCGCCGGTTTCGGGGCCGAAGCCGTTGCCGGTTTCGGGGTCGGCGCGCGCATTGAGACTATATGCCTGATGGTTGTTTTTGCCCTGTCCGCCACCCTGCCCATGTTTATCGGCCAGAACCTGGGGGCCGGCAAGGGGGAGCGCGCCCACCGGGCATTGTTCGGTTGTCTGAAGTTCAGTATCGTCTTTCAAATCGCCGTCTATGTCCTGTTGCTGGCGCTCTCGCCCCGGATCGCCCCCGCGTTCAGCAGCGACCCCGACGTGGTCCGGGTGATCAATACCTTCATCTACATATTGCCGCTGACCTACGGCGCCCATTCCGTGGTGGTCCTGGTCATGGTTTCGCTTAACGTGCTGAGGCGCCCCAGGCTCGGCCTGTTCCTGATCATCATCAGGCTGATTGCCTTGTACCTGCCGCTGGCTTATATTGGCGGCCTGATCTGGGGAATAACAGGCATGTTCGCGGGCGCCGCTGCCGGCAACATCATTGCCGGCATCATTGCATACCGGGTGATCAGGAAAGTATGCGCCGGCGAGGACAGCCTGTTGCCGGTGACGGCATAACAACAAATATGAAACAACGAGGAAATGATTATGAGTCGACTATATGGTGACAACCACCGGGCATTGCAGGAACAGTTTGATTCCCTGCGCCTGGCCGATGCTATCGAGAAAGTTGCAATGGAAACGGAAGTGGTCGGCCCGCACAAGGATTTCATCGAAAGCCGGGACATGTTCTTCCTGAGCTCGGTGGACCACAAGGGCAGGCCCACCGTGTCCTACAAGGGCGGCGACCCGGGCTTCGTCAAGGTGGTGGACAACACGACTGTCGTGTTTCCCAGCTACGACGGCAACGGCATGTTCCTGTCCATGGGGAATATCAGGGGCAACCCGAATATCGGCATGTTGTTCATCAGTTTCGAGGTCCCGCACCGGTTGCGGTTGCAGGGCGAGGCCACGCTTCACGACGATGATCCTGCCATGGACCTGTACAAGGAGGCGGACCTGATCGTCAGGGTCAGGGTATCGGAGATCTTTGTCAACTGTCCGCGTTACGTGCACAAGTATCAGAAGGTCGACCCATCAAAATACGTACCCAGGACCGAATGTGCGACGCCGCTGGCGGGCTGGAAGCATATTGATATGATCCAGGGAGTTCTGCCGGCCAGGGACCAGGGGCGTGCGGAGAAGGAGGGCGGGATCATCACCCAGGAAGAGTGGCAGGGGAGAGTCGCGCAGGGGGACGGTTGATTTCGATTTAATAATGAGTCGGATGAAAGACGGCGGGACAGTATTTTCCAGACACGCTGTGAATACATCCATGTACGCTTTATCGCCAGCCATCCTGGCTGGCGACATTCTTACAAATACTGTCCCGCCGTCTTTCATCCGACGGTGTTTAATGGTTTAGAAGCCTTCCGCAGATAGGGTGAGGGCTTGGCGCATTGCTGCGCTCTTCGCCAGGACCTCGTCGTATTCCGTCGCCGGGTCGCTGTCGGCCACGATGCCGGCGCCGGCGTGGTAGCTGTAGCTGCCGTTCTCGAAGATGATGGTGCGTATCGCGATGGCCTGGTCCATGTTGCCGTAATGGTCGAAATAGCCCACAGTGCCGCCGTATAACCCGCGGCGCACCGGTTCGAAGCCGTTCAGCAGTTCTATGGCGCGGATCTTGGGAGCGCCTACCAGGGTGCCGGCGGGGAAGGACGCGGCGAATAAATCAAACGCGTCCCTGCCTGGGCGCGGCGTGCCGCAGACGCCGCTGACGATGTGCATGACGTGGCTGTAGCGTTCGATGGACAGGTAAGGCTCGACCCGTACCGAGCCGGTCGCCGCGATGCGTCCCAGGTCGTTCCGCGCCAGGTCCACCAGCATGACGTGTTCGGCAATCTCCTTGGAATCATTGAGCAGGCCCCGTTCCAGTTCCCGGTCCTCCCCGGTGTTCTGTCCGCGCGGTCGGGTGCCGGCAATAGGCCGCAGCGCCGCCATGCCGTCCTGCAACTTCACCATGGCTTCGGGCGAGGAACCGGCTATCGTACGCTCGCCTATCTCGATATAGTACATATATGGCGACGGGTTGATCAGGCGCAAGGCCCGGTAAACGGTGAAGGGATCGATGTCACATTCGCCGGAAAAGCAGTTGGCCAGGACGATCTGAAAGATATCGCCGTCGCGTATTTTTTGCTTGGCGTCATAGACCAGTTGCATATAGTCGTTCCGGGACAGGCTTGCCTTCGCTATTGAACAGGTGTCCCTGGAGGTGGGCGCCGGGACCGGGCCGCGCAAGGCCGCGCTGATCTCTTTCTGCAAGGCCAGCCGTTCCGATTCCGGCCCGGCATGGAGCAGCGCCACCCGCCGGGTCAGGTGGTCGAACACGAGCATGGAGCGCGGGGCCATGTATGCGGCCCGGGGATGATAATCCCTGGCAATCGTATTGTCGGGAAACTGTTCCAGTTCATGGATCAGGTCAAAATCGGCGTAGCCCACCAGGCCGCCCTGGAACGGGATCTCTTCCACCTGGGGGGATAATTCCGGCGCAGCCTGTAGCCCCTCCCGCAACGCGGCCAGCACCTCGGCGCGGCCGGAAGGTGCGGAACGCGTTTGACCGTTCAAGATCAGAACCCGGGGGTCGAGATGCAGGTCCAGTACACTGCCCAGTCCCAGGAAGGAAAAACGCGCCACCTGTTCGCCGCGCTCCACGCTTTCCAGCAGGAAACGCGCGCCAAGCGGCTTCAGTTTCAGAAATGCCGATACCGGCGTATCGAGATCGGCTGCTATGTCAAAGGGCGGTTTCATGGGTTCCCCCTGGTTGTTCCTCCAGGGGAACAGGCATAAAAAAACCCACCCCTGGCTGAGAGGTGGGTCCAGACTTTAAGCAATACAGGTTAAGCCGGCATCCACCTCAGGATGGTCGGCCACCACCATTGATTCTGGTTTGCTTGCATAATGGTTGCAGCATAACGATATTTCCGGCAAGGATCAAGCATGTTCCCGCCAGCCCGGGTCAGCGTGTCAGCAACCTGATCAGTTCGGCCCTTTCAGGGAAGCGTTCGAGCAGGGTATCCCTGTCTCCGGGGACGTAATCCGTATCGACAAAACCGGGCGCCATGGTGGTGCCCATAAGCGCGAATTCGCCTCCCGGCACGAGACGGGACCCCTGCCACACGCCGGCAGGGACGGCAAACTGGACATGCTGTTCGTTCAGTACCTCATGCCCCAGGGTGACGACTTCGCTTTCACCTTCCTGTCGGAGCAGGAGCAATTCAACCGGGTCTCCGAGGTAGAAATGATAGATCTCGTCCGTGGGTAACCTGTGTATCGCCGAGAAGGAGTCCGGGTCCGCTGAGAGCAGGTAGAGGATTGCGGTGGAACGCGGTTTCAGCAACGGTTGTTCCAGATCGGGCGCGGGCGCGGCCACGGTTTCATCCGCCTTGTAGGTCTGCCTGAAGTATCCCCCCTCAACCGGGAGTATTTCAAGACCTAATTTGTGGACCAAAATTTCAGCAGTTATATTTTCCAGGGTAACGCCTTTTTAGCCTCGTACTCGTGGGGTCTCATCCGTTTTAACAGGCGCCGGCCACGTTTTATCAGGCTTCAGCCTACTTTAAATGCAACGTATGTTATTACCGCACAAAATAAAACGGGGAAAAATAATAATGCTGCTGCAGCCATCATAACCTCCCTGATTCGCACAAGTGCTCTTCAATTTTCTGAGCAACTTTAAAGCAACAGAACAGTATGATAATAACACATCCGTACCCGTACCAGAAAACTTCGTTTACCTGGTTTTTAAGATACAAGGTAACTACTCACCCCCACTCGTCCTTCCTGCACTTCTCCTCGTTCGTCATTCCCGCGCGCCTCCCGTCATTCCCGCGCAGGCGGGAATCCAGTGAAAAAAACGTCCCAAAGGGACACGTTATAAGGTGTCGCAAGCGACCCGTTTAACAGACTGGATTCCGGCCTTCGCCGGAATGACGAAGGGAGCGCGGGACGAACAGGGGGGTGAGTAGTTACGATACAAGTTGGCTAAACCACCTGCAATCAGTACCACTATACCAAGAAGTACATTCAATATTCCCTTAAGATAACTGATGCGTTCTTTTAACTCTTCTGATTTTGACATTGAACTGACTGACTGTTGGTACGTTGAAGTTATCGATTCATTGTTCAGAACACTAATGTTATATTGAATTCAACCTGGAGTCACAGATATGTCGGAAACGTTGAATAATCTAATGGATCTTAGTGGTAACACGGCCGTGGTCACGGGCGGGGCGGGCGGTATCGGCGCGGCGATATGCCGGGTACTGGCGCGGGCAGGCGCCCACGTATGCATTCATTACCGCTCCAGCGAGGCGGGCGCGCTTGCGTTGAAGGAGCAGATTGAACAGTCGGGAGGAAGCGCCGGCGCGGTCCACGCCGATGTTACCGGCAAGGCCGATATAGAACGGTTGTTTGACGCCGCCGGCAGTGAGACCGGCGGGGTGGATATACTGGTCAACAATGCCGGGGTCTACCCGACTTCGGCGTTCCTGGACATCAGCGAAGACGAATATGAACTGATGATGGATGCCAATGTGCGTTCCGTGATGTTATGCACCCAGGCTTTCGCCAGGCGTATCACGGAACAGGGAGGTGGCGGCGCGGTCGTCAACATCGCCTCGATTGCCGCCGCCGGCGTGCTGGATATGCACAGCCATTATTGCGCGGCCAAGAGCGCGGTGGTGATGTTCACCCGCGGCGCGGCCAGGGAACTGGGCGTCCATGACATCCGCGTCAACGCGGTATCGCCCGGCCTCATCTGGCGGGAAGGACTGGACGAGGGCTGGCCGGAAGGGGTGGCCAGGTACGAACAGGCCGCCGCGCTGCGCAGCGTAGGTCAGGCGGAGGACGTCGCCAACGCCTGCCTGTTCCTGGTCTCTGCCGCAAGCAAGTGGATAACGGGTATCGACCTGGTCGTCGACGGCGGCGTCCTGACGGACAAGCTGTTCTGAGTCCGTGCATCCGAGGGGTCAGAGTAAAATCACCACCGATCCTGCCATCGACCCGGATAATGAGGATTTTACTCTGACCCCATATATCCATATATCCCGATGAAAATCCCAGTAACAGACATCGCCCGGATCATCGACCATACCCTGCTCGCGCCCGA
Organism: Gammaproteobacteria bacterium; assembly: GCA_965204045.1. GTDB lineage: Bacteria > Pseudomonadota > Gammaproteobacteria > Eutrophobiales > Eutrophobiaceae > JAAXHV01. Next base: position 1,048,333 of record CBDBDW010000002.1, read on the forward strand.
CGCCACGCCGGAAATGGTGGAAGGGCTGTGCCGGGAAGCGATCGAGCACGGGTTTTATTCCGTTTGTGTCGCGCCGGTTTTCGTCAGCATGGCCCGTGACAGACTGGCCGGGTCGCCGGTCAGGGTCTGCACGGTAGCAGGCTTTCCCGCCGGCATGAGCGAACCGGACGTGAAAGCGTACGAGACGGACCTGGCAGTCCGGCGCGGCGCCGATGAGGTTGATATGGTGATGAACATCGGCGCGGCTAAAGCGGGAGACTGGGAAAAGGTCGGTTTTGATGTGGAAAGTGTAGTGAAAAGCGCCGGGGGGAAACTCGTCAAGGTGATCCTGGAGACCTGCCTGCTGACCGACGCGGAAAAACTGCGGGCCTGCGAGGTCTGTGTCGCCGCAGGCGCCGGTTTCGTCAAGACGTCCACCGGTTTCAGCCGTGGCGGGGCCACCGGGGCGGACGTCAGGCTGCTGCGCGCCGCGGTGGGGCCGGACGTCGGCGTGAAAGCCAGCGGCGGGATCAGGGACTACGAGACTGCCTGCAGGATGATAGAGGCGGGCGCCACCCGCCTGGGCGCCAGTTCAAGCGTGAAAATTATCTTCTGATATCCAGAGTAATAAAGTGTCGCCTCCGGCGACACGGTAATCTACTGGATTCCGGGACAAGCCCGGAATGACGAAGCAGAAGGTTGTCATTCCCGCGCAGGCGGGATTCCATATAGCTGGAAATTCGACAACTGCGTGCGTATCTGTCATTCCCGCGCAGGCGGGATTCCAGTAAACAAATTTTGTAACTACTCACCCCCACTCGTCCTTCCTGCACTTCTCCTCGTTCGTCATTCCCGCGCGCCCCCCGTCATTCCCGCGCAGGCGGGAATCCAGTAAAAAAAACGTCCCAAAGGGACACGTTATAAGGTGTCGCAAGCGACCCGTTTAACAGACTGGATTCCGGCCTTCGCCGGAATGACGAAGCTAAATCTATGCCGATTGTGTTAGTATCTCTCATCGTGAGCGCGGGACGAACAGGGGGGTGAGTAGTTACCAAATTTATTCCTTATTGGTGCTGTCAGCTACGGCTGTGTCCAGGGCAAGCTCGATCATATCCGTGAAGCCCGATTGCCGCTCTTCAGCGGTCAACCTCTCATTGTTGGTAATATGGTCGCTGACCGTACAGATCGCCAGTGCCCGGGCGCCGAGTTCCGCGGCCAGGCCGTAAATGCCGGCGGTCTCCATTTCCACGCCCAGCACGTTGTATTTTTTCATCAGCGCGAAGATCTCCGGTTCCGGCGTATAGAACAGGTCGCTGGAGAAGATGTTGCCCACGTGGAAGGAAAGCCCCCTCTGCCCGGCGACAGTTACCGCAGAACGCAATAACCGGTAATCCGCAATGGCGGCAAAATCATGGCCCCTGAAACGAATGCGGTTCACCTTGGAATCGGTACAGGCCCCCATGGCGATAATGATATCCCGCAGTTTCACCGATTCGTTTACATTGCCGCAACTGCCGGCCCGGATCAGCCGTTTCACGCCGAACTCGTTGATCAGTTCAGTGCAATACAGGGAACAGGAGGGTATCCCGACTCCATGGCCCATGACCGACAGGGCCTGCCCCTTGTAGCTGCCGGTAAAACCCAGCATCCCCCTGACGTCGGTCACCAGACGTGGGTTCTCCAGGAAATTTTCCGCAATAAACTTTGCCCGTAGCGGGTCCCCCGGCATCAGCACGGTTTCCGCAAAGTCACCGGGTTCGGCATTGATGTGTGGCGTACTCATAGCCTGCGAGCTTCATTTATGACAGCGAGATGTTGCTCCCAATCAGGCTCCGTTTCGGTGGGTTCCAGTTTGTCGCACTCAGCGAAGAAAGCTTCAAGGTCTGCGACGGATTCAAACGGCTGGACTTGTGATTGCCGTTCATACCGCTCACGCGCCGCGGCGCGCAACCACGCGCTCAGAGTAATTCCCTCTTTATGCGCCTGCTTGACGAACAGGCTAAGGTCTTCATCCGGTATCATTAATTGAACTCTGGCCATTAAATTCATCTTCAAAGATAATGGTATGGATTTCCCCCTTTTCAAGAACATTTATTTTATCGATTAAAGCAGGCATTAATACGGCTAACTCCTCGTATTTGTTGGAAACAGCATCCAATACAACAACTGCGATATTATAATTACTTATAACCTGTTGATATTGCAGATTTTTATCTACTGTAATAAAAAAGGCGAATTCAGTTGACGCCAGTTGAAGTAACTCACCATTGCTTTTTCCGGCCCATCCCATTTCGGGAACAGTTTTTACGTCGAATTCTGATAAATCAGTTTTAAGTCGTTTAGGAACCGATTCATCAAGCAGCAATTTCATTGGTCAATGCATATTTTGCCTGTTCAAGAGCCATGATTGCTTGTTCACGGCTGACGGTCGGAAAGTCTTCAAGAAAGGTATTCAGGTTTTCGCCACTTTCAAGATAGTCCATCATTGTCTGAAATGGCACACGGGTGCCGCAGAAAACAACGGCCCCGCTCATTACCTCTGAGTTCGATTCAATCACTTTCTTATCATTCATAAGATCAATGTCAGGCTGATTAATATTGTCCCGGCTGACGATTATACCCTGTCCGTAATCGCAATAAAACGGAACCCGGGTACTGTGCCAGTGGACAGGGCGAGAAATCAGTGGATTTACACCAGCAGGGAGACGAACAGGCCTGCCAGCACCGCGCTCATCAGGTTGGACAAGGTGCCGGCCAGCACGGACATGAAGCCCAGCGCGGCGATGTCCTGGCGCCGTTCGGGGACCAGGCTGCCTATGCCGCCCAGCAGGATGGCGATGGAGGTCAGGTTGGCGAAGCCGCACAGGGCGAAGGTGACGATGACCTGGGTGTGCGGGCTCAGGGTAGCACTGATCTCGCTGAAACTCAGGTAGGCGATAAATTCGGTCATGATGAATTTCTGCCCGATCAGGCTGCCGGCCGCGGCGGCCTCTTCCCAGGGCACGCCGATCAGCCAGGCCAGGGGCGCCAGCAGCTTGCCAAGAATGCCTTGCAGGGTCAGCCCTTCATACCCGAACCAGCCGCCGACCCCGCCCAGCAGTCCGTTGATCAAGGCGATCATGGCCACGAACGCGATCAGCATGGCGCCGACGTTGGCCGCCAGCTTCAGCCCGTCGATGGTGCCGTTGCCGATGGCTTCAAAGATATTCACCACTTTCCCCGGGCCGCTGAACTGAACGTGCTCTATATCCTGTTCCGGGCGTTCGGTCTCCGGCTTGATGATTTTCGCCATCAACAGGCCGCCGGGCGCGGCCATGAAACTGGCCGCGATGAGGTAGCCCAGGTTAATCCCCATGGCCGCGTAGGCCGCCATGATTGCCCCGGAGATGGCGGCCATGCCGCTGGTCATCACCGCGAACAGTTCCGACCGGGTCAGGTCCTTCAGGTAGGGCCGGATGACCAGCGGCGATTCGCTGTGGCCGATGAATATGTTGGCGACCGCGCACATGGATTCGGTCTTGCTGGTGCCGAGCAGTCTGTGTATGCCGCCGCCCAGTATGGTCACCATTTTCTGCATGATGCCCAGGTAATACAGGGTGGACATCAGCGCGGAAAAGAAGATGATCACCGGCAACAGGTGGAATGCGACGGAAAAACCTCCTTCCTGCCTGGCCAGGTCGCCGAACACGAACTCGCTGCCCACGCGGCCGTAATCGATCACGTTCTGTACGCCCGCCACCATGGTGTTGAGGAATGCCTGGCCCGGCGGGAAATAAAGAATGAGGCAGGCAATCGCGGCCTGTGTCAGGAACGCGGGGACAACGGTTTTCAACCGGATCGCGCGCCGGTTTTCGGACAGCAGCAGGGCCAGGCCGATTATCACCGCCATCCCGACAAAACTCATCAGAAACTGCATACGAAGTTATCCAGTGTGTATGTCCCGAGAGTCAGGGCAGTCACTCGGAATCCGCGCGTCCCTCCTCGTCCCGCGTAACTCATCGTCATTTCACGTTCTCTCGGCACGTCATTCCGGCGAAGGCCGGAATCCAGTGGAGCACTGTGTCGCCCGAAGGGCGACCCTTTGTATTACTGGATGCCGGGTCAAGCCCGGCATGACGGTGTAGCCTTTCATTGTTTATCATGATCCTGCAATGGAGTTGTTATAAGATTACGGGAAAACGGGGTTAAGGCAAAATGAAATCAGCGCAATCCTTCACTTTGGCATTACTGGCATTGTTCATCATTACCGGAAACGGCGCCGTCACGGCTGCGGAACTGGACGCCCGGCTGTATTTTCAAACGGCGCGTCGCGACCCGGCGTTACTGAGGCATTTCCTGTACGCGTTTCCCAAGGGGGGCGAGCTGCACAACCACCTGGACGGCGCCATCTATGCGGAAAGCTACATCCGCTGGGCCGCCGAGGACGGCAAGTGCATAGACCTGGAAAGCTACATGGTCACGTTTCCCCCCTGTGATGCGCAGGCGGGCCGGCCCGCGGTCAGTGCTGTCCGTTATGATGCGGACGTGGTGAACCGTATCATCGACGCATTCTCGATACGCAACTATGAACGGCGCGAAGTATCCGGCCACGACCAGTTTTTCTCGACGTTCCGGCGCTTCGTCCCCGCGGGCGTCGGCCGCGAGGGCCACATGCTGGCCGAATCGAGCGCCCGCTCCGCCCGCCAGAACGTGATCTACCTGGAACTGTTGCAGTCCTGGGGCATGGAACAGGCCCGGCAACTGGCGGCGGACGGCGCGGAATTTGACCCCGGCCGGCCCCTGCCGGAATTAATCCGTCACCCCGGGATCGAGGCGCTGGCGGCTGCGACAATCCTCAGGCTGGACGCCATTGAACAGCAATGGCGCACAGTCCTGGCCTGCGGGCGGGAACACGCGGACGCCGGTTGCGGCGTGACCGTCCGCTACCTGGCCCAGGTGATCCGGACGTTCCCGCGCCCGCAGGTGCTGGCCCAGACCCTGCTGGCTTACCATCTCATCGAAAAAGACCCGCGCTACGTGGGCCTGAACTTCGTGGCGCCCGAAGACAACCCCGTCACCCTCAGGGACTACCGCTGGCAGATGGAAATGATCGGGGAACTGGCGGGACATTTCCCTGCGGCGAAGGACGGCATCACGCTGCATGCCGGAGAGGTTGACCTGGGCCTGGCGCCGCCCGAACACCTGGGCTGGCATATCCGGGCGGCGCTGGACCTCGCCGGCGCCCGGCGCATCGGTCACGGCACCGATATTCTTTATGACCCGCAGGCAACGCAACTCATGCAACGCATGGCCGAACAGGGCATCCTGGTCGAAATCAACCTGACCAGCAGCGAGGTCATCCTGGGCATAACCGGCGACCGGCATCCGATCCGGGCGTACATGAAATACAACGTGCCTGTTGCCCTGTCGACGGACGATGAAGGCGTCGCCCGCATCGACCTGACCCACGAATACCAGCGCGCGGTGGAAACCTACAAACTCAGCTATAACGATCTCAAGTACCTGTCCCGCAACGCCCTGGCCTACAGTTTTCTGCCGGGGAAGAGCCTGCTGGAATCGACTTATACGGGCAAAATCACAGACCAGTGCGATTACGGCCGCGCCGGACCCGCCGGCGGTGAAGAACTGGATGAAGACAAGGTCGAGACCTGCCTTGAGTTCATGTTCCGCAACGAAAAAGCCAAGTTACAGGCGGAACTGGAACGGCGCTTTGATGAATTCGAAGCCGGCTATCCGCAGAAAAGATAATCCGCAGATGACGCAGATTAGCGCAGATTAATTTTATTTTGTTATACGTTGCCCGTGAGTTATGCAATAAAAAAATGTAACTACTCGCCCCCCTGTTCGGCCCGCGCTCCCTTCGTCATTCCGGCGAAGGCCGGAATCCAGTCTGTTAAACGGGTCGCTTGCGACACCTTAATAACGTGTCCCTTCGGGACGTTTTTTTCACTGGATTCCCGCCTGCGCGGGAATGACGGGGCGCGCGCGGGAATGACGAACGAGGAGAAGTGCAGGAAGGACGAGTGGGGGTGAGTAGTTACAAAAAAATTATAAAATGGCTTCTTATGTCTGTCGGTTTGGCTATTTATCCCTGTGAAAAAAACTCATAAATCATCTGCGCTAATCTGCGCTAATCTGCGGATAATATTCCTTCTCTTACCGGTGGCGCTGTCTGCGCAGGAGGGAGTTCAACGCTTCCCGTTCTTCGGCGACCTGCATGTGCATTCATCCTGGTCGCTGGACAGCTATGTCAATTTCAATCGTGTCGGTCCCCGTGAAGCCTACCGTTTTGCCCTGGGCGAAGAGGTTGTCCTGTCCGGCGGCAGGGAGGTGCGGATAGACCGGCCCCTTGATTTTACGGCAGTGACGGACCATGCGGAGTACCTGGGTGAACTGCCGCTCTGCACCGATGAATCCAGCGCCGCGTACCCATTGGAGATTTGCCGTGACATCCGGAATGAGGCGGGGCAGGAGCGCCTGATAGAGAAGATATACCGGGACTTGATAATTCGCGACGTGGTGTCCCCGGACCCGCAACGCGAGCCCGAACTGTGCGGCGCGGACGCTGCCCGTTGCCTGGCGCAGGCAAAATCGACCTGGCGGGAATTACAGGATATAGCCCATGAATTTAACCGTCCGGGCGTGTTCACCACCTTTGTGGGTTACGAGTGGACCGGGAATACACACGGCAATAACATGCACAGGAACGTCATTTACGGCAATGACCGGGTTCCGGTATTGCCCGTCAGTTATTTTGAGGCGAATACACCGGAACAATTATGGAAGCAGTTGCACGAAACCTGTGCCGCCCCCTGCGAAGTCCTGGCGATACCGCATAATTCCAACCAGAGCAACGGCCGGCAGTTCCCCGCTTTGAAAGAGGACGGCAGCCCGCTCAGCCCACAGTGGGCGAAGCTGCGAAGCAGGACCGAACCCCTGGTGGAGATCATCCAGGCCAAGGGTGAATCGGAATGCCACACCGGGGTGGGCACGGTGGATGAATTGTGCGATTTCGAGAAGTTTGAACGCCGTCCGCTGTGCGGGGCGGGAAACACGGATGAAGACTGTGTGCAGGTCTGTACCGGCAGTGACCCGTCTAAGGGTTGCCTGGCGCCCGGCAACTACGTGCGCAACGCCCTGAAACTGGGCCTGGAACTGGAGCGGCAACTGGACGTGAATCCGTACAGGCTTGGCTTTATCGGCAGCACCGACACCCATAACGGCACGCCCGGCGGCACCGACGAGTCCAATTACCAGGGCCATCACGGGTTTGAAGACGGCGCCCCGGCGCGGCGCGCGGGCCAACCTCCGATAAAGGAATTCGCCGCGAGCCGTGTGTTGGGATCCGGCGGACTGGCCGGCGTGTGGGCGGAACAGAATACCCGCGCCGCCATATTCGCCGCGCTGCAACGCCGGGAAACCTTTGCCACCAGCGGCACGCGCATCACCGTGCGCTTTTTTGCCGGGTGGGATTTTCCGGATGCTATCGACATGAATACCGATCTGGTAGCCCTTGGCTATGGCAAAGGGGTGACCATGGGCGCCGACCTGCCGGCGGCAGGCAAGGCAACGGCGCCGGGCTTCATCCTCTGGGCAATGAAGGACCCGGAAGGGGTCAACCTGCAGCGCATGCAGGTTATCAAGGGCTGGCTCGAACAGGACGGGAGCAGGGAACAGGTCTATGACGCAGCCTGTTCCGACGGCCTGACTCCCGACCCGGTTACGCACCGCTGTCCCGACAACGGCGCCGGCGTTAATGTGAACGATTGCAGCGTCAGCGCCGGCAAGGGCGCGGCGGAACTGAAAGCCCTGTGGCGGGACCCGGATTTCAACAGGGACCAACCTGCATTTTATTATGTCAGGGCGCTTGAGAATCCCAGTTGCCGCTGGAGCGCCTGGGAAGCCATACGGGAAAATACGGAACCGTTCGACGACGTTGACCTCACCATCCAGGAACGCGCCTGGAGCTCCCCGATCTGGTACAGTCCCTGGTGACTGTTCCGTATCAGGCCACCGGGTAAGCACAACATTTCTGTTGACATTAACAGGTCTGTTGTCTATTCTTGTAGACGTGAATGCAAATGAACTTCGACGGTGGCTCAAAAAACGCGGCTGTACTTTTCATACACACAAAGGTGGAAGTGGGCATATCACCGTCCGACTCGGCGACCGGATCTCGCAACTGCCGATGCACGGTTCCCGCAAGGAACTCGGTCCGAAACTCGTTGCGAAGATTAAGAAAGACCTGGGGTTAATATGATGCTTTCCTACCCGATCAAACTTGAAAATGATGAAAACACCCTGCTGGCGACGTCTCCTGATTTCCCGGAGCTTACAACTTTCGGTGATGATCGCAATGAAGCCTTAGCCAGGGCTGCCGATGCGCTTGAAGAAGCAATCGCGGCCCGCATCCATACGGGCCAGGACATTCCAAAGCCATCCCGAGGCAAAATTCTTGTTACACTGCCAACGCTCACCGCGGTCAAATTAGCTCTCTACCAGGGCATGAGGGAGCAAGGGGTCGGGAAAGCGGAATTGGCGCGACGTCTCAGCTGGCATCTGCCCCAGGTCGATCGTGTACTGGACGTTCAGCACCGTTCCCGGCTCGACCAGATGGACGCTGCCCTTGGGGCCATCGGACAACGCTTGCAAGTAAGCGTGAAAAACACCACGTCGGCGCCAGTCTAATCAAAGATGAACAGGGACGTGTCAAGCCAGCGTAACACTACGCCGCTTCATACAGCGATATTAAGTTCCTCGTACCTCTCACCGGCAGCATGGCGCGCATCCTTGCGGTTGAGTTCAAGCGCTTCCCTCAATGTGATGGTTAATGACTCCAGGAGTTCCTCACGAGTCAATTCCTGGCAGTTTACACCGGGCGCTTCTTCAATCCAGCCGATCCAACAATTGTCTTGTTGTTTAATGATGGCAGTGTAGTTCACATTCATATATTCATTATACGTAACCACTCACCCCCCTGTTCGTCATTTGTATGTTGAATTCACCTTGCAAATAGGCCACTTTGTAAGGTGGGCGCGAGGGGTGCGCCGTTCGTCATTCCTGCGAAGGCAGGAATCCAGTCAATAACATAGTCGCCGCAGGCGACACGTTATAAGGTGTCCCGCCGGGACAGGTTTTTTCACTGGATTCCCGCCTGCGCGGGAATGACGGAGTGGGGCGCGGGAATGACGAACGAGGAGCAGTGCAGGAAGGACGAGTGGGGGTGAGTAGTTACCATTATACGTAACTACTCACCCCCCTGTTCGTCCCGCGCTCCCTTCGTCATTCCGGCGAAGGCCGGAATCCAGTCTGTTAAACGGGTCGCTTGCGACACCTTATAACGTGTCCCTTCGGGACGTTTTTTTCACTGGATTCCCGCCTGCGCGGGAATGACGGAGGGGGGCGCGGGAATGACGAACGAGGAGCAGTGCAGGAAGGACGAGTGGGGGTGAGTAGTTACCATTATACTTTAATACCAGTTACAATAAATATCGTTTTGTACGGGATAATGCGACGCTGAAGAAACTCATCTCACAACTGTCCGCCCTCTGCGCAGTCCTGCTCCTTGCCGGGTGCGCCGTCTCTGCCATTTCGCCCGACGTCACGGACCGGGACCTGCCGGATAGCTGGAGCGGAGAGGCCGAATACGACGCCGTCAGGGACGGCTGGCTGGCGCAACTGGGCGATGCGGAGCTCAGCGGCCTGGTGGATGTTGCCGTGCAACGGAATTACCAGTTGGCGCAACTTGCCGCGGACGTGGAAGCCGCGCAGCAGGCCGTCATCATCAGCGGCGCGCCCCGGCTCCCGGAACTGTCCCTGTCGTTCGGCCCCTCGCGCCGGCGCGTCATCAGCAACCAGTTCGGGATCACGCGCACCTCCAGCAACTTCGAGCTCGGCGTGGACCTGACCTGGGAAGCCGACGTGTGGGGCAAGCTCAGGGACATAGAGAAACAGGCAAGCCTGAACCTGCTGGCCGCGCAGGCCCGTTATGAGGACAACCGCCGCCGGCTGGCGGGCAGGGTGGCGCGCGCCTGGTTCAACGTTGTCGGCGCCGGGGAACTGCTGGTATTGTTGCGCGAGCGGCTGGCAAACCTGGAGGAAGACCTGGACATCATCGAGAGCGCCTACAACCAGGGCCTGACCGGGGCGCTGGACATTTACCTGGCCCGCACCATCACGGACCAGGAACGCGCCCGTATTGCCGCGCAGGAACAGGCGCTGGCGGAGAACCGTACGGCCCTGCAGTTGCTGCTGGGGGATTACCCGGACGGCAGCCTGGAAACGGCCAGGTCGCTTCCGGTTATCGAAGCGCCCATTCCGGCGGGACTGCCCTCGGAGCTCGTCAGCCGCAGGCCGGACCTGCAGCAGGCCTGGATGAACCTGCTGGCCGGTGACGCCGCGGTCGCGATCGCGCACAAGCAGCGCTTCCCGCGCATCACCATGGTGGCGTCGGCCAACGACGTCTCCGGCGACCTCACCAGCCTGCTGAACGGCACTGCGCTGGCCTGGTCGGTGCTGGGAAACCTGACCCAGCCCCTGTTCAACGCCGGCCGGCTCAAGGCGCAGGAGCAGCAGGCCAGGGCCCGGCTGGTCCAGGCCGAGAACAGTTACCTGGACCGCCTGTACCAGGCTTTTTCCGAGGTGGAAAACACCCTCAGCCGCAACCGCTCGTTGCAGACCCGCTACCGCGTCACCCTGGCCGCGGAAAAAAATGCCGTGACCGGGCTGACCCTGGCATTTGAACAATACCAGCGCGGCCTGGTCCCATATACAACGGCGCTGGAGGCGCAGCGCCGCGCTTTTGATATACAATCGGGGGTTATCGAGTTGCGCAACCAGTTATTACAGAACAGGATCAGCTTATACCTGGCCCTGGGAGGCGGCTTTGAGTAAGAAAAACGGGGACAGGTTTCAAATCTGTCCCCGGATACCTTTTCCTCAATTCAGCACATGAAAAAATTAACGCCAATCATCATTCTTGCCGTACTCATCGGCCTGGCTTACCTGGTGCTGCGCAACCCGCCGCAGGCGGACCGGCAGGCGGCGCCCCCGGGACCGCAGCTCAGCGTGGACGTGCTGAAGCTGGCGCGGGAGCCGTACCAGGTAAACCTGCAAAGCTACGGCACGGTGCAGCCGCGCACGCAGAGCACGTTGGTAGCACAGGTCTTCGGCGAGATCACTGCCATCAACGACAGCCTGAGAGACGGCGGTTTTTTCGAGAAAGGCGAAGTGCTGCTCAACATCGACCAGAGGGATTACCTCGCCAACGTAAAGATCGCCGAAGCGACCCTGCTGGACGCAAAACAGGCGCTGGCCCAGGAGAAGGCGCGGGCCGCCCAGGCGCTGGAGGACTGGAACCGTCTCGGCAACCGGGGCGAAGCGCCGCCCCTGGTGTTGCGCAAGCCGCAATTGCTGGCGGCCGAAGCCCGGGTCATCTCGGCAGAATCGGCGCTGGACAAGGCGCGCCTGGAACTCGAGCGCACCAACATTATCGCGCCCTATGCCGGCCGCGTGTTGACCAAACAGGTCGACCAGGGGCAGGTGGTCAACAAGAACTCGCCGCTGGCGGAGATTTACGCCGTCGACCTGGTCGAGATCCGCCTGCCGCTGCGCAATCGCGACCTGTCCTTTATCGACCTGCCGGAGGACTACCGCTTCGACGACGACGAACTCACTGACGGGCCGCAGGTCACGATTCATTCCGAACTGGCAACGGGCGCCGAATGGCAGGGCAGGGTGGTGCGCACGGAAAGCGCCATCGATGACCGCGCCAGGCAGTTGCACGTGGTCGCGCAGGTCGATGATCCCTTCGGCGTGCAGGCCCTTGGCAAAACCCCGTTAAAGATCGGGCAGTACGTGACCGCCGAACTGGCCGGCAGGCAGATGCAGGATGCCCTGGTGATCCCGGGTCAGGCCATATACCAGGGTGGTTACGTCTATGTCGTCGTGGACGGCGTCCTGCAGCGCCGTGAGATTGATGTCGCCTGGCAGAACCAGGAGGAGGCATTGATTGCCGGCGGCCTGGACGGGGGTGATCTGCTGGTGTTGACCCCGCTCGGACAGGTCACTTCAGGGGTGCGCGTGACCGTATCGAAGCAGTCGCAGGCCCAGGTCGGAATGACGGCCCGGTATCCGGGGACGGATTTAAAACATGCCCCTGCATGTTGTAGGCAGGGGTCCGTCCCCTTGAAACCCCAATCCAGGGGTCAGAGTAAAATCACCACGAATCCCGCCACCGACCGGGATAACGAGGATTTTACTCTGACCCCAAAATCCGTCCCCTTCCGGCAATAAAGCATGATCGACTGGTTCGCCAGAAACCACGTTGCCGCCAACCTGTTGCTGTTCAGCATCATCGTCGGCGGGCTTTATTCGCTTAATTCATGGCTGAAGCTGGATATGTTTCCGGAGATCGAGCCGGATATTATCAGTGTATTCGTGCCCCTGCGCGGCGCCACGCCCGAGGACATTGAACTGGGTGTCGCCATCCGCATCGAGGAAGCGGTCCAGGACCTCGAAGGCATCGACCGGATCACCAGCCGTTCCGTCGAAGGCAGCACCACGGTCAGCATAGAGGTGGATTCGGACTATGAGCCGCGCGAGTTGCTCAACGACATAAAGAACCGGGTCGATTCCATCAACACCTTCCCCGCCGATACGGAGAAACCGGTGGTCAGCCTGGCGCAACGCACGTACACGGTCATCTCGGTGGTCGTTGCCGGTGACTACAGCGAAGGGGAAATCCGCAGTATCGCCGAGCAGGTGCGCGACGACCTGTTGCGCATCGGCGGGGTGACGCAGGTCCGGCTGGACGCGGTCAGGAAATATGAAATCAGCATTGAAGCGTCCCAGGACCGGTTGCGCGAGTTCAACCTGACCCTGGCGGATATCGCCCAGGCCGTGCAGCGCAGTTCGCTGGATATCTCCGCCGGCAACGTCCGCACCGAGGGCGGCGACGTGCTCATCCGCTCCAAGGGCCAGGCCTACCGGCGCGCGCAGTTCGAGGAGATCGTCGTCAAGACCAACCCGGACGGCAGCATCATCCGCGTAGCCGACGTCGCCAGGGTCAACGACGGCTTCGAGGAAATCCTGCTGAAGACCGGGTTCAACGGCGGGTTTGCCGCCCTGATCCGGGTCAACCGGACCGCGGACCAGGACGCCATAGAAGTCGCGCAAAAGGTAAAGGACTATATTGCGGAGAGGCAGGCGGCGTTGCCGGTGGGTATCAGCCTGAGCTACTGGGATGACAATTCCGAGTACCTGAAGGCGCGTCTCGGCACCCTGGTCAACAACGGCATACAGGGCAGCATCCTGGTGATCCTGTTACTGACCATGTTCCTCAGGCCGGCGGTGGCGCTCTGGGTGTTTATCGGCATACCGGCCAGTTTCCTGGGCGCGCTGATGCTGATGCCGTTCACCGGCGTCACCATCAACATGATCAGCCTGTTCGGTTTCATCATCGTGCTGGGCATCGTCGTCGATGATGCGATCGTCACCGGGGAGAACATCTACACCCGCCTGCGCGCAGGGGAGGACCCCCTTGCAGCCTCCGTCCAGGGCACCAAACAGGTGGCGGTGCCGGTGACCTTCGGCATCCTGACCACCATTGCCGCGTTCAGCCCGCTGGCGTTTGTCGAGGGCCGCATGGGCGATTTCATGGCGGCGATACCGGCCGTCGTCATCCCCTGCCTGGTATTTTCCCTGGTCGAGTCGAAACTGGTGCTGCCGGCGCACATGAAAACCGTCAGGGTACGCAATGAACCTGCAATGCTCTCAGGCTTCAGCGGCTTTCAGCAACGGTTCGCCGACGGCTTTGAACAGTTTATAATCGATTATTACCGGCCGCTGCTGCGCTTTTCCCTGGCCAACCGTTACTCGGTCATCGCCGCGTTCCTCGGGGTCCTGGCGCTGACGCTGGCGCTGGTCCTCAGCGGCTGGGCAAAGTTCATATTTTTCCCGCGCATCGAGTCGGACGTTGCCACCGTGACCCTGACCATGCCCGTGGGCACGCCGTTCCAGGTCACCGACAGGCACATGCAACGCATCACCGGTGCCGCCTTTGAGCTGCAGCGCAAGTATACCAATGGAGAAGGCGGGGAGCCGGTAATCCGCAATATATTATCCACGACCGGCTCAGCGCTCGTTGCGCGGGGCGGAGGACCCGGAAATAACCAGACTCTCGGCGATAATTACGGCCAGGTCATCATTGAGTTAGTGCCGTCCGATGAACGCGTCACCGACATCAGCGCGCTTAAACTGTTGAATGAATGGCGCCGGATGATAGGTGTGGTCCCAGGCGCCGAGTCGCTGACCTATCGCGCAGAACTCATCCATGCCGGCGCCCCGGTCCATATTCAACTGAATGCCCGGTCACTGGAGACACTGGAGGCGGCGGGCGAGCAGGTTAAACAACGCCTGGCCACGTACCCCACGGTGTTTGATATTTCGGACAGCCTGTCCGACGGCAAGGAAGAACTGCAGATCGAACTGACCCGGCAGGGCCACGTACTGGGCCTGACCCGCGCCGCGGTGGCAAACCAGGTCAGCCAGGCATTCCGCGGCTTTGAAGCCCAGCGCATTCAGCGCGGACGCGACGACATACGGGTGATCGTTCGGCTGCCGAGGGATGAGAGGAGTACGACGGCAACGCTGGACGAATACCTGGTCGCGACGCCGGACGGCCGCCGGGTGCCGCTGTCCCACGTTGCAACCCTGACACCCGGCAAGGGCCCGTCGACGATTTTGCGCATTGATCGCGAACGCACCATGAACATTACCGCCGACGTCGACAAGACCAGGACCAACATGACGGTCCTGCAGGCAGACCTGGATCAGTACCTGCAGGAGTTGCTGGCCGGCTATCCCGGCGTTGCCTGGTCTTTCGAGGGTGAGGCAAAAGAACAGCGCGAATCGTTTGCCAGCCTGCAATGGGGCATGATCGTGATACTGTTCGTCATCTATGTATTACTGGCATTGCCGCTCAAATCCTACGTCCAGCCGCTGATCGTCATGTCGGTGATCCCCTTCGGCATCATCGGCGCGGTATGGGGGCACTGGCTGCTGGGACGCGAGCTGACCTTCCCGAGCATGCTGGGCGTGATGGCCCTGGTCGGGGTGGTCGTCAACGACAGCCTGGTGCTGGTGGATTTCATCAACCAGAAGAAGGCGGAAGGCATGAGCGCGCCCGACGCGGTATTGAACTCAGGCGTCGTCCGCTTCCGGCCGGTGATGCTGACCTCGCTCACGACCTTCTTCGGCCTGCTGCCGCTGCTGTTCGAGAAATCGGTACAGGCGCAGTTCCTGATCCCCATGGGCATCTCCCTCGGCTTCGGCATCCTGTTCGCCACGACCATCACCCTCATCATGATCCCGGTCAACGTCATCATCCTCGAGGACATCAAAAAACTGTTTCAATCGTCATTCCAGCCCAATAACGAGCCGCCTCCGGCGGCTGTTGTGTGACTGGATTCCCGCCTGCGCGGGAGACGAATATGGCGTAATCATTCCTGCATCTCCCCCCGTCATTTGCGCACGTGGGAATCCGGCCCCCGCCCCAGTCCCGGTCCGTCATTCTCCCTCGTCGTTCCCGCACCTTATCCCGTCATTCCGGGCTTGACCCGGAATCCAGTCAAATACATTGTCACCCAGCGGGTGACGCCTTATTTTTTGCACGATGCCGATGAGGCCGACAGCGATGTCCAGGCTTTTTGCACGCTCAATACCCCTGATAACCGCCTCGTGGATCTTTTCAAAGCTCAACCGGGGATTGGCGGCGCGGATAAAGTCCGGTGAGTAGCGCAGTTCCAGGATCCTGATATTTTGCTCCACACCGTATTCGCAGGCTTCACAGGTGAGCCGTTCGATCGTTTCCTCCGAACCCCACAGCTTCTGGATGTTGGCGAATTTTTTCAGCGCCTGTTCCGGGTTGTCCACCGGTTCGGTGATCAGCCACTCGCGCCTGAACCGCTCCGGGTCTTCCGGGACATCCAGGCCCAGGGTCTGCCCGGTCTCCCTGGCGGTCTGCACGCGGAAACAGGCTTCCAGGTGGCAGTGGAGCTCCGCTTTCGGGATATTCCTGCTGTTCACCCGGCCATTATAACAGCCCGTGCCTGTTGAAACTCCTTGCGTCTGCAATACAATACTGTGATATTGGGGAAGTTCTGAACAAGTCCATCCAGGACTTGTCAGAGCACGAAAAACAAAAAACCGTTGCGTACTTGATGGATGGAGGATGTGCCGACTTGCTGAGTGATTTTCTGGAGATGACCGACGGTCAGCGCTTGAATGCTGATGTCTGTATTGTTGGCGCAGGCCCTGCCGGTATCACTCTCGCCCGAAAACTGGCAAAACAGGGGCACGCGGTGTGTTTGCTGGAGGCTGGCGGCGAGGATTTCGAGCAGGACACCCAGTCATTGTATGCAGGCGCCAGCGTCGGTATGACCTATTATCCGCTTGAGAACGTCCGCCTCAGATTTTTTGGCGGAACGACCCAAATCTGGGGAGGGCGTTGTACGGTGCTAGACGGCGCGGACTTTGAACGGCGCGCATGGGTGGAGTACAGCGGCTGGCCGTTCCGCGCGCACGCGCTGGCCGATTACTACCGCAGCGCACACAAAATAATGCGCTTGGGCCGTTATGCGTATGATGAACGCCTCTGGCGCGACATCGGCGCCCCGAAGCCGCCATTCGATGAAAGACTGCTCAGGACGCGCTTCTGGCAGTTTGATGAGCGCGCGGAACCGTTCAATCTCAGGCGCTGCAAGGACCTGGCCGGGAGTGAAAACGTAAATATTGTCCTGCATGCCAACGCGGTGCATATCCAGGCAGACTCGAATGCGCGCAGCGTGAAACATATAGGGATCAGCGCACTGGACGGCAGGAAAGGGAGCGTCAGCGCCGCGTATTACGTGCTTGCCTGTGGAGGCATAGAAAACCCCCGGCTGCTGCTCAGTTCCGCCGATGTCGAGGCAAACGGTATCGGCAACGGGTACGACCAGGTTGGACGTTACTTCATGGAACACCCGCATTGCCGCGCCGGCTACCTTGAAAGCGATCATGCCTATGCATTGTTGGCCGCGATGCGCAAAAGGTATCTTGCAGACAACATTGCCGTAGCGCCGGCGCTGCTCCCGACTGCCTCCTTGCAAAGAGAGAAGGAGATACTCAATTCCGCGCTTACGTTCAAGCTTCAGAAGGACCCCGGTCGAGGTGTCCCCTACGCTACAAAACTCTACCAGTACCTGACGCGCGAACTGGCGCCCGACCGCAGGGGCCGGCGCCTCTACCACATGTACCGCGGGATCCAGGGCTGGTTCGACCGCAAACTGCGGCCCGCCGCAGAGTATGCGCTCCTGGTCCCGGGCGTCACCGGGCTTTCACTTATGGTGCGCGCCGAACAGGCCCCGAATCCACACAGCCGGGTGCGGTTGTCGAACCGTAAAGACATCCTGGGTCTGCCATCCCCGGAGTTGGACTGGCGCCTGACTTCCCAGGACAAGGAGACGGTCAGGGTAATCGCCGATACGCTGCAATCGGAGTTCAGGCGCCTTGGAATGGGAGAGTTGCAGAAGAGTGGCTGGCTGGAGGAGCCGACCCCGGAGTGGCCGGTCGATTTAAGTGTGGGCGTTCATCCCATCGGCGGCTACCACCACATGGGAACGACGCGCATGAGTGTTGACCCGGCAACGGGAGTCGTGGACGCCGATTGCAGGGTGCACGACTACCAGAACCTGTACATGGCGGGCAGCTCGGTATTTCCCACCAGCGGCTGGGCCAACCCGACCCTGACGATCATGGCGCTTTCACTGCGCCTCGCAGACCACCTGGACACCCGCCTGCGGAATTCGACTCATGTCCGCTAACACCAGGGTCAGAGTAAGCGTCGTCGGCGGCGCCGGGGTCAGAGTAAGAAATTCGCCAGAATTTTTACTCTGACCCCATATATCCCCCCCAGCTTTTGCTACACTAACCCCGATGCACGAAATCATAGCCATCATCTTCGACTTTGACGACACCCTGGCCCCGGACAGCACCTCCGGCTACCTGGAGCGTAACGGTCTGGACGTGCGCCGTTTCTGGAAGCAGGAGGTAGGCCCCATGATGGAGACCGCCGCGGCGGCGGAGGAATGGGACCCGGTGCCGGCCTACCTGTACCGGATGATAGAGAAATCCACCGGCGGCGAGATCGAACCGATCACCCGGGACAGCCTCGCCCGCTGGGGCCGTGAACTGCCCCTGTACCCGGGGGTGGAATCGATATTCGGCCGGTTACGGGAAGTTGCCGCCGCCGTGAACTCCCGGGTCGCGCTGGAGTTCTACCTGATCAGTTCCGGCATCGGCGAAGTATTGAGGAACACGACCATCGCCCATGAATTCAAGGAGATCTGGGCCTCGGACTTCGCATACGATGGCGTGGGGAGGATTAAATTTCCCCGCAAAATCATCAGTTTTACCGACAAGACCCGCTACATCTTCCATGTCCAGAAAGGCATATTCGGTCCCGAATACGTCGGCAAGCCGTTCGAGGTCAACCGCAAGGTGGACAACGCCAGGCTCAGGGTGCCGATCAAGCAGATGATCATGGTGGGAGACGGTTTTACCGATATCCCCTGCTTCTCCCTGGTCAAGCAGGGGGAGGGCATTGCCATCGGGGTGTACGGCGACCCCGACGACCGTGAAAAACGCAGCAAGGCCTGGGGCTTCATCGAGGACGGGCGCGTATCGAACCTGGCGCCGGCGGACTATTCGGAGAAGTCCGCGCTGACCCATTCCCTGGTCATGGCAGTAGAGAGCCTGGCCACCCGCATCTCCCTGGCCGGACACATCTACCAGGGATGAAAAAAAAACACAGAAAAAACACAGGACACCCACCAAAAACACAGGACACCCACCAAAAACACAGGACACCCACCAAAAACACAGGACACCCATAGAAAACACAGGACACCCATTGAATTTTGGTGGGTGTCCTGTAATCCCTCCAGGGATGAACAGCCACAGAGGACACAGAGATCACAGAGTGGTTGTGTTCTCTGTGGCTATTATCTGATAGCTTGCTGTAGTTCGGTCAGGTCGGAGATGGGTTCAAGGCAGGTAAAGCCGGTGCAGATGAATGCCGTTGCCGCCTCACCGGTCTGCTTCTCCCCGATCAGGTCCGGCAGGTCCGTTTGCGTCGCCGGGATGGCGAACGCCAGGGAGCGCACATCCAGCAGGGGCTCGATCTGTCGTTGCCATTCGGTAATGGTTTCCTCCTCGCCGCGCAGGATGATTACCCGCACGGGATTGTCGTATTCCATCAACGCGCCCAGCAGCGCGGCGCAGGCATGCGGGGCCTGTTGCAGCAGCCCCCAGGCGCACTTCAGGGTCTGCTCCGCCGCCTCCAGGTAGTCCCGGCGCCCGGTCAGGTGTCCCAGCGCCAGCAGGGACAGGGCCGCCACGCCGTTGCCGGAAGGCAGCGAGTCGTCCGCGAAGTCCTTGCGTCGTTGCAGCAGGGTCTCATGGTCGTGGGAGGTGAAAAAGAAACCGCCTTCCTCCCGGTCGAAAAACTGCTCCAGCAGGGTATCGGCCAGTTGCATGGCAAACCCCAGCCACTTGCCGGACCACCGGCAGGCAAGCAGGTGGATGATGGCGTCGATGAGGAAGGCATAGTCGTCCAGGTAGGCGTTCAGCCGCGCCCTGCCGTCCTTGTAAGTGGCCGCCAGCCGTTTCCCGTCCCAGAGGTTGGCATGGATGAACTCGAGGCAGCGCAACGCAGACTGGTAATAGTCGGGTTCCTGCAGGCGCATCGCCGCCACGCTCATGCCTTTCAGCATCAGTGCGTTCCAGGACGTGAGGATCTTGTCGTCGCGGCCGGGCCGCACCCGCCGTTCCCGTTCCGTGAACAGTTTTTCCCTGGCGCTGTGCAGGTTTCGGGTTATCTCTTCAAGCTCCCGACCCGACCGGCGCGCGATCTCCTCCGGGCTTTGCGCCACGTAGAGATGCCAGCGCCCTTCAAAGTTGTCGGGCCGGTCCAGGCCGGAGTATGGCGCGAAGTCATCGAATTCGGCCTCAGTCAGCAACCGGTGCGCCTCGCCCGGTTCCCAGGTATAGAACTTCCCTTCCTCCCCTTCCGAATCCGCGTCCAGGGAAGAGTAAAAGCCGCCTTCTCCGGATTGCATCTCGCGCATCACCCATGCCGCCGTGCCCCGGGCGACCTGCCGGAACAGCTCGCGCCGGCTGCCGCGCCAGGCATTCGCGTACAGCCCCAGCAGCGGCCCGTTGTCGTACAGCATCTTCTCAAAATGCGGGATGCGCCAGTGGGCATCGACGGAGTAACGGCAGAAACCGCCGCCGACCTGGTCGTAAATGCCGCCTTCGCCCATCTTCTCCAGCGTGAAATACGCCATGTCCCGGGCGCCGTCTTCGCCGTCCAGGGCATGCCGGCTGAGCAACAGTTCGATATTGCCCGGGTGCGGGAATTTCGGCGCGCCGCCGAACCCCCCATCGCGGGGGTCGAACGCGCGCGCCAGCATGTCCACGCAACTTGTCACCGGGCTGCTGTCGAGGCCGGCTCCCGCTTCGGCCGGCTCATTTGCCTGGGTCTGCTCCAGCGCTTTCATGAATGCGCTGTTCTGCTCCACCAGGGCAAGCCTGTCTTCCTGCCAGACCTGGTGGACCCTGGCCAGCAGGGACTTGAAGCCGGGCAGCCCGTGGCGCGGCGCCGGCGGGAAGTAGGTGCCGCCGAAGAACGGCGTGCGGTCGTCGGGCATCAGGAACATGGTCAGCGGCCAGCCGCCGGTGCGCCCGGAAAGCAGTTGTTGCGCGGTCTGGTAGATCTTGTCGATATCGGGCCGTTCCTCCCGGTCCACCTTGATGTTGATGAAATAGCTGTTCATCAGGGCCGCGGTCTCCTCGTCCTCGAAGGATTCATGCGCCATCACGTGGCACCAGTGGCAGGCTGAATAACCGATGGACAACAATATGGGCTTGCCCTCCTTCCCGGCAAGCTCCAGGGTCTCTTCACTCCAGGGATACCATTGAACCGGGTTGTGCGCATGCTGCAGCAGGTAAGGACTGGTCTCGCCGGCAAGCGCGTTGGGCGGGAAGGATTGATCGCTCATCAGGCCATTATCCGCTATAATGCAATGCTTATCCAGGCGCCTGTAGCTCAGTTGGATAGAGTGCTGCCCTCCGAAGGCAGAAGTCACAGGTTCGAATCCTGTCAGGCGCGCCAATTCCATGTTAGAATAATGCAGTTATCTCAGAAGAAATACAGGAATTTTCCAATGCAAGCCCAACTTGCAACACGTATCGAAAGCAAAATCAAACGAGCGGTAAAGCGAGCATGTCAATCACGAGGCCTCAGGATGAGCCGTTTCATCGAAGATGCGCTTGTCGATAAGCTGGAAGAACTGGAAGATATTAAGGATCTGAAAAAAATCCAGGGTGAACCACGAAAATCATTTAATGAAGTTTTAAAGGACTTAAAACTCAGTGGCAAATTATAATATTGAAATATCAGCGACTGCAGAGAGACAGATTCGGAAGATTAACAAACAGGATCAACTCCGCGTTTTACGCACCATTCAAAGCCTCTCACAAATACCTTATCCCAAAGGCTGCCGTAAATTGCGGGGCTATCAAAATATTTACCGTATCAGGGAAGGAAACTACCGGGTAATTTATAGTGTAGAGGCAGAGAGGCTATCAGTCCTTATTCTTAAAGCCGGCCACAGGAAAGATGTATATAAGTAATTAAACTTTTGTACTTCGTCTATCATGTTGACCTTTCCTGATATCGATCCCGTTGCCATCGACCTGGGGTTCCTGCAGATCCGCTGGTACGGGCTCAGCTACATCGCCGGCATTCTGGGGGCTTGGGCGCTGCTGCATTACCGGGCAAAGTCGGGACGTTTCGGCTGGACCGTCGAACAGGTCGCGGACCTCATGTTCTACGGCATCCTGGGGGTCATCATCGGCGGCCGGCTCGGCTCGGTGCTGTTCTACAACCTGCCTTACTACCTCGGAAACCCCCTGGACGTGTTCAAGGTCTGGCAGGGCGGCATGTCCTTCCACGGCGGGTTGCTGGGAGTCCTCGTCGCCTGCTGGCTGTATGGCCGGAGAATCAACCGGACGTTCTTCGAGGCCGCCGATTTTCTGGCGCCGGTCGTGCCCGTCGGCCTGTTCACCGGCCGTCTGGGCAATTTCATCAATGCGGAACTGTGGGGGAAAACAACGGATGTTCCCTGGGGCATGGTATTTCCCGGTGCCGGCCCGCTGCCGCGCCACCCTTCACAGCTTTACGAGGCATTCCTGGAAGGGCTGTGCCTGTTCGTCATCCTCTGGTGGTTCTCCGCCCGCCCGCGCCCGCTGATGGCCGTCTCCGGGCTGTTCCTGCTGGGTTACGGCATTTTCCGCTTCGCCGTGGAATTTATGCGGGAGCCTGATGCCCACCTGGGCTATCTTGGTTTCGGCTGGCTGACCATGGGGCAGGTATTGTCCGTTCCCATGATCCTGGTGGGTGTAGTATTATGTGCCTTCGCTCATGGCAGGTTCAGGTAAGTGTTTTTTAGACACGCTGTGAATACGTCCCTGTACGCTTGGTCATCCGCCGTCCTGGCGGATGACAGTCTAAAAAACACTTACCTGAACCTGCCATAAAATCATCAATACGTCTTGTAAAATGAAACAATACCTGGACCTGTTACGTCACGTGCGTCATGAAGGCAGCCGGAAATCCGACCGCACCGGCACCGGTACCCTCAGCGTCTTCGGTCACCAGATGCGCTTCGACCTGGGCCGGTCATTCCCCGCGCTGACCACCAAGAAACTGCATTTCAAGTCCATCATCCACGAGTTGTTATGGTTTCTGAAGGGGGAATCGAACATCCGCTACCTGCGCGACCACGGCGTCACCATCTGGGATGAGTGGGCCGACGAAGACGGCGAACTGGGCCCGGTCTACGGCGTACAGTGGCGGTCCTGGCCCGCAGCTGACGGGACAACCATAGATCAGATAGCCGGCGTGGTGGAGCAGATCAAGGCGAACCCCGACTCGCGCCGCCTGATAGTCAGCGCCTGGAACCCCGGTGAGATCGACAAGATGGCGCTCGCCCCCTGCCATGCCTTCTTCCAGTTCTACGTGAACGACGGCGCCCTGTCCTGCCAGATGTACCAGCGCAGTGCGGACATTTTCCTGGGGGTGCCCTTCAACATCGCCTCCTACTCCCTGCTCACCTTGATGATGGCCCAGGTAACCGGCCTGAAGCCCGGTGAGTTCGTCCACACCCTGGGCGATGCCCACCTGTACCTGAATCACCTGCAACAGGCGGATACGCAATTGGAAAGAGAGCCGCTGCCGCCGCCGCAGATGCGGCTCAACCCCGATGTCAAGGATATCTTCGGCTTCCGCTACGAGGATTTTGAACTGGTGGGCTACCAGGCTCACCCGTCCATACCGGCGCCTATAGCGGTTTGATCCCGGGACGGAACTTGTTAAGCAGCTATGGTCCTTCGTACAAACTCAGGATCAGCCTGGATCAGGCGCAGGTAATTTGAGGCAGCCGCGTCGGGGCTGCGCTTGCCCTGTTCCCATCCTTTCAGGGTGTCAAGGCTCAGTTGGTACGAACGCGCAAACATAGCTTGCGACATGTTTACCTTACGTCGTATCGCCTTGATCGTTGCAGGCGTGATCACAAAATATGCAGTTTCAGGCGCTACTTTGCCTTTGACTACGTCTACTGCTTCTTTCAGGTTGGCTTCGAGTTCGTTGAATAACTTGTCGTCCACGTTAACACCTGACCGAATTCGTCGATAATCTCGTTGACATACTTTTTCATCCGACTACTTAACCACCTGGACCAGGCGCACCCGTCCATACCTCCGCCTATTGCGGTTGAGCGTCTGGTCATGGGTTACTTTATGATTTTTCAAGCCACTGGTTAACCTTATCTACACAAAAATCTATTTCATCCCGCACCTCATATACCCAAAACCGCATCACATCCCAGCCCGGCGCCTATCGCGGCTTGGTCCCTGGCACATGGCATGATACTGAATTCATTCGGTAACCACCAGGTCATCAATGTCTATACGTAGCGCAGTCGACAGTTTTTTAAGTGTTTCAATGCTTCCGGTTTTCCTGCCGGATTCAATTTGCGCTATGTAGCCCTGTTGAATGCCGGATATGGCTCCAAGTTCTGTCTGGGTCAGACCGCGATGCTCACGCCAGATGCGCAAACGGGGTTCTTCATCCTGCAGCAGCCTGTGCGCCACCTCTGCAGGAACAAGCTCATCCTGGCCGGCGGCCAACTCATCCAGGGCATCGTTCGCCGCCCGGATATCTTCCGCGTCTTCTGCCAGCGCCAGCAAACGGCGGTACAAATCAATGGGTACGACCGCATGGGTCGGCCGGCCGTCTTTTTCAATGACCTCTACCTGGTTAGTCATCATTTATAAACGCCTCCTCTTGGCCCGACTTTCAAAACGAGCAGTAAAAGTTCATCTTTTTCAATCGCACAAATCGCACGATAGCCCCCGACCCGCAAGCGCCAGTGAGGAGAACCGGACAGCGGCCCCCAATCCCCCTGATAGCTGTAGGGATCAACAGCAACCTTTGCCAGTTCGGTTTTAATCCTTAACCTGATGTGTCCGGGTAATTTGAGCATACTTTTGAGCGCGGACTTTTTGTATTTCAATTCATACACGGCCGCATTATAACTTATAGTTATAATTTTTCAACTGATTTCCTTGAATATAACTTCAGTTATACCATCCGGCAACTCGGTTCGTGGTCACATTAAAAAAACATATCTGCCAGTGTATAAAACCTTGACAAGATCCCGGTTTTAACTTATTTTGGTTTATATATAGTCCATTAAGGCCCGTAACGATTTATACGTAAACCAAACTATGTCAAAGTCACTCACTCACAGCTATTCACGATACAGCCGCGCGGCAGCCGGCCTGCTGGGCAAACTGATCCGCGCCGCACGTAAACAGCGCAGACTCACCGCCCAGGAAACAGCGGATCGGGCAGGTATTTCCAGGGGACTGCTGCAACGTATTGAGAAAGGTGATCCGAAATGCGGTATCGGCGCAGTATTTGAGGTCGCCACTATCGTCGGCGTGCAACTGTTCGACGCCGATGAAGCCGCGCTTGCGGGCCATGCCAGGCAGGCAGAACAGCGCCTGGCTCTCCTGCCGAAGTCGGTGCGCAGGTCCCCAAGGACGGCAACCGATGATTTTTAGCGCTGGTCATAAGGAAGCCTTTGTCTGGATATGGCTGCCTGGTGAAACCGAACCCGTTGTCGCCGGCAGGCTCGAAGCCGACAACGGCCAGCTCCTGTTCAACTACGGGCGAAGCTATCTTGAGCGGGTCAATGATGCAAGACCGGCCATTCCCATCCATGAGCCGGAATTACCGTTAAGAGCCGGCGGGTTGCCCCTTCTCAACGGGTTGAAGATGCCCGGTTGTATTCGCGATGCCTCCCCCGATGCCTGGGGACGGCGGGTGATAATCAACAAAAAACTGGGGCTGGAGGCTGGCGCGGCGGATACGGACGAATTGGATGAATTGACCTATCTTCTGGAATCGGGGTCAGACCGCGTCGGGGCGCTGGATTTTCAGCAATCGCCCACCGAATATGTGCCTCGTTCTGCAGGCAACGCGACACTGGGAGAGTTGTTTCAATCTGCCGAGCGTGTGGAGCAGGGCATACCGTTGACGCCGGAACTGGGCCTGGCGCTGCTGCACGGCAGTTCAATAGGCGGCGCGCGCCCCAAGGCGCTGATCGAAGACGGAGGTGTGAAATTCATCGCGAAGTTCTCATCCAGCACTGATGTCTATAACGTGATCAAGGCGGAATTTATCGCGATGAGACTGGCGGCGCTGGCAGGACTCGACGTTGCGCCGGTGGAACTGGCAAGCGCAGCCGGCAAGGACGTGCTGCTTGTCAAGCGCTTTGACCGGAATTACTCGGAGAAGGGCTGGACACGTAAACTGATGGTGTCGGCGCTGACGCTCCTGGGCCTTGATGAAATGATGGCGCGCTACGCCAGCTACGAAGTCCTGGCCGAAATCATCCGCCATCGTTTCTCCGACCCGAAGCAGACATTGCGGGAATTATTCAAACGCCTGGTCTTCAACGTGCTGTGCGGCAATACGGACGACCATGCGCGTAACCACGCGGCATTCTGGGATGGAAAAGAATTATCGCTGACGCCCGCTTATGATATATGTCCGCAGGGTCGAACCGGCAACGAGGCCTCACAGGCAATGCTGATCTCGGGGAACGATAACTCCAGCCGTTTGGTTACCTGTCTTGAGAGCGCGCATAATTTCCTTCTGTCGCGGGCCGATGCCGGAGCCCTCACAAATGATCTGCAAGCGGCAATCGAGGAACATTGGAATACAGTATGCGATGAAGCGCAGCTTGGCGAAGTCGATAAACGATTACTCCGGGGCAGGCAGTTCCTCAACCCCTGGTCAACCAGTTAAGCATAAAATGGCAGTCTGAACTTTCATGCTCAGGGTTCTGCACAAATGTAACTCCGGCCGGGGACAGACTTAAGTCTGTCCCCGAAATTTTCACAGCAAATCTGGACGCATTATGATTAATTTAACTGAAAACCGTTGTCATCTTTTCACAGGATTTTTTTCACTATACCTGTTGTCGGCATTATGTTGTTCCGTGAACATCAGCGCAGAAGAAGCCTGGTATCCGTCGAAATACGGCGCAACGGACAGGTTGGGCGCCATAAACAACCTGTCACCGTTAATGGTAAAAAAGGCGGCGGCCCTTATTGAGTCAGGCGCCGTCTATTCCCTCGCAATGAATACCGGGCCGGATACCCCCGCTTTTGGCCACCGGAACTACCAGTTGCTTACCAAACCGACTGGTGAATCCAACAGTGGTACAGCCGGTCCTCCCAACAAGGTTGCCGGTTTTGATGATCTGTTGATTTCCTGGCTTGGAATTGGCACGCAAATTGACGGGTTCGGGCACGTGGCCGTCGATGGCCGGCATTATAACGGTGTGCCGGTCGCAGAAGTTTTTCATCCCCACGGAAGCCCGGTGTACGGCATTCATCATTTACCGCCGATAGTCACCCGCGGCATCCTGCTGGATATGGCAGGCCTGATGGACAGGAAAATGCTGGATG
The DNA here is from genome assembly GCA_965204045.1 of Gammaproteobacteria bacterium. GTDB lineage: Bacteria > Pseudomonadota > Gammaproteobacteria > Eutrophobiales > Eutrophobiaceae > JAAXHV01. The sequence continues at coordinate 1,075,453 of CBDBDW010000002.1, forward strand.
CGGGAACGGTCTTTAACGAACCGGAATTGAAGGCTGCCATGGACCGTCAAAAAGTAACCGTCTCGGCAGGTGACGTGGTGTTGCTGCACACGGGATGGATGGAAATGATGGAGCAGGACCCGGAAAATTCACTCAGGGCAACACCGGGCCTGGGCGTGCAGGGAGCGGAATACCTCGCAAACATGGGCGTTGTCGCGATCGGGTCTGATACCTGGGCGCTTGAAGTGTTGCCGCCGGAAAATCCGCAGGAAAGATTTCCGGTGCATGGTACGCTCCTGGTAAAACAAGGCGTGTACATACTGGAAAATATCAGGACCGGCCAGTTGGCCGAAGACAAGGCGTATGAGTTTTTCTTCATGCTTGCGGCGCCGAAATTTGTCGGCGCCCTGCAAACCGTCGCTCACCCCGTTGCCATCCGGTGAAATGATCATCTCACTCATCGTCGCCATGGACCGCCGGGGCGTCATCGGCGCCGGGGGCGCCTTGCCCTGGCGCCTGTCCGATGACCTGAAACAATTCAAGGCCATTACCATGGGCAAACCCCTGGTCATGGGACGGAAGACCCACGAGTCAATCGGGCGCCCGCTGCCCGGACGCCGCAACATCGTCCTCACCCGGCAACGGGGTTACACGGCGCCGGGCTGCGTCGTTGTCCACGACGTGGAAGACGCCCTGGCAGCCTGTGCCGGCGCGGAAGAGGCCATGGTCATGGGCGGCGCCACGCTGTACGAGTTGTTCCTGCCCCGCGCCGGGCGCATCTACCTGACCCGGGTACAGGCGGAGGTCGGCGGCGACACCTGGTTCCCGCCGTTCGACGAAAGCGCCTGGAACGAGGTGGAGCGCCGGGAACGCCAGGCGGACGCACACAACGAATACCCCGTCAGCTTCCAGGTGCTTGAAAGAAAGTGAAAACAGGGTCGGACCACCCAGGTTGGGCATAACTTACTGGTTATAAAGGAAATCTTTCAACAGAGAAGTGCTATTCCGGGCTTAGACTGCGTTTTTCATATACTAAAACAGGGTTTTAAGGAAGAAATATCAGGTGATGTACCTGAGAAGTGCAGGTTAGCCCTGCCTGGACGGCACACTGAAATACCGCCCATCCTCCAGCCGCAACGCCACCAGTTCACCGCCCCAGACACAGCCCATGTCCAGGGGAAAAACGTTGAAGCGGGCGTAGTCCTGGGGGCAATCCCGGAGCGCGGCCCAGTGCCCGAAAATGATTTTGTCCGACCGGGTCTTCCTCGCCGCTATCTCAAACCAGGGCAGCGCCGCTTCGGGCTGGCTGCCCGGCGCGCCTTTCTCCTCCAGGTTGAGGCGGCCGTCCACTGAGCAATACCGCATGCGCGAAAAACAGTTGGTGATGAAGCGCAGCCGGTCCCAGCCGCCCAGGTCGGGAGACCAGGCAGCCGGTTCGTTTCCGTACATGTGCGCGAAGTAGTCCCGGTAACCAGGGCCTTGCAGAACCTCTTCCACTTCCCGTGCATAACGCAGCGCCCCGGCGAGATCCCACTGCGGCGGCAGCCCGGCATGCAACATTGTGAAACCGGATTGCTCGTCGCGATGTATCAGTGGGAGCCCGCGTAGCCAGTCGAGCAGTTCATCCCGGTCCTCCGCCGCCAGGACGTCATCCAGGGTATCGCCGGCGTGCAGGTACTGGGGCTGGCCGTTGCCGATTGCCAGCAGGTGCAGTTCATGGTTGCCCAGCACCGTGGTTGCCGCATCCCCCAGGTCCCTGACGAAACGGAGGCAGTCCAGCGACTGCGGGCCGCGGTTGACCAGGTCCCCGGTGAACCAGAGCCGGTCCCGGGCAGGGTCGAAACGGATTTTCTCCAGCAGGTCCGTCAGCTCATCGAAGCATCCCTGGAGATCGCCGATGGCATAGGTGGGCATGGTTTTATGGGGTCAGGTCGCACATTGCACACAGAAATTTACAATAGCATCACGTGAACAGGGCCTTGTGTGTGCAATGTGCGACCTGACCCCATAAAACCTGACCCCATAAAACCGTAAAACGCGAGCAGGTTGCAGGTCAGTGCAGCGTGAGCGGCGTGGACAGGTTGAATACCGGAATCGGCGAAGCGAATTCAACCCCGTCTTCCGCCATGATGTCGTAAGCGCCTTCCATGCAGCCTACCGGCGTTTCCAGGACCGCGCCGCTGGTGTATTCAAAGGATTGGCCGGGATGCAGGTGCGGTTGCTCCCCGACCACGCCGTCACCGTGGACTTCCTGCACCTTGTTGTTCGCATCGGTAATGACCCAGTGCCGGCGCAGCAGGGTACCCGGAACGTTCCCCGTATTGGTGATGGAAATGGTATAGGCAAACACAAACCGGTTATCCTCGGGAACGGATTGTTCCTGCAGGTAGGCGGTTCTTACCTTGACGGTGAATTCGTAATGTTCGTTATTATCCGGCATAGCGTATTTAACCTTATCAACTGGTAAGAGTACCAGTACTCTTTCAACCTGATATTGTCATGTTCAGCGGGCCGGGAAGTGGTTGAGCGCAAGGCGCGCCGTGCGGGGAATGGCGAGTCCTTGCCAAGCGGCGCAACGACGCGGGCGACCGCTTCCCGGCCCGCCCGCAGGGAGCCACACAGCGGCGCCAATACGGCGTTGCAGCCCTTGGCAAGGACTCGCCATTCCCGGCGGGCTGCGCCTTGTCTTGACGCCGCTGTATGGCTCTGAACATGGCAATATCAGGCTGAAAGAGTACCAGGCATGTCAATATCATACCAGTTTTCATCAACCGTCGGTGAAACCGCCGCGGTAGGAGATTGCCTCGCTCAGGTGTTCCGGGAGGATGGACCCGGACTCTGCCAGGTCCGCCACTGTCCTGGCCACGCGCAGCACCCGGCACATGCCCCGGATGGACAGGTTCAGCCGCTTGACGGCCTTGTGCAGCAACGCCGTGAGGGGCGGGTCAAGGCGGCAGTATCTTTCCAGTTCCTCATTGTCCAGCAGCCGGTTCTGCTTGCCGGCGCGCCCCAGTTGGATGCGGTAGGCGCGTATCACCCGCAGCCGCGCCTCGGCGCTGGTTTCCCGCCGTTCATCCTGCAGCGACTCCAGGCCGCCGGGGGTGAGGTTCGGCACCTCGATGTGCACGTCGATCCGGTCCAGCAACGGGCCGGACACCTTGTTCCGGTAACGCCTGACCTGACCGGGCGTGCAGCGGCAGCGGCCGTTGCGGTCGTCAAGATAACCGCATGGGCAGGGGTTCATTGCAGCGACAAGCTGGAACCCGGCAGGGAATTCAGTCTGGCGCGCAGCCCGGGAAATACTGATCCTGCCCGCTTCCAGCGGCTCCCGCAGCGCCTCCAGGACGTCGCGGTTGAATTCCGGCAACTCGTCCAGGAACAGGATGCCGTTGTGCGCCAGCGACACCTCGCCGGGGCGGGGCGCGCTGCCGCCGCCCACCAGGGCAACGGACGAGGCCGAGTGGTGCGGCGCCCGCACCGGACGCTGTTTCCAGTCCTCGACCCTGAAGCCCCGGGCGCTGACGGATTGAATCATCGCCGTACCTATGGCTTCCTCCTCGTTCATGGGCGGCAGCAGGCCGGGCAGGCGCTCGGCCAGCATCGTCTTGCCGCTGCCGGGAGGGCCTGCCAGCAACAGGTTATGGCCCCCTGAAGCGCAGATTTCCAGGGCGCGTTTGGCAAAATGGTGTGATCGGACGTCCGCCAGGTCAGGGTGTGCCGGCGTCTCCGGGCGCCGAATTTTCCTGCCGCTGAAGCGCCCCAGCGCGGCGGTCCCATCAAGGTGGTTGCAGACGGACCGGAGGTGCCGCGCCGGCAACACCGGCAACTCATTGATGAGTCCGGCTTCCGCGGCATTCTGCTCCGGCAGCACCAGGGAGCGTCCGGTCCTGTTGATGGAATACGCGCAGGGCAGCACGCCGCCGACCGGCCTTAATTCGCCGGCCAGGGACAACTCGCCGATAAACTCGTGGGACGACAGGGCGTCACGGGAAACCTGGCCGGTGGCCGCCAGGATCCCGACGGCAATGGCCAGGTCATACCTCCCGCCCTGTTTCGGCAGGTCGGCAGGAGCCAGGTTCACGGTGATCCGGCGTACCGGAAACTCGAAATGATTGGTCAGCAGCGCACTCCTGACGCGTTCCCGGCTTTCCTTGACCTCGGTCTCGGGCAATCCGACGATATGAAATTTCGGCAGTCCGGGAGAGACGTGTATATCGACGGTGACCTGCAGCGAATCGATCCCTGCCAGTGCGCGTGAATAGATCCTTGCAATCTCCATTTGCTTTCCTCCTTGAATGTTACGGTGTCAGGCTGTTGTGATGGAATCCCTGATCTTGTCAGGACCCGTGCAGTTTAACCTGCCCCTTGTTTTTCCGAAAGCTTTTTTTCAATCTCGGCGATTTGTTTCTGCAGGTCGTCCAGCGCCGCACGGGTATTGGCGAGCAACTGCAACTGCACGTCGAACTCTTCCCGCGTCACCAGGTTCATCCTGGAAAAAGCCGCGTTCATGGAAGCGCGCGCCACCTTCTCAAGGTCCTCCCGCGAGCGGCTCAGGTCCCTGGGCAGCAAGCGCAGGAACTGCTGGAGGAAATCTTCAAATTCCCGTGTCCTGGTCATGTTCAATAGTATCCGCAACCGGTAACCCGTACATGATAGCCGCATCCCCGCGCCGGGACAACTTCCGCACTACGATTGTGCAACCGCACATAAATCGCCCACTCCTGGTGCAAATTCACACAAGCAGGACACCCAGGTAAAACACGGGACACCCATCGGAATTACAGGACACCCATATAAATGACAGGACACCCAGGTAAAACACAGGACAGCCACCAAATTTATATGGGTGTCCTGTCATTTATATGGGTGTCCTGTAATTCCGTCCTGTAATTCCGTCCCCGGTGCGATGCGGCCATTGCTTTTCAAACCTGGCACGAACCATGCATGCATATTAGCGATTGTGATTAACGCAACAACCGGAGTAAAAAAATGCGAAATACCATCCTGACCCTGGCAACCCTCATTCTCGCGATCGGTTCGGCAAGTACGCGTGCGGAAGACTCGCCGCACCAGTTCAGCGGAAACATCGGGCTGTTTACCGATTACCTTTACCGCGGCATCTCCCAGACCAGCGAGAAGGCGGCCGTACAGGGTGGGATGGACTATTCCCATGCAACTTCAGGTTTTTACGCAGGCGCCTGGGCTTCCAACGTGGATTTTGCCGAAGACCTGGAAATCGACGTTTACGGCGGCATCTCGGGTGAATTGGACGGCGGTCTCAGTTGGGACGTAGGCGGCCTCTACTATATCTATCCCAGTTCCGATGCGCAGCCGGAAGAGAACTTCTTCGAAGTGTACGCCAGCGCCGGTTATACCTTCCCGGGCGTGCTGGAACCCAGTGTCGGCGTCGGCATCGCATATTCCCCGGACTTCTTCGGTGAAGATGGTGACGGCGTGTACATCAACGGCAGCCTGGACCTCACGCTGCCCCACGGCTTCGGCCTGTCGTTCTACGTCGGCCACCAGGACGTGGCAGGCGACCAGACCACGGGGCCGGACGGCTTCAACTACACCCACTACAGCATCGGCATCAGCAAGAGCCTCGGCCCCTTGAGCCTGGGCGCATCCTGGAACGATGCGGACGACGACTGCGGCGGTGAGATCTGCGAGGCGCTCGTCGGCAGTATTTCCATGAGCTTTTAAGCATATCTGTACCTGAACCGAGACACGTAATACGAAGACCTGCAGGAGAAACTGATAATGAAGCAATTCGGTGATTCAACCAACGGAAAAACGGTGCCGCGCAAAGCGGGGCGCATCTCCAATACAACCGGCGTCCTGGCGGGACTGGCGGCATTGTTGCTGCCGCTCGGCGCCCGGGCAGATGAATTGAACTCGGGAGACACGGCCTGGATGCTGACCGCCACGGCCCTGGTGCTGTTCATGACGATACCCGGGCTCTCCCTTTTCTATGCCGGGATGGTCAGGAGCAAGAACGTCCTGTCGGTGCTGATGCAGTGCTTCGCCATCACCTCGATGATGACCGTGCTCTGGGTGTTGTACGGTTACAGTATCGCGTTCGGCGGCGAAGGCCCCTACTGGGGCGGGCTGGACAAGGTGTTCCTGGCGGGCGTCACGGTGGATTCCATGAGCGGCGCCATCCCGGAATCCCTGTTCATGACGTTCCAGATGACGTTTGCCATCATCACCCCGGCGCTGATCGTCGGCGCCTTCGCAGAGCGCATGAAATTCAGCGCGGTGCTCCTGTTCATGGCGATCTGGCTCACAGTGGTCTATGCCCCGGTCTGCCACTGGGTCTGGGGCGACGGCGGCTGGCTCGGCAACAAGGGCATCCTGGATTTCGCCGGCGGCACGGTTGTGCACATCAATGCCGGCATGGCGGGACTGGTGTGCGCCCTCGTCCTGGGCAAGCGCAAGGGTTATCCGACCACTCCCATGATGCCCCACAACCTGACCTACACCGTGATCGGCGCCTCCATGCTCTGGGTGGGCTGGTTCGGTTTCAACGCCGGCAGCGAACTGGCTGCCGACGGGACCGCCGCCATGGCGATGGCGGTAACGCAGATAGCCACCGCGTCCGCGGCGCTGGCCTGGATGATCTGCGAATGGGTGAGCCACGGCAAGCCCAGCGTGCTGGGGATCGCGTCCGGCGCAGTGGGGGGGCTGGTCGCGATCACCCCGGCCTGCGGCTCCGTCGGACCCATGGGCGCCATCGTGATCGGTTTCGCCTCCGGCGTCGGCTGTTTCCTGGCGGCAGTTAAACTGAAACGGATGCTGGGCTATGACGATTCACTGGACGTGTTCGGCGTCCACGCCATCGGCGGCATCATCGGCGCCCTGCTGACGGGGGTGTTCTGCGCAGAAACCCTGGGAGGCGCGGGGTTTGGCGTCGAAAGCGGCGGCATCGCCGCCCAGGTAGGCGTCCAGTTTACCGGCGTGATCGCGACGGTGATTTATACGGGCATAGCCAGCTTCATCATTCTCAAGGTAGTGGACCTCGTGATCGGTTTGCGGGTTACGTCCGACGAGGAGCAGGAAGGGCTGGATATTGTCTTGCACGATGAACGTGGCTATATTATATAGTCATACATAACAGCGGTAACAATCTAATATTTAACAGCAGGATATGAAACGATGAAATTACTCACGGCCATAATCAAACCATTCAAACTCGACGACGTGCGCGATGCGCTGTCGGAAATCGGCATCAAAGGTCTGACCGTTACCGAAGTAAAAGGGTTCGGCCGCCAGAAAGGCCATACCGAGCTTTACCGGGGGGCGGAATACGTAGTCGACTTTCTGCCCAAGGTGAAAATCGAAATTGCCCTTGACGACGACCAGCTTGACGGCGCGATCGAGGCGATCTGCAAGGCGGCAGGCACCGGCAAGATCGGCGACGGCAAGATTTTTGTTGTCGGACTGGATGAAGTCATCCGGATAAGAACCGGGGAAAAGGGCAGCGTTGCCCTTTAAAGCTCGGAGCATCTTATGAAACACCTCAGATTATATTCCCTGGTCCTTCTCGCCGGGACGTTATTCCCCGCACTCTGCCTGGCCCAGGATACGCCTGAGCTGAACGGCGCCAACACCGCCTGGATCCTGGTTTCGACGGCCCTCGTGCTGTTCATGACCTTGCCGGGACTGGCGCTGTTCTATGCGGGGCTGGTGCGCGCCAAGAACGTCCTGTCCGTATTGATGCAGTGTTTTTCCATTGCCTGCCTGATGTCCATCCTGTGGCTGGTCGCAGGCTACGGGCTGGCGTTCGGCGACGGCGGCGGGATGAACCAGTTCGTCGGCATGGGCAAGTTCTTCCTCGACGGGGTCGGCTGGGACAGTATGAGCGGCGATATCCCGGAGACCGTGTTTTTCATGTTCCAGATGACGTTTGCCATCATCACGCCCGCCCTGATAGTGGGCGGCTTCGCGGAACGCATGAAATTCTCCGCGGTCCTGTGGTTTTCGGTCCTGTGGCTGTTGCTGGTGTACGCCCCCGTGTGCCACTGGGTCTGGGGCGGCGGCTGGCTGGGCGACCTGGGATTCATGGACTTTGCCGGCGGCACGGTCGTTCATATCAATGCCGGCGTGGCCGCGATCGTCGCGGCGATTGTCCTGGGCAACCGCAAGGGGTTTCCCGGCGCTGCAATGCCCCCCCATAACATGACCCTTTCCGTGGCCGGCGCCTCGATGTTGTGGGTAGGCTGGTTCGGCTTCAACGCCGGCAGCGCCCTGGCCGCCGACGGCAACGCCGGCATGGCCATGCTGGTCACGCACATCTCCGCGGCGGCAGGCTCCCTGGCCTGGGTCGCCTGCGAGTGGATCAAGCACGGCAAGCCCAGCGTGCTGGGTATCGTCACCGGCATGGTGGCGGGCCTCGGCACCATCACCCCGGCCTCCGGTTTCGTCGGCCCCCTGGGGGGGTTGCTGATCGGCATCTCGGCCGGTGTCGTCTGCTATTTCGCCACCCAGTACATCAAGCGCAGTCTCAAGATCGATGACTCCCTGGACGTCTTCCCGGTGCACGGAGTCGGCGGCGCGCTTGGTTGCCTGCTGACGGCAGTCTTTTTTGCCGGCAGCCTGGGCGGCCCGGCGGACGCAGGCTACGCCATGGGTTCGCAGTTCACGATCCAGGTAACAGGCGTGGTGGCAACGGTCCTGTGGTGCGGCATACTCAGTTTTATCATCCTGAAGGTACTCGACGCCGTCATGGGATTGCGCGTCACCGCAGATGAAGAAACCGAAGGCCTCGACCTGGTATCCCACGACGAACGCGGCTATTCCCTGTAAAACGCAAAAACCGGGGTCAGAGTATAAATTCTGGCGACACTTACTCTGACCCCATATTTCCAATACAGGACACCCACCAAAAATACAGGACACCCACCAAAAATACAGGACACCCAAGTAAAATACAGGACACCCACCAAAATTATATGGGTGTCCTGTAATTATCCTGCGATACAATGTCGCAATGGACGACTACGCCGTCATCGGCAACCCCATAGCACACAGCCTCTCCCCTCGTATCCACGGGTTGTTCGCTGAGCAGACCGGCGAGGAACTGACTTATCGCGCCATACTCTCCCATCCCGGCGAATTCGCCGCCGACGTCGAGGCGTTCCGCCGGGCGGGCGGCCTGGGACTGAACGTCACCCTGCCGTTCAAGGAACAGGCCTGGGAATACGCCGCCCACAGCAGCGCCCGGGCGGACCGGGCGCGGGCCGCCAACCTGGTCCGCTTTGACGCGGACGGCCGGGTTTACGGCGATTCCACCGACGGCGCGGGACTGGTGCGGGATCTCGGCGCCAACGGTGTCCGGATCATCGGAAAACGTATATTGCTGGTGGGCGCGGGCGGGGCGGCCAGGAGTGTAATAGGGAACCTCCTTGACGAGCACCCGGCCGGCGTGACCATTATCAACCGTACCCGCTCGCGGGCGCTGGCGCTGCTGGAACTGTTTCCCGAAGCCGGCGTTATCCTCAGCGCGCAGGGTTTTGACGAACCCGCCGCCGGCCCTTATGACCTGGTGATCAACGGCGCATCGGCGGGCCTGGCCGGCCAGCCCCTGTCCCTCCCGGACGTAATCCTGGCGCCGGGCGCCTGCTGCTATGACATGGTGTACGGGAAGGCGGCACGGGTGTTCCTGGACTGGGCCGCCGGCAACGGCGCGGCAAAATGCCTGGACGGCCTGGGAATGCTGGTGGAGCAGGCCGCCGAATCGTTCCATATCTGGCGCGGCGTGCGCCCGGATACCCAACCCGTCATAGACGCCCTCCGCTGATTTAACAACCCCTGCATCCCGTCCATCAGTTCGGGCTTAATCCACGGGGACGGACTTCAAGTCCGTCCCCTGAAAAATACTTACAACCCCTGCATCCTGTCCATCAGGTCGGGCAGCCATGTAATCAGCTTGGGGAACAGGCACAACAGGATGATGGCGCCGACCTGTATCGAGATGAACGGAATAATCCCCTGGTAGATATGCTGGATGCGGATCTCCTTCGGAGCCACCGCCTTCAGGTAAAACAGGGAAAAACCGAAGGGCGGGGTCAGGAACGAGGTCTGCAGGTTGATGGCGATCAGCACGGCAAGCCACAACAGGTCCACCCCCATGCCGGCGGCGATGGGCGCCAGGATGGGGACGACGATGAAGCAGATCTGGAGAAAATCCAGGAAGAAGCCCAGCAGGAAGATGAGGAGCATGCTGGCGATGAGAAAGCCCAGCGTGCCGCCGGGCAGGTTGGTCATCACGTCCAGCACCAGGTGGTCGCCGCCCATGCCCCGGAACACCAGGCCGAAGGCGGTGGCGCCGATCAGGATAAGGAACACCATGCTGGTGAGCCGGGTGGTAAGGCGCATGGCCTCGTTCAACCTGTCCAGGGAGAGTTGCCCGTGCAGGGCCGCCAGCAGCAGCGCGCCCAGTGCGCCGACCGCGGCCGATTCCGTGGGCGAGGCAATACCGAAGAATATGGAGCCCAGGACACCGACCACCAGCGCCAGCGGCGGCAACAGGGTCAGGAACACCTTGCGCGCCAGATGTTCGTCAGTCTCTGCCGTTATCGCGGGAGCGACTTCCGGCCTGAGCCAAGCGTACAGGCAGATGTATACCAGGAACAATGCCACCAGCAGCATCCCGGGCACGACGGCGCCGATGAACAGGCGGCCGACGGGCACGCCCATCACGTCGCCCAGCAGGATCAGGACGATACTCGGCGGGATGATCTGGCCCAGGGTGCCGGCCGCGGCGATGGTGCCGGTTGAAAGCTGCCGGGAATAATTCCGGCGCAGCATGGTGGGCAGCGCGATGATCCCCATGGTGACCACCGTGGCGCCCACGACCCCGGTAGTGGCGGCCAGCAATGCCCCCACGATCACGACGGAAACGGCCAGCCCGCCGCGCAGGCGTCCGAACAGCAGGCCCATCGTTTCCAAGAGATCCTCAGCCAGCCCGGATTTGTCCAGCACAATGCCCATGAAGATGAACAGCGGCACCGCCAGCAGGGTGAAATTGGTCATCACCCCCCAGATCCTCAGGGGCAGCAGGTGGAAAAAATCGAAGCCCAGGAATACCCCGCCGAACAGCAGCGCAATCGCCCCGAGGGTGAACGCGACCGGGTAGCCCAGCATCAGCATGAGCATCAGGCTCAGGAACATCAGGACGATCCAGACAGTCATCAATCGTCCCGGTCAGGTTCGCGGTCAAGGATAAAAGACAGGCTTTTCAGGCTCTCGCCGATGCCCTGGATGATCAGCAGGAAAAAGCCCAGCGGAATCGCCGCCTTCAGCACCCAGCGGTAGGGCAGCCCGCCCGGGTCGGGCGAACCTTCGGCAAACTGGTATGCCTGGGACACGAAGGGCCAGGAGCTTTTTATGATCAGGATGCAGAACGGGACCAGGAACAGCAGCGAACAGACCAGGTTGATCCAGGCCCGCCGGTAGTCCGACATGAAACGGCTGCGGTAAACCAGGTCCAGCCGCACGTGGTCGTCATGTTTCAGGGTATAGGCCGCGCCCAGCAGAAAAATGAGGGAAAACAGGTGCCACTCCAGTTCCTGAATGGCGATGGACCCGCTCAGGAAGAAATACCGCATCATCACGTCATAGGCAACCAGCAAAACCAGCGCCAGCGCCAGCCAGGACAACCCCCGCCCCGAGATCTCACTGAACCACTCAATCCTCCCGGATACTTTCTCGATCAACTCCCGCATATCCCCATTGTATCCGTTCTCAAGACAGGACACCCAACAAAGTTACAGGACACCCAATAAAGTTACAGGACACCCAATAAAAATACATGGGTGTCCTGTAAAGGTCATGGGTGTCCTGTAAAGGTCAGGGACTAGACGTTACAGGACAGATTGATGTAATCCGCCACGCTTAATTCGGCGGGCCTTGCGGTAGGGGAGATGTTCAATTCCTCCAGTTGCGACGCGCTGAACCACGGTTTCAACCCGTTGCTCACTTTCTTGCGCCGGGCAGAGAAGGCGGCCCGCACAAGTTCCGTGAACAGGTTGAAATCCCTGATCCGGGCCTCGGCTTCGGGCGCGGCAGTCAGTCTCACCAGGGCCGAATCGACAGCCGGCCTGGGGCTGAAGGCGGCAGGCCCCACGTCGAACAGTTTTTCCGTGCGGCAACGCGCCTGCACCATCACACTGAGCCTGCCGTATTCGGGCGCGCCCGGACCTGCGCAAATCCGGTCGACCACTTCTTTCTGCAACATGAACAGCATGCGGCCGATCTGGTTGAAACCCAGCAGGTGGAACAGCAGGGGAGTGGAGATGTTGTAGGGCAGGTTGCCCACCACCTTCAGGGGCGCCGGGCCGAACCCGGCAAAGTCCACTGTCAGTACATCCTGCCGCACCAGGTTCAAACGGCCGATACCTTCGCATCGTTCAACCAGTTCCGCGGCAAGGTCCCGGTCGACCTCAACCACGTCCAGTACACCAGCCGCGCGCAGCAGGGGGATGGTCAGCGCGCCCCTGCCGGGCCCGATTTCAACGATTCTCTCACCGGGACGCGGGTCAATGGCCCGGATTATCCTGTCAACAATGGCCGCGTCCTTGAGAAAATGCTGGCCGAAGCGCCTGCGCACGGGAGCCATGAAAACTGGACTATCTCCGGGCCAGGTGAATGGCCAGATCGACGGCCGCGCACATGCTGCCCGCATCGGCCTTGCCGGTCCCTGCCAGGTCGAAGGCCGTGCCGTGGTCAACCGAAGTCCGGATGATGGGCAGCCCCAGGGTGACATTCACGGTTTTGCCGAATCCATGGGATTTAAGCGCCGGCAGGCCCTGGTCATGGTACATGGATATCACGGCGTCCGTATTCTCCAGGGAAGCGGCGGTAAAAGCGGTATCCGCCGGGACCGGCCCCGCCAGGTCCAGGCCCTCGGCTTTCAGTTCTTCGATGACCGGGGTGACGACCTCGTTCTCCTCCTCACCCAGCAGGCCGTCCTCCCCGGCATGGGGGTTGATGCCGCAGACCAGCAGGCGCGGCTCATCGATGTCGAATTTCGCCTGCATGTCATCGGCAACGACCCGGATGACGTCGCGCAGGTGGCGGCGGGTGACGCGCCCCGCAACCTGGTTCAGGGGCACGTGCGTGGTGACCAGCGCAATCCGGGCAAAGTCATTCGCCAGCATCATCACCGGCGACAGGCTGCCGCAGTAGTTCGCGATGTACTCGGTATGGCCCCTGAAGTTGTGCCCCGCCGCGGCAATGGCGGACTTGCTCACCGGACCGGTGACCATGGCATGAAATTCACCGGACATGCAGCCGTCCACCGCGCGTTCAATGGCCGAGACCACGCAGTCGGTATTGCGCGATGTCGGTTTTCCGGGCTGCACCGCCGGCACGGCCAGCGGCTGGTTCAGGTATAACAGTTGCCCGGCCTTGTGCGGCCGGATCGGCGCATCGGGATCGTACTGGATTAACTCAACGTCTGTGCCGAGCAGGCGCGCCCGCGCGTCCAGCACTACGGGATCGCCGATAACGATTCTCTGCGCCCAGACTTGCTTCAAGGCGCTTGCGAGCAGGATATCGGGGCCGATACCCGCAGGGTCCCCCATGGTCAAGGCCACACGCGGACAGGTCATGAATCCAGCCGGTACTCCACGTACGCCTCGTCGCGCATCTGCCGCAACCAGTCGGTGCGCGCCTCTTCCAGTTTGCGCCGGCGGATCGCCTCCCTGGCCCGCGCCCGCTTGATGTCTTCGGTGCTGTCGTGTTCCCGCCGGTCCAGCACCTGGACGATGTGAAAACCGTACTGGGACGGGAACGGCTGGCTGGTGGCGCCGGGCTCGAGGGAATTCATCACGTTCTCGAACTCCGGCACCAGGTCGCCGGGGCTCACCCAGCCCAGGTCGCCGCCATCGGCGGCGCTCACGGTATCGGCGGAATGGGCCTTGGCCAGCTCGGCAAAATCGTCCCCGCCCTCGATGCGCATCCGCAACTGCCGCAGCCGGCGCAGGGCGTCCTCCGACGTGGTCAGTTCATCGGGCCGGACCAGGATATGCCTGGCATTGGTCTGGGTGACGACCACCTGTTCGCTGCTGCGCTTGTCCAGCAGCTTGATGATATGGTAACCGCTGGGACTCTTGATGATGCCGCTGAGCCCGCCGACTTCCATATTGGAGATGAAATCGGCAAACAGCGTCGGGACCTGGCCGGCCTTGCGCCAGCCCAGGTCGCCGCCGTCCAGCGCCTGCTGTCCGTCGGAGTAGGTGGCGGCCATGCTGGCGAAATCGGCGCCGCCCTGCAATTCGCCCAACGCCTTTTCCGTGGTTTCCCTGGCGCGCGTCACCTGGCGCGTGGAAGCCCCTTCGGGTATGGCGATGAGGATATGGGCGATATGGAACTCGATGTCCGTTTCACCCTGGCGCTCCTGGTTTGACAGGTAGTTGTCGATCTCCCGGTCGGTGACGATGACCCGGTTATCGACCTGGCGCTGCTGCAGCCGGGAAATGAGGATTTCGTCGCGAATCTCCCTGCGGAAATTCTCGTAGCCGTAACCGTCCTGCTCCAGGATCTCCCTGAACTGGTTCAGGCTCAGCTCGTTTTCCCTGGCAATATTGCTGATGGTGCGGTTCAGGGTTTCATCATCGACCCGGATGCCCGTGTTCTGCGCCATCTGGATCTGGAGTTTGGTGATGATCAACCTGTCCAGCACCTGTTTCTCCAGGATGTCCCGGGGGGGCAGGGGGATATTCTGCTCCTCCATCTGCGAGGTCACTCCCCTGATCTTCACCGCCAGTTCGCTGCGCATGATCACGTCATCGTTGATGATCGCAACGATCCGGTCCAGGTCCTGCACCGCCGTTGCCCGTCCGCACAGCAATGTCCCGGCAAGCGCCAGCAGCGCAATTGGATACCGGACCCGTCTCATTGCAGCGGCAGGCTGTCGCCGTAACCCGGTATGGCCTGGTTCAGGAGATCAACGGTCCTCTGGCCGATGCTGCCCAGCCCCTTCAGCTCCAGTTGCAGGAAGAAACCGGTATTGAAATCGCCGTCCAGGGTAGCCAGGAAGCGCCGGCTGACGGCCTTGATGGCAAAGCAGCAGCCCTCGTATTCCACCCCCAGGAACAGGTCCAGGGTGCGCCCCTCGGACACCGCGTAGTTCCAGCGCGCCACGGCATTCAGCCTGTCTGTCAGGGGCCAACTGAACGACACGTCGGATTGGTCAATGTCCGTCGGCGTCCGCCGTATCTGGCCGGACTCGGCCCGCCGCACCCGGTAAGCCAGGTTGATGACCTTGCCGCCCTCCGGGTTGTATTGCGCGGTAAGCGCCATTTTCCGGGTGAGACGGTCGTTGATGTCCCAGTAAATCTCCGCCCCCACGGACAGGTCGCGGGCCAGGTGGGCGTCGGCCTCGACGATCAGCGGTGAGAGCAGGTCGTTTTCCGGTATGCCGATATCCACCAGTTCACCCTGCGCGCCCAGGATCTGCCGGATGACGTCCTGGTCTTCCAGGTAAAACGACTGCGCCACCTGCAGCGAAGCGAGCTGTCTGCCCGTATCCCGGTTGATCAGCCGGCTGCCCAGGGCCAGGGTGAGTTGGTTCGTGTCGCCGATGCGGTCGTAGCCGCTGAACCGGTTTTCCCGGAACAGGGCGTTATAGTCCAGGTTGAAAACGGACGAATCGAACACCGGCAGGTCGTTCTGGTCCTCGTACGGCACGTACAGGTAGAACAGCCGCGGTTCCAGCGTGTGCCGGAAGGCGCCGTCCCGCATCCGGAAATCCCGTTCCAGGAACACGCCGCTGTCCACGCTGACGACGGGCAGGGTCCGGCTCGGACTCTTTTTGAACGGCCCCAGCCTGTCCAGCTCGTACTGGGTGAAGCGCACCCCGACCTTGGGCGCGAAGAAAGCCGCCTGGGTGCGTACCGGGTAGCTGATGGACGGGTACAGGTCGGCGCGGAACCCGGTCACGTCCACCGTGACCCCGGCTTCGCCGGTCCGGTCGAAATAAGTGAAATCCGTCAGCAGGTTGAGGTTGATTTTCTTGTTGCCGCTCAGGGGGCGGTACCTGAATTGCAGGCGCGGCAGGTTTTTATAGGGCCTGGAGGTCACCGCGATGCTCTGGTCGACGATCTGGTAGCTGTGCAGGCGGCCCAGCACGCTCCAGTTGCGGCCGCGGTAGGTCAGGTCCGCCCGGCGCGGCAGGAAGCGGGTAGAGGAAATGGCCAGGTCGGCGCCGAAATCCTCCAGGTACTCCGGGTCCGAGGCGCGGTTGTAATTCACGTACAGTTTGCCCCGGCCGAGGAAGGACTGGTTGAGTTCGATATTGATCATGCTGCGGTCGCGGTCGCCGAAGCCGACGTCGCCGGGGAGGTATTCAAGACTCACCCGGCCATCGCCCCCCGTGAGCAGGTAGCGGTATTCCAGCATGCCCATGACGCCGCTGTTGGCCAGCGCCCTGGGCGTGATGGTCGCGTCCATGTTGGGCGAGATATTCCAGTACCAGGGCAACCGGGTCTCAAACCCGCCGTGGCTGTTCTTGCCGATGCCCGGCGCGAGAAAACCGGATTTGCGGTCCCTGCTCAGGGGGAAGGTGAAGTAAGGCGCATAGAACACCGGGACGTCCTTGATCTTGAGGACGATGTTCCTGCCCGAGCCGCGGTCCGTGTCATGGTTGAGCGTCAGTTCCCGCGCGCTGATGCGCCAGAAATTCTCCTCGATGCCGCCGCCGTTCTCCGGCGCGCAGGTGGTGAACGTCATGCCCTCCCCGGAAGTCAGGGTCCCGGGGTCGATGAACAGTTCATCGGCCCTGCCCCGGGCGTCGCTGTCGGGCAGGTAGTATTCGGCGCCGGACACGGTCGCCGTGCTGTCCTCGATGTCGATGCGGGCGCCCTCGCCGGCCAGGAACAGCGATTCCTCCCAGAACTTCACGTCGCCGGACAGGTCGACGAAATTCCCCGGGTCGTTGTACACCGCGTCGTCCGCGCGCGCCTGCCATGTGTCCGTGGACATCTCGACGGACCCCGTCAGGTGCGAGATGCCCTGTTCGGTCAGGTCGATGCTGTCGGCATTGACATAAGTATCGCCTTCTTCCGTCTCCACATCGACCACCGGCCGCTCCGGCGCCTGGAACACGATGGGGCAGAACGGCCCGCCGGCAACCGGCGTCTCCTGCGCCGCCACCGCCCCGCCCCACAACAGGACACCCACCAAAAAGACAGGACACCCATATAAAAGGCAGGACACCCATATAAAAGGCAGGACACCCATATAATTTCGGTGGGTGTCCTGTAATTTACATGGGTGTCCTGTAAAAGGCATCGTCATTCCTGCGAAGGCAGGAATCCAGTCAAATACCGCGTCGCCCGGAGGGCGACTCTTTATTACCGGACCCATCATGTCTTTGGCAACGTGACCCCTCTCTGGCCCTGGTACTTCCCCTTCCTGTCCATGTAGGACGTCTCGCATGCCTCATCGGATTGCAGGAAGATCACCTGCGCCACGCCCTCGTTGGCATAAACCTTCGCCGGCAGCGGCGAGGTATTGGAAAATTCCAGGGTGACGTGGCCCTCCCATTCCGGTTCCAGCGGCGTCACGTTGACGATGATGCCGCAACGGGCATAAGTGGACTTGCCCAGGCATATCGTCAGCACGTCCCGGGGGATGCGGAAATACTCGACGGTGCTGGCCAGGGCGAACGAATTGGGCGGGATGATGCAGACGTCCCCCTTGAAGTCCACGAAACTGTCCTCGTCGAAACTCTTCGGGTCGACGATGGCGGAATTGATATTGGTGAAGATCTTGAACTCATCGGAGCAGCGCACGTCATAGCCGTAACTGGAGGTGCCGTAGGACACCAGCGGCGTGGAACCGTTATGTTTGACCTGCCGGGGTGAAAACGGTTCAATCAGGCCCCGGGTCTCGGCCATCTCGCGAATCCATTTATCGCTCTTGACCGGCATTCATGCGTTCTCGACGACGATTTTCGGGAACCTGGCGCTGTAGTCTTTTGCCCGTAACGACAATCTCGCCGCGGCCTTGCGGGAGATGGCGCGGTAAGTCTCGGAAATGGGTGAATCCGGCTCCATCGCCACGGTGGGCCGGCCGTTGTCCACGCCCTCGCGTATGCCGGTCTCCAGGGGCAGGGAGCCGAGCAGGTCGACGTCATACTGCTCCGCCATCTGCTGCCCGCCGCCGCTGCCGAAGATGTGCTCCTCGTGGCCGCACTTGCTGCAGATGTGGGTGCTCATGTTCTCCACGATGCCGAGCACCGGCACCTCGACCTTTTCGAACATCTTCAGCCCCTTGCGCGCATCGAGCAGGGCGATGTCCTGCGGCGTGGTGACGATGATCGCCCCCGATACCGGTATCTTCTGGCACAGTGTCAACTGGATGTCGCCGGTGCCCGGCGGCAGGTCGATGACCAGGTAATCCAGATCCGACCAGTTGGTATCGCCCAGCAACTGCTCCAGCGCCGAAGTGACCATGGGGCCGCGCCAGATCATCGGCGTTTCCTCGTTCACCAGGTAGCCGATGGACATGGACTGCAGGTGGTAACAGACGTTCGGCTCGATGGATTTGCCGTCATGGCTGTCCGGCTTGGCGCGGCAGCCCAGCATGCGCGGCTGGCTCGGCCCGTAGATGTCCGCATCCAGGATGCCCGTCTTCGCCCCTTCCGCGTGCAGCGCCAGCGCCAGGTTCACGGCCGTCGTCGATTTGCCCACGCCGCCCTTGCCGGACGCCACCGCGATGGTATTCTTCACGTTGTCTATGGGTTTCACGCCGCGCTGCACCGCGTGGGACCTGATATCGGTGCCGATGCCGATATCGACGCCCTTCACCCCCGGAATCTGCCGCAACTGCCCGCTGATCACGTCCCGCAGCGCGTCCACGTATCCGTTCGCCGGGTAACCCATTTGCAGGGAAATTCTGATATTATCTCCGTCGATTTGAATATCCTTGACCATTTCAGCGGAGACGAGGTCTTTTTCCAGGTTGATGTCCTGTATCCCGGCCAGGACTTTGTTGATTGCTTCAGTGCTGGTATTCAACATGGGCGTTCGCTTTTCCGATTGACAAACAGACATTTTACATGAATTTTAGCGCGTTAGCGGTACAAATCTGCCGGGGTCGTAAATGACGGATCAGCAACGAAAAATCTTTGTTACGAGCGCATTGCCCTATGCGAATGCCTCGATCCATATCGGCCACCTGCTGGAGGCGATCCAGACGGATATCTGGGTGCGCTTCCAGAAACTGCGCGGCCACGACTGCCTGTACATCTGCGCGGACGACGCCCACGGCACGCCCATCATGCTGAGCGCGGACAGCCAGGGCATTACCCCGGAGCAGTTGATCGGCCGCATCCATGCCGAGCACGAACGCGACTACGCCGGTTTCGGGATCGGTTTCGACAACTTCCATACCACCCATTCCGGGGAAAACCGGGAGTTCGCGGAGAACATCTACGCCCGCCTCGACGCCGCAGGCCATATCAAGCGCCGCACCATCACGCAGTTCTACGACCCGGTAAAGGAAATGTTCCTGCCGGACCGCTTCATCCGCGGCGAATGCCCGTTCTGCGGCGCCCAGGACCAGTACGGCGACAGTTGCGAGTCCTGCAACCGCACCTACACCCCCACGGACCTGGTCAACCCGGTATCGTCCATCTCCGGCGCGACGCCGGTGGAAAAGGAATCCGAGCACTACTTCTTCGATCTCCCCGCATTTGAATCCGTGCTGCGCGACTGGGTCGGCGCCGGCCACCTGCAGCCGGAGGTCGCCAACAAGCTGGACGAATGGTTCGACGCCGGGTTGAGGGAATGGGACATCTCCCGGGATGCGCCGTATTTCGGCTTCGAGATACCCGGCGCGCCGGGCAAGTATTTCTACGTGTGGGTGGACGCCCCCATGGGCTATTTCGCCAGCCTGAAAAACCTGCTGGACCGGCAGGGCAGGGACGTGGAGGAGTACATCGGCGCCGGCAGCAGCGCCGAGATGTACCACTTCATCGGCAAGGACATCATGTACTTCCACACCCTGTTCTGGCCGGCCCTGCTGCACGGCAGCGGCCACCGCCTGCCCGACAACGTGTTCGTGCACGGCTTCCTCACCGCCAACGGCCAGAAAATGTCCAAGTCCCGGGGCACCTTCATCAATGCCCGCACCTACCTGGAGCGCCTGGACCCGGAGTGCCTGCGCTATTACTTCGCCGCCAAGTCGGGCAGCGGCGTGGACGACATCGACCTCAACCTGGAGGATTTCCGCCAGCGCGTGAACGCCGACCTGGTGGGCAAGGTGGTGAACGTCGCCAGCCGCTGCGCCGGGTTCATCCACAAACGCTTCGGCGGGAAGCTGGCCGCGGCCGTGCACGACCAGGCGCTGTTGCAGGAGTTCACCGGGGCCGCCGAGGCCATCGCGGCGGACTACGAAGCCCGGGAATATGCCCGCGCCATGCGCGGGATCATGGCCCTGGCCGACCGGGCGAACCAGTATATCGACCGGCACAAGCCCTGGGAGATGGCCAAGGCCGACCCCGGATCGGGCGAACTGCAACAGGTATGCTCCCAGGGCCTGAACCTGTTCCGCATCCTCATCATCTACCTGAAACCGGTGCTGCCCGGCCTGGCCCGGCGCGCCGAGGAATTCCTCGGCGTCGACCCGCTCGCCTGGGACGATCTCGACGCGCCGCTGCTGGACCACCCGATACACAAGTTCAAGCCGCTCCTCACCCGGGTGGAACAGTCCCGCATCGACGCCGTGGTCGAGGCCAGCAAGGAAACCCTGGGAGCCGCGGACGGCGGAGCAGGAGATAGCAGAAAAAGACAGGACACCCATAAAAAAGACAGGACACCCACAGAAATTGCAGGACACCCAAGTAAAAGAGAGGACACCCAAGTAAATTACAGGACACCCATAGAAATTACAGGACACCCAAGGGAAAACGAGGACACCCACGCCGTGAATGCAGATGCCGTCAACAAATACCTGGTTGAAGACCCCGTTGCCCCGGAGATTTCCTTCGATGAATTCACAAGAACAGACCTGCGCGTGGCGACAATCACCCACGCCTCCTACGTGGAAGGCGCGGACAAACTACTGCAGCTGACCCTGGACCTGGGCGGCGAGACCAGGAACGTATTCGCCGGCATCAGGAGCGCCTACCGGCCCGAAGACCTCATCGGCAGGCAGACGGTAATGGTGGCCAACCTGGCGCCCCGCAAGATGCGCTTCGGCGTCTCCGAAGGCATGGTCCTGGCCGCCGGCCCCGGCGACCAGGATATCTACCTGCTCAGCCCCGACACAGGCGCCGCCCCGGGCATGAAAGTCAAGTAAAAGACGGGACACCCAAGTAAAAGAGAGGACACCCATAGAAATTACAGGACACCCAAGTAAATTACAGGACACCCATAGAAATTACAGGACACCCATAGAACAATGTCTGAATTAATACTCATCCTCCTTGCAGCCTCCCTGGCCAACAACCTGGTGACCGATCACCTGCTCGGCGCAAGCCCCATGCTGGCGGCTGCGCAAAGGCTCGACGTGGCATTCGACATGGCAAAAGCCGTCATCGGCGTCACCACCCTGGTGGCATTTACCACTTGGCTGCTGGACAACCTGCTTATCACTCCCCTGGACCTGGAAAACTACCGGCTGCTCATCCTGGTGATGACCGTCGCCGGCGTCAGCCAGGCGCTCCGGACAATGCCAGGCAGGTATTGCCCGCGCTTGTTCGACCGGGACGGCAGGTTCTACCCGCTGCTGCTGCTGAACTGCATGTTGCTGGGCGTGATGCTGCTCGGCGCGCAACAGGATGCCGGCCCTCTCGGCGCCCTGGCCTACGGCGCCGGCGCCGGCCTGGGATACTCCCTGGTGCTGCTGGGCTTCACCGCCATCAACCTGCGCCTGGAAGCCACCGATCTCCCGGCGCCTGTGAAGGGACTGCCCCTGCAGGTGATCACCCTCGGCCTGATCTCCCTGTCGTCCACAGCCATCACCTGATTGCCCCAATGCTGGAACTGGTTGTTGCAACCTCGGCGTTATACCTGCTGGGGGTATTGCCCGCCGTCCTGCTTTCCGGAACCGGTGAAGCAGGTCAGGACGACCGAGAAAAAACCATCACCGCGATAGATGCCCTGCTGCCGCAGACTCAATGCGCCGACTGCGGATATCCCGGCTGCCTGCCCTATGCCCGGGCCATCGTCGAGCAGGACGCGCCGCTGAACTTATGCCCTCCCGGCGGTAGGGCAACAGTCAAAAAGCTGGAAATGCTGTTAGGCAAACCACACCGGCACACAGCCCCGCCCGTTGCGGAAAACCTGGTAGCCGTAATAGACGAAGAAACCTGCATAGGCTGCGTAAAATGCATCGACGCCTGCCCCGTGGACGCCATCGCCGGCAGCGCCAAACAACTCCATGCCGTCATCCCGGAATACTGCACGGGCTGCAAACTGTGCCTGCCCCCCTGTCCTGTGGACTGCATCACAATGAATCAAATCAATGGGGCATGACACGATTATAAAGACAGGACACCCAAGTAAAAGACAGGACACCCAATAAAATTATATGGATGTCCTGTCTTTTCTGTCTTTTTCTCTCGAATGCATTACGCATCGCTAGTACAGCTTCCTGGGTCTTCGCTACGCTACCTGGAACCTGCAATTCCCGACAGTGCTTCTCGACTAAAGCATTTACCATTAAAATTTTGGTGGATGTTCTGTAATTTAAATTGACGTCTAACCATTTGACGGTATAATCATCATTTTCGGAATTACCTATAATTTGGAGGGATCCATGACCACTTCTCGAAATCAACAGATATGCCTGACTGAGACCAGTTATTACCATTGTATTTCCCGCTGTGTTCGCCGCGCCTTCCTTTGCGGCATTGACGAATATTCGGGGAAGAGCTATCAACATCGTCGAGACTGGTTAGAACGACAACTTCTCAGCCAATCCCGGGCATTCTGCATTGATGTGGCAGGTTATGCCATCATGTCAAATCATTATCATGTGGTTATCAGAGTCAATCAGGAACTGGCTGCCTCCCTCCCTGCTGGAGCAATACTGGAGCGCTGGCAAAAGCTATTCCGTCTCAGTCCGCTTATGCTCCGTTTTCTGGAAGATGATGTGCTGTTGGACGAAGAAAAACATATCATCAACAATGAAATAGGTAAAATGCGTGAGGCCTTGATGAGCGTCAGCCGCTTCATGGGGTATCTGAACGAACGCATCGCACGCAAAGCTAACGCGGAGGATGGCTGTAAGGGCCGATTTTGGGAAGGTCGCTTCCGATCACAAGCCTTGCTTGATGAAGTCGCTTTGCTGCAATGTATGGCCTATGTGGATTTAAACCCGATACGAGCTGGCGTCAGTCAAAACCCATTGCAATCAGAGTACACCTCCATAAAACGGCGTATGGCCGGAGATAGCTCTGACCTGCTGCAGTTCAAAACTGGTGAACCGGGAGAGATGTCGGATAACTACAGCGAACTTCCGTTTCACATTAAAGACTATCTGCAGATACTGGAATGGTCGGGCTGTATCATCCAGGAAGATGGGCATGGATCCACTCCTACAGATACACCTGTCTTGATCGACAAACTCGGGATCAAGCCGAACCGATGGCAAAAAGCGATGAGACCTCCTGTACCCCAACATCAGAAGGCGCTAGGTTCTGTCAGAAATATAAAGAAGTACTGCGAAGCAGTCGGTCAAAGCAGGCTTAGTCAGACCAATCACTCGTTATCTTATTCTTGAACCTGTAATTTCTCTTTATATCACGTCCTTTCCTGCAGGCTGCCCCTGTTTGGAATTATATTCTGTTGTATAAACAACCGGGTAGATATTCAACGCCATATAAGAAATTTGAGGACACCCAATAAACATTTATGGGTGTCCTGCGATTTACATGGGTGTCCTGCAATTTACATGGGTGTCCTGCAATTTACATGGGTGTCCTGCAATTTACATGGGTGTCCTGCGATTTCTGCAATTTAAAATCAATAAGGCATGACCTCACAAATCCTGGGATGGACGTCTTATCTCCGGTTAAACAGAGTATCCCGATTTGCACGGTACTGGTTCAACGTAAATTCCACTGCGCGGATGACGGCGCGCTGGCTGGAGGTGGCGCCGCTGATATGGTCGAAATCGCCGCCGTCTTTTTCCACTTCCCAGGCGTCCTTGGGCGTGTTGTCCAGGGAGCGGCCGTTGAAACCGAGTATCCAGGGCGTATTGTCCTGGTGTACCTGGTCGCCCAGGCCCGGCGTCTCCCGGTGCTCCAGCACCCGCACCCCGGCAAGCGTGCCGTCGTACCGGACGCCTATTGCCAGTTCCATCATGCCGTTGTAGCCCCTGGCACGGACGGGGCTGAATATCAGGCCCACGGGCTCCCCCCCGCGCCGGGCGCGGAACACGTCGGTCGCCGCCTCCGTTCCGAAATAGGTCGGCAGGTCGATACTTATCCTGTCCGCGGGCAGGTCGTTATCGTATTCCAGGGGCAGGACCTCTGCGCCGACCTCCAGGATCGGCAGGTTGCGGTTGCGCTTAATGGTGTCCTGGAAGTAATTCCCCAGGGCATAAATTCCCAGCGCCGCAGTGAAGCAGATGAACAGCAGCGGCAAGGTATCCAACAGCAGGTTTTTCCTGGTAGCCATTATTGTTCTCCGAACACCTTGGGGCGGGTCAGCAGGTCGATCAACGGTACGAAAACATTGGCAAGCAGCACTGCGAACGCCACCCCGTCGGGATATGCCCCCCACCCGCGCAGCAGGCAGACGAGCGCCCCGATCAGGACGCCGTAGATGAGTCTCCCGGGCCAGGTCGTTGACGCGGTAACCGGGTCCGTAGCGATGAAGAAGGCGCACAGCATCGTGCCGCCGCTGAACAGGTGGAACAACGGCGAGGCATGGACTTCCGGGTCGTACAGGTAAAACGGCAGGCTGACGAGAAAGACGCCGGCCAGGACCGCTACCGGGATGTGCCACTTTATGACGCCGCGCGCCAGCAGGTAAATGCCGCCCAGCATGAACAGGACGTTGATCCACTCCCAGCCGGCGCCGGCAACATGTCCGAATATCATGGGTGTCCCGGTTTCCGACTTGATTTCCGATACCATCTCCATCAGTTCCAGGCGGTTTTTCAGTTCATCCAGGGCTGTCGCGCCGCTCAGCATGTCCGGCGCCGTGTTGCCCATGGGGAAGATGCTGTCCAGCGAGGCGCCGATGCCGTGGGCCGGCAGGGCCGGCCAGGTGTTCATCTGCACGGGGAAACAGGCCAGTACGAACACGTATCCCGCCATGGCCGGGTTGAACAGGTTGCAGCCGATACCGCCGAAAGCATGTTTGCCGATGATGACGGCAAACGCGATCCCGCACAGGCAGACCCACCAGGGCGCCAGCGGGGTGATGCTGACCGCGAACAGCAAGGCGGTGACGATTACGCTGCCGTCCCGCAGGAACAGCGCCGGGTCGAGGCTGCGCAGCCTGAGGACGGCGAACTCCAGCAGCAGGGCGAAACAGACGGCCAGCGCACACTGGATCAATACGCCGGGCCCGAACAGCCAGGCATAGCAGAGCAGGCCGGGGACCAGCGCAATGCACACGTCCGCCATGACTGTGCCGACGCTCCGGCCATCATGCCAGTGGGGCGAACTGCCTGTCCTGTCAATCATCTGTATCTGTCTGGCCGGCGTCCCCGTCCCCGGGAGACTGCTGCCGGCGCTTTGCCCGGGTCCGGGCCAGCGCCTCCTCCACGTAGGCTTTTTTCTCCGCCCTGGTGTCCCGTTCCGGGCCGGGCGCCCGCCGTTGCCTGCCGGTATCAGCTTCAATCCTCAGGCGGTCGGTTTTCCTGTTAAAACGCTGCCTGGCCGCCGCCGCTTCATTGCCCTGTTGCTCTTCAAGGACGACCTGCGACTTGGCCTGGCGGTAATAGTGCACCAGGGGGATCCGGCTGGGGCAGACGTAGGCGCAACAGCCGCATTCTATACAATCGAACAGGCGATATTCCCGGAGCCGGTCGGAATCCCCGGCTGCGGCAAACCAGCACAGTTGCTGGGGCAACAGCAGTTCCGGGCACACGTCCGCGCAATCGCCGCAACGGATACAGGGCATCTCCGGCCGGGCCGGCGCGTTCTCCTCGATGATGATGCAGTTGGTGGTTTTGATCACGGGCATGTTGGGGCTGGTGACGCGCAGGCCCATCATGGGGCCGCCGATGATCACCTTGTTGTCCTCGCTGTGCCGGTAGCCGCAGGTGGCGAGGCAGTCCTCGACCGGGGTGCCGATAAGCACCTGCAGGTTGACGGGGTTGTCCACCTTCCCCGTCACCGTAATGTAGCGCGAGACGATGGGTTCCCCGCGCGTCACGGCGCGGTACACCGCGGCGGCCGTGGCCACGTTGTGGATGACTATGCCGATGTGGATCGGCAACCCCCCGCTGGGGACGTCCTTGCCGGTCAATGTCCTGATGAGCTGTTTCTCTCCTCCCGCGGGGTAACGGACAGGCACCCTGACCAGTTCCAGGTCGTCGCCGACGAGTCCGGCCAGGGCGTCGTAAGCCAGTTCCATGTCGTCCTCTACCGCGATGACGCAGTGCCTGGCCTGCACCGCGTGGCGTATCATGCGGGCCCCGGAGACGACGTAGGCGGCTTTTTCCTGGATCAGCCGGTCGTCGCAGGTGATATGCGGTTCGCATTCGACGCCGTTGATGATCAGGGTATCGACCGCGTTTTCCACGCCCTCCATCAGTTTGACGTGGGCCGGGAAACCGGCGCCGCCCAGGCCGGCTATGCCGCAATCCCGGATCAGCTCCTGCAATTTCGCCGGTTCGGCGCGGTCGTATTCCTCGGTGGGTTCGATATCGAACCAGGCGTCATTGCCGTCCGGTTCCAGCACGATACACGGCGCCTTGCTTATCGTCGGATTGGGGACCGGGTAATCGCCGATATCCGTAATCGTCCCGGAGGTGCTGGCATGGACGGGGACGCTCACATAACCGTCGGGCCGGGCGATGATCTGGCCTTTCAGCACCTTGTCGCCGATTTTGACCGCCGGCGCGGCAGGCAGGCCGATATGCTGCTGCAAAGGCAGGAACATGCGCGCCGGCAAGGGATGCAGGATGGACATCTTCCGGTCCGTAATCTCCTTGTGCGGCTCCAGCAACAGCCCGCCCGGAAATTCATGTAATTCACGCATGCCTGAATTGTATAGGAGATATGAAATGAGGACACCCAAATAAATTACAGGACACCCAATAAAAATGGAGGACACCCAATAAAAAGAGATGGGTGTCCTGTAAAAGAGATGGGTGTCCTGTAAAAGAGATGGGTGTCCTGTAAAAGAGATGGGTGTCCTGGTATAGGGGAATACGGGGGAAGTTGTGGTAGAGTAGCCCGATGCGGCATTTCCCGGTTTTTCTGGACCTGAACAAGCGCCGGTGCCTGGTGGTGGGTGGTGGTGAAGTGGCCGCGAGAAAGGTGCAGCAACTGCTCAGGTCGAACGCCGACGTCGTGGTTGTTGCGCCCCGGGCGGGGAATGACATCCGGGACCTGGAGGAACAGGGAAAGCTGCGCCATGAGGCGAGGGAGTTCGAGAGCAAAGACATTTCCGGCTGCGCACTGGTGATTGCCGCGACCGCCGACCCGCAGGTGAACAGCCGGGTCGCCGCCGCCGCCAAGGCCGGAAACGTCCCGGTCAACGTGGTCGATAACCCCGCCCTGTGCAGTTTCATCATGCCCTCGGTAGTGGACCGGGACCCGGTACAGGTCGCCGTGTCCACGGGCGGCGCCTCACCGATCCTGGCCAGGCTGCTGCGGGCGAAGCTGGAAACACTGATACCGGCGACCTACGGGCGGCTGGCAACGGTGGTGCGGGAGTTCCGCGGCCGGGTAAGACAACGTTTCCCGGAGTTTCGCCAGCGCCGCCGTTTCTGGGAGAACGTCCTGCAGGGGCCGATCGTCGAGATGCTGTTCTCCGGGCGGGAACAGGCGGCCATCCAGGCCCTGGAGCGCGAACTCGAAAATGCCGCGCCCGCGGACCTTCAGGCCGGGGAAGTGTACCTGGTCGGCGGCGGTCCCGGAGACCCCGACCTGCTGACTTTCCGCGCCCTGCGCCTGATGCAACAGGCCGACGTGGTGCTGTACGACCGGCTGGTCTCACCGGCCATCGTGGAACTTGCCAGGAAGGAGGCGCAGCGCGTCTACGTCGGCAAACAGAGCGACGTCCACACGGTCCCGCAATCCGAGCTTAACGAGATGATGGTAAAGCTGGCGCAACAGGGGAAACGCGTGCTGCGCCTGAAGGGCGGCGACCCGTTCATATTCGGACGCGGCGGCGAGGAAATCGAGGAACTGGCCGCCGCCGGCATCCCGTTCCAGGTGGTGCCGGGCATCACCGCAGCCGCCGGTTGCGCCTCCTACGCCGGCATCCCGCTGACCCACCGCGACCTGGCCCACTCCTGCCTGTTCGTCACCGGCCACCTCAAGGACGGCAGGCTGGACTTCAACTGGCCCGCCCTGCTGCAACCGAAACAGACGGTGGCCATCTACATGGGGGTGAAAGGGGTCGACGTGCTGCAGAAGAGCCTGCTGGAACAGGGGATGCGGCCCGACGTGCCTGCCGCCATCGTCCAGCAGGGCACCACACCGGACCAGCGGGTTTACACGGGTTCCGTCTCCACCCTGACAAACCTGGTCGCGGAAAAGGAGATCAAGCCCCCCTCAATGATCATCATAGGCGAAGTGGTAACACTGCACGAGAAGCTGGCCTGGTTTTAGAGTGAATACAGGACACCCATGTAAGTTACATGGGTGTCCTGTAACTACTTTAGCCTTCGCGGTCCAGGTTCAGCGCCACGGAGTTGATGCAGTAACGCAGGCCCGTGGGCGCCGGGCCGTCCGGGAACACGTGGCCGAGGTGGGCGTCGCAGGCGCTGCACAGTACTTCAGTGCGCGGCATTCCGTACAGGCTGTGATCGACCTCGGTCCTCACCGCGGCGGCGCGTTCCGGCTCAAAGAAACTGGGCCAGCCGGTGCCGGAGTCAAACTTTGATGCGGAACTGAACAGGGCCTGGCCGCAGCACGCGCAACGGTACATGCCGGCGTCCTTGCAGTTGTTGTACCTGCCGGAGAAAGGCATCTCCGTTCCCTTGCGGCGGCACACTTCGTACTGCTCCGGCGTCAGCTCACGCTGCCATTCCTGCTCGGATTTCACGACTTTATTGTTCTCAGACATGTTCACTGCTCCTCTGAGGTAATTTCAGGACACCCACGTAAATTACAGGACACCCACGTAAATTGCAGGACACCCACGTAAATTGCAGGACACCCATGTAAAACACAGGACACCCATGTAACTTTGTTGGGTGTCCTGTGTTTTACATGGGTGTCCTGAATTACGCTGAATTACGCCACCTTACTGCTGCTGCGGAATTGTCTCTGTCCCGGCATCCCCGAAGGTCAGGCGCTCCAGCATCACCTGGTACCTGCGAATGTTTTCCACGAATTTAACCGGTTCATGCCCCCTGGCATAACCGAACCGGGTCTGGGAGTACCACTTGTGTTCGGTCAGCAGGGGCAGGGACTTCTTCACGTCGGACCAGGCATCGGGGTCGCCGCCGTTCTCCTGGGTGATCACCCTGGCGTCCTCCAGGTGGCCGTAGCCGACGTTATAGGAGGCCAGGGCGAACCAGGTGCGGTCCGGCTCGTGGACCCGCTCCGGGATTTTGCCTGTCAGGGTGGTCAGGTACCTGGCGCCGCCGTGTACGCTCAGCACCGGGTCCAGCCGGTCGCTGATACCCACCTGCCGCGCCGTCTGCTGCGTCAGCATCATCAGCCCGCGCACCCCGGTGGGAGAGCGCGCCGCCTTTTTCCAGTGGGATTCCTGGTAGCTGATGGCGGCCAGCAGGCGCCAGTCGAAACCGAACTCGTCCGCGGCGCTCATGAAATAAGGTTTCAGTTCCGGCAGCGCCTCGTTGTAGCGGTCGATGAAGCTGCGCGCTTCCACGTAATCGAAGCTGTCCGCGAACGCGTAGACCTGCTCAAGGAGGCCGGCAAGCTGCCCGCTGTTCCTGATGCGGTCGTGGAACTCCCGGATTGCCTTGACCAGGGAGTCATCGCCCCGGGACCGGCCCACGGCCCAGCCCAGGGGTTCGGGGGAGGTCAGGTCGAAGGCCGCCCGGAGTTCCGGCAGGGTGATGCGCGACCACACCACTTCGTTGGACGCCGCCACCGCGTAGAGGATCTTGCCGTACTCGACCATCTCCAGCAATTCAAGGCTGCTCTTGTCTTCGTGCAGCACCAGGTTGAGGTCCGGATAACGGAAGCGCAGGCGCTCGAGGTCCTCCTGCGCAAGCGCATTGCGGGCAATATGCAGCTTGTGGGGGGGAATGTCCGCCGGCGATGACGGGCGGATATAGCCGTAGCGATACACCACCTGCCGCGTCACCCACTGGAAACCCGGGCCATACACCAGGGGGTCGTCCGGCCTGAAGGTCCGGGCCAACCCGGCCGCTGCCAGGTCCGCCTGCCCGGCGGCCAGCATGTCGATGATCTCCTCCCTGCCGGCGGCCAGGCTCAACTTCAGATCGACGCCCAGCGAAGCGGCGAACAGCCTGACCAGTTCGTATTCCAGGCCGCGTTCCACCCCCTGGTCGTTGCGCTGGTACGTCATCGGCCCCGACCTGGTGACCACGTGGATCGCGCCGCGCTCGCGGATCTGCTCCAGGCGGGACTTTTCCTCGGCGCAGCCCGGCAACAGCAGGCAAGCGGGTAGCAGAAGAATGATGACAACAGGGAAAGTTTTCGTGTCGCTACTCCCGCCGCGCCAGGACCAGGGAAAAATAGCGGTTGTCCGGCTCAAAATGGCGGACGATCTCAAGTCCCGAATCCTCCAGCAGCGTTTCCAGTTCATCGAAGTAAAACTTGTAACTCAACTCGGTCAGTATCCGCTCCCCGCGTTCCAGCGTGAAACCGGCATCGAGGCCGCCCAGGGTGATTTCCTGGTCCAGCCGGGAGACGAGATACATTTCAATCCTGTTCAACTCATTATTATAGACGGCCAGGTGAGCGAAGTTGTCCGCGCGGAAGTCCGCGCCCAGTTCCCGGTTCAGCACCTGCAGCACGTTCAGGTTGAACAGGGCGGTGATTCCCTGCGCATCATTATATGCCGCATTCAGCACGGCGGGGTCCTTGACCCGGTCCGCGCCCAGCAGCAGGAAATCGCCCGGTTCCATCCGCTGCCGGATGCCGCCGATGAAAGCGCGCGCATCCCCGGGCGTGAAATTACCGATTGTGCTGCCCAGGAACAGGAACATTTTGACCCCGGCGTAGTTCGGCAAGTGATCCAGGCCGGCATGATAGTCCCCGAGCAGCGGCCTGACATCCAGCCACCGGTATTCGGACTGCAGTTTGCCGGCCGCTTCCGCCAGCGCCGGTTCGCAGATGTCGAACGGCGAGTAGATACAGGGGTGGCCCTGCCGTTCACAGGCATCCAACAGGTTGGCCGTCTTATCGGAGCTGCCGCTGCCCAGTTCGATGAGGTAACCGGGACGGGCCAGCGCAATGATGTCAGCGCTGCATTGCCGCAGTAACGCATCCTCGGCGCGGGTCAGGTAGTACTCCGGCGTTTCACAGATGCGGTTGAACAACGCTGCCCCGCGTTCGTCGTAAAAATACTTGGGAGGCAGCGACCGCGGAGGCTCAAGCAGTCCCTCGCGGACATCATCCGCCAGGCCGGGAACATGCCTGGCCGGCGCAACGGGAACACACCGAACAGCGCCGGAATGCCGGGAGAAGCCGGTAATCGTATCCATCGTCCTGAGGGTAACACAATTTCAGGACACCCACCTAAAACACAGGACACCCATGTAACTTTGTTGGGTGTCCTGTGTTTTATATGGGTGTCCTGTGTTTTATATGGGTGTCCTGTGTTTTATATGGGTGTCCTGTTTTATATGGGTGTCCTGTGTTTTATATGGGTGTCCTGTGTTTTATATGGGTGTCCTGAATTAAGATGCGATAAACTTTTAAAAATGATCAGTTCGGCGAGATACCTTTTGCTGTTCCTGTGCGGCGTCTGCCTGCCCGTGTCCGGGGCGCCGGAACAGTCCGGCGCCTCGCAGCAGGCATCCATCGCCCGCTACGAATCCCGCATCGCCGACCTGGAAGCGGCGGAGGGGCCCCATGCCGAGGAACTCATCGAGGCCCGCCAGAGCCTGGGGCTGTTGCTCCAGCAGGCCGGCGAGCATGGCCGGGCGGTGGATGCATTGCAGGACGCCCTGCAGTCCGTGCGCGTCAACGAGGGACTGTACAGCATGAGCCAGATCCCCATCGTGGAGGCCATCATCGACAGCCACGTCGCCCTCAGCGCCAGGAGCGAACTGCGCCGGAACTACGAATACCTGTTCTGGCTGTACCGGCGCAACTACGGCGACGGCAACGCGGGCCTGGTGCCGGTGATAAAGAGAATAGGCCGGTGGTACTTCGACCTCTACAACTTCAGCCCCCCGAACACCACGGTGGAACCGCTGATCGCGGCGGACGACCTGTACACCAGGGCGCTGGACATCCTCCCGGATGACGCCCTGTTACGGGACCGGGCAGACATATTATATAAGGTAGCCGTCATCAACCACCACGTCGCCGAGGACGTGCAGGACCCGATGCTGTCCCACCGGGAAATCCGTGAAGCCATGATCCCCCACGGCAGGCCCACCCCCTACCTCAACGAAATCGCGGTGCGCCAGTACTACGCCGACCAGAGCTTCTACAAGGGCAAGCGCTCGCTGAAACGCATCGTGGAGGACTATGAAGCAAACCTGCCCGGCGCCATCACGGAGTATGCCCGGGCGCTGGTGTTCATGGGCGACTGGCTGACCGTGCAACGCCGGGTCATGGAAGGCTCCCGCATGTACCAAACGGCATGGACCGCCCTGGCCGAACACGACGCGCCTCCGGCGCTGGCGGATGAACTGTTCGGCGAACCGCAACCCATCGAGCAGCTCCCCATCCCGGGCGAGGAAGAACCGGAAACCGGCGCGGACAGTTACTACGCGGATGCGCTCCTGGACGTGCCCGAGTCAGGCTGGCCCCGGAACATCAGGATACAGGCAGTCCATCCGCCAGCAGAAACCACGTTAATCAAACGCGCCAAGCGCGGCATCGCCGCCACCCGCTACCGCCCCCGCTACCGCGACGGCCAACCGGTCGCCACCACGGACGTCCCCCTGCGCTTCATCTTCAAGCACAAGGACCAGCCCGGCTGGCTCCACTTTTGAAAAAAACAGGACACCCATAAAACTTTCAGGACACCCATATAACTTTCAGGACACCCATATAACTTTCAGGACACCCGACAAAACTCTATGGGTGTCCTGAAACTTTGAGGACACCCAACAAAATTACATGGGTGTCCTGAAACTTTGCATGGGTGTCCTGAAACTTTGAGGACACCCAACAAAATTACATGGGTGTCCTGTAATCACCATGGGTGTCCTGTAATTACTCCCCCCAAAACCCTCCCCCCAAAACCCTTGACACTTCCACCAGTCGGAAATATAGTCCAACACAGGAGAGACGGACTTCAGGTCCCTCCCCGGAGAGTCAATCAAGGCAACTAAGGAGAGTACGACATGTCGAACGAACTGATTGCGATCATAGGCATCGGTGTCACACTGGCCGGTCTTAACCTGTATAACTATCACTACCTGCGCGCTGATGTGCAGTCCCTGCGCGAGGAAACCCAGGCAGAATTCAAAGCCCAGCGGGCAGAGAACCAGGCAGAGTTCAAAGCCTTGAGGGAGGAGATGCGGATGCAACGGGCAGAAACCCAGGCGGAATTCAAAGCCCAGCGGGCAGAGACCCAGGCAGAGTTCAAAGTTTTGAGGGAAGAGATGCAGACGCAACGGGAAGAAACCCGGGCAGAGTTCAAAACGCAACGGGAAGAAACCCGGGCAGAGTTCAAAACGCAACGGGAAGAAACCCAGGCAGAATTCAAAGCCCAGCGGGAAGCCATCAACGGTTTGCAGGGACGCATGGTCCGTCTGGAGCAACGTATGACCCACCTGGAAGCCTTGTTCAAAGGCCAACGCGTGGCCGTCGAAATTCCCGGGTCAGGCTGAAGAGTGAAGAGCAACAATAGAAAACCCGCGCAGGAATTACCACGGAATCCCGGCAATCAGATACCCCCGTTGATGATATGACAGTCATAAACCTGGACGTGAAACAACAGCCTGGCCCGAATGACAGAGACGGGCATGGCAGAACCCGGCTCCATAACCTTTTTTATGGATTATTCCAGTGCGAATTAAGTGAACTGCAGAAAGCCCTGAAGGCAGGCTGTGATGTTAACGCTGCCGACAACTGGGGAGACACACCGTTGCACACGCTCATCGGGTCAATGATGAACGATGCCGCCAGGGCAGACTTGATGCGCGCATTAATTGAAGCAGGCGCGAATGTCAATGCTGCAGGCAGGAGCAAACGTCAACGCGCGCGATAAGTTTGGCGCTACACCCTTGCGTGGAGCAATCAGTAAAAGAGATACGGTCCTGCTGAGGTTGTTAC
This sequence comes from Gammaproteobacteria bacterium, assembly GCA_965204045.1. Lineage (GTDB taxonomy): Bacteria > Pseudomonadota > Gammaproteobacteria > Eutrophobiales > Eutrophobiaceae > JAAXHV01. Next base: position 1,109,972 of record CBDBDW010000002.1, read on the forward strand.
TGGAACATGGCGCTGCCGTAAATACCAGGGACAGGTTTTTCGAAACGCCATTAGGTCAAGCCGAAAGAGATAATAATTTCGCCTGCGCGCAAATTTTGCGGGAGCACGGCGCCTACGCAGGTATTGCAGGGCAAATCGCCATGGCCCTGCGACGCATTGTCGGCAAGCCTGCAGCCATAAACCCGGCCAAATCATAGCAGCACACAGGGGCGTCCCATGGAAACCGGAAATCGCCCTTCGTCATACCGGCGAAGGCCGGCATCCGGTAGACAAAGAGTCGCCCTGTGGGCGACCCATTATCCACTGGATGCCGGGTCAAGCCCGGCATGACGGGGGAGGAGCAGGCGACACCCTGTAAACAATGGATGTACTGGCGGCCCTTGTCGGGGCGTATGAGCGGAAACATTATCCGCTTGGCTTGCCCGATCCTGTTGCGCCGGGCGCCTTTCCCCGTTATACTTCACAACAAGGCCGGGGTATCGCTCCATAGCAGCGTTCCCGGTCGGCAACGGGCGCCGCTGTGCCTGCCGGGAACAGGGACGCCGCATGGAAAAACCGGATATCGCCATGGAGGTTAATCACATGGAAACGACTATGAACACCATACACCCCGATACCACCCCCGCTGCTGAGACGCCGCAACCGAACGCGGCCTCCCGTCCCGGCCGCCGCGCCGGTCGTTCGGGAGACGACGTGGTGCGCTGGGCCGAGTTTCGTCAGACGCAGTGGATAATGGGCTTTGCCCTGGCAGTCATTATCAGCAGTCAGGGTTTGTTGTACACGGCCATCCTGGACGTGCAGGGTCAGATCGGAGGCTTGCAGGGCGAGATGGGCGTCCTGCGCGCGGACCTGCAAGGACAGATCGATGAACTGCGCGTGGACATGCAGAGGCAGATCGATGAACTGCGAACGGACCTGCAAACGCAGATCAGTGACTTGCGCGTGGACATGCAAACACAGATCAATGAACTACGCGTAGACATGCAAACACAATTCAGCGAGCTGCGCGAGCGCATTGTCAGGATAGAAACCCACCTGGGCATCGATGCCGGTTCTGAATAGAGACGGCTTCGCGGCGCCTGGTATCCATGGGCAATAAATTCAGGACACCCATCAAAAAATATGGGTGTCCTGATTTGACGCCCAGGTCATCTAATCTCTTTGGGGTTAGTTCCCCGCCGCTTGCGGCGAATGAGAAATTAAGTTCACATGTAACTACTCACCCCCACTTGTCCTTCCTGCACTTCTCCTCGTTCGTCCTTCCCGCGCTCCCCTCGTCCTTCCCGCGCTCCCCTCGTCATTCCCGCGCAGGCGGGAATCCAGTGAAAAAACCTGTCCCGGCGGGACACCTTATAACGTGTCGCTTGCGGCGACTATGTTATTGACTGGATTCCCGCCTGCGCCGATGTGTGGACTCCTCCCCCCTTATCATGGTAGTTAAGGGGGGAGAAGCAATTTTGTTTAACCAACAACGAGGAGTCCACGATGAGAGATACTAACACAATCGGCATAGATTTAGCGAAGCACACGTTTCAGGTGTGCGTGGTCGACAAGCAGGACCGGATGGTGAGCAACCAGGCGATGGGCCGGACGGCGTTGTCGGCGTATTTAGTGCGTCAGGCGCCGGCCTTGGTGGTACTGGAGGCGTGCGGGGGTGCGCACTATTGGGGTCGCTTAGCGGAGTCGTTCGGTCATCAGGTGAAGATTCTCTCGCCGCGTTGGGTGTTGCCGTACCGTCAGGGCCACAAGACGGATGCGCGGGATGCGTTAGCGGTGGCCCGTGCGGGGCAGCGGGAGGAATTGCCGGGGGTGGGGTTGATGGGGGTGGAGCAACAGAGTCTGCAGTGTCAGAAACGCGTGGCGGAGCATCTGACGGACCAATTGACGGCGACGGGGAACATGCTGCGTGGGCTGCTGGCGGAGTTTGGGGAAGTGGTGCCGAAGGGGGAGGCGGCGTTACGGCGTGAGTTGCCGCGCGTGCTGGAGGAGGCGGAGAACGGGTTGCCGTTGTCGCTACGCCCGCTCTTGGCGCTGGCCTGGCAGTTATGGCAGGCGCAGTCGGCGGCGTTGCAGGAGGCGGAGCGGCAGTTGGCAGAGCAAGTGCGCGTGACGCCGGCGTGTCGGTCGCTGCTGACACTGGCCGGGGTGGGGCCCAAGAATGCGTTGGGGTTGTATATTGCCCTGGGGGACGGGCAGGCGTACCGGCATGGTCGGGCCGCGGCGGCCTGTATTGGCTTGACCCCCAAGCAGCACAGCAGTGGGGGCAAGGTGCGCCTGGGGTCGATTGGCAAGCGCAGCGGGGACAAACGCTTACGTGCCTCGCTCATTACCGGCGCCCATGCGGTACTCCAGGCGCTGGCGCGGCGGGAACCCCGTAATGACGTTGAGGTGTGGCTCAAAGACCTGGCGGCCCGGCGTGGCGCCGGGCGGGCGGCGGTGGCCCTGGCAAACAAAACCGTGCGTACCGCCTGGGCTATGCTGCGTTACCGGACGGAGTACGATCCGGGCCATGCCAACCAGCTGTCGGGCAACCCGCCGGCGGCAGTGGCCGCCGCCTGAACGGCCAGCCGGGAGAGAGGCGTCAGCGTTTATGTTATTTCCTTGCAAGACGGCACAACGTGATAGTGGTCAGACCCACCTTCAGGGACCCTGCTCATTCCCGCGGCGTGAGAACGCCGTTGCGCCGAAGAGGGCTGAAGGGGCGAACACATCTTGGGCCAGGGGTCGCACCCCAATCAGAGTCCGTATATACGACCGCAGTCTGCCTTCACTATCGATTCGTGCCTACTTGCAAAACGGGAGGAGTCCATATAGGGAATGACGAACAGGGGGTGAGTAGTTACGTTCACATTAATAATACCCCGTCCGCTTGCGGCGGGGTAGTTTATTCCCCGGAGGTGCGACTGATGGAAGTCAAACCCATCAAAACAGGTGCCGACTACAGGGCTTCGCTGCAGGAGATAGAAACACTGATGGCGGCGCGCCCGGATACGCCTGAAGGTGAAAGGCTGGATGTACTGGCGGCCCTTGTCGAGGCGTATGAGCGGAAACATTATCCGCTTGGCTTGCCCGATCCTGTTGCGCCGGGCGCCTTTCCCCGTTATACTTCACAACAAGGCCGGGACATCGCTCCATAGCAGCGTTCCCGGTCGGCAACGGGCGCCGCTGTGCCTGCCGGGAACAGGGACGCCGCATGGAAAAACCGGATATCGCCATGGAGGTTAATCACATGGAAACGACTATGAACACCATACACCCCGATACCACCCCCGCTGCTGAGACGCCGCAACCGAACGCGGCCTCCCGGCCCGGCCGCCGCGCCGGTCGTTCGGGAGACGACGTGGTGCGCTGGGCCGAGTTTCGTCAGACGCAGTGGATAATGGGCTTTGCCCTGGCAGTCATTATCAGCAGTCAGGGTTTGTTGTACACGGCCATCCTGGACGTGCAGGGTCAGATCGGAGGCTTGCAGGGCGAGATGGGCGTCCTGCGCGCGGACCTGCAAGGACAGATCGATGAACTGCGCGTGGACATGCAGAGGCAGATCGATGAACTGCGAACGGACCTGCAAACGCAGATCAATGAATTGCGCGTGGACATGCAAACGCAGATCAGTGACTTGCGCGTGGACATGCAAACACAGATCAATGAACTACGCGTAGACATGCAAACACAATTCAGCGAACTGCGCGAGCGCATTGTCAGGATAGAAACCCACCTGGGCATCGATGCCGGTTCTGAATAGAGGCGGCTTCGCGGCGCCTGGTATCCATGGGCAATAAATTCAGGACACCCATCAAAAAATATGGGTGTCCTGATTTGACGCCCAGGTCATCTAATCTCTTTGGGGTTAGTTCCCCGCCGCTTGCGGCGAATGAGAAATTAAGTTCACATGTAACTACTCACCCCCACTTGTCCTTCCTGCACTTCTCCTCGTTCGTCCTTCCCGCGCTCCCCTCGTCCTTCCCGCGCTCCCCTCGTCCTTCCCGCGCTCCCCTCGTCATTCCCGCGCAGGCGGGAATCCAGTGAAAAAACCTGTCCCGGCGGGACACCTTATAACGTGTCGCTTGCGGCGACTATGTTATTGACTGGATTCCCGCCTGCGCGGGAATGACGAACAGGGGGGTGAGTAGTTACGTTCACATTAATAATACCCCGTCCGCTTGCGGCGGGGTAGTTTATTCCCCGGAGGTGCGACTGATGGAAGTCAAACCCATCAAAACACCCTAATCCCGCGTTAGAAAGTGGGAGAATCAAAAAAGCCTTGCCTGTATAATAAGTTACACGATCAATGAACATCACCCGATGGGTGCTACAGACAAGGCTTATGAACATCCTACCCTATACCATCGCAAATACCAATGATTTATTGACCGCTCGCGGCGGGCTGGTGTGTCTGGCCGAGTTGATGCGGCGGATTGGGTTTTCCGCCTGGGTTGAGCAATACTTTCCCACCCCCGGCAGCAACCGGGGCTACGGTCCTGCTGAGGTAGTGTCCTGTTGGATGCTGATGCTGCACGAGGGGGCGCGCAGTCTGGAGGACGTGCGGCATATCCGGGAGGACCGGGCGTTGCGCAAGGTGCTGGGGCTGCGGCGGGTGCCGAGCGCCGACATGCTGGGGGACTGGCTGCGGCGGTTGGGCAAAGACGAGGCGGGCATCAAGGCGCTGGTAAAGATAAACCGGCGACTGTTGGGGTGGGGCCTGGGCCGGCGTCGGGCGGTGACGCTGGACATTGACGCCACGCCGGTACTGGCGGACAAGCGCGAGGCGCGACGGACGTACCTGGGTGAGCGGGGTTACCTGCCGATGCCGGGGCATATCGGGGAGACAGGCCAGGCGGCGGGGTGTGAGTTTCGCGAAGGGAACGTGGCGCCGGCGGATGACAACCTGGGGTTTATCAAGCGTTGTGAGGCGGGGTTGCCGGCGGGGGTGAGTGTGGCATACCTGCGGGCGGATGCGGCGAGCTACCAGGGCGATGTATTCGGGTATTGTGAGGCGCAGGAGATAGCATACGTGGTGCGGGCCAAGCGTTCGAAGGAGATGAAGGCGTGGATACTGGAGCGCCCGGCCTCGGCCTGGACGCCGCTGACCCGGGACGGGGCGGCGGTGGACGGGCAGGATACGCATCGGGGGGTGTGGGCGATGAATGAGTATGAGCAGGCCTTTACGCTGGTGGTGCAGCGCATGCGCAAGGGCGGCCAGCAGGCGTTGGACCTGGGCGAGGACGGGGCGGACGACGAGACCACCATGACGGACGGGCGTTATATTTACCGGGCGCTGGCGACCAACCGGGATGCACTGACCGACAGCGAGATAGTGCACTGGTACAACCAACGCGGGGAGGACTCGGAGAACCGCATCAAGGAGTTGAAGTCGGACTTTGCCGGGGACCGGCTGCCGTGCGGGCAGTTCGAGGCCAATGCCCTGTACTTCCACCTGTGCGTGACCGCGTACAACCTGTTTGTGCTGTTCCGCCACTCCCTGCCGCCCGAATGGCACACCCGCCGGGCGATAACCGTCCGCTGGCGCCTCTATGCCCTGGCCGCCAAGGTGGTGTGCCATGCGCGCCGGGTGTATTTGAAGTTCCGCCCCGACCAGGCCCGCCTGGTCACCTCCCTGCTGGCGGCCCTGGCGCCGCCGGAGCGCCCGCTGCCGCTGACCGGCGCGGCGTAGTCCTGCCGGGACCTGTTTCCTTTATCACCCCCCGGGCGCCGGGGGACGCCCGCCCTTGCCCGTGTGACCGGCCTGACCCCGTCAACCTGCCCGGCATTGCTTCAATCCGGCATGGGAAAAGGATAAAACCTCCCCTGTCAGGGCAGATCATAGCCCATTGCTATTGAACAGGGCGCCACACAAAGGCAGAATCTATCATAAATGCCCGATTCAGATTTCTAACGCGGGATTTGGGAAACAGGTGCCGACTACAGGGCTTCGCTGCAGGAGATAGAAACACTGATGGCGGCGCGCCCGGATACGCCTGAAGGTGAAAGGATGGATGTACTGGCGGCCCTTGTCGAGGCGTATGAGCGGAAACATTATCCGCTTGACTTGCCCGATCCAGGCTTGCCCGATCCTGATTCCTGTTGCGCCGGGCGCCTTTCCCCGTTATACTTCACAACAAGGCCGGGACCTCGCTCCATAGCAGCGTTCCCGGTCGGCAACGGGCGCCGCTGTGCCTGCCGGGAACAGGGACGCCGCATGGAAAAACCAGATATCGCCATGGAGGTTAATCACATGGAAACGACTATGAACACCATACACCCCGATACCACCCCCGCTGCTGAGACGCCGCAACCGAACGCGGACTCCCGGCCCGGCCGCCGCGCCGGTCGTTCGGGAGACGACGTGGTGCGCTGGGCCGAGTTTCGTCAGACGCAGTGGATAATGGGCTTTGCCCTGGCGGTCATTATCAGCAGTCAGGGTTTGTTGTACACGGCCATCCTGGACGTGCAGGGTCAGATCGGAGGCTTGCAGGGCGAGATGGGCGTCCTGCGCGCGGACCTGCAAACGCAGATCAGTGACTTGCGCGTGGACATGCAAACACAGATCAATGAACTACGCGTAGACATGCAAACACAATTCAGCGAACTGCGCGAGCGCATTGTCAGGATAGAAACCCACCTGGGCATCGATGCCGGTTCTGAATAGAGACGGCTTCGCGGCGCCTGGTATCCATGGGCAATAAATTCAGGACACCCATATAATCACGCCCGAATTTATGGGTGTCCTGTAAGTTAATCGCTCCGACCCCAGGATAGCCAAGCGGCCAGGTTTAAAGCCTGCCCCCGCCTGTTGTAAGCGGGGGTCCGTCCCCGGCCGGTCTGTGGTTATACCGGTCCGTCCCCGGCCGGTCTGTGGTTATACCGGTCCGTCCCCAGCCGCCCCAAACACCCGCGGCACAAACCCCTCCTCGTTAACGATACTGGCGCTGCTGCCGGTAGCCCGGATGACAAACAAACCCCGCCGTTCCGCCTGCCGTACCACCGACGGGGCCGTCTTCAAATACGCCACCGCGCCGTACACCCGCAGGTCCGTGAAGTGCGGCTCATACACCCTGAACCTGTCCAGCTTCGCCAGGAAATGGTTCACGTCTTCGGACCTCAGCGTGGTCTTTACCTCCACCACGACCACTTCCTCGCCGTTAATGGCCAGGATGTCAAACTCGTAGTGCTCGCCGTTGCGCCGCCCGTGCGACTGGGTGTACGTGGACTTCACGGTTATCCCCCAGCCCTGCAGCAACTTCACCAGATCGCCTTCCACCAGGCTCTCCATGAGCTTGCCCCATTGGCTGTTGAACCGCCGGTCGGTCTCCTTCATTCGCCGGTCGGTCTCCTTCATTCGCCGGTCGGTCTCCTTCATCTGCCGGTCGGTCTCCCGCATCCGTTTTCGGAGTTTTTTCATCTTCTTGTCGAAGTCCTTCTGGCTCTCACGGAGTTCCTTCTGGGATTCGGCTATGCGGTCCAGGGTGGCCCAGATTTTTTCAGGGGTAGCGGGTTGGTGATGCAGCTCATTTTCCATGATGGATTCCTCCTTATTAGTTCAGGTAATCTTCCGGCACGCCGGGGCCGCCGCATGCGCACGGCAGGAACGAGCCGGCCCCGGTCACCGACATAATAATAATGTATGCAAGACAAAAAATAAACGCCCAATTCCAGGACACCCAATAAAAAGATATGGGTGTCCTGTAAGTTATCCTGTAAGTTACCTCAAAACTTATAGTGACTTGTCATACGTACTCATAGTGTGTGGTTTTCTGGGCGTTGTGTTCGTGACTGTAACTACTCACCCCCACTCGTCCTTCCTGCACTTCTCCTCGTTCGTCATTCCCGCGCGCCCCCGTCATTCCCGCGCAGGCGGGAATCCAGTGAAAAAAACGTCCCGAAGGGACACGTTATAAGGTGTCGCAAGCGACCCGTTTAACAGACTGGATTCCGGCCTTCGCCGGAATGACGAAGGGAGCGCGGGACGAACAGGGGGGTGAGTAGTTACCTCAAAACTTATAGTGACTTGTCATACGTACTCATAGTGTGTGGTTTTCTGGGCGTTGTGTTCGTGACTTTAATTGTGGTTTGGGTTAACCATGCCGCAATAAAACGTTTCAGAGAGTTGGAGAAAGAATAATGGTCTGGTTTGTAGTAGCGGCATTTTTTGTCTTCCTGATGGGTTTGGCTATCATCGTTTACGATATATCCAAACTTGGTCGTTGAACGCTCGCCTGGTAAGACACCCGTCGCCCCAGGGCGACCCCCTGCGTCATCCCCGCGCAGGCGGCAATCCAGTCAAACACCCCTCAAAACCCCCCACATAAAACCCCTCATAAAAAACCCCCACAAAAACTTGACAACCATATAAATTATTTCTTACTATTCTGTTGACAAGACTAAAAATTCCTGACATATTGCGGTCATTTTACGGCTTGGGGGCAACCGGCAGGCAAACACATTGAAAGACCTGCGCAATTTTTTCTGTTATGCTGTTGACATAATTCGTGAATATGGCATATTGCAACAAACCGGAGAAAGCAGTACTATTGGCGCCATGCCATGGGGAACCCCGTTGACAGGATTTAAAGATTTGGCTGTTGACTTGTATCCGCCTGAATGCGATATTTGTGGACAGTTATGACTTTTTGTATTAACATGCGCAGTAATGCGATATAACGCGTATAAAAGAAACACGATACAAAAGAATTCGTTTACTTCTATCTGAGAACAGGAGAAAAAGTTATGCCTTACAAGAATGAATCGATGTTGAGGGGTGGAGATGCGCCTGCTGACACGATGACAGAGCTGTGCTTCAACCCGCCGAACGGCCCGTTCGATGCCACCAATGTCGTGACGGGCACTATCGACCCCAACGGCGATAAAGACTGGATCCTCATCGAGCTGACCGAAGGCAATACCTACACGATCACCGTTGCGGGCAGGGCGACAGTGGAAGATGACACCACCACGATGGAGGATGATGCTGAAGTTGCCGCCAGCATGCTGCACGACTCCGTCCTGGAGCTGCGCGACAGCAAGGGCGGCCTGATCAGGCAGCACGACGACATAGACGCCGCCAAGGGCATGCTGCTTTCCCAGCTACGGTTCACCCCGGAGGCCGGCAGCGGCACGCAGAAGTACTACATCAGCGTCAGCGGCAGCGACGCCAACCCGGGCGCCGGCACCGACGTCACGGGCGGCTACACGGTCAGCGTCATGCAGGCGCCGGCGCTGGCGGAAGGCGCGGGCTCGGACATCGAGGGCACGCCTGGTCCCGACAAGCTCACCGGCACGGATAATTCGGAGTCCATCGCCGGCCTGGGCGGCAACGACACCCTGGACGGGCGCGGCGGCGACGACACCCTGTTCGGCGGTCCGGGCAACGACCTGCTCACCGGCGGTCCGGGCGGCGACACGCTCAATGGTGGACCTAATCTACCAATTGAGTCACTCGATAACCCGGCTGTTTCACCTGATAAGAACAATATCGGCGGCGACACCATCTCCTACAGGCTGTCCCCGATGGGCGTCACCATCAACCTGGTGGACGGCGCGGCCCGGGGCGGCGACGCCGACGGCGATGTCCTGGGCGATGATATCGAGAACGTCATCGGCTCCGACCACAACGACGCGCTGACCGGCACGAACACACAGGTTGCCAACTCGTTGTGGGGCCTGGGCGGCAACGACGTGCTGCGCGGCAGGGACGGCGTTGACAAGCTCTACGGCGGCCCCGGCGATGACGAGCTGGACGGCGGCGACGAGAACGACGTCCTGGAAGGCGGCCCCGGCGCGGATGAGCTGAGCGGCGGCCGCGGCGGTGACACCGCCTCCTACGCCAGCTCCGCGATGGGCGTCACGGTGCGCCTGCACAGCGGCCAGGCCGCGGGCGGCGACGCCGAGGGCGATACCTGGGGCGACATGGTCGACGTGTCGTACATGGCGCCGGCCGAGGACCCCGACGATCCCCCTGTGGAAGTGCAGGAGACGGTGCCCGATATCATCCACCTGGTCGGGTCCCGCATGGCCGACATCCTGGCCGGGGACAGCCGGAACAACAAGATCTGGGGCGGCGGCGGCGACGACATGCTGTTCGGCGGCCCCGGCGGCGGCGACGACATGCTCTACGGCGAAAGCGGCGACGACATGCTGTTCGGCGGTCGTGGCGAGGACGAACTTCAGGGCGGCCCCGGCAACGACAAGCTGTACGGCGGCGCCGGCCAGGACCTGGTGGTAGCCGGCCCCGGCAGCGACATGATTTTCGCCGACAGGGACGATATAACCAGTCCCCGCGGCGTCCACGGCGATAATCCGCTGCCTGAAAGAGCCCCCGACGGCACCGATATCTCGACCAGCAATGACGAACGCGTTGCTCTCGGCCGGATGTTAAAAAATCCCGCAGACCAGGACACCCTGTCGTTCGCGAGATTCACGGATGCGGCGCTGGTGGACGACGGCACGGGCATAACCCTGAATCTCCATGAGAACGTGGATGTAACCAACATCGACCATCTCATCGGCACGGCGGAAGACGACGAGCTGACCGGCACGGACGGCTACGACGAAATCATTGAAGGGGGCGACGGCGGCGACCGGCTGCGCGGCGACCCCGTCGGCGCCAGTGCCACGGAGGACGACACCGCCGGCATGAGAACAGGCGACACCGTCTCTTATGCGAGTTCATTCCGGGGCGTGCGGGTGGATCTGGGCAATGGGACGACCGATCCGACCAACGGCAGTTCTGCCCGCCTCGGCCATGCCAGCAACGATGTCATCGACGGTTTTGAGAACGTCACGGGGTCTGAATTCGACGATGACCTGACGGCCCGCAAGGATGATATCGATGGCGATCCCGCTAACGGAATACAGGGGACCAGCATCCTCAAGGGTCTCGGCGGCAACGACACCCTGGAAGGCAGCATCCGCAACGACACCCTGGAAGGCGGCGCCGGCGCGGATGAGCTGAACGGCGGGGTTACCCGGGGGACGCCTTCGGTTGCGGCTATTGCGGATTCAGCTGCAAACACCCAGGTCAACACCTTGTCTTACGCCGGCTCGGACGCCGCCGTCACGGTGAACCTGCAGACTGTCACCGCGTCGGGCGGCCATGCCGAGGGCGACATGATTGAGACCTACGACTACGTGGACACTAAAGGGACAGTGGCGGTGACAGCAGAAAATCCAAATCCCACCGATGACGACGTCGACTTGGAAGTGGCCACCTTCAGGAACGTGACCGGGTCGATGCACGACGACCGCCTGACCGGCGACTGGTTCGGCAACCTGCTTGCCGGCGGTGTCGGCGACGATACCCTGCGGGGTCTCACCGGGGGGGATACGCTCGTGGGCGGCCCCGGCAGGGACATGCTGGACGGCGGCGAGGAGTCGGGGGAAGACAGCAATAACCAGGTGGCGCAAGCCGACGTCGGTGCAGGCCGGGTCGATGCCGCCGAGGACTGGGCCGTGTACCGGGACGCCATGACCGGCGTGACCGTGGACCTGGACAGAAACACCGGCACGGCGGGCGAGGCCATGGGCGACACGCTGCGGGGCATTGAGCTGGTCTGGGGCTCCAGGCACGATGACACGTTCATCGCCGGCGAAGGCGCCGATAGGATTCACGGCGACGGCGGCATGGATACCGTCTCCTACGAGAGATCGAAGCATGGCGTGAATATTGAATTGCCTCTTGAAGTGGTTGGTACTGAGATTGTTATTCGTACGTTTAACAGCGAACTTATGGGTAACGCCAGATTTATTTCCCCTGACGATACCGAGGTTGCGTTTTGGAGAAGTAATGCCAGTAGCAGGCCAGACTTATCTGGCAGGCCGGGCCGTGTTGAGGCGGACGATAACGTTACCACCACCAAAAGCTACGCCGAAGGCGACCTGCTGGCCAGCATCGAGAACGTGACCGGCTCCCGCCGGGACGACACGATTATCGGTGACAGCGTTCCCAACGTCATCCGGGGCGGCGCCGGCGACGATCAACTGGTCGGCGACGCATTTCAAGACCCGGCGTCCCCCGCTCGTCCTGCCAGCGACGACACCCTGTACGGCGGCGATGGCGATGACATATTGGGCCGCAGGCGTCAAATAGACTCGGATAATGACGGTAACTTCACTGATCCCGGAGATGTGCGGGGAATTGATGATGATCCCGGCAATGACACGATGCACGGCGGCGCCGGCGACGACAAGCTGTACGGCGGTGCCGGCAATGACATCCTGGACGGCGGTCCGGGCGATGACGAGCTGCAGGGCGATTTGGTGGTCGGCACCAACAGCCACGCCGACGTGTTCGTGTTCACCCCGGGCGATGCGGCCAGTGACACCATCATCGATTTCTCTGCGACCGACAATATTGCGCTCACTAACGGCACGGCGGACACCAATGGCACCGGCGACAAGATTGACCTGAGCGCCTTCAACATTGAAGGTGGTGAAGCTGCTCTGAAGCGTCTTTTGATTCAGCGAGGCGACAGCGTCATCCTGAACCTGGAACCCCATGGCGGCGGCAGGGTCACCATTCAAAACGTGACTGTGGAAGGCCTGACGGCGGACGACACTGGTAATAATCATCTCATCCATGACGACCAGAACGGCATGGATCCCGGTGTAGGCGGCGACGGCACAACAGACGGCGTTTTCATCCTCTGATTAACGATTAACCAAACCGGCCCGGGGACGGATTTGCAACCCGTCCCCACCCCGGGACAGGGGTAAACCGGCATCCTGCTCACGGAAGTAAACGATCACAGGGGCGCCCCCGGCGGGCAACCGCCCGGAACAGCCCCTGTTTTATTTGTCCCCTCCTTTTCCGGGGTCAGAGTAAGAAATCCGTCAGGATTTTTAATCGGGGACGTAACTACTCACCCCCACTTGTCCTTCCTGCACTTCTCCTCGTTCGTCCTTCCCGCGCTCCCCTCGTCATTCCCGCGCAGGCGGGAATCCAGTGAAAAAACCTGTCCCGGCGGGACACCTTATAACGTGTCGCTTGCGGCGACTATGTTATTGACTGGATTCCCGCCTGCGCGGGAATGACGAACAGGGGGGTGAGTAGTTACTCGGGGACAGATTTCAAACCCGTCCCCTCCGGTCCCACAACCGCCACCCGCCGCGAAAAACCTGCGCCGTTTTGTCATTGCGCCCATCCCTGGGCGCAACCCTGCGGGCAACCTCCGGTTGTGCAAATCGTCTGCCCCCCTGAGAAACCCGCCCAGCTAATTCAGGACACCCCAGGGCAACCGCATACTTTTATGTGTCTACTCCGAACAGGATTTCCGCCCGTCTGGTATCACTCCACCCGGCCTGCTTGAGTTTGCCCCGCATGCTGTTCTTCCTGGGGTCCAGCCGCGCCAGGTTCAGACAGAAGCGCCGGATAATCGCCACGTTCTCCGCCCCGTCCCCCTTGCGGATGCGACTGTCATCCTCCCGGAACGCCACGTCCAGCACCCAATGCGCTTTGTTCTCCACTTCCCAATGCCGCCGTATGCCCTGCGCCACCCGCTCTGCATCCACCGGTAGCGAGCTGATATAGTAATGTATCTCCCTCTCCACCTCCTGCCCCGGCAGGTGCCGTTCCCGCTCCATCTCTATCACCGTTTGCAACCCCGGCCACTTGGCCGCCCCGCTCACCCACTCACTCACCGGCAACTGCCGGCAGACACGCTTCTCCACCCGGCCATGCCCGCCGTCCACCTCCTCATGCACCGCCAATGTCGCCGGCGCATCGCGTGTAACCTTATGAAAGTACGCCTGTATTTCCTTACGCAGCGTCTTGTGGTTGTCCTTCAGCGACAAGGTGTAATCCCCCCCTTTATCGTGTATCTTCCGGGCTATCTTCTTCTGCGTGTTCATCGCATCCGCCGTGATATGCGCCCCCTTCACCTGCAACATCTCCAGCATCGCCATGACCGAGGCCTGCTCGTTCTTCTTCCCGGATGACTTCATCTGCGCCAACACTAACCCGCACTCGTGCCCCCAGGCCGTGATGCTGTGCAGGGCCGTGTGCTTCTCCCCGTCATGGGAACGACGCAAGGTCTTCCCGTCCAGCGCTATCTGCTCCTGACCCTGCGCCCCGCGCACCTCATTCACCCAATCGATAAACGCCCGGTTGAACTGCTCAGGGTCCAGCGCACGCACCACCCGCGCAATCGTGTCATCCACCGGCATGCCGTTCGCAAACGGCCGGTAGCGACGCAGCCAATCCAGCTTCTCATCCCCAAATTCCTTGATATCCTTCCACCCCTCCGCCCCCGACAGCACCGCACTCACCGTCAAAAACAGGATGTCCAATAACTCATGCTTCTTGTTAATATCACGCCGCGGGTCCTCAATCGTCGCCAAATGGGTCAATAAACTCATCGGATTCTCCTCGTTTTGGGGGTAATACTGCTCTGATCCCCGCAAAATCCAGGAGTTCCCCGCTTATTTATATCTTTTTGGAATAAAAAACCTCTCTCTTATGACAAAAAGTATGATCTTGCCCTGCAGGACACCCATAAACCAGTCAACATCCGTTGACAACCAGATAACATATAAATACACTGAGTGAGATTGAGATATGGACTAAACCCTCATGTTCAGCGCACTGCACACCCCGACAGCATGTAACTGATACTACTGGCGTGTGCGGATGCTATACGACTGTTTCTATGGTAGAGTACCATTAACATAGGTGCCATGGCGCAGACCTGACCCGGCCTGAAGCCAGACGCAGCGGGGCAGCTGGTGAGCCGCAGAGGGTATCGTCCTGGCACGTCCAATTTTGCCCGTTCAGGACGGGGAAGGGGTACTATGTTTTGAATCCGGCTTTCCTCCCAATTTGTTACATAGTGTCATTGCGCCCATCCCTGGGCGCAACCCTGCGGGCAACCTCCGGTTGCGCAAATCGTCTGTCCCCCTGAGAAACCCACCCAGCTAATTCAGGACACCCATAAACCAGTCAACATCCGAGTGTTTTCCAATTCTAAAATGAGCCTGTAGAGAGAGAGATTCTGCCCCGATCTCAAGCCCGTTTGTATTCCTGATCCGTTGACAACCAGATAACATATAAATACACTGAGTGAGATTGAGATATGGACTAAAGGGACCGGGTTAAGACATTCCCGGACATCGCCCTGCCCCGTCTGGCCTGAATAACAACCAGGCAGGGTCGGCATGAGAAACAGGGTTAAAGAAACAGAGGAAAATAAAATGTCGATGGAATTTGTTGCAATCATCAGCGCCAGCATCGCGCTGGCTGGTCTTATTATTACCGGTCAAAACGGCCTGCGCAGGGAACTGCAGGGGCAACGGAAAGAAATGCAGGAGCAGGGAATTAGTCTTGCCAAGGAAATCAAGGAACAGCGGAAAGAAATGCAGGAGCAGGGAATTAGTCTTGCCAAGGAAATCAAGGAACAGCGGAAAGAAATGCAGGAGCAGGGAATTAGTCTTGCCAAGGAAATCAAGGAACAGCGGAAAGAAATGCAGGAACAAGGAATTAGACTTGAGAAGAAAATTCAGGAGCAGGGCAAGGAGATTGAGGGAGTGAAAATCGAAGTAGCCGCCCTCAAGGCCACTGTGGACACCTACTTCCGGGTCCGGGTGGACCCGCCCCTGCAGTCAGCCGTGGCAGAGCCCCCCGAGGACTACGACGCAGACTGACCTCCCCCGGACAGGCTATAATCAACACCGAGGTTTGATTGACAAGGGTTTTATAACGGATACCAGGAGACAACACAAATGGACAAACAGACCATACACCTGATAACGCTGATCGTAGCCATCATAGGTTCCAACGCCTGGAGCCATACCAACCTGTCCAGCCGGATCAGTGAAGTGGAAAGCAGACTGTCCGACCGGATCAGTGAAGTGGAAAGCAGACTGTCCGATCGGATCAATGAAGTGGAAAGCAAGCTGTCCGATCGGATCAATGAAGTGGAAAGCAGACTGTCCGACCGGATGACCGCCTTGGAAACCCGGGTGGCCGCCCTGGAAACCCGCGTGGATGATGTTGACAAGCGGCTGGTTATCGTGGAAACCAGCCTGAAGGCCAACAACCAGTATATCGCCCGTGTCCTCAGTCAAAGCAAATCCGGGACACCCGCAAAGCCGTAAACCCATCATTCCTCCGTCCCCCTTCGTCATACCGGCGAAGGCCGGTATCCAGTAAACAAAGAGTCGCCCTCCGGGCGACCCATTATTCCACTGGATGCCGGGTCAAGCCCGGCATGACGAGGGAGGCGGACCCCGTCTATCCCGGCGCATGCGAATGGGCAAGTATTTTCCAATACTGGAATGAGCCTGTAGAGAGAGAGATTCTGCCCCGATCTCAAGCCCGTTTGTATTCCTGATCCGTTGACAACCAGATAACATATAAATACACTGAGTGAGATTGAGATATGGACTAAAGGGACCGGGTTAAGACATTCCCGGACATCACTCTGACCCGTCTGGCCTGAATAACAACCAGGCAGGGTCGGCATGAGAAACAGGGTTAAAGAAACAGAGGAAAATAAAATGTCGATGGAATTTGTTGCAATCATCAGCGCCAGCATCGCGCTGGCTGGTCTTATTATTACCGGTCAAAACGGCCTGCGCAGGGAACTGCAGGGGCAACGGAAAGAAATGCAGGAACAGGGCAATAGACTTGAGAAGAAAATTCAGGAACAGGGCAATAGACTTGAGAAGAAAATTCAGGAGCAGGGCAAGGAGATTGAGGGAGTGAAAATCGAAGTAGCCGCCCTCAAGGCCACCGTGGACACCTACTTCCGGGTCCGGGTGGACCCGCCCCTGCAGTCAGCCGTGGCAGAGCCCCCCGAGGACTACGACGCAGACTGACCTCCCCCGGCAACCGGCACAATGTTCAAGTCCGGCTCCTGATTATAGGGGTCAGAGCAAGAAATCCGCCAGGATGTTTACTCTGATACTCATAAAGTAACCTCTATAAATGCCATCTGTGGCATTTATAGAGACGGAAACGAAAAAATGTGATTTTTCGTTTCCTTCATTTTCAATCACTTACGTGATCGAAAATGGCAGCACCTCCTTGTGCTGCACGGGAACCTCTAATTTTTAGAGGTTCCCATAAGCCAGTCTCCCTGACCTGCCGAGGCAGGTTAGACTGTTGGGCGCAGACCATTCAACATGAGGAGACTGGCCATGACACTATATGCGGGGATTGATGTAACTACTCACCCCCCTGTTCGTCCCGCGCTCCCTTCGTCATTCCGGCGAAGGCCGGAATCCAGTCTGTTAAACGGGTCGCTTGCGACACCTTATAACGTGTCCCTTCGGGACGTTTTTTTCACTGGATTCCCGCCTGCGCGGGAATGACGGGGGGCGCGCGGGAATGACGAACGAGGAGAAGTGCAGGAAGGACGAGTGGGGGTGAGTAGTTACGGATTGATGGAGCAACAGAGTTACATTCAAACAATAGTTACGTGTGCGTGATTGACGGGCAGGACAGGCGTTTGCCGGAGCGGCGTTTCAAGAATGAGGCGTTGGCCATGATACAGGCGCTGTCGCCCTATCAGCGTGAGTTGGAGGCGGTGGCGGTGGAGTCGGCCTTCAACTGGTACTGGCTGGCGGATGCGCTGATGGCGGCGGGGTTCGAGGTGCGTTTGGTCAATCCGGCGAAGGTGGTGCAGTACCAGGGTCTCAATTATCAGTTGTTACAGGGTGTGTACGGCATCGGGCCGGTCCTGGCGCAGACGATTCTGCCGGAGACCGGGCCGGTCGGCCGGTTTGGCAGTGTGGGGCAGTATGCCTCGTACTGTCGCTGTGTGGACAGCCGGCGGGAGAGCAACGGCAGGAAGAAGGGGGGGAACAATCGCAAGAACGGCAACCGCTACCTGGCCCGGGCGCACGTGGAGGCGGCCAACCTGGCGGTCCGGCATCACGACAAGGCCCGCCGGTTTTATCAACGCAAGGCGGCGAAGACGCACCGGGTGGCGGCCTTGAAGGCGCTGGCGCATAAACCGGCGCGGGCCTGTTATTACATTCTGTTGAGAGGGGCGCCGTTCGACGAGAACAAAGTGTTTGTACAGGGTTTGACGCACCCGGTTAACCCGCGGTGAGGTTGGGTCATAACCCGTGACTCTGATTGGTCCGGGTGCGTCACGTTGCACACAGACAAGGGTACGCCCACACCGTGAGCCGACCGATAGGGGGGTCGATGTGAAGGCCATGAATCTGTTTAACGCCTGTGGACTCGGGGTGGTACTGACAAGTTTCCGGGGCGCAAGCCAGGGTCCCTCCGGGGACTTGATCCTGATGGGTGACTGTTGCGTAGGGGCAGACGACGACGACACACGAATGAAACAGCAGGTGCGTAGCTGAATCGGGCGCTTGGTTTATAATGCCTGTTTATTAAGGAGGGTTAATCTGTGCCACTTGACAAAGACTGGCTGATGGGTGACCCCAGCTATCCGCCCATTCGGGGACAGACCCCCGCCTGCTACATGCGGGGGCATGCTTGAAGTCTGCCCCCCTGAGAAACCCGCCCAGCTAATTCAGGACACCCATAAACCAGTCAACATCCGTTGACAACCAGATAACATATAAATACACTGAGTGAGATTGAGATATGGACTAAAGGGACCGGGTTAAGACATTCCCGGACATCACTCTGACCCGTCTGGCCTGAATAACAACCAGGCAGGGTCGGCATGAGAAACAGGGTTAAAGAAACAGAGGAAAATAAAATGTCGATGGAATTTGTTGCAATCATCAGCGCCAGCATCGCGCTGGCTGGTCTTATTATTACCGGTCAAAACGGCCTGCGCAGGGAACTGCAGGGGCAACGGAAAGAAATGCAGGAGCAGGGAATTAGTCTTGCCAAGGAAATCAAGGAACAGCGGAAAGAAATGCAGGAACAAGGAATTAGACTTGAGAAGAAAATTCAGGAACAGGGCAATAGACTTGAGAAGAAAATTCAGGAGCAGGGCAAGGAGATTGAGGGAGTGAAAATCGAAGTAGCCGCCCTCAAGGCCACCGTGGACACCTACTTCCGGGTCCGGGTGGACCCGCCCCTGCAGTCAGCCGTGGCAGAGACCCCCGAGGACTACGACGCAGACTGACCTCCCCCGGCAACCGGCACAATGTTCAAGTCCGGCTCCTGATTATAGGGGTCAGAGCAAGAAATCCGCCAGGATGTTTACTCTGATACCCATCTATCCGGATCCAGGCGCCAGTAGCCCTCCACTTCCGTCCCCCTTCGTCATACCGGCGAAGGCCGGTATCCAGTAAACAAAGAGTCGCCCTCCGGGCAACCCATTATCCCACTGGATGCCGGGTCAAGCCCGGCATGACGGGGAAGAAAGCGACCGGCCATTCCACTGGATGCCGGGTCGGGCTTGCCCTGGCTCAGAGGCAGAGCCCGGCATGACGAAGGAGGCACTAAGACAGGGTTTGTTCCCGAACCGTTTTCTTATACACTTTCAATAAATGTGGCGAATAAAGCAGCCGGAGGTAAGAAAAATTATGAAATTCAATATAACGCCGGACCGGGACGAGGACGGGGTATGGATTGTTGAATGTCCCGCCATACCCGGGTGTGTCAGTCAGGGCGGGACCAGATAACTCTCATTTCATCAAATAGGCGCGGTCATGTGGCCCAACAGTTAAAAACACAACTGTCTCATCTGCTCGATCTTCGCAGAAGCAATACTGACACCCTTTGACGTTTCGGCATTCTTCACAGATCACGAAAATCACCCGGAAGTTCCTGCTTATCCGTGCACTACGGCAACCTCGCAAGTCCAGTCCTCCGGCAACTTTTCCAAGGTATTCTGTTCGATCATAAGGGTCATCAAGTATTTTCTCGACCCTTTTCCGGATGCGTTCACGCAAACTCGAATAACGCGCAAGGTTACGGATGAACTGATCTTCATAAAGCGCCTGATATTCATCCACTCCACACTTCCTCGTGTGTATGGAACTTCAATTCTCCCTTTTTTCTCCGTTCAGAAATATTAACCATGTCTTCGTGAAGAGGAGAATCCTTATCCAATTCGAATATCGATGGCTGCCGGGAAGCGAATTCCATGAGTTCTTCATGGACCACTTTACGGATGACTTCTTCCAACTGTTGAACGCTCAATGTAACTTTGCTTCCCTGGGTTGCCGACATATTGCTGCTCATTTTCATTTCCTCGTATCTTTCGTTTGGTGCCAATGATCTAACCTTATCACTTCCTCCGAATCCAGGAAACAATTTATGTAACTACTCACCCCCACTCGTCCTTCTTGCACTTCTCCTCGTTCGTCATTCCCGCGCGCCCCCCGTCATTCCCGCGCAGGCGGGAATCCAGTGAAAAAAACGTCCCAAAGGGACACGTTATAAGGTGTCGCAAGCGACCTGTTTAACAGACTGGATTCCGGCCTTCGCCGGAATGACGAAGGGAGCACGGGACGAACAGGGGGGTGAGTAGTTACGAATTCGTTTACTTCTATCTGAGATAACAGGAGAGAAAGTTGTGCCTATTCCAAATGAGATACCAAAGGTGCCTTTCGATGCTCCGGCAGGGACTGGGACACAATATTGCTTTGTGCCTGATGGCGATGGTTCTTATGACCGTTCCAATAACACGTTCAAAGGTGAACTTCGTACTGATTTTGATGACAAGGAAGACTGGATCCGGATCGACCTGAAAGCAGGCGTTACTACACGTTCACGGTTAAAGGCGAGGCGGGGAGCTATGGCGCCCGGATGGCGGAAGCGTTAAAAGACCCTGTTCTGACGCTCTACGATTCAAAAGGGGGGATGATTGACTCCAATGACGATGCCAGTCCCCGCACAAGGGACTCGGAAGTGATGACGTTTACGCCGGAAGTCTCGGGCGCCTGTTACCTGGGCGTAAGCTACTATGACGCCAACCCGGAACGGGAGGACGGAGGCGCGTGCCTGGTCAGTGTTGAAGAGTTGGCCGAACACAATCTGATTGTCGGTGACATGGGAGCGAACAAACAGCACAAACTGATGGGAACCGATGAGACCCGCCCGGATCACATCTTTGGCGAAACGGACGATGACTCGTTGTACGGCGGCGGCGCCACTGCTGGTCCGACCGACGGTGATGGCATAGTCAACAATAACATTCGGGGACGGACTTGAAGTCCGTCCCCAATCTTGACAAACCATAATCCGGGTACGATAATTATGACTGGCGCCTTTGACTGCCCAGGACGGGATTAGCTGCTTGAGGGCGCGTGCATTGTGCGACCTGACCCCGGGCTTCCCTGCGATTATGGAATGCCGGATTGACTCCCACTACTCGTAATGGTACCTGAGTTGAGCGATATACAAGTGGTTGCCGGCGACCTTGTACACGATTCTATGCTCGTCGTTGATCCGTCTTGACCAGTACCCTGTCAGGTTATGTCTCAGTGATTCCGGTTTTCCAATTCCTGAGAAGGGATCGCGCTGAATTGCCTTGATCAATGTATTGATTCGTTTCAGGGTTGCCTTGTCTGTCTTTTGCCAGTAAAGGTAGTTCTCCCAGGCCGTGGAAGAAAACGTGATTCTCATTCAATAAGTTCCCGCTCCACGCCCTTTCCTGATTCAAGTTCGGCAATGGATTCCAGCAGGCGCCTGGCATTGGCCGGGGCGCGCAGCAGGTAGGCGGTTTCTTCCAGGGCCTGGTAATCATCCAGGGATAACATGACCACGGCCGCTTCCCGCTTGCGCGTAATGATGATGGGCGTATGGTCGTTGCATACTTTTTCCATCGTCTTTGCCAGGTTCGCCCGGGCGGCGGTGTAACTGATTGCGTCCATAATAAGCTCCGGTTTATGCCGTACAGGATAATGTACGTGTATCATAGATACAAGGCAAAAGGATGTCAACCCGGTCATTTTTTCCAGGAAATCAGCGTGACGTGTTCCAACGGACACAGGGCGCCGCCTCCTTCGTCATGCCGGGCTTGACCCGGCATCCAGTGGAATAATGGGTCGCCCGGAGGGCGCCTCTTTGTTTACTGGATGCCGGCTTCCCAGCCGGCCCCCGTGAAAACGGGGGCCGGTATGACGAAGGGGGACGGAGGGATGATGGGTTTACGGCGTTGCGGGTGTCCTGGATTTGCCCTGACTGAGGACACGGGCGATATACTGGTTGTTGGCCTTCAGGCTGGTTTCCACGATAACAAGCCGCTTGTCAATCCCATCCACGCGGGTTTCCAGGGCGGCCACCCGGGTTTCCAAGGCGGTCATCCGGTCGGACAGCTTGCTTTCCACTTCACTGATCCGGTCGGACAGTCTGCTTTCCACTTCGTTGATCCGGTCGGACAGTCTGCTCTCCACTTCACTGATCCGGTCGGACAGGCTGGTATGGCTCCAGGCATTGGAACCTATGATGGCTATGATCAGCGTTATCAGGTGTATGGTCTGTTTGTCCATTGGTGTTGTCTCCTGGTATCCGTTTTAGAACCCTTGTTAATCAAACCTCAGTGTTGATTATAGCCTGTCCGGGGGGCGGGTTGTATATTTTTTGGGTGTTTTGTGAGTTTTCTCACAAAACTGCATAAGGGCGGTATATATAATCCGTGGGCGTAACTACTCACCCCCACTTGTCCTTCCTGCACTTCTCCTCGTTCGTCCTTCCCGCGCTCCCCTCGTCATTCCCTATATGGACTCCTCCCGTTTTGCAAGTAGGCACGAATCGATAGTGAAGGCAGACTGCGGTCGTATATACGGACTCTGATTGGGGTGCGACCCCTGGCCCAAGATGTGTTCGCCCCTTCAGCCCTCTTCGGCGCAACGGCGTTCTCACGCCGCGGGAATGAGCAGGGTCCCTGAAGGTGGGTCTGACCACTATCACGTTGTGCCGTCTTGCAAGGAAATAACATAAACGCTGACGCCTCTCTCCCGGCTGGCCGTTCAGGCGGCGGCCACTGCCGCCGGCGGGTTGCCCGACAGCTGGTTGGCATGGCCCGGATCGTACTCCGTCCGGTAACGCAGCATAGCCCAGGCGGTACGCACGGTTTTGTTTGCCAGGGCCACCGCCGCCCGCCCGGCGCCACGCCGGGCCGCCAGGTCTTTGAGCCACACCTCAACGTCATTACGGGGTTCCCGCCGCGCCAGCGCCTGGAGTACCGCATGGGCGCCGGTAATGAGCGAGGCACGTAAGCGTTTGTCCCCGCTGCGCTTGC
This sequence comes from Gammaproteobacteria bacterium, assembly GCA_965204045.1. GTDB lineage: Bacteria > Pseudomonadota > Gammaproteobacteria > Eutrophobiales > Eutrophobiaceae > JAAXHV01. Next base: position 1,133,086 of record CBDBDW010000002.1, read on the forward strand.
CAATCGACCCCAGGCGCACCTTGCCCCCACTGCTGTGCTGCTTGGGGGTCAAGCCAATACAGGCCGCCGCGGCCCGACCATGCCGGTACGCCTGCCCGTCCCCCAGGGCAATATACAACCCCAACGCATTCTTGGGCCCCACCCCGGCCAGTGTCAGCAGCGACCGACACGCCGGCGTCACGCGCACTTGCTCTGCCAACTGCCGCTCCGCCTCCTGCAACGCCGCCGACTGCGCCTGCCATAACTGCCAGGCCAGCGCCAAGAGCGGGCGTAGCGACAACGGCAACCCGTTCTCCGCCTCCTCCAGCACGCGCGGCAACTCACGCCGTAACGCCGCCTCCCCCTTCGGCACCACTTCCCCAAACTCCGCCAGCAGCCCACGCAGCATGTTCCCCGTCGCCGTCAATTGGTCCGTCAGATGCTCCGCCACGCGTTTCTGACACTGCAGACTCTGTTGCTCCACCCCCATCAACCCCACCCCCGGCAATTCCTCCCGCTGCCCCGCACGGGCCACCGCTAACGCATCCCGCGCATCCGTCTTGTGGCCCTGACGGTACGGCAACACCCAACGCGGCGAGAGAATCTTCACCTGATGACCGAACGACTCCGCTAAGCGACCCCAATAGTGCGCACCCCCGCACGCCTCCAGTACCACCAAGGCCGGCGCCTGACGCACTAAATACGCCGACAACGCCGTCCGGCCCATCGCCTGGTTGCTCACCATCCGGTCCTGCTTGTCGACCACGCACACCTGAAACGTGTGCTTCGCTAAATCTATGCCGATTGTGTTAGTATCTCTCATCGTGGACTCCTCGTTGTTGGTTAAACAAAATTGCTTCTCCCCCCTTAACTACCATGATAAGGGGGGAGGAGTCCACACATCGGCGCAGGCGGGAATCCAGTGAAAAAACCTGTCCCGGCGGGACACCTTATAACGTGTCGCTTGCGGCGACTATGTCATTGACTGGATTCCCGCCTGCGCGGGAATGACGAACAGGGGGGTGAGTAGTTACCCGTGGGCAATGAAAAAAACCCGTCCCCCGAAGAAGGGGACGGGTCGTTCTTGCCCAGGTGGTGAAATTGGTAAACGCAGGGGATTGCCACTCCCCCGGTATTTGTAGTCTAAGGCTACAAGCCTTACGGGTTCGAGCCCCGTCCCGGGCACACCACAGGCCCCAGTCATAATTATCGTACCCGGATTATGGTTTGTCAAGATTGATTGGGGCCCATTCGTGTTGGGCCCATTCGCATGCGCCGGGATAGACGGGGTCCGCCTCCTTCGTCATGCGGGGCTTGACCCGGCATCCAGTGGAATGACCGGTCGCGACAGCGACACATTGGCGCTGGTTGCCGGGGGAGATCAATCGGCGCCGTAGTCCTCGGGGGGCTCCGCCAGGGCTGGCTGCATGGGTGGGTCCACCCGGACCCGGAAGTAGGTATCCACTGTGGCCTTGAGGGCGGCTACTTCGATTTTCACCTTCGTAAGGTCGTTTTTCACCTCCTCGAGATCGTTTTTCACCTCCGTGATCTCTTTACTGTGTTTCTCGCCCTGCTCCTTAATTTCCTTGCTAAGTCTAACTCCCTGCTCGTGCATTTCTTTCCGCTGCTCCCGCATTTCCGTGCGCAGGCCGTTTTGACCCGTGATAATCAGACCGGCCAGCGCTGCGCCCACACCGAGCATTGTCACGCCGACGCTGATGATTGCAATAATTTCAATCGACATTTTGTGTTCGTTCCTCTATTTCTTTAACCATGTTTCTCATGCCGGCCCTGCCTGGTTGTTGTTCAGGCCAGACGGGTCAGAGTGATGTCCGGGAATGTCTTAACCCGGTCCCTTTAGTCCATAGCTCGTTCAGTATGTTTGTATGGTATTTGATTGTCAACGGGTGTTGACTGGTTTATGGGTGTCCTTTTTTTGTTGGACGGGGACAGCCGGGGACAGAATTCAATTCTGTCCCCATATAAACTCCTGCTCTTCGTCATGCCGGGCTTGACCCGGCATCCAGTGAAAGAACCGGTCGCGACAGCGACACATTATCATCCGGGTAGCTGGGGTCACCCATTAGCCAGTCGTTGTCAAGTGGCACAGATTAACCCTCCTGAATTAACAGGTATTATAAAAATAAGCGCCCGATTCAGCTACGCGCCTGCTGTTTCGCTCAAGTGTTGTCGTCGTCTACCCCTACGCAACAGGGGCGCCAGGTGAAACGCATCATAACGGTCATCCGTGCGCTTGAGACCCTGGTACTGCACCACCTTCGCCGGATTGACCAAACGCGCCTCGAACCCCGCCTCCATCAGCGCATTCGGCAGGTAGCCCATACGCTCGTCCCATACCGCGAAGTAATCTTCAAGTTCCGGCGCCTGTGCGCGTTGTAATGGTTCGATAACTGCCATAACAATCTCCCGTGTTTCGTTGTTGACTGCAGAGAATTTTAACTGCGTATTTGCCTGTCCCGGCCTGTTCAGGAATGCTCCTGAATCGTCAGGTCGTGCTGAATTCAAGGTTTCCGCCGGAGGTTCGCCGGGAAGGATTGCCGCTCCCGGTTACTCTGATATTCTAATCTCTGTGGGGTTAGTTCCCCGCCGTTTGCGGCGAATGAGAAATCAAGTTCACATTAATACCCCGTCCGCTTGCGGCGGGGTAGTTTATTCTCCAAAATGGTAACTACTCACCCCCCTGTTCGTCCCGCGCTCCCTTCGTCATTCCGGCGAAGGCCGGAATCCAGTCTGTTAAACGGGTCGCTTGCGACACCTTATAACGTGTCCCTTCGGGACGTTTTTTTCACTGGATTCCCGCCTGCGCGGGAATGACGGGGGGCGCGCGGGAATGACGAACGAGGAGCAGTGCAGGAAGGACGAGTGGGGGTGAGTAGTTACAAGAGAAGTTTATGAAATTGATGGCGCATCATTTTATGAAATTGCTACAGGCCACAAAACAGCATTGAGAGACCTTTATGGCGTAGTGGAACAAATTATATTTGACCGATATCCCACCAGAGCAAAAGATGAACTCAGCAGGTATTGTAACGCAATACTAAACAACAGTTTGCCTGACTGGCTAACAAAACTATTGACACAGAAGTACTCAAATCTGTTAATAGGTGGTATATTCATAATTATTCAAATTGAATAAATCAGGTATGTAGATGGCAACAACGAGTCTCAGTCTGGGTGAACACTGGGAACTGTTCATAAAAAATGAAATCGCCAGTGGCCGCTACGGCAGCGCCAGTGAGGTGGTTCGAGATGCTCTGCGAACGCTGGAAGAACGCAAGAGCAAGTTGGCTGCATTACGTTCCCATTTGGCCGGGGGGGCGGCTCAGGCCGAGCGCGGTGAATTTGTGACGTTATCGCTTGATGAAATGCTAAGAAAGTTCAGGGAAGAACAGGATGGCGAAGTCATATAATCTCACTTTCCGGGCCGAGGAAGATTTACGCGGTATCTGGAAATATACCACTGAAATATGGAACGAAATCCAGGCAGACAGCTATATTGCCGGATTGTATGAGCGTTTTTCGTGGTTGGCTGAGTTTCCTTATTTGGGCAAGCATCGTCCTGATATCTGCGAGGGGTACTATTGTTTCCCGCAAGGTTCCCACCTGGTGTTTTATTTAATCCGTGGTAATAAGATAGATATTATCGGTATTCCTCATAAGGCAATGGATATCATTGACTATTTTGACGATGGCGACTGATAAGCTGGCTTTCAGGCTATCGAGTCAGATGACACACCAGTAACCTTTCTGCAGTTTCCCGGCATCACAGCAACTCCCCGACCCTGCCGGACTGTCAAAGCGCCTCATCCCGGTGGGCCCGAATAACGGCAAGAAAATCCTCGCCGTATTGCTCCAGTTTGTGCGCGCCCACTCCGCTGACCTGTAACAACTCATCGGGGCCGGATGGCAGGCGCTGCGTCATTTCCACCAGGGTTGTATCGTGGAAGATCACGTAAGGCGGCAGGCCCTGCTTGACGGCCAGTTGCTTGCGGCACGCCTTGAGTTTCTCCAGCAATTCCGGATCACTGACCTGCAAAGGTGTTTTGCGTTGTTTCCGGGTTGGTTTTTTGATCCTGTCATCCTTGCGCAGGAAAACCTCCGCTTCCCCCTGTAATAACGGCCTGCTCCGGTCCGTCAACAGAAGGGACCCGAAGCCTTTCAGGTCAACGGTCAGAAATCCGCGCGCGATCAGTTGCCTGAACACGGAGCGCCACTGCTCCATGCCCAGTTCTTCGCCGATGCCGAAGGTGCTGAGGCGCTGGTGCCCGAACTTCCTCACCTTGTCGTTTTCCTTACCCAGCAGCACGTCAATCAGGTGCCTGGCGCCAAAGCGCTGGCCGGTCCGGTAAACACAGGACAAGGCTTTGCGGGCGGCAGTCGTGCCGTCCCAGGTGGCGACCGGGTGCAGGCAGGTATCGCAATTGCCGCAACGGGCCGGTGATTCTTCCCCGAAATACTGCAACAGGGCATGACGCCGGCAACTGGTGATCTCGCACAGGCCCAGCATGGAATCGAGCTTGTGCCTCTCAACCCGTTTATGGGTTTCATCCGCGTCCGACTGTTCCTGCATTTGCCGCAGCTTAACCACGTCTTCCAGTCCATAGACCATCCAGGCATTGGCTGCTGTACCATCCCGTCCGGCCCGTCCGGTTTCCTGGTAATAGGCCTCGATACTCTTCGGCAGGTCCAGGTGGGCGACGAAGCGCACGTCCGGTTTATCGATGCCCATGCCGAAAGCGATAGTGGCGACGATAATGACCCCTTCCTCCCGCAGGAAGCGTTGCTGGCGCCGGTGGCGCACACCCGACTCGAGCCCCGCGTGGTAGGGCAGGGCCGTGCGGCCCTGCGCGTTAAGCCAGTCGGCAACGGCCTCGGTTTTTTTGCGGGACAGGCAATACACAATTCCGGCGTCTCCCCGGTGTTCGGTTTCCAGGAAGTCGAGTAACTGTTTGCGCTCCTCCAGTCTGGTCGTAATGCGGTAGCGGATATTCGGGCGGTTAAAGCCGCTGATATATACCTTTGCCCGCTCCAGTCCCAGGCGTTCCCGTATCTCGAAACGGGTCCGTTCATCCGCCGTCGCGGTCAGGGCGATGCGCGGGACGGACGGGAAGCGCTGGTGCAGTTGGTCCAGCGCCAGGTAGTCCTTGCGGAAATCATGCCCCCATTGCGAGACGCAATGCGCCTCGTCAATGGCAAACAGGGCGAGCTTTGTCCGTTCCAGCAATGCCAGGGTGCGTTCCTGCAACAGGCGTTCCGGCGCGATATAGAGCAGGTCCACGTCGTTGTTCAGCAGACCCTGCTCCGTTTCCCGGACGGTTTGCGGCGGCAGGGTTGAGTTGAGGTAAGCGGCCCTGATCCCGAGCTGCAGCAAGGCGCTGACCTGGTCCTGCATCAGGGCTATGAGCGGTGAAATGATGATGCCCGTGCCGGGGCGTAACAGGGCCGGAACCTGGTAACACAAGGACTTGCCGCCGCCGGTAGGCATCAGGACCAGCGCATCGTTCCCTGCGAGCACGTGGTTGATGATGTCCTGTTGATCGCCGCGAAAGTCCCGGTAACCAAAGGTATTGCGCAGAATTTCCAGCGCCTGTTCCATCTTTTTCCTCTCTGACTCGTGAACCGGTATCATTACCGGCCTGTTTTGCAGTTTACCAGTTATTGTGTTTTAAGACATGGTAAAAAGTGAGATCTGCTCTACGGGAACCCTGTTTACTGCTTACGTAAACGCCAGTGCGAAGCGTTGTATAAACCAGAAAGTCGAGACGATGCCGAGCGCGTAGCTGAATGCCAGGCGCAGGGGCCGGTTGTCATGCGCGGGCAGCAACGGGCGGGGCAGGCGCGCAACCAGCCAAAGGCCGGTGAATGCCGCTGTTATGATGAGCAGTTGGCCCGCTTCCACGCCGAGGTTGAAGAATAATAAAGCGCTGATCTTCTCCGTCTGCGGCAGGCCCGTTTCCGTCAGGGCCGCGGCGAAACCGGCCCCGTGCACCAGGCCGAAACCGCAGGCGACCAGGACCGGGCGGCGCCAGGTAAGTGTGGTTCGGTCGTTGCGGGCGATCTCGGTGGCAAGCACCACGATGGAGAGGGCAATCACCGTTTCCACCGCAGGGATGGAGACGCGCAGCACGTCCAGCGCCACCAGGAACAGGGTAATCGAGTGGGCCAGGGTAAAGCCGGTGACGGTAATCACGGTCCGGCGCAGCGTGCGGGCGATGTAGAGCAGGCCGGCAAGAAACAGCAGGTGGTCTATGCCGCCGAATATATGTTCGACCCCCAACGCGAAATAATCCATGATTACCCCGGCAAAGGTCTCCGGCGCCGGGATACGCCACTCAGCAACACCGGGGTCCAGTATGATGCTGCGCGCTTCCCCGCTTCGGAACTCGATACGCAGCAGGGACGAAACGGACGGGTTGAACAGCGGGTAATCGATGACCACGGATTTTCCGGAGAGGCCGTTTTCGCACGAATAAATTTCCGAACCTGCCGGCCGTTGTTGTGCGGGCGGCTGGCGGGAAGAATCACAACCTGTCAGCGCAATGTGTGGAAGATTGTCCAGACTGAGGGTGGGTGGTGTTTTCCACCTGAGCGTCACCGCGTCTTTACTGTATTCGGTGATATTGATGAACAGCGGGCGGCTGTCATGGGCTGATGCAAGGGTGCCGCCGAACAGGCTATGGATGGTAAAGGCCGCCAGGAATACTGTCCGGAAGGATCTGGTCACTACGGGGTGTACCATATGGGCGATGTCCAGGCCCGCTCCCGGATCACTTCAGGATATCCCTGCGGCGGTGCGGCTTGCAGGGCAATCGAATCATACAGTGAGTTCCGCGGTGTGGGGACCTGCAGTACGCGTGCGTAATACAGCGCGCGGGCGCCGGGGTCGAATTCCGGGTCCGTCCAGACGGTCGCGAGTTCCACCGCGCCGATGTCGTTTGTGTAGCGGGCGCTGTGGCGGTCGACACTGTCACCCACGGGCGGTAGTTTCCCGTCAGGCCCCGGTGTCCGCGCGCCGGACCAGGCTGCGTCGAAGACCTTTTCCCGGGCTTTGCCGTCCGGGCCCAGCCAGGATTTGACCACCTGGACCCGGTCCAGGTTTTTGCCGTCAGGCTGGGGACTGTACTCCCAGCCGATCAGGGCGGTGAACTGCCCCGGAGCATTGTGTCTGTCAGCGGTCTCTATGACACGCTCCCAGTTGCTTCGGAAGACTTCGTCGATATGTATCTCATCAACTGATGTAAAATTATTTGCAGCAAACCACATATTGCCAAGACCGAAATACAGCACGGGCACGTCCGGGTTCCCCGAGGTGTCGTCGCCTGTAATGTACCTGTTATAAAGCAATTGTAACTACTCACCCCCACTCGTCCTTCCTGCACTTCTCCTCGTTCGTCATTCCCGCGCGCCCCCCGTCATTCCCTATATGGACTCCTCCCGTTTTGCAAGTAGGCACGAATCGATAGTGAAGGCAGACTGCGGTCGTATATACGGACTCTGATTGGGGTGCGACCCCTGGCCCAAGATGTGTTCGCCCCTTCAGCCCTCTTCGGCGCAACGGCGTTCTCACGCCGCGGGAATGAGCAGGGTCCCTGAAGGTGGGTCTGACCACTATCACGTTGTGCCGTCTTGCAAGGAAATAACATAAACGCTGACGCCTCTCTCCCGGCTGGCCGTTCAGGCGGCGGCCACTGCCGCCGGCGGGTTGCCCGACAGCTGGTTGGCATGGCCCGGATCGTACTCCGTCCGGTAACGCAGCATAGCCCAGGCGGTACGCACGGTTTTGTTTGCCAGGGCCACCGCCGCCCGCCCGGCGCCACGCCGGGCCGCCAGGTCTTTGAGCCACACCTCAACGTCATTACGGGGTTCCCGCCGCGCCAGCGCCTGGAGTACCGCATGGGCGCCGGTAATGAGCGAGGCACGTAAGCGTTTGTCCCCGCTGCGCTTGCCAATCGACCCCAGGCGCACCTTGCCCCCACTGCTGTGCTGCTTGGGGGTCAAGCCAATACAGGCCGCCGCGGCCCGACCATGCCGGTACGCCTGCCCGTCCCCCAGGGCAATATACAACCCCAACGCATTCTTGGGCCCCACCCCGGCCAGTGTCAGCAGCGACCGACACGCCGGCGTCACGCGCACTTGCTCTGCCAACTGCCGCTCCGCCTCCTGCAACGCCGCCGACTGCGCCTGCCATAACTGCCAGGCCAGCGCCAAGAGCGGGCGTAGCGACAACGGCAACCCGTTCTCCGCCTCCTCCAGCACGCGCGGCAACTCACGCCGTAACGCCGCCTCCCCCTTCGGCACCACTTCCCCAAACTCCGCCAGCAGCCCACGCAGCATGTTCCCCGTCGCCGTCAATTGGTCCGTCAGATGCTCCGCCACGCGTTTCTGACACTGCAGACTCTGTTGCTCCACCCCCATCAACCCCACCCCCGGCAATTCCTCCCGCTGCCCCGCACGGGCCACCGCTAACGCATCCCGCGCATCCGTCTTGTGGCCCTGACGGTACGGCAACACCCAACGCGGCGAGAGAATCTTCACCTGATGACCGAACGACTCCGCTAAGCGACCCCAATAGTGCGCACCCCCGCACGCCTCCAGTACCACCAAGGCCGGCGCCTGACGCACTAAATACGCCGACAACGCCGTCCGGCCCATCGCCTGGTTGCTCACCATCCGGTCCTGCTTGTCGACCACGCACACCTGAAACGTGTGCTTCGCTAAATCTATGCCGATTGTGTTAGTATCTCTCATCGTGGACTCCTCGTTGTTGGTTAAACAAAATTGCTTCTCCCCCCTTAACTACCATGATAAGGGGGGAGGAGTCCACACATCGGCGCAGGCGGGAATCCAGTGAAAAAAACGTCCCGAAGGGACACGTTATAAGGTGTCGCAAGCGACCCGTTTAACAGACTGGATTCCGGCCTTCGCCGGAATGACGAAGGGAGCGCGGGACGAACAGGGGGGTGAGTAGTTACAAGCAATTTCAAAATACCCGGCAGGCTGAAGTCCGGCCGCTGTTCCGGGGACATGTTATTCAGCGCCAGCGCCATCATGTAAATCAGACCGGCGCCCAGTTCATTACTTTCCTGTTTTACCTTGAGCATGCGTTTACCGAACAGGGTATCGGCAAGTCTTTCGTCTTTCAGTCTCAGAACGCTGAAGAGTTGCCCTGAACCTGCATGAACAGGGCGCTGCACACCCCGACAAAATGTAACTCCGGCCGGGGACAGAATTTATTCTGTCCCCATGAATTTACATAGCAAATATTCCGCATGATCCGTAACCGCCAGGAAATCTAGCGGCGTTTGTATCTTGACTTTCGCCCGGTGCCAGGGATGTATCACCGCTTCACCCTTGGCGAAACGGTAGGCCGTATCCGGGTCAGCGGACCTGTTGCCCAGCAGGTAGGCATCATTAGACAGGCTGCTGTGCGTGTGGGTATCGCCCCAGGGCAGCTTGTCGGGAGAATCCGCTTCCTGAACCGGCGTGAAGACAATAGCCGTCATAACAGTCAGGCAGGTTATCCATCGATATTCGATATGACCCGATGGCGACGCTTGCATGGCTACCCCTGTGCCGGGGAGAGGTCGATTTCCGGTTGAACGTGGCCGCTTACCCTGGCCGTAAGCGCCCGGGGATCGCTTATTTCCTGCCCGCGAAATGCAACAACCTGGTCCGGCCTGATCAGGGCCAGGTCGGTCTCGTAGATATCCCGGGCTTCTTCGTCCGTTATGTGGACGACCTTGAGCTTGAGGCCCGCTTCTGCAAAAGCTGTTTCGATCCCGGCAGCCGATGCCGGCTTCGTTCCGAGAAGCAGTAACGTCCATTCGAAGCTGAATTCATCGTAAAGCGAATGGTCTTCCCCGAGCCACAGGTGAGGGGCGCGCCCCCCGGGGCAGGAGGTCGGAATATAAACATTGGCCCGGTCCGGAGGCGGGTCGCCATCGGCAATGATAATCGGCGAGTCATCATAGCGGCATCCGAACGTGATTCCGGGAATATTGAATTCCTTACGCGCATGCCGGTTGAAGTATTCTCCAGCCCTGGCGCGTGCTTCTGCGCCGGCAGCAGAGTCGTCTTCCAGCTCTGCGGCAGCGATGTTTGCGCCCAGCGAATCGGCAAACTGGCGGGCATAGTTCGTATTACGAACAGCCGCGGGACGGCGTTCCAGTTCGTAGGTGGCCAAAAGGGAATGGGGCGCCGCGCCGCGCACCACGGCCGCCAGCTTCCAGCCCAGGTTCACGGCATCCTCAATGGCCGTGTTGTAGCCTAACCCCCCCGTCGGAGTGAACAGGTGCGCGGCATCGCCGCCAAGGAATATGCGGCCGCTCTGCATACGTTCGGCAACCAGGGTAAAACCAGCCCGCCAGGTCCCGCGGGAAAGGATTTCAACGTCGACCTGTGCGCCCATGGCGGCCTGGAACATATCGGTGGCATCGGCATCGCTCAATGTCGCTTCATCTTCATCTGCCCGCAGTTGTGTGTGGAATGCAAATTCGCTTTTACCGTCAACGGCGGCCATGAAAGCGCGCCGGCCGCGGTTGAAAGTCACGTTCATCCAGGCAGGCGCATGGCCCGACACTGTATAGAAATCGGGTACCCGAATATACATTGCATGCATGCGTCCACCCATAAACTCCCTGACCGCGCCACCCTCACCGAGGTAATGAATCCCGAGTGACTGGCGTACGAGACTGCGCGCGCCGTCTGCGCCTACCAGGTAATCGGCCCCTGTTTTGAACGTCATCCCGTTCTCAATGTCTTCTATCACCGCAGTGATGCCGTCCGGCTGCTGTTCAAAACCGAGCAGGCGGTGGTTGAAGCAAATCGTGTTGCTGCCGCAGGCGAGAGCATGTTCGTACAACACCTTCTCCACCCATTTCTGGGAGACTCTGTGAGGCAGTTCGGCAGCGCTCCAGGACCCTGTCAGGGTCTGGATTTGAGACTTGGCTGCGCCGGAGGAAGGCAAGGAAAACCGGGCAAGTTCGTAGCCTGCATAACGGGTGAAATAGGCAATATCGGTCGGGTAATCCGCAGGCAGGCCGAGCGCACGCACCTCGTCGGCAAAGCCGAGCCGCCGGAAGTGCTCCATGGTACGCGCCTGCGTGGCGTTGGCCTGCGGATTGAAGGCCGTGGACGACTTCTCATCGATGAGCAGGACACTGATATTACGCCGCCCAAGCTCGTTCGCGAGCATCAGCCCGAACGGCCCGCCTCCGACTATCAGCGCCGAATAACGGTTTATCCTCAAAATACCGCTTCTCTTGTGAAGATTGCCAGAACCAATTTGGGACACTCATAAATTGGGATAATTTTAGGACACCCATGGAATTATAATTTATGGGTGTCCTGAATTTAATAATGTATTTGTGGCGTTAGCAGCAGGCATAATCCGGTTCCGGTCATTAGGGTTGTATCAATATTGCCTTATAATACAGATCATTCAAAATCCGTGAACCACACAGGCAAGGAATATAACCATGTTAGATAAGGTCCGCACGATACGGCCGCAGAATATACGTAATCAATTATTCATCAACGGCGAGTTTGTCGATGCTGAGGATGGCGCAACCATCGATGTCATCAACCCACATGACGGAAGTGTGATTACCGCTATCGCAGAGGCAAAACCGGCGGACGTGGACAAGGCGGTCGCCGCCGCCCGCGCCGCATTCCACGGCTGGAGCAACATGTTTGCGTCGGAGCGCGGCCGGCTCATCATGAAACTGGCGGATAAGCTGGAGCATCACTTTGACGAATTTACCGAACTGGAAAGCCTGGACACCGGCCATCCGTTGAAAGATACCCGGCGTCTGGACCTGCCCAGGACCTTGCTCAACCTGCGTTATTTCGGCGGCATCGCCGACAAGATAGACGGCAGGGAGGTGCCGGTTGAACCTGGTTTCCTTAGCATAGTCAAACGGAAACCCGTTGGCGTCGTCGGACAGATCGTTCCCTGGAACTTTCCCATCATGTTCTGTAGCTGGAAGCTTGGGCCTGCCCTTGCTGCCGGTAACACCGTGGTGATGAAACCTTCCGAGATCACGCCCCTGTCAACGCTCAGGCTGGTGGATCTCATGAATGAAGTGGGTTTCCCGCCCGGTGTCGTCAATATTGTCCCCGGTTATGGTCATACTGCCGGCCAGCACATTGCGGAGCATTCAGACATTGACAAGATCGCCTTCACCGGTTCGACGGCGACCGGCCGCAAGATTGTCCAGGCCTCTGCAGGCAACCTGAAACGAGTCTCGCTGGAGATGGGCGGCAAAGGACCCAATATCGTGTTTGAAGACGCAACCCTTCCCGCAGCCGTGGGCGGGTCGGCGTTTGCCATCTTTCACAACCAGGGCCAGGCTTGCATTGCCGGATCACGCCTGCTGTTGCACGAGGCCATCGCCGATGAGTTCCTGGGAAAATTCGTCGGCCTGGCAAAATCCATCAAACTGGGTGATCCGCTGGATGATGAAACCGAGATGGGGCCGCTTACTTCAAAAATGCACCTGGACCGGGCGCTCAACTACATCGACGTATGCAAACGAGAAGACAATAAAATACTCACGGGAGGCAAACAACCGGATGACGGGGAACTCGAAAAAGGCTATTACCTGGAACCGACAATAGTCGAAGCCGGACCCGGCGATACGGTGTTTCAGCAGGAGGTTTTCGGCCCGTTCGTCACGGTGACACGCTTCAGGGATGACGCCGAGGCGCTGGAACTGGCGAACGCCACCGATTACGGCCTGGGCAGCGGGCTGTGGACCAACAACCTGCAACGCGCGCACAGGTTCTCGGACGGCATCAAGGCCGGCATGGTCTGGGTGAACTGCTATAAGCGGGTACACCCGGGCTCCCCGTTCGGCGGCGTAGGCGAATCAGGCTACGGCCGGGACATGGGAATAGAATGCCTGCAGGAATATACCTCACCCAAAGCGGTGTGGATCAACTACGATGCCAAAATCCCGCCATTTTATGCGCGTTGAATATGTTCACCGGGCAATACCGTAGTCATCTCCCTGGTTACTGGCCGCACCCCACATACTGCCATGTTCGCGGTCAAACCAGATGGCGGTGATGGGGCCTGAAGTTCTTTTTCGGTGAGAAAATTTATTAATACAGCAAAACACCTGGCGTTGGTTGGTGGCATAATGTTTCTCATCACCGGTTGCAGCGGGGGAGGAGGAACCAAACGCCAGGAGCCTCCGGTCACTCCCGAGCCCCCGCCCACCATGCCGGAACCGCCCCCGGTCGCTCCGGAGCCTGACAAATCCGAGGCTGAACTGCGCCAGGAATATGCCGCGCACCCGGAGTTCCGCAACCAGCCTGCCCTGGAACAGGTCAACGCCCATTACGCCTACGCCCGCGGCGCAACGGGCGAAGGCGTTACTATCGGCATCATTGATGACGGGATTGACGCGAGCCATCCGAAATTCGAAGGGAAGGTGCTTTCCGAATCCTACAACGTGGCCGGTTACAACCCGGACTACAGCTTTTGCGCGATGCGCGAACCGGACGGTTCCTGCTCGCTTGAAGGAGGACCGCCGGCGCATGGCACCCTGGTGGGAGGTGTCATGACCGCAAACCGGCAAACGGATCCGGTGGCAGGGAGCGGAAACGAATTGACCGTTCACGGAGTCGCCTTCGATGCCAGGCTGATCTCAGTGGGGGTCCCTGTCGGAGAGCCACCCGAATTCTATGAGCCCATTGACCTGGGCAACCCGGGCGCTTTCGGGTCAACAGACCGGGAGTTCGCTGAGATTGCCAAAACGTTAAATCCCGCTGTGACCGCCGTCAACCTGAGTCTGGGCTTTCCCGGTAACATCGAGGGTTATACCGAGGCGGAAATCCGCGGCGCTTTTCCAAGGACCATTGAGGCCATTGCCCAAACGGCGACTCCTGCCGGTGAGCGCGCCATCTACGTGTGGGCGGCCGGCAATGCAAGCGGCGAAATACACATGGACGGCTCCATTGAAAGCGCCGGTTCTGTCGAGATCATGGCCGGACTACCCGTTCGAATCACGGAATTGCGCGGCCACTCCCTCGCCGTGGTTGCAACAGACCGGAACGGCGATATCGCAGGTTTCTCCAACCGTTGCGGCATTGCCAGCGAATTCTGTCTGGCCGCGCCGGGCGTGGAAGTCTCCGGTCCCATTCCCAACGCCTACTGTCCGGTCGGATCCGGCGACTGTTACACCAGTGCGTCCGGCACCTCCCTTGCCGCGCCGGTTGTGACCGGCGGGATTGCCTTGCTTGCCCAGCATTACCGCGGCCAGCTCGGTAACGATGAGATCGTCAGGCGCATGCTGGAAACCGCGAACAAGGACGGCATCTACGCTGACCCTGATATCTACGGACAAGGGTTTCTTGACCTTGACAGCGCCACCCGGCCGGTCGGTGAGACGCGCATGCTGACCGGTCAATCGCTTTCCGGACCCTCAGCCCCGGTCAGGCTCAGCAGCGTTTCTCCGGGTCCTGCCTTCGGCGATGCGCTCGCGCGCGGACTCGCGCGCACCGAGGCCGCAAGCTTTGATGAACTTGATGCGCCGTTCTTCCGCTCTCTCGGTGATTACATACAACCGAACACGATCGATATTACACGCCTCGAAGAACGCCTCTGGACGCTGGGAAATGACCCGCGCGGGGCCTTATGGAATACGGAAAGCCTTGAATTACGGATGCGCCTCGAACCGGCATCAACCCGGCGATATTACGGGTTGCACTCTTCAGATATTCTGGCAGGAATTAACACTGAATTGACAGGTTTGCACGGCCATGGTTACCGGGGATTGGGATACCGGGAAGCCGGGTCCCGGCTCGGTTCATTATCCCTGACACTCCAGGCCGGGGATAATGAACTCTTCTTTGGTCTGCGCAGTCATCCGGGTTGGCGCCTCGGCCTCCGTGCCACGTCGGTCGCGACAAGCTCAAACACAGGCTTGATTACCCCCGGGACATTCACCGACGATTCAGCGTTCTCCAACCCTTTTCTTGCGCTGGCTCGCAACGGCGCAACTGCAGGTATCGCAATGCCCGTCGGAAAAGGCGCCCTCAGTGTCGCGACGTTTCACGGCGCCGCGCAATATGGAGAACGGCGCGATGCCGACACCAGCCAGGCGACAGGCGCATTGGCTGAATACCGGGCAGATTACAGTGCGCATGCCGGCATAGCCGTCCAGGCAGGATGGCTGATGGAACCACAGCGTCTGGCCGGCGCTCGTCCGCGCGGGGCATTCGGGGGACTGGGCTCCGATACCGCTTTTGCAGGGGTATCAGCATATCGCCGGCTCGGAGACCGCTGGACGATGCTTGGCAGTGCACATACAGGCATCAGCCGGACCGGGATGCAGGATCACGGAATTCTGCAGGACATATCTGCACTGTGGAGCAGCGCTTTTTCCATCGGCATTATCGGCGAAGACCTGAGATATAAACAGGACCGACTGGCATTCAGGCTGTCTCAGCCGCTGCGCGTTGAGTCGGGAGACGCCCGGTTCCGTTGGGCATCAGGCCGAACCCGAAACAGGCAGGTACGGATGGAGGAGACTACGCTTGACCTGGAACCCTCGGGTCGTCAGCTTGACCTTGAGGTGACCTACAGCCGGCCCTGGAAAGGCGGCCAGGTTCATCTGGCAACACTCGTCTCGCGCCATGCAGGGCATGCTCGCGGCCACCATGATATCGAACTACTTATGCGCTACAACCGCAACTTTTAGGCCTCGTGGCGCCGGCGGGATTTCTCTATTGAATCAACCTTCTGCGCACCAGCACGACTGCTCCGTAAAAGCTCACCAGCGCAAAAGCAAGCAACACGCCGATATGGAGAATTACCTGTGATAATTCCTGTCCTGTTGCGAGGGGTCTGATTAAGGCGATTGCGTGACTGAGGGGCAATACACGCACCACGGATTGAGCAAAATCGGGTAGTGTCGCAACAGGATAGAAAACGCCGCAGAAGATGAACATGGGCGTCAATACGAGGGTGATGTAGTAGTTAAAGAAGTCATAAGATCGGGAAAATGAAGCGACCATGATAGCCGGGCCGGCGAAGCAGAGACCTGTCATAAAGAAGAGAGGAATACAAAGCAGCGCCTGCCAATGAGAGATTGCGCCCAGCAAAAAAGCCACCAGCAAAATGGCCGAGCTGCTGAACAGCCCCTTGGTTGCGCACCACAGCATCTCCCCGGCGACGATATCGTCAACTTCCAGGGGCGTTGCCAGCATGCCCTCGTAGGTCTGCTGCGGGACCATGCGCGTGTAAACCGAAAACAACCCTTCAAATGTTGCGGTGTTCATCGACGATGAGGCAATGAGCCCGCTGGCCAGAAAAGTCAGGTATGGCAATCCGCCCAGTTCGCCGACAAACCGCCCCAGCCCCAGGCCGAGTCCCAGCAGGTATAAAAAGGGTTCGCCGAAATTAAACAGTAAACTGGGAACCAGTAACTTCCGCCAGACCATCAGGTTCCGGCGCCACACGAGGAACATCCCGAAACGCATTTTTGGCAGGCCCCAGTTGATCATGCTTCCCTCAACTCCCTGCCGGTCAGGCGCAGGAATACGTCTTCCAGGTTGGCGGGGCGGTGCAGGTAGTGCACGTCCGGCTTGTTTTCCACCCGCCGGATTATTTCTTTCGGAGCGCTGGTAAAATAGTAAATCGTCTCTCCCACTATCTCCACCCTGTGTATGTCATGCTCGGTCAGGATGCCCGGCAACGCATCCATTTCGCCGTGAATTTCCACGACCTCGGGCTCGACGTGCTGTTTTATCAACTGTTTCGGATGGCCCTTGCTGAGAATGACGCCGTGATCCATGATGACGATATCGTCACACAGGCGTTCCGCCTCTTCCATGAAATGCGTGGTCAGCAACAGGGTCGTGCCGGATTGCTTCAATTCCCGCAACCTGCCCCAGATCAGGTGCCTGACCTGGGGGTCGAGCCCGGTAGTCGGCTCATCCAGTACCAGTAAGCTGGGTTCGTTAACCAGGGCCCGGGCAATACTCAGACGCCGTTTCATACCACCGGACAGTTGATTGATGCGCACATTCGCTTTTTCAGTCAACTCAACGAACTTCAGCAACTCTCCAATCCGTTCCTGCAACCCGCCGCCGCTGAGGTTGAAAAACCCGGCATAAACTTTCAGGTTTTCCATCACGGTGAAATCAGGGTCGAGATTGTCCAGTTGCGGGACCACGCCGATGTCCCTGCGTATGCGGGAGGCATGTGTCGGCACATCCAGTCCCAGGACCTCCAGGTTGCCTTCCGAGAGGGGAGACTGGCCCAGTATCATTCTCAGGGTGGTTGTCTTGCCTGCGCCGTTGGGTCCCAGCAGGCCGAAACAGCCGCCGAACGGCACCTGTAAATCCACGCCCTTCACGACAAATTCGCCGTTAAAGGACTTCTTCAGGTTCTCAGCCCTTATTATGTAGTCACTCATCAGTCCGTTCCGTTCAACCTTCACCATCTTGATAAATAACCGGACAACTCGCAAGCGCTTTCAAAACAGGACACCCAATTAAATTACAGGACACCCAATAAATTTATATGGGTGTCCTGTAATTAACATGGGTGTCCTGTAATTAACATGGGTGTCCTGTAATTAACATGGGTGTCCTGTAATTAACATGGGTGTCCTGTAATTAACATGGGTGTCCTGTAATTAACATGGGTGTCCTGTAATTAACATGGGTGTCCTGTAATTACTTTTATCTGTGCTAACCTGTGTAACCTGTGGATATGAATAAACAGGAGCCATGAACATAAGAAGCGCCCGATCTGCGATCATCGCCGGCAACGGCATGGTCGCTACCAGCCAGCCCCTGGCTACTGACGTCGGCCTTGGCATATTGAAAAAAGGCGGCAGCGCCGTGGATGCGGCCATCGCGGCCAATGCCGCCCTGGGACTGATGGAACCCCATATGTGCGGCATCGGCGGCGATTTGTTTGCCATCGTCTGGGATGAGAAGGAGCAACAACTGCACGGACTTAATGCCAGTGGCCGCTCCCCCAGGTCACTTGATCACGGGGAATTGGCCGGGCGCTTACGAAAGCTGGGGACACGCCATATCCCGCACAACAGCCTGCTGTCGGTATCCGTGCCGGGCGCGGTACACGGCTGGACCACGTTGCATGACAAATTCGGCAAATTGCCGTTTGCCGAATTGCTGGCGCCGGCAATCCAGTATGCGGAAGCAGGGTTTCCGGTCTCGCCCATCATAGCCGGCCAGTGGCAGCGGGCCGCGGCTGAAATAACAGGAACCGTACCGGGCGCGTTTGATGCCTTGTATACTCCGGGGGGTCGTGCGCCCGCCGCCGGTGATATTTTTGCAAATGAGGACCTGGCCCGTTCTTACCGGCTGATTGCCGACGCCGGCGACAAGGCTTTCTACCAGGGTGAACCGGCCGACCGGCTGGTTGTATTCATGGCGGAAAATGGCGGCCACGTCAACCATGCCGACCTGCAATCACACCACTCCGACTGGGTCGCGCCGCTGGCGGCAGACTACCGGGGTTATGACGTGTTTGAACTGCCGCCCAGCGGCCAGGGCATCGCCGCCCTGCAGATGTTGCAGATGCTTGAAGGCGATGACCTCGCCGCCATGGGCTTTATGAACGTTGATTGCCTGCACCTGATGCTGGAGGCAAAGAAACTGGCGTTCGAAGACCGGGCGAAATATTACGCAGATCCGGATTTTTCCAACGTGCAGACAGGACGCCTGCTGAGCGCGGAATACAGCAGGAAAAGACGATCCCTGGTTAAAGACAGCGCCGCTCTCAGAGTCAGGGCAGGGGAGGGAATACTGCGGGATGGCGACACCATCTATTTAACGGCGGCGGATTCAGCCGGGAACATGGTGTCGTTGATCCAAAGCGTGTATCACTATTTCGGCTCCGGCATCGTCGTTCCCGGAACGGGATTTGCCCTGCAGAACCGCGGGTTGATGTTTTCCATGGACCCGTCCCACGCCAATGTCTACGCGCCCGGGAAACGGCCGTTCCACACAATCATCCCCGCTTTCGTCATGAAAAATGGCAAGCCTTTCATGAGTTTCGGCGTAATGGGCGGTGATATGCAGCCGCAGGGGCACGTGCAGGTCTTGACGAATATCATCGATTTCGGGATGGACATACAGTTGGCGGGGGATGCGCCGCGCTGGCGTCATGACGGTTCCACCATGCCCATGGCTGACGCGGATGAATATCTCACGGACGGCGGAGTGGTGCTGCTGGAGAGAGGCTTCCCGGATCAGGTGGTGAAAGAACTGGCAAAGCGCGGCCACCATGTACAGCGGGCGGCAGATGGTTTCGGCGGCTACCAGGCAATTATGAGAGCGGGCAACGGTGTGTATTACGGCGCCTCGGAATCCCGCAAGGACGGACAGGCGGCGGGTTACTGAGTGCCGGAATACATAAGGGGACAGAATTGAATTCTGTCCCCCCTCCCCTCGTCATTCCCGCGCAGGCGGGAATCCAGTGAGAAAACATTCCTTATAAGGAGTCTTGTTGCCTACTGGATTCCTGCCTCCGCAGGAATGACGGGCTTTGCCGACCAACCGATCAGAAACTGGCGACGCAACGCTTCGATACGCGCCCGGTTCACCCCAAAATCGTAAACAGCATGCCATGAACGCGCCGCGGAACGGACATGGATCACCTTGTCACCAGCGCACAGACGGCACTCCAGGTCGTCAATGTACCCGCGCCGGCTGCGGCACACAGCATGCACATAATCATCCGTTGCGGTGACGATAACTGTTCGCTCCGTATGCTCCAGCAGGTCCTTCAGGCGTGTAAAGGTGGCGACAGGGTCTCCATGCACGGGGAGTGGTTCGATACGATGGTAAAATGCCGCATCGCCCCGGCTGCAGACACAGGTATGGGTCCAGGGGCACGGCGCGAGTGGCTCGCACATAACTAATGTCGTCAAGCAGTGTATATTGTGTGTTGATACTGCATGTAACTACCGGGATATTACGACATCGCAATGACTTATAAAACCCTGATTGAGGCAGATCGATCCCTGCTCTGGCACCCCTATGCGTCCATGGTGGATCCGCCGCCGGTATTTCCGGTTGTTTCAGCGACCGGAGTAAGGCTGAAGCTTGCGGACGGTCGCGAGTTGATTGACGGCATGGCGTCCTGGTGGTGCGCCATTCACGGGTACAACCACCCGGTACTGAATGAAGCTGTCACCGCACAACTGGAGGATATGGCTCATGTCATGTTCGGCGGATTGACCCATGAGCCGGCGGTCACTCTGGCGCAGAAACTGGCGGACATTACACCGCGTAATTTGCAGGCCGTGTTCTTTGCCGATTCCGGTTCGGTCTCCGTGGAAGTCGCCATCAAGATGGCAATCCAGTACTGGGCGGCTGCAGGGCGCCCAGGCAAACAAAAGCTGCTGACCATAAGACAGGGTTACCATGGCGATACCTTCGGCGCCATGGCGGTCTGTGACCCCGTCACCGGCATGCACTCACTGTTCAGTGACGTGCTGCCCGAGCATTACTTCGCTGACGCCCCCCGAATCCGCTTCGGGGACGAATGGAGCGACGATGATATCCACTCTCTCAAAGCACTGGCAGAAGATCACCACGATGACATCGCCGCCGTCATCCTGGAACCGGTGGTGCAGGGCGCCGGGGGTATGTGGTTTTATAACCCCGCGTACCTGGACAAGGTCAGGCAGCTCTGTGATCAGTATGACCTGCTGCTGGTTTTCGACGAGATTGCCACCGGCTTCGGCAGGACCGGCAAACTGTTTGCCTGCGAACACAGCCGGGTCAGCCCTGATATCATGTGCCTGGGCAAGGCGCTGACCGGAGGCTACATGACCCTGGCGGCTACTCTGACGACAGCGCGGGTTGCCGATACCATCTCCGCGGGAGGCAAAGGCGTCTTCATGCACGGACCTACCTTCATGGCGAACCCGCTGGCCTGCTCAACGGCATTGGCCAGTATCAACCTGCTGGAGCAGACCGGCTGGCAGCAGCGGGTGAAAAACATACAGAGCCGGCTTCAGGCTGAACTTGCCCCGTGCAGGCAACTGGATAACGTGATCGATGTCAGAGTGCTTGGCGCCATCGGTGTAGTGGAGGTTGACCGGCCCGTGGACATGCACGTGGTCCCGCACTGGTTCGTGGAGCGGGGAGTCTGGATCAGGCCGTTCGGCAGGCTGATTTATATTATGCCGCCTTATATGATAGATCCCGGTGAGTTAACAGAATTAACTGATGCAATATATCACGTTGCTAGTAAACTATCTGATGAGAAACAATAATGACTGAGAATTTCATCATCGCCGGCGCCAGCCATGCCGCATCCATGCTGGCCCCCACTCTGCGCCAGCAGGGCTGGCAGGGGCGGATTATCGTCATCGGCGCCGAGGCTTCCATTCCTTATCACCGCCCGCCCCTGTCGAAAGATTACCTGGCCGGCGAGAAAACCCTGGATGAAATACTCATTCGCCCCGCAAAAGTGTATGAGAAATCGGAGGTCGAATTCATTCTCAATACCAGCGTGGAGTCCGTTCACAGAGACAACAGGACAGTGCGGCTCAGCAATAACGAAACCCTGTCCTATGATAAGCTGGCCTTAACCGTCGGGTCGAAAGTCAGGAAGGTGAACCTGCCGGGAGCGAACCTGGCCGGCGTGTTCTACCTGCGCGACCTCAGGGACGTCGAGCGCATAACGTCATACATCAACCCGGGAGCGAACGCCGTCATCGTAGGCGGCGGGTACATCGGCCTCGAGACCGCGGCGGTCCTGAACAAAAAAGGCATGAACGTCACGGTGCTGGAGATGATGGAACGGGTGTTGCAGCGGGTGACCGCCCCGGTAGTATCGGAATTCTATACCCGCGTACACGAGGAAGAGGGCGTCAGTATCCGTTGCGGAGTCGGGGTGAGCGGTTTCAGGGGTAACGGCAGGGTAGCGAAAGTCCTGTGCAGTGACGGCAGCGAGTTTGCGGCTGATCTCGTTATCATCGGCGTCGGCATTTTGCCGAACACGGCGCTGGCGGCGGCGGCGGGTCTTGAAGTCGATAACGGCGTCGTGGTCAACGACCGGGCGCAGACCTCGGACCCGGATATTTATGCCGCCGGGGATTGCGCCAACCACCACAACCCGATCTATGATCGCCGCATCCGGCTGGAGTCGGTGCAGAACGCCACGGACCAGTCCAGGGTCGCTGCCGGCGCCGCCTGCGGCAAGGAGGTCAGTTACAACGCGGTTCCCTGGTTCTGGTCCGAACAATACGACCTGGTGCTGCAGATCGCCGGCCTGTCCCAGGGTTACGATGAAATCATCACCCGCGGCGACCCGGCAGACGGCCGCAGTTTCGCAGCATTCTATTTGAAGGGGGGCAGGGTGATTGCGGTTGACGCGGTAAACAAGCCCCAGGAGTTCATGTTCAGCAAGAAACTGATCCCGCTGCAGAAAACAGTGGATAAGAAAAGACTGGCCGACACAGACACACCCATAAAGGAATTATTGTAGTCCCTTACGAGTAAAATATTACACAAAATGGTAAAGAATCTCGTTCGTCATTCCGGCGCAAGCCGGAATCCAGTGAATGACATCGTCCTGAAAGGACACCCTATAATGTGTCGCAAGCGACAATTTAACGGACTGGATTCCTGCCTGCGCAGGAATGACGAACATGGGGCATCCTTGCGTCGTTCCGGATAAGTCAGGTCAGGCTGTCAGACTATGCAAAACAGCGCAAATGCATCACATTACCGGCATCGGTCAGGCGTGACTGTACTCATGACGTGCCTGGTCCTGATTTTACCTCTCAGCCCGGGCGCTCAGAGCAGTATCCCCGTGAAGGCGGCGCGTCTTGCGGATATCGCCGTCTATCCCCACAAATTTGCGCCGGCAACCGTCGTCAGCCTCAATAACACCGCTGTTTCGACGCAGGTGGGCGCGCGTATCGATGAGATCTCCGTCCGGGTCGCCGATGTCGTCGAGCCGGGCAGCGTGCTTGCCAGGCTGGATTGCACGGATTTTGAACTGGCAAGGAAACAGGCAGAGGCAAAAATTGCATCTCTACAGGCCCGTATTGAACTGGCGGGGCGCCGTTTGGCAAGGGCGGAGACACTGGTGGAAAAGCAAACCGTGTCGGAAGAGTTGCTGGACCAGCGAGAAGCCGACCTGGCCGTATTGCGCGCGGATTACCAGGGCGCGTTATCACAACTGGACATGTCCAAACTTGATATTTCCCGCTGTACGATAGCCAGTCCGTTCAAGGCCGTCATCACCGCAAGAACAGGTTCCGTGGGAGAATTTGCGCAAAAAGGGACGAAGTTGCTTGAAATTGTGGATATCGGGCAACTGGAAATCTCTGCGCAGGTGCCGGCCACGGACATCGCCCAGGTCGTCACTATCAATGACCTGTATTTCGAAGATTCAACGGGCCGTTATGATCTGGAATTACGCGCGGTGGCGCCGACGGTCAATACCCGGACCCGCAACCGTGAAGTGAGACTGCTGTTCAATAACGTAGCGGCCCTGCCGGGCGCAGCCGGCAAACTCGTCTGGCAGGACAACCGGCCGCATATTTCCGCCAGGTTACTGGTCCGGCGCCAGGACAGCCTCGGTGTCTTTGTTGTCGACAAGGGTCAAGCCAGGTTTCATGCCCTTCCCGGCGCGCAACAGGGCAGGGCAGCGCCAACGGCGTTGCCGCCGGAAACCCGGGTGGTAACGGAAGGGCAATACGGTTTGCAGGACGGGGAGGCGGTAGAGGTTATTCGCTGATGAATTTCCTCAGGCGGTTCTTATCCAATCACGTGTTGGCGAACCTGGCGTTCGGCCTGGTGATCGTCCTGGGGGCGCTCTCCTACCTGCAGATGCCCAGGGCCAAGGACCCGGAGATTAACTTCAACTGGGTAAACGTCATCAGCATTTATCCCGGCGCCTCTGCGGCAGATATAGAAAAACGCATTACCGACCCCATCGAAGACGCGTTGCGCAGCACCGTCAGGGATATGAAGTATGTGCTCAGCGCCAGCCGGGACAACGTCTCCAATATCCTGGTCTGGTTCAAACAGGTTGATGACGCCACGTTCAGCCAGCGCCTGGTTGACCTGAGACGGGAAGTGCAGAACACATACTTCGATCATTTTCCCGAGGAGGCTGAAGAACCGGTTGTCCGGGAACTGAGCACTTCAAACTCGTTCCCAAGCGCCATAGTGGTGGTCACCAGCCCCGGCGATGATGAAAACCTGAGAAGGCAGGCCAACAGCGTGAAAAAAGACCTGGAGCGGCTCAGTGGTGTAGACGGCGTTACTGCGACAGGGTTGGCTGACCCGGAATTGCACATCAGGTTTATTCCCGAACGCCTGGAAGGGCTGGGCATTACGCCTGTGGATATTTCAGAGACTATCCGCGCCTATTTCCGCGATACCACCGCAGGCGACCTGGAAACCTCCGACGGCACCTGGATGGTACGCCTGACGGGCGCCAGCCCGGACCCGGCAGTCATGCAGGACTTCCCCGTCGTCACCGCAGCGGGGGTGGTGCCGCTCGGAGAGATCGCCGAGTTGATCAGGACCAGGGAGGAGCGCTCGTCGCTCGTCACCTTTCGCGGCAATCCTGCGGTGACCCTGAATATAGCCAAGCACGCCGACACGAACATACTGGAACTGGTTGACAGGCTGAACGATTACCTGGACGAGCGCAACCGCCTGAAGGCCGCGACCGGCGTGGAGTTGTTCCTGGCGGACGACCAGACCGTCAGTACCCGGCAGGCGCTGGCGCTGATGCAGACCAATGCGCTGGTCGGCCTGTTCCTGGTCCTGCTGGTCGCCTGGGTATTCCTGGGCGCCCGCATCGCCTTCATGACCAGTATCGGCATCCTGTTCACCCTCGCCGGCGCTTTCCTGGTTCTCAACGCCAGTAGTTTTACCCTGAATAATTCCGTGCTCCTCGGTGTAGTGGTTGTCCTGGGGATGATAGTCGATGATGCGGTGGTAGTGGTCGAAGCCGTGTATTACCGCCTGCAACGGGGACTGGACGGCATGGCTTCCGTAATCGGCTCCTTCCGGGAAGTGTTCGCGCCCGTTACCACCTCGGTGATGACGACTATCGCCGTGTTTCTTCCGCTTGCGCTGCTGCCTGGCGTGGTCGGGGACTTTATGCGGGTCGTGCCGATGGTGGTAACCATAGCCCTCCTCATCAGCCTGGTTGAGGCATACTGGATATTGCCGTCCCACGTGCTGGGGATGAAACCGGATTTTGCCAACGCCGGCGCCATCCAGAGCAAAAGGGAGGCGGCAAACCATCGGCTCCGGCTGATTTACACCCGGGTCCTGGTCAAATCCCTGCGGCGCCCTGTTGTCACCCTGTTATCGGTTGTCCTGCTTATCGCGCTGGCGCTGGGCGCCCTGGCCAGCGGGCGGATCCAATACAATTTTCTCCAGTTTGATCCTGTGCGGATGTTCAACCTGAACATAGAACTTCCCCAGGGCGCATCGGTGGAAGATACCAGCCGCTTCCTGGTAGAGACCGAAGCGGAAGTATTAAAGGAATTTCTCCCGGGTGAACTGCGCTCCTCCGTCAGCTTTGCCGGCATACAGTTGACCGGGACGCAGCCGTTTTACGGCGATACCCTCGGCCAGATCATGTTCAGTCTGCACCCGCGCGCCCATGGTGGCCGCGCAGTCTCCGATATTGCCCATGCTGTGTTGCAGCGCGTGGAAAACATGCCCGGGCCGATTGCCGTCTCACTCCTGGAGATGACGGGCGGCCTGCCCGCGAGCAAGGCCGTCAGCGTCAAGGTGCTGGGCAGTGAATACCCGGCCATGCTGCAGGCTGCCGATGAACTGCGTGATTTTCTTGAACGGCAGCAGGTGTATGAGAACGTCACCCTGGATTACCGTCCGGGAACTCCCGAACTGGCTTTGCGCCTTGACGGTGAAGCCGTGCAGCGTGCCGGCCTCAACCCTGCAACCGTGGCGCGCACCGTGCAGGCTTACGTGGACGGTGAAATCGTGGCCGTGTTCCAGGATGCGGGGGAGGAAATCAAAGTCAGGGTGGTATCGAAAAAGGACGATGACAGCAATATAGGCAACCTGATGCGGCAGACCGTCTCGTTGCCGGACGGCCGGTCCATTGCGCTGGAAGAACTGGTCGTCGGTACGCCGGGGAGAGGCGCGCAAAACATTCTCCACTACAATTTCCGCCGGGCGGTTACCCTGGAAAGCGATATCGATACCGAGAAAATCAATACCTTGCAGGCAAACAGCCTGATCAGGGATAAATGGCGCGAATTACAGGCCGGTTACCCGGATGTCTCCATCGATTTTTCCGGCGAACTGGATGATATCACCGAAAGCCTGGATGCCATCGGCCTGTTGCTGCTGCTTGGCCTGGGCGCCATTTATGTAATTCTGGGAACGCAATTCCGCAGCTATTTTCAACCCTTCCTGGTGATTGCCACGGTGCCGCTGGCATTTACCGGCGTCACGCTGGGGCTGCTGGCGACCGGGAATCCCCTGAGCCTGTTTACCCTGTACGGGGTGGTGGCGTTGTCGGGCATTGCGGTCAACGCCGCCATTGTTCTGATCTCGGCAGCCAACTCCCGCCTGGAACAGGGCATGAGCCTGTTGCATGCGACGGTATATGCCGCCCGGAGACGGGTTGTCCCCGTTTTTATCACCTCGTTGACCACTATCGCGGGATTATTTTCACTGGCCGCCGGACTGGCCGGAAAATCACTGGTCTGGGGTCCCGTGGCTACCGCAATCGTGTGGGGACTGGCGATTTCAACGATCCTGACGTTACTGGTTATCCCCCTGCTGTATCGCACTTTTATGGGGTTGATGGGGTCAGGTCGCACAATGCACACGCAAAGACAGGTATAAGTCAATTATGACAAACAACTGCGTGTGCATTGTGCGACCTGACCCCATCAACCCTGTTAAAATTGGCAGGCGCTATGATTAAATTACTTTCCGCCAGGGTGCTCCTGGCAGCCCTGCTGTTCATATTTCCGCTCGTATCGAGCGGGCAAAATGCCGTCGCGGTGAAAACCGCTCGGGTCAAGGACCTGGCGGTCTACCTGTGGAAGTCCGCGCCGGCGACGGTCGTCAGCCTGAATGACACGTCCGTCGCTGCGCAGATCAAGGCGCGTATAGACGAGATCTCCGTCAGGGTCGGCGAGGTTGTCGAAGCCGGCAGCGTGCTGGTCAGGCTGGATTGCACGGATTACCGGACCGCCGGGCAGCAGGTCGAGGCGGAAATCGGCGCGCTGGATGCCCGAATCCGGCTGGCCGAACGGCGCCTTGGACGAACCCGGAAACTGGAACAGCAACGCACTGCGTCCGAAGAACTGCTGGACCAGCGCGAAGCCGAACTTGCGGTCCTGCAGGCGCAACGGCGGGGCGCAATGTCGCAACTGGAAAATGCGCAGACCAACATTTCCCGTTGCACTGTAAAGAGTCCGTACCGGGCTGTGGTTACCGCCCGGCTGGCTGCGACAGGGGAATTCGCCGACGTGGGCGCGAGGCTGGTGGAGATCATGGATATCGACCAACTGGAAATTTCGGCCCAGGTCCCGGCGCTTGACGTAGAGGCGGTCGAACTTGCCGAAGAGATCTATTTTGAGGATACGGCAAGCCGTTACCCGGTAGCGTTACGCACGGTGACACCGGCAGTCAATACCCAGACCCGCAACCGGGAAGTGAGGCTGCTGTTCAGCAAAGAAGCGGCCCTGCCGGGGGCCGCGGGCAAGCTCACCTGGCGTGACAGCCAGCCCCACGTCTCCGCCAAGCTGCTGGTCCGGCGCGGCGATGATTTCGGCATTTTTATCAATAACACCGGCAAAGCCAGGTTTCATGTCATACCCGGCGCCCAGCAGGGCCGGACTACGCCGGTGGACCTGCCGCCGGACACGGTTGTAATCACGGAGGGGCATTACAGGCTGGAAAATGGACAACCAATCATCTTATATAACCCGCGCTGACCTGCCGGGAAAGGGAATAAAGGGGACAGATTTTAAATCTGTCCCCGGCGCCTCCGGTGTCCGGGATAGATGGGGTCAGAGTAAAATCACCACCGGTCCTGCCACCGGCAACGCACCTCAAGATTTTACTCTGACCCCTGGATTGGTCCCCATCAGCCTGCAACCATGAATTTTATCAAGCGGTTCCTGTCCAACCACGTACTGGCAAACCTCACATTCGGCCTGGTTATCCTGCTTGGGATACTTGCCTACCTGGAAATGCCCAGGGCCAAGGACCCGGAACTCAACTTCAACTGGGTCAACATCTTTACCGTTTTCCCCGGCGCCGCTGCAGTCGATGTAGAAAAACGAGTGACCGAACCCATCGAAGACGCCCTGCGGCGCAGTGTCAGGGACATCAAGTTCGTTAACAGCGCCAGCCGGGACAATATTTCCAACATCCTGGTGCGCTTCAACCAGATCGACCAGGAAGTGTTTGACAAGCGGATGATCGACCTGCGTCGCGAAGTGCAGAATACCTGGACCGATGAGTTGCCGGAAGAAGCGGAAGACCCGGTGGTGTATGAGGTGAGCACCTCCAATGCATTTCCCAGCGCCATGGTGGTGGTGACCAGCGCCGGCGATGACGAGAACCTCAGGCGCCAGACCCGTTTCGTAAAAAAAGACCTTGAACGTATCAAGGGCGTGGACCGGGTAGCTGACGTCGGCATCACCGACCCGGAGTTGCAGGTGGCATTTTTCCCCGACCGTCTCGAGGGGTTGGGCCTGACCCCCGCCGATATTTCCGAGACCATCAGGGCTTATTTCCGGGACGTATCCGCCGGCGACCTGGAGACGTCGGACGGCAAGTGGGTGGTGCGCCTGCAGGGCACCAGCCCCGACCCTTCGACCCTGAGGGACTTCCCCATCGTTACTGCTTCCGGCGTGGTGCCCCTGGGCGCCATCGCGGAATTGACCCGCACCCGGGAAGAGTCGGCAGAGATTGTCACCTACCAGGGCAATCCCGCCATGCTCCTGACGGTCACCAAGAACCCGGATGCCAACGTATTGGAACTGGTGGATATCCTGAACGAATACCTGGACAACCGTAACCGCTTCAGGGACTCAACCGGCGTGGAGCTTGTCCTGGCGGACGACCAGACCGTCAGCACCCGCGAGGCCCTCACGATTATGCAGACCAACGCGCTGATCGGCTTGTTCCTGGTACTGCTGGTAACCTGGTTGTTCCTGGGAACGCGGATATCCTTCCTGACCACTATCGGCATTCCGTTCACGCTCTCCGGCACTTTTCTGGTGCTTAACGCCACGGGTTTTACCCTGAACAACACCGTGTTGCTTGCCGTGGTGATCGTCCTGGGCATGATTGTCGATGATGCCGTGGTCGTCGTGGAAGCCGTTTACTATCGCCTGCAGCGGGGAGCGCAGGCCATGACTGCCATTATCGATTCCTTCAGGGAGGTTTTCGCCCCGGTCACCACCTCGGTAATGACCACCATCGCCGCGTTTCTGCCGCTTGTGCTGCTGCCCGGCATCCTGGGCGAGTTCATGAAGGTCATCCCGCTGGTCGTTACCATTGCCCTGGTCGTCAGCCTGTTCGAAGCCTACTGGATCCTG
The DNA here is from genome assembly GCA_965204045.1 of Gammaproteobacteria bacterium. Classification (GTDB taxonomy): domain Bacteria; phylum Pseudomonadota; class Gammaproteobacteria; order Eutrophobiales; family Eutrophobiaceae; genus JAAXHV01. The sequence continues at coordinate 1,162,653 of CBDBDW010000002.1, forward strand.
CCGGCCCACGTGCTGGCATTGAAAGTCAACTTCAGGAAACCCGGATACATAAGCAGGAAGAGGGAAGCGATCAGTTACTGGTTGCGCCTGCGCTATACCCAGGCGCTGCTGAAGTCTTTGCGCCACCCGGTTATTGCCCTGGTCTGCATCCTGCTGACCCTTTCCCTGGCGGCAGGCACGGTAGCCGCCGGCCTGATCCGTTTCAATTTCTTCGAGTCCGATGCCGAGCGCATATTTTACGTCAACATCGAGATGCCCCGGGGGACCTCACTGGAAGACACAAGCAGGGCGCTGGTAATGGCGGAGGAGCAGGCCCTGAAGGAATTGCTTCCGGGAGAACTGCGCTCTTCGGTCAGTTTTGCCGGGCAACAGTTTACCGATACCGCGCCGTTGTTCGGCGACACCGTGGGCCAGGTCATGTTCAGCCTGAGCCCGCAAACCAGTGACGGCCGTCATGTCTCGGAGATCGCTGATGCGGTTTATCGGCGCGTGAGAGACCTGCCGGGTCCCATTGAGGTCTCGCTGCTGGAAATAAAGGGAGGTCCGCCGGCGCGCAAGGCCATCAGCGCCAAGGTGCTTGGCAGCGACTATTCGACCATGTTGCAGGCAACCAATGACCTGCGTGATTTTCTTGAGGAACAGCAGGTATACAGGAACATTACCATAGATTATCGTCCCGGCGACCCGGAACTGGTGCTGCGCCTGGACGGAGAGGCGATACAGAGGACAGGGCTGAATCCCGCCATTATCGGGCGGGCGTTGCAGGCTTACGTTGACGGTGAGATCGTGACGGATTTCCAGGACGAGGGCGAAGAAGTGAAAGTCCGGGTCCTGGCCAGGAAAGATCAGCATATCAACATGGAAAACCTCATGCGCCAGACGATTTCACTGCCGGACGGGCGCTCCATCGCCATGGGCGAACTGCTGGTCAGCGCTCCGGGAATCGGCCGGCAGAACATCCGGCACTACAACTTCCGCCGGGCCATAACGCTGGAAGCCGATATCGACAAGGACCAAATCGATACAATACAGGCCAATAATCTCATCACCGAAAAATGGCGCGCCCTGCAGGGCAGGTATCCCGAACTGTCCCTGGACCAGACCGGCGAACTCGATGATATTGATGAAAGCCTGGATGCAATCTGGCTGTTGCTGATGCTCGGCCTGGGCATCATCTATATTATCCTGGGGACGCAGTTCCGCAGTTACTTCCAGCCGTTCATGGTGCTTGCAACGGTGCCGCTGACGTTTACAGGCGTAACCCTGGGCCTGCTGGTGACCGGGAATCCACTGAGCCTGTTTACCCTGTACGGCGTGGTGGCGCTGACGGGGATTTCAGTCAACGCCGCCATTGTCCTGATCTCCGCGGCGAACCTTCGCCTTGAGAGCGGCATGAGCCTGCTGCACGCCACGGTCTATGCCGCCCGCAGGCGGGTGGTCCCTGTCGTCATCACCTCTGCAACCACGGTCGCGGGATTGCTCTCACTCGCGACCGGCCTTGCCGGCGAATCGCTGATCTGGGGTCCCGTGGCAACCGCTATTGTATACGGATTGGTATTTTCCACGCTGCTGACGCTGTTCGTCATCCCGCTCCTGTACCGGACGTTTATGGCTTACAGTTCGAGGGGCGCGGGACCGGGCCGCGTAGTATAATAAGCCCCTGATGCTGAGAATCACGGGAGGTTGAAATGGCAGACTCCGGCGCGAATCCCGGCGGCACAAGCGCCGAAACAGCCGCCGCCCGGGAGTTTGTCCAGCCATCGGTCCTGAATGCGCTCCCGCACTTCCTGCTCCTGCTGATTTTCCCACTGGTGACCTGCGCAGCGCTTTACGGGGGCTGGTGGATCATGGGGCCGTTCCTGTTTATCTGGCTTGAAAATACACTCGATCTCTATTCAGGCCTGGAACAACGCAACATGGATCCGTGGGGCGCCCGTGACAGCCAGTTGTACGTATACAACCTGGCCGTCTGGACGTGGGCCGTGCTGTGGCCGGCGGTTCTCGCGCTCGTGCTCCGGCAGATTTTTACCGGCGGCCACCTGGCCGTGTGGGAGGCCGTGCTGGTGATATTCGCTCTCGGCATGGCGTCGCAGATGGTGTTCATTATCGGCCATGAGCTGGTGCACAAGCGCCGTGAATGGGAGCGCAGGTACGGCGAGTTCCTGCTGGCTTCGGTGACCTACCCCCACTATGCCACGGAGCATGTCTATATACATCACCCCCTGGTCGCCACGCCTGCGGATCTCGGCTCGGCGCGCAAGGGCCAGAGCTTCTGGGAATATTTCCCCCGGGATGTGGCGAACAGTATCGTCGTTGCCTGGCGTTTCGAGCGCGACAGGCTGGCGCGCCGCCACCTCCCGGTCTGGCATTACACCAATCCGTTCTGGCGTTATTCCCTGATGGTTGCGTTCTGGTATGCCCTCGGATACTGGTTCGGCGGCACCTGGGGAATCCTGGCGTTCCTGATGTTCAGCTCCAGTTCCGTCCTGTCAATGAAAATCATCAACTATATCCAGCATTACGGATTGCGGCGTATCCGCCTTCCCAACGGCCGCTTCGAACGGCCCCAGCCGCAACATTCCTGGAGCAGCGACTACAGGCTTTTCAACTGGATCTATTACAACGCGCAGCGCCATGCCGACCACCATGCTGCCGCAAGCCGGCCATATCCGCTGTTACAGCACTGGGATGAGGATCAATCGCCGCAACTGCCGGGGCCTTACGGCAAAATGGGCGGCCTGGCCATGTACCCCAGCCGCTGGTTCAGGACGATGGACCCGCTGGTCGACAAGTGGAGGGAACGTTATTATCCGGAGATCAAGGACTGGAACGTTTACGACAGCGCGGCGTTCGACGCGCGTCCGGATATGTTCGAAACCATTTCCGCGATCATGAGGGCATCGCCGCGGCTTTCCGAGTGGATAAACCGTACTCCGGCATTGCTCGACATCCTCCAGGACAGGGAATTCACCGATCTTGACCTGCCGGATGGATTCGGGCCGAGTCCCGAGTTTGAATTGATCGCCAGGCGCGGGCTGACGCGCGTGTACTGGACCCTGGAATTCACTGCTGCCGAAATGAAGGAGCAGGTTGCGGATATCCCGGTGCAGGACACCAGAGATGCAGTGGAAATCATGCGCAACTGGTCGAACGACAAGGCCCTGCAGGTTGCCATGCATACGCTGCGCGGCAACCTGTCACCGGTCGAAGCGGGAACGGCGCTGTCCAACATTGCCGAGGCCTCGATCGCCGGCGTGCTCTCGGCTGCGGCGGAGGATTTCACCCGGACGCGTTCCGAAGGCGGGGTGGCGGCAGTGGTGCTGGGAGAGATTGCAAACGGCGAAGCGACGCTGGGCGCCGGGCTTGACATCATGTTCCTGTATGACGGCAGCGGCTCGCCCGATCATTACCGGGGCCTGTGCGAACGCTTTCTCGATGCGTTGCGGGCGCTGTCCCGGGACAACCTGCTGTTGTCGCCGATCCCTGTCGGCAGGGCTGAAAGGGAGGCCCGTTCTCTCGCCGACTTTTCGGAATGCCACCACGGCAGCGGCTCAGCCGGCGAATTGCTGGAACTTGCCCGGTCGCGCTGTGTTTTCACATCCGGTGACGCCGGGCTGGGAAAACGGTTTGAGGATGCGCGCCTTGAAATCCTGGCCAATGGCGCTGCCCGTGACGCGTTGCTGAACGAATTGCGCCAGGCAGGAGAGGATGCGCCGGAGGCCGGACTGCAATCATTCGAGACCATGCGCGGCGGTCTCAATGACGTCGAACGCGCTGCCGCATACCTGGCTGTGACCCATGCGGCAACGGCGCCGGAGGTTATTGCAGCAGACACGGTCTCCGTATTCCAGAGCGCCGGCGAGGGTGAACTGATAGCTGACGATACCGCGCAACGGCTGGCGGAAGCGGCAAGAATGTGGCGCAACCTGCGCGGCATCCTGCGCTTGCTGGGAGAGGATGAATGCATGGATGACGCTGCTTATCCGGCGGCCAGGGCAGCCATTGCCAGAAGTTGCGGAACAGACGATTTCGATGCGCTGGGCGCCGCGATTAAGGTAACGGCAGCCCGCGCCGCCACAGATATCGACGCTCTTTATAAATAGCGCCGCACTAAGGTTCGTCATGCCGGGCTTGACCCGGCATCCAGTAGGATACTGTGTCGCCCGGAGGGCGACTCTCTGTCTACTGGATACCGGCCTTCGCCGGTATGACGAAAGGGGCCTGTGTCGTCACTCCCCCCCTTCGTCATGCCGGGCTTGACCCGGCATCCAGTAGGATACTGTGTCGCCCGGAGGGCGACTCTCTGTCTACTGGATACCGGCCTTCGCCGGTATGACGAAAGGGGCCTGTGTCGTCACTCCCCCCTTCGTCATGCCGGGCTTGACCCGGCATCCAGTAGGATACTGTGTCGCCCGGAGGGCGACTCTCTGTCTACTGGATACCGGCCTTCGCCGGTATGACGAAAGGGGCCTGTGTCGTCACTCCCCCCCTTCGTCATGCCGGGCTTGACCCGGCATCCAGTAGGATACTGTGTCGCCCGGAGGGCGACTCTCTGTCTACTGGATACCGGCCTTCGCCGGTATGACGAAAGGGGCCTGTGTCGTCACTCCCCCCTTCGTAATGCCGGGCTTGACCCGGCATCCAGTGGAGTAACGGGTCGCCGGAGGCGACTCTTTGTATGACCGCTAACTGGGCTTCACAGCGCAGTAGCGCCTGATAGCCAGGTAACTGTGCCGCCAGGCAACGCACAGTCTTTCCAGCTTGGCCATCAGTTCGACGAAGGCAGGTGACTTCATGTAGCCGGTCCGCAACAGTCTCAGGGACTGGTAAGTGTTTGTGAGCAAGTGCAGGTTGTCAAACTCCATGCCGTTGAATCCCTCAAATTCAATCACTTCCAGACCTGCTTCCTGCAGCAACCGGGTGTACGAAGATTGGGATTCCAGTCTGGACATCATCCAGTCCTCGCACAACGGTTGAATGTAATTCCGGTAATGGCCGGCCGGTATTGCGTCATGCGCCATCCAGTCCGAAGCCACAAGTCTTCCACCCGGTTTCAGGATCCTGTATACCTCGTGGAGAAACCTTCTGCGGTCACTGTAGTGGCGGGCGCTTTCGATGTTGACAACCACGTCCACGGAACCGTCTGCGAACGGCAGACTCCGGGAACAGTTCGCATACTCAAACTCTATCCGGTCACCCAGGCCGGCATTAACTGCCTTGCTTCCCGCAATCTCCAGTTGCGTCCTGCTCAGGTTGACGCCCGTGACCCTGCATCCCCGCGTCCTGCCCAGGTGGAAGGCAGTTCCGCCCACACCGCACCCGGCATCCACCACGTGATGGCGTCCCTCGATACCGGCCGGGGCGACTATGGTTTCCACCATGCGGTCCAGCGCCCTTGCAAGTCCGTCCGATTCTTTTGGAACCTCGTTGTGCCTGGGGCGTTCCCCGGGTTTGAATACGCCGAAATGAAGATGCTCGGAACTCCACTGGAGATAGAACACCCTGGTCATCCTGTCGTAGTGGTCGATTACCGAGCGCTCGTGCTCGGAAAGAAGGATTTCGTGACTTTCGTTCAATGTGGGGGCAGCGCTTAAGTGACAAGCGGCGCCACCAGGATCACCAGGACGGCGATCAGTAAACCCAGGATAATCCGCACCGTCACCTTCAGATCGACGACGTCCTGCTTGTAGGTATCGATTTCGCGGGCCGCCTCCGTGGCGCTGGCCTCGGACGCATTCGCTTCGACCAGGGCTTTGTAAAGATAGGTGCTCATGGAGTTTATTATCACTCGACACCCGGAAGAACGTCAAGGGATTTTCTTCACCTTGCATTGGGCCTTGCATTGGACGGGGACAGAATTCAATTCTGTGCCCGTTTATGATAAAATACGGCAATCAGCCGACACTCGTGAGAAGCGCCTGGTCTGATGCATTCCGGCAATAGCTCGTTAAAGAAAATCGCAGTGGTTGGTCGGGGAACCGCAGGGTCTTTGGCGGCGGCTGCCGTGGCTCGTTTTCACCCTGACCCGGATCATGAGTTGCACCACATCTACGACTCCCGCATCCCAACCCTGGGTGTAGGCGAAGGCACCTGGCCGAGCCTGCTTCCGTATTTGGAGCAACTGACAAATTTGCCGGATGAAACCATCCAGCAGTCTGTTAATGGAACCCGTAAGTACGGTCTTGCATTTGAGGGGTGGGGTGTTCGTAACCAGGACTTCATTCACTCTTTCATTCCGGAAAATGTGTCCTATGGCTACCACCTGTGCGCCGACCTGATGGGAGAACTGCTGCGCAAAAGCGCCAATGTTCGTCATATTGATGCCAAAGTCCTCAACATTACCAGGGTTGACGGGGGCGCGCAGGTTGAATTCGTTGACCTGGCGCCAGAGCGATACGACCTGGTCTTTGACGCCCGCGGGTTCCCCAGGGAGCTGCATCCCGGCCTGCACATCAATGTTCCTTTCATCCCTACCAATACGGCCATTATTCGGCGCTGCCCGGCCACCGTCAAGGCTGCCCGGAATGGGCCGGTCCTGGAACATACCTATACCCGTTCGATTGCGCGTCCCCACGGCTGGGCGGCCGTCATTCCGCTTACGACACACACAGCTTATGGGTACATCTTTAACCGCGATGTAACCAGCCCGGCTGAAGTCGAGGCGGATTTTGACGGGCTCCTTGAGGCCGATGGCGTAGCGGAATTTGAGCCTCGCACGGTCATTCGATTTCCCAATTTTATTCACCGCCGGATCTACGATGGAGCGGTATGCCGTATCGGCAATGCAGCAGCCTTCCTGGAACCCCTGCAAGCAACGACCATCGCCGCCGCCCAGTTGCAGGTTGGGATGATTCTACATACACGTTTTAACCGCCCGGCGGAGCGCCTTGAGCATGACGTGCCGACAGTCAACCGGTTTCTCGTCAAAAACATGCTCTACTACGGCTTGTTTGTCGGGTGGCATTATCACTGTGGTTCGAAATTCGACAGCGCCTTCTGGAGACATGCCCGTGACCATGCCTGGCCGCAACACCGTAATGCAGCCGCCCCCGAGGTCGTTGACTGTGATGCGTTGCAAATGTTCGACGAGATGCTTTATTTGCTGAACCAATCGGACATCGAGAAGTCGGACCATAATCAGGCCTACGGGTTTTCCCTGGGCAGTTATATACAGGTGTCCAAAGGTCTTGGCTGTTAACCCGCATCAAATAGAACGGCCGGCGCTTGCGCCACACCTCGAGTATCGTTCCATCGGCGATGGACGGGTACTCCTGCTTTCTGAAACATTCAACACGCTCCTGCATGGGCCGGTATATGGGGATCTCCTGCCGTTGCTTGACGGTTGCCGGTCCGGTGAAAGTATTGTTCATGCGCTCGACGGTGTGCGCCAGGAGACGGATGTACGCAAAGCCCTGGCTTTCCTGGAATCCAGGGGATACATCGTTTCAGGCGATCACGGCATGGAACGGGGCAGGGCGGCTTTCTGGTCCTCGCAGGGTATATCCCCGCGCCAGGTTGAAGAACGGTTGCATGCAGCGCAGGTAGTCATTCATGGTGACGACGGCCGGCTCGCGGCACGGCTTGAGGCCATGGGTATTGCAGTCGGTACAGGCCGTCCGTCACTATCCGTATACGCAAGTTCCGACTATCTTGATGACGAGTTTGCCGCCGTTAACCGGGAGCGCCTGGAATCGGCCGCGCCCTGGGCGCTGGTGCGGCCAGTGGGAATACAACCTCTTTTCGGCCCTGTCTTCCGGCCTGCGGAGAAAAGTCCATGCTGGGCCTGCCTTACCCACCGTATTCGAAACCACCAGGAAGTCCATTCCTTTGTGCGAAATCACTGTGGCGAGGAGGCAGCGTTTCGTCCGAACGTTGCCGAACCCCTGGCGCTGGATATCGTTTATGGAACCGTTGCCATGGAGATCGCCAGGTGGCTGGTCCTCGGGAGCGCGGCGCCGTTGCACGACCATGCGATTACGCTGGATGTCGTCGGCATGAAAAGTGAACATCACCGGGTCATGCGCCGTCCACAGTGTCCGGTCTGTGGAGACGAGGCGCTGTATAAAACTGACCGGCCGGCAACGCCGGTGCGGTTGCAGGCGAGTCCGAAAGAGTTTCGCAACAGCGGCGGAGTGCGGGCTATGGCGCCTGCGCAGACGCTTGAAAAGTACCGGCGCCTGGTCAGTCCGGTCAGCGGCATCGTCACCTGGGTTTCACGCACAACCCCCGGGACGGACCCCTGGCTGCATGTGCATTGGGCCGGCAGCAATCTTGCTTTAAGAATCAAGAACCTGAGCTCATTGCGGCGCAGCCTGCGCAGCAAGAGCGCGGGCAAGGGCAGCACCGCGGAGCAATCCGAGGTCAGCGCCCTGTGCGAAGCGGTCGAGCGCTATTCCGGGGCTTACCACGGTGATGAAATCCGTCGCCGAAGGAGTCTGGCGGATTTTTCCCGGGCGGGGGAGGGAGAGGCGCTCCACCCGAACGACGTCCAACTGTTCAGCGAACGGCAATTGGACCATGCGGAAGAGATCAACGCACGCGGCCACCCGTACAACGTCGTTCCGGCGCGGTTCGACCCGGAGAGAGAACTGGACTGGTCTCCGGTGTGGTCGCTCACCCGGGAGCGGCAGCGCTGGTTGCCGACAGCCATCCTCTACGGAATGACTCCGGAGCAACGGGGAACCTCGGGGCTGTGGTCCGACTCCAACGGCTGCGCAGCCGGCAACACCCTCGAAGAAGCTATCCTGCAGGGTTTTTTTGAATTGGCGGAACGCGATGCCTTCGCAATCTGGTGGTACAACCGGTTGCAAAGGCCCGGCGTGGACCTGGACAGCTTTGGTGATGAGTACCTGGCATCTGCCCCGGAATACTACTCTCAATACAATCGCGAAATGTGGGCGCTGGACCTCACCGGCGACCTTGGGATTCCCGCCTTTGTTGCGCTGTCCCGCAGAAACGACGGCGCGGCCGAAGACATTATCTATGGCGCAGGCGCGCACGCCGACCCCCGGATTGCGGCGCTGCGGGCCGTCTGTGAATTGAACCAGTGCCTGACCTGGGTTCCCCGCCCGGACAATGCTCAAACCGGGTACGGGGTCGATGATCCGCTGTGTCTCTGGTGGTGGAAGAACGGGAAACTGGCCGACCACCCCCACCTGGCGCCGGCAGGCGATGCCGGGTTGCGCCGGAGTTCGGATTATCCGGTTCCGGATACAGGGGACATGAGAGAGGATATAGAATGGTGCCGCGGGTTGGTCGAAGCGAAGGGAATGGAATTTATGGCGCTTGACCAGACCCGGCCCGACATTGGTATGCCGGTGGCCCGTGTGATCGTGCCGGGCCTGCGCCACTTCTGGGAACGCTTCGCGCCGGGACGCCTTTACGACGTGCCGGTTGAGATGGGCTGGCGGGATAGCCCCGCCGGGGAGTCCGAACTGAATCCTGTTCCTGTGATCGCGTAACAATTATCCCCTCCGTCCTTCCCGCGCTCCCCCTCCGTCCTTCCCGCGCTCCCCCTCCGTCCTTCCCGCGCTCCCCCCTCCGTCCTTCCCGCTACATCTCCGTCATTCCCTATATGGACTCCTCCCGTTTTGCAAGTAGGCACGAATCGATAGTGAAGGCAGACTGCGGTCGTATATACGGACTCTGATTGGGGTGCGACCCCTGGCCCAAGATGTGTTCGCCCCTTCAGCCCTCTTCGGCGCAACGGCGTTCTCACGCCGCGGGAATGAGCAGGGTCCCTGAAGGTGGGTCTGACCACTATCACGTTGTGCCGTCTTGCAAGGAAATAACATAAACGCTGACGCCTCTCTCCCGGCTGGCCGTTCAGGCGGCGGCCACTGCCGCCGGCGGGTTGCCCGACAGCTGGTTGGCATGGCCCGGATCGTACTCCGTCCGGTAACGCAGCATAGCCCAGGCGGTACGCACGGTTTTGTTTGCCAGGGCCACCGCCGCCCGCCCGGCGCCACGCCGGGCCGCCAGGTCTTTGAGCCACACCTCAACGTCATTACGGGGTTCCCGCCGCGCCAGCGCCTGGAGTACCGCATGGGCGCCGGTAATGAGCGAGGCACGTAAGCGTTTGTCCCCGCTGCGCTTGCCAATCGACCCCAGGCGCACCTTGCCCCCACTGCTGTGCTGCTTGGGGGTCAAGCCAATACAGGCCGCCGCGGCCCGACCATGCCGGTACGCCTGCCCGTCCCCCAGGGCAATATACAACCCCAACGCATTCTTGGGCCCCACCCCGGCCAGTGTCAGCAGCGACCGACACGCCGGCGTCACGCGCACTTGCTCTGCCAACTGCCGCTCCGCCTCCTGCAACGCCGCCGACTGCGCCTGCCATAACTGCCAGGCCAGCGCCAAGAGCGGGCGTAGCGACAACGGCAACCCGTTCTCCGCCTCCTCCAGCACGCGCGGCAACTCACGCCGTAACGCCGCCTCCCCCTTCGGCACCACTTCCCCAAACTCCGCCAGCAGCCCACGCAGCATGTTCCCCGTCGCCGTCAATTGGTCCGTCAGATGCTCCGCCACGCGTTTCTGACACTGCAGACTCTGTTGCTCCACCCCCATCAACCCCACCCCCGGCAATTCCTCCCGCTGCCCCGCACGGGCCACCGCTAACGCATCCCGCGCATCCGTCTTGTGGCCCTGACGGTACGGCAACACCCAACGCGGCGAGAGAATCTTCACCTGATGACCGAACGACTCCGCTAAGCGACCCCAATAGTGCGCACCCCCGCACGCCTCCAGTACCACCAAGGCCGGCGCCTGACGCACTAAATACGCCGACAACGCCGTCCGGCCCATCGCCTGGTTGCTCACCATCCGGTCCTGCTTGTCGACCACGCACACCTGAAACGTGTGCTTCGCTAAATCTATGCCGATTGTGTTAGTATCTCTCATCGTGGACTCCTCGTTGTTGGTTAAACAAAATTGCTTCTCCCCCCTTAACTACCATGATAAGGGGGGAGGAGTCCACACATCGGCGCAGGCGGGAATCCAGTCTGTTAAACTGTCGCTTGCGACACCTTATAAGGTGTCCCTTCGGGACGTTTTTTTCACTGGATTCCCGCCTGCGCGGGAATGACGGAGGGGGGGCGCGGGAATGACGGAGGGGGGCATGCTTGAAGTCCGTCCCCTTGTCCGTGGATTGCCGGGGACGGGTAATGATGGGGTCGGACCGGATAGATGGGGTCAGAGTAAAAATTCCTTCAGAATTTCTTACTCTGACCCCGGATTAGCTACGGATCAGCTACCGGCCGGGCCGCCAGCTGCCCTCCAGCAGCAGGGCATGGTCGGCGGGCGCCCCGGCGTAGCCGGCGTTGCGCTCCCCGGCCAGGCGCAGCGAGAACCCGCTTGGGGCGTCCCAGCGCGCGCCCAGGCGGTACGCGGCGGCGGCCTGTTGCCGGTGCAGCGCCAGGTACGGGGTGATGCGCCCGCGGTGACCGGGGGCGTCCCAGGCGTAACTGAGGCTGGCGTCCAGGCGCGCGGCCTGTTGCGGCGCGCCGTGCGTCTTGTCCCGCAGTCCCTGCGCCCACAGTTGCCCGATGCCGCTCTGTGCGCTTCCCAGGCCCGGGGCCAGGCGCAGCATAAGGCCGCGCCCGTCCGTGCGGGCGCGCCACTCGGCGGTGCCGGAGAGGCCCCATTCCCGGTAGCCGCCCCGCCCGACGAGGGCGCGGGCCTGCCCGCGCAGGGTGAGGGGGCCGCCGGCGTAGCGCAGGGCGCCGCCGGCCTCCAGCCCCAGGCCCCCGGGGCCGGCGCCGCCGTCGTGGCGCAGGCCGAGCTCCAGGGCCGGGGTGAGGACGGCGTCGTTGCTCAAGCGCCGGACGTGCGTTGCGTCCAGGGCCAGGCGCAGGCGGTGGGTCCGGGCGCGGTGGGTTTCTGTCGCCAGGCTTGTCGCCAGGGCTTCGGCCTTGAGGCCCAGGCTGAGGGCGTCCGTGTCAAAGAGCCGCCCGCCCAGGCCGCCGCCCAGGGTGTGGGTGGTGACGTCTTCGCTGTGGGTGTCCCCGTTGTAGCCGTCCTCACTGTAGCCGTCCGCGCCGTGATTGCCGGGGAGTTGGGGACGGGCTTCGTCCCCGGCCAGGGCGGCGGTCCCGTTATCCTCCTCCCCGCGCTGCCGGCTGTTGAGCGTGCCCTTGCCCAGCCCGCCGCTGACCCAGGCGGACAGTCTGCCCCGCTGCCAGCCGGCGTAGGGGTTAAGACCCAGCAGGGACAGGGTATGGCGGGTGGCGCCGGCGCCGGCGTTGCCGGTCCAGCCGGCGCGCTGCCAGCCCAGGGCCGCGCCGCCGGTGAGGGACGGGGTCAGGCGCATGTCCAGCCCGATGCGCGCGCCCATCAGGTCGCCGCTCCAGTCCAGGCCGTCGTTGTGGCCGCCGACGCGGCGGTAGGCCCCGTCGCTCCACAGGGACAGGGAGGCAAGACCCGTGGGGGACTCCCCGGCGTCCGGGGCCGCGCCCAGGGCCAGGGCGGCGCCGGCGTTATCGAGCAGGGCCTGCCAGTTGACCGGGGCCGCCGGGGCCGCCCAGCCGGAGTCCACCCGGGCCTCGGCCAGGACGGGGTCGAAGGCGGGCGCCGGGGCGGCGGCCCCTGCGGCCTGTCCCGGCAGCACGGCCGCTAAGGCCTGCGTCAGCCGGGCCGACAGCGGGGCGGTCCGCCCCGGGGCCGGGGTACGCGCGGTCGCCAGGCGCGTGGCGATGCTGTGCTGGGTGTCATCGGCCAATGCCCGGCTGAGGTCGGGCAGGGCCCGGGGGTCGGCCGCGGGGGGCTCTGCGTCCGCGCCGGCCCGGGCCAGGGTGAGGGTGTAGGCGCGGGTGGCGAGGCCGTCCTCGGCGGTGACCGTGAGGGTGATCTCGTTGCTGCCCACGGCCAGGGGCACGGGGGCGCTGGCCTGCCCGCCGGGAACCTCGCGGCCGCCGATGCGCACGCGGGCGCCGGTGTTGCGGGTGGTCGGGGTGAAGGTGACCGCATTCACCGCATAGGCCAGGCTGGCCTCGTAGTCGGTGTTGTCCGGGCTGAACGCCGGGGAGAGGTTGATCCTGGACTTGTCGTTGCCGTTGACCACCAGGGCCGGCAGCGAGGGGTCGGTGTTGGGCGCGGCGCGGGTGGCGCTGAGGGTGTAGGGGCGGGTCCTGCTCCCGTCCTCGGCGGTGACCGTTATCTCAATGACGGTGGTCTCGCCCGGGGGCAGGGAGACCGGGTAGGACGGCGCGGCGGGGAACGGGCTGGCGGCGCCGGCGCCACGCGTGCCGACCGCGGCCGTGCCGCTGGTGAGTCCCGGCATGATGTCCAGGGTCTCGGTCGTGTAGGGCACGTCCAGGGTGTAGGCCGTGGTACTGGGGGTAAAGGCCGGGGACAGGGAAAGGCGTTTGCCTTGGTTGCCGTCCTCGTCCCGGGGGGTGACGACCAGGTCGGACAGGGCGGCCCTGCTCGACGGGGCGGAACTGCCGTCGTCGCCGAAGCCGGAACCGCCGGGGCCGGCATTGCCGCCGTTATTGTTGTTCGCGGGCGCGCCGCCGCCGCTGTTGTCAGCGAGGGTAACGGTGAACTCGCCGGTCTCGTCATTCAGAATCGTTACCCGCGCCCGGCCATAACCCGGCGCGATGGTGGCGCCCGACGGGTTCGACAACACAAAATAGAACGTTTCCCCACTGTCCTCGTCGTCGTCGTCGACGATGTCAAAATTCACCGTCTTGCGCGTCTCGCCCGGCGCGAAGGTCACCGTCCCGGCAGTTGTCACGCTGTAGTCCAGTACGAACGTCGCCGTGCCGGCCTCGTGCCGGTAGCCCACCGTCACCGCAGAGGAGGATGCGCGGCTGAGCCAGAACGTGATGGAATGGGTTTTGATGGGATTAAAGTCATCCTCGCGCGCGGAGGCGGGCTGCACGCCGACCTGCACCGCCCCGCCGTCGTCGGTCACGGTGACGAAGACGCCTTCGGACGCGTCCGCACTCCCGTAGTCGGAGTCCGTGCTCGATACCAGGGCCAGGACAATCAGGTGCTCGTGGTCGCCGTCATCGTCCGGCACCCCGGTGACGGTCACCGTCTGTGCGTCGCTGTAGTTGCTCGACGTGAAGGTCAGCGTTGTCGGGCTGAACGTGACGGCGTTCGCGTCAGCGTGAAACTGCTCGGCGACCGCTGTCGCCAGGTCAACGGTCACGTTCGCCGTGGGTGGCGTGGTCAGCTTGACCCCGAAGGTGGCGGAGCCGTTCTCGGGGACGATCAGATCATACTGTCCCGTTTCGGAGCTGGTTACGAAGCTGGCGCTCTCGAATTCCACGCCGGTCCACGGCCTGGCGGTCAGGCGGACCTTGACCCGCTGGCCGTCGGTCCAGGTGGAGGGAGGGTAATTGAGGTAAGTCCGTTGCGTGGTGCCTACCGGCCTCTCGCCCGCGAGAGGATGCGACTCGCCGTCGAGATGCAGCGTCAGCCTCCGCCAACTGGCTGCGGCGATGCCTGTGCCAAGCTTAAAATCCAGCGTACCGACGAGGGTATTGCCGGAGATCTCAGTGATCGTGTTCGCGGTTCCCTCGTGCGTGAAGCTGGTGGTCGTCAGCGCGGCGCTGCAGGTGGCGATCGAAGTGGCGCCGCAGCCAACGAGAGTTCCGGCCTGGTCCACCGTCAACGTGGCAGTCAGGAGGGTTTGCTCATTGTTCGACGATTTTTGCGCCGCAACCGGCGCGGCGGCGAACAGTGAGAGCGCGCCGAGCAGCAACGCCAGGGGCGAAAAAAGCGATGGACGGGCGCACGAACGCCCGGCGTGGGCGTCAGGCCGTCGGGAGCCTGCGGAGGTTCGGGAAGCCGGCTTGCGCGCCCCGGCCGGGCGCCGGGCGCAGGTCATGCCGCTGGGCGCTGGGCGCTGGGCGCTGGGCGCTGGGCGCTGGGCGCTGGGCGCTGGGCGCTGGGCGCTGGGCGCTGGGCTATTATACAATTCGGGCGGATACGATTTCGGCGCGTTTGTCAAGCGCGTTCCCCCCGCGCCCCCGGCGGCCGGGCGGCGTCCCGTTAATGTGTGGGTCGAGGTCTGCATTGTTTTACCCTCCCGTTGTTATGACTGACTGGGTCCCGCAATGCCAGCCCAACAACCAGCGTGGCAATGCAGGCGCTTACATATCTTGGGGCAAGTATAGTTTATAGTTGAACCATTTGATTATGAGTTTTTCATGGCAACTGTGATAAAAACTCACATAACAGGCCGTTATGGTTGGGGATTCCCGGGCGGTGAGCTGGTGGCGCCGGACGGGTCGAAGTTCGGCGCGGCGGCGAGCGGGAGCGGGAATGACGAAGGGGTCAACCCCAGGGGTCAGCGACAGCGTCGTGAACGTCCGGTCCGGTCCCGCGCCGTACCCGGAACAATACCGCCGGCAGGCGGCGCCCGCCGCCGCGGCGCCTCAGGATGCAACCAGGGACAGTACCCAGCGAATATAAAACGGCCCCACGGCCAGCAGCAGGAACGTCAGCGTGACCATCAGTCCGCCCAACTGCAGCACGATTTTGTTCTGCAGCGCCGCCACGTCGGCCTTCAGCTCTGTTCTGAGGGCTTTCATCTCGGTCCTGACGTCTTTGATATCGCCCTCCAGCTTCACCCTGAGCAGTTCCATCTCGGCCCTTATCTCTGTGCCCTGCAATTCCAGGGCCGCTTTCATTGCAGCGCTGTGCGATTCCATCTCTGCTCTCATTGCAGCGCTGAGCAATTCCAGCTCTGCTCTCATTGCAGCGCTGTGCGATTCCATCTCTGCTCTCATTGCAGCGCTGTGCGATTCCATCTCTGCTCTCATTGCAGCGCTGAGCAATTCCATCTCTGCTCTCATTGCAGCGCTGAGCAATTCCATCTCGGCCCTTATCTCTGTGCCCTGCAATTCCAGCTCTGCTCTCATTGCAGCGCTATGCGATTCCAGGTCTGCCTTCATTGCGGCGCTGTGCAATTCCAGGTCTTTTTTCATTGTCGCGCTGTGCAATTCCAGGTCTGACTTGGTGGCGACGGTTTCGCTCATTGCTTTGCTGACGGTCGTGACGATAGCTTCGGCCTGCCGGTCGTCCAGCCCGGCGCCTCTCAACTCCTGCGCGGCGGCCAGTGTGTCGAACGTCACCGCCGGCGGGTACTCGGTGGATACCACTTCATTAGTAGCTGTCATTAGCTTCCTCCTTTGTCATGGCGGGGCAACCCGGCGGCCTTGAAGCAACCCGGTTCCCGGCCCTTGTCCTCACGCAACGCCGCAGGCCATGAAGACTGCGACGCGGATGAAACCTGAAATTAGCACAATATGGGTGACGTTGCAATCATTTTCTTCTGCATTTTCTTCTGCAGGTGAATTTATTACGGGATGAATTGTTCCGGACAGGTACGGATATTCAGGATGAAGTTGTTGTCAGCGTCCTGTCTATAACCTATTATTTCAGTTCAGGGAACGATATGCGCTGAATCCTGTCCAATTTGCTATGTAAATTCATGGGGACAGAATAAATTCTGTCCCCGGCCGGAGTTACATTTTGTCGGGGTGTGCAGTGCCCTGTTCATGCAGGTTTTAACGGATTATTATGCGCTGGGATTCATTATGTAACATAATGTTGGTTTGGGGATGAGCTTATGTGTTTCGCAAGTAAAGTAACAAGAGCGTTAAGTTTCTCGGTCATTGTTTCCCTCCTGGCGCTGGCGGCCGGCTGTAACACCACGCCCGTAACCCGGTCGTCGGGCGCGCCGAGTGCGCCAGGTTCACCTGCGCCGCCGGGTTCACCCGGTTCTTCGGGTCCATCCGTCCAGGTGCAGGCGCCGGGCATGCCTGGTGTGCCGGGATTGCCCTCGGATGGTGCGGGCGACGCCGCAGGCGCGCCCGCTCCCGTTACGGTTTCCATACCGGCGCCGCAACCGGGAATGCCGTCTGCCGATACCGGCGGCGCTTCCTCAGGGGTCCCGGCCGGCGCCCGGCAACAACCGGACGGGGCAACGTCCGCCGGCGCAGGTGGCCGGGAAAAGACAGAGGATGAGATTCTGGCCGAAGCGCTGGAGGCGCTTAAGCGCCGGCCGGCGCCTGGGCAACAGGGTGAAGACGCCGCCGGACAAATGCCCCGGGGCGGCGCCGGCAGTCCGGCAGTTACCGATGCCGAGAAGAAGCAGGCCCTGGGTGAGGAACTGGAACAGGGTTTTGCGGAATTTGACCGGGTGATGCTGAGCGAACAGCAGGCCAACAATGAACGGGCAGACCAGGAGGGAGGCGGCGGATTTCCCGAAGACGATGACCTGTTCGCAGAAAGCGAACCCGCACAGGGCGCTGCCGGGGAACCTTTACAGACTGCGATGGTTGATACCGGCCCCGCTTCCATCAAGGGTGAGATGGATATCCCGACCCGCAGCCAGAGCCGGGTTCCCCCCGACCTGGCGGATGCCAGCGATGACGACATCATCGCGCGCCAGTTGCGCGAGGCCGCCATGAAAGAACAGGATCCCGAGTTGAGGGAAAAACTCTGGGACGAATACCGTAAATACAAGCGAGATTTAAGATGAGAACAAGTTATGTCACGCTCGTTGTATTGGCATGTTTCGGCCTGGTTGCCTGCAACACGACCACGGTAAAGACGAGCAGTTACGAGCAGGTGGACCTTGAATCCGAGGTGACGCCGGAAGAATTGTTGCTGGACGTGGGGGTCGGCATCTACAACTCCGGCACGGATGCCCTGAGCGCCGGGGAAGAGGGCGTGTTCCCCAAGATCCGCGAGGCGGAGGCGCGTTTCATGCCGTACAAACTGATGGAGACGCTGCAGCATACCGGCAACTGGGGCGTGGTGCGGGTCATACCGGACCGCCTCAGCGAGATGGATTTATGGGTGGACGGGGAAATCCTGAAGTCGGACGGCGAAAACCTGTGGCTGCAGGTAACCGTGGAAGACGCTTCCGGCAAGCGCTGGTTCAGCAAGAAGTATACGGGCGTTGCCGGCAAGTATTCGTACGACGACACCACCTCCAATCGCCGCGAGCCGTTCCAGAAGGTCTATAACCAGGTGGCAAACGACATGCTGGCGTATCGCAACCAGTTCAGCGCCGGTGAAATCAGGAACATACGGGCCATAGCGGAACTGAAGTTCGCCAGGGACTTCTCTCCCGAGGTGTTCCACGATTACCTGGCGCTCGACGAGAGGGGGCGTTACGTCGTCAAACGCCTGCCCGCCGCGGACGACCCCAGCCTGCAACAGGTGCGCCAGATCCGGGAACGGGACTACATCTTCGTCGATACGCTGCAACAGTATTACGCCTCGTTCGTGAACCAGATGAAAGAACCGTACACGGAGTGGCGCGAGGCATTCTACCTGGAGAGCCAGGCGTTGAGGGAAGTCAAGTCGGAAGCGAATACCCGGCTCATCGGCGGCGCCCTGGCGGTGCTGGCCGGTATCCTTGCCCAGGGGGTTGACAGCAGGACGGCAAACACGGCCGGCTGGGTGGGCATAGGCGCCGGCGCGGCCGCGATCCAGAGCGGCCTGCAGAAGCGTGAGGAAGCCAAGATACACGTAGAGGCGCTGGAAGAAGTGTCAGCGTCCCTCGATTCCGAAATACAACCTCACTCCATAGACCTGGAGGATCGCACGGTCGAACTGTCGGGTACGGTAAATGAGCAATACGGTCAATGGCGCCGGATTTTGAAGGAAATTCATGCAACGGAAACCGGGTCCGCCGTTGACACCGGACAATGACGGGTAGCAAAGAGCCCGGATTTGTTCCCATCGAACCGGCGGCGGTCGAACTGACTGCCGCCGCAACCGGACAAGAGCAGAAAAAGGCGCGCGGCGGCAGACGGCCCGTACTGTGGCTGGGGGGAGGCGCGGCATTGCTCGTTGCAGCCGTTGTTTTTTTCCTGCTGCCCCGTTGGGCTGGCAAACCCGTTGTCGAACCCGGCAAGACGGCAACCCGGAGCGACCCGGACGCGCCCGGCCCGGCGCTGCCCGCAGGGGAAGCGCCACGGGCGCCAGGGGGTACGGCTGCAACCGGCGATGCTCCATGGAGAAAAGCGCAACAGTTCGCGTTGCGCAAGGAGAGCCAGGAAATACTGCAACAGTTGCTGGACGCGCAGCAAGCCCTGGAAGAGCGGGGAGTAACGGCGTGGGGCAGGAAGCAATACGAGCAGGCGCTGGAACAGGCCAGGTCGGGAGACGCCGAATACAGCCGGCAGAATTTCTCCCGGGCCCGTGAGCATTATGCCCGGGCGCTGGAAATTTTTACCGGGCTGCTGCAAGGCGTGGAGAAGTTGTTTTCCAGCACCATGGAAACCGGTAACGCGGCATTGGTTGCCGGTGATGCCGTTGCGGCCGAGAAGGCGTTCAGCATCGCCCTGGCCATTGACCCCATCGACCGGACTGCCCTGCTGGGCATGGAACGCACAGGGACCCTGGACGAAGTCATGGGCCTGGTTGACAGGGGAGATGAGTTGTTGCGGGATGGCAATCCGGAAGAGGCCAAAGCGTTGTACCAACAGGCCCTGGAACTGGACGGCCACTCGGAACGGGCCAGGCAACAGTTACAGTCCGCGCAAAGCAGGATCAGCGAGAATGCCTTCAACCTTGCCATGTCCTCCGGCTTCCGGTTGCTGGAACAGGAGAGCTATGCGCAGGCGCAGGAGGCGTTTTCCAGGGCGCTGAAGCTGAAACCCCGCTCGCGTGACGCGCGCAGCGGGGTTGAACAGGCGCAACATCGTATCACCGCCGAAAAAATCAACGGGCTGCTGAAACAGGCCGAAACAGCGGAACAAAATGAGGACTGGCAGGAAGCCGCAAGCGCCTACGAGGCTGCCTTGAAGCTGGACGGCAACCTGGGCAATGCGCGGGAAGGCAAACGGCGCGCGGCGCTGCGCAACGAAATCCACAATAAACTTGAGCAGGCCATTGCACAACCGGAGCGGCTGTTTGACCGAGGCGTGTACAATCAAACCGCGGCTTTCCGCGACAAAATCCGGGCGCTGTCCGAACCCGGCCCGGTCCTGTCCGGGCAGCTGGCAAAACTCAACCGGTTACTGGTCCTGGCGGACACGCCGGTAGCGGTGCGGTTCAGCTCCGACAACCTGACCCGGGTGACGCTCTACAAGGTCGGCGAACTGGGTTATTTCACCAGTAAAAGCCTGTCCCTGCGTCCGGGCAACTACGTGGCGGTGGGACGCCGCGACGGCTACCGCGACGTGCGAGTGGAATTTTTTGTCGGTCCGGACAAAGCCATGGAGCCGGTCGTTGTCAGCAGCAATGAAAAGATCGCGCTGGGGCGTTGACTTGTATCCGGTGGTGTCATGAGTCGTCAAATTTTGAGGCAACATCCATATTTTTGTGGAGAATGCGGATAATATCGACACTGGCATGAATGCCCGCCTTTTCTTCATCCAGTTCAGCAATAAATGTATCGTAGCTGTATTCAGCCGTTCCGCTTTCTTCACCATTCGCCAACATCCGGCGTAGCGCGTAGAGCTTGCTTTCGGTATCTTCAAGCAATCTTAAACCTGCACGCACCACCTCGCTTACAGAACCGTAGCGTCCTCCTTCAATTTGGTGTGTAATAAACTCCTCAAAGTGTTCTCCCAGGGTAATGCTTGTGTTCTTGGCCATAAGATGCCTCCAAAGTACCAAAATATGCTTGATATTGGTATAAAATTGATAATAAGTCAATCATGTGAACCGACCCCGAACAGGCATAAAGAAAAATAATGCAACAGAGGACAGAGAATCCGGTAGCGGACCCCGGCGCAACTGCGCGAATTAAAGCGGCCAGGTTTGAACCGCTGGCCTCTGAAAAGTCCACCTGGAGTGTCGCGTTTAATCCGCGGCTTTGCCTGGTCGCCGCCTTGCTGGTCATCGGCGCGTTGTGCGCCTGGTTCATGCTGACCGCCAGGGCGGTCTATATAGAAACCGAGCCCTTGACTGCGAATGTCGATATAGCCGCCGTTCTCAAGCTGAAACTGGCTAATCGTTACCTCATCCGCCCCGGCGCTTATGAGCTTGACTTGTCTGCGCCGGGTTATCGCCCGCTGCGGGAAAGACTTGATGTCAACGAAGAGGCGGCCCAGCATTATATTTACCGGCTGGAGAAATTGCCGGGACACCTGCGGGTTGACAGCGGCCAGGTAACGGGCGCCGAGGTATTGTTAGATGGCATCAGCCAGGGAGCAACGCCTGTCACCGTCAGGGACCTCCCGGCCGGTGACTATCTGGTGGAGGTCCGGGCGGAGCGTTATTTCCCTTTCCGCACGGAAATCACGCTGGAAGGCCTCGACCGGGAACAGTCCGTCAGCGCCGGGCTTGAGCCGGCCTGGGCGGAAATCAGTTTTTCCTCGGCGCCGACCGATGCGCAGGTGTTCAGCGGCGATGAACTGCTCGGCAGCACGCCGCTGACGACGGAATTGCTTCAGGGCAAACACGAGGTCAGGATCAAGGCGGACGGCTACAAGGTCTGGCAGGACACGCTGGCCGTCGTCGCGGGCAAAGCGCAATCCATCACCGGCATCAGGCTGGAACCGGCGGATGCCAGCTTGTTCCTGGTGTCACAGCCGGCCCGGGCCAATGCCACGGTGAACGGGAATTACCTGGGCCTGACACCGCTGGAAGCGCCCCTGACCCCGGGAGAAGCCACCCAGGTCCGGCTGTTCAAACAGGGTTACAAACCGGCCGCGAGATCGGTGACCGCGCAATCGGGCGAGCAGAAAAGACTGTCCGTCACCCTGGAACCCGAACTGGTCGCCGTCCAGGTGAACGTCGAACCTGCCGACGCGCAACTGTACGTTGACGGCGCGCGGGTCGAGGCGGCGGACGGCGTCATCATGTTATCGACCCGTAAGCACCGGGTAGAAATCCGCAAGCAGGGTTACGTGGATTACGAGACCAGCCTGTCGCCCCACGCCGGCGTCGAGCAGGAACTGAACGTGCGCCTGAAAACTGTCAAACAGGCGAAACTGGAAGCCCTCAAACCGCTTGTCAGCGCGCCGGCGGGGCAGGCCCTGAAGCTGTTTTACCCGGGCGAATTCACCATGGGCGCGTCGCGCCGGGAACCGGGGCGCAGGGCCAACGAGACCATCCGCAAGGTAAGGCTGACGCGCCCTTTTTACCTGGCATTGAAAGAGGTGACCAACAAGGAGTACAGGCTGTTCGACAAGGGCTTTTCATCCGGCGCAGTCAGCGGCAACAGCCTTAACGGGGACACCCAGCCGGTGGCGAAAGTCACCTGGCAACAGGCGGCAAGCTATTGCAACTGGTTGAGCAAAGAGGCTTCCCTGAAGCCGTTCTATCTTGAAGAAGAAGGCAGGATCACGGGTTTTGACAAAACTGCCGACGGCTACCGCCTGCCGACGGAGGCGGAATGGGCCTGGGCGGCGCGGGTCACGAACTCAGGCGAAATACTCAAGTTCCCCTGGGGCGGGGCGCTGCCGCCGGGGAAAAACAGCGGCAATTTTGCCGACCGCAAGGCCGCGGCCCTGTTCGGCAGGATCATCGCCAACTACGATGACGGCCACGCCGCCAGCGCGCCGGTGGGCAGCTTCGCGCCCAACGACAAGGGCTTGTTCGACCTGGGCGGCAACGTCGCGGAATGGGTCAACGACTTCTACGACGTGGTGATCAGCGCCGGGGGGAAAGCCGAGGTTGACCCCATGGGACCGGCAAGCGGCGAGTTCCACGTCATGCGCGGCTCAAGCTGGGCCCACGGCGCGGTCACCGAACTGCGCCTGTCATTCCGCGACTACGGCAGCAAGGCCAGGGAAGACGTGGGTTTCAGGATCGCTCGTTATGCGGATTGATGAATATCCGGTTAAAATATATCGAGGCTGACTACGGGTCACAATCTTGACCACAAAAGGAGGAATGCTGGCGGATGACTTCTGAAATTTCGGAGCGGGCGAAAGAGCTGGAGCAGCTTTGTATCGATTACCGGGTGCAACGGCTAGACTTGTTTGGTTCAGCCGTAACCGGTCAGTACAACCCGGAGGAAAGTGACCTGGACTTCGTGGTAGAGTTCCAACCGTTACCTGCCGGTGAGTATGCTGATGCCTACTTCGGTTTGCTGGAATCTCTGGAACAACTTTTCGACTGCCCTGTGGACCTGATAATCGGGTCGGCCATCAAGAATCCCTATTTTCTTCAATCGGTTGAGAAAACGAGAACTGCGGTTTATGAGACTTGAAGCGCGGAAATATCTGTACGATATTCAGAGTGCAGTTGAATTGCTGAGGGAGTTTACTACTGGAAAGACACTTTATCCTGTTCACTCAATCCTATCCTTAATCTTGTTGTTACTCCTCAGCAACCCACTGCACGCAGAATTACGATTCTCATGGAGCATCAATGACCTTGCAAAAATAGACGCACCAATCATCGAACTGATGCTCCCGCCTGACTTTCCGATTGGCAAAAATAAACCACTGAAGAAAATCGATACAAAACAG
Source organism: Gammaproteobacteria bacterium (assembly GCA_965204045.1). Classification (GTDB taxonomy): domain Bacteria; phylum Pseudomonadota; class Gammaproteobacteria; order Eutrophobiales; family Eutrophobiaceae; genus JAAXHV01. Next base: position 1,186,046 of record CBDBDW010000002.1, read on the forward strand.
ATGATATACCTCTATTCGATAATGAAAGCTATAGAAGAAGTATCAGAAACGAGGGCAGAGTTATTCATCGTTAATGGTGACAGCGCAAATGCCTTCGCCAGCACCAAATATGTCAAACTTATCCCTTCAAAAGAGCAAATCATTACTACTCAACGAGATGGTTCTGCTCGCATCAGAGCCAATTCAGAATTCGCCATCACGTATGACGAACAAAGTTACCAGGTTGAAAATGACCGGATAATTGTAAATGTCGTCGGTATTAACTTCGCCATGCTGGATTTTCTCGGGACTGACGTACACATGGCTGCTGCGTTAATTGGCCATGAACTCGCCCACATCAAACTTGAACATGGAAAAAATAGAGATAAAAAAAGAGACACAGCTACATTCAGCGTCGATGCAACACGTTATCTCAGAGATCATGAAAGGGAAGCCGACTATTTAGGTGCTATATGGGCAGTTGAAGCAGGCTATGATCCACAAGGCGCCGTGCGTCTTGAAGAACTGTTGATGCAGAAAAACAAAAAACGTAGAGGCGGTTACAGTTTGACGCACCCCTCATCAAGAGAACGTCTTATAAAGATCAAGTCCCTGGCTCGTCGTCTCTCCCGCTAAATAGAGTACGAAATCAACTATGGGCCATAAACTGAAGTACATGATGGGCAATCCTGGCGATATCATTAAGCACGGATTACTGGCCGAGTTTGTTGCATGGTGGAGTGAAACTTACGACAATCGTATCTTGCGTATGGCTGACCCGTTTGGCGGCTGTCCATGGGGTGTTCTTGAAGAACCGGTCAAAAACAGATTGGAGATATTATCGGGAACCGTTCTTGCTAAAGCGCAGATTAACGGCGGCAAGGGCAGTAAGTACTTGGGTTCCGGTCATCTAATTCAGCAAGCAGCAAAAGATCGCCGCGTTGAGGTGTGTATTCAGGTATCAGACAAGGATGAGGGTGCGCGACGTGATCTGGGAGCTTCGGGTTTGGCTATGATAGAACCACGCCTGCCGGATGATGATGGTTATGGAATTCTCGATTCCGACTACTCGAAAAAATACGATTTGATATTACTGGACCCGTACGGAAAATTTCTACTTGAGGAATACAAAACTGGCAACAAGCAGTTTGCTCGAATTCGAAATGAAGTAAATTGCAATTCATATTTATTCATTGCAGTTTTTGTTTTGGATATGAGTGCCAACAATACAGTTGGTCGGAATTTTGCCAAATACAAAGAATCCTATTTGTCGGGTTGGGCTTTCTCCATCCGTTGTCCTAAAATGGAAAAATCCAAGTATGATTGGGAGATTATGCTTATCAGCAGACAAATCAAAGAATGTAAATGCGAGAAATTGTTTGAACGTCTGCAAAGATTTGTCGTGCAGGCTGAGTATGCGTTGAATACATCATTGGAATTATGGGGCGTATGATTTCGGAAATTAATTATCGAATCAAAGATGTAGAACAACTTTGCATCCTTTATCGTGTACCGCGGCTCGACCTTTTCGGACCGGCTGTAGCCGGTCGGCACAACCCGAAGGAAAGTGACCTGGACTTCGTAGTAGAGTTTCAACCTTTGCCAGCAGGCGAGTATGCTGATACCTACTTCGGCTTACTGGAATCTCTGGAACAACTTTTCGACTGCCCTGTGGACCTGATAATCGGATCGGCCATCAAGAATCCCTACTTTCTTCAATCGGTTGAGAAAACGAGAACTGCGGTTTATGAGACTTGAAGCGCGGAAATATCTTATCCTGAATGGACGAGACTGATGAAAAGAAGCAGCGTAGGAATAATAGTAACGCTTGTTGCCGGATACATCTTTGCTATGCCTTATATCACTGTATACCAGATGAAGATTGCTGCGGAGAATCATGATGGAGAAGCACTATCTGAGCATATTGATTTCCCTTTATTACGACAACACTTGAAAGACCAACTAAATGTACAGCTGGCAGCGGAAATGGAAATGGACGATAACCCATTTACTGCTATAGTTGTCACATTTGGGGGCATGCTGGTAGGGAAAGTGATTGATACTTACGTTACTCCAGCCGGCATCATGGAACTGATGAAAGGTGAGAGTCCTAATACAGAAAATACTGGTAGTTCAATTGAGAAAGATACTTATTTACAACCCTTTGCCAATGTTTCAATGTCATACGCATCGCTTAGCAAATTTTCTGTAACCGTTAAGCAAACTGAGTCGGATGAAGATGTGAAATTTGTTTTAAGACGTAAAGGAATAAGATGGAAGCTAACTGAAATTTTGCTCCCCCTAGAAGCAATTTATTCGCAGCTTGAGTAAAATCAATTTACCAGAATATACAAAAGATGTATTACGGGATCACTTGTACATGGAGCAGAACCAGAGGAAACCGAGATTTCCTTACTGACATTCACAGTCGTTCAATTACAGATACAAAATAGTTCATGCTTGAGTCCTTCTTGCGCGGCAGTGATACAATACAAATATGCACGTGCAGTTTGATATTGTCTGGGATGACGCCAAGGCGGAGAGTAATTTACTCAAGCATGGTGTATCTTTTGCGCTAGCTGCTACCGTGATGCTTGACCCACTGGCGCTGACGGTATTTGATGCTGAGCACAGCGAAGCAGAAGAACGCTGGTTTACTCTGGGTCAAACCAGCGATGGACGTTTATTGGCCGTAGCTCATACGTATCAGATGTTGGAGACCAATATCGCAAGAGTCCGCCTGATTTCGGCCCGTGAAGCTACTCGGACGGAACGGCAACAGTACGAAAATGAACCCTGATGAGATGATAACAATGACATCAAGACAAGCGCACGACCACGACGATATACCCAATGAGATTGACTTTTCCGGTGGCGAACGCGGTAAGTTTTACCGCAAGGATGCACAATTGCGATTGCCGATTCACCTCGAGGCCGATGTGCAAAAAACGTTAACTGATCTGGCCAATGCCAAAGGCGTCGATCTTTCAGTACTCGTTAATGACTTGTTAAAGAAAGATATTGAACTGATTCAGATGGGACGTTAAGCGCCTGGGCTGAGGATTCCCCAGAAGGAAACATCCGGATGTATAGAATGATTTTATTTCTTTTGATGTTTGCTGCTGTTGCGGCGGTGGCGCAGGAGGTTCCTGTTGCCGCTGACACAGACTCTGCGCAGGCACAACAGGAAACTGCTGAACGGCAGGCGGAAGAAGAAGTGGCCGAAGGCGTTCCGGAAGACTTCGATCCGACGGAGGAGATTTCCGAAGATTATGCGGTAGAATTTCCAGTCGATATATAACATTACAGGGTTATTGTGAAATTCAACCAGACGACAGATTTTTTCTACCAGTTGTTTACGCTGATCGCCGCGATCATCATCGTCCACGCGGTTTACGTCGCGGTCATCCGTCCCAACGCGGAAGCTCTCCTTGAGGAACAGCGCATCCAGCAGCAGGCCGGAGAGCCTTACGAGGTAAAGCGTTCCGTTTTTATCGTGATCAAGGATTTTGAGCAGGAAGCCTGTTTCATCCTGGCCTTGTGGGTCATTGCCATTATCGGCCTCAAAGCCAGGATTGCGCTGTCCGAAAGACGCCTGCTGGACCGCTCCCTGCTGGAGGTGGCTCCCGGCGCCACCATCCTGCCGGAGGATACCCGGCAATACATCAGGCCGTTGCAGGCCCTGGCGGAGGATGAGCGGGAATACCTGCTGCCGCGCGCGCTGCAGGCGGCGCTGCAACGCTTTGGCTCCACTGCGGATATCCAGGACGTTTCATCAGCCATCCGGGAAGTATGCGAGACGGAATCCGACCGGCTGGATTCCGAACTTTCCATGATCAGGTACGTTATCTGGGCCATTCCCTCCATCGGCTTCATCGGCACGGTGCGCGGTATCGGCGAGGCCCTGGGCCAGGCCCACCGCGCGGTGGAAGGCGACATCGTCGGGGTTACCGTCAGCCTGGGGGTGGCCTTCAACTCCACCTTCATCGCCTTGATCATCAGTATTTTCATCATGTTCCTGATGCACCAGTTACAGCTTATCCAGGAAAGACTGGCGCTGGACACGCAGCATTACTGCGATGTCAACCTGTTGCGGCATTTGCAGGTGAGGTAAAGGGGAGCATAAATGACTGACGCCGTCATAGAGCTGAATGATTGTGAAGTGACCGTCGTCCAGGCCGGCAACGTCGTGGCCAGCAGCCCCGGTATCGCCGTGCTCAGGGAGGATCGGATTGAACTGGGGCAGGCGGCGCTGCAATCCACGCATATCGATCCGAGGAATACCTTCAGCCGCTTCTGGAGCAACCTCAACCAGGACAACTTCAAGCGCCGCACGAAACTGGTCAGGCATCACGCGGACCTGGCCTTTGCCCACCTGTCAGCCCTGCACGAGATGGCTGGCGATGTGGAAGATGCGGTGTTCGCGGTGCCCGGCAGTTTTACTAACGGCCAACTGTCGCTGTTACTTGGTTTGGCAGAGGCTTCTCCGTTTACCGCAACGGGCCTGGTGGACGCCGCGGTTGCAGCGACGGCTGCGACAGCCGGGGCAGGAGAATACAACCACCTGGATATCCATTTGCACCATACCGTCGTTACCTCCCTGGAGGTCTCCGACGCGGTGAAGCGCACGGCGGTCAAGGTCATTGATGAGGTCGGCCTGCTGGCTGTTCAGGACAAGTGCGTGAACCACATTGCCGACCTGTTTGTCCAGCAATCCCGGTTTGATCCGCTGCACCATGCGGCAACGGAACAGGCGCTTTGCAACCGTATGGCGCAATGCCTGCATGAACTGGAAAGCGAAGCGGATACGGTGGTTCATGTTGAGTTTGAGAATGCCCGCTACCAGGCCCGGGTCAACCGGGAGCGCCTGGTGGAAGCGCTGCGACCGTTGTACAACAAAATCAGCGCTGCCGTTGACGCTGCCCGGGTCTCCCTGGTGCATAAGCGCCTGGCCGGACTGCCCGCGTTCACCGGCCACCTGGCTGCGGCAGGCGGCAAAGTCGAAGTACTGGACCAACGCGCGGTGTCCGCCGGCTGCATGGGCTACGCGCGGGACGGCAAAGCGGTGGATGAAGGGATTTATTTTGTGACGCAACTCAAGGCTGCCGCGGAACCCGGGATAACCCATGCAGCAACGCCGGCAAGCCTGGAACAAAAGCCTGAAGCCGGGGCAACCCACGTCCTGGTCGATGCCGAGGCACACCCGCTCGGACAGACGCCGCTGTACCTGTCAGCGCAGGCAGGCTTAACGCAGTCAAGTGGGCAGGATACCCTTTGCTCCCTGGCGCTGGAGGACTTCGTTGCAACGCTTACCCCGGCAGACGCTGCCGCAGGTGTTTTTGTCAATGGCCGGGCCGTCACCGGCAATACCCGACTCAAGCCGGGCGATGTGGTCGGTTTTACCGGTTCTGCACGCGAATTTACCCTTATCCGGGCCTTGGAATAACATGCGAACCAGGAGACTCCTCACCCCATACAGCCTGTCATTCCTGGACATCATGTCCTGCGGCTTCGGCTCGGTGGTCCTGCTGTTCCTCATCATCAAGCATAACGTCGATACCAACGTGCCCATCCCCACCGATACCCGGGACCAGACTGCCGAGGTCATGCTGCTGGAGGAGGAGATACTGGAAGGTGAACGCAACCTCGCCAAAACCCGCAACACCATCTCGGAAATCGATGAACAACTGGTCGTCGCGCAAGGCATGGCCCGGCGCATCATGGAGAAGATACAGGAGACGCGCGCCCTGGCCGAGCAACTGACGGACAGTACCAGCGCCGTGGAACTGGACCGGCTGAAGCTCAATATCAGGGAACTGGAGGAACAGAGAACGCAGTTGCAGGAAGAAATCAGGGAAACGGGGAGTGACGCGCGGCGCCTGGTCGGCGAGGGCAACCGCGAGTACCTGACCGGCCTGAAACTGGGCGGCAAGCGCATATTGATCCTGCTGGATGTCTCCGGCAGCATGCTGGACGATACCATCGTCAATATCATCCGCTTTCGCAACATGCGGGACGGTATCAAGCGCAACGCGCCGAAATGGGTGCAGACCCTGCGCATGGTCGATTGGCTCACGGCCCGGTTCCCCAGGGACAGCCGATACCAGATCTACGTCTTCAATACGGAAACGCGAGCGGTAATGCCGGGGCTGGCCGGCAAGTGGCTGGACGTCGGCAACAAGGCGGAACTGAACTCGGTTATCGAGGCCCTCGGCAAGATCGTGCCGGAAGGCGGCACCAACCTGGAGCGGGCCTTTGCCGCCATCGGCAAGCTGCGCCCCAGGCCTGATAACGTTTACCTGATCACGGACGGTCTGCCCACCCAGGGCTCCAGAAGGGTTCGGGGGGTTACTGTTACCGGCAAACAGCGCCTCGACCTGTTTACCCGGGCCGTAAAGCAGGCGCCGGGCAATGTGCCCATCAACGTGATCCTGGCGCCGCTGGAAGGCGACCCGGAAGCGGCTTTCGCCTACTGGCGTCTGGCCATGAGCGCCGACGGTTCGTTTATCATCCCGAGCGAGGACTGGCCGTGAGAAAGAAACGGCGGGAAAACGAGGCGTTCAGCATCTCGTTCCTGGACGTGATCACCTGCGGTTTCGGCGCCATCATACTGTTGCTCATGATCGCCAAAACCGGGGACAGTCCCATACTGGAGCGCGCGGAGGAAACCCTGCATGGTATTGTACGGGAACTGCAAATCCAGTTGTTTGAGATACGCGGCGAGGCCAGAATACTGAACCGTGACCTGGACGCAAAGCATGAACAGCGTTCCGAATGGGAACAGCGGGTCGCGCGCCTGCAGGCGGAACTGGCGCGAGAGGAACTGCGCTACAACAGCGTGCGCGACGACTCGGCCATCGGCGCCATCATCAAGGACGAATTTGAACTCGCCCTGCAGCAACTCACGGAAGAGATGAAGCGCCTGCTGGCGCAGAAAGACCGGGTGCGGACCGACCTGGTAGGCGGCATCCCGGTGGACAGCGAATACGTTATTTTCATCATCGATACCTCGGGCAGCATGGTCAACTACCATTGGGAAAACATGATCGACCAGTTGATTGCCACCCTCGACGTCTACCCCCGCCTGAAGGGGATACAGATCATGAGCGACATGGGCGAATACCTGTTTTCCCGTTACCGGCGCGCCTGGATTCCAGATACGGAAGGCCGGCGCAAGGTCATCATCAGGACCTTGCGCAGCTGGCGCGCATTCAGCAACAGCAGCCCGGTGGAGGGCATCACCCGGGCCATCCGCGCCTTTTATGACCCCGGAAAGAAGATCAGCATCTACGTGTATGGCGACGAGTTTACCGGCCCGTCAATCAGGGAAGTCCTGGACCAGGTGGAGCGCATCAACCCGAAGGACAAGGACGGCAATACCCGGGTGCGCATCCACGCGGTCGGTTTTCCGGTTCCTTCCGGCGCGGGCGAACATTTCCTTTTGACCAATAAGCGTTATGCTTCGCTTATGCGCCAATTAACCCACGAGAACGGCGGCGCCTACGTCGGCCTGAATGAAACGGGAGTGCGATAACAATGACTCAAAGACTCATTTATACAGTCGGTTTATTATTAGCGCTGGCTGCCTGCGAACAGTCCGTGTCGCTGAAAGTCGACACGGAAATACCCACGCCGGTCATTGCCCGGATGCCGGTAAAGATGGGAGTCTTCTACCGGGATGAACTGCGCAACTATGTCTATGAGGAAGACTCCGAAGAACGGCCCAACTGGAAGATAGAGAGCGGCTCTTCCCACGTGGCCCTGTTCGAGCAAATTCTTTCCTCCATGTTCGAGGAGACAAAAGAAGTCCCGGGAACGACTGCTGATGCAACGGTTGACGCCGTGCTGGCGCCGGGCGTTGCCGAAATGCAGTTTGCCCTGCCGGCGGAAACCAAAACGGATTTCTACGAAGCCTGGGTCAAGTACGATATGGCGCTTTATGACCAGGCCGGCAGCCCCATTGCAAGCTGGTCGGTGAGCGGGTACGGCAAATCCTCGACCGAGTTCATGAAAAGCCGGGATAAAGGCCTCAACGCGGCGGTAAACCAGGCCCTGCGCGATGCAGGCGCCAGATTTGCGCTGGGTTTCCCCAAGGTAGCGGCGGTCAGCGCCTGGCTGGAACAGGTTGATTCATCCGCAGATGACGCAGATTAACGCAGATGATTTTTGCTGCATGTGCGGTGTGTGTAGTATGACCACAAAACCCTCGAATCAATAACCATATCTGCGGCTACCTGCGTAATCTGCGGATTAATCGTCTATAATTTGTAGTGTGACAAGCATTCGTATGTGTCGTGCAAACATGAAAATCCTGTCGGTTATCACATTATCAGCCGGGCTGGCCCTCTTTGCGGGGTGCAAGAGCGCCACGGTTATCGACGAGCACCGGGAAGTTTCCACGGCAACGATCACCGGCGGCGAGTCGATAGTGGTGCTGGGACGCCGGCACAGTGCAAGTTACGAGACCGAGGGCGATTTCATAAGCTGTGTCGGCAGGTCGCTGGGGCAGTCCGAGCTCAACGTGATCCCGGAAAAGGATTTTGTTGACAGCATGTACCCGTACTTTGAAACCAGCACCGCGCCCATGGACGTGAAAAACCTGGGCAGACTGGCGGAAATACCCGCTATCGCAGCTAAATTCGAAGATTTCAACCTGCGCTATTTCGTCTGGATAGACGGCGCTACCGAAAGAACGGATTCCTCCGGTTCCGTTTCCTGCGCCGTGGGGCCGGGCGGCGGCGGTTGTTTCGGGTTTGCCTACTGGAAGGATGAGGCCAACTACGAGGCCAGCATCTGGGACTTCAAGCAACAGGCCTTGTCCGGAAAAATCAATGCCGAAACCACCGGCACCTCGTTCATGCCGGCTATCATCATCCCGGTGCCGTTGCTGGCCCGCGTCCAGGAAAACGCCTGCAAGTCCCTGGCCAACCAGATCAGGACCTTCTTCTCGCAGCAACCGGGCTGACTCGCAGCCATCTCAAGGGATCCAGGGGTCAGAGTAAAATCTTCCCGTATCCTGCCAACGACTGCGTTGCGTGCGATTTTACTCTGACCCCATGCTTCGGGGACAGATTTCAAGTCTGTCCCCTTTCGACTATTGCCATTTCCAGCATGGCGTGCAGCAGCACGTTGCCGCCGGCTTCCACGTCTTCCCTGCGGGCGTTTTCGGCCTCGTTGTGGCTTAGTCCGCCTTCACAGGGGATGAATATCATGCTGGTCGGCGCTACCCTGGAGACGTTTACGGAATCGTGCCCCGCGCCACTGACCATCTCCCTGCAGGAGTACCCCAGTGATGCAGTCGCATTGCGCACTGCGTCAATGCAATCCTCGTGAAAACTGATTGCGGCTGAATCGAGTTCCTGTCTTACTTCTCCGGCCAGCCGGTATTTGCCGCATTCATTTGCGATGATCTCCCGCATGATCCGCTCCATATGCCCCAGCTGTTCCCGGTCGGGGTGGCGCATATCGACGGTCATGTTCAATCGTTCGGGTACGGTATTGCGCGCGCCGGGTTCGGCCCTGATATCGCCGAAGGTCATTCTTGCCCAGGGTTTGAAATCGTCGGCAAGCTGGTAGAGCTTGTCGAGTATCCCGTGCAAGGCCATGAACGGGTCCCGGCGCGCCTCCATCGGCGTCGTGCCCGCGTGGCACGGCACGCCGCCGATGACCAGGTCGTACCAGCCGATTGACTGTACGCCGTTCACGATGCCGATCCGGATGCCCTCCTGTTCCAGGATGGGTCCTTGTTCGATGTGTACCTCGAATGCGGCCCTGAGCGGTCTTGGCGAGCATGCGGCAGAACCGAAGTAACCGATCCGTTGCAGTTCCTCCTTTACGGTCCTGCCTTGCTTGTCCGTCCGGCCGTGCCCGTATTCCAGGCCGAACGCGCCTCCCCAGACGCCCGAACCCAGCATAGCCGGCGGGAAGCGCGCGCCTTCCTCGTTGGTCCAGGAGATCACTTCAACAGGGTGTTCCGTGTCCAGCTTGTTGTCGTTCAGTGTGCGGATGACTTCCAGTCCGGCAAGCACGCCGTAAACGCCGTCGAATTTCCCGCCGGTCGGCTGTGTATCCAGGTGGGAACCGGCGATAACAGGGGGCAGTGAGTTGTTCCTGCCCGGACGCCGGGCAAAGATATTACCCATGTTGTCAACGGTAACAGTGCATCCGGCAGCCTCGCACCAGGAAACGAACAGGTCCCTTCCCTGTTTGTCCTCATCGGTCAGGGCCTGGCGGTTACAACCTCCGCGCGGAGTTTTCCCTATCTCGGCCATTTCCATGAGAGATGACCAGAGCCGGTCAGCGGTTATCCTGAGTCTGGATGTGTTTGCTGAAGTCATGTTTGTTGTGCAAATTCCGGGGACAGACTTAAGTCTGTCCCCCGCCGGAGCTACATTTTGCGCAGAGACCTGATTATGAGGGTTTGGATGCCTGCAAATCTCCTTTCCCGACAGTTGACTGTATAATGGCCCACGCCATGCAGTTTATCACAGACCCGCTCTTTTACATGATCGCCATCCCCGCGGTACTGTTTGTCGGCATAGCCAAAGGCGGCTTTGCCGGGACTCTCGGCACGATTACCGTTCCCCTGATGTCATTCGCGGTTGACCCGATCACGGCCGCCGCCATCCTGTTGCCGATCCTGTGTGTCATGGACATCCTGGCCGCCTGGAATTTCCGCCACAGTTTTGACGTCTCCCACCTGAAAATCCTGCTTCCGGGCAGCGTTATCGGCATTACCCTGGCGGCGCTGCTGATGGGCAAACTGACGGAAGACCACATACGCATCATGATAGGGATTATCGCCGTCAGTTTCAGCCTTAACCATTGGTTGCGCCTGTCTGCGCGCAGTTCGAGGCCGGGGAAGGCAAGCGGTTATTTCTGGGGCGGCGTCGCCGGTTTTACCAGCACCCAGCTTCATGCCGGCGGCCCGCCGCTGAGCGTCTATATGCTCCCGCAGCGCCTGGAAAAGAAAACGCTGATCGGCACCATGGTCATGTTTTTCTTCTTCATCAATTACGTGAAACTCATCCCCTACAGTTACCTGGACCTGTTCACCATGCGCAATCTGACGACCTCGTTGATACTGATGCCGATTGCTCCGCTGGGGGTCAGGCTGGGCTATTGGCTGCTGGACAAGCTGTCCGAGCAACTGGTGTATAAAATTTTATACCTGTCTCTTTTTATTCTCGGCTTGAAAATGATCCTTGAAGGTACGAATTTATATGCAGGCTCCCTATGAAGATCATCTGGCTGGTTAATTTCGCGATCCTTTTTGCCTTCATCAAGGTGTTTGAAATACCTTCGATGATCCCGATTTTCGTTGACGAACTGCAAATCAGTTATGCCCAGGCGGGGTTGTTCATGACGGCTTACACCGTTATAAGGTGCCTGGCGAGCCTGCCTGCCGGTTCCGTCACGGACAGGCTGGGAGCGGCGCCGGTCATCTCCGTTTGCCTGCTTTGCGTGGGGCTCCTGGGTATCCTGGGAACCATCGGCAACAACTATCATGTGCTGCTGGCGCTAAGGGTGCTGGTTTCCATCGGTATCGCCATTATATTTTTCCATTTTAGGGTCAGACCAGTCTGACCTGGCAATGATCAATTCCTGGCCGAGCTGGGTATCGTGGATTTCCACCTGGTAGGCTGGTCAGTCGGGGGATGGACCGCGGCGGAGTTCGCATCCTACTACCCCCGGCGTCTGAAATCGCTGACCCTGATCGTCCCCATCGGGCTGCGCCTGGTCGACAATCCGGGCGTCGACTTTTTCAAGCTGCTGCCGGAGGAACTGGTCGATTTGCTGTTCAACGACAAGGCGGCGTTGGAGACGGTGGCGCCCGACCCGGATGATTTTGACGAGATCTGCCAGGCCCATTATGAAGCTTCCACCTTTGCCAAACTGATCTGGTCGCCGCGTTACAACCTGGCCCTGGAACACCGCCTGCAACGACTCGACTGTCCGGCCCTGGTAGTGAAAGCCGGGGATGACCGGCTGGTTCCCGGTGCAATGGCCGACCGGTTTGCCGAAGTGATACCCGGCGCCGGCACGGTCACCATCCCGGAAACGGGCCATGCGCTTTGCATCGAACGCCCCCATGACACCGCCGCTGCGATATTGCAGTTCATTCAGGAGAATGACTGATGAACAAGCTGAAATTTTATTTTTTCCACTTGATGCCCTATGGTTTCGTACCCAGGTCCAGCGAATTCGATTCATCCTGGGTCACGCTTTCCAACGAGCACTATGACCCCACCCGAGGACACCAGCTCTACAACGAGTATATCGATCTCCTGGTCGCGGCGGAAAAATACGGTTACGACGGCGCCATCGTCAACGAGCACCACGCCAACGCCTACGGCACCATGCCGTCTCCCAACCTGATCGCGGCAATGGTCGTTACCCGGACACAGCGCATGCCGGTCGGCATCGTGGGCAATGCCATTCCGTTGCATGGGAACCCGGTGCGGGTCGCCGAAGAGATCGCCATGCTGGACGTGATCTCCGGCGGGCGCATCATATCCGGCCGCCGGGTTACATGAGCGACCGATCCTTCCGCGGCTACTGGTCTGCCGTGCGCGACAAGGGCGCCAAGGCGCCCATGGATTTGACCTATGACGACCTGCTCAAGCAGGGCTATATCATTGCCGGCTCACCGCAGACCGTGGCGGAAGGTTACGCGGAGTACTGCGATGAACTCGGCGCCGGCGGCGTGCTCTGCGCCGGCTCGCCCTCCGGCCCCATGCCGAACTGGATGGCCGTGAAAAACATGCAGATGTTTGCCGAGGAAGTCATGCCGTTATTCCGCGAGGCGGACGGCAAGCCGGATTACCTGCGGGAAGGGCAGAAGATCGGCGCCACCAACGCGGAGCGGGCCGCGCAACTGGGCGAACCGGACTATCCGCCCACGGCGCCGCTTCAGGGCATGGACGACGTGGCCGATCTCAGGACCATCCACTTGCCGGAAATGATCGACGCCTCGCTCTACGAAGGCGTTACCAGGGAGTTGATGGAGGAAAGGTAACTACTCACCCCCACTTGTCCTTCCTGCACTTCTCCTCGTTCGTCCTTCCCGCGCTCCCCTCGTCATTCCCTATATGGACTCCTCCCGTTTTGCAAGTAGGCACGAATCGATAGTGAAGGCAGACTGCGGTCGTATATACGGACTCTGATTGGGGTGCGACCCCTGGCCCAAGATGTGTTCGCCCCTTCAGCCCTCTTCGGCGCAACGGCGTTCTCACGCCGCGGGAATGAGCAGGGTCCCTGAAGGTGGGTCTGACCACTATCACGTTGTGCCGTCTTGCAAGGAAATAACATAAACGCTGACGCCTCTCTCCCGGCTGGCCGTTCAGGCGGCGGCCACTGCCGCCGGCGGGTTGCCCGACAGCTGGTTGGCATGGCCCGGATCGTACTCCGTCCGGTAACGCAGCATAGCCCAGGCGGTACGCACGGTTTTGTTTGCCAGGGCCACCGCCGCCCGCCCGGCGCCACGCCGGGCCGCCAGGTCTTTGAGCCACACCTCAACGTCATTACGGGGTTCCCGCCGCGCCAGCGCCTGGAGTACCGCATGGGCGCCGGTAATGAGCGAGGCACGTAAGCGTTTGTCCCCGCTGCGCTTGCCAATCGACCCCAGGCGCACCTTGCCCCCACTGCTGTGCTGCTTGGGGGTCAAGCCAATACAGGCCGCCGCGGCCCGACCATGCCGGTACGCCTGCCCGTCCCCCAGGGCAATATACAACCCCAACGCATTCTTGGGCCCCACCCCGGCCAGTGTCAGCAGCGACCGACACGCCGGCGTCACGCGCACTTGCTCTGCCAACTGCCGCTCCGCCTCCTGCAACGCCGCCGACTGCGCCTGCCATAACTGCCAGGCCAGCGCCAAGAGCGGGCGTAGCGACAACGGCAACCCGTTCTCCGCCTCCTCCAGCACGCGCGGCAACTCACGCCGTAACGCCGCCTCCCCCTTCGGCACCACTTCCCCAAACTCCGCCAGCAGCCCACGCAGCATGTTCCCCGTCGCCGTCAATTGGTCCGTCAGATGCTCCGCCACGCGTTTCTGACACTGCAGACTCTGTTGCTCCACCCCCATCAACCCCACCCCCGGCAATTCCTCCCGCTGCCCCGCACGGGCCACCGCTAACGCATCCCGCGCATCCGTCTTGTGGCCCTGACGGTACGGCAACACCCAACGCGGCGAGAGAATCTTCACCTGATGACCGAACGACTCCGCTAAGCGACCCCAATAGTGCGCACCCCCGCACGCCTCCAGTACCACCAAGGCCGGCGCCTGACGCACTAAATACGCCGACAACGCCGTCCGGCCCATCGCCTGGTTGCTCACCATCCGGTCCTGCTTGTCGACCACGCACACCTGAAACGTGTGCTTCGCTAAATCTATGCCGATTGTGTTAGTATCTCTCATCGTGGACTCCTCGTTGTTGGTTAAACAAAATTGCTTCTCCCCCCTTAACTACCATGATAAGGGGGGAGGAGTCCACACATCGGCGCAGGCGGGAATCCAGTGAAAAAACCTGTCCCGGCGGGACACCTTATAACGTGTCGCTTGCGGCGACTATGTTATTGACTGGATTCCCGCCTGCGCGGGAATGACGAACAGGGGGGTGAGTAGTTACGAGGAAAGTTAAAATGCGTTGCCCGTGGAGGAACGCAGTCAGTTCCCCGGCTCCAGGTATCGCATTGCAACATCGACCAGGTTCCGTTTTACCTTTGCAACCCCGCGCGCATTCCGGTTTGGAAACAGCAATGAGTCCTCAGGGAAAACGAGTTGAATGAGCGTTGTGCTGTAAACGACCCGGTAGAACTGAAGCGGGTCACACCGGCGAAATTCACCTGTGCGGGCGCCCTCGTTCAGGGTGCGCCGAAGCCTCCTGTGCATTGGTGACAGCGGTCCGGAGGTAAAATTGTCTTTAAACGGACCTCCTGCGGCAAGCTTTACATATTCCATGCCGCCTTCCGGGGTGGCAAAATCGATCAAGGCAAGACGAACGTATGCAGGATGCTGAATATTGAAATCCACAAACGCCCGCAGAGATTGTTCAATGCGCGCGCACAGCGACAGGTCCATGTCCAGGTCAAATTGTTGAGACAACAAATCAATAAAGCGGCGGCTGACGGCAATCAGCACGTCGTCCCGGTTACGGAAGTGTTTGTAAATCGCCTGAACGCGGATGCCCAGGGGTTCTGCTATGTCCTTCAGGTGGAAACCGAATACGCCTTTTAACGCAATAAGTTCTTCTGCCTTGTCGAGAATGAGTTCGCTCGTATGCAGCGCGTCTTGTTGAGCAAGCAGTCGTGAGGAAGTCGCCACGTTCGGCTCCGGTTTCATGCAATGACCTGAATAGTACTACATATCGTGATCACTTGGGAATTGCACACACTGGCATACCCTTGACAGCGCATTTTGAACAGGTTAAATTGTTTAACCTAGAAGTTAAACCATTTAACCGTTCCTTGCGCGAGAGGGTATTGATATGAAATGGGTATCGAAAACAATCCTGGGCATAATCGTGTTTGCACTACCGGTCTGCGTTTCTGCGCAGTCCGGCGTCATCGAAGAGATCGTCATTACGGCACAAAAACGGGAGCAGAGCCTGCAGGATGTAGCCGTTGCCGTGACTGCATTTTCCGGCGCCGAAATTACCGGGCAAGGTCTTACGCAGGCAAAGGACATCGCCGCGCAGACGCCAAACCTGCTCACAAAAAATGCTGTCGGCAACACGGCGCCGATCTTCTCGATTCGGGGATTGAGCCTGAATGACTTCGCGACAAACGGAACTCAACCCGTAGGGGTTTATGTGGATGAAGTGTACCTTGTGAACAATTCGCAACTCAGTTTCCAGATGTTCGATATTGAACGAGTGGAAGTGCTGAAGGGGCCGCAAGGCACACTTTACGGCCGCAACACCACAGCCGGCGCGGTCAACTTCATCTCGCGAAAACCCTCGGATGAGTTTGAGGCAGACCTGACATTGACCGTGGGCGACTATGAATTGTTTACCATTGAGGGGGCAATAGGCGGCGCCATCAGCGACAGGCTGTCGGGCCGGTTTGCTTTTGCCTCGGAGAACCAGGGTGAGGGCTTTTTCACGAACACCGCGAACGGCGCCGATCACGGTGAGATTGAGAGACTCGGCTTACGCGGACAGCTTCTCTGGGACGTCGGCGGCGGCGCGTCCGTGCTGTTAAACGTTCACGGCGGGCGAGACAGGTCCGATAACTGGTTTTACTCATTGCTGGCGAACGAATCCGGCCTTCCGGAAGGCGATGTAATCGTTGCTGCCGACCCCGTCGACGGTGACGTTTATTCCGGCGCGTTCAATTCGTCACCCAGAATCGACAACGACACAATTGGCGTTACACTGACCGTGGATTGGGACCTGGAACAGTTCTCTATCCGTTCGATTTCATCCTACGAGGATATGGAGTACGGACGCCAGGAAGATTTCGATTCGACCGTTCTCAGCGCCGGCAATAATGACTATGGCGGCGACCTGAAAACGTATTCGCAGGAACTGCGCATCTCCTCCCCGGGTGGAGGTCGTTGGGACTGGATACTGGGCGCATTCTACGGCGTTGACGATCTCGATGAGACCGATGTGTTTGACGAGACGGATCACCCGTTCTTCCTTGGCCTGGTTCTTGACGAGGTCTATAACCAGGAGACCACTTCCGTGGCAGTGTACAGCCACAATGAGATTTACCTGACCGATAACTGGAAGCTGACGGCTGCTGTGCGATACACCGACGAAGAGCGCAGATTTACAGGTGGAACGCTCGGATTTGCAGAGGTGGATAACGAGGTGAACTATTCCGAAGTGACGGGACGTGCAGGTATCGACTACACATTCAGTGAAGATCTGATGGTTTATGCGAATTACTCTCGCGGGTACAAGTCAGGCGGTTTTACGGGTTTCTTTGTTTTCGTCCCGGAAGAAAAGGACCCGTATAACCCCGAGTTCATCAATGCTTATGAGACCGGCTTTAAATCCGACCTGGCGAACGGGTTGCTGCGCGTTAACGGCGCCGCATTCTATTACGACTACGAAGACCTTCAGGCGTTTGCAGGTGTAGACGGCTTTTTCCGTATTTTCAACGTCGAGGAGGTTGAAGTCTATGGCGCTGAGTTGGACCTATGGTGGGCGCCGGCCGCTTCGCTCGACATCAAGGCGGGTGTCGGACTGCTTGATACGGAAGTGACCGAATCGACGTTGCCGGACGTCGCAGTCGGCAACAAGCTGGGCAACGCGCCGGACTTCCAGTTCAATACGTCTTTGTCATACGTGTTGCCGGTCGGCAACGGCTGTTCTTTGAGAGCGTTGTTCACCGCGAGTTACCAGGACGATGTCAATTACAGCATCACCGGTAACCCGAACCAGGTTCAGGATGCCTACTGGCTCGCAAATGGACGCTTGAGTTTCGGCGCGGATAACAGTCGTTGGAACGTGTCGATTTGGGTCAGGAATTTGACTGATGAGGTGTATTTCGGCGAGATTTTCAGCGACGGCGCGTTGGCGGTGGGGTTCCCCGCAGCGCGTCGAACCTTTGGCGCGGCTGTGAACCTGCATTGGGAATAACAGGGTAAGCCGGAATTACAATCGGCGCCGTCCTGATGAAATTGCGGGAAATAGATCGGAGCGGCTCCATCCTGGCAATGTTGCTGGTAGCGACGGTGACGGAAGCCATGTTGCTGCTGCTCCCGATCTATGTGGGGGCAATCACCGACCGGTTTGTATTTACGCAAAGCCAGGTTGGCTTATTGGGCTCCGCCGATCTTGTCGGCATTGCCGCAAGCACACTTTCAGCCGCGTGGTGGCTGCGCCGTGTCCCGTGGCGGGAATGCGTATTGGCGCTGCTCGGCGCATTTTTTATCGCTAATCTCGCATCCATCCGGCTTGACTCGTTTGAACTGCTGCTGATTACGCGCGTATTCGCCGGGTTGGCTGCCGGCGCCGCGTACGCAATTGCGCTGGCAGGGCTTTGTGACACGGTAAAAAGCGATCGAAACACGGCGCTTATGGTATGCGGCCAGGTGCTGTTCGGCGCGGCCGGCTCTTTCATCCTGCCCCTGGTCAGCGCAAACTGGCAACTCGTCGCCGTATTTGTTTACATGAACCTGTGGATTTGTGTGGCTCTGCTCGTCGCTTACTTCGCCTTTCCTGGTGAACCGGGACGCCATGGCAACCATATCGGAGCAGCAGGGAGGCCGGCGGCTGCCCGCAAGTCGATGGTTATCCTCGGCGCTGCGGCCTACTTCCTGACCATTGGCATGGTGTGGGCGTATCTTGAAAGAGTGGCTCGCGCGGCCGGAATGAGCAGCCATGAAGTGGCAGCTTCGCTGGGAATCGGCTACCTCATCAGCCTGTTCGGGTCACTTTCTGCTGCATGGCTCGGTTGTCGCCTGGGGCGGGCGCTGCCGATGCTGGTGGCTGGTTCGTTGCAGGTTGCCATGCTGGTATTGTTTTCCAACCTGGAAATGTTTGGAAACGTTCCCCGCATATTTTTCCTGACTAATATCGTATTTCAGTTTTTCTGGAGTTATATTATTGCCTATCAAATCATCATTTACAGCGAGGTCGATGAGAGTGGCAGGTTCGTGGCGACATACGGCGCCAGTATGCATCTTGCGCTTGCAATCGGACCCTGCGCCGGTTCAAAACTGGTCGCCGCGCAGGATTACACGCCGGTACTGGATGCCGGTGTGCTGACGCTGGCGATTTGTTATACTTGTTTCCTTGTTGCCATCCACCTGAATAAAACAGCGCGTATGGCCGTGGCGTCAACCGGGCATCCGGTCTCATGACTCGAAACTGGGCAGGCGCTGATGGAATT
Source organism: Gammaproteobacteria bacterium (assembly GCA_965204045.1). GTDB lineage: Bacteria > Pseudomonadota > Gammaproteobacteria > Eutrophobiales > Eutrophobiaceae > JAAXHV01. Next base: position 1,204,868 of record CBDBDW010000002.1, read on the forward strand.
TCACCGGTTGGGAAAACCGGGAAGGGGCGTTGGGACGTGCCGGGGCAGCGCCGGGCAGGTCTTCGAATGCTGCATAAAGTCAATCGCTACGGACTTGTGCTGCGCTCTCCCTGCTCGCGACCCTTGACTGCACGCCCGGATGTAAATATCGGTAACCAGGCAGGCGTAGCGGAATGCCTTGATAACCAGGCATTCGTCGGTTTACTCGTTCTGCAGGGCGATGATATCGTGTTTGAAGCCTACGCTGACGACTTTGATGAACGGCAAGTACATTCCATCCAGTCGATCAGTAAAATGGTGGTGAACCTGATCGCTGCCCGCTGCGTCATCCATGAGCGGGTAGACCTGGAACGAGCGGTCATCGATTACCTGCCGTCTGTGGGTAGCGGTTACGCAGCTGCCAGCGTACAACAATTACTCGACATGAATGTAGTTAACAGTTTCATCGAAGATTATGCGGACCCGGATGCGTGCGTAGGCAAGCTGGAATGCGCGCATGGCTGGCGCATCGACCCCGATAACCTGCGGCAATCCATGCGCGACTACCTGGTCTCGATTGGGGGGGCGGCTCAAACCAGCGAGCAGAGCGAGATTCAATACAAGACTGCCAACACTGACATTGTGGCATGGATATGCGAGCAGGCATCGCGGCAAACGTTGCGCAGTTCCTTGCTTGACCTGGTTGAACAGGCCGGCATGGAGAACGCTGTGTATGTCTCAACGGACAGGGAAGGCATTCCCTTCCTGGGCGGTGGACTGCACATGACCCTGAGAGACCTGGCGCGCTTAGGGCGGTTATTCTGTTTTGACAACGAGAATAACGCGTCACAACTGTGTCTCGTTCGGGAAGCGCTGGCAAGTCCGGCTGCCGGCACCCGGTACAGCGATGGAATCTTTTACAGAAACTTTCTGGAAACCGATGGGCGGTTCGTCGGGCACCTGGGTTATGGTGGGCAATACCTTTATGTAGAACCCGCAGAGGCCATCGTCATTGCCGCGTTTAATGCAATCGATGATGAAGACGGCATTGACTACGAATTCATTATTCGTCTTCGCTCCATATTCAACTCCATTGCCCGAATGCTTGCCGGTAAATAGCGAAGCGGGGGAAGCAACCACAATATGTCTCAGTTCAACCAGCCACTTGGCGGAAACGAAATGCCTCGCTATGCGGGGCCGGCGACAATGTTTCGTTTGCCGTCAGCTTCAATCGGGGATCCCCTGGACATTGCAATCGTTGGCGTCGGCCTTGACATCGGCGCCAGCAATAGAACCGGGTCCCGCTTCGGTCCGCGCCAGGTTCGTAATGAATCAAGCATGGTACGCCCCTATTGCATGGCTACCGGCGCGGCGCCGTTCGATTCGTTTCAGGTTGCGGATCTCGGAGACGTGGCATTGAACAGTTTCAACCTGGCTGAGTCGGTCCGGATCATTGAGTTGTTTTACCAACGCCTGCTGCAAACAGGCGTTAAACCTGTGACACTGGGCGGCGATCACACCATCACATTGCCGATCCTGCGCGCGCTTCGTGAGCGGCACGGGACGTTAGCGTTGGTGCACGTGGACGCGCACGCCGATACAAATGACACCATGTTCGGCGAGTCAATCGCACATGGCACGATATTTCGCCGTGCTATTGAAGAAGGTCTTGTCGACCCGAAAAAAATGGTTCAAATCGGGCTGCGCGCAACGGGTTACACAGCGGATGACTTTGACTGGGCCAGGGCGCAGGGAGTGTGCGTTACTACCGCTGAGGAATGCTGGTATCACTCACTTGCCCCATTAATGGATGAAGTGCGGGACCGAATCGGCGCATCCATGCCAACTTACCTGAGTTTCGACATTGATGGTCTTGACCCTTCAGTGGCGCCTGGAACAGGCACCCCGGAACCCGGCGGCCTGACCGCGTCTCAGGGAATCGAAATAATCAGGGGTTGCTTTGGCTTGAATCTTGTCGGATGTGATTTGGTTGAAGTCTCACCGCCATACGATACCAGCGGCAACACTGCGTTGCTGGCTGCAAACCTGGTATTCGAAATGCTTTGTTCGTTTCCGGGATGTCGACGTGGTTACAGTTCATCAGGAACTTGCAGCGCGTAGGCGAGTGTGCCCTCGCCGTCCACCCGCACCTGGTACTCCTCGACGAAGATCTTGCCGGCGATGTTCATCTCCGGATCAACCACGAATACCCCGGGGTGCGGGATACCGTATGCCGTATCCCCCGGTTTGTACTGCTCGTTCAGGATGCCGAGGGTCTTGACGGTTGCCGCATCGATATCCGAGAGCAGCGGATAGGTAATGGAAGCAGCATCAATAAACGCCTGTTGCAACTCCGGCGCATCGTAAGTAATCGCAACAATGCCGATACCTGCCTCCTCGAAGTCCGCGGTCTGTTCCTGCAACTGCACGAGTTGCCTTCTGCAGTAGGGTCACCAGTCCGCCGAGCGTACCGCGACGAAGACTGCCCCGCGCTCACCCATGAACCGGTCGATGCCGGTGATCTCCTGTCCCATATAGAGTGCCCGGATGGACGGGAACCGGGCGCCGATTGGCAGACCGGGGCTGAAAACATCCGTATCTTCGGAAACGAACATGCCGCTGGTAACAGGATCTTCAAGGAGTCCGATAACATTGCCGCCGAAAAGCCTGGTGGGAGGGGTATCCAGCATGACGGCCGCACCGGCCAGGCCCAGGATAATCGCGACTGCTGCAAAAGCTTTAAGGATCTTTTTCAGGTTACACTCCAGTCAGTTGTTTGTTAATCCTCTTTACAAAACCAGAACTCCATCTCCACAGTGGCGTTAATGGGCAGGGCGCTGACACCGACGGCCGTACGCGCCGGGAGTCGCCTGTCCGCGCTGATAACGGCTTCCCAGGACTTGTTGATCTCCGGGAACTGGTCGAAGCGGGTTGTGTATATGGTTACGCTGTACAGGTCATCCAGGGACAGGTCGAAATCCGGCAGGGCTTCCAGCAGGTTATTCAGGATTTTTGCGGTTTCCGCCCCTGCGCCGCCCGGTTCAAGTTGGCCGGTATTCTTGTCCAGGGCAATCATCCCGGCGGTTTTATAAAACGGACCCGATTTGACCAGCGGGCTGTAACGGAACCTGGGTTCCGGCAGGTTTTCGGAGCTGAGTGATTCAATCATTGATTATTATCCTCGCGCTTGCATATCTTCGGGGATTACTTCGCCATCTTTTACGATTATGTCGTTGTCCAGCCACAGGGAGCAGTTCTTCATGGGCAGGTCCAGGTGGCAGGCAGTGTCGTTGTCGCCGCCGAACTCGGTGTTGGGGCCGGTGGAAAACAGGACGTTGCCGTAATAGGCGCGCCCGTCCATGCAGATCCCCGGCAGAGTCACATCCCATTTTGCGTCCTCGTTCAGGCCCCAGCCGATGTGGGAAACGGCAAAGGCGCGGGGGTCGTCGAAGCTTTCCATGTATTCGGCCAGTCGACGGGCGTCCGCGCCGCCGTCAATGCCGGTGATGTAACCGTCCCTGATGGTGAATGCAATGGGCGTCTGCACCACTTCCTTCTGAGGCAGGATTAAATCGCCCGCGTCCATCACTACCCGGCCTTCGACGCCGGTCGCGGTGCCGGTGGATGCGAGAAAACCGCTGGGCCAGTGGTCCCAGCGCCCCGGGGCATCGGTATAACCATACTCGGTAAGAATGCACCTGGGCGGCGGCCCATCGAGTTGCTCAAGTTCGTAGACGACGTCGGTACCGGCCCGGTTGGTGAAACGCAAGGTGCGCGCCGCCTGCATGCGCCGCTCACCCGCTTCCACCCGGCGGCGCATGGCCTCGGTGGGAAACAGTCGTTTCAATATCCCGAAGGGTTCGACCACCAGCAACATGCGCGTGCCGGCGCGCTGTATCTCTACCTGTTCGGCGGAGAACAGCAGGAATACCAGGTCGATAACCAGGTCCGCCTCTTTCAGTATGGCCAGGGCCGCCGGGTTGTTTGTGAGCGGATTGCCGCTGAGATCTCCCAGGTAGGCGTCGGCGCCTGCCGTATTCGCGGAGGTGAGATGGACATGGGCCGTTTCCGCGCCCAGGTTGTCGCCGGCGCGCAGGAATGCTTCGGCGTAATCCTTCAGGTTTTCGCCTTCCGAGAGCACCGCGAGCTTCTGGCTTGAATCCAGCCGGCAGAGCCGCAACTCCGCCTCGAACAGTTCGATCATCTCCTGCACGTCTGCCTGGTTGCCCATGATGGTTCTCCCGGTCATCCTGTTGCCGCCAGCGTAGCGGGTTCCCGGAAGCGCGGCATGACTTCCCGGGCGAACAGTTCCATGCTGCGCATGGCTTTTTCATGCGCCAGTCTGCCGAACCAGCTGAAAATGATTAAATGCTCAAGGCCGCCTTCCCTGTTCAGCCAACCGATCTTGTCGGCCACTGAGTCGGGCGTGCCGAATATGCCCAGCTTGCCGTAGATCTCATCAAAGGATACGTTATCGAAGTATTCCAGTATCTCGGTGTAATTCGCGAACTGCTCGGCCACCTTGGCCCTGTCCCGTTCACCCCAGATTTTCGCCGCAGTACGGACGTACCACAGGACATGATCCCGCACATCGGCCTTGACCTGGGCGTCGCTTTCACCAACGTAGATGAATTCATTGTGGGCCATCTGCAGGTCGGTCCGCCCGGCTTCCTTTATCATCCTGTGCCAGGCATCGAAATACGAAGTCTTCAGGATTTCATGGGGGCAAAGGTACGGACCGATTAAGCCGTTGATACCCCGGTCTATGATTTTTTTCACGGTGTAGTCGCTGATTGCCGCCTGCCACAGGGGCGGGTGGGGTTTTGTATAGGGCTTCGGCAGCACGGAAAGCTCCGGGAACTGCCAGAACTCGCCGTCATAGGAAAAACTTTCCCCGGTCCAGGCCTGGCGGATGATGTCCAGCGCTTCGCTGAAGCGCTGTTCCGCTTCATGCAGGGTCAGGTTGAAACCGGCGAATTCCTTCGGCTGGTTGCCGCGCCCCACACCCACGTCCACGCGCCCCCGGCCCAGGTGATCAAGCGTTGCCCAGTCTTCCGCGACCCGCAACGGGTGCTGGAAGGGCAATACGACGACGGCGGCGCTGATCCTGATCCGGGAAGTGTTGGCAAGGGCATGACCGGCTATCGCCGGGACGGACGGCCTTCCGTAAGGACTGAAATGATGTTCGGTAAGCCAGACCGTGTCAAAACCCAGTTCTTCGGCAAAACAGATCTGCTCGGTGATGTGTTCATAGGGTTCCGGCATCCCGTCCAGCACCTGCGGAACCAGTATCAGGCTGAATTTCACGTTTGTCTCTCGACTGTCAGGTGTTGATAATACCCCAGCCGGCTTACACAATCATCCCGATGACGGCCCGGAACAGCGGGCTTTCCGGGTTGGCCAGTTCACCGATAATGGAAAAGTGGTCATGGCCGGCAACTTCCATGTGGGTAACCGGATACCCGGCCTCTTTGAGAATGTCTGCATAGGCCGCAGTCTGGCGGCGGAATTCGGCGGATTCGTTCGCCCCGCAGGCAATGATGGACGGTGTGACCTGTCCGGACAGGTGATAGATAGGGCTGAAGCGTCTGGCGGATTCAAGGTCCAGCCGCAGTTTTTCATTGGGCTCGCATTCCAGCAGCGGTTCCAGTTCATACAGGCCGCTGATGGCACAGGCGCCTTTCACCACGTCCGCGGGCAGGCCGTACTGCTCCAGCCAGTCATCGCTGAGCAATTCCGCGGTCAGGTGGCCACCGGCCGAATTGCCGCTCACGTAAATCCGCTCGGGATCACAGCCGTATTCCGCGGCATGTCGATACAGCCACTTCACCGCGTTTCTCACGTCGGCCACGATCCCGGACATCGTCACGGTCGGAGCCAGCCGGTAATTGATGGGAACCCAGGCAATGCCGCGGAGAACGAACTCCCGGGCCGGAAAACGCCTCGGGTCCTTGCTGTTGAAGAACCAGTAACCGCCGTGGATGAAGACCAGGATGGGCGCGCCGTCCGTTTCAGGAGTGAAGATGTCCAGGGTCTGGCGCGGACCTGCAGCGCCGTAGGGCACGTCCAGTTCACTCGGCATGGTCCGCACCAGTTCGTCGCTGAGTTCCTCGTAGCGGCGCACGTGATCGCCCATGCCGGGCGTCAGGTTGGTAAGGTACTGGCGCCGCAGTTCTTCCAGCGAATAATCCCGCCAACGCATTCTGAGTCTCCTTAGTAAGCTTCCGCTATCTGAACAGTATTTTCCCCGTTATTCAACCCCTGTCATTCCGGATACCACCCGTCATTCCCGCGCAGGCGGGAATCCAGTAATTAAATAATTCCGTAACTACTCACCCCCCTGTTCGTTATTCCTGCGAAGGCAGGAATCCAGTCAATAACATAGTCGCCGCAGGCGACACGTTATAAGGTGTCCCGCCGGGACAGGTTTTTTCACTGGATTCCCGCCTGCGCGGGAATGACGGAGGGGGCGCGGGAATGACGAACGAGGAGCAGTGCAGGAAGGACGAGTGGGGGTGAGTAGTTACATAATTCCTTATAAGCCTGTCTGCCCTGTGCATCCATGTTAATATCCGCAAGTCATGACCGGAACCCGGAACAATAACACCGGAGACTATCGCGCCCTTACCATCCTGTCGTTATTGAGTACCTGCGGCGCAGCCGTATATTTCATCGCCCCCTTGCTGGTAGGCGGCTACGTGACACAACTCGGGTTCAGCAGCCAGCAGGGCGGCTATATCATCTCCGCGGAACTGGCCGGTTTTGCTGTCGCGCCGATACCTGCGGCAATCTGGGTAAACAGGATCAGTTGGCGCGCGGCGCTGTATCTCGCTGCCGGCGGCGTCATCCTGATGAACCTGGTTACCTCCGCGCTGACCGATTTCCCTCTTTTCCTCATCATTCGAGGTATGAGCGGCTTTGCCGCCGGGATACAACTGGCCGTGTGTATGGCCGTGATCCACAGGGCCCTGGACCCGGATCGAAGTCTCGGCTACTGGTTCGGGCTGCAATTACTGGTGGGCTCAGTAGGTGTGATATTTCTGCCGGGCCTGATCGCGGACTTTGGAGTCGGCGCCGTATTCCTGCTGGTGGCGGGGTTGCATGCCTTGTTGCTGATGTTCATCCGTTTTACCCCCGACAGCGGGGAAATCGAGCAGGCGCCGGAAGTCAAGGCAACGGGCTCTATCCACATACTGGCTGCGCTTGGTTTTGTCGGTCTGTTCCTGTTTGAAGCGGGGATCATGGGCGTATGGGCCTACTACGAACGCATCGGTGATGCCGGCGGTATTGCGGCTCAGACCATCGGTTATGCGTTGTCGGTGAGTCTCTTTCTCGGTTTTCTCGGTTCCATGGCTACGGCAGCGCTGTCCACCCGCTTCACCCGCCTCATTCCGGTCGTGCTGGGGACGGGTCTTGCAATCTTCTGTATGGCGCTGTTGCTGGCCGATTTTTCCACCACCGCCTATGTGGTCAGCGTCGGACTGTTCAGTTTCGCCTGGTACTTCACCCTGCCGTACATTATGGCGTGTATCGCCAACGTGGATGCTACCGGCAGGCTGCTGATCCTCTCCAACCTGGTTGCCAACCTGGGCACTTCGACCGGTCCTGCCTGTGCTGCCCTGCTGCAGACTTCGGACAGTTACACCCCCGTCCTCTGGATGGGCATCATTACCATGCTGTTATCAATCCTGTTCGTCTCGAAACTGGCGCTGCAGCCATCAAGGGAGTAACGGGCAAGCAATGTCGATAAAAGGCTTTTTCGTAACTACTCACCCCCCACTCGTCCTTCCTGCACTTCTCCTCGTTCGTCATTCCCGCGCGCCCCCCGTCATTCCCGCGCAGGCGGGAATCCAGTGAAAAAAACGTCCCAAAGGGACACGTTATAAGGTGTCGCAAGCGACCCGTTTAACAGACTGGATTCCGGCCTTCGCCGGAATGACGAAGGGAGCGCGGGACGAACAGGGGGGTGAGTAGTTACGCTTTTTCTATATCAACCAGTAGGGCCAATAGAGAATCCTGCTTCTTTTATCCCAGTAAGGCAACCCGCCATAAGCAACAATGCCGAAGGCAATGCCACGGCTCCGGATGAAATCAGCAAGCAATGAGGTATCAACCTGGCTGCGGTCGATGCCGGCTTTGGCCTCCAGCGGGATCATGCGTTTGCCGATGCTTACCACGAAATCAATTTCTCCGGCTCCGTATTTCACCTTGCTGTTGGCGTCTATGGTGAAGGGCTTGTAGTAGTGGACCTGGGTTTTCAGGGCTTTTAACTGCAAAATCTGCCTGAGTCTGTTGTGCAGGTATCCCTCCACGCGAAAGCCTCTTTCCGTATCGCCTTCCAACAGTTCCTCACCGGTTAAATAAGTGACGATGCCCGGGTCGATATAGGAAAAATTGTTGAGGTAGGAGCGGCGCTCTTCACCGATAAGAAGCGGTTTCTTTCTGAGCAGGTAGCCCTGGTTGATAAGCGCGTCAATGACCTTGTTGATTTGATCCCGCCTTCTCAAACCGGTTCTCTGGAAAACCCCCTGGTAGGCGAATTCCCTGGAGTCCAGCCGGGCCAGTTCCAGTTTAATCGTATCTGCCGTGGTTTCATTATTGACAGACATAAGCTCAAAACCGCGCTCAACGATTTTGCGTAGTTCCACCAGTCTGGCGTTATTATCCCGCGCAAGGTGGACCAGGGGGAAGCCGCCATAACACAGGTAGCCGGCAATAATCCGCTTGATGCCTTCATTGAGATCCAGGGGGATTTCCACGTCCCGCCCGTTCTGCCAGCTGAACAACACCTCCCGGAATTGCCGGCCCCATTCCGGTTCCACCATGTTTTCATGGCAGAGGATTTCGCCGAGAGAGAAGGGCGCCAGGTTCCAGAGGTCGGCCCGGCGTTGCAGCCTCTTTCTGGCCTCCGTTTGCAGAAAAGCAGGGTTGGAACCGGAAATGATGAAGGACGCTCCGGTATGGTCGAAGGCATATTTTACCGCATCAAAGATGAGTTCTGATTTTTGTGCTTCATCGATGAAAATAAGCGCCGGACGGGTAGTCTGCGCGCTCACCTGTTCGTGCAGGTAGCGGGTATTCCAGGCTGCGGCCTGGCGAAACTGCACGTCGTCTCCGGTATAGGAAAAGACCCGAAAGTCGTTTTCCAGTTTTTTCAGGACATGTTTAACGAGCGTCGTCTTTCCGGAACCGACTGTTCCGGCCAATATGAGCCCGGATGGAGAATCCGGCTTGAAAAAACGCAACAAATTCTCCTGTAATTCACGAGTTATGTACATGTAAGAGATTTTACTGATTTTTTTGCAAAATCTCAAGAGATTTTACTGAATTTTTCGTAGAATCTCAGATTGCTCCGGTTTCCAACGGTACAGGTAGTGCATTCGGGTTTTCACCCAGGCCGGGCTTCCCACAATGCCTGCCAGTGGTTGACCATGTAAAACGGGATGGACAAAACCGGCTTTTCATAATGCAGCGGCGCGGCCGATATCTTGATCCCCCAGGCCTGTTGCTTTTCTTCGCGATACTGGTGCAGGCTTTTCAATCTCCCGGTTTTTCCCGCTTTTACCTCTATCGGGACCAGGTTTGACCCGGACTGGCAGACATAATCAATTTCGGCGCTGCTGTTCCTGGCCTCCCTGGCCCAATAATACAGCGCGGGCCTGTCGAACCAATTCTGGCAGGCAATCAGTTCCTGTCCGACGAATTGTTCCGTTAATGCGCCCTGGTAAATCGCCATGAAATCCTTTTCCCGGATGATATCCGTCGCCAGGCCACAGAGGTTTTGCATCAGTCCGACGTCAAGAAAAAGCGCCTTGAAAAAACGCTCATTGATATTTGCTCCCAAAGGCAGACCATCAGCGGATGACTTGATTACTTTGTGATATACACCGGCCAACACCAGTAAATCCAGGGCGTTTTTTATGTTTCTTGAAAGCTCGTCAGGGTCAACCCTGGCATATTTGAACTTGTTTCCTGCCTGTCTTACGGCAGACTGGAATACTTTGCCGACGCTTTCATGCAGGCCGGGCCTTACATATTTATTGAAATCGTCCCGGTAAGTCTGTACCAGGGAAGTCTGGACCTGGCGGCAACGCTCATAGTTACCGGATTCACGATATTCCGCCACCACTTCCGGCATTCCCCCGATCAGCAGGTATTGTCTTACCCAGGCGAGCATGGCATCGTGGACTACCGGATCGTCGAAAGATGCCCGATCGTGTGCCAGCGCTTCTACAGCGGTTTCCTGTCCCTGGGCGACCAGGAATTCTTCAAAACTCATGGGCTTCATGTAGAGGTATTGGACGCGTCCCACCGGCATGGACAAACCGCTTGCGTTCAGGGTTAATTCCAGCAATGAACCTGCTGCAATGACGTGGAGTTCCGGCACTCCTTCATAAAAGTAACGCAAGGCCGAAACGGCTTTGGGAAATGCCTGAATCTCGTCTATGAATAGCAGTGTCCTGCCGGGGACAACCCGTTGCCCGGTCAATATTTCGACCTTGTTCAGTATCTCCCGGGGATTCATACTCCTGAAGATCTCTGCAACCTGGGGCTCTGACTCAAGATTGATGACTGCCATATCAGCGAATTCCTGTTTACCGAACCGGTTCACGGACCAGGATTTGCCTACCTGGCGCGCGCCCCGGATCAATAAGGGTTTGCGCCTGGAATCATTGCGCCAGTTTCGCAGGACGGTATCAATGGAACGCTGCACGCTTCGTATCTTCGCAAATAAAAACAACACTATACAGCGGAAATGTTAAAAATACAAGGTTAAAAATAACATTTATTGTCAAAAAAACAAGGTAAATAGAGACAATTAACGTCAGAAATACCCACATAAAATATGGTGTTTCGGTGGTTAAGAAATCCTGAGACAGTTACCGGAGTTGAGATTGCCGGGAAGTACGATACTGGAACGGCCCCGGACCATCGGGTACGCTTGATGTCAGGTTTTTCTGTGTGGCTTGTGGCGGATATAATTCACATTAGATACTTTTTTCATTTCAAATCCGCCGCATTTTGTGACCAGTGTACTCAGGTTGGAACAGCCGTAAGTCCGGGGATCGAAATCCGGCGCGGCTCCGACGATCCGGCTACCGACGGTACCCAGGTTTGTCCAATCGTCGTCGGTTTCCTCCAACGCTTTGGCAATAATATTCGCTGCGTCCTTTAGAGATTCCTCAATATTTGCTGTGTCGCCGTCTGTCCCTTCCTTCTCCATTGTAGCCTCCACCAGGTTCTCCACATAGATGAAGCGATTACAAGCATTGCGGAACGTTTCCGGAGTCTTGCGCTCGCCAAAACCATAAACCTGCTGCCCATCTTCCCGCAAACGCTGTGCCAGACGGGTGAAATCGCTGTCGGAACTGACCAGGCAAAATCCATCCATGTTGCTCTTGTGCATCAGGTCCATGGCATCGATGACAAGCGCTATGTCGGCTGCGTTTTTGCCCTTGGTGTTATTACGCTGCTGGTGTTGGAGGATAGCGAGTGATTTAACCGCATTATCCCACCCGGCCAGGCGTCCGCTTGAAAAATCGCCATAGACGCGTCGCACATTGGCTTCGCCCAGTTTTACGATCTCATCGAAGATTGGTTCAGCGTGGCGCGCGTTGGTGTTATCTGCATCAATCAACACTGCCAGGCTCTTCACCCGCCCCTCATCGGGCATTGATTTGCTTCGCTTCATTGGTGTTTGTCTTCCTGTCTTGTTGGCGAAATGCAATCATCACAGGCATCCGCCAACGTTTCACAAGCTGAAATATACGTTATAAGTTCGCGCCGGTATACAGTACAATCCGTTATTGCTATCAATCCGGGCAGGCTTCCAGAGCGCATCAGCCAGCGATGAAAATTGAAAAATCCTTTACTGTCGCCGCGCCCCGCGCAGCAGTATGGCAGTTCATTACCTCTCCTGAAGCGGTTGCCGCCTGCATTCCCGGTTGTGAAAAGGTTGAACAGACCGGGGAGAGCACTTACCGCGCCGCCGTCAGAATAAAAATCGGCATGATCAAGGCCAGGTTCAGTGTTGACATAGAGACTGTCGAAGAAACTCCCCCGGAATTTGCCCGTTACCGGACCCTGGGGGATGAGGGCGGCAAGGCGAGCAGGTTAAAGGCGGAGAGCAAACTGGCGCTCACGGCGCTGGATGAAGCGACAACAGAAGTTATGTACAGTTCGGAAATCAGCTTGCTTGGGCGTTTGGGCAAATTCAGCCAGGGGATGATGAATAAAATCGCAGATTCCCTGGGGGAGAGTTTTGTACAAGCCATGCGCAAGGAAATTGAGGTTGGCGAGGAAGCGAAATAAGGAAAGTCCTGTCTTCACCGAAGTTCACTGAAATTGTTTGGATAGCCCTGAACCTGAATATAATATGGCAGAATTACATAGGTAGCAGGTGCTGAACACTTGGGTAACTAATACATTAGCAGTTCGGGTCATATAGATTATGGATCAACGCCGTCGTTATAAAAATCCCCCCATAGAGGAGGCTATTTGTGAATTTCACTTTATTCCCGGCCAGGAATGGAATTTTACAATTCCTGGTAAATTACATACTGAATTGAGTGACGAATACGCAGGTAGACCACAAGAGCAAAAGGTAGTCCAGGTTGGATTGGAAACCCAAGATGATAAACCTCCTAATCTGCGATATGGTGAAGGTTTGGCAAAGGTTCAGCTTGTCACAGAAGACGGCAACAGGATGATCGGAGTCGGCCCGGATATCCTTAGTATTCATATCCTTCGTCCCTATCAGAGTACCATTGAATCTCAATCTGGTGGCTGGGATGAGTTCTACCCACGAATTCAGACGGCAGTTAAGGCATATTGGAAAGTGTCTGGACCAAAAGCTGTAAGTCGTATCGGTATCAGGTACATCAACAAGATTGTGATTCCACAGGAGACAGTTAAGGTGGAGGATTACCTTAAATGTGCCATGCCGAATGTAAGTGGATTACCAGACCATATTAATAGCTTTATGAGTCGGGTTGAGTATAAGTATGAAGACAATGTTCAATTGATAATTTTGCAGGGTTCGATTGAGACGCCACCAAATAGTGTGGGCTTTCTTCTTGATCTTGATGTCATCTGGCAAGGCGCTGACCCCATAACACGAGATGATGCACTGATACAAGTTACTAAGCTACGTGAACGTGAAAGAAGAGTATTCGAAACCGTAATTACAGACAAAGCAAGAGAACTTTTTGATGCCACTAACTGAAAGTCATTTACCTCAATGTAACACAGCCTCAATTTCTGACCTTCAAGATTTTTTTGCGTCGGATCAATCTGGGTCGTTCTATGATGCTCCATACCAGCTGGCAGTGGGAAAATGTTCGCTTGCGATCTCTTCAGACGCAGCATCAGTACAAAAAAGAATGATGGAACTCGTGAGAGATATGCTGTCTTGCCAAGGATACAATGGATTAGCTAACTCGCTTCGGGGTATGTTTCCAATGTATGTGGATATGACCGAATTTGTAACAACAATAAACCAACAGGCAATTGTCGAGGATCGGGAACGGAATCAACTTTTAGTTAGATTGCAGGCAACCTTCGAAGCTGAACAGCTTGAGGATGGAATGGATCATCCAGCGGAACGAATCATTGGAGAGGTGTTAGAAAGTACTGAGGACCAATATATCTTCGACTTGTTCAGTGCTTTCTCTTTGGATGAAGCACATCCAAGCTTTGCAGCCTCAGTTCTCCGATGTTTGGGACGCCAAGTACACCCAAGGACGGTTGTGTGGCGGACAGATTTAGTACGCAATGCACTGAGAATGAATAATATAGAGATCAGGGATGCCGCAGTACAAGCAGCAGAATTATGGGGCGATGATGAAATGCGTAATATTCTGGAGCAACATTTCGAACCGGAGTTGTGGCTTCGGGACTACATTAGCGATGTTCTAGCTGAACTGGGCGACTAAGTGTATGTTCTTGGCACGGAAGATCACACGCGCCAAGTGGGAATCCAAACCTGAATTGTCCGCGGATGAAATTTCCGCCGATGCGATAACCAGTGATCTGAGGACACAGGACAACTCGCTATCTTTCTGGCAGTGCGGTATCGCGGAGCGTGATAAACTCGAAGAAGCAGCGCTGGCGACAGCTGCGGGGCGCGATTCCATTGACAGGCTTGATATTATTTGGTTGGCTGATAATGAGTTGCGGGAAGATGGGCAAACTCTGAAGAATACAGAAGGACGTACACCTGCCATCGAACTGTCCAAGCTGCATGTTGATGTTTGCAGGCTTGATTATCTTCGACTTGGCAAAATTGCCCGTTGCATTGTTAAAGCGCTGAAAGAGGAACATCATCTACGACTAACGAAAACTCGTGTAAGAAAGCTTCTAACCTCAGCAGTAGGGCAAGGACGAATTGATATTGATAATCTTGAGGATAAAGTTAAAACGGAAATATTGGAATCGCTTCAAACGGAAAAATAATAGCACTGAAGTATATCGTATTCTCAGCAATTTAGTTATTCATTCAGTAAATAGCAGCTCTTGGTAGCGGATACCTGAAAATCTATTGACACAGTGTGGGATTCTATAATAGGCTTTATGCAACCCCACCGTTGGTGTACCCATGCCTCGCTACTAGAGGAAGGGAGCCACGGCCCGACAGCCGCCGCTAACGCGGCTGTTCTTTTTTGTGCTCACTTTAACAAATTGCTCCCATGACCGCTTAACTTTCCTGCTTGAGCCGGTAATGTTCCACCTTCACAACCGGTTCCCAGCTTAACCTTGCCGGGTCGTGGTGAATGACCAGTTCGGGGTTGGTGCTGGCGCATTATTGGTCGCAGCAAAGTTGAAGATCAGGCAATCCTTTTTCTTCAGGCTTCATCACCAATCTTCCCCAGCGCCCTCAGTATCTTCTCCGGCGTGAACGGCTGTGAACGTACCTCCACGCCGAACGGCTCCAGCGCATCGTTAATCCCGTTCATGATCGCTCCGCAGACGGCAATGATGCCGGCTTCACCGCATCCTTTGGCGCCCAGTTGCGTAGCTTTAGTGGGTGTTTCGATATGGTCGCACTCAATGTCGGGCATCTCGCCGGCCATGGGCAACAGGTACTCGAACATGTTACCGTTCAATAGTTGTCCCATTTCATCGTAGATACACTCTTCATACAGGCTGGAGCCGATGCCCTGGACGATGCTGCCGCGCATCTGTTCCACCACCAGTTTCTCGTTGATGATGCGGCCGCAATCGTCCACCGCCCATACCTTGTGGAGAGTCACCAGCCCGGTATTTACGTCCACTTCCAGGGACACGCCCAGGGCGCAGTTGGCATAGACCATGAGTTGTTCGCGCTGGCTGTAGTGGCGGGTGACGATCAGTTCCGGCTCAAATTCCGCCGGCAGGGTATGCGTGTTGAAATGAACGGTTTTGCCGACCTCCGCAAGGGATGAGACCTTCTCGTTCGTCTCCAGGTTGAAGATCTCGCCGGCCCGGATGGTGAGGATATCCGCCGGCTGCTCATGGACCGCGGCGGCCACCTCCAGGATCTTCTCCCGCATCTCCGTCGCCGCCAGCAGGCACGCCTCGCCCGCGATGGCCGTACTCCTTGACGCCCAGGCGCCGCCGCCGAAAGGCGTGGTTGCGGTGTCGCCCATGACGATGTTGATCTCATTGGACGGTATGCCGACCACGTCGGCGATCACCTGTGTAACCACCGCTTCTCCGCCCTGGCCCTGGTCGGTCAGACCCGTAGCGCAGGAGATATTGCCGCCGGCCTCCAGGCGCAGGGTGCAGGCGTCACGGGAGCTTATCGGCGCGCCGCCCGCGGCGTACAGGGCCGGGCTGGGGGAGGTGCCCTCTACCACGGTAGCCAGGCCGATGCCCTTGTAAATTTCCCTTTCGCGCCCTGTATCCCGTTCCTCCTTCAACCTGTCGTAGTCCATCATATTCAACAATTTGTCCAGCGACGCCTGCTGTGACAGGCATTCAAGGTACTCGCCGGAAACACCGGTAACAGGATACGCGTCATCCCTGAACAGGTTGCGTTTCCTGATCCCGGCCTTGTCCAGGCCGGTCGCCCTGGCCGCGGCGTCCACCAGTCCTTCCGCCACCAGGCTGGCGACAGGCATGCCCACGCCGCGGTACTGGCCGGTGCTGACCTTGTTCTGGTACACCAGTGAGGCGCCGGCCCGGTAATGCTTCAGGTCGTATGCCAGCGGCGTACAGATGGCGACCAGCAGGGGCTCGATCACGCTGGTGCGCGGGTGGATCAGGAACGGCCCTGCCCCGGCCAGATCATTCACCTCCAGGGCCTGTATTTTACCGTCGTTATTGACACCGATGCGCGCCCTGACCCGGTGCCCCCTGGCATGTATGTCGGAAACAAACGATTCCAGCCGGTCGGCTGTGAATTTGACCGGCCGGCGGATCAGCATACTGATCGCGGCGGTGGCGATCTCATCGGAATAAACGTGCAGTTTCAGGCCGAAGCCGCCACCGATATCCGGGCAGATAATGCGCACGTCAGCTTCATTCAAACCCAGTTGCCTGGCGTAAATATAACGTTGAATGTGGGGAACCTGGCTGGTCAGGTGTATGGTCAGGTAACGTTTCGCGGGATCATAATCGGCAATAGCGCCGCGCGGTTCCAGCGTGACGCCCGTTTGCCGGTCCACCGAAAAGGTTTTCTCGATAACGACGTCGGACCCCGCCAGCGCTGCATCCACCCCGCCGGTGTCGATGTTGATCGACCAGGCAACATTGGTGCCCAGTTCGGGGTGAACCAGCGGCGCATCCGGTTTCAGTGCTGCCTCGGGGTCCACCACCGCCGGCAGTTCTTCATAATCCACCTCGACCAGTTCGGCCGCGTCCTCGGCAACTGCCCTGGAACTCGCCACGACGGCCGCGACGGGTTCGCCCTGCCATTTGACTACATCAACCGGCAGCGCCGATTGCGGCGCGGTCTTCATCTCACCGAGGTTGGTCAACTGCGCGGTCCAGGGCCGGCACACAGGCGCCAGGTCCCGGCCGGTAATAACGTGACTGACGCCGCCGACCTCCCGGGCCGCCGAGGTGTCAATACCGGCAATTTTTGCATGGGCGTAAGGGCTGCGGACAAAACAGACGTGGAGCATGCCCGTGAGCGTAATATCGTCGAGGTAACGGCCCCGGCCCTGGACGAATTTGCGGGCGCTCGGTCTGGCGAGGCCGGGATCGATAACAAAGGGATCAGGCACCGGCTTTCTTCCCTGCGATCTCTGCAATCGCATCGACGATCGCATGGTAACCGGTACAACGGCAATAATTGCCCGAAAGGAATTGCCGGATCGATTCCCTCCCGGCAGTTTCGCCGGAGTTCAGAAACTCGGCGGCAGTGATCAGCATGCCGGGGGTGCAAAACCCGCATTGTGCGGCGTTATGCCTGAGGAATGCCTCCTGCAGGTCGGCTATCTCCCCGCTGTCCGTGATTCCCTCGATGGTTTCGATGGAATGGCCGTGCGCCTGCGCCGCCAGGGTCAGGCAGGAACGGGCGATGCGGCCGTCAAACCTGACAGTACAGGCGCCGCAGATGCCCTGCTCGCAACCGACGTGGGTGCCGGTCAGCCCCACCCGGTGACGCAGAAAGTCCGCCAGGCTTTCCCGCGCCGGCGCCTCGGCCTCTACCAGTGCGCCGTTGACCGTGACGGAGACGGAAAAATATTGTTCATTTTTGCCTCGCATTTTCACCTGTCAATTCCGTGAATGAGTCGATTTCATCGACGTTAATCTACTGGATTCCTGCCTCCGCAGGAATGACAAATAAGGGCTTCGTGATTACTGCCACCCCCCGTCATTACTGCCACCCCCCGTCATTACTGCCACCCCCCGTCATTCCCGCCACCCCCCGTCATTACTGCCACCCCCCGTCATTCCCGCCACCCCCGTCATTCCCGCCACCCCCGTCATTCCCGCGCAGGCGGGAATCCAGTAGAATGATCTTCCTTATACAATTCTTCTATCACCCCTCTCAGGTAATGCTTCGCCAGGCGCCGTTTCATTTCTGTACTCATATAAGCGTCGCCGGTAATATCAACATCATGATCCACAGCGGCGATTGCCTGTTCAATACGTTCTTTCGTCAGCGTCACGTTCACCAGACGTTGCGCGACGCCGGCAGCCAGAACCGGGGTATTGGCAACGGCAAAAAATACCGGACTGAAGGAAGTAAATACCCCGTCCACAAGTTCCGCGCTGACCACCAGGCCGGTTGAAGCGAAATCACCCCGGCGCCGAACAAACTCGCGGAATGCGCATACTGTCGTCTCCCCGGCAAGGGGAAAGGAGATCGAAGTCATCAGGTCGTTTTCCTGCAGGTCCGTTTCATACAGGTCTTTGAAATAATCACGGGCGCGCACGACCCGTGTGCCTTGCTTGTTCCGTATCGTGATACTGGCATCCAGGGCGACACAGCAGGCCGGCAGTTCCGATGCGGGATCGGCCAGCGATACGTTGCCGCCGATCGTGCCCCGGTTGCGCACTGCCGCATGGGCCACGTGCTGAATTGCTTTTGTCAATAAAGGCGCGTGCCCGGCCACAAGTTCGGAGCGTTCAAGCTCTGCGTGCCGGGTCAGGGCGCCGACGTGCAGCATGCCATCTTCTACCCTGATCCCCCTGAGTTCATCCAGGTCGTTGATGTCGATAAGCACGTCGGGCGCCGACAGGCGCATGTTCAGGGTGGGGTTCAGGCTTTGGCCGCCCGCAAGAATTTTGACAAAGCCTGCCGGCTGTTCCAGCAGATCCAGCACCTGGTCCACGGACCCGGCCCTGACATAGTTGAATTTCGCCGGTTTCACTGTATGCCCTTAGCTTTCCTGGAACGAGCTTTCCGGGGACAGATTTAAGCATGCCCCCGCATGTCGTTAGCGGGGGTCTGTCCCCTGTTCTCTATGGCCTCGCACACGTTTTCGGCCAGTTTCTCCCAGATCGCATCGGCTTTTTTCATCATCATGCCGGCCCCGTATTTGCCCAGACGCCCGGTAATGGAAGATTCCGAGCTGCAATAGACCCCGGTGGAGCCATCGTCGTTTGCCGTAAGGCGGACGATATTGTTCGCCGACAATATGCTGGCGCGGGCGCCTTCCTCACCGCGGGTCCTGGAAATGATTTCCACGGGCGGCGTTTCCTCGATAATCTCCAGGTCCAGGTTGAACTTTGCCGATATGGGACCCACCTTGACGGCCACGCGGGCCTTGTAACGGGTCTCATCGACAACGCTGATTTCCTTGCAACCGGGGATACATGGCGCCATCCTTACCGGGTCTTTTGCAAAATCCCAGACCGTTTGCGGGGGCGCCTGCACAGTGAATGTCTTTTCAACTTTCATGGTTATTATCCACAGATTACACAGATTAACACAGATTATTTTTGGTAGTTGTCTGTCCTGACGTGGCCAAGTCAGAATCGGGAAGTATATCCCTGATTTCAGGGGTCAGAGTAAAATTTCTGACGAAATTCTTACTCTGACCCCATCTATTCTGTGTCCCCGAATTGATACGGCGATAATTCAAATAAGTCTGTGCTAATCTGTACAATCTGTGGACAAATTTTTTTCAAACATGAACACCTGTTCCGGTTTTTTGTCATTATGGCTTGGCCTGGGACTTATCGTATGTGCCCCGGCGCCGGCCATAGCTGAAGAAAAACACTCGCACGGGGACATTGAGGAAGTTGTAACCATCGGCACAAGGGCCTCAGCCCGCGCCGCGAGCGATGCTGCGGTGCCGGTTGACGTGTTCATGCTGGACGATCTCGAAAGTGTCAATTCGTCGGATATGGTCGATGTTATCAATACCATTGTCCCTTCATTCAACGTTACCCGCCAGCCGATCTCCGATGGTTCGACTTTTATACGTCCGGTCAGCCTGCGCGGCCTGGATTCACACCATTCCCTGGTTCTCGTCAACGGCAAGCGCCGCCATCGCGCCGCACTGATGCAACTGAACGGCTTCGGCGCGCACGGCCCCGACGTAGGCAGTATTCCTTCCGTTGCGTTGCAGTCCGTCGAAACGCTCAGGGACAGCGCCGCAGCCCAGTACGGTTCCGACGCAATTGCCGGCGTGATAAATTTCAACCTCAGGGAGAATCGCTCAGGCTACGAACTGCGCGGAAAATACGGCGGCTATACGGAAGGTGATGGCGAGGAAGTCACCGTTGAAGCCAACGCCGGTTTTGCTCTCGGCAGTGAAGGATTTATCAGCATAAGCGGACAATATTCGGATACCCGGCCAAGCAGCCGTTCGCAACCCTACGACATTGCCATAGGCAGTTCGGGTCTGACGCCCTTGCAGGCCACCCAAAGCCGGTTAACGGTAGATGGTGTGACCTGGTTCGGGCCCGATGCGTTTACCTATACCTATGGGCCCGACGGTACGATTGAACAGGTGCTGCCGGGCAGTGACGGCATCCCGGACGATCCCGACACGCGCTTCGCCGACAATTTCACCGGCGTCGGCGGTGACCGTGAATTCGACAGCCCGGCGCAGATATGGGGACAGCCGGAGCGTGAACAGGCGCTGTTCTTTGTCAACGCGGCGCTGCCGGTCTCGGAGATATTCGAACTGTATGGTTTCGGTAATTACTCCTGGAAGGACCAGGGCGGCGGGTTTTTTTACCGGCGTCCCGGCGTCAGCCAGTTATTGCCGTTACGGCTGGCGGACGGCTCCATCTACGACCCCCGCGCCGGCCTGTATCCGGCGGGGTTCACGCCGCAATTTTCCGGGAAAGTGATCGATTACAGCATGGTCGGCGGCCTGCGGGGGGAACTGGCCAATGGTTTGAGACTGGACCTGTCGGTGAGCTATGGCTCTGACGAAATTCGTTATCGAATTGCCAACACACTCAATCCGTCCCTGGGGCCGGAGACGCCGACAAGCTTTCGCCCCGGCGATCTGGTTAATGATGAACTTGCCGTGAACGCCGATTTCAGTTTGCCCGTGGAGTTGGGCTTTGCCGGCCCGTTGAATGCCGCTTTCGGTTTTGAATACCGTCGCGAGCGGTATACGATCGAAGAAGGTGACCCGCTGTCGTTTGCGATAGGACCGTACGCCGCGGCTGATCCCTTTAATTTCGAGATTACCCGGGCCGAGGTCGATGCTGACCCGGATGACGGCCTGACCGTTGTCGAGTGCCGGATTCCCGGTCTGGAAGCGGTCGGTTCGCTGTGCCCGGCCGGCGACCCGATCCATAACACGGTCCCGGTCGGTTCCAACGGTTTTCCCGGTTATGCGCCGGAGTTTGCAAGCAGGCTGAGCCGGAACAACTATGCCGGTTACATCGATTTGGAGATGGATTTTACGGATGAATTGCTGGTTAACGGCCTGGTGCGTTTCGATCATTTCTCCGACTTCGGCGACGTGGTTACCTGGAAGCTGGCGACCCGTTACCGTCTCACGGATTATCTCAACCTGCGCGGCTCGGTCGGTTCAGGCTTCCGGGCGCCAACGCCGGGCCAGATTTCGACAACCAACGTCTCCACCCGGGTCGGCCCGAGCGGCTTGCCCATGGCAGAAGGGGTGTACCCCGCCGAGCATCCGGTTTCGGCCTTGTTCGGCGCCCGTCCGCTGGATGCCGAAGACTCCATGTCCTACAGCCTGGGTTTCGCCGCAGAACCGCTGGACGGCCTGTCCCTGACCCTTGATTACTACCACGTCCGGCTTGACGACCGCATCGTGTTGTCCTCACAGTTCGCGGTGGGGCCCGGGGAGACTGCACAACTGGAAGCGCTGGGCGTGCCTGGAGCCAATACCATTTCGCAGGTGCGTTTTTTCACCAACGACGTGGATTCGAAAACCCGCGGCGTTGACCTGTCGGCCACTTTTGAGTTCGACGGTTTCGGCGGAAATAACATGCTGCACCTGGCCGGCAACTACAACGAAACCCGGCTCGTTGAGCGCGGACGTTTCGTGGACGCAGAGGCGCAGTTTGACGTTGAAAATGGCGCCCCGGACCTGCGCGCCGTGGCATCCCTGCGCCATACCCGGGACCGTTTAGACCTGTTGCTGCGGGGCCGCTATTACGGCAACTATGAAAACACCAGCACCGCGGACCTGGCCGTCATTCAGAAATTCGGCGCGGAATTCATGGTTGACGCGGAGGCGACCCTGCATTTCGGTGACCGGTTTTCCCTGAAAGCCGGCGCGCGGAACCTGTTTGACGTCTACCCCGATCGGGGCGAATTCGAATCCTGTTGCGGCCGCATCTATCGCAGCGATTCTGTCGTGCCCTGGCAGGGAACCTTCCTGTATTTACAACTTCAGGTATCGGTTCCATAAAATCCATCTGCGTTAATCTGCGTCATCTGCGGATTGCATCGCTGTCAGCACCCGTTCAGGAGTGGCTGGAATCCGGGTAACCCTGGCGCCGACGGCGTTCTTGATCGCATTGGCGATGGCCGGGGCCGGTCCCACCGCGCAGATCTCACCGACACCCTTCGCCCCGAACGGCGCTGACTCTTCCGCTTCCTCGATCAGCAGTGAATGGATTTTGTACGGCGCGTCCGCCATGCCGGGGATCTTGTAATCCATCATGGTCGGGTTGATCATGCGGCCGTTGTCCCACAGCATCTCTTCGGTCAGGGCGTAACCCAGCATCTGTACGATACCACCCTCTATCTGGCCTTCCACCGAGGCCTTATTGATCGCCTTGCCCACGTCGTGGGCGGCCCAGTATTCCAGTACTTCCACCTGTCCCGTTACCTCGTCCACTTCCACCTCCGCAACCTGCGCCCCGAAGGTGAAGATGCCGATTCCGTCGGGCATCAGGGCAAATCCCCTGAGCAGCATGCGCTTGGGGTCCATGCGGTCCTGCGGCGTGTAGAGCCAGTTATGGGTACCCATGATCGGGCCGCCTTCCTGCCACAGCGCCCTGCCGGCAATCGCGATGAACGGCAACGCCGCGTCCGGCACGCCTTTCACACCGACGACGCCACCCTGCCTTAGCTCAAGATCATTGGTGTCGCACTCCAGTATCTCCCCGGCATGACGGTAAATCTGCTCCCGGACGTCGTCGCTGGCTTTTTTCACCGCGCGCCCGATGGTATAGGTGTTGCGGCTTGCTGACGTCTGGAACTGGTAGGGGGACGAATCCGTATCCGGCGCGGCAAAGTTGACCTGGTCCATATCCAGGGCCAAAGCGCCTGCCACGATCTGGGTGAATATGGTGTCCGAACCCTGGCCGATATCGACCGCCCCGCAGTTCAACGTCACGCTGCCGTCTTCATTCAGTAACACGTTCGCCCCCGCCCCGGCCAGGCCGGAGATATGACTCATGCCGGCCATGCCGATACCGCGTTTTTTTCCGGGCGCGGCCGGTCCGCCGCCTGACCGTTTAGCGGCCCAGCCTGAGGCATCCCGCACTTTTTCCAGGCAGGCCCGCATCGTGGCCTTCTCGATGGTTTTGCCGCAGAAAAATTTGTCGTCCTGCTCCAGCGCGTTGTTGAGACGCAGTTCCAGGGGATCCATTCCCAATTGGTCCGCCAGGTCATCCAGCTGGGATTCACTGGCAAACGTAGCCTGTGGGTTGCCGAAGCCGCGGAAAGCGCTGGCGCGGGACAGGTTGGTGTATACCGACCAGGCTTCCACCCGCATGTTCGGAATGCGGTACGGGCCCTGGCTGAAAAAAGCCGCCACCGGCGAGACTTCCGGACTCTCATCGGCATAGGCCCCGCCGTCAAGGATGATGCGGCAGTCGCGGGCCACCAGGGCGCCGTCCTTGGTGGCGCCGGTCTTCATGTAAATCCTGCCGCCATGACGGCGTTTCATCATGGTCATGTCGTCTTCACGGGAAAAGGTCAGCTTGACCGGCCGGCCGGTAGCCTGCGCCAGCAGCGCGGTTATGGGCTGGTTGGTGAACTCGCACTTGCCGCCGAAACCGCCGCCGATGCGCGGGGCGATGACCCGCACCTTCGACATGGGCAACCCCAGCGCCAGCGCGGTGTACATCTGGGAGCGGGCGACGCCCTGGGTTGACGTCCAGAGTGTGACCTTGCCGTTGCCGTCCACTTCGGCCACGGTCGAACTCGGTTCCATGTACATGTGGTACTGGGCCGGCACCAGGTATTCGTCTTCTACGATGACGTCGCATTCATCCCATGCCGTATTGGGATCGCCTTCCATGAACTCGGTGAAACAGATGGCGTTCGGTTCTTCGGGCAGTTCATACATGGTGGGGTATTCGCCGCGCTTTTCATGTATGACCGGCGCGCCCGGTTTCAGGGCCTCTTCCACGTCCGTTACCGGTTCGAGCTCTTCGTATTCTATCTCGATGAGCCGCAGCGCCTGCCGCGCCGTCTTCAGGTCGATCGCGGCCACGGCCGCGACCGGTTCGCCGCTGTAGCAGACCTTGTCCCGCGCCAGGGGAAGCTGGTCCTTGATAAACATGCCGATGTAGTTGAGCGGGAGGTCGGCGCCCACCAGGACAGTCTTGACGCCGGGCAGGGCCTTTGCCCGGGAAGTGTCAATGGACAGGATCCTTGCATGAGGGTAATGACTGCCGAGCAGGGCTGCGTGCAACATGCCCGGCCGGGTGATGTCGTCGGTATATACGGCCCGCCCGGTCGCTTTTTCAGGCCCTTCTATGCGCGGGACCGAAGCGCCGATAACAGGGTTAATCTGCTGGTTTTCCGCCATGTTTGTGCTCATGCCTGTTTTCCTCTTCTCAAGGGACAGAATTCAATTCTGTCCCCGTTCTGCATCGGCCAGGGACAATACCGCGTCGGCAATTTTCACGTAGCCGGTACAGCGGCACAGGTTGCCGCTCAGTTCCTCGCGAATTTCATCCAGTGTCGGGTCCGGGTTACTGTCGAGCAACGCCTTTGCCGCGATGACCATCCCGGGAGTGCAGAATCCGCATTGCAGACCCTGGTGGTCAATAATGGCCTGTTGTACGGGATGGAGTTCGCCGTCTGATTCCAGTCCTTCGATGGTGGTGATCTGACGGTCCGTTGCTGCAACTGCCAGCGTCAGGCAGGCGCGCACGGGCAGGTCGTCCATCAACACCGTACAACTGCCGCACACCCCGTTGTTGCAACCGCATTTTGTCCCGGTCAGGGAAAGCTGTTCGCGCAGCGCCTGGAGCAGGGTCTGGCGCGTATCGGCCAGAACGTCATACGGGTCGCCGTTTATAGATAATGTCACGGCTTGTTTGTCAGTCATAAATCCCCCTTATGTCAGTAATGCTTGCCGGATCCGGTCCGGCGTAAACGGTATATGGCGCAGGCGCTTGCCGGTCAGCGCGGCGAAGGCATTGGCCACGGCTGCGGGCGCCAGGATCGACCCGGTTTCTCCAACCCCGGTCGGTTCCCTGTCGCTGCGCAGCAGTTCCGTATGCACGGCAGGCGCATCTGCCATCCGCATAACGGAGTAATCGTGAAAATTGCGCTGTTGTATCAGGCCGTTTTTGATGGTGATGCGTTCCGACAGGGTGTAACCCAGGCCGTGCACGATGCCGCCTTCCAGTTGCGCCCTGACATTGTCGGGCTGGATGGCCAGGCCGACGTCGGCGGCAAGCCAGACACTGTGGACGGTGATCTTTTCCTGCTTCTGGTCACAGGAGATTTCAGCCACTGCCGCGGCGGCGGTATCCACATAGTGGGTATAGGCAATGCCCAGCGCGCGTTCAGGCCGCTCCCGTGTCCAGTGGGCCATCCCGGCGACTGTTTCAATGATTCGCCGTCCGCGTGCGGATTTATGCAGAAGCCGCAGGCGGTACTCAACGGGATCGGTGTTTTGTTGTACAGCTAATTCATCGATAAAGGATTCAATGGCCAGGTTGTTGGGTGTTGCGCCCACGCCGCGCACCGGGTAGAGGCGTACGCCCGTATCCATGGCAACGTGCTCGACCAGGCGGTTGGGCAGGTCGTAGGCGTCGCCGAGGGTCCGGTCCATGGCGTGGTGCGAAGCGCCCAGCATGGATGTGACGGGCGCCTTGCCGAATGCCTCGTAACTGGGCCGGTCCAGCATTTTTATCGACTCATCACTGGCAACGCGATGCTGCCAGGCCGAAATATTGCCCCGGGTGTCGACAGCGGCGCGCAGGTAGTGGGCCGTCATGGGTTTGAGATGTCCGCTGCGCAGGTCATCTTCGCGGGTCCAGACCACTTTGACAGGTCGTCGCAGCGCCCCGGACAACCAGGCGGCGTCAACTACGAAATCCATACTGGGCACGGTGCGCCGTCCAAGCCCGCCGCCCAGCAGGGAACGGTTGAGTTTGACGTCATGCACGGGGATATCCAGGATTCGGGCAACCGCTTCTACCGTGTTGGCCGGCGCCTGGGTCCCCGCCCAGACCTCGGCTTTCTTCCCGGCGTCCGTGACCGATACCACCGCGTTCAGCGGTTCCATCTGGGCGTGGTAGACGTAATCTGTCTGGTATTCACCGGAATATATCTTCGTTGTTTCGCCCACCGGACTTGCAGAAGGGGACGGAATTGAATTCCGTCCCCGCGCTTCGTTCGCCAGGGAGGAAATATCGCCCTGTGTGTCCCAGGGGAAACCGGACCGGGACAAGTCAAACGCTGCCGCACGGTGTTGCTGCAGGGCGTCGTCACTGTCAAAGTCACTCATGCCTGCCACTTCATGCCAGGAGATTTCCAGCCTGTCACGGGCTTTCAGCGCCGCAGGGTAGCTGGTGGCAACGACTGCGACGGATTCGGGCCGTTTTATCACGTCGATCACGCCGCTGATGCTGCGCGCATCATGTTCATCGAGAGCGCGTACCATAGCGCCTTCAACAGGCGCCCTGGATACCGCGGCATAGGCCAGTCCCGCGGGCCGGGCATCCATGCTGTACTCCGCGCCGCCGCTGACCTTGCCGGGGAGGTCCCGGCGCGGGATGTTTTTACCTACCAGCCGGTAAGCTTCAGGGGCTTTGAACGTTACCGGTTCGCCCCCGTCAAACGCCGCACCAGTCCCGGCGAATGCGGCTATCTCACCGTAACTGATACTGCGCCCGGTCTTGTCATGTATGACCCGGCTGGGCCCGGTGCGCAGTTCCGCCACGGGCACGCGCCATTCCTGTGCGGCATTTTCCAGCAGCACCTGTCTCGCCCCGCGGCCGAAGCGGCGCAGGCGCTCGTAGTAATTGGTGATCGTTCTGCTGGAAGTGGTGAAAATCCGGTTGAAGAAGGCAGGGTCGCCGTAGACCTCGCCGAATGGCGGAGAAGATTCAATGCGCACGTCGTCCCATTCCACGTCCAGTTCCTCCGCAACAATGACAGGCAGGGCCGTCATGACGCCCTGGCCCATTTCCGCGGCCGGATTGATAATGGTCACCGTGCCGTCGGGGGAAATGTGTACGTATGCGTTAAATTGGATCGCGCGCTTGTCCCTGGTGGATATAAGCTCATCCGCTTCAGCGGTGCCGTCACCGATAAGGGGGGCTAAGGCGAGACAAAACGTCAGGCCGCCGGCCCGTTGCAGAAATTGCCGCCGGCTGATCATCCCGGCATGTGGGGGACGGATTTTAAGCATGCCCCCGCATGTTGTAAGCGGGGGTCCGTCCCCATTGTCTCTGTGCATTTTTACTCTGACCCCAGACACACCAAGCATTACGCGATCTACCGCAACTCGTCCACGGCCCGCTGCAACAGCCCCGGTATGATCATGCGGCGGTACTCCGCGCTGCCGCGCACGTCATCGACGGGGTCAGCGGCCTCCATCAGTTTTTGGCCTGCCTGTTTGATGGTCTCCCCGGACAGGTCCGATCCTGTCAGGAGTGCATCGGCCACGCCCAGGTGGATGGGAACCGGCCCTGCAGAACCGACGGCAATCCTGGCGTAAGTGCAGCTATTGCCCTCCATGACCAGCACAAGGGAGATGGAAACAGTGGCGTAATCGCCGTGGGTCCGGCTGAATTTAAGGTGCCTGCCCCTAGCGCCGGCAGGTTCCACGGGAACCAGGACTGCGCCCAGTATCTCGTCTTCTTCCAGGGAGGTTTCCAGGTAGTCAAGGAAAAATTCGCTCGCCTGAATCTGCCTTGTGCCGGAAGGCCCGACCGCCTCCAGCGCGGCATTCGCCGCGACCAGCGCGCCGGGAAAGTCGGCGTTGGGGTCGGCATGGCAGACCGACCCGCCGATGGTGCCCATGTTGCGGATAGCAGGGTGGGCAATCTGCCCGGCCGCGTCGCGCACAACCGCCGCGTTGCCGGCTAGCCTGTCATCTCCGGCAATTTGCGCGTGGGTCGTCATGGCGCCGATGCGCACATGATCCCTTGTGACAGTAATACCCCCAAGTTCATCAATGCGCCGCAGTCCGACCAAAGTTGAAGGCTCAACCAGGTCCGCATTCAGCATCGCCACCAGGGTGGCGCCCCCAGCGAGACATCTGGCCTCATCGTCTTCCGAAAGAATTTCAATCGCTTCCGCCAGGCTGGCGGGTTCGACGTATTTCATAGATTGATTAGTTTTGTAATTCAGGGCTGTTATTCTGGCTTAAATATGCTATCACAATTGCTGACAGGACCACCTGTTTTGCTGTGATTATGGGGACAGACACATTCTGTTATACAGCGATTCGCTTACTTCGTCGTAATCGGTCGGATAGAGGCCTGTTTCATCATCCAGTTTCACCTCCTCGACTACGGAACCCTTTGGGCGGTTCTTCTTCTTGAATAACCATGCCCCCACTTGATCTGGGCGCAATGCAATCTCACCTCGGTCGGTCTTTTTCCTTTCGGAGACAGGAAGCTGAGAACGCCGCACTATGTTCGCGAGTTCCTCAAGCACCCATTCACTGTGTGTGGTAATAAGTATCCTGACGCCCGATTTAACCAGCCCCGCAAGCTGGCGCATGAATTCGACCTGCATCCCGGGGTGCAGGTGTGATTCCGGTTCTTCAATAATTAGTAGATTACCTGGTCTGACACTGTGGCGCAGGTATAACACCACTGGCGCCAGTTCAGAAACCATGGATGAAGCATTCATTAACGGCAGACCATCTTTCCAGCCTTCCGGCTTGTAGATGAAACGCGGGTAACCTGTCGTTACCGCTCTGTCTACATGTACCGAACCCTCTAGAATGGCATCTTCAATTCTGGAAGCGTGAGCGTTACGAGGCTTTCCGCGCTGATATGGCGGCTGATCAATTTCAATTAACTGTTCCAAAAAATCCGCCAGGACACCAGACAGCAAGGGGGTGCGTGCGGTTGGACGTATGCCGGTCATAGTTGCGCTTTCTATTAATGCGCTTACGACTACGCTGTGCGCGTGCATCACACCAGTCCGGTCGGCAGGGAGATAGTAAGCGGGAAGGTTTAACGGACCGAACAGGTAGGGGGCGGTGAGGCCGGCTATGGCATTGATTAAGCGGGCGCATAGAAACCGTATTTCCCCGTCGTTTTTACTGTGTTCCTCGTCAGGTGTTATGTGGCGAAGGATGCGAGCCAGTTCGTAATCAAGTTCTTTGTAATCCCCTTTTATTTCGGTCCCGCCGGGAACTGTCGCGTGGAAACCCATCTTTTGTGAATCGATCATCAGCCTATGTTCAAAGGATGTTGATTCGCCTGAAATATGCCGTCGGATAGTAACATTTGCCCCGGTTCTGCTTGCTTTCCGTATCAGTCCGTCGATACTGTCGACGCCGAAGCATCGGCGAATCTCATGACCAAGAGATTGACCTTGTTCACTGTGTGTCCATCGAACCTGCCCCACAATCTGCTCGGGAATAACGAAAGACTTCTGAGCAGATGGTTTTTCACTATCTTCAAACAAACGTACTTGGTTTCCATCTCTGAAATTTTCCTTTACCCATACAAAAATGGCGTCAATCTGCGCATCAGACAGATTTTCATTAAATATTTTAAATTTTCCAACCTGACGCCATATCTGTTTTGACCCGAACGCGCCGCCAAAATGTCGATGCAACGCATAACTCAGGATAGCCATCCAGGATTTCCCGGTGTTGCTTGGGCCAACGAAGACCGTGAAAGGGCGCAACTCGATATTGGCCCCGCTGATCGGCCCGAAATCAGCCACTTCAAGTTCAAGCGACCCGTTGCTCACGTAATCACTCATATTTCCGTCCCGAAATCGTGGTTTGATTGTTCAACACTGTTTACAGCGTCATGCCGCTCACTGCGTCCGGTTTCATGCTACTCCATTAAAGACTAGAATGCACTTGTGACGATGATAATAGCAACAACAAAAACGACATGAAACTTGAAGACCTCCAGGCCAACGGCGCGGTCGAAGGCATTCTTGCCAACGAGACTGTCACCGTAGTCAACGTTCGCTGGTTCGGTTCCGAGGCGCTTGAACTGACCTACAAGACAGCTGCGGGAAAGGTCGCAAACGAGATACTGTACCGCCACGACGAAAACAGGTTACAAATCGTTAAAGGAGGCCGTCCCTGGAGCTTCGATGGGGACGGGGCCATGTTTCGCCTGGTCTCCGAGGCGCAACGCATCCGCCTTGCGCACCTGTTCGATCCATTGCTGGCGGTACATACCTCCGTTGTGGACCCGTTGCCGCACCAGATTACGGCAGTCTGTGAGTCCATGCTGCCGCGCCAGCCGTTGCGTTTTCTCCTGGCTGATGATCCGGGGGCCGGCAAAACCATTATGGCGGGCCTGCTCATCAAGGAATTGATTGCCCGGGGCGACCTGGAACGTTGCCTTGTCGTATGCCCCGGCAGTCTGGCGGAGCAATGGCAGGACGAGTTGTATAACCGTTTCCAGTTACCTTTCGAAATCCTCACCAATGACAAGCTGGAAAGCGCGCGCACGGGCAACTGGTTCAAGGAAACCGATTTGGTCATTGCCCGCCTGGATAAACTCTCCCGCAACGAAGACATACAGGACAAGCTGCGGGCGCCGGACTGCGGCTGGGACCTGGTGGTGTGCGACGAGGCGCACAAGATGTCGGCGAGATTTTTTGGCGGGGAAATCACTTACACCAAGCGTTACCGGCTGGGGCAGTTGTTATCCGGCATCACGCGCCATTTCCTGCTGATGACGGCGACGCCCCCCCAACGGCAGGGAGGAGGACTTCCAGCTTTTCATGGCGCTGCTGGACGGCGACCGTTTCGAGGGACGTTTTCGCGACGGCGTTCACGTGGTGGACGTGTCCGACCTGATGCGCCGCATGATAAAGGAGAAGCTGCTCAGGTTTGACGGTACGCCGCTGTTCCCGGAACGCATCGCTTATACGGTTGCCTACAAGTTGTCCGACGTGGAAGCCCGCTTGTACGAGGCGGTCACTGACTATGTACGGGAAGAATTCAACCGCGCGGAAGCCCTGGAAAGCGGCAAGCGTGCAGGCACAGTCGGCTTCGCGTTGACCATCCTGCAACGGCGGCTTGCTTCCTCACCTGAAGCCATCTACCGGTCGCTCCGCCGGCGCCGTGAACGGCTGGAAAGCCGGTTGCGGGAACTTGAAACCCTGCAACGGGGGAGATATGCAAGCGCTGAAGTCGTGCCGGCAGGCCCGCAACTGGACCAGGAGGACCTGGAAGACCTCGGAGATGCGCCTGAGAATGAAGTCGAGGAGGCCGAAGAGCAAATCCTGGACCAGGCGACGGCGGCAGGTTCCATCGAAGAATTGAGAGCCGAGATCAGTACGCTGAAGAATTTGGAAGGTCACGCCCTGAAAGTGCGTCAAACAGGCGCTGACACAAAGTGGAAGGAACTGGGCAACCTCCTGGCGGAAATTTTTACGCCTGCGGGAACAGCCAACCGGGTCGGTGAGCCGGATTACCCCTACGCAGCGGACAAAATTCCGAAGCCCGAATCGTCACCGCGCCAGAAGCTGGTGATCTTTACCGAACACAGGGACACGTTAACCTACCTGCAAAAGCGTATCACAACCTTTCAAGGGCGCGCCGAATCGGTTGTCCTGATCCACGGCGGCATGGGCCGGGAAGACCGGCTGAAAGCGCAGGAGTCCTTCCGGCGCGACCCTGAAGTCCAGGTATTGCTGGCCACCGACGCGGCGAGCGAAGGCATCAACCTGCAACGGGCGCACCTGATGGTGAATTACGACCTGCCGTGGAACCCGAACCGGATTGAGCAACGGTTTGGCCGCGTTCATCGAATCGGCCAGACGGAGGTATGCCACCTCTGGAACCTGGTTGCCGACGGGACCCGGGAAGGGGACGTCTATCTCACCTTGCTGGATAAACTGGAGCAGGCGCGTGCGGCCCTGGGAGGACAGGTGTTCGACGTGCTGGGCAAACTGCATTTTGAAGGGCGGACCCTGCGGGAACTCCTGGTCGAAGCAATCCGCTATGGGGAGCAACCGGAAATACGGGCGCGTCTTGCCACCGCCGTTGGCAACGCGCTTGACCGGAACAAACTGCGCGACTTGCTGGACGAACATGCGCTCGTCCACGATCTCATGGATACCCGCCGCGTTCACAAAATCCGGGAAAAGATGGAGCGGGCGGAGGCGCGCAGGCTGCAACCCCACTATATTGAATTGTTCTTTCGGGAAGCCTTTCAACAACTGGGGGGATCAGTCAAACAGCGCGAACCGCGCCGTTACGAGATCACGCATGTGCCGGCCCCGGTAAGGAACCGGGACCGGCTGGTCGGAATCGGCGAGCCGGTTCTTGCCCGCTACGAACGCATCGCCTTCGAGAAATCACTGGTGGCGCCACAGGGACTCCCTTTGGCTGCTTTTGTATGTCCGGGCCATCCCCTGCTTGATTCGGTGACCGATTTGATACTGGAGCGTCACCGGAACCTCCTGAAACGCGGGGCCATCCTCGTGGATGAGCGGGACCCCGGAGCGAAGCCGCGAATCCTGTTCTATCTTGAACATGCGGTCCAGGACGCAAGCCTGACCCGTTCCGGTGACCGTCGCGTTATATCGAAACGCATGTTGTACGTGGAGACCGACGAGCAGGACGCAACCGGCCACCCGCACTATGCGCCATACCTGGACTACCGGCCTTTGTCCGACAGCGACCCGAGTGTTGACACGATCCTGGACCGGGAAGAATGCCAATGGATACACAAGGGCCTGGAAGAGGTTATCCAACGCTACGCGGTGGAAACAGTTGTCCCGGAACACCTGAAGGAAGTAAAAGACGCAAAGCTGGCGCTGATATAAAAAACCGAAGCCGCAGTGAAAAACAGGCTGACCAAGGAAATCGCCTACTGGGACCATCGCGCGGAGGAATTGAAATTGCAGGAACAGGCAGGAAAATCAGGCGCGCGCCTGAACTCCGCTGAGGCCCGCAAACGCGCGGATACGTTGCAGGCAAGATTGAAGCGGCGTCTTGGCGAACTTGAGCAGGAGGCCCGCATCTCGCCATTGCCGCCGGTTGTGCTGGGTGGTTTACTGGTGATTCCGCAAGGACTCATCGACAGGATGAACGGTCAGGAAATAAAGGATGACAGGCACGTCATGGATACACAAGAGTCTGCGGCCCGCGCCCGCGCCATCGTCATGGAAACGGAACGGAGCCTGGGTTTTGAACCTGTTGACCGCGAAACTGAGAAACTTGGCTACGACATAGAGAGCGCCATCCCCGGCAGCGGCCGCCTGCGTTTCATAGAGGTCAAAGGCCGGGTCACGGGCGCGGCAACCATCACCGTAACCCTGAATGAGATACTCTATTCATTAAACAAACCCGACGATTTCATCCTCGCCATCGTAGAGTTCCTGGAAGACGGGCAGCATGAAATCCATTACGTCCGCAAACCTTTTACCAGGGAACCGGACGTGGGGGTGACAAGTGTGAATTACAATTTCGCGGAACTGCTGTCAAAAGCGGAGAAGCCAGGCTGAACAGCATATCGGTGAAAGTTGGACGATCAGCGCCGGGCAAAGGCAGAAAAAAGAAGCGTCCCTTAACGGGACGTCGGGCCGGCGATTCTATCCTTCGACGGGGTAATATAACGAGAGACGCCCCTCTACTACGGGGCGTCGGGCCGACGATACTATCGCCGGGGGGGTCTGGACTATTATCTTCAAACAGCCATGGATGTCAACACTTTTATTTGGATTTTTTTACAATCGTTGGACACAGAGGTAAATTAGGATGCAGCGCGTTTATGTATATATTGATGGTTTCAATCTGTATTTCGGATTGAAATCGAAAGGCTGGAAACGCTATTATTGGCTAGATGTGCGTCGTCTGGCTGAAAATCTATTGAAGCCTAGTCAGAATCTGGCAATCGTTCGTTATTTTACCTCACGTATCTCCATAGATTCGGCCAGCCCAGACAAGGATAAACGACAAGCGATCTATCTGGAAGCACTGCAAACGCTTCCGGACTTCCATATCCATTACGGCCACTATCTTCCAAAACGAAGAAAATGCGCCACTTGTGGCGCAACTTGGGAGACACACGAAGAGAAAATGACAGATGTCAATATCGCAGTTCAACTCTTGGGCGATGCACAGGACGACCGGTTTGATACAGCTATTATCATTTCCGGGGATAGCGATCTCACTCCACCAGTGTCTGATCTACGCCGCCGTTATCCGGAAAAAAATGTAATTGTTGCTTTTCCGCCGAGACGAACATCAAAGCAGCTTCGTAAGATTGCCACAGCATCCTTGCAGATTGGCCGCGATAAATTCCACCATAGTCAATTTCCAGACAGGGTTGCAAAAGCTGATGGTTATGTGCTTGAACGCCCGCGAGAGTGGCATTGAGGGCACAAAGATGACTTTGTCCAGAAAAAAGTTGATTGAAGTCGCCCTCCCTTTAGATGCCATCAACGCGGCATCGGCGCGGGAAAAGTCCATCCGTCACGGGCACCCGAGTACATTACACTTGTGGTGGGCGCGACGGCCGTTGGCGGCGGCGCGGGCGGTGATTTTCGCGCAGATGGTGGATGACCCTTCTTCCATTCCCGAACTATTCCCTACTGAGGCGGAACAGGACAAGGAACGCGAGCGCTTGTTTCGTCTCATTGAGGATTTGGTGAAATGGGAGAATACCACCAACGAGGAAGTGCTGGAACGGGCCCGCGCCGAGATACGCAAGAGCTGGCGCCGAACCTGCAAGGATAATGCCGACCATCCCCGCGCTGAGGAACTGTTTGACCCGGACCGGTTGCCGGCTTTCCACGACCCGTTTGCCGGCGGCGGCGCTTTGCCGCTGGAGGCGCAACGGTTGGGACTCGAAGCCCACGCCAGCGACCTCAACCCGGTGGCGGTGCTTATCAACAAGGCCATGATTGAAATCCCGCCCAGGTTCGCCGGGAAGCCGCCTGTCAATCCCCAATCAAGGCAGGAAAAGAGTCTCATTGAACGTGAATGGAAGGGCGCGCAAGGACTTGCCGAGGACGTGCGCTATTACGGTAAGTGGATGAGAGACGAGGCCGAACGGCGCATCGGACACCTGTATCCACAGGTCGAGGTGACTGCGGAAATGGTACGGGAACGGCCAGACCTGAAACCGTACCAGGGACGCAAACTGACGGTCATCGCCTGGCTGTGGGCGCGGACGGTTAGAAGCCCGAATCCGGCATTTAACGATGTAGAAGTGCCTTTAGCGTCAACCTTTATGCTATCCACCAAGAAGGGCAAGGAAGCATATGTGGAACCGGTAATCGAAGGACGCGGGTACCGGTTTACAGTGAAAGTTGGACAACCAGAGGATGTGGAAGATAAGAAACGCGGCACTAAAGCCGGTGGAAGTGGCGCCAGCTTCCTTTGTCTTATCTCCGGTACACCTATGCTGTTTGACTACCTGCGTGCCGAGGCAAAGAATGGGCGTATGGGAGCCAAGTTGATGGCTATAGTGGCTGAAGGACATAGAGGACGAGTGTATATCGAACCTTCTGTTATACAAGAAGAAATTGCTTTAAGTACAAAGTCCATGGATGTGCCGGAAACCGAACTACCCAAACGAGCTCTTGGCTTCCGGGTACAGCAATACGGCATGATCAGGTGGTGCGACCTCTTTACCAGACGCCAACTCGTCGCCCTGACCACCTTCTCCGACCTGGTGGCAGAGGCTATGGAGCAGGCAAAGAATGATTACCTGAGGTCAAGGGAGTCCCTGTCTCACCATAGTCATTCTGCCCTTGTAAAAGATGGAGAGACTACCTGCCTCACAAGAACGAACTCAGGAATGAACGGTGACGACAAACCCTTGCGGGATGGAGGCACGGGAGCGACAGCGTATGCGGAGGCAGTTGCTGTGTATCTGGCGTTTGCCATTTCAAAGGTTTCGAATGTCGGATCATCTTTTGCTTCTTGGATGAATGATCGTGGAGCAT
This sequence comes from Gammaproteobacteria bacterium, assembly GCA_965204045.1. GTDB lineage: Bacteria > Pseudomonadota > Gammaproteobacteria > Eutrophobiales > Eutrophobiaceae > JAAXHV01. Next base: position 1,241,028 of record CBDBDW010000002.1, read on the forward strand.
TTCGAGAGACTTTCGCTCGACAAGCAATACCGATGGTATGGGACTTCGCTGAGGCTAATCCGTTTGCAGAGGCGGGCGGTAGTTTTGAGATTGCTCTTGATAAAGGGGCAATGGTGGTCGGTGCATTCCCTGCTCAAGATGCCGGCTCAAGCAGTCAATTGGACGCTGCAGCCCAGTTGGTGAGTACTGGAAAGCTGGTTTCAACCGATCCCCCGTATTACGACAATATTGGTTACGCCGATCTTTCTGATTTCTTCTACATTTGGCTGCGACGTTCGTTGAGATTGATCCATCCTGAACTCTTCGCCACACTCACTGTGCCCAAAGTCAGGGAACTGGTCGCCACTCCCTATCGTCATGATACTAAAGAAAAGGCAGAGGAGTTCTTTCTTCGCGGTATGACGCAAGCGATGCGCCGTCTTGTAGAGCAAGTGCACTTAAGCTTCCCGGTTACTATATATTATGCTTTCAAGCAGTCCGAGACCAAAGGCGATACTGGTACTGTTAGTACTGGCTGGGAGACCTTCTTGGGCGCGGTGACCGAGTCGGGCTTTTCTATCACTGGCACGTGGCCAATACGCACTGAGGGTGCGGGAAGGATTGTGGCAAGAGGCACAAACGCCCTCGCTTCCAGCATCGTCCTGGTCTGCCGCAAACGCCCCGAAGACGCGCCAATCGCCACCCGCCGCGAATTTGTAACTGCTTTGAAAACTGAACTCCCCGATGCCTTGGCCCACCTGCAATCCGGCAACATCGCCCCGGTCGATCTTGCCCAGGCTGCCATCGGTCCGGGAATGGCGGTCTATACCCGCTATGCCAGGGTGCTTGATGCCGAAGGCAACCCCGCTTCTGTCCGTGATGCCCTGGCGCTGATCAACCAGACTCTTGACGAGTCTCTTGCCGAGCAAGAGGACGATTTCGACGCCGACAGCCGCTGGGCGCTGGCCTGGTTTGAACAACAGGGTTTCGATGAAGGCGAATACGGCATTGCGGAAACACTTTCCAAGGCCAAAAACACCAGCATTGCCGGTATCGTCGATGCGGGCATACTCGAATCGAAAGGCGGGAAAGTTCGACTGTTAAAGCCCGGCGAATTGCCGGATGATTGGAGCCCGGCGACCGACCCGAGACTCCCCGCCTGGGAGATGGTGCACCACCTCGTGCGCGTTCTGGAAACCGGGGGCGAGAGCGCCGCCGCCGAACTCGTTTCCCAATTCGGCGCCAGGGCCGAAACCGCCCGTGAATTGTGCTATCGCTTGTACACCCTGTGTGAGCGTAAGAAACGGACAACGGAAGCCAGGTGGTATAATGGCCTGGTACAAAGCTGGCCGGAGATCACGCGTTTAGCCCGCACAGCAACAACCAGCCAGTCTGAGATGTTTTAGATCTGTTTACCCGCATCCGTAAATGCAACGCCGTGTTATACTATCCGCATGAAACTGAACTTGGTCACGACATGGGAAGATATCCGGCGTCTTGGGATCATCCTGGCCGCGGGCGGCTTGTTCAGTGGAGCGCTGGAGGGCGGGGATATTTTGACCGCCGCCGGTCTCGCCCTGACCGGCCTGGTCTTACTTGTTTTGGGCAACCTGGAGCATCCATGAACATCGCACTGCTGACCGCTGGTCTCATAATCTTTGTCGGCGCTGTTGCGCTGGCGTACCTGGCCTATCGTCAAGCCGGCGGCAAACGGCCACGCTGACAGACTGCCTTCACTTGAGCCGGGGCTGGCGCCTTGCGCTATTCGATTTTCCACGCGAGCCAAAGGCGGCCAATTGCCTGGTCTTTACTGTGGCAACAGGAATTGAATAATGGCAATTACCAACCACGAACGTGTCGGTAAGGCTCTCGACCTGTTGAAAGCGGGTCTTGACCCCTTCGTGGAGCGTGAGATCACGAGCGCCGTTGAATCCAAGCGGCTTGACGCCCACAGGCTGAAGGATTATATCGACGATCCGATTCTGGCGGAGAAGCCTGTCTGTGAATGGGATTCTGCCGCGCTCCTGAAGGTTATGTGGGATACATGGAACGATGTTTTTCGCCGGATACTTGGTCCGGCGGAGCGCGGTCTGGTTGGTGAAATGCGCGGTCATCGTAACAGTTGGGCGCACCAGGAAAGTTTTTCCGGTGACGACGCCTACCGGGTGCTGGATTCAACCGGGCGGTTGCTGACTGCCGTCTCGGCGCCGGAATCCAATGACGTTGAAAAGCTCAAGATGGAGCTGCTGAGAATACGCTTTGATGAGCAGGCGCGAGGGGAGCGCCGGAAGCAGGCGGGCGCTGCGCTTGAAACCAGGGCGATGGACAGCCTCAAGCCCTGGCGCGAGGTTATCACGCCCCACGAGGATGTCTCCGGCGGCCGCTACCAGCAGGCGGAGTTTGCCGCCGACCTGTGGCAGGTACATCTCGGAGAAGGCGCAGACGAGTACCGCGAACCCCCGGAATTTTTCCGCCGGACTTACCTGACGCAAAGCCTCAGGCGGCTGCTGGTCGGGGCTGTCCAACGGCTGGCCGGTAAAGGGGGCGACCCGGTCGTGCAGTTGCAGACCAATTTCGGCGGCGGCAAAACCCATACCATGCTGGCCTTGTACCACCTGTTCTCCGGCATTGCGCCGGCGGAGTTTGCCGGCATGGATGAGGTCATGCGGGAAGCCGGCGCAACAACATTGCCGGAGACAAGACGCGTGGTGCTTGTCGGCAACAAGATTTCCCCCGGCAATCCGGTCACCAAGGAAGCCGGCGCAGTGGTGCGCACCCTCTGGGGCGAGTTGGCCTGGCAACTCGGAGGAAAAGACGCTTACCGGCGCGTGGCTGCGGACGATGAAAAGGCCACCAATCCGGGGGACGTCCTGCGGACACTTTTCAAGGAATACGGCCCCTGCCTGGTTCTTATCGACGAATGGGTGGCTTATGCGCGCCAGTTGCACGAGAAGAGCGATTTGCCCGGCGGCAGTTTTGACACCCAGTTCAGCTTTGCCCAGGCCCTGACGGAAGCGGCCAAGGCAGCCGGAAACTGCCTGGTGGTAATCAGCCTGCCGACGTCGGACGTGGCGTCTTCCCAGGACCTTGCCGAGGTGGGAGGACAGCAAGGCGTTGAAGCATTGCAGCGACTGAAAAACGTCGTAGGCAGGGTGGAGTCGTCATGGCGTCCGGCCAGCGCGGAGGAAGGCTTTGAAATTGTCCGGCGCCGGCTGTTCCAGCCTCTGACGGGGGGCGAGGCTTTCAAGCAACGCGACGTAGTGGCGCGGGAGTTTGTGGATTTCTACAGGGAGCAGCAGCAGGAGTTTCCCCCGGAGTGCCGGGACACGGACTATGAACGGCGCATCAAGTCGGCCTATCCGGTTCATCCCGAGGTTTTTGATCGTTTGTACGAGGATTGGTCAACGCTGGTGAATTTCCAGCGCACCCGCGGTGTGTTGAGGTTAATGGCGGCAGTGATCCATAACCTTTGGGAAAAAGGAGATCGCAGCTCATTGATCATGCCGTGCAGCATCGCTATCGACGATCCCGCCATTCAATTTGAGTTAACCCGGTACTTGTCGGACAACTGGGCGCCGATTATCGAGAAAGACGTGGATGGTTCAGATTCTTTGCCCCTGCAAATCGACCGCCTGGTTCCCAACCTGGGGAAATTGTCAGCCTGTCGCCGGGTGGCGCGAACAATTTATCTCGGATCGGCCCCCACCACAGGCGCGGCGCACCAGGGACTGGAGGACCGGCAAGTCAAACTGGGCTGCGTCATGCCCGGGGAATCGCCGGCGATCTTCGGCGACGCGTTGTTACGGTTGGCAAATGCTGCGACCTACCTGTACCGTGATGGCATCCGTTACTGGTATTCGACGCAACCGACGGTCAAAAAACTGGCGGAGGATCGCGCAGAGCAGATAGCGCGTGAACCCGATAAAGTACTGGATGAACTTGCCTCCCGGCTGCGTTCTGACCTGGTGAAAAAAGGCGACTTCTCCCGTGTTCATCCGTTGCCTCAATCTGCGCAGGACATCCCCGATGACACGGACGCGAAGCTGGTAGTGCTGGATATTGGGAAGCCCTACAGCAAGGGAGGGAACAGTGCAGCGGAAGCAGCGGCGAAAACCATCCTGGAATCCAGGGGAAACGCTCCCAGGATATACCGCAATACCCTGGCGTTCCTGGTGGCAGACCAGGCCAGGACAGCGGAACTGGACGAAGCAGTGAGACGCTACCTGGCATGGGATTCCATCGTCGCGGAAAAAGAGCAACTTAACCTGGACCCCCACCAGGTGAAGCAGGCCGAAATTCAACGGAAATCTGCTTCTGATACAGTAGCTGCGCGCCTGCCGGAAACCTGGCAATGGCTCCTGGCGCCGACACAGGAGGACTCGCAGCAAGCTGAAATTCAGTGGGAACCCCGGCGATTGTCTGCCAGGGATGCACTTGCGGCGCGGGCAAGCAAAAAGCTGAGGGATGAGGAACTGCTGATTACCGGGTTTGCCGGGACGCGCCTGCGTATGGAACTGGATAACATACCGCTCTGGCGCGGGGACCACGTGTCCGTAAAACAACTTGCCGAAGACTTTGCCAGTTATCTCTACCTGCCGCGCCTGCGTGATTCAGGGGTTCTTCTGGACGCCATTATCAATGGTGTCAAGCAGTTGACCTGGGAGCGGGATGTGTTTGCGTTTGCGGACAGTTATGATGAAGACGCCGGGCATTATCTTGGCTTGCGCGGGGGGCAGTTGTTGCATGCAACCGATCATATCAGTGGCGGGTTGCTCGTGAAACCCGAGGTGGCGCGGCGGCAACTTGATAAAGATCGCGCTGAACCTGAGGGGCCGTCCGGTACGGATGACGAGGATAAAGTCGAAGAAGATGGCGGTCCTGCAGGCGAAGATCAGGAACCAGATGCGGGTGGTGTGCCTGACAGTGTGTCTCCCACCCGATTTCATGGTGCCGTGGAACTGGATCCTACCCGTGTAGGGCGCGATGCCAGCGAGGTCGCCGACGAGGTGATTTCACATCTCTCCGGCCTGGTCGGCGCCGAGGTCAAAGTCACCCTGGAAATTGATGCCAAGGTGCCATCCGGAGCGCCTGAAAATGTTGTCCGCACCGTTACGGAAAACAGCCAAACGCTGAAGTTCCGCAACCACGGTTTTGAGAAGGAGTAGGTTGTAGTCCATTTGAAGGCTACTTTGCCGGAATTGCCCGGGCACTACCAGGCGGGTCTTCGATACCGGTTTTACTGTGTAAATTTGAGGGGACAGAATTAATTCTGTCCCCATAATTTTAATCAGGAGTCGAAAAAGTTCAGCACGATCCGCTCGAACTCCTGCTGGCGCTCCACCTGCGCCCAGTGGCCGCAGCGCTGGAAGACGTGCATGCGCGCGTCCCGCATCCTTTTCAGCATCTGCAGGCCGACCTCAAGTGCGCCGCCCTTGTCCTCCTGGCCCCAGACCAGCAGGGTGGGGCAGGCAATCTGGTCCAGTTCGGAGTAGAGGTCCCGGCGCGGCAGTCCCAGCAGGCGCATCTGTCCCGGATCCCTGCTTGCCTCGAAGCGTTCCTGCAGGGTCTCATCGCTGACCAGGGACGGGTCGTACAACAGGCTTTCCACCAGGCGCCGCATCTTCTCCAGGGTCGGGCCTTCCCCGGCATAGTAATTGAAGATGTTTCTCAATGCTTCCTGGGGCTGCGGCTGGATGACGAGGCCGGCGGAAGTGGGCTGGCTGCCGATGAGCGCCAGGTGTTTGATCCGCTCCGGGTGGCATCGCTCCAGCCCGAGCGCGGCCTGGCCGCCCAGGGAGTTGCCGATGATGTCCACTGAGCCTTCGACGCCCAGCGCGCCCAGGAATCCGTCAATCATTCTGCCGGTGAAATCGAAGAAGTCCTCGTTGCAGCCGTCGGGAAATCCCGATTTGCCGTAACCCGGCATGTCCATCATCAGCATCCGGCGCCCGGCGCCGGCAATGGCCGGGATATTCTGCTTGAAGTTGCTCCAGGCGGTCGCGCCGGGACCGCCGCCATGCAGGCACAGGACCGGCTCCCCTGCGCCGGCGTCGTTGTAATGGATGTTCACTCCGTCCACGGAGACAAATTTACCGGTGGAAGCTTCGGTTATGTCAGTCATTTTTGTGTGCTCCTGTTGTTTCGGTTGATTCTCCCACATATTGTTTTACTGCGTTGAAAATATTCTGGTATCCGGTGCAACGGCACAGGTTGGCCGACAGCATCTCCCTGATCTCCTCATCGGTGGGCGCGGGATTCTGCTCCAGGGCCGCCGTAATCAGCATGATGAACCCCGGGGTGCAGAAACCGCATTGCAGGCCGTGGTTATCGCTGAATGCGCGTTGGACCGGGTGCAGTTCCGCGCCGTCGGCCATGCCCTCGATAGTCCTGATCTCCTTCCCTTCAGCCTGCACCGCGAACATCAGGCAGGCGCGTACCGGCGCGCCGTCAGCGATGATGGTGCAACTCCCGCATACGCCATGTTCGCAGCCGACGCGGGTGCCGGTCAGCCCGCACTCTTCGCGGATAACGTCCGCCAGGGTCTGCCGCGCCTCCACGTTGACATGATAGTCCCGTGAATTGACGTTCAGCCTTACCGGTATTTTACTGTCCATTACCGGAATCCCGCGCCGCTTTCAGCGCGCGTCTGACTGAGGTCCCGACAAGGTGGCGCCGGTAGTCAACCGGTGTCTGTATGTCTTCGAGGGGCGTGATCACGCTCGCCGCGCGTTCGGAGGCGGACAGGATTACCTTCTCCGTGAGCCGTTGGCCCGTGAGCATTTCTTCGACTTCCCCGAGCCGCCGCGGGACTTCTTCAGCGCCGCCGATGCCCAGCCTGACCCCGGTCATCCTGTCTTCTTCCAGTGTAAACATGACCTGGCACATCGCCAGGGCGAAATCCCCGGCCCGGCGGTTGAACTCGTAAAACCCGTAGCGCGAGTCGGCGCCGGGCATCGGCAGGCGCACCGCGGTGATCATCTCATCCGCTTCCAGCGCCGTAGTCATCGGGCCCTGGATAAACGTCCCGGCGGGTATTTCCCTGCTGCCGTTCCGGTTTTGAGCTATCACGGTCCCGCCCAGGGTGACGGCGGTCAGGCACCATTCCGAAGCAGGGTCGGCATGGGCGAGACTGCCGCAGAAGGTGCCCCGCTGGCGTATCGGGTAATGCGCGATACTATGCGCCACCATCGCCAGCATCGACCCCAACGGCCCGGAAACGGCGGGTTGATGAAAATGGGCGTGCCTGGCCAGGGCGCGGATGACCAGGGATTGTTGTTCCACCTCGATACCCTGCAGTGAGGGTATGTCGTTGATGTCTACCAGGTGCGCGGGGAAGGCGAGGCGCAACGCCATCATCGGAACCAGGCTTTGCCCCCCGGCAAGGATGCGGCCGTCTTCATGCGCCACCTGTGACAGGATATCCAGCGCTTCTTCCAGGTTGCCGGGGCGGTGGTAGGTGAATGGCGCGGGTTTCATGGCTTGCAATAGCGGCCCGTCATTCCCGCGAATGCGGGAATCCAGTGAAAAAATTTTCCTTGTTTAACAGCCACCAGGTAATTCTTCCCTTTTATACGCGCCGATATCGATATCCGTCGCACGCCAGTGCTCGGGAGGCGCAGCATCCGGGGCTGAGCGGATTAATTCCCAGAGTACGGCGGGTGTGAGGGGCGCCTGGTTGAGCTTCGCGCCGAAAGGCGCCAGCGCGTCCTCGATCGCGGAGACGATGGCGGCCGGTGTCGGGAGGCAGCCCGATTCGCCCACACCCTTGACGCCCAGTGCATTGAACGGGGAGTCCGATTCCAGGTGGAACAGCCTTACTTCCGGCATGTTATCCGCCGCCGCCAGGAGGTAGTCGGCAAATGTAGTGGTGACGGGTTGCGCGTCTTCGTCAAAGCCCATCCATTCGAACAGGGCGTTGCCGATGCCGTGCGCAATGCCGCCGAGAACCTGTCCGTCAACGATCACCGGGTTGAGCCTGCGGCCGCAGTCGTGGACGACCAGGAAACGCAGCACGGTGACTTGGCCGGTATCGATATCCACTTCCACCTCGGCTACAGCCGAACCGTTGGCATACACCATGTCGTCAATAATCACGGATTCCGTGGCTTCCAGTCCCGGGCCCATATCGGCCACGGGCAGTTTGAAGCCCGGCAGGCCGGACGCGGCGCGGGCCAGTTCCGCAAACGTTAACATCCGGTCCGGCGCGTCCTTGACGAATACGGCCCGGCCGTCGATCTCCAGGTCATGTTCCGCGGCTTCCAGGAGACGGCTTGCGAGTTTAAACGCCCTGGCCTTCACGGCCCTGGCAGCGGCATGGGCCGAGGCGCCGGCGATGACGGTCTGGCGGCTGTTGAAGCCGCCGAAGCCCAGGGGCGTTGCGTCCGTATCCCCGCAGGTGACGCCGATCCATGAAGGATCCCCGCCGATCTGTTCGGCAACGATTTGCGCCAGCATGGTTTGCGTGCTCTGGCCCATGGCCGTGGCGCCGCTGGCGACGGCAACGTTGCCCGAGGGGTTGATGCGCACCGTGACCGTTTCATAAGGCCCGCGCCCGGTCCCCTCGACAAAATTGGCCAGGCCGATGCCGATATACCGGCCCTGTTCCAGGGCTGATTGCTGCCGTTCCCTGAACGAATCCCAGCCGGCGTGTTTCTGCGCGAGCGCCTGGGTTGCCGGGTAATCGCCGCTGTCCAGGATGACTTCGGTATCGCCGCGCAGGCGCAGGGACTTGCGGCAGGGCATCTGTTCCTTCCTGACCAGGTTGCGGCGCCGTACTTCGGCCCGGTCGATGGATAATTTGCCGGCCGCCCGGTCCAGCAGCCGTTCCATCACGAACACTCCCTGGGGCTGTCCCGCGCCGCGCACCGGCGTGACCGGCACCTTGTTGGTAAGCGCCACGTAAACGTCCAGGTGGTAGGCGGGAATATTGTAGGCCAGGGGCAGCGCAATGCCCGAGGCATACGGCACGTTCAGGCCGCGCGCCGTATAGGCGCCGTGGTCGTGCAGCAAGGCGCCGCGCATCCCCCTGATTGTGGCATCACTATCCAGCGCAATTTCCACGTCCCAGTACTGGTCCCGTTCCTGGGTCGTGCTGAGGAAGTATTCGTAACGGTCCTGTATCCATTTCACCGGCCGTTGCAGGATGGTCGCGCACAGGGCAATTACCACCTCTTCCGGGTAGCACACCAGTTTCGGCCCGAATCCGCCGCCGACCTGGGGGGCGATGACGCGCACACTGTCGTCATTGCGGCCGAGCAGGTCGCAGATTACCCGTTTTATCCCGTGGGGGCGTTGCGTGGAAGTCCACAGCGTCAGGTGATCGGTGGCGGGATCATGGCGCGCGACTGCGCCCCGGCATTCGATGGAGTGAGCGCCCCCCCGGTGCAGGTGGAAGGACTCCCTGAAGGCGAGGTCCGCGTCCCGGAAGGCGTCTTCCGTATTTCCGTAGTCGAACTCAAATGCGGCAGCCAGGTTGTGGGAGAGTTTCCGGTGCACGGCCGGACTGCCCGCACGCAGGGCAGAACGGCAATCGGCCACGACATCCAGGGGTTCATAGTCAACTTCCACCAGGTCTGCCGCGTCTTCTGCCGCATAGCGGGAACGGGCAATCACCACTGCGACAGGTTCGCCTGCATAAACCACTTCGTCTCCGGCCAGTACCCCGGGCTTGACATCAAGACGAAGGCTCCGGCTTGGCAGTCCTGTGGCCATCCTGGTACCGGTAAGCCGGGGTTGCAGGTCCGGCAAGGTATGGACAGCCACTACTCCCGGCGCCTTTGCAGCTTCCTCCGTATTGGTCCGGTTAACCAGCGCGTGACCATAAGGGCTGCGCACAAAGGCGGCGCACAATGTTCCGGGCAGTTGCAGGTCGTCAACAAAACGGGCGCTGCCCGTTAACAATCCGTAGTCTTCCAGCCGGCGAACCGGCGCGCCCGGGACGCTATTGCTCGAAGTTCCGCCGGGGACAGATTTCAAACCTGTCCCCTTTTACTGGAATAGCTGTGTTCGCAGGGGACAGACTTGAAGTCTGTCCCCGCATTGATCTGCGTTAATCTATGGATAATTTTTCTCTGTGACCTCTGTGGCATTTTTAAAGGGAGGTCAGCGCTTCAACCTCGCGTAAACTCATTACCTCCGTGTACTTCATTTTCAGGTCGAACAGGTTGGCTTCGTGCTGCTGAACGGAACGGTCGCCTACACAATCTTCGACGACCACCGGCTTGAAGCCATGGCACATGGCGTCGACAGCCGAGGCGCGCACGCAACCGCTGGTGGTCGCCCCGGTGATAAATAAAGTCCTGGTGCCCTTCAGCGCCAGGGCGGAAGCCAGGTGCGTTCCAAAAAAGGCGGACGGGAATTGTTTGCGTATGATCAGGTCGCCGGGTTCGGGGGGCAGTTCCGGGACCACCTGGCTGAGTTCGGAAGTTTCGGTGAAATCCAGGCATCCCGGCACCTTGTCGGTAAACACGTTGGCGTCGGAGCCATCGTCGGCGTACACCACCCGCGTATAGCTGACCGGCCAGCCCCGCTTGCGGGCCAGCGTCAGCAATCTGCCGGTCTTCCCGATGGCAGGCCGGATATTACCGCCGCCGAACACCTCCGGGTCGGCAAAGCCGTTGATGAAATCCACTATCAACAAGCCGGCAGGAGGCGACAATTCCAGGCCTTGGCCGAAACCCTGACGGTCATATACCGTTTGTTCGTGCGTGTTACTCATCAAAACCTCCTCGGATAGCTGGCATCCATCATGTCGTCATTCCCGCGAATGCGGGAATCCAGTCGATTAAACAATTCCTTATACATCATCCGGTTAACATCCCTGTTACTGGATACCGGACAATCCCTGTCCGGTATGACGGCGTGCTGCCGATTCCAGAAAGAGATTAACGGGCCGCATGCTCTCCGGCGATTTTACCGAATACGGCCCCCGACATCAGCCCGGTCCCGCCGGGATAATTGAAATAAAACAGCCCGCCCACCAGTTCCCCTGCCGCGTACAGCCCCGGAACAGGCTGATAATCCGTATTCAACACCCTGGCATCGGTATCTATACGCAGCCCGCCGAAGGTGAAGGTCACGCCGCAGGTAACGCCGTAAGCATGGAACGGCGGGGTATCGATGGCATTGGCCCAGTTGCTTTTCGGGACGGCAAGACCGTCGGTTCCGCGGCCGTCCCTGACGTTGGGATTGAAGGGGACCGAGGTCTGCACCGCGGCGTTGTATGCCTTGATGTGGGCCAGGGCGCCGGCCGGGTCCACGCCGTCGAGTTGCGCCAGCACACCCTCCAGGGTATCGGAAACGGCTCGTGTAACCTGTTTGATGCGGTACTCATCCCGCAACAGGTGCAGGACTTTACCGTCGAATACCTGGTAGGCGAAGTTGCCGGGCTGCTCCAGGATGACGCTACCGTATTTCGCATAAGTGTAGTTTCGGAAATCAGCCCCCTCATCGACGAAACGTTCACCCCGCGCATTGATCATGATACCGAAGGGATAACTGTGTTTCTGGAAGGCGTCGCCCACGGCAAGATCGCCGAATTCCGGCGCGTTACGGTCCCAGCCCACGGCATGGCAGCCGGACCAGTTGCCGGCCGGGGAGGCGCCGATATCCAGGGCCATGCGGATGCCGTCACCGACGTTGTAACGGCTGCCCCTGACCTTGGCCAGGTCCCAGCCGGGACCTAAATAACGGGTGCGCCACTCGCTGTTGGCCTCGAACCCGCCTGTGGCGAGAATCGTGCCGGCGGCTTTAATCGCGGTTGTTTTCCCCTTGTTGCGCACGCGAACACCGCGTACTTGCCCGTCTTCATGCAGCAATTCCAGGGCTCGCGTCTCATAGCGAATGTCGATGCCTGCCTTGCTTGCAGCCGTTGTCCACGCTTCCATCAGGCCGGGGCCGCCGCCCCAGGCCTCCACTGTGAGGCCGCCCCAGAACTTGAATTTTCCGTCAACCTTGAAGGCCTGGCGGCCGTAAATGGGCGTGAAACGGATGCCTTTGGAACGCATCCAAAGCAGCGTGGCGCGGCTGTTTCTCACCAGCAGTTCACACAGGTCGGGGTCGGTCCGGTAATCGGTTACCCGGCCCATGTCGTCAAAGAATTGCTCTTCGGTATAACTGCCGAAATCCGTATTCGCCAGTTCCTCCTCACTGAGGTCCGGCATAAAAGACTTGAGGTCTTCCACGCCGTCGTAAACGACCCGTATCGCCCCCGCGGTAAACCGGCTGTTGCCCCCCGCCTCGTGTTCCGGCGAGCACTCCAGCATCACCACTTTCGCACCATGTTCCCGGGCCGCAAGCGCCGCGGCAAACGCGGCATTACCGGCGCCGACTACCAGGACATCACAATCAGGCGAGGAGGTCATCGTTTTTGTAATGCTTATATGTGGCTATACAGGTCCGACCCCATGTGTGCCTTGGTGTCAAGCACCACGCGCACGTTGTTTTCTCTGCGCGCGCACTGCGTCCACTTCTTGTTGAATCTCTCCCGGTGTCATAGGGGGAAAATCAGCTGCTATCAACCTGTCCGAGGCTTTGAACAAGTCGTCAACAGCAAGTCGGCGTAACGCTTCTCGCAACAAAACCTCGATCGCATCAGGCGCAAGCAGCCCCGCTTTTCTGGCTTCCTCGGCCAGGTTATCCGGTAAATCAATGGTCAGTGTTGTCATGGCTATCCTCTTTTAAACATGAAACGCAGTATCCAGCTCTTTCAAGCCGGCAAAGGGCGTACTTTTTCAAGAATATCAGATATTTTATCGTATCCCCGCATCCGGACTTTCATTAATACGTGGAAAGGCGACTGTTCCCCAGGTGTTTGAATCAGGCCTCATTTCTATATCGGTTTGCATAATTTTAAGAATTTCCGGAACAAGGCTGGCCATGATACGACTCCCGTCTCTGACTTGAGACCGACCCCAACCTGTAGCAAATGTGGCGCCGCCGTGAAATAGTTGATTACGAAGGACATAAAGCCGCGCAAAAACTTCTTCGAGAACTGTATGAATATCGTCCCTGTCTATTAATGCTGAAAAGGCTTTTCTGTTACTTTTGTTGAACCTGTCCTTCCAATTCGAGTCGTTACCGGAACCTCTGACTGCATCCCAGAAAGGACCGAACACATACTGGTTCTTCAAAAGAACGCGGACTGCATCGGAATACGTTTCCCACAGAATGGTTTTGATAACCTGATCAGAATCCCGTTTCAGGATTTTCGCTAAAAATTCATTAAACTTCTTATTTTCGTTGCGGTAGCGACCATCTCTGACATCAAGCAGTTCGCGACCATAGGCGGCATTGAACGATATCCAGAGAAAAATGAACTGTTCGCAATCAAAGGCTGCTGCCATCTCTTTATCATTACCAGCCTTTTTGCGATTTGCCTCCGCTATTTTACTCCGCTCGAACCAACTCTGCGCGCGACGCATTCGATCTTCATTATGTTGTTCCAGAGATACTTGTTGGCTGGTTCTTTTCATGGCTGCAATCGTCGCTGCTTTATCTACTTCTGGACCGATTGAAAGAGACATCTTCAATAAGCGAGCGTTTCTGGAACCGAAGGTCGGATCAAAGTAACTTGGTTGAACCTGTCTGCTCTACCACGCTGACACGTGCTATTTCTTATAGTGTCTGTTTTCACATAAAAAGCGTCTTCTAACGCTGAAAAAAGCGCATTCATAGCGATTTCAGCAAGCAAAGTCAAATACTTATATACAGCTATACAGGTCTGACCCAGGTTCGTATGGCTCAAACCCCAACCGGGGCAGCCAGCGGCGCACGGGGGAGGCATGGATAGCCGTGTGCAGACGCCGGTTTAATGCCTGCGCCAGCAATTCCGTGCTCCAACGACTGCGCAGGTAACCCAGTTGCCGGGGGGAGGTCTCGACCAACTCCCGCAATGCCATCAGCCCCGGCACCGTCATCGTCCGCACCGGGCGTTCGCCGCGACACGGGGTCAGCCCGGCTTCCCCGTATGCGTTTTTCTCTGACCTATGGACATGCTAAAACTCCATGGTTTCTTGTGTATGGGGTATGGGCTTATGGTTCTTGATAGCCTCGATGATGGCGTCCAAGTCCCCCTTTACCCATTCATGTTTGTTTTCAAATGATTTGTGGATGTATTTCTCCGTTTCCCTGAACCGGGGCGTCAGGAGCTTGTATTCAATCTTGTATTGCCGTTCTGGGTCTGATGTCTGATAGGAGTTAAGGCGGGATTGCCAGTCGCTGGCAATCCCGACCTTGTAAAAGCCCTCGAAGTTCGGATGGGAGATCACATACACGTATTTCTGCTCCCTGTAGTCTCCGCCCCGGGTCTTGATAGCCTCAATGATGGCGTCCAGGTCGCCTTCAACACATTCATGCATGCGGGAGGGGAATAAGTCATGAATGTATTTCTTCGTTTCCCTGAACCAAGGCGTCAGGAGCTTAAATTCGATCTTGCCACGATTGAGCCTTGTCCAGTAGCTGGCAACCCCCACCTTGTATCTGCACGGGAAGTTCGGATGGGAGATCACGTACACGTATTTCTGCTTCTGGTCGGTGCGCGTCGGCGCGTCGGTTTTCAGGTCCACAGTGGCTTCACTTTCTCCCGGGCCTGCCGTTTCCTTTGAAACATACAGGCTGCCATCGCTCCGCGTCAGGTGTTTGCCCTTAGTCTCCTCGTTCATTTTTTTCCAGGGTTTAAGCCAAGGCCACTCGCCGCTGCCCCAGGCAAGCGCGATCCACAACGCAAACCAGAACCAGATTTCTATACGCTCCCCGATATGCAGAGCGACCCAGCCCAGCCCGGTAAGAGTCAGCCAAGCAGGCGATAAGCCGGGCCGTGCGATATATAGGCCCGTCATGACAACCCACACCGCAAAAAAACCGACCCAGGTTTCTCTCAGCGACCAGACAAGCAGAGCGATCCAGCCCAGCCTAAGGCCCAGCCTGAGGCAAATCGCGGGAGACGCGATTGATAAGATAAATAGACCCCCCAAGACACCCAACACCGCAAAATACTCGACCCAGGTCACGGACCGTGTTGCGGCTTCCGTCCAATACTCGACCCAGGTTTCCCTCAGCGACCAGATAAGTCGCGCTGAGAACAGGGCGACCCAGCCCAGCCCGGCGAGAGTCAGCCAGGGGATAATCAGGTCAGGCTGGTCTTTCTTCATCGGTTTTCATTGTCGGCCATGTTGACTCCAATAAGGCTTGTATCTCTCGCGCCTCAGCACCGGTCCGGTAATCTTATGAGGTCCGGTCCCGCCGCAGACCCCCGATACGATAACGTGACATCCGTCTTTTGAAGTCGTCGAACTCACCTGCTGCCCCGGAGCCCGGTTCAATGGGGATCAAGCCGTGTTCGGAGAAAGTATTTTATAGGGTGCGGCCTCGACCTCTGGCATCACGGCGGGCGTTCCTCCCATCGTCACGCGACCCTGCCCCGCTGGTTGTCCGATAAACACGCGCGTCTGGTAGGGAGCGATAAGATTGGCGTCTAACAGAAAATATTTTTGTGTCGCCAAGTTCGCTCTCATCGTCTGGCGTAAAGGAAAGAACCGGTTTCCTGTTCCTGTTCCAGGCCGAGACATTGCCTTACTGCCGCTGCCAACCAGCGCCGATCTTCGCTGATTTGCCATATCTCGTTAATTCCAGGCATAGAAATCGGTTTCTTACATGTATGCCCGGGTGACCGGATAGGGGTTTTAACCGGGTCTGCGGCCTTCTGTAATCATGATATGCTGATAATAGCTTACCTGTACCTGTCAAACAATTGATAATTTGCAGGTTGTTTTTGTGTGTGGGTATTTCCCGACATATCAAAAAATGACAGTGTTGTGGTCCAAAATAGTTCCAAACGGCTTGATATTTTAGGAATAGGGTAAAATGTCAGATAACAAGCTTAACAAAATCATGGCGGACTTGATTTATGAAGCCAATACGGTATTCGCTGCTCGAGTCGTGTTCAGAACTGTGGACGGCAACGTCGACCTGATAAACCGGCATGTGGAATACACCCCATTTTTTGATGTTGTACGGGACACCTGCTTCCAGCGGTTGTTCCTCTCTACAGTAAAGATCTTTGACCAGTCCAAACACAAGGAAACATCAAGCCTGAAATCCCTTAAAAAAGCTCTGGATCAAGGAGAGGGTGTTAAGATTGATAAAGATAAGGCAGATGAAATTATAAAAACGATAGATGATTTCCTGCGTGATAATGATATCGCAGGTATTCTTAAACGGGTTGAGGAAATTCGACACCAGTTTATCGCACATAAGCAGACGGAGCCTGAGCAAAAAGCCAGGGATATAACAATGGGTGAATTTGACCGGCTTATCGATAAAACTATTGGATTACTCAGTCAAGTTGCTGATAGAACAGGTTTTCATGAGGACAGAATTATCACAGGAAGCGCGGTTAAATCATCCACACAAAATGTGTTGGATACTTTATTCCCTGAGCAGCAGGAGCTGTAATTCAAGTCACAATACTACTGGATCAAACCCTAAAGAAATGCTCGAACACGTTGTCACCGTGGTTGGGGCAGTCGGCCAGTCTGACTCCTGCTCGTTTGGTGTCAAATCCTACAGGGTCGGACCAAACTAACCTGTTGATTATGCGGGATATGAGGGTTTGTGAGCGTTTGGGGTCAGGTCGCACAATGCACACCGCTGATAACAGAATCCGGTTTAGCCCAATTCATTCTGAAAATTTGCTCATCCGATATTAGCGGCTGATTTGTACAATCCTGGGATTGATGACCTCACACGTCTCATCTCCCCTGAAAGCATGTTATAATTAACAGCGAAAGGCGAAAAAAGGATTTAAAATTGGTGAATTAGGGAAGATAAATGCCGACTATATTAAAGCAATCAGGATGGCGGCTTTTCTTTTACTCAGATGAAGGAAATGAACCGATCCACATTCATTGCCGAAGAGGCGGACGGGAATGTAAGTATTGGTTAAACATCGAAGGTTTCGGTATCAGAGAGGCCTATGCATTCGGACTATCCCCCAGAGATAAAAGACAGATCAGAAAAATCATATTTGAACAATATGATTATATCGTAACGCAATGGCGCAAGTTTCAAGAGAGACGGCAACAGTGAATAAATACCACAAAGTGGAAAATGTACGCATAGAAAATGGCTACATCAGTCTGGTTGTCGATGGAACACATATACTCAGAAAGCTCGAAGAAACTTCCAGTTTGTTGCCTAACGCAAAGGAAGATGAGCTGCAGGTATTTGAAATTTCACCTTCCGGATATGGTATTCACTGGCCGTTAATAGATGAGGACCTCTCTATAGATTCCCTCATCGGGTTCGAACATAATCTGAAATCCAACAGAAAAAGCGCATAGTGAAAACCAACGTCGAGGATGGGTCGGGCCTGACTGACTGTTCTGTGGGTAAACGGTAATTGCTGATATAGCCATATAACTCTTGCAGGTTCGCCTGTGTACTGGTGGCCCATTCGATAAGGATCGTAAACTTTGCGAAAGCAACAGGGAGGCAGTCCTCAACCGTGAATTTCTGGTTGAACAGGGAAGCCAACTACCGCGAGCGTTTGGCGCGGCTGGATTTGCAGCACCCTTACCAAAGCTCGGTGGGCTGAATATCAGCTACTCAAGTCGTTTCAGTTGTTTATAAATTTCGTCATCATTGCGCTTGCCGGCGACAAGGACCAGCAACTCCTCGCCTTCAACCCGGTACACAATACGGTATTCCCCCACGTCCACGCGCCGGTTATCCTGTCGGCTGCCCCTTAATGCCTGGCTGTCGTGGGGTTTCGGATTGTTCAATAATGAGAATATCGTGCTGACCACCTGTTTGTATTGTTTGGGCGGCAGTGTTTTGACGAATCGCCCGGTCTGGCGGGATATCCTGAGAGTCAGGCTCATGCCCGGGTTTGCAGTAATTCCCTGACCTCTGAATCACTCATAAAGCCTTCTTGTTCGGCAGTTTGCGCTTGCAGGTCCCAGAACATGTCTTCCAGTTCGCAGAGCTGGTCATAACGGCGTTTGGACAGGACGACGCTGGTTACGCGTCCGGACTTCTCAACCACCACGGGCTCCACCTGGGCAGCCTCAAGGTAGCGTCCCAGACGATGCTTCAGTTCAGTTGCAGTCACATTCATTTTGGCTACCTGACTATTCTTTAACATGGTCCATCGAACATTTTAGCTGGTTTAGTCATTTTGGTCAATATTTCATTTCACAAACCCTTCAAATGCATCATTGATGATCGTTTCCAGGTCCGTGACCTCATCATCCGTCAGGGCCTTGAATTCCTTCTCCCGGTGCTTTTTCGCGAGCGAGCCGTTATTTTGGCGAACGAACAATATTAAATTCTGCGCCAGTCGATCCGGCATCTCGACCCGGTTCATCACGGCTGCCAGCGCGGCGTCGAAGCGTGTCAGGTAATCGGCTTCCTGGGGCAGGTCTTCTTCTATTGTCCGTTTGACACATTCATACAGAAATTCTGCGTGCGGAGTCGCATCAAAAAAACGATAGAAATCTGCCGTATCATTCAGTGCCTCCACGTTGCCGGAGGACGTTGTCTGCCACCTGATTAACGGTAAAAGTCGCTCGGAATAACTTTCCAGAACAGTGCGGTAGCGGTCGATTTCATCAAGGATAGCGGATGAGACTGGAAAGACAACACCGGGTGGATTGAATCCATGTTGAGACAGCGCGTGGTGGATCAGGTAGCGATGAATACGTCCGTTCCCGTCTTCAAAAGGATGGATATAGACAAACCCGAAGGCAAGAACTGCTGCAGCTACCACCGGATCGATACTTCCTGCGGCTTCCCGGTCAAAGCGGATGAGGCCGTTGACCAGCGAATCAAGGTCGTCATGCCTCGCGCTGACGTGGTCAGGCAACGGTAGACGCGTGGTTCGGTCATGTGAGCCGACAAAACCTCCTTCGTTTCTCAGACCCATGTTCATGAAGCGGTTATCGCCAATGACGATATGCTGCAAACGCAGCAACTCTTCAAGGTCAAGAGGGCGACGACCGGCCTCGCCAATGGCCCGCCCCCACCGTTGGATGCGGTCCTGGGGCGCGTTTTCCCCTTCGATGACATAGCTGGCCCTGGAATCTTTCAGCAGCAGGAAAGCCGCTGTTCGCGCCAGGATGTCCCTGGGTATAGCCGCTACCGCGTCCTGTGCGCGGTTCTTGAAGTCCATATCGACAAATTCACGCAACGCTTCCGTTTTGAAGACCAGGGGACAGAATTGTGGGGTCCCCGGTAAATTATTCCGAACGCGTTGCCGGGACACGGTTGTGCCTTCGGTCGCCCATTGCAGTTGCGGGTCAATGACGGGTGCATAATTACCCCTGTCGGCATCGGGCAGTGACAGCTCTTCCGCCAACAGCCATTCATACAGAAACCATAAACGCCGGGCGTAACTTCCGGTCGGGCTTGCCTTGACAATGGTTTCAATGGCCTCCGGCCCGACTGCCCGGAAAAGCCGTTTCAGGACGGCAAGGTCAAGTCCCTCGTATTTCAGGGCGAAGACCAGGTGGCCTTCAAGTGTAGGCTGCGGCTCATGACGGGGCGTGAAGATACGCCAGCCATCTTTCTTCAGCACGCGGTGGCGCGCGCCGATTGCGCTCAGGGTAACAGGAAGAGGTACGGCAAGATCGTAGTTATCGATCATTGCAGCATAACCGGCAGGCTTCGCCTTTTCAGGCAAACGCCGTTCATGAAAAATGATAACTGGTTCTGAAAATGAGTTCAGTGGTTTATTATTCACGAAAAATAATTATTGGTCATGAAAATTAGTTCTTTTGCTATTAATTCATGAAAAATAATTATTGACCATGAAAATTAATTCTCTTGCTGTTTATTCATGAAAATTAATTCTTTTTCAAGTGAATTTTTGCGTTGTTTAAGTAGTATAACAAAAATATCACATATTATGTGAATTTTGGTTATTTTTCATGCTCTAATGTGAAAACTGATTGCCCTTTGCCTTAAGCAATGCGTTGGCGGTGATTTGTTTTATTTACGGCCCCCCCTCCGGCAGGGAAACGATGTGGTCGTAAATGGCGCCGGGGCGGGTAAACCAGACTTTGTCGGCGTTGGGGTGGTTGACGAGGTGCAGCAGGATATCCCGCAGGCCCGCGAGCCGGTAAGGCTGGCCTGAAACGAACGTGTGCAGGGTCAGGCTGAAGACCAGGGGTTGCCTGTTGCTCTGGCGCAGTTGCTCGTCGAAATGCGGGGGATCGTGGGGTCAGGTCGCACAATGCACATGCGTGATCCTGGGGGCCAGGAACCGCTGTCCCCGTTACTGCCGGCGTTTACGATGTACCCATGAGGGACATCACCCAGCGAAAATAAAACGGGCAGACGGCCAGCCAGCAGCAAAAAGGTCATCGTCACCATCAGGCCGCCGAGCTTGAGGACGAGCCTGTTCTCCAGCGCATCAAGCCTGAGATGCACTTTCTCAAACCTGCTGTCTACGGATTGCTGAAATAACTTCAGGTCCGCTTTTGTAGCCACAGTTTCGCTCATTGCTTTGCTGATGGTCGTCACTACCGCTTCGGCTTGCCGGTCTTCAAAGCCGGTTTTTGTCAACTCCTGCGCAGCGCTCAGGGTGTATGTGGCTATACAGGTCCGACCCCATGTGCAGGACCCCATGTGCACGGGTATGGAGTTTCCCAGGTCTCGTTCCCGTCCGCTGATCTGGCGTATGTACGTATTGATGATGGGCGCGCTGAGGTACGGGCGCTTCAGGACCATATCGAGCACCGCGGCGCTGTAGTTTATCGGTTGCCCGGACACGTCCTCCACGCCGGACCGGGACACCAGGATAGAGTCCAGCAGGTCCCGGCTGATGCGCCGGCCGGCGCGGGCAATCTGCGTCAAAATGTCGGTGGTGCAGTCCCGGTAGATGATTGTCATCTCCGAGTCGTTCTCATCCCCCGGCTGGCGCACTCGCACCCGCGCGCTAAAATCCCGGCTCTCATCGGGCGACAGCAATATGACCGGCGGCCGCTCCGTGGCCTCGGCGGCAGCGGTCCCATTGATATGCGCGTTGTAGCTGTCGATGACGGCGTTGCGCGCATACGGACGCTGGAGCAGCCATTTGACAGTTTCCTCCCCGTGGTCCAGGGCGGCGCCCTGGGTATCACAGACATGGCTCCAGTCACGCACTATTGCATCGATAATGCGCGCATTGATGTCGGCGGCGTCGTCGATGGCGTCCGCGCCGTCCGGGCTCAGCTGCTCAATAAAATCTGCCGGCTGCTCAATAAACGTGACCCGGCACTCCTGGACGGTTCCCCCCGGCGCCCGCACCGGCACCGGGGCTTCGAAATCGCGGCTCTCGCCGGTGGACAACAGGGTGACTGGCATCAGCCGGGAGACCTGCTATACTGGTAAGTATGTGCCGCGTGATCCTGATTTGTGTCCTGTCTGCCCTGCTGGCGCCGTCCCTGGCCGCCCGGGACAATACGGTCTGGTGGGAGGACGCCTGGCTGGCGGACAGCGGCCTGAATCCCTGCACCGTCCGGCGGTCCCCATGCGATATCTTTCTGCGGCGCATCTACAACCGCATCATCGACGCCCGGCAGCGCGGCGATACCGACGCCCTCGATGAGGCTCGCCGTCAATTGTACTGGTATTACAGATCCAACCCCGAGAGGCGGCCCGTCGACGACTCCCGCCGCTGATCCCATTTCGCTGGCAGCAGCCTGCATTGCTGCCGTCCGCCCTGGCGTCCCTGCGCGACTGTCCGTGCAGGCGTCGCTAATCCGCTTCTTGAAATTTACATCCGTATTCATATAGTGCCGCAGAGGCTCCTGAACCTCTGCGGCGGCCGTTGCGTAACCGGCGGCCAAAAAACAGGACATGGATGCCGGGTCCCTGCTCTCGTCGTATATGGTGCTGTACTGTGCCTGGTAGCGGTCCGGATCGCCGCTGCCAGCGTAGGCGTGCGGCCCGAACAACGCCAGGCACGCCAGGAATATCGGTAACAGGTATATCTTCATTGTCTTGCTCCTCTCGGTGGTTAATGGTGGCCGGATAAATCGGCGTCAGGCCTGGGGAATAATCACCAGGTCCTTGTTGCCGTCCGGCGGCTTGTTGATAGCGAATTCAAATTGCATGGTCTGCGGCGACCGCCTGCCCTCGGTCTTGATCTGGCTGGCCCCGCTGGGGCGGACGGACGAATACGACGCATAGTAGTTCCGGCCCTTGCCGGCCACCGCGCACGGACGCTACCGGCGACAGGTGGAGAACGTGGACAGCCGGCCGTACTGGGTGTACCGGTCCGTCATGGGCCAGCATACCCGGCCGACGCATGCCGCCATGAACGGCATGGTGTTTCGCGCCGATGACCCCATCTGGCGCAGCCACTACCCGCCCAACGGGTTCAACTGCCAATGTTCGGTTTACGCGCTGACGGCGGCCGAGGTCGAAGAGGAGGGGCTGATAATCCATGACAGCGCCGACCATCTGCATCTTGTCACGCAGGACGCCGGCCTGGACAAGCGCACCGGTGAGGTGAGACAGGCCGATGGGTGGGCGTTTTCGTTCAAGGACCGCACAGGCAAATCGCACGTGATGACGCCCGACCCCGGCTGGAGCTACAACCCGGGCTTTGCCGGCCCCGGCGACCGCAAGGTGTTTTTGCCGCGCAACCTCAAAATCCGGCAATCGGCGGCGCAGACCGTATCAAAGTCGATGGACGAATTTTATATCCCGAAGCTGGAGGCGCGCCCGACAGACATCGCCAGGACGGAGATACAAGACGTGCTGGCATCATCCCGACTCGACGATGCCGTGACCGCCCGCGAGGTCAAGGACTGGCCGCTGGCGGTTATCTCCCGGGACATAGAGACGGCCATAGCCGCCGCCGGAGCCGTGACCGCCAGCCAGGTGGTCACGTCCAAAATCGGGGCCGGGAAGTTCACGAAGCATCGCCGCCTGGACGCGGAGCGCCTGCGCAAAGTGCAGGACGCCCTGGACTACGGGGAGTTGTTGGTCGAGCCGCCGTATATCCCCGGCAAACAGGGCAGGGAACACCAAGGAAACCACTATACACTGATTGCGTATTATGAGGAGGATGACACCTGGTGGCGCCACGTCATTAAGATTCACAAACGCCAACTGGCGGCGACGACCGTGTTTGACGATCACGACCCAAGTGTGCGTACCGATGATGTGCTGAACCGACCTGATCTCATCAAGGTCAGGCCATGGAGCAAAGAACGCTGGCGGAACAGGCCAAAAGTGGGGAGGTGAGGCATGGGAGGCGCAGGTCTCCACGGGTCCCCGGCACAACCTGCTAAGGAAAACCGGATTCTACGGTCACGCTGTACTCTACCTCACTTCCCTGCCCACAGTATAGCGCATGTTTTCTGTAATACAAAAACCTAGTGTTTTCCAATATGAAATGAGCCTGAAGGGCGGACGTGATTCCAACATGAAATGAGCCTGAAATAATCGGTCTTTCTGTTCATGATACGAGGATGAAAACGATCATGAACGCAAACGAGTTAACGAGTATCGACCAGGTACGCGCCTTTCTGGCGGGCACACAACAGGTGGCCTTTGAGGTGGCCGGTGACAAGCGGAGCCGGTATGACTGGCTACGGCGCACCTTGGTGAAGTTTGATTATCCGGGCTGTAACAAGACGGACAAAGGGACACTGATGCGTTACCTGATGAAGGTGAGCGGCTATTCCCTGGCCCAGGTGAAGCGGTTGATTAAACAGTACCGGGAGACCGGCAAGTTGACGCCGCGCCAGTGCACGGCACGCGGCTTTGCCCGGCGCTACACGAAGGCGGATATCCGCCTGCTGGCGGCCATGGACGAGCGCCATAACACGCCCAACGGGCTGGCCCTGAAGAAGCTCTGTGAGCGGGCTTATTCAGTCTTCGGTCAGCGTGAGTACGAACGCCTGGCCAGCATCTCGGTCTCGCACCTGTACAACCTGCGCCAGTCGCAGACCTACCGGCGCCAGCGCCACACGGTGGACAAGACCCGGCCGGTGACCCTGCCCATCGGTGAGCGGCGCAAACCGCAGCCGGACGGTCAGCCGGGCTATATCCGCATCGATACCGTGCACCAGGGCGATTTAGACGGGGAAAAAGGGGTGTATCACATCAATGCGGTGGATGAGGTAACCCAGTTCGAGGTGGTGGTCAGCGTCGAGCGCATCAGTGAGGTCTACCTCATCCCGGCCCTGGAACACCTGCTGGAGGCCTTCCCCTTCGTTATCCTGGGCTTCCACGCCGACAACGGCTCGGAGTACATCAACAAACAGGTTGCCCGGCTGCTGGAGAAGCTGCGCATCGAGCTGACCAAGTCCCGCGCCCGGCACAGCAACGACAACGCCCTGGTGGAATGCAAAAACGGCCACGTGGTGCGCAAGCTGCTGGGCCACGCCCACATCCCGCGCCGCTGGGCCGGCCCGTTGAACGAGTTCCACCGCCGGCACCTCAACCCCTACGTCAATTATCACCGGCCCTGCCTGTTCCCGGAGACCGTCACCGACAAGAAGGGGAAACAACGCAAGCGCTACCCGTATGAGTCCCTCATGACCCCCTATGAGAAACTCAAATCCCTGGACGATGCACAGACGTATTTGAAACCGGGGGTCAGCTTTGACATACTGGACAAGGTCGCTTACCGGATCAGCGACAACGCGGCCGCGGACGCGCTGCAACAGGCGCGCCGGGACCTCTTTACAACCATCCATGAACAGGAATACAAACGGGCTTGAGATCGGGGCAGAATCTCTCTCTCTACAGGCTCATTCCAGTATTGGAAAATACTAACCTTTAACGCATGACGAAGATTGAAGACTCCCCGGATTTTCCGCTGTGGGCTATAAATCTTGCCTATGGCGATGGATTTATAATCGCTTTGGAAAGGGATACGATAACAACTTGCAGTGAGTATTCGGCGATGCTGGGGACCGAAGTGGTAAGAAGGACGTTACCAATCAGCCGTACAGCATTCAAGGATCAAATCAAAGCCGGCAATCGAGACGCCATCTCACTGTCTCTGCCGGAATGACCGTTCCAAGTGATCCATAATAACATCCGACACGTTTGAGCGGTCCTTGTCGTCAAACCCCAGGAACGGGCGGGCCGGAATGTCGCCCCAGGGGATGGGACGGCCCTGCGTCCTGGCCGGCTCGGTCCCCAACGTGCCGGCCAGCTTCGCTGACTCACCGCGGCGCACTTGGCGCCGCCTGCCTTGCACGGTCTGCGCAACCACCGAAAAACTGCCGAACTCACCCCGCTCGGCGCCGTACTGGTGAGTGCTCGCATACTCCACCCCTGTCCCGACCACCGCACGATTAGAATCATAGTCAGCATGGAAACTGTCCCTCAACTTCCCGCTGCTCACCAACTTTTGGATCGGCACCCGGCCCTTTTTCTTCCGCCGCGCCTTCGTGACATCACTCAAGTCATCCCACAGCTGACCGCCCGGCCCCGTCTTCGTCCGGAAACGGCGCTCCACTCCCGCCTCCAAATGTTCGGCGATCACACGCATCGCCGGCGTCATGTCATCAGCGACAACCCTCAGACGCGTTAACCCGCGCCTCACCTCCTCATCATTAACATCTATAGTGATTCTCATGGCGTCATTCTACACCATCGGCGCCAGGCATGGTCAGCTCCCTGACTGCGGCCCGGAAGGTAGCCCCGGTGAGCGCCATTACCAGGTCGATGGCGCCACCGCCCGATGCAATTATCTCCCGGCGACCTCTGCGCCGCAAAATGAACAAGTGGTCGGTGATCGTTATCTCGTGCCCGTCACCCACCAACACCAGTTTCGTGGCCGGATTACTACGCGGCCTGTAAGTGCTGTCAAATCGCCAGGACATGCCCATTTTGTCAGGGCATCCGTGAGCCGCACGGACCGGGCCTCCCGTATTTTGGCAGCGGTAACCGGCATCAAATTACCCCCCAGACCCCCCGCTGGTCCTGTGATAAATCACAGGTAAAACCTGTCCCACTATATGCCTGTTTATCCCACTAAATCCCGTCAACAAAGTGTTGACAAAAGTCCACCTGTCGTCCCATTCACCAATTCTGCGCAACCCGCTCTCGCAAGAATCATCGTTGATCTATCGCAATAATCCCGTATGGAAGCTGTACCTGGATATCGACCAGGCCACGCCTGACGCACAGTTTCAAATTCAGGGGTCAGAGTAGAAGACTGGGGTCAGGTCGCACATTGCACACGCCGATAAGCGAGGGTGGCGCTGCGACAGACCCCTACGTGTGCAATGTGCGACCTGACCCCAATCTTCTCTCTGACCCCGGATCTCCGGCGCTGGAAATCGATCTTCGCTATGCAGATATAGGCCGCGGCGAGGGTGGAAGCATACACTGCAAGCACGGCCCACATGGTCTGGTCCACGGTCCGGGTAATGCCCGCCTCGACTTCCTCCGATGATCCTTTTTCCGCCAGTTCTGCCGTTAACCGGCCCACCGGCAGGAACATCCAGTCTATGCCGATGGCAAACCAGTAGACCAGGCCGTAAATGACGATCTTGGCAGCCAGCCAGGAAACCATGTCCGGTGTACCGTTGATCATCGAGGCCAGCCCGGTAACGATAAGCAGCAGCCCGGCAATACCCAGGCCGGCCCAGTTGAGACGTTGCAGCCTGGCCCCCAGGGGAGTGCCGATATGTTTCGCCGCAGACATGTTGACCGTCAGCAAGACCGCGGCAAGCAGCCACAGGCCAACCAGGCCCGGTATATCGACATTGAGCAACCCGGCGGCATTGGCCAGGTGCACCCCCGCAGGCAGCATTACAATGAAACAGATGCGCGGCAGGGTATCGATGACCATCGCCATGCGCAGCAACGTCAGGCGCGTCTCCACGGACAGGCTTGCATCGCGGAACTTCCTGGCCAGAAGTAATACGCCGACGTCGGTCCCCAGCCAGAAAACCAGCAGCAGGACATGGATAAACTTTATGACTTCGTAGGACATGGTCGAATACTAAAACAGGTTTGTCACGAGTATACCGGCTATGGCCAGCGGCGTCACGGTCCTGATCAGGAACCGCCAGGTTCGGAAAAGCCAGGGCGTGTTTATGCGCAATTCATCCGCCAGGGCGCTGTCCCGCATGAACCAGCCGGCAAAGATGGCGATAAGCATGCCGCCTATCGGCATCATCAGGTTCGCCGTCAGGTAATCCATCAGTTCAAATATGTTCAAGCCGGCGATGGGTCTGACCTGTTCCCAGATGTTGAATGAGAGCATGCTGCCGAGGCCCAGTAGCCAGAGGGCGGAAATCGTGACTGCCGCGCTCTTCCTGCGGGTCATGCCGCGCCGCTCCTCCACCCAGGCCACTGCCGGTTCCAGGATGGCGATGGAAGAGGTGACCGCGGCAAACAGCAACAGCAGGAAAAACAAGGCGCCGAACAGGCCCCCGGCCGGCATGTTGCCGAACGCGACAGGCAGGGTGACGAAGATCAGGCCCGGCCCTTCCCCCGGTTCCAGGCCGTTCGCGAACACCAGTGGAAAGATGGCCACACCGGCCACGATGGCGACCAGCGTATCGGCGCCGGCAATGACGACTGCGGTCCTGGGGATGGATATTTCCCGGGGGATGTAGGCGCCGTAAGCCATCATCAAACCCATGGAGACACCGACGGAAAAAAACGCGTGCCCCACCGCCGACAGCATGACCTCCGGGTTGATCCGTCCGAAGTCCACGGCAAAGAGAAACCTGAGTCCGGCTGCCATGTCTCCCGCAACAGCGCTGTACACAGTCAGGGCCAGCAACATGATGAACAGCGCCGGCATCAGGACCCCGGTCGCCCGCTCGATACCTTTCCGGAGTCCGCTACTGACGATAAGACCGGTCAGCCCCAGGAACACGCTAAACCACAGCAGCAGGCGCAGCGGATCCGACAGCAGGCCGGCAAAGCGCGCCTGCGCCTCGTCCGGGCCGACTCCGGAAAACCCCGCGCGCATCGACCCATACGCGTAGTCCAGCACCCAGCCGCCGATTACGCTGTAAAAGCCGAGGATCAGGAACCCGGCGCCGGCGCCGATCCAACCCACGCCGGACCACCAGCGGGACCGGTTTTCCTTCTCCGCGTTCAACAGCATGGCGGTGGGCGGACTCTGCCCGCCGTACCTGCCCAGCATCAACTCGGCAACCAGGATGGGAATGGCGACCAGGGCGACTGCGAACAGGTAAACGATGACAAAAGCGCCGCCGCCGCTGGACCCGGCCATGTAAGGGAACTTCCAGATATTTCCGAGACCGATTGCCCCCCCTATCGCGGCCAGGATAAACCCGGTGCGGGAGGACCATTTTTCTCGTGTGGTTGTGTGGGTCATTTCAAAAAGACTGCTCTTTATAAGTAAGCGGTATGCAGGCGGGGACAGACTTGAAGTCTGTCCCCAATATTTACCCGGTAAATATCCCAATAGTCACTTGTGACGAAATCAATGCATATCGATGTCGTCTTTTTCCTTATAATTGTTGATTTTACAGACAACCGGATATGAACAACAACTATATAGACGACCACCTGGACGAAATCTGCGCCGAATTCAAACTGCTGGAGCACTGGGTCTACCTGAACGCGGCCGACCAGATGGTGCCGGGCAATTACTGGCTGGACGCAGTGCGCGACTTTTATAACTTCGTCGAGTACGGCCGCATGGAGGATATACCCGCCGCGGACATCGCAACGCATCCGTTCCTGCTGGCCAAGTGGGATGAGAGCATCCGCCTTAGCGCGGCATTCATTAATGCCGACAAGGACGAGGTCACCAATGCCTACCGACCGGCGATCACAGCAAACCTGATCCTCTACAACATGATGGAATGGTCCGAGGGCGACAACGTGGTGATCACGGACCTGTCCTACCCGTCCATTCCCTATATCCTGCAGGACCTGCGGCGGCGCTACGGCATCGAGATCCGGGTCGTGCGCAACGTCGGGGGTGAAATACTCATGGAAGACATGGAAAAACTGGTGGACGGCAATACCCGGATGGTGATCGTGGATCGCACTGCGGCTTTTTGCGGGTTCACCTTCGATATGAAAGAGGTATGCCGGATTGCCCATGCCCGGGGGGCGCTGGTGCTGGACGACGCCATGCAGACCCTGGGCGCAGTGGACATTGACGTCAAGGACGACGGCGTCGACTTCCTGTTATCGGGCGCCTACAAGTGGCAATGCGGCCCGGAGGGCGCCGGCATCTTCTATATCAAGCGTTCCGTCATGGACCGCATAGACGCCCGCTACCGCAATTACATCTGGGCGGACATTCCAGGCCCCATCCCGTTCGCGGACAGGGACCACGACAACATGGCAAGCTGGTCCTATCCCCCGGTGAACAACGCCAACCGGTTTTCACAGGACACCACCATCGGCCCCTCGCTGTTCGGCTGGGTGGCGACGCTGAAGTTCTACGAGAAGATCGGCATCAAAAACGTCGAGGAACGGGTGCGGCGCCTGGGCGCCTACACCATCGACAGGCTGGAGGAAATCGGCTGCCGGGTGACCTGCCCCACCGACCCGAAGAAACGCCACGGCCTGATCACCTACACTACGGGCGATTACGACAAGGACAAGGCCTTTTTCGAGCGCTGCGCAGCCCCGGGCCGTTGTATGAAACCGATCAAGATCTCAATGCGCACCCTGGGCGGCATCGGCAACCTGCGCATCAGCGCCCATTTCTTCAACACCGAGGAGGAGATTGACTACCTGATAGAGTTGCAAAAGCAGATGATGTGAAGTTGCTTCTGTCATCCAATGACCTTCATCCGTCATTCCGGCGAAAGCCGGAATCCAGACGACGCTCGTCATTCCTGCACCCCGCCGCCACTCCCGTTCCTCCTCCGTCATTCCCGTTCCTCCTCCGTCATTCCCGTTCCTCCTCCGTCATTCCCGTTCCTCCTCCGTCATTCCCGTTCCTCCTCCGTCATTCCCGCGAAAGCGGGAATCCAGTTGACACAACTTCCTTATTATTCAAGGAGCATTATTGTCTGATACTGTCCAGCAATTGTTGACGCATATCCCTCCCATTAACACTTTTCTCAACTACAACAAAAATGCCCCTGCCTTCGCTTTTGCGTTGCCACAGTGCGCCAATAGCCCGTTTTTCGGCGGTTTCCGTGCCTTCGGCAATATGCGCGCCCTTATATTCAGCCACAAGCAGGCGTCCATCTTCCATCTGCGCGACGAAATCCGGGTAGAATTTACCCGTGGCAGTAGGTAGCCAGAACGAAGCCGGATCCCGCGCCACGTTGCGAATCCAGTATTTCAGCCCCGGCAGGCTGTCGATAACCTGGGCGCACTGTTCCTCCTCGCCTCCGCGCTTGCCGTCAAAATCCGGAACCTGGTCGGGACCCAGGAAATGTCTGACCGGCTTCCACTGTCCGCGATAGAGGCGATGACCCCGGTACATGCCATCCCGGAACGCAAATACGTGGTCGAAAGAAACCTCTGCTTTCGCTCCGGGCGCAAAAAGGCGTTGCTGGTAAACCTTATTGCGCTCCTGCCGGCGAATTTCGTCAATTTTGTCTCGAATCCTTCGGGCCAGAATGAATTTACAACGCATCAACGCGGCTATGTGCAACTGGCGGGTATTCAGCAGGTAGGTCGTGAGACCAGACAACCACTTCTGCAGTTCGGCCTGGCCAACGTCGGGTTGGCGCACCTGCCGGTCCAGCCACTGGACAAGCCCCTCCTGCGTCCAGCCTTCCACGTCAACGTCCAGTCCCAACTGCTCCTGCTCCCTGGCGAACTGGTAGGTCACGCGCTTGCCGTCAAGATCAATCTCAAAACTGCGAGCGGTCTCACGGATTGCAAACTCGCTCTCCTTCAACCTGGCCGGATGATCAAGCAATGACCAATCGTGATGCTCCATGAGCAGGTCCGTGTCCGCAAACTTCAACTCACCCTGGATTTGCGTGGCGAGGCCCGGAACATTGAATACTTCACTACGCCTGGCTGGCGACCACCGGCGTTGTACCCGATCTTGATAGGACTTAATCGCTTCGGCAACCCCATGACGTTCCGCCACCGGGATGGCGTCATAGATCAGTTGCTCAACCTCCCTGTCTATCGGGCCGGCAACTTCAATCTCCACAGTACCGGCAGTGGTCTCGCGCACGGTTACGCCATGCTGTTCGGCGTCCTGCAAAGCAGCCAACATTTCGGGTGTTTCCGTCAGCGTGTAGCTGAACGTCAAGTCAGGCGTCTCCTCCACCTCCTCTGACTCACCTTCCTCGCCAAATTCAAATCCCGGCCGTACATACTCGATATTTTCATTGGCTTCGTCTTCTTCAAAACCCATGGCGATAAGTTTATCGACCAGGGTACGGGCAGCTTCGGCAAAGTCGGCTTCCGTAAGAAAGGCATAAGCCTGGTTCAACTCCCTGGCTTTACGCCTCTCGGCATAGGGCATCCGCAGGACCCTACCCAGGAGTTGTTCCACGTCCACCGCGCTGCGAACACGGGATACGGAACAAAAGATATAGGCAAAAGAGCAGTCCCAACCTTCCTTCAAAGCTTGAACGGTGATGACGTATTCAATCGGACAACGCGGGTCAAACAAATCGACGCCATCCAGTTCCCGTTGAACGCCGGTAGCAACGACGATCTTGTCTTCCGGTATCTGTTCAACTTCCACCAGGTATTCCTTCAGGACTTTGACAGTCACCTCCTGGTTTTTCGGTTGCGCCTGGAACAGGACAATCGGACGGATTTGGCCGGGGTCGTCCCAGGCTTTCTCGGCCAGGGAAGAGCGGGCGGCAATCGCGCCGTTCACCGCGTTCTCCCAGCTATCGTGCTCCGATAATATGATCGGCAGCTTGATCATCTGCGCCCGTTTGAGTTCCTGCGCGCTGACGCTGTACAGGATATTCGACTTGGAACGGGGCGTGGCGCTGAATTCAATAATCGCCGCGGGATTCACCCGCTGTTGCATTTCGCGGGTCAGGCCGGTCACCGCATTATGGGCCTCATCCACGATCATCAACGGTTGATGCAAGTGCATCAGGTTGGCAAAAGAGAATTTGACACCGCCTTCTGCAAGCGTTTCCAGTCCCGGCGCATGTCCGGACAAAGCAGAAAAATGGGGTTCCAGTTCTTCATGGTGGGCATAGACCTTGCGGCCCTCGGTATTTGACACGCGCAGGGTTTGAATCGTTGCCACGACGATGCAGCAGTCAGCCCTGAGATCCTGTGGCCGAACCTGGGTAAAATCAGCAATATCAAATACCCTCACCCGCCTGTCAAACGCATCGTCCAGCGCCCGCCGGTAGGGATGGCCGGTGTTCTTCAATGTTTCAACGGTCTGGCGGCGGATGGTGTTTGACGGCACAAGCCAGAGGACCAGCGGATGATCTTTCTCGGTCCAGGCGTCGCGGGCCACCGCGACGGCATGGGCCGCAAGCAGGGTCTTCCCGCCTCCGGTGGGCAGGCGCAGACAGACGTAAGGCACACCGGGCAATTCCTTCAACGGTGAGTATGCGCCGGCATAGCGACCAAGCCGGACCACCAGCTCCGGTTCGCTGACTATTACCTCGTAAGCAGCCTTCGGCCCGGCGAGGCGGGCCTCCTCAAAGAAGCGCTGGAGGATAGCCAGTGTGTCCGTCTGGTATTGTTTGAGTTGCATACCGCTCAGGTCTGCGCCTTCAGGTCGTAAGGCATTTGTTTGAAAACGATATTTTCCCGTTCCAGTGTCGTCGGCGCCAGGCGTGATTGTTCGCCGTAAATCGTCAACCGGCCGTCAAAGCCGGTATTCAATCGAGCAATCTCATGACGAATCCGGTCCAGTGTCGCACGTATAAGCACGTTGCCGCCGGCCGGCCGCCTGTCACCGAGGATACCGTTATACAACAAGGCATAAGCGCGCCCGTCATGCAGACCCAGCAACGGCGATTCGCCTGTTCCGTCCCACGGACGTTTGGTTTCGCTGAACCAGACGTGGGCGGCCAGTACCTTGAAGTCTATGTCGCGTGTAACCTGCCCTGTCTCGTCGAACACGGCAGGTCCAAGCCGGTAGAACCGGAAACCACCGCCACCCTGCCAATTCACTGACTTGGAAATACCGCCCTGCTCACCATCAATGACTTTTTGCAGGCGCGGCCGGCAATGGGTAACGGCATGCTCGCCCATTTCGATACCGATGTAACGGCGACCCATTTTGTGGGCCACGGCTGCCGTGGTGCCGGAACCTAGAAAAGAGTCGAGGACGAGGTCGCCGGGGTTGGTGGAAAGAATTAGAATCCTCTCTATAAGAGCTTCCGGTTTTGGTGTTGCAAAAACCTCGTCGGAATTAATCCGTACAACTTCACGCTTGGCACCTTGATTATCCCCCACTTCAGTTCTTGGCCAGATGGTCATGGAAACAATCCCTTCTTGCACTTCGGAAAGAAATCGTTTTAACCGCGGAATGTTATTCCCCTTTTTTCCAAACCAAATTCGGTTATCTATTACTAATTCTTTGAACCTCGATTCAATCGTCGTCCAACATCTTCCCTTTGTCGGCCATAATTTTCTGCCAGAGGGGGTAACAATTTCATAAATGTTATTACTTTCACCAGTTTTGGCGTATTGCGCCCCACGCTGACCCCCGGTCAGACTAATTGTAAAATCACTTGAAGTCCAAAGACCTCGCGGGTCGTTATCTGGATTCGAATATCTGGAGTCTGATATTGAAGTTCTCGGCAACAGGTTTGGTTTCCAAAAATTTTTATTTTTTGCAAAAACCAAAACATGATCATGGCTATCAGATAACCAGATTGAGTTAGCCTGGGGAGACGATTTCTTTTGCCATACCACGTTTGCGACAAAATTATTGCGCCCGAAAACTTCATCCATAATTACCTTCAAGTAATGAGCTTCGTCGTCATCAATAGTTATCCAGATTGAACCATCTTCCGCCAGCAAATCGCGTAACAACTCAAGGCGCGGCCACATCAGGGCCAACCACTGCGTATGCTCCAGGTTGTCGTCATAATGCTCGAAGGCCGAACCGGTATTGTACGGCGGGTCAATGCAGATACATTTCACCTGCCCGGCGTAGAACGGCAGCAACGCCTTCAAGGCTTCCAGGTTATCCCCCTGGATCAGCAAATTGCCCGCTTCCGCCCCGCCCGCCGATAACTCGGACGTTTCCTGCAACAACCGGTAAGGCACGCTTGCCGCAGCGCGAATATCTTTATCCCGCGTCAACCAGTGCAGAGTAGGCATCAGTTATTGTTCTCCTTGGGAATCTTTCTCACAGCTTTATTGTATTCGGCAATCTATTGTTCAGCCGCTTCTTTTGTTGGGCCTTTCAATACTTGCGCTCTGAAAAAGTCTGTTGTAAGGCTTCTGGTTAAAGACTTGATTAAGCATCATCCGGTTTGTTGTATTTCTATAGCGAACTTTTTTTCGTTAAGTTCAGCTTGGTAGAAAATGACCTCTCGACCACCGTGATTAATCCAATCACGAATTCTGTTTTTATCCTCTTGCGGCATTTTTATGCCGAAAATCACGCCGGTAAGCAACTCTGACGGGTACTCCTTTAGTCCGGGACCAGTATCATGATCGATGATTCGCCATTCTTCCTCATAGGACCAACCTGAAAATTTGGTAAGAAAAACAAGGTCAATTTGTTCATTAATCGGAGTATTGAAAACATCTACGATAGGTAAATCCTCGGAATATTGAACTTCTTGCGCTCTACCAAAAAATGGCGTGTAGGCAGTAGCCTCGAATTTCAAACAGAAGCCTGAATGACAAGAACCATAATGTGACCACATCAGGATGTCATCTGGTTTTGATGAGAGACAATATAACGCGACAGCGTTTGGAAGACGCTGACGAAAGTGGTTTCGTAATCCCCCCTCCCATGTTTCGGGATTTTTGGATCTACTTTCGATATGGATTGAGGTAGCCATCGCGGTAATGTGAGCATCGCCGGATGCTGGATATCGCCGACGCAGTTCACGTTTCAGTGTTTCGATGTGCTGAGTTCTATCATCACCAAAAGTGAAATACGGTCGGCATTCAAACGGATCATTAAGTTGACTCGGCGGTGAGAACCAAACGGACGGGGTAGCAAATAAACACTCGGAATACTCATTAATGGCCCCGTACTTATATAAATGCTGAACCGTCATTATAATCTTGTTGTTGCCTGAGTATCAGTAAGCCTGCCAATATACCGCAACAATTCCGCAAAACAAATCAATCCGACGCGACCGGTAATAACAGACAAGCAACTGTAACTACTCACCCCCCACTTGTCCTTCCTGCACTTCTCCTCGTTCGTCCTTCCCGCGCTCCCCTCGTCATTCCCTATATGGACTCCTCCCGTTTTGCAAGTAGGCACGAATCGATAGTGAAGGCAGACTGCGGTCGTATATACGGACTCTGATTGGGGTGCGACCCCTGGCCCAAGATGTGTTCGCCCCTTCAGCCCTCTTCGGCGCAACGGCGTTCTCACGCCGCGGGAATGAGCAGGGTCCCTGAAGGTGGGTCTGACCACTATCACGTTGTGCCGTCTTGCAAGGAAATAACATAAACGCTGACGCCTCTCTCCCGGCTGGCCGTTCAGGCGGCGGCCACTGCCGCCGGCGGGTTGCCCGACAGCTGGTTGGCATGGCCCGGATCGTACTCCGTCCGGTAACGCAGCATAGCCCAGGCGGTACGCACGGTTTTGTTTGCCAGGGCCACCGCCGCCCGCCCGGCGCCACGCCGGGCCGCCAGGTCTTTGAGCCACACCTCAACGTCATTACGGGGTTCCCGCCGCGCCAGCGCCTGGAGTACCGCATGGGCGCCGGTAATGAGCGAGGCACGTAAGCGTTTGTCCCCGCTGCGCTTGCCAATCGACCCCAGGCGCACCTTGCCCCCACTGCTGTGCTGCTTGGGGGTCAAGCCAATACAGGCCGCCGCGGCCCGACCATGCCGGTACGCCTGCCCGTCCCCCAGGGCAATATACAACCCCAACGCATTCTTGGGCCCCACCCCGGCCAGTGTCAGCAGCGACCGACACGCCGGCGTCACGCGCACTTGCTCTGCCAACTGCCGCTCCGCCTCCTGCAACGCCGCCGACTGCGCCTGCCATAACTGCCAGGCCAGCGCCAAGAGCGGGCGTAGCGACAACGGCAACCCGTTCTCCGCCTCCTCCAGCACGCGCGGCAACTCACGCCGTAACGCCGCCTCCCCCTTCGGCACCACTTCCCCAAACTCCGCCAGCAGCCCACGCAGCATGTTCCCCGTCGCCGTCAATTGGTCCGTCAGATGCTCCGCCACGCGTTTCTGACACTGCAGACTCTGTTGCTCCACCCCCATCAACCCCACCCCCGGCAATTCCTCCCGCTGCCCCGCACGGGCCACCGCTAACGCATCCCGCGCATCCGTCTTGTGGCCCTGACGGTACGGCAACACCCAACGCGGCGAGAGAATCTTCACCTGATGACCGAACGACTCCGCTAAGCGACCCCAATAGTGCGCACCCCCGCACGCCTCCAGTACCACCAAGGCCGGCGCCTGACGCACTAAATACGCCGACAACGCCGTCCGGCCCATCGCCTGGTTGCTCACCATCCGGTCCTGCTTGTCGACCACGCACACCTGAAACGTGTGCTTCGCTAAATCTATGCCGATTGTGTTAGTATCTCTCATCGTGGACTCCTCGTTGTTGGTTAAACAAAATTGCTTCTCCCCCCTTAACTACCATGATAAGGGGGGAGGAGTCCACACATCGGCGCAGGCGGGAATCCAGTGAAAAAACCTGTCCCGGCGGGACACCTTATAACGTGTCGCTTGCGGCGACTATGTTATTGACTGGATTCCCGCCTGCGCGGGAATGACGAACAGGGGGGTGAGTAGTTACAAGCAACTTTTGATTTACCTTTCAGGTCTGCTATTATAATGTTAAGAAAAGGGCGCAGGAGCGTGGAGTGCTCTCACCGAAAAAGGTCCCTCCCCGATGACAAGATCCCAAGGGGATCTCTCCGGTAACGGAGTAGTCGGGGAGGTCATTCCCTGAATCGTCAAGTACCCGGCAAGTAAATCGTCGCGGTTTTTTCAGCCGACAGGGCTGCACACGGCTGTTTCCATCAATTAACCATCAATTTAAAAAATTCTTATCGATCAGGCGGTTAGCAATTAATTGGCGCTTTTCGTCAATCATCTGTCAATTAAACATCAGACCCAGGAAGGTACATGGACACAGGATGCATTGTATTTTCTCCCGTCGGTTCATATAATCTTGCTGCCGCCGGCTAAAGCCGGGTAATGCGCTATCCCGGTAGGGGTGGGGCGATGCTTAGGCAATCGTTCGACGAACTTAAGCGAGGGTGGCGTCTCGTGGCTGGCGGCATTTTCCTGGCGTCACTCCTTAATATTCGGGCCATTAACCAGGAAATCATAGAAGTATCGGAGTGTGAATAATATGATCTGTTTTGCCGCAACCCGGAAGTTCAAAGTCGCCTTTCTATCAATTAACCATCAATTAAAAAACTTCTTATTCATCATATAGTTAATGAATTTTTGATGGTTTTGTTCAATTAGTTGTCAATTAAAATCAGGCCCAGAAAGGTACATATTTCATCCATCTCCGTGAAGTGCTATCGTCATGCGGTTTTATCACACCGGCTTCCATTGCCTCCCGGATATAACGCGATACACTGGCTTTATTCTTGGCTTCAATACCAAACCGTTCTCGTAGTGACGCATTGGTCAGAAAATCCCCCGTTATGTACTTCAGGCACGCATGCAGGTAACAAGCCCGCTGGCGATCTTTCCTGTTCATGCCGGTAAAGGGTCTGTGTGCAAAAAGCACTGACCGGGTAAAGCCCTCTGGCGCTTCGAAAAGTGGTGCTGGCAATTGCGCCATTTCCACTTCAAGAACAACCTTATCAATACCGCTGCCCCGTTCCTCACAGATACGGAATCGGCGCATGAGCGAGGCCAGCGCTTCATTACGAGACTTCGGCGGTGTATCCAAAAAGCGTTGAGTATCCACCAACGGTTCGCCTGGATTTGTAATTTCGATACGGTCGTCAAATATCTCCACCATCGGCCCGGCGCCGGCAACAAAGAAATCCTGGTGAATGAGCGCGTTTGCTACGAGTTCCCGTACTGCCAACTCAGGGAACGCGGGTAACGTTTGGCGTAAAGCCGGGCCGATGGCTTCATTTGCCGGCAATAATCCGGTGACATACTTCATCAAACCTTCAAAGCCACTTGCGTATCCTTTAACTTCCTCTTGCTCTTTTGTTGCGCTGATACGGCCCCTGCCGTTGTACTGAATCACGCGTACAGCCTTGCGCTTCAGCCGCGGAAAGCTATCGAGTTTCCTGGCAAACAACGCGGCACCCAGGTTGGTAATATCCCAACCTCCGGCTTCGCATCGCCTGATCAGGTTATCATCAGCAAATGCAGACAGGATACCGTCGCGGTTTTCCGGCAAGGGTATATTCAGTAAGTCAAAGTAGGAGGGATAGTCGAGCAGTTCCAGGACCTCGACATCCTTTTTTTGTTCAGCTGCTACGGCATCTTCGAAAGGTATCCGGTCAAAGATGCGCCATAGTTCTCGTTCTTTCTCCGGAAACTCTTTCAGTTTTTTCGTGTAGCTGCCAACCCGTAGGAACTCCGTGCCCTGGAAACGCACGGGTTGGTGGGCTGATCTTGATATTTCAAGTATAACGACTGGCTGTTCGTCTATGCTGACCGAAAAGAATTGAAACTCTATGTTCGGTTCCAGGAGACGTAGTAACCAGTTCTCGAGTTCTTCGTTGCCAACTCGTGTCTGCGACGGAACAAAGGTCGTACCAACCACAGCATGATCCTCATTGCGGATACCCCACACTACATAAGAGGATGTTTTTCCCTTCAAGGCTGCCGAGTTGGCCAGTGCCGAAATATTCTCACCGATTTTCTTCGGCTCAGCATTATTTTGTTTAAACTCCACCCATTCGGCTTCGTGCGGGAGTTCACATAACTCATGCACCAGCTTGGTCAGGGAATCATTTGATCGGATGGCGTTCATACTTGTGTCCTTCCCAGTAGCATGTTCAATTTCTACGTCACTGCAATATTGTACTTTGCCGAAGGCGCAAAATATCCAAAGACTATTATGCCCCAATTCCTTTTGGTTTGCCTTTCACGCTGCTATCTTTAAGTCAAGATAAGAATCTTCTTCGCCTGCTTTGAAGCTTATAAAATCAAGTACCCGGCAAGTAAAAATATTATTTTTAATCAAATGGTTAGTGAATTTCTTTCTTAATCCTGCAAGTATCAGTCAAGTAAATTACCGGGATTTTTTAAACAAATCCGTCTTCAGGTATCCGTCGTGTCGGCTTTTTTCCAGTGTTTATTAACAGACTCACTTGATGCTACACACGGCTATTTCTATCAATTAACCATCAATTAAAAAATTCCCTTTAAATTAAACAGTTAAGAAATTTCCAGGCTTTTCCGTCAATTAACCGTCAATTAACAATCAAACCAAGCTACAAGAAGTATTTATTCATCAATTGAAACCACTATTTTAGTTTGCGCCATGATGCCTCTCTAAAAGTGAAAAAACCCAAGGATTTCAAGCAATCTTTGCAGATGTTCATCGTGCTGAGCAACTCTTAGCAGATCAGGTACGTGGAAGCGTTGATCTAATTGATCTGCCGTCGGCGGTTTACCGTATTCCGGCCAGACTTTCTTTAACTCTTTCAACGCGTCCTGTGACCTGACCTGTCTCCGCTCTTGACCTGAATGTAACCTAACCAATAATCCCTCAAGGTTTGGGGTTAACATGATTATTTCCAAACTGTTTGCGACAGCGACAACCTCTGCATTGCGTCCCGCCCTCTTATCCTGCTCAATACGGTCATTATCAAGCAATACTAGTTGCTCCCTGTAATTTGAACGCTTTGATACATATCGGGCCGCAGCTTCAACAACGGTTACCGAATCGCCTCCACCAGCCGATTTGACGTCCAAATGTAGGTGCAACCCTTTTCGTTCACAGTATCTTCCGATAAACACCACAAATGCTTGGTCGCTTATTCCCTCAACACCAATAAATATTGCGCGCCTGGGTTTGACCGAGGGGCGGCGACGCACTGTACTTCAGCCGATATTCGGCAGCCCGCCGAGCACCCCGGCGCGATACTTGGGATAGAGTCTGGTATCCCGACGCAGTCCTTGTATGTCTTGTGCGCCGTGTACGCGTGTACCGCTATCTTCACCTTTCTCTACGATGAAAAGCTCTTCTTTCTCCAGATCGTCGAGTAAACCGACATTGTGGGACGTTACGAATAGTTGTGCGTTACGCGGGTTTGTTTCGCGAGATTGAAACCGGTGAATTATCTCGTTGACGATGTCAACATGCAGGTCACCATCGATTTCGTCGATGACAAAAGGATAACTGTTATTCAGTGCTATATGGAGTTGAGGCAACAGCAGCATTAAACGCCTGGTTCCGCCTGACTCGAGGGCATACGGTATTGGCGAATCAAGTCCATGGTGCTCGAACAAAATCTCTTTTACTCCACCGCCATTACCCGTAACACTTACATCTTTTATTGCCAGGTCGCTACGCTGAATTTCCTGTATGAATTGCTCTCGCACATTGGGATCAATCATCATGCTGGCTACGGTTTCCGCCGTAGGCATCCAACCTTTGTGATGGAGGAGGTTGGTCGTTAACAAAGGATTATTCAACCGCGCCGCAATCGTCCTTGCCAAGGGTACGTTAAGCATGGCAAGTGTGCCTATTACCGAGGCATCTTCCGGAACTGCCTTCAGACGTTCGTCTTTGGGCTTCATCCCGAATTCGTCTGAAACATAGATGGTTTCCCCCGGCTTGCCACGTTCAAAAAGACGGCGCGGGCGTCCTTTGGGAAAGTGGAACAGGGCTTCATATATGATCTGTTTGTCCTGTATGGAAAGTTCATAACGAAACAGGCTTATTAATTCGTTTGGTCTCAACCAGTTCGCTTCAAACTCTACACAAAATCGGGTCGGTTCTTGCCGGGTTGTCTTTGAAAAAAAGGGAACAATGGCCTTGACCGGAATTTCTTGAGAAAGCCATGGATTACATATTATCCGGAGAACGGTGATTAACGCTCTGAGTAACGTTGTCTTACCCGACCCGTTCGGGCCCATTAATATAACGACTGAAGGGAGTCTGATATCCGATCTTACCGCGCTCTTACGAAAACGCGGCAGGTCCGGAGCAGTTTTAGGAATCCGCAAGTCAAGGATTGCCTCCTCACGTATCGACTGGTAGTTTGTTACTGAAAATGAGTGAATCATATATTGATTATAACATTATTCTGTTATGATCACTATATATTTATCATTTTATGCACCAGTTCCTTTTGATTTACCATTCAAGCCTGCCATTACATCGCCAAGAAAAGGAGGCTCTCCGAGTTGGGAGTGTGTAACACTCTCTCAGGAATGGCTGTGATGATGAAACAGTTGGTCGGTCAGAGGGCGTTCAATTCATCGTATTCGATCGTGAAAAAATACCGCATCAAGCAGTTTTCGCAGCGGGAAATACCCCGGCGCGGGTGAGCATGGCCGGCATGGACGCGCCCAGCGGGCCTTCCAGCCATTTTGCGGTCTCGATGATTTTGCTGATGTCGATGCCGGTCTCAAAACCCATGCGGTGGATCATGTACAGCAGGTCTTCCGTCGCCACGTTGCCGGTCGCCGCGGGGGCGAACGGGCAACCGCCCACGCCGCCGCAGCTCGCATCGAAGGACCTGACGCCTTCCTGGATAGCTGCGTAGGTGTTCGCCACTGCGGTATTGCGGGTGTTGTGGAAATGGCAGCCCAGGACCAGTTCCGGTTCAAGCTTCCTTATGCGACCTATCATGGCGGCAACGTCTGAAGGGCCGGCGGCGCCGATGGTGTCCGCCAGGGAAATTTCGGGATACCCCATTGCGGCGAGACGCTGCACCAGGTTTACGACTTTCTCCACCGGCATTTCGCCCTCGAAGGGACAACCGAACGCGGCGCTGATCGTCACGGCCTTGCCGATGCCGGCGGCCTCAACCTCCCTGGTAATCTTCGCGACCAGTTCCATGGTCTGTTCCGTGGTGGCGCCCTGGTTGCGCATACTGAACGTATCAGAGGCCACCACTGCGCATTTTACTTCATCGATGTTGCAGGCCATGGCCCGTTCGAAACCGCGCAGGTTCAGCGCCAGGCCGATATATGACACGTCGTCCCGCTGCGGCAGGCCGCGCACCACCTCTTCCGCGTCCGCCATCTGCGGGACCCGTTTCGGATTGACGAAACTGGCCACTTCCAGGCGCCGGACGCCGGCGTCTGTGAGCCGGTTAATCAATTCCAGTTTGTGCCCGACGCTTAATGCCACCGGCTGGCTCTGCAGGCCGTCGCGGGGGCTGACGTCGACGATTTCGATAAAATCCGGCATTGCTGATTTCTCAAATATTCGGGCATGATAATATATCATAGCCCGGCAAGCTGATTCAGCGGGAGTGTCCCATGATCATCAAACAATTGTCCCGTCGTCAATTCTCTGTTCTGGCCAGCCGGTTAGCCGCCGGTTTTGCCGCTTTTTTTTCATTTGGCGGTTGCTCCGCGCCCTCCCCGGGTAACAAAACTTTCAGTGACCTGGCAGCGAAAATCGCCGGAGACGTGATTACCAGGGACCATGAATCTTATGCCGAACGGCGGCGCAACCTGATCTGGCAACTGCGTAAGACGGACCGCACGCCGGGCGCGATAGTCCAGGCAACATCATTGGAAGACGTAATCAGCACCGTGAAGTTTGCCGGTCAGAACAGTATGAAAACAAGCATCCGCACCGGCGGCCATAGTTGGGTCCATTCCTCAGTCCGTGACGGAGGCATCGTGTTGGACATGAGCCGTTTTCGTGACCTTGCGGTCGATGCCGAAAACAAAACGGCTGTCGTCGGTCCGGCAATATATGCCCGGGAACTGGCGGCAGTGCTCGGCCGGCAGGGTCTGGGATTCCCCATGGCCCACTGCAGTACCGTGCCCCTGGGAGGGTACCTGCTGGGCGGCGGACAGGGCTGGAACTGGGGTTCATGGGGCGGGGCTGCCTGTAACAGCGTGCTGGGGCTTGAGGCGGTCACGGCAGACGGGGAACCGGTACGCGTTGATGAAAAAAACCATCCCGACCTGCTCTGGGCCGCGCGCGGGTCCGGCCCCGGGTTTCCGGCAGTAGTGACGAACTATCACCTGAAACTGTATCCACTACCCCGGGCGATTCATCTGAGCAGCCATACCTGGCCGTTGCAGGATACCCTGGCCGTCTCCGAATGGCTGCCGGAGGTCGGTCTGGCCCTGGGTGATAAGGTGGAACTGTTCATGTTCCTGCTGGGTCTGCCGGAACCGGCAGACGGCGCAAGCAAGGTTGTTAATGTGACCGCGGTCGCATTTGCCGACACGGAGAAAGAGGCGCGGGAACTCCTCTCACCCATATCCGCAACCCGTCCCGCGGCAAAACCGATCATGTCGGACGAGGTCAAACCTGTCATGTTCGATGACCTGTTCAACCTGGTCGATCTTTCCTTCCCTCCATGCCGGACTGCGGCAGACACGTTTTATTTCGATATCTCCATGCGGGATGTCATGGAGAAATATGTCGACCACTTCGCCACTGCGCCATCGCCGATGTCAAACGTGTTGTGCGAAGTCAAACCCAAACCAATCCACCTCCCCGATACGGCATATTCCATGCGACGCCTCACGTTCCTCTCACCCTACTCATTCTGGATGGATGAAAACGAGGACGAGCAGAACATCGCCTGGATGAGGCGGACGCAGGAGATACTGGCGCCGCTGTCCGCGGGCCATTTCGTCAGCGAGGCCGATCTTGAGGCGAGTCCGACGCGCTCCGAGCGTTCCTTCAGCCAGGCAAACTGGCAGAAAATACAAGCGGTAAAAAACAAATATGACCCCAATGGGGTATTCCATACCTTCCTCGGACACTGACCAGGGCAGGATGAAGATTTGCGTGATCATGCTCGCCAGGAAGTTCGGCGGGGCGGAAAGGTTCTACGTGGACCTGACCAACGGCCTGGCGCGCCGCGGCCATGAGGTCCTCGCT
This sequence comes from Gammaproteobacteria bacterium, assembly GCA_965204045.1. GTDB lineage: Bacteria > Pseudomonadota > Gammaproteobacteria > Eutrophobiales > Eutrophobiaceae > JAAXHV01. The sequence goes on from CBDBDW010000002.1 coordinate 1,285,042, forward strand.
ATCTCCAATGTTCGCTCCAAGGCCGCGCTGCGCCTTGAAAAGCGGGCGAACCTGCAATGCGGGTCGGTCCGGGTGCTGGGTCCGTGGGATCCGCTGGCGCCCCGGAACATCCTGAAACTGGTCCGGGATTTCGCACCGGATATCATACAAACGTCACTGGGACGCGCGGCCCACCTGGCGGGTCCGGCAGCGCGCCAACTCAACATCCCGCTGGTTGCCCACACCCATGATTTCGTGGACCTGAAATATTTCCGGAACGCAACCGTTTTTGTCCCTACCACCCGGGCGCAACGGGATTACCTGGCGAACCGGGGCATTGCCGCCGGGAAGATCCGGTTGATTCCCAATTTCTCCAGTTTCTCCCCTGTAACCGGAATCAACTGCCGACCGGAAGTAAGGAAAATAGTGGCGCACGGCAGGTTCGTGCATAAAAAAGGCTTTGACCTGCTGCTGCGCAGCTTCGGCCGGCTGGCGGGTGAGAATATTCGCCTCTATCTCGCGGGGGACGGCGCCGAGCGGCGCCGGCTCACGGACCTCGCTGCGGCACTGAACCTGGGCGAGAAGGTCTGTTTTGCCGGCTGGCAGGATGATATACGCAGCTTCCTGCTCCAGGGCGACCTGTTCGTGCTGCCCTCCAGGTATGAACCTTTCGGCATCGCAGTGCTGGAGGCAATGGCCTGCGGCATACCCATCATCGCGACAAAATGCCACGGCCCGGTGGAAATCCTGGATAACGACAGCGCCTGGCTTTGCGATGCAGATGAGGATGCGCTGACCGCCGCGCTGGAAACGGCAATCAGCGACCCGGACGGGCGCCGGCAGCGGGCGCTAACGGCATGGACGTCTTTCCGGGAACGCTACGCCGCCGGCCAGGTGATCCCGGAATTTGAAAACCTGTATGAAAGTGTGCGCACACGAGAGGGGACGGATTTGAAATCCGTCCCCGCTTAACTCTGCCGGGGCAGAACCGCGGCCAGCACGCAGGCGATAAGCAGCCACAGGAAACCGCTCCAGTAGGAACCGTAAAAAGCCAGGTGCGCATTCAACGGAAAGGTCGCGGCCAGCAGTGCCGCGGTCCAGGCGCCGTTGATCGTGGAATGCCTGCCCCGCCACCAGTATCGCAGTATGACGAGATAGAACAGGATAAACCCGATCAGCCCTATCACCCCGGTCTCGACCGCGATCTCCAGGAACACCAGGTGCGGGTGGGTCTGGCCGTCCTGCCCCTGGCGCACGAAGTAGTTGTCATCTTCCGCATAGTCCCTGTATGCGTAGCGGAAACCTCTCGGCCCGACCCCGTTCAGCCAGTTGTCCCGAAACATGTTCCCGGCCGTATCCCATATCGGCGTGCGCATGGAGGTCGCCCGTTCGGCCTGGTATTCGCTACCCAGAATGCCGGTCAGCAGCACGATGCGGCGATTGATGTCCGGGCTCTTGTAAAACACCGTCCCGACCAGCACTACTGCTACGCACAAGGCGCCCGCGATGATATACCTTGCCCTGGAGGACAGGGAGATAAAGACCAGGGGCAGGTAGGCGGATAAACCGATAAGCAGCATGAGCCACGCGCTTCTCCTGCCGCTCAGCACCACCACCACCGTGAACGGGATCAGCAGCAGCCAGGGATAAAGGCTGTCCCTGTTGACGTTATCCCTGTTGACGTTGTTGGCGGTCTCCAGGGCAATGGGCACCAGCACGGCAAGAATGATGCCCAGGCGCAGCTTCGGGTAGAACATGCCGCTCAACATGCCGTCCTGGTAGGGGTACCCGAGCAGGTTTGTTCCCGTGGCGTACTGGACCAGCGCATCCACGCACCAGAAAACGACAATGAGCAGCAGCGCCAGGGACAGGCGCGTGAGATTGCCGGGGCGGCCTAGTTCGCGCAGGATGAAGATCCCGCAAAACAGGTACAGGGGGTATAACAAGGCGATTCTCGCCGAGCGTTCCAGGTTCACCGCGCCGACCAGCGAAACAAGTTGCGGCAGCCACAGGCATAAGAACAGTAACAGCAAAACCCGCTGCGTCCTGTCACGGTATATCGACTGTGGCTCCCGCCCGACCCGGTAAATCCCCAGCGCCGCCATCATTGCCAGCGGGACCAGGGACAGGGTATCGGTCGACAACAGCAATAATGCGGCCGCTACCAGCATCCAGGCGTGGTTGTCGCGTACAAAAGCAACGGCGTTTCTGAGCGTGTCAGTTGACGTTGTCATAAGTCATCACCAGATTGCATCACCGCAACAAGAAAATTTGCAGGGATATGGAGATTCCCGCTTTTCTCTGTGTCCTCTGTGTTCTCTGTGGCAAAATCACTTTCGTCTTTTGGCATGAAAATCAGCCGCGAAAGCCGCCAGGCGCCGGTTCTCTATGGCATCGCGAAGTCCGCGCATCAACCCGTGATAATAATACAGGTTATGCCAGGTATTCAGGCGCGAGCCGAGGATTTCATTGGTCTTGTCCAGGTGGTGCAGGTAGGCGCGGCTGTAATGTTTGCAGGTGTAGCAGTCGCATTCCTCATCCAGGGGTTTCTCGCTGGCGCGGTGTTCGGCATTGCGGATGCGGATGTCGCCCGTAGAGGTAAACAGGTGCCCGTTGCGGGCATTGCGCGTGGGCATAACGCAGTCGAACATGTCGATGCCGCGCTGCACCGCGGCAACCAGGTCTTCCGGCGTGCCCACACCCATCAGGTAACGGGGTGAGTCCGCGGGCATGTGCTGCGCGGTATGGTCCAGGATATCCATCATCATCTCGACAGGCTCCCCCACCGACAGACCTCCTACGGCATATCCGTCGAACCCCATTTCGACCAGCGACGCCGCCGAGCTTTCCCGCAATTCCTTGTACATGCCACCCTGGATGATGCCGAACAGGGCAGAGGGGTGATCCCCATGGATATCCTTGCAGCGTTTCGCCCAGTCCAGGGATAACTCCATGGAGGCGCGGGCCTGTTCCGGGCTTGCCGGATACGGGGTGCAGTCGTCCAGGACCATGATGATGTCGGAATTCAGGCTGTGCTGGACCTGGATTGATTCCCCGGGCCCCAGGAAGACCTTGTCGCCGTTCACCGGCGAACGGAAATGCACGCCCTCCGGCGTTATTTTGCGCGCTTCCGCCAGGCTGAACACCTGGAAGCCGCCGGAATCCGTCAACAGGAGTTTATCCCAGTGCATGAAGCCGTGCAGGCCGCCGTGACGCTCGATGACCTCCATGCCGGGACGCAGCATCAGGTGAAACGTGTTGCCGAGGATGACCTGGCTGCCCAGCAACGCCAGTTCCTCCGGGGTCATGCCCTTGACCGTTCCGTAGGTGCCGACCGGCATGAACACCGGGGTTTCTATGACGCCACGCGAGCAGGTGATGCGGCCGCGCCGGGCGTCGTTGTCCTGTGCCAGCAGTTCAAATTTCATCTGGTAAAGGGGACAGATTTCAAATCTGTCCCCAGCTTGTGCCGGGATGTAAACATGGCGTCACCATAACTGAAAAACCGGTAGTTTGCTGCAACCGCGTGCCGGTAAGCGCGCAGGATATTGTCGCGGCCGGCAAATGCGCACACCAGCAGCAGCAGGGTTGAACCAGGCAGGTGGAAGTTGGTAATCATGGCATCCACGGTTTGAAACCGGAACCCTGGATAGATAAAAATATCCGTCTCCCCCCGGAATTCCTGCAACCGTCCGTCCGAAGTGGCCGACTCCAGGCACCTGACCGACGTGGTGCCCACTGCGATGACCCGGCGGCCTGCCTGTTTCGTTGCGTTGACCTGCTCACACACCGCCTTGCTTACCTCGAACCATTCACTGTGCATCCGGTGATTTTCGATAATGTCCTCACGGATGGGCTGGAAAGTGCCGGCGCCTACATGCAGGGTAACATACGCGCACCCCACACCTTTCCGCTCCAGTTCACCAATCAGCTCACGGGTGAAATGCAGCCCCGCCGTCGGCGCCGCCACCGCGCCGGGTTTCCTGGCGTACACGGTCTGGTACCGATCCGCATCCAGGGCCTCGTCGGCGCGGCGTATATAGGGCGGCAAGGGCGTATGCCCCTGCCGCTCCAGCACGTCCATAAGCGCCGGGCCATCCGCCAGGACCAGTTCGAACAGGTCATCCCGGCGTCCGCCGACCTGCAATTCAACACCACCCTCAAGGATAATACGGCCGCCCTCTTTGGGAGTCTTGCTGGCCTTCACGTGAGCCAGGCACCTGTCCCCGTCCAGCAGCCGTTCCACCAGGATCTCTACCCGCCCCCCGGTCGCCTTGCGTCCGAACAGCCGGGCCGGGATCACCCTGGTATCGTTAAACACGAGCAGGTCCCCCGAATCCACCAGGGAGACGAGATCGCTGAAATGCCTGTCGGAGTACCCGCCTGTCACACCGTCAAGCAGCAGCAGGCGACCGCCATCCCGCTTCTGCGCCGGATACTGGGCGATTAACTCTTCGGGCAGGTCAAAATCAAAATCCTGGCGCAACATGACCGGGGAGTGTAACAAATGAGATAAAACTGTTTAACAAATCCGCCGGTTTCCTTATACTTGGCAATCCTTCATTCCACAATCAAAAGCCGGGGTGGCGGAACTGGTAGACGCGCCGGATTCAAAATCCGGTTCTGGCAACAGAGTGAGAGTTCGAGTCTCTCTCCCGGCACCAAACAGAAATCCAGACAATGCCGAAAATGACAGATAAACCCCTGAAAATATAAGCAATTAAGCCATATATCTTGTCTTGAAAATTCCGCAAAGTGCTTTATATTTACGGTTTATAGTGGTACAAAAATTGGCACAAAGCGGAGACCGATACAATGAAAATCAAGGCAAGCACACAGGCGAAAGCATCAAACCCCCCCGGACGCCATAGCGCGGGCGGGCATAGCCTGTACCTGAACGTAACCGAAGGCGACGGAAAGTCCTGGGTTCAAAGGCTGACGATTAACGGGCGGAAAAATACGTCTTTCCAAAAATCGGCGGCTTGCGCCTGGACGCCATTTCACAAAAGGACGTGTTAGCTGTCCTGGTTCCGATCTGGCAGGACAGAAACGAGACGGCCCGGAAATGCCGACAAGTCATGCAGAACGTCTTTCAGTGGGGTATGTCGCATGAGTACATGCAGCACAACCCGGCAGGCGAGGCCATAGCCGGCGCATTGCCGAAGGGACGGCAGACCGCCTTGACCTGGCAGGAATGCCCGGCGGCGATGGAGACACTCCAGGGCGGCGCAATGACGGCGGCGCGCTTGTGCCTGTTGTTCACGATTTACACGGCGGCGCGTTCCGGTGAATGCCGGGGCGCAACCTGGCAGGAAATCGACCTTGACCGGCAAACGTGGACGGTTCCGGCTTCACGCATGAAGGCGGGCAAAGCACACAGAGTCCCACTGACCGGCCCGGCCCTGGCTGTCCTGGAACAGGCCCGCGACCTGGCGGACGGTTCCGACCTGGTTTTTCCTTCTCCCCGCAAGCCGGGCAATCCGTTAAGCGATATGTCCCTGACAAAAATCCTTCGGGATACCGGCGACCTAGCGGCGCGCTGCACGGTTCACGGGTTCCGAGCGTCTTTTAAGTCCTGGAGCATGGATACCGGCAAGCCGCGCGAAATAACGGAAATGTGCCTTGCTCACGCGGTGGGGAACCAGATTGAACAGGCTTATACACGTGTTGACGCACTGGACCGGCGCCGGTTTGTAATGTCGCAATGGGCGGCTTTCCTGGAAGGCGGCGCGGCGGACGTGGTTCAACTTCGAGCATAACCGGCCATGACCCGCATGAAAACCCCTGTAGCAAAACCGGACTCCATCACGTTCGACGACGCGGTGGACGTTGCAGAGCGCATAATCCAGGAAACGGAAAGCGTTTTAATAAAACCAGACCCAGTACCCTACTTTGTTGCCAAGTGCCGGTTTGAAATTGAAACAGGCGGAAGCAAACCAGAGCTTGCCTCCCTGCTATCTTCTTCCCAAGAGGACAGGGTGGCGCATGACAGCCTGCGCAAGCTCGCCGGGGATCTCTTGGATAAGAGCCGGCCCTTGCCCGACCCGTTGCGGCAGTGGCTGGCGGAATACCTGTTAGAAAAAAGATCGCCACCGGCCAAGAAGAAGGCGCGCAAAAAGGACAAGAACTTAATCAGGAACGCCGGAATCCTGCGGGCCATGTATTACCTGAAATCGCGCGACATGTCGCCATACCGCAAAGCCCCCGACCTGCACACTTCGGTGGCAGACGCGGTGGCTGAGGCGGTGCGTAAGATCGAGACTGAACGCAAGGGTTCAAGAGCCCGCTTCTCCTACTCGGCAGCCATTACGGTCTGGCAGGGCCGTGAAAAGCAATACGACGATCCTATGTTCTGGAACGGGTTAGATACTTTTTACGCTAGTAGGGTTTGGGTGGAAGGAAGGGACGACCGACCGTTACCCGAATAATCCGCTTGTTGTGAACAACAAGCCGCCCTGTAATAAAATAAACTAATAGGCTGATTAGTTTATTCTAGAAACAGGCGGCAACCCTCGGAAATAATGAACCCGGTGTTAAATGAAAAACCGGAGGAAGTTATGACCGAACAAATCCTGCTTAGATGCCAAGAAGTAGAGCAACTCATTGGGCTGTCCCGTTCTCAGATTTATGTTTTGGTACGGACCGCGAAATTTCCTGAACCAGTAAAAATCACGGGCGGCCCGAAAGGCGCTGTTCGGTGGGTTAAGGCGGAAGTCCTGGACTGGCTGGCAACGCGGCCCAGGACAGGACGGCGGCCCGACCTGCCCGCATACCAACCCGGACAGGCGGCACAGGCCCAGGCATAAAAAAAACCCGGCGCGGGCGGGCGACCGGGGCAGGGATGCGGGCGGGATGCCTGCAATAAGAAGCCGTATCATCCTGCCTGTGCCGGCCGGCCTTGTCAACTTGGTATAGCCTAGTATAGCCGATACATGAGTATTGATCATGGCTGATGACGATCTGGCCCGGCGCAGTCCGGACTATCCCCCCGATCTGGATATCCCGGCTATGCGCGGGCTTGTCGCGGCCTGTATGCGCTGACCCTGGCCCTGACCGATTCCATGCAAGCAGGAGCGCGCTATGACTGACGAACAACCGATACAAGACAACATTTCCGTATTTGAGCATAAAGACGCGGAGGCCCTGCAAACGGCACTGTATCAAGAATGCTTATGGGTACGGTACAACCTACGAAGCCAACGGGCAGAAATGGCCTTGATCATGGAAGACCCCGACAAGATGCAATGGCGGGAAATGAACGACCGCAACACGGCAGACTTGCGGCGAACGATTGCTGAAAGATACCAGTACAGAACAGCGCGCGGCCCGTCCCCCCTGGACTACGGCGAGCAGAAATGGAATCTATATCTCAACGCGCTACTGTACCAGCGCGAGGTTGACCCGTTCAGGCAATGGCTGACTGCGGACGCGCGGCCAGCATGGGACGAGACAGGGCGGCTTGATAACTGGCTATCGGATGTTTTCGATATCAGGGGCGGCAATACCGAGCTTATGCAGTGGGCAAGCCGGTTTATTTTCCTGGGCTGCGTATGCCGCACAATGACGCCGGGGATCAAACTGGATGAAATGCCCGTACTGATAGGCCCGCAAGGAATAGGGAAATCAACCGCGCTTCGGCTTGTCTTACCGCCTGACATGCCCGATCTGTTCAATGACGGCTTGCACCTGGCGGCAGACCCTCGAATCCGCGCCGAGGCATTGCAAGGCCGGGCGATTGTGGAGGCGTCAGAAATGGCGGGCAGTACCCGCGCCGAAATGGAAAGCCTTAAAGCGTTCCTGTCCCGGACGGATGACGGCGGCCAGCGCATGGCATACCGACGCAACCCGGAAGCCATGCCGCGCCGGTGTATCATTGTCGGCACGTCCAATAACCCAGAATGTTTGCCGAACGACCCCAGCGGGAACCGGCGATTTGTCCCTGTTTTCCTGACCGGCGGCGATCCGGCGCAAGTTACGGGATACCTGAACGACAATCGCGAGCAGCTATGGAGTGAAGCGCGTCACCTGTACCAGTGGAGGCAAGAAGACCCGGAACATGCCATCACGGCATGGCTGCCGGATCACCTGAAAACCGCACAGACGGACGCAGCCGAACAGGCCCGGCGCAAGGATGAAGTTATGGAGAATGCGATTGAGTCGGCGCTTGCCACCTGGGGCGATACTCCGGTATCCCTGGGCGAATTGATTACAGAAATCAAGATGACCGGACAACCGAACATATCCCAACGCGCCGGCGCTTATATGCGTAAAAAGGGGTACGAGAGAGTGAGGCAGGACGGGCGCAAATTGTGGCGCAAACAATGACCCCCCCCTTGTCCCCCTTGTCCCTGCTTGTCCCTGTTTTCTATAGGAGCTTGTTTTGTGCACATTTCACCCTCATAAGGAAAACAGGGACAAGTGGGGACGGTGGGGACACGAAACGACTGCCGGAACCGGAAGCCCCGGTTATCCAGGACAAGGACGCCCGGCGACTCCTGGTATGAGCTATCCAGGAAAACCGTTTCAGGAATTAGCAGGAATTATATTGACTGTTTCAGCCTTTCGGCTTAACCTGTCAATGTCATCATTGAGTGGCCCGTCCTGTCGGGCTCTCTGCTGAATACAACAGCCTTAAACCGTGCGGGGTAGCTCCCTGCGCCAGGTGAATAGGCAGAATCTTCTTGCAAGTCGCTCGATGATGACAGGCCCGACGCCTTTTGTCGGTTGCTTCCATCAACTACAATGAGGGAAAGACCTTGCAGATTGACCTTCAACAGATCCCCCCTGACGCGCTGGCCGACCTCGGCCTGGTCCACAAATACCCCCTGCATATCGGTGTCATCAACAACAAAACCGGCTTCGCGCTGTATGTGGAAACACCCGCGTTTTTTTACGAATTTTCGGAGTCAGGTGCGCTTTTTATTTTGTCGGATGACTACAGGACAGCGGATATTCATGTCGATGATTATGTTCCAGGCTTGGACCCGGTATATGAGTATGACGACTGGTATGAGGGTTTGCACCTTCGGATTCGCGAGGTCGATGAAGAAGGAAACCCCGGAGTTTGGTACACAGCGCAATTGGCCCAGTCCGGCTTCACCAAAAACACGAACCCGCCTGGCGTCCTGGCCGATGCTGGTTTAGACCGCTTCGACAGCGTGACCTGGATCGCGGGCCTGGAACCCGGCAAGAACTATCAGGTACAGATGTGGTTCGACCAGGACGGAAACGGACAGCTGAACACGCGGGGACGCTGGGAACGCGGCGAGATACACTATGTTTTCAGCGACGGCGATCCGAGAGAAGATTACACGGAACTGTCAGATTATTACCATTGGGTTGAGCCCGACGTGTATTCCGGCATCCACACCCTCAACACGGACGCGGAGGACTTCAACCTTGACATCGACGCCGACGGCACGATGGACTACTTCATCTAAACTACCGACGAGGAGGTAAGCATGGCAGATGATGACAACAACTCCCCTTTTGCCGATGACCCGGTGCCCGATCCAAACTACGTCCCGGCGGCGCGAACCGGCCTGACCGCAACAGGCCTGTTCTCCGATATCCTGCTGGAGTGGGACGCTCCCCCCTCTCAGGTGGACTCCGTTAATCTGGCCTATGTTGAGGTGTACCGCACATCAACCAATGTCAGGCCAGTCCCGCCTGAAGGTCTCATCGCCCAGGTGCGCGGCACCATCTATGCCGATACCCCCCCGGAGCCGGGGACTTGGTATTACTGGATACGGGCGGTATCGAAACACGACGTCGCGGGGCCGTTCAATGACGACACGCTCACCGGCACGGCGGGAGACGACACGGCGGGAGACGACGCTATCACCGGCACGGCGGGAGACGACACGGCGGGAGACGACGCTATCACCGGCACGGCGGGAGACGACGCGCTTAGCGGCACGGCAGGCACCGATACGATGAATGGCCTGACCGGCGATGACATACTGAGCAGCAGCCCCGGTGCCGATGCGCTCAACGGCGGGCCGGGCACGGATACGGCGGATTACTCGCAGTCCAACGCCGGCGTCCTGGTGCGCCTGCATGATGCACGCGCGGTCAAGTTCGGCCATGCCCAAGGAGATACGCTGACAGACATTGAGCATGTCATCGGCAGCCGCCACAACGACACCCTGGCCGGCGATGGCGGCGATAACCGGCTGGAGGGGCATGACGGCAGCGATGTGTTGTACGGCGGCCCCGCCGGTGGCGATGACATGATGTACGGCGGCAACGGGGATGACCGGCTGTTCGGCGGTCGGGGCGATGACACCCTGACCGGAGGCGCCGGCTTCGACTACCTGAAAGGCGGCCCCGGGAATGATGAACTGGTGGCCGGTGAGGGCATGGACATACTGTACGGCGGAACCGGTCGGGATACGTTTGTTTTTTCGCCGAGCAACGTGGGCGGCGCGGTAATCGCCGATTTCAGTAACGGCGAGGACAGGATAGACCTGACGGCCTTTGCCAGCATCGATTCAATGGATGATCTTGACAGGGTCAGCCACGGGGACAACGTGCGTATTGAGGTGTCCGGTGCCGACTACTTAACTACCATCATCCTGTCTGGATTTGATATAAACAACCTGGATAATTCGGATTTCCTGCTCGCTTGACAGACTGGAGGTATACGATAGGATCAAGATGTAGTTTCAAGGGCGGGGCCAAGTATGGAGCCTAGCCCCGGAACACACTTTCGCAAGCGGGTTGTCTAGCGCAGACGCGTTCAGTATAGAACGTTCTGTCTCCGGTTGCAACTCCCCAGGAGATAGACGAAAAACCCTTCTTATGAAAAATGAAAATGGCCTTAGTGAGTTAAGCTTTTCACCCAAAGTAAATCATCTTCTGTTAGGGAGCTTTCTTCATGTTGCCGACAAAATTGAAGAAGCCAGTCCAGGCTTTCGGAAATTCCTTTTTGCAGGTCTTGCTTTGGCACTTCTCGAATGTCGGGATAAGAGTCCAGATCTTCCTGAGAAAGATCGTTGCGACATCGACTATATAATAAAGCTTCTCCGCGAACGTCTTTCGAAATACGGCGAGTCATTACCAGGCTATCCTCCGAAATACAAACAGTAACGTAGGGGAAATATTGCCCGTTGCGGGACTTTTGTCAAGTGGCGGGAATTCAAACTGATACACTACCCAAAATGCCGAAGCCGTCAACCATTTTCGCCGCCTGATAAGGGGTTTCACAACGTAAGCAGATATGGCCAACAGATTTACACTAAAGCAGAAAATCATCGAGTTCCTGTCCGGGGTATGGTTGGTGTTGGGTGTTATCGCTTACAATGCGATGCTCGTCGGCCACCTGAAAGGCGCGTGGGTGGGGTGGGCTGTGTTCCTGATACTCGGCGGCCTCTGGTGCTGGTGGTGCTGGAAGGATAACGAAAAAAAGCCCTGGGAGCGGTAAACGAAACTCGAGCACGCTATGGCTGAAAAAGACGATTTGATCCGACTTGGCATTGAGTTGTAAAAAAGCAGCGTGACGCGTAGACGATTCTCTAAATCCTCGTTTCTCATGCCCGGCCTGGGAAGCAGGGGAGCTTCGACGCGGGAGTCCCAAATTCCGAGCATAGACCCCCCACATGGCACGTCATGGCATGTCAAAGCCCTTTTGAATCAGATACTTGACTGAGCTAATCACCACCGAAAAAGCCATCGGTGGAGAGAAGAAAGGGTGGTTCGAGGTGACTGAACCGGGGTTATAACCGTGGTTCGGGCTGCTTTCGGGGAAATGGCACTCTATTCAGGTGAGTGTTACAACATCCACGAAACACAGCCGGAGTCCCATTTCGGCATTGTAGCCCCCCCCGCCTGGCACCAGAACCGGAGCCGGAGTCTGGCCGAAGCGCAGGCGCGGTACCCGGAACCGGAAGCCGAAGGCCCGGCGGTCCAGGACTGCACAGACCAGGGCGGCGATATCCAGGGCAAGGACGACCCGGCCCGACCTGATTTGAGTTATCCGGGAAACCGTTACCGAAACCGGATCACTTTGAAGGCCGAGGCGATTTAAGCGTTCGACCTGCCTGGCCTGTAGGTTGATACCCCTGGAAGCCTTTGCGTTCAGCCTACCCCGCAGGGATTTAAAATTTACGGCATTTCCGGGCGGCTTTCCGGGATAAGAACCCATTGAAAACCAATCCCCGTCCCTGGAGGCCCTGACGGCGCCGGATTCCGGCCATCAATAACCGGCGGGGATGTGGACGATCTACCTGGTAGCACATCCCCGGCCCTGGAAGCCAGAATCGTCAAGATTTGAGGTTCCGGGACAAATCCGAAGCCGAGAAATCGCCTGTAAGCGATTTAAATGGCCTGCCTGGTATCAACCACAAGGCCCGAAGCCGTACAAATCAGCCTACCCCTGCCAGCTTCAATATTTCCGCTATTCCCGGACTTGTCCCGACCCGCAATCATGCGCACAGGCGGCAAACCCGGCCATACGCCAGGGCGGACAGCGTAGCGGGGAAGCAGTGGGCGGGATAAGAACCCCCCGACCCGGAGACCGGGGAGCCGTTCAGGTTTTACGCCTTTCCGAATCGTGAAGCCGGGAAACCAAGCGAGGTAAAGAACCGACAACACGACCGTAATCATGCAACCGGAAACCGATCCCCGGATAAGGTTATTTCAATTCACGTGGCCGAAGCCGCGATATCCCCGGCGAACCGGGGAACGTGTCGAGTACCGGGAAGGCCCGGCGCATCGACCCGGGCAGTATCCGGGTTCATGCCCTGCCTGTTAATTCTTGTCCCCACAATTCCACGAAAAACCGGCCTGTTCCGGTTTTTAATGGTACAAATGACGGCACAAACGGAAAATCAGTTGTTATGTAACTTCCTGAATAACAGGGCGTTTTTGGCTTAGGTTCGATTCCCTCTCCCGCACCATTACACCTTTTTTGGCAACATGAAACTGGTTGATCGGTGCTCACATCTCTGAATTTGAACTGCGCGGTTCGGATCGGGTAAATTATGGTGACCGTTTTCTCAGCGGGCTTTCCAAGGAGCTGCGCAGTCATAAAATCAGCAATAACGGACGCAGACAGCTGTATAGTTATCTGGCTTTTCCAAAGACAAGAAAAACGTGATGTCCGAAGGAGACAACCCGCCCATCGGCATCCTCCTCTGCATACAGCGTGACCATACGCTGTTAGAATATGCGCTGGCCGGGATGGACAACAGCCTTTTTGTTTCCAAATACCAGCTTGAGCTTCCAAAGAAGGAAGAAATGCAACGGTTTATCGAGGAACAGGTGCGGGATACGGGATCATGAAACCGTTAATGGGAACACAAATGGCTATCATCCACCTGAGAGTGACCAAGTCAGCCACAGGTCTTGAGACCTGAGCGGAGCGAATATAGGAAAGATTGAGAATTTTGAATATATCGAAGCCTGGAAGAAGGCGCGGAAACTGGCCAGGCAAGAGAGACTAAAGCTGACCGGAGACGATAAATGAGCAAGAACAACAATGGTGCCAATCTCGGCTTTGAGAACCAAATGTGGGCGCAGCTGAGATCGAGGACGACGGCATTCCATTCGAGGAGAAGATGACCGGACTTTCAGCCACGTTATACGAGCAGTTCGCCGAAGCCGACAGGCTTGAAGCCGTCATCAAGAAGAACCTGGTGATCTTGGGGTATGGGGTGGAATAGATGAGGGTTAAAGCATTCATAAGTTCGGTACAGAAAGAGCTTGAACCGGAGCGGCTCGCATTGTTCTCGTTATTGACCACCGATCCGACGTTAAAGGATTATGTTGAACCCGTTCTCTTCGAACAGCTTTCCCCACCCCCTCGTCCCACAAAAAAGCCGTATCTGAAGACACTCAAGACCTGTCAGGTCTACATACTCATGCTTGATCGGGAATACGCTCCCGACGGCATTACCACGTCAGCCACCCATGAAGAATATGACCTTGCATGTTCGATGGATATCCCGGCACTGGCCATGGTCAAGGGGAGGCATGACACCGGCAGAGATCCGCGAACGCAAGCGTTCTTTAAAATAATCAAAAACGATGGTTTCACCTACAAACGATTCATAGACCGGATTGATTTGAAGAAAGAAGTCGCTGGCTGGTTGACACAGGTGCTGAAAGATGAGTTTGGAATTGAGCCGCAAGCAAGCCAGGAGGAAAGCAGTGAAGACACCATTGAAGCCGCTTCCGCCTTTGAAACCACACAGCAGGATGGCCTCTCATTAAGCGATTTGGATATTCGGGCCGCACGGGAGTTGTACGCGGGATTCACAGAAAAATTCGCCAAATCGATGAACATGGCAACAATGTCGCCCGTCTTTCGGGTGAGGGGTTTGCTTTGGCGCGACAGCGACGCGGCGAACCTGCAGCCCACTGCTGCAGGCATCGTGTTTCTCGGTAATAATCCCTGGCAGATGTATGCGCAATGTCAAGTCCTGGCGGATGCCTACAGGGATACGAGAGTAACCGCTAAACCAATGGCGCAGGCGAAATTCAGCGGTCCCATTACACGCGTCATTGGGGAACTCCTTCAATTTGTAGACAGCAACACGGCACATCCGACACGGGTTGTGGGCATCAATAATGTTGAACTCAGCGAGTACCCGCTTCGTGCCGTGCGCGAGGCATTGGTGAATGCAATTGCACACCGCAATTATGAAGATACCTCGCGGAAAATTCGGCTTGAAATTTTTCGGGATCGTCTTGAGGTATCGAGCCCCGGTTATCCCCCCAAGCCGCTTACGCTGGCCAAGCTCAGGCGCGGCAACTACGAATCGTGCAGACGGAATCCGGTAATCGCGGAATGCCTCGCTGCTTTAGACATGATGGAGCAACGTGGAACCGGATTTGAGAGAATCCGCGCCGCCATGCAGGATCATGGGTTGAGCGTGCACAAGCTAGACCAGCGCGACGGCTACTTCAAAGTCATTCTACCGGGACCGGATGGTGACTTCGACCGCCTGCGTACGCCGATCGATGTCCAGGGCCTGGCCCCGCCGTCCGTAGAGTCCCAACTGAACCACCGGCAGAAACAAATCATGGTGCAGGTGCAGACCGAAGGAAGCGTCAGCACAGCCTGGGTCATCGATAACATGAAGGTTGTCAGGGACACGGCCCGACGGGATTTTGCACTGCTCCTGGACCTCGGGCTGATCGAACGTATCGGCCGGGGTCGAGGGATTCGCTATGTCCCTTCCCGCGGGCAAGGCGAACCGACCGATAATCGACCGACGAAACGGAAAAAATGACCGATGAGATGCCTCCAACAATCGACCGATAATCGACCGACGTTTGCCGCAAATCGACCGATCGGCCGCAAGGGGCCAGCTAATGGAGTGATTAAAAAGATGGCCGAACTTTCAACCACGTTGTACGAGCAGTTCGCCGAAGCTGATCAGCTAGAAGCCAGCATAAAAAGGAATTTGGAGGTGTTGGGCTATGGCAAGTGAATCGGTCACATTCCAAGAAGCGGCAAAGCTCATTCGTCTAGGTGTCAATGTGGGCGATATGCCATATATCGGGCTAGAACACATAGAAGAAGGCACCTTGCGCCTGATAGGGATAGGTAAGGTTTTAGGGGATGAGACGCTGAAAACGATTGCCCACGAGTTGGTCGAAGCGGTTCGACGGAGCGTAACGATAGACTGGACCGTCCGCGAAAATGCCCGTGCCCAAATTCGTGTGATCGTGAAGCGGATTCTTCGCAAGTACGGGTATCCCCCGGACAAACAGGAAAAAGCAACACAAACCGTTCTGGAACAGACGGAAGTTCTCTGTAGAGAGTGGGCCGGGAACTGAACCAGGGAGAAACGCAAATTCAATGATGAGCGATGAAATAGTATGTTGTTTCGTAACTATTCAGGGGTACTTTACTAACGCATTCCACAGAACCAATTCATAATCATACCCACTGAACCAAAACCTTCCTATATTTGCCCTTGACAGCATAGGAAGAACTATCTATGCTGTGGTCTATCCTCGATGAGAGAATGTGATGCAGTCATGAGCAACTACTTTGGTTCCAAAGCGACGTCAGGTCTGTGCCAGCCGATCATTGCCCTGATGCCGCCACATGACACCTACATTGAGACCCATCTTGGGGGTGGAGCGATCATGCAGCGCAAGCCACCGGCGTTGCGTAACATCGCCATCGATCTTGACCCTGCTCCACTGGCTCGGTTCGAGTGTCACTATCCGGTCGAGAAGGTGCATGGCTGTGCGCATCGGTTTCTCCGGGAGTTCGACTTTCACGGTCGTGCACTGCTCTACTGCGACCCCCCTTATCTGCACCCTACCCGCCGCTCCGCGCGCCGTTACCGTTTCGAGTATGAGGAACACGATCATGTCGAGCTGCTGGCACTGCTCAAGTCACTACCCTGTTCAGTGATCCTCTCTGGCTACCCCTCAACGCTCTACGACGACCTGCTGGAGGAATGGCGTACCCTGGAACTGCAGGTGATGAACCAGGCTGGGGTCAGAACTGAGAAGCTGTGGTTCAATTTCACGCCGGGTCGGGTGCACTGGCCCGCCTATGCGGGGCGCAACTTCACCCACCGCCAGAGCATCAAGCGCAAGGCGCACAGTTGGGGGCGACGCTATCAGGCCATGCCCCCTGCCGAACGGTTGGCCGTCCTCTCCTCGATCATGGCGGTGGAAGCGGGCGAGCGGTTCGAGTAGCCCGGCCCATGAAGATCGACACCCTCGAGGTCGAACCGACCCTCGACAAGGTCAAAAAGCAGGTCGAAGAGGAGAAAAACCTCTCGCCGGCGCTACGTGCATCGCTGGAGCTGTTGTTGACCCTGGTCACGTTGCTGTTGAACCGATTGGGGCTCAATAGTCGCAACAGCAGCAAGCCCCCATCCAGTGACCCCAATCGTAAGAAGACGCGCAGCAACGGCAACAACAAGCCCGGCGCCCGGCAAGGCCATACCGGCCATCACTTGGCACTGGTCGATGATCCGGACCAGGTCGAGTTGCTTCAGGTGGACCGTGCCACGCTTCCCGGCGATGGGCACTTCCAGTGTGTCGGCCATGAGCGCCGTCAGGTGTTCGATATCCGGATGTCCCGGGTGGTTACGGAGTATCAGGCCGAAATTCTGGAGGATGAACGGGGACGTCGAGTTATCGCCCCCTTCCCGGACCAGGTGAAGGTCAAGACCCAGTATGCCTCCGGGGTCAAAATCCACTCGGTCTACATGTCCAACTTCCAACTCCTGCCCTACAAGCGGGTCGAGGAACACTTTGCCGACCAGTTCGGCATCTCCTTGAGCGCCGGTAGCGCTTGCAACTTTAACCAGGAGGTGTACGAGAAGCTGGCTCCCTTTGAGGACTGGGTAAAGCGGGCGCTATCGACGGCGCCGTTACTTCATGCTGACGAGACCGGCATCAACATCGGCGGAAAACGACAATGGCTACATGTCGTATGCAGCGCCACGCTGACCCTGCTGGCGCCCCATGACAAGCGCGGCGGTGACGCCATGGCGGCGATGGACGTCCTTCCCGAGTACACCGGCACCCTGGTACATGACCACTGGAAGCCCTACTACCAGCTTCCTTGTGACCATGCTTTGTGCAATGCTCACCACCTGCGAGAGTTGGAGCGTGCCTGGGAGCAGGATAAACAGCAGTGGGCCCAACAGCTGCAGGCCCTGTTGCTGGAGATCAATAAGGCCGTTGATACGGCCGGCGGTGCGTTGAACACCAGGCAGGCTGACGCCTTCAGGGAACGATACCGACGACTACTGGAAGTGGCACAGACCGAGTGCCCACCACCGGACGAGTCACAACGGCATAAGGGACAACGAGGTCGACTGAAACGATCCAAATCCAGAAGCCTGCTGGAACGGGTGCTTCAGTTCGAGGAGGATGTCCTGCGCTTTATGGTGGAACAGGACGTACCCTTTACCAACAATCAAGGCGAACGGGACCTGCGCATGAGCAAAGTCCAGCAGAAGATCTCCGGCTGCTTTCGTTCAGAGCTTGGGGCAAAAATCTTTGCCCGGATCCGCAGCTATCTCTCAACCTGCCGGAAAAATGGGGTATCATCTGATGAGGCCTTGCGGCTTCTCTACGAGGGTCGATGGCCCAAGTTTATGGGGATAGCCCCTGAATAGTTACGTTGTTTCAATGATACCCAGGCATGTATCCAGAGTGATCCAGACCTGCTCGATCCACAGGTGAGAGGTACGGAGAAATGAGTGTGCTCGATGCCGCTATACAGGTATTGAAAGAAGCGGATAACCCACTTCATGCCAAGGAGATTACGGAACGTATTCTATCGAGGGGCCTTTGGAAGACCTCCGGCAAAACTCCTGCTGCGACTGTCAGTGCAATGCTCTATTCGGATATTAAGAAAAAAGGAGAAAACTCACACTTCATCCTTCACGCACCGCGGACCTTCGGACTCAGAACGTTGGAGATCCCTGATAAAGCTGCGGGTGATGCGCAGTCTGAGGATACTTCTTTGAAGGCTATCCAGACACAAACCAAGCCATACTCATTCACTGATTCTGCCGAGAAGGTGTTGGAAAAGTTCGGTAATAAACAACCAATGCATTATCGAGCTATTACCGACAAGGCTCTTGAGTTGGGGTGGCTGGTCAGCGAGGGTAAGACACCCGAAGCTTCAATGTACGCGCAGATTTTGACAGAAATTAAACGCTATAACCGCCGTGGGGAGCAACCTCGATTCGTTCAGCATGGTAGGGGGTATGTTGGCCTTTCGAAATGGATGGGACGGGGGCTCGCATTTGAAATCGAACAGCACAATAAAAAAGTGCGCCAGGCGTTGCATAAACGCCTGTTCGAAACGGAGTGGGATGCTTTTGAGGAATTGATTGCACGGCTCCTGGCAGAGATGGGTTTCGAGGAAATCGAGGTCACAAGCCCCAGCAAGGATGGTGGCATCGACGTTCGTGGAACCTTGGTTGTCGGTGATGTCATTCGGACGAGAATGGCCATCCAGGTAAAAAAGTGGAAGCGAAATGTACAGGCTCCGGTCGTCCAACAGGTCCGAGGGAGCCTCGGCACCCACGAGCAAGGGCTCATCATCACTACCAGTGATTTCAGTGCAGGTGCACGCGAGGAAGCCGCCAGACCGGATGCCACGCCCGTCGGGCTAATGAGCGGTGAACAACTGGTTCTACTGCTCACCGAAAACGGCATTGGAGTTTCACGACGAAGCCACGATTTGTTTGAACTCGAGGATTTATCCAACGCGGAGGTTGGCACCAATGCCAGTGCACCCATCTATCAGTCCGACGATGTAGAAGGATGAGCTGTGAACGAGTCATCTTTATTATCTGAGAAGACTATGTGAGGTGTTACTGGGATGCCCTCCTCATTAACATGGATAGATCATGATCCAACTGCTCGAGAAAGGGCATTGCGGATTCTCTCGCTTTTTCAGGAAAAGGAGAGCCGGGATGCCTCCCGCCGACGTTATGAAAAGGACGATCATCCTGAAAGCGAAATCCAGACCTGGCATCCTCGGTTACCTGATGCGCCGGTTGGCTTTCCTGATGACGTAGATCAAATCAGTTTTGAACTGCAACCAGATGAAGCTAGTTTTTTGCTGGATCGGCTGCTGGAACCTCAGTGATTGGGGATGGACCAAATAAGAACGGTGCTTGATGGTAGTGAAAGCCCAAGACTGAATTTTGCAACAGGACACAATATAGCGGAACAATGGCGAACAGTGACCACAAATCGATCGTCGCATTTTACTTGGACAAATTACATTCGATAATTCCATCTACAGGTTCAAAAGATTTTGTCTTTCGGGGGTTGGAAAACAAAGACTGGGGATTAGAGTCTTCGGCGTATCGACGATATGTAAATCGACCTGCCCACGCTGATTTTGTTCAATACAATTGTGATCTGATAACCAAAGTGCGTATTCCGGCGAATGTGAACACTGGTTCCGGTTGAACGTGAACAGTTGTTCCGGTTCAAAGTGAACACCTGTTAACGCAACGCATGGCGTGTTTGTGTTTTTTACCTCAAGTGTTCACGATGAGTCAATAGCGGCCTGTTTTTTTCGTATGGATTCCCCCTTTAAGGTCAGTCGGTGGGTATTATGGATAAGCCGGTCGAGGATGGCGTCGGCGAGGGTGTTATCGCCGATGACAGCGTACCACTGATCTACCGGCATTTGGCTGACCATCATCGTTGAGGCGGCCTGGTAGCGGTCATCCATGATGTGCATGAGGTCGTGGCGCTGTGCGCTGGTCAGTGTTTCCATGCCCCAGTCATCGAGGATGAGCAGCCGGGTGTGGGCAAGCTGGTTGAGGAGTTTGTGGTAGCTGCCGTCGGCCTTGGCCTGGGTGAGGGTGAGGAACAGGCGGGCGAGGCGGAAGTAGCGGGTGGTATGGCCCTGCCGGCAGGCCTGGTGGCCGAGGGCGCAGGCGATGAAGGTTTTGCCTGAGCCGCAGGGGCCGGTGATAAGCAGGTTGCGGTTGCGTTGCAGCCACTCGCCCTGGGCCAGGGTGGCCACCTGTGCCTGTGCCAGGTTGCGCGGGTGTTGGTAGTCGATGTCCTGGAGGGTGGCGCGCAGTTTGAAGCGTGCCTGGCGCAGCAGGCGGTCCTGTTTGCGTTGTTCCCGTTGCAGGCACTCGGACTCGACCAGGAGGGCGAGGCGGTCGAGGAACGGCAGGGGGTCATAGGTGGCGGGCTGTTCGGTTTGTTGGGTGAGGGCCTGGGCCATGCCGGGCAGGCGCAGGTCGCGCAGGCGTGTCAGGGTGTGTGTGGTTGAGGTCATGGTGTTCTCTCCGTCAGTTGAAGTGGTGCGGCCCGCGGACATTCTCATGGTCCTGGGGCAGCGGGGGGGTGGTCGGGGTGTCTGCGCCGGGGGTATCAGGCAGCCGGTCCTGGTTTGACTCCAGCAGGTGTTTGACCTGTTTGAGGCGCACGAGGCCGGCCTGGTTGGCGATGCGGCAGGCGGCGTTGAGGCGGCTGTCGGGGTAGCGTTTGCTGAGTTGGAGCAGCCCCAGGCAGGTGCGGTAGGCCTGCTCGGGGTGGGCCCGGCGTTCGAGTTGGTGGCGGACCCAGGTGTGCACGTCGGGGCCGAGTTGGGCAGCCCAGCGTTGGAGGCGCTCGGGGGACCATTGCTGCTGCGCCCGGTGGCGTTCGGGCATGTGGGCCGGGTGGGTGGTGAAGCCGTACCCGTCCCGGCGCGCATGGGTGGCGATGCAGCGTTGCCGGAAGTACAGTTCAATCAAACTGTCAGAGGCCTGTAACTCGACCCGCTCGCCGACGTACTGGTGCGGCACGGAGTAGTAGTGCTGCTGGTATTGCACGTGGTAGTCGATATGGATGGTCACCGGCTTGATGTGGACATACTCGTAAGGCTGTGGGGGCAACGGCTTCAAGGCTGGCTTATCGAGGGTCTCAAAGGCCGCGTGGCGCGAGCCGGGCCGGCGCTTGAAGGGCCGGTGGTTGAGGTCTTCAAGCAGGGTGGCGATATGGCGGTTCAACTCATCGAGGGCGAAGAACTGATGATGGCGCAGGCGGGCCAGGATCCAGCGTTGCGCCAGCAGCACACCCTGCTCGGCCTTGGCCTTGTCGCGCGGTTTGCGTGGCCGCGCCGGCAGGATGGCCGTCTGGTAGTGCTCGGCCCACTGCTGGTAGCTGGGGTTGATGTCGGGATCGTAGCGGCAGGCCCGGCTGACGCCGCTGCGCAGGTTATCCGGGACGATGGCGGCGGGGACACCGCCGAAGCAGGTCACGGCCCGGGTATGGCTGCCGAGCCAGTCGGGGAGGGTCTGGGTCCAGGTGGCCTCGGCGAAGGTGTAGTCCGACGCGCCGAGGACGGCGATAAAGAGTTGTGCCGGTTGTGTCTCGCCGGTGCCGGCATCGATGACGGGCACGGTATCCCCGCTGTAGTCCACAAAGCACTTCTCGCCGGCCTTGTGTGTCTGGCGCATGGTGCGCTGTTGTTGCCCGAGCCAGTGGCGGTAACGGTCGCAGAACTGGGAGTAGCTGTAGCACCGGTTCGGATACTGTTGCGTATATTCCTCCCAGACCAGTCGCTTGGTGACATGGGGACGCTTCAGTTCTTCATGGACCGCGGCCCAGTCCGGCGCCTCGCGGCGCGGGCTGGTGCGGGTATCGGCGCCGGGGTAGAACAGCTCGGCCAGGCGGGCCTCGTCCAACTCGGCCGGCAGCGGCCAGGTCAGGCTCAGGGTCTCGGCCCGGCTGAGGAGTTTCTGTACCCCGCCGACACTCAGCTTGGTGCTGCGGCTGATGGCGCGGATGGACAGGCCGGCTTGCAGCCGGAGCCGTAAAATCTCTCGTAGTTTACGCATGGTCGTTCTCTTGTTGGACATGGCAGGTTGCTCCCAAAAAAAGAAACAACGTACCACCGGGTTACAAGTCCCATGCGTTGGGGGTGATTCCGGTTCAACGTGAACGCGGATTCCGGGGTTGTGAACACCGATTCCGGCACTGCCCGGAAAGTGTTCACGTTCAACCGGAATCAGTGTTCACGATGAACCGGAACAGGTGTTCACGTTTGACCGGAATCGGTGTTCACTTTGAACCGGAATCCGCGTTCACTTTCAACCGGAATACGCACAAAGCGAAAAACGCCAATTATCACCAAAAAGAAAACAACGAATTAACAGAGATAGAACTCTTGGCGGAGTTGCGGCATTACGGGGCTGCTACAGCGTTGATCGATTTCACCCGCGACTTTCTCGTTGCTCTTTGGTTTGCGAGCAAACCGTCTAAGAAAAATGAAAATTCTGCAGATGGAAAAGTAATCATCGTAAACATAGGAGACTCAGAAGTGTTTTTGGAATTAACGTCGGAGGATAGACAAAGAAGCCTGGAAGATATTCTTAAATTTAAAACTCGCGGAGGTCAGGATACTCCAGAGATAGCGCCCTTTGATGATGGCACGAAAACGACAGAAATCAGTAATCGAAAACAACCAGCACTGTGGTATTGGCAACCGAGATTTGAAATTAACCACCGTTTGTCTGCACAAAAAGGGGTGTTTATTTTTGGAAAAGCAGCGATTGATAATGCAAATATTGAATATTGGGAAGTCATAATCTCACAAGAGGACAAAGAAACTATTCATCGTGAGCTAAGCGATCATTTTGGCATCAAAGAGAACAGCCTTTTCAATGATCTTCCAGGTTTTGCGATGGTTAATGACATAGGTCATGAAATTCAAACCAGAAGTGCTGATGACTATTATCAGGACGCCGTTCAGCATTTTCAGAGGGGAGAATTCGGCCTGGCCATTACATGTATTGATAAAGCTATGGAATTAGCTTCAGACCAAGCTGCTCATTACTTCCTCCGTAGCCAAACAAATCGCGAACTTAAAAGGTATGAAGATGCGTTAAGTGACGCCACCAAAGCTATCGAATTGGACTCAAGCAAAGCTGCTCACTACTTCATCCGTGGCCAAGTCAATCATGACCTACATAGGACCATGGATTCGTTGAGGGACTTCACTATGTCTATCAGATTGGTCATGGACAAAGCCTTTTACTATTACTCCCGTGGCGACGTCAATTATGAACTTGAGAAGTATGAAGATGCATTGAGGGATTTCACCAAGGCCATCGAATTACAGCCAGACGAGATTGCTTATTGCTATGCTCAACGTGGCTTGGTCTACCGAGACCTTGAGAAACATGAAGATGCGTTGGAGGATTTTAACAAGGCTATTGAATTGGAACCAGATTATGCTTATTTCTACTGCATACGTGGTCTAATCTATCGTGACCTCGGGAAATTTGAAGATGCGTTGAGGAACACCACCAAGGCTATCGAACTGGGGCCAGACAAAGCCATTCACTACTACTCCCGCGGTGAAGTCTTTCGTGACCTTAAGAGGTATGAAGATGCCCAGCGGGATTTTGATAAAGCCAAACAATTGAAGCCAAATTTGCCTTAGCTGCCGCTAACCCCATTTGGAGGCTAAGATACAGGTGCCGTTTTGCCGTTGAGCTGAAGATTTTACTGTGGAGTATTACACTTCCGGTTATTGAAAAATTGTCTCCTATTGGAGCTATCTCTTATGTCTGCTGGCTGTTCGCGTCGTAGTGGAACACTTCGTCTCTTATATCGCCCTACATTGCTCAATATGGAAGTATTGGCGAAATCTTTTTTGAGTTTATCGTCACATGAGAACAAAACGGTTGCCTTACTAGCCGCTGCTAAGGCAAGAATGTGCGGATCGTCGGAACGTCTAATTGGACGATCCGGTATTTGGTCCATGCACTGCACAACCTGGTCAGTTTCAATACGTTCTACACGCCCACGTTGACGGTAATCTTCCAGCAATTTGAACACTTTCTGTGATCCCATTAGTTCTCTATCATATTGTGCTTCTTTTGTATGAACGATGAGACCATCACCATTTAGTACCCATTTACGAAACTGATCTCCAACTGTTTTTGGTGTAGGTTCTATAAGATGGCGAAAAGCACTCGCGTCAATTATCACCTTAATGCACATTTTCTAGGTCTCAAGATTGCAATCCTAGTAGTCGGGCTGTCTCTTCAGAGAAAAACTGTCGATAATTCTGTGGTTGTCCACGAAGATTACCACTTCCATCGAAAGATAATTGGTGCAGTTGTGTAGCCGATTTGTCCTTTGTGAGTCTCTCAAAGAAAATGATGCCAACATCTGAAGCCACCAACTGTCCCTCAGTTACCAAAATCCGAAACCAGTCGATGATATGATCGCTGTGAGTTTCAATAACAAAGTTGTAATTACTTTTTGCCAATAACTCGACTAATTTTGCTTGGGCTGATGGATGGATGTGGACCTCTGGTTGCTGAAGCAGGAACAATGTGCCATCTGGAGAGTCCGCGAATTCATTAATTAATGGTAGAAGGCTGGTAACCCCATATCCCACATCGGCGAGGTTTCGTAGCTTTCCAGAGACATCCACCAGAATTTCATATCTATTCGGGACGCTCTTCCGGATGTCAATTTGAGAGAATAGACCGAGGTGTTTTCCTATAGTGCTTAATACATGAAAGTCTTTATCTTCATAATGAACGCCTAACGGGTAAGAAGTGTAGAATCTACTTCGGCTGAGATCCTCCGGATTAACCCCGTTAGTTAATATAAGTGACTCAGGTGCGCGGAAGCGATGTCTGAAGAAGTTGGTAAATTTGCCGAAGGCGACGAGTTCTTTATCAGTGGCGTGACCCATCCTCTTTCTAAATTGTGTAGGTTCTCCACTAAATGGCAGTGACTCAAAGCGTGCGGAGCGAGATAACCACGTCGTGAATTGAGTATATGAAACATCAGATTGGTTTAACTTGAATTCAAAACCGGGGGCCTCGAAGCACCAATATTCGATTTTATCTCTTTGGGTTTTACGCGAAATTCTTAATGTAGTACCCACCTTGGGCTGATTATTTGTCAAGTCTATTTCAAGTGCTTTTTCTCGAAGAAAGTTACCTACCCCTGCTTCAAATTCGATGTTTAAACGACTAATAGAAGTATTCTCGAAATCAAGCCCAACACTGAATGACCGACATCCTGAGCGAACGATATTCTCGAATTTACCCATAAAAAAGGGCGGATGGTTGAAATAATTCTCTCTATCATCAAGCTCATTAAGGTTGGCTAGACGAACAAGACCTTTTAGACATCCAAGAAACGTGGATTTGCCCGCACTGTTTTCTCCGACCAAGAGAGTTATCCGAGGGCACGCAACTCGTTGTTCCCCCGCAAAGCACCTTACATTTTCCAGCGACAAAGATGTCACCCTAGCATTCATGTTATTCTCCTTTGAAACAGTTTTTCAAACCGCGTAACCACCGGATTAGAGAAGACATAAGATGGCATTCGCCAGCCTTAGTTGAGTTATCGCGTGTAACTGGCTCGTTGATAAAAGGATATAGCCAACTGTCACCCTGTGTAGTTCTGTCGGCAACAGTACAGTTCGACCGGCATTCAGCAATTTCCTGCGTCATTCTGTTGGAAAGGTAAGAGTAGTGAATTTTCGATTGTGCGGAAGGCCACCAGGGTTCGCGTAAAACTAACCGTAACATCTCAAGAACCATCAAACTACCAAGATTTGCGCTAAACGGAAAAACGTTCTCATTGCCGAGAGTATTGCTCGGGAGGCCGCCATGTATCACATACTTTGGATCATCAAGAGAGCCATCTCTCTCCATCATGACGTCGGAGGTTGTATATTGACCATCACAGCGAAGGCAACGTGACCCTGGGCTCACATTTACTACACTCCAAGCTGCATCTCCCAGGCTGCCGTCTGACTTCGTTGCTACTCGAATTCCCCCGAAGATCACAGGGATACAATGTGCATATGCAATGTTGTTCAGTAGATCCTTTGGGAGTGGTCTGTCAACTGCAGCAAACAGGACATCACAGTCTAAAGCTGCTTCATAGGCATCTCTTTCCTGTATCCAAGCACGTTTCAAGTCGACTCGAAACTGAGCAGCAGTAGCATTACGCCTTAAATGCTCTTCCACTAGGTCGACTTTAAAACGCCCTATATCCCTCTCGTCAGCATATAAAAGCCTGTCGAGATTGTGTTCTTCCACACGATCCGCATCTACGAGAAGAATATCCGTTACTCCTATCCGAGCGAGTGTTTCTGCAACCATGCACCCTACACTGCCAAGTCCCACAACACCTATTCGTAGACTTGACAATAAAACTTGGCGCTCCTGTCCCCATGTGTCAATGGTACGGCGCAGACGATTGGAACGGTCAAAAGGTGGCACATTGGACGGATTAATACTTAGATGAAGGCCTTTTCCTACAACTCTAACCTTGTCGCACCATACGCGATTAAATTTCCTACCGTTCCAGTTCCATAGTCGAGCACTCCAGACTCCATCTCGCCCAACAGTCAATCCGAGAAGTGGCAATCCAGACGCTCGTGACGGTGGAGCGATACGGTCACGTTCAGCAATTATGTCTGTTGCACTCATTCCTTGCCAACCTGAAGCAGGATGGCTGTGCATAAAAGCCACTCCCGTATTCGTTTGGCAAGCCAACCTCGTGACTCTGCTTAGGTACGTAGCTTCAAAGCTCGCATTGCCATGCAAGTTCCTTTCACCTGGGAGAGGAGGAAGGATTTCAGAAATTATGGCAGTTGTTCTGGAAGCGCCAGTGCTAGGTCGCCATAGTGCGAAGCAAAGATCCTCCTGTAGTAGATTCTTACGGATTCCCTCCAAAAGGTGTCCCTCTGCCTGTTGGGCTAAGGGCTCAGTGAAAACCGCATCAAATCTCATAGTTTGGCTAATATACGCAATAAGTGACGTCTGATGTAAGTCTTCATATTCTTTTGTGAGGAAGCTAGGCTATCCCAAAAATCGCTTGGTGGCAGGCTATACGCTGACCAACTTTCATTTTCAAATTCATGTTCGGAGTGCTTCGTTGCGATGTTAGTAGATATTGATGACTTAAAATGAACGAAGTGTGGGGGATACTCGGGATACGAAGCCTCTTGGAAGCTGAGGCCCACAGTCAAGGTCTGCTTTTTGTAACGACCGTGTTCCACATCGATATCAATGAGAATAGCTTGTGATGAGCTTGGGAATGAAGGGAATTGTACAATCCTAGGGTCAAAACCAAGCTCTTGCAATTCCGTGGCGACTTGGTTAAACATAAGTTCAGGCTACAGGCGTAGAACCAACATGTATTGCGAGAAACTTGTCCCCGTCCAAAATCGTAACTAAGTCATTAAGGTTTTCATATTTACTTCCGTCTTCAGTGTTCTCCAAATAATAATTACCAAGGTCATTGACATCTATTGCTGCTCCAGCACCCGCGTTCTCTAAAATGTCTGAAAGAGAAAGAGGATTGACTAATGTTATGTTTTCTTCGCCGTTAACGGAGTAGTGAATTGGTTTCTCCACGGGTTTCTGGGAAGAATTCCGTTTCCTTGTTTTGAAGTGCTCACCTGGCTTGATATATATCAATTCGTCAGGGTTACTGAATTCGACACCATTTTCCGAGATTAAAATAGAGTCATCGAAGGATGTACCTGCTAGCAGCAAAAGCTGCGATACCTTTTCTGGGTTATTTTCCAGTTTGTAGGGCTTACCATCAATGAAAAACTGGGGCTCTGACATAATTATGTACTCCAATAAACCACATCTCGTCGACCCCCTGTTCGGGTAAACGGCCGAGATAATAATAACTATTCAAAATTCACTATGTGACAAAATATTAGAAGTACTATTATGGTGTATCATGCAACCCCAAATTGCAACTGTGTGTTTTGAAGACGCTCGAATATTCACTGTAGTTCCAGCTTCAAAGAACGTCCGACCATCTGGCCATTTCCACTTTACTGATACCTTGCTGTTTCATGGTTTCAGAAAGTTGCCAGTCTAGAACCCGTTTTACAGCTTGTACGGTTGTTTCTTCATATTGACCCTGTTCTTTCAGGAAGTCCTCGAATAATTGGCCGGGTCTACCTTTCTCAATATCGTCATTCATCATAATGTATCACCCCGACCACCAGGCCGCTTCCGAAAAACCTCATAACGCACCCCGGCTTTCCGGCAGGCAACCCTGATCCGGTACTCAAACCGCCCTTCCCGGCCATCAGTGTCAAAAATGACCACCGCCGGTCGCTTGCCGGTCACGTGACTGAAAAACAGCGCCTGCTGTACGCTGTCCAGGCTGCTGCGCTTGTCCAGGCCGCCCTCGTACACCATCGTGCCGGTCTCACAATCCACTTCCACGTAACCGCGACCGCCGGCAGAGGCGTACCCATGACGGGTTGCCGTCTCCCCGTTGACCCGGGTACAGAACCAGCGATTGTAATCATCCTCTGATGCCGAGGGGCCTGTTTCTTTCACCGGCGCCGATGGGTTGTCCTGTGCAGGCTGGCCGGACCGTACACCCTCATGGCAATGCCGCGGCAGTTTACCTGCGTGACAGCCCCCGGAGTCCGTGCGTCCGGGATGTCCCTGGATTGGCAGCGCCATCAACGACAACAGGCTGAGGCCCAGCAGCTTCATCGGCAATCTTTTGATACGGGTTGATACCATCACAGGGGCCTTTTCAACAGGATATCGCAGTGTCAGGAATCACGTTTCATGGTCGAAAACATATCCGATAGAATACCATGAAATATTAGGAATATCAAATAGATATAGTACTATACAGGCACATGGAAGCGATAAAAACCTGTATCGAATCTGAAGGAATCACGCAACGCGAGGCGGCAGAACGCTTCAACGTGGTCCAGCCCCGCATCAGCGAAATTTACCAGGGTAGAATCGAGCTGTTTTCTGCCGACAAGTTGATCAAAATGCTTGCCCGGCTAGGGCGGCATGTAGAAATATCCATAAATGAAGCTGCCTGACCTAGGGTAGCTCAGGATGATAGGATTGACTTACAAAGATGGCTACTGAGGATACACCATGACCGAACTCAAGATTGACGATTGTATCAACGAGACCTGCCCCTGGTCCGGCAAACCGGTGCAGGCCGACTCACTGGCCTTGTACGGCGATAATGTCGTCGGATTCTGCAATCCGGGGTGCCGTGACAAGTTTGAAAGCGCGATCAGGCATTTTGAGGAGGCAAAGGGGTCGAGTGTAGAACGTACCAGACAGGCCATGTCTGAAGAAGGACGGCCGCTGGAGGAATTCGTCTCTGTGTTTGAAGGCAGGCACGGTATCAACCGGTGAATTAATTCAGGATCGATCATCCGGCGGCAAGCATGTTAACATGGCTTGGAGCCAATCGCTTATGTCAGTGTTTTCCAATATGAAATGAGCCTGAAGGGCGGACGTGATTCCAACATGAAATGAGCCTGAAATAATCGGTCTTTCTGTTCATGATACGAGGATGAAAACGATCATGAACGCAAACGAGTTAACGAGTATCGACCAGGTACGCGCCTTTCTGGCGGGCACACAACAGGTGGCCTTTGAGGTGGCCGGTGACAAGCGGAGCCGGTATGACTGGCTACGGCGCACCTTGGTGAAGTTTGATTATCCGGGCTGTAACAAGACGGACAAAGGGACACTGATGCGTTACCTGATGAAGGTGAGCGGCTATTCCCTGGCCCAGGTGAAGCGGTTGATTAAACAGTACCGGGAGACCGGCAAGTTGACGCCGCGCCAGTGCACGGCACGCGGCTTTGCCCGGCGCTACACGAAGGCGGATATCCGCCTGCTGGCGGCCATGGACGAGCGCCATAACACGCCCAACGGGCTGGCCCTGAAGAAGCTCTGTGAGCGGGCTTATTCAGTCTTCGGTCAGCGTGAGTACGAACGCCTGGCCAGCATCTCGGTCTCGCACCTGTACAACCTGCGCCAGTCGCAGACCTACCGGCGCCAGCGCCACACGGTGGACAAGACCCGGCCGGTGACCCTGCCCATCGGTGAGCGGCGCAAACCGCAGCCGGACGGTCAGCCGGGCTATATCCGCATCGATACCGTGCACCAGGGCGATTTAGACGGGGAAAAAGGGGTGTATCACATCAATGCGGTGGATGAGGTAACCCAGTTCGAGGTGGTGGTCAGCGTCGAGCGCATCAGTGAGGTCTACCTCATCCCGGCCCTGGAACACCTGCTGGAGGCCTTCCCCTTCGTTATCCTGGGCTTCCACGCCGACAACGGCTCGGAGTACATCAACAAACAGGTTGCCCGGCTGCTGGAGAAGCTGCGCATCGAGCTGACCAAGTCCCGCGCCCGGCACAGCAACGACAACGCCCTGGTGGAATGCAAAAACGGCCACGTGGTGCGCAAGCTGCTGGGCCACGCCCACATCCCGCGCCGCTGGGCCGGCCCGTTGAACGAGTTCCACCGCCGGCACCTCAACCCCTACGTCAATTATCACCGGCCCTGCCTGTTCCCGGAGACCGTCACCGACAAGAAGGGGAAACAACGCAAGCGCTACCCGTATGAGTCCCTCATGACCCCCTATGAGAAACTCAAATCCCTGGACGATGCACAGACGTATTTGAAACCGGGGGTCAGCTTTGACATACTGGACAAGGTCGCTTACCGGATCAGCGACAACGCGGCCGCGGACGCGCTGCAACAGGCGCGCCGGGACCTCTTTACAACCATCCATGAACAGGAATACAAACGGGCTTGAGATCGGGGCAGAATCTCTCTCTCTACAGGCTCATTCCAGTATTGGAAAATACTATGTCCGTACCTGCCAAACCAGACAACAGCCTGTTCCGATCCCGTGCCGGTCTATACGCCTGCCTGGTGCTGACCCTGGCGTCGGCTGCATTTGCCTTTGCCCACGTGGTGGGGCGCGGGGTTCATATCGAAGTGCCGCCGGTGGGGCTGTCTTTCTGGCGCTGGCTGCTGGGGGCATTCGCCCTGTTGCCGTTCATCTATCCTGGGTTGAAAACGAATGCGCCGGACATACGCAAGCATATCTGGCCGCTCACCATGCTCGGCGGCATCATGATTACGAGTGCGACCCTGTTAATGATCGGCCTGAACTTCACAACGGCGATCAACGCCTCCATCATCAATGCCATACAGCCGGTGTTCACGGTGTTGCTGGCCATGCTGATCCTGCACGACAGGCTGCGCCTGTCACAGTTCTGCGGCGTTGCGCTTGGGTTCATTGGCGTCACAACCATGATGACCGGCATGGAACTGGAGCCAACACTTCTGCGGGTGAAATTCGACCTGGGAGGCTTTCTGATTCTGCTGGGTTCTGTGGGATACTCGCTCTATGTGATCAACCTGAGGAAAATCCCGAATACCCTGAGCCCACCTGTAGCGCTGTTCATAATCATCGTGACGGGCTGTGTCATCGTGCTTCCGTTCTATGTCATTGAAACACTTGTCTACAAACCGGTACCGTTCAGCGCGAACGCAATCTACGCCATCGTCGCCCTGTCATTGGTGTCAACCGTATTCGGAACGTTGATGTGGAACCTGGGCAACCAGCTTATCGGGCCGAGCCGGGCCGGCATGTTCATCAACCTGATTCCGGTCTTTGCTGCCATCATGGCAATTATTTTCCTGAATGAACGCCTGCACCTCTACCACGTCATCTGCGCGGCGCTGATCTGCATCGGTATATTTATGGTATTGAGGCGATGAATAGCATACGCTTTTATACTTTTTTGAGATGTTGCTTTATATCTTCAATTACATTTTTCATGTTTGGAATTTAACTTATGTAACTGATTCTTTCAGCAAATCCACCCTGGTTCAATCAGCTACTGAGATGGCGCTGGTGTGTGATCACTTCAGCCAGGTATCCACGGTTGAAAAATTGCATGAGCATTTCGATGCTGAAGGTCTGCTGGAATTGGCGCTGAAATTGCAGGAAACCGTGGTTGATCTGCCTACAAGCCGGTGTTAGCCTGGCCGCATGCCTTGGACGAGTGCCGAGAACGACCAGATTGTCGCTGACTATTTCGAGATGCTGAAGGCCGACATTGCAGGAAGATACTATAACAAGGCCGAGCATAACCGAAATCTGCAGGAGCGAATTAATCGCGAGCGTGGCGCGATCGAATACAAGCACCAGAACATCAGCGCCGTTTTGATGACTCTGGGTGAACCTTGGATTCCCGGTTATAAACCCGCTTTTAATTTCCAGATGTCACTCGTCGATGCCGTGCTGCGTTGGCTGAGTGACGATAAAGAATATTTACACACACTGCCTGATGTGAGCAACGTCACTGGTGTCCGGGACACAGTCGAGTTCCAGGTAGGCCCACCGCCAACTCCAAGCAGCCAGCTAGCGCGGGAAGAATTCAAAAAAACACGGGAGGTCACACGATATTGTGATGTCGCGGGGCGGATTGAACGCAACCGTATCCTGGGTAACGCCGGAGAAGAGCGTGTATTTTCATATGAGAGGGCAACCCTTATGGCAGCGGACCGTTATGACCTGGCGGAACAAGTAAAATGGGTGTCCAGGGATGAAGGCGATGGAGCTGGATACGACATTGCGAGCTTCTCGCCAGACGGAAAACCCCGACTCATTGAGGTAAAGACCACGAACGGCTGGGAGCGCACACCTTTTTATATCACGCGAAACGAACTGGCAGTGGCGGAAAGGAAACCCGATGAGTGGCAACTGCTGAGATTGTGGAACTTCGCGCGTGCTCCCCGGGCGTTTGAACTGCATCCGCCTCTCGACAAGTACGTATCGTTGGACGCAACCAGCTATCAGGCTAGCTTCCTCTGATACATACCCGTTAGAGACTTAAACAAAACTTCTAAAGTTAATCCGGCACCAGTATAAACAAAAAGCCTTTGGGTTCGGCTTCTCCGCTCTGGCCGGACTTTGACCAAGGTAATGATGTTTCCCGCTGTCGGATGGGTTTCCGATGTTTTAACAACATTATCTACAGAGCAGTCATCATCTGCAGAATGTTTGAAACGAGTATCTGTATGGAATGGACGCAATTGGGAGTTTGAACATGATGGCCCGTGCGGTTCATACCTTGATGGATCAGATGAAGTAATTGCGAGGCGAGGACCGTTTCCTTTTTGGGGATGTTATATCTCCACTTTTACTTGCCGGATAGCAGGAATTAGTGTAAACAGATTATAATTGTATTATTCTCTGTTGAGGAGGCGCGAAATGTTTCAAAGTTCAGATATACATACGGTTACTGAATTCAGCCGCAAACCGGCGGAACATATTAAACGGTTGGCTCAAAGCAAACGCCCGGAACTTTTGACAGTTAACGGCAAGGCTGCTGTGGTTGTCCAGGATGCCGAAACCTACGAGAAGATGGCGACATTGGCAGAGTATGCCGAAAGTGTAAAAAGTATCCGACAGGCCATGGCAGAACGAGGAAGGCCGCTGGACGAATTCACCGCAGAGTTTGAGGCCAGGCACGGTATCAGTCGTTGAAAAAGTATTGTATCGAAATTAAGCCGACTGCAGAAAATGACCTGATACGCCGATACCGGCAAATTGCTGAAGACTCACCGCAAAATGCAGTGAATTGGTATCTTCAGATTATAGATGCGATTGAGAAGTTGGATATATTAGCTGAGCGTTGTCCAATAGCGCCTGAAGATGTGGACATCCAAAAGGGGATACGCCATTTAGTGATTGGTGATTACCGGGCGCTGTATCTTATCAACAGTGATGTGGTCGAAGTCCTCCATGTGCGCCATGGACGGATGGACAGGAAATTATGACCGGATACAGCACGACACCTGGATAATTCTCAGAGAACGTGACGCAAGGCCACAATCAACAGGCTGACGCAGGCCGGCTTGCTCTTTTAGTTCGAGCGCACTTCATAAGAACAATTTGAACTGGAGCTAAACACCTGATGGACTGGTGGGTTATTTTATTTCTTGTCATTGGTGTACTGTGGTTATTGCTTGTTGTGTTGAGGGCCACGGAGTCAGTTATTTTTCCTGCCGGGCCAGACTCTCGCCTGACCAAGGAGCCGGTTGTTTTCCCCCCTGTTACGGTAACAAACTCTCGTTTGGTCAAGGAGCGAGTTGTTTTTCTTGATACTGAAACCACCGGAATAAGAGGGCGCCAAGAAGTCCTGGAAATTGCCATTATTGATGCTGAAGGCAAAATTTTAGTTAATAGTTTGGTGCGCCCGAGTTATCGTAAGCGTTGGCCTGATGCTCAAGCAATTCATGGCATCAGTCCAGTACATGTAGTAGATGCGCCCACATTAGATATTCTGATGCCTTCGATTATTAATGCGGTGAAAGGCAAAAATGTTGTAATTTACAATGCCAAATTTGATTTAAAGTTTCTTCCAGAAGTGAAGGAGAATGCGGGCGCTGTGTATTGTTGTATGCTGCGATATGCCAAGTTTAAAGGTGACTGGAACGACTACTACAACGATTATCGCTGGCACAAGCTGACAGTTGCGGCCCGTCATATCGGATACCGTTTTGAGGGAGATGCTCATCGGGCTCTGGCAGATTGTCAGGCCACGCGTGCGGTGTGGCGACACATGGAATTGGAAACAGTCTTTTAAGATTTTTTACGGTCT
This sequence comes from Gammaproteobacteria bacterium, assembly GCA_965204045.1. Lineage (GTDB taxonomy): Bacteria > Pseudomonadota > Gammaproteobacteria > Eutrophobiales > Eutrophobiaceae > JAAXHV01. Next base: position 1,319,945 of record CBDBDW010000002.1, read on the forward strand.
CAGCCTCCGGCTGATTCTGTTAAGAACTTTTTCTGCCGAGAATAAACACGGAAACAAGTCCAACTACACCACTCCCTCCGATTATCGTTCCTGCCCATGGCGCGCCTGATATGGATATAATCGCACCGGAAATAATCGCTAAAGAGCCAATAGCAAGAGCACAGATTTGTCCCATTCTTGCTTCCTTGAATTCATTATCAACAATAGTTTGCTCTATATTACGGCGATGACTTGTTTCCTGCTCTGCCATGGCAATGATACGATCCGCTGCATCAGGAGCGACCTGATTATACCGTTCAAGCACATCTGGATGGGGTAGAGGGCCACTGAATTGTTCTGTGACCTGAACGACTTGTTGGTTGCTTTGCTGTTGTTGCTTAGCTGGCGCACTCTTTTGAGCGCTACGTCCTGGTTTGTCCCTGCTCATGTTTCCCTATAGCAATCTTTATATCATTACCAATTCGTTCCCAATCCTGATACAGGGCCTCCTTGTCGGAACGATGCAGAAACTCCTGTTTCATTCTTGAGGCTGTATCAGGCCACAGTTCAACTGTAGTAGCAGCTCCTCGTAGCCAGTTTTTTATCTTCTTGCCCATTATATCAACTTCAATCTCATTTCATGCAGTATAGCAACTACTAAGCCTCGTGTTCAGTACCATTTTAAACCTGTGATCGTCCCCGGATAAACGACTTGAGAGAAAGGCCCTTGATGTTACATCAAACCTTGCTGACCTGGCACATCAAGCCTTTCAGGTTGGTGGAACCCGATTCAGGTCCGACGTTGAGGTCATCGGTGAGGAAATTGATGTTGCATTCCCGGAAACCGTAGTCCGGGGGTTCCCTTTCCGGATACCACCAGGCGAATTCCGCCGCAACCACCCGCGGGTCGACGCCGTCCGTAACCTTTGCCTTGTGTTTCACCTTGCCGCGCGGGCTCTCGATGTACACCCAGTCGCCGTGTTCTATATCCCTCTCGGCAGCCGTATCCGGGTGGATTGACAACAGGGGATCGGGATGCGTCTTGCGCAGCAACGGGCTTTGCCGGTGCTCGGACCCGAAATACTCCTGGACGCGGGTCCCGGTCGTCAGAACCAGGGGGAATTTTTCCAGGAATTCCGGTTCCCTTGCAGGACTCTCCGGTGGTTCCTGGTGAGACGGCAGGGGATCGTAGCCCCAGTCCGCGTTCTGCTGAATGTAGAAATCCAGCTTGCCGGACTCGGATTTGAACCCTTCGGTCTCGTACTTTCTGAACCGGGGCTCGTTGCGCAGGTACTCCATCTCCTTGAATTCTTCCCAGGTGACGCCGGCCGGTTCCAGAATATAGTCCAGGGACTCTTCATAGTTCTCCCAGAAGGAATCCTCGAAGCCCAGTTTCTTGCCCAGTTCGTTGAGGATTTCGACATCGGCCATCGCCTCGCCCGGCGCGTCCACGATCTTGGGCCTGGGGAAAATATAGCCGTGGGATTTCCAGTAATCCGCGATATTGTCGAACTCGATCCAGGTCTTGGCGGGAAGCACGATGTCCGCCAGTTCCGTCGTCGGGGTGGGAAAGATATCCGCCACCACCAGGAATTCGACTTTCTTCAGCGATTCATACACCCGCGACGTATTCGCCCTGACCACCAGCGGGTTGCTGCCCATGATAATCATTGCCCTGACCGGGTAAGGTTCGCCTGTCTCAATGGCGTCCCATATCACATGGGGAGTGATACGGTTGATGGATGCCGCCAGCCGGTAACGGGTGCCGCCGAGCATCTTGTCGATATTATCCAGGAACTGGTTGCCGCAGAACTCCATGCGCGGCAGGCCGGGCGGCGGACCGAACATGACATTGCCGCCGGGCGCGTCCAGGTTGCCGGTCAGCGCCGACATGTAAATAAGCACGCGGTCCGAGTTCGAACAATTGACGCCGTGCTCGATCCCGACACCCCACTGGATGGCGGCCGGTCTGGTCTCCGCAAACAGCCGGGCCGCGGCAATGATCTTTTCCTTCGGCACCCAGGATATCTCCTCGGCGACCTCGGGCGGATACTCTTCCAGGCGCTCGCAGAACTTGTCGAAGCCGGTTGTGTAGTTCTCGACGAAATGGTGGTCGTACAGGTCTTCCTTCACCATCACGTGCATCATCGCCATGGCCAGCGCGACGTCGGTGCCGGGCCGGAGCTGCAACCAGATATCGGCCTTTTCCGCAAGCTGGGTGCGCTGGGGGTCGACGACGATATACTTCGGTTTGCGCTTGAGGTTCAAGCCCAGGTTGACGCCGATATATTCATCGGGATTGGATTTGACCGTGTTGCTGCCCCAGGACATGATGCACTGGGGATGATTGTCATAATCCACGATGGGGACCGACATGCCCAGTTGCTTGGACACGGCCAGCCTCGGCAGGTAACAGACATGCCCGTTCGCCAGCACGTTGGGCGAGCCGAACATGTTGGCGACCCGGTAGACGAAGCGGTGGTGGCTGCGCCCCGTGCCGTGCCCGAAGATGACGGATTCAGGCCCGTTCTCCGCCTTGATCGTGTTGAATTTTTCGGCAATGGCGCCCAGGGCCTCGTCCCAGCTGATTCTTTCCCACCTGCCCTCGCCGCGTTCGCCGGCCCGCTTCATGGGGTAGAGCAGGCGGTCCTTGTGGTATTGCAAGTCGGCAATGAAACCTCTTGCCTTCCGGCACAGGTAGCCCTTGCTGATGGGGTGATCCATATCGCCCCTGATCTTCACGGCCTTGCCGTTTTCAAGCGTGACGAACACGCCGCAGCCGGCATGGCCGCAGGCGCGGCAATTGGTGTGGACGACTTCGGTCTCGACGTCGCAGCCTGCGCGCTCTTCGAGCTCAACTACAGTGGATGTATCTGTATCCATGTTCCAGTCAATAAGCCGATTTTAACCCTGTAATGCCAGTTTAGCACATTTACCCTTCCGGTGTTTTTATGCAGTTATCCGGGGACGGACTTAAGTCCGTCCCCTGTTTCGCTACTTGATGGCCAGGAAACCCTCGAAACAGACGTATTTCATCACCGTCATCACGTCCGTGAAACCGGCCCGGTTCAACAAGCCCAGGTTGCCGGCAGTGGAGAAAGGTTTAAGCACGCCCTTCAGGCTCAGTTCCTTGTTCAGTATCTCATCGGAGCTGAAGCCTTTGCGCTGTTTGAACTCCCGGTACAGGCAGGACATCATATCCTGGAAGCGCGAGTCGGGCGCGCCGACCTTTTCGAACAGGACGAACGCGCCGCCCCAGTTCAGTGCCCGGTAGATCCTGTCAAACAGGGCCTGCCGGCGCCGTTCCTCCACGAACTGGATCGTGTAATAGGCGATGATCATATCCGCCCCCTTGAGTTCGCCGGTCAGGATGTCCTCGCAATGCAATTCCACGTTTTCGAGACCGGCGCAGGCACCGCGGGCACGCTCTATCATGGCCTGCTCCCTGTCCAGCCCAATCCAGCGCACGCCGGGTTTGTGCCCGTTGTGCGAGGCCAGTTGCTGCAACAACTCACCGGCTGAGCAGCCCAGGTCATACACGATACTGTCGGGCGCCACGAAAAAATCACTCAGGTAACAGATCAATTCGTGTCCCTCCCGGTACCAGGGAATGGATCGCTCGGCGTGTTCCGGAAACGCTTCCGCCACCTCGGCGCCGAACGACCAGGCAGAACGTTTCGCGGAGATGCCGTCGTCGATTTTCATAAGGTCATGCCGATGGAAAAGGGGACGGATTTCAAATCCGTCCCCGGACAGGATTGCCTTTCAACCGTAGAATCGTGGCCGCAAGTTCGTCTGCCGCGGCAGTCATCTTGGCGCGGTCGGTGCCGCGCAGGACCAGGTTCACCCCCAGCTTTCCCTTCCTGAAATAGGGATAACTGCCCATGCTGACATCGGGATATTTTTCCTGCAATACTCCCAGGCCGGCAGCTATCTCGCTTTCGAGGAGATTGGTTGTGACGTTGTCCGTGAGAATGGGGTCGCCCCCCACCAGCCTGTCGGTCAGTCCGTCAAACATGGCATCCATGATTGATGGAACACCCGGTAGCACGAATACGTTCTCAAGCTGGAATCCCGGTGCGCCACTCACGGGATTGTCTATTAACCGTGCGCCTTCAGGTATATCCGCCATTTTCAACCTGGCCTCCGTCAGGCGGCGCGGCTCATAATACCGATCCATGGCAATAACGGCCTCCTCATTGCGCACTACTTCCACATTGAATGCCCTGGCGATGGCGGCTGCGGTAATATCGTCATGGGTAGGCCCGATACCGCCTGTGGTAAAGACATAAGTGAACCGGGCGCGACAGTCGTTGACCGTTCCGATGATATCCGCCTCAACGTCGGGAATGATCCTGGTCTCCGTAAGGCGGATCCCCAGGGTGTCACATTTTTTTCCGATGATCGCCAGGTTCGCATCCTGGGTCCGTCCGGACAGGATTTCATTGCCGATGATGATCAGGCAGGCAGTAATCGGATCGGGTTGTTTCATGTCAGGATGGGTTGAGACTTACCTTTATATTATCAATCAGTCGGGCCGGGCCCAGCCAGGCGGCGACAAGGATGGACAAACGGGTATCTTGCGACTTCGGCAACTTAAGATCTTCGGAGCGCCGGATGCTGACGTATTCGGGCTTGAACCCGGTCTGCTCCAGCCGATCCATAGCTGACTTTTCAACTTCTTCCAGGCTTTTCCCGCCTTTGCGCAAAGCGGCGGCAGCGGCCTTCAGGGTCCGGTAAATCTCCGGCGCCCTGCGCCGCTCGTCCCGCGCCAGGTAGGCATTTCTGGAACTCATCGCCACACCGTCGGACTCGCGCACGATGGGCAAACCGACGATTTCTACCGGCAGGCACAAATCCCGCACCATGCGTTTGATGACCAGCAGTTGCTGGTAATCCTTTTCACCGAACAGGGCCAGGTCCGGTTGCGCATTATTGAACAGTTTTGCCACCACGGTGGCGACCCCGGAGAAATGGCCGGGCCTGAACTCGCCGCACAGGATGTTCGACAATCCGGGCACGTTGATGCGGGTGTCGGTATCCGTGCCGCCGGGATAGAGCGATTCCAGGTCGGGCGTGAACAGCAGGTCAAGTCCGTATTTTTCCAGTTTGTTCTTGTCCTCGGCCAGCGTGCTGGGATATTTCTCGTAATCTTCCCCCTTGCCGAACTGTATGGGGTTGACGAAAATACTCACGACGGTGCGGTCCGCGTGCTCACGGGCGTGATTGAGCAGCGAGATATGCCCGTCATGCAGGTTGCCCATGGTAGGCGCCAGGGCAATGGTATGCCCTTCCCGCTTCCACCTGCCGATAACGGTACGCAAACCATGCAGGGTTGACACGGTTTCCATGATAGGCGTCCCGGTAAAGGGCGCGGTGATATGCTTGTGCGCAGTCTGGAGATCAGACATCGTAGCCCCTGTTACTTGAACGAATGTTCCGGCCCGGGATACTCCCCGGCCTTTACCGCACGCACGTATTCCTGCACGGCGGCAGGTATGCTCCCTGCCCCTTCCAGGAAATTTTTTGCCATGTGCGGGCTGCGCGGTGAGATGCCCAGCACGTCATAGAGCACCAGCACCTGTCCGTCACAGTTTACCCCGGCGCCAATGCCGATAGTGGGGATTGTCAACTCCGCGGTAATGCGTTCGGCAAGGACCGCGGGAATACATTCCAGCACCACCATGCAGGCGCCGGCAGCCTCCAGGGCGCAAGCGCCGGCCATGATGCGTTCGGCCTGTTGTTTCTCCCTGCCCTGGACCTTGTAGCCCCCGTACTCCCTGATGGACTGCGGCTGAAGGCCGACGTGGCCGCAAACCGGAATGCCCCGGTCAACCAGGGCCGCCACGGTCTGTGCCTGTTCCTCTCCGCCTTCCAGCTTGACCACCTCGGCTTTGCCCTGCTCCACCAGTACGCGAGCATTCTCACAGGCCACCGTTGCCGTCTCAAAACTCCGGTACGGCATGTCGACCACGACCAGCGCGCGCCGGCAGGCCCTGCCGACCATCCTGCTGTGGTAAACCATATCATCCATGGAAACGCTCAAGGTGTCTTCCCCGCCTTGCAGCACCATGCCCAGCGAGTCTCCCACCAGGGCGATCTCAACGCCGGCCGCATCCAGTATTCCGGCAAAGCTCGCGTCGTACGCGGTCAGGCTGACGATTTTCTCGCCTGCCAGCTTCATTCCGTGCAAACGGGCAATGGTAATTTTTTCGGTCATAGTTCTTCAGTCATAGCTCTTGGGGGTTGAAATAATGCCGTCCCGGCCTGAGCCTGTTCATGTAATCCAGCAACATATCATAGTCGCCGCGCTCGCCGGTGAAATCCATGTCCGTGGTGTTGACGATAAGCAGGGACGATGCGTCATAATGATAGAAAAAGCCGGTGTATCCGTCCGAAATTTTCTGCAGGTACTCCTTGTCTATCTTCATCTCGGGGACTCCTGTGGAGCGGATGCGCTTTACCATTACCTCGACGGTCGATTGCAGGTAGATCACGAGGTCGGGAACGGGGGCATCTTCGACCAGCATGTGGTAAACCTCGTAGTACAAATCCAGTTCGTCCTGAGTCAAGGTGGCCTCGGCAAACAACCTGTGCGCCTGGATCAGGAAGTCGGCAACCCTGCTGGCTACAAACAGGTCCGCCTGGCGCAGTCCCCGCACCTGCTTGACGTGCTCGAACAGGTAATGCAACTGGGCCGGCAGGGCGGCGTTGCCCGGAGGACGATATATTTCCGGCAGAAACGGATTGGCGCTGCTGCGCTCCAGCAACAGGAGGTCGTCCATAGTGTCTGCGAGGCGTCTTGCCAGCGCGGTCTTGCCGACGCCAATCGGACCTTCCACAACGATATACCTGAATGTTTGCTTAACCCGCATTTCTCTCCAGGTACAACTTTGTTATCCCCGCGCAACCCACCGCGCCCAGCAATTCATCCACCCTGCCAAGTCCCGGAATTTCCAGGTCGGGAGCCAGTTCCAGCAACGGCACCAGGACAAAGTTACGATACCTGATTCCAGGGTGAGGCACGGTCAATTCAGGTTCGTCGATGACCTGGCCGCCATACAACAGTATGTCAAGGTCCAGGATGCGCGGTCCCCACCTTTGTCCGCCCCGCCCCCGTCCCTGGCGATTTTCAATCAACTGCGATTGACTCAGCAGTTGTCCTGCCGTCAGGTGGGTGTCGAGCAGCGCCGCTGCGTTGATGAAATCAGGCTGATCGCTCGGCCCCAGCGGTATGCTACGGTAGAATGAGGAATATTTCACCAGGCTCGTGTCAGGGATATCATTCAGCGCCGCCAGGGCCATCTCCAATTGCAATTCCGGGTTATCCAGATTACTGCCCAACCCTATATAACTTTCCATTCCTTATACCCTGACCTGGCCAAGCCGGAACCAAACAGGATGCCACCCGTTCGTCATTCCCGCGCTCCCTCCGTCATTCCCGCGCAGGCGGGAATCCAGTGAAAAAACGTCACGAAGGGACACCTTATAGTATGTCGCAAGCGACCCGTTTAACAGACTGGATTCCCGCCTGCGCGGGAATGACAGAGGGAGCGCAAATGACGAGCAAAATTCTTTGACGGTTTGCACAAGATTTTACGGATAAGCTACTAGCCCGCCTGATTACGTCCTCTGGGCCGCCTGCGCCTGCTGCGCCTGTTCCTGGAATGGCCTTTTTGCTCAGGCTTGTTCCGCTGAAACTCGGTCCACCAGTCTGCCAGTTCATTGACACCCTCTCCGGATTCCGCACGAAGAAGTAAAAAATCATAGGCTGCCCGAAACCGGGGATTCTCGACCAGTCGTTGTGGTCGGCGGTGCGTGCGCCGCGCCAGGCGCGGCTGCATTTGCCAGATATCCCGCGCCATACTGGTGAAGCGACGCGGGACCGCTATAGTGCTGGTTTGTCTGGAGATAACGATGTCCCCTGCCAGTATGATGGCGTCCATTTCATTCATGCCCTGGGCGATATGGTTCCGCGCCAGTCTGTCCATCGGCAACCACAACAGCGCGGCGAGTAGAAACCCCGGTGTTACCGGCTTGTTTTGCGCCAGCCGGTTGTCGGTATTGCGCAGCGCGTTGGCGACAAACGTATAGGGAAATCCGCCGTGTTGATGCGTGAGCGCCTCTTCGGTCTGCGGAAACAATTCCTTGAACAGCCCATAGTGCCGCAATTGTTCAAAGGTCTGCAGCGCATAACCGTTAAAAAACATTTTCAGACATTCTTCAAACAAGCGTGCGGTAGAGATTTCTTTCAACGAGGTTGCCAGTCCGGATATGTGTGTTTCGGTATCAGGACTGATCCTGAAACCCAGCTTCGTCGCAAACCGCACTGCCCGCAACAACCGCACCGGGTCCTCTACAAAACGCCGGCGAGGATCGCCGATCAGCCGGATACAGCCGGATTTTATATCGTGCATGCCGTTAACGTAATCCACTACCGACTCGTCTGCGATATTATAAAACAGGGCATTGACGGTGAAATCACGGCGCCATACATCTTCATCGATGGCCCCGTAAACGTTGTCGCGTATTATCCGGCCATCGACGACGTGCCCTGCGCCGTTATCATCATGGTGGGGCGCCCGGAAAGTGGAAACCTCCACGATCTCATCGCCGAAGCGGACATGGGCGAGCCTGAAACGGCGCCCAATCAGCCGGCTGTTGCGGAACAGTTCTCTTACCTGTTGGGGTGTAGCGTCCGTCACCACGTCAAAGTCCTTTGGTTCCCGCCCCAGCAGCAGATCGCGCACGCTACCCCCGACCAGGTAGCTGGCATAGCCGGCATTTTTCAGGCGGTACAATACTTTCAGCGCGCCGTCACTGATATTTTTCGTCGAGATGTTGTGTTCTTCACGAGGAAAAATTGTCGGCTGGGGACGCAGGTACGAGACTTTGTCGTGGATTTTGTTCATGGCTTATTATTATAATACCTGATAAATCGCGCTCCCTTCGTCTAGCGGCCCAGGACGCTGGCCTCTCACGCCGGAAACAGGGGTTCGATTCCCCTAGGGAGCGCCATTTGATTGGGCACGGACTTCAAGCATGCCCCCGCATGTTGTAAGCGGGGGTCCGTCCCCGGTCGGGAACGCCAGCTTACTTCCGGGAAAAATTCGCATTCAGCATGGTCTGCATCGCGGTGATGACGATTCCCGGCTGGTCAAGATGAATTACATGACCGCTGCGTTCCGCAATCAGGTGCACCGGGTTGGCGCCAAGCTGGGACAACTCATCCTGCAACTCCATCCACACCCGTTCCGTTTCATCGCCGTTGGAGTAACCCGGCCAGAAGCTCCGGCCTCGGGTCAGCACCAGAACCGGCACTTCGGGCATAGGACTGGAAGCCTTCACCTGTTTGGCGCTGACCGAGAAAACCATCATTTCCTCGCGCCAGGTCATCTTGTGTTGCCAGCTCTGCATGATGCGTTGGGCCATCAGCGCATTTTCATCGGGAAAGTTGGGGTGCGGAAAATACCAGGATACAACATAGCTGTTCGACCCGGGCCTCACCCGCTTGGTTGTTCCCGGTTCCGGGCCCGGCAGCCGTTCGATCTGTTCCGGATGGGAGGAATCAATCAGGACCAGGCCCGCCGTCTGGTCCGGGTAATTTCTTGCAAACAACTGCGCGTTGTATCCTCCGAACGAATGACCTGCAATAATATAAGGTCCGGCCACTCCGGCCCTCTCCAGCAGGGTATGCAGCTCCCTGGTGATGCGTTCGCTGGTCCTCGGCAACGGGCCGAGATCACTCCAGCCATAGCCGGCCCTGTCATAGGAGCAGACCCGGGTCCTGCGCGCCAGAACATTCTGGACCGTTGACCATTCCAGTGAAAAACCACCGACTCCCGAATCGAAGACAATGCTGGGCACACCCTCACCCACGCAATAAATGTGCAGCCGGTAACCGCCGATGTCCACCAGCCTGCCCGGAATGGACGATTTCGGCGCAACGGGCGATGCCATAAGCTGCGCGCTGACCGCCAGACATGCTGCCACCATCGAGGCGGCCGGAACCAGGACACTGCGCAGGACTCGGATTAGCGGGTTCATCAATTCAATAGACTTCTGACTTAATCAGAAGTTCCTACAATACAGGGATGGACCGTCAAAATCAATGGCTATATATCATTGATTTTATGACAAAAACTAAATGCTTGCGCGGGCTCTTATTGCTGTTTTCCAATCTCTGAACAGGTTCGGGGCGGACTTGTCCGGAGTTTCCACAAGTTTATAATACGCCCTCTATAACAGGACTTGGAACTTAAGGGACCCCTGATCAAGTCAGAGGTTCCTTAACTCAGAAACAATACCTCTATGCAGACACAAGTGGTGATTATCGGGGGCGGGCCGGCAGGTCTGCTGCTTTCACAGATGCTGCACCTGCGGGGAGTGGACAGCATAGTCCTGGAATTGCGCTCCCGCACCTACGTGCTGCAACGTATCCGCGCAGGTTTTCTTGAATGGGGTTCCGTCGAGATACTGCGTGAAGCGGGTGTCGGCGAACGCCTGGACCGTGAGGGTTTTTTCCACGACGGTTCGATGATCGTCTGGGCGGGAGCGAGACAATGCCTGATCGACACCCGAAAATACGCAGGCAGGCAGATGGTCGCCTACGGACAGACCAATATTACCGAGGACCTGTATGCAGTTCGCGACGCCATGGGAGGGGCGATAATCGATGAGGCGCTGGACGTGGCGCCTCATGCCGTAGACACGGACAGACCCTGGGTCAGCTTTGTAAAGGATGGACTGGAACAGCGAATCGATTGTGATTTCATAGCCGGCTGTGACGGCTCCTACGGTGTCAGCAGGAAAGCCATACCCGCTGCCGTGCTGCGCACTTATGAAAAAGTGTATCCGTTCGGCTGGCTGGGGATTATGTCGGAAACACCCCCGTTGGAGGATATCATCTATGCCAACCATCCGCGCGGGTTTGCCCTGGCGTCACAACGCAATCCCAGGCTCAGCCGTTACTACATACAATGCGACAAGGATACCGACGTTGCCGACTGGCCCGATGATCGGTTCTGGCCGGAACTGAAGGCGCGCTTCCCCCGGTCTATCGCGGACGAAATTACTACCGGGCCGTCCATAGAAAAGTCGATTGCCCCGTTACGCAGTTTCGTTGCCGAACCGATGAGCCACGGCCGCCTGTACCTGGCAGGCGATGCAGCGCATATCGTGCCGCCGACCGGCGCCAAGGGTCTGAACCTGGCTATCTCGGACGTGTATTACCTGTCCCGGGCGCTGTCCTCGTTCTACAACGACAGCGATATCGCAGGGTTGGAGGGTTATTCACAAACCGCATTGAAACGGGTCTGGGGCGCGGTGCGCATCTCATGGTACCTGACCAACCTGTTGCACCGCTTTCCGGACCAGGGTGAGTTCGACCTGCGCATGCAGGAGAACGAACTCGAATACCTGGCAAAGTCCGGGGCGGCGATGCGCAATCTTGCCGAGCAGTACATTGGTATGCCGCTGTAATATGGGGGTCAGTAAACAATGGGGAGGGACAATGGGGAGGGATTTTAAATCCGTCCCCGCCGCCGTTAAACACTGCGGACTTTGGCGCAGGCTGATGGCCATTGCTTATGACTGCTGCCTGCTGTTTTCCGTGCTGTTTTTCGCGACCCTGCCGGCGCTTGCCGTTACCGGCGGAAATGCCTTTGTCGCCGGCAACCTGTTTTATTCCGCTTACCTGCTGCTCATCTCCTGGTTCTATTTCGTCTGGCAATGGAAAACAGGACGGCAAACCCTTGGAATGCGCGCCTGGCGTATCTACCTGACAACCCGGGCCGGCGCGCCGCCAGGATGGAAGAACCTGACCATCAGGTTTTTTCTTGCAGGCGTATCGTTGTCTGCATTGGGTGCGGGGTTTCTCTGGGCCCTGGCCGATAAGGAACATCTGACTTTTCACGACCGGCTGTCGGGGACAATACTGGTTTTTGCCGGTAAAACAGCCTGAGCAGGACCAGGTACAGCAGCAGGGTGGGAACGGACGAACTGATGATCGGATGTACGCCATAGACTATGCCGATATGGCCTGACGCGGAATTGGCAAAGTAGAAGATCACGCCGATCAAGGCGCCGGTGAATACATGCTGGCCCAGTCCGTCTGAACGGTTACGCGCGGCAACCAGGGGAATGGACAGGATAATCATGGCCAGGATTGTGAACGGGCGCACCAGTTTTCCGTAAAGCGCCTGCTCATAAGTCGCGGTGCTCTGTGAATTGGCTTTCAGAACCCGGATGCTTTCCGAGAGGTTCCACATGGACATGTACAAGGGGTTGATGATGACCAGGTTAATCAATCCGTCATCGACCCGGGATTCCCAGGCTGCCCGGCTGAATTGCTCCCGGCTGATCCCGGAACCGTCAATAACGGTTCTGTCAACGCCTTCCAGCACCCAGCGGTCATCGATATAACGGGCGTTATCGGCAGCAATACTGCTTCGCAACCTGTCCTGGTCGTCGAACTCATAGATGTAAATTTCCTCGATGACGTTGCCGGGCAATATTTTGCGTATATTAATGAAACTGTTTCCATCCCTGGCCCAGAAGCCGTATTTTGTCTGCATGGCGACCTGTTCCGTCAACGCGATGGAGCGTTGATACCTGGCTTTTATTTCACTTACGGGGACGACAAGTTCGCCGACCAGGATGGAGAGCAGCACGATCACCAGGGCCGCCTTTGCCAGAAAACCGGCGAGTGAATATTCCGATACGCCGGCAAGCCTGATTACGTCGAGTTCGCTGTTTCTGGAGAGCGTCGCCATACATGTCATACCCCCAATCATCGCGGCTACCGGCATGATCTCGTAGGCCAGCCGCGGCAGGGTCAGAACTACATAAGTGATTGCCTGGTATGCATCGTAGTTTCCCTGCCCTGCGTCTTCCAGTTGGTCGATAAGGGACAGAAAAGCGAATATGCCAACCAGGACGGCCAGGGCCAGTGCGGTGGTCCAGACCAGGTTGACGATAAAATACCGTTGTACGATTTTCATGCTGCCGGCATGTCTGCAGTTTAACAGGGAACCGGCCTGAGCCGGTCCTTCTTCCATCTCAGCCGCAAACGCGGAAACTGAAAAACCAGTACAATCATGACAACCAGCAGCATGTGCACCCACCACAGGCCGATGAAATACGGTATATCATCTCTCTTCAACAGGGTTTTCGCTATGCTCAGCATGTTGCTGTAGACGATGTAGATCATCACGGCCACGAACGCGGAAAAGTACTTCTGTTCGCTGAATGAATAACGGCTCAATGCAAGCGCAAGCACGGGCAGCAGCAACGATGAGATGACAAATGACAGGCGCCATTGCAGTTCCGCGGCATATTTGGGGCTGTCGGAGCCAATCAGGGTTGCCGTCGGGAGCGATTCCAGCTTGGCGTAGCGACTTTCCGCATCACCCTGTTCCACCAGGACCGCGTAAGTCCGGTAGCGGGTGATACGGTAATCCAGGGAATCCCGGCTCCCGGTATAGCGCCGACCGTTCTCGAACAATATGAATTTGCCGCCCGATTCTTCCATATTCCTGTAGCTTGCGCTGCCTGAATTTATCAGGCTGGTTTGTTGTCCTTGCCTGGCCTGCAGGAACACATTCTCCATCCGGCTTCTGTCACTTGAGGACTGTTCGATATAGATGACCTGTTCCCCCTTGCTCAGCTCGTTGAATTTACCGGCGGCAATACCGGTGGTTTCCGCTTCTGCTTCAGCCCTGGTTCGCAGGGCTTCCGTATTCTGCGCGGCCCAGGGAGAGATGTAAAAACTCGTGGCGAAAACAATCAGGGAAAACAGCAGGGAAAACTGGAATATCGATATCAATTCAACACGGCGCACGCCTCCGGCAACCGAAACTGCCGTCAGTTCCCGGTCGCGCGCCAGTCTTGACAGGCCCAGCAACACCGCCAGAAAAACGGCGATGGGCATCAGTTTCGGCAGGGTCGTCAGCATTTTCATCACCAGGGCCTGGAACACCAGGTCGGCCGGAAACGTGCCGGCGGCAGCATCGGCCAGGTACCTGACAAACCGGTTGCTCATGATGATCAACAGCAACAGACCAATGATCCAGCCGAGTTTCTCTGCAATTTCTCTGTGAATATAACGTCGCAGGATCATATCAGACGCCTATGCTCCGGTTTATATCAGCCCGCTCTTCATGTATTGGCGGCTGGTATTAATACCGGTTATCAGATAATATTCACCACCTGATTTTTTCATAAACGGTGAACAGAATATCATGGAATACGCTATAAAAAGTGGCAGCCCCGAAAAACAGCGCAGTGCATGCCTGGTCGCAGGCGTACATGAGTCCCGTAAATTAACACCCGCAGCGCGAGCCCTGGACGTTGCCGGTGACAGGTTTCTGTCGAACCTGTTGCGCAGGGGTGATATGGATGGAAAAGTCGGGCAGTCGTTATTGCTGCACAATGTTCCCGGGATCTTTGCCGACCGCCTGCTGCTGGTCGGTTGCGGCAAACAGGCAGACCTGGATGACAGGAAATACCGGAAGATCATCGCCAACAGTGTCAAACAGGTCAAACAGACCGGCGCGACCGAAGCCGCCAGTTTCCTGCCGGGCCTTGAAGTCAAGGGCCGGAACTTTCACTGGAAGGTACAAAACGCGGTGCACTTTATCGATCATGAACTATACCAGTTCAAGGAATTCAAGAGTAAAACCGTCGAACCAAGGAAATCCCTGCGTAAAATTACCCTGATGCTCCCCTCGCGCAGGGAACTGCCGCAATGCGAAGCGGCGCTATCAAGGGGTATTGCCCTGGCCGAGGGCGTAAAACTGACCCGTGACCTGGCTAACCGTCCGGCCAACGCCTGTACGCCTGTTCACCTTGCCGACCAGGCAGTGGAACTCGGCAAGCAGTTTCCGGCAGTGGATGTGAATGTGCTTGATGAAGATGAAATGAAGGACCTTGGCATGAATTCCCTGCTGTCGGTATCGCAAGGCAGCGCCCTGCCGGCAAAACTGATTGTTTTCCGGTACCAGGGCGCTGGCGATGACGACAAGCCGGTCGTCCTGGTAGGGAAGGGCGTCACGTTCGATACCGGCGGTATCTCCATCAAACCCTCGTCAGCGATGGACGAGATGAAATTCGACATGTGCGGCGCTGCATCGGTATTCGGCGCGGTCGCTGCCGTTGCCGGCATGGGACTGCCGGTCAACCTGGTGGGCCTGACCCCGGCTGTTGAAAACATGCCCAGCGGCACTGCGACAAAACCCGGCGATATCTTTACCAGCATGTCCGGCCAGACCATTGAGGTGTTGAACACGGATGCGGAAGGCCGCCTGATATTATGCGATGCCCTGACGTACAGCGAACAATTCGAACCCGCGGCGGTGATAGACATTGCCACGCTCACCGGCGCCTGCGTGGTTGCCCTGGGGAAACATGCCACGGGACTGCTCAGCAACCATGACCCGCTCGCCGCCGAACTGCTCAAAGCAGGGGAAATCGCCGGAGACCGGGCCTGGCAACTGCCGCTCTGGGAAGAATACGAGAAACAACTGGAAAGTCCGTTCGCCGACATGGCCAACATCGGCGGGCGCGAGGCAGGCACCATAACCGCTGCCTGCTTCCTGTCGAAATTCACCAGGAAATTCCACTGGGCGCACCTGGATATTGCCGGAACCGCCTGGGTAAGCGGGAAAAACAAGTGCGCAACGGGCCGTCCGGTGCCGTTGCTGGTGCAATACCTGACCCGGCATTGCGAGAAGTAAAACCAGACGCCGGCAAAAACCATGCCCAGAGCCGACTTTTATATCGTCGCTGAGCCTGCCGTTCCCTACCGTTTCGTCTGCCAGCTTGCAGAAAAAGTCAGGAATGAAGGGTACGATATCTATATCCATGCCGCCACCAGGGAAGCGGCCGCAACCATCGATGACCTGCTGTGGACATTCAGGGATATCAGCTTCGTGCCCCATGCTGCCATCGATTCAGCGGACGCCGTGGAGGACTGCCCGGTAATCATCGGCTGGGAAGGCGAAAATCCGCTGCAGCGCCAGGTCTTTATCAACCTGTCCGGCAACCTGCCCGAACAACCGGAGACTTACGAACGCATTATCGAAATCGTGCCGTCCGAGCCGGCAGACCGTCAACGGGCCAGGCTGCGCTACAAGGATTACCGCGCCAGGGGGCTGGAGATGCACAGCCATAATATCGAGTCCGGCCATGCCTGAGGCAGGCCGCCGGGCCGGTTCTACCGATGCGCCGGCAAACACCATCGGTGAGGCGCTGGTAAACAGCAACCTGCTGCAGCCCGCGGAGCTGGAACGGGCGCTCATCGTCAATGACCGGCGCGCGGACGGTATCGGCCCGTTGCTGGTGCGCCTGGGCCTGGTCTCGGAGAAGGACCTGGCCCGCTGTTACGCCGAACGGCACGACCTGCCGGTCCTGCAGGAGGGGGAAGCCCCGCCGGCGCATTCCGCGGCGGCGGTGATCTCACGCATCAAGATCATGGCGAAACTGAATATCGCCGAACGCCGCCTGCCCCAGGACGGCCGCATACAGGTCAAGGCGCAGGGCAAACCCGTGGATATGCGGGTATCGACCGTGCCCACCCTGTACGGTGAAAGCATGGCGCTGCGCATCCTGGACAAGGACCAGGTGGCGCCGGACATGGACGCGCTTGGCTTCGATACGGCGGGGAAACAGCGGTTTGAGACCCTGCTCGCCCAGCCGCACGGCATCATCCTGGTCACCGGGCCGACCGGCAGCGGCAAGACCACCACCCTGTATGCCGCGTTGCAGACTCTCAATACGCCCGGGAAGAAAATCCTGACGGTGGAGGACCCGGTGGAATACCGGTTGGAGGGGATCAACCAGGTCCAGGTGAAGCCCCGGATAGGCCTTGATTTCGCAAACGCGCTGCGGTCCATCGTGCGGCAGGACCCCGACATCATCATGATCGGCGAAATGCGGGATCTTGAAACCGCGCGCATTGCCGTGCAATCGGCGCTCACGGGGCGCCTGGTGTTCTCAACGCTGCACACCAACGATGCCGGCAGTTCCGTGACCCGCCTGCTGGATATGGGCGTGGAAGACCACCTGCTCACTTCCACCCTGAACGGGATCCTGGCGCAGCGCCTGGTGCGCACCTTGTGCCGCGACTGCCGGGAGCCCGAGACGCCGTCACCGGCGCAGCTCGATGAGTTGCAGCGCTGGGCGGCCGCGGAGGACAGTTCCGCCCCCGTCCATGACCTGCTCGCGGCACTGAATAACGACGTCTCGCCCGGACAATACCGGCGCGCCGGCGAACTGGTTTTCTACCGGGCAACCGGCTGCAAAACCTGCTCTTACACGGGTTACCATGGCCGCACCGTGATCAGTGAACTGCTGGTCCTGTCCGAGTCCGTGCGCCGGCTTATCCTGTCCCGCGCGGACGCCAGGGAAATACAGCGCGCGGCGCTCAACGCCGGCATGGACAGCATGAAGATCGACGGCTTGAGGAAGGCGTTGCAGGGAGTGACCACCATTGATGAAGTGGCGCGTGTGACCCAGGTATAGCCCCTCCCTCGCCTCCCAGGCTCATTTCATATTGGAAAATACTTTGAGTTGACATCTGGACATTCATTACATATAATGCTGGCAGAAATGTTTAGATACAAAGGCTGGATTATATGAACCAGACCCATGCCATTCACCAGTTAACGGCTCAGGACAGGCAGGGCAGGCAGGTATTCACTCATCACGACCTCGCCGCACTGTTCCCTGAGGACAACCCGCGCACGCTTCAGGCCGGCCTGGACAGGCTTGTCAAGAACGGCGTACTGGCGCGCGCCGCGAACGGGGTCTATGTCAACGTATTATCGGCCAACGGGTTTACTCACACGCTGGAAAACATCGCCAAGGCGATGCGCCGGGGCGAATACAGCTATGTCAGCCTTGAGTCCGCGCTATCCGAGTACGGGGTGATCTCGCAGGTTCCAATGCGCCTGACCGTCATGACCACAGGGCGGAAAGGTGAGGTCAACACCCCGTTCGGCGCTATTGAGTTCACGCACACGGCGCGCCCGGTCCATGACATTCTTGATGATATTCACGAGGTCGGCAGACCGCTCAGGCTGGCCGGCAAGCACAAGGCCTGCCGCGACCTCAGGCGGGTAGGGCGCAATACAGAACTGATTGATGAGGAAGCGCTTCATGAAGATGACTGAGGCGGATTTCGAGGCGCTGGTTGACATGGCAATGCGCGACCCGCATGCGGCCCACATGGGTCCCGTAATCCGCAAGGAATTGCTTCACTATGACATTCTGTTTTGCCTGGACCGGTCAAGGTTGCTGGATGACCTGGTCTTTCAGGGCGGGACCTCACTACGGTTGTGCTACGGCTCCAGACGTTACAGCGAGGACCTGGATTTCGTGGGAGGCAGGGAGTTTTCATCGGCTGCGCTCAGCGACATGAAAAGTTGTCTTGAAGATTATCTTGGCGCCCGGTACGGTTTGGAGGTTACGGTTAAAGAGCCCTCCGTTCTGAAGGAAGAACCGGATTATGCAACGCTGAAAGTCGACAAATGGCAGATATCAGTCGTGACCAGTCCCGGCCGCCGGGACCTGCCCAGGCAACGCATCAGGATTGAGGTAGCCAATATTCCCGCCTACACGAGAGAAATCCTTCCCTTAAGGAAAAACCACCCGTTTTTGCCGGACGGCTACGATGATATCCTGATCGCCGTTGAATCACTTGATGAGGTTATGGCCGATAAGCTGGTGTCATTGGCGGCGGCGGAGCATGTTCGCCATCGCGACATCTGGGACCTGTCGTGGCTGCTGCAACAAGGGGCCGGTATTCGGTCGGCGCTGGTGGAGCGCAAGATTGATGACTACCGGGTAACCGGGTATCAGGCCCTGGTTGACAGCATCATCGACCGGTGCCCGTCTATCATAGATGGTGATTCCTTCAAAAACCAGATGAGACGGTTCCTGCCGGCGGATATCCACGAGCAGACCCTGGACAGGGACAGGTACAGGGAAGCGCTGGCCGGATCGATAACCGGTTTATATGCAGAACTCAAACAGCGCTTGTTTGATGAGACAAACGACAATGACAGCGGGGGAGCGCCCGCGGGCATGGCGCCTGTGTAAGCTGGAAACCCCGCTCTGAAAAGACGACGATTCATAAGAAATTTTGTAACTACTCACCCCCACTTGTCCTTCCTGCACTTCTCCTCGTTCGTCCTTCCCGCGCTCCCCTCGTCATTCCCGCGCAGGCGGGAATCCAGTGAAAAAACCTGTCCCGGCGGGACACCTTATAACGTGTCGCTTGCGGCGACTATGTTATTGACTGGATTCCCGCCTGCGCGGGAATGACGAACAGGGGGTGAGTAGTTACGAAATTTTTTACAGGGAACCTGGAAACAGGCGCCTCCCCACCCAGTAACCTGACCTGCCTGCGGTTTAGGAACCTTACAGACTCGTTGTTTTTGAGGGCAAAAAGCAGGCAAAGCCGGCATGTAAATTGAATGAAAACAAAGAGTTGGGATGGTCCGACCCCTTCCTTGCGCAGGAAGCCAGCGGCGCACGGAACTGCTGGTGCTGATCACCCCGCGGGTGGTCGGCGACCGTGATGACGCCCGCAAGATCACGGAGGAATTCAGGCGGAAGCTCAACGGCATTGCGCCGGCTGCCGGAACCCCTGCGCCGGAAACGCCTTCCTGATAGAATAACCCCCATGGAAGAGGCCATGACCATCCATGACCCGGGACATAGTATCGAGATGACCTGTGCCTGACCCTGAACGCCGTTTTCCGGCGAGCAAGAACAATTCTTCCCCGAACAAGGAAAATAAGAACAACCAGGGAGCTTACCCTGAGTTGACGAAACAGGTCAGACAGGCTGATATACCGGTACTGGATCAACCAGTGGCGGCTGCCGCGCTTAATGACGATATACCGGTGCTTGAAGAAACCTTCGCCGAGTTTGAGAAGACCATCCCCGTTCTTGAAGAGACTGTTCCGGGACCGGGGACGGACTTGAAGTCCGTCCCCTTACGTCACCTCGGAATGACGAGCTGACTGGTTTCCCCGGAAACAGTAATGGACAAGACCTACGATCCGGAAGCTATCGAGTCCCGCTGGTACGAGGTGTGGGAACGGCAAGGGTATTTCAAGCCCCGTATGACGGACGCGGCGGGGCCGGAGACGGAACAGGAACCGGGGACGGACTTCAAGTCCGTCCCCTTATCCCCCTTAACACGCTACAGCATCGCCCTGCCGCCGCCCAACGTGACGGGCAGCCTGCACATGGGGCATGCCTTCCAGCAAACGCTGATGGACATATTGATCCGCTACCGGCGCATGCGCGGGACCGACACCCTGTGGCAATGCGGCACCGACCACGCCGGCATCGCCACCCAGATGGTGGTGGAACGGCAACTGGAGAGCAAGGGCAAGTCACGGCATGACCTGGGCCGGGAAAAGTTCATCGAGGCGGTGTGGGACTGGAAGCAGCATTCCGGGAACACCATCACCCGCCAGTCCCGGCGCCTGGGCACGTCCATGGACTGGAGCCGGGAGCGTTTCACCATGGATGAGGGCCTTTCCCATGCGGTGCAGGAAGTGTTTATCCGCCTGTATGACGAGGGGCTCATCTACCGCGGCAAGCGGCTGGTAAACTGGGATCCCGTTCTGCATACCGCCGTCTCCGACCTGGAGGTGCTGGCAGAGGAAGAAAAAGGACATCTCTGGCATATTCGCTATCCGCGCACTGACGGCAACGGCTGCCTGGTGGTGGCGACGACGCGTCCGGAAACCATGCTGGGCGACACCGCTGTGGCGATTCATCCGGATGACGATCGTTACCGGGAACTGGTCGGCGGGACAGTGGAACTGCCCCTGACGGGCCGCGCCATCCCCATTATTGCCGATGAACACGTGGATCCGGAATTCGGCACCGGCTGTGTCAAGATCACGCCGGCCCATGATTTCAACGATTACGAAATGGGGCAACGCCATGACCTGCCGCTGGTGAACATCTTCACTATTGACGCGGTGATTAATGAAAACGGCCCTGCCGCATACCGGGGAATGGACCGCTATGATGCGCGCCGGGCGATCGTCAGGGACCTCGAAGCCCTGGAGTTGATCGAAAAAATCGAGGATCACTCCCTCGTGGCGCCGCGTGGAGACCGGTCCGGCGCGGTGATCGAACCTTATCTTACCGATCAATGGTACGTGAAGATACAGCCGCTGGCCGACCCGGCCATCGCTGCCGTGGAAAACGGCGCCATCCGCTTTGTCCCGGAGAACTGGTCGAAAACCTACTTCGAGTGGATGAACAACATCAACGACTGGTGCATATCCCGGCAACTGTGGTGGGGACACCGCATCCCGGCCTGGTACGACTCCGGCGGTAATATCTACGTGGGCAGGGACGAAGCCCATGTCCGGGAAAAATACCGGCTTGACGGTTCTGTCGATCTGACCCGCGACCCGGACGTGCTGGACACCTGGTTCTCCTCCGCGCTGTGGCCGTTCTCCACCCTGGGTTGGCCGGAGCGGACCACTGAACTTGAACGGTTTTACCCGACCAGCGTCCTGGTTACCGGTTTCGACATCATCTTTTTCTGGGTCGCCAGGATGATCATGATGGGGCTGAAGTTCATGGGCGACGTGCCGTTCCGGGAGGTATACGTCACCGGCCTGGTGCGGGATTCCGAAGGGCAGAAGATGTCCAAGTCCAAGGGCAATATCCTGGACCCCCTGGACCTGATCGACGGCATCGAACTGGATGCGCTGGTGGCGAAACAGACCGAGAGCCTGATGCAGCCGCAGTTGCAGGCGAGAATTGGAAAGGCGACGCGCAAGCATTTCCCGGACGGCATCCCCGCGTTCGGAACGGATGCGTTGCGTTTCACTTTCGCCCAGCTTGCCACCCAGGGACGCGATATCCGGTTCGATACGGGCCGGATCCAGGGCTACCGCAATTTCTGCAACAAGCTCTGGAACGCGGCCCGTTACGTCATGCTTTGTGTTGCGGAACACAATTCCGATGCCGAAGATGTCCGTTATGGCGCCGCGGAACGCTGGATCAGTACCCGGCTGGGCCAGGCCACCGAACGGGTCGTCCAGGGCATCGCCGATTACCGCTTTGACCTTGCGGCACAGGCCCTGTACGAATTTACCTGGGATGAATACTGCGACTGGTATGTGGAGCTGTCGAAGACCACGCTGAATGACCCGGAGTCGTCCGTAGCGCAAAAACGCGGCGTCCTGCAAACCCTGTTGAACAACCTGGAAATACTGCTGCGTCTGTTACACCCTTTTATTCCCTTCATTACCGAGGAACTCTGGCAGAAGGTCGCGCCCCTGTTGAACCGGCGCGGCGAGACCATCATGTTGCAGTCCTATCCCTCTGCTGCGGAGATTGCAGGGGCAATCGGTGAAAGCTCCGATTCAGAGGGGGGCACCTCAAGCAAGGTCGCAAAAGATATTTCCATGCAGGTGGACCGGACGCAAATCCTCAAGAGTAATACCGAAGCTCTCGCAGAGATAGAGTGGCTGAAATCGTTCGTCCTCGGTGTCCGGCGCATCCGGGCGGAGCGGGATATCGCGCCGGGGAAAACATTGGCAATCCAGGTCAAAGACGGCACAGGACAAGAGCGCCGGTGGCTTGAGCGGAACCGGAATTATATCTGTACCCTGGCCAGGGTATTCGCCATTACACCGGTTACCGCGGAACCCGATGACGCCGTGGCTGCCCTTGCGGGCGCCATGACGGTATTGGTGCCGCTGGCTGATCTGATCGACCCACACGCGGAAGCGGAAAGACTGCAGAAGCAACTGGAAAAACTCAACAGTGAACAACAGCGTATCGGTAACAAACTGGATAATAAAAATTTCACCGGTAAGGCGCCGGCCGAAATTGTGCAGAAAGAACGTGATAAACTGGCAGACATAGACGCTACGGTTGCCAGGCTGACGGAACAGCTTGAACGTACCAGGAAACTGGTTAAGTAACTGACAACATGGTTACACTAAATCCTTGACAGGTTGTCTAACGGAGTCCTGCCTGCGCAAATGACGAACCTGTGTCTGGGGACGGATTTCAAATCCGTCCCCTTTGGCAACATACAATGGCGATAAGCTACTGAAGACAATGTTTGACACGATAAAAGAAGATATCAAGGTAGTCTTTGAGCGGGACCCCGCTTCCCGCAGCGCGCTGGAGACGCTGATCGCCTGCCCCGGTTACCATGCGATCCTGTTGCATCGCGTGAATCACTGGCTGTGGAAAAAAAAGCTCTACCTGTTTGCCCGCTTCACCGCGCACATATCGCGTTTCCTGACGGGTGTGGAGATCCATCCCGGCGCCGGCATAGGCCGCCGCCTGTTCATTGACCACGGCATGGGCATCGTCATCGGCGAGACCTCGGAGATCGGCGACGACTGCTCTATTTACCACGGCGTCACCCTGGGCGGCACCACCTGGCAGAAAGGCAAGCGCCACCCAACCCTGAAAGACGGAGTCATTATCGGCGCCGGCGCCAAGGTACTGGGGCCGATTACCCTGGGCGCCAATGCCAGGATCGGTTCCAACGCGGTGGTGGTAAAAGACGTTCCTGATAACGCCACCGTAGTCGGCATACCGGGCCGCGTAATTGCAAGGGAATCAAAAGCAGAGGATGAACTGAAAAAAGCGCAACGGGAAGCCATGGCCAGGAAGATCGGTTTTGACGCCTACGGCGGCAGCAAAGACATGCCCGACCCGGTTCAAAACGCCATCGACTCCCTGCTCGACCACATGCATAAAGTGGACGAGGAAATGGAAGAGTTGAAGAAGAAGCTGGAGAAGGATAAACCCGCGGAATAACGATGCCGATTGACGAAATTAACAATATAGAATTTTTACGTTAAACCAGTTGCGCCAGGAACGTCCTGGCCGGCACGATGAGCGGTTTTTTGTGCTCAAAACAATCCCGTTCCACATACTCAAGATCAAAACCAAGCTGGTAGGCGTGTTCGGCGCCTGTCTGTGACTGGAACAGGGCAAGGGCCTCGGACAGCTTTGCCCGGCCGCTGGTCTTTACCTCTACCAGGGTCCAGGGTTGTCCATCGCGGGTAACCAGAAAATCCACTTCGCGCTTTTGTTTGTCCCTGATAAAGTGCAAACCGAAATCGCCGCGACCGTACTGCGTCCACCAATGGGTTGCCTTCAAGAGAGCGCTTGCTACGAAGTTCTCTGCTCTTGCGCCGGGGTCGCCTACCTGCGACCAGTCCCACAGGTAGTACTTGGGTTCCTTGCGCAGGCCGCGGGTGACGTTTTTATGCCAGGGCCGGACACTGAAACAGTAGTACAGAGATTCCAGGGTGGCTGTCCAACGCCTGACGGTATCTACCGACACCCGGATTTCCCTTGCCAGTCTGGAGTAGCTGGTAAGTTGCCCGACATGGCTGGATAAATTCGTTGCCAGTATCTCTATCTGCCCCAATTCCTGAATCCTGGTGAGATCGCGCAGGTCTTCGCGCAGAAACTGTTCCGTACGCAGTTTTCTCCAGCGTGTATAAAACCGTTTATCAGCCTTCAGGAACGGTTCGGGGAAACCCCCATAGCGCCATAGCGCCTGCCACTGGTCTTCATCGATGCGACGGGGGGATTGTACTAACGGTCCGGCGCCCCCCCTCCCTGCACACTCCGCCACGGAAAGCGGGTGCAGGGTATAGGGGAAATAACGGCCCATCAGGCTGTCACCTGCGCGCTTGAATACATTCAGGTGCGCGCTGCCGGTAACGAGGACATGAACGCGGTTCTCATAGACATCAAAAAAGCCCTTGAGAAAATTCCGCCAGTGCCGGTATTTGTGGAGTTCATCGAAGGCGCAGAACGGTTTTTCGGCCAGCAGCCGGTCCAGTGCGTATTCCGGCGAATGTGAACACTGGTTCCGGTTGAACGTGAACAGTTGTTCCGGTTCAAAGTGAACACCTGTTAACGCAACGCATGGCGTGTTTGTGTTTTTTACCTCAAGTGTTCACGATGAGTCAATAGCGGCCTGTTTTTTTCGTATGGATTCCCCCTTTAAGGTCAGTCGGTGGGTATTATGGATAAGCCGGTCGAGGATGGCGTCGGCGAGGGTGTTATCGCCGATGACAGCGTACCACTGATCTACCGGCATTTGGCTGACCATCATCGTTGAGGCGGCCTGGTAGCGGTCATCCATGATGTGCATGAGGTCGTGGCGCTGTGCGCTGGTCAGTGTTTCCATGCCCCAGTCATCGAGGATGAGCAGCCGGGTGTGGGCAAGCTGGTTGAGGAGTTTGTGGTAGCTGCCGTCGGCCTTGGCCTGGGTGAGGGTGAGGAACAGGCGGGCGAGGCGGAAGTAGCGGGTGGTATGGCCCTGCCGGCAGGCCTGGTGGCCGAGGGCGCAGGCGATGAAGGTTTTGCCTGAGCCGCAGGGGCCGGTGATAAGCAGGTTGCGGTTGCGTTGCAGCCACTCGCCCTGGGCCAGGGTGGCCACCTGTGCCTGTGCCAGGTTGCGCGGGTGTTGGTAGTCGATGTCCTGGAGGGTGGCGCGCAGTTTGAAGCGTGCCTGGCGCAGCAGGCGGTCCTGTTTGCGTTGTTCCCGTTGCAGGCACTCGGACTCGACCAGGAGGGCGAGGCGGTCGAGGAACGGCAGGGGGTCATAGGTGGCGGGCTGTTCGGTTTGTTGGGTGAGGGCCTGGGCCATGCCGGGCAGGCGCAGGTCGCGCAGGCGTGTCAGGGTGTGTGTGGTTGAGGTCATGGTGTTCTCTCCGTCAGTTGAAGTGGTGCGGCCCGCGGACATTCTCATGGTCCTGGGGCAGCGGGGGGGTGGTCGGGGTGTCTGCGCCGGGGGTATCAGGCAGCCGGTCCTGGTTTGACTCCAGCAGGTGTTTGACCTGTTTGAGGCGCACGAGGCCGGCCTGGTTGGCGATGCGGCAGGCGGCGTTGAGGCGGCTGTCGGGGTAGCGTTTGCTGAGTTGGAGCAGCCCCAGGCAGGTGCGGTAGGCCTGCTCGGGGTGGGCCCGGCGTTCGAGTTGGTGGCGGACCCAGGTGTGCACGTCGGGGCCGAGTTGGGCAGCCCAGCGTTGGAGGCGCTCGGGGGACCATTGCTGCTGCGCCCGGTGGCGTTCGGGCATGTGGGCCGGGTGGGTGGTGAAGCCGTACCCGTCCCGGCGCGCATGGGTGGCGATGCAGCGTTGCCGGAAGTACAGTTCAATCAAACTGTCAGAGGCCTGTAACTCGACCCGCTCGCCGACGTACTGGTGCGGCACGGAGTAGTAGTGCTGCTGGTATTGCACGTGGTAGTCGATATGGATGGTCACCGGCTTGATGTGGACATACTCGTAAGGCTGTGGGGGCAACGGCTTCAAGGCTGGCTTATCGAGGGTCTCAAAGGCCGCGTGGCGCGAGCCGGGCCGGCGCTTGAAGGGCCGGTGGTTGAGGTCTTCAAGCAGGGTGGCGATATGGCGGTTCAACTCATCGAGGGCGAAGAACTGATGATGGCGCAGGCGGGCCAGGATCCAGCGTTGCGCCAGCAGCACACCCTGCTCGGCCTTGGCCTTGTCGCGCGGTTTGCGTGGCCGCGCCGGCAGGATGGCCGTCTGGTAGTGCTCGGCCCACTGCTGGTAGCTGGGGTTGATGTCGGGATCGTAGCGGCAGGCCCGGCTGACGCCGCTGCGCAGGTTATCCGGGACGATGGCGGCGGGGACACCGCCGAAGCAGGTCACGGCCCGGGTATGGCTGCCGAGCCAGTCGGGGAGGGTCTGGGTCCAGGTGGCCTCGGCGAAGGTGTAGTCCGACGCGCCGAGGACGGCGATAAAGAGTTGTGCCGGTTGTGTCTCGCCGGTGCCGGCATCGATGACGGGCACGGTATCCCCGCTGTAGTCCACAAAGCACTTCTCGCCGGCCTTGTGTGTCTGGCGCATGGTGCGCTGTTGTTGCCCGAGCCAGTGGCGGTAACGGTCGCAGAACTGGGAGTAGCTGTAGCACCGGTTCGGATACTGTTGCGTATATTCCTCCCAGACCAGTCGCTTGGTGACATGGGGACGCTTCAGTTCTTCATGGACCGCGGCCCAGTCCGGCGCCTCGCGGCGCGGGCTGGTGCGGGTATCGGCGCCGGGGTAGAACAGCTCGGCCAGGCGGGCCTCGTCCAACTCGGCCGGCAGCGGCCAGGTCAGGCTCAGGGTCTCGGCCCGGCTGAGGAGTTTCTGTACCCCGCCGACACTCAGCTTGGTGCTGCGGCTGATGGCGCGGATGGACAGGCCGGCTTGCAGCCGGAGCCGTAAAATCTCTCGTAGTTTACGCATGGTCGTTCTCTTGTTGGACATGGCAGGTTGCTCCCAAAAAAAGAAACAACGTACCACCGGGTTACAAGTCCCATGCGTTGGGGGTGATTCCGGTTCAACGTGAACGCGGATTCCGGGGTTGTGAACACCGATTCCGGCACTGCCCGGAAAGTGTTCACGTTCAACCGGAATCAGTGTTCACGATGAACCGGAACAGGTGTTCACGTTTGACCGGAATCGGTGTTCACTTTGAACCGGAATCCGCGTTCACTTTCAACCGGAATACGCATCCAGTCCAAGCCGTGAGGCGATTTCTTCTGCGCCATCCAGGATTGCCGCCCGGTGAGATGGATTATCCCAGTTGAAGTACGCCCCAACGGGAAACACATCTCCCAGTTGCCGGGCAATAGTTGTTTTCCCCACCTGCCTCGGCCCGGACACGAACAACATCTGCCGGTCTT
This sequence comes from Gammaproteobacteria bacterium, assembly GCA_965204045.1. Taxonomy (GTDB): domain Bacteria; phylum Pseudomonadota; class Gammaproteobacteria; order Eutrophobiales; family Eutrophobiaceae; genus JAAXHV01. The sequence goes on from CBDBDW010000002.1 coordinate 1,347,639, forward strand.
TGAGGTAATGTTCCCGCAAAGATTCAAGTAACGTGCGCTGCATTGACCAGTTGAAGTACTATCGTAAAAAGGTTATGACTATTTTACGATAATACATCAGATTGTCAAGTGCTGAAATGAAACCTCCAGGGGCTCGCGCTAACGCATGAATGCGGGTTTCATATCGCCCTACAAGGGCTGTTGTGTGGGTCTTGGGATTTGAAGTTGCCCTTTCAGGTTTATTAACCTGTCAGTTTGTCTTTGATTGTGCAGCGCCATTGCTATCTATAACAACGAAAAAGAGCAAACCCCCAAGGGTCAGTTTCTTTCTGGTCGTGGATATAAGTAGCCTTTAACTTAACCTTTTTTACATTTTCAATTTTACAGAATCGATCCCGTATAAATCTACTGTCATCACCTTTCCATTTATCTTTTCTGCCATGGTCAGTGTAGTATAAAACATAGGCATGAATATCTTGGCCATCTTTGGTTTTAAGGTATTTGGATACTTTATCTATGTCATCCTTTACGGGGTTTTTTTCCCAAGTCGCCTTTATTTCCACAATTGCTTTCACTCTCTCACCATCCTTTAGCCAGAAAACAAGATCGAACCGCTGCCGAAGGTTCTTTGGCCCTTTCTTAGCGGGAGAAGCGAGCCCTTCACGGATTTTTTTGGGGGATGGATCAACATAGACATAATGCCCGGTGTTGTTAAACATTTTGATGGCAATAAAGTTTTGGAGAAATGACTCATGCGAATACGAAAGGTACGCCCCTTCAGTCATCTCAATATGGAATTTCTGCGCGGCTTTCGCTGCATCCATAATTGCTTTTTCGAAATTATTTGGCTTCGCCATTTGTGTGCCTCTCCGGTTTGTGAATACTCCACCGCCTAAACTGTTGCACCCGTCATATTACCAATTCTGCATACTGTCATCCAACCTGTGCGCTCGCCATGAATTCCTCCCGGTGTAGCGCGCAGGCAGACGGCTGAGCGAAACCTTCATGAGGCATCCTCTTCGTCCAAACGGAAATAGCGCCGGAGTGACTTGTGGGTCTGGCGGGTCACCGCATACCGCCCTTCATCCCCTTCCCATTCGTCCCAGCCGAGCAAAAAAAGCTCCTTGTTGCCCGTGACGGTTCGAGTGCGAACCGTGGTTCGGGATTGGAACTGCGAATATTTATCCGACCCCTCTTTCTTCAGCGCCTCCACAAGCGCGTTGACGTGAATGACTGGGCCTTGTTCAGCAAACACCCGCAACCCCGCCTTGGTCCAGTCGGACGCTGCTTGCATCCAGATTCGCACCTGGCGATAGGTAAGGTCCGCCACACAGGACATGTCAATCCCGTCGTAGACACTGTCTGGATTTTCGTCAGTGTGTTTATCCACCGATGCCGGTGAACTGAGGTAGTCCAGAATTTCGGCGCGTGTGGGTTCACTCAGGCGAAAAAGATCTTCCTTTGAGAGAATCAGTTTCATGACCGTTCCTCCTATGCGTTAAGATTGAACCTGAATATACGTTACCATGTATCGTGCCTGTCACAACAGCTCGTCCAAATCAGGCAGCTCATCGAAATCACGCAGCATGTCAAATTCCGACATTTCTTGTAAGCGCGCCCCCATGTAACCTCTCGACAAACGAAGGATAGTTGACCATAAGAGCAAGGCCTCCCCGTCCCCTGCGGATGGGAGCAGACGGTGAAGCTCGACAAACGAAGGATGATTGACCATAAGAGCAAGTAGTTCGCCTTTTGTAAGATGGTTCCAGCGGTTACCCTCCAGGACCTGCTCGGCGTCGTTCCAGGCAAAACGGGACCACCACTTGTCGGATGACCGGGTTTCGGTAGCGATTATAATTTCAGCGCCATTACGCAGGACCCAGAGCCAGTAGGCACACTCTTCGAACTCGACAGGCTCCACAACAGGCTCCCCGTCCAGGAACGCATGGAATGCGCCCACGCGCCCAAACTCCCGAACCTTATCGGCATTGACATCAAGCGTCCTGAGAATGTCGAACGCGAGGGAACGTTCCAACCAGGGAGTTGAATGATTATGATCTGCGAATTCGCGAATCTCCTTCGCTGTTCGGTCGACGCACAAGAGGCACAGTGGACACTGCTGCGTTCGGTCGTACAACGCCCACATCTCCGTGTCAGAATCACGCAGGTAACGATACGCTGTCTTTTTTTTCGCCAGGCAGTTGTTAAAGGTTCGTCCTAAGTGCTGGAGGCTCGTCACCGAGTTCATTTCCCGGAGCTCAAAATTCGGGTCAAGTTCAATGGTGCCTCCCAAGCCTTGCTGGCGTTTGCGAGCTTTTCTCCTACCTATCCTGCTCTTGAGCGCATGCAACCTTCGGAGACGTTTATGAATTTCGGGAAAATTCTCGTGCCGTACAGACCTCAGCGTTTTTTTGGCCATACGTCTGACGGATGAATTATCGTCGGTCCGCGCGCGCAGTGCCTGCTCAAATCTCACGACGCTGCGGTATACTTTTTTGATGGGCTTGGCCGGGGTTCCCTTTTTACCTTTCTTGGTTTCCAGCCAGGCCCGGCATTTGCCGACAAACACCCGGGCTTCGGTTGAAATCTCCCTCGTACATAACTCTGACAACTGTGCGTCCAGCATTTCCATCGTGGGGCGTACCTCGCAAATTTCGACTGCACTTGTCAACGGTTCGGTGACTACAGGCATAATCTCTCATCTCTTCAAATTGTAGGTAGATAATATTTACTATGAACTACTATTATATAGTATAACCTAATAACTAATTAAGTCAAGATGAAAATAGCTCGTGCCTGACAACAATAACTCTGAAAAGTCATTTCGGGATACTCATAAAATTATTTTAAGTGTCCTGAAATTACTCAAATAATGCCTGTTGAGGTACATGGGCGCCGGTCCGGGTCAGAAAACAGAAGTTGACAGGTTGCCCGGAGGCAGGGTTGTCGTAAGAGCGGCCAGGCAGGAGGGCGAGATATCAGACTTTAAAGAAACTGGTCAGGCACAGAGGAATTCATCTCTTTCGACAAAAAAGCGGTTGCCAAACTGGAATCACAGAGGAAATCCGCCTGTTGTCATAGTCCCTGTATTATCCGACCCAGACCAGGGTAGTCTGGCTCCGACAGGAGGAACTTTCGGGCGCTCTCGCCCAGGCTCTGGTTTGCGCTCAGCCGTCGGCGCGCCTGTTCCGGGTGGCGGATCTCGGAACCGCCGATAGCGGAGATGCCCCGGGCAAACAGGGGATCCGGAAAGAAACCGGCCGTCGGGCCGATCATTACTCTCTTTTGCGCGCCGTGGGAATATTCGAGCACGTCATCAATTGAATTATTCAGCAGGGTGGATGCCGTGATCATGACCTTGTTGCAACCGTCCAGGGTTTGCAGGTCCGCGCTGACCAGGAAATTTTCCTGCCGTTTATGGAACTGTGGTTTTTTTTCGATGACCGTCAGCCTGATCCCGTTGTTCCTGAGCCGCTTTACCAAGGAAGGGAAATAACCCACCATGCCGACATGGTCGGCGGCTGCAATGTTCAGTATTCCCATTGAGTCCGGTGCGTCCCCTGGTGTGAACCCCGCCCGCCGATAAACATACCGGGTAATGGCGTTGATGGCCGCCAGGCCCAGGGAACAATCCGCTTCGTCATCGCCGGCACAGTAGCGCGCCAGTTCAACCGGATGCCTGCCGACAAACTCATCCGGTTCATAGCGGCTGCCCATGCCTTTCTGCGAATCACCCAGCCAGGCGTAGTAAAGGCCGGCGGAGCCGTCCCGGAGCGTCACGATACCGAACTCCGTATGGCGTCCCGGACCGGGATTGGGTTCAGGGATATAGACCCATTCAACCGGTGGCAACTCAACCTGCTCTGCTACGGTTTCTACCAGGTTCAGCAACTCGGCTTTGACGGACATCGACCTCTCAACAGGGACAGATTTCAAACATGCCCCTGCATGTGGTAAGCAGGGGTCTGTCCCTTTCTCACTTGTGGCCTGCAACGACTACCGTGTATGCCGTACCGGTCAATGGGGTTGCTGCAGTCACCTCAAGTTCGGCGGCTGCAAAGATTCCCCCGTATTCGGCAGCAGTGTAGGTGTCGCCGGCGGGAGTCTGGCGCAGCATGTGCAGGTCGAACCCCGCGACGAACGGTGGGGATATGCGGTCTTCATTGGGAACGAATTCCAGTGTGTATATTTTACCGTCGGCGGCCAGGGCATCCTTCATGCGCGCCAGGAACTTCGAGCAGGTAGCCGCATCGAAGTGGTGCAGGAAATTGCACAGCAGGATCACCCGGTAACCGGTCCTGACCTTCACCTCAAAGGCGCTGCCAGGTATGGTGCCGTAACGTTGTCCGAGGCCGGCCTCTTGCGCATTTTCCAGGGCCACTTCCAGGACGTTGGGCCAGTCCACCGCTGTAATTACGGCCTGCGGATGTTTTTCCGCCAGGGCAATGCCGAAGATACCGGAACCGGCCGCAATATCCAGTACCTTCACCTGTCCCCCGGCATCGCTGTCTGCCAGGTCGGCACAGACGACATCGGCCAGCAGGCCTGCCGGCATACGGTTCATACCGGTCATGGATCGGGCAAACGTCACCCACATGGGATGTCCGGGCACGTCGGATCCCGCCGCCGAGGTGACTACGCCGCCTTTCCGCACCGCCCTGGCAACGTCGCCAATGTCCCTGATGAAAAACGGATCCAGCAGGAAGTTCACGACGTCTCCCATGTACGCGGGGGAATTCCGGTCCAGGAATATCGCCGAATCCCCGGTCAACGAATACGTCGTGCCGGATTTCTCCAGCAGGCCCATCACGCACAGGTAATCACACAGGATGCGCATGCCGCGTTTATCGGCCCCGCTATGCCCGGCCAGGTCCTCTGCCGTGTTCATGCCTTGTGCAATTCCTGTAAATACGTCCAGTTCCACCGCGCCTTTCACTGCGGCGGAATCACGATAGGCCATGACGGCATTGAGAAACAGTTCGGGGGAAGGTTGTCTTTCCTGGTTCATGTCGGCTCCGTTTTTGTTTAAGTCCTGTTCTGCCTCAGGCGATATCCTTATCTTCATTTGTTCCTGACTATTGCTTGTGTCGGATTTTGTTACGCAGTTCCTCGACGACCGTCTTAAAATCTTTGCCAGCGCCTCTTGCAAGTGTTAATTGTGCCTGCTCAATACCTGCAATTTGATCGGATTGCTCTGAAATATATTGCTTTAACGCAACTTCAATCACCTGCTCCCTTGGTTTGTTCATCATCTTTACAAGCCGGCTCAGCCTGGTTGAAACCTCATCGGTCGTATGGACGGTAATCGTCGACATATGTAATTCTTCCAATTGATTGCAGAGCGATTATCTCCCTCCCATGTTAAAGCTGTCAACACAAACGGCGTACTGATCTTATGCGTGTTATGTCCCGGAACCCCTTGATGGAACAAAATCTATTTTCAGCTTGTAACCCATTGCTTCAGCATAATCCGTAAGGGTGGGCAACCTTGGAGAAATATTTAATGGCAATGAGCTTTTTCCTGATTTCATAAGCCGGAGCAAGTTCAGCATACGCTTCTTTCACTCCTTTTTTCTTCAAGGCTTCTGCCTTAAATGATTTGAAAGTTGGTCTTGCCATTTAAATTTCTTTCATGCGTTTGCAAGCTACATCGATTTCTTTTCAATGTCGGGGTAAGCGGGAGCTGCTGGTTCGTAACACGTAATCATAACAGATTTTGATAGCTACGCGATTTTAAGCTATTATACACCAATAGTATGATTATCTTCTCTATTTTACTAAGAGTCGGGAATTGACATGGCAACTATCCGCAAAACGATTACTTTGACGGAAAAGCAGGATGAGTGGATCAAAGGGCAGATCACCCGGGGCGATTTCACCAATGACAGCGAATACCTGCGCGACCTGATACGCCGCGACCAGGAACAGAACACCAAGTTTCGGGCGCTTAAAGCGGCTATTCAGGAAGGCCTGAACAGCGGTGTGAGCAACAAGACAGTCAACGATATCATGGAGGAAGTCGAAGCTCGACTTGGAGTCGATGGTCGCCTATAGCCTGTCTTCCAAAGCAGCCACTGATCTTGCTGGTATCTATGAATACACAATCACAACTTTTGGGTTGGTGCAGGCGCAGAATTACCTGACCGGCCTTCACGACTGTTTCCGTAAGCTTGCCGACAACCCTCTATATGGTCGTAGCGCGACAGAGCTTGCAACAAACTTGAGACGCCTGGAATATCGGTCACACGTCGTGTTTTACGAGCCAATAGAACACGGCGTACTGATCGTACGCGTGCTGCACCAGAGCATGGATGTGCCGGAACATTTTTAGCCCCTGACCAAATTTACACTTGCAACCCGGTCTCAATTATTTCCACTCTGGAACGCTTGTACAACCTTATCCAGAGGCGGGTTTCCTTTGCTGAAAAGAGCATTTTGCAATTTCTGTCCGGATATGCCTGTCTCCCTCGCAAGCGCTGGGATGCCCTTTACCCTGGCAATGATGCGCAAGGAGGCAAGCAGCGAGGCGGAATCACCATCTTGCGCATATTCATCGAAAACTTCAGCCAGATAATCGTCCACCTCACCAGGGTGCCGACGAAAATAGTCTTCTGTCACCTCATTGAAAGTTCTCAGGTTTCGCATTGGTTTTATAATCTCTCCAGTAGCGTAGCGCCAAAGATATATCTTTATTCTGACTTACGCCCCTCCATCAGGCTCATATCATATTGGAAAGTCATTTTGGGACACTCATAAAATTATTCTACACTTCGCACTGGTCCCGCAAGCCCGCATCATCGCCGCCGCAAGGATGAATGTATTGGCAATACCGGGGTAAAACGTTATCTTACTCCACATGGAGACTATCATCTCATCGAAAGGCCAGGTCGCCATCCCGGCCGAGTTTCGTAAACAGGACAAAATAAAAGCCGGTCAAGCGTTTGATATAGAACGGCTGGACAGAGGCGAATATCGTTTGGTAATTTCCGGTCCCCCGAAGAACCAGGGATTGGTGGATACACTTCTCGCATGTCCGAACAAGGGCTGGTTCGTGCCAATCGAATCGGAGGCTACCGCCTCACTTGAAGCGCTACCGTGACGTTTCTGGTCGATGCCAACGCATTATATGAACCTCCGGGATAGTATGACTTTCTTCTCCATTCTTCGGACATCCAGGAGCTAACATGGCAACTATCCGCAAGACGATTACTTTGACGGAAAAGCAGGATGAGTGGATCAAAGGGCAGATCGCCCAAGGCGATTTCATCAATGACAGCGAATACCTGCGCGACCTGATACGCCGCGACCAGGAACAGAACACCAGGCTTCGGGCGCTTAAAGCGGCTATTCAGGAAGGCATGAACAGCGGTGTGAGCAACAAGACAGTCAACGATATCATGGAGGAAATCGAAGCTCGACTTGGAGTCGATTGATTTTGCTCCATAATTCCCTTATTAATAATCGGTACAATTTTGATTAGAACATTCAACATGTCGTCAGTTGACATGGTATCCCGGCTTGTTGCCGCAACGATCCCTGCTAACTACAAATACATTAAGAATCTCTCCCTTATCAACATCTTCAATGTTGTGTGTTTATTTGCCGGTTATCCAGAGTGAATTTGTGCTGGGTTGTACCTGGCATATTTTCGTATTAATTCTTTTTACTCCTGCCCCTTATTTATCATTTCTCCTGTCACCAGTTCAAGCCGTTTACCCGAGGGGACCGAACCATATATGGGGCGGCACGGGCAGTCGGTAATGCCGGCAAGCCATCAGCAGTACCGGCCAATATCCGCTTGTCGTTGTCGAGAGGGTGTCATAGGCATCGTAGTCTGCCCTGCTTTTTTCCATTAGCGCGGTTTAGTCCTCCGGTTTTTTGCATTCTTGCATGTTGACCGCAGTGCCGTGGTATGGATCGACTCCCCGCCAGATCCTGTCTTCGGTATGAAGGTCCCCTGCCTTGACGGTGAACAGGAACAGCTTCTGTTTATTTTGGTCGTTCTCATCCGGGCCGATTGCGGCAACATCGACCCCGTACTGCCTCATGCCGCGGCCAGGGCGGGACAAGACGTTGAAACCCAGCTCGCTCAGGAGCGCAGGCAGGATGGCGTCCAGTTCGCCGCGCTCGCGAATATCGGACAGGTATTGACGCAGGACCAGCTTCATGGGCGTACTAGTTGCTCATGTTTGAATTGGTGGAGGCACATTTGAAGACCTGCCGGGTCATAGATGTCCAACATCGGGAGGTCATAGGAAAACGACATTTCCTTCAACTCGCCCCGGTGCTGGCGCGCCTCCCCCTGCAGGCCGGTGGCGTAGGTGGCCCAGCTGTTGCCGTAGAGCAGGTATTGCTTGCTGACAAGGTCATGGAAATCCGACTGTTTTTCCGCCGCTTTCCCGGCCTGAGCCATGCGTTGCGCAGTCCGGGCCTGCGCGATATGGCGCTGCATCTCGCTTGGGTTAAGTTCTGCCAGCCGCTCTATCCCGGCAAGGCTGTCAGCGTGCTGGCGTTTCAAATCCAGCTTCTCATTGATTTGCCGCGCAACATCGGTCCCGGCACAGGAGGCGGCTGCCTCCTCCAGGTAAGAGGCCAGTCCCTCACCCCTGCCGTAGCTTACCAGCAACGGCATGTACAGGAGGTCAAGCACTTCATCGGACACGCCGGAATCGCCGTGACGCAGCACCGCCACAAGAACGGAGGCGGCAACAACCGGCGTGGTGAACAGGAACCCGACCGCCTTCCGGCACAGGAACAACTGCTCTTCCGGCGTTGCGGGGAGGTCTCCGGCTTCCAGCGTCAGGGGTTGTGAACGGCCCTCGCTGATATTGAGATACTGGGCCAAACTGTTACACAGGTATAGATCGCCGGCCGCCAGCCAACTAACCGCCAGCTTGCTCAAATACCGATTGTCCTCGTTGGCCCTGTCGAAGACGGCGCTCTGCCAGGTGCGAAAAACATCCAAGCCGATTTTGCCCCGTGACTGCCTGATGATCGTCTCAAGCAGGGCCGTTGCCGCGTCAAACCGCCCTGCCTGCGCCATCTCGTACAGGGCGAAGTCAATGGTTTTCAGTGTGCCTTGATCTTCCACGTTGATCCCTCCTAAAGCGGTTGAGACGCGTTGCCGCTCCGCTTCCGTAAGGCTGTTGCCGTGCCGCCTGAGTAACGTCGCCAGCAGGTGTAAGGCGTCCCTGTCTGGATTCTCAAGGGTCTTGTCCAAAGCGCGTCCCGCCTCTTCCCGGGGCAAAGCTTCGTGTTTTTCCAGTACCGCGAAGCAGGACAACAACGCGTTGGCCGAGACGTCTGAGAGGTTGTCATTTTTCAACACTTGCTTGGCAAGCGAGCGCGTTGCCTGGGTGGCGGCTTCGCTGTCGAGGGTCATGTTGCCCAGCGCCACGGCCGCGCCTCTTTGCGTTTCAGGCGCCGAATCATTTTCCAGGAAGGCCAGCGCGTCAACGGCGGACGCGCCGGCTTCAAGGGCATAACTCAGGTGGACGACGGCCGTTTCGTCACCGGACTTGGCGTCTTCGACCACGGCCCGGGCCCTGTCCAGATCGGCTTCACACCACTCGCGAAAGGCAATATACGGCTGGTTTGCCGCCATGTCCTGACCGGCCAGGCGGGCCAGCGAGTCCGTGAGCGCCATCAGCGCGCGGCGGTCGACAGCCAGCGTCGGCACAAGCTTACAAACCAAGTGCATGCCATGGAAGAACAGCAGATCGTCTTCTGTCCTGATACCATCTAGGAAATCCCGGTCCCGGTCGGAAAACAGGGTGACCTCTCCGCTGTTGACAACTTCGGCCACGTCCTCAAGAAAGGTCTTTTCCTGATATATCGCTGGCATCTGTTTTAAAATACCGAACAGGTAGCCAACCAGTCCTGTTCCCGCCGAACCGGCGCGGATCTCGTTTCTGGTGGGGGTATCAGTCATAAACAGTTATCTTTGTGGTTAAAGCCGGCTGTGTCAGATAGCCTATATTAATAGGCATTCCATATAATCTCTTTGGGGTTATTTCCCCGCTGTTTGCGGCTGTCCGTCTTGATTTGACGGCGCTCATCCACGGTCCAGAGAGCCGTCAATTAAAAAATAAAGATGCAATGGTCAGCTCTTGATTTCCAACCTTTCCCTGATTATTTTCGGGTGTGAGAACGCAATCTGGATCAGCGCCCTTGCCGCTCCCGATGGTTCCTTGCGGCCTTGCTCCCATTCCTGCAATGTGCGCGGAGAAATCTGTAATGCCTCCGCAAACTGTATTTGAGACAGTCCTGTTTTTAATCTTGCAGCGGCAACCTGATTTGGAGCGACTTTTGTCACGCGTGCAGCTTTACCCGCCTTCATTTCTTTGGCTGATTTCAAGAGCTTATTACCCAACTCCTGACCGGACATCTGTCTCATTCGATCACCTCAGAATAAATAGAAAAACAGCGATATAAATACAGCTACAAAGGCAAAGAGGAGATTTATTGGTTTCAAGAATATTTTCCGGTTCTGCTGGACCCACTTGAGATACCCAAGCAATTTTGGTTGTTCAGGTTGAATCTCTTCATCAGCGTTATCAGCGCCGATCAATTTTGTTTCATCTCCTCCCGAGAACATACTCAAATCGGGGGATGAAGGAGAGACTGGCTTTGCATAATGTGTCTTAAAATAATCTAAGATAATACCGCCCATCGAATCATACCTGAGCACACTTTCAGAGATAATCACCTTGCTGTCTTCAGCATAAGGGAAATTCCTGGAAATGCTTGTGAATGCCTGGTGTAATTCTCTCAGGGTAACTACTCGCCCCCCTTATCCTGATTGGCCGGGTTATTCTGTGGTGGTTTCTCTACCATAGTGGCGGCGTTGCCGTTGAGTGCGATGTCGATGGCGGCGAGGGGATTGTAGCCCTGGCAGGCCATGGACTGCAAGTAGCTGGAGATACGGCAGTAGGCGGCGGCGTAGTCGGGGGTGCGGAAGCAGCCTGAGACTTTCTGTTTGACCTTGGCCATGCGGATATCGCGCTCGGCGCGGTTGTTGGTGAACGGCACCTCGGGGTCGCGGGCGAAGCGGAGCACTTCGGTTTCGTACTTGATAAGGGCCTCGTGCAGGTTCTCGGCATCGGATTTGGCGATGCGCCCGCGTCGTTTGGTCTGGCGGGGCGGGGGTTTGGGGAGTTCTCTTTTGGCCTGTGTGAGGAGGGTGCGGTAGCGTGTGCGCACGGCCTTGTAGTCGGGCTCGCTGAGCGCCTTGTCGGGGTGTTCACGCACCTGTCGGCAGGTCTTGAGCAGGAGTGTTCCCATGCGCCTGGCCCAGGCATGGCCGTGGGCCTCTTCGATGAAGCGGAGGTCGCGTAGCAGGTGGCTGCCGCACAGGGCATGCTCGCAGTTGTCATAGGCAAAGCAGCTGGCCCAGCGGTCGTGGACGAGGACGCCGCGGTAGCGGGGGATGATGTTTAACTCATCGATGGCGTCGCGCCCGCGCTGTCGATGGACACACTTCAGCGTCAGGTGGCCGGCGCTGACGCTGTGCAGCCAGTGGGTCTTACGACCGATGCGCAGGCCGGTTTCGTCCGCGTGCAGCACGGGCTCGGCGAGCAGGCGTGTCACCGCGGCGGTCTCCCACCCGGCCAGGGCCTCGTGCAGGCGTGTGAGCCAGGCCAGCAGGGTGGCCTCGGCGAGTGTGCGTCCGGTCAGCGCCGCGAGGGTCTGTGCGGTGCGCCGGAGCGAGAGCATCTGGGCAGTCAGCAGGTGGGTGGCGAACGCCACGATACCGTGGCCGTACTGCAAGGGCCCCGGCATGTCCTCGGGGAACCGGCCGCGGGTCTCGGTACGACAACGCGGACAGGTCTTGACCTCGGCCTCGACCGTCAACTCACGCGTCTCGAAGACGATATCGACCTGCACGCGCCGCTCGTGCTCGTGCGGACTGACGTTGGTGAGTGCGTGTCCGCAGGCCCGGCACTCGGTGACCGGCGCGGTGCGCGTCTCAACCACCAGACGGTTGGCGCTGCCGTGGGCGGCGCCCGCCCGCGGGCCCTTGCCTTTGGCGCCAGGGCGCCCGCGCGCAGTCTCGTCCGTGCCAGTCCGGGAACTCGGCAGGCCGGAGTTCTGTGACCCCTTCGGCGTGGTCCTCTCCATGAACACCGCCAGCAGCAACTCGAACAACAGCAGCATCGCCTCAAACAGGGCGCGGCCCTCGGGGGTCATCCTGCCGTCCGCGCACAGCGTCGCAAAGCGCGCCTTCAAGGCCTCGAACTCCGTGCGCAACGAGGCTTTGTTTACCGTTGCCATGGCCTCACTCCACGTTCGCCGCCTTGCGCTTGACCTGCTGGCGATGGGTGAAGTTGCGCCCCGCATACCCGGCCCAGAACACCCGGTCCGGCTCGAAGTTGAACCACACCCGCTCGGTCACCACCCCCGCCTGGTTCATCACCTGTAACGACACACGGCGCCAGCCCGACAGCCGCTCGTCATACAACGCCGACGGATAGCCCGACACCATCACCGCACAGGGCAACCGCTTGAGCAGCGCCAGCAATGCCTCGTGGTCACCCTCGTCATAATCATGACGGTAACGCCGACCCGACTTGCGCGTGCTGTGCAAATATGGCGGGTCGCTGTATACCAACTCCGTGCCGTCAAACGGAAAATCCGCCAGAAACCGGTGGCAACAACCGTGTACCAGTTCCACCGGATAATCGCACTCAAACGCCGACAGCGCCCGCCCATCGATGTCAATCCCGATGTTGCGCAGCGCCGCCGGCTTGCGCCGCATGATGGCCCCGCCGCCCAGGTGCGTCTCCATGTACACACTGTGCGGCGGCATCAGCGCAATCAACGGCTGGCACAGCCCCGTCGTTGCTTTCGAACCGAGATACGCATTCCCCATGGCGCCTACCATAGCGCCACAAAACTATTGTGTCAAGCGCTCCTTGCCTGCAAATTCAGGTAGAATTATCGGGTAGGGGGTGAGTAGTTACCTCTCAGGTAATAAAGCCCCTCCAACAATTCTACTTTGTCTTCTTTTTGATTTATATCATATCCATCAATGTTATCTATCAGTTTAACTGCTTCAATAGATTCATTCAGATAGTCGCGATAAAGCTGCCTTAGGTTTTGATATATTTTCTCCATGATGTCCAATAGCGAAACCGCTCTTGCAACATCGATCAATGGCAGCGCGTAAGGATTCAACATATAGGATTGTCCACCTTCTGTTCTTTTCAAGAATTGATGTGGATGCTCAAACGCGTCCAACGATTCTAACCATTGATGATGATCAGCCCTGAATCGAGCGCGCCCTACAGTGGGAGGTTGGCCGGACAACGATTCAAATAATGACGTTAATACAGAAAGTGCTTCCGATGAAAATGAGCCATTTCGTGAGCACAGGTCTCTTATTTCTACAATATAGTCATCTTTTGATTTCATCTCATAATGATTCTTGGAGTTTATGATTCCCTATCAGGCATCTGCAAAAAAAATCGCTTATCGCATATCAAAAAAGCCTGACTTGGCGATAACGCGATTGTACAATACAAGTCTGATAGTCATCCGTTTTTAACTCTATGCCAACATTGGATTTCAAAGGAAAACAGGTTGTTTATGCTCATCACCTGAGCGTGCCGTACCGGACGCTGGAGGTGGAGAGGAAAAAATCGTTCCAGCCGAAAGATGGGCCTGCGAAAGACAACCTGATCATTCACGGCGATAACCTGCACGCGCTCAAGGCCCTGATGCCGCGTTATGCCGGGCGGGTGAACTGCATCTATATTGACCCGCCGTATAACACCGGCAATGAAGGGTGGGTTTACAACGACAACGTCAATTCGGACCTGATGAAACGCTGGCTGAAGGAAAACGGCGAGGTGGACCAGGAAGACCCGGAGCGGCATGATAAGTGGTTGTGCATGATGTGGCCGCGCCTGCAACTGTTGCGTGAACTGCTTGCCGAAGACGGTGTGATTTTTATCTCCATTGACGATAATGAACAGCACCGTTTGCGCCTGCTGACGGACGAGATTTTCGGGGAGGAAAATTTTGTTGCCAACATTATCTGGCAGAAGAAATACAGTCCGGCAAATGACGCGAAGTATTTTTCCGATAATCACGACTTCGTAATGTGTTATGCGAAGAATAAATCAGGTAATGGAGACAACGGGGAAAAGACCTCAGCCTGGGAACGTAATCTGCTGCCGCGCACAAAAAAGGCGGACAGCCATTATAAGGATGACGACAACGATGGCAGAGGCCCATGGCGATCAAGTGATTTAAGCGTTAAAACCTATTCGGCTAGTTACGACTACCCGATTGTCAATCCTGACACCGGACAGGAATATCACCCGCCAGAAGGAAGGTGCTGGATAACAGGCAGGGAACAAATGCAAGCATGGATTGACGACAACAGAATATTCTTTCCCGCTGGAGGCAGGGGTGTTCCGAGGATGAAACGTTACCTGAGTGAAGTGCAGCAAGGCATCGTTCCCCTGACCGTGTGGACTTACGACGAAGTGGGACACACGGACGGCGCCCGCAAACTTATAAAGGAGATTTTCAGCGACCGACAGCAGCCTTTTGAAAACCCTAAAGCATTGGGATTGTTGCAGAGGATATTCACCGTAGCGGCAGACAAAGACGCCATTATCCTGGATTCCTTCGCCGGTTCCGGCACCACCGCCCACGCCGTCCTGTCCCTGAACAAACAGGATGGTGGAAACCGCAAATTCATTCTGGTGGAATGCGAGGATTACGCCGAGGATATCACCGCCGAACGTATGCGTCGGGTGATAAAAGGCGTCCCGAAAGCAAGGGATGAAGACCTGAAAATGGGGCTTGGCGGCGGCTTTGCCTACTATACCCTGGGCGAAGAACTCAATATTGAAAACCTTATCACGGGCAAGAGCATCCCGGACTACGACAGCCTGGCGCGCCACGTCGCCTATACCGCGACAGGGGTGACTTTGGAGAAAATCAAATCCGGCAAGGATTATCTTTTCGGCGAGACGGATGACTATTGCCTTTACATGATTTACCGCCCGGACCTGACATTCCTGCGCTCCGCCGAATCCGCCCTGACCCTGGACATGGCGGAACGCATCGGCAAGGCCGTACAGCAAAAAAGCAAGACAGCCCTGGTTTTTGCACCGTGGAAGTTCGTTTCCCAAAAAGACCTCACCAGACAAAAGGTAACCTTCTGCCAGCTACCCTATGCCATCCACCGTCTTTTTGGAGACTGAACGATGCGCCCCAAGGAATTTCAGGCACAGGCATTGGAGGTATTTGAGCAGTGCCTGGCCGAGTTGAAAAAGCAAGAGGATGAGGCAGCTACACGCATAGACGCACTGGAGCAAACCGGTCTCTCCGTCAGTGACAGCGACCGGGATTATTTCGCCAAAACCTGGGAGGAACTGGGACGGCGCGGCCTCCTGCCCCGGGTGAAGGAGAAGGACGGCGCCCTGTCGGTCCCGCCTTACGTCAGGCGGCAGGACAGCCACGGGCGAACCATCCCCCACGTGTGCATGAAACTGCCCACCGGCGGCGGCAAGACTCTACTGGGCGCGGCGGCAATCGAACGGAAGCAACCGGCCGCCGGCCTTGTGCTCTGGGTTACGCCGTCCCGCGCGATTTTCCGACAGACCTGGCGGGCGTTTGCGCATCGTCTGCATCCCTACCGGCAATCCCTGGAACGCGCCTGTGGCGGATGCGTCAAGCTGTTGAAGAAAACCGACGCGTTCACGCTTGACGACGTGGAGAACCACCTGTGCGTGATGCCGCTCATGTTGCAGGCAGCCGACCGCGAAGACCGGAACTTCCTTAAAATCTTTCGCGACAGCGGCCACTACCCCTCCTTCTTTCCCGAACCGGACGACAAGATCGCGAACGACAAGTTGCTGGCAAAACATAACGACCTGGAAACGACTGAAGCCGGGGCAGTCAAACACAGCCTGTTCAACGTGCTCAAGACCACCCGCCCCATCATTGTGCTGGATGAGGCGCACAACGCGTATACCAGGAAACGGCGCCTGCGCTTAAGTGAGTTCAACCCTCGTTTTATCCTGGAACTGTCGGCGACACCGGAAATCGGCGTCAGCAATATCCTGGTGGACGTCCCTGGGGCGGCCCTGAAACGCGAAGAGATGATCAAGCTGCCGTTGAACATACACAATATCGAAAACGTCGATTGGAAATACACGCTCTCCAAGGCCAAGGAGCGGCTGGACATCCTGGAACAGGAGGCGCGCCAGTTACGCGGTGAAAGCGGGCGCTATATTCGTCCGATTATGCTGATTCGCGTGGAGCGGGTAGGGCGCGACCAACGCGACGGCCGGCACGTTCACGCCGAAGACGTGCGCGAATACCTGATGACACAACTGCGTGTGCCGGAAGATCATATCCGGCGCAAAACCGCGGAAAAAGACGAGATAGCCGACGAAGACCTGCTATCTCCCTATTCCACGGTGCGTTACATCCTGACGAAGGACGCCCTGCGCGAAGGCTGGGACTGCCCTTTCGCCTACGTGCTTACCTTGCTTGACTCCACCAGCACGACCCGCGCCCTGACCCAGATGACCGGGCGGGTCCTGCGCCAACCGGACACCGAACTGACCGGCCGGGCGCGGCTTGATGAGTCCTATATCTACTGCTTTGATCGCGACGTGGGCGAGGCAATACTCAACGTCAAGCGCGGGCTGGAACAGGAAGGTATGGGAGACCTGGGAGACCTTATCCGCAGCGGTCCCGACACGGGAGAAAACGATGGCAGCGCCAGGTTGATCACTGTGCGGAAACGCGAACAGTTCCGGGACATGCAACTCTTTTTACCACAGGTTTTACACCGCGCCGGCCGGCGTTACCGTCCGCTGGACTACGAAAACGACGTTTTGGGCGAGGTCGATTGGCGCTCGGTCGCAACGGCGCCCCTGGACATGGATTATGCGACTATAAGAGAAATCCGGGAACATCACTCCCGCGTGGACCTGCCTGGCTTCGACTACGATTCGGACCAGGAAAAACCTGACGTGGAGAAAAATCTCACGGCGGAATTTTTCAGCCGCCGGATTTACGAAACCCTGCCGAATCCCTACCTGGCCGGGCAGGTGGTGGAAGGAATGCTGGACACATTGCGGCGTCAGGACTATACCGATGAAGATATTTTTGACCGCCGTTATGACCTTTCCGAAATCCTGAAGCGGCGCCTGACCGAGCTCATAGAGCACGAAAGCCAGACCATATTCCAGCGCAAGTTGCAGAGCCGGGACATCCGGTTCGAACTTATCGCCGATGAGGACGGGTTTGAATTTGCAGAAGACCTGGAAAAAGCCGTGGAAGAAAACCAGATGCAACTCTTTGGCCGGTACGGCGAACCTTTACAGAAGTCTTTGTATGAAAAGGTGTATGCCCGTGAATTTAACGGCCTGGAAAGAGACTTTGCGATTTACCTGGACGGCTACAGCGCGGTGACCTGGTGGCATCGCTTTGCCGCCCGGCAGGATTATGGCCTGCAGGGCTGGAAACGAAACCGCGTGTATCCTGATTTTGTCGTCTTCGTACAACCCGGCAACGGCAAGACCCGGCGCGTGGTCGTCATAGAAACCAAAGGATTGCAACTGGCCGGCAATACGGATACCGAATACAAGAAGAAATTATTTGAGGCGCTGGAAACTGCGGAACCGCGCGCGGTCGAATACGGCTCGTTAAAACTGTCAAAACCAAGACGGAAAAAACACCCCATGTCCTTGGCCATGTTGTTCGAGCAGGATTACCGGCAGGAATTTGAAAGGGCGCTGAAGACATAAGGAAAGCCAAACTATGCTATACTGCAGTTGTGAACGAATGGTTGCCTTTTATTGCGCTGGCCGGCCTTATCATTGCGCTGGCCGGCCTTATCATCGGCTTGTTTGCCTGGTTACGCCAGGATATCCGGGAATTGAGTAACAGGGTCGGTATCCTGGAAACAGGCATGGCGGAGATACGCGAACGTCTGGCGCGCCTTGAAGGCCTGATAGAAGGGCTGTTCCAGCCGCGTCCGGTATCTCCACCGCCGGCAGAGCACCACGATAAAGCAGCCTGACACCTCTCAAAAAGACTACCCCGAAGGTTCCATCCCCGTGCAAAGGGGACAGATTTGAAATCTGTCCCCGACCAGAAACATTTACCTCCCGGCCACTTAAGCCACCGATGCCGCGGTCTGCCCGAACATTATCCTGCGCGCTTCCTCGTCCTTCTCCAGCGGGCGCCGCAGTTCCTTGCCCAGGTCCTTGCCGGCGGCCACTGCCGGCCTGGCTTGCATCCGTGCATCCCAGGCCTTGACGCGGGGAAACTCGTCCAGGCTCTGTTTTATCCGCTCATGCACCACTACCCAGGGCCAGGAGGCCATATCGGCAATGGAATAATCGCCGCACAGGTAGTCATTGCCCGCCAGTTGCTTGTCGATGACACCCAGTAACCGGTTGTATTCATCACCGTAGCGATTCAGGGCGTACTCGATTTTCTTCGGCGCGTAATTGGTAAAGTGGCCGAGCTGGCCGGCCATGGGTCCCAGGCCGCCTACCTGCCAGAACACCCATTGCATTACCTCTATCCTGGCGCGCGGGTCCGCCGGCAGGAAACGCCCGGTCTTCTCGGCAAGGTACATCAGTATGGCGCCCGACTCGAACACGGAGACCGGCTCACCTTCCACGTCGTGGTCAACGATTGCCGGCATGCGGTTGTTGGGGCTGATGGCCAGGAACTCCGGCTTGAACTGGTCTCCCCGCCCGATGTCCACCGGGACCAGCCGGTATTCAAGCCCGCATTCTTCCAGCATGATTGAGATTTTCCAGCCGTTGGGGGTCGGCCAGTAATACAAGTCGATCATTTGTTTTTCCTTCCGGTTTTTTCTGCCGTATTGGATGGTTGACGGCGGGTAACTATAACATGGCGGGAAGGGTTTTTTTTATCTATACTTTGGTCAAAGTCAGGTATGAGGCGCTACCAATGATCTCACTTCGGTTTATTTTACGGCTGTTGCCGCCCATTCTCGTTATCTTACCCATAACCGCTTACACCCAGTCAATGAGCGTCATCGGCGGGGGTTCGTACGCGCGCAACTGTTACACGGCCTCCACCCTGGCGATCCAGCTCAACTCCGCATCCGATGCGGATATACAGGAATGCGAACAGGCTATCCTCCACGGACGGCTGACCCGCAAGGATTTGCTTGCCACCTACGTCAATCGCGGCATTCTGTACGGCGCCATCGAAGACTACCAGAGAGCGCTGAAAGACTACCGGACCGCGATAGACCTGGGGCCGCAGACCGGCGAGGTCTATGTGAACCTGGGTAATCTCTACCTGCTCAGCCAGAAGTACGACGTAGCCATACAGCAGTACACCACCGCCATTGAACTGACCCTGACGAAGAACCACATTGCCCATTTCAACCGCGCCATGGCTTATGAAAACAACAAGGAATTTGCCAACGCCGAGGCTGACTATCGCCGGGCCATAGAGTTGTCCCCGGAGTGGGTCCTGCCCCAGTTGCGCCTGGAACGGTTGATGAGGAATATACAAAAGGGACAGACCTGACCTTGCCTGTCCTGTCATTCCCGTAAAAGCTTGTCCCCGCATGGAGTTGGGCGGGGACGGGAATCCAGTCAGATTAAAGGGTCGCCTTTGGCGACACAGCATTTAACCGGACTCCCACCCCCGCCCAACTCCATACGGGGGCATGCTTTCGTGGGAGTGACATGGGGGAAATCCAGCGGTCAGAGTAAAATCGCAAGGAGCGTTGCAGGTGGCAGGAACAGTGGTGATTTTACTCTGACCCCAAATATTAAGCAGCAAACATTCTATGCGTGACTACGCCGAAATCACCGATTACCTGCGGAAAAGAGATAAACGCTTAGGGAAAATTATCAGTGAAATCGGCGCTTTCAGGATGACGAAGCGGCGCGCCGACCTTGGGTTCCTGGTCGGTGTAATCATCAGCCAGCAGTTGTCCACGGCGGCAGCGGATGCCATTATCGCCCGTTTTCGCACGCTCTTCCCCGACCGCAAAATCACAACCGATAGAATTCTTGAAACACCCGACAGCACGTTGCGGGCATCAGGACTCTCCGCAAGAAAGTGCGACTACATCAAGGACCTGTCCGGGAAAATCAGGGACAACTCCTTGAATCTCTCGAAATTGCAGTCGGAAGATGATGACACCATACGCAGGGAGTTGATACAGGTAAAAGGTATCGGCGACTGGACGGTAGATATATTTTTGATGTTCGGCCTGGCGCGGCTGGATGTATTCCCGCTCAAGGATCTGGCATTACGCAGGGCTGTGACGTCGGCTTACGGAATCCCGCCTGATGACGCGGCTGCGATGCTGAAAATAGCCGAGAACTGGCGCCCCTACAGGAGTGTAGGTTCCTGGTACCTGTTTCGTTACGGAGACAGAAATTCCTGAGAGGGACGGATTTGAAATCCGTCCCCGTCGGCTCATCAGTTAGTCACGTCATCACGAATACCCGACTGTTCCAGTCGGAAAAATACTTGACTAAATTAGTCGGATATGTAAGGATACGCGCCCTTTAATAAATCGAGACACCTGTTATGCGATTGACCACGAAAGGGCGCTATGCCGTTACGGCCATGCTGGACCTTGCCCTGCACGAAAACTATGGGCCTGTCAACCTGATGGATATATCCAAACGGCAGGGGATCTCGCTGGCGTACCTCGAGCAGTTGTTTCTGCGCATGAGAAAGGGAGGTCTGATAGCCAGTTCACGGGGTCCGGGCGGAGGTTATCGCCTGACGCAACCCCGTTCCGACATTTCCGTGGCAGACGTGATCCGCGCCGTTGATGAACAGGTTGACGCCACCCGTTGCGGCGGCAACCAGAACTGCCAGGCTGACGAGCGCTGTCTGACCCACGACCTGTGGGAAGACCTGAGTATGCATATTACGGGCTTTCTGAGCGCTATCAGCCTGTCGGACCTGGTTGAGCGGCGCTCGGTAAAACAGGTATCGGCGAGGCAGGACCACGTCATGTTTCAATTGTGATTGAGAGGAGAAAGATGTCGAACAGTGAAATCGCATTAACCGACCGGGCCGCAGAGCACGTGAAGAGCTACCTGGAAAAAAATGGCGGAGGGATTGGCCTGCGGGTCGGGGTAAAGCCTACGGGTTGCTCCGGTTACCAGTACGTGATCGAGGCTGCAGAGGCCGTAAATGACCACGATACCGAATTTGAGACGAACGGCGTCACCGTCGTGATCGACGAGCAGAGCCTGCGTTACCTGGCCGGGACGGAACTGGATTTCGTCAGGGAAGGGCTGAACGAGGGCTTCCGCTTCCACAACCCCAATGTAAGCCAGACCTGCGGCTGCGGCGAGAGTTTCAACATTGACGATGATCAGACAGATCGGGAATAGACCATGACAGACGAAACGGCTAAAGTCGAGGAACTGGTACACAAGGAATACGAACACGGTTTCGTCACGGATATCGACACGGATACCGTCGCGCCCGGCCTGAACGAGGACGTGATAGCGCTGATATCCGCCAAGAAGGAAGAACCCGAGTGGTTGCTGGAATGGCGTCTCGACGCGTTCCGGCACTGGACCCGCATGGCCGAACCGGCCTGGGCGCACGTGCATTACCCGCCCATCGATTTCCAGGCCATTTCCTATTATTCGGCCCCGAAAGCCAAGACGGACGGACCGAAGAGCCTGGACGAGGTGGACCCGAAACTGCTGGAAACCTACGAGAAACTGGGCATTCCGCTGCACGAACAGAAGATGCTGGCCGGCGTTGCGGTGGATGCAGTGTTCGACAGCGTCTCCGTGGCGACGACGTTCAAGGAAAAACTGGCGGACGCCGGCGTTATTTTCTGCTCGTTCTCCGAGGCGGTGCAGAACCACCCCGACCTGGTGCGGGCATACCTGGGCAGCGTCGTCCCTGCCTCGGACAACTATTATGCAGCCCTGAATTCCGCGGTGTTTACCGACGGTTCGTTCTGCTTTATCCCGAAAAACACTCGTTGCCCGATGGAATTGTCTACTTACTTCCGCATCAACGCGGCCAATACCGGGCAGTTTGAAAGAACCCTCATCGTGGCAGAGGAAAGCAGCTACGTGAGCTACCTGGAAGGATGTACAGCGCCCATGCGTGATGAGAACCAGTTGCATGCGGCAGTGGTGGAACTGGTTGCGCTTGATAACGCGGAGATCAAGTACTCGACGGTACAGAACTGGTACCCCGGCGATGAAAACGGCGTCGGCGGCATCTATAACTTCGTAACCAAGCGCGGCGATTGCCGCGGCAGCGGTTCCAGGATTTCCTGGACCCAGGTCGAGACCGGCTCGGCGATTACCTGGAAATACCCGAGCTGCATCCTGCGCGGCGACAACTCCAGCGGCGAGTTCTATTCCGTCGCGGTGACGAACAATTACCAGCAGGCCGATACCGGCACCAAGATGATCCATCTCGGCAGGAACACCCGCAGCACCATCATCTCCAAGGGCATCTCCGCGGGGAAAGCGCAGAATGCCTACCGCGGCCTGGTCAAGATAAGCAAAAACGCAGACAACGCCCGCAACTATACGCAGTGTGATTCCCTGTTGATGGGCGATACCTGCGGCGCCCATACCTTTCCCTATATCGAGACCGGGAACGCCGGCGCCATTGTCGAACACGAGGCCACCACGTCCAAAATCAGCGACGACCAGTTGTTCTATTGCCGCCAGCGCGGGATTGACGAAGAAGACGCCGTAAACATGATTGTCAACGGTTTCTGCAAGGACGTGTTCAAGGAACTGCCCATGGAATTCGCCGTGGAGGCGCAGAAACTGCTGAATATTACGTTGGAGGGGGCAGTAGGGTGATTCAGGATATCTCTCTACCCGTCATGCCGGGCTTGACCCGGCATCCAGTGGAATACTGTGTCGCCCGCCCCTCCCTCGTCATGCCGGGCTTGACCCGGCATCCAGTGAAATACTGTGTCGCCCGGAGGGCGACCCTTTATCTACTGGATTCCGGCCTTCGCCGGAATGACGGATGTGATTTTCGGGGACAGACTTTAAGTCTGTCCCCATCGGTAACGAGGAAATGTATTTACAATGCTAACGATTAAAGATTTACAGGTCAGGATTGAGAATAAACAAATTCTGAAAGGCCTGCACCTGGCAGTGAACGCCGGGGAAGTGCATGCCATCATGGGTCCCAACGGTTCCGGCAAAAGCACCCTGGCAAGCGTGCTGGCCGGGCGGGACGGTTATGATGTCACGGCCGGCGCGGTCGAATATGACGGGCGCGACCTGTTTGAACTTTCCCCGGAAGACCGGGCCCGGCAAGGAATTTTCCTGGCATTCCAGTACCCGGTGGAAATCCCCGGAGTGAACAACATCTACCTGCTCAAGGCCGCGCTGAACGCAATCCGCGCGCACCAGGGACAGCCCCCCCTGGACGCAGTTGAATTCCTGCAGGTGGTCCGGCAAAAAATGCAACTGGTGAACATGGATGAGAGCCTGCTGAACCGGTCCGTGAACGAGGGCTTTTCAGGCGGCGAGAAAAAACGCAACGAGATATTCCAGATGGCGGTGCTGGAACCGCGCCTGGCTATCCTGGATGAAACCGATTCGGGCCTGGATATCGACGCGCTGAAAACCGTTGCGGAAGGCGTCAATACGTTGCGCAACGAATCCCGCGCCATCGTCCTGGTGACCCATTACCAGCGCCTGCTGAACTACATCGTGCCGGATTACGTGCACGTGCTGTCGGACGGGAAGATTATCAGGTCCGGCGACCGCAGCCTGGCCGTGGAACTCGAGGAAAAAGGTTACGACTGGGTAAGACAGGGGGCCAAAGCTGCATGAGCGAGGCAGCCGTCAGCCACTACCTGGCGGAGTACGACCGGTTCCGGGACGTACTGGCGGCCTCGTGGCCGGCGCAACGGCGCGCCGATGCCCTGGAATACCTGAAGACCCACGGCTTCCCCACGCGCAGGGCGGAACAGTGGAAATACACCGATGTCTCCCCCATTACCAGGAGAAAATTCACACTCGGGAAATCCCCCGGGGCGCACATCGATGACGCGCCGGTGGAGAAGCTGCGTTTCTCCCGGCTCAACTGCCACGAACTGGTGTTCATGAACGGCAGCTTTTGCGCCGAACTGTCGCGCAACCTGCGCCTGCCGTCCGGCGCAACCCTGTGCGCATTGCAATCGAACGGGAATGCCGAACTGCTGGAGCGTTATTTCGGCAACGAGGAAATCGGGCACGCGTTTACCGCCCTGAACACGGCATTTCTCAACGATGGTGTCCTGATCCATGTGCCGGACGGCATGGAAATCCCGGCGCCGATACATATCATCTACCTGGGCGGCCGGGAGGACGAAACCCAGCCATCACCAATGTCACATCCGCGCAACCTGATCGCGCTGGGCCGTCAGGCAAGCGCAAGCATCATCGAGACCTACGCGGGCATCCCGGGTTCGGAATATTTCACCAACAGCCATACCAGCATCCGGGCGCAGGCCGGCGCGCGCCTGGACTATTACAAAGTCCAGCAGGAAAGCCGGCGCGCATACCATATCGGCAGGACCCGGATAAGCCAGCAGGCTGACAGCCGCGTCGATTGCCATGCCCTGTCCCTGGGCGGGAAACTGGCGCGCTGGGACATTGATGCCGAACTGGTCGAGCCGGGCGCGGAAATAAACCTGAACGGCCTGTACCTGACCAGTGACCGGCAACACGTCGACAACCATACCCTGGTAGAACATAAACAACCCCACACGACCAGCAACGAGCATTACCGGGGCATTATGAACGGTCGCTCGCGCGCCGTGTTCAACGGCAAGGTTATCGTCCATGAACAGGCCCGGAAGACCGAGGCGCACCAGTCCAATGCCAACCTGCTGCTCTCCGCCGACGCGGAGGTCGACACCAAACCGGAACTGGAGATCTACGCGGATGACGTCAAGTGCAGCCACGGCGCAACGGTGGGGCGGCTGGACGAGAACATGTTGTTCTACCTGCGCTCCCGGGCGCTGGACGAGGACACGGCCAGGAGCCTGTTGACCTATGCATTCGCCGACGAGGTCATCCGTGACATCAGGTTCCCGGAGATACGCGAACGGCTGGAACACAGCATTGCCGGCGAGTTACCCGATACCGACCTGATCAAGGAGTTCATGCAATGACGGCCGCAGTACAACCACTGGACGATTCAGAATTTCCCGTACACCGGTACCGCACGGATTTTCCGCTCCTGGCGCGCCGCGTGCGGGACAAACCGCTTATCTACCTGGACAATGCCGCGACATCGCAAAAACCGCGCCAGGTCATCGACGTACTGGACGAATACTACCGCGGTTACAATTCCAACATACACCGCGGCGTGCATACCCTGAGCGAACTGGCGACGGAAGCCTACGAGGCAGCCCGCAAGAAGATACAGACCTTCATCAATGCCGCATCCCACCAGGAAATCATTTTCGTGCGCGGAACGACGGAAGGAATCAACCTGGTGGCGCAAAGCTACGGCAGGAGCAGGCTCGGCGCCGGGGATGAGATCATCATCTCTGAAATGGAGCACCATTCCAATATCGTTCCCTGGCAATTGTTATGCGAACAAACCGGCGCACTGCTGAAAGTCATCCCCATCAATGACGCCGGCGAACTCGATATGGACGAGTATAAAAACCTGCTGGGCGAGCATACCCGGATCGTGGCAGTCGGCCATATCTCCAATGCCCTGGGCACCGTCAACCCGGTCGCCGAGATCACGGCCCTGGCCCATGCAGCCGGCGCCGTCACGGTCATCGACGGCGCCCAGGCGGCGCCCCATACACGATTGGACATGGCTGCGCTGGATTGTGACTTCTACGCCTTCTCGGGCCACAAACTGTTCGGACCGACAGGTATCGGCGTGCTGTACGGGAAACAGGCGCTGCTGGACGCCATGCCTCCGTACCACGGCGGCGGCGACATGATCAAGATGGTCACTTTCGAAAAAACCCTGTACAACGACCTGCCCTACAAGTTCGAAGCGGGCACGCCGTACATCGCAGGTGTAATCGGCCTGGGCGCGGCAGTCGACTACGTCAACGACGTCGATATGGACAGCATCCGGGATTATGAACACGGGTTGTTGCAATACGCCACCGATGCGGCTGCGAGCGTCCCTGGCCTGAAGCTGATCGGCACGGCAGCGGAGAAAGCGGGCATCCTGTCTTTTGTCATGGACGGGATCCACCCCCATGACCTCGGCACCATACTGGACCATGACGGCATCGCCATCAGGACCGGCCACCATTGCGCCATGCCGGTCATGGGGCGCTATGGCATACCCGCCACGGCGAGGGCCTCGTTCGCCTTCTACAACACCAGGGAAGAGGTGGACAAACTGGTTACCGGAATCGACAAGGCAACAAACATTTTTAAATAACCGTTATGTTCGACATAAAAGACCTGTACCAGGAAGTGATCGTCGATCACAATCGCAGCCCCAGGAATTTCGGCAAACTGGACCCCGCCGGGAGGACCCTGGAGGGGTTCAATCCCCTGTGCGGCGACCGCCTGACGCTGTACCTGGACCTGGATGACGACGACCGTATCTCCGACATCAGTTTTGACGGCCACGGCTGCGCCATCTCCATCGCATCGGCATCGTTGATGACGGAAGGCGTCAAGGGGAAGTCCATACAGGAAGCCGGGACCATCTTCGCCGACTTCCACGAACTGCTGACCGATTCCGCCCGGGTGACCGACCTGGCCGGCATGGGAAAACTGGCGGTCCTGGCAGGGGTGCGGGAGTACCCGAGCCGGGTGAAATGCGCAACCTTGTGCTGGCACACTTTGCGGGCGCTGCTGGCGGGCGACCATGCCCCGGTGTCTACGGAATAATCATGTATACCAACGACCCTGTTACGGTAGTGCGCGAGTGCGATGCGATACTCATCCCGACCGGGACTCCGATTACGCTGCCGGAAGGCAGTCTGGTGTTTATTACCCAGGCGCTGGGAGGGAACTACACGGTCAATATTAACGGCAACCTGGCCCAGGTGGGGCCGAAGGATGCTGATGCCCTCGGCTTTGATCCGACCGACTTTGTCAACCTGGACCTGGAACCCAATGCGGACGGTTCGGTCAACGAAGCGCACCTCTGGGAACAGATGCGCACCTGTTATGACCCGGAGATCCCGATTAATATTGTCGAACTCGGCCTGGTATATGATTGCCGGATATCACGCTCGGATGATGGGGATAACCAGGTGGATGTACTCATGACGCTTACCGCGCCTGCATGCGGCATGGGTGATTTCCTTGCGGCAGACGTGCAGTCTAAAATCGCCGTGGCGCCGAACGTAGACGAGGTAAACGTTGAACTGACGTTCGACCCGCCCTGGAGCCCGGACATGATGACCGAAGCGGCGCGCCTTGAAACCGGATTGTTGTAAACTTCAACCATATAAAAAAAGCAACAAACAAATGTCCATCGAGCAAACCTTGTCAATTATCAAGCCTGATGCCGTAGCCGGAAACCTGATTGGAGCGATATACCGGCGCTTTGAAGACGCAGGACTCAAAATCGTTGCGGCAAAAATGCTGCACCTGGACGAGCAGCGGGCTTCCGAATTTTACGCCGTGCACAGCGACAAACCTTTCTTCCGCGAACTGGTGGATTTCATGATTTCAGGCCCCATCATGGTACAGGTGCTGGAAGGCGAAGATGCCATAACCAGGAACCGCGAACTGATGGGGGCGACCTTTCCCAGGAACGCCGAACCCGGCACTATCCGGGCAGACTTCTGCGATCGCGACGGCGACCAGGGAGAAAATGCGGTCCACGGCTCTGACGCGCAGGATACGGCACAGAACGAAATACGCTTCTTTTTCCGCGCAGAAGAAATCTGCCCGCGCACCCGGTAATCCGCCCATGGACCCCAGTGTAAACCTGTTTGATCTGAACCGCACTGCCATGAGGAATTATTTTACCGGCATGGAGGAGCAACCTTTTCGCGCCACGCAAGTGATGAAGTGGGTTTACCACCAGGGAGTAACCGATTTTGCCGATATGACCAACCTGAGCAAGGCTTTGCGCGATCGCCTGGCCGGTAACGCATATTCGAATCTCCCGACCGTCCTCTCTGAGAAGGTCTCAACAGACGGTACCCGTAAATGGTTGCTCCAGGTTGACGGCGATAACGCGATCGAGACTGTTTTCATCCCGGAACCCGGCCGCGGCACCCTGTGCATCTCTTCGCAGGTCGGTTGCGCCCTGAATTGCGTCTTCTGCTCTACCGGCAAACAGGGATACAACCGTAACCTTTCAGTGGCGGAAATTATCGGGCAGGTCTGGCTGGCAAACAAACAACTGGGTTATTTCGCCAGCCGCAAACGTATCATCACAAATATCGTGCTGATGGGTATGGGTGAACCGTTGCTGAATTTCGATAACGTGGTCAAAGCGGTTGAACTGATAACCGATGACCTGGGCTTCGGACTGGCAAATAAACGCGTTACCCTGAGTACTGCCGGGATCGTGCCTGCCATCATCAAGCTGTCCAAATTCAGCAGGATCAGCCTGGCGGTGTCATTGCACGCCGCCAACGACGCGCTGCGGGATGAGCTGGTGCCGATTAACAGGTCTTACCCGATTCGCGAGTTGTTATCAGCATGCCGCCGCTATAGTGAAGCCACGAGGGGCGAACTGATTACTTTTGAATACGTGTTATTGAGCGGTGTAAACGATTCCGAAAATGACGCCCGGGAACTTGCCGGATTATTGAGAGGCTTCCCTGCCAAGGTCAACCTGATTATTTTCAATCCGTTCCCGGGCGCCGGGTTCACCCGATCTTCCATGGAAACCACAGACAAATTCCGGGATATACTGGTTGGTTCCGGCATCATTACCATTACCCGGAAAACCCGCGGTGATGATATCGATGCGGCCTGCGGCCAACTGGTTGGACGCGTCCAGGCACGCGCCCGGAACAGGCAAAGACAGGACAGCGCAACCGGGGAGCAACAAACGGCCTGAAAATGACCGAGCAACAGAATACTGGGGAACCGACTACTCTCGGCGCATACCTGAAGCGCCTGCGTAATGAAAAGAACATTTCCGTAGCTGAAGTGGCGGCAAAGATGTACCTGCAACCCCAGGTCATAGAAGCCCTGGAACAGGATGACCATGAGAGCCTGCCTGGACAACTTTACATCTACGGTTACCTGCAGCATTACGCCAAGATACTTGATGCGCCGGCAGACCAGCTCCTGTCCATGTATAAGAAAGACACGTCGGGTCCGCCGGAACAGGGCACGGAAGCGCCGACCCGTCGGAAGCCGGACACAAAAGAACCCAAAAGGTGGTCATACGCGATCATATATCTGGCGCTCTTCATCCTGGCGCTATCGTTGTTTGTGTTCTGGCGCAGCAAGTATGCACTGGAACCGGCAGAAGCCACCGGGGGCACGGGCTACCCCGTCACGGTGGTCGAACACCCTGATACGCCGCCAGGGCAGGCGCGGAGTACCGAAACGGAAGGGACCGAACCGGAAAAGTATGCTGCAGACATACCGGCGCCGGAGACGGCACAGGAACCGGAAACAACCCCGGAACCGGCTGATGAGTCTCAAACCACCCAGGCGCAGCAGCCGGAGACTCCAGCTACAACCACAGAGAGTGAGCCCGGAACCGTTCCCACATATGAAGAGGAGACAATTACCGCCGGTGTCGGCCCGGACACGGTCAAGCTGGTCCTGTCCATCGACTGCTGGATTGAAATATTCGATGCCGACAACGAAAAAGTCTTCTATGACCTTGCCCGCGTCGGCCAGACACTGGTATTGAGCGGCGCCGCGCCGTTTTCCGTCCTGCTCGGCAACGCAGATGCCGCCACTGTTGAATTCAATAACACCCCCTTCGACATCACCCCGCATGTAACAGGCATCGGTATCGCCCGCTTCGTGCTGGGTGAGACAGAATAAACCCGGGACACCCCCTGATGGAGAAACTGCAGGCTGTCAGGGGGATGCACGATACGATTCCCGGCGATACGCCCGGGTGGCGCCGGCTCGAACAGACGGTGCAATCCGTTCTGCGCTCGTATTGCTACCGGGAAATCCGATTTCCCATCATTGAAAAAACCGAGCTTTTTTCCCGCAGTATCGGCGCCGGCACGGACATCGTAAACAAGGAAATGTATACCTTCCAGGATCGCAACGGCGAATTTCTCACCTTGCGCCCGGAAGGGACCGCAGGTTGCGTACGCGCCCTGATACAGCACGGACTAATCCATTCCGGGCCGCAAAAGGTCTGGTACCAGGGCCCCATGTTCCGCCATGAAAGGCCACAGAAAGGGCGGCAAAGACAATTCCACCAGGTCGGCGCCGAGGCATTCGGCATCGAAAGCCCCGATATCGACGCGGAGTTGATACTGGTCTGCGCGCGCATCTGGAATGCCCTGGGGATTAACGATGTATGCCTGGAACTGAACTCACTGGGTTCTTACAGCGCGCGGCAACATTACCGAAACCTGCTGATCGAATACCTGTCCGATCATCGCGATCAACTCGATGGCGACAGTATCAGGCGCCTGGAAACCAACCCGCTGCGGATTCTCGACAGCAAAAATCCGGAAATGCAAACCCTGATCAGCGGCGCGCCGTCGTTGCTTGATTCCATCGATGACGAATCCGCCGAACACTTTTCCGTTCTGCGGGGACTGCTCGACGCCAACCGCGTGGATTATGAAATCAACCCGCGGCTGGTGCGCGGACTTGATTACTATAACCGCACCGTATTTGAATGGATTACCGACAGGCTGGGCGCGCAGGGAACCATTTGCGCCGGTGGGCGCTACGATGATCTTGTCGCCCAGGTCGGCGGCAAGCCTGTCCCCGGCGTCGGCTTCGCCATGGGACTTGAACGCATACTGGAATTGATGGAACGCGGCCGGGAGGAGCAGGATACCGATACTCCCCGTTTCTACCAGGTGATGGCAGGCGCGGAGGCAGTGAAATCCGGGTCACTGCTTGCGGAGCGCCTTCGGGATGAAATGCCCGGACTGAAGTTGATGTTCCATTGTGGCGGAGGCAGCTTCAAAAGCCAGCTCAGGAAAGCGGATAAATCCGGGGCCGAATACGCCCTGATCCTTGGTGATGAAGAAGTAGCGAAAAATACCGTTCAGATAAAACCGCTGCGTAAGGATTCGGGACAGTATGAGGTTTCCCGGGATAAACTGGTGGATGAGATAACCAGACTGACGGGAGTATAGCTGGGGTCACCCATTAGCCAGTCGTTGTCAAGTGGCACAGATTAACCCTCCTGAATTAACAGGTATTATAAAAATAAGCGCCCGATTCAGCTACGCGCCTGCTGTTTCGCTCAAGTGTTGTCGTCGTCTACCCCTACGCAACAGTCACCCATCAGGATCAAGTCCCCGGAGGGACCCTGGCTCGCGCCAGTTTGTGCGCCAGCGCCTTCAAGGCCACCGCCCGGCGCGTCTTCGCCGCCTTGCGTTGATAAAACCGGCGGGCCTTGTCGTGATGCCGGACCGCCCGGTTGAGATACCCGCACACCTACAGCTTGAGCATGTCACCCGGATGATACGGCGGACGACCCGTCGCCGCCGCCTGCGCCTTGTCAAAACCCAACGCCCCCCAATCCAGGCCCGCCACAAACGCATCCACGACCCGCGCCGGGCGGGCCGGCGGCATCAACTCGTCCGGCGTCGCCGGAAACAGCGTTGCCTGGCGGCGGGATTGACCTTGTTCATGTCCCATCGCTTTGTTGCTCTCCTCGGTGGCAACCGCGTTACGCTGTGTCTCTTATGGTACGCAAATCTGTAAAAATCGCGAGGAGTTTTTACACGGTCTGGCAGGCGGGAATCCAGTATAATAAACCTTCCTTATTTAGTCATGACTTGTTGTAACACAATGATGCGGATACTCTTTTTACTGTATCTGGCCTGTTTCAGCGCCCTGTCAGGCGCCGGTGAGATAAAATACGCCAAAGCCGAACATGAAGGCAAAGAATACCGGTTGAACCTCACCATGGAGGTCGATGCCGGACAGGAAGACCTGGTGGCGCTATTATCGGACCACGATAACTTCCACCAGCTCAGCGCCGTGATGAGCGAATCGGGCCTTGTGCCGGACGGGCCTGAAGACGCAACCCGGCGCCGGCTTGTGGTTAAGACATGTATCGTCTTCTTCTGTTTCAAGGTCGTGATGGTTGAAGACGTGGAACAGTTCCCCGAAGGCCGGCTCGTGGCGGTCATGGTGCCGCAACAGAGTGATTTCAAATCCGGCAGGGCGGAATGGCACGTCAAGCCGCTCGGACCGGACCGTTCTGAAATCGTATACAGCTTCAGTCTCCAGCCTGATTTCTGGATCCCGCCCGGTATCGGGCCCTTTATCCTGAAACGCAAGATGATCAAGGAGGCGAAGACGAGCATTCTCAATATGGAAAGGCTGGCCGAAGTCGGATACATGGGGTCAGAGTAAGAAATTCTGAAAGAATTTTTACTCTGACCCCTGAATTCCTGACTTATTGAAACCCGATGCCTGAATTCGCTGCTGCCCTGCTGCCCTGGTTCAAACACCACGGCCGGCATGATCTCCCCTGGCAGCAGGATGCAGACCCCTACCGCGTCTGGGTGTCCGAGATCATGCTGCAACAGACCCAGGTGAAAACCGTCATACCTTACTTCCTCCGCTTCGTTGAACGGTTCCCCGATGCCCGGACACTGGCCGATGCGCCCCTGGATCAGGTGCTGCACCTCTGGACCGGGCTGGGCTATTACGCCAGGGCAAGGAACCTGCACCGGGCCGCCCAGATAATCGTCCGGGATTTTGACGGCGAACTGCCTGCTGACCTGCACACGTTAATGGGGTTGCCCGGTATCGGGCGTTCCACCGCGGGGGCCATACTGACCCTGGGGCATGGCCGCCGCGCCCCCATCCTCGACGGTAACGTAAAACGGGTGCTTACCCGCTTTTACGGAATATACGGATGGCCGGGCCGCGGGGAAGTGGAAAAGCGCCTGTGGAAACTGGCCGAACGGGAGACGCCGCAACAGGAGTCCGCCGCCTATACCCAGGCCGTCATGGACCTGGGCGCCACCGTCTGCACCCGCAGCCGGCCGCGTTGCGCGGATTGCCCCCTGGCATCAGGCTGCCATGCACTACGCCACGGCGAACAGCAACTATTGCCCACCGGGAAAACCAGGAACTCCCTGCCGGTGCGCAAGGTCGTATTCGCCCTGCTGCAAAACGAACAGGGGGAAATCCTGCTGGAAAAACGCCCGCCGGCCGGGGTCTGGGGCGGGTTGTGGAGCTTCCCGGAATACCGCTCAGGCACTGAACTGGCCGACTGGATAGAGGCCCGCGCGGTCCTGGTGTCCGAATCTCTTACTACGTTACCGCAAATCCGCCACAGCTTCAGCCACTATCACC
Organism: Gammaproteobacteria bacterium; assembly: GCA_965204045.1. Taxonomy (GTDB): domain Bacteria; phylum Pseudomonadota; class Gammaproteobacteria; order Eutrophobiales; family Eutrophobiaceae; genus JAAXHV01. The sequence continues at coordinate 1,381,031 of CBDBDW010000002.1, forward strand.
TCGATATCACCCCGGTCAAAGCCGTAATCCGGGACAAGGCCGATACAATACGGGATAATGAAACCTGCCTCTGGTACGCCCCCGGTCGCGGTCAGGAAATAGGCATGGCCGCCCCGGTAAAGGCGTTGCTGCGCGCAGCAGCGAGAGAAGGGGACGGACTTCAAGTCCGTCCCCGGTCAGAAAATCCGGGGTCAGAGTAAGAAATTCTGAAAGAATTTTTACTCTGACCCCTTATATCAGGAGAAAACACATCATGGCACACACAGTCAACTGCATAAAACTGAACCGGGAGGCGGAAGGACTGCCCGCCCCCCCGTACCCCGGCGACCTGGGGAAACGAATCTACGAAAATGTGTCGAAAGAGGCATGGCAGATGTGGCTGCAACACCAGACCATGCTGATCAACGAATACCGCCTCACCCCCTTTGAACCCAAGGCGCGCAAATTCCTGGAAGAGGAAATGGAAAAATATTTCTTCGGCGAAGGCTCGGAGAAGCCGAAGGAGTACGTGCCGGTGTCATGAAAGGGGATCATCGGGAAACGGCACTCCCGCTCAGCTTTTGACCTGTTCCCCCTGCACCCATACCCGCTTGATGTTGCGGCGGTCGGCGTTGTAGATGATCTTCTGCAGGATATCGTCGCCTTCATCCATGTCTTCCCAGATGATGAGATTGCTGTCCGGCGCGCCGGTATCCACGACGATGGCGTCGAATTCGTAACCCCGTTCGAATTTACCCACTTTCAGGCCCAGCGCCTCGCCGCCTCCCGCGGTCGCCATCCAGAATGCCTCGCGGAAATCGATGCGCGCGCCGGCCATGCCTCGTTCCTCTGTACGGAGATCCGGGTTGACCCCGTCCTCCAGCGCCCGTGAGGCAGTGACCGCCATCTGGCAGTTGTGCAGGATGCCGGGGTTTGCCCCGGCTGCTATGTCCGTGCCCAGGCCGACCTGCAACCCCCGGTCAAGGGCCTTGCGCGCAGGAAAGACGGCGTTGGCAAAATACAGGTTCGACAGCGGGCAGTGCGCGATTCCCGTTTCCGCTCCCTTGATTACCCCCATGTCTGCGTCATCGATGAAGTCGCAATGGGCAAGGACCGTCTGCGGGGTCAGCAGGCCTAACCCGTCCAGGCTCAGGGTGTCGGTTTTCCCGTAGCGTTCGAGCACGTAAGCATGTTCCCAGTCGCCTTCGGAACAATGGGTCTGCACGTGGCAACCCGTGCGCTGCGCCAGCTCGCCTAAACCCAGCAGCATTTCATCGGTGCAAGCGGGAATGAACCTCGGAGTGATGACGGGCAGCACCAGCCTGCCGGCGTTGCCGGGCATGCCCAGTACCTGCTCGATGAAGCTAACGGTATCTTCCAGTCCCTGCCCGGCGCTCGCATCGCGGTAGTAATCCGGGCATTGTTCGGGATTATCCATGGCAACCTTGCCGACCAGCGCCCGTTGCCCCTGCTCCAGGCAGATTTCCGCCAGGCGCATCGATGCCTCGAGGTGTATGGTGGCGTAGTACATCGCCGTGGTCGTCCCATTGGCGATCAGGGTATGGACCAGATTATCGTAAACCCGTTCGGCGAATTCCGCATCCGCGTACCGGGCCTCCAGGGGAAAGGTGTATTTCTGCAGCCATTCGTCCAACGGCCGGTCCAGGGCTTTGCCGATCTGCGGCCACTGCGGCGCATGGACGTGGGTGTCCACCAGGCCGGGCAGCAGGTATTCCCCGGCTGACAGCACCTCCAGTTTGCCGGCCTCCCTCGCTGTTTGTTCCAACTTCCCGTAATCCGGTTGACCGGGACCTGTTACCGCGGCAATCCGGCCGCCGTCGTCCACCGCGAGCAATGCATTTTCAAGTACTTTAATATCACCGGCGGATGGCGCATGTATCAGTGTGCCTCGTATTGCGAATTTTAACTCTTCTTGTTTCATTGCATGTTGTCCCCTTCGGGTCGGGATGAACGGCGCCGGAAAGAGTACCGGTACACCAGTTTACCAGTACATGAGCTGCTGAAGAATAATCTCCCGCTTGACGGAGAACACGGAGTCGGATTTAATACACGCTTTCGTTTCACGCCGCCTGATTCGCGGCGCTCCCACCACTACGGCCAGGTAGCTCAGTAGGTAGAGCAGGGGACTGAAAATCCCTGTGTCGGCAGTTCGATTCTGTCCCTGGCCACCAATTATACCCTTCGTTACAACCTGTCAGCTTTGAAAAAAAATTGTAACTACTCACCCCCACTCGTCCTTCCTGCACTTCTCCTCGTTCGTCATTCCCGCGCGCCCCCCGTCATTCCCGCGCGCCCCCCGTCATTCCCGCGCAGGCGGGAATCCAGTGAAAAAAACGTCCCGAAGGGACACGTTATAAGGTGTCGCAAGCGACCCGTTTAACAGACTGGATTCCGGCCTTCGCCGGAATGACGAAGGGAGCGCGGGACGAACAGGGGGGTGAGTAGTTACAAAAAATTTATGATTTCAGACCCAGACCTGAAGCACAAACTCATAGGTGGCTTGCGCGTTGAACATGTCCACGCGTTGTTTCTGAATGAGATAACTATCGTTCTGATCCTTCTTCAGCACATGCAAATAGCGGCCTGCGAAGTGGCGTACGTCGTCGCGCCGCAACTCTATCATTTGAAAACGTGAACGAACGACAACGTCACCCTCTGGTGAAATATCCTGAATCACGACATTACCCACAATATGATTGGTTTCCCAGATGGGTACCTGTGACCATGCTTCCGGATGTAATACCCGTTTCATTCGGACTGCCATCGTGTTCTTGTCTTCTATGAATATGGAAGGCACACCTTCCCAGTGCTCGTGGTCGGCATTTGCAGGCATCCAGTAGATGCCGTCATCCGTGAACAGATCTATGTAATCCTGCCAGCGTTTGGCGTCAAGCAACTCCGACTGTCGATACAGGAACTGTTCGACGGCTTGCTGTGTCTCGTATGGAATATCATGTGCCGCTTTTTCTTGTTTTGCATTTTCCATACCTATGCCTCCATGTATTTTTTCCAGGCCTGGATCTGGTTGCGCATCGGTGTTTCTGATGTTCCCCTGTCCGGAGGGCTTACCATCACGCCCTCACGCTCAAGGTCATGACCAAAATGCCGGTGAAAACTTACCCAGTCGTTTCCCTTTGAACCCAGCCCCTGCTGGCATTTCCAGAAGTTTTCCATGTCGTCGGCATTGATCATCGTCGCCGGTGAATTTACCAGGTTATAGTAATCCAGAGCGCGTTGGTGAATTGCTTCGGGCGCGCCTTTCAGACGGAAGTACCAGATTTCCGTCAACATCCGGTCCACGCTGAGCGGCCGGACAACACGTAACTGTTGCAATTGCGGCTGTATCCCAAGCCCGGGGTAAAACATCATATGGTGGATGGGAACATCAAGGATCTCTTCCATCCTCTCCTTGCCGTAGGCTTTTGTCAGCAGGCGTTCGTATTCAAGTGATTCCGGGTCGCGCGGGCGCAACTTCATATAGCCGCCGACGGAAGTATGCCCGTACGGGTAACCCTTGGTTTCGAAGGCATTCCAGTCCTCTACGGTCAGTGTTGCGAAGGCCGAGAGCATATGGTAGGAGAGCGGCGCTTCCCCGGTTTTTTTCTGGATCTCCAGTTCGATTTCCCGGGCGGCGGCGCCTGTCGATTGATGAGTTACCGACGGATGCAGGGCATCGATCTGGTTTTCGATAAAAATCTTCCAGTTTGACCGCTGCACAACCCTGTAGCAGTTGGGAACGATCTCTATCTCTCCTTCAGGTGAGCGATCGCACATATTGTCCAGGGCAATCCGCGCTTTTCCCAGAAACTCTTCAAGGGAAGGACCCTCATCGGCAAGGCTGGCGAAAATAAAGCCGCGATAATTCTCGACGCGGGCTGCCGCTTTCATCCTGCAATCGGGATTGTCGGCGCCCCAGTTGGTGCCTTCATAAGCTGAATCGAGCATCGGAATGGCAAGCAGGGAACCGTCATGCCTGAAACTCCACGCATGATAGGAACACTTGAAGAATTTGCCCGTGTTTCCCTGGTGATTGCCGCAGATCATGGCGCCCCGGTGCGGGCAGCGATTGTAAAGCACTGAAACCTCACCATCGGCTCTCCTGATCATGACCATCGGTTGCCGTCCTAACTGAAAGGTACAATAGTCTCCGCTATGGGGAACCTGGGTCGCATGGCCGCAATAAATCCAGATCTGTTCATGGATGCGTTCCATCTCGAGCTCAAATAATTGCGGATCAATGTAAATCTCACGCCGCACCCGGTCAGGTTCCACATAATCCGAGGCAGCAAAGCCATGATCATGCATAAGATAAATCTCCATCTATTTTCGGGGGCTGATTTGTCAGTACCGATAATATTAATCCTTATAAATTGATATGACAAAAGATCGGTACTGTTTCGTCCCTGACTATTTTTTCGACAGACAAAAAAATGGTCATATACATTCCGTGCGAGGACAGTACTTGAAATATACAAAACATTGACGGCCGGGGACTCAACGCTGCTTTGGTTTATCAGCATAATAACTGCGTTACTCACGGTATCAGTGATTGCTCATTTTATTTACTTGTTTACCAGAGAACCCTCAACAGCTACATCGGACCGAACGTGTTAGGACGGGTCGGACCATTTATTCTATGCTAACCATTTGTTTCCATTCAGTTTATCAGCCATCTATATCTATAATTCTCTCTTAAAACCCCCTATTTGCCATCAAAATCGAGGTTCTAAGATTTACCCTGCCTGTTTACGGCATCACTCTCCTGGTCCACTGCGGCTCGCTTGAGCAGCGTTTGATTCTTCAGTTCAAAGCCTGTTTTTGCGCATGAAAACCACTGCTTAAGCCAGGAGAACAGGTGTCTTGTGATTGGTTTTCGTTATTGTTCAGAAGATTGCATCAGTCTGGAATGGTCTGATCCCATTCCCCTGTTTTATGTGATGAAGACGTCGTCGGTGAGTTGCGAGGGTTCCAGGTTTCTGAACCGGATCTCGCCGCCGACGTAGAGATTATCCCGTAGTCCGGCCGGCGGCGCGCCGCCGCCATACCGCTTCTTCCGGCTGATCAACACAGGGCCGGCCGGGCCTGCCCCCTGAGAGGGCGGCGGGTCCGGTCACAGGCCCCCGCTCCTGTGCGTGTTGCCCGGGGATGAGCGTCGCGGGCCATCTCGTGGAGAACGGGTTGAGGGCTCTCTTTTTCATTTCGCCCCACCGGGCTTTATCGGCCACCTGCTCCGCAACGTCATGCCCGGCGGCGGTCAGCCGGAGCCGGTCAATGATTTTGGGGTGCCGGACCAGCAACCCTTCGTCTTCCAGCAGCACCAGGTGACCGGCGGTTTCATCATCCGGGTTTTCCCCCGGCGTGATCCATATCGGCGTGTCGGCGCCGGCCGCTTTCAACAGCAGGTTGCGCATGATGTCAAGATCCCGTTTCATTTTTTATCCTCTGTGTGTGTGTGGAAGGGCATTCCCCAATACCATGATTTTGGCATGCAGGGGTTGGTATTAACGGGCGACTCTTTGCCTGTCGGCAGCCGGTGGCTGACTGCCGGGGACAGGCGGTCAGCCCCTGTGGTTCTGTCAGTGTGTGCCCGACCCATTGTATGAGCAGTACAGGTAAGCGGGCCGGCAGCCGGATGACCGTGAGCGCGATGAGTCCCGGCGCTGCCGGGTACAGTATTATTCCTGTGCCCTTGCGTATCAGCAGGCTGTCCGTTACCGGGCTCATGGTGTATTTTCTCTGGCGGGGCGCCTTGTCCGGTATCGGGAGCTATGCGCTCAGGCGACAAAGGAGAAGTCCGAGTTGTCCAGGTTGCTTGCATCAAAGTCAGACAGGATGATGAGGGTCAGGTAGTCTTCCCCGGCCAGTTCGATATGCACGTTGCCGCCGAGAGGGGTAATGTCAAGGTCTTCCATGGAGTGGATGTCATCAAAGTCCGTGAGGTCGATTTTATCTTCGCCGTCGGTAAAGTCCTGTATCGTGCCGCCGCCCAGGTCGCTTCGGAAGAATACGAATGTGTCTTCCCCCGGGCCGCCGTTCAGTACGTCCAGCTCGTCGCCAACGGCTCTTAACGTGTCCTCCCCGGGGCCGCCTTTCAACAGGTCGTTGCCTTCGCCGCCGGTCAGGGTATCGTTGCCTTTGCCGCCGAACAGCCTGTCGTCGCCGTTATCGCCGTACATTACGTCATCGCCGCCGGCAGGCCCGCCGTACAATGCGTCGTCGCCGTCCCCGCCTTTCAGTGTGTTGTCACCGCCGTCCCCGGCCAGGACGTCGTTCCAGGCGGAGCCGGTCAGGCGCTCTATGTCAACCAGTCTGTCGCCTTCGGCATCGCCGGATTTCACCGCGTTGGCATCGTGCAGGCGCACCAGGACCGCGGCAGGGGAGCTCTTGTAGGATGCGGTATCTTCACCGGGACCGCCGTCCAGATGGTCGTTGCCGGGGCCGCCGTCGAGAATGTCGTCCCCGGGACCGCCGTTCAGGGTGTCGGCGCCCTTGCCGCCTTCGAGGATGTCGTTGCCTTCCAGTCCGTTGAGGGAATCGTTGCCCGGCCCGCCGTGCAGTTTGTCGTTGTAGTAGGGTCTTCCGGTTAAGATGTCATTGTTTTCTTTGCCCTCTATAACAGTATGGATGGTGGTGCTAGGGTCATTGGTAATAATGTCAATAGTTTTATCAATGAGTCCTTTGATATCTTCTGTGTTGGAGCTGAAATCATTCAACGTGCCAATGTGTTTGCCGTTGTAGAGAAGCGCCTTGCTTTGGTTGTTGTATTCGACCAGGTCGGGGTTATAGTTATCGGTATCAATCAGCAGGCGGTCCTCGCTGCTGAAATCCTCAATGGTGTCAGTGCCTTGCCCGATGATGAAATTATCCCTGCCCGGACCGCCGTTTAAGGTGTCATCGCCGGGGCCGCCGTCGAGGATGTCGCGGCCGTCCCGGCCTTCCAGGGTGTTATCGGCGTCGTTGCCGATGACCAGGTCCCAGCTGGACCCGGCGATGTAGTTCTCGATGAGGGTGTCCCGGGCGATAACCATGTTGCCCCATGCCCCGTATACGTTGGAGGCCCATTCCGGGTTGAGGTTGACGCGCTGGGCCGAGGGGTCGTTGCTGAAGTCGATGGTGTCTTCGCCGCCGTTGTCCAGTATGGTGAAGGTCACGAGTGATCTGCCGGCGGGGCTGGACGTCATGGTTGTCAGGACCCGCCCCAGGTGGCTGTCCGGGTTGGTGTCGACGCCGTAAACCGTATTGCCGGGGTTGACCGGGTCCGGTGCGCCGTAGAGTTTGTGCACCGCGAGGATATCGGCTGCCTGGGGCGTCAGGGCTGTGGCCCGGGTGACGTGTTCGTCCGTGTTGTGGTTGTTTTGGGGCTGGGTCCGTCCGGAGATGGCCGATGTCTGCCGGGAGTTGACAGGGTCGTCATTCTCCGGGTTGTAGCCGTCCGGATGGCCTATGCCCAGGGCATGGCCGATTTCGTGCAGGAAGGTTTCGAAAGCGAAATCGTCTGGTTGTCCTTCCTTTGTCAGGATGATGTCCGGGTCGATGTAGATGTCTGCGCCCTTGGCAAGTCCAACGCCGTGTGGCAGGTCCTCTTCATGAAACCGGATCTGCGCGTTGTCGTAGTCGTCCGTGTGCTCGAACCGGAGCCCCGACACCTCGGCCCAGGCATCCAGCGCTTGCCGGGACATGGTCCGGCCGGCAGGCGACATGTTCCCGGCGTTGAACGTGAGGGTGTCGCCCGGCTTGACAGGGAACGGCTTTTCGCCGCGTCTCAGCATCCAGTCGACCATCCGGTCCAGCTCTGTTGAGTCTATTTTGTTCATTGTTTTTTAACCTTTGCTGTTTGTTCAAGCGCCCAGGCAACGCGGTGTATGGATAACCGGTGCCCGGTGGCGCCTGTATCGAGTTCCATTGTCCTGTCCGGTGTCAGGATGTAGGTGCCATTGGGTATTGTTGTTCATGTCATATCTCTGGTTGCTTTTGATACCGGGTGGTTAATCAAAGAAATACCCGGCGCCGGGCTGCCTGCGCAGCTTTCCCGTGCGTGGCGGGAGTCATTCGGCATTCCATGCGTTGCGGCGTTTATTATGATTATAATATTCTGAATGAAAGCGCCTGATTGTGAGTTTTTCAGTGGACTTGTGAGGAAAACTCACACGACAGGCCGCTATGGTTGATGCCCGCCCGGATTATTGAGGCAGAGTAGAATGGGTCGGACCATTTAATTCTATACTAACCATTTGTTTCCATTCAGTTTATCAGCTATCTATATCTGTAATTCCCTCTTAAAAACCCGCTTTTTACCATCAAAATCGAGGTTCTGAGATTTACCCTGTCTGTTTACGGAATCACTCTACTACGGCTCGCTTGAGGAGCGTTTGATTCTTTTGCTTAAAGCCCTGTTTTTGCGCATGAAAACCATTGCTTAAGCCCAAGAGAAGAGACGTCTTGTGATTGTTTCTCTTTATTGTTCAAAAGATTGCATCAGTCTGGACTGGTCTGTTTGAACCCGAGCGCATTTGCCACCTTTACGACCGTCGCGAAAGTCGGGTTTCCATCACCTGACATTTAATGATAGTCAACACACACCCTCTCTGGTACTCTCTCCCGGTATGGAGCGTGCGCCGGCATGAAAATCCAGATCGCATCCGACCTGCACATGGAGTTGTGGAAACGGGACCTGCCGGACCCGGCGCGCCAGTTTGCGTCAGATGAAACCCGCGACCTGCTCATCCTGGCAGGGGATATCGTGGACGGCAACCGGGACCACGGCATGCCGTTTATCCAACGCGAACTCGGCATCTCCCCGGTCGTGTTCGTGCCCGGCAATCATGAGTACTTCTACGCCCCAAAACGGGAAGTGGATGCTTTCTGGCGCCACTACGCCAAGACGCACCCCGGGTTTTATTACCTCAACGACGACACGGTCCAAATCGGGGGGCTGCGCTTCTACGGCGCGGAGTGGTGCTCGGATTTCCGGGGCGACCCCCACCATCTCTATTACCGCACGATGATAGAGGATTTCCGGCTGACGCCGGGCTGGGACACCTACGCCCACGTGGCGGAATACAAGGCAATCACCGCCAATATCGCCGAACTGGCCGGCGAACTGGACGTGGTAATCACGCACTTTCCGCCGACCCTGGGGGCTCTTGATCGGGAACTGTACGAGGGCAACCGTCTCAACCCGTATTTCATCAATGACAATGAGGACTTGGTCAGGGCCGTAGATGCCAGGCTGTGGGTATCGGGCCACACCCATTCCCCGTTCGATTACCAGGTGGGGCGGACAAGGGTTATCGGCAATCCGCGCGGTTATCACGATAATGACCCGCGCCCGAAGTTTTCGGTAATGAAGACGGTGGAGGTGGGCGTATTATGACTGGCATCAAGGACTCAGTGTTATCGAGAGCTTCCTGAATATGATTGACTTGAAGTTATTAACATTCGAACACATCCATGCCTGAAATACTTCTTGAAATACTTAAAATTATTGGCGCGTTCTTAGGTGTTGTTGCCTTTGTTTGGAAAGTTTGGGATCTCTTCTCCAAGCTTCTTTATATTAACCTCGTTGTCGACCAAAAAGAAGATGGATCATTATCAGCATTGACAGTAGTTGAAAATAAGAGTGCGTTCGATACTTCCTACAAAACCATTGGTTTCATGTTACTGTCAGTTGGATTACTGATCACTGGTTGTGCCAGCGATCAACAGTTAGTAAAAGAAGGTTTAGTAAGAGAAAATAAAGAAACGCGGGATATTCAAGAGATTAAGAAGCTGGCAGATTATTCTCAAGAATTCATAAATGCACTAGAGCCTGAACATGTCGATTATTTACTGGCTTTGAAGGATCGAGGTTTGTACTTAAATAACCTGAATCAGATAACTCAACTCGATACATCTACTTGCCCAATAGAGACTGTTGGGCATCGGGGGTTTTACAACCAACCCGAAAACAGCCTGACTGCTATCCAGCACGGGCTTGTGGCAGGCAGCGATAGCGTAGAAATCGATATTATGCGTCTGCGTGACGGTAGTTGGGTGGTCCATCATGATCCGACCACTGGACGTGCCACTGGACGACTTGACGGTAAAATTCAAATCGTCTCAGAAATGGACAGTAAAGAATGGAATGCTATTCTCATACGGGACCCGACCAATTCCAAACTTATCAGGCACGAACCGGCCCCTTATCTGACTGAAGCATTAAATTTGGTGAAACGTTTTGCCAATGCTAAACAGAAGGTCAATCTCGAAATCAAGGGTACGTATCCTGTTTCAGCCTTGGAATTCTTGGATAAATACGTCAATCGTACCATGGGTAACCAGTACTATTATTCATCCACCAGTTTTGAAACACTGATTGCACTTCGTAGCATAAATCCACAGATTTATTTGGGCTTTATTCAAAAACCACACCGAAGCAGTATTAATCTTCTGATAAATCGGAGTGTGGCCGACCGCAAGATCAACCCCAGATTTGGATACATTGTTGAAACGGCAAAGCGTTCGGGGGAACAATTTTACGCCAGGCACGAGGACGACTGGACCAGTGCAAGCAAACTGGATTTGCTGAAATCAAAATTGGGACCGAATACAGGATTACATCTTGATATTCGTCGATATAATGAAGTTGCTGATGTACTATTGAGGGCTCATGAACGACACATAAAAATACAAACGTACAGCATTACCAGCACCAAGTATCATCAGGATACACTGTTGAAACTCGCCGAAGTTGAACGCTTACCGGATGGTGTAATTATTGACACCAGCCCCTACCAGATCTGTCAGCGACTTTATGCCAACTCGATTTCCGCTGGTCGGTATCAACCACAGTACTTAACTGGAAAAATGGTGTCGATACTTCCTGTAGATGCGGACATGCAACGAATGGAAGAACAGCGGGCATATGTGGGTGAAAGGTTCTATTTGCGTCTGGACGGTAGTATTGGAGATATCTTTGAATTCCATGAGAGTTCACAGGTAACTGACACTACAAAACAAGATATGGCGTTACCTGCCAAGTTGCCGGATGAGGAATTGAAGCTGGAAAATAGTGCCCCTTTTCTTATCGAGTTGAAACCCAGGACACCTTGACTAATTCTGATAACCCTCCTTTCTGGTGGGTGTTCACCATGTTTGTCTTATCGGTACTGTATCTCGTACCGGAAAGTGTCTTTAATGCCCAGCTTGTAGCGGTTGCCGGTGGATTGGACCGGAATGAAACTCAACTTCGTTCAATTGAACTGTTTGGACGTACTGTAAGCGGCATTGGGGCCACATTACTATTGGCTGATCTTATATTGTCACGTTGTAATTGGATTTTGAGAAGTTGGAAAATTACTCTGGTTGCTTTCACACTACTGGGATTGGTGATTTGGCCGCTGGTTTTCTTTGGACAGAAATGGCTGGTTGATCACTATATTATTAATCCATCTACCCCAGCAGAAAGGCAACAAGCCTATTATTCCCAACTCATACGCTCTGCACTGATCAACAACGCCGTAGAGATTGAAGCGGTTCCATTTGATCCAAATCAGGAGCACACACCGACTGATATGACCTTCCTGGCATTGTTCAGTGGAATGATCTATGCAGATACGCAACTCATGGAATACCTGGAACAGCACAAGGCTGACATAATTTACACGTATGTGCGTGGCAAAGCTTACGAAAATTTTGACCAATACTATGGGCGTTACGAGAAACTGGGCGATGAGTTGCGCAATTCATTCGTTTATTACCGGGAAGGCAGCATGGACTACAATCAGTCCCTCAAAGAGGTCCCGTTGCGGGTTCGCGAGTACAAACGCCAAATGGAAACCGAAATCGATCAAGGGTGGCAATCATATCTGGAAAGTGTTAGCAATTTAGATCTTCAGGCAGAGAAGTATGCGAAACAAATTGCTCCCCGGATATACCAATACTTTGATGGTATAAACAAATGTGACGGAAGGGACAGGTGTATAAAGCGTCTGGATGAAGCCTACGAAAAGCAGATACTACAACTTAATTTGGGCTATATTCCACCTGATTACTGGTTATTTACTCAGGCTAGACAGACTAAAGACGATAATGAGCTGCTCAAAGTAGTACGGTTTATCGGCCGAATTTTGACCGACCCGGCCAGTGTTATTGAAAAAGCAATTGATGGCAAGGGCGGCGCTACTATGACCACATACTATACCGACGATGTCGGCCATTATAAAACACGATTATTACCGAAACTTGAAAAGCGCTTTGTAGAAACAGGTGGTTATCCCAGTAATCTACAACAAGTCGTTGATTTCAGGCTGCACCCGACAACTTCAAAAAAGATTCGAAAACGCCTGGAAATGAAAGGGATTTACATGCCAATAGATTGGCAGATAAGTGATTCTGAACGGTTTGAAGTGGCTGTGACAAATAAAATTAAATCAGAAACACAAAGACGCTGGGATATCAGTCTTAGAAATCAAGGATTAAATATGATGCCAAATAAAAGCTGGCTGGCATTTCAGCAGGATGACCAGATTCAGGAGCGAGTTAAACAGCAGGTAGGCCCCCAGCATTACATTAAACCCATGTTGGTTGACTGGAATAATAAGGAGTTTAAGCAACGAGTTATTGATCCGAGGATAGAACGCGAAACTAACAGGTGGCTACGCGAATTGGCCTCACAGTTACCAATGTACGCTGACGGGGGTGAGTTGGCTGAAAAGTCCCGTAGTGCGTTGCGCGCCAGTGTGGTCCCTCCTATTTCCATGTGTCTGAGTCTTTTTTTGGTAATCATGACTGTACTCAAACTTCCTGAAAAAGCATATAAGCTCTATCAACTCGGGCTTTTCTCTGGAAAGCGGCAGGATAGGTCTGTTTTGTCGATGATAACTTTCAGATTGCTGATTTTAGTACTGATTCTAATACTCCCTGTCACTGTACTGACAAACCGTTATACGGAACAAGACTCGGCTGTGCATTACTTTTTCAGTGTGGTTAAAGAGGCCACCTCACCAATTATCAGCTATGCCTTGATTTGGACGTTGAACGCCCAACCAAAGGTGCAAGTGCTTGGTGCTACTCTGGAAAAGCAACTGGATTTGGTAACTAGATTTAAAAATAATAAAGCGATTTTTGAATTACTCGACCAGCGGGTATTTGAAAAATCCGATTACAAACCTTCATCAGACTCAATGCCTGATATCTCACTTGAGGAGGATTATCCATTGATAATTCACAGTAATGTTGAAGAGGCGGCTATCCGTATCATGAATATCAAGCCAGCATATATTCCCGGAATAACATTATCGCCTGGCAGCTATGAAATTGAGGTATCCGCATCTGGCTATAAAACAGAACGACGTTGGGTAGAGCTAACACCAGAAGAAAATGAATTCATGATTATCCTGAGCAGATGAGGGTCAAGGGAGACGTATGTTTCATCCAAATTACATGTTAAAATAAGCTAAGTGACACAGGTAACTAAATTAAGCTGTCTACTTTGTGCAGTTACTGTGATAATCGTAGTTTCCTTCCAGTCAAATACCATTCAGTATTACCGTATTCAATTACAGCAATATGCTATTGAACTTTATACTGATCTTATGCATCTCAGTGGTGCAACTCCTAAACAAATCGACTATTTCGAAGAATCATCTGAACTGCATGCGTTAACGGTTTATACAGGTACTGTACCTGCAATAATCGACATAGAGAAAATCAAAACGCCCTATCATGCGGAGATGCTCCTACCGGAGGGAGCTTATAAGATATTAGTAAATTATTTTGATGGTGGCACCACTCAAATTTGGATTAGACTGAATGAGGAAAATCAGGTCTTTTATGCTAAGCCACCCAGGTAATACAAATTTCATTAGAGAAAAGCGGCGTTAAGATAATTTGTATCGTAACTATTCAGGGGCTATCCCCATAAACTTGGGCCATCGACCCTCGTAGAGAAGCCGCAAGGCCTCATCAGATGATACCCCATTTTTCCGGCAGGTTGAGAGATAGCTGCGGATCCGGGCAAAGATTTTTGCCCCAAGCTCTGAACGAAAGCAGCCGGAGATCTTCTGCTGGACTTTGCTCATGCGCAGGTCCCGTTCGCCTTGATTGTTGGTAAAGGGTACGTCCTGTTCCACCATAAAGCGCAGGACATCCTCCTCGAACTGAAGCACCCGTTCCAGCAGGCTTCTGGATTTGGATCGTTTCAGTCGACCTCGTTGTCCCTTATGCCGTTGTGACTCGTCCGGTGGTGGGCACTCGGTCTGTGCCACTTCCAGTAGTCGTCGGTATCGTTCCCTGAAGGCGTCAGCCTGCCTGGTGTTCAACGCACCGCCGGCCGTATCAACGGCCTTATTGATCTCCAGCAACAGGGCCTGCAGCTGTTGGGCCCACTGCTGTTTATCCTGCTCCCAGGCACGCTCCAACTCTCGCAGGTGGTGAGCATTGCACAAAGCATGGTCACAAGGAAGCTGGTAGTAGGGCTTCCAGTGGTCATGTACCAGGGTGCCGGTGTACTCGGGAAGGACGTCCATCGCCGCCATGGCGTCACCGCCGCGCTTGTCATGGGGCGCCAGCAGGGTCAGCGTGGCGCTGCATACGACATGTAGCCATTGTCGTTTTCCGCCGATGTTGATGCCGGTCTCGTCAGCATGAAGTAACGGCGCCGTCGATAGCGCCCGCTTTACCCAGTCCTCAAAGGGAGCCAGCTTCTCGTACACCTCCTGGTTAAAGTTGCAAGCGCTACCGGCGCTCAAGGAGATGCCGAACTGGTCGGCAAAGTGTTCCTCGACCCGCTTGTAGGGCAGGAGTTGGAAGTTGGACATGTAGACCGAGTGGATTTTGACCCCGGAGGCATACTGGGTCTTGACCTTCACCTGGTCCGGGAAGGGGGCGATAACTCGACGTCCCCGTTCATCCTCCAGAATTTCGGCCTGATACTCCGTAACCACCCGGGACATCCGGATATCGAACACCTGACGGCGCTCATGGCCGACACACTGGAAGTGCCCATCGCCGGGAAGCGTGGCACGGTCCACCTGAAGCAACTCGACCTGGTCCGGATCATCGACCAGTGCCAAGTGATGGCCGGTATGGCCTTGCCGGGCGCCGGGCTTGTTGTTGCCGTTGCTGCGCGTCTTCTTACGATTGGGGTCACTGGATGGGGGCTTGCTGCTGTTGCGACTATTGAGCCCCAATCGGTTCAACAGCAACGTGACCAGGGTCAACAACAGCTCCAGCGATGCACGTAGCGCCGGCGAGAGGTTTTTCTCCTCTTCGACCTGCTTTTTGACCTTGTCGAGGGTCGGTTCGACCTCGAGGGTGTCGATCTTCATGGGCCGGGCTACTCGAACCGCTCGCCCGCTTCCACCGCCATGATCGAGGAGAGGACGGCCAACCGTTCGGCAGGGGGCATGGCCTGATAGCGTCGCCCCCAACTGTGCGCCTTGCGCTTGATGCTCTGGCGGTGGGTGAAGTTGCGCCCCGCATAGGCGGGCCAGTGCACCCGACCCGGCGTGAAATTGAACCACAGCTTCTCAGTTCTGACCCCAGCCTGGTTCATCACCTGCAGTTCCAGGGTACGCCATTCCTCCAGCAGGTCGTCGTAGAGCGTTGAGGGGTAGCCAGAGAGGATCACTGAACAGGGTAGTGACTTGAGCAGTGCCAGCAGCTCGACATGATCGTGTTCCTCATACTCGAAACGGTAACGGCGCGCGGAGCGGCGGGTAGGGTGCAGATAAGGGGGGTCGCAGTAGAGCAGTGCACGACCGTGAAAGTCGAACTCCCGGAGAAACCGATGCGCACAGCCATGCACCTTCTCGACCGGATAGTGACACTCGAACCGAGCCAGTGGAGCAGGGTCAAGATCGATGGCGATGTTACGCAACGCCGGTGGCTTGCGCTGCATGATCGCTCCACCCCCAAGATGGGTCTCAATGTAGGTGTCATGTGGCGGCATCAGGGCAATGATCGGCTGGCACAGACCTGACGTCGCTTTGGAACCAAAGTAGTTGCTCATGACTGCATCACATTCTCTCATCGAGGATAGACCACAGCATAGATAGTTCTTCCTATGCTGTCAAGGGCAAATATAGGAAGGTTTTGGTTCAGTGGGTATGATTATGAATTGGTTCTGTGGAATGCGTTAGTAAAGTACCCCTGAATAGTTACTTTGTATCAAACATAATAATCAAGAAATGAATGGAAACAAGCAATTAGTTGAAACTGCGTATTCCGGTTGAAAGTGAACGCGGATTCCGGTTCAAAGTGAACACCGATTCCGGTCAAACGTGAACACCTGTTCCGGTTCATCGTGAACACTGATTCCGGTTGAACGTGAACACTTTCCGGGCAGTGCCGGAATCGGTGTTCACAACCCCGGAATCCGCGTTCACGTTGAACCGGAATCACCCCCAACGCATGGGACTTGTAACCCGGTGGTACGTTGTTTCTTTTTTTGGGAGCAACCTGCCATGTCCAACAAGAGAACGACCATGCGTAAACTACGAGAGATTTTACGGCTCCGGCTGCAAGCCGGCCTGTCCATCCGCGCCATCAGCCGCAGCACCAAGCTGAGTGTCGGCGGGGTACAGAAACTCCTCAGCCGGGCCGAGACCCTGAGCCTGACCTGGCCGCTGCCGGCCGAGTTGGACGAGGCCCGCCTGGCCGAGCTGTTCTACCCCGGCGCCGATACCCGCACCAGCCCGCGCCGCGAGGCGCCGGACTGGGCCGCGGTCCATGAAGAACTGAAGCGTCCCCATGTCACCAAGCGACTGGTCTGGGAGGAATATACGCAACAGTATCCGAACCGGTGCTACAGCTACTCCCAGTTCTGCGACCGTTACCGCCACTGGCTCGGGCAACAACAGCGCACCATGCGCCAGACACACAAGGCCGGCGAGAAGTGCTTTGTGGACTACAGCGGGGATACCGTGCCCGTCATCGATGCCGGCACCGGCGAGACACAACCGGCACAACTCTTTATCGCCGTCCTCGGCGCGTCGGACTACACCTTCGCCGAGGCCACCTGGACCCAGACCCTCCCCGACTGGCTCGGCAGCCATACCCGGGCCGTGACCTGCTTCGGCGGTGTCCCCGCCGCCATCGTCCCGGATAACCTGCGCAGCGGCGTCAGCCGGGCCTGCCGCTACGATCCCGACATCAACCCCAGCTACCAGCAGTGGGCCGAGCACTACCAGACGGCCATCCTGCCGGCGCGGCCACGCAAACCGCGCGACAAGGCCAAGGCCGAGCAGGGTGTGCTGCTGGCGCAACGCTGGATCCTGGCCCGCCTGCGCCATCATCAGTTCTTCGCCCTCGATGAGTTGAACCGCCATATCGCCACCCTGCTTGAAGACCTCAACCACCGGCCCTTCAAGCGCCGGCCCGGCTCGCGCCACGCGGCCTTTGAGACCCTCGATAAGCCAGCCTTGAAGCCGTTGCCCCCACAGCCTTACGAGTATGTCCACATCAAGCCGGTGACCATCCATATCGACTACCACGTGCAATACCAGCAGCACTACTACTCCGTGCCGCACCAGTACGTCGGCGAGCGGGTCGAGTTACAGGCCTCTGACAGTTTGATTGAACTGTACTTCCGGCAACGCTGCATCGCCACCCATGCGCGCCGGGACGGGTACGGCTTCACCACCCACCCGGCCCACATGCCCGAACGCCACCGGGCGCAGCAGCAATGGTCCCCCGAGCGCCTCCAACGCTGGGCTGCCCAACTCGGCCCCGACGTGCACACCTGGGTCCGCCACCAACTCGAACGCCGGGCCCACCCCGAGCAGGCCTACCGCACCTGCCTGGGGCTGCTCCAACTCAGCAAACGCTACCCCGACAGCCGCCTCAACGCCGCCTGCCGCATCGCCAACCAGGCCGGCCTCGTGCGCCTCAAACAGGTCAAACACCTGCTGGAGTCAAACCAGGACCGGCTGCCTGATACCCCCGGCGCAGACACCCCGACCACCCCCCCGCTGCCCCAGGACCATGAGAATGTCCGCGGGCCGCACCACTTCAACTGACGGAGAGAACACCATGACCTCAACCACACACACCCTGACACGCCTGCGCGACCTGCGCCTGCCCGGCATGGCCCAGGCCCTCACCCAACAAACCGAACAGCCCGCCACCTATGACCCCCTGCCGTTCCTCGACCGCCTCGCCCTCCTGGTCGAGTCCGAGTGCCTGCAACGGGAACAACGCAAACAGGACCGCCTGCTGCGCCAGGCACGCTTCAAACTGCGCGCCACCCTCCAGGACATCGACTACCAACACCCGCGCAACCTGGCACAGGCACAGGTGGCCACCCTGGCCCAGGGCGAGTGGCTGCAACGCAACCGCAACCTGCTTATCACCGGCCCCTGCGGCTCAGGCAAAACCTTCATCGCCTGCGCCCTCGGCCACCAGGCCTGCCGGCAGGGCCATACCACCCGCTACTTCCGCCTCGCCCGCCTGTTCCTCACCCTCACCCAGGCCAAGGCCGACGGCAGCTACCACAAACTCCTCAACCAGCTTGCCCACACCCGGCTGCTCATCCTCGATGACTGGGGCATGGAAACACTGACCAGCGCACAGCGCCACGACCTCATGCACATCATGGATGACCGCTACCAGGCCGCCTCAACGATGATGGTCAGCCAAATGCCGGTAGATCAGTGGTACGCTGTCATCGGCGATAACACCCTCGCCGACGCCATCCTCGACCGGCTTATCCATAATACCCACCGACTGACCTTAAAGGGGGAATCCATACGAAAAAAACAGGCCGCTATTGACTCATCGTGAACACTTGAGGTAAAAAACACAAACACGCCATGCGTTGCGTTAACAGGTGTTCACTTTGAACCGGAACAACTGTTCACGTTCAACCGGAACCAGTGTTCACATTCGCCGGAATACGCAGAAACCCGAATTAAGGAAGAGTTGGTCAATTATCTTGGAAACGACGAAGTTGCTTCCTGTTCCCACGCTGAAACAACTATTGTAGATATCAACATCCTTTGCCCATGGGAATTAACTGCCCAGGAAGAGCTCGTGCAAAGAATAGGTGGGCATAGTGTTGGCGAGATGTTTCCCAATATTGGCACGGCTCAGGTTGCAGCCCAAGAATACATTGAGCAAATTAAAAAAGGAGAGCACAAAGTACATAGTAATGCGTTGTTAGATAAAATAAAAAACAATAGATTAAAAGCAGTTTGGGAGTCATCTATTAATCTGAAAGATGATAAGCAAATTAGTTGTCAAGTTAATTGCGGGACTTGTGATGGTCAGGGCAGGGCAAGATCATACTTTTTGTCATAAGAGAGAGGTTTTTTATTCCAAAAAGATATAAATAAGCGGGGAACTTCTGGATTTTGCGGGGATCAGAGCAGTATTACCCCCAAAACGAGGAGAATCCGATGAGTTTATTGACCCATTTGGCGACGATTGAGGACCCGCGGCGTGATATTAACAAGAAGCATGAGTTATTGGACATCCTGTTTTTGACGGTGAGTGCGGTGCTGTCGGGGGCGGAGGGGTGGAAGGATATCAAGGAATTTGGGGATGAGAAGCTGGATTGGCTGCGTCGCTACCGGCCGTTTGCGAACGGCATGCCGGTGGATGACACGATTGCGCGGGTGGTGCGTGCGCTGGACCCTGAGCAGTTCAACCGGGCGTTTATCGATTGGGTGAATGAGGTGCGCGGGGCGCAGGGTCAGGAGCAGATAGCGCTGGACGGGAAGACCTTGAGGCGGTCTCATGACGGGGAGAAGCACAGCGCCCTGCACAGCATCACGGCCTGGGGGCATGACTGCGGGTTAGTGTTGGCGCAGATGAAGTCATCCGGGAAGAAGAACGAGCAGGCCTCGGTCATGGCGATGCTGGAGATGTTGCAGGTAAAGGGGGCGCATATCACGGCGGATGCGATGAACACGCAGCGGAAGATAGCCCGGAAGATACACGATAAAGGGGGGGATTACACCTTGTCGCTGAAGGACAACCACAAGACGTTGCGTAAGGAAATACAGGCGTACTTTCATAAGGTTACACGCGATGCGCCGGCGACATTGGCGGTGCATGAGGAGGTGGACGGCGGGCATGGCCGGGTGGAGAAGCGTGTCTGCCGGCAGTTGCCGGTGAGTGAGTGGGTGAGCGGGGCGGCCAAGTGGCCGGGCTTGCAAACGGTGATAGAGATGGAGCGGGAACGGCACCTGCCGGGGCAGGAGGTGGAGAGGGAGATACATTACTATATCAGCTCGCTACCGGTGGATGCAGAGCGGGTGGCGCAGGGCATACGGCGGCATTGGGAGGTGGAGAACAAGGCGCATTGGGTGCTGGACGTGGCGTTCAGGGAGGATGACAGTCGCATCCGCAAGGGGGACGGCGCGGAGAACGTGGCGATTATCCGGCGCTTCTGTCTGAACCTGGCGCGGCTGGATGGGAAGAAGAACAGCATGCGGGGGAAACTCAAGCAGGCCGGGTGGAGTGATACCAGACGGGCGGAAATCCTGTTCGGAGTAGACACATAAAAGTATGCGGTTGCCCTGATGGTCAGGGTCAAATCGCATGCGGGAGTTGTGGTGGTAGAGGAAAGGAAACTTGTTCACGATGTGGTGGCCGTGGTGAAGTTGATTGTAGAAACTGCCACGGTATGGGCACAATCTACGATTATCATAAGAAGATCAGAGTAGCATGTAGCTACTGTTTCTACAGAGGTAAGGAGAGATGTTCTTCCTGTCATGGTGGGTATGTAGATTGTCGAACATGTAACGGAAGTGGTGCGCTAGTTTGTAGAGAGTGTAGTGGAACAGGTCGTTTTACGGTTATAAGAACGTTTATGGTTAAGGCCGTCCGAAAGTGGTCTGATATAGAATTTCCACCTGAAACCGCTGATTGGATTGTTAGCTATATCAAAGAAGCTGCGGATACCAAGGATAATCATTTGCTTCCACTAGACCGAACTATCAGTATCCATCCACCCGGTATTAAAATTGACACTGATTACCCTTTTGAGTTGAAAGCTCCTGGGACATTGATTGCAACTCAAGCCACTTTCCCTGGGACTGATGAACAGGAACATCATTGCGTACTGTTAGGAGAAAAACTGCATCCGTTAAATTTGGGAATGATTGGAGATACTGCCAGTTCTCTTCTCGCTCAGCAGGTTCTCGACAACAAGGCTGACCTGGAAAAGTTACAGCCACTATTGCAACAAAAAATATTCGGCATATTACTTCCACTACGAAATACTGATTGGTCCGGTATAAAAAATTATCCGTTTCAAATTAACCTGCTAAGTGAAAAAGCAGGTAATAATTTATTAAGTGCTTATAGTGCTGTTGTTAATTTTTATAAAACTGCACGACAATCAAATTTCTCAATCAAGTCATGGTTGCAGCTATCTTTAATATGGATAGTTGTCTTTTTTGGATTATTGGTGCTTATAAATTCCACCTATATAGGTCAATTGGACTGGAGTAAGTCTGGTTATGCTGCACACTACTACTGGCAAGACATGTGGGAGAAAGCCCGAAGTGAAAATATTCAGGGGGTTAATTCCTTTTTCTTTATAGCAACACAATCCTCAGAATTCTTCATACGTTTCTTTTTATGCTCGTTACTCGGTTTCTGTTTGGCGAAAATGTTTTTTTTGGTTAAACGGGCATTGACTTTTTTGCGTTTCATAGGAGAAATTGTGACCGGTATCTGTGTAGGATGCGTAATTTTCCTACTCTTCCAACCTGCCTTCCTTAGAGTGACTGCTGTTACAGTCACAGAATTCCCACCTGGTTTGAACGAATTGATTGCTGGTGGAGTAATGAGTTTGTTATTGATACCGGAGGTGGTTACATTGGGGCTATTTGCCGGTATTTTCCATAGTCGGCGGAAAATGGACGATCAGGTGTTACGGGAAATTGAAAAAATTAATATTCCAGAGTTGGAAGAAGATCTGGGCTATCCTAAGCAAGGTTAATCATCCCCGGGGCGTTGAATCCTGGGTTCAGCACTACAACCAGGAGCGACCACACAGCAGTCTGGGTTATCTCACACCGGATGAATATCGGCAACAACTGGAGCAGGCTGCCTAGCCCTGATATGAATTTCCCTAAACGGTTTGTGGCTCAAGAACGGGGAGAGGGTCACTATCCGAACGTACAATACTCCATTACCATAGGGGTGTAGATGGGCGTGATTAAATCAGTTCCTTAAACTCCTGCAACAAGCCGGCTGTCACCGGCAGTCTTGACAAGGAAAGGATCGTCAGGTACCTATCCGCACTGATTTCAGGATTTTTCAGCCGGGTGCGGATGCGCTTGGCACAGGCAATGACAGAGTCTTGATCCAACCCGAATTGTTGTTCAATGAATTCATCGGGATGCAGCGCCTCTATGCCGTACGGCGCCAGGTATTCCTGCGGGAAATCCTTCAGGTTTGCAGTAACGATAAGTTGGGCGCCGCATTTGATAGCGGCTGCCAGCACGTGACGGTCCTCAGGGTCCGGCAAGGTAATGCCGTCAATCAATGATTCGTAATGCCTGACAAGAGCATCGGGAATGGCTGCATCCATCAGCTTTCTCGTTTGACGAATGCGTTGCTCGATATCCGGACGATCTTTTAACAGGCTGGACATCCATTCCCGGTGTATCCGCTCCGTCCATTTGGCCTGCAACATGTCTGAGATGGCCATCTCCATAAGCAAATCCCTGACCGGCGCGGGATAAAGAACGCACGCGTCATAGACGACTACCAGACTCATTAATATCCCAGATCGTTTTCCTGGGCAATGCTCACCAGTTCATCCATGGCTTTTGCGCTTTGTTTCCTGATTTTGTCCTTGTACGCCATCAGGTCACTGAGTCGGATGCGCCGGTGGGTTCCCACCTTTGTATAGCGAAGTTCACCTTTCTCCAGCAGCGTAACCAGGTAGGGCCTGGAAACATTCAGGATATCGGCTGCCTGTTGTGTCGTTATTTCAGCATGAAGGGGGACAACGGCGACCGCATCCCCCTGAGCCATGTCTGCGAGCAGGTCCCGGAGAAGGATGAGCGCCTGGCGCGGCAGAATCATGTCCTGCCCGTCCAGCTTGACATGGGTACTGCCCGATTCCGGCAGTTTTTTCAGTAACCGGCCGATTTCAGCCGCGCCGGCGCGGGCCAGACGCACCGTTTCACGGTCCGGTAATTGCTCATGTCCTCGTTCAATCATCATAACGGTTCTCCGTTTCGGACTGTTCAGATGAGTTCAGGTGCGTGTCACAGTCAAAACGGTACCGCCAATATAGCCAATAAACGAAATAAACGCAACAGGCCCCCCGGCACAGGCCCCCGGGCGCCGCGCACGGCTGCATCAGAGGATGATTACAATCGCTGGTTCTGTACCCTGGTCAACGGGGAGACGGCAACCCGTCACGGGTACACCTCTGCCGGCGACCGCGGTTACGTGGAAGTGGATTGTGAGACTGGCACGCTGGTGTACGAGGGAGGCCTGGATAAGCGCAGCCGCCTGGACAGCGTACAGCAGGCGTTGTTTTTCAGCCACGTGACCGGCAAGCCGAAGCGGTAGTGACGACCACCAGCAAAGCAATGAGTGAGACTGTAGCGACAAAGGCCGACCTGCAATTAGTGAGGTCTGACTTCGAATTACTGATATCCGAGTTCGAATCACTGCGGCAATACGTAGACAGCAGGCTTGATGCGCTGGCGAACAGGATCATCCTCAAACTCGGCGGCCTGATAGTGACGATGACCTTTTTGCTGCTGGCCATCGGCCCGTTTTATTTCCGTTGGGTGATGTCCCTGATGGGCACATCGTAAACTCTGATTGAAACACTCACGCCTACAGTACGCAATCCAGGGGTCAGACCACCCTGACTATCTGCTCAGGCGGTAGTAACTGATGGTTCTGAGTTGAGATAAGGCGAAACCAGCATTTTCTATAATCAGGCCGCGCTCTTTCAACTGCTGCAGTTGCTGCTCGAACGTAAGAGGGGATTTCGTGCAGGCTTCAGCCACCGGGGTCCTCGAAACGCAGGCAAAAAAGCCGACAAGGTTGCGCATTAACAGCATTTTTTACAGGACACCCATACAATTTACTTTACTTGGGTGTCTTGCATTGCAGACGCTTTCCGCCACCTTGGCGGCCGTTCCTAGCGGCCTATCCGGGCGTAAAGAACCAATATACTGCCATCCAGGGTCCGACTATCAGTATAACACCTAGATCCTGTGCGCGTGATGAGAACGTCCCTGTATCCGCGAAAAAGAACCAATAGAGGAGCCCGCCCCAGATTAAGAGTTTATAGCATTTACTAAGTACGCGGGTCTCGCTGAATATACGGTCATCAAGCCAATGTACAATATACCCAATCAATACTAGTGTTAGTATTAAGGGAAACACGAGAAATAAAACCCAACCAGGTGCACCACCAAAGTTCGTACTATCCAATTTTTCCCAGTAGCTCTTAGACATCATATTTTCCTCTCGACGAATATACGGCTCCCATCTGGTCGCCATAGCGTCGAAAAACCAACGCCATGCCTGACCGATTATGGTAGCAAATAGCTCAGACCTGCGGACGAATACAGAAACTGCAATTACAGACATCTGAATTATAAAAGAACTCAGAGCGTACCACAAATGAGCGAACACCATACCCTGGCCGGGATGCTCGACGCGCTGGACACGCCGCCGGGTGCCCTAGTGGTGATGGACCGCGGTATCGCCACCGAGGACCGCCTGCACTGGCTGCGCGAACAGGGCTACCGCTACATGGTGGTCAGCCGTGAACGCACCCGGCAGTTCGACCCCGATGGCGTCGTGCGCATCGAGACCGCTTCAAAGTAGGGCGTGCACCTGCAACGGGTGCTTGCCGAGGACGCCGGGGAAGTGCGCCTGTACTGTCAACGGTTCCGTCCGTTGTTTGAATGGGCGGGGGTGGTATCCCAGGGGTGTTCGCGTCGTTTGCAGCGGGCGCTGAGTGATTTTGGCACCGATGAGTCGTTTCATCAGGCACCGGCGAAGTTGCGGGAACACTATGGGATTGAGGTGCTAAACGCGGTCCCGGACGGGTACGTTCGCATCCGGCGACCGGCGATAACTGTCCAACCCCATGAACCGTTGGAAACTGCGCCGGTCCGCTATCTGATACTCCAACTGCTCATCACTCAAGCCATACAACTGCTGTATCACCACCCCTTGAACATCAGTACCTCGTCCCGGCGCGGGGCGCCCGCATGGTTCTTGCGCGTGGCGGGCCGAACACGCACCAGCAACGGACGGAATGCCTCCCAGTCCACCACCTCCCCCAACCGGGCCAGGGGGTCGCCAGTTTGTCCAGGCGGCTGTCTTGCGGATCAAAAAAAGAGCCGAACAGGTCTTGATTTTTCATGAAGGCACCTTGACAGAAAAGTTGAAATCAGTATATCATCGCACTGAATTAATAGAGTTTCCTTCAAGAGAAACGACTTAATAATCTACCGTTGATGCCAGAAAGGAAATAGATCAAACACGGATGAATGGTGATCTAGTTGCACCTTAAAATACAAATTTGTATGGGTAAATTAAAATGTTAGAGAATGTACAAATAGGTTTGGATCTAGCAAGCGCAATATCCATAATCGGTGCGGCATCACTTTTTTTATGGCAATTTTATAGAGAGAGGAACAGGAATCGCAAAAGTGAAATTTGGACTAATTTTAAGGAAATCGCTGATGATATTGCTGAGCAAAAAATTGAAATCAGTGATCTAATAGCAAAACAGTTGTATTTCAAAGAGGATGGTTCTAAAGTCACAACAGATGACTTAGCCAAAATACTTCAACAACTCAAACAGTTAACAACTAAACTACAATTTCATATCAGGTATGATGCGAAACAGGATGTCAGAAATATATTGGCTTATCATAGTCCAGGGAATTATGAAGATCATCCAATAATAAAGCTTTTAGACAAAACAATTCATAATATCAATATGTATATAGGGTGGTTACATAGGATAGAAGAAAAGACAGAAGAAATAAAAGAAATAGAAGAAATAGATAACAAGATTAAAGATCAAATAGATGAAATAAAAAACGCTACTATAAATGAAACTACATTAAGAGAAGTTATAGAGCCTATAGCTGCTCATGATTATGATGTTTATAGGCGTGAGGTAAACCATTTGGAACAAATACGGCAAAAGGAGAACAAGATTTCAGATTTTATAGATAATTGTAACTACTCACCCCCTACCCGATAATTCTACCTGAATTTGCAGGCAAGGAGCGCTTGACACAATAGTTTTGTGGCGCTATGGTAGGCGCCATGGGGAATGCGTATCTCGGTTCGAAAGCAACGACGGGGCTGTGCCAGCCGTTGATTGCGCTGATGCCGCCGCACAGTGTGTACATTGAGACGCACCTGGGCGGCGGGGCCATCATGCGGCGCAAGCCGGCGGCGCTGCGCAACATCGGGATTGACATCGATGGGCGGGCGCTGTCGGCGTTTGAGTGCGATTATCCGGTGGAACTGGTACACGGTTGTTGCCACCGGTTTCTGGCGGATTTTCCGTTTGACGGCACGGAGTTGGTATACAGCGACCCGCCATATTTGCACAGCACGCGCAAGTCGGGTCGGCGTTACCGTCATGATTATGACGAGGGTGACCACGAGGCATTGCTGGCGCTGCTCAAGCGGTTGCCCTGTGCGGTGATGGTGTCGGGCTATCCGTCGGCGTTGTATGACGAGCGGCTGTCGGGCTGGCGCCGTGTGTCGTTACAGGTGATGAACCAGGCGGGGGTGGTGACCGAGCGGGTGTGGTTCAACTTCGAGCCGGACCGGGTGTTCTGGGCCGGGTATGCGGGGCGCAACTTCACCCATCGCCAGCAGGTCAAGCGCAAGGCGGCGAACTGGGGCCGGCGTTACCGGGCGCTGCCGGCGGCGGAGCGCCTGGCGGTGTTGGCGGCGATGATGGCGGTGGAAGTGGAGTGAGGCCATGGCAACGGTAAACAAAGCCTCGTTGCGCACGGAGTTCGAGGCCTTGAAGGCGCGCTTTGCGACGCTGTGCGCGGACGGCAGGATGACCCCCGAGGGCCGCGCCCTGTTTGAGGCGATGCTGCTGTTGTTCGAGTTGCTGCTGGCGGTGTTCATGGAGAGGACCACGCCGAAGGGGTCACAGAACTCCGGCCTGCCGAGTTCCCGGACTGGCACGGACGAGACTGCGCGCGGGCGCCCTGGCGCCAAAGGCAAGGGCCCGCGGGCGGGCGCCGCCCACGGCAGCGCCAACCGTCTGGTGGTTGAGACGCGCACCGCGCCGGTCACCGAGTGCCGGGCCTGCGGACACGCACTCACCAACGTCAGTCCGCACGAGCACGAGCGGCGCGTGCAGGTCGATATCGTCTTCGAGACGCGTGAGTTGACGGTCGAGGCCGAGGTCAAGACCTGTCCGCGTTGTCGTACCGAGACCCGCGGCCGGTTCCCCGAGGACATGCCGGGGCCCTTGCAGTACGGCCACGGTATCGTGGCGTTCGCCACCCACCTGCTGACTGCCCAGATGCTCTCGCTCCGGCGCACCGCACAGACCCTCGCGGCGCTGACCGGACGCACACTCGCCGAGGCCACCCTGCTGGCCTGGCTCACACGCCTGCACGAGGCCCTGGCCGGGTGGGAGACCGCCGCGGTGACACGCCTGCTCGCCGAGCCCGTGCTGCACGCGGACGAAACCGGCCTGCGCATCGGTCGTAAGACCCACTGGCTGCACAGCGTCAGCGCCGGCCACCTGACGCTGAAGTGTGTCCATCGACAGCGCGGGCGCGACGCCATCGATGAGTTAAACATCATCCCCCGCTACCGCGGCGTCCTCGTCCACGACCGCTGGGCCAGCTACTTTGCCTATGACAACTGCGAGCATGCCCTGTGCGGCAGCCACCTGCTACGCGACCTCCGCTTCATCGAAGAGGCCCACGGCCATGCCTGGGCCAGGCGCATGGGAACACTCCTGCTCAAGACCTGCCGACAGGTGCGTGAACACCCCGACAAGGCGCTCAGCGAGCCCGACTACAAGGCCGTGCGCACACGCTACCGCACCCTCCTCACACAGGCCAAAAGAGAACTCCCCAAACCCCCGCCCCGCCAGACCAAACGACGCGGGCGCATCGCCAAATCCGATGCCGAGAACCTGCACGAGGCCCTTATCAAGTACGAAACCGAAGTGCTCCGCTTCGCCCGCGACCCCGAGGTGCCGTTCACCAACAACCGCGCCGAGCGCGATATCCGCATGGCCAAGGTCAAACAGAAAGTCTCAGGCTGCTTCCGCACCCCCGACTACGCCGCCGCCTACTGCCGTATCTCCAGCTACTTGCAGTCCATGGCCTGCCAGGGCTACAATCCCCTCGCCGCCATCGACATCGCACTCAACGGCAACGCCGCCACTATGGTAGAGAAACCACCACAGAATAACCCGGCCAATCAGGATAAGGGGGGCGAGTAGTTACAGATAATGTAACTATTCAGGGGCTATCCCCATAAACTTGGGCCATCGACCCTCGTAGAGAAGCCGCAAGGCCTCATCAGATGATACCCCATTTTTCCGGCAGGTTGAGAGATAGCTGCGGATCCGGGCAAAGATTTTTGCCCCAAGCTCTGAACGAAAGCAGCCGGAGATCTTCTGCTGGACTTTGCTCATGCGCAGGTCCCGTTCGCCTTGATTGTTGGTAAAGGGTACGTCCTGTTCCACCATAAAGCGCAGGACATCCTCCTCGAACTGAAGCACCCGTTCCAGCAGGCTTCTGGATTTGGATCGTTTCAGTCGACCTCGTTGTCCCTTATGCCGTTGTGACTCGTCCGGTGGTGGGCACTCGGTCTGTGCCACTTCCAGTAGTCGTCGGTATCGTTCCCTGAAGGCGTCAGCCTGCCTGGTGTTCAACGCACCGCCGGCCGTATCAACGGCCTTATTGATCTCCAGCAACAGGGCCTGCAGCTGTTGGGCCCACTGCTGTTTATCCTGCTCCCAGGCACGCTCCAACTCTCGCAGGTGGTGAGCATTGCACAAAGCATGGTCACAAGGAAGCTGGTAGTAGGGCTTCCAGTGGTCATGTACCAGGGTGCCGGTGTACTCGGGAAGGACGTCCATCGCCGCCATGGCGTCACCGCCGCGCTTGTCATGGGGCGCCAGCAGGGTCAGCGTGGCGCTGCATACGACATGTAGCCATTGTCGTTTTCCGCCGATGTTGATGCCGGTCTCGTCAGCATGAAGTAACGGCGCCGTCGATAGCGCCCGCTTTACCCAGTCCTCAAAGGGAGCCAGCTTCTCGTACACCTCCTGGTTAAAGTTGCAAGCGCTACCGGCGCTCAAGGAGATGCCGAACTGGTCGGCAAAGTGTTCCTCGACCCGCTTGTAGGGCAGGAGTTGGAAGTTGGACATGTAGACCGAGTGGATTTTGACCCCGGAGGCATACTGGGTCTTGACCTTCACCTGGTCCGGGAAGGGGGCGATAACTCGACGTCCCCGTTCATCCTCCAGAATTTCGGCCTGATACTCCGTAACCACCCGGGACATCCGGATATCGAACACCTGACGGCGCTCATGGCCGACACACTGGAAGTGCCCATCGCCGGGAAGCGTGGCACGGTCCACCTGAAGCAACTCGACCTGGTCCGGATCATCGACCAGTGCCAAGTGATGGCCGGTATGGCCTTGCCGGGCGCCGGGCTTGTTGTTGCCGTTGCTGCGCGTCTTCTTACGATTGGGGTCACTGGATGGGGGCTTGCTGCTGTTGCGACTATTGAGCCCCAATCGGTTCAACAGCAACGTGACCAGGGTCAACAACAGCTCCAGCGATGCACGTAGCGCCGGCGAGAGGTTTTTCTCCTCTTCGACCTGCTTTTTGACCTTGTCGAGGGTCGGTTCGACCTCGAGGGTGTCGATCTTCATGGGCCGGGCTACTCGAACCGCTCGCCCGCTTCCACCGCCATGATCGAGGAGAGGACGGCCAACCGTTCGGCAGGGGGCATGGCCTGATAGCGTCGCCCCCAACTGTGCGCCTTGCGCTTGATGCTCTGGCGGTGGGTGAAGTTGCGCCCCGCATAGGCGGGCCAGTGCACCCGACCCGGCGTGAAATTGAACCACAGCTTCTCAGTTCTGACCCCAGCCTGGTTCATCACCTGCAGTTCCAGGGTACGCCATTCCTCCAGCAGGTCGTCGTAGAGCGTTGAGGGGTAGCCAGAGAGGATCACTGAACAGGGTAGTGACTTGAGCAGTGCCAGCAGCTCGACATGATCGTGTTCCTCATACTCGAAACGGTAACGGCGCGCGGAGCGGCGGGTAGGGTGCAGATAAGGGGGGTCGCAGTAGAGCAGTGCACGACCGTGAAAGTCGAACTCCCGGAGAAACCGATGCGCACAGCCATGCACCTTCTCGACCGGATAGTGACACTCGAACCGAGCCAGTGGAGCAGGGTCAAGATCGATGGCGATGTTACGCAACGCCGGTGGCTTGCGCTGCATGATCGCTCCACCCCCAAGATGGGTCTCAATGTAGGTGTCATGTGGCGGCATCAGGGCAATGATCGGCTGGCACAGACCTGACGTCGCTTTGGAACCAAAGTAGTTGCTCATGACTGCATCACATTCTCTCATCGAGGATAGACCACAGCATAGATAGTTCTTCCTATGCTGTCAAGGGCAAATATAGGAAGGTTTTGGTTCAGTGGGTATGATTATGAATTGGTTCTGTGGAATGCGTTAGTAAAGTACCCCTGAATAGTTACCAGATAATTTTATAAAAAGCTACGAATTAACGGACGAAGAACTCGAATCCTTTTGGGTCTTGTACCGAATATCACTCTATGGCGAATCAGAAGAAGAACAATTAAAAGCCTTACAGGAATTGAATTTTAGACTTGCTTCTTTGGTTATGAAACATAAATTTTCACTTCAAATAATTTTGGACAGTTTTAATCGTACTCTTTTGGAAGAAATAAAACGGTTATGAACTACTGACCAGCGCTTTCAGCGAATCGGGAGTTCCGGTTCTTTAACCGTACCTCTCACTAGTTCTTTCAGGTGGCCGCGGATCTTGCCCTCGTCAATACGGATAATTTTATTCAGTCGTCCCTGAATAGCCTGACTATTACTCATAACTCATTGATCGTATTGGCTTAAGTTATATTTTTTCCTAACAGCGTTGTTAGTTGTTAAAAATACTTGATTAACATGTAGCCAATTGTTGTGTTGCCAATTGTTGTTGCAATTAGCCTCCATATATGTTATAGTGCACTTCGTCGTGGTTCTACAGGCGGTGTGCCTATCGTACTCGAACAATTGAACCAATCACCGATTGCCACGACGCGGTAACGGCCGGGTTTTCCCGGTGTGGCCCTTAGCGGGGCAGGTAAGCAGTCCGGCGATTGGTTCGCGCGTTTTTTCTTCTTGTTACCCTTCCCGGACATTGTTGCCATTGCGAGCGTCGTGGCGGGCACGGCGTTTGCCCTTAACCGACTTGCAGGAGACCGTAATGGTAAACGTCAAACTAAAATCAGACCACGCTGTTGTACCTGTCACCGGCACCATCGAGGAGGACATGATGTTGCCGCTGGTCGCGACCATTCAACAGTTGCACCAGGAGTATTTCTACACGCAAATTGAGTTGGAGGTCTGCTCCCCGGGCGGGCAGGCCCAGGCGCTGGATTACTGCGTAGAGGTCATGGATAGGCTGCGCGTCCGCGGGGTGCGCTTCACCACCCGCGCATTGATGTCGGTATCAAGCGCCGCGGCCAACCTGGTCTCGCTGGGCGACACGCGCATCGCCTCCCGCGGGGCCACCCTGCTCTTTCACCAGGCCCGGGCAGCGAACATGAGGACCGTGACCGCCCAATCGGCCCGGCAGATCCTGAGCGCCGTGGACAACTTTGACGACCGTTACCTCACCCGTCTGGTCGCCCGGGCGCGCCGCGGCGAGTGCGCCGGACCGACGCTGTATCCCCGTGATTTTGCCGACAATGACTGGCCCGTCATTGAGCATTTGTTGATCGGCGCCGGCGCCGTCCCGGCACAGGCCAGACGCGCCCGCCTGCCCCGCAAGACGCTGCTGCACCGGCTGCGCAAGCACGTGCGCGCCGGCCTGCGCGCCGGGGACGAGGGGCCGCTGAAGCGCCTGTACCGGGGATTGTTCGAGCTGGACCGGCCCATTTCGGCAAGCCTGGCGCTGGAACTGGGGTTGATCGACGCCATCACCGATGCGCGCGCCCCGGCGCCGGTAGAGGCCCGGACCGACCAGGTCCGGATCCCCGAGTGGACGCCCCTGTTCGACCCTGAGGGCCGGGTGTCCCGCCCGACCCTGTGCCGGCACACGCTGGCGCTGGGAGAGACCGGCTCGGGCAAGACCGTCTCCGGGATTCTGCCGGTCATCGGCAGCATCATGGCTCCGGAGAACCGCTTGGTAGGTTGCACGCTGGTCATTGATCCGAAACACGAAATCCGGCAGGTCATCGGGCAGCTGGCCCATCCGGGCATCGCGGTCCACGATGTGGACGTGGAGTGTGAGCGCCGGCCGGCGCTCAACCTGATGGACGGCTACGGCGCCTCCCTTATGCCGGCGCTGGACGACGAGCAGTACCTGGAGGCGGCCCGGCAGATCCTGATCCGGTCGGCGTCCTTGTCCCCGCTGAGCGCGGCCAGGGCGTTGACCGACACGCGCGTGGACGATCGTGACATCTACTGGACGGGCGAAGGCGCCCGCCTGGCCCAGACCGCCCTGGGGTTGACCCTGCTGATTCTCCGGCACCGACGGCGCATTTTCGGGGATGAGGAGGAGCCTGGCCTGATCAAGGGCGCCCAGCCCGGGATTCACGCCCTGCTGGCGGGGTTCGGCAGGGAGGCGGGGCTGCTTGATGAGAACCGGGACATCGTGGCGCTGGTGCAGGGCGCCTGGGAGTCACTGCGCGGGATCCGTGATCTCTGGCGCGACGCCAATAAGCAACAGGAGCAGGAGGACCTGGCGGCGGCAGAGACGGCAGCGGAGGCGGCGGTGGAGAAACGCCGGCGGCGTAGGCGCTCCAGGGATCTCGACGAGGTGGCCATCCTGCCGCAGGGGCGGTTCGCGCAGCCGGACTTCCTGCTGGTCCCCTGCGCCCTGGCAGAGGCGATGGTAGCAGAGGCGGAGGTGAAGAACGACGAAGACGGCCAGGAGCCAACCCCAAGCGCGGCGGCGCCGTTCGACCAGTGGAAGGCCGCGGCAGCCTCCGTCCTGGAGAACTTTGCCGAAGCGGTCCGCAGCAACACGCTGTACCGCCACTCCAGGCGTTTCCGGGACGCGGTCGACCATGAGTTCAACGTGGCCGCCTTCCACATGGATTACGAGCGCCTGGTGGACGAGGCCCTCCCCGCCATCAAGCAGGCTGCGCTGCAGCCGCTGGCCGATGAGTCGATCCGGCCGGCGCCGAACATCATGGCCCTCGCGCACACCGTGCTGCAGTCGTTTTTCAAGGCATCGCGGCGTGATGACAAGAAAGGCAATAACCGGTCCGGCACCGAAGACATGCCGGTCATGACCCTGCTCGGGTTGCTGAAGGACGAAATTCAGGGCGGGCAGGCGGAAGCGGTTTACCAACAGGTCGAGCACAGCTGGAACTCCATGGCCCGGGCCGAATACCAGGGTCAGTATGTCGGGGTCTACGGCTACGCCCGGACCTGTTTCACCGAGTTTGCGGACAAGACCCCGGCGTGGACGTTGTACTTCGGCTGTGAGCCCTACTACCACAGTGTCCTTGAACACGGGCGGGCGGATTTCCTGCCGCTTGATTTCAGCCGCGACGTGGACGAGACGGACCCGGCCCGGCGCTGCGTGTACGTGTTCCAGCCGCGGCTCGACCTGAACGAGGCCATCGTCGCCAAGGCCCTCAAGGCCGCTTTTTTCGAGGCGGTGCTGGCAAGCCGCCGGCGCCGGCAGGAGGGGCAGTCGATGCCGCTGGTCGGGTATGTGGCCGACGAATTCCACCGCTTCGTCACTTCGGATCGCAATCACGGCGAGCAGTCGTTTCTGGACACCTGCCGCTCGTTCGGCGCGTTCTGCGTGCTGGCCTGCCAGTCCATCTCCAGCCTGGAGCATGCGCTGGCGGGGACGGACAACAACGAGACTCTGAACCGGGCCGCGGTTTCGATCCTGCTGAACAATACCGGCAACAAGCTGTTTTTCCGGTCCACCGACAGGGCGCTGTTCGAGCGCGTGGACCAGCTCTGTCCGGGCGGCGGG
Source organism: Gammaproteobacteria bacterium (assembly GCA_965204045.1). GTDB lineage: Bacteria > Pseudomonadota > Gammaproteobacteria > Eutrophobiales > Eutrophobiaceae > JAAXHV01. Next base: position 1,415,214 of record CBDBDW010000002.1, read on the forward strand.
GCCTTGGGAAAAGTCACGCGTGTACGCCCGCTGTCCACGCTCAAACCCGGCGAGTGCTATGCCTCGCTCTCGGACGGACGCTTCGAGCGGCGCCAGTTGTTGCCGTTCGGCGCGCGGCAGGATGAAACGCCGGGGTTACTGATCGGAGGCGCCGCATGAAGATCCAGATCGCATCGGACCTCCATTTTGAAATCTGGCGCCGCTTCATGCCGGACCCGACGCGCCAGTTCGCGCCCGATGAATCCCGCGACCTGCTGATCCTGGCCGGTGACATCACGGACGGTGACCGGCAGTTCGGCGTGTCGTTCGTCCGCCGCGAACTGGGGATCTCCCCGGTCATCTACGTACCGGGCAACCACGAGTATTACCATGCGCCGAGACGGGACACGGAGGCGTTCTGGCGCGGGTTCGCCCGCGATAACGGCGGGTTCTATTACCTGAACGACGACACGGTGGAAATTGGGGACCTGCGCTTCTACGGCGCGGAGTGGTGCTCGGACTTCTGGGGAAAACCGCCCATCCTGTTTCACACCGTGATTGAGGATTTCCACGTCACCCCGGGCTGGGACACCTTCACGCACCTTGAAGAGTACAAGCGCATCAGCGCCCGCCTCGCCGGTCTGGCCGGCCAGGTGGACGTGGTGGTCACGCATTTTCCGCCCACGCTGGAGGCCATCGACCAGGAATTGTATGCGGGCGATAAAAACAACGCGTACTTCGTCAATGATGCCGAGCCCCTGGTGCAGCACGTGGGCGCGAAGCTGTGGGTGTCGGGCCACACCCACTCGCCGTTTGACTACCGGGTGGGACAAACCAGGGTTGTGGGCAACCCCCGGGGGTATCCCGGCAATGACTCGCGCCCCGGGTTCTCGCCAATGAAGACAGTGGAGATCCAGATCGATGAGTGACGATACGCTGCAGTTACCCGTGCCGGATGAGACGTTCGCAAGTGGGCCGACGCTGTGCATGGACATCAGTGGCGTGATTGAGCCGTTCGGCGTATCCTGGCGGCCCTTTGTCCGACACAGGACCCCGGACGGGTTTATCAAGGTCCACGGATATGATTATTTTGAGTACATGGATCACTGGCGGTTCGTGCACCCGGCGCTGCCGGACTGGATCGGCGAACTGGAAGCGGCGTATGCGCATTGCGCCTGGTTACCGTCCATCATATCGCATTCCACCATCAGCATCCCCAAAGGCGCGGGACAGTCAGGCGAGACGACATGGCCGCACCTGGAACATCGTCATGACATGACTGTTGATATACAGGGATCCCATTACTTCAAAATAGACTTCGTGAGGGCGTGGGTGGCGCCTGACGTGCCGCTGGCGCTCGTGGATATCCACCTGCCGTCCCCGCACGCTGACCACCCTGAAGCGCAGGACAAGTGGCGCAGCGTCGCCGAGTTCCTGGAACGGCCCGGTCCGACCCTGCTGGTCTCCCCGTTCCCGTCTATCGGGCTGTCAAGGTCCGTCGTGGACCTGTTGTGCCGGTTCGCCAAGGCGCCGCACGATCCCGCGTTGGCCGGACGCATCCACCGGCCGCACCTGGATCCGTACCTGTCCTGGCCCGACCCGCTGCCGTCCTGGCTGGAAGAGCCGGTATTGGTAATTAAACGCGAGGAGCCCGCATGAAACCGGCAGACGCCCGCGATCTGTATCTTGCGTCCATGGAAGAGATGCTCGCGGCCGGCATCAGGCCACGAGCAATGCGCGCGCTGCTGGCGGCGGCGCGCCGTTATCCCGCCGGGGAGATCAACGAGCCTGACGAGTCCGTGCTGGTGTGGTCGGACCTGCACCTGGGACACGAGAACATCATCCGCTACGCGAACCGCCCGTTCCGGGACGGCGACGAGATGAACCGCGCCCTGTGGGCCAACCTGGTGCGGTCGCTGTCACCGGAGAAGACCCTGGTGGTGGTGGGCGACGTGGCCATGGGGCCGGCGCTGAACGAGGGCAGCTGGAACCGGTTCCGTTGCCTGCCCTGCCGCGAGACCCACCTGGTGGTGGGCAACCACGACCTGACCGGGGCCGGCGAATTGCGCGCCGGGGGCTTCGGCCATGTCTGGCCGGTGATGGTCTCAGGCGGCGAGCCGCCGCTCATCTGGACGCACGTCCCGCTGGTCAACGTGCCGGCGGGCGTCGTGAATATCCACGGCCACCAGCATGACGAGCCGTCGACCCGCACGCCCCACATCAACGTCTCGGTGGAGCAGCTGGACTACCGCCCCGTCCCGCTGGCCGCGCTGCGGGCGCTGGCGCTGGAACTGGTCAAAGGCGTCTACCCTGAGGGCAACACGACGCTGGCGCGGCTCCGTACCATCGGATACACACCATCAACGCAATGAGGCAACACACCGGGGACACACTGGCGGCAGAAGAGGAACCTGAAAAATGACATCAAACATGGCAGAGAAGCGCCGGGCGGCGCCGGACGGGGGCAAATGATGGATAATGAGTGGCTCAACGAGGGGCCCGAGCTCTTCACGTCTGTCGAGCAACACGGCTGGACCTGGGTGGAGACGGGCTTCGCCTCCCCGGAGACCTGGTCGCTGCTGGATGCGGACGGCGAACTGCTGGGCAGCGTGTACCAGCGGTTCAAACGCGTCATCTGCTGGGCGCCGTTCACCTGGGCCGAGGAAGTCTACAAGAGCGATGAGGATATCGGCCAATACGGCTTTGACGACGAAGAGCATCGCCAGCGGCATTTCGCCAGGATCGGCGCGGCGCTCCGCGACTGGGTGCGGCGCAAACAGGCAGACGGGATCGATCTCGCCCTGTTGCGCGACACACATGCCTATTACTACGAGACCTCAACCGGCCACGTCGCGATGACCGATGAGGAACACGGATATCGCGACGTGTGGACACCCGGGTCCAGGGAAGACAGGGCGGCGCCGGCCATCGCGATAGATGGCTGGCGGGCGGAGAAGACCCGGTACTGGCATTGCGAAGGCTACCGGCTGCGGGACGAGACCGGGCAGCTGCGCGGTCACGTGCAGGTCCGCTTCGGCGTGGTGCGCGCGGTCGCCGCGCGTCCCGGGGACGCAGATGAGCTGGACCCGTCACGCAACCCGGATCGCAACTATTACGACAGGCGCCGGACCTGCCGGGGTCAAATCGTGCTGCAGGAACGCCTGCGGCCCATGGCGCTTGCATTCGAGCCCGGCGAGTGCGAGACCTGGCTGCGCCGGGCCGTCGAAGCGATTCGCGCCACCCCGGACCCCGACCGCGCCTGGCCGCCCGGGACGCGCGGCGCCTGGTGGGAGGCGCTCCCGATGGCCGGGCAGGACCCGCGGCCGCCGGAGGCAGAGGACTGATCGATGGGCGCCCTGCGAGCCAGGACGCAGCCCGTGCAGGGCCGGTTCAATACGGGGCCGGTGCTGTGCCTGGACATTGACGGTGCTGCAGCGCCGACAGGCAGCAATACACGCTTTGACGTGTTCAACCCGCCGGCGGGGTTTGCCACCTTCGACGTCGGGGATTTCCCGCTGGCCGTGCACCCGGCGCTGCCCGGCTGGATTGCCGGGCTGGAGCAGGCCTTTGCGCACTGTGCCTGGGTATCGGACTGGGGGCCGGAGTGCATCCTGTTCGCGCAAGGGGCGGGCCTTGCCGGCGCGGCGCTCTGGCCGCACCTTGAAGCCTCCATGGAACTGCCTCCGGAGCCCCTGAGCTGGCACAAGCTCGACGGCGTCCGGTGCGGCGTCGACCCGGCGGTCCCGGTGGCGGTCGTGGATGATTCCATGGCGCCGCAGACGGGCCATGACCCGGTGGAAGATTACATTGTGCAGGATATCATCCGGTTTGCAGAGCGGCCAGGACCGACCCTGCTGCTGGCGCCGGCGCAGGAGATTGGTTTGACCAGGCACATCGTGGACCTGCTGTGCCGGTTCGCACGGAACCCCCGGGACCCGTTGTTTGCCGGGCGGGCGGTGCACCGGTGCTACCCGGACCGCCGCATGCGCTGGCCGGACCCGCTGCCGGGCGGGCGGGAAGCGCCGGTACTGGTAATCGACAACGGGGAACCCGCATGAAAACAGATGAGGCGCGCAAACTCTACCTGGCGGATATCGAGGCGAAGCTGGCGCCTGTCCCCGGTGAACAAATCAGGGGGTACGGCGCCCTGCAGTCCATGGCGCGCGCCATCCCCCGATACCCGGTTTGCGAGTTCAATGAGCCCGATGAGGACGTGCTGGTCTTCTCCGACCTGCACCTGGGCCATGAGAACATCCTCCGGTACACGAATCGCCCGTTCCGGGACGTGGACCATATGAATGAAACATTGTGGGATCACCTGGCCGCAGGGTTGGCGCCGGACAAGGTGCTGGTGGTGGTGGGCGACATGGCCATGCGCGAGGCGCTGAACGCGGTGACCTGGCAGCAGATCCGCGACCTCGATTGCCGTCAGCGGCACCCGGTGCTCGGCAACCACGACCTGACGGGCGCCGGCCAGGTGCGCGCGCAGGGCTTTGACCGCGTCTGGTCGCTGATGTTGTCAGGCGACGAGCCGCCGCTCATCTGGACGCATTATCCGCTGAACGAGGTTCCTGACGGGTACGTGAACATTCACGGCCATGTCCATGACGACCCGCCCCGCCGGACGCCCCATATCAACGTCTCGGTGGAGCAACTGGACTATGTTCCAGTCCCGCTGACCGCGTTGCGTGCCCTGGCCCGGGTTCTGGTCTGGAGCAAGTACCCGGCGGGCCGGACCACGCTGGAGCGACTGCAAGACATCGGGCAGGCGCCATGATACACAGAAAAACGGGGTCAGGTCGCACAATGCACATATCGACCCCAAACTCCGCAGGTTTGTTTTGACCATTGTGTGTATAATTATTACACATACACATTATTGTTGAGGCGAATGATATGGCCAGAGTACAGTTGTTGATGTCAGAGGAAGACCGCACCCGGTTCGTTTACCAGGCACACCAGGAAGGTATGTCCCTGAGCGCATGGCTGCGGGCCGCGGCGCGTGAGCGGCTTGAACGGCAATCACAGGTCCGGCCATTCGAATCCGTTGCAGAGGTAGAAACCTTCTTCACCCAGTGCGATAAACTGGAACCGGCAGGAACAGAGCCTGACTGGGACCAGCATCTGGCTGTCATGAATGAAGCTCGCAAACGCGGCGCGACAAATACGTGATCTTTGTCGACACCAATGTATTTATGTATTCGGTAGGCAGGCCTCACCCGCTCAAGGAGCCTGCACGCGAGTTTTTCAACAAGGCTATCCGCGAGCAAACGCGCTTGTACACCTCGGCTGAAGTATTACAGGAACTTGCCTATTGCTATATCCCCGTCAATCGCATACCAACTCTTGAAGCGGCACTGTCACTCATTTCCAGGGCAGGTGTAGAGGTGTGGCCCCTGGAAAGTGAAGATGTATTACTCGCCTGCCGGCTTCATGAACAGTTTCCGATGCTGGGGGTCAGGGACCTTTGTCACTTGGCCAGTTGTCAGCGACGCGGGGTAAACCGCATCAAGACATTCGACCAGACCTTTGCCGCTGTGGCAAACAAATCATGACAACTCTGAAGTGTTTGTGTATTGTGCGACCTGACCCCGTGCATTGCGCGCATTGAACCTTCCGGTTTAACGTGAACACCCATTCTGGTTCATTGTGAACACCGATTCCGGCTGAACGTGAACACTTTTCGGGCATTTCCGGAATCGGTGTTCACAAGACCGGAATCGCCGTTCACATTGAACCGGAATCCGCAGTTTGATAACAGCTTATCTTTAAGTATCTATTTGATATTTCTAATATTTCATGGTAAACTGGCAGCTATGTTTTTGAGTACAAAATGTGATTCCTGACACTGCGATATCCTGTTGAAAAGACCCCTGTAATGGCATTAACCCGTATCAAAAGTTTGCTGATGAAACTGCTCTATCTCAGCATGCTGTCGTTGATGGCGCTGCCAATCCAGGGACATCCCGGACGCACGGACGCCGAGGGCTGTCACGCAGGTCAACTGCCGCGGCATTGCCATGCGGGGACACGGTCCGGCCAGCTCGCACAGGACAACCCATCGGCGCCGGTGAAAGACACAGGCCCCCCGGCATCAGAGGATGATTACAATCGCTGGTTTTGCACCCTGGTCAACGGGGAGACGGCAACCCGTCATGGCTATACCTCTGCCGGCGGCCGCGGTTACGTGGAAGTGGATTGTGAGACCGGCGCGATGGTGTACGAGGGCGGCCTGGATAAGCGCAGCAGCCTGGACAGCGTACAGCAGGCGCTGTTTTTCAGTCACGTGACCGGCAAGCGGCCGGCGGTGGTGATGTATGACACGGACGGCCGGGAGGGACGGTTTGAATACCGCATCAGGGTTGCCTGCCGGAAAGCCGGGGTGCGTTATGAGGTTTTTCGGAAGGGGCCCGGTGGTCGGAGTAAGACATGACGTGGATCATGATCCCTTTTCATTCCGCACTTATTGACCATTTTGTTGTTAAACGCTAAAATGGTCATCATGAAAGAGCGCTACCTGGAAAATATAATCAATGAGGTCTGTTTTCTGTCCGGAAAAATGGCTTTCATGTCCGGCGCCAGGCAATGCGGCAAGACCACGTTGGCCAAACGCATTCTGAAACAGTACGAAACCGGCCGTTATTACAACTGGGACGAAATCAAGTTCCGCCGTCTCTGGACCAAAGACCCGAGCGGGATAATCCCGCCCGCCGCGCAGGATGACGCCAGGCCGTTAGTCGTTCTCGACGAACTGCACAAGGCAAAGTCCTGGAAGAAAAACCTCAAAGGTGTTTACGACACACTGGAGATACCCTGCGACATACTGGTGACCGGCAGCGCGCGCCTGAATGTCTACCGGAAGGGCAGCGACAGCTTGCTGGGGAGATACTATCACCTGCGCCTGCATCCCTTCTCACTGCATGAAATGCTCCGCAGAAAGACTGGGATTGCCGCGTCTGACTTATTGGACGCCGTTTTCGGCCGTTCCATTCAAATTACCCGGCAAACCAGGGAATACCTGCCTTTATTGATGCAGTACGGCCCGTTCCCTGAGCCCCTGTTGGCCGGGGCGGATAGAACCCTGAACCTGTGGCGGCGTAACCGGGTGGAGAGGATAATCAGGGAGGACTTGCGCGACCTGAGCCGGTTGCCGGAGTTAAGCCAGGTGGAAATGCTGGCGAGCCTGTTGCCCGAGCGCGCAGCTAACCCGTTGAGCATCACGTCACTGAGTGAGGACCTTGAGGTAGCCTATACCACTGTCAGGCGCTGGTTGCAGTACCTTAACGAGCTGTATTATTTCTTTGAGGTCAAGCCCTATTCAAAATCCCTGTCCCGCTCCATTAAAAAAGAGGGGAAATTGTACCTCTGGGATTGGAGCGAGGTGGAAAATGAGGCGTCCCGTTTTGAAAACCTGATTGCATTGCACTTGTTGAAATATTGCGATTACCTGACTGATACAGGTGTGGGCGACTATGAGCTGCGCTATCTCAGGAACAAGGAAAAGAAGGAAATCGATTTTCTCCTGTTGAAGAACAACAAGCCCTGGTTTCCGGTGGAAGTAAAGCTTAACCAGGCAAAATTATCGGAAAACTGGAAAGTGTTTTTGCCGCAAATCAAATGCCCGTATGCGCTCCAGGTTGTGAATAAACCAGGTGTATTTGAAATCTGTGAACTGGGGAAATATAAAGTGCTGATAATCAGTGCGGAGGAGTTTCTGCGGTACCTGGTATAACCCTTATTTTCTCACCCGTAGAGTCACGGGAAAGTATTATTGGCGCGGCGTCAGGTTGATTTTCTACCTTTGAATTATAAATCTCGCCAGGGTCACGGCATCTTCCGGGTCCATCCGCCCTACTGGGGAACTGCTGTAAGTGGAAGCGAGCACCTTGCCCGAACCGGTCATGAAAAATTCGCTGGGCTGTATGAATTCTCTTCCCTCATCCCACCAGGCGCCGACAAGCTCGCCCTGTTCACGGGTCATGCCCCAGGCGACGGGAAATCCCAGTTCAGCAGCCACTTCAGCCGTTTTTTCCTCCGAATCCACGCAACCCGCAATAATGCTCACACCGAGATCCGCCAGGACCTCGCGCTGTTTTTCGAAGCCGGCCAACTGCCGGCGACAGAAAGGTCACCAGTGACCGCGATAAAACAGGATGAACGCATAAGGCGTATCGATATCCGCAGGGAGGCGCAGCCTGCCTCCCCCGGCAATATTCAGTTCGATATCGGGAAACTGCCCGCCCTTATCAATTTTATTACTCATACCAGGCGCTCATTTCAGACGTTGAAGCACATCATACCATTTAAGTCAGACGATCATCATCATCAATCAGCACGACCTTGCCCGGCCCATGATTGCCCCAGCGCGAAACTCTGACGCTGAACTTCCCCGGAAAGAGCAATATTCAGGGCCTGTTTGCGAAACTCGTCTTCAAACCCGCGGGCAATTGGCGCAATTTTTTTATCGGGTCCGAGCACAACCATCAATCCCGCGCAGGCGGGAATCCAGTGGACCACACGTCCCGAAGGGACACTTTATAATGTGTCGCAAGCGACAAGTTAATCGACTGGATTCCTGCCTTCGCAGGAATGACGAACGAGATTCTTTGCCATTTTGCACAAGATTTTACTGATAAGGGACTAATATATTCGGGAGAAAATTGTTCCCCGGAAGTCGCCGCCGGCAACTCAGTTTTCCTCTCGTTTCAAGCGTGCTTCCACATCCACTACTATGCGACAAGCCATATTAATCGAAGTCCGCAGGCTGTCCAGGTTGCCGACATAGCCCCCGGCGGCCTCTTCAGCACGGCGGCGTAACACATCAGAACTGACCAGCCCGCGCTTTGCCAGCGACGTGATATCGTCCCGGTCCTGACCGGCAAACCGGCTGATTTTACTCACGGCAAGGTCGAGCGCAGTGAGCAACCGGATGTCGAGTACGTGGTCGTCAATGCCTTCCAGGTTGAGCGGGACAGAATCGTCGTAAGCATCTTCATGCAGGAGCGCGAAACTGTCATTGTACTGGCGGTCGAAATACAACAACTGTGCGGCGCCGTCTGCAGCACGGTAGGAGACCTCCAGGTCATCCGGCAACGCAATGCGATGGGAGAAGGTGGCGTCGATGTCACTGGAAATGCGATCACCTGTATAGAAGTGCAATGCCGTGCCGCCGGCTACATACATCCTTACAGGTAATATGTTTTCAGGCGCTTCGCTCAACGAATCGGCAATGCGTCCGGCAATCTCCCGGAAGGCGGCGACATAGTCCGGCCGGGCTGCCGGATCAGGCTGCACGGTTCACCGACATGTTCAGCATGGGCAGGAACCGTGCCGGACGCAACGGACTGCGCTTCAACCAGCGGGCAAAAACCTCCGGTTCGCCAGCGCCGGGACACAGGTGTTCGGCCAGCGACAGCAGTCCGCGCCGGTCGAAGCCAGCCATGCCGGCGACCATCACGGCCAGGCCGGCCATAAAGAAGCGCGGCCCTGCTGCTGCCCACCGCTGCGGCGCCAGCGAACGAGAGGCGCACAGTTTGAGCAGCATTTCTTCGTATTCCCGGTCCACGTCAGCGGGGAAATGGCCGTCATGGGTCAGGACGGGCAGAGTTTCATCAACAGTTGCAAGGCGTACATCGACCGCATTGGCGAGCGCAAGCAATGTTCTGAAGTCACAACTGTGCCGGCGGCGCAACCGGGAGAGCGTTTCCTTAGGCAGACCGGCGCGGGCTGCCCATTCGCTGTCGTTCAGGCCGCGCAACCGTGCCGCCTGGGTGAGTTCGTCCAGAAGAGTACTTAAATTATAGGTTGATGCAGTCATCAACAATAGTATTTCATAAGTTGATTTTAAGATCAATATTAGTCATTGGAGTTGTCAGGAATAAATGGACTGTTCGCACCTGTGACACGTAACCTGTCCTGGTCGTAATATTGTGTCCCCAGAACTTCTGCATGTCCGGTAAGCCAGTGTAGGCTGACTCGCTGACCGTGTGCGGTGATGATGTCGTCGGCTTCTGTGGATATGGAGTCAGGTCGCACAATGCACAGATGTAATTATGACCCCGAGCTTAGCCTGCCTGCCGCTGCGTGCATTGCGCGACCTGACCTCTCAGATGCTGATTCCGGGTGAGGGGGTGCCTAGCGTGATGTGACGCGGCGTCGGTTATACTCGACATTTACTTCTGAGTTGCCTGCTGATACAATGTTTCTACTTATGTCTATACATTGAAAGGAAAGATTGTTATGCAGCTCACCGTGAAAAAATGGGGCAACAGCGCGGCGGTGCGTCTTCCCGCCAAAGTGTTGAATGCGGCACAGGTCGGTATTGAGCAACGTGTCGAAGTCCGCGTGGAAGGTCGTAGAATTGTGATTGAACCCGCTCTTGAAGAGGATAATCTTGACACATTACTGGCACAGATTACTTCGGAAAATATCCACCATGAAGTAAGTTTTGGTCCGCCGACAGGAAAAGAATTGCTGTAATGCCGTCATCTTATGTCCCTGACATTGGTGATATTATCTGGCTGGATTTTGATCCGTCGGCAGGACATGAGCATGCCGGGCATCGTCCGGCCCTGGTATTGTCGCCAAAGCTCTACAACACGAAAACCGGACTTTTGATTTGTGTTCCGCTTACCAGCCAGGTCAAAGGCTTTCCTTTTGAGGTTGAACTTCAGCATAAAGCCATACAAGGCGTTGCCCTGGCCGACCAGGTTAAGAGTCTTGACTGGACTGTGCGCCATGCACAGAAAAAGGGCAAGGCAAGTAATGACGCTGTTAACAAAGTTCGAGCAAAAATTAAACTGTTATTGAAACTTACTTGATAATTCCGGGGACATAGACTTATTTTTCCTGAATCCGTAGTCGCGCCCCATTGCAAACTGGTATAACTGAAGTTATACTCGATGTATGAAGACAGCAATTTCCATCCCTGACGCGTTGTTCCATATAGCTGAATCACTGGCTGAACGCATGGGCATGTCGAGAAGTGAGCTTTATCGTCACGCACTGGAGAATTACATTCGGGCGCACAGGCATGACGGGGTACGAGAGTCGCTTGATGCAGTTTACGCCGAGGAATCATCCCACATCGACGAAGTCCTGGCAGAGATGCAATGGGTGTCGTTGTCCAGGGAAGACTGGTAATGCGCCGCGGTGAAGTCTGGTGGGCCTCGCTTCCTGCTCCACGGGGTTCGGAACCGGGCTATCGACGCCCGATAGTCGTTGTTCAGAGTGATGAGTTCAATGAAAGCCGCATCAGTACCGTAATTGTCGCCATTGTTACTTCGAACCTGCGGCTGGCCGCCGCCCCCGGCAATTTCCGGTTGGACAGGCGCGAGACCGGACTGTCCCGGGACTCCGTGCTTAACCTGTCACAGGTTCTTACCGTGGATAAATCCTTCCTGACCGAACGAGTGGGCATCTTGTCGGTCCGGAACATGGCTGCCATGGATGCAGGACTGAAGCTGGTTATGGGTCTGTAAGATTCCCATGTGGGAAGGATAGGGTCGGACCGGCCTGACATGGCCAGGAACCGTCAGCGAGACCCGCGCAGCGACGAGGCGCTGGTGGACATCTGCAATCATGGTGATGCGCGCGCCGCTGCGGCTGCGTTCGAGGCCCTGTACCTGCGCCACAAGGATTACGTGCTGCGCGTGGCGCTGCGCTTTTCACCCGATATCGATACCGCGCCGGACGTGCTGCAGGACACCTTCGTGCAACTGCTGCGCCGTTTCCCGCCCACCGGCGAGGGAATAACGCTTAGCGCCAGGCTGACGACGCTGTTGTACCCCATAGCGAAAAACACGGCAATTACAGCGGCGCGCAAGGCCGACCGGTTCCCTGCCGCCGATGGCGTAACCCCCGAGGACGTACCTATCCGACCTGTCCGGGACGACGGGGACCTCGGCAGAATTCTCGCGAACCTGCCGCCCGGCCAGCGGGAAGCGCTCACTTTGCGTTTCGTGGACGGGATGTCGCTGGATGAGATCGCGCAAGCCCTGGGTATTCCCGAGGGCACCGTGAAGTCCCGGCTGCATGGAGGTATCGCAAACCTCAGGGACTCTCCCTCGCTTAAAGATTTTTTTAACTGAATGAACCTTTTGCCCTTCTCGTGCGTTATATGGACAGGGAACTCATGACATGACCGGCGCAAACGAACATAACGAGCGACTGCCTGAGGCCCTGGTCGATGAGCTGAAACGCATCGACCGGGCGCCGGAGGTGATCACTTCCCGGGTTGACCGCAGCCTGACAAGTATGGCGCACGACCAGTTCGCGCCGCGCCGCGTCCCTCGTTGGCAACCACAGAGCGCCTGGCGTGCGGCGGCAGCGGCCTGCGTGCTCGTGGTTGTCCTTTTTACGACCAGTCACTTATGGGAACAGGACGATACGCCTATTTACGCAGACGTTGACGGTTCCGGCCAGATTGATATTGCCGACGCGCTGGCCCTGGCGCGCGCGCAGGATGGGGTGGACCAGGCCGATATTGATGCTTTCGCTTATCGCCTGGTGGCGCTGGACCGGGACGGCACGCTATGAAGCGGTTGCTCCAGCTCCTGGCCTTCCTCGTACTGTTTGCGGACCTTGCTTGTGCCGACAGCGCAGACGGACCGCGTTTCATGCCCCTGGCAATCCACCTCGACAGCCCGGCAGCCGTGGCCGCCTGGCAGTTCGAACTCAGGGACCGCAACGGCGCCATGAAAGTGGTGGGCGTCGAGAACGGCGGCCATCCCGCCTACCCGCGGGCGCCGTATTACGACCGGGAGGCCGTCGCCCGCGGCGATGCCGGGAGAATTGTACTCGCCGATTACTCCCTGGCGGAGGAGGGCCGGTTGCCAATCGGTCGCGTGCGGCTTGCCACGCTGCACCTGGTGCTGGAAGGCGAACCCGATTTCGAACTGCGCCTGGTCACGGCGACCACGCCGGCAGGGCGCGCGATTGAGGCATCGATTTCCTTTACAAACCTTAACGACAATCCACAAGAGATATCCCAATGAACAGTAACAAACGCCTTGCGCTTGGACTCGTAATCTCCGCGACGATTTTGCTGGTTTTCGTCGCGCTGCTTGCAGTGATCACCCGTACGCCTCCGCTTGAGCCTTCCCTGTCGGAGCTGGAGTTACATGAATACAGGCGTCCACAATCACCCCCGCCTCAAACGAAGTGGGATTACCTGGTCCGGAAGGAGGCTTCGGTGCGCCTATTGATGGACGCGTCACCATCCTGGCCCCAGGACCCCCGGGAAATGGCTTCCCCGGCCGGGGGGCAGCCCTCTCAAAACAGGCAGGACCCGGCATGGGCTTACGGGGCGCCCGAAACGGAGCTCTGGGTCATCGCCAAGGCCTTGCCGCCGGAGGACGTTGCAGGGGTGGTTGCAGGGTATGAGTACGAGGCCGCCGACACTGTCCCCGCAGTCGATGAAGACGCCCCCGACCCCGGTTCCGGGGCGATGGTCGCGAACATGTCGCCCGACGATGACCTGGACGGCGCAAAAGAGGTCCCGCTCCCCCTGCAACACACCGCCGTGGACGCCGCCATCGCCGGCCATATCAGCACCGTTCAGGTCAAGCAGCAGTTCGCCAATCCATTTGACACAAAGATCGAGGCCGTTTATGTATTTCCCCTGCCGGAAAAAGCCGCGGTCACCGGGTTTTTGATGGTCATCGGGGAGCGCACCATTCGCGGTATCCTGCGCGAAAAGGAAGAAGCCGAGGCCATCTACCGTGCGGCGCGGGACCAGGGCTACCAGGCAAGCCTGCTGGTTCAGCACCGGCCGAACATATTCGAGCAGAAAGTCGCCAATATCGAGCCCGGCAAGGCTATCGACGTCGATATCACCTATTTCCACACACTCGCCTACAAGGACGGGTGGTACTCCTTCGTGTTTCCCACGGTGGTCGGTCCGCGCTTCAACCCGCCCGGTCACCCGGACCCTGTCCACGCGCTCCCGCGCGGCGGCCGCACTGAAACGCCGGGCGGGATCGCGGTGGAATACCTGGCGCCGGCGGAACGGTCGGGCCATGACCTCGGTATTACCGTACGCATCGATGCCGGTGTGCGCATCGAGGAACTCAAATCGACCCACGAGATCACTGTGGAGCGGGACAGTCCTGCATCCGCGACCGTGCAACTGGCGAACCGCACAACTATTCCCAACCGGGATTTCGTGCTCGACCTCCGGGTTGCAGGAGAGGAGGTCAAATCGAACCTGATGACACACCGGAACCCGGAGACGGGCGAAGGGTTCTTTTCACTGATGATGATCCCGCCCATCGACACCGCACGGGCCTCCCGCCGGCCGATGGAGATGGTGTTCGTCATCGACTGCTCCGGGTCGATGGAAGGCCGTCCCCTGGCGCAGGCGAAACAGGCCATCGCCACGGCGCTGGGGCTTCTCAACCCGGAGGATACGTTCCAGATCATCCGTTTCTCGGAAGATGCCTCTCAATTCGGCGGGGAACCCGTCCCTGCGACGGAGGAAAACCTGGCGGCTGCGCGCCGGTATCTTGCCAACCTGAACAGCCAGGGCGGCACCATGATGGTGGAGGGTATCAAGGCAGCCCTGGATTTCCCCCACAACCCGTCCCGGTATCGCTTTGTGTCGTTTATGACGGACGGCTATATCGGTAATGAGGCGGAGATCCTGGCCGAGGCGCACAGACGTATCGGCGCCGCCCGCATATTCAGTTTCGGGGTAGGAGAATCCGTCAACCGCTATCTCATGGAGCGCATGGCCAAAATCGGGCGCGGCGCCGTTGCCTACCTTGGACTGAACGACTCCGCGGAAGAGGTCATGGGCGCGTTTTTCGAGCGTGTGAGCCGCGCGGCGCTGACCGATGTCGAGATTGACTGGGGCGGCATGACCGTATCGGACACCTGGCCCGGCCGGATTCCCGACCTGTTCGTTGGTCGCCCCCTGGTTGTTGCGGGCCGGTTCCGGGGCGAGCCCGCGCAGGTAAGCATATCCGGGACAGTGCACGGCGCGCGCCGTACTTTCGTGGTCGGGGCCGCGGAAGCAGGCAGCGCCGGTCCGTCCCTCGCCAAGGTCTGGGCGCGCGCGAACATCGCCGAGCTCTCAGACCGGCAGGCGACCGTCGGTGACCCCCAAGGGGAATTGCGCGACGACATCATGCGCATCGCGCTGCAACACCAGCTTGCGTCCGACTACACGTCATTCGTGGCCGTGGATTCATCGGAAATCACCGGAGGGGAGTACGGCGTGACCGTGCGCCAGGCCGTGCCGGTACCGGAGGGTGTGCGCTATGAGACGACGGTGGCGACCGGCGGATAAACGGGGATTAGCAGGCTATCCGGTTTGTCGCCGAGTGCTGATAATCAGTGCGGCGGAGTTCCTGCGTTACTTGATATAACCGGATACCCGGAAGCTCAGGCCGCCGGGCAGTTTTAACTTGCTGCCGTCAAACGTCGCCTCGAAGGTCTCACCGGCGGCGTAATCGGCCTTGCCGTCACCGACTTCGAACCAGCGCATGGTCTCGAACCGGATGTTGTGCCCTTTCCTTTCGTAACGGCCGGACCCCGCCAGCCAGCCGCCCTCCGGCTCGGTCACGAGGATGAAATGCCGGTCTGTCAGGGCCAGCGTCCCGCGCTCCAGGTCGATGAGTTCGACTCCGGTGTTGGGGACCTTGACCAGCTTTTCGGTGGCCCCGTTGGCGAAGCTCAGGAAGAGCTTCTCTTCAGAAACTTTGTAACCGACGTCGTGGCTGGTATTCGATCGCGCCGACAGGAGTGATTCCCCGGCAGGCGTAACCACGATGCCGGTGTCAACGTCGAACTGCACGGTGTCCCCGGACTTGAACCGGTACCTGCCGATGTGGGCGTCCGTGAGTTGCTCTTCCATAGGTTCGCTGCCGTGCATCGCCTGGTGAACGAAACGTCCCTCATTGAAAAGGAACAGTCCGACCAGCGGCTGGACCCCATACGCCGGCCTGTCGAACGACTCGTAGATCCAGAGCCCGGCGATATCGTCGGCGGAAGCAGGGCGCGGAGCAGCGGTACAAACAAAAAGCGCCAGCGCGAGTGCGAATTTCGTCTTCACACAGCGATTTTATCATGCTTGCTTGTAGTTTAACGATAAAAACGGTAGCAGATAGCATTGTGTACCCCGAAAAAATATTTGACATGACGTACAAACTCTGTTACTTTATACGTCATGAATACGAAGATAACATTACGAATGGATGAGACACTCATAAAAAAGGCCAAAGTCGAGGCGGGCCATCGTGGTAAATCCGTCTCTCAAATGGTAGGTGAGTTTTTTGATTACCTTGGTGAGTCCAATCGGGAAACGGATAATAATCTGCCTCCCGTTACCGCCTCGCTCCTGGGCGCGCTCAAGGGACACAGTATTGACGAGACCACTTACAAAAAACATCTCCGCGAGAAATATCTCTGAAAGTACTGGTCGATACAAACGTGGTGCTTGATCTCCTGTTGGCCCGGGAACCGTTTGTGCAATCTGCTGCAAAAATCTTTGCCCTGACTGAGCAGTCAGAGTTGGAGTCCTACCTGTGTGCCACCACTGTTACGACGGTTGACTACCTGTTATCACAGGTATTGGACAAGTCCGAGGCCCGCGCTGCCTTGCATCGGTTGCTGGAGTTGTTTGAAATAGCGCCGGTGAACCGACCTGTCATTGAAGAAGCGCTCCAGAGCCGAATACAGGATTTTGAAGATGCCGTGATAGAACGAGCCGCGCATCTTGTCGGCGCGCAGGCAATTGTCAGCCGCGATACGAAGGGGTTTAAACACTCAATCGTGAAAGTCCTGGACCCGCCGGAATTGCTCGCATTCCTGGATGCAGGGTAAGGCTGGTCGAGTCTTTACCTGGCTACCCCGAAGCCGCGGTGCCGCCGGGCAGCTTCAGCCCGATATGGATGTCCGTAGTTTCGCTGTGTAATCAAAAGATGGGGTCGAGTTCCACAGGGATGGTAGGCGCACCTTTTTCCTGCAAGATATTTTGTCCCTCCAGCCCTTTTTCATCCGGATACATATCATGGAAAAACTCGAGCCTGTTACCGTCGGTGTCAAAAAAATAAATGCCGATCCCTGCGGCATGATCAGCAATCTTGAAGACTTCCACGTTATGTTTTAACAATCGTCCATAGAGCCGGCGCAAAGCATCCAGGCCGCCCTGCACACTGAACGCCGCGTGGTGCATCCCAACGTCACCGATATCGGCGGGTTGTGTGTTTTTTGCCTTGATCAGCACAATATCATGGTGTTTCTCGCCAAAAGACAAAAACACGGCCGCCTCATGATGTGAGTCATACCCCGTTACGATTTCTTTCATGCCCAGGATGTCGCAGTGCCACCTGGCAGCGCTGACCGGATCGCTGACGTTCAGGCCCATGTGCACAAGACCCTTGATTTTCGGTGCAGGGGCGCTCATAGTTCCAATGATACTGGAAATAATTGATAAAATGATGTTTTGTTGAAATGGCGTACCCATTGAATGAATCATGTCTCTTGACCGGAATACGACAGCGCTGGTAACGGGCGCCTCGAGCGGTATCGGCGAAGCCGTTGCGCGCGCGTTTCGAGCCAGGGACGTACAAGTGTACGCCGCCGCGCGAAGGATCGACCGGCTGGAGAAGCTGGCCGATGAAACCGGTTGCATACCCGTAAAACTCGATGTACGGGATCGCGAGGCCGTCATGGCCTTCGGCAGGGAACAACCGGTTGATATCCTCGTTAACAACGCAGGTCTGGGCCGCGCGCTCGGGTCGATCTGGAAAGGTGAGGTCGAGGACATCGTGACAACGGTGGACACCAACGTCACCGCGGCCCTCATCATGATCAAGGCGGTTCTGCCGGGCATGATTGAACGGGGACGGGGGCATATCGTGAACATGAGTTCGGTTGCAGGATTATATCCGTTACCGATGGCCCTGTATGGAACCACCAAGGGGGCCATGCACAAGTTGAGCCGCGACCTGCGCCAGGAGTTGAAGGGCACCGGTATCCGCGTCACCGAGATCAACCCCGGGAGGGTGATAACCGAGTTCTACGATGTAGCTGTCGATGATGACGAACAACGGCAGGAAATCACGCAGACTCACTGCGAAGACCTGGTGGCGGCGGATATCGCCGATGCGGTCGTGTACTGTGTGAATGCGCCCTGGCGGGTGAATGTCAGCCAGATGGAAATCGCGCCCACGGAGCAAACCTATGGCGGGGCGCAGTTTGTGCCTTTCAAGGGGCGGGACTCATAATGACCTGCCGCCGACGATCCTGACCAGACCTGGAGGGCCGTTTATGTTCCGTAAATACTTTGGCAGTCTCGTCCTGTCACTGTGTTGCTTCGCTCTGTATGCAGAAGACTGGGTGCCCGTGTATGAAGAACCGCGGCACCAACTGGTATTTGAAAATGACCATGCCATGATCCTGAATGTTTTCTTACCACCGGGTTATGTGAGCCTCTACCATGAACACAGGCTCGACCTGCTTTACGTCACGATCGTGGGGACGAAAGTATGGGCGGAACCCCTGGGTGGGGAAAGAAGGGAGGCGGACGTTAAAACCGGTGATATCAGGTTCAGTTCCGATAACCACGGCCTGCCTCACGTCCATCGCGTAGGAAACATCGGAACAACACCTTTCCATGTTATCGGCATCGGCGTCAGGGGCGATAGACCGGACGGCGCGACAGCACTGGGAGGCGATACTGCCGGAATGACTATGCTGATGGAAAAACCCCATGCCAGTGTCTACCGGATCCAGTTGCTGCCGGGTGAGAAAACGGGAGTCCATACGCATCATCTTCCCTCTACGAAGGTTTACCTGTCCGCCGGAGAACTATCGGACGGCAATGGAAATAGACGGCAGGTCGAGGCCGGTGATTTTCTCTGGCAGGCGGGCGGGGAGACACACAGCCATGCAAACACTGGTGATAACGAAATCACCATCATAGAAATGCTGTGGCGCTGAAATCCGCCGGTTTTCCCCGCGCGAACGGCGCACGTGTCACAAACGGCGTTTCCACTCGAAAGCGGGGTCGGCAAAAACCAGGAAATCAGGGTTGATCAGGGATTCCTTCGAATTGTAACGCAGGCGGTTAAATCCGATGTCCGTTACCCTGCCGCCCGCTTCCTCTACGATGCACTGGCCGGCTGCGCTGTCCCATTCCGAGGTGGGTCCGAAGCGAGCGTAGATGTCGGCAACTCCTTCGGCCACCAGGCAGAATTTCAGGGAACTGCCGATTGCCAGGGTTTCAACCTTGCTGCCCATTTTTCTCAAGAACGCCTGCTGCCGTTCGTTGCCGTGGGAGCGGCTGCCGGCGACGACCAGGGCTTCGGCTTTGCTTGTCTTCGACCTGAGTCTGAGGTCTGCTTCGCCGTTGCCCTGCTTGTACGCGCCCTCGTTTTCGGCGGCGTAATAACAGAGATCCATGACCGGCGCGTAAATCACGCCCAGGATGGGATAATTGTCCCGGATCAAGGCGATATTCACGGTGAACTCGCCGTTGCGCTTGATGAACTCGCGGGTGCCGTCCAGGGGATCGACCAGCCAGTATTGATCCCAGTTTTTTCTCGTCGAATAGGGGATATCCGCGGATTCTTCCGACAGCACCGGTATATCAGGGGTCAGTCCCGCGAGCCTGCTGCAAATTATCTCGTGAGAGGACATGTCCGCCCTGGTGAGCGGGGTGCGGTCGGTCTTGTTCCGGACCTCAAAGTCCGTCTCGTAGACTTCCATGATTTTCTCCGCTGCTTCCCTTGCAATCTCTGTAGCGGCTTGGGCTAAATCTGACATATCGGCAATGGCGCTTTATTGTATCAGATGGTCCGGCAATAAATAAGTTCCCACACCCGGTGGCCCAAATCCAGCGCCCGTTGCTCGAACTTTGTCGGCGGCCGCCACAGGGGCCGGGGGGCGAAGTTGCCGCGCCCCGCCTGGTTAACCAGGCCGGGTTCGGCGTCGCATACGGCGAGCATGTATTCAGCCAGGCCGGGTGAATCGGTGGCAAGGTATAACTGCCCCTCGGATTTCATCAGCGCTGTCATCCTGTTGATGAATCCGGGTTGCGCCAGGCGCCGTTTATGGTGGCGTTTCTTGGGCCAGGGGTCCGGGAAATGGATATGGACCGAGGTCAGGGACTCTTCCGGTAACTGCCGGTTGACCACATCGACGGCGTCATGGTTGATGACCCGGACATTGCCGAGTCCGTGCTCGGCGATGCCGTACAACAGGCGTCCGATGCCGGGACGGTGCACTTCGACGGCCAGGTAGTCATTTTCGGGATTCTCCCTTGCCAGTTCGAGGATCGTCTCGCCCATGCCCGTGCCGATATCCAGCACCCGGGGCGCATCCCGCCCGAACAACTCGTCCAGGTCCAGGGTCTCATCCCGGTAATCGACGCCGAAATCACCCCAGTGCCTGTCGATGGCGCGGGCCTGCGCCTTCGTCAGCCGGCCCTGTCTCAGAACATAACTTTTAACGGCGCGTCTTTCGTCCATTGCAACCAGTTTCCTTGTGTGCGTAGTACTCTTTCAACCTGATATTGTCGGATAACTGTCCCGCGCTCCCTCTGTCATTCCCGCGCAGGCGGGAATCCAGTGGGCAAAGAGTCGCCCTCCGGGCGACACAGTATTTGACTGGATTCCTGCATTCGCAGGAATGACGACCCATACGGAGCTTTGTTCCCTGGATTCCCGCTGTTGCGGGAATGGAAAGAGTACTAGCTGAAGAAAGTACCGTCAATCGGCGATGACGCGCTGGCGTAAGCCCGCCTGGGCATGCGCCCCGCCAGGTAAGCCTCCCGGCCTGCCTCCACGGCCTTTTTCATTGCCGACGCCATCAGGACCGGGTTTTTGGCCTCCGCTATGGCCGTGTTCATCAGCACGCCGTCACAGCCGAGTTCCATGGCTATTGCCGCGTCCGAGGCGGTGCCGACCCCGGCGTCCACCAGGATCGGCACACCGGCGTTCTCGACGATGGTCCTGATGTTGTAAGGATTGCGTATCCCCAGCCCGGAGCCGATGGGTGCGGCCAGCGGCATCACCGCGATACAGCCCATTTCCTCGAAGCGCAGCGCCACGATCGGGTCGTCGTTGGTGTACACCATGACCTTGAAGCCCTCACTGACGAGTATCTCCGCCGCGTCCAGGGTTGCCGGGATATCCGGGAACAGGGTCTTCTTGTCGCCCAGCACTTCCAGCTTCACCAGGTCATAACCGCCCAGCAGTTCGCGGGCCAGGCGGCAGGTGCGCAGCGCCGAATCGGCATCGAAGCAGCCTGCGGTGTTGGGCAGGATGGTGTATTTTTCGGGGCTGACGTAGTCGAGCAGGTTGGGTTCGTCTTTTGTCTGGCCGATATTGGTGCGGCGGATCGCCACGGTGACGATTTCCGCCCCGCTGGCCTCAATGGCCCTGCCGGTTTCCTCCAGGTCCCTGTATTTACCCGTGCCGACCAGCAGGCGGGAAGAATAAACCTTGCCGGCAATGCTTAAGGTGTCTTCGTCAGGTTGTTCAGCCACAGAGAGCACAGAGGACACAGAGCTATTCAATTCAGTTTCTCCAGCAGAATCCCGAAATTTCGGGGTTGAATTCCGGAGTCAGAGTAAAATTCCTGAGAATTTTACTCTGACCCCATATATAATCCCGCATTACCCGCCGCCGATTGCGGTGACTATTTCGATTTTGTCCCCGTCCGCCAGCCGGCGCTCATCAAAAGCGCTGCGCGAGACGATCTCCCTGTTGATCTCCACCGCGACGTTGCCCCCGATTTCCAGCGCGACGATCAGGTCGGACACCGTCGCCACGTTTGCCAGGGACGTTTGTTCACCATTTACGAGTAAATTCATGGGCGCTATTATACAAGATAGTGTGTCCCTTCGGGACTACCGTCAAATTTGTCATGCCGGACTTGTTCCGGCATCCAGTGAAATACTGTGTCGCCGGAGGCGACTCTTTGTCTACTGGATTCCCGCGTTCGCGGGAATGACGCCACGGTGGTATGATGTAACAAGGGCCCCATCTTGCGGGTGTAGTTCAATGGCAGAACATCAGCTTCCCAAGCTGAGAACGTGGGTTCGATTCCCATCACCCGCTCCAGTTAAGATTTTAACCGGGAATTTGTGAACTTATGCACGATTATGCAGCGGTGCATAATTTCGGTTACTGAGATTAAAACAGGAAATCCGAATTATCCAGGTTGTTCATATCGAAGCCGGACAGGATGATGGTGGTCAGGTAGTCGGCGCCGGACACCTCGATACGCACGTTGTCCCCGTGGCTGACCCTGTCAAGGTCGTCCATTGAATCGATGCCGGCAAAGGCCGTCAGGTCTATCCTGTCCTCGCCGTTACTGAAATCGGCGATTACCGCGCCGCCCACGTTGCTCGGCGAAAAAACAAACGTATCCCGACCGTTTCCGCCGTACAGTATGTCCATGCCCTCACCGGCCACCAGCTCATCATCCCCGGGGCCGCCTTTCAGGTAGTCGAAGCCGGCGCCGCCGGTCAGGGTGTCGTTACCCCGGCCACCGAACAGCCGGTCATCCCCGTTGCCGCCGTACATCATGTCATCGCCGCCGGCGGGGCCGCCGTACAGCACGTCGTTGCCGTCCCTGCCCTCCAGCCGGTTGTCGCCGCCATCGCCGGCCAAGGTGTCGTTGTGGCGGCTGCCGATAAGATGCTCGATGCCCGTCAGCGTGTCCCCCTGGGCATGACCGAATTTGACCGAACGCGCATCGTGCAGGCGCACCAGGACGCCCGCGTTGGACTGCGAGTAATCCGCCGTATCCGCGCCCGGCCCGCCGTTGAGCACATCGGCGCCGGGGCTGCCGCTCAGTATGTCATCGCCGGCCAGGCCATTTAGCGTATCATCGCCTGCCGTGCCGCTAAGCGTGTCGTCTCCCGCCGTGCCGGTGAGGGTATCCGCGTCCGGTTGAGTGTCATCGCTGAACAGGAAAGCGCTCTCTGTGAGGTCAGTATCAGCCACGTCGGTCAACGTAATGCTTTGCCCCGCATCACCCCAACTGACCCGCGCATTCCCCCCGTTGGCCTCAATCCGCAGGTCGGTAAATGTAATGCCAGCCTCACTGAATTGGATCTTATCAAAGTCAAGCTCGAAATCTTCAATGGTATCGTGTCCGCTATCGGCGCCGAATACGAACACGTCATCCCCCCGCCTACCGAGGAGATTGTCATCGCCGCCGCCGCCGTCAAGCCGGTCATCGCCGAGTCCCCCGTCAAGCCAGTCATCGCCATCGCCCCCATAAAGCAGGTCATCGTCACCCTCTCCGTTAAGCCGGTCATTGCCGTCGCCCCCGTAAAGCTGGTCATCGCCGTCCCACCCGTAAAGCTGGTCATCGCCGTCGTACCCGTAAAGCCGGTCATTGCCATCGCCCCCGAGGAGCGAATCATCGCCGCCCCCCCCGTCAAGCAGGTCATCTCCTTGAAACCCGTTAAGTGTATTACGGTTGTCGTCACCGGTCAGGTGGTCTCCGAAACCTGTACCACTCAAGTTTTCAATATTTTTCAGTTTGTCGCCATCCGCGCCGTTAATGTAACCGTTGGCGTCCGGCGTCGCCGAGAGGTCTATCGTTACCCCGACCCCATATCCATGTAGTCCACTTTGTCCATATCCGCTTCCATATGAGGCAGTATCTCTGCCGGGGCCGCCGTCAAGCAGGTCATTGCCGTCCCCCCCGTAAAGCAGGTCATTGCCGTCGTCGCCGTAAAGCCGGTCATCCCCGGGGCCGCCGTCAAGCACGTCACTGCCGTCGCCCCCGTAAAGCCGGTCATTGCCTTCAAGACCCTTCAGATTGTCGTTACCGCCGCGACCATCGATCGTATCGTCCTCTGCCGTGCCGGCGAGCATGTTGTTGCCGCTATTGCCCTCTTTATTTGCCATAAGTTATCTCGTGCTTGCTGTGTGTGATTAGATGAGTGAAATGACGAATGACAACAGAATACCAAAATCAGGTCCTGAAGTGTTTGACGCGGATATCAACATTCTCATAAAACGCGGAGAAAATTTCTTCGTGCTATCGGGGCTGGGATCGGACCTGTATAGCCCCAATAAGCATTTGATTTTGCTTGCTGAAATCGCTGTGAATGCGTTTTTTCAGCGTTAGAAGGCACTTTTTTGTGATGAAAAAAACACTGTAAGTAATAGTACGTATCAGAGTAGTAGCTCGGATGTGTTCGGCCACAGAACCAATGCGCTTATAATGATGTTATTGTCGTCAAAAACCGATGTTTAAGCCTTAAATCAGGCATCTAGTCATCCTTTTATCCCGCATAATCAACAGGTTAGTTTGGTCCGACCCTGTAGGATTTGACACCAAACGAGCAGGAGTCAGACTGGCCGACTGCCCCAACCACGGTGACAACGCGTTCGAGCATTTCTTTAGGGTTTGATCCAGTAGTATTGTGACTTGAATTACCGCTCCTGCTGCTCAGGGAATAAAGTATCCAACACATTTTGTGTGGATGATTTAACCGCGCTTCCTTTGATAATTCCCTCCTCATGAAAACCTGTTCTATCAGCAACTTGACTGAGTAATCCAATAGTTTTATCGATAAGCCGGTCAAATTCATCCATTGTTATATCCCTGGCGTTTTGCTCAGGCTCCGTCTGCTTATGTGCGATAAACTGGTGTCGAATTTCCTCAACCCGTTTAAGAATACCTGCGATATCATTATCACGCAGGAAATCATCTATCGTTTTTATAATTTCATCTGCCTTATCTTTATCAATCTCAACACCCTCTCCTTGCTCCAGAGCTTTTTTAAGGGATTTCAGGCTTGATTTTTCCTTGTGTTGGTACTGGTCAAAGATCTTTACTGTAGAGAGGAACAACCGCTGGCGGCAGGTGTCCCGTACAACATCAAAAAATGGGGCGTATTCCACATGCCAGTTTATAAGGTTGACGTTGCCGTTCAGAGTTCTGAACACGACTCGAGCAGCGAGTACCGTATTGGCTTCATAAATCAAGTCCGCCATGATTTTGTTAAGCTTGTTATCTGACATTTTACCCTATTCCTAAAATATCAAGCCGTTTGGAACTATTTTGGACCACAACACTGTCATTTTTTGATATGTCGGGAAATCAACCTGCAAATTATCACGATTGTTTGACAGGTACAGGTAAGCTATTATCAGCATATCATGATTACAGAAGGCCGCAGACCCGGTTAAAACCCCTATCCGGTCACCCGGGCACGTAAGGTTATGTGCGATGCGCTGGCCAAGTTGGCGGTGCATGAGGAGGTGGACGGCGGGCATGGCCGGGTAGAAAAGCATGTCTGCCGGCAGTTGCCGGTGAGTGACTGGGTGAGTGGGGCGGCCAAGTGGCCGGGATTGCAAACCATCATTGAGATGGAACGGGAGCGGCGCCTGCCGGGGAAGAAGGTGGAGACGGAGATACACTACTATATCAGCTCCTTGCCCGTGGATGCCCAGCGGGTGGCGCAGGGCATACGGCGGCATTGGGAAGTGGAGAACAAGGCGCATTGGGTGTTGGACGTGGCGTTCCGGGAGGATGACAGTCGCATCCGCAAGGGGGACGGCGCGGAGAACGTGGCGATTATCCGGCGCTTCTGTCTGAACCTGGCGCGACTGGATGGGAAGAAAAACACTATACGGGGGAAACTCAAGCAGGCCGGGTGGAGTGATACCAGACGGGCGGAGCTTCTGTTCGGAGCAGACACGCTCATGATGTATAAAAGTGTGCGGTTGCTCTGCAGGAACTGCTGTTCCTGAAACATTTTATTGTATCGCTTAGCCTCGATCTGTTAAACTCCCCGATGGGTTTTGCTCAACAATTCTGAGCAATAATTTTTGAACAACGCATTTTAGTAGGGATACGATTTTCAAGGTATTCTTCCGTCTTGAGTATCCTGGCTAGTGAACAAGATACAGGGAAAGATGGCCATTTCACCTATAAACGAAAGAATTAACACTTCCCATATAGATATTGGTGACGTAACCGGACGGTTTACGATTTCATGTGGCGACAACAGGGATATTCTCTCGGATATACCCGATCAGTCTATCGATCTCACTGTTACTTCACCTCCGTATTTTTGTCAACGGGAATACTCTGAAGCCGGAGTGGGAAACGAAGAAACGGTCGATGAATATCTGGTGAGTATTATAGAGACATTCAAGGAAGTCGTTCGAGTAACCAAGCCTACCGGAAACATAGTCTATAACATGGGGGATAAAATCGTCGATGGGAGTCTTCAGTTGGTCCCATATCGATTTGCCGTTAAAATTCTTGATGATTTCAAGGTTCGTTTAGTGAACGACATAACCTGGGTCAAAAAAAATCCGACACCACACCAGTTCCCTAGAAGGTTGACCAGCAGCACCGAACCTTTTTTCCATTTTGCTGTCGGCAACAAGTACCATTACAATCGCGCAGAATTTCAGCCCGGAATAGATAAACCCCGAAACAGGCCAACTGAAAAATTGGGTAGTGGCTATCGTCGACTCATTGATACTTCCAACCTCACTGCACCGGAACGTGAAGCTGCGCATAAAGCGTTAGATGGAGCAATTGCCGATGTCTGGGAAGGGGTCATCCACAGTTTCAGAATGAAAATACGAGGAGTTCATGCGCCTGCGTACGGTGGTCAGGATGGCGGGCGCAAGATGCACATTGAACGAGATGGTTTCACCATTATTCGTATTTCAGGTCAGCCAATGAAGCGGGATATTATCGAAAGCCCGGTTGAGAGCATTCCGGGGAACGGCCATCCTGCGATATTCCCGGTAAGCGTGGTCAGGGAGATCATTCGACTCTTATGCCCTCCTGATGGACAGGTATTGGATCCGTACTTGGGCAGTGGTTCAACTATGGTTGCTGCGGCTATGGAAGGAAGAAGCTGTATCGGCATGGATATCAGCCAGGATTATTGTGATGCGGCTGCAAAGCGGGTATCTGATACTTTACGTCAGCCTCAGTTATTGTAAATGTCGCAAACGCCCGAAAACGAACAAGGCATACTCGTTGAGCTGTATCAACGAGCATTGGCGTTGTACCAGAACAACGAAAAATTGCCCGAGATGGTGTCCCTCTACAAGGAGCATTGCCAGACGATCATAGAAAATCAGGAAAGAAATCGGGCTGTCTTGGCAGTCCTTGTGACTCTGCTGGTCAAGAAATTACACTCACCTGAACAGGACATAAGGTATCACCAGGTGCAAATGGCAGGCGGGTTCAGTGGCAGAGGATTGGATGAACGGGTAGTCACTCCTTTCCTGAGAGACCAACAATTCCCTTATATGAAGGCAGGCAGCGGGTGGTTAACAAGGTCTCTGGAGCAACAGCAGCCTTACGATTTGAAGTATCCGGGAAATATATCGCCGACGGCAACAAAAGACGCATTTCTGGCGCTTGTCAACGGCGTGCAGCGCCAGGATCTGTCCGCAGAAAATATCCTCCTTGTCATATTGATTGGTTTGATCCGTTTCAGGGATAAAAGTACGAACCTTATCCTGTCAAAGCCAGTCAACCTGTCAGTGAGTGAAATAGTCGATAAAGTGAGTAGGCATCATGACTCCCAGCTTCAGGGGGCAGCGCGTTTGCCGGTGCTGGCGATACACGCAATCCTGACTATACTGCTTCAAGAGGCAGGTCGATATAACAACTGCTCCCTGTTGTCGCTTGAACATCATGTGGCCTCTGACGCACGGACAGACCTTATCGGTGATGTGCATATCGTTGATGCACAAGCTGTTTTATTTGAAGGTTACGAAATCAAACATAAAATACCAATCACTTCAGAATTGATTCAGGCGTCGTTTGATAAATTGCAACGTACGCCCGTGAAAAGATTTTACATCCTAACAACATACTCCCATCATAGCTACTCAGAATTTGACTCTGATATCAGTAGAATTGCCCAGATACATGGCTGCCAGTTAATTGTGAACGGCGTTGACCGCACACTTATGTATTACCTGCGGTTGCTCAGGGATACCAGTGCTTTTATCAACATGTATGTCTCTAACATGGAAACTGACCCTGCGATTAGCTTTCAGTTAAAAGATGCCTGGAATCAAATCGTAGAAAAGCAAGGCGATTGATCTATTATTGCTACCTCCTGCTACAAAATCTTTTGCATCACAGGGTCGTTATAGGTGTCATGTAAACAGAACTAATCTGGTGATGTCCAGTCTTAGGGTGCCACTTCACTCATCGGGTAGCAATTCCGCTAATTTATCCGTCTGGTTGTCCAAATCCTGACATCCGAAGGTGTCGCAAGTCAGTAGATACCAACGAGTATAGGAGACAGAGGTAAACAGGCTGTCTTATAATCTGTATGGTCTGACGGCAAAAAAGGCCCCGTATTATAAAAACGCGCGGTTAAAGCCACATTTTATAGAGAAGAGGAGATTAATTATGCCTTACAGGAACAAGACATATGTTTGTTTTGATGGTGATAACGATTTTCACTATTATTCGTTGATGAAGGCTTGGAAACAAAATGATGGTCTACCTTTCAATTTCTTTGATGCTCACGATCTGAATACTGCGCGGGATACAAGTTTAACAGAATCGATCAGGCGTCAGCTTCGAGAGAGATTGAAAAACAGTAAAATATTGGTGGTATTAATCGGGGAGAATACGCGATACCTCTATAGATTTGTACGGTGGGAGATGGAACAAGCACTGTATTTAGGTTTGCCAATAATTGGTGTTAACCTGAATGGACTTAGGCAACAAGATTCAACAAGGTGCCCACCAGTAATACGAGATGAGTTGGCTGTTTATGTTAGTTTTAACGCCGCTGTATTACAATATGCTTTGGAGAATTGGATAATAAATCACTATAGTTTTAAACAGCAGGGTAAGTCAGGCCCGTATTACTACAACCAAAGTGTTTATACTGGACTTGGTCTGTGAATTTACCCCCCTATCTTTCTAGGAATCACTGGAAGAACTACCAGCCTTACAGGAGCGTGCTAAGCACTGCTTGCTATGTTTACAGCGTAGGTTGGATAGGCATTTCGATAGCTTCTTATTTCTTTTCTGCTTTTGAGGATTGGTCCCGTAATAACATCTTGATGTTTTTTGCAATGATAGCGGTCGTCTTATTCATAGGTATTGTTCATTTCCTGTGGAAATGTAAAAAGAGGCTTTCGGTAAGTCAGAAAATAAAAGAAACAGATATTTCGATAGATATTCAAGTTGGCGATATTTTTAATCATCAAGGTGCATTTATTATAAGTACCAACACAACTTTTGATACTGATATGTCAGGTGGCTTGATTTCTAAAGATAGTTTACAGGGACAATTTACAGAGAAATACTATGAAGATGTGAAATATCTCGATCAAGATTTGGAAACAGAACTAAAAAGTCAAAATTTTACCCTTATTAAAAATCAGGTAAGGGGCAAGAAAAAGCGTTACGAGTATGGAACTGTGGCCATGCTACGTGTTAAAGAACAACTGGCTTATTGGATTGCAATTGCTGATATGAATGAACATGGAGTAGCCGCTGGTTCATATGAAAAGATGACAGAGATTTTGGGCAAGCTTTGGCACTATATCAGTGAACGAGGTGAATATATGCCCCTTGTGATACCTGTTTTAGGCACAGGCCGCGCAAGGATTAATGTTCCAAGAGAGGAGATGATTAGAGAAATCATTAAATCGTTCATAGCTGCCTATTCGGAAAAGAAATTCTGTGAAAAGTTGACAATCGTTATATCCGAGGATGACTATCGTAAGCAGAGGATAGATTTACAAGAATTAGGAGATTATCTTCGACATCTATGTCGATACATAGATTTAAAGAGTAAAACAGATGCTGGCAGGGGAGAAGTAATTAAGGTGGCATCGGGTTAGAAGCCGTATTTCCGATGAGGCAATGGAGTAATATCCCCCAGCAAAGCGGGCGGGGCTTTGCGAACCACTCAAAGTGGCGATAACGGACTCTGATAGCCCCTTGAGACTCCTGAAATATTCGGTAGATCGGAAAAAAGCCGGCCAGAGCTATATTTTTCAGTAGAATCATTTATGAAAACAACTCCAGCTGATTCCTCAGCGCGGCCTGGGCTGCGGCCAGGCGCGCGACGGGCACGCGGAACGGAGAACAGGATATATAGTCCAGTTGCACCGACTGGAAGAAGTTGATCGATTCCGGATCGCCCCCGTGCTCGCCGCAGATGCCGCATTTCAATTCCCGTTTTACCGACCTGCCGCGGTGCACCGCCTGTTCGACCAGTTGGCCGACACCTGTGACGTCCATGCTCTGGAACGGGTTTTCCTCCAGCAGGTTTTTCTCCAGGTATTCGGGCATGAAACTGCCGATATCATCCCTGCTGTAGCCCAGGGTCATCTGGGTCAGATCATTGGTGCCGAAACTGAAGAAGTCGGCGTGCACGGCAATGTCGTCAGCGGTAATGGCGGCCCTGGGAACCTCGATCATGGTGCCTATGGGAATATCCAGTTTGCCGGTGAACTTTTTCCTGTGTATCACTTCGCTGATAACCTGCTCCACTTTTTCCCTGAGCATGGATAATTCGCTTTCCAGCCCGACCAGCGGGATCATGATCTCCGGTTGCGCGTTGATGCGTTTCCTCCTGCAGTTGATGGTAGCCTCGACGATGGCTGTTATCTGCATTTCCAGTATTTCCGGGTAGGTCACCGTCAACCGGCACCCCCTGTGCCCCAGCATGGGATTGACCTCGTGCAACTGGTTGACCCGGCGTATGATCTTGGCGACGCTTACTTTCATGGTCCGGGCGAGCCGGCGCTGCTGTTTTTCTTCTTCCGGGAGAAATTCGTGCAGCGGCGGGTCCAGCAACCGTATCGTGACCGGCAGGCCGCGCATGGTGCTGAAGATACCCTCGAAGTCCCGGCGCTGGAACGGCAGCAGTTTTTTCAGCGCCGCGCGCCGCGCGGCCTCGTTTTCGGCAAGGATCATTTCACGCATGGCGGCAATGCGATTCTCGCCGAAGAACATGTGTTCGGTCCGGCAAAGTCCTATCCCTTCGGCGCCGAACTCCAGCGCAGTGGCCGCGTCCATGGGGGTATCGGCATTGGTGCGTATCACCAGTTTGCGCGTCTCGTCGGCCCATGACATAAGCGTCCTGAATTCGGATGAGAACACCGGCGGCTGCTTGGGCACGTCGCCCAGCATTACCTCACCATTGCTGCCGTCGATGCTGATCACCTCATCGGGGCCGATTATCCTGTCCCTGACGGTCAGGGTTTTGCGCTTGTTGTCGATAATCAGTTCGCTGGCGCCGGTAACGCAGCATTTTCCCCAGCCCCGCGCCACGACCGCGGCGTGGCTGGTGGAGCCGCCCGTGGAAGTCAAGATGGCTTCCGCGGCATGCATCCCGTGAATATCCTCGGGGCTGGTTTCCCGCCGCACGAGTATTACCGGCAGTCCGCTCTCACTCTTTTCCACCGCTTCGTCGGCCGTGAAAACGGGGTAACCCGATGCGGCCCCGGGCGATGCCGGCAGTCCCCTGGTCAGCACTTCCCGTTTTGCCTTGTGGTCGAAGGAGGGCAGCAATACCTGGTTCAGGTCATTGGCCGGCACGCGCAACAGGGCGTCTTTCCGGTTGATCAGTTTCTCCCTGACCATGTCCACCGCAATTTTTATCGCCGCCGCGCCGGTACGTTTTCCGGTGCGGGTCTGTAATATGTACAACACGCTTTTTTCGATGGTGAACTCAATGTCCTGCATATCCTTGTAGTGGGACTCGAGTATCTGTTTTACCCGCAGCAGTTGCTCATATATCTCCGGGCGCCATTTTTTCATCATGGCGACCGGTTGCGGCGTGCGTATGCCTGCAACCACGTCCTCACCCTGGGCATTGATCAGGAATTCCCCGTAAATCTCGTTTTTTCCGGCAGTGGGGTCGCGGGTGAACGCGACGCCCGTGCCTGAATCGTTGCCCATGTTGCCGAAAACCATGGACTGGATATTCGCGGCGGTGCCGATCAGCCCGCGGATGTTGTTGATCTTGCGGTAAGTCTGCGCCCGCGGCGTGTTCCAGCTCCGGAACACGGCCTCGACGGCCTTTTCGAGTTGTTCATGGGGCGCCTGGGGGAAGGTCTCGCCGCTGTGTTGTTTATAGACCTTCTTGTATGCTGAGATCAGCTTTTCCAGGCCCTCCTCGTTGAGGTCGGCATCCTCGGTCACGCCGTACTGCTGCTTGATGCGTGTGAAAACGGCCTCGAAATGGTCATGCTCTACGCCCATGACCACGTTGCCGAACATGTTGATCAGGCGCCGGTAGGCGTCCAGCGCGAAACGCCGGTTGCCCGTCTGCCGGCCAAGTCCTGCAACGGACCGGTCCGTCAGGCCCAGGTTCAGGATGGTATCCAGCATGCCCGGCATGCTGACCGCGCCGCCGCTCCTGACGGAGACCAGTAAGGGGTTGTCATCGTGCCCGAAGCGCTTGCCGGTTTCCTTCTCCAGCCGGGTCATGTTCAGTTTGATGCTGCCCTGCAGACCCTTGGGGAGTTTGCCCCCGTTCTGGTAGTACTCGGCGCAGGTTGTGGTGGTAATGGTGAACCCGGGCGGGACGGGAAGGCCGATGCTGGTCATTTCAGCCAGGTTGGCGCCCTTGCCGCCGAGCAGGTTTCTGTCGTTCCGGCTGCCCTCGGACATCTGGCTGCCGAAATAATAGGTGCGCTTTACGTTGTCCTGCCTGCCGGTCAAGAGTCCCGGCCCTCACCGGCCCACAGGTCGGTAAAGTTGTTGACGGGCATCTCCTCCAGTGCCTGCCGGTCGGCGCAGGCTGCGAGGATGGCGTCTTTCCGGGCCGCGGAGAAATGCCCGGCAACCGCGTTGTTGAATTTTTCCAGCAACAAGGGGATGCCCTCGCTGCGCCGGCGCCGGTGGCCGACGGGATATTCGACCGTGACCTTCTCCGTTGCGGAGCCGTCCCGGAACAAAACCTGCACCGAGTTGCCTATGGCGCGCTTGTCCGGGTCGTGATAATCGACGGTGAACTGCCGGTTTTCCGTCACCTGCATGCGCTCCCTGAGCGCGTCGATACGGGGGTCGGCAGCGACGTCATCCTCGTAATCCTCGGCGCGCAGGCGTCCGAAAATCAGGGGGACGGCGGTCATGTACTGGATGCAGTGGTCGCGGTCCGCCGGGTTATCCAGGGGACCGGTCTTGTCGATGATGCGCACGCCGGCCTCCTGGGTTTCCATGACCACCTTGTCGATCTCATCGAGCCGGTCCTGCACCTGTGCATGCAGGGCCAGCGCCGCTTCCACCGCGGTCTGGGCATGGAACTCGGCGGGAAACGAAATCTTGAAAAGGACGTTTTCCATGACGTAACAGCCGAAGGGACGTTCCGCGACGACTTCATTGCCCTTGAACAGCACGTCCTGGAAACCCCAGTGGTCCGCGCTCAGCGCGGACGGGTAACCCATCTCGCCGGTCAACGCGATCAGGGCATGGCGCACGGCGCGGCTGGTAGCATCGCCCGCCGCCCAGCTTTTCCTCGAACCGGTATTGGGAGCATGGCGGTAGGTGCGCAACGCGCCGCCGTCGATCCAGGCGTTGGACACGGCGTTGACGACCTGTTCGCGGTTGCCGCCCAGCATTGCCGTCGCCACCGCGCTGCTGGCGATCCGAACCAGCAGGACGTGGTCCAGGCCCACGCCGTTGAAACTGTTTTTCAGGGCCAGCACACCCTGGATCTCATGGGCGCGGATCATGGCGTCAAGGAGGTCCGCTACGGTCAGCGGTTGTTGCCCGGCAGCGGCATTCTTCCGGCTGAGATAGTCGGCGGCGGCAAGAATGCCGCCCAGGTTATCGGACGGATGGCCCCATTCGGCGGCCAGCCAGGTGTCGTTGAAGTCCAGCCAGCGCACCATGGCGCCGATGTTGAACGCCGCCTGCACCGGTTCCAGCCGGTAGTTCGTGCCCGGCACCCGCGCCCCGTCCGGCATTTCCGCCCCCGGCACCACCGGCCCCAGCAGCCTGGTGCAGGCCGGGAACTTCAGCGCCAGCATGCCGCAGGCCAGCGTATCCAGCAGGCAGTAGAACGCAGTGCTGCGCGCTTCCTCACTGGCGGCCGCCCCGCCCAGTACGTAATCGGCGATATCCTGCAGCAGCGCATCGGCCGCAGGCCGCCTGGCATCCCGTATGCCCATGTTCGACATCGTTAACTTCTCCTCCAGGTTTTGCTTATTGTAATGGCTAATAGTTAATCCGGCAAAATTCAGGGGTCATGCCGGGCTTGGCCCGGCATCCAGTATAA
Source organism: Gammaproteobacteria bacterium (assembly GCA_965204045.1). Classification (GTDB taxonomy): domain Bacteria; phylum Pseudomonadota; class Gammaproteobacteria; order Eutrophobiales; family Eutrophobiaceae; genus JAAXHV01. Next base: position 1,449,409 of record CBDBDW010000002.1, read on the forward strand.
TATCGTGTCGCCGAAGGCGACTCTTTATCTCACTGGATTCCGGCTTTCGCCGGAATGACGGGGAGGGGCGCCTACGGCAATTCCCTCTTCCCACCATCTTTGCCGATAGCCGTCAGTATCCCGCGCAGGATATTATATTCATTACTGTCCAGCCGGGCGCGGTTGAACAGACGCCTGATACGCCGCATCAGGCGGCGCGGCTTTTCGGGGTCAAGGTAACCGATGTCAATCAGCGTCTGCTCGATATGCTCGTACAGGTATTCCATCTCCCCGGTCGTGGCCGGGGATTCAGCGTCCTCGCCAATGCTGCCGGGGACGGATTTCAATCCGTCCCCCCTACCGGTCTCCCGGGCAAGGCATTGCTTGCTGATTTCATAACAGATGATCTGCACCGCGGAAGCGATATTCAGCGAGGCGAACTCCGCATTGGTGGGTATGCGGATCATGGCATGGCAGATTTCCAGCTCCTCGTTGGAGAGGCCGGAACTCTCGCGTCCGAACAGGACCGCCGCGCCGCCGGCCGTGCCGGCAATCTGCGTTGCTGCGGTTTCGGGCGTAACTTCCGGCCAGGCGATACTCCTGGTGCGGGCGCTGGTGCCGAACACCAGTCCGCAGTCCGCGACCGCTTCCTCAACACTCGGGAACACCGCGGCGCGGGCAAGAATGTCGTCCGCGCCCGCGGCCCTGGCCGTGCACTCCGCGCTGGGAAAGTGCCGCGGGGCCACCAGCGCCAGTTGATCCAGGCCCATGGTTTTCATGGCTCTGGCCGTAGCGCCGATATTTCCGGGGTGTGTCGTATTTACCAGGACAATTTTTACCTTTTCCGGCATATAATGTGCCTCCTTTGTAACTATTCAGGGGTACTTTACTAACGCATTCCACAGAACCAATTCATAATCATACCCACTGAACCAAAACCTTCCTATATTTGCCCTTGACAGCATAGGAAGAACTATCTATGCTGTGGTCTATCCTCGATGAGAGAATGTGATGCAGTCATGAGCAACTACTTTGGTTCCAAAGCGACGTCAGGTCTGTGCCAGCCGATCATTGCCCTGATGCCGCCACATGACACCTACATTGAGACCCATCTTGGGGGTGGAGCGATCATGCAGCGCAAGCCACCGGCGTTGCGTAACATCGCCATCGATCTTGACCCTGCTCCACTGGCTCGGTTCGAGTGTCACTATCCGGTCGAGAAGGTGCATGGCTGTGCGCATCGGTTTCTCCGGGAGTTCGACTTTCACGGTCGTGCACTGCTCTACTGCGACCCCCCTTATCTGCACCCTACCCGCCGCTCCGCGCGCCGTTACCGTTTCGAGTATGAGGAACACGATCATGTCGAGCTGCTGGCACTGCTCAAGTCACTACCCTGTTCAGTGATCCTCTCTGGCTACCCCTCAACGCTCTACGACGACCTGCTGGAGGAATGGCGTACCCTGGAACTGCAGGTGATGAACCAGGCTGGGGTCAGAACTGAGAAGCTGTGGTTCAATTTCACGCCGGGTCGGGTGCACTGGCCCGCCTATGCGGGGCGCAACTTCACCCACCGCCAGAGCATCAAGCGCAAGGCGCACAGTTGGGGGCGACGCTATCAGGCCATGCCCCCTGCCGAACGGTTGGCCGTCCTCTCCTCGATCATGGCGGTGGAAGCGGGCGAGCGGTTCGAGTAGCCCGGCCCATGAAGATCGACACCCTCGAGGTCGAACCGACCCTCGACAAGGTCAAAAAGCAGGTCGAAGAGGAGAAAAACCTCTCGCCGGCGCTACGTGCATCGCTGGAGCTGTTGTTGACCCTGGTCACGTTGCTGTTGAACCGATTGGGGCTCAATAGTCGCAACAGCAGCAAGCCCCCATCCAGTGACCCCAATCGTAAGAAGACGCGCAGCAACGGCAACAACAAGCCCGGCGCCCGGCAAGGCCATACCGGCCATCACTTGGCACTGGTCGATGATCCGGACCAGGTCGAGTTGCTTCAGGTGGACCGTGCCACGCTTCCCGGCGATGGGCACTTCCAGTGTGTCGGCCATGAGCGCCGTCAGGTGTTCGATATCCGGATGTCCCGGGTGGTTACGGAGTATCAGGCCGAAATTCTGGAGGATGAACGGGGACGTCGAGTTATCGCCCCCTTCCCGGACCAGGTGAAGGTCAAGACCCAGTATGCCTCCGGGGTCAAAATCCACTCGGTCTACATGTCCAACTTCCAACTCCTGCCCTACAAGCGGGTCGAGGAACACTTTGCCGACCAGTTCGGCATCTCCTTGAGCGCCGGTAGCGCTTGCAACTTTAACCAGGAGGTGTACGAGAAGCTGGCTCCCTTTGAGGACTGGGTAAAGCGGGCGCTATCGACGGCGCCGTTACTTCATGCTGACGAGACCGGCATCAACATCGGCGGAAAACGACAATGGCTACATGTCGTATGCAGCGCCACGCTGACCCTGCTGGCGCCCCATGACAAGCGCGGCGGTGACGCCATGGCGGCGATGGACGTCCTTCCCGAGTACACCGGCACCCTGGTACATGACCACTGGAAGCCCTACTACCAGCTTCCTTGTGACCATGCTTTGTGCAATGCTCACCACCTGCGAGAGTTGGAGCGTGCCTGGGAGCAGGATAAACAGCAGTGGGCCCAACAGCTGCAGGCCCTGTTGCTGGAGATCAATAAGGCCGTTGATACGGCCGGCGGTGCGTTGAACACCAGGCAGGCTGACGCCTTCAGGGAACGATACCGACGACTACTGGAAGTGGCACAGACCGAGTGCCCACCACCGGACGAGTCACAACGGCATAAGGGACAACGAGGTCGACTGAAACGATCCAAATCCAGAAGCCTGCTGGAACGGGTGCTTCAGTTCGAGGAGGATGTCCTGCGCTTTATGGTGGAACAGGACGTACCCTTTACCAACAATCAAGGCGAACGGGACCTGCGCATGAGCAAAGTCCAGCAGAAGATCTCCGGCTGCTTTCGTTCAGAGCTTGGGGCAAAAATCTTTGCCCGGATCCGCAGCTATCTCTCAACCTGCCGGAAAAATGGGGTATCATCTGATGAGGCCTTGCGGCTTCTCTACGAGGGTCGATGGCCCAAGTTTATGGGGATAGCCCCTGAATAGTTACCCTCCTTTACCGATTCCCTGAACCGGGAGTTTACAACCGCAGGAGAAAAAAATGCACCCGATGTTGAACATGGGAATCCGCGCGGTCCGTTCCGCAGGTGATTTTATCATCCAGTGCATGGACCGCATGCAAGGCATCGAAGTCGCCGAAAAAAGCCGTAACGACTTCGTCAGCGAGGTCGACCGCCGCGCCGAGCGCATCATTCTCGACGTTTTGAACAAAGCTTACCCCGACCATGCCATCCTGGCCGAGGAAAGCGGCGCGCAGGGAGACAGCGAATACCGCTGGATCATCGACCCCCTTGACGGCACCACGAATTACCTGCACGGCTTTCCCCAGTTCGCGATCTCGGTTGCGCTGGAACACAAGGGGGTCCTCGACCAGGGAATCATTTACGACCCATTGCGCCAGGAGTTGTTCACCGCCAGCCGGGGCGAGGGCGCCTGGCTGGATGACCGGCGCATGCGCGTTTCCCGCCGGGAAACACTCGAAGGCGCGCTGATCGGCACCGGGTTCCCGTTCCGGTCGCTGGACCGTCTCGATACCTACCTCGATACATTCAGGCAATTGACCAAAGTCACAGCCGGCATAAGACGTCCGGGCTCGGCATCCCTGGACCTTGCCTACGTCGCCGCCGGCCGCCTGGACGGATTCTGGGAATACGGCCTGGAATTGTGGGACATTGCCGCCGGCGCCTTGCTGATCAGGGAAGCGGGCGGCTATGCCAGCGACATGGACAGCGGCGAAGTCCGCCTGGAGTCCGGCAACATCGTGGCGGGCAACCCCGCGGTGCATGATCTGTTGATGGAAATCATTCGCTCCGGCGGATAAAGTGTCGCCTGCGGCGACCTGTTGTTTGACTGGATTCCCGCCTGCGCCGATGTGTGGACTCCTCCCCCCTTATCATGGTAGTTAAGGGGGGAGAAGCAATTTTGTTTAACCAACAACGAGGAGTCCACGATGAGAGATACTAACACAATCGGCATAGATTTAGCGAAGCACACGTTTCAGGTGTGCGTGGTCGACAAGCAGGACCGGATGGTGAGCAACCAGGCGATGGGCCGGACGGCGTTGTCGGCGTATTTAGTGCGTCAGGCGCCGGCCTTGGTGGTACTGGAGGCGTGCGGGGGTGCGCACTATTGGGGTCGCTTAGCGGAGTCGTTCGGTCATCAGGTGAAGATTCTCTCGCCGCGTTGGGTGTTGCCGTACCGTCAGGGCCACAAGACGGATGCGCGGGATGCGTTAGCGGTGGCCCGTGCGGGGCAGCGGGAGGAATTGCCGGGGGTGGGGTTGATGGGGGTGGAGCAACAGAGTCTGCAGTGTCAGAAACGCGTGGCGGAGCATCTGACGGACCAATTGACGGCGACGGGGAACATGCTGCGTGGGCTGCTGGCGGAGTTTGGGGAAGTGGTGCCGAAGGGGGAGGCGGCGTTACGGCGTGAGTTGCCGCGCGTGCTGGAGGAGGCGGAGAACGGGTTGCCGTTGTCGCTACGCCCGCTCTTGGCGCTGGCCTGGCAGTTATGGCAGGCGCAGTCGGCGGCGTTGCAGGAGGCGGAGCGGCAGTTGGCAGAGCAAGTGCGCGTGACGCCGGCGTGTCGGTCGCTGCTGACACTGGCCGGGGTGGGGCCCAAGAATGCGTTGGGGTTGTATATTGCCCTGGGGGACGGGCAGGCGTACCGGCATGGTCGGGCCGCGGCGGCCTGTATTGGCTTGACCCCCAAGCAGCACAGCAGTGGGGGCAAGGTGCGCCTGGGGTCGATTGGCAAGCGCAGCGGGGACAAACGCTTACGTGCCTCGCTCATTACCGGCGCCCATGCGGTACTCCAGGCGCTGGCGCGGCGGGAACCCCGTAATGACGTTGAGGTGTGGCTCAAAGACCTGGCGGCCCGGCGTGGCGCCGGGCGGGCGGCGGTGGCCCTGGCAAACAAAACCGTGCGTACCGCCTGGGCTATGCTGCGTTACCGGACGGAGTACGATCCGGGCCATGCCAACCAGCTGTCGGGCAACCCGCCGGCGGCAGTGGCCGCCGCCTGAACGGCCAGCCGGGAGAGAGGCGTCAGCGTTTATGTTATTTCCTTGCAAGACGGCACAACGTGATAGTGGTCAGACCCACCTTCAGGGACCCTGCTCATTCCCGCGGCGTGAGAACGCCGTTGCGCCGAAGAGGGCTGAAGGGGCGAACACATCTTGGGCCAGGGGTCGCACCCCAATCAGAGTCCGTATATACGACCGCAGTCTGCCTTCACTATCGATTCGTGCCTACTTGCAAAACGGGAGGAGTCCATATAGGGAATGACGAACCTCGTTATCGTCATTTGCGAATGCAGGAATCCAGTCGATCAAACCATCGCCGCAGGCGACACCTTGTAAGGTATACACCCATCCGTAACCGGTGATAGACTATGCCCCGCTGTCTGACCCCATCAATTTGTGTTCATCACAGCAATAGTAACGCTCGGCATGTTTTATCGCAGAAGTATGCGGGATGTAGATTTGACAATAATCGCAACGGACTATTTTAGCGATGCGCGGCTCGTCCTGCGGGGGCGGCTTCCCCGGAAGGAACCGCTTGATCAGGGCGAACAGCAACACCAGCAGCAGGATGATAATCAACAGGCGTAACATTTTTAACAATTCCGGACTAGTACTCTTTCCAGGTGATATTGTCATGTTCAGAGCCAGGCAGAGGCTTCAAGACAAGGCGCAGTCCGCAGGGAATGGCGAGTCCTTGCCAAGGGCTGCAACGCAGGATTGGAGCCTCTGCCTGGCTCCCTGCGGGCGGGCCGGGAAGCGGTCGCCCGCGTCGTTGCGCCGCTTGGCAAGGACTCGCCATTCCCTGCGCGGCGCGTCTTGCGCTCAACCGCTTCCCGACCCGCTGAACATGACAATATCACCTGGAAAGAGTACCGCCCGCCATACACAGACAGTATCAACAGGAGAATACAGGAAATGAACCTGCATGAGTACCAGGCAAAAATTCTTTTTTCGGAGTACGGCATCCCTGTGCCTGAAGGAAAACCCGCCCATTCCGTCAAGGACGCGCTGGACGCCGCCGCGGAGCTGGGCGGCAGCAGTTGGGTGGTAAAGGCCCAGGTCCATGCCGGGGGGCGCGGCAAGGCCGGCGGAGTCAGGCTGGTCAACGGCAAGGATGAACTGGAGGACTACGTAAAGAACCTGCTGGGCGCCGTCCTGGTCACGAAACAGTCCGGGGCCGAGGGCAAACCGGTGAACTGCGTGCTGGTTTCAGCCCTGTCGGATATTGCCGACGAACTGTACCTGGGCATGCTGGTGGACAGGAGTGAGCGCCGCATTGCGGTGATGGCTTCCGCCGCCGGCGGAGTGGACATCGAAGAGGTGGCGGCCACCCAGCCGGAAAAGATTTTCACGTTTGCCGTCGACCCGGTAATGGGCCTGCAGCAGTACCAGTGCCGCGCCCTGGCCATTTCCCTGGGCCTGAACGGTTCCCAGGGCAAACAGCTGGCTGAAATCCTGTCGGGCCTGTACCGGCTGTTTGTCGACAAGGACCTGAGCCTGGTCGAAATAAACCCACTCGTCATCACCCGGGACGGGGACCTGGAGGCCCTGGACGCCAAGGTAAGCGTCGATGACAACGCCCTGTACCGCCAGGCGGTACTGGAAAGCTGGCGCGACCCCAGCCAGGAAGACGCCAGGGAGAACAGGGCCAAGGTATACGACCTGAATTACGTCGCGCTGGACGGTGATATCGCGTGCATGGTCAACGGCGCCGGCCTGGCCATGGCGACCATGGACATCATAAAACTGCACGGCGGCGAACCCGCCAATTTCCTGGACGTGGGCGGCGGCGCGACGACGGAACGCGTTGCCGAAGCCTTCAAACTGATCATGTCCGACGCCAAGGTGAAGGCGATCCTGGTCAATATCTTCGGCGGCATTGTACGCTGCGACCTGATCGCGGAGGGCATCATCAGCGCGGTCAGGGAAACCGGGCTGGATATTCCCGTAGTGGTGCGGCTGGAAGGCACCCGGGTCAATGAAGGCAAGGCGCTGCTCAATGAAAGCGGTCTCAGTATCATCTCGGCGGACGGACTGAGCGACGCCGCGGACAAGGTGGTCACGGTAAGCCGGGGAGAGAACTGATGGCGGTCCTGGTAGACAGCAAAACAAGAGTGATCGTCCAGGGCTTCACCGGGCGCCAGGGCACGTTCCATGCCGAGCAGGCGATCGAATACGGCACGCAGGTGGCCGGCGGCGTCACCCCGGGCCGGGGAGGGCAGACCCACCTGGACCGGCCCGTGTTCGATACCGTCGAGGAAGCGGTCGCTGAGACCGCGGCGGACGCCAGCATGATCATGGTCCCGGCAGCATTTGCGGCGGAGGCCGTTACCGAGGCCGCACAGGCGGGGATAAAGACCATCATCTGCATCACCGAAGGCATCCCGATTATCGACATGGTCAGGGCCCGCGCCAGCATCGACCTGTGCCCGGACGTGAGGCTGATCGGTCCCAACTGCCCCGGCATCATCACACCGGGAGAATGCAAGATAGGCATCATGCCGGGCCATATACACCAGCCTGGTTGCATCGGCATCGTTTCCCGCTCAGGCACGCTGACTTATGAAGCGGTGCACCAGACCACGCAGGCCGGCCTGGGCCAGAGCACCTGCATCGGCATCGGCGGCGACCCGGTGCAGGGCATGAATTTCATTGACTGTCTGGCCCTGTTCGAGCAGGACCCCGCCACCACCGGCATCATCATGGTCGGCGAGATCGGCGGCAGCGCCGAAGAGGAAGCCGCGGAATTCATCGGCCGACATGTGAGTAAGCCCGTCGTGGGTTATATCGCCGGCGTCACCGCGCCGCCGGGGAGGCGCATGGGCCATGCCGGCGCGATCATCTCGGGCGGCAAGGGCGCGGCCGGGGACAAGTTCTCCGCGCTCGATGCCGCAGGCGTCACGACCGTCAGGTCGCCGGCCGCGCTGGGAGAGGCCATCGCGGCAAGGTTAAAGTGAACAGTATACTTGGGGTCAGAGTAAGAAATTCGCAGAATTTTTACTCTGACCCCTGGATTTTGATAAACGGCTTACATGACTTTTTACTCTGACCCCTGATATCACACAGCAAATATTATGAAGCGTGTCGCTATTGCACAGGTTGATGTATGTGTCGGAGATATAGACGGCAATACGGAACTGGTCCTTGAATACATAGACCGGGCCAGGGACAGCGCCGGCGCCGATACCGTAATTTTCCCCGAACTTGCCCTGACCGGCTACCCGCCGGAAGACCTGCTGCTGCGCCCCCATTTCCACGTGCAGGTGGAACAGGCCCTGCAGCGGGTACTGCGCGCAACGCAGGGCATAGACGTGATCCTCGGCTACCCGCTCGCAGCCGGAGAGTGTCTGTATAACGCCTGCAGCCTGGTCCGGGACGGGAAGATCGTCACCACCTACCACAAAAGGAACCTGCCCAATTACGGGGTATTTGACGAAAAGCGCTATTTTACCGAGGGAAAGGACCTGAACCTGGTTGAAACGCCTGACTTCAAGATCGCGCTGAGCGTGTGTGAAGACCTGTGGACCGAAGACCACGCGCGGGAAGCGGCGCAGGCAGGGGCGGAATTGCTGATCAATATCAACGCCTCGCCTTACCACACCGACAAGGCCGCCGTGCGCGAGGAACTGCTGTGCAGGCGCGCCATGGACCACAATATCGCCATTATTTACGTCAACCTGGTCGGCGGCCAGGATGAACTGGTATTCGACGGCGGCTCCCTGGTCGTGAACGGTAACGGGGAATTCGTCTTCGGGGCGCCGCAGTTCGAACAGGGCCTGTACCTGGTGGACCTGGAACGTGTGCGCGGCCGCCTGGTCCTGGAAGCCGGATCGCCGCAACCTGCGCCCCCGGGCTTTAACGAAAGCGTGTACCGGGCGCTGGCGCTCGGCGTTAAGGATTACGTATCGAAAAACGGGTTCAAGGGCGCGGTCATCGGTCTCTCGGGAGGCATCGACTCGGCGCTGACCCTGGCCGTCGCCGTGGACGCGCTCGGTCCGGAGAACGTGGAAGTGCTGCTCATGCCGTCACGCTACACCGCGGACATGAGCGTCGAGGACGCGCAGGAAATGGCTGAGCGCCTGGGTGTTGCCTGCCATATCGTGAGTATCGAGAAACCGTTCTCAGCCTTTACGGAAATTCTGGAGCCGATTTTCAAGGATCTCCCCGTAGATACAACGGAAGAAAACATCCAGGCCCGCTGCCGCGGCCTGCTGCTCATGGCGGTTTCCAACAAGACCGGCAAACTGGTATTGACCACCGGCAACAAGAGCGAGATGGCGGTGGGTTACGCAACCCTGTACGGGGACATGGCAGGCGGGTTTGCCCCGCTCAAGGACGTGCCGAAGATACTGGTATACGAACTGTCCCGCTGGCGCAACCGGGACGGGGAGATCATCCCGCAGCGGATCATCGACCGCCCGCCCACCGCGGAGTTGCGGTTCGACCAGAAAGACGAGGATTCCCTGCCAGGTTACGACGTGCTCGACCCGATACTGGAGAAATACATCGAACTGGACCGCACACCGGCCGAGATCATCGCTGACGGTTATGACCGGGATACGGTCTGCCAGGTGGTCAGGCTGGTGGACAGGAACGAATACAAGCGCCGCCAGGCCGCCCCCGGCGTCAGGATCACCGAACGCGCCTTCGGCCGCGACCGGCGCTACCCGATCACCTCCCGTTATACGGAATAATTATCCGCAGATGACGCAGATTTGCGCCGATAAATCCAGGGGATTTGTGGGGTCAGAGTAAGAAATTCGCAGAATTTTTACTCTGACCCCAAATATCTTCTTATTTATCGAGTTATTTTCTGCCGACAAGTTGATTAATATGCTGGCCAGGGTAGGGCGGCATGTAGAAATATCCATAAATGAAGCTGCTTGATTCAGGATAGCTCAGGATTGCTATTTTACGGCCTGCTCAATAGACCGCTTAACGAATTCGTTCAGATTAAGATTGTTTTCCTTTGCCGCGATAAGCGCATGCCTGTGCAATTCCGGACCAATACGCACATTGAATGAACCTTTGCATGGCTTGGCCGGCTCCCTGCCAAGCTTTTCACAATCAAGCAGGTAGTCATCCACTGCGTGCTTGAATGCCTGCTCCAACTCTTCAATGTTTTGACCTTCATAGCTGACCAGCGGTTCGATGAATTCCAGTTTTCCGAACAGACAATGATCCTCTACGCTGGCTTGTGCAGAACCGTAAAAGCCCTTGTATCTGAATAAACTCATAACATCTTCGCTCGTGTCAATTTCTCCAGGACCAGTTTGACTGCATAATGTTTTACCTGGTTGCCCGGGTGTGGCCGATGCAAATTGATTGTATCGTCCGGGTTGCCGTTGTCGAATTTTACCCTTGAACCATCCCCCTGGATCTCTTTATAGCCCAGCGACTTCAATAACGTGCCTAATTCCTTCCATGTAACAGCTCGTCTGCCGTCCAACAATCTGGCTTTCAATTTATCACGCCTTCCCATAGTTGGATTGTATGGAAATTCAGCTTCATGCGCAACTATAAATCAGTTGCTATTTATAAAACTGGATAATTCAGTATTGTGCCCATAGAATCCACGGAATTTATTGAGAGCGAAATTAATCGCAAAGAGGTGGACCGATGAAAAATGAACTGCTCAAAAGCATGCACGAGATGGACCGGATAGTTCATGGCGAGTTGGCGCCCGGCAGGGTAATCCGGTTCACCGAGCCGGAGGTAAAACAGATTCGCATGAATACCGGCCTCAGCCAGAAGCAATTTGCCGCGCTGATTGGCGTGAGCAAGCGCACACTGGAAAATTGGGAACAGGGTCGCAGGACGCCTGCTGGCCCAGCCAGGGCGCTGCTGAAAATCCTGCATGCAGACCCGGAACACGCACTGCGAGCGTTGCATGGTCAGGCCGACGTGGCATAGGTGACCCTCTTGATTCGATGCGGACTGCCCGTGCCGCGCCAAACAATTCCTCAATAGTGTTCACGTTCAACCGAAACAGGTGTTCACGTTCGGGCGGATTATGCAGGTGGCAGCTTTCGTGTGAAATCGGTGGCAGCCTTGCCGTGTAATCAGTGGCAGTTTTGGATCTCCAATCAATTATATCTTCGATAAATTTATCGACATCTGGCAAAATTTCGAATTTGCTATCTGGAGGAGTAGGACTATCCATAATTCCTTGTACACATGGTTGAGCCACATGAATATACAATTCCTTTCGTACTTCTGAAATACTCAAAATATTCGTATTATCCTCGGCGTTTACTTGAAGGGAAATTAGCAATAGTAAAACCCATTTATTCACTCGAACGTTCAAGTAATATTGCCTTTGCTTCTTCTAATTTTTGATTACTAAGCTCATTGAGCCGCTTAGATTCTTCTAATGCCATTGCTCCTTCTTTTTCTAATTTCAATCCTTCTTCGTATTTATTTTGCGCAAGTATTAGTAGCTTTTTTGTTTCTGATAATGTCTTACTGAGCCTTTTACCAACCAGGAGACTAGCTATATAAACAGCAATAATTCCAGCAGGAAGATAAAATACAACTCTTAAAACACTACCTATAATGTAATTTAAGAAATCTGGAGCAACAAAACGACCAATCAATTCTGCTAAATGCTCTGACCATTTAAACAAAACAGGTATAATAGCATCGATTAACAAAATAACTGTGGCAAAGAAAACGAGCCCGAGAAACCACTTGACTACAGTTTTACCAAAATATTCTTCTGCTTTGATTAAAAATGAGAGTATCCCAATATCTATCGCCATAATAATCTCTCTTATTATGGCTAAAGATATATCAAATCGAATAAAACGTTTCAAGTTCTTGGAATAGGGATTCTTGGAATAGAGATGCACTCTGGTATTAGGTAATTAGAGATATAAATCGCAAAAATAAAATGTTTTGACATTAAACCAAGAGTATATTAATATCAGTTTAATAACAGCTGCCACGCCTCTCTCTGAAGCGCTACCTTGGCGGCTTTTTTTTGCCTGGTGTTTATATACGGCATATACAAAACCTGCTTGTTCAGGAGAAGAACATCTGAGGATCATGGAAGAACGGGGACGCCATTGACGATCAATCACAGTGGATTTTGGCTTTTTGTAATTTTCCGTCATGACAAAGAAATGGCCACGCGGGTCGGAGTGGAGAAAGTGGGATTTGCATCTCCATGCACCCGGTACCAAACTCAACGACCAGTTTAGGGTCGATGACGGTGACTTATGGGATGAATATTGCCGAAAGCTGCATGAGTCGGACGTGGTGGCATTCGGTATTACAGACTATTTTTCTGCTGATGGATACTTTCACGCTTCAGCCGAGTTTTATAAGCGGCACCCCAATTCCGAAAAATTATTTCTGCCCAATATCGAACTGCGAACAGGTTATGTCGTCAATAAGGCGCAGGAGGAGGTCAATACACACCTTCTTTTCAATCCGTTTCGTCCTGATTACGAAACGAGGATTAGGTCCTTTCTTCGGTCGCTAAAGACCAATAAGACAGAAAGTGAGAGCGGTCGATATATACCGGCCTCTGAACTAACCGAAAGGCGCCACTTTGAAGAAGCAACGACAACACGGGAATTCATACGTGAAGCACTCGAGGAGACTTATGGTAGAGATGCTGATTTACTTGATTATCTCCTGATCATAACGGCCGCTAACAACGATGGTATCCGCCCTGAGAAGGGGAAGAAACGAAAACTTCTCATTACGGACGAAATCGACAAGTTTAGTGACGGATTTTTCGGCAACGCTGCAAACGTTAAGCACTATCTCAACTGCGAACGCGGGGAAGACAAATCGGAGCATTTCGATCCTAAGCCCGTTCTCTCCGGTTGTGATGCTCATTCCCTTAAGGAGCTTGATGAACGGCTGGGGCAAGTTGTCTCCGACTCGGACGGTATCGTACTTAAGCCGACCTGGATCAAAGCCGATCTTACATTCGAAGGGTTGAAACAGATCATATTCGAACCGCAAAACAGAATTCTTATTTGCGAGGAACCAGAGATCGAACGGCGAGTCCGTGAAAACAAGACGAAATATATTGACGCACTCCACGTAACTTGTATCGACGGATATCAAGGACAGCACGGCTCCTGGTTTGACGATGAAAAAATTCTTCTTGGAAAAGAGCTTGTTGCGATCATTGGGTACAAAGGGAGTGGGAAGAGTGCCGTAACTGACATCATCGGCCTCTTGGGCAACAGCTATAACCAGACAGCTGAAGGCTCAGGGCGCAGTCCCGATGAGTTGTTTTCTTTCCTAAACAGTGAAAAGTTCCTCAAGAGAGGATGTGCAAGAAATTTTTTGGGAACGCTCATCTGGTACGACGGAGTATCGGATCGAAAAACTCTTGATGACAAGATAGTTCGTAATCTGCCGCAAAAAGTGGAATACCTGCCGCAGAAGTATCTGGAAAGGATTTGCGCGAATATCGCCGATGACGAATTCAGGGTGACGTTGAACGAGGTGATTTTCCGTTACGTGAAGGACGCGGATCGTTATGGTCAAAACAGTCTCGATGCTCTGATCGCTTATCTGACACGACAAGCCGATGAGGACATAGTGAACGCCAAACACGATCTGCATTTGGCGAATGAAGAGGTTGTTTCAGTGGAGAAGAAGCTTGTTGCAGACTATGAAAATGAAATCAGGGGGAAAATTCGTTTAAAACAGGGAGAATTGGCCGCGCACGAATCTGCCCGCCCGCCTGAAATGACGAAGCCAGCAGAGCAGGATTCCACAGCGACAGAGGCAACGGAAATTGAAGGGCTTACACAGGAAATCGGAGAGTGTACTGAGACAATCAGGCAGCTTGGTGATGAACGACAAGGGGTGAAACGTGTAGCCCAAGAGCTTCGTCAGGTGCGGCAAGCAATTGAACGTGAAGCGGGGAGGTTGACTGATCTCAAGTCAACGTGCGGTTTAACATTGGAGTCTGCGGGGCTTTCGTTTGACGATATCGTGAAGCTTGAAATTGACTACAGTAAGCTAGATAGGCTCATTTCTGATAAGGAACATAGGTCTGAGAAAATTGACGACCTCCTTGCAGCACCGGAAGATATAACAGAGCGATTTAGGGGCCAGGAAAATGTTGACATAGCAATTGAAGTCGCGAAAACAACAAGTATCGTCTGCAAGAAGGCGAGTCTTGAAGAAACAAAGACAAAGCTTATAGGGAACCTCTATTAATTGATAATTTCAGGTCTGAGCAGGTTCCTTTTTCATATATTTGTCTATAGTAAGGTGCGCAGAGACCCGCATCACCTCAATACGCCCGTCATCGGGCCGTTTTATCGCCCTCAGGTGTCGTTTTGACACCGTTTTATCCCTGTTTCCCGTCAAGCAGGCGCACCGACCCCTTGCAGGTAACACAGTCTGCGCATGTTGTACACCAGGTTCATCATCCCGATGGCCAACGCACTGCGCTTGAGCCCGATACACCGGACCAGCTTGGCACGGGTCGCACACTGCGCCCCGAACACGTGCTCCACCCGCACCCGTACTTTTGCCCTGGTGCGGTTGCCCTGCTGCTCCCGTATCGTCAACGGCTTGTTACGGCTGCCCTTGCGCCGGATGTGACTGCGATACTTCTTCTCCCGCAAACGCTGCTCCTGCTCTTCAGACCGGTAGGCGCTGTCCGCCCAGAGGGCCTTGCTGCTGTTGTCCTCATCAAGCAGGTCATCCAATAACTGCGAATCATGCACGTTGGCCGCGGTGACATCATACTTGCGTACCAGCTTGTGCGCATTGTCCACGTTCACGTGGTTCTTGTACCCGTAATGACTCGTGCCGCGTTTCTTCGTCCAACGCGCCTCCACGTCCTTCTGACGCCGCTTCGGCTTGGCGTCCGCCTGCTCCCAGTCCGCAGGCACTTCCCCGGCCTTGACCTTGGCATTCTCTTCGCGCGTGTTGCGCTGCACCGGCGCCGGCACCAGGGACGCATCCACCAACTGCCCCTTGCGCGCCCGGTACCCCAACGCTTCCAACTGCCCGGCAAACTGCTCGAACAACGCCTCCATCAGGCCCAACTTCACCAACTGCTCCCGAAACGCCCGGAACGTCTTCGCATCCGGCGCCCGATGGACATTGTCCAACCCCAGGAACCGCTGGAAACTGCGCCGGTCCTCTACCTGGTACTCCAACTGCTCATCACTCAAGCCGTACAAGTGCTGTATCACCAACCCCTTGAACATCAGTACCTCGTCCCGGCGCGGGGCGCCCGCATTGCTCTTGCGCTCCGTGGGTCGGAGACGGGACAGCAACGGACGGAATGCCGCCCAGTCCACCACCTCCTCCAACTGCACCAGCGGGTCTTTCAGCTTCGTCAAACGGGCGTCCTGCAAGTCAAAAAAGGAACCGAACAGGTCTTGAGTCTTCTTCATGGCAGCACCCTCAAACAGGACAGTATGGGTTGAAATCAGTACTCCGTATTATATCATTACACTGAATTAATAGAGGTTCCCTATAGAACGTCAGGCTAAACCTGCGCGTGAATATCAGGAGTATCTTGCTCAACTCGCGACTTGGACTTCGCAAGAAAAAGAGATTCGTGGTGACGAAGAGAATCCGTCTGTAGACAGCCTTAGGGGACTGGAGAAAGAACTTGAGAACATCAAAACATATTACCCGACCAAACTTCAGGAGGCGCGAGCAGAGCAAATACAGATCAGCAAGGCAGTGTTCCAAAAGAAGAAAAATTTCACACACTTCTATGATGCAATAAAACAATCCATTGACGCGGAGATCGCAAAATGCCGCGATGACCTTGGCGGCTATTTAATTTCCATAGATGCTGGTTTGAGATTTGCTCCTGACTTTATTGATACATTTCTCGGTTACATAAATCAAGTTAAGAAAGGGAGCTTTCATGGCACTGAAGAGGCTCGAGCCATGTTACGTGGTTTTTGCGAGGTCGTGGATGACTGGGAAAACGAAACCTTAGTATTCGAAGCTCTTGACGCTATTGTGGAAGCACTCCACTTTGACCGGCGGGACGGGCTACCGGATTCTGATGACAGAGGTCGCGATATTTTCAAACAGATGAAGAACCAAGAAGAACCAGTTGTTGAGTTGTACGACTACTTGTTTGGCTTTGACTATCTCATACCCAAATACGATTTAAAGGTCGATCAAAAAGACTTGAGTGAGCTGTCACCAGGAGAACGCGGTGGTTTGCTGTTAATTTTCTATCTCATGCTAGACCGCCAAGATATTCCTCTGATTATCGATCAACCAGAAGATAATCTGGATAACAAGAGTGTCTACGAGATTCTTGTTACCTTCATCAAACAGGCGAAGAAGCGACGTCAGATTGTGCTTGTCACGCATAACCCCAATCTTGCTGTTGTCGCTGATGCTGAACAGATCATTCATGTATCAATAGACAAGAAGGAGGGAAAGCACGAGTTTGACTTTTTCTCGGGATCAATCGAAGATTCTCAGATTAACCAGACCGTAGTCGATATTCTGGAAGGGACATTACCAGCGTTCGACAATCGTCGTTTGAAATACAGGCGAGCGAGTTAACGGTCGACGTCGGGAAGTTACACGGGATGAAAGGCTATCTTACCATCATAAGGTTCTGTTGATCCCTCCCCGTACCCTGATTCACCTGCCGTTTAGGAATTTCCCTGTCGTAGGCTGCGTAGGCCTGATATGAGCTATTTTCTAAACTGCTTGTGGAAAAAAGGGCTAGGGCCCATATCACATAATTCGGTAATATAAATGATAGTGAAAATGACAAAACAGCTCTCTCAAGATCAGATAAGAAAAGCTATCGACGATGGACATGAGGAGGTTCGAAGCTGGGGTAATTTGCATCGTAGGCTCGAAAGTATGCGAGATACTTCTTGGATTTTTCGAGGGGTTACCTCGCCTCTTCATTATCCAATCCCAAGTATAGGCAGAGAAAAAGTCTTCGGCCCATACAAGCTTGAACAGGAAAGAAACTTATTCAATGAATTCAAGAAACGCGCCATAGCCCTTGTATCTGGTTCAAGTTTCGATGATTGGCACTGGTTAGCGTATGCACAACATATCGGAGTACCAACACGGCTTCTTGATTGGTCTTCAAGCCCTCTGGCGGCAGTTTTTTCGCACTGGAAGGTGATTCAGACGAAGACCGAGTTGTGTACGCGTTGAAATATTCTCAATACATACATGAAGTGGACCAAAAAGATGAAAATCCACTGGACAATAGACGTGAAGGACGTTTTTCCGCCCCTCTAGCCTTTGATCGAATTCGTGCACAAAGGGGGCTTTTCACAATTCATCCTCAACCGACCAAATATTCTATCGTGAGGGCTTGAAGAGTATCGTTATTCCATCAGATAAAGTCCACAGTTTTCGTCGGCGTTTATACAAGTATGGCATTGATCCTTGGCACATTTACCCGGACATGCAAGGGCTTGGGCAACAACTTCAATGGCAATTCAAGAATAAAGTCGGCCTCGGCCGTATATTCACAGAAGAGTCAAAGTATTCGGGACTGTAAAGGGACTGTAAATATTTCTGTGTAAACCGCCGGTTACACATAGTCAATCAGCCGGTCCTCAAACTCAATGATAAACCGGTTCAGCGCGCCCTTCCAGTTCCGGATCGGCATGGTCCATTTTTTTGACGCATCCATAATCGCCAGGTACACGACCTTCCGGGCCGGATCGTCAGACGGGAACAGCTTGCGCTTGTTGACGGCCTTGCGGATCACGCTGTTCAGGGATTCAATCGCATTGGTCGTATAAATCGCCTTGCGAATAGATATATTTATCCTAATAAACCACTTGACTGAAAAGAAAAAATCTGGCTTTATAGATAGCTATGTGACTATAGTTGCCTATAGGTAATAGTGAAGGAAATTTATTCCACATCTGAGGTCGCAGCTATGGCGGGCGTCCATCGGGATACCCTTTTGCGTTGGCTTCGAGAAAATAAGCTACCCGAACCGAGCCGCGACCGCCGCGGCTGGAGAGTTTTCTCAGCGAGGGAAGCAGCAGCAATTGTAGACTTTGTGCGTATTCCGGCGAATGTGAACACTGGTTCCGGTTGAACGTGAACAGTTGTTCCGGTTCAAAGTGAACACCTGTTAACGCAACGCATGGCGTGTTTGTGTTTTTTACCTCAAGTGTTCACGATGAGTCAATAGCGGCCTGTTTTTTTCGTATGGATTCCCCCTTTAAGGTCAGTCGGTGGGTATTATGGATAAGCCGGTCGAGGATGGCGTCGGCGAGGGTGTTATCGCCGATGACAGCGTACCACTGATCTACCGGCATTTGGCTGACCATCATCGTTGAGGCGGCCTGGTAGCGGTCATCCATGATGTGCATGAGGTCGTGGCGCTGTGCGCTGGTCAGTGTTTCCATGCCCCAGTCATCGAGGATGAGCAGCCGGGTGTGGGCAAGCTGGTTGAGGAGTTTGTGGTAGCTGCCGTCGGCCTTGGCCTGGGTGAGGGTGAGGAACAGGCGGGCGAGGCGGAAGTAGCGGGTGGTATGGCCCTGCCGGCAGGCCTGGTGGCCGAGGGCGCAGGCGATGAAGGTTTTGCCTGAGCCGCAGGGGCCGGTGATAAGCAGGTTGCGGTTGCGTTGCAGCCACTCGCCCTGGGCCAGGGTGGCCACCTGTGCCTGTGCCAGGTTGCGCGGGTGTTGGTAGTCGATGTCCTGGAGGGTGGCGCGCAGTTTGAAGCGTGCCTGGCGCAGCAGGCGGTCCTGTTTGCGTTGTTCCCGTTGCAGGCACTCGGACTCGACCAGGAGGGCGAGGCGGTCGAGGAACGGCAGGGGGTCATAGGTGGCGGGCTGTTCGGTTTGTTGGGTGAGGGCCTGGGCCATGCCGGGCAGGCGCAGGTCGCGCAGGCGTGTCAGGGTGTGTGTGGTTGAGGTCATGGTGTTCTCTCCGTCAGTTGAAGTGGTGCGGCCCGCGGACATTCTCATGGTCCTGGGGCAGCGGGGGGGTGGTCGGGGTGTCTGCGCCGGGGGTATCAGGCAGCCGGTCCTGGTTTGACTCCAGCAGGTGTTTGACCTGTTTGAGGCGCACGAGGCCGGCCTGGTTGGCGATGCGGCAGGCGGCGTTGAGGCGGCTGTCGGGGTAGCGTTTGCTGAGTTGGAGCAGCCCCAGGCAGGTGCGGTAGGCCTGCTCGGGGTGGGCCCGGCGTTCGAGTTGGTGGCGGACCCAGGTGTGCACGTCGGGGCCGAGTTGGGCAGCCCAGCGTTGGAGGCGCTCGGGGGACCATTGCTGCTGCGCCCGGTGGCGTTCGGGCATGTGGGCCGGGTGGGTGGTGAAGCCGTACCCGTCCCGGCGCGCATGGGTGGCGATGCAGCGTTGCCGGAAGTACAGTTCAATCAAACTGTCAG
This sequence comes from Gammaproteobacteria bacterium, assembly GCA_965204045.1. Taxonomy (GTDB): domain Bacteria; phylum Pseudomonadota; class Gammaproteobacteria; order Eutrophobiales; family Eutrophobiaceae; genus JAAXHV01. The sequence goes on from CBDBDW010000002.1 coordinate 1,468,901, forward strand.
AGGCCTGTAACTCGACCCGCTCGCCGACGTACTGGTGCGGCACGGAGTAGTAGTGCTGCTGGTATTGCACGTGGTAGTCGATATGGATGGTCACCGGCTTGATGTGGACATACTCGTAAGGCTGTGGGGGCAACGGCTTCAAGGCTGGCTTATCGAGGGTCTCAAAGGCCGCGTGGCGCGAGCCGGGCCGGCGCTTGAAGGGCCGGTGGTTGAGGTCTTCAAGCAGGGTGGCGATATGGCGGTTCAACTCATCGAGGGCGAAGAACTGATGATGGCGCAGGCGGGCCAGGATCCAGCGTTGCGCCAGCAGCACACCCTGCTCGGCCTTGGCCTTGTCGCGCGGTTTGCGTGGCCGCGCCGGCAGGATGGCCGTCTGGTAGTGCTCGGCCCACTGCTGGTAGCTGGGGTTGATGTCGGGATCGTAGCGGCAGGCCCGGCTGACGCCGCTGCGCAGGTTATCCGGGACGATGGCGGCGGGGACACCGCCGAAGCAGGTCACGGCCCGGGTATGGCTGCCGAGCCAGTCGGGGAGGGTCTGGGTCCAGGTGGCCTCGGCGAAGGTGTAGTCCGACGCGCCGAGGACGGCGATAAAGAGTTGTGCCGGTTGTGTCTCGCCGGTGCCGGCATCGATGACGGGCACGGTATCCCCGCTGTAGTCCACAAAGCACTTCTCGCCGGCCTTGTGTGTCTGGCGCATGGTGCGCTGTTGTTGCCCGAGCCAGTGGCGGTAACGGTCGCAGAACTGGGAGTAGCTGTAGCACCGGTTCGGATACTGTTGCGTATATTCCTCCCAGACCAGTCGCTTGGTGACATGGGGACGCTTCAGTTCTTCATGGACCGCGGCCCAGTCCGGCGCCTCGCGGCGCGGGCTGGTGCGGGTATCGGCGCCGGGGTAGAACAGCTCGGCCAGGCGGGCCTCGTCCAACTCGGCCGGCAGCGGCCAGGTCAGGCTCAGGGTCTCGGCCCGGCTGAGGAGTTTCTGTACCCCGCCGACACTCAGCTTGGTGCTGCGGCTGATGGCGCGGATGGACAGGCCGGCTTGCAGCCGGAGCCGTAAAATCTCTCGTAGTTTACGCATGGTCGTTCTCTTGTTGGACATGGCAGGTTGCTCCCAAAAAAAGAAACAACGTACCACCGGGTTACAAGTCCCATGCGTTGGGGGTGATTCCGGTTCAACGTGAACGCGGATTCCGGGGTTGTGAACACCGATTCCGGGGTTGTGAACACCGATTCCGGCACTGCCCGGAAAGTGTTCACGTTCAACCGGAATCAGTGTTCACGATGAACCGGAACAGGTGTTCACGTTTGACCGGAATCGGTGTTCACTTTGAACCGGAATCCGCGTTCACTTTCAACCGGAATACGCAGACTTTGTCAATTTCGACGAAAGGGATGTTACAAAAGACTATTCACTTGAAGGTAAGACTTCAATCGCCAGACTGGAAAATATAGATTGGGACTTTGTGGACGCTAAAACAAATTATATGACACATAACCTGCATCCATACCCGGCAAAATTTATCCCACAAATACCGAATACACTAATTCAGGAGTTATCATCGGTAGGGGAGACAATAGCTGATGTTTTCTGTGGAAGTGGAACGACCCTTTTAGAAGCACTTCAACTTAAACGTCACGCCATAGGTATCGACGCCAACCCATTAGCCGCACTGATCAGCAAAGCTAAATCCACACCATTAACAGCGTCGGATTTTGACGAACTAATGGAACACCGTAAATCCTGCCAGCTGTTAGCCGATACAGCATCTTCTCTAACTGGTGATTTGTTTCACAATGGGCAGCCATTTAATTCTTTAGGCTGGCGGCCGAATCCAAAAATATGTGATTTTTGGTTCTTGCCACACGTTGTCGAAGAATTAGCAGAATTGCGTAGCATGATAAATCTCATCCCCAGTTATGCGGTGACTCAGCTATGTTTGGTTGTTTTTTCATCTATCATCGTGTCAGTCTCGAAACAAGATTCTGATACACGATATGTCCGGCGTGAGAAGATGAACATACCAGGGGACACAGTGAGACGCTATCTGAAGCAACTTGATTCTGCGATCTCTGCAACTCAGGAAATGAGCGCAAATATAGAAGACCAATTTAAGTGTGAAGTTTTACATTCCGATATTCTCAAGGCACCCCAAACTGAGCTCTTTGATCTGGTTGTAACATCACCTCCTTACCCAAATGCATATAGTTATCATCTTTATCACCGTACTCGATTGATTTGGCTAGGATATGACCTTGATCAATTCAAGAAAATCGAAATTGGGAGTCACCGCAAGTACAGTTCCAAGAAACAAGACCGTGCTACACCGGAAACTTTTCGAAGGGAATTCGAGACAATTTTCCTTTGGCTTCGACAGCGGTTACGTGACCGACGTTATGCTTGTTTTGTAATAGGCGATTCGACTATCAGCGGTGAACGGATCGACAATACATCTTTGCTTTCTTCAGTAGGGTCGATGACAGGTTTTCGGGAAGTTAGTCGAATTAACAGAACAATCGCACCTACCCGTAAAGCATTTAATCCAAGAATTGGGAAAATCAAGACTGAGAAGATCCTAATTCTACAAAAAGTTTAATGCAATGGATATTCTTACCTGTAAGATAAAGAAATATATCCAGCCATTTGAGCGTCGTCTAGCGCTTCTTGAACTACGTGCACTTGCTCGTACACCTGTCATTCCAGTTGACGGAGATGAGGAAACTGCGCTGACTTTTTCAATTGATGCATCAAACGATGTAGAGACCTTACGGAAAGGGTTAACCTATTGGCACTCTGTCGGAGGGGGCTCTGATGGCTTGACTGAACAGCTTCGAAGTGAAGCGACATCGCTGGTTGCACGTAACGGTGTTAGTGTTGATGCATTAGTGAAAACCGTCCGTTCCACCGTACCCTCATGCCTACCTAATATGAGGAGGCTTCGTTACGCAACGCATGGATTACACGAATACAGAGGAAAGTTCTTTCCACAGCTTGTTCATGCGCTAATGAATGTAGCAGAGTTAGAAAAAAACGCCATCCTTCTTGACCCAATGTGTGGAAGTGGTACTACACTCGTAGAAGCAGTGTTAACGGGTAGAAATGGTTATGGCCTTGATATGAATCCTTTGTCTGTATTTATCTCTGATGTCAAGTGCGCGGCTTTGACACTACAACCATCCGAGTTAGTTTCAGCATATAATGCTCTTAAGGAGCGACTTACTACGTATTCAAAGCATGGTCAGGGATATTCGACTCATCTGTCCGAGCATGACCAAGCATACCTGGCACGCTGGTTCGATATACAAACTTTGAAGGAGCTAGACTGTATCGAAGCGGCAATTCGCCAGTTATCAAAGCCTTTACTACGAAATTTTTATATCGTTTGTATGAGTAACATCTTACGCAATGTTTCTTGGCAAAAGAATGCTGATCTTCGGGTACGCCGTGAGGTTACCAATCTAGAACCAGGTGAGACAATCACGTGTTTTTTGAATGAGGCATTACGTTCGACCAGAGTTGTAGCTGCTTTTCTTGGAGAGAGGGGTTCAACTATTACACGCAATCAAAGCGTTGTACAGCAAGCCGACGCACGCCGAGCCTCGGATGTGTTTCCTGAGTTAGTCAACAAAGTTGATGCAATAATTACTTCACCACCATACGCAAATGCACTTCCCTACATTGACACTGATCGTTTAAGTTTGATTTATCTTGGCTTATTGCCTAGGAATGGACATCGGTTGTTGGACATGGAGATGATAGGAAATAGAGAGCTAACAAATGGAAACCGTATCAAATACTGGACTGCTTATGAGAAATACAAAACACTCCTTCCATCATCTACGCAATCCCTGATAGAACGTATCGAAAAACTCAATAGGGATAATAAAGTAGGATTCCGCCGTCGAAATTTAGCTGCTCTTCTTTCAAAATATTTCTTTGACATGCGCGAGGCAATTCAACAGTCTTATACGTTGCTAAAACCCGGTGGTAAAGCATTTCTTATAGTCGGAAATAACCGAACGACTGCAGGAGATGAACTAATAGAAATATGTACAGCGAATCATCTCAGTCAGATATCAGAGAATCTCGGCTTTCATTTGGTAGATAAGTTATCGATGGAAATGCTTGTGTCTCGGGATATCTTTAAAAAGAACGCTATGCCGTCTGAACAAATAATATGGCTGGAAAAACCTCAGAAGTAACCGTACTTTTTCTTAGAGCTTCGAACTTTATTCTTACATAAGGCGAGATATTCAGAATACTGCTCTGATTCTTGTGAAATAATCTCAGCAATGTATTCGTATTCTTTTATGGTATCAACCTTTTCTAAGCGTAGAATGTCACCAACCCTACCAGCGCTACGTAAGGCTTCACACCGTAGCCTAAAGTCACGTTTTACCGGCCATGTCATCATGTTGACCTTAATAATTTCTCCATTTAGGTGAAAAGGAACATTTAAACGGTCATATTTACCTTTTTTTTGCTTGTCTTCTTAGAACTTATCTTTCCAGCCCCAGAATTCGGGGACGGCATCGCGAGCAGACAATGGGATAAAAATCTCTGGAGAACGTCTTGATGTACCTTTTGTTGTTTGACCGACTCCAGCATCTGTTATCTGAAGAGTCATGACAAAATTGCTGGCTTCTTCAGCTATAGTGTCAGAGCTAGAAACTCGTGGCATTACCTTAGCGGAAATTTTAGGTGTTGATGGCCTTTGATGTGTTTCTCGTTTGACAACTGACGGTGCACGAGGAACCGGATGACGAATAAATGGGAATACGTCGTGTTCCACTTGAAGATTCATATTTATGAGTGGGTCGTAAATCGGTTCATTCGAAGATTCTAAAACACCTTCTTCATCAAAATTGGCAAGATCTTCAGTTGGTACAAGACCAAGGGATGTTAGAAGATCGAGAAAATCATCATCAAGGAGATGAGCCAATCTGGACGAAGTGTCAGACCACTTATCGAGTGTATGTTCAATTGAATCTAAAATAGCGCTCTGATATTGGTTTTTGAGATCGAGCTTAAGTTTGATTGAAGCTTCATAGTTAGTAAACAAGCCTCCCTCTGTAAGATTTCCTGATCCTATCAACACCTCGGCTGCTTCAGATGACTTGAAAAGATATATCTTTGGATGGAATGTATACGGCAAGCGATTATGGAAGATGATTACACGACCAGGTGGTTTGACAGCTTTAAGCAAGTCATTGAGACCTTCCATTGATGTGCCACGATGATCTATTCCTGCGATTATTTCAACATGGCTGCGTTTTGAGAATTCCGTAATAATTTCAGTAAGATGTCGAGTTCCAGATTGCTTGACGAAAGCGACAGCAGCTCGAAAATGTGACCACTGTTTAGTAAGGTTAATCTTTAAATAATCACCTAGACGCAGGGAACTATCTGGTTGCTGAATGAATTCCATAACTGAAACTCTAAAAAACTGCGCAATTGACTAACATAGTTAATTTTTCTTTTGATCTGATCTACGGCAGTTGAAAGAGAAAATATATCAGTTCTGGGTCGGCATGGTGCACTTTTTGACGATAGCGTAAATTATCTTGCGCATATTTTTTGAAGAAAACAACCGAAGAAAGAAGATGAGAAAAAGGAAATTACGAAATCAGAAGGTGAAGGAAAATCATTTTAAGATCGACATTTCGGGCTCATGTATCTCCGGCACCTGAAAAATGGCAGGCATCCCGGATCTAAAGGCTTTACCAACCGCTATGGCTTGACGGGACTTGAGTAGGGGTAAGGCCGCTACCATATAGTTATGCAGATAGTTTGTCAGGAAATCGGCACTGGTCTTAGTGAACGAGGCCCATTATAATCTTTGCTGCGCATAACGTTGTTTCCAATTTACATGATCAGCTTATTTGCACTGATATTTGCCCCATTATTTCTTTTTATTTTTCTGATCGAAAAAGTTTTCAACGCAATTTTCTAACCAACTTCCTAAATAAGAATTAATCAATTATTCATGGATTGGATCACCTAACCTGACAAACAATTAAATTGACCAAACGAATTAGTAATAGAGCGGAATTTAGTCAAAAAACACGAGAACTAACCGCGCAGAGAGCCGGATATAAATGCAGCTTTCCAAATTGTAACCGGGTTACTGTAGGACCCAATAAGCACCCAGATAAATCATCAAATATTGGTGTTGCTGCTCATATATATGGGGCTGCAACATCAGGAGGTGGACCACGCGGAACTGGCGGCTTGAGTGAAGACGAATTAAAGTCTCCCCAAAATGCCATTTGGTTGTGTAGTAATCATGCCGTTCTCATTGATAAGCACAATGGAGAAGACTATCCTCCAGACAAATTATCTTGCTACAAGGCATTACATGAAGCCCGGATAGCGCATGAATTAACAGGAGTTCCTACACCATTTGGTTGGGTGGATAGTATGAAGATACATACCAGCCCACTTTTTGTGGATGATATCGAATTTGATCTTGCAAAACTGACGTTGATTACAGGAGGAAATAGTGTAGGCAAGACAGCATTATGTCAATGGCTGGCTTCAGTTGCTCATGCTCATTATTTAGAGCGTTGGGCAAAGGTTCCTATAGATAGGAAAAGATTATTCTTTGAAGTCAGTTACCACGACCCGGAACCGCACACGGTTAGCGTCTCATTTCTTTCAGGTAAGTGCCCGGAGTACAAGTTAGATACCACACCGACAACAATACCAACTGCGCCGTTAAAAATAATATACCCTCAATATATCCCCCACCTCAATAACTACAGAGAAGAGCAAGATGATCTTAATCTAATTTCTGGGGCCCTAAATCTTCATCCATACGAATTAAAAGCACTATGCGATGATATAACAACGAATGGCTCTGATAATGTTAAAAGCGCGTGGTTTGAAGAAAATGATGAAGGTTGTTATTTGATTGCAGAAGTAGAGGATAATGAACTAAGCCCTTGCAGGTTTCAGGATTTGTCTGATTCTCAGCGTGACCGAGTAATAATGGAATTAGGAATTCTGGCAGCAAACCAGTTTGCTGCAATGTGCCCAACGCTCTTAATTCTTGATTCTGGTAGTTCTTCTGGATTCTGGCAATTTGATAAAGATTGGTTGAAACTTTATTCGGATTTCCTTGGTTCTCCAACGTGTAAGTTTCAGACTGTAGTATCAATGATTCCAGAAAGAGTAAATAGCACCAGATCAGTATGGGGTGGCTGGAAAATTATTGAATTAGAAGGGAAGCCACCGAGTGCAACATTTCGGTCTGGAATTAAAGCTCACTATGACTGACCTCATCACCATAACCTAGTTCGCTTGTGATTCAGGAATTTACCAAGCTCCTCCAACTGGCGAACTCAGGGCGTTTCGGATCATCTATTTTCAAGGGGCTTCTCTCGACTGAATAGGGAATCACAACTTGTTCTGACACATTAACTATGTCATCTGATCATGGTGCAGAGATGGCGCTCTCTGCCTCACAGCGTGCTCCGTAAGGCCGTCAGGAAGCGCAAGCTCTTCCCGTCTGACGATGCGGCCATTCATGTTCTACTGCAGATCATGGGTTTTTAACGTCCTTGAACTCTTGTTTGGTTTTCTCTATGGTTATTTTGGTTATTTTGGCTTGACAACAATATTGTTGCCAACTAAACTGTTGCCAACATTTTCGTTGGAGAATACATTATGCCTTTGAAGAAAGCAGGAGCAAACTGGGTTGATGGGGATCGTTTCTTCAACAGGGAGGTCGAACTTGAGATGCTTGCTGAGCGCGCACGGGACGGAATTCATACATTACTAACTGCCCCGCGGCGCATGGGTAAGACCAGCTTGGTAAGAGAGTCGTTGCGCCGTTTATCAAAAGATGGTGAATTCGAAACGATATTTATTGATCTGGAAGATGCCTCTGACCCAGCAGATGCTATCGCTGAAATTGGTGCCCAATCGAGTTCGATAAAAGGGATATGGGATCGACTTCGCTCCAATTTTTCAAGCGCACTCAAAGAATTAGGTGACAGAGTCGATACCATAGCAGTTCCCCAATTGCAGGTGCAACTGCGTGCTGGAATTGCAGCAGGAAACCGATGGCGAAAGGGTGACGAGATATTTTCAGCCCTAGCCGAGTGCGAGAGGCCAGTCATAATAGGGATAGATGAACTTCCAATTCTCGTAAACCGGCTGCTTAAAAGGGATGGTGACGCAATAACGCAAGAAGGTAAGCAAGCGACAGACGAATTTTTAAGTTGGTTACGCAAGAACGCTCAGAAACACCGTGGCCGTGTCATCATCATTCTCTCTGGTAGCGTGGGTCTCGAACCGATCCTCAAACAGGCTGGATTAAGTGCACAAGTAAACACCTACACTCCTTTAGAACTGAAACCCTGGTCCGAAGAAATTGCAGTCGGCTGCCTTGCTGAGTTGGCAAATGCTTATAGCCTCGACCTATCTCTGGACGTTCGCAAGAATATGTGTCTCCGCTTGCGTCATCATGTACCACACCATATACAAAAATTCTTCAGCCACATGCATGATTATTTGCTAAGTAAGGATCGAATTAAAGCCTCATTAAGTGATGTAGAAGATGTGTACAAAAATGAAATGTTATCTGTACGGGGACAAGTCGACCTAGAGCACTATCAGGTACGACTACGGACGATTCTCGGAATGAAGGAATATCAAACTGCACTGGAACTGCTGACGGAAGCATCAGTTAGTAACGGAATACTGAGCGACAGAGCAATCGATAAATACCGTAAATACCTTGAAAGGACGGCCCATACTGATGATAACCCGGTCGTGCTCGAAGATATACTTTATTTGCTTGAACATGATGGGTATTTGGAACGGCAAAAAGACTATTACCAATTCACATCTGAGTTAATCAAAGATTGGTGGCGTGCCAGGTTCGGCCAGCACTTTGTCTCCTTTCAACAGCGCGGAATATAAACAAAGATTGAGTTTCTCACCATGACAGTCATGAAATACAATCCTGGCTTTCTGACACACGATGAGTTGATAGAGTCGTTTTGTGTACGGAAAAACGAATTCGAATCCATTATTGAGATGCTGCGAGAGTGTGACAGTAATTCGAACCCGCACCGTCTTGTTATCGGTCCCCGCGGTTGTGGTAAAACCAGTCTTCTACTCCGAGTTGCAGTCGAGATAATTCGCGATCAGGAACTATCCCATTCCTTATTTCCGATTGTATTCTCTGAGGAGAGTTATGGTGTAGCGAATACAGACGAATTTTGGCTGGAAGCGTTATACCGCCTCGCAGAACAGACTACTCGCTTGGAAGGTGATGATGACCTGAATCTTACCTACAAGGAACTCCGCGAAATTAGAGACGACCATACACTCGGAAAACGTTGCTTGAGTACTCTACTGGATTTTTCGAATCGCCATGGCAAGAGACTAGTCTTGATCGTTGAGAATCTGAATTTGTTGTTTAGGGATATTATGGATGCAGAAGCTGGTTGGAAATTGCGCCATACACTGCAAACGGAACCGAGTATAATTCTTCTGGCCAGCGCGACGAGTCGTTTCGACGAAATAGATAAATCTGATCGTGCATTCTATGACCTTTTTGTATGTCAGACTTTGCAGCCCTTAGGAACTGAGGAATGCGCCATACTGTGGGAGAATGTTTCAGGACAACGCCGGTTGCCAGAGGGAATGCGTGGATTGCGCATTCTTACCGGGGGCAGCCCTAGACTTCTTTCTATAATCGCCAAATTCCGAGCCGATTTATCGTTTCGAGATCTTATGACGGATCTGCTCAAACTGATCGATGATCTGACAGAATATTTCAAGAGTCACATAGAAGCACTTGCACCTCAAGAACGGCGTGTTTATGTGGCACTTGCTGATCTATGGGAACCAGCGACGGCACGAGAAGTTGCGGTTCAAGCGCGGCTCGATACAAGCAAATGTAGCGCTCATCTCAATCGATTGATCGAACGAGGCGTTGTCGAGGTTGTAGGTGGTGGTGCACGGCGAAAGCTATATTACCTGGCAGAGCGGCTATACAACATATATTACCTGTTACGCCGCTCCCACACACAGAAACCTTTAATTGAAGCCCTCATTCGATTCATGGATGCGTATTACTCGCCACCTGAACTCAGGGATGTTGGTATCCGTATGGTGCGTGAGGCAAGCGAACTTGAGCCGGAGACGAAAAGATTACATTGGACTGCATTTGCCCAGTTGATTGACCTCCCAGTGTTAGCAGCCGATCGCAAGGAGTTGCTCTCAAAAGTTCCCAAGGATCTTGCGGAAAACTTCGGACTTGAACTCTCGCCTGCTGTAGCGGAAAGCATAAAGTCAACCCATCTGGAATCAGCCACTCCTAAACCTGACAAAATCATTACCGAACATGATGAAGAACGGGACGAACAAACACCTGATGAGGCACCATCTAAAATTGAACCTACAGCATCCAGTCAGATACGCAAGGAGGACGCGGCCACAGTTATCCGTTCAATACTGTTTCGAATGGAAACGAATGAAGCACCATTATCTCAAGCTGAAGCCGCGAGAGAAATAGTCGATGAAGGACTCTCATTTCTCCAAGGTCATCAGCCAGAGGAAACAGTCGTAGCCTGTGATGAAGTCGAGCGACAGTTCAGCGAGATTACCACACCATCCGTACTTGTTCAGGTAGCGCGTGCATTAAATTACAAAGGTATCGCGCTTGCTAGACTAGGTCGATCAGATGAGGAACTAGCCAGTTATGATAAGGTTGTGTATCGATTTAGCTCCAGTGACGAATCTGACTTGCGATTGCAGGTAGCAATCGCTCTCGTTAGCAAGGGTGCTACTCTCAGTAAGATAAATAGGATAACGGAAGCTATTACAACCTATAACGAGGTTATTCGGAGGTTTGTCGATGACACTACGACTAAGTTATGTATCCAGGTATCAAGAGCACTCATCAATAAGGGTGTCATGCTCGGCAAGTTGAATCGACGCGATGAAGAACTTGCCTGTTATGAGAAAATTGTGTCCCATTATGGTGATACGGATTCACAAGAAGTTATCAATCAAGTCTGCAGGGCTTTGATTTATAAGGGTGACACACTCAATAGCTTGGATCGGTGGGATGAAGAAGTTGCTGTATACGATGAAGTTGTTAATCGGTATGTCGATTGTGATATTCCAATCATTCAAACACATGTTACGTGCGCTCTCATATACAAAGGTAAAGCTCTTGCTGAATTAAAACGACATAACGAGGAACTTGCCGTCTATGAGGATGTTGTCCGTATTTTTGGCGATAGTGAATTGCTCTCGGTTCGTGAACAAGTGGCGTTCGCCATGTTCCTCAAAGGAGCGACACTCGACAAATTAGACCGACTAAATGACGCAATTGCCGCCTGTGACCAAATGGTTGAACGGTTTGGTGACAGTGATTCGACACAGATTGTTGAGCATGTCGCCAAAACCATTTATCTCAAGGGTGCCATGCTCAAAAGCCTGGACAAGCCCGCTGAAGGACTTGCTGCTTATGATGAAATCGTACACACGTATGGCGAAAGCGAATCACCTGAAATCTTAGATGTGATTGCACGTGCTCTCATCAGTAAAGGAATCCTGTTTGAGGAGTTGAACCAGCCTGAAGAGGAACTCGTAATTTATGAAGAGATTGCGCATCGGTTTGGCGATAGCAATATTCCAACTCTTCTTGAGGTAGCTGCTGAAGCTACCATCAGAAAAATTTTCGTTCTCGGTAGATTGAATAGGCCTGATGAAGCTGTAATCGCTTGTGATGAGGCTGCGAAACAATTCAGTGCAAGCGATGTACCACAAGTTGTTGAACACGCTGCAACCGTCTTCTTTCTTAAAGGCGAGATATTGAACCAGCTGAAACGGCCCTCGGAGGCAGTTGTCGCCTATGACGAGGTTGTGCAGCGTTTTGGCGACATCAAATCTGAAAGAGTATGTGCACAAGTCGCATTAGCCCTGAATAAGAAAGGTGACACATTCAATCAATTGAACCTCCAGGATAAGGAACTTGCCGCCTATGATGAAGTTGTGCGCCGGTTCGGTGGTAACGTAGCACTTGGTGTTCAAGTACAAGTTGCGCATGCCCTTATTAACAAGGGCATGGTCCTCGGGCGTATGGACCGCTCAGACGAAGAACTTGCTGTTTACAACGAAGTTGTAAGGCGGTTTGGAGATAATGAAGCACTAATGCTCACCGAACAAGTCGCAAAAGCCAGCTTATTTAAGGGTTTTACGCTCAGTAAACTAGATCGAAACAACGAGGCAATTGCCACTTTCGACAAGATGGTTCACCAGTTTGGTAACAGCAGTACGCCAGAAATTCTTGAGTTAGTAGCAGAAGCTCAATACAACAAAGGCGGCATACTCAACGATTCGAACCAGCTAGAGGAATCGATTATTGTCTGTGACGAAATAGTGCGGCGATTTGGCAGTAGAACTGAGCCAGTAATTATTGATTTAACCGCGCGAACTCTTTACAACAAGAGTGGTGTGCTCAGCAAAATGAACCGGTTAGAGGAAGCCATTGCTGTTTGTGAGGAGGTAGACCTGCAATTTAGGGATAGTGACTTATCAGGGGTTATTGATGTGGTTGCACAGGCACTCACGAAAAAAGGAGTTATCCTGGATAATTTGCAAAGACCTGAGAAAGCTCTTGCTGTCTATGATGATGTTTTACGACGCTTCGGTGACAGTGACGATCCAGCGGTCCTTGTGTCGGTAGCAAGAACTCTTTATAGCAAGAGTGGTACGCTCGACGGGCTGAACCGTTTTGAGGAAGCCCTCGCCAATCATGAGCAGATTGACGAACAATTTAGGGATAGTGATGTACCGGAGATTCTTGAGGTGGTTGCACTATCTCACATGAGAAAGGGATGGATCTTAACCAATTTGGACAGACGTGAGGAAGCCATTGGTGTCTTAGATGAGATTGTGCAGAGGTTTGGTGGCAGTAACTTGCCAGCAATACTTCAGGTGGTTGCACGAGCCCTTTTCAATAAAAGTAGTGTGCTTGGAGAACTGAACCGGTTAGAAGAAGGAATCGCAGTTTGTGAGCAGATAGCTCACAAATTTGAGGATAGTGACGTGCCGGGAGTTCTTGAGATGGCAGCACATGCATACATTAGGAAGGGAGACATATTAGCCGAACTGAATAGGCCAATAGAAGCAGTCGCTGTATTTGATGAGATTTTACGACGTTTCGGTGACACTAACATAACCGCTATTCTAGAAGTAATTTCGCAAGCTCTCCTCTACAAGGCATCCTTGCTAATCCAAAGCAAACACTATGAAGAGGCAATTACCATCTGCGAGGATATTGAGTGGCGTGTTAGTGATGATGTAATGCATGCGTTTCAGGTACATATTGCGAGGGCTCTCTTTTTGAAAGGCGTCGCGCTACTAGGGTTTGGGCAAGAACAGAAAGCGAAGATGATTTGGAAAGAAGCTATACGACGTTTTGGATCAAACGAAGACGCCGCTCTCTCTCTTATTGTCTCTATGACCATGCTTCAAATAGCTGAACTAGCCAAAAAACAAAGGCAATTTGACGAAGTAATTACGATTATTGGCCAACTTTTTGAGCGCAATCTTAACCAAGCCCTACCTCAACGATGTGATGGCCTCTTGCTTCGGGCGAAAGCATTTGTGGCACTTGGTGACGCCCTAAGAGCAGAACGCGATATCGAAGAAGCTCTTGCACTTTTGCCAGATTTCGATGATTTGCTCGGAGCGGCGATTGACGTATTGATAGATTTCACAGTCCTGCAAGGACCGCAACACGTAAAAAAGATTATCCAAGCATCACCTTCAGTCGAACAGCTTGTACCGTTTACGATAGCAATCGATAAGGAGCTTGGAAACGAACCCCGAGTGGCCCGGGAAATTGAGGAAGTCGCTGAAGACATACGAAGAGATTTAGAAAATCGACAAAAAGCGCAATAACTAAACGGTTCAGCCGTCCTCAAAGTGACTGTAAATTGTATGATTCATAGGCATCGTCACAATCTGGATATTTTAATCATCAAAACATTTCAAAATACTCCCGATGCTCCCAATCCATAACATGCGCCAGAAACCGCCCAATCTCCGCCCGCTTGATATGCAGAAAATGATCCACAAACTGGTCCCCAAACCCGGCCCTCAACACCGCTGACCCATCCAGCGCCTCCACCGCCTCCATCAACGATCTCGGAGTTTGGGGTCAGGTCGCACAATGCACAATTCTTTGCAGACATGTGCATTGTGCGACCTGACCCCGTGCTACGCCGCACAGGCTGTACGGAAGACAGGGTGAATGAGTCCACGACCGGTAATTGAAGTGCAATATCGTCTCAAATCCACGCGAATCTTTATGTGATTTTCCGTTATAATGAGACTTCAAGTTCATTGAAGCCGTGCTCACTAACTAAACAGCCATTATTCATGTCCGTTGTAAAAGAAAGAATGACTGAACTAATCCAGGCTCAGCCGGAGGACTCATCTTACGATGAAATACTCAGAGAGCTTGCATTTGAACAAATGATCGCGAGGGGACTGGAGGATTCTCGGGAAGGCAGAACAATCTCAGATGAGGAGATGAAGCGCAGGATAAGCGCATGGCAGAAATAAGATGGACAGACGAGGCCGCTGCATGGTTGTCGGATATTGTCGATGGCGAGATACGCATTCTGCTTTATGGACACTACAGAATAGCTTATCTGGTAAAACCTGATCTAGTTGAGATTCTTGGCGTATTTCACGGCGCTTTGGATATTCAGCGATATATCCAGCAGTAATACATCAATTCATAGTGCAAAAATGGGGTCATGTCTCGCCCCGACCACCAGGCCCCTTCCGAAAAACCTCATAACGCACCCCGGCTTTCCGGCAGGCAACCCTGATGCGGTACTCAAACCGCCCTTCCCGGCCATCCGTGTCATAAATCACCACCGCCGGCCGCTTGCCGGTCACGTGACTGAAAAACAGCGCCTGCTGTACGCTGTCCAGGCTGCTGCGCTTATCCAGGCCGCCCTCGTACACCATCGTGCCGGTCTCACAATCCACTTCCACGTAACCGCGACCGCCTGCAGAGGTGTAGCTATGGCGGGTTGCCGTCTCTCCGTTGACCCGGGTACAGAACCAGCGGTTGTAATCATCCTCTGATGCAACCATGCGCGGCGCCGGACGGCCTATTTCTGTCACCGGCGCCGATGGGTTGTCCTGTGCGGGATGGCCGGACCGTGTATTCTCATGGCAATGCCGCGGCAGTTTACCTGCGTGACAGCCCTCGGCGTCCGTGCGTCCGGGATGTCCCTGGGTTGGCAGTGCTAGCAACGATAACAGGCTGAGAGCCAGTAGTTTCATCAGCAAACTTTTGATACGGGTTAATGCCATCACGGGGGTCTTTTCAACAGGATATCGCGGTGTCAGGAATCACGTTTTATGGTCGAAAACATATCCGATAGAATACCATGAAATATTAGGAATATCAAATACATAACAGTATTTTACAGGTCGTTTACAGGGTTGGGAGTTTTGGTGTCAGGTCGTACAATGTATAGATGGGGTCAGAGTAAAAATTCTTCGAATTTCTTACTCTGACCCCGGTAATTTCGAGCTGTCAGCGCAGTGTCTGAAGGCTTGGCCGGCTATAATTCGTATCAGGCGGCGGCGCTGGTCGATAGGGTGGCGCCGGCCGGCAACGGGGCGTCGTTGCAACCGTCAGGAACAGCGGCGCCGCAAGGAAACCGGATAACACCATGGAGGTTAAGCTCATGGAAACAACAATGAACAATCTGCACCCTGATCCTGCCATCCCCGCAGATGACGCCCGGCAAGAGAGCGCGGCGTCCCACCCCGACCGCCGTTCAGGTCGTCCCGGCGACGACCTGGTGCGCTGGCGTGAATTCCGGCTGGCGCTGTGGATAGGGGGCTTTGCCCTGGCGGCCATTCTCGCTGGACAGGGTTTTTTGTACTCGGCCATCATGGGCCTGCAGGGTGAGATGCATACGCAGATCGGTGGCTTGCGCATAGAGGTGAACACCCAAATCAATGGCTTGCGCACAGAAATGAATACTCAAATCGATGGCTTGCGCGCAGAGATGAAAACCCAAATCAATGATCTGCGCGCGGACATGCAAGCCCAATTTGCGGATGTGCAGGCCCAATTCAGCGACCTGCGCGAGCGCTTTCACAAATTGAGCGAGCGCGTGGCCCGGATAGAAACCCGCCTGGATATAGCCGCCGATCCTGCCGGCGACCTGGACGGCTGATCCCAGGTATCCGAACCCGGTTATCCCGGATTAATCCTCAACCACGACGTCCCTTACGTCGTAGACCCCGGGGTGGTCCGGGTAGTTGAGCTGCAGCACCCGCACGGTATCTGCCGACAGGTCCGGCATTTCCAGGACTTTATAGGCTTTGGCCATGAGCACCAGGGCATCGGGCACCGAGGGCGTGCGCGGGTAGGACTCCACCACGGTCCTGGCCCGGTTCACCGCGGCCAGGTACGCGCCTCTCTTCATGTAGTACTCGGCTACGTGAATTTCGTGCCTGGCAAGGCGGTTGCGCAGGAATACCATGCGCTTTTGCGCGTCCTCGGCATACTGGCTCTGTGGGTATCTTTCCAGGAGTTCGGAGAAGGCGCGGAACGCGGTCAGGGCCGAACTCTGGTCGCGCTGGCTGGAATCGATAGGTAGGAACCGTTCCGTCAGCCCCCTGCCGCGGTTGAAGTTGACCAGGCCCTTCAGGAAGTAGGCGTAATCGACGTGGGTGTTCTGGGGATAGAGGCGGATAAAGCGGTCGCAGGCCGCCATGGACGATTCGAACTCTTCCGTTTTGTAATAGGCATAGGCCAGGTCCAGCAGCGACTGTTGCCCGTAAACGCCGAACGGGAAGCGGGTTTCGAGAAACTCGTAATACTCGACTGCCTTGCTGTAATAGCCGGAATCGAGCGCGCCCTTGGCCTCCGAGTACAGGCGTTCCACCGTCCAGTTTTTGGCTTCATCACCATCCTTGTCGCCGAACCAGGCGCAACCGCCGAGCAGCAGGAGTATGCAAATACAGGGTATCAGGTGGCGATACATCTCATCTCCGGTTCATATTGGTTCACTTGAGAATAATCGCATAAAACCCGCTGTTAAGGCAATAATGGAGTGTCCCTCCGGGACAAGTAATCTACTGGACTCCCGCATTCGCGGGAGTGACGGAAAAAGAGCTTTGTCATTCCCGCGAATGCGGGAATCCAGTCAGACAAGCAGTCGCCCTGCGGGCGACACGAATTAGTAGTTCATGCTATAATCTCACCTTTTTAACAGCCTGTAAGGCATGAACGAGTTTGAGGTTGTACGGAATGACGAACGATGGAATAAACACTGAACGCCGCCGTTTTCTAACCACCACCGCTTCCGTCGTAGGTGGCGCCGGCGCGCTGGCCGCCAGCGTGCCGTTTGTATCCACCCTGACGCCCAGCGCCAGGGCCAGGGCAATCGGCGCGCCGGTCGAGGCAGACATCGGCGACCTGGAATTCGGGGAGCGGAAAATAGTCAAATGGCGCGGCAAGCCGGTCTGGATACTGCGCCGCGACGATGCCGCCATAGACGAACTCGGGGAACTGGACGAGGAAGTGAAGGACCCGCATTCTGAAACCGGGCAACAGCCGTTCTACGCCAGGAACGAGTACCGTTCCCAGCGCGCGGAGTACCTGATCGTGCTGGGGATCTGCACCCACCTGGGCTGTTCGCCCGTGTACGCCAGGAAAGGGGAGGGGGAAGACTACCAGCTCGGCGCAGACTGGAAGGGTGGATTTTTCTGCCCCTGCCACGGCAGCCGGTTTGACCTGGCCGGCAGGGTGTTCAAGGGGGTGCCCGCGCCGTCCAACCTGGTGGTGCCGCCGCACCAGTACCAGAGCGATACCAGGGTTTTGATCGGCGACGACTCGGCTGTTGCGCAGTCATGATTAAATATCTTGTTGCATTGCGCGACTGGGTGGACGCGCGCTTCCCGTTGCTGCAACTGTGGAACGACCACCTGGCCCGCTATTACGCTCCGAAGAACTTCAACTTCTGGTATTTCTTCGGTTCGCTGGCCCTGTTCGTCCTGCTGATCCAGATCGTCACCGGTATCTGGCTGACCATGAACTACAAGCCGTCCGCGGAAAACGCGTTCGCCTCGGTCGAGTACATCATGCGTGACGTGGAATGGGGCTGGTGGATCCGCTACATGCACTCCACCGGCGCTTCTGCGTTCTTTATCGTGGTCTACCTGCACATGTACCGCGCCATGCTGTACGGCTCCTACAAGCGGCCCAGGGAACTGCTGTGGATTATCGGCATGCTCATCTACTTCACCCTGATGGGCGAGGCGTTCTTCGGCTACCTGCTGCCCTGGGGGCAGATGTCCTACTGGGGCGCCCAGGTAATCATCTCGCTGTTCGGCGCGCTGCCGCTGGTGGGAGACGAGCTGGCCCTGTGGATACGGGGCGATTTCGTCGTGTCCGACGTGACCCTGAACCGGTTCTTCTCCCTGCACGTCATCGCCTTCCCCCTGGTGCTGTGCGGCCTGGTGGGCGCGCACCTGATCGCCCTGCACGAGGTAGGCTCGAACAACCCGGACGGCATCGAGATAAAGGACCACAAGGATGCTGACGGCGTGCCGCTGGACGGCATTCCGTTCCACCCTTACTACACCGTGAAGGATATCGTCGGCGTGGTGGTGTTCCTGATCATTTTCTGCGCGGTCGTGTTCTTCCAGCCGGAGATGGGCGGCTATTTTCTCGAAGCGAACAACTTCATCCCCGCCGACCCGCTGAAGACGCCCGAACACATCGCGCCGGTATGGTATTTCACGCCGTTCTATGCAATCCTCAGGGCCGTGCCGAGCCAGTTCGGCGGCGTGGTCGCCATGGGCGCGGCGACGCTGCTGTTCTTTTTCCTGCCCTGGCTGGACCGCAGCCCGGTCAAGTCAATCCGCTACCGCGGCCGGAAGTACAAGACCGCCCTGTCCCTGTTCACCGTCAGCTTCCTGGCGCTGGGCTGGCTGGGCCTGCAACCCGCTACCGTCACCTACACCTGGATGGCGCGTGTTTTCGCCCTGGTCTATTTCCTGTTTTTCCTGTTGATGCCGTTTTATACCGCAACCGACAATGACAAGCCGGTGCCGGAGCGGGTGACGTGATGCGCGCGTGCGTTTCCGTATTCCTGTGTTTTCTCCTACCGTCATTCCCGCGAATGCGGGAATCCAGTGAAAAAACATTCCTTATAAGGAATTTTGTTGTCTACTGGATTCCTGCATTCGCAGGAATGACGAAGGCGGCAGGATTTATAACGTTACGTGTAATTCCATCCCTCGTTACACTATTGCTGTTACTGCCGGCCGCCCCCTGCTGGTCTGCCGGTCCGGGCGGCGACCTGATGCGCGCAGAGGTTGACCTTTCCGACCGCAAATCGCTGCAGCGCGGCGCCCGCACCTTCGTGAACTATTGCCTCAGTTGCCATTCGGCCTCGTTCATGCGCTATAACCGCCTGGGCAGGGACCTGCACATCAGCGACAGCGTGCTGAAGGAGAACTTCATGTTCGGGACGGACAAGCCGGGCGATACCATGACCGTCGCCCTGAACAGGCGCGAGGCGGAAAAGTACTTCGGTATCGCCGTGCCCGACCTCTCCGTAACCGCCCGTTCCCGCGGCGCGGACTGGTTGTACACCTACCTGATGACGTTCTACCGGGATCCTTCGCGTCCCACCGGCGTCAACAACCTGGCTTACGAGGACACTGCCATGCCGCACGTGCTCTGGCAACTGCAGGGCTGGCAGGAACCCGTCTACAGGGAAAAGATCCACGATGACGGCAGGATCACAAGTGAGATTGACTACCTGGAGGTCGTCACCGAACCGTCCGGCAAGCCTGAACCCTACCGGGATGAAAGCTACGAGGAGACGGTAAGCGACCTGGTGAATTTCATGGTTTACCTGGGAGAACCCATAAAACTTAAACGCAAGACTATCGGCGCCTGGACAATCGTCTACCTGCTGGTGCTGCTGGTTATAGTTTACCTGCTCAAGCGGGAATACTGGCGGGAAATAAAATGATAAATATGCATAACGGCGGCCCCGTGCTGGTCCTGTATTCGGACACGACAAGTCCGACAAGCCACTGCGTACGCCTGGCCTTGGCTGAAAAAGATATTGAAACCGATGTCAAATTCATTCAACCGGATGAAGTTTCCGAGGAACTGTCCGAATTGAATCCATACGGCACCACCCCTACCCTGATGGACCGGGACCTTGTCCTGTACGACCCACAGATCATACTGGAATACCTGGATGAGCGCTTTCCGCATCCGCCGCTGATGCCGGTCGACCCCATGAACCGCGCCGTCAACAGGCAATTGCGCTACCGCATCACGCGGGATTTCTACGGGATGGCCGAAGAGCTTGGCAGCGAAAATGAAATTGCGGCAGCCAGTTCCAGGAAGGCCCTGCGCAGCAGCCTGGTGGCGATAGAACCGGTATTCTCCAACATGTCGTATTTCATGTCTGAAGAATATACCCTGGTGGACTGCTGCATGGCGCCGCTGCTGTGGCGCCTGGAAGCCTACAACATCAGGCTGCCCGCCGATTGCCGGTCGTTGCGCCGCTACGCGCGCTCACTGTTCGAACGCGACGCGTTCCAGTCCAGCATGACCGAACCGGAACGCGAGATGTGTGAACGTCTGACTGCCTGAGCGCTGGAATAACATGGATGTGCAGGATATACGTAACGTCATAAATCGCGCCCCCTTCGTCATTTGCGAAGGCAGGAATCCAGTGAACAAACATTCCTTATAAGGAGTTTTATTGCCTGCTGGATTCCTGCCTTCGCAAATGACGGAAGAGGTTTACAAATGACGAATATTTGATTTTACGCTGACCCCTGGATTTACTCCTGGACTTCGGGTTGATCCCCCTCGTTCTGCTTCCTGAGATACTCGCGGTATTCGAATAGCTTTACCACTTTCTGCACCCCGCCGGTGCGGCGCGCGACCTCCGTGGCAATGTCGCCTTCCTCCTCGCTGACCAGTCCCATCAGGTAGCTGACGCCGTTCTCGGTGACCACCTTGATGTGCAGGCTGCTCAGGTCTTGTTCCGCGATCAACTTGGCTTTTATCTTGGCGGTGATCACGCTATCGGCGCTGCGTGAGAGCAGGGAACTGGGAGCGGCGATGGTGATTTCGTTGTGGATCTTGGTAACCTTCTCTACGTTCTTTACCAGGTCGATCACCGCCTGCCGGTCCTCCTCGGCCGGCGCTTCCCCGGAGACCAGGACCGTGGTGTTGAAGCTGGTGAAATTGATATGCACCCGGTCGTTCAACTCTTTCCGGTCCGACAACGCCAGCCGTGACTTGATCTCTATCGCTTCGTCTTCGATCATGGTGCCTGTTGTTCTGCGGTCCGCAGCCACGGTCGAGACGGCCGTGGTGGCGCCGGTTATCGCCACGGGAGCGCACCCCTGGAACAGGAACAAGGTGACTGGGGGGATGAGTAACATGAGGTGTGAACGTATTTTCATGGTTCTGCTCCGATTAGTTTATGGTCAATCAGGTCACAAAGTGAATGGATAATCATCAGGTGAACTTCCTGTATCCGTGCGGTCGAGTCGGCCGGCACGCGCAGTTCCATGTCGGTGTCCTGCAGCATCTCCGCGACCTGTCCGCCATTCCTGCCGGTCAGGGCGATAATGCCCATGCGCCTGTCGTGGGCCGCATCGATTGCGTGGATTATACTATGGGAAGCCCCGCTGGTGCTGATCGCAAGCAGGGTATCGTCCGTTTGGCCCAGCGCCCGGACCTGCCTGGAAAAGACGTCGGCATACTGGTAATCGTTGGCAATCGACGTCAGTACCGAGGAGTCGGTCGTCAGGGCAATGGCAGGCAGCCCCGGCCGCTCCTGTTCAAAACGGTTGATCATTTCGGAAGCGAAATGCTGTGCGTCCGCGGCAGAACCGCCGTTGCCGCAACAGAGGATCTTGTTGCCGTTCAGCAGGCAGGCAGTCAATGATTCAGCGGCGTAGGCGATAGCGGGAGCGAGCTGGTTGACCGCATCCGTCTTGATGCGGATACTCTCGGCAAAATTGTCTATGACGCGCTGGATAAAATCCATTGCTTAAAATGCCGCCTTTATCCAATCGATCTTCATGCCGGGTCCTGTGCTGCCGGTCAGTGCGATGACGTCGAAACGCATGTCAAAACGGTTCCATGCGGCGGTTTTATGCATATATACCTGGCTGGTTTTCCTGATCCTGTCTCTCTTTCTGTAGTCCACGGACTCGGCCGGATGCAAAAAAGCATCGGTTTTTCGCGCCCTGACTTCCACGAATATAATGGTATTGTTTTGCTGCATGATCAAGTCAATCTCGCCGAACCGGCTGCGAAAATTGCGCTCCAGCAGGGTGAGGTCCTGCTTCAGCAGGTAACGCAGCGCCAGGTTTTCAGCCTTTCTGCCGAATTTCGACCGGTAGTCAGCTTCCACCAAGCAATTCCGGTTTGCCGTTGATGATCTTGCCCCAGGGCAGTTTTCTGGTAATCCGTCCGTCACCGGACATGCTGAGGGCGCCGGTAGCGCCGCGGTACTCGGCTTCGTCCTCGTAGGCCAGGCGCGCAAGGTGCGGGATCAGGTTGAAGGCATCCGCGCCGAATGCGTACAGGCGCTGGTAGACGGATGAAGCGGCCCTGAAATTATCGTTGATGAGGGTTTTTATCGACGAGGTTTCGCTGTCAGGCGCCAGGACCCAGGGCAGGTCGGGGAATTCGACGCCGTTCATGTCCGCATCGGCCGCCGGGTTGACGCTGCCGGTGAAGATATGCGAGGTTGCGTAGACGGGCATCTGCGCGGCATCGTGGAAGCGCAGTTGCGGGATGATCTGGCGTCCGGCGATGGGGAACGCGGCCATGAAGATCATGTCAGCGTCCTGGCGCCTGCGGGCCCGGTTGTTCAGGCTCCTGGACAGCGCCTGCCGCAGCCTCCGTGTCCGCAACTCACTGCCGTCGACGTTGAGCATCTGTTTGACCGGCGCGCCGAAGTCGTTGGTCCGGGGTTCGTAAACCGTTGTTTCCAGGATGACCCCGCCGGACGCAGACCAGCCTTCCCGGAACGCGCGGTGCAGGCGCCGGCCCCATTCATCATCGGGCATAATCACCAGCGCCCTGCCGTAGCCGTCCGCGCTGGCCCGCTCTGCAACCTGGCGCGCCTCGTCCTCCGGCGACAGGCTGAACTGCATCAGCGCGGGCAGGATGTCGGCGCCGGCGCCGGCTGCCATGTCAGGGGCGGGCTGCACCTGGTTCAGGGCCAGCGTGGGCACGGACAGGCCGGCCCGGGCGGACAGCTTCGTCAGCGCCTGTTTTTCCAGCGGGCCCACGATGAAGTCCGCCCCTTCCGCCACCGCCTGCGCGTATGCCTGCTCGACGTTCAACGAGTTCGCCTCGTATATCCTGATCGGAGGCCGGTCCGCGCCGGAGTTGTACCAGGCAGAGATAAAACCGTCCCTGACGGCTTCGGCGGCTTCCCGCAATGCGCCGCGCATCGGCAGCAGCAGGGCGATCTTATCGGCCCGTCTGTTAAACAGCCGGCCGGCCTCGCGTACCTGGCCGACGATGGCCGAATTGGCGGGATGCCCCGGGTAATTCTCCTGCCAGGAAGCCAGCGCCCGCTCCAGGGTCCCGGGGTCGGACAGCATGGTCCGCCTGATGAACGCAAGTTCCAGCCAGCCCGAGAACGCCTGCGGGTCCGACCGGTAACGCCGGGCCAGCGCGTTCTTGCCGGCCCGGTTCAGGTTGTCCCAGATTTTTGCCGTATTGGTCGCCAGGTCGGCGCCCCGGTCCAGGTATGCGTGATAGTTTACGCGTTCCCCGGCAGCGTTGATGAAATCCTGCTGCAGTTCATGCTCCAGCGCTCGCGCCAGGTGCAGTCGCGCCTGCTCGCGCCGCTCATTTTCCAGCCGGCTGCTATCCGGCTCAGCCGGCGCCGGTTCCGGGGACTTCCTGGTCTCGATAGTGCAGCCCTGCAACAGCGCGACCATGAGCAGAATTTTGAGAGAAACTCGCATACTATTATTCTATAGGGAATCGAGAGCAAGTTGTTACATTAATGTCGCGCATCTGTACGGACGTCATTCCCGCCCTCCATCGTCATTCCCGCGAATGCGGGAATCCAGTAAAATACATTGTCCCGAAGGGACACATATCAATAAAAATTTGAACAGGTTATGGCAACTGTATCCGGCACCCTATACATCGTAGCGACCCCGATCGGCAACCTTGAAGACCTGAGCCCGCGCGCGCAAAGAGTCCTGTCAACCGTCGACCTGATCCTGGCGGAAGACACCCGCCACAGCGCCAGGCTGTTGAACGCGTTCGATATCCGCACCAGGACCCTGGCATTCCATGAGAACAACGAGGAGCGCATGACCGGGCGCATCATAAGCCGGCTTGCCGCCGGCAGCAGCGTTGCCCTGATTGCCGACGCCGGCACTCCGTTGATCAGCGATCCGGGCTTCAAACTGGTCAGGCAGGCTCATGCGCAGAACATCCCGGTATCGCCGGTGCCCGGACCGGCGGCGTTGATCGCGGCCCTCTCGGCGGCCGGCGTCGCGCCCGGGAAGTTCCTGTTCGAAGGTTTTGCCCCGGCCAGGGCGGAAGCCCGGCGCAAGCGCATGGCGGCGCTGGCCGGCGTCGCGCACACCCTGGTGTTTTACGAAGCCCCGCACCGGATCAAGGCTTTCCTGGCCGACGCGGCAACGATTTTCGGCCCTGGCCGGGAAGCGTCCATAGCCCGGGAACTGACCAAGAAGTTCGAGACCATACGTCAGGGAACCCTGGGCGGACTGATTGAATGGATGGAACGGGACCCCGACCAGCGCCGGGGCGAATTCGTGGTCATCATCGCCGGGGCCGGGGAAGAACACACGGACGTTGCCGAATTAACTGCGCTGCTGAAGGCGCTGCTCAAGTCCCTGAGCCTGAAGCAGGCCGTGCAGATCGCGACCGAACTGAGCGGCGCCCCCAGGAATGACATCTACGACCTTGCCGTCAGCCTGCAGGATAAAGTGTCCCTCCGGAATGAGTAATTGACTGGATTCCCGCCTGCGCCGATGTGTGGACTCCTCCCCCCTTATCATGGTAGTTAAGGGGGGAGAAGCAATTTTGTTTAACCAACAACGAGGAGTCCACGATGAGAGATACTAACACAATCGGCATAGATTTAGCGAAGCACACGTTTCAGGTGTGCGTGGTCGACAAGCAGGACCGGATGGTGAGCAACCAGGCGATGGGCCGGACGGCGTTGTCGGCGTATTTAGTGCGTCAGGCGCCGGCCTTGGTGGTACTGGAGGCGTGCGGGGGTGCGCACTATTGGGGTCGCTTAGCGGAGTCGTTCGGTCATCAGGTGAAGATTCTCTCGCCGCGTTGGGTGTTGCCGTACCGTCAGGGCCACAAGACGGATGCGCGGGATGCGTTAGCGGTGGCCCGTGCGGGGCAGCGGGAGGAATTGCCGGGGGTGGGGTTGATGGGGGTGGAGCAACAGAGTCTGCAGTGTCAGAAACGCGTGGCGGAGCATCTGACGGACCAATTGACGGCGACGGGGAACATGCTGCGTGGGCTGCTGGCGGAGTTTGGGGAAGTGGTGCCGAAGGGGGAGGCGGCGTTACGGCGTGAGTTGCCGCGCGTGCTGGAGGAGGCGGAGAACGGGTTGCCGTTGTCGCTACGCCCGCTCTTGGCGCTGGCCTGGCAGTTATGGCAGGCGCAGTCGGCGGCGTTGCAGGAGGCGGAGCGGCAGTTGGCAGAGCAAGTGCGCGTGACGCCGGCGTGTCGGTCGCTGCTGACACTGGCCGGGGTGGGGCCCAAGAATGCGTTGGGGTTGTATATTGCCCTGGGGGACGGGCAGGCGTACCGGCATGGTCGGGCCGCGGCGGCCTGTATTGGCTTGACCCCCAAGCAGCACAGCAGTGGGGGCAAGGTGCGCCTGGGGTCGATTGGCAAGCGCAGCGGGGACAAACGCTTACGTGCCTCGCTCATTACCGGCGCCCATGCGGTACTCCAGGCGCTGGCGCGGCGGGAACCCCGTAATGACGTTGAGGTGTGGCTCAAAGACCTGGCGGCCCGGCGTGGCGCCGGGCGGGCGGCGGTGGCCCTGGCAAACAAAACCGTGCGTACCGCCTGGGCTATGCTGCGTTACCGGACGGAGTACGATCCGGGCCATGCCAACCAGCTGTCGGGCAACCCGCCGGCGGCAGTGGCCGCCGCCTGAACGGCCAGCCGGGAGAGAGGCGTCAGCGTTTATGTTATTTCCTTGCAAGACGGCACAACGTGATAGTGGTCAGACCCACCTTCAGGGACCCTGCTCATTCCCGCGGCGTGAGAACGCCGTTGCGCCGAAGAGGGCTGAAGGGGCGAACACATCTTGGGCCAGGGGTCGCACCCCAATCAGAGTCCGTATATACGACCGCAGTCTGCCTTCACTATCGATTCGTGCCTACTTGCAAAACGGGAGGAGTCCATATAGGGAATGACGGGAAAATATTGTCGTTCTGTGTCCACCCCCTCCGTCATTGCTGCTCCCCCTCCGTCATTCCCGCGCAGGCGGGAATCCAGTGAAATACTGTGTCGCCCGAAGGGCGGCTCTTTATATCCCCGGTCTCCCCGTGGAATAATCCTCCGGCATCGGGCAACTGCAGAACAGGTTCCGGTCTCCGTGCAGGTTGTCCACCCTGCCTGTCGGCGGCCAGTACTTGTCGTCCCTGATCGCGTCCATGGGATAGAACGCCTGCTGTTTGCCGTAGGGCATGGTCCATTCGGGTTCCAGCAGCAACCGGTGCGTGTGCGGCGCATTCTTCAGCGGGTTGTTGTCCCGGTCCCACTCTCCCCGTTCGACCATGGCAATCTCCTCGCGGATGGCTATCATGGCGTCGCAGAAGCGGTCCAGTTCGCGCTTGTTTTCACTCTCCGTGGGTTCAATCATCAGGGTGTCCGGCACCGGGAAGGACATGGTCGGGGCATGGAAACCGTAATCCACCAGCCGTTTGGCAATATCGTCCACGGTGATATTGCAACTGTGCCTCACGGGGCGCAGGTCAAGTATGCATTCATGGGCCACCATGCCGTTCTTGCCGGTATACAGGACTGGGTAGTAATCACGCAGCCGGGCGGCGACGTAGTTTGCGACCAGGATGGCGACCAGGGTCGCCCTGCGCAGTCCGTCCGCCCCCATCATGGCGATATAGGCCCAGGAGACGGTCAGGATACTGGCCGAGCCCCAGGGCGCGGCTGATACCGCGCCGACGGCGCCGGCATCGCCCGCGGCGGGGTTCACGCCTTCCACCAGCGGATGATCCGGCAGGAACGGGGCCAGGTGCTGTTTCACGCCTATGGGTCCCATGCCCGGCCCGCCGCCGTGGGGGATCGCGAAGGTCTTGTGCAGGTTGATGTGCATCACGTCCGCGCCCAGTTCGGCTGGCCGGCAGATGCCCGTCAGGGCGTTCATGTTGGCGCCGTCCAGGTACACCTGGCCGCCGTGTTCGTGCGCCAGTTCGCAGATGTCGATAATCCCGGCTTCATACACCCCGTGAGTGGACGGGTAGGTGACCATCAGGGCGGACAGGCGCGCGGCATGCCGTTCCGCCTTGGCGCGCAGGTCGTCCAGGTCGATGTTGCCGCCGCCGTCGCAGGCGACCACCACCACATCCATGCCGGCCATGACCGCGCTCGCCGGGTTGGTGCCGTGGGCCGAGGCCGGTATCAGGCACACGTTGCGCTCGCCCTGGCCCTGCTGTTGCTGGTACTTGCGGATCACCAGCAACCCGGTGTACTCCCCCTGGGAACCGGCATTGGGCTGCAACGAGAAAGCGGTGAAACCGGTGAGGTCGCACAGCATGTCTTCCAGTTCCTCGAACAACTGCATGTAACCCTGGGCCTGGTCCAGGGGCACGAACGGGTGGATGGCGTTGAAATCACGGTATGACAGGGCTTCCAGTTCCGTTGCCGCGTTCAGTTTCATGGTGCACGAGCCGAGCGGGATCATGGCGCGGTCCAGGGCTATGTCACGGCGCGCCAGCCGGCGCATGTAGCGCATCATCTCGGTTTCGCTGTGGTACAGCCCGAACACGGGGTGCTGCAGTATGGCGCTGCTGCGGAACAGTTGCGCGGGGATGCATTCCTTCAGGCCGCGGTCCAGTTCGTCGATATCCAGCCGTTGTTCAGCGTCCGAGGCGAACACCTTCCACACGGCCGCGAGTTCTGCGCGGGTGGTGGTCTCATCGAACGCGATGCCGAGATAATCGGCGTTATACACCCGCAGGTTGATCTGCGCTTCGCGGGCCTTGGCGGCGATGCGCCGGGCGCGGCTCGGGACACAGACCTTTATAGTATCGAAATACTGCCTGCTGACGACGCGGAAACCGAGTTGTTGCAGGCCGGCGGCGAGTACCTGGGCCAGGCGGTGCACCCGTTCCGCGATCAGGCGCAGTTCCGCCGGTCCGTAGTAGATGGCGTAGAAGCTCGCGATGACCGCGGGCAGCACCTGCGAGGTGCAGATATTGCTGGTGGCTTTGTCCCGGCGGATGTGTTGTTCGCGGGTTTGCAACGCCATGCGCAGCGCGCTGTCGCCCCGGTTGTCTATGGACACGCCGATGAGGCGTCCGGGCATGGAACGCACGAATTTTTCCCTGGATGCGAAATACGCGGCATGGGGACCGCCGTAACCCATGGGCATGCCGAAGCGCTGGGTATTGCCGACCACGATATCCGCATCCATTTCGCCGGGCGGAGTCAACAGCGCCAGGGCAAGGATGTCGGCGGCAACGCTGACGATCGCTCCCTGCCCATGGGCCTGTTCTATCGGCCCGCGCAGGTCGGTCACTTCGCCGCTGCTGCCGGGGTACTGGAACAGGGCGCCGAATACGTCCCTGTCTCCCAGGTCCGTGAACGGGTCCCCGACGCACACTTCGTAACCGAACCAGTGCGCCCGGGTGCGCACCACCGAGATGGTCTGCGGGTGGCAGTTCCGGTCGACGAAGAACAGCCTGCTTTCCTTTTTGCCCACGCGTTTTGCCATGCTCATGGCCTCCGCCGCGGCCGTGGCTTCATCCAGCATGGAGGCATTGGCGATCTCCATCCCGGTCAGGTCGATGATCATCTGCTGGAAGTTCAGCAGGGCTTCCAGCCGGCCCTGGCTGATCTCGGCCTGGTAAGGCGTGTACGCGGTGTACCAGGCCGGGTTCTCCAGCACATTGCGTTTTATCACCGCCGGCATGATGGTGTCGTGATAACCCATGCCGATCATGGAGGTGAACACGCGGTTTCTCCTGCGCATGCGGCGCAGGCGCACACCGACCTCGCGTTCGCTGATGGTCCGGGTCAGCGCCAGCGGCTGTTCGGATATGATGGATTCGGGAACGGCCCTGTCGATAATCTGTTCCAGGTCGTCCAGGCCCAGGCAGGTTACCATTTCCCGGATCTGGTGCCGGTCCGGGCCGATGTGACGGCGGGTGAACCCGCCCCGCATTTCGAGTTTTTCCAGCTTCATGGTCGATAATAACGATGTTTGATGAATGGGAGTTCCGCTACGCGGATTGTATGCAGGCGCCCGCGGATGTCCACGAACAGTCCGGTATCCGTTCCGGCGTATTTCCGGTCTACGTAACCCATGGCGATGGGGCAGTCCACACTGGGACCGAACCCGCCGCTGGTAATCCTGCCCACGGCCTGTTTCCCCTTATCGAGAATCGCCGCGCCCGCACGTACGGGGACCCTGCCTTCCATGAGAAAACCGCGCCGCAGCCTGCCGGTGGGCGCTTCCAGTATTTTCCCGGCGCCGGGAAACCGCGCCGGTGCCGAACCGTCCCGGTATTTCCTTGCGATAACCCGGGTCAACCCGGCTTGCGCGGGCGTTGTCGACGCATCGATGTCGTGGCCGTAGAGACACAGGCCCGCCTCCAGCCGCAGTGAATCCCGGGCGCCGAGGCCGACCGGTTCCACTTCCGGGCGCTGCAACAGGGCTTGCGCCAGCGCTACGGCGCCCGAACCGGGGACGGAAATCTCAAAGCCATCCTCGCCGGTGTAGCCGCAGCGGTTGATGAAGGCGGGGATGCCGTCGAGCCTGTTTTCGATCGCGCTCAGGAACGGCATGGTCCTGCACTCCGGGTGCAGGCCGGCCAGCACCTCTGCCGCCTGTGGCCCCTGTAACGCCAGCAAGGCCCGGTCATGCAGCATTTCCACCGCGTAGTCCGGCCCCAGGGCCTGTTTGAGGTAGGCATAATCGGTTTCCCGGCACGCGGCGTTCACGACCATGAACAGGTGATCCGGGGTCCGGGTCAGCATCAGGTCGTCGATGATGCCGCCTTCCGGGTTGGTGAACAGGGTGTAGCATTGCCGGTACGGTGCCAGGGCGCCGATATCGCCGGTTACCAGGCGTTCCAGTGCCTGCTCGATGCCGTTCCCCGACAGCCGCACCTGCCCCATGTGGGAGACGTCGAACAGGCCGGCGCCGTTGCGGGTATGGAGGTGCTCCGCCATGATGCCGCGCCGGTACTGCAACGGCATTTCATAACCGGCAAAGGCCGTGAACCTGGCGCCCAACCGGACATGCAGGTCGTGCAGCGGCGTTTTTTTCAACAAGGCATTCACAACACAACACAACACCCACCGGTCAGCTTAGCACACGTAAAGAATACAGGACACCCACGTATTCAGACAGCAAAGTGCGGGATTCTCTCCATCCGTTCCTGCCTCAGGTATTTTTACTTGACGTTCACTTACTAACTGGTTATAAGACTAGTCAGGTTAAATGTGCTGAGAGGTAATGATGAATAACGTATGGCAAGTACAGGACGCGAAAGCGCGGTTCAGTGAATTACTTGAAACAAGCCTCGTCAAAGGCCCCCAGATTGTCACCAAACGTGGCGTAGAAGCAGCGGTCCTGGTGCCGATTGAGCAATGGAGACAGCTGGAGCGGACAAACAAACCCAGCCTCAAGGAACTGTTGCTGATGCCGGAGGCGCGTACTGAAACCCTGACGCCGCAGAGGAAGGCGCGCCGACGGCGCAAGCCGCCAGACTTCAAGTAGGAAATGTATCTGCTCGATACCAATGTTGTTTCCGAACTGCGTCGTTCGAGGCCAAATCCAAATGTAACAAACTGGATATCGGGCGTAGCAGATGATCAGCTTTATGTTTCCGCAGTTACTATCGGAGAAATACAAACCGGCATCGAGATCTCCCGCGCACAAGACGCCGACAAAGCCAATGAGCTTGAGCTCTGGCTCAGCAAGGTTGTCTCTTCGTATAATATATTGCCGATGGACGCGGCGGTTTTTCGGGTATGGGGGCAGCTGATGCACCGGCAATCACACACCTTAACAGAAGACGCGATGATAGCAGCGACAGCCTTGTTTCACAGACTGACCGTAGTAACCCGCAACGTCAACGACTTTACCCAACTCGGTGTGGAAATTCTGGACCCTTTTGCGCACAGGTGAGTGAGATTCAGTACGGGACTACAAGAGCACTGTTTACACCCTATTCTACAACACTGGCGCTGGTGAGGCTGCGGGCGTTTTTTCTGGGTGATTAATCGCGAAGCTTCAGTACAATAACAGAATGAATAGGGATTCCATTGCGACGTATTACAAAGATTTTCCCCTCAAAAAGCCACAGACTCGTTTAACCAGGCATGAACTGGATTCGTACTACGCAGTCATGGAGGTCAAAATCGAACATGACAGGCAGGCTCTTGCAGAATTCAATCCGAACCTGAATGTTTGGGAAGCCGTCAACATCGCAAGAAGCGAATTAAAACATTGTTCCTTCTTGAGATGGTTGCTTGACCCCAGGGGTTCTCATTATCAGGGAGACTTGTTTCTTAAGAGATTTAGCGAGAGCTTCCCAAGAGAAATTCCAAAAGACGAACTATGCTCCTGTAAAGTGAAGTCAGAAGATTTCTACCATGGTGCCGGGCGGGTCGATATCAGCATTACAGGGAGGTCATTCATTATCATAATTGAGGCTAAAATTGATGCGGACGAACAAGAAGATCAGGTGAGCCGCTATGGACAGTTGAGACAGGATAGCCCTAAGAATGTTGTTATCGTTTTCCTGACAAAAGATGGACGAGAACCTGATACGGGAGATGCTGATTTGTGTATCTCGTGGAAAGACATCGGAGAAATATGTAAAGAATTTGTCAAAGAATGCAAGAATCCCTGGCTGGCGGAATTAGTCCGCCAGTACCGTATTATGAGCGAGACTCTGTAGAGGAGACCCCACGATGAATGAAGCTGCTTTGTATGCCCTGGAACATATTGACAAAACCGTGGAAATTGATGCTGCGATTTCTGACATGAAAGAACTGGTGTTTAAGGGCTTTGACATGGCTGTAAAAGAAGCTATAAACGACTGGTTCGGTGATGACTGGTATTGTGATGAAGATGCAAATTTAATGGAGGGCCTTGTATCTCTCTATTATCATAGGAACGACGATCCTGATTGGGAGCAAGTATATATAAGTCTTAGCCATGGAAACTCCGGTAAGGGCAGTAATATATGGACATTCTTGGGCAAGAATAGCCCAGTTGGTGATAGCGACTATTTTATCTGGTTGGCTACGAGTGAGTACGAAGAGCAAGTTTCCAAGCCGCAGAATAATAATCTGTTCGAGATGGCGGAAATAAGAAAATTAATAGCATCGCATGGATTTAAAAAAAATGTATGGCGAGGGTATTTCTGGTTAGCAAAAACCATTTCTTTTAATAGTGAGGACATCTTGAAAGGACTGAAAAGTGAAGGATGGGAGGATGCACTTTCGCCTCTGAAAAAAGCATGGCAGCCCCTCGTAGAGCTGGACTGGGACGAGATATACAGAATCGTCAATGAGACTTAGGAAGTATTATTGATTGATACAACGGGAACGCAAACCTTGCCATATCTTTTCTGCAATATCGGATGGATGGAGGCCTATAAGGGCACTGCTCGAATTGTTGGGGGAGGAGCTTATGTAGAAAAACATAATACGGGATTCGAAATGTGTAATTTTCTTCCATATCAGGGAAAGGTTTATGGCTATGTTGGTCTGCCAGGCAGAAGGAAAATCAACATAAAACGTTTAGGGGGCGGCACAGACGATTCATCGGTTTCAAATGTTACTGTGATATGGACGGCAAAGCGCCCACAAGTTGGAACAGTGGTTATCGGTTGGTATAACAATGCAACCGTCCATCGGGAATTTAAGGAATTTCCACCTTCCTTTCCACAGAAGAAGAAACATCATATCGCAGGCTACCGGATCGAAGCCCTGGAAAATAACGCCAAACTTCTGCCAATAGATCAGCGAACCCTTGATGTGCCAAAAGCTGGAGAGGTTGAGGGGGGTATGGGACAGTCTAATATTTGGTATGCAGACAAACCCAATCTTAAACCATTCCTGAAAAATGTTGAAAGGCTTATTCAGGGAAAGAAAGGGATTCCAAAACGTAAACAACCACACAAGACTGATCCTGAAAAAAACGCACGGGTAGAGAAAGCTGCCATTAATACTGCAACCCGGCATTTTGAAAATATTGGTTATACAGTAAAAAGCGTGGAAAAAGACAACATTGGTTGGGATTTGGAGGCAACCAGGGGAAAAAGAAAGCTGTTAATTGAGGTAAAGGGTTTGTCCGGGGAGGCGTTGTCCGTTGAACTGACTCCAAAAGAATATCAGTGTCTGGACAAACAAGAACGTAATTATAGGTTATGTGTGGTATCTACGGCGTTAAACAATCCTGACTTGTATATTTGCCGGTATAGCGAGAAAAAGAGGAAGTGGATTGTCAAAGATCATAAAACGGCAACCATAGAAATAAAGCCCAGAAAAAGCGCTTCAATTAATATCAATTTGGGAGATAGGGAAACGTAAAAGAGGCTGGGAGCAAGTCATTTACAAGGTTCCCGGAAAGGACGGTCCCTTTTGTGCTTGTCCTGGAATTACTTCCACCTGGTTGTTCCGGATTTTTCAAAACAGCGACATCATACGTCGCGCAAAGAGGTTATTGATCCCTGTTTCATCCATGCGATGCTGTCCGAGGCAGTGTTCACTATGATCATTTCTATCAGGCTTGATAATGAGTTGGAAAATCGAATCCAGCGCCTTGCCGGTATTACCCGCCATCGCTCGCTCCATTGGATTATACGCGAAGCTATCCGCGAGTACGTTGAGCGTGAAGAGGCGGTAATAGAGCAATTCGAGCAGGAAGCCTTGGCGTCTTGGGAAAGCTACAAGGAAACCGGGCAACACCTGACAGGACAAGAGATACGTAATTGGCTTGATACCTGGGGCACGGATAAAGAAACCGTAGTACCCCCATGCCACAAGTAATCGCTGAAAACGCAGCGCAGTCGCCGGCGCCTGTCGACCTCGCATCGCCGGCGCCTGTCGATCTCGCTACGTATGCTCGCAGGCCACAGGTGATTATCACTGAAAGTGCCGCGCAGGGATTAGAGCGTTGCAGGCGTTATTTTGCGGAAAAGAAACCCCAGGCAGCCAGACGCGCCGCTCAAGCAATTAAACGGCAATTCATGTTGCTGGAAACGAACCCGGTTATCGGCAGGCCGCTTGCCCGCCATCCGCAGATCAGCGAGTTGGCTATTGGCTTTGAAGACTCCAGCTATATCGCCTTCTATCGTTACGAATTCAAACCCAGCAGGGTGTATGTGCTTGCCTTCTGTCAGTATATGCTGCTTACTTTCCGTCACTGGAAAGAACGTTGAACCTGACTGCTACATCGCTTCAAGTGACATGTAGAACTTCTAGTAACTGACGTTAACAACGAAAAAGCGCGAACCCCCATGGATCATCTTTATCCGGGTCGCAAATATAGTCATGCGGTCTATGTCTCAGCCCAAAATTTTGTTTATCTCGTCCTGCTTCCTCTTTTATTTCCTTATCTACTTTACAGAATCGGCGTTTTATAAATTTAATGTCACCACGGTTCCATTTCTCTTTTCTGCCATGGTCAGTGTAATATAAAACGTAATAATAACGGATAGTTCGGCCATCTTTGTTGGTTTTACGGTAATCCCACAATTTATATATGTCATCCATTACAGGCTTTTTCCCCCAAGCCCTCTTTATTTCCACAATTGCTTTCACTCTGTCTTCACTCTTAAGCCAGAAAACAAGATCGAATCTCTGTTGAAGGTTCTTTGGCGGTTTTTTACTGGCCGAGGCCGTCGACTCCCGAATTTTTTTTGGAGATGGATCAACATAGACACAATGCTCGGTGTTGTTAAACACTTCCCTGGCAATAAAGTTCTGGAGAAATGACTCATGCGAATACCAAAGGTATTGCCCGCCAGTCATTTCAATATGGAATTCCTGCGCATTCCATGCTGCATCTAAAATTGCTTCTTCGAATTCATTCGGTTCCACCATTTGCCTGCCTCCCCAGTTTTGGAGTCGCCATACTACTTATAGGGTCAAAGGCTGTCCAGAAATCATTCTACTTCCTGTACAGACTGTGCATCTCCCGAGCAATTTCGGCAAACTCTTCCCGTAGCGTTTCAGGACCGATAACCTCCACTTGCTCGCCGAAGCCCAGCAACCACCAGCGTAGTTGCAGTGTGTCGCGAACCGTCGCGGTCACCCGCACCCGCCCGTCGGGGCAATTGCGCAGGGTCTGGCGTGTGCTGAGCCGGGTCTCGCGCAGGTGGGCCGCAGCCTCGGCGTCGAACAGGGCGTCCAGGCGTATTTCTCCGCCCCAGGGGTATTGCAAGGCCTGTTCTTCGGACAGGTATTTTTCCAGGTCGAAACCGGCCGGCCGGGTGGCGGGCTTCGCCAACAGCCTGGCTGCGCTGAACCGGTGCAGCGGCAGGTGCCAGACGTCCGTGTAGTCCCCGAAAGAACACACCAGGTAGCTCACGCTGTCACCGTGCAACAACGCCAGGGGGTTAATCTCCCGTTCCCTGCCCCGGGACTCTTCACGCTTTCGATAGCGCGCCAGCAGGCGTTTATCCTGCAACAGGGCCTCGTGCACTGTCCTGACAACCTCCGGTCGAACAGGGGCTAGTTTAAGCGGCTGCCCGCGCGCCACGAACCGGATCTTCTCCTTCCAGTTTTTCAGGTGACGGCGGTCCCGTTTCTTGAGTACATCACGCGCCGCGTCGAAGTAAGGAGTCATGCTTGACCTGATACCGGCGGGAAACAATGCCTGCATATTCGCCTCGGCCAACAGGAAGGTCAGCGCAGTATAGGCGTCCATGGCAGGGATGGAAAACAGCGTGGCCTTGCCGGCCCAGTACCAGGCCAGGCTGCGTCCCTGGTATTCCGAACCGATGGGGAAGGCGCCGGACAGGGACTCCAGGTCCCGCTGGATAGTTCGGCGACTCACCGTAAAGCCCTCGTCCCGTAACCGCCGATGGATTTCCGGGGTGGTGATGCACCCCGGGTAGCGCGGCAGGCAGGACAATGTTTTCAGGCAACGTATGGTGTGATCTTTCAACTGTTTGCTCCGATTTCTTCAATATGGCGACATGATACGTCGCGCAAAAACGGTATTCTAACCTGTATTGAGATTATATTATTTTACTGGCAGGAGAAAGAGAAAATGCCCAGGAGAATGAAAACGGTAACGGTGAATCTGTTAAGAACCCACCTGAAGAGGCTGGAAAGCCAACTGCTCCAGAACGAGGCTGACCCGTTCACTACCGAACAGGCAATCAAACACGCGGTACGGCACTACCCCGGACTGCAAAATGAAGTGAAAAACCTGAAGGGTGAAATCTATGACCTGCGGGCGAAGCTGAAAAATATCGGCAAGAGCCAAGAAACAATTGAAAACGCCTGCCAGGAAATATACACGTCGGTTCATGAAGACGAGGAAGACTTCATATAGCAGGCCGCCGGGCGCAGGTTCGATACCCGGCAATCTGTCCCCGCGTTTACCGGCTTCGGTCTTTGCCGGTAATATCCCTGTCTCCCTTGTTCAGTAACTTTTCACGACGGACTGCGTTTGACCCGTCAAGGCGCGCGCGGGTCCTGTTTCGGCCCCTTGCAGTAAGCAAGTATCCTCACGTCAACAAAACTTCTTGTATAATAGAAATCCACCATGCTCAAAGAACTGAACATCTCCAATTTCACCCTTTTCCCTGATACAAAGTTACGCTTTGGTCGCGGGGTCAACCTTTTTATAGGCGAAAATGGCACAGGCAAGTCTCACATTCTGAAACTCGCTTACTGCCTTGCATCAGTGTTAAACAAAAATGGGGAGATGCCTGACGCGCCGACCAAAGAAAATCTCAAGAAGGCGATTGCGTTGAAGTTGAGGCGAGTTTTTCTCCCGGATACGATTGGCAGTCTGGTTTGCAAACAGGGTTCAAACAGAACGGACATTTCCTGTAGCCTGGAAGCTGCCCGGGACAATCTGGAATTTTCGTTTTCTGCCAGCAGCCGCACCGAGGTTGCCATCCAATTGTTGCCGGACAAATGGTTGGAGAAACATCCCGTCTTTATCCCGACACGGGAACTGATGTCCATCTACCCGAACTTCGTCAGTATCTACGACACGACGGAAGGACTGGAAATTGAGTCAACCTGGAGAGACACCTGTTTGTTGCTTGGCGCCCTTGAGAAACGCGGGCCGAAGGAACAAACCATCAGGAAATTACTACAACCACTTGAAGAAGCGATGGGGGGCAGCATTACATTGGATAAGGGTGGTCGTTTTTACCTTAAGCTGCCCAGTGGAAAAATGGAGATGCACCTGGTTGCCGAGGGGCTGCGCAAGCTGGCCATGATCGCCAGGCTGATTGCCTCCGGTTCTTTATTGGATAAAGGCTGCCTGTTCTGGGATGAACCGGAAGCCAACCTGAACCCCAGAATCGTCAAGCAGGTTGCCAACACGATTTTGCATCTGGCGCAGAACGGTATTCAGGTGTTCATCGCTACCCACAGCCTGTTTCTCATGCGGGAAATCCACATCCTGCAGCAGCAATCGGATAAGGCGTTGGATGCACGCTTCTTTGGCTTGCATCGGGTTGGCGCGACAGTAGAAGTTACTTCCGGCCAAACAATGGATGATATAGGGGATATTGCATCGCTTGATGAGGAACTCTGGCAGTCCGAGCGCTACATGGACCTGGAGAACCACCTGTCTGAATCCTGACCCACAAAGTGATATGGCGCAGCAATCTCTCGTAGAACAAAAGATCACTCATACATTTCCGTCCGGATGGGAGTCTACAAAATTCGATGACTGGGCATTTTACAGAAACCAGTTCCAAAAGGCTTTTGGCGGCGGCAACAAGGCCGTAGATTTTCTGGCCTTCCATACAAACGAAAAAACACTCTGGTTGATTGAGGTGAAGGACTACCGGGAACACCGCAGGGAAAAGGAAATCAGCCTTTGGGACGAAGTCGCAATTAAAGTACGCGATACATTAGCCTGTCTGTACGCAGCGAGGGTGAATGCAAGCAGTAATGAATATACATTTTCTCATTTGGTAGTGAAATCGAAGAAGCTGCGAGTTGCTTTGCATCTTGAGCAACCAAGGCAACATTCTAAACTGTTCCCCCGGGTCTTTGATCCTGCCGATGTCACACAGAAACTGAAAAAACTGGTCAAGCCGGTCGATGCCCATCCGGTAGTCATTGAAATAAGCCGAATGAATCGTGTTCCCTGGAGCGCCTCATAGATCTGAAGGCGCCAGATTTCTTGCCCGTCACGGCGCGTAAGCGCTTACAAACAGGAGCACGGTACCGGGTCAGACCTGCGCAGCCTGAACTATTTCAGTTAAGGCAATAGAGCGATTCAAACAGGAAGCCTTGGTGTCCTGGGACACCTACGAGGAAACCGGGCAACATCTGACGGGACAAGAGATACGTAATTGGCTTAATACCTGGGGCACGGATAAGGAAACCGAAGTACCTCCGTGCCACAAATAATCACTGAAAATGCCCGGCAGGGATTTGAGCGTTGCAAGCGTTTTTTGAGGAAAATGTACCAGCCAAGTCGTGCGATGGCTACGCGGCTGATGCCTTGCGACGCGCCGCATCAGCTTCTCGAAGATTCGTTCTGATGATGGCGTAGTGGATCAGATTCGCAAGTAGTTTTTTTGAGTTGCGCCAGGTCGCCGACTCGGCCAGGTAACCGAGGCACACCCATTCCTTGCCGTCGTCGTAAGTGTCGATCCAGTTGTCCATCCCGGCTTCGCGAACTGCCTCCATGACATCGGCATTGCTTATCCAACTCATTCTGCCGTCATGGTATATCTCCCATCTGCATTGTTTTTCGTCCCACGGGCAATGTGTATCACCCACATTCAGTTCCAGCGCAAGGTGACTACGGTTTGGCTTCGTGACACCGGCGCACAACCTCAGACCGGCGTACTTGCCGTTGATGTAGTTGGGGTTGACAGCCAGAGACACTGCTTCGACACGGCCCGAGGTGGCGGCGATAAACTCCGCGTAGCGCGTATAGTATCTGCCGCCGCTGGCGTTTGTGAAGTTGCGCCACCTTGAACCACGGTCCTCCAGTATGTGCACACCATCGTGGGAGTAAGGTAGCTTT
This sequence comes from Gammaproteobacteria bacterium, assembly GCA_965204045.1. GTDB lineage: Bacteria > Pseudomonadota > Gammaproteobacteria > Eutrophobiales > Eutrophobiaceae > JAAXHV01. The sequence continues at coordinate 1,508,429 of CBDBDW010000002.1, forward strand.
TTTTCTTTTTCTTCACCAAAAAGCACACGATGCATAGCCAGCACGAAACACCGTTCGTTCTGCTTGAGGTCCTCGCCTGCTTCCTGTAACGGGCGGTCCTTGAGCGATTTTACATAGCGTTTAAAGGTTGCCTTGTCGTTGCAATCGTCGGGAATTTTGGGTTCCTCCACGGACAAAGGCTGTGTTGCTCCATCCATTAGTGGTTCCAGCCGGTCAACTCGCGGCCACTTGTTACCCCGCCGTTTGAGAAACCTGTTGCTGTCTCCATTGGTAGCCCAGATCCACTCTGCCTTCGACTTGCGCGCGTACATTATCGCCTGCTCGTCGACGCTCTCGCTCAGCGGGACGTCAGGGCGTTTGCACTCAATGACGACCTTAACTTTGCCACCGACAAGAAGTTCGATATCGGGGCGAATACGGGTTCCGTCAGGGTCTCCCACCAACTCATAGCTCCGCTCCAGATCCAGACATTCCCTAGACCATTTTTTGTCGTGAATGAGCCAGTGCAGTATGCGCTGGCGTATCCGCTCCCCTGGAGTGGCGCGGACTGCCTTGTTGCGAATTTCACATTGGAGCGTGTTGTCCCCATGGGTCACGGCGGGGTCGAATTTGGGCAGGAAGTTATCGGTCACTGGTTTGTCCATCTTATTATTGAACTTGAAGTCTCACTATAACAGAACATTACATGAGATTCGCGTTGATTTGAGACGATGTTGCACTTCAATCATCGGTAGTGAACTCATTACCCTGTCTTCCGTACAGCCTGTGCATCTCCCGGGCGGTTTCAGCAAATTCTTCCCGTAGCGTTTCAGGACCGATGACCTCCACTTGCTCGCCAAAGCCCAGCAACCACCAGCGCAGTTGCAGGGTATCGCGAACCGTCGCGGTCACCCGCACCCGCCCGTCGGGGCAAGAGCGCAGGGTCTGGCGCGCGCTGAGCCGGGTCTCGCGCAGGTGGGTCGCGGCCTCAGCGTCGAACAAGGCCTCCAGGCGTATTTCCCCGCCCCAGGGGTATTGCAAGGCCTGTTCCTCCGACAGGTATTTTTCCAGGTCGAAACCGGCCGGCCTGGTGGCGGTTTTCTCCAGCATCCTGGCTGAACTGAACCGGTGCAACGGCAGGTGCCAGACGTCCGTGTAGTCCCCGAAAGAACACACCAGGTAGCTCACGCTGTCACCGTGCAACAGCGCCAGGGGGTTGATCTCCCGTTCCTTGCCCCGGGACTCTTCACGCTTTCGATAGCGCGCCAGCAGGCGTTTATTCTGTAACAGGGCCTCGTGGACCGCCCTGACGACCTCCGGTCGAACCGGGGCCGGTTTCAGCGGCTGCCCGCGCGCCACGAACCGGATCTTTTCCTTCCAGTTTTTCAGGTGACGGCGGTCCCGTTTCTTGAGTACATCACGCGCAGCATCGAAGTAAGGCGTCATACTTGACCTGATACCGGCGGGAAACAATGCCTGCATATTCGCCTCGGCCAACAGGAAGGTCAGCGCAGTATAAGAAAAATACAGGACATCCATGCTGTCAGACAACCTGGACGGGAATTTCTCCGTTCTGACATCCAGTGGAATAATATGTCGCCCGGAAGGCGGCTCTTTGTTTGACTGGATTCCCGCATTCGCGGGAATGACGGAGGGGGAGCGGGAATGACGGTGAGAGGGTGCGGAGATAACGAAGGTGGCATACAGTCCGATTTCGGACTAATATGTAACCGGGAGTCAGCCGGGCAATCGCTGCCGTGACTGCTTGATTCAATCAGGCCGGTTACGGTAGAGGAAAGTCCGGGCTCCACATGGGCAGGGCGCCAGGTAATTCCTGGGCGGCGCGAGCCGACGGAAAGTGCAACAGAAAATATACCGCCCGGCCGGTTTCCGGCCGGGTAAGGGTGAAATGGTGCGGTAAGAGCGCACCGCGTGGCTGGCAACAGGCACGGCATGGTAAACCCCGCCTGGAGCAAGGCCAAATAAGGGGGTGATAATGTGGCCCGCATTGTCCCCGGGTAGGCCGCAAGAGGTGTATGGCGACATACATCCCAGATGAATGATTGTCCTTGACAGAACCCGGCTTACAGGCTGACTCCCTCTCCTGAGAACTGTGACGCTTACTTTCCTCGTCATGCCGGACCCCGGCCAACGACATGCCGGGGCATGCTTGTTCCGGCATCCAGTAATATAAAGGGTCGCCCAAAGGGCGACACAGTATTTCACTGGACTCCCGCTTTCGCGGGAATGACGAGTCCACCCTGGCTCCTATTATCCAGAATTTTCTTAACAAAGTATTACAACTCCATAATATTTAACGATTTGTATAGCTATACCCCTCCGTACCGCCCGGACGTGATGGCGTTGGTATCACCTAAGTGCCTGTAACGCTGGCAGATTTTTACAGAAAAGTTGCAAGATGTACTTGACATGACAGCGCCTTGGTTCCTATAGTTACGTTTTGTGGGAAAAAGTGGGTAATTGTGGGTAATTATGGGTAATTGTGGTAATTTCTGTAACTGCAGGGGAGATGAATGGTCGGGGGCTTCCGAGGTTCGAAAAACGTCAGTCTTGACAGCAAGGGCAGAGTAGCCATACCCAGCCGCTACCGGGACCGGCTCATGGTCGATGCCGGCGGCTGCCTGGTGCAGACCCTCAACCCGCTGGATCGGTCCCTGTGGCTGTACCCGTTGCCGGAATGGGAACTCATTGAGGAAAAACTGGCGGACCTGTCGGACTTCAACAGGCAGAGCCGCAGGATCAAACAGATGATGCGGGGCAATGCGACCGATTGCCAGCTCGATGCCCATGGGCGAATCCTGATACCTGCCGAACTGCGGGATTACGCCCAAATCAGTAAACAGGCCGTCATCATGGGGCAGGGAAACAAGTTTGAAATCTGGAACAAGGCGAGCTGGGAGGAGGTGTCTAAAGACGGTTCAATCCAGGAAGGCGATGAACGGGGGGAGCCGCCCGAGGCATTGAAATCAATGTCCTTCTGACGACTTGTTGAAGTTGAATGGGTACACACATAAACCGGTATTACTCGATGCAGCGCTCCAGGCTCTTGCAATCTGTGCGGGCGGCTGTTACGTGGACTGTACCTTCGGCCGCGGCGGCCACAGCAGGGCAATCCTGCAACGCCTCGGCGACCGGGGCCGGCTGCTCGCGTTCGACAAGGACCCGGAAGCGGCCCGGTTTGCCCGGGAAGAGTTTACCGGCAACCCGCGCTTCAGCTTCCACCCGCATTCGTTCACCCGCCTTGACGAGGTTATCGGCCAGGCCGGATTGCGCGGCCAGGTGGACGGCCTGTTGTTCGACCTCGGTGTTTCCTCGCCGCAACTGGACGATGCCTCCCGCGGTTTCAGCTTTCTCAGGGACGGTATGCTCGACATGAGAATGAACCCCGGCGCAGGAACCGGCGCGGCGGACTGGATTAACCGGGCCAACCAGGCTGAAATACGCAACGTACTGCGCCAGTACGGCGAGGAGAGATACGCCGGACGTATTGCCCGGGCCATTACGGAGCGCCGTTCCGAACAGGCGATAACGACCACCAGGGAGCTTGCCGACCTGATCAGGGAGGCAGTCCCCAGCGTCGAACGCAGCAAACATCCCGCCACCCGCTCATTCCTGGCCATCCGCATCCACGTCAACAACGAACTGGAGGAGTTGCAGGCGGCGCTGTCGCAGGTAACCGGCATATTGCGCCCCGGCGGGAGACTCGCCGTGATCAGTTTTCATTCAGGGGAAGACCGCATCGTAAAACGGTTTATCAGGCAACAGTCCCGCCCCGACCCTTATCCCGGCTACCTGCCCGTTACCGGCGATCAAATCAAGCCCGCCATGCGGGCGCTGGGACGGCCGGTCAAATCGCGAGACGAAGCCAGCCGGGACAACCCGCGCGGCCGCAGCGCGATCCTCAGGGCCGCGGAGAAACTGCAGTGACAAATCGGCAGGACAGCCGATTTACAAAGTACGTCCTGTACTTTGCCCCTTCTGGGCCAGCTCCGCTGGCGCTACGCTGTTCAAATTCGCTCCAGGCGAATTTGTGCACTGTCGCCCGACAGGGTTGCGCACAGGGAGGTGCGCAATGAAGGCAGCTATCATCCTTATCCTCGTTTCCGCCGTGCTGGTTTCCGCCATATCGGTGGTTGCAACGCAGCACGCGGCGCGCGCGGTCTTCATGGAGGTCGAGCAGTTGAAAAAGAAGCGCGACCTGCTGAACGAGGAATGGGGCAGACTCCAGATCGAACAGAGCGCCTGGTCACTGGACGACCGGGTCGAGCGCATGGTCAGGGAGGACCTGGACATGCTGGCGCCGAACAACGGATCAAGGGTGTTCCTGGTGCCATGAACGCTAACCTGCGCAAGTGGTTGGTGCTGGTGTTGTTCGCCATCGCGGCCGCGGCGGTCGCATCCAGGGTCTTCTACCTGCAGATCCTGAACAAGGATTTCCTTAAAAACGAAGGGGACGCCAGGGCAGTGCGCAGCGTCACCATCCCCGCGTACCGGGGCATGATCACGGACCGGAACGGCGAGCCCCTGGCAGTCAGCACGCCGGTGGCCTCGGTCTGGGCGGCGCCCGGAAAGGTGCTGGATTCAGGCGCGGACCTGGGAGAACTGGCCGGCCTGCTGGGCGCGTCGGATGAACAGATCAGGCAGTTGCTGTCGGCGCGCCTGGACAGGAATTTCTTTTACCTGAAGAGGCATGTGCCGCCCGATACGGCGCGCCGGGTGCGAGCGCTGAAAATACCGGGAATCAATACCGGCAAGGAGTACAAGAGATACTACCCCCTGGGCGAGGTGGCTTCCCACCTGGTCGGGTTTACCAATATCGACGATGAGGGCCAGGAAGGCATCGAACTGGCTTTTGACGACTGGCTGCGCGGCGACCCGGGCAAAAAACGGGTATTGAAGGACCTGTACGGTTCCATCGTCAAGGACATTGAAAACATCAGGCAGTCCGTGCCCGGAGAGACGCTGACCCTGGCCCTGGACCAGCGCCTGCAATACCTGGCATACCGGGAACTGAAAACCGCGGTGCTCGACCACAAGGCCAGGGGCGGCATGCTGTTGCTGCTCGGCATCAGGACCGGCGAGGCGCTGGCCCTGGCGGTGCAGCCCCCGTTCAATCCCAACAACCGCGCCGATATCAGCGGCAGCCACTACCGGAACCGCGTAGTGACGGATGTTTTCGAACCCGGCTCCACCATGAAACCGTTCACTATCGCGGCGGCGCTCATGTCGGGGATGTACCAGCCGGAAACCATGATTGATACCGCGCCGGGGCGCCTCTCCATCGGCCGTCATTCCATCAGCGATATAAACAATTACGGAACCCTGAGCATCAGCGACGTGATCCGCAAGTCAAGCAACATCGGCACCACCAAGGTGGCGTTTTCGCTGGGACCGGAACGGCTTTGGAATCTGCACCACAACATCGGTTTCGGCAGCGCGACCATGAATGGGTATCCCGGGGAAGTGACCGGGACACTCACGGATTTTGCCGGCTGGTCGAAGATTGACCTGGCGACCGTTTCCTACGGATACGGCATCTCGGTGACCGCCATGCAGTTGGCCCAGGCCTATTCCGTAATTGCGGCGGGCGGCCTGTTGTACCCGATCAGCTTTCAGAAAGTAAACGTCCTCCCCGAACCCCGGCGGGTCATCCCGGAAATGGTCGCGTTCGAGGTGAACAGGATGATGCGCTCGGTGGTCGGTACGGGCGGCAGCGGCTGGCGCGCCGCGGTGGAGGGTTACCACGTCGCCGGCAAGACCGGCACCGTGCACAAGACCTCGGACTCCGGTTACGAGGAGGATCGCTATGTTTCCCTGTTCGCCGGATTTGCCCCGGCGACGGACCCGCGCCTGGTCCTGGTCGTCGTGGTGGATGATCCGGGGGCCGGCAAGTACTTCGGCAGCCAGGTGGCGGCGCCGGTATTTTCAAGCGTCATGCAGGGCGCGTTGCGCATCATGAACATCCCCCCCGACAACCTGATCGGCCTCAAACAACAGGCGTTAACCCGGATTTCTCACCAGGTGATGCGATGATTGCTCCGGATTTTTTGCGCCTGCGGGTGCCTGCGACCGAAGGCATAGCCGTAGCTCTGGTTGAGGGAGCACGTGCCCGCAGGCGCAAAAAAGACAAGCAAGGGCGCATCAAGCGCAGTATGTAATGTTGAGAAAACAGAAAAACTGACATAACCGATTGATAGCAAAAATGTTTCAGACAGCAACAAGCGACCTGGTGAGAAATCCGGGTTAATGGCAGACAGCTCAAGGTGATGACGTTGGCGGAAAACAGGAATCAGACCGGAATTCCATTGCAGACTCTGCTGGAAGGGATGACCGATGCGCCCGCCGGGCATGACATTTCCGTGCAGGGCATCAGCGCCGACAGTCGCGAGGTGCGCCCCGGCGACCTGTTCCTGGCCTGTCCGGGGACCAGCACCCGGGGCAGCCTGTATATCCGCGCTGCGGTTCAGGCAGGGGCGGCGGCAGTCGCCGTGGACGAAGCGCTGCTGTCCGACCTGGACCGGCGCCTGACCGCGGTCGTCCCGGTGCCGGCGCTGCGGGACAAACTGGGCCTGATCGCCGCCCGCTTCTACGGTGAACCCACGCAACGCCTGCGCGTGACCGGCGTTACCGGGACCAACGGCAAGACCTCAGTAAGCTGGTGGCTGGCGAAGGCCCATTCGGCGCTCGCCGGGAAACCCGCAGGCCTGGTCGGCACGCTCGGCCACGGCTGTTTCCCGCGCCTGCAATCCGGCCCCAATACGACCCCCGGCGCCATCGGCCTGCAACGCCTGTGCGCCGGTTTCCTCGGCGCCGGCGCGGACGCGGCGTACATGGAGGTGTCGTCCCATGCCCTCGACCAGGGCCGCGTGAACGGCGTCGGGTTCGACACCGCGGTGTTCACCAACCTGAGCCGGGACCACCTGGATTACCACCGCGGCCCGGACGACTACTTCCGCGCCAAGAGCAGACTGTTCGCGTTCGGGTCCCTGCGCGCAGCCGTGGTGAACGTCGATGACAACCGGGGGCGCAGGTTGTTGCAACAGCTTCCGGAGGGCGTGGAACCAATCAGCTACGGCCTGGCGGCGCGCGGGTTTGCGCCCCTGGTCGCGGCGGCGCCGGCGCCCGGTCCGGGACTGGCGCTGGATATCGCGAGTCCCTGGGGCAGCGGCCGGTTACGGCCCGGTGTGGCGGGCAAATTCAACGCCGGCAATCTCCTGGCCGTCATCTCGACCCTGTGCCTGGCGGGGTTCTCCTTCGACCGGGTCCTGGAAAAGCTGGAGAACACCGGTCCGGTCCCGGGCCGCATGGAAAGTTTCATGCGCGCCGACGGCGCGCGCGCGGTCGTCGATTACGCGCACACCCCGGCGGCCCTGGAGCAGGTCCTGGCGAGCCTGGGGGAAGACTGCGAGGGGCGGCTGATCTGCGTGTTCGGCTGCGGCGGCGACCGCGACCGGGAAAAGCGCCCGTTGATGGGAGAGGCGGCAGAGCGGCTGGCCGCGCAAGTGATCCTGACCGATGACAACCCGAGGACTGAATCCGGGGACGGCATCATCGCTGACATTCTCTCAGGCATGAAAGACACCGCCGCCGTCACGGTCGAGCGCAACCGCGCCCGGGCCATCGAACTGGCGCTGGAGCAGGCGCGGCCCGGCGACGTGGCGCTCATCGCCGGCAAAGGGCACGAGACCGCGCAGGAAGTCGCCGGCAGGCGTTATCCCTTCAGCGACCGGCAGCAGGTCCGGGCGCTCCTGGAGCGAGCGGGGTGATCAGCATGCGCCTGTCAGACGCCTGCGCAGCGATGGAAGGTCAACTCAGCGGCGCGGACCGGCGCTTTACCGGTTGCAGCTACGACAGCCGCACCCTGCAACCCGGCGAACTGTTCGTCGCCCTGCGCGGACCGCAGCGCGACGGTCATGACTTCATTCCCGACGCGCTGGCGCGGGGCGCCGGCGCGGCCCTGGTGGACCGGGACGCCGGCTACCCGTTGCCCGTGATCAAGGTGGATGACGCCAGGAAACGGGCCGGCCTGCTGGCGGGACACTGGCGCGCCGGTTTCGACCTGCCCATCATCGCCGTGACCGGCAGTAACGGCAAGACCACGGTCAAGGAAATGATCAGCGCCATCCTGTCCGTGAATGCCGAAGTGCTGTCCACCCGGGGCAACCTGAACAACGATATCGGCGTGCCGCTGACCCTGTTCAGGCTGGCGCCCGGCTACAGTTATGCCGTGGTGGAGATGGGCGCCAACCACCCCGGCGAGATACGCTGGCTGAGCCGCATCACCCGCCCGGACGTGGCGCTCATCACGCAGTGCGCGCCGGCCCATCTCGAGGGCTTCGGTTCCGTTGCGGGAGTGGCTGAAGCGAAGGCCGAAATCTACGACGGACTGGCGCCGGGCGGCGCGGCCATCATTAATATCGACGACGAGTACGCCGGGCTGTGGCTTGAGCGTACCCGGGGCAACCGGCAGGTCACCTTCGGCGCCGCCCCCCGGGCGGACGTGAGGGCGGACAATATCGACCTGGCGCCCGGCGCGGGGCGGACCCGTTTCGACCTGGTATACAACGGCGCCGGGACAGCCGTGGAATTGAGCCTGTCCGGCAGCCACAACGTCATGAACGCGTTGGCGGCCGCGGCCTGTTGCATTGCCGTCGATATCCCGCCGGCGCAGGTCAGCGCCGGTCTGCGCGGGGCGCAACCCGTCAAGGGCAGGATGCAGTTGAAGACCGGCCTCAGCGGCGCCCTGATCTTCGACGATACCTATAACGCCAATCCCGCGTCCCTGGATGCCGCCCTCAGGGTGGCGAATGAAATGCCGGGACAGACCTGGCTGGTCCTGGGCGACATGGGCGAACTGGGCGCCACGGCCGCCGGCCTCCACCAACGGGCCGGCGCCGAAGCGCGGGAACTCGGCATCGAGCGCCTGTACGGGCTCGGCGAACTTGCCGCGCACGCGGTAACGGGTTTCGGCGCCGGGGCGGCCCATTTCGGGGCGCTGGAGGACCTGGTCGGGACCCTGCGCCGCGAACTGCGCCCCGGCGTGGTGCTGCTGGTCAAAGGCTCCAGGTCCATGGCCATGGAGCGCGTGGTGGCAGCCCTGGCGGGAGGGAGCGACTGATGCTGTACTGGCTGGCGGAATACCTGACGCAGTTCTACAGCGGTTTCAACGCGTTCCAGTACATCATCACCCGCACCATCCTCGGCGCCCTGACGGCGTTGTTCGTGACGCTGCTGGTCGGCCCCAGGCTGATCCGCTACCTGGACAAGTACCGCATCGGCCAGGAAGTGCGCGATGACGGTCCGGAGACGCACCTGGAAAAAGCCGGCACGCCCACCATGGGCGGGCTGCTCATCCTGTTTTCCATCTGCGTCAGCATCCTGTGCTGGGCGGACCTCACGAACCGCTTCGTCTGGGTGGTGTTTGCCGCCATCCTGGCGTTCGGCCTGCTCGGCTGGGTGGATGACTACCGCAAGATCGTGCACAAGGACGCGAAGGGCCTGAGCGCCCGCTGGAAATATTTCTGGCAGTCGGTGTTCGCGCTGTCCATCGCCGGCTACCTGTATGCGAGCGCCGCCGCGCCCGCGGAAACGACCCTGATCCTGCCGTTCATCAAGTCCTTCAACTATGAACTGGGCCTGTTGTTCATCGTCACCAGCTATTTCGTCATCGTCGGGTCGAGCAACGCGGTGAACCTGACGGACGGCCTGGACGGCCTGGCGATCCTGCCCACCGTCATGGTCGTGGGCGGGCTGACCGCGTTCGCCTACGTGACCGGCCACATCAGGTTCGCAGAGTATCTCGGGTTCCCCTACATACCCGGCGTGGGTGAAGTCTGCATCGTCTGCGCGGCCGTCGCCGGCTCCGGCCTGGGGTTCCTCTGGTTCAACACCTACCCCGCCCAGGTGTTCATGGGAGACATCGGGGCGTTGTCCCTGGGCGCCGCGCTGGGCGCCATCGCGGTGATCGTACGCCAGGAACTGGTCCTGTTCATCATGGGCGGCGTGTTCGTCGTGGAAACGGTTTCCGTGATCCTGCAGGTCACCTCGTACAAGCTCACCGGCAGGCGCATATTCCGCATGGCGCCGCTGCACCACCACTATGAATTGAAAGGCTGGCCTGAACCGCGGGTCATCGTGCGCTTCTGGATCATCACGGTGATCCTGGTGCTGATCGGCCTGGCCAGTATGAAGATCAGGTGATGACGGGACATGGTTTCGACAAACACGCAGGCTGCAGACGCTATGGATTATCACGGCATGACTGAAGGCGCGCAACACTTCGACACGCTGGTGCTGGGACTGGGCAGGACCGGCCTGTCCTGCATCAATTACCTGGCGGGCATGGGAGAGCGCATCGGGGTGGCCGATACGAGGCAGGACCCGCCCGGATTGCCGGACCTGGAACAGCGCTATCCGGGTACCCCGTTCTTTGCCGGCGAATTCCGGCCCGAACTGCTGTGCCGGGCGCGCCGCCTGGTGGTCAGCCCCGGCATCGCTCCGCACCACCCGGCCCTCCGCGCCGCGGCGCGCGCCGGGGTGGAAATCCTGGGCGACGTGGAGATTTTCTGCCGCAACGCCAGCGCGCCGCTGGTGGCGGTCACCGGGTCCAACGGCAAGAGCACGGTGGTGAGCCTGCTGGCGCAGATGCTTGAACGCGCCGGCCTGCGGGCCGGCCTCGGCGGCAATATCGGCACCCCCGCGCTGGACCTGCTGTCACGTCCGGCGCCGGATTATTACGTGCTGGAACTGTCCAGTTTCCAGCTCGAAACCCTGCGCTCCCACAGGCCCGCCGCGGCGGCGGTCCTGAACGTGTCGGCGGATCACCTGGACCGCCATGAAAGCATGGAAGACTACGCGCAGGCAAAGCAAAACATCTATGCCGGCGACGGCGCCATGATCATCAACCTGGATGATGAAACCGTGCGCGCCATGCAACGCCCGGGGCGCAGGACCGTCAGTTATTCCCTGGCGCGGCCGGACGCCGATTTCCACGTGGATGACCGTAACGGCGAGAACTGGCTGGTCCATGGCGGCGAGGCGCTGCTCAGGCAGTCCGAACTCAGGGTCCACGGCCTGCACAACCTGGCCAACGTGCTGGCCTGCCTGGCGCTGGGCAGGGCGCTGGACCTGCCGCTGCCCGCCATGCTGGAGGCCGCGCGCGAATTTTCCGGGCTGCCGCACCGCTGCGAACGGGTGGCCGCGATCAACGGCGCCGACTGGATCAATGATTCCAAGGGAACCAACGTCGGCGCCACCCTGGCGGCCCTGCAGGGTCTGGCGCAGGACCGCAGGAGCATAGTCCTGATAGCCGGGGGCGACGGCAAGGGCGCGGATTTCTCGCCGCTGGCGGATGCCATCGACAGGCATGTGAAGGCCGTCATATTGATGGGCAAGAGCGCACGGGAAATAGCCGCCATCGCGCCGCCCGGCAACCCCGTATTTTACGCAACCGGCATGGACGCGGCGGTTAGCGCCGCCGCGCGTGCCGCACACCCCGGCGATACCGTGTTACTGTCCCCCGCTTGCGCCAGTATCGACATGTTCAGGGACTACACCGAACGCGGCGAGACCTTCAGACACTGTGTCGCCGAAATAAAGAGTCGCCCTGCGGGCGACACAGCGTCCGACTGGATGCCGGAACAAGCACGCCCCGGCATGTCGTTGGCCGGGGTCCGGCATGACGAGGGGGGGACAGGCGACACACCCGCTCCTTCGTCATTCCCGCACACCGATGATTCGTCATCTTCGCACACCGATGACTCGTCCTCCCCGCGTCCCCCTTCGTCATTCCCGCGCAGGCGGGAATCCAGTAAAACAACCAGTCGCCCGAAGGGCGACACCGAATAATGCAGAAGCTCCAGGCAGTCAGGCTCCAGGAAGTCAGGGTGGCAAGCTGGCACGACCACGACCCGTGGCTGGTCGTCGTCATCCTGTTCCTGCTCACGGCAGGACTGGTCATGGTGGCGTCCTCCTCCATTGCGCTTGCCGAACGGCTGCACGGCGATCCGTTTTACTATTTCCGGCGCCAGGTGTTCTCCCTGGCGCTGGGCCTGGCGCTGGGCGCCTTCATCCTCAAGTCTCCGGTGATCCTGTGGGAAAAAATGAGCGTGCCCCTGCTGCTGCTGGCCATCGCGTTGCTGGCGCTGGTGCTGATTCCCGGCGTAGGCCGCGAAGTCAACGGCAGCGTGCGCTGGATCCGGCTGGGTCCGGTCAATTTCCAGAGTTCGGAACTGGCCAAGGTGTGCATGGTCGCCTACGTCGCGGCGTACCTGGTGCGCAATGCAAGCCGCCTGCACCTGACGTTTGCCGGCTTTATGCGCCCCATCGGCGTGATCACTCTCATCTCCGCCCTGTTGTTGCTCGAGCCGGATTACGGTTCGGTCGTCGTCATTTTCCTTACTACGGTGGGTATGCTGTTCCTGGCCGGCATCCCGGCAAGCCGGTTCTTTGTCTGGATACCGGTGATGGTCGCGGCGCTGGGCGCGCTGGCGGTGTTTCCCTCGTACCGACTGGCCAGGCTCAAGGCATTCATCGATCCGTGGCAGGACCCGTTCAATTCCGGCTACCAGCTCATCCAGTCGCTGATCGCGTTCGGCCGCGGCGAGTGGCTGGGTGTCGGCCTGGGCGGCAGCGTGCAGAAACTGTTTTACCTGACCCAGGCCCATACGGACTTCATATTCGCCATTTCCGCCGAGGAACTGGGGCTGCTGTTCTCCCTGCTGGTGACTGCGGCGTTCCTGGTGTTCATCTGGCGCGCGTTCAGCATCGCGGCCTACGCCCACCAGTTGGGGAAATTCTTCGCCTGCTACATGGCCTACGGCATCGGCCTGCTCATGGGCATCCAGGCATTCATCCACATGGGCGTGAACGTGGGGCTGCTGCCCACCAAGGGCCTGACACTGCCCCTGTTCAGTTACGGCGCCAACAGTATCGTCACCTGTTGCATACTGGTTGCAATCCTGTTGCGCATCGACCTGGAAAACCGTTATCCCAGGGGGGTCAGGATCCACAGTGAGGGAGGCGGCCGTGAATAGCGGCGGACCGATCATGATCATGGCGGGCGGCACCGGCGGGCACGTGTACCCCGCGCTGGCCGTGGCCGAATACCTGCGCGCGCAGGGCGTTCCCCTGTTCTGGCTGGGAACCCCGCGCGGGATCGAGAACCGGGTGGCGCCGCAACAGGGCATAGAACTGCTGACCGTCAGGGTGAGCGGCGTGCGCGGCAAGGGGCTGCGCAGCAAGCTGGCGGCGCCGGTGAAAGTCCTGGCGGCAATATTCCAGGCGCTGTACATCTGCATCCGGCGGCGGCCGGCGGCGGCGCTGGGCATGGGCGGCTTTGCCAGCGGACCGGGCGGCATCGCGGCCTGGTTGTTGCGCATCCCGCTGTTGGTCCATGAACAGAACCGGGTTGCAGGCACTACCAACCGCATCCTGGCCCGCTTCGCGGTGAAGATCATGCAGGGTTTTCCGGGCGCTTTCGGGGACCGCACAGGGGTTGTCACCACGGGCAATCCCGTGCGCCGTCAAATCGCGGACCTGGCCGGCCGGGAAACCCCATCTATCCCATCCCCCGCGCGAATAAATGTGCTGGTGCTCGGCGGCAGCCAGGGCGCGCGTAAACTGAACCGGGTGGCGCCGCCGGCCCTGGACAGGTTGCAGCGCAGGATGAAACTTAACGTGCGGCACCAGTGCGGGGAGCGGCACCTGGCCGAGACGCAGCGCGTGTATGACGGCCTGCAACTGGACCAGGTCAGGCTGGACCCGTTCATCGACGATATGGCCTGTGCCTACCAGTGGGCGGATGTCGCCGTGTGCCGGGCCGGGGCGTTGACCATTGCCGAACTGTGCGCCGCGGGGCTGGCTGCGATACTGGTCCCGTTTCCTTATGCCATCGACGATCACCAGACGGCCAATGCCCGGTTCCTGCGGGACGCGGGCGCAGCGCTGCTGCTCCCGGAGGACGAACTCACCGAAACCGGACTGGAGGACCTGCTGTGGCAGCTATGCAGTACGGGGGACAAGCTGTCCGAACTGGCGCGCAACAGCCGTTCCTGCGCGTTCCCCGATGCGGCGCAGGCGGTCGGCGCGCTGTGCCTGGAGCACGCTTATGCCTGAAGAACGCAACAACGCGCACGGGTCGGAGAGTCATAACATGCGCCGGGTCAGGCAGGTTCATTTTGTCGGCATCGGCGGCGCCGGCATGAGCGGGATAGCCGAGGTGCTGCACAACCTTGGTTACGAGGTGACGGGCACGGACCTGCGGCGCGGCAGCACTACGGACAGGCTCGCCGGCATGGGCGTCGAGGTGCGCTTCGAACACCGGGCGGAATCCGTGGACGGCAGCGACGTCGTGGTGTATTCGAGCGCCGTCCCCGCCGATAACCCGGAACTGCTGGCGGCGCGCAGGCTGCGCATACCTATCATCCCGCGCGCGGAAATGCTGTCCGAACTGATGCGTTTCAGGGAAGGGGTCGCGGTGGCCGGCACCCACGGCAAAACCACCACCACCAGCCTGATCGCCAGCCTGCTGGCGGAGGGCATGTACGACCCCACCTATATCATCGGCGGACGCCTGAACATGACCGGTTCCCATGCCCGGCTCGGCAAGGGGAAATATATCGTGGCGGAGGCGGACGAGAGCGACGCCTCCTTCCTGCACCTGTCGCCGGTGTACGCGGTGCTGACAAATATCGACGCCGACCACCTGGAGTACTGCGGCGGCAGTTACCAGGCCCTGCAGAACAATTTTATCGATTTCCTGCACTGCCTGCCGTTTTACGGGCTGGTCGTCATCTGCGGCGATGACGCCGGCATCCGGGAGATCCTGCCGCGCATAAACCGGCCTTATGTCACTTACGGGATAGATTCAGACGCCGACTACCGGGCGCAGGCGATTGAATATGACGGCCCGCATACCAGTTTCGACATCGTGCGCCGTAGCGGGGATGACCCGTTCCGGGTAACCCTGAGCCTGCCGGGGCGCCATAACGTCCTCAACGCGCTGGCGGCAACGGCCCTGGCGACCGAGCTGGGCGTGTCGAAGCAGGCCATCGGCGCCGGACTGGCGAATTTCCAGGGCATCGCCCGCCGGAGTTCGATCCTGGGCGAGATCCGCATCAACGGCAAGACCGTGCTGATGATCGATGATTATGCCCACCATCCCAGGGAAATAAGCGCCATCAGCGACGCGCTGGCCGACGGCTGGCCAGGGCGCAGGGTGGTGGTGGTGTTCCAGCCGCACCGCTACACCCGCACCCGGGACCTGTTCGAAGAGTTCTGCCAGGTGCTGTCGGAACTCAAGATATTGCTCCTGCTCGACGTGTATCCCGCCGGGGAACAACCCATACAGGGCGCCGACAGCCGTTCCCTGAGCCGGGCGCTCAGGGTCAGGGGCACGGTGGAGCCTATCCTTGTCAGCGCCGGGGTGGAACTGCAGGCGGTGCTGGGAAAAGTCGTCGAAGACAACGACATCCTGCTGCTGTTGGGCGCCGGGGACATCAGCGCGCTGGGCGGCCGGTTGCTGGACGCCTGCGGGGGGAGCTGAATTGAGATGCTTATGAAAACGGTTACCCCATCCACTGGCGCAATATCCGGGCTTGACGAGCAGGCAATACGGGGACGGTTGGCGGCGGGAGAGGGCATGTCCCGGCACACTTCCTGGAAAGTCGGCGGGCCCGCGGACCTGTTTTTTGTCCCGGCCGATGAAGACGACCTGGCCGGTTTTCTCGCCGCGTTGCCGGACGATGAGCCGCTCACATGGATCGGCCTGGGCAGTAACGTGCTGGTGCGGGACGGCGGTATCCGGGGCGCCGTCATTTCCACGTCGGGAATGAAGGAGCGGCTGGAACTGCTGCCCGGCAACGCGGTCCGCGCCGGTTGCGGCGCGGCCTGCGCCAAGGTGGCCCGGTTCAGCGCCAGGTCCGGCCTCACCGGCGCCGAATTCATGGCGGGGATACCGGGCTCGGTGGGCGGCGCGCTGGCCATGAATGCCGGCGCCTTCGGTTCCGAGACCTGGGATATCGTCGAACGGGTGGAACTGGTGGACCGCGCGGGCGCGCGGGCGGAAAGGGCCCGCGCCGGTTTCGATACCGGGTATCGCCGGGTAGACCTGGCCCATGATGAATGGTTCCTGGGCGCGGTATTCCGGCTCGGCCCGGATATGGAAGGGGCGGCGGAAACCCGCATCAGGGAACTGCTGGCGCAGCGGGCCGCGAGCCAGCCCACCGGCCGCTTCAGTTGCGGCTCCGTGTTCAAGAACCCGCCGGGCGATTTCGCCGGCCGGCTGGTCGAACAATGCGGACTCAAGGGCTTCGCCATCGGCGCGGCAAGCGTGTCGGAAAAACATGCAAACTTCATCATCAATGCCGGCGGCGCGCGCGCCGCGGACATCGAGGCCGTGATCGCGCACGTACAGGCGGCCGTGGCGCAGCAGACCGGCGTCAGGCTGGAACCGGAAGTGAAAATCATAGGCGAAGGCGGGCTGACTTGAGCGGGCAGGCATACAACGGGCGTTACGGCAAGGTCGCGGTGCTGATGGGAGGCCGCTCGGCCGAGCGCGAGATCTCCCTGCAGACCGGCGCGGCGATCCTGGCTGCGCTGCGCCGGCAGGGAGTGGACGCGCATGAAATCGACGCCGGTGAGACGGTGGTGAGCGACCTTGCCGGGGGCGGGTTCGACCGGGTGTTCAACGCGCTGCACGGGCGCGGCGGTGAAGACGGCGTCATTCAGGGCGCGCTGGAGGCCCTGAACCTGCCTTACACGGGCAGCGGCGTGCTGGGTTCGGCCCTGTCCATGGACAAGCTGAGGTGCAAGTGGATCTGGCAGCGGCTGGGCCTGCCGACCCCGGATTTCACGCTGGTCCGCTCAGAGGATGACCTGGAAACCGCGGCGCAGGAGCTGGGGTTTCCGCTCATGCTGAAACCGGTGCATGAAGGATCCAGCCTGGGCGCCGCCAGGGTGGGCGCCCGGGATGACCTGCGCCGGGCCTGGATCAACGCGTCCAGGTACGACGACGATATCATCTGCGAGCGCTGGATGCCGGGCGGCGACTACACCGTGGGCATCCTGCACGGGCATGCCCTGCCGGCGATCAAGATAGAAACGAAGCGGGAGTTTTACGACTACCAGGCCAAGTACCTGGACGACGACACCCGCTACCTGTGTCCCTGCGGCCTGCCCCGGGAGCTGGAAGCGGAACTGGCCGGCCTGGCGTTACAGGCATTCAATGCCATCGGCGCCGGCGGCTGGGGCAGGGTCGATATCCTGCTGGATGAAAGCCGCAGGCCCAGCCTGATCGACGTAAACACGGTCCCGGGCATGACCGGGCACAGCCTGGTGCCGATGGCGGCGGGCCGCACCGGACTGGATTTCGATAACCTGGTCCTGCGCGTGCTCGATACCAGCATGCCGGCGGCAGAAACGGCCGTGCGGAGTTGATAATGGCGCAGCCCTATATCGAAGTAAACGCTGATTTCAGGGCCGCCGACGATATGGCCCTGGCGCATTGGCAGCGATTCCTCATCAAGGCGCTGGCCATTGCCGCCTGTCTCGCGCTGGCCATGTATTTCTGGCAGAGGATGCCCTGGCCGGAAATCCTGCCGATAAAACAGGCGCAGATATCCGGCCTGTTCGTGCACTTGTCTCCGGCGGAACTGGAAACGAAGGCGGCGAATGCTATCCGCGGCGGGTTCATTACCGTGAGCGTTGCCGGCATCAAGCGGGAACTGGTGCAGGATGAGTGGATCAGCGAGGTCGCGGTGCGGCGGGTCTGGCCGGACAGCCTGCTGATCTATGTCACGGAGCACGAACCTGTAGCCCTGTGGGGCAGCAGCGGCCTGATAAGCAACGAAGCGGCGGTATTTTCGCCGCCGC
Organism: Gammaproteobacteria bacterium; assembly: GCA_965204045.1. Taxonomy (GTDB): domain Bacteria; phylum Pseudomonadota; class Gammaproteobacteria; order Eutrophobiales; family Eutrophobiaceae; genus JAAXHV01. The sequence continues at coordinate 1,526,300 of CBDBDW010000002.1, forward strand.
AGGAATCCTTTCCTCCGGGTTTGCCGTTCCTGAACGGGCCCGAGGGCAGTGAGGCGGTCGTACTGGAAAAATACGAACGCCTGAAAACGGAACTGGCGCGGCGGGGCATGGAGATCGACATGCTCATGCTGACGGAACGGAGGGCCTGGCATTTCAGGCTCGCGGACGGTCCGCTTGTCCTGCTGGGCAGGAAGGACGTGGAGGGCAGGTTCGAACGATTCCTTAATTTTGCAATCCCGTACCACGCCGGCAGGCTGTTGCAGGCGCAGTCGATTGATATGAGATATACCAACGGGTTTGCGGTCAACTGGGCCGGCGGGTCCGTAACCAGCGTTTCAGGGTGAGAAATCATGTCTAATTTAATTGTCGGGCTTGACATCGGCACTTCCAAGGTGGTTGCCATAGTTGCCGAGATAAATGATGAGAACGAGATCGAAATCATCGGTCTGGGGTCGTGCCGGTCGCGAGGGCTGAAGAAAGGGGTGGTGGTCAACATAGAGTCGACGGTGCAGACCATCCGCAGCGCCATTCAGGAAGCGGAACTGATGGCAGGGTGCAACATCCACGCGGTGTTCACGGGGATCGCCGGCAACCACATCCGCAGCCTGAACTCCCACGGCATCGTCGCGATCCGCGACAATGAAGTCACGGCAGGCGATATCGAAAGGGTGATTGACGCGGCGAAGGCCGTCGCCATTCCGGCAGACCAGAAGATACTGCACATCATTCCCCGGGATTTCATCATCGACGGGCAGGAAGGCATCAAGGAGCCTATCGGCATGTCCGGCGTGCGCCTGGAAGCGAAGGTGCACATCGTCACCGGCGCGGTCAGCGCGGCCCAGAACATCATCAAGTGCGTGCGCCGCTGCGGCCTGGAAGCGCACGACATCGTCCTGGAGCAACTGGCGTCGAGCTACTCGGTATTGACGGAGGACGAAAAAGACCTGGGCGTGTGCCTGGTGGACATAGGCGGCGGCACCACCGACCTGGCCGTCTTCACCAAGGGCGCAATCAGCCATACATCGGTCATTCCCATCGCCGGCGACCATGTCACCAACGACATTGCCGTCGCCCTGCGCACGCCCACACAGAATGCCGAGGAAATCAAGGTGCAGCATGCCTGCGCGCTGGCGCAGCTTGCCAATTCCGACGAGAGCGTGGAGGTGCCCAGTGTCGGCAACCGGCCGCTGCGCCGGATGTCCCGGCAGACGCTCGCGGAAGTGGTCGAACCCCGTTACGTGGAGCTGTTTTCACTGGTGCAGGCCGACTTGAGGAGCAGCGGCTACGAGCGGCAGATCGTGGCCGGCATCGTGCTGACGGGTGGCAGCTCCAACATGCAGGGCGTGGTCGAACTGGCTGAAGAAGTATTCCACATGCCCGTCAGGGTGGGTACGCCGCAGTATGTCAGCGGCCTGGTCGAACTGGTCAGGAACCCGATTTATGCAACCGGTGTCGGATTGCTGCTGTACGGCAGGGGCCGGCAGCAGGACGGCGATCGGACACGACGCCTGGATACCGGCGCATCCGGTGTCTGGAATCGTATGAAGAGTTGGTTTCAGGGAAACGTCTGAGTGAAAAGAGGGGGACGGACCTGGAGTCCGTCCCCGGTTGTCTGACTGGATTCCCGCCTGCGCGGGAATGACGGTGAAGGGCACGGGAATGACGAATTAAAATACATTATTAATTTGACTATGGAGGAAGATAACATGTTTGAACTGGTAGATGCCGCCAACCAGGCGGCGGTAATAAAGGTGGTTGGAGTCGGCGGCGGCGGCGGCAACGCGGTCAACCACATGATGAAGGCTGAAGTCGAGGGAGTCGATTTCATCTGCGCCAATACGGACGCACAGGCCTTGAAAGCCTCGAACGCGCGTAACATCATTCAACTGGGCAACACCATTACCCACGGCCTGGGCGCCGGCGCCGACCCGGATATCGGGCGCCAGTCAGCGCTGGAGGACAGGGACAGGATTATGGACGTGCTGGAAGGCGCGGACATGGTGTTCATCACCGCCGGGATGGGCGGCGGCACCGGCACCGGCGCGGCGCCGGTGGTCGCCCAGGTGGCGAGGGAAATGGGCATCCTGACCGTTGCGGTGGTGACCAAGCCGTTCTCCTTTGAAGGCCGGAAACGGGCTGAAGTCGCCAATAACGGCATCCGCGAACTCAGCCAGTACGTTGATTCCCTGATCACCGTGCCCAACGACAGGCTGGTGGACGTGCTGGGTTCGGAGGTGTCCCTGGTCAATGCGTTCGAGGCTGCCGATGACGTGCTGCTCGGCGCGGTGCAGGGCATTGCCCAGGTCATCACCTGCCAGGGCCTTATCAATGTCGATTTTGCCGACGTCAAGACCGTAATGAGCGAGATGGGCATGGCCATGATGGGCTCCGGGAAAGCCCAGGGCGAGGACCGCGCCAGAGTTGCGACGGAAGCCGCCATCAGCAGTCCGTTACTGGAACACATCGACCTGGCTGGCGCCAAGGGCATACTGGCCAATATCACTGCCGGCATGGACTTCGGCATAGGCGAGTTCAATGAAGTGGGCAACATCATCAAAACGGTGGCCGCCGAAGAGGCAACCGTGGTGATAGGGACGGTGATGAACCCGGAACTCAGCGGCGAAATATGGGTGACCATCGTCGCTACCGGACTCAGCCAGCCCGGTGAGCAACTTTCGCGTCCGCAACTGGTCAAAACCAATGAACCTGGCGCTCAAAACACGGACTATGATAAACTTGACCGTCCCGCTGTATTGCGCAACAAGGCCGTCAATGATGATATCTACTCTGCCAAAGATGATCCCGACCAACTGGAAATTCCTGCATTCCTGAGGAGGCAGGCCGACTGATTGGCTGATACGTGATTAGACAGCGCACACTGAAAAACGCGATCCGGGCGCAGGGGGTAGGGCTGCACACCGGCAAGAAAGCCGATATCACCATACGTCCGGCGTCGGCCAACACGGGTATTATCTTCCGCCGTGTCGATCATGACCCTCCTGCGGAGATCCCTGCGCAGATGGCCAACGTGGGCAGCACCCGGTTGTCCACGACGCTGGTCAGCAACGGGGCGAGTGTTTCCACCGTGGAGCACCTGCTCTCCGCGCTGGCCGGATTCAGCATCGACAATGCCTATATTGACGTGAGCGCCGAGGAGGTGCCGATCATGGACGGCAGCGCCGGTCCGTTCGTGTTCATGATCCAGTCCGCGGGAGTGCGGGAACAGGATGAAGAGAAGTATTTTCTCAGGATAAAACGGGAATTGCGCGTGGAGGACGGAGACAAATGGGCGACGCTTGAACCTTATGACGGGTTCAAGGTGGGTTTTACCATACAGTTCGACCACCCGGTGTTCCAGGACAGGCACTGCCGCGCGGAGATTGATTTCTCCACCACGTCATTCATCAAGGAGGTGTGCCGGGCCCGGACCTTCGGTTTCATGAAGGACTTCGATTTCCTGCGCAAGAAGAACCTGATCCTGGGCGGCAGCCTGGACAATGCCATAGTCGTCGACAGCGAACAGGTGGTGAACGAGGAAGGCCTGCGCTACCAGGACGAGTGCGTTCGGCACAAGATCCTTGATGCCATCGGCGACCTGTACCTGCTCGGCCACAACCTGATCGGTTCCTACCAGGGCTACAAGTCCGGCCATGAACTCAATAACCGCCTGCTGCGCAAACTGACCCACACCCGCGACGCCTGGGAGATCGTCAACTTCACCGAAGACGTCGCGGCATCCGTCTCCTACATCCGCCCCCTGGCGGTAGAGAGGATATAGATCGTTATAAGGTGTCCTTTCGGGACCAGTGTTTGACTGGACTCCCGCTTTCGCGGGAGTGACAGGAAAAGAGATTCGTCATTCCCGCCCCCCTTCGTCATTCCCGCGCATGCGGGAATCCAGTAAAACACCCTGTCGCCCTCCGGGCGACTCCTTACAATAACCGGTCCGCGATCCTCAGCAGGGCGGAGCGCAGGGGCGGGTCATCTATCCTGCCGGCTACCTCGCGGATGGTGTCTACGGTACCGGATGAGGCCCTGGCGGCATGGCGCGTTGCCTGCTCCCGGGTCTCAACAGGCGGATTCCTGATGCGGATTGTCCGGATGCCCGGCAGGTCGTTCCTGAAAAGTTTCAGGATTTCCGGGGTGCGGTAGCGCAGTTTTGTCGCCCAGGCGGCGCTATCGGCGTGAAATACAAGGGTTTTCTGCCGGTAATCGGCGATGATCACGTGTTCATTCAGGGGCGGTTCGAGATAATCATGCAGCTTTATTTGTAATTTGCCCAGTTGTTCGATATGATTACATAGTCGTGACAATATATCTGAGGCCTCAAGGAGTTCAGATATGGAATTCAATTGGCGAGAGGTACGGATTATCATTGCTTGAATTTGCTAGGGGGTAGTAGCATTATGAAGATGATAATCTTTCTGAACCACAGAAAGAAAGCCCTTAAGTTGTCTGTTAGTCCCTGGGTCTGCGCCGCTGCCCTGTCGGCGTTCGCCGCCCTGTCCGTTTACCTTTCCGATATGGCCTCTGTTTACCTTGATAAACACGCCGTTCAGGGCGAACTGCAGGCCCTGGAGGACGTGAAGACGGATACCGAGACGGCGCTGGGCGGAATGATGGGCAGGGTCAGCCTGTTGCAGAGCCATGTCATGCGGCTGGATGCCCTGGGTTCCAGGCTTGCGGAGATGGCGCAGGTGGATGATATCGAATTCGGCATCGAACACCCGCCGGGATTCGGCGGCCCCCATAACCTGTCCGACGACGGTTCCCGGGGATTTTCCGAGTACGATTTCCTTATTTCACTCAATCGCCTGGAACAGGCGCTGGAGGACCGGCAGGATAAACTGTCGGCCATGGAAACCATGCTGATGGGAAGAAGCCTGCGTGAAGCGGTCCTGCCGCAGGGCAACCCCATAAAAGGCGGGTGGTTTTCATCACTGTTCGGCTACCGCACCGATCCCATATCAGGCAAGAAAAAGTTTCACCCGGGGGTGGACCTGGCCGGCAGGTCCGGCATGGCGGTCACCTCCATTGCCTCGGGCATCGTGACCTGGTCGGGCTCGAACCAGAGCTACGGCAATATGGTTGAAATCAGTCATGGCAAAGGTTACGTCACCCGCTACGCCCATAACAAGGAAAACCTCGTCAACGTCGGGGAAAGGGTCGAGAAGGGGCAGATGATTGCGACCCTGGGCAGCACCGGGCGCAGCACCGGCGCCCACGTGCACTTCGAGGTGATCAGGAACGGCCGGCATATCGATCCCCACAGCTATATTTCTTCCAACTGAATCTTTATTTTTTCCCGTCGTTCTGTTTTAATCAGGCCACGCCTTCCCGCGCGTGTATGGGGTCAGGTCGCACAATGCACACACAACCCGTATGACATGACATTCCCCGACGTGTGCATTGTGCGACCTGACCCCATGCACACGCGGGCGACGAGTTGATTGATGGTACTTTCCACGTGATCAAAGCCGTTTTCACAAAACTGTTCGGCAGCCGCAATGCGCGTGTCCTGAAGCGCATGCAGAAGACCGTTGAACGGATCAATGCGCTCGAGGAGGGCGTTGCCGCGCTCGCGGACGCCGAGTTCCCGCAAAAGACCGCGCAACTGAGAACCCGGGCGGAACGCGGCGAGGCCCTGGAGAAGCTCATACCGGAGGCGTTCGCCCTGGTGCGCGAGGCCGGCAAAAGGACCCTGAACATGCGCCATTTCGACGTGCAACTGCTGGGCGGCATCGTATTGCACCAGGGGAATATAGCTGAAATGCGCACCGGCGAAGGCAAGACCCTGGTGGCGACGCTGCCGGCATACCTGAATGCCCTGACGGGTACCGGGGTGCACATCATTACCGTAAACGACTACCTGGCGAAGCGCGATGCCGAGTGGATGGGGGCGATTTATTCCTTCCTGGGCATGACCACCGGCGTGATCGTTTCCGGGCTGAACAATGAAGAGCGCAAACAGGCCTACGGCGCCGACATCATCTATGGGACCAACAACGAATTCGGCTTCGATTACCTGCGCGACAACATGAAGTTCCAGGGGGACGACCAGACGCAACGCAGCCTGAAGTATGCCATCGTGGACGAAGTGGATTCGATACTGATCGATGAGGCGCGCACGCCGCTTATCATCTCCGGCATGGTGGACGACAGGTCCGACCTGTACCTCAGCATAAACCGGATTGTGCCCCGCCTGAAGCTGCAGAAAGAGGAGGAGGACGGCGGCGATTACGTGCTCGACGAAAAGAGCAAACAGGCCTACCTGACGGAAACGGGCCATGAGCGGGTGGAAAAGCTGTTGCTGGATCACAAGATCATGCAGCCGGGCATGAGCCTGTACGACCCGGTGAACATCCCCATCCTGCACCACCTGAACGCGGCGCTGCGGGCGCACTCCCTGTTCCACAACGACGTCGATTATATTGTCCAGGACAACCAGGTGGTCATCGTCGATGAGTTTACCGGCAGGACCATGCCGGGCCGGCGCTGGTCCGACGGCCTGCACCAGGCCATCGAGGCCAAGGAAAACGTGCCCATCCAGAACGAAAACCAGACCCTGGCGACCATCACCTACCAGAATTACTTCCGCCTGTATGAAAAACTGGCCGGCATGACCGGCACCGCGGATACCGAAGCCTACGAATTCCAGCAGATATACGGCCTGGAAGTGGTGGTGGTCCCAACCCACCTGCCGATGATCCGGGACGACCAGGCGGACATGATCTACCTGACCGCGCGGGAGAAGTTCACGGCGATTATCGACGATATCAAGTCCTGCCAGGAGAACGGCCAGCCCGTGCTGGTCGGCACCGTTTCCATCGAGGTGTCGGAATACCTGTCCGGACAGTTGAAGAAACAGAAGATCAGACACCAGGTGCTGAACGCCAAGTACCATGAGAAAGAAGCGGAGATCATCGCCCAGGCCGGGCGACCCGGCACGGTGACGATAGCGACCAACATGGCCGGGCGCGGCACCGACATCGTGCTGGGCGGCAACCTGGATGCGGAGCTCAAGTCGCTGGGCGGCGCCGATGACGTGACGCTGAACAAGGCGCGCGCGGCCTGGCAGGAACGCCACGAGAGCGTAATCGAACAGGGCGGGCTGTGTATCGTCGGCACCGAGCGCCATGAGTCCCGGCGCATCGACAACCAGTTGCGGGGCCGGTCCGGGCGCCAGGGCGATCCGGGCTCGAGCCGGTTCTATATCTCCCTGGAGGACGACCTGATGCGCATCTTCGCATCCGAGCGGGTGTCTTCCATCATGCAGAGGCTGGGCATGGAGGAGGGCGAGGCCATCGAATCCAACCTGGTGACCAGGGCGATAGAAAACGCGCAGAGGAAAGTGGAGGCCCACAACTTCGATATCCGTAAACACCTGCTGGAATACGACGACGTGGCCAACGACCAGCGCAAGGTGATTTATGAATGGCGCAACGACCTGCTGGGCGGCGACGACGTCTCCGATGACATCATGATGATGCGGGAGGACGTGGTAAAAGGCATAGTCGCGAAACACATCCCCCCCGGCAGCATGGATGAAATGTGGGATACCGGGGCATTGTCGGAAGCGCTGGCCAATGAACTGAACGCGCACCTGCCGGTACAGCAGTGGCTGGACGAGGACACTTCCATGGACGAAGAAGCGCTGCTTGCCAGGGTAATCGAGAACGTCACGGCAGACGTGAACAACAGGCATTCGGACCTGCCGGAGGAACTGGTGCGCCGGGTGGAGAAGGGACTGATGCTGGATACGCTGGACCGGCACTGGAAGGAGCACCTGGTGGCCATGGACCACCTCAGGCAGGGCATCGGGTTGCGCGGCTATGCGGCAAAGAACCCCAAGCAGGAATACAAGAGGGAAGCATTCGACATGTTCGGCGTGATGCTGGAAAACATCAAGTATGATGTCGTGTCCCTGCTGTCGAAAATACACGTCAGGGAAGAACAGGGCGCGCAACTGCTGCCGGCGCGGCCCCGACCCGCGGAGATGCAGTTCAATCACCCCGACGCCCCCAACGCCATGGGCAACCAGCCTGAACCGCCACCGCAGCAGAAACCGTTTATCCGCAACCAGAGAAAAATCGGCCGCAACGAACCCTGCCCCTGCGGTTCCGGGAAGAAATTCAAGTTCTGCCATGGGAAACTTAATTGACGATCAGAATGTGTCGCCCTCCGGGCGACGCAGTATTTGACTGGATTCCCGCATTCGCGGGAATGACGAGGAGGGTGCGACTCTTTATAGGGCACCTCTAAAAATTAGAGGCGCCCGTGCAGCATAAGGATGTGCTGCCATTTTCGATCACGTAAGTGATTGAAAATGAAGGAAACGAAAAATCACATTTTTTCGTTTCCGTCTCTATAAATGCCACGGATGGCATTTATAGAGGTTACTTATAATTAAAATATGGCAATTGAACCGGCAAATCTTCTGAAGCTTAGTCCTGTAGATGGTGTCCGGCTTGCTGCTGGTTCCGCTGGCATCTACGGGAAACCCAGGGACGACCTGGCCCTGTTCGAGATCTGTGATGGCGCCAGGGTCAGCGCGGTATTTACGCGTAATCTGTTTTACGCAGCGCCGGTTGCCGTCGCCAGGAAACACTTGCAGCAGGGACCCGTGAAGTACCTCCTGGTAAACGCCGGCAACGCCAATGCGGGCACCGGCGCCCGGGGCGTGGACGATGCGATGCAGGTGTGCGCAGCCCTGGCCGGCCGGGCCGGGTGCGCGCCGGAAGCGGTACTGCCGTTTTCCACCGGGGTCATCGGGGAATACCTGCCGGTCGATAACATCTGCCGCGCCCTGCCGGGACTGGCCGGCAATCTGGCCGGTGACGCCTGGCCGGATTGCGCCCGGGCCGTCATGACCACCGATACGCGACCGAAAGGCTGTTCCGTGCAGTCTGTCGTTGGGGAAGAAACGGTTACCGTGACCGGTATCGCGAAAGGCGCCGGCATGATAAAACCGGACATGGCAACCATGCTGGCGTTTATCGCCACCGATGCCGCAGTCAGCCGGGGCGCCCTGGACCGCATGTTGAAGACGGCCGTGGATCAATCATTCAACAGGATCTGCGTTGACGGCGATACCTCCACCAATGACGCCTGCGTCCTGGTCGCCACCGGCAAATCCCTGTCCCCCTCCGTCATTCCCGCGCACGCGGGAATCCAGTCAATCAAACCGTCGCTTGCGACACCTTATAAGGTAATCGACGAAAGCGCCGCCGCCTGCGAGCAGCTTCAAGCGATGGTAACGGAAGTATGCGCCAAACTGGCCCGGGAAATCGTCAGGGACGCCGAGGGCGCGACGAAATTCGTCACCATCCGGGTTGAAAATGCCGGCAGCGAGGCGGAGTGCGCTGCCGTAGCGGAGGCCGTATCGACGTCGCCCCTGGTCAAGACCGCGTTATTTGCGAGCGACCCCAACTGGGGCAGGATACTGGCCGCGGTCGGCCGCAGCGGGGCCGGCGAACTGGATATCAACCGGGTCTCCCTGTACCTGAATGAGGTATGTATCGTCGAGAACGGCGCCAGGGCTGCGGACTACACCGAGGAAAAAGGGGTCGCCGCCATGCAGCCGGAAGACATCCTGGTGCGCATCGACCTGAACAGGGGCAGCGCGAGCGGTGATTACTGGACCTGCGACCTGTCCCATGACTACGTCACGATCAATGCCGAGTATCGAACCTGAGGCTTTTTATCGATACCTGGGATACCTGGAGTCAGGATACCTGGGGTCAGAGTAAAATCCTCATTATCGTGGTTGATGGCAGGATCAATGGTGATTTTACTCTGACCCCTGCAATGTGACCCCTGCAATGGCTGAATGAAGAGAATCTACATAGTCCTGGGTGTGATCCACAACGCCACCGGGGACAAAGTGCTGGTCGCCAGGCGCCCGCGGGGTTCGCACCTGGGGGGGTTGTGGGAATTTCCCGGCGGCAAGGTGAGGGACGGTGAAACTGCGCTCGATGCCCTGAAACGGGAACTGTACGAGGAGGTCAATGTAGAGGCCGGCGACTGTACGCCGCTGATCTCGTTCGACTACGATTATCCCGGCAGGCCGTTGCGGTTCGAGGTATGGAAAGTACGGTCCTGGGCCGGGCAGGCAACGGGAAAGGAGGGCCAGGAGACGCGCTGGGCGGATACGGACTCGCTCTCTGCGCAGGATTTCCCGCCGGCAAACCGGGGAGTGATTACCGCCTGCAAACTGCCGGACATTTATCTCATCACCCCGGACCTGGACAGTTATTCCCCTGCCTTCATGAATAAGTTGGATGGATACCTGGCGGCTGGCGTGAAACTGGTGCAGTTCAGGAGCAAATCCGCGCATGACCACAAGCCTGCGGTCCTGGAGATGATGGACGCCTGCCGGCGCCACGGAGCCGAACTGATGGTCAATTCCACGCCGGAGTTTGCCCGGGAAGTCGGGGCGCACGGCGTCCACCTCACCGGCGCGCGCCTGCTGCAATTGACCGAACGCCCGCTGCCCGCCGCGTTCCGGGTCGCGGCGTCCTGCCACAACCCGGAGGAATTGAACCATGCGGCAGCGGCCGGCATTGACTTCTGCGTGCTGTCCCCGGTGCGCAAACCCTCCGGCAAGCCCGGCATTCCACTGGGGTGGGACAGGTTTTCCGGCATGATCAGCCGCGTGCCTATACCCGTTTATGCCCTGGGTGGGATGAGACTATCCGACGTCGACGAGGCGCGGCGCCGCGGCGCCCAGGGGATTGCCCTGATCAGCGGCGTGTGGGGTAATAATGTGTCCCTTCGGGACGAGTATCCGACTGGATTCCGGCATTCGCCGGGATGACGAAAAGAGGAGCCGGAATGACGGGAAAATAGTGTCATTCCTCGGGCCTGACGACTCGTCATTCCCGCGAAAGCGGGAATCCAGTGAGACAACGGGTCGCCGGAGGCGACACATTATAATTTTATGAAACGCAGAAATGCAGTTCGAATTCCACGTCCTTTTCGGTCTGCACCGGGCGGTTTTGCGTCTCCGCCTGTTCCATGAAGCGCACCGTGATGCGATGTTTCCCGCCGCTGATTTCCGGGAAACACTTCAGTTCACGCGACGTGATGATCCTGATCAACTGGTACGGCGCGCCGGACTCGATCGATTGCTGGTAAAATCCCCCCTCGGCTGTTTCTTTTGTCGTAATGGCGTTGCTCCTGGTCAGCGACAGCACCAGGTCCGCACTCTTCCGGATAATGGACAGGTCTTCCTGCCATCCCTGCAGGCTTTTTTGCCTGGCGATGGTGGATTTGTTCAACCAGAAATAATAGGCGGGCAGGTCAAAATTGCAGGCGCCTCCGGCCAGGGAGTCCTTTTGTTTGATGGAGGTGATTAATTCATCCCCATCCAGCGCGCTCCCCGGATGGTAGTCATTATCCCGGATGGTCTCAACACACTCATTGAGACCGCTGAGGATCTGCTTGAGCTTGTAGGTATCCACCCCGGGATTGCCTTCCAGCGCCCGTAGCGCGGACTGGCAGCGTTCCAGTTCCCGGGCCAGTTCGGTCCGGGTGTCGGACATTCTCAGCAATTCATTCAGGTCGATCAGGAGGGTGATGCTGAGGCGCATGTCCTGGGCGTCGGTTGACTTGGAGTAATGCGTTAACCTGTTGAATAAATTCTCGATTCTCAACAGGGTCCTGATGCGTTCATTCAGGGGATGTTCGTAAACCAGGCGATTTTCCATAGTTGTGCCGTCAGGTGTGCGGTTATTGTTGTTGTGACCCCATCATCATATATCGTTCATGCAGGTTTTCGACCTGTGCTTTCAAGTCATTAATATTACCATCGTTCACAATAATGTCATGCGCGGCCTTGAGTCTCTGTTCGCGTCCTGCCTGCGACCGGATTATACTCCTTGTCTGCCGTTCTTCAGCATTGTCCCGCAGGCCGACCCGCGCCACCTGCAATTCCTCGGGCGCGTCCACCACCAGCACCCTGTCCACGGTGGACTGTGCGCCGGTCTCCAGCAGCAGGGGTATGCAGATGATGCAGTACGGGTAGTCCACCCGGTCCGTGAACTCCCGGATTTGCGCACGCACCCGCGGGTGGATGATGGCTTCCAGCTTTTGTTTCAGGTCAGGTTCGTCAAAGATCAGCGCGCGCAGCCGCTTCCGGTCCAGGTTTCCCGTTTCGTCCAGGCTCTCTTTCCCGAACAGCGCGGCCACCTCCTCGAAAGCCGCCTGGCCGGGTTTTGTTATCCTGTGGGAAATCTCGTCCGCATCGATTGTGGGCGCCCCCAGTTCGTCAAAGAAATTCTTGACCGTGGTCTTGCCGCTGCCAATTCCCCCGGTCAACCCTGTCCGCAACAGGCGCTTCATGGCATGGCCGCCGCCGGCAGGTACCGGAAGTCAAAAATATCCAGTCCCCATACCAGGTTCAGCCATCCCGCCAGGGCCAGGCAGGGGCCGAAGGAGATGGGCGCCGACCTTTGCCGCCGGCGAACGATAACCAGGTACAGTCCCACCAGTGAACCGAGCAGCGAGGAGAGGAAAATAATTGTCGCCAGCGCCTGCCAGCCGGTCCATGCGCCCAGCATGGCCAGCAGTTTCAGGTCTCCCTGCCCCAGGCCGTCCTTGCCGGTGATGAGCCTGAAACCCTGCATGACCAGCCAGAAAACCAGGTAACCCGCCGCCGCGCCCAGCAGGCTCGAGTACAGGTCGGTGTACAGGCCGAAATAATTGCACAGCAGGCCCAGCCACAGGAAGGGCAGGGTGATGTCATCCGGCAGCAGTTTATGGTCGATGTCGATGAAGGCCAGTGAAATGAGCGCCCAGGTGAGCAGGCAGGCGAATACCGTCCCGGCGCTGATGCCGAACCTGTACGCGACCAGCAGCGTCAGCGCTGCGCACAGCAGTTCCACCAGGGGGTAGCGCACGGAAATCCTGTTGTTGCAGCCTTTGCACCTGCCTCCGAGCAGGAGGTAGCTTATTACCGGGATGTTCTCCGATACGGTGATGCGGCGTCCGCACTGCGGGCATGCAGAGCCGGGGCGGAGCAGGTTGTAAGGCCGCGTTTCAGGTTCGCCTGTGGATGTCATATCAAGGAATTCGCGACACTCCGCGCGCCATTTCGCTTCGATCATGCGCGGCAGGCGCAGGATGACCACGTTCAGGAAACTCCCGATCGCCAGGCCCAGGATGCCGCTGGTGGCGTAAAACAGGGGGAGCGGGATTTGCTGGAGCGTATTCATCGCAATTATGAATTATACAAAGAGTCGCCCCTCGGGCGACACATCTAATTACGTCCCTGTTCCTGGATACCGGCCAATCCCTGGCCGGTATGACGACGGGAGGTATTCGTCATTCCCGCGTATGCGGGAATCCAGTAGGATACTCGTCCCGGAGGGACACCTTGTTCACTCGGCGCTGAATGTCAGGGCGCCGTCTCCGGCATCCACGTGAATGGTGTCCGTGGAGTGAAACTTGCCCGCCAGCAGTTCTTTGGCCAGTGGCGTTTCCAGGTGGGTCTGCACCGCCCGTTTCAGCGGGCGGGCGCCGTAGACGGGGTCGTAGCCGATGTTGGCCAGGGTCTCTTTTGCCTTGTCCGAGAGGGAGATGTCGATGCCCTGCTCGGCCAGGCGCTGTTTCAGCCGGTTGACCTGGATATCGGTGATGGCGGTGAGGTGCTCGCGCTTCAGGGTGTGGAACACCACCAGGTCGTCAATCCGGTTAAGGAATTCCGGCCGGAAATACGCGGACACGATTTCCAGCACCGTGGCCTTCATGGTCTCGTAATCCGCCTCGCCGGACTGTTCCCGGATGCGGTCCGAGCCCAGGTTCGAGGTCATGATGATGACGGTGTTGCGGAAGTCGACCGTCCTGCCCTGGCCGTCGGTCAGGCGCCCGTCGTCCAGCGCCTGCAACAAGACGTTGAATACGTCGGGATGGGCTTTTTCCACCTCGTCCAGCAGCACCAGGCTGTACGGCCTGCGCCGCACCTGTTCGGTAAGCTGGCCGCCCTCGTCATAACCGACGTAGCCCGGCGGCGCGCCGATGAGCCTGGACACCGAGTGCTTCTCCATGTATTCGGACATGTCGATGCGGACGATGGCGTCCTCGCTGTCGAACAGGAAATCCGCCAGCGACCTGCACAACTCCGTCTTGCCGACGCCGGTGGGTCCGAGGAAAAGAAATGAGCCATTCGGCCTGCCGGGGTCGGACAACCCGGCGCGGGCGCGCCGTATGGCGTCCGCGATCGCGACAATCGCTTCGTCCTGGCCGACCACCCGGCGCCGCAATGCCTCATCCATTTGCAGCAGCTTGTCCCTTTCACCCTGCAGCATCTTTGCGACGGGTATGCCCGTCCACCTGGAGATGACTTCGGCGATCTCGTTTTCCGTTACCTTGTTGCGCAGCAGTTGCAGCGGTTCCGTCTCGGCCCGCCCGGCATTTTCCAGTTGTCTCTCGAGGTCCGGGATGATGCCGTATTGCAGTTCCGACATCCGGCTGAGGTCGCCGGCCCGTTGCGCCGCTTCGAACTCCATGCGCGCCTGCTCCAGCTTCTCCTTGACCTCGTGCGCGCCCTGCAACGCCGCTTTTTCCGCTTTCCAGATCTCTTCCAGGTCCGCGAACTCCCGTTCAACCTGGCTGATGTCGCTTTCCAGGCCCGCCAGGCGCTGTTTCGACGCCTCGTCGGTTTCCTTTTTCAGGGCCTCGCGTTCGATCTTCATCTGGATGAGACGCCGTTCCAGCCGGTCCATCGCCTCCGGCTTGGAATCGATCTCAATGCTGATGCGGCTTGCGGCCTCGTCGATAAGGTCGATGGCCTTGTCGGGCAACTGCCGGTCGGTGATGTAGCGCTGCCCCAGCGTCGCCGCGGAGATGATCGCGGGGTCGGTGATCTGCACGTTATGGTGCACTTCGTAACGCTCTTTCAGGCCGCGCAGGATGGCTATGGTGTCGTTCACGCCTGGTTCGTCGATAAACACTTTCTGGAAACGCCGTTCCAGCGCCGCGTCCTTTTCGATGTTCTTGCGGTATTCGTCCAGGGTCGTGGCGCCTATGCAGTGCAACTCGCCCCTGGCCAGGGCGGGTTTCAGCATGTTGCCGGCGTCCATCGCCCCTTCCGCCTTGCCGGCGCCGACCATGGTGTGCACCTCATCGATGAACAGGATGATGCCGCCTTCCTGTTTCTTCAGGCCGTTGAGCACCGCCTTCAGGCGTTCTTCGAATTCACCGCGGAACTTCGCCCCGGCGATGAGCGATCCCATGTCCAGGGCCAGCAGGCGCCGGCCTTTCAGGGAATCGGGCACTTCGCCGTTGACGACCCGTTGCGCCAGGCCCTCGACGATGGCCGTCTTGCCCACGCCCGGCTCGCCGATCAGCGCCGGGTTGTTCTTCGTGCGCCGCTGCAGCACCTGGATGGTGCGGCGGATCTCCTCATCCCGGCCGATGACCGGGTCCAGTTTCCCGCTGACGGCCTGGCCGGTCAGGTCGATGGTGAATTTGTCCAGCGCTCCCCGGTTGTCTTCGCTGTTGGGGTCATTGACGTTTTCACCGCCGCGGATTTTGTCGATGGCGGCCTCGATCCTGCGTTTCTCCGCGCCGCATTCGCGCATGAGTTTGCCGAGTTCCGACTTGTCGCCGGCCGCGGCCAGGGAGAACAGTTCGCTGGAGATATACTGATCATTGCGCTCCTGCGCGTGCTTGTCGGTGAGGTTGAGCAGCCGGTCCAGGTCCTTCGATATGTATATTTCCCCGTTATGCCCCTGCACCCGGGGCAGGTTTTCCATGGACCGGGCCGTATTGCGTTGCAGGCGCTCAACGTCCACGCCGGCAAGGCCCAGCAGGTGGGTGGTCGAGCCCCCTTCCTGGTCCAGCAGCGCCGCCATGAGGTGCGGCGGCTCGATAAACTGGTTATCGCGCCCCAGCGCCAGGCTCTGGGCGTCTCCCAGTGCCTGCTGGAATTTGCTGGTCAATCGATCTGTGCGCATTGCCTGGTTCCGTAATGTTCATAGAGTGATAGTGCTTAGATATGGGCAATCTACGTTGATTCAAGGCTTGGGGGATGAGGTGTCCCTGCGGGACGAGTGTTCTACTGGATTCCCGCCTGCGCCGATGTGTGGACTCCTCCCCCCTTATCATGGTAGTTAAGGGGGGAGAAGCAATTTTGTTTAACCAACAACGAGGAGTCCACGATGAGAGATACTAACACAATCGGCATAGATTTAGCGAAGCACACGTTTCAGGTGTGCGTGGTCGACAAGCAGGACCGGATGGTGAGCAACCAGGCGATGGGCCGGACGGCGTTGTCGGCGTATTTAGTGCGTCAGGCGCCGGCCTTGGTGGTACTGGAGGCGTGCGGGGGTGCGCACTATTGGGGTCGCTTAGCGGAGTCGTTCGGTCATCAGGTGAAGATTCTCTCGCCGCGTTGGGTGTTGCCGTACCGTCAGGGCCACAAGACGGATGCGCGGGATGCGTTAGCGGTGGCCCGTGCGGGGCAGCGGGAGGAATTGCCGGGGGTGGGGTTGATGGGGGTGGAGCAACAGAGTCTGCAGTGTCAGAAACGCGTGGCGGAGCATCTGACGGACCAATTGACGGCGACGGGGAACATGCTGCGTGGGCTGCTGGCGGAGTTTGGGGAAGTGGTGCCGAAGGGGGAGGCGGCGTTACGGCGTGAGTTGCCGCGCGTGCTGGAGGAGGCGGAGAACGGGTTGCCGTTGTCGCTACGCCCGCTCTTGGCGCTGGCCTGGCAGTTATGGCAGGCGCAGTCGGCGGCGTTGCAGGAGGCGGAGCGGCAGTTGGCAGAGCAAGTGCGCGTGACGCCGGCGTGTCGGTCGCTGCTGACACTGGCCGGGGTGGGGCCCAAGAATGCGTTGGGGTTGTATATTGCCCTGGGGGACGGGCAGGCGTACCGGCATGGTCGGGCCGCGGCGGCCTGTATTGGCTTGACCCCCAAGCAGCACAGCAGTGGGGGCAAGGTGCGCCTGGGGTCGATTGGCAAGCGCAGCGGGGACAAACGCTTACGTGCCTCGCTCATTACCGGCGCCCATGCGGTACTCCAGGCGCTGGCGCGGCGGGAACCCCGTAATGACGTTGAGGTGTGGCTCAAAGACCTGGCGGCCCGGCGTGGCGCCGGGCGGGCGGCGGTGGCCCTGGCAAACAAAACCGTGCGTACCGCCTGGGCTATGCTGCGTTACCGGACGGAGTACGATCCGGGCCATGCCAACCAGCTGTCGGGCAACCCGCCGGCGGCAGTGGCCGCCGCCTGAACGGCCAGCCGGGAGAGAGGCGTCAGCGTTTATGTTATTTCCTTGCAAGACGGCACAACGTGATAGTGGTCAGACCCACCTTCAGGGACCCTGCTCATTCCCGCGGCGTGAGAACGCCGTTGCGCCGAAGAGGGCTGAAGGGGCGAACACATCTTGGGCCAGGGGTCGCACCCCAATCAGAGTCCGTATATACGACCGCAGTCTGCCTTCACTATCGATTCGTGCCTACTTGCAAAACGGGAGGAGTCCATATAGGGAATGACGAGTCCCTTTTCCCGTCACTCCCGCGCAGGCGGGAGTCCAGTCAAATATTAAGTCGCACGGAGGGCGACACCTTCCAAATCAATGTAGCCATGCGCCCCGTCACGCCGTCCCGGCGATAGGAGTAGAACAGGTCCTCGTCTGCGTAAGTACACCGGCCGCAATCGTAAACCTGCGTCACGCCCAGTTGTTGCAGTTCCACCTTCACCAGCCCGGCCAGGTCCAGGTACCAGCGATCCGGATCCCGGGTATTCGGGCGGCTCGGCGTGGTCGCAGTCCGGGTCTCCGGCCATATGGATGAACAGGCGGAGACCACGTCGGCGCCGACCTCGTAGTTCTCCTGCCTGATATGGGGGCCGATCCAGGCCAGCAGGTTCCGCGGCGCGGCGTCGAACATGGACACGCCGGACTTGATTACCCTGCTGCACAGGCCGCGCCAACCGACGTGCAGCGCCGCGATCCCGGCGCCCGCGCGGTCGCAGAGCAGCAACGGGACGCAGTCTGCGGTAAGCACTGCGCACACTTCCCCGGCCGCGTCGGTGCAGGCCCCGTCCGCGGCTGCATGCCGTTCCCGCGTCGCCCGGATTACCGTGTTCCCATGCCGTTGCTGCAACCAGGCCGGCTCCGCAGGCAGGTCCAGGCGCGCCCGCAGTTGCCGGCGGTTCCCGGCCACGGCCTCAGGCCGGTCGCCCACGTGCCCGGCAAGGTTGAAACTGTCGAACGGGTCGCGGCTGGCGCCGTTCAGCCGGGTTGTGGTCCCGGCATGGACATGCGCCGGCGCCGGCCAGTCGGCAGGGACCCAGTCAGTCATGGGACAGCCGCTTCAGTCATCGGATAGCCGGTCCAGGAGTCCCGCCATGTCCGCGGCAAGGGGCGCTTCCAGTTCCAGGGATTCCCCGGTCCCGGGGTGCTGCAATTCGAGCCTTGCCGCGTGCAGCGCCTGCCGGGGAAACGCGGCCAGCGCATCCCTGAGCGCGGCGGATACGTTTTTTGCATAGCGCTTTCTGCCGCCGTACACCGGGTCGCCGATAACGGGATGGCCCAGGTGCGCCATGTGGACGCGTATCTGGTGGGTGCGCCCGGTCTCAAGCCGCACCCGGGTGTCCGTGCCGGCGGGATATTTCCGGACCACCCGGTAATGGGTCGCCGCGGGTTTCCCCTTGCCGGTCACGGCCATGCGCGTGCGCAGCGTGGGGTGCCTGCCTATTGGTGCATTTACGGTTCCCCCGCTGATCAGCGTGCCCCGGACGATGGCCCGGTATTCCCGGGTGATGTTCCTGTCCTGCAGGTCCCTGACCAGCCTGGTATGGGATTCCGGCGTCTTCGCGACCACCATGATGCCCGAGGTGTCCTTGTCCAGCCGTTGCACTATGCCTGCCCTCGGGACTTTCGCCAGTTGCGGCGCGTAGTACAGCAGGGCGTTGACCAGGGTGCGATCCGGGTTGCCGGCGCCGGGATGCACGACGATGCCCGGCGCCTTGTTGATTGCCAGGATGGCCTCATCCTCGAAGACGACGTCGATGGGGATGTCCTGTTCGACCCAGTTTTCGTTATGGTCGTCCAGGGTTGCGCTTACCCTGATGAATTGGCCGCCATGGACGGCATCCTTCTGCTTCAGAGTGGCGCCGTCCACGGTGACGAAGCCGTCCCTGATCCATGCCTGCAGGCGGGAACGGGAATGGCGCGGGCACAACAGGGCCAGGACCTGGTCCAGCCGTTTGCCGGCATGTTGTTCCGGCACCAATACAGTAAAGTCTTCCTGGATCATGGGGTCAGGTCGCACAATGCGCACGGTGGCGCTTATAGTATAACTTCTGACATATTTCTCCGCGTGTGCATTGTGCGACCTGACCCCATGATCCCCGGATAAATCTTGCATATAATCTGTGATAACCTGTGTAATCCGTGAATATATCAGCTAAATTTTTAGTTCAATCCGTCGTTGCCGGCCTGGCTGCCGCGTTCGTGCTGTTGTACCTGTTCCCCGGCCTGTATACGGCCCGGGACGGCAACACCGGAGTAAGTGGCCGGGAGGGCGCCGTCTCTTACAGCGACGCGGTGGCCGGGGTGGCCCCGGCGGTGGTCAACGTGTACGCCACTCACATCGAGCGGCGGGCCGTCCATCCCCTGTTCCAGGACCCGTTGTTCCGCCGTTTTTTCGGCCCCCGCATTCCGGCTGAGCGGCGCAACAACAACCTTGGCTCCGGCGTTATCATGGACGGCCGGGGCTACCTGCTTACCAACGCCCACGTCATCAGTAATGCCGATGAAATCCGCATCACCCTGTATGACGGCCGCCAGTCCCTCGCGCAGGTGGTGGGCGTGGACACGGATACCGATCTTGCGGTCCTCAAGACGGACCTGGAGAACCTCCACGTTGCCCCCTACGGCGGTCCGGGCCGGGTAAGAGTTGGCGACGTCGTCCTGGCCATAGGGAATCCCTATGATTTCGGGCAGACGGTTACCCAGGGCATCGTCAGCGCCACGGGACGAAACCGGGTGGGGATTACGACGTTCGAAAACTTTATCCAGACCGACGCCGATATCAACCCCGGCAATTCCGGCGGCGCGCTGGTCTCGGCGCAGGGAAACCTGATCGGGATAAATACCGCGATCATTTCCAGCAGCGGCGGTTCCCAGGGCATAGGCCTGGCCATACCCGTCGACCTGGCCCTGGACGTCATGAAGCAGATCATCGAATACGGCCACGTGATCCGCGGCTGGCTCGGCATCGAAGCGCAGATAATGCCGCAGGATATCATTGACGTGCTGGACCTGGAACGGGGCGGGATACTGATCGTGGCCGTTCTCAGGGGCAGTCCCGCCGACCGGGCCGGAATCGTGCCCGGCGATATTATGACCGGCATCAACGGCATGCCCCTGCACAGTCCGCAACATACGATCAACATGATCTCCCGGATTCAACCGGGCACCGTGATTAACGCGGAAATCCTGCGCGGCTGGGAGACGCAGACGGTCAAGGTGCAGGTGGCGGAGCGTCCTGCCCCCATGCAGTGATCCGGGTCAATAAGGTGTCCCGCCGGGACAGGTTTTTTCACTGGATTCCTGCCTTCGCAAATGACGAGGGGATACGGGAATGACGAATGTCTCTCTTCGTCATTCCGGGCTTGTCCCCCGCCCAACTCCATACGGGGGCAGGCCCGGAATCCAGTGGAATACCGGGTCGCCCTCCGGGCGACTCTTTTTTATACGTCCTTCATGCGCAGCTCCGCGGCGCGGGCGTGGGCCGTCAGGCCTTCTGCGCGGGCCAGGACCGTCGCGGTTTCGGCCAGCCGGGAGGCGGATGCGGGGGTGCATTCGACCAGGGACGTGCGTTTCTGGAAATCGTAGACTCCCAGCGGGGATGAGAACCTTGCGGTCCTGGCGGTGGGCAGGACGTGATTCGGGCCGGCGCAGTAGTCACCCAGCGCTTCCGCGGCAAAATGCCCGAGGAAGATCGCGCCGGCGTGCCTGATGCCTTCGAGATAGTTGTCCGGGTCCCGCACCGCGAGTTCCAGGTGTTCCGGCGCCAGGCGGTTGACGATATCGCATGCCTGTTGCGCGTCTTCGACCAGGATCATGGCGCCGTTGTTTTCCATTGCCGCGCGGATAATGCC
Organism: Gammaproteobacteria bacterium; assembly: GCA_965204045.1. Taxonomy (GTDB): domain Bacteria; phylum Pseudomonadota; class Gammaproteobacteria; order Eutrophobiales; family Eutrophobiaceae; genus JAAXHV01. The sequence goes on from CBDBDW010000002.1 coordinate 1,547,412, forward strand.
GGCGCGTTCCATCCCGGGGATCAGCCGGTTGACGGATGCCTCGACCCTTGCAGGCAAATTTGCGTCGGCAGTTACCAGCATGGCCCTGGCGTCCTCGTCGTGCTCGGCCTGCGCGAACATGTCCATGGCTATCCAGTCCGGGTCCGCGCCGTCGTCCGCGACGATCACCACCTCGGAGGGGCCTGCGATCATGTCAATGCCGACGACGCCGAACACCAGGCGTTTGGCGGCCGCCACGTAGCGGTTTCCCGGCCCCACGATCTTGTCGACGGCGGGGACCGGACCGGCGCCGAAGGCCAGCGCGGCCACGGCCTGCGCGCCGCCGACGGAGAACGCCCGGTCCACTCCCGCTATGCGCGCGGCCGCCAGCACCACGGGGTTCATCTCCCCGTCCGGGGCCGGCGCAGTCATGATGATTTCCCCGACTCCCGCCACCCGCGCCGGTATGGCGTTCATGAGGACGGTCGAAGGGTAAGCGGCCTTGCCGCCCGGCACGTAAATGCCGACCCGGTCCAGGGGGGTGATGCGCTGTCCCAGGGTCGAACCGTCCCGGTCTTCGAATGACCAGGACCGGCCCGTTTGATGCCGGTGATAGGCGGTGATACGCTCCGCCGCGTCCTCCAGCGCCCGGCGCAGGTCCTGCGGTATGGTTGTCACGGCCTGCTCCAGGGCCGTTTGCGGCACCTCCAGGTCGCCGGGGCCGGCGGCGCGGCGGTCAAACCGGTTGGTGTATTCCACCAGGTCCGTGACGCCGTTGTCCCTGACGTCGTTCAGGATGGCGGAAACGGTTGCGGTCAGCTCCTGGTCCAGAATTTCATTGCCGGACAGCAGTTGCGCGAAGCGGCTCTCAAAATCGGGATCGGAAACCGACAGCCTGGTAATGCCGACCATTAATCTACAGCCCCGGCGAGGCGGGCTATGAACGGTTTGATCAATTCCTGCTTCATCTTCATCGACGCCTTGTTGACGATAAGGCGGGAACTGATATCCGCAATGTTGTCCAGCGGTTCCAGGCCGTTCTCTTTCAGGGTATTGCCGGTGTTGACCAGGTCGACTATGAGGTCCGAGAGGCCCAGTACGGGAGCAAGCTCCATGGAACCGTACAGTTTGATGATCTCCACCTGCTGTCCTTTTTCGGCAAAATAGTTGCGTGTCGTCGAGACATACTTGGTGGCAACCCGTAACCGGCCCGGTGTTACCGGGATGCCTTTGGACCCTGCCAGCATCAGGCGGCAACAGGCTATCTTCAGGTCCAGCGGTTCGTACAGGTTGTCGCTGTCGCATTCCATCAGCACGTCTTTCCCGGCGATGCCCAGGTCGGCGCCGCCGTTCAGGACGTAGGTGGGCACGTCGGCGGCGCGGATGACGATCAGCCTGACAGCGTCATGATTGGTGTCGAACACGAGTTTGCGGGTCGTGCCGGGGTCCTCCAGGGGCTGCAGCCCGGCGCGCGCGAGCAACGGCAGGGATTCACCAAGAATCCGCCCCTTTGAGACTGCGATGGTGATACCGTCATTCATGAAAGCCTGGGACAGGAAATTTCGGGGTCAGGGTAAAATTATTTCAAATTCAGGGGTCAGAGTAAAATTTGTCGAGATCAAATTCAGGGCAGCCGCCTGATGCCGGCGCCAAGTTGCATCAATTTTTCCTCGATGGTCTCATACCCGCGATCGATATGGTAGACCTGTTCGACGAGTGTCTGTCCCCGGGCTACCAGGCCGGCCAGGATAAGGCAGGCCGATGCCCGCAGGTCCCGCGCGGTGATCGTGCTGCTTGCAAGCGTATCCACGCCGTTCACCATGACGCGGTTTCCGGACTGGGCCAGGTCCGCTCCCATTTTCCGCAATTCCATGACGTGCATGAAGCGGTTGTTGAAAATATTTTCGGTGATCACGGCGCGCCCTTCGGCAATGCAGTTCAACGCAGTGAACTGGGCCTGCATGTCCGTGGGGAAACCGGGGAAGGGCGAGGTATCGATATCGACTGCCCTGGGTCTTGAGCCGGGTTCCATTTCCAGGGCTATGGTGGCGCCGTCACAGGTGATCCCGGCGCCTGCTTCGGACAGTTTCTCAATGACCGCTTCCAGCAGCGCCGGATTGGTATTTTTCAGCGTGATGCTGCCGCCGGTCATGGCCGCGGCGACCAGGTAGGTCCCCGTTTCTATGCGGTCGGGCAGGATGTCGTACCTGGCGCCGTTAAGCTGGTCCACGCCCTCGATTTCAATCCTCCCGGTCCCCGCCCCGGTGATGTCGGCTCCCATACGGTTGAGGCACTCCGCCAGGTCCGCCACTTCAGGCTCCCGCGCGGCATTCTCCAGCACGGTGCGCCCGTCCGCCAGGGTAGCGGCCATCATCAGGTTTTCCGTACCGGTTACCGTAACCTGTTCGAAGTTGATGTACGCGCCATGCAGACGCCTGGCCTGGGCATGGATGTAACCGTCATTCACCGTGATTTCGGCGCCCATGTCGGACAGGCCCTTCAGGTGCAGGTCGACGGGTCTTGAACCGATTGAGCAACCGCCGGGCAGTGAGACATGCGCCTGCCCGTAGCGGCTGAGCAACGGCCCCAGCACCAGTATGGATGCGCGCATGGTTTTCACAAGGTCATGGGGCGCGTACAGCCGGCCCAAATCCCGGTTGTTCACCTCGATGACCATGCGTTCGTCGAGCATCAGTTCCGAGCCCATCTGGCCCAGCAGTTCCATGGTCGTGGTGATATCGTGCAGGTGCGGGATATTGCCGATCAGCACCGGCTTGTCCGTCAGCAGGGTAGCCGCAAGAATGGGAAGAGCGGCATTCTTTGCGCCCGAGATACTGATCTCACCGCGCAGGGCTGCGCCGCCACGGATTGTCAGTTTATCCACGGACGCGGTCTATGTGGACGATATGACCCGGAATGCGCTCTTTTTCTTCCATTGTTCCGGCGTGTAGGTCTGTATGGAAAGAGCGTGTATGTCGGTCCCCATCTTGTCGCCAAGGGCCTTGTACACCAACTGGTGTTGCTGGACCATGTTTTTTCCTGCAAAAACATCGCTCACGATGACTGCGGTAAAATGCGTTCCGTCACCATCCACTTCGACTTCACAGTCCGGGACGCCGGATTTGATCAAACTTGCTATATCTTCGACCTGCATGACAGGCGCTCCCCTGGTTCAAACTGACAGGGGACGGACCCCCGCCTACAACATGCGGGGGCATGCTTTAAATCCGTCCCCGCTAACGCATTTTCTTCGACGCAGATGCGCGAGCTACGCTTCATCGGTCAATAATGACTGTTCCAGTTTCTCGTTCTTGTCCGCCAGTTTCTGCAGCAGGGTTTCAAGGCCGTTATTGCGAATCTCGGAGGCAAAGGATTTCCGGTATGTCTCTACCAGGCTGATGCCTTCAAAAGCGACGTTCACGACTTTCCAACTGCCGTCGCTGATATGCATGGTGTAATTGACCGGCGTGACGCCGCCGTCAGAGACAATCTCGGTCTTCACCATCACGATATTGGGCTTGGACCCCGTCAGGGTTTCCAGGTAATTGACTCGCTCGTTGGAAAATCCCAGCACCGCCTTGGCATAGGTGCGCACCAGCAGGGCCTTGAATTCAGTGGTGAAGGCAGCGCGTTGTTCCTCGGTGGCCTGCTTCCAGTACTTGCCCAGTATCCACCTCGACATGTTATTGAAATCGAAGACCGGGATGATCAGGTCGTTTATAAGGTTATAGACTGTTTCCGGTTGCGCATCCAGCATCTCCCTTTCCGCGGTGATGCGGGCGATGACGTTGTCGACTGTGGTGAGGATTACATCCTCCGGTTTGTCTATTGCCTGTGCGGGCGGCGTCAGCGTCAGCGCCGGCGCCAGGAATATCGCTAAAAAGCAAAGTTTCCGTCTCATGGTCTGGTATCTCCGGATTTAATGGGTCTGTAACAGAACTCCATATTATATTTGAACCTGGCAATTGAGAAAGAGTTTATTTTGAAAAGTTCCGGGAATGTCCAAATATTCGCCAATATCCGGGCTTCTATTTACCGAACGGTCTGAATATCAGGATCAACTTGGGCAGCAGGGTGAGGGCCGCCAGCAGGGCGATGAACATGGCCAGCGCGGTGAGCAGGCCGAAGTAGATGGTCGGTATGAAATTGGACATCACCAGGATGGAAAAACCGATGATGATCGTGACCGCCGTGTAGAACACCGCGCGCCCTATATTGGCGTGGCAGTAATAAAGAGTGGATACATAGTCGGGTTTGCCAGGGCGCTCCTCGCGGAAGCGGTAGATGTAATGAATACTGTTGTCCACCGCGATGCCGATGGTGATGGCGGCGATAGTGATGGTCATCATGTCCAGGGGGATATCCAGGATGCCCATCAGCCCCAGGATAATGCCGGCGGCAAGGATATTCGGGAGGATGCCGATGACGGCCAGGGAGAAGGACCGGAACAGGACCAGCAGCATCAGGGCAATGCCCAGCATCACGACTCCCAGGGTTTCGACCTGGGAAGTGAACAGGCTCTGCAGCATGTTGTTATACAACACCATCATGCCGCTCACCTGGAACTCGTCGTCGGTCAGGCCGAGTTCATTGCGCAGGTCCGCGTCGATTTTTTCCAGGAACTGCTTGCGGCGCAGGTCGGGCAGGGAATCCAGGATGCGCATGTTGACGCGGGCTTCATTATCATCAATGGAGATATACGGATCGATCAGTTGCTCCTTTACCTCCTCCGGCAGTTTCTTGTTGATGACGGCCAGTTCAAAGGCATCGAACTCCTCGCCCTGGTTCAGGTCTTCGGCTATGCGCAGGAGCGAAGCCAGCGATTGTACCTTGCCTACTGCCGGCAGGTTGTCCAGGTAGTCGTGCACCGCCTTGATGCGGTCGATCTTGTAGGCGGTGAACCAGGCATCCGCCGGGTCCGCGGGTTCCGTATCGAAACCGCCGAACAGGTCGTCCAGGTCGGCAAATTCATCGTCTTCTTCCGTCGTTTCCTCCTCTTCCTCCCCGTATTCCTTGACGGGGTCGAACTTCAGGACCACGTCCAGCGGCGCGGTGCCGCCCAGTTCATCATCGATCAGTTTCAGGCCCTGGTGTATTTCCGTGGAGTCGCTGAAGTAGTTGACGAAGCTGTTCTCAACCTTGAGCCGCGATACGCCGTAAAGACTGAGAGCGGCCAGCGCCAGTGCAATCACAACTACGCCGTTGCCGTATCTTTCGGTCGTTCTTGCCAGCGTTGCGGTAAACGGCACTTCCTGTTTGCCCGGAGACGTGATCTTCTTGTCCAGGGAAATCAGGATAACCGGAAACAGCAGGAAGGACGTCAGGAAGGTAACACCGAGTCCCAGGGTCATCATCCAGCCGAAATCAATCACCGGCTTGATATCGCTGACCACCAGTGACCCGAATCCGATCATGGTGGTCAGCGCGGTATACAGGCAGGGCCAGACCATGCGCCGGACCGTGTTGGACACCAGTTCCGTCTGGCTCCGGCCGGCAAAGTCACGGCCCAGTTGCCGGTAACGCACCACCAGGTGCACGTTCATGGACATGGTAAGAATCAGCATCAGCGAAATGAAATTGGACGAAATCACCGTAACCGGCCAGCCGATAAGGCCCAGCAGTCCCATCATGATGACCACTGCAAAGCCGCAACTGCACAGGGGCAGCAGAACGAAACGGGCCTGCCTGAAAATGATAGACAACATGATCACCAGGAAAGCGAACACCCCGGCGCCGAATACCACCAGGTCGTTCTTGATGAAGGTGATCATATCGTCCGCGATCATCGGAATGCCGCCCAGGTAGAGTGTTCCTTTATCCCGGTAACGATCCATCACCGCACGGGTTGCCGCCACGGTTTCGTGATTGGCCCTGGTAGCCTCCTCCTTGACTTCCTCATAGCGCTCCAGGGTATCTGCAAGCTCCTGTTGTTCCGCTGCGGTAAGGCCCTCTGTGTCCTGCTTGATCAGCAGTTCGTTTCTTCTTTGCTGCGCATCGGTCAGGATAACCCTGTTTTTCAGGTTGACCTGCAGCGCCGTGGTCCCGGCATCCTGGCTGATAAGCAGGTCGAGGAAGACGGGGCTGGCCAGCAGTTCCTCCCGTGCAGCATCCCGGTCAACGTCCGGGTCTTCCAGGGTGCGGTAGTTTGCGGCAACCTCGGCCAGTGTGCCGCCGACGATTTTTACCAGCGGCGCGTCGAGCAGCGTAAACGCCGAAGCGGCGCCCGGAATCTGCTCCAGGTCTTCCCGCAACGCGTGGATAGTCTCAAGCGACGCATCCGAGAACAGCTCCGCGTGGGGAGTGAACGTCACGACCAGGAACTCCTGGGTTTCGTAACGTTTGTTCACCTGGCGCAATATGCGCAGGTCCCTGTCGCTTTCCAGGATCAGGGTATCGGTGGAGGCGTCCAGTTTGAAGTCCCTGGCATGCCAGGCAAAGAAAGCGAATACGGCAAGCAGTATTGCCAGCACCAGCCGGGGCCGGCCGAGGATGTACCGATCGTAGAGAGCAGTGATCAGGTTAACCAACACGTTATTCAATTTAACCATTTTCCGCGCCATGCTAAACTAGCGGGCAGTCCACGTAAAGAGGTTCGCAAATGTACAGACTGTTGATCCTGATCCTGGCGCTGTGCCCGTTTTCCGGTCCCGCGCAGGAGAGGACCCCGGCTCCCGGGAATGCCGAACTGTATTTTATCTCGCCCGCCGACGGCGCGACGGTGTCGAATCCGGTAACCGTCCGCTTCGGCCTGAAGAACATGGGCGTCGCGCCCGCCGGCATCCAGTACGATAACAGCGGCCACCATCACCTGCTGGTGGACGCGGAGCTGCCTGCCCTGGAGTTTCCCATCGTCAATGATGAAAACCACCTGCACTTTGGCGGCGGCCAGACGGAAGCCACCGTGGAACTGCCCCCGGGCGAACACACCCTGCAACTCCTGCTGGGCGATTTCGCCCACATCCCCCATGAACCTGCCGTGATGTCGGAGCGGATAACAATAACCGTGGAATAGAAAAGAGGCCGGGAGGGTCTGAGCGCCTCCGGTCAGGTGATTCGTCCCATACACCCTCGCATGCCGGCAAAGATCGTTTCGGCGATAACGGCCGGAAAATCCTCGGGAATATCAGCTGCTGCCGTGTCGATCACTGAATCCAGCCTGTCCGCGGTATTCCCGATAATTTTTTGCATCTGTGCCTTGGGGAAATCGACTTTTGCCGAATGAATGAACCAGTGCCTCGGCATGATCTCATGCCACGCGTAGTGTACATTTTTGCTGCGCAGGGCCATCGCCATTTTCAAGTCCCTGTACTCAACCTGGCGTTTCTCGGCAAGCGGGTAGGCAGAGATGACATCGTAAACAGGGGTCAGCTCAAAGCGTCCGCCCTGGTGCAGGAAAATACTGAAGTTTTTTGCATGACCGTCAATGGCGCCAAGCAGCCAGAACAGGAACACGGTTTGCATGAACCGGTAACGGTCCTGTTCCGCATGAAGTGAAGACCTGAGTAGCTCCATGATTTTTGCGATGCCGGGACCTCCTTCATTTTCATATTTCAGGGCCGGCGCAACCCCGTTTGCCTGACACATGTCTTCTATCGGCAGGCGGATAATCCAGGAATTGTTGTCGGCAATTTTCCGGTCAAAACGGTCGACCACAAGCGTTTTGATGTCTTCGAACTTCTCAACACGAGCGGCAGCAACAGGCAGGCCGAAGCCCCTTAATATCTCGAGGCATAACCACTCATTTTCAGTGCTGTCCGACAGGTCAATGCCTGCATGGTCAATTCTCCCAATCGGTAATTTCAGTATGTGTGTAGCAGGTGTTGCGCCCACAGGACGTTGCCATTGCCGCTGGTGCATAAGCAACGCCGTTTTTTCCTGAACGCCGGCAATGGAGATCCTGAATTCCCTGTCTTTTGACATACCTAACGGCAGCGCCCGGTAGTTTCTGAGTTCTTCTGCGATAGTTTTTTCATCCAGAGGTATGCCTTCAATTTTCTTTACATCGACCTGTGTTCGTTCGTTTGTGAGTTGGATGGCGCCGACGCAGTCCTTACCGATGCATGAGAGCAGATCGAATGGCTGGTTGGTTTTAGCGCCGAACCTGGCCTGGATTCGATTCCGGATATCCATGCTGTCGGGCAATAAATTGTCGAAATAGTTGTATACCACGTCGCCCTTATGCCGCTTATCCGTAAGTGGTAAAGAAAGGGAGAGCGGAAGCGCCCCCCTGAGATCAAGCCATGAATCGTTGTAAACCAGTTCGTGAACACCACCGCTGCGCCGGATATATTCGCCGACTTCATGGCCGTTCATGTAAATGAACAAGGACGACGCCATTACCAGAGCGCCTCATCATCGGATGGCTTGTTCCTGGGTTCCAGATGCATTTCCAGGCCGAGCGCCGACATGTATCTAAATACCGTGTCCAATCGAATACCGGCAGTTCCTGCCTCTATCGTGGAAACGGTTTTCTGGGGCAGGTTGAATTTGCTGCCTGCTTCAACTTGCGTCAATCCCTGGTTTTTTCTGTAATGCCGAAGGACTTTTCCCAGACTTTCGGGTGAAGTAACAGGTATCATGGTTTTCTCGCGCCTGTGGATTGATTAATATTCAAGGAACCTCTCAGAGTTAATCGGAGAGCTCCTGAAATATAACGGATATGTTATAATAAAAAATTATAACAGTTTAGTTATTAAAGTCAAATATAACTGTACAGTAATCCCCTCAATCCGGCAACTTGATCTCCCCGCGAATAATGCGGTCTATGGTATCCACGTAGAGTTCGTGCTCGATCTCCAGGACGCGTTTGGCCAGACTGTCTGCCGTGTCCGATTTTTTTACCCTGACTTTTTTCCGTGCGAGGACCGGGCCGTTGTCGTAGATGGCATCCACCACGTGGACGGTCGCGCCGGTGGTGCCTGCGCCCGCGGCCAGCACAGCTTCATGCACGCGCCGGCCGTACATGCCCCGGCCGCCGAAGTCGGGCAACAGGCCGGGATGGATGTTCAGGACATGGCCGGGGAAGGTCGCCAGCGTCACCGGGCCGACCTTCTTCATATAGCCGGCCAGGATTGCCAGGTTGACGTCATGTTCGAGCAGGACGTCGACGATTTCCCGGTCCAGGTCCTCGGGGTCCGGGTGGGTGCGCCCGCTCAGGTGAAAACAGGGGATTCTTTCATTGCGGGCCCGTTCCAGCGCCCCTGAATCCACGTTATTGCTGATGACCACGACGGGACTGGCGGCCAGCCTGCCGGCGCGGCAGGCATCGATGACGGCCTGCATATTCGACCCGTTATGGGACGCGAGAAATCCGAGGTTCATTACAAAAAGGAATGATGTTTTTTCTCATAATCGTCGATCGCGACATTTAACTGAGTATTTCCTCTCCTGTTTCCGAATTTTGGATCGTTCTTTCGCGATAGCGTCCCCGTTATGGATATACTGATAATCTGGTTTTCGCCGTTTTTGTCTTTAATAATAAAACTACGATAATAGCTTGTGTAACCCCCACCTGCAGCGTTTCCGAAACTGGAATAGCGCAATTTTAAATCTTCACTAATTTCAAAGCTGCTGTGTATTATCGGTAACCTGAACGATTTACCTTCATCACGCAAAAAAACGATGAATGCCTGTCGCACTCTTTCTTCTTCAGAAACGCAAACAAACATCTTACGGGCTTTGCATAAGTAGACATTCTCCCCTTCTCGTTTATATTGCATCGGAGGCTTCCCTGGCCGAAAGATTAAATTCTTAATTGGCTTTTTCTTTTTCATTCATAAAACAAGATTTTTACTTATTTAAAGCATCAGTTACTTTTACGTCAAAGCCCAATGACGAGAACTTGTGATGTAACGAACCGGCATTACCCGGCAAGCCCAACTGCAAATCGGAGAATTCCCGCCTGGACGGATAATCCGTCCTCAGTGAATTAAAAAAAGCGCTCCGTTCATTCGGTTCGATCTCTGTCATCCCTCTCATTGCCGCGCAATCGCCGCGAACGTCATAACTGGCAAGCACCGCGGTACGGATGGCATCTGTTACAGGGGCAAACCCGGACAGGTTTAATTCGGCGCTCTCATCGGGGAGTAATAACCCCGCATCAGCCGATACAGGCGCCTCAAACAATGCACAGACCTGCTCATATACCAGGCGTGTCGCATTCATTCTTGCCCGGGTGCTGTAACCGGCGATATGGGGGGTAGCCAGCGATGCCAATGCAAACAACTCGTCGTTGATAACAGGTTCGTTATCCCAAACGTCCAGGACCAGTCGGGACATTCTGTTCTGTCTTGCGAAGTCGAGCAGGTCGCGTTCGTTTACGACAGCGCCTCGAGCAGTGTTAATAAATACGACATCATTTTTGAGCCTGCTCAGAAACTGCCGATCCACCATCTGCGCGGTAGGATACTCGCCCGTCCAGGTCAACGGGACATGCAGGGTAATGATGTCCGAGGACAGTACGCTATCAAGGTCCCGGAAAACGAAACAGCCCCTCTCATCCGTGATAAATGGATCATAAACCCGTGTTTCTATCCCGAGAATCAGCAGCAGGCAGCGCAGCCGAGCGCCCACGTGGCCGCAGCCGATTATGCCTACCGTTTTGCCTTCCAGTTCAACGCCGAATTGTTCCGACAATACGAACAGGCAGCTCAACACGTACTCGGCCACTGAGTTCGCGTTGCAGCCTTTTGCGTCAAACAAGGGGATGTTCCGAGCATTCAGGTAGTCAAGGTCCACGTGGTCGGTTCCACTTGAAGTGCTGGCAACACATTTTATCCGTGAACCGCCCAGCAGGGCACGGTCAACCCGGGCCACGGACCTGACAACCAGACAATCGGCATCCCTGATTGATGGGGGAGTGATGTCCTTGCCGTCTACCAAGCTAACGTCACCCAAAGTTGAGAAGAACCGCCTGACGTAAGGGATCGCCCTGTCAGCGACGATTTTCATCGTCTGGCAACATAAAAATCTCAGGTATATCGAATGTGTTTATCTCATGGAAAATATCGATAGATCTCCCGTCGATGCAGACACCTTACAAACTCGACTTCTGTGGCTTGTGCCGCCAACCCTATCCTGTATTCACCGATCCGGATCCGGTAAAAGTTGCCGGAACTACCGAGCTTCTTTACTCCATTGCTCTCTTTTAAACTGACTGCTGCCTCTATCTCCTCAATGGATCGCCTGACTTTTTCCAGAATAGATCGATCTTTAATTTTCTTCAGGTCTCGTTCAAAACTCCTGCGGAATATCGATTTCACCCCTATCCCTCAAGGGTTCTGAAAATAGCTTCTCTGGGCACGGTTTCAGTCTGCCGACCTTCACGGATTGCCTCCTCCAACGCCACGTCCTCCACTGCTTCAGCAAACAACTGGTGCAATAATTCACGCTGCTCCTGGAAAGTCTCAGTGAGAGCTTCCTTGAAAAGCTTTTTTAACGTACTTTCGTTCAGTTCAGTCTGCGCCATGACGTTCACCTCCATTAGTCGGGCATGTTATAAAGTGTAACCCGTCAGGGTGTGCTGTTCAACGCTCAGCATGTCCTGCTTCAGACCGAGCAATAAAAGTTCGGAATAAAGCAGCACAGGTTTAAAATCCGGTTACTCCTCTTTTTCAACCGGCATCAGGTCCTGTTTGCTGATGCCCAGCGCCAGGGTGACCGGGCTGGCAACGTATATGGAGGAATAGGTGCCGATGATGACGCCGATGATCAGCGCCGATGAGAACGGACGGATGAGTTCGCCCCCCAGGAAGAACAGGGCAGTCAATACCAGCAGGGTGGTCAGGGAGGTGATCAGGGTTCGGGTCAGGGTCTGGTTCAACGAGGCGTTGACGATGTCCACCGGCGTGCCCTTGCGTATGCGGCGGAAATTCTCCCGGATGCGGTCAAAGACGACGATGGTATCGTTGAGCGAATACCCGATGACCGCCAGCAGCGCCGCCAGCACGGTCAGGTCGAAATCCAGTTGCAGGACGGAAAACACGCCGATGGTAATGGTAACGTCATGCACCAGCGCAGCAATGGCGCCCACGGAAAACCGGCGCTGGAAACGGAATGCGATGTAGATGAAAATCATGATCAGCGCATAGATCATCGCCAGTCCGCCGTCTTCCCGGAGGTCTTCGCCCACCTGGGGGCCGACGAACTCCACGCGCCGGATATCGACGTCATGGCCGGACCGGTCCAGGACTTCGATAATCTCGTTGCTGATGTCCGCGCTGTTCTTTCCCTCCACCTGGGCAACCCGGATCAATATGTCACTGGCGGAGCCGAAATACTGGACCACCGCGTCCCTGAACTCGGTGGCGGACAGCACGCTCCTCACTTCGTCCAGTTCCACGGTCTCGCCGTAACCCACCTCCACCAGCGTGCCGCCGGTGAAGTCGATGCCGAAATTGAGTTTCTGCGTGATCAGGGAGACGATGGAAACGCTGAGCAGCAGGGCGGAGAACACGACCGCAACCTTGCGCTTGCTCATGAAGTCGAAATTGAATCTTTGTGTCGGGTTTTGCATCGGGCAGTACCGGAACGGCCGGTCAGATCACCAGCTTCTGCAGCTTCTTGCCGCCGTAAATCAGGTTCACTATGCCGCGGGTCACCATGATGGCGGTGAACATGGAGCAGACGATGCCCAGGGACAGGGTGACGGCAAATCCCTTGATCGGCCCGGTGCCGAAACTGAACAGCACGATGGCGGCGAACAGGGTCGTAATGTTGGCATCGGCGATGGTCGTAAACGCTTTTTCATAGCCGGCGTGGATACTGGCCTGGGGCGAATTGCCGTTCCTGATCTCCTCGCGGATACGCTGGAAGATGAGCACGTTGGCATCCACCGCCATACCCACGGTCAGCACGATCCCGGCGATGCCCGGCAGGGTGAGAGTGGCCTGCAGCATGGACAGCAGGGCAACGATCAGCACCAGGTTCAGCGCCAGCGCCACGTCTGCGGCCAGGCCGAAGGCCTTGTACCAGAAGGCCATGAAGATCAGCACCAGGACGAACCCGATCTTGACCGACATGAAGCCTTTGTCGATATTGTCCTGGCCGAGACTCGGGCCTACCGTGCGCTCCTCGATGATCTCGATGGGCGCAGCCAGGGCGCCGGCGCGCAGCAACAGGGCCAGGTTGCGGGATTCATCGGTGGAATCGAGGCCGGTGATCTGGAAGCGTTTGCCCAGTTGTTCGCGGATCGTGGCCACGTTGATCACTTCCTCGATGGTTTCCCGGTCTTTCACCATTTCGCCGTCCCTCTCGACGGTCTCGGTCTTGTTCTCGATAAACACCACGGCCATGTTCCGGCCCACTTCTTCGGCGGTGGCGTCGCTGAACCGTTTCGCGCCCTTCCCGTCCAGGGTGATGGAGACGTTGGGACTGCCGGAGACGGAATCGAAACCGGCCGCGGCGTCGATGATGTAGTCGCCGGTCAGCATGATCTGTTTCTTCAACAGTACCGGGTTGCCGCCCCGGTCGTAATACAGCCGGGAACCGGCAGGCGCCCGGCCGTCAACGGCATCCTGCACGGCATGATCCTCGTCGGTCATGCGGAATTCCAGGGTTGCGGTAGCGCCCAGAATTATCCTTGCCCGGGCGGGATCCTGCACTCCCGGCAATTGCACGACCACGCGCTCCAGGCCCTGTTGCTGGATGATCGGTTCGGCCACGCCCAGTTCGTTCACCCGTTTGCGCAAGGTGGTGATGTTCTGCTGCAGGGCCAGGCGCCGGGTCTCCTTCACGGCGTTCTCGCTGAGCCGGGCGACCAGGGGAAATTCATCGACCTCGGACTCGGGCTGCTCCAGTTCCAGGTCGGTGAAATTGTCCTCTATCTCGGCAATGCCCAGCCGGCGTTGTTCGGCATCCCGGAACCTGATGAGCAGGCCGCCGTCCCTGCGCCGGGTGATGGTCCGGTAGCGGATGCGCTCGTCCCGCAGTTGCGTCCTGATGTCCGAGACGTACCGTTCCTCCGCCTTGGAGACCGCGGCTTCCATATCCACCTGCATCAGGAAATGCACGCCGCCGCGCAGGTCCAGGCCCAGGAACATGGGCTCGGCGCCCAGCGCACGCAGCCAGCCCGGCGTCGCCGGGGCCAGGTTCAGGGCCACGGAGTAGGAACGGCCCAGCGCTTCCTTGACCACGTCCTGGGCCTTGAGCTGGGTTCCCTCGTCGGCAAACCTGGCCACCAGGTTTCCCTGCCCCACGCTGATAGTGCCGTATTCAATGCCCGCGGTGTCCAGGGCGTCTTCCACGGCATACCGGGTCAGTTCGCTGATCTCGCCGCCCCGCGACGCGGAGACCTGCAATGCCGGGTCCTTGCCGTAGATATTGGGCAACGCGAACAGGCAGCCGACTGCAATGACGGCGATGATCAGCAGGTATTTCCAGAGGGGGTAGCGGTTCATGGCCTGCCTAGTACCTGCGTCATTCCGCGAATGCAGGAATCGAGTAAGTAAGGGGTCGCCCAGCGGGCGGCACAGTATTTCACTGGATGCCGGGTCAAGCCCGGCATGACGAATTCAGGAGTCATGTTGGCGTCCCACACTCGTTATTCCGGCGCAGGCCGGAATCCAGTAACAGGGCAATGCGCCAACGGCGCACCTTGTAAATTGAAAATTCGAGATGGCAGTCCATAAACAACTGAGATGATATGTAATAAGACCAGATTCAGAGGGTTTTCAGCGTACCTTTGGGCAAAACCGCGCTGACGGCCTGTTTCTGCACCTTGATCTCGGTGTCCCGGGCAATTTCCAGCACGATGAAATTATCCCCCACCTGGTTGATCTTCCCCAGTACGCCGCCGTTGGTCGCCACTTCATCGCCTTTCGCCAGGTTGCCGACCAGTTGCTTGTGCTCCCTGGCCTGCTTCATCTGCGGCCGGATCAGGAAGAAGTAAAAAATAACGAAGAACAGGACCATCATGAACAGGAAGGAACCGCCTCCGCCCTGTCCGCCGCCCTGAGCCCATGCATCGTTTATGAAGAAGTCAATCATCGATCCGGTGCCGTGTGAAACAAGGGCGGCATTATATCACAACACGCAGACTGGCAGTTTTTGATTACGTCGGGATGTTATAATCTTTGATCTAAATGAATGAAGTGCAATGACCAAAAACAACTCTACCGACACGGAAAGACTTGAGGCCCAGCTTTTCAAGGCCGCGGACAAACTGCGAAAGAATATTGACGCAGCGGAGTACAAGCATATAGTCCTAGGCTTGATTTTTCTAAAGTACATATCCGACTCTTTCATTACACAATATGAAAAACTGAAAGAGACAAAATTCGCCGACCCGGAAGACCCGGACGAATACACGGCGGAAAACGTCTTCTGGGTCCCATCCGGTGCCAGGTGGACCCATATCCAGTCACACGCGAAACAGCCGGACATCGGCCAAATCCTGGATAAGGCGATGGAAATCATAGAAATGGAAAACCGGAGACTTAAAGGCATCTTGCCCAAGGTATTCTCAAAGATGAATGTAGCGTCAGCTACCTTGGGGGAACTGATCGACCTGATCGGCAATATTGCACTGGGTAGGGAAAGCGCACAGTCAAAAGATATTCTCGGCAGGGTGTATGAGTATTTTCTCGGCGAATTTGCCCTTGCTGAAGGAAAAAAAGGCGGTCAGTTTTACACACCTTCTTCTATCGTAAAGCTGCTCGTGGAAATGATAGAACCCTACTCCGGGAGAGTGTTTGACCCGTGTTGCGGCAGCGGCGGCATGTTTGTGATGAGCGAGAAATTCGTGGAAAACCACCAGGGCAAAATCGATGACATCTCCATCTATGGACAGGAAAGCAATGATACAACCTACCGCCTGTGCCGGATGAACTTGGCTCTCCGCAATATTGACGGTTCCCAGGTGAAGTGGAACAAGGAAGGATCATTTTTGAATGATGCCCACCCGGACCTCAAAGCGGATTTCATCCTCGCCAACCCGCCGTTCAACGACAGCGACTGGAGCGGCAGGCAGTTGGCAGGCGACGGCAGGTGGAAATACGGCGTTCCGCCGCCGGGCAACGCCAATTTTGCTTGGGTGCAGCACTTCATCCACCACCTCTCGCCCAAGGGCGTTGCCGGCTTCGTGTTGTCAAAAGGCTCGCTCACATCCAAGTCCTCAAACGAGGACGTCATCCGCAGGAACATCGTGGAAGAAGGGTTGGTGGACTGCATCGTCAACCTACCGGCAAAACTGTTCCTGAACACGCAGATTCCCGCCTGTCTATGGTTCATATCCGGCAAACGGCATGGGTATAACGGTGAGCGAAAACGCGATGATGAAATTCTTTTCATGGACGCCAGCGAAAAGGGGCACCTGATCAACCGGCGTACACGCGTGTTTTCCGATGATGATATACGAAAGATCGCGGATACTTATCACCAGTGGCGCAACAAGGACGGGAAATACGAAGACATCCCCGGCTTCTGTCACTCGACTTCCACTGAAAAGATCAGGGAACTGGACTACGTGCTGAGCCCGGGGCGATACGTGGGTCTGCCGGAGGTGCAAGACGACTTTGACTTCGGGACAAGGTTCACGGAATTGAAAAAGGAGTTCGAGACACAACTGGAAGAGGAGAAAAAACTCAACAAAAGGATATTGGAAAACCTGGAAAAGGTGAAGTGGGAGGATACAAGATGACCGGCGCCAGCTATGAAAAATTGGAAAAGGCTCTAAAAGAGTTGAAGGAACAATACGCAAGCTATTCGACGTTGGATGAGCAAGGGTTGTCCGAAGTCAATCAAAGAGCGGTGAAAAATTCCGTCATTAAATGTTTTGAGATTTGCTACGACACCTTATGGAAACAGATAAAGAAACATTTGGAGGACCATAACGGTTTAGTTGATTTAAAGAATTCCCCTATACCAATTTTTCGTGATGCCTTTGAAAATCTGCTTTTCGATAAAGACGTACATAAACGGCTCGTCCAGTACAACAAAATCAGAAATGATGCGGCTCATGATTACAGCATAGAAAAAGCAATGGCGGCGTTGGACAAGATCGAAGATTTCATACGTGACGCCGCAGAAATATATGAGGCGATGATCGGGAGCGAATGAGTAAAGAGAAACTCATAGATCTGGACCGGGATCAACTCGACCTGCTGCATACCATCCTCCAACGCCATATCCCGGGTAAAACTGTCTGGGCCTATGGCTCCCGCGCCACCTGGAAAGCGACAGAAACCTCCGACCTCGATCTGGCCGTTTTCGACTGCGACCCGATGCAGATTTATGACCTCAAGGAAGCCCTTGAAGAAAGCGATTTATTGATCTCTGTGGACGTCATAGACTGGGAAAGCATCCCTGATGACTTCAAGGAGAGCATCAGGGGGAAGTATGTGGTGTTGCAGGATAAACCGAGGCATCCAGTGGGTTGGCGGGAGGTGAAGCTAGGGGAATTAGTTAAATTTAATTATGGAAAATCACTTCCTGAACAAAAAAGAATTGTAGGAGAAATCCCTGTCTATAGCTCAGCAGGTTTAGTTGATTGGCATAATGAAGCATTAGTGCATTCAAAAGGACTTATTATCGGTAGAAAAGGCACTATTGGTTCAGTTCACAAAAGTGAGATCCCATTTTTCCCAATAGATACAACATTTTATATCGAAAATTCGGAAAACGATACTGACTGTAGTTTGGATTATTTGTTTTATAGACTTTCCAGTTTAGGATTGAAAAATCTAAATTCTGACTCGGCGGTCCCTGGATTGAATAGAAATACTGCATACGCTCAGAGAATTTTGCTTCCCCCACTCACCGAACAAAAAGCCATCGCTGAAATCCTATCCAGCCTCGACGACAAAATAGACCTGCTCCACCGCCAGAACGGAACACTTGAAAATATGGCACAGGCCCTCTATCGCCAATGGTTTATAGAGTTCAACTTCCCTATAGATTCCCTTGCATCGGAGCAGCCCCAAGCCCTGTACGACGAAGTGACTAACAAAGCTTGTACCGAGAGAGCGCCCCACCAAAGCGAGGCAAAAGGCTATCGTGACGCAGGTGGAAAAATGGTGGATTCAGAACTCGGCATGATTCCTGCCGGGTGGAAGGTGGGGAAGTTAAAAGATATCGTAGATTTGCATTATGGAAAAGGATTAAAACAGTCGGAACGAACTGGAACTGGTTATCCTGTTGTTGGTTCAAGCGGAATTGTTGATTACCACTCCAGCTACTTGGTTAATGGCCCTGGAATAGTTATAGGACGAAAGGGAACCTTGGGGAAGACGATTTATCTTTGGAACAATTTTTTTCCGATAGACACTACTTTTTATGTGGAATCTAAACACGGGTCAGAAGGACTGCTTTTTGAATACTTGTTGCTACAGTACGTTGGTTTTAAAGAAATGAATACCGATAGCGCTGTTCCAGGATTGAATAAGAACATTGCCTTGGGAAACCAAATAGTTATGCCTTCAATTTCCTACATACATAAATTTAACAAGGAAGTTCGCCCCCTGTTTAATAAAATTCATTTCAACCAATCCCATGCTAGCATCTTGGAAAACCAACGAGATACCTTGCTGCCAAAATTGATGAGTGGAAAAATTAGAGTTGATTGACCACTGTGGACAAGCAGAGAGCATTTGAGGTGATGGTTCCAAAGGGGAGAGTAACTTGTTCAATTTATTGATTTCATACGAACCGGAAAGCTGGGATTCGAGCCCGTATGAATTGGATAAAAGTCGTGCTGTGGTCGAATATACGGACGATGAAATCAGCGAGCGCTATAAATTTTTTAATGAAAAAGCCATTCAGGAGTTAAAAAGTTTTCCAGCACTATTCGTAACTGAGAATGAAACTGTAGAGTCAAGAATCGGCTATATAACGGGGATACGTCTGCGTAAAAATACGGTTGTAATTGATTTTGAGTTTGACCCTATTCTACCTAGCCTGAAGATAGGCGCTATCGAAGAGCTCAGAACCGACATAGATCTTGGTAGGCTGGAATTGATGAGGACTCACTGGGCTGTCAAGGATGAACAAATCTTTGAGATACTGGTTCGTAGGGGTTATATCTCTGAAGAGCAACTTAAAGCGTCTCTCGAACAGAGAGAGTTGTCCATCCCCCCAGTGCGGGCAAGGCCAGGCCAAGTCAATACATCATCTGTATTCATCGTTCATGGTCACGATGAGATTACTAAGCTGGAGATGTGCGAATTCATAACTGATCTGGGATTGGAACCAGTAATTCTGCATATGCAAGCGAGTTCTGGGCGCACAATTATTGAGAAGATTGAGCATTACACGGATGTTGGTTTCGCTATCGTTTTATATACGCCTTGTGATCTTGGTTCCAAAGCAGGTAGCCTCACAAGTAATTACCGTGCCAGACAGAATGTTGTTTTTGAACATGGATTTCTAATGGGTAAGCTCGGTAGATCTCGAGTGGTTGCAGTGGTTAAAGATCAGGTAGAAATTCCAAATGACATAAGCGGTATAGTCTATATCACAATGGATGAAAGCGATGGTTGGAAAGATGATCTGAAGAAGGAGATGCGCAACATCGGCTATCAGGTATAAAATATCTAGCGTGAGATTATTTAATACCTAGGCTTTGTTTCGTTAGCCAGATAGGAGGGCTGTAAATAATTGGACGTTGCATCTACCCTTTTAAGGAAGCAATGTTGGATATGTTATTCGATATTGCGCGCCGTTTTTATTGACCCAGTGGTAGCCAACTCTCATCAATAGCGGAGATTCTAACTTGACTACGCTCCAGTTCACCGAAAAATTTATTGCCTTCTTAGATGTGGTCGGGTGGAAGTTTCACGTCCGTGCTTCCGAGGAAGAGAGCGGTTTATCGCTATCGGAACTTTCCGACATCTTAACAGATTTGGGCACGGATGATGACCGCAAACAATTCGAACAATTTGGTCCCATAATCTGTCCCGAGGCACCGTACATAAAGAGGAACATAGACTTTTGTATTACCTGTGTTTCTGACAGCGTTTTAATTTCAACTGAGATCTCACCTGCAGGCCTCATCAATCTCATTTCTCATTGCTGGACGGCTTGTTTCAAATTGCTATCGAAGGGAATCATGTGCCGCGGTTACATCAAAAGCGGCCAGATTTACCATACCTCCGAACAGCAAATCGGCACCGGCTTCAGCGATGTCGTAGAGTTTGAAAAACAAGTTTCTATTTTCAAGAATGATGTTGACGAGAAAGGTACCCCTTTTATTGAAGTTGATGCTGAGGTCGTCCAATATGTTGAAAACCAACCTGACCGATGTGTGAAAGAAATGTTTTCGCGGATGACCAAGTCGGAAGACGACCTTACTGCCATCTTCCCATTCCAGAGACTCAATCACAGCTTCACAATAGGGGGGTTCGGCAAGCCATTCGGTCCTGATGACGAGCGTGAGTCGCTAAATATCATTCGCGGTTGGATACACAAGATGAAGGAACAGGTGCAACGCCACATCAACCTTTCGGACGAATCTGCGCTTCGAAAGGGCGATCACTATATCCGGATGCTTGACGCACAACTTGCCGAATGTGCCTATACGGAGCAGATGATTGAACGGTTGACGCAGCCATACGCGTCTGCCGGACTATAGTGCTCATGGATGTAACTACTGCGTATTGTTCGTGGAATAGTTTATAAATCAAAAACCTTAGTCTTTGACCTGGATTTGATGGCAGTTACTATACGTTGTTCTGACCCAATTTATAGAACAGAAAGCCATGACCGATACCTTCAAGAACCAACTAAACGCCGTCATCACTGAATATGAAACAGTTCTTTCTCAATCGAAATATGATGATGGTTCCGATGTAATCTCTAAAATCGAAATAAGGAAATTTCAAACACGATGTATTGCAGCAATTGAAAGAACTTCTGGCTCAAAATCAACATACTCCAGACAAGTCATGGAAGTTAGTAAGCAAAGGGGTAGTTTATACGATCATGTGGCTGGACAAATCGGTGTTGCGAAGGCATTGCTTTTCGATGTCCAGAATGACTATCTAAAAAATTTGGAAGAAACTATACATGGTGACCTCTTTGGTGATTTCCTGGAAATGGCCGCCCATCTCATAGAAAACGGATACAAGGATGCAGCGGCCGTAATGGCAGGCACCACCCTTGAAGTTCATGTGAGGAAATTGTGCGATAAACATGGCCTCACGACCACATCAGGCCATAAGCCGAAGAAAGCTGAATCATTAAATGCTGAACTTGCAAGAGAAGAGGTCTACACAAAACTAGACCAGAAAAATGTAACTGCTTGGCTTGGACTGCGTAATAAAGCGGCCCACGGCAATTATTCTGAATATACTAAAGAACAGGTAAGCTTGCTCATTGACAATGTAAAGAATTTTATTACTCGGCATCCCGCATAATGTATCTGAATCAAAACCTCCACGGTAAGTCCATTGTTTGAGTTTATCTTCTGCGCGGGATATCCAAACGAATCGCATGTCGCCAATAGAAGAGCAGGACATATCATTTGCCACTTGAAACTGTAATCATGTGAGCACCCTCCAGAATCGAATGGACCGAGGCCACTTGGAAGCCGGTGACCGGTTGCATAAAAATCAGCCAGAGATGCAAGCGCTGTTATGCAGGGCGATTTTCCAGTAGACTGCAAAGCATGGGTGCGCAAAAGTACCGGAATGGAATTTCGGTTACAACTCATGTCTCAATTTACCATTGATCGGCTTTTCAAATTTGACGGTAATGTTAACTCGTTGTTTGAAAAAATATTTTTTAAACAATTTCGAATCCGTATACTCCAACACGTTCGTTATGCACTGTTGCCAAAACTGATGAGTGGAATTATAAGGTTCAACCATGAACAATAAGAAACATCAACAAATTATTCTGAAATCACGGGATGATAGAGAACCTTTATATCTGGTATCTACAGACACAGCCAAATACAAATTTGCCGATAACGTACAGGCTGCATGGATAACAAAAGAAGAATTCGATCTATTAGATATACGTTCTCGTATTGAGCCATGGCTTACAGCTCTATTCCAATCAGAACATCTATCTTTGCTTATTGGTGCTGGTCTTACATACGCGGTGAGAGGTCTAGTGCTAAATAATAATGAAGAATTATCATTTCCCGTCCCCAAATTCAGAGACTATCAAGCTCAGATAAATAAATCTGCAGGAATTTCTGAGGAAAATAATGGCGCGAATACCGCACAAATTGAAAGACAGCTTAACGCGGCCAACGAACTACTCCTTGGTTTAAAACATTTAGCTGATAATGGTAGTGACGAAATTGATGGTAAATTGGAAAATCTACAAAATGAAATTTCCGAATATATAAAAAAGTTCTCAGAAGCTATTCTCAGATTAGAAAACGAGATTACCTCATCTAAGGAGCATCAAATCGCATTGGAGTACTTGGTCAGTTTTTTAACAAGTTTTGCCAGTCGTTCTGGAACGCGTGATCGATTACAAATATTCACTACCAATTACGACCGTGTGCTTGAGACTGGGGCAGAAGCTGCGGGGTTGCACCTGTTAGATCGATTTGTAGGTAATCTTAGTCCCATTTTCCGCTCTTCTCGGCTTGACCTCGATATGCACTATAACCCTCCCGGCATACGCGGAGAACCGCGATATCTGGAAGGTGTTGCACGTTTTACAAAATTACACGGGTCTGTAGATTGGGTTTATGCAAATCAGGACATCAGGCGTGTTGGTCTGCCTTTTGGTGCACAAAACATTGATCCATTTTTGAATGCCCTTGGCATCCAAGAGAATATATTTCACAACCTGATGATTTATCCAAATGCTGCAAAGGATAAAGAAACAACTGCTTATCCCTACGTGGAGTTATTTCGCGATTTTGCAGCGTCAATTTGTAGACCCAATAATTCCTTAGTTTCCTATGGGTATAGTTTTGGAGATGACCATATTAACCGTGTAATTGGAGATATGCTGACTATTCCGTCTACTCATTTGGTTATTATTTCATATGATGATCCTGAAGGCCGTATTATGGAAGTCTACGAAAAATTTGGACGGCCAGCGCAAATAACACTACTTATCGGAAAACCTTTCGGTGAATTGAGGTCATTAGTTACATATTTCCTGCCGAAGCCAGCAATAGATCGCATTACTTCGCGCATGACAGATTTACTAAAAGCTCGTATGGATACAGAAAAGGGAAGAAACGGAACTGAAGATGACCAAGAATGAACGCCTATAGCCCTATCGAATACACAGAATCTTTAAGTATCGGCACGGTCGATTTTGTATCGCCCGATGAGATCAGAGTTGCTCTGAATATTGACGCGCCGGAGTCAATAGCACTTAATACAGGTATCCCACGTCCTTTCCCTAGAATTAATAGTTATTTACTTATACCCAGCGACGAAGGTTATTTAATAGGGCAAATTAAGTGGTTAGCTGTAGAACGATCTCCTTATCCAAAACGAAAAGGGTTGCATGATTTTGGATTAGTTGATTTGCCGTATCCGCTCAGGAAGATGAGTCTGAATCCTGTCGGAATATTAATCAAAGATATAAATTCGAAAGACCAGGAGATATTCAAATTTAACCGGGGAGCATATTCGTTCCCATCTGTAGGTGATCAAGTATTCCTACCTACACAACAACAGCTTCGCGCAATTATAGAATCCGGTGAATACAGGCGGGTCAAGATTGGCACCAGCCCGCTAGCAGACAATGCAGATGTTTTCGTCAATCCGGATCGATTATTTGGTCGGCATCTTGCAGTACTTGGAAATACTGGTAGTGGAAAATCTTGTTCGGTAGCAGGACTCATTCGCTGGTCGTTAGAATCAGCAAAACGAGAGACAGAAAATCCTAATGCTCGCTTTATAGTACTCGATCCGAATGGGGAATATTCAAGAGCATTTCGATCTGTGGAAAATAATTCTTCTGACATACAGGCACAAATATTCAAAGTAGACCCGAAGCAAAACGCGCAAAAACTTCAAATACCAATTTGGTTTTGGAATACCGTTGAGTGGAGTGCGTTTACTCAAGCTACAGAGAAGACTCAAAGACCTACTCTGATACATGCTCTTAGGTCTATAAGAGATGGACGTGTATTGGCTTCAAAAAATAAAAGTCATGATATGCGTCGTTTTCTTCGAACAATCGTTTCTACAATACGAGCTGAAAAAAATTCTGGTTCCCCATGGGGAAATTTCCCTAAACCGAAATCTTTTTTCGAAAAGTTGGAAAAATGGCAGGACGGGGGATTGAGTATAGATGACTCATTTTCTAGTAACGAAAAGGTATCAATGGAGGATTTAAAATCCCATATTGAAAATTTATTACGTCCAATAAAACAAAAACAGCACCCTCATTATGACTTTACAAAACAGCAAATTGATGACCTGTTGGAGATATCGATTCATACTCATAGTGTTTTTGGAGGAAGTGAAAAAGATTTATTACCAATAGACGCTGATATACCTAGAGAATTCACCGGTGAAGCATTTTTACAGAGTGTCGAGGCAAGTGCAGAAGTATTAAATGTATCTGAATACGTTGAAACCCTGCTTATGCGCATTCGAACAATATTGGGCGATACGCAGATAAAAGCGATTGTTGGTGCTGATAATAATGATGTGACACTGGCAAAGTGGTTAGATAACTATCTTGGAAGCACCGAAAGCCCTCATGGGAATGTCACGATTATCGATTTGTCATTAGTTCCTTCGGAAGTCATCCACATTATTACAGCTGTCGTTGCAAGAATGATATTTGAGGCTTTGCAACGTTACCGGAAATTAAACGATCAAATTCTGCCTACAGTCATGGTAATGGAAGAAGCTCATACATTTGTGAAACGCTACCAGGAAGATGCGGAGAATCAAAATGCAGCATCCGTTTGTTGCCAGGTATTTGAAAAAATTGCTCGGGAGGGGCGTAAGTTCGGTTTGGGGTTGGTCGTGTCTTCACAACGCCCATCAGAATTATCTCCAACCGTTCTTTCCCAGTGCAACACATTCTTACTCCATCGCATAAGCAATGATCGAGATCAAGATTTGGTAAAACGATTTGTCCCCGACAATCTTAAAGGATTACTCAGGGAATTACCTTCGCTTCCATCACAGCAAGCAATTCTTATGGGTTGGGCATCTGAATTACCATTGCTGGTAAAGATGAATGATTTACCAAAGGTACAACAACCCCAATCAGACGATCCTGATTTCTGGGATGTATGGACGAGAGGAAAGAAACGAGATACTAATTGGAAGGAAATTGCCGATGATTGGCAAGGTATAGAGGCTAGAGATTCAAATGAGCAGGAAATTACCGATGATTCACAAGGGGCAGAAGCGTCTAATAACCAAGAAGACCAGGAGAATCAATAAGATATAAATGGTGGCATTCCTTTTTAACAACTAATGCTGCCAAAATTGATGAATGCAGATGTGAAACTAATCCATGAAAAACAGACCACCCAGGCCGGTAATCAGTGAACCTGCGCCAATGAGCCAGCGGTTCTGTATTGAACCGGCTTCCTCCCTGAATATGTTCTTGATTATGTCGGGAATATCGCTTTGGCGTTCCTGAATTTGAGAGAGTGATTTACCCAGAGGCCCGAAAAGAGACTTCAGTTCCGTGTCATTTGATAAAGTCGCCATGAAAATCGTGTTAAGGCGCACAAGCTGTTGCAGAAAAATTCAGTTCCATTCTAACATCTGACCTGCCTTCTGATCACGGCATAGCGATAAAACTATTGCGGCAGCGCCAAGTGAACCTTGATTGCATCCTCAACGGCCAGCATATCGGGCTTGGAGAGTGTATCAAGCTGTTTTTTCAGCCGTGATTTGTCAGCGGCCATTATCTGCTCTGCCATTGCTTTGGTACTCTGCCCGACAACCGAAACAATAGCCACAAAGGAGTTTTTAAAAACAGGCTGAACTTGCCGGCATTTTCAGGTTTTCTTGCTCCCACATATCGATAGTTTTAATTTCTTCTGGAGTAGCAACAAGCTTACGATAGGCTCGCATCATGAGCGCATGTGCTTGAGGATGATCAGTAGCATGAATCATATGGTACATAATCCGTCCTTCGCCATCATCTCTTTTATGAATTGGCCAAGGATAAACATCAAGATAACCAAGACTTCTGAAACGCGATATCATTAATTCGATTGACTGCGTCTGATTTTTCCCCTTTAGTTCTTTCCAATCTTCTCCTCCCCACCACGCTTGAAGGTCTGCATTGTTCTTACTGGAAATTGCTCTACTTATCCATCCAGTAGGGAAAAAATAAAAGAGTTCAATTTTAGTTTTTCCTTTTTTATGTAACGCTAATTTTTCTACCGTTTTCCATTTACATTCAGCAGTTCTTTGGTCAAGTAATGCAAAAGTTGCCATTGAATCTGTTACCACTCCCGAATCTAATACCTCATCTATCCATGTATTAAAATCTCCTTGATGCAATCTAATATCACGTTTAGCCACATTTTCCTGATCGCTAACCATAGCTTTTAGGGCATCAAATGATTTCTGAGAAAGTTCACACAGGAAAAAGTTTCTGAACCATTTCGGTTCCATCTCTAATACTAATTTTGCTGCCCATGATTCATGCTCACTCTCATACTGAGGACCTGAAAATCCATCTATATAACAACCATGTTTTGTTACCCATTGAAAGTATCTCAAGTAATTTCTTATTAAATTAGCTTTTGTATTTGTCCAAATATGGCCTGCCGGTAGTGACCTATGAAAAACAGAGGGTGGTTGAGGTGAAGGGATGGGCCAACTGTCATAGACATCAAATTTAAGTTGCGAAGAATCTGCTTGTCTAGGCATGAATTGGTACCCCATCCCAGTTTCTTCCATCAAGCTGTCGCCCTGCTGCTTTTTTTCCTGAGGCAAATAATGTTTCTTTGTTTCCATTTTCATCTTCAAAATTTATTGTACGTACCTTCCTTGAGGAAGCGGGCATGTCAGGGGTCCAATGTCCCCATTGTTTAAAATGAAAGGGAACCTGATAAGTATTACATTGATCCCTTAACTCTCTAATCCAGGAGGGCCTTGTAGGTCGTGCTCGTGGCCCACTTTCTCCTCCAGCTATTACCCAATCAAGACATGCATCACTCAACCATCTAGTAAGGTCAATACTGCCTAGTAGAGGTTCTGCTGATATAAAATGAATGCGTGCGTTAATTTTTGCGAGGTGATCAATACGCTCTCTGGCCCATTTATTAGTTTCAGCAGTCGTGCCAAGCCAAACATTTGGCGGCCATTTTTCCCATGGTGAATATATAGAAATATTTTGTGGTCGTTTAGTTAGGATAAGCCAGTCCAGGTAGGGTGTCTCTTCAATTAATTCCCATAGCTTATAGCGATGTTCATTTAATTCCTTGCGGGTTTCAAAAACATCTGCCATAGAGGCGCAGAAAACTCTATACCTTTCTCTGTTACGAGCAGCCTGTTCATTCCACTTGATTGGTTCACGCCAATGATTTTCACCAAAAAACCTACGAGGAGATTTTGCTCCCCATAAATTATGACCAACCCGTTTAGACCAAGTATCTGCGTAGCAATTCTTACATGCAGGAGAAACTTTGACACAACCCCACCATGGATTAAAGGTATGATGAGTCCATTCAATTTTCGAATCTTTTGACATTATGTTACTCCCGACTGTATATATTTAAGTAACTCATTCCCTTGCATGAAATGCTATCAGTCTTATGGCAACATTCATGGTTCCTGTTATATACTGTATATTACTTACATCCTAAGAATTAATCAAGCAGAATCAAGTGGTTAGAAGTTTGTATCTTTCCTTTGGATCAGATCCACAGCAGTTGAGTGACAATAGATCATATCATGCTGCCTGACGTGCGGACATGGCCGGTAGGATAGAAAACCGGGTCGGGTTGCACATTGTCCACAGTTAAGGGATCGCGAATTATATTAAGTTTGGTATAATCAATGACAAAAAAACCGGTCGAATGGACGGACAATAGCTATAAGGCGCTTTGCGCTTTTCCGGGGTCCAAGAGAGATATAGAGCTTGCCGGACAACGCTTACGTGATGTACAACGGATACGGAGAGAAAGACGAAAAGCGCACATACAACGCCCGCGGACGGTAATATTTTTGCTGATTTGAACCTGCCTGGTGCAGAAAACCTGAAATTGCGTTCGGAATTAATGATCGCAATTAGAAAATGGGTACAGGACGCCAGCCTCACCCAGGCAGAGGCTGCAAGACGGTTGAATACAACGCAACCGATACAGAATGACGTACTGAGAGCGCGTTACGAAAGATTTACCATTGATCGGCTAGTGAAAATGCTGGACGCGGCAGGTTTGCGCGTATCGGTTTCTGTCAGTGAGCCAGCTTAACCCGGTTTAAGCGGAACATATCACGGACTTCGCTGCCGAGTTTCGGGCCGAATTCGACTCACCATATTTCACCGCGTGTTATTGCCCACGTCTCCGGCAAGTGCATTGCACCAGGCTGACGCTTCAGCTTCGCGTGCCTTATCGGCAGCCATAGCCTGGTAATGCTCATCCAGAGATGTATCCATCACGTGTGGCCTGACCAGCTCTTCAATGAACTTGCTTATCCGGCGCTTGCCAATTCTCCGGTACAGTCCTTCATAAACCGTCTCATCGAGCGTGATCGTCATTCTTTTGTGCATTTCAAATCTCTTTTATACGTTATACGTGTAACACACAGTAGCATATAATTCGCATTGCGTATTCCGGAGGTGAGACAACGAGTCTGGTTCAGGTGATACTTGAGAATGCCTTCGAGAGCCTGGCGCATATTTATTCTCTTTCTATAGCCTTTCTGCTGTAATAACTTTCCAGTCTCCACCGGGCGCGTTCCATCGCTTTCTCATCCTGCTTTTGATGGGCGTATTCCAGGTCGTAATAAATTGAACGTAAATCATAAGGGCAGGGGGGACGTGCGTACCTGCAAGGATTGGCGCCGGTCCAGGCCGGGACCGGGGGGATACATTCGGTATCATGCGCCAGGCCGTCCACGGAGAGTGCCAGGAAAATCAGAAAGATTGCTCTTTTCATGTATTGGGTAGAGTCGAACCGGCGTCAAAAGTTCATACCTGTACCAGGGTCACCATGTAAAGTTGCAATCAGTCACACTGTAAAGCTACAATCAGCCGCACATCTACAACGGCGGCAACATCTTGAATTTTGGTAAAAACTCGTATGCCCTGCCGCTGAGGTTACTTCTGGACACGACATAAATGGCCTCTCTCTACGAATCCGACGTCGAACAACTGGCCATAGAACTATTGGAAAACCAGGGCTATTTGTATCTCTCCCCCGAAGAACAGGAAGCTGAAAGACAAAACCTTTCCGACGTAATCCTGTGTGCTCGCCTTAAATCAGTTATTGACAGACTTAATCCGGCCATTCCGGATGATGTAAGAGAACAAGCCCTGAGCAAGGTACTGGTTCTGTCGGGACCAAACCCGATTCAAAGCAATGAAATTTTCTATCAGATGCTGATTGAAGGTGTAGCGGAAAATTATCAAAGGAACGGTGAAACGCTCGGCGCCAAAGTGCGCCTGATTGATTTTGACAACCCGCTCAATAATGATCTCGTGGTTTGCAACCAGTTCACGGTAACGGAAAACAATCCCCTGTCGGGATATGGGGCAGGCGTTACCAAACGCCCTGATATTGTCCTTTTCATAAACGGGTTACCCCTGGTCGTGATTGAATTAAAAAATCCGGCTGCTGTAAAGGCAACAGTGCAACAGGCGTTTAATCAGCTACAGACCTATAAGGAAGTAATTCCCAGCCTGTTTTGCTATAACGGTGCGCTTGTGGCTTCGGATGGTCTGGATGCGAAAGCCGGTTCCCTGACTTCCGGGTGGAGCCGTTTTATGGCATGGAAGACCGTGGATGGCAGGAAGGTGGATTCTGCGAAAACGCCGCAACTGGTGATACTTATCAAAGGAATGCTCCGACCGGACGTGCTGCTTGAGCTTGTCCGCCACTTTACCGTCTTTGAACAGGTGAAAAAAGAAGACGTATCTACCGGTGTGATAACTATCGAAACCGTCAAGAAGATAGCGGCTTATCACCAGTATCACGCGGTGAAGGAGGCCGTTAAATCCACCTTGAGAGCAGCTTATGGAGAAAAAATCGGGGAAGACCCCGAAGCCTACAGCCTGCCCGGGGTCAAGAGCCAACCCAGGGGAGATCGCAAGGCAGGGGTGGTTTGGCACACTCAGGGCAGCGGCAAATCCTTGTCCATGGTGTTTTACACCGGCCTGTTGGTCGTAAACCGGGAGATGAAAAA
Source organism: Gammaproteobacteria bacterium (assembly GCA_965204045.1). Lineage (GTDB taxonomy): Bacteria > Pseudomonadota > Gammaproteobacteria > Eutrophobiales > Eutrophobiaceae > JAAXHV01. The sequence goes on from CBDBDW010000002.1 coordinate 1,577,639, forward strand.
CCCGACCATAGTTGTCATTACTGATCGCAACGATCTTGACGACCAGTTGTTCGACTCGTTTGCGGCGGGTAAAGACCTTCTCAGGCAGGCGCCCAAACAGGCGGAGAGTCGAACCGATTTGAAACAGCTTTTAAAGACGGCAGGCGGCGGTATCGTTTTTTCCACCATTCAGAAATTTCTGCCAGAAGACGGCAGTGAAGACTTCGAACTTCTTTCAAACCGGAAAAATATCGTCGTTATCGCGGACGAGGCGCATCGCAGCCAGTACGGGTTTGGCGCGAAGACCTTTTTTGTGAAAGATGGGGTGAGAACGAATTATGGATTTGCCAAGTATTTGAGAGACGCGCTTCCCGAAGCGACATTTATCGGCTTTACCGGGACGCCAATTGAAAAGGAAGACGCCTCAACCCCGGCGGTCTTCGGCAATTACATAGACGTTTACGATATAGAACAAGCGGTTGAAGACGGGGCGACTGTGCCGGTTTATTATGAGTCACGGCTTGTTGAAGTGCACCTGAAGGAAGAGGAAAAAGAAGAGCTGGACGCCGAAGTTGACAGTATCACCGAGAATGAAGAAGCGACGGCAACGGAAAAAGCTAAAGCCAAATGGACAAGGCAGGAAGCCATCATAGGGCACCAGGATCGAAGGAAAACGATTGTGTCGGATATCCTGGCACACTTTGAGGCTAGACAGGAGGTTTTTGCAGGCAAGGCGATGATAGTTGCCACAAGCCGTCGTATCGCAGTTGCAATGTACGACGAGATAATTGCCCTGCATCCGGATTGGCATGACAGCAACGTTCTCAAGGGAAATATAAAGGTGATAATGACCTCATCTTCAAGCGATCCCTTGACGTGGCAGAAACATACGACGACCAAGCAGGACAGGAAAACGCTCAGGGAACGGTTTCAGGACCCTGCCGACCCTTTGCAGTTAGTGATTGTGCGGGATATGTGGTTGACCGGGTTTGACGCGCCGTGTCTGGATACGATGTACGTCGATAAGATAATGCGCGGCCACAACCTCATGCAGGCCATCGCCCGGGTCAACAGGGTCTACAAGGACAAGCCCGGCGGACTGGTTGTTGACTATATCGGTATCGCATCTGACCTGAAAAAGGCGCTTGTCTCTTACACAAGAAGCGAGGGCAAGGGAGCGCCGGCATTCGAGCAGGAAAAGGCCATTGAAAAAATGCTGGAAAAATACGACGTGGTTGCCGGCATGTTCGGCGATTTTGAATACAAGACCTATTTCTCCGCAGGAACGCAGGAAAAGTTGACCTTAATCCTGGAAGCTGAAGAGCATATTCTCGGCCTTAAGGACGGCAGGGAAAGGTTTACTAAAGAAGTCGCCTTGCTTTCCAAGGCGTTTGCGCTTTCAGTCCCCGACCCCAGGGCAATGAACATCAAAGCTGAAGTGGGTTTTTTCCAGGCAGTCAGTGCGCGTCTGACAAAGTTTGAACGGGAAGGAAGCGGAAAAAGCGATGCGGAGATAGAAACCGCAATCAGGCAGATAGTTGATAAAGCGGTGGTTGTGGACGGGGTGATTGATATTTTTGATGCTGCCGGCATCAGGAAACCGGACATCTCAATTCTTTCTGATGAATTCCTCGAAGAAATTCAGGGAATGAAACGCAAGAACCTGGCGCTTGAACTGCTCAAAAAGATCCTGAACGATGAGTTAAAAACCAGGACAAGGAAAAACCTTGCCCAGGGAAGGAAGTTTTCCGAAATGCTGGAACAAGCTATCAGAAAATACCAGAACAACCTGTTGACGACGGCGCAGGTTATTGAGGAATTGATCGATCTCGCAAAGGAAATAAAAGTCTCTGATGAGAAAGCCGCTGATATGGGCCTGTCGGATGACGAAGTCGCTTTTTATGATGCGCTGGCGCTGAATGAGAGCGCCAGAGAGGTAATGGGCGATGATACTTTAAGAGAACTCGCCCAGGTTCTGGTAGAAAGGGTAAAACAAAACAAATCCATTGACTGGACAATCAAAGAAAGTGTCCGGGCGAGGCTCAGAACTGTAATTAAAAGGCTTTTGAAGGAGTACGGTTATCCTCCCGACAAACAGAAACTGGCAACAGAGAATATCCTGCAACAGGCCGAGTATTTTGCGGATGAGTGGAGTTAAAATAATCAATGCCTGCCCACCCGTATCGCGCAGAACTTGAACTCGGGGATCTTGCCGAAGGGGTCCAGGGCGTCGTTGGTGAGCAGGTTCGCCGCGGCTTCGTGGTAGGTAAACGGCATCATGAATACGCCCTGCTGCATGCCTTCGTCCACGCGGGTGGCGACGGCCAGCGTTCCGCGCCGGGATTCGATGGCGAGCAGGTCGCCCGATTCCATGCCCAGGGCGTGCAGGTCTTCGGGATTGACCAGGACATAGGGCCAGGGTTCTATGGTGTTCAGCACCCGGGAGTGGCGCGTCATGGTGCCGGTGTGCCAGTGTTCCAGTTGCCGTCCTGTCATGAAGACGAAGGGGTATTTCTCATCGGGCAGTTCGTCCGCCTCGATATAGTCGGCCGCGACGAAACGCCCCCTGCCGTCATCGGTCGGGAACACGCCGTCCCTGAAGATGACCGGTTCGCCCGGGTCGCCCTCCCTGACCAGGGGGTAGGTGAGTGAATCCTCGTCTTCCAGCCGCGCCCAGGTCATGCCCGCCATGCTGGGCACGGCCTGCCTGATCTCCTCGAATACGGCTTCGGGTCCGGTGTAGCCCCATTCCAGGCCCAGGCGCCGGGCCAGTTCCCGGATGATCCACAGGTCCTGGCGCGACTCGCCGGGCGGGGAGACCGCCTGCCTGCCCAGTTGCACCCGGCGGTCGGTGTTGGTATAGGTGCCGGTCTTTTCCGGGAACGCGGACGCGGGCAGGATGACGTCGGCGAAGCCGCAGGTTTCCGTGAAGAAGATATCCTGCACCACGAGGTGATCCAGCCTGGCGAGCGCCTCCCTGGCGTGTTCCAGGTTGGGGTCGGACATGGCCGGGTTCTCTCCCATTATATACATGCCGTTGATGTCCCGCGCATGGACGCTGTGCATGATCTCGACCACGGTCTTGCCGGCGTCCGGGTCCAGTTCCATGCCCCAGAATTCCTCGAACCGGCGCCGGGTCCCGGGGTCTTTTACGGACTGGTAGTCCGGGTAAACCATAGGGATAAGGCCCATGTCGGAGGCGCCCTGCACGTTGTTCTGGCCGCGCAGCGGGTGCAGGCCGGTGCCGGGCCGGCCGATCTGCCCGGTCATCAACGCCAGCGAGATCAGGCAGCGGGCGTTGTCCGTCCCGTGCACATGCTGGGATATGCCCATACCCCAGAAGATGATGGCGGTCTTCGCCGTCGCATACAGGCGCGCCGTTTCCCGGATGGTCTCCGGGGCGATGCCGCACAGCGGAGACACTTTCTCCGGACTGTATTCCCGCACCGTTTCCCGGAGCGCCTCGAACCCGTCGGTGTGGGCATCGATAAACGCCTGGTCGTGCAGTCCCTCGTCGATGATGGTGTGCATCATGCCGTTCAGCAGCAGCACGTCCGTGCCCGGGCGCAGTTGCAGGAACGCATGAGCGTGCAGGTACATCTCGGAACTGTACGGCTCAATCACGATCAGTTTGCTGCCGTTCAGGGTGGCGTTCTTCATGAAGGTGGCCGCCACCGGATGGTTGTCGTTGGGCCGGGCGCCGATCACGATGATGACCTCGGCCTGCGTGCCGTCGGCCACCTGGTTGGAGACCGCGCCGGAGCCGATGGTCTCCAGCAGCGCGGCCACCGAGGAGGCATGGCACAGGCGGGTGCAATGGTCCACGTTATTGGTGCCGAAGCCTGTGCGCACCAGCTTCTGGAACAGGTAGGCCTCTTCGTTGCTGCCCTTGGCGCAGCCAAACCCGGCCAGGGCCTGCGACCCCTGCGCGTCACGGATGGCGCGCAGGCCGGAAGCCGCCAGGTCCAGGGCTTCTTCCCAGGTCGCCTCGCGGAAATAACGGTGCAGCGCCCGGGACGGGATGATCTCCGTGGTCTTGGTTGTTCCCGGTTTCCGGATCAGCGGCCGCGTCAGGCGGGCGGGGTGGTGTACGTAATCGAAGCCGTAGCGCCCCTTGACGCACAGGCGGCCCTGGTTGGAGGGGCCGTCGCGGCCTTCGACGTACTGGATGTGGTCGTTCTTCACGTTGAACGTCAACAGGCAGCCCACGCCGCAGTACGGGCAGACGGAATCGACCTGCTTGTCCGGTTCCACCAGCCCGACGTTCCGGGCCGGCATCAGGGCGCCGGTGGGGCAGGCCTGCACGCACTCGCCGCAGGCCACGCAGGTGCTCTCGCCCATCAGGTCGCCCATGTCGAACACGATTTCGGAATGCCTGCCGCGCTGTGCGTAGCCGATAACATCGTTCACCTGTTCTTCCCGGCAGGCGCGCACGCAACGGGTGCACTGGATACAGGCATCCAGGTTGACCGCGATGGCAGGGTGCGAGTGGTCCGGCGCAACGGGTTCCCGCGCTTCGAAGCGGGGAGAGAACACGTTCAGCCTGGAGGCCCATTGGTCCAGTTCCGAATCCAGCCGGTACGGGGACGTCCCCTGTTGCGGCATATCGGCCATCAGCAGTTCCAGCACCATTTTCTGCGAGTGCAGCGCGCGCTCATTGTCGCTGCTTACCTTCATGCCGTCAGATGGTTTGCGGCAGCAGGACGGCGCCAGGGCGCGCTCGCCCTCAATCTCCACCATGCAGGCGCGGCAATTGCCGTCGGCGCGATAGCCTTCCTTGTAGCACAGCCGGGGGATCTCCACGCCGTGACGCTGTGCGGCGTCAAGGATAGTCTCTTCCGCCGCGGCCTCGATATCGCGCCCGTTCAGGGAAAACCGGATATTTGTGTTATTTTGAGTTTGCATTCACTAATTGTTTCCTAACCTGGCCAAGCCAGAACCAGACAGAATGCCCTTTGTTCTGGATTCCGGGACAAGCCCGGAATGACGAAGAAAGGGACAAAATAAATCATCTGCGCCATCTGCGGATAAAATCAGGAGAACTCTCCAGGAAAATACTTCATGGCGCAGCGCAACGGGTTCGGCGCGGCCTGCCCCAGTCCGCAGATGGAGGCGTCCTCCATGGCCCGCGCCAGGTCCTCCAGCAGCAGCCGGTCCCACTCGGGTTTCTCCATCAGTTTCACCGCCTTGGCCGTCCCCGCCCGGCACGGCGTGCACTGGCCGCAGGATTCATCCTCGAAGAAGCGCATCGCGTTCAACGCCAGGGCGCGGGCGCTGTCCTGGTCCGACAGCACGATGACCGCGGCCGAACCGATGAAGGCGCCGTGGGGCTGCAAGGTGTCGAAATCCAGCGGTACGTCATCCAGCGCGGCGGGCAGTATGCCGCCGGAAGCGCCGCCGGGGAAATAACCGTAAAATTCGTGGCCGGGCAGCATGCCGCCGCAGTATTCGTCGATGAGTTCGCGGATGGTAATGCCCGCCGGCGCCAGGTGAACGCCGGGTTTTTGCACCCTGCCGCTCACCGAGAACGAGCGCAGGCCCTTGCGCCCGCGCCTGCCCTGTGAAGTAAACCATTCCGGTCCTTTCTCGACGACATCCCGCACCCAGTGCAGGGTCTCCATGTTCTGTTCCAGGGTGGGACGGTTGAACAGGCCCACCTCCGCCACGTAAGGCGGTCTGAGGCGCGGCATGCCGCGTTTGCCCTCTATGGATTCGAGCATGGCGGATTCCTCGCCGCAGATATAGGCGCCGGCGCCGCGGCGCAGGTGGATCGGCGGCAGCGGGCAGGGCAGGTCCTGTTGCAATGCCGCCAGTTCCGCCTCCAGCAGGGCGCGGCAGCCGGCGTATTCATCGCGCAGGTATATGTAGATCGCTTCCGCCTCGATGGCCCAGGCCGCGACCAGCGTCCCTTCGATGAAACGGTGCGGGTCCCGTTCCAGGTAAAAGCGATCCTTGAATGTTCCCGGTTCGCCTTCATCGATGTTGACCGCGATCATGCGCGGCCGCGGCTGGCTGCGCAGGATGCGCCATTTCCGGCCCGCCGGGAAACCGGCGCCGCCCAGGCCGCGCAGGTGCGCCTGCTCCAGCATGTCGATGACCTGTTCCGGCGTGTAGTCGCCGTCGCAGCAATTCGCCAGCAGTTTGTAACCGCCTTGTGCGCGGTAGTCCGCATAACGGATCGCGTCCGGTTCCGGGCATACCGTTGCACCGTCTTTCACCGCGGCGGCAACCGTTTCCGGACGGGCATGCTCTACCGGGTTGGTCCCCACCACGGCAACCGGCGCGGCCTGGCATCGGCCCACGCAGGGGACCGGTTGAATCCTGACCCGGTCCGGGTCGGTCAGCGCGCTGAGCTGGTTGATTAGCCCGGCCGCGCCGAACATCTCGCAGGTCAGCGATTCACATACCCGCACGGTCAGCGCCGGGGGTGCGTTCTCATCGGCCTTCAATACGTCGAAATGGTGGTAGAAAGTGGCTGTTTCATAGACTTCGGCCATGGGCAGTTCCATTTCAATGGCCAGGGCCAGCAGGTGGCGGTGCGACAGGTGGCCGTAGTGGTCCTGGAGCCTGTGCAGGTGTTCAACCAGCAGGTCGCGGGAACGCGGCGCGTCTCCCAGGAGTTCCCGTACGTCGGCCAGCGCCTTGTGGGGCGTAATACGACCCTGGATGCGGCCTTTCTTGCCGCGCGTGCGTTTCATTACTCAGTCTTGTCCAAGTGGGAAATAATCAGGTTACGGCTTATATACTATTATCAGCTTACAATCCGGTTAAACGCACGTTGAGTACGCCATGATTTGTACAATGCACGACGGTGGTCGGTGGAATACGGTAAAACTATGTAAATTGCGCCGAATCGTTGTAATATAGTCCCCGGAACGAATCCTTTGCAGACCGGAGACAACCAATGAAACAACTTACCGGCCCCGTCTATTTTATTGCCTTTCTCTTCCTGCTGTCAATCACGTCCACGGCCTCCGCCGATGAGACCTGCATGTCGCCGTACATGGCGAAAATCGTCGGCCAGGAGGACTTCGTATATGTCTGGACCCTGGGCATGGAGGGCCTTGGGGACGAGCAGGACAAACTGGTCACCGTTGACGTCAACCCGCAGTCGGAAAATTACGGCAAGGTAGTCCACACCCTGTCGGTGGGCGGCCGTAACGAGGCCCACCACTCGGGCCTGACGGACGACCGGCGCTACCTGTGGGCGTCCGGCCTCGATACCAGCAGGATATTCATCTTTGATATCCACACGGACCCGGCCGAACCCAGGCTGCACAAGACCATCGACGATTTCGTCTCCCGCAGCGGCGGCGTGGTCGGCCCGCACACCAGTTATGCCATGCCCGGCAGGATGCTCATCACCGGGCTGTCCAACGACAAGGACCATGGCGGAATTACCGGGATGGTGGAATACACCAACGACGGAGAATACATCGCCACTTACTGGATGCCCACCGATGGTGACCTGCAGGGCGCGGCCAAGTCCGGCAGTTTCGCCGACGGCTACGGCTATGACGTGCGCGCGCTGCCGCGCCGCAACGTCCTGGTGACCTCGTCATTTACCGGCTGGAACAATTACATGATGGACCTGGGCCAGATGATGGCGGACCCGGAGGCCATGCAGCGCTTCGGCAATACCGTGGTCGTCTGGGACCTGCACAAACGCCAGCCGAAAAAGGTGCTGGACGTGCCGGGGGCGCCGCTGGAACTCCGTTGCGCCTGGGGCTCGCGTAATAATTATTGCTTCACCACCACCGCACTCACGTCCAAGATCTGGCTGATCTACGAAGATGACGGCGGCGACTGGCATGCGAAGCCGGTTGCGGACATCGGCGTCGCCGAGCAGATTCCGCTGCCCGTGGACATTTCCATCTCGGCGGATGACTCGCTGTTGTGGGTGGACACCTGGAACGACGGTATGGCCCGGGTATTCGATATCAGCGACCCCCATAACGCAAAGGAAATCTACGCGGAGAAGATCGGCGCACAGATCAACATGCTGTCCCAGAGCTGGGACGGGAAACGGGTATATTTCACCTCGTCCCTGTTGTCCAACTGGGACAAGCGCCAGGCGGAAGAGGGCGAAGACCTGCAGTACTTCAAGTCGTACACCTGGGACGGGGAAAAACTGACCCTGCAGTTTTCCATCGATTTCCTGGCGGCAGGCCTGGGCATGCCGCACCAGATGCGCTTCGGTTCCTATGCCCTGTATGCGAAAAACAGACCATCCGGGGAGGACGGCGCTGTATCCGTGGTGGCTAACTATTGATTGTAATAGTGTGTCGCTGGTGCGACGGTCTGTTTCACTGGATTCCTGCATTCGCAGGAATGACGAACGAGGGTGGCAGGAATGACAAAAGGGGTAGCAGGAATGCCCGCTTGTCCGTCATGCCGGGCTTGACCCGGCATCCAGTATAATATTGTGTCGCCGAAGGCGACTCTTTGCTCACTGGATTCCTGCTTCCGCAGGAATGACGTGAAGCGAAGTCTTCTTACGCTGGCCGTCTTGTTGGCAGCCGGCGTTTTTTGTCTTATCCCTGCGGCAACACTTCATGCGCAGCAGCCTCAGCACCGGCATGAGGCGCCGGTACAGGTACTGGCGCCCGGCTATCGTGTCCTGGAATACGAGGCGCCCGAACCGGGCACCTATCAGTTACCCCCGCTGGGCAGGGCCGGTGGCGGCCTGGTCCTGGACGAAGCGGGACGCGAACGGCCCCTGGATGAGTTCCTCGGCGACAAGTTCGTCGTCCTCAGTTTCATCTTCACGAGTTGCAACGACGTAAACGGGTGCCCCCTGGCCACCTTCGTCCTGGGGCAGTTGCAGCAACGGCTGGACGCGGACAGGCGGCTTAAGGACCAGGTGCGGATGGTCAGCCTCAGCTTCGACCCGGATTTCGACACGCCGCAGGTGATGGTCGAGTACGGCAGGAAGTTCAGCCGCAACAACTATGACTGGCGCTTCCTGACCACGGCTTCGACAGAGCGGCTGCAACCGCTGCTCCGGGGATTCAACCAGTCGGTGCAGAAGGAATACAACGAGGCCGGGGAATACACCGGGAACATTTCCCACATCCTGCGGGTGTTCCTGCTGGACAAGGCAAGCCGGGTGCGCAACATTTACAGCGTCTCGTTCCTGCATGCGGACACGGTGATCAATGACATCATCACGCTGGCTATGGAAGGCGGAGATGACGGCTTCGACGTAGCGCCGCAGGCAACGGTCGGCGCAGGGGAGGGCGCGGCAGGTGATGGAGCCCTGTCCGGCCTGCCCACGCTCGAAGTCCCGGAAAACAACCCGCTGACGCAGGAAAAGATCCTGCTGGGCCGGCAACTTTTCTTCGACCGGCGCCTGTCCCACAACAACACCCTTTCCTGCGCCATGTGCCATATCCCGGAACAGGGTTTCACCAGCCAGGAACTGTCCGTCGCCATAGGCATCGAGGGCCGCACGCTGCGGCGTAACGCCCCGACGCTGTATAACGTCGGCTTCGCCCGCGTGCTGTTCCATGACGCCCGGGAGAACCTGCTGGAACAACAGGTCTGGACGCCGCTGCTGGCGCGCAACGAAATGGCCAACCCGTCCGTGGGCTTCGTCATCGACAGGCTGAAATCACTGCCGGAATACCGCGGCAAGTTTGAGCAGGCGTTCGACGGGAAAGGGCCGGGCATGGAGACCGTGGGCATGGCCCTGGCCAGTTACCAGCGCACCCTGAATTCGGGGGATAGCGCGTTCGACCGCTGGTATTACGGCGGCGATAAAGACGCCCTGGACGAGCAGGCGAGAGCCGGCTTCGGGCTGTTCACCGGCAAGGCGCGCTGCGTCGCGTGCCACACCGTCAACAGGGATTACGCCCTGTTCACCGACCATGCCCTGCACAATACCGGTATCGGTTACCTGGTTTCCATGGGGACACCGGATGACAAGGTGCAGGTCACCGTGGCGCCCGGCACCACGCTCACGGTGGACCGGGCCTTCATCACGTTAGCCGGCAAACCGGCGCCCAACGACCTGGGGCATTACGAGATTACCGGCAACCCCGACGACCGCTGGAAATACAGGACACCCATGCTTCGAAACGTGGCCCTCAGCGCTCCGTACATGCACAACGGTTCGCTGCGTACCCTGCGCGAGGTGGTGGAGTTCTACAACCGCGGCGGCATAAGGAATGAACTGCTGGACCCCCTGGTGCAACCGCTGGGGCTGAGCGATGCGGAGATGGACTCCATCGTTGCGTTCCTGAACTCGCTGACCGGCAGCAACGTGGATGAACTGGTCGCCGATGCCCTGACCCAGCCGGTGGGGAACGTGACCCGGTAACGGATGCGGGTACGCGCCTCCCTCGTTATTCTTGCGTCCCCCTCGTCATTCCCGCGCAAGCGGGAATCCAGTGAAATACTTCGTCGCCCAAGGGGCGACACATTATCCTACCGAATGTCCGCCACGGGGTAAGCCGTCAGGCTGAACTCGTCATGGGTCATGCTCGTGACCGGCTGCTCCCGGTCCTCCATGATAGCGACCAACCGGCGCTCCAGGTCACCGTAACCCGTGTGCCTGGTGTCGAGTTCAAGGCCTAGGGAATCGGCGATCTCTTCGGCGCGCGCGAACAACTCCGCATTATCTTCTTCCTGGGAAAAGTAAACCATGCGCCGGTAATTGCCGAACATGAGTTCCGTCAGTTCCGGGTGCCTGTCCAGTTTCAGCCCCTTCACAACGAACTTCTCCCAGGCATGCACCAGGTAATCGGTCAGGATGAAGGTGCCGATCTCTTCCTCCATGGCCTTGACGAATTCCCCGCCGCCGAACATCTCGTAACAGTGCGGACCCGCCGGGCGCACCGCGCCGTATTTTTCCAGTATGTCGTCCAGGTCGAAGGCGCCGCAGTGGCCATAGACCACGACAATCCGCTGATATTTTCCATGCGCCTGCTTCAAACGCGCTTCCACGGCCGGACCGATCTTCGCCGGCTCCATGTGCAGCCTGGCGTCAATCGCCTCGAACTCGGCATCCCAGCCGTGTTTCCTGATGATGTCCTTGACCTCCCGTCCCAGGGCGGCGCAGGCGATGAATAATGTTTTCGGTGTGTCAGCCGTCATTGTAACGGGATGCTCTCGTTTTCAGGCAGGCAAGGCCGCATGCTACAATTTAAAGTACGATTCAAAAAATATTCAAGTAATAAATACTCATGCCTACCAGGGCAACCGCATACTTTTATGTGTCTACTCCGAACAGGATTTCCGCCCGTCTGGTATCACTCCACCCGGCCTGCTTGAGTTTGCCCCGCATGCTGTTCTTCCTGGGGTCCAGCCGCGCCAGGTTCAGACAGAAGCGCCGGATAATCGCCACGTTCTCCGCGCCATCCCCCTTGCGGATGCGACTGTCATCCTCCTTAAAGGCTACGTCCAGCACCCAATGCGCCTTGTTCTCCACTTCCCAATGCCGCCGTATGCCCTGCGCCACCCGCTCTGCATCCACCGGTAGCGAGCTGATATAGTAATGTATCTCCCTCTCCACCTCCTGCCCCGGCAGGTGCCGTTCCCGCTCCATCTCTATCACCGTTTGCAACCCCGGCCACTTGGCCGCCCCGCTCACCCACTCACTCACCGGCAACTGCCGGCAGACACGCTTCTCCACCCGGCCATGCCCGCCGTCCACCTCCTCATGCACCGCCAATGTCGCCGGCGCATCGCGTGTAACCTTATGAAAGTACGCCTGTATTTCCTTACGCAGCGTCTTGTGGTTGTCCTTCAGCGACAAGGTGTAATCCCCCCCTTTATCGTGTATCTTCCGGGCTATCTTCTTCTGCGTGTTCATCGCATCCGCCGTGATATGCGCCCCCTTCACCTGCAACATCTCCAGCATCGCCATGACCGAGGCCTGCTCGTTCTTCTTCCCGGATGACTTCATCTGCGCCAACACTAACCCGCACTCGTGCCCCCAGGCCGTGATGCTGTGCAGGGCCGTGTGCTTCTCCCCGTCATGGGAACGACGCAAGGTCTTCCCGTCCAGCGCTATCTGCTCCTGACCCTGCGCCCCGCGCACCTCATTCACCCAATCGATAAACGCCCGGTTGAACTGCTCAGGGTCCAGCGCACGCACCACCCGCGCAATCGTGTCATCCACCGGCATGCCGTTCGCAAACGGCCGGTAGCGACGCAGCCAATCCAGCTTCTCATCCCCAAATTCCTTGATATCCTTCCACCCCTCCGCCCCCGACAGCACCGCACTCACCGTCAAAAACAGGATGTCCAATAACTCATGCTTCTTGTTAATATCACGCCGCGGGTCCTCAATCGTCGCCAAATGGGTCAATAAACTCATCGGATTCTCCTCGTTTTGGGGGTAATACTGCTCTGATCCCCGCAAAATCCAGGAGTTCCCCGCTTATTTATATCTTTTTGGAATAAAAAACCTCTCTCTTATGACAAAAAGTATGATCTTGCCCTGTCATGCCTACCTATACAGTCACTCATTCAGCCCTGGACCTGGACCCGAAGCAGAAAAATCAAATAGCAAACGGAATAACCGAGGTGCATAACAGGGTCACCGGGGCAAACAAATATTTTGCCCAGGTGATATTCAATGAGAAATCCGTGGGAAGCCATTTCATGGGCGGGAAACTCGTCTCCGAACCAAAATTGTTCCTGCATGGCGAAATTCGCTCGGGAAGAACGGAAGAGGTAAAGAAACAATTGATCCTGGAATTAAGGGACGTCCTGACCAGGGTATCAGGATTGGACCAGTCAGATATCTGGGTCTACATCCTCGACCTGCTGCCAAACCAGATGATCGAATACGGAGAAGTCCTCCCTGAGTCCGGCAAGGAAAACGAGTGGTATTCCAACCTGTCCCCGGAACTGAAGGAGAAACTGTCCCGGCTGGATGAGTAGGCAGGATGTCGGGCGCCGTTGGGCGCGACGGCAATAAGGACACGGAAAAAGGGCGCGTCAAAATGCAGAGAGGCCTTTATTGCCCCGGTTATTATTTGTTCTGACTATTCTGATCCGGAGTTGCATAAAACCGGGACTGTGAATTCGATAAATCGTTTCAGGGAGGCCTGTGACTCTCCCGCTCGTGCCCGAATGGCAATCGTATGCAGTGCACCCTGTGCAAGTTTTCCGGCATTTGATGCATCCATATTTTTTGGATAATCCCCCTGCTGTTGGGCATTTGTGAAAAGCACTTGAAAGAATTCATCCACCTCGATAAGGGTATCGCTGATTTTTTCCTTGATTACCGGCTGATTGATGACCTCTGCCGGTGCGGTACAAAAGATAAAACATCCCTGCGCAGGCCGACTTGAGAAATAGATCTTGAGTGCCGAGAGGTAAGTATTCATCAGCGCCGTTTGCAGATCGTATTCAGAGTCCAGGTACTTTCCGACTGCTCTACGCATCTGTTTGCGAAAGGAGTCCATAGCGTGGAGATAGATCGACTCTTTATCACCGAAGGCATTATAAATACTGGGTCGATTCATATTCATGGCCTCGGAAATATCATCCAGAGAAGTTGCGGAATACCCTTTCTCCGAGAATAAAGACAGGACACTGGTTAATACCTGTTCCCGGTCATACTGACGGGGACGCCCCCGGGTTTTCTCATTCATTTTGTACCAGTTCGTATAATATATGCTACTATTATACGAACTGGTACAAAATTAAACAACTCCCGGTAATAAAAAGTTATGACCAATTTAACGACAAGTCTTGACCGCAAATCTCCACTAGCCGCTATATCTCGTGTTCTGGGTGTCAGAATTCGTGGGCAAATGTGGAAACTGGTGCGTAGTATGGGAATTAATCGGCCACGCAATATTGAACTGGAAGAACTGGCGCCACCTGACAGTAAATCGGCCACTAAGGCGACCGGGCTTGTACAAAAAGTAAACTCCCCGGAAATCTTTTTACATTGCCTGCGCAGCTACAAATTCAGTGTTGCTATCGGTATGCATATCGGTGAGAAATTTGATCGGGAAGTCCTGTATCTCGCTACTATCATGCATGACTTAAGCTTGTCGAAAGAATATGCCGGTCCGGATGATTTTGAATTGGAAAGCGCGCGGGGAGCCCATGGTTTTCTATTGGAAAGTGGATATGACAAGGAGAAGACCGATATTATTCATGAGGCAATTGCACTACATACTTCTGCGGGCGAAGCCAGTAAAGGAGACCCGGAAGTCCGATTGGCCCATTTCGGCATAGGACTCGATGTGCTTGGAATACAACAGCACAACATAGCACGGCGAACTATTGAAGCTGTTATTCAGGCACACAGCCGCTCGAATTTTCCTGAAGCATTGCTCAATGAAGTCACACTTGACGCGGCCAACAAACCAAACAGCCATATAAGGGGATTCCTGGATCTTGGACTTGGTAAAGGGATGCATGCCAACCCGCTATGCAAAATGCACAGGCGTCTTACGCATTCTGGGCAAGCTGCAACATAGTTCCTGCTCCTGGCTTAACGCTGGTAAATACCCGAACGCCAGACGAGATTAAAAGCCGCTTCTATGTGCTCCCAAGAAAGGCGCGCAACGTCGATACGACCCTGTCGGGCGCCTCTTCCGCCAGAAAATGCCCACAATCCTCGAACTCGTGCAGTTCGAAATCCGTTAACACCGACTTCCACCGTTCGAGTTCCTTCTTGCGGAAAGCGATATCCTTAAATCCCCAGAGAAGCAACGCAGACTTGTCCACAAAGGCCGCCCGGTCGTCCCAGATCGAACGTAACCAGTCGCTCGCACCGACGATGTAACCCGGTAGCGCGACGTTGGCGTTGCGTGCGGCGGGCGAAGGCTGTGCATTGCGGTAATGGGCCATGATCTCAGGCGTCAGGATGCTCCGGTCGCCGACCGCCATAGGCATTACCTTGTTCACGAATATATTGTGATGGCGGATAAGGTATTGGCCGACCCGGCTCGACATCAGGAAGCTGAACGACTTGAAATGGAAGTCATCGCCGACCGGCCAGCACCAGGTGTTCGAAATAACGAGACGTTTGACGCGAGCCGGCTGCCGGCGCGCAAAATCCAGGCCAATCGGCCCGCCCCAATCCGTCATGAGCAAGGTGATGTCGCGCAGATCGAGATGGTCAAGCAAGGCAGCGAACCGCTGCGCATGAGTCTCCGGATGATGGTCCTCGCTCCGCTCGCTGCGCGACGACAGGCCGAAGCCGATATGGTCGGGCGCGATGCATCGAAACTCCGACCGGAGCTCGCGGATTTGATGACGGAATTCGAATGACCAGGCCGGATTGCCATGAATAAACACGAGCGGCTCCCCTTCGCCCTCGTCGACGAAGTGCATCCGGTGCCCCGACGGGGCGGAAAAGAACCTGCTCGCGAACGGATACATATCGTCCGATACCCAGTCCGGGCGCAGGGTCGCTGCAGCCTGGTTCATCCGGCCCACATCTCCTCGAGCTTGGCGAGACACCCGTTCCAGCCACGCTCGTGCTCGTCACGGGCCTCTTCCTGCGTAAACTGGGAGTGCGTCAGGGTCAGGCGCGTCGTACCGGCCGATTCCGGCTCGAACTCGACAGTCACCAGCGACTCGACCTCGCTACCCTCCCAGCGCCAGGTGTGTACCAGACGACGATTGGGTACGATTTCCCGGTATACGCCGCGGGTGACATATCTGCGTCCATCCACCCCGCGCATCTCAATGAGAAACGTCCCGCCGACTACGAGGTCGGTGACTGCTCGCGTGACGATGGCGTCGCCGGGCGCCAGCCATTGTCGCAACATCTCGGGTTCAGTCCAGGCGGCATAGACCGTTTCAACCGGGGCGTTAATCACGCGATTCAACGTCAGGTAGATGTTGTCCGGTTCATTTTGCTGCCCTGTCATGCCACGTTCCTCCGGCTGGCTTTTGTATAGCTGGTTCATGCCAGCCGAACGGACCTGGTCACAGCACTTCATCCGGCTCACCCGTACCGGCCTCGACCAGGGCATTGAGCGCATCCAGCCTTTCGGTCCAGAAACGCTCATGGAATTCGAGCCAGGCCCAGGCATCCTTGAGAGCGGCCGGGTTGAGCTGGCACACCCGTTCCCGTCCCCGTGCTTCGCGCGTCACGAGGCCCGCACGTTCGAGCACGCCGAGGTGCTTCGAGACTGCGGCGAACGACAAGGGTAGAGGTTCGGAGATATGACTGACGGTCGCCTCACCTTCGGCAAGGTGATCGAGGATGGCGCGGCGGGTGGGATCGGCCAGTGCGTGGAAGATGTTATTCAGATTATGTTCAACCATATGGTTGAGTATATCTGTATCCGGAGTGATGTTCAACCATTTGGTAGAATATTTATGCTACTCGACTATAATGACCATCATCCGCACGGTTCACTGGGCCTGTTAACCCCGAGAGAATATGAAGATCAATCTTCATTCGTTAAACAACAAGTAATCCAGCAATCTCCCGAGTTCGGTAACATCATCACGCCGCTCGTCCAATAAATCCTTTGGAAAATTCGCTTGATAGTCTTTCGGGCTCGTCAGTCGAGCCGGAAGTGTATCTCCTACCCGCGTTTTACACTCGGCACTCGTGGCCGGTACATACTTACCAAGGATTTTAAGCAACAGCCCTTCGAGACAAGGTTCCGTTTTTATAATTTGTATCTTTTTTGACCTGGCCCGCCTGCGTGCTGCCGTCGACATTTTAAGGTCGGCGTCAAGTAATGCTATAACCCGGTCGTAGGCTGCATTTTGACGGTGTCTGATAGCATAATCCACGACATGATCAGGCCCTTTGCCGTGAGCATTACGAATTTTGGCGCTTACTCCAGAGCCCCGGCTGATGTATAGAGATTTTATATGCTTGAGAAATGCTGAATCAGTTGCACCCTCACCGACCAACAGGATGGTGTGGCGTGCGGCGCGTCCTTTGCGGAGAGGCATTTGTCAAACTATCAAAGGTCAGGAACAGCGCCGTAGGCGCCGGCACGGTACTTGGCGTATAAATTATCATCCCGCCGAATACCCTTCATATCACCCAGTCGCCATGCCTCGCTGAAACCTTCGGGGTTTTTCTCGGTAAGCAGGACCTGATCTTTCTGCAAATCATTAAGAACCTCATGCGCATGGCAGGTAAAGATAATCTGTGCATTGTGAGGATTGCGCTCAGGATCAATGAACAGCTCAAGTAATGAGGTGATCATGTCAGGATGCAAGTCAGCTTCCATCTCATCGATGATGACTACGCCGCCATGCTCAAGCGCCGGCAAAATCTTATTCAGTAGCACAAATGTGGCCTGTGTACCACTGGACTCATAAAAAAAAGGCAACTTATGCTCCTGATTACCCATGCGGTGGACGCCAAAAGGGATATAGGTCTCTTTACCCTTTTCGGATTCTTTTTCGATATATCTGTGTGATTTAATGAAGACATCAGCCAAACCCAGATCCAAATTGCTTAGAATACTTGTCATCTGAGCGCGTAATGCCGGTTGGCAATGAAAGAATTCCGTGGCTACGAACATATCGTCGGTTTTGAAATAATCTCTACCACTGTGGAGCACATTGGAATAAAAGTGCGTAAAATAATTGGCCAGTTCCGTTGCGCGCGGCACATTGTATTGGGCTGCTGTTGCGATCAACGAAGCATTCGGGCGGACTTTTTCAGCCTCACTCGCAGCTAATCCAAAATTCTGCTGGCGGATCTCATAAGTAGAACCCGACTCAGACCAGTCACGCCGGAAAATGAAGCTGAAGAACTTGCTTGTCTTTTGATGTATTGCTTCGTGCACGACACGCTCCGGGTTGATAACCAACGAATAGCGATAATGTTGGCCATTGACCTCGAATTCAATCTCAAACTCGCTATCTGACTCATCAGAGAAAAAGTGTGACTGAATCGGTATTTCATCGTCAGGTTTTCTGCTGGTAAACGATTGTGTAACAAACCAGCCAAGGAATGCCAAGGGTTTCAACACATTGGTTTTACCCGAGCCATTGGCACCGATGACTGCCAGTATTTTCGACAGACATGCACCACCCGGGCTCTCGAACACCAGATCCGAAGCTGGAACCTGTCGATTAAGCACAAAGGAGACCTCCGTTTCCTCAGCAAATGAAAAAAAGTTCTTGAATCGGTATTTATGGATCATGATTGCACCAAAATAAGTCCTTATAGGGGAAAACCAACAAATATTTGTTAATTATAGCTTAATAGCGCATGATATCCAGCCGGCTTTAACAAATTTTTACCAAGTTCTTGATAGGTGTGATGGCGGAGGTGGATGGGAATCGAACCCACCACTCGCGTTGGGCAAGTCACTGATTGTTGCGGCACAAGGGGGTCGGACCAATATCGTTCATATTTTTATCAATAATAAATATTGCCATCGACATATTAATAACGATCAGGCTGTTGAATCAAAAATTCGAGACGGTCCGTACTCACCGCTAGGGTATACGCACAATAAATAAATTCTTTGTAGTCCATCCCATTTACGGGGTGAACGGCCCTGCCTACTAATGTCATTTTGTCATCCAACATAAATTCAGCCAGATCGATGTTGCCGTTAAACAACCAGGTGAACTGGATAATCTGATCAACCGTCAGCGCTTCTACGCGTTTTGACGATGCAGCCTTGGTCATGAAAACACAGCGGCCATCCAGTTCATAGATACGTACATGGTGTTTTCGCTCTTGATCCTCATCACCAAACTTGAACGTCAACCCCAGCTCTTTAGCCTTTTTAAATGTATTCATAAATGCAGGGAGCTGCCCAAAATCCGCCTTATCTGTACGCGCGGCTTTCTCCCAGTAACCAAGCACCTTAGTCGATGTAGGCTTATGATATTGCCTGGGATCATGCGTTTGCTGGAAGCGGTTAAAGAAACTCTCTAGCTCCTCGGGTGTGGTGGCCTTGCCATCACCCACCAATAGCTCAGCATCATAGCCTAACCGAAACGTTCGATTGGCAGTCTCTTTGGCGTATGTCCGGTAATAGGTACGCCAGGAATACCGCATCCGACCTCGCAACTGACGCCGATCCATATCACGTAAAGAAACTGTCCCTCCCTCCCAGAGGACGTGCAACAACATCTCGCTACTGGCACGGGCAGCCCTTAAACTCATGATCACCGGTGTGGACTGCCTCTCCGGCAAAGTGAGATGTATGCCTTCTGCATCAAGCACCGAAGCCTGGTCAAACTTCTTCGATAGCAATCCGCTGATGTTATCAACCACTCGCTGCGTATGCTGTGCCTGTTCTTCCACAAACTGCTCGCGATTCAAATCAGGGTCTTTCTCAGCTACCGGTGGTAAATACGGTGACCTCAGGAAACTGCGGATTTGCTCTGGTATCTCTGATCGATCAGTCACAGCTGCGTCAGCATCCACCTGATCTTGTGCGGCATGAGAGCCTGCACCCAACGTATTCAGCGACTTGATAAAATCATTGATGTTATGGCAGAGTTGCCGAACCTGAAAAACTTCGATACTCTCTCGCACAAAGGGGTAGGTCACCTGAATAAAATCATCTTTGGAAGGAGTGTCATTATCTTTCACGGCCAGTAGGCGGCGCTGAGCTTGCGAGCCAACCCGGTCAACACGGCCAATCTTTTGTTCAATACTGACGGGCGAACCAGACAACCCATAGTGCATAACAGAATCACAGAAGGTATGCAGATCCTCCCCCTCTTGGAAGACATCCGTGCTAATTAACGCCAGCGGGTATCCCGGCATCCGGAACTTCCGTGCTTGAGCCGAACGCGTGGCCGCGGTATCACCGGCAGCCCCCATGACCGGCGCTACCGGGTTTAAGGCGTGAGCCAGATACAAGCGGTACTGACTAATAGATTTATCGTAAATTTCTGGGAAGTTTGTTTTGATGATCAAATCGAGATTCTGAGCTAGCTGTCGGCACTCCCAGTAAGTGTTAAACCCGCTTTCATTGGATTGCCGCGATAACATCGCAACCAGATCATCCATCCACGCAGCTCTTGAATCCGAGTTCAAATCACCCGCACCACGGCGAATCCGTGTCAGATATAAATCAACCAGTCCATGTCCGGTTCGCAGGCACAACGACAACAACGCATTGTGTATATCCAGGGTTTGAAATTGTTCTCGCGTTACCTCCTTCCCTTTGATCATTTGGTCTAGCAGCAGCCCAACACGGGGAAAGAGATCATCGAGTAAACCGGCCTGGTACAAGGCACAATACAGGGTATGGATCTGCAGTAACTCGGTACAACGCTTCGGCGATAAAGTAGCGAGATTAGTGACAGGCTCTGTTGGCTCAAGGTGATCTGCAAGCTGCTGCAATCCCGGCAGGTTTCTATGACGTGCCAGGCAATCCAGAAATGCAAACTGGCAGGCTATAAAGTCTGACTGCCAGTTCACCTGGGGACTATTCTCAAGGTACTGACCGGCTATACTGCAAATCTCTTCACCATGCACTTGGAGTGACTGGTCGAGATTTTCTCCCAAACACTGGACCAGAAGATTCGCCCAGTTAATTTCAAGCATTAAAGATACACTCTGATTTTTGGCGACCAGACCATCACGCATGGCTTTGGGCACAATCAGGGAACCTTGCCCTCGTTTAAACAGGTGCTCAGCATCGGCCGGCAACTCCCCCCGGAAAAACCAAGCAAACAGGGTGTCCTTCTTGGGGGGCTGACGATCATCAGCGTCGTCCGCATCGCCACTGACATAATCTCCACCGGAGATCTCCTCATCCTGGAAGCGGCTACACTCCAAGTATTCACGAATAACACCGTCCATACACTGGCGCGCCTCCGAGCATGCTTCCAACTGATGTTTAATATAGGCCACAAGCCACTTATTGTAGCGGTCATCCAGCTTACGCTTGATTTCCTTTACACTCTTGACGCGACGGACAAAGACAATTTGTTTGCGGCTGCGTTGAAACAGTTCCTCGGCCAACTGCTGGCTGACCGAGTCCATCTTCGGGTGAGGTAGTGTCCTGCCCAGGTCGGAGTCGATATAACTGTCCGAGATAGCCGCAATGACGTGCTTATCCTGGGCATCCGAGCCCACTTTTTCTTCCAGTTCGCCATCAAACTCAACCGGCCCGGAACCGGTGGACTCAGCATAACTTTCAAACGACGCTAATAGGCCGGTCTGAAAGCTTGGAGATCCGTTCTCTTTGACCAGCATCTCGCCTACTTTCTTCTGTACCAGGGCCGTCACTAGCTTTTGCTCGTCGGAGGCCAGTCGAATCTCGGCTCGCTCTCCGGAACGCCATTCATTACGGTACATGTTACGAGTATGGTCCTTCCCTGCGATCTGCAGCACGTTCAGCCGGCGAACCATAAAACGTTTCAGATGCTCCTCAACACGATCTTTTTCATTATGAGTGACATCATCAGGAAGAAGCGGCCCATGACCTACCAGCCTCAACTGGTTTCGCAGTTGGGTGATGTCCCGGTCATAAGGAGTAGCCGATAACAGAAGCGCATTCTTCACTCGCTGGATACGGCCTTCCCCTTCGCGAAATCCCAACGCCGCCGATAACACACGGTTTCGGTGGCTACTTTCAAAGTCGTGTTTGAATTTGTGTGCTTCATCGATCACCACTAAGTCGAAGCAAGGCAGAACATAATTTAAAGCTTTAGCGTAACTATCCTTGACAGCCATGGAGGTAATTCTAGAGGATGGAACTTTAAAAGCAGGTAATAGCTGCTTTAGTTCTCTCAATTTGGCCTTCCAGGCAGCTTTGTCATCTTTACTCAGTGCCAGACTAAAGGCATTCATGCCCACAAAGAAATCGGCGTAATACCCCGTCGCTGCATGACGAATCAATTCTGTTACACTCCGGCAACTGATCGCCGGTGCAGCAGACTTGCCATCAGGAGTCCGAACACGGTATTGGTTGACCCTGACATTGTGTTTACAGAAGCTACGATATTCCCGTGCATGCCATTTTTCTTGCACATTATTGCTGGGACAGATGTACAGCACACGCAAGGTCGGATTGAAGTAGCGCATCAGCGATACTACGCCCAAGGCAATGTAGGTCTTACCCATGCCCACCTCGTCGGCCAAGTAACCCATACCGACTTTGGGGTCGGCGATCATGTTGTACAGGGCAACCGCCCCCTCCAATTGCAGCTCACCGAGACTAGCGAGGCTATCTTTTCCTCCAGAGAAATCCAGAATCCGGCGTGCAGTTCTAAGATCAATAGGCTTGAGGCTCATTTCATCACCTCTCTCTGCCGATAGGTTTTGAAGAACTGCGCTTCAAACCAGGTGAAGAAGCGTACTCGGTCCTCCGGCGAGGTTTTCTCCAGCCTAATAGCGCTGGTCTCTTTCAGGGTGGCAATGGCAGCGTCCACTTTTTCCAACCGTTCCGGCACGCCAAAGCAATCACTAAACTGCTCCTCGTGATAGACTTCCTTGGCGCACAAAAGAATGAGGTATGCCGTTACACTCCGGGTTTCGTTATACTTCTCAATATTCTCAAGCAATGTTGGCAGGCTGTCGAAACCAGCGCCAGTCAGATAATACTGCACGAGGGCTTGATTATTATCATCCTGCGCCTCAGACAGTTTCCGCTGCAGCTGTCGGAAAGCGTGGAATAACTCGGCGTACTCACTGAAAAACTCATCCGCCACAAAATCGTCTTTAGGCGAGGTCATATCCCCACCCTGCCCGGACAACACCAGTTTGCGGATATGGGCATTCATCAACAGGGCTTGGCGCTTGTCCGGAGACATCCCCGCGTAGATCGCCAGAATCTGTTCAGGCGATATCTTTGGCAAGTCCAGCGGCTTGTGAGTCCAGCCGGTTTGTTTCAACATGAGCCAGTGAGCTTCAAAGTCTTTATTTGAACGCTGATTAACTCCGCTGATCTTGATTAGTGAACCATTTTTGAGCAGGGTTTCCAATGAGTCCAATTCCCCTTCATATTTACAGGGCTCCCCCGTTAACGCCCAGTCAGCGACAGCTAACTCACGTTCAGGCATGTGAATATTAATCCTGTAACTCTTATGTGATTCTGTCACTCCAGTTAAAGTTCGCAAGCGCCAGTCATAAACCAGATCAATTACCGGCGCCGTCTCCGACGAAATGTTTTTTTCATCTCCAGGCGCAGGCTCGGATGGAGGCTCAAAATGATCAAAAGATTTTGTATCCTTAATCAATTTCAGTAGTGGTCCGGCCTTTGGCAGTTTAACGAAATACCCCGCTTCGATATTTTCCGTAAACGCCTTGTAGGTAAAGTTAACGGAGCCCACGAACGCCCAAGACTGCATTTTGTTGTAGAAATGGTAAAGCTTCGCGTGCAAACGCCGAAAATGCTGCCCGGTTAAGCCCAGACTGCGGCCTGCTGGCTCTGACCAATCTGCCCAGTGAACATTGGGCTGCTCGTCAATGTAATTAAAATACTCTGACGTACATAGGGGCACGCCTTCCTGATTGTTTGGTAACAGGAGATGGATATGTCGCACACCGAGATCAAAAAACAGCTCATGCAAGTTGTTGTGATCATTTTCCGCAAAGTACGGGGAAATAATCTCCAGCGTCCAGTTGTTATAGGTTGCCAGCTTCTGTCTGGCTTCGTTTTCGAGGAACTGCTGAAAGCCCCGATATTCACTGCTATTGACTATGCCATAGTATGGAACGGTCATTTCTGTGCCGGGGGTTCCAGCGTTATCCAGACAGAGATCCAGGTAGTCCGCAACCAAGTCAAGTGCCGAGTGTCCGTCATCAGATACCAAATAGCGCTCAGTCTGCAGCCATTCAATATCTGCCCTCAGACGTTTAACAAAACCAGACGCAGTACTCCTAGGCCAAACCATCTCCCAGTGAACGCCTTCAATATTGTCCCACCACCCCGCCTGGGTCAGATTGTTGGATCCTGCCCCCACTAACAGGCAGTCATTCTTGGCTTTCTCGTCATAAACTAGGATAAACACAAGCTTGGGATGAAAGGCATTGTTGCCGCGATAAACACCGTGAAAAGGGTATTCCATGGAGGGGGAACAACTGGCATTCTCCCGAAATATCTTCAGATCATAAAAAACTTCCAGTTCCACCGCCGATTCACGCAGGGCTTCACGCACCTGAAACAGTTTGATGGTAGCGTGAGAAGACAGTTGGATATTCCCCGGCAACAGAAGCGGAACCACCTCCAGCTCAAAAAAGTCTGGCTCGAAGTTATAGGTGGTAAATACCGCCGCTTTAACCAGACGGTCCGCAAGAAGTACCTTCAGGTGGTCAGAAACTACCGCGTTTTCCATGATAGTCTCAACCCCTGGCTTGCGATATTGATATAGGAAGCAATGAAGTAGTCATAGTCCCACTTCGACTCCATTTCACCCTGCTCTAACAGAGTGGCGGTCTCACTGGGCACCTTCACACGTAGCGTGCTGCCATTCTCAAGCTCAACCCAAGGACAGCCACCACGAAGCTCCATTACCACCCTGTTCAGCTCAAGCAGAGCCATCACTGCTTCCTGATGATTATGATTCCTTAAGGCATGCAGTAATCTCTGCAGAAGATTCACACGCTGTATACCCAGTACATTCCGTAAACCATCAAAGCTAAATGCTTCCGACAAATGCCCGTAGCTATATTTATTTTCCAGATGGCTCACCAAATCAGCCACCGTTGCGCCATCCTTCCTGCGACAGTAGTTAAAGATATTATTAGCGGCGACCAGTAACCTCTCGACCCTCTCAATTTCCACCAGACGATTTCGGAGTTCTGAACCACCACAGCGGTCTTTAATCTGGGTGATAAAATCAGGGACACCGGTAACAGTGCAACCCTCCCTTGCCATTTTCTGGGTCAATAACCAGAGCTCCTGCTGCAGCCGTTTGTGTCGAACTCCTTCCATCAGGCTATGCAGTAATTTCTCCCGGGCACCCTTGGTATTGATCGCCTTTTTAAAGGTGGAGGCCATCGGTGCAAGCGTCTCTATGGCAACGGGTTTCACAGAGGAGAAAATCTTGATGAAATGAGACTGGTCCAACTTGGCTTCGATCCTTTCAGCAATTGCCAATCCCGTTTGCACTGGCGTCCGATTGTCCCCCTGAACCAGACCCGTATCACGCATGGCCGAAGAGTACAAACCCCATAAACCATAACTGGCTTGGTCACTGAGTATTTGAGCATCAGAACCCACCCCGAAACCAATGTGGGACCGATTGTCCTCCATCCGTTGCTGAACCCGCGTTATACCCATAATCTGTGTATCGCCAGACTGATACCGCAGATAGGCGGCCAATTGTTCATATCGAAGAAAGGTATCCCGAATCCTGGCCTGCTGATCAGCCTCTGGCAGGTGGGCATGCAAATCATTTGCCCATTTAAATCCAAGAATGGCAACAGCAAAGTTAGTCAAAGAACCGGTAATGGTCGTGAGATTACCGATGACTCGCCGCCCGTAGTGCGTCCATATCAACTCAAAACCAAGCGGATCCCTAGAGCCTTTTGGTTTTGCTCGATCATCCAAGAGCGATAAAAACGGCATAGACAAATTACTGGATAGAGTAAGATAATTATTGGGCTGTATCTTCGCAGATAAACGTTTTCTCGGCATATATGTCTAACCTGCAATTTAGCCCACACTCGTAAGTCCCTGTTTCCTCCCACCCGTTTATCTGGAGATTATGCACAGTTGCTTGACGGCAGGTTTCAAGACTTAAATAAGGACCCAGATTGTGATATTCGGCTAAATTGTCTTTGTTCGGGTAGATTGTTGTAAGCCAACTATCATCGGTTGAATCACACGAATAAGCTGCAAATAGTAAAACTGTAATAACAAGCGGCGTTGACCAACTATTTGCAAGGCACTTGGAGTTCATTGTCATTAAGTGTGTTTATAGATTTGTTGTAGGAATAATATCTAGGGAGTTGCCTTGTCTCGCCAGTCGTAATTTCTAAGAATTGAGCAATTCCGGTGAGCTTGTCATGTTCCTTTATCATAATCATTGCACAATAAAGTACATCCTGTTCCTGCCAACGAAGTCTGATATTTCCTTACCACGTGACCGGATCGAGTTCCAAGTTATATACAGAGCCGTTATCTGTTATGCATTGCTTTATTTTGGTGTCGTCTTCGCCGCGGACTCCAACCTGACCAACGACAAGCAAAGGGAAAATCAGGGCGATACCAAACAGGATAATTTTCATGGACTACCCCAAAAATTTGGTAGTTGCGCCTATGTCGGTAAACATATATTAACAACAAGTAGATTGCGGTCTTTCCCCGACGATGATAATTCCCCCCGTAATCCACACCTTGCAGTTTGAAGGATTTTCATGGCAAACATCATTTATTCACGACATCATAGCGATTCCGCTCAATTGTATTCACTGCTCTAAACGGATTATTTTGTTTTAGTATGCCATCCAATTCTTCGTTATATTCCCAAGGCGCCTCAAGATAACACCACTCTACGGAGTACCAAGCATCCTCGTCAGGAGAAAACGAGATTCCGACGCATTTCGGCACTTTCATGTCATACTTGCATGCGTGAGTAAGGCTGATAAGACCCTGTTGCCGATAGCTAATCATTTCTTTCGTCAGTGGAATAAATACGAAAGCGCATTGTGTCCTCGGACTACTCATCCTATACGGGCTAGTAAATGCTCCAGAACGACATTTTTCCATACTTAACTGAAATCGTTTCTTAAATTCTCTAAGCTCATTGCGCTTTAGTTTCGCCAACTCTGAGATGATGACGTAATAATCCGTAGAGCTGTCACCTGTTGTAACACGGTCGGGGAATAGCTTAATTAAATTTGATAAATCCCATTCTTCTGCATGATGTTCCAAGGATTCCAATATCTGGATATAGTCCCTACTAGGTTTTTGATGTATGTCGCCTGTGAGGAATTGCCCCATCAGAGCTGGTTCTGGCACAGAATTAACAACTGTATCCCACACTTCAATTAATTCCTCTCGAAACTCCAGATATTCTGAAAGCTCCAAAGGGGTCAGCATAGTGCGTACTATTCCCAAGTAGTCATTTGCTGGGATGTAATGAATGATGCCAACTGTGCTACTTCGATGAAATTTCTTGTTCCTGTAATGCTCTGGAAGGTTGTGAGGATTGTGATAACAAACGACCTTATGTAGGATGGATATATTATCAGGTTGTAACTCAAAATCATGGCCCTTGTGATTTTTCAACCTGATGCGTTGATGTGTCTCCAGGTAAGCCAAGGAATTCCGAATTTGTTTGGTTGCAAAGGCAACAATTTTTTTTCAAACCATTTTTTCTCTTTTTCTGCCGTCGTTGAACCGGAAATATTGCGTTCCTTCAATTGGAATATAATCGCTAGTTCACCAAGCCAGATTATGCTGTCGGCCAATTCGATTTCTGTCGAAGTATGAGGTCGAAACGTATTTTTGGAATAAGTGAACTCTTTGAAAAAGAAGTGTTCATTAAGACGTGCAATCTCGCTTTCAAAAGTCATGATATTTATCTTTCACTATTCACACCGAACTTAAATATTGGGATACTACAGCGGTCCGGCGATACGTATTCAGAAGCGCAGGAATTCTAACAGACGGCGATATAAAGATTCTAATATTGGATAATTCTCGATGCAGGATAGATACGCAGGAGACATTGGAGACTTTGTGAAGTATGGATTGCTCCGTGCAATTGGGAGAGGCAAGCGTCTAGGGGTTGCATGGCATCTTCATCCGAATTCTGGACCAAGTGGAGACGGAAGTCACACTCAATACCTTACTAGACCAGAAGAATTTCGGCACCTGGACAGTAAACTTTTTGATCAATTGAAGCGCTTGCGTAGCAGAGGTGCTCCCTCTGTTGAGTTAATCGAAAAATCTGGGATTCTAGGAAATGCCGTCTTCGCAAGAGAACCTCTCGACATCTCAACAATTAAGATACGAGACCGTATTTACTGGCGTCGTCAATGGTTTGAACATGTCAGAGATCAGCTAACCAATTGTGATATGGTCTTTGCAGATCCTGACAATGGACTTTTTCTGGATGATAAATTCAACCATACACAAAAGGTAAGCGCAAAGCGGATGCCGCTTACTGAAGCAATGGCGCTCGCTGAAGGGCGTACGGCTATTTTTTATCATCACAATACCCGGACTCCAGGCGGTCACCACAAGGAAATCATGAGCTGGATGTCACAACTGAAGAGTTGTTCCTATGCATATTATTGGAAGCGATGGAGCAACCGGACGTTTTTTGTTGTTAACACTGACCGAGAAATTGAATTATGTCTCAAAGCTTTCGCGAGCCGTTGGAACTATCATGGTGACCTCCTCACAAACACCTAACGTAATAAATTTTAACCTTAACCCCAAGCTAGGCACGTACCAATAATAACGCGAAATGGTTGAAGTACCCTTGTAATTCAGGGTTCGAATCCGTGACGGCCCATCGTTTTCTTATACTCCTGCTCGGGGTATTCCGGAAACACAGTACTGAACTAATCTGCAATTGAATTGCCTGGATTTTCTCTTTTTTAGAATTGACGTCTCCCGGAATTAAACACTGTATCACCAGAATTCCAACTATGTTTATGCTTGCAAATAGTAACCAGGCACGTTACAATGATACAAGCTCAAGGAGATGACTTTTGATTCACAGTTTTCGGGACCGGTGGCTACGGGACTTCTATCTGGAAGATATAGCCGGAAAGAAAATTCCCGCTGTGATCAAGGATCGGTTGTTCCGAAAGCTGCAATTAATTGATGATGCAACCTGTGACCTCGACTTGCGGTCGCCACCGAGCAACCATTTTGAAAAGTTGACAGGAAAACTGGCGGGCAAACATTCCATCCGCATCAATAAACAATGGAGGCTGGTGTTTACATGGATTGGTGAACATGGTGAGGCACGGGGCATTTATCTGGATAATCATAATTATCGATGAGGCAGGCTATGAATATCACAAAACGGCAACCCGTCAGTGTCGGTGAGATGATTACGGAGGAGTTTCTCGTGCCTATGGGACTGACCCAGGGACAATTGGCGGAAGCGATGGGCGTGAGTCGGAAAACCGTCAACGAACTGTGTACTAATCGCCGCGCCATTACTGCCGATACCGCATTGATGCTTGCCACGGTTTTCGGCAACTCTGCTGAATTCTGGTTGAACCTGCAGCAACGCAATGAACTCTGGAAGGCGCTTAGTACGACAAAACGTCGGTCTCGAATAGAGAAAGCAAAACCTATAGCCGCTTAATAGTATTTATCAATTCTATCTACATCATTGCGTAACCAGCAAGTTATCTCCTATGCGGTGGATTTCTTACGGGAGAGTCGATACTTGGTATTCGGTACCAAATTCAGAGGCCAGATCATATGGACTAATCGTCGGTCTATTGCAATGATATTTATTGTTATAAATGAACCACGTCAATTTCTGGTGCAAGTGTTTCTGCTCTTGGTGTAAGTTGTAAAGCCGTGATGCTAATGTGGTGATTTAGATCAATAGCAACTCTATTGATAGCATTGCCTAGACCTACTAAGCCAGATGCACACTCTTTAATTCTGATTTCACCCCAGCTAGAAGTTAAACTATTGGTTGTAATACTATCTAGCAAGTCTCTTGCTAGCTTGGGGAATTGCTCTTTTCCTGGTGTATCTAATAATTTGTGACCTCTAGCAACAACCCACTGATCAGATTGTGCAAAACGAATTTTTGCATTCTGATTCTTAGCGGGACGACTTTGACGAAAATCCGGATGCGTATTCCGGCGAATGTGAACACTGGTTCCGGTTGAACGTGAACAGTTGTTCCGGTTCAAAGTGAACACCTGTTAACGCAACGCATGGCGTGTTTGTGTTTTTTACCTCAAGTGTTCACGATGAGTCAATAGCGGCCTGTTTTTTTCGTATGGATTCCCCCTTTAAGGTCAGTCGGTGGGTATTATGGATAAGCCGGTCGAGGATGGCGTCGGCGAGGGTGTTATCGCCGATGACAGCGTACCACTGATCTACCGGCATTTGGCTGACCATCATCGTTGAGGCGGCCTGGTAGCGGTCATCCATGATGTGCATGAGGTCGTGGCGCTGTGCGCTGGTCAGTGTTTCCATGCCCCAGTCATCGAGGATGAGCAGCCGGGTGTGGGCAAGCTGGTTGAGGAGTTTGTGGTAGCTGCCGTCGGCCTTGGCCTGGGTGAGGGTGAGGAACAGGCGGGCGAGGCGGAAGTAGCGGGTGGTATGGCCCTGCCGGCAGGCCTGGTGGCCGAGGGCGCAGGCGATGAAGGTTTTGCCTGAGCCGCAGGGGCCGGTGATAAGCAGGTTGCGGTTGCGTTGCAGCCACTCGCCCTGGGCCAGGGTGGCCACCTGTGCCTGTGCCAGGTTGCGCGGGTGTTGGTAGTCGATGTCCTGGAGGGTGGCGCGCAGTTTGAAGCGTGCCTGGCGCAGCAGGCGGTCCTGTTTGCGTTGTTCCCGTTGCAGGCACTCGGACTCGACCAGGAGGGCGAGGCGGTCGAGGAACGGCAGGGGGTCATAGGTGGCGGGCTGTTCGGTTTGTTGGGTGAGGGCCTGGGCCATGCCGGGCAGGCGCAGGTCGCGCAGGCGTGTCAGGGTGTGTGTGGTTGAGGTCATGGTGTTCTCTCCGTCAGTTGAAGTGGTGCGGCCCGCGGACATTCTCATGGTCCTGGGGCAGCGGGGGGGTGGTCGGGGTGTCTGCGCCGGGGGTATCAGGCAGCCGGTCCTGGTTTGACTCCAGCAGGTGTTTGACCTGTTTGAGGCGCACGAGGCCGGCCTGGTTGGCGATGCGGCAGGCGGCGTTGAGGCGGCTGTCGGGGTAGCGTTTGCTGAGTTGGAGCAGCCCCAGGCAGGTGCGGTAGGCCTGCTCGGGGTGGGCCCGGCGTTCGAGTTGGTGGCGGACCCAGGTGTGCACGTCGGGGCCGAGTTGGGCAGCCCAGCGTTGGAGGCGCTCGGGGGACCATTGCTGCTGCGCCCGGTGGCGTTCGGGCATGTGGGCCGGGTGGGTGGTGAAGCCGTACCCGTCCCGGCGCGCATGGGTGGCGATGCAGCGTTGCCGGAAGTACAGTTCAATCAAACTGTCAGAGGCCTGTAACTCGACCCGCTCGCCGACGTACTGGTGCGGCACGGAGTAGTAGTGCTGCTGGTATTGCACGTGGTAGTCGATATGGATGGTCACCGGCTTGATGTGGACATACTCGTAAGGCTGTGGGGGCAACGGCTTCAAGGCTGGCTTATCGAGGGTCTCAAAGGCCGCGTGGCGCGAGCCGGGCCGGCGCTTGAAGGGCCGGTGGTTGAGGTCTTCAAGCAGGGTGGCGATATGGCGGTTCAACTCATCGAGGGCGAAGAACTGATGATGGCGCAGGCGGGCCAGGATCCAGCGTTGCGCCAGCAGCACACCCTGCTCGGCCTTGGCCTTGTCGCGCGGTTTGCGTGGCCGCGCCGGCAGGATGGCCGTCTGGTAGTGCTCGGCCCACTGCTGGTAGCTGGGGTTGATGTCGGGATCGTAGCGGCAGGCCCGGCTGACGCCGCTGCGCAGGTTATCCGGGACGATGGCGGCGGGGACACCGCCGAAGCAGGTCACGGCCCGGGTATGGCTGCCGAGCCAGTCGGGGAGGGTCTGGGTCCAGGTGGCCTCGGCGAAGGTGTAGTCCGACGCGCCGAGGACGGCGATAAAGAGTTGTGCCGGTTGTGTCTCGCCGGTGCCGGCATCGATGACGGGCACGGTATCCCCGCTGTAGTCCACAAAGCACTTCTCGCCGGCCTTGTGTGTCTGGCGCATGGTGCGCTGTTGTTGCCCGAGCCAGTGGCGGTAACGGTCGCAGAACTGGGAGTAGCTGTAGCACCGGTTCGGATACTGTTGCGTATATTCCTCCCAGACCAGTCGCTTGGTGACATGGGGACGCTTCAGTTCTTCATGGACCGCGGCCCAGTCCGGCGCCTCGCGGCGCGGGCTGGTGCGGGTATCGGCGCCGGGGTAGAACAGCTCGGCCAGGCGGGCCTCGTCCAACTCGGCCGGCAGCGGCCAGGTCAGGCTCAGGGTCTCGGCCCGGCTGAGGAGTTTCTGTACCCCGCCGACACTCAGCTTGGTGCTGCGGCTGATGGCGCGGATGGACAGGCCGGCTTGCAGCCGGAGCCGTAAAATCTCTCGTAGTTTACGCATGGTCGTTCTCTTGTTGGACATGGCAGGTTGCTCCCAAAAAAAGAAACAACGTACCACCGGGTTACAAGTCCCATGCGTTGGGGGTGATTCCGGTTCAACGTGAACGCGGATTCCGGGGTTGTGAACACCGATTCCGGCACTGCCCGGAAAGTGTTCACGTTCAACCGGAATCAGTGTTCACGATGAACCGGAACAGGTGTTCACGTTTGACCGGAATCGGTGTTCACTTTGAACCGGAATCCGCGTTCACTTTCAACCGGAATACGCATCCGGATGCACTATTCCATAATCGCCAAAGCAAATATTACTACTATCACTAAATACACTCGTTATATGATTCCATAAGGTGATTTCTTTTCTAGGAATTACACCAATTGAATCCGTATCGATCACAGATACATCAGTTGGATAATTTGAGCCAGCGATGATAATTTTTTGAGGAAAACACTGTTCATTTATAATCTTGAGTGCTTCAAAAATTTTGAATTGAATTTCTACTAATGATTTACCAATTAACGATCTTATATCTATAAGAATATATGTAACTACTCGCCCCCCTTATCCTGATTGGCCGGGTTATTCTGTGGTGGTTTCTCTACCATAGTGGCGGCGTTGCCGTTGAGTGCGATGTCGATGGCGGCGAGGGGATTGTAGCCCTGGCAGGCCATGGACTGCAAGTAGCTGGAGATACGGCAGTAGGCGGCGGCGTAGTCGGGGGTGCGGAAGCAGCCTGAGACTTTCTGTTTGACCTTGGCCATGCGGATATCGCGCTCGGCGCGGTTGTTGGTGAACGGCACCTCGGGGTCGCGGGCGAAGCGGAGCACTTCGGTTTCGTACTTGATAAGGGCCTCGTGCAGGTTCTCGGCATCGGATTTGGCGATGCGCCCGCGTCGTTTGGTCTGGCGGGGCGGGGGTTTGGGGAGTTCTCTTTTGGCCTGTGTGAGGAGGGTGCGGTAGCGTGTGCGCACGGCCTTGTAGTCGGGCTCGCTGAGCGCCTTGTCGGGGTGTTCACGCACCTGTCGGCAGGTCTTGAGCAGGAGTGTTCCCATGCGCCTGGCCCAGGCATGGCCGTGGGCCTCTTCGATGAAGCGGAGGTCGCGTAGCAGGTGGCTGCCGCACAGGGCATGCTCGCAGTTGTCATAGGCAAAGCAGCTGGCCCAGCGGTCGTGGACGAGGACGCCGCGGTAGCGGGGGATGATGTTTAACTCATCGATGGCGTCGCGCCCGCGCTGTCGATGGACACACTTCAGCGTCAGGTGGCCGGCGCTGACGCTGTGCAGCCAGTGGGTCTTACGACCGATGCGCAGGCCGGTTTCGTCCGCGTGCAGCACGGGCTCGGCGAGCAGGCGTGTCACCGCGGCGGTCTCCCACCCGGCCAGGGCCTCGTGCAGGCGTGTGAGCCAGGCCAGCAGGGTGGCCTCGGCGAGTGTGCGTCCGGTCAGCGCCGCGAGGGTCTGTGCGGTGCGCCGGAGCGAGAGCATCTGGGCAGTCAGCAGGTGGGTGGCGAACGCCACGATACCGTGGCCGTACTGCAAGGGCCCCGGCATGTCCTCGGGGAACCGGCCGCGGGTCTCGGTACGACAACGCGGACAGGTCTTGACCTCGGCCTCGACCGTCAACTCACGCGTCTCGAAGACGATATCGACCTGCACGCGCCGCTCGTGCTCGTGCGGACTGACGTTGGTGAGTGCGTGTCCGCAGGCCCGGCACTCGGTGACCGGCGCGGTGCGCGTCTCAACCACCAGACGGTTGGCGCTGCCGTGGGCGGCGCCCGCCCGCGGGCCCTTGCCTTTGGCGCCAGGGCGCCCGCGCGCAGTCTCGTCCGTGCCAGTCCGGGAACTCGGCAGGCCGGAGTTCTGTGACCCCTTCGGCGTGGTCCTCTCCATGAACACCGCCAGCAGCAACTCGAACAACAGCAGCATCGCCTCAAACAGGGCGCGGCCCTCGGGGGTCATCCTGCCGTCCGCGCACAGCGTCGCAAAGCGCGCCTTCGAGGCCTCGAACTCCGTGCGCAACGAGGCTTTGTTTACCGTTGCCATGGCCTCATTCCACTTCCACCGCCATCATCGCCGCCAACACCGCCAGGCGCTCCGCCGCCGGCAGCGCCCGGTAACGCCGGCCCCAGTTCGCCGCCTTGCGCTTGACCTGCTGGCGATGGGTGAAGTTGCGCCCCGCATACCCGGCCCAGAACACCCGGTCCGGCTCGAAGTTGAACCACACCCGCTCGGTCACCACCCCCGCCTGGTTCATCACCTGTAACGACACACGGCGCCAGCCCGACAGCCGCTCGTCATACAACGCCGACGGATAGCCCGACACCATCACCGCACAGGGCAACCGCTTGAGCAGCGCCAGCAATGCCTCGTGGTCACCCTCGTCATAATCATGACGGTAACGCCGACCCGACTTGCGCGTGCTGTGCAAATATGGCGGGTCGCTGTATACCAACTCCGTGCCGTCAAACGGAAAATCCGCCAGAAACCGGTGGCAACAACCGTGTACCAGTTCCACCGGATAATCGCACTCAAACGCCGACAGCGCCCGCCCATCGATGTCAATCCCGATGTTGCGCAGCGCCGCCGGCTTGCGCCGCATGATGGCCCCGCCGCCCAGGTGCGTCTCAATGTACACACTGTGCGGCGGCATCAGCGCAATCAACGGCTGGCACAGCCCCGTCGTTGCTTTCGAACCGAGATACGCATTCCCCATGGCGCCTACCATAGCGCCACAAAACTATTGTGTCAAGCGCTCCTTGCCTGCAAATTCAGGTAGAATTATCGGGTAGGGGGTGAGTAGTTACCATATTTATTTATTTTCATATTCGGCTCTCATTCAAATAATTTCCTTACTTCTCCATAACCAACTAATGTTGATAATTTCTTATAGTTGTTTGTTTCAGAGCGAATACGCCCAGCAATTATTGCTGGATGGATATTAAGTTCACGAGCAGTTAGTCGTACGGATTTAGGAGTTTGTTCTTTGTACGCCTCTGTACGCCGCCAAATTGTTTTTGGTATTAGTGCATCTCTTGCATACCTATTCGCCTCAATCTCTTTTTGACTGCCATCTGGGTCACCATCTGTATTATCCAGATAGGCTTCAGTAGGCGATGCTAAATGAAATAAAACATGTGCTACTTCATGTAAAAGCGTATACCAAAAATTATCCAGCCTATCATGGCGCAAAGATAGGCCAATAATAGGAGTTCCATCTATATCCTTTAGAGCGGCGCCATCAATATATGTTTTAGGAAGATGTGTTTCAGTGACAAGTATAATTCCCCTCTCTGATAAGAATTCACGCGCCGATAATGGCCCACGCTCTAACCTGCTAAGTTGTGCGAGTTCACTTAAAAGATTTCTACGATTTTCAATAGGCTGAAATGAATCAATTTTATGTCTGTTCTCTCTTGATTTAACTAAGACGCGTGCTAACCATGCATCAAGTGCATATGCATCAGGCTTTAAATTACCTCCCATCTGTAAATTACGGCGGAAATATGCGTGGCCTACACCTTCTCCTCCTATATGTTCATAAAACACTTTAATTGCCTCCACCAGATCATTTTTGGCACCAGATTTTACTTGGTCAAACCACCCTCTTTTATTCATTTCCTTTATTGGGTACATTTCCCAATTGTCTTCTTCAGGGCCATCACTCTCACTAGTTGAATCCGTGATTAGAACCTTAGCAGGCATGTTTAATCCGTCACTAAGTGAACGAATCATGTTTAGAGTTAATCTTCTTTTACCAGACAAAATCTCTGAAACTTTACTTTTACTACCTATAAACTGTACTAGGTCTTTTTGTCTTAGGCCCTGCTCTTCCATTCTAAAAATAATTGCATCGACAGGACTTGGCGGCGAAATGTTGTAACGTTCTTTTTCATATTGCTCAACTAGCACGGAAAGTAACTCAAGAGTATCTCCATCAGTTGTTCCTGACTTCGGATCAAGAATAGCTAGACGTTCTATCTCTTCACGATAGGTTTTGTACTGCCACTCATTTTTAATAACATTAATTTTCAAATCATTATCCTCAGAATCGAATTTTCGAATATTCTGCATGTGTACCAATCCAGATAACAGCTACAACTTTAGTGTTATAAGCAACTGTACACTTCATTCGGTATTTATTTCCTTTAACATTGAAAATTACTACATTATCTTTTAAAAAACTTGCGCTACTATATTTCGCTTTGATACATTCAGGCGACTTCCAATTAGCTTCTTCTACTTCATGTAACCACGCAGATAACCAATTTTTTGCATCTGCGTGCTTAGATAGAAACTCCACTAATTTATCTCTGCCAGTAACTCTCATATCGCAACTGTTTCATCGAATAGTCCGCCAGTGGCGACAAAAAATTACACAAAGTTCCCATATAGGGAACCTATTAAAACATACAAAAATGGGGGCGTCAACAGGGGATTATCAGATATATAAGCTTTAATCCGAGAAGGATCAGTTTTAAAAGGCGAGCATACCAGCAAACACATTTTGGATTACATTTTTTTCAACTACTTATATAAATCCATCGGCGGAGGTGGATGGGAATCGAACCCACCACTCGCGTTGGGCAAGTCACTGGTTTTGAAGACCAGGGAAGTCACCAGACTTCTTTCACCTCCAATATATGGGGTCAGCGTAAAACTCTCCGGGTTTTACGCTGACCCCGGGTACCTTCGAATATCATAATACCTTGCGCCTGTCCCCGATACGGACGGTCACGCGTAGACCGTCCAGGTATTCCAGCAGGGGTATCGCGAACTTCCTTGAAGTATCCAGGAGTTTGCGCGCGTCCGCCACGGTGAAGGCCGCGGAACCGGGGTAGGCCTGTTGCAGCTTGCGAACCATCCCGTCGATGCTGTGGCGGTGGAACACCAGCGTGCGGTTCGTGTCCCTGTTATGCAGCGGCACCAGTTCGCCGGTTTCGGTCAGGAACCGGTACATACGTTTCCGTTGCGGGTTGCCCTGCAGCACCTCGTTCAGTTCCGGCGGTTGTAAGCCGCCCGCCTTGAATGCGCCGGCTATTTCCCCGGCGATCTTTTTGTCACCGGCATCGAGCGCCTCCAGGGGATCGAAGTCCCGCAGGCGCATCAGGGTTTTATCGGTCCGGACAAGATCCTCCCCGGCCAGGCGGTCAACCAGGAACCGGAACACCGTCTCGTCGATGCCGTCCCCAAGACGGGCGCGCAGGTCTTCCAGGGGCTGTCCCTTACGCAGCGGGTTTGCCTTGTGAAATTCTTTTATTTCAGCCAGCGCCTGTTCGCGCAAGGCTTTGAACGCGTCCGCAGACATCACGCGCTGCGCGTCGATGAAAACACATTGAGTTTCATCCAGCCTGTGCGCCAGTTCATCTTCCGCCAGGTTCACGGACCTGGCCAGGTCGGAGATATCCATCCCCCGGGCGCCCGTGGCCCGGACCAGTTCGCGAATAACTTCGGCAGTATCACCGCTTGCCAGCCTGGTCAGGCGATTCACGGCGCGCCGGTCCGAGCGGCGGTGTTTTGCCGGGGCGTTATCCAGGATGCGCCCGCCGCCGATGGTCTTCGCCGGTGACAAGGTGCGCACGATAAAACGCTCCCCGACCGGCGCCGCCACGGCGCGCGCGCAGTCAAGCTGGGCAGGGAACGCCGAACCCGGTAGCGTCTCCCCATCGCCCAGGACGCGCAACTTCGCCGGCACTTCGCAGGTCCCGAACAGGACGCGGATCATCTCACCGTACTTCGGCGGGGTATCCGGCCCGTCCAGCAGGCGCAGTTCAACGTCGAGCAGGCGGGTCGGTTCAAGGTATCCCGGAGTGGCCAGCACATCGCCCCTGGCTATGTGGCTCATGTCGACGTTGCGGAGGTTGACGGCGACCCGCTGTCCCGGATATGCAATTTCCTCCTCCCTGTTATGCACCTGCAACTGGCGGACAACGGCGCGGCGTCCCTGCGGCAGGATATCGACTTCCTGGCCGGTCGCCAGCGCGCCGTTCCTCAGGGTGCCGGTTGCGACGGTGCCGAAACCGGGCATGGTGAACACCCGGTCCAGGGGCAGGTAGCAGCGTCCGGTGTCTGTTCTCTCGACCGGGTCGAGCAACTGCTGTTCCAGCAACGCTGTTAAATTATGAATACTCTGGCCGTCGCTTACGGACGTCTCGATGATCCGGCAGCCTTCCATGAACGTGCCGGCAGTATTGTCCCTGATCTGGTCCGCGACCCGCCCGCAGTCGCCCGGAGTTGCGAGGTCGGACTTGGTGATGACCGCCAGGCCCTTGCTCGTGCCGAGCAGGTCGGCGATATGCAGGTGTTCCCGCGTCTGCGGTTTGATCCCTTCGTTTGCCGCCACCGTGAGCAACAGGAAATCGATGCCGGTAGCGCCGGAAATCATCATGCGTATGAAATCCTCATGGCCGGGTACGTCTATAAAATCGATCACGCCCCGTTCCGACTCAAGATAAGCAAAACCCGGCACGATGGACAGGCCTCTTTCCTTTTCTTCCCTCAGACGGTCCGTCTCCATGCCGGTCAGCGCCCTGACCAGGCTGGTTTTGCCGTGATCGACGTGGCCGGATACGCCTGCCGTGATGTGCGCAGGTCTATCCACGGTCCGCATTTCCCATCAGGATTTCGGGAGTTTCGCCAGGCAGGCGTCGACCGCGTGGTGGAAATTCCTCAACGCCAGTTCCTCGTCCTGGAAATGGAAGTGCTCCTTGGCGCCGGATTTCAGTACCTGCTGCACCTTCTCGTGGGTGGCGGTATCTTCCATCAGGGTATCGCGCAGTCCGATCTTGTTGTATTCCTGGCAGAACAACTCGCTGGCGTTGCGCGGCGGGGCGGTGTTTACGCCGATCTCCCATACCGTGCGATCCACGGCAAGCGGCCACACGTTGTACATCCAGTAGCAGTCCCGCATCAGGCCCATGATAACGTTGGGGAAGATGAAGTACAGGTTCATCGCGCCTCTCAGGTGGTATTTTTCCGTATCCGTGCGGCGCGCTTCGGTGAAGGCGAACGCATCGTAGGCGCCGATCCCGTATTTCAGGCTTACCTCTCCCACCGGCGTGGGATTGAATACCGGGGGAGGGTCGGTGCCCAGCAGCCCGTGGGGGCCAAGGGCCTCCAGCACGCTGTGGCGCAACAGCATGCCGGCCGCGGAAGTGGAGCGGGCCAGGCTGTCCCTGTGCAGGAACGGCACGTGCCAGCCTTCCAGTTGCGCGTCCAGCAGCACCTTCCAGTTGACTTTCTCGTCCACGCTGTACCATTCGCGCCGGGTCAGTTCGGCAAACGGGTAGTCCTTCAGGGACGAGGAGACCGGCTCCAGGTACTCTTCCAGTGTCTGGTCGTCCTGCGGCTTGAGGCGGATGAATATGAAGCCGTTCCAGACATCCGTCTGGATCTCGGTCATATCCAGGTCGGCATCGGGGCCGGTAAAGAAATTTTCCTTGTCGGTCATGTTGATCAGCTTGCCCCGGGTATCGAAGGCCCAGCCGTGGAACGGGCACACGAAGGCGCCCCGGCACTTGCCGCGGTTTTTCCAGACCACCTGGTTGGCCCGGTGCGAGCACATATTGTGGAAGGCCCGGATGACGTTGTCGCGCCCGCGCACCACGAGCACCGAGGTAAAGCACATCTCGATGTCCCGGACAAAGTAATCGCCCGCCTCGGGGATCAGTTCGACCCGGCCCACGTTCAGCCACGAACGGCGGAATACCGCTTCCCGTTCCGCCTTGAACACATCCGGGTCGATGCAGGGGCGGATGGGCAGCGGATCCGTTCCCAGCTCGGGGTATTTCGAGGTGCGGGTCTTGTGGGTCAGTTCCATGGGGCGGTGTCTGTCACTGGTTGGCGGTCAGGCGCCCGGTCATACGGGGGGAACGGAGTTCGCCTCGCCCGGTACGAAACGCCGCATGTCCAGGCCGAAAGGGTGGTCCGGTTGTTTGTACAGTTCCACGGCGACCCAGACCTCGGCGAGGGACAGGGTCATGTTCAGGAGGCGCTGTTCCGGTTCCGGCAATTCGTCCAGGGGAAACCCGTTCAAGTATTGCAGCGCCTCCTCGATACGATCCAGCATGGCGGAATAGAACGCCTGGATTTCTTCCATGGTGGAATCGAGACGTTTTTGCAGCCGGTCGGATTCGCCGGCCAGCGCCCAGTGGGCAAACGGCTCCAGGTCGGAAAAGCCGGAAGGTAACGGTTGTTTTGTCATGTCACTATCGCGCCAGGTGCGGATACACTGAAAAATTTTAACACAGGTTGAGGGCGGGAACAGGCGGCATGCTTCCAATTGGTTGCCGTTTTCCTATACCATGTCCCGGTCGTGGACATATCGGTTCGGGGAGAATTCAAATCCGTCCCGGTTCAATACACCGCTACGGAATAAAGAAAAAACATGGGTTATCAAATCGGTATTGACGTCGGCGGCACCTTCACCGACCTGCTGGTCTGCGATGAGGAAGGCAGGACGCGCATCTGCAAGTCGCCTACTACGCCCGCCGACCCCAGCCTGGGGGTATTTGCCGCGCTGGAACAGGCCGCGCAGGACAGCCGTATCGGGTTGCAGGACTTTCTCTCACGGGTGGATGCCATTGTCCACGGGACCACGATCACCACCAATGCCGTGCTTACCCGTACCGGGGCCCACACCGGCTTCATCACCACCCGGGGCTTCCGCGACCTGCTGGCGTTGCGGCGCGGGATGAAGACCGGAGAGCGCTATGACCTGGAACTGGCGCCGCCGCCTGTCCTGGTCGAGCGGGCGCTGACCCTGACGGTAACGGAACGGATAGATGCCAACGGCCGGGTCATCACCCCCCTGGCGGAACAGGATGTGTATGCAGCCGCCGCAGTATTACGCGATGCCGGGGTCGAAGCGGTTGCAGTCTCCTACCTGTGGTCGTTCCTCAACCCGGTGCATGAACGGCGCACGCGGGAAATCTTTCAGGAAGCCTTGCCCGGGGTGTACATCTCGCTGTCCAGCGAAGTATTGCCGCAGATACGGGTGTATGAACGGCACAGCACCACCGCGCTGAATTCCTACACCGGGCCGCCTCTGGCCCGCTACCTGGAAAACCTGGAAACGCGCCTGGCTGAGAACGGCTTCGGCAGCGCGTTGAACATCATGCAGTCCAACGGCGGCTGCATGTCGCCGAAAGTGACCAGCCGCTTTGCCGTCAATACCCTGCTGTCGGGACCTGCCGGCGGTCCGGGCGCCGGAATTCACTATGGCCGCACCCACGATTACCGGAATATCATCAGCGTGGACATGGGCGGCACCAGTTTCGATGTTGCCCTGGTACAGGATGAACGCGCCGTTGTCACCTCGGAAAACGAAGTGGGCGGTTTTCACGTAGCGGTACCCATGCTGGACATCCACACCGTAGGCGCCGGCGGCGGTTCCATCGCGGCTGTGGATGACGGCGGGATGTTGCGCGTAGGCCCGGCCAGCGCCGGCGCCGATCCCGGACCTGCCTGTTACGGCCACGGCGGCGCCGAGCCGACGGTAACGGACGCGGACCTGGTGCTGGGTTACCTGGATGAAAATTACTTCCACGGCGGGGCCATGAAACTGGACCGTGGCGCGGCCGTAAATGCCATAGAAAGCAACATTGCCAACCCCCTGGGCCTGTCCGTGACGGATGCCGCCTACGGTATTTACCGCGTGGCGAACTCGATCATGAGCAATGCCGTGACGGTGGTTACGGTACAGCGCGGCCTGGACCCGCGCGAGTTCGCCATGATCGTTGCCGGCGGCGCCGGACCGATACACGCGGTGCCCATTGCCCGGGAACTGGGCATCGACACCTTGCTGGTGCCGCGGGAATCCTCGGTATTCTGCGCGGCCGGCATGTTGCTGTCGGACCTGAAGCATACCTATATACGCACCTGCGCCATGGTCGGGTCGCTGGTGGATTTCGCGATTATCCATGAATCCATTCACGCCATGCGGGAGATGGCCCTCGCCACGTTCAGGGAAGAACAGGTTCGTGACACTGACGTCACCCTGGATTTCTCCGCCGATCTGCGTTATGTCGGCCAGTTCAACGAGGTCGAGGTATCCGGCTTCGACAGCGGCGCAGCTGATACTGAAGCGTGGGAGAAACTGGTCAGCCGGTTCCACCGCCTCCACGACGACCGCTTCGGTTACAGTATGCCCCACGCGGAAGTGGAACTTATCAACCTGCGCCTCAGCGCCGCGGGCGCCACGAAGAAACCGAAAACACAGAAACATAAACTCGGCAGTCCCGCGGCCGACCATGCCCGCAAGGGGGAACGACCGGCCTGGTTCGACAACAGAATGACGACCGTGCCTGTCTACGACGGACTCGCCCTGCGTCCCGGCAACCAACTGCCGGGTCCGGCTATCATCGAACAGCCGACGACGACCATCGTATTGCCCGGTGATACTCAACTGGGATGCGATGAGTGGGGGAATTACCTGCTTGAAACAAAGAATTATACACAACGACATAAATAATGCCGCATCATAGTTCGTCATTCCCGCGCAGGCGGGAATCCAGTGAAAAAACATTCCTTATAAGGAGTTTTGTTGCCTGCTGGATTCCCGTCCCCGCCCAACTCCATACGGGGACAAGCTTTCACGGGAATGGCGCGATGCCGGAATGACGCGATGCCGGAGTGGCGCGATGCCGGAGTGGCGCGATGCCGGAATGATATGAGAATGAGTATAATAATGTCATGAACCAGATAGATCCCGTAGACGTCGCCATCATCAGCGCACGGCTGTCATCCATCTGCAAGGAAATGGGTGAGACCATGTTGCGCACGTCCCGTTCGCCGATATTTTCCGAAGCGCGGGATTTCACTACCGCCATCTTCGACAACAACACGGAACTGGTTGCGCAAACCATTTACATCCCCGACATTGCCGCTTCCACCCCGTTTACCGCCAAGGCCATAGCAGAGCGTTTTGCCGGAGACATCCACGAAGGCGACCTGTTCGTACTCAACGACCCTTATCGCGGCAACAACCACCCGCCGGACCTGAACGTAATGAAACCGGTATTCCGCGACGGGCAGTTGCGTTACTGGCTGCTGTCCAAGGGCCACCACGCCGACATGGGCGGCGGCGGTGTGGTCGGCTACAACCCCCAGGCCCGGGACGCCTGGGAGGACGCCCTGCGCATCCCCTGCCTGCGTCTTGCCGATAAAGGCGTGCTGCGGGAGGATGTGCTGGATTTCATTTTGCTCAACGTGCGCGCCCGGGATCTGGTGGAAGGAGACATACAGTGCCAGATCGGTGCGGTCAACCTGGGAGAGAGGAGGCTGACCGCCTTGCTCGACCAGTACGGCGCGGAAACCCTGTCCTTCGCCACCGCGGAAATACTGGATGCCACCGAACGCCGGGTACGCGCCGACATCGCCGCCGTACCGGACGGCGAATATTATGCGGAGCGCGCCATCGACCACGACGGCATCGAGTTCGACAAGAGCCCGGTGGTGCGCCTCACCCTGAAGATCAAGGGTGACAACGTCACCTTTGACTACACCGGCAGCGACCCACAGTCTGTCGGTTATATAAACAGCACCTTGCCGAACACCAATGCCATGAGCCACCTCGCCCTGTTCGCGACCGGCGCCATCAGCAACGATATCGACTTCAACGACGGAGCAGTAAGGCCCCTGCACGTCGTCGCGCCGGAGGGGACGATCGTGAACGCGACGGAACCGGCGCCGACTTCATGTTGTACCTTATGTGTCGGCGAGGCCATGATCGAAGCAACCTGGCTGGCCCTGGCGCAGGTCATACCGGACCAGGTGCCGGCGCTGTGGGGGCGCTGGTGCGCGCCGGCCACCATGGGAATACATCCCGGCAACGGCCGTTTCTTTGCGGATATCCACTTCATGAGCAAGGGCGGCGGCGGCGCGGTAAACGGTTATGACGGCTGGGACCACGTGGGCACGCCCGTTACCCTGGGCGGTCTACGCGCGCCGGACCCCGAACTGCACGAACTGGTGACACCGTACAGGGTAATCGAATATGAAATAGAACCGGACAGCGCCGGCGCCGGCAAGTGGCGCGGCGGTTTCGGGGTACGTTACACCTTTGCCATTGATGGCGACAACATCGCCTGCGCGAATTTCGGCAGCGGCGCCCGTGATTTTACTGCGCCCCTGGGTATCCGGGACGGGCAGGGCGCGGTCCCGCACCGGATGACGCTGGAGCATGCCGACGGCAGCCTGGAGGAGATCGACGGCAACAGCATGTACACACTAATGCAGGGAGATACCATGACCATCATCTCCAGCGGCGGCGGCGGATTCGGCGACCCCCGGCAGCGTGACCCGGAGGCCGTGCTGCGTGACGTGCGTAACGGCCTGGTATCCGTCGAGGCAGCCCGGGAAAAATACGGGCTCGCCATCCATCACAACGGCCCGGCTACGGGCTACAGCATTGCGCAGGATGAGACTGCGCAACTGCGCGGCAGCCAGGCATGACTTTCAAATAACCCGGAGATATTTAAATGAAATGGCCGGCAAAACGGATAACTGAATCCTCGACCAAATCCTTCGGCATGTATGAAAAGGCAATACCGATGATGGAGCAGGGGATCGATGTCATACACCTCGAGGTCGGCATGCCCAGTTTCGATACGCCGGCGCACATCAAGGAAGCCGCCAAGCAGGCCCTGGATGAGGGGCAGGTCCATTACAGCGATTTTCGCGGGCTGCAGAAGTTCCGGGAGGCGC
Organism: Gammaproteobacteria bacterium; assembly: GCA_965204045.1. GTDB lineage: Bacteria > Pseudomonadota > Gammaproteobacteria > Eutrophobiales > Eutrophobiaceae > JAAXHV01. Next base: position 1,622,383 of record CBDBDW010000002.1, read on the forward strand.
TGGCGGAGAAGGTGTTTGAACGAAACTACATCGAAGCGGGCGCCGATGAGATTCTCGTCTGCAGCGGTGTGACCCATGCTGCCTTTGCCATCTGCATGGCGGCGATTGACAGCGGGGATGAAGTCATCGTGCTGGAACCTTATTATCCCCAGCATGTAAATAAAATCGAATTGCCCGGCGGCAAGGTGGTGCCGGTTCCGCTGGATAAGGCAAACGGGTTTCGCATCGACGCAGCGGCCATCGAACGGGCCGTGACGCCCAACACCAGGATGATAGCCCTGGTCAATCCTGCCAACCCGACCGGGAGGGTGTTCACGTACGAAGAACTCGAGTCCCTGGCGGACGTCGCCAGACGGCGCGACCTGCTGGTCATGGCGGACGAGGTGTATGAACAGATCACCTACGACGGCAACAGGCACATCAGTATCGCTTCCCTGCCCGGCATGAAGGAACGCACCCTCACCATGTATGCGTTTACCAAGGCCTATGCCATGGACGGGTGGCGCATGGGATATATCGTGGCGGACATAAAGTTCATGCCGGCCATCATGAAAATCACCATGAATGATATTGCCCATCTCAACACGTTCATACAGGAAGGAGGATATGCCGCCATCAAGGGCTCCCAGGATTGCGTGCGGGAGATGGTGGCTGAAGACAGGCGCCGCGGCGATCTCGTCGTCAGGAGAATGAACGCCATGCCCGGTGTCAGTTGCAGGATGCCTGAAGGGACCATCTATGCCTTCCCCGACGTCTCGGCCACGGGAGTGCCGTCCGAGCAGATCGCCGATGAACTCCTGGAACAGGCGCACGTGGTCGTGGAGGAAGGCACCTTCTATGGCGACACCGGCGAAGGCCACCTGCGCATCTGCTTCGGCACCGAACCCATCGAACGCATTGAAGAGGCCATGGACAGGCTGGAACAGTACTTTACGAAACTGATGAACCGCTGAACTGATGCAGTTTCAGCAATAGATGGGGTCAGAGTAAGCTTACTCTGACCCCTGTATCCTGAATGCGGGTCAGATAAACGGCAACACGTCCCGCAGGTTGGCCAGGGTCAGTTGTTCCCGCTTGTCCTCGTCCAGGTAGGGGATGCCGATGCCGTATTCTTCCCAGCGATCGCGGATTTTCTGCTCCAGTTCCGGTTCCAGCTTGCCCACCGGCGGGAAGCTCTGTCCGTCCCAGTCCTCGTTTTCGGCCAGTTCCCAGTTGCGGGTGGCGTCCACCAGCACCCGGGTCCATTTGCCGGTGCGGAAGCGCGGCATGTCCAGCACGTCATGGGAGACGGACGGGTCCAGCGGGGAACCGAAGGTCGGGCCGAATGTCATAACCTGGTCCATGCCGGCATTGACGCGGAATGCGATGGCCCACTCCAGCGCCAGGGGGTCGCGGATATCGATATCCTCTTCCACCACCAGCACGTGTTTGAAGAACCACTGGGCCGCGCTGGTCCCCCACAGGGCCATGGCCACCTGCTGGGCGTGACCGCGGTACTGCTTGCGGATCTGCACCACGATGTGCGTGCCGGTCGAGACGTGAGGGCACCAGACATCGGTGACGCCAACAACCCCGGCTGCTTCCAGCATGTTCCAGAAGATGGCCGACCAACTGTAGGAACAGAGGATGGAATCCTCGGACGGGAAGCCGGGGCGGCAGCCTTCCAGGGTGCCGCGCATGATGGGATCGTCCCGGTGGGTAATGCAGGTTACTTCCAGTACCGGTTTGGGCGACGGCGTGCCGCCGGCGTAACCGGGGTACTCGCCGAACGGGCCTTCCATGCGGTAAGTGCCGGGATCCGGGTCCAGGTAACCCTCTACAATGACTTCGGCGCCTGCCGGCGCGACCAGGTCAACAGTTTCACACCTGACCAGTTCTACGGGCCTGCCCAGGATGGCGCCCATCATGTCCCATTCGCATACGTGGCGCGGAAACGGGCTGCCGGCGCAGAACGGCACCACGTCATGGGCGCCGTAGGCGATGGCGACGGGCATTTTCTCCCGGTTCTGCCGGTAACCGGTCAGGTGTCCGCCGCCGCCCTGGGTCGGCAGCATGACCTTGGCAATGTGGTTCCTGTCGACGAGTTGCCCTCGGTAAAGGCCGATATTCTCCCTGCCGGTATGCCGGTCTTTGGTTACGATGCCGCAAAAGGTATTCAGGTAACGCCCGCCGTCCAGTTCCTGCCAGACGGGCGCGGGGAACTGGTTCAGGTCGATGGCAGCGCCTGTCAGTATGTGCTGTTTGACCGGCGAGTCTCCGACAATGACCGGCTCCACGGGATTGGAGTAGGTATTTTTGAGGTGGCAGACGATATCCTTGTCGCTCGTTTCCGGCGCCAGGTCCAGCAATGCGCACAGCTGCCGTTTATTGCCCAGCCCGCAGGTCACGAAACGGGTCGATAGGGTATTCCGGTAATCCTTTAAGTTCCCGAACAGCAGGGCAGGCCCTGCCAGGCCCAGGTTGATGCGGGTAATCGCCCCCAGTTCCAGGTTGGAATCCACTTCGCATTGAATTTGCCTGAGCTGATCCGCGCCATGCAGCCGGCGCAACCAGGAACGCAGGCTGACTTCGCCGTCCGTCAGGGGGCCCAGGCCTGCATCAAGATTGTCTGTGTCCGGCATCAGCATAGCCGGGCTGGGTGTTGCCATGGTTTCTCTCCCGGTGTATGGGTACCCGTCATGTATCCGGGGAACGGGGGCGGATTCAAAGCTGTCCCCTGTTACTCGAAAGAAAGGTTTTGACCTTCAATATGACATGTTTATCATACCAGCATGTCGAATTATTTGTTATCTGACGCGCAGAAACGGGGACAGATTTCAAACCGGTCCCCGATTACCACGGGAGGAACAGTTTGAAAGCATTGATCTACGATGAATACGGGGGACCGGAAGTGCTCCGTTACCGGGACGTGCCCGACCCCGAACCGGGACCGCGGGATGCCGTGATCGAGGTCGCGGCAACCACGGTAAACCGCCTGGATGTCGCGCAGCGCAACGGCTGGTTCACCATCCCCGGATTCAGCCTGCCGCACATTTCCGGGTTGGACGTTGCAGGTACGGTGATCGAGACCGGTCCAGGCGTGACCAGGGTCAGACCGGGCGACCGGGTGCTGGTTAACCCTTCCATGTCTGAGGTGCCCGAAGGTTCAAAGCTGGTTGACATGGACGACCTGTACGGCATTCTCGGGGTAATAGGAGGCACCGTCTCAGGTGGTTACGCGGAGAGATGCCTGGCGCCGGAGACCCACCTGTACCCGGTTCCGGACAGCATGTCGTGGCGCCATGCCGTAGTCTTCCCCACCTGCTGGATGACCGCGCATCACGCCCTGTTCGGGATAGGCGGACTCAAGGCCGGGGAGACGGCGCTGATCCACGCCGCCGGCAGCGGTGTGTCCGTTGCCGCCATTCAATGGGCCGTTCAGGCGGGGGCGACCGTGCTGGCAACCGCCGGCAGCAGTGAAAAATGTGCAATGGCCATGGAATTGGGCGCTGAAGACACCTGTAATAACCGCACCATCGACGTGGCGGCCTGGGCCCGGGACATGACCGGTGGCGCCGGTGTTGACCTGGTGTTCGACCACGTGGGCGAGGCGTTATGGGAGGCTTCACTGATGGCGCTCAAGCCGCGCGGGCGGCTGGTGACCTGCGGCAACACCTCCGGCAATACGGCGCTTATCCCGAACCTGGACTACCTGTTCAACATGGGTCTGAAAATCCTGGGATCCGACCCGTTTCGTTACGGGGAATTCGGGCCGGCCTGGGAGCAGTACTGTGCGGGCGATTTCCAGGCGGTCGTGGACAGCGTATTCCCCCTGGCCGAGGGCGGGAAGGCGCAGGAGAAGCTGCTCAGCGGTGACTTCATCGGCAAGATCCTGCTGGAGCCGTAAACCGGTGATTTATGGCTTTACTGACGCGCCGCTGTTCCGTTGAATATGTCTTCCAGTCAGGCACATGAACGGTCATCAACGCCTTGAACAGTTTTCCATGGTTGGGTACTCGCAGGTGCAAGAGCTCATGCGCGATGACAAAGTCCTGAAACCCCGGTTCCTGTTCAGCCAGGTCTATAGCAAAAGTGACTATCCCGGAGGTCGAGCAGGAACCCCACTTCCTGGTCATGGACCGGACTCGCACGATCCTGGGATGAATACCCAGTTGCAGCGCCCAGAAATTGACACGATTACGCAAGACTCGACGTTTCTCTTCACGAATATTCATCGGTTTCGTTATCGAGCATAATTTTGAGCATGATCTCGACAATTCGAAGGCGTTCCGCTCCCTCAAGGGCAAGAAGAGGATGATCCGCAGCCTCCGCTGTTCGTCGGCGTTTAAAGCTGCGTTCGGAAAGCGGTCCAAAAGCGCCTCCGCCTCCTGGGCCAGTGAGATCGCTTCAACACCAGCTACCTTGGCGGCGCGATAAGTTCCAGGTGACGCCGTACCAGTAGTCGAGCAGGTGGGCCACGTTGAAAAGCTGCGCCGACCCCACCGGTTCGGGAGTCTCCAACTCATAGCGCCGTAACCCCGTAATGCCCTTCTCTATGGAATCCCTGTCTGCCGGGTTTTTGTGCTCGACGATAGTGACCGGCCCTCATCCGGCATCATAATTCGCTCCGGTTTCAAGTCTTCTCCAGATAATCAGGAGAGGCGATTTACAGAATAAGACCCCCAAAATTACACGAAGCTTTTTCATATCTATTTCTCACGAATACGCAGCTATCGTGCTGCGGAGCCCCTGGCCCGTTGTTACGGCCAGTCTCTACTCCCGTAATGCTGCTAATGTCCTTCTTACTTGACGCATGCTGGCGTAGGGGGCTAACAGGCTGCAGAATCCACGCAGGGTCAGACCATCATTAGTCTGCTCCAACAAGGCAAGAATTTCCTTTTGCCGCTCGGCTGGATTGCCCCAGGTATGCTGTTGCGGCACGAATTGGTCATGCCTGAAGCATACAGCTACCCAACGGCCGGCATCCCCGGGCTCAAGAGGAGGAAGCCCCGCCTACCGGGACCCAAAGTCCGCTTACTCCGTTGTTCAGGTAGAAGCCGTGGCTGTCGATGATCCCGGTGGGTATGAGATATTCTTGCGCTTACTTTCGCGTTGTTTTTGTTGGTAATAACGACCTATCGCTTTTACATCGTAATCAAAGCGCGCCGCTATCCGGTCTCGTATTTCTCGAACTTCTTCAACGATTGGATCTTTCCACGTCATAGGCATACTCTCCTGATAATTCTTCGGGGGTACAGATTATTGGCGCAATGTACCCCTGGTCTTCACTATGGGCTCTTATTGCTCTGAAACATTGCGCATTGGCGATATGCGCGCAATTCCAGGTAAGCAGGTAGTCCATCTCATTCACACATGCCAACCCGATATGCAGCGCGTCGGTCGCCGCCTTGGCCGGCACTATCCGTTTGCTGATTAAACTCTCTGCAAAGGTTATCACGGTATCGGTAACATCGAGTAACTGGATACCTTCCAATGCAGCCAGCCGTGCAGTGGCGGCCTCCGGGTCGCCTTGTGCAACCTCGTCTCTCACGACTTCAGAGACAAATAATTCAAAATGATCCCGGCGAATCTCCCACCAATCACGGGTAATCACCTGGTGCCCCGCCGTAACGATATCCCGGCTCAGACGGTTGGTCAGGTAGCTGACAAAACTTGTTTCCAGGTACACGCTTCTCTTAGTCACGCGCACTATTATACCGTTTTCGGATGAAGGCGTGTGTTGGTTTTCCCTGATGAGAATGGAGCAAGGGAGCGTGCTGATTCCCCTTCAGTCTGCGCTGCTTCCCCACACCTCACGCGCCTTCTCATAGACCCCCCTGGTCGTAGGAGAATTCCACCATGTTGCCTTCGGGGTCGCGCACAAAGCAGATGTAACCGATGCGCTTGGACATCTGTTGCGGGCCGAGGATCAGGCAGCCGGCCTCCTTCGCCCTGGCGGCTATCTCATCGACTGTCTGTTTATCCGGCACCTCGATGCCGATATGGTTGAACGGTCCCAGGACTGGATGCTCTACGGGGGCAAACGGGTCATGCCCGGGGAAGAACTGGCCCAGTGCCAGGATGAAAGGGCTGTCACTTCGGGTCCTGTTCTCGGGCGAGGCCGAGTATCCTCCGTCCAAGCGGTGTGATCTTCGCATCAAGTGAGATATTCGGGTTAGCGGGAATTGCTGGTCCTCTGGCATGTCTCTGGCAGCGGCAGGTTAATCATGGTATGCTGTACTGAAACTATTCTGGAGATGAATGAAGAATGTCAGTAAACTACCCCGCGTCTTTAGCAGTTACCCCGCCGGTCGCGCGTGGCGCCCGGCCACCTATCGTCGGTAGAGTGCGCTCAGCGCATCCAAAGGCGTTAATATCCGGGGCAGGTTATCTCTCGTAGCGTGCGCGGTGGTCAGCTTCGAACAAGCCTGCAGTGATACTGAAAGGGCCGCCGAGGCGGCACGGAAGTGCGCTGGCAACGTGGTCTCGCAGGCCCGCGCGTTGGCGAAGGCCGCGCAAACCGGCAACATAACTGGCATCAAACGTTGCCGGGAGAAGTTGAATGACGCCTTGACGTCTCTCCTGGAAGAGGTCTCGAACGCCGGCTCCTGCTGGCCGTTCTCGGACGAGGAAGAACAACTGCTTTTCGGCGAACAGTATACCGACGCTATCAAAGCCGTTGCAGACGCAAAGGGGTTAAGAATCCATGAGCAGGACGAACTCTTGATCTCCTATCCGTCTATTGTACGGATACTTCCGGCGGAACGTGCGGTGAGAGTGGATAAAAAAAGAGTGTTCACGGTAAGGCCTTCGTATCTTGTCGACCTGCTCCTTGCGAACCAGAAAAAATCCAGCGGCTTTCCTCCGCAACGCTTTCTTGAGTCTTTGTATAGCGTTTACACCGATATTATGGATAGATCGTCTTCGGATATCTTGTCGTCGAGAAGCGGGAGCGTTGTGCCCCTCGCCAGGATCTATAAGCTGATGACGTCTCTCCCTGGCGCTGCTCGCGACTATGATCGCAATGACTTCGCTCGCGACCTGTACATGCTGGATTCGAACGGGCCGCGACGCACCAGGAATGGCGCCATAGTCTCTTTCCCCTCATCTACCGGAACCCGGAAGCGTTCACGCGACCTGTTCTCTTTCATCGGACCGGAGGGCGGTAACGCCGAGTATTATGGAATCCGGTTCAGCGAGAGCGACGGATGACCCAAGCTATCCCGGTAACTGACTGGGTGGGGTGTACGACAATTTTGTGATAAGTCGGGATAATTGTGGTAAACAGGGGCGGATTCCGGTAATATCTGTCATACTTATAATATGCCAGATACGGAGGAAGCCTTATGTCCCATACCGCCGACTACAACGACCTGCTGCAGCGCCGGGATGCCCTCTGCCAATCACTGGCCAACCTGGGCGAGTTGCGCCCGGGCTCGCTTAAATCCCGTTACCGCAAATGCGGCAAACCCAATTGCCACTGTGCGCAACCGGGGGACCCGGGCCATGGCCCGAACTGGTTCCTGTCGCGCCTGGTAAAGGGCAAGATGCACACTCGAGCGATCCCGGTCGAGGCCCTGGCGCGCACCCGGGAGCAACTCGCCGAATGTCAGCGTCTGCGGGCGCTGACGGCGGAGTTGATAGAGGTCAGCGACCGGCTGTGCCAGGCACAGCTGGCGGGCGGCACGTCAGCCACCCCTGAAAAAAAAACGCTGACGGCCTGACCGGCGCCGTGGACACGGCGCTCCGGGCTGACGTCGACCGGTTGCTGGGCGAGGGACCCGTTGAGGCGTTGGATTTCGAGGCCATTGAGACGGCGGGGCGGCGCGTGGCCCTTGAGGTCATGGGACAAGCGCTTGCCCGGCGCCTGAATGCAGACCACAGCGATGCGCACGCGGGACAGTCCTGTGACCGCTGTGGGGCGCCGGCCCGGTATGCGGGGCGGCGCGGGAAGACCTTTGTGACGGCGCTGGGTCTCCTGGCGCTGACCCGCGCCCGGTATCATTGCGACCGGTGTCACGCCGGCTTTTACCCCCGTGACCGGGCCTTGGGGCTGGCGGGGACGTCGTTGTCGCCGGCGGTGTTGCGCATGGTGGGGGTGAGTGCGGCGCGGGTCAGCTTTGCCGAGAGCAGCGCCTTGCTGCGTGAGCTGGCGGGCCTGACGGTTGACCCCAAGCAGGTGGAGCGCCAGGCCGAGGCGCCGGGGCGCGCCATTGCCGCGGATGAACACAGTACGGTGGCGCCTGACGCCGCGCCCGCCGACACGCTGTACCTGGGCATGGACGGCACCGGTGTCCCGGTGCGCAAGGCCGAGACCGCCGGGCGCCGGGGCAAACAGCCGGACGGCTCGGCGAAGACCCGGGAAGCCAAGCTGGCGGTGGTGTGGGCCAGCGCGGGGTGTGACGAGGAGAACCGGCCTCTGCGCGACCCGGACACGGTCAGCGTCAACGCCGCCATTGAAACGGTCGCCTGCGCGGACACCGACGCCGACCTGGCGCCGTTTGCACAGCGGGTGCTGCGGGAAACCCGACGGCGCGGGTTTGACCAGGCCCGGCGCCGGGTCATCCTCGGTGACGGCGCGCCCTGGATCTGGAACCTCGCCGACGAACTCTTCCCCGATGCCATACAGATTGTGGATATCTTCCACGCCAAGGGCTACCTGTTTGAGGCGGCCAGGGCCATCTACGGCGCCGGCACGGACCTGGCCGGGCAGTGGGGAAAGCAACGCCGGGACGAACTTGACCAGGGCCGTATCGATGACCTGCTGGCCGCCCTGGCAGAGCACCCCGCCTGCCCGGAAGCCGGCGCGTGCAGCAGTTATATCACGAACAACCGCGAACGTATGGATTATCCCCGCTTCCGGGCAATGGGACTGTGCATAACGACCGGGGTGGTCGAGGGGGCCTGCAAGCACGTGGTCGCCACCCGCTTCAAACGCGGGGGCATGCGCTGGACCGTCAACGGGGCCAATGCCATCCTGGCCCTCAGGTGTGCTATCCTCAATAACCGTTTCGATGACTTCCGGGAACGTCGGGCAGGTATATAATGACCCTCATCTCACAAAATTGTCGTACACCCATTGCGTCGCTACGGATTCTCAGGGTGAGGGGAGAAATCGAGTCATGCCTCGTGGTAGCCCCGGCCGGTGTGCTGGACCAGTGGCGGCGGGAGCTGGCGCGCTGGGCGCCGGAGCTCAGCGCAATCATCATCCGCGGCTCAGCGGATGACCGGGCATGGCAATGGAGGGCCGGAACGGACGTTACACTGGTCAGCTACGACGTCATGCGTTCGGACGCGGGGTTGCTTGCGGCGTGCCGGGGTCTCAAGGGAGCATGGGACGTGGTTGTGCTTGATGAAGCCCAGAAAATCAAGAATCGCAACGACACGAGCGAAGCCGCGAAGGGTATCCCGAGGACGCGATCGTGGGCGTTGACCGGCACTCCCATCGAGAATGACGAGGAGGAACTGGCATCCATCATGGAGTTCGTCGACCATGACGAGGGAATACCGCGCAAACGTTATCGCCCCGGCGCGTCGCTGCTGCTGCGGCACGCTGAGTTGCAGCTGCGGCGCAAGAAGGAGGACGTGCTGGACGACCTGCCTCCGAAGCTCGAGACCAGATTGACAATCCCTCTGCGCCGGGAACAGCGAGAGAGTTACGAAAAGGCCGAACGCGAGGGGATCGTTTACCTGAGGTCGCTCGGCGCGGAAGTCGGCGTCAGGCACGTGCTGGAGCTGATCACCCGGTTGAAGCAAATCTGCAACGCCGACCCCAGGACCGGCGCGTCCAGCAAGCTGGATGACATCGGGGACAGGCTGAGGACACTGGCGGCTCGGGGCCACAAGGCCCTGGTTTTCTCTCAGTACACGAGCAACACCTCGGGCGTGGCGGCTGCGGCCAACCACTTGCGGGCGTTCAACCCGCTGACCCTGACAGGGGATATGCCAGCGGAGCGCCGCTCGGGCATTATAAATCAATTCAAGACCGGAGTGACTCACAAGGCGCTGATCATATCATTGCGAGCAGGCGGCCTCGGCCTTAATTTGCAGGAAGCATCCTACGTATTCCACCTGGACCGCTGGTGGAACCCGGCCGTGGAGCGGCAGGCCGAGGATCGGACTCACCGCCTGGGCCAGACAGTCAAAGTGAACGTGATCAAATATACCTGTGAGGATACCATCGAAGAGCGTATCGACCGGATCCTGGAACGAAAGCAGGCATTGTTCGACCTGTTGGTTGATGATGTGTCGATGGACCTTTCGACACGAATGAGCCGCAAGGAACTGCTGGGGCTGTTTGGTCTGGAGTAAGGGTTTTCGCTGTTTTGCAACTGCCGCCCGATGGTTGGGCGCGGATTCCGGATTCCGGCTTGTGCCGATGACGAGAGGGGCCGAAATGACGAGTATGCCTTATCCGTTGCCGCCCCACGCCTCGCGGGCCTTCTCATAGACCCCCTGGTCATAAGAGAATTCCACCATATTGCCTTCGGGGTCGCGCACAAAGCAGATGTAGCCGATCCGTTTCGGCATCTGTTGCGGGCCGAGGATCAGGCAACCGGCGTCCTTCGCTTTGGCGGCTATGTCATCGACGGTCTGTTTATCCGGCACCTCGATGCCGATATGGTTGAACGGTCCCAGGGTGGGATGCTCAACAGGGGCGAACGGATCATGCCCGGGGAAAAACTGGCCCAGCACCAGGATGAAAGGACTGTCGCTCTGGCTTTTGTCGCCAAGCCAGGCGGAATATCCGTCCTCGTCCTCTTCCCGGGCCAGCAGCGTCAGGTGCGTGAACTCCTCGTACCAGGCGATTACCTTGTCGATATCCTTTACATGCAGGGCCAGGTGCGTCCACGTGGGTTGCGTGGGCCGAAGCTCATGCTGGGGCTGGTCGGCGCCCATGGCTAGTTCCAGCTGTACCTGACCGAACCGATGACCTCCCGCGGCGGGATGTACTCGTAGCTCGTGGTCCACAACCCGTACGGGTTGGTAAAGACGTTATTGATGCCGTTCTTGTCGAACACATTGGTAACGCTCAGGCTCAGACTGAGCGGCATGTTGCCCACGTCGTAGTTGAAGTACAGGTTGACTATATCGTAACTGGGTACGCCGTCCACGCGGGGGTGATTGAATATGCGGGCCTGGAAGTCCCCCCGGTGTACATACTCCACCCGCGAATCCAGTACGGACCCGTCCGAGAAGCTATGAGTGTTCGACAAGGCGACTCTTGCCATGAGATCCACCAGTTTCGGTGGTTCATTACCCCTGAGATTGTTGGCGTTGTTCATCCTGATGCGTTCATCAACCGCGCCCGAAGTAAACAGGCCCAGTACGAAGAGACTTGTCGCTGCCCGGAAATCTTCCACGTCGAGCGCGAACACGTCCGACTTCACCTTGCCGTCCTGCCAGGCCAGCATGCCGTCGAGTTGCCAGCCCTCGGCCAGCAGCCAGCTCATTTCGGACTCGATGCCGTATTCCTCCGTCTCGGGAATGGTCCAGGTGCCCCCGGCAAACGGCGCCGGGTCCTCGTAGGTGAACTGCAGGTGTTCGTGGTCGTAGTAGAAGGCCGTGACGTTCAGGCGCACGCGCCCGTCCAGGAACGTGTTGCGGGCGCCTATCTCGTATGACGTGACCTCCTCGGGCTTGAACCGGTCCGGTTTGAATATCCCGGGACTGCCGGAACCGCCGTTCTTCCAGCCGGTGGACACCAGGCCGTAGACCAGGTTGTCCTCGGTGAGATGCACGTCCAGTCCTGCCTTCCAGGTCACTTTCGAATCGTTCGTTTCCCGGCGGCCGTCCCCGAAAATGCCGAAGAACTGGGACGTCTCATCGAGCTGGTCCTCGTCCTGGTAACGCACGCCCGCGGTGACCGCGAACATCTCGTTCACCCGGAACGTGGCCTGCCCGTAGGCGGCGTAGTCCTCGCGGGTGACGGTGCGGACTTCGGTAAAATTCAAATCGGACTGGAACGGCGGCAGGGTTTGCGCGTTAAGTTGCGAACGGGGCAGGGATGCCGGCGATGCCGAGAACGGCGATGAACCTGTGGCCTCCAGGAAGTCGTTGAAGTTCTCGTGGTGCAGGTAATATCCGCCGACTACCCAATCCAGTTGCTCGCCGCTGTAGCTGATGCTGATCTCCTGGCTGACGGCATCGGAATCGTTGTCCCAGAACGGCAGTATGTCCCAGTTATTGAATGAGAAACCGAAATTGATGAGGGCAGTGTTCTCTTCATTCAGGCGGTCGCCGTCCACCGATTGCTCCTTCCTGAGCACCTGCCAGCCGGTCAGCGACTTGACCGTCACGCCCATGGGGGCCGCCCATTCCATGACCAGCGATGCGCTGTAGTTCTCCAGCGCGAAGATGCCGGGGTAGTCCTGCGACAGTTCGCGCGTGTCGGGGTTGGGGTCGTTCTCGTTCTTCTGCGCCGCGGCGCCGTGGTCGGCGTCATGTATGAACACCTGTGCGTGCGCGGAGAAGTCTTCCGACGGTTGCCACAGCGCCGCCACCTTGCCGGTGAAGGAATCGGCATCGTCCAGGTCGTAGCCGTCCAGTTCGCCGCCTTCAATCTCCGCGAAGCCATCTCGTTCGTACTTCTGGACCGCGGCCCGGAACGCCCACGCGTCGGAAAGCGGCACATTGATCGAAGCGCGGCCGCGGATATTGTCATAAGTGCCGTAGCTCAGTTCGACAGAGCCTTCCATCCTGTCGGTATGGGGTTTCTTCGTCACGATATTGATGGAGCCGCCGGTGGTGCCCTGGCCGAACTCCGTGCCCTGCGGGCCGCGGAACACCTCGACCCGTTCTATGTCACCGAGATCCAGGCCCATCGCCAGCGGGTTGGCAAGGTAAATGCCGTCGATATAGGTCAGCACGCTGGGTTGCGTCGTGAGGTTCTGCGCCGTTTCCCAGCCGACGCCGCGAATGGTCACGACACGGCCGGCGCCGTCGTTTTTCGCAACAACGAGCCCCGGGACGTAACCGTTGAAATTGTCCAGCCTCACCACGTTGGATTTGTCGAAGTTCTCGCCGGAGAACACGGATACCGCAATGGGCGCATCCTGCAGCGGCACCTCGCGTTTGCGCGCGGTCACCTCGACCTCCTCCAGGACTGACTGCGCCGGGACAGGCAACGGCGCAATCATGGTTGAAGTGACAACTCCGGCGACGAAAACCTTTACCAGCCGATATGCGTCTTTATCGAACTTGATCATTTCCAGCCCCCTATTGTCAAAGTTGTATTTTTGCTCAATTTTGTGACAAAAACTGCAACAGGACTTGCACAAATGCGCCCTGTTATTTGACAAAATCAATGTTTGATATTTTGGCTCAGAATAAAAGTATAGCTAATTCTGGATATTTGGAACCTGATTTGGGACACCCATAAATTAAATGAGTGTTTATGTTATGGGTGTCCTGGATTTACCCCAAATATAAGAATCACGGTTTTCTGTGGGCGCTGAGTACTGCGTGGAATGGAACCAGCCGGGTTATCAGTATGGCGCCGGCAACCAGGCCGGCACAAATAACGATAACTGCAAGATCATAAGAGCCGGTGGCATCGAACACCAGGTCCATCAGGAACGGGGTCAGTCCCTGGGTCAGGACGATCACGCCGTACATGCTCCCGGAAATGGCGCCGTAGTGCCTGGTGCCGAAGTAGCGGGACAGGAAATAGGGCAGCACCCCGTATTCCGTCCCGAGACCCAGCCCCATCAGCAGGCCGGACAACAGCAGCAACGGATAGCTGGAGGTTGATTCCAGCAGGATCAGGCCGGCCAGCGCCAGCAGGTAAAAAGGCGCGGCGATCCACGGCCTGGCTATGCGATCGAGCATATAGCCCATACCGATCTGCCACCCGGCGGTGACCAGGGAAAACGTCGCCAGAACGGTGGTTGCCTGGCCTGCCGGTATGCCCCGGTCCAGCAACATCGGCGCCACGTGGGCGAAAATCGCAGTCATGCACCCCGCGCCCAGGGCAATGGCGGCCAGGATGATCCAGAAGGCAGGGGTTCCCAGGGCTTCCGTCAGCGTCAATCCCTGTGTCTTTTCAAGGGATTCCCGCGCGCTCCGAATAGTATCTTTCGGCGGGTCCCTGAGCAGCAGGTACAGCACCGGAAACCCGATCAGGATGATGGCCGCGCCGATCCCCTGAAACCCTGCCCGCCAACCGTAACTGCTGATCAGCGCAAAGACAAACAGCGGCGACAAGGCCGCGCCGATGCCGTTGCCCAGGCCGCCCGCAATGCCCAGGAACAACCCGCGCCGCCGGTCGAACCAGCCCGCGATCACCTTGGTAAACATCACCGAACTGGGGATCGCCGCACTGATGCCGATTAACGCGTAGATCGTGTAAAACTGGAACCGGCTGGCTTCGACCAGGGACACCGAAGCAACGGAGACAGCGAATAATACGTTGCCCGTCAGGATAACCGGTCTGGCGCCGTAGCGGTCAATCAGGCGGCCGACAATCGGATAACTGATCGCCCCGGCAACGGCGATGATAAACAGGACAAACGACACGGCAGAACGGGACCAGTCGAATTCCGTCGAAATGGGGATCAGGAACAGGCCGAAGACCGTGTACACCATGGGTGTCACGCTGACCCCGTTGCCTACGGTACAGGCGAAGACTACGCCTGCAGGGCGGGTGAATAACGATTTGTTAAGCGGCGCCGGCGTTTCCATACCTGTCGATGATAAGCGGGAAGACCCTTACTTTCCAGGTTTGCCAGCCATTTGGTTGCAAAGTCTGCGGGCGCATCAGTGCAAGAAAGCTTTGTCCATCATTGCTAATTTATCCGCAGATGACGCAGATTACCGCAGATGAAAGGCATGTTTTTTGTTATCTGCGTTCATCCATGCCCCTGCATGCTTCAGGCAGGGGTGCGTCATCTGCGGATAGATATTACAGGGGTAAAAAGCGTGGCAATTTTCTACGATAATCCTGTCCTGCGCGACTACTGGTATGCCGTGGCAACGGAAGCGGAGATCGCCGACCAGCCCGTCGCCCGGGTCCTGCTCGGTGAGAATATCGTCATTTACCGGGACTCCGCCGGCGCTGCCGTCGCTGCGCCTGACAGGTGTCCCCACCGTCAGGCGCCCCTTTCCGCCGGAAGCGTCGAAAAAGGAGTACTGACCTGCCGCTACCACGGCTGGTCGTACGGCAGCGGGGGAAAGTGTGTCGCCATCCCGTCCGCCGACCCCGCGTTCCCCATTCCGGCCAACGCTCACCTGGACTGTTTCAATACGAGCATAAAATATGGGCTGGTCTGGGTCTGCCCGGGCGACTCTCCAAAACAGCTGCCCGCCATTGCCGAGGAACAGGACAGGTCTTTCCGGCGCATCAATAACCCTGTCGATCTCTGGCAGGTATGCGCCATGCGCATGACGGATAATTTCCTTGATATCTCCCACTTCCCCTGGGTCCATACCGGCACCTTCGGCAACAATCAGCGGCGTTCCGTCCCGGAGATAGAACTGGAAATGCTGGAAGGAGGCTACTACGGCTATAAATACCAGGTAGCGGCAGACAACCCGCCCGGCGCCGAGCTCAGTTCAGGAAATACCGGAGAGGTGGTCAGCCGGCAGATGACAACCGGGTTTCACCTGCCGTTTACCGTACGCAGCACCATCACTTATGACTCGGGGCTGCAACACATCATGCTGCTGTTGACTGCGCCCATTGACGATCTGACGTCGTATTTCACGTTCGTCGTATGGCGCAATGACGATTTCAGCGTGTCTGCCGAAGATATCATCGCATTCGACCGGATGATAGGCGAAGAAGACAAGCGGATGCTGGAGAAAATCCCGGGAGTCCTGCCTTTTTCTCCCCAGGCGCTGGCCAATTCCCAGGCCGACAAACCGTCCGTTGCATGGCGCCACCAGTTCACCCGCCTGCTGGGCGCTCCGATGAAGGCCAGTGCCTGCGATAACGTTGCACCAGCCAGCGGTTGAACTGGGGTAGCGTACCCTCCTGCCAGGAATAACGGCCGCGCGGGCCGAATCGGGAGTTGAGTCCCTTCTGCACCATGGTATCGGCGTAGACGTCCTGTACGTTGAAATTGTTCACGCCGGCTTCCGCCTGTTCGAACAGGTATTCGAACATCGGGTCTTTCAGCGCATCCGGGTTGAAACAGTAATTGATGTCGATACTGATCTGCCCGGCCCCCTGTGCGTCGATAATGAAATAAGCGATCTCGTCCGGCACCACCGCCAGGGCCAGGGTGGGCGGGACCAGGATGAACATCCCGCGTTTACGCTCCTCCAGGGTCAATTTCGGAAACACGGGCATCAGGCATTTTTTCGTCGGGTTGAACGAACCGTCAATTTCGGTGAAGTGCTGGATACGCGAGATGTGGTTCATGTCGTCGCGCCAGTCAAAAAAATCGCTCATGCCGCTGGGCGCGAAGGTCTGTAACGGTCCGTGCAGGCGGCTGGCATGGTAGGGGTCGTTGAAGTTCTCCATCATCACCTTCCAGTTCCATGGCAGGTCGGGAATTTTCGCGCCCGTGCGCGTGGTGGTCTGCGGCAATTCGAAATGATCCAGCAAGGGGTCGAGCTCGGCCAGCGCCGGCGCCAGCGGCGCGGCCTGCTCATTGAAACTGGTGAAGATGAATCCCTGCCAGATTTCAACGGGCAGGGAAGGGAGGTTATGTTCCGCCTTGTTGAAGCCGATTGCCCGGTCCATTTCCGGCGCGCCGAGCAAGCGCCCGTCCAGGCTATATGTCCAGTGGTGGTAAGGGCAGGTAAAGCGGCTGCAATGCCCTCCCTTTTCAGCCAGGACCATGCCGCGATGCCGGCACACCGCGGAAATAACCCGGATCCCCTGTTCGGTGCGGGCGACGATAAGCGGTTCATCCAGGATGGTTACGACAAGGTAATCGCCTACGTTGGGGACCTGGTCCACCCGGCCCGCGCACAGCCATTCCCGGTAGAATATCGCCTCCTTCTCGAACCGGAAAAACTCTTCGGACGTGTAAACCTCGCGCGGCAGCAGGCACGCCTCGTCGGTGGGCAGGACGGATGCGTTGAACGCACTGAGCATCTCTTCGCTGAACAGGTTCATAACTTGTCTCCCCAATGGCTGGTAAAGAGTACCCATTGCATAATATTACATTTGCCCGTTCTCTTCAGCCGGCGCGGACGTCCGGGATACCGGAGCGTTTGATAATGGCCTCGCCTGCGACCTGTGCGGCTGCGTAAAGTTCGTCTTCGTCAACCTGGGTATGCCGGTAGTTTTCGACCACGCGCACCCCGTCCACCCAGACGCTGTGCACGCCTCTGCCGTCCGCGCACCAGACCAGTTGCTGCAGGACGTTGAGCACGGGCCGCCATTCCGGCCGGTCCGTGTCGTGCAGGACGAAATCCGCCTTCTTCCCCACCGCGATTGATCCGATCTCGTCCTGCAGTTGCAATGCCCTGGCGCCGTTCAGCGTAGCCATGTCCAGCGCCTGGCCGGCGGGAAAGATTTTTGTGTCCTGGCGGGCATCCTTGAACAACGCCGCGGCCAGGGCCATTTTCTGCATCAGGTCCGAGCCGTAACCGTCGGTCCCGAGTGCGATATTCATGCCTGCCTGCGCCATTTCAGGCGCGCGGCCCAGCGCGCTGATGCCGAACGCGCCCTTCAGCGCGGCAAACGGGCAGAGGATGGCGTTGGTCCGTGATTCAGCCAGCAGCGCCGCCTCGCGGTCGTCTATATGGACCAGGTGGGTCAGGCATAAATTGTCACCGAGCACGCCGATTTCCGCCAGGTGCGCAACGGGCCGCCGCCCCAGGTTATCAAGATACCAGGCGGGGTCCGCCGGGTAAGGGCTCAGGTGCGCGGACACACCGAGATTATTCGCATCGGCAAGCGCTTTCGCGGCCCTCCACACTTCGTCGGTGTTGGTCGAGTGGCCTATCAGGATGGGCCAGGCCGCGATCCTTGCGCCGGAACCCGCCGGGAAACGCGCCACTTCCTGCTCCAGCAGGCGAATCGCCTTGCCGGTCAATGCCGCTTCATCGTCTTCCGGGCTGAATGCGCGGCCTTCAACCCAGGCGCCGATACGGCCGCGTATCCCGGCCTCAACAAGTCCCTCGGCCACTTCGTCCAGGTACCGGATCGTGCCGGCCTCGAGAAAACAGGTGGTCCCGGCGCGCAGCATCTCGACGGCCGCGAGCCGGGCCGAGAGACGTTCATCGGCGGGGGTATGGGCCAGGTAACGGGGGATCACCCAGCGCCGCAAGGTGTCGCCGAAGGCGTCGCTGATGTCGTCAGGCACGTAGCCCCGGGTCAGCGGGTCGCCGGTTATGTGGATATGCGCATCGATAAACCCCGGCGTGATAACGAAGCGCCCGCCGTCGATCACGCTGGCAGCGTCAACCTCGTCCTCAAGCTCGCTTCGTTTGCCGAGCGCGGCGATACGATCGCCCCGGACCGCCAGGGCGCCATCCCTGATAATCCGCCGTCCCTCGTCCTGGGTGACGATGACCGCTCCGCTGATGAGCGTATCTACGCGTTCCGGAGTCATGCAGTCCTCTCTTCTGCCTGCCGGCGCCGGTATTCCCGGGGAGACATGCCGTATTCCTTGCGAAATGCCCGGCTGAAATGCGCGGAGCCGTTAAAGCCCCAGCGGAAACAGATTTCCGAGATAGATAAATCGGCATGCAGGGAACTGGCCAGGTCGGCGCGACAGCGTTCGAGCCGGCGCGTGCGCAGGTAATGGATGAAACTGTTTCCCGCTTCCGTGAACAGGCGCTGCAGGTAGCGGGTGGACACGCCCTCCGCCTGCGCGACCACGCCGATGGTCAGGTCCGGCTCACACAGCAGGGTTTCTATTCTCTGGCAGATGCGCTGCAGGTGGTGTGCCCTGGCGCCGGATACCCCACCCAGGCTGAATACCGACTTCTCATCGCCGAGACCGGTAATCAGGAATTCGGTCAGCGCCGTTTCCACCGGGCGCAGTTGTTCAGGGGAAATGTCTTCGATCACTTCAGCCAGGGACCGCATCATGCCGGAGAAGACGTGGTTGATTCCGGATTGTGCCGATAGATGGCCGAGCTTTAAGGATAAGGGGGCAAACACCCGGGGGCTGAGTATCAGGCGTTGCGCCTTCACAAACAATTGCCGGTAGTCCCGGGGAAAACGCATAACCGCCTCTACGTAGGTGGGGCCGTACACGATATCGCCCGGAACGAGTTGCAGCCGCTGGCTGTTATAGCTGAGCGTTGCTTCGCCTTCCAGCAGCAGGGTCAACCAGATTGCCTCGTCCTGATTGAGGTAACGTCCGGCAATCTCGTGAGGCTCAGCGTCTACCAGGGCAAACTCCATTCCCAGGGGAGATTCGATGCAGAAGATCTCGCCGCGAAAACCCGCTTTGTCCGGTAATTCTCCGATCGGGAGGCATAAACGCCCCATGGCGTCGCGCCAGGCCTGCCCCTGCTCATGCTCAGGCAAGGTTGCCGTGGTGAATTTCCAGGATTTCATGAAGCGGAGTCAACAATATGTAGATGGTAAATATAATACCGGCCCGGCGGTTTGTCCAAAGGACGCTGTCCGGGGACCAGCGCAGGCCCGTGACACGGGATGCAACGATGACCTGACAGACGGACGGAATTGAATCATTCCCCCCGTTATGCTATATTCCACGTCATCTTGAAGACACTGCCGGAACAAGGAGGATTCCCCATGGCCGATACCACACAAACGCCCCCCACCTTTGACGACATCCGCGCCATCCTTGGCGCCCTGTCGGAAGAAACGGCAGAACTGGCCAGGCGCCAGAAAGAAACCGAGCGGTTCCTGAAAGAACAGTTCCGGGAAGCCGACCGGCGGCAACAGGAAGCAGAGCAGCGGCAGCAGGAACTCGACCGGTTCCTGAATAAGCAGATAAAGGCTTCAGAGCGCAGCATCAACCAGATGAAAGGCGTGTTCACCAGCCAGTGGGGCGAGCTGGTGGAGAGCCTGGTGGAAGGCGACCTGGTGACCCTGATGCGGGGACGCCGGGTGGCGGTGGACTCCATCCACGAGCGCGTGTACGGGCGCCGCAACGGCGAGGATTACGAGTTCGACATCGTGGCCGGGAACGGCGCTGAGGTGGTGGTGGTGGAGGTGAAGACCACCTTGCGCAGCGAGGACGTGACGCATTTCCCGGACAAGCTGCGCCGTTTCACGATATACCAGCCGCTGTACCGGGACAATACAATCTACGGCGCGGTGGCCTGCCTGAAGGCGGATGGCGCGGTGACAAAGTATGCGGAGCGGCGCGGGTTGTTCGTGATCCGGGCCACCGGCGACAGCGCCAGCATCATCAATGCGGAGGACTTCGAGCCGGCCGTGTTTTCCTGAGCGATTGCCGCACAATGGTTCGTCATTTGCGTCCCTACTCCCGTGTTCCCCGCCCGGCTGGCCTGTTCTTTCATTTCATTTGCCCGGACAGCGCCTGACCTGCTATACTTCAGCTACCAGAGGATGCCTGCCATGAAACTTTCCCAGGAAACCATTACCGTCATCGGTTCCGCCATCGGGATTACCGGCATTATTATCACGGCCATGTTTTTCTTCTTTGATAACATCAATGACAGAATTGATGAATCGGACAGCCGTCTGACCGGCCAGATCCAGGCGCTGGACAGCCGCCTGACCGGCCAGATCCAGGCGCTGGACAGCCGCCTGACCGGCCGGATTCAGGAATTGGACAGCCGTCTGACCGGCCGGATTCAGGAATTGGACAGCCGTCTGACCGGCCGGATTCAGGCGCTGGACAACCGTCTGACCGGCGAGCTTCAAATGCTGCGCCAGGAAAACAAGGCTATCAGGGCCGATATACAAACCCTGTCGGACGACGTCGCTGTCCTGAAAGGGAAGATGGAAACCGTTTTGCAGCTGCGGGTCTCCTCGAACGATCAATCCGTCGCCGACGGGTTGCCCGCCCAATCCGCCGCGGCCAGCCGATAGCGTCGTTCACCAGGGGGAGCTGTTCGCTGCCGCATTGTCGTCCGGCATACCGGGTGATGCAGACGTTGCGTAGGCCGGCCGTGGGTGAGTAACATTCCGGCCTGTAGTGTGAGTTTTTATCACAGTTTCCCTTAAAAACTCACAACCAGACATTTTCAGTCAATGTATAATTACACCAGTATCCGGAATATCCGGTGAAGATTAAATTCAGCTTACTGTAATTCATCATATAGTACTGATGGGGATAATTGAAACAGCGAAACGCATGCCGGACGCCGGCGCCTCCCTGCCGGCGCGCAGGGTGCGCCACGTCTATCAATATGTGGCGCGCCTGAATTCCCCCCCCCCCCCCCCCCCCCCCCCCCCCATAAATATGTAGTATTTTCAAGCGCTTACAGCAGTCTCCCCGCGTGGTTTCAAGGCGGGGCTGCCGGGCGGTTCCTGACTGCGGCAGCCGTTTCCGGCGCTGCCCGTCATCCCTGCAACCCGTCCCCGGCGCGGCGTGCGCGCTGTGCCGGGCGGGCAAGCCGGCGTCGGTGGCATTTCTTCCGTCCCGGTGTCCTTCCAATGCGCAGCCGGTTGAAGCGGGCCCGGCAGGAGAGCAACCAACATGATTAAAATCACTGACATACCGGCACACACAAAGGTCGTTTTACTGCTGGCAGTCTTTTCAACCGCCGGCCAGGCGCAAACCATGACGCGCGGAGACTGGTCTTGCGACTCCTCGCATTTAACCGAAGGCCGCAAACATGCCGAAGACATGTACGAACGATACTTGTACTACGAATGCCTTGTCATTTCAGGGAAAGACAGCGAAGGACTGCCCGAGCTGTACCTGTTGGCGGACCAGCCGGGCGGATGGGAGCCGCACAGCATACATGCCAGGTATTTTTTAGCGAATTATCTGCGGTCGGACGGAAAGCTGGATGGCAGCGCGTCCCCCGATAAAACAGACGAGGCGCTGAAATATTATTTCGCTGTAATGGCGCAGGCCAAACTTGAACAGGACAGCGATAATGACTCTTATGAATTGATGGCCGCATTGCATGTGCCGTATTTGTACCTGGTCAAATACAATCACCACGTGCCCGGTTTGGATTATTGGAATCTGGATGAAGCGATTCGCTACGCGGATGAATGCGCCGACCTGCCAGGCAAAGCAGGGGCCGGGCCGGGGAGGCATCAGGCGGTGACAGCGTCATGCCGCGTGATGAAAGACTTTGCGCTGAAACTCAAACCGTTGGATGAAAAAAGGGCGGGGATTTTAGCACAGCCGCACTGCGAAACCGTGAGGAATACGGTATGGGAGGAATACCCAACCAGCCCGGATTGCCCGGAATACGATGCAATCCATGAAGAGATACATTCTCTCACAGACGACCTTCACCTTGCGCTGAAGGATGTGCTGGGAGTGCAGGCGGGCGGGGGCGGGCAACAGGCGGCGGTGCAGGAGGAGCCCCGGGAGCGGACGGCCCTGGAGCGGGAACTGGCCGGGGAGATGGTCGATATTCCCGGCGGCACGTTTCGCATGGGCGACCTGAGCGGGGAAGGTGATGATGACGAACTGCCGGTCCACAGCGTCACGGTGTCGGCCTTCCGCCTGGGCAAGTCCGAAGTGACGGTGGGCCGGTTCCGGCGTTTTGTGGAGGCCACCGGCTACCGCACGGATGCGGAGCGCGATACGGGCGGCGCGGCAGGTTGTCGTACCTATACGGCGGATGAAGGTTGGGACTGGACGGCGGGCCGCAGCTGGCGCAATCCGGGTTTTTCTGCCGGTGACGGCCACCCGGTGGTGTGCGTGAGCTGGAACGATGCGCAGGCGTATGTCGAGTGGTTGTCGGCGGAGACCGGCGGCCATTACCGCTTGCCCACCGAGGCCGAGTGGGAGTATGCGGCCCGGGCCGGGAGTACTACGAAGTACAGTTGGGGCAATGACATCGGCAGCAACCGGGCGAACTGTGATGGTTGCGGCAGTCGGTGGGATGATGAACAAACAGCCCCGGTGGGTTCGTTTCCGGCCAATACCTGGGGCTTGCACGACGTGCACGGCAACGTGTGGGAGTGGGTGCAGGATTGCTGGAATGGCAGTTACGAGGGCGCCCCGACAGACGGCAGCGCCTGGGAGAGTGGCGATTGCAGCCGGCGCGTGAGTCGCGGCGGTTCCTGGGGCAACGCTGCGTGGAACCTGCGTTCCGCCTACCGCCACTGGAACGCGCGCGCGTACCGCTACAACTACTACGGCTTCCGCCTGGCCCAGGACAAATAGGACGAAGACGCGATGCCACGCCTTCTGAACAAAACTCTCTGCCGGGATTCCCTTTGTACTGTTCTCTTTTTCCCTTTGTTGCCCGGCGCTGCGCGCCGGGCCGCGATTTTTTTGAGGAGACTGCCCATGCCGACACCTGACCCGGGCCTGCCGCAAGTCATCGACGGTTACCACGGGTTATTGAAATGGCTGATACCGTTGCCGGACAAGTTCCCGCGCAACCGCCGCTTCGCCCTGGGAGTTGCGCGTCATCTTCCGGAAGCGCTACTTCCACGGCAGTCGACAGTTGGTGGACCTCGGTTCCCAAATCGGCGCCTGGCAGAAGTCGCAGGCGGTCGGCCCGGCATGAAACGCAGCGGCCGCAACCGCGACCGGGCGGCGCGCCATGCCGTCATGGACGCGCCGGGTTGCCAGGCATCCCGCGGGTTGGCGGCCGGTCGCGCGCAAGAACCGATTGATTACAGGTAATTACCGGGAGTTCGACAATGACTGAAGATACCACAAGCCCCAGGCCCGGCGAGTCCCCCGAAGCCGGGAAGGGGCAGCCCTCGCCCGAAGGCGGCGCGCACAAACACCAAAACGCAACGAGCGCCGCCAGCGGACGTGATGATGGCTCTGAGGAAGCAACCCCGCTGACCCGCTGGCCCTGGCAGGCCCAGTTTGTATTGGCGCTGTCCGTTATCATCGTCGTTGTGGTCTTGCTGGTGGGCCTGCCGACCGTGAGCCTGCTGGTGGCGGAGAGAATGTCCCCCGGATTCTCAGTGGGTTCCGCCTCTGGCACGATGACATTCTGGGGTGCGCTCTTTGCCGCGTTTATTTCACTGGTCGTGGTTTTCATCGGTGCCGTATTTGCTTTTACCGCGCTGAAAGTTGAAGGAAACGCCGCGCAGGAGGCACGCAGAGTTGCAAAAAAGGAAGCTCGCGATATTACGAAATGGGAGACGCGCAATATTGTAGAAAACAGGATTCAGAACATAATCAATAAGACAGCTGAGGAATACATCAGGGAAAAGGTTGAAATTGAGGTGGACGGGGAGAAGGAGAAGCAGCCCAGGGGCGATAACATAACCCGGCAAGCAGCTGACAACTACGTCAGCGACAAAGGTGAAGGTATAACCCGGGAAGCGGCAGACGACTATATCAAAGAAGCTGGCGAGGAGGGCAAGCCGCCCAGGGGAGATAACATAACCCGGCAGGCAGCTGATGACTACGTCAGCGACAAAGGTGAAGGTATAACCCGGGAAGCGGCAGACGACTATATCAAAGAAGCTGGCGAGGAGGGCAAGCCGCCCAGGGGCGATAACATAACCCGGCAGGCAGCTGATGACTACGTCAGCGACAAAGGTGAAGGTATAACCCGGGAAGCGGCAGACGATTATATCAAAAAAGCCGGCGAGGAGGGCAAGCCGCCGAGGGGCGATAACATAACCCGGCAGGCAGCTGATGACTACGTCAACAACAAAGGCGCCGGGATAACCCGGGAAGCCGCTGACGACTACGCCAAACACTACGTTGACCGCAACGGCTCGGAAATAACCCGGAAAACGGCTGTCGCTTTTATCGAGGACAATGGCGATGAGATAACCCGGGGAGTGGCTGACGGCTACATCAGGGAAGACATTGAGCAGGAAGGAGAGGCGTTGCAGCGAGGTGATAAGGTGGCGCGGCAGGCCGCCGACAGCTACGTGAGAGGCGTGGTTGACGACTACGCCGGTGAAGGCATTGAGGGTGAAGAGTCAACCAGGGTTGATAAAATGCTCCGGGACGTAGTTAAGAAAATCGGCCCCGATGAGTTTGTCCGCTTGGCCGGTGAAAGTCTGACCTCTGAGATTGCCCGTCTGGTCGATGAAAGGCTGAGCCCCGAAGTTGCGCTCCAGGTTGATAACAGGCTTCCCCCCGAGGTTATCCGCCTGGTCGATGAAAGACTGCCCTCGGAGGTTGCCCGCCTGATGAACAAAGAGCTGGCCTCCCTCAGTTGGATAGACAGGATGCGGATAGGACGCGGTCGTCGCGATGAAACGGGTTCCTCCGGCGACGACCAGGGCTGATGTCGAGCAACAACCAACAAGGGGAGTTCATCAACGTGAGGCCCGCCTGGCTGACGGTTTTTATTGCGTTGACCGGCCTGGCGATGGCGGTAGTGGTTCTGGTAGCGTCGCTGGCGCTTCACTTTTCCATTATCAGTTGGAAAGCGCCCGCAAAGGCATGCCCTGACCGGCAATCGGCCATTCTGTTACCACCGGTTATGCCAATACCGGCCCCGTGCCAGGACGGGCATCCCAACGGCAACGTGACGCTGGACCCGGACCGGAACCCGTGGATAAATGACCTGGCAGAGGCCCTTCAACAAATCCAGGCAACGCTCAAGGATGGCGTTCCCCCCGGCGACGTGGTGGTTGACCGCGAAAAGAATCCCTGGATAAACGAACTGGTAGCGGCCCTTCAACAAATCCAGGCAAAGCTCAAGGATGGCGTTCCCCCCGGCGACATGGTGGTTGACCGCGAAAAGAATCCCTGGATAAACGAACTGGTAGCGGCCCTTCAACAAATCCAGGCAAAGCTCAATGGCCCCGACGGCAACGTGACGCTGGACCCGGACCGGAACCCTTGGATAAATGACCTGGTAGAGGCCCTGCGCGAGGCTGACCGACCCGGACGCGATGTGAACGTGGAGGTGGACCTGGAAAAACCCGCTTGGGCGGACGACCTGGTCGCGGCGCTGCATGGCGTGGTTGAGCTTCGTGCCATCGACCCGGCGATACGCGTGGAGGTCAGGAAACACATGGCGTGCGGCGAGAATCAACGCCTGACCCTGTCCGGCGTTATACGTTTCCCCATCGGCACATCCTCACTTGAGGGCGCCGCGCCGGACCGGATAGACAACTTCCTCTGCCGGGTCGGCGACCGGGCAACCGGTTGGCGCATATTCGGTTTCGCCAGCGGGGAAGGAGGAAAGGACATGAACCAGGAACTTTCCCGGCAGCGCGCGTGCAAAGTCACACAATACATCTGCAGGAAACATCGCTGCGAGTCGTGTGACATTGACTGCGGCAAGCGCCCGGAGGGCGGGGAGGCGGAGGTCGCGCATACCTGCGCCGTCCCCGACGGAAACCCGAAAAGTGACTTATTCATACATCCCCTGGGAGAGGAACACTTCATCAACGGCGTGGCCGACAGCCGCAGCGCGGTCATCGCCGCGTGCCTGGGAGAAACGACTGCGCAAGATGTCAGACCCTGCGGTAATTCGTTAATCGGCAACCGCTAAGGACCGCTCCCGTGCAACCCACAGGCGCAAACCTGCCCCAGGTCATCGACGACTGCCACGAGTTGCTGAAATGGCTGATACCCCTGCTGGACAAGTTCCCGCGCAACCGCCGCTTCACCCTGGGGGAGCGCCTGGAGTCCGGCCTGCTGGACGTGCTGGAGGAATGCGTGGACGCGGCCTACAGCAAGCACAAACGTTCCCAGCTCAACCGGGCCAACCGCCGCCTGTCCGCCGTGCGCCACCTGTGGCGCCTGGCCTGGGAGTTGCGCGTCATCTCCCGGAAACGCTACTTCCACGGCAGCCGGCAGTTGGTGGACATCGGTTCCCAAATCGGCGCCTGGCAGAAGTCCCGGGCGTCCGCCTGAGCCATGCATCGCATCGGGCGGATATGGGACCAGGTGGTGTCCATGGACAACCTGTCCGAGGCGTTCCGCAAGGCCCGCAAAGGCAAGCGCCGGCGCCCGGACGTGGCGCAATTCAGCCTGGACCTGGAGCGGAACCTGCTGGCGTTGCAGCGCGAACTGGCCGCCGGTGACTACCTGCCCGGCGCGTACCGCCAGTTCTCCGTGTATGAGCGCAAACCGCGGCTGATTTCCGTCGCGCCGTTCCGCGACCGGGTGGTGCACCACGCCGTCATGAACGTGCTGGAGCCGTTGCTGGACAAACGCTTCATCGCGGACACCTACGCCTGCCGCAAAGGCAAGGGCGCGCACCGCGCGGTGGACCGCTACCAGCAGTTTGCCGGGGAGAACGCCTACGTAATGAAACTGGACATTGCCCGCTATTTTCCCTCCATCGACCGGGACATATTGAAAGACCAACTGGCCCGGCGCATCAAGGACAAGGCCGTGCTGGACCTGTTGTGCCGGATTATCGACAACGGCCCGGCGTCCCGGGAGCCGGCGCAGTTCTTTCCCGGCGATGACCTGGTGTCCGTCAGCGAGCGGCGGCGCGGCCTGCCCATCGGCAACCTGACCAGCCAGTTCTTCGCCAACCTGTACCTGGATGAATTTGACCACTGGCTGAAAGAGACAAAGCGCGTGAAGGGCTACTTGCGCTACGTGGACGACATGTACCTGCTGGGCAACGACAAGCAGGCACTGTGGGCGTTGCGGGACGCGGTAGCGGAGGAGTTGCAGGGCCTCCGCCTGAGACTGCAGCCCGGCAAGACGCACGTCCACCGTACCACGGAGCGGGTGGACGTATTGGGTTACAAGGTGTCCCGCGGCCGGCGCTGGCTGCGCAACGACAACGGTTTCCGGTTCCGGCGGCGATTGAGACACATGAGCCGACTGTACCGGACGGGTGACATGGACTGGCCGGCTATCAATGCCTCGGTGCAGAGCTGGGTCGGCCATGCCCGCCACGCGGAGACGGAGGGGTTGCGGGAGGCGATATTCAATCAGGTGAGTTTCAACAGGGGAGCAGGCCGGGGCGCGGCCGGCGCGTGATTCGCGGCGGTTCCTGGAACAACAATGCGAGGAACCTGCGTTCCGCCAACCGCAACAGGAACGAGCGCGCGAACCGCAACAACAACAACGGCTTCCGCCTGGCCCAGTCCGCCCGTGGTCCGGGGTGGCCGTTTCCACGGAAACGGCCAGGGTGATTAACGGGTGTCCATGAGCCTGCTTCCGGGCCGGGCAGGGAGGCCCGGGCATATAGCGCGGCAGGGAACGGGGCGCCGGGGTGAGTAGCGCCAGCGAAAGCCCCGGCGATTACCTGTAACACTTTGGCTTGAGGAGCATTGTCTCATTCTGGGTTGTCTCATTCTGGGGTCGGACCAATCCAACTATTTGTTTCCGTTCAGTTTATATGCCGTATACGGCTGTTATGTTCCCTTAAAACACTCTTTTTGCCATCAAAATCGATGGTATAAGCGCCTCGCAGGTTAGCTGCCTTACATCAAACGGTAGTGTCAAATTTCTTTCGCACTCGAACTCCCGGGTGACTCGGCCTGTTCGTGCGGTAGTAATCTGCTATACTATAACCGCAATCCACGAGCTGATTTCGGTTATAAGGTTTGAGTAGTCTGTTAATTGTGTTATTTATAAGGTTTATTAATAGTTATGAATTACGAACTTATCACTATCATTGTCACAATGATTCTTGGCTGGGGTTCCACAAGTCTTTTTATCTGGTCTTTGCATAAAGATATGGCTTATTTAAGGGAACGTATAGCTAAACTGGAGGGATCATTTGAAGTAGTGATAGGGTTGCTCCGTGAATCAGCCGTAAGGAAATAGTAGTTCATCGCGCGTCCATGGGGTCGGACCAATCCAACTATTTGTTTCCGTTCAGTTTATATGCCGGATACGGCTGTTATTTCTCCTTAAAACACTCTTTTTGCCATCAAAATCGATGGTATAAGCGCCTCGCAGGTTAGCTGCCTTACATCAAACGGTAGTGTCAAATTTCTTTCGCACTCAAACTCCCGGCTGGCCTGTTCTTTCATTTGCCCGGACAGCGCCTGGCCGGCTGGATTCAAATAAGGGATTAAATTCTTGAGAAGATATGTGATTGTGTCGGCGTTTATATGTATCGGAATTGCGGTTCTTTTAAAAGCCTGCGGCGTTTGTGTGAGTTACCTGGCTATAGCAGAGAGACGTTTTACCGGTCACGTCGTTAACTTGATTTGCCGGGATATGGATGAGCCTTATGAGGCAGCCTGGCGCGTGGCGCGCGGCGCTGACCGATGTTGAAATTGACTGAGGCGGCATGACCGTGTCGGACACTTGGCCCAGCCGGGTCCCCGACCTGTTCGTTTACTTTGTCCAGTCGGCTGTTTTCAGCCGCGTAATGTTTGCAAAGATTTTATCATTTGTTATCAGAGTCAGGTCTTGGGCCAGCGCATGGGAAGCAATGAGCATATCCAGGTCTGAGAGTGATATGCCCTCGTTTTCCAGATCAGCGCGCAATCTTCCATAATATCCGGCAATATCAGTGTGCCAGGGCAAAATATCAAAGGTGCCCAGCAGGACATGGACGGCATCATGCAATCGAGTCGCTTCCGGACGTTTTGCCAAACCATAAAGCAACTCGGCTTTGGTGATGCTGGATAAGGCTATCTCCTGTGGCTTATGCGTCCGAAGATGAGCCTTTACGTGTTCGTTATTGCGTAACAGAAAGCTGACAATATTTGTATCCAGCATGAATTTGGCGCGTTCCCTGTCCGGCGCTTGCCTCCTGCTGCTCGCACGTGTCCCAGGGGTATCAGTCATACAACGTCGACGCTTTTGAGAGGGTCTCTGGTCCCGGATTTATTGGTGTGATTTCTGTCGGTCAAAAAATTCTCGGGGACAGCCAGACCTTCCAGCGCGCCGAACAAGCTGTGCCAATCATCCGGGTGTTTCGACAGGATGACGTCACCGGTTTTTTTATCGCGCCTCACAAACACTTCTTTTGTGTCAAACCTGTAGGCCGCCGGCAACCGCACTGCCTGACTGCGGCCATTTACGAATATTTTTGCTGTGTCAGTCATTTTGCCTCGTAACTCATCATGTTATATGCAGCATAGTGTATACCAGGAGTTGGCCCTGAACAATGAATATGAGGCGGCATGAAAAGCATTATGGCGAGGCGTGCAACTGAACGCGGTCCGCAAATGACGGAGACGCAACCATGAACAGGCCGCTAATCGTTATCCTGGGCGTATTCCTGTCGTTTGCCGACGGAGCGCAGGAAGTATCCCGGGAGCAGGAGGCCCTGCTCCATGTTGCCACGGAAGTATATTTTACCATCATAAATCGCTATACTGCCGGGGTCAGAGTACGAAACGGGTGTGACCGAAACAGGAGAACTGACTGATGAAACGAAGTTTTACCGTGAAGGCTGTTTGGGATAATGAGGCAAGGGTCTTCTATTCGGAAAGCGACATTGAAGGTCTGCACATTGAGGCTGTTACCCTCGACGAATTCGAGGAAATCATGATGGACGCGGCCCCTGATTTGATTGTTGCAAATCATATCAGCGCGCCTGATATCGCCGAATGTCCGATCAAGGACCTGATACCGGCCATCCTGTGGCAACGGCCGGCAACGGAAGAAAGGAACGCGGCATAATTTTGGCGGGTAATTTCTATAACACAGTCACCAGGGAAATTTCAAAGATCGGTTTTGAGTATTGGAAAAGCGCAAAAGGTTCTCACGAAAAGTGGAAACGCAAGCATACCGGCAAAATTCTGTTGGTTCCGCATAACCTGAAAAGCCGCCACACGGCAAATGCCATCCTGAAAGACGCGGGAAGCGCGAAGAAGATCTGATTTATCCTCTTACCCGGCCAGCGCCCGGGCAAGGCGCGCCCATTGGCCTGCCAGGTAATGCGGGACCCTCGTTCTGGGGTCGGACCAATCCAACTATTTGTTTCCGTTCAGTTTATATGCCGGATACGGCTGTTATGTTCCCTTAAAACACTCTTTTTGCCATCAAAATCGATGGTATAAGCGCCTCGCAGGTTAGCTGCCTTTCAGCAAACGGTAGTGTCAAATTTCTTTCGCACTCAAACTCCCGGCTGGCCTGTTCTTTCATTTGCCCGGACAGCGCCTGGCCGGCTGGATTCAAATAAGGGATTAAATTCTTGAGAAGATGTGTGATTGTGTCGGCGTTTATATGTATCGGAATTGCGGTTCTTTTAAAAGCCTGCGGCGTTTGTGTGAGTTACCTGGCTATAGCAGAGAGACGTTTTACCGGAGTAGAGAGTTGTCAAGTGACAGACGACATGTTATCGTTCCGTCATGATCGCGTCGTTCAAGCATCGCGGCCTGAAGGCGCTGTATGATGGACGAACGGCGCGGCGAGTGGCCCCCGATCATATTCAAAAGCTGAAGGATATCCTGGCGGCATTGGACCAAAGCCGCGCCCCTGGCGGCATGGACTTGCCGGGTTTTGGGCTTCACCCGCTGAAAGGCCGAATGAAGGGTCACTACGCTGTTATCGTGTCAGGAAACTGGCGCGTGACTTTCCGGTTTGAAGGCGGGGCGCCGGTCGACGTCGATTACACCGACTATCATTGAAGAGGTATAAAACCATGGTTATGCAGAATCCTCCGCACCCGGGCGGCATTTTAAGACGGCAATGTCTCGAACCCCTGGGTTTGTCCGTTACCAGGGCAGCCCGGGGCCTGGGGGTCACGCGCCAGGCGCTCTCCGACCTGGTCAACGAGAACGCGGGGGTCTCCATCGACATGGCAATTCGCTTATCCAAGGCTTTCGGGTCAACTCCGGAGACCTGGCTGGGCATGCAGGTGGCCTACGACCTGTGGCAGGCCCGGGATCATGCGAGACAGATTTCGGTGGAGAAATTCCAGGCGGCTTAGGCGGCGGCAGCCTCCTGCAGCGGACGCATGAAATTACTCCGGTTGGAACAGGGACAGTCAATAAACCTGCGTTGTCCTGTGAGAAAACCCACAAAACGGCAAAACCGGTATGCCGGTCGATATCATCATGGGCGGCCCCGGCCTGGAAGAACAGTTCGCGGATTTTGCCCGGACACTGCCTGACCTGCTATACTTCAACTGACAGAGAATGCCTGCCATGAAACTTTCCCAGGAAACCATTACCGTCATCGGCTCCGCCATCGGGATTACCGGTATTATTATCACGGCCATGTTTTTCTTCTTTGATAACATCAATGACAGGATTGATGAATCGGACAGCCGTCTGACCGGCCAGATCCAGGCGCTGGACAGCCGCTTGACCAGCCAGATTCAGGAATTGGACAGCCGCCTGACCAGCCAGATCCAGGCGCTGGACAGCCGTCTGACCGGCCAGATCCAGGCGCTGGACAGCCGTCTGACCGGCGAGATTCAGATGCTGCGCCAGGAAAACAAGGCTATCAGGGCCGATATACAAACCCTGTCGGACGACGTCGCTGTCCTGAAAGGGAAGATGGAAACCGTTTTGCAGCTGCGGGTCTCCTCGAACGATCAATCCGTCGCCGACGGGTTGCCCGCCCAATCCGCCGCGGCCAGCCGATAGCGTCGTTCACCGGGGGGAGCTGTTCGCTGCCGCATTGTCGTCCGGCATACCGGGTGATGCAGACGTTACGTCGGCCGGCCGTATTCCGGTTTGACAGGTTCCCTGTTAATTCCGTCCCCAGGCGCCCGCTTAAATCCCCGATAGCCGCGGGACCCCTGTTAATGGGCGCGCAAATGGGCTATAATGCGCTTTCGTTTTACGGCAAAAATAAAAAAACGCCTGTGCCGTCAAGGGGATGCAGGCGATAGTCTGGCTCGCTACGCGCCGGTTGAAGTTGGCGTTTCGTTGCCCGGCAGGCCGGCAGGAGTCTTATGCAGAACTCAAAAAACAACAACCGGCAGGGACCTCCTGCCCAGGGGCTTTATGACCCCGCAACGGAACACGACTCCTGTGGCGTGGGATTCGTGGTGGATATCAAGGGACGCAAATCCCACAAGATAGTCGAGAATGCCCTGACCATCCTCAAGAACCTGCTGCATCGCGGCGCCTGCGGCTGCGAGGTGAATACCGGTGACGGAGTGGGCATGCTGATCCAGAAGCCCCACAGGTTCTTCCGGCGCGTGTGCGAAGCAGCGGGCATCAGCCTGCCCGGGGCGGAATACTACGGCGCCGGACTGGTGTTCCTGCCGCGGGACCCGGCCCGCTCGGAGGAGTGCCGGCGGGTATTTGAACGCATCATCGAAGAAGAGGGCCAGACCGTACTGGGCTGGCGCGACGTGCCCACCGATGATTCCCTGTTAGGGCCTACGGCGCTTGAGGGCGAACCCACCTTCAAGCAGGTATTCATCGGGCGCGCCGCATCAGTTCCCGACGCGGCGGCCTTTGAAAGAAAACTGTACGTCATCCGCAAGCGGGTGGAACACGCCATCTGGAATTCGGACAGGGAACAGCAGGACCTGTTCTATATCCCGTCCCTGTCCTGGCGCACCTTCGTTTACAAGGGCATGCTGACCGGCTCCCAGTTCGAACCCATGTTCCCGGAGATCACCGACCCGGATATAGAAACGGCCCTGGCCCTGGTGCACCAGCGCTTTTCCACCAACACCTTTCCGTCCTGGCGCCTGGCCCACCCGTTCCGCTACATGTGCCATAACGGCGAGATCAATACGGTGCGCGGCAACACCAACTGGATGCACGCGCGGGAGTCGCTGTGCGATTCCGAACTGTTCGGCCCGGACCTGAAGAAAATTTTTCCGGTCGTCATCGAAGGCGGCAGCGACTCGGCGGTGTTCGACAACGTCATGGAGTTCCTGCACATGACCGGCCGGCCCCTGGCACATGCCATCCTGATGATGATCCCGGAGGCCTGGAGCGGCCACGAGACCATGAGCGAGGAGCGCAAGGCATTTTACGAATACCACGCCTGCCTGGTGGAACCCTGGGACGGTCCCGCCTCCATCGCCTTCACCGATGGCGAAGTCATCGGCGCGGTGCTGGACCGGAACGGCCTGCGCCCGTCGCGCTATTACGTCACCCATGACGACATGGTGATCATGGCCTCCGAGGTGGGCGTGCTGGACGTTGCCCCGGAAAACGTCAAGCTCAAGGAACGCCTGCACCCCGGGCGTATCTTCCTGGTGGACACCCGGGAAGGCCGGATCATCGACGACAGTGAACTGAAACAGCGCTACATCGACGAACATCCTTACGGGCGCTGGTTGAAGCGGAACCTGATGCCCCTGGAGAACCTGCCCAACCCGAAGAACATCCACGGCACCGACCCGGATACCCTGATGCAGCGCCAGCAGGCGTTCGGTTATACCCACGAGGAACTGCGCATACTGGTGGCGCCCATGGCCGGCAACGGGGAAGAACCCGTGGGGTCGATGGGGACCGATGCGGCACTGGCCGTGCTGTCCAACCGGCCGCGCCTGTTGTACGATTATTTCAAGCAGTTGTTCGCCCAGGTCACCAACCCGCCCCTGGACGGCATCCGCGAGGAACTGGTTACCCAGGTCTCCACCTCCATCGGTCCGGAAGCCAACCTGCTGCAACCGGGTCCCGAGAGCTGCAAGCGCGTGCGCATTCCCTCGCCCCTGCTCACCAATGCCGAACTGGCCCGCATCCGGGATATGAACCTGCCCGGTTTCAGGACCAGGACCATCCCCATCCTGTATCCGGTCGCCGCGGGCGGAACGGGCCTGGACCAGGCCCTGCACGATGTCTATAAGCAGGTCGACCGGGCCATTGAGGAGGGTTACAGCTATATTATCCTGTCCGATCGCGGCGTGAATGCCGAACTGGCGCCCATCCCGGCGCTGCTGGCGACCGCCGGCGTGCACCACCACCTGATCCGCAACGGCAACCGTACCCGGATCGGACTGGTGCTTGAATCCGGCGAACCCCGCGAGGTGCATCATTTCGCGGTCCTGACCGGTTACGGCATCGAAGCAGTCAACCCCTACCTGGTGTTCGAGAGCATCAGCGGCCTGATCGGCGAGGGCTTCGTGCCGGAGATGCAGTTCGACAAGGCGGTGGCCAACTACATCAAGGCCGTCAACAAGGGACTGATCAAGACCATGTCCAAGATGGGCATCTCCACGGTGCAGTCCTACCGGGGCGCCCAGATCTTCGAGGCCATCGGCCTGGACAAGGACTTCGTGGATCATTATTTCACCTGGACCGCTTCGCGCATCGGCGGCATCGGGCTGGAAATCGTCGCAAAAGAGAGCAGCATGCGCCACCACAACGCGTTCCCGGACCGGCCGGTCAAACGTCCGGACCTGGAATGGGGCGGCGAATACCAGTGGCGCCGCGACGGCGAGTACCACCTGTTCAACCCGGAAACCGTGTTCAGGCTGCAGCATTCCACGCGCACCGGGCAGTACCGTATTTTCAAGGAATATACCAGGTTGGTGGATGATCAAAGCAGCAATATGGCCACCCTGCGCGGGTTGATGGAATTCAGGCCGGCGGCGGAGCCCATACCCCTGGAGGAAGTGGAACCGGTCGAGAACATCATGAAGCGCTTCTCCACCGGCGCCATGTCTTACGGTTCCATCAGCAAGGAAGCCCACGAGACCCTTGCCATCGCCATGAACCGTATCGGCGGCAAGTCCAATACCGGCGAGGGCGGCGAAGACCCCGCCCGTTACACGCCGGATGAGAACGGCGACCTGCGGCGCAGCGCCATCAAGCAGGTGGCGTCCGGCCGTTTCGGCGTGACCAGCGAATACCTGGTGAACGCCGACGACCTGCAGATCAAGATGGCGCAGGGCGCGAAACCGGGCGAGGGCGGGCAACTGCCGGGCCCCAAGGTCTATCCGTGGATCGCCGAGGTGCGCCATTCCACGCCCTGGGTGGGCCTGATCTCGCCGCCGCCGCACCATGATATCTATTCCATCGAGGACCTGGCGCAACTGATCCACGACCTCAAGAATTCCAACCCCGAAGCGCGCGTGCATGTGAAACTGGTGGCGGAAGTGGGCGTGGGCACGGTCGCCGCGGGGGTGTCCAAGGCCCATTCCGACGTGGTCCTGATCTCCGGTTACGACGGCGGCACCGGCGCCTCCCCCGTCAGTTCATTGAAACACGCGGGACTGCCCTGGGAACTGGGACTGGCGGAAACCCAGCAGGTGCTGGTGCAGAACAAGCTGCGTGATCGTATCGTCGTGCAGACCGACGGCCAGTTGAAGACCGGGCGCGACGTGGTGATCGCGGCCCTGCTGGGCGCCGAGGAATTCGGTTTCTCCACGGCCCCCCTGGTCGTCAGCGGCTGCATCATGATGCGGGTCTGCCACCTGAACACCTGCCCGGTGGGCGTGGCCACCCAGGACAAGCGCCTGCGCGGGAAATTCAACGGCAAGCCCGAGTTCGTGGAAAACTTTTTCCGCTTTGTCGCCGAGGAGATGCGGGAACTGATGGCGCAACTGGGGTTCCGCACCGTGGATGAAATGGTCGGTCGCAGCGACCGGCTGGACATGAACAGGGCGATTGATCACTGGAAGGCGAAGGGCCTGGATTTCACCAATATACTCTACAAGCCGGAAATGGGCCCCGAGGTGGGGATTTACCACTCGCAGGGACAGGACCACGGCCTGGAAAAATCACTGGACGTGACCACGCTGGCGCCCTTGTGCAAACAGACGCTCGAGACCAGGGAACCGGTGGACATTATCCTGCCCATCAGGAATACCAACCGCACCACGGGAACCATCCTGGGCTACGAAATCACCAAACGCTACGGCGCCGCGGGACTGCCGGAGGACACGGTGCGGGTGCATTTCAACGGGTCAGCCGGGGTGAGTTTCGGCGCCTTCGTCCCCAGGGGCGTCACCCTCACCCTGGAAGGGGACTCCAACGATTATATCGGCAAGGGCCTCTCCGGCGGCAAGATCATCGTTTACCCGCCGCGGGCATCGACGTTCGCGCCGGAAGATAACATCCTCATCGGCAACGTGG
Organism: Gammaproteobacteria bacterium; assembly: GCA_965204045.1. GTDB lineage: Bacteria > Pseudomonadota > Gammaproteobacteria > Eutrophobiales > Eutrophobiaceae > JAAXHV01. The sequence goes on from CBDBDW010000002.1 coordinate 1,659,200, forward strand.
CCCTGTACGGCGCCACTTCCGGCGAAGGTTATTTCAGGGGCATTGCCGGCGAGCGCTTCTGCGTCAGGAACAGCGGCGTCCACGCGGTGGTGGAGGGCGTGGGAGATCACGGTTGCGAATACATGACCGGCGGCCGCGTGGTGATTATCGGCAGGACCGGACGCAACTTTGCCGCGGGCATGTCCGGCGGCATTGCCTACGTACTGGACGAGGACAAGGATTTCAACATCCGCTGCAACCGGCAGATGGTGGACCTCGAAGCCGTCGAGGAGGACGAAGATGTCAGGACGATCAGGACGCTCCTGGCCCGGCACGTCCAGTACACCCACAGCAATGTCGGCCGGCGCATCCTGAACAACTGGCGCGAGTACCAGGGCCGCTTTGTCAAGGTCATGCCCAGGGATTACAAGATCGTGCTGGAAGCCATCAGGAAAGGGCGGGAAAAGGGCCTGTCCGAGGAAGAGGCCATCATGGAAGCGGCCCATGGGTAAGATCACCGGTTTCATCGAGTTCGAACGGAAAAAACAGCCGTACCGACCCATCGAGGAAAGGCTTGGCGACTGGGGCCAGGTGATGGAGCCATGGCCGATCGAACCCCTGAAGGTCCAGGCGTCACGCTGCATGGATTGCGGTATTCCGTTCTGCCACCAGGGGTGCCCCCTGGGAAACCTGATCCCGGACTGGAATGACCTGGTTTACCGGGACCAGTGGCTGGAGGCGATTCACCGGTTGCATGCAACCAACAATTTCCCGGAATTTACCGGCGCCCTGTGTCCGGCACCCTGTGAAGGGTCCTGCGTCCTGGGGATCAACGACGACCCGGTAACCATCAAGGCGGTGGAACTGTCCATCATCGACAAGGCCTGGGATAACGGCTGGATCAAACCGCAGCCGGCTCCGGTAAAGACCGGGAAGCGGGTGGCCGTGGTCGGGTCCGGGCCGGCGGGGCTGGCCGCGGCCCAGCAACTGGCGCGTGCAGGCCACGACGTGACGGTGTTTGAGCGCGCCGACCGCATCGGCGGCCTGTTGCGTTACGGTATCCCGGAATTCAAGATGGAGAAGCGGGTCCTGGACCGGCGTCTCGAACAGGTGGCACAGGAAGGCGTGGTGTTCCGGCCCGGTTGCAACATCGGCGCCGATATCGACCCGCGCGACCTGTGCAGCGACTACGACGCGGTCCTGCTGGCCGGCGGCGCCACCCACTCCCGCGACCTGCCGGTCCCCGGCCGGGAACTGGACGGCATCCACCTTGCCATGGACTACCTGCCGCTGCAGAACAGACGTTGTGAAGGTGACGACGTCCCCGACGGGGAATTCATCAGCGCCCGGGGAAAAGATGTGGTCATTATCGGTGGGGGCGACACCGGCGCGGATTGCCTGGGCACTGCCAACCGCCAGGGGGCGAAGTCCGTACACCAGTTGGAAATCATGCCCAAGCCCCCGAACAGCCGCGCGCCGGACAACCCCTGGCCCGAATGGCCGCGCATCTACCGGATCGCCTCGGCCCATGAAGAGGGTGTCGAACGGGTCTACGCGGTATCCACCAGGCAGTTCACCGATGACGGCAACGGCCATGTCAAGGGACTGGAACTGGTTGAAGTGGAAATGAAACATGAAGACGGCCGGCTGCAGTTTGTGGAGATGCCGGGGACGGATTCCGTGCTGCCCTGCGACCTGGTCCTGCTCGCCATGGGCTTCCTGGGACCGGAGAAGACAGGGATGCTGGAGCAGTTGGGCGTTGAGTTGACGCCAAGAGGCAACGTGAAAAGGGACCGGAACTGGATGACCAGCTTGAACGGCGTCTTTACTGCGGGCGATATGCAGCGGGGACAATCCCTGATCGTCTGGGCCATTGCCGAAGGCCGTTCCGCCGCCCGGGGTATCGACGGGTTCCTCATGGGGGCATCCGACCTGCCGGCGCCGGTAGAATAGCGCCCGGTAACCGCGGCACGGGGTGAGATATGCGGGCCAGGTCCAATCCCCTGGACAGCGTGGTTTACATTCAGAGCCAGGCGCCGGAACGCGCCATGACGGCAGAGATTCTCGGTACCGAACGCAGCGGTCACGGTGTCCGCATCAGGGAAGACGGACTGATCGCGACCGTCGGCTACCTGGTGCTGGAGGCCGAACACATCTGGATCAGGTCCAGGGAAGGGCAGGGCGCGACGGCCTATATCATTGCCCAGGATTTTGACTCAGGCATTACCCTGCTGAAACCGACGCTGGCCCTGGAAGGCAGCTACCTGGTCCCGGGGCCGAGCAGTGAACTGGCCGTGGATGAACCCTTGCTCGTCTATCGCAGCGATCATGATGAGGCTTTCAAATGCACCCTGTTCGCCAGGCAGGAATTTGCCGGTCGCTGGGAGTATTTGCTGGACTATGCCCTGTTTACCTCACCCGGCTGCAATGACTGGGCCGGCGCGGCCCTGGTGGACCGGTACGGACAACTCTGCGGTGTGGGGTCACTGCTGATGGAACTGTACCAGGATGACGAGGAGGAACTGCTGGGCAACATGTTCATACCCATCGATATGGTCTCGCCCTACCTGGATGAGATGTGTGAATTCGGACAGCGCCGGGACCCGCCCAAACCCTGGATGGGCGCGCTGATACAGGAATATGAAGGCAAACTGGTGGTAACGGGCGTGTACCCCGGATGCCCTGCTGATCTCGCCGGAATCAAGCCGGGTGACTTGGTCCTGTCGGTTGATGATGAGCCGGTAAACAATCTCTCCGGGATTTTCCGCAAGGTGTGGAGCCTGGGCAGCGCCGGCGTTGAAGTGCCTTTGCTGGTATCTTCAGCGGGAAGCCTGCGCAACTGCCTGCTGAAATCGATTGACCGCTCCATATTCTACCGTTCCGTGGCCGCGGCGGGACAGGTCAACTAAACCTGTCAATCACAACAAATTTTTGTATAATTGAACAGTCTGGTATACTGGCTTGGTACAATACAAACAAGAGGAGGGCATGACATGCGATATCTTACCTTAGCGTTTTTTCTGACGCTGATTATGGGCTTTGCCGGGTGTGGCGATATGGCAGGCGATGGTGGTGAAGCTGATGCCGGCAACGGCGCTACGGAGGGGATGGCCATGGAAGAGGCGCCGGGTGAAGGGGCCGCCATGGAGGAAGCTTCCGACGGTCCGCCGCAGTGGCAGGTTCTGGAGCAGAACGTAGTACATTCCGAATAATCCGGATCACATGCGGGAGGGGGGCTGCATGCCTCCCTTTCTGCATGGAAAATGCTTCTTTTTTACCTGGACCTGCATTACGGGTGTAAGCCGGGATGATGCTGGATCATGTCAGCGCCCCGATTCGCTATACCGTCAACACGGGCGTGAAACCCGTCAGCCTGTCCCGGACCCTGGGGGGCAGGATCGAATACCGGAACTGTACCTTTGCCGATCACGTGGTCGAGATTCGCAACGGGCGCAAGGAAGTTGACGACTTCGATTTTGAACAACACGGGTTTGTGTTTGTCAGGCACGTTACACAAGTGGCGAATTTCCTTGATCAGAAAGAGGTGCAATGTGATTACTATCCTGAAGCAGACGCCCTGATCAGGCGAGTGACCGCAGCTGACAGGGTGCATATTTTTGATTACACCGTACGTTCGGGCGACCTCGACAAACAGGAACTGGGAACCCGTGAACCGTTGAAACAGGTTCACAACGATTACACTGACTGGTCCGGACCCCAGCGTGTCAGGGACCTGTTGCCGGAGGAGGCGGAAGACCTGTTACGCCTCAGGTTTATGATCGTGCAGGTCTGGCGCCCCATCGGAACCACCATTATCAGCGAACCACTTGCGCTATGTGATGCGCAAAGCCTTGCAAAGGCAGACCTGATCCCGACCGAACGGCGGCATCCGAACCGCGTGGGTGAAACCTATACTATTGCCTATAACCCTGACCATCGCTGGTACTACTTCCCGAAGATGCGGCGCGACGAGGCTATCGTTTTCAAGGTCTACGATTCAGCAGCCGATGGCAACGCGCGTTTTACCGCCCACGGTTCATTCGATGACCCCGATACTCCGGAAAATGCCCCGCCCCGGGAAAGCATCGAGCTCAGGGCGCTGGTGTTTTTCTGTACATAACTACACAAATCGCTCCCCATTCGTCATTCCCGCCTTCGCGGGAATGACGAATAGGGCCGGTTTTAAATCTGTCCCCGTTTTGTTACAGCGTAGCCACGACGGTGGCGTCGTAATAGTTCACTTCGGGAGGTTCGGCGAAACATTCGAACAAACCGGGCACGGTCGCCTGCATGAAGTCACTGTTGAAGTGGTCGTCATGGGCTTCCTTCGTTTCCCATTCTTCGAACAGGAAGAACCTGAGCGGGTCAACCGGGTCGGGATAGAACGTATAGCGCGCTATCCCGGGTTCTGTGCGGCCCACTTCAACAATTTTCTGCATGATTGATCTGGCCTGTTCAAGGTTATCCTGTTTGAACAGGAAACTGCCGGTTACCAGGTACATGATTTTTTATCTCCATTCAATTTCGGATAAACAGAAATTACAGCAGAATTACAGGAAGCAGAATTACAGGACACCCATGCATTTTACGGGACACCCATGAGAATTACAGGACACCCATGCATTTTACAGGACACCCAGGCATTTTACGGGACACCCATAAAATTTACATGGGTGTCCTGTAATTTACATGGGTGTCCTGTAAAATACGGCAAAGAAGAATAAGGAAAGATTTACTGAATGAAAATCGCCATTATCGGCGCCGGCATCAGCGGCATAGCAGCGGCCAGTATTCTGAACAAGGCGGGTCACGGAACTACCCTGTTTGAGAAATCCGGGCGGCCCGGGGGAGTCTGGGCGGTGAGCTACCCGGGAGTCAGCCTGCAGAATACCGCGCGCCAGTACACCCTGACGGAATTTCCCTGGCCGTTCAGGCCCTCGTTCCATCCCACCGGCGAGGAGATAATGAAATACCTGGAAATGGCCATCGAGGGTCTGGGCCTGGACGTGCGCAGGCGCACCGAGGTTGTCGGCATGGTTGAAAACAGCGACGGCTGGACGGTGCGGTACCGGGATGAATCCGGCGCCCATGAGCAACAGTTCGACTACGCTATATCGGCGATCGGCCAGTATACCGAGGGCAAGCACAGGCCGGTATTTCCCGGGCAGGAGGCGTTCGCGGGTGGGGTCATTACCGAACGGGACATAGGCGACCCGGAACTGTTCAGGGGCAAGCGCACTGTGGTGGTAGGTTTCGGCAAATCCGCCGTCGATATTACGGTCATGGCAAGCGCGCAGACCGGCGAGGTCCTCCATGTTTTCCGGACCCCGCGCTGGATGATCCCGTTAACCATTTTCCGCATCCACTACGGTCACCTGTTGTTCAGCCGTCTGACTACTTTCTTTATGCCCTGCTGGGCGCATCCTTCCGGTTTAGAGCGATTCGTTCACGGCAGGTTGGGATTCCTGGTCGACACGTTCTGGTATTTCCTTACCAGGCAGGTCATATTTCTCTGCAAGCTGCGGGGCGCGTTCAAGGGCCGAGCCGCAAACACCAGGCTGGATACCCTGATCCCGAAGCATGAGCTCGTCCGCGACCTGCGCTCCGCGGCCGCGCTGACGCCCAGAGGTTATTTTCGCCTGGTGGCGGACGGGCGGATAGAACCTGTCCATGGTGAGATATCCCATTTCGCCGGGGAAGCGTTGCACCTGAAAGACGGCCGCGCCATCTCCTGCGACCAGGTGGTCCTGTGTGTGGGATCGGAGAAACCCCGGTTCCCGTTCCTCCCGGAGAAATACCGGAGCCTTCTTGAAAGTGAGGATGACGGCGTACAGTTGTATCGCCATGTATTGCACCCGGACATTCCCCGGTTTGCCTGCGCCGGCTACAACCATGGTTTCATGCACGTCCCCGCGGCCGAGATCGGCGCGATCTGGTTATGCGCGTACCTGAACGGCGATATCCACCTGCCGGCGCGCGCAGAGATGCTCAGGCGTATGGAAACCACCCGGGACTGGAAACGCAAACATATCAATTTCGAGCCGTCGCGTTCCTGCGCGGTGAATACCCGGTTCCAGCAATACATGGATATCATGCTTCTGGAACTTGGCGTTTCTCCGTACCGGAAGATGCCCAACCTGCTGGCGGAGATATTCGTGCAGTACGGGGCTGAAGACTACCGCAACATTCTCGATGAGTATCTCAGCGGGGCGCGTGAGCGGAACGCGCCGTTGCCTTCATTGCCGCTGGATACATGATTAAACCAATACAGGAGCAGCCATAATGCAAATTGCTATCGTAATAGGGGTAGGACCGGTACAGGGGCTCGGAGCGCAGTTGTGCAGGCGCTTTGCCGGTCTCGGCCTGCACGTCTTCGTGGCGGGGCGGACCCGTGAGAAACTGGACAAGGTGGTTTCCATGATCGAGGCGGACGGCAACCGCGCCAGCGCGTATGTAGCCGATGCCGCAAATGAAGCAGACGTAATACGCCTGTTCGACGAAGCGGCCGCTACGGGGCCCCTGTCCGTGGGAATTTACAACGCCGGCAATAATACGCCGGGCAGGATCGCTGATATGGAGGCGTCCTATTTCGAAAACAGTTGGAGAACCGGTTGTTTCGGCGGCTTCCTGTTTGCCCGCGAGACGGTGAAACGAATGCGCGGGTCCGGCGGCACGTTGTTGTTTACCGGCGCCAGCGCATCGCTGCGCGGGCGCGCCGGTTTCGGCGCGTTCAACTCATCCAAGGGCGCATTGCGCAACCTGGCGCAGGCGCTGGCAAAAGAATGCGGTCCGGAAAATATTCACGTCGGGCACGTCATTGTGGACGGCGCAATCAACGGCGAAAAAATCAGGACGAGACGGCCGGAGATTGCTGAACGGCTGGGTGACGAGGGTATGATAGGTATCGACGGTATCGTGGACGCCTACGAGTTCCTGTACAGGCAATCTGCAAGCGCCTGGACGTTCGAGGTGGACCTGCGCACCTCGATCGAAAACTGGTAGAGTCTACGAGCCTACGGGGTCAGGTCGCACATTGCACACGCAGAGGTCTATCACGCTCTGACACTTATCGCTTGTGTGTGCAATGTGCGACCTGACCCCGTAGGCTTGGTAGGCTCTATTCGCCCAGTTTCTCGTAGGCCTCGGAGTCCTTCAGCGCGGCGTTATCCTTGATATAATCCCAGGCCAGTTTGCCGGCGTCCCGCAAGGTTACGTCGGCCCCGGAATCCAGCAGGGTCAGTATGATGTCGGGATTGTTGCTCTGGTCGGCTGCCGCATGCAACGGGGTGCTCTGCCTGGCGTCGCGGGCATTCGGATCAGCCCCCCCGTCCACCAGCGCAATGATGATGCCGGGATTGTCGTTGGACCAGGCCGCCCAATGCAGCGCGGAGGCGCCCCACTCCCTGTCCCGCGCGTTTATCTGCGCCCCTGCGTCCACCAGGGCGGTAATAATATCCGGGTCGTCATTGAATGCTGCGGCAAAATGCAGAGGGGTAAATCCCCACTCATCCTTGGCATTGGCATCCGCGCCCGAATCAATCATTTTCTGAACCATTTTCAGTGTGGCCTTCTCAAAAAAAGCCATCGTGTTCCACTCTGACACCTTCTGTTCTTCTCCCTTAATGCAACATACGTTATTGTAAACACGAAAAAAAATTCAGGTCAATGTATATGTGGCCGTTGAATGCGGGTCAACTGTGCCCGGTCGCGTTTTTTTCTTGTTTTTGTCGGCATGACGGCTTATTGTTAGCGCTGCTTGCCATGCTGTGGAATTTTTTAGCCAATGTCTGAAAAACTGCTCAATGATCGCTTGTTGAGAGCGTTGCGGCGCCGGCCTGTCGACGTGACGCCGGTGTGGATCATGCGCCAGGCAGGGCGTTACCTGCCCGAATATCGCGCCACCCGGCAGCGCGCGGGGGATTTCATGACCCTGTGCAAGACTCCCGAGCTTGCCTGCGAGGTCACACTGCAGCCCCTGCAGCGGTTTGACCTGGATGCGGCAATCCTGTTTTCCGACATTCTTACCATTCCCGACGCCATGGGCCTGGGGCTCAGCGTGGTGGAGAACAAGGGGCCCCAATTTGCCCGGCCGCTGCGCTCGGCCAATGACGTCCGCAACCTTGCGGCGCCGGATGTTGAAACCGACCTGGGTTACGTGCTGGATGCCGTCAGGCTGATCAAGCGGGAACTGCACGGCAAAGTGCCGCTGATAGGCTTCGCCGGCAGTCCCTGGACCATTGCCACCTACATGATTGAAGGCGCATCGAGCAAGAATTTCAGCCTGGCCAAAGGCATGTTGTACGGGCAGCCGGACTGCATGCACCGGTTGCTGGACATATTGAGCCGGTCCGTCAGCGACTACCTGAACGGCCAGATTGCGGCAGGAGTCGACGTGGTCATGATTTTTGACAGTTGGGGGGGCATATTGTCCCATGCCGCATACCTTGAGTTCTCACTGGAGTACATGCGGCGCATTGTCCGGGCCGTCAGGACAGCAGGCCGGGGCAGCGAGGTGCCCATCATTTTATTTACCAAGGGAGGAGGGCTCTGGATCGAGGACCTCGCAGGGTCCGGTTGTGACGCCGTCGGGCTGGACTGGACCATGGACATCGAATCCGCGCGCGGCATTGCGGGGGACAGGGTTGCATTGCAGGGGAACCTGGATACCGCGGTATTGTATTCCTCCCCCGCGGCGATCCGCAGGCATGTGGCCGAGGTGCTGGCAGGATTCGGTGAAGCCGACGGCCATGTATTCAACCTGGGGCACGGCATTCATCCCGATATCGATCCGGACAAGGTAGCGGTGCTGGTGGACTCGGTACACGAACTCAGCCGCCCGTACCATAAACGCCGGAAAGAAGGATTTGCGGGGTCAGAGTAAAATTGTCGGGTTTTATAATCAAGCGCCGGATTTCAAATGATTTTACTCTGACCCCGGTTATCTTCGTATGCTGAAAGAACGCGTCGTCCTCGCCGCCAAGGGCTTCTGTATCGGCACAGCGGATATTGTCCCCGGGGTGAGTGGCGGGACCATGGCATTTATCCTCGGGATTTACCGCGAATTCATTGCCGCGATCAAATCCTTTGACCTGGCCGCGTTAACAGCGCTGCTCAGGCTGAATATCAGGGAAGCCCTGGCAAGACCGCATTTCGGCTTTATCGTGCCGCTGATCATCGGCATTATTGCCGCCCTGCTGTTTTTCACCCGGGTCGTGCCGTTGCCGCAACTGTTGCTGGATTATCCCGAACAGGTCTACGGTTTGTTCTTCGGCCTGATTGGCGGATCCATCCTGGTTCTGCTGCGGGAAACCGACGCAATGACCGGCAGGGATTACATCACGCTGGCGCTGGGCGCGGCCGGCGGCTATATCATCTTCAACCTGGTCCCGGTGCAGACTCCCGATGCCGGCTGGTTTATCTTCATCGCCGGCGCGCTGGCAACCTGCGCAATGATGCTGCCGGGCATATCAGGCTCGTTCGTGCTGCTGATCCTGAATAAATATGCCCATGTGTTCAATGCAATCGGATATTTCAACCTGTCGGTCCTGCTGCCTTTTGCCGGCGGCGTTCTGGCCGGCCTGGTATTTTTCAGCAGGCTGTTGTCCTGGATACTCGAGCGCTGGTATCGCGCCACAGTGGTGTTCATCACCGGCCTGCTGCTTGCGTCCCTGACGGTGATATGGCCGTTCCAGGAACGCATCTACGAAACTGTCGGCGGCGATCAGCTCCTGGTTGAAACGCACCCGGTATTTCCGTCCGGCCCGTCGTTGCCTGTGCTGCTCTCGTTTGCATTCATTATTGCCGGTATAATTATTGTCCTGTTCATCAACAACCTCCATAAACCGCGCGGGGAGGGACTGAAATGGACCGGCTGATGCCCGGGAGTCAATAGTGAAACCGTTTCCGACACTGCTCTGTTGTGTCCTCGCCATTGCCGGCTTTACCGCAGCCGGAGCAGTCTGCGCCGAACCGCGGGACGAACAGATCGAGGAGATAGTCGTCACCGGCAGCCACCTGAAGCGGGAGTCCAGGGATTTCGCTTCACCCTTGACGGTGCTTGGCAGGGATGACCTGGACGTTGCCGGCGCCACCGACATCAAGGAAATCATCCGCAACCTGAGTTTCAACTCCGGATCGCTGGGCGTATCCGCCACCAACTGGGCCGGAGACGACAGTTCCACCGGCAATGCCAGCGTCAACCTGCGCAATCTCGGTAACGGCGCCACGCTGGTGCTGCTTAACGGCAGGCGTACCGTCAGTACCAGTTTCGACAACAGCGGCAGCAGCTACGTGGACATCCAGGGACTGGTGCCCAATATCGCGCTGGAGCGGATTGAAGTCGTCAAGGACGGCGCCTCGGCGCTGTACGGCTCCGATGCCGTCGCCGGCGTGGTGAACTTCATTACCCGGCGCGGGTTTACCGGTGTCGAACTGCAGGCCGACTTCAGCAGCGACGATGAAACCCACGAGCAGCAGGACCTGCTGTTCTCGGGCCTGGCCGGAATGGACGGCGAATGGGGATACTTCAACCTGGCTGCCAGCTACCTGGATCGCGGCGAGCTCACTTTCGCCGACCGCTTCGACCGGTTCGGCCGCTCCGGCCTGTCCAGTTTCGGGCAGCCGGGGCGTTACGTGCCGCAAATCCCGGCACAGGGCGCGATGCCTGTGGCCTCCAATTACTGGTGGCCCCAAGGGGGCGCTGATCCCGGGGATTTTTCCGGCAGCCTGCCGGACCCGGAGTGCGAAAAGGCGGCCGCGGACGACGGCCCCATGGGCACTCTGGGCCTGCATCCGGATTTCAACCATATCTGTGTGTATGATTATTCCAGCTTTTTCGCCCTGGTGCGTCCCGAGGAGCAGGTAAAGTTTCATGCCGACGGGAGTCTGTTCCCGGCGCAGAATACGGAGATTTACGGTTCATTCAGCTACTCCGAGCAGGAGTCCTCCCGCGGCAATTCCCTCTATCCGGACGTGCGCTACGTCATCGTGCCTGAGCACCATTTCGGGCTGCAACTGGATGCGGCGCGGCGCGGGTTCGAACCGGTCCCCTACCAGGCGCTGCAACGCATCCTGGGCGGCGCCATCGACACGCCGGAGGAGGACCGGCCGATCAGCACCGTTTCCACAACCCGGCGCGAGAACCTGCGCGCCCTGATCGGCTTGCAGTACGATTTTGCGCTGGCCGGGCGGGACTGGAACCTGGATACCGGTCTGGTCTGGTCCCGCAACCAGCTTGACCTTAACTGGCCGGTTGACACGCTTACCTCGCGCATGGATCTCGCCTTCGCGGGCCTGGGCGGGCCGGAGTGCGACCCGCAGACCGGTTCGCCCGGCTCCGGCAACCTCGGCACGGGCGCGTGTTACTACTACAACAGCTTTCAGACCAGCGTGTATGACCCGGTCACCGGTGAACGCTGGGATACCGCAGATAATTCTCCCTGGGCCGCCGACCCCCGCCTGAGCGTGGCCGAGGCGGCGCGCAAATACCGGAACCCGGCCGAACTGCTGCGCTGGACGCAGGGGGCGTATATTACGGACGCCGAACTGGAACAGGTCGTGTTCGACCTGTTGCTGTCCGGGGATACCGTTGACATGCCGAATGGCCCCCTGGGACTTGCCCTGGGTTTCCAGTACCGGGAGGATGAAGCCCGGTTTGACTACGACGATGAGGCCAACGCCTTCAACTTTACCTTTCTCACGGGCGATCGGGACTGGGACAATCGACTCAGCTCCTGGTCGGTATTCGCCGAGGCGCTGACGCCGTTGACGGGGTGGGCCGAACTGACCCTGGCGGGGCGCTACGAATCCTTTGAACAACTGGGCAGGGATACATTCGACCCCAAGCTGACGCTGTTGTTGCGTCCGGCTGAATCGCTGTCCTTAAGGGCTTCATGGGGGACTTCCTTCCGGGCGGGCTCGCTGTTGCAGACCGGCGGCAGCCGTACGCTCTTCCTCAACTCCAGTGATCCGTTTTCCAATGCGCCCGGCCTGGCTTACCGCGCCTCAGCGGCCACCGGCAACCCGGAACTGAAACCGGAACAGGCGGAGGTCTTCAACGCCGGATTTTCCTGGAATCCCGCGGGACTCCTGGACGGGTTGTCCCTGGACCTGGATTACTATCGATATGATTACAGCGACCTGATAGTGCGTGAAGGTCACCAGGAACTGATAGACCGGGACAACGAGTCGCGCTGCCCCGGCGGCCTGAATGATGATCCCGCCAACGGACCACTGTGCGGCTCATGGGACCTTGACGGTGACGGCATCGTTACCGTGTACAGTATCGGCCCCGGCCTTCCCGGCAAGGTTATCCGCAGGGAAGACGGCTACCTGGTGCGCACTGAAGCCTCTTACTTCAATGCGCACAGCCTGGAATCATCGGGTATCGACCTCGCGCTTGCCTATGCCCGCGACGTAACGGGAGCGGGATTTTTCCGCGCTTCGCTCGACCTGAGCTATACCCTGGAATACGACATCGTCCTGGCGAACGGAGAGAAAATCAAAGGGGTCGGCAGTCGCAACGCGGGAAATTCCATCGGCCGGCCAATGCCCAGGTACCGCGCCAACGCGGGTCTGAACTGGCGGCGCGGGCGGCACGATGTGTTCCTGAACCTGCGTTACATCCACAGTTACAAGGACGATACCCCGCAGAGCGCCTTTCTCGGAGCGTACATTGGTTATGCGGAAACCATTGACAGCATGACGACCGTGGACCTGCAATACCGGCTCGAATTACCGACCTTGACAGCCCGCCAGAAAGGTTCTCATTTGACCCTGGGCATCAAAAATCTGCTGAATGAGGGACCGCCGCTGGTAAACGTGGACGGCGCCTACGATTACTATACCCACGACCCGCGCGGGCGCATCTTCTATGCCCGCTACCGGATGCAGTTCTGATACGAAAAGGGCACAGGCCCCCGGCTGGTTACCGGTCTCTCTTCTTCTCACTGAACAGAACGACCCAGGCCAGCAGGACCAGGCACAGTGTTACGACCAGGATGTCGCCGGTCAGGACATACAGGGTGCTGCCCGTAAACAGGGGAACTTTAGTGGCTACGGCATCCGGTTCGAACTGGCGTGTTTTGCCGGCTATCCTTCCTTTTTCATCGATGATTGCGCTGATCCCGGTATTCGTGGCGCGCAGCAGGTAGCGTCCGGTTTCGATGGCGCGCATCCGGGCCATCTGCAGATGCTGGTGGGGCGAGGCTGAATCGCCGAACCAGGCATCATTGCTGACGTTTACCAGCACCTGGGCTTCAGGCAGGGCGCTGATGATTTCAGAGCCGAAGACGGCTTCAAAACAGATGGACAATCCCATGGAAAAACCGCCGGCATGAAACAGCGGGGGTCCGTCCTCGGGGCTGGAGGTAAAATCCGCTATGGATACCTTCAACATGTGAAGCGGCCATCGCAGCAACGGTTTCAGCGGCAGGTACTCACCAAAAGGGACAAGGTGGCGTTTATTGTAGACCTGTTGGTCGGCGCCCAGCAGAACCAGGCTGTTGAACTTTGTGCCGTTGTCGGGACCCCGGGTGGGCAGTCCGACCAGCAATATGGAACCGTTATGACTCGCGGTCCTGTCAAGTCCGTCCATATACTCGCGGAATTGATGTAAAAAACCGGGAACGGCCGTTTCCGGCCAGATAATCAAATCATGGCCCCAGAACGGCTCCGTCAGTTCAGGATATCGTTCCAGGGACAGGCTCCTGTACTCCGGCAACCATTTTATTTCCTGCGGGACGGCGCCCTGGACCAGGGCGACTTCGATCTCCCTGCCACTGTTGTCCGTCCATTGGAGCGCGCGCAACTGCCAGCTTACGGCAAGGACAAGCAACAGGGTTAAAGCCAGGGACATTCTCCTGTCTTTCCCGGTAAGCAGGATTAACCCGCCCGCCAGGAAAGCGATGATGAAACTGATGCCGAATACGCCGACGAGACTGCCGTAACCGGACAGCATGCCGCCCGTTTGAGTATATCCCAGTGTCAACCATGGGAACCCGGTGAACAGCCAGGACCGGACCCATTCTCCAAGAGCCCACAGCGACGGCATAAGCACCAGGAAGAAACAGTAATCGGAGCGCACCGGCCGGCAGTTCCCCAGGAAACCGGTTACGGCGGGGAACAGGGCCAGGTAGGCCACGAGCAGAAAAGTCAGCAGGTAAGCGCCGGCCAGGTTGATCCCCGAAAAAAGGTTGATGCTGATGTGCAGCCAGCTTACGCCCACGCCGAACAGGCCGAGGCCGAACAGGTAACCGTTGATGAAGGCCCGCCCGGTGCTGCCCGTGCGCCAGAGATGGAACAGGAACGCCAGCGTGATGAACGGGATGACGCTGATTTCGTACGGCGCGAACGCGAAAGCAGTTGTGCCGCCGGCGCACAGGCTAAGTAATCCCTGGAGATACGAACCGGCAGATTTTCTACGCCGGTGGGTTTCCAGGTTCTGAAACAGGCGTTTTTTCAAAACGTAACAGGTGTAATCTTCGCTTGTCGGCGCGGAGCACTTTCACATTGTATCCAGCAAAGTCTATGTGTTCTCCGCGTTTCGGCAGATAACCGAATTCATTGATTACCAGCCCCCCTATCGTATCATAATCATCACTTCCAAGTTGTGTTCCGAAATAATCATTGAATTCGTCAATGGGTGTGAAGGCCTGCACCGTATAACGGTTTCTTCCGTGTTGATCGATGGAAGTTTCTTCGTCGAGGTCGTGCTCATCCTCAATCTCACCGACGATTTCCTCAATGATGTCTTCAATGGTTACCAGGCCCGCGATCCCGTATTCGTCCACAACGATGGCCATGTGGTTGCGGTTGGTGCGAAAGTCTCTCAGCAATACGTTCAGGCGTTTGCTCTCAGGCACGAACACCGCCGGCCGCATCAGTTTTTTAACTGCAAAATCCTCTGCCTCGTCATCGACAAAACAGGACAGCAGGTCCTTGGCAAGCAGTATCCCCAGCACGTCATCCTGATCGTCACTGACCACCGGAAAGCGTGAATGTCCCGATTCAATCACTGTTTTCATGATGCTCGCCGGTTCGGCCGCATGGTGTATCACGACCATCTGCACCCGGGGCACCATGATGTCGCGCACCTGCATTTCCGCTGTGTGTATTGCTCCCTCAAGCATCACCAGGACATCGGGGTCGAGGATATTCCTGGTTTCCGAATCCCGCAGGATTTCGATCAGCGCAGGCAGGTCCCGGGGGGATTTTGAAAAGGTGGCTCTTAACAGCTTCCACCTGGATTGTATGTAGTTACTCGACGGAGGTTTGTCTTTGCTCATTGGTTACCGGCGCCCGTTCGACCTCAGTCTGGTTTCGCGGCGCTTGTTGTTATCCCCGGAAAATAAGGGTCAGGGAATCCCAGTTCCAGCATCAGCGCGGTTTCTTTTGCTTCCATGTTTTCAGCTTCCTTTTCTTCATTATGATCATAGCCCATTAAATGCAAAATGCCATGAATAATCATGTGCGCCCAGTGCGCATCCAGGGATTTGGCCTGTTGCGCGGCTTCGCGCCTGACGACGGGGGCGCAGACCACTATGTCTCCAAGCAGGGGTCCGCCTGCTTCGTGCAGCGGGAATGAAAGTACATTGGTCGGGATGTCGATATTCCGCCACTTGTTATTTAGAGACTGCATTTCATCTTCATCGGTAATCCGGATAGTGACTTCCCCGCCGGCGCCACCCAGCGCCAGCGCCGACCCGGCCCAATGCAGGATATCTTTTTCAGCCGGAACGGAGGGCTCCGTTGTAACGACCTGAACCCAAATATCACTCGCCGTTGGTGTCGTTTCGTTCATACGCGTTCAGGATACGCGCGACCAGGGGATGGCGCACCACATCCCTGGAGTTGAAAAACGTAAAACTGATCCCGTTCTCATCCTTGAGAATGTCGATCACGTGGCGCAGGCCCGACGTTTTTCCCTGGGGCAGGTCAATCTGGGTAATATCACCCGTGATCACGGCCCTTGAATTGAAGCCGATGCGGGTCAGGAACATCTTCATCTGTTCGATAGTGGTATTTTGCGCCTCGTCCAGGATGATAAACGCTTCGTTGAGCGACCGGCCGCGCATGAAGGCAAGCGGCGCGACCTCTATGACGTTTTTCTCCATGAATTTCATAACCTGGTCAAAACCGAGCATTTCATACAGGGCGTCATACAGGGGGCGCAGGTAGGGATCGACTTTCTGCACCAGGTCGCCGGGCAGGTAGCCCAGTTTTTCCCCGGCCTCCACAGCCGGCCTTACCAGGACCAGGCGCCTGACGCGGTTCTGTTCCAGGGCCACCACTGCGCTGGCCACGGCCAGGTAGGTCTTGCCTGTGCCGGCCGGTCCTATGCCGAAACTGACATCGTGATCCCGGATATTGTTCAGGTATAGACGCTGGTTGGGACTGCGCCCCTTGATGATGCCGCGCCGGGTCTTGATGGCAACCTCGTCCTGCGCCTGGTCGTTAACGGAATCATCGATCGCCTTGTCCTGCAGCCACAGGTGGATCTTTTCCGGCGACAGGATGTCCGCTGCGGTGGATTCATAGAGTTCGGTCAACAGCCGGCTGGCGATATCGACTATTCTGGCCGCGCCGATAATGCGGAACGAGTTGCCGCGGTTGTTGATCTCGACACCCAGGCGTCTTTCTATCTGGCGCAGGTGGGAATCCAGGGAACCGCACAGGTTGGCCAGTCTCTCGTTGTCGGCCGGTTCAAGCCTGACTTCGGCAGAGACGGGATGGGTAATGTCTGCGGAAATACTCAAGTATCAGATGGCTGCAGCCAGTTGTGAGTGAGATTCGGGGTCAGGTCACACATTGCATACACAGAGGTCTATCATGCTCCCACACTTGCCGCTTGTGTGTGCAATGTGCGACCTGACCGCAAATCCCGCAGTTCCCCGCGCAATGAATTGGGGAGCGCCCGGGTTATCGTTACGTCCACCATTGCGCCGATGAGTGCGGCGTTCCCGGGAAAGTTCACCACGCGGTTGTTTTCGGTGCGGCCGGCCAGTTCCCGCGGGTTTTTACGGGATGGTCCCTCTACCAGCACCTTTTGTACCGTGCCCGTCATGCTCCTGCCGATGGCCCGGGCCTGTTGGCTGATCCTGGCCTGGAGGATTTGCAGACGCTGTTTTTTCTGTTCCGGCGTTACCTCGTCCGGGTAGCCCGCCGCAGGCGTGCCGGGTCTCTTGCTGTAAATGAAACTGAAAGACTGGTCGAAGCCGATTTCCGCAATAAGGTCCAGCGTGGCCTGGAAATCGGCATCGGTCTCGCCGGGAAAGCCGACGATGAAATCGGAGGATATGCTGATATCCGGCCTGATTTTCCGCAATTTCCTTATTTTCGATTTGTATTCGAGCACCGTGTGCCCGCGCTTCATGCGGGCAAGTACGCGGTCCGATCCGCTCTGCACGGGCAGGTGCAGGTGATTGACCAGTTCGGGCACCCGGCCGTAAACATCAATCAGGCGCTCGGAGAATTCGACCGGGTGGGAAGTCGTGTAACGTATCCGGCGGATACCGTCGATCGCGGCGACGTACTCGAGCAGGTCCGCCAGGTCGGCGCTGCCCCCTTCAAACGTAGCGCCGCGGTAGGCGTTCACGTTCTGGCCCAGCAGCGTGACCTCTTTTACGCCCTGTCCGGCAAGGTCGGCCGTCTCGCCGATGACGTCATCCAGGGGCCGGGAGATTTCCTCCCCGCGGGTATAGGGCACTACACAGAAAGTGCAGTATTTGCTGCACCCTTCCATGATGGAGACAAAAGCAACAGGGCCGTCCGCCCTGGGTTCGGGCAACCTGTCGAACTTTTCGATTTCGGGAAAGGAGATATCCGTGGCCGGCTTGCCGGTGCGCTGCGCCTTGTCGTACAGGCCGGGCAGCCGGTGCAGGGTCTGGGGGCCGAATACCACGTCCACGAAGGGCGCGCGGCTGTAGATCGCCGAGCCTTCCTGGCTGGCCACGCAACCCCCGACGCCGATCATGAAACCGGGTTTCTCCCGTTTCCTGTTGCGCCAGCGGCCGAGTTCCGAGAACAGTTTTTCCTGGGCTTTTTCCCGGATGGAACAGGTATTGAAAATGATGAAATCGGCTTCATCCGGCTCCCGGGTTTCCTCCATTCCGTGGGAGACGCGCAACACGTCCCGCATCTTTGCGGAATCGTATTCGTTCATCTGGCAGCCGAATGTCTTGATAAAGAGTTTTTTTCCCATTTTCCGTCCGGTTTGCAGGGATCGGCTACGTTACACCTTCTTTATTGTTTTTTCCAGTGTCATGACAGATCTTGCCGGTTATCAAAACATCCAATCGCTCTAGTGCGGCCTCCCGGTTGGGGTTTCGTCGAGAAGCTCCGGCGCCGGGCCCGCCTGGTGATGGATCAGCTTCCATGAATCATCTTCCATTATGAAAATATTTGTCGCGATCAACGTGTTGCTGGATAGGGTTTCATGGCAGACGACGTAAGCGACAATGTCATTGATGTATGCAGTGGCGTTACAACAATGAATGTCGGGGGAATGGACGGATGACAGGATTTGCCGCCAGCTTGCCAGTACGTTATCGCGACCGTGTAACAGGGAATAGCCGGGATGGATCACTGTCACGTCCTCGCGTTGCGACCAGATGTCATTCATCCTGTCGAAATCGCGATCGATGAAAGCCTGGTAGAATTCCGAGTTGGCGGCAAGCACCCGATTTTTTTTTCCGACATGTGATTCCGGGAAGGAAAATTGGTGGCTATGGGTGGACTTGAACCACCGACTTCAGCATTATGAATGCTGCGCTCTAACCGACTGAGCTACATAGCCAAAGTTTTGAAAACAGCAGAGATTCTGGTAAATGTCTCGATTAATGTCAAGAAACTGCGCATTTTCATCCAACGTTTTCAGGATGTCCCCGAATGTTAGCACGATTTCTGATCATACGAACAATCAGAAAAATGAATGGTTGAAATGAAGCGAAATAACATGTTTGGGAGGATGTCTGTTATCCAGCCCAAAGCTCCCTTTCCTTCAGCTTGGTTACAATGTCATTCAATATTCTATTTATCTGAGAATTATCCTGTACCCGCACCTGAAAAGTCTGCATAGTACCTTTCTTTCCCTGATCAAATAGGGATCCCTCGATGACAAAAGGTGTCTTTGATTTGTTGACAATAGCGCAACATGAGGATCTTTCGCCTTTGCGACCAAAAGCAGTAAGTATTATTTGTGTTATACCTGGAACTTCCATTACGCTTTGGAATACACGTCTTGCTTCGCTCGATGGAATATCGTTAAGTCTTTTTACCGTGTTTCCCCAGATTGTACCGTGGGACTTTCCGCAGGAGATATTGACCTGTAGCTTTGAACTTTGGGGTGTTGTGTCACGAAGCTGAGAAGGCTCAGTAAGAAGATCTTTCTTTTCATACGAAATTTTCCATTTTGTTGCAAGACCCTCGATGGCATCGGCATAAGCGGGGTCAGCTTCGAGTTCCGCAAAGCTAGCCAATACCTCTCTATGGATATCGCTAGTGGTAAGCCGCTCCTTCACTTTTCGGTTACTCTTCCCCAGTCGTTCGATTACCCTTGGTAAGACAAGAACAGGAACGACAACATCGTTGCAACCAGCATCTCGACAGGCAGTACGGATCGATGCCACGAGTTTTTGGCGTCTAAACGGTTCATCTCCACGCTCCCCAGACTTTATAACATTCCAACTCGCATCCGCATTCAAGATATCCAATAGTACGTTTGCGGCCTTCAGAGGATTATCTTCTACCGCTTCCGCATAGAAGTTAAGTACCAAATTATCAAGGTGGTTAGGATTCGCAACAACTACCGGCCGACCTGCTTTATGCGCGTGAACGATGCCGATAGCAGAACCGATAGATTCGCGCCACATGTTAACTAGCAATCCATCTGCATCCTCAATGGCGCGTAGATCGGTCTCGACGACTTCATATGAAGACGTTTTCTGCATTTCCGCTGGGTCGATGAAGTCAAAGTGTTTATCGTACTTGCGCTTGACTTCATCGCGCCATTGGCGAATCTGGATATCATTGCATCCGCTGATGGGCCCCGCCAGATAAACACGAAACTTGTGTTTAGGCATCTTCTTGCAGTCTGTACTTCATCGTATCACTGGTTATCTGAATTCCATGTGAATTTCGTATTCCAGAGCTTTAACCCTCTCTCAGCTAACTTACGTACATCCTCACTTTTTATCTCTGATAATGGTACGGCGAACAGTTTGCCTGCTTTTGGATAGGATGGATTATTCTTAACATTAGGGACCTCAAAACCCCATTCTTGCCCTTGATGTTGCCATTCCTGCTCAGGACTGACTATATTAAGTTTTTTATTGTCTGTCCCGTAGTATTCAAACAATTTTTTTTCATTGAGAAATGCGCTATACATCCACCAGTAGTTCCAGTCATCACTCTTAAACATCTCACCGACACCCACGATTAGGTAAGGTTTCATAGCTTTGGGGTCAAGGTCAAAATAGCTAATGGAAAGGGAAAGCAGGCGATTACTTTTCGGTTCACCTGTGGCCCAAAAAAACAGAGATGCATATCTGATCAACCAGTAGCGCGGAAAGTTTATTTTTTTTAAAACATCTGTGGTGCCTATTGTCTCGCCTGTTGGTGTTTTCTCAAACCCGAGTTTTTCAAGTCCAGCAACAAGGTCTTTCAGCAAAAAAGATGACTCTTCATAGACCTTGGCGACATTGTCAAAAGACGTTTTGATAATTTCCGATAAATCTTCCGGTTTTTTTGACTTATTATCCATGATGCATGCCCTTTATGAACTCTACCGATAATATACAGGTCGCTGAATAGTCTCAACTGCCCGCATATTCCAGCTTAGTTTGCATTTGTAAAAGTTTGTAATTGGTGGGCAGTTATCAATCATTTCTTTGAAACCTTCGAACTGCCTTAAACTCTTTCTATTTAACAGATCCTGTATGTCGGATAAAACGATACGCCAGTATTTATCTTGTAATTGCGACTCTTCCTTAAGCAAGCCGGATACTGTCTTGTAGACCTTAAACCATGATAGCCAGTAGACGTTATTTTTATAGGTATAGCGATTGATGTCAGACAGATTATCAAGCGCTTTATATCCAGATTCAATATCGATCAGGGGCAAATTTCGGTGTGCGGTCAGATATATCAAAGAGCGTCTTGGATAATTGCCCTTATCGCTCATCAAGCCTTGGAACAAACGCGCCAGTTGATCCGAACTGGCGGCCTCCAAATCATCCTCATTCTCCTGATTGACGCCATAGTGACCAGACTTACCGGACAGGTATTTCACTTCTATTATGATCAGGTGATCCCCAAATCGGATAAGAACGTCTGGTTCAGAGTTGTTTTCAAGTCTCGGCCAGAAGTGAACTTTTACGTCATTATTAGTGCTCTTTATACTGAGTTTCTCAGAATCTGTATAGCGTTGCGCTTGAGTTAGAATCTTCTGGAGTCCTTTATCGAACGGAATATACCTGAAGCAACCAAATACATCCGCTGTTAGCAGATCTTCCCGACGGTCGGATATATTACTACCGGAACTACTGAGTTTCCCGTATATTTCAGCGATTGTCATATACTATTTCGGTTGCTTTGGTATTGGTATTTTTGAGTTGCATTTGTGCTTCCTTTCAAATGAAATCGCACTCGAATATCACTTCCTTATATCTTTGTCCAGTTTAATCGAGAATTCGGATATTCTGCACTTACAGGGGTAATGTCCAGTCTTCCAACTGTATGTAATCCCGTATGTTGTTAAATGCTTTGTCATTGGAGACCAGGACAGTGCCTGCGCTGATTGAATGTGCCGCAATCAACATGTCCAACGGGCTGAGCATATTGCCTTTATTCTCACAGGTTGCGCGCAATGTGGCATAGGCATGTATCGTAGTCTGATCCCACGGCAGGATGTTTATATCCAGGATAAATCTTTTGACGACAGGAGGAAGGTGTTTAGCAACGGGAGCTCTGGAAATTCCGTAGAGTAGCTCACCGGCGGTAATGGCTGATATGCAAACCGTTTCTTTGGATACATGACGTAGGCGTTTGATTACAATTTCCGGTTCTTTTCTGATGACATAACTGGCTGTATTGGTATCTAGCATGTATTGTGCTTCTGGCATCGAAATAAGTCCCTTTTTACATGTGCTCCTTGAGCCCGTTGTTCCATGAAATCCTTGGGCATATCCAGTTGTTCTATCAGATTAAAGAATACATCCCATGAATTTGGTTGCCTGGAAATAATGATGTCGCAAGAAAACGGAGCCTGAAATATATAAGCCAGGTCGGTATCAAACCGGTACTCCACGGGGATATTTATGACCTGACTTTGACCCTCTATGGATAATTTTATGAGGCGTTTATTCGTGGTTGCGTTAATCACCCGAAAAGTACCGGAAAGATCCAGTTCTTCTACTGCATCGCAATAATCGTCCCAGGAAGCCGGTTGTCTGGAAAGGATGACGTCGCCAGTCAGTGGGTCCTGAAGAAGATAGATTTCACCTGAATCAAGACGATACATCGGAGGAATGCGCACGGCCTGACTGCTGCCGTTCGTAAATAATTTGACAGGATGTCTTTTCATGACTGATACCTCTCCTTTCTTGACCGATGTCAAATGTAGATAAAAATATTTTATTCCTAGGCCATGCTACCACTCATGCCGTTCCGTCTGCAACCGTTATGTCACCGTTATGTCAGGAACTGTTATTTTCACCCAATGTCAGTTCTGTCTGACCAGCCATAAAATCAGGGTGTAATTTATTCCTCCCACGCCGGAGATGCGGATGAGTTTTCAGGATTGTAAAACGGATGTGATAATCTTGTTTGCAAAACTAATCACGGGGAAATAAAGATGAATACAAGCCTGACTTGGGCCGGGGGGGCCGCGTTTGTAGGCGAATCGGAAAACGGCCGGACCATCCTTATTGACGGGCCGCCCGAAGGCGGCGGCAGGAACCTGGGGCCACGCCCCATGGAAACCTTGCTGCTGGGGATGGGGGCCTGCATGAGCTATGACGTGTTGTCTATCCTGAAGAAATCGAGAAAGGAAATCAGCGATTGCAGGGTCGAAATCTCGTCCACCAGGGCGGATGAGCACCCCAGGGTGTTCACTGCCATTCGGGTACATTTCATTATAGCCGGCGCCGAACTCAAGGCGGCGCAGGTGGAGCGCGCGATCAACCTGTCCGCGGAAAAGTACTGCTCTGCATCAATCATGCTGGGCAAGACCGCGCAGATAACGCACACTTATGAAATCAGGGGCTAGGGGCCAGGAGCTAGTGATTAGGGGGTGGAATAACATCTATTAAGCAGGATTTTGCTGCTGATTCATTAAAGGAATTGCAGAAAAAGGGCAAAGGTAAGAGTGATGCATTTCAACACATGAAAGGATTAGGTGAAGTCAATGTTGGAATACTCCGTGATATTGCTTTTAATAAGGATACACGTAAGTTGATTCAACTAACACATAGTCCTAAAGATAAAAAAGAGTTTCTGGAACGGGTTGGTGGTTCAACTGCATACAGAAAGAAACTATTGGGAGTATAGATAATGAAATTTTTGAAAGGTTTGTTCAAGTTTGTTTTTACCCTTGTTGTGTGCATACTGGTCATTATATGGATAGAGGAAAACTTTATTGATAGGGAAGGGGAAGCCAATATTCCAAAGGAAGATGTTATGGGTGACATAAACACTATGCTGGGGCATGGCGGCGGTAAAGAAAGAGATGTGGTGATACGCAGTGTTTATGACTACTTTGATAATGAGGAGGCTTTTGATAGGTATGGTGGTACTTACTATACTACCTATATAGCCTTCGTATCTATCTGTCATACAGAGAGGGAAATTACTACGTTAGGCATAGAGGATATAACGGATGTTAATACAACTTTTATGGAAATGATAGAAGAGGGGGATGTAGTAGGTCATAGTGCTGCTATGGCTTGGTATGATTTGCGGATGCTTGAAATACTACGGGCGCATGATGTAATAAACTGTTACTTTAGAGAACAATAATGAATAACACCACTTTATTGAAATACGGCAAAGAGGCCATGCTCAAGTATGGCTCCTTTGTTATTGAAGACCGTTCATTGCCCGACTTTCGTGATGGGTTAAAGCCTGTACAACGTCGCAGTTTATAGGCTTTGTATAAACAACTTGGGCTTACTCCTGATAAGCCCCATAAAAAGGCCGCACGTATAGTTGGTGAGGTGATTGGTAAGTATCATCCTCATGGTGATCAAGCAGTCTATGGAACATTAGTGCGCATGGCTGGTGTTCCTGAAAACAAGTTAAAGCAATGTCCTGAGCCATTAATTGAAGGGCCGGGTAATTAGGGCCAATGGAACTGGATAGTTATAACGAATTAAAAGGATTTAGTTGTTTGGCAAAACCGTCCGATTTGGCCGAACTAGTCCCTGGCCCCTAATCCCTAGATCTTCCTGGGGTTTTCCGCGCGGCTGATCGTAAAGCCGATAATTTCTTCACCTTTATCTGTGCGCAGAAGTGTATGGCCGGTCCTGGCGCAGTAGGCCTCGAAATCCACCACTGAATGGGGGTCGGTCGCCTCGACGAACAGGATCTCTCCCGGCTGCATCCTGTTCAGGATGAGTTTCGTCTTGAGGACGGGCAACGGGCAGTTGAGGCCCTTGGCGTCCAGGTATTGATCAAAGCTGATGTCCGCGTCCGCCACGGGTTTTTAACCTCCACGCCTTTGCCGCACCGCCCGGGCCAGGGATTCCAGGACCGGTTCGGTCATCTCCCAGGATATGCAGGCGTCGGTTACGCTCATCCCGTATTCCAGCGCTGCCGCATCCTTCAGGGCCTGTTTGCCGGCTTTGAGGTTGCTCTCGATCATCACACCGAAGATACGCCTGGAACCGGCTGCAAGTTGCCGGCAGACATCTTCCGCAACAAGTACCTGGCGCGTATGGTCCTTGCTGCTGTTGCCGTGGCTGAAGTCCACCATGACCCGATCCGTCACTTTTGCCGCTCCCAGTTTTTTCGAGGCGGCCTTGATGTCCGCTTCGGAGTAGTTGGGCCCGCCGGACGCCCCGCGCAATATCAGGTGGCAACAGTCGTTGCCGGTGGTCGATACAATCGCGGAGATGCCCTGCTTGGTGACCGAGAGGAAATGATGCGGGCTTTGCGCGGCGCCAATGGCGTCTATGGCGATCTGTATGTTGCCGTCCGTACCGTTCTTGAAGCCCACGGGCATGGACAGCCCGGAAGCCAGTTCGCGATGGATCTGGCTTTCCGTGGTGCGCGCCCCGATAGCGCCCCAGGACACCAGGTCGGCAATGAACTGCGGCGTGATGGTATCCAGGAACTCCGAACCGGCCGGCAGGCCGAGGGCGCCCAGGTCCACCAGCAATTTACGGGCTTTGCGCAAACCGGCGTTGATATTGAAACTGTTATCCAGGTTGGGGTCGTTGATCAGGCCTTTCCAGCCCACCTTGGTGCGCGGTTTTTCGAAATAGACCCGCATGATGACCAGCAGGTCATCCTGCAGGCGCTCCGCAACCTTGACCAGCCGGCGGGCATAGTCAAGCGCGGCATCGGGGTCGTGAATCGAACAGGGCCCGGCTATCACCAGCAGCCGGTCATCTTCGCCCTTGATGATGGCGCCGGCCGAGCCCCGGGTCCTGGCGACGAGGTTCGATACCTCCTCGCTGATCGGCAGCTCTTCCATCAGGATGGCAGGAGATACCAGGGGGCGCAGTTCGGCTATTCTTAAATCGTCTGTCAGTTGAAACATAATTCCAATTATATTCCAAAACTGTCCCGGTTGATGCTGGCATACCAGCTCCGGGCGTAGGCAGCCTCCCTGGAGCGGTATTCCATGGCAGTCCTCAGCGGGCTCAGCCCGCCGGCGCGTTCGACCGGTTTTATCCTGTTGTCCTCGTAACGGTACATGGTATTGACGGAAATGCCGTAATCCGGCGCAACCAGGCTGTAGCAGGTATTGTGGTAGAACATGGCGCCCGGGTCCCGGTCCCGCAACAGGGATACGATGGCAAGACTGCATGCCTTGGCCTGGCTGTTGGCGGAGGAAGCCGATTTCGGCATGTTGCCGGCGAGGCAACTGTCACCCAGGACGTGGATGTCCGGCACAAGAGTGGATTCGAACGTCTGGTGGTGGACCGGACACCAGCCGTTCTCATCGGCCAGTCCGTGGTCGACGGCCAGACGGCCTGCCTGCTGGAACGGGATGACGTTGGCCACGTCAACCTTGAATTCGCCCGCTTCGGCCTGCAGGGACATGCGTTTGGGGTCGACACCGATGACCAGGCCGCCCGCTGATATCGGGATGTGTTCAATCATGCCGGGATAAAGCGCTTCCCAGGCCTCCTCGAATAAATCCTGCTTGGAGAAGTGTTCGCCGGCGTCCAGGATCAGCACCTTGGCGCGCGGGTTGGCCCGCTTCAGGTAATGCGCCACCAGGCTGGCCCGTTCGTAGGGGCCGGGCGGACAGCGGAACGGCGTGCCCGGCACCACGATGGCGAACACCCCGCCGGCGCGCATCCCGGCCAGTTGTTTCCGCAGCAGCATGAGCTGTTCCCCGCCGTGCCAGGCGTGGGGCATGATGGAGCTGGCCGCTTCATCGTAGCCGGCAAAGATCTCGTTCCATAGAAAGCTGATCCCGGGCGAGATCACCAGCCGCGTGTAGGGCAGGGTGGTCCCGTCCGCAAGCGTGACGGCCCGTTTTTCAGGATGAATGGCGCTTGCCCTGGCATGGACGACATTGACGCCGTAATTTTTTTTCAAGTCGTCGTAGCCCAGGGAGATGGAAGATGCTTCCCGGAGGCCGCCCAGCACGGCGTTACTGAACGGGCAGGTGACATAACGCGTCCCGGCCTCGACCAGGGTCACGTCGATATCCGGATCGAAGTAGCGTAAATATCTGGCGCAGGTGGCGCCGCCGTAACCGCCGCCGATGACCACGACCCGCGGCGCCCCCCTGCCGGGCGGCCGGGAGCAGGCCCCGAACAATCCGCTGCCGAGGGCCGCGCCTGCCGACAGGGCGCCGGCGAGAAAGCGGCGGCGTTCCATCAGCGTACCTCCCCGCCCAGCATGGCGCTGATCCGATCGATTTCCGTCTCGGTCAAGGCCTTGCTGATACGGTTCATGATCGTTGCCTGCTCGCGACCGGTTTTGTACGCGGTCAGCAGTTCCTTTATGTGGGTCCCGGACAGGCCCTCAAGCGGCGGTATGGCCCCGGCGCCGTCACCGGTTGCGCTATGGCAGGTATAACAGGTCGCGACGACCAGGCGGTAATAAGCGCTGTCCGGCGCCTGCGCCTCCTGCGCGCCTGCCGGATTCCAGGCAGCCAGGGTTTGCAGGAACAGTATGACGAGCGGAAATTTATTTATCCTTCCGATAATGTGCATGGAGAGAGCATACCAGTTATTGAGAGGCCAGAGAAATACAGGGGTCAGAGTAAGGGCCAAGGGGTCAGAGTAAGAAATTCGAAGAATTTTTACTCTGACCCCACAATTCCCACAATTCTACGCCACAGCCAGTTCGTCCAGCAGCGGACCCGATATGCAGATCACGCCGGGCCTGGGCAGCGCCGCGCCGCCATCAGGCCAGTGGCTGCTCAGGGCATCCGCGGAGTCGGAGTTCTCACCGGGATGCTGCACCGACAGGAACAGGGTGCGCCCGTCCGGACTGAAAGTGGGTCCGGTAAACTCCGCGCCCGGCGGGGCCGAAGCCACCTGTACGGGCATGCCGGCACGCGGGCCCGACATGGGGATATGGAACAGGCCGTTGTTTTTGAAAGAAACGTAAGGCGGTCCATACAGTTCGTAGGATGCGATATCGGTACACAACCAGAGGTTTCCCCGCGGGTCGAAGGCCAGGTTGTCCGGGCAGGCAAAGCCGTTTTCCGTGCCACCCGCCAGGAAGGTGTTTGCAACAAACTCCTCTGCAGCAGGGTCGTTGTCCTTTTCCGCCAGCCTGAGGATGGAGCCGTAAGGACGTAGCGAGTGTTTGGTCAGGGCGATCAGCACCGCGCCGGAGTGCGGGTCGATCTCTATGTCCTCGGGACGGTCCTGGGGCGTGGCGCCGGCCAGTCTTGCTGCCTCACGGGTGCGGATAAGCAGTTCTGTTTGTGTGCTGAACGCCTCCCTCAGACGTTTATCCTTATCCAGTGACAGGGGCAGCCAACGCCCACGGCCCGTGTCGGCCGCATACAGGGTACCCTGCGCCAGAGAGCCGGGTTCATCGCCGATAAACTTGTAGATGTGCTCATCGGTCTTGTCGTCGCCCATGTAGACTACCGGCCTGCCGTCCCGCGCCAGGGTCACGGTCGCGCCTTCGTGGGCAAACCGGCCCAGGGCGGTGAGCTTGTTTGCCGCGCCCGTGAACGGGTCGATTTCCACCACCCAGCCATAGTGTTCGGGCGGGTAATGGAGGTAACGGTCCCAGCCGATGAGGGTGTCTTTTTCGTGGATGCGCCGGCCGTTCTCGAACCTGACGTCGCCGTAGAAGAAGTGGAAGTTCTCTTCACAGGTGAGCACGGTGCGCCACGGCGTCACGCCGCCGGCGCAGTTGCCCAGGGTGCCGATGGCTTCACGGGCGCCGGCTACAGGCTCCCCGGAACTGATCGGTATGGGCGTTGTGGCGTCGATGCGCCGGTTGTAACGCTCATCCGGAACCAGGCGCCAGTGCCCGTCGCTCATGCGGATGCGGATGATGCTGCCGCCTACTTCCAGCATTTCGCGGTCGACGTCCTGCCTGGTTTTGCCGGCGGGGTCGCGGGGCGAGGAAAAATAACCCGACAGCACTTCCTCGTGGTTCACCCATAACAGGCCGTCATGGGGATTGCCGTCGATGGGGAAGAAGGCGGTGTAATCGTTATTGAAGCCGAAACGGTCGCCCCTGCCGTTTATGGGGTCCCCCCAGGAAACCAGGAGTTCGTATTCCAGTCCGCCGGCCAGCACCACCTCGTCGTCGGTGCCGGGCGGGACGCCGGCAAAAGCGGAAGCGCGGTTACTGCCGGAGCAGGACACAACCGGGACGGCGATGGAGGCCGCGCCCATAGTCCTGCCCATGAATTTGAGAAACTCGCGCCTGTTCCAGTTACCTTTCATCTTAAGAACTATCAGCGGTCAGGATATGTGGGGTCAGAGTAAAATTATGACTATCGTGGTCAATGGCAGACACTGGGGTAATTTTACTCTGACCCCATATTTCATGCGGCCTGCAGGCGGCGCGCCCTGGCGGCCGCGGCAAGCTCACCGATCAACTGCTCGGAGTCATCCCAGCCCAGGCAGGCGTCGGTGATGCTCTGGCCGTAAACCAGCTCCTGTTCCGGTTTCGCGTCCTGGCGGCCTTCCTTCAGGTGGCTTTCGATCATCACACCGAAGATCCTGTCGTCGCCGTCCCGAAGCTGGCTGCAGATGTCGGCCCCCACCTGCATTTGATTCTTGTGTTGTTTCTGACTGTTGGCATGACTGAAATCCACCATGACGCGGGCCGGCAGCTTGGCGGCGGTCAACTCGGCCGCGGCGGAGTCGATACTCCAACGATCAAAGTTGGGCCGTTTCCCGCCGCGCAGTATGATGTGGCAGGCATTGTTGCCCCTGGTGGTATAAATCGCCGAGTTGCCTTCCTTGCGCAGGGACAGGAAGTGGTGGGGCACGCTTGCCGCGCGAATCGCGTCCACGGCAATCTTCACCGACCCTTCCGTGCCGTTCTTGAACCCGACCGGGCAGGACAGCCCCGAGGCCAGTTCCCGGTGCACCTGGCTTTCCGTGGTGCGCGCGCCGATGGCGCCCCAGCTTACCAGGTCCGTTACGTACTGGGGGGTGATGATGTCGAGAAACTCGGTGCCTGCCGGGACTCCCATTTCGTTCAGGTCCAGCAGCAGTGTGCGGGCGAGGCGCACCCCCTTGTTGATGCGGAAACTGTTGTCCAGATCGGGATCGTTGACCAGCCCTTTCCAGCCCACGGTGGTCCTGGGTTTCTCGAAATACACGCGCATCACGATCAGTAAATCTTCCGAGTATTTCCCAATCAGCGCCTTCAGGCGGCCGGCGTATTCCCTGGCCGCGTCCACGTCGTGTATGGAGCAGGGGCCGGCTACCACCATCAGGCGCTTGTCGGCGCCGTTCAGCAGGTTGCCGATCGCCTGCCGGGTCTGCCAGGTGGTCTCGGCCGCGGCCTCGGTAATGGGGATCTCCTCACAGATCTCCGCAGGCGGCGTGACGGCCTTGATGGAGGCGATGCGTAAGTCGTCGGTTTCGCGCATGGCGGATCAGCCGGGGGGCCAGGTGAAGGAGCGCCCGCCGAGGACGTGCAGGTGCAGGTGGAACACGCTTTGCCCCACGCCGGCGCCGTTGTTTATCGCCACCCTGAAGGCGTCGCCGATGCCCTCGTCCGCCGCCACCTTGTTGGCGGTCAGCAGGAGGTGTCCCAGCAGTGACTCATCGCTGTCAACCGCGTCCACGAGCCGCGCGATGGGTTGCTTCGGGATGACCAGGATATGCACGGGCGCCTGCGGGTTGACGTCCCTGAATGCCAGGCACCTGTCGTCCTCGTAGACGATATCGGCGGGGATTTCCCGCCGGATGATTTTCGCAAAGATTGTCTCTGACATGGCGATTTTATATCCTGACTGAAAAGGCGGGTTATAATAACAGGGAGCGCCTGAAGTAAAAAGCGCTTTGAAAGAAAAGGATACCAGGGGTCAGAGTAAGAAATTCTGAAAGAATTTTTACTCTGACCCCATATATCGAGAAAATCAAACCCCATGGAAAATTGCGAACACCACCAGGTAAAAACGGACACCGCGGCAACGGCCGCGACAGTCACCCTGCATTGCCTGGCCGGCTGCTCCATCGGTGAGTTCATCGGCCTGGCCATCGGCGTGGAGTTCGGTTTATCGGTAGCCGCCACCGTCACCCTGGCGACCGTGCTGGCGTTCATCACGGGTTTTGCATTGACCCTGTACCCCCTGGTTTACCGCAGGGGCATGACGGTGGCGCTGGCGTTCAAGACCGTATGGATCGGAGAGGTAATCTCCATCGGCGTGATGGAAATCGCCATGAACGTCACCGATTACCTGGTCGGCGGCATGTCCGCCGCCTCGATGTTCGACGCCATATTCTGGATCGGCTTCGCGGCCGCCCTGGTGGCCGGGTACATTTTCGCTTACCCCGTGAATTACGTCATGGTGAAGCGCAATATGCCGCGCTGTCATTAACCTGGTGGAGCAGGCAAGGCCTATCTCCAGGGCAATAAACCATGGCCGACGATTTTTCAGACCTGCGGCAGGAATATCGCCACGTTCCACTGCTTGAGCGGGATGCAGACCCGGACCCGGTAGCACAGTTCAAAGACTGGTTCGGGCAGGCCGTTGATTACGGCGTGCCGCTGCCCAATGCCATGGCGCTGGCAACGGCCACCGGGGACGGAAAACCCAACGTCCGGTTTGTCCTGTTAAAGGACATAAGTGATAAAGGCTTTTCCTTTTACACCCATTCCGTCAGCGTCAAGGGCCGGGAGATGGCGGAAAACCCGGACGTCGCCCTGGTGTTTTACTGGACCCAGATGCACCGCCAGGTGCGGGTGGAGGGCAGGGCGTACATGCTGCCGGACGAGGAAGCGGACGCGTATTTCGACACGCGGCCCCACGACAGCCGGCTCGCGGTCTGGGTGGCGGACCAGAGCACTGAGGTGGAGAGCCGGGAGTTTCTCGAGAGCAGGATGGCGGAGATGACGGAACGGTATCCGGGCGAGTCCGTACCGCGTCCCGCAACCTGGGTAGGCTACCGGGTCGAACCCGAGCGCATCGAATTCTGGCAGGGCAGGGAAAGCCGCCTGCATGACCGGTTGTTGTATACCAGGGAGGGTGAAGAGTGGAAGATTGTCAGGCTGGCGCCCTGAACGGCGTCCAACTCGCTGAATAGCCGGTTGACTTTACCGGCTGCCGGCCCGCGTCAGGATTGCGGAACGCGGGCGAGCGCGTCCTGCAGGGTGTCGGCGATGTCAAGAATGCGATCGAACCCCGTGATCCGGAACACGTTGCTGATATTATCATTCATGGCGCAGAGCATGAATCGTCCCCCGGATTTCTTCTGGGCCTCGGTCGCAAGCTGCATGACCCGTATGCCGGCGCTGCTGATGTAATCCAGGTTGGAAAAATCCACGATCACGCTGTTCTCTCCGGCGTCGATATGACCCGTCACAAGCGCCTGAAATTCCGCGACATTAACGCTGTCCAACCTGCCTTCCGGCAACAATACCAGCGCCTGTCCGACACGATCCTCTTTTACGTTTACAGTCATACGAATGGCACATTAACTTATAGTTAATATCGCTGCCAGTATAGCATTGATATCGACATTTGTTGCTTTGAGTGCCGGCTTCACGCATCCCGCCGCAATACCAGGCAAGTCATATCATCCGCCGCCGATGCGCCCGCGGAAAAATCCTCTATGGCCTGCCAGAGCCCATCCACTATCTCCCGCAACGGCAGATCTTTCATGGGAGCAAAGGTGTCGAAAAGCTTTTCGCGACCGAATATTCTGTCGTTTCGGTCCACCGCATCCGTCAGGCCGTCGGTGTACAGAAGCACCGTATCTCCGGACGCGAGTTTCCGCTGTCCGGCCGCGTAGTCAAAACTCTCTGCAACGCCCATTGCCAGGCCATCCGTCAGGGGCAGATCGCCCGAGGCGCCTGATGCATCAAAATACCGCGCAGGCTCATGTCCGGCATGGACATAGTCGATAACCCCGGTACGGCTGTCGACCAACCCCATAGCGCAGGTGACAAACAGTCTCATGGGATTGACCCGAAAAATCTCGCGATTGGCCTGGCCGGCAATTTCGGCAATGCCGGTACAACTCTCCACCGCATTACCGATCGCCGCCTGGGCGGCTACCATAAAGAGCGAGGCGGAAACTCCCTTGCCGGAGACATCGCCTACCGCGTAAAACAGCCGCCCCGCATCGAGTTCCTGCAACATGACAAAGTCGCCGCCCACCTGTGTTACGGGGGTCATGCGCGCGTAACCCTGTATGCTGCCGGCCGTCACGTACCCTTCCTGCACCAGGGCGGTTTGCACTACCTTCGCCATCTCCAGGTCCCGGTCCATGGCTTCCTTGGCCTGGAGCAATTGCCGGTTGCTGGCCTGTAATTCCCGGGTCCGTTCCGCAACCAGGGTCTCCAGTTTCTCTTCGCGGCTGAACACCTGCACGGTCATGTCGGAAAATACCCGGGCCAGCGCCCCGATTTCGTCCCTGCGGCTCATCACGCGCCGCATGGAGTCCGGTCCGGGTTGAGTGCCGGATTCCACCTCCCTGGCCACATCGGCAATGATCTCGATTGGACCGGTCAACCAGCGGGCGCCGACAAACGCGATGACCGCGGTCAACGCCAACAGCGCCAGGGCAATGAGGAACGTTCTCACAAACTCCATTTGCAGCGAGCGGGCAATTTTGTCCAGGCTGATTTCCAGGGCGATGCCGCCGATCAGGATACCGCCGGCATTGACGATTGGGGCCGCCACCCACAGGCCGCGCCGTGCCGGGTCCAGCAGGCCCAACCGTGCGACACTGGCAACAGAACCCATGTCCAGGGCCTGCGTGACCAGCTTCTGTGCCTGCTCGGCGAAGGTGGTGAAGGCGCTCACGTCCCCGTTGGCGGCCAGCGTCCCCGCGCGCGGCGCTGCCGCCACCAGTTCGTTTTCCCGGTTCGTCACCCATAACGACACCAGGTTGCCTGACTGCGCCAACAGGTCTGCCTGGCTTTGGTAGACGGAGTACAACAGGTTGCCGGAAGCGCCCTCAATGGGAATGTCGACGTGCACCAGGTAGCCGGAGTCCGGTTGCAGCCGGCTCACCCGTTTTGCCTGGACGCCATCCTGCCACGATACGTTCCCGGCGCGGCTCTGCGTTCGTTCGGGACCGCTTGCCATTTCGTCATGTGTAGGGTATTCACCGGTGGCGGCGGCATTGCCGCTGTGGTAGATGCCCCGGCCCTTGTTGCCGGTGATGGCGATCCCGCCGACAACGGACGTTGCGGTAATCTGCTCCAGCGCGGCATTGATCGACGCAACTGAATGTCCGCCGTTCTCCATTACGGTAACCAGGCGCCCGAGCATGAACGCCTGTGTTTCCATCTGCTGTACCAGGATTCCTTCGATCACCGCAGAGACGTCCGTACGCGCCGAGGCGTAGGTTTCGATCAGTATCTCCTGTTCACCCAGTACGATTTCATTGCCTACCTGGACAATCCGGGGCTTGTCGATACCCGGCACCCCCACGTACTTGTAGACTTTCTTGTCTATTTCCCGGACCTGCGCGGGCTGGGTAATGTAGTTGTTGCCGCCAATGGCATTCAGCAAGACGTAGAACTTGGATGCCTGTGGCTGCACCACCGGATCCGGGTCAAAGGTAAAGCGGACCCGTTGCCCCTCCCGGTCGCGCACGCTGGTCAGGTAGGTAAATGCCGTCTCGTCGGTAATCCAGATCTCCTCCAGCACCGTGCCGGCCACGATTTCATCCAGCAAGGCCAGGATTTCCGGCGGCCGGTAGCCTGCCTGCTCGGCGGCCGCAACGATATGCGCGGCAATACGGGCCTGCGCAATCATCTGGTCGTTCAGGGTCGAATCAAGCGTTTTCGCCACGTTAGCCAGGGAAATCTCACCGATTTCCGCAAACTCGGCAGAGAGCAGCTCCACCGTCTGGATCGCGCCGATTTGCACTTCCTCCTGCAGCGCATGTGCGCTTCGGTACAGCATCGTGGCGGAGATGGTGATCACCGTAATGCCCAGCAACGCGGCCATCACCAGGAACACCCGCACAGGCAGTCTCATGCCGGGTTGTTGCCGGGGATGGTGCGGGGTGGTCATGGGTGATTCCACCGGCGCTGGAACTCAGGCGCCAGGTGCTCCCGGTTCCGTACTGTCATACTCTTCATCACGCCCAAAATTATAAGGCCAAGCCTGATTCCGGTACAATGCCGAACGGCGCGGCCGCCTGTCAGTAACCCGCGGATACATTGTCCAAGCTATCAATATAGGTTGCAAAAGATAACCTGTTGTGTATTATAGCCACCAATACGTCCATCAAATCCAGGCGAGGTACAACATGGCCAAAGCCATCAAACTGTCTGATAAGCTGGTCGCCGAGGCCACCCGATACGCCAGGGTGTTCCACCGGTCCCCCCCGAAACAGATTGAGCACTGGGCAACTATCGGCAGGATTGCCGAGGAAAACCCGGATTTGCCCCTGCGTTTCGTGGACGATATCCTGGTGGGGCTGGAGGAAGCGGAAGCCGGCGACCTTAGCGAATACCCGCTCAAATGAGGGTCGTCCAGACCGGCATCTTTTCCAGAACGATACTAAAACTTCACCGGGAGAATAAAACCGCCGTCGATCGGGCCGTCAGAAAGATCGTACAGGACACTGGGATCGGCGTAATGAAGAAAGGCGCGCTGGCTGGAGTGCGGGTGCACAAATTCAAGCTGAACGACAAACAGTATTTACTGGCTTACAGACACGAGAAAAAGCCCGACATCCTTACCCTGTTGGCGCTGGGTACGCATGAGAATTTTTACCGGGACCTGCAGCGCTGAGTAGGGAGCGCTTTCAGGACACTCAATAAAAAGACATGGGTGTCCTGTTTAAAGCGTTAAACCAGCTTGACGACCTGCCAGTATTGTAATACAGTACGTAATACACCAGCTTGAGGCTTTTATCTATGAGTACCAGGACAGTTCGACTTGACGACAATGCAGAAGCAACACTGGCTGCCCTGCAAAAACAGACCGGGTTATCGGTATCGAGCGTGTTGAAACGCGGGTTGGAAACATTCGCATTGGCAACGCGGGAGAAAACCGCAACCAGGCCCTATGAAGCATATTGCCGGCTCGACCTGGGACCGGGAGGCGATGCCGCGGATGCTGCTGCAGATGCGAAGGCGCGGGTCGCTGATAAAGTCAGGAAGAAATACAGTCGATGATCCTGACCGATGCCGGGCCGCTTGTGGCACTGTTCGACCGCGCTGACAAAGCGCATGGAAGATGCGTAGAGACGCTTAAGCAAATTGACGAGCCGATTGCGACGACCGTACCCATCCTCACCGAGGCATTTCACCTGCTGGGCTCGGCGAGCGCCGGCGCCGCTGCCCTGATGGAGTTCATCACCGAAGGCGGTTTGCAGGTTATTTTCCTTGATGATGATGCGCTGGTCCGTTCCTTTGACCTGATGGTGCAATACGCTGATGCGCCGATGGACTTCGCCGACGCCTCGCTAGTCGCTGCGGCTGAAAACCTCTCCCTTCAAAAGGTATTCACCATTGATCGGCGCGACTTCGATATTTACCGTATCAGGCGCGGTCATCGTCGCATTGCTTTTGACATCATATGAATTCTGATATTCGTACCAAGCGCGAATTAGTCCGTGCCACGCTACAAGCGCTAATTCGTAAACACACAAAAAAGGATCTCACCGATTTGGCAGGTAAAATTCAATTGCGGGATGATTTTGACCATAAAAAACTCAGGGAATTGAGTCGTGATACTGGTTGATACATCGATTAGTGCAAATCCGCTGCACTCCATCAGGGGTAAATCTTCCTCCTATTAATTTGATGGGGAGTTCCGGGGGACACAAGTCTTAATTCTGAGATTCGAGAAATGTAACGAGGCTTATAAAGCAAGGACCGCTCCC
The DNA here is from genome assembly GCA_965204045.1 of Gammaproteobacteria bacterium. Taxonomy (GTDB): domain Bacteria; phylum Pseudomonadota; class Gammaproteobacteria; order Eutrophobiales; family Eutrophobiaceae; genus JAAXHV01. The sequence continues at coordinate 1,695,859 of CBDBDW010000002.1, forward strand.
AAAAAGTAGTCCTTGAGCCGACCGCACGCTATCGGCGGTTCAGATCGTTTGTGTAAACATGTGGGGTGTCAGGTGGATCAATAATGACTAATATTTCATTTTGTCTTATGCGGTTCTGGCAAGGTGAATTCCGATATCATGAATCTCTACCTCGTCTTTTTTCAGATAATAGTAGTCACGAACTTTCGTGACCTCTGGGCCGTAATTGTCAGCGATTGTCAGAAGAAATTTTTTTGGATCACGACTCAATACGCTACTTAGTGCCCGTCCGCCACTCAGGAATCTAAGAGGTAATTCCGTCCCCATTACATAGAGGCATTTCCGCTTTTCAGTTTCGTACTCGGCCAATTCAAAAAAATCCTTGAACAAGCTGTCCTGTCGAATCGCCTCTGGGCCGCCTTTCCAATGAATGAACTTGAACTCCGCAACGCGGAAGTTCGTTTCCAGATCAAATCTCTTACCAGTGTTTCCAGCCCCTAAGGAAAGGCTTTCGATTTCCTCTCCGCGCTCAAGTATACATTTTAGAGAATGCAAAATACCCATAGCGTGAATTGTGACGTCAATCTGACTTGACACTCGCTTAACCGTAAATGCAGAGTTGAGAAGATCGTCATCGATATGTTTCTCATCGCAGTATCTATCCATGCCAGATCTGTCTAAACCTACAATGTCTGCTTCAATGGTTGCGATGCTATCCGTGAGGCTGGGGCCTTTAAAGCGTTCAATCGCTCTTATGGCCTCGTCAATGTTCATTATCCCGGTGATTACAACTGAATTTGTGCTTCCCCTCAATACCCCCCTATTCCATACTTCTTCCTGATAGAGGCGGCAAGGAATTTGGCGTCGTAAAAATCAGGCTCAAATTTCACATCCTCACGAAAACAGATAATGGTGTTAGATGCGCTCGGTTTTTTTACAATGTATGAAACAGCACCAGATGCATATAATGCCCTATCACGCTGTCTATAATCCCTTTCGGCTACAGAATTGGTTATAACAAAATACCGATAACCGTTTTCAAGCGTGATTTCAGCGCTACGTAACAGGGTGAAATCGATGGTTTTTCTTTTATCGGTAAATCCATTTCCTTCAAAGGTGATTTGATAGGTGCCCTCAGCAAGTTGAATTTCAGAAAAGCCGCCAGTCAATCCCCTGGGCTGATAGCTAGTTGCACACCCGACCAGTAACAGAATAAAGAGACAAATAGCCGCTCTCATCTCAGTTTTTAATCTCAGCCTCATAGTCCGCTTCCGAATAAGTTGTTTGGACGAAAAAAATCAGCAACACCAAAGATATTAGTCTTGTCATTTTTCTTTCCAAAAAACAATTGGCTTCCAGCGTAAAGCGCCAGATCGTTGCAATCATCTCGCAAAAAAAGCATCACCTATTTACCTGAGATCAAAATAGCTAATATTTGCCAAGTACAGAGTGGTTGTTATATTCAGTAGGCGACCTGACATCAGGTACCTGCGAGAAATTGTGCTGAAAAGGATAATAAAATATGAAATGAACAGCAAGAAATTAACAACTTAAAACAAAATGATATCCTGCTAATCAATACTTGGTTGAAGCGTATATACACTTTTTTATAAATCTCATTTGAGCCTATGCACAAAGATCGTATCTTCAACGTCTTCAACCTTGAGTTTACATGATCCTCCTGATGGATAGATCATTACCTCTGGCATATATGCGTAATGATAAGTATACGAATACGAGCTTTGTTGCCAAATTTGTCCGTTAATAAGTTTGAATATCGTCTCCCCTTCCCAACCGTTAAACTCACCGTCAATTTGAGATTCGATAACTCCCTCACATCCAGTATTTCCATTACTTGTTCCAAGACCCTTGAGGCGCTCATGGATTTCAAGAACTTCTTTTACCTCATTAGGCGAGAGATTCTTTATGTCTCCTTCTCCTTTCACAATCTGTAAATAATTCTCCAATCCTCTAATAAGATCTGCTCGAATAGAGATTGGGGCTGCCGCCAACATTACAAATAAAAATAAGTTGAATACTATAGAATGTAGTTGTAAGAGCATGTTTGCCAATCCTTATTTTATTTTCCCCTTGGATGGAATTCTGGGACATAATACTTAATTATGGAATATAGCAAAATGGTAAGATTACAAACTCTAATGTGGGGTCGATGAATTAATAATATCAACGGAAATTGCTGAAATTGCTGAATGTTGTTTCAAATATTTACTTTTGATAATATTAGGCTATCATTACTTGTAATCTTTGAATAAAACGCGCCCAAAAGGCGTTAACCCCCCCGGGGTTCGTATGGTTGGAATACTATGCAAACGCCGGGGTTTTCTTTTTTTAAGGACGGAAAAATGACCGTCGCCGGTACAAAGGCAAAAGCCATAATTTTTATTGATGGCAGCAACTTTTATCATGGAATGAAAGAAAAGCAGTTATCTTCCATGGAATTAGATTACGCGAAGTTCTCGCGAAAATTAGTCCTCGACAGGCAGTGGATACAAACACGGTACTATGTTGGTCAGGTAAAGCAGGAAGGAGATGTTACCGCCTATCAAAAGCAGCAAAAGTTTTTGCATCGATTGAAGAACTTTGAGAATGTAAATTATTTTCTTGGCAGGTTGGAGCGTCGACAAATGAAAGGTTCCGGCAAAAAATTGAAAAAGTGGCTTGACGCCCTGCCAAACCGTTCCGATATGTCAATATCCCCTGAAATTGTTGAAGAACTACGTAGAGTTGCCAGCATTGACAGCGTGACGTGGGTTGAAAAGGGAGTGGATGTGATGATTGCGACAGACATGGTGTCTATGGCTCACGAAGATAAATACGATACCGCATATCTGCTAAGTGCTGATGGAGATTTTACCTACGCAATAAAAAAAGTGCGCGATACGGGCAGGAAAGTGTTCGTAGCTTCTTCAATACCAGGTAATGAAATATCCAGAGCTGCCAATTCGTTTATTCCTTTGGATAGAAGATTTTTTGATGGTTGCTGGTTGTAAAAAGAGACGTGTCTATACAGCCCAACATTACTCAGTAAGGAAATACGATGGGCCCAATAGGACTTGAACCTACGACCAATGGATTATGAGTCCACGGCTCTGACCAACTGACCTACATGCCCCTTGTTCAGAGTTTTCTTAATCCCACATCAGGCGATCATCTGCAGAGCAGCGATGTTCAAGGGTGGCCACGCCAGAACTATGCCAATTAACCAGCGTTGACCAGTGCGCAGTTTCCCAATGCCCTGGCCCCGCTCTGCCGGATAGGCTCACTCTGCTATACTTCCCGGATAAAATCAACGATACAATTTCTGAAGAATCATGAATCCCATCGTAAAACTTTCCCGCCGCGACTTCGTCAAGACCACCGGCCTGCTGGTGCTCGGCGTATCGATGTCGGGCTGCGGCCGGGGCAATAACCCGGCACACACCGGCGCCGGTTCTGAAACGGCATCATCCTGGTCGCCGGACGTATTTGTCAGCATCGATGCCGACGGCGCCGTGCACATCGTTTCGCACCGGTCTGAAATGGGCCAGGGGATTCGCACCAGCCTGACCTCCATCGTTGCGGATGAGCTGGAGGCGGACTGGTCCCGGGTGAAGGTCGTACAGGCCCCGGGCGATCCGGTATACGGGGATCAGAACACCGACGGTTCATGGTCCGTGCGCGGTTTCATGGAGCGCATGCGCATCGCCGGCGCCACCGCCAGGCAGATGCTGGAGCAGGCGGCCGCGGACCGGTGGCAGGTCGATGTCTCCGGGTGCCGGGCGCGCCTGCACCAAGTGCTGCACGATGACGGCAACCGCGCCCTGGATTACCGGGACCTGGTTGCCGACGCGGCCGGGTTGCCCGTCCCCGAACCGGATCAACTGACGTTCAAGCCGGCCCATGAGTTCCACTATATCGGCAAGGACGTGCCCATGGTCGACACGGACGATTTCATTCAGGGCCGGGCTATATACGGGACCGACGTAAGTGTGCCGGGCATGAAATATGCAGCGATTGCACGCTGCCCGGTTGTATTCGGACGCGTGAAGTCCTTTGATGCTCAGGAGACGCTGGCGCTCAAAGGCGTAAACCGGGTGATCGAAATAAAGGCCGCCGAACCACCGGCTGCATTCCAGGCGCTCGGCGGTATCGCGGTGATTGCCGACAACACCTGGGCGGCGCTGGAGGGGCGCCGGAAACTGAAAATCGAGTGGGACGTGGGAGAAAACGGGGATTATGACTCCGATGACTACAGGACTCAGTTGCTGCGCACTGTCAGGCAGCAAGGCGACCTCAGGCGCAACGAGGGGGATGCCCTGAAGACCCTGGATACGGCGGCCTCGACGCTGGAAGCCGAATACTATACCCCGCATCTCGCCCATGCGCCGATGGAACCACCGGCGGCGCTGGCCTCGGTGACCGCTGACGGTTGTGAAATCTGGGCGCCGACACAGTCCCCGCAATCGGTTATTCCCGCCGCGGCCGGGCTTACCGGCCTCAAGCCCGAGCAGATCAAGGTGAACGTAACCCTGCTTGGCGGGGCGTTCGGCCGCAAATCCAAGTGTGACTTCATCAACGAGGCGATCATCCTGTCCAGGGAGGCCGGGGCGCCGGTCAAGGTGGTATGGAGCCGCGAAGACGATATCCGCCACGGCTATTACCATGCGCCCAGCGCCCAGTACCTGAAGGCCGGTATTTCAGCAACCGGCGCGGTGACGGGATGGCTGCAGCGCACAGCCTTTCCCCCGATAAAATCGACGTTCGACGCCGATGCCGTATACCCGGCCGATTGGGAACTGGGGCAGGGCTCGGTCAGCATGCCGTTTGCCATCGACAACGTCAGGGTCGAGGCGGGCGCGGCGCCGGCGAAGATCCGCATCGGCTGGCTCAGGTCGGTCTGCAATATCTTCCAGGCATTTGCCGTGTGCAGTTTTGCCGATGAGATTGCCCGAGCGCGCGGGCGCGACCCGCTGGAGAATTACCTGGACCTGCTCGGCCCGGACCGGATTCTCGATTTCTCAGGGTACGGCATGGAAGGCGCGGACGGTTACACCTTCGATACCGCGCGCCTGCGTCACGTTGCAGAGTTGGCGGCGGAACAGGCGGGTTGGGGCAGAAAACTTGCGCCGGGGCATGGGCTGGGGTTTGCCGCGCATTACAGTTTCCTGAGTTATACGGCAGCGGTGATAGAGGTCTCGGTTGGCGCGGACGGCAGTTGGCGCGTCCCGCGCGCCCATGTCGCATTTGATTGCGGCCTGGCGGTAAACCCGGACCGGGTGCGCTCGCAACTGGAAGGCGCGGTGGTTTTTGGTATCGGTCTGGCCCGCGACGGCCTGATCTCCGTGGCAGACGGGCGGGTGGTGCAGGGCAACTTTGACGATTATCCGCAGTTACGTATGGATATGGCTCCGGCAACTTCGATTCACCTGGTGCAAAGCAGCGCGCCGCCGGCAGGCGTGGGAGAGCCGGGTGTCCCACCCATAGCCCCGGCGCTGGCCAACGCCATCTATGCCGCGACGGGGAAACGTCTGCGCGAGATGCCGTTCGGCGAGTATATCAAGACCTGACAGGCTGGCAGGATGTCTGGTGGGCCCGGTAGGATTTGAACCTACGACCAATGGATTATGAGTCCACTGCTCTGACCAACTGAGCTACAGGCCCATATAAACCAGTATCAACTGCCCTCGATAAACGTGCGGAGTTGTTCCGAACGGCTGGGGTGGCGCAATTTCCGCAATGCCTTGGCCTCGATCTGCCGGATACGCTCGCGGGTCACGTCGAACTGTTTGCCTACCTCTTCCAGCGTGTGATCGGTGTTCATCTCGATGCCGAAACGCATGCGCAATACCTTGGCTTCCCTGGACGTCAGGCCGTTGAGCGATTCCCGCATCGTCTGCCGCAATCCCTCGAAACTGGCGTATTCGGCCGGCGCCTGGGTGTTCAGGTCTTCGATGAAGTCGCCCAGGTGGGAATCATCGTCATCGCCGATGGGGGTCTCCATGGAGATGGGCTCCTTGGCGATCTTGAGCACCTTGCGTACCTTCTCTTCGGGCATGTCCATTTTTTCCGACAGTTCCTCGGGCGTGGGTTCCCGGCCCTGCTCCTGCAGTATCTGCCGCGAGATGCGATTCAGCTTGTTAATGGTCTCGATCATGTGCACCGGAATGCGAATCGTCCGAGCCTGGTCCGCGATGGAACGGGTAATGGCCTGGCGAATCCACCAGGTCGCATACGTGGAGAACTTGTACCCGCGCCGGTATTCGAACTTGTCCACCGCCTTCATGAGGCCGATATTGCCTTCCTGTATCAGGTCGAGAAACAGCAGTCCGCGATTGGTGTACTTCTTCGCGATGGAAATGACCAGGCGCAGGTTGGCCTCCACCATTTCCTTTTTTGCCTTGCGCATTTTCGCCTCGCCGATGGAGATCTTCCTGTTGACTTCCTTGATTTCCGCAATGGTAAGCAGGTTGTCGCTCAGCGCTTCGGCCAGTCTCTGCTGTATTTTAATCACCTCGTCGCTGACGCCGGCCAGGGCCTCGCCATAGGGACTGCCGGCTTCGATCTGCTGTCCGATCCACCCGGTATTTTTCTCATTGCCCGGGAACGAGGCGATAAAGTCCTTGCGGGTCATGTTCGCCTTCTTGACGCACAGGCGCATGATCTCGCGTTCCGACCCCCGGATCAATTCGATCGCGCGCCGGACATTGGCGGTCAGGGCCGCGATAAATTTGGGCGCCAGGCGTATGCGCATGAACTTTTCCGTGATATCGGTCTGGATCGCGACCGTTTTGTCATGGTCTTTTCCATGCCGTTTAATGGACGCCACCAGTTTCTTGTACAGCGCATCAAGACCGGTAATGGACTCGCGCACTTCCTCCAGGTCCAGGGCATCATCCGAGTCGGAATCACTGTCGTCGTCATCGTTTTTCCGGGACGCCTGCTTCCTGGACTTGGGGGGCAGGCCGCCGTCCGGGTACTCTTCCTGAATATTGAACCCGAGGATGACGTCCCCGAATTTCAACTCCCGGTTCTGTACGCAGAGGTAGGCTTCCAGCAGCATGTCGATGGTTCCGGGATATAACGAAAGCGCATTCAGCACCTGGTTCATGCCGGCTTCAATGCGTTTGGCGATCTTTATTTCACCCTGCCGCGTCAGCAGGTCCACCGTGCCCATTTCCCGCATGTACATGCGCACCGGGTCCGTGGTTCTGCCGAATTCGTTTTCAACGTTGACCAGCGATGCGTTTGCATCTTCAGACGAATCAGAATTGCTCTGGAGCAACTGATCAAGGTCCGGCGGGAATTCATGGACTTCGATTCCCATATCGGCGATCATGTTGATGATGTCTTCTATCTGTTCCGGATCGACGATCTCGTCCGGCAGGTGTTCCGTCACCTCATGGTATGTAATGAAGCCTTGCTCCTTTCCCTTTGCGATTAACAGTTTTAATTGTGACTCATCATCATCATCGTGGTCTAGTTCGTGCGCTTCGAGTGTCTCAATGTCCGACATAGGCGTATGAATCCGGTTGTCAAATGGTAGTAGTTACTGCCAAATTGTCAAAGGCAAAAAATAAACCCCTATTATAGCACAAAAAATAAATAAATCATTTATTTGAGGAACATATGACCAAGTCAGAGTTTACTTGACCGCCAGGGCAACCGCATACTTTTATGTGTCTACTCCGAACAGGATTTCCGCCCGTCTGGTATCACTCCACCCGGCCTGCTTGAGTTTGCCCCGCATGCTGTTCTTCCTGGGGTCCAGCCGCGCCAGGTTCAGACAGAAGCGCCGGATAATCGCCACGTTCTCCGCCCCGTCCCCCTTGCGGATGCGACTGTCATCCTCCCGGAACGCCACGTCCAGCACCCAATGCGCTTTGTTCTCCACTTCCCAATGCCGCCGTATGCCCTGCGCCACCCGCTCTGCATCCACCGGTAGCGAGCTGATATAGTAATGTATCTCCCTCTCCACCTCCTGCCCCGGCAGGTGCCGTTCCCGCTCCATCTCTATCACCGTTTGCAAGCCCGGCCACTTGGCCGCCCCGCTCACCCACTCACTCACCGGCAACTGCCGGCAGACACGCTTCTCCACCCGGCCATGCCCGCCGTCCACCTCCTCATGCACCGCCAATGTCGCCGGCGCATCGCGTGTAACCTTATGAAAGTACGCCTGTATTTCCTTACGCAGCGTCTTGTGGTTGTCCTTCAGCGACAAGGTGTAATCCCCCCCTTTATCGTGTATCTTCCGGGCTATCTTCTTCTGCGTGTTCATCGCATCCGCCGTGATATGCGCCCCCTTCACCTGCAACATCTCCAGCATCGCCATGACCGAGGCCTGCTCGTTCTTCTTCCCGGATGACTTCATCTGCGCCAACACTAACCCGCACTCGTGCCCCCAGGCCGTGATGCTGTGCAGGGCCGTGTGCTTCTCCCCGTCATGGGAACGACGCAAGGTCTTCCCGTCCAGCGCTATCTGCTCCTGACCCTGCGCCCCGCGCACCTCATTCACCCAATCGATAAACGCCCGGTTGAACTGCTCAGGGTCCAGCGCACGCACCACCCGCGCAATCGTGTCATCCACCGGCATGCCGTTCGCAAACGGCCGGTAGCGACGCAGCCAATCCAGCTTCTCATCCCCAAATTCCTTGATATCCTTCCACCCCTCCGCCCCCGACAGCACCGCACTCACCGTCAAAAACAGGATGTCCAATAACTCATGCTTCTTGTTAATATCACGCCGCGGGTCCTCAATCGTCGCCAAATGGGTCAATAAACTCATCGGATTCTCCTCGTTTTGGGGGTAATACTGCTCTGATCCCCGCAAAATCCAGGAGTTCCCCGCTTATTTATATCTTTTTGGAATAAAAAACCTCTCTCTTATGACAAAAAGTATGATCTTGCCCTGACTTGACCGCTTATTTTTTGTTACTTTTTGTCACTTGGGTAGCGCCGGCGCAACTGCTTTTTGGCTTCATCGGAAAGTTGGCTGGGGGTATCCGGTAAATGACTAAAAATTTCTTTTTTATAATATTCCCTTTACTTCGGGGCCACCTAATTCTCCTGGTTTTCTTTTGTATAGTAACGGCGCAGCTCCTCTTTATTTTCTTCGGTCAGTTCGCTGAGTTTTCCCGTCGCCAATTTTTTCATGGATTGTGTGATGTTGTCTGCTTTCAACTTTGCTACCCGATCAATAAATTCACCCTCCGAATCAAAATCTTCATCCAGGAACAAGCTGGGATTGGACGCGAGTTCATTCAGCCGTGGTTCATATCGGGTACCCCGCCAGTGTTCGAGCATGCGGGCGCAGGTTATTTCGGGATGTGAATGTACCAATCTGACCAGTTCTGCCAAAAATTCGGTGCCGGGTATGGATTTGCTGGATAAATCGTCCGGGTCTTCTACTGTCATGGCGAGTTCTGGCCTATTTAATAGGCATGATATGATGACACTTATGTTACCCGTGCTTTCTCGTTGCTTCGGGTATCGGGAAATGCCGAGTCGGCGTGCCGTAGCCGGACGGTAGTCTTTTAACAGATTTTTTAGCTCGCCGATATCAATCCGCGCAATTTGCGCGACTTCCCCGATCAATAACTGGAGCAATCCGCTGTCCGGCATTCTGGCCAGGTATGGACGCATCTGGTCCAGGAATGTTGCCCTGTTCTCCCGGGTGTCCGTACCGGTCCCCGATTTGACAGTTTCCAGGAGGAAATCGGAGAGCGGCATGTAATTTTCATTCGACTGGAAGCGGTCCGCTCCATGACGCCTGATAAAACTGTCGGGGTCATCTCCCTCGGGCATAAAGCTGAACAAGCCCTGTCTTCCCTCCTTGAGGTGGGGGACGGTGATGTCAAGAGCCCGCCGTGCCGCTTTTTTACCCGCTTCATCACCGTCGAAACAAAACACAAGTTGGTTGGTTACACGGTATAGTTTTTCTAGGTGATATTCCGTCGCAGCGGTGCCTAGTGTAGCGACTGCATTGTCGATGCCGTACTGGGCCAGAGCGATAACATCCATGTAACCTTCCACGATATAGAGTCTTTCCGGCTGTTTATTCTTACGGTGCGACTGGTAGAGGCCGTAGAGCTCGCGCCCTTTGTGGAACAGGGGACTGTCCGGGCTGTTCAGGTATTTCGGGGCTTTCGGGATATCGTTACCCAGCACCCGGCCACCGAAACCGATGATACGCCCGCGCTGGTCGCGTATGGGAAACATAATGCGGTCCCGGAAAAAGTCGTAATGCCCCTCGGTATCCCCCTTTTTGATTAAACCTGCTTCTTCAAGTCGGGCTATAACTGCGGCGGACTTTCCTAGGGCATTGATCAGGTTTTTCCAGCCCTGTGGGGCGTAACCTATTTCATATTCCTCAATGACCGTACCGCTGATGCCCCGCTTATCCAAGTAACCCATTGCCCTGTCGGCACGGCTTTGCAGTTGGCGGCGGTAAAACTCTGCGGCCTGCTCCAGCAGTTCGTATAAATCGTTGTGGCGGCTGGAATCCGGTTGCCGGCCCGCCTCGAGCGGGATTTCCAAGTTGTAACGCGCAGCCAGGTCCTCTACGGCTTCGACGAACCCCAAGCCGTTGAATTCCATGATAAAGGAAATGACCGTGCCGCCGGCGCCGCATCCGAAGCAGTGGTAGAACTGTTTGTCCTGGCTTACCGTGAATGAAGGGGTTTTCTCCTCGTGGAACGGGCACAGGGCCTGGTGGTTCCTGCCGGCCTTGCGTAACGGCACATGGCTGTCGATGACCTCGACGATATCGGCCCGCGCGAGTAAGTCATCGATGAAAGCTTGTGGTATTCTGCCCGCCATCGTTCATGCCCAGTTAAACGTGTTGACCGCCATACCGGCGTCGGTCCTTCGGGCGGGATGGTGTCAGGATTGCCTGATGGTCTTTAACCCGCATCCCTGGTGGGCAATGCGGGTTAAGGGATATACTACGGAGTCAGCCGGGTTTTTACCAGCGCGCTGACCTGGCCCATGTCCGCGCGCCCCTGCAGCGCAGATTTCAGTTGTCCCATGACCTTGCCCATGTCTTTCATGCCGGTGGCGCCGGTGGCGGCAATAATCTCGTCGATCCTGGCGTTGATTTCCGCGGCGTCCAATGGCCGGGGCAGGTAGCCGAGGACGATATCGAGTTCGAACTGTTCTTTTTCGACCAGGTCCACGCGCTGCGCCGACGTGTATTGTTCGATGGAATCCCGGTGCTGTTTTGCCATTTTGTTCAGCACGGCCATGACCTGGTCGTCGTCGAGACTGATGCGTTCGTCCACTTCCCGTTGTTTGATGGCGGCGGTGATGAGACGCAATGCGGCAAGGCGGTCTTTTTCCTTGCTGCGCATGGCAGTCTTGACGTCTTCGTTGATACGGTGTTTGAGATCACTCATGGAGAGGCAAGCGATCAGGACGGGCTGTCAATATTGCCGGTAGTGCCGGGATCCGGATTTAACCTGGCGCTTCTGGTGGCGTTTTACCGCTGCGGCAGCTTTTCTTTTTCTCATCTGTGTGGGTTTTTCATAAAATTCCCGCCGGTGGACTTCGGCCAGGACCCCGGCTTTTTCGCAGGCGCGCTTGAAGCGGCGCAATGCGAAATCGAATGGTTCGTTTTCTCTTACTTTAACACTGGGCATTGAGTACCTTGTTCCTGTTGACGTTATTCAAAAGGGCGAACATCCTAGCAGATATCGCGTAAAATACAAGGACAACAGGGGTCAGAGTAAGAAATTCGCCAGAATTTTTACTCTGACCCCTGCTATCAAAGAAATTCGACAGGCATTACTCTGACCCCATATATAGAGATTGAATGCGTATCCTCGGAATAGAAACCTCCTGCGACGAGACCGGAATCGCCATTTACGATTCGGAGAACGGCCTGCTGTCGAACCAGCTTCACAGCCAGGCCCGCCTGCACCAGGCCTACGGCGGCGTGGTGCCCGAACTGGCGTCCCGCGACCATATCCGGCGCATTGCGCCGCTGCTGGAAGCTGCCTTGCAGGAGGCCGGGCTGGAACCGGGAGGCATCGATGGGGTTGCCTACACCGCGGGTCCCGGACTGATCGGGGCATTGCTGGTCGGGGCCGGCGTCGGCAGGAGCCTGGCCTACGCCTGGGGCGTGCCCGCGGTCGCGGTGCATCACATGGAGGCGCACCTGCTGGCGGTGAATCTGGAAGCAGATCGTCCCGATTACCCGTTCCTTGCCCTGCTGGTGTCCGGTGGGCATACCCAGTTGCTGGAAGTCAGGGCGGCCGGGGATTACACGATGCTGGGCGAATCACTGGATGATGCGGCCGGCGAGGCGTTCGATAAAACGGCAAAACTGCTTGGGTTGGGCTACCCGGGCGGCCCGCTCCTGTCGGCGCTGGCGGAGCGCGGGCGCGCCGGCAAATACACGTTCCCGCGCCCCATGACCGACAGGCCGGGGCTGGATTTCAGTTTCAGCGGCCTGAAAACGGCCGTGGCGTTGGTTGCCGGGGAACTTGAGGAAGGTGATGAACAGGCGCGCGCCGATGTCGCCCGCGCCTTCGTGGAAGCGGTGGTGGATACCCTGGCGATTAAATGCGGCCGCGCGGTAAAACAGACCGGTATCAACCGGCTGGTGGCGGCCGGCGGGGTCAGCGCCAACAGGCAACTCAGGGAGAAATTGAAAGCAATGGCCGATGAGACGGCCGGCCGGGTGTTCTATCCGAGACCGGAGTTCTGTACCGACAACGGCGCCATGATCGCCTATACGGGATATGTCAAGATCAGCGCCGGCCGCAGCGAACCCCTGGAGTTTGCCGCTTATCCGCGCTGGCCGATTTTTTCGGGGCTTGTGGGGTCGGAATAAAAGGGGTCAGGTAACTACTCACCCCCCTGTTCGTCCCGCGCTCCCTTCGTCATTCCGGCGAAGGCCGGAATCCAGTCTGTTAAACGGGTCGCTTGCGACACCTTATAACGTGTCCCTTCGGGACGTTTTTTTCACTGGATTCCCGCCTGCGCGGGAATGACGGGGGGCGCGCGGGAATGACGAACGAGGAGAAGTGCAGGAAGGACGAGTGGGGGTGAGTAGTTACGGGGTCAGAATTAATTCTGACCCCGTGGTATTCAGCGTTTGAAACTTATCCTGTCTTCCGCCCCACTCAACAGGTTCCTCACGTTGGATCTATGGCGCCAGACCAGGATGCCGCACATCACGCCTGCGACCGTGATATAAGGCGCGGCTGCTATGAGTAACCAGCAATACAGGGGCGTCGCCAGGGCGGCGATGATGGCCGCCAGGGAGGAATACCGGGTCAGCAGCGCCGCCAGCAACCAGGTAACGACGAAGGCCGCGCCCAGCAGCCAGTGGAAACCCAGCAGGACTCCGATTAACGTCGCTACCCCCTTGCCGCCGCGCAGACCGAAAAACAGCGGGTAGATATGCCCGCCGAAAGCAGCCAGGCCGGCTGCGGCGACGAATACGTCCGGCGCCTGTATGTAACGCAATATCAGGACCGGGACCAGGCCTTTCAATACGTCTCCACACAGGGTCAGCAGAGCCGGAGTCTTGCCGTACAGGCGCAGTACATTGGTCGCGCCCGGGTTGCCGGATCCCTGTTCCCTCGGGTCACCGAGTCCCAGCGCCTTGCACACGATCACGGCGCTGGCAAGAGAACCTGCCAGGTAAGCGAGGATTACCAGTCCGATATGGATGATCATGGGCTTATTTTATGATGATCTCAGGGGTCAGAGTAAGAAATTCGCCAGAATTTTTACTCTGACCCCATCTATTCTTCCGATTTTCGGCTTGTATTCCTGCTTTCATCTGCTTTAATCTGGCAAAATCGAGAACAAAACGATGAAACGTATTCCGTGAACCATGGATATCATCTACCTGAAAGACCTGCGCATTGACACAGTGATAGGCATCCACGAGTGGGAGCGCCGCATAAAGCAGACGTTGACCTTCGATATCGAAATGGCTGCGGATACCGGCAAGGCGGCGCAATCCGACAGTATTGACGATACCGTGAGCTACGAGGCAGTAGCAAACCGCTTGACCGGCTACGTCGGCGCGTCGGAGTTCGAACTGATTGAAACCCTGGCGGAAAGAGTGGCCGGGATTCTGCTGGACGAGTTCAATGTGCGCTGGTGCCGGTTGCGGCTCAACAAGCACGGCGCGGTGCGCGGCGCACGCGACGTGGGTATCATCATAGAGCGGGGCAGCAGGGATTGAGATGGCGCATGTTCTTATCGGTGTCGGCAGCAACCGGGAGCGGGAAAAACATGCCAGGGCCGGTATCCGGGCGCTCAGGGAGGAGTTTCGTGATGTGCGCATCTCAACCATTTACCGTAACAGGGCAATGGGGTTCGACGGCGAAGATTTCTACAACTTCGTTGTGAGTTGCACGACCGGCCTTGAGGTGGAAGAGGTGGTGGATTGCTTGCGCCGTATCGAAGACGGCTACGGACGCGACCGCAGCAAGCCATGTTTTTCATCCATCACCCTGGACCTTGACCTGTTGCTGTACGATGACCTGGTTATCGCGCATGAAGCATTTCAATTGCCCCGGCCGGACATTGACCGCTATGCGTTTGTATTATGCCCCCTGGCGGAGCTTGCCCCGCACCTGCGCCACCCGGTGTCCGGCCGGACCTACGCCCGCCTGTGGTCTGAATTCGACCGGGCGGGACAGGAATTATGGCCGGTCGAGCTTGATCCGGAATCGGGATAAGGCAGTTGTTGCAAACAGATAACAACGCAAGCGACGGATTGGGCCGGCAACTTGGGTTGCCCGTCCCGCCGGAACCGGCCCGTGAACACAGCGATGCGCTGGCAGCACTGATCCGTGAGCGGATTCGCGAAGACGGGGGCAGCATCAGTTTTGAGCGCTTCATGGACATGGCCTTGTATGAGCCCGGCCTGGGTTATTACAGCGCCGGGGCGACCCGTTTCGGCGCGGCCGGGGATTTCATCACCGCGCCCCATGTCTCGCCCCTGTTTTCCCGCTGCCTGGCCAGGCAATGCGGGCAGGCGCTGGCGGCCCTGTCCGGTGGCGATATCCTGGAGCTGGGCGCGGGGTCGGGGACCATGGCGCAGGACCTGTTGCTGGAACTGGAGGCTCTGGACGGTTTGCCGGAGCGTTACCTGATACTGGAAACCGGCGCGGACCTGCGTATGCGCCAGCAGGAACTGTTCTCCTCCCGCATCCCCCATTTGTTGCCGCGCATAACATGGCTGGAGACATTGCCCGAACAACCGCTCAGCGGGGTCATTATCGCCAATGAAGTGGTTGATGCGCTCCCGGTCAAGAGGCTGGCGCTGAATAAAGGGGAGTTGCGCGAGTTGTGCGTCGGCCATGACGGGGATGGTTTTATCTGGGTCGAAGCGCCCTGCGGGGACGACCGGTTAACCACTGCCTGGGAACGGGTCGCCGCTGACCTGCCGGCGCTGCTTCCCGGATCCTACCGGACGGAGATAAACCTGCGCGCCGCTGCCTGGATGCGATCCATAAGCGGCGTATTGAAACAGGGTGTGATGCTGTTGATCGATTACGGATATCCGCGCCATGAGTATTACCACCCCCAGCGCAACATGGGCACTCTGCTGTGTCACTACCGGCACCGTTCCCACGAGGACCCGTTCTTTTATCCCGGGTTGCAGGACATCACGGCATCGGTGGACTTCACCGCCCTGGCACAGGCCGCCCCGGAGCACGGGTTGCGACTGGCCGGTTATACCAGCCAGGCCCATTTCCTCATCGGCTGCGGCCTGGCTGAAATTGCTGCGTCGTCTCAAAACGGGTCCGGCCGGCCCGACCCGGCCGTTACCGGACAGGTAAAGCGCCTGACCCTGCCGGGGGAGATGGGCGAACGCTTCAAGGCCATCGCCTTCACCAGGAATTTCACCGAGCCGTTAATGGGGTTTCAATTCATGGACCAGCAGGACAAACTATACAGGTAGTGACATGTCTGAAAGCGCATTCAAAACCCGTTCGTCATTCCTGCCGCCCCGGTCGTCATTCCTGCCGCCCCCATCGTCATTCCTGTCGCCCCCATCGTCATTCCTGCGAAGGCAGGAATCCAGTCATACAAAGAGTCGCCTTTCAGGCGACCCATTATCCCACTGGATGCCGGAACAAGTCCGGCATGACGAGTGCCTTCCTTATAATTATTGACAGGCTACCCGGTGGACATACTGCATGCAATCATCCTGGGCCTGCTCCAGGGGCTGACCGAGTTCCTGCCCATCAGCAGTTCGGCTCACCTGGTCCTGTTGCCGAAGCTGGTGGGCTGGGCAGACCAGGGTCTGTTGTATGACGTCGGCGCGCATTTCGGCAGCTTGCTGGCGCTGCTGCTGTATTTCAGGAAAGACCTGGCGCGCATGGGCGCCGGCTGGGTCTCCTCGTTCGGTAGCGGGAGAAACCGCGACGGGGACCTGGTCTGGTTCCTGGTCATTGCCACCGTGCCCATCTGCGTGGCCGGCCTGTTGTTCCATCATACCGCCGAGCGACTGCGCGATCCCCTGGTGATCGCCGGGGCGACGGTATTGTTCGGGCTGCTGCTGTGGTGGGCGGACCGCTCCGGCAGGCGGGAGCGGGACCTGGGCGCCCTGGGAATCCGGGATGCCGTGGTTATCGGCTTGTTCCAGGCACTGGCCATGATCCCCGGCACGTCACGCTCGGGTATCACGATTACTGCCGGGTTGATGCTGGGCCTGAACAGGGAGGCTGCCGGCCGGTTTTCATTCCTGCTGGCAATCCCCACTATCCTGATTGCTTCCGGTTATGAACTGCTCAACGCCTCCCTGTCCGCAATGCAGGTGGACTGGATTGCCCTCATCACGGTCGGTGCGGTCTCGTTCATCAGCGCCTACTTGACGATTCACTGGTTCCTGAAACTGGTGGAGCGCACCGGGATGCTGCCTTACGTCATTTACCGCCTGTTCTTGGGCGGCATTTTATTTGCCCTGTTCCTGTGACTCTTCCTTGAGGAAGACTTGATCGACGGGCACCTGCATACCGCTGGCAAGCCCGTTGTTCTGCTGCGCCAGCGCTATCACGGCGAGCAGTTCTCCGTACTGCACCTCACTCATGCCCTTGCCGAAAGCCGCGCTGGTATGTGAATGCACACAGTATTCGCAGGCATTGGCGACCGAGACCGCGATATAGATCATCTCCTTGGTGACCGCATCGATCTGCCCCGGCGCCATCACTTCCTTGCCGGTGGACCATACCCGTTCCAGCAAATCCGGGTGATTGGCCAGGGCCTTCCAGAAGTTATTGATGAAATCGGTCTTCCGGACCCGCCGGATATCATCATAAACAGCCCTGACTTCGGGACCTGCGTCGTCGTATTCAACCAATTTTACCGTAGACATGAAAATGACTCCCTGATATGAGTGTCGTGATTATAAATCAGATCAAATCGGAAACCTGCAACTGGCCGCCATTTATATCTGCCCCGCCACTAATTGAGGGAAATACCAGGGTTCGGCATGTTCGGGTATTGCCCACCTGAGCGGTGAGCGCGGCGATGTTTCGCTTAACAGACCTTCATCCTTCAATTGTGCAAGCAACCTGCGTGCGCTGCGGTCCGGCATGCCGCAAAGTTCGTAAGCCATAGGTCGTTCCAATTCACCGTTTACGAACGAGTGGTACAGGACAAGCGCGGCCACTTCCTTGATTCCGGTGCTGGTTGCCGGTACGCGAGCATCGTTACGCGCCTGTATGTAGGCAGAGATTCTTTTTTGTATTTGTCCCAGTTCAAGGAGGTCGGTGATATATTCGATCTGGTCAATTGCCGTTTTAAACATGTAACGACAAAACCCGGTCAGGCCCTTCTGGCTTAACTGGCCGCGGCCATCGTACGTACCCTGTCGGGGAGTGTCGGCGTCCGCCAGTAATGACTTATACTCCCTGGATGTTCTGGCCAGACCGCGACTGATACACCACACCCCCACACTGTTTGCTCCCAGGCTGGACAATGCAGCGTCAGTAAACAGCCTGGCGACTCTCCCGTTGCCATCCAGAAATGGGTGAATCCAGACAAGCCTGTGGTGTGCCGACATAAGCGCGATATATTTCCTGTCCCCGCTGTATTTTCCGGGATGGTATATCTCGCAAAACTGTTCCATCAGCGAATCCAGGTTGTCAGCTGCCGGTGGCACATGCCGGCCTACTATGACGGGAGCAGAGCGCCATTCGCCCGGTGCGACCCTGCCCGTCAGGTTTCCCGCCGCGTCTTTGATTTCCCGCATATGTTCGGGTAGCTGCGCATAAAACTCCCTGTGGACAGCTTTCAAAAAATCGCATGAATATACCGTATCCTGGTCAGGATCCTGGGCCCTGATCCAGTTCTGGACATGGATATGCGCAACGGACTCTTTCTGTAAATCCCGTTTCTGGGGATCGTCGTGGTACTTGCCTCGTTGCGCTGCGCGGATTTCATGCGGGAGGGTATTATTGCCTTCAATCAGGTTGGAGTAATATGAATTTATGATTGCCATGTATTGACGGATTATTTCTTTCGTCACGTCTGCCAGGTGACCGGCCAGTTTCGCGTCCGCGCGCTCCATGGTCATGGCCAGGTCCGGCAATCCGGAATCATCCAGCACCTGGCTGCCGGGAATAAACGGCGTAAATTTATGGCTGGTTGCGACCATCAATGCGGCCCATCTGTTGGCCACTTTTATGGCCGTAAATAAATTTATTAACTATATGTTTTATAAATTAATTATATTGAAAAGTCAAGAAAACCATAATTATTTGGCCACAAAACTGGCCACCAGTCCTACTCCACCGGCACACTGGCCGGGGCGTCACTGTCCTTGATAAAGAAGACCAGGATCTTTGCCGGTTCCGTATCACTGGCGTTGTTCGCGACGGTGTGGATATCGTCCGGGTTTTCATAAAAGGTCTGTCCTGCCGTCAGGGTCTTCGCCTCGCCGCCCTGCACCTGCATCACGACGGAACCTTCCAGTACGTAAACGAAAGTATGGGCGTTGTGGCGGTGAGCGGCGGACACTTCCCCGGGCGCAAATTCCACAGTCAACAGCTGGCCGGCCTTGCCCGGCATGTCCGCCAGATCCTGCTTGAACAGCATGGCGACTTCCGCGCTCGAAACGGACAGGGGCAATATGGCAACGCCGGCAAGTAACGTAATAAATACTGCTGGAGGAAAATGCTTTTTCATGATGTTGTTCCGCAATTACAATAGGTGTTAAAATAATTGTGAGGCAGTTGATAATAACACCTGCTTCGCGAGAAGCTGAATAAAATCGTGGAATTAATCAAACAAGGAGGTGATTTATGTTACACCCTCATACTATCCCGCCGTCCCTGAAACGCAGCAAACACCGGTTTTTTGCGACCTGTTCGGCAGCCCTGCTTTCAGTCGCGTTAAGCAATCCTGTTTTTTCCCAGGAAACTTCGTCTGCCGTACGCGGTATTGTTTCCGACCGGAGCGGCAAGCCGATTTCCGGCTCTACAGTCGTCGTACGCAATGAAGACACGGGGCTTGCCAGGACAGGTTCGACCAATGAGAAGGGCGAATTCAGCTTTCGCAACCTGCCGGTCGGCAATGATTACGCTGTTTCGGTGACCGGCGCCGGTTATTCAGGCAGGACAATGGAACACCTGTCATTAAACCTGGGCCGGACGACGGATCTCAATTTCACCCTGCTGTCCAGCGATCAGATTGAAGAAGTACTGGTGGTTGCAGAGGCTTACGGTGTAAGCCAGGTCGCGGTTGGGCCGGGCGCCACGTTCAGTCTTGAGCAACTTGAAACCTCTCCGGCGATAAACCGGAATATCGCCGATGTGTTGCGCGCGGATGCACGCATCTACGTGGACGAGTCCAGGGGTGATATCAATGCCGTCCAGTGTGGCGGCAAGAATTCACGTTTCAACAGCCTGACCGTTGACGGCGTGCGCATGAATGACTCGTTCGGTCTTAATTCCAACGGCTATCCCACCGAGCGGATGCCTTTTTCTTATGACGCCATAAGCCAGGTATCCGTCGAATTGGCCCCGTTCGACGTCGAATACGGCGGTTTCACGGCCTGCAACATCAATGCGGTGACCAAATCCGGCGGCAGCCGGTTCGGCGGTTCCCTGTTTTTCGACTACACCAGTGATGAACTGCGCGGCGATTCCCTCGAAGGTGATGCAATCAAGACCGGAGACTACGACGAAAAACGCTACGGCCTGAATATCGGCGGCCCCGTCATCGCAGACAGGCTGTTCTTCTTTGCCGCCTACGAGAAACTGGAAGGCGCCAACCTGTTCGACCGCGGGCCTGCCGGCTCCGGCGCGGTGAATGAAATCAACGTTTCCAGGGAAGAACTGGATGAAATCCATGCTATTGCCCGCGACCGCTACCAGTATGATCCGGGGACGATCCCGGCCAGCATGGGTAATGCGGATGAAAAGGTACTGGTGAAACTGGATTGGCACGTCACGGACACGCAGCGCCTCTCCGTTACCTGGAACTACAACGACGGCCATAACTTCGTCCAGTCCGACGCCGATAACGATGAGTTTGAGTTTTCCAACCACTTGTATGAACGCGGCGCGGAGCTGAATTCCTGGGTGGCGACGCTCTATTCGGACTGGACCGATAACTTCTCCACGGAGTTCCGACTGGGCTACCTGGACCTCGACAACCGGCAGATTTCCGTGGGAGGGACGGATTTCGGGGAGATTCGCGTTGAGCTCGACGCAGTGGACGTGTACCTGGGGGGTGATGACAGCCGCCAGGCCAACAAGCTGGACTATGATGTACTGACTGCCGCCCTGAAAGCCAAGTATGACCTGTATGGACACCAGCTCACATTTGGCCTGGAAACGGAATCCCTGGATGTTTTCAACATGTTCGTCCAGCACACTGAAACGGAGATTCGTTTCAGGGGTATCGAGAATTTCCGCAATGGATACGCGGCTGCAATTTACTATAACAATGCGCCTTCCAATAACCCGGCAGATGCTGCGGCCGATTGGGGATATGCGCTGAATACCGTCTATGCCCAGGATGAATTCAGGCTGGGAGACAGGCTGACCGTCGTTGCGGGGCTGCGCTACGACTGGTACGGCACTGACGACAGTCCCGAAGAAAATGCGCAGTTTGTGGCCGACTACGGTTTCAGCAATGCCACCAACCTGGATGGTGAAGGGCTGCTTCAACCCCGCTTCGCCTTCACCTGGGAACAATCCGATGTCCTGACCGTGCGCGGCGGCGCCGGCCTTTACACGGGCGGCAACCCGAACGTCTGGCTGTCCAACAACTACTCCGCCAACAACGTGCTCCAGTTCGGACAACGGGGGCGCGCCTTCGGCTATACCGACGGCTCCCGTTCATTGTTTGACGCTGACGTGGTTTACCTCGGCCTGGAAGAGGGTGTGCCGGCAGGCCCGGGTTACGGCATCCCGGCGGAATTGTACGAGGCGGTTGCCCGGGGCATGGGCGACAACTTCGAGATCAACTACCTTGCCCCTGGCTTTGACCTTCCTTCGGAGTGGAAATTCGCGCTGGGCGCGACCTGGCATACTGAAAGTGATTACGTACTTACTGCCGACCTGCTGTACACACACGGTCAGGACAGCGCCATTGTCAAACGCGGCGACCTTGAACGGGCCGGCGCCACGGCAGAAGGCTATCCAATCTATAATTCCGTTCGCGATCCCAGCTTTGTGCTGACCAACAGCAGCAAGGGCAACCGTTCGTTTGTTGCGTTTTTTTCGGTTTCCAGGGCTTACGACAACGGGTTTGACTGGACCCTGGGTTACTCCTGGACGGACGCCGAGGATGTCCAGCCGATGACCAGTTCCGTCGCGTTCTCGAACTACCAGAACCGGGCATTCTTCGACCCCCAGGAAGAGGTGTTGTCCACGTCCAACTACACTATCGCCCATCGAATCACCGCCACCGCCGGTTGGGAACGGGCATTCTTTGGCGACAACCTGACGAGAATATCCCTGTACGGTTCCATGAATGAAGGAGCGCCTTACAGTTATGCCTTTGACGGCACCATTAATCCGTATAACTTTACTCCTTACCTGGACTTTCGGAACAACGTGCTGGCGCCCGGCGATAAACGTAATGCAAATGCAGGTTCATGGTGGGAGAAGATAGACTTGCGCCTGGAACAACAACTCCCGGGGTTTACCAGGGGAAGCAAGGCATCGGCCTTCCTGGTGATAGACAACCTGACCAACCTGCTGAACGATGACTGGGGGATCCTGCGCCAGGTGAATTTCCCCGGCAACGTGGAACGCGGCGCGGAGCCTGAATCACGCCGGGGCGACGCTTCCCGTTTTGAAATACGGGCAGGCATAAAATACGCGTTTTAACCCACCCCTCCGTCATTCCCGCATCCCTCACCGTCATTCCCGCATCCTCCACCGTCTCCCGCCCCCACCCGTCATTCCTACCCCCACCCGTCATTCCCTATATGGACTCCTCCCGTTTTGCAAGTAGGCACGAATCGATAGTGAAGGCAGACTGCGGTCGTATATACGGACTCTGATTGGGGTGCGACCCCTGGCCCAAGATGTGTTCGCCCCTTCAGCCCTCTTCGGCGCAACGGCGTTCTCACGCCGCGGGAATGAGCAGGGTCCCTGAAGGTGGGTCTGACCACTATCACGTTGTGCCGTCTTGCAAGGAAATAACATAAACGCTGACGCCTCTCTCCCGGCTGGCCGTTCAGGCGGCGGCCACTGCCGCCGGCGGGTTGCCCGACAGCTGGTTGGCATGGCCCGGATCGTACTCCGTCCGGTAACGCAGCATAGCCCAGGCGGTACGCACGGTTTTGTTTGCCAGGGCCACCGCCGCCCGCCCGGCGCCACGCCGGGCCGCCAGGTCTTTGAGCCACACCTCAACGTCATTACGGGGTTCCCGCCGCGCCAGCGCCTGGAGTACCGCATGGGCGCCGGTAATGAGCGAGGCACGTAAGCGTTTGTCCCCGCTGCGCTTGCCAATCGACCCCAGGCGCACCTTGCCCCCACTGCTGTGCTGCTTGGGGGTCAAGCCAATACAGGCCGCCGCGGCCCGACCATGCCGGTACGCCTGCCCGTCCCCCAGGGCAATATACAACCCCAACGCATTCTTGGGCCCCACCCCGGCCAGTGTCAGCAGCGACCGACACGCCGGCGTCACGCGCACTTGCTCTGCCAACTGCCGCTCCGCCTCCTGCAACGCCGCCGACTGCGCCTGCCATAACTGCCAGGCCAGCGCCAAGAGCGGGCGTAGCGACAACGGCAACCCGTTCTCCGCCTCCTCCAGCACGCGCGGCAACTCACGCCGTAACGCCGCCTCCCCCTTCGGCACCACTTCCCCAAACTCCGCCAGCAGCCCACGCAGCATGTTCCCCGTCGCCGTCAATTGGTCCGTCAGATGCTCCGCCACGCGTTTCTGACACTGCAGACTCTGTTGCTCCACCCCCATCAACCCCACCCCCGGCAATTCCTCCCGCTGCCCCGCACGGGCCACCGCTAACGCATCCCGCGCATCCGTCTTGTGGCCCTGACGGTACGGCAACACCCAACGCGGCGAGAGAATCTTCACCTGATGACCGAACGACTCCGCTAAGCGACCCCAATAGTGCGCACCCCCGCACGCCTCCAGTACCACCAAGGCCGGCGCCTGACGCACTAAATACGCCGACAACGCCGTCCGGCCCATCGCCTGGTTGCTCACCATCCGGTCCTGCTTGTCGACCACGCACACCTGAAACGTGTGCTTCGCTAAATCTATGCCGATTGTGTTAGTATCTCTCATCGTGGACTCCTCGTTGTTGGTTAAACAAAATTGCTTCTCCCCCCTTAACTACCATGATAAGGGGGGAGGAGTCCACACATCGGCGCAGGCGGGAATCCAGTGGGCAAGGAGTCGCCTTCGGCGACCCATTATTCCACTGGATGCCGGAACAAGCATGCCCCTGCATGCTGTAGGCAGGGGTCCGGCATGACGACGAGGGGCATGCTTGCTCCGGCATCACTTTTTGTTGACAACCGGCCCCTTCTCCTGTAGAGTTCGGGCAGGGATCGGCGGCTTCTATCCGTCAATCAGGTTTATATCACTATTTACCAGTCCACAGGGACAAGCAGGGAGGTTACCATGACCGACACGAAACCAATCGAAGCGACGGCCGGCCATTACCAGGCGGTAATGAAAGACACGCTGGTATTTGACAGCCACGGGTATGTGAAACGAATGACCGACGGCGGGTTCAACGAACACCAGGCGGAAACGCTGGCCGCGGAGCAGGGGGACCTGCTCAGCAACCTGGCGACCCGGCAGGATATGGAGGCCGTCAGGGACGATGTTGAGACGATCAAGGACGACCTTGAGAAAGTGAAGGACGGCCTTGAGAAAGTGAAGGACGGCCTTGAGAAAGTGAAGGACGACATTGAGAAAGTGAAGGACGACATTGAGACGATCAAGAAAAACATGGTCACCAAGGACGACCTGAAGAACTTTGTCACCAGGGACGAATTGAAAAGCGAAATTGCAGGACTGGAAGCCCGGCTTGTCAAATGGATGGTCGGCTCGCTGTTTGTTTTTGCCGGCCTCATCATTGCGTTAGGATAGTTATCCGGCATTAATTCTTTCCCTGTTTCCGAAACACTCATACTTAAAACACTGTTATATGCATTATAATTATGCTAATCTTTAACTGAATTCAATTATAAGCACATCCGAACTTGCCGATAGAATGACTGTCATGAGTACGAATGAACTTTTCCGTTATCCAGCGGACCACCGTGCTGCGGGCAACGGCTTGGCATCGAATTACCCCCACCCCCCACAAAATATGTAGTATATTCAAAGGGTTACAGAAGTCTTCCCGCGTGGTGTCAAGGCGGGGCTGCCGGGCGGTTCCTGACTGCGGCAGCCGCTCCCCACGGCGGAAGCCGCCAGACCGTCCTGTTTCAAAACCGCGCCGGGCCGTGTTTCGCGTTGCGCGCCCTCTGCGCCCTGACCATCGCAGCCTTGCTCGTTCCATTGCAGGCGCGTGCTGCCGAGGAGTCATCCGCGCGCCGGTTCGCCGCCCAGGCGCTCGCTTTCCGCACTGCAGTCGTGGCGGGTGAGGCACGCGCGCTGGAGGCGCTGGCCGCCATGCCGGGGGCAGGGATGATAGCCCGTGAAACACTGCCCGTTATGTGGAGTCCTTCCTTCGCCAACGCCATCGTCAAGCTCGGTCGCCTGCGCTCAACTGCCCCGGCCGCCCTCTACTACGACCCGTTGCTGGATGTCGCTACGCTCACCCTGTGGACGCGGGACGGCGAGGGCTACCGCGTGGTCTCGGTCCGCGCCCTGCCCGGTGAGCGGCTGGCAGAGCCGGAGGCTGAGGCAGCGGTGGAACCGGCCTGGTTGTCGGCCGAGGACGGCGCGGTCGGCGCATTGGCCCGGACCACGGCGGCGCGCCTGGACGCCTTCCGCCGGGCCCACCCGGCGGATGCGGAGGCCCCCGGACGCGATACCGCCACCTTTGCCGCCGCCGCGGCGGACCTGCGCGCGGTCCTGCCCCGCCTGGCCTGGCACCTGGCGCAACGGGCAGGGTGGACCGACGAGGCAAAGCCGTGGCTGCGGCCCGCCCTGGTTGCGGTGGAGGCGGCCCTGGCCGCACGCGACCCGGCCGCGCTGAGGGCCGCGGCCCCCAACACCGATGCGGACACCGCCGCCGCGCTCGCGGCCCTGCCCGCCGGCTTTGCTGCGGGCCTCACGCTCGACATGGCGCTTGAGGCCGGCGAGAGTGACCGGCTCCTGATTGGCTCCCTGGCCGCCGATGGCGATATTTACGTCCTGGCCCTGTGCGGCCTCGACGCCGGCGCCTGCGCGCTGCGGCGCTTCATGCTGGTATCGCTGCTTGACTGAGGGAGTCGCAATACAACCCTGGCATAACAACGGAGGATATCCTGATGATTAATGTGAACCACTTGACGTATCGTTGCCGGCGCGTCCCGCGCCCCGCCTTGGCGCTGCTTGCGGGCGCCCTGTTGCTGGGCGCGGCCCCCGTCGGGGCCGGCTGGCTGGGCCGCGGCATTGGTGTCGCGGGCGTCGGCAAATCCGTTACGGAGACCCTGACGGAGAACACCGGTATCGTTGGCGAGATGGTCGGCGCCTTCATTGACGGGGATGATGAAAAGGTCTCGGAGCTCATGGGCGAGGTCAAGAAGACCCCGGGGAAACTCATCAAGCGGGCGTTTCCGGTGCTGGAGGCGCCGCTGGCAATTGCCAACAGGTTGAAATCCGCAAAGCAGAAGATTGCGCGTTTCACCGGCGGGGTCAGAGAGGGCTTCACCGATGCGCGCGCGGCGCTGGCGGTCGACCGGGACAGGCAGGACGGGGGCTGGAGCGACGCCGCGCTGCTGGAAGGGGAGCCGCTGCCGGCGCCGCCGGAGACAGCGTTCACGGCTACGAAATACAGGTACGAGTCACCGGCCGAGGTGCTCACTGCGCTCAAGGGCGAAGCCGTTCGGGAGTCTGGAGCGGCCGGCGACAAACCTGCCGCCTCGTCCTGGGACTTCGATGAATGGGTGGTTGCCAAACAGGAAGCCAAGCCGCACTGCTATGGCGTGGTGGACCCGGAGACCCTGCCGGCGGATTGTTTCGGTGCCGCGGCGGCTGAGGAACCTGCCGCGCCGCCCGCTGTGAACCAGGTCGAGGATTCATCTTCCGGCGCTTCCGGGGACGAGTATGACGCGGCGCTGGCCGGCGTCCTCGGGGATGGCTCCGCGTCCGCCGCCACCGACGACGATTACCTGGCCGCGTTGAACGACCTGGAGACGAAGGAAGCGGAGCGTCGGCGGGAAGAAGAGGAGACCTGTGATAAGGGCCAGGATATGTATCTCGATGATAGCCTTACACTTACAGGCACTCCATTTTCCTCTGTTGACGAAATCGACCCTAACAAAGTACTTGGCAAATTATGGTCAGGTGGAGATTATCGCAATATTAATGGGTTATTCCAAGTATGTCTGTATGACAGCGTAGTATGGGCACAGAAAAGCCTACCAATAGCACGTAAAAATGTGACAAGGCTTGACATTGAAGGCTCTGAAAATTGGCAAGATAAATTAGATGAATGGAAAAAGAAAGTGCATATTCTTGAGGATATTGAACGTGGAGAAGGTTTGGTTTTAAAGATTTCAGGTTCAGGTGGTTCTAGCTCTAGCGACCAGGTTCCTCAATGCAAGAAATATTATGCAAGGCTAAGCTCTGAAGATCTTCTCGATTGTGATTGCTTTACCGATTGGTCGGACTCAATGAGTTGGCTAAATGAAACAATAAAAGTCCATACGAATAGTTCGGGCGTAACCAACACAGATTGTCCCGGCAAATAGAATGGCAACACTGTACTTTGATAATATTGATTCAGGCGGAGCGATTTCGGCTAGTCAGTGGCTGCTTAGGACAACCATGAGTAGCTACCTCGTATGATAAGGCTTTGTACGAACGCAGAGAATAACTGGTTGCGGATATAACCGAATGAAAGAACGAGGCACGAACATGCATTTGGTCATCATCCGAACGGCGGTTCTAGCACTTACATTGGGAGTATACCCCGCGAGCGCGGACTTCGAGGTCGGGCAGCGCGCGCTGGACGCAGGCAACGCGGACGAGGCGCTGTCCCAATGGCAAGACGCGGCCAATGCCGGCGACGGTCGCGCCATGCTGGCACTCGGACGATTATACCTGCAAGGGTTGGGCGTAATCCAGGACTACGTGGAGGCCCACAAGTGGTTCAACCTGGCCGCCAGCCGGGGTGTGGCCGAGGCATTGGAAGAACGGGACGCGCTGTCTGCGAAGATGACGCCAGAACAGGTTGCGACCGCACAGGCGCGGGCCGCGGCCTGGCAGCCCGGCGGCGGCGTTGCGCAAGGCGAAGAAGCATCCTCTGTAGCGGCTGCCGACACGGGTGAACCGCCACAGCAGGCGATACGCGCGGCCCAGTCGTTGCTGGCCGCGCTTGGCTACCAGCCCGGTCCGGCGGATGGCATCTGGGGGCAGGGCACGAGGGCAGCCTACCAGGCGTTCCTGCGCGATGCGGGGTTGCCGGCAGCGGAGGCGCTGACGCCGCAGGCCCTGCGCGCCATGCAGGCGGCCGCAGAGCGCCGGGGCGTCGCACAAGCCGACCCCGGCACGACAGCCGTCACAACAGAAACGAGCGGTCTCCGTCCAAACGCCCTGCATCAGGCGGCAAAGGCGGGCGACATCGAAGGGCTGAAAGCGGCGCTGGCGGGCGGCGCGGACGTAGGCGCGCGCGACGGCAAAGGCTGGACCGCGCTGATGCACGCGGCGAATAAGGGCTACCCGCAGCTTGCCGGGTTGTTGCTGGAGGCGAAGGCAGACCCGGATATCCAGGCGCCGGACGGGGCCACGGCGTTGTTCATAGCTGCGGTGCATGGACATACGGAAATCATCGAGTTACTGATGAAGGCTGGTGCCGATGTTACTATTAAGGGGCCAAAGGGCAAGACACCGGTGGGGGTGGCGCGCACGAGGTACGGCGATATCAATGTAGCACGGGAAAAAGGTGAGCCGCCGGCAGTACTGGCCTTGCTGGATGGTGTGACGTTAGGAGACTGGATAGAGGCGCAGAAAAAAAGAGAGCAAGCCGAGACGATATTGAGGGACCTGGGTATCGAATTTGAGATGATCGACATCCCCGGCGGCACGTTCCGCATGGGGGATTTAAGTGGTGAGGGGTTTTATGACGAACTGCCGGTCCACAGCGTCACGGTGCCGGCCTTCCGGCTGGGCAAGTATGAGGTGACGTTTGCACAATGGGACGCTTGTGTGGCGGACGGCGGCTGTGGCGGCTTCTCCCCGAATGATAAAGGCTGGGGCCGCGGCAACCGGCCGGTGATTTGGGTTTCCTGGGACGATGCGCAGTCCTTCATCAAATGGTTGAACGGCAAGACTGGCGGGAATTACCGTTTGCCGACGGAGGCCGAGTGGGAGTATGCGGCGCGGGCGAAGAGCACGACAGAGTACAGTTGGGGTAACGACATCGGCAGCAACCGGGCGAACTGTGATGATGATGAGTGTGGCGACAGTTACGAGTACACGGCCCCGGTGGGTTCGTTTCCTGCCAATGCCTGGGGGTTACACGATATGCACGGCAACGTATGGGAATGGGTGCAGGAATCCAGTCGATTAACTTGTCGCTTGCGACACACTATAAAGTGTCCCTACGGGACGTGTGGTCCACTGGATTCCCGCCTGCGCCGATGTGTGGACTCCTCCCCCCTTATCATGGTAGTTAAGGGGGGAGAAGCAATTTTGTTTAACCAACAACGAGGAGTCCACGATGAGAGATACTAACACAATCGGCATAGATTTAGCGAAGCACACGTTTCAGGTGTGCGTGGTCGACAAGCAGGACCGGATGGTGAGCAACCAGGCGATGGGCCGGACGGCGTTGTCGGCGTATTTAGTGCGTCAGGCGCCGGCCTTGGTGGTACTGGAGGCGTGCGGGGGTGCGCACTATTGGGGTCGCTTAGCGGAGTCGTTCGGTCATCAGGTGAAGATTCTCTCGCCGCGTTGGGTGTTGCCGTACCGTCAGGGCCACAAGACGGATGCGCGGGATGCGTTAGCGGTGGCCCGTGCGGGGCAGCGGGAGGAATTGCCGGGGGTGGGGTTGATGGGGGTGGAGCAACAGAGTCTGCAGTGTCAGAAACGCGTGGCGGAGCATCTGACGGACCAATTGACGGCGACGGGGAACATGCTGCGTGGGCTGCTGGCGGAGTTTGGGGAAGTGGTGCCGAAGGGGGAGGCGGCGTTACGGCGTGAGTTGCCGCGCGTGCTGGAGGAGGCGGAGAACGGGTTGCCGTTGTCGCTACGCCCGCTCTTGGCGCTGGCCTGGCAGTTATGGCAGGCGCAGTCGGCGGCGTTGCAGGAGGCGGAGCGGCAGTTGGCAGAGCAAGTGCGCGTGACGCCGGCGTGTCGGTCGCTGCTGACACTGGCCGGGGTGGGGCCCAAGAATGCGTTGGGGTTGTATATTGCCCTGGGGGACGGGCAGGCGTACCGGCATGGTCGGGCCGCGGCGGCCTGTATTGGCTTGACCCCCAAGCAGCACAGCAGTGGGGGCAAGGTGCGCCTGGGGTCGATTGGCAAGCGCAGCGGGGACAAACGCTTACGTGCCTCGCTCATTACCGGCGCCCATGCGGTACTCCAGGCGCTGGCGCGGCGGGAACCCCGTAATGACGTTGAGGTGTGGCTCAAAGACCTGGCGGCCCGGCGTGGCGCCGGGCGGGCGGCGGTGGCCCTGGCAAACAAAACCGTGCGTACCGCCTGGGCTATGCTGCGTTACCGGACGGAGTACGATCCGGGCCATGCCAACCAGCTGTCGGGCAACCCGCCGGCGGCAGTGGCCGCCGCCTGAACGGCCAGCCGGGAGAGAGGCGTCAGCGTTTATGTTATTTCCTTGCAAGACGGCACAACGTGATAGTGGTCAGACCCACCTTCAGGGACCCTGCTCATTCCCGCGGCGTGAGAACGCCGTTGCGCCGAAGAGGGCTGAAGGGGCGAACACATCTTGGGCCAGGGGTCGCACCCCAATCAGAGTCCGTATATACGACCGCAGTCTGCCTTCACTATCGATTCGTGCCTACTTGCAAAACGGGAGGAGTCCATATAGGGAATGACGAACGAGTTTTGGTTCTGGCTTGGCCAGGTCAGAGTAGTTATGGGCGCCTCTAAACCCTCATGTTCAGCGCACTGCACACCCCGACAGCATGTAACTGATACTACTGGCGTGTGCGGAGCTATACGACTGTTTCTATGGTAGAGTACCATTAACATAGGTGCCATGGCGCAGACCTGACCCGGCCTGAAGCCAGACGCAGCGGGGCAGCTGGTGAGCCGCAGAGGGTATCGTCCTGGCACGTCCAATTTTGCCCGTTCAGGACGGGGAAGGGGTACTATGTTTTGAATCCGGCTTTCCTCCCAATTTGTTACATAGCAAAAATGCCACGGAGGGCATTTTTAGAGGTTACTTTATGTTAATTCCTGATTTTCCTCACATCGGGACCGTATATGGGGCGTAGAGCAATGACAGCACACCCATAGCAATAAGGGGATAGAATTCAATTCTGTCCCCGGCAGCGCCGGGTTATGTCGTTTCCTCCTGTTTTACTTTCCTTATCGCCTCGATCCGTTGCGCGCGCAGGTGTTCCGCGATCTCGGGCCCTTTCAGGTTCCGTATGTCCTCCGGGCTTGCAGTAACGGTCAGGCAGGCTGCGCGGTATTTCCTGAAGATCCCGGCTTGCGGGTAATCCTGCTGTTCCTTGCCCTTGCGTCCGCGCGCGTCGGCTTCGCAGGCAAGCAGGAAGCGGTCAAACCGCTCCGGGCGGCGGAAAGCGTCCAGTCCTTCGAGTTTCCGCATGACGGTTGTTGCTTTCATTTCATTAATCCGGTGGCAATCCAGATGGTAGCGTGAGACCAGCACTGCAAGCTCCCTGTACCTGTTGGGTATGCGCAGGCGGTCACAGAGCCCGTTGATCAACTCCACCCCGCGTTCTTCATGCCCGTGGTGCCTGGGCCAGGTCTGCTGCGGCGTTGTGCCTTTGCCGAGGTCATGCACCAGCGCGGCGAAGCGCACTTCGGGTTCGGCGGTAATCGAAGCCGCCTGGTCAAGCGCCATCAGCGTATGCACGCCGCTGTCGATTTCCGGGTGATGATGTTCCGGCTGCGGAACTCCGAACAGGCGATCGATTTCGGGAAACAGGGCGGCCAGCGCGTTGCATTCCCTGAGTGCTTCAAAATAACGCCGCGGTTGCCGGGTCTGCAATGCCTTTTCCGTTTCAACCCAGACGCGCTCAGGCGTCAGCGTCTGCAGTTCATTCGTGGCGCTGATTTCCTTTAACAGGGACTGTGTCTCGCCGGCAATGGCGAAATTGAATTGCGCCGCGAACCTGGCGACCCGCAGTACCCGCAGCGGGTCTTCGACGAACGCGTCCGAGACGTGGCGGATGATCTTTTGCTCCAGGTCCCTGCGGCCGTTGAACGGGTCGATGAGGTTGCCGTTTTCATCCTTTGCGATCGCGTTGATAGTGATGTCCCGGCGTTCCAGGTCCTGTTCCAGGGTAATCTCTTCCGAGGTGTCGAAGGCAAACCCCGTGTAACCCGGCCCGGTCTTGCGTTCGGTGCGCGCCAGGGCGTACTCCTCCCCGGTATCCGGGTGGATAAAGACGGGGAAGTCCCTGCCGACCGGCTTGTATCCCTGGCCGGTCATCTGTTCCGGGGTGGCGCCGACGATAACCCAGTCGCGGTCCTTTACCTCAAGCCCCAGGAGTTCATCCCGTACCGCGCCGCCGACCAGGTAAATCTGCATCAGAGTTAATAACCATCAGAGCCATCGGGGACAGATTTAAAATCTGTCCCCCCGCTCCATCCAAAGATGTAACGTTGTTGAAATATTACAGCGATTCCAGGTAATCGATCATTCGCTCACGCATTGCCGCGTCCGGGACCCGGCCCTTGCCGCCGGCCATGTTGTCCAGGATATGTTTAACCTTGCTGGTGGCCGGTATGATGCAGGTCACGGCCGGGTGGCCGGCGATGAATTTCAGGAAAAACTGCCCCCAGCTTGCACAATCGATCTCACCGGCCCAGTCCGGCAGGGCTTTCCCCCTGACTTTTCTGAACAGGCTCCCCCCCTGGTAGGGGCGGTTGATGATCGTGGCGATACCCCTGTCCTGCGCCAGCGGCAGCAGGCGCGCATCGGTCGTTCTGTTGGCGGCGCTGTATGTCAGTTGGACGAAATCCAGCGGTTCCGTCTTCATGATGTGCTCCAGTTCATCATGGTCCCGGCCGTGTGAAGTAGTGATGCCCAGGTAACGGATGCGCCCCTGTTCCTTCCACTCCTTCAGGGTCTTGAGGTGGACCTTCCAGTCGCGCAGGTTGTGGATCTGCATGAGGTCCATCGTCTCGACCCCCATGAGGCGCATGGATTCGTTCATCTGGCGAATGCCGGCCTCCCTGCCGTCTATCCAGACCTTGGTGGCGGCAAAATATCCCGCGGTGTTCCGGGTGGTCTTGAGCAGTTCACCCACGATGCCTTCAGCCGGACCGTACATGGGCGATGAATCGATCATCTGGCCGCCGTGGTCGAAGAATGCCTGCATGACCTCACCGAGCTGTTCCATGGGCGTGTCATGGGAAAAGGTGCTGTAGGTGCCCATTCCCATGATCGAAATTTCCTCGCCGCTGGACGGGATGGCGCGCTTGATCACGTTACCGGTCATGGCAGGCAGTATCCGCGGCAGAACTCCGAGAGCGACGGGCCCGGCGCAGGCATGTCTGATGAAGCTGCGCCGCGAGAGCGTGATGTGTTTCATTCCGGTTCACCTTGTGAATGTGCAAAAGGGGATGGAATTAAATTCCGTCCCCACGCTGCGACTGCATTCTGTTGCGCAGACGGTCCTGATCATAGGCATTCCCTATGAATACTGCCACGATTGCCCATAGCAACGCAATACCCGCGCCGATGAGTCCCATGCCCGCCAGGCCCAGGCCGAAACCCGCGGCCAGGCCGGTGTATGCCCAGCCGCTCAGCATGTCGCCGCCCCGGTAGACCACGATGTCTATGACCGGTTTTGTCCTGAAGCGCGTTTCCCGGCTCACCTGCGTGAAGAGCATTTCCCGGCCGGGGCGGGTCACGGCATAGTTGCCGGCGCGGCGCACGACCTGCAGGCCCATCAGCACCGGCAGCAGCGGAGAGATCGCCACGATCAGCCACCCGGCAATGATGATGACGGGTACTATCGACAAGGTGACGCTCAACCCGAAGCGCACGGCCAGGCGGTTGGTGGCGAACATGGCGGTGATCACGGCAAGTGAATTGACGACCAAATCCATCATGCCCCAGTATTGCGACCGGGTTGCGCGATCGAATTCTGCCAGCATGTTTTTCAGTTCGAAATAAACAAACGTGCTCATGGCCGTGTACAGCAGGATGAACAGGCCGATCCCCAGCAGGTAGCGGTTGCCGAAGAAATCGGCGAAACCGGCGAGGGGATTGCCCCCTGAGGTTACCCAGGATGCCTGTTCCGTGCCGGCCTGCCCGCCATGCAGGTCTTCCTGCTTGAGTCTCTCCAGGTACGCGACCAGCGGAATGATGAGCAGCAACAGCGCGGCAGCGAGCAGGATGAGGTTGTAAACACCCAGGGTGGCCGAGAAAAACACCGGAAACACAGGCCCGGCAACGGCGCCGATGCTGGCGCCCGATGCGATAAAGCCGAACAGCCTTTTCCCCTGGTCCTTCGAGAACGTGTCCGCCATGAAACTCCAGAACACGGAGACGTGGAACAGGCTGAAGACGCTGAGCCAGACGTAGAACGCCTTGTCGATGTAAACCGGGTTGTCCGCAATGTGCGTGCCCAGGTAGAACGCCAGGAAGGACAGGGAGAAAAACCCGTACACGCCGGGTACGATGCGCCGGAACCTGATCCTGGAAATAACGCTGCCGTAGATAGCGACGGCTGCCAGGCTGATGAGGAAGGTGGATGTCCACAACCAGCTCAACTCGGCGTCGGACCAGTCGCTTGCCATGGCGTCGCGCACCGGGCGCAGGGTGTAATACGCCACCATGAGAGTGAACATGAAGAAGAACGACGTGAATGCAGCCCTGATCTCGTGGGCTTCGATCTTCAGCAGCAGTTTTATGTAGCTACGGATATTTAGTTTACCTGGTCATTGTCAGGAAACCGTTATCGCCTGAAACTTCATCTGCCGGAGCAATGCCAAGAATAGTTTTGCGAACAAGTTTTCGCGCTTCGTTCTTATGCTCAATTACTGACGTAACATTTTCTACAATCTCTTTTTTAGCTTCTTCACTTTTCGGAACAGGCAATACAAGTTCGTGGATCCGGCCCCCAAGCGTATCGATTATGTCCTGCGTAAACCGCTTGGCGAATATCTGTTCCTTCACGATGGGACTGGACAGAACTGCAAGAAGTAAGAAGGGGTGAAGAATTTCGTGATTGTTTGTACGAATTTTATAGATATGACTTTGATATACGATTTTTGTGTCGTATTTGCCCACTAACGCACACGCGCCAACCAGGTATGTCCCATCACGAACCATCAGTATATCGTTCTCTTGAACATCCTGTTTGTCCTTCATCTCTTCATAGATTGTTTCGGACAGCCCATGTTTCGGGTCAAGTTTAATCTCCCAATTGGCAATCTCTGAGGTGCGTATAAACGGTATGTTTCCGGTTCCATAAGCGAGTTTGCCTACTTCATGACCAGTGGATATGGAAATTATCCCCTGGTCAACCAAGTCACGAAATATATGCAACTCATGAGTATCCCGGAGTTTTTCCAGTTTCTTTGGAATCTCGGGGTTGTAGTATTTCGGAAGATATATGTTGTCCAGAATTTCGGACTCATTGATGATGAAGCCCCAGTGGTCGTATTTCAAGCTTCCCCTGTCTTTGTAAGAACGATACTTATCCAGGATTTTTGGGAGATCATCGTATGGTATCGACAGGCCCCTTGAATCATGGCCGCACCATCTTGCAACAGCCATGAAAATTTCATGTCCTTGCTCATGTGCCGCAGGAGTCTTTTCAATTACAACAGCACAAGTCTTTGCATGGGTATAAGGCTGGAACAGTTCTTCAGGGAGCGATATGACCGCCTTAATCCGGGCAATCGACTTAATGTATTGTACTATGTACCGGTGGGACGGATTGCAGAACATACTTTCAGGGGCAATAATACCAAGTCTCCCTTCATTTTTTAGCAGTTCCAAACAGCGCTCAATAAAAAGTATCTGGGGCGCCTGTCCTTTGTACAAAGTGTTCAGTTTATCAAATTCCCCGGTTGATCTGCTGAAAGACCACTTATGACCAAGATCGTAAGAATCCAGTATCGAAGCGTCATCTATTTTCAGCTTTTTTCCGAAGGGCGGATTTGTCACTACTACATCAAAATAATCAAGAGGAATATGTTCTTCGGTCAGATTTTTCCAGTGCGTTGGGGCATCAAGACTATTTTCACAAAAAATACCTCCGCGACCATCGCCTATGATTGCCATGTACGCCTTGGCAACTTTGCTCAGGAAGTTATCTTTATCAATTCCCCGGAAGTTTTTAATCGCGACTCTTTGTTTTTCACTCAAAATATCTGTCGCACGCCAGCCGTATGACGTACCCCTGTCTTCAATACATTTCCACACACTGCGAATCGCTTCAACGAGAAACCCCCCGCTGCCACAAGCGGGGTCTATCACTTTATCCTCTGTACCAGGATTAACTATTTCAATGAGCAACCTGACAACGTTGCGAGGCGTGAAAAATTGGCCTTGCCCTCCCTTCAACGAAGGACCAATGAAGGTTTCAAAGGCATCGGCTATGGCATCTCGTTCACTGTCCATCAGACAGAACATCTGAAGTTCGCCGACTGCGTAGGTCAGTGTTTTCTCATCCAGGGTGATTTTGTCTTCCTTGTCTATTACATCGTCATATTTGCTTTTTACATCATTAAAAAGCTGTTGGATTCTTTCCTTGACCTCAGCAGGCTTTTCGCCAGCGCCGGCCCGAAACTCAACCGTATCAGTGGGCTTTGTGAAACGCTCGTCAACGATTTTGCAAAAAATCAGGTTGATGATTTGTTGAGCGAATATTTCATCCCGGGTGGTTCCGACTGCATTAGCCGCAAGATAGTTGCGGATAGTGCGGAACACGCTTCTCAGGTTATGAGCGGGTTTCAGGTCTTTGCGTTGATAAAGACCAATGTCCTCAACTCTTTCTCCATATTTCGGGATATTCGGAATCTCTTCAAACAGGATTTTGCCTTGAGATTCAGTCTTCTTAAGGAACAGTTTTTCCTGACCGTTAAACCAGACTCCAAGCCGGGAACTGGAAAATCGAAGATAGTCTTCCAACTGAGTCTGTCCGTCTTTTCTGCTGGCTTTTTTGCATTCAACAATAATTTGAATGTTTTCCTCTTTATGGGTTTTGTCGGAAAAAATGGCAATATCAACCGGATATTCCTTTTTTATGTCGGAAGGACGGGCCCTGACTCGCCACTGTGGACGGGTTTGAATTAATTCTTTCGGGTACCCGTAGTCGTTTACCAGCATCCTGGCGAAGACTTGTACTGCTTCGACTTCTTCAGGCGCAGCCCGGACATGAACACCACTGATAAAGTCTTCTATGTACCCCTCTTTCAGTTCCATTCGTTACTCCTTTATCTCTGTATTATTCTCGGTTTGGCCAGACGATCTTCCAATAAAAAGTCTGGTTCGAACTTTTTCAATTGAAAATGGCATCCTGTTCACTGAACAGCGGTTGGCAGTGCAGCTTGCATAGGGTATTTTACAATATCTCATGTATTATTGCAGGACAAATATCTACCGTCAGAACTACAAATATTCAGATTTTGTCAAGGTTGAATTTGTGAAAACGATCTCAAACATCCCGTATATTTCAGATACTTTTTTTGAACGTGAGAAGCGTATATGGCGCACAGCCTGGTTGGTGGCCGGGCGCGTGTCCGACCTGGATGAGGCAGGGAAATTTATCACACTGGACCTGAATGCGATTAATGTTTCCGTCTTCGTCATGAGGGACAGTGCCGGAAAGCTGAACGCATTCTACAATATCTGCCCGCATCGAAACGGCCGGTTGGTATGTGACCCGCAGGGGAAAAAGGCGGCGATCACATGCCGCTATCACGGCTGGACTTATCAACTGGACGGAAAACTCAGGGGCGTCCCGGAGCAACACCTGTTCCCGGGTCTTGATAAAACCGACTACTCGCTGGTGCCGGTGTCAGTCGATACCTGGGGTGGATTTGTCTTCGTCAATCTCGATCCGGCCCCGAAACACACCTTAATGGACTACCTGAAAGATGTGCCGTCGGGCCTGGAGGCTTATCTGGCCGATTCTGACTGGCAGTGGTACACCGGGTATCAAAAAAAATTCAAGGCAAACTGGAAGGACCTGCTGAACATCCAGCATGAAGGCTATCATGCCAGCCATGTCCACAAGAAAACCCTTGGCGTGTATTTTGCGCCTGAGGATTGCGCCAACACTCTGTTTGAAGACAGCCCTGGGGTCTGTTCCCGCCTGACCGTGCAGCGGCCGATGGCCTCAGAGGATTTGCAGGCAAAGATGACCGTTATTCAACACCTTGCCATGAATCATGGAACGACTTCCAACTGGGTGGACCAGGACACTTCCATTGCGGCAAAGCGAGTGGAAGACTCGGTTAACCTGGCGGGTTCGAACAGGTGGGTGTTCGATTGTTATACCTTTTTCCCGAACCTGCTGTTGTTCATAGGCACGGATGTACTTACGATCATGATTGCCTGGCCTGTTAATGCCCATGAGGCGGTATGGGAAATAGACTGGTTCCATAAGGATAAACTGCGGAATTTCGGCAACCTGTTCAGCCGTGAACAGGGCCGCCTGGCAACCCGGAACGCCCTGACCGAGGATTGGCCGGTCGTGGAAGCGGCCCATGAAAACATGAGAACGGGATTGATTGACAAAAGCACCATCGGCTCGGATATGGAAGCAACGGTAAGCGCACATTACATGAAATTACTACAGCATCTCGGGTTAAGCGAAGACAGGTTACTGAATGAATACGCCTGATTTTTCGGACTTGCGGGAGTTCATCGACGAATGGGGCCATGCGGACGCCCATCAGCGTCTGGGCAAGCGCTCCAGCTCGGATTTCTCCGATATAAAACGGTTCTATGACGCCGCTGTGCCGCGTCTCGGGGAAATCATAGAGTTCCTGAACCGGTTCCCGGTTGATGACATACCCGAGGAGTACCAGCCGCTTGCTTACATGGCCCTGGCCGCCTGTGAAGTCGACGACCCGGTGAATGTCTGGAATTCACCTGAGTTGACATACAATTCCAATGCAAAGGACTGGCGCGTCAAGAAGAGTTTTTATGATTATGTCAGCGAATGATTTGAATGATCCGGCGCGAAAGCCGGCAGGTAACGGCGCTTCGGGCGCCCTGGAAGGGGTGCGCGTTCTCGAACTCGGACAACTCATCGCCGGGCCGTTCTGCGGGCAACTGCTGGCTGACCTGGGCGCCGAGGTGATCAAGATAGAGCTGCCCGGGCGCGGCGACCCGATGCGGGAATGGGGTAAAGGGGAACCGGTCTGGTGGCCTGTCATCGCGCGCAACAAGAAATGCATCACCCTTGATGTCAGGTCCGGGCAGGGGAAGACCATCATGGAGGAACTGGTGAAGAAAGCGGATATCGTCCTGGAGAACTTCAGGCCGGGCACCATGGAGAAATGGGGCCTGGGATATGCCGACCTGGCCCGGATCAACAAGGGTATCGTCATGGTCAGGGTTTCCGGTTACGGGCAGGAAGGCCCGTATTCCGCGCGTGCCGGTTACGGCGGCATCGGCGAAGCCATGGGGGGGTTGCGTTACATCGTCGGCGATCCTTCCACGCCGCCGAGCCGGGTCGGTATCAGTATAGGCGATACGCTTGCCGCCATGTTTGCCGCCATCGGCGCGTTGTCCGCGTTGCAATCCCGAAACCGTACCGGACAGGGTCAGGTAGTGGATTCGGCAATTTTCGAAGCGGTTCTTGGCGTGATGGAATCCACGGTGCCGGAATATGACCAGCTCGGAACCATCCGGGAACGAACCGGTTCAATCCTGGCCAAAATCGCCCCTTCCAACGTCTATCCGACGGCGGACAACGACATGATTATCATGGGCGCCAACCAGGACACCGTTTTCGCGCGACTGTGTGACGCCATGCGGCAGCCTGAACTCGCGCGGGACGACAGATTCAGTACTCACACGGCGCGCGGGGAAAACCAGGCGGAGCTGGATGACTTGATCTCAGCCTGGACAGGACAGTTTGCCGCCGATGAGTTGCTGGCGCTGCTGGAAGAACATGCCGTGCCTGGGGGGCGCATTTACCGGGCGCCGGAAATGCTGAAAGACGAACATTTCATCGCCCGGGAAAGCATCGTGGATGTGGAGCATCCGAAATATGACAAGCTGAAGATGCAGAACGTGTTTCCCCGGCTGTCGGCAACACCCGGGAAAATAAAATGGACCGGTCCCGCCCTCGGCCAGCACAACCAGGATATTTACCAGGGGTTGCTCGGTTATGATGCCGCCGACCTGGAGCGGTTTAAACGGGAGGGGGTTATATAAAGCGCAGCATAGTGTGTCCCTTCGGGACGTGTGTTCCACTGGATTCCCGCATTCGCGGGAATGACGAAGGGGAGCTTACGGAGGAATGACGAAGGGGAGCTTACGAAGGAATAACGAAGGGGAGCTTACGGAGGAATAACGAAGGGGAGCTTACGGAGGAATAACGAAGGGGAGCTTACGGAGGAATAACGAAGGGGAGCTTACGGAGGAATGACGAAGGGGAGCTTACGGAGGAATGACGAATGCCTTCCTTCGTCATGCCGGACCCCTGCCTACAGCATGCAGGGGCAGGCTTGTTCCGGCATCCAGTAAAATGATGTGTCGCCGGAGGCGACTCTTTATTTCAATTGTCCCAGGCGTTCTTCCTGATAATGTCGCACAGGGCGGTGATGTGCCGGGGGCGGTCGTTCAGGGCAGGGATGCAGGCAAATTTTTTCCCGCCGGCTGACAGGA
The DNA here is from genome assembly GCA_965204045.1 of Gammaproteobacteria bacterium. Taxonomy (GTDB): domain Bacteria; phylum Pseudomonadota; class Gammaproteobacteria; order Eutrophobiales; family Eutrophobiaceae; genus JAAXHV01. The sequence goes on from CBDBDW010000002.1 coordinate 1,736,411, forward strand.
AAAAATCCCTGTTCTGTACCTGAATCTCTTCCAGCGTCTCCAGGCAGTCCGCGGCAAATCCGGGACAGATGACCTGCACGTGGCCGACCCCGCTCTTGCCCCATTTCCGCAACAGCTTGTCCGTATACGGTTGCAACCACTTGCGTGGTCCGAACCGTGATTGGAAGGAGATTGCCCACAGGTCCTCGTGCAGATCCAGTTGCCGGGCCACCAGGCGCGCGCTGGCCCGGCATTCATCTTTATAAGGGTCTCCGGCAAGGACATAAGCCCTGGGTAAGCCATGAAAAGAAAACAGCAGTTTATCCGGTTTGCCGGACTGCGCCCAATGGCTGCGGATGCTTTCCGCCAGGGCATCGATGTAACCGGGATCATCGTGATAGCCCGTGAGCAGCTTTACCTGGGGAACAATACGCCATGTTTTCAGGACATCGGCGACCGCATCGAAGGTTGACGCGGTGGTCGCGGCCGAATATTGCGGGTACAGGGGCAATACCAGCAGTTTCCTTATATTGTAACTGCGCAGTTTCTCCAGCGCGGAGCGGATGGACGGGTTGCCGTAACGCATGCCCAGTTCCACCCGGTACGGTCCATCGGCAGCCTCACCCAGCGCCGACCGGATCGCTTCGCATTGTCTTTCTGATATGGCCAGCAGGGGCGAGCCTGCTTCGGTCCATACCTCGCGGTAAGCCCTGGCGGAACGGCGCGGACGCAATCTGAGGATGATGCCGTGCAGTATCGGCCACCACAGCAACCTGGGCGTTTCGATGACCCGCGGGTCCGACAGGAACTGCGCCAGGTATTTCCTCAACGCGGCCGGAGTCGGCGCATCGGGCGTCCCGAGGTTGGTAATGAGTATCCCGGTCGTTGCCGGCGTATCGTATTTGAATTCAGGGTTGCCGCTATACCTGGCCATGCTTTAAGTGTATTCCATTGATTTATGGGGTCAGAGTAAAATTATCGAGATCTGTTCTTCAACGCCACATTTCGAATAATTTTACTCTGACCCCTCCAATTCGACAATTTTACTTTGACCCCATATATTATTCCCTTATGTCTACAGGGAACATGCAAATCACCGATCCCTTACTGGGTCCCGCGGACCCGCCGCCGTTCCGTTTTATGGATCGGCGTTCCTCTTCAAGGTGCCTGGTCGTCGCCGATCACGCCGGCGTTGCCGTGCCGGCCTCCTTGCAGGGCCTGGGCCTGGAGCAGGACGTTTTCCGGCAGCATATCGCCGTTGACATCGGCAGCCGGGCGCTGGCCGCGCGGCTTGCGGAACTGCTGGGATCATCCCTGGTACTGGCGAATTACTCCCGCCTGGTAGTCGACCTCAATCGCCACCTGGACGACCCCACCGCGTTCATCCCCGAGAGTGACGGTGTTGTCATCCCCGGCAATCAACATCTCGGCGCAACGGAGAAACGGCGCCGGGCCGATGCCATACACCGGCCTTATCACAGCGCCATTGACAACCTGATCGACGACTTCATGAAGCAGGGAAGCCTGCCCGTCATCATCAGTGTGCACAGTTTTACCCCGGCGCTGGCAGGCGTGACTCGCCCCTGGCATATCGGCGTATTATGGGACAAGGACCCGCGCATCGCCGGTCCCCTGCTGGCTGGGCTCAGGCAGAATCCCGAACTGCTCGTCGGCGACAATGAGCCTTATTCGGGTCGCCACCCCGCCGACTATACGGTTGACCACCACGGCGAGGGCAGGGGGGTCGCGAATGTATCCCTGGAGGTGCGGCAGGACCTGCTGGTCGATGACACCGGCGCCAGGCGCTGGAGTGCGCTGCTGGCTGAAGCCTTGATTGATATACTGACGGATGAGGCGCTGTACGAATTGAGGGGTCAGCGTAAAAAGTCAACCGGGATGTTTGCTATGGATGGAAATCCCGAATGACTTTTTACTCTGACTCCATGTGTCGAGGTAAACATTATGGTGATCCGTGAACCTGAATTCAGCGTCGGCATCGAGGAAGAATACCTGCTGGTGGATAAATCGACGCGGGACCTTTGCAACGATCCGCCCGATAACATGGTGGAGGAATGCGCGGCGCTGTGCGGAGGCCAGGTTACCCCTGAATTCCTGCGTTCCCAGATCGAGGTGGGCACCCGGCCGTGCCGGACCATTGCCGAGGCCCTGGATTGCGCCGCTGAAGTAGCGCATGCCCGCACCATCCTCGAACGCGGCACCAGCGCGCACCGGCAGGTCCGGGCCTACCGACAGGCCGTCGAATCCGGCATGGACAGGCAGAAGGCCCTGCAGGCCGTGGTCGATATGCTGATTGACGAGACAAACCCGGATATTGCCAGTAGATGCTATGGCAAATGATCCGTCCGGGGACGGACCCCCGCCTACAACATGCGGGGGCATGCTTAAGTCCGTCCCCACGAAATATACATGCTCAGGATTGTCTTAACGCCAGCATCGGTGGCGTGGACAGCACCTTGCGGGTCCCGGCCAGTCCGCCGGCGACAACAACCAGCGTGGATAACGTCGGTGTGATGAGCCAGACCCAGGGGTTAATCACGATGTCCATGCGAAAGACGTATTCGGCCAGCAATATTTCCGCCACGGTGGCTGTCAGGGCGGCGACAACGCCGGCAATCAGGCCGAGAAGGGCGAACTCAGCCAGCAGGCCGTAGAGAACGTGGCTGCGTTTCGCTCCCAGGGTGTTCAGCAGGGCGGTTTCGTGCCTGCGTTCGTCATGGGTGGCCTGCAGCGCGGCGAGCAGGACTATAACCCCGGCCAGCAGGGTAAAACCCGAAACGAATTCCACTGCCTTCACCACCTGTTCCATGATCCCGCGCACCTGTCTGAGAATGGAATCCACGTCAAAGACGGTGATGCTCGGCCAGGTTCTGATGAGATCGATGAGCAGCCGCCGGTTTTCCGGCGCCAGGTGGAAACTGGTTATGTAGGTCGCCGGGTAGCCGTCCAGTGTGCCCGGGTTGGCAACGACGAAGAAATTAACATTGAATGTATCCCAATCAACCCACCTGGTATTGCTGACCGTTCCGGTTACCCGTTTATCCGCAATTTTAAACTCCAGCCGGTCGCCCAGGCCAATTTTCAGATCATGCGCAAATTCTTCCTCAAAGGAAAACAGGTTTTCATCGGTCCTGTCCCACCATTCGCCTGATGTCAGGCGGTTGTCTTCCTGCAAGGCCTCAGCAATGGATAAATTGAAGGTGCGCCTGGCGAAGCGTTTTGCTTCGTCATCGGTGTAATCGTCGGGATTAACCACCTTGTCGTTAATGGTCGTCAGGCGAGCGCGGATCATCGGATAAGTGCGCGGCGCCATGCCGGTATGGTCATCGATAAACTTCCTTACTGCGTCCACCTCGTCGGGCTGGATATTGATGAGGAAATAATTAGGGGTATCGGGAGGCAATCGGTCGCGCCAGTTTGCCAGGAGATCTGTCCGTACCAGCACCAGCAGGGTAAGCACCATCGCGCCAATACTGATGGCCAGGACCTGCGCCGTGCTCAGGCCGGCCCGGCGCACGATATTCGCCAGGCCGAAGCGGGCGGCAACACCGACACCCGACCTCAGTGTGTTCAACCAGCGGATTGCCAGGCGCGCGGCAAGTAACGATGATACGCCGGTTATCGCCAACCCGATGAAACCATACAGGATTAACTCCCTGTTGCCCGGTTTCCATGGGGCCAGCAACAACAGGCAGGCGATGGCTGCCGCATAAATGCCCAGGTTGCTCAAAGGCAGGGGAACCAGGTCGCGTCTGAGCACCCGCAACGGCGTCACGTTTTTCAGTCTTAAAATCTGCGGCATGGCAAAACCCAGGGCCGTTACCACGCCGGCTGACATACCGGCCAGGACCGGCATCAGGGCAGGTTCCGGTACGGGTCTCGATACCAGGCCGCGCAGCAAAGCCGTCAGTCCTGACTGCCCCAGGTAGCCCAACGCGCAGCCGATGCCGCTGCAGATCAGGGCAAGTACCGCCAACTGGATAAAATAGATTTTAATGATCATGCCCTGGTCTGCGCCGAAGCAGCGCATGATGGCGCAGTTATCAAAATGCCTGACAACATAGCGTTGTGCCGACAGGGCGATCGCAAGTCCGGCCAGGGCGATACTGACCAGTACCGCAAGTCCCAGAAACTGCTCCGCCCGATCCAGGGCGGTACGCAATTCCGGCCGGGCGTCCCGGATGCCGCGGATATCGTATTCTTCGTATTTGCCGATTAAATCACGAAATCCGGTGACGGCCTCGCCGGGGCCGGAAACCAGCAGCCGGTATGTTGCCCGGCTGCCGGGCCTGATCAGATCCGTGGCCTCCAGGTCTGCGAGGTTCATCAATAGTCTCGGCGCGATATTGAACATGTCGCCACCGCGATCGGGTTCATAAGTCAATACTTTTGCGGCGTGAAGAGACGCCCCCCCCAGGTTGACCTGGTCGCCGACGCTGAAATCAAGCAACTGGAACAGTCTCGGATCAGGCCACACCGCGCCCGGCTCCGGTATGGTATGGCTGGCGTTCTCTTCGGAAAATAACTGCTCTGAAACCAGCAGCCTGCCCCTCAGCGGGTAACCGGATTGCACCGCCTTGACCTCCGCCAGTTCAAGTCTGTCATCGAATACGACGACACTTCTGAAACTGACGGTCAGCGCCGTATTCAATCCCAGGTCCCCGGCTTGTCCGATAAATTCCTGCGTGAAGGGTTCAGCCGAACTGACGACGAGATCTGCGGCGAGCAACTCAGTAGCCTGAATTTCCGTAACCTGATTGACGCGATCAGTGAAAAAGCCGACTGTCGTCAGGCTTGCGACGGCAATGATCAGCGCCAGGCCGATCAGGCGCAATTCCCCTGCGCGCCAATCCCGTAGCAACTGGGTAAGTGAAAGTCTAAGCAGGAACATCAGGGAACCTATTTGAACTCAGAGCTTCCTAACCTGGACAAGCCAGAACCAAACAGGAGGCCCCCCGCTCGTCATTCCGGGCTTGACCCGGAATCCAGTGGACAGACATTCATTATAAGGAATTGTTTTATCTACTGGATTCCGGCCTGCGCCGGAATGACGAACGGGATTTTTTACTATGTTGCGCAAGATTTTACTCGTAAGGGACTAAGTCCCGATAATTCTCCCGCCGTCCAGGGTCAGTTTGCGGGAACAGTGGGTGGCGACGGCCTCGTCATGAGTGACCAGCACCAGGGTGGCGCCGCGTTCCGAATTCAGGTGAAACAGCAGCTCAATGATATGACCGGCTGTCTTCCTGTCAAGATTGCCGGTCATTTCATCGGCAAACAGTACCGCAGGCTTACCGACAAAGGCGCGGGCGATGGCAACCCGTTGCTGTTCGCCGCCGGACAACTGGTTCGGGTAGTGGGCTGTACGGGCAGCCAGCCCGACCTGTGCGAGTTGTTCCTGCGCCAGTTCCCCGGCATCGCTGTTTCCGGCCAGTTCCAGCGGCAGCATGACGTTTTCCAGGGCGGTCAAACCGGGCAATAACTGGAATGATTGAAATACGAATCCGACTTTCCGGTTGCGCAACCTTGCCCTGCCGGTCTCATCCAGGCCTGTCAGCTCCACGTTGTCCAGGATAACGCTGCCGCTCGAAGGGAGGTCCAGTCCCGCCAGAATTCCTATCAGCGTGGACTTGCCGGACCCTGATACACCCGTTATCGCCACGCTCTCTCCATATTTTACCTCCAGCCTGATATTATCCAGGATCGTCAACACACCGGCGGGACTGTTGACCTGTTTGGTCAGGTCAGCCGCCTGGATTATAAAGTTTGGGGTTGGTTCCATGTTCAGGTCAGTTATATTTTTAGCAACTTTATTTATAACATTTACCGCCGCCGGGGCGGAAAAAATCATCCTGGTACTGGGAGACAGCCTGAGCGCCAGCCACGGCATTGTCCCTGAGGCAGGTTGGGTTTTTCAATTGCGCGATCGCCTGGGTACGGAAGGTTACCGGTACAAGGTCATCAATGCCAGTATCAGCGGCGAAACCACGCATGGCGCAAATAAACGCCTGGATGGTATTTTAAGGGAGATAACACCTCACGTCACCATCGTTGAGTTGGGTGGCAATGACGGATTGAGAGGGATCCCGCTGGCGGAGATCAGGGACAACCTGCAGGCGATCGTTGAAAAAATTTCCTCGTCGGGCAGCAAAACACTCCTGGTTGAAATGCTCCTGCCGCCAAATTACGGCGCCGCGTATATAGAAAAATTTGTAGCTCTGTATAAAGAGCTGGGGTCACGGGATAATGTAACCCTGGCGAAATTTATCCTGGATAATATTGCCGATGATCCGGATTTGATGCAAAGTGACGGTATTCACCCGACGGCAGAAGCACAGGAAATGATGCTTGACAACCTATGGCCCTACCTCTATCCGCTGTTGGATAAGGACGGCGGGGTCCCGGGGACAGACCCCCGCTTACAACATGCGGGGGCATGCTTTAAATCTGTCCCCGCTGCAAAAGGACGTTGATCAATGAATTATTGCAGCCTCTGCGGTTCACAGGTGGTACGGAGAATTCCGCCGGACGATGACCGGTTGCGTTATGTGTGCGAGTCCTGCGATGAGGTTCACTATCAGAACCCCAAGATAGTCGCAGGTTGTATTCCCGTGTGGGAAGACAAGGTGCTGTTATGCAAACGCGCGATTGAACCCCGCTACGGTTACTGGACCCTTCCTGCGGGCTTCATGGAATTGGGTGAGACCTCCCACGCGGCCGCGTTGCGGGAGACAATGGAAGAAGCCAATGCCAGGGTCGAGATAGTCAACCTGTTTGCGGTGTTCAACCTGCCTCACGTTAACCAGGTTTACCTGATGTTCAACTCCAATCTCATGGACCTGGATTTTTCCCCCGGCGCGGAGAGCCAGCAAGTAGCGCTGTTTACCCAGGATGAAATCCCCTGGGAACAACTGTCGTTCCCCACGATCCGCTATTCACTGGAGTTCTTCTTTGAAGACCGGAAGAATAACCATTACCGGCTGCATACGGGAGATATCATCCGCGGCAACTTGGGCCGCGAATTCCTGGCCGGCCCGAAAACCCGGTATTGAAGTCGAAAACGAACAAATACACGCAGTATCAATAATTACCTCACTAACTCCTGACCCCTCAAATATGCTTGATTTTACCGAAAGTACCGTCCGGAGATACAAATAAATATCTGCCATTCTCAGGTCGGTCCGACACCCGCAGGTTCAGGTGGCTCATCGGCGGCGCGCTCCGGCGTTGGAAAAAATTTTGGGCCAGGGCTTATAACCCGGTGTGAAACATGCCTTTCTCTGTCTCTGAGTGCCTCAGCAATACGCCTCAAGTCGAATCCGTGACGTTCGGCATGTTCCAGTCGATGTTTACGTACTTCTTCAACAATAGGATCATTAATCATAATCAACTCCGATAAGTTCTTCGGGCGAACAAATCTGAGGACATATTAATCCATCCTGCTCAATTATTTGAGTGATTTTCACTTTCATCCGCGCGTTGTTGATATGTTTGAAATTCCAGGTTAACAGATAGTCCGCTCCCTGTGCCGCAGCAATGCCGATATGAAGAGCATCTTCTACACTTGCGGAGGGGACTGCTTTTTCTTCAATCAACTTCTCAGTAAGAGTTACTGCAGAAACAGCAACAATTGGCAGGTTTTTCACTAATGACAATCGGCGTTCAGCAGCCATTTTATTCCCTTCTGATATTTCTTCCTGGACTAAAGTAGATATACAGAGATCATAAGAAGAACTTTCGTTTTCCCACCAGTCACGGGTAATCGATTGGCGCGCTGCAGTTATTTTGTCTTGGGGAATCCTTGCAGTCATGTAACTGATTACCGAAGATTCGACGTATACCAACTGTTTCATATGATTATTCTTTGTTTGATGGCAGCCCGCACGCAGAAAGGCGGATCCCAAAATATAGTTTACTTGACGCCTTTGAAATTTAAAATCGAAGGTAACTACTCACCCCCACTTGTCCTTCCTGCACTTCTCCTCGTTCGTCATTCCCGCGCGCCCCCCGTCATTCCCGCGCAGGCGGGAATCCAGTGAAAAAAACGTCCCGAAGGGACACGTTATAAGGTGTCGCAAGCGACCCGTTTAACAGACCGGATTCCGGCCTTCGCCGGAATGACGAAGGGAGCGCGGGACGAACAGGGGGGTGAGTAGTTACCAGATAAGTTTGATAAAAATATTTTTTCCTATGTTTGTATCCGATAATTACAGGCTGAATGAAAACCGGTGTGACAAAACATGAAACTTGATGAGCGCATTCAACGAGACCGGCAGAATGCTGAATTTGCGATTGAAATGGCAAGATTTGAGCTCACACGTCTACGCCCACCCCAAGAGCCCATTGACAACCGCTTTGGTGTGGCGGAACACCTCAAGAGCAGAATGGATCACCATGAACGAAGTCGAGCGGCTCTTAATGCTATTGCCGATGAGGCTTTCCACGTAATGGAGGAAGTCTACTCGGAAGTGGCGGGTGATAAGGATGGGCCTGTTGATATGGAACAGCTTTGGTATGCCAACACCAATTCGCAGGCTAACGAAGTCCTTATTAGTAAAAACTGGAAACCCCCCAGCTGTGCTGGGGAGACTAACCCAGTTTGACAGTTCCGGGAATCTCATGGTATCCCCCCGGTGTGAGCCGCCAAGCATCACACGCAGGAGGAACCATGAGAGAAGTCAACAGTGTAAGACATACCCGCTGGGAATGTAAGTATCACGTGGTGTTTATCCCGAAGTGTCGCCGGCAGGTGTTATTCGGTCAGATACGCCGGGAGTTGGGAGAGGTGTTTCATCGTTTGGCAGGACAGGGGGAGAGTCGGATAGAGGAAGGGCCTGTGAGGTCGGATCAGGTGCGCATGATGTTGTCGATAGCGCCGAAGTATGCTGTGTCACAGGTGGTGGGGTATATCAAAGGGAAGAGTGCGGTTCACGTGGCCCGGACGTACCTGGGTCGCCGGAGGAACTATGCAGGGCAGCACTTTTGGTCCCGGGGCTATTTTGTTTCGACGGTGGGTCGGGACGAGCAGGTCATCCGGGAGTATATACGGCGCCAGGAGCGAGAAGACCGACGAATTGATCAGATGACGCTGGTGTAGGACTGACCCCTTCAGGGGTCTCAAGGAGCCGTCAGGCTCCGTTATTAACCGCTTTGAGCGGTTCACAAACTAAAGCCCCCGGCTTTGCCGGGGGATATTTACTTGACGCCCGGACAAAAGAGACGTCTCGGTACATGATCGCCGGGGCCAATGAGGCAGCCGCGCGGGCATCTGCCGAAAATTCACCGGGTGTACGCGAAGCCGGTTTCAAAGGCACGAATCCGATCCTGTATAACATCTCAACAGAACCGACTTACTTTCTGACCCTGAAAGGGGATGATGGTCTCGTCAAGATGTTTGCGTTTGTCAGCGTGCGTAACTACGAGACAACAGGCGTGGGCAGGAGCGTTGCATCGGCGTTGCGGGATTACCAGAATGCCCTGATTCGTGAAGGCAGCGGGATTGACCTGCAGGACACCGCGACCCAGCTGCGAATTGAGGCCGCCGTAACCGGGGTCGTGCAGGTTGACGATACGTTTTACCTGTTGCTTGAAGGATGGGACGGCGCCGAGTTCTACGGTACAAACGATGTCAGTCCCGAGTTGAAGTGGGCCCGACCAGGACAAACCGTGACCGTAATTGTCCGGCAGGGAGACTTACGGAGTATGCAACTGTATGCATTCGACATACCATCTCTCAAGATCAGTGACATCCGATAGCGGCGTCTGCTGAACAGGGCCGGAATGTATCCGTTGCGCTATCCGGATAACGTTTGGACATGAAATGATGGCTCAATTATAATGTGCTCTCTTTGTATGTAGAAGAATCAGCAGCAGTAAACCGGATAACAGGAGGATGAAACCATGGCTACTGAACTTAATCTTGAAATATCGCGGGTAGAAATGGAAAGACTGCAAACCAGTATCAAATATCATGATTGGTTTTTAGGTTTTGTTGTCGTTGTAGGCGTATCTTTAAGCATTTATATTATCAGTTCCATCCATGACCTGAAGGAGGGGCAGTCAGAGCTGGGCGCGCGTATTGCTGTAATGCAGAAGGATATTGCTGTAATGCAGAAGGATATCGATGTAGTGAAAAAAGACATTGATGTGATAAAAAAGGATATTGATACCTTAAATCAAAAGATGGACAGGTATCACAGCGGCGCCGGTACGTAATACACCATGATAAAACCACACGGAACCGGCGAACTTCGACCGCTGTTCGTCCGGGATGAAGGGAAGCGCCAGGCCCTTCTTGAAGAAGCGGAGACCCTGCCGCAGTTATTGCTGAACTCGGCGGCCGCGGCCAATGCGGTGATGCTGGGCGCCGGTTATTTTTCACCGCTGCCCGGTTATATGAACGCTGCCGACGCCGTCAGTGTCGCGGAGGAAATGCATACCGTTGACAGCCTGTTCTGGCCGGTGCCGTGCCTGAACATGTGTGCCGGCGTCCCTGCGATCGGCGCCGCCGGGCGTATGGCATTGCGCGACCCCAACGTTGCCGGTTCGCCTGTACTCGCCATACAGGACGTGACCTCGATAGATACGCTTTCGGCTGAGCAGTTGGCCGGGATCGCGGAAAAAGTCTTCGGCACCCTGGACCTGGACCACCCCGGCGTGGCTACGTTCACGTCGTCGGGAAACCACCTCGTCGCAGGCCCGCTGCAGGTATTGAACTACAGTTACTTCGAGCAGGATTTCCCTGCCACTTTCAGGACGGCCATGCAGATCCGCGCCGGGATCGCCGCCAACGGCTGGGAGAAAGTCGTTGCCTTCCAGACCCGCAACCCCATGCACCGCGCCCATGAGGAATTGTGCAAGATGGCCAGGGAGGCGCTGGGCGCCGACGGCGTCCTGGTCCACATGCTGCTGGGGAAGCTGAAGCCGGGCGATATCCCCGCCGACGTGCGGGATGCCGCGATACGCAGGATGGTGGAACTGTATTTCCCGGAGAATACGGTAATGGTCACCGGTTACGGTTTCGACATGCTCTATGCCGGTCCCAGGGAGGCGGTGCTCCATGCCGTGTTCCGGCAGAACGCCGGATGCAGCCACCTCATCGTGGGGCGCGACCATGCCGGGGTAGGCAGTTATTACGGACCGTTCGACGCCCAGGCCATATTTCGCGAACAGGTGCCCGACGGCGCGCTGGAGATACGCATATTCGAGGCGGACCACACCGCGTATTCAAAAAAACTGAACCGGGTGGTGATGATGCGCGACGTACCGGATCACGGTATGGAGGATTTCGTGCTCCTGTCCGGCACGAAAGTGCGTGAAATGCTGGCTGCAGGACAGTCATTGCCGGAAGAGTTTGCCCGGCCCGAGGTAGCCTCGATACTTATGGAGCACTATCGGCACGCGGATTAAGGAATTAAGGGGTCAGAGTAAAAAGTCATTCGACTTTTTACTCTGACCCCATCTATCTCCCGCCTGCGGAATTTTCAGAATTTTTGTTGACATCTGAATTTTTTCCACTATATTGTTAGCACTCACTATAACAGAGTGCTAACAATCATCATTTCCATTAAACAACAACAGCTTTAACTCACAGGAGGTTATCGGTATATGAATATCAGACCATTACACGACCGGGTGGTCGTGCGGCGACTGGAAGAGGAAAAGATGTCCCCCGGCGGCATCGTCATCCCTGACAGCGCCACTGAGAAGCCAATCCAGGGAGAAGTCGTCGCCACCGGAAACGGCAAGATCCTGGACAACGGCGAGGTCCGCGGCCTGGATGTCAAGGCAGGAGACAAGATCCTGTTCGGCAAATACTCGGGCACGGAAGTGAAAATAGATGGTGAAGAACTGCTGGTGATGCGTGAAGACGACATCATGGGCGTTATCGAATAAGTTTTCAGGAGGTCAAGAAGAAAATGAGTGCAAAAGAAGTCAAATTCGGTGATGACGCTCGTTCGCGTATGGCGAGGGGTGTCAATATCCTGGCAAATGCAGTAAAGCAGACGCTGGGCCCCAAGGGGCGCAACGTCGTTGTAGAAAAGAGCTTCGGCGCCCCGACGGTTACCAAGGACGGCGTGTCCGTGGCGAAAGAGATTGAACTGGAGGACAAGTTCGAGAACATGGGCGCGCAGATGGTCAAGGAAGTCGCATCCAAGACGTCCGATGTAGCCGGAGACGGCACAACCACCGCAACGGTACTGGCGCAGGCAATCGTGCGCGAGGGTCTGAAGGCGGTTGCCGCCGGCACCAACCCCATGGATATCAAACGCGGCATCGATGCTGCGGTGAGGACGACCGTTGCCGAGCTTGAAAAAATCTCCAAGCCCTGTGCCGACAGCATCGCTATCGCCCAGGTAGGCACGATATCCGCCAATGCCGACGAAGATGTCGGTCAGATTATTGCCGATGCAATGGAGAAAGTGGGCAAGGAAGGGGTGATCACCGTCGAAGAAGGTTCCGGGCTGGATAATGACCTGGACGTAGTGGAAGGCATGCAGTTTGACCGCGGTTACCTGTCCCCCTACTTCATCAACAACCAGGAAACCATGAGTGTCGACCTGGAGAGCCCGTTCATCCTGTTACATGACAAGAAAGTCTCTAACGTAAGAGACTTGCTGCCGGTGCTGGAAAGCGTCGCCAAGTCAGGCAAGTCGCTGCTGATCATCGCTGAGGATATCGAAGGCGAGGCCCTGGCTACCCTGGTAGTCAACAACATGCGCGGCACCGTCAAGGTTGCCGGCGTCAAGGCGCCGGGTTTTGGCGACCGGCGCAAGGCCATGCTGGAAGATATCGCCATCCTGACCGGTGGTACGGTCATATCCGAGGAAGTCGGGTTATCGCTGGAGAAGGCGGGTCTTGATGACCTGGGCAGCGCCAAGCGCGTGCAGATCAGCAAGGAAAACACGACCATCATCGACGGCGCAGGCCGGACCGAGAGCATCGAAGGCCGGGTCAACCAGATCCGCGCCCAGATCGAAGAGTCGACGTCCGACTACGACCGGGAGAAATTGCAGGAACGCGTAGCCAAACTGGCCGGCGGCGTAGCCGTCATCAAGGTCGGCGCCGCTACCGAAGTGGAGATGAAGGAGAAGAAGGCGCGGGTCGAGGACGCATTGCACTCCACCCGGGCTGCGGTCGAAGAGGGCGTGGTGCCCGGCGGCGGTGTTGCGCTGATACGCGCAATCGATGCCACTGCCGAGGTAACAGGCAAGAACGATGACCAGCAAACGGGTATATCGATCCTCGTACGCTCCCTGGAAGAACCGTTGCGCCAGATAGTGGCCAACACCGGTGAAGAGGCTTCCGTGGTGCTGAACCAGGTTGCCGAGGGAGATGGCAACTACGGTTACAATGCGGCTACCGGGGAATTCGGCGACATGATCGATATGGGCATCCTGGACCCGACAAAAGTGGCCCGCTACGCGTTGCAGAATGCTGCATCCGTTGCCGGCCTGTTATTGACCACGGAAGCCATGGTGGCTGAACTGCCGAAGAAAGATGAGCCGGCCATGCCCATGGGCGGCGGCGATATGGGTGGTATGGGAGGCATGGGCGGCATGATGTAGCCCATTGCTGTTTACCCGCATTAAAAACCCGCCATCCGGCGGGTTTTTTTTCGTCGAATTCGTCATGCCGGGCTTGACCCCTTCTTCGTCATGCCGGGCTTGACCCGGCATCCAGTATAATACTGTGTCGCCCGCAGGGCGACCCTTTGTATTACTGGATTCCCGCCTGCGCGGGAATGACGAGTGCTCCGTGTTACCGCTTCTTCTGCGCGGGAATGACGGGCGCTTCGTGTTACCTCTTCTTCATGGCGTCGAAGAACTGGGCGTTGTTCTTCGTGGCCTTGAGCCGTTCGAGCAGGAATTCCATGGCTGCAATCGGTTCCATGGGATGCAGCAACTTGCGAAGGATCCACATTTTCTGCAGTTCGTCCTTCTCCGTCAGCAACTCTTCGCGCCGTGTGCCTGAACGGTTGATGTAGATGGCGGGATAGATGCGTTTTTCCGATATCTCGCGATCCAGGTGCAGTTCCATGTTACCGGTGCCCTTGAATTCTTCATAGATGACCTCGTCCATGCGCGAACCGGTGTCGATCAGCGCCGTTGCCAGGATGGTCAGGCTGCCGCCTTCCTCAATATTGCGCGCCGCGCCGAAGAAACGCTTGGGTCTCTGCAGGGCATTGGCGTCAACACCGCCCGTCAATACCTTGCCTGACGCGGGAACGACAGTATTATAGGCCCGGGCCAGCCGGGTGATGGAATCCAGCAGGATCACCACATCCTGCTTGTGCTCCGTCAGGCGTTTTGCCCGCTCTATGACCATTTCCGCGACCTGTACGTGGCGGGTGGCGGGCTCATCGAACGTGCTTGAGATCACCTCGCCACGGACCGAGCGCTCCATCTCGGTAACCTCTTCCGGACGTTCGTCGATGAGCAGCACGATCAGGTGGCATTCCGGGTGGTTGTGCTTGATGGACTGCGCGATGGATTGCAGGATCATGGTTTTGCCGGCCTTGGGCGGCGATACGATGAGACCGCGCTGGCCCTTGCCGATGGGCGCCACCAGGTCGATGATCCTGGGGGTCAGGTCCTCGGTGCTGCCGTTACCCACCTCCAGCTTCAGACGTTGCTGCGCGAACAGCGGCGTCAGGTTCTCGAAGATGATTTTGTTGCGCGCCTTTTCCGGAGATTCAAAGTTGATCTCGTTGACTTTGAGCAACGCGAAGTAGCGCTCGCCTTCCTTGGGGGGCCTGATCTTGCCGGAGATATTGTCGCCGGTGCGCAGGTTAAAGCGTCTTATCTGGCTGGGAGAGACGTAGATATCATCGGGACCGGCCAGGTAGGAACTGTCTGCGGAACGCAGAAATCCGAATCCGTCCTGGAGAATCTCCAGTACGCCGCTGCCGTAGATGTCTTCGCCCTTTCTGGCATGGGCCTTGAGGATTTCGAAGATGACGTCCTGTTTTCTCGAACGGGCCAGACCGTCGAGACCGAGGGATTCCGATATGAGAACCAGCTCCGATGCGGGTTGCTGCTTTAATTCTGTGAGATTCATTGGATCAAATTAAATATGAGTTGTGACAGGCTGAATGGCATACGCCAAATGGCCGAAATGCTTTGGAGCCCGAATTTGGTTAGAGGGACAATACGACAGGTTGATACTAAAGTAGCATGTTGTAATGGAAACGTCCAGTATTTTTATGTGTATTGAGTTAAATTGTACTGTCTATGAAAGCGGATAACTGCAGTTTTGATACCGCTCCCACCTTTGTGCCGATGACTTCACCATCCTTGAATATCATCAACGTGGGTATGCCGCGCACTGCATATTGCTGCGGTGTCCGGGGGTTTTCGTCAATATTGATTTTAGCAACCGTCAGGTTGTCCGTATACTCCTCGGCAATTTCATCCAGGATTGGCGCAATCATCTTGCATGGGCCGCACCACTCCGCCCAGTAGTCCACCATTACCGGCGCTTCCGATTTTAATACGTCTTCTTCAAAACTGGAATCAGTTACGTGGATTATGCTGTTGTTCATATCGGGTGTTACCTTTGATTTTTCTGTTTGTCAACGATGGGGGGTGACATTTTCATCCTAATCGGCGAATCAATCAAGTACTCTTTAATTTATGAGGTGATATCGAGGGGTCAGAGTAAAAATTCTGCGAATTTCTTACTCTGACCCTGCCAGCCCAGGCCCCGCCAATTCCAATAACCGGGGGTCAGAGTAAGAAATTCGCAGAATTTTTACTCTGACCCCATATATCACCCCTGCATATCCACTATATCCTGATTGACATTCACCGCCGCATTCCGGAAGATCGCAGGCCTGATACCAGCCGCCAACCCTTTGGAGATACCTGATGTTTTCATACCGTATCATTACAAAAATCCGTATGTTGCCGATCCTGCTGCCGGCGCTCATATTCTTCGGGTGCGGCCAGAAGGGCGACCTGTACCTGCCTGACGACGAAGCAGGCGCGGCAGACCTGCACTACGTACATGGAAGCGTTCTCGTATAAAAACAGCTCGTTGTACGCGGAGGACGTTTCCCTGGAGGCGCTCGCCGGGCGCCACGGCACGCCTGCCTACGTCTATTCGCGCGCGGCTATCGAGGCCGGCTGGCGCGCCTACGCGGACGCGTTCTCCGGACGGGATACCCTGGTCTGCTACTCCGTAAAGGCAAACGGCAACCTGGCCATCCTCGATCTGCTGGCCCGGCTGGGTTCGGGTTTCGACATCGTGTCGGGCGGGGAACTGGAACGGGTGCTGGTTGCCGGGGGCGACCCGGGCAAGGTGGTGTTTTCCGGGGTCGGCAAGCGCGCCGATGAAATCCGGCGCGCCCTGGAAGCCGGCATCCGCTGTTTCAACGTGGAATCGGAAGCGGAGTTGCTGCGTATCAACGGGATTGCCGGGGATATGTCCGCCCGCGCGCCCGTGTCGGTCCGCGTCAACCCGGATATCGACCCCGACACCCACCCGTATATCGCCACGGGATTGAAGGAAAACAAGTTCGGCGTCGATGCCGGGCAGGCTTTGGACCTGTACCGGCTGGCCGGCGGCCTGGATAATATTGCCGCCACCGGGATTGATTGCCACATCGGTTCACAGATTACGTCAATCGGGCCTTATATCGACGCGGTAAACAAACTGCTCTCGTTACTGGAACGCCTGGAACAAACCGGGATCACCCTCAGCCACATCGATATCGGCGGCGGCCTGGGCATCAGTTACGGTGACGAACAGGCGCCCGACATCGCGGGATTTGCCGGGACCGTTTCGGACCTTGTTCCCGAACGTTACGGCATCATCCTGGAGCCGGGCCGTTCGATAGTCGGCAATGCCGGCGTGCTGCTCACCCGGGTCGAGTACCTGAAGTCGAATAATACCCGGCGCTTTGCCGTCGTGGACGCCTCCATGAACGATTTATTGCGGCCGTCCCTGTACCGGGCCCGGCATGACATCATCCCGGTCAACGAACGCGGGGACGGCGCGGCAGTGGACTACGACGTGGTCGGCCCGGTGTGCGAGACCGGCGATTTCCTGGGCCTGCAACGGCGCCTTTCCCTGGCGCCGGACGACCTGTTGGCCATCCTGTCCTGCGGCGCCTACGGGTTTTCCATGAGTTCCAATTACAACAGCAGGCCCAGGGCGGTGGAACTGCTGGTGGACGGAGAACATGAACACGTCATCCGTGAGCGCGAGACGGTAGAGCAGTTGATGGCGGGAGAGCGGATTGTCAACTGAAAAATGCACAAAAATGGTGCATAATAATAAAGTGTGTGTTATATTGGTGCATATCCTTGGTAATAATTGGGGCAGTGTACAGCTAACCTGTTGAAATTCCACGGTGATTTTTTTGGTTCCCCGGGTGGCATAAATAGTGCAGTATATTGTTATTTGATACCGGTTGACGCGATCAGTAGTGAAGGGAAACCGGTAACATCTTTCAGTCAAATGTAAATATGTTCGAGGAGAGAAGCAATGTCCAAAGAGAAGGTATATGGATTAATCGAAGAAAATGAGGTGCGTTTTGTCGACCTGCGGTTCTGCGACACGCGGGGCAAGGAACAGCATGTATCCGTGCCGGTTAATACCATCACCGACGAGTTTTTTGAAAACGGCAAGATGTTTGACGGTTCGTCCATTTCCGGCTGGAAGGGGATCGACGAGTCGGATATGTTGTTGATGCCCGATACGGAAACGGCAGTGATCGACCCGTTCTATGATGAATCGACGCTCAACCTGCGTTGTGACGTCCTGGAACCGACCACCATGCAGGGCTATGAACGCTGCCCGCGTTCCCTGGCAAAACGCGCCGAGGCCTACCTGCAATCGACCGGCATTGCCGACGTTGCTTATTTCGGCCCCGAACCCGAGTTTTTCATTTTTGATGAAGCCCGCTGGGGCGACAATCTCAACAGCGCGTTTTACGAAATTGACGCCGAGGAAGGCCACTGGAACAGCGACAAACTGATGGACAGCCCGAACCATGGTCACCGCCCCGGCGTCAAAGGCGGCTATTTCCCGGTGCCGCCCGTGGATTCCCTGCAGAACGTGCGTACCGCCATCTGTATGGCGCTGCAGGATATGGGGCAGACGGTTGAGGTGCACCACCATGAAGTCGCAACCGGCGGCCAGGCGGAAATCGGCACCAAATTCAAATCACTGGTGACCAAGGCGGATGAACTGCTCACCCTGAAATACTGCGCGATGAACGTTGCCCAGGGCTACGGCAAGACAGTGACCTTCATGCCGAAACCCCTGGTAGGTGATAACGGCAACGGCATGCACGTGCACCAGTCCCTGGGCAAGGACGGCCAGAACCTGTTCAGCGGCGACAAGTACGGCGGCCTGTCCGACCTGGCGCTGCATTACATTGCAGGTATCTTCAAGCATGCCCGGGCGCTGAATGCGTTCACCAACTCCGGCACCAACAGCTACAAACGCCTGGTGCCGGGATTCGAAGCCCCGGTGCTGCTTGCCTACTCTGCGCGTAACCGCTCTGCATCATGCCGGATCCCGTGGGTTGCCAGCCCCCAGGCCAGGCGCGTCGAGATCAGGTTCCCGGATTCCTGCGGCAACCCGTACTTCATGTTTGCAGGGATGATGATGGCGGGACTGGACGGAATACAGAACAGGCTGGATCCTGGTGAACCCCTGGAAAAAGACCTGTATGACCTGACGATTGAGGAGGAAAAAGAGATTCCCACCGTATGCTCGTCACTGGACCAGGCCCTGGAAGCCCTGGACCAGGATCGGGATTTCCTGACGGCCGGTGGAGTTTTTTCCGATGACATGATTGACGGTTATATCGAGTTGAAGATGAACGAGGTTAACCGTTTCCGCATGACCACGCATCCGGTCGAACTTGATATGTACTACAGTCTGTAATCAACGATTGGCCCCGGCAATTCTTCCTGAGGACAGACCCCTGCCTGCTGCGGGCAGGGGTCCGGCATGATGAGGACAGTGGATCGTCATTCCTGCGAATGCAGGAATCCAGTAAACAACAAAACTCCTTATAAGGAATGGTTTTTCACTGGATTCCCGCCTGCGCGGGAATGACAATGGGGGTACGCCGGAATGACGTACGGGCTGCTGGACAATCTTTACACAGCCGTGCTGGTATTCGATGGCCGGCTTCGGCTCTCGGATATCAACAATGCGGGAGAAAACCTGTTTTTTATCAGCCGCGCAAAGATGTGCGGCCACGGCGCACATGAAATTCTGGCTGCATCGCACAAACTCCTGGAAAATATAGAACGCACCCTTGCGACCAGGCAGCCCCGCATGGAATGGGGCATTGACCTGGACTTTCCCGATGCAAAGACCGTCTGCGTGGATTGTATCGTGACCCCTGTGGTCGAAGGCGAGACATGCAAGGAAGTGGTTCTTGAACTCATCAATGCCGACTCCCGTGTACGCGCGTTGCGGGAGAATAACCTGTCTTACATGCACGATGCTGCGCGCAAATCGTTAAGCGGCATAGCTCATGAAATTAAAAATCCACTCGGTGGGCTGCGCGGCGCGGCGCAACTCCTGGAGCGGGAGTTGAACGGTTCGAGCCTGGTGGAATACACAAGGATAATCATTGATGAAGCGGACCGGCTGCATAACCTGATTGACCGCATGTTGGCGCCGGTGAAAAGAAACCGCCCGCGCCAGGTGAACATCCATAGTGTGCTGGAACATACCTGCCGCATTGTAGAGGCGGAGGCGGCAGCTGATATCAAAATCAGGCGTGATTATGATCCCAGCCTGCCGGCGCTCCGGGCTGACCGTGAGCAGTTGATCCAGGCGCTGTTGAATATCTGCAGGAATGCCCTGCAGGCGGTCGATGAAACCGGAGAAGTCCTGCTCCGTACCCGGATAAAACGCCGTTGTACGATTCGAAACCGGAATCACAAGCTGGCAGTCCAGATTGACGTGATTGACAACGGTCCCGGCGTTCCTCCGGAGATCGAGGAGCATATATTTTATCCCATGGTGACGGGCCGTGTGGGTGGTTCCGGCCTGGGGTTGTCCATTTCCCAATCATTGATCCAGTCCCATAACGGCATGATCCAATACGAGAGAATCGACGACAGAACCCATTTCAGGCTTCTTCTTCCGGTGGAATGAAATGGCGGGCAACAACAGAGTCTGGATAGTCGATGATGATAAATCCATCCGGTGGGTACTGGAGCGCGCCCTGATCAAGGAACGGCTGGAGCCGGTGTGCTTTGAGAACGCCCGGGACCTGCTGCAGCGCCTGGAAGGGGACAAGCCGGACGTCATCATCTCCGATATCAGAATGCCGGGCCTGGACGGCCTGGCCCTGCTGGAAGAGATCAAGCTTAAAAATCCCGATGTGCCCGTCATCATCATGACCGCTTTCCCGGATCTCGACCGGGTGGTTTCGTCATTCCAGGGAGGGGCTTACGAATACCTGTCCAAACCGTTTGATATAGATGAGTTGCTGGGCCTGGTAAAACGGGCGATACAGCGTCATCCCGCGGAACTGGAGGCGGCAACGGCGCAGGACATTACAACCGAGGAAATCATCGGCTCTGCGGTGGCCATGCAGGAAGTATTTCGCGCCATCGGTAGGTTGTCGGGTTCCAACCTGACCGTCCTGGTTACCGGTGAATCCGGCGTCGGCAAGGAACTGGTCGCGCAGGCGCTGCACCGTCACAGCCCGCGCTCACAACAGCGATTCATCGCCATCAACGTGGCCGCCATCCCCCGGGACTTGCTGGAATCCGAGTTGTTCGGACATGAAAAAGGCGCGTTCACCGGCGCCACGTCACAACGCCAGGGGCGCTTCGAACAGGCAAGCGGCGGCACCCTGTTCCTCGATGAAATCGGTGATATGCCCGCAGACCTGCAATCGCGCCTGTTGCGCGTGCTCTCAACCGGGACCTTTTACCGGGTCGGCGGCCACCTGCCGCTTGAGGCGGATGTCAGGGTGATAGCAGCGACCAACCAGGACCTGGAGGAACGGGTCACCCGGGGTACATTCCGCGAGGACCTGTTTCATCGCCTGAACGTTATCCGGGTGCATGTTCCCGCGCTGCGCGACAGGCGGGAGGATATCCCGGTATTGACGGAACATTTTTTACGGCGCTCGTCCACCGAACTGGGCATTGAAACCAAGCTGGTGCTGCCGGAAACCCAGGAATTCCTGAACAGCCTGGACTGGCCGGGCAACGTAAGGCAACTGGAAAATTTCTGCCGCTGGATAACGGTCATGGCCCCCGGCAAGGAGATTCACCTGGATGACCTGCCGCCGGAACTGAAAAACGCGAACCTGTCCGCAGAGGCTGCTGAAGACTGGGAAAGCACGTTGCGCCACTGGGTCAAATCAAACCTGCTCAGGGGCGAGACCGGGTTATTGGGCAATGTTCTCCCCGGATTCGAACGAATCCTGATTGAAGAGGCCCTGCAGCAGACCGGAGGCCGCCGCAGTGAAGCCGCCAGACTCCTGGGCTGGGGCCGGAACACCCTGACCAGGAAGATCAAATCGCTGGATTTGAAGGTTTAAATAAAGGAGATTGATAACTCACGCCTCGCTATTGCCTCATTCAAAAAAGATCGGCATGTGTTCCTGTCCGGCGCAGGATCAGGTGATTATTATCGAACTCATAGATCAGAATCCAGTCCGGGCCAACATGCGCATCCCAGGCATGCCTGTACTTTCCTGATAATTTGTGAGGTCGGGCTTTCGGCGGAAGTGGCTGGTTTGTAGCCAGCATATCGATAAATGCCTCCAGCTGTTGAACATCCCAGCCTCGTTTTTTGATCTGTTTGTAGTCTTTGAGAAAGCGGTTCGTATAGGAAATCTTTCGCATATCTACCCTGTATCACTACGCGCCTCCAAGTCAGCGAAAACCTCTCTGGTAGACTCAAACTGTCTCAGCTTATGGGCGGGTTCTTCCAATGCCGCGACGGTGTCATTATTGGGTATGCAGGCGTCAAACGGCAAGCCCTTGCGCAGGACTAATTGGCTCAGCGCCATGCGGATATATTCTGTGGGTTTTAGTCCAAGTTGGGAGAGTACGGCTTCGGCTTCGGTTTTAAGTTCCGGTTCAATTCGGATTTGCATCTGTTTGGTTCTGTTCATAACGCTAACTACCCCTGTGTTTGCCAGGACATAGTCTGAATGAATTAGCTACCATTTGCAATACAAATACATTGTCGTAAGAAAATGACAAAATTCATTTGAGGTGACCATTTCTGAATTTGATAAATTGAAGGTTACTGATTAAGCCGCTTTACTGACAGATACCGATACATGCAGACCCGCTGCGTCCAGCATGCTTACAAGCCGGTCAATTGTAAACCTTTCATAGCGCCCTCTGATTACATCATTCAGGATAGGCTGTGTCGTATTCAGCCGTTTCGCAGCTTCTGCCTGGGTCAGCCCGGTGTCCTTGACCCATTTCCTGATTGCGATCATTAATTCCGAGCGTAATTTCAGGTTCTCAGCATCGGGCAAGTTCAAATCTGCAAAAATATTGCCGTCCGAAGGCGTTGTATATTTACTATTCATCTTTCACCCCGCATACGTTGCACATCACGTAAACGTCGTTTAGCAAGCTCTAAATTGTTTATACCAAACTTGATATAAAACACAACTTCTGATTGACAGGATCATGATCCCTGTGTTGAAACATTGACCATGTTGTGCTACGTTGAAATTTCGTGAGGCCGATAACCCCAAGGCAAGGGCTTGCTAATGACAGCTGCTAATGAAGCCTTATCCACCGATACCCCGGCAACGGTGACCTTTGACACCCTGAGCGCGGCGCAGGAGTTAAGAAAAACCGGCTTTGAAGACCGGCAAGCCGAAGCAGTAGTGACGACCATCAGCAAAGCAATGAGCGAAACTGTGGCTACAAAAGCGGATCTGCAATTGGTGAGGTCAGACTTCGATTTACTGAGGTCCGAGTTCGAATTACTGAGGTCCGAGTTCGAATCACTGCGGAAACACGTAGACAGCAGGTTTGAGAAAGTGGATCTCAGGTTTGATACGCTGGAGAAATCATTACGCCAGGAAATGGCGGCGCAGGAGAACAGGCTCATCCTCAAACTCGGCGGCCTGATAGTGACGATGACCTTTTTGCTGCTGGCTATCGGCCCGTTTTATTTTCGCTGGGTGATGTCCCTGATGGGCACATCGTAAACCCTGATTGAAACACTCGCAGGGGACGGACTTCAAGTCCGTCCCCGCAAAACCAGGGGTCAGAGTAACATCGCCAGGAAGGCGGCAGGAACCAATCCAGGGGTCAGAGTAAAAATTCTCCGAATTTCTTACTCTGAACCCATCTATCCCTGTGCATTGTGCGACCTGACCCCATTTGTGCACAGCAATTCAACTTAAGTATTTTCCAATACTGGAATGAGCCTGTAGAGAGAGAGATTCTGCCCCGATCTCAAGCCCGTTTGTATTCCTGTTCATGGATGGTTGTAAAGAGGTCCCGGCGCGCCTGTTGCAGCGCGTCCGCGGCCGCGTTGTCGCTGATCCGGTAAGCGACCTTGTCCAGTATGTCAAAGCTGACCCCCGGTTTCAAATACGTCTGTGCATCGTCCAGGGATTTGAGTTTCTCATAGGGGGTCATGAGGGACTCATACGGGTAGCGCTTGCGTTGTTTCCCCTTCTTGTCGGTGACGGTCTCCGGGAACAGGCAGGGCCGGTGATAATTGACGTAGGGGTTGAGGTGCCGGCGGTGGAACTCGTTCAACGGGCCGGCCCAGCGGCGCGGGATGTGGGCGTGGCCCAGCAGCTTGCGCACCACGTGGCCGTTTTTGCATTCCACCAGGGCGTTGTCGTTGCTGTGCCGGGCGCGGGACTTGGTCAGCTCGATGCGCAGCTTCTCCAGCAGCCGGGCAACCTGTTTGTTGATGTACTCCGAGCCGTTGTCGGCGTGGAAGCCCAGGATAACGAAGGGGAAGGCCTCCAGCAGGTGTTCCAGGGCCGGAATAAGGTAGACCTCACTGATACGCTCGACACTGACCACCACCTCGAACTGGGTTACCTCATCCACCGCATTGATGTGATACACCCCTTTTTCCCCGTCTAAATCGCCCTGGTGCACGGTATCGATGCGGATATAGCCCGGCTGACCGTCCGGCTGCGGTTTGCGCCGCTCACCGATGGGCAGGGTCACCGGCCGGGTCTTGTCCACCGTGTGGCGCTGGCGCCGGTAGGTCTGCGACTGGCGCAGGTTGTACAGGTGCGAGACCGAGATGCTGGCCAGGCGTTCGTACTCACGCTGACCGAAGACTGAATAAGCCCGCTCACAGAGCTTCTTCAGGGCCAGCCCGTTGGGCGTGTTATGGCGCTCGTCCATGGCCGCCAGCAGGCGGATATCCGCCTTCGTGTAGCGCCGGGCAAAGCCGCGTGCCGTGCACTGGCGCGGCGTCAACTTGCCGGTCTCCCGGTACTGTTTAATCAACCGCTTCACCTGGGCCAGGGAATAGCCGCTCACCTTCATCAGGTAACGCATCAGTGTCCCTTTGTCCGTCTTGTTACAGCCCGGATAATCAAACTTCACCAAGGTGCGCCGTAGCCAGTCATACCGGCTCCGCTTGTCACCGGCCACCTCAAAGGCCACCTGTTGTGTGCCCGCCAGAAAGGCGCGTACCTGGTCGATACTCGTTAACTCGTTTGCGTTCATGATCGTTTTCATCCTCGTATCATGAACAGAAAGACCGATTATTTCAGGCTCATTTCATGTTGGAATCACGTCCGCCCTTCAGGCTCATTTCATATTGGAAAACACTACTTATTGCGTACAGCTAGGGATGCAGGTACAATAATAAGTACAAAGAAAGAGGCAAATACGATGGAAACACTCAGCTACTCGGCATTTCGAAGTCACCTGGCCGGTGTTCTGGATAAGGTGAATGACGACCACAAGCCTGTCCTGATTACGCGGCAAAATGGTAAACCTGCTGTTGTCATGAGCCTGGAAGATTTTCAGGCCTATGAAGAAACCGCGTACTTGATGGCAAGCCCTGAAAATATGAGGCGTTTGAACGAAGCTATCTCAGAGGTAAGGGAAGGCAGGACGGTACAACATGGGTTGATCGAAGAATGATTTTATCCTGGGCTGAAACAGCCTGGGAAGATTACCTGCATTGGCAGGCAGTCGATAAGAAAATACTTAAACGCATCAATACCCTGATTAAAGATATTCAACGGCAGCCTTTCACCGGGCTTGGGGACCCCGAACCGTTAAAACATAACTGGTCAGGATACTGGTCCCGCCGTATCGACCGTACCCATCGTCTGGTCTACAAAGTGACGGGCAACACGATTACTGTCATCCAGTGCCGTTACCACTACTGAATGGGAAAGGCGCCGGCCGTTCTTAACTATAGCTGGTAACTACTCACCCCCCTGATCCCTGTGTTGAAACATTGCCCGTTGTTGTGCTATGTTGAGATTTCATGAGGTCGATAACCCCAAGGCAAGGGCTTGCGGCCTTGATTTTCTGGACTTGGGCGGGAGCCTGTCTGCGTCAGCAGCAGCCGGCCCCCCGCCATGACTTAAAGGAGTACGCAAATGACAGCTGCTAATGAAGCCTTATCCACCGATACCCCGGCAACGGTGACCTTTGATACCCTGAGCGCTGCGAAGGAGTTGAGAAAAACCGGCCTGGAAGACCGACAAGCCGAAGCGGTAGTGACGACCATCAGCAAAGCAATGAGTGAGACCGTAGCGACAAAAGCCGACCTGCAATTACTTAGGCAATACGTAGACAGCAGGCTTGATGCGCTGGAGAACAGGCTCATCATCAAACTTGGCGGCCTGATGGTGACGATGACCTTTTTGCTGCTGGCCATCGGCCCGTTTTATATTCGCTGGGTGATGTCCCTGATGGGTACATCGTAAACCCTGATTGAAACACTCACGCCTTCAGTACGCAATCCAGAGGTAAAATCGTAAGAAGGGCGGCACAATCCAGGGGGTCAGAGTAAGAAATTCGGAGAATTTTTACTCTGACCCCACCTATCTCTGTGCATTGTGCGACCTGACCCCGTTTGTGTGCACAGCTATCCGGGGACGCCGGGGACAGATTTCAAATCTGTCCCCTTAACCATAGCGGCCTGTCGTGTGAGTTTTTCTCACGGTTCCCCTCAAAACATCACAACCAGACGTGTTCAGCCAAAATATAATAATCACGAGCCAAGCCGCGCTCGCCACACTGGTCTTAGCACAGGCGCTACGGGTCCCGTCAGCCATAACGACCGGAGATATCACCATGCAGACACAGGCACACACCTTACCGGTAGGCGGTCTCGCTCAACATCCCCTGGCCGGCCACGTCATAGTCTTCCTGCGGGACATTGCCGACACACACCACAGGGCCAGGGCACACCTGCTCCGACACATCATCGACAAGGACACAGGCCGGCACGCCATCCTGGACCTGACGCTCAGGGGACTGGCAATAAAGGACTTTCCCCCCGGAGAGACGAATACAACCATCAAACGCTGGATCAGGGAACGCTACCCCGACGGGACCTACATCATCACACTTAACCGGATCATGGTCCTCGATACCGGCAACACCGGGCACCGCATCGCCATCGGCCGCGTGGCCCAGGCACTACAACACACCAACACCCAAATCCCGCGTTAGAGATCTGAATCAGGCATTCATGATAGATTCTGCCTGTGTGTGGCGCCTTGTTAAATAGCAATGGGCTATTTTCTGCCCTGACAAGGGAGGGCTTGTCCGTCTCCCTGACCAGCTTTGGGTAACGACGGACAGGTCGGCGGGGACAGGCCGGTCACACGGGCAAGGGCGGGCGTCCCCCGGCGCCTGGGGGTCAGCGGGAATACGGAATCCGGCAGAGTGGCGGACTACGCTGCGCCGGGCAACGGTGGTGGGCGTTCCGGCGGCGCCAGGGCCGCCAGCAGGGACTTCACCAGGCGGGCCTGGTCGGGGCGGAACTTCAAATACACCCGGCGCGCATGGCACACCACCTTGGCGGCCAGGGCATAGAGGCGCCAGCGGACGGTTATCGCCCGGCGGGTGTGCCATTCGGGCGGCAGGGAGTGGCGGAACAGCACAAACAGGTTGTACGCGGTCACGCACAGGTGGAAGTACAGGGCATTGGCCTCGAACTGCCCGCACGGCAGCCGGTCCCCGGCGAAGTCCGACTTCAACTCCTTGATGCGGTTCTCCGAGTCCTCCCCGCGTTGGTTGTACCAGTGCACTATCTCGCTGTCGGTCAGTGCATCCCGGTTGGTCGCCAGCGCCCGGTAAATATAACGCCCGTCCGTCATGGTGGTCTCGTCGTCCGCCCCGTCCTCGCCCAGGTCCAACGCCTGCTGGCCGCCCTTGCGCATGCGCTGCACCACCAGCGTAAAGGCCTGCTCATACTCATTCATCGCCCACACCCCCCGATGCGTATCCTGCCCGTCCACCGCCGCCCCGTCCCGGGTCAGCGGCGTCCAGGCCGAGGCCGGGCGCTCCAGTATCCACGCCTTCATCTCCTTCGAACGCTTGGCCCGCACCACGTATGCTATCTCCTGCGCCTCACAATACCCGAATACATCGCCCTGGTAGCTCGCCGCATCCGCCCGCAGGTATGCCACACTCACCCCCGCCGGCAACCCCGCCTCACAACGCTTGATAAACCCCAGGTTGTCATCCGCCGGCGCCACGTTCCCTTCGCGAAACTCACACCCCGCCGCCTGGCCTGTCTCCCCGATATGCCCCGGCATCGGCATGTAACCCCGCTCACCCAGGTACGTCCGTCGCGCCTCGCGCTTGTCCGCCAGTACCGGCGTGGCGTCAATGTCCAGCGTCACCGCCCGACGCCGGCCCAGGCCCCACCCCAACAGTCGCCGGTTTATCTTTACCAGCGCCTTGATGCCCGCCTCGTCTTTGCCCAACCGCCGCAGCCAGTCCCCCAGCATGTCGGCGCTCGGCACCCGCCGCAGCCCCAGCACCTTGCGCAACGCCCGGTCCTCCCGGATATGCCGCACGTCCTCCAGACTGCGCGCCCCCTCGTGCAGCATCAGCATCCAACAGGACACTACCTCAGCAGGACCGTAGCCACGGTTGCTGCCGGGGGTGGGAAAGTATTGCTCAACCCAGGCGGAAAACCCAATCCGCCGCATCAACTCGGCCAGACACACCAGCCCGCCGCGAGCGGTCAATAAATCATTGGTATTTGCGATGGTATAGGGTAGGATGTTCATAAGCCTTGTCTGTAGCACCCATCGGGTGATGTTCATTGATCGTGTAACTTATTATACAGGCAAGGCTTTTTTGATTCTCCCACTTTCTAACGCGGGATTAGGGCAACAAGAGCTGATTGACAATGAACAAAATAGACTCCGACGAGCTGGACCGGATGGTCGACCGGATGCTTATAAATGACATAAAACGATTCGATATCGGACCCGGCGGCACCCTCACGTACGCATTCGACGCCGGTGAGCACAAGATGTCGGACACCGGCCGGACGCTGGCCCGGCAAGCGCTGGACGCCTGGGCCGAGGTGTCGGGGCTCCGGTTCGAGCACACGGACGACTACGACAACGCGCAGATCCGGTTTCATGAAGAGGACCTGCCGAACAACCCCGGATTTGCCAGGGGCGCAGACATCTACATCGACCCGGATACCATCCTCACAAGGAAAGGAAAACCAAGCGATTTCGCTTTCACAACCTTCCTGCACGAAATCGGCCATGCCCTGGGCATATACGCGCCCAAGGGCTACAACCCGGAGAATGACGACCCTGTCAACTCCCTGCAGACATCGGTCCTCTCCGGACGGACCCAGCCCCAAAACAACCACAACACGGACGAACACGTCACCCGGGCCATACCCATGACGCCCCAGGCAGCCGATATCCTCGCGGTGCACAAACTCTACGGCGCACCGGACCCGGTCAACCCCGGCGACACCGTTTACGGCGTCAATACCAACCCGGACGGCCACCTGGGGCGGGTCCTGGCAACCATGACATCGGACTCCCCCGACCGGCTGCCTGTCACCTTCACCATCCTGGACAACGGCGGCGAAGACACCATCGACTTCAGCAGCGACCGGGGCGACCAGCGCGTCAACCTCAACCCCGAATGGGCCTCGGACGTGTACATCTCGCGCGGCAACATGATCATCGCCCGGGACACCCTCATTGAAAACTATATCGCCGGTTCAAGCAACGACCTGGTCATCGGCAACGACGCCGACAACACCCTGGAAGGCCGGGACGGCAATGACACCCTCGAAGGCGGCCCGGGGGCCGACACCCTCAACGGCGGTCCCGGCAAGGATACCGCTTCCTACGAGAGCTCCCCCGCCGGCGTCCTGGTGCGCCTGCACGATGCAAGGGCAGTAAAATCAGGCGATGCCGAGGGCGATACGCTGATTGACATCGAGCGCCTGACCGGCTCTGCGTATAACGACACCCTGGCCGGGGACGGCGGCGACAACATACTGAAAGGCGGTGACGGCGACGATGCGCTGTACGGCGGACCTGCCGGCGGCTATGATGAATTATACGGCGGCAACGGCGACGACCGGCTGTTCGGCGGCAAGGACAACGACAGACTGTACGGCGGGGAAGGCAACGATGTCCTGAGAGGCGGTCCCGGCGAGGACGCGCTACACGCCGACGGCAACGCCATGGACGTACTCCACGGCGGACCCGGATATGACTTCTTTGTATTCTACCCCAGCGACCTGGGCGGCGGCACGATACAGGACTTTACCGACGGCGAGGACAGAATTAACCTCCGGGAATTTGCCGACATCAACTCCATGGCCGACCTCGACATCACATATCGGGGCGACAACGTGCATATCGAACTGGCCGGGGAGGACTACCTGACCCTCATCATCCTGTCGGACTTTGACGGCAACCTGGACAACTCGGACTTCTCCTTTGTCGCCTGAGCGCATCGGCCCCGGAGACAGGCGCATGACAACCACCGGGAAAGAACAAGGACGGACAAACCCGCCCAGACCCCTGACCGCCGACCCCCGGTTCGGCAACCTGTACAACGCCATGCAGGCATTCGCCGCAAAACAAACACGGGGTCAGGTCGCACAATGCACATACAGGGGTCAGAGTAGGTTACTCTGATGTCCCTCAACAAGGCGATTTACCTGGCCCTGGGGGTGAACCTGTCGGGGCATAAGGAATTACTGGGCCTGTGGCTGGCTGAGAATGAGGGGGCCAAATTCTGGCTGGGTATCCTCACGGAGCTGCAGAACCGCGGGGTGAAGGACATCCTGATTGCCTGTGTGGACGGGCTCAAGGGGTTCCCCGATGCCATCGGCAACGTGTTTCCCGCGACGCAGGTGCAGCTCTGTATCGTGCACCTGGTGCGCAATGCCATGAAGTATGTGGTGTGGAAGGACTACAAGGCCGTCGCGGCGGCGTTGAAGCAGATCTACCAGTCGGCCACCGAGGACGAGGCGCTGTTGGCGCTGGAGCGGTTTGCTGAGCGCTGGGACGGGAAATATCCCCATATCAGTCGCACCTGGCGCCAGCACTGGCAAAACCTGAGCACCCTGTTCCGCTATCCGGACGACATTCGCAAGGCGATTTATACGACCAATGCGATTGAATCCCTGAACAGCGTGATCCGCAAGGCCGTCAAGAAGCGCAAGCTGTTCCCGTCTGACGATTCGGCCCGGAAGGTCGTGTACCTGGCGATCATGGATGCATCAAAAAGGTGGACCATGCCGATCCGGAACTGGAAGGGAGCGCTGAACCGGTTTATCATTGAGTTTGAGGACCGACTGATTGACTATGTGTAACCGGCGGTTTACACAGAAATATTTACAGTCCCGTCATGCTAAACATGGCCCGTTATCATTTACAAGGGTAAGAGATATATTCCACACCTACTAACTGGCTGTGTTTTCTGATCCATTGTTCGTAAATTCCTTCTTTTCCATCAGTGTCATAGATCACTACTACTCCTGTTTTTCCTGTTACTCCTTGAGCAGATAAAGCCTGTACAATGCTGTCCATACTTGAGTGTTTGTCTAGTCCTCCTTCATAGATGTTGCGCGTTGTGACACAGTCGGCAACGATGTAATTTCCTTCATCTCCGTACTTATATCTGACCTCTCTGGAGCCATTGATGGATTTACAGAATTGTTTGTTGCACCCGTATTCAGTCTGGCAGGCATATAGAGGAAGGGATACTACTAGGAAAATCAATAACGGTTTAAAGTATATCATCATATCATTGCAACAAATCCGAAACTCTAAACACGCGTGCTCATGTAACCAGCCGTGCTCAACCGGCTAGTGAGTCTTTGCGCTGCCGGAATAATGCCCGGCAGTATTTCTCTTTCCCAGCTCTGGCAATGGATAATGTAATTCATCTTTCGTTACTCCCTGCGCCTTTCTCACCGCAAAACCCAGTTCTGGATTTGTTGGGTTCTTATACAGAACTATGCCAGGTAACCAAACTGAACCGTACTGATTAAGCCGCTTTACTGACAGATACCGATACACGCAGGCCCGCTTCGTCCAGCATGTTTACAAGCCGGTCAATTGTAAACCTTTCATAGCGACCTCTGATTACATCATTCAGGATAGGCTGTGTCGTATTCAGCCGTTTCGCTGCTTCTGCCTGGGTCAGTCCGGTGTCCTTGACCCATTTCCTGATTGCGATCATTAATTCCGAGCGCAATTTCAGGTTCTCCGCATCGGGTAAGTTCAAATCAGCGAAAATATTGCCGTCCGAAGGCGTTGTAAATTTACTATTCATCTTTCACCCCGCATACGTTGCACATCACGTAAACGTCGTTTAGCAAGTTCTAAATTGCTTATACCAAACTTGATATAAAACACAAGTACTGATTGACTGAATCCTCCTCATAGCTGCGTGATATCGCCAAAAATCCCCCGGTGTTGATTAGTCCGATTTTATGAAAAGAGATCAAATCATGCCGTCAGTCACAACCCTGTAAACGACCTCGAAAATGCTGTTATGTATTTGATATTGCTAACATTTCATGGTATATTGTCAGCTATGTTTTCGAGTACAAAACGTGATTCCTGACACCGCGATATCCTGTTGAAAAGACCCTTATAATGGCATTAACCCGTATCAAAAGATTGCCGATGAAACTGCTGGCTCTCAGCCTGTTGTCGTTGATCGCTCTGCCAATCCAGGGACATCCCGGACGCACGGACTCCGAAGGTTGTCACGCAGGTACACTGCCGCGGCATTGCCATGCGGGGACACGGTCCGGCCGGCCTGCACAGAGCAATCCATCGGTGCCGGTGACAGACACAGGCCCCTCAGCGCCACGCACGACGGCATCAGAGGATGATTACAATCGCTGGTTCTGTACCCTGGTCAACGGGGAGACGGCAACCCGCCATGGGTACACCTCTGCCGGCGGCCGCGGTTACGTGGAAGTGGATTGTGAGACCGGCACGCTGGTGTACGAGGGCGGCCTGGACAAGCGCAGCAGCCTGGACAGCGTACAGCAGGCGCTGTTCTTCAGTCACGTGACCGGCAAGCGGCCGGCGGTGGTGATTTATGACACGGACGGCCGGGAGGGGCGGTTTGAGTACCGGATCAGGGTTGCCTGCCGGAAAGCCGGGGTGCGTTATGAGGTTTTTCGGAAGCGGGCTGGTGGTCGGAGTGATATATGACGCGGAATCTCAATATCAGGTTGAACTAATCTGATCCCAAACTCCAATAGGACTATCATGAACGGCAGTAACGATTGATAATTATACGAACCGACTGACTTATCCCTGAGGATCTTGTATGGAACTTGAGTTCACGAACCATGCGATACGCGCACTGGCAGAGCGAACAATCTCTCGCGACTGGGTGGAGCGTACCGTCCGGGAACCGGAACTTCGACAACCGGATCCGAATGATCCGCTGGTTGAACGTTTTTTCCGCCGCATCCCCGAAAATGGTGGTCGCACTTTGCGGGTGGCAGTAAACACCCGGGTTGCACCCTGGCGTGTGGTAAGTGTATTCTTTGACCGAAGCAAGCGAGAAATATGATGAAACTGCACGTTGATAAAGAAGCTGACGCGCTCTACCTGCGCCTGGATGATTCAAAAATTGTCGAATCAGAAGAGGTCTCGCCCGGAGTCGTTCTTGATTACAATGAAGCTAACGAACTTGTAGGCGTAGAGATGTTGAATCTTTCGAAGCGTTCCTCCAGCATCAAATGGTCCTCCCTGGAATTTGAAACCATCTAGCGCTTGTACGTGAAGCTGCCGTCCGGGTCAATGACCTTCTCCACGTTGCCGATATACAGGATCGTGGTAGTGCTGATAGTGTTCTCGACTGAAGCTGCGTGGGGCGGATTACAGAGGAAAGATCAGGTGAGAGAGATTTGGGGGCCGGAACCCTTCCTCAGCCTTGTGCATTGTGCGACCTGACCTCTCCGACACATTTTGATGACATATACAATTATGGGGCATAATTATCTGGCCAATCTTGAGTTTCAGGACACGATGATTAAGTGTGCCGCAGACAAGAATAATATATGGTTCACTGAATCCGCGGTGGAAGAGGCAGTCCTCGCAAGCAGCGAGTTATTCAAAAACGCTAAAAAAGAAATAATATGGTTGCGGCTGTTTGACGATATCCAATATGGTAATCAGTACTTGTGGCAACATTTAACATTTAAGGAGGCGATGAGTGATTTTCTGGCGAGAAAGAACATTGAGCTGCACGTAATCTTCAGTGCTCTGGAGCGATATAGCGGGACAATGATACAAGAATATTTCGGGACGGAGCGGGATAAAGCGCTAAAGTTATTGATGTTGAATTCGAGTATAAGCCCGGCGCCAGCGAATGCGCTGCTATTGCTTTTCGGGAAGACGGCGACCTCCGCAAGCAGTTAACCGATAACTGCAACAAGCTCGGGATCGATAATATAAGGATTCTCAAAAAGATTGAGCAGTTTGCCAGAGAACTAAAGCGCCATGTCGAAGGTCTTGATCCTGAAGTCCTGTACCAATCTTTGCGCACCCTTTGTCTTTATGTCTGGTGTCGTTATAGCTCTGATAATGTGTCTCCAAACTATGAACACATAAAAAACCAAAATGACTTTACTAAATGGTTGATGATGCGAGAAAAAGACCGTTATAGTGAAGAGAAAAATGCTAAATGGCGGGCTACTCTGGAAAATTATGGTTACTATCTCACTAATTTGGTCGAATTAGACCCGGAAATTAGCAGGCTGATAGAGATCGGTTATATCAAGGACGGCAATAAATTCAAGGAGGCCGCCGAAAAAGTGCATGATAAAGCTATTGCGATGAAAGGAGATAAATCTTTTACAGAAGCATGGGAAATTTATCATAACAGTTTCAAAAATAACGGTGATGAGGTGGTTGAAAAACTTTTTAAAGCTTTGAAGAAACATGCAAAATATATTCTTCCAATTAACCTACAGGGAACGGTCAGTGTTCTTCGCGGATTGGACCGGGATGATTGGGCAGATGAGGCTATAGACTATTACGTTGAACAACATAAAACTGAAACTGGGTTATTCGACTTAGACAGTCCATTCTCAGATAACATTACGGATAAGAGGATAATTGACGCCTTCAATGAAATATTGGATTCCACTACAGTTGAACACGATATAAGTGAGGTGGTCCATCATCTGGCAAATAAAGATGGTTGGTCACGAGAAGATGAACAAGCACTTGTGGCTGCGACGGTGGATGACTACTACAAGCTGTTCAAATCCATTGATGGGGACGATCTATCTAAATATGTACATAGCTGTTTGCAATTCGGCAAGTTTGCTAACCATACCGAGCAACAAAAGGAAATTCACGTCAAAGCAACCTCAGCACTGAAACGGATTGCGGGAGAATCTAAAATCAACAAGTTGCGTTTAGCGCGATTTGGTATCGTCCCTGACGATGATAAAGACAATATTGAGCCGGCTGACTCGAAAACCGCCCCTACTTAAACTCATGTGCCTGATCTCCCCTCTGGAGAACCTTGATGAATACAAATACTGTGCAAATTATCGGATACCAATTTTCATCTTTTGTGTATTCAGCAAAATTGAACTCTTAGAACATGGAAAATAAGAAATCTGACATCACATGGGTTCATGTTAAAATTGCAATGGCGATTGTAGTTCTATCGCCATCAATTGCTTTCATTTTATCGTTTTGTTATGACTGGGGGTTTTTTAACATCCTTGGGATATCCTATTCCGATGCGCCCACTTCAATAACCGATCATATGCGCACAGCATTAGTGTGGCTTCCCACTGCTATCTTACTTGTGGTCGGTTTTGTGGCAATGGAATTACTAGCTGTACGTTCGGGTAGGGACAGGTCTGAGGAGGAGGTCAATCATGCCCCTTTTCTATCCAAACGAATAATGAAAGGAAAGCGAGTTGTATGCATAGTGAGCGGTATTATTGGAATTTCAGGGGTTATTTTTTGGCTTCTATACGGTGGTGCCTTAACGATAATTTTGCTTTACGGATTGTTGTTTCTCTGGATTTCATTCGCATTGTGGATTATTGGACACCCGGATGTACAGAAACGTTTATCAGACTTATCTTCGCTCATTTTTGTTTTGTGGCCGTTAATCCCTTTTCTTTTTGCCAACCTCGGACAGGGAGATGCAAGTAATAATTTTAGAAATAGCCAACCAACCCATCGAATCCATATCAGTGATAATTCATCGCCCTCTGAATTGAAGGTGTATATACTTCGCGCCTACGGGGATTGGTTACTGGTTAACAATAAGCTAGATAAAATTTATTGGATTAAGCTGGATAATGTTGATCGAATCGAAGTCTTGAGAAAAGAGGACTCTTGAGGATTACTGTGTCTGATTTCAAAAAATTTATGCTTGTCATAATAACCAGTCAGCCTTGAATACGGCAAAGTTTGACCTGATCACACCGTCCGAAAACACTGCATCACTGCGGCTTTAATTCGTTTCAAATGGGGTCAGTCAGACCACCCTAACTATCTAATAGTACATGGGGGATTATGGGGTCAGCCGTTTATATGCCGCTTACTCTTGTTATTTCCCCTTAAACCCCGCCTTTTACCTGCAAAAATAGGGTTTTAAGATTCCCATTTCTCTTTCAACAGTTCAACCCCTTCAACCCGCGCTGCCTTCTGGTCGAAGGTATAAAGAGGGTGCGCTTCTGACCGTTCGGTGGCGGCCAGAATCATCAGGTCGGCAAAACCTGAAACTTCCGAGCGGTAACGGGAAGCCGCGCGTATCACGTCGGCATCGGCCTCGACTACCAGACTGTCGGTTGCTGTCAGTTGCTCCAGCACTGTCGCGATCCGGTCACGAGACTGTTTGTATGACCGTTCCAGCACCCAGACAAGTTCTACTATGACCTCGCGGCACACGAAGCCGGGACGTTCAACAGTGAGTGACTCCAGCAGCG
Organism: Gammaproteobacteria bacterium; assembly: GCA_965204045.1. GTDB lineage: Bacteria > Pseudomonadota > Gammaproteobacteria > Eutrophobiales > Eutrophobiaceae > JAAXHV01. The sequence goes on from CBDBDW010000002.1 coordinate 1,772,813, forward strand.
CCCGGGCGGCCTCCGCCTGCTTCGCATCGTCGCGTACCAGGTAGCGAACCAAAACGTTGGTATCAAGCCCGACCATTATCGCAGGCCCCGCTGATTACGGCCTGCTCCATCTCCTCCAGCGTGACGGCAGGGCCGGTATGCTGCAACACGCCAAACAACCTGTTTACCGGACAAACCGGCAAAATCCGCACCTCGTCGTCAAAAATGACGTAGCGTACCCGGTCTCCTGCCCGCACTCCGAGAGCCTCTCGAACGGCTTTTGGCAGAGTTGTCTGGCCTTTACTGGTGATAGCAGATTCAATCATGGCAATATCTCTCTTTCATTACAAAATACCATTATTCCTTACTATTTATAAAAAAACAAGGAAAAGTATACAATATAAGGTTAATTTACGAAGGGGACGAGGGGACGGACCTCAGGTCCGTCCCCGGTATGGGTGATACGTGGGGTCAGAGTAAAAATTCTTCGAATTTCTTACTCTGACCCCATCAGTCATCTCATCAATCCGGACAGACAGGACAATTAACGATTTATTTCGGTACAATACCGGGAAAACCAAAGGAGACCGAAACATGATCCAAGAACGACTGGTTGAATATGAACATGGGGGAGCCACCCTTGAAGGCTTGCTCGCGTGGGATGATACGGAAGCCGGGGCCAGACCTGCAGTGATGGTCGTGCATGCCTGGGGCGGGCGCGGCCAATTTGAATGCGACAAGGCTCGTTTGCTGGCTGAATTGGGATACGTGGGTTTCGCCGCGGACCTTTACGGCAAAGGAGTACTGGGGGCCAGCGTGGAGGAGAACGCCAGCCTGATGCAGCCTTTCCTGGATGATCGGGCCATGCTGCAATCACGTTTGACCGCGGCCTTGGATACCCTGAAATCACAGCCTGAAGTGGATAATGATCGGATCGCCGCCATCGGTTACTGCTTCGGCGGGCTGTGTGTCCTGGATATGGCCCGTATTGGCACTGATATCAACGGTGTGGCCAGTTTTCACGGCTTGTTCGGCGCCCCCGGGAACACGGCCGGCACAAAAATTAAAGCCAAGGTGCTGGCATTACACGGCCATGAGGACCCCATGGTGCCCGTAGATGCCGTGGTGGCGCTTGAGAAAGAGTTGACGGAGGCAGGCGCGGACTGGCAGGTACATGTATATGGCAATACCTTGCATGCCTTCACTAATCCGGAGGCAAACTATCCGGACCTGGGCGCGATCTACAATAAGTCTGCCGAAAAACGCTCCTGGCAGACCCTGCTCAACTTTCTGGAAGAACTGTTTTAGGAAAACGGTGGATGATGGGGACAGATTTCAAATCTGTCCCCGCTGTCTTACTCTCCCAGCCATTCAGCGGCCTGCCGGGCAAAATAAGTCAATATCCCGTCTGCGCCCGCCCGTTTGAACGCCGTCAGGGTTTCCAGCACTGCGGTTTTCTCGTCCAGCCAGCCGCGCTCCGCGGCGGCCTTGATCATGGAATATTCACCGCTGACGTTATAGACGAAGGTAGGCATACGGAATTCGGATTTGACCCGCCGGATGATATCCAGGTACGGCAGGCCGGGCTTGACCATGACCATGTCCGCGCCTTCGCTGATGTCCAGCGCCACTTCACGCAATGCCTCGTCGGAATTGGCCGGGTCCATCTGGTAGGTCTGTTTGCCACCCTTGCCGAGGTTTGCCGAGGACCCTACGGCGTCCCGGAACGGGCCGTAAAACCCGGAGGCGTATTTTGCCGAGTAAGCGAGTATGCGGGTGTTGACATGGCCGGCGTCGTCCAGGGCCTTGCGGATGGCGCCGATGCGGCCGTCCATCATGTCGGAAGGGGCAACGATATCGATCCCTGCTTCGGCCTGGGACAGGGCCTGTTGCACCAGGACTTCCACCGTGGCGTCGTTGACGACGTAGCCGCTGTCATCCAGCAGGCCGTCGTGGCCGTGGGTGGTGAACGGGTCCAGCGCCACGTCCGCGACTACGCCCAGCCCGGGGAGCGCGGCCTTGAGTTCCCTGGCCGCCGACTGGACCAGGGCGTCCGGGTTCCAGGCTTCTCTGCCGTCTGCAGTTTTTCTCTCCTCAGGGGTAACCTGAAACAGCGCCAGCGCAGGGATTCCCAGGTCCGTGATTATACGGGCCTCCTTGATCAGCAGGTCAATGCTGACACGCTCAACACCCGGCATCGCGGGAACGGGTTCGCGGCGATTTTCACCCTCTATGATGAAAACAGGATAGATAAGGTCCGCGACCGTGAGTGATGTCTCCCGCATCATGCGCCGGGTGAAATCATGCTCACGCATGCGCCGTAACCGGATTGTGGGGTAATCTCCCAAATGTCATTCCTCCATACGTCATGCCGGGCTTGACCGGACCGCCATTATAATGTGTCCCTCCGGGACGAAGTAATTTACTGGATTCCGGCCTTCGCCGGAATGACGAGACTTTCTTCGTCATGCCGGGCTTGACCGGACCGCCATTATAGTGTGTCCCTCCGGGACGAAGTAATTTACTGGATTCCGGCCTGCGCCGATGTGTGGACTCCTCCCCCCTTATCATGGTAGTTAAGGGGGGAGAAGCAATTTTGTTTAACCAACAACGAGGAGTCCACGATGAGAGATACTAACACAATCGGCATAGATTTAGCGAAGCACACGTTTCAGGTGTGCGTGGTCGACAAGCAGGACCGGATGGTGAGCAACCAGGCGATGGGCCGGACGGCGTTGTCGGCGTATTTAGTGCGTCAGGCGCCGGCCTTGGTGGTACTGGAGGCGTGCGGGGGTGCGCACTATTGGGGTCGCTTAGCGGAGTCGTTCGGTCATCAGGTGAAGATTCTCTCGCCGCGTTGGGTGTTGCCGTACCGTCAGGGCCACAAGACGGATGCGCGGGATGCGTTAGCGGTGGCCCGTGCGGGGCAGCGGGAGGAATTGCCGGGGGTGGGGTTGATGGGGGTGGAGCAACAGAGTCTGCAGTGTCAGAAACGCGTGGCGGAGCATCTGACGGACCAATTGACGGCGACGGGGAACATGCTGCGTGGGCTGCTGGCGGAGTTTGGGGAAGTGGTGCCGAAGGGGGAGGCGGCGTTACGGCGTGAGTTGCCGCGCGTGCTGGAGGAGGCGGAGAACGGGTTGCCGTTGTCGCTACGCCCGCTCTTGGCGCTGGCCTGGCAGTTATGGCAGGCGCAGTCGGCGGCGTTGCAGGAGGCGGAGCGGCAGTTGGCAGAGCAAGTGCGCGTGACGCCGGCGTGTCGGTCGCTGCTGACACTGGCCGGGGTGGGGCCCAAGAATGCGTTGGGGTTGTATATTGCCCTGGGGGACGGGCAGGCGTACCGGCATGGTCGGGCCGCGGCGGCCTGTATTGGCTTGACCCCCAAGCAGCACAGCAGTGGGGGCAAGGTGCGCCTGGGGTCGATTGGCAAGCGCAGCGGGGACAAACGCTTACGTGCCTCGCTCATTACCGGCGCCCATGCGGTACTCCAGGCGCTGGCGCGGCGGGAACCCCGTAATGACGTTGAGGTGTGGCTCAAAGACCTGGCGGCCCGGCGTGGCGCCGGGCGGGCGGCGGTGGCCCTGGCAAACAAAACCGTGCGTACCGCCTGGGCTATGCTGCGTTACCGGACGGAGTACGATCCGGGCCATGCCAACCAGCTGTCGGGCAACCCGCCGGCGGCAGTGGCCGCCGCCTGAACGGCCAGCCGGGAGAGAGGCGTCAGCGTTTATGTTATTTCCTTGCAAGACGGCACAACGTGATAGTGGTCAGACCCACCTTCAGGGACCCTGCTCATTCCCGCGGCGTGAGAACGCCGTTGCGCCGAAGAGGGCTGAAGGGGCGAACACATCTTGGGCCAGGGGTCGCACCCCAATCAGAGTCCGTATATACGACCGCAGTCTGCCTTCACTATCGATTCGTGCCTACTTGCAAAACGGGAGGAGTCCATATACGGAATGACGAGACTTTCTTCGTCATGCCGGGCTTGGCCCGGCATCCAGTGTAATACTGTGTCGCCCAAAGGGGTACTCTTAATTGTACTGGATTCCGGCCTTCGCCGGAATGACGAAGTTGACGGAGTTCTGCCCTGCCCTCGAACATTCCTTGATTGAACAAGCCCGCGGAAACGAATAGACTTCGGTCTTTTGAGGCAGTTGCAAGATGAATTCGACGAATAAATTCCGCTTGGCCGTGGAAGACAACAAGCCGTTACAGGTCGTCGGTACGATAACCGCACTGGCCGCGCGCATGGCGCAACGGGCGGGGCATAAGGCGATTTACCTGTCCGGCGGCGGGTTGGCCGCCAATTCCCTGGGTGTGCCGGACCTCGGCATCAGTTCCCTGGAGGACCTGCTGATTGACGTGCGGCGTATTACCGATGTCTGCGACCTGCCGTTGCTGGTGGATGCGGATACCGGCTTCGGCGGCGCGTTCAACATCGCCAGAACGGTCAGGAGCCTTGCCAGGGCCGGCGCCGCGGCCATGCACATCGAGGACCAGGTGACACAGAAACGCTGCGGGCACAGGCCGAACAAGGCCATTGTCCCGCAAGCGGAGATGGTGGACCGCATCAAGGCCGCGGTGGACGCCCGTGATGATGACGGCTTCGTCGTCATGGCGCGCACCGATGCCCTGGCGGTCGAGGGCATGCAGGCCGTTACGGAACGGGCTAACGCCTGCATCGAAGCCGGCGCCGACATGATCTTTCCGGAGGCGGTGGCGACCCTGGAGCAGTACCGGACCCTGCGTGCGCAGATACCGGCGCCGATCCTGGCGAATATCACCGAATTCGGCAAAACACCCCTGTTTTCGACCCCGGAACTGGGCGCCGCGGGCGTCGATATCGTGCTCTACTGCTGCGGGGCCTACCGGGCGATGAACAAGGCCGCCATGGGTTTTTACCGGGCCGTCCTGGCAGACGGCCACCAGCGCAATGTTATCGATTCCATGCAGACCCGGGAGGAAATGTATGACCTGTTGGACTACCACGAATACGAGCGGAAACTGGATGCCCTGTTTCTCGAGGACGCGCCGCAATGAGCGCTAAAGCGAAGAAATCGGTCTCGCTGTCGGGCGTGCCGGCCGGGAATACCGCCTTGTGTACGGTAGGCCGTAGCGGCAACGACCTGTCCTATCGCGGCTACGACATACTGGATATCGCCGAGACCTGTGAATTTGAGGAGATCGCGCACCTGTTGCTGCATGAGCGCCTGCCCGACCGGACGGAACTGGACAGGTACAAGGTGAAACTGGCCACCCTGCGCAGCCTGCCGGATCCGGTTAAACGCGGCCTGGAACTGCTGCCGGCCGATGTCGCGCCCATGGATGTCCTCCGGACCGGTTGCTCGCTGCTGGGCGCGGTGGCGCCGGAATCCGGCGAACATACCGGTGCGGAAGCCCGTGATATCGCCGACCGGTTGCTGGCTTCGTTCCCTTCCATGCTGGCTTACTGGCACCATTTCAGCCGGCACGGCAGGCGCATCGATGAGAACACCGGGGATGACTCCATCGGCGGCCACTTCCTGCATATGCTGCACCAGGAGCCTCCCCCGGATTTATGGGTCCGGGCCATGCACACCTCCCTGGTCCTGTATGCCGAACACGAGTTCAACGCCTCCACTTTCACCGGCCGGGTCATCGCCGGCACCGGATCGGATATGTATTCGGCTGTTACCGGCGCTATCGGCGCACTGCGCGGGCCGAAGCACGGCGGCGCCAATGAAGTCGCCATGGAAATCCAGCAGCGCTATGCAACCCCGGACGAGGCGGAGGCGGACATCCGCGCACGGCTCGCCCGGAAAGAGATAGTGATGGGGTTCGGTCATCCCGTGTATACCATCTCGGACCCTCGCAACGAGGTCATTAAACGCGTTGCGAAACAGCTTTCCGTGGAAAAGGGCGACATGAACCTGTTCAATATTGCGGAAAGACTGGAAACCGTGATGTGGGACGTCAAAAAAATGTTCCCCAACCTGGACTGGTTCTCCGCAGTCTCCTACAACATGATGGGTATTCCCACCCCCATGTTTACGCCGATATTCGTCATGTCGCGGGTGACGGGCTGGGCGGCGCACATCATCGAGCAGCGCCAGGACGGAAAGATCATCCGCCCCGGCGCCAATTACACTGGTCCGGAAAAGGTTGAGTTCGTCCCATTGGGAAGCAGGGGCTAGGGATCAGGGACTAGCCCCTGGCATTCTTTCAATCTGATATTGCCGGATAACTGTCATTCCCGTGAAGACGGGAATCCAGTAAGCAAACCTTCCTTATAAGGAGTTATGTTGTCTACTGGATTCCCGCTGGTGCGGGAATGACAAGTGTTGTCAGACAATATCAGATTGAACCGCTATTCCCTGACCCTTGAGCACTCAGGCATAGCGTACCTTCCCGGATTGGCCGTCATGCTCCCGGATTGCGCCCAGGCGCCAGGCCGGTTCGCCTGCCGCCTGTAACAGTCCGAGGGTTTTTTCCGCCTCGTCGAGACTCACTACGAGGACCATGCCGATCCCGCAGTTGAATGTCCGGTACATCTCTTTCGTTTCGACATTGCCGGTTTCCTGCAACCAGTGGAATATGCCGGGCCATTGCCAGCTACCCAGGTTGATTTCCGCGCACACGCGTTCGGGAAGGACCCGGGGGACGTTTTCGGTCAAGCCGCCGCCCGTGATGTGGGCAAGCGCCTTCAGGTTCACTTCCGGCAACAGGGTGAAGACGGTTTCCCGGTAAATCCGCGTCGGTTCCAGCAACAAATCGGAAAACGGGATACCGTCCAGCCTGTCGGTCAACGCAGTCCCGGAGTCGGCCAGAATTTTACGGACCAGGGAAAAACCGTTTGCGTGCGGCCCGCTGGAGGGGAGGGCAATCAGCGCGTCGCCCGGCGCAACGTCTTTCCCGCTGATGATTTCATCCTTTTCGGCCACTCCTACGCAGAAACCGGCCAGGTCGTAGTCGCCGGGCCGGTACATCCCCGGCATTTCCGCGGTCTCGCCGCCAATCAAGGCGCAGCCGGAGAGTTCACAGCCGCGGGCAATGCCTTTCACAACGTCCGTTGCCGTGGCCACGTCCAGCCTGGAACAGGCAAAATAATCCAGGAAAAACAGGGGCTCCGCTCCCAGCGCCAGGATATCGTTGACGCACATGGCAACCAGGTCTATGCCGATGGTGTCGTGCCTGCCCAGTTCGATGGCGAGTTTTATTTTCGTTCCAACGCCGTCGGTGCCTGAAACGAGTACCGGTTCGCGATATCCGGTAGCAGACAGGTCGAACAATGCCCCGAAGCCGCCCGGTTCACCCAGCACCCCGGGACGCTGCGTGGCCCGCGCCAGGGGTTTTATACCGGCTACAAGTTCGTTGCCCCGGTCGATACTGACCCCGGCGGCTTCATAATCGGAGCGCTTCACAGATACGATGATATTAGGGAATGAAGTACGATACTATAATGTGATGGTCAATGCAGTTCCAGATTTTATAAAGCCTGAAGGCGTGAAAAAGATCTTGCAGGTCTTTTGCTGCCTGGCCTGTCTGTGTCCGCATTGTGTACACGCAATCAAGGTGCCGGGTCTGTACGAGGCCGAGACGATCGTAAGCAGCCAATCGAATGAGGGCAGGCCGGCGGCGATCCGGGCCTGCCTGGGCATGGTGCTGGTGAAACTGACCGGCGCGCGTGATGTGTCGGCGGAATCCGCCCTGGAGCCGATCCTGGAACAGGCGGAAAGATTTGTTCAGCAGTACCGGTACCAGGAGGTCCAGGCGGAGATACCCGCCCTGTCCGGTTCGGATTCCCCGCCAAAATGGCGTTTAGCCGTTAAATTCGACGAGGAAAACCTGAATAACTCCCTGCGGGATTCGGGAATACCGGTATGGGACAAGGAACGGCCGTCCATCCTGGTCTGGCTCGCGCTGGAACGGTCAAACCGCAGGTTGTTTGCCGAATCCGCCAGTGAGCCGGAATTGCTGGCGGTAGTGCAGGAGGTGGCGCAACGGCGCGGAGTCTCCATCCTGTTTCCCCTGTACGACCTCGATGATCAGGTAAAAATACAGCCCGGGGATGTATGGCTTGGTTTCCAGGAGCAGATCATGACCGCTTCCGCAAGGTACAGGGCCGATGTTGTCCTGACGGCAAGTGTGAGCGCCCCTGTCCCGGGGATCTGGGAGGGCAGGTGGAGAAGTTACGGGAAAGACGGCCTCAAGTACGAGTGGACAACCGAGACCGACCTGCCGGAGCTCGCCCTGGAAGAAGGTTTCAACGGTTTTGTCGATGCCCTGGCATACGAGTTCGTCCGCAGCGGCAGCTACACACTGGTGGGAGATATCGAGATCACGGTCGGCGCCGTTGATTCCGTCGAGCAATACGCGCGCCTGCTCAACTACCTGGAATCCCTGAGTTCAGTCAGCCGTATCCACGTGAAGGAGGTGCGCGCTGGAGAAGTCACCCTGGCATTGGCTGCCCATGGCGGCGAACAGGCTGTAGTGCAGACCATCAACCTGGGAAGGATCCTGGAACCGGTTGAAAGCCCGGACGGCCACTACTATCTCCTGAACCCGTGAGCAGGAAAACCGGGATGACAAAATCGGCTCACAAGCGCCAACGGTCCCTGGAATTCCACCGTGATCATAAATTTCAGCCGCTCAGGGCCGGTGGGGACAACATCTCGAGTTCGCAACTCCCGCTGGGATTCGCGCGCCATGACATCTACACGTTCGACAGTTATATTCCAGGTTCGAACCGGGAGCTGGCAGACGCTTTGCAGGGTATCGCAAGAGGTTCCGGTCACGACAATATCTATCTCTGGGCAGGCCCTGGAGTGGGGAAGAGTCACTTGCTCCAGGCCGCATGCAACCTGGCTGCGTTGTCTGAGCGCGCCTGCGCCTATATTCCGTTAAGGCAGGTCGATGATTTTACTCCGGACCTGTTTTCGTCCCTGGAAGATCTCAGCCTGGTGTGCCTGGACGACGTGGATGAACTGGCGGGCAGGGACGACTGGGAACTGGCGCTGTTCGACTTGTTCAACCGCCTCAGGGATAGGGAAACACCCCTGGTGATGAGTGCAGGATGCAGTCCCAAAGGCAGCCTGATCCGGCTGCCGGACCTGAAATCAAGACTGTCCTGGGGCCTTTGCTGGCACCTGCAACCGTTGGACGATTACGATAATATGGCAGCACTGAAACTGCGCGCGCAGGAGCGCGGGTTCGAGCTCAACGACCAGGTGGTGGAGTATCTCATCAAGCGGGTCGAGCGGGATACCCGCAACCTGTTTCTCTGGCTGGACCGCCTCGACCGGCACAGCCTGGAAGCGCAGAGAAAACTGACGGTGGAATTTGTCAGGGAAATCCTGGAAATCAAGGGGTCAGAGTAAAATTTCTGCGAAATTCTTACTCTGACCCCATCTATCCACTTAGTTTCAGCGACAACTCCGCGAGCCTTGCACCCAGGGTCATGCAGACCTGTTTTTCTTCTTCCGTGACCCTGATGTCGTTTCCAACGCCGGCCACGTGGCTTGCGCCGTACGGCGTGCCGCCGGACCGGGTGGAGACCAGGGCCGGCTCCGAATAAGGCACCCCCATGATGACCATTCCATGGTGCAACAGCGGCAGCATCATTGACAGGAGCGTACTCTCCTGCCCGCCGTGCAGGCTGCTTGTGGAGGTAAACACGGCTGCGGGCTTGCCCGCCAGACTGTTGGACAACCAGATATCCCCGGTGCTGTCGAGGAAATATTTCAGCGCCGCCGCCATGTTGCCGAAACGGGTCGGGCTTCCCAGGGCAATGCCGGCGCAGCGGACCAGGTCGTCCTTGGTTGCAAAAGGCGGTCCTTCTGCAGCGATACTGTCAGCAACGGCTTCGGTTACCGTTGATACGGGTGGGACGGTCCGGATCAGCGCACGGCAGGATTTCACGGTTTCGACGCCACGTCCGACGTACCTGGCCATTTCCGCAACATTGCCGTAGCGGCTGTAGTACAGAACCAGTATTTCCGTCATGGTTCAGAGTATTTTCAGCACGTTTTCAGGCGGCCGTCCTACGGCGGCCTTGCCGTTGGCCAGGACTATGGGCCGTTCAATCAGCACCGGGTGCTCAATCAGCGCGTCCAGCAGTTGTTCGTCGGACAGGTCCGGGGCATCCAGGCCGTTGGCCTTGTACTCCGCCTCTTTTTTCCGCATCAAGTCCCGGGGTCCCATTCCCAGCAATGCCAGTATCCCGGTCATTTCGCTTTTACCGGGCGGATTTTTCAGGTATTCGATGATTTCCGGCTCCAGCCCTTTCCCGCGCAACAATTCCAGGGTCTGCCTGGATTTGCTGCACCTGGGGTTGTGGTAAATTGTTACGGTCATATCTTTGTATCCGACGATTCCCTATTCTATATTACACTGGCGAGTATGAGAAAAACCTTTTATTTCAGGGTAAGCGGGCTTGTACAGGGAGTATGGTTCCGCCAATCGGCGCGAGAGCAGGCCATGTTATTGAATATTACAGGGTGGGTCAGGAATTTACCGGACGGAAGTGTGGAGGGCCGGGCGACGGGGGATGAGGCTATGCTCGAAACACTCCGCACCTGGCTGAATCACGGCCCTGTCGCGGCAACGGTGCTGAATCTGGAATGGGAAGAAACGGAATTACAACGTTTTGACGGTTTTCACATTCATTGACAATGGGGACGGACTTCAAGTCCGTCCCTGAACCCCGCCTATACCAATGTCAATTGATTTATCAACATAATAGTCTATAATTACATCAACCAATATGCAGGATACACGACCATGCAGGTGGGAAATACTATGACTAATGCCATCGCGCGTAAAATTGAATCGATTGAACAAAAAGGAGCTATGCGTTCAAGGGATATTGCTAATGTTCTTGGTTCCAGGCCGGAAACAGTTTCCAGGTGGAACCAGGGGAAGGCATTTCCTCGGCCTGAAGCGGAAAAACTTCTATTGGACTTCGAGTATATTGTTGATCAACTGTCGGATTTATATGAACCGATGGAAGCCAGGGTGTGGCTGTTCTCAAGGCAGAAACTTTTAAACGGAGAAAGACCCGTTGATTTGATCCGGCAAAGAAAAACCGATGCTGTGATGGAGGCGCTTGATCAGCTGCTGGAAGGGGTTTACGTATAATTAAAGACCGATTTTGATTCACAACCCTGAACTGCTTGACCGTCTCGCAAACTTCTCTCCGACAACCTTCTCTGGTGAAGTATATCGGGCGGTACGGAAAAACCTGAACCCGATTGCTCCATCAAGTGCTGGTGGACGCTGGAACCCAAGAGGGGAATGCTCCATCTTGTATACCAGCTTGACTCGGAAAGGGGCACTTGCGGAAATCGTCTACCATTGGCAGATGTTGGATCCACTTCCTTCAAAACCAGCAATACTTGCAACGATAAAATCAAAAACGAATTCGACTTTAAAATTGATAGAAACCGAGCTTGCAGGTTTAGGTGTAGACCCAAACGAGTACGACCAGATTAATAATCTCAGGACACGGGAGATTGGAGCAGCCATAAATTTTCTTGGTTATGATGGTCTCATCGCGCCCTCTGCACGTTGGAATTGTGAAAACCTGATGTTGTTTTTCGATAACCTGTCTTCCGATACAAATATCGAATTGGTTACAACCGAAGAAGTAGATTGGCAAACCTGGGGCAGGGAAAACAGCTTATGGGGAAGGGCAGGGGTCAGACCAATATAACTCTGACGGCGTTGGTTTGCCTTCTGCCTGGCAGACCGACATAGCCATAAACCTTTCCTTGATATGGAAGAAAATTACACATTTCGAATCCCGTATTATGTTTTTCTACATAAGCTCCGCCCCCAACAATTCGAGCAGTGCCCTTATAGGCCTCCATCCATCCGATATTGCAGAAAAGATGTGGCATGGTTCGCGTTCCCGTTGTATCAATCAATAATACTATTCTTAAGTCTCATTGACGATTCTGTATATCTCGTCCCAGTCCAACTCTACGAGGGGCTGCCATGCTTTTTTCAGACGCAAAAGTGCAGATTCCCACCCTTCACCTTTCAGTCCTTTCAAGATGTCTTCACTGTTAAAAAAAATGCTTTTTTGTAACCAGAATTTTCCTCGGTATTGTCTTTTTTTAAATCCATGCGATGTTAGTGCTTTTATTTTCTCCATCACGAACATTTCATGGTTCTGTGGATCAGGAACTTCTGGGTCCGTATCTAGCCAGATTGAATAGTCGTCGCCGCCAGATTGACTATTCTTGCCCAAGAAGCTCCATATATTTGTGCCGTGACCGGAGGCCCCATAGGCAAGAGCTATATATACTTTATTCCAATCAGGATCGTTTTTAATATAATAGAGGTTTATGACGCCATCCATAAAATTTTTACTTTTATCACATTGCCAGTCACCACCGAACCAGTCGTTTATAGATTCTTTTACAGCAGTGTCGAAACCCTTAAACACCAGTTCTTTCATGTCAGAAATCGCAGCATCAATTTCCACGGTTTTGTCGATATGTTCCAAGGCATACAAAGCAGCTTCATTCATCGTGGGGTCTCCTCTACAGAGTCTCGCTCATAATACGGTACTGGCGGACTAATTCCGTCAGCCAGGGATTCTTGCATTCTTTAATAAATTCTTTACATATTTCTCCGATGTCTTTCCACGCGATACACAAATCAGCATCTCCCGTATCAGGTTCTCCCCCATCTTTTGTCAGGAAAACGATAACAACATTCTTAGGGCTATCCTGTCTCAACTGTCCATAGCGGCTCACCTGATCTTCTTGTTCGTCCGCATCAATTTTGGCCTCAATTATGATAATGAATGACCTCCCTGTAATGCTGATATCGACCCGCCCGAGACCATGGTAGAAATCTTCTGACTTCACTTTACAGGAGCTTAGTTCGTCTTTTGGAATTACTTCCCGGAATATCTCGCTGTATCTTTCAATGAAGCTCTTAAGAAACAAGTCTCCCTGATAATGAGAACCCCTGGGGTCAAGCAACCATCTTAAGAAGGAACAATGTTTCAATTCGCTTCTTGCGAGGTTGACGGCTTCCCAAACATTCAGGTTCGGATTGAATTCTGCCAGAGCCTGCCTGTCATGTCCGATTTTGGTCTCCATGACTGCGTAGTACGAATCCAGTTCATGCCTGGTTAAACGAGTCTGTGGCTTTTTGAGGGGAAAATCTTTGTAATACGTCGCAATGGAATCCGTATTCATTTTGTTATTGTATTGAATTTCGTCATTAGTGTCCCAAGAATTAATCGAATAGATTCAATTGGTTAAGTATATCACGCTGTTCTGTTTTGTAATCGGTTTGGGTAAGTAATTGATATAGTGGCGCTTTTTCAAACAGGGTCAGGCTTAGAATCTGTAATATTGTGTAGAGTTCCGTGGTCAGCTTGAGACGTTTTTTGATAATGGCGACCAGGACATAGACGCTGATGGCGGTCCGGATTTGGGTTTTCACCGCGTTCTCGGCGGTGCCGAAGAAGGCTTTGATGCGCAGGTGTTGTTTGATCCATTTGAAGAACAACTCGACCCGCCATCGGTAGCGGTAAAGCTCGGTGATGGTGAGTGCGGGGAGCGTGAAGTGGTTGGTGAGGAACTCGAGGGTGGTGTGTGTTTGGGGGTCGCGGTATGAGATGCGTCGCAGGGGTTGCGGGTAGCGCTCGGCGGTCCTGGCGCCGGTGAGGACAACAGTCTGGTCGCAGATAAGGCCGGTGGTGTTATCGACGGGATGGGAATAGCGGCGGCGGTAACGGGTGTTAGACTTGCTGCGGATAACGAAGAAGGCGGCGGCGAGGGTGAGGGTGAACAGGCGTTGGAAGTCGAGGTAGGCGCGGTCCATGACGTAGATGGCGCCCGGCTCGGGCAGGAGCAGGTCGAGGACGTTGACATCGTGGTGTTTGCCGTCTGAGATATGGATAAACGTCGGGATGCTGCCTTGCAAGTCCAGTAAGGTATGGAGTTTGACGGCGGCCTTGGTCTGGCGGAAGTGCGCCCAGGGGAACACGGACAGGCACAGGTCGATGGTGGAGGAGTCGAGGGCGTAGACGGTGTTATCGAGTTCCAGTCCCAGGTCGTCTTTGGCATACAGGGGACGGGCCAGGCGGATGAGGGCCTGGGCGAAGTCGGCATACAGGCGCCAGTCGCGTTGCTGGTTGGCGTGGGCCAGGGTATTGCGGGCGATGCCGCCGCGCAGTCCCAGGTGGTAGAGTTTGTCCTGGTGCGCCCGCAGGCAGACTTCGATGTCGCGCAGGCTCTCGCGGTGGGTGAGTTGGGCGAAGGCCAGACAGAGGAACTGGTCGAGACAGGTAAAGGACTTGACGTAGCGGTTGCCTTGATAACGCCGGACGCAGCGGCGGAAGCTGTGCATGGGCAGGTGGGCCATGAGTTGTGAGAAGACGAAATTGCCGGCATACATGGGGCTGCACTCCCTGGTTGTGGATGGGAGTCACAGCATTGCAGGCAGGCCCGGTCGAGTTCAAGTCGATGACAGGTACAAAATGACTGTTTATTAAGCTATATCAATGAGTTATGATAGATCAACAAGATTTTCTTGGGACAGCAGTGGAATTTCGTGACTAATCAACCAGAAAAACCGCCCGCAGCCTCACCAGTGAAAGTAATTCCAGGACAACAGCCACAAACTATATTGTAGTTACAGGGCAACCGCATACTTTTATGTGTCTACTCCGAACAGGATTTCCGCCCGTCTGGTATCACTCCACCCGGCCTGCTTGAGTTTGCCCCGCATGCTGTTCTTCCTGGGGTCCAGCCGCGCCAGGTTCAGACAGAAGCGCCGGATAATCGCCACGTTCTCCGCGCCATCCCCCTTGCGGATGCGACTGTCATCCTCCTTAAAGGCTACGTCCAGCACCCAATGCGCCTTGTTCTCCACTTCCCAATGCCGCCGTATGCCCTGCGCCACCCGCTCTGCATCCACCGGTAGCGAGCTGATATAGTAATGTATCTCCCTCTCCACCTCCTGCCCCGGCAGGTGCCGTTCCCGCTCCATCTCTATCACCGTTTGCAACCCCGGCCACTTGGCCGCCCCGCTCACCCACTCACTCACCGGCAACTGCCGGCAGACACGCTTCTCCACCCGGCCATGCCCGCCGTCCACCTCCTCATGCACCGCCAATGTCGCCGGCGCATCGCGTGTAACCTTATGAAAGTACGCCTGTATTTCCTTACGCAGCGTCTTGTGGTTGTCCTTCAGCGACAAGGTGTAATCCCCCCCTTTATCGTGTATCTTCCGGGCTATCTTCTTCTGCGTGTTCATCGCATCCGCCGTGATATGCGCCCCCTTCACCTGCAACATCTCCAGCATCGCCATGACCGAGGCCTGCTCGTTCTTCTTCCCGGATGACTTCATCTGCGCCAACACTAACCCGCACTCGTGCCCCCAGGCCGTGATGCTGTGCAGGGCCGTGTGCTTCTCCCCGTCATGGGAACGACGCAAGGTCTTCCCGTCCAGCGCTATCTGCTCCTGACCCTGCGCCCCGCGCACCTCATTCACCCAATCGATAAACGCCCGGTTGAACTGCTCAGGGTCCAGCGCACGCACCACCCGCGCAATCGTGTCATCCACCGGCATGCCGTTCGCAAACGGCCGGTAGCGACGCAGCCAATCCAGCTTCTCATCCCCAAATTCCTTGATATCCTTCCACCCCTCCGCCCCCGACAGCACCGCACTCACCGTCAAAAACAGGATGTCCAATAACTCATGCTTCTTGTTAATATCACGCCGCGGGTCCTCAATCGTCGCCAAATGGGTCAATAAACTCATCGGATTCTCCTCGTTTTGGGGGTAATACTGCTCTGATCCCCGCAAAATCCAGGAGTTCCCCGCTTATTTATATCTTTTTGGAATAAAAAACCTCTCTCTTATGACAAAAAGTATGATCTTGCCCTGATTGTAGTTATCCTGAAACTATGGGCATGCAGGATTTGCTTCCGGTCACACCCCACCGGGGACAGATTCGAAATCAGCTCCCTTTCGCTCACAGATGAATTTGAGTGTTCTGAATTTCTTGGAATTGTCCGGGCAAGAGAAATTCGGTTGTTTGGAATCTCCGAACAACTGCTCGGAATAGAGCATACGAGAGGAGTTCAAAAGAAAAGACAGGACACCAGAAAAGACAGGACACCCAATAAAATTATATGGATGTCCTTCCTTGTTGCTGTCACGGCAACGGTGCTGAATCTGGAATGGGAAGGAACGGAATTACAACGTTTTGACGGTTTTCACATTCATTGACAATGGGGACGGACTTCAAGTCCGTCCCTGAGTATTGATATACTCCTCCAGTAGCGAGCAAGGCTTTGTAAAATGAGAACGAAAATGAACGATGTATACACGGTTATCATCGAAAAAGATGAAGATGGTCACTATGTTGGCAGTATCCCCGCGTTACCGGGATGTCATACTCAGGCCAAGTCGGTTGACCAGCTGATGGAGAGGATGGAAGACGCCGTTTCACTCTGGCTTGAAGTAGAAAAGGCGTCTGATCACAGCCGGTTTGAGTTGGTCGGCATCCAATATTAAAAAATGAAGTCAGGAAGATAGCTTTTCACTAACAAATTCAACGGCATTATCCAGTGGGATGTCCATACTTTGCTCATCGCGCCTGCCCTTGTATTCGAGGGTGTTGTTATCCAGTCCGCGTTCGCTGAATACGAAACGGTGGGGTATGCCGATCAATTCCATGTCGGCGAACATGACTCCCGGGCGCTCCTTCCTGTCGTCCAGTAATACTTCTATACCGCTGTAAAGCAGTTGTTGATATAGCTCATCAACGGCCGTACGCAAGCGCTGTGATTTGTGCGCGTTAATCGGTATCAGTGCAAGCTGGTACGGGGCGAGGGTGCCCGGCCAGATAATTCCGCGATCATCGTGGTTCTGTTCAATGGCTGCGGCAACGATGCGCGAGACGCCGATACCGTAGCAGCCCATGTACAGCGTAACAGCCTCACCGTTTTCATCCAGGCAGGCAGCTTTCATGGCCTCACTGTACTTGGTGCCCAGTTGAAAGACGTGCCCGACTTCGATGCCACGGGCTATTTTCAGCGTGCCTGACCCATCGGGCGCCGGGTCGCCTTCAACCACGTTGCGGAGGTCGGCATGCGCGGGTTCCTCAAGGTCCCGTTGCCAGTTCACTCCCGTGAGGTGATAGCCATCCTCGTTGGCGCCACAGATAAAATCGGCCAGGGCCAGGGCGGCATTGTCGGAGACAACCGGGATATCCAGTCCCACCGGGCCCAGTGAGCCGATATCACAACCCAGCCGTTGACCGATCACCTCGGGGGAAGCGAAAGTCAGTGGTTTCGCTATTTCCGGGAGGTTTTCCGCTTTCAGGCGGTTCAGGTCGTGGTCGCCCCGCAATACCAGGGCGACCAGGTCGTCGTTACTGCCGTTGACGATCAATGTCTTCAGGCAGCGGGCCGGACTGACGCCGAAGAAACGGCTGATGTCTTCAATCGTGTGCTGATCCGGTGTCGCTGTTTTCTGCATCGGCGCGCCCGGTTCGGGCCGCGTTTCGGAGGACATGGGCGCGGCAATGAGTTCCACGTTGGTTGCGAAGCCGGAACCTTCCGAAAACGCGATGCTGTCTTCACCGGAATCGGCCAGTACGTGAAATTCGTGTGATACCTTGCCGCCGATATTGCCGCTGTCGGCAACAACGGGACGATAGTCAAGCCCGAGACGGTCGAAAATGCGGGAGTAGGTCCGGTACATCACCTGGTATGTCTGTTCCAGGGATTCCTGGTTGAGATGGAACGAATACGCGTCCTTCATGATGAATTCGCGGGCCCGCATGATCCCGAAACGGGGGCGGATTTCGTCGCGGAATTTTGTCTGGATCTGGTAGAAATTGGCCGGCAACTGTTTGTAGCTGCGGATTTCGTTCCGGATTAAATCAGTGATGATTTCTTCGTGGGTGGGTCCCAGGCAGAAGTCCCGTTCGTGCCGGTCCCTGAAACGCAACAGTTCCGGGCCGTATTCTTCCCAGCGCCGGGATTCCCGCCACAGTTCTGCCGGTTGCACGCCGGACAGCAGTACTTCCTGGGCGCCCGAGGCATCCATTTCCTCGCGTACCACGGCTTCCACCTTGCGCAGGACTCTTAACCCCAGGGGCAACCAGTTGTATATTCCCGCTGCCGATTTCCGGACCATCCCGGCGCGCAGCAATAACCGGTGGCTGATGACCTCGGCATCCGCCGGGGCCTCGCGCAGGGTGGCTAATAGAGTTTCCGTAGTTCGCATGGTATTTTTCCCGTCCTCCATGCCCGGGCGGGTTGGGAATTATTGTGATGTCCTGCCGGTAAAACCTTCAAACAGTCCTTCAATACGGGCCATACGCTCTCTTAGTTCTGCCATATCTTTGTGGAGAGACCAGATCAATGCTGCAAGGCCGCATTGTGTGGCAATAATCGTTATGATGACCGTAACCAGTTCGTAATTCATGATTAATCCCATTTTATAGCAAATACGGATATTTCTCCATCTTTGATATCCCCCTTTGATATCCCCCTGCCAGAGGGGGGCGGCGCAGCAAACTACCGGTTGCCGCCCCCCCTGGCGCCTGCAGGCTGTCCCTGATCCATGGCCCGACGCACTCAAATCGGGCCGCCTTCAGGCATGGAGGAATCCCGATTGATTCTAGCCGGCACAAATAATTAGGAAAGCGGAGAATCAGCAAAAATGTGAGAAAACTCACAAAAACGGGAAAATAATTGTAACTCCGCAAGGCACAACTTGACGCTTGCAAAGAATATCAGTAAGTTACCATGTCCTGTTGTTAAGCAACTTGTGGAATCAACCGGTGGGAAAAACAAAACCGATACTGCGCGGGGCCGAAATCTTCGTCAGGGCTCTGAAAGATGAAGGGGTAAAACACGTTTTCGGCTACCCCGGCGGCGCCGTATTGCATATTTACGACGAACTGTACAAGCAGACCGAGGTGGAACATATCCTGGTTCGCCACGAGCAGGGCGCCGCGCACGCGGCGGACGGCTACGCCCGGGCTACGGGCCGTCCCGGCGTGGTGCTGGTCACCTCCGGTCCGGGTATTACCAATGCCATTACCGGTATTGCAACGGCATACATGGATTCCATCCCCCTGATTGTTTTCAGCGGCCAGGTTGCCACTTCCTATATCGGTAACGATGCCTTCCAGGAGGTCGATGCCATCGGCATTTCCCGGCCCTGTGTAAAACACAATTTCCTCGTCAGCGATGTGAAAGACCTGGCCGGCATCATTAAGAAGGCGTTTTTCGTCGCCTGCACCGGCCGTCCCGGTCCCGTCGTGGTGGACATTCCCAAGGACGTGACGGCAAATACCTGCGCCTACGAGTACCCGGATACGGTGGACATGCGATCCTACCGGCCGACCGTAAAAGGCCACCCGGGGCAGATCAAACGGGCAATCAATCTCATGCTGAAGGCGCGTAAACCGATGATCTACACCGGCGGCGGCGTTGTTCTGTCCGATGCCGACGCGGAGTTGACCGAATTCACCCGCGCCCTGGGGTTTCCCATCACCAATACCCTGATGGGCCTGGGGGCATACCCGGCTACGGACCCGCAATTTATCGGTATGCTGGGAATGCACGGCACCTACGAAGCCAATATGGCGATGCACCAGTGTGACGTGCTGATCGCCATCGGCGCGCGCTTCGATGACCGCGTAACCGGAGACCTGGAGAAATTCTGCCCCCATGCAAGGATCATCCATATCGACGTCGACCCGTCCTCCATTGCCAAGAACGTACCCGTGGATGTCCCCATCGTCGGTGACGTCAAGCATGTGCTGCAGGATATCAATGACGGGTTGAAGAGCATCAGGGAAAGACCCGACATTGATGACTGGTGGCGCCTGATCAAGGACTGGCAGTCCATGGACTGCCTGCGTTTCGACAGGAATTCCAGCCTGATCAAGCCGCAGCGGGTTATCGAGCTCCTGTATGAACTGACCGGCGGCGATGCTTATGTATCGTCCGACGTCGGCCAGCACCAGATGTGGGCCGCCCAGTTTTACAAGTTCGACAAGCCGCGGCGCTGGTTGAATTCAGGCGGTCTCGGCACCATGGGGTTCGGTTTGCCGGCGGCAATGGGCGCCAAGATCGCCTATCCGGATGAAACGGTGGTCTGCATAACCGGCGAGGCCAGCCTCGTCATGTGCATACAGGAGCTTTCAACCTGCCTGCAATACGATACCCCGATCAAGATCATCAATCTCAACAACCGCTACATGGGCATGGTAAGGCAATGGCAGGAGTTCTTCTACGAGAAACGCTATTCCCATTCCTACATGGATGCCTTGCCGGATTTTGTCAAACTGGCGGAGAGCTTCGGCCACGTGGGAATGTGTATCGAGAAAGCCGTTGATGTGGAACCGGCGCTTAAAGAGGCGCTGGCGATGGAAGACCGGCTGGTATTGATGGACTTCATTACCGATCAGACCGAGAACGTATATCCGATGATAGCCGCGGGCAAAGGGCAGCATGAAATGCACCTGGCGCCCGGTTCGGAAGAGCGGGAACTGGCCTGATGCGCCATATCCTGTCTCTCCTGGTCGAGAACGAGGCCGGGGCTTTGTCGAGAATTTCCGGCCTGTTTTCCGCCCGGGGCTTCAATATCGAGTCGCTTACCGTGGCGGCCACGGAAGATCCCACCGTTTCCCGCATGACCATAGTCACGTCCGGTTCCGATGCGATTATCGAACAGATCACCAAGCACCTGAACAAACTGGTGGACGTGATAAAGGTCGTGGATTTGAATGAGAGTGAGCATATAGAAAGGGAATTGATGCTGGTCAAAGTCAGGGCTGCCGACTCCTCCAGGGAGGAACTGATGCGTTTGAGCGACATTTTCAGGGGGCGAATCATCGACGTGAATGAGAATTCCTACACGATTGAAATCACCGGCAACGGCGAGAAGCTGGATGCCTTCCTGAAGGCCGTGACGCCTGAGTTGATACTGGAAACCGTCCGCACCGGCGTTTCCGGCATCGCACGCGGGGAGAAAGCAATCAGGGTTTGATGAATTGAGGGGTCAGAGTAAAATTTTCGGGATCTGTGCTGAGAAACCAGGCGCTGAATAATTTTACTCTGACCCCAGGTATCCCCGGAAAACACAAGTTAAGAGAATTGAATGATGAATATATATTATGACAAAGACGCGGACCTGTCCCTTATAAAAAGCAAAAAAGTGGCCGTTATCGGGTATGGGTCACAGGGCCACGCCCATTCCAACAACCTGAACGACTCCGGCGTGGAAGTATGTGTCGGTCTGCGCCAGGGTTCCTCGTCCGCAGCCAAGGCGCAGGGCGCGGGACTCACCGTGAAGGGTATCGAGGAGGCGGTCGGCTGGGCGGACGTGGTGATGCTGCTGGCCCCCGACGAGCACCAGGCCGCGTTGTACCGGGCACAGGTTGCCCCGCACATCAGGGACGGCGCGGCGCTGGCCTTTGCCCATGGGTTCAACATCCATTTCCGCCAGATTGAGCCGCGCGCCGACCTGGATGTGATCATGATCGCGCCGAAAGGTCCCGGGCACCTGGTTCGCTCCACCTACGTGGAAGGCGGCGGCGTGCCTACCCTGATTGCCGTGCACCAGGATGCCTCCGGCCAGGCCGGGGATATCGCGCTGGCATACGCCAGCGCCAACGGCGGCGGGCGCGCCGGCGTGATTGAAACCAATTTCCGGGAAGAAACGGAGACGGACCTGTTCGGTGAGCAGACGGTACTGTGCGGCGGCATAACCGCGTTGATCCAGGCCGGGTTTGAAACGCTGGTAGAGGCGGGGTACGCGCCGGAAATGGCTTATTTCGAGTGCCTGCACGAGACCAAGCTGATTGTCGACCTGATCTATGAAGGGGGAATCGCGAACATGCGTTACTCCATCTCCAATACCGCGGAATACGGCGATTTTACCCGCGGGCCGAGGGTTATCGGCAATGAATCGAAAAAAGTGATGAAAGAAATCCTGCAGGAAATCCAGACCGGGGATTTTGCCAGGGAGTTCATCATGGAAAACCAGACCGGCGCGCCGAAGATGAAAGCGATGCGCAGGATCAGCAAGCAGCGCCAGATCGAGCAGGTAGGTGAAAGGCTGCGCTCGATGATGCCGTGGATCAGGGAGAACAAGCTGGTCGATCAGGCAAAGAACTGAGAGGCGAATTGAGGGCTCAGAGTAAGAAATTCGAAGAAATTTTACTCTGACCCCATATATCGGTGCCGATATGATAAAACGCCGCCGGGGCATTTACCTCCTGCCCAACCTGTTCACGACCTCGGCCCTGTTTGCCGGGTTCTATGCGATCGTTGCCGCATTTAATGCGCGTTATGAGCCTGCCGCCATCGCTGTGTTCGTGGCGATGATCCTGGACGGCATGGACGGCCGCATCGCCAGGATGACGAAGACGGAAACCGATTTCGGCGTCCAGTATGACAGCCTGTCGGATATGGTGTCGTTCGGGCTGGCTCCCGCCCTGGTGGTATATCAATGGTCGCTGCAGGGCCTGGGCAAGCTGGGCTGGCTGGCCGCTTTTATTTACGCAGCCGCGGCGGCATTGCGCCTGGCCAGGTTCAATACCCAGGCCGGCAGCGCCGACAAACGCTACTTCCAGGGGTTGCCCTGTCCGGCGGCCGCGGCGGCCATTGCCGGCCTGGTCTGGTTCGACAGTGTCGGCCAACCGCTGGATGAGTCTGCGATAACCTTCTTTGCATTCATCCTGACTATCCTCATCGGTCTGCTGATGGTCAGCAACATCCGTTATCACAGCTTCAAGCAATTCGATTTGTACGGCAAGGTGCCGTTTTTCAGCGTCCTGTTCATCGTCCTGATCATCGCGCTGGTTGCCGTCAGACCCTCTGTGGTGTTGTTTTTGCTGGCGCTGGTCTATGCCGCGTCGGGGCCCCTGATGACCCTGGTGCTGATCCGGCGCCACAGGAGCAAGCGCGTCAGCCAGGAATCAGCGGGGTCAGAGTAAAATTACCGGGATATGTGCTGTAACACCAGGCATCGAATAATTTTACTCTGACCCCTTATATCCCATATATCTTGAAAGAACAGTTGGCAAACGGGAAAAAATTGGCTATGCTTGTCTTCATGCTGTCATAGATGTAGGTAGTATCAACCGTTATTTCTGCCGTACACCGGATAGCCGACACCCACTAACCCATAATAATATTATTGAAGGGGGAGAGCAGTATGAGTATGAGGGGAACCGTCAAATGGTTCAACAATGCCAAGGGATTTGGTTTTATCGAACCGTCAGATGGCGGGGATGATATCTTTGTGCATTATTCGTCGATAAAATCTGAAGGGTACAAAACCTTGAATGAAGGACAGAGCGTTTCCTACACCGCTGAGCAGGGACCGAAAGGATACCATGCCACGGAAGTGGTCGTTTTAAGCTGAACAGGTTATTTCCGCTTGATAAAACCCCGTATTGACGGGGTTTCATTTTTGATCTGACAGTTGCCGGATCTTCGGTTCGTTGTTCCAGCAGTTACCGGAGGCAGGCAGGTTGCGTCTACAGGCCGGGAGCCATAAACCATCATGGGACTATTTGAGCAGATACTGGTCGGAATCCTTGCAGTCGGCGTCCTGTTCCTGTTCTGGCCCGGGGCGAAGGCCGCGATGCAGAAAAGCAGGGAAGCGGAAAACCCCGACTGGTCCAGCGCGCTGATACCCATCGGCATCGTGGTGCTGTTTATCGTGTTCCTGATCATCCTCGCCCGGAATTGACCGGGACAGCCATGTTCGAACTCTCCCTGGTGGGAAAAATCGTTGTTGCCGCAGTACCCATAATATTTGCCATCACCGTGCATGAAGTCGCCCACGGCTGGGTGGCAAGCAAACTGGGCGACCCAACAGCCAGGCTGGCCGGGCGCCTGACTCTGAACCCCGTAAAACACATCGACCCGCTGGGCACGATAGTTGTTCCTCTGGTCATGATAGCGCTGACCCCGTTTGCCTTTGGCTGGGCCAAACCGGTGCCGGTGGACTGGCGCAACCTCAAGCAACCACGACGCGACATGGCCCTGGTCGCAGCGGCGGGACCGGGGGCCAACGTCCTGATGTTGCTGCTATGGACGCTGTTGCTGGCGGTCCTGTTTACGGCGGGGAACGCGGTTTCCTACCAGGAATACCTGTTGATTGAAATGGCAAAGGTCGGGGTCATTATCAACATTGTATTGATTGCCCTGAACCTGTTGCCGCTGCCGCCCCTGGACGGCAGCCGTATCGTCACGGCCTTTCTCCCGCCTGAAGCGGCGCGCAGGTATAATTTACTGGAACGCTGGGGCCTGCCGATCCTGGTTGTCCTGATCTTTACCGGTGTGCTGGGGAAAATCCTGCATCCGCTGATCGGTTTCATGCTCTCCATCGTGAATACCTTGCTGAGCGGATAACCGCCGATGAAGCACAGTTCCGAGTTCATCAGCTACCTGATGGAGTTGCTGGCGCCTTTCGGCAATGTCCGCACCAGGAGAATGTTTGGCGGTCACGGCATCTTTAAAGACGAACTGATGTTCGGACTGATTGCCGATGAGACGTTGTACCTGAAGACGGACAATGAAAACAGGGCGGATTATGAGGCGCGCGGCCTGGAACGGTTTGTGTACTACAAAAGAGGTGAACCCATGTATTTGTCCTATTATGAAGCGATGGAAAATGCCTTGGACAATTCCGGAGACATGCTTGCCTGGGGAGAGAAATCCTTTGCTGCGGCAATCCGGTCAGGCACAAAGAAATGAGTGTCAGACCAATCATACTGGATAAAAGCTACCTTCAAGGGACATCTCACAACAGGTTTCAAGAATTGTCTGCACAGTTTCGGTTTTTAATGCCGGATGTTTTATTCTACGAGTTAATTTCGTGTGATGAACCCGTACGTTCAAGATGTTTTAGAAAGTTCCCACAGAAATCTAATCCAATCTCATTAGTTAAATCCGTTTCGGAACTATTGAGGAAGGAGTTGGCCTCGCACAAACCGGCTGGTTCGCCATCCGAGAATCTGCTAAAAGTAAATTACCGGTTTAACCCAGAGCTTCGGGAGGAACCATATATTCCCCCGGATGATGTAAAGACGGCAATTCGTGAAAGTGAAGCAGAGCTGGATAGGGATGTGTCGATGCTTATGGATTCAACTGCCTTAGAAACTTTGTTTCCAGATATCCATACAGGGACAACAGAAAAACGGAAAAAATATAAATCTGAATGCGAGCAAGATATCGCCAGTAATATAGAGGAACTGAGTAATTCTCTATCCATGTTTGAACCGCCCGAGAATACCACAAGGCCACCCGAGAACATCTTGAATGAGTCTTGGACATTGTTGCGATGGTTTCAAGTCCGGCTGCTTTTTTCGTTGGATATTTTTTGGCGTCGCGGACATATCAATATCTCTGCACTTAGAGATGGTGAAAAAGAAAGGCTGGAACACGATGTATTAGACATCAAGTACTTGATTTTGGGTGTCCTCCAGCGTGGGTTTGCGACGAACGATAAAAAGCTTATAAAGTTTTACAATTTATTATGCCCGGATGGCATGTTAGTGACAGAATGAAGTTAATATAACAGTCAAAGATGATACTTGTAGCCCGCGGGGAAACGACAAGATTTAGCTAATAGCTAATAGTCATACACCATACGAAAGAAAGAAGCATGAGTATTGATGCGGAAACAAAAGTCATAAAAGTACCGGATGGTATGCTCTGTGATTACATTGACGGTAAATTCCGCAAGGACACGCCGGAAGAGTATGTACGGCAGACAATTGAAAAAAGGTTGGTCAATGAGCACAAATACAAGCCAGGTCAAATCAAAATAGAATTTACTCTTAAATTGGGTTCCCGTCGTCCCCGTGCGGATATTGTCATTTTCCAGAAAGACAGTTCCGATCTGACTCAGGATCATGCTTGGCTGATTATTGAATGTAAGAATGAAAAAATAGAACCAAAAAATAATAAAGATGGTATAGAACAACTCAAGTCCTATATGAGTGCTTGTCCTAATTGCGAATGGGGCATGTGGACAAACGGCAAGTACAAGGAAGTGTTAAGAAAAGTAAAAATAGAGGGAAAATATGAATTTCAGGAATACAATGACATTCCTCCTGCCGATGGTTCCTTGGAAGATGTAAACCGACCAAAGCGCAATAAATTAAAAAAAGCCTATGAAGACAATCTCTTGATGGTCTTCAAGATTTGTCATAATCATATTTATGCCACTGAAGGCTTACAAAAACAGCCGGCATTTTTTGAACTGTTAAAACTCATCTTCTGCAAAACGCTGGATGAGCAAAATGTAGGAAAGTCCCTTGAATTTTATGCGACATCAGGGGAGCGTTCTAATCCGGATGGACAATTAACAGTCAAAAAGCGAATCTCTGACATATTTGACATAGTTAAACAACAATATCCACAGATATTCGACTCAAGCGAGGAAATTACATTACAACCTCGTTCACTTGCATACATAGTTTCAGAACTTCAATCCTACAGCCTCTTGGAGACTCATGTCGATGTTAAAGGAAAAGCGTATGAGGAGTTGGTGGGAGCGAATTTAAGAGGAGACCGAGGGGAGTTCTTCACACCAAGGAATATCATGCAGATGGTTGTTCAGATGGTTAACCCTGAACCAGAAGAAAAGGTATGCGATACCTCGTGTGGCACAGGTGGTTTTTTGGTTACGGCAATGAACCATGTTATTGAGCAATTAAAAGGTGAAGCCGAAAAGGATTTTGGTAAATCGGCAAGTGAATGGACAGATCATGAAAAAAGTATGGTCAGAGATAAAATAAGGGAAATCGCAGCCTCGAATTTCTATGGCTTTGATATCAATCCTGACTTGGTCAAAGCCACAAAAATGAACATGGTGATGAATAATGATGGTAGCGGTAATATTTATCGCAATGATTCGTTACTTCCCCCCCATGAATGGGAATTAATCCTTAAACAACATTTGGCAAGAGCCTTAAGTATCACGGCTGACAGCATAAACAATGCCAGGAACATCGGTTTTTTCGACGTCATTGTTACAAATCCACCATTCGGAAGCAAAATCCCTATAAAGGATAGCCACATTCTTGAGCAATTTGACATTGGTCGCAGCTGGGGTGACGTACAAGATGATAAAACCGGACAATCGATCTGGAGAATTTCTTCTGATTTTCAAACATCAGTCCCACCAGAGCGACTATTCGTAGAACGCTGTATTCAATTTCTCAAGCCCGGAGGAAGGCTGGCAATCGTTTTACCCGACTCGATTTTAGGCAATCCGGGACTTGGGTATATTCGACAATGGTTGATTGAAACGACGAGAATCGTTGCCAGTGTGGATTTGCATGTTGATACTTTTCA
The DNA here is from genome assembly GCA_965204045.1 of Gammaproteobacteria bacterium. Classification (GTDB taxonomy): domain Bacteria; phylum Pseudomonadota; class Gammaproteobacteria; order Eutrophobiales; family Eutrophobiaceae; genus JAAXHV01. Next base: position 1,800,142 of record CBDBDW010000002.1, read on the forward strand.
GCCCAGAAACGGAACTCAGACTTCGCTCTTGATTGTTCAGAAAAAAACCCAAGAGGCAATCGAAGAGGAGCAGCGTTCAGAGAAAATCAAGCCATATAATATTTTTATGGCAATGGTCGAGAAAGTCGGCCACGACAAACGAGGTAACACGTTGTTTAAACGGGATGAGCAGGGTAATGAAATTTGGGTGCCGGAAGAACCTAATGTGCTGGAGATAAACAAAATTGCAGAGGGTAAGGCCACTTACTACAAGACGGAGAGTAAAACCCGCATCATTGACGACCAAAGCCGCGAAGTACCCGAGGTATTCAAAAAATGGAAACAGCAGGAGGGTCTTTCATGGTAACCCAACCTCTGCAATATCTTCCTGCAGGAGAAAAACAAAAGGATAAAAGCGCACCTTTTAAGTGGACGTCGGTAGGTATTCAAGAAGTTTTTGAAAAAGACTACCGCTTAGAAGCAACTGTTTATGGTGTAGAAGGCAGGCAAGCCAGAGAGAACTTGGAAAAATGCAAGTGGGATATTGTCTCCCTGGGTGATAAATTCATAGAAGATGCCTTTTATGGTTCTCGTTCAAAGAGAATTTATATTGAAAGAAGTAATCTGGATGTCGTTGGTTTCTTAGGCAGCGCAGAGATGTTATCTGTGTATCCCAAACCGGTTAAATTTCTGTTAAGAAAAGATGGGATAGACAAGTTTAACGTAGAAAAAGGTCAGATACTCATATCCAGGTCAGGCACGATTGGAAATGTAACCTATGTAAATTTTACCTTAGAGAAGTACTTCATAAGTGAACATGCCATAAGGATTAGTTGCAAACAATATCCAGGTTATGTTTATGCTTTTTTGAAATCCAGAACGGGGAGGATTCTGGTAGAATCAAACACTTATGGCGCGGTAATAAGCCAAGTCGAACCAGGACATCTGAACCATATTCCTATTCCCAATCCGCCGCCCATCCTTAAACAAGAAATTCATGCTTTGATCGAGAAATCTTTCCGGTTGCGGGATGAATCCAATGATTTGATTGATGAGGCACAGGATTTATTAAAACAGGCTTTACAACTTCCCAAAATTGAAGAGTTCTACGCAAAAGCCAGGCAGTTTGATGAGAAAGCTGGTGTGCTTAATTATTCCATCCCATTAAGCGGGTTGAGCAATCGCCTGGATGGTTCCTATCATGTTCCTGTTGTCCAGGCAATTGAACAGCATTTAAAGAAAACGGCCAATGAGTTAGTCAAGGTTGGTGATAAGCGAATAAGCCAGTCTGTTATTTTGCCGGGCAGATTTAAAAGAATCTATGTTGAAGAAGGGAACGGCATTGTTTTCTTTGGCGGTAAACAGATACATGAGTTAGACCCAAGTAACAAAAAGTATCTCTCGCTGCTACATCATGGAGATCGAATAAAAAATCAGTTGGTTCTCTGTGAACACATGACGATGATCACATGCAGTGGAACGATTGGGAAGGTAACGATAGTTCCGGCACATTGGGATGGTTGGACTGCCAATCAGCATATCATCAGAATAAAACCATCAGACAACGAAATCGCTGGTTACCTGTATGCCTGGCTTTCGAGCGACCATGCCTATCCGCTAATCACCCGGCATACCTATGGGGCGGTAGTAGATGAGATTGATGATAAGCATGTTTCAGAAATAGTAATTCCCCTGCTGCACAATAAAAACACCCAAAAAGAAATTAATAACAAGGTGTTACAAGCTAATCAGAAAAGGACTGAAGCCTACGATTCAGAGCAAGAAGCATTAACCATCCTCAACGAGAAAGTTATTTATGCCTAAAAGGCTGAATGCAATCAAGCCTAAGTGGCTAAAGGTCGGAAGATGAAAATCAAATATTTTGAAGATACTGATACTGTATTGATAGAGTTTTCTGATCATGCGGTCCCTGAGACCAAAGAGGTAAATGAAAACATTTATATTGATATTGCCGCAGTACTGTGAACCTGACTTATCCCCAATTTGATCCCGGCTCAGGCGGTACACCGCCGTACCTGGCCGGGCGCGAGGCTGAGCAACAGGCGCTACGCAAGCCTTTGCTGGAGCGCTTGTACAAGGGTAAGGGTACGGGCAGGGATATCATCCTCATCGGCCCTCGCGGTAACGGCAAGACGGCGCTCATGCACTGGCTGGAGCGCATGTGTGAGCAGGACAGCATATTGGATGTTGTGTGGTTAACGCCGGCATCAGTCAGGAATGACCTGGATGCGCTGGCCAATGAGTTGGCGCCGCCCGCTGGTTGGCGGGAACGCCTGCAACCGGACATCGTGCGTGCCGGCATCAAGTGGGTAGGCGCAACCTGGAAACTCGGTAACCGCGGGAGCAGCTTGAGCCGCCTGCTGCTGGCTCGCTGCCGGCAACGCCCGCTGGTGGTGTTGCTGGACGAGGCGCACACGCTGGATACGGAACTTGGCCGCGTGCTTTTGAATGTCAGCCAGGAAGTGCGCGCCAGGTCACCGTTCCTGCTGGTATTGGCCGGTACCCCCGGGCTGGAACAGAAGTTTAACGATATGGACGTCACCTTCTGGACGCGCTCTATTAAACTGGGCCTGGACCGGTTGGATGATTCGGACGCCGGGGCAGCGCTGGTTGAACCCTTTCGTATGCATGGGATTGATGTCGCCGTTGGAGCCCTGCAACACGTGGTTGCAGACAGTCAGGGCTACCCATACTTCCTGCAGTGCTGGGGCGAGGCGCTGACAGAGCGCCTGTGCGCATTGGAGGAAGAAAATGACCAAGCGCTACGCCATATCACAGAAACGATGGTAACGGCAACGCAACCACATGTGGACTCAGTGCGAACCGAACATTACGAGAGTTTTCGCGGTCAGATCTACAAGGCCGGTTTGCAACCGTTAGCCGCGGCCATAACCGAGGCCCATGCCGGCGCGGATTCACTGGCCGAGCATGAATTGCACAGTGTGGTCAGAGCGTACTTGCAGGAAGTTGGCAAACCGGAGGATGACGCAACAATAGCGACACTGACAGAGTCCCTGGCTCAGTTCGGTTACGTCTGGCGGCCGCCAGCAGCAAAAGCAATCTGGCATGCGGGTATTCCTTCGTTGATGACGCACGTGCTGGAGGTGGAGCGCAAGGTAGACAGAGGCTGGAATTAACCGGCTGCACATATCACACTGGCTACTTCCAGGGGCGTAGCTTTCGTTTCATTAACGCTTGCGCGCTACGGGTATTTATCATAAAGTCCCGTATGACATCAATAATAATGCTGAGGGGGTAGTCTCATGAATCCTGCTGATTCTTCACTGTCTTTCCGCCGTCTCACGCTGCCGCAACGACTGCTTGCAGGATTTATCCTCCTGGCAGCCGCATCCAGTGCGCATGCTGCGGTAGAACAGGAATTGCAGTTCATCTTCAATACCTTTTCTTTTCTGATCTGGGGCGCGCTGGTGATGTGGATGTGCGCCGGCTTCACCATGCTCGAAGCTGGGTCGGTGCGCACCAAGAATTCCTCGGTCATCTGCCTCAAGAACATCGGCCTTTATTCCATCGCCGGCCTTATGTACTACCTGGTGGGCTACAATCTCATGTATACGGACGTGTCCGGCTGGATCGGCGCCTTCAGCCTGACCTACGGGCCGTCGGAGGCGGAGCTTGCCCTGTTGGCCGGAGATGAGAGTGCGAAGGCCGCAGTCACGGATAATGGCTATTCCGTGATGTCCGACTGGTTCTTCCAGATGGTGTTCGTGGCGACCACGGCCTCCATTATTTCCGGCACCATGGCGGAGCGGGTAAAGCTGTGGTCGTTCCTGCTGTTTACGGCTTTTCTGGCCGGCGCGATTTACCCGATAGTCGGCGCCTGGACCTGGGGCGGCGGCTGGCTCAGCGAGATGGGATTCCAGGACTTTGCCGGTTCCACCATAGTGCATTCCACCGGGGGCTGGGCCGCGCTGGCCGGCGCTCTGATCGTGGGTCCCAGACTGGGAAAATACCGCGCCGACGGCAGTATCAAGGCCACGCCGCCCTCCAATGTGCCTATCGTGACCCTGGGGGTTTTTATCCTGTGGCTGGGCTGGTTCGGGTTTAACGGCGGTTCGCAGCTCGCCCTGGGGGGCGCAGCCGATGCCGTGGCGATGAGCAACGTGCTGGTCAACACCAACCTGGCCGCGGCGGCAGGCGTGATTGCGGCCATCAGTGTATCCCGGCCGCTGCTGGGACGTGTCGACCTGCTGGCCGGCCTGAACGGCGCAATCGCCGGCCTCGTGTCGATTACCGCCGGGCCGGATATCGTCGCCCATAGCTGGGCGATCTTTATCGGTCTTGTAGGCGGCGTCATCTGTGTTCTGGGCATGAAGATGCTGGAAGGGTTGAAAGTGGATGACGTCGTCGGCGCCATCTCCGCGCACCTGTTTGCCGGTATCTGGGGCACCCTTGCTGTGTGCATAGCCGCCGGTGGCGACCTGAAGGTTCAGCTTACCGGCATTCTCGCGATCGGTGTATACGTCTTCCTGGTTTCAATGATTATCTGGTACGCGATAGAAAAGACCATAGGGGTGAGGGTGTCGGCCGAGGTTGAGGAACTGGGCCAGGATTCGGCGGAACTGGGTATTGAATCCTATCCCGAGTTCGTGCTGATGCCGGACACCGAGGACATTGATTTCCTGCGTAACGACGACTGAGTATCCAAGGGTCAGAGTAAAAATTCTTCGAATTTCTTACTCTGACCCCATCTATCCCATCTATAAGAGCCCGGATATCTGGAGCTAATCCACTATTCGGATTTTATTGCCCACCGTGGCTACCGGTTCGCCTTTTTCGAAACGCGGCCGGTAGAGGCGTCCCCGGATGGTTTTCTTCGCTTTTCTGCGGGCGGAGGTGGCGTCCGGCGGTTCTGACTCGATAATCTGCACGTTTTTTGCGCGGCCGGAGCGGGACACGTCAAACGATGCAAGCACGAACGTGGTCTTCTCTTCTTCCAGCTTTTCATCGATCTCGGGCAGGGGCAGGCGCAGGGCCGGCAGGTTCTGGGGTTTGCCGAACAATTCTGTAATGGCTTGCTGATGTTCATCACCGTCTGCCAGCAGCGCATAAGCGGCCTTGTAGTTCTTGTAGGCCGTGGTTTTCTTCCCCCTGAGGAGATTCCAGTCGCCCAGGTGCACCAGGGCCCTGGCATGGGAATCCTTTGACAGGTCCGGATTGGCGTCATGAATTTGAACTATCTGCTTCAATGCCTTGCCGACGGCAACAAGACGCTGTCCCAGGGCAAAATCCTTATTGCTTGACTGGCTGGCGTAATAGCTCGGGTCGGGCACCCTGATGGTATTGCAGATGCGCCTGGCGCCGCCGTTGGGGGTCGGAATGGTACGGCAGACCACCTGGGTCCTGGTCGGACTGCCGGCGCCGTGGAACTCGTCCTGCGGCGTATTGGCAACTTCAATGGCATACTGGTAATTCGTCAATGCCCTGCCGTAGAGCGGGTTGATAAGCCTCGGATCATTTTCCCCGTACTGGCGTTGCAGGATGCCGATCGTATCCTGGAAAAGCTTTTCGGATTCGCCGATTACCCTGAGCGCACTGGAGTCCAGCAGGTTCTCCTTGTAGGCTTTAAGTTTCCAGCGACCGACCGTGTCCACAACAGGCAGCAAGCGGGGATCGCCGGGGTCATAGTTTCGCTTGTGTATCCACAGCAGTTGCTGGTAGTTCCGGTCTACTTCCTCCCAGTCTGCGTTGGCGATATTGCTTTTAATGAGTTGCTCCAGAATGAGCAGTTGGCCGGTGCTCTGCAATCCCTCGTTGACCCGCTTGATTTGCAGGGCGCGGGCAAACGCCTCGACTGCTTCTTCGTGCCTTCCGTCATTCTGGTAAACGAGGCCTACGGATAACAGGAATTCACCGGTAGCGGGATCGTAAACGCCGTGTTCAGCCTCCCGGGCCTGGATTTCCCGTTCGTAATCCGCAATGGACCGGGTCAGGTCAGGAGTGTCGGAAACCTGTGCATCGGCAGCGGCAGAAACATTGCCGGCATGGCACCAGAGCCCCAACAACAGGGGAAATGCCGATACAACTGACCGAACCGGGTTTGGTTTCATTATACTGCCCATGTAGTCACTGAGACTTCGTGCCTGAGATATGGTTCACAGAAAGTATAGCATTATTGGGGACTATACCGGGTAACACTCACTCACTGACATCACCGGCCTGCGAATGTTATAATTTTCAGTTTTATTTTCGGAGGATTCCAATATGGGAAGAGTAGCAGTGGTAACGGGCGGCACCCGAGGTATCGGCGGCGCCATTTCAATCGCCCTGAAGGAAGCAGGGTACAAGGTTGCGGCAAGTTATGTGGGTAACGATGAGGCTGCCGCCAGGTTCAGGGAAGTAACCCACATTGACGTGTTCAAGTTCGACGTGGGTGATTATACCGCGTGCCGGGATGCCGTCGCGCAGATTGAACAGGACCTGGGTCCGATAGACGTGCTGGTCAACAATGCCGGCGTTACCCGGGACGGCACCATGCACAAGATGGATTTCGAGCAGTGGGACAAGGTAATCCAGACCAACCTGGGTTCCTGCTTCAATATGTCCCGGTGTGTGATCGACGGCATGCGCCAGCGCGGCTTCGGCCGTATCGTGAATATCGGTTCAATCAACGGCCAGGCAGGCCAATACGGCCAGGTGAATTATGCAGCCGCCAAGTCGGGCATACACGGCTTTACCAAGGCGCTGGCCCAGGAAGGCGCGGCCAAAGGGATAACGGTCAACGCGATTGCGCCGGGATATATCGATACCGACATGGTTCGGGCGGTGCCGGAAAACGTGCTGGAAAAAATCATCGCCAGGATTCCCGTCCGCCGTCTGGGCAAGGCCGAGGAAATCGCCCGCGGAGTGTTGTTCCTGGTCAATGATGAAGCCGGGTTTATAACCGGCTCCACCCTGAGTATTAATGGAGGGCAACATATGTATTAAAGGCCGGAGATATAGGGGGTCAGAGTAAAAATTCTTCGAATTTCTTACTCTGACCCCTCAATTCATTCGATAAGGTGGCAGCCCCTCCATATCTCCTCTCATTGGGGGGGAAAGAGCAGAAACGGGGGGCTACCGGAAAAAAATGCGCATTATACCGGAAAATTCCGTTAAAACAGAAAATTTTTAACCACCAATGCTGAGCCCTAATCTCTGGCCCCTGACCCCTTATGCTGCCAGCGCCTCCACGGCCGGCAGGTAGTCATAATGAAGGTCGTTGGCCACTGCTTCACAGGTGACTCGACCCTGGTAGACGTTCAGGCCGTTGCGCAGGCCCCGGTCATCCATCAATGCCTGATTGATTCCCTTGTCGGCCAGCGTCCTGATATAGGGCATGGTCGCGTTATTGAGAGCCAGCGTGGAAGTACGCGGGACTGCGCCGGGCATGTTCGCGACACAGTAGTGAACAACGCCATCGACGATATAGACAGGCTCCTGGTGCGTGGTTGGCAGGGACGTCTCGAAGCATCCCCCCTGGTCTATGGCGACGTCAACCAGGACCGAACCCGGTTTCATGCGCCTGACCAGGTCTTTGCCGATTAGTTTCGGCGCGGTGGCGCCGGGGCGGAGCACCGCGCCGACGACAAGGTCTGCCTGCAATGCGTACTCTTCTATGGCTTCACGGGTTGAGTAAACGCATTTGACCCGCCCGCCGTATTCTGCGTCGAGCTGGCGCAGGCGCGGCAGGGAGCAGTCCAGGAGGGTCACGTCAGCGCCCATCCCAAGGGCCATGGCCGCGGCATTATCGCCTACCACACCGCCGCCGATGACCAGCACCCTGGCCGGCGCCACGCCGGGCACGCCGCCCAGCAGGACTCCGGCGCCACCCTGCGCTTTTTCCAGGCAGTGCGCCCCGGCCTGTACGGACAGCCGTCCCGCCACCTCACTCATGGGGGCGAGCAGGGGCAGTGTGCCGTCCGGCGCGGTGACCGTTTCGTATGCAATGGCAATCGCGCCGGAGTCCAGGAGCAAGCGGGTCTGGATCGGGTCCGGCGCCAGGTGCAGGTAGGTAAACAAGGTCTGTCCCGGGCGCAGTAACCGGCATTCATCGGGTTGCGGTTCCTTTACCTTGATGATCAGGTCGGCCTCGGCAAAGACCCGGCGCGCACTGTTTGCGATGCCGGCGCCGGCGCCGGTGTAGTCGGCATCTGACATGCCGATGGCATTGCCGGCATTGGTCTCAACCACGACCCGGTGCCCGGCCTGTACCAGTTCATTCACACCCGCCGGTGTCAAACCCACGCGATATTCATGGTTTTTGGTTTCTTTAGGCACTCCGATCTGCATGTTGCATCCTTCCCGGGCCAAGTGTGTCAAAAGTATTGTGATCCTAGCGAAAAACACAAAGAATTTCTTTGCAAATTATTAGGTAATTTAATGTATAATTAGAATTATATTCTGTTAATAAGCAAATTTTGGGAATTAAATTTTTATGATATCACTTGACAGGACAGATCGCGCTATACTACATGAACTACAGATGGACGGCCGGATCAGCAACGTCAGGCTGGCGGAACAGGTCAATTTGTCCGAGTCCGCCTGCCTGCGGCGGGTCAAGTTGTTGGAAGACGCAGGCGTCATCGGCGGCTATGCCATGTTGATCAGCCAGGCTGCAGTCGGCTTGCCGGGCAACGTCTTCGTGGAAATCGCCCTGAACCGCCAGCGCCGGGAAGACCAGGACGCATTCGAAGCCGCCCTGGTCCGGGTGCCTGAAGTCATGGAGTGTTACCTGATGTCCGGCGAATACGATTACCTGTTGCGTGTCGTCGTGGCCGACGCCGCCGATTATGAGCGGATCCATCACGAACAGTTGACCTCGTTACCCGGCGTCGCCCGGGTCAGGTCCAGCTTCGCCCTGCGCGCGGTGACCAAAAGAACGGAGTTGCCCATCCCTGCCTGACCCCAAGTATCCGTTGTCATATCAATCGTTACCTATTAGGATTACTACCTTTCCATAACAACGGTCGAGAAGGAACCATCCATGCCAGCCACAGTCAGCTACGAAGTCACAGACGGCATTGCCGTCATCACCATTGATAACCCTCCCGTTAACGCCATGTCCGCGGCAGTCAGGAAAGGCTGCTGGGAGGCGCTGGACAGGCTGGCGGCCGATGACACGGCCGGGGCCGCGGTGCTGATCTGTGCAGGCAGGACTTTCATAGCCGGCGCGGACATCACCGAATTCGACAAACCCATTGTGGATCCCTGGCTGCCGGACGTGGTGGAGAAATTCGAGGCCTCGGAGAAACCGGTCGTCGCCGCCATCCACGGCACCGCCCTGGGCGGCGGCCTGGAGACGGCCATGGGCTGCCATTACCGCTGCGCGCTGCCGACCGCAAGAGTGGGGCTCCCGGAAGTCCATCTCGGCCTCCTGCCCGGGGCTACCGGCACGCAACGCCTGCCGCGCCTCGCCGGCGCGCGCAAAGCACTGGAGATGATGACCTCGGGCCGGCAGGTCGGCGCCGCGGAGGCCCTGGAGTCCGGCATAATCGAAAAGATTGTCGAGGGAGACTTGCGCGCCGGCGCCATCGCCTGGGCCAGGGAGTTGCTGGACAGCGGCGCGCCGCTGAAACGGGTCAGCCAACTGGAAATTCATGACGCCGCAGACATGGACGATGAATTTTATGCGGAGTATGAGCAACAACTTGCCAGGAAGGCCCGGGGTTTCTTTGCCCCGTTCCGGATCCTGAAATGTGTACAGGCGGCCGTGAATGAATCCTATTCGGGCGCCTTCAGGACGGAACGTCGCCTGTTTGACGAATGCAAGGCGTCCACCCATTCCCAGGCGCAGCGTCACCTGTTTTTTGCGGAACGGGAGGTTGCCAAAATACCTGATGTCCCCAAAACCACACCTGTCAGGGATATAAACAGTGTGGCCGTCATCGGCGCCGGCACCATGGGCGGCGGCATCGCCATGAACTTCGTCAATGCCGGCATGCCGGTTACGGTTTTGGAGGCGGACCGGGCCGGCCTGGAGCGCGGACTGGGTATCATCCGCAAGAACTACTCGATCGCGGTCGACAAGGGGCGCATGACGGAAGAGCAACTGGAACAGGCAATGGGGATGATCACGCCTGCCACCGATTATGCTGACGTTGCCGGGGCCGACCTGGTCATTGAAGCCGTTTTCGAGAACATGGAGATAAAGAAACAGGTATTCACGAAGCTGGACGGGGTCTGCAAACAGGGCGCCATCCTGGCAAGCAATACCTCCAGCCTGGACCTGAACGAGATTGCCGCGGTGACGAAACGTCCCGGGGACGTGATCGGCATGCATTTCTTTGCGCCGGCCAACATCATGAAACTGCTGGAGATCGTACGCGGCGAACAGACTGCCGCCGACGTTATCGCCACGGCCATGGCCACCGCAAAAAAGATACGTAAAGTGGGCGTCCTGGTGGGAGTCTGTTTCGGCTTCGTCGGTAACCGCATGTTTTTCCCATATATCAGGGAAGCGCAACTGATGATGCTGGAAGGCATCCCCCCGGAGCGGGTCGACCAGGTTGCTTTTGACTGGGGTATGGCCATGGGACCCCATGCAGTCATGGACCTGTCCGGCCTTGACGTGTTCTACAAGTTGAACAACGAATGGCAGGAGCGGCCGGATGACCCGGTTTACTGCCGCATGATCAACGTCCTCACGGAAATGGGGCGTCAGGGCCAGAAGACCGGGGCCGGGACTTACCGCTACGAGGGCAGGAAAGCCGTGCCGGACCCGGAGGTCATGGAGATCGCCCGGCGTGAGGCGCAGGCGCTGGGTGTGCGGCAAATAGAGGTCAGCGATGAAGAGATTATCGAGCGCCTGCTGTATTCCATGGTCAACGAGGGCGCGCGGGCGCTGGAAGAAGGCATCGCCATACGGCCCGGCGACATCGACGTGATCTTCGTCAACGGTTACGGCATGCCCCGTTACCGCGGCGGACCCATGAAGTACGCCGATATGGCCGGCATCGATAATGTGCTTGCCGCGGTTGAAAAATACCGCGCCCGCTACGGCGACCTGTGGTGGACGCCGGCCCCGTTACTGGAACAACTGGCCCGGTCGGGCAGCAGTTTCCAGGCGTGGAGCGGGAACAGGTAAACTGTTGAGATTGTTTTACGAGTCAAGTATCATCTGACTCCACATATCCCACACATCCCCACACTCTCAAGTAGCCAGGTATCAGCAATGATAAGACGAAATATTCATACGCATTTCGCAGTTGCGGCAGTGGCCGCGGCAACGCTGTTCATGGATGCCGCGGCAACCCTGAAACCGGCTCATGCCCAGGGCCGCGGAGCGGCACTGATTGAAGAAGTGGTAGTCACGGCCCGTAAACGTGAGGAAAACCTGCAGGACGCGCCTATCGCGGTATCCGCGTTTACCGGCGATGCCCTGGACTTCCGCGGCGTGACGGAGATCGGCAGGCTGGACCAGTTCGTGCCCAACCTGGTGCTGAATGAATCGACTACCTATTCCAATGTCACCAATGCCGCGGTGTACATCCGCGGTATCGGCCAGAATGACTTCACCCCGGTCATCGACCCCGGCGTTGGCATCTACGTGGACGGCGTTTACCTGGGCCGTTCCGTGGGCGCAGTGCTTGATATCGTTGACGTGGAACGGGTCGAGGTGCTGCGCGGGCCTCAAGGCACCCTGTTCGGTCGCAACACCATCGGCGGCGCCATCACCCTGAGCAGCAAAAAACCTGATGAGGAGTTCGGCGGCAAGCTGGATGTCAAGTACGGCACCGATGATCGATTCAACGTCAGGGGCAGCGTCAACATTCCCCTGACCGACAAGTTCTTTGCCCGCCTGTCCGCGGCCAGCTTCAACCAGGACGGCTATGTCACCCGCGTGGCCGACGGCGAGGACCTGGGCGACCAGGACGTGGTGGCCCTGCGCGGGGCGTTGCGCTGGCTGCCGAACGACAACCTGGATATCAACTGGTCCGTGGATTACAGCAGCGAAAATGAGAACGGCAATCCATTTGTCCTCACCGGTATTCAACCGCTTAACCTGGGCCTGTTTTTTCCTGACGGCTCTCCCAATCCGAACGGAGCGCCGTCCATGACCCTGGCGGCCAACACCATCGCCGCGCAACTGGCCACCGGCGGCCCTGCCTCGTTCGTTGGCGGCGAGTTCTTCAATGTGATCCATCCCAGCGGGCTCCCGTTCCAGTTCCTGGCCTGTTTTTCACCGCAGAATGCCAATAACCCGGTCTGTTACAACCAGCAGTACATCGACAATGGCGACAGGAAACTGAATTACAGCGGCGATCCTTCCACCCAGGACCTGGACGTCTGGGGCACGGGTCTGACCGTGGACTGGCAGGTCAACGAGAACCTGAAGCTGAAATCGATCAGTTCTTTACGCGGCTTTGAAGGCCATTTTGAAGGCGACCAGGACGGCTCGCCGATCCGGGTGTCCTACCTCATCGATATCTACCAGCACGAGCAGTTCAGCCAGGAAGTACAGTTGCTGGGCGCCAGTTTTGCCGACCGCCTGGACTGGATCATCGGCGCTTATTATTTCGAGGAAGAGGGCAAGAATATCAACCCGGTGCGGTTCTCCCAGGTGGACCTGCAATCCGGCGGCCATTATGACGCCGATTCCTGGGCGGTATTCGCCCAGGGCACCTGGCATTTCAACGACAAGCTGGACCTGACCTTCGGCCTGCGTTACACCGAGGATACCCGCGATTACCTGCCGGACCAGTTCATAGAAGTGCTGCCGATAGGACCTTTGCCCCTTAATTGTCCGCCGTCAGCTATCCCGATGCCGTTCAATCCGACCCGGCCGGTTTGCGGGATCGGCGACCGGCCTCTGCCGTTCGAGTGGACCTCGCACAAGACCTCCGAACTGGTGCCCATGGTGAACCTGTCCTACCGCTGGAACGACAGCCTGATGACCTATTTCACTTATTCCGAAGGTTTCAAGTCCGGCGGTTACACACAGCGTATTTTCCCGCCTGAACTCAGTACGCCCAGTTTTGACCCCGAGTTCGTCAAGTCCTACGAAGGCGGTTTCAAGTTCGATGGCTGGAACGACCGGCTGCGTTTTAATGTTGCGGTTTTCTATACCGATTACACCAACCTGCAGTTACTGGTGGCCGACCCGTCCCGGTTCGGACCTTTTGTCAGCAACGCGGGCGATGCCGAGGTCATCGGGGTGGAGATGGAAGCGCTGCTGAACCCTGCGGAAGGCTGGTATATCACCGGCAGCGCGGGGATGACCGATATCGACCGCACCGCGCTGGCCGGCACTGTACAGGGTCTGACCCTGGACAGCCCGTTCCAGCATGTCTCCGAGTGGACTGCGAACGCGCAGATATACAAGGAATTTGCCATCGGCGACCTGGGTTACCTGACACCGCGGTTCGAGTGGTCTTACCGCACCGACTGGGGCGCCAACTCCAACAACAACCCGCGCTACGGTGGTGACGTCCTGCCCGGCGGGCCGCTTGGCGGCGTGCCGTTCAGTTTCGGCGTGCCCAATCCTGCCCTGGTTGAGGATGACCTGCACCTGCTCAACGCCAGCGTGCGCTGGGACGTGCGCAACAGCGGCCTGTCCGTATCCGGCGGTGTGGACAACCTGACCGACGAGAATTACGCGGTATTCTCCAACTACCAGGATGCCTTCGGCTTTACCATTGAAACGTTCCATCGCGGGCGGGAATGGTATATACAGGCCGGCTACGAGTTCTGAATAACAGTAAGCGGGGAAGGGACAGAATTTTGCGGAAATGCCGTGAGCATTCTTGACCTGACGCTGGTCAAGGCCCTGGAACGGATGCAGGCCGGGGAATTCAGCGCGGTCGAGTATGTCCAGGCCATGCTGGAGCGTCACAGGGAAACGGCGCACCTGAATGCGCTGGTATGCCTGGATAAGCAGTCCGTACTGGAAGCTGCGGCGCAGCGGGACCGGCAACGGCGGGACAACGGCAATCCTGAATTGCTGGGCGCACCCCTGTTGCTGAAGGACAATATCAATACCGTCAGCCTGCCCACCACGGGCTGCACGCCGGCGCTGAAGGGGCATGCCCCGCCGGCGGATGCTCCTGTCGCCGGGTTGCTGCTTGATGCCGGCGCCGTTATTTTCGGCAAGTCCAACATGCACGAACTGGCCTTTGGCGTCACCAACAACAACCCCGCGTTCGGCCCGGCGCGCAATCCCTATAACCCCGACCTGATACCGGGAGGCAGCAGCGGCGGCACTGCGGTTGCCATTGGCGCCGGGATACTGCCCGCCGGGCTTGGTTCGGATACGGGCGGGTCGACGCGCCTGCCGGCAGCCTTTTGCGGTATCTGCGGGTTCAGGCCTACAGGAGGCCGTTACCCCGCTGCAGGGATAATACCAATCTCCGCAACCCGCGATACGCCGGGACCCATGGCCAGGGCAGTTGAAGACCTGCAACTGCTGGACCGGGTGATGGCCGGCGACCCGTCTCCCGTGGAGAGAGTCAGCCTGGCGGACGTCAGGCTGGGTGTTCCCCGCGCATATTACTACGAGAACCTGGAACCGGGTGTCGCAGGCGTTGTTGAGGCTGTCCTCGACCTCCTCGCTGCATCCTGCAAGTCCCTGGTGGAAGTTGACCTTGACGGTATGGCTGACCTGAACGGCAAGGTGAGTTTCCCTGTCGTGCTGTATGAGGTGAAGCGTGACATGATTCAGTACCTGGCCGACTTTGCGCCCGGTATTGCCATTGAGGACGTGCTGGCGCAGATAGCCAGCCCGGACGTGAAAGAGGCGTACAAAGCCGTCGTGTCCGGCGCTGTCAGTAAAGCGGTCTACGAAGAAGCGCTGCATGCGTATCGGCCGCAGTTGCAGGCGCTGTTTTCAGCATGTTTTGCCGATAACAGGCTGGATGCCCTGGTCATCCCTGCGACACCGTTGACCGCGCCGCCCATAGGCCGTGACAGTACCGTTGATCTGAACGGTTCGCAGCAGCCGACTATGGCGACCATCATCCGCAATACCGATCCCTCCAGCAACGCAGGCATACCCAGCCTGTGCGTGGCCACCGGTCTGGCTCCCAACGGGATGCCCGCCGGAATCTGTCTGGAAGGGCCGGTTGGGACTGACCGCAGGTTGCTGGCAATCGGGAAAGCCCTGCAGGATGAGATCGGGTTTCTGCCGAGGCCGGATTTGAGCAGGGGACGGAATTGAATTCCGTCCCCACGGAGGAACAATGACTGATTTCTACGAAGTCCCCGTTGCCGAACTGGAAAATCGCTATGAAGCATTGGTGCGGCGCGCGCTGCCGCTTTGGGGCATTGACCGAGATGCGGCGCTGAGTCTGCTCAAGCTGCGTGAGAATGCCGTCTACGCGGTAACCGACAGCGCAACGAATGAGAAGCTGGTGGTACGCATACACCGCGCCGATTACCACAGCGACGCAGAACTCCGGTCCGAGTGGCAATGGATAGCCGGCTTGAGAGAGTATGGCGTGCTGACGCCGGCGCTGCGCCACTCGAACAACGACCGCATGTTTGAAATCGTCGAGTCGCCCGGTGTGCCGGAACCGCGCCAGGTGGACATCGTTGACTGGATAGAGGGCGAACAGTTTGGCAGTGTGGAGCGGGGACTGGAAGGCTCGCCCGGTGAGATCCGCGCGCGTTTTGAAACCCTGGGCGGTGTTATGGCAAAGATGCACAACCAGGCCTCGCAATGGCAGGCGCCGGAGGGCTTCACCCGGCATGCCTGGGACGTTGACGGCCTCACCGGGGATGAGCCGTTCTGGGGCCGTTTCTGGGAACTGCCGGCCCTGAGCGCCCGGCAGCGGGACATGATGCTGGAGGTGAGGGACAGGTTACGCGCCGGGCTGACGGAACTGGGAACGGCGCCGGACATTTATGGTTTAATCCATGCGGACCTGGTTTCTGAAAATATCCTGACCGGGGCGGACGGTTTCCGGGTTATCGATTTCGACGATTGCGGCTACGGCTGGCACCTGTTCGACATCGCCACCTCGATTATATTCCTGCATGGCGCCAGGCATTTTGCCATGGCAAAGGAGGCGCTGGTTGCGGGCTACCGGCAAACCAGGCCGTTGCCGGACGATCACCTGGCCTGGTTCCCGGTATTGCTGATGGCGCGCGCAACCACGTACCTGGGCTGGATGCACACCCGCTCGGAGACGGAAACCGCCAGGGAGATGACCCCGTACATCATTGAACTGGTCATGGACCTGGCAGAAGATTATCTTGGGAAACTCTGAACAAACCCTCCAGAGAACGGCGCTCACCATCGTCTGCCTGGGAGCGTTTATTACCCCGCTGATGCTGTCCGCCGTAAACGTGGCCATCCCCACTATCGCCCAGGGGTTGAAGATGGATGCGATAACCGCAAGCTGGGTGCCCCTGGCATACCTGTTGGCCAGCGGCGTATTCCTGTTGCCGTTCGGGCGGCTGGGGGACATGTACGGGCGCAAGAAAATGTTCCTGTCCGGTATGACGACGGTGACCATTGCATCGATTCTTGCTTCCATGGCCCAGTCCGCCCTGTTACTGATCCTGTGCCGGGCATTGCAGGGCATGGGCGCGGCAATGCTGTTCGGTACCGGCATCGCTATCCTGTCTTCCGTTTATCCCCCCGAGAAACGCGGTAAGGTACTGGGATTGTCCGTTTCCTCCGTGTACCTGGGCCTGACCTGCGGACCTTTTGCGGGCGGTTGGGTTACCCAGCAGTTCGGCTGGCGCGGTGTGTTCGTATTCCATATCCCGGTGGTCCTGCTGGTTATCATCCTGGGACTGGTTAACCTGAAGGGAGAATGGCGCGGTCCCTCGGGACAGAAGTTCGATGTGCCCGGCGCGTTTATCTACGGCGCCGCCGTGATTGCCTTGATGTACGGGTTCTCGATCCTGCCTGCGCTGTCCGGGTTTGCCCTGATCCTGCTGAGCGGCATCGGCTTCACGGTTTTCTTCAGGTACGAAAAGCGCCTGGAGTATCCCCTGTTTAACGTCAACCTGTTCTCGGGCAACCCGGTATTGACCTATTCCTGTGTGGCTGCGTTGATCATGTATTCCTCCACCTTTTCCGTGACGTTTTTGATGAGCCTGTACCTGCAGAATATCAGGGAATTTACTCCCCAGCTTGCAGGGCTGATCATGATTTCCCAGCCCTTGGTCATGACCCTGTTTTCCCCTGTGGCCGGTAAAATGTCGGACCACTATGAACCCCGTCTCATCGCATCTTCAGGCATGGGTCTGACGGCAATCGGTCTTGCCATGCTGGCTGTGGCAGACACGCTGACGCAGACCGAGCTTATCGTCTTGACCCTGATGCTGGTCGGTTTCGGGTTTTCCCTGTTCTCGTCACCGAATACCAACGCCATCCTGAGTTCCGTTGACAGGAAATACCTCGGCGCGGCCTCCGGGACGGTAGCAACCATGCGGGTAATCGGACAGATGTTCAGTATGGGAATTGTAACCCTGGTCTTCGCCCTGATGCTGGGCCCGGTTCAGTTCTCCCCGGAACAGCACAGCCAGTTGCTTGCCAGCATCAACGCCAGCTTTGTTGCGGCCTCGGCGCTTTGTTTCGTCGGCGTGTATTTCTCCCTCAAGAGAGGAAATCTCCGGGCTGACTAAGGAACCTCTGATTAAATCAGAGGTTCCTGCGATACAAGGATGTATCGCCAAATTCGATGACGATAAGTCATTGAATTTGTGAGCAAAACAAAAATCGCATTTTTGTTTTGCGTACTCTGACAAGTCCAGGATGGACTTGTTCAGAGCTTCTTTAGTACCACGGTGACATGCTGTAATCCAGGTTCAGGTCGTCGTAATGGCCCATGGTGGTGGTAAATGCCTTGTTCAGGTAGAGCAGGGGTTTCTTGCCGCCGTTGACGATCACCTCCTTTACCTCGCCGATAATGACCGCGTGGGTATGGGCGACCAGCATTTCCTCTACAGTGCAATCAAAACCTGCCAGGGCCTCCTGCAGCACCGGCGCCCCGGTAACCAGTTCCGTCCATTTTCCGAATTTAAAACGGTCTTCCGGGTTTTCGCCGAGCATGCCCGCAAAGTGTTTAGCAAGGTGTTCCTGGCTCTGCGCCAGTACGTTGACGCTCATGCAGCGGCTCTCAGCTATATGCTGAAAGCTGTTGCCGCTGAAGTTCACACATGCCAGGAGGCGCGGGGGTTCCGCTGAAAATGAGCAGACCGCGCTGGCGGTCAACCCCGAGCGGATGTCCCCGTTGCGGGTGGCGATGATATTCACTGCGCCGGTCAGTTGCGCCATCCCGTTGCGGAACCTGTCAGTGTCGAGATTGGTCTCGCGAAGAAATTTTTTCATTATTCTCAAGGTCAAGGGGTCAGTGAATTGCAGGGGTCAGGGTAAAATTTGTGCGAAGTTCTTACTCTGACCCCATTAGTGTACAGTTATGGTACTGTAAGAACGGGTAACTTGCCATAAGACCGGAGGAAACGCAGCATGCCCAGAACGGGCGAAGAATACCTGGAATCAGTGCGGGATAACCGCCGTGTACCGTAAATGAATAATACCCGGACCTCTTCCGGCTATATGCCTTTCCTGGAGGGTCTTATCGAGCAGGCCGGTGAGATTCCACTGAAGTATTTCCGGAGTGACCTGGTGGTAACGGACAAACACCTGAAGGGAGAATCTTTCGATCCGGTCACCCGGGCCGACAGGGAAACGGAAGAGTTCATCCGCGCGGGAATTGCCGCCGAATTTCCCGGCCATACCATCATCGGCGAGGAGTTCGGCACAACACAGGGAACCGATTCGCTTACCTGGCTGATCGATCCCATCGACGGCACCCGCGGGTTCATCTCGGGCACCCCCATGTGGGGGGTCCTGGTAGGGTTGAAACAGGCCGATGAGTGCCTGGCCGGCGCCATGCGCCAGCCCTACACGGGGGAAACCTGGATAGGTGACGGCAGGACGGCGCATTTCATAAGCCGGCAGCAGCGTTCCCGGATCACGGTTCGGGAACAGGTAAGCCTGGCGGAAGCCATTGTGTGTTGTACCCATCCGGCCATGTACCCTACCAATGAAGCGCGGGAAAAGTTCATGCGCGTGGTTGCCGGGTGCCGTTTTTCCCGTTATGGAACGGAATGTCTGGGCTATGGAATGCTGGCCTGCGGTTATGTGGACCTGGTTATCGAAGGCGGTCTGTCAGCTTATGACATCATGCCGCTGATCCCCATCGTGGAAGGCGCCGGCGGCATCATTACCGACTGGCAGGGCAATGCCGCGCTGAACGGCGGACTGATCATTGCCGCTACCGGCAAACGGTTACACGACGAGGTCCTGGAATACCTGGGGTCAGAGTAAAACTCTTTCAGAAAACCCGTGCTCAGGGTAAAATGGCCGGGATGCGTTTATTCCCGTTTGCTAAGCTAGGCGCCGTCCTTCTTCTGTCCTGTGCGGCTGCGCAGGCGCCCGGGCAGGATTTCCGGCAACAGGCGACACCGGTCAAGTACACGGAAGCGGTCAATAAACCTGTGATGCAGACCGTACAGATGCCGGGTTACCTGGAAGCGCCCATTGTCAGCGTCCTGGCAAGCGAAATAAGCGGCCTGGTGACGGAACTCAAGGTAAGGGAAGGAGAACGGGTCACCACAGGTCAACCCCTGGTCATGTTGCGTACTACGCCGCTGGAGTTGGGCCTGCAAGCCGCGCAGGCTCGCCTGAAAGAGGCGCAGGCGCGTCGTAAACTGGCTGAAACCCGCCTGGAGCGCTACCAGGGGTTGATCGAGAGAAACGCCATCTCGCGCCAGGAACTGGATGAAGCCCGCTATGAATTCGATGCCTGGGAGGGCCGGATTGAAACATTGCGCGCGGAGATTGCGAGTATCCGGTTTGACATTGAGCGCAGCACGATTCTCGCGCCGTTCAACGGTGTAGTGGTTGCCCGCCATACCGAGGTGGGGCAGTGGAGTGAGGCAGGCAGCAGGGTGCTGGAAGTATTGTCGACGGATACCCAGGAAGTCCACGTGGACGTTCCGGAGAAATATTTCAACGGACTGAAGTCAGGCGTCAATGTGAACGTCACGTTTGATTCGATGCCTGGCCGGGAGTTCGCGGCGTATATCCGCGCCATAATTCCACGCGCCGACCCCCGTGCGCGCACGTTTCCGGTAAAACTGCGGTTGCGGGAACCCAGTGCCCAAATCGGCGCCGGCATGATCGCCCGGGCGGCATTCCCCATCGGAGAGTCTGTTCCCGGCACGCTGGTGCCCAAAGACGCCATTGTGCGGCTGGGCGACAACACCATGGTATTCCTTATCGACCAGGGTAGCGCCGTCCCGGCGCCGGTTACGGTCGGCGGCGCCATGGGCGTATGGTCGGTGGTGAACGGCGCCGTCGCGCCGGGAGACAAGGTGATCACTCGTGGTAACGAACGGTTGCAGCCCGGCCAGCCCGTACAGGCCGAGCTGTTGCCGTACCCGCCTCCATGAACCTCATACAATCCTGTATCCGTCACCCGGTGTCCACCTCGGTGGGCGTTATGTTCCTGATCCTGTTCGGTATTGTTGCCTTGATCAACCTGCCGGTACAGTTGGCCCCGGACGTGGACAAACCGGAAATTACGGTGACTACCTTATGGCCCGGAGCCAGCCCCCTTGAGATTGAACGGGAAATCATCGACGAGCAGGAGGAAGAGCTTAAATCCCTGGAAGGGCTGGTCAGAATGCGTAGCGAGAGTCGTGATGGCATAGGCGTTATCACGCTGCGGTTCCAGGTGGGGACCGACAAGGATGCGGCCCGGCTCAAGGTGTCGAACCGTCTGGACCAGGTTGAATCCTATCCGACCAATGTCGAGAAGCCGATTATATCCGGTCAGGCAGGCGTTTCCGGAGCGATAGCGTGGTTTCAGATTGATCCCACTCCGGAAAACGGGTTTGAAGGGGATATTTCAACACTGTATGACTTCATCGATGATTACGTCATGCCCGAACTGGAGCGGGTGGAAGGCGTATCTGCAGCAAATATCTACGGCGGGCGGGAAACGGAAATCCAGGTCATCGCCGACCCGGCAAAACTGGCCCTGCGCCAGGTTACGCTGGTTGAACTTGCCGATGCCATAGAACGGGAAAACCGCAACTACAGCGGAGGCGATTTCGACGAGGGCAAGCGGCGCTATATCGTGCGTACCCTGGGTGAATACCGGAGTCCGCAGGACCTGGAAAACATTGTCATCGCCAATCGCAATAACGTCCCCGTTTACCTGCGTGACGTGGCCCGGGTGGAAATCACCCATGAAAAACCTACAGGCGCGATATTCAGTCTGAATAACAAGACAATCGCGATGAACATACAGCGCCAGGTCGGCGCCAACGAACTGGATATCATGGCTGAGGTGAAGGAAAGGGTGGCAAGGCTCAACAAGGAATTACTGGTTCCCCGTGGGCTTTACCTGGACCTTGCCTGGGAGCAGACCCGTTACATCAACAGTTCAATAGACCTGGTGCGCAACAACCTCATTATCGGCGGCGCCCTGGCCATTCTCGTGCTGGCGGTCTTCCTGCGCAGCGCGGGCAGCACCCTTATCGCTGCACTCACTATTCCCATCAGTGTTATCGGCACCTTCCTGATGATGGCTGTGTTCAATAAAACGATAAACGTCATCAGTCTGGCCGGTCTGGCCTTTGCAACCGGCATGGTGGTGGATAATTCCATCGTCGTCCTGGAGAACATTTACCGTCACAGGCAGACCGGGAAATCAACCTTCAGCGCTGCCTGTGACGGAGCCAGGGAAGTTTGGGGAGCCGTGCTCGCCAGTACCCTCACGACCATCGCCGTATTTGCCCCGGTGATCCTGATAGAAGAGGAAATAGGACAGTTATTTGCCGATATCGCCGTGGCCATCAGTTGCGCCGTGGGCCTGAGCCTGATCGTGGCGATTACCGTTATTCCCACCATGTCGGCCCGCATGCTCAGGGTTGCCGGCAGGGGCGGCGGTTTCCACGAGCTATGGGGCGGGGTCCGGTTGGCTGCAGCCATAAGGGACGGGATAGCATCCCTGTCTTACTGGATAAACGCATCGGTCATTCGCCGGATACTCATCGTCAGCGTGGTGGTGGCGCTGGCGGTGGTTATAAGTATCGCCATAAAACCGAAAACGGAATACCTGCCCACGGGTAATACCGATTTCCTGTTCGGCCTGCTCCTGCCTCCGCCGGGATATACCGTGACAGAGCGAGTGAAGATACACGACGAGTTTGCCGGCGCCATGGAATATCTCAAGTCCTATCCTCCCGACACTCCGGAAGCAGAAAACCTGCCCGGCGGCGGGCTGAATACGTTTTTTTTCGGGTTTGAAGGTGAGACGATATTCATGGGCGTCACCCCGAATGAACCGCTGCGGACCAACGAGTTGATCCCCATCTTCCAGCAGGCCCTGGCAAGTGTTCCGGGCGCCATACCGATACTGCAACAATGGAGTATCTTTGAAGACGAAGGCGGAGAAGGCCGCAGTTTAGACGTGGAGATCAAAGGGCCGGACCTGGGTAGGCTGATTGCCATGGGCGGAGAAATATTTGCTGTTGCGCCCCGGGTATTACCGGGCGCCCAGGTCTTTCCCATACCCGGACTGGACCTTGGCAACCCGGAGGTCCAGGTGGTGGTAGACCGGCGCCGCGCCGCGGAACTGGGTATCAGCAATCGTGATCTGGGTTTCTCGGTGGACACACTGGTGGACGGCGCCAAGGTCAGTGATTACCAGTACGAAGGCAAGGAGGTCGATATACGCCTGAAGGCAGAGGAAGGCATCGCCTATAACACCCATACCCTGGAACAACTGCCTATCGCAACGCCGGACGGGCGCCTCGTAACGCTCGGCGCTATCGCTGACGTATCGCTGACCTACGGCCCGGTGCAGATCAACCACCGGGAGCGTGAGCGCACCATCGCCATTCGCATCCTGCCGGAGACGGAGATGCCGATTGAAGCCGCCATGGAAATCATACAGGCGAAGATCATAGACCCCATGAAGCAGCGGGAAGAGTTCAACGGGTTGTATCGAATCGAGATGTCCGGCAGCGCCGATAAACTGGTCAGCGCGGGTAACGCGTTGAAATGGAACCTGATCCTGGCGCTGATCATCACTTTCCTGCTCATGTCCGCGCTGTTCGAGAGTTTCCTGTATCCATTCGTCATCATGTTCAGCGTGCCCCTGGCCGCGCTGGGTGGTTTCCTCGGCCTGGCCCTGGTCAATGTGGCCATCGCCTACCAACCCCTGGACGTGCTGACCATGCTGGGTTTCATCATTCTCCTGGGCACCGTCGTCAACAACCCCATCCTGATCGTGCACCAGTCCCTTAACTTTATCAGGAAAGAGGGCATGGAAGCCCACGCCGCGATCAGGGAGGCGGTACACAGCCGCATCCGTCCCATCTTCATGAGCGCCGGCACCTCGACGTTCGCCATGCTGCCCCTGATCGTTGCGCCCGGCGCCGGTTCGGAACTGTATCGCGGGATAGGCGGCGTAGTTGTCGGAGGCCTGCTGGTTTCCACCGTGTTTACCCTGTTCATCGTCCCCGCCATGCTGAGCCTGGTGTTCGACCTGAGAAAACTGCTGACCGGCAGGCCGGACGGTCGCGTGGCTATTGCGGAAGTGTTGCCGGATTAAAGTATTCCGTCCCAAAATCCATTCTCAAGGCAGCATGGGAAGCCACCGATCCGCTGAGATTATCCACTGCGTCATCCCCTTGGCGCGGCGCTTTTGACACACACCACTCTCATGCAGCAGTTGCACGGCCACGGGGACCTTGAGCTTCTCCTGGAAATACACAAGGTTTGGCGCGAGTTCTTCGCCGGACGCTTTACATTCTATTAAACAGAAGGGTTTTCCCCGCTCCGACAGGACGAAATCCACTTCCCGCTTTTCTTTATTCCGGATAAAGTTAAGGCTGATCACCCTGTTTCCTTGTGCCTGCCACACCTGTACTGCCTTGAACAAATGCAGCGCAACCAGGTTTTCAAAACGGATGCTGTCGTTCTCGATTTCGGCCCAGTCGAACAGGTAGACCTTGGACTCTTTACGCAATGCCCGGGCAATGCGGGTCGCATACGGGGTAATACGAAACAGGTAAAAAAACTGTTCAAGCAGCGTAATCCAGTCACGGGCAGTCTCGAAGGCAACGCCAACATCTTGCCTGAGCGCGTTGATTGAGAGCGGACTGCCAATGCGTCCGGGAATGAGATGAGACAGGTGCTCCAGTAAGGAAATATCCCGGATGGCACTCGCATCGCGAATGTCTTCCCGGACAAGCAGCAGCTTTCGTTCTGCGTACCACAGGTTATAAAAGTCGGCGCGTCCCCGGTTGAATGGTTCGGGAAACCCGCTGAAGCGAAACAACTGCTGGTATGCGCTACGCCGGTCCCGGGAGTCGTTTGGCGGGTTGTCCAGTCCTTGCTTAAAGGCGGTAAAGGTGTTCAATTGCCCACTGAGTTCACCCACACTCAATGGCAACAAGAGGACGCTGAAGTAACGCCCAAGGAGACTGTCTCCGCCTTTTTTGAAAAGGTCCAGCCGGCCGCTACCTGTCACCAGAAATTGAAACTCATCTTTATACTGGTCATACACCCCCTTCAGGTAATTCTTCCAGCGGGCATACTTGTGGATCTCATCAAGGACGACCAGAAAAGGCTGGTCGGGTTGGCGGTTTTCTTTTTCCAGGAAAGCGGGGTCGGTAAGTATTCTTTTCTGGTGCGGCAGGGTGTCCCAGTTGAGGTACAGGCTTTGGCTGAACTGCCGCTGGTAATGTTGCGCCAGCGTTGTTTTCCCGACCTGGCGCGGGCCACTGACAAAGGCCATCTTGTTGAATTCGGCAATAATCCTGTCAACCAGCGTGAGCAGTGTACGTTCAATCATCCTTATATTTTAGACAAAACTCTAAAAAAGTCACGACTTTTTTAGAGTAAGGTCGAATTTACAGCCTATCTCAAATTTACTGTATTCCATTGTTTTCCCTGTAGAGAATCCGTTTTTCATCCAAAAGTTTCATTGTGCCTTCTTCCTCATAATACCAGTACATCCAGCCGTTACAGCTTTCAGTATCTTTAAGCAGTGCACCTATTTTATGTATTGAACCGGTACCTGTGCTGTTCTGTATTCTCCCATCAGGCAGAACAACTGCTGACCAGGTTTTGTCTTTTGAGTAAAGACACTGGTTTTCCCGTATGTACCTGGCTTCTACAAGTTCTTGCATACTTACGCGCTGCAATCTTTTTGGTGGAGGTTCTGTCAGCCGAAGCTCTTGAAAAAGATCGGAGTTTATAGATTTCAGTCTGTTTTCTGCTATTTCCACGTAGCGGGGTTCCTGTTCTATACCGATGCTTCTCCGCTTCAGTTTCTTTGCCACGGCGCAGGTTGTGCCGCTGCCCAGGAACGGGTCCAGGACAGTATCTCCTTCGTTGCTGCTGGACAGGATCACCCTCTGAAGCAGTGCCTCAGGTTTCTGAGTCGAGTGGGCTTTTTTGCCACGCTCGTCCTTGATTCGTTCCGTTCCGGTACAGAGCGGGATCTGCCAGACTGAGGTCATTTGTTTGCCGTCGTTCAGTTGTTTCATCACTTGGTGGTTGAACGTGTATTTCTTCTGTTTTTCCGACTTCTTTGCCCAGATCAGGGTTTCCGTTGCATTGGTAAAACGCACACCTCTGAAGTTTGGCATGGGGTTGGTTTTGTGCCACTGTACGTCGTTAAGTATCCAGTACCCCAAGTCCATCATGATTTTGCCCACTCGGAAGATATTATGATAAGAACCGATTACCCAGATCGTGCCATCGTCCGCCAGGACTTTACGGCAGGCGCTCAGCCATTCTCGGGTGAATTCATCGTAGCTCTCGAAAGATGAGAATTGATCCCAGGTATCGTCAACCCCGTCCACCAGGGTTTGATTGGGTCGGTATAGCTCCTGCTTGAGTTGCAGGTTGTACGGGGGGTCTGCAAAGATGAGACTGACCGATTTTTCCGGCAGCGTCGGCAGTATATCGATACAATTCCCGGTATAAAGCCGGTAGCCGGGAGCGCCGGCGTCAGCCTGCGAACACGGCAATGTTTCCAACGTAGCTGGCATGAGCGCCATTGTAAGGAATTTGTCACCGGAATAAAATCATGCTCTTGTTCTGGTGAATTTGATCATATTGCAAAGGGCATGATCTGGAGTTCTGGTCATGGTGATACAGCGTTTTCCGTTCAGCACATCCCAATAATGTCACTCGGATATTCCCAGGAGTTTCTTCAAGTCTTTGATATTGCCACTAGAATATTTTCTTGAATTTACAAACCCTTCAACTTCAAGATTCCGAAGCATTTTCGTGGTCACATCATGTCTATCTTTATTCAGCATCTTGAAATCACTTTGCTTCCTGGCTTCTAACCTGAGCCCATACTCAAGAAGAAAATCTTTTACGAATTTAATAAGTTTGTGATGGGTAAAACACTCTTGTTTGAACGTCTGTTTTTCCGCTTTTCCAATGTACCAGGGCATAGAAGTTTTACTGCTTTTTTTTTCAATCGCCCCTCAATCCCAAAAATATATACTCCGCAAGCGTTTGGCAAGTCGGGTTTTTCCTGTTCAACTTGCTGCCAAAATGCTTTTACATCAGCCGGATCAATACGATTAGAGGCATTCTTTTCCAGCGGAATCTCAAATTTTCCGTATATCTTGAAACGCATTACTGCCTCCGGGATTTTGTAATAGATATCAGCACAAAACAGTACAGAAATTCTTTGAACTGTCAATCGCAGTTCCCTATAGGCTAAACCGAAACGCTTACCTCATGGCTCATTCAATGGATTGCCTGACAAACTCTCCCCAGCATGGCATCAGGGTGGGTCCTGGGGGGTGCGGCTTCGGCCTCTGCCTGGACCTGGCTGTGCGGTTCTGACAGGGCTTCTTATAAGATGTCGCCTGCGATGGTGTGATCGGCTGGATTCCCGTGTTCACGGGAAGGGTCCACAGGATTGCGCTCATGAGCAGAAATGCAGACTGTTACAGGCTCATTTCATATTGGAAAATGTCTGGTAATTTTGACAGTTTATCGATAAACTTGGCGATATAAATTTCTGCGTCATAGTGTCAGTAATTTCAAGGATTAAAATGAGTTAAAAACCGCCATATGAGAACGTATTCAAATTTGTCCATCCCTCACCCATTCCCATACCAAGGGAGTAAGCGCGCAATCGCAAAAAACATACTCCAATACTTTCCATCCGACGTTCAATGCCTGATTGAACCATTTTGTGGAGCAGGAGCGATCTCTATCGCTGCCGCTGCACACGGGCTGGCAAGACGATTTGTACTTAATGACTTGAACGAACCATTAATGCATTTATGGCTGGAAATTCTTGAAAGGCCAAACCAACTGGCCGACAAATACGAACAGTTATGGCAGGCGCAACACCCGGACCGAAAAAATTATTTTTTTCGCATACGCGATGAATTTAATTCTTCTCACCAACCACACCACATGTTGTATTTACTGGCGCGCATTGTAAAGGGATCGGTGAGGTACAGTTCTGATGGCCATTTTAATCAAAGCGCAGACAACAGGCGTTTCGGGATGAAACCGGCGATGATGAGGAATAATATAGCAGACGTCTCCCGATTGCTGGCGGAAAAAACAGCTATTTATTCTGTTGATTTTCGGGAAGTCGCAAATAAGGCCGGAGCCGGAGATCTGGTTTATATGGACCCACCATACCAGGGAACATCTTTTACCAGAGATCACAGGTACTTGAACGGAGTCACCTACAAGGTTTTCGTTGATGCGTTGCTGGAAATGAATAACAGGCACATTTCTTACATTGTCAGCTATGATGGCGTCACAGGCAAAAAAATACATGGCAAACCACTTCCCGCAAATTTGTCATTAAGACACCTGCATATCCATGCTGGCAGATCAAGTCAGGCGACGTTATTGGGGAACGATGATGAAACGATTGAGTCGCTGTATTTATCCCCCGCCCTTGTTGACAGGTTAAACAGTGACAGTTCAACCTCTGCGTATTCTACAAATGAACAACAACAAGAACTTTCATTCGCATGAGCAAGGAGACATACGCACCTGAGTTTTTAAAGTTACTGAAGAGCGTAACGGCAAGACGGCCTAAGACCGTAATTGACCACATTCTTGAGTATGGTCAGATTACGACGGAGGAAATTAAAGACAGGTATGGATACAACCATCCGCCGAGAGCGATAAGAGATGTCAGGGAAGAAGGGATTCCTGTTAGAACATTTCGCGTTACCGGAAAAGATGGTAGAAAAATCGCAGCCTATAAATTTGGCAACCCATCAGAGGTACGGACTGCCCAATTATCTGGTCGAACAGCTTTTTCATCCAAGCTGAAAACTGAACTTATAGAAAAACATGGCCCGCGTTGTAATATCTATCTTGAGCCGTTTCCATTAAGGGAATTACAGATCGACCACAGGGTTCCGTTTGAAATCGCCGGGGATAAATCTGGTTTATCAGAAGACATTGACGAGTATATGCTGTTATGCGGTTCCGCAAACAGGGCAAAATCATGGAGTTGTGAAAACTGCGCAAATTGGCAGGCTAAAGACGTTACGACCTGCCAATCCTGCTATTGGGCTTATCCAGAGTCATATACACATATTGCTATGAGAGATATCCGCAGACTTGACCTGCTATGGTCGAGCGAGGAAATTTTCGAATACGACCTGCTTAAAAAAGAGGCAAATAAAGTACAGGAAGAAGCGCCGGAATATGTGAAGAATGTACTTCGCAACCACTTCAAACGGAGAGGCTTGATTTTGTAACAGGTCAAACAGGGGCGGCTCGTTGTTTTGAGCGTAAGGGTTGTCCATAAAGTACGTCCTTAACCAGCAGGTCCGCGATATCTGTTGAGCATACAGATTGCAGGCCGCGCCAGGCCGGCACGCTGTTGACCTCCAGCACCAGGTAGTTGCCCTGCGCATCGCGAATGATATCGACGCCGCCATAGCGGATGCCTGTTGCCCTGGAAGCGGCTTCGGCCAGGCGCCGCAATGGCGGGGTGAGAACGGCGGGCAGGCATTCACCGCCGCGGGCGCGGTTGGTGACCCAGTGATCGGAAATACGTTCCATCGCCGCCACCGCCTGGTGATTGATGACAAAAACCCGCCAGTCACGTCCGTTATGGTCGTCCTGGTCGATAAACTGTTGCAGGTAATAGACACCGTTGATCAGTTCAGCGTCCAGCTCGTAATCTTCTGAATCGATCAGTTGCAGGCCGCGCCCGCAGTTGCCGAACAGGGGTTTTTGTACGATGGAGCGCCCTTTTTTCAGTTGCCCATAAATGACGTTGTGGGCTGCTTCATCGTTTTCACAGACCCAGACGGGCGGCGCAGGGACCCGGTGTTGCATCAGCAGGAAGCTGGTCATGGCCTTGTCCACGGTGCGCTCGATGCTGATGGCGTCGTTATACACGACAACGCCGGAATGCTGAAGCGCATGCAGGATGTCCAGCCTGAAGGTCACCTCCTCAAAAGTGCCCGCGGCAATGGCGCGCACAAATACAGCGTCCGGCAGGACATCGGCAAAACCGGGGATATTCAGTCCCGTGCGGGATTGTTCATAACCGATACCGCAATCCCTTAAGGAAACGACCTGTGTCTGTGAGCTGTTGCGCCCGAACGCGTCTGCCAGCCGCTGTTCATGCCAGCCGTTGTTCTCCGAGAAGATAACGATATGTTTCATAACTATAGGTGGAAGGGGACGGACCCCCGCTTACAACATGCGGGGGCATGCTTAAAATCCGTCCCCGAATTCTTAAATGCCACCATTATAATGATGTCATGAGCGATAACCCACTAATCATCGTCGGCGCCAGTGCCAGGGCAGCGGCTTTTTCTGCGCACAGGGCCGGATATGCACCATACTGGCTGGATCAGTTCGGGGATGAAGACCTGCGGCAGCGCTTCCCGGGAAATGTCATACCCGATTATCCGCAGGCAGCAGTTGAACTGATTGCCGGGGCGCCTGATGCGCCGTTTCTGGTTACCGGCGCAATGGAGAATCATCCGAGCGTTCTTGAACAGCTTTGCGCGCAACGAAAATTACTGGGCAACCCGAAACCGGTCTGTTCCAGGGTACGGGACCCGTCCATATTATACGAGGCGTTGCGGCGGAACGGGGTCCCTTGCCCTGAGATACGGACGGTTGAACGGGGACGGATTTTAAGCATGCCCCCGCATGTTGTAAGCGGGGGTCCGTCCCCCCACCTCAATGACTGGCTGATGAAGCCTTTGCGAAGCGCCGGCGGGATTGGAACCCGGCGCTATCACGGGCAACCCGTTGATGCTCGCTACTACCTGCAGGAATACCTGCGGGGCGACAGTTTTTCCGGAGTCTTCATCGGCGCCCGGGGGCACTGCCGGCTGTTGGGGGTGACGCGGCAGTTGGTCGGTTTACCCGAATTCCATGCCGGAGAATTCAGTTATTGCGGCAGCATAGGTCCAATGGAATTGAACCACACCGAAAACGAGCAATGGTGTCGTACAGGGGAGGCGCTTGCCGGTGAATTTGAACTCAGGGGACTGTTCGGTGTCGACGCGATAAAACGGCAGAACAGTATTTACCCTGTTGAAGTCAACCCCAGGTACACCGCATCGGTAGAAGTACTGGAACTTGCCTTGGGCTGCCATGCAGTCAAATACCATTGTGATGCCGGTAACAATCAGGCGCTCACCATCGAGGAACGAACGCCCCGCCACAAGGTCGGCAAGGCCATCCTGTTTGCGCCGGAGGACCTGGTTTTTACCGGGTGTGACCAGGGCGGGTTTACCATTGCAGACATCCCTGCACCGGGTACGGCAATAGAACAGGGCCAGCCAATCCTGACCATACTGGTGGAATCAATGGGGTCAGACTCCATTGATTCCATCATGCACAGCCTGAAGAGAGCGGCCGGCAGTATTTACGAAAGCCTGGGGGTTGCTTTGTGATAAAATGCGCGGCCTGATTCGGAGAAAGCAAATGGAACAATTCAGAGGAACAACGATCCTGTCGGTGCGGCGGGGTAACAAAGTGGTTGTTGGCGGAGACGGCCAGGTATCCCTCGGTGATACCGTAATGAAAGGCAATGCCAGCAAGATCAGGAAGCTGTACCGTGAACAGGTCATGGCGGGATTTGCAGGCGGGACTGCGGATGCGTTTACCCTGTTCGAACGCTTCGAGGCCAAGCTGGAATCCCACCAGGGCCAACTGGTGCGTTCGGCCGTCGAACTGGCCAAGGACTGGCGCACGGACCGGATGTTGAGACGTCTGGAAGCCATGTTGTGCGTTGCCGACAAATCCAATTCGCTCCTGATTTCCGGCAACGGTGACGTGATAGAACCTGAAACCGGCATCATGGCTATCGGTTCCGGGGGAGCTTATGCCAAGGCCGCCGCGCTGGCGCTGCTGGAAAACACGGAACTGGGCGCGCGCGAGATTGTCGAAAAAGCCCTGCACATTGCTGCCGACATCTGCATTTACACGAACCGTAACATCACCCTGGAAGAACTGCCTTCCGAAGGAGCGAGAAAATAGTGGAAGCACTGACGCCGAAACAGATCGTCGCGGAACTGGATAAACACATCATCGGCCAGGACGCGGCAAAGCGGGCTGTGGCGATTGCATTGCGCAACCGCTGGCGGCGCGCCCAGGTCAATGAGGAATTGAGAAACGAAATCACGCCCAAGAATATCCTGATGATAGGCCCTACGGGTGTGGGGAAGACGGAGATCGCCCGGCGCCTGGCCAAACTGGCGAACGCGCCTTTCATCAAGATTGAGGCGACCAAGTTTACCGAAGTGGGTTATGTAGGCAGGGACGTGGAATCCATTGTGCGGGACCTGGCAGACGTCGCCGTCAAGATGACCCGTGAAGAAGAGATGGAAAAAGTGCGGGACCGGGCCGAACGGGCCGCGGAAAACCGGGTGCTGGATATTCTTCTGCCGCCTGCCCGGATGGGTACGGAGGAAGAACAGGCCAGCACTACCAGGGAGAGGTTCCGCACACTGTTGAACAGCGGTGAACTGAATGACAAGGAAGTCGAGATAGAAGTCAGCATGCCGGCCATCGGTGTGGAGATCATGGCGCCGCCGGGTATGGAGGAGATGACCAGCCAGTTGCAGGGGCTGTTCCAGAGCATGGGCAGCGAAAAAAAGCGCACCAGAAAAGTGCGGATCAGGGAAGCGCTCAAAATCCTGGCAGAGGAAGAAGCTGCAAAAATGGTGAACGAGGATGAGATCAAGGTCAGGGCGCTGGAGAACGTGGAGCAGAACGGCCTGGTATTCCTGGACGAGATCGACAAGGTGACGCGCCGCGCCGAGGTCAGCGGCGCGGACGTGTCCAGGGAGGGCGTGCAGCGCGACCTGCTGCCGCTGGTGGAAGGCTCCACGGTGACGACCCGCTACGGCATGGTGAAAACGGACCACATACTGTTCATCGCCTCCGGCGCGTTTCATTTTTCCAAACCATCCGACCTGATCCCCGAACTGCAGGGCAGGTTGCCGATACGGGTGGAACTCGATGCCCTGGGCGTGGACGAGTTCAGCCGTATCCTGGTCGAACCCGACGCTTCGCTGACACAGCAGTACTCGGCGCTCATGGAGACCGAACAGGTTGAACTGTCATTTTCCGGGGATGGCATTGCGCGTATTGCCGAAATCGCCTGGCAGGTCAACGAGTCCACGGAGAATATCGGCGCCCGGCGCCTGCACACGGTCATGGAGCGCCTGCTGGAAACCCTGTCTTTCGAGGCGCCCGACCAGGGAGAAAAAACCATAAGAATAGACGCCCGCTACGTGGACGACCACCTCGAAGACCTGATCAAGGATGAGGACCTGACCCGGTATATCCTCTGAGCGGTCATGAGACCCGTATCCGTCAGCCTGAAGAAAAAATCGCGCTGCCTGGTGCTGGAATATCCCGATGGGAAAAGCTTCAGCCTGGCTTGTGAGCTGCTGCGGGTTTATTCGCCTTCTGCCGAAGTGCGCGGGCATGGGCCCGGCCAGGAGATTTTGCAGACGGGCAAGGAAAACGTGAACATCGACACGGTCGAACCGGTCGGCAGCTACGCGCTGAAACTGTGCTTTGACGACGGCCATAACTCCGGCATCTATACCTGGGATTACCTGTATCAACTGGGTGAAAACCAGGAACGCCACTGGCAGTCCTACCTGGCCGCGCTGGAAAAGGCCGGTTACACACGCCAGGTACAATGAACCAGACCATCGATTTTAAAGTAAGGGGTCAGAGTAAGAAATTCGTAAGAATTTTTACTCTGACCCCCCAAATCCTGTGAACGAGCCGGTCGATTTCGGTTTCGATAAGGTCCCCCCGGCAGAAAAAGCCCGGCGCGTGGACGAGGTCTTCAGTTCGGTCGCTTCGCGCTACGACCTGATGAACGACCTGATGTCCTTCGGCATACACCGTTACTGGAAACGCCTGTGTGTCCACCTGGCCCGCCTGCGGCCTGGCTCAAGGGTATTGGACGTCGCATCCGGGACAGGCGACCTTGCCGCCCTGCTGAACCGGTCGGGTTGTGACGTCGTCTCGTGTGATATCAACGAGGCCATGCTGAGATCCGGCAGGGACAAGCTCGCGGACAGGGGGCTGGTCAGCGACGTACATTACGTGCGGGCAGACGCGGAACGGCTGCCGTTTGCCGGCAACAGCTTCGATTGCGCCACTCTCGCTTTCGGCCTGCGCAATATGACCGACAAACCGGCAGCGCTGCGCGCCATACACGCCGGGCTGAAATATGGCGGCCAGGTTCTTGTCCTTGAATTCTCCAGGGTAACTTCCGACCTGTTGAGACGGGTTTATGACAGCTATTCGTTCCATGCCATCCCTGCCATGGGGAAACTGGTGCTGCAGGACCCCGACAGCTACCGCTACCTGGTCGAGTCGATCAGGATGCACCCGGACCAGGACAGCCTGAAAACAATGCTGGAGGAGGCAGGTTTTTCCCGCGTCGACTACCTGAACCTGAGCGGCGGTATCGTCGCACTGCACCAGGGTTACAAGTTATGATGAAGAATCCGGGGTCAGAGTAAGAAATTCGAAGAATTTTTACTCTGACCCCATAAATCCGGATTAACTATGAAATCCCTTGAACACATGCTGAACAATTTGCTGTCCCAGGACCCGGAAACCCTGGATGAACTGGCCGGTCTCTCAGGCAAGGTAATTCAGGTAGAACTGCTCAATACCGCACAGCCCGCCATCAGCCTGTTCATTCAGGATTGCGGCGTGCGCATAGAAACGGATCACTCAGGCGAGGCAGACGTCCTGATCCGGGGCACACCCCTGAACCTGCTGGCCTACCTGCGCCCATCGGGGGCCGGCCGGCCGGCCGTTGCCGGGGACCTGGAGATCAGGGGAGACCTGGGCCTGGCGCAGGATTTTCAACGCCTCATGCGAAAGTTCGAGATCGACCCGGAAGAGCAGGCCGCACGCGTGCTCGGCGATACCCTGGCGCACAAAGCAACCAACCTTGCGCGCATGGGCGCAGATTTTCTGCGGCAGTTGAAAAATAAAATCGAGATGGACCTCAGTGAATACGCGCTGTACGAAAAGGAAATACTACCGGACCGCGACGAAATCGAACATTTCAATCACTCTGTGGACGAATTACGCGATGACCTGGAACGCCTCAAACAAAGAGTCTATAGACTATCTGAAGATAAAATATAATCGTCACTTGCTCCCCCCTCTTCGTCATTCCGGCGAAGGCCGGAATCCAGTGGAACAATGGGTCGCCAGAGGCGACACTTTATTCGACTGGATGCGGGGTCAAGCCCGGCATGACAGGTTGCGGAGTCAGAGTAAGAGAGTTCAATGTTGACTATAGGACAAATTTTCAGACTGCTGACCATCCAGCGCGTGCTCGTGAAACACGGGTTGGATGAACTCGTCTTTACCCTGCACCTGTTTCGTTCGGTCAGGTGGTTGCAGCGCCTGCTGCCATGGAACTGGTTCCGCAAGCTTGATGAAACCAGGGGAGTCAGGTTGCGTCTGGCCCTGGGAAACCTGGGTCCCATTTACGTAAAGTTCGGCCAGCAACTGTCGACCCGGCGCGACATGCTGCCCGACGACGTCGCCCTGGAACTGGCGAAGCTGCAGGACAAGGTGCCGCCATTCCCCGGCAGCATAGCCAGGGAGATCATAGAACGCTCGTTGGGAAAAAAGATTGAGGACATATTCAGGGATTTTGACGAAACTCCGCTGGCATCGGCCTCGGTGGCCCAGGTACACGCCGCCACGCTGAAGGACGGCCGGGAGATGATCGTAAAGGTCATTCGTCCCGGGATAACAAGATTAATCAGTCGCGATCTCGGCATTATCAATATCCTCGCAGAGACACTGGAGCGTTATTCCAGGGACGCAAGACGCCTGAAGCCCAGCGCGGTCGTCGCCGAGTTTGAGAAGACCCTGCTTAATGAACTGGATTTGATGAGAGAAGCGGCATCGGCATCACAGTTGCGGCGCAACTTTTCCGACTCGGAGGTGTTATACGTCCCGGAGGTGGCGTGGGAACTGACGAACCGGGACGTGATGGTGATGGAACGCGTGACTGGAATACCCGTAAGTGACATACCGGCCCTGGAGCAGGCGGGGGTGGACCTGAAATGGCTGGCTGAACGCGGGGTGGAGATTTTTTTCACCCAGGTGTTCCGGGACAGTTTTTTCCATGCGGACATGCATCCCGGCAATATCTTTATTCAGCCGGACGGTGACGGCCATGCCCGCATCATGATAGTGGATTTCGGCATCATGAGCTCCCTCAGTGAATACGACCAGCGTTACATGGCGGATAACTTTCTGGCGTTCCTGAACCGTGACTATCAGCGGGTTGCCGAGTTGCACATAGAGTCAGGCTGGGTCCCGCCCGAGACCCGGGTGGATGAGTTCGAGTTCGCCATCCGCACGGTCTGCGAGCCGATGTTCGACCGGCCAATCCGGGAGCTTTCCATCGGCACGCTGCTGTTGCGACTGTTCCAGACGGCCCGGCAGTTCAACATGGTTATTCTGCCGCAACTGCTGCTGTTGCAGAAGACCCTGGTCAATATCGAGGGACTCGGCCGCCAGCTCCACCCCGACCTGGACTTGTGGGCCACGGCGAAACCCATCATGCAGCGCTGGATGGACGACCGTGTGGGTCTCAGGGCCATGCTGAAGGGAACCAGGGATACGGTTCCCTACTGGCTGAACCGGCTGCCCCAGTTTCCCCACAAGGTAATGGAACTGGTCGACCGCCTGCAGGACGGACGGTTCCAGGTGGAGTTGAAATCAGGCGAAGTCGACGAACTACGCAGTGAATTACGCAGGAACAACAGGAATAATACCCGTGTCATCATCGGTTGCGCACTGGTACTGGCTGCACTTGTAATCTACCTGATCGGCCCCGGAGCATGGATAATAAGCGGGTTTCCCCTGTTGCCCCTGCTGCTCGGACTGGCCGGCGGCTGGCTGGTCGTCAAGGTATTAAGCGAACTGTAAAGATATTCAGGACCTGGGTAGGAGCTTCAGAGCTTCAGGGGTCAGAGTAAGAAATTCGAAGAATTTTTACTCTGACCCCAGGATCCCACCGAATTCTACCCTGTCTCCCGGAAGGTCGCTGAGGAAGCCAGAAAAGCGCGGCTGCTTGCACCGATTTTAAACTACTATGCTCCGCCTGGTTCGTGAATATAATCCGACCGTAACTGAATTAAACGCGGCCTGATCCAGTTGGCTAATTGGTTCTCATTGAGACTGCCCTCGGCAAGCGCTAGAAATACAGAGAGCATCTCCTGATCGCTCGCTTCAAGGCTCATGCCATTAACCATAATAAACAATTCGCACAGAACTGCGGCCGTGCGTTTGTTGCCATCGACGAAGGGGTGATCTTTCGCTATCCCATAAGCCAGTGAGGCAGCCAGCGCAGCTATATCAGGGGAAGGATCGCCATAGGCGTAAAGCTGTTGCGGTCTCGCCAGGGCGGATTGCAGTAGTGGCTTATCTCTTATACCGGCGTCGCCGCCGTGTTCGGTAATTTGTCTTGCATGGACGGCAATAACGAGTTCTTCACTGATCCAGACCGGTGCATGCCTCATTTGGCCAACTCACGAAGAAGATTCCGGCGCTTGCGCATAATATCTTCTGCAATCTCCATCTGCCGTTCGAATTCTTCGTCGTATGGCGTGAGCTTGATACCATCGGGTAATTCGACCGCGTAAAGTGAGTCCCCTTTGCCGACGCGTAGTTTCGCCAGCAGGCCTTTGGGCAAAACGACACCGGTTGAATTTCCGACAGTAGTGACTTTCAGGCGCATGGATAATCCTCAAGCTATGTTATAACGTTAATTATAACTTCGAAAAATATAGAATCAATAGCCTGTCTTCTATTCAAACACCACCAGGTGGTCGATTTCCGGGCGGATGCCTATGTTTCCGCGGATGGCGCGGCACTGCATACGGAGTCGAATTCTTACTATATTCATTTTGATGGCAAAAAGCGCCCTCTAAGGTTGAAAAAAGGCCAAATGCGGATGAATTAATCTGCAAAATCATGCGGTTATGGTGGTTATGCAGGTCCGACCCTATTGACAACACAGAGTAAGAAATTCGAAGAATTTTTACTCTGACCCCAGGATCCCGCCAAATCCTACCCTGTCTCCCAAGATGGTTAAATCAAAGTAAAAGTCCTATCGTACACTTTCATTTATTTTCACGACTTGGACCGTAAACTTTCCAATATTAGCGAGACAATTTCAAAGCTTTGGTAATCTGACTGCGTATCATGCGTTCAGTAATTTTTTCTTTTTGCTCTTCTCAACATCATATCCACAGTGATACGCATGTAATTTCCTTTTGCAATTCAGTCTTATTTCCTGCAAACTTCAAATCGCCAAACAACCGCATGTGAGCCCTAGTCGGGCCACCTGCTGAATATAAAACCGATCCCTCGGGAATAGGCAGGAACCTGCAAATTCACATCTGCGGTTGTTTGGCGACATGACCCGGCGCCTTATGTCGGGCCCAAAACTATCGTGCAACAGCGAAGAGGGAAAACAGATGAAGAATTTGTTTATGGTTTCGGCAATAGTTACGCTTATTTTTAGTGGTTCCGCGTTCCCCCAACAAAAAGCGACAATCGCTGTGGGCGGGATTGAATATCGGGCAAAGGATTCGGCTGAAAATAAACATTACCGTGCTTATGGACAAGATCCGCGTGAAGACACGAGGGCATTCGTTGATATGTTGACTACTGCATTGGTTAAAACCAAGAAGTTTAACGTGATAGAACGCGACCGAATGACCGAAATCCTGAAAGAACAAGGTCTGAGTTTGGAAGGTATTGCAAAAGGGGGTTATGCAGGTGACGGATTAAATCTCAAAGGAATTGATTACATCCTGACAGGATCTATCACAGAATATGGGATCCAGGCTCAAGGTGTACAATTCGGCGGTTTTTCGACAGCAGGTGAGACCGCGGTAATGGCTGTAGATATCCGCGTCCTGGAAATAGCTACCGGGTCCATAGGCATTGCTGAGTCTGTCAGGGCAGAGGCGAGTGGCGGTAGTGCCTTTAAAATTGAGGGTTTTGCAAGCGGGGCTGAATCTGATAGCAGTGCGCAATTAGGCGAAGTGATGCGAAAATCTGCACGAAACGTCACCAATCTGATTGTTACAACCATCTATCCAATTAAAGTCGTCACCATAGACAAAAATGGGGATGCAATGCTTAATTATGGAGATAGTTTATTACAAGAAGGCGATGTATTAGAAGTATTCAGCCAAGGGGAAGAATTTATTGATCCTGATACTGGCGAAGTACTGGGACGCGAAGAAGTATTAATAGGCAAGCTATCTGTGTTCGACGTTCAAGCAAGGTTTTCCAAGGCAAAGATTCTTGAGAAAAGTGATTCTATCGAGGCGGGGGCTATTGCCAGAATCACTGAAGAGGAGGTTGATTCCAAAGGGCAAACAAAGAAGAAAAAAAAGAAACTCAAACTCTTTTAACTATGCTTTGATAATAGAATTGGAGAACATGGCTCGGTTCATATTCAACAAAAATTAACGAGGAAACTGTGGATGAAAAGTAGCCAATCTACGAGAATTAAACTTATCGGTAAATTAAAGCAGCACTTTGGAGTCACAAATGGTACAAACACTGCTCTGGCTAACTGTCTGGGTGCGAACAGTCAGAAAAGAAAAAGTTGGAACGCAAAATTACCTGGTTGGAAAACCAACCCAGAGCCATTAAGTGATACAGAAATATTAAATTTGCTCAAGGACATTAGAGAAGCAGATGCTAAAGAGCATAAGGAGAAAATCTGTGCAGAATTTATTAATACGATTGTCGAGTATTTTCCTATAAAAAAAGTGGAATCGAAAGGACGTAAGAATTACGAAATTTCATCACCTAATACTGATGATCATATGAAACAGAAATGGGATGATCTGCGTGAAAAATTAGAAAATACGAAATCAGGTATTTATATCTTCTATGATTCAAGTGGACGAGCAATTTATGTGGGCAAAACATCGGCAAAAAGCTCTCTATGGGCACGAATGAAAAGTTCTTTTAACCAGGACCAGCAAAAAAGCCGACAACTATATCGGATTGACCACAGCCCCGATGCTAAGCCACTTGATCAAAAGCTGGGACCGAAACCTGTTCAATTGCATGAATTGGCCAAATACTTCAGCGCGTATGAGGTTGATAAACACTTCACCCACAACATTGAAGCCTTACTCATCCGCGCCTTCGCAGATAACCTCATGAATAAAAAAATGGAGAATTTCTTAAAATCACGCCACACCGGATGATAAGCGGGCTTCCCCTTGTGCCCCCGCTGCTCGGACTGGACCGGTGGCTGGCTGATTATCAAGGTATTGAGCGAACTGTAGATATATTAGGGGTCAGAGTAAAAATTCTGCGAATTTCTTACTCTGACCCCTGAAGCCGTTACTCTGGCGAATTTCTTACTCTGATCCCAACAATCCTGGACTCAGGGCTAGAATAAAATTATTCGATGTCCGGATTAAATTACAGACCTCGACACATGTTCTGACCCACTGTTCGTGGTATATTTGAAATGTGGCGAAGCTCTTGTTACCTTATTAAAACTTCTACTTATTTCAGGGACGAAAATTATGGCTCGAATTCCCCGTCTTTATTTACCAGGTGTTCCCCAGCACATTATTCAAAGAGGCATAAACCGACAGGATTGTTTTATCTCAGATAAGGACTTTGCGGCTTATGCCCACTGGCTGGATGAATCTGCCAGGCAATATCAGGTTGCCGTCCATGCCTGGGTATTCATGACCAATCATGTTCACATATTGGTAACGCCGCAGACTGAACAAGGCGTGTCACGCATGATGCAGGCAACAGGTCGGCATTACGTTCGTTATTTCAACCATACATACGGAAGGACAGGCACGCTTTGGGAAGGGCGTTTTAAATCCTGTCTGGTAGACGCCCAGGATTACCTGTTAGCATGTCAGCGTTATATCGAATTAAATCCCGTCAGGGCAGGCATAGTCGCGGTTCCCGAGGACTATACATGGTCCAGCTACAGGGCCAATGGATTTGGAAAACAAATGAAGCTTTGGACGCCTCACCGCGTTTATCTTGAACTGGGTGCGACGATAC
Organism: Gammaproteobacteria bacterium; assembly: GCA_965204045.1. Classification (GTDB taxonomy): domain Bacteria; phylum Pseudomonadota; class Gammaproteobacteria; order Eutrophobiales; family Eutrophobiaceae; genus JAAXHV01. The sequence continues at coordinate 1,840,733 of CBDBDW010000002.1, forward strand.
GGGAGAGGGCAGCGGCGTACCGTGAGCTGTTCACCGGACATGTCGATGAGAGGCTGGTTAGTCAGATCAGAAAAGCTACAAATCGGGGTATGGTTCTTGGCAAGGGTGGGGTTAGAGTAAGATAATAAAAGGGGTCAGAGTAAAAATTCTGACGAATTTCTTACTCTGACCCCGTAGGTTTGGCGAATTTCTTACTCTGATCCCGTAAGCTATTACTCTGACCCTGTAGTTCAAATCTGGAATGAAATGATGGATATTGATCCTTTGGTTGTGCTGAACGACACGCTGGCGCGGGATATCCCGATCACGCGCGTTATGGGGATAAGCGCGGACGATTACGACGGCGACTGGCTCAAATTGACCGCACCGGCAGCGCCCAACCTGAATGACAAGCAGACAGCCTTTGCCGGCAGCTCCTATTCCATTGCTGCCGTGTGCGGCTGGAGCCTGCTGTTCGTGAAACTGCTGGAGCGGGAAATTGATGCGGATATTGCCGTTTACAAGGGTGAAATCAACTACATCAAACCCGCGGTGGGCGATTTTTATGCGATCTGCGCCACACCCGAACCGCAAATCATCGAAGATTTTTTTGACGCGTTGACAACCCGGAAGAAAGCTAAAATTGCTATTGACACCGTGGTGTACGATGCGAAGGGTCCGGTGGTGAATTTTACCGGGAGGTACGCGGTAAGAATGCTGGGGTCAGAGTAAAAATTCTGCGACACTTACTCTGACCCCTGAAGTCGTTACTCCTTCGAATTTCTTACTCTGACCCCGGAATTTGTATTTCCTACTCCGCTTCGGCCGTCAATATCTGCAGGCCTTTCAGGACGTTCAGGGCCTGCTGCAGGGCGTAGTCCTCAGTGAGTTGCGCCACGGTGTCCTGGCCCGTTTGCGCTGCTTCTTCATCTTCATCCTGGTTCTCTTCAGTATTGTTATCCAGGTGCCTGCTGAGATTTTCCTCGGTGATGAAATTCTGTTCTTCGTCTTCAAGGGATTCGACCCTGACCCGGACCAGGGTAACGTCCGGTTCTATTCCTGAAACCTGTATGGAGCGGCCCGAAGGCGTGAAATAACGCGCGGTCGTCAATTTAAGGGCCGCTGCGTTGGATACGGGCAGGACCGTCTGAACGGAACCCTTGCCGAAGGTTTTCTGGCCCATGATGATCGCGCGCTTGTGGTCCTGCAGGGCGCCCGCCACAATTTCGGAGGCGGAAGCGGAACCGGCGTTCACCAGTACGACGACCGGCGCGTTATCCAGCAGGTCAGCCGGTTTTGCATTGAATCTTAATTTTGAATCATCGATGCGGCCTTCCGTATAAACTATCAATCCCTTGTCCAGGAACAGGTCGGAAACGCCGACGGCCGCGCTGAGGATGCCGCCGGGATTATTCCTGAGATCCAGGATAAGGCCTTCCAGACCGCCGTCATTGCCCTGCTTCAATTCCTGCAACGCGGCCCTGGCGTCCTCCGCGGTGCGGGATTGAAAATGCGAGATGCGCAGGTATCCGAAACCCGGTTCCAGGACCTGGGTCCTGACGCTTTTCACCTTGATCACATCCCTGGTAATAGTCACTTTCAGCGGTTTGTCCGCGCCGTCCCTGATGATGGTCAGGGTGAGGTCGGTACCCGGTTCTCCCCGCATACGCGACACCGCGTCATTCAGGGACATCCCTTTGACCGGGGTGTCGTCCAGCCGGATTATCAGGTCGCCGGCCTGCAGCCCCGCTTTTTGCGCCGGTGTGTCGTCGATGGGCGAGATTACCTTGATGAATCCGTCTTCCATTCCCACCTCGATGCCCAGGCCGCCGAATTCCCCCGAGGTCCCTTCCTGCAGGTTCAGGTAGGCTTCTTCGTCCAGGTAGGACGAATGCGGATCCAGTCCCTCCAGCATGCCCCTGATCGCATATTCCAGCAGCACGCTGTCTTCCACGTTTTCCACGTAGTCTTTCTTGATCTTGGCGAAAACCTCGGCAAATGCCCTGATCTCATCGACGGGCAGTTCTCCCGTTTCAGTGCCGGTACCGGTCTCGGCGCGCGCGCACAACCCGGTGATAAGCAAGCAGAATAAAACTGCTTTTACGGGGTACATTTTCATATCAACTCCTGCACCACAAAGAAGGGTTCAACGGGTCTCCCCCCCGCCTGATCTCGAAATAGAGGCCGGATTGCTGCTGGCCTCCGGTATCCCCGGCCCTGGCGATGGGATTGTTCCTGCCCACCCGGTCACCGGTCTGTTTGAGCAACACTTCGTTATATCCGTAAAGGCTCATGTACCCGTCGCCATGATCCAGGATCAGCAACAGGCCCAGGTTCCTGAACCAGTCCGCGTAGACGACCGTTCCGGAGCTGATTGCATGCACCTCGGTTCCGGCTGCGGAAGCGAAGGTAATTCCCCGGGATTTGAGTTTTCCGCCTTTTTTGAGTTCTCCATATCGGGTTATGATCTTACCATGCACCGGCCACTGCAGTGTTCCTTTCAGGCTGGCGAACGGGGCTTCCCGGTCAAACACATCCTCACTGCGGCTCAGCCTGTTGATCAATGTTTCCAGTTCCCGTTCCGTATTCAACAGGGCCTGCAACTGCCGGTCCTGGTCATCGATAAAACGTCTCGACCGGGCAAGCAGTTGCTGCCGGGCCTCGCGGTGTTCGGTCAGTTCCGCCAGTTTTGCCTCCTTGCCGGAGCGCAGGGAAACCAGCCCTTCCGTCTCGAACCTGATTGTTTCCCGCAATGCCCCGATCCGTTCCTGCGAATGCCCGATCGCCGCTATCCTGTCGGTCCTGGCCCGGTTGTAATAGTCATGGTACCCCAGGGTCCTTCCGAACCGCGCCGGGTCTTCCTGGTTAAGCAGCAGCTTCAGGTAGTCGTTCCTGCCTGTCCGGTGCATGGCGCGTACCTGCTCGGACAGCAACTCTTTTTCCCGGCGCAGCTCCTCACCAAGTTGCTCGAGTTCTCCGTTGAGGAGCCCCAGCCTTTCCTGTCCGGCATCGATATCCGAATCAATCAGTCTGAGCGCCGCGTTGACTTCGGCAGCCGAGGTTTCGTACCTGCGCAGTTCGGTCAGCATTTTTTCAACCTCGTTTTGCGCCGACCTGATCCGGGTCTGAACGGTCTCGATCCGGGATTTGACCGATTTGATTTCCTGTTCGGCGGCCGCTTTCTCATCCGCCGCGCACAAGGCGGGGACAACCAGGAAAAATAGCAGTAAAATAATCAACAGAGCCTGAACAGCGGGCTGCCGGTCATCTCTTCCGGCTGTTCCATCCCCATGAGATGTAACATGGTCGGCACGACGTCGCACAGGGCAGCGGTGGTGCTGGGCGCCACCTCGACCGGCCGTCCCACGTAGACGAGCGGCACCAGGTTGCCGGTGTGGGCCGTATGAGCCTGTTCCCTGATCTTTTCCGTTATGAATGAGCGCATCTGCTCGGCATTGCCGTGATCGGACGTGATCAGTGTTTCACCGCCGGCGCGGCGGGTCTGCTCGAGAATTTTTCCGAGACAGGCGTCGATGGTCTCGATGGCCTTGACTGTCGCATCGAAGTCCCCGGTATGGCCTACCATATCGGCGTTGGCGAAATTGCAGATGATCACGTCGTATTTCTCCGTGGCAATCGCAGTCGTGAGTCGCTCGGTCACTTCGGGCGCGCTCATCTCCGGGCGCAGGTCGTATGTCGCCACCCCGGGTGACGGCACCAGGATACGGTCTTCATCCTTGAATATCCGCTCTTCGCCGCCGTTGAAGAAAAATGTAACGTGGGCGTATTTTTCCGTCTCGGCGATGCGTAACTGCGTCAAACCAGCATTTGCGAGGTACTCGCCCAGCACGTTCTTCAACCGTGCAGGAGGAAACAGCGCCGGGAAGTCAAAATCCGAGCGGTATTCGGTCATGCTGATGAACGCGCCCAGGTCGATGGGGTTGCCGCGCTCAAAACCGTCAAAATCCACTGCGGTGAACGCCTCTGCCAATTGCCGCGCGCGGTCTGCCCGGTAGTTGCCGAAGATCACCACGTCGCCTTCTTCGACCCGCGCCGCGCTGCCGTCGCGCTGAACGATCGTAGTGGGTTTCACAAACTCGTCCGTCTCGCCGCGTGCGTACGCCATGTCCACCGCGATGAACGCGTCGACCGACTCGTACTCGGCCTCGGCGGCAGTGATCAGCCGGTAGGCGACCTGCGTGCGATCCCAGTGCCTGTTGCGGTCCATGGCGTAATAGCGCCCGACCACGCTGGCGAAGCGGCCCTTGCCCAGGTCCAGCATCTTCAGGTACGCCTCATCCATGTACTCTTCCGCGCTCTTCGGCGGCGTGTCCCTGCCGTCCAGGAAAGCATGCAGGTAGATGTCCCTGACGTCATAATCCGCGGCAAACTCCAGCAGGGCAAAGATATGCTCCTGGTGATTGTGCACTCCTCCCGGAGACAGCAGGCCCATGATGTGGACCGCGCGGCCCTTCTGCGCCGCAGTTTCCAGGGCATCCGTCAGTACCCGGTTATCAAAGAACGACCTGTTCTCTATCGCCTTGGTGATGCGGGTGAACTCCTGGTCGACGATGCGCCCGGAGCCGATATTCATGTGGCCGGTTTCCGAGTTGCCCATCTGCCTGGCGGGCAACCCCACGTCCATGCCGGATGCGTTCAGCAGGGTACGGGGATATTTGTCCCACAAGTGGTCCCACACCGGCTTTCTGGCGCTATGGATGGCATTGTAGGCGGTAGTTTCCGAATAGCCCCATCCATCCAGGATGATCAAGACCATCGGGCGATGCTTCAGTTGCATGGCGGCCTGAGAAACGGTGTCGGATAGTATGTATTGAACAGAAATCAGGTAAGGGGGATATTCTAACAGATATGCGGGGTCAGAGTAAAAACTCTCTCGCGATCCAGGGGTCAGGGTAAGAAATTCGTCAGAATTCTTACTCTGACCCCACCTGTCCCATAAATTGAAATATAATACCCTGATGGAAAAACTGCCTGAATTCATCGCCAATCACCTTTGGCTGGTCTCCTTGTTCGTCGCTATCCTGGCCTTGCTGTTGTGGAATATTTTCGGGTCCGCAATGTCCGGACTTGCCCAGGTGGGGCCGACGGAAGTCACGCGCATGATGAACCAGGAAAAGGCGCTGTTGCTGGATTTGCGCACCAATGCCGATTATTCATCGGGCCATATCCTGAGCGCCCGAAATATCCCTGCCGCGGAACTGGAAGGACGGCAGAAAGAACTGCAAAAATACAAATCCGGGCCCATAATCCTGTGTTGCAACCGGGATTCGGACGGTGTCAAGGCCGGGCGCGTGCTGAAGTTTGCCGGATTTGAGAAAATCTATTCATTGAAAGGGGGCCTGGAAGCATGGCGTAATGCCAACCTTCCGGTCACCCGAGACTAACCAGGAGAAAACCTAATGGCAGAGGAACAGGAAAACCTACAGGCGGCAACTGAAGGAAACGGCCAGCGCGGCCAGTTCGAAATCCGGAAGATCTACGTGAAGAACGTCTCACTGGAGACGCCGAATTCCCCGCAGATTTTCCGGGAGCAGTGGAAACCTTCCGTGCACATGGATATAGCGAACTCGGCGGACGAACTGGGGGAAAACCTGTATGACGTAACCCTGTCGGTTACCGCCACGGTAAGCCATGAAGACAAGACCATATACCTGGCGGAGGTGCAACAGGCCGGTATTTTCCTCATGGCCGATTTCCCCCGGGAGGTCCTCGGGCGCATGGTGGCTACCGTGTGTCCCAACATCCTTTTTCCATTCGTGCGGGAAATGATATCCGACCTGGTCACCCGCGCCGGATTCCCGCAACTGCTGCTGGCGCCGGTGAATTTCGATGCGCTGTACCTGCAGCACCGCCAGAAACGCGCCGCAGAGAGGGAACAACAGCATTGAGTGAAATGCGGGTTTGCCCGGTAATGGTTGTCGGCGCGGGCTCCTGGGGCACTGCCCTGGCCCTGGTGCTGTCGCGCAACGGGCATCCGACCTTCCTGTGGGACTGTCTCGACTCGCACCTGGACAGGCTGATGGAGGAAGGGTGCAACAACCACCATCTCCCCGGGCATGCATTCCCCGACAAGCTGACGGTCGTGCGCCGTTTTACGCCTTTGCCTGCCGGAGTAAGACATGTTTTGCTCACGACCCCCTGCGCCGGATTGGCGGACGTGCTGCGGGAACTGCAAACACTGCCCGACCGGGATTTCAATATCTGCCTGGCGTGCAAGGGCATCGAACCGAACACCCTGACGCTTAACCACCTGCTGGTAGAGCAATACCTGCCCGGAGTGCCTGTCGCGGTATTATCCGGACCGTCGTTCGCGCGGGAAGTGGCCGAGGGGCTGCCCACTGCGGTTACCATCGCATCGCAGGACCCGGACGTCGCCGCCGGGTTTTCTGCACTGTTTCACTGCGAAGTATTCAGGACGTATACCCATGACGATGTTGTCGGCGTGCAGGTCGGTGGCGCGGTGAAGAACGTTATGGCAATCGCCGCCGGCATTTCCGACGGCCTGGGCTATGGCGCCAACACCCGCGCCGCATTGATGACCAGGGGGCTGGCCGAGATCATGCGCCTGGGGCAGGCACTGGGGGGACGCGTTGATACCTTTATGGGCCTGGCCGGGGTAGGCGACCTGGTGCTGACCTGCACCGATGATCAATCCCGCAACCGGCGCTTTGGCCTGGCGCTGTCCGGGGGCAGCGCCCCGGAACAGGCGCTGGCGGAAATCGGCCAGGCTGTTGAAGGAGTGCACACCACCCGTGTCGTCTGCGCGCTTGCCGGGAAGTACGGAGTTGATATGCCCATCAGCGAACAGGTCGGGAACGTCATCGACGGCAAGGTTACACCGCAGCAAGCGGTATATGAATTACTTGCACGGGAACCGAAACCGGAAACGGGCTGATAACTTTCCGTCATTCCCGCCTCCCATTGTCATACCGGCCAGGGAATGGCCGGTACCCAGGAACAGGGACGTAGTAACAAGAGTCGCCCGCCGGGCGACACAATATTTCACTGGATGCCGGGCCTGCCCCCGTATGGAGTTGGGCGGGGGTCAAGCCCGGCATGATGAAGGAATATCCCAGGGGTCAGAGTAAATCTTTACTCTGACCCCGTTGATTTCTTTTGCAGCAACTCCACTGCAATCAGCAACAGGACCGCAATCAGTATCAGGAAAGTCGCCGCTGCCAGGATGGCCGGACTGATCTCTTCGCGTATGCCGGACCACATCTCCCTGGGAATAGTGCGCTGTTCGATGCCGCCCATGAACAGTACGACCACCACTTCGTCCAGCGACGCGGCAAATGCGAACAGTGCGCCGGAAATGACACCCGGGCTGATGATTGGCAACTGGACCCTGAAGAAGCTGCGCGCCGGCCCGGCTCCGAGGCTGGCCGCCGCCAGCAGCAGTTCGCGATTGAAACCGGCCATGGACGCAGTCACCGTGATCACCACGAACGGCGCGCCCAGCGCCGCGTGGGACAGGATCAGGGCGGCGTGGGTCTGGGTCAGGCTCAGGCTGGAATAGAAGAAGAACATACCTGCCGCGCTGATGATGATAGGCACGATGAGAGGAGAAATCAGCAGCGCGGTGAGAGGCCGGCGCCAGGGCAGCGCCGGGCTGGACAGGCCCAGGGCAGCCAGCGTGCCCAGTACCGTCGCCAGCACCGTCGCCGACACGCCTATGATAAGGGAGTTCAGCGCCGCGTTTTGCCATTGGTCACCGAAAATCACCTGCTCATACCAACGCAGGGAATATGCGTCCGGGTCCAGTTCCAGCATGCCCCTGGTAAACGTAAAATAAGGTTCGGCGTTGAAGGACAGGGGGATGATCACCAGGATCGGCGCGATCAGGAACAGGAACGCCAGACCGCAGAACAGCCTGAGCGCCCATTGTCCCGGGTTAATCCGTATCAACTTCATCCCAGCTTCATCCTGTCCAGCCCCAGCACCCGGTCGTAGAGCAGGAACAACAGCAGCACCGCGACAAACAGGACACAGCCGAGCGCCGCGGCCAGGCCCCAGTTCAGCGAAGTCTGTATATGGTAGGCGATGAAGTTGGATATCAACTGGCCGCTCTGACCTCCCACCAGCGCCGGTGTGATGTAATAGCCTATGGCCAGGATGAAGACCAGCAGGCAACCGGCCCCCACGCCCGGCAGTGACTGCGGCAGGTAAACCCGGTAGAAAGCCCTGGGCCAGGAGGCTCCCAGCGACATGGCGGCCTGCATCTGTACCGCGGGAATGCCGCGCATCACGGAATAAAGCGGCAGGATCATGAACGGCAGCAGCACGTGCGTCATCGCTACCAGGGTGCCGGTCATGTTATGGATCATGGTCAGTCGCTGCTCGTCCGGTATGAGACCGAACCGTACCAGCAGGTCGTTGACCACACCTTGTTGCTGCAGCAGCACGATCCAGGACGTGGTGCGCACCAGCAGTGACGTCCAGAAAGGCACCAGCACCAGCACGAGCAGCAGGCGGCTCAGTCGCGGCGGCGAATGGGCGATCAGGTAAGCCACCGGGTAGCCGATTGCCAGGCACAGCAGTGTAATGGTCAGGCTGACCCGGATGGTCTTGATGAACAGGGCGGTATAGATGCGGCGTTCTTCCGGTTGGCGGACGATGCCCCCGTCACTGCCGAAGGTCAGGTCGACCGCGTTCAGGTAATACACAGGCGTAACCCGCGCGCCGGTGCGGGCCAGCGCCTGCCAGGTCGCCGGTTCTCCCCACGCCGCATTTATGGCCGGCAGGGACTCGGACCATGGGGGTCCTCCAGCGCGTTTCAGACCCCTGCCGGTGCGCATGACCGCACTGCGCAGTCCGGAGGTGTCCCGGTTCAGCCGGGTTGCGAGTTTGCCGATGGTCTTTTCTTCCCGCGCCCGCTCGAGTTCCCGGGCCGCCAGCGCGAAAACCTGCTCCGGCGGCAGGCCCGTACCGTCCCATTCCTCCAGCGCGGCAACGGTTTCGGGCATGATATCCGCAACCAGGGGATCGTACAGGCTGCGCATGAACATGCTGCCCAGGGGAGCGATAAACGTCACCAGGATGAACGCGGTCAGGGGCAGCGCCAGCAATACGGCGCCGGTGCGGGCCTTGGCCATTATTCTTTTGCCACTATTTAATCAGCCAGGCGGCGAAGCGTTCGTTCATCTCGTCCTGGTTGTCGGCCCACCATTCGGGGTCTTCCAGGACTGCGTTGGCCATGTTCTGCGGCGCATTGGGCAGGTGCGGTTCCATCTCGATGCCGGTTTCCTCGTGTTTGTCCACCAGCGCCAGGGATGAACGTCGCAAGGGACCATATGAAATATATTTTGTCAGGTTGGCCAGGGACCGGGTGCTGGTGGCGAATGCGACAAACTGCCGGGCCAACTCCAGCTTGGGCGTGCCGGCGACAATGACCTGGTAGCCCGTGGCCAGAACCTGGCCGTCCCAGACGATGGTCAGCGGCTGTTTTTCCAGGGCCCAGGCATTGAAAATTCGCCCGTTGTAGGCGGTGCTCATGACAACCTCGCCGTCGGCCAGCATCTGTGGAGGCTGCGCGCCGGCTTCCCACCAGACGACCTTGTCCTTGATGGTGTCCAGTTTGCGGAACGCGCGGGCAATGCCTTCCTCGCTTGACAGGGCTTCATAGACCTGGTCCGCCGGCACTCCGTCCGCCACCAGGGCGAATTCCAGGTTAGCGTTGGGCGTCCGCCGCATGCCCCGGCGCCCCGGAAACTTCCCGAGGTCGAAGAAATCGGCCATGGTCGCAGGCTTCAGATCAGGGAAGAGCGTATCGTTATAGGCATATACCGTGCTGTAGATGAGGCTTTTTGCGCCGCAATCGACATCAAAGACGTCCAGGAAATCCTCCGTCGCCGGGGTGCCGTCCGGCGCCGCGGGGAGAGTTTCGTAATCGATTGTTTCCAGCAGTCCCTCATCACAACCCAGCAGCGTATCGCCTGCCTCCATATCGACCACGTCCCAGGTCACGTTGCCGGTTTCGGCCTGCGCCCTGACCTGGGCAAGGCCGCCGTTGTACTCATCCAGCTTGATTTGAATGCCGGTCTCCTCGACGAAGCGCTCATGGTATGCCTTGACGGAACTCCTGGCGTAGGAACCGCCCCAGGACACTACGGTAATGAAGTTATCCTCCTGCGCTCCGGAAGGGACAGGCGCGAGTATCAGGGCCAAGGTCCAGGCTGCGGCGAGCCGGACGGATGTCTTTATGGTATTCAACAGATTTCCTCCTGGTAAAAAGGGGGACGGATTTGAAATCCGTCCCCGGTAAGTATGTTCGTCATTCCGCCCTCCCGCCATCCAGCGCGCGGCAATCGGTGACCAGCCAGCCCAGCGTGACGGTATCCCCCGGCAGGATTCCCCCGTGTCCGATGACATTGGGGATCTTGACGATAAACTGCGAATGCCCAAGGAGCGCGGCATGAATGCGCAGGTAATCGCCCATGAAAATAATATCTTCCACTTCAGCCTCAAAGCAATTGGGGTAGAGGTCCGGAGTCGGGTTCAGCGCCACTCTCTCCGGTCGGATGGTGAGACAGGTATGCGAATCGTTTTCATTGACTGCCACGGGGAATGCCCGCACAGTTTGTCCGGCCACCTCCACCCGGCACTCGTCCGGGCTCCACTCGACTATCCGCCCCTCGACCTGGTTGTTCTCGCCGATGAAATTGGCCACGAACAGGCGTTGCGGTTCCTCGTACAGGGCCTCCGGCGAGGCCACCTGGCAGATGCGCCCCTGGTCCATGACCGCGACCCGGTCCGATAATACCATGGCTTCGCCCTGGTCATGGGTCACGTAGATCATAGTCACATCCAGCCGCTGCTGAAGGTTCCTGATCTCGTACTGCATCTCTTCGCGCAGGCGCCGGTCCAGGGCGCCCAGGGGTTCATCCATCAATATCAGGTCCGGCTCGAACACCAGGGCGCGGGCGATGGCGACCCGTTGCTGCTGGCCCCCGGACAGGTGCGCGGGGCGGCGCCCGGCAAAATCCCGCAACTGCACCATGTCCAGGGCGCGCATAACGCTCCGTTCTATCTCATTACCGGCAATACGGCGCGCCTGCAGGGGAAACGCGAGGTTTTCGGCGATCGTCATGTGGGGGAACAGGGCATAGTGCTGGAACACGACGCCTATGTTCCTTTTCCATGGCTTCACCTGGTTGACGGGCCGGCCGTTCAGCCAGATTTCGCCGCTGCTGGGTTCCTCGAAGCCGGCCAGCATCTTCAGGCAGGTGGTCTTGCCGGACCCGGACGGCCCCAGCAGGGTGACGAATTCGCCGCGCTTGACGCTCAGGCTGAAGTCCAGGACCGAAAACGTCTGCCCGTCATAGCTCTTGCTGACATCCGAGAACTCAACGAAAGCGTGGTTATTGTTATCAGCCATTGAAACGGTAAATGAAAACGCCGGGATTTTTTCAATATACGGGTTAAAATACAAGCAATGAACACGGCTGACGCGTGATTATATACAATTATGATAGCCGGGGTCAGAGTAAAATCGCTACCATCCAGGTCGATGGCAGGATCAGTGGTGATTTTACTCTGACCCCACAAATTGAGATATATGTCTAAAACCGGTAACGGGCTCACTATCGATTTCTGCGGTATGCGCTTCGACACGCCGCTGGTGCTGCTGTCCGGTTGCGTCGGGTTCGGTGAGGAATACACAAGGGTCAAGGGTTTCTCCAACCGGGATGCCGGCGCTGTCTGTCTCAAAGGAACGACGCTGGAGCCGCGTCTCGGCAACCCCGCGCACCGTATCGCAGAAACGTACATGGGCATGCTGAACTCCATCGGGCTGCAAAACCCAGGGGCGCGCAAGGTGGTGGATGAATACCTGCCGGGACTGGATTTTTCCGAGACCCGGTTTATCGCCAACGTGTGCGGGTCCACGATCGAGGAATACGCGGAGGTAACCCGCATCTTCCATGACTCGCCGATTGACGCCATAGAGATCAACATTTCCTGTCCCAACATCAAGGAGGGGGGCGTCAGCTTCGGCAATTACCCGGAGATGTCGGCGCAGGTCGTAGCGGCTTGCCGGGGCGAGACCGACAAACCGCTCATAACCAAGCTGTCGCCGAACCAGACCGATATCGTTGAAAATGCGCGCCGCTGCATCGCTGCCGGCAGTGACGCCCTGGCGGTGATCAATACCATCACCGGTATGGCAGTCGAGCTGGATACGCGCACGCCCGTTATCGGGACCAACCAGGGCGGGCTGTCCGGCCCGGCCATCAAGCCCATCGCCCTGCTGAAGACCTGGCAGGTGTACCAGGTATGCAGGGAAAAGAACATACCGATAATAGGGCAGGGCGGAATCACGACGGTAAACGATGCCCTGGAATTTTTCCTTGCCGGCGCCAGCGCCATAGGCATCGGCACCGCCCTGTTCTACGACCCGCTGGTGTGCAAAAAGATCAACGCCGGCATCGTGCAATACCTGGACGAACACGGCCTTGACAATGTAACGGAACTGGTGGGCGCCATGAAAGTGTCGTGATCCTGGGGTCAGAGTAAAAATTCTGGCGAATTTCTTACTCTGACCCCTGATTTCCGTCAGAATTTTTACTCTGATCCCTCTATTTTTGCAGGCGCCTTAGAAACACGCTCATCTCTTTTGCCGCCTGGATGTCGCCGCGCTTTTCAGCGACTGCCATACCCTGTCTGAAGGCGTTGACTGCATCGGGATGTTTCCCGGCAGCGGCCAGCGTCCGGCCGTATATTTTCCAGGCGGCGGAGTAGTCAGGGTCCATTTCCACGGCACGCGACAGGTGCAGTTCGGCTTTTGTATAGTCTTTCTGTTGATACAGCAGGTTGCCCAGGGTGAAACGCAGCAGCGCGTTGTCCTGGCCCCTTTCCAGCATCGCCTCGAGTGTTGCCGTATCCATAATATCTACCGTTCGGGGACGGATTTCAAATCCGTCCCCGGTATTCTACCTTTTCTGCGCGACCAGCATCGCCTCGTTCCTGAGACCCCGGGCGGTATCGCCCACGTTTCCTTCCTCATGGTAATAAATCAGGTGCAGGGATTGGAACAGGCGCAGCAGTTCATTGGCCTCAAGGCGGTATGCCGGGTTATTCGGGCCGGTGTCGGCTGTTTTTTCCCGGATGAAAGTCTGGTAGAACAGTAAACCGCGTTCTCTCAACGCCGCACAGATGGCCGGGGCCAGGGTCCTGTCCAGGAAACGGCTGACCACGATGATATCGAAGGTTTCCGGCTCCGGCGGGTGTGCGCTGACATCCCTTTGTTGCGCAACCAGGGGCAATCCGTTGCGGCGCGCCCGGTCCGACAGGGCCTTTACCGCAACCGGAGAGATATCCCATGATCGCGTGGCTAATCCCCGGGCGGCAAGGTAAAGCGCGTTGCCGCCGCGCCCGCAGGCCAGGTCCAGGGCATCGCCCTCAGCAGGCAGCAAATGGGAATGGGAAGAGAGTGCGCGGCAGGGTTCAGCAGGTTTTTCGTTGCCGTCTGTGTAAATTTGGTCCCATTTTGTCTGGTCTGCTTTTTTCATTGGTTGTCCGGGATACATGGGGTCAGAGTAAAAAATCTTCGATTTTCTTACTCTGACCCCGGACTATCTGCGCCAGAAGGTGGGCGTCATCAACACCAGCAGGGTGAAGATTTCCAGCCGCCCCAGCAGCATGGCAAGACAGAGCAGCCATTTGGATACGTCGTTGATCCCGGTGTAATTGGCGCCGACCTCGCCCAGGCCCGGCCCCAGGTTGTTGAGGCAGGCGGCCACTGCGGAAAATGCCGTGACCTGGTCCAGGCCGGTAGCCATGAGCAGGATCAGCAACAGCGCGAACACGGCCACGTAGGAGGCAAAGAAGCCCCATACCGCATTGATGACGGATTCATCGACCGGTTTGCCGCCCAGCTTGATCTGGATAATGGCATTGGGATGGACCAGGCGCTTGATCTCCCTCTTGCCCTGCTTGTACAGGAGCACCACGCGGATGACCTTCAGCCCGCCGCCCGTGGAACCGGCGCAGGCGCCGATGAAACTGGCAAAGATCAGCAGCACCGGCAGGAACGTAGGCCAGTTCTGGTAGGTGGTGGTGGTAAAGCCCGACGTCGTGGCGATGGATACGGACTGGAAGATACCGTGGCCGAATGTGTCCAGGGGATCATCATAGGTTTGCTTGACACTCAGGTAGATGCAGGTGATCACGCACAACCCGGCCAGTACGCCGACGAAGGCTTTTACCTCGGAGTCCTTCCGGTAAGTATTCAGGCTCATGGAACGCCAGCCGTAGAAATGCAGCGTGAAGTTGATGCCGGCAATCAGCATGAAGACCACGGCCACGGCGTTGATCAACCCGCTGTCGAAGTAGCCGATGCTCTGGTCGTGGGTGGAGAAGCCGCCGATGGAGACCGTGGAGAAACTGTGGCTGATTGCGTCGAACGGCGACATGCCGGCTATCCAGTACATGACCGCGCAGGCGATGGTCAGGGACAGGTAGATGTACCACAGCGCCTTGGCCGTCTCGGTGATCCTGGGCGCCAGCTTCGAGTCCTTTATCGGCCCCGGCGTTTCCGCGCGGTATAACTGCATTCCACCGATGCCCAGCATGGGCAGGATGGCAACCGCCAGGACGATGATCCCCATGCCGCCCAGCCATTGCAGTTCCTGGCGGTAGAACAGGATGGATTTCGGCAGGTGTTCGAGCCCGGTGATCACCGTGGCGCCGGTGGTGGTCAGGCCGGAAACGGATTCGAACAGCGAATCGGTAAATGACATATCCGGGAAAGACGCCAGCAGGAACGGCATGGCGCCGATCAGTCCCAGTCCCGCCCAGAACAATACCACGACGATGAAACCGTCGCGCAGGCGCAGCTCCTTGTTGACCTTGCGCACCGGCAGCCACAGGAAGGCGCCGATACTGAGTATAAGCATGAAGCACAGCATGAATGTTTTGACTGTCTTGTCTTCATACCACAGCGCAATACTTAATGGCGGCAGCATGGTGATACTGAACAGCATCAGCAGCAGCCCGAGGATTTTCTGGATGACGAGGAGTTGCATGGCAGGAAAACCAGGCCTGGATTACAGGAATGTAATCTTCACCTGGAACAGTCTTTCCACCTCGGGCACGCGTTTCTTGTCTCCCACCAGCAGGATGACGTGGTCCTCCGATGCGATTACCGTGTCGTGATGGGCGATGATCACCTCGTCGTCACGCACTATGGCGCCGATGCTGGTGTCCGGCGGCAGGGCTATTTCCTCTATCGACCTGCCGACGACGTTGGAGGTCGTCCGGTCGCCGTGGGCAACCGCCTCGATTGCTTCCGCAGCGCCGCGGCGCAGTGAATGCACCACCACGACGTCGCCCTTGCGTATATGTGCCAGCAGGCTGCCGATGGTGGCCTGTTGCGGCGAGATTGCAATATCGATGACATCGCTCTGCACCAGGTCCACGTAGGCCGCCCTGTTGATCAGGGCCATGACCTTGTGCGCCCCCAGTCGCTTCGCCAGCATGCAGGAGATGATGTTGGCCTCGTCGGCATTGGTCAGGGCGCAGAAGACATCGGTGTCGTCAATGTTTTCCTCGATCAAAAGCTCCTCGTCCGCGGCGTCCCCGTTGAGTACGATGGCGCTGTTCAGTTCTTCAGCGGCCTTCTGCGCCTTTTCCGCTGACAGTTCGATGACCTTGACCTGGTACCTGTTCTCCAGCAGTTTCGCCAGGCGCCGTCCGATGTTGCCGCCGCTGGCGATGATGATGCGCTTTACCGGCTTGTCCGTCTGCTTGGTGGATTTCAACAGGCTCCTGATGTGTTTCGGAGCGCCAATGATGAACACTTCGTCATCGGCGAGGATTTCCGTGTCGCCGTCCGGGATGATTGTCTGGCCGCCGCGAAAGATCGAAACGATACGAAACTCGATTTTCGGCATGTGCGCGGCCAGGTCACTGATCCTTTTGCCGGCGATCTCGCTTTGGTCGGTCATTTTCACCGCCACCATCTGCACCCGGCCGGAGGCGAAATCAAGCACCTGGAGGGCGCCGGGAAAGCCGATCAGGCGGGCGATATATTCGGTTACGACCTGTTCAGGGCTGATCAGGACGTCAACCGGCATGGCCTCCAGGGCAAACAACCGGTCGCTGCTCAGGTATTCGTTGTTGCGCACGCGGGCGATTTTCGTCGGCGTGTGAAACACCGTGTAGGCGACCTGGCAGGCCACCATGTTGGTTTCATCGCTGTTGGTCACCGCGATGATCATGTCGGCGTCCCGCGCCCCCGCCTGGTCGAGCACCGACGGATGAGACCCGGAGCCGTTTATGGTCTTCAGGTCCAGCCTTTCCCGGAGGTTGCGCAGGACCGCCGGGTTGCGATCGATTACCGTAATATCATTGGCTTCACTGCAAAGGTTGGCGGCTACGGACGAACCGACCTGACCTGCCCCGAGAATGATAATCTTCACGATTTTATATCGATACCGAGAGACTTCAGCTTCCTGTAGAGATGGGTGCGTTCCATGTGGACGCTCCTGGCCATTTTGCTGACGCTGCCGTTGGCCAGTTTCAACTGGTACTCCAGGTAGTCCCGCTCGAAGTTTTCCCGGGCCTGGCGCAGGGGGAGATCCAGGTTCTTCACACTATCGGAATCTCTTCTTGCCGGCGCATCTCCCAGCGCAGCCTCAACTTCATCCAGGTCGATAGTCGCAGCGCCTCCCAATATCAGCATTCTCTGCACAAGGTTTTTCAGTTCCCGGGTATTTCCGGGCCAGGGATAGCGCCGCAGCCTGTTTTGCGCCGCGGTGGAAAAAGACCGGTAAGGCAATCCCTCCCGCTCGATAAACCAGGTGACGAAATACTCCAGGATGTCGGGCACGTCTTCATAGTGTTCCCTGAGCGGCGGCACCGTAATCGGCACCACGTTCAACTGGAAATAAAGTTCATCCATGAAAGCTGCCTCCCTTACCCGGTCGGCAAGGTTGTAGCGGGTGGCGGCGATGATCCTGGCATTGAGCGGTACCGCTGCGGTACCGTTAACTCTTTTATAGGCCCGGCTCTTCAGCACGTCCTGCAGGCGCGCCTGGGCTGCGAGGTCCATATCGGCAATATCCTTGATGAACAGGGTTCCTCCTTCAGCCTCATCCAGGAAACCGCCCTGCGTGCCGGCCCCGGTCTCTTCGCCGTACAACTCGTTAAGCACGGATTCCTGGTCCCTGGCCGGTACGCTTACGGTAACAAAGGACTTGTCCTTGTGCGCGCCGGCCGAGTGCAGGTAGCGGGCAACCGCTTCCTTGTCCGTGCCCGGTTCTCCGACAATCAGCATCGGGGTTTCCAGGCCGGTAACCTTATTCAACTGTTCGCGCAGTTTCACCATCAACTTGCTCTTGCCGATAATCCGGTGCGGTTCCTGTGTGTGCCGGCGCAGCCTCAGGTTTTCCCTGCGCAGCCGGGAGGCGTCCAGGGCATTTTTTATGGTGAGGGTCAGCTTGGCCATGGACAGGGGTTTTTCCAGGTAATCGTAGGCGCCGAGACGCGTGGCCTCGACCGCGGTACCTATGTTTCCGTGCCCGGACATCATGATGACCGGGTTTGTCAGCCTGCCTGACTCACGCCACTCTTTCAACAGGGTAATGCCGTCCACGTCCGGCATCCAGATATCCAGCAGCACCAGCCTGGGCCGGAACTGTTCCAGCAGCGTCCGGGCGCCGGCGCCGTTTTCCGCCGTCTCCACCTCGAACCCCTCGTCTTCGAGGATCTCCCTGATCAGGTTCCTGATCTCTGCTTCGTCATCTACTACCAGTATTTTTTCGCCGGGGTTCATGTTATGCGCCCTCGCTCCCGGTTGCGGCGCGCGCCTGCGCAACATCACTCCTGGTGACCGGCAGCCTGATGATCACACAGGCACCCGGTTCGTCCACGTTGTTCCTGATCATTACCAGTCCGCCATGTTCTTCCACAATTTTCTTCACGATTGCCAGCCCCAGGCCTGTGCCTTTCTGTTTGGTGGTTACGTACGGTTCGAATACGGTTGCCATTATATCCTCGTTTACGCCGCTGCCGGTATCCCTGATACGGATTTCCATGTAATCCATGGCCGGCTGGCTTACACGGGCAGTGGAGACGGACAAAGCCAGGTCTTCTCCCTGTCTGCCTGCATCGAGCGCGTTCTTTATTACATTATTAAAGACCTGCCGCAACCGTCCGGGGTCTGCACTGATGACCGACTGGTCCTGCGTGAGGTCAAGGGTGATGGTGACCCTGGTGTCCATGTCCTTATACAGGTCCACCACTTCCTCCAGCAGGCGGTTCAGGTCAACTTCGCGCGGCGCCATGACCGGCGCCCGGGCATAATCGGAGAACGCGTTGACCATGCCTTTCATGGTCTCCACCTGCTTGATGATGGTCGTGGTGAGCCGGTCCAGCGCGTCGGTCCGGTCCCCGGGATCTGCCCTGAGATACTTGTGACGCAATCTTTCGGCCGCCAGTTGTATCGGTGTCAGCGGATTCCTTATCTCGTGGGCCAGCCGCCGCGCCATTTCACTCCAGGCCGCGTCCCGTTGCCCCTGCAGCAACGCCGTTATGTCATCGAAAACGATGATGTGAACCGGGGCTTTTTCCCGGGCGGGGACAACGGACGTGCCCCTGCACATGAGCACCTGTCGGCCGCTGGCGCCGAACAGCGTTACCTGCTGGTCCCACACCTGGTCGCCCCGGTCCACGTGGGACCGGATCAGGTTGTGCAGTTGTTCCAGGTGGGTATAGCGTTCACAAATTCCCCCGAACGGCCGGCCGGTAATTTCACGGATGTCGAGGCCGAGAATCCTGCCGCCGCTGATGTTGACGGTGCGCAGGGAATTATCCGAATCCAGGACCAGCACGCCTGACGACAGCCGTTCCAGGACGGCCTCCAGGTATTTCTGCTGGGTCTCCGCCTCGTCCTGGCTGCTTTTGGCTGCATCCCTGGCGCTGGCGATCTTGCGGGTCATGTCGTTAAACGAGGCGACCAGGAAGCCCAGTTCATCATTGCCCGGCACCCGCAGCGTGGTATGGTAATCGCCTTCAGCCACGGACTTGGTTCCTTCCGCCAGGTCGCGTATCGGCGCGACCAGTCTCCTGGCGGAGTAAAACGCGGCCCATACCGCGGAGAACATGCTGAACAGGAAGACCATGGTCAGGATCAGGACAAAACTCAGCTTGAGCTGTTCCCTCAGGTAAGACAGTTCCTCATACTGGGTAAAAGCCGATTGAACGCTTTGCGCCAGTTCGTTTACCCGTTCGGTTACGGGGTACAAGGCATGAAGTATGCGCGGACCAACGCCGAATGCGTAACTGGGCAGGTTTACCACGACCCGGAAGGACAGCCCGGCGTTTCTGATGGTGTCCATACCGATATAACTGTTGCCCTGCAAAACCTGGAACAGGACGCTTTCGTCGGGCGATTCCGGCACCAGGTTGTCCGGGTTTGCCGAACTGGAACCGATGATAATCCCCTGTCTCGTCATCACGGTCAGCTCATCAGCGCCGCTCCGGCTGCGCAGGCGGTCGACTTCAAGGGGAATCGACGCGTGAGGGGTCCGCGCTATATCTTCAGCCATTTCCTCAGACTGCCTGAGGAGCTCCTTCATGCGATTCTCAAGGCCAAGGCGGCTTAACTCAAGGGAGTCCTCCAGGGCGTTCTCAATGCGTAAATCAAACCAGCTGTCAATGCCCCGGTACAGGAAATCAAGGGAGAAGTAGTACAGGACAAGCACCGGAGTGACCGAAAGGATCACGAACATGGTGACCATGCGCACCGTCAGACGAGCGCCGGCGATACGTTCCCTGGCCTGCTTGATCAGGTTGCGGATATTCAACCCGATCAACACGACAAGGGTGAGCAACCCGAGTGTATTGAAAATCAGCAGGCCGGTATGGAACTGGTAGAACTGGGCCGGGTTCTGCAAGGCCCTGCTCAATATCAGCAGTGACGCCAGCATACAGACGAACAACAGGATGCCCAGCAGCAGTATCAATCGTCCGCTGTTCATTGACTGATTATCCACTTGTGCCAACCGCTGTCCGAACGCCATTTGTTAATCAGGAAGGCAACGGGCTTCATCGGCTGCGGCAGGTCTTTCACGTTAATCACACCCTTGATCAAACCACCCAGCTTCGGTCCGCCTGTTATTTCCCCCGTGTTCAATAACAAGTGCCGATCGACTTTCCCCATGTACTTCAGGGCATTTTCCAGGGTATCGAACTGGCGTTGCTCGGATTTCCTGACGTCGGTAATAATATATACGTCTGACAGCGGCAGGTGGTCCAGCTTGAATTTTATCTTTGTTTCCTTGTAGACCCTGTCCCAGAGCCATTTGCGTTTTTCCCTGACCCTGACAATGATACGCACGTCCAGTTCCATGCCGTGGTCGAGCGCTTCCAGCAGGTCGTCATCCAGGTTGAAATTTATGCGCGCATCCACGTAGCAGGCGCCATCGACCACTTCGGAGGAGACATGTTCAATGATAACCTCCTCAGCCGCCCAGGCAGCGGTGGAAAACAATACAAGGAATATCGCCGGAATCATCGTATTTCTGGATTTATCCGGATATTGTAATCCACATGCCGGAGGAAGACCATGCGGGGGGTCAGAGCAGAATTCTTCAAATTTTTACTCCGACCTCAAAATACCAAAATCAAAGGTCCTTCAGGATCTCACGCGCGGCATTGTGGCCAGGGCAGCCGGTTACCCCGCCACCGGGGTGTGCGCCGGAACCACACAGGTAAAGACCCTTGACCGGCATGCGGTAATCGGCATAACCGGCTACGGGTCTCAATGAGAACAACTGGTCGGGCTGGACGCAACCATGGAAGATATCGCCGCCGGTCAGTCCGAACTCCCGTTCCAGGTCGAGCGGACTGAGCGCCATCCGGCCGACAATTGCTTGTCTGAAATTGGGAGCGTACTCATTGACGGTATCGATGATCAGGTCCGCAACCTGCTCCTTGACGTCGTCCCAGGACTTGCCGCCCGGCAATACCGGGTTGAAGTGTTGGCAAAACATACTGGCAACGTGTTTACCTTCGGGCGCCAGGGTGTCGTCATAGAGGGAGGGTATCATCATGTGGACGATGGGTTTTTGCGACCAGCCCAGG
Source organism: Gammaproteobacteria bacterium (assembly GCA_965204045.1). Lineage (GTDB taxonomy): Bacteria > Pseudomonadota > Gammaproteobacteria > Eutrophobiales > Eutrophobiaceae > JAAXHV01. The sequence goes on from CBDBDW010000002.1 coordinate 1,861,817, forward strand.
TTCATGGCGTCCTGGTATGCCCGCTCGTTGTACTGCATTGAGTTGGTAACGAACACACTTCCCTGCAGGTAACGCTCATAATCCGGTTTCCCGTCGAGGCAACGAAACCGCGGCAGTTCGTCCAGCGCCACGTTCATGCGAAACGTGCCGGAGACACAGCGGTAATGATCGATCTGGCGGCTGAAATCGGCATCCAGGTATTCCTGGTTCACCAGTCTCTGGAACAGCAGTTTCGGATTGACGTTCGCCGCAGTGACTTTTGCACGGATCTCACGTCCGTCTTCCAGTGTTACGCCACAGGCCCGATTATTTTTTACGATTACTTCCTCGACAGGGGCGCTGACTTCAATCTCCACGCCCTGTGCCTCGGCAGACTTCGCCATCGCCTGGGTGATGCCGCCCATCCCGCCCGTAACGTGCCCCCAGCGTCCTTTCTGCCCGTTCACTTCACCGAACATGTGGTGCAGCAATACGTAGGCCGAACCGCCGGCGTAAACCGATTGCATGTTACCCACCATGGCGATATAACTCTCCAGCGCGAGTATCAGGTCCCCGCCGAACCACTGTTTCAGGTAATCCCCCACGCTCATGGTAAACAGCTTGATTGTTTCGCGTTGCAGCCGGGGTTCCAGTCGGCGCATCCTGTTGGCCAGTTTCCCGGCGCGCCACAGGTCCGTTAACCCGCCGCCGACATTCGGCGGCGTTTCCAGCACGATATCCCGCAATAAGTCGGCAACCTGTTGGACCACCGTGTCATATTCAGGATAGGCCGTATCGTCTCCCGGACAGCCCTGGCGTAACTGCGCAACAAATTGTTCACGATTGCTGTCGGTGAACAGGTATGTATCGCCGGCGCCCAGCGCCAGGGCGGTAAATTCCCTGTCCTGGATTTCCAGTCCGTATTTCGGAAGTTCCAGGTCGCGGATCACCTTCGGGTTGAGCAGGCTTACCGCATAGGAACAGGTTGAATTGCGGTAACCGGGATGGAACTCTTCCGTGACGACTGCGCCGCCGACCACGTGGCGGCGTTCGACTACTTTCACTTTCAGCCCCTTGCGGGCCAGGTAGTTGGCGCAGGTCAGTCCGTTGTGTCCCGCGCCGATGATTACGGCGTCATAATTCATAGAATTTTTACTCTGACCCCAGGTTTTGCCGGGGACGGACTTCAAGTCCGTCCCCATTGTCTCTGCGGTTTCGCCGATCCAGGGGCAGGCAGACCATAATAAGCAGCGGGATTGCGACGATACCGCCCAGGGCCGCCAGCCAGCCGACCGCGGCCAGGCCGAACGCCTCGACTACCACGCCGCCCGCAACCCCGCCGCCGCCGAAGCTGAAAATCTCTACCGCCACCACGGCGGCGGACAGGCGCCCGCTGCTTTCCAGGGCCGCGCCCGTCCCGATCAAAAACGGTATGAACAACGCCTGGAACACCTGGAAACTCAGCAGGCAGATTACATAGACCAGGGCGATGCCGGGATTAGCCATGAAATAGCAACAGATGGCGACCAGTACCGTACAGACGACGAAAGGCAACGTCCTGCCGTAGCGCGTGCCCAGCCAGCCCGCAAACAACGAGCCGGCAATGGAGGCAATCATGGTGCAGGCAAAATAAAACCCGATCTCATGGGTTGTCAGGTTGACGGCCAGTCCCATGCGTTCGCCGAAGGCCCAGGCCGCGCCCATACCGATCATCAGGAACACCTCGGCAGTGAACAGCAGAAAAGCGGCTGTGCTCAATATGGCATCCGGTCCGGCGGCGGCCCTTTTTTTCTTCTCCAGCGGTGTATCGGGCAAGGCAAAAAGTAACGGTATGCACACCACAACGATGATAGCCAGGCTCAGGAAAACGCCTTTATGGTACCCGTACCCGGTCATATACGGTGACGCCAGGTAGAGCGCGCCGCCTACCAGGTAGACCAGGCCGAACGCATAGCCGGCGGTACGCTCGGGCTCCCTGCAATTCGCCGCAATAGTCACCGTTGCCGCCGCATTGGCGAGACCCGCGCCAAAACCGACGAGACAACGCAACGCCGTCAAAACGCCGTACCCGGTAACCAGTGCGGAGGCTATTTGGCCTGTTACTATCAAGGCAGCGCCAATCAGCGCGTACCTCAGCGCCGACGTTTTCAAGGGGTTTATCGCAACGAATATGAGACCGGCCCCCAGCGCGGTAAATTCGAGTGTCGCCAGAAAACCGATTGCGGCCTCCCCCAGGCCCAGGCCGTCGATCATGGCCCCGATCTGCACCGGCATCAACAGCAGGCCGAGGACACTGATAAACTTGCCGGTAGCTACCCCCAGGAATAATTTGTCAGTCCTCATATCTCACCAAATCCAATGTGAATGGTTGTTGGGCAGCAACTGACCTATCCTCTGCGCTACATTGAATAATTCAGGCAGGTAGTTATCGATATTCTCATCGTTGATGCGGGCTACATTGCCGCCGAATGTAACTGCGGCAATAGGAAGTTTTGCAACGTTGAAAATCGGCGCCGCCAGCGTATACAGGCCGACTTCGAGTTCTCCGTCAACGCGCGCATATCCCTGCCGCTTTACCAGTTCCAGTTCCTCAATTAAATCCGTTCTGGTGGCAATCGACTTCGGCGTGTAGCGCTTGAGCCTGACATGCCTTAGAAACGCATCGAGTTTTTCCGTATTCTGGTGCGCCAGCATCACCCTCCCGGCAGCCGAGATACAGGCCGGCATGTGTGTCCCGGGATAAAACGTCACCTGGTCGAAACGATCGAACGAGCTGTGGGCTATACTGACAATATCCTGACCATCCAGCACCGATATCGCGCAGGTTTCTCCAACCTTCTTGCTTGCGGCATTGATAATCGGCTGGACCACCTCGCCAATCTGCATGGAAGCCAGGTAAGAAAAACCCAGGTCGAGCATTTTTGGCGACAACCGGAACCACTTGCCGTCGCTGGCCACATACCCCAGGGAAGTCAGGGTCAGCAGTATCCGTCTGGATGTCGCTCGCGTCAAACCGGTTTTTGCGGCCACGTCCGCCGGAGACATTTCAACATCTTCCGCGTCAAACGCCGTGATGACTTTCATGCAGCGTGCGATTGAGCCGATGAAGTCTTTCGAGTCTTTTGAAATCATGTAATCAGATGGTGAGAGTGGTGGTTTTCGGATTTTATTCTATTTAGACACGGGCCTTAATTCGGATTACTCCACCATTGCCTTCAACAGGGCATCCCTACCATCGGAATAAAATTGAATGTCAATTTTGGTAGCCATGTCATCGGACAAATCATAAAGTTGCCGACGGCAAACAACCGGTATCAATAGCGCGGACGCACCTTTTTCAACCGCAGTCTCGGCAATCGTAACGGGGTTGTGAACAGGTTCAATAGAGCCACCCAGATTAATTTCTCCAACGATGATGAGACCTCCGCGCACGCTTTTCTTCAATAAAGCAGTACATAGCGCAATAAGTGATGCCATGCCGAGTTTCGTACCGGACTTGGACGCGTCGAAGGCTCGGAGTTGCGCAGTGAATTCGTGGTGTCGAGGTTCCTTGTCGCCGACCAATTGCATAGACCGCGCGTAAAGGTTTTGCTCAGCATAGCCCATACTTTCCCTGAAGGCGGGAGGCACGGGCTTGTTGAGTATCTTGACACCGGTGCCCGGGCCTTCATTGATCTCAATGCGGTAGAGCCCCGGGTGTTCTTCACCGCCACCCGGCGAGATGGTCCAGACCTGACCCGGTTCAAGGGGATCGCTGCCAATGCTGTTTTCGCTTTGCAGTTCCGGCGTCGAGACAAACTTTTCCACGCCATCGTCGCCCATTGCGTAGCTGAAGTGGGTGTTACGGAATTCCGCCGCGCCGATGCGTTTCTGCTGTTCTTTGACGCGACGTCTTGCCTCCATGGCGATATGGACGGCCCACTCGATGTCCTCGTCGGCCACCTCGCCCTCGCCGGGATGGAGAAGCTTGAGTAGCCCACTCACAGTTTTGTTGACCGCATTTGTATCGCGGCCCGACAGAGCGCCACCGAAAAACACCCGGCCTTGCAGTACACCGACACGGCTTTGATTGCGGAGTTGACTCCAGCACTCGGACAAGAAATCGCTCACAAGACCGAAGTGATTCGTCAAAAGCTCCCTGCTGATTTTGGGCACATCCCAGCCGGGCACATATGCGTGGATTCGATCCATGAATGCTGTGTCGTCTTTCATCTCGGGGGGCATGGGGCCAAACAGGTGACCAATGCGCTGCTGGTGTTCGACATCCACATCGAAGTTCCCAACCAGGACGATGCTGCCATCGGCACGGATGCTTTCCTTGCCACGGCTGAATTCGCCGGCCTCCATGTATCCCTTCAGGATGTTCACACCATCTTTCTGATCGAAGGAGATGCCGGACACCTCATCGAAGCAGACCACATCGTATTGGCAGACCAATCCGCGCTGGCCGGTTGCGTTGTTGACGAACAATTTAGCAACTGTTGCTTTACCACCGGAAATCAAGTGAGCATACGGAGAAACCTGCTGGAAGAGATGGCTCTTGCCAGTTCCTCTGGGCCCGAGTTCCACCAGATTGTAATTTCTTTCGACAAAAGGAACCATTCGCAGTATCAAGACATCGCGTTGCCGCAAGGATAATCCATTTGGCTCAATGCCGACGGAGCGAAGCAGAAACTCAATCCACTCACCGGTAGTGAAGGACTTGCGGGTCTCTGCCAGGATATCGAGCACATCCCGTTTGGATAGCTGGATTTCCCGGAGCGACGCAACACCGAAGGGTCTTCCTTTACTCTCCTGCGCGATAGACGCATCGTAGTTCAGACTGATCTCGGCATAGAAGCCGCCTGTAAGCATCCGCTCATGTTCATTCACCAGTTCGGGGCTGATGCGGACATCGGTCAGCCGCAAGCTGGGTAGTGTTGCGATGTAGGAGTCGGTTTTCGCATCCAGGCGAGCGGTAATGAGGTCGATGATTTTGATCTCGCCATTTTCCCTGGTCCGGGCCTTGAAGAGTTCTTCTTCCCCGGCTTTGACCGTTCTTGATTTGAGTTGCCTTTGGACGATCTCAAGACCCTCATCGATCTCGTCCTGCTCGGTGCTGGCGCAATATCGGCCGAGTAGAAACTCGACTACGTACGTTGGCACCGGAAATTGACGGCTGAACGTTCGAACCAAATCCTTTCGAACTAAGTACCCGTCGAGCGAGGTAGCCGCCTTTTTGTCGATCTGGTCCATTTCAATCATGAATTATCTCCACCTATTACCGTGGCGATTTGCGCAACCAGCGATCCATCAGTATCAATCAGTACAACTGTTGCTTCACGCCCCTCCATGTCCTCGTTCTCGACGACCACGGAGGCTGTTCCCTTGTCTTGAAGGAGCTTAACGCCGACGACCACACTGGATGAAGAATTGCCGGCTTGGCTGCGAACATCAAGTGATAAGTCCGAGAAGTTGCCCTCCACGGCAACAGTGCAGCGCAAACCTTTCCACACCACGTCCGTAAATTCGACAGATGCCGCTGCCTGGGCAGATGCGCCTCGCGTTACCGTCAACTGCAGTGTCAGGCACTCTTGCAGGCTCAGGCCGCCATGGGTGTACTCTTCCCCTTTCTTGAAACAGCACACGCCATCAGCGAGGGCAAAATACTGGTTTGGATTCCAATACCATGGATAAAGCCGCTCCTCGGTCGAGGCGCCCGGCTTCAATGAGGCGCAGCGTCCCCACTTGCTTTCCACCAGTGCGCTGGGAAGTTCGATTTTTGGCAATCCTCCAGGTAGCAACAACCAGCCGTGATCCGTCACAACCCTAACGCGCTTCCAACCTGCTGCCAACAGTCCCATGATACGGTCTCTGATTTCCATAATCAGATCATCGATGTGCTTGGCCAGTTTCCATCCGCGGTCATGACCTTCGTGGTCGATGTTCCCAAATTCACACCATGCCCTGCCCTGGCCATCGCCATCAGTATAGTGTTCAAGGATCGACCATCCCGCCTCGGTCAATAACTTCTTCAGATGGTAACCTCCCTTTAATGACTGACCGGTATCCGCTACCGAAGGCTCGAAATCAGGGCTGCCGTCCACATCCCGAATCTTGTCTCTCACTGGGGTAACTGCCGCCTTGCCTGTAGCAGTTACGCTAGGTAGGGCCGCCCAGGTCGGTTCCTCGGAGACCTCAAGCCCACATGTATCCAGGTACTCGACCAGACGCTTTCCGGCATCGAAACGGAGTCCGTCGACGAACAGAACGCAGTCCCCGGAGCTGAAAGGCGTTTCCTTAACCGTCAGGTAGGTGCCTCCCGGGTAGGATGCGTTATCAACCAGTTTCTGGAGATAGCGGGCTGATTCTTCCACCCACGGCAGGTAAACGGATCGGATGGCAGTCGTCACTGCTTCAAGGTCAGTAGAGCTATCCACCTGCGCCAAGGTCCGAATCACTCCGTCATCGACCCGCCACCCTTGACTGCGATAACCCGTTGCGAGATCGTCCACCGAACCTGCAGCAAGGCTGTTTTTCGTACTCTCGGCAATGGCCGCCAAGTGTTCCAATGCGCGGGCCAAAGGGGCTTCGTCCAGTTCGGCCCAGACCAGATAACGCCTGTAGCCGTGCTGTTTTTCCAACTCTTCAATCCTGGTTCTCGCTTCGTGCGGGGGCACTTTGTCAAGACCCATAAGGCTATGGCAAAGTTCTTTTTCCTGGATGTCATTCCATTGGGGCCAGCCCTCTGCCACCTGCTCATCTGTGAACAGATCAAATTCTGGCGGCTGACACCTTCTGATTTGGGCGGGGATGTTCGGATAGTGCTGAGGAGCCTCGCAGTAACGCTCCCAGACGGTCTGCCACGAGCCTTCGTGGTTTGCGAGCCTGGCGCTCCCGGCCAGGACGCCTTCGTTGCCGGGGTTGAAGGCCAGTTGGGATTTGCACACCTCGACAAAGGCTTTCCATTCGTTCTCGCCACGACTCGCCTGGAACGTATCCCCCTGATCGAGCCATTGCAGGAGATCGCGAACCGGGTCACCCGTCAACAGGGTGTTGAAGTAGTCTTTATCCAGGCGCTTGCCTTTGAGTAAGGCGACATCCTCGTCAAGAAGCCGACGCAACGCAAGCTGCATGGCAGTCTTGGCATCGTTGTCCTGGGCTACATCAAGCCCAAGCCCACTTTGATCTGATTTCAGATAGGCCAGGACTGTCCAGTCCTTGGCATTGATTTGTGACCAGATCACGCCTCGGTATTGCAACTCGGCAAGCGGCTTCAAGTGATCCGGGCAGCTTTCGATTGCTCGCAGGTCTTGGCGACTGATGCCTGGCAGATAAAAAATTGGCGTCCCGTCCTCAGGCAGAGAGACCTCTGGGGTCTTACCGGCAATCACGCAACGTAACCAGATGGCTGGCCCAATACGTTCTTCGGGCGCATAGTCGCCCAGGGTCATGAGTTCAGGCAGTTCGGCCTGAAGAGCGGGTATGGCGGCCTCCCACTGACGGTCACGATCCGGCCAGAGAATACAGGCCGGAGCTACCTGAACCTCGGGGTTGAAGACTGCGGCATCACGGACTGCTTTCAGGAGATGAGCAAGCACTCTCATTCGTAATACACTCGTTGTAATCTCGTCATGAATATTTTTCCCTGTATTCGCGGCAATGCTCACGTACTACATCGACCCAGCGTTCATACCAATGCCAAGCCTTTCCTGCCACCAGAGTGCCGTACGCTTTGGCAGCATTCTTTGCATCAAGAGATTTCCAAAGTTTTGCGTGATAGTGCAGTGAGAAACCAGGATAACCTTCGGCTTTCATCAAATCCACAACCTGTTTGGGCGTATATTTTTTCTTTTCAGTTTCTTTGATTACTGCATACTCTTTGTTCATGTCCTCGGCCAAGGCTGAATCACTTTTTACAAATTCAATGACGTGATCTGCCTGACCTTTACGATTGGCTGTTTTCGGAACGAACAATATCCGATAGGCGAAGCGTGTATTTAAGAATTCTTCGTCCGTCAATTCGGCATCAAAATCCTCAATGTAACCTTGGATGTTTGCTGGTAATCCTGGATATTCATTAAGCAGTTCCTTTTGTTCGGTCGAGATCGTTGAAAATTGAAGACTGAAGGAGAGGTGATTTTCTATCCCGTTTTTGGCGCCAAAAAACTTTTTGATGTACTCGTTATAGTTTAGTACGCATGCTTGAAAACGGGCACTCAAAATGTCATCAATTCGGGTTGTCATTTTGTGCTCGATTTCGTGGCGTAACCCGATTAAAAAGCGCAGGTTATTGGCTGTGTCTTTATCGATCGGTGACCCGGCATTATTCAAGCAGCGTTCAAGATCCCAGTGCTTGTATGCACCATGCTTGGTTTTATTGAATTCGCGCCGCCTGCCTTTTTGTTGGTGATATCGATATTCAATTTTTTTATCACGGAAATAGGCGTGGAGTAAATAGGTCCAGGCGATAATCATCAGCACCACATAAGATTCCGACTTGAAGCTGATGTTAGGGTTGTTGAAGATTTGTACGGCCGCAAGGGCCGCTTCTCGAGACTTCTTGATCAGTTCGCTCTTGATGGAGCCGACGCGCCGAATTCTTTTGTTCATTGTGTCGCCTCACGTGCGGTGCGTTTTTCGGCTAGGGTCAGGTGGTGGTCGTTGATGCGGTCGCCTTTGAACACGTAATACCAAGGGGCGGATTCTATGTCCTTGCCACGATCCTTGTTCCATTTAATGTTGGGTTTGTCACGTAGGACGCCTGCGCCTTTTTTTCCGACGTCGGGCACGGTGAGGAAGGGGCGGATATTGAGGCGCACGCCATCGTTGAGGTCAGGGTCCCAACCAATGGACTGCTTTTCCAATGGTTTCCAGCGCACGAAGATGTCGTAGGGTTTTTCGCCTTTCAGGATCAGTTCCAGCTTTTTCTTGAGGCTCTCTGCGGCGTCCAGGCGCTCCTGGGCTCCGTCCACGCTCCTGGCGATGTCCTGCTTCTGACGGCTGATCCAGTCACCCAGGTAGGTGTAGATAAGAGTCTCCAGCAGTTTGGCGTCAAGCTTGTGGTAATTGACCAGGGCGGCGAAGCCGTCGCGTAGGCCATCCCAAATGTGCCAGATGAAGGGACGTTGTTGAAACAGTTTGCAGTGCTGAGTGAAGAACTTCTCCCGTAGCCAAGTCTCCAGTGTTTTTCCTCCGTGGTTGGCGCTCTTCAGCAGGTCGGCCAGGATATCGTTTGACCAGACATCGCCATAGGCAGCGGCCAACAGGTTTAGTAAGCGGTCGGACCCAGAAGCCTCGCCCCGTACCGGCGGAATGCAGACGATGCCGTCATCGTCGGCGTAGCGAACTAGCTCTACGCTATGATTGACCCATTCGCGCTGCTCGTCGGCCAATTCCATACTAGAATTTAGCTCGGCAGGCCAGCGATAGCCAAGGAGTCGGGCAACGGCGACGTGCAGCACGGCGTCATCGGTACGCAGCGGGCCGTGGACGGTCCACTTTCGCGCCTCATCCCAGAGTACCGAACCACAGGGGTGGCCGTGGAATATCCATTGGGTGAAATCGTCGGTATAAGGTTTTGGCAGACCATTGGGGTATTTTTTTTCGGCAACTTTGGTCCAGTGATCGCGGTCGAAGGGGACTTTGACTAGAGTGCCACATGAGACATAGACCTTTTGATCTATTCTTCTAATTATATCTTTGTACTCAGGAGATGAGAAAAAACACCACAGTGCCGAAAGCTCAGATTGATCATGTGGGACAACAGATGACGCACTTTTGCCAAAAAACTCCCCAGTATAGATAGTACATGGGAGATTCGACATCTGAGTGACCCGAATCCCTTGTTGGCTGAGAATTGGCTTGCCCTTCATTATTTTGGAAGGGAAATTATGTGCCGCGTGGAATTCTTTGAGGCGACCATTATCCCAGCGTAGCAGTTCAGATCGGCCCGTGTAATGACAAATTTTGTCTGCATTTTGAATGAAATGAATCCAAGTACTTCCCAGTCGCACTACCTCCCAGAACTTGGCGATAAATCTAAATCCATCTCCAGTAGATAGACCTTCTATACTGGAGACGTTTTCAATCAGAAGGGACGAATTGTCCAACTCAATCAATGCTATCCGAGAGTCCGGATTACTTAGTTGCTGAAGTTGACTGACCTCCCGAACAGGAGAAGTTATTAACCCCTCAGATTTTCTTTCTAGCGAAGATATACTCCCAACATCAATTCCTCTAATTGAGTTATCGGCCTTACTTTCACAAAGACGCAACCCATTATCAATGTGGTCTTTTGATACTGTTAGAAGAATTGCTTTAACAACTTCACCAGAAATAGTCTCGAAAGCTCCGGCACCAAGCCTCCCAATTAGATTCCATGTATCTCGATGTAACAGATTTACTCTGTACTTTTTGTATCGTGGAAGAAATAACCAGTTCTGGGGCATGACAACACAAGCGGTGCCACCAATCAAATTTAGCTCTAAGCAACGCTCCAGAAAGACAGTCGCTAGGTCATTCTTTGCATCGTCATAGTGGCGTTCACAAAATTTTTGTAATACCTCCACTTGCTTGCCTCTTCCGAGATAGGGCACATTAGTGATGATCCATTGATAACGCCCGGCAAGCAAGGTTGCGGCCTTGGCCAGCCCCTTGGCCACAACGGCAACTTGCTGCTGCTCTTCGCTTTGTTCCTGCTTCAGGGCATGTTCCAGCGCACTGGAGAGTTCATCCCACTGCACCAGCTTGGCGGCGTCCGTTTTTGCTGGATTAAGCAGACTTCCCAGCACCGGCGCATCCTTGAAGGTGTCGTGTAGCAAGTCCATTGCAATCCGCAAGTTGTGCTTACCCATTGCCAACCGCTTCCATTCTTCCTTGGCGACGCTCACGGATAAGCCGGAGCAGGCCACATGTAGTTCCGGCAACACGCGGTAGCCGTCAGCCCCTGGGTATTTCCAGGCGGTCAAGGCCAGGGCGAAAGCGGCCAGTTCCACGCAACGTTGATCCAGTTCCAGGCCATGGATGTTTTCTCGCAGCACTGCGTCCACCGACTCCTTGGCCGAAAGGCCGTCGCGCTCCACACGCATTGGCACGAGCATCTGGAATGCTGCCACGAGGAAGTGGCCGGAGCCGCAGCAGGGGTCGAGGGTCTTCAAGTCGGCAAGTTGCTCCGGCCAGCCGTCAAAGGTTCCGGCCGCCGGTGTCCAGTCGCCATCCTCCTGCTGCACAAAGCGCAGATATTCAAGCGGTACACCGGGAATGGACGCTTTCTCGCGCAGTTCATCTTCGCTGCCGGCGTTTTGGAAGTCAGTCTCGGTGAGCCTCCTTGCCGCCCACCAGGCTCCCAGGGAGTTGTCGAGCAGGAAGCTGACCATATAGGGCTCAGTAAAGAGCTGGGTCACGGCGGGCAACTCCCGTGCGCCGATCTTGACTTCGGAAGCGTTGACTTCATCCTTCTTTTTGGCCTGCCAGAATTGATAGACCCAGCCGAGGCTGTCGGAGGCCGTGAACACCTCTGGCGGCAGGTTGGCCACCAGGCGCTCCAGTTTTTGCTGGTGCTCCGGTGGTAGGACCAGTTCGAAGACCGGAGAATCGAGCCGGAAGATCTGTGGCAGCATGCGGGCGGCGAAACGGGCGGCCAGTTCCCAACCGTTTGCCGCGCCTTCATCAGCGGCGAGGTCTTCACACTCTTCGAGGGTGACAGCCACCGGATCATCCGGGTCGGGATACATCAGCAGATTGTTCTCGGCCAGGAAGCGGGCAAACAGCATTCGGTGCCAGTGCTCGTAGGCGACCTTCTCAATCAGGCGGTCGATTTCCTGGACCTTGGACTTGGCGTGGCGCAGGTCGCCCAGCTGCCGTCCGTGAACCCGGAGTCTGCGGCGTAGTTCACGATCCAGCTCACTGAGGTGGGTAAATGGCGTGGCTTCGCCTACGCCGAGCTGTTCCAGTGCAGCGCGAGCGGCACCCTCGGCAGTATCACGCGCATCTTTAATTGCTCGCTCAAGTCGGTTTCTTAATGTTTTGTCCAGAGGTTCCAAGCTATTTCCCGCTAATGTTTTTTTTAATGTTTCAAAGCAAACATTCGAGCATTAAACTCTATTTAATGCTGATTTTAATGCTTAAACGCATAAAATTCAGCATTGTTTAAACGTATGACGTGCATATTTACCCTTACCGGGTAACTGCAAACCGGGATTTTCTTGCCGTAATTCTGTCATTAATCGGTAAACCTGATTACGATCAAAACGGGTAATCTGCCGGATATCCCGATTGCTCAGGCCCGGTTCTCCTCGGTGGGCACGCTCCATCAAAATGTTCAGCACACGAGTTTTCGCCATTTCCCAGTCGATCATCGGACGTGTCTTGCTCTTGCCATCCTGCACTAAACGGTTGTAAAGACCAGTGTGGATGAACCAGTAAACCTTCAAATCCGCGTCACTGTGTTCGATGTAGCCGGCTGCTTCCATGGCAACAAGCCGCACATGAATTTCCGCTTCGCTACGCTGGCAAAGTGCTGCGGCAGTGTCGGTGTCCAGCTCTGGATGCTGGAGCAGGTATTGCAGCAATAATAATTCATCGACCCCCAGTTTGATGCCTTGTTTACTTTCCTCAGCAACGAAAAAACGGAAAGCCACATCCAGCTCCCGTTTTGGGAAACTGATCAGCACGGATTCGCCGATCTCCCGTATCCGGGGTGGTTCCTTGCCTTCAATGAGCAAGGTTGAGAACATGCGGTTAATACCAAGATTCGTCCGGTTCACCAAACGAAGTCGTGTCAACGCCTCAACCAGCAGCGGATTTCGAGCTGCTGGCTGATGGTGGAGAATGTTATTGGGGGTAATGCCAGCGATAAAGCCACCATTGTTACTGATTTCCAGCCTGTCGGGGAAAAGTTTGACCATCACAGGTCCTGCAATGCGTAGGTCGGCATGGCAAAAGGCATTCATCAGGGCTTCACGCACGGCTATTTCTGGCCAGGTACGATATTCGTAGTGGAACAAGCCTTGCTCATAAGTAGTGATAGGATTGAAGGGTACCAACATTTCTTCAATGCGTTGCACAGACAACGGTAAAGCGCTGACTTGATCCTCACGGATGCTGTAGTCCGTATCCGATGCCATTTGAAGAAATGTCCAGCAATGGCCTGGCAAGTATTTCTGAATTGCGGCTTCGGTGCCCGCCATCAACAATGAAGCCCGAGTCAATTTACCTTCTTTGATCAGCCCCAGGCTGGTAAGAAACTGAGTATCACTGACGTTTATCAGGTCTTCTGGCGCAAGTTCTTTACGGGCCTGATTTCGTAGAGCTTCAAGTGCTACGGCAGAAAGTAGTTTGCTATCGACTTTTGTTACGAGCTCCGCGGTATAGTCTGTTTCTCCGGTTTCAATGCTGATTTTGCGACGCAGGGTGCCGGTAAGCGGCTGGCAGTCTTTGCCAATCCGAATAGTACCTCTCCCGGCGCTGTCTGTATAAGGTGGCAGTCCGGGATAGATATGCATTATCAGCAGGCGCCCGGTACCTTCAGGTATGCTGAGATTTTCAAAGACAGGGGTGATTTTGGGATCAGTTTGATCGTAAACAGCCTTTTTGAGCAGATTTACATCGATTTCAGGTGGTACTCCAAGTAACGCGTTGATTCTACCGATAACGCGATCCGATACGCCAAACACTACGGTACCACCCCCCCCGTTCGCCATACAGACAGCCATATGTACCACGGTTTTCACGGCTTTATCGCGACTCTGCATATCCCACTGTTTGAAGTCGAGTTCCTGATCCTCCAGATCATCGGCGACGCAGTGATCCAGTTCCGCAAGCAGCGTTTCGATATTGGCGGCGGTTCGCACGGTCCGGGTAGCCCTTTATCTGATCGATACCGGGCCTTTGGCCAGCGCAGCCTTGATTTGTCCCTTCACTTCTTCTATCCAGGCATCGATTTCGTCGTCCGTTTTCAGGGTATGGCGGGGCACTTTCACAAACTGAATTTTGGGTTCGCACAACTCAGCAGCGCCAACCGCGACATTGTCAAAGCGGCCGGGCAGCGCCGCAACGCGGTCGGTAAACATCAGCAAATTGCAGTGGTCCAGGGTGATCAGTACATCGCTGGTCGATTGCACTGCTATTGTGGGCCGGTCAGACAAGGTGAGTCGCTGTTGAGATAACAAATGATTTCGTTGCTCGGGCTCCAACTGCTGCCAGTTGACATCGTCTGCTAGACGTTGCATCCCCTGTTCGTGACGGGAGGCATATTCTTCATCGAGCTTGTTGAGCTCACCACGTAGCAGTTGTGTCAGGTTGGTGATCAGCGGCGCGCTCGGGTCCGGATCCTCAAGAAGTTGGCGCTGCTGCTCGATGGTTTTCACCTGGGCCAGGATGACGTCTGCGTCCTGAAGCCCGGAAGCGTGGGCCATCAGGCGCATCAATTCGGTCCAGTTGGGCCAGCGTTGGGTGATGCGTTTGCCTAGATTGGCCCAGGTATCGATGCTGCTACCCAGTTCATCCCGCCGGTTATAGAAGGCAAGCAGTTGCTCATTGCCCGCTGTGAGGCGGATTTCTTCGAGGGGCGCGGTGTCTGGCGGGGCCGGTTTTGGTGGTTCTCCGCCAGCCTGATTAGCGAGAGCCAGCATTTTCTCTAGGAATTGCGGCACATACGCCAATTCTTGGCCCGGATTAGCCGAGAGCCCTACCTTCGGCAGTAGCTTGCGGATCTCTATCCGTTGGTCGGTGGTGACAGTGGCAGACTCCACTTTAAACATCACCTTGCCAATAGTTTTGCGCTCCAACTCTTTTGAGTCGAGAATTTGGCCGCGCTCGTCTTGCGCCCGGATAAGCCCGGCCACCAACAGCACTTGCAAACAGCCATCCACGGCGTCACGTGACCATCCGTAAGGTGAAGACTCGAACTTTGTTCGTATGTCCGCCCCTCTTTTGCCGCCGGCGATGAAACCGAGAATGGCTTTGCACACCGGGTTCCCGGCGGGCTCGCCTTCATCACCTACGGCCTTGAGCGCATCGGGAGCGCCTTTTCTGGCCTTTTCATAAACTTTGGACCAACCCAAGTGGTCAGCGGTGTGAAATTGAGGGTAGAGCCGTTGCGTCGCGTTGTCGGAGGCCTCCAGCACCATATCTTGTAGGTCGTTTCCGAAGATTTCGCTTCCTCCGGCCTGAAAGACGCGGGATCCGGAGAAGGCATCTTCGAGCAGTTCATGAATCTTGCCCTCGGCCGTCTGCCTGGTGGTCTCCATAGCGGCACGGGCCTCGGCACCTTCCGGACCATTGGGAACACCGCGCTTATCAAGCGTGGCGCTAGCGGCCTTGTAGTCAATGAGATGGTGGCGAAGGCCATCGGCCGAACGCTTAGGAATGAACACAAAAACGGTCGATGACTGATTGCCCGCTTGCCTTGATTCGGCTCGCACCGAGTTTTCGTCAATGCTCCACCCGTCACAAACCCAGACAGAAATGCGCTTATCGGCGTCATCGGGAGGCTGAGGATCAAACACCGGAAAGATGTCACGGATGACCTTCGAGTTGCCCTGGGTCAGAGAAAGTTTGCGAACCATCTCGGCGAATTTCTTGCGGATGCGGTCGTCGCGTTCCGCTTCGATGCGGTGCGCTTCGTTGGACAAGGCAGAACGTTGGCTCAGAAATTCGTCGCTCCAGGCCGCGCTCTCTTCGGTCTGAATGCGGTATTCGTCACCGACCTTCATCAACAACTCGCAATTATCGAGCAGGCTCGGCAACTTGCTGCGCAAACTGCTGCTACCGCCAGAAAGGTTTTCGACCAGTAGATCGGCGAGGGTATCAATGGTGGCCTGGATACCGATTTCGTTGTTCTGGCTGCCGAGTTTGTTGATGAGGAATACCAGGCCACAGGCGCGTGCCATGAGTCGTTCTTCTTCCGTGCCCGTGTTCCATCTCATCGTCTTTTCGTGGACCTTGCGCGGCAGAATGCGCGATTGGAGCAATTTGTCGGCAGAGTCGAAATAGAGATAGTCTGCCGGTACAACATGGCCCAGGGGTTCACTCAGGTTAGTCTGGATAACCTTGTGAACCATGCTGAGTTGGTTACGGAGCTGGCTGTCGGTTCCGGTCCGATCCAGGACCCGGAGAGTGTTCTCCCAGAAACGGCGGCGTACCGGCAGGATGGGATAGTCCTGGGGGAAATAAGGAACGTCGTCCTGTCTGTGACCGATGCTTGTACCTGCAAGATGCCGGGAGATCTCGCCCAGGTTGGTCTGCATGATCTGTTCGATGGGCGTCTTTGCTTCCGGCTTCTTGGCCAGAATGACCTGGCGGATGACCGCATCGACGTCTGCATCGGAGAGTTCTACACGGATGGTAAACCGCGCCTCGAGCTTTTTCAGGTTGCTGGTGCCGGTCACTGCCGTCTGGCCGGTGCCGATGAAGAGCAGTTTGCCGCCAATGTTCTTGCAGCAGGCTTCCACCGCCTCCTGTACGTCGATGGAGCGCTGGCTGTCTTCGCCTATGTACTGTTGCACCTCGTCAAGCACCACCAATGTCAGCGGGAATTTGCGATCATTCGTCAGCGCCCGACGAATAGCTTTTAGCATGTCATCGCTGGAAACATCCTGAACGTAAGGGTAGAGGTTATTCAAGGTCTCAACGCAGGATGCAGGTGATGAAAAGAGCCTGGGCTTCGCCTGAACGAGGGCGTCATGAAGGCCCTCAGCCACGTAAAAGTTGTCCAGTTCTTCGTGCCAGTCGTAGCCGTTTCGCTCAACGTGGGAGCGGACTTGATCATGGATGCCTTCGTGCATGAGCCACATGACGAAGCGGGCAACCGGATATTGCTCAGGCAAGCCAGCGGATTTGAAGATAATGCGTAGGAGCGCCAGTCGGACACTGCCGCTCGCCCCGGCTCCCAGAGTGCCGGATGCGGCATGCAGGCCCCCATGACGCTTGGCTTGGGTGCTCAGTTCCGTCAAATTATCGCCAATGTCTTGGGGCAGGTTGGCAATGCCGCGAGCCGTGGCTCCATCTGTGAAAACCGTGTCCTCCCAAAGCGCACGGAGCATTTTGACGAGGTGCGATTTGCCTGAACCGAAAAAACCACTGACCCAAACAGCAGGTTGCTGCGCCTGGTCGATATTTTTCAGGTAGGTATCGAGGACATGTGACATCCCCTTTTCGTACTGGCCATCACAGACGAAAGTCTCCAACTCGTAACGAAGAACTTCCAGCGCCTGGCTGGTCTTTTCGTCGTTGACGCTTGCCACACCTTCGTTGACCAGTTTTCGGGTGGCCGGATTTTTTTGGTAAATATCGCGATTGTTCATTATCAAACCCTTATTCAATATTCTTTGTCCGCAGTGATTGGCACAGCGAGATAATTCCACCCGTCATAGCCATCCAGCAGCCTGTAGTTGTTGTCCTCAAAGCTGCCCGGGAAGAACACCAGTAGCCTTCCGGTAACGATGGGGGCCAACTTGTCGACGACTTCTTTCACCTTCAGAAAGCCGAAGAGCGACCCGACACCTTGAATTGCCACAACGGAATTCGCTCCGGTGTCGTTCTCTTGAAGGAAGTTCTCGAACTCATCGGCGATGAAAGCGAGGTACTTCGGTAGCAACGTGGAGAGCAAATGTGGCTCCTGGAAATAACTCCTGGCGTACCGTTGTGAGGCGAGCCAGTTGGCAAAGGTGTCCGTCAGGTCGAACATGGCCCATTCGTGGTCTGCCTGGCGCGTGACAATTTCAAATTCGCCGACTTTGGCCCGCAATGAGCGTTCTTCATTTTCGTTGTAGACACAGAAGATCACGCGCTGTGCAGCAGCGGCATCATCGCGCCACGGGATGGAGATATATTTGCTGTAGGACTGTATAAGTCGTTTAATTCTGCTCACGGAGCCACTCCATTTCTTCTTGATTGATCAGGTTCGGGAACAGAACCTCAATGACATCGCTCACGCGCTTGAACACGATCCACCCTTTTCGAGAGGCCTCTTCGGCAAGCTCGATGGTCCTGTCAAAGGTGCGATCAAGCAACTTGATATATTCTGATTGAAAAAGCGCCTGACCCCGCACGCCAGTGAGATAGCTGAGGAGCAAGGCGTAGGAAACACTCCCGGCGGTTGGATTAGCTCGGGTGCGCAACTTTCTGGTGCGACCAAGGAGGTGGCCGGATTTGGTCCAGGTCGAATTGATGTTCTGAGCGGTCGATTTCAGTGTTGCCTTGCTGAAGCGGCCAGGCTCCTGGCTGTCGATAAACTCCTCAAGGGACTCACGGGTAATCGTTGTTCCTTCTGGAAACTTTAGAATGAACGCTGCCGTCGATCGGAAAATGGGGTCCCGAGCGTATGTGCAAAGCAGCGCCAGTAATGGTCGGCCACCTATGTCACGATTCCAAAAATAGAGCAGAGACCGGAAAATGACATTGGTGCGATCAAGTGAGTAAAGATCAATCAGGTGTCGATACGTGAGACTGCGGGTTTTGCCGGAGCGTTTGCCTAAACAATTTTCATCATCAATGGCTCGGAGGTAATCCTTTTTATCAGCATCAGGACGTTCGACATAGGCCAATAAGGCGATTAGCTCCTCAAGCATCATTGTGCGGGCACTATGAGCGCCGGCGCGTTTGAAGCTGAATCCGAACTGGGCTAAATGTCTGTTTTTCTTCGCCATGCTCGCTACTGGTCTTACCGGCTCTTCCTCGAAGGAAACTGCAATTTTACATCCTGTCATTTGATGCTGATCAACAAAATAGCATCTTTTCCACTGGTATCCCGAATACTGGTTAAATGAATTCAAACAGTTGGACATTGTATGACATGCCTGTCAACCTGTCCTGGTCAGCATCGCGTAATAAAACCCGTCTGTATTATCCAAGCAAGGCAGCAGTTGGCGGCCATGGGCAGTAGCGGCTCCCCATCGTGACCGGATCGTCTCCAGGTTTGCCGAAGGATGGTTTTCAAGGAATGTTTCGACTACCCGGTCGTTTTCTGCATGCAACATGGAACACGTTGAATAGACCAGTCTGCCGCCCGGTTTCAGTAACGGCCACAGGGCGGCCAGCAGATCTGACTGGGTAGCCTGCAGGGCAGGGACCTGTTCCGGGGATTTCAGGCGTTTGATGTCCGGATGGCGGCGGATGACCCCGGTGGCGCTGCACGGCGCGTCTACCAGGATGCGGTCATACAGGCCACCGTCCCACCAGGTGTCCGGGCTGGCCGCATCCGCCCTGGTTACGGTTGCCTCCAGCTTCAGCCTGTTCAGGGTGTCGCGTAGCAGCGTCAGGCGTTTCTCATCGACGTCCAGGGCCGTTATTTCGGCAATGGCCGGTTGCAGTTCGCAGATATGGGCGGTTTTCCCGCCGGGCGCTGCACAGGCGTCAAGGACCCTGTCTCCCGGTTGCAGGTCCAGCAGGATTGCCGCAAGCTGGGCGCCGGCATCCTGTACCGATACCAGACCGCCATCGAAACCGGGTAACCGGTTGACGTCAACCGGATCCAGCACCTGAACCGCGCAGGGCGTCGCGTCACATGATTGTGCCCGGATCCCGGCCTGTCGCAAATCTTCCAGGTAACTTTCTCTGGAACTGCGCAATACGTTTACCCGCAGGTGTTGCGGCGGCCGTTGATTATTCGCCTGTAAAATGGCTTCCCACAAGTCGGGCCAATCCTGTTTGACGCTTTCCAACAGCCATCCCGGATGGGAATAGTACGCAGCGGGGTACAGGCCAAGTTCCGTTTTGAGCTGCAAGTATTCGCGTTGCGAGCGCCTCAGCACCGCGTTGACCAGGGGTTTTGCCCATTCCTTGCCGAGTTCAGCCGTCGCGTTTACCGTTTCCGAAGTGGCTGCATGGGCGGGTGTGTCCAGGTAGTGCAGTTGGTAGAGACCGACCAGGATAAGCATCCTGATATCGCTGTCCCGCGCTTTCAGGGGTTTGTCCAGGTACCGTTCCAGAAGGAATTCCAGTTGATCGAACCAGCGCAGGGTCCCGAAGCAAAGTTCCTTGACGAACCCGCGATCGTCCCGGCGTTCGATAACAGGCAGGCACTCTGCCAGCGCCGCGTCCAGGGTCAGTCCGGTATCGGCAACCCGCCAGACGGTCTTTGCGGCAAGCGCGCGGAGGTTCATTTTTTCGGAACGAACAGGCGGGGATAGCCGTTATGGATCTCCCTGATGCCCTGTTTTTTCTTCCCTTCCAGTTGCAGGGTGAGAATGCGCAAGGTTCCGCTTCCGGTCGTGACGTCCAGTCCTTCGGGGCCGCAGGCAATGATTTCGCCGGGTTTGCCGTTTTGCACTCCGGTATCCAGGGTTATGGCTTCCCAGACGCGAATTTTCACGTCATTCAGACTGGTAAACGCTACCGGCGCCGGGTTGAATGCGCGAATGGTTCTCTCTATCTGTTCCGCCCCGGCATGCCAGTCAATCTCCGCCTCCTGCTTGGTGACTTTGTGGGCATACGCGGCCGCGCCGTCTTCCTGTTCGCTCCACTCGGCGGTGCCTGCCGTCAGCCTGTCCAGCGCCTCCAGCAGGCATTCGCTCCCCAGCGAAGCAAGTCGGTCCGAAAGCGATAATGCGGTATCAGTGTTACCGATAACACAGGATTTCTGCAGCAGGATTTTTCCGGTATCGATGCCGCTGTCCATGAGCATGATGGAGACCCCTGTTTCCCTGTCGCCCGCCTGGATCGCCCGTTGAACGGGAGCAGCGCCGCGCCACCTGGGCAGCAACGAGGTGTGGACGTTGATGCAACCGTATTGGGGTCCTGACAGGACCGGTGCAGGAATAATCAGGCCGTAGGCGGCGACGATCAGCGCATCGACCCCTGCCAGGTCGTCGTCCCGCGTGAGTTCAGCAGCGCTCGCGGGCTGTTTGACGGGAATTGCGAACCGCTGAGCGAGCTGTTTAACCGGACTCGGACGGGTTTTCCTGCCGCGCCCCGCCGGCCGGTCGGGTTGGGTGTAAACATGCCGGATTCGGTGCTGCGGGGTATCGATCAGCGCGCCCAGAAGGACTGCCGCGATATCAGGCGTGCCGGCAAAAGCGAGGTTCACAAGGCGCGGATCTTGTTCTGCTTCTCTATTTTCTTGCGCACGCGCCGCCGTTTTATAGGGGACAGGTAATCGATGAACAGTTTTCCGTCAAGATGATCGATTTCATGTTGTATGCAGACTGCGCGCAGCCCGTCGGCTTCCGCTTCGATTTCCTCACCGTCCAGGTTGAGGTAACGGTAGGAGATTTTTTCCGCCCGTTGCACCAGCTCGGTAAATCCGGGCACCGAAAGGCAGCCTTCCTCCATTTCCTCAGTTCCGGATTTTTCCATAATTTCCGGGTTGACCAGGGTCACCGGATCGTTTCTCTCCGCCGAGAGGTCCATGACGACGACCCGCTGCTGCACGTCCACCTGGTTGGCGGCCAGGCCGATGCCGTTTTCCGCGTACATGGTTTCCAGCATGTCCCCGGCAAGCTGCCTGACTTCTGCATCCACGGCCGCGACGGGACGCGCTTTCTTGCGCAATCGGGGGTCGGGAAAATGTAATACGGTTAATCTTGACATTGGATGCCTGCTCAATTCTGCCGGGTAAGCCTTTGACCATTATCCATAAAAAAAGCGCCGCGGGCAATGCGGGAATTGAGGTGTTTGACTCCTTCCCTGATTCGCTCTACGCTTTTACATATTCCACATTGCATGCCTTCGCAGGCATCAGCAGAATTTTCTTGACATGTCAGGGAGGATATCGGTGAACACAGTCATGGACGGGGCTTCAGAACAATCCCAAACATATGCCTGGCTGGCGCTGTTGCATGCCGCAGCCGCGGCTGAGCATGACCTGTCTCAATTGCTGCGGGACTTAGGGACTGCACAGGCCGTGCTGAATGCAGCCAGGGGCGGGGCAATCGACCGTTACCAGTTGCCGGGGCCCGTCCTCGAGGTTCTGCGAAAACCTGACGCGAAAGAAATTGAGCGCGCACTACGGCGCCTGGAACGTCCGGATTACCACCTGGTCCCGCTTGACAGTCCTCATTACCCGGCTATATTGAAACAGATAGCGGCGCCGCCGCCATGCCTGTTCGTACGCGGTGACCCGGAAGTGCTGGTGAGTTGCCAGGTTGCCGTAGTGGGGAGTCGAAAACCTACCATGGACGGACGCAGGGACGCCCGCTATTTTGCCGGGGAACTGGCAAGGCAGGGGATTACCGTGACCAGCGGCCTGGCCCGGGGGATAGATACGGAAGCGCACCGGGGAGCGCT
Source organism: Gammaproteobacteria bacterium (assembly GCA_965204045.1). GTDB lineage: Bacteria > Pseudomonadota > Gammaproteobacteria > Eutrophobiales > Eutrophobiaceae > JAAXHV01. The sequence continues at coordinate 1,884,002 of CBDBDW010000002.1, forward strand.
GGAGCAACAGGGCAGGACCGTGGCGGTGCTGGGCAACGGGCTGGATTGCATCTATCCGAAGTCCAATGCGGAACTGGCAGACAGGATCAGTGAAAGCGGCGCCCTGGTGTCCGAATTTCCCTTGTCCTGGCGGCCGCTGCCGTACAATTTCCCGCGACGTAACCGGGTTATAAGCGGCCTGAGCGAGGCGGTCCTGGTGGTTGAGGCGGCCCGCAGGAGCGGTTCGCTGAGCACGGCAAGGCATGCACTGGAACAGAACCGGGAGGTGTTCGCAGTGCCGGGATCCATCAGGAACCCGATGAAACAGGGCTGCCACGGCCTGTTGCGCGAAGGGGCCGGTCTCGCGGAGCGGGTGGAAGATATTGCGGGCGTTATCGGCCGGTTCCGGAACCTTGAAGGGATTTCCCAGGCAGGAGCCTCAACCCGGGCCGGCAAGATCAATACACTTGACGAACGGGAAAAAGTGCTGCTTGATAATATAGGGTACGAACCGACGGGCCTGGATGAAATTGTGGACATGACCGGACTCGGCATCGAGGACATCATGGGAAAGTTGTTGAACCTGGAACTGGAAGGGTTGATAACAGCGGTTGCGCCGGGCCTGTATATGCGTGCGGAGCGGGAACCGTCGCAGTGAATTTTGAGAATAACAATAAAGCGTGTAAGAAAATATGTCTGAAGCATTAGTTGTAGTCGAATCGCCTGCAAAGGCAAGGACCCTGAACCGTTACCTGGGCAGCGGTTATACCGTAATGGCCTCCAACGGCCACGTGCGCGACCTGCTGCCGAAAACCGGCGCGGTGGACCCGGAAAAGGAATTCGCCATGCGTTATGAAATCATCGATAAAAATGCCCGTTCCGTGGACGCGATCGCGCGTGCCCTGAAGAAATCCGACGTCCTTTACCTGGCCACCGACCCCGACAGGGAAGGTGAAGCCATATCATGGCACCTGTTTGAACTGCTGAAGGAGCGCGGCGCGCTCAAGCGCAAGGAAGTAAAACGGGTGGTGTTTCATGAGGTCACGAAGAACGCGGTGTTACGCGCTATCGACAATCCCGGCGAGCTTTCATGGGACCTGATCAACGCCCAGCAGGCAAGGCGCGCCCTGGACTACCTGGTAGGCTTCAACCTGTCCCCGTTATTGTGGAAGAAGATTCGCAGGGGACTCTCCGCCGGCCGGGTCCAGAGCCCCGCCCTGAGGATGATCGTCGAACGCGAAGAGGAAATTGAACAGTTCAAGACCCGTGAGTACTGGACTATCGAAGCGGACCTGGAACGCGCGGGGATGGAGTTTACGGCCCGGCTGGTGCGTTACGAGGACCGGAAAATCGAGCAGTTCAGCATTACGGACGAAGAACGGGCGCGGGAGGTGGCGGGAACGCTGGAAAACAATGCCGCGGCACAACGCGGACAAGCCGAACAGGAGGCGCAGCCCAACGGGGCGCTGATTGTCAGCAAGGTTGACCGTAAACAGCGCAAGCGCCAGCCGGCGCCGCCGTTCATCACTTCCACGCTGCAGCAGGAGGCCGTGCGCAAGCTCGGGTTCACCGCACAGCAGACCATGCGCGTGGCGCAACAGTTGTACGAGGGAATAGATACCGGCTCAGGAGCGGTCGGCCTGATCACCTACATGAGGACCGACTCGGTGAACCTGGCGGCGGATGCGATCAATGAAATGCGCCGGTACATAGACAAACGATACGGCGCAAAGTACCTGCCCGAACACCCGCGCCGGTACCGGACCAGGTCGAAAAACGCCCAGGAGGCGCACGAGGCGATCCGGCCGACTTCCGTGCAGCGCGTGCCCCAGGAAATCCGCTCGAAACTGTCCAGGGAGCAGTTCCGGCTGTACGAATTGATCTGGAAGCGGGCGCTGGCCAGCCAGATGGCCCAGGCCGTCATCGACACGATCGCGGTGGACCTGGGATGCGGCCCCGGCGCGCTGATGCGGGCCAACGGCGCCACCGTGGTTGAAAAGGGTTTCATGATTCTCTATACCGAAGGAGAAGATGATCGCAAAACGGGGCAGGGGAATGATGCCGCTGAGAGGAAACTGCCTCCCATGCAGCCGGGTGATGCGGCGGGATTATTGAAAATACGGCCCGAACAGCATTTTACCGAACCTCCTCCGCGTTATTCCGAGGCGACGCTGGTCAAGTCCCTGGAGGAATACGGTATCGGCAGGCCCTCGACTTATGCCGCCATCATTTCCACCCTGCGCACCCGCGAATACGTGGAGATGGTCAAGAAGCGCTTCGTTCCCACTGACGTGGGGCGCGTCGTGAACAGGTTCCTGACCGAGCATTTCGACAGTTATGTCGATTATGATTTCACCGCCCGGCTGGAAGATGAACTCGATGCCGTTTCCAGGGGCGAGAAGGAGTGGATCCCGCTGATGAGGGAGTTCTGGGAACCGTTCTCGGCGCGGGTGCAGGACAAGGAGGGTGGAGTAAGCCGCAGTGAAGCGGTGAGCCCGCGCAGCCTGGGCGATGATCCGGCTACAGGGAGGCCGGTGACGGTGCGCATGGGACGCTATGGGCCGTTCGTTCAAATCGGCGCCAGGGATGACGGGGAGGATCCGAAGTTTGCCAGCCTGCTGCCCGACCAGCGCATGGATACCATCAGCCTGGCACAGGCCCTGGAACTGTTCCACCTGCCGCGGGAACTGGGCGAATCCGAGGAGGGTGAGAAGATCAGCGTCAACATCGGCCGCTTCGGTCCTTATGTGCGTTATGACGACAAGTTCGCCTCATTGAAAAAGGAGGATGATCCTTATACGATTGATTTGCCGCGGGCGCTGGAACTGGTGCGGGAGAAGAAGGCCGCGGACGCCGAAAAATACATCAAGGTATTTGAAAAAGAGGGCATCTCCATCCTCAACGGCCGCTACGGACCGTATATTACGGATGGTAAAAAGAACGCAAGGATACCGAAGGACAGGGAAGCCAGGGACCTGACCCTGCAGGAATGCCGCGATTTGATTGCCGCGGCGCCGGCGGCGCGCAAACGCCGTAAGTGAAATTCAGGAAATCCAGGGGTCAGAGTAAAATCTTGATGAACGTGGCCGATGGCAGGATCAGGAGTGATTTTACTCTGACCCCGCATATTTTAATGATGAGAGATAACCATGAGTGAAAACAAACCGTTCGTCGCAATTTTAATGGGTTCCGATTCCGACCTGCCCGTAATGCGTTCCACAGTTGAAGTGCTGGACAGCTTTTCCATTGCCAGGGAGGTGAAGATCACCTCCGCGCACCGTACCCCGGAAGCAACCAAGGCTTACATCAGGGACGCGGAAGCGCGGGGTTGCGCGGTATTCATCGCCGCCGCGGGCCTGGCCGCGCACCTCGCCGGCGCGGTGGCCGCAACCACCACGAAGCCGGTCATCGGCGTACCCCTGGACGCCGGGCCGTTAAGCGGTATCGATGCATTGCTGGCGACGGTGCAGATGCCGGGAGGCATCCCGGTGGGCACCGTTGCGATCGGCAAGGCCGGCGCGAAGAATGCCGCCTACCTGGCCGCGCAAATTCTCGCCCTGCAGGATGCTGAACTCGCCGCCGCCATCAGCGCGGAACGCGAGCAGATGACCCGCTCGGTCCAGGCAAAGGATGCGGCGCTGCAGGAGCAACTGTGATATCCAGGGGTCAGAGTAAAATCTCCCCTGATCCTGCCATCGGCCACGTTCCTCAAGATTTTACTCTGACCCCATTTATCGACCCCGGGTATCTTCCGGTTAATCCATATTGAAAAGCTGGGAAATCCATAATGCGCTGGGCGTCCTGCAAGACGGCGGCGTCATCGCCTATCCTACCGAGGCGGTCATGGGCCTGGGCTGCGACCCCTGGGATGAGGATGCGGTGGCTGAACTGCTGCGGCTGAAGCGGCGACCCGCCGACAAGGGCCTGATCGTTGCCGCCTCAAGCATCGAACAGTTATCCGACCTGGTGGATTTTTCCCGGGCGCCCAGGCTGGAAGAGATTACCGGTTCATGGCCCGGCCCGGTCACCTGGCTGGTGCCGGCGCATTCTTTTACGCCGCGCTGGCTGACGGGCCGGCACGATACCCTGGCGGTGCGGGTGTCGGCGCATCCCGTCGTTCAACAATTGTGTGACACAGCCGGCGCGCTCATCTCTACCAGCGCCAACCCGTCCGGTTGCCGGCCGGCCCGAACCCGGCGGCGCGTCAGGGCTTATTTCGGCCCGGACGTGGACTGTTACGTTCCAGGCAATGTCGGCGGAGATGACAGGCCCAGCACAATCAGGGACGCGCTTACCGGTCGCGTGGTGCGGGCGTGAATAATTCAGGGGTCAGAGTAAAATCACTCCGTTCACGCGGCGTCCTTTAAACCACATTCACAACGGGCAAATATTGGTGTAAAATTACGGCGATAATATCAAGACAATATTTCCCTGCCAGGAGAACAATAATGGGCGATACGATAAGCAAAAGAATAACTTCAAAGTTTGGTCTTTTCACCCTGCTGTGTGCCCTCGTTGTGCCTGCTCATTCCCAGACCGTGCTGGAGGAGATAGTGGTGACCGCGCAGAAACGCGAGCAGAACATACAGGACGTGCCTATCTCAATCACCAGGATGTCCGGTCAGTGGCTTGAATCCAAGTTCGCAGGGGGAGGGGATGTCCTGGAACTGGCCAGCACGGTGCCGGGGCTGCACGTGGAGAGTTCCAACGGCCGGTTATCCCCGCGTTTCTACATGCGCGGCCTGGGCAATGCCGACTTTACCGCAGCCGCATCGCAACCCGTGTCCATCGTTTTTGACGAAGTGCCGATGGAAAAAGCGTCTCTCAAATCATTTCCCATCTTCGACCTGGACGATATAGAGGTGATTCGCGGCCCCCAGGGCACCCTGTTCGGGCGCAACACTACGGCGGGCATCCTCAAGTTCGATTCGCGCCGCCCCACCGAGGAAACGGAAGGCTATATCAAGGCTTCCGGGGGCAACAAGGGAACGGTAAACGTGGAGGGAGCCGTCGGCGGCACCCTGGTTGAGAACACCTTGATGGGCCGGGTCTCGTTCATTACTCAACATCGCTCGGACTGGGTCAGTAACGCCTATACCGGTGAAAACGACGCCCTGGGCGGGTTCGATATCTTTGCCGGACGCGCGCAGTTATTGTGGACGCCCACCGATGATTTCAGCGCGCTGCTGTTGTACCAGCACCAGGACCAGGGCGGCAATTCTGCGTCGCTGTTTCGCGCCAATGTTTTCGACAAGGGCAGTAACAAGCTGAATGAAAATTACGACCGTAATACGATCTATTTCGATGGCGGCAACAATAACCCGGCGAAAATAAAGAGCTTTGGGGTTACCTTGAGACTGGACTATGACCTTACCAACCACACCATCACCTCAATCACGTCATACCAGGACATCTACGACCGGTTTGCCCGCGGCGACATTGATGGGGGGTACGGCTGTCTATTTACCTGTGGAGGCTTTGCACCGGGGCCGCATGGTCCGTTCGGTCCGCCCAGCACGCCTTTCAACCCGTTCGCCTCACCTTTCGTGGTTAACGTCGATACCGGTGGCGACCAGAACGTCGAGCAGCTTACCCAGGAATTCCGCCTCGCCAGCAACCTGGATGGGGCGTTGAATTACCAGTTCGGCATTTTCTACTTTGAGGATGTTCTGGAGAGCGTCTCCTCGGACCAAAATGCTGGCGCTACGGAATTCACTCCAGTGTCAGTTTCCAATGTCGAGAACACGGCCTGGGCTATGTTTGGGCAGGGCACCTACAATGTGACAGACCGATTAACTCTAACCGCAGGGGTGCGTTACACTGACGATGAGAAGGATGCTGAACATTCCAGGTTCAGGCCCGTTGCCGAGGTGCTTCCCCTGATCAGCTTGGGGGACAGTCACGTCGGGTGGGATGCGTCTCTGGCTTACGCTATCAACGACGACGTCCAGGTCTATTTCCGTGCGGCCACCGGTTTCCGGGCGCCCACTATCCAGGACCGCTTGCAAGATGATCCTGAAGTCACCACCGCTGACTCGGAGACCATCAGATCTTACGAGGCTGGCTTCAAGGCGTTGTTCGAGAAGGTAAGGCTTAACGTGGCGGGTTTCTATTACGAGGTCGATGATATGCAACTGGTCGCGGTAGGCGGCGACGCCAATACGACGACCCTGCTGAACGCGGACGAGGGTGTCGGTTACGGTGTTGAGTTCGACGTTGATATCGCCCTGACCGACAACATGATCCTGTCCGGCGGTTTCGGATATAACAAAACGGAACTCAATGATAAGCAACTGACCTTGCCGGTAGGCCCCATGGCTACCAGCCGGGACCCGCTGGATGAAAACGGCAGGGCAATCATTAACGGCAACCCGTTCCAGCACGCGCCGAAGTGGACTGCGAACCTGCAACTGGATTACACCCATCCCCTGGCAAACGGCAATGAACTGTACCTGTTCACCGACTGGAAGCTGAAAGGCAAGACCAGTGATTTTCTTTACGAAAGCGTTGAATTCACCTTCGGGACCCAGTTTGAGGGGGGGTTGAGGCTGGGTTACCGGGACACGGTCAGAAACTTCGAGATCGGCATGTTTGCCCGCAATATCACCAATGAGCATAACCCCATCGGCGGCATCGACTTCGCCAACAACCTCGGCTACGTCAACCAGCCGAGAATCTGGGGCGCGGAGGCCAGGTACAGCTTCTGAATCTTGCGGGATTTGCATTCGCCATTCCCGCGCAAGCGGGAATCCAGTGAAACAAGGTGCCGCCCATGGCGACACTTTATTCGACCGGATTCCGGGTCAAGCCCGGAAAGACAACCAGAGTGAGGGGGACAGACCCCCGCTTACAACATGCGGGGGCATGCTTTGAATCTGTCCCCTTTTTTTCGTTCACATGACTGCAACCAGACGCTCATTTCTTAAAACATCGCTTGCGCTTCTGGCCGTCGGGACGCTTATTCCACAGATAGCCGGTTCTGCCGGAAACCGGTCCTTGCCCGGCGCGCAAGGGCGCAGGATACCCGTTATACTCGATTCCGACATCGGTGACGACATAGACGATACCTGGGCATTGCTGATGCTGCTTCGGTCCCCGCAGTTTGACGTGAAGCTCGTGGTAAGCGATTTCGGCAATGCCATATACCGCTGCCGCCTGTTTGCAAAGTTGCTGGAACTCACCGGTTGTACCCATATCCCAGTCGGAGTGGGGCTTGATCCGGTTGACGAACCAGGCAGGCAAAGCGGATGGATAGGAGATTACCGGCTGGAAGACTATCCAGGTACGGTGTACCGCGATGGTGTTCAAGCGCTGATCGATACGGTTATGCAATCTCCGGATCCGGTCACGTTGCTATGCGTCGGGCCCGTTCCGAATATCGCCGAGGCCCTCAGGCGGGAGCCTGCCATTGCGGGTAATGCACGTTTTGTGGGTATGCACGGTTCCATCTACAAGGGTTACGACGGCGCGGCGACACCGGCGGCAGAATGGAACGTCAAGTCCGACGCGACAGCGCTGCAACAGGTATTCGCTGCCCCCTGGGATTGCACCATCACGCCGCTGGACACCTGCGGACTGGTAACATTGACCGGCGCGAATTACCAGAGAATCTATCGCAGCGAAGATCCCTGGCTCAAGGCTTTGATCGAGAATTACCGGATCTGGCTACCCCTGGCGCCGTTCATCAAACCGGGGACTGATCCGGGCCTGATGAGCACGACCCTGTTCGATACCGTTGCCGTTCATGCAGCGTATTCGCAGGAATTCCTGGTGATGGAAGATCTGCCCCTGCGCGTCACGGATGATGGCTACACCGTGGTGGACAGCCGGAACGGCCGTATCGTTCACTGCGCCACGAAGTGGCAGGACATCCAGGCGTTCAAAGACAGGTTAACCGATACATTGCTCGGCCCAGAAGAAAAAAGGGGGACAGATTTAAAATCTGTCCCCTGACACTTGCAGCCACTCGAGACAGAACCCCGCTGACAACATGCGTGGGCATACTTTAAATCTGTCCCCCTTTTCTTTAATTGTGTTGCCAGTCGTACGCTTCCGCCGCGATGACGGCATCGGGCAGCCACGTCTCATGTACGTGGAACCACTTTACGCCGTTGGGCGCATCCTTATCATCAACAAATACGGCCGAGGACAGCCGTCCGTTGTTCTCAGGTTTGGATTGCAAGGCGTTCCTCTGCCATTCCTGGTAGTTCACAAGATATACCGAAGCACCGGGTAGAGAGTGCTGTTGGATGGCGCGGATACTGATATGAAAATCCGGGTTGCTGCCGTACAGTTTCCTGAACTCAGGCCAGAAATGGGCGCCGTAAATCATCATGCCCCCGGGCAGGATAATGTTGAAATCCCCGTGCATCCGGTCCAGCAGGCGCTCCGCAAAAACCTGCTCGCTGTTCTCGCAGTACCCGCCGAACCAGTCTTCAAAAAAAACGTGCAGGTCAATGACTTCCTGCGCAAATCGGTCGGTGTATTGTTTGTCGGTATGCATGTGTCTATCGCTCCCAAATGTTATGAATATCCAATATATGTATGAAAGACCTTGCCGGGGTCGTATTTTTTTCGCAGTTCGGCCAGGCGCTTCCAACTATCCTCCGAGAAAGAAGACTTAACCCTCTCCGGGAACAGGGTTGCTTCAGTTTCATTGATGTAAGTCCCCTTGCTGAATGGTTCCAAGAGGTCGTTCGTCTGTTTTAACCAGGCATGGTTGGCCCCGTCATTCTCCGCGTCGTTCCAGAGCAGGTAGCTGGCCACGTAATGGTTGGCGATGCGCGAGAAACAGGCATCCTCACGCAATTCCGGCTTGACCCCGTAGGAGCATAATACGTGAGTGCGGGCTGACGGCGTTTTTTTGAAATGTTCCACAAGGGACAATAAGGCCTGTCCCGGGTCGTCGGTCCAGACGTTATCGACTGCGTAACGGCCAATGCTTGTATCGACGTTTTCCGGGTTGTAGAGTTTTGCGAATGAAGAGGGTTGGTCTTCCAACCTGAACACGCTGGCTGAAGCAAGTTCGCTGTCTGCGAACGGGGCCAGCATTGCCTTTGCGTCTTTTTCCGTGTCGGCGAATGCATTGACACCCACCATGCATATTTTGGCCTCAGTCGGCGGTGTATTTTCAGGAGCCTGCGGGTCATGCATCAACAGGAGGAGTATTTCCACGCGCTCATCCTTTATTTGATTGAGTTTATCCAGGGCTGCAACGACTGTCTGCAGGTTGTCGATGGGTGAAATATACATACTGGTGTATATCGCCTGCGGCAGAGGATATAACTGTAATTCCAGTTCTGTGACGATACCGAAAAAACCGGGGCCGACACCGCGCACGGCCCAGTACAGGTCAGGATAGGAATCGGCGCTGGCGGTAACTTTTCTGCCGTCGGCCAAGATAACGTCCGCGCTCTTTATCGAGTAACAGGCGACACTTCCCCAGTGGGCATGGTTCCAGCCTGCACCGCCGCCGAGCAGGTAGCCGCCGAGCGCTACGGTAGGGCAGTGGGCGGCAGGGAAGGCGAGGCCGTGTTTGCCTGCCTCCCGGACAAGTTGCTCGGACCAAAGCGCCGGTTGTATTCGCGCAGTTTTTCGGTCGGCGTCTATTTCTACATCCCTCAGCAATGCCAGGTCGATCAATATACCGCCATCGCGTAACGCGGCGCCGGTGGAATTATGGCCACTGCTTCTTGCCGACACCTTGAGCCCGTTGTCTGTGGCGTGCTTCACCGCGCTGATCACATCCTGTTCGGAATGAGCCCGGATGATCGTGTCCGGGTAGCGCTCAGGCTTTCTCAGGTGCCACACCATGCTGTTGCGCCAGGCCTCGTACTGGCCGTCTCCCCGGTTTACGACTTCACCGGCTACCAACCGTTCCAGCCCTCCGGTAGCACCACCCGGTCCGGCAAACAGGGAACCGGAATACAGTTGGCCGATAGCACCTGATATCCCCAGTGCGCCGAGCTGGCGTAACACATCTCTTCTACTTGGATCAGTTAACATGGTCGGACTTTAGCGATCAGGTTTGTCAATAAGCGCCATTATGTAATAAAGTCCGGTTTCAGTGTGAAAAAATATTCGTTGGACGGGATGCCTCCGGTGACTGTGCAAGACAGAATTGTCGAGATTTAACTATGCCTGAAAACAAAGCTGAAACGGTAGTTCCTGTTAATCCTGGAAGCGATGCTTCAGACTTGCTCTCTGATATACCACCCAAGTATGCACCGCTCGATCAGCAGCCTTACGATCGTCATTTTGGATTGAGGCTGGCGACGCCCGTACCGGAGACTCACGGTATAAAAGACATCTGCATGGTCAGGAAAGGACTGGCTGTGCTGATAGGCGACGTTGAGCACGATTATGCCCATAGTGACATGAGCGAAAGCGATGACGTGGTCAAGTTCCATTTCCGCTACAGCGGCAGCAGCGAGATAGGCGCCGAAGGGAGAGAACTGGAACCGGTGGACCCCATGACCTTTGGCGTCCTGATCCAGCCTTCGGGTATGAAAAAGATCGAGTGTTTTCCCGCACACCAGCACGAACAGTCGGTCACTCTGCTGTGTGAGCCACCATTCCTGGAAGAAATCATTTCCGGCACGTCGCTGTTGAAATCAACGCCCCTGGGGCAGTTCCTGTACGGTGAGCAGAAGGACATGTACTACTGTGCAGTGCGTATGCGTCCGGAGATGATTTCAGCAGTCAAATCCCTGTTTGAGATGAATTATACGGGCCGCCTGCAACAATTGCAGATCGAGGCCAAGACCCTGGAATTGCTTTGTTACACACTGGACCAGTTATCGAAAATGTGGACGGGTGCGGGGACGGATAAAACCCCGCTCCGGCAGAGGGACATCAAGCGCGTCGCGGAGATATGCGAGATTCTGGATAATGACTTGTCGAAAGCGCCCACTATCAGCGAACTGGCCAAATCCCTGTCCTGGAATGAGACCCAGTTGATGCGGGTGTTCAGGCAGGCCGTAGGCACAACCGTACATAATTACCAGCACCGGGCGCGCATGGAAAAGGCCTGTGATTTGCTGGCAAATACGGAAATGACGATTACTCAAATCGCCATGAACCTGGGTTATGAGTATTCGAGCAACTTTACCACGGCATTCAGAAAGCATTTTGGAGTAACCCCCAGGCAGGTAAGAACCGGACATCCCCCGATAGCAGTGTAAATCGATATAAACAACGAATGAGTAAGCATAATCCACCTGCCCTGCATGAATTCCGTCTGACTGCTGAAAGGCTGAAACCCTATACCCGGATAACACCGGTCTTTCATTGGGAGGGTGATACGGTCGCCTCCCGGCTCGGGACGGATACGGAACTGTTTCTGAAACTGGAGTTGTTCCAGCGGACCGGTACGTTCAAGGTCCGGGGTGCGGTCAATAACGTGCTGGCCCTGTCGCCCGACCAGCTTGCCCGGGGCATTACCGCAATGAGCGCCGGCAACCATGCCATTGCCGTCGCCTATGCGGCGCGCGGTGTCAATACCAGCGCAAAAGTGGTGATGCAGGCCAGCGCCAACCCGGCCCGTGTTGGGATCGCCCGCGCTCTGGGCGCAGAGATTCTGATTGCGGAAAACGGGCCTGTGGGCTTCGCCATGGTCGAGGACATAGTGGAAAAAGAAGGGCGGACCTTTATCCACCCGTTCGAAGGCAAGCGGATTACGGAAGGCACCGGCACCTGCGGCCTGGAGTTGCACGCTGCGGTAACAGATCTGGATGCGGTGGTAGTGCCCATCGGCGGCGGCGGGTTGTGTTCCGGCGTCGGGGTGGTAACCGGGTTCCTGAATCCGGAATGCAAGGTTTACGGTGTTGAACCCGAAGGGGCCGCCGTGATGAAGAAGAGCCTGGAAGCAGGTTCGCCGCAGAGCCTGACCGAACTGTCAACGATAGCCGACAGCCTGGCTCCGCCGTTCACCGCCGACTATTGCTATGCGATGTGCGAGCGTTCTCTGGAAGACCTGGTCACGGTATCGGACGATGAGCTCGCAGCGGCAGCCGCGATCCTGTTTGAGCACATGAAACTGGCGGTCGAACCTGCAGGCGCCGCCACCACGGCCGCTGCTTTCGGGCCTCTTGCAGACCGGCTCAGGGGCAAACGGGTCGCGCTCGTAGTCTGTGGTTCAAACATCGATATTGACGGCTTTGCCGATTTGATCAGGCGCGGCCGGAACGGGCTGGACCGGGGTTTGCTTGCGTGAGATTATCACCTGGCGCCCTGATCTTTGGCGAGCGAAGTTGCTCTGACTCGGACATTGAAGCTGCAGCACGACGCGTCGCTGCCGGCTTGCAGTCCCAGGGCATCCGGGAGAATGATGCCGTTGCGGTCATATTACGTAACGATATTCCCTACTTCATAATCCATGAGGCATCTCACTACCTCGGTTTCGATGTAGTGCCGGTCAACTGGCACTTGAAGCCGGCAGAGGTCGATTTCATCCTGGCCGATTGCCGGGCCGGGGCCGTAATTGTCCATGCCGATTTGCTCACTGAAGAGTTGGTGGAGGTTATAAAAGACAGCCCGGTGATCGTGGTAAACCCGCCGGCTGAAATCCTGCAGGGTTACGGAGCCAAACCTGGAGAGCATATACGCGATCCCCTTTTCCTGGACTGGGATGACTGGATGGAGGAGAGCAGGCCGCATGCCGCCCCGGATAAAAACTTCAGGCCGCCCCTGTTCTATACCTCCGGCAGCAGCGGCAGGCCGAAGGCCGTATTGCGCAACAACGTAACCCCTGACATAGCAGCCAGGATCAGCGCCAGGACAAGCTATGCCTGGGGCTTCGACCAAACCCCCATCCGTTCGGTAATGACCGGACCCCTGTACCATTCCGCGCCCAACGGCTATGCCAACATGGTCCTGCAATCCGGCGGTACGCTGGTCCTGGCGGCGCGTTTCAATGCGGAAGACCTGCTGGCCATGATAGAGCAGTATGGAATAACCCACCTGCACCTGGCGCCTACCATGTTTGTGCGGTTACTGGATTTGCCGGACAGTGCCAGGAACAGGTATCGGCTTGATTCCCTGGTCCATGTCACCCACGGGGCGGCGCCTTGTCCGGCGGACGTAAAAAGAAGCATGATCGATTGGTGGGGAAACGTGATTTATGAATATTACGCCATGACGGAAACAGGTATTATCACCTGTAGCACCCCTGTCGAATGGCTGGAACACGAGGGCACGGTGGGGCGTCCTGCACCCGGTGTCGAGATAGAAATTCGCGACGAGGACGGAAACAGGCGCAGGGTTCTCGATGAAGGCGTGATCTGCGTGAAACACGAGGGCACCCATTGCATTTCCTATCTCAACGCCGACAGCAGCAGCGCCGATTTACAACAAAACGGGTTCCTGGTGACGGGAGACATCGGTTACCTGGATGAGGAGGGTTTCCTGTATGTTTCATCGCGCCAGTCGGACATGGTGATATCCGGGGGTGTGAATATCTATCCGGCGGAAATCGAGGCGGAACTGGTTGCCATGGAGGATGTCACCGATTGCGTCGTGTTCGGGATACCCGATGCGGAATTCGGCGAAAAGCTCGTGGCGGTGATCGAGAAAAGGGGAGTCGCAGATGGGGGTGACATCGCAGCCCATCTCATGGCCAGGCTTGCAGGCTTCAAGGTGCCCAGGGTTTATGAATTCGTTGACCGCCTGCCGCGTGAAGACTCCGGCAAGGTAAAAAAACAACTCATCAGGCAGGACTATCTAGCAAAACACGGACACTGACTTAGGAATATGCCCATGAATAATTATCTCTATATGCTCCTGGTTGCGTTGGCATTGCTCGCAAACGGGTGTTCCAGGCAGGACCGGCAGGTTGCATCCCTGCCGGATTTCGAACAACTGGTTCTTGAGGAATACATCGAGCCTTATAAAACAGGCGATACCGAGGGCTGGCTGGAGGTCTTCGCCGATGACGCGGTCGGCATGCACAACACGTTGCCGGCGCTGGAAGGCAAGCAGGCGTTGCGCGGGTTCGCGGAGACCATCCACGGCGCTTTTGATATCGAGCAACTGGACGTAACAGTCGATTCCGTCATTACTGAGGGTGATTGGGCGCTGACCCGGGGCAACTATGTCGCCAGCTTTGTTCTCAAAGGTGAAGGTGTTGATGACCAGGCGGCCCCGCGGCAAGGCAAATACATCCTGTTATGGGAGCGCCAGGACGATGGGGCATGGAAGGTAATTCTGGATATGGGGAATAATAATTCGCCGTAATGAGGTGTTGCTATTAGTGAGTATGACGTAATCGTGGTTGGAGGAGGTACGGCCGGTTGCGTCGTGGCAGGGCGTTTGTCGGAAGACCCTTCCTTATCCGTTCTTCTGGTAGAAGCGGGCGGCAGCGACAGGCACCCTTTCAGCCGTGTTCCTGCGGCCAGCGGCGCCGCGGTCTTCAGTCCCCGGTTTAACTGGATGTACGAAGTTGAACCGGACCCGACCCGCTCCGGCAAGGCGGATAGCTGGTGGAGCGGACGTTGCCTGGGCGGAGGCAGCGCCATTAACGGCATGATGTTTGTACGCGGTCACAGGGATGACTACGATTACTGGTCGGACCTGGGTTGCGCAGGCTGGGACTATGCGTCGGTGCTGCCGTATTTCAGGCGCATGGAATGTAACCAGCGCGGCGAAGATGAATGGCGCAGCCGGCAAGGGCCCCATTCGGTGGAGGATCTGAACGTCCACAGCCCCCTGACTCGCGCCTGGGTCAAGGCTGCACTGCAAGCAGGCATTCCGGGGAGCAGCGACCTGAACGGAGCGAACCACGAGGGAGTAGACTTTATCCAGGTGGCCCAGCGCAGGGGATGGCGCGAGTCTGCGGCAACGGCATACCTCCATCCGTTTCGTAAAAAACGGTCTAACCTGCGTGTACAACTCAACACCCGGGTTACCCGGGTCCTGTTTGACGGTAACAGGGCCAATGGCATTGAATTCATACGGGATGGGATCCGCCAACCCGGGAAGGTTATGGCGCGGGCCGCGATCATAATGAGCGCGGGCGCCATCGCCTCGCCAAACCTGCTGCAACTGTCCGGCATTGGAGATGCCGCGGCACTCAGCCGGTCAGGTATAACCTGCATTGCCCATTCGCCGGGAGTGGGTAAAAACCTGCAGGAACACACCGGTATCCGTTATTCGTTCGGCGTTAACGGGGAAACCCTGGGAAGCCGTACGGGACCATTGCGTAACCTGGCGCAGTTGTTTCAATTCCTGGTTAGTGGTAAGGGGTTGCTGACAACGCCAATCGCCCACGCCCACGCTTTCGTCTGCACCCGGGAGAAATTCAGGACACCCAATGTTCAGGTTACCATGGCGCCGTTTCATATCGATATCGGTGACAACAGCGCCACCCTCAGCAAAGAAAAGATCGCAGGCGGTGCGGTCGGCCTGATGCAGACTCGGAGCAGGGGAGAGATTACCTTGCGTTCTCCCGACCCGCTGGCGCCTCCCAGGATTCATTACCCGTTGCTGGACTCTGAGGAGGATATTGAACAACTCATAGATGCTTGCCGGCTGGCCAGGAGGATCACCGAGCAGCCTGCCTTTGCCGGCTACCTGTCGCGCTGGCGTCATCCGGATGATGAGATGTTTGCCGGCGATCAACTCAGGGACTTCGTGAAGGATGCGGCTTTCCCCATGTACCACCCGGTCGGGACATGCAGGATGGGGCATGACGCACAGGCCGTTGTCGGCCCGGACCTTAAGGTAAGAGGTGTTGACGGGTTATGGGTCATAGACGCTTCCGTCATGCCGACCCTGGTCACCGGCAACACCAATGCCACGGTGCTCATGATCGGTGAGAAGGGTGCGGACCTGGTGAAGTCCGCATTAGCCGGATAAGTCCGCGGTAATAAAAATGAAGGAGGCATGACATGAGATCTGCAACAGACAGAACTTCACTACTGGCCTATATGTTGCCGGCTATCCCCCTGGCTATGCTGGGGATGCCGCTGATCATCTACGTTCCGCCGTTTTACGCCGCGGAACTGGGACTGGAACTGGCCGCGGTCGGCGGCATATTCTTTATTGCCCGCGCCTGGGACGCGATAACGGACCCCGTGATCGGTAACCTGTCGGACCGGACCCGCGGACCCTGGGGACGCCGCAAGCCCTGGATCGTAGCCGGCGTACCGTTGCTGATGATCAGTCTCTACCTGTTCCTGAGTCCGCCTGTTTCCGTCAGCAAAACCTACCTGTTCGTCGTGGCCCTGGTCTTTTACGTGGCCTGGACGACCGTGCAGATACCCTACCTGTCCTGGGGTGCTGAACTGTCCCGGGATTACGCCGCGCGCACCCGTATCAACGGCTACCGGGAGACGGGCACCATGATAGGGATCATTCTTGCAACCCTGTTGCCCGTCGTGTTTTTGCGGGAAGAAAATCCTGCATTGCGGGAAATATTATGGGTGTACGTCGTGTTCCTGCTGATCCTGCTCCCGGTTGCGGCTTCCGGAGCGGCGCTGGTCACGCCCAGGACCACGTTCGTGGAATCGGGTAAACACGGCCTGTTTTCCGCTTTGAGGCTACTGTTTGTAAACAAACCTTTCGTGCGCTTGGTCATCGGCGTTTTTTTTCTCTGGCTTGGCGGCAGTGTGATGAATGCATCGCTGATATTCACGTTCGAACACATATTGCAGATGCCGCGTTCGGGATTTCTGAAGTTTGTCCTGATTCAATACGTGATCGGCATTGCCTGTCTCCCGTTGTGGGTCAGGTTCGGCAACCGTTATGGCCGGCACCGGGCCCTGTTCTGGGGAGGCTTTGGGTATCTTGCGGTCCAGCCCCTGTACCTGCTGGTCGCCCCCGGCGATTTTTCGCAATTGTTGCTGGTTGCCCTGGTGCATGGACCCATCATCTCGGTTATCTGGGTGATGCCGCCGGCGCTGGTGGCGGATACGATCGAATACGGCATGATGAAAGGAGGCAACGATGATGCAGCCATCTACATGGCCGTCTACAATTTTATCGTCAAGGTCGCGTTTGCCGGCGGTGTGGGGATCGCGCTGCCTCTGCTGGGTATCCTGGGGTTTCAGCCCGCGGGAGTGAATGATGCTGAGGCGCTGCAGGGCCTTGTCTTTGTCGGGCTGTTCATGCCCGGGATCATAGGTCTTGCCGGCGCCGTCATACTCTATAACTATCCCATCAACCAGCACCGGCACGGTGTCATCCGGCGCTGGTTGGCCAGGAAAAACCCGAGTCCGGAAACAGGTTAATCACTCCCTGTCAGATCCGGATAAATCAGCAGATCCTGGAGCAGATTGCCTTCAGAAACGGAACGTACCGGTTACCCCGACAAACCTGGGTGAACCATAGTGTGACCAAAGCGTTCCGAGTGGGGTGCCTGGCGGAGAGAGTATTGCTCCGTCAAACGGAATGGCAAAATCACTGTATTTATACCTTTCATCCGTGCAGTTACGGCACCACACCGCGAGTTCCCATTGTCCATCGGGCGAACTCACGCCGCCTCGAAGACTCAGCAGTTCATGTGCTTTCTGGGTGCGGGCGGGATCCGGTTCCGTGAAGGAAAAATATTCGCTCCGGAAAAACAGGTTGCCGTTGAGGAAAAAGTTCCAGCCGCTGTCACCGATTGGCAGGTTGAGATTGGCGCCCAGGTTACCGGTAATGTCGGATGCGAAAGGCAGGTCCTCGCCGCCCATTGGCGGCAGTCCTGGTGTTAATGCCGGAGCGTTATCGTCAAAATCCGCATCCAGGAATTGAACTGCGAAAAAGACGTCCAGGTAATCGGTAGCGGCAATATTTACATCTGCCTCAATGCCTTGCGAAGTTGCTCCTGATACATTGATGACCTGAAAAGAGCCGTCCGGTCTTAACGTCTGGAGCTGCAGTCCTTCAAACTCCGTTTTCCAGAGAGAAGCGTTTAACCGCATCCGGTTGTTGAACAGCGTGCTTTTGAAGCCGATTTCGTAATGATCGGCAAATTCCGGGTCAAATGTAGGATCGCCCGGCGGGAAAGCACAGAATGGCGATGCAGGTACCGGGGTGCCTCCCGGCGGGCACCCGAATACCGGGTGACCAAATCCCAGCGCATTACCTGCCGCATCCCGGTTCAGGCTGATGCCGCCTGATTTATAGCCGCGGCTGTAGGTGAAAAACCCCATGACATTGTCCGTCACTTGGTACTGGATACTGGCCGTGCCCGTGGCTTCGCTGTCTTCCCGTTTGGCGTCGAAATCATGCACTACCGCCAGCGGCAGGTTATTGAAAGGCGCCATGGCATTACCTGTCTGACCCCTGTGACTGGCGTTTTTGTCGTCATTGGTATATCGGACGCCACCTGTCAGGGACAGCTTGTCATTGATGTCGATGGTGATATGCCCAAAACCGGCTATCGTATCCACTTCCTGGCTGAACTCATCATAGAAAGCCCGGCCTGGAATATTGCCGAACAAGCCGGGGGCAAAAAATGGAAAAGAAGTGATTTGCGGTCCCCAGGTAAATTCCCGGGTACGCTGGACCTTCTCGTTGGCATAATAGAATCCAACTACCCAGTCCAGTGACTGACCGATACCGATGTCCTCACTCACTCCGGCAATACGGAATTCTTCCGAGACAATACTCACCTCCGGCAGGGTGTCCGTATTAGTCAGCACATCCACACCGGTAAAGTCGTTGTCCTTGGTGTTCAGGTCCTGGTAGTCCCTGTATGCAGTGATGGAAGTTACCGTAATATCACCCAGTTGCCAGTTGATTTCACCGGATATGCCGAAGTCTTCGGCATCAAAGATCAGGTCGCCGTTTGCGGCTACGCGGAGGTTATCCACATCGGGAGGGTCAATAACATTGGAACCGATTGCGGCTGCCAAAGGCGCATTCACTAACGGGTTAAGCGGATTGTTGGTATTCCTTACCGGCCAGCAGCAGTTCTCATCCACTTCACTGTAGTCGGCAATAACCCGTATGTTCAAATCGGCGCTCGGCTCCCACATCAACTGGCCGCGAATCGTGAAACGGTCCCGATCATTGAGATCCTCGCCGTTGGCGTTGTCAAGATAGCCGTCTCCGTTATGCCAGGAAGCGGCGATACGGGCCGCGAAGTTGTCCTGGACAGGCACATTAATCACGCCTCTCACCCTGACCTGGTCATATTCCTGGTAGGTTACTTCAGCAGATCCTTCGACTTCATCAAACGAGGGTTTATTCGTTATGAAATGGACAACGCCACCGGTGGTGTTCTTGCCGAATAATGTACCCTGAGGCCCTTTCAAAACTTCTACCCTGTCCAGGTCAAGCAGGTCACTGCTCGCCACCAGGCCGGAGCGGCTGATATATACACCGTCGATAAACGTACCGACGGTCGGTTCGAAGCCCATGTTAAAAACTGAAGAACCCAGGCCCCTGATGGCGAACGCCGCGCCCTGGCTGGGTGGGTCCACACCCCTGACCTCAAGCGCAGGCACGGTCGCACGAAGATCGTATACATCCTGAACGATATTAGCCTGCAGGTTTTCCCCGCTGATGGCCGTTATTGAGATAGGCACGTCCTGGATGGACTGTTCGCGTTTCTGGGCGGTCACCACAACCTCTTCAAGCACCGCCTGGGCGCCGGACAGGGTGGAAACCAGCATGAGAAGGAAACCGGGTATAACAGGTAATAGATACTTTTTATCCACAACGACCCCCGTAAAGACAAGACCACTCGGTATTTATTCTAGTACCTTATCCTAACAGAAATTTATGCAATGCCGCATTTTCCCTATGCAGGATAACCCGTTGATATCAGGGGTCAGAGTAAAATTTCCGGCGAGTTCCGGGGTCAGAGTAAGAATTTCGCCAGAAATTTTACTCTGACCCCACATATCTGTTATGCCGGTGTTGCCGCGAATAACAGCCCGTCTTCGTATGACAATACTACCAGCCTGATTGCAGCATCGTTTTCGATCCGTGCCGGGTCATCGATTAAACCCGTAACCAGCCTGACGTCTTCTTCCAGATCGACAATGCCGACGCTGAACGGCACTTCGTCCCGGAATTGTGTGGCCGCGGCGTGGATGGTCGTTCTTGCGTACAGGACGCCTTTTCCCGACAGTTCGACCCAGTTCATCTCGTCCGACCAGCAGTTCGGGCAATATTGTTTCGGAGGAAACGTCAATTTACCGCATGCGGCGCACTTGGTCGTCATGAATTTTCCTGCCTCCAGACCTTGCCGGAACGTCTCCGTGAAACTGGAGTATTCCGGTAATAGTGGAAGGCGTCCGGGGACCTTGATGATATCCATGATCAGCTCCCGGCATCCATCACGTGGGCAAGGGCGGCGTTATAATTGCCGAGTTCGCACATGTGCAGCCCCAGGCCGGCGCCGGCAACCTGCCGTTCGCCTGCCCCGTGCGTGAGTTGGTCGAATAATTCGGCGATGCCGTACAGGGCGGTCAGTCCGGGCGGATGACCGCGGGACAGGCAACCGCCGGAGGTGCATACCGGGACCCGCCCGCCGATTGCAGTCTCACCGTCTGCCGCTGCGGTCGCGCCTCTGCCTTTGTCCGCCAGCCCGATTGATTCGGTAGCCAGCGCCTCCGTTATCGTGCAGGGGGCATATAATTCCGCAACATCGATGTGTTCCAGCCTTGTGCCTGCATCATCAATCGCCTGCCTGGTTGCTTCCCTGGCGGCGGGAAAGTCGGTCATGTCATGGGGCTTGCAGCCGACCTGGTGGTGTCCGTCGTGGGCAAACCCCCGTCCCAGAACCCGTAAAAAAGGTTTTCCAAGCTCGCGTGCAACCTGCCCGGATGTAATCACAAGGCAAATGGCGCCGTCACTGCGCGGCGGCACGTCGAAACGCCCAAGCGGTTCGACGATGGGGGGTTGCTGCAATACGTCCTCAACGGTCAAAGGCGAGTTGAACTGGGCCAGGGGGTTGAGCATGGCGTGTCGGCGGTTCTTGACCGCGATTGCGGCAAGATCGCGGCGGGTGGTCCCGGTCTCGAACAGGTAACGGTCGGCGTCCAGCGCGTACCAGGCGATAGGCGTCACTCCGAAAGGAGCCTGGAAATTTACATCGCCTGCCGCACGTATCCCGGATTCCATCATGGTCGCGGCATCGACTCCCGAGTTGTGCTCTATTCCCAGTGCGAGCGCTGCTTTGACCCGTCCGCTCCTTATGTCTGCACAGGCCTGGTCGAAGGCCAGGCCGCCGGTAATGCCCAGGTTCGTGACTTCGACGACCTGTCCGTGACAGCGCAACCCCAACCGGCTCGATATAAACGTGGCGAAAGCCCGTTGGCGCGTGGCGGGTGTCGGTGCGGTGAATACGGCGGAGCCGATATCGGCCTTGTCAAGGCCGGCAGAGCGCACGGCATCGATTACCAGGGCAGCCAGGATTTCATGCTCGAAGCGCGCCTGTTCCAGCCGTCCCACTTTGCTGGCTGCGTAACTGATGACTACCGGTTTTTTGTCGTTATTCACCCTGGTTCCGGATATATCCTGGTTCATGCTACATGTTAAACTGTTTTCCTCTCATCCGCTCAATCGGAACAGTAATACACAGGTACAGAACGTGACAAAACAAAAAGCGACCAATGTTCACTGGCATGAAGGAGACATCACCCGCGCGGACCGGAACCGGTTTCTGGGTCAGAAAGGGGCGACCCTCTGGTTTACCGGCCTCTCGGGCAGCGGCAAGAGCACCATTGCAGTCGCGCTTGAAGCGGTTCTTTACGAACATGGAAAGCTGAGCTACCGGCTGGACGGTGACAACATCCGCATGGGCCTAAACAGGAATTTAGGTTTCTCCGCGGAAGACCGGACGGAGAACATCCGCCGCATTGGCGAGATCTCAAAACTGTTTGTGGATGCTGGCCTGCTGGTCCTGTCCGCCTTTATCAGTCCTTACCGGGCGGACCGCGACCGGGTACGGGAATTACACCGGGAGGCGGGGTTCGAATTTATCGAGATACACGTGGATTGCTCCCTGGAGACAGCGGAGCAGCGCGATCCCAAGGGGCTGTACAAGAAAGCCCGGGCGGGGGAGATCAGGAACTTTACCGGGATTGACGATCCTTACGAGGAACCGGAAAGCCCGGAAATCCACCTACGTACCGACCGGATGACGCTGGAAGAGGAAGTCGATATCATCGTCAAGTATATGAAGGACAAGGGGATTATCCGGATCGATTGAGAATTAAGGGGTCAGAATATGTTGGGGTCAGAGTAAAATCACCACTGGCAATGCTTTCCAGGATTTTACTCTGACCCCTGGATTTATCTGAGCGTCAGACGCCGGGTTTCGGGATCTGCCCCAGGCTGCCCAGCAGGGTCACGAAGCGGGTCAGTTTTTCCTTTTGCCAGGCCTCCACGTCCATGTTGCGAAAATCATAATAACCCTGCCCCTCGCGCATGCCCTTGCGCCCGTCCTCCATCATCCTGGTCACTTCTTCCGGCGGGGCGTGGCGCGGGGAATCCAGCGCCTTTGACAGGTAATGGCCGGCGTAGTAGAGAATATCGACCCCGCCCCAGTCGATGAACTCCATCACCCCCAGGGTCGAATAACGCGGGCCAAAGCCGTGGGTGATGGCCTTGTCGATCTCTTCCGGCGTGGCCACACCTTCTTCCACCATGCGGCAGGCTTCCGCCATCAGCAGGGATTGCAGGCGCGGGATGATCATACCCGGTGATGCGGAACACCGGACCGGCACTTTGCCGATAGCCTCGAACAGGGCAATGACGTCTTTTACCACACTCTCCGCGGTATCGGGGGAGGGGCTGACCTCCACCAACGGGATAAGGTAGGCAGGGTTGAGAAAATGCGTGTTCAGGAAACGGTCCGGTCGCTTCACCCACTGCTGCAGTTCGGTCACCAGCATGGATGAGGTAGTCGAGGTCACGATGGTATCAGCGCGGACATGCTCCCCTACCAGTTCAAGTGCGTTCTGTTTCGCCTCCCGGGTCTCCGGAACTCCTTCAATGACGATATCGGCTGCGGCAAGCTCGCTGGCGGCGCTCGCAAGCGGCCTGACCTGAATGAGTTCGAGGACCTGTTTTACCTGGGTGCTGCTGATATGGCCGAGCCCGGACAGGAACATCAGGTTTGCTTCGACTTCGGCCTGGGCGGCATTGACCAGTTGGCTGAACCCTTTCCCGTCGCGTTCCTTCATGTCAAGCAGCGTTACCCGGTAGCCCGCATAGGCAAACATGTGGGCGATGCCTCTGCCCATGCGCCCGGCGCCGGCAGCAAGGATACGACTGTTCTTCATGGATTCCCCTGTCACTTGCAGATTCGCTCTATGCGTCACTCACCAACAAAAAAATCTGCGCTAATCTGCGTCATCTGCGGATAAATCGTCCGTATCATCAGCGGATACCCTCATACAGCAACTCAGCCAGGGCGTCACGGTCCAAATCGGCAAGGCCGAGGTTCCCCAGGGTTCGGCCCGTCTCCCGGAAATCCCGTCCCGTTATCGCCGAACCGAGAGCCAGCAGGCCGCGGGACACAGGCGTGTCCAGCCCATGATAATCGGCGCAGGAAACCAGCAGCGCCAGTCCCAGTTCCATGTCCTCGGTCATGTACCGGTGGCTTGTCAGGTCGATGTATTCGCGCCAGTCCGCGCTGTCGGTCAGTTTTTCATGGGCGGCATTGCCGTACATCCACTCATCGCCGCCCAGGCTGTAGTGGTCGGCCAGGGGGAAATGGGGCGGGGCGTAGCCGAATGCCTCGCGGATGGCGATCCTCTCCGCGTCCAGTACGTCCGTGACCCGGCGGATGGAAGGCTGTGTGCCTTCGTTGTGGATGTCCCACTCGTCGAAATGCTCCATGGGACCGGCGTTCATCATGATCAGCGGCGGATGGATAATAGGACCGGCATTCATCAAGGCGCCGCTCAAGGCATCCTCGATGCGTTCGATGACCGGGTATGCCTGTTCAAGCATGGGGAAGGCATAATCAGAATTTTTCGCCGGGAAGACACCGGTGGGCAGGCGAGTGGCGTAGGCGCTGACGGCGACCAGATCGGCTGCGCGTTTCCTGGCCAGGTAAGGCAAGGTGCCGGTTTCGGCAAAGCTGACGTCTGCCTGGTTTCCTGCATCACGCATGGCTCCGGCAAAGATGTAGCTGCCGAAAGTGCCTGGCGGGAGATAAACGACCTGGCCGTCGCTTAAATGGGGCGCCATCTCTTTTGCCAGGGATTCATGAGTCAGCGCCGGCAAGGGGTTCACTATCAAGTCCACCCCGCCGACAGCATCAGCGAGATCGGTAGTCACGCGGTGTATCTTCACCTCCCGTCCCCCGTTGCTGTCCAGGATGTTGACGGACCCGGAGCGCAAAACCGGTTCGAAGGCCTCCCTGTTACGGCGCCAGAAACGCACCTGATGGCCTTGTTCGGTGAGAGTTGCAGCAGCGGCATAGGAGCCGTGTCCGCCGCCGAGAACGGCTAATTCCATCAATATTCTCCTGTCAATTATTACGGAAATGTAACTACTCACCCCCACTCGTCCTTCCTGCACTTCTCCTCGTTCGTCATTCCCGCGCGCCCCCCGTCATTCCCGCGCAGGCGGGAATCCAGTGAAAAAAACGTCCCGAAGGGACACGTTATAAGGTGTCGCAAGCGACCCGTTTAACAGACTGGATTCCGGCCTTCGCCGGAATGACGAAGGGAGCGCGGGACGAACAGGGGGGTGAGTAGTTACACGGAAATTAATATTCAATACGGGCTGCCTTTTCCATCAGTCTGTCAATCATATCGTTAAAGGTTTCAAGTTCTCCGGCGCTTAAATCGGATAACAGTTTCGCTTCGTAATCCCTGGCAATGGGCATCACTTCATCATAGACGGACAGGCCGGTCTCGGAAAGCCTCAATATTGAACGGCGCCGGTCTTTTTCATCAATGTCCCGGTTGACGAGATGGCGTTTCAGCAGTCGAGCCACGGCGCGGGAAACCACGGATTTTTCGATTTTTGTGCGGCGGCAGACCTCGTCCGCAGATATGTCAGGGTATTCCGCCAGGATCATCATGATACGCCACTCCGGCATGGAAATGGCGAACTTGTCACCGTACACGGCGGCAATGGCGCCACTGATTGCATTTGACAGCAGGGACAAGCGGTAAGGGAGAAACGCTCCCAGTTTCAGGGCTTTACGGTGTTGCATGATAAAGAACTATAGGGTCAATGTCTGGGGTCAGAGTAAAATCGTCTCTGACCCTGCCATTGGCAATATTCTACAGGATTTTACTCTGACCCCAGGGATCGCACAATCCTGGTTGACAAAAGTTGTTTGTGCAACTAATATTAGTTGTAAATGCAACTATTTATCAGGATGAGGTTGACCGCATGACAGACATCCACAACCCGATGGGCACCGACGGTTTCGAGTTCATCGAATACACTGCACCCGACCCGGAATTGCTGCGTGACCTGTTTGAAAAGATGGGTTTCCCGGCAACGGCGAAACATCGCAGCAAGAACGTGAGCTTGCATTCCCGGGACGATATCAATTTCATCATCAACGCCGAGCCGGACAGTTTCGCCCAGCAGTTTGCGGAACAGCACGGGCCGTCCATCTGCGCGGTCGCCTTCCGTGTGAAGGACGCGGCCAGGACCTACGCCCGGGCGCTTGATCTCGGCGCGCATGGGGTGGAGGCCAGACCCGGACCCATGGAATTGAATATACCCGCCATAGAAGGAATTGGCGGCAGCCGCGTGTACCTGGTTGACCGCTACCAGGACAGGACCATCTACGACGTGGATTTCATTCCTCTTGAACTCCAGGGGACGGACCCCCGCTTACGACGTGCGGGGGCATGCTTTAAATCCGTCCCCGGACACACCGGTTTAACCTGCGTGGATCACCTTACCCACAACGTCCGGCGCGGCAATATGGACAGGTGGGCCGGGTTCTACGAGACACTGTTCAACTTTCGCGAGTTGAAGTACTTCGATATCGAAGGGAAGCTGACCGGCCTGAAAAGTCGCGCCATGACCAGTCCCTGCGGCAAAATTCGTATTCCAATCAACGAGTCCGCGGACGATAAATCACAGATAGAGGAATACCTGAGCGAGTATCGCGGCGAGGGCATACAGCATGTCGCCCTGGCCACGGATGACATCCATGCCAGTGTGGATGCGCTACGCCGTCACGGCGTCGTATTCCAGGATACGCCTGACAGCTACTATGCAGGGGTAGACCGGCGCTTGCCCGGTCATGGGGAAGACCTGGCAGCGCTTCAACAGCGCCGCATATTGATTGACGGCGCCCCCACGGAAGGCCATGGCATACTGCTGCAGATCTTCACCGGGAACGTGATCGGCCCGATCTTCTTCGAGATTATCCAGCGCAAAGGCAACGACGGCTTTGGCGAGGGCAATTTTCAGGCCTTGTTTGAATCCATTGAACTGGACCAGGTCCGGCGCGGCGTCCTGACGCAGGAATTACCGTAGCAGGGGACGGACCCCGGCTTACAGCATGCCGGGGCAGGCTTAAATCCGTCCCCGGAGAATTAACGTCTGCCGATGCCGCCTTTCGTTACGGAGGGCAATTCCCCGAAAAGCTGGTGGTAGTCCCGGGCAAAGCGGCCCAGGTGCCAGATGCCCCATTTTGCCGCGATGTCGCCCAGGGTGCCGGGTTCCCTCGACATGATTTCCCTCCGGATATTATTGAGACGCAGGGCCCTGATGTACCTGGCGGGGCTCATCTTGATGTTCTCATTGAATACGTATTCCAGCGTGCGCCGTGACGTCGTCAACTCCTCACACAGTTTCCCGACGGTCAATTCCTCACAGATGTTGTCCTTGATGATGTCGAGAGCATCATGAAACAGGCGGTGGTGCCTGGTTATCGTGGTGATGCCGGATTTAGTCCTGCTCTGATCCTTCCTTGTGATAAACACCGAACATATCGTTTCTACCAGGGCATTTTTCAGCGCCGCCAACTGGTTCGCGCTTTCCAGTGAAAGATGTGCCTTATCCGCCCCGGAATGGAAATCTTCCAGTATTGAAACCAGTGGCCGGGTTTCTTTTTCGTTCTGGATGAGCATATATGGAAGATAATCCGGGCTGAACAGGTCCAACTCCCGGTACTGGTGTTGAAGTGCCCGCTTCAGCAAATCGCAGGAAACATGGACGATACAGATTTTCATGTCCGGGGACGAGATGCCCTCCATCTCCGAACCGGGAGGTAAAATAAACGCCGCGCCTTTCGGGAAAGGTTCACAGTTCAACACCAGCGTCCTGTCGGTATTCATCAGCAGGCCGATTGCGTAGTAATCACGCGGGACCATGGCATTTTGATACAGCACCTGGTTGGTCTTCTCAAAGAACAGGCTTAGTTCCGGATCCACATCACAGGTGGTAAAAGTGCCGCGAAAAGAGCCCCTGCTGATCTGCTGGTAGGATTGATCGTAACCGGTCAGCCGCGCCGCCTGTTCATCGATGTCCCGGTGATGAAGTTTCCTGATCAGGGGGTTTTTTGCGCAAATCGGATAATCCATCGCACGTATTCACCAAATCTGTTTGAAAAATACGACTTTCTTGCGCATTGGGGATAACACTCCCTTAATTCAAGCAGTAATACTGTTACTTGTCAAATCATCCGACTGCATCTGTTACGGAGGTAGTAATGATTAAAAAGAATATTATCACCCACGTTCGGCATGGGTGTTTGTTTCTGCTGTTCGCGGTAGCGGCGACGGCAGGCCGGGCCCAGGTCATCGAGGAGATCATCGTCACCGCGACCAAGCGCGAGACCAGCCTGCAGGATACGCCCATGTCCATCACGGCCCTGGGCGAGTTCGAACTGCAGCGTATCGGCGCCGAGGGCATATTCGACTACGGTGTCAAGATACCCAACCTGGGTTTCAGCAACGAGGCCGACGGCCGCTTCAATTCGGGCTCTCCCGCAATCCGTGGCGTGGCCGGTGGTGGCGTGGTCGGCGCGACGGGCTTTTACATCGACGATATCCCGGTGCCGGAATACATGAACCCGCGGGTCTCGGATATTTCCCGGGTAGAGGTGTTACGCGGCCCGCAAGGCACCCTCTACGGGGCGCGCTCCATGGGCGGGACGGTGCGCGTCATTACGAAGCAGGCGGACGCCGACGAGTTCGACGGCTATTTCGGGGCATCAATATCGGACGTCAAGGAGGGAGACATCAACTGGCGGGTGGATGGCAGCGTGAACGCGCCGATCGTGGAAGGCGTGCTGGGCGCCCGTGCGTTGTTTTACTACGCGCAGAATTCCGGCGTGTTTGACCGGGTGCATATTGCCGGTTCCAACCGGCCCGCGTTCAATACGGTGAATAACATTGATGACGATGAGTATTACGGCGGCGCCATCTCTTTCGTCTGGAATGCTGCGGACAACATCAGTATCAGGCCCCGGTTCATGTACCAGCGCACGGATTCGGATAACCTGCCTCTTGCCGACCTCTCCCCGGGCAATTTTGACGTGCCCCGGCATAACAACATCGAGGAACCCGGCGAGGAGGAATGGTGGCTGGCCAGCGTGACCGTGAATATCGATACCGGATTTGGCGAGATCGTCTCCACCACGGCGGGGTTCGACCGGAAGATCGAGGAGTACGAGGACCAGACCGGCACGCTGGACGGCCTGATATTCGCGGCCAGCGGGTTGCCCGAGCCCCACATACCGAGTTTTGTCTATGAAGAAGAGGAAGACACCTCGTTCGTGCATGAAACCCGCCTGATTGCCGATTTCGGCGACCTGCCGTTTGACGGCGTGGCCATGACGCTGGGCGTGTTCTACGAGGACAGGGAACATATCCTCAATTATCCGCCGTCGTTTGCGCCCGGCATCAATGCGCAATTCACCGGCATACTGAATTCGATATTGACCGGCATTGTTCCCGGGTTCCCGGTGCCGGTGCCGCCCGGCCTGCTCGGGTCCGACATGGTGTTTCATACTTACGACGACAAGGATACCGAGGAAATTGCGGTATTCGGCGAGTTGACGCTGAGGTTGAGCGACAGCCTGAGGTTGACCGCGGGTGCGCGCTGGTCGGAGACCACCATCGACTTCAGCGCCGATCGCGGGGGCTTTGTTAACGGCGGTCCGGCGATTGTCATGCCTCCCAGGCGCAGCAGTTCCAGGGTTGTGCCCAAGGTCCTGATGGAACTGGATGTGACCGAGGATTTGCTGATATACGGGTCCGCTTCCAAGGGTTTTCGCGAAGGTGGCGTAAATATGCCCGTACCCGTGGCCTTTTGCGCCGCTGAACTTGCAGACCTGGGTATTACCAACGAAGACGTAGCGACCTTCGAGTCCGACTCGCTGTGGAATTATGAGCTCGGCATGAAGTCATCGTTGTTTGATGACCGGGTTAACCTGAACGTTGCCGCCTTCAATATCAACTGGGACGATACCCTGCAAACGAACCGCCTGGCTTGCGGCTTCCAGTACGTGGCCAATTCAGGTTCTGCGAAGAACAAGGGAGTAGAAGTCGAACTGCAGGCTGCGCCGGTGGAAGGTTTGAATGTTTCCCTGGGCTTTGGTTATACCGATGCCAAGATAACGAAAGGTGACGACCTGATAGGCACAGTTAAGGGAGATCGTATTCTGCAGGTGCCTGAAGTAACCTTTAACGCGGCCGCCGAATACAGTTTCCCCCTGGTTGCCGGCTGGGAGGGTTATGTCCGTGGTGATTATTCTTACTACGACGACAGCCTCAGCGCCAACAACGTCAGCGGTGCCATACCGCCACGGGTGAGGGATTCATTCGAGTTGCTGAATTTTCGTATCGGCGCCTACCAGGCAGGTAGCTGGGACGTCGCCCTGTTCATGAAAAACGCGACCAACGACCACGCCAACCTGTCCGATAATCGCTCCATTGCTGCGGAGAAGCCCGGACGGCCGCGCATCGTCACGAACCGTCCGCGCAGTTTCGGCCTCGAAGTCCGCAAGGACTTCTGATGAAAAAGCGCCTCGTTCTATCCGATGAATTAACGCTCGCTTACGTAGAATATGGCGCCGGCAAACCGGTCATTTTCATACCGGGCTGGACTTACACCACAAAAGTTTTCGAGAGAAACCTGCCGGTCTTCGCCGAGCGTTACCGGGTCCTGGCCTATGACCCCCGCAGTCACGGTGAATCAAGTGTGACGCCTCACGGCAATAATTATGATCAGCATGGCAAAGACCTGCATGAATTCATCGCTCGTCTCGGGCTGGAGAATTGCATCATTGCCGGTTGGTCCATGGGCGTATCGGCCGCCTATTCCTGTTTTGAGAAGCACGGTACCGGTAACGTACGAGGTTTTATCAGCATTGACGAACCGCCGAAGATCAGGAAAGAAAACGGGTCTGACTGGGGGGAAGGAGATGAGCAGGAACTGCAGGCCGGCCTGGGGATGCTCACGGAATACGGCCATCTGAAATTCTTTGAACACTACCTGCACCATTGTTACGTCAATACCCCCGACAGCAAGTTCGTACAGGAGATGGTGAGTGAAGCGGCCAAAACCCCGGAGGCTGTCGCCTGCGAGCTTATCAGGACCGGTTTTGACCTGGATTACCGGGAGATAGCTCGCAGAATAGATAAAGAGATACCGGTATTACAGGTTGTCCGCGAGGATTGGAAACAGGCCGCGGGGAAATGGATCGATGAGAATCAGCCGAATGCACGGACCAGGGTGATCCCCGCGCATCTTTCTTTCCATGAGTTTGCCGATGATTTCAACAGGCTGGCGCTTGATTTTTGCGACAGTTGCTGTTAATCGGCGCGGGACGGATGCATTCAGATTTAGTATAATCTTCGGCGGTATTCATTCATCCCGGTAACATACCGGACTTTTCCATTAAGGAGTAATGTAACTACTCACCCCCCTGTTCGTCCCGCGCTCCCTTCGTCATTCCGGCGAAGGCCGGAATCCAGTCTGTTAAACGGGTCGCTTGCGACACCTTATAACGTGTCCCTTCGGGACGTTTTTTTCACTGGATTCCCGCCTGCGCGGGAATGACGGGGGGCGCGCGGGAATGACGAACGAGGAGAAGTGCAGGAAGGACGAGTGGGGGTGAGTAGTTACGCCGTATCATAGTTCGTCATTCCTGCGAAGGCAGGAATCCAGTGAACAAACATTCCTTATAAGGAGTTTAATTGTCTACTGGATTCCTGCCTTCGCAGGAATGACGAACCTGGCGCGATTTACGACGTTACGTATAGAATGTTGGTAACTACTCGCCCCCCTTATCCTGATTGGCCGGGTTATTCTGTGGTGGTTTCTCTACCATAGTGGCGGCGTTGCCGTTGAGTGCGATGTCGATGGCGGCGAGGGGATTGTAGCCCTGGCAGGCCATGGACTGCAAGTAGCTGGAGATACGGCAGTAGGCGGCGGCGTAGTCGGGGGTGCGGAAGCAGCCTGAGACTTTCTGTTTGACCTTGGCCATGCGGATATCGCGCTCGGCGCGGTTGTTGGTGAACGGCACCTCGGGGTCGCGGGCGAAGCGGAGCACTTCGGTTTCGTACTTGATAAGGGCCTCGTGCAGGTTCTCGGCATCGGATTTGGCGATGCGCCCGCGTCGTTTGGTCTGGCGGGGCGGGGGTTTGGGGAGTTCTCTTTTGGCCTGTGTGAGGAGGGTGCGGTAGCGTGTGCGCACGGCCTTGTAGTCGGGCTCGCTGAGCGCCTTGTCGGGGTGTTCACGCACCTGTCGGCAGGTCTTGAGCAGGAGTGTTCCCATGCGCCTGGCCCAGGCATGGCCGTGGGCCTCTTCGATGAAGCGGAGGTCGCGTAGCAGGTGGCTGCCGCACAGGGCATGCTCGCAGTTGTCATAGGCAAAGTAGCTGGCCCAGCGGTCGTGGACGAGGACGCCGCGGTAGCGGGGGATGATGTTTAACTCATCGATGGCGTCGCGCCCGCGCTGTCGATGGACACACTTCAGCGTCAGGTGGCCGGCGCTGACGCTGTGCAGCCAGTGGGTCTTACGACCGATGCGCAGGCCGGTTTCGTCCGCGTGCAGCACGGGCTCGGCGAGCAGGCGTGTCACCGCGGCGGTCTCCCACCCGGCCAGGGCCTCGTGCAGGCGTGTGAGCCAGGCCAGCAGGGTGGCCTCGGCGAGTGTGCGTCCGGTCAGCGCCGCGAGGGTCTGTGCGGTGCGCCGGAGCGAGAGCATCTGGGCAGTCAGCAGGTGGGTGGCGAACGCCACGATACCGTGGCCGTACTGCAAGGGCCCCGGCATGTCCTCGGGGAACCGGCCGCGGGTCTCGGTACGACAACGCGGACAGGTCTTGACCTCGGCCTCGACCGTCAACTCACGCGTCTCGAAGACGATATCGACCTGCACGCGCCGCTCGTGCTCGTGCGGACTGACGTTGGTGAGTGCGTGTCCGCAGGCCCGGCACTCGGTGACCGGCGCGGTGCGCGTCTCAACCACCAGACGGTTGGCGCTGCCGTGGGCGGCGCCCGCCCGCGGGCCCTTGCCTTTGGCGCCAGGGCGCCCGCGCGCAGTCTCGTCCGTGCCAGTCCGGGAACTCGGCAGGCCGGAGTTCTGTGACCCCTTCGGCGTGGTCCTCTCCATGAACACCGCCAGCAGCAACTCGAACAACAGCAGCATCGCCTCAAACAGGGCGCGGCCCTCGGGGGTCATCCTGCCGTCCGCGCACAGCGTCGCAAAGCGCGCCTTCAAGGCCTCGAACTCCGTGCGCAACGAGGCTTTGTTTACCGTTGCCATGGCCTCACTCCACTTCCACCGCCATCATCGCCGCCAACACCGCCAGGCGCTCCGCCGCCGGCAGCGCCCGGTAACGCCGGCCCCAGTTCGCCGCCTTGCGCTTGACCTGCTGGCGATGGGTGAAGTTGCGCCCCGCATACCCGGCCCAGAACACCCGGTCCGGCTCGAAGTTGAACCACACCCGCTCGGTCACCACCCCCGCCTGGTTCATCACCTGTAACGACACACGGCGCCAGCCCGACAGCCGCTCGTCATACAACGCCGACGGATAGCCCGACACCATCACCGCACAGGGCAACCGCTTGAGCAGCGCCAGCAATGCCTCGTGGTCACCCTCGTCATAATCATGACGGTAACGCCGACCCGACTTGCGCGTGCTGTGCAAATATGGCGGGTCGCTGTATACCAACTCCGTGCCGTCAAACGGAAAATCCGCCAGAAACCGGTGGCAACAACCGTGTACCAGTTCCACCGGATAATCGCACTCAAACGCCGACAGCGCCCGCCCATCGATGTCAATCCCGATGTTGCGCAGCGCCGCCGGCTTGCGCCGCATGATGGCCCCGCCGCCCAGGTGCGTCTCAATGTACACACTGTGCGGCGGCATCAGCGCAATCAACGGCTGGCACAGCCCCGTCGTTGCTTTCGAACCGAGATACGCATTCCCCATGGCGCCTACCATAGCGCCACAAAACTATTGTGTCAAGCGCTCCTTGCCTGCAAATTCAGGTAGAATTATCGGGTAGGGGGTGAGTAGTTACGGAGTAATTATGATTGGTTATGTAACAATTGGTACTAACGACCTGGAGCGCGCAGCCGCCTACTACGATGCATTACTTGGAGAAATTGGTGCAGCAAGAGCGCTTGAACTTGAACGTCTGGTTACCTGGAGTTCCGGCGAGGGCTCGCCTTTATTTGGTGTAATCGAGCCGTTTGACGGGAATCCTGCAACACCGGGTAATGGCGCGATGGTCGCCCTGGCAGTGGACAGCAAAGAAGCGGTGGATAGATTGTACGAGAAGGCCCTGGAACTGGGAGGCACAGATGAAGGTGCGCCTGGAGAGCGCATGCCGGGT
This sequence comes from Gammaproteobacteria bacterium, assembly GCA_965204045.1. Lineage (GTDB taxonomy): Bacteria > Pseudomonadota > Gammaproteobacteria > Eutrophobiales > Eutrophobiaceae > JAAXHV01. The sequence continues at coordinate 1,917,695 of CBDBDW010000002.1, forward strand.
TTTTATGCCGCTTATTTTCGAGACCTCGACGGAAACAAGCTCGATTTTTTCCATATGGGTTGAATTATCCGGGTTTTTGATACCGGCGCATCTACCAATTCCGTCACACCCCATTAAACCCGGAGAGACGGAGTGTTCTGCAAGGTCTGAGTCACTGTCCGGCGCCTTTTCAGTTTCTGGCCCTGCCGTTTGGTGCGCTCGGAAGAGTGCAGTTACCCTGACGGGTCAGGATAAAAAATGAATCTTGCCGAGCAGTTACTCAAGGCCTTGCAAGGATACGGGGTAAAAGAGATTTTCGGCATCCCCGGTGATTTTGCCTTACCACTGTTCAAGGTAATCGAAGAAAGCGGCATCCTGCCGCTGTATACTCTGAGCCATGAGCCTGCAGTGGGGTTTGCCGCCGATGCCGCGGCGCGCTTTCATTCCAAACCCTCGGTAGCGGCGGTTACCTACGGGGCCGGGGCGCTCAACATGGTCAATCCCATTGCCGCGGCGTACGCGGAAAAATCGCCGGTCATCGTCATATCCGGTGGTCCGGGGATGGCGGACAAGTCCACCGGCCTGTTGGTGCACCACCAGGCCAAGCAACTCCATTCACAGGTGCAGGTGTACAGAGAGGTGACCTGCGACCAGGTGATCCTGGAAGATACGGTGCAGGCGCCGGAGCAGATCGCCAGGGCGCTCAGGAACTGTATTATCGAATCCCGCCCCGTTTACATCGAAGTGCCCAGGGACCAGGTGTTCGAACCCTGTGACCCAGTGTCCGTACTGCCGCTGACCAGTGACTGTGATTCCGATGCCCTGGACGCCTGCACTGGTGAGATCATTGAAGCCCTGGGACGGGCGCGTTCCCCGGTGCTCATGGTTGGGGTGGAAAGCCGCCGTTACGGGCTGGAACAGGAGGTTGCCCGGTTGAGCCGCAAACTGGGCATACCGGTCGTCACCACGTTCATGGGCAAGGGTCTGCTGGCGGGACAGCCCGTGGACCTCAGGGGCACGTATATGGGAATTGCCGGGGAACAGTCCCTGACCGACCTGGTCGAGTCCTCCGACGGCCTGTTCCTGTTGGGCGTATTGTTGTCCGATACCAATTTCGGCATTTCTGAGAAAAAGATCGACCTGAGGAAGACCGTGCTGGCCTGCGACGGCTCGGTGTCCCTGGGCTTCCACGTGTATCCGAACATCCCGTTGCAGGAACTGGTGCTGGCCCTGAACGGCAAACTGCCGGACCGGCCGCAGCGCGAGGGAGCCCGGTTTGAACATCCGAAGGGCCTGGCATTGACGGATGATCCCATCACCCCGACCGATATCGCCACCGCGGTAAATGACATGTTCCACAGCTACGGCGCAATGCCCATCGCATCAGACATGGGTGACTGCCTGTTTACCGCCATGGACATGGAATACACCGAACTGGTGGCGCCGGGTTATTACGCCACCATGGGCTACGGCGTGCCGTCCGGCCTGGGGGTGCAGGCCGCCACGGGCCGCCGGCCTCTCATCCTGGTGGGGGACGGGGCATTCCAGATGACAGGGATGGAACTGCTCAACTGCCGGCGCTACGGCTGGAACCCCATCGTGCTGGTATTCAACAACAGCAGTTGGGAGATGCTGCGAGCGTTTCAACCGGAATCCGCGTTCAACGACCTGGACAAGCTGGACTACGCCGCCCTGGCCGACAACCTGGGAGGCCGCGGCCACTCGGCCGGCACGAAAAAAGAGTTGCACACCGCCCTGGAACAGGCTTTCGAGGATGACTCCTGCTTCCAACTGATCGACATCAGCCTGGCGCGCGGCCTCATGTCCAACACCCTGAGCCGGTTCGTGGCGGGCTTCAAGCAGATGCGGGATGGATGAGGCATAATATCTACAGGTTCTCAACCTGATAAGAGGTCACCATGAAAGCCCGCGGCAGTTGCCTGTGCGGAAAAATCCGCTACGAAGTGAACACCACGTCCGATGATATCGATCATTGCCACTGTACCTTCTGCCAGAAATACCACGGCGCCGCGTTCGGCACTTATATCGAACCTGTGGCCCCGAAGCATTTCAACTGGCTGGAAGGCGAGGAATTGGTCGCCCGCTACCAGTCCAGCTCCCATTCCGCCAGGCTGTTCTGCAGCGTGTGCGGCTCCGCGCTGGTCGCGGAGATCAACGGCGGCGAGGTGCTGGCCGCCACTGCCGCCACCCTGGACGGGGAGGTTGAAATCGGGCATGCCGCACACATGTTCTGGCCGTCAAAGGCAAGCTGGTGCGAGGTCAACGACGACCTGCCGAAATATGATACCTATCCGCCAAGTATGAGTGAATTTACCCCGGAATGACGGAGGCTCGGATTAACCGGGATATGCCGCTGGCAGCCCGCGTTTCAGGAACTGTCCATCGCACCGGCCTGGTGTCGGCGCTCGTTGCCGGCTTCGTACTGACGTTCGGCGCAGGCGCGCAAGACGATCAGCCGGCCAAGTTTGCCTTCAGTGCAATCGATGCGCCGACGACCGCTTCGCCCGTTCCGCACGGCGGTTATGCCGCAGGGTGTCTGGCAGGAGCGGCACGGCTTCCCGAAACAGGTCCCGGCTGGCAGGCGATGCGCCTGTCCCGCAACCGTAACTGGGGCCATCCGGAAATGATCGCATTCATCGAACGGCTGTCACGCGCGGCCCAGGCCGCAGGCTGGCCCGGCCTCTACGTGGGGGACATCAGCCATCCGCGCGGCGGGCCCATGGTCTCCAGCCACCGTTCACACCAGATCGGACTGGACGCCGACATCTGGCTGCGCCCGCCGGACAACCTTGAATTGAGCGCGGCGGATCGGGAGAAGCTCAGTTCCCCATCCATGGTAGCGGCAGACCGGCTGACGGTGAACAACGCCTGGACCGGCACCCATTCCGAGGTCATCAAGGCCGCGGCGCGTGACGAGGCCGTTGCCCGCATCTTCGTGAACGCGGCGATCAAGCGACGCCTGTGCTGGGACCGGACGGAGGAAGATGCCGACTGGCTGCGCAAGGTGCGCCCGTGGTGGGGTCACGACTCCCATTTTCACGTACGCCTGCATTGCCCGGAAACAGGCGCGTGCCTCGACCAGGAACCGCCTCCCGAAGGCGATGGCTGCAACGAGGAACTGGAATGGTGGTTCACCGATGAAGCGCTGTATCCGCCGCCGCGGGATCCGGAAGATCAACCTCCTGAAATTATGATGGCTGATTTGCCGGCCGCGTGTCGGGGAGTGCTGGAAGATAAGTAAAAGAATCTGTTAAGACTTGACATCGACAAAAAAATGTCTTATGTTGCATTTAACAAATATTTGTAACACGTTATTTTCGTAAATAGGTATTATTTTTGTCGTAAAGCCATGCTAAGGAAGATATCAATCGAAAATTTCTTTTCGATTAAGGACAAACAGGTTCTTGACCTTGCTGTGCCCAGCAATGCGCCGGATTCTCCCTGCTTCGCCATTAATAAGGAAATATCCGCTACCAGGATTCCCAAGGTAGTTTCAATTTTTGGCGCAAATGCTTCAGGTAAGACGACCGTATTGCGAGCGTTGGGATTTTTAAAGTGGTTTTTGACCGAATCGTTTAATCTGACACCTACAAATACTTTACACCTGATGCCGTTCCTCGATTTAGAGGCCAAGCATAGTATTTCACGATTTGAAGTTGAATTCGACAGCGATTTGATAGAGGCAGGAAAGTCTTGTATTTATCGATACAGCCTGGAGATACGACACGATCCCGGCAATAAAACTCTACTCCAATCAGAAGCCAGGCCTGTTGTTGAGTCAGAAGGCTTGTATTTTGCGCCGGAAGGTAAATTCCGCAGGTTGTTCTATCGTGAAAGGGAACAAATAAAGGATTCCCCCGAATTTAAAGTCAAAGTAAAAGATTATCCGCTTCAAACCTTTCGGGATAATGCCAGTGTCATACCCACACTGGTTCCATACAACCATGCAGTCTCGAATGCTTTCACTTCGGTATTAAATTCAATTTTCACAAATATATCTACACTGCAAAAAAATGATTTTGATGAGAATCTGATCACTAAATTTTATGCATCAAACGAGGATGTGCTCAAAAAACTGAACAGTAAATTACGAATGCTGGATTTGGGCATCGATAATGTTTTCATCAGTACAATTTATAACCATGTACCAGAGCCTGTTTTCAAACATTCCGGGTTAAATTGTGAAGTGCCATACATTTTGGAATCGCAGGGCACACAAAAGTTTTTTACGCTGTTTCCCTATATTGACCATGTGCTTGAATCAGGAGGATTACTGGTTCTTGATGAAATAGACAATGACGTTCACCCGGCCCTGATGCCGGAAATCATCGGCTGGTTCCACGATGAACGAACCAATCCCCATAACGCCCAATTAATTATGGCATGCCACAACGCATCTTTACTGGAGCATCTGGAAAAAGAGGAAATCTATTTCACTGAGAAAACTCTTGACGGCAGAACCCAGGTTTACGGGTTAAAAAATATCTCCGGAGTCAGAAGAGTAGACAACTACTATAAAAAGTACCTGGGCGGTGTATTCGGCGCCGTGCCGAATATCGGTTGAGGTTTGTTACCAATGCAGGGAAGAAAGACGCGAAAAAGGATTTTCCTGGGATCCGAAGGTATCAGCGAAAGAAATTACGGGCAGTACCTACGGCTCATTGCAGAAAAGTATAATTTACCGATTCACATTGATTGCAACTATGTGACCGGTGGTGGCGACCCGTTAAAGGTGGTCGAGGAATCGAACAAGCTGATGGAAAGGAACTCAAGAAACCACGGAGACTACCTGGTAAAGGCCATAATGCTGGATGCGGATAAATTGGGCCGTTCTAATGACAGGGATAACAGGATAAGACCGTTGGTTTCAAGCGGAAAAATTAAGCTGCTCTATAGCTCCCCGAATTTCGAGGCATTCCTGTTGAGGCATTTCCCCGGATATGAGAATAAAAAACCTCCAGCCAATGCGTCATTATCCGAACTGGAAAAGGTCTGGCCTGGCTATTCAAAAGGAATTGATGCCAAGTCTATTTTTAAAGAAGTGGGGGAAGACGGCCTTTTGAGGGCTTGTACGGTAGAAGACAGCTTGAGAGATTTTTTAATCAGTATAGGTTTTGGCCGTATCTTTCCTGACCTGAGGAAATGAGCTATGGCTCGATGGAACTTTTCCGTGCACTTTCCCACACTCTATCAGTCAAGTCCCCTTTCACATTCTTCAAGGCCGGTCTCCATCCCCTCGATGATGGACTCCCGCATACCGGGGCTCGAAATCAGGTAGAGAGTCTCATTGATGGCATTCCAGTCCTCCTCCGCGAGAAGTACTGCATTGTTCCTTTTCCCGGTAATAACAATCGGTTTATGGGTTTGAGATGCTTCTTCAATCAGTTTATCTAACCTGGAACGAGCTTCTGTTGCATCAACTATGACCATGGCACACCTCCGTTATTATAACGTACTTTTAACGTACTGGATGTCAAGGGAAGAGGTTTGTTCTTGAATCAAGCCTATTGATTGTAATAGCATTAATTCATAACTTATGAATTCGAAAACCAACGTGAACGAAGACTCAACAGATCGGGATTTTGACCCGGACACTGCTCCCGACCTATCAAAGGACGGCTGGCCGGAGAAGTTTGCCTCCCTTCAGGTGGCGATTACAAAAGGCGTTGAGAGCGGGCAAACCGGGGAGCTTGATATGGAATCTGTCAAACAGAAAGCCAGACAGTTGGCGGGCACCAAAATTCCTGATACCCCGGATACTTAATGCTGCTCAAGGTGAATCCCCAAGAACAATCTCCGGAAACCTGTGCAACAGGTACAACGGGATATTGATTATCCTGCCATCCTGCCGCAGGTTCATCAGTGTGGTCCTGACCAGCCTGGAGGGATGATACCTGTCATCATAGGCGAGCAGGCTCTTTTTCTTCCTTGAAATTCCTGCCTTCACCTCCAGTGGATAGAGTTCATGTTCATAGGGAACAACGAAATCGACTTCAGCCATGTTTTCGCTGGCCCAGTAATAGAGCTGTTTCTCATGAGCGCCGACCAGGGTGACTGCGGCCAGGTTTTCAATGAAAGCTCCCTTGTATTCGGTAAACAACCGGTCACCTTCGACCAGTATGCGGGCAGGTATGTCTGCCATCGCCGCCAGCAGGCCGGGGTCCAGCAGGTAGAGCTTGAATATATTGGATTGGGCATACGCCTCAACCGGCAACCTGGGGGTGGAAATTTTCACCGATTTGTAGATCAGCCCCGCATCCAGCAACCACTGTATGGCGTTCTCATAGTCACGCCCCCGGGAGCTTTTCCTTACCGCCGAAAAAATAAATTTTTTGTTTTCCTTTGCCAGTTGGCTTTGAACCTGGTTCCAGACCGTGGAGATTTTCATGACCTCGCGCGGGTCGGCATGCTTGGAAAAGTCCAGCAGGTATGCATCCAGGACTTCCCTCTGTATTGTTCTGACGCTATGCAGGTCCTGGTTTTCCCGGTAGTGCATGACAGTTTCCGGCATCCCCCCGGTAAAGGTGTAGACCTTCAACAAATGAATTAACTGTTCGTGAATGGGGGCGGGGAGTGGGCTTAACCTGTCGATGGAATCAATATGTTCACGCAGCCGGCTTTTATCCAGGGCATCCAGGAACTCACAGAAGCTGAGCGGATACAAATCCAGGAAGTTCACTTTCCCCACCGGAAAGCTCGCCGGTTTGCCCAGTTTAACTCCCAGCAACGAACCTGCTGCCGCGACATGGTATTCACCGGCCTTCTCGGCAAAATATTTCAGGCTGGTAAGCGCACTGGGACAAGCCTGGATTTCATCAAAAACGATCAACGTCTCAGCCGGAACGATGGGCAGATCCAGCATAAGGCTTATTTCGGAGATGATCCGATACGGGTCCAGGTCCGCCTGGAAAAGCCGTGAGGCGGACGCCGTCTCTTCAAAGTTCAGGTAGGCAAGGCGTTTGTAGTACTGTTGGCCGAACTCGCTCAGAGAATAGGTTTTCCCGGTCTGGCGTGCACCGCGTAAGACCAGGGGCTTGCGCCTGTCCGAGCCTTTCCATTGGAGGAGTTGTTGTTCGATATCGCGTCGCATAAGACACCTGTATGGTGGTTATGAGGCGGAATCATATCAGAAATGTGGTAAATAATCACGTTTTACATGGGAAAAACGTGATGAACTGCACGTTTTGTGGACGTAATATGGTGTCTGGCTGAAATTTAACAGCCGTTATATGGAAATGACCCATTTCCGCCCAAATGATAGTAGTGGTGAACCGGGGGTGTGACCAACCGAGATAGAGTCAGGTGGTCTGACCCTTTCTTACAATAACTTCATCTTGTTTCCGGCACGAGACTTTTCACTGGTTCGGTGGCAATGGAATCACGCTTGAAAGTAATTGCTATCCATTCCAGAGTTTTGCTGCCGGTATTGCCGGAATTATGCCGGTCACTCAGATGCACAGGTCCGGGACGCCAGAACACCGAGTTGGGGCTTTCAAGAAGCTCAGCTTCTGTGGATTTAAATATGGTGTCTTTGTCCCCGATCCGATACGTCACTTCATCGCTACGCTTCAGTACAATGACCAACTGGTATTCCGGATGGGAATGGATGCCTTCCCACTGGCCGGGTTCCAGAACGAATCTTTGCACAATGACACGATCGTCTTCCATCAACACTTCGCCTGGAATATTGGGATAGTATTGTTCTCCAACCGCGAAAGGACTTAATGCCGTCAGTAATACCAGACTGAAAATGGGTGAGTGCTTCATAATTCCGACCCTTTCTTATATTGAGCGTTGCGACTTTTCGGTTAATTATTAAAGTTCTCTGAGAGATTCGAGGCGACTCAGCCAGGCGTTAAATCCGGGACATTCGTTTCTTAATTTATCCAATCCGATTTCGAGTGCCAGAGACGGACCGTGCAGTGTCTTGCGGTAGCCGGGGATCAGATTTGAGATACGCTTGCTTGGCGCTGTCTCCGAACTGTCATTGATCTCCTCGGGCGTGCCGAATGTTGCCCTGATCTTCCGAAGGTCAACCAAAGGAGCATTATCCCATACGCTTTTGAATGCGTTTACATCAGAGAACAACAACCCTTCAAACTCATGAACCTGGACGTACGGGAATATATTTCTCTCATCAATTTGTTCAATGCTATTCTCAATGGCCTGTACGAGCATGTGGGGAGACATTTCATTCTTGTCCTTAAATCCGTAGAAATCCACCAGGGAGGTCACGGCATCGAAACTATACCGAAGATGCTGCAATTCACGCGAAAGCCTGTTGATTGTGACATTGCCGCCACCTTGAACGTTATGCCGCGCCCGGCCAAGCAGCACAGGAGTTACAAAAACGTCCCTGCTATGCAGGTGGCGCGCAAGGACCTGCCGAACAAATTCTTCCTCCGTTTGTCCTTCTACGGAGATAGCCAAACGTATCAAGGCCTACCACCAAGCAGGTTTTTCTGCCAGAGTTCTCCGACACTGAAGTCATCCAGCCAGCCCTGGAGTTCCTGTACGTTTTGAGCGTGCAACTCGGTTCGACCTTCTATCATTTCCAGTACAAATAGTTGCTCGAGTCCGAATGTGTCAACCATCAATGGCGACTGGGTTGCTACGATTATCTGACGCTCCTGAGCCAGTGACTGTATCATCTCGCCGACCAGTACGACCGCTTTAGGATGCAGGCCCAGTTCCGGTTCATCCAGCAGCAACACATCAGGTAACATTTCCACCGGCAGGTTCAGCAATGTGACAAGTGCGAAAAAACGTAATGAACCGTCCGATGACAGATGTGCTCCGTAGGTCTTGTCCGAGTATTTGGAACGCCAACGCAACGCCACCTTCCCGTGCTGTTCCCCGATCTGAAAGCTGTCGAAGCCCGGCAATACGCGCTGTACGTGGTGGCAGATTCGTTCATATCTCTGCAGGTCTTCCTGTTCCAGCCAGTACAGGATGGCTGGCAGGTTGCCACCATCGCTTCGCATACGGTCATGATCTTCTGCATCCCACTTTTTCATAAAGTTTGATGTGGCAGCAGTGTTATGAAATTGATAAACGTCGCAATTCCGTAACAAATGTGTAACTGTTCGAGCGGTTCGCTGATTTATTTGTGAGGATTGCGCTGAATAGGAGGATTGAGCGACCTCAACAATACTTGCCTCATGGTGCCCGGTTTCGAGGTGTTGCCAGGGAGCTTCGTTATCCAATATTTTTCGATTGAAGCGGAATGCTTCTTCTGTGAACAACAGCCGGTCAGGGTGGGCATGAGTAAGAGCAAACCGGTAGTCATTCCTCCCTTCTTTGGTGTGTAGGGCGATTTCGGCACTGAGCCTTGGCGTCTTATCACTGCCGCCGTGCAGTTGATCATCTGCACCACCCTGTAGTGCGACAAACTCCGCAAGCCGCCGCGATTTTAACATCCAACTCAGCATCTCGAAGAAACGGATAAAGTTTGATTTCCCAGAGCCGTTTGCGCCAATCAAAACGTTCGCTCCGGGTTGCAGGTGGAACTCTATGTCAGCAAATGAGCGGAAACCTTTTATATGGAAATATTCAATATGGGATCGGTCGATCATAATGAAGATTTTACCATTAAATGACTAAAAGGAACCTCTATTAATTCAGTGTAATGATATAATACGGAGTACTGATTTCAACCCATACTTTCCTGTTTGAGGGTGCTGCCATGAAGAAGACTCAAGACCTGTTCGGTTCCTTTTTTGACTTGCAGGACGCCCGTTTGACGAAGCTGAAAGACCCGCTGGTGCAGTTGGAGGAGGTGGTGGACTGGGCGGCATTCCGTCCGTTGCTGTCCCGTCTCCGACCCACGGAGCGCAAGAGCAATGCGGGCGCCCCGCGCCGGGACGAGGTACTGATGTTCAAGGGGTTGGTGATACAGCACTTGTACGGCTTGAGTGATGAGCAGTTGGAGTACCAGGTAGAGGACCGGCGCAGTTTCCAGCGGTTCCTGGGGTTGGACAATGTCCATCGGGCGCCGGATGCGAAGACGTTCCGGGCGTTTCGGGAGCAGTTGGTGAAGTTGGGCCTGATGGAGGCGTTGTTCGAGCAGTTTGCCGGGCAGTTGGCGGGGTTGGGCTACCGGGCGCGCAAGGGGCAGTTGGTGGATGCGTCCCTGGTGCCGGCGCCGGTGCAGCGCAACACGCGCGAAGAGAATGCCAAGGTCAAGGCCGGGGAAGTGCCTGCGGACTGGGAGCAGGCGGACGCCAAGCCGAAGCGGCGTCAGAAGGACGTGGAGGCGCGTTGGACGAAGAAACGCGGCACGAGTCATTACGGGTACAAGAACCACGTGAACGTGGACAATGCGCACAAGCTGGTACGCAAGTATGATGTCACCGCGGCCAACGTGCATGATTCGCAGTTATTGGATGACCTGCTTGATGAGGACAACAGCAGCAAGGCCCTCTGGGCGGACAGCGCCTACCGGTCTGAAGAGCAGGAGCAGCGTTTGCGGGAGAAGAAGTATCGCAGTCACATCCGGCGCAAGGGCAGCCGTAACAAGCCGTTGACGATACGGGAGCAGCAGGGCAACCGCACCAGGGCAAAAGTACGGGTGCGGGTGGAGCACGTGTTCGGGGCGCAGTGTGCGACCCGCGCCAAGCTGGTCCGGTGCATCGGGCTTAAGCGCAGTGCGTTGGCCATCGGGATGATGAACCTGGTGTACAACATGCGCAGACTGTGTTACCTGCAAGGGGTCGGTGCGCCTGCTTGACGGGAAACAGGGATAAAACGGTGTCAAAACGACACCTGAGGGCGATAAAACGGCCCGATGACGGGCGTATTGAGGTGATGCGGGTCTCTGCGCACCTTACTATAGACAAATATATGAAAAAGGAACCTGCTCAGACCTGAAATTATCAATTAATAGAGGTTCCCTAAAGCCCTAACCCGCATTTCTCGTGTATGGTTTGCCCCGCCCTGCTCATGAAAGTTCAGTTGAATTAACAGTGATAACAAGAATACGGATTACGCCAGTGAAATAGCAGCAGCAGAAATAGAATTTCCTCTATGAGCATGATATAATTTATCCCCTGAATCAAAGCTGTTTAAAACTTAACAATGCCCCGTAAAGTTCAACATGTTGTACCCCGAAACGGTAAATGGGCTGTACGAAGATCCGGCGCCAATCGTGCAAGGCGTACTTTCGACACAAAGGGTGAAGCTATTGAAGCTGCCCGTGAAATCGCTCGGGTTCAGGGGGCCGACCTGTACATTCACGGACAAGATGGACGAATTCAAGAAAGAACCTCTTTTGGAAGCGATCCATTTCTGCCAAAAGGATAGACACAAAGGTGGTCAACTCCGGCTTTGATCACAATGTTTTCTTGAATTGTCCGTTTGATGAAGAGTATGAACCTATACTGCAAGCCATACTTTTCTGCCTGGTACGCTTCGGGCTAAATCCGCGTATAGCAACTGAACGAAGTAATGCGGCTGAAGCACGGCTCGATAGGATATATCAGCTTATCGAATCATCCCGATACTCGATTCACGATCTTAGTAGATGTCAAGCTATTGAAGCAGGAGAACACTACCGACTCAATATGCCGTTTGAGCTTGGTATTGACTTTGGGTGCCGCCGTTATGGCAATAAGCCACTTTCCAGAAAGGTCATATTGATACTCGAAGAACAACATTATCGCTATCAGGCTGCGATTTCCGACTTGGCTGGTAGTGATATTGAGGCGCATGGCGGCAAGTATGAAACCGCCGTAAGAAAGGTAAGTAACTGGCTTGCAGGCACAGGTGGTTTTAAGAGTATTGCTGCCACCCGTACCTTGTCCGAATACGAAGACTTTCAGATATGGCACTACGAGCAACAGTTTGACGCCGGGTTTTCGGACGAAGATATAAAGGACTATCCTACTGCGGAACTCCTGCGGGCAATGTGCGACTGGACAGAACAGGGTAGACCAAGACAATAGTATGTTCTCTTGAAATACTTTCCCTTCTACGTAGCAGACTACTTGGGATAGTGCGATTGGTCGGAATATATTAGAAAATATACAGGCAGGGCTTTTTTGATTCCCGCACATTCTAAGGCGGGATTAAGTGCATTGTGCGACCTGACCCCGTTTTTTTCGTTTTTTTAGCGTGCCGTTTCGGTTGCATCAGTGAATGCGATATCTAACTTGGTTTCAACCCTGGACATACGTTGTTGCAAGTCGTTGATCTGTGATTGCATGATGCGCATGTCCGCACGCAACTCCGAATCGCCAGCCTGCACAACACCGATGACAGAAGCGGTTGCAACAGTCAAGCTGATAAATAATCCAATTATACCGATTAATTCTTTGCTCATTGTCAGTCTCCCTTGAATGTAGCGCCTTGTAAGCATATCACTTTTTTCAGCTTGGCAATAAAAATATGTGCATACGGGGTCAGGTCGCACAATGTACATACAAATCCTCCAGTGTAATATTGTAATCAAGCACTTACGTCTGCGTGCATTGTGCGCCCTGACCCCGTTTTTTCGGATATGATACTATTTCGTAGCTGAGTGCAACGGAGGCTAGCGCGGGCTGGGGTCAGACCATTTCGGCCTGATAGAAGTTGCTGATAATAAAGGGAAACTGTCAAAGAAGATCTGCATTCAGCAGCCTTAAACCACGCTTTTCATATGTCAAAACATGGCTTTAAGGAGCATCATACTTTGTATAAGCAGGCCCGGCATACCCGGAAAGCAATACCATCAAACAGGCTTTGTTCTTACAGCCTCCGTTTTGATGGCAAAAAGGAGTTCCAAGAGGGAATTTCAGATGAAGATGACAGATTAATTGAATAGAAGCAAATAGTTAGATAGAGTTAGCTCTGTTCACTTAAATACAGCCGTACGCCAGATCGGTGTCATTGTTGCGGCCACGGGCTTGGTCACCGGCGTCTTCGACGTCACCCAGGCGGGCGCAAGCTTCGGGATTATTATCGCCGGCAGCTTACTGATCCGGGTCGGAAGCCTGGAGACATGACATGAACACCACCCTGCTTGTAGCCGTATCGACCATCTTCCTATGCGGCCTTGTGCTTAGCTATCTGGCCCATCGCGCCCGGCGCAAACGCTCCGGGAGCTAACCCGCTCCAGCTTTCACGAAACCAAGTTCACCACCGATCCTGATTCCGTGCACGTGCGCGCGCTGACGGAGGACTATTGAATTCTTTATATCCTTTAGTCATCCTACTCAAAACCCCATCTCCCCCACCACCTCCGGCACCACCATCTCCCCCGCAGTCTTGCTCACTATCTCATCCACGCTCACCCCCGGCGCCCGTTCCTTCAACCAGAACTTCCCGTCATTGATCTCCACGTAGGCCAGGTCGGTCACGATCTTGTGAATACACCCGGCGCCGGTCAGCGGCAGCGTACATTTCGGCAGTAGTTTCGATGCGCCGCTCTTGCTGGCATGAGTCATCGTGACAATGATATTGTCCGCCCCCGCCACCAGGTCCATGGCGCCGCCCATGCCTTTCACCAGCTTGCCCGGGATCATCCAGGAGGCGATGTTGCCTTCCACGTCCACTTCGAACGCGCCCAGCACCGTCAGGTCCACGTGGCCGCCGCGGATCATGGCAAAGGATTCCGCAGAATTGAATATGGAAGCGCCGGTGATAGCCGTTACGGTCTGTTTGCCGGCGTTGATCATGTCCGCGTCCAGTTGCGCTTCGGTGGGGAACGGGCCCATGCCGAGCAAGCCGTTTTCCGATTGCAGCATGACCTCCATGCCGTCCGGGATGTAGTTGGCGACCAGGGTGGGGATGCCGATACCGAGATTGACGTAGTAGCCGTCGCGTAGTTCGCGTGCTACGCGCATTGCCAGTTGTTCGCGTGTGAGTGCCATGGGTTTACTCCGTAATGGTGCGCTGTTCGATGCGTTTCTCGAACGCGCCCTGTATGAGCCGGTTCACGTAGATGCCCGGGGTGTGGATTGTGCCGGGTTCCAGCTCGCCGGGTTCCACTATCTCCTCCACTTCCACCACCGTGATGCGGCCGGCGGTGGCGGCCATGGGGTTGAAGTTCTGCGCCGTGTGCCGGTAGATGACGTTGCCGTAGCGGTCCGCCTTCCAGCCCTTGACGATGGCGAAGTCGCCGGTGACGGCTTCCTCCAGGATGTAGTTGCGGCCGTTGAACTCGCGCACCTCCTTGCCTTCGCCCACCGGTGTGCCGTAACCGGTGGCGGTATAGAACGCCGGGATGCCGGCGCCGCCGGCGCGCATCTTCTCCGCCAGCGTGCCCTGGGGCGTGAGTTCCACTTCCAGTTCGCCATCGAGAAACTGCTGTTCGAAGATGGCGTTCTCGCCCACGTAGGACGAGACCATCTTTTTGATCTGCCGGCCTTCCAGCAACAGGCCCAGACCGAAATCGTCCACGCCGCAGTTATTGGAAACGATGGTCAGGTCGCGCACCCCCATTTCCCTGATCCGGGCGATGCACCCTTCGGGGATGCCGCACAGGCCGAAGCCGCCGGCGATGATGGTCATGCCGTCCTGCAGGCCGTCCAGCGCCTCGGCGTAAGTGGTTACAACTTTGTCAAATCCGGACATGGTTTACCTCTCATGTGTTTGCGTCGATCTGGTTCTCCGGCGCCGCCTGCCGGAACGCCTCCAGTTCCATACAGGCCTGATCAATCCTGACAAGGGTGGGAAAGTCATCCATGGACACTTTGAAGCGGCGGGCATTGTAGATTTGCGGGACCAGGCAGGCATCGGCGATGCCGACCTGTCCGTCCAGGCAGTAGGGACCCTGCCATTCCCTGCCGTCCAGCAGTTTTTCCAGCGCCGTGAAACCCCTCCTCACCCAATGGTGATACCAGTCATCCCTTGCTTCATCGCCCTGTTCCAGGGCGTGTTTCAGGTATTTCAGCACGCGCAGGTTATTCAACGGGTGGATATCGCAGGCGACCACCAGCGCGAACTGCTGGGCAAATGCCCTTTCTTCTATCGACTGCGGGTACAGGGCCGGTTCCGGGTACCTGGTTTCCAGGTAATCCATAATGGCGAGAGACTGGCCGATGCGGACGTCGCCATCCACCAGGGCAGGGACGACGCCCTGGGGGTTTATCGCCTGGTATTCGGCCTGGAGCTGCTCGCCGCCGTCCTTCAGCAGGTGCA
The DNA here is from genome assembly GCA_965204045.1 of Gammaproteobacteria bacterium. GTDB lineage: Bacteria > Pseudomonadota > Gammaproteobacteria > Eutrophobiales > Eutrophobiaceae > JAAXHV01. The sequence continues at coordinate 1,932,815 of CBDBDW010000002.1, forward strand.
CCGGCGCCACCTCGTAATCCAACCCTTTCAGGTTGAGAGCGATGCGCACCCGGTATGCGGCCGATGAGCGCCAGTAGCTGTACAGTTTCATGAATTACCTGGGTGGGTGGTACTGGGTGACGACTTGGTCGATTCTGCCGAAGATGGTCTCGCCGTTCTCGCCGAACATTTCAATCTCAATACGATCACCGAACTTCATGAATTCGGTGGTGGGCTTGCCGTCGGCGATAACCTCCAGGCACCTGATTTCGGAGATGCAGGATGAGCCGTCCTTGCTGCCGACATTGGACACCGTGCCGGACCCGACCACCGTACCCGCCATGAGCGGGCGGGACTTGGCGGCATGGGAAATCAGCCGGGGCAGGTCGAAGGTGTTATCGACGCCGGCGTTGGGCGACCCCAGTTTAATGCCGTTCATGGTGGAATGCAGGGGCAGGTGGATCTTGCCGCCGTCCCAGGCATCGCCCAGTTCGTCCGGCGTAACGGCAACGGGCGCAAACGAGGTATGTGGCTTGGACTGGTAGAAGCCGAACTGCTTGGCCAGTTCCGCGGGTATCAGGTTCCTCAGCGATACGTCGTTGATGATGGTGATCAGTTTGATATGCTCTTTTGCCTGTTCGGGGGTGATGCCCGCGGGCACGTCGTCGGTGAAGATCGCCACCTCGGATTCAAAGTCTATGCCCCAGTCTTCGCTTTCCAGCGGGATATCATCGCAGGGGCCGAGAAACACATCGGAGGCGCCCATGTACATGAGCGGGTCCGTATAGAACGACTCGGGCAGTACCGCGCCGCGCGCCTTGCGCACCAGTTCGACGTGGGTGACGTAGGCGCTGCCGTCCGCCCAGTGGTAGGAGCGGGGCAGGGGCGCGGCGACCTGTTTCGGGTCGAAGTCGAAGGCGTTTTCAACGTTTCCTTCCTGGAGGAGGTTAAAGACTTTTATAAGGGCCGGCTCCGTTTCCGCCCAATTCTCCAGCGCGGCCTGCAGGGTCGGTGCGATGTCCGGCATTTTGACCGCCCTGCTCATGTCGCGGTTCACTACAACCAGGGTGCCGTCGCGCCCTCCCTCTTTAAGACTGGCGAGTTTCACAGACTGTCTCCTCGAAAATTAGTTACATTTGAAACTATACCGGGTTACCGCAATTTTAGTCAAGGTAGTTCTCTCTTTCTACTTCTGTGGCGGACATGCAGCACTTCTACCGTATCACCCCGGATACGAAACAGCACTCGATATGGCCTCACAATAAGGTGTCGGATTTCATAACTTCGATAACGGCTTTCAATGGCTATCGGACAACGCCTGGGATTTTCTTGCAGGGAAAGTATTTTCTCTTGGATGTTCCGGTACCAGCGTACCGCGTTGGTTATGGAATCCTTGGCAATATAATCGAAATTATCTTCGAGTTCAGTGATGACTGAGGGCGGGATCCTGACCTTATAGGTCGGCATCGGGAAATTTGCCGCCAATGCGTTTGCTTAAGGCGCAAAAGGCATCGTCGGCTGCAATCCCTTTCCCTTCCTCATGTTCCCTTGCTCCAAGATATGTCTTTTCGAGTGAGTCCAACAGATTCATCATATCCTCATAAGCCCGGACATCCTGGATGATGACCTCGGCCTTACCGTTAACGGTAAGGATTTCGGGTTTTCCCGTAGCTTTCAGCCGTTTGATGTATTCGTCAGGCTTGCGGCTGAAATCTGAGATCGGATGAATGGCGTCCATTGAAAACACAGCTTTTTTCATTACAGTGTTGCAGGTACCAATAAACTACCAGCCTGGTGTTACTGTGTCAAATTACAGTGTTCAACCGGGTGTGATTCAAAGTGTGGTCAAATCGGCGCATGTATCCAACGTTGTCATTCCGGGCTTGACCCGGAATCCAGTCGATAAACCTTCCTTATATACCGGTCCCGATCTTCCCGTAAAAGTTCAACGCTATCAGTTTGAATCCTGTCGGTCATACCGGAAATCTGTCGCGTCCGTTCCCGAAAGTCAGCAATATTGATGCGACGGTCGGCCCGTTGCGTCAGCATATAACGCACTTCTGCTTCGAGCGAACGCTGGTTTGTCCTGGCTTGCGCTTTTAACGTCTCGATCACGTTATCATCAAGGTTGCGGATGGTTAAGGTTCCCATGCTCTGATCTCCGGTTAAGGTGCAAGCAATATGCTGGCATATTGATATCAACAAGGCAAATAATTCTGAAAATCAGGGTGTTATGGAATCCCAAGCAATAAAATCGAAATTTTCTTCAAGTTCGGCGATGACTGAGGGAGAGATACTGACCTTGACCATTTTGTTGAAGCCAACAACATGGTTTTCGAAAGGTTTTTGGATAGCTGGAAAGTAAACATTCCGCTATGCTTGACGAAACAAAGCCATTTCCAGCTTATGTTTTCGGTTCATCCAGTCAGGAAGTGAGCGTTCAAGCAGGTGTTGGAATTCCGAGCCGTGGTTGTGATGGAGCAGATGGCACAATTCATGGATGACCACATATTCAATACACTCCCGCGGCGCCTTTATGAGTTCCGGGTTCAGTGTCAGTGTCGCTTTTCTGCTCAGGCTTCCCCAGCGGTTCTTCATGTGAGCAATCCTGAGAGTCGGCTTGGAAGCGCCGTGTTTTTGAAAACCAATCCAGCAGTTGTCAAACACTTTTGCAAAATATTGGGCAGCCTTGTCCAGGTACCACGCCTGCAATAATTCGGCAATATGTTTTGCACAGGCATCGGTTGTACTGATCAGAAAAAACTTACCTTTCAGCAGTACCTGGTCGTTATCAGAAGATGTTATTTTCAGGCGGTAACTGCGCCCGAGATATAAGTGACTTTCGCCACCGACAAATTTTCTGGGCGGCGTACGGGGCTCGAACTGGGCGAAATAACGTAACTGTTTTCGTATCCAGCGCGCTCGTTTCTTAATCTTCGCCTCGACGTCTGCCAACGCAGCTATCATAGGCGCTTTGACCACAACGGCTCCATCCGGGTATACGGAAATTTCCAGCGACTTTCTGTCCGTAAATTGCAGAACGTAACTGATGATAGAGTCTCCGTAGTTCAGTTGACGACGCTCTCGAAGGTCAGTCCCCGAGGCGGATGTCATTCAAGATTGCTCCGGCGTCTGGCGACCCTCATGAGTTTTTCGATGATTTCATCCATCTGTTCAACACTCAGTGGTACACCATGCTTGTATTTGATCTCATCATGCAGGTAATCATCAATGGCATTCTCAACGTTGTTCCCGGCGTCCGGATCATTCCAGAAATCAACTTTTCTGCAATCCATCAAGATAATCTGAGCAGCGAGAGCGGTGTCCGCCGCCATATCGTCAAGTTCTTGTCCGGAAATAGTGTTATGTGCCAGGTAAACAGGTTTTACCACTCCGTAATAGGCGCAAGCCTCGTCGTTGTCGCGTAATTTCGCAGGAGCGTCATCGTGCCTCCCGGATACAATCCGGTCGCGTAACCGGGTCACCTGGTTGAGGTATTCGAGATCACTGATGCGTTTTGCCCTGGAAGCATCAATCACTTCCTGGATCAATTCTGAGAATTTGCTGAAAAACGCCGGGTCTTCATCCATCTTTTCGGTAATGGTTCGTTTGACCGCGTGGGCTATGGTATCTGCCCTGGCCGCCGTTGTTTGCCCGCCATAAACACCTTGCTCATCCTTGACCTGATTGAATGACGAATTATCAAAGATGTTTACCGGCTCATTGAGCCGGGTGACTGTGTCTGCCTGAATATGAGTATCAAGCAGTTTTCTGATACGCGGCTCAATACTGCTGAAATCCACACTTTCAGCATAACGCAGCCGGACCGCGCCGCTGAGTCTCTGAAAGCGTTTCAGGTCATCCTTGTAGCGCTTCATCTCGCTTTCATCGGTTTTTGTTACGAACCGTTCCGATGATAAGGCAATAGCGAGTGTTTTCGCGTATTCCGACAAGCGGGCATAGAACTCCTCTCGCAGTTCCGTGTCGGCCAACAGCCGTTCATACTGTTCCTCATCGCTTCGGTTTTCAATCTTCCTGAAGATATCCCACAAATCCGAGTGGCGTTGCGGCAGTCTGTCAGCTTCTTCATTGATCGATGCGAGCGATTCGGCAAGGTCGTCTTCGTCGAAGTCCTGTAGCACGTCGTACATCGTCAGCGCCATGTCCAGTTCCTTCAGCACGTTGTTGTAATCGATGATATAGCCGAATTCCTTGTCCCGGTACACACGGTTGACCCGTGCGATGGCTTGTAACAACGTGTGTTCCCGCAAGGTGCAACACAGGTACAGCACCGTATTGCGCGGGGCGTCAAATCCCGTCAGTAATTTGTTTACGACGACCAGGATTTCCGGTTCGTCGCCGTCATTGAAGCGTTTGATGATCTGCTCATCACGCTCTTCCTCCGAGCCATATTTGCTCAATTCCTTGTGCCAGAATTTGTTTACGGCGTTTGTTGGCCCTTCATCAATTTGTTCATGTCCCTCCCGCAGGTCCGGCGCCGAGATGATCACTTCTGAGGATACTGAGCCGAGTTCATCCAGGAACTGGTGATACCTGATTGCGACAGATTTAAGCGGCGCAACCAGTTGCGCTTTGAAACCGGTGTTCTGCCAATGGGTGCGGAAATGTTCGCTGATGTCGAAGGCGCGCATGTAAACGACCTGGTCTACAGTGTTCAACAATTCGGCGCGAGCGTACTTTTTCTTCAAATCTGCCTTCTGGTTTTCGTTCAATCCGGTGGGATGCCGCTCAAACCACAGGTCCACGGCCGCTTTATCCTGTTTCATCTCCGCGTGGCGGCCCTCATACAGCAGCGGAACCACCGCCTTGTCGCTGACCGCCTGCCGAATAGTGTAAGAAGGCTGAATAAGCTCTCCGAATTTGGCGAAGTTGTTCTTCTGTTCTTTTGTCAGCGGCGTCCCCGTGAATCCGAGATAACAGGCGTTGGGCAGCATTTGCCGCATGCGCGCCGCAAGTTCGCCGAAGTTGGTGCGGTGGCTTTCATCCACCAGCACGAGGATGTCAGTCGATGTGTCGGTATACTTTTCCGCTGCCAGGGCTGTCTCGAACTTGTGAATCAAGGTGGTGATGATGTCCACGCTGTTCTTGAGGTGTTTTACCAGGTTGCGTCCGGAGGTAGCCTGTTCCCGGCTCAGGCCGCAGGCAACGAAAGTGTTGCCCAACTGCCTGTCCAGGTCCTTGCGGTCGGTGACCAGTACGATTCGCAGGGAACCGATACTTGCATCCAGCGCAAGGGCGCGTACCAGCATCACCATGCTCAGGGATTTCCCTGATCCCTGGGTATGCCAGATCATTCCACCTTTGCGGCGGCCCTGGACATCGCGTTGTTTAAGGCGACGGATGGTTGAGTGCACGACAAAATATTGTTGATAGCGTGCGATTTTCCTGATGCCGTTGTCGAACACGACAAAGTGATAGGTCAGGTCCAACAGTCGTTGGGGGCGACACAGACTGTAAATCGATTTGTCCTGCTCAGTTGCCAGGCGTCCCTTTTCGCTCTCCAGCGCCTCGAAAAAGCTGCGTGCAAGGGCAAATTCGCCGGAAAACAGCCGGTCTTTCTGCTCAGGAACCAGCGGATTGTTGATGCTGGTTTCAACAGCATCTTCACGATCCTCGCGTTCCTGCCAGGCGCTCCAATACTCCTTGTCCGAGCCGGCAGTGGCGTATAAGGCTGTGGTCTTGTTAACTCCCATCACCAGTTGCGCGTAGATGAACAGTTGCGGGATATAGTCACCGCCCTGGTTACGGATGTTCTGGGATACTGCCTGCTCAACTTCCTCGTCGGGCGCTTTGCACTCGATTACGACTAACGGGATGCCGTTTACAAATAAAACGATGTCCGGACGTGCGGTTTCCACGCTGTGTCTGCGCAGTACCGGAAACTCAGCCGTAACCTGGAACAGGTTATTGTCCGGTTGCTTCCAGTCGATGTAGTTCATGGAGAAACTCTTGGAATCGCCTTCGATTGTTTGTTCCAGGGCAACGCCCAACGTCAGCAGGTCATACACTGCCTCATTGGTCTTTTGCAGGCCCTGGTAGGGGATATTCCTGATTTTCCTGATTGTGGACTGGATGTTCTCCTCACTGAACAGGTACTCGCGACCTTTGTAACGAATACGGTTGATGCGCTTTAACTGTTCCCGCAAGGTGTCCTCAAGCAGGACATTGACAAGCTGGCCGCCGCGTTGGGCCAGCGCCTGCTCCGGAGTTATGTATTCAAAACCCAGGTTGATCAGTTGTTGCAGGGCAGGGATCTGGGAGAGGTATTTTTCGTTGAACCTGAAGTCGGGCATCAGTTCGCTCTACTTGATGTTCAAAGCATGCCAATAGGGCTGGAAACTAAGCTTAGAGGGGTCCATTTTGACTCACTAACTCTTCAACAAAATTAATCGCTTCTCGAAGTGTTGATCGCTTCCAGGTGCTCCCGCATGGTTTTACCACCAACCGTGATACCTTCCAACGCCACTTTGGTTTCTTTGAGTGTAAGCGTGTTGTCTTCAATTGCATTGGAGTGGTAAGTCCAACGCAACACAAGGTCCTCACGCAGGTTTTTGATTACAGCAGGAGGAAGAGGACGATGAGCATCAAATTTTTGCTTGAGTTGGTCCAGGTGGCGGTAGATCACAGATCAGTTCTCACAATATATTCCGGGCTTGCCCCCTGACTCTCATAATGTTCAGGTATTGTCATAATCGAGTCTTCCATTGTCCTGTCAGTAGTTTATGCATCAATCCGCGTTTTTGGATGCGGTATTTTTCCGAGATCTCCTTCGTTTTGTTGATCTCGGTTTCACCCGTCTTTAACAAAGAAGTAATGGCTTCCTGCTCGTAGAGGGGTGGGACAGGAACTTCGACGTTCTCCAGGAAGCGTCCGTAGATGTGTACAATCGAGTTACCCTGGCCTAATTTGTTTAATTGTCGTCTTCCTCCGGTATTCAAATAGTACGAAGCAAAGTCTGCGCGAAGTTTCCTTGGGTCAATAGAACAGATAATTACATCCCCTCCTGCGCGTGCTTCTATATTGTGATTGAAAGATGCACATTTTCCAATTTCCTCTCTTGTTTCGCCTGAACCGGCAAAAAGCAGGTCGTTATTTTCGATAAGCTTATACTTGTCTGCATTTTTGTGACTGACAAATGAACAAAAATTTCGGATTCTGAAATTATGCCTTGTATAGAGTTCTCCGTAGCGAACACATGGAGTTCCCTCGGCTGTGAGCTCTTCTTTCGTAATACCATGTCCCTTAGAAAACCTACCGACTTCCACTAATTTAGATTTATCCCAATTAGCAGAGGATTGTCTCTGGTCTATTAGTGATCTGAGCAACGATTCAAATCGCTTTTGTTTAGCTGTGATGAGCGCCTCGGTTTTCTCAATGGCTGTGTCCCAGGTCTCAATTAAGGAAACAATGGCTTTTTGTTCGGCTAACGGCGGAACAAGGATAAACTGTTTATGCACATCGTTTCGGTTTAGGGTTGGGACACCACTACCTGCATCGTATTTTTCAAGTCGTAATCGTTCGAGGGCATAGAAAACAAACTTAGGAAAATTACCCTTAAAGTTTGTAACCCATAAAGATGTGTTGTGCGGCCAGTAGTTCGTTTCAACGTAAGTAACTTTTCCAATAGTTCCAGACCGTCCTGTCACGACTCCAGGAGCAACAACTTTGAATTTCGAGTGGTAGTTGTTAATTCCATTAGAATACACAACAGGATATGTTCCTTTTTCGATTTTTGAGCTTGGTAAATCATAGCCTCTTTGTAACGGAGAAAAATCTATAATCCTCATTTTTTTCCATCCCTGAGGTAATGATTCGTCCCGGATTTCCCTATTCATGCTCACCCACTGTTTGTATTCTCGTTATCATTTCTTTTGCATTCGGATTTATTTTTGAAAAAGCAAACCATTTTTTACCTGTATCTTTAAGTGAGGTTCCGATGTGGTAACCGGTCACAAATTGTGACGGGTTCATTCGGCAATACTTCAGCCCTATCTGTTTTTCCGGTCATCACTATATACCCTGTTTCACTGTTTGGAACTGTTTGACCCAGAAGGTAATTCAGGTTTCACGGGCCAATGGCAGTTGTTGCAAAAGTTGCAACAACTGACTCGGATGGCGCTGCATGCGGAGAATAAAAATTCATCGGTTTGTCTGAAATTGCAATGTGCATTTTTTGCACATTGCTTTGAGACTGGTAAATGGCAATCTCTTTGATGTTTTTGTGCCCTTTCATCCGCTATCTCCTGATTTTACCTTTACTTATTGACCGTTCCCTTGCTTCACAAAGTTTTCCAGGTCCCTTATATCTTCTTTGTCTGCTTCAATGGCAGCGGTCTTAAGGCGGTTTGTGTGAAACTCGTCATAACGATTTTCGGCTAATCGCTTTGCTACTTCTGCTTTTACTGTTCCCGTATGCGTTAATAAATCCCGCTCGTTAAATTGCATAAAGACATCCAGTTTCTCGGCCCATTGCTGCATGGTTATCGTCTTGCGGCTTGTTGCTTGCTCCTCGGCGTAATCCAGATACATTGTCACGATGCGGTTCAACTCTTCGATCTCTTTTTCTTTCAGGTAATTTTTCGCAATGGCCACATCTCTTTTACGCACCTTGGCCCCTTGCCATGACGTGAGTCCCATATTTGACCTTTCCGGGTCGCTGCGTTCTACGATTAACTCAGCGGCAGTTTTGCCCGTTACAGACCATAGCATCTTGTTCTGTACCACTTTGAAAAACTCCTGGGATTGCTCGGACTCTTTGTCGTAATCTATGGCTGTGGCGTATAGATCACGAACTTTTTGATAAAACCTTTTTTCCGATGACCGGATATCGCGGATACGTTCCAACCATTCATCAAAATAATCGGGAACAGGCGAAGCTTTTGCAGGCGGATTTTTGAGCCTTTCATCATCCATGGTAAAGCCCTTGATGATGTATTCTTTAAGCCGTGCGGTTGCCCAGATGCGAAACCGTGTTGCGATGATGCTTTTTACCCGATAGCCAATGGAAATAATCATGTCCAGGTTATAGTGAGCAATTGCTCTTGTAACGGTTCTTTGCCCCTCCTGCTGAACTATTAAGAAATCCTTAACAGTTGCTTCCGGTATCAATTCCCTCTCGTCATAGATGTTTTTTATATGCATGCTGATGTTTGGAACTGTTGTTTGCAATAATTCAGCGATTGCCTGCTGTGTCAGCCACAGAGTTTCTTGTTCCAAACGCACATCCAGCTTGATTTGTCCATCCTCCGCCTGATAAACCAAAAACTCTCCCTCTCGTGGCGCCATCAGCTTTTCGGATTTTTTCCTGTTGCTCATATCATTGTCCCTCTCATTTTTCTTCCAGTTTTTTCTTGCTTTTGTTCTCAAGTACCCGGGCGCTGGTCTCGGGCGTTGGCAGGTCTTCGGGCATCTCGCCTCTAAGTTCGCTTATGGTCTTTCGTACCTTTGCACCGACTTCGTGATGGGTGGTGTTGGCCCTTGTCTTGCCTTTGATGTTGTCACGGCGTAGTTTTTCTTCGGTCTGCGTCGCCCGGAAAAGGTTTGCGGCCAGTTCGGTGCTGCCCATGTGGTCGAGAATATGCTGGCTTTTCTTCAATCCTTTCCTTTTGTGGATGTCTTTTGCGGCAAGTCCGTCGTATAAGCCCTGGTAGCCGTGATTCTGGAAAACCGCGAAATCAAGACTGCTCTTTACACCTGCGTGGCTGGCGGTTTCCACCAGTTGCTTGTTGTGTTCTTTGAGTTCATTGCGCAGGAACAGCCGTTTTTTGTCTTCGTCCAGTTGCTGGAACGTCTCGTCATCCGCCAGTTCCTGTCTACGGGTTTGAAGTGCAAAATAGGTCTGTCCATTAGCAATAACCGACTTTGACGGATCACCATTCTGCACTATGAGATAACATGCGTAACGCGAAAGATGATAGTCGTAATCTGCGATATGCCTTTGCGCGCCTGAACCTATGGTTACCATTTTCCCCACTTGGTGAAAATGGTCTGAAGAGTCTATCCCGGAAGCCTTACAGGCCTTTACAGCCTTTTTTATGACCGGCTTGAATTTATCCCAGCGACTGTATTCCAAAACAGGCTGTAAATCTTTTGCAGACCAGAATTCCTGACCATCGTCGGTGTATTGGCGAATTTGTTCAAAAGTCTGATGGTGTGGATTTGTCATTTGCTTCTTGGGCATTTTACTGTTCACCTTTGTATCCCCTTCATTTTCTCCGCCATTTCAGTCCGTACCCTGAAAAGTTCTTCCTCTAGCCGGTCGATGTCCCGCTGTACCGCGTCTATGTCGATTTCTTCCTCTTCCTCAAAGGTATCCACATAGCGCGGGATGTTCAGGTTGAAGTCATTTTCTGCAATCTCATCAAACCCGGCCAGGTGTGCGTACTTTTCAACATCCTTGCGTTCCTTGCAGGTCTCCAGGATCTTTTCAATGTGTTTGTCCAGCAGGGCATTCTGGTTTTTGCCAGGCTGGTAATCCTTGCTGGCGTCGACAAAGAGCACGTCCTTGCGGCCTGCATTACTACCGCCTTGTTCGCGGGAACGGTCAAATACCAGGACTGCAACCGGGATAGTTGTTGTCGGAAACAGGTTTCCGGGCAGGCCGATAACCGTGTCAAGCAGGTTGTCTTCTATCAGTTTACGGCGTATGCGGCCTTCGGCAGCGCCGCGAAACAGGACGCCGTGGGGGACGACCACCGCAACGCGGCCTTTGTTTTCAATAGCGATTTCGATCATGTGGCTGATGAAGGCAAAATCACCTTTGGAGACCGGGGGCAACCCGCGCCAGAAGCGGTTATATGGGTCTTCACTGACGGCCTCTGCTCCCCACTTCTTCAATGAAAATGGTGGGTTCGCGACTACGTTGTCGAATTTCATCAAGCGATCATTCTCCACCAGGGCAGGGGCGGTCAGGGTATCGCACCACTCTATACGTGCAGCGTCCGCGCCGTGCAGAAACATATTCATCCTTGCCAGCGCCCAGGTACTGCCGTTGACCTCCATGCCGTAGAGGGCATAGTCATCATTGCCGACTACTTGGGCGGCTTCTATCATCAGGCCGCCGGACCCGCAGGCAGGGTCACAGATACGCGCGCCAGGCCTGGGGGCGCACAATTTTGCCACCAGTTCGGAGACCTTGTGTGGGGTGTAGAACTCTCCCGCTTTCTTGCCGGCATCAGAGGCAAAACGCTCAATCAGGTAAATGTAGGTGTTGCCTATAACGTCTCCGGGAACCCGGCTGGGGCGCATATCCAGTTCCGGTTTATTGAAATCCTCAAGCAGGGTTTTAAGGCGGCGGTTGCGGTCCTTGGTTTTTCCGAGGTTGGCCTCAGAGTTAAAATCGATGTTACGGAATACTCCTTCCAGTTTCAGTCTGTTCTCTGTTTCGATTGCTTCCAGTGCGATATTGATTAACTCACCGATATTGGCCTCATTTCGGTTTTCGTAAAGGTCATAGAAACTGTTGTCTTCGGGTAGTACGAAACGTTCTCGTTGCAGGCGGCGGCGGATGCGTACTTCATCAGCGCCGTATTCTTTTTCATAAGTTTCATAGTGGTCGTTCCATATATCGGAGATGTATTTCACGAAAAGCATAACCAGGATGTAATCCTTGTACTGTGCCGGGTCCAGTACTCCACGGAATGTATCGCAGGCATCCCAGGCAGCTTTGTTAATGTCTTTTTGTCGGACTATGCTCATTATTTATTCTCCTGTTCGGGCTTGCTCACGGAAGTTGCGACGTTGTAATGGCCTGCAATAATTTGTTTTCCACTAATCGCTTACGTTTTACTGCCAGACTCTCGAGTATGGTTTGCTCTCTGTCGGCGAGGCGGCTTAATTCAATAATTCGCTGTTGTGTAGAAATGCCTGGTATCTGCACCTCAAGGGATTCCAGGGCTTTCTTGCCTATCATTCGCATGGCCGTACCGGTAGCATGGCTTTGTAAGAAGGACTGTGATACCGGCAGGTTGATGAACCAGCAAAGAAAACCCGGTAAAACAGACGGATTGTGTACGCGCAAGTGTAGTAACGGGGCGGCCACGATAGCGTGTCCAGGCTCCCGGTCAACCAGCGCCGCTGTATTGTTCATGCCCCGAGAGCGGAAAATCAGGTCGTTCTGTCGTACCCTTTGGCGCTCTTTCAAATTATGCATCAGGACAAAAACCAGCTTCCTGTCATCCAATCGGTTGTCTTTACCGAGATCTTTCATTTGGACCACCGCTACGTTTCCATGGGGTGTCTGCTCCAGGCGCGCACGGAAAGTATGTCCCATCTGGACTGAAGCGATGTTTTTTAGCTTTGTAATCATTACGCCATACATTATATACAATAATGGCGTTTCTGTCAAATTTTTTTATAAGTAACGCTGGAATTGCTTAAGAGAGTTGGTTTATCTGCTGGATTTTGACATTCGCCAGAATGACGAGTTACTAAATTGTCAATGCTAGACGGATTGACTAACGGTGAGAGATAGGCTGAATCTTATGCCGACCCGGTACCACAAAATTCCGCCACAATCTCGCTGAACCGATATACATCCTCGAAACTGTTGTACATCGGTATGGGCGCGACGCGGATGATGTCCGGTTCCCTGAAATCGGTAACCGCTCCCTTCTCTGACAGGACTTGCAGCATGCCCCGGGGGTCTTTCCTGAAGCGCAGGGACAGGGTGCATCCTCGGGCCTGTTTATCCGGGGAGTAGGGCGGCGTCATTATCTCTACGTACTCGCCGGCGTTTTCTTTCAATAACCATTCCAGGTATGAGGTTAGTTTGACGCTCTTCTCCCGCAGCCTGGGCATGGTCGCCGCGTCGAACAGTTCCAGGCTGGCGCGCAGCGCGGTCATCTGGAAAATGGGCGGGTTGGACATGGCCCAGGCTTCCGCGGTCGGGATGCGGTCTATCCTGCGGCGCATCTTGAAACGGTCCTGCTCCCTTGTGCCCCACCAGCCTTCAAAGCGCGGGATGCCATCGTTGCCATGGTGCCGTTCATGGACGAAGGCCGCAGCCATGCCGCCGGGTCCGGCGTTGAGGAACTTGTAGCAGCACCAGACCGCGAAATCGGCGTTATCATCGTGCAGGTCCAGCAGGATGTTGCCGGCGCCGTGGGCCAGGTTGAAACCGACCATGGCGCCCATCCTGTGACCCAGGTCGGTGATGGCGCGCATGTCGAAGCACTGGCCGGAGAGGTAGTTGCAGTTGCCCAGCATCACCAGGGCCAGTTCGTCGCCTGCGGCCTCAATTTGCTCAAGCACGTCCTCATCGGTCATGGCCAGTTGCCCCGGTTTGGGTTGCAGTTCGACGATGGCGTCATCAGGGTCGAAGCCGTGGAAGCGGGCCTGGGAGTCGACCGCGTACTGGTCCGAGGGAAAGGCGTTTTTTTCGATGATGATCTTGTAGCGTTTCTGCGTCGGACGGTAAAAACTGACCAGCATCAGGTGCAGGTTGACCGTGAGGGTATTCATTGCCACGACTTCGTCCGGCCTGGCGCCGGCAATGCGAGCCAGGCTGCCGGCGACAAAGGAGTGGGAACGTACCCAGGGGCGCCCGGCTTCAAAGTGTCCCTTCACGGCGTATTTTGCCCAGTTATCACACTCGGCGTTCAGCGCCTCCCGGGCGCGGTTTGGCATCAGGCCCAGCGAGTGGCCGGCAAAATACAGCAGCGGTTCGCCCTCGGAGTTCGTGGGGAAGGTGAAATCGGCGCGGAATCCGGCCAGTTCATCGTCCCGGTCCAACTGCCGGGCAGCGGCCAGGCAGTTGTGTTCGCTGGTGAAGTTGATTTGTTTCACGAACAGGCATCCCAATCAAAGAAGTGTTTTATTTTACCGGATTCCGGTGTTCGTCGGAATGACAACCGGAGCGCCCGAATAATGGGTGTCCTCAATTCATTGCAATTAGTTTCATTTGTAACTATACTGTTGGAATTATGGGGTCAGAGTAAAAATTCTGCGGATTTCTTACTCTGACCCCGTCAATCCAAACTGGAGATTCATCATGGCAACAGTTATCAGCTCAAGGGTAGCAGAAGTTCCTGCTGCCGCAGAGTCATACGAATACCTGAGCGGGTTCGGCAACGAACATGAATCCGAGGCCCTGGCGGGGGCCTTGCCCCGGGGCCGGTTTTCGCCGCAGAAGGTTGCATACGGGCTGTACGCGGAGAAGTTCAGCAGCACTGCGTTCACTGCGCCCCGCGAGTCGAACCGGCGCACCTGGTTTTACCGTATCCGGCCCTCGGTGACGCACGGGGATTTTCGTCCCCTGGAGCAGTCGCGCATCTGCAACGGACCCATTACCGACGTGCCGACGCCGCCCAACCAGATGCGCTGGGACCCCATTCCCATACCGGACACCCCCGCCGATTTCGTTGATGGCCTGGTGACGTTTGCCGCCAACGGCAACGCGGCTACGCAAGTGGGTTGCGGCATTCATTACTACCTGGCGAACCGCTCCATGGCGGACCGCTACTTCTACGACGCGGACGGCGAACTGCTGATCGTGCCGCAACAGGGTAGCCTGGATATCCATACGGAATGCGGACGGCTGGACGTGTCCCCCGGTGAGGTCGTTTTGATCCCGCGCGGGATGAAATTCTCCGTGGCGTTGCCCGATGGGCCCAGCCGCGGCTACATCTGTGAAAACTACGGCGCCCACTTCCGCCTGCCGGAACGCGGCCCCGTCGGTTCCGACGGCTATGCCAATGATCGTGATTTCAAGGCGCCGGTTGCAGCCTGCCAGGACCAACAGGGCGAGTTTGAACTGGTGTGCAAGTTCGACGGCAGGCTCTACGCCTGCGACATCGGCCATTCACCCCTGGACGTGGTGGCCTGGGTGGGCAACTCCGTGCCTTATAAATACCCGCTGGAGCGCTTCAACGCGATCGGCACGGTCAGCTATGATCACCCCGACCCGTCCATCTTTACGGTCATGACCGCGCCTTCCGATACGCCGGGAACGGCCAACGTGGATTTTGTGATCTTTCCGCCGCGCTGGATGGTGGGGGAGGATACATTTCGCCCGCCCTGGTATCACCGCAACGTCATGAGCGAGTTCATGGGGCTGATCTACGGCGTTTACGACGCCAAACCGGAGGGCTTCGTGCCGGGCGGCGCCAGCCTGCACAACTGCATGTCCGCCCATGGCCCCGACGATGCGGCCTTTGAAGGCGCTTCCAATGCCCGGCTGGCGCCCGTCAAGCAGGAGAATACCATGGCCTTCATGATCGAGTCCCGTTACGTGATCCAGCCGACGGAGTTCGCCATATCGTCGGCGCAACGGCAGAGAAATTATGTCGATTGCTGGCAGGGGCTTAAAAAACACTTCAAGCCTTGAGCGGCGCGTTACCGGTCGGCGCGGACAGGCACAATGAGCAAGCAGAACCCGTCTTTGAATTTGAAGGAGTTCCTGCCGTACCAACTGTCCATTGTCACCAACCGGATCAGCGCGTCCTTCGCCCGGCTTTACTCGGACAAGTTCAACCTGACTATTCCCGAGTGGCGGGTGATGGCCGTACTGGGACAACAACCGAACCTGTCTGCCGATGAGGTCTGCAGCGAGACCGAAATGGACAAGGTGCCGGTCAGCCGGGCGGTGTCGAAACTGCTGGACAAGGGCCTGCTCGACCGTGATTTTTCCGGAGACGACCGGCGCCGGTCGATCCTGCACCTGTCAGAAGCAGGTTACGGCATGTACGCGCAGATCGTCCCATTGGCGCTGAGTTATGAAGAGGAGTTGAAAGCGGTTTTGACTGCGGATGAGCAGTCGCAGTTGGAGAAACTACTCGATAAATTAAGTCTGGAAGGGGGACAGATTTAAAATCTGTCCCCGGTTCAGCCGGATCAGTGGGTGGCCGCAGGCAGTGACAGCAGACCGCGGAAGCGGGCGCGCTTGTCCCGTACCGGTTTCCCCGTCAAGGTCAGGGCGGGAAAACGGTTGAACAGCGCCGGGACGGCAATGCGCGCTTCCAGGCGCGCCACGTTGAGGCCGGCGCAGGTGTGTATGCCGCCGGCGAAGGCCAGGTGGTTGCGGGGATAACGGGTAATGTCCAGCCGGTCAGGTTCAGGGTAGACCGCGGGATCCCGGTTGGCGGCGCCGATTGAGAAGGTCAACGTGGTCCCGGCCGGTATTCTGGCGTCATCGAATTGCACTGTCTCGGTGGTTGCCCTGTTGCCGAGTTGTACCGGCGCCTCATATCTCAGTATCTCTTCGATCGCGGAATTGATTAATCCAGGTTTCTCTTTCAGCAGTTGCAACTGGTCGGGATGGGTGAGTAAACAATAGGTACTGTGGCCTATGAGATTCGTGGTCGTTTCATGGCCGGCATTCAGTATGAAAATACACTGGTGATAGAGCTGTTTATCGGACAATACGAAACCGTCGGATTCCCATTTTATCAGCCGGCTCAATATGTCGTCGTGGTCGTCGGACAGGTTTTTCCGGCGGTCTTCGACAAGATCGGCGAGATAATCCAGGAACTCCTTCACACAACGGTTCCCGTAATCCAGTTTTTCCCCGGACAGGTCGAATTCCAGCGCGCCGAGGATGGCGTTGGCCCAGCGCTGTAACATCCCGCGGTCCTCGCGGGGCAGACGCAGCAGGTTGCCGACCACCTCTACGGGAATGAGGGAGGCATAATCGGACATCGCGTCGAACGCTCCCTTGTCTTCCAGCCTGTCCAGTAATCCCGCAGTGAACTCGCGCAGGCCCGGTTCCATGGCAATGAGGGTCTTCTGCGACAGGGCATCGCCGATAGCCTTGCGTACATGGGTGTGCAGCGGCGGGTCGTTGAATACCAGGCTGGTCGTATGATGCTCATATAATAAGGTGTCGCCGAACAGCGGCCTGAACATCTTTTTCTTGTCGGAGCTGAACAGTTTCGGGTCGCGGTAGATGCGGAACAGGTCGGCATGGCGGGTGAAGAAGTAACTGCCGTCGGCAAACCGGTGTACAGGGTCCTGTTCACGCAACGCGTGGTAATAGGGGTACGGGTCTTCGTAATAATCGTCAGGCAGGTCGGTGAGACTGAAGTCAGCGACGGATATGTGTCGTTTATTCCCGGACATGTTGCCATGTTACCCCGATATATGGGGTCAGAGTAAAATTCCTTAATTCCATCCGCATACAAAGTATTGGACTATAAGACTGCCAGTAGTGATAATAAGCTATTACGCAACAACCGAGGAGACTGCTATGAACGGGGTATGGGATAACGACAGGTTAATCCGGGTCAACATGACGAATCTTACCGTCACCATTGAAGACTATCCGGCGGAGTGGAAATACCTGGGGGGACGTTCCCTGTCTGCCCGTATCCTGCTGGATGAGTGTGACCCCGGCTGTGATCCACTGGGTCCCGACAACGTCCTGGCGCTTGCCCCCGGCATACTTTCGGGGACGTCGGCGCCCACGTCGGGGCGCTTGTCCGTCGGCTGCAAAAGCCCTCTTACGGGCGGCATCAAGGAAGCCAACACCGGCGGCGAGCCCGGACAGGATTTAATGAAGCTGGGCTACCGCGGTATCGTCGTCACCGGTCAACCCGCCGACCGGGAACGGCGCTGGGGACTGGCGGTGACTGAACAGGGGGCCGAACTGGTCGAAGCGGACGATTACAAGGGACTGTGGAACTATGCCTGTTGCGAAAAACTCCTCGCCGGGCGCGCGAAGAATGCCTGCGCCATCAGTATAGGTCCCGCCGGGGAAATGATGCTCAAGACCGCCTCAGTCGCCACCACTGACAAGAGCAAGGGGCGGCATCCCGCGCGCCATGCCGCGCGCGGCGGGGTCGGCGCGGTGATGGGTTCCAAGTGCCTGAAATGGGTATTGATAGAACCGGGCAAGGCGCGCTTCAGGCAGGCGGCGGACAACAAGGCATTTAACGCCAATAACAAAACCTTCAGCAAGACGTATTTAAGCGATGGCCGGCATAACCTTTTCAAGGGCGGCACAAGTACCGGCGTGCCTATCGCCAACATGTTGCACACCTTCCCCTACAAGAACCGCACCGAAGGCCGCAACCCGGAGGTGGACAGGCTGGACGGCGCCCGCATACACGAGGCGTTCCCCGAACGCGGCGGCGGCATGCACAACTGCATGAGCGGCTGTATAGTGCGCTGTTCCAACATCATCCATGACGCCTCCGGCAACTACGTCACGTCCGCGCTGGAATTCGAGACCCTGACCCTGCTGGGTTCCTGTTGCGCGATCAACAACTGGGAGGACGTGGCTGACCTGGACCGGCTCTGTGACGAACTGGGGATGGACACCATCGAAACCGGCGCGGCCATTGCCGTGTACATGGATTCAGGCGGGATGGAATGGGGCGACGCGGAAGGGGCGAAGGCCCTGTTGCGCAATGACGTCGGCAACGGTACGGAGATCGGTACGCTGGTCGGTAACGGCGCGTTGTCCATAGGCACGCACCGTAACCACGACCGCATCCCGGTAGCCAAGGGCCAGGCGCTGCCTGCCTGGGACCCGCGTCCGTTGAAGGCGGCAGGGGTGACATACTCCACCAGCGCCATGGGCGCGGACCACACCGCCGGCCTGGTCATCGACCCGGAACTGGCGGGTGAGGATGCGGTACGCGCCTCCCAGGACGCGCAGATCGTCAACGCGGTGTGCGATTCCTCCGGCCTGTGCCAGTTCATGCAACCCAACCTCGATGAAATACGCCGCTGTTACAGCCTGTTTTACGGTGAGGATGTGACGCGCCAGCAGATTGCCGACCTGGGATGGCAGTGCCTTGAGGATGAATGGGAGTTCAACCGCCGGGCCGGTTTTACCGAGGCTGACGATGACATGGCCGCCTGCCTGCGCGAGGAGGGCATCGGCCCCGACCACGCGTTTGTGTTTGATATTCCGCCTGAAGTCTGCATCCAGGCCAAGACCAGGCCGCCCCTGCGGGACAGCCTGTTCGAACGGGGCGCCGCAGCCTGAGCATCGCTGTGGATGGTTGATGGAAGAACTGATCCGGCAAATTAGCGATTTTGCGGAACAGGCCGGTATCATCGAGCCTGATGCGGGCCGGCGCAGGGAGTTGCTGGGCGCGGTCAACGACTATACCGAACGGTTCCTGGAAACCCTGCCCGACCGGCCGGCGTTTAACTTTACCGAGGATATGGGCGCCGGTCTCTATGATTCCCCTATTGCCGAGGAGGGCATGGAAATAGAGGAAATCCTGCGCATCTACAAGGAAAACGTGGACGACCAGGCGCTGTGTGCCGTATCCGGCAAGTTCTTCGGCTATATAGCCCCGTGCAGCATGTATTACTCGGCCCTGGGAGATTACATGGCGGCAGTGATGGACGAATATGCCGGCGAGTTTGCCAGCTCCCCCGGCGCGGTGCGGATGGAATACCAGTTGCTGGACTGGATGGCGGAACTGGTGGGCTACCGCCCGGGCGCCGCGAAGGGCGTGCTGGCCTCGGGAGGCAGCATCGCCACGTTGACCTGTATCGTGACGGCCCGGGAAGCCCACGGCCTGAAAGCCGGGGACTACCCGCGGGCCGTGGTGTATTACACCCGCTTTACCCATCATTGTGTCGCCAAGTCCCTGCACATCGCCGGCCTGGGCGGCTGTGTCATGCGCGAAGTGAGCACCGATCCCGATTTCCGCATGGACCCGGATTCCCTGGCGGAGATGATCCGCGCCGACCGGGCAGCGGGACTTGAACCGTGGCTGGTGGTCAGTTCGGCCGGCACTACTGACCTGGGCAACGTGGACGAGCTTGACCGGATTGGCGCGGTGACGCGCGAGCACGGGCTGTGGTTTCACGTGGACGGGGCCTATGGCGGGTTTTTTATCCTGTGCGACCTGGTCAGGCACAGGTTTCGCGGGATAGAACTGTCCGACTCCGTGGTCATGAACCCCCACAAGGGCCTGCATACGCCGTTCGGCCTGGGCGCGGCCCTGATCAGGGAAGGCGAGCATTTGTACCGGTCGCATTATTATACGGCCGACTACCTGCAGGACCGGGCGTTCCACGACCAGGAACTCTCGCCTGCAGACGTAAGTCCTGAGTTGACCCGCCATTTCCGCGCACTGCGCCTGTGGTTGCCGCTCAAACTCATCGGCGTCGCCCCATTCCGCGCCATGCTGAGCGAGAAATTGCTGCTGACCCGCTACGCGTGGATGAGGCTGCAGTCAACGCCCGGTTTTGAGGTGGGTCCCGAACCCGAACTGTCCATCCTCGTATTCCGTTATATCGACGTGGATGGCGATGTGGATGAGTTCAACAGGAAACTGGTCGAGGCGCTGCGCCGCGATGGTACGATCTTCCTTACCTCAACCCTGATCGATAATGTTTACATGCTCCGGCTTTCCATATTGTCATACCGCACCCATATAGATACCATTGACCTGGCTGTGGATGTGATTCGGCGGGAAGCGGAAAAACTGAAATCGTGATTAAGGGGTCGGAGTAAGTGTCGCAGAATTTTTACTCTGACCCCGGGCATCCCGGTAGGCAAAGAGTCGCCTTTCAGGCGACACGATATTCCACTGGATGCCGGGTCAAGCCCGGCATGACGATGGTGAGCAGTCATCAAAACAACCGCCGCAAACCGAGCATCAGTATTCGGTTCTTCCGGTCGTATAGCGGGATCGTCGAGTCGGTCTGCGTCCAGCCCAGGGTGACTTCAGGCAGGTAACCTGCCAGCGCAATCGCCCGGTTGGAGACGGTCAGGCTGGCCAGGTAGGTCCGGTCCTTGCGGCTTTTTCTGAATAAAGTGTATATGCCTTCGTAATAACGTTCATCAATGTATCCCTGCGCTTTCAGGTTCCAGTTCCGGCCCAGTACCGTTGCGTAATCCAGCGAGACCCCCCAGCCCTGCCAGCGCAGGTTTTCCCGGTCCGTGTTTTCCTGCGCCACCCTTGCGCCGGCCTGCAGGTAGCCCAGGCCGATGCGCCGTATGAGGTTAAGTTGTACGGACTGGCCGAACGGGTCCAGGTCCTGGTTCAGCCTGTCGTAGCGGGTCTCCCACACGCGGGCGCTTGCGCCGGCGCTCCAGCGGTCGTTGAGCGTCTGTTCCAGCCCCAGCCGCGCCCAGCCGCTGACCGCATAGCCGTCTCCGCCGCGCCAGCGCCGTTCGCCGCCGATGTCGGCGCGCAGCATGCCGGGCCTGCGTTCTCCTGCGAGGGTCATGGCATAGCGCCAGCGCGGTCCTGACGACAGGTTGAGCCAGGTACGGTTATGTTCCCCGGCATTGATGGCCGTATTGCGGGCGATCCCTGCGCGGGTCTCCAAATAGGCGCGCCCGCCCGGCAGCGGGGTATGGCGCCAGCGCAGGTTAAGGCCAGTGCGCGCCACCCACGCGGCAACGGCCTGTTGGTCAAGTTCGAATTCCAGGCCGCCGAAAATTGGCACCTCGACGGAGTCCTGTTCCGGCGCGTGGTTGACGTTGCTGTCGCGCCAGAAGCCGAAATCAAAGTTGACCTGGAACCTCTGACGCGCCCGGATGCGCTCCAGGAAACCTTCCACGTTGCGCCGCACCGGCGCCGGCAGGTCTTCCTTGCCGCGCAGTTCACGGAAGATGTTCCCGGCGTGCTCGTCATGCCCGAGCGTGAACAACGTAGAGGCGTAGTCCAGGCGCACGCGGTCCAGTTCCGGCCGCTCCACCGCCAGTTGCCCCAGGATCACGGCCGCATGGGCCGGGCGGCCCATCTTCAGCAGGACCTGGGCCGCCAGGAAGCGGATGTTGGTAGTGTCGATATCGCCTTCGTCCCTGGCGGCCTGCATGACGCGGCGTAACAATACAAATGCCTGGTCGGGTTGCCCCTGATCTATCCATTTGCGAGCCAGTTGCAGGGCCAGTTCCGCATCCAGCATGGGGAGTTCACCGGTTGCGCCTGTCGCCGGAGCGCCGCCGGCGTTGTCACCCTGGGCCAGAGTCGTGGCTGTCCAGATAGAAAGCAGTGCGGCCAGGCAGACAGACATAAAAAGTTTGCCGGTTATGGCATGGCAACCGGGCTGATTCGCGGACATCCGGTAATTTACGGGATTACTACAGGACAAATAGAAAAAAAGGGGACGGATTTGAATCCGTCCCCTTTTGGTTTGCGCAGGTTTTCCTGTTATTGATCATCGCGCTTGGCGCCGAACGAACCGACAACCGAGGCGTATTCGAAGATACCGCCGACTTCCTCGTGCCCGGAACCATAGAAGTGGCCTTCAATCCGTTGGCGCGGTTGGGAAAGGTTAAGCGGATCATCAACATCTCCCAGTTCTTCTGCGAAAGAACCGTCAGTCAGGTCAAGACCCGCCCAGTCTACGGAATCAATGGTGAGTCCGCTTACGACCAGGGGGTCACCGGTCCTGAGGTCCCTGATGCTGTCCAACAGGACGTCCACCGTCGGGTTCATGAAATCTGCAATCGTGATGGAGACGTCGGCCGTGAGCAGGCTGCGGTCCTCGAACCGTTCAAGCAGGTTAACCCCGATTGCAACGCCGTTCCATGTGCCGCTGCCGGAATCATCAGGATTGCTGCCGCTCGCGTTGCCGAACGTAAAACTGAATACGGCTACCTGGGCGGGGTCTTCCGTATTCCCGTCAAACGTCGCCTGGACGCCGAAGTAGTGGTGGTCGAGCCAGCCCCCGTAAGTGAGGACCTCGGTTGTATCGCTTACGCCGACAATAGGAATTTCTTCACCTGTCCTGCGCGACTGGGCAAAGGAAATGCCCCCGTAGGTCATCACTGCCTGGTATTCGTTCCCGTCCAGGTTGTGATCGGCAATGCCGATCTGCTGGATGCCGCCGGGACCGGCGCTGCATGTCAATCCCTCACAGTCGGCTGCGGTAAATATATCGTCATCACCGGTAACCAGCAGGGCCAGGGTGCTGGTGAGATATG
This sequence comes from Gammaproteobacteria bacterium, assembly GCA_965204045.1. GTDB lineage: Bacteria > Pseudomonadota > Gammaproteobacteria > Eutrophobiales > Eutrophobiaceae > JAAXHV01. The sequence goes on from CBDBDW010000002.1 coordinate 1,955,655, forward strand.
TGTCGGAATTGTCCGCTATGTCCGTTATGGCGCCTCTTACCTGGTCCTCGGTCAGGTCAAGCGCCGTACCGCCGATGTTGGTAAGGGTCTGATTTGCATCCACGGCCCATTCGATATCCGGGAATGTGCCCATGGGTTCCGGCTCGGGTTCAGGCTCGGGTTCCGGCTCGGGCTCAGGTTCGGGTTCAGGCTCGGGTTCGGGTTCCGGCTCGGGTTCGGGTTCAGGCTCGGGTTCGGGTTCCGGCTCGGGTTCGGGTTCAGGCTCCGGCTCGGGTTCGGGTTCAGGCTCCGGCTCGGGTTCGGGTTCAGGCTCCGGCTCGGGTTCGGGCTCCGGCTCGGGTTCAGGCTCAGGCTCCGGCGCAACCACGGGTTCGGGTCTGGCATCGCCGCCGTTGCCACATCCTGATAAAAGGACAGCCAGTGACAACGCGAACAGGAAGATCAGTTTATGCACCGTAAACCCCTCACTTTTGGTTATAGGTTATGACCGCGCGTTATACCACAATCAGACTGAAAAATAAAGGAAATTCCCGCTTGCCGGCAGCCGATACCTGCCTGTTTTCCAGGGCAACCGCATACTTTTATGTGTCTACTCCGAACAGGATTTCCGCCCGTCTGGTATCACTCCACCCGGCCTGCTTGAGTTTGCCCCGCATGCTGTTCTTCCTGGGGTCCAGCCGCGCCAGGTTCAGACAGAAGCGCCGGATAATCGCCACGTTCTCCGCGCCATCCCCCTTGCGGATGCGACTGTCATCCTCCTTAAAGGCTACGTCCAGCACCCAATGCGCCTTGTTCTCCACTTCCCAATGCCGCCGTATGCCCTGCGCCACCCGCTCTGCATCCACCGGTAGCGAGCTGATATAGTAATGTATCTCCCTCTCCACCTCCTGCCCCGGCAGGTGCCGTTCCCGCTCCATCTCTATCACCGTTTGCAACCCCGGCCACTTGGCCGCCCCGCTCACCCACTCACTCACCGGCAACTGCCGGCAGACACGCTTCTCCACCCGGCCATGCCCGCCGTCCACCTCCTCATGCACCGCCAATGTCGCCGGCGCATCGCGTGTAACCTTATGAAAGTACGCCTGTATTTCCTTACGCAGCGTCTTGTGGTTGTCCTTCAGCGACAAGGTGTAATCCCCCCCTTTATCGTGTATCTTCCGGGCTATCTTCTTCTGCGTGTTCATCGCATCCGCCGTGATATGCGCCCCCTTCACCTGCAACATCTCCAGCATCGCCATGACCGAGGCCTGCTCGTTCTTCTTCCCGGATGACTTCATCTGCGCCAACACTAACCCGCACTCGTGCCCCCAGGCCGTGATGCTGTGCAGGGCCGTGTGCTTCTCCCCGTCATGGGAACGACGCAAGGTCTTCCCGTCCAGCGCTATCTGCTCCTGACCCTGCGCCCCGCGCACCTCATTCACCCAATCGATAAACGCCCGGTTGAACTGCTCAGGGTCCAGCGCACGCACCACCCGCGCAATCGTGTCATCCACCGGCATGCCGTTCGCAAACGGCCGGTAGCGACGCAGCCAATCCAGCTTCTCATCCCCAAATTCCTTGATATCCTTCCACCCCTCCGCCCCCGACAGCACCGCACTCACCGTCAAAAACAGGATGTCCAATAACTCATGCTTCTTGTTAATATCACGCCGCGGGTCCTCAATCGTCGCCAAATGGGTCAATAAACTCATCGGATTCTCCTCGTTTTGGGGGTAATACTGCTCTGATCCCCGCAAAATCCAGGAGTTCCCCGCTTATTTATATCTTTTTGGAATAAAAAACCTCTCTCTTATGACAAAAAGTATGATCTTGCCCTGGCCTGTTTTCGATATCTGATCTATTTTTTGGATTTGATGTTGACAGCTTCAACAAAATGTATAACAATCGCGGGCTTGCTTAATGCCGGAGGGGTACCCAAGCGGTCAACGGGGGCAGACTGTAAATCTGCTGGCGACGCCTTCGTAGGTTCGAATCCTACCCCCTCCACCAACTGGTGCAGGGGGTGGGGAAACAGTACAGGGGCAGGTTTACGGAATACCTGACGAAATGGCAGCTATTCCGGGCTGTTTTACCTGGCGGGTGTAGTTCAATGGTAGAACTTCAGCCTTCCAAGCTGACGGCGTGGGTTCGATTCCCATCACCCGCTCCAAAAGCTGAGGCCGATGCCCATATAGCTCAGTCGGTAGAGCACTTTCTTGGTAAGGAAGAGGTCACCGGTTCAATTCCGGTTATGGGCTCCATGAATGACATTTTACGTTTAATAATCTGAGGAGAATATTGTATGTCCAAGGAAAAATTTCAGCGAACGAAGCCCCACGTCAACGTGGGAACGATCGGTCATGTAGATCACGGGAAGACAACTCTGACGGCCGCCATCACGATGGCGATGGCTGCGCGCTTCGGTGGGGAAATTAAAGCGTATGACCAGATTGATAATGCGCCTGAAGAGCGCGAGCGCGGTATCACGATTGCAACCGCGCACGTTGAATACGAGAGTGAAAACCGCCACTATGCGCACGTGGACTGTCCGGGCCATGCGGACTACGTAAAGAACATGATTACCGGCGCAGCCCAGATGGACGGCGCGGTGCTGGTGGTGAGCGCTGCGGACGGCCCCATGCCGCAGACCCGTGAACACATCCTGCTGGCGCGCCAGGTGGGTGTGCCGAAGATAGTGGTGTACCTGAACAAGGCCGACCAGGTGGATGACGACGAGTTGCTGGAACTGGTCGAGTTGGAAGTCAGGGAACTGCTTGACGCCTACGAGTTCCCCGGTGATGACACGCCCGTTGTGACGGGCAGCGCGCTGCAGGCGCTGAACGGTGAAGACAGCGAACTGGGTCTCAAATCAGTCGACCGTCTCATCGAAGCGATGGACGAGTACATCCCGATACCGGAACGCCCCGTGGACCAGCCCTTCCTGTTGCCCATTGAGGACGTGTTTTCCATCAGCGGCCGCGGCACCGTGGTCACCGGCCGGGTGGAGCGCGGCATAGTCAAGGTAGGGGAAGAGGTGGAAATCGTTGGAATCCGCGACACCGCCAAGACCACCTGCACGGGCGTGGAGATGTTTCGCAAGCTGCTTGATGAAGGTCAGGCCGGCGACAACGTAGGCGTATTGCTGCGTGGAACGAAACGCACCGAGGTGGAGCGCGGCCAGGTGGTGTGCAGGCCCGGCAGCATCACGCCGCATACGAAGTTCGAATGCGAGGTGTATGTGCTGAGCAAGGAAGAGGGAGGGCGCCATACGCCGTTTTTCAATAATTATCGCCCGCAGTTTTATTTCCGGACCACCGACGTGACCGGCGCAGTGGAGTTGCCGGAAGGTTCGGAGATGGTGATGCCGGGCGACAACATCAGCATGACCGTGGATCTGATATCGCCTATCGCGATGGAGGATGGCCTGCGTTTTGCGATACGTGAAGGAGGCCGTACCGTAGGCGCCGGCGTGGTCAGCAAGATTATCGAATAGCCGTCTGTATTCCATAATATCTTTGTTAATTCTCAATAGGCCAGTAGCTCAATTGGCAGAGCGGCGGTCTCCAAAACCGCAGGTTGGGGGTTCGATTCCCTCCTGGCCTGCCAACAGGACGACATATATGGGGTCAGAGTAAAATTTATTTGACAAGTACAGTTGGGGTAAGGATACCGGTAAATTTTACTCTGACCCCATGTTTATATTTATTTGAATTGATGAGTTCAGAGACAGTAAACGTGAAGTTTGACCTGGTAAAACTGGTCATTGCAGCGCTTGTCGTCATTGCAGCGGTTGTCGGTTTCTATGTCTTTGATGATCAGTCGACGCCGTTACGGGTAGCGGGATTGCTGGCCGCAACGGGGGTTGCCGCCTGGATTGGTTTGCAGACGGAACCCGGCAGGAGATTCTGGAATTTCCTGCAGGACGCCCAGCTCGAAGTGCGCAAGGTAGTCTGGCCGACGCGCCAGGAGACGTTGCAGACGACGCTGCTCGTAATAGGAGTGGTCATCCTGGCTGCCCTGATACTGTGGGGCCTGGATGCGGTGCTGGGCTGGGCAGTCAGGTTATTGATAGGCGGCCCCGGAGGGTAGGTCGGTGGAACTCAAGTGGTACGTGGTGCAGGCCTATTCCGGCCATGAACAGAACGTGATGCGTTCGCTGAAGGAACGCATCGAGCGGAGTGACTTGAAGGACCAGTTCGGCGAGATCCTGGTGCCTACCGAGGAAGTTGTGGAGATGCGCGACGGCAAGAAGCGCAAGAGTGACCGCAAGTTTTTCCCGGGCTATGTGCTGGTCCAGATGGATATGAATGATGCGACCTGGCACCTGGTCAAGGAAGCGCCCCGGGTACTGGGCTTTATCGGCGGGACAACCGACAGGCCGGTGCCGATCTCCGCTGCCGAGGCCAATTCCATCCTGCAGCGGGTCGAGGACGGAGCGGACAAACCGAGGCCGAAGGTATTGTTCGAACCGGGCGAGGTGGTCCGGGTCAACGACGGGCCGTTTACGGATTTTAACGGTGTGGTGGAAGAAGTGAATTATGAAAAGAGTCGATTGCGGGTTTCCGTGTTGATCTTCGGGCGCTCAACCCCTGTGGAGCTTGAGTTCACCCAGGTGGAGAAGGAGTAGAGACAATATCGTTGCGTAATCCGCAGGAGTAAGACAGTGGCAAAGAAAACCGGTTCAAAGAAAATCAGCGCCTGCATCAAGTTGCAGGTGCCGGCGGGGCAGGCAAACCCGAGCCCCCCGGTCGGCCCGGCGCTGGGTCAGCACGGCCTGAATATCATGGAGTTCTGCAAGGCATTCAATGCGCAGACCCAGAACATGGAGGAAGGTCTGCCCGTGCCGGCAATCATCACCGTCTATACTGACAAGAGTTTCTCGTTCGTGACGAAAACACCCCCGGCTTCCTACCTGTTGAAAAAGGCCGCCGGGGTGGAAAGCGGCAGCGGCACGCCCAACACCGACAAGGTCGGCAAGAAGGTGACGCGGGCGCAACTTGAGGAAATCGCCAAGGCAAAGGAGCCCGACCTGACCGCAATGGACCTCGATGCGGCCGTGCTTACCATCGCCGGAACGGCAAGAAGCATGGGCATCGAGACGGAGGTGGCCTGAGATGGCAAGGTTATCGAAGCGCGTGCGCGAGACCAGGGAAAAGTTCGACGCCGGGAAATCCTATGCGGTTCTTGATGCTCTCAACCTGCTTAAGGAGAACGCAACGGCGAAGTTTGACGAGACCGTGGAGGTGGCCGTCAACCTCGGCGTAGACCCGAGAAAATCCGACCAGATCGTCCGGGGATCGACCGTGTTGCCCCAGGGAACGGGCAAGGTCGTCAAGGTGGCCGTGTTTGCCCAGGGTGAGCAGGCCGACGAGGCCAAGGCTGCCGGCGCCGAATACACAGGCATGCAGGACCTGGCTGAACAGATCCAGGGCGGGATGATGGATTTCAGTGTTGTCATTGCCGCGCCGGATGCCATGCCGGTAGTGGGCAAGCTGGGTAAACTGCTCGGACCCCGCGGTTTGATGCCCAATCCGAAGGTGGGCACGGTGACGAAGGATACCGGCCAGGCAGTGCGCAATGCAAAAGCGGGTCAGGTCCGTTACCGGACGGACAAGAACGGGATCATCCATTGCGGAATAGGCAAGACATCGTTTGCCGCAGAGGACCTGAAGGACAACCTGGATACCCTGCTGGCGGACCTGAAAAAGGCGAAACCGAGCGCTTCCAAGGGTATCTACCTGAAAAAAATCAGTCTTTCAACCACCATGGGCCCCGGCATCATGGTTGACCAGACGGCGTTGTAATCGCCGGAGGCGGATAATGGGTCTTTCACTGGAACAGAAGCAGGCCGTTGTGGCCGAGGTCGCTGCAGTGGCCGCCGCGGCCCCCGCTGCCATCGCGGCAGAGTACAAGGGGCTGGACGTCGCCGAAATGACGGCGTTAAGGCGCTCGGCCCGCAGCGCGGGGGTTTATCTCAGGGTGGTCCGGAACACCCTGGCGCGCCGCGCCCTGGAAGGAACGCAATTTGAATGTATGCGCGAGACGCTTACCGGCCCGTTGCTCCTGGCCTTTTCCAATGAGGAACCCGGATCGGCGGCAAAGGTGATCCGCGATTTCGCCAGGGAAAATGAAAAGCTGGTCGTCCGGCTTATTGCCGTGGACGGGCAGTTGCTTGATAGCGCGCAGATTGAAACCGTTGCGAATATACCGACCCAGGACCAGGCGCGAGCCATGCTGCTGGGTCTGTTTCAGGCCCCGCTCAGCAAGTTCCTGCGCGTCCTGTCGGAACCGGAAGCGAAATTACTGCGCTTGCTTGACGCTCGCCGCGAGCAGCAAGCGGACTAATCAATATCAAGCTACCTAATCAATATTCAGTATGTGTACAAGAGGAGTAGAAAATGTCTGTCTCAAAAGATGAAATCAAAGCGGCCTTGAGCAGTATGCCGGTCATGGACCTGGTAGGTCTGATCTCGGAGCTGGAAGAAGAGTGGGGCGTCAGCGCCGCTGCGCCTGTCGCAGTCGCGGCTGCAGCCGGCCCTGCTGCAGCGGCGGAAGAAGCTGAGGAAAAGACCGAGTTCGACGTGGTCATGAGCAGCTTCGGAAGCAGCAAGGTGCCGGTGATCAAGGTGGTTCGGGCTATTACCGGTATGGGATTGAAAGAAGCGAAAGAGCTGGTGGAAGGGGTGCCGGCTGCAATCAGGGAAGCAATAGGCAGGGATGAAGCCGAAGAGGTAAAGGCGAAGCTGGAAGAGGCCGGCGCCACAGTTGAACTTAAATAGTTCGACTCTGGTGTGTTTTTTACCAGAGCCTGTCTTTATCCGGGGACGGATTTTAAATCCGTCCCCGGTCAGCGTGTCTCCACGATGAGGGTATGTAATGACCTACTCCTACACTGAAAAGAAACGCCTGCGCAAGGATTTCGGAAAAAGGCAAAGCATACTGGGCGTGCCTTACCTGCTGGCGACCCAGAGAAATTCCTACGATCAGTTCCTGCAGTCCGGCCGCGCCCCCGAAGAACGGCAAAATACCGGTTTACATGCCGCGTTCAAGTCGGTTTTCCCGATGGACAGCTATTCCGGCAATGCCGCCCTGGAGTATGTCAGCTACAGGCTGGATGAACCGGCGTTTGACGTCAAGGAATGCAAAATGCGGGGACTCACGTACGCGGCATCGTTGAAGGCCAGGGTAAGGTTGATCATTTACGACAAGGAAGCGGGCCTGAGCAACAAGATAGTAAAGGATATCAAGGAGCAGGAAGTCTATATGGGCGAACTCCCGTTGATGACCGAGACCGGGACCTTCGTAATCAACGGCACGGAGCGGGTGATAGTATTCCAGTTGCACAGGTCGCCCGGCGTGTTTTTTGAAAGCGACAAGGGCAAGACCCATTCATCCGGCAAGCTGCTCTATTCCGCCCGCGTAATTCCCTACCGCGGGTCCTGGCTGGACTTTGAATTTGACCCGAAAGATATTGTTTACTGCCGTATCGACCGGCGCCGCAAGATCCTGGCGACCATATTATTGCAGGCGCTGGGCTACACCTCCCAGGATATCCTGGACATCTTTTTTGAAACGGACCGGTTCAGATTCGGCGAGGACGGTATATACCTGAACCTGATTGCAGAACGCCTGCGCGGGGAAACGGTCACGTTCGATATCGCGGACCAGAACGGAAACGTTATCATAGAAAGTGAAAAGCGTATCAACGTAAGACACATCCGCGACCTTGAAAAAGCCGGCATCAAGGAACTGAGAGTCCCCGAGGAATTCCTCATCGGGAAGGTGCTTGCGAGGGACGCGGTCGATATGGAGACCGGTGAAATCCTGGCGCCGGCCAACACTGAAATAACGCCGGAAATCCTGGAGACCCTGCAACAGCCGGGCAAGCTGGAACTGGAGACCCTGTTCGTCAACGACCTGAATTGTGGTTCGTTTATTTCCGATACCCTGCGCATGGACCAGACCGAGTCGCAACAGGACGCACAGATTGAAATTTACCGGGTCATGCGTCCCGGCGAACCGCCGACAAAGGATTCCGCAGAAAACCTGTTCAAGAACCTGTTTTTTTCCCTGGACCGTTATGACCTGTCCGCAGTCGGGAGGATGAAGTTCAATCGCCGGGTCAACCGCCAGGAAGTAACCGGACCGGGCGTCATCTATGACGGAAAATATTTCAGCCAGCGCAATGATGAGTTGTCCAAACAAATGCACGCCGAACTCGGCAAGGCGTCAGACATCATCGACGTATTGCAGACCCTGATGGACATTCGTAACGGCAAGGGTACCGTTGATGATATCGATCACCTGGGCAATCGCAGGGTGAGGAGTGTCGGGGAAATGGTGGAGAACCAGTTCAGGATCGGGCTTGTCCGGCTGGAGCGCGCAGTCAAGGAACGGCTGAGCCTTGCTGAATCCGAGGGACTGATGCCCCAGGAGATCATCAATGCGAAGCCCGTTTCAGCGGTTGTGAAGGAATTCTTCGGGTCGAGCCAGCTTTCCCAGTTCATGGACCAGAACAATCCGTTGTCGGAAATCACTCACAAGCGGCGCATTTCCGCACTCGGCCCCGGTGGTTTGACCCGGGAGCGGGCCGGTTTCGAAGTGCGTGACGTGCACCCGACCCACTACGGCAGGGTTTGTCCCATTGAAACCCCTGAAGGTCCCAATATCGGACTGATCAATTCTCTTGCTGTTTATGCGCGCACCAACGAATACGGATTTCTGGAAACGCCTTACAGAAAGGTGGAAGAGGGTAAAGTGACCAGTGAAATTGAGTACTTGTCTGCGATTGAGGAAGGGGATTACATCATCGCCCAGGCCAACTCCGACCAGGACGATGAAAGCCGGTTGATTGACGAACTCGTGTCATGCCGGCACCAGGATGAGGCCATTATGTCCACGCCCGGAAGGGTTCAGTATATGGACGTGTCTCCCAGACAGATTGTATCGGTTGCCGCGGCGCTGATTCCCTTCCTGGAGCATGACGACGCCAACAGGGCGTTGATGGGCTCCAACATGCAGCGCCAGGCGGTGCCGACGGTGCGCGCCGAGAAGCCGCTGGTCGGCACCGGCATCGAACGGACGGTGGCAAAAGATTCCGGGGTCACGGTTACCTCGGGGCGCGGTGGTATCGTAGACTCCGTCGACGCCAGCCGCATCGTGGTGCGGGTGAATGATGAGGAGATAGTGCCCGGGGAGCCGGGTGTCGATATCTACAACCTGATCAAGTATACCCGTTCCAACCAGAACACCTGTATCAACCAGAAGCCCCTGGTCAAGCCCGGCGACGTTATTGCCGGGGGAGACGTGCTGGCTGACGGCCCTGCGACGGACCTGGGAGAACTGGCGCTGGGGCAGAACCTGATGGTCGCTTTCATGCCGTGGAACGGTTATAACTTCGAGGACTCCATCCTGATTTCCGAGCGCCTGGTCAAGGATGAACGTTACACCAGCATTCATATAGAAGAACTCAATTGCGTGGCGCGCGATATCAAGCTCGGGCCCGAAGAAATTTCCGCGGATATCCCGAATGTCAGTGAGAGCGCACTGAGCAAGCTCGACGAGTCCGGCATCGTATATATCGGCGCCGAGGTAAGTCCGGGAGATATCCTGGTCGGCAAGGTGACGCCGAAAGGCGAGACGCAACTTACGCCGGAGGAGAAACTGCTGCGGGCGATATTCGGCGAGAAGGCGTCCGACGTAAAGGATACCTCCCTGCGGGTGCCTTCAGGCATGAACGGCACGGTCATAGACGTGCAGGTCTTTACCCGTGACGGTGTGGAAAAGGACGCCAGGGCCATGGAAATAGAAGAGGCGGAACTGAACCGGGTCAGGAAGGATTTGAACGACCAGTTGCGAATTATGGAAGACGGAGTTTATCAACGGCTGGAACGCAATCTCGTAGGGCAGAAGGCACAGGGCGGGCCGAGCGGATACAAGCGCGGCACCGTTATCACCAGTGAGTTCCTGGCAGATACGCCCCGCGAGAAATGGTTTGAAATACGTTTTCGCAACGATGAACTGAGCCGCATGCTGGAGCAGGCGGCAGAACGGTTGCGGCAGCTCAGGGAGGAGTTTGACGACAGGTTCAAGGACAAGCGGGACAAGTTGACTTCCGGAGACGATCTTGCCCCCGGCGTATTGAAAATCGTCAAGGTGTATCTTGCGGTCAAGCGGCATATCCAGCCGGGTGACAAAATGGCGGGCCGGCACGGCAACAAAGGCGTTATTTCCACCATCATACCGGTTGAGGACATGCCTTACCTGGAGGACGGGACACCGGTGGATATCGTACTGAACCCCCTGGGCGTGCCTTCCCGCATGAACGTGGGCCAGGTGTTGGAAACCCACCTGGGCTGGGCGGCCAAGGGCCTGGGCCGGCGCATCGGCGCCATGCTTGCGGCGCAGGAAAACACCAGGAAGTTGCGCGCGTTCCTGGAAAAGGTCTACAACAAAAGCGGCGGCAGGAAGGAAGATCTGGCTCAACTCTCGGATGCCGAAATCCTGCAGCTCGCGGAGAACCTCAAGGATGGCGTGCCCATCGCCACCCCGGTTTTTGACGGGGCCAGCGAGCAGGAAATCAAGGACATGCTGGAACTCGCCGGACTGAACCGCGACGGCCAGAGCATCCTGTATGACGGCAGGACCGGAGACCCGTTCGACCGGCCGATTACCGTGGGCTATATGTACATGTTGAAACTCAACCACCTCGTGGACGACAAGATGCATGCCCGTTCCACCGGGCCCTACAGCCTGGTGACCCAGCAACCCCTGGGCGGCAAGGCGCAATTCGGCGGCCAGCGCTTTGGCGAAATGGAAGTCTGGGCGCTGGAGGCATACGGCGCGGCCTATACCCTGCAGGAAATGCTGACGGTCAAGTCCGATGACGTGAACGGCCGCACCAAGATGTACAAGAACATCGTCGACGGCAACCACCAGATAGAAGCCGGCATGCCCGAGTCCTTCAACGTCCTGTTGAAGGAGATCAAGTCCCTGGGCATAGACATAGAACTTGAGTGAGGTAGTAAACATTGAAAGATTTATTGAAGCTGCTGAAACAACAGAACCAGATTGAGGAATTCGACGCCATCGCCATCGGCCTGGCGTCGCCGGAAAAGATCCGTTCATGGTCGATGGGGGAAGTGAAAAAACCGGAGACAATCAATTACCGGACCTTCAAGCCGGAACGGGACGGATTGTTCTGCGCAAAGATTTTCGGCCCCATCAAGGACTACGAATGCCTGTGCGGGAAATACAAGCGCCTGAAGCACCGCGGCGTGAAATGTGAGAAATGCGGCGTGGAAGTCACCTTGTCCAAGGAGCGGCGCGAGCGCATGGGCCATATCGAACTGGCCAGCCCGGTCGCGCATATCTGGTACCTGAAATCCCTGCCTTCACGGATGGGCCTGTTGCTGGACATGACCCTGCGCGAGATAGAACGGGTATTGTACTTTGAAGCCTACGTGGTCATTGACCCGGGCATGACCCAACTCGAACGCGGGCAGTTGCTGGCGGAAGACAGTTATCTCGAGGCCATCGAGCAGTATGGTGATGAGTTCGAGGCAAAAATGGGCGCGGAGGCGATCCGCGAACTGCTCGCCAATATAGACCTCGATACCGAAATAGCGCAACTGCGTGACGAAATACCGCAGACCAAGTCCGAAACCAAGCTGAAAAAGATATCAAAGCGGCTTAAACTGCTGGAAGCTTTCCAGCGGTCCGGCAACCGGCCCAAGTGGATGGTCATGGAGGTGCTTCCGGTGTTGCCGCCCGATTTACGGCCACTGGTCCCGCTGGACGGCGGGCGTTTTGCCACCTCCGACCTGAACGACCTGTACCGCAGGGTAATCAACCGCAACAACCGCCTGAAACGCCTGCTGGACCTGAATGCGCCCGATATCATCGTGCGCAACGAGAAGCGCATGCTGCAGGAAGCGGTTGACGCCCTGCTGGATAACGGTCGCCGCGGCAGGGCCATCACCGGCACCAACAAACTGCCGTTGAAATCCCTGGCCGACATGATCAAGGGCAAACAGGGGCGCTTCCGCCAGAACCTGCTGGGCAAGCGGGTCGACTATTCCGGACGATCCGTCATCGTGGTAGGTCCCACCCTGAAGCTGCACCAGTGCGGCCTGCCCAAGAAAATGGCGCTGGAACTGTTCAAACCCTTCATTTTCAGCAAGCTGGAAGGGAGAGGCCTGGCGACGACCATCAAGGCTGCAAAAAAACTGGTGGAGAGAGAGGGGCCTGAAGTCTGGGATATCCTCGAAGAGGTCATCCGCGAGCATCCGGTCATGCTGAACCGTGCGCCCACCCTGCACCGCCTCGGCATCCAGGCCTTCGAGCCGGTGCTGATCGAGGGCAAGGCAATCCAGTTGCACCCCCTGGTGTGTACCGCGTTCAACGCGGATTTTGACGGCGACCAGATGGCAGTGCATGTGCCGCTTTCCGTCGAGGCGCAACTGGAATTGCGCACCCTGATGATGTCGACCAATAACATACTGTCGCCCGCCAACGGCGAGCCCATCATCGTGCCCACCCAGGACGTGGTGCTGGGGCTGTATTACATGACCCGCGAGTCCGCGGCGGCAAAAGGCGCCGGCAAGGTCTTTGTCGATGTGAACGAAGTCCATCGCGCATACGAATGCGGCGCGGTCGATTTGCATGCCAGGATCAGCGTACGGGTCAAGCAGGTGCCTGACGGCAGCGACAATGACAGCGACGGCGATGACCCGCCTCGTTACGAGCGGGTTGAAACCACGGTCGGCAGGGCATTGCTGTCACGCATCCTGCCCGAGGGAATGCCGTTCTCACTGGTCAACCAGGTCCTGAACAAACGTTCCATTTCCAGGCTGATCAATGTCTGTTACCGGCGTCTCGGCCTGAAAACGACCGTTATTTTCTCCGACCGCCTGATGTATACCGGGTTTCATTACTCTACCCGGGCCGGCGTCTCATTCGGCGTTGACGATATGGTGGTGCCGGGAGACAAGAGCGATATCATTGATGATACGGAAGATCAGGTGAAACAGTTTGAGCAGCAGTATACTTCGGGGCTGATCACCAATGGCGAGCGTTACAACAAGGTGGTGGATATCTGGTCCCACACCAGTGACCAGGTAGCCAAGGCCATGATGGACAAGCTTGGCGTGGACACGGTCCAGGACAAGGACGGCAACGAGGTGGATGAGCCTTCCTTCAATTCGATTTTCATGATGGCGGATTCCGGCGCCCGCGGTTCCGCGGCCCAGATCAGGCAACTGGCCGGCATGCGCGGGCTGATGGCGAAACCGGACGGTTCCATCATCGAAACACCTATCACGGCGAACTTCAGGGAAGGCCTCGACGTCCTGCAGTATTTCATATCCACCCATGGCGCGCGCAAGGGTCTCGCGGATACGGCCCTGAAGACCGCCAATTCCGGATACCTGACCCGGCGCCTGGTGGACGTTGCCCAGGACCTTGTCGTGGCTGGGGACGATTGCGCTACGGAGGCCGGCATAAACCTGACTTCGCTGATTGAGGGGGGGGATGTTGTCGAACCCCTGCGGGAAAGAGTGCTGGGCCGGGTCCTGGTCGGTGATATCGCCAAGCCGGGTTCTCCCGAGGATGTACTTATTCCCGACGGTACCCTGCTGGATGAGGAACTGGTTGAAGTGATGGACGAAAACGGCATTGACGAGGTAGAGGTACGCTCGCCGATCACCTGCGAGACCCGATTCGGGATCTGCGCGCGTTGTTACGGCAGGGACCTGGCGCGCGGCCACCTGGTCAACATCGGTGAGGCCGTCGGTGTAGTGGCGGCGCAATCGATTGGCGAACCCGGCACGCAGTTGACCATGCGGACCTTCCACATAGGCGGCGCCGCATCCAGGGCGGCGGCGATCAGCAGTATCGACGTGAAATACGGCGGCAGCGTGCGCCTGGATAACGTCAAGTTGCTGGGGCAGGAGAGCGGCAACAGGGTTGTCGTGTCGCGCTCCGGCGACGTGTCGCTGCTCGATGAAGTCGGCAGGGAGCGCGAACGTTACAAGCTTCCGTATGGCGCCGTACTCACTGTACAGGACGGCGATGCGGTGCAACCGGGCGTGAAGATCGCCAGTTGGGACCCGCATACTCACCCGGTGATATCCGAGGTTTCGGGTTCGGTCCAGTTCGCCGATATCGTCGAAGGCAAGACTGTTTCGCGCCACATTGACGAGATCACCGGATTGACCAACATGATGATTATGGATCCCAAGGAACGTCCCGGCGAAGCGAGGGAAATGCGTCCGACCGTGATCCTGGTGGATGCGGACGGGGCCCAGTTGACCTTTCCGGACACGTCCATTCCCGCGCATTATCCGCTGCCGCCGAAGGCAATTATTACCGTACGCGAAGGCGCAGAGGTCAATGTCGGTGATGTTATCGCCAAGATGCCGCAGGAGTCACTGAAGACCCGCGACATCACCGGCGGTCTGCCCAGGGTTGCCGATTTGTTCGAGGCAAGAAAACCCAAGGAACCCGGCATTCTGGCGGAGGAGACCGGCCTGGTAAGCTTCGGCAAGGATACGAAAGGCAAACAACGGCTGGTAATTACCGACAAGGACGGGGAGAGCCATGAACTGCTGGTGCCGAAGTGGCGTCATATCAACGTCTTTGAGGGAGAACACGTGGAAAAAGGCGAGGCTGTGGTGGACGGCCCGCCGACACCCCACGACATTCTCAGGTTGAAGGGCGTGCACGCGCTGGCGAGTTATATAGTGAATGAAATCCAGGAAGTCTACCGCCTGCAGGGCGTGAAGATAAACGACAAACACATCGAGATCATCGTCCGGCAGATGTTGCGCAAGGTGGAAGTCACGGACCCGGGCGACTCCGTTTTCCTCAAGGGCGAACAGACTGAAAAGGCCAGGGTCCTGGTGGAGAACGAGGAGTTGCGGGAAAAGGACAAGCTCGAGGCGCAGTGGGAACCGGTGCTGCTGGGCATCACCAAGGCGTCACTGTCCACGGAGTCATTTATCTCGGCGGCATCATTCCAGGAAACCACCCGGGTGCTGACTGAAGCCAGCGTCAACGGCAAACGGGATGACCTGCGCGGCCTGAAGGAGAACGTCATCGTCGGGCGCCTGGTGCCGGCAGGCACCGGACTCGCGTACCATTCCGAGCGCAGAAAGAAACGCGCGGAAGATGAACTGGAGGTACAGCAGGGCATCAAGGATCACGACCTCGGTGATGAGGACGGCGGCGATGGGAGTGAAGTGATCATCCTGCCGCCAACGCGGGAAGATCCTGTGGAAATCGCAAGGGTTGACCAGGCCTGACTCCGTTTTTTTCTTGACATACTGATTTATAACGAATTATAATCCCGCTTCTTTTTGGGAAGCTGAAGGACTCAAGTGTCCTGCCTTCCTTTCAGGGGCAAAAAAACGACCGATGTACTGGTTGTTTTTTTGTTTTTTTATCAATCAGCGCAAGTTCGGGAAGTGCCGGTTCGCGCCGATTCCCCTGTATCGCTTGAAACCCCGAATGCAACAGGGTTAACAACCGATTATAACTAAAGGTTATTTATGGCTACAATCAGTCAGTTGGTGCGCAAGCCGAGAAAACGGCAGCGGGTGAAGAGCAACGTGCCCGCCCTGGAAAGCTGTCCCCAGAAACGCGGGGTGTGTACCCGCGTCTACACCACCACGCCGAAAAAACCCAATTCCGCCCTGCGCAAGGTTGCCAGAGTACGGCTGACGAACGGTCATGAAGTCACCACCTATATCGGCGGTGAAGGACATAACCTGCAGGAACACTCCGTCATTCTCATACGCGGCGGCAGGGTCAAGGATTTGCCCGGCGTGCGCTACCATACGGTCAGGGGCACCCTGGATACCTCGGGCGTGGCTGACCGGCGCCAGCGCCGTTCCAAGTACGGGGCCAAGAAACCCAGGTCGTAAGGCAGAACGAGACAAGCGTCATGTCCAGAAGAAGAGAAGCTGAAAAAAGGGAGATACTGCCTGACCCGAAGTACCACAACACGGTCCTGGCAAAGTTTATCAACATGGTCATGCGCAGCGGCAAGAAGTCCATCGCGGAAAAAATAGTCTACGGCGCCCTGGACCAGATCGGCGCCAGGAAAAAAACCGATTCCATGGAAGTGTTCATACAGGCGCTGGACAATGTGAAACCCGTGGTCGAAGTAAAATCCAGGCGGGTAGGCGGCGCCACGTACCAGATTCCGATCGAAGTGCGCGCAGAGCGCAGCATGACGCTGGCCATGCGCTGGCTGGTCGATGCGGCCAAGAATCGTGGCGAGAAGAGCATGGGACTGCGCCTGGCGGGAGAGATCCTTGATGCTTCGGACAACAAGGGAACCGCGATAAAAAAGAGGGAAGACACCCACAAGATGGCCGAGGCCAACAAGGCTTTCTCCCATTACCGGTGGTGAGAGCAGCTAAAGGAGTTATTCGGCCATGGCACGCAGTACACCTATCGGACATTACCGTAATATCGGCATCATGGCCCATATCGATGCGGGTAAGACGACAACCACTGAACGCATCCTGTACTACACCGGCGTTTCCCACAAGATAGGCGAGGTGCATGACGGCGCCGCCACCATGGACTGGATGGAACAGGAACAGGAGCGGGGCATCACGATCACGTCAGCGGCGACAACCTGTTTCTGGAAAGGCATGGCCGGCCAGTACCCGGAACACCGGATCAATATCATCGATACCCCGGGGCATGTGGATTTTACCATCGAAGTCGAGAGATCACTCAGGGTCCTGGATGGCGCCTGCGCGGTGTTCTGCGCCGTCGGCGGCGTCGAACCGCAATCGGAAACGGTATGGCGCCAGGCAAACAGATACAACGTGCCGAGGCTGGCCTTCGTCAACAAAATGGATCGCTCCGGAGCGGATTTCCTGAGGGTGGTGGGCCAGATCAGGGAGCGTCTCGGCAGCGCGGCTGTGCCGTTGCAACTTCCAATCGGCGCGGAAGACAAGTACCGGGGCATCGTCGACCTGGTGCGCGGCAAGGCGATTTTCTGGGATGACGTGAGTATGGGTATGAACTTCACCGAGGAGGATATCCCGGAGGACATGCTCGACGCCTGCCGGGAAGCCCGGGAACAGGTGGTGGAAGCCGCCGCGGAGGCAGATGAGGAATTAATGGAACTGTACCTGGAAGATGGCGACCTGTCCGCTGAACAGGTCAGGCAGGGCATCAGGAAAAGAACCCTGGCCAACGAGATAGTGCCGGTGCTGTGCGGATCGGCATTCAAGAACAAAGGCGTCCAGTGCATGCTGGACGCGGTTATCGACTACCTGCCCGCGCCTGTTGACGTTCCTGCCGTAAAAGGCGTGCTTGCAAACGGGGCCGAAACCGAAGTTTCCAGGCAACCTTCCGATGACGAACCGTTTGCAGCCCTCGCCTTCAAGATTGCCACTGACCCGTTCGTAGGGTCATTGACTTTTTTCCGGGTCTACTCGGGCGTACTCAAATCCGGCGACATGGTCCTGAACTCGGTGAAAGGCAAAAAAGAGCGCATCGGGCGCATCCTGCAGATGCACGCCAACTCAAGGGAGGAATTAAAGGAAGTCAGGGCGGGGGATATTGCCGCAGCGGTCGGCCTCAAGGACGTTACCACGGGTGATACCCTGTGCCCGGCGGGTAACTCCATCATCCTGGAAAGGATGGAATTTCCGGCCCCGGTCATTTCCGTTGCAGTGGAGCCGAAAACCAGGCCCGACCAGGAAAAAATGGGCATGGCCCTCGGTAAACTGGCGCAGGAAGATCCCTCGTTCCGGGTGTATACCGACGATGAGTCCGGGCAGACCATCATCTCAGGCATGGGAGAGCTGCACCTGGAAATAATCGTGGACCGTCTGAAACGGGAATTCAAGGTGGACGCCAACGTCGGCAAACCCCAGGTGGCTTACCGCGAAACCATCCGCAAACCGGTGGAGAAGGCGGAAGGGCGGTTCGTGCGCCAGACCGGCGGGCGCGGACAGTACGGACACGTGGTGATGAAAATCGAACCCCAGGCGCCGGGGCACGGCTATGAGTTCATCAACAATATTGCCGGCGGCGTCATACCGAAAGATTATATTCCTGCCGTAAACAAAGGCATACAGGAGCAGATGGAGAGCGGTGTGCTGGCAGGTTACCCGATGGTGGACGTAAGAGTCACCCTGTACGACGGTTCTTTCCATGAAGTGGATTCCAGTGAGATGGCCTTCAAGATCGCCGGTTCCATAGGCTTTAAGGACGGCGCCGGGCGCGGCGCGCCGGTGCTGCTGGAACCGGTTATGAAAGTGGAAGTCGTAACACCCGAAGATTACCTGGGCTCGGTGACCGGCGACCTGAGCCGGCGCCGGGGCATCCTGTCGGAAACAGTAAGTTCTGCCGCAGGCAAGATAATCAAGGCGGAGGTTCCCCTCGAGCAGATGTTCGGTTATGCGACGGCATTGCGTTCAGCCACCCAGGGGCGCGCCACTTACACGATGGAATTCTCCAAATACACTCCGGTCCCTCCAGGGATAGCGGAAGAACTCACAAAACGAAGCGCGGCTTAGTCAAACCCGGGTACAGGGCAAAAAAATCATGGCGACAGAACAGGTTATACGGATAAGATTGAAAGCGTTCGACCATCGGCTGATCGATCAGTCGACCCGGGAAATCGTCGAGACCGCACGCCGCACCGGCGCCCATGTCAAAGGGCCTATCCCGTTGCCGACAAAAAAAGAACGCTATACGGTCCTGATATCTCCCCATGTGAACAAGGACGCCAGGGACCAGTATGAGATCAGGACTCACAAGCGCCTGGTGGATATCGTCAACCCCACGGACAAGACGGTTGACGCGTTGATGAAACTGGACCTGGCCGCCGGCGTGGACGTCCAGATTAAACTGAGCTGAAGGCAAGGGCTTAGAGACGGGTCGGAATCATGGCGATTGGAATTGTAGGAAAAAAGCGGGGGATGACCCGGATATTTACCGAGACCGGCCGGTCTGTGCCGGTAACGGTGATCGAAGCCACTCCCAACAGGGTTACCTCCCTGGCCACCGATGAGCAGCGCGGCTACAGCGCCGTGCAGGTCGCCTACGGCAGCAAGCGTCGCAACCTGATCAAGAAGCCCCTGGCGGGGACGCTGGCCAGGGCCGGTGTCGAGACTGCCGAGGGTCTGCATGAATTCAGGCTGGATGGGAGTGACGCCGGGGATTTTGCCGCAGGCTCGGAAATAACGGTGGATATTTTCCAGGTCGGACAGAAAGTGGATGTAACGGGTAAAACAATCGGCAAAGGTTATGCGGGCGTGATAAAACGGCACAACTTCAGCAGCCAGCGTAACAGTCACGGCAATTCCCGCGCCCACCGGGCTCCCGGTTCCATAGGTCAGAACCAGTCACCCGGGCGTGTTTTCCCCGGCAAGAAAATGGCGGGGCATATGGGCAACGTCAAACAGACGGCACAGAACCTCGAAGTCATCAAGGTGGACCCGGACAGGAACCTGGTGCTGGTCAAGGGCTCCGTGCCAGGCGCCGCAGGCGGGACGCTGGTCGTCAGGCCCTCGGTCAAGTCGGCATGAACACGGGAGCGCCAAGGTGAAACTGGTATTGCACAAAGCGGGAAAGAAACGGGCCGGCAGCGTAACCGTCGCCGATGAGGTGTTCGCCGCCGCGTACAATGAGTCGCTGGTGCACCAGGTGCTGACGTCCTACCTGGCGACGGGCAGATCTGCGAACAAGTCCCTGAAAAATCGTTCGGCCGTCAGGGGCGGCGGGAAAAAGCCCTGGCGCCAGAAGGGTCTGGGCCGGGCCAGGGCCGGCACCATCCGCAGCCCGCTGTGGCGGGGAGGCGGTGTAACGTTCGCAAACAACCAGCGCAGGTTTGCCAGGAAAGTAAACAGGAAAATGTACCGCGGCGCGCTGCGTTCCATATTTTCGGAACTGGTTCGCCAGGAACGGTTGATGTGCATCGATAAATTGAATATCAATGCGCCGAAAACAAAGGCTGCGCTGGAAATGCTGGCGCAACTGGGCCTGGATGAAGTGCTGATCATCACCGACACCATCAGCGAGGAACTGCACCTGGCGACCCGCAACCTGGCCCGCGTTGCCGTTATCAATTCCCATGAAATTGACCCTTATTCACTGGTCGGGTTTGACCGGGTGCTGATAACCGGGGCGGCCCTGGAGAAAGTGGAAAAATGGCTGGGGCCGGAGACAAAGGACAGCGCAGGGCAACCGGAAACCGGCGGGGATGAGGCCACGGAGCAGGAAACGCCGAACGGGAGTGAAGAGAATGAATGACGATAAGCTGATGAATATCCTGCTCGAACCCCGGGTGACGGAAAAAAGCAGCATGACTGCCGATAAATACCGGCAATTCGTGTTCAAGGTCATGCGTGACGCCACCAAGCCGGAAATCAGGAAGGCCGTTGAAAAAATGTTCGAAGTCGAAGTCGAGTCGATACAGGTCCTGAACGTGCGCGGCAAGAGCAAGATGTTTCGGCGCGCGCGGGGCAAACGCCCGGATTGGAAAAAGGCCTATGTCAGGCTGAAACCCGGGTTCGATATAGATTTTATGGGCGCGTAGGAGGAATTTGAAAATGCCGTTAGTCAACCCGAAACCTACGTCACCCGGCCGCCGGGGCGTCGTCAAGGTCGTCAATCCGGACCTGCACAAGGGCGAGCCGTACAACCCGCTGGTGGAAAAGCAGGGCAGGACCGCCGGTCGCAACAACCGCGGCAGGATTACCGTAAGACACCGGGGCGGCGGCGCCAAACAACGCTACCGGATCATTGATTTCAAGCGGGACAAGGACGGCATAGAAGCCACGGTGGAGCGGATTGAATACGACCCCAACCGCACGGCCCATATCGCCCTGTTGTGTTATATGGATGGCGAGCGCCGTTACATCATTGCCCCGGCCCGCGTCGGGACCGGCGCGAAACTGATGTCGGGGCCGCGCGCCGAAATAGCGCCGGGCAACTCCCTGGCGTTGCGCAATATTCCGTTGGGCACGGTCATTCATTGTGTGGAACTGAAGCCCGGGAAGGGCGCGCAACTTGCCCGCAGCGCCGGCGCGGGCGTGCAGCTGGTGGCGCGGGAAGGCGCCCATGCGACATTACGCCTGCGTTCCGGCGAGGTGAGAAAGGTGCCGCTGGATTGCCGCGCTACCATCGGCGAGGCAAGCAACATCGAGCATTCCCTGCAGAAGCTGGGCAAGGCAGGGGCAAAACGCTGGCGCGGGATAAGGCCCACCGTGCGCGGCGTGGCGATGAACCCGGTTGACCACCCCCACGGAGGCGGTGAAGGGCGTTCTTCGGGAGGGCGGCATCCCTGTACGCCCTGGGGTTACCCGACAAAGGGCTACAAGACCAGGAAGAACAAGCGTACCGACAACCTGATTATTCGTAAAAGGAAAAACTGATGCCGCGCTCGATTAAAAAAGGGCCGTTCATAGACCACCACCTGATCGCAAAGGTCGAGACTGCCCGGGAGAATAATGACAAACGCCCGATCAAGACCTGGTCCAGGAGGTCGATGATAGTGCCGGACATGGTAGGACTGACCATAGCGATACATAACGGCCGCGACCACGTGCCGGTGTTTGTCACCGAGAACATGGTAGGCCACAAACTGGGCGAGTTTGCCATTACCCGGACATTCCGCGGTCATGCCGCGGACAGAAAAACCTCAAAGTAGGCAGGAACGGTTAATCATGACGACAGCGTGTCTGAAATATGTGCGAATGGCGCCGCAGAAACTGCGCCTGGTCGCCGACCAGGTACGCGGCCTGCCGGTGGATCGCGCAATGAATATCCTGGCTTTCAGCAACAAGAAGGCAGCCGCCATCGTCAAAAAGGTTCTTGAGTCGGCGATCGCGAATGCCGAACATAATGAGGCCGCGGATATTGACGAGCTGAAAATCAGCGCAATAACCGTTGACAATGGACCTGTCCACAAGCGCATGCGCACCCGGGCGCGGGGACGGGCGGACAGGATTTTGAAGCGCACGAGCCACCTCGTTATAACGGTTACAGAAACGACAGAGTAGAACAGCATGGGACAGAAAGTACATCCTACGGGAATCCGTATCGGCATCATCAAGGACTGGACCTCGACCTGGTATGCGGATACGAAAGATTACGCCAGGTATCTGAACACGGACCTGCAGGTGCGTGAATACCTGAGGAAAAAACTGGTGAACGCTTCGGTCAGCCGCATCCAGATCGAACGCCCGCCGAATGAAATCAAGGTGATCATTCACAGCGCCAGGCCCGGCATCGTGATCGGCAAAAAGGGAGAGGACATCGAGCGTTTGAGCCAGGAGGTCTCCGATATGATGGGCGTCAGGGCGAAGGTCAGCGTGCAGGAGATCAGGAAGCCCGAACTGGACGCGGCCCTGGTGGCGGAGAGCGTTGCCCAGCAGATAGAGAGAAAGATCATGTTCAGGCGGGCCATGAAACGGGCGGTGACCAATACCATGAGGCTCGGCGCGCTGGGTATAAAAATCTGTGTCGCCGGGCGCCTGAACGGCGCCGAGATAGCCCGTTCGGAATGGTACCGGGAAGGGCGGGTGCCGCTGCATACCCTGCGGGCCGATATTGATTACGGCACTGCCAACTCGAATACGACATACGGCGTTATCGGTGTGAAGGTCTGGATATTCAAGGGCGAAGTGTTCAACGTGGAAGCCCGGACCGATGAAGATGCGCCCGTAATGGGAAGCTGAACCGATGTTACAACCGAAACGAACCAAATTCAGGAAGCAGAGCAAGGGCAGGAATCGCGGGCTGGCCAATAACGGCAACAAGGTCAGTTTCGGCGAATTCGGCCTCAAGGCGACTACCCGCGGGCGCATCACCGCGCGCCAGATTGAGGCTGCCCGCAGGACCATAACCCGTAAGGTCAAACGCGGGGGGAAAGTATGGATACGCATCTTCCCCGACAAGCCGATAACGACAAAGCCCCTGGAGGTTCGGCAGGGCAAGGGCAAGGGCAACGTCGAATACTGGGTATCCGTGATTCAGCCCGGCAAGATGCTGTACGAAATTGAAGGCGTATCGGAGGAACTGGCAAGAGATGCCTTCAAGCTCGCTTCGGCAAAACTGCCGGTCAAGACCGTGTTCGCCAACAGGACCATATTGTGATGAAGGCCGCCGAACTGAGATCGAGGAACCCCGGCGAGTTGCAGCAACTGCTCGTGGAGCTGCTGCGCGAACAGTTCAACCTGCGTATGCAGAAAGGTTCCGGACAGCTTGGCAATCCAAGCCGTTTCAAGGCGTTGCGCCGGGAAATCGCAAGGATTAAGACAGTGTTAAACGAGAAGGCGAAACAAGATGAGTGAAACCGGGAAAACAGCCAGGACAATGACGGGGACGGTCGTAAGCAACAGGATGGACAAGTCGATTGCCGTGGATATCCACAGGACCGTAAAGCATCCGTTGTACGGAAAATACATCCGGCGCACCACTAGGCTTCTCGCCCATGATGAGAATAACGAGTGCAATGAAGGCGATATGGTGATTATTGAATCATCCCGGCCGATTTCGAAGAACAAGGCCTGGCGCCTGCGCAGTATTGTGACCAAAGCCCAGGAAGTATGACACCGGAAGGAGTGGAGAGATGATCCAGATGCAGACAGTATTGGGCGCCGCGGACAACAGCGGCGCGCGCCGTCTCATGTGCGTAAAGGTCCTGGGCGGTTCGAGAAGACGCTATGCCGGAGTCGGTGACGTGATAAAGGTCAGCGTCAAGGAGGCCATTCCGAGAAGCAAGGTGAAAAAGGGGGAATTGTACAATGCGGTCGTCGTGCGGACCAGGAAAGGGGTGCGAAGGCCGGACGGTTCGCTGATCCGGTTCGACAGCAATGCCGCGGTACTGCTCAATAACCAGTTGCAGCCCATCGGCACCCGGATATTCGGCCCGGTCACCCGTGAACTGAGAAACGAGAATTTCATGAAAATCGTATCCCTCGCCCCCGAGGTCCTGTAGTTCCGGAACCGGTCATGAACAGGATAAGAAAAGGTGATGAAGTCGTCGTTATTACCGGCAAGGACAAGGGTAAACGCGGCCTGGTGCTGAATGTCGACATGGAAACCAACAAGGTCATCGTCGAAAACGTCAATATGGCCAAACGCCATACCAAGGGCAACCCGATGCGCGGAAACCCCGGCGGCATTATCGAAAAGGAGATGCCGTTTTCTATCTCCAATATTGCGCTGTGGAACCCCGTGGCAAACCGGCCGGACCGCGTGGGATTCCGGTTCCTCGAGGACGGCCGCAAGGTCCGTTATTTCAAGTCCAACGATGAAGTGGTAGACGTTTGAGGGGCGCGGTCGGAATGTCAAGACTTCAGGAATATTATCGGAATACGGTTGCCCCGCAACTGGTGGAACAGTTCGGCTACAAATCGCCGATGCAGGCGCCGAAGATAACCAAGATTACCTTGAACATGGGATTGGGCAAGGCGATGGCCGATAAGAAGATGATTGAACACGCGGTGGATGATATGGCGCGCATTGCCGGCCAGAAACCGATCGTAATAAAGGCAAAGAAATCCGTAGCGAACTTCAAGGTCAGGAAAGGTTTTCCGAACGGCTGCATGGTCACGTTGCGGAGCGAGCGCATGTACGAATTCCTGGACAGGCTGATTTCAATCGCCATCCCCAGGATCAGGGATTTTCGCGGCTTGAACCCGCGCTCGTTTGACGGCCGCGGCAACTACAGTCTTGGTGTCAGGGAACAGATTATTTTCCCTGAAATCGATTATGACAAGATCGATACATTGCGCGGCCTGGACATAACGATTACAACCTCGGCAAAAACCGACGATGAGGCAAAGGCTTTGCTGCAGGCATTCAATTTCCCGCTCAGGGGATAGGCGGACACGAGCCGGAGGAGACCTATGGCAAAAACATCGATGGTGAACCGGGAACGCAAAAGGGAGCGGATGGTCGAAAAATATGCTGAAAAACGCGCGGCATTGAAGCGCATTATCAAGGATATGTCGTTGACCGCGCAGGAGCGCAAGGAGGCAAGAATTAAATTGAATAAAATGCCGAGGGATTCAAGCCCTTCCCGGTTGAGGAACCGGTGCAGCCTGACGGGGCGGCCGAACGGGTATTACCGGAAATTCGGACTGGGCAGGAACATGCTGCGCGAGGCTGCCATGCGCGGCGATATACCCGGCCTGGTCAAGGCGAGCTGGTGAGTTGCCGGAACAACGAGTGAATATCACATGAGTTTACAGGACCAAGTAGCGGATATGCTGACCCGGATACGCAACGGCCAGGAGCGGCTGAAGCGGGAAGTCAGCATGCCCTCGTCAAAGATGAAACTTGCCGTTGCCAATATTCTTCAGGAAGAGGGCTATATTACCGGCTTCAGTGTGGGTGAGGACAAGGTCAGGCCTGTATTGACCGTTCAATTGAAATATTTTGAGGGCAAGCCCGTGATTGAGATGTTGCGGCGCGAGAGTTCGCCCGGGCTGCGCCGTTACAGTCCCCGTGACAAGTTGCCCCGGGTGTACGGGGGGCTGGGCACGGCCATCATCTCAACTTCCAGGGGCGTCATGACGGACCGGAGCGCCAGGCAGCTTGGAATTGGCGGCGAGATTATCTGCATCGTAGCGTAGGAAATACCATGTCGAGAATTGCCAATAATCCAATAACTGTCCCGGAAAACGTGGAAGTCGACATGAGCGGCGCGGTGGTGCGGGTCAAGGGCGGACAAGGCGAACTGACGCATACGCTGCACGCCCTGGTGGATATGGACCGGGAAGGCAGCCTGCTGAAATTTTCGGCAAAGAATGATTCCAAATCGGCGCGGTCCCTGGCCGGGACGACAAGAGCGATTATGCAGAATATGGTGACCGGCGTATCCGAGGGTTTTGAGATAAAACTCGAGATAACCGGGGTAGGGTACCGGGCGCAGGCAAAACCGCGCAGCATCAGCCTGTCCGTGGGGTTTTCCCACCCCGTGGAACTGGATATCCCCGACGGCATCACGGTTGAGACCCCCAGCCAGACCCAGGTCGTGGTCAGGGGCGCGGACAAGCAGAAGGTAGGGCAGATGGCAGCCGTCATTCGCAGTTACCGGCCGCCCGAGCCGTACAAGGGGAAAGGCGTACGCTACGCCGATGAACAGGTCCTGCGCAAGGAAGCAAAGAAGGCATAACCTGAATAACCGGTATGAAAAAGAAGACGGCAAGATTGAGAAGGGCGGTTAAATCACGCATGCGCATCAGGGCGCAAGGCATGAACCGCCTGTGCATATTCCGCACGCCCCGGCATATTTATGCCCAGGTGATCGCTGCGAGCGGCGCGGAAGTGCTGGCAAGCGCATCTACCCTGGACAAGGAGGTGCGCGGCAGGATCAAAAACAGCGGCAACAAGGAGGCAGCCGGGGTGGTGGGCCAGGTGGTTGCGGAACGCGCCCTGAAGGCAGGCATAACCACGGTTGCATTTGACCGTTCGGGATTCAAATTCCACGGCAGGATAAAGGCCCTGGCGGATGCCGCCAGGGAACAAGGCATAAAATTCTGATTCAAGAGGAGATAACACCAGCATGGCGGTAGCGGATTCCATCACGGGTAACGAAGATTTACTGGAGAAACTGGTTGCAGTCAACCGGGTAGCCAAGGTCGTCAAGGGAGGGCGCATATTCGGTTTCACCGCTTTGACCGTGGTCGGTGACGGCAACGGCAAGGTCGGTTTCGGCCGCGGCAAGGCCCGGGAGGTGCCGGTCGCGATACAGAAAGCGATGGAAAAAGCGCGCCGGAATATGATCACCGTCCCGCTTAAGGGCGACACCCTGCATTACGCAGTCACTGCTCGCCACGGCGCCGCCCAGGTGTACATGCAACCGGCCTCCGAAGGCACCGGGATCATTGCCGGGGGAGCCATGCGGGCGGTATTCGAGTGCGCAGGCATCCAGAACGTGCTGGCGAAATGCACCGGTTCGACCAACCCGATCAACGTTGTCCGTTCGACGATGAAAGGCCTGCAGTCGATGGCTGCGCCGGAATACTTTGCGGCAAAACGCGGCAAGCCTCTGGAGGACATAACCGGGTAACCATGGCAGAAGCAAAGAAACAACTCAGGGTGACCCTGAAACGCAGCGTCAACCGCAGGACCGCAAAGCACAAAGCCTGTGTTGCGGGACTGGGGTTGCGCCGCATAGGTCATTCGGTAACGGTTGCCGACACCGCGGAAAACCGCGGCATGATCAATAAGGTAGCCTATTTGCTGGCGGTGGATGAGATCTGATATGCGACTTAATTCGATTAAACCTGCGAGCGGTTCCAAACGCGCGGCGAAACGGGTGGGCCGGGGCATCGGGTCGGGATACGGCAAGACCGCGGGCCGCGGCCACAAGGGCCAGAAATCGCGCTCGGGCGGATACCACAAGGTAGGGTTTGAAGGCGGGCAGATGCCCTTGCAGCGGCGTCTTCCCAAGGTCGGTTTCCGGTCCTACCTGGCCCGGGTCACCGATGAGATCCGCCTGGCTGAACTGGAGAAGGCAGGCGCCGAAGTCATCGACCTGAACGTGCTGAAGCAAGCCGGCTTGATCAGCAGAAAGATCAAGCGGGTAAAAATCATAGCCGGCGGGACCATCGGCAAGGCGGTTACCATCAAGGGACTGAGGGCGACAAAAGGGGCGCGGGCCGCCATCGAGGCAGCCGGCGGGAAATTCGAGGAGTAGGGCATGGTGGCAAGAAATCCTGCAATACCCGGCGGACTGTCCGGATTGACCCAGGTGACGGAATTGCGCCGGCGGCTGCTGTTCGTCCTGTTTGCCCTGTTCATTTACCGCATTTGCACCTTCATACCCGTGCCGGGAATTAACCCGGATGCGCTGGCGCAACTGTTCGAGCAGCAACGGGGCACCATCCTGGATATGTTCAACATGTTTTCCGGCGGCGCGTTGGAACGCCTGTCGGTTGTCGCCCTCGGCATCATGCCCTACATATCCGCTTCGATCATCATGCAGATATTGTCATTCGTCGACCCGCGACTGAAGCAGTTGCGCCGGGAAGGTGAAGCAGGACGGCGCAGGATAACCCAGTATACGCGCTATGGAACGGTGCTGCTGGCTACCTTCCAGGCTGTGGGCGTGTCGCTGGCGCTGGAGGGCCAGCAGGTCCTGGGGGGATCGGTCGTGATCGACCCGGGTGTCGGCTTCCGCATCACCGCGGTGACCACGCTGGTGACCGGAACCATGTTCCTGATGTGGCTGGGTGAACAGATTACCGAACGAGGCGTGGGCAACGGCATCTCACTGATCATTTTTGCCGGCATCGTTGCCGGCCTCCCGTCCGCGGTGGGCGGCACCCTGGAACTGTCGCGCACCGGCGAGCTGCACCTGATAATGGTCTTTACGCTGTTTGCCCTGGCTATTGCCGTCACGGGATTTGTCGTATTTGTCGAACGGGGACAGCGCAGGATAACGGTGAACTATGCCCAGCGCCAGGTAGGGCGGAAAATGTACGCGGGCCAGTCCAGCCACCTGCCCCTGAAACTGAACATGGCAGGCGTCATCCCCCCGATATTTGCCTCCAGCCTGATACTGTTCCCGGGAACGCTGGCAAGCTGGGCGGGGCAGGCCCGGGAGATGCGCTGGTTGCAGGACCTGGCGACCCTGCTCCAACCCGGACAACCCATCTACGTCGCGTTTTACGCCGCGGGGATCATTTTCTTTTGCTTCTTTTATACTGCCGTCGTTTTCGACCCGAGGGAGACCGCGGAAAACCTGAAAAAATCGGGCGCATTCATTCCCGGTATGAGGCCGGGGGAACAGACGTCCCGCTACCTCGACAGCGTATTGACGAAATTGACCATGGTCGGCGCCATCTACATTACATTCGTGTGCCTGTTGCCGGAGTTCCTGATCCTGCAATACAACGTGCCGTTTTATTTCGGCGGGACGTCATTATTGATTATCGTGGTTGTGGTAATGGACTTCATGGCGCAAATCCAGGCGCACCTGATGTCGCACCAGTATGAAGGCGCGTTGAAGAAAGCGAACCTGAAAAGCCACGGGCGGCGCATATAACGGGAGAGTGAAGAAATGAAAGTCAGGGCTTCAGTAAAAAAGATCTGCCGTAACTGCCGCATTATTCGCAGGCGGGGAAGTGTCCGGGTGATCTGTTCGGACCCGCGCCACAAGCAGAGACAGGGGTGAACGTATGACAGCTCGTGACTCTATGAATCATGCGGGGACGGAAATCAATTCTGTCCCCTGCCGGATAATTAACCGGAGATAAAACAGATGGCTCGAATAGCAGGCGTAAATATTCCGGATCAAAAGCATGTCAGCATATCCCTGACCCATATTTACGGGATAGGCGGTACTACCGCCCGGAAAATCTGTTCCGCAACGGGAATAGAACCTGGTGTCAAGGTATCGGCGCTCAGCGAAGATCAGCTTGACCTGTTGCGGGCGGAAGTCACCAATTACGAACTCGAAGGCGATTTGCGCAGGGACGTGTCCATGAATATCAAACGCCTGATGGACCTGGGCTCGTACCGGGGTATCCGCCACCGCCGCGGACTGCCCTTACGCGGCCAGCGCACCCGCACCAACGCCAGGACGCGTAAAGGGCCGCGCCGCATCATCAAGAAATAACACGAAGAGAGAATGAATGGCTAAACCGAGAGGCACCAGAAAGAAGGTCAAGAAAACGGTAGTGGATGGTATCGCGCATGTCCATGCGTCGTTTAACAATACCATCATCAATATTACCGACAGGCAGGGGAATACCCTAGCATGGGCGACAGCCGGCGGCAGCGGCTTCCGCGGTTCGCGCAAGAGCACGCCGTTTGCGGCGCAGATCGCGGCGCAGAAAGTGGGTGAAGTGGTAAAGGAATTCGGCATGAAGAACCTGGACGTGAATATCAAGGGCCCGGGACCGGGACGGGAATCGGCGGTACGCGCATTGAATGCACTGGGCTACAAGATCACCAATATCAACGACGTGACGCCTATTCCTCATAATGGTTGCCGTCCGCCGAAAAAACGGCGCGTCTAGGGAGGAGATATGGCTCGTTACCTAGGACCCAAATGCAAGCTGAGTCGGCGTGAAGGCGTTGACCTGTTCCTGAAAAGCCGCGCCCGGCCGATTGAATCCAAGTGCCAGATTGACAAGCCGCCCGGAGAGCACGGGATGAGGTCCAAGAGGCTGTCGGACTATGCCGTGCAACTCAGGGAAAAACAGAAACTGCGGCGTATTTACGGGGTGCTGGAAAAGCAGTTCCGCCGCTATTACAAGGAAGCGGTAAGGCGCAGGGGTTCTACGGGCGAGAACCTGTTACAGATACTGGAATGCCGCCTGGACAACGTGGTATTCAGGATGGGATTTGGCTGCACGCGCAACGAAGCCAGACAACTGGTAAGCCACAAATCGGTGTTGGTGAACGGGCAGTCCGTGAACATTCCGTCTTACCAGGTCAATCCGGAAGACCAGATTGAGATCAGGGAAAAGAGCAAGAAGCAACTGCGTATCCAGGATTCGCTCAACGTCGCAGAACAAATCGGGTTTCCCGAATGGGTCGACGTCGACACCAAGAAGATGGCGGGAACATTCAAATCCATGCCTGAGCGCAGTGAATTACCATCGGATATAAACGAACAGTTAGTAGTAGAACTTTATTCCAAGTAAGCAGCTACAGGAAGAATATCTATGCCCTCTACATTCAGTGAATTGTTAAAGCCGCGCCGGGTTGATGTGGAAAACATCAATGCGACACTGGCGAAAATAACCATAGAACCGTTGAACCGCGGTTTCGGACATACCCTGGGCAATGCCCTGCGGCGGGTTTTATTGTCGTCCATGTCCGGTTGCGCAGTGACCGAAGTGGAAATAGACGGCGTGCTGCATGAATACACGACCATAGACGGCGTGCACGAGGATGTTACGGATATCCTGCTCAACCTGAAGGAGCTGGCAATCAGCCTGCATGCCCGGGATGACGTTACCCTGTCTTTGAACAAGACGGGGCCGGGAGAGGTCAAGGCAGGTGACATCAAGCTGGACCACGACGTGGAGATCGCGAACCCGGATCACCTGATCGCCCATCTCACCCGCGCCGGTGAATTGAACATGAGCATCATCGTTGAGCGCGGGCGCGGGTATCGCCCTGTCATAGTCGGCAGTCCGGATGATGATATCGGACAAAGCATAGGCAGGCTGAAACTCGATGCCTCGTTCAGCCCGGTTAAACGCGTTTCCTATGACGTGCAGAGCGCGCGCGTGGAACAACAGACAGACCTGGACAAGCTGATCCTGGAGGTGGAAACGAACGGCACCATAGACCCGGAAGAAGCCATCAAGGAAGCGGCGCTCATCCTGCGCAACCAGTTGTCTATTTTTGTTGACCTGGAAGCCGAGCAAACGGAGGAAACGCCGGTAGTGAGTGACGAACCGGAAATCGACCCCATCCTGCTGCGCCCTGTCGACGACCTGGAACTCACGGTGCGTTCGGCAAACTGCCTGAAGGCGGAAAGCATCTATTACATCGGCGACCTTATCCAGCGCACGGAAATGGAATTATTGAAGACTCCGAACCTGGGCAAGAAATCCCTGACTGAAATCAAGGACGTGCTCGCCTCCCGCGGCCTCTCGCTGGGCATGAGACTGGAGAACTGGCCCCCTTCCGACCTGTACGAGGAAAGGGAAATGTCGGTGATATCACACTGATAGCGGCGGGAATTCGACATGCGACACAGAGAAAGCGGGCGGAAACTGAACCGGAACAGCAGTCACCGTACTGCCATGTTCCGCAATATGGCCGTTTCGCTGGTACGCCATGAAGTGATCAAGACCACCCTGGCCAAGGCAAAGGAGCTGCGGCGCGTGGCCGAACCGTTGATTACACTTGCAAAAACGGATTCCGTAGCCAGGCGCAGGATGGCATTCGCCCGCCTGCGCGACAGGCCTATGGTGACAAAACTGTTTAATGAACTGGGACCGCGCTACAAGAACAGGCCGGGCGGTTACCTGCGCATATTGAAATGCGGTTTCAGGGTCGGCGACAAGGCGCCGATGGCCATCGTGGAACTGGTTGACCGGCCCGTAACGAGTTCGGAAGAAAATAACAACAACACGGAAAGTTGAGATAATAATAACAAAGTGGTAACGACTCGAAGCCGGACACTGTCCGGCTTTTTGTTACTTGGCCGGGGACAGATTTCAAATCTGTCCCCTCAGAAGTAAGTCCCGTAACCTCCGGGGTCAGAGAGAGTTACAGAAAGAGAATTACAGGACACCCATCAGAATTACAGGACACCCATAAAAGTTACAGGACACCCATAGTAATTTGATGGGTGTCCTGTTATGACGCTCTGACCCCATTTGCATGTAATTCTGGTAACCTATCGAACATGCAACACAACCTCTACGATAGCCCGGAAGCCCTGAGGTCCCTTATCGACCCTGCGCGAGTGCACCGGGACGTCTACGTCAGGGAAGAGATCTTCAAACTGGAAATGGAGCGGCTCTGGGGGCAGGCCTGGATCTACGTCGGCCATGAAAGCCAGGTCAGGTCCGCCGGGGATTATCTCACCACGACCATCGGCCTGACCCCCGTCGTCATGGTCAGGGACATGAACGGCAGGGACATCAACGTGCTGGTAAACCGCTGCGGGCACCGGGGCGCGCAGGTCTGCGAGGCCCGCAGCGGCCGCGCCGACGGAATATTCAAGTGCCCCTACCACGGCTGGACCTACCGGACCGACGGCGCCTTGCGCTCACAGCCGAGCCCCGCCGGCTACCGGGACGTGGGTTTCGACAGCAGCGCAGCCGAATTCGGCATGCCCCGGGTAGCCCGGACCGGGCAATACCGCGGCTTCGTGTTTGCTTGCCTGTCCGCGACGGGTCCGGACCTGGCCGACTTCCTCGGAGACATGCGCGAGACCATAGACAACATGGTGGACCGGTCGCCGGAAGGCGCCGTGGAGGTAACCGGAAAGACCTGCCACCGGTACCGCCACCCGGTCAACTGGAAATTCTTTACCGAGAACCTGCATGACGCCATGCACCCCATGGTGGCCCATGCCGGCACCAGTGACGCGGTACGGCGATACAAGGAGCAGCTTGCGCCCGACCATGCCTCGCTGCCGGAAGCGGAAGTGATAGCCCCGTTCGGCGGCTCCTATGACTTCTTTGACGAGATGGGATTTGTCGGTTTGCCGCGCGGGCACGGTTACATGGGCGGCGGGACAAGCATTTTCAGCCACTACCAGGTCTATCCTGATTACCTGGAGGCGATGGAACAGGCCTGTGGCAGGGAGCGCACCGAGGAAATCCTCTCGTTCAACCGCCACAACGGCCTGATCTACCCGTCCTGCACAATACGCGACAATATCCAGTCCGTACGCGTGGTCATACCCGTCTCGGTCAACGAGACTATCATCGAATCCTGGACCTTCAGGTTGAAAGGCGCGCCGCCTGACATGCTGGAGCGCACCCTGCGCTATTCCCGCCTGATCAACTCCCCGGCGTCGATGGTAGGCCCGGACGACCTGGACTGCTATATCCGCATCCAGGAAAGCGCCGAGGCCGGCGCCATTGAATGGATAGACATGCACCGCCACTACGGCAGGGAACAACGAGACGGGGACAAGGTAAGGGCCACGGGCACCAGCGACATGGTATTACGCAACCAGTATGCCGCCTGGCTTGAGTACATAACCGGAGATTGGGGTAAGGTCGCACATTGCACACGCGAAGGAATGAGCGTGAAGTCGTAAAACCCTCTGCGTGTGCAATGTGCGACATGACCCCAATCTCCCAGAACGGTATCAGGGACCTGATCCGCCTGGAAACCCGCTGCCTGAACGAAGCGGACCTGGAAACCTGGATCTCCCTGTTCACGGCAGACGGCTATTACTGGATGCCGCTGGAACGGGCGCAGACCGACCCCGAACAACACGATTCCCTGATCTACGACAACCGCGCCCTGATGGAAATGCGCAGGTACAACCTGCATAACCCGTTATCGCCGTCCATGCAGCACGAGGTGCGGTCGGTGCGCATCCTGTCGGAACCGGACATCGGTTTGCCGGCGGGACCTGTCGGCGACATTATCGTCAGGGCCGACGTTATTGCCGTCATCCATCACCGCAAGCAGGACACCTATGCCGGCGCCGTCACCTGGCGCCTGGTGCGGACGGATGCGGGCCTGAAAATAAAGTCCAAGCGCGTGGACCTGCTCAACGCAGACGCGCCGCTGGACAGCATCATGATGTACATCTAAACCTGCATGAACAGGGCACTGCACACCCCGACAAAATGTAACTCCGGCCGGGGACAGAATTTATTCTGTCCCCATGAATTTACATAGCAAAAAAAGGGGACAGATTTATTTTTTTCCTCTCAAAGATAAATATGTCCCCTTTTTTGTTTTCTGAATGGTTACAGCAATTTAAAATCTGCCGAAAGCCTCGACCAGTGGGATCTCAGGACTTTTTTGTGCAGTTCATGCATGGGCAGATCCTGCAACATGCCCGGCCACAGGTCGCGGGCTGCCGTCAGAGCATCAAGCAAGTGTACTTTTACCGCAGGCCACGGAACGCCTATCCTCTCACTCCAGGTCTGAAAGGCTTTCAGGCTGATGGAGTACCATTTTTTCTGTTTGCCAAGGTTTAATGCGATACCGGTTTCGCCCGGGACGTACGGCAGCGTCGACACGATGTCGTAGGCAGGCGCCAGTTTCGGGTTGACGCCATCGGAATAAATCAGGGTCCAGTTCTTCAAATGAGCATCGCCGTTAGCCAGCAGGATATTCGCCAGGAGGCGCCGGGCCATCTGCTGGATATCTCCCAACCCGTCCGCGCCATAATGATACAGTGCGTTAGCAACCTGTTCGTAATTGGCCTTTCCATACTTATCGTGGGCGAAAAACTCAAAAACCTGGGCGAAGTCTTCCGTATGGATACGTCCCTGGACGCTACGGTCGAAACGGCGGATGGCGTAGGCATGAGTCTCGTCCGGCAACTTGATTGAAGGCAGGTTATCCAGCGTGTCCAGGGAAATGAGAGTTATCTCGGGAATATCCACGCCGATTGATTCAGCCAGTTTCATGGCGCTGTATTCGTTTTCCGGTACGTTCCTGTGAAGAGTGGACGGTGTTTTAACAATCCAGTTATCAGTCCCCAACTCAGCGCTGATGTTGTACCGTCCGTCTTGCCGGATAGTGGAAAATTTCATTTGGATACCGGCCAGTGAAAACTCTGGCGCACCTCCTGCAATATCAATTTGAACCGCTTCAATGTGGTTCCGAGCGGACAATGCCCATTCCGGAATCTCACCGGCGGGCACTGGCGCCGCAATGATAGCCCCGGGCAGGTTATTGCCGGTCCATGCCAGTAACGGAAATTCGTTTGCGGGATGAATTTTCAATGCCCCGGATAGCAGTTCCCGTAGCGCGCCTTCCGGCAACAGGTTGGACAGGACGGCCGGGACTCTCTGGGAACTTACCAACACCCTGTCCAGGTAGTTGGGGTTTATAGTTTGAGTCAGAGTCAGTGTGGGCCGGTCCTGTTCCCGCAAGGCCTTATATTCCGGATCAAAAGTCA
The DNA here is from genome assembly GCA_965204045.1 of Gammaproteobacteria bacterium. Classification (GTDB taxonomy): domain Bacteria; phylum Pseudomonadota; class Gammaproteobacteria; order Eutrophobiales; family Eutrophobiaceae; genus JAAXHV01. The sequence continues at coordinate 1,991,191 of CBDBDW010000002.1, forward strand.
GGATATTCTTGCCGCCGGTGTAATGGGTGAGTATTCCGATTCTCTGTCCGTGCAGTGTCAATCGTAATGCTTCTACGGATTCCACCACCCGGTTCGCCGTTCCCATTGTTATTCATCCTCGAATTCTTTCAACATTGAGGACCATGAGGATTCTTTGACCTCATCCTGCCAATCAGGACCGGCAGGTTTGAGGTCATAGTCATGCTCACCGAGCCGCAGCATGTTTTCCAAGTGCCGAACCTGCTCGCGGGGAGCTATCAGCAGTTCCAGACCCATTCCTTCTAGGACGCGCAGAAGAGAGGACACCCGTATGTCATGACCGGCCTCAACGCGTTGGTATTGTTGCTGTGACATGCCGATTTTCATCAGCATATCCGACTGCTTCAAACCCAACTCGCGGCGACGCTTCCCGATCCCGGATGATAGTTCAATCAATGTTTTCATGATGGCTGACCAGGTTACTCAACAGATACAATATATTAGTAGTTTAATCACAATTATACAATAAAATTATTGTATTTCAACAAGAATACATTAAATATATTGTAAATTGCCTGAAAACAATGACTAGATTGTATAATGAAGAAAATACATCATATATATTGTAGATATGGAGGAGGGTGACAGCTACGTCCCTGTATGTAATATTGGTGGAGGCGGCCGGAGTCGAACCGGCGTCCGCGAGCCATCAACCTTCGGTTCTACATGCTTAGCCGAATCTTTATATTTAATCGCCTGTTACCCGAAACGGCGGGGGAACGCAGGCAACGATTCCCTTAAGTTTTAGCGAATCCGCCCGGGACGGACTTCATCGCGAGCTTGTGTCTGTGACCCCTGAGTTGAATGCACAAGCACAGTTCAGTCAGGGGCTGGCCGGCTCTAAGCGGCCAGAGCGTAGTTGTACTTTTCGTCAACTATTGAAGTTTGCAGATGGATTAACGAGGTTACCTGCACCTCGGCATGCCCCTTGGGATTCAGCACCCTCGTCGAAACCAGGTACGCCCCCATGACAACGAATGATATCCAACAACTTGAATATCATACTGAAATATAGCGATTTTACGGACGAAATTCAAGCATGTATTGATTCAGATCATTCTGATAAGCTTTCTCTTGATATACTTTTGCCGTAAACAACACACACCGGAAGATATACCGTGAGCGAAACGACGAGCGAGGTTGCCGCAACCACCGGGACGCGCGCAGAAGGCGCGGGCGCGGCGCAACGGGTCGGCATCATCGGCGCCGGCATTGCCGGCCTGGTGACGGCCAAGATATTCCTGGAAAACGGGTTCGACGTACAGGTGTTTGAAAAGGAACCCGACCTGGGTGGCGTGTGGGCCTTGTCACGGGCTTACCCCGGCCTGCGGGCGAATACCGCAAAGGAAACCTACAGCCTTACCGACTACCCCTACCCGGCATCCACGAGCGGCTACCCGGTCGCGGAGGAAGTGCGCGCGCACCTGGAATCCTATGCTGACCATTTCGGTTTGAATCCCCACATCAGTTTCAACAGTGAGGTGGTGCGCCTGGAAGAGATCGATGACGGCGGCAGGCAGGGCTTTTCCATGACGGTCCGCTCGACGGCCGATGACCGCAAGGAAGATCAAGGCAAACAGGACGCCCATGAATTCGCTTATGTGATCATCTGTTCGGGGGCCTTCTCCACGCCCCTGATGTTGGATCTTCCCGGCAGGGACACCTACAGGGGGCTGGTGCGCCACTCGAGTGAATGGACCCATCCCGCGGTTGCGGACGTCCGGCGCGTGGTCGTCATCGGCGGCGGCAAATCCGCGCTGGACTGCGCCGCCTGGGCGGCCCGGGAAGGCAAAACCTCCACCCTGGTGTTCCGCAAGCCGCACTGGATGGTGCCGCGCTACCTGCCCGGCGGCGCCCGCAGCGACTTGCGCTTCATCTCGCGCTTCATCGAGATGTTCGTCAATTACCCGGTGCGCCCCTGGGATGAAAAGCTGTTGCACGGTCCCGGCAAACCGCTGGTGTGGCTCTGGTGGAGCTTCATGAGCGCCGTGGCGCCCCGCGTCCTGGGCATGCCCAAACACATGATTCCCGAACACAAGCTGCCGGTCGGCTTCGAAAGCGTGGGCCAGGTGGACGATTTCTTCGACCTGCTGAATGCCGGCAGCATCAGCGCCATACGGGCCGGCGTCAAGGGGTTCTACGACCTGGGGGTCGAACTCGAAGACGGCACGCAGATAGAGGCGGACCTGGTCATCATGGGCACGGGATGGCGGCGCGACATGTCGTTCCTGAGCGAGGAATTGAGGGCGAAGGTGTACAGCAACGGCCGTTTCCATCTATACCGGCGCATATTGCCCCCGGGCCAGCAAAGGCTGGCGTTCGTGGGATTTTTCCCGACCCTGACCTGCCCGTTATCCTCGGAAGTCGGCGCGCACTGGGCGGCGCAGTTGTTCACCGGGAACATGATCCTGCCCTCGACCGAAGAGATGGACCAGGCAATCGAACGGCTTGAGAACTGGGCCAGGGAGCGGGTGCCGGAACAGGAAGACGGCGTGTTCACCGGGCCTTATATCGGCCATTACGTTGACGAACTGATGCGCGACATGGGGATGCCGACCATGCGCACAAGCAACTTTTTGAAGGAATACTTGGGATCGTTCCTGCCCAGCCGCTACGCCACGCTGGGGGAGGAGTTGAAGGCCGCCAGGGAGGGGAGGCTGAAGCGGCGGTTTTACCTGGGCAGTCTGCATGTGCTGGCTGCTATTGTTGTAATTTGGATTGTTTTGGGGGCTGGGGGATGATTGAGATTCGAGTTTGTATCCTTTAATCCTTGGCTCCTGAGCAACAGTTGGTGATTTATGCGCCAAACGAAGAAAAAATCTGCCGGATGACGGATTCGAACCGCCGACCATCCGCTTACAAGGCGGGCGCTCTACCAACTGAGCTAATCCGGCATAGTTTTGTGATTTGAGTCGTTACAGGCGCGCTGCTCCGTGTGCGGGCCTATGATACAACACTTTCACTGCTTGCTGGCGAATACATTTCTCAACAGGCGCCGGACGGGGTAACATATACCCGTCAACCGGTATGAAGGAGGAAACAACTCATGAAGTCATGTCCTTACCTGGTCATGTTTATTGCGGTCCTGTGCCTGCTTGCAGGCCCGGCGCTGGCCAATGAGAACATCGACCGCCTCAACGAGATCGCCAACGGCGATCATCGTTCTGATGCCTACAAGGCCCGCAACAAGTACCGCAACCCGGCTGAAACCCTGGATTGGTTCGGCATCCGGGATGACCTGACGGTGGTGGAGATATCCCCGGGGGGCGGCTGGTATTCCGAGATACTGGCGCCGTACCTGAGAGACAACGGGAAACTCTACGTGGGCAGCTACGACAGCGAATCCGAGGTTGAATACTACCGCCGCAACTACCGGAAGTATGCGGGCAAGCTGGCGGCCGACCCGGACAACTACGGCAAGGTCGTCATGTTTGAATTCGCGCCCCCGAACAAGCCGGACCTGCAACCGGCAGGGCAGGCGGACATGGCGCTCACCTTCCGCAACGTCCACAACTGGCTGAACAACGATACCGCGGACCAGGTGTTTGCAGCGATTTACAATGTGCTCAAGCCGGGCGGCATCCTCGGCCTGGTAACGCACAGGGGCGCCGAGCACATGGTCGGCAAGGAATGGTCAAAAAAGGGATATGTTGCCGAGGCCGAGGTGATCCGCCTGGCCGAGCAGGCCGGACTACAGTTTGTTGACAAGACAGAGATCAACGCCAACCCGAAGGATACGAAAGACCACCCGAAAGGCGTCTGGACCCTGCCGCCAGGCTACCGGCTGGGCGATGAGGACAGGGAGAAATATGCCGCTATAGGTGAGAGCGACCGGATGACGATGAAGTTTGTGAAACCTGAGTAGATGGAAATCATGGGGTCAGGGTAACGACTCTGACCCCGGATATTCATAATAATGTGTCGCAAGCGACAGGTTAATTGACTGGATACCGGCTTTCGCCGGTATGACGGTTGTTGCCGGTATGACGGGTGCGGCGTTAGTCGTCGATGACGACGCCCCAGGGGAATTTGCCCACCTCGATGGTCTTCATGACCTCGTCCTTCGCCGTGTCGATCACGGAAACGGTGCCGCTGACCCCGTCGGTGCTGAATACCTTGCTGCCGTCTTTGGTCATGGCCAGCCCCCAGACCCGCTTGCCGACCGGGATGCCCTTGATGACTTCCATCGTTTCCGCGTCCATGACGATGACCTGGTTGGCCCTGCCGCCGGCCACATAAAGTTTGGACTCGTCCCTGTTCAGTATCACGTCCTTGGGCTTGGCTTTTTCATCGGCAATTTTCCGTACCGCAATGACTTCGAAACTGGACATGTCGACCTTTTTCACCTCGCCGCTGATCTCGGAAGTGGAATAGGCTATGGTACCGTCCCTGGTGAACGTGGCCGCGCGCGGCCTCGCGCCTACCAGGATGTTGGCGACGATGGTGTGTTCCGGGACCTGGATCACGTGCAGCATGTTGGTCGACTCACTGGTGATGATTACATGCTTCCCGTCGGGTGAGATGGCCACGCCTTCCGGCTCCAGACCCACCTCTATTTCGGCTATCTGCTCACCGGTCCTGGGGTCAAACGCCGATGCCTTGGCGTCGTCTTCGTTGGAAATATAGATATTGCCGTTCGGGTGCACCGCGAAGGTCTCCGGGTCGGACCCCGCCTTGAATTTACGCAACAGTTCCAGTGTCCCCAGGTCGATGACCGCAATCACGTTCTCTTCACTGACGGCAATATACAACTCCTTGCCGTCGGGTGAGATGCCGATGCCCCTGGGCCGGTCTCCTACCTCTATGGTTCTTTCTACTTCCAGTGTCGATCCGTCAATGACGGAAATATCGTTGCTGCGCTCATTGGTGACGAAAATGCGGCCGCTGGCGGCATAGGCAAGCTGGATGCCGGCCAGGATAAATACGATAACGCTGATAATGTGTTTCATGGTTTACTCCATACAATAAATACAGTGTGAAACAGACACTTCTGTGCTCTCTGTGGCGTTAATTATAACAGGACGCCACCAGCCCCAGGCTGTCCACGTCGTCCGTCGCGACGACGCCCCTGACCGGCGCTTCGCCCAGCAGTTCGCCATCAGGCCCGGTTATCAGAACCAACTGGCGCAACTGGCCGGTGTCGCGAAAATCCATGTCCAGGCCCTTCTGACCGTCGAACGCCAGGCCGGTTTTCAGGAATTCGAGCATTGCGCCGGGTTCGGTGAGATCTTGCCTGGCCACCGAATCCGAAGCCATCTTGACCGCGGCCCAGCCGGCCCAGGCATACTGGTCCATGGGCTGGGAAAACCGTTTTTTGTAACGCTTGTTCAGGTCCCTGGCGGCGAATTTTACAAAATCTGGATGCCAGCCGGAGGTGGTGATTTCGGCGCCCGGGTTTTTCTCAAGCCACTGGGCCCGCGCATCGGCCAGCATCCCGGCGCTGGGGATCACGTGCAGCAGGTTAGGCGTACAGGCCTCCCTGAGCGCATCGTCGTGCACGCTCACGTTGAAGACCGGATGGTCCTTGAAACGGGCTCCGACCTGTCCCAGGTCGTCTGCATTGGTGGCGACTATAATTGCGATGAATCTATCAGGGTCGATTACATTCAGGTCGTCCCCGCTGAACTCCTGCAGGGAATAATTCTGGCCGAGGAACCGTCCCTGAAGGTTCGCCTCGTGGATGCCCTGGGCAACGCCCGTATGCGCGCTGCCGCCTGCATCGCCGATGAACGCGAAACTGATTTCAGTAATGTCCGCGGCGCCGGCTACAGCCCAACCCAGCAAGATAAACGTGGTGATCGTATAAAAAGTGGTTTTCATTGTTGTCCTGTCTGCCAGTCCGGTATTTGACCCTGATCCGGGGAAATAGTTCTGTTACACGTTGCCTGATAAAGCATGTTGCCAGCGCCGGAAATTTTTTGTATCCTCTGCTTGCACAGGTGCCTGACCTGGCAAATTACAATAAGCTATACTATAAGAAAAAACCGGTCAGTCCCATTATAAATAAAACCGGGACTGATACGGACGGGAATTTTTCCCGGTATAACACAAGATTTTTTCGATCCTTATCAGAAACTGTTGCTATCCAAGGAGAATGTGATGCTGAGAGCGCTCCAGATTGAACCGGAAAAGTGTACCGGTTGCCTCCAATGCGAACTGGCCTGTTCCTACCAGGCTGAAGGGGTGTTCAACCCCGCAAAATCCCGTATCAAGGTGTTTACCTTCCACGAGGAAGGCCGGTTCGTTCCCTATACCTGCACCCAGTGCAGCGAAGCCTGGTGCATGCACGCCTGCCCCGTCGAGGCTATCGTGCTGAACGAGGAAACCGGTTCCAAGGACGTGCTGGCCGACGTCTGCGTCGGCTGCAAGGTATGCACCATCGCCTGCCCGTTCGGGACGGTGAACTACAACCAGGACACCAAGGTCGTCTATAAATGCGACCTGTGCGGCGGCGATCCGGAATGCGCCAAGGCCTGCCCCACGGCGGCCATCACTTACGTCGATGCGGACCATACCGGGCTGGCCCGGATGCGCGCCCACGCAGCGGCAAGCGTCAACTGATAGCGGAGGAAATTTGAAATGGCTTGGGCTAATAATGTATTAAGAGTAAACCTTACCGAAGGCGCCACCAGCAACGAACCCCTGAACATGGAGTGGGCCGGCCTCTACCTGGGGCAGCGCGGTCTCGCCACCAAGTACCTGGCGGAAGAGATCGACCCGAAATGTGACGCGCTGGGTCCCGGCAACAAGTTGATTATGACCACCGGCCCCCTCACCGGTACCATGGCTTCCACGGCCGGACGCTATTCCGTCGTTACCAAGAGCCCCCTGACCGGGGCCGTCGCCTGTTCGAATTCCGGCGGCTTCATCGGCGCGGAGTTGAAGGCCGCGGGCTACGACATGATCATCTTTGAAGGCAAATCGCCGCGGCCCGTGTACCTGTACGTCGAAAACGACAAGGTCGAAATCGTCTCCGCCGATGAGATCTGGGGCCAGTCGGTCTGGGCGGCGGACGAGTGGCTGCACAAGAAATACCAGGACCCGCTGCTGCGCGTTGCCGCCGTGGGCCGCGCCGCCGAGAAGGGCTGCCTGTACGCGGCGATCGTCAACGACCTGCACCGTGCGGCCGGCCGCTCCGGCGTCGGCACGGTCATGGCCTCCAAGAACCTCAAGGCCGTTGCCGTGAGGGGGACCAAGGGCGTGGGCAACATCAAGGATCCGGGCGCATTCATGCAGGCGGTCAATGCCGGCAAGAAGGTCCTGGCCGAGAACGCGGTCACCGGGCAGGGACTGCCCACTTACGGCACCCAGGTGCTGATGAACGTCATCAACGAGGTCGGCGCCATGCCGACCCGCAACATGCGCGAAGTGCAGTTCGAGGGCGCAAGCAAGATTTCCGCGGAGGCCATGCACGAGCCGCGGGAAAGCGACGGCAAGCCCAACCTGGTCACCAACGCGGGTTGTTTCGGCTGCACCATCGCCTGCGGGCGCATCTCCACCATCGACCGGGGCCATTTCTCCATCGAGAACAAGCCGCAATACTGGGGCGCATCGGGCGGCCTGGAATACGAAGCGGCCTGGGCGCTGGGTTCGGACACCGGGGTGGATGACATCGATGCGCTGACCTACGCCAATTTCATCTGCAACGAGGACGGGATCGATCCCATATCTTTCGGCGCCACCGTTGCCGCGGCCATGGAACTCTACGACCTCGGCGCAATTACCAAAGAGCAGACCGGCGGCGTCGAACTGAAATTCGGTTCCGCCGAAGCGCTGGCCTGGGCGACGGAAGTCACCTGCAGGGGCGAGGGTTTCGGCCTGGACCTGGGCCTGGGTTCCAAGCGCCTGTGCGAGAAGTACGGCCACCCGGACCTGTCGATGACGGTCAAGGGCCAGGAATTTCCCGCCTACGACCCGCGCGGCATCCAGGGCATGGGCCTGACCTACGCCACGTCCAACCGCGGCGCCTGCCACCTGCGCAGCTACACCGTCTCATCCGAAGTGATGGGCGTCCCCGAAAAGACCGACCCGCTGGTCACCGAGGGCAAGCCGGAACTGGTCAAGGCCTTCCAGGACGCCACCTCCATCGTGGATTCGAGCGGCCTGTGCGTATTCACCACGTTTGCCTGGACCCTGGAGGACATCGCGCCCCAGGTGGCCGCGGCCTGCGGGGGTGACTGGACCGCTGAGTCCATGCTGGAAGCCGGCGAGCGCATCTGGAACCTGGAACGCGAGTTCAACCTTGCGGCGGGGCTGACTGCGGCGGACGACACGCTGCCGAAACGCCTGCTGACGGAACCGGCCCAGACCGGCCCGGCCAAGGGCAACGTGAACCGCCTGCACGAGATGCTGCCGAAGTACTACGAAGTGCGCGGCTGGAATGAACAGGGCGTGCCGACCGATGAAACCCGGCAGCGCCTCAGCCTGTAATGACAGAGGTCGTCATTCCGGCGAAGGCCGGAATCCAGTCAAACAAAGAGTCGCCTCCGGCGACCCATTATTCCACTGGATGCCGGGTCAAGCCCGGCATGACGGGGAAGGAGCGGCAACACCCCACTGTCGGGTCAAGCCCGGCATGACGGGGGAGGAGCGGCAACACCCCACTGCCGGGTCAAGCCCGGCATGACGGGGAAGGAGCGGCAACACCCCACTGTCGGGTCAAGCCCGGCATGACGGGGAAGGAGCGGCAACACCCCACTGCCGGGTCAAGCCCGGCATGACGGGGAAGGAGCGGCAACACCCCACTGTCGGGTCAAGCCCGGCATGACGGGGAAGGAGCGGCGACACCCCACTGTCATTCCGGCGAAGGCCGGAATCCAGTAAAACACTCATGACGAAGTCATACCTTATAAGAGACTGACAACATGCAACACGTCATCATAGGCGCCGGACCCGCCGGCGTTATCGCAGCGGAGACGCTCAGGAAGACCGATCCCTCCTGTTCGATCAAGCTGATCGGCGACGAAACGGAACCGCCGTACTCGCGCATGGCGCTGCCGTATTACCTCATCGACGACATCGATGAGGCCGGCGCCTACCTGCGCAAGTCCGATACCCATTATGAGGACCTGGATATCGAGGTAATCCGGGACCGGGCGGCCTCGGTGGACCCCGACGCCCACACCCTGCAACTGGAAAGCGGCGCGACGGTCAACTTCGACAAGTTGCTGATCGCCACGGGCTCCCATCCTATCCGGCCGCCTGTTCCCGGCCTGGATTCCCCCGGCGTCCATTCCTGCTGGACCCTCGAGGACGGCAGGAACATAGCGCAAAACGCAAGCAAAGGCTCCGATGTAATCCTGATGGGCGCGGGATTTATCGGCTGCATTATCCTGGAGGCGCTGGCCGAGCGCGGCGTGAACCTGACGGTGGTCGAAATGGAAGACCGCATGGTGCCGCGCATGATGAACCAGACCGCCGGAAACCTGATAAAGCAGTGGTGCCTGGACAAGGGCGTCAACGTGCTGACCTCGACCCGGGTCGAGGCGATTGAACGGGATGCCGCCAGGCTGTCGGTAAAACTGGATAATGGCGAACAACTGGGCGCCGACGTGGTCATCTCCGCCACCGGCGTTCGGGCCAATACCGGTTTTCTCGAAGGCAGCGGCATCGAGACCGACTTCGGCGTGCTGGTGAACGACCGCCTGCAGAGCAGCCACCCGGACGTGTACGCCGCCGGCGACGTGTGCCAGGGCAGGGATTTCTCAACCGGGGAGTTCAGCGTACAGGCGATCCAGCCCACCGCCGCCGACCACGGCAGGATCGCGGCCCTGAACATGTGCGGCCGGGATACCCGCCACCAGGGCAGCGTCAACATGAACGTGCTGGACACCATGGGCCTGGTCTCCACCTCCTACGGTTTGTGGATGGGCGTCGAGGGCGGCGAATCCGCGGAACTGGTGGATGCGGAAGGGTACCGCTATATCAGCCTGCAGTTCCAGGATGACGTCCTGGTCGGCGCCCAGGCGCTGGGGCTGACCAACCACGTAGGCGTATTGCGCGGCCTGATCCAGACGAAGCTGAAGCTGGGCAAATGGAAGGACCACCTGCTGCACGATCCGACCCGGATTATGGAGGCATACCTGGGGGCGACCCAGTCCATCGGCCATAACGCCGCACTGCTTTGAAGAACCCGGTCAATTTCGCCGTCATTCCGGCTAAAGTTGGAATCCGGTCAAACAAAGAGTCGCTTCCAGCGACCCGTTATCTCACTGGATGCCGGGTCAAGCCCGGCATGACGGGGAAAGAGCGGCAATACCCCGCCGTCATTCCTGCGAAAGCCGGAATCTCGAAGCGCCCGGTCAACCCCGCCGTCATTCCTGCGACAGTCGGGATTTCGAAGCGCCCGGTCAACCCCGCCGTCATTCCTGCGAAAGCAGGAATCCAGTCAGTTTACCTGTCGCGCAGCGACACATTATTATGAAACTGGTATTCAAACTCTACGCCGGTTTAACGGATTACCTCCCCCCGGATGCCGAGGACAACAAACTCATCATAGAGATATCCGAACACCAGACGGCCTACGAGGTCATCGACAGGTACAACGTGCCCAGGGAAATGGCGCACCTGGTATTGCTGAACGGCGTTTACATCAAACCGGAAGATCGTAACAAAGCCGTATTCAATGACGGAGACACCCTGGCGATATGGCCGCCGGTAGCCGGGGGCTGAGCGCCGACCGGGGACAGACCGCCGGCCGGGGACAGATTTTAAATCTGTCCCCTTTACAATACTCGTGAATAACGCCTCCACCCCAGGGAATCGCCTGACCCGGGAAATGAGCATCACCCACAGGGACTTCTTCCGCCTGTTGCCGCGGGCGGTGAACGGCGCGCCCGTTACCCGCCGCGGCAACCAGGCGGACATCGCGACGGGAGCCGGCCAGGTGAAAATCACCCTGGCGCCGGAGAGTGTCAGAAAACTCGGCCTGATGGAATTTCCCGTGACGCCGGTCGCCATCGAATTCAACGGTTTCAGTCAAACGGAGCAGGCGGCTTTCCTGGCCCGCTTCGACCTGGCGTACCAGCGGGGAGGGGGTTGAGACGAAAAAAGTGGTAATCTGATCCGGATTTGTGTATGTTATCCGGGATGGACCCTGGCAAGGAGCATGTGTATTTATCATTTTTTGTAAGAGGGAATTAACATGACCGAATTGATCACTATTGTTCTTACCGTAGTCGGCGTCGGCATTGCTATCGTCACGATTAACATTACCACTTTTTTGTACCTGCTTGGCAGGATCTCGTCCGTAGAGAAAGGGTTGGCAACCGTAAAGCAGGAAGTAGCTTTCATTCACGGGTTGCTGGTCAGGCAATTCAGTGGCGCGGTAACAGATGAGTGACTTGTTTCCAGACAGCGCGCGGCAGGTTGGAACAATGAGATTAACAAAATGTGTTACGGATAAAGATTATGACGCCTGAATTAATCGCTGTTTTTATCATTAGCGATTGTTTTTATCGGTATAGATATATACTTTGATCACCGGGACAGGAAACGCGAGGAGCAACGGCGGATTGACCGGTTGGAGGAGCGGGTTAACAAGATGTATAACAAGATGTGTTAAGGAGAAAAGATTATGACACCTGAATTAATTGCTGTTATCACTTGCAGTATTGCCCTGGCAGGCATGATTTTACGCTTGGGTCAAAGACTTGACCGGCGCATTGACAGGCTGGAGGAACGAACTGCAAAACTCGAACAGCGCATGGCGGCGCTGGAAATTCAACAGGCAAAACTGGAGGGGCTGCTGGAAGGCCTGCGGGAAGCCATTACCCGTCCCCATGCGGCTTGAGAATGAACAACCCCGGTTTTTGTTGTGTAAAAGAAACACAGTAAGGACTTATTACGCAAAAAATTAAAAAAAGTGTTGTAAATGCGCCTTTTCTATGTTGCAATTATTCCGATTATGCCTTATGCTATATGGAATAAGGGCGTTGAAGAAGCCGGAACCAAGAATTCAAAACGAAGTATTTTTAGCTTAATACCTTTCCTGAGGAGGAGAATGATGAAATTTAATACAACCAAGTTCACGGCTGTTCTGAGCACGCTGGCGCTTGTGGGCGCATTAAGCATGCCCACCAATGCGGCAGTTGTCCTGGGTGGCGCGGACGGTTGGGAAGTCAGCTACGGCGGCTTTATCAACCTGTTCTATACCCAGAGTGACTTTGAGTATGCAGGTGGTAACAGCGAAGACAGCGCTCATTTAAATGAAGGTTTATTGCCTGCCTTCCATACAATGGTGGTCAAGACACCCGAAGTGAACGGTCTGACGGGTACCGGCCAGATTACTTTTGCGGTAGACAGTTCGAGCGAAAAGGCTAGTCGCTTAAACAAGTCAGGTGTAGCAGGTACTGGTTCGAACATTGATATGCGTGAAGTGTTCTTCAACGTATCTGGCGACTTCGGCACCATCAGCGTGGGCCGTACCTTGGCATTGTTCCAGCGTCAGGCCATTTTACAGGACATTACCCTGTTCGGGATGGGAGCTATGGCTGGGCCTGATGGCGGCGGCACTGGCTTAGGTCGAATCGGTTATGGTTATGTCTATCCCGACTTCCGTACCCGCTTCGTTTACCAGACCCCGGATATGAACGGTTTTCAACTCTCAGTCGGTATCTTTGATCCGCAAGAACCACTTGGCGGTAATATTTCCGAAACGGATACTCCGCAGTTTCAAGCCGAGGCTACTTATAACTCTGCATTCGAGGGTGGCAGCTTCAGCGGCTGGGCTGGTTTTATCTGGCAGGAGCAGGAAATAGTTGGTTTAGGTGACGTAGAGACTGTAGGTTGGAATATTGGCGCAACGGTCAGTGCAAGCGGTTTCAGCATGACCGGCAGTTACTACGATGGTGAAGCTTTGGGAAGTTTACTTCACAATATCGGAGGTGGAGATGGTTTTGGCTGTAATGATGATGGTTGTCAAGAGGCTGACAACGAAGGTTTCTATGTCCAGGCCAGCTACACCTTCAACGGCAGCACTAAGGTTGGCGGTGGCTATGGCGAGTCTAAACAGGATGGTGACGACATGTATGGCATAGGTGAAGTCAGCAATGAGCTTTGGACGGTAGGTGTTTACCATGACGTCAACTCTTGGCTGAAGGTTATTGCCGAATACGGCAATTATGAAAGTCAAACCATCTTTGGTAATCTTGAAGATGCTGATACCTTCTCCATCGGCGGATTCCTGCTCTGGTAAGCCTGTATTAAGCAAAACAGGGTCCTTCGGGTCCCGACGAAAAGGCGCACACTGTGCGCCTTTTTGTTTTTGACCCCTCATCATCAGTCTGTTGTCGTTATTGGTTTATCCCTGAACCGTTTTTTAGTACACTTTTCGCAAGTGTGATGAATAGAACGGGCGGGGGGCAGGAGGTTTTATGAAATTCAATATAACGTTTGACCGGGACGAGGATGGGGTATGGATTGTTGAATGTCCAGCCATTCCGGGTTGTGTCAGCCAGGGAGAGACCCGGGAGCAAGCGCCGGACAATATCAGGGAAGCGATTGCTCTCTGTCTTGAAGTACGCGCAGAAAAAGGGTTGCCGTTAACTGATTCATTTTGCCGGTCTTACTCTTGACGAGTTTTCCAATGCGGGTTAAGTATGAATTGATTATTTATTGGAGCGGCAAAGACGAGGCATTTATTGTGGAGGTCCCGGAGCTGCCCGGGTGTATGGCCGATGGAAAAACATACAGGGAAGCTGTTGCCAATGCTGAAAGAGTCATTGAAGAGTGGATCGAAGCCGCCCACGAACTTGGTCGATACGTGCCCGAACCGAAGGGCCGGCTGATATACGCCTGATCGTTCCAGCCGATCAAATTCTCTTTGATTGTTGTGCTATTTATTTGATAAATCGGATTGTGTAATTATCCGCTTCTCAGCGGGTGCCGGCCGACCCCTCTCCTTAGCATTCTTTGTCTCGGCGTTCGACATCTTCGCGACGATGCCCATGGCTTTAGCTTTGGCAGCAATTCGCACTTCCGGCTTGATATTATTTCTATGTTCGTTAAGTGACTTGACCATGGTGTACCTCCGTCTATTTGAACCCTTCATTATCCAGGTAATTTAAAAATTCGCGCTCTGCCAATGGGATCATCCGCTGATAAAATCGCTTATCCTTTTTACCATCTTTACGGCCACCACATAGCAGGACAGCACGTCGTTTCGGATCAAAGGCATAAAATACGCGGTAGGGGTTTCCGGCATGCTGAATGATCAACTCTTTCAGATTCTTAACTTTGCGCGTAGCTTTCAAGGTGTCCGTATAAGGTCGTGATACTATAACCACGGACCTGTCATTTCCAGTACCTCAACCATTGCCAGTACGTCTTCCTGTTCCCTGTCGGTTAATGCCAGAAACCATTTCTCGTACTCCTCAGTGACCAGAATTTTCCATATCATTTTCACACTCCCTGAACAGAACCTACACTTAGACCGATATATTGTCAATCATTAGTGTTTTCCAATATGAAATGAGCCTGAAGGGCGGACGTGATTCCAACATGAAATGAGCCTGAAATAATCGGTCTTTCTGTTCATGATACGAGGATGAAAACGATCATGAACGCAAACGAGTTAACGAGTATCGACCAGGTACGCGCCTTTCTGGCGGGCACACAACAGGTGGCCTTTGAGGTGGCCGGTGACAAGCGGAGCCGGTATGACTGGCTACGGCGCACCTTGGTGAAGTTTGATTATCCGGGCTGTAACAAGACGGACAAAGGGACACTGATGCGTTACCTGATGAAGGTGAGCGGCTATTCCCTGGCCCAGGTGAAGCGGTTGATTAAACAGTACCGGGAGACCGGCAAGTTGACGCCGCGCCAGTGCACGGCACGCGGCTTTGCCCGGCGCTACACGAAGGCGGATATCCGCCTGCTGGCGGCCATGGACGAGCGCCATAACACGCCCAACGGGCTGGCCCTGAAGAAGCTCTGTGAGCGGGCTTATTCAGTCTTCGGTCAGCGTGAGTACGAACGCCTGGCCAGCATCTCGGTCTCGCACCTGTACAACCTGCGCCAGTCGCAGACCTACCGGCGCCAGCGCCACACGGTGGACAAGACCCGGCCGGTGACCCTGCCCATCGGTGAGCGGCGCAAACCGCAGCCGGACGGTCAGCCGGGCTATATCCGCATCGATACCGTGCACCAGGGCGATTTAGACGGGGAAAAAGGGGTGTATCACATCAATGCGGTGGATGAGGTAACCCAGTTCGAGGTGGTGGTCAGTGTCGAGCGTATCAGTGAGGTCTACCTTATTCCGGCCCTGGAACACCTGCTGGAGGCCTTCCCCTTCGTTATCCTGGGCTTCCACGCCGACAACGGCTCGGAGTACATCAACAAACAGGTTGCCCGGCTGCTGGAGAAGCTGCGCATCGAGCTGACCAAGTCCCGCGCCCGGCACAGCAACGACAACGCCCTGGTGGAATGCAAAAACGGCCACGTGGTGCGCAAGCTGCTGGGCCACGCCCACATCCCGCGCCGCTGGGCCGGCCCGTTGAACGAGTTCCACCGCCGGCACCTCAACCCCTACGTCAATTATCACCGGCCCTGCCTGTTCCCGGAGACCGTCACCGACAAGAAGGGGAAACAACGCAAGCGCTACCCGTATGAGTCCCTCATGACCCCCTATGAGAAACTCAAATCCCTGGACGATGCACAGACGTATTTGAAACCGGGGGTCAGCTTTGACATACTGGACAAGGTCGCTTACCGGATCAGCGACAACGCGGCCGCGGACGCGCTGCAACAGGCGCGCCGGGACCTCTTTACAACCATCCATGAACAGGAATACAAACGGGCTTGAGATCGGGGCAGAATCTCTCTCTCTACAGGCTCATTCCAGTATTGGAAAATACTTCATTTGTTATTCCCGGATTCCACATTAGAAAGTGGCAGACCATCCAATGATAAATTATTGACAGTATCCTATACTGAGCGCAATGATAGAGTACGCATTATATCTGCAAGACAAATGACACCGCGGGAACGCAGAGCTTATGAACAACGATGATGATACACTCAGAGCAGAATACCCTGAAGACCTGATAAAATCCGGAATTCGCGGAAAATACGCCAGGCAATATCGTGAAGGCACGAACATTGTCCTTATCGAGCCTGACTTGCACAAATTATTCCCTGATTCGGATGCCGTAAACCGTGCACTGCGCGAGTACCTTGCCGAAAAACAGTTGACAACCTGAAAAGTCGGGCGGAGATAAATAAGGAGACAGGAAAATTACTGATATATTGATTATTGTCAAATCATCAAACATCAAAAAATACGTCAAAAAATACGTTTGAATTTTTTCCACATCTGCCCTATACTCTGCCTTGGGATTTACGGTATGTCTTTAATAAGGAGGTAACATGAAACAGGAAACTCTTGCCGCGCCCCCGGAAGGGAATTTTAACCATATCTACGAGTTGGGAAAGCTCTCCGGTGAAGTGAAGGTTCTCAAGTGGGGAGCCGCCATTTCGATCACCATGATTTTCGCCTACCTTACTTTCCTGTCACAACAGGTCAGCGGGCTACGAACCAGCCTGGAACAACAGATCAGTGAGGTACGAACCAGCCTGGAACAGCAGGTCGGCGAGGTAAGGGAAGAGGTCAGCGCCATCAAGGAAGGGCAAAGCATTATCCGCGAACGCCTGGGCGTGATTGAACAGCGCGTCACCGGTATGGACCAACGCATCACCACGAACGAAATGAAAGTCAACACCCACTCGCATTTGTAACGGAATGAGATAAGGAGAAGGGCGCTTACTGTGCGCCTTTTTGTTTTTGACCCATCTCCTTGGCTTTCTTTGCCTCGGTGGCCGCCCTCTTCGCAACGATGCCTATGGCTTTAGCTTTGGCAGCAGTTCGCACTTCCGGCTTGATATTTCCTCTATGTTCGTCAAGTGATTTGATCATGGTGTGCCTCTGTCTGATTGAAGCCTTCATTGGATAGAACCTGCACTTATACTGATATTTTGATTATTGTCAAATCACAAATATCGCAAAATACGTTGAATTTATTCCACAGCCACCCTATACTTCGCTTTGGGATTTACGGTATGTCTTTAATAAGGAGGTAACATGAAACAGGAAACTCTTGCCGCGCCCTCGGAAGGGAATTTCAACCATATCTACGAGTTGGGAAAACTCTCTGGTGAAGTAAAGGTTCTCAAGTGGGGAGCCGCCATTTCAATTACCATGATTTTTGCCTACCTTACTTTCCTGTCGCAACAGGTCAGCGGGCTGCGAACCAGCCTGGAACAACAGGTCAGCGGTCTGAGAACCAGCTTGGAACAACAGATCAGCGAGGTACGAACCAGTCTGGAACAACAGGTCGGCGAGGTAAGGGAAGAAGTCAGCGCCGTCAAGGAAGGGCAAAGCATTATCCGCGAACGCCTGGGCGTGATTGAACAGCGCGTTACTGGTATGGACCAACGCATTACCACGAACGAAATGAAAGTCAACACCCACTCGCATTTGTAACGGACGGAGATAAGGAGCCAGGAAAATGAGCCCTGAAATGTACAGTATTCGGAAATCCCTGACTGTGGATCAGTCAACGAGCGTAAAGTGACTCCCACGGGCCGCTTTGCGGTCAAACGTGAAGGTTTGTGTACACCCTTGCGTATGGTTACGATGAGAGATGAGGCAGTCAGCAAAGTCAGAGGAACCTCTTTCAAATTCCCGCATGGCAGCCCAGACTGTTTCACGGTCCTCGACCATGAATTCGTTCGTAATCAGGATTTGATGAATTGTCGATGCAATGTGTTGCTTCTTATAACCGTAACCGGTGGTCAGTACCCATGCTAACTCTACCAGAACCAGAATGCTGATATAACCGGGCGATTGCGCTGTGCATTGACTTTCGATAAGACGTTCCGCAGCCGCTGCCTGTTCAGGGTCATCCTGAAGGATGTAACGCACCAGGACGTTGGTGTCGAGACCGATCATCCCTTGCGGAGGGCGGTCATTGCAATGGCTTCATTCATCTCTGCGATGCTGAGCGTGACTGCGGGTTCAGGCAACATACCTTTCAGTTGTGTGACAGACGCAGTAACAGGCGCGACCCGCAGGTTGCCGTCTTTCTCCAACATGAATTCAACCTTGTCACCTGCTTTGAGGTGAAGTTTGTCCCGAATCGGTTTGGGAACGGTCACCTGTCCTTTACTCGTGATTGTTGCTTGCATTACGTTACTCCGGATATCTTATTGTCAGGTAAGGAATAATAAACCATTCACAAGTGAAATGATAGAACAGAACGTTTTTGTAACGTGTCAGATCACCCGCACTGGTCCCGGGTAGCGCCCCAAGACTTCGTCCGCCGTCAATAACGTCACCATTTCGACCTGGGCCTGCGCGACCAGGATGCGGTCGAAAGGGTCCTTATGGATCGGCGGGAGCAAGTCCACTGCCACCACGTGGGCGCTGGTTACGGCTAACTCCGTGTAATCGTTCTCCAGTAATTTCCGCCGTAGCAGACGCGCATCGACGTTAAAATCCGCGCGCGCCAGACTGTTCTTGATGACGACCTCCCAAAGCGACGCGGCGCTGAATATCAGCTCCGTGGCCGGGTCTTCAACCAGCAGGCGCGTATCGGTCGGAAGCCTGTCGGGCGCGCCTGCAACCCAGAGCAGAACGTGGGTATCGAGAAGAAAACTCACGCGTTGTCTTCAAACAACGCTTCAATCTCAGCGGAACCCATACGATCAAAATCAGGAGGGATTGAGATACTGCCTGCCAGGAACCCGGTTCGGCGCATGGCCCCGGATTCGGCGGCATTCACCGCGCTGACTTTGACCATCGGCTTGCCGGCGCGGGCGATAATGAACGGTTCGCCTTCGACGGCGGCCTGGATAAGACGCGAAAGATGCGTCTTGGCTTCGTGTATATTGACAGTGCGCATGTTGTCCTCCACAAACTTAGTCTGATAAACTTAGTTTATTTTATCGGCTATGTCAAGCAGGTCAGGAAATACCAGTAAAAAGTTTGAATTTGCTCCACAGCTACCCTATACTCTGCCTTGGGATTTACAGTATGTCTTTAATAAGGAGGTAACATGAAACAGGAAACTCTTGCCGCGCCCCCGGAAGGGAATTTTAACCATATCTACGAGTTGGGAAAGCTCTCCGGTGAAGTGAAGGTTCTCAAGTGGGGAGCCGCCATTTCGATCACCATGATTTTCGCCTACCTTACTTTCCTGTCACAACAGGTCAGCGGGCTACGAACCAGCCTGGAACAACAGATCAGTGAGGTACGAACCAGCCTGGAACAACAGGTCGGCGAGGTAAGGGACGAGGTCAGCGCCATCAAAGAAGGGCAAAGCATTATCCGCGAACGCCTGGGTGTGATTGAACAGCGTCTTACGGGTATGGATCAACGCATCACTGCTAACGACAAAAGAATCAACATCCACTCGCATTTGTAACGAAATAAGATAAGGGCGCACACTATGCGCCTTTTTGTTTTGGATGTTGTATAATTTTCCCGTGAGAAGTCTTTCAACAACCGCCGTCCTGTACCTGTTCCTGCTGTTGTACGCAGGCATTGTCCGGGCTGACTTGCTGCCCGACTTCGGCGCAAACGATGAGGCCCTGTGGAGATCCGGCTCTAACCTGTATATCCGGCTGACGGATCAGGACCAGTCCAAAAAGGACGTGACGCCGCCGAACTCGCACCCGGTGCAATTGAATGCAAACCAGGTAACCAACGCCCTCGAGGGGCTCGAAGCATGGAGCGGCGGGGGCTTCTTCAAGAAGAAAGAGCTCAGGTCCCTGTTTTCCCTGCAACAGGCCCGCCTGCTCGGGCAATTCATCAGCACAGGTCTGGCCAAAGCCAGGCCGGACCAGGACATCGTCTTTGTGCTGGCCCGTTCGGAAAAGAAGTACTTCGTGCTCCAGAACACGGGTCATACGGGGGGGCGCGCTTTCTACCTGGACGGCAGGCTGCATCTTATCATCGGTGATTATGACAACGAAGGCGACAGGTTCCAGGAAACGGTTGAGAAAAGCCATGGTATAACGGAAACCAGGCAGTACTTCAAGCATGGCCGCCGCGCCAAGTCCGCCGGTTTTAAGGGTACTATAGTGGGCAGGGCCGGCATTGAAGCCCACGTGGACGGCAAAAAAACGCGCCGCGACTGGATAGAGATAGACCTGGAACAGGCGGCAACCGTGTACCTGGCGGAAAAGGCGGAACAGGCGCCGCAAGAGACTGTGACCAGTGCAGCCATGCAGGCCGAGGCCGCCAGGATGGCGCGGGAACGGCGGGAAATGCGCTTGGAGATGGCGAAGATGCGCAAGGAGATGCAATCCTCACCGGGCGAGAATAATTCCGGCCAGACGATAGAGCAAAGACTGTTGACCCTGAAGGAACTGCGCGACAAGGAATTGATCAGCCCCGAAGAGTATCAACAGAAACGGGAAGAGATCCTGGGCGACATATAATCATCCGGCCCGGGACCAAAGAAATCCGGTTTCATTTCCGCTCCCTTATTCCGGTGCAGTTGTTCCGGCGCAAATCAGCCACATCCAAAGCTTCCATGCGAGAGTTATACCCCGAAATCAATGCATCGAGGAGCTATCGCCTGAAGGTAGACCCGGTTCATACCGTTTATGTGGAGGAGGCCGGCAACCCCCGCGGCATTCCGGTCATCTTCCTGCACGGGGGGCCCGGTTCGGGCTGCAACGAGAACCACCGCCGTTATTTCAATCCGAAAAAATACCGGGTGGTCCTGTTCGACCAGCGCGGCTGCAACCGCTCGACACCGGCCGGCGAGACGAGGAACAATTCAACCCCGGAACTGTTGCAGGACATCGAACGCATCAGGGAACAGCTGGGCATAGAGCAATGGCTGGTGTTCGGCGGTTCCTGGGGCGCCACCCTGGGCCTGCTCTACGCGCAGTCACACCCTTCCCGGGCGCTGGGCATGGTCCTGCGCGGCACCTTCCTGGCCCGGCAGAAAGACCTGGACTGGTTCGGCAGGAAAGGCGCCAGCATGATCTTTCCCGACTACTGGCAGGATTTTACCGAAATCATACCGGACCCTGAAAGAAGCGACCTCATATCGGCCTATTACACCCGGGTCCATGGCGCAGACAGGAAAGCCCGGGAAACCGCGGCCATGGCCTGGGCGAAATGGGCTGGCCGGCTGGTCACTTACCTGCTGCCGGGCGCGGACTATACGCCGGGTGATGTCGGCAAGACCGTACGGGAAGTGCTGATAGAAACCCACTATGCCATGCATCGCTACTTTGTCGATGAAAACCGGATCCTGGATAACGCGGCGTTGCTCCCGTCCGTGCCGATCCGGATTGTCCACGGGCGCCGCGACCTGACCTGCACCCTGGACGCGTCCTGGTCCCTGCACCGGGCGCTGCCGGACTCAGAACTGGTGATCGTAAAGGAAGGAGGGCACCTGGCCGGCGAGCCCGTCATGGTGGATGCCCTGGTCACTGCGACTGATGAAATGGCGAAGCGGCTGGGTTGAATGCCTGACACGCCATCCAAACCGCTGCTCATGGGTGTCCTCAACGTGACCCCGGACAGTTTCTCCGACGGCGGCCTTCACCATGACCGGAATACGGCCGTTGCGCGTGCCCGTGAAATGGTGGAACTGGGCGCGGATATCATTGATATCGGAGGCGAATCCACCCGTCCGGGCGCGGACCGGGTATCGATAGATGAACAACTGAGGCGCGTAATTCCGGTCATCAGGCAACTGCAACAGGAACTCCCTGCCGAACTCCCCATCAGTATCGATACCACCTCAACTCAGGTCGCCGGCGCCGCGCTGGAACAGGGAGCCACCGTCGTCAATGATATCTCCGCGGGGCGGGACGACCCCGGCATGTTCAGCCTGGTCGCCGAAGCCGGGACGCCGTACATCATCATGCACATGCAGGGGACCCCCCGGACCATGCAGGATAACCCGCGCTATGACGACGTCGTGGCCGAGATCCGGTCTTTCCTGCTGGAACGCGCCGCGGCAGCCGAAGATGCGGGCGTCAGGCGGGAGAACCTGGTGATAGACCCGGGCATCGGTTTCGGCAAGTCAAAACGCGACAACCTGGACATCATAATGAACCTCGAAAGTTTCACGGAAACCGGCTACAAGGTGATGCTGGGAGCCAGCAGAAAACGCTTCATGGGCTCGATTTGCGACATAACCAGCTACAGCGAACTGGTAGGAGCCACCTGCGCCACCACTACCATAGGCGTATTCGCCGGCGTCGATATCTTCCGCGTCCACGATATCAAGGAAAACCGCCAGGCCCTGGACGTGGCCTGGGCGTTGAGAGCACGTCCGTCATACCGGCCATGATCGTCATTCCCGCGCAAGCGGGAATCCAGTGAATGAAGAGTCGCCTCCGGCGACACATTAAATCGACTGGATGCCGGGTCAAGCCCGGCATGACGACAGAACGTAAAAGCAGGGGTCAGAGTAAAATCACCACCGGTCCTGCCACCGGCAATGCACTTCAGGATTTTACTCTGACCCCATCTATCCCGGGAATGACGGTGAGTGCCTTCCTCTGTTACGCAGTTGCCCCGTCCCTCGTCAATTCCTTCGAGTTCCGCATATTCCGGAACACCAGCGGCTTGCTTTCAAATTCCTTTGTGCCGGACAGGCTGCCGATCCGGTCCACGTCGGCGTGCAGTTGCCCGTGGTGGGGGGATTTATCGCACACGGGGTCGGCATTGGTAGCGTCGCCCGTGAGCATGTAAGCCTGGCAGCGGCAACCGCCGAAGTCCTTTTCCTTTTCCGGGCAACTCCTGCAGGGTTCCTGCATCCAGTCGAAGCCGCGGAATTTATTGAAGGCATCGGAGTCGTTCCATATATGGTCGATGCTGTGGTCCCTGACGTTGGGGAATTCCAGTCCCGGCAACTGGGCCGCGGCGTGGCAGGGCAGGGCGCTGCCGTCCGGGGCGATGGTGAGGAAAATCGACCCCCAGCCGTTCATGCAGGCCTTGGGACGGTTCTCGAAGTAATCCGGGATGACATAGATGATCTTCATCCTGTCCTTCATCTTTTCCTGGTACTCCTTCGCCACGACTTCAGCCCTGGCGAGTTGCTCCCGTGTCGGCAGCAACTGGTCGATATTGACCCTGGACCAGCCGTAATACTGGGTGCTGGCCAGTTCCACGTAGTCGGCGTTCAAATCCACGGTCATGTCCAGGATATCCCGGATCTGGTCGACGTTTTTCCGGTGCAGCACGATGTTCAGCACCATGGGGTACTCGAACTCCTTGACCACCCTGGCCATCTCCTGCTTGTGGCGGAAACTTTTCGTGCCGCCCAGGTAGTTGTTCAACTCCTCGTTACTGGCCTGGAAACTTATCTGGATATGGTCCAGGCCCGCTTCCTTGAAGGCTTTCACCCGGTTCGCGTCCATGCCCACCCCGGAGGTGATCAGGTTGGTGTAATAACCCAGGCGCCTCGCCTCGGTGATCAGTTCCTCCAGGTCGCGCCGCACCAGGGGTTCGCCACCGGAGAAGCCCAACTGGGTAGCGCCCATCTTGCGCGCCTGCTGCAACACCCGGATCCAGTCTTCGGCGCTGAGTTCGTCGTTGTATTTGGCAATCTCTACCGGGTTGGAGCAGTAGGGGCACTGCAACGGGCAACGGTAGGTGAGTTCGGCCAGCAGCCAGAGCGGCCTGCTACGATTTGTATCTGATCCAGCCATTGTTTCTCGCATTGTCTAAAAAGTTACGGACGTCGTCTTTCAGGTCAACCCCGGGGAACGCCCCCTCAAGTTCGGTGATGATCTCTTCGGCGCTCTTGACACCGTCACAGCGTTTCATGATCTCGCCGGCGCTGCCGCTGAGTTTTACCATGCCCTCCGGGTACAGGATCACGTAACAGTCCTGGGCCTCTTCCCACTGGAACCGGAACGTCGGGGCGATTTCAGGGATATTATTCATAAACTCTCCGGGGTCAGAGTAAGAAATTCGCCAGAATTTTTACTCTGACCCCAGGATATTGGATTCCAGGTATCTGTATTCATGCATCCACACAGTGATAAGGCGGCCTGTCCTCAATATAAGCCATCCACATGGCATCCAGCATGGTCCAGAGTATATCCAGCTTCAGTTGCAGGATGTTCAGCGCCCGCTCCTGCTCCGCCCGGGTCCTGAAATAATCCAGGGTGACGTCCAGGCCGTGCTGCACGTCCCGTCTCGCCTCGCTCAGCCGCTTGCGGAAGTAGTTGTATCCCTGGGCGTCTATCCAGGTGTAATGCTGCGGCCAGTTGTCCAGCCGCTTCTGGTGGATCTTCGGGGCGAACAGTTCCGTGAGCGATGAACAGGCGGCTTCCTGCCAGGTGGCCGTGCGGGCGAAGTTGTAGTAAGCGTCTATGGCGAAACGCACGCCGGGCAGCACGCGCTCCTCGGAGATCAATTCGTTCCGGTCCAGGCCCACGGCCTCGCCCAGTTGCAGCCAGGCCTCAATGCCGCCGTCCTCACCGTCATGGCCGTCATGGTCGATAATGCGCTGCACCCATTGGCGCCTGACGTCCCGTTCGCGGCAGTTGGCCATGATCGCGGCATCCTTCACGGGGATGCTGGTCTGGTAGTAGAACCGGTTGGCCACCCAGCCCTGTATCGCCGGCTTGTCCAGTTGCCCCGAATTCATCAACACGTGGAACGGGTGATGGATATGGTAGTATTTCTCCTTGTCGCGCAAGCGCTGTTCGAATTCCTGCCGGGACCACGGAGCCTGTGTTTCTGTAATACCCATTTACGCCTCTTCGTTTATCTGCTCCGAATAATGGAGCGAAAATCATGCCAGATTCCGCAGTGTTCCCCGCAGAATAAATAAGCCAAATAAAACAATAAGTTATGAGATCGGTAAATAAACAATTATAACAGGATAAGCCGTTATATTAAACCATTCGGCAACGGATATGGTTCATAAAAACCAATTATAATTCTAAATCTCCGGGGTCAGAGTAAGAAATTCGCCAGAATTTTTACTCTGACCCCGAAGTTGATTATGATCTTATTCGTCATTCCCGCGCATGCGGGAATCCAGTGAGACAAGGTGTCGCCTTTCAGGTGACACATTATTTTACTGGATGCCGGGTCAAACCCGGCATGACGGGCAATAAATCATCTGCGATAATCTGCGTTATCTGCGGATAGATCACAGAACCCATGACCGAACACATCCTCTTCCTGACCGGCAAGCTCGCGGAAAAACGCCTGCAGCGCGTCCTGGACGCCATGCAGCCGCTGGAGTTCGATTACGAGATAAGGAACATCGGCGTCAGCGTCGCCGCCCTGATGACCGCGCAGATGATCGGCCGCCGCCTCCGTGACCTGGAGGGGGTGGACCGCATCGTTGTGCCGGGGCTGTGCCAGGGCGACCTGGACGCCCTGGGCGAGACCCTGGGCGTGCCCGTGCAGCGTGGCACCGTGGACGTCAAGGACCTGCCCGTTTTTTTCAGGCGTGAAGCACAGGCAATCAGCCTGGATGACTACAGTATGGGTATTTTTGCCGAGATAGTGGAAGCGCCCCAGATCAGCGTGGATGAGATCCTGGCCAGGGCCGCAAGATACAAAAGGGACGGCGCCGACGTGATCGACGTCGGTTGCCTGCCGGATACGCCTTTCCCGCACCTGGAAGAGGCGGTTCAGGCCTTGCATGGGGCAGGTTACACGGTCAGCGTCGATTCCCTGGACAACGGGGAACTGCTGCGCGGCGCAAAAGCGGGCGCCGATTACCTGCTGAGCCTGCATGAAGGCAGCGCCTGGATCGCCGATGAGACGGCGGCAATTCCCGTCCTGATCCCGGAACAGCACACCGATATGCCCTCCCTGTACCGGCTGGTGGACAAGTTCATGGAGCAGGACAAACCGTTCATTGCCGACAGCATCCTGGACCCGGTCCACTTTGGATTTACCGCATCCATTCTCCGCTACCACGCCTTGCGGGAGCGCTACCCCGGCATCGAGATCATGATGGGGACCGGCAACCTCACCGAGTTGACCGAGGCGGATACCGGCGGCATCAACGCCATGTTGTGCGGCATCATATCGGAACTGGACATCAACCACGTGCTGGCGACCGAAGTCAGCCCCCATGCCTGCTCCGTGGTGCGCGAACTGAACCTGGCCAGGCGCATCATGTATGCGGCAAAACAGGATGAGGGGTTGCCCAAGGGCATCGACGGCGGCCTGCTGACCGGCCATGAGCGCAAGCCGTTTCCCTATGACCTGGACGAGATCAGGGAACTGGCCGAACAGCTCACCGATCCCAGTTACCGGGTGGAAGTAACGCCGGAAGGCATCCACGTGTTCAACCGGGACGGCCTGGTGACGGGGCAGGACCCATACCAGTTGTTCCCCGCGCTGAAACTGCTGGAGGAGGACGCTCCCCATGCCTTCTACATGGGCGTCGAACTGGCAAAGGCGGAGGCCGCCCTGAAACTTGGCAAGCGTTACGTGCAGGACGAGGACCTGGACTGGGGAGTGGCGGTCGTCCCCGAAGCGGACGAACAACGGGAGCAACGCATGCAGTCCGCGCACGACATGAAGGGCCGGCCCGCCGACGAATACAAACCCGCCGGCGCAACCCTGCAGGCGAAGAAGCGTAAATCCCCATGATTTACGAAACGGTCATCACCACCATGAACCCGGACGGGACCGTGCATATCGCGCCCATGGGTATCCGCCATGAAAATGAAAAATACCTGATCGCGCCGTTCAAACCGTCACGGACCCTGGATAACCTGTTACACTCCGGTGTGGCGGTGATTAACGCTACGGCGGATGTCCTGGTCATTGCCGGCTGCCTGACCGGCCGCCATGACTGGCCGCTGGCGCCTGCGACTCATATCGCCTGCAAACGCCTGGCCGGCGCCCTTTCCCACGTAGAAGTACGGGTAGAGAGCAGCAAGGATGACGAACTGCGCCCGCTGTTTACCTGCCGGCCGGTGCATGCCGCTACCCACAGGCCGTTCAGGGGTTTCAACCGCGCCCAGGCGGCAGTGGTCGAAGCGGCGATACTGGTGAGCCGCCTGCACCTGTTGCCGGAGCGGAAAATCCGCTCGGAACTGGAATACCTGAGCATTGCCATCGGCAAGACCGCGGGGGAAAACGAGCGCACCGCGTGGCAATGGCTGATGGACAAGGTAGAGAATTATTATGCCTGAGTCCGGCCACAGAGATCACAGAGTTATCCGCAGATGACGCAGATTATTTTTAATTGATTATGATCTTATTCGTCATTCCCTATATGGACTCCTCCCGTTTTGCAAGTAGGCACGAATCGATAGTGAAGGCAGACTGCGGTCGTATATACGGACTCTGATTGGGGTGCGACCCCTGGCCCAAGATGTGTTCGCCCCTTCAGCCCTCTTCGGCGCAACGGCGTTCTCACGCCGCGGGAATGAGCAGGGTCCCTGAAGGTGGGTCTGACCACTATCACGTTGTGCCGTCTTGCAAGGAAATAACATAAACGCTGACGCCTCTCTCCCGGCTGGCCGTTCAGGCGGCGGCCACTGCCGCCGGCGGGTTGCCCGACAGCTGGTTGGCATGGCCCGGATCGTACTCCGTCCGGTAACGCAGCATAGCCCAGGCGGTACGCACGGTTTTGTTTGCCAGGGCCACCGCCGCCCGCCCGGCGCCACGCCGGGCCGCCAGGTCTTTGAGCCACACCTCAACGTCATTACGGGGTTCCCGCCGCGCCAGCGCCTGGAGTACCGCATGGGCGCCGGTAATGAGCGAGGCACGTAAGCGTTTGTCCCCGCTGCGCTTGCCAATCGACCCCAGGCGCACCTTGCCCCCACTGCTGTGCTGCTTGGGGGTCAAGCCAATACAGGCCGCCGCGGCCCGACCATGCCGGTACGCCTGCCCGTCCCCCAGGGCAATATACAACCCCAACGCATTCTTGGGCCCCACCCCGGCCAGTGTCAGCAGCGACCGACACGCCGGCGTCACGCGCACTTGCTCTGCCAACTGCCGCTCCGCCTCCTGCAACGCCGCCGACTGCGCCTGCCATAACTGCCAGGCCAGCGCCAAGAGCGGGCGTAGCGACAACGGCAACCCGTTCTCCGCCTCCTCCAGCACGCGCGGCAACTCACGCCGTAACGCCGCCTCCCCCTTCGGCACCACTTCCCCAAACTCCGCCAGCAGCCCACGCAGCATGTTCCCCGTCGCCGTCAATTGGTCCGTCAGATGCTCCGCCACGCGTTTCTGACACTGCAGACTCTGTTGCTCCACCCCCATCAACCCCACCCCCGGCAATTCCTCCCGCTGCCCCGCACGGGCCACCGCTAACGCATCCCGCGCATCCGTCTTGTGGCCCTGACGGTACGGCAACACCCAACGCGGCGAGAGAATCTTCACCTGATGACCGAACGACTCCGCTAAGCGACCCCAATAGTGCGCACCCCCGCACGCCTCCAGTACCACCAAGGCCGGCGCCTGACGCACTAAATACGCCGACAACGCCGTCCGGCCCATCGCCTGGTTGCTCACCATCCGGTCCTGCTTGTCGACCACGCACACCTGAAACGTGTGCTTCGCTAAATCTATGCCGATTGTGTTAGTATCTCTCATCGTGGACTCCTCGTTGTTGGTTAAACAAAATTGCTTCTCCCCCCTTAACTACCATGATAAGGGGGGAGGAGTCCACACATCGGCGCAGGCGGGAATCCAGTGAGACAAAGTGTCGCCTTTCAGGCGACACATTATTTTACTGGATGCCGGGTCAAGCCCGGCATGACGTACAAAAAATCATCTGCGTTAATCTGCGTCATCTGCGGATAAATCATCCATGTTAAATTGCTTTATCGTAAAGAGAAGGTAAATTCATGACGGGATTCCTTGCCAGCGTCTCATCGGTGGAAGAGGCGCAACTGGTCCGTTCCCTGGGCGCGGACGTGATAGATTTGAAAGACCCGGCCAGGGGCGCGCTGGGCGCGCTGGATGAAGACAGCGTACGCGCCATCGCGTCGCTGCCGGACAAAAATACCATGCTCAGCGCCACTGTGGGCGACCTCCCGGCCTATGCCGCGGAACTGGAGAGCGCCGTCACCGGCATGCACGCCTGCGGCGTCGATATCGTCAAGGTCGGCGTGTTTGACAGGACCATATCGCCGTTCATGCTGTCCGTCCTGGACCGGCTCACGGGCAGGGGCATCTCCATTGTCCTGGTCTTTTTTGCCGAACTGTATCCACCTGATATCGATTTTCAACGGCTCCGGCGCGGCGGCATCACGGGAGTCATGCTGGATACCTGCGAGAAGGCAAACGGGAACCTGCGGGACAAGCTGGACGACGGCACACTGGCGGAGTTCGTCCGCAAGGCTGCACGGGCAGGGTTGCTGACCGGCCTGGCGGGTTCATTGACCAGGGAGGACATTCCGCCGTTGCTGCGCATCAACCCGGATTACCTGGGTTTCCGGGGCGCTCTATGCAAACAACGCCAACGCACTTTGCAGGTAGACACTGCCAAAGTCACAGAAATCAGAGAACTGATTCCTGTGAAGTCCTTCGTTCGTCATTCCTGCGAAGGCAGGAATCCAGTGAAACAGAGAGTCGCCCTCCGGGCGACACAGTATTCCACTGGATGCCGGGTCAAGCCCGGCATGACGGGGAGGGAGTAGGCGACAATTTGATACAATACGTGTTTGAATAAACGAAACAAACAGGGGAACAATCATGGCAAAGTGGCGCAAAGAAACGAAAGATGCCACCTACGAGGTGGACGAGATAGAACAGCGGTTGAAAGATGAACTGCCGAACTGGTATTACGAGGACGGCTGGATCCGCCGCCGGTACAAGACCAGCGGCTGGAAAGGCACGCTGATGGTGATCAACACGGTCGGCCACCTGGCCGAAGCGGGCTGGCACCACCCCGACCTGACCGCGAGCTACGCCTTCGTCATCGTCAAACTGATGAACCACGCGGCAAAAGGGGTGACCGACAAGGACTTCGAGCTGGCGAAGAAGATCGAGGAAGTGGTCATGTGGCAACCGGGCGTGGACGAGGACAGCGCCCTGGACGGCACCCCGGACGACCAGCGCTTCAAGTACATCAAGTATGGCTGACACGCGTACCCCGCAGTTCCCATCAGGTGGTGCGGGCCAGTGAGCGCCAACCCCGTCAGGATTGAAGAATATGCCATCCGGCAGGAGCCTTACTATGAGCCTGCCGGCAACGAGATAGACATATTCGAGGCAGCCGCTGATAACGGACTGCCTGTTCTGCTGAAGGGCCCCACCGGTTGCGGCAAAACCCGGTTCATGGAATACATGAGCTGGCGTCTTGACCGGCCCGTGATCACGGTATCCTGCCATGATGATTTGTCCGCCTCCGACCTGGTTGGGCGCTACCTGATCAAGGGCGGGGAGACTGTCTGGGTTGATGGTCCGCTGACGCGGGCGGTGCGCAGCGGCGCTATCTGTTACCTGGATGAGATCGTCGAGGCCAGGAAGGACACGACGGTAGTCATTCATTCCCTGTGTGACGACCGGCGTCTCCTGCCCATAGAAAAGCTGGGCGAATTGCTGGAAGCGCCGCCGGAATTCTGTTTGACCGTTTCCTACAACCCCGGTTACCAGAGCGTTCTCAAGGACCTGAAACAGAGCACGCGGCAACGCTTTGTCGCGCTGGATTTTTCCTACCCCCAGCCCGACCGGGAAGTGGATATCCTGGTGAAGGAAACAGGTGTCGGCGCGGCAACGGCCACGATGCTGGTCAGGTTTGCCGGCATGACCAGGAACCTTAAGGACAACGGGCTGGTCGAAGGCGCCAGCACCAGGTTGATTGTGAACGCGGCCAAATTGATCCGGCATGGCATTGCTCCCCGGCAAGCCTGTGAGACCGCGGTGAACCAGGCCCTCACCGACGATGAAGAAATACTGAAAACGGTCAGGGAACTTTGCGCTTCGGTGTTATAGCCCGTTGCCCAAGCAGGAACGTTTGCCCTTAATGGACGGTTCGGCGCCACCAGCCGGTACGGAGCAGGCCCGCGGGAGAGTGCAGATCCCCGCGCATTTGCGGCGCGCGGTGGGAGGCGGCCTGTCTCGGGGAGCTGCCGGGGAGGAACCGGGCCGGTCGCTGCCCGAACTGGACCCCGCGGCGCGGCGCCACATAGATCACTGGTTACAGGTTCTGCAGCGGGATCACACCGACCTGCAGGCGCATTTCTCAGGCCGGCTCGACCAGGCCTTAACTCTCCTGGAAATAGAAGGCGTTGATGCCTGGATGACCGCGATCCTGGACCGCTATGACAAACGCGGCCTGGGCGCTGCTATCGAGGTCATAGCAAACCTGGATGCATTCGCCGAGGATTACCGCGCCCGGCAATCCGGAGCGGACCTGGAAGAACTCGAACCATTCCTGGAGAAATATTTAACCGGGCTGGGTGGCCGGCCCCTGCGCGTCACGAGCGGAAAGCGCATATTTACCGACACGGAGTCGATTTACCTGCCGGCTTTTTTGAACGTCTTCGATACACGCGCCGATAATGAAACCCTGTACAAGCTGATCGCCGTGTATCACTGGGCGCAGAACCGCTACGGCGGCTGGCGCCTGGACGCGCTGGAACGCCTGTTGCAGTTGCCTGATTTGCCCCGCGCCCTGCCTGTCTTTGCGACCCTGGAGAGCCTGCGCCTGGAGGCGCGCCTGGCCCTGGATTTTCCGGGGCTGTGCCGGGATCTGCGGCGCCTTGATAACCTGGACGAAGACAACAGGGCGCGTTACCTGGCCTGGTCTGATGATAATAGCTTGCTGCTGCAGGCCGGCGCCGGTCCCATGGACAGCATGGACAGGATAAGCGGCAACCTGGAGAAACCGCTCCCGGCGCGCAAAGGTTTCCATGGCGAATACATCCCGGAAACGGTCCTGGAAAAGCTGCGGGAACGGGTGAAACAGGAGAAAGACAAATTACAGCAGTCGCTGGCGCGCCTCGGCCGGGAACAGCCGGGTCAGGTAATTGCGGATGCGAACGCTCCGGACAATACGCACTGGGCAGCATCGGGGGTGGACCCCGGCGTTGGCTTTAACAGCGTGAACCAGGGGCCCGGCGCCTTGACACTGCTTTTCGGGGAACACGGGCCTGTCGCCGATGACGAGGTAAAACAGTTGCTTGTGTCCATCGTCCAGGACCTGGGCCGGTTGCCTGAAGATTACCTGCAGGTCAGTGGCGGGTATTCCGGTTTTCCGTACAAGGATACGGAGTCCGGCGCGGGTGAGGTCGGCAAGGCCGCGGCGGCGGGCTACGATCTGCAAAACCCGGTGTATTACCCGGAATGGGATTACACCAGGCAACGCTACCGTAACGAATTCTGCGCCCTGACGGAAATCGATGTCGCGCCCGCCGATGATAATTTTTATGCCGCGACACTGGAAAAATACCGTTTTCATCTACAATCGGTGCGCCGTTCGTTCGAGACAATGGCCGAAGGTTATGAACAGCGCAAGCGCCAGACCTTCGGCGATGAGATCGATTTTGACGCCCTGGTGGAGGCCAGTGTCGACCGCCGGCAGGGTCTTGAGATGAGCGAGAACCTGTACAGTTGTTTCCACAGGAGCCGCCGTGACGTGGCGGTGATGTTCATGGTGGACATGAGCGGTTCCACCCGTGGCTGGGTCAACCTTGTGGAAAGAGAAGCGCTGGTATTGCTCTGCGAGGCCCTGGAGATGCTGTCCGACCCTTACGCCATCTACGGATTTTCCGGCAGGACACACAAGCGTTGTGAAATTTACCGGGTCAAAAAGTTTGAGGAGGCCTGCACCGCGCAGGTGCGGGCCCGGATCAGCGGCATCAAACCCAGGACTTATACACGCATGGGCGTGGCAATACGCCACCTGGGAAAATACTTGCAGGCGCTCAAGGCCAGGTCCAGGTTGCTGATTACCCTGTCCGACGGCAAACCCGAGGATTACGGCGGTTACCGGGGGCGTTACGGCCTGGAAGACACCCGCCAGGCCATCGCGGAAGTCCGCGCCGCCGGTATCTATCCTTTTTGCATTACCATCGACAACGAGGCAAGGGAGTACCTGCCTTACATGTACGGCAGCGCCAACTACACGGTTATCGACGATGTGCGCAAACTGCCCTATAAGGTGTCAGACATTTACCGTCTCTTGACTACATGAAATTACGGGATAAATTAAGGGGTCAGAGTAAAATTATCGAGATCTGTACTCATTCCACGATATTAAAAATTTTACTCTGACCCCATATATCTCTCATATATCGTCAGGTCTCCTTTGCCCAGTCTCCCGATTTCCCCCCTGATTTCTCCAGGAGTCTGACCGTCTCAATACTCATACCCCGGTCCACGGCCTTGCACATGTCATAGATCGTAAGCAACGTCACCTGCACCGCGTTCAATGCCTCCATTTCAACCCCGGTCGGGCCGATGGTCTCGACCTGCGCCCGGCAATACACCGCGCTCTCGCCGGGCCTGGGTTCAAGGCCGATATCGATGTGGCTGATGGACAGCGGATGGCACAGCGGAATGAGTTCCGCGGTTTTCTTTGCCGCCATGATGCCGGCGACCCTGGCGATTCCCAGCACGTCGCCCTTCTTGTGCCCTCCCTCCATGATCAAGGCCAGCGTACTGTCCTGCATCCTGATGGTCCCTTCAGCCACGGCGATGCGGTGGGTCGCGTCCTTGGCGGAGACGTCGACCATGTGCGCCTCACCGGTTTCATTGAAATGGGTTAATTCCGACATAAATGGTTATCTCCGTTCACTTATGCGTTTATAATACGATAAACATTGTCAGGTTGATACGTAGCGTAAATTCAATGTCCATAATCAAAGTAAAGTTTTTTGCCCGCATCCGTGAGGAAATGGGGCGCGCCGAGGACCAGGTGGACTTCAGGCCCGGCCTCAAGGTCTCGGACATCTGGAACCGGGCCAGCGGCGATGATGAAATGCCGGAAGCAATGCTGGTGGCCGTCAACATGGAACACGTCAAGGGCGACCCTGAGTTGAAGGAAGGGGATGAAGTCGCTTTTTTCCCTCCCGTTACGGGGGGCTAGTCCGTCATGCGGGTGGAGTTAAGACCGGCGCCATTCGATGCGGTGGCAGAAGCAGGGGACTACCGCGCGTCCGCCGGCAATCCCGGCAAATCCGGCGCGACCAGTATCTTCATCGGCACCATGCGGGACTTCAACGAAGGCGAGGAAGTCGGCGCCATGACCCTGGAACATTATCCGGGCATGACGGAGAGGCATCTGCAGGAGATCTGCGAACAGGCGGCCGGGCAGTGGGCCGTACACGATATCCTGGTCCTGCACCGCACCGGGGACATCGAGGTGGGCGAGGATATCGTGCTGGTCGCGACCTGGGCCGCCCACCGGGGCGATGCCATCGACGCGACCCGTTTCATCATCGAAGACCTGAAACACAGGGCGCCGTTCTGGAAGAAGGAAACGGTGAGCGACGGGGAACGCTGGGTTGACCGGAACACCTCGGGTTATTCATCGGGTTAGTCCCTGAAGAATAAAATCCTGCGTAAAATGGGAGAGAATCCCGCTCGTCATTCCGGCGAAAGCCGGAATCCAGTCAAACAGAGAGTCGCCCCCCGCCTTCGCGGGGGCAGGCTCCGGGCGACACAATATTCCACTGGATACCGGGTCAAGCCCGGTATGACGAATGAACGGTTGTTTAAATTTCAAGACATAGAGGAGTTGATACACCATGCGCATCAGAGTATTAGGCGCAGCCGCGGGCGGCGGCTACCCGCAGTGGAACTGCAACCACCCCAACAGCAGGCGGGCCAGGCAGGATGACGCCGCGGCGCCGCAGCGCACCCAGTCGTCCATCGCCATCAGCGCGGACGGAGATGACTGGTACCTGTTCAACGCGTCCCCGGACCTGCGCCAGCAGATCAACGACAACGATATCCTGCACCCCAAAAAAGACCTGCGCCACAGCCCGATCATGGGCGCAGTGCTGACCAATGCCGACGTGGACCATGTGGCGGGCCTGCTCAACCTGCGCGAATCACAGCCCCTGCGCATCTATGCCACCCAGCGGGTGCTGGGCGTACTGCAGGCGAACACGATATTCAACGTCCTGAACCCGAAATTCGTCAGCCGCGAACCCATGACCCTGAACGAACCCCTGGAACTGCTGAAGCCGGACGGCAGATCCATGGGGATTGAAATCACTCCTTTCGCGGTCCCCGGCAAGGTGGCCCTGTGGCTGGAAGACGAGAGCAAGGGCAAGGATTTCGGTTCCGTGGATGAGGACACCATCGCCTTGTATGTCGAAGATACCGGTAGCGGAAAATCGTTCTACTACATGCCCGCCTGCGCCCGGGTGACACCGGAACTGGCCGAACGGATCAACGACGCGGACCTGATTTTCTTTGACGGCACGTTATGGGTGGACGACGAGATGATCCGCGACGGCGTGGGCATCAAGACAGGCCAGCGCATGGGCCATATCAGCGTCTCCGGAGAAGACGGCACCCTGGCCGCCCTGGAGGACCTGGGCATAAAGCGGAAAATATTCATCCACATCAATACCACCAACCCGATCCTGTTCGCCAACAGCGAGGAACGCAGGACAGTGGAAGCCGCCGGCTGGGAAGTGTCCTATGACGGAATGGATATAGAGTTATAGACTACTCAACAACCGGGCAAGACTGCTCAATCCGATAGCGTCGATATCCCCGGCGACAGGGACATGTCTTTCAATATTCCGCCTGATCGTCCTTGCAGATTTAACATGACATATTAAATTTGCAAGGATAAAGCAGAAAAATACTCCTTCGGGTAATTGATAGACCTTACTGAAATTATAGTACCAGGTTGGTAAACCTGGGTCAGGAAGTCATTCCTGTACCAGTCCTGCAAGACTGGTCAAGCCGATGGCGTCGATATCTTCAGCGACAGGGTATGTTTCATCACCGGAGTAAACGATAAAGGCGCGCTCGGGATGCAGGTCCTCCATCGAACTCCTGATGCCCTTGGTTACCCTGGGATTGAGTCCGCGCTTTACCTCGACCACCCAGCGTCCCCTTTTGCCCTCCAGTTCCAATATCAGGTCAACCTCAGCGCCGGCGCCGGTCCGGTAGAAGCTCACGTTGGCGCCACGGCACGCCGCGATCAGTGTTTCAATCGCGAAACCTTCCCAGCTTGGTCCTGCAACGGGATGTCCCAGCAGATCATCAATGGTTTCCAGGCGAAGCAAGGCATGTACCAGGCCGGAATCACGGATATAGACCTTTGGTGACTTAACCAGGCGTTTGCCCGTATTGGCATGGAGCGGTTCCAGACGCCGTACCAGGAGCAGGTCTGCCAACAGGTCTATATACCGGTTTATTGCAGGGGATGAGACTTCCAGGCTTGAGGCAAGCCGGGAAGCATTCAGCAGTTGCCCTTGGTTATGGGCGAGCATGGTCCACAGCCTTCTCAGGGTTTCAGCGGGCACGCGCGGGCCGAATTGCGGGATATCCCGTTCCAGGTAAGTTCGAATAAAATCCTGGCGCAACGCCAGACTTGCGCTGTCTGACGGCGCAAGGAGACTGTCAGGGAAGCCGCCGCGCAGCCAGAGTTGTTCCTGATTCATCCTGCCAGGTTCGATTTCCGTTGCCATAACCGGCGCCATATCGATATAGGCAATACGTCCGGCCAGCGACTCACCTGACTGGCGCAACATATCTATGGAGGCAGAGCCCAGTATCAGGAATAAACCGGTACGCCGCCCCTGACGCCGCGACCGATCAATGACTCCGCGCAATACCTGGAACAGTTCCGGCGCCCGGTGGATCTCATCCAGGATAACCAGCTTGTCGCGCTGCAGCTCAAAAAACAGTTCCGGATCGGAAAGTCTGGCAAGATCCCGCGGTGATTCCAAGTCAAGGTACACCGAAGGCAGCGCTTCCCCCAGCTTCAGCGCCAGCGTGGTCTTGCCCACCTGCCGCGGCCCGATGAGGGCCACCGCTGCTTGACGCTGCAGGGCAGCGAGAACATGTTTTTCGATATCCCGCCTAATCATCCTTGTAAATTTAACATAAAATATTAAATTTGCAAGGATAAAGTGAGGAAATACTCCATTTGACAATATTCCATACTGAAACCAGAATGTAACTGTTATTTTACCGGGAGATACCTTCTGTGCCTGCCTTGACCATAAAAAATATTCCGGATCATCTCTATCAAGAACTAAAACTGGCTGCCGAACGACATCACAGGAGTATTAACAGTGAGGTGATCGTTTGCCTCAAGCGCAGCTTGCAGCCTGTAAGAATCAACCCTGAAGACAGGCTCAAGGATATCCGTCTACTCCGTTCACAGATCCGGCCTGATATTGTCACGGCAGAGGATATTAACCGCGCCATCGACGAAGACCGGCCGTGATAACATAAAAATCCATGAATCATTCCCTTCAGTCGCTGTATCAATAAATGACCACCTTTCACGGTAGTCCCCAGTTCCGCATGTTTAAGTCACAGCGAACTGAAGGGAATTAATGGCAAAATACGTTTTTCGTAACAAAAAAGGTAACTACTCGCCCCCCTGTTCGTCCCGCGCTCCCTTCGTCATTCCGGCGAAGGCCGGAATCCAGTCTGTTAAACGGGTCGCTTGCGACACCTTATAACGTGTCCCTTCGGGACGTTTTTTTCACTGGATTCCCGCCTGCGCGGGAATGACGGGGGGCGCGCGGGAATGACGAACGAGGAGAAGTGCAGGAAGGACGAGTGGGGGTGAGTAGTTACCAAAAAAGACATGATTGTTTCATTGATAATCATCGTTCTGGCATTTCTGGTACTGATTGCATGTATTGACTATATTGCACGGGACAAGGTCAAAGAAGGAATCCGTAGTGAGCAAGCAGTGAAAAAACTGCATCGTTTCATAATACAGGAAGCCAAGAAGGAAATTGACAAAACTGTCGATGTTGAAAGAGAAAAATTAGGCAGGATCAAGAGATGGGCAGCTGAGCGGAAGTGCAGCTGGCAAGGTAGAAAAACTGCGGCACACCAGGCTGCCGTCCTTTTTATTGATGAAGAAATAAAAAATGAAAGGCTATCTATCCAAATTAAAACGTATCCTCGATGGGGACTGGGCTGGTCTATCAAGCACTATGAATTTGAACTAATTTGGAAAAAGGACATAGTGAGTACATTTCGATTAGATACCGCCTTGCAACCAATTTCTAATCAACTGAGCTTGGATTCAAGATTCATAAAAACCTTGAAGAATAAGGCGTCAGAGGCTGCGGAAAAGCCAGAGCGCCAATTTTGCAAAGGAGATGAGGCATCAGCAGGAACACGGGCTGCCGACAATGATGCACAGAAAACTTTTTCTGATGAATATTTTCGCTTGGATTGATTAGACGAATGCCTGATAAAAACAATGCTGATGATGCTGATGGAGGAGTTATTTGCTTGCCTGCTTGACTTCCATATAACGGCGTAAAACCTGATTAATATGAGTCTGATATTTGCCGCCCTGAACTTTGAACCACTCGAGCATATCAGCATCCAGGCGTAAAGAGACCTGTTTTTTGACGGGACGGTAGAATTTCCCTATGACGGGATTTTTCCAATCAGCCGTCTCCGGAATCTCAGACGTATCTATTTCCCCGTCCGCCATCGAAGCCAGTGTTTCAATTTCAGACCTTTGTTTTTTTGTGAGTTTGCTCATAGAAATGTCTTTCTACTTACGCACGTACAAATCAAACCAGGCCGGAAAAAGGCTGGATATCCACGTACATCCCCGGTTCCACGCCTTCTGAATCAATCGGCAGGATGATGAAGCAGTTGGCCTGCGACATTGAAGTGAGTATCCCGGAGCCCTGGGCGCCGGTCTTGACCACCACCAGGTTGCCGTCCCCGTCCTGTTGCAGGATGCCGCGCTGGTATTCCACCCGGCCCGGGCGTTTCTTCAACCTGGAATCGCAGCGCGCTTTCAGGGTCAGGATGCCGGCATCATTCTCGCCTATCATTTTTCGCAACGCCGGCTGCACGAATTCGTAAAACGTCACCATGACGGAAACCGGGTTGCCCGGCAGGCCGAAGAACACCGCATCGCCCACGTGGCCGAAGGCGAGCGGCCGGCCCGGCTTGATGGCCACTTTCCAGAAATCCACCTGCCCCAGTTTGGCCAGGATCTCCTTGATGTAATCCGCCTCGCCCACGGAGACGCCGCCCGAAGTGATCAGCACGTCGGCATTGGCGGCAGCGATGGAAAAGGCCTCTTCCAGGGCCTCAAGGTCATCTTTTATCACGCCCATGTCGATAATATCGGTACCCATACGTTCCAGCATGCCGTGCAGGGTGTAGCGGTTGCTGTCATAGATCGCGCCGTCGTTCAGGGTCTCGCCGATGGAACGCAGTTCGTCCCCCGTGGAAAAAAACGCCACCCGCAGGCGGCGCACCACGCTCACCTCGGCAATGCCCAGCGAGGCAATCAGGCCGATGTCGGCGGGGTTCAGGCGCCGGCCTGCAGTCAGTATGAGGTCGCCGGCAGCGATGTCCTCGCCCGCCTGGCGCACGTTGTCGCCCTTGCGGGTGCTGCCGTCGATCCTGATTCCGGAACCGTCGGTCTGGACGTCTTCCTGGATGATCACAGTGTCGGCGCCCTCAGGCATGATCGCCCCGGTCATGATGCGTACGCAGTTTCCGGGAGTGACAGTGCCTGCAAACGGCTTGCCGGCCCAGGCCGTGCCCAGCACATTCAACCCGGCAGTGCCGCCGGAGGGGATATCCGCTCCATTCACCGCGTAACCGTCCATGGCGGAGTTGGTGCCGGACGGCACGTTGATGCGGGAACGGATGTCTTCCGCCAGTATCCGGTTCAGCGCCTCCCGTATGGCAATTTTCTCGATGCCCCTGACGCGGTTGACGCCGGCTTTTATCTGCTCCAGCGCGGCGTCGGCGGACAGTGACCTGGGGTCAAAGTCGTCCCTGCAACTGGGGTCTTTTTCTATCTTCATTGTATTAACAATACTGGTATCAGTGGGGACAGATTTAAAATCTGTCCCCGGCGATCGCCCCCAAACCGTAGCGCTCAATAATAAATTGCGCGATCTGCTGCGCATCGTTCAGGTCCAGCAACGGCAGTTTCGTATCTACGGACAACTCCGTATCGGTCGCCACCGCTATGATACTCTCATCGTCCGGATACAGTAAATCATGTCCCAGGCTTGGCCGGTGCAGTTCTATCTTGGGGATGGCTTCGGGCTTGAAGCCTTCCACCAGCACCAGGTCCAGGTTGTCCAGGTCCAGGTTCCGGATATGGTGTTCCAGCGGTTTGTTGTCCCCGTCCCGGTTTTCCACCAGCAGCGCCCAGCGCTTTCTCGAGCCGATCAATACCTGGCTGGCGCCGGCCTTGCGCAGTTCATAACTGTCCTTGCCCGGATAGTCGATTTCAAACGTGTGGTGCGCATGCTTGATGATGCCCACGCGCAGGTCAAGCGAGGTGAAGATACCCAGCAGGTTGACCAGCAGGGTCGTTTTCCCGGTGCCGCTCCAGGCGGCAAAACCCATCAACGGAATGTCAGGGAGTTGGTCCATTCAGTTGCGCCTCCATCTGCGCCAGTTCTGCCGGGTTATTGATATTCCTGAAGCATTCCGGTTTGTCGGAAAAATCCGTCACGGCCAGCTTGTGCTGCTCGAACCACCGGTCTATCTTGCGACCGCCGCCATCGAGAAACGCCTGCATGGAGGGCGCCAGGGAGGTGGGCATGAGAGTAAACACCGGCTGCATCCTGTCACCGTTATGGGCGACGCTGATGTCCGCTTCCTCCTCACTCAGTTGCCTGAACAGGCGGGCAACCAGGTCATCCGGCAGCAACGGCGAATCGCAGGGCACCGAGACGATGAATTCCGTCCCCGCTGCTTCGATACAACTCAACATACCGGCCAGCGGTCCCTGAAAACCCTGCCTGCTGTCCGCAATAACGGGATGGCCGTAGGCGGCATAGCGTTCCCGGTTCCGGTTCGCATTGATGATGACCGTGTTAACCTGCGGGGATAACGCCGCAAGCGCGTGTTCGACCAGCGGTTTGCCGCGCAGCTCCACCAGCCCCTTGTCGCCGCCGCCCATGCGCCTGGCCTCCCCCCCGGCAAGGATAACGCCGGTAATCCCGGTTTTTTTCATGCTGGGATCCGCTGAATGGTTCAGCCGGCGCTCTTCAGGTTGGCAACCGCGCGTTTCGGCGGCAGGGACACGTCGAATTCAATATGTTCGGCGCCGTTATACACCAGGAAATGCTTGCCCTGGGCCCGGGAGAACAGGGTGACGCCGAAGTCCTTTGCCAGCTTCAGGCCCATCTGGGTGATGCCCGAACGGGACAGCAGGGCCGGGATACCCATCTGCG
Source organism: Gammaproteobacteria bacterium (assembly GCA_965204045.1). Taxonomy (GTDB): domain Bacteria; phylum Pseudomonadota; class Gammaproteobacteria; order Eutrophobiales; family Eutrophobiaceae; genus JAAXHV01. Next base: position 2,032,525 of record CBDBDW010000002.1, read on the forward strand.
CCACTTTCATCACCATTTCCGAGGTCAGGCGGCCGGTAGTGTAAAACAGCTTGTCATGTCCCGGCGTGCCTTCCAGCCACATCTGTCCGGCAATCGCGTCGACCGCGTTATGCCGGCCCACGTCCTCGATGAAGACGGCCACTTCCGTGCCGGCGCACAGGGCGCAGCCATGCACCGCGCCGGCGCTTTTGTAAACGTCATTAAAACGGGCCAGGTTTTTCAGCAGGGCGTAGATGTCCGACTGTTTGAGCCGTGTCTCCGGCAATTCTACCTGCTCGATCTGCTCCAGGATATCGCCGTACACCGTGCCCTGGCCGCAGCCCGTGGTCACGATTCTCGGCCCCAGCCGCTCTTTCCAGTCGTCCCGTTCCGACCAGGTGGCCACTGCCGCGGCGTTCACTTCCCAGTCCACCTGCACCGAACGGATCTCATTGATGTCCCCGACGATGCCCTGGTTTTTCAGGTAACCCAGGGTCAGCAGTTCCGGGGTCTTGCCGAGGGTCATCAGGGTGACGATCTCGTAGCTGTCAACGTAGATGGTCAGGGGCCGTTCGTCGGCGATATACATTTCCCGGACATTGCGGAACTCGTCGACCGCTTCGACGGCGATGGTAGGTTCGATGCCGGCGTCGGTCATTTCCGGCCCGCGAATTGAAGAGTTATTCATGTTGATGCCGCCTTTGCCGGAATAAAGCAGAGGTCGGGCATTATATCCCTTTCCCGGCTCAGCCCCCGGTCATGTTCATATGGCGGAAAATGACGGGTTTGGAGGAAAGATCGAATTCATGTCCCTTGGGTTTGATGTCCATGGAGCGTCGCAACGCCTGCTTCAACCGGTCCATGTCGCCGGGATGGGTGCGGATGACCTGGCGCAGGTCCACGGAATGTTCCTGGCCCAGACAGAGCAGCAGGCGGCCTTCACAGGTGAGCCTGACCCGGTTGCAACTGTCGCAGAAGTTATGGCTGTGGGGCGAGATGAAGCCCACGCGGGTGCCGGTTTCGACAATCCTGTAGTAGCGCGACGGGCCGCCGGTCGTCTCGGTGGTCGGCAACAGCGTATAGCGCCGTTCCAGGTCGGCCCTGATCTCATCACTTGAATAATACGCCTCGGCGCGGTCGTGTTCACCGATGACGCCCAGGGGCATTTCCTCGATGAAACTGATGTCCATGCCGCGTGTTGAGGCAAACTCAACCAGGTCCGTCACTTCATCGTCGTTGCGGTTCTTCAGGATAACCGAGTTGATCTTGATCTTCTCGAAGCCGGTCGCCAGGGCCGCATCGATGCCGGCCAGCACCTTGTCCAGTTCCCCGACGCGGGTCAGGCGCCTGAACTTGTCCGGGTCCAGGGAATCCAGGCTGATGTTGATGCGCTTCACCCCGGCGTCTTTCAGTTCGCCCGCCAGTTTCGGCAGTTGCGAACCGTTGGTGGTGAGCACCAGTTCATCCAGGCCGTCCAGTTGACCGATATCGCGGAACAGCTTGATGATGTTGCGCCGGATCAGCGGTTCGCCCCCGGTAATGCGGATCTTGCCGACGCCAAGCTCGGTAAAGGCCCGGGCAATCACCCCGATCTCTTCCAGCGACAGCAGTTTGGCCCTGGGCACGAACTGCATCTCCTCATCCATGCAGTACACGCAACGGAAATCGCAGCGGTCCGTGACCGAGATACGGACATAGTTGACCGTGCGGCCGAAATTGTCGACTAATACGTTTTCCTGTCTCATGCTGTCGCAGTATTTTGAAATAAGCAGCCCCTGAATCTACTACGCGGCGCAATATTATAGCCTAGGAGAAATTTTCGATAAATTCAATTTATACGTCTGGTATCAAAGAGGTTGAGCTTTACCCACAATTTTTTCAATTGTGCGTCCCACAAGCTGGGTGAGATTGTGTGAGGAAAGGAAATCTTGCCTAACTGCCAGGGTTTCTGCCATATCTCAAATTGTGGGTTGCAGTTCCTAATTGATTAATGTAATCAGCATCCTGCAAGTGTTCATCTGAAATTTGTCTAACATCTTCATCTTCAACACTTAAATATCTGAGACTACCTTCTCCATCATATTTATAAACCAGAATACAACCTTTCATGGCTTTTTCAGCAGAGCTTGCATTGTTAATTATTCGATATATACCGACTGAATTTGGGTAATACCTATATTCATAGTCGCCAAGTTTGTCTAACTTCATAAAATCACCTGACAGATTATTGTTGGTGATCTTGATTACACCAACACGACCAGCACTCTTGGCTTTTGACTGTTTTAATATCCACTTTTTCATAATATTGAACTCATATTCTAAACATTCATGAGCAAGGTTCTGCACACCCCGATGAAATCTAAGTCAGGCCGGGGACAGAATTAATTCTGTCCCCGCGAATGATTTAAGCGGCGAAGATCAACTTGAAGCCTCCCCCACGTATTAAGTACAAAGCATAGGATATTATTTTGCTAATTTACAATGATTATTCTCAGAAGGCAGATTATAGGGGTTTGAAAATTGTCTGAGCGCTTTCGGACTTTAACCGCCCATAAAACTCAATCGCATAACGATCTGTCATGCCGGCGATAAAGTCGCAGATGGCACGGTTACGATCTGTATCATTCGCGCAATCGCCAAGCAGGTCTCGATAGTCATCCGGTAGCAGCAGGTTACCATCCGGTTCAGTTAAAGCGTCGAAAATTTCCTTAACGATTTTTGAGCCACGGTATTCTACTGTTTTCAAACGAGGAGACTGTATGACGAGTTCATAGGTCAGATGCTTTAGTACATCAACCCGTTTCTGTAAATCCGGGTTAAGCGTAATTTTCGAAAGTGCAGGAATTTCTGAATTGATTTCAACGTTAATACCGTCAATGTATTCACCGATAAGTTCCGATGTGAATTTGGTTCGAAGATCCCCTTCGTTACTCAAGTTCCGCGCCACCCGATCAAAGTGAGCAACCAATAATGCCAGAGTTTCTGGCCTCTTGAACTCATCAGGGCTAATATCAAGAGATTCACGCTCCCAGGCAAATATATGGCCAATCCAGAGTTCTATGATGATTTCCATAAATTGCTCTCTTGGAATTTTTACCTTTTTTACAAGAGATTCAATAATTGTTTTATCAGAAGTGGCTGAAATCATTCCGGTCGGAGAAACGAAACCAGCCTTTAAGGCATCTTCAAGGTCATAAGTTGAGTATGCGATATCGTCCGCTAAATCCATAATCTGGCACTCAATAGTCTTAAATTCACTAACATTTGAGTTTGCCCCGATAACAGACTGCTTAATTCGATCTACCAGGGGGTTCTCTGAATGGTAATATCCTTTTTGCAGTGATGTATCTGTATTACGCTGTACCTCAATACAGTGGTCATACTTCAAAACTGCTGCAAGTGTTCGATGGGCCAGACCGAGTCCGGTTCGAGGGTCCTCACCGTCTGCTTTATCATCAGATCCGGGTCTTTTTTTCTTTTCCAGTCGAGCCAGAATTCTCAATGTTTGGGCGTTTCCTTCGAAGCCTCCGTAGTCTTTCATGCAACCATCAAGTGCTTTCTCGCCTGTATGTCCAAAGGGAGGATGACCGAGATCATGAGCCAACGCGGCAGTTTCAACCAGATCTATATCTATTGGGTATTCATTAAAATAATTGTGTTCATGATTTAAACGTAGGGCGATTGCCTTGGCAACCTGGGCAACTTCCAAGGAATGAGTCAGTCGGTTACGAAAGAAGTCCGATTCAATTCCTGGGAATAACTGCGTTTTTCCTTGCAGACGGCGAAAAGAAGGACAGTGTAAAAGTCGAGCGTAATCTCTGCGAAAGTCACTCCTGTAGGGAGCTTTCTCAGGCGTGTCTTGCTCGCGCCGACGGTCCGCTTCAGTGTAAAGTGGGCGTAGTAGTTTATTGCCGGGATCTGACTTGACTTCCCTGTTCATCGTTCAGATTGGATTAATCCAATAAGTACTTCCTTATGGGTTCCAGTTGTTTAGCAGCTAATTCGCTCGCCATTTGGCCAGCTGTAAGTGACTCTTTCGACGTTGAAATTTTCGCACGGCGGCACTTGATATCTTTTCCTTTGTTTCCATTGAGCAGGTATGTTCGCAATGGCGCTAGCTGTTCTGCTGCCATCTTATTCGCCATTTGACATGCTGTAAGCGGTTTTTTCATACAATCTTCCGATAATTCCTGAAATAATATATACAAGCCCGATCCTGAAGTCAATGCCTGTATTGATTTAATCCTTATAACAGACATAATAGTCCAACTGAAATCCAGGTTGGACAAGTGATGTTGGTAATCTTTGTACAAACAAACAGATAAGAATAATAGGTAAGAGGAATACATTATGTTGGGCATCCTGTCCAAACAACACATAATCGCAAAACCCGGGTTCAATCGCTGGTTGATCGTCCCGGCCGCTCTCGGCATTCACCTGTGTATCGGTTCGGTGTACGCCTGGAGCATCTTCAACCCTGCCCTTATCAAGCACGTAGGGGTGGCGCTCAGCGCCGCCGATGACTGGACCCTGAAGGACGTCGTGTGGATATTCACCGTGTCGATTGTAGTCCTGGGGCTGGCGGCGGCCATCGCCGGCAGGTGGCTGGAGACGGTGGGCCCGCGCATGGTAGGCGTGGTATCGGCCTGCTGCTGGGGCGGCGGTTTCATCATCGGCGGAGTCGGCATCGTCACCCACCAGTTGTGGCTGCTGTACCTGGGCTACGGCGTGCTGGGCGGGTGCGGCCTGGGCCTGGGTTATGTTTCACCGGTCAGCACCCTGATCCGCTGGTTCCCGGACCGGCGCGGCATGGCCACGGGCATGGCGATAATGGGTTTCGGCGGCGGCGCCATGATCGGCGCGCCCCTGAAGGAGTTTTTCATCCAGTATTTCTACCGTGCGCCCGAATACCTGGGCGCAGTGGCCGAGCTCGACCTGGTTACCCAGGCAGGCCGGCGCTTCGCGGAAGTCGGCGGGGAACTGCGCGAAGTGGTTGTCGTCGGCGCCAACGAGGTGGCGCAGATGGTGATTCCGGGACCGGAGGGCGTTTACCTGGTGGGCACCGGCTCTGTCGGTGTCGCCCAGACCTTTTTCACCATGGGCGTGATTTACTTCGTCATCATGATGATCGCCGCGTTTTCCTATCGTCTGCCCGCGCCCGGATGGCAGCCGGAAGGCTGGACTCCCCCGGACGAGGCGCACGCGCAGAAGCGGATGATGACCCGCAACCACGTGGACATCGACCAGGCCCTGAAGACGCGGCAGTTCTACCAGTTGTGGATCGTGCTCTGTTTCAACGTCACCGCGGGTATCGGCGTGCTGGGCGTAGCCAAGACCATGATGACCGAGATATTCGGTACGACCCTGCCGCATATCGTCGACGGGGCGTTTGCCGCCACCTACGTCGTCATGATCAGCATATTCAACATGGTGGGCCGGTTTATCTGGGCCAGCACGTCGGATTACATCGGGCGGCGCAATACCTACTGGATCTTCTTTGCGCTGGGCATCCTGCTGTATTGCTCCATCCCCTATACCGCCCAGCAGGTCAGCGTCAACCCCGCGGTGGTCTGGCTGGTGTATTTCTACGCGGCCACCATGATCATCTTCACCATGTACGGGGGCGGGTTCGCCACAATACCCGCATACCTCGCGGACATTTTCGGGACACGCTACGTCGGCGGTATTCACGGCCGCCTGCTGACCTCCTGGAGCACCGCCGGCGTGCTGGGACCCCTGGCGATTACGTCATTGCGGGAGAACGCCGTGACAAAGGCCATCGACGACCTGGTCACCAAGATCGACCCGGCGGTATTCGCCGAGTCATTCGGCGCCGGTCTCGACCAGTTGCCGGCGCTGGTGCAGGCAAAGACCGTGACCATCGCCAGCCTCATGGACATCGCGCCGGCCGGCGCCGTCGATCCGACCCCGAACCTGTATAACAGCACCATGTATCTCATGGCCCTGTTGTTGGCCATTGCGCTGGTAAGCAATGCCCTGATGCGTCCGGTGCATTCCAGGCACCACATGTCGGAAGAGGAACTGAAGAATTAGTCCCTTATCCGTAAAATCTTGTGCAAAATGGCAAGGAATCTCGTTCGTCATTCCTGCGAAGGCAGGAATCCAGTCGATTAACTTGTCGCTTGCGACACGTTATAAAGTGTCCCTCCGGGACGTGTGGTCCACTGGATTCCCGCCTGCGCGGGAATGACGAACGAGTTTTGGTTCTGGCTGGGCCAGGTTAGGGGCTAGGGCTCAGGGGTCAGTATTTGATGATTGATAAAACCGGAAGAGACTGGCGAGAAGCGTTAGCGGTTTACAGCCGCCCGCGCGTCATCGCCATGAGCCTGCTCGGTTTTTCGGCAGGGTTGCCGTTCCTGCTGGTATTTTCCACCCTGTCCGCGTGGTTGCGGGATTCCGGACTGGCCTTGTCCACTATCGGCTTTTTCAGTTGGATAGGCATTACCTACTCGATCAAGGTGTTCTGGGCGCCGGTGGTGGACCGGACGCCGATTTTTTTCCTGACCGGGCGGCTGGGTAAAAGGCGTTCCTGGATGCTGTCGGCCCAGTTCCTGATTGCCCTGGGCCTTGCAGGGATGGCCATGAGCGACCCGCAGGCGCACCTGCAGCAGATCGCGATCTTCGCGCTGCTGGTCGCATTCGGCTCGGCCACCCAGGACATCACTATCGACGCCTACCGCATCGAGGCGGTGGACCGCCTGTTGCAGGGGGCGATGGCCGCCAGCTACGTGTTCGGCTACCGGGTGGCGCTGCTGGTCGCCGGCGCCGGCGCGTTTTACATTGCCGCGGGCCAGACCTGGCAACACGCGTATTTCACCATGGCCTGCCTGATGGGCATCGGCATCATCACGACCCTGGTTATTGCCGAACCGGATCACCCGGTCTCCGCGGAAGCCGGCGACCTGGAAAACGAACTGGAGCGGAAACTGGGCCTGGAGAGCAACCACCATGCGCTGACCCGGTTCGCCGCCTGGTTCACCGGCGCCGTGGTCAGTCCCTTCGTCGAGTTCTTCCGCAGGAACGGCTTGCTGGCCCTGGTGATCCTGCTGCTGATCGGGACGTTCCGGCTCAGCGACATCACCATGGGCGTGATGGCCAACCCGTTTTACCTTGACCTTGGTTTCAGCAAGGTCGAGATCGCCAATGTCACCAAGGTATTCGGGTTCTTCATGACCATCCTCGGCGCCGGCCTGGGCGGAATCTTCGTCCTGCGCTACGGGATTTACAAACCGCTGCTGGTGGGCGCCGTCCTGGTGCCCGTCACCAACCTGTTCTTTGTCTGGCTGGCGATGAGCGATCCCGACGTGGCCAGCCTGGCCGTCGTGATCAGTATGGACAACCTGAGCGGCGGTTTCGCCACCTCGGCCTTCATCGCCTACCTCTCCAGCCTCACCAATACCACGTACACCGCGACCCAGTACGCCCTGTTTTCGTCCCTGATGACCCTGCCGGCAAAGATCATCGGCGGTTTTTCCGGCATCGTGGTCGAGGCCGCGGGTTACGCCTGGTTTTTCCTTTATGCCGGGGTGCTGGGCGCGCCGGCGTTGTTGCTGATCATCTACCTGATGAAAAAATCCGCGGAAGATTTATCCGCGGAGAATTTATCCGCAGATGACGCAGATAACGTTATTTAAAATAACTTTGCTCCTGTGTTCGTCATGCCGGGCTTGACCCGGCATCCAGTGGGACATTGTGTCGCCCGAAGGGCGACCCGTTATTTGACTGGATTCCGGCTTTCGCCGGAATGACGGGTTAATGCAGAAAAGACGATTACAAACATATTCAAAAAATAATCTGCGTTAATCTGCGTCACCTGCGGACTATCATGGTATTTTATATCTCATGACGGCTTTGCATGAGATCGAGTTTTCCCTGTTCCTGATTTTTACCGGCGCGGCGGTGCTGGCCACGCTGGCCCTGTATGCGCGCCAAGCCGTGATCGTCGCCTATATCGTGCTAGGCGTCATCCTTGGGCCCTGGGGCATGGGGCTGGTCGATGATCCCGAACTCATAGCCGACATATCGCATATCGGCATCGTGTTCCTGCTCTACCTGCTCGGGCTGGACCTGTTCCCCCAGGAGCTGTGGAAGATGCTGGGTGAGGCGATGTGGGTCACGTTACTGAGTTCGCTGCTGTTTTTTGCCGCGGGTTTCGGCATTGCCCTGGGTTTCAGTTACCCGTTGGCCGAGGCGCTGCTGATCGGTTCCATCATGATGTTCTCCAGCACCATCATCGGCGTGAAACTGTTGCCCACCACCGCGTTGCACCACCGCCACACGGGACAGATGATCATCAGCGTATTGTTAATCCAGGACCTGATTGCGATCGTCATTCTGCTGATGCTCCAGGGATACGGAAAAAACGACCAGTTGCTGCTGGACATCACCATGCAGATACTCACGCTGCCGCTGCTGATCCTTATCTCCTGGTTCTTCGAGCGCTACGTCATCGTCAGGTTGATCCAGCGCTTCGACCAGATCCACGAGTATATCTTCCTGCTGGCCATCGCCTGGTGCCTGGCCGTCGCCGAAGTGTCCGTCATGCTGGGGCTGTCCCGGGAGATCGGCGCGTTCATCGCCGGCATCACCCTGGCGGCCAGCCCCATCGCCCTGTTTATCACCATGAAACTGAAACCGTTGCGGGATTTCTTCCTGGTGCTGTTCTTCTTTTCCCTGGGCGCCAGTTTCAACCTGGACATCATCTCGACAATCATACTGCCGGCCACAGCGCTCGCGGTCTGCGCCCTGGTCATCAAACCCTTCATCTTTGAGAAGCTGTTCGTCAAGGCCCATGAAAAACGCGCTATTTCCAGGGAGGTGGGCTTCCGGCTGGGGCAGATCAGCGAGTTCTCCTTCCTGATCGCGGTGCTGGCGGCCGAGGCGCGCTTCATTTCGCAGAACACCTCGTACATGATCCAGTTGGCGACATTGCTCACCTTTGTCATCTCCTCCGGCATCGTCGTCATGAACTTCCGGACGCCGATTGCAACCTCGGATCGATTGCGCCGGGACTGATTGCGCGGCAGTTGTCGCATGGATTGACGAAACCGATATAATGACGGGCAATCCCCGTTCAACCATGGAAATACAATAATGTTCGAAAAGAAAGCGATTACCTCAGTCCCTGTCAATGACCTCATCGCCCGGCGCTGGAGCGGCGTGTCATACAACCCCGGCCGGCCGGTGGAAGCCGAGAAACTTACCGCCTGTATCGAGGCGGCCAGGTGGGCCCTGTCCTGTTACGGCGCCCAGCCCTGGAACTTCATCATCTGTGACCGCTCCAGGGACGAGGCGGCCTGGCAGACTGCCCTGGACTGCGTGGTGGAGGGGAATCGCGCCTGGGCGCAGCATGCGCCGGCGCTTATTCTGGCGGTCGCAGTGGAACGCTTCAAACATAACGGCGATCCGAACAGGTGGGCGCAGTACGATACCGGCGCCGCGGCCATCAGTTTATGCCTGCAGGCCACCGACCTGGGCCTCATGGCGCACCAGATGGGCGGTTTCGATGCAGACAAGTCCATACAGGCGTTCGGCATTGCTGACGATCACACGCCCATGGCCATGATCGCCATCGGCTATCAAACCGCGCGGGAGGACGTCCCTGAAGAACGGCAGGAGAGGGAGTTCGCACCGAGAAAACGCAATCCTGCCGGCCAGCATTTCTTTTTTGGTAGATGGGGAACAGGTAATTAGCATGGATGTCAAACCGTCATAACCGCCTGCTGCGGCTGGCGGGTCCGTTAATCCTGTCCAACCTGACGGTTGCCCTTCAGGGAATGGTCGATACGGCAGTGGTCGGCCACCTGGAGACACCTGCCTATATCGGCGCGGTGGCAGTGGCTGGTGTGATTTTCAGCTTCCTTTACTGGGGCATGGGCTTTCTGCGCATGGGCACCGTGGGCGTTGTGGCCCAGTTCAAGGGAGATGAAAACAATGACCGTATCAGGTCGACGCTGCTGCACAGTTGCTTCCTGGCGATTCTCATAGCCCTGGCCATACTGTTGCTCCAGACCCCCGTCGTTAACCTGGGCCTCAACCTTGTCGGCGGAACTCCGGACGTCAGGACCAATGCCGAGGTTTACTTCTACTGGGCGGTCTGGGGCGCGCCCGCCGTATTGCTGAACATGACTTTCATCGGCTGGTTGCTGGGCATGCAGAATGCACGGGCCACGTTTTATGTCACCCTGCTGATCGGCGTTCTGAATATCGTGCTCGACTTCGTGTTTGTCTTCGGCCTGCACCTGGACGTGCGCGGCGTGGCCCTGGCTTCCGTCATTTCCCAGTTCTGCGGCAGCGCACTTGCCGGGCTGTTCATCCACGGTGAACTGAAACGGCATGCCGGCCGCTGGCGCAGGGCGGTTATACTGGACAGGCAGGATTTTACCTCGCTGCTGTTGCTGAACCAGAATATCTTTATCAGGACCTTATGCCTGATCTTCGCGTTTGCATTTTTTACCAGGCAGGGGGCGAACCAGGGAGAACTGGTCCTGGCGGCGAATGCCATCCTGCTGAACTTCCTGTTGCTGGTGGCCCTGGGCCTGGACGGTTTCGCCAATGCCGCAGAGGCCCTGGTCGGCAAGGCCGTCGGCGCAAGAGCCCCTGAGGAGTTGCGCGAGTCCGTCCGTACGGCCATGGCCTGGGGCGGCGGCGTTGCGTTGCTTTATTCCCTGTTGTTCATCGTCGCCGGTAACAGGCTGCTCAACCTGATGACGGACATCGAGACAGTCCGGGAGACCGCTTACCTGTTCCTGCCCTGGATGATCGCCGCGCCGGTCATCTCCGTGTGGTGCTTCCTGTTGGACGGTATATTCATCGGCGCCACCCGGGGCAGGGAACTCAGGAACGCCATGCTGTTTTCGACCTTCATCGTCTATCTTCCCTGCTGGTACCTGCTGCAGGGGCTCGGCAACCACGGTTTATGGCTGGCGCTGATGGCGTTTTTCATCGCGCGGGCGTTGGCCCTGCTCTGGTATTACCGCGCGGCCGCGAGCTGGATATAAGGGGTCAAAGTAAATTCGTCATTCCGGGCTCGACCCGGAATCCAGTCAAAAAAAACATTCCTTATAAGGAGTTTTGTAGTCTACTGGATTCCGGGTCAAGCCCGGAATGACGAACTACAGGAAGCTATTTATGTCATCACGTATAGTCTATACTATCCCCTTTTAGTATCCGGGTAAGACGTGTCAGACAGAGAATTCAAGCCGCTGAACATCGCCGTACTGGTCGTCTCCGATTCGCGTACGGAAAAGACCGACAAGTCCGGGAAACTTCTGGTGCGCAGGCTGGAGGAGGCGGGTCACCGCCTGCATGAAAAGGCCATCGTGCCGGATGATATTTACCGGATCCGGGCAGAGGTTGCGCGCTGGTGCGCGGATACGGAGGTGGATGCGGTCCTGGCTACGGGGGGCACGGGAGTTACCGGTCGTGACGGCACGCCGGAGGCCGTTTCCGTCCTGTTCGACAAGGAGATCGAAGGTTTCGGCGAACTGTTCCGGTACCTGTCCTACCAGGAGATAGGCACGTCGTCGTTGCAGTCGCGGGCCCTTGCCGGGGTAGCCGGCGGCACCTATATTTTCTGCCTGCCGGGGTCGTCCGGCGCCTGCGCCACCGCCTGGGACAGCATTATCTCGCACCAGCTTGACTTCCGGACCCGGCCCTGCAACCTGGTTGAACTGATGCCGAGACTGAAGGAATACTGATGCCCGGTGATATGTTGAGACGCTTCTCATTACGGGTTGCCGTCATCATGGTAGCCATATCCGCTTACGCGCCGGTCCGGGCCACGGTTTCCTACACCCTGGAGAGTCCTGAAGATTCAATGGTCGGCGCCATGGAAACAGTTCAGGCCAGGCAAGAAGACACGCTCCCCGACATAGCCAGGGCCAACGGGCTGGGCTTCAGGGAGATCAAACTGGCCAATCCCGGCGTGGACACCTGGTTGCCCGGCCAGGGCGCCGAAATCGTGCTGCCGACCCGGTATGTTTTGCCGGGCGCCCCCAAAGTGGGCATTGTGCTGAACATACCGGAGATGCGCCTTTACTACTATCCTCCGCAGGATGCCGGCCAGGCATCCGAGGTGATCACCCACCCAATCGGGGTAGGGCGCCAGGGCTGGGCGACGCCGTACCTGGATACCCGGATTATCCAGAAGAAGACCCGGCCTTCCTGGTATCCGCCCGAATCGATCCGCAAGGAACATGCGGAAATGGGTGATCCGCTACCCAAGCGGGTGCCTCCGGGGCCGAAAAACCCCCTGGGCAACTATATGATGAGGCTGGGAATGCCCGAGTATATTATTCATGGCACGAACAAACCGTTCGGCATAGGCATGCGCGTCAGCCACGGCTGCATCCGCCTGTACCCTGAAGACATCAAAAGCCTGTACCGGCAGGTCAAGCTGAATACGCCGGTGCGCATCGTCAACCAGCCTTACAAGGTAGGCCGGCTGGAAGATAAAATCTACCTGGAGGCGCATCCGTACCTGGAGGAGGACGCGGAACAGTTCGAAGGGAACCTGACCAGTGTGGTGGAAATGCTGATAGACGTTACCGGTGAAAGGGGATACCAGGTGGACTGGGACCTGGTGAAAACGGTGATTGCCGAAAGCGACGGAATCCCGGTCGAAATCGGGGTGGTTGCCGCAGCAGAGCCGGAAGGTCGGGAGAAACAGGGAGTCGCGTCAGTGCAGTGACGCGAAATACACCCTCCGGTGCGCTGTCATGTTACAACGCACCGGCCGGCATGTAGTTGTACAATCAGTCAGTCAGGCTGTTACTTCTGCATCGCTTTTTCGAACATGCGATCCAGCTTGCTGGTGTTTTCGTTGCAGCAGGCCATCGCCGCATCGGCTGCAGACTGGGCCGAACTTGCCGCATCCATTGCCTGGTTGGCTGCTGCTGCTGCGCTGTCCGCTGCTGAGGAAGCGCTGCTGGCTGCAGAGGCCGCACTGTCCGCTGCGGATTGAGCGCTTTCCGCAATTGCCCTGACCTCGTTAAGTTGCTCAACCGTTGCGCAACCTCCCAGTACCATCAGTACAGCCGCAAAAAATGTTACTTTGACTAAGGTTTTCTTCATGTTTTACTCTCCAGTTTGCCCGGTTACAGTGGTTTTAAGCGATTCCGCCAATAATGACGCATATTTCAGACAGATTCAATCCGCAGATGAGAAAATCCTGAATATATTGAAAGTCGTACTATAACACGAATCGGGAAATATTGCACGCGAGAATCCGGGGTCAGGTCGCACAATGCACACTCTTGCAGAGAATCCGGGATCACATAGCAAATACCAAAGTGTGCATTGTGCGACCTGACCCCGGATTCTCAACGACCCATCCTGCCGGGCGGCATCCGGTAACGCTGTTCATAGTGGGTGTTGATGAACTGGAGCAGGGACTGTTCGAGGCCGTTCACCTGGTTCGCGTCGCAATAATCGTCCAGCCAGGTCATGATCTGGTCCAGGTTCATATCCCTGGAAATACTGTAGGTTTCCGGCGCCACGGCGTTGTACGCGGTCAGGTACCCCATGACATATTCCCTGTAGGCCTGGTCCATGCCCCCGGCGCGTTCTTTCAGGTAGCGGAAACAGGACTTCTGGCCTTTCCCCCAGATTGCATAATTGCCTGACTGGTCCGCAGCCCCGACCTGCAGCGACAGGCCGATGATTAATATGCTGATTATGATCTTCATTGATTATGGAACGGCATCTTCCGGCCGGAAAACTGGGTTTTCAGGAATTCCATCTGGTCGGCCAGTATTTTCCTGTTCGATAACGCAAGATACTCTGCCCAGTTGGGCACATAAGGCACCGCCAGCAGCGACATTTTTGCCTCTTCCGGTGTCCTGTTGCCTTTGCGGGTATTGCATTGACGGCAGGCGGTGACCACGTTGGACCAGCGGTCCCTGCCCCCGCGGGACATGGGGATGACATGGTCGCGGGTCAGCGAACTGTCTCTATGGCGGTGGCCGCAATACATGCAGATGCGGGCATCGCGCTGAAAAAGCTCGCGATTGGTCAACGGCGGGATGCTCCGGTAAATATGCCTGTGATTTCTTGACCGTTTGACGGCAATGATGGAATTGATCGATATGGAGGAACGCAAGCCGCTGAGCCTCGAGGTGCCGCCATGGAACGTGAAGGTCTCATCGCCCGCGGTCCAGCCCACCATGTCGCGGCAATACAGGCTCACCGCGTCCTGCCAGGGAACCCAGGTGACCGGTGTTCCGGATATATCCAGTCGTAAAATAAGCGGTGTCATGTGTTAATCTGATAATCCTGCGCCGGATCCCATCCCTGGAGGTCCGGCGGCTTGCCGTAAATTCCGTGAGGAATGTTAAAAAACGAAAATTACCAGAATATTAAGATATTACAAGCGATTTTGTGTGGGATAGTTAAGATGAAGCCAATACAAGAGCTGATCGGCATAATGGCGGCGCTGCGCGACCCGGAAACGGGATGCCCCTGGGACAGGCAGCAGACGATGGAAACCATCATTCCGTATACGCTGGAAGAAATTTACGAACTGGTCGACGCCATAGAGCGCAACAGCATGGAAGACATCATGGACGAACTGGGAGATCTGCTGTTCCATATCATCTTTTATTCGCACATGGCAGCCGAATCCGGCAGTTTCGAATTTACCGACGTGGTGAGCGGCGTCTGCGAGAAGCTGGTCCGCAGGCATCCCCATGTTTTCGCCGGACAACGGGTTGACACGGTAGAGGAGGTGAAGCGTAACTGGGGGAAGATGAAACGGGAGGAAAATGCCGGAGATTATCTCGGCAGTATCGCCAGGGCCCTGCCGGCGCTGCAGCGGGCGGAGAAACTGCAGAAACGCGCGGCGCGGGCCGGTTTCGACTGGGATGACCCGGCGCCGGCGCTGGCCAAGCTGGAAGAGGAAATCGACGAACTGAAACAGGACATGGCCGACTCGGAAGAGCGCTCCCGCCTGCAATCGGAACTGGGCGACGTGTTGTTTGCGGCGGTCAACCTCGCCAGGCGCCTGCAGGTCAACCCGGAAACCGCGCTGCGCGAGGCAAACAACAAGTTTGAGCAGCGTTTCCGGTTTATTCAGACCAGGCTTGAGGAGGCAGGGGAGGACCTGGAATCCGCGTCACTGGAGAGAATGGATGAGTTGTGGGAGGAGGCGAAGGCCGGGGGCGGGTGAATAAAGTGTCGCCTGTGGCGACGGAGTATTCCACTGGATGCCGGGTCAAGCCCGGCATGACGAACAAGAGCTTCGTCATTCCGGCCCCTTCTTCCCCATGCTGGCGCCCTCTTCGCGGTTCCGGCACCCTCTTTGTCATTCCGGCGAAGGCCGGAATCCAGTGAAGCAAACTGTCGCCGGCAGGCGACACATTAATTATTCCTCTCTACGATATAAAGAGCTATCTGCCGCAACATCCCGGCTTCTTCACCGAAATCCTCAAGGTGACCCAGGGCCTCGTCCAGAGTCTCCCGCGCAGCCCGTTTTGCCCCGTCAAGGCCAAGCAGGTTGGGGTAAGTGGCCTTGTTCCGTTCCAGGTCGGAACCCTGGGGTTTGCCCAGGGTTTCGGTATCGCCCTCGATGTCCAGTACGTCGTCGTGGATTTGAAATGCCAGGCCGATGCAGTCCGCATAGCGCGAGACTTTCCGGAATCGTTGCTCATCGACCTTGTCCGCGCATAACGAGCCCAATTCCACGCTGGTCCTGATCAGCGCGCCGGTCTTGCGCTCGTGCATGGTTTGCAGTTCCTCCAGGTTGAGCATCCTGTTCTCCGCCTCCAGGTCGATGGCCTGCCCGCCGGTCATTCCGCCGGGTCCTGCGGCCTGCGCCAGGGTGTCGATCATCCTCAGGCGTTGTCCGGCGGGTATCGCGATGGCGGGGTCCTGCGCCAGCACCTGGAATGCCAGGGCCTGCAAGGCATCCCCGGCCAGGATGGCCGTAGCCTCGTTGTAAGCCTTGTGGCAGGTCGGCCTCCCGCGCCGCAGGTTGTCATCGTCCATTGCCGGGAGGTCGTCATGGATGAGCGAATAGGTATGGATCATTTCCACTGCGCAGGCGCAGCCGTCCAGCGCTGCCGGCGCAACGCCGAACGCCTCGCCGCCGGCGTAAACCAGCACCGGCCTGATACGCTTGCCGCCACCGAAAACCGAGTAACGAACGGCCTCGTTCAGGGATTCCGGCTTCTCCGTCGCCGCCGGCAACCAACGGTCCAGGGCGGCTTCCGCCCTCGCCTGGTAGATTGCCAATCGTTCGGTAAATTTCATGAGACTCTGGTTCAGGGCAGGGACAGATTTCAAATCTGTCCCCTTTCATGCGCCATTGTCGGAATCCGCTTCAAATTCGGCCAGTTCAGCGGATTCGTTGTCACGGGTCAGGATGCGGACTTTCTGTTCGGCCTCTGTCAGGGCCTTCTGGCAGGCGCGGGTCAGGGTTACGCCGCGCTCGAACTGTTTCAGGGATTCTTCCAGGGTAAGGTCGCCTTTTTCCATGGTTTCTACAAGCTGTTCCAGTTCAGCCAGCGCTTTCTCAAAATCTATTTCGGATTTGTTTTCAGACACAAGCGGGTCTCCAGTCAAGAATGCGGGGATTGTATCAATAACTCAATGGTTTACATACCTTATTGATAAAACCTATGTTTACGATTAAAAAATACAATGTAATTGCCTTATTGATCAAGTTGACACTATCGGCGGGATTAGTAAAATTCCGGTTGGACAACACCTGTTTCAATCATAATAAAACCAGAACAGATCAATCACCAGGAGATAGCAAGATGAGTTTGAAAGACACCAAAACCGAAGAAAACCTGAAAGCGGCGTTTGCCGGCGAGTCACAGGCCAACCGTCGTTACCTGTATTTTGCACAAAAAGCGGACGTGGAGGGCTTCAATGACGTATCCGCGGTATTCCGTTCGACTGCAGAAGGCGAAACCGGCCATGCCCACGGCCACCTGGAATACCTGGAAGAGGTAGGAGACCCCGCAACGGGTGAGCCCATCGGTTCCACCGAGAACAACCTTAAAGCCGCCATTGCCGGTGAAACCTACGAGTACACCGACATGTATCCGGGTATGGCAAAGACTGCGCGGGACGAAGGTCTGGACGAGATCGCCGACTGGTTCGAGACACTCGCCAAGGCGGAACGCTCCCATGCCAACCGTTTCCAGAAGGCCCTGGACAACCTCGACGCCTGATTTGAGCGGGCCTGCAACTGACCGGGGACAGGTTTCAAACCTGTCCCCTTTTCTCATATGAGTATCGATATCCGCGAAGGCAGCCTGGAAGCCCCGACCCGGCATCCCATTGAATGGAAACAGCCGGACTACTACGACCGGGAGGCGCTGAACGCGGAGCTGGAGCGCGTCTTTGACATCTGCCACGGCTGCCGCCGCTGTGTCAGCCTGTGCAATGCGTTCCCCACCCTGTTCGACCTGGTCGACGAGTCGGACACCATGGAGGTGGACGGCGTGGCGCAGGAGGATTACGGCAAGGTCGTGGAGCATTGCTACCTGTGCGACCTCTGCTATATGACCAAGTGCCCCTACGTGCCTCCCCACGAGTGGAACGTCGATTTCCCCCACCTCATGCTGCGCGCCAAGGCCGTGAACTTCAGTGAGGGCGGGACGAAATGGCGCGACCGGGTGCTGACCTCGACAAAAGCCGTCGGCAACCTGGCCGGCATCCCCGTTGTTGCCCAGGTGGCGAACGCGGCAAATAAAACCCGGCCGCTGCGCAAATTGCTGGAAAAAACCGTGGGCATACACGCCGATGCGCCCCTGCCGGAGTTCCATTCCAGGCCGTACCGCAGCAGGGCGAAGGGCAGGCAGCCGGCGCAACTCACGGCCGAAGCAGCCGGTCGCACCACCGGCAAGGCGGCCCTGTTCGTCACCTGTTACTGCAACCGGAATACGCCCGGGGTGGCGCAGGACCTGGTCGCCGTATTCGAACATAACGGCATACCGGTCACCCTGGCGCAAAAGGAAGAATGTTGCGGCATGCCCAAGCTGGAACTGGGCGATCTCGAAGCGGTGGAACGGGCAAAAGAGGTCAATATTCCCCAACTCGCGGCGCTGGTGGACCAGGGCTGGGACATCGTTGCCCCCATCCCGTCCTGCGTATTGATGTTCAAGCAGGAACTGCCCCTCATGTTCCCCGGTGATGAGGTTGTGGAGAAGGTCCGCCAGGCGTTTTACGACCCGTTCGAATACCTCATGCTGCGCCACAGGGAAGGGAAGCTGAATACGGATTTCAGGCATTCCCTGGGCAAAATTGCCTACCACGCGCCCTGCCACCAGCGGGTACAGAATATCGGCCTGAAGACCCGCGATATACTGGCGCTGGTCCCGGACACGGAGATCGACGTGATCGAACGCTGCTCGGGCCACGACGGCACCTACGCGGTCAAGGCCGAAAGCCACGACATATCGACAAAAATATGCCGTCCGGTGGTGAACAAGGTGAAGCAGGCCGAAGCGAACCATTATGTCAGCGATTGCCCCATGGCGGGCGCGCAGATTGAAAACGGCATGGGGGAGGCTGGTCCGGGCGCGGCCGAATCCGCCTTCTCCCTGCTGAGAACCGCCTACGGCCTGTAAACCATGCCGCAGAAACTGGGCAGAGAAGACCTCTACACACTGGAAAAATACGCGGAAATCCGCAGCGATTTCCGGGCCGGCGTAATGGCGCACAAGAAGGCGCGGCGCCTGGCGCTGGGCGCCAATGCCAACCTGTATTTTGAAGACCGCCTGACCATCCAGTACCAGGTGCAGGAGATGCTGCGCATCGAGAAGATCTTCGAGCGCGACGCCATCGAAGATGAACTGGCGGCCTACAACCCGCTGGTCCCGGACGGGCATAACTGGAAGGCCACGTTCATGCTGGAATACGACGACCCCGCCGAACGCAGTGAGATGCTGGCAAAGCTGGTCGGTGTGGAGGACTGCGTCTGGATGCGCGTCGGCGCCGGCCCGGTCATAACGCCGGTGTGTGACGAAGACCTGGAACGCGCAACCGGGGACAAGACCTCATCCGTGCACTTCATGCGCTTTGAATTGTCGCCGGAAGACATCGGCGCGCTGAGACAGGGCGCGGAGATTTCCGCGGGCATCAGCCATGCGGAGTACACCTGCCAGGTAGCGCCCATACCTGTGGAAATACGCAAATCGCTTCTTGCTGATCTGGATTAAGCAGGTCGCCCTGGGGACGGATTTTAAATCCGTCCCCATAGAAAATTAAAGTGGTCAGGAAAAAAGAGGTCAGAGTAAGAGTCGTAAGAATTTTTACTCTGACCCCATCTTTCGTTATTCCCGCGCAGGCGGGAATCCAGTATAATAAAGTGCCGCTTTCAGCGGCACATTGTTTAACTGGATGCCGGGTCAAGCCCGGCATTACGAACCCAGGTTTTCGCAGCATTTACGAGGACACCCACACTTGGCCGACACCTACGCCGCCGCCGATATCGAAGTACTGACCGGTCTCGAGCCGGTGCGCAAGCGGCCGGGCATGTACACCGACACTTCCCGGCCCAATCACCTGGTGCAGGAAGTGGTGGACAACAGCGTCGATGAGGCCATCATCGGCCATGCAACCAGGGTCGAGGTCATCCTGCACAAGGACGACTCCGTCACGGTGACGGACAACGGCCGAGGCATGCCCGTGGACATCCACCCGGGCGAGAAACTCCCGGGCGTGGAAGTCATCCTCACCCGCCTGCACGCGGGGGGCAAGTTCTCCGACAAGAATTACCGGTTCTCCGGCGGTCTGCACGGCGTAGGCGTGTCCGTGGTCAACGGCCTGTCGAAACACCTGGAAGTGTGGGTCAAGCGGGACGGCAACGAATACAACATGGCCTTTGCCGACGGCAAGCCGGTCAGCCCGCTGGAGGTGGCAGGGGAGGTCGGCAAACGCAACACCGGCACCACCCTGCGCTTCTGGCCGGACCCGGGGTATTTCGATTCCGTCACGGTGGCAAGGGCGAAGCTGAAACACCTGCTGCGCGCCAAGGCGGTGTTGTGCCCCGGCCTGACGGTCAGGCTCGACGATGAAGCCGCCAACGAACAGACGGAATGGCACTACGAGGACGGCATCAGCACGTATCTTTCAAGCATGCTGTCCGGTGTCGAATTGCTGCCCGTGGAGCCGTTTACCGGCCACATGCAGGGCAATGACGAGCAGGTGGACTGGGCGGCGCACTGGCTGCCGGAACCGGGAGACCTGATCACGGAGAGTTACGTGAACCTGGTGCCCACCACCCAGGGCGGCACCCACGTGAACGGCCTGCGCCAGGGCCTGCTGGAAGCCTTCCGGGAGTTCTGCGAGTCGCGCAACCTGCTGCCCCGCGGCGTCAAGCTGAGCGCGGAGGACGTCTGGGACCGCTGCTCCTACCTGCTCTCGGTAAAGATGGACAACCCCCAGTTCCTGGGCCAGACCAAGGAACGGCTGGCCTCGCGGGAATGCTCCACCTTCGTTTCCGGCGTGGTGCGCGATGCCCTGAGCCAGTGGCTGCACCAGCACGTGGAGACCGGCGAGCGGATCGCCGAACTGGCCATCCGCCACGCCCAGAACCGCCTGAAGGCGGGCAAGAACGTCGTACGCAAGAAGGTCACCAGCGGCCCTGCGCTGCCGGGCAAGCTGGCGGACTGCGCCAGCCAGTCCGCCGAACACAGCGAGTTGTTCCTGGTGGAAGGGGATTCCGCCGGCGGTTCCGCCAAGCAGGCCCGGGACCGGGAATTCCAGGCCGTCATGCCGTTACGGGGCAAGATCCTCAATACCTGGGAGGTGGAACCGGGCGAGGTGCTGTCCTCGAAGGAAGTCCACGACATCTCGGTAGCCCTGGGCGTGGACCCGGGTTCCGACGACCTGTCCCGGCTGCGCTACGGCCGCATCTGCATCCTGGCCGATGCTGACTCCGACGGCCTGCACATCGCCACCCTGCTGTGCGCCCTGTTCCTCAGGCATTTCCGCCCCCTGGTGCGCGCCGGCCACGTGTTCGTGGCCATGCCGCCCCTGTACCGTATCGACGTGGGCAAGGAGGTGTTCTACGCCCTGGACGACTCAGAGAAGTCCGGCGTGCTGGACCGCATCGCCGCGGAGAAGATCAAAGGCACGGTCAACGTGCAGCGCTTCAAGGGCCTGGGCGAGATGAACCCCATGCAGTTGCGCGAGTCCACCATGGCGCGGGAGACGCGCCGCCTGGTCAAACTCACCCTGCCGGAAGACAACAAGTCGGACCGGATGATGGACATGCTGCTGGCGAAGAAACGCGCCCCGGACCGCAAGGACTGGCTGGAGCAGAAGGGCGACCTTGCTACGGTATAGAAAGAGAGACGCAATGCCGGAAAATCTCATCCTGGATTTCGAGCAGAACGAAACCCAGCCGCTGCACGAATTCACCGAAAGGGCATACCTGGATTACTCCATGTATGTCATCCTGGACCGGGCGCTGCCGCATATCGGCGACGGGTTGAAGCCGGTGCAGCGGCGCATTATCTACGCCATGTCGGAGCTGGGGCTGAGCGCGGCCGCCAAGTTCAAGAAATCGGCCCGTACGGTGGGGGACGTCATCGGCAAGTTCCATCCCCACGGCGACAGCGCCTGCTACGAGGCCATGGTGCTGATGGCCCAGGACTTCAGTTACCGCTATCCCGTCATCGACGGCCAGGGGAACTGGGGATCCATGGACGATCCCAAGTCGTTTGCGGCCATGCGCTACACGGAATCCAGGCTCAAACCCTACAGCCAGGCGCTGCTGGCGGAGCTGGGGCAGGGCACCGCCGACTGGATACCCAATTTCGACGGCACCCTGAAGGAGCCGAAACTGTTGCCGGCGCGCCTGCCCAATATCCTGCTGAACGGCGCCACCGGCATTGCCGTGGGCATGGCGACGGACATCCCGCCCCACAACCTGGGGGAAGTGGCCGGCGCCTGTATCCGCCTGCTGGAGCGGCCCCGGAGCACGATTGAGGACCTGTTCGAGCATGTCAAAGGCCCCGACTTCCCCACCGA
The DNA here is from genome assembly GCA_965204045.1 of Gammaproteobacteria bacterium. Lineage (GTDB taxonomy): Bacteria > Pseudomonadota > Gammaproteobacteria > Eutrophobiales > Eutrophobiaceae > JAAXHV01. The sequence goes on from CBDBDW010000002.1 coordinate 2,054,512, forward strand.
GGCGGAGATCATCACGCCGGCGCATGAAATCCAGGAAATCTATCGCACCGGTACCGGTTCCGTGAAACTGCGGGCCAGGTGGGAGAAGGAGAGCGGCAACGTCATCGTGACCGCGTTGCCGTACCAGACATCCGGCAACAAGATACTGGAACAGGTTGCCGCGCAGATGCAGGCGAAGAAACTGCCGATGCTGGAGGACCTGCGCGATGAATCCGACCATGAGAACCCCACCCGGCTGGTGTTTATCCCGCGCTCGAACCGGGTGAACCTGGCGGAACTGATGTCGCACCTGTTCGCCACCACGGACCTGGAGCGCAGTTACCGGGTCAACCTGAACATGATCGGCATCAACGGGCGGCCCCGGGTCAAGGACCTGAAGACCATCCTGCAGGAATGGCTGGAGTACCGCACAGAGACGGTGCGCCGGCGCCTGCAACACCGCCTGGAGCAGGTGGAACAGCGCCTGCACGTCCTGGAAGGCCTGATGGTTGCCTACCTGAACATAGACGAAGTGATCCGGATCGTGCGCGAGGAGGACGACCCCAAGCGGGAACTGATGCGGCGTTTCGGGCTGTCCGACGCCCAGGCTGAGGCCATCCTCGACATCAGGCTGCGCCGCCTGGCCAAGCTGGAGGAGATAAAGATACGGAGAGAACTGGACGAGTTGCAGGAGGAACGGGAGTCGCTGCAACAGGTACTGGGTTCGGCTGCCCGTCTGAAGAACCAGGTGAAGGAGGAAATCCGGGCGGACATGGAAAAGTTCGGCGATGCGCGGCGCTCGCCCCTGGAACAGCGTGAAGAAGCCAGGGCCATGGACGAGACTCAACTGATGCCCACGGAACCGGTGACGGTGATCCTGTCCGAGAAGGGCTGGGTGCGGGCCGCGAAGGGCCATGACATCGACCCGGAGACCCTGACTTACCGGGCCGGCGATGCTTTCATGCAGGCCGCCATGGGGCGCAGCAACCAGTTGGCCGTGTTCCTGGATACCACCGGCCGCTGCTATTCCATCCCTTCACACATCCTGCCGTCCGCGCGCAGCCACGGCGAACCGGTGTCCGCCTGGGTGACGCCGCCGGACGGCGCCGCCTTCATCGGCGCCATGCTGGGCGAGGGCGACGACCTGTATTTCCTGGCCACCGACGCGGGTTACGGGTTTGTGGCAAGACTGGGCGACCTGTACGTGAAGGCGAAAGCCGGCAAGGCCGTGCTGAACGTGCCGGAGTCCGCGCTGATCCTGCCGCCCGTACCGGTAACCGACCACAGGCAGGACCTGGTGGCCGCGGTCAGCTCAGAGGGCCGCCTGCTGGTGACGGGCCTGGCCGAATTCCCGCAACTGGCCCGGGGCAAGGGGGTCAAGGTCATGCAGGTACCCCCGGCCCGGTTGAAGAACCGGGAGGAATACCTGGTTGCGCTCACCGTGTTCGGGAAAAAAGACAAACTGCGCCTGGTGTCCGGCAAACGCCACCTGACCTTGAAAACAAAGGACTGGAACCATTATCATGGCGAACGCGGCCGCCGCGGCAACGTCCTGCCGCGGGGCTACCGGCAGGTTTCGACTATCAAACCAAAAAGGTAAAAAAACAGGGGAATTGGATTTCTAATCTTTAACGATTCCAACTTCTCTAAGTCGGATCGCCATAGTGGTAGCAGAAACGCGGAATAATTCCGCAAGAGATTTAAATTTTTGTCCCCCCTGAAAAAGTTCATGGCATGCAAGGCTGAGTTCACGGTCCAATGAACCTTGTTCTGGTCGAATGAGACGATCCGGGTCGTCAGGAGATAGAGTGAAGGAAGTATTTTCATCAAAACGGAATGGCGGTTTGCCATACAATGATCGAAATGTTCTCAACAAGAGTTTTCTCGGAACGAGAAAGCAAGCTGCAAAATAATTGGCGTCTCTCTCCTTGGGATTGAGTTTATGTTGGTTTAACGATAAGCCATGTATAGGACGGTCCCTGTGCATTACCTCATCTTGATGAAGAACACAATGACCTATCTCATGGGCCCCTGTAAATCTAATTACTTCCATTTTGAAGCGTCGTGAAACTGATATAGTATTTAACCTTCTATCAATCGCTCCGGCCACTTCAAACCGATCTCTTCCACTTCCAAAATTTCCAAGTGTTTCTTCAACAATATAGTCCATATCTAGAACTCGTGCAGCATGCTCTGGTTCCAAAACAGAGAAGAAATCAGAGTGCCCCTCAGGAAAGAGTTCCTTTAATATAAGCCGTTGAAGTCTGCTAGATTGTTGTTCAATAAAGTCACACCTGTTCATGATGGCTGATTGTAGCCAATTTTTCTCGGGAATACAAGATGAAGTATGCTAAGTGTGATCAATATACTAGATGTTGTTAGGAAGCTGTGGAAATTATGTTGACAACAGATACATGTAGTTCAATAATTAGGATCGTTGTCGACAGGATGAACTCCCGGTAATTTTGGAAATATCTTATAGGCTTGCCTGGGACAAAAAGGGCGTTTATTCTCTGTATAGCTAAAGAAAGTCGCCATATCTAAATAGCTGAGTAATCTGTGACAGAAATGAAAGAATCGAGCCAGCCACTCGCAGAGGTTTTTGGGCATTTACCTACAGATTTCAGCCCGAAAGCAACGCGTTTTCGGAAAAATAAACTATGTCCCTTTAACAACAAAGTGCCAAGTTGCACTAAAGATAAGGCCAAGGACCCGCTTGGTGTATGCAGTGTAGTATATCGAAACAACCCTGTAATAACCTGTCCGGTCAGATTCCGTGAGAACTGGCTTATAGCAGATGATGCGGCAGACTTTTTCTTTGGTACAGGTTCAAGGTGGACATCGCTCACAGAGGTAAGATTAGTCGATTACTACGGGAACTCTGCGGGAAATATTGATGTGGTATTAGTGGCTTATGACGATGCGGGAAAGGTCTATGATTTCGGATCACTGGAAATTCAAGCGGTTTATATCTCGGGAAATGTAAGAGACCCATTCGCATTCTACATGAATGATTGCCACAAGAACGCAACAATGGATTGGTCTGGGCAGCCAAACTATCCCAGGCCGGATTTTTTATCCTCATCAAGAAAGAGACTTGCTCCACAACTCATGTTCAAAGGTGGCATTTTACATGCCTGGAATAAGAAAATGGCTGTGGCTTTGGACTCGGCTTTTTTTGATACACTTCCAGACCTGAGTGAGACCAAGCAGGCTGATGCAGATGTTGCGTGGTTGATTTATGACCTTATCCCTTCCAACGACAAATCAAGTTATGAACTTCAGAAAACCAAAATTGTATACACCAAATTTTCTAACGCGCTGGACACCATAACTAAACCAAAGATTGGAAAGATAGGGGAATTCATGAAGTTACTTCAATCAAAGGTAGATGAAAAGCTGGAAAGTCCTCCTGTGAACCGCATCATTGAGAGCCCATTTAGAGAAGCATAATATGCAGAAACTGCTTTTCAGTAATGAAATCAAGCCTTTGCAGGCTGTGAATGTGGCCTCTGTACCGCAACGTAGTCCGTTTCGCTATCCAGGGGGCAAAACGTGGTTTATTCCAAGACTGCGTCAATGGCTGCTCAGTCAATCTTCAAAGCCAAAAGTATTAATTGAACCATTTGCTGGTGGCGGCATCGTTTCACTGACGGCTGTGTTTGAAGATTTGGTAGAACAAGCCCTTATGGTTGAGTTAGACGAGGAGATAGCGGCAGTATGGCAAACCATAATCGATGGAGAGGCTGAATGGCTTGCAAGTAGGATACTTACTTTTGATATGACAAAAGAAAATGCTGTAGCTGAACTCCGAAAAAAAAGTGAGTGCCTCAAGGAGAAGGCATTTCAAACGATAATAAAAAACAGAACATTCCACGGTGGCATCTTGGCAGCAGGCTCAGGCTTCCTTAAGAAAGGAGAAAATGGAAAAGGTATCCTTTCGAGATGGTATCCAAGTACTCTTGCAAAAAGGTTGAGAGATATTGATTTAGTAGTCAGAAAGCTCCAATTTAAACATGGTGATGCTTTCGAGGTTATTAGCTATTACAAGGATTTTACCAATACTGTGTTTTTCATTGACCCGCCATATACAGCAGGCGGCAAAAAAGCAGGCAGTCGTTTATATACCCATTATGAATTGGACCATGAAGCTTTATTTGATTTATGTACGTCGATACAGGGAGATTTTATAATGACCTACGATAATGCGTCTGAAGTAAAGGAACTGTCTAAACGGTACGGGTTTCAAGTCAAACCTATCCCAATGAAAAACACTCATCACGCTGCAATGACCGAACTTGTGGTTGGAAAAAATCTGAATTGGATGAAAGGTATTGAGAGGGTGCTTGAAGAACAGGCTCAGTACAAATCGTTTTCAGTAAAAAAGATGCGTTGAGCCTGGTGTCCGGCAAACGCCACCTGACCTTGAAAACGAAGGACTGGAACCGTTACCATGGCGAACGCGGCCGCCGCGGCAACGTCCTGCCGCGGGGCTACCGGCAGGTTTCATCCATCAAACCGAAATGAAGGACACATGGTTAACCACAGCACCAACGAATTCAGGCCCGGCCTGAAACTGACCATCGACGGCGACCCCTGCACCATTCTCGACAGCGAGTTTGTCAAGCCGGGCAAGGGCCAGGCATTCACTCGCATAAAGATCCGCAACCTGAAGACGGGCAGGGTGCTGGAAAAGACCTACAAGTCCGGGGAAAGCGTACCCGCGGCGGACGTGATGGACGTGGAACTGCAATATCTCTACAACGATGGCGAAATCTGGTATTTCATGGATACGAACACCTATGAGCAGATCGAAGTCGGCAGGACCGCGCTGGGCGATGCAGACCAGTGGCTGACGGGGGAGGAGCTCTGCGGGGTGACCCTGTGGAACGGCGCGCCGCTGACCGTACAACCGCCCAACTTCGTCGAACTGGCGATCACCGAAACCGATCCCGGCGTGCGCGGCGACACCGCCTCCGGCGGCACCAAACCGGCCGTCCTGGAAACCGGCGCCACGGTCAAGGTGCCCCTGTTCGTGGAGCAGGACGAGAAGATCAAGGTGGATACCCGCACGGGGGAGTACGTGAGCCGCGTCAAAGGCTGACCCCAAATCCTCGGGGACGGACTTCAGTCTGTCCCCTGATGCGAAATATCAACCGGGGACAGAATTCCTCAACAAACCAGCCCCAGACGTTCATGCCACTCCACCAGGGCCTCTTCCGGGTAGTGGGTGAAGGTCTTATCTCTGTCCCTGACATCTGCCTGCACCCAGGCGGCCTTGCTGTCCAGCATGAGGTGGGTGCGCTCCGGTGGAACGGGTAATTCAGTGTCGATGACCGATGCGAATGGGTGCACCAGCTCCGGCCAGCGCGGGTCCCAGACCCACAGGACGCTGGCACAGATCCTACAGAATGAACGCTCACCGGGGCTTTCCTGTATCTCTCCCGTCTCCTCGTTTTTAATCCTGGCCTTGTAGGTCGAGACATTTTCCCGACCGCTTATCTCAAGAGTAGCAAACTCAGCGCCAAGATTGATAGCGTAGCCACCGCCCCCCGCGGTTTTCCGGCAGATGGAGCAATAACAGAAATTGAACGGATAGGGATGGGGTGAATTAACGCGGAATTTCACACTGCCGCAGTGGCAAGAACCGGTGAGTTTCATGGGGCACCTCAAAAATCGTTATCTGCAAACTGTATGTAACTGACTGGAATACTGATACAATTTATCATTTTACATCATTGAGTAATTTTACTCAATGATGTAAAATAACGTCATGGCGTATCAAAGGATACAGGCAGAGACATTAATCAACCGGCTTCGCGAACCGGTCAGGCGGATAATTATCGTTACCGGTCCGCGCCAGGTTGGCAAGACTACCCTGGTGAGCCAAACCCTGGAAGCCCACTATCCGCCAAACTGTTACCACTACCATGAAATAGGGGAGCCGATCCTGCCGGCAATGTATCCCTCCCTCAATTATACCAGTGAAACTATCACTTCAGGAGTAGCAGACCATGATGTTGCGTGGTTGGTGAAGCAATGGGAAAAGGCGCGCCTGGCAACCGATCAACTTACGCTGCCTTCCGATCCTTTCAGCCGGAATGTACCTGCCCCGCATCAAAATTTTGTCCTGGTGCTGGACGAGATACAGAAAATTCCGAACTGGTCGGAGGCGGTAAAAGGTCTGTGGGACGCCGACCGGGCCTTGGAGAGGCCCATGCACATCGTATTACTGGGTTCTGCTCCCCTGCTGGTGCAACAGGGTTTGACGGAAAGCCTGGCCGGCAGGTTTGAACTGCTGCGCATGACTCACTGGTCATTCGAGGAAATGAGCAGGGCATTCGATATCGACTTACCGCAGTACATCTACTACGGCGGCTACCCCGGCAGTGTCGAATACATTGACGATCAACCCCGTTGGGTGAGCTACGTGCGAGATTCGTTAATCGAACCGAATATCAGGAAAGATATTTTCATGATGACCCGGGTCGATAAGAAGATACTGTTGAAAAACCTGTTCGATCTGGGTTGCCATTATTCAGGACAGGAGTTGTCCTACAACAAGATGCTTGGACAACTCCAGGATGCAGGCAATACGACCACACTTGCGCATTATCTGGAGTTGCTTACCCGGGCGGGATTGCTGACCGGCCTGAACAAGTATGCCGGTCAATTACATCGCCACCGCGCCTCCAGCCCGAAACTCAATGTGCTCAATACTGCGCTGATGACCGCAACGTCCAGTTATACATTTGAGGAAGCCCAACATGATCGCAACTATTGGGGACGACTGGTCGAAAGCGCCGTAGGCGCACATCTTTATAACAGCTGTGTACCGGATTGCAGTCTCTACTACTGGCGGGATGGTCGCCATGAAGTAGATTTTATCCTGGTCAAAGGGAGGCGGATTATCGCGATAGAGGTGAAGACCGGATCCGGCAGAGTCCAGGAGCAAGGACTGAATACTTTTTCTGAGCAGTTCAGGCTGCACCATAGAATAATAGTGGGCGCTCAAGGTGTGCCGCTGGATACTTTTCTTTTAACTGATCCGAACGAGTGGTTCTGATGAGTCTGAATTATTATGCGCCAAGGACTTGTTATGAGTTCGTCAAGGACGAAGCGGGGCGGGAAAGCCAGAAAGCAGGGCCGTTGTCGTCGTACAGGGAGTGCCCTGCGTATGTGCTGCTGGGACAGCCGGGTATAGGAAAAACCGCTGCTTTTGAACATGAGGCAACTCAGCCAAATTGTCAATATGTCACAGCAAGGAATTTCATTACCTTTGATATTAAACCGGAATGGCAGAATAAAACTCTTTTTATTGATGGTCTGGACGAAGCCAGGGCGGGAAAAGATGATGTTTTTTCTCCCTTCGACGAGATTCGCAAAAAGTTGGATCAGCTTGGACGACCGCGATTTCGCCTCTCCTGCCGCGAAGCGGACTGGTATGGCGCAAGCGACAGGGAGGAATTAGAGAAGGTATCGCCTGACCAGCCCAGAGAATTATTCCTGGTTGAGCTTACAGAAGAAGACTTACTACAAGTACTAATCAGGAATCATGATAAGACAGGGCCAGAAGCATCTGCATTCTTGGAACAGGCCCGGCACCGGGGACTGATAGATTTAATAAAAAACCCGCAAATCCTGGAAATGCTGGTTGTAGCAGTGGGTGAAGGAAACGAGTGGCCTGAAAGGAAAGTCGATGTTTTCAGGTTGGCCTGTGAAAAACTATTGTTGGAAGAGTGGAATCAAACTCACAACATTGCTCATCGCAATCAAACACCCCCCTCTGAAGAACTTATGCTGGCATCAGGGATGCTGTGCGCGGTTATGCTTTTGGCGCGTAAACAGAATTTTGCATCTTTACGGTCAGATGCAGATGATACTTACCCTTATGTCGCTGACATGGCTACCGATCACAGGGAACATCTTGATTTAGTAACCAGAACAAGACTGTTTACGACGCGTGATGGACACACTGAATACAGTCACCGGATTTTTGCGGAGTACCTGAGCGCTTATTATTTATCGGACAAAATCGATAACGAAGGATTGCCGGTCAGACGGGTGCTCGCCTTGATGACGGGAACAGACGGCGGTGTGGTCGTCGAGTTGCGTGGCGTCTATGCCTGGCTGGCAACGCTTTGTCATACAGATCGGGCTATGCTGATGCAGAGGGACCCGCTTGGATTAGTTCTGTACGGCGACCCTAGCTTGTTCAGTAAGGAGGAACGCCTGAGCCTGTTACATGGGCTAAGCTTGCAGGCCGAAAAAAGAGGCGATGCGGGAGCAGGGTATCGACAGTTGCAATCCTTCGGCGCATTCTGCCAGGCCGATATGGAGCAGGACTTTCGGAGTATTCTTGAAGCCGCCGGCCAGGGTGAGAGCCATCAATACTTGCTGTATTATGTTCTTGCGTCCATGACTCACGGCAAAGACTTGCCGGGACTATCCGGTGCCCTGACCAGCCTGCTCAAGCAACCCGATTGTTGGCCGAGGAACCGGAAGCAGGCGCTTGAGGTATTAATCCGGTTTGATGATGAACGGGTCTTGAAGGAAGTCCTGGCGGACGTCCACCGTGATTTTATCCCTGACCCGGATGATGACCTCTTGGGGGAATTGCTGCTTGCCCTGTATCCGGGGCGGATTACCCCGGGCGACATAGTCAATTATTTTCGATCTCCGAAAAAATCGGATTATCTCGGCGCTTATCACTACTTTTGCTGTGATGAGTTGTTAACGCGAGCGTCCGCCGTCGATCAAGTTGCCCGGCTTCTGGATGCCCTAGCAACAAAACGGATGGGGTCGAGGCAGGTTCCTCATGAATATACTTATCGAGCCATGGTCGGCAGCCTGTTGGTCAGTGGGGTTGAGACATTCGGTGCCAGTGTAGAAACGGAAAGGCTGTCAGGCTGGCTTGGCCTGGGAGTTAATGAGTATGACTCAATTTCACTCTTAGACCAGGATGCCGAGCGCATCAGAAAATGGTTGGAGCAGCATCCACAAGTCCAGAAAAACCTGATTGATAGCCAGTTGGACAGGTGCAGGAAATCGGAAGACTTCGACTATTGTACAGACTATATCAGACACCGGCTGTTTAAGGCGAATGTGCCGGAAGATTATAGCCGTTGGTGTCTGTATAAAGCCGGAATGACGCAGAGTAAACAGGCGGCAGAATATTTTTTCCGGCAAATGGCGCTCTCCTTGGAGACGGGCAAAGGAAATGCCGGTATGTCCCTGGAACTGGTGGAAAAAGCTGTGGCAAAAGACATTCGCCTCAAACGGTATTGGGACAAATATAACGCCAGGGAAATCCGACAAGATGATAGATATGCACAGGAACGTATCCGACACAGGGATGAACAAGACCGGAAAAAAAAGGCATTCCTGCAACATATCAGAAACAACTTGAGCGGCATTGAAGCAGGCACAGCGGAAACCGGGATATTCAGCCAAATAAGTTTTGCTTACTATGGTTATTTTATCGATTCACAAGGTAATACCCCTCTCGGCAGGTTGAAACATTTCTTTGAGAACGACACCGAATTGATGCATTCCGTTTTGAATGGACTGCGGCGTTTCATTCACCGGGAAGATATACCCGAGGTGACGGAAATCTTTCAAGCGCATACGGAAAATAAATACCTCGTTTATTCCCACCCTTATCGGGCCGGGATGGACGTGCTGGCTGAGACAGGGCTTCAACAGGCGTTGGAACTGGGAGAAGATAAAATCGCAAAAGCGCTGGCGTTTTACTATGCAGATGGGAACGATAAAAAACCTGTCTGGTACGAAACTATACTAAGGGAACGGCCGGAACTGGTCGCTAGGGTTTACGCCATGTATGGCACAATGGCCTTGCGCGCGGGCAAGAGCCATCTCAGCGGCAGTTACACACTCGCATTTGACGAGATCTATCGGCAACTGGCCCGTCTTGCTGTGCTGCCCCTGCTTGAGAGTTTCCCGGCTAGGTGCGCATCGGAACAGCTAAAGCCGCTTTACGACCTGTTGACTGCCGCCCTGCTGCACGCCGACCACATTCCTTTCCAACGATTGGTCGAAAAAAAACTCTCTCTGAAAAGTATGGATGCAGAGCAACGTGTGCTCTGGTTGACTGCGGGTCTTATTCTCGACCCGGAACAACTTATGCAGCGATTGACTGAATTCGTTTCAGGAAAAGAGTCGCGCATTAACTGTTTGAGTGGATTCTTATCCCACCGCGGTGACCAGTGGTCACCTGTTGGCAGGCTGCCTTTACAAGCAGTCGTAGCGTTAACCGAACTGATTGGTCCTCTTTATGCGCCTGTCATGATTACAGACGATGATTATGCGAGTGGCTCTGCATCATTTGCTTCATCGGAAGTAATCACAGAATTGATTTCACGGTTGGCAACATTCCTGACAGACGAAGCTACTGACGCGCTAGAATCACTGCTTCAATCGGACGCACTGTCAAAATGGCATCCCCGGTTAAGACAAACATTGCATGCTCAACGTTCTGCCAAACGTGAGGCCATGTTCGGACATCCCAGCTTGGAGCAGGTCCAGGAGACCCTGAAAAACGGGCCTCCGGCAAATGTTGCCGATCTGGCTTGCATAACACGCGAGCATGTTCTGGGGTTAGCCAAGCGAATAAAAGATGGAAATACGAATGATTTCCGACAATATTGGGAAGAATACCCCGAAAAGCGGCAGCACGAGGAAACGTGTCGCGACCGGTTCCTGTCCGACCTTAGGCCGCTTCTCAACAATATACAAATCGATGCGCAGCCTGAAGGCCGGTATGCTGTCGAAGGACGTGCGGATATCCGGGTATCGTTCGGTGGTTCTGACGGTTATAACGTCCCCGTCGAGATCAAGTGCAACGACAGTAAGGACCTCTGGCATGGGATAAGGAAACAATTAATCGAACGCTACACCATAGACCCCGGTGCGCACGGCTACGGCATATACTTGGTGTTCTGGTTCGGATATGATAAGACCACACCACACCCCGAAAGTGGTCCAAAACCGAGGACCTCGGAAGAATTGGAAGAACGCTTGAGCCAATTACTCAAGAATGATGAGGAACAAAAAAGGATTTCTGTGTGCGTAGTAGATTGTACTGCATGAGTCCATAACACACTTGTTATCACTTACTCTTGAAAAGGATTTTATACTTATCAAATGCAAACTCCGACAGACATTCTCGGCGAAAACGGCGCTCTCTCGGGTCTGGTTCCTGACTTCACGGTCCGGCCCCAGCAGGTGGAGATGGCGGAGGCCATCCGGGAGGCGATAGACAACGGTGAATCGCTGATCTGCGAGGCCGGCACCGGGACCGGCAAGACCTTTGCCTACCTCACGCCGGCGCTCCAGTCCGGTTACAAGGTGATCATCTCTACCGGCACCAAGCACCTGCAGGACCAGTTGTTTACCCGCGACCTGCCGCTGGTGCGCAAGGCCGTCGGGCGGGCGCTCAATGTTGCGCTGCTGAAGGGACGGGCCAATTACCTGTGCCTGCACCGGTTGAAGCAGGCGGAGAATGACCCGCGGCGGCTGGACAAGCAGGGAAGGGGATACCTGGCCGATATCCGCGCCTGGTCGCAACGCACCTCCAGCGGCGATCTGGCCGAACTGGCGCATATCCCGGAAGACGCCGCCGTGAGGCCGGCCTGTGTTTCCACCGTCGATAACTGCCTGAACCAGGACTGCGATTTTTACGATGACTGTTTCGTGTTCCGCGCCCGGCGCCGCGCCGCGGACGCGGACCTGGCCGTGGTCAACCACCACCTGTTCCTGGCGGACATGGTGTTGAAGGAGGCGGGTTACGGCGAGTTGCTGCCGTCCGCGGAAGTGGCGATCTTCGATGAGGCGCACCAGTTGCCGGAACTGGCATCGCAGTTTTTCAGCGAGACCCTGGGCAGCCGGCAACTGCTGGAACTGGTGTCCGACACCAGGACGGCGTATTTCGAGGAGGCTGCGGACCTGCCGGATTTCCCCGAATTGCTGGACGGGTTTGAAAAAGCGGTGCGCGACCTGCGCCTGAGTCTTCCGCGGGAGGACAGCCGGGTGGCCTGGGCCGCGGTGAGGGAAAAGGAGGAGGTCGCCGGCGCGCTGTCGGCCCTGCTGGAGAAAATGGCCGAGGTCCACAAGGTGCTGGAGGATTTCGCCGCGAGGGGCAAGGCGCTGGATAACTGCCACAAGCGGGTGGTTGCGGCCTCGGCCCTGCTGGACCGGTTCAATGAGCGGGAACAGGACGAGTTTATCCGCTGGCTGGAGATACACGGCAAGGGGTTTTACCTGAACCAGACGCCCCTGGACATTGCCGGCGTGTTCCGGTCGCGCATGGAGGAAATCGAGTGCATGAACGTGTTTACCTCGGCCACCCTGAGCGTGAACCGGGAGTTTGACTATTTTTCCGCGCGCCTGGGACTGGAAGAGGTCAAAGCCCGCGGCTGGGACAGCCCGTTCGATTTCACAACACAGTCCCTGCTGTACCTGCCCCGGGGCCTGCCCGATCCGAGGTCGCAGGAATTTACCGGAATGCTTGTGGAAAAAGCGATCCCGCTGCTGCAACTCACGAGAGGGCGGGCGTTTTTCCTGTTCACCAGCCACCGGGCGCTGCGCCAGGCCGCGGACCTGGTCGGCGAGGCGCTGGATTTCCCCATCCTGGTGCAGGGGGACGCGCCGCGCACCGAACTGCTGGAGACTTTCAGGACGACCGACCATGCAGTGTTGCTGGGCACCAGCAGCTTCTGGGAAGGCGTGGACGTCCGGGGGCAGGCCCTGTCCTGCGTGATCATCGACAAACTGCCGTTTGCCTCTCCCGGCGACCCGGTGTTGAACGCGCGGCTGACCCGGATGGAGGAGCAGGGAGGGAACCCGTTCCTGGAATACCAGGTGCCCGAAGCGGTGCTGGCGTTGAAACAGGGCATCGGGCGTTTATTGCGGGACAAAAGCGATTACGGCGTGCTGATGATTGGCGACCCCAGGCTGAAGACCCGGCCTTACGGGAGGATTTTCCTGAACAGCCTGCCGGAGATGGCACATACCGGGGATTTGGGGGAGGTGGAGGGGTTTTTTCGGCAGCATGAAGAATATATGGGGTGATATATGGGGTCAACACAAGCCCGGGACGGATTTAAAATCCGTCCCCAGAACTACCCACAAATATTGAGCGGTATAGCATATAATTATTATTCAATGTCCATTTCCCAGGTCACAGTGGAGGATAGGCGAAATGTTTAATCATAGCTGCTGTCTCTCAGTGCTGACGGCGACAGTCATCATTTTGATCGGCGTGTTCCCTGCGCCGGTTGCAAACGCGCAGGATTCCCGGCAACACAGCGATATGATGCCCCTGCTGGAAGAGCTGGTGGTCACGGCGCGCAAGCGCGAGGAAACGGCGCTGGACGCGCCGCTTTCAATCACTTTGCTGGGGGCCGACCAGATCGAGGCGCGCAAGCTGCGCGGCTTGACCGACCTGGCGGTGAGCATGCCCAACGTGGCCCTGGATGACGTGGGCACTACCAGGGGAGTCGCCAACTTTTCCATGCGCGGACTGGGAATAAACAGTTCCATCCCGTCCATCGACCCTACCGTCGGCGTGTTCGTGGACGGCGTTTACCTGGGGATGACTTTCGGCGCTGCTCTCGACATGTTCGGCCTGGAAAGCATCGAGGTCCTGCGCGGGCCCCAGGGCATCCTGTTCGGGCGTAACGTGACCGGCGGCGCCATCCTGGTGAATACCAGGAAACCCGGCGACGAGTTCGAGGCCCGCGTGCGCGCCGCGCTGGACGGGGGCGGCGATGGCGGGTTGAACAAGTACCTGATGGGCAGTGCAGGGGGACCGGTCAGTGACAGCCTCAGCGTCGGCGTCACGGCTTACTACAACGATGACGACGGCTGGTTCGAGAACAAGCTGACCGGCGCGGACTTCGGCGCGTTCGAACAGACGATGATTCGTCCCGTTGTAGTCTGGAAACCGAGTGAACAGGTGGAACTGGCAGTACGCTATACATATGAGGAAATCTCAGGTGACGGCTCCGCCTCGCAGGCGCATACCAACGGGTTCGGGATCGACGGCGCGCCGGTAAGCTTTGATCGCAACAGTCATGATTTTTCCATAGACGGGGAAGGTTTCCAGGATACGGAAACCCATTTTGTCAGCGCGGAGTTGAACCTGAATGTGGGCGAAAACGGCGTGATTACCAATATTTTCGGTTATCGAAGTTACGAATCTGATTTGCTGAGCGATATCGATGCCCAACCCGTCAGTCTGTTCCATGGGGCCGCGATCCTGGAATCCGAACAGGTGAGCAACGAACTGCGCTATAACGGCGTATTCGCCGGACGCATCAACCTGACCACGGGGGTTTACTATTTCAACAACGACGTCGATTACCACGAACGGCGCGATCTCCTGGGGCTGCTGACGCCGGACGGCTCTCCCGCGTTGCGCCAGGACGGTGGCGGCGAATACGGGGTGGAAACCATCGGGGTGTTTGCGGCGGTGGACTACGACCTCAACGAATCAATCACTTTCAGCGCCGGCCTGCGCTACACGACGGAAGAGAAGGAGGCCAGCATCGCATCCCTGATCAGGAACGTGAACTCGCCCTGCAACGTGCTGGACGGCACCTGCCCGTACGATTTTACCGATGACGAAGAGTGGGATAGCTGGTCTCCCAAGGTAGGCGCCACTTACCACCTGACGGACAGCGCCCGTATTTATGCCCACTGGACCCGCGGTTTCCGTTCCGGCGGCTACAACCTGCGCAATACGGCCATCGATACCGTCAACCTCGGGCCCGGGCCGTTTGGCCAGGAAACCGTGGACAACTACGAAATCGGCGTCAAGTACAGTTTCAGGCAGGGCTACCTGAGCGGCGCGCTGTTCTTCAATGATATCGAGGACATGCAGCGGGAGGTCAACCTGGCCGATCCGATCTCCGGCGTTGTCCAGGTCATCAAGAACACCGCGGATGCCGAAATCCTCGGCATCGAACTGGACGGCGCCCTCAACCTGGCGGAAAACCTCCAGGCTATCGGATCAGTGGGCTGGCTGGACCCCGAGTACAAAAAAGTAAGGTTTGACCTGAACAGCGACGGCACGATAGACGGGCGGGACAAGGACCTGGACCCGCCCCGCGCCGCGGAATGGACCTGGAGCCTGGGCCTCATGCACCGCCTGCAGGCCGGCGACCTGGGTCATGTGAATACGCGTGTCAGTTACTCCTACCGGGATAAATCGTTCTTCACCGACAACAACCGGGGCTATATCATGTCGCAAAAGATCCTGGACGCCGGCCTGGACTTCCACATGGGAAACGGCCATTGGGTATTCTCAATCTACGGCAAGAACCTGCTGGATGAAGTCAAGCACGGCGGCGACACCCAGCTCCCGTCGAGACTCGGCCCCATCCCCCTGGGCGGCGCTTATGGGCCATTGGCCAAGGGCCGGGTCATCGGGGGTGAGGTGACGTTTTCATTCTGAAATCCGTCCCTTCCATGCTGAAATTACCTTGAAAATCCGTACCTGAACTACGGATTTTCAAGGTTTAGGGACATAATCTATGTAATAATAAACTTGAACTTCAGAATTACATAGATTAAAATGACCGCATGATTAAGCGGCATATTATCAGCGAGCTGGAAAAACTGCTTCGCGAGTACCCGGTAGTGAGCATTCTGGGGCCAAGACAGGCAGGCAAGACTACCCTGGCGCGCAACATGCTGAGCAGCTACGATTATTGCAACCTGGAAGCGCCGGAAACCCGTCAGTTGGCAACCGATGATCCCAGGGCTTTTCTGGCGCGTCTTAAAGACAATACCATCATTGATGAAATTCAAAGGGCGCCGCACCTGCTCAGTTATATCCAGGTCATCGTGGATGAAGAGCAGCGCAACGGCCGCTTTGTGCTGACCGACTCCCACCAGTTGGCGCTGCGGGAAGCGATCACCCAGTCTCTGGCGGGCAGAACCGGTATCCTCAACCTGTTTCCTTTTTCCATCGCTGAACTGTCTGATGCCGGCATCTCTTTTGAATTGCCGGAAGAGTTCATCTACCAGGGCTTTTTGCCGCGTATCTACGATCAACACCAGCGGCCTACGCCGGCCTGGTCGAATTATTACCAGACTTACGTGGAGCGCGACGTAAGACAACTGATCAACCTGAAGGACTTTTCCCTGTTTGAAAAATTCATGAAGCTGCTGGCCGGTCGCGTCGGCCAGTTGATGGATTACACGCGGCTCGCAAACGAAACAGGGGTTAGCGTAAACACGGTGAAAAACTGGCTGTCGATACTGGAAGCTTCCTTTATTGTTTACAAGCTATCTCCCTATTTCGACAATTTCGGCAAGCGCGCGGTGAAATCCCCCAAGTATTATTTTATCGATACCGGACTGCTGGCCTTTCTGCTGGGCATCGAGAAAGCTGAACAGGTGTACAGGGACCCATTGCTGGGACAGATGTTCGAGAATCTGGTTGTCATTGAATGTCTCAAAACCCGGGCCAACCAGGGCAAACTGCCGAACCTGTACTTTTACCGGGACAGTAACGGCAACGAAGTGGACATCCTGTTCCAGAGCGGCAGGGAACTGGTGGCTATCGAGGCGAAATCGAGCGCCACCTACACGGCTTCCCTGTTAAAGGGATTGAAGAAGATGGCCTCCGTGGCCCCGGCAGTCACGCGTTCCTACCTGGTATACGCGGGCGAGGCTTTCGAGTTCAGTGATTCCATTACTGCGTTGAAATATGATCATGTCGGCCGGATTTTTTTTGAAGACTGAGTTTGTCGCTGAAAATAGTATTTCACAGCTTTAAATCTGTTTGATGGTTAATGTATGTGGTGTTCCCAATTATCAAAGCCAATTAAGCTGCACAAAATCTTGTGAAGATCATCCCTGAAGGTAGGTGTTCAAGACAACAAAATCAAACCAATTCCTGAACCTGTGAGGGAGCGAAATCAACTCATCAATAAAGACGAGACCGCGTTGGTAGATAAATGACATCATCTTTTTATTAGGTCTGATTATCGCGACCTCTCCAAATCCATTTGCTGTGAGTTTTGACCGGATGACTTCAATTACCTTCTCCTGAGGATTACAGTCATTGACATCATAAGTTGATAACTGTATCAAAATCTCAGGATAAGAACGTGTCATCTTGACTAATAAGTCAAGATCAGTTTGGTACATATTTCCTGGAGATATGTTACGGGGATGCCGGTTAAACATGTATGGATCAAACGAAATGAACATTAACCCCTTTGGCTTTGGTAGTCCTCTCTGGAACCGATTGCGCCAGTCGTCATCTGCAATTTCGATATCAAAACCTTTGATTTGAGAAGCCCCAAATCGAAGCAATGAAACCGTTTCATCATCTTTCTCACATAACAACATTGAACAGTTACTAGGTGGGCGCCATAGATGCTGAACGAAGTTCGCAGAGTTAGGGTAAGTTTTTGGGCCAAGTGAGAGTTCTTGCCATGCCTGCTCATATAATGATTCTTGCCCCGGTAATTGCGCGAATACGGTATCGAATTTGGGATTGCTGCTCGGCCCTTGATGCGCTATGGGAGCCATCGAGTGAGCATCGACATAGGTCAAATGAGTAAAATAATTACGAACCGAGTTTATTAACTCACACAGCACCCAGTGCTGCATTAAATTACCTTCATTACCGGTAACTACTCACCCCCCTGTTCGTCATTCCCGCGCAGGCGGGAATCCAGTCAATAACATAGTCGCCGCAAGCGACACGTTATAAGGTGTCCCGCCGGGACAGGTTTTTTCACTGGATTCCCGCCTGCGCCGATGTGTGGACTCCTCCCCCCTTATCATGGTAGTTAAGGGGGGAGAAGCAATTTTGTTTAACCAACAACGAGGAGTCCACGATGAGAGATACTAACACAATCGGCATAGATTTAGCGAAGCACACGTTTCAGGTGTGCGTGGTCGACAAGCAGGACCGGATGGTGAGCAACCAGGCGATGGGCCGGACGGCGTTGTCGGCGTATTTAGTGCGTCAGGCGCCGGCCTTGGTGGTACTGGAGGCGTGCGGGGGTGCGCACTATTGGGGTCGCTTAGCGGAGTCGTTCGGTCATCAGGTGAAGATTCTCTCGCCGCGTTGGGTGTTGCCGTACCGTCAGGGCCACAAGACGGATGCGCGGGATGCGTTAGCGGTGGCCCGTGCGGGGCAGCGGGAGGAATTGCCGGGGGTGGGGTTGATGGGGGTGGAGCAACAGAGTCTGCAGTGTCAGAAACGCGTGGCGGAGCATCTGACGGACCAATTGACGGCGACGGGGAACATGCTGCGTGGGCTGCTGGCGGAGTTTGGGGAAGTGGTGCCGAAGGGGGAGGCGGCGTTACGGCGTGAGTTGCCGCGCGTGCTGGAGGAGGCGGAGAACGGGTTGCCGTTGTCGCTACGCCCGCTCTTGGCGCTGGCCTGGCAGTTATGGCAGGCGCAGTCGGCGGCGTTGCAGGAGGCGGAGCGGCAGTTGGCAGAGCAAGTGCGCGTGACGCCGGCGTGTCGGTCGCTGCTGACACTGGCCGGGGTGGGGCCCAAGAATGCGTTGGGGTTGTATATTGCCCTGGGGGACGGGCAGGCGTACCGGCATGGTCGGGCCGCGGCGGCCTGTATTGGCTTGACCCCCAAGCAGCACAGCAGTGGGGGCAAGGTGCGCCTGGGGTCGATTGGCAAGCGCAGCGGGGACAAACGCTTACGTGCCTCGCTCATTACCGGCGCCCATGCGGTACTCCAGGCGCTGGCGCGGCGGGAACCCCGTAATGACGTTGAGGTGTGGCTCAAAGACCTGGCGGCCCGGCGTGGCGCCGGGCGGGCGGCGGTGGCCCTGGCAAACAAAACCGTGCGTACCGCCTGGGCTATGCTGCGTTACCGGACGGAGTACGATCCGGGCCATGCCAACCAGCTGTCGGGCAACCCGCCGGCGGCAGTGGCCGCCGCCTGAACGGCCAGCCGGGAGAGAGGCGTCAGCGTTTATGTTATTTCCTTGCAAGACGGCACAACGTGATAGTGGTCAGACCCACCTTCAGGGACCCTGCTCATTCCCGCGGCGTGAGAACGCCGTTGCGCCGAAGAGGGCTGAAGGGGCGAACACATCTTGGGCCAGGGGTCGCACCCCAATCAGAGTCCGTATATACGACCGCAGTCTGCCTTCACTATCGATTCGTGCCTACTTGCAAAACGGGAGGAGTCCATATAGGGAATGACGAGGGGAGCGCGGGAAGGACGAACGAGGAGAAGTGCAGGAAGGACAAGTGGGGGTGAGTAGTTACCATTACCTTTGAATTGTGGCATGACTCAATTAACGGATTTCCGGGATTCCTGGGGCGGTTCGCAATAGTATGGTATTTCGGTTTCGGGTTATCAAAATTTTTACCCCCCCCTCCCCTTTATTATTTGTACAAGATCTTATACAATTCATTTCATGGAAGGGATTCTCAAACCAATCTGGTGGATAGGACAGAGCAAGGACGAACTGATGGCCTTTCCGAAGAATGCTGTTCAGGACGCTGGTTATCAGTTACATCGTCTGCAGGAAGGGAATGAGCCGCAGGACTGGAGGCCCTTAACGGGCTTGGGTAAAGGCATCTCAGGAGTTTATGAAATCCGAATCAGAGACGATAATGCTATTTTTCGAGTTGCTTACGTGACTAAATTCCAGTGGTTATATTACTGTCGTGCATTGCTGGCAGAAGACTTCACGGGCGACGGCAATGCCCAATAAGGCCATGATTATAAAGCGATATCTGTATGCAAAAGAGAGCTTGAAATAAAACAGCAAATAACTACCGGGAGCGTGTTCGATGATCTGGAACCTGATCCGGGTAAAGCTGAGCAGTTGAAAATCAAGGCAGCCCTGTTCGACGCCATTATTGCTTACATCAAGGAAAATGGTCTGACGCAGGAACAGGCTGCTGAAATCATGGGCGTGCAGCGTTCTCGGATCGGTGACGTGTGCAGGGGAAAAATGTCCGGGTTCTCAATTGATGCCCTGGTCTCAATGGCAGCCAGAGCCGGTCTGCATCCGCTTAAAGTCGCCGCCTGACAGACAGTAAGGGGAGGGACCCCCGCTTGCAACATGCGGGGGCATGTTTAAATCCGTCCCCAATCAGCCAATCTCACCTCGCATCCCACAGCAGCAGGCCACTGCCGAAAGGGGGCTATGGACAGCGATTGTTCCTGAGCAGGTCGATATGGTTCCTGGTCTGGTAAATTTTTCTCTGTCCGTGTAGTTGCTTAAAATCAGTATGGAGATCTTTATCGCCGGATACCAGCAAGTTGACTCCCGTAATCCTGGCAAGGGCAATGATGTCCGGGTCATTGGAATGCAGTTTCGGTAGTCGTTTTCTTTCCTGTTCAACCTCTCCAGGGGAGTAGAGTTTGAGCTTTCCATCCCTGCGGTATTCTTCAAACCTTTTTTTCATTCTCGGCGACCTGTCTAATTCCATCTTCATTTTTCCTGTCGGCGACCAGGCAATCTTGCCGTCCGTGTCAACCCAGTTTTTCACTGGTTTCATGTCGCTATTGTCTGGTTGGAGAAAGAGATTGTACAAGTTCGTATCCAGTATCAGGCACATGGGTTTATCCTTGGTCAAAGCCGAGTAATTTGTCAGATTCCTTGAGAAAAAAATCCCGGTAACTACCCGGCGCTCCCAGCAGGTTCGCTTGTTGATCAAATTCGATATTGTGAACTTTGACGCTGTTGCCGGCTGTCTCAAGATAGACAAGTGAAACGTCTTCGGGAGCTATTTTTCCGTTCATGATCTCAATGCGGGCTCGGTCAATCATGTAGTCGCTGTGTGTCTCAACGATGAAATCATGTTTCTTTTGTTTGATAAGATCGACCATCAGGGATGACAATGCAGCCTGTCCTTTAGGGTGCAAATGGACCTCCGGCTGTTGGACTAAAAAGTTTGTCTTCCCGGATGTCTGAAGAATCTTCACCACGATTGGCAGAATTT
The DNA here is from genome assembly GCA_965204045.1 of Gammaproteobacteria bacterium. GTDB lineage: Bacteria > Pseudomonadota > Gammaproteobacteria > Eutrophobiales > Eutrophobiaceae > JAAXHV01. Next base: position 2,075,458 of record CBDBDW010000002.1, read on the forward strand.
GATTGACTCCGTATCCCACGTCCATCAAATTTACACCGGGACCTGTTATCTTGATTTGTAATTGGAATGGATCATTCATGGATTTTCCGAGTTTTCTGACGTGTATATCGGTGAATAACCCGGACGTCTTGCCAAACTCCAACAAACGGCGTTTCAATTTCTCCCATGAGGCGCTGTCAGTCTTGGACATATCCCTGAGCAGGACGGGAATGTCGCTGCCTTCGGAGGTGAGGTTTTCCTGCTGTGGGTTATAGGTCCGTTGTGGTCTGGAACGTATGGGGGCAAAGCTCTGTGTCTTGAAATAAAAAGAAGCGGCTTGTTGCCAGACAGGTTGATAGCATTCTAAAAATTCTGCGAGTTGAACTTCATCTCCATGCTCTTTCTGCCTCAGAAAAGAGTCCAGCAGGCCAAACGGGCGCGTGTCCTGCATAAAAAATATTGGCAATACCTCCACGATAAACTTCCGGGTTCCTGCGGCCTTTCCCGAATCATGGCTGATTCTATATATTGAAGAAATCACTGTCTCGGCATGGTTGGCAGTGAGATCTGCGTCCTTGCAAATTATTTCCCCATTTTCGAAAATGAACTTCTCTTCCGAGACAATAGCCTCCGCACCTTTCTCCCTTTCTTCACAAGTCAGAATATATTCCATGTTCCCGGCATCGTTCTGGAATGAAAAACCCAGCCGGAAGCTTTTTTTCACGGGTCTGGATTTTCTGACAATATCCGCAAATGCTCCCATCTGGTAAGGTTCCTTATTGAAACTTAACCTGTCAGGCGTTTCGTTAATGACATGGTCCAATGCGCCAATACAACCGAGTGCGGTAGATTTCCCCGTGCTGTTTTCACCCGCCAGGAAGGTTAGCGGGCGAATGTTAAACTCATGCCTGCCAGCGAAACAACGGATATCCTCAATAATCAGTTTTCGTAAGTTCACTTAATCATACCCATGATTATCATTATGTTATTGCTGAATATCTGTACGATTATCTCATAGGACAATCCAATACATGACGTAAATTCGTTAGATACCAAGTGTAACATTTCCTGCCGGCGATAGTGGGCCTGCACATGCGCCGGATAGGTTTGATTACCGGATTCCTGCCTGCGCAGGGAATGACATAAGTCCCAGGAAAATAAATCCGTCCCTGGTTATCCAACCCTCACCCCGCGCCCCACAGCAGCAACCCGCCACCGAACAGGAACAACGTCAGCAGGAAGATCACGAAGGTGTAGCCCATGATCTGGCGCATGTGCAGGCCTGCGATCGCCAGCAGGGGGATGGTCCAGAAGGGCTGGATCATGTTGGTCCACTGGTCGCCGTAGGAGATGGCCAGCACGATGATGGAGTGATCGACACCCAGGTTCTGTCCCGCTTCTATGAATATGGGGCCTTGCACCGCCCATTGGCCGCCGCCTGACGGGATGAACATGTTGACCAGGCCGGCGCAGAGGAAGGCGAAGAAGCTGAGTGTCTGCGGGGTTGCGATAGACGTGAACCAGTCCGAGATGATGCCGGCGAGGCCGGTGCCCTGCATCATGCCCAGGATGCCGGCGTAGAACGGGTACTGGATGAGTACCGGTCCGATGGTCGAGCTCGCGTTGTTGATCAGTTGCACGTAATGGGATGGAGAGCGGGCCAGCAGCAGGCCGGCGCCCAGGAACGACCAGTTCACCAGGTTCAGGTTGAGGTGGAACCCTTTTGCGTAAAAGCTGTAGCCGATGTAGCAGAACAGGCCGGCGCCGAGTAACAATGTAAGAGGCCGCATGGCGTCGAGATACTGGGCGAAGGTCTCGCGCCCGGGACGTTCGCCGGGATCTTCGGAGTGCTCCTCAAGCAGCACGGGGTAGATCTCGATGATGTCGCGCTCATGGGGTCGCATCAATGGGCAGATTATGCAGATGACAGCCAGGGTAATCAGCGCCAGCAAACCGTTATGCAGGGTGAATACGGTGTCGGTAATGGGGATGATGCCGATTTCAGCTTCCAGCGAATGGCCGGCGGTGGCGACGAACAGTCCCGCTGACGAGGAATAACCCATGTGCCAGATGACGAAACCGGCGTAAGCGGATGCGACCAGCAGCGGATAATGTATCCGAATGCCTCTTGTCACTGCCTGCCTGGCAACCTCCCGCGCCACGGTGGCGCCTGCGATCAGCCCCAGCGACCAGGCGATGAGCGATCCTATGCCGGCGCTGAACGCGACCAGGGCGTAAGCGCCGGCGGCGCTGTTCGGGATGTTGCCGATGCGCTTCAGCAGGATTTGCACCCGGTCGGTATGGGCCAGTGCGTGGGCCGTCAGCAGGGTAATGCAGATCTGGGCGGTAAAGGCCAGCAGGCTGGGGAGGCCGTCGCCCCAGGCGGACAGGGCAGTGGCCGGCGTCGCATCGGCCAGGACCAGGGAGAGCAGGAAAGTCAGCGCGGAGAGCAGGACGACGAATACGAAGGGGTCCGGGTAGTAACGCTCTACGAATACGACAAACGGTCGCGCCAGTAACTGAAAAAATCGCATATATCAAGTATCCAATAAAGTGCGCCTCCGGCGCGTGTTTATCCACTGGATTCCGGCCTTCGCCGGAATGACGATACTTCTCCTCGTCATACCGGGATCGATCCCCGCCTTCGTGGGGACAGGCACCGCAGGTATGACGTGTCGCCTTCTCTTTCCCCGTCATGCCGGGCTTGACCCGGCATCCAGTGAGATGCTGTGTCGCCTGAAAGGCGACGCTTTATTTAACTGGATTCTGGTTAAAACTCCAGGTGGTTCGGCGTGCGCGGAAACGGGATCACGTCCCTTATGTTTGCGGCGCCGGTCAGCAGCATCAGCAGGCGCTCAAAGCCCAGGCCGAAGCCGCTGTGGGGTGCGCTGCCGTATTTGCGCAAATCCAGGTACCACCAGTAATCGGCGGGGTCAAAGCCCAGCTCAATAATGCGCTGTTCCAGGTATTCATAACGTTCCTCGCGCTGGCTGCCGCCGATGATCTCGCCGATGGATGGCACCAGCACGTCCATGGCGGCGACCGTCCTGCCGTCGTCGTTCCGGCGCATGTAGAACGCCTTGATGTCTTTCGGGTAGTCAAACACGATCACGGGCCGTTTGAAGTGCTGCTCCGTCAGGAAGCGTTCGTGTTCGGACTGCAGGTCCTTACCCCATTCCGGTTTGAACTCGAAATTTTGTCCGGATTCCTGCAGAATCTCCACGGCCTCGGTGTACGGCAGGCGGATGAAGTCATTGTCCGCGATGTTATCCAGGGTGGCGGGCAGGGACTTGTCCACGAAGCGGCAGAACAGATCCAGGTCGGCGCTGCATTCCTCCCTGACGAAGTTCACCAGGTGGCGGATCATCTCCTCTCCCAGGTCCATGTTGTCGTTCAGGTCGGCGAAGGCCATCTCCGGCTCTATCATCCAGAACTCGGCGACATGCCGGGAGGTGTTTGAGTTCTCCGCGCGGAAGGTCGGGCCGAATGTGTAAACGTTCCCCAGGCTCAGGCAATACGTCTCCACCTCCAGTTGCCCCGATACCGTCAGGTTCGCCTCCTTGCCGAAGAAGTCGCGGCTGAAGTCGATTGACCCGTTCTGCTTCGGCACGTCATCCAGGTCCAGGGTGGTCACCCGGAACAGTTCCCCGGCGCCTTCGCAGTCGGCGCCGGTGATGATGGGGGTGTGGATCCAGTCGAAACCGCGCGCCTGGAAGAAGCCGTGAACGGCCTGGGCCAGCCTGGAGCGGATGCGGAACATGGCGCCGTACTTGTTGGTGCGCGGGCGCAGGTGGGCAATGGTGCGCAGGAACTCGTCGGAATGGCGTTTCTTCTGCAGGGGATAGTCTTCCGGCGCGGCGCCGATGACTTCCATGGCCGTTGCCCGGATCTCCCAGTTCTGGCCTCCGCCGGGCGATTCGACCAGGTCTCCCCGTACCCGTATGGAGGCGCCCGTAGTGATGTGCCTGACCGCGTCATAATTTTCCAGCGCCGCATCGGCGATGACCTGGATATTCGCCAGGCAGGAGCCGTCGTTCAGTTCAATGAATGAAAAGTCCTTTGCATCCCGCCTGGTCCTGACCCAGCCGGTCAATTCCAGGGCCTGGATGGGGGCGCCGGCATTCAACAGTGATTTGACGGTCGGTTTATTCTGCATGGATCAACGTTTCCTGATCAGGGACAGGCCGTCGCCGACCGGGAGCATGCACATGTCCACGCGGTCGTCTTCATGCACCATCCTGTTGAAGGAGCGGATGGCATTGGTTTCGGCCTTCTGGTTGTCCGGGTTTGCCACGCTGCCTCCCCAGAGCACGTTGTCTATGGCCATCAAGCCGCCGCTGCGCAGCAGGCGGTAGTTCAGCGGGTAATACTCTGAGTATTCTTCCTTGATCGCATCGACGAAAATGAAATCGAAGCTGCCCGCTTCACCGGCCCGCAGCAGCTCGGCCAGGGTGTCCAGGGCCGGGGCCAGGCGCAGTTCGACCCTGTCCGCAACGCCTGCCGCCTTCCAGTATTCCATTGCCTTGTCGGTGTATTCCTTCTTTACGTCGCAGGCGACGAGTCTGCCTTCCGGGGGTAAGGCCCCGGCCATGCACAGGCTGCTGTACCCGGTGAACACGCCCAGTTCGATGATCTTCCTGGCGCCCAGCAGCTTTACCAGCAGGGTCATGAACTGTCCCTGCTCGGGCGAAATCTGCATGCCGGCCCATTTATGCCCCGCCGTTTCCTCGCGGCAGCGGCGCATCACTTCATCCTCCCGCAGCGTTACGGAGAGATAATATTCGTACACCTGGTCGGTTAAATTGATTGAACTGCTGGACATCATTGTTTCCGGGGAATCTATAATAGAAACATGCTACAGCATATTGAACTTCATTGTCAGCACCCCGGCGAGATCAACCTGGTGCAACTGACGGATACGCATATCGCCGCCGACCCCGGCGAGCTGCTGGCAGACGTCAATACGACCGACACCCTGCTGGACGTAATCAACGCAGTGAATCGGCATGGAAACCTGGACCTTGCCCTGCTGACGGGAGACCTTGCCGGCGACCCCTCCGCGGAAGTGTATGAAAAACTGGCCGGTATCCTGCGCCGGCTTGAACTGCCGGTGTACTGCCTGGCGGGGAATCACGACGACCCCGCGCTCATGGAGCGCCTGTTGAACAGCGGAAACGTCAGTACCGCGAACTTTCTCACCGGCGGGGCCTGGTCCATAATCCTGCTCAATACCCATAAGCCCGGCGCCGATGGCGGCTGCCTGTCAACAACCGAGTTGTCCCGCCTCGATGCCGCATTGGAACGTTCCCGCGGCCGGCATGTGCTGGTCTGCCTGCACCACCATCCCGTCAGTATCCGCAGTCCCTGGATGGATTCCATGGCGCTGGAGAACGGCGAGGCGTTGTTCCGGGCGCTGGACCGGCACGATAACGTCAGGGGCATCATCTGGGGGCATATCCACCAGGAATTCTCCGTGACCCGGAACGGGGTGATGTTGCTCGGTTCGCCGTCAACCTGCGTGCAGTTCCTGCCGCGGGCGGAGCAGGCCGATGTTGACGACAAGCCGGCTGGTTATCGGATCTTGACCTTGGCCGCAGACGGCGGTATCCGGACGCGGGTTTATTGGGTGTGAGCATTGGATACCTGGGGTCAGAGTAAAAATTCTGGCGAATTTCTTACTCTGACCCCGGACATCACTTACTCTGACCCCGGTTATCTGGGCCTGTTTATTTTGGTTGTAGTATTGCATTGTCGCGGTGTTATACTTCAAAATCATGCATTAATGAACCCTGGAGATTTGTTTTAGATGAGTAGTGTCAGATTTACCGAGGACCATGAGTGGTTGCGTCTGGAAGATGACGGAACGGTCACCATCGGTATTACTGATTATGCCCAGGATCAGCTTGGCGATATTGTCTATATCGAGTTGCCCAACGTGGGTGACATGCTGAGCAGCGGCAGCGAGGCGGCAGTCATCGAATCCGTCAAGGCCGCGGGTGAGATTAAAACGGCCATCGGCGGCGAGGTCCTTGCAGTGAATAATGCCCTGGCGGATAAGCCGGAGGCGGTCAATCTGGACCCTACCGACAGCGGCTGGTTTTTCAAACTGGCGCCGGACGACGTGGACGAACTGGACCAGTTCATGGACGAGGACGCCTACCAGGAGTTCATCAAGGATTTGTAACCGGTTAATCTGTCGCCTTACTCCTTCTCCGTCATGCCGGGCTTGACCCGGCATCCAGTGGGATGTTGTGTCGCCAGAGGCGACTCTTTGTTTCACTGGATTCTGGTCCCGGCTTACAACATGCCGGGATGAACTCTCGCCGGAATGACGATTGGGTATCGTTTCCTTAACGCTGCTTGACGACGTTGTCTCTCAGGTACACGGGTAACGCCTGTTCCGCGCTGACGCAGCGCCCTGCATTGTACTCTCTCACTGCCAGCGGCAGCATGTCTTTTGCCAGGGGGAAGCGATCCGGATCAATTCCGCCGATCTGCCCTTCCAGGATGCGCTCAAGACGCTCCCGGTAGGCGCCCCAGCCGCTGCCGACGCCGAAGATTTTCCCGGTTGAGGGAGCCTGTACTGCATCGGGCGAGGCAACCTGCTCGCCGGCCACTGCGGTTGCCAGGCCGTCCTGCCCCGATTCGTAAGCGGCCCAATAGACCTCTCCCATCCTGGCGTCTATCGCCGGCAGAACGACGGCGGCCTTGCCGAGCGCCGGCTGCGCCAGCGCGGCCAGTGAGGAGACCGGTATCACCGGCAGGCCGGCGCCCAGCGCCAGTCCCTGGGTCACGCCGGCCGCGATGCGCACGCCGGTGAACGCGCCGGGACCCCGGCCGAACGCGATGGCATCAACGTCGTTAAGGCAGAGCCCGGCTTCCGTAAGGACTCCGTCGACCATGGGCAGGATCAGCTCCGCGTGCCGCCGCGGCGCGATGACGTGCCGTTCATAGACGCTGCCGTCGCAGAGCAGCGCCGCGGAACAGGCTTCCGTGGCCGTATCAAGCGCAAGGATTTTCATGTTTATGCATTATAGTTTATTTCCCCTTCACTCCTAACCTGGCCAGGCCATAACCAGGTATAGCGGGGACGGATTTAAATCCGTCCCCTGACCAGCCCCTAGCCCCTAACCCCTGGCCCCTATATACTGACCCGATGTTCAACCCGTTCGAAGCATTTATCGGCCTGCGTTATGTCGGGGCCAAGCGGCGCAATCATTTCATTTCGTTCATATCCCTGGTATCGATGCTGGGGATCGCCGTCGGGGTGCTGGCCCTGATTACCGTACTCTCGGTGATGAACGGGTTCCAGCAGGAACTGACCGGCCGCATCCTGGCAATGGCTTCCCATGCCGACGTGCTCCATGAAGACGGCGCCATTGGGGACTGGCGCTCCGTGGCCGAAATCCTGTACCGGGAAGAGGACGTAGTCGGCGTAGCGCCTTATTTCCGCGCGGAAGGGATGCTGGTTCATGAACACCGGGTGCACGCGGTCGTATTGCGCGGTATTGAACCGGAAGCGGAAAAAACGGTATCCCTGGTCGCGGAAAAAATGGAGTCGGGTGAATTCTCCGGGCTGGCGCCGGGTGAATTCGGCATGATTATCGGGTCTGAAGCAGCCCGGAAACTGAAAGTCGCGCCCGGCGACACGGTTACCCTGGTTGCGCCCCAGGCTACCGGGTCAGCCGCCGGTTTCCTGCCCCGGTTGAAACGGTTCACCGTAACCGGCATCTTCAGCGCAGGTATGCACGAGTTCGACAGCGGCCTGGCCCTGGTCCACCTGGATGACGCCTTGCTGTTGTTTGACCGCGCCGGACCTGCGGGGCTGAGGCTGAGGACCGCTGACGTCATGCAGGCGCCCCGTATCGGCAGGGAGGCCGCGCACGCGCTTCCGGGACAGTACGAGGTGATTGACTGGACAACCCGGCACGCGGTGTTCTTCCGCGCGTTGAAGACGGAGAAACGGGTGATGACGGTTATCCTGATGCTGATCATCGCGGTGGCGGCGTTCAACGTGATAGCGACCCTGATGATGGTGGTCACGGACAAGCAGGGCGATATCGCGGTATTGCGCACCCTGGGCGCGGGTTCGCGCAGCATCATGAAGATCTTTATCGTCCAGGGCACGGTGATCGGCCTGGCCGGCATCATCCTGGGGGTACTGGGCGGGGTGTGGCTGGCCGAAAATATCAACGCCATCATCACCGCCGTGGAGGAGTTCCTGAACGTCAGGTTCATGTCGCCGGACGTGTATTACATCAGTGAACTGCCTTCCGACCTGCGCTGGCAGGACGTGGTCGTCACCGCGGCGCTGGCGTTCCTGCTGGCAGTGGCCGGCACGATTTATCCGGCCCGGCGCGCCGCGCAGGTACAGCCGGCAACGGTGTTGAGGTATGAATAATCCGTTCGGCTCCTACCGGTTCCTTATCGGCCTGCGCTACGTCATGTCGAAGCGCCGCAACCGGTTTATCTCGTTCATCTCGCTGATCTCGGCGCTGAGCATTGCCCTGGGCGTTATCGTGCTGATCACGGTGCTGTCCGTGGTCAACGGCTTCGAGAGAGTCCTCACCGAACACCTGGTCGGCATGGAGGCCGAGGCCACCATCATCGGTTACGGTGATTCACTGCGGGACTGGAAGGATGTCGCGGACCGGGCGCAACGGCACCCGGGCGTCAGCAGCGTGGCCCCTTACGTGGAATCCGAGGGCATGGTGACCTCCGGCCGGGAGGTCAAGGGCGTGGTTGCCCGCGGGATACTGCCGGAAGCGGAGCCGCAGGTATCCTTTCTGCCGGAAAAAATGGTTGCCGGTGGACTGGACGCGCTGGCGCCGGGAGAATTCGGGATCATCCTGGGCGCCGACCTGGTGGACCTGTTGCGCGCGCAGCCGGGGGACGAGGTAACGCTGGTCTCGCCCTCGGCAAGGATAACGCCGGCGGGCATCCTGCCCAGGCTCAAACGGTTTACCGTGGTGGGGGTCTATGACACGGACATGTATGAATTCGACAGCGCCATGGTGTTCATCCACCTGGACGATGCGGTCCGGTTTTTTCGCACGGGCAACCCCACCGGCCTGCGCCTGAAGACCAGTGACGTGATGCAGGCGCCCCGGATCAGCAGGGAGGCATTCAGGGACGTGCCGGGACGCTACGGCGTGATCGACTGGACCCAGAGACACGTGAATTATTTCCATTCCATCCGGATGACAAAAAAGATGATGTTCGTCATACTGGTCCTGATCATCGCGGTGGCGGCGTTCAACATCATCTCGACCCTGATGATGATGGTGACGGACAAACAGGCTGACATCGCAGTGCTGCGCACCCTGGGCGCAGCGCCGAGGGACATCATGAAGATATTTATCATACAGGGCGCGGCGCTGGGCGGCGCCGGCATTATCCTGGGCGTTGCCGGCGGCGTCGGCCTGGCGGCCAATATCGACACCATGGCAGCGGCGGTGGAGCATTACCTGCAGGTGACATTCCTGTCGCCGGAGGTGTATTTCGTCAGTGAACTGCCTTCCGACCTGTACTGGCCGGACGTTTTCGTGATTGCGCTGGCGACCTTCGCATGTGCGCTCATCGCAACCCTGTACCCGGCCTGGCGGGCGGCGCGGACACAGCCGGCGGAGGCGTTGCGCCATGAGTGATGCGGTCACGCTGGCCTGTTCCGGATTGTGCAAAACCTTCAGTGAGGGGGACCTGCACGTGGAGGTGTTGAAAGGCGTCGACCTTGAGGTGCCGGCAGGGGTCTGTATCGGGATCGCCGGTTCGTCAGGATCGGGCAAGAGCACCCTGCTGCACCTGCTGGGCGGGCTGGACAGACCCAGCGCCGGGGAAGTGACGGTGGACGGTGTCTCCCTGGCATCGCTGTCGGAAACGGAAACCGGGGTGTTGCGTAACCGGAAGCTGGGTTTCGTCTACCAGTTCCACCACCTGCTGGCGGAGTTTACCGCCCTGGAGAACGTGGCTCTGCCGCTGCTGGTCAGGGGTGAGGCTCCGCAAGCGGCCCGGGATGCCGCCGCGGACATGCTGGCGGAAGTGGGACTGGAACAGCGCCTGCGGCACAAGCCGGGAGAATTGTCGGGCGGCGAAAGGCAGCGCGCGGCCATAGCCCGGGCCCTGGTGACGCGGCCCCGTTGTGTGCTTGCGGACGAACCGACCGGCAACCTGGATGAACAGACCGCGTCCCGGGTGTTTTCGGTCATGCTGGAGTTGAACAGGGCGCATGGGATCAGTCTGGTGATGGTTACACATAATACCCGGTTGTTGGGGAGGTTGGACCGGGTTTATGAGTTGAGTGAGGGTCGGCTTCATGCCAAAAAAGAGATCACATAATGAGCTTATTGCTCTTGTCACCCGTGCTTATCCCTGCACCACACTTTTACCCCGCCCTTAATCCAATTCCTTCACTGACGATACCTGTCTGAACTCCACTTTTTCCAGCCGTTTGTAGAGCGCCTTCCCAGCCAGAGCGCCTTCCCGCACTCGATTTTATTTTGCTCGCTTGGCCTTAACTCCTGCCCAGTCGATTTTGTCTCCGCGACAAAATAAACCGCCTTCTCGTCTTTCTTGATGAGCGCCCAGTCAGGATTATAGTTGCCGATGGGCGTCTTGATTTTGAACCACGGGGGAAGTTTGAAATAAAATTCGATATCTTCCCTGCTTTCGCAATCCCGGGCGAATTGACTTTCCACTTTGGAATCGATCGGAAGCAGGTTGGCGTTGATGGTTTTATCCGGGTTGCTTATCTCAAAAGTATGCTCGTTCCTGTGAAACTCATAGCCCTTAAACAATTGCACCTCATACTTTTTCCCGGAAATTTTTTCATACTTGATCCCTTTGACCATCAGTTCTGTCAGCACATCCCGGATTGCTTCGACAACCTTGTCAGCGAATAATTGAGGATTGACCAGGACGTCGCGGATTCTGCCGGAACGCGACAGGATTTCATAAATGGTGGAACGGGTAAGTCGTGTCTGGGAATGGTCCTGAATATAGGAAAGGATATCCGGCACAAAAAAGGCGTTGTCCTCAGCGCTTAGTACCCTGCTTTTTTTCGGTTTGGATGTAACCCCTTCTTTTTTGGTAATATCTATTTCCGCTTTCCCAATCCTGAGCATCGGTTTTGTGACAGCCTCCATCTTTTTCACAGTCTCGGCCGCCTTGTTTATCAACTCTTCCGTCTCGTATTCAACGCGATAAACGGTTTGATACTTTATCCGGTCCCACAGCGTCTTGAATTTTTCATCCAACTCAAAGCCTTTGCGGTATTGCACGTTTTTTCTTTTACGCTTGTTTTTAATCCGGTTGCCGAAGCGAACGCCACACTCATCCTCAATCTCATTCTGTAGCTGGCGCGCAAAATCCTCGTAGCTTTCATTGGCTATGACCGTCAGCCGGTTGATATTGGTATCCTGGATACGCTTGCCGTCACTATTCACGGCTAATCTCATTCCCCGACCGATTTCCTGCCGTTTTTTCAACTCGGACTGCGTTTCGTTCAAGGTGCATATCTGGAACACATTGGGATTATCCCAACCCTCCCGCAGTGCTGAATGGCTGAAAATGAAGCGTAGCGGTTCATCCGGGTCCAATAAGCGTTCCTTCTCACGCATGATCAACTTGAACGTATGGTTATCCGCAAGCGTGTTTCCCCGGGTGTCCTTCCACTTGCCTTTGTCCTGAGAAAAATAACCGTTATGAACTTCTTCCGCGTCAAACGGAATCACGTCCAGGAATTCCTCTTTTTGTGCAAACTCGTTAAACGCTTCCTCGAAATATTTCGCGAATTTTCCCTTAACCGGGTTGCCGGCCTCGTCGTAGGCGCGGTAGTTCGCCACCCGGTCGATAAAAAATAAGGAAATCACCTTGACCCCGCTTAACCGCTTTTCCTTGCTGAAATGCTCGGCGACGGTTTCCCGGATTTGTACCCTCATTATTTCATCGTTCAGACCGCCAATAGTCTCGCCGACGGATAATTGTCTGCCGCCCGACAGGACGACAATTCCTTTCTCCGCGTCAATTTCATTCACAATATAGCCATTCCGGTAGATCTCTCTTCTGCCGGATGAAACGTAAAGGTCCCGTCCGATACCCACGGTGACCGATTTTCTTTTGACACCGTTGCTCGTGTTGCAGTCAATTTCTACCGCAGCCGACAGGGAACGCGCGGTGTTTATCCTCTTCAACCGCACGTAGGCTTCGTTGAAATCGTTCTCGGAAACCACGGAACCCACCTCAATCTGTTTTACCAGTCCCAGGTCATAAGCTCGCACCGGGTCAAGGTTGTAGATCATGTTATAGCGGTTGGTATGGGTGGCGGAATAACGCAGGGTGCAGAGATAATTCAAATTCTCAATGGCCTGCTTGCGCGCGTCCGTTTCCATATTCTGCGGTTCGTCCACAATGACGACAGGGCTGGCTCGTTTAATAAAATCAATGGGTTTGCTACCCATCAGTTTGTCGTTGGGGCGGTTGATAACGTTTTTATCCTTGGCGAAAGAATCAATGTTGATGACGAGAATTTCAATAGCGTCGCTCAGGGCAAAGGCGCGCAGGCTTGATACCCGGCCCGAATCGTAAACCTCAAAGCGAGTCGGCGGATGGCCGTACAGGTTTTGCAGGTGATCATGCGTGACGGATAGGTTTTTCAATACACCTTCCCGGATAGCGACCGAAGGCACTACGATGACGAACTTGCGGAAGCCGTATTTCCGGTTCAACTCGTAGATGGTGCGCAGGTAAACGTAGGTCTTGCCGGTGCCTGTTTCCATCTCCACGGAGAAGTGCATCCCGTCGAGGGCATCGGATATTTTCCATTTGCCGTATTCTTTCTTTTTCTGCTCTCCCTTCTCCTGTTCTTCTTTTTCCCGTTCTTCTCTCTGAATGGTCTGTACGTTTTGCAGAATTTGTTCTTCATCGACCTGCAAACGATTTGCAAAGCCGGTTTCAGCCAGCATCTCACCGGGATTGGACGCAAGGAAGGCGTTACTTCCGCTCCCGGCAGGCTGACCTTCAAACACACGCAGAACCGCGTTGATGGCGTCCAGTTGGTATTGTTGGTGGGGGTTGAAGTGAAGACGCATAAAGCAACTTATTCCTGTGAAGAACCGTAAGATATGATTTCTTCACGGACCTCGTCCATTTTTTGATGTTGTTTCTGCTTGTTGCTGATTTCGCACTGCCAGATTATCAATACCTGCCAGCCTGTTTTTTCCAGTTCCTCGTAACTCTGCAAATCCCTCTGCTTATTCCGGGTTATTTTTTCACGCCAGAAGTCGGTATTTGTAGCGGGTAATTTTCCTCTCGGGCAATCGTGGCCATGCCAATAGCATCCGTGAACAAAAACAACCGTATTATATTTGGGCAAAACCAGGTCAGGATTGCCGGGCAGGTTGCTGACGTGTTTTCTGTACCTGAAGCCCTCGGAGAACAGGTATTTGCAGACAATAGCCTCCGGTTTGGTATCCTTGCCGGATATGCGCGACATGATCTCGCTACGTTTCCGGGCGGAATAGATGTCATTCATCTCCCTGCCCGATATTTTGTAGCTGTTCGTACCGGTCAATAAATTCCTGGTGATATTTTTTTGCGTTCTCTAGAAGTTCGGTGTAGGTTTTGACGAATATACCTGATTTTTTTCGGGTATCTATTTCGGATCTTGTAAGTCTGTCATCGCCGTATTTACCGCCGATCACATAAGCATCAACTTGGCTTGCGGACCCATGCGTATTGCCGATATGTTCTTCCAGGAAGGATTTATAATCCGCAGCCTGGGTGAGGTCCCTGTGCGTTATTTTATGCCTTGGCCTTTTCAATTCTATAATGAAGCGGCTGTTAGAAACACTGGTACATACAAAATCTATTCTTCTGTTAGATTCCTCTAATTCATCATCGGGATAGTTCTCCTTGAGAAGTTTTGAAAATGTAACTTCGTCCCTGAACTCAATGATTCTTGGATCGAGCAGCCATGGAAATTGTTTGAAAAATTGATGCGTTGTAGGAATTTCTTTGGAATTTTCCTCCATATGTTTGGATAGTTCTTCTATTGTAGAAATTCTGCCGATGGAAAGGCGATATAACTCTTTCGCTTCGACAAACTGCCATTCCCGGAGTAATTCTACAAATTTACCGCTATCAATCTCATCTGTCTCAGCAATTTCCGTAGCGAATTCTTTGAATGCTTCAAACTGAAAAGCATCTTTTACATAGCCGACCAGGCCGCCTGATTTTTCCGTATCTATCCCCTCATTTCCGATAATTTGATTGACAATTTTTCGCGCCAATGCCTGTTCATGTTTCGGTAAAGCTGTTAGCCATTCATCGACATCCATTCCGGTCTTCTCTTTGATTTCTTGTTTTTTCTTTTCCTCAATTCTCTTACGCCGTTCCGAATAAATCTTTTTAACGACTTTCTGTAGATAATCTTTGAGTTCGGAAGTCCCTTCATTTTCCCAGTTCAAGGATTGCCTGCTGGTTCCGATAACGTCCTGTTCCCACTCATCAATAAAACCTATGTCCAGCCATCCGGTTAAATACGTATACCCGTGACTGGATGCTTTTTCTCCATAAAATTCATGGGCGTTCACCAGCTTCCCCCTTGAAAACAAAGCTATCCCCTTCATTGAAGATGAAACGGGTGTTTTTGCCGATATAATTTTGCCTGTAATTTGCGCTGCATATTCATACTGAGAATCCACTTCAGAATAAGGAAAGTCCCATTCATATTCAGTATCGATACTGTCGTACTTCAGTTCGTTAGTTACTTTTTTGGGCTGAAGATTATTGTGGATAATCTCCGCGTTGAAATCTTTTTCGTTAAAAACAGAAAATGCTCTGGCTAAACTGACAGCCAAACTTTGCGGAGTAAAAGGAGTTTTACGTCTTATAGCGGTCAACGTAATCTTGGTTCCTGACCTCTCTCCGGTGCAAGGCTCGTCATGTTTCGTTAACGGGATTTCATATTCGTCACCTGAATTTTTTATATCATTCCAGTCCATTTCAAAACTGTTTTTTTTGCTGTCTCTCCGGGTTGTAATCTCAACATGGTTGGCAATGCCGAAAAACGACAGCTTGCCGATACCTTTTTTCCCGATGACCTTTCTTTGCCCGGATTCCGAGAATTGTTTGTTGCCATCTCTCCTGTTCCGGCCAATCTTCAGAAATTTAGCCTCCAGGTCTTCAAAAGACATTCCGTGCCCGGTGTCTTCGATAATGATTCTTTTCTCTCTGGCATCCTCCAGGAATATCTTCACACTCGGAGCGTCGGCATCATAAGCATTGGCTACCAACTCTGCGATAACCGGGGGCAGGGTGCTATACATCTGAATCCCCAGGTGTTCAATGGTATTAGGGTCGAAACTCATTTTCACTGTTTGTTGCGCTGTCATTGCCTGTCTCCGTTACTTTTTTTACCTTGTAAAACCAATCCTATTCGCCTTGCCAGTTCAGGCGGGACGGCATTACCAATCATTTTGGCCGTAGCTCCCATACTTTTTGAATAGAATTTATAGCTGTGTGGGAATGTTTGTAAAGCAGCGCCCTCTCTAAGAGAAATGGCCCTGTCTTCCTCCGGGTGTCCGAACCTGCCGTTAGAGAGGCTGTTAAAACGGGTAGTTATGGTAGGAGCAGGCTTATCCCAATACATCCTGCCGTACACGTCCCTGAAACAGTCATCCCGCCCCTTGTAGGTCTTAATCTGTAAATCCTCCCGTGAACTCCAGGATTTCCTGGTGCCGCCATCCTTCGGAGTAAGGGCAAGCCGCTTGAGCATTGTGTCTGACAACCCCGCGCAACTGTGCAGGAAGTCCGTTTCATCTTTATGTCCCGCGCTGATTTTTTCAAAGCCGTTCTCGACTCCGATATGATTTCTCACAACCGGTCCAATATCATCGGGGATTGGTAACTTTATGTTTTTATTTACCCGGGAAGCAACCAGCACAAACCGTTTCCTGTTCTGGGGCACGCCGAAAAAATTGGCGTTGATCACTTCCTGATCATAACCGTATCCGTTTTCTTCCAGGATTTTGATAAAGATACTTAATCTGCTTTTCTCGGCATTACGTTTTATCCCCGGCACGTTTTCTACCACAACGTAACCTGGCTTGTAGTACTCAACAAATCGCTGAAAATGGGTTAGCAGGTTTGTATCTTTTTTTGATTTTTTTCGATCGGTGTAGATAACACTCCAATATTGACACGGACTGCACCCGATGAAAACGAGGTTATCGTCGCCAGCCTTTATTCCCATATCAGAGAGTATTGTCGTTTCCGTCTGCGTAATATCGGCTTGAATAAATTCAGCTCCTTGATTATTTTTAAGATATGTCTCCCGGCAGTTCTCATCGCTGTCCAAACCGGCAAGGACATGGATGCCTGCCTGCCTCATTCCGAGAGACATCCCGCCTCCTCCGCAGAAAAAATCGCATGCTTTCAATAAGTTACCGGACATATTTGTTAAACCGTCCGGAATTCAATCCCGGCGTCTTCCAGGAGCAGGGCGGTGTTGGTTTTCAGTTGGTCGTTGTTTCGGAACAGGGTGTCCAGGGTAATAACAGATTGCGGGTTGGCTGCAAGGATCGTTTTGATTGTTGCTTTGTCAATGCTCTCCAGCGCAAGGGCGATGGTTGTATCCAGGTCACGCGCCAGGAACCAGTTGCCCTTGTTTTCTATTTCGGCGGTCAGGGACAAGCCGGATTTCAGTAATAATTCGTAGAGGATGTCCTCAGTTTCAGCGCCTTCGACCAGTGGGGTGATATGGATTTTTAATTGCTTTTCCAACTCCTTTTCATCACGAATCTGATCGCCGCGCCAGCTTTTGAAGTTGGATTTTTGCTGTTTGAAAACTTTGAAGCCGTCCTTGAGGTCGTCGTTGTTAATGACCCGGCGGATGCGTTCTTTGCCTATGTCGGCAATGGTTTTGTAGCCGGTTTTGTACGCTTCGGATTTTTCTTCGCAGGGCTCGGGCATCTGGATGCAGATAAATTTACGATTGCTGCCGTCCTCGGCGTTGAGTTGCAGGACGGCATGGGCGGTGGTGCAGGAACCGGCAAAGAAATCAAGAACAACATCATCTTTGTCTTTGGTTCCTTGCCGTACTAAAAACGCAAGAAGAGAAACGGGCTTTGGAAAGTCAAAATACCTCCCTCCCATCAGATCTCTTACCTCGCGCGTCCCATTTAGCGTATATCCAACGTTTTCAGGAGTTACCGATGATAAGCCTGTGAATTGTGACCTTAACTCGGAAAAGAACTTTTTTTCTCTTGGCCTTCCGCTCGGGGTCTTTGGAAAGACTATTCTATTATCAGCAATTTTCAGCCTCATTGTTTCTCTGGAATAACGCCAACCGGCATCTGGTGGACAGGGGTATTCAATCCCCGTATCCGGGTCAAGTATGGAGTAGTGTAAATTTGGACGTTGAGAGGCAGTGGCGAGCCCAAGTATGCTGTTACTCATCCAGGGGCCGCGTGGGTCGTTATCAGGATTAGTATATTTCTTCGTGTCTATTTGCTTCCCTAAAATTTTGGCCTCTTCTGAGTTTTTCGCATAAATAAGCACATATTCATGATCTGTTGAAGCGTTGGTCTTGTTTCTACTATCTACTATTTGACGACTTTTCCATACAAGTTGGATAACAATATTTTCTTCACCGAAAATCTCATTCATCACCATCCGCAGGTTATGCACCTCGTTGTCGTCGATAGACACAAAAATCACCCCGTCATCGCGCAGCAGGTTGCGCGCCAGGAACAGGCGCGGGTAAATCATGCTGAGCCAGTTGGAGTGAAAATGACCGTTTTCCCGGCTGTTTTTGCGGAACATACCCTCGCGGGTCATGCGGCCCTGTTCATCCTTATCACCGATGCGTTTCAGGTAAGCGTCCTTGCTCTCCGCGAAGCGGTCGGGATAGATGAAATGGTCGTTGCCGGTATTGTATGGCGGGTCAATATAAATCATCCTGACTTTGCCGAAGTACGACTTCTGCAGGATTTTCAGCACTTCCAGATTTTCACCTTCAATAAATAAATTGTCGCTGCCGTCAAAATCCATTGACTCTTCTCGGCAGGGTCTCAGGGTAGCCGTAGTTGGGGATTGTAAGACACGAAAAGCATCGGTTTTGCCGGCCCAGTTCAGGTGGTAGCGTTCATCTTTGAGTTCGACCTCATCGCCTAATGCAACCCGCAGCTTTTCCCAATCAACTTTCCCCTCGCCGATTGTTTCTGGAAGCAATTCCTTCAGCCGGGCCAGTTTTTCCTCAGTGATATTGAGAGATTTACCATTCATGGTGTTCACTACTGCCATTCAAATTAGTTCGCGCCGACACAATAGAAGATCATTATTCCAAAGAAAGTCAAAATCTCTCAAAGACAAAAACCATATAATATATCACCTTTGACTGCTGATAAAATTGAATCTTCGCGCCCCTGTTTTCCAGGAAACGGACAAACAGAAAGCATGATCAGGCTGTATTAGTTATTTATGAAAAATCATATTAATATCAATAGGCTACCTGGCGACAATCCTATCCAAAATTCACAAGAAGATGTTTTAGGCAGGGCTGACGTTGCCATATCTTTTGCCCGGCACGTCTTGGCGCTTGATGTAAGCGAGGGCGCTGTAGTTGGTGTGCTAGGTCCCTGGGGGTCAGGAAAGACTTCATTTATCAACCTCACCCAAGCTGAGTTTCGGCGAAAAGGGCTTCAGGTGCTTGACTTCAATCCATGGATGTTCAGCGGTGCTGAGCATCTTGTCGAACGATTTTTCACCGAACTTATCATCAAGCTCAAGCTTCGCCCTGATCTTGCCGAAGCAGGCAAAGCTCTGGAGGACTATAGTGAAATATTCTTCAAGCTCGGGCCGTGGGCCAAACTCATCGGCAAGCTTCTTCAACGCGGGAAAGGGGGGATTGACGGACGGCGGAACAAGGTCAGAACAGCTCTTAATAGCAATATATAGACGGTGACATGCCTGGTCACGGAAAGCAACGGCAGGATAAACTACCCAGTAGCCGCCGCATCGCTCATGAGGATATCCTGCGCCTCTATATGGAGCGCGTGACCGGTGGTGATTTGCCAGCCTTCTACGACGCGAAACGAGCATTCGCTCTCATGAACGACCATAATGCTTTGGATCACTTCATACGTTCGCTCGGTCCGGAACGATGGCCGGATGTTATTTCTAACCTGTCAGGTTTCGAGTTCCGCCGGGAGCACGTGGAACCGGGGATCATAGTACTGTTTAATCTATTTCCAGATTGGCCTATTCCCTACGCGCTGTCTTCTCCACGTAGTGTTATCAGGGATGTTACCCTTCACTTGTTGCGCTTGTTTGACGAGTCATCCGAGGTCGAAGCTACTGTACACCGCATCTTACCCCGATTAACATCTCTCTATTCCAAGGCAGAGTTAGCTCTTCGGGTCGGGCACAAAGACGGAGGTGACAAACTCGTTTCGGGACCGACAGCTGATAAACTCAACAGGATATTATTAGAACAAATACGCTCAACATCTGTTGATGAGCTTGCAGGGGAATGCAACCTGGCGGGAATCCTCGAATACATTAAAGGATGCCTCTCCTTTTCGATGGAACAGCTTAAAATTGACGATTCGCCCAAGTTGACTCTTGCCATTCTTAAATCTGCGACAACTACTATTTCATCATCGTGTAGTGACGTAAGCAGTCGAGGTCTGGGCTGGAAGCAACTCACCGAACTTTATGATGATGAGGCGATATTAAAAGCAAGAATAAAGGAATTGAATGAACAGTATGACAGTCTGAAACCATGGATTGAGAATCAAAAGATATCTATTGTTGACGCCGGGGCGCTGCTTGAACTTGCGAACAAATACCTGAACGGATGGCGGCCTTAGATATTTCATCCGGTTTCCACCCTGAATATGTTATGCTTTAGCCTTAGCCCCTCAACTGACATGAATTCGGCTTCACCTCCTGATCCGGGCGAAGAGTAAGGGTCGGTAGTAAGTAAAACACGGAGTTTCCAGACGAGAAAAATCAAAACAGGGATCGTATTATGTTCTTCAAGGGATTGTTATTTTTGTCCGGCGTCATTATCTGTACCCGCCTGCCCGGACTGCCGTCCATCTGGTTCGCTTCCGGCCTGCTCCCGGTTGCCTGGCTGGGCTGGAGATATCGCCGGTGTGAATACCCCTGCTGGGCGCTGGGCGGTTTTCTCTGGACCCTGCTGAATGCCCACCTGCTGTTGCAGCACGAGTTGTTGCCCCGCGACGAAGGCAAGTCGCTGGAGGCGACGGGCGTGGTCGTCTCATTGCCCGATACGAGGGGGGAATCGATCCGTTTCAATTTCCGCATCGATGAACTTCAACAATACGGGCACCCGGTCCTGTCCAATCCCGGCAGGGTGAGGCTGAGCTGGTACAAGGGGCGCCGGCCGGTGCGGCCCGGTGAGCAGTGGAAGCTGAAGATAAGGCTGAAACGGCCCCACGGATACATGAACCCCGGCGGCTTCGATTACGAGGCCTGGCTGTTCCAGAACCGGTTGCGGGCCACCGGGTACGTGGTGGATGACAAGGACAATACCCGGCTGCGTTCCGCCGGCAGGTTCAACCCCGATTCCCTGCGCTATGTCCTGAGGGAAAAGATCCGCGCGGCGCTGCCTTCGGACCCGCTTGCCGCGTTAATACCGGCGCTGGCGATCGGCGACAGGAGCGGCCTGAGCGATGCGCAATGGGAAGCGCTGACGGTTACCGGCACCAATCACCTGATAGCCATATCCGGCCTGCATATCGGCCTGGTGGCAGGACTGGCCTACCTGCTGGTGCTGAAGACCTGGGGCATGCTGCCGGCATTTACGCCGGGGCCCTTCGGCAGGGTCCCGCCCATCAGGGCCGCCGCGCCGGGCGCCATGCTGGCGGCCCTTGTGTATGCGCTGATGGCCGGGTTTTCACTCCCTACACAACGCGCCCTGGTCATGGTCTGGGTGTATTTCGGCATGAAGCTGTACGACCGCACGGCGCCATCGGGCGACGTGCTGGGAACGGCATTGATCGCGGTCCTGGCGCTGGACCCGCTCGCGCCCATGGCGGCGAGTTTCTGGTTGTCGTTCGGCGCCGTGGCGGTAATTTTTTACGGTATCGGCTACCGCGTTCACCTGCAC
This sequence comes from Gammaproteobacteria bacterium, assembly GCA_965204045.1. GTDB lineage: Bacteria > Pseudomonadota > Gammaproteobacteria > Eutrophobiales > Eutrophobiaceae > JAAXHV01. The sequence goes on from CBDBDW010000002.1 coordinate 2,096,570, forward strand.
CGGCGCCGGTTGTGGGAATGGGGCAGGGTACAGTACATCGTCACCATGGGCCTGACGCCGGCGCTGGCGTTGTACTACCAGCAGATTCCGGTTTTAAGCCTGTTCGCGAACCTGTTCGCGGTGCCCTGGGTCAGTTTCGTCCTCATCCCACTGGTCTTCGGCGGCTGCCTGCTGTTGTTCATCAATGTGAACCTGGCGCTGGAGCTTGCCCTGGCGTCCCTGCATGCGCTCTGGTGGGTACTGGAATTTTTTGCGGGGTTCGAATTCCAGTTGCTCCCGGTCACGCGTCCCGGGCTTCTTACCCTGGCGGTGATCAGCGCCGGCGTCATGATCCTGCTCCTGCCCCGCGGCAGCGCGACCCGGTGGCTGGGCCTGATCTGGCTGGCCCCGCTGTTCTTCCCCGCCAAGACGGGGCCGCCGTTCGGCGAGGCCGTAATGACCGTGCTCGACGTGGGGCAGGGACTTGCAGTGGTCGTGCGCACGCAGCATCACAGCCTGCTTTACGACGCCGGACCGGCCTACGCTTCCGGTTTCAATACCGGCGCCGCGGTGGTAATGCCGTTTCTGCGGAGCAAGGGCATCGGCGCGATCGACGTGCTGGTACAGAGCCACGGCGACAACGATCATATCGGCGGCTTGCAGGGTGTGCTGGGTGAGGTCCCCGTCTCCCGGGCCGTCAGCAGTGTGCCGGAAATGGTCCCGCTCGGGCGGGTCGGGGATTGCCGGGATGGGCAGTCCTGGCGCCGCGACGGCGTGGAGTTCCGGGTATTGCACCCGGTCGCAGGTATGGAGATGTCCGCCAACGACCGCTCGTGCGTAGTGCAGGTCCGGGCGCGTAACGCCACACTGCTGCTGTCCGGGGATATAGAGCGGGCCGCCGAGCGGAGCCTGCTGCAACGCCACGGCGCGGGATTGAAGTCGGACGTGCTGGTAGTGCCCCACCACGGCAGCAGGACCTCTTCAACCGGGGATTTTATCAGGGCTGTTTCCCCGGAGATTGCCGTCTTCCCGGTGGGTTACAGGAACCGGTTCGGGCTGCCCAACCGTGATGTGGTTGCCCGCTACCGGGAACACGGCGTCAGGCTGTTGAGCACGGCAGATAGCGGCGCGATCCGTCTCGATACGACCGGGGCGGGAATAACAGTGACTGAGCATAGGGAAAAACAGCGCCGATTCTGGCATACTTTATAAAAAAGTGAAGAAGGTAGGCTTACGTGCTCGAATTAATCCAATCAGGTGGAATTCTGATCTGGCCGCTGCTGCTGTGCTCGGTCATCTCGCTGGCGATCATCGGCGAACGGTTCTGGTCGCTGCAGAAGAAACGCATTATTCCCGAAGACCTGGTAAAAAAGGTGTGGGAGTGGAACAGGACGGGGTTGCTTGACGAGCGCCATATCGAGACGCTGAGGAGAGGCTCGCCACTGGGGAGGATCCTCGCTGCCGGCCTGATAAACAGGAAGCGCGACCGGGAAGTGATGAAGGAAAGCATAGAGGAGGTAGGGCGCCACGTGGCCCACGACCTGGAACGGTTCCTGAACACCCTGGGCACCATTGCCTCCATATCGCCGCTGCTGGGATTGCTGGGCACGGTTGTAGGCATGATCAAGGTCTTTGCCGTCATCACCGCACAGGGGGTGGGCGACCCGAGTGTATTGGCCGAAGGCATTTCCGAAGCGCTGATCACCACGGCCGTGGGCCTGACCGTGGCCATCCCGTCGTTGATGTTTTACCGTTATTTCCGCGGCAGGGTCGATGAACTGGTGGTGACCATGGAACAGGAGTCCCTGAAACTTGTCGAGGTCATCCACGGGGAAAGGGAGTGAATTTTCGCTCACAACGCCACAGCGAGACCGACATCAACATCACCCCGTTGATCGACGTGGTGTTCCTGCTGCTGATCTTCTTCATGGTTTCCACGACCTTCGAGCGCGAGTCGGAGATCAGGATCGCCCTGCCGGAAGCCTCGGAAGAGCAGGTAGAGGCCCGGGATGACTTCATCCTGGTCGCTATCGATGCGAATGAACAGGTGTATATCAATGATGAGCCCCTCGCGGACACGGGGATCGCGACGATCGGCGCGGCGCTGAAGGAGCAGGCGGACAGGTTGTCCGGTGCGCCGGTGGTTATCCGCGCCGATGCCGCGGTCAGCCACCAGGCGGTGATCAAGGTGATGGATGCCGCCAGGCAGTCGGGACTGGTCAATATCACGTTTGCGACGCGGGTGTTGGACGAGGAGTAAATGGGGTCAGGTCGCACAATGCACACGTAGTAATTTATCATGACATCATACTCACTTCTTTGCGTGTGCATTGTGCGACCTGACCCCATTTATTCCCGTATCGAGGCGTTGTGGTACGGGCGCCATCCGTTGGCCTTGCTGCTGGCGCCGTTGAGCTGGTTGTACCTGGCGGCACTGGCCTGCCGCAGGTTCATGTACGCGGCCGGTATCCTGCCTGTGACCAGGCTTCCCGTACCGGTAATCGTCGTGGGCAACCTCACGGTCGGCGGGACCGGAAAAACTCCGCTGGTCATCTGGCTGGCCCGTTACCTGCAAACCCTGGCATATAAACCGGGCATCGTCAGCAGGGGCTATGGGGGCGCGGCGCAGTCGCAGGCGCGGCGGGTCGGACCCGGCAGCGATCCGGCGCTGGTGGGCGATGAGCCGGTATTGCTGGCGCAGCGGACCGGGCGCCCGGTCGCGGTGGCGCCGGACCGGGTAAAAGCCGCCCTGGCGCTGCTGCAGCAAACGGATTGCGATATCCTGCTGAGCGATGACGGGTTGCAGCATACCTCCCTGGGCAGGGATGTGGAAATCGTGGTGGTGGACGGCGTGCGCCGCTTCGGCAACGGCCGCTGTCTGCCTGCCGGCCCGTTGCGGGAACCGGCGACGCGCCTGGACACGGTGGACCTGGTAGTGGCAGGCGGACGCGCGGCGGCGGACGAATATCTCATGGAATATGCCGGCCTGCCGGTAAAATCCCTGGATGGCGGGCAGGAAAAGGAGCTGGCCGGTTTCGCGGAGCAACGCGTGCACGCGGTCGCCGCCGTCGGCAACCCCGGGCGTTTCTTTTCCACGTTGCGCCGGAACGGCATCGATATAGAGGAACACGCGTTTCCCGACCACCATGTTTTCAGGCGCTCCGACCTGGAATTCGGCGACAACGCTGCCGTGCTGATGACGGAAAAAGACGCGGTCAAGTGCCGGCGATTCGGGCTGGAGAATGCCTGGTATGTGCCGGTGGACGTGAGACTGCCCGAAACGTTTGAACGCAAGCTCAAAGAGCTGCTGGAGGAAGCGGGACATGGATAAGAATTTGCTGGAGATACTGGTGTGCCCGGTGACCAAGGGGCCGTTAATCTATGACAAGTCGAAACAGGAACTGGTTTCGCTCTCGGCGCGGCTGGCCTATCCGATACGCGACGACATTCCCATCATGCTGGAAAGCGACGCCCGCACCCTGAGCCAGGAAGAAGTGGAATATTACAGAAAGTGACACAGGATTTCATTGTGGTCATCCCCGCCAGGTTTGCCGCAAAGCGCCTGCCGGGGAAGCCGTTGATCGAATTCGGCGGCCGGCCGCTGCTGCAACACGTGTACCAGGCTGCCGTGAACAGCAATGCGGCGGAAGTCATCATTGCTACTGATGATGAACGGATTGAAGCCGCGGCGCGGGGTTTCGGCGCCAGGGCGGTCATGACCTCACCGTCCCACGGCACCGGGACGGACCGCATAGCCGAGACCGTGAGTCAGCTGCAATTGCCCGGTTCCCGCATCGTCGTCAACGTACAGGGAGATGAACTGGGGCTGCCCCCGTCCCTGATCGACCAGGTCGCCGGCAACCTGGCCGGCAACAGGGACGCATCCATGGCCAGCCTGTATGCGCCGGTCGCGTCGACGCAGGAGATGAACAACCCCAACTGCGTAAAAGTGGTGGCCGACGCCCGGGGCTACGCCCTGTTGTTCAGCCGCTCAGCCATCCCCTGGAATGCGCCGGATAAAGGCTGCCGGCACATCGGTATTTATGCCTATACCTGCGATTTCCTGAAGATTTACACGGAATTGCCCATATGCGAACCGGAACAGGCCGAACGGCTGGAACAGTTGCGGGCGCTGTACCACGGCTACCGGATCCACATGGAGCAAGCCGTGGCGAAACCGGGCCTTGAGATCAATACTCCCGAGGACGTGGAAACGGCACAAAACTGCTATCGAGACACATCCGTCATTCCTGCGAAGGCAGGAATCCAGTAGGCAACAAGACTCCTTATAAGGAATGTTTGTTCACTGGATTCCTGCCTTCGCAGGAATGACGGACTATGATGCGGCATTATTTATAGTAACCTCTAAAAATGCCATCCTGGACATTTTTAGAGACGAAAACGGAAAGTGCGATTTTCCGTTTCCTATCATTTTCAGTCACTTACGTGACTAAAAATGGCAGCATGTCCCTATGCTGCACGGGCGCCTCTAATTTTTAGAGGCGCCCTTATGTCGTTATGTATAGTCTGCGTCATCTGCGGATGAATTCTTATCGGTTACGGTAGGTGATCCTGCCCTTCGACAGGTCATAGGGGGTCATTTCTACGGTGACGCGGTCCCCGGTGAGGATGCGGATATAGTTTTTGCGCATTTTTCCGGAGATGTGGGCGGTAATGATATGCCCGCTATCCAGTTCGACCCTGAACATGGTGTTCGGAAGGGTTTCGATTATCGTCCCTTCCATTTCAATCTGGTCTTCTTTCGGCATGGGTCCTCGCTGTTGAAAAAAATGCGATTATGGCGTAAAAATCCATGATTTGCCATAGCTGATTGGATGGGGACGGATTTGAAATCCGTCCCCGATTATCTGTGACGCAGCTCATGGGCAGTAATGCTTCAGAATGCCGATAAACGTATCTCTCGGCATGGACCTGGCGCCCAGGGTTTCCAGGTGCCCGGAATGGACCTGGCAATCGATGAGGCGGAACCGCCGCTTCTCCAGCATTTCAGCCAGGCGCACCAGCGCGACCTTGGACGCATCGGCCTTGCGGCTGAACATGGACTCGCCGAAAAACACCCTGCCGATGCTTACGCCGTAGAGCCCGCCGGCAAGCTCGCCTTCATGCCAGCATTCGCACGAAATGGCGTGTCCCAGCCGGTGCAGCCTGTTATAGGCATCGGCCATGTCGTTCGTTATCCAGGTATTGGAGTCGCCGCCGCGCGGCGCCGAACAACCCTGCACCACTTCCGCGAACGCCTGGTTGAATGAAACCTTGAACTTGTTTCGTCTCAGGGTCCTTGCGAGGCTGCGGCTGATCCTGACCTCGCCGGGCTCCAGCACGCAGCGCGGGTCCGGCGACCACCAGAGAATGGGTTGCCCCTGGCTGTACCAGGGGAATATTCCGCGCCGGTAGGCATTCAGCAGTGTTTCGGGTTCCAGGTTGCCGCCGATAGCCAGCAATCCGTCCGGGTGGCTCAGCGCTTTCGATACGTCAGGAAGGTCGCCGGCGATGACATTGTCCGCGACCTGGAAGAATTGCCCGCTGGTGGTCCGGTCTGTACCCGGTTGCGCCATTATTGCGTTTCAGGGACGGTAACCGTCAAAAAAATCCAGCAGCAGGCGATTCACCGCGGCGGGTTGTTCCAGCATGAACCAGTGCCCCGCATCCTCGATACGCTCATAGCGCCAGGGGCCTGCCACGTTTATCGAGGACTCCTGCATCTGCTTCTCCTTCAGGAACGGGTCCGCGCTGCTCCAGATCCCCATGACCGGCATGTTTACCGGGGGGTAGTTGAGACCGGAGTGCAGTCCGCCCCAGCCCCTGGTATTGGCGCGGTACCAGTTCAGCGCCGCGGTCAGCGCGCCGGGCCGGGACAGGTCCCTGGTGAAATGGTCCTGGTCGCCGCTGTGGCGGGTGAGACGCCTGAAGAAGTCCCAGTCGTTTGCGGTCAGCGCGGCTTCCGCGATGCCGGTCTTGTTGAAAAAATCGAAATACCACGACGCTTCCCGCTGCTCTATGGTGTCCCAGCCGGGATTGCCCGAAGATCCGACCGACATGACGACCAGTTGTTCGAAACGTTCCGGTATATTGGCGGCCATGACCCAGGCCAGCCCGGCCCCGAAGTCATGGCCGACCAGCCTGGCCCGTTCTATGCCCAACCGGTCCATGATGCCGATAATGTCACCGGCAAGCAGTTCGATGCCGTAATGCTCCACGCCTTCCGGACGGCTGGCGTTGCCGAACCCGCGCTGGTCCGGGACGATGACCCGGTAACCGGCGCCGGCTATCGCCTGCACCTGGTAGCGCCAGACCTCGCGGGAATCCGGGAAGCCGTGCAGGAACACGACGTCAGGCCCCTCTCCGTACACGGTTACCGGGAACTCCAGGTCATTGACGGACAGGGTCCTGGAGTGCGCCGGCATGTCAAACGGCTCAATTGCCTGCCGTTCCGGCGCGCAGGCCTGGCAGCACAGCAGGATAATTACTGCGCTGATGATGAGTTTGCCGGTGTGATGGATGCTTATCGGCATCGCTGCGCGTACGGGTTCATGTCAGGCGACCATGATAAGCTATAATGTATGAACCTTAAAGAACATGAATCAGCGGGCGCCGCTGAACCCTGCATTCCAGACTGCGTCATTCCCGCGAAGCTTGCCCCTGCCTGCTGTAGGCAGGGGGCGGGAATCCAGTAGAAAAACAGGCGCCGCAGGCGCTCCTTGAACCTGGCGGCTTGCCGCTGGTCTCACTGTATATGTGAAATGAACGGGTTTGCAGATTGAAACGTCTGGTTTACATTGCGTTTGGCGCTGTTCTTGCGCTGTTGGGCAACTACTACCTCTCCAGTTCGACAGAGCCCGACCTGCAGCGCCTGTACATGCAGAGCATGGCCGCGGAGGACCAGCCCCCGGTCGTGTTCATCCATGGAATCCTGGGCAGCAGGCTCAAGGATGAGAATACCGACGAGGAATTATGGTTCGGTCCGCTGTGGAACCTGCTGTTTGATCATCATTACGACCTGGTCATGGGAATTAACCCCGACACCCTTGAGGCGGAACCCGGTAAACTGAAGGCGTTTGCCATAGCGGACAACACGGCAGGCAAGGATTACTACGGGAACGTACTGCGCACGCTGGAGGAAGTGGGGGGCTATGAGAAGGCGATGCCCGGCCAGGACATCCGGCCGCAGTCAAAATATTTCTACGAGTTTTATTACGACTGGCGCCTGGATAACGCGATTAATGCGGCACACCTGGCGGATTTCATCGACCGCATCAGGCTGGACCATGGCGACCCGGACCTGAAGGTCGATATCATCGCGCACAGTATGGGCGGCCTGATCGCCCGCTACTATATCCGTTACGGGGGCGCCGACGTGCTGGACAGCAATGAATTCCCGGTGAATATGTATGGCGGGGAACGGGTCAGGCGCGTCATCCTGCTGGGTACCCCCAGCCTGGGCTCGGTTAAAATACTGAACGCTTTTATCGACGGGATCCAGGTGGGTTTCAGGAAGATCAATACCGAGATCCTGGTGACCATGCCGAGCATGTTCCAGCTGCTGCCCCATCCCATCACTGACTGGATCGTGACCGCTGAAGGCGCGCCGCTGGACCGCGACATATTCGACGTGGACATGTGGCGCCGCTTCAAGTGGTCGATCTTTGACGAGGACACCCGCGCCCGCATCCTGTCCCGTTATGATGACGCCGCGGAAGGTGAAGCGTACCTGGAGACCCTGGAAGCCTATTTCGGGAAGACACTGGAACGGGCCCGGCGTTTCGTCTGGTCGTTGACCGTGCCGTTGCCGGATGAGCATCCCCAGTTGATAGTCTTCGGTGGAGACTGCGCCCTGACGCCGGCCCGCATCCTGGTTGAGGAAGTGGACGGCATTTCGGAAATCCGGATGTACCCGGATGAGGTCACGCAGCCCGTCATGGGGGTGGACTACGATGCCCTGTTGCTGGAACCGGGAGACGGCGCGGTGACCAAGTCGTCCCTGCTGGGAAGGAACACCCTGGACCCCAGCGTGCCGCGCCATGAATACATTTTTTTCCCCCTGCACCACGCGTTCCTGCTGTGCGAAAAACACGACAGTCTTACCGGCAACATCAGTTTCAGGGACAACCTGCTGAATACCCTGTTGTCGCTGGACTGACATATGCGCATAACGACATAATTGCTGCATTATAGTTCGTCATTCCGGCGAAGGCCGGAATCCAGTAGACAACTTATTCCCTGTAATAATGAACGTCTGTCAACTGGATTCCGGGTCAAGCCCGGAATGACGAAACCTAACGCGGCGCAATTAGTATGTATAATCAAAAATCAGGAATAGAGAATGAATGTGTCATCGAAATCAATAATTCTTGTGCTGTCTTTATTCGGCGTCGAGGTGCACGCAGGGGAACTCACCGCCCTGCAGGATGAACAGGCACTGGACCCGGGCAACGTCATCTTCCTGGAGCAGAACTGGAATGATGAGGACCGGCAGTGGTTCTACCACCTGAACCAGGGCTCCAGCCTGTTGACTTATGACCTGTTCGTGCACCTGGAGCAGCACGACAACGGAGAGTTATTGCGGGACCCGCTGAACATGATGCGCTTCGGCCTCCTGCCGGGGGTGAAGTCGGCGGCGAACCCGGATGCCTTGCCCATCGGCTTTGCCCGGAACGGTGACGACGTCGGGCTGACCTGCGCGGCCTGCCATACCCAGCATATCCGCCATGACGGCAAACTGCTGCGCATCGACGGCGGCCAGGCCATGCTGGACCTGCAGTTGTTCCTGGAGAACCTGGAGAAGTCCCTGGAAACGACGCTCAACGACAGCGACAAGCTGGCCCGGCTGGGCCGGCGTTACCATGGGGACGGGCCCACGGAGGAGGAGTTCCTGGAACTGAAGAACCTGCTGGAACAGGACCTGGCCCGCATCAGCGACAACAACCGCCGCAACCGCACCCGCGTACCGTATGGTTTCACGCGCCTGGATGCCTTCGGGGCGATCCTCAACAAGGGCCTGGCCGCGACCGGCGTGGAAGACAACTTCAACGAACCGGACGCGCCCACCAGTTATCCCTACCTGTGGGATACGCCCCAGCATGACTACGTGGAATGGAACGGTTCCCAGGCCAACTCCAATATCGGCGCCCTGGCGCGAAACGTCGGTGAAGTGATCGGGGTGTTCGGCCGGGTGGAGACGACGCCGGCGACCTGGCTGTATTTTTATGATGCGGGCTATCCCTCCACGGTGCATGCAAGCAACCTGCGCGCAGTCGAAAAAAAGGTGGCCGAACTGCACTCGCCGCTGTGGCCGGCGTTTTTCCCCGCCATCGACCAGGAACAGGCGGCGCGGGGCAGGGTGTTATACGAACAGTATTGCCTGAGTTGCCACCAGGATATAGACCGGACCGACCCGAAACGCCTGATAAAGGTGCGGATGGGCAGCCTGGAAAAGCTGGGAACGGATCCAAAAATGGCGATGAACGTCCTCGAAATGCGGGGAAAAACCGGTATCTTCCTCGATAAACCGAGATTTTATCTCGTCGGTTCGGTGATGGGCGAAGAAGAACCTGCCCTGTTCGTGGCCAATAACCTGATGGGCGGCGTCCTGAGAAATAACCCGTTACAAAGCCTGCTGGCCATCAGGGACGCAAAAAAGATGGGACACCCGGAGGAGATACACCCGCCTAAATACCTGGACGGGGAAATCCTGGCTCGCGGCGAGGAAGTTTCCGACCGGGCCCTGCTGGCTTACAAGGCCAGACCGTTGAACGGCATCTGGACCGGGGCGCCCTACCTGCACAACGGTTCGGCGCCGAACCTGTACGAGCTGATGCTGCCGGCCACCGAGCGGAGCAGGACGTTTTATGTCGGTTCCTGGGAGTATGACCCGGTCAGGGTGGGCTATGTGAACCAGCCGGCGCCGGGGGCCTTCCTTGTGGATACCGGCCTGCCGGGCAACAGCAATGCCGGGCATGAGTACGGCGCCGGCGGGGATGGGTTGCCTGTGCTGACCGACGAGGAGATATGGGCGTTGGTTGAGTACATGAAGACCCTTTGATAAAGAGTCGCCTCCGGCGACACATTATTCCACTGGATTCCGGGTCAAGCCCGGAATGACGAACAGGGGTGGTGTTATTTGAACGAGACATTAACCGATTGCTTCAGGGTTGTTTCCGCGCTGGCGCTCGCCGGCATCCTTGCGGGCTGTACCGAGACGGATGTCAGTCAGGAAGTGCTGCGCGATGATGAGGCGGAGCAGGGCGAGGCCACCCGGGCAAGCTTTGAGAAGCTGGTGGAAGCGTACCGGACCGCGTACGTGGCCCGCGGCGCCCACGCCAAGGCCCATGCCTGCCTGCGGGCTTATTTCGATGTGCAGCCCGATATCCGCAGCGAGTTTCGTTACGGTGTATTCGCCGAGCCGGGCAGGCGCTACAGGACCTGGGTGCGCTTTTCCAACGGCCACTACGACCTGGAAACCAGCCATGATTACAAGAACGACGCCAGGGGCATGGCGCTCAAGCTGATGGGAATTGACGGGGACCCCCTTGAACAGGACGGCGTGAACGGCGCGGCACAGGACTTCCTCATGGCAAACACGCCGGTGTTTTTTGTCAGGAACATGCCCGATTACAATTCTTTCATCGCCAACCCGGAAGACCTGAAGGATTTTTTCTTTCCCGGCTGGAACCCGTTCAAATGGCGCATCAGGGAGGTGTCTGCGGGAAAACGGGTCCTGTCACCGCCCCCTGCGAGCGTGCTCGACCCCATGTATTTCAGCATTACGCCCTACAAGCTGGGACCCCGCAACATCAAGTTCGCAGCGCGCCCCTGTCACGCACGCGACGCGCAGGAGCCGGTCATCGATGAGAATACCGGGGCTGATTTTTTACGGGATCAGCTGCGCGCAGAACTGGGCCGGACGGGAGCCTGTTTCATCTTCCAGGTGCAGGTCCAGCGCCCGGACGCGGACGGGATGTCCCTGGATGATGCTACCGAAGCCTGGCCGGAACAGGATGCCCCGTTTGTGCCGCTGGCCACAATAACCATTCCCCGGCAGGATTTCTCGGGCGAGGAACAGGCACAATTCTGTGAAAACCTGTCGTTCGCGCCCTGGCATGCCCTGCCGGAACACCGTCCCCTGGGACAATTGAACCGTTTGCGGAGGCATGCCTACCCGGCCTCGTCGGGATACCGGCATGAGCGGAACGAGACAAAAATACCGGATGCGATGGCTTTCCGGGAAGCGTGGGAATGACGCAGGGGTGGCATGCTTGAGGTGCGTCCCCTGAATTTCGGAGTTCCGGGGTTCCGGGGTCAGAGTAAGAATTTCGCCAGAAATTTTACTCTGACCCCAACTATCCGAACAGAATGATCCAATCGACCAGAATTAAAGTAACCTCTATAAATGCCATCCGTGGCATTTATAGAGACGGAAACGAAAAAATGTGATTTTTCGTTTCCTTCATTTTCAATCACTTACGTTATCGAAAATGGCAGCACGTCCTTATGCTGCACGGGCGCCTCTAATTTTTGCTATGTAAATTCGGGGACAGAATTAATTCTGTCCCCGGCCAGAGTTACATTTTGTCGGGGTGGGCAGCGCCCTGATCATGAAGGTTTAGATGCGCCCTTAAATTGAAAGGGTACTGGCATGATATGGACTATATCACAGAATTTTCATGTAATTTTGTGGTAAAATCCATATCATGTATGCCAGAAAGCTGAATCTGCGACCGTTCGCACAGCAGAAGTCCCTGTTCCTGTTGGGCCCCCGGCAAACCGGAAAATCCACCCTGTTGCGGCATGATTTTCCGGATGCACGCTATATTGACCTGTTGGACAACGAGATATTCCGTCGCTTTGCCGCCGCCCCGGAGCGTTTGCGCGACGCGGTCGGGGAACACAAACTGGTCATCGTCGATGAGATACAGAAATTGCCCGGGCTGCTGGATGAGACGCAACGTCTCATTGATACCCGCGGCGTTCACTTTTTGCTGACCGGCAGCAGCGCCAGAAAACTCCGGCGCGGCAGAGCCAACCTGCTTGGCGGTCGCGCGTTGTTCTTTACCCTGCATCCACTGAGCAGTTGCGAGATAGGCTACGATCGCATCCCGGATTTGCTGCGACGCGGCGGCCTGCCCGGTTTTGTCGATTCACCCATCTATTGGGATGAGTTGCGGGCCTACACGGGGGCTTACCTGCGCGAGGAGATACAGGCAGAAGCCCTGGTACGCTCCATTGAGAACTTTTCCCGTTTTCTGGACGTTGCCGCGCATTTTAACGGTGAGCAGGTAAACTACAGCAAAATCGGCAATGACGCGGACGTGGCGCCGCGCACCATCAAGGATTATGTAAAAATTCTTGAAGACACGCTGGTGTTGCACATACTCCCTCCTTTCCGGCAGCGCAACAAAAGGAAACTGGCGGCCACGGAGAAAGTCTATTTCTTTGATACAGGCGTTGCCAACGCGCTGGTCCGGCGCAGGGAATTGCCTCCGGGCTCACCCGAATACGGCAAAGCGCTTGAACAACTTGTTTTCCTGGAACTCCGCAAGGCCATTGAATACCAGCGCCTGGATACTGTATTGTCTTACTGGCGCACACGGACACAACTGGAAGTGGACTTCCTGCTTGATGACCGGATCGCGATTGAAGTCAAGGCGACAAGACGCGTGTCGCCTGCCGATACGAGATCCTTACGCGCTATTTCGGAGGAACTCAATGTACAAAAACGACTGCTGGTCTGCCATGAACCTTGCCCGCGGCAAACGGAAGACGGCATTGACGTCGTGCCGGTCGCAGAGTTTTGTCAACAGTTATGGGAGGGGGAACTGAATTAGAGGTCAGGGGCAAGGGTCCGGAGACGCCGGCGCCGGGTAATGATGGGGTCAGAGTAAGAGTTTCGCCAGAAAGTTTACTCTGTCGCTCAGGGCGCTCGTGACGGTCAACTTCACTTCGATGCTCTCAAGGGTGTAGCCGTCGGAATGGCTGCCGGTGGTAAACCCCTGTGTGGTGAACTGGCCGCTGAAGTTGGGATTGCTGCCTTGCGTCTGATCGATATTGCTCACCAGCACGTCGGCGGCGGCCGGCGTGGCGTGACCCAGGCCGAGTGCGCCGAGCAGCAGCGAGAGGACGGGAAGGTGGAACAGGCGGGCGCAGGACCGCCCGGTGCCGGCGTCAGGCCTGCGCGGGGAGCTTGCCGATGTCGAGGGAGCCGGCTTGCGCGCCCCGGCCGAGCGCCGGGCGCAACTCATGCCTCCGGGCCGCGACCATTATACCATTCCGGCGAATACGATTTCGGCGCGTTTGTCAAGCGACTTCTCCCCGCGCCCCCGGCGGCAGGGCGGGTTCCCGGTAAGGTATGTGCCTGTGTCTGCATGGTGTTATCCCCGGTTGTCATGGCTGATGGGACCTGCGGCGCCTGTGCAACGGCCAGTGTGTGGCGCTGCCTATCTCGCAATTATACTATACCAGAAAGCGTTTGACTGTGTTTTTTCAGTGGAACTGTGATAAAAACTCATACAATAAGCCGCTATGGTTAAGGGGACTAAGGGGACAGACTTAAGTCTGTCCCCGGCCAGAGTTACATTTAACCGGGGTATACAGATCCCTGAGCATGAAAGTTTAATTCTGGTCGGATAGATTTTCTCCCTTCGTCCCGCGCAGGCGGGAATCCAGTGGGCAAGGAGTCGCCTTCGGCGACACGTTATTTTACTGGATGCCGGGTCAAGCCCGGCATGACGATGCGGGGGCGCTCAGGAAAACACGGCCGGCCTGAAGTCCTCCGCATTGATGATGCTGGCGCTGTCGCCGGTGGCCCGGATTACAAACAACCCCTGCCGCTCCGCATACTTGGTCACCGCGCCATCCGCCTTCAGGTACGCCACCGCGCCGTAGATTGTATTGTCCCGGTACAGCGGCTGGTATATCGTGAAACGGCGCAGCTTGCCCAGGAAATGCCCCACGTCCTCGCTGCGCAAGGTGGTCTTCACCTCCACCACCACCACCTCAGCGCCGTTCCCGGCCACGATGTCGAACTCGTAATCCTCGCCGTTGCGGCGCCCGTACACGCGCTCGTGGATGGAGTCCACCGCGATCCGGCGTCCCCGCATCAGGGTCACCAGGTCGCCTTCCACCAGGCTCTCCACCAACTCGCCCCACTGGCTGGTGAACACGCCTTTCATCTGGTTGATGCTGCGCTCTGAAGCCTTTATCTGCTTATTCAGGAACCGGTCGAGTTCCTGCTGCCGCTGCTCTGCTTCCTGTTGCCGCCGGTCGGCTTCCCGGGACTGCTCCTTCAGCAGCCGGTCGGTTTCCCGGAACTGTTCTTTCAGGAACCGCTCGGTTTCTTTCTGGCGCCTGGCCAGTTCTGCCGTTTCTTCCGACAGGGCGCCAAGGATGGCGCGGATGTCGTCAAAGGTGGGGGGTGTTTGTGTGGTATCGGCCATGGGGAATCCTCCTTGTTCTGGCAGTGTCTTCAAGATGAGTGGAATGTAGCACAATGGGCGGGATGATTCAAGCCCGGAAAGGGGCGCTGTTTATCGCATTAACATGGATGCGCGGGATATACAGGATGTTTTACCGGGCGGCATTTCTGCCCCGGCGGCCGGGGATTGCCGGGGACGGGTAATGCTGGGGTCAGAGTAAAATCACCCTCGACAGCGCCATCAGCCACGATAACGATGATTTTACTCTGGCCCCTTACTTAAAGGAACCCTTAAAAGGAAGGTGGGCTTTCAGAGTCCCGACGTAGGCATTCATCTGCGCGGTTTCCTGCTGCAGGTAGTCATCGACCGCATTACGGAAGCCGGTATGCTGAATCCAGTGGCCGGAAACCGCCAGGAACGGTTCAAATCCCCGGTACAGTTTATGCTCGCCCTGGACACCCGCATCGACCGAAGCCAGCCGGTTTTCAATACAATACTCGATGGTCTGGTAGTAGCACAGTTCAAAATGCAGGTTCGCCAGGTACCTGTCGCAACCCCAGTGCCTGCCGTACAAGGTGGTGTCGCTGAGCATGGCGAATGCGCCGGCGACGTGCTCATTGCCCTGTTTTGCCAGTATCAGCAAGGTATTGTCCGGCATCGCCGTACTCAGGTGGTGAAAGAAGTCCAGTGTCAGGCGGGGGCTGCCCCAGCGCCGGTGAAACGTGCTGCAGTAGAACCCGTAGAATACGTCCCAGTGTTCCCCGGTGATGTCCGCGCCGCGCAGGCGTGCGATTTCCAGGTTCTCGTCCCGGACCGTCCTGCGTTCCCGCCTTATCTGCTTGCGCCGCTTTGACGTCATGCCTTGCAGGAAGTCGTCGAAGTCCTCGTAGTCGCGGTTATGCCAGTGGAACTGGCAGGTATGGCGCAATAACAGGCCGTTGTCCGTCAGGATTTCCAGGTCGTCCTCCTCCGTGAACAGGCAATGGAATGAGGACAGGCGGGAGCGTTCCGCCAGTTCCGCCACTGTCCTGATGATCAGGGACTTGATATCGCGGTCCCTGCCGGCGGACCGGTCGATGAGAATGCGCGGGCCGCACACGGGGGTGAAGGGGATGGCCGATACCAGCTTGGGATAATACCTGCCGCCGGCCCTTTCAAACGCGTCGGCCCAGGCCCAGTCAAACACGAACTCCCCGTGCGAGTTGTCCCTGATATAAAGCGGCATCGCCCCCAGCAGTTTGTCTGCGGATGTCACCAGCAGGTGGCAGGGTTCCCAGCCGTGCCCTTCCAGGCACCCGAAACGTTCCAGGCCGTTCAGGAAATCATATTTCAGAAACGGGTTGCCGTTGCAGTCCAGCCGGTCCCATTCCGCCTTGTCAACCTGGTCAAGGCTGCGGGTCTGCCTGATGGTAATTTCCATGTAACGCGGGGTCAGTTTCGTCATACCGGCCAGGGAATGGCCGGTATCCAGTCACAGGGATGTAATCTCACGTATCGCCCGCAGGGCGACTCTTTGTTACTCTCCACCCTTGGTGTACAGCGGGAACGGCATGATGTTTTTCCCGCTCTCGTCATATTCCACTATCTTGGCGGCGCCCTGCTTGTCCATTTCGTCGATGCGTATCACCGAATGCATGGGGATGTAAGTGCGGGTGACGTGGCTGAATTCGGTTTTCAGGTTTTCTTCCGTCGGATCGACCACCAGCGAGTTTTTTCCGCCGAACACCAGTTGTTCCATTTCGATAAAACCGAACATGGCGCCCTGGTGGACATTGCGCGCATACATTTCATAAATTTTGCCCTGGTTATGAAATATGACTTTGTAGATCGGCTTCTTTGACATCGTTACTCGCACATTGTCGTGGGACACAAAGTCTAGCATATATCAATGTTGTATTATAATGGAACACTTAATCGACCAGCTTCAGGTTGTTCCCTTCAGGCGACACGTTTACTTCAAGAAATGCTCCAGGTTAAACCGCTACGGCGCTCGCTGCCTTTCCTGCGCCCCTATACCGGCAGGATACTGTTTGCGCTGGCCTGTCTGACGACCGCAGCGCTGGCCGCGCTGGCCATGCCGGTCTCCATCAGGTTGGTAGTGGATTACGGCTTTTCCGGCGCCAACGGCCGCTCCATAGACATCTATTTCATCGCGCTGCTGCTGTTGTCCGTGATTTACGCGATTTCCTCCTCGTTGCGCTATTACACGGTGATGTGGATCGGTGAGCGGGTGGTCGCCGACATTCGTTCAGCGGTGTACAAACACGTAATTCGAATGGATCCCGCTTTTTTTGAAGTAACCAAGTCCGGCGAAGTCCTGTCCAGGTTGACCACGGACACTACCCTGGTCCAGTCGGTGGTCGGCGCCGGCGTTTCCATCGCCCTGCGCAGTTCATTCATCCTGGCGGGCGGCCTGGTCATGCTGTTCGTCACCAGTTCCCGGCTCGGCATGCTGCTGTTCGGTCTGTTGCCCATTGTGGTGGTCCCCGTCCTGATCTACGGCAGGAAGGTGAGAAAGCTGTCACGGGAAACCCAGGACCGGGTTGCCGATTCCAGCGGCATTGCCGGGGAAGTGCTGAATTCCATACAGGTCGTTCAGGCCTTTACCCTGGAAACTCTTCAGAACCGCCGGTTCAGCGACGCGGTGGAGCGCTCCTTCGTTGCGGCGCGGCGGCGCCTGTCCGTCGGGGCGCTGTTATCCGGCCTTATCGTGTTATGCGCGTTCAGCGCAATCGTGGTCGTGCTGTGGACCGGCGCCCGTTACGTCATAGACGGCAGTATCAGCGCCGGCACGCTGGTGCAGTTCCTGTTTTACGCCACGCTGGTCGCCGGCAGCGCCACGGCGATAGGGGAGGTCTGGAGCGACGTGCAGCGTGCGGCCGGCGCCATGGAGCGGGTGATGGGCATCCTGGACAGCCGGCCCGCCATCACCAGTTCCGCCGACAGCCTGCCGTTCCCCGCCGGCGGCAATAATCACGTCGTCATGGACAACGTCAGCTTCAGTTATCCCAGCCGCCCCGGGCAATTGGCCCTGGACGGGTTTTCCCTGGATATCACCCCCGCTGAAACGCTGGCGCTGGTGGGTCCGTCCGGCGCCGGCAAGAGCACCGTGTTCCAGCTGTTGTTGCGGTTTTACGATCCCCGCTCGGGCGCAATCCGGTTCGATGGTATCGATATCCGGGATGCGGACTTGCGCGGCCTCAGGAAACGGATCGGCATCGTGCCCCAGCAGACGGTCCTGTTTGCCGGCAGCGTTATGGAGAATATCCGCTTCGGCAGGCCTGACGCGACAGATGATGAAGTCGTGGACGCGGCAAAAGCGGCCTATGCGGACGGTTTCATCAGCCAACTGCCGGAGGGCTACCGGACGTTCCTGGGGGAGAAAGGCGCGCGCCTGTCAGGCGGCCAGCAACAGCGCATCGCCATTGCCCGGGCCGTGTTGAAAGACCCGCCGCTGCTGCTGCTGGACGAGGCGACCAGCTCCCTGGATGCCGAAAGCGAGAACCTGTTGCAGCAGGCCTTGCAGAAGCTGATGACAAACCGCACGGTTATCGTGATCGCTCACCGCCTGGCCACAGTGAAAAAGGTTGACAGGATCATCGTGATGGAACGGGGCAGACTGGTTGACAGCGGCGACCACGACAACCTGATCGCCAGGGACGGAATCTACGCGCGCCTCGCGGAACTCCAGTTTGATTGAAAGAAGTTAGAGAAGAAGTTAGAGGACACCCAAAGAAGAAGTTAGAGGACACCCAATAAAAAGACAGGACACCCATATAATTTATATGGGTGTCCTGTAAAATCCACGGCTTGCGGAACTGCAGTTTGATTGAATAATTTCCACAGGAGGATGTGTTATGGCCGGAGTTAACCTGCAACAACTATGTTGCGGCAAGAGAATTATCTCGCTGTTTCTGACAGGTCTTGTCGTCGCCGCATCACACGGAGCAGATGGGCCGGAGAGCCCATGCCACCAGTTCTACCCCAATGTCCCTGGTGAAACCCTGCTTGATAATGACACTGTTGTAGTGCAGAGATTTATCATTCCGCCCGGGCAATGGGAAGGTGTCCACGCACATCCGCCGAATCAGCTTTATATCCATGTCAAGGGTGGTGAGTGGACGGTTCGTTTTGGAGATAAAATTGAGACTTCGGTATCGCCTGATGGCGAGGTTGGCTGGAGCGACGAAGGGCTTGGGCTGGATGCCGACCACGAGTCCCAGAATTCCGGTGATCAACCGATCGATCTGATCTGGGTTGCCGTAAAACCGGGTTGTATGGCAAGCCCATGAGAAGACAAAACTCCGTATGGATCGTCATTCCTGCGAATGCAGGAATCCAGTCAAATACTGTGTCGCCCGGAGGGCGACTCTTTGTCCACTGGATTCCCGTCTTCACGGGAATGACAATTATCCAGCAATATCAGGTTGAAGGAGTACTACCAGGAAGATAAGAGAATATTCTGATGGAAATCTGGTAGAATTTTCTTTCAGTACCCAAGAAACCATCAGAGGTGGATATGATGAAATCATTCAATAGCCTCATAACTGTTCCTGCTGTTACCCTGTTGTCTCTGTCTATCTGTACATTCCAGCCGGTCGCACAGGAATCAGGTTCTGCTGCGGATAACGAGATTGAAGAAATCGTTACCATCGGCACTCGTTCCCAGGACCGCGCCGTTGAAGACAGCCTGGTCCCCGTGGATATCATCAGCGCGGATGACCTGGTCAGGTCGCCTAATATTGCCGGAGAGCTGGGTGGCTTGTTACAGGCTGCCGTTGCTTCTTTCAGCATGCCGCGCCAATCCAATTCAGGCCAGACCGATATCGTCAGGTCAGCCCAGTTAAGGGGTTTGAGTCCGGACCAGGTGCTGGTCCTGGTCAATGGAAAGCGGCGCCATGTCAATTCGGTCATCAGTACTGAATCCAAGGTGGGCAGGGGCAGCGCGGCAGTGGATTTCAATAATATCCCCACCAGCGCGATTGAACGCATCGAGGTATTGCGGGATGGCGCAGCGGCCCAGTACGGTTCGGATGCCATTGCCGGGGTCATCAACATCGTCCTGAAAGATAATGCCGAAGGGGGAAATATCTCGGTTTCGTACGGGGGTCATATCACTGAGCTGGAACCGGTTGACAAGGACATCACGGACGGAGAAACAGTCACCGTCAGTGCAAACCATGGGTTTTCCTTCGCCAACGGGTTCCTTAACCTGAGTGCGGAATACCGTGACAGGTCGTCAACCAACCGGTCAAGTTTCGACCAGTTGCCGACGATTGGCTTTGCTGAATTCATCGCGCCGATCCCTTCCAGCGGGACACCTGAAGCAGCCCCGAATGATGCCCTGGCAGGCATGCGGAACTATCGGGAAGGCGATGGTGAATCGAGTGACATAAACCTGATGTATAACGCCGGTTTCGATCTGGATTCGGGATTTGAGTTATACAGTTTTGGGAGTTACTCGGAGCGTGACGGAGAAGGCTACAATTTCTTTCGTTACCCGGTCAGCGCAAATAACGTGATTTCAGTCTATCCCAACGGGTTTATGCCGATAAGTGAAGCAGATATCACCGACTTCTCCGTAGCCGGCGGTATCACCGGCGAGTTGTCCGGCGGCTGGCTGATTGATGCAAGCGTAGTACATGGATTCAATGAGTTTTCCGACGGGGTAAAGAACACTATAAATTCATCCCTGGGTGAGGCCAGTCCGACTGAATTTTACCGGGGCGAGTATGAATATTCGCAGACCGTGCTGAATTTCGATGTGTCCAGGGGGATGGAGTTGGGGGCTATCCCGGTAAATGCCGCTGCCGGCCTGGAGTTTCGATTTGAGGATTACAGCACGAAGGCAGGCGACCCGGAATCCTATATCGCAGGGACCGCCGTAGCCTGTGCGGTCTGTATCACCTTCGGTAACAGCGATACGGCCAAGATCGGCGCGCAGAGCGGTCCGGGATTGACGCCGGAGGATGAGGTCGATGAGGATCGATTTTCCTGGTCCGCCTATATAGACCTGGAGTTTGATATTACTGAAGATCTCCTGTTCTCAGTGGCGGGCAGGTTTGAAGATTACGATGATTTCGGCGATACGGTCAATGGTAAAGCTGCGGCCCGGTATGAACTGTTCCCGGGCTTTGCCGTGCGCGGAAGTGTCAGCACCGGCTTCAGGGCGCCCTCTCTGGCACAGGCTTTTTTTACCGGCACGACGACCAGTTACGGTACCGGCGGCGCGCTGGTAAGAACATTGAGTCTGCCCGTTACGGATCCCATCGCGCGGGAGAATGGCGCGCAGGCTCTCGATGCTGAAGAGTCACTGAGTATGAGCGTCGGTTTTACCTGGTTCCATGAGAACGGCCTCAGTCTGACCTTTGATTACTTCGAAGTGGATATCGATGATCGTATTGCACTGTCCCAGAATATACCTGTAGATGGTGTGCCCGGTGTTGGCGGAGTGCGGTTTTTTACCAATGTTGCAGATACGGAAACCACCGGGTTTGACGTGGTTGCGTCCTACCGGCACGAGGGCTGGAGCCTCTCGGTTGCGTATAACAACACCGATACTGATATTGTCAATAACCCGAACCGGGTGATTATGGGTATCGAAGAGCAGAACACCTACGAGACGGCAGCGCCCGAAGACAAGCTGATCCTCACCGGTTCATGGTCCAACGAAACCATTTCCGCCCTGGTGAGGGCGACGCGTTTCGGTGAAACGGAACGGATATTTGATTTCGGCGGAGGTTTTGAGCCGCAGCAGGTCTATGGCGCCGAATGGTCCGTCGATGCCGATATTGAATATGCAATCAATGATCACTGGAGTATTTCGGCAGGGGGTAATAACCTGCTTGATGAATACCCTGACTTATCGATATTCGACATCAGCTATTTCGGCAATCTGCCGTACGATGTTCTCTCGCCCATAGGCGTTAACGGCCGCTTCGTTTACGTGAGGACAAATTTCAGTTATTAGGAGAAAATTCTTTCCTGTTTCATAATCGTACAAGCGGGGATAACATGTCCGGCCTGGCAAGAGTGGTCTTATTGTTTCTTTTTCCAATAGCTGTTTGCGCCGCCGCGGAAGACTTATCAAGCCCTGATTGTGAATTATTCTACGCGGTATTCCCGAACAGGGACGCGGCCGGCCAGGTCGAGGGAAAAGTGTTTGACGCGGTTTCCGCATTGAGCTGGGAACAACGCAAAGCGATGTCCCGGACCGAGAGTAAACGCCTTGAATCAATCCTGGCTGTCAGCCCCGGTCTTGCCAACAGGATAAAGCTCGGGGATATCCTGGTTACCCAGGGCGGCTACCAGGGCGTATCCGGCATTTCCATCAATGCCCGCCTCAACCTGGTCGCGGATGCTGCCGGCAAAGACGTTATTTCCCTGGCATCGATGATCGGGTATATCTATTTTCAGGACAGCGTTCTTTTGTTGTGCCATGTGCCCGTTGATAAAGGCATAAAGCCTGCCGTCATACACACTGTCCTCGACGCCGGCAGTAAGGACTACCTGAATCCGGTATCTGCGCGGTTACTGTTCGGCATGATGATGGGCTACCTGAACAGGGTTGCATCTGTCGGCTATACCTACGAGCAGGCCAACGATATCTTTCGCGTACTGGAATTCGATCGGGCGGACCAACCCAGGAAAAAGGCTTTATCAAGCGTAGCCGGGCATCTGGGTGATTTATCAGGAGGCAAGGTGAAACTGGATATACGGAGCGCCGACGTATTTGCGTTTTCCACGGGAAATAAATGGAAGGAATTTCCACAGGGAGGTAACTACGTCAGGCGTTTTCCCGGCGATGTGGACAAAGAGTTGATAAAGGCAGAACAAGTGGTGTTTATCAAAAAGCTGGGAAGAGAGTATATCCCGCGTCAAACACGGTAGCCGGAGCTACAGTCAAAATTCCGGCCTGTCCCCCAATACGTCATTGCGGGCTTGACCCCCAATCGTCATTCCGGGCTTGACCCGGAATCCAGTAAACAAACAAGCGCCGCAGGCGCACCTTATAACACCGTCACTCCACATACGGAATAAACCGTCCCAGGATAATCACCCCGACCCAGAACAGGAAGGACAGCGCGGAAACCGTCCTGATGACCGCCCCAGGGTCTTGCCCTCCTGCCGGCCCGGCATGCCTGTGTACGGTCAGAGCGAAGTACAGCGCGTTCAACCCGGCCAGGATAATTAACAGCATCTTAATCCTGAAGGCAATGTTCGGGTAATAACGGAACGGGTCGCTGAAAAAGAACATGGTTCCTGTCACCAGGTTGATGCCGAAACCGGCCAGGGCCAGGGGCAGGAACCGGTACACCGCGGCAACCGGGAAGTTGCGGGCGAAGCCCAGCAGCCTGCAATCCACCACCAGCAGGGAGCCGATGAGCAGCGATAATCCCATGAAATGCAGGATCTCGGCCATGGGAAACAGCCAGACGCTGTCCCGCATCACCTGGCCCAGCGCCGAGGTCTCGATACTTAGCAGGAGATCGTACACAGGCTTACATCCCGTTCCCGAACTCGATATAAGCGATGAGCCGCCCGGCGATAATCACACCGGCCCAGAACGCCAGTGAGCAGCCTGCAACCAGTTTCACGCCGGCCGGCATTCCGCTACCGTCTCCCGGCGCAGCAGCAGCTTCCCGCAGCGCCCGTACAAGCATCCATAACGACACGGCGCCCAGGCTAATAAGCGATATCTTGATCCAGAACACCGGGTGGTAGAAAAATTTCACAGGGTCCCCCGAGAACAACGCCAAGCCGGTCACGACGTTCAGGACCAGCCCGGCCCAGGCGATGGCGGACAACCGGGCGAACATCGTGAGGGACACGGCGCGGGCAAACCCGAGGATGCGGAGACATATCATCGTTACCGTCCCTGCGGCTACGGCCATGCCCACTGCATGGCAGGCCAGTACGCTCGGATACCCCCAGATGGATCCCGCCACCCAGGTCCCCAGGGCGCTGTCTTGCAACCAGGTTAAATATTCCATCAAATTCATGTTACAAAGATTGACAAAGTTTGTCTTTTCATCCAGACTAAGGACAATGAATTTACAGACCGATTATTTCATTATATGCATATTTCATTGACACCTGAACTCGAGGCCAGGGTCAAATCAAAGGTTGCATCGGGCATGTATAATAATGCCAGTGAGGTTATCAGGGAGGCACTCAGATTTATGGACCAGAATGAAAAACTTCTCTACCTGCTTAAATCAGAACGGTTACGCTATGAGGTGGCGCAGGGAGCAATAGAGGCTGAGCAGGGTAATTTCAGCCCGCGCACCGTACAAGATATTCTTGATGATATGAATTCGTAGCCAGGTATGGATATGATGGCCAGGTACAGGCTCACACCGAAAGCCGACAGGGATTTGACGCAAATCTGGCGCTATACAAACGAGAACTGGGGTAAAGCCCAGGCAAATGAACACCTGCAACTTCTCGAAAGCCGTTTTCTGATGCTTCTACGCCACCCGAAGTCAGGCAGGGCGCGTGATGAAGTAAGGAGGGGATACCGTAGTCTGCCGGTTGAAAATCACGTCATATTTTATCGAGTTATAGATAATGACATCGAAATTGTAAGAATTCTGCATCAACGAATGGAAGTCAATCAACAGGTATTTTAATGTAATCAGCATTCGGTTACACGACGGCTGAGAAGATGTCGACAGGACCGCAGCTGGAATTGCTTCAGTTTGGACTATAGCCTGGAAGTTGTAGATGGGCAATTTCTCCAATATCATAGAGTCAACCTGTCAGGAGAGAAAGCCGAGTGGCTTAAGGCGTACGCTTGGAGAATGTGTATACGTTAATAGCGTATCGAGGGTTCGAATCCTCGCCTCTCTCTCCGCCAGTAACTCAAAACAATAAGTCATCAAAGTTGCGCCACAATTCGTGCCACAAAAGTAAAAAACCTTGAAGCCTTGAAACGGTCTGGTTTTTCCTGCGCTGCTACGAAGTTCAACCACGGTCTTGCGCGTAACCCGGGCCACCGTGTTTGCACCCGTACGCAAACGGCTGCAGCAAGTGCTCCCTCGCGGATACGCGGACTTTACTTTGCCCATGTGTTTTTGCATGAAACGAGGTCATCGGTCGCTATGGGCCGGGTAAACGCGAGCTCGGGGGATACTCACTGATGGCTGCGCCTCTAATGATCAGCAGCAAGGACGACGAACTCGTCGGTGTCGCCCGCCGTTCCGACCCGTTGGGGCTACTTGCGGTGTGGTCCGCCCGCGCTCGGGAGGCGGTTCCGCACCTCACGGAACAAACGACGGACGTGCGTGGATTCCAGATTCTGGTTGAGGCGTTCCGGCTTTGGACCATCTTCGTGGACAGGGCGCCGCAACCCCCACCCTCCGAGCGGCTTATGGAGTTCTTTATGCTCGTCGAGCAGGCGTTCGCCCGCACGATCGGCTACCGTGATTGCGATTGGCCACTGCCGGGAGCGCGACGTGTGAGAGCCCGCTTGGACGCAACCCCCTGCATCTCGGTTGCGGATGCAGGGTGGCACCTGCTTGGAGGTCAGTTGACCAATGGGCTCTGGGGACTCTACCGAGGCGCGGCCAGACGGGCGGGACTACTGGATGCTAACATGGTCTGGCTGTCCGATGACACTTTCGAGGCGGCCTGCGCGACTTCCTGCCTGCGTAACAGTGCTCTCGAAACGCTCCTCGGACTGGTCGGGCAAGCGATGGACGGCGAGACCGTCGATCTACCCACCGACGGAAGGAATGCGCTCCCAAACGCCCTGCGCAAGACGTTCGATGAGGTTCCTCTCAGGTGTCATCTTCGGGAAAGGCTCATTAATGGCCACGATCTGAACCGAGATCTCGCGAACAGGCCGGTTCCTTTGGAGCAACTGGGCCACCGGCAGTTCTTTGAACAGGCGGTGCAGGAACTCAAGGGACACAGCTCGGTACTGCACCGGGTGATCGACTGCGAAAACCTGCTCGCCGTCCTAGAGGGCATCTTTTACTATTTGTGTAGTGCTAGGGGCAAGTCGCTCAAGGTACTAGCGGAGGACCTGCCCGTGCATCTGGGAGATATCCAGAAGGCCCGGGCGGCGTTTGCGGGTTCCGGCACGCGCCAGGGACATAAGGCAGGGAATAGAGAGGTTCGGTTGCATGCGATGGTCGACACATCCAGCACCACGAAGCTCGCAAGTTCCGTGTTGTCGTTACACCAGGTAGTATGCAAAGAACGCCAACGCGCACCCTGGGTTTGGGAAGATCACGGGACTGGGACTTTGCGCGGCGACGTCGACGTAGCCGAGCCGGATAAAGCCGACCTCGAGGTCGGTCAGGCGTGGCGCAACGACTACTATTTGCGACCACTGTCCAGGATCGCCCGGCAACTCATTAAGGAGTTCGGGACTTGAGCGGCCTGGGCACGATCCGCGAGCGCATCGAGCGGGCGACTGGCTACTTTGGGCGCCGTGAAGGCACCGTGCTCACGACCTTCAACCTTAACGGGCAGTTCCTTGAAGAGCAGGCGCTACCTGTGATTCTCAGCATCGAGGCCGAGACTGCCACCGCACGAAACGTAGAACTGCATAGACAATTGGCAGAGACAGATTGCACGGTGTTCTACGATCCCACGGTGGCGTCCGGCGTCTCTGGCAAATTCCGCTACGTTGCCCGGCCCGTTCCTCTGCGCGGCCGCCGGTTCCATCCAAAACTGGTGATCATCGCGGGACGTTCCGAGGATGGGACGACCTGGGTGTATCTCGCCGTCTCGTCGGCGAATCTCACATTGTCCGGCTGGGGACGCAATGCTGAATCCTTCGGCGAGACGTGGATTCACACCAAGACACAAGAGGCTTGGCATGACCTTGATGGATTTCTAGCGTGGCTGCAAGACTACGCAAACCTTGGCGGAGAGCCCGACCACCGGGATGCCGTGGCTGTTGTTCGAGCAGCGCTCGCCCGGATGCCGAGCAGATACCGATTCCGCGACGATGACACGAAACCCTGGTCTGGCACCTTGTACGCGCGCTTCTACTCGTCCGTGAGGTATACGGAATCCGTGACGTATACGGAGGACTTGCCGTCATTCCTCAAAATGGGCCGTTCCCGCAGACCGGAGGAATTGTGGGTGTACAGCCCGTACTGGGGAAGTGTCTCGGAAATGGTCGGCAAATTCGGTGCGAAGAGGACAGTCCTTATCCCCGCCATGCGTGCCGACCGCAAGGCGATCGGGTTGTCGAAGAGCCAGCACGAAGCCCTCACGGACATCGCCGAGGTCCGGCTCAACGAAACCGAGAAGCAGGATGAGCGCTTCTGGCACATGAAGGCGTACTGGATTCAACATGGGGAGAGCATCTACACAGCCGTTGGAAGCTGCAATTTCACGGAGGCCGGACTCATCGGTGAGGCCGGCAACGTCGAAGCTATGCTCGTGTTCGAGGAAATTGAGCCCGAATGGCCCGAGGAAAGTGATACTACCCGCCCGGAAGATCTTTCCGAACAGCCAGTGGACGAAGAGGAGGCGCCCGAGCACGTTCCCTTGGTCATCGTCGTCGCCTACGACTGGCAATCAGAAAGCTGACGCTGGTTCCTGGACGCGGACGCCTCGCAGGACGACTTTCAACTGTCGCTGCCTGGCCTCACTACTTTCCGTATCGTCCGGGGCTCTGACGAATGCCGGGGCGATCCACCGGATTTGCCCGCACACTACCAAGTCACGTACACGCAGGGCACGGAACCCAAGGAGTGGCAAGGGCAGATCGTCGAACTCCACCTGGACCACACCCGGCGAATCTACGGCAAGCCCCTCTCGGCAAGCGACATTCTCGAGAGCTGGCGCGTGTGCTCGCAGACTGGGGGCACAAGAGTTCGGGTCGATCCAGGCGATGGTGATGAGGACGAGGATGAGGATGAGGAGGTGCAAGCCGAAGTTCCGGCGGCTTTCGATGCGGTCAACCTCTACGACCTCTATCGCTCCATGCGGGCCTTGCGAACACGACTTGCCGAACTTGAGTCAGAGCCACAGGCACAGCGGGCGTTGCTGGTAGGGCGGTCCGACAGCGTCATGGCGCTTGCGCGTCTCGCCGCTGGCGATGGCGAAGCCCCGGTTGTCCGCTACCTGGTATTGCATGAGTTGTCCAGTATCGTGACGGACTGCAAGGGAGGCAGCCCCCTGCGCCGCGTGCACGAGATGAAGCGCCGGGCGAAGTCGACAACGTTGAAACAGCTTGCTTGCGAGTTGAAGGGAGACCGGGAGAAAGCGCGGAAGATGCTAGACTGGTTCGAGAGGCGACTTGCAAAAATGGATCGCGCTGGGAAATGACGCCGTTCACCGACCCCATCACCCCCGATGATGTTGCGGAACTGATCGACTTCACCGTTGCCGAAAATCCCGAAACAGCATCGATGGCCAAGATGCAGCGCGAGGGCGCCGCGGCGCTCTACAACATCCTGTGTAAAGGTCCGGTCGCCTACCTTGCCGACGAGGTCGGCATGGGCAAGACGTACCAGGCGCTGGGGTTGGCCGCGCTGGTATGGAATCAAAAGCCAGGGGCACGCATTCTGTTCCTCAGTCCACGGCAGAACCTACAGGAGAAGTGGGTCGACGACTATAAGGGGTTCTTCGCTTCGAACTACCGGCGCCAGCAGAAGATGGGTGATGACCGGGTTACCTCCGTGCTGTTCGGCGAGCCGGTCCACCGTCCCGTCGCCTTCGACAACCTCAGGAGCTGGACACCGACGATCGGCATGCCGGAACGGATTGCTCCGTTCCTGCGCCACACGAGCTTCATGCGACCGGTGTATATCTCCAACGACCTGACCGGGGACATGGATCGGCTATGGCGCGAGTGGCGGGACCGCTTCGGGGGCTGGGCACTTTTCCAGTCAAAACGACCCAGAGGACTTTCGCCTGGCAACGCATCCCGTGAGTTGAATCTCGCGTTCGCTCGAGCACTGAACACAAAGCTTGCTACGGAGGCGCCTCGCGGCGAACCCTACTTCGATCTTGTCATCGTGGACGAAGCGCAGTGCCTTCGTAACCCGGACAACCAGACCAATAGCGTGCTTTACGAGGCGCTGAAGTGTCAGGTCGCCAAGTGGCTGTTCATGAGTGCGACCCCGGCTCACGGCGGTCCAGGTGACATCCCGAGGATCGCCAACAAGTACCCCAATTGTGGGGAGATTCTTGATCCTGAGCTTGTTCACGACCGGCGAAAAATGCAGAAAGCGCTATGGGAATTCATGGTCCGCCGCCAGCGGCGTTATCTTGCGAAGGACAGCCCGACCATGGTCGGCAAGGACGAATATCGGTACCACGACAGAAACCGCTGGGCGGTCGAAAGCACGGACATGTCCGCTTTGAGCACATTGGCGATGGGACTGGTTCAGAAAGGTCTTGTTGATGTCCTCGCGAGCCGCAATAATCGCTACCGAATCGGCTTCTTGTCATCGTTCGAGAGTCTGCAAAGTTCGATTCGGCCTATCGAAGAACCCACGGACTTCGAACACGACCACACGCAGGGATCGTTGCCCCATTCAGCAGACGGCAAGGTCGAGCGAGATGCCCCGGATGCGCGCTTTATCGACCAATTGACGGCGGACTTCAAGGAGCAGTTCGACATGCCGTTGCCTCACGCCAAGGTTGACTCCGTGGTTGAGCAGATAGCGCCCCTCGCGTTCGGTTCTGACGACGAGGTGGGTGGACGCAAGTTCCTGATCTTCACCCGCCGCGTGAGTACCGTGGAAGCACTGCGCGACCGGCTTGTCCGACAACACCGGCTGGCTGTCGAGAAGAGGATGCGCCGGTACTGGAATGTGCAAGATCTCGACTGGACCGGGGGCAACGTGCGCCCCGAGGACGCAATCGACGGCGACGAAGCTGCGGACAGTGAGTCGTACGAAGACGAGCCGGGCGACGATCTTCTCCGGCGGGCAACGGCCAAGGGGGGCTGGCTGTACCGCTATCGGCAGACCTTCCGGGCAACCGGTCGAAACTCGCTGTTCTTCGAAGACGGTTGGCTGGAACGCCTGTGTCGGGCGGGTGGCGTGGACCCGATGGAGGCCGCAACGGCAATGCCCGACCATATTTGGGCGGAGAGCTGGACGCATGCATCCAAGGCTGCGGGTATCGGACGCCAGTACCGGGCAAATCGGCTGCGGTATCTTGCGGTACAAGGCATACAACGGCACCCCGATATTTTCGGGCTGAGCCAGAATGATGCGGAGCCATGGCAGGCCGCCTATGAGACGTGTCTCCACAATCATCTGGAGAAGGCGAGGCCCGATGCTGAACCGCACCGCGCTCACGATCTATTTGACTGGCCTACCCTATGGACAAGGTGGGATTCTACTTTCGTCGGCACGCCCCTCACGCTTCCCGCAAACGATCCTGCGGACGTCCGAGGCGAAACCGTGCGTGACAGGCGTGATGAGATTTGCTGCCGACAGGTAGCGCGGACGATCCTCGGGCAGACCTTCCGGCTTACCGATATTCTGCTTGACCTCTACTTTGCGGATGACACCGTTGAGAGGTCGAGCAAAATGCTTGCCAAACGCTTCCTGCAGTGGTTGAATTCCGACGACTTGGGCGCTGTGCAAGTCCGCAACGACTGTGCACAATGGCTTGGGCATCTTCGCCTCATAGTGGATAGTTGCCTCGACGGGGCTGGTCGGCCTTGGCACGAACTGGTCCATGAACGTGAGGAGAGTTGGGCGCAACTCTTCGAACCCGGGCCGGTGGTTGGCGTCACCGGCGGTTCCGGAGGACGCCGCAGGGCGGTCCGCCAGTTCAGAACGCCATCGCTACCCCGCGTGATCGTCTGCACCGATACGCTGAAGGAAGGCGTCGATCTGCACTTGTTCTGCGACCACGTGCTGCACTACGGCGTTGCGTGGACATCGGGTGACATGGAGCAGCGGGTCGGGCGCGTGGATCGCTACTTCTCGCAGATCGAGCGTCGTTTGGCTGGCGAGGGTCCCCCGCCGGACGTGAAGTTGCATGTTGGCTATCCCCATGTCGTCACGTCCTTGGAGCGCGGGCAGGTCGAGCGCGTCATCGAGCGACAGAGAGACGTGGAAGCGCTGATGGATTCGCCGCTCGCCGGGACAGGGGACGACGAGCGTGAACTAACGGAAGATACAAGTGTTCGTTTGCCGAGTAACCAACCGGACAGGGATCCCTTCGGCGAGTTGCGATTCCCAAACCGGCGGCGGACTATCGCTGCCGTCTCGATCAACGCAGTTCACGCGGACAGCGAGCACTACCTAGACTGGTACGGTGTCCTTTGCCGAAAGCTCGGTGAGCGGCGTTGGCACATCAGAGGCGATGGAAGCATGACGGGGGACATCGTCTATCCCACTCGCCGGGCAACGCTTATTCTTGAGCGCGAGGAGCGCCAACACGAGATCGAGTGGAGTTTCGACGCGGCGTTGCGACGTTACGTCCTGACGTTGGCGAGCCCGCCGTGGCCCACCGACGAGATGTTCAGCGGCGGCGAACGTCGCCGCATTGTAGGTCGCGAGCGCCGGCGCCAGAGCTTCGTGCGTCTGCTTGTGCCCGCGCCTGATGAAGGAGTGGACGAAACTGTGATTACGGGCCTGATCGATGTCTTGAAGGGCAGTCCACCGGAACCGAACGCTGGTGCCGACGCGTTCTGGGGCCAAGCGTGCGCCGCCCTCTCGCCGGATGGCGTCGATTGGGAGTCGGAACACAAGGCAAGGCTGACCGTTAAGCGCGGTGAACGGGCCCAACGCGTGACGGTCTATGCCTACGAGAGAAGCGTACGTGCCGTGAGCGTGGTTTCACCAACGCTCGACAGACTCGGACACCGAACCGGATGGAGGCGACCGCCATCAACCAACGACATACGGGAGTGGATTCTGGACGCCAATAACGAACTCCCGTTGGGATATCTGGACCTGCATGAACGCGACGGTCTGGTGTTCGGAATACATGTCCTGCATGGCGATTTGTCGGCGGACGCCCGTCGAAGGTTGCTCGAAGAGGTCGGCTGGCGGGCCGATTCGTGGGAAGCGTCCCTGACCGGCACAGACCAGCAGTGATGCGTCCACGACCGCAAATCTTGCGTATCCGGGGTGGTCCTTACAGTATCGGGTCAGAGCACCCAATGTCCAAATAAGGCGCTTACCATCGGCACCTTGCCCGGTTGCTACCAGGAAACCCTGTCTTCGGTAAGGCGCTCACTGAAAGCCCACAATGCCGAGGATACAACTCTTACATCCAACTTCTCCATCGGACCCCTGCCACCAGTCGACACCCTACAGGCCAGGCTATGTCTTGGCTGCCGGCTTCTCGTCGTCGAGCGTGGCAAGGCCGGTGAGCGCCACCGGCGGGCGGTCAGGAAACTCCGCTACCAGACTCAATTTTCCGCCCATCGCCGCGACGTAGCCGCTGAGGGTCGAGAGCAGCAGGTCGCTACGTTTTTCAAGACGGGACACGTTCTCCTGGTTGATCCCGAGTTCCTTTGCGACGCGTACCTGTGTCTGCTTGCGCGCCTTGCGCAGGTCTTGCAGGGACATTTCTTCGGCTATCAACTCATTCGCGCGCGCCTCCACTTTCTTCCGGCGCGCTGGCGAAAGTTTGTCCAGTCTTTCGGTGAGTGTCGTCATCTTGTCCTCCTTTCATCTTTCAGCCGATCGAGATGTTTATTGAACCTGGCGTCTGCCCTCTTGATCAGCTGTCTGTAAAAACGTCGTTCGTTTATCCCCGATTTGTCACCGGCCACGAGCAGGATAGCCTTCCTCTGGGGGTCAAAGGCAAAAGCGACTCGCCAGACCCCGTCATCGGCCTGAAAGCGCAGCTCCTTCATGTTGGCGTAGCGCGACCCGTTCAGGGTATCCACCCTCGGGCGGCCCAGCGCCGGTCCGAATGCCTCAAGTAGCTTGGCCTGCGCAAGTAATTCATCCTGCACTGTGGTGGGTAGGGCATCGAATTCCAGGTCGAAGGCCGGATCAAATCCGACTTCCCAGTTCATGTTCTAAATATGCTCTACAAAGCATATATTGTCAAGGGCATTCTTCAGCCAGATTAAAAAGTTCATGAAAAAGAATGAGTATTTTACCTGGCGTAGTAGGTTCCCGCCAACGCCAGGGCGACACTGATAACCAGCCCTGTAAAAGCCTTGAATGCATCCGTTCCGATAAGTCTGAGCGCATCCTTGAGAGGCCGGTTGCCAAGCTGCATCGTCATGGCAATTTCCCGGCCGGCGAGCAGGCCCAGGAACACCCACGTCGTGCTCATCGGCATGTGGCTCCATTCCTTGAAGACCAGGAGTATCAGCCCGTAGACGAAGTCAACGATGGTAGCCGAACGAACATCGCCGGTCATTGTCTTACTGGTAACGATCCGTTGGATATGACCGCCCCGATGGTAATAAATGAAGCCCTGCATCAACAACAGCAGCAGCAGGGAGCCGAGCAGCCAGCTTAAATCGACCTGGCGCGGTGCGAAAACGTATATGTTGGCCAGGTCCTGGATCAACCACTGGCTCCAGAGAAAGGCCGTGGACGTCCATTGCAACACGACCCAGTGGGTTGCAGTAGCCTCCCTGGAGTTCAGGTTGTTACTCAGGTAACTGGTCAGTCCGCGTATGGCCCAGTAGAGGAGGATGGCAACGATGAAGGCGACGAAATAGCCGGATAGCGACTTGACCAGCATGGCCTCGATGTTGCGCGGGACAAAAACGCTCAGTATCAGGAAGGTCGTACTGACCGGGACCCCGAAACGGGTCAGCACCAGGAGCGTCATCGGCGCCAGGACGTGCAGCCAGTTCACGCCGCCTTCCGGTTCCGGGAAAGCCGTCAGCCTCCCGTAAGCCATGTCGCCGTCGTTGGTAAACCATCCGTACAGCAGGACCGCGACGAGAATGCTGCTGGAGTAAATACAGAGAACCCACCAGGGACGATGGCGGTTGGAGGCGAGAAAAGTGCCCAGCGTCTGGATCGAATCGTTGGATACCACCGAATAAGCCGCCAGGGCAAAGCCCAGAATCATCAGAATTTCTGCCAGTGGCATTGTATTGTCCCAGAGCCGGACCGGGTGGTGCGCCTGATTTCCTGTTATTGATTAAAGTGACTTACTGACACAGGCATCCTGCCGTCAAAAAAGAAGGTATCATATCAATAAAACCACTCACGCGAATGACAATGTGACTTCTGGGATATAACTATGGCAGGAACACGCGATGTCTCCGGCTGGCGTTCCCGGTTCCCCGAACTCGGGGTTGAACCGCTCTCTATCGAGCCAATCGTATCGGGTGACCTGTTTGAACTTGAGCGGGAGAGAATTTTCAAGCGGGTATGGCTGAAAGTCGGCCGGGTAGAGGAATTACCCGGACCGGGCTGTTTCAAGGTCAAGCGGATCGACGTGGCCGGGACGTCCGTAATCCTGATCCGGGGCAAGGACGGTACCATCCGGGCATTTCATAACGTCTGCCCGCACCGCGGCAATCGCGTGATCCCGGAAACGGACAATGAAACCTTCGGCAAGGCGCGGGCGGATTACCTGACCTGCCGCTTCCACGGCTGGGTGTTTGACAGCACCGGCGCGGTCCGCAACGTGCCTTCCCTGGAGAAATTTCCACCCTACTTCGACCAGTGTGATTATGGATTAAAGCCGGTCTCATGTGACGTCTGGGAAGGCTTTATCTTTATCAACCTTGACCCTGAACCGCGCCAGGGTCTGATCGATTATCTTGACGGGATGGCGTCACACTTCGCCGGTTACCCGTACCACGAGGGTACGGCCCATTACCGTTACACCGCGGAGTTCAACTGTAACTGGAAAGTTGCCCTGAATGCGTTTACCGAGGCCTACCACGTAGAGACCATTCATGCCAACACCTTGCCCTGGTACGCCAAAATAGATCACGAAGACCTGAAGTTTTTTGGCCCTCACAGGACATCGACGTTGTACATGCGACTGGTTGAAGGGGCCAAGGTAGCCGAGCCTGCCCCGATAGACGGGTTGGCCTTGAGGATAATGCAGAACTCGCCGCGGCAACGGTTCGTCATGGATAAATTGCCGGCTGATATCAATCCGGACAGGCGCGGGAATTTCCTGTTTGAATTGCCCACCTTCTTTCCCAACTTCATGAT
This sequence comes from Gammaproteobacteria bacterium, assembly GCA_965204045.1. Taxonomy (GTDB): domain Bacteria; phylum Pseudomonadota; class Gammaproteobacteria; order Eutrophobiales; family Eutrophobiaceae; genus JAAXHV01. Next base: position 2,131,065 of record CBDBDW010000002.1, read on the forward strand.
ACACGTCTATTCGGGGGGTGGCGGTGACCCCGGCATGCTGTATTTCACACACCAGTTCTGGCCGTTGGCGGTGGATAAAACCCTGTGGGAGACCACCCGTTACTGGCGGACTGCGGCTAATGCGAGCGAATATTTTGCCATCGCCTATGCAAACGCCATCCACAGGAATGCGCACCTGGAAGATACGGCAACCATGGAAGACACCTTCGCAGGTCTGCAATCGGGTGTGCTGGAGCATATGCCGTTGATGGATGACGAAGTCATGCTCCGGCACCAGGACCAGGTGTGGCATGAATACATGGGCCTTGAGAAGAACCGGACATGACTAAGCAATATCGCTTACCCTCCCGGTTCACTGAACTCGAAAACCTGGCGGAAAGATGGGCCCTGCCAACGGAAAACCAGCGCTCGGCCAAACGCTGGTCGGCTTCAGCGGAGGAGTTTCAGGAATTATACGATGCGATGGTCCCTCTCATCAGTGAGATACTGGCTTACCTTGGTCAGTTCTCACTGGATGAAATGCCTGAAGATGCGTTAGCACTCTTTCACCTGTCACTGGCGTTGGCCGAATCAGCGCCCCATGTCGAATTCTACAAAGGCGCGGCAAAAGTCCCCCACAGTTTTGACGCGCGTCGCATGCTGGCAACAAGGGGGGATGCGCTCGACCCCAATCATGATATGAGTCCGGCGCAACTGGCTGCGTTCAAACCTCAGGCGCCTTAGCGCACAAATATGCAAGAGAAATTGTTATTATTCAAAAAAATGCCATACAAATTGACATATCTTTAACAAAAATGATGGGTTGATAACCCTGTTCCGCCTCTATTGCCCCTGTGCTACTATAGTTCGCCATCAGGAGAGATGGCCGAGTGGCTTAAGGCGCACGCCTGGAAAGTGTGTATACGTTAATAGCGTATCGAGGGTTCGAATCCCTCTCTCTCCGCCATAGCCGTTCGAAATTTTTGCTGATATTTTGTGTAAAAAGTAACCATTACGAACAGAGAATGTAGAAATTATTCTATATTAAACAAATAGTTATGAAAGAGGTGATTCCAAGTAATTCTGTAATTTTTCAATCAAGAATCTAAGAAATGAGCAGCAAAGTTCGTGCAGGAAAAAGAGCGGGCCAACACCACGAAGCAGAATTTGATTTGTGAAATAGAGGTTGGTCAGGTTCACGGCATGTATCGCCGCATTGGCGGTGGCGGAGACGACCGGGTCCGGGTCAAGGCCGATGGCGTGGACCAGGGCGGTTTCGGCCTGGACTAAGTAGTTATCGGGCGCCAGGAATGAGGCCGAGGCGGACCGGGATGAAGCCTAGGAAAACTTGGATTGGTGTTACATGCGCCAGACTAATCAGAACCTGGTAAACCGGGTGGCGGACTACAAGGAAAAGTTTATGAGGCTTAGATCCGCTTATTGTGCTGGTAAGAAAAATATTGGGGTTGCCGGTGTACGGTAAACGCACGGCCGACCAGATTCGTGAAGAAGGGGAAGAAGCGTTTAAACAGCTTGAGAAGCAGAGCCGGAAAACCACGCGGGAAGAAGAACGGCGCCGGGAACCGAGGGATTACCAGGAGCGTGACGACCGGTAATGATGAACGATGTACTACAAAATCGCGCTGGATAACTCGATTTCTAAAAGCGTTGCTCCGGAAAAAGCTGACTTATTAGCCTTGGTGAAAACAACCGATATTGCCAGTCTTATTGGCGGTTCTCATTGCGCACGGCGCTGTATCGCAATCTCGAATATGATGGCAATGTCCAGTTGTATTGCTTTTTAGCTGGCCTGGAGCGACATCACAAGTATTCGGGATACAAATCTGCGGACTTCCTTGCGGCTGATAACAGACCGGTGGCATAGAGGCACAGGTAAGAGCACATTGAACCATCGGTTCCGGTGTTGGAGGTGTTGGAACACAGTCATTATCGTCACCAACCAGGGTATGATCATCACTCCAAAATCTTGCTAACATCTGGTGCTGAACATTTTGTCCAAGACTGTTAATAGCGCAGTCAGTCCAATAGGGGCCATAGTCCAAGTAACAAGTCCGTTGTATCACTGGCCTTAATAATTCAACATCAAAGTTACCAAACATGCATGATTTATCGATAATATTTGATGAACTCGATACATTCCACTGCCAGAGAGCGAATGAACTGCCGGCAGTGTAATGCGCACGACTGCTGCGCTGTAACGTCAATGTTTTACTGCCGTAAGCGATCTCAACAGATGTAAAAGTGTCATCAATGTCTGCAAGACGAGAATTTAATCTAAGCTCAAGTTGATCATTTGAACCACGCCACTGTCTAAAAAACGCTGTAATTTGGTAATCACCGGAACTGGACACTAAGCTGCCAAAACTTCGCGAGCTTGTATTGCTGAATCCGCACCAGCGCCAGGAACCGTAACTATGAGTACCAGGTGAAATTGTGGCCTCCGTTGCCGATGACGGCTGGAGGTAGAACGCACCAAACAGCAGGGCAATGAAAAGAAAGACGGGAAAGAAAGAAAAGTTTTTCATGTGGAAATTACTCCTCCTGGGAACAACCTCATAAAATAATTTTAGTATTATTAGGTTGGGGGATCAAGCGGCCGGAAGCCAGGAGAGTACCGTAACCGCGGAGCGGGTGGGGTATATAACTTTAGTATTATCAAGTAGGAGACCAACCAGGTCGAAGGGGTAACCGGGTCAAAAAAGGTGGAGGTGGAAAATTCCGAGGCCGAGAATTGCTCTCTAAGCGATTTAAACGGGTCGGGCCATACCTTACCATGCCGGAAAACCGGGAAATTAAGCCTTACCGCCTTTCTGGTGGCCCTGGGAGAAAATACCGGGTTCTAGGCTCCAACATATGAAAAGCCGCCTACCGATTGGTATAGGACAGATTACCGAATACAATCAACTTGTCAGGTAAGGCAATCGGATCGAAGGACCTGCCCAGGTCCAAATTACCGAGTACAGTTAGGTTGTCTGGCCAGGTGGTTAGACCAGGACAATCGTTTAGGCGCAAGTGACCGAACACAGTCAGGTTATCCGGCAAGGCGGTCAGGTTAGAACAGTGACACATGTTATATTAGCGTATAATGCTAAGTGGACAAATTACAGTTCACCTTTTCTATTTTTCATTTGAGGTTGTCATGAAATTAATATTTGGTGTTATCTTTGTAGTGTCATTATTAACGGGATGCGGTGGAAGCCCAGCAATTATTGTCGATTTAACATCTGAAAAAGTTGTTGTTCAAGAATCTATAAATACATCAGAAGAATCAGTAATCAAAAAGGCACGTGAAGGATGCCAGTTACATGGAAAACAAAATGCGATCAATTTAAGTTATACGTGCAAAGATGAATATTGCTTTACCAAACGTAACTATTCAGGGGCTATCCCCATAAACTTGGGCCATCGACCCTCGTAGAGAAGCCGCAAGGCCTCATCAGATGATACCCCATTTTTCCGGCAGGTTGAGAGATAGCTGCGGATCCGGGCAAAGATTTTTGCCCCAAGCTCTGAACGAAAGCAGCCGGAGATCTTCTGCTGGACTTTGCTCATGCGCAGGTCCCGTTCGCCTTGATTGTTGGTAAAGGGTACGTCCTGTTCCACCATAAAGCGCAGGACATCCTCCTCGAACTGAAGCACCCGTTCCAGCAGGCTTCTGGATTTGGATCGTTTCAGTCGACCTCGTTGTCCCTTATGCCGTTGTGACTCGTCCGGTGGTGGGCACTCGGTCTGTGCCACTTCCAGTAGTCGTCGGTATCGTTCCCTGAAGGCGTCAGCCTGCCTGGTGTTCAACGCACCGCCGGCCGTATCAACGGCCTTATTGATCTCCAGCAACAGGGCCTGCAGCTGTTGGGCCCACTGCTGTTTATCCTGCTCCCAGGCACGCTCCAACTCTCGCAGGTGGTGAGCATTGCACAAAGCATGGTCACAAGGAAGCTGGTAGTAGGGCTTCCAGTGGTCATGTACCAGGGTGCCGGTGTACTCGGGAAGGACGTCCATCGCCGCCATGGCGTCACCGCCGCGCTTGTCATGGGGCGCCAGCAGGGTCAGCGTGGCGCTGCATACGACATGTAGCCATTGTCGTTTTCCGCCGATGTTGATGCCGGTCTCGTCAGCATGAAGTAACGGCGCCGTCGATAGCGCCCGCTTTACCCAGTCCTCAAAGGGAGCCAGCTTCTCGTACACCTCCTGGTTAAAGTTGCAAGCGCTACCGGCGCTCAAGGAGATGCCGAACTGGTCGGCAAAGTGTTCCTCGACCCGCTTGTAGGGCAGGAGTTGGAAGTTGGACATGTAGACCGAGTGGATTTTGACCCCGGAGGCATACTGGGTCTTGACCTTCACCTGGTCCGGGAAGGGGGCGATAACTCGACGTCCCCGTTCATCCTCCAGAATTTCGGCCTGATACTCCGTAACCACCCGGGACATCCGGATATCGAACACCTGACGGCGCTCATGGCCGACACACTGGAAGTGCCCATCGCCGGGAAGCGTGGCACGGTCCACCTGAAGCAACTCGACCTGGTCCGGATCATCGACCAGTGCCAAGTGATGGCCGGTATGGCCTTGCCGGGCGCCGGGCTTGTTGTTGCCGTTGCTGCGCGTCTTCTTACGATTGGGGTCACTGGATGGGGGCTTGCTGCTGTTGCGACTATTGAGCCCCAATCGGTTCAACAGCAACGTGACCAGGGTCAACAACAGCTCCAGCGATGCACGTAGCGCCGGCGAGAGGTTTTTCTCCTCTTCGACCTGCTTTTTGACCTTGTCGAGGGTCGGTTCGACCTCGAGGGTGTCGATCTTCATGGGCCGGGCTACTCGAACCGCTCGCCCGCTTCCACCGCCATGATCGAGGAGAGGACGGCCAACCGTTCGGCAGGGGGCATGGCCTGATAGCGTCGCCCCCAACTGTGCGCCTTGCGCTTGATGCTCTGGCGGTGGGTGAAGTTGCGCCCCGCATAGGCGGGCCAGTGCACCCGACCCGGCGTGAAATTGAACCACAGCTTCTCAGTTCTGACCCCAGCCTGGTTCATCACCTGCAGTTCCAGGGTACGCCATTCCTCCAGCAGGTCGTCGTAGAGCGTTGAGGGGTAGCCAGAGAGGATCACTGAACAGGGTAGTGACTTGAGCAGTGCCAGCAGCTCGACATGATCGTGTTCCTCATACTCGAAACGGTAACGGCGCGCGGAGCGGCGGGTAGGGTGCAGATAAGGGGGGTCGCAGTAGAGCAGTGCACGACCGTGAAAGTCGAACTCCCGGAGAAACCGATGCGCACAGCCATGCACCTTCTCGACCGGATAGTGACACTCGAACCGAGCCAGTGGAGCAGGGTCAAGATCGATGGCGATGTTACGCAACGCCGGTGGCTTGCGCTGCATGATCGCTCCACCCCCAAGATGGGTCTCAATGTAGGTGTCATGTGGCGGCATCAGGGCAATGATCGGCTGGCACAGACCTGACGTCGCTTTGGAACCAAAGTAGTTGCTCATGACTGCATCACATTCTCTCATCGAGGATAGACCACAGCATAGATAGTTCTTCCTATGCTGTCAAGGGCAAATATAGGAAGGTTTTGGTTCAGTGGGTATGATTATGAATTGGTTCTGTGGAATGCGTTAGTAAAGTACCCCTGAATAGTTACTACCAAACACCATCTATTTGCTTGCAAGAATTAATCAATAAGGAAAAAGGGGATTTGACAGGGAATCCGGTTGTGATTTTTAGCTATAATCCCCTTTATTTACGGTGAAAGTGAGGGTTTGTTGAATGGTGCATTTAATGAAAATCAGTGGCTGCATTATAATCGTTAGCACTTGAAATTAACTGGAGGTTATGATGATGAAAAGTGAACCGCCCCGGGGGTCCCGGAGACCAGTTAGCGTGAGTGATGCGGCTTGGCATGACCGGTTAATGTCATCATAGTATATTTGTTCCACGAGCGATATCAACACTCAACCTCAGCGCCTCTCCAGTGTCGGTGTCGATAACGCCCCTTAGTCTGCCTGAGTTCGGGGTCCGGTTCAGTTGGGCCATGTGTCGTAACAGTATGTGCGATCATTTTGGCCTCCCCTTTACGGGGTACATTCCACCTGAAGGGAGTAAGGCTGTACACGATCAGCGTTACAGACTTGACGCCAACGGCCGGATGCGTTGTAAGTATTGTAAGCAATCTTTTGAAATCCGATCCAATGCGGCACTCCGAACTATCGCCCGATATTTCCTGTCGCTCAGCCTGCCTTTTGCGGATTGCCCTGATGTCACTTGTCTCAATCACGGTCATAATGTCTTCGAGAATTACATTGCTCGTGCAAGTCCGTACAGGGCCAAGAGCCGGTATTCACGCGCAGGATCTGATCACCGTGTAAGTTGCGTCAGTTGCCGCCAGACATTCACTCTCGGCGAGCCGTTGCGTTTCTCTGTGGACAGTAAGTTGAAGCGCAGGTTTAAACTCATCATTGATGAGGTCCTCAGCCAGCAGTCTGTGACCAACATCCTTGAGAAGCTCTGGAAACTTGAACTGTCCCTGTCGGACAAATCAAATGCCTCGGCAATCACCGTCCGGCCTGATGCGTATTACACGCAAATGCGCAGTATTGGCCGGCGTCTCGGGGATTATCAAGCCTGGCGTAACGCTCGGCTGCTCGATCCTCGCGCTGACGTGGATTGGACAACGCCAGCGCGGGTTTACACGGATGTCATGCAGGTATCCTTGAAACAATTCGGTGATGGTCCCCGTTATCAGTTGCTTAATATCATCGTATCGGTCCTGGCCCTTGAGAGAACGTCGTTTATACTGGCGGCGCATCCTGCCTTCATACCGGAAAAGGAATCAACCGACATGTTTGGACTGTTACATGATATTGAATTTAACCGGCCCGGTTACATGGACCCCTGGGACTGTCTCTTGCATCCGGGCCAGATTGATATCAGTAATATCCTCAAGGCGCTTGGAGAGGGATTACCTGATGTAGTCCGGGGCGGTTATTTTATCCGTTCACCGTATGCCGAGGCCGCCCATTTTCTGGTGGTACAAAAGATGTTGAGCCGGTTTGAGACCGTTTACTATTATATGGACGCGGCCCGGGATCTGTTTCCATCGGCGCTGTGCGCTCTGGCTCAGCCAGTTCGCGACGGACGGGTGGAGATTGTCCTGTTCCAGCACGATAAAGTGCAAGTCACCAAAGCTTCAAAACAGTCATTCAGGAATTATCCTGATGACCAAAAGAGGGATCTATTACGTAACGCGTACAAGCAGGTGGAAACTAATTTCAGGAACCAGGTGAAGGAACACGGGCAGTTGTCCTTGTTATCCGGACAAGAACGGGAGGTACGCGCCGCTTTGTTCAAACATGCCTTCAAGGGCGGTTATTCCCGTAAGGGCAACTGGGCCTGGTTGCGGTATCCGCCTAACAGCAGGGGCTACCGGAATTGTCGCAGCCTGTGGCTGACCAGGATGTCCCATAAAACGTTCGAGGAACACGGTGCACCGCTCTTGTTTTATTCCACGTTGCAGCCGGTGGACAGCTTGATGAATTCAATGCGCCAGCGCACCAGGGCCTTGGGCCGTTCTGCATTCAGGGCCAGGCCCGGACGAAGTTATCTCGCGAGTTATTATCTTCTCAACCCCGTGATGAGCGAGTTGTGGCTCTACCTGTTGCACCGTAATTATTGGTTACGGCCAAAAACAGACCAAAGAGGTATTCCAGCACATGTACTGGGCTTGATGACGGATAGGGAAGCGCAGAACGTCTCCAGGCGTGTGGTTGAAGATGCTTTCCATGATATTGTATTAAATTTCCGATTGAATCTGTCACACGCTACGAGAATGAGCAAATGGCACTGACTATGCAGGTAGCACAGCATTGGCTGGCCCGCACGTTTGTTGAATATCAACTTTTGCCTGACTTGTTAGCTCTTCCCGGTACGGCAGGGTTAAACGGACCCCCGCGGTCCTGGTTGTCGTTCCTGTCCGAGAGAGAGTGTAACCTGGAACACCTGCTCGACGAGGATATGCCGGCAGGTGAGGATATACCGGATTATCTCGCCATGGATGCCTGGCACCTGGTACGGCAACTTCGGCTGGTATCGGAACATGGCCTGACGACGGCCGGCAGATACATTACAGATTTGCAAGACGTTTCATCTGTAATTCGTGATGTTGATGCACCTTATAACCTTGGTTTGTCTGGACAACATGCGGGGCTGCACGACATCCTCGCTCAGCAACTCAGGACATGCTATCGCGGCCAGGATGGACTTGATACTACCAGCCTGTTGCAGCGCGGCGCGGGTTTGCTGGAAGACACGGACCATGTCTGGGCCGCCTACTGTCCCGGCCTGGTTCTGGTTGAGTTTGAAGCACTTATTCATCAGGCGAGTATCGATTCAGCACGCGCTGTTCAGTTGTGTGAGGATTTGGTGGTCACCCGGGACCTGGCTATGCATTCTTACGGTATGCCTTCACCTGATGTCCAGCCTATGCAGAACATGGTGGACCATGCGGATGCGGTCGCCGTGTTTTATTTCAATGAGCTGGAATTGGTTGAAGACTCCGGGCCCGGACTCAGTGTTTCGAGGGCGATGGCTATGTTGTTTACCTTTTGCGGCTTGTTACAGGAAGTTTATCCCGTCGGACCGGTACAGTGTTTGTCAACCATGAATAAATAACCAGCGCATGTCACTCAGGATCCCGGTTACGCTTCGGGGAGGCTGGCCATGGAACCCGTCCCTCACTGAAACAGAGGTTGCCATTTTATTGGTGTACCTTCATAGCCAGAACTTTAAAGCCATATCGAATATCGTTGCCAGAAAGCTGAACATCGATACCCGTAGCCGTGTAGAAGCTGATAACCGCATTAATTTGAAGGCTCAACGCCATTGGTTGCGTGAAGCACGCACCATTAATAAGGCCCTCGCTCTGGAACTCTTGGTGGCTTTGTCATTAACCTTTATTGATCACGCTCGACAGGTGCTCAGTGGTTGTGTCGTTCGTAACAAGAAACCAAATAACTTTGCACCAAGCGGACTGGCTGATATTACTGTCTTTTATCCGTCCAGTGATGGTGATCCGGCTTTTTGTGTGCTGCTTGAGGTCAGTATAAAGCGAATAGTGTCCATCGAACACTATCGCTCACAACTGGACCAGACCTTGTTGCACGCGAAGGAACTTGCTGCTGATAGTGACGACAGGCGGGTATATGGTTTGGTCATCAACGGCGGTGATATTACGGCTGAAAAACGATTACAGGCGGTCTACAGGCGATTTCTGTTCGATAACCGACTCATCGCGGGCAGCAATATCAAAGTGCTTCCTGTTTACACTGGTGACTTCATCAGTATTATGTGTAAATTGCTGAAGGATAAGACTTATGATTTCAATAGCAGTTTGTTGGTCCGGATATTTGATACGCTTATTGACACCCTGGATCAGCGTGCCCTGGTTACTGAGCAGGGCTGGATGGTCAAGACCTGGATCAACATCGTTAATAATTCAAAGGCGCCCGACCTGGGTCTGAATGCACAACCGAAGCCATGACCATTTGTTATTGTTGCCCTCGTGTTTGCTTACTTGATACCCCAATAGGGGCATGTGCATAAAAAAGGGATTTATGTAGCAAAATCAGTTATCCGTTCGGAGTTTTATTGATTTCTAATATATCTTACTGATATATCTAGCTTATTTACCATATTTATATTGACATAAAATGGTGTAATATTATCGGGCCAAAGCTACCCAGTGCATGAAAACTGCTAATCAAGTAAAGGGGATTATATCTAATACTTGACGCTTGCTTGTCATGTGCCTGATTCTCTTGGGTTTTTAGTTGTGTTCATTGATGTACTCAATAAGCGATTTAATTTCAGCCTCAAGGCAGGTGTTTTCATTCTGCAGCCGCTCGATTTCCTTGTGGTTGTTGTCGAGGTGTTCTCTCCGCTTCTCTATCTCCTTCTTGAGCAGATCCCCTGGTAAATTTCGGATGGTTTCGATCATTGGTTTGTCCTCTTTCTCTTCTCTTTCAGTTTCACGCTCTTTTTGAGTGCTTTAGCCAGCTTTTCAGGGGTTGCGCCCTTGAACCTGGGATCGGCTGGCTGGTGCTTCCTGGTCGTCATCGCCGCGCACCCGAAGCCAGGCCGTTATCGGCTATGAGTTCATGGTATTTGAGACGCTTGCCCAACAGTCCCCGCGCCATGTGTGCCATTTGCAGGAGGGTGTCGAGTTCGCGTATGTTGTGCTTGCCTGCAAATTCCTGGACGTAGCGGTTAAGGTGCTTCGGGCTGATTTTGTGGAACGTGCCGATATGCGCCCGTTTGAGCATTGACCAGAACGATTCCACGCCGTTGGTATGGGCCTGGCCCCTGACGTACTCGCTGATGCTGTGTTTGACCGTCTCATGCTTGAACGGCAGGCTCGTATAGACCGGCGCATCGTCCGTGTAAACCTGGGCCAGCCAGTCCGTATGCTCCGCTATAAAGGCTTGCAGGGTGTCGGCATCTGTCTCCTGGACCGCCTGAGCGCGTACCTCGTTGCTGTCCCTGTCTTTCAAGCCGACAACGGCGGATTTCCCGGCAGGCCCGCGCCCTTCATGCTGTGCTCGTTTGGCAAGGCTCATGTTGCGGGTCTTGCCGCCGAAGTACGTTTCATCCACCTCAACCGGCCCTTGCAGGTACGGCCCGCCGTCTTTGGGTCGGGTGATGGCCCATGCCTCCCGCAGCCGATGCAGCATGAACCAGGCCGCTTTCTGCCCGATGTTGAGATCGCGCTTCAGCTTCATGCTGGACACGCTCTTAAGGCTCGTCAGGCAGAGATAGATGCCGATAGCCCACTTGTGCAGCTTGATGTTGCTCCCTGCCATTGCCGTGCCTGTTTTCACGCTGAAATAGCGCCGACAGTCCCGGCAGCGGTACGGCATGGGCCTGGCGCCCGCCACGTCGTGGGTATTGTCCGATCCGCAATGTCCGCAGGTGCGCTTATCCGGCCAGTAAATACTCTCGAACCAGTCCGCCGCCGCCGCTTCATTGGGGAACAACTCGATCAGTTCCACCAAGGACACGCCTTCGCGGAACGCCTTGCCGGGCGCTTGTTTATCAGTCATTGTCGTCGTCTCCGTTGATGAGTTCGGTGAGTGCTTGGTAGGTGGCGCGGAGTTCTTCGGGGTTGGTCATGAACCATTCCGTCCCCATCGCGTCGGGCATGTGCCTGCCTTTTTCATCCAGGAAGGAGTGAAACATTCTCTCCCAGTTGCCCGAATTGTTGACGCGAGCCACAAATCCTTGCCTGGGTCTCTCCGGCGCGTTGATGTTCATGCGGTTTTCGGGGTCGCCCGAACTGGTGCGGCCAACCTTCATCGGCCAGGTGTTGTGGCCCTTGATGCCGGCCAGTTCCTTGTAGGCCGGCAAATACCAGCCATACACCACTTGCGGCCCTTCTCCAACCATGATCTCCGCCGCCGCCTGCGCCGCCTGTTCAGCGTCCTCTGCTGTCGGTATTTCCTCGGTGCCTTCTGTCGCGCCCATAGCCCAAAAGCCGTATTGGGGCTGGTGTACCTGACCAATCTTTCGGAGGTCGGCAAGCGCAGAAAAAACCTGTTGTTTCCGAGTCCTTTCAGTCGTGGATCGGGAAGGGTTGCCGCCGGCCTCGGCGTGGCTTTGCGTGACCAGATCATAAAGCTCATCGGCTGTGTAATCCTTGCCCGCCTGCATCAACTCCAGCAACCAGCCCTTGACGAGCGGGCCGGTGAGTGCTTTGCCTTTCACTTGCATGAGTTTGCCCTCGTATGTGCCAAAATAAACATCGTCATAAATCGGCTTTATAGCCTCAGGCAAACTATAACCTATATTTGATTTTTGTCTAGTATTGGATATAATCCCCCAAGTAAATCTCCCTTTGTTACAGGAAAAAGAAATGAAACAGGGGAAAAGAATCAGGAGTCACTACATCCCTCAGTGCATCTTGCGGCGCTTCGCGGACGGCAACGGCAATCTGTACGCATACGACAGGAGCCGGCCTGAACAGGGCTGTTATGCCGCTAGGCCGAATAAGCTGTTCGTCAAGAAGGGGCTGTACCGGCGAAGCGAGCGTGTACCGGCGAAGCGAGCGATTCTCCGCGGCGGACAGGAACCGTCTTGAAAAGCGGATGGCCGAATTTGAGGCCGGGCTGGATGACCTGCTGCGGCAGGTCGAAGACGCGCTCCGGGAAGGAAAAACTCCGCTGCTGCGCGAGGACGCTGCGACCCGGCAGTACCTGACCCGTTATTTCCATCTCTGCAATGTCCGGACCCCGCAGATGAAAGAACAGATGGCCGCGCAGGTCCCCTTCACGCCAGAGGCGGCCGCCCGGCGCTATGAGGCCGCCACGGGCGCGGCCATGACCCCGGAAGACCGCGAGCGGTTCCTCAGCGAATACAACCCGGAGGACGTGGAGCAGGACAGCTACGTCGAGCTTCTTGATGGCTTTTTGTCGGGGAAAGAATTAGCACCGGGGACAGAAAAGAAACTGGTGCAGAAAGACCTACGCCTGGTCCGGGTCACAGACCGGTCCGCGCTGGTCATCGGGGATGCGGGTTGCACCGTCTTGGACCCGGGACCCGAGTCAGTCGTTTTCCTGCCGGTCTCCAGCCGCCTGGCGTTCGCTTGGGGTCCGTTCGGGGAACAATGGGGCCCGACCATCACGCGGGACCAGGTGCGGAAAATTAACGAAACCACGTTCCGGGGCAGTGAGCGAATCGCCAGCCGCGCCGAGCGATTGACGAAATCGCTGGCCGGGATAAGGTAAATAGACAAGGATCTGTCCCCAGTTCCTTACAAAAACGACATGATAACCAAGTCAAATTTTAACAACACTGAATTTGATAATAACCAGCGTAGACCGGTAACGCTGGATGAATTTACTCGATTTATGAAACAGCTTTTATCTCATGAAGCAAAGCCAGACAACAAGGAGGACAGGGCACCTACACACGAGCAAGTAAAACAACCCTGGCGGCTGTCTTGGCCCGATGAATAATTACGGGCTTGCTGATTTTGCTACATAATTTCCATAAAAAAACCGGCGCTGTGGCCGGTTTTCTCTGGTTTTGTGTCTTGCCACTGGAAATCTGCAAAAGCTGGCGAGTTTCTTATTAACGATCGTAATCGTATTCAGATTCTTTCTCTTTATTTTGAAGATATGTCTTAATGGACTTGAGCGCTCTTATTGTAGCTTCAAAGGATTTTTCCCTGACGAATTTATCTTTGTGCCATTGTGTTCTATAAAGGTCGTGCAAGGTTTTATCTTCAGCTATGTGTGTCAACTTCCTGAGATTCTTCTCGTTTAATTCAGATTTAAATTGTCTGGAAATATGGCCTAGATCATAGAAATCACGGGGCTTTATTCTGCTTCTGGTGATGTCTATTTTATTTTGACATATCCAGTTGATAGAATAGACGTTGAATCCCCGGTCGTTTTGTATGTCTTCGAGTTGCAGAGCAAGGTTATTCTTGACTTCAATTTTCAGTGTTTCTTCTTCTATATTCTCTGTTGTGTAATTAACAAATATTCTGCTGGTTGTATCCGTGATTTTTTTACTTTTGATGCTGTATTGCATACGGGTGTTCTCCCGCATAATAGTACCCACCTCTGCGACAAGGTCTATCTTGGTGTTTGAGTCATAGTCAATGTCTTCTGAGTAGCGGTCCAAATCGTAAGCTAACATTAGTGCGGTCCCGCCCTTTAACACCAAAGGCTTGGTTGAAAGTCCTTTTACAATCGTTTCAATTAGCTTTTTGTGTATTCGGTCAGGAAGATCGCTCATGCAGCTAATTTCCAGATCATGTTTTTATAGTTTTTCCAGTCGATAGCATTTATTGCGAAGCTGGTTCCTGCCAGATCGTCAATAATAATTTGAAAATCCCCCATAATTTCCTGGATGTCTTCGTCCTTGTCCATCCAGGCATACAGGTCCACTGTCAAGCCTTTTGTCTCCCTTGTTAATACGAAATCTTCATAAAGCAAATCTATGGCCGCGCGCTTATGGTCAGCTATGACATACGGACCAGGAAAGTCTTTCCAGAAGTTTCTGCATTTACACTGTGGCAGGGACTCATAATTCGGGTATGTATAAATACCTTTTTTATCCAGCCATCGCAATGTATTGACGTCACAGTTTCTCCCTGCATAGGTCAGCTCTTCCGGTAGCAGATAGTAGGAATGCCAGTCACCGCCGTTTCCGTCAGGATCAGCTGTGTTCAGGGCGCTCCATTTGGAGATATACACATCCTTTTCTTTACATCTGTTAGGGGGCACAGTTGAGTTTGAGATACTCGTTTTCATTTCACTCCTATTTTGCCATCCATTATAGGTTGTGTTTCATAATCGGGTTGCACTCTTTTAGATTCAATCATAAAAAAACACGGTTCACAAAACATGCATGTAATAAAATTCCTTGACAGGAATCTCATCTCACTCAAGCCAGGAGTACTTTCAATACCTGTTACCTTACTATCAGGCCGCTGCACGCATTCCCCGGCGCCGGCTACGTTTGGGTATTGGAACACGCTCCCCGGGCCAGAGGATATCTTCATACCTGAGTGGTTTTTTGGCTAAGCCTAAGCGCATGGCCGGGGTGCGTTTATCTTTACCGACCAGGATGAAATTGTTAACTGCCCGAAAGATGGTCAGGTATTTCTGTATCATTGCCGGGTTGTATGGGGCATAACCGTGCCACACTGCATTGTGTCCGGAAGATGTTCCGACCGGGCGTTCAAAGGCATTGAACAGGCGACGGGTGATCTGAAAGATATTGTCGATGCGCGCCAGGCCGGCTCGCAGGAATAAATCTGCCTTGCGTTCGTCTCTCATGCCTTTCAGGGGCGTCAGTGCGCAGATAGCCTTGTTGGGTTCATTCATGCTCGGTAAGGGATGGTTATACCAGATATCCCGCCACTTGCCGTACGTTTTGCCCTCGGCAAATTGGGCTTGCATCATGCGCCTGGAAACTTCATTCGCGTCATTGCGTATGTTCTCTGGGAGCGTTTTACGAAATCGTGCCCGATTTTTACGGCTGGCCTCCAGGATCCCACGGCGTTCATCCACGGTCTGGAACTTGGTATAACGCACGAAGAAGGCGTGCGCATCACCACGTTTAACCTCTTTCGAGAACGCACAGAGAAACGCTGCACGGCTCATCGAGTCGATATCCATGTTGGCCTGTACCTGTTTGACGCCGGCACCCAGCAGGAGGCGGTGCAACAGGAACCAGTGTGCATAGACTGTATACGGTAAGTGTATCTGCATTCCGTTGCGCAGGAACGGTGTGCGAAGTTCCGGGTCGAGATCCTGCAGTTCGATATTCTCAACGTCTGCTCGGGTGATTGCGTCTGCATATAGGTCCTGAATTTGTTGCTTCAGTTCATCCCGACGTGATTTATATTTACGGGCCAGGGCACGTCCGGCCTTGAGTTCATCGCCGGCTAACCAGTACTGTGCATGTTCACGAAACGCTTCAGGGCGTTTCATATCGCCATACATGGCAGCCTCTTTATTGATTTCAAAAGGGTCTACCGTATCGTCGTAGTTGCTATGCATGCCCAGAATAAAACGGGAAGTGGCATCAACGCTGCAATAGCAGGACAATTCCATGTTGCGCCGATCAAGTCGGTTTGGCCAGTTTAGTGTGTACAGCTGGCTGTCGGACTCAATGTTCAAATCTGTTGGCAGTTTCAGTTTCCCTTCAATTAGTGCCCGGTCTATCTTGCCTGAGTAGTCTCGACACCTCTCGTGGACGAAAGTCAGGATATCGTAGTAGGAACTGTTTGATTCCAGTCCGGTGCCACGTATCGTACAGCGCACAGGCGACTTGTTGGCAACTCGGCTGAATACGTCAGCAGCCATTTGTCGGTGCTCCTTGTGCAGGCGGACCGGCTTGGAAAGCAGCATACTGCAGCCGCAAGCCTTACATTGGTAACGTTGCCCGTATCCGGAAACGCGACCGTTTTTACGATATCGCTGAGGGTGGAAGCCAATGATGAATCGATGGTTTTCACAGCGAACATTACGGCAACTGGTTGTTTCTTCTTGTCGCAAGAGCCCGTCGATATTAACCAAGCGCTCAAATTCCGAGGCTATCGCTGCATTGGATTTTATAGGCGGATTATCACGGCAGGACTTGCAACGGACAGAAGGCACGGTTCCTCTCTTGGTGCTTTCCACCGTGTAATGCGGATCACGTCCTGCTGACGGACCAGGTTTACCGTGTTCTGCTTGCGCCGGCACCCCGTAGTTTTCACAGTCCGGCATACGACAGTGGTTGACCTGGATATGACGCTTTTGATCAATCAGGCGGGTCTTTGCAGGTAAAGGTATTCTGGGCTGACCGATCATCTATGTTGCTCCTTTACATTTTATGTTGAGAATCAGCATGTTAGAGTGGATTTTCCTTAGAAAATATGGTGATATTATGACATAATATAGCTAATTGTGCCAATATAATTAGGGTAAAAAAGCTAAATATATCAGTAAGATATATTAGAAATCAGCAAAAATTCCGAACGGCTAGCTCTCCGCCAATTTTGCCCGGGACCTGCCACGGAGATCCAATAAAATGAGTGCTCCGGATAGGTGAACGTGGGTAACAAACACCTCGAAATAATATTAGTTGTCATATGACAACCATGGTGCTATATTAACATTCTGACTACAACCATTAGAGGAAGTAGATGCAACACCCCTATAAGGAGATTGATGCGGTCATTCGCTATGCGAAATCAAGAGGATGGATTGTAAAACAAGCCGGCGGTCATGCCTGGGGCATATTGATATGCCCGCAGAACAGCGTTGATTGCCGATGTGGACAGTTTTGTCGGATGTCAGTCTGGAGCACTCCGAAAAATCCCGGCAACTTTGCCAGAAGACTGAGACAAAAGATCGACGGTTGTATCTATGGGAATGTTGATGAGCAGGAATAATCAAGATGACGAAGACTTTTGACTTTACATTGACATTTTCAATCTTGAAATACGGTTCCAATCCGGAGGATGACCTGGATGCACTATTTGAAGCGGGTTGTGATGACGCAATAGTTGGAACCGGAATGCCGGGTTCTATTGCATTGAATTTTTCACGTGGTGCAAATTCGGCAGAAGATGCAATTCAGCAAGCTGTACGTGACGTCCGCAAGGCAATTCCCGATGCGGAATTGATAGAATTAAGGCCCGATCTGGTCGGCATTTCCGATATAGCCGGATTACTTGGTTGTTCACGTCAGAACATTAGGAAACTGGCTACGAATGGCGGTTTAAATTTTCCCAGACCCACTGTTTCCGGAAGTGTCCCTCTCTGGCATTTCTATGAAGTGGCAAACTGGTTGCTCAAGAACTCCAGGACAAAGATTAAACCAAAGGAGGAGGATGTCGAGATCGCAAAAGTAACCTTTCAGAAAAATCTGGAGGTTCAAAGAAATCGTTATCAGGTACTCGCAAATTGATGGTGGGCTGGTGATATTTAACAAACAGCTAAGTCAATATACAGGGGATTACCAGGCGAGCTGAGCATCAAGTATGTCTTTAATACCGAGGCACAGGATGTGCCGAGTCAATGGCTTAAAGCGCACGCCTGGAAAGTGTGTAATCCCTCTCTCCGCCAGAGGCGTTTCCCGTCAAGCCGTACTCCTTGCAATATTGCCCGCAATGGTTTATAAGCAGTTTATTATTTACTGCTTATAAATTACCCGGGTTAAATAATGCGCCACACGTCCCTGATGCCCAGCGCCCAGGTTGCCTATTCGGACCTGCTCGCCGCTGTTCTTACGGCGACCGTCCCGGACAGGGGAATCAGTTATTTCACGCGACGGGTGAATAATCGTGACTACTGGTACCTGCAACACGTGGTGGGCAGTGACAAGCGCTCCCTGTATCTCGGGCCGGATACTGCGGAGTGGCGCCGGCTGATTGACCGGTGCAAACAGCAGCAGGATGAGGACAGGCCGGCGCGAACGAGCAGAAAGCAGATGGTTGCGGTCGGCGCCGCCTCAGGCCTGCACACCCTGACGGCCACCGAGGGACGCGTATACGAGGTGCTGGCACAGGCCGGGTTGTTTGCGGCGGGCGCCGTGGTCGTCGGCACGCACGCGTTCCTCCACATCGGCAACATGCTGTGCGTGCGTTGGGAGAAGCCCGCGGCACAGACCCTGGACATCGACATCGCCCATAGTCAATCCATCAGTATTGCCTCGCCGGGTGATGAGGGCATACAAGGAATCCTTGACGAAGCGGGCATGGGTGTTCTCCCGGTCCCTGCGCTCAACGCCAAACACTCGTCAACGAGGTTCAGGTTGAGAAACAGGGATGTGACAGTATCCTTGCTGACGCCCATGCTGGGCAAGCCATCCGGCAAACCGGTCCTGCTCAGTGGACTGAACGCGGCCGCAGAGCCGGTGCGCTATTTGGATTACCTGTTGGACAACAGCCAGCCGGCTGCCGTACCGTTCAGCGATGGCCTGCTGGTCCGGGCGCCGGACCCCGCCAGGTTTGCCCTGCACAAGCTTGCCGTCTCGCAACGCCGCCCCGCGGCCTTTGCCGCAAAAAGCCGTAAAGACATCTCGCAGGCTGCGGCGGTGCTGGAGGCCTTGAATGACCTGCGCCCGGGCGATGTCATTGCGGCGGGGGAAGCCGCCCGGCTGCAGGGCGAGAGGTTTGTCAACCGGATTCTCGTCGCTGCAAAGCGGCTTGACGACGGTCTGGGCATGCTGGTGCGCGAAGCCGTGGAAACGCCTCAACAGGCAGTGCCGAAGCCTGGCGGATCGTAACGCACCATAGGCACTATCTGGCTCTCCGCCACATTACACCCGGGTCCCCACATTCGATTGTCCCTTCCTGAATTCTGTGAGTAAAATGGCAGATACCCCAATCATTGCAGGTGTGTCATGAAAAAGCATCGGTCAGCCAGTCTTTTTTTATTCTCCCTCCTGTTTATTCTCTCCTTCGGCAACCCTGCCGCCGGGGAAGTGCATCAGCCGGGTTCCCTTGAACGGCAGGTTGAGGGACTCTGGATGTACACCGGCCTGGTTACCCCGGACGGCGAGGAATTGCCGCTGGAAGGTATCTTCCTGTTCAGGAACGGCGTTTTTGTGCAGTACGCCCAGTACACTGGTGAGTCGTCCCGGGAGCAGGGCGCGATGGCCCATGCGGGGCCCTATTCGGAAGGTGACGGTTTCATCCATCTTGCGGCTGAACAGACCATCAGCACGGCGCCGTCGGAATCCCCTCCGCTCAATTACCGGGGGCTCACGGGGCACGAGGTTGATGTCAAGCGCACGGGTGATGAACTGATATTATCCTTCATGCGTAGTGGAACGATGCAAAAATTTGTGCGGGCAGGACCCGGTGAGGGCAAGGTGTACAAGCTGGAAAACGGCGCGCTGGCCCTTGTTGACGGTTATCTTATTCTTGTCAACGGTGATGAAAACGGTGTCGAAACCGGGTATGGCCGCTATGAAGCGGAAAATGACGCCATCAGGCTTAATACGGCCTACTGGACCTCAGCGAATCAGTCTTCAGCTTCCAACACCAACAATACCGGCATGAATGCCACGTTCGACGGTCGGAGCCTGACCCTGGAAGACGGCCGGCGGTTTCACGTCCTTTCCCCGGCCCGGCACGAACTGGAAAACAAGACGTGGAAGGAAGTCGAAGCAGCCCTGAACAGTGGGATAACCACCGCAATCATTACTATCGGCGCGACTGAGCAGCACGGGCCGCAACTGGCCCTGGCGACCGATTCAGCCTCCGGCGACTGCCTGGCGCGCATGGTTGCGGAACGGGTAGGGCAGGCCCTGATCACGCCCAACATCCGGGTCGGCATCTCTCCCCATCACATGCATTTCGCCGGGACGATCAGCGTGAGGAAACCGATACTCAAATCCCTGGTCTACGAATACGTCCACAGTCTCGCCTGGCACGGGTTCCGCCACATCGCCATTATCCCGACCCACGGCACCAACTTTCCCATGGCCGGGGAACTGGGGGAAGAACTTCGCGTACTCTATCCGCATGTGAACATTTTTTCCTACTCCGATGCCGATGCCTACCTTGGGTCGGCGGCCGTTATCTCGGAACGCCTGGGAATCGACCCTGCAACGGCCGGCACGCATGCCGGCCTGTCGGAAACAGCTTTTATGCTGGCCTGCGAACCGGAACTGGTTGACCTGGAGAGCGCCGAACAGGGCTTCATGGGCGATGCCATGGCGATGGGTGAAAAACTCAACCGCGACGGCACCCACAGCATCTCGCCGATAGGCGTCCTGGGCGACCCGCGCGGCGCCACTGTCGAAGCGGGCAGGGAATACCTGGAAAGCCGGGCTGCGCTGCTTGCCGACTTTGTTATGGAACGGCGGGAGGGATGGGTGCCGGAAATCCCCGGCGACCTGCCTTACGGCGGTCTGCCGGAGCCGGAAGGCGACCTGGCGGACGCCATTAAAACCCGCCGGAACGGAGACTTCGACGCGGCACGACAAATGCTGCAGGAGAAACTGCAGGAACAACCCGGTGACCCCATGATAATCCTGGAACTGGCCAGGGTCGATACCCTCGAGGACGAGATCGATTCGGCCAGGGCAGGCCTTGAGACGTTGCTTGCTGAAACAACCGGCAATGAGACGCTGGAGATGATTCACGACGAACTGGCGCTGATTTCCACCTACCAGGGCAGGTTTGCCGAGGCCGCAGGGCACAAGCTGGAAGCCAAACGTCTCCGGGGCCTGCGTAATGATCCGGCGGGTGAAGGGCTCAAGCTGTTCTACATCGCTTATTTCCAGGCCGAAACCGGCCGGGTCGATGAAGCGATCGAGAGCTATGGGCAGGCGCTGGAACTGGCGCGGGACCCGAGTCACATCAATCTTGATATCGAGCACCTGGTCGGCCTGGCCCTGGTCAAGAAAGGGCGGCTGCTCGATGCCGCCCAGCGCCTGCGGGTGATCGGCGACTCCGTGAACGACCCCGAATTCCGCTCTCATATCCGCCGCTTCTATCACCTGAACGGCGAAATCCTGCTGCAACTCAACCGGCCGGAAGATGCGGCCATGAACTTCCAGGCTACCTTGAAGATATATGACCATCCTCTATACCGTGAGAGCATGGCCCGGGCCAGGTGGCAGGCCGGAGACCTGGAGGGCGCCATCGCCGAAATGGAAAGGCTGGTCACTCTTACCGATGCCAGGCTGGACATTCCCATCCATTATGTAAAAGCCCACTATCAACTGGGACAATTGTATGAAGCGCAGGGCGATGAGGACCGCGCCCGGAACTGGTACCGCCGCTTCCTGCAGTTCTGGGGGTCGAGCGACATGGATATCGAGGAAATCCGGGAGGCGCGCAATAAATTATCGGTTGATTAAGACACTGGTAACTACTCACCCCCACTTGTCCTTCCTGCACTTCTCCTCGTTCGTCCTTCCCGCGCTCCCCTCGTCATTCCCGCGCAGGCGGGAATCCAGTGAAAAAACCTGTCCCGGCGGGACACCTTATAACGTGTCGCTTGCGGCGACTATGTCATTGACTGGATTCCCGCCTGCGCGGGAATGACGAACAGGGGGGTGAGTAGTTACAGACACTGTTGACTTAATCCGGGAAATCCTCAGGCAAGGCGAACGCAACGATGGCGTCGCTCAGTTCGGTTTCGAAGGTAGGGTAACCACCTGCCGCAATGACAACAAACTGGCGGTTGCTCTCACCATGCAGATAAGTCATGGGCGTGGCGTTGCCCGGCGCGGGAAGGCCGGCGCTCCATAATTCTTCGCCCGAATGGAGATCGTAGGCCCGGAACCGGTTGTCGATACTCGCCCCGATAAAAATCAGTCCTCCCCCGGTAATGATCGGTCCGCCCTGGTTGGGTGAACCCCATTTTTTCGGTGAACGGAACAGCCCGAACCCGAACGGTTTGCGGCCGAAAGGGATTTGCCAGCGTATTTTACCGCTGGAAGTATCGATCGCCGTCAGGTTGCCCCATGGCGGAGGATTGCACGGGATGCCGAGATCGGACACCAGGGTTTCCCGTATCCAGACATAAGGCGTCCCGGGCATCGGTGCAGCCGAGCTGCGCCCGGCTGTTTTTTGCCGCCCGCCCGACGCTTCGAATTCCTTGCGGGGCGCCAGTTTTTGCGACCTCAGGACATTCGTGGAATTGACGACTGCCAGGCCGGATTCCGGGTCATAGGCAACACCTCCCCAGTTGCTGCCCCCGGAGTCGGAAGGGAAAAGCACCGATCCGTTGACGCTGGGCGGCGTATACAAACCCTCATTTCTTAATGCCAGGATCCTGTCGCGGCACTGTTTCCTGTCCCAGGGTGTCAGGCCCCACGCATCATCCGCCGTGACGGATTGCGCAGTAAACGGCGGCGGCGCCAGCGGCGCCGGTTGAACGGGCGAGGATGTCTCGCCCTCCACGTCCGACTGCGGAACCTCCATCTCCTGTACGGGAAACAGGGGCCGGCCCGTGTCCCTGTGCAGTATGAAAAAGAATCCGGTTTTGGTCGCCTGCAGGACCGCCTCTGTCGTGCTGCCGTTGCGGGTCACTTCGACCAGGGCCGGCATGGACGGTAGATCGTAGTCCCACAGGTCGTGGTGCAGCGTCTGGTATGACCAGACCTCTTCGCCTGTCAGGGCGTTCAGCACCACTACGGCATTCCCGTGAGGTATGTGTTCGGAGCGGTGTTTTCCATACGGGTCATGGCTGGGGCTGCCGGTCGGCAAAAAGACCCAGCCGCGCCGACTGTCGATGGATATGGGCGCCCACGTATTTGCGCCGCCAAGGGTGTCGCGCAAGTGTTCCGGTATCGGGTTCCAGTTCCATAACTCCCGGCCGCTGCGCACATCAAATCCCCTGACTATGCCGTCCGGCGCATTGGCCCATTCGCCGTCAAGGATCGTGGCCCCGACAATCACCACATCCCGGTAAATTGCCGGTGGAGAGGTCAGGGAGATGCTGCCCTCACCATGGTAGTCAAACGAGTTCAGGTCGATCTGGCCGTTGTTGCCGAAGTCCTTGCACGGGCTGCCCGTGTCTGCGTCAACGGCAACCAGGCGCCCGTCGCCGATGCCGCTCAACACGCGTTGACCGCAAACCTGCTCCCGGTCCGTTGTTGACTCTTCCGACCAGTGCGCCACGCCCCTGCAATAGCTCCCTCTTGAATAGGTATTCTTCCTGTCAATTCCCGGATCATGGCTCCATTCCTCGGCCCCGGTTGCCGGGTCCAGCGCGACGATGCGGTTAAACGGCGTGCATAGATACAGCCTGTCATCGGCCAGTATGGGGTTTACCTCCAGGGGGGTCACTGCCGTGCCGTCGGCGCCGTCCGAGACATCGCCGCTGTGGTACGTCCAGGCGACCTTGAGTTCCCTGACGTTGTCCCTGTCAATCCGGCTGAGCGGCGAATACTGCCCGCCTCCCGGAGCGCCGCCATAGGCGGGCCATCCGTGCAGGTCGCCGTCCGCCGGTATATGACCCCGGCTATTGCCTGATTGCCCGCTGGTTTGCTCCTGCGATGGAAGATTACTGCTGCCTGCCAGTAAAATAACGATAATAACCGCATAATAAGTAATGCAGGTTCCGGCTTTCGCAATTAACGGCGCAGGATTAAACATAAGGAATCTCTCAGGTATCCTCCCGTCGAACAATGGTAAAGTATATCGTGAATAAGTCCATTCACACCTATGGGAACCGGCAACCGTGAACCTGAACGGTTTCGATCATTTCTGGCAGCAGGCAGTGGATGTCATGTGGGGACTGCCACTGGTTTTCCTGGTTGCCGGCACGGCATTGTATTTCGCTTTTCTCTGCCGTTTATTGCCGTTCCTGCGCCTGCGCCATACTTTCAACCTGTTGCGGGGCAGGTACGACAATCCCGGCGACCCCGGAGAGATACCACATTTCCAGGCGCTTTCATCCGCATTGTCCGGCACTATCGGCATGGGCAATATTGCCGGGGTGGCCATTGCCATCAGCATGGGCGGGCCGGGCGCCATCTTCTGGATGTGGATGGCGGGCTTACTGGGCATGTGCACAAAATTCTTCACCTGCACGCTCGCCTGCATGTACCGGCGCCAGGACGAAGACGGCATTGCCCAGGGCGGTCCCATGTATTTTATCGAAGTGGGGCTGGGACCCCGGTTCAAGCCTCTTGCCCTGATGTTTGCCGTGTGCGGCATGATGGGTTGCCTGCCCCTGTTCCAGGCCAACCAGTTCGCCGGCCTGTTGCAGGCCGAGTGGGGTGTTGACCGGACGATTACCGGCACTGTCGCAATGGTTTTTGTCGGATCCGTGATCCTGGGCGGCATCAGGCGTGTCGGCGCCGCGACATGCCGGTTGGTGCCGCTCATGTTCGTGCTCTATTTTTTCTCGGGCATGCTGGTGATTGTCTCCCATTACGAGGTAATCCCGGCCCTGTTCGCGGAAATCTTCAGCGCGGCCTTCGGCGGCCAGGCAGTGCTGGGCGGTGGGGCTGACATTCAAGGAAGTACTGGTGACCGGGGTCAAGCGCGCCGTATTCTCCAACGAGGCGGGACTCGGCACCGAGGCCCTGGCCCACGGCGCAGCACAGACCAGGGAACCGGTCCGGGAAGGCCTGGTCGCCATGACGGGCCCGTTCATCGATACGATTATTGTCTGCACCCTCACTGCCCTGGTGATACTCAGCGCCGGCATCCCGCCGTCGGGCAATGGCGTCGTGATGACGGCGGACGCCTTTGAGCAGACTCTGCCTTACCTGGGCAGCGTCGTCCTGCTGGTCACTTTTTCCCTGTTCGCCGTTTCCACCATGATCAGTTATTCCTATTACAGCGTGAAATGTGCGCGCTATCTGCTAGGCAAACGGACCGGGGGTCAGTACGTATATGTTTACCTGTTGCTAATCCCTGTTGCCGCGAACTGGAGCCAGACTACGGCCGTCAATATTATCGATACGGCGTTTGCATTGATGGTTATTCCGACGCTCACCGCGACGACATTGCTTGCGCCGAAGGTTGTGGAAGAGATGCGGCGTTATTTCAGGGAGTTGGGATGATGCTGCCAGGCGTAACGAATATCGGACTCGACCAGGCCGTCGCCCCGTCTTCCTGCAACACACGCACCCAGTACGCAGTTGTCTGCTCCTGTAATAGCTCTTCTGCCCAGGTAAACGTAACCTTCCGGGGATAATCACTTCCCGTTTTTCTGACAACTATCTCCCGGTCAACGCCGCCGATGGGGTAAACCAGATCCCTGTCACTTATTTCATTCAAGGGTATCTCCAGGTTGATGGTATTCGTTCCTTCGCCGGCATCATCAAATTGACTTCGTGAGTTAACCTCCGATTCAAACAATAATGGTAACTACTCACCCCCCCGTTCGTCCCGCGCTCCCTTCGTCATTCCGGCGAAGGCCGGAATCCAGTCTGTTAAACGGGTCGCTTGCGACACCTTATAACGTGTCCCTTTGGGACGTTTTTTTCACTGGATTCCCGCCTGCGCGGGAATGACGGAGGGGGGCGCGGGAATGACGAACGAGGAGCAGTGCAGGAATGACGAGTGGGGGTGAGTAGTTACCAATAATGATTCACTACCCGGTATATCCAGGTCCAGGATCACCCCGTCCTCGTCTCCGGCGGTAAATGTATCGAAACGGATTTCATTTTTACTTTCCTGAACAAGTAACTCGGTAGGATAGTCGAGCCGGTACGGATAGCTCTCCTTAATCGTACCGCCTTTAACCTTTATGGTTCCCCGCCAGGTGGTTTGTCTCGCCCTCTCCCGTGAGGCCGCGCCGCGCCAGATCAGTTTGATCCTGTCCCTGTTTTTTCCTGCTTTCGGTCTGTGGGTATAGGCTACCTCCGTCCCGCGAAATACCTCTACGCGTTCGATACCTGCCGTGCCGGCGGTTTCCACCGTAAAAACGGGTGGTTCAGTCTTTTGAATTTCTTCGCCGAGCCAGTGTTTGCCGGTTTTGAAACGCAGTTGCATACGTTCGCCGGTGGTGCCGTAGACGCGCCGCGCCTTGAAGGCACGCCACAGGTCCTGCCTGTCAAGACCTTCCGCATAGACGCAGGTGATGCCGCCGTGTACCGCAAACAGGCGGTCACCGGGTATGGAGTCTCCGGGTTTGCCATATACATCATCGCTACTGGCGGTAAACCCGGCTTTCAGGCCGCGGGTTAATGCTTCTTCAAGAAACCATTCGAATTGTCCATGGTCCGAATAGATCTCGATGAACGGCATCATTTCAGGATCAAAAAAATCCAGGTTGGCCCGGCGCCCGCCGATGTGCGGCATGAGAAATACGTTATCTGGAATGAGCGATCTGATTAACGAAGCAACCGTGTAGCGGTCCGTCCTGTGATCGTAGCCCCGCAGGTCCTCCTCCACGTAGGCGCTGCGATACATCGGCTGGTTTTCCGCCAGGTATATGACGTTATGATCGCCACCCCGTCCCGTGGTTCCCGACCATTCATAACCGGGAAACACGATAAAACGGCCAGGCTGGTTGAATTCCCTGCTGGTTTCCTGGATCCCGTCCCAGGTTGCACGGGTCAGGTGAAAATCATTAACGGCCCAGGACATGAAGTCGATGCCGGCAAAGCCGCGGGCATAGGAGGCATACTGGTGGAGATTGGACGAACCGCGAATATGCTGGCCGTGCAGGTCACCGCAATACGGCCTGAGACCGGCATCATTTTTAACGGTCATTACGTTGGTATGCGCAGACAGCTTGCCGTTCTCGTGGTCCGAAAGTTTGATTATGTGTACTCCTGTTTCCGGGGCGATGACGTTTTCAAATCGATGATATCCTTCATCGTTTTCCGAAAAACGATACGTCTCCGGGAGGTTTCTGAATCCCTGCGCGGTAATCCGGACGGTCCCGGTGTAAGACTTGGCCGGGTTGCCCCATTGATCCTTGGCTTTGACCAGCAACCAGGTCTGACCGCCTGAGGTAGCCTCAAAAGGCCACAGGGCTTCCAGCCTGACGGTTTCTCCACCGAGGATGCGTGTTCTGGGTGAATCTTTCACCCTCACGGGATTGACCGCATTCAGCGGATCGACCATGAAACGGAACTCATGGGCGAGATGCGATGTGATCGTGGGAGCCCGTATGCCGGGACTGCCGCCGCTTCGGTCGCCGAGCGAGATAAAAACCTTGTCTCCCCGGACCAGGTTCCCTTCCCGGACGGTAATGATTATGCCGCCCCAGTAGGGCCTGGGCCCCGCATGACGTGAATTCCTGTGAGCAAGCACCCGCGCATTCCCATCCGTACGTACCGACACGTAATTTGCGGCTTGCGGATTGTCGAACTGAAACGGGCCCCAGTCCGCAACGGCATTGAACAGGAGGAAGATTCGCCCGCCGTCATCCACGCCCAGGCGCCCGACATGATAAACAAGTTCCCAGGCGCCCCATTCACCTGCCCGGATGTCTCCCTGGTTCGACAGGCTGCCGTAACCATACAGGTCCCGGTTCAAGCCTTTTCCCTGGGGTCCGAGATCGAGTTCGAGTTCGAATTCTTCGCTTGCCGAATCCGCGGGGAGCACATCTGCACGCACAGGGGCAGGCAGGGCGGCAAACAGGGCAATCAGGATTGTAATTGTTGCGGGCGGGAGGTTGTTGATGAATAAACCATGCATTGAGTTTGAGATGTTTGCAGGCTTCATGGTCGTAAACAATCAACACACATGGTAATACAACTTTAGACGAGTTATCCGCATTCTGCAGTCAATGCCGCAAAATCGGGTATATTTACAGGATGATCGACATCAACTTCATACCCCATCCGTTGCAGGGAACTCCCTACGGAACGGCGCTCGACCTGGCCGTTCTGCTGGCAATCGCCTGCTGGGTCTTGTCGGTGGTGACGCGGGAATATTCCTGGGTCGACCGTATCTGGCCGATTTGTCCGGGTATTTATTGCCTGCTGGTGGCGGCAGATGCGGATTTCAATTCGTTCCGGCTAAACATCATGACGCTGCTGGCGCTGGCGTGGGGCGCCCGCCTCACCTTCAATTTCGCGCGTAAGGGCGGTTTCAGGCCCGGGAATGAGGATTACCGCTGGATGGTCATGCGGGAACGCCTGGGACCCGCCGGGTTCCAGCTGCTGAATTTCACGTTTATCGCGCCGGGGCAGATGTTGATCGTCTGGCTGTTTACCTCTCCCATCCACCAGGCCTGGACAGGCCGGGACCAGCCGCTGAATTACCTGGATGGCGTCGCCGTCACGCTTTTTGTCATCCTGTTCGTGATCGAGGCCGTGGCTGACGGGCAGATGTGGAGGTTCCAGCAGGAAAAGAAACGGAAAATCAAGGCCGGAGAAACCGTGCCGCAGCCGTTTATCACGCACGGGTTGTTCAGGTATTGCCGGCACCCCGCCTATACCTGCGAAATGGGCATGTGGTATGTGTTCTACCTGTTCGCGGTGGCCGCAACGGGCCAGTGGGTCCACTGGACCGGTCTCGGCATCATTGCGCTCACCCTGGTGTTCTTCGGCTCAACCCGTCTCGCTGAATCCATCTCCCTGACCCGCTACCCGTAGTACCGGGACTACCAGGCATCCACTCCGCGGCTCATTCCGTTCACCCGTATCGGTTGTATGGTGCCGGGTACTAGTACTCTTTCCAGGTGATATTGTCATGTTCAGAGCCAAGCAGCGGCGTCAAGACAAGGCGCAGTCCGCAGAGAATGGCGCGCCCTTGTCAAGGACTGCAACGCCGTATTGGCGCCGCTGCCTGGCTCCCTGCGGGCGGGCCGGGAAACGGTCGCCCGCGGCGTTGCGCCGCTTGGCAAGGGCGCGCCATTCCCTGCGCGGTGCGCCTTGCGTTCAACCGCTTCCCGACCCGCTGAACATGACAATATCACCTGGAAAGAGTACTAGATCATAGATCACGTGTATTTTCCATCGATAAAAGTGGAGAAATTTATATGAGTAAAACAAACAGTATATTGATTATGTGTAACTACTCACCCCCACTCGTCCTTCCTGCACTTCTCCTCGTTCGTCATTCCCGCGCGCCCCCCGTCATTCCCGCGCAGGCGGGAATCCAGTGAAAAAAACGTCCCGAAGGGACACGTTATAAGGTGTCGCAAGCGACCCGTTTAACAGACTGGATTCCGGCCTTCGCCGGAATGACGAAGGGAGCGCGGGACGAACAGGGGGGCGAGTAGTTACGATTATGTTTATGATAATTATCGGCAGCATGGCAACACCGCTATTTGCTGATGAAGCAGGTTCTGCAGAGTATCTCAATTCAGGCGAAGTATTCCCCGCCGGTATCCCCCTGTCCGAAGCAGTCCGGTTGGGCGACACACTTTACCTGTCCGGACAGGTCGGCATAATGCCCGGCACAATGAATCTCGCGCCCGGCGGGCTGGAAGGAGAAACCCGGCAGACAATGGAGAATATAAAAACGAGTCTGCAGGCACACGGCTATTCCATGAACGACCTCGTCAAGTGCCTGGTCATGCTGGCGGACGTGTCCCAATGGGCAACATTCAACGAGATCTACAAAACTTATTTTAATGAGCGCTATCCGGCCAGGAGCGCATTCGGCGCCAACGGCCTCGCTATCGGCGCACGGGTTGAAATTGAATGTATCGCCGTTCGAAATGAATAATATATCTGTCGGTTCCGAGGGTGGACCTGTCATCCTTGTCATTGCCAGGTAAAGTCAGACGGCACGGTTATTACAACTTAATTACAGGAGACTACTTCATCCCACAACAGGGGCGTCCAAGTTCCGATAGCGCCATACGCTACCGATAAGCGATAGTCTCGTCCCGGAATAAAAAACCTCCTGCTTATGACTGAAAGTGTGAGCTTGCCCTATGTTTGGAACTTGGGTGAGTATTATCAGGCGTGTATAATATGCAAGTCACACGTGTAAGTTTGACAAGCTTTAAAATGGTACTTATAATCATCAATAATATAATTTCAGTTTCTTTATACAAGTTTATCAATAACGGTTGATTATGGACGCAATTACAGGTACAGAAGTAGTAAAACCGAAGAAGAAACGGAAGTCGCCGGATGGAAAACCGACAAATGACCTGATCTTCAGCGCGTATACGGGTACGAATGATGATGTATTTCCGCATATTCTTTCCTTGTATGTCTCACCTGGGAGTACCGTAGCTGATGTGACGTATGGAAAAGGCGTATTTTGGAAGAAGGTGCCTGATGGAGTATTTCGGCTTTTATCGAGCGACCTTTCTACAGGAACAGATTGTCGTAACCTGTTATATGATGACGAATCTATAGATTGTGTTGTATTTGACCCTCCATACATGCACACTCCGGGCGGTACGGCTCATGTGAATCACCAGAACTATGAGGCCTACTACAAAAACAACAAAGCCGATTCCAGAAAAAAGTATCACGAAGCAGTACTGGACCTCTATTTCACCGCAGCAGGCGAAGCTTGGAGGGTGCTGCGTAAAGGCGGTATTTACATTGTCAAATGTCAGGATGAAGTGTGCGCCAATCGACAACGGCTGACACATGTTGAACTGATAAATGAGCTGGCTTCCCATGGTTTCATTACCGAAGATTTGTTCGTTGTGGTGCGCAAGGGAAAGCCGGGGGTAAGCAGGTTATTGAAACAGGCGCATGCCCGTAAAAATCACTCTTATTTTTTGGTGTTTCTCAAACCGGAAGGCAAGAAGCGATGGACGGGTCTGGATAACCGGCTTAAGGTCGAAACAGACAGTGAAGGCAACCCCCGCGCAAAAATTAACGGCTTACAAGGGAAGTTATTTCCGTAAAGAATTCCTGGAATGGTTTAACCTGAATGATCGAGGGAAACTCGTCAGTCAATTCCTGATGGCGAACCGGCATGTCAAAATAGTAAATGCGGTCCATCCTGGATAAGAGTGATTGGTAAACAAGCCACTGGTCAGGAACGCAAATTTCCACTACTTCATGACTGCGTGAATCCAGTTTTGTTTCAGAGAACAAGACCATTATTCCCTTGTAACGTCCCTTGCCACAGGCCGAGTCCGATAATCGTTGATGCGCCCATGCCTGGACAACGCGTTCTCGAGTCGACATTGTTACGGGCAGGTGGATATTAGGAGTATTGCCTGCGGTTTTAAAAAGGAAGTCCATGGTCATTCGCACAGAACGACCCGACGTAGATAACTCAGCTTGTTTAATGGGTTGAATGCCAAGTGATTTCGCAAAAATATGGCCAATCATACACTCGAAATACGTAGCCTGGCCTTTCTTGTTGTTTCGGTCGAACAATTCCATAGCAAGACACGGCGCCAGCGCTACGGTATAAAACATTCGTCCAAAGTCCTTAATGTTGGTTGTTCCATACCACCATGACTGCCACTCCCGCGCGACTAACTCGGGATTAAGCTCGAAGAATTCCCGGTTTGCGGGGCGAGCGACTACCTTGTCCCGGGAAAATGAAATGTACTTCTTGTTCGGTACTGAAGAGTTCAGGGAGATTTGTTTACACTCTGCTGCCAGGAATTGCAGGGAAGCGACGGCAAAATCAATAATTGCTTGACCGGCAGTTTCCGAACACCAGTCATTTCGACAAGCATTTTTGACTTGGTCGTATGCATTACGTATTTGAACGTAGTCCACCATTATATTGTTTGCTCAAATACCTTTGGTCAATTCTGAAACGGAGACTCCCAAGGCTTCGGCAATCACTTGTAAGTTTCGTAACGCGACGTTTCTCTCACCGCGCTCGATTCCTCCAAGATAAGTCCTGTCAAGTCCGCATTCCGCAGCAAATGACTCTTGTGAGTATCCCTTGGATTTTCGAAGTTTTCGTACACGCTCTCCGAATCGCATGAGAATGTCGTTGTCATTCATATTCATAAATATCATGTTTGGATGATTATCAATCTACGGACTATAAGTATCATCAGCCGGGAGTGCGGCCTTGTTCGCGGCATATTGCCAAATTCCCGTGCCTGGTTGGTCTTTCCATTGATGCGCGATTAGTCAGGCTGGCTCTCTGTGGTGATTGAGTTTGTCAGACAAGAGGGATATTTTATGGGGATAAGCCGGAGGCGGGTAATTAAAGCGGTTGAGACTATACCACATCCGGCCAGGAGCGCATTCGGTGCCAACGGACTCGCTATCGGCGCACAGGTGGAACTCGAGTGTATCGCCGTTCGAAAACAATAATTCCGGGTTTTCAATGGCCTGCTGTAATGAATCTCTTTTCACCGATTGATAAAGGCAATCAGTAGGAAGCATCATTAACCCGGTCCCGGTCATGACGGCAGACACTCAGCGCATCCCGATAAAACTCCTGCTCGCCATCGGCTTCGGCATGTTCCTGGGCGTGCTCAGCGCCAATTCCATACCGGTCATGATCGGCGCTCTTATCGATAGTCTGGCCGTGAATGAAGCCGAAGTCGGGGTGCTGGGAACGGTTGAATTGCTTGCCGTGGCGTTCGCGGCCCTGGCCGCGGCGCCACTGGCCGGGAAAGTGTCCAACAGGAGACCGGCCGTATTCGGTTGTTTGCTCGCAATCACGGCGCAATTTCTCAGCGCGGCCGTGGACAGCCTGTACCTGCTGGCCGGTTTGAGATTCATCGCCGGCGCCGGCCTCGGCCTGGCTTATGCGGCCGCAGCCATGGCTGCCGCGGCAACCGCGAACCCTGACCGGGTGCTGGGTTACAGTGTTACCGCCGGGTTGCTGGCGATGGTCGTCCTGCTTCCCGGCCTGGTCTCGGTGGTTGCGGTTGCCGGCTATAAGGGTGGATATGTTGCCCTGGGAGCACTGGTTATTTTGCTGGTGCCGGTGACGGGTTGGCTGGACCGGGGAAAAACGCGCGAGGCGCAACCGGGCACGGCGCCGGCGTTACCGCGGCGGTCCCTGTGCGGACTGCTGCTGTGCATTGCCTTGTTCAATATCGGCTCCGGCGCCATCTGGAGTTTTTCCGAGCGCGTCGGTGTGCAGGCGGGCTTAACTGCCGAGGAGGCGGGTTTTATTATCGCCACGAGCGCCCTCAGCGGTGTGGTGGGGGCCCTGTTTGCCGGGTGGCTGGGCGACAGGTGGGGGCGCAGGCGACCCGTTATTCTCGCCCTGGTGCTGGCAGGATCGGGGTATATACTCCTGGGAGAAGCGGCGAACAACGCGGGCTATATCGCCGGTATACACATTTACATGGGCACCTACATGTTCCTGTTCCCCCTGATGATCGGCGCCGGCGCGGTCATGGACGCCGGCGGCCGCGCCGCCACACTGGCCGCGGGAACCATCTCGCTGACCTTTGCCCTGGGCCCGGCCTGCGGCGGTTATGTTGCGACCTGGTTCTCCTACGCGGTCATAGGCTGGTTTTCCTGCGCACTGTGCCTGCTGGCCGCGCTCGCGTTCATCCTGGTCAGGGCTGCGCCGAACGGATAATACGGTATGTGTGTCCCGGAACAGACTGCGCCGAACGGATAATACGGTATGTGTTCCCACGTCGTCATTCCCGCGCAGGCGGGAATCCAGTAAAATACACGTCCCGGAGGGACACTCTGTAATGGGTCGCTTCCAGCGACTGCCTGATTGACTGGATTCCCGCCTGCGCGGGAATGACGGTGGTAGCAGGAATGACAGGCAGGCGTTCACTCCCTGATTCCGTTCAAATACCAGCGAACAAATGTCGCGACCCGCTTTTCATGCGTGGAGTAAGGGCCGGGGCGGTAACGGCTGGACATGATCCCGGCGTTGTTGTTCTCGGTAATCTTCTTGTCCTGCAGGGTGGTGACATGCCAGACCCAGGCCAGGTTTTCCGGGTCGTAATCCACGCCTTCTTCGGCGTCCCTGTGTACCAGCCAACTGAACTGCACGTCGGTATTGACCGCATCGCGCGGGGTGAAGCGCACCATCAACGCAAAATCATTGAACGCAAGGATGTAATTGGTGGGGTTGAATACGAAAGCGGTTTCACCGCGGTCGTATTCCCTGAATTTACCCATCAGTTTACTGCAACCGGGTTTGCCGTCCCGGGTCTCCGAGGCAAAATTCCGGTCATTAATAGGCACTCTCGAGAGCTGCGCAAAATCCAGGGAATGTTCATCCCGCTCGAACTCAGGCACGGGACGGCCCATGGCCAGGGTTTTTTCCGTCCATTCGTCCAGTATGGGCTGGTATTTCTCCAAGGCGTCCTCGGGGCCCGAGCCCGGACCCGCTCCCAGCGCCGGCAACTGGTCCGGGGGATGGACGCTGCAATATTCCGGGTGCGGCGGACGCAGTTCGCCGTCCAGGTTATAGGTCCAGGCGTGGTAAGGGCAGGTGAGCAGTTTCTTGTTGCCCTGCTGTTCCAGGCACACACGGGAGCCGCGGTGCCGGCAGACGTTGAACAAGGCATTGACCTTGTCATCAGACTCGCGAATGATGATGATTGACTCGTTGCCGATGTTGAACAGGAAATAGTCGCCCTTGTCCGGTATGCGCGATTCATGGTCGACCAGCAGCCACCTGCGGGACAGCAGGCGCTCCATGTCACGCTCGAATACGTCCGGCGACCGGTAAAACGGCTGTTCCAGGGAATAACCCCCCGATAGTCTGCGACCATTCGGTTAATATGATTGTTTATGGGTGAGTATTATATAATCAGGGATTATTTCTTTACGAGTAAAATCCTGCACAAAGCTCACCGTTTTGTTAAATGACTACTGAACAAACCCTTTGGGGGACAGAAGAATCCCCTTATAACCTGAATCCCCCCGATAACTCATTATGGCTGTTGACCAAACGCATCTATACTGAAGGCTATGACCTGGGTGACGCCGCATTTACCGAAGCAATCAGCTCGTACTTGGGAAACCACACGGTCCCGATCCGGAACGGCGTCATTACCGTTCACATCGAAGCATTGCCGCCCGAGCAACAGCAGGTTGCTTTACGCTCAACTGAATCCTGGGCCCTGCTTATCGGCCATACTGTTGCCATCGACAACCGTCCTGTCACCGATGACCATGCGCCCACGCTGCTTTTCACCAATGAAGACGCCGACACCGCAACGGGAAGCAATTATATTGCCGGCTACCGGAATTACGACAGGTTCACCAACAAAGATGACATCAACGGCACAATAAATGTGCCAACAAGTTTCTACGACGCTTCAAACAGTATCTCTGCCTATATCCACGAAATAGGTCATTCTCTCAGTCTTGGTCATCCCGGACCGTACGGTGGGAGAACGTTCAGAAACGGCGACCCTTTGGACCAACTCGATGCACGCGTGCTGCCCAATGACCATGACCGCTTCACCGTCATGACCTACTTCAATCCTCTGGATGAAGAAGAGCGTGAAATCCCGTATGAACCCGTCACCCCGATGCTGGCGGACATACTGGTCATTCAATTGATATATGGCATGGGTGAAGAAATCCACCACGGCGATACGGTCTATGGCGTCAATGCCGATACCGGTTCCTTCCTGGAGCGCTACTTTCCGGACATTGCCGGGGAAAACTATGCGATGACCCTGGTGGACACCGGCGGTTATGACACGCTGGACTTCTCCGACCACGACCCGGCGGCGCACCGTCAGACCTTGCGCCTTAACCTGAATCCCTACTGGACCTCGGATGTCTATAACACCCCGGGCAACGTCATCATTGGCCCGGACACCTGGATTGAGCGGGCTATAGGCGGTGTGGGAGATGATCACATTACCGGCAATATCATTGACAATGAGCTTGTTGGCAATGCCGGTGATGACACGTTGCTGGGCGGACCCGGTAATGACACGCTATATGGCGGCCCCGGTGGTGATGTGCTGGACGGACACACCGGTTCGGATACTGCCGATTACTTCGATTCGCCTGCCCGCGTGACCGTCAACCTGCATACCGGCCAGGCCGGCGGTGGCGATGCCTCGGGCGACACCTTAATCGCAGTCGAAAATCTCACTGGTTCACGTTTCCAGGACACCTTAACCGGCGATGCCAACGATAACATCCTGGAGGGCGGCCCCGGCGCCGACCGGCTGGAGGGCGGCCCGGGCCGGGACACTGCCGCCTACACTACTTCTGACGACCGGGTTGAGATAAACCTGGCCACCGGCAGCATCACCGGCGGCGATGCCGCGGGCGATACGTTCCTGTCCATTGAAAACCTGACAGGTTCCGGACACGGCGACAGTTTAACCGGTGATGCGGGGGATAACGTCTTATCCGGGGGAGCAGGCGCTGACGTCCTGGTTGGCGGGCCGGGCATTGACACGGCGAGTTACCTGGGCTCCCGGGCGCCGGTCACCGTGCGTCTGCATTCCTTGCTGGCTACCGGCGGCGATGCAGAGGGCGATGTCTTCGGCGCCACCGTGACCGTCTCCTACGTGCAGCCTGACGGTACGACAGCAACCGACACCCTGCCCGATATCGAGAACCTGGCCGGCTCGGACTATGACGACATACTGGCCGGCGACCGGCGGGATAACGTGTTGAGCGGCCATGACGGGAACGACAAACTGTACGGCGGGCCGGGCGGCGGCGATGATGCGTTGTCAGGCGGCAGCGGCGATGACTCCCTGTTCGGCGGCCTCGGCATGGATATGCTCACCGGACAGGCCGGGCACGACTTCCTCAGCGGCGGCACGGGTAATGACATCCTGGACGGCGGCGACGGCAATGATACGCTGCGCGGCGGCCCGGATGCTGATGTATTGATTGGCGGGGCCGGTCTTGACACCGCCGATTACTCCGGCTCGGATTATGCCGTGACCGTGCGGCTGCACTCGCTGGCAGCCGCGGGCGGCGATGCTGCAGGCGACACCTTCGGCGCCACCGTCTCCGTACCATACCGGCAGGCCGACGGGAGCGCCGGGACCGAGTTATTGCCGGACATCGAGAACCTGGCGGGGTCGGCGCATAACGACATACTGGCCGGCGACCGGCGGGATAACGTCCTGCATGGCGGCCCCGGGCGCGACACCTTGTATGGCGGACCCGGCGGCGGCAATGACACCTTGCTCGGTAATGATGGCGACGATACCTTATACGGCGGATTGGGTGATGACGTGCTTCACGGCGGGGCTGGCGACGACCAACTCAGGGGCGGCCCCGGCGACGACGTCCTGCAAGGCGGGACGGGCCGCAATACCCTGGACGGCGGGCCGGGCCGGGACACCGCGAGTTTTGAGTTTGCCGCCGCCGGCATCACGGCAAACCTGGCTGACCCGGCGGAATCGGGCAACCTGGTCGGACAGAATACACTGGTATCCATTGAGAACCTGAGCGGTTCAAACCATGACGATACATTAACCGGCGATGCGGGCAATAACGTCTTGTCCGGTCTGGCAGGTGACGACACCCTGGCCGGCGGCCCCGGCGATGACGTGCTGCGGGGCGGCCCGGGCGCCGACACGCTGGATGGCGGCGCCGGCACGGACACGGCGGATTACAGTGAGTCCGCGTCCGGCATCCCGCACACGGAAGGCGATACGCTGAACGGCATAGAAATCATCATGGGTTCTGACTATCGCGACCACCTGTTCGGTCCGGACGTCAAACCCCATGAATCGTATGCTTCAACCGGCACATTTACTTACTACCCAAGCGTTTCCAGCCCTGACATCACCATTGATGGCGGCCCGGGCAATGACGAAATCCATTCCAACACCGGCAACGACACCCTGTACGGTGGCCCGGGCGATGATTACATTGTAAGCACAGGAGGCAATAATACCCTGTACGGCGGTCCGGGGGATGATTACCTGAGAACAGGCGAGGAGGGCAACAACACCATCCATCCGGGCACAGGAGATAACAGGATATACCTCGGAGACGGGCCCGACACGGTGGTCATCTCACCGAGCCCTGATCTTGTCGGCTCGCTGAATGCGACAGATCATATTTATGACTTCGACCCTGCTGAAGACAAGATAGACCTGAGCGCGTTCAACCTGGATGATGATTACGAACTGAACCTTGTTTTGAATAGCAACAACGATATGGAGCTGGACCTCACTGACGTCGAAGGAGGACGTGTCTGGTTCATGGACATAACCGACCCGCTGCCGGATGATGTATTCATTACCTGAGTCCTTAATCAATTCAAGAGTATCTGAACTCAAAAGAATTGCGGAGGCGCCAAAAGCTGGAAAATGCACTGGCTTCATTGGTAAAATTGTAAAACTCCG
Source organism: Gammaproteobacteria bacterium (assembly GCA_965204045.1). Lineage (GTDB taxonomy): Bacteria > Pseudomonadota > Gammaproteobacteria > Eutrophobiales > Eutrophobiaceae > JAAXHV01. The sequence continues at coordinate 2,169,146 of CBDBDW010000002.1, forward strand.
TAAAGTTCTTGGTGATGAATTGGAAAGAGAAAAACGTAAAACCAACGACACAGCGCTTATCAAATAACACCAGACTGGAAAACAAAATAAGAATGAAAAAAGCCTCAATACTTCTGGTTATGTTTATTCTTGCCATACCCGGCTGTAAGAGAATACTTAAAATGAAACTGGTTTATACACAGGCTGCCCGATTTTTATTAATTCCGTCTCATTTGTTTCTGAGCCAGGACAATACATGAAGGTATACGCAGATACGTCAGTCTTTGGCGGTGTATTTGACCGGGAATTTTCTGACCCCAGCAGACAATTTTTTGATGAAATTGATGCCGGGCGGTTTATCCTGGTGACCTCTGCCGTTGTTGCAGCAGAGATTGAACCGGCGCCTGGCAAAATTCAGGCATTTTTTGCCAGATATTACTGAATCAGCTACAATTGTGGATGTCAGTGAAAAAGCCTTGGAGCTTCAACTGAATTATATTAAATCAGGTGTGGTTACTGAGTCGTCACTTGATGATGCCCTGCATGTTGCTGTTGCTTCAGTATCAGGCTGTGATCTCATAGTAAGTTGGAATTTCAGACACATCGTTCATTTTGAAAAAATCCCGAAATATAATGCAGTCAACAGGCTGAATGGTCATAATCACATTGGTATATATTCTCCGTTAGAGGTAATTCAATATGACAACTCGTGAACCTGAATGTGTAATCTTGAAGCGTCGTGGCGCGGAGCATGTTGCACAATTATTATCAGGGAAGTCAAAACGGGAAGAGCTGGAGTTTTGGGATAAGCGCACTGAAAGTTTACGCGCCCGACAAAAATCGGATCGATTAGAATCGGGACAAGATGCGCCATAGCACGGCGTTGTATATGGAAGCTAATCAGGTGAGAAACAAACATGTTGAACCTTGAACCCTACTGGTTGCCGTATACCGCCAACCGCGCCTTCAAGAGCGACCCGCGCATCATCGAGTCCGCGCAGGGGTTTTATTACCGCACCCGGGATGGGCGGACTGTCCTGGATTCCTTCTCAGGGTTGTGGAGCACCGGTCTGGGACATTGCCATCCTGAAATCGTCAAGGCGGTACAGGACCAGGTCGCCAGGCTGGATTATGCCGCGGCCTTCCAGGTGGGCCATACCGGGGCGTTCGAGTTGGCCGAAAAGGTAACCGATTTCGCGCCGGATGGGTTTGACCACGTGTTCTTCACCAATTCAGGCTCGGAGGCCGTCGATACCGCGTTGAAGATCGCGCTGGGCTGGCACCGGGTTCGAGGCGATGGCACGCGGATCAAACTTATCGGGCGGGAGAGGGGCTATCACGGCGTCAATTTCGGCGGCATGTCGGTAGGCGGCATTCCGGGAAACCGCAAGATGTTCGGCAACGCCATGCTGCCGAACGTGGATCACCTGCCTCATACCCTTGACCTGGAGCATAACGCCTTCAGCAGGGGCCAACCCGGGTGGGGCCTGCACCTGGCTGATGAACTGGAACGGATTGTCGCATTACATAACGCGGAAAATATTGCGGCAGTGATCGTTGAACCGGTTGCCGGTTCCGCCGGGGTGCTGGCGCCGCCCAAGGGTTACCTGGAACGCCTGCGGGAAATCTGCACCCGGCACGGTATCCTGTTAATCTTCGATGAGGTGATCACCGCGTTCCACCGCATCGGCACGCCGTTCGGCTGTCAGAGGTTCGGCGTGATGCCCGACATCATCACCACGGCCAAGGGCATCACCAACGGGGTGATTCCCATGGGCGCGGCGCTGGTCAGCGATGCCATCTACCAGAGCTTTATGAGCGGCCCCGAACACGCCATCGAGTTTTTCCACGGTTATACCTATTCCGGACACCCGGTGGCCGCTGCCGCCGGCCTGGCCGCGCTGGACAGTTATATTGGGGAAGACATCGGCTCCAGGGTTGCTGAACTGGAGCCCGTGTTTGAAGATGCGATCCATGCCTTGCAGGATGCCCCGCACGTGATCGACATCCGCAATTTCGGGCTGATGGGCGCCATCGAGATGGCCCCGCGTCCCGGCGCGCCGGGCGCCCGGGGCATGGAGGCCCACGTGAAGTGTTTCGAACAGGGGCTGATGGTGCGCCATAGTATGGATACGCTCGCGTTCTCGCCTTTTTTGACGTTCACGCCGGAGCTGTTGGAGCAGACCTTCGATACGGTGCGCAAGGCGCTCAACTCGATTGATTGAACCCACAAATACGGGGTCAGAGTAAGAAATTCGTCAGAATTTTTACTCTGACCCCGAATATCCTTAATTTAAGCCTTATCCAGGGCCTGTTCGGCCGCGCGCGCTCCCTCTTCCGCGGCCGTGCCCCATAGCTGGGCGCCGGTGAGTTCGGAATGCCCGAATGAAATACGGCCGTGAGGCTCGCGGATCACGTCGCTGGCCGACGGTTCGCCGTGTTTGCCGTAATAGAAACCGGGAGGCGACACCACGTAGGCATGTCCCCAGCGGTTCGAGACGATGCCGGCGATATCGCGTTTGGCATCGAAGCCGTATTCTGAAAACATCTTCGTGAACTGTTCCCGCACCCCCCGTTCCACGTCGGCGTAGGGCAGGGCGAACAACTGCATGCGGGCAGTAGTCGCCTGCTGCGGCATGGGTATGCCGGGGTTGCAGAACGAGTTGTACATGGTCAGCACCGTGGGTTTATTCGGATCCAGGGGCATCGGTTCCCTGCCGTCGATGATCATCTGCCGGCGCAGGCTGAAGAACCAGCCGTAGCCTTCGAACCAGCGCACTGCGGTCGCGCCCAGTTTCTCCAGGAACTTCCAGTTGCGCAGCGCCACGTTGACGGTGTGCATGGGCGCATGGTGGAAGGTCGCCATGGCTTCCTGGTATTTTGGCGGCAGGTCCTTGCACACCAGCCGGTTCACCCACTGGCCGCTGGCCATGACGACTTTTTTCGCCCTGACCCTGTGCAGCTTGCCGCCCTTGTAATAGATGACGGATACGCTCTTTGCCGAATTCGGGGAACCGTCGTGCATCACGCCGGCCACGGTGGCGGACAGGCGCATGCGGGTCGGTTGGCCGGCCTTGTCCAGTTCCTTCCGGTTGATGCCGTTGAACAGCACCGCGGACAGGGAATTATCCCCCTTGATGGCTCCGGGGATCATGGCCTTGACGAAATGTCTGGCAATACCGGTGTTGCCGCCGGGGAAGCTGGCCAGGTAAACGTACTCGGACGGGTCTTCCAGGCCGGCATGGCGCTTGTAGGTAATCACGCCGGGCTGGACGAACTCGTAGGCCGAATACGCGGAAATGACGTCCGCGCCAAGTCCGCACCCCATGGCCGCAGTCTGCGGGTTGAGGTAAGGCGTCACGTCACTGGAAACCCCTACGTGGCGGGTCAGGAACTCCTGGTATGTCATGGTATCCAGCCAATGGTGCCAGTCCTCCTTCCGGTACGGCACGTCCTTGTAAAGCTCCATCTGCAACAACTCGCGCTTCAGGTTGTCCGCAATGGGCGCATCCCTGAAACCGCTGTTCCAGGGGTTCAGCGCCATGCCGTGATTTTCGTAATAGTGGGCCAGGTCCGCATGCTCCCAGGCGATATGCATGGGGCTGTACACGTCCCGCGGGATTTTCAGGTCCTGTTCCAGGTTTTTTGCAGCCTGGTATTTGAATTCCTGCGGCAATCCCAGCTTGTCCCAGTAATCATGGTGCCAGCCGATGGGCTTGGTGCGGTTGGGCGGGAATACGCTGCCGTTCGAGCCCTGGGGCGCCCACAGGTGGGTGCCGTCCACTTCAAATTCGTTCTGTTTGGCTTCGCCGCCGAACATGGCGTGGTTGTCCATAATCAGGACCGAGGCGTCCGGCCGGTCCTCGTGGAACCGGTATGCGGCCGCAAGGCCGGCAAAACCGCCGCCCACTACCACCAGGTCATAAACTTCGCCCGAATCAACGGCGTCCTTGAAAGCTTTTTCGAATGTGCCGTTGCGGATGCCGTGGCCGTCGTTGATCACCTCATGGGTGTTGCCGTTGGCGTTGCTGTAGTCACCGATGCCGCCGGGTCCGGTCCAGTCCGGACCCACGCCGGTCAGGGGGACAGCCAGTGTCTGGGCGTTCGCGTTGCGCACCAGGGCCGGCGCATTGGCATACAGCAGCCCGGCGCCGGCGCCGATCAATGTGCTGCCGATAAAATCCCGGCGGGTGATATCTGCGTCGAAGCCCAGCAGCCTGTCTTCGCGGGTGTTATTCGTTTTTGTCATGTCGTTCCCCCTTGAACCGGAATGTGTCTGCTTTCTCCATAGTTTACCATGCTAATACGGGACACCCACCAAAAAGACAGGACACCCATCAAACATATATGGGTGTCCTGTCTTTTTGGTGGGTGTCCTGTCTTTTTGATGGGTGTCCTGTCTTTTTGATGGGTGTCCTGTCTTTTTGGTGGACCCTGGCCCTTAGCCCTGCATCTTTTCCCGGTACGCGCCGGGAGACAGTTGATATTCCTGCTTGAAGCGCTTGTTGAAATGAGCGGTGTCCTGGAACCCCCAGTAGAAGGCGATGTCGGAAATCTTCCTGTTTTTCATGTGCGGGTTCGACAGGTCCCGCGCACACAGGTCCAGGCGCTGGTGAAAAATGTACCGGTTGACCGTATCCGCGTCCTCGTTGGCATTGAACAACCAGTGCAGGTAACGGGACGACATGCCGCCGGCCTTGGCGATCATGACCGGGGAAAGGTCGGGGTTGCGGATGTTGGCCTTGATGTATTCCTTGATATGGTGCAACTGGGTGACGCGCAGCGGCGTCGGATCGTCCGCGTTTCCCGTTTCCAGGGCATTGACAAGCACGCCGATGGTTGCGTCAATCAATGCATAGTTGTCCTTGCAGCCCCCGTCGAAAACCGATTCGCGCAGTGATTTGACGTAATTGGTCAGCAGCAGGCCGCTGTTCGATTGCCCGTCCAGTGAGTGGCGGATGGAAAACCAGGACCGGGGCAGCCAGGACTGGAAGCGCGGCAGCGGCATCATTATGGAAATCTTGTGCAGCCTGTCCTGGACTTGAAAGGTCATTGGCCGGGTGCTGTCCCAGACCAGGAGGTCGCCGGGCTTCAGGAGGATGTCCTCACCGTCGAAGTTGATGTATTCCCGGCCCTCGAGCACGGCCTGTATGGTCAGGGTCTCAAGCCCGTCGGCCCGGATACTGGCGCGGGTGCGGGTCGCGCCGCAGGGGTCGCAGGTGCATTCGATGACTTTCAGGATGGAATCATCGTAATGCTTGACGCTGCTGAAGAAGTCGGGAGCCACCGGCCGATCCATTTCCCAGCGCCCGTATGCTTCATTGAGCACACTGGCCCAGGCGTCGAACCGGTCACTCTTTGCCAGGCTTTCCGTGGACCAGGTGCCGATGAATGATTGTGATGAATTATCCGCCATTATCCCCGCTGCAAGCCTGCCCGGCCGGTGTGCCGGATTGCCGCACCCACCGGTACGGCCGGCAGGCGTGTATTTTTTTAACAACACGGATCAGGTGATGTTGACAATACATTGAAGTACCTTCAAATAGCCATCGTAGATACCGATCTTTACAAGTTTAGACTGTTTTCGCTCAAATCCAAGTAAAATTGCACGAAAGACCAGGGCAACCGCATACTTTTATGTGTCTACTCCGAACAGGATTTCCGCCCGTCTGGTATCACTCCACCCGGCCTGCTTGAGTTTGCCCCGCATGCTGTTCTTCCTGGGGTCCAGCCGCGCCAGGTTCAGACAGAAGCGCCGGATAATCGCCACGTTCTCCGCCCCGTCCCCCTTGCGGATGCGACTGTCATCCTCCCGGAACGCCACGTCCAGCACCCAATGCGCTTTGTTCTCCACTTCCCAATGCCGCCGTATGCCCTGCGCCACCCGCTCTGCATCCACCGGTAGCGAGCTGATATAGTAATGTATCTCCCTCTCCACCTCCTGCCCCGGCAGGTGCCGTTCCCGCTCCATCTCTATCACCGTTTGCAAGCCCGGCCACTTGGCCGCCCCGCTCACCCACTCACTCACCGGCAACTGCCGGCAGACACGCTTCTCCACCCGGCCATGCCCGCCGTCCACCTCCTCATGCACCGCCAATGTCGCCGGCGCATCGCGTGTAACCTTATGAAAGTACGCCTGTATTTCCTTACGCAGCGTCTTGTGGTTGTCCTTCAGCGACAAGGTGTAATCCCCCCCTTTATCGTGTATCTTCCGGGCTATCTTCTTCTGCGTGTTCATCGCATCCGCCGTGATATGCGCCCCCTTCACCTGCAACATCTCCAGCATCGCCATGACCGAGGCCTGCTCGTTCTTCTTCCCGGATGACTTCATCTGCGCCAACACTAACCCGCACTCGTGCCCCCAGGCCGTGATGCTGTGCAGGGCCGTGTGCTTCTCCCCGTCATGGGAACGACGCAAGGTCTTCCCGTCCAGCGCTATCTGCTCCTGACCCTGCGCCCCGCGCACCTCATTCACCCAATCGATAAACGCCCGGTTGAACTGCTCAGGGTCCAGCGCACGCACCACCCGCGCAATCGTGTCATCCACCGGCATGCCGTTCGCAAACGGCCGGTAGCGACGCAGCCAATCCAGCTTCTCATCCCCAAATTCCTTGATATCCTTCCACCCCTCCGCCCCCGACAGCACCGCACTCACCGTCAAAAACAGGATGTCCAATAACTCATGCTTCTTGTTAATATCACGCCGCGGGTCCTCAATCGTCGCCAAATGGGTCAATAAACTCATCGGATTCTCCTCGTTTTGGGGGTAATACTGCTCTGATCCCCGCAAAATCCAGGAGTTCCCCGCTTATTTATATCTTTTTGGAATAAAAAACCTCTCTCTTATGACAAAAAGTATGATCTTGCCCTGCACGAAAGACAAAGAATTAACCGGGTAAATCTCCCCGATCCCGTCTCAACAACGGTGGTTGCACGGGCAGACAGCTACAGTTTCGCCGGGGAACAAGCCGGTTTCGACGTTATCCGGTACATTTCCGTGACTAAAATACAACAAAGATTTTCGAATATCCGATAAGGGGGCAAGTAAATGAACAAATACTATTTTACGGGTTCAGGGTTTGGAACGGCAATGCTGGCAATCGCGCTGTTCACCACGCCCGCAGGCGCCCTGTTGACCAGCCAAACCGTTATGGCGCAGGGCGAGGCGCTGCTTGAGGAGATCATCGTTACCGCCCGCAAGCGCGAGGAGAACGTGCTGGAAATTCCTGAATCCCTCACTACCTTCACCGGGGACATGGTGGAGAGCGCCAATATCAACGGCCTGGAGGATATCGGCCTGCTGGTGCCGAACCTGTGGATGAGCCGGCGCCTGGACGGTTACCCCAATGTTTCCGTTCGCGGCCTGGGGGGCTTCGGCAATACCCAGGGGGTCGGGTTTTACCTGGATGACGTGCAGTTGTTCGGGGATGCTTCGTCCCGCTTTGGCAATTTCGAACGGATCGAGGTGTTGAAAGGGCCGCAGGGCATCCTGTATGGCGGCGCCAACATCGGCGGCGCGGTCAAGTTTGTTACCAGACGGCCGGACCCCGAAGCCTTTTCGGGCCGGGTCAAGGCGCAGGGCGGTGAAGATAATTACTATGACGGCGAGATCCAGTTGAATGTGCCGCTGGGCAATGACTGGGCAATGACGCTGTACGGGTTTGCCATGACCGATGATTCGTACCTGGTCAACCCCAACACCCCGCGCGTGAACGGCGGCGTTCCGGACGTTGATCCCGACGTAGGGCACACGGAGAAATACGGCGTGCGCGCGGCCCTGGCCGGCAATATCAGCGAACAGATCTCTCTTTACGCCACCCTGCGTTATAACGAGTACGACGGGCCCAACAACATCTGGAACCGGGAGATGAGCGGCGATCTCACCCACACCAATATCATCGACACCAGCTACAATGCGGCCCACGAGCGGGAAACCGTCGCGGGCAGCATAGAACTGACCTATGATTTCGGCAACTTCGACGCCACATATCTCACCTCGTATACTGACACGGACTCGTACCGGGAGACTGATCTTGATATCGACCAGGAGTTCGTGCTGGATCTGACCCGGTCATGGCCGGTGGAGGTATGGACCCAGGAATTGCGCCTTACCTCCACGGATGACAGTCCCCTGCAATGGCAGGCCGGCGCCTATTACCTGGACTGGAAGAGGCACAAGTTCGGGCAACTTCCGTTTCCATACGGTATCTGCTTTTTCCTGGCAAACTGTGACGATGATACATTACCGCCGCCGTATCCACCGGCTGTCCCACCGATTGCTGCCAATCCGGTCACTGGTGAACCGGCGGAGTTTGAATATGTCGCGATAGAACCTTTCGAGAACCTGCGCGAGAAACGCGAACAGGTAGCAGGTTTTGCCAACTTCAGTTATCGCATGAATAACCTGGAGATTGGCGGTGGTGTGCGCGTGGATCGCTGGGATTTCGACGCCACCAACCATGACAGTGACTCCTCCGGAAGTCAGTCCAACACCGAGGTATTGGGCCGTGCGTCCGTCTCCATGTTCTTTGATGATGACCGGTCCATGGTGTACGCGACGTTCTCCCAGGGTTTTGAGCCGGGGAGTTTCAATGCGTTCGACCTGGAGGGACAGAACGCCCTGTTCGATATTGAGCCGGAAGAGGCGACACAGGTTGAAATCGGCTACAAGGGGAGGTTGCTGGATGACCGCGTGGTATTGACCCTGGCGGGTTTCTATATTGATTACGAGGGCCGGCAGTTCGAACTTCAGACGAAAAACCCCCAGACCGGTACCGTGCTTGAGGGCATCTTCAATATCGGCGATTCCGAAGCGTGGGGGCTGGAGGGCGATATGGTCGTGTCCATGCATGAGAACTGGACCCTGTCCGCCGGGTTCGGCTACGTGGACTCGGAATGGGTCGGCGGCACTGAATTCACGACCCCGACCGATTATCTCTCCGACCTCTCGGGAAGGAGACCGCCCAACACCGTAAAGTGGAGCGCCACCGCGGCGCTGGATTACGACCAGCAGGTGAGCGATGACATGCGCCTGTTCGGGCGCCTGCAACTGCGCTACAAGGGGGAAGCTTCCACCAATGCCCAGCTCTGGGATTCACCCGGGGATGATTTTCCGTTCTGGACAAACCCGGATTTTACCGTCGTGGACCTGGGCGCCGGGGTGGAATGGAACAACTGGGAGTTCGGCATTCACGTGGAGAACCTGTTCGACGAGGACTACTACATCGACGTGCAGGAATTCCCGAACTTCGCGGGCAGCAAACTGCCGGGGGCGCCGGGCTATATCATTATCGGCACCCTGGAACAACCGCGCCGCGTGGTCGGTTCGGTGCAATATCACTTCTGACGGACAGGCTACTGCGCAGCACATAATAACCGGAGAGCATTATGCCGTTACCGCAAGACATCAGCCCCGTCAACAGCGAACTGATGGATTCGCTGTGTAAAACCGATGACATGGACTGGATCCCCATGGAAGCGGACCCCGAGCGGGGGTTTATGAAAGTCCTGTGGACGGGGCCTGAGACCGGCGCCTGGGCCGCGCTGTTTCGCTGGTATAAAGGTTACGTGGCGCCGCCCCATAAACACCTGAGTCCGGCCCACGTGTATGTCCTGTCCGGCAAGTTGCAGGTGCGCGACGGGATCCTCGAAGCAGGCGACTACGTGTACGAACCGAACGGCATGGTCCACGGCGCCACAACGGCACTGGAGGACACCGACTACCTGTTCATCTGTAACGGCCCGGTGTTGTTCTTTGACGATGACAACTTTACCAGTTACCTGGGCTGGGAAGAACTGGAGCGCATCCAGGAACAACATGAAAAACAAAAGCCGGCTTAATATAATAAGTTAAATCAGAGTTTCACAAACAAACAAAACCTGAACAAGTAAGGAGGTAATAACATGAACCCAAACAAGTATGATCCCGTGGAAGGACGCTCCGTCCAGATCGATGAAGTCGATTGGGTGGAATTTCCCGGACCGTTGAGCCAGGGCGGTATCCGCTGGAAACTGTTGAACGTTGCGCCGGAGCTTGGCTCCTGGGCGGCCATATATGATTGCCCGAAGGGCTCCTCTTTCGCCAGTCACGTCCACGTCGGCCCGGGAGAATATTTCCTGACCAAGGGCCACATGGAGGTCCGCGGCGGCGAACACGACGGCGGCGTCAGCGTGAAGGCCCCGGCCTATGGCTACGAAGCCTGCGAGGCTTTTCATGGCATGACGAATTTCCTGGAAGACAGCGAGTTTTACATGACGTTCCTCGGCCCCCTCAACTTCGTCGATGAGGAAGGTAATACCATCGCCCTGGTGACCTGGAAGACCGTCCAGGAAGCCTGGGACGCGGCGCAGCAGGCAAAAGAAGGCTGAGGCAATTACCGGAGTATAAGGGGGAGCAGTAAGGGGGGAAAGTCGGGGGGACGGATTCAAATCCGTCCCCCGGGCGGATTTTGATCCGTCTCACCCCATTTACTTTAGGCGGCGCGGTCGTGCAGGTCTTCCGGGGGCGTCGGGGGCGGCACAACCGGGCGCGGCTGGAACAGTCCTTCTATCAGGCCTTCCAATCGGGCCAATCGTTCGCGCACTTCGGCCAGGGTGTGTCCCTGCTCCTTGATTTCATCGGCCAGCCCGTCTACGCGTTTGTCCAATCGCTGAAGATCCTGGCGCAACCACGCAAACAGACCAATCAATAGTCCGGCCAAGGCGGTGACGCTACCGATAATGGCGTGAAATTCAGGAGACATGTTTACAGTTTAGCACGATTTGACGTATTTTGATCAATCCCGGTCGTTCCTGGGATAATGGCCCGTATCCCCGGTCCTTATGATGCGTGTCTGTGCCATCTCCCATCAGGAACACAAATCCATGAAAACACACGCCAGGGTTGTTGTGGTCGGCGGCGGTGTTGTCGGCGTCAGCACCCTTTATCACCTGGCCCGGAAAGGCTGGGGTGACGACGCCGTGCTGGTGGAAAAAGCGGAACTGACCTCCGGTTCCACCTGGCATGCGGCCGGGTTGCTGCCCCTGTTCAACATGAGTTACAGCGTCGGCCAGATCCATAAGTACTCGGTGAACCTGTACCAGGAACTGGAGGAGGAAACCGGGCAACAGGTCGGCTTCAGGCAGGTGGGCAACCTGCGCCTGGCCATGAACCGGGACCGCATGGACGAGTATTACCAGTACGCGGCCACGGCCCGCACCATCGGCGTACGTGCCGAATTCCTCACACCGGAGCAGGTAGGCGAGATTTGGCCCCTGTGCAATACGGACGGACTGGTCGGCGCGCTGTTCCATCCCGAAGACGGTTATATCCAGCCGGCCGACCTGACCCAGGCCCTGGCAAAGGGCGCCCGGGCGCGGGGCGCGGCCATTTACCGTAACACCATGGTCGAAGGCATAGAGCGCACCGCCTCCGGCGAGTGGCGGGTAAAGACCGCCAGGGGTGATATCACCTGTGAGCACGTAGTCTCGGCAACCGGTAACTATGCCCGCCGCACCGGCGCCATGGTCGGCTTGGATATACCAGTAATGCCGGTCGAACACCAGTACATCGTGACGGAGTCCCACACGGATTTGACAGCCAGGGCGGAACAGGGGTTGCCGGAAATGGCCGTATTGCGGGAAGCCGACGGTTCCTGGTACTTGCGGGAAGAAAACCAGGGATTTATTCTGGGCCCGTACGAGAAGGGCGCGCCCTGCTGTTACCTGGACGGGCCCGGCGACGGCGCCGAGTACGAACTGTTCCAGGAGGATATCGAGCGCCTGGAGCCCCATATCGAGGCGGCCATGAACCGGGTGCCGGCCTTTGCCGAGTGCGGCATCAAACAGGTTTACAACGGCGCCATTGCCTATACCCCGGACGGCAACCCCATCGTGGGTCCTGCCTGGGGCTTGAGGAACTTCTGGCTCAACGAGGGCCACAGTTTCGGCATCACCGCTGCCGGCGGCGCCGGCTGGCAACTGGCGGAATGGATCGTGGAGGGAGAACCCGGCATCGACATGCTGGGAGTCGAGCCGCGCCGTTTCGGGGATTACGTCAGCAGGGACTACCTGGTCAGGAAGAACGAAGAGGCTTATTCCCACGTGTTCATCATCCATTACCCGGACGAGGAACGGCCGGCGGCGCGTCCCCTGAAAACCGCGCCCTGTTACGGGAGGTTGCTGGAGAAGGGCGCCGTATTCGGCCAGAAATTCGGCTGGGAGCGGGCCAACTGGTTTGCCACCGACGGTATGGCGCAGGAAGACCACTGGTCGTTTCGCCGCTCGCGCTGGTTTGAAGCCATAAAAAAGGAGGCGTTGCAGCTGAACCGATCAGTCGGATTGCTCGACTTGACGCCCTTTGCCAAGTGCAGGATATCCGGGCCGGGTTCAGAAGCGTTCCTGGACTACATGGTGGCCAACCGCCTGCCTGGAAAAACAGGCCGCATTCGGCTGTGCCACTCGCTTAACCGTAACGGCGGCGTCCATTCGGAATTCACCATCACCCGCGAGGCAGAAGATTCGTTCTACCTGGTCTCGGCCGGCGCATGGCAGAGACTGGACCACGATTACCTCGGCAAGTTCATGCCCGCCGATGGCTCGGTGAACTATGAACACCTTACCGACGAAATTGGCGTGTTCGTCGTTGCCGGGCCGCTTTCCCGCAGGCTCCTGCAACGAGTATCGGATGATGATTTTTCCAACGAAGCCTTTCCGTTTCTGTCAGCCCGGCAGGTCGCCATAAACGGAATACCGGTGCATGCCCTGCGGGTGAATTACGTGGGTGAACTGGGTTGGGAACTGCATCATCCCGTCGAACGCCAGAACGAGTTGTTCGATGCGCTCTTCGCAGCCGGTGAAGACCTGGAATTGCAGCCCTTCGGCATCCGCGCCATGGATTCCCTGCGCCTGGAGAAATCCTACCGCATGGTGGGCGCCGAGTTATCCATCGAGTATTCCGCGTATGAGTCGGCAATGGACCGCTTCGTATTCCCGGACAAGGGGGACTTCCTGGGCCGGGAACAACTGCTGGCCGGCAGGGAACGCGGGCTGAATTACAGGCTTGTTACCCTGGAAGTCCGGGACACCGATGACGCCGATGCGCTGGGCAACAACGCCCTGACCAGGGACGGCGAACTGATCGGGCGCGCCACCAGCGGCGGTTTCGGTTTCCGGGTCGGCCAGTCCCTGGCGCTGGGCATGGTCAGGCCGGAATACGCACAAGCAGGCATCGATATGGAAATCGATATCCTCAATAAAAACTACCGGGCTGTGGTGGTCCCGGAGAGCCCGTTCGACCCCGGCAACGAACGCCTGCTGGATATCGGTGGCGCAAATAACTAAGCCCGTGCGCGCCACAGGCAGCTGTCTTTGCGGCGCCGTGAAATACGAGATCCTGGATTCTCTCCGGCCTGTTGTATATTGCCATTGTAACCAATGCCGGAGGACAAGCGGACATTTTGTCGCCGCCACTGCAACCCATAAAGAAAACCTGGCGCTGATTTCGGATCAGGGTCTGGCCTGGTATCAGTCTTCGGCATCTGCCAAACGGGGCTTCTGCAGGCGCTGTGGTTCGAGTTTATTCTGGTCTCCCGCATCGAATAGCTATATGTCCATAATGGCCGGCACCCTGGACCAGCCCACCGGGATTGAGGCGGCGGAACACATATACGTGGAATTCAAGGCCGATTATTACGACTTGACAGACGGTTTACCGCAGAGCCAAAGATGGTTTGATGATGGTGCGCCAGAGCCCAGGGAGTGAACAACGGACCCACGTGGTGGGTTTAGCGACATGATGCAGGTTGCAGTATGACGGAAATAACATCGTACAAGGAAACTGCCCGGGGCGGACTGGCCGTCAACGTGATCGAGTGTTGAGATGACCCGGCAGAAATATTCCATATTCTCCCTGCTGCGCAATGCCGTCTCACGTAACGAGAACTGGCAACAGGCCTGGCGCAGCCCCGCGCCGCGGGAAAAGTATGACACGCTCATCATAGGCGGTGGCGGCCACGGCCTGGCGACTGCCTATTACCTGGCGAAAGAGCACGGGATGCGCAACGTCGCCGTGCTGGAGAAGGGCTGGATCGGCGGCGGCAATACCGGACGGAACACCACCATAGTACGTTCAAATTACCTGTGGACGGAAGCCGCGATGCTTTATGAGAAGTCGTTGAGACTGTGGGAAGGGTTGAGCCGGGACCTGAATTACAACGTCATGTTCAGCCAGCGCGGCGTCTATAACCTGGGCCACAGCCTGCAGGACATGCGCGACATCGAACGCCGGGTCGGGGCAAACCGCCTGGACGGGATTGACGCCGAGGTGGTCACGCCTGAACAGGTCAAGGCCGCCATTCCCCTGATCAATACCTCCCGCCGGGTGCGCTACCCGATCCTGGGGGCCTCGCTCCAGCGCCGGGGCGGGGTGGCGCGCCATGACGCGGTGGCCTGGGGGTTTGCCCGGGCTGCCGATGCCCTGGGAGTCGATATCATCCAGCAGTGCGAGGTAACCGGTATTTGCCGCGAAGGCGGACGGGTAACCGGCGTCGAGACCGTCCGCGGCCGTATCGATGCGAACCGGGTCGGCGTGGTGGTCGCCGGTCACGCCAGCGTGCTGGCCGGTATGGCGGGACTGCGCCTGCCGCTGGAAAGCCACCCGTTACAGGCATACGTGTCGGAACCCCTGAAACCGGTTCTGGATACCGTGGTCATGTCGAATGCCGTGCATGGCTATATCAGCCAGTCAGACAAGGGCGAACTGGTCGTCGGCGCCGGCATCGATGCCTACATCGGTTACGGCCAGCGCGGCAGCTTCCACACGATTGAACATGCCATGCAGGCCATTATTGAGCTGTTCCCCGCCTTCAGCCGGGTGCGCATGCTGCGCCAATGGGGCGGGATCGTGGACGTGTCGCCGGACGCCTGCCCGATCATCGGCAAGACCTCCTTGCAGGGGCTTTATTTCAACTGCGGCTGGGGCACCGGGGGCTTCAAGGCCACGCCCGGCTCCGGCTGGGCCTTTGCCCATACCATTGCCCGTGATGAGCCTCACGAACTGAACGCCCCGTTCTCCCTGGAACGCTTCACAACGGGCGCGCTCATCGATGAGCACGGCGCCGCCGCGGTGGCGCACTGAAGAGAATTGGCAATTAAGGGGTCACGTCAATTAAGGGGTCAGAGTAAGAAATTCGCCAGATTTTTACTCTGACCCCACCTGTCCGGGAATTGGAGATCAGGAATTAAGAATGCTTCTTTACAGAAAGGTGGATCAACGTGTTGCTGATTAACTGCCCCTGGTGCGGCCCGCGCGATGAGAGTGAATTCGCTTACGGCGGCGAAGCCGACATCACCCGCCCGACCGACCCGGACGCCCTGACTGACGAAGAATGGGCAGACTACCTGTTCATGCGTAAAAACCCCAGGGGACCGCACCGGGAACAATGGGTGCATGAACACGGCTGCCGCCGCTGGTTCGTGCTGGAACGGGATACCGTCAGTTATCAGATAACAAAGGAGGGTTTGGGGACGGATTTAAATCCGTCCCCGGAGAGTCACAAGGATGAAGCAGGTTAATCGACTTCCCGAAGGCGGCCGCATTGACCGCTCGCGGCCCCTGGCGTTCAGGTTCAACGACCGTAACTTACAGGGTTATCATGGCGACACCCTGGCTTCCGCCTTGCTTGCCAACGGAATCCGCATCGTCGGGCGCAGTTTCAAGTACCATCGTCCCCGCGGCATCATGGGCATCGGCGCGGAAGAACCCAACGCCATCGTCCAGACAGGAACCGGCGCCGCTACCATACCCGGTCTGCGCGCCTCCGAAGTGGAATTGCACGAGGGCCTGATCGCTTCCACGACCAGGGGTTGGCCCGGTTTGAATCTTGACCTTCTGGCAATCAGTGACATCTGCTCCCCGTTGCTGGGCGCGGGATTTTACTACAAGACCTTTATGGCGCCCCGGTTCCTGTGGCGCTGGTATGAACACGTGCTCCGGCACGCCTCCGGGCAGGGTGTCTCGCCTCAGGAGGCTGACCCGGACGCCTATGAACATATCAACGCGCATTGCGATGTGCTGGTGGCAGGTGGCGGACCGGCAGGGCTGATGGCGGCGCTGGCGGCGGCCGGATGCGGCGCCAGGGTCATCATTGCGGATGAGCAGGGCGAGTTCGGCGGCAGCCTGTTGTATGACAGAACCGGAATGAACGGCAACCCCGCCGGAGAATGGTTGGGCAAGGTTTTGCAGGAACTTGCAAGTCATCCCGAGGTCACCTTGCTGCCCCGCAGTACGGTCTCCGGTTACTACGACCACAATTTCCTTACTATCCTTGAACGGAACCGGGAGCACCCGGGAGAACACCGCGCTTGTGAAATACGGCAACGTTTATGGCGCGTGCGTGCCCGGCGCGTCATTCTCGCACAGGGCAGTCATGAACGGCCCATGGTATTTCCGAACAACGATCGTCCGGGGGTGACGCTTGCCTCCGCGGTTTCAGGCTATATTCATCGCTACGGGGTATGCCCGGGTCGTCGCGGTGTAATATTTACCAATAATGATTCAGGCTATCAGGCAGCACTGGACCTGGTATCTGCGGGAGCAGGGATCAGCGCCATTGTCGACTGTCGCAGGGAAGGCGCCGGCGCTATAGCCGAACCCCTGCGCCGGGACGGGATCGACATCCTGCACGGTCGTGTCATTACCAACGTAACAGGAAGGAAGCAGGTGCGTTCGGTACAGGTATCTGAGTTATCTGCGGACGGCAAGGCCCTTTACGGGTCGTCCAGAACCCTTGACTGCGACCTGGTTGCCATGTCCGGCGGCTGGAATCCGGCCGTCCACCTGCATTCGCAGGCAGGGGGCAGTATTCTCTGGGACCGGGATCGCAGTTGTTTCATCCCTGGCGCTACGCGGCAGGAGCATGTGTCGGCGGGCGCATGCAACGGCACCTTTACGACGGATGCCTGCCTTGAGGAAGGGAAACAGGCGGGGCTGGATGCGGCGCAGTCCTGCGGGTTTGAGCCGGTTCCGTTTTCCACGCCGGAGACAGGCCGGGACCAGGTCGGAGAAACACGTCCGCAACAACCGTTATGGCGGGTTCCCTTGCCGCAATCATCGAATCGCTACCCGAAACAGTTCATCGATTACCAGAACGATACGACCGTGGCGGACGTGTACCAGGCCGTGAGTGAAGGTTTTCAGAACGTGGAACACGTCAAACGCTATACCGCGCTGGGATTCGGCACCGACCAGGGCAAGCTGGGCAATATCAACGGCATGGCGATACTGGCGGAGTGTCTGGACAGACCCGTTGCCGAAGTCGGCACCACCACGTTCAGGCCGCCCTACACGGCCGCCGGCTTCGGCGCCTGCGCCGGCGCTGGCGTGGGAACGCTCTATGACCCGGTGCGCAAGACCGCGCTGCATGACTGGCACGAAGCGGCCGGGGCTGAATTCGAGGTGGTGGGACAATGGCTACGCCCCTGGTATTACCCCCGGCAAGGAGAGGATCTGCAGCGTGCGGTTGCCCGCGAATGCCTCGCCGCCCGCGCTTCGCTGGCAATCATGGACGCTTCGACCCTGGGCAAGATAGAGGTACAGGGCCCGGATGCGCAGGTCTTCCTTGAGCGTATCTATACCCACAATATCGCCCGGATGGAAACGGGGCGTTGCGCTTACGGCATCATGCTCGGCGAAGACGGCATGGTCATGGACGACGGGGTGATGGCGCGCCTGGGCGGGCAGCATTATTACCTGACTACCACCACGGGCGGCGCTGCCCGCGTGCTGGGCTGGCTGGAACAATGGCTGCAGACGGAGTGGCCGGATTTGAAGGTTTACCTGACGTCGGTGACGGAACGCTGGTCCACCATCGCACTGGTCGGTCCTGACAGCAGGAACCTGTTGCAGGGCATGGAATCCGATATCGACTTCAACCGGGATGACTTTCCCTTCATGTCGGTACGCTCCGGTACACTGGCAGGGTTCGCCACACGGATATTCCGCGTGAGTTTCAGCGGCGAACTGGCCTACGAGATCAACGTGGAGGGCGATTTGGCAGCGGCCCTGTGGCAAGCCCTGATGGAGGCGGGCCGGCAATACGGCATCACCCCTTACGGCACCGAATCCATGCATGTGTTGCGTGCCGAGAAGGGTTTTATCATCGTCGGCCAGGATACCGACGGTTCCGTTACGCCCCTGGACCTGGGACTGACATGGCTCCTGTCTCAGGACAAGGACTACCTGGGCAAACGTTCCCTCGCCAGGCCCGACTGCAGGAGGCCGGATCGTAAACAACTGGTCGGGCTGTTATGCGAGGAAGGTACGGAACCATTGCCGGAGGGTGCGCAACTGGTGGAACAGCCCGGCGGAGAACCCCCTGTGGCCAAACTCGGCCACGTCACCTCCAGTTATTACAGCGCCTGTCTCGGTCATCCCATTGCCCTGGCGCTGGTCAGCGCCGGTCGCGCCCGCAAAGGCGATGTCATCCAGGCCGCGTTGCGGGACGGGCGGCATGTCCCGGTCAAAATCGTCTCTCCCGTATTCTATGATCCGAAAGGAGAGCGGCAACGTGCCTGACCAGATGCACAGGCAGCATGCGCTGGCATCTTTCCTGAACGGGAACAGTGTACCGGATTCGGGTGATTCCGGAATGCGCCTGGAAGTACGGCCCCATTACGGTTACCTGAACCTGCGCGGCGACCCCGCTGATGAACGGTTCCTGCAGGCAATACGACAGACGCTCGGACAGCCCCTGCCCATCGTTCCGAATACGTTTACGGTTGGAGATCACACAAGCTTCTGGTTGGGGCCGGACGAATGGTTGCTGGCGACCGCACCTGGAAAAGAAAAAGAATTAACCGTGCAACTGGAAAAAAACCTGGCAGGCCAGTGTTATTCACTGGTTGACGTCACCGGCGGTCAACTGTTAATCCGCCTGTCGGGCAATCATGTCCGGGAGGTGCTGGCTAAAGGCTGTACTCTGGACCTTCATCCACGCATCTTCAAAGCGGGCCAATGTGCACAGACCGCACTGGCAAAGACATCCATGCTGATCGCCCTGATCGATGAGACGCCGACTTTCGATATCATCGTTCGCCGCAGCTTCGCCGAATACGCGGCCCGCTGGCTGCGGCACAGCAGTAAGAACTTCAGTTGATGAAGTTGTCAGATCTCAGGAAGCGCTTTTTCCAGGTGGCGAATTAGTTCAGGAATATCATTGACGATGGTGTTGTAGAGTAATTCATGGTCAATCTGGCCGTATTCATGGGCCAGAATATTGCGTTGACCGATGATTTCACGCCACGGGATATCAGGGGTAGCTTCCCTTCCATTGGCAGACACGTTCCGGGCAGACTCGCCAATTATCTCAACTATTCTTTCTGCCGCTCTGAGCAAGACGCGATTTTCCAGAAAAGATGCGAGATCATGATGCTCCATCATCTCAACAGCTTCATTGGCTGCTTGCAGCATATCCCATAGATAGGCCGCGTCCCTGTCTTCAAGCGGCATACAATAATTCCAGATCTTTTTCTATTTCACGACGGCGGTAGGGATTCTTCAGTATTGCCGGAGTTGCGATATCCACTTTACGACCACCAAACAGGGAACTGAAGGCATTATTGATGGCAGTCATGCCTCCCAGGGAAG
Organism: Gammaproteobacteria bacterium; assembly: GCA_965204045.1. Lineage (GTDB taxonomy): Bacteria > Pseudomonadota > Gammaproteobacteria > Eutrophobiales > Eutrophobiaceae > JAAXHV01. Next base: position 2,188,749 of record CBDBDW010000002.1, read on the forward strand.
GCGCCAGGCCTTGCTCAAACTCGACCAGCAAATCAATATCGCTTGAGGGAGTTAACTCTCCACGTGCGGCTGAGCCGAACAATGCCAGTCGTTTGATATGATAACGTCGGGCCAGTTCCGACAATACTATGCGGGGAACCGGCGCAAGGTCGCCAGGAAGCGGAATATCATCGGAGTTCACAACCGGATATGGAACCTTGTAGCCGGCAGCGCTGTCCCGAATCTCCAGCCTGCTTTGATGGCTCTCCGGCTGAACGATCACATCGAGTCCTAATGCGTCCATTGTTTTCAAGGTTTTGCCAATTTCAGCAGTTTCTTTTCCGCGTTCAAGCTCTGATAAAAATCGTATGCCAAGTCCGGTGAGCGCGGCTGTTGTCTTAAGGGACAACCCGCGGCTTTTTCTATGTCTTCGAACCAGGTTGCCCAAGTCTCCCATACTTCGTATTCGCCCATATTGAGCAAGGATATCTATCATAGATCAATCAATATTTTACCGAACAGGATAAATTTTAACAAAATAATTCAATATTTCAATAGATAATTTACTGTACGGTATAATTTCATTCGCCAACAGCAGGCGCGAGCGGATCGCCCTGGTCGGTTTCGTCCATGGCTTCGGCCACGATGACCTGGGAGGTCTGCATCATGACCGCCATGCCGTGGGATTGCTCCTCTGCGGTGATTGGCGCCCGCACCGACATGCGGTACAGGGTGAATACGGCCATGAACAGGTACACCAGCGCGACGAAGTAGTACAGACCGCCGGGACCCAGGATTTTCATGACCTGGGCGCTGAGTATGGGGCCGGACAACCCGCCAACGCCGTTGATGAAAATAATGCTGCCGCTGGCGGACAGGATCTGTTCGCCGCGTACGTGGTCGTTGATATGTGACATGGACACGGAATAAAAACACATGGCCGCTCCACCTACCAGGAACAGCAGACAGGACAGCAGCCACAGGCTGTCCAGGCCGGCGGCAAGCGGCACGAACAGGGCCGCGCCGGCAGCCATGACCGACAACAACAGCAGGGTGCGGCGGCGTTCCTGGAGGTCCGAAAGCCGGCCCACCGGCAACAGCAGCGCCAGTCCGCCGAAGGTCAGGATGCCTACCAGGTAGGCGCTTTCGGTATCGGAGAAACCGCTCTGGGCGCCGAACACAGCAGTCAGCCACATCACCGCGCTGAAGCTCAGGCCTTGCACGAACACACCCATGGCCCCCAGGGGAGAGAGCTTGATCAACCTGTACAGTTCAAGGTGTTCGGCATACTCGATCGCGGGGGCGGAGATATTGCTCAACAACATGGGCACGATAGCGACTGACAGCACCACGGAAGCAAGGATGAACAATTCGAAACCCATCGGGGAGGCCAGGTTGATCAGGAACTGTCCGCCGATAAACCCGAGAGTGATAGTGAACATGTACGCGGCCAGCAGGCGCCCCCGGTTGTCATTATCGGTAATTGTATTCATCCAGCTTTCAGAGACCATGAACAGGCCGGACAGGCAGAAGCCCGTCAGCGCGCGCAACAGGAACCATATCAGCGGGTCTACAAACGCGGAGTGCGCCAGGATGACTGCGGATGCGATCGTGGCCAGCGCGGCGAAGACGCGGATATGCCCTACCTGTTTTACCCACTTCGGCACGATGCGCGCGCCCAGGAGAAAACCCGCGTAATAGGCGGACATGATGAGGCCGATCGTGTCCACCCCGAAGTTTTCCAGTGACGCCCGGAGGCCGAGCAGCGTGCCCTGCATACCGCTGCACACGGCTATCAGGGCGACGCCGAACAGCAGGCTCCAGACCAGCAGCAGTTGAGGTTTCTTCGTTTGTCCGTGGAGATTCTTCATGAGCCGCCCATACCTGTTATCGGGGATTGCCGTCGTTGCCATGATATTGCCGCATAACTGTCACTCCCGCGCTCCCTCCGTCATTCCCGCGCAGGCGGGAATCCAGTGGATAAAGAGTCGCCCTCCGGGCGACACAGTATTTGACTGGATTCCTGCCTGCGCAGGAATGACGGTCCATACGGAGTGTTGTCTCCTGGCTTCCCGCTCCCCGCCCAACTCCATACGGGGACAAGCGTTGCGGGAATGGTAAGTATTGTCAGACAATATCAGGTTGAAAGAGTACTAAGGCGGCGGCAATTGTCCACTAATTTCGCCCGGAGTCAAGCATAATTATTACCTGGAATTACAAGCCGTTACAGGTTATAGTGGCGCAGGAAAAAACTTCGGATAATCAGGCAGATAGTGACTCCTCCAAAACAGTACGACAGCCGTTACCGGGCTGGTCGCGACAACGTGCGCATATTCGGGCTGGAACTGCATAACCCGGTGTTTTTTATCACCGCGTTGCTCACCGTGGCTTTTGTTATCGGGGCGCTGGCGCTTCCGCAGGACGCGAAGGTCATGCTTGATCAGGCAAAGAACTGGTCCATCGAAAACTTCGATTGGCTGGTAATGATTTCCGGCAATTTTTTTGTTCTGTTCTGCCTGTTGCTGATCGTGCTGCCGTTCGGGAAGGTGCGCCTGGGCGGTCCCGCGGCTCAACCGGAATTTTCCACGTTGTCCTGGTTTTCCATGCTGTTTGCCGCCGGCATGGGTATCGGACTGATGTTCTGGTGCGTAGCCGAACCGGTGGCCTATTACACGAACTGGTCCGGAACGCCGTTGAACGTACAACCCAATTCGCCCGAAGCGGCCGCCGCCGCGATGGGCGCGGCGTTGTATCACTGGGGATTGCACCCCTGGGCCATATTCGGCGTGATGGCGCTGTCCCTGGCATTTTTCTCGTTCAATAAAGGCCTGCCGTTGCTGACCCGGTCCATTTTTTACCCGTTGTTAGGGGAACAATGCTGGCGCTGGCCGGGCCATATCGTGGACGTGGTAGCCGTGTTCGCCACCATTTTCGGTCTTGCCACCTCCCTCGGCCTGGGAGCGAAGCAGGCGACCGGGGGGCTGCACTCCGTATTCGGCGTTGCCAACAACCTGGCGACGCAGTTGCTGCTTATCGCCATCATCACGGCGATTGCCATCATATCGGTCGTGCGCGGCCTGGACCGCGGCGTCAGGCTGCTGAGCAACTTCAACATCGTAGTTGCCCTGCTGCTGCTTCTGTTCGTTGCCGGCGCCGGCCCCGCCCTGGCATCCATTGCCGGCATCGGGGAGAACCTGTGGAACTATGCGAAGCACTTCATTCCCCTGAGTGAATGGGCAGGCCGCGAGGATGATACGTGGTACAAGAACTGGACCGTATTTTACTGGGCCTGGTGGATCTCGTGGTCGCCATTTGTCGGCATGTTCATCGCGCGCATATCCAAAGGCCGCACCGTCAGGGAATTTGTCATTGCCGTGCTGCTCGCGCCGACGCTGGTCAGCTCCATCTGGATGTCGGTATTCGGCGGCATCGCGCTGGACCAGGTCATGCACGGCACAGGCGCGTTGGCCGCCGGTATCAGCGACCCCTCACTGGCGCTGTTCCACATGCTGGAAAACCTGCCGTTCACCATCATCGCCTCACTGGTTGCCGTGGTCCTGGTGCTGACCTTCTTTATCACCTCAGCGGACTCCGGTTCACTGGTCCTGGATATCATCACGGCGGGCGGGAGACTCGATTCCCCCCGCTACCAGCGCGCCATCTGGGCCGTACTGCTGGGTTTGATCGCGGCGTCCCTGCTCATCGGCGGCGGCAGCGACGCCCTGAGCGCGCTGCAGGCCGGGACCATTACCATGGCCGTGCCGTTTACCCTGGTGCTGCTGCTGGCCTGCCTGTGCCTGGCGCTGGGGTTGTGGTCGGAGAAAGGGGAATGACATCGGAAATATGAAATCAAAGTGGCAAGTGTCCACCTATATAACCTACTTCTATCTCCAGTAAATTCCGGTCGAAACGAAGGTGTATACGCCCTGCGCTCCCAAAACGCGCATGCCACTCGAACAGCTTATATGTACCATCACGTGATTTGAACATACGGGCTTCCCGGAGTTTTTTGCTGCGATTAACACTATCACTTTCGGGTGTTACGCGCGTTCTCCAAGGAGGTTTGGCTTCTCCTTTGTCGCGCCAAATCATGGCTGTTTTGTTAAGCGCTACCAGTTTTTTAACGACAGTGTGAAACTCTCGCGATTGTACTTCGGTAATATTTTTTTCTACGCCCGGGCCAAAAATTAAAAATGGAAAAGCCTCTTCGCGGTTGTTCCATAAGAATACGGGGTCATTTCCTGCCAGGAGCTTACCTTCGTGACGGTCACAGATAGGACTGGCATGTATCGACCGTGTAAGATTATCAATGTATTCGGTGGTTCCAGTGATGCTTTCATCATCAAGAATTTCGTCGAAATGAATCTCAAGACTGTCATTGTCCCATAACGGATCAGTCGGAAATCCGACAACAATCCAATCGGTTATTGCGCATAAGACAAGAGGTGATCCATCATCTCCGGGAAACTCAGTATTTTCGCAAGCGCGAAACCTGTCATTAATACTCTCATCAACTTCATTCAAGAGGGGGGTCTTAGTTGCCAGGCTTGCTATGAATATATACTCATCCCTTGCGCCAGATGACCTTAAAATATTAAGGGCGTGGACCATATTCTCGTACTTGTCATAGCCCGTTTGACATACCCGCAGATTTTTGCCGCTCACTTTGTTATCAACAAGCAATGCCATGCCTTGTGCGAGGTCTTTTAACCAGTTGACAAAATTTGAATCATCACGCGCTGGAACGCTCGCGTGATTAAGTACCATCTCCCGCATATTACAATTTTGGGGCGAGTAACTTTGCCAGGCTCTCCTCGTGTTGATCGAAGAAGCCAGCCGGCCATGATGACAGACGCCCGTCAGTGTCTATCTCAGGTGAAGAAACGATGGTTTTCCCATCTTCGCGTTCGAAATAGTGAAAGTTTACTTGCCGTGGTTTAACCAGGCCTTCCCTGACAGCGATACGCACCCCGTTCATGAAGTGATCACTATGGGTTTCAATTATTACCTGGACACCACTGATCGAAGCCCGAACGGCAAGTTCAGCCAACATGAGTTGGCCTTGGGGATGAAGATGTGCTTCCGGGTTCTCAATAAGACACAATGTATCTTCCGGAGCAAGCAGGGCAACCAGAACCGGGATTACGTAGGACAGGCCAAAGCCTACGTTAGTGGCAAGGTAGCGGTTTGATTGTGCATCTCCAGGCTGGTCAAAAACGAATCCACTGAGTAAGGCATTGGCATCAGGTATAGAATCAATGTGAAGATGCGCCCCTGGCGTAACCTTCTGAAGCCAGTGGTCGAGCACATTATTCAATCCTCTATTTTTCAGGCTTAAACAGCGATGGTCACCTTCCTGCAATAACATGTTCCTGTGTGTAGCCAGGTAATTTAGTGCATACTCACCTTGAGAACCTAATTCGCCCTGGCGTGCCAGCGCTTCCGACCGATCATAAATTTTACGAGGGCCTATTCGTTCGGCATTGACATACCACAACTGTCCGCCAAGTGGCGGCACCTCGTGCGAGCTTTCCGATGAACTTCGTTGTTCTACTTTCAGTTGGTCGGATTCCGGGGCATAATCAGCCGTGAAGATATGAGACGTGTCATCCTTGTAACGAAGCTCGAATGTCAGCTTGTCCATTGATGCTCCCTCATAAAGTATATCCTTACCAGTTCCAAGGGAGATCAGATCATCGTTCAGGATTAACCTTCTGCTTTTCAATCTCCCTCCTTCACAGGATTGTCGAAGCAAGAGCAGGGATTGCAGGACACTGCTCTTGCCCATCCCGTTCAAGCCGCAAAGGAGAGTTAATGGCGCACAGTTCAAGTCCAATTCCTCGAAACACTTGAAATTGTTCAACATGATCCTGTGGAGCATCAGAGGAATCTCTCAACCAGCACATCAATAACCCTGAAGCGCATCTTAACCCGGACCGGCGCTCCGGTTGAATTTGAAATTGCATTCACAAAGTCCCAATCCTCGTTAATTAAATTCATAAACTCTTCCCGGATATTTTCACGATTTTCAACCAGAGTTTCGATTTCTTCCGGAAGACAATTCGCCAATTTGACACTCCAGGTCTCGAACAATCCCTTGTTGATGGGTGATCTTCGCTGATTCGAGTCATATCTCTTACGGAATGCACCGTTCCCGAATATCTTAAATGCGGCATTCATTGCCTTCCTGAATTCATTTGCAAGATGTTCACGTTGCCTTTTGTCCATCCCATTAAGTTTCTTGAGCGCTTCAGTGAGGTATCCATCGAGATCGTTTTTTTTGTAGTTCTCCCACTCGTCAATATAGAAAGCCAGAAAACGTAGTATGCACTCCCTGTCATTCATCCTGTCGGAACTGAGCGAATTATTAGTTGCTTTTTTGAACTCCTCGGAATCAGCCAATTTTTTCAGGAATTCCCGCGCTGGTCCCGGATTGAGCGCATGACGAATCTCCTGACCGTTAAGGGGTTTGCCCCCCGTATTGATGCGCCGGAAAATATTGAATTTCAATTCGTCGGGCGTTCCATGCTCGATAATGTTAATTACAAGTTGGGTCTCACTGATTCGTCTTTGCATTGGACGCGGCAATTCACCATGTGAATACCCGTTAAACTTTTCCAGGTATTCGAGTTTGCTCAGATTAAATTTATCCTTTATGAATTCGTAGATCGTGGATGACCGCTGCACACCATCTACCATAGACCAGTTTTCTTCCTCATCTGCCGCCACGTAAAATACCGGAATGGGAATACGCAGCAATAGTGACTCGATGAGACGGCTTTTGCTCTGGTTGTTCCAGATTCCCGAATTTCGTTGAAAGTCCGGTGCTAAATCTATCTCCTGGTGATCAATACGATTCACCAACTGTTCTATTAGAACATTGCTTGTGGTGACCTTGATTTTCTCGGGATTGAAGAGTTCAGTTATGTCAGACTTATCAGCAGAGACAGGCCCACCTTCATGCTCAATCTCAAGGTCGTCGTCAGGGTCTCGGTCTATTTCAGGTGCGACAGGTCTATCAGCACTTAAATTGTATTCATTCGCTGATGCTTTTGAAGATATCTTGTCACATTTCGTGGCTGTATCCCCAGTATCACGAACACCATCATGAGCGTGGTTCAAATTTTACTCCCTTTTAACCAATATGGAGAAATCATCCTGCACTATCCGGTATAGGGTGTCAATGATACAAGGGAACGTTATTTTCACATATTCTTTATACGTTCGGCCCAGTGTGTGCAATGTGCGACCTGACCCCGTTTACTCCTTCGCCGAAACTGGCGCCGCCAGGGTGTTGCGCCTACCCGAGATGCTGGGGTCGGAAGTCAGTTGACGATCGATTCCCCTTCCCAATATTGCAATCTGCACACAGTGTTTGCAGGTTGCCTTCGACAGTGGGCCCGCCCAAAGAGAAGGGAATACGATGGTCGACATGTAGTCTGGCTCCTGCCTCGGGCGTAGCGCCGCATAACAGACACCGCCTTATCGCGTTCCAGCACACGAAACCGCAGGGAAGCCGGTATCTGCCTGCTCCGACCTTCGTGTCCCCGCATCGGCGCGCTGCTAGTTGCTCGATCTTCACGCAAGCCCGGCAGTTCGTAGCCCTTGTTCGCCATGAAGTGGCCCTTCACCACTGCCAGCACCACGAAGTCGCGCACGAAACCCACGGCGGTCGTATCGAGGAACGTGGCCGACTTTCCATGGTTTTCTTCATGTTTTACTCCGAGAGTCCGACCGTCCCAAATACCGTGGGGGCTGTTGCGAATCCAGCAGGTGCATCGCAGACAGAAGTTTACCGACGCCCACCTGCCCATTGTAATGCAGTTCATTCTACCATGCGTGGTGTGTCGAGCTTAAATTCATCCCTTATTGACATCCCCGGCAGTATTTTCCAATACTGGAATGAGCCTGTAGAGAGAGAGATTCTGCCCCGATCTCAAGCCCGTTTGTATTCCTGTTCATGGATGGTTGTAAAGAGGTCCCGGCGCGCCTGTTGCAGCGCGTCCGCGGCCGCGTTGTCGCTGATCCGGTAAGCGACCTTGTCCAGTATGTCAAAGCTGACCCCCGGTTTCAAATACGTCTGTGCATCGTCCAGGGATTTGAGTTTCTCATAGGGGGTCATGAGGGACTCATACGGGTAGCGCTTGCGTTGTTTCCCCTTCTTGTCGGTGACGGTCTCCGGGAACAGGCAGGGCCGGTGATAATTGACGTAGGGGTTGAGGTGCCGGCGGTGGAACTCGTTCAACGGGCCGGCCCAGCGGCGCGGGATGTGGGCGTGGCCCAGCAGCTTGCGCACCACGTGGCCGTTTTTGCATTCCACCAGAGCGTTGTCGTTGCTGTGCCGGGCGCGGGACTTGGTCAGCTCGATGCGCAGCTTCTCCAGCAGCCGGGCAACCTGTTTGTTGATGTACTCCGAGCCGTTGTCGGCGTGGAAGCCCAGGATAACGAAGGGGAAGGCCTCCAGCAGGTGTTCCAGGGCCGGAATAAGGTAGACCTCACTGATACGCTCGACACTGACCACCACCTCGAACTGGGTTACCTCATCCACCGCATTGATGTGATACACCCCTTTTTCCCCGTCTAAATCGCCCTGGTGCACGGTATCGATGCGGATATAGCCCGGCTGACCGTCCGGCTGCGGTTTGCGCCGCTCACCGATGGGCAGGGTCACCGGCCGGGTCTTGTCCACCGTGTGGCGCTGGCGCCGGTAGGTCTGCGACTGGCGCAGGTTGTACAGGTGCGAGACCGAGATGCTGGCCAGGCGTTCGTACTCACGCTGACCGAAGACTGAATAAGCCCGCTCACAGAGCTTCTTCAGGGCCAGCCCGTTGGGCGTGTTATGGCGCTCGTCCATGGCCGCCAGCAGGCGGATATCCGCCTTCGTGTAGCGCCGGGCAAAGCCGCGTGCCGTGCACTGGCGCGGCGTCAACTTGCCGGTCTCCCGGTACTGTTTAATCAACCGCTTCACCTGGGCCAGGGAATAGCCGCTCACCTTCATCAGGTAACGCATCAGTGTCCCTTTGTCCGTCTTGTTACAGCCCGGATAATCAAACTTCACCAAGGTGCGCCGTAGCCAGTCATACCGGCTCCGCTTGTCACCGGCCACCTCAAAGGCCACCTGTTGTGTGCCCGCCAGAAAGGCGCGTACCTGGTCGATACTCGTTAACTCGTTTGCGTTCATGATCGTTTTCATCCTCGTATCATGAACAGAAAGACCGATTATTTCAGGCTCATTTCATGTTGGAATCACGTCCGCCCTTCAGGCTCATTTCATATTGGAAAACACTCCGGCTTTCAATGAAGGTTTTGTAATGGTATGATGCAACAAGAGTTTTTTCCCACACACTTACCGTGACAGATACTCCACCAGTTCCGCAACCGTCCCTTGACAAGAAAGTATTCCTGCCGACTTTTGTCATGGTAGTGGTTGTCGGCATGCTGCTGGTGATGCAACCCGAGCGCGCCGAATCGATCCTGAACGATGCCCTGGACGCTACCACCGGTCACTTCGGCTGGTTGTATCTCCTGTTCGGCATAGGCAGTGTCGCCGTGATTGCCTGGCTTGCAGCCAGCCGTTACGGACGGGTGGTCCTGGGCGCTCCCGGCGAGTCCCCGGAGTTCTCAACGCCAAGCTGGATTGCCATGATGTTCACCGCAGGAATAGGCATCGGCATCACCAACTGGGCATTTGTCGAGCCGATCTTCTATTTGCAGCAGTCCCCCTTCGGAGTCGAGGCAGGTTCGCCCGAGGCCGCCGAATGGGCGCACATGTACGGACAGTTTCATTGGGCTATCATCCCCTGGGCCATCTATGCGCTGCCGGGGTTGCCGATTGCATACTCGCTGTACGTGCGCAGGCAGCCGTTCTGCAGGATCAGCACTGCAAGCAGCGGCGTACTGGGCGGAAACAGCCGTAACTGGGTAGGTATCGGGGTCGATATCGTCGTGGTCCTTGCCATTATAGGCGGGGTCGGCACCAGCCTGGGCCTGGGCCTGCCGCTGGTGTCGGCGTTTGTTGCCCGGTGTTTTTCCATCGCGGATACGCCCATGCTGCATTTCGGCGTCCTGGCGGTCTGGACCGCGGTATTCGGAACCAGTGTCTACATGGGGCTGGAAAAAGGCATTCGCATCCTGGCCAACCTGAACGCGGTACTGGCAATCGTTTTCCTTGCGTTCGTGCTGGTAGCCGGGCCGACCGTATTCATCCTGGACATATCCATGAACAGTGTCGGCCTGCTGCTGGACAACCTGTTCCGCATGAGTTTCTGGACGGACCCCATCGTGAATAGCAGTTTCCCGGAAGACTGGACCGTATTCTACTGGGGCTGGTGGATTGCCTATGCGCCCATGGTCGGGTTGTTCATAGCGCGCATCTCCAGGGGGCGCACCATCAGGGAAGTGATTATCGGGCAGGTGATATGGGGGAGCCTGGGTTGCATGGCCTTCTTCGCGATAGCCGGCGGGTACTCTCTTCATGCGGAACTGAACGGTATTGTTGACCTGTCCGCGTTGCTGGATGAGTCGGGCATCCCTGCTGCAGCCGTCGCCATTGTCGGCAACCTGCCCGGCGGGACTTTCACACTGGCAGTATATACCGTGCTGTGCATCATCTTCCTGGCCACGACCCTGGACTCCGCCGCTTACGTGCTGGCCAGCATCAGCACGAAGAACCTGACCGGGGATGATCAGCCCGCGCGCTGGAACCGCTTTGCCTGGGCCTTTGCCCTGGCCATAACTGCGGTCGGGCTGATCGCTGCAGGCGGGTTGAATACCGTGCAGACGTCAACGGTGATTGCGGCATTGCCGTTGTTTCCGGTTCTGGTTATCCTGCAGCTTTCCCTGCTAAAATGGTTGCGCAGGGACTTCGGCAAGACGTTTCGGTCCGCGAATTTCGCCCTTGAGCATCTTCCCGATGGCAGCACTGAAGTCAAGCAGGTTTAGGAAGTCTCAGGAACCTCTGATTGAGTCAGAGGCTCCTTAAGCAATAAGTCGGAGGGTCCGGCAATGGCTACGAAACAACCGCTCCACTACGGGTTCCTCCTGACGCCGAACTTTACCCTGATCGCGTTTTCCTCCGCGATCGAAGCGCTGCGTATGGCAAACCTGACCACGGAGCAGCAGTTGTATCGCTGGTCCGTCCTGACTCTTGACGATGAACCCGTCGCCTCCAGCGCCGCCCTGGAGATCCGGCCGACACTGCCGTTCGAGCAGGCAAGAAAACTCGACATGTTGTTCGTCTGTTCCGGCGTGCACGTCAAGGACGCATGGAATCCGTTGCTGGGCCGGTCCTTGCGGCGGCTGGCCGCAACCAGCCTGGACCTGGGAGCCCTGTGTACCGGGACCTACCTGCTGGCGAAATCCGGTGTGCTGAACGACCACCGTTGCACGGTACACTGGGAAAACATAGGCAGCCTGCGCGAGGAATTTCCCCAGTTGAAAGTCACCGATGAGCTGTTCGAGATTGATCGCAGGCGTTACACCTGCGCCGGCGGCACGGCGCCGCTGGACCTGATGCTGTTCCTGGTGCGCAGGGACTACAATCGCGAGATCGCGGCCGCCATTTCAGAACAGTTCACCATCGACCGGGTACGGGACCTGGGCGAGCCCCAGTATATTTCAGTACGCAGCCAGGCGCCCGGCGCGCCGGACTACCTCAATGAGGCCGTGCTGCTCATGCGCAACAATATCTCCGAACCGTTGTTCGTGGAAGAGATTGCCAGGTATCTCAACGTGTCGACGCGCCAGCTCGAACGCGCGTTCCAGCAGCATTTCCACCACTCCCCGAGCCATTATTACCTGAGGCTGCGCCTGACCGCCGCCCGCAACCTGTTGCGCCACACCGGCACCACCGTGCGCGGAATCGCCATAGAGACCGGGTTCAAGTCCCTGCAGCACTTCAGCAAGTGCTATCACGAGTATTTCAAGATCAGGCCTACCCAGGAGCGGGCCAGGTACGCGGAGTTGTAGATCGGAGTCGCCTCCGGTCGAGCGAAATGCCGCCGGAAGCCGCGTTTGTCGCAGTGAATGCCGTCATTCAGCGTAATCGTCTCCTTCCTTGTCCAGTATTGCCTTCAGGTCGTTGAAGTGGCGGTCTGCCTGGTCCGGGTAATGGCATTCCAGTTCCCGGGCGGTTTTTTCGGCTGTTACGTCGGGTATCACGCGCAGTTCTCTTCCGGTCTGCAGCGCCTTGATACAGGTCTCGGCGGCACGTTCGAAGTAATAAAGACGGTTGAACGTGTCGGCTACGCCGGAACCGGTCACCAGGATGCCGTGGTTGCCCATGATCATTACTTTTTTCTTTTGGTCGTTGAGCAGCCCGGCGCAGCGTTTCCCTTCCTCTTCGAAGGCCAGCCCGCCGAAGTCTCCGTCGATCACGTAGCGGTTGTGGAACGTCGCGGTATTCTGGTCGATGGCCGGCAGGGCGCTGTCGGCAAGACAACTCAGCACGGTCGCGTAAATCGAGTGTGTGTGCATGATGCAGCGCGCATGGGGGCAACGGCGGTGAATAGAACCGTGCAATCCCCAGGCAGTCGGGTCCGGGGCGCCGGGCCGCTCCAGCACGCCAGGGTCATCGGCGTCCAGCAGCAGCAGGTCGCTCGCCCGGATGAGAGAGAAATGGCGCTGGTTCGGATTCATCAGGAAGCGCTTGCCCGCAGCGTCCACGGCCAGTGAAAAATGGTTGGCCACGGCCTCGTGCAGGTTCAGCCTGGCCGCCCAGCGGAACGCCGCGGCAAGGTCGGCGCGCTCCTGCCGGTAAAGTTGTTCCGGAAATGGCTGGATATTCATTCTCACCTCCCGACCAGTAAAATTTCCAATGGTTACCGGGGGTCAGAGTAAGAATTTCGTCAGGAATTTTACTCTGACCCCGAATATTAAGCTGAAATATAGAAGAATCAACAGCAAATGACCGAGTAGATATGAAAAACAGACGACGCATGTTTATGCGCAGGCGACAATACCGATCTGCTGTGCCCGATTAATGATTTAAAATCTGCGCGCATTCCTGGGTCCCAGGGTATTTGACGATGCCGAAATATATGGGGTCAGAGTGAAATTTCCGACGAAATTCTTACTCTGACCCCGGGTTTTAGAGGATATTTCACGATGCCGGAACAACAAGACTGGTTCAAATGTGATATCGACAGGAAGACGCTCAAGGCCCTGTCAAAGCGTGCAGACCGTCCGGCAATCCTGCATTTCGGCGCCTATTACACCATCCTGGCCGGCCTGGGAGCGGCTTTGGTCTGCACCTGGGGCACCTGGTGGGCGCTCGGCGTCATGTTAGTGTACAGCGCCCTGTGGTCCTTTAACAACGCGGCAGGGCATGAAGCCTGCCACGGCACGCCGTTCAGGAGCCACGGCCTGAACCGGGCGCTGCTTTACCTGTGCAGTTGGATGCTGAGCTGGGAACCGGTATCGCTGAAGTGGGTGCACGCCAGGCATCACACCCATACTTCCGACGTCGGGAACGATGCGGAATACCTGTTGCCGAACCCGGTGCGCTGGCTCGATATCCTGGGCCTGGCCTGCGGCTGGAACCAGGTATGGCATTACAACAAGGAACTGGTGCAACTGGCTGTCGGCCATGCGAATCATTTTATCAGGGTATCCGTCCCCGAAACCGAACTTCCCAAGGTGTTTCGCAATGCCCGGCTGTTCCTGGCGAGCTATACCGCCATTATCGGCGTTGCCGTCTGGATGCAGTCGTGGCTGCCGGTCTGCCTGCTGCTGCTGCCCCGGGCGCTGGGCGCGCCGGTGCACGGGGTATTGCGCATTACCCAGCACGGCGCCCTGGCGACCGGCATCAAGGACCACCGTTTTACCACCCGGACCATGTCGCTGAACCCGGTAGTACAGTTCTTTTATTGCAACATGAACTACCATGTCGAACACCACATGTTCCCCATGGTGCCGTTCCACGCACTGAAACGACTGCGCGAGACTGTCAGGGAGCAGATGCCCGTTCCCAGCAGCGGGGTCATCGGCGCCCTGGGGGAAGTGTTTGCCACCAAATCCAGGCAGAAAGAGGATCCCGGATATGTATTGCAACCGGTTTTTAATGAGTAGCCGGCACGTCATTCCCGCGCGACTCCCCGGTATTCCTGCGAATAGAGAGTCGCCCAGCGGGCGACGCGGTATTTCACTGGACTCCCGCTTGCGCGGGAGTGACGTTGTGGCTGAGGGCGACATAACGGTGCGTCATTCCCGCGCAGGCGGGAATCCAGTAAAATAAATCGTCGCCGGAGGCGGCACATTATTCATGTGGAAAGATAATGACCGAACAATGGGTAACCGCATGCGCCGTCGATGACATCGACACGGAAGACGTGGTACGCTTCGACTATGAAGACAGGACTTATGCCGTATACCGGACATCGGATGACAGGATATACGCCACTGACGGGCTTTGTACCCATGAGGAGCAGCACCTGGCGGAGGGATTCGTCATCGACGACATCATCGAATGCCCGCTGCACCAGGGACGTTTCCATATCCCTACGGGCAAGGCGAAAGGCGCGCCTGTCTGCATTGACCTGAAGACCTGTCCGGCCAGGGTGGTTGACGGCGACGTCCAGATTCTGATCGGTGATCATCTCCCATAAACACAGGTTCATATTCTTCGCCGTTCCCAGGACCGCGACCCATGCCTTGCGCCAGGCCCTGAGGCCGTGCCTGGGTGAGGATGACTGGGAGCAGCAGGCGCTGTTCGGCAAACAGAGCATCCCGGTCCCGGGCATCGCCGCCGTCGGGCACGGCCATGTTTCCTATCGGCAGTTAAGAGCATATCTGCCGGATCAGACCTGGTTGTCCTATTTCAAGTTCGGCTTCGTCCGGAACCCCTTCGACCGGTTTGTCTCCACCTGTTTTTTCCTGAATCGCCGCAACCCGGGCTTTACCGGGCATGAAGCCGGGTTCATGCGCCGGGCCATCGGTAAAGAGCGGTTTCGGCAGCGTATCCTGGCAATGCCGCAATACCGGCTGTTGACGGACGAGAACGATACTATGATGATGGACTATGTCGGCCGCTATGAAACGCTGCAGGAGTCGTTCGATGGGATCTGCCGGCAGATCGGCATCGCTCCAACGAGGCTGGATCGCAGGAACGAGTCAAGCCACCGGAGTTACGCATGTTATTATGACTCATCCCTGCAGAAGGCGGTCGCCGACTGGTACCGCATGGATTTCGACCTGTTCGGTTACGATTCGGGAATGCTTGCCGCAGGAGGCGGGGAGGAGACAACCGGTACGCCATGAAACTCGCCAGACCCTTCATCCGCCTGCCCCTGGACTTCGACGCGGCGCGCCTGGCGCAGGAAGCCGCGCAACTGGATGCGTCCGCCTGGCGCCCGCACCCGCTTGGCCTGAAGGGCAATTCGGCGGTTGCGCTCATCTCCCGGGCGGGCGGGGACAACGATGACTTCGGCGGCCGCATGTCAGCCACTCCGCACCTTGGTTCATGCCCGTACCACAGGCAGGTCATGGCGGGCTTCGGTGAGGTGCTGGCGCGCTCCAGGCTGATGAAACTGGATGCCGGCTGCGAGGTGCAGAACCACGTCGATTTCAATTACCACTGGTATACGCGGGTGCGCATACATATACCCGTCATAACAAACCCGGACGTAGTGTTTTACTGCGGCGATGAAAAACTGCGCATGGCGCCGGGGGAGTGCTGGATCTTCGACAACTGGCGCCGCCACAACGTCGTCAACGGCAGCGGGCAGGACCGCATACACCTGGTGATCGACCTGTCCGGTTCATCCCGGTTCTGGAAGATGGTCAGGCAGGCGCTGCAGGCCGGGCATGGCAACGGTGGGGCGCGGTTCGAATTCCTGCCGTATGAGCCGGGTAAAAGGGTGGAGATCCTTACCGAGAGTTATAATATCTCACCGGTCATGGCGCCGGGAGAAATCGACGCGCTGGTGGCAGACCTGGTGCGTGAATTTGCAGACCATCCCGGCAACGATCCCGGCCTGGTGGAGCGCTACAGGTTGATCCTGGCCGATTTCGCCAGCGACTGGCGCGAGACCTGGCACCGCCACGGCATCGGCAAACAGGGACTGCCCCATTACCGGCGCCTGCTGGACCGGGTGAAAAACGAACTGCACCCGGAGCGGCGGGCGTTGCTCATTTCCGCCAACGATATAGGCGTGAACCCCGTGATCGTCCAGCGCATCCTGCGCGCGGCGCTGGCGCCTGAAGTGCGGGAGCAGTTTTTTGATGAGGCGGGGACAGAATTTAATTCTGTCCCTATGAAAGATCGAGGTAAAGGCTATGAGTAAAGTGAATTTCACCGCCATGGTTCACGGCGCCCGTGAGGACTACGACCTGGTATTCGCCCACGATGTTGAAAACGGCTCACACCAGGCAGAGCGGGTGATCGGCTGGATGCGATCCATGGACGGGGATTCCCCGTATCACGTCACCCGGCTGGAACATTCCCTGCAAACTGCCACGCGGGCGGAACGGGACGGCGCCGACGAGGAAACCGTGGTATGCGCCCTGCTGCACGACATCGGCGACGTACTCGGTCCCCACAACCACTCGCAACTCGCCGCGGCCCTGCTGCGCCCCTACGTCAGCGAAAAGAACCACTGGGTCATCCTGTACCACGGCCTGTTCCAGGGCTACTACTGGATGGAGCACTACGACCGGGACAAAAACGCCCGCGACCGCTTCAAGGACCACCCGTACTACCAGGACTGCGTCGATTTCTGCGCCAACTGGGACCAGTGCTCATTCGACCCCGACTACCCGACGCTGCCCCTCGAGCACTTCATCCCCATGGTCGAACGGCTGTTTGCGCGCAAACCGCAGACGTTTGTGTGAATCTTCAGCCTCCAGCGATCAACATAAAAGTGTCCCTGCGGGACAGCGTCTCACTGGATTCCGGCCTTCGCCGGAATGACGATACAAAAACTACGTCATGCCGGGCTTGACCCGGCATCCAGTCATACTATGTCGCCGCAGGCGACTCTTTATAACCGAAATAACTAATCCAGGGTTCCAGCACAGGCAGCGCCGGCTCCAGTTCAGCGCGGTAGCGCTGCCAACGGCCCTGCGCTTCGGTATACAGCGGCCGGGTCACCTGGTTGTAGCTCGCGGTGCTGATGAGGGAGCGGTCCAGGGCAGTGCGTTCGTGCTCCAGGATGCCGGGATGCCAGGGCATTTCCAGGAAGTCCAGGATCTGCCGGCAGGTTGTTTCCGCATCCGTGACGAGGTCTTCGTATTTCACCTGGAGCACGTTCAATTGCAGGGTGTCGGTGTACTGCCGCCACAGGCGGAAGACCCGGTCATACAGGTACGCGCTGTCCTCCAGGGTGAAGAAGTTTGCGTTTGCCGGGGTTTCGTAGAAGGTCTGCATGAAGCAGCTCAACACGCAGTCCGCCGGGTGGCGCAGCATGAGTATGAACCTGGCCTGCGGAAAGATGCGGTGGATTTCACCTGCGTACACGGTGTTGAGGGCGAACCGGTCTACCAGTGTGACACCGTCTTCCGGCCTTGCATGACGCGCCAGCGCGTCGAAATAGGTCTTCCTGAGGTCTTCCACATCCCGGCCCTGCAGGTTCGCCAGTGTTTCCAGGCGTTCATCCGAGTCTCCCGATAGCCGGTTTACCATTACGCCTGCGGCGTCGGCTTCTTCCGCTACCCGGATGGACGGGTGTCCGCGCAGCAGGGTGTCGAGCAGGGTGGTGCCGGAGCGGGGGAAGCCGATGATGAATACCGGG
Organism: Gammaproteobacteria bacterium; assembly: GCA_965204045.1. Classification (GTDB taxonomy): domain Bacteria; phylum Pseudomonadota; class Gammaproteobacteria; order Eutrophobiales; family Eutrophobiaceae; genus JAAXHV01. The sequence goes on from CBDBDW010000002.1 coordinate 2,206,454, forward strand.
TTATCGATACCTGGGGTCAGAGTAAAATTTCTGGCGAAATTCTTACTCTGACCCCGGATCTCGGGATCCCCTCGTTCGTCATGCCGGGCTTGACCCGGCATCCAGTGAGATGCTGTGTCGCCCATAGGGCGACCCGTTGTTTCACTGGATTCTGGTCCCGGCTTTCGCCGGGATAAACTTTGCCGGAATGACGGGTTGGAAGAGGTTAAATCCGGCCACCGGTTGATGTTCTCAGCGGTGAAATAACGCCGGCGTTTTTCCACGATTTGCAGGAATCCTGACTTGTCAATGCCTTTGCCGTCACTTATTTCCCGTGACAGGTCATTGGCTCCCCCGGCGTATCGGATGGCTGCGGGGGTATCGCCCAGCCTGTCGCAGATCAGGGTCAGGCGGGCCAGGCGCGTCCTCTCCCCGTGTCTGGTCCAGACGTCCGCCGCGGTGATCGAAAATGCTTCCAGCAATGCTCTCGCCCGTTCATAATCGCCGTCAATATCGGCCAGTATGCCTTCGTAGAGCCTGACCGTTTCGTGCAACCCCGGGACCTTGCGCGCCCTGGAAACGGCGTCCCGCAGTTTCTCATGCCTGTTGCTCTGCTCCAGGAAGCGCAGCAGGCCCATGTGCGCGGGCAGGTAATTTTCTTCAATGGCTATGGCTTTTGCAAAGTATTCCTCCACCTGGTCGGGTATGCGCAATTCCCACAGCGCCTTTGCCAGTGAACACAGTGCCTGGTGGTAAACCGGGTTGATAAGCGTCGCCTGCTTGTAGTAGCCCGCGGCTTCCGGCAACCGGTTCCGGTTTTCATAGACGATGCCCAGGTTGAACCAGGCCTGGGCGAGTTGTGAATCGTGTTTGACCGCGTTGTGGAAACTGTTGGCGGCATCCTCAACCTGACCCGACCGCAGGCAGGCAATGCCCAGGCTGTTATGCACCTTGGCCAGGTCCGGCCTGATGGCCAGCGCCGCCCGGTAACTGCGGATAGCCGAGTCATGGTCCTGCATCTCCAGGCAGGCCGCACCCGCCAGGCTGTGCAGCGCCGGTTCATCGGGCCAGGTCTCGAGCAGGGCCTGCGCCTGCTCCAGCAAGGTACGGTATTCACCGGCCCGGTACAGGTCGAACAGGGGTTTTATTGTTGCCGGGTCTGGTTTGGTCATGAGTTCTGGTATGCCCGTCATGCCGGATTCATTCCGGCATCCAGTATTTTACTGTGTCGCCTCCGGCGACTCTTTGTTTAATGATAGCTGGGGTCAGAGTAAGAATTTCGCCAGAAATTTTACTCTGACCCCGATTATCGGGGACGGACTTCAAGTCCGTCCCCTTGTGGAGAGGAGGTCCGGCCCCAGCGCTTCCTTCAGCGGGTCCAGCCAGGGTTCGAAGTTGCGCCATTGTTCCAGGCCGCTGCGGTAGATGGGTTGCCTGACCTGCTCGGAGCTGGGCGTGCGCACGCTGCGTTCGGTTTCATGGAAGTTGAGGCAGGCCTCCTCGAAGGGCAGGCCGCAGAAGTCCAGGATGCGCCGCACCTGGGTTTCCAGGTCGTCGACCACGTCCTCGTGCATCACGCGCAGGACGAAGCCGGGGTTCACCCGGTCCCAGTGGCCCATCAACCGCACGTAGGCCCGGTAGTAGCGCCCCACTTCCTGCAGGCCATAGGTGAACTCCTGGCCCTCGCCGAACAACTGTTTGAAGCAACTGAAACAGCAGGCCATGGGGTCGCGCCGGGCGTCGATCACCCTGGCATTGGGCAATATCAGGCGGATGAGGCCGATATGCAGGAAATTGTTCGGCATCTTGTCAATGAACAGGGGCGCGTCACCCCGGTAGACCCTGGTGTCCTCGATGTATTGTTCCCCGAAGCGCCGGAAATAGTCTTGCTCCAGTTCGTGCAGGATGGCGGGATACCGGGATGTCTTTTCAGGTTCGCGCCCGCGCAGTTTCTGCGCCAGGGCCAGTATGTTGTGCAGTTCCATGGTGCCGTCCACCATGCTGTGGGACGCCAGGATCTGTTCCAGCAGGGTGGAGCCGGAGCGGGGCAGGCCGACGATAAATATCGGGTCGCGGCAGTCAAGTCCGACACCTTGCCGGCGCGCAAACAATTCGCCGGTGCAGGTCTCAACCTGTGCCTCCACCCGCGCCTCCATCTTTTCAATCCGGTAGCCGGTCTGGCGCAGCTTCAGGCCGTTGCCCTTTTCATAACAGGCGAATGCGTCGCCGTATTCCCCGCGGTCTTCCAGCGCCTTGCCGCCGGCAAAACACAGGTTGATCCGGTCGGTGAGCGCAACACCGGGGGCATCCGCGTAGCGCCTGATGACGTCAATCTCCTCGTCCGTGAATTTATAGGTCTTGGTATTGGCAAGGCTCCAGTAGGCGTCGCCGTAATCCGGCCTGCGCCGGTAGGCTTCGCGGTAGGAGCGGATGGCCTCGTCCAGCAGGCCCACGGTCTTCCGGGCGTGACCTGCCTGTACGTGCAGTTCCGTACGGTAGGGGTGGGCTTCCAGCACCTCCCGGTACAGGGCAATCCCCTCCTCGAACCTGCCCAGGCCCACGAGCGTGGTTGCCAGGGCGCTTTGGAAGCCCGGGTTACCGGGTTCCTGTTCCAGCAGCAGCTTTGCCTGTTCATGGGCTTTTTCAAAGCGGGTCTTCCGGATCAGGATGTTGACGTAATCGATGCGGGCCTGCACGTGCTCCGGCGCAAATTCCACGCAGCTTTCCAGCAGGAACTCCGCATCGTCGTAGATGCCCATCCTCACCCCGATCTCGGCCAGCAGGCGCATGGCCTCGATGTGGTGCCTGTGTTTTTGCAGGTAGTCCCGGCACAACAGTTCCGCCTTGTAAAGTTTGTTCTCGTGAACCAGGTCGAGGACGTTGACCAGTTCCGGGGGCAGCCGGTTGAGGAAATCCAGCCGGTCCCGCGCCAGCCGGGCCTGTTCCGTCCTGCCCATGCGTTCCTCCAGGTTGACGAGCGCCTTCAGGGCGGCCTTCAGCGCCGGGTTCAATTCAACTGCCCTGGAGTATGCCGGGGCGGCGTCTTCGCTACGGTTGAGGGACAGGAAGATATGGCCGCGTTCCTGGTGCGTGCGGGCATGGTCGGGATTTTCAGCAAGCAGGGTATCGAGTGTCGTCAATGCCTTGACGGGCTGATTGTCGTAACGTTGCGCGACCGCCAGCATATACAATGCCTCCACCCGGTCGTCGTCCTCCGGTTCTGAGGCAAGCAGTTGTTCCAGCGATGTGATTGCGTCGCCGAACCTGGCGGTTTGAATCAGTTGTTTTGCAAGAGTCAGATTTTCAGGTGTGTCAGGCTGTCCCGAATTCACAACAGTTTAACCAGCGCGGCGATTACGCCGATGGAAACTACCATCATGGAACCGAAGCGCACCGTCAGGTTGTAAGTCAACCGTAGCTCCATTTCTCTTATTTCCCGTTGCAAATCTTCTTTTGTTGCTTTCAAATCCTGCTTTGTTGCAAGCTTATCGTCAATCAGCGTTGCCTGGTTGCGCGCCAGCGCCTCGGCCTGCGCTTCCGGCAGGCCTGCCTGGGTCAGTTCTTTTACGAAAGCGTGAGTATCAAACATGATTGCAGCCATGAGCATATCTCCTTATATTCCGAATAGTTCTGTTGAATTATAACATTTTAACGAGCGCGGCTACCACGCCGATGGCAACCACCATCATGGAACCGAGGCGCAGTGTCAATCGTAACTCCAGTTCTCTCAATTCCCGTTTCAAATCCTGTTTCGTAACGAGCTTCTCGTCAATCAGCGTTGCCTGGTTGCGCGCCAGCGCCTCAGCCTGCGCTTCCGGCATGCCTGCCTGGGTCAGTTCTTTTACGAAAGCGTGAGTATCAAACATGATTGCAGCCATAACATACCTCCTTATATTCCTGATAGTGTGTGGCGTCCGGGGACGGATTTAAAATCTGTCCCTGACCCGCCGGGTTATTTACTCAGTAAGGCAACTATAGCATAAGATAAGGCCGGTGCGACAGATCATAGAAACCAAATCCGTCCCGTTACAGGTGGGAGGCGCGTCCGGGGACGGATTTCAAGTCTGTCTCCGCTATACTTGGCTCTGGCTGGGCCAGGTTAGGGAAGCCAAGACTGATTGACGCAGTTTCCGGGGTTGTCTTATAATTGTCGAAGATGCGATATTTGGCTCGAATTAAAGATGATCCAGTAACACTGGCGTTGACATACATGGATGCGCGAGTCGACGGTGATAATCGTGCTCTACAGATAGAAAAAGCTTTGGCATCATCCGAGACTGCCGAATGTTAACGCTTGGCAGGTTTTGCCGGCTTCTCCCGGAGATACCGATGGTCATGGAACACATGTCAGTGGCTTGTTCTGCGGGCGGACTATTGGGATTGCCCCTGGCGCCCAAGTAGAAAGCGTTAACATGATCCCGGGAGGTCATGGAACAATCAGCAATTTTGTCTTGGCGATGGAGTGGGTGGCCACGCAGCCGGAGATCTCAATTCTCAATATGTCTGCTGGTATTCCCGGTTATCAAGCAGGAATGAGTCTCATTATCGAAATTCTTGAACGTCTTGGCGTACTTACAGTCATCGCAACCGGAAATGAGGGAGTAAACCGTACACGCAGCCCAGGCAATTATATTTCGCCAATCTCGGTTGGCGCAAGCAACAAAAATAATCGGGTCGCCTCGTTTAGTAGCGGCGCCAACATGGTTATCGGAGGTGTCAGTTACACAATCCCCGATTTGGTCGCGCCTGGCGATAAAGTCACCTCTTGCGTTATGCAAGGTGGATACGAAATGTGGAGTGGAACGTCAATGGCCACACCAATCGTGTCAGGAATTGCAGCCCTGCATATCCAAAAGAATCCACAAATTAAGGTATCAGAGTTGCGAGACGAGCTTATTAATTCATGCATCGATCTTGGATTCAACGCAAACCGGCAGGGAACTGGCTTGGTCCAAGTATGATTATTGCAGCAAGCGGGGTTTTGAGGCGTGGGCAAAGTCGATAATCTTTTAGAAAATGCACTTCGAACGGCTGCCCCGGATCAAAAGCTTCGCGTTATCGTCACATTGGACCCAAGCAATAAACCTCTTACTCAAGGGATTTCAAATCCTGTTGCAGTGAAACCGCTATCTCGCACTGAATATCGTCGACTTGCCATTGCCGAGCGGAACACAAGGGTGCAGAGTAATACGCAAAAAATACTCAAGGATTTGCGAAATATTGGTCTCACTGTCAGGGGAAATGGACTGATAGGCGCAGTTGTGGTAGATGGTACACCCTCCCAGTTACAACGTTGTCTGGAATTGCCCGCGTTGACCTCGGCAACGTTGGATCATGAGGTCGAGTTAGTGCGGCCAATAAAAATGAAAAAACTTTGATTGTGGTCACTCCAGGCATTTTTTCAGCGGTCTGAAAAAAATCGCAGCCCGGCGCAAACGACCGGGGAGAAAAGGGAAAATTGTCAAGATGCCCTGTCCAGGAATATCACGCCCTATCAGTGCCTTATAGTTCTGCAAAGCGCGTCCTGAAATCAAATCCGCCCCCGTTACAGGGGGAGGTGCGTCCGGGGACGGATTTGCAGCATCCGGGGGACGGTATTACCCGTACCCATTCAACATTACTCGGGGAATCTCCGGTTATGCCGGAGGTTCCCCGGCAACATCAGTTATAGTCGTAGGAGAACCGGACCCCGAAGGTGCGCGGCCGGTTGGTCACTACCTTTGGTATGTATTGCAAGGTGTCGACATGCAGTTCGGCCCGTTCATTGGTCACGTTGTTTACGAACAGTTCCGCGCCCCAGGTATCACTCCTGAAACCGACCGCCATGTCCAGCAGCACGTAATCATCCTGGACGTACCTGCCGTTCGGGCAGGCGACGGGAGCGTCGAAGGAGCCGCAGTTGCCGGCAGCAAAGTCGCCGCCCTCATTGGCAATCTTGAGTCCCGAACCGCGGCCGCCGTGGGTGCGCCTGAGCGTGTCTTCAACGGCGAAAGCGCTGCCGGCGATGCCCGACTTGCTCTCGCCGGTGTAGCTGAGGCCGCCGGATATATAGGCAGTGGATCCGCCCAGGGCCGGCAGGTCGAATTCATAGCGCGCCCGCAGGTTGCCGGAAAAATCCGGGGTAAACGGCAACTCACTGCCGACCGGTACGGAAATGCCCTCCAACTGTGCGTTGATGCGGGTAATCTCGCTGTCGACGAAACTGAAGGCGCCGGCGATGGTCAGGTTGTCCGTCGGCGCCCAGGTGAAATCACCGTCCGCGCCCAGGATCTCCGCATCGCCCACGTTCTCAATGAACACCAGGAAGGCCACGTTGGCGGGGTCGAACCGGGATACCTGCAGGTCGTCTATCTCTGAATAATAGCCGGTGGCGTTCACGCGCAGGGTGCGGTCGAAGAAATCAGCCTTGATGCCCCACTCGTAGTTATCCATCTTGTCGGTCAGGGCGATGGCCGGCACCCGATAACCCTGGTACACGCCGTCCTGGTTATTGGAAGCCTTGCCTGCGTTGCGGTTTGTAACAGGTGGGCGGAAGCCCTGGCCGAAGGTGGCGAACAACAGGATATCGTCGGTCGCCTTCCAGTCCAGGGAGGCCCGGAAGATGACGTCGGATTCGTTCAGGACCCCGTCACTGTCCAGGTTGCTCACGTTCAGGGAACCGTTCTGGATGTCAGCGAATACAGCCTGTCCGTCAAGATTCCTGTTTCCCTCGAACATGTCTCCAGCGAGGCCCCTGCAGCCGCTTCTATCTACACCAGGGCGACATGCGTCCGTATTAGCAGCGTTAAGCGCCTCCAGCGTACCTGTACCTAGGGCGGCAAGCCGGGCCGTTACGTTGTTGCCCGAGGTAGCGCTGCCGGCGTCGAAGCCGCCCCGCCCGACACTGGAGTCACAAGGCGCATCATCGCCATTAACCACACCGTCAAAGTCTTTGCACCCGAACGAAAAGCTGCTGGCGCCCTTGAAATCGAAATCGATATCGTACCAGCGTGCGCCGAAACTGGCGGTAACCGTCGGAGTGATGTCAAAATCAAGCTGGCCGAACAAGGCCATCTGCTCGGTCTTGCGGGTGTAATCGTTGACGAAACTCACTCGGGGATTGAACGGCACATTGGGGTCGGCGTTCGTACCCGGCACCTGGTCGCCTATCATACCCAGGGGCAACCAGGAACCGTCGCCGTCATCCTGTGTGGCCGCGTCCTCGAAGGAAGACGTCCCATTGGTTGTCTGTTCGTCAAAGAATGCGCCCGCGGTCACCCGGATGCGATGGTCGTCCGGCATGGAGACGCGGAATTCCTGGGTGACGCGCTTGCTGTCGTTGTTGTCGATGTACTGCGCCTCCGGGTCGTGGCACGCAGCTCGACCTGTGGTGCCTCCATACCCCTCAAAGGGCTCAATAGTATAAGGTGGTGACTGCCAACTTCTCGTTGGAGAGCATAAGTAATATACTTGGTAGCCGCCGCCGGCGGTATAGTCCGTATAGTCTATGTAAGCCTCCATCTCACGGTCCAGGTAACCGACTGTATAGATCATGTCCAGCATACCGATGCGTCCGTTAAGGGTCAGGGTGGTCAGACCGAAATCATCCTCGCTGGTGTCGCGGGTGAAACGGGTCGTGCTGCTTTTGCCATCCAGGTTGGGATCGTAGGCGAACACGCCGTCCGCCTCCAGGGATTGCTGGGTATGCTGCACCAGCAGGCCAAAGTCGTCCGTGGGTTCATAAGACAGACTGAAGCGCCCGCCGATGTAGGTGGCATCGTTGAAGTCGTCTTCCACCAACGCGCTGTTTTCCGCGGCTTCGACAGGGCTGTCAGGATGGATGAATCCCGGCGACACATTGGCGGTGTTTCGATTAAGCACGGTGACAAGGCCGCCGTCGTTGGTTTCAAAACCGCCGGGGATGACATTGCCGCTGCCGTCCAGGTTGCTGATATTGTCGATCCAGCCGGCTTGGTCGTCGTGGTAGGCGGCGATGCGCACGGCCAGGTCGTCCCTCAGGGACACGTTCAGGTAGGCCTCCTGGGAGTTGCTGACGTCTCCGCCCTTGGTGGTGGACACGTCCGCGCTTGCGCCGGCCTGGAATTCACCCTGAACCGGTTTGTTGGTAATCAGGCGCACCGTGCCGGACTGGGAACTGGCGCCGAACAGGGTGCCCTGGGGCCCCGGCAATACCTCGATACGGTTGAGGTCCGTTGCATAGACGTCCAGGTTGCGCCCGCCAAACGCGACCGGCATCTCATCCACGTACAACGCCACCGCCGGCGCCGATCCCTGGATGGCCGAGATGGTATTTTTCGACTGCTCGGTGGCGGCGCCGCGGATGTAGAGTTCGCTCTGCCCGGGGCCGGTGCCCATGGTGACCACGTTGGGCAGGTACCTGACGTAATCATCGAAGGTGCTGATGCGCAGTTCCTGCAGGTCCTCGCCCTGCAGGGCGGAGACCGATACCGGGATGTCCTGGGTGGATTCGGCGCGCTTGGTCGCGGTAACTATAATTTCCTCGATCTGTGCGTTGGCGGGAGAACTGACTGCCGTTGCGGCGAGGGCTGACAGGATTGCGTAATTCAGCTTGTTGCGTTTGAATTCGGCTTTATTGGACATGCTCTATACCTCTTGTTTGTGCCTTATTATTTCATTATAGGAAAGGGCCATTCTACCACAATCCCTGAACCGACGTTTATTATACTCTATGCGACATTGTTGGAAATTTGAGACGCCGGCTCACGTGTGACGGAAATTCCCGCCTTTCCTGCGCAACACCTCGAGGCGGCTCTGCAAATCGTCCCGGCAGATGTAGCAGCCCTGTAAATGCCGGTAACCGCTGTCCGGGTCGAACTCGCTGCGGGCGTGCATGATGCGATGGTTGTCGAATACCTGGCAATCGCCTTTGTTGAGGCGGAACCGGTATTGCATCTCCGCGCTGGTGACGATGCCGAGAAACGCCCGGTGCGCACGGTAGAACTGCCCCTGTAACGCCGGTTCGACGTCCACCGGTCCCAGCAGCGCCGGGTGCAGCCGGGTGCCGATGATGTCGCCGTCTTCATCGGTCTCTATCACGCAGCCGCGATTCACGATATGCCGGTCTTCGGCGACGTAGGTGAACGTGACCTTATGGGCGCTCAGCAGCTTGAAAGCCGCCGGGTCCGCCTGTTGCAGTTCCCTGGCCGAAGCGATGGAATCGACCATGATGCTGTCCCCGCCCTGCGCGTCGTTCCGCAGGCAATGCAGGAACTGGACGCCCGGCAGATGCGTGCGGCTGGGGAGGTCGTTGTGCGGGTACAGCGCCCTCGGCGTATAGGCCAGGTTTTCCGGGTTCGGTTTCGATTCCACGTCGAACCAGCGGCCGAAGTGGGATTCCTCGATGAAGGCAATGCGTTCGGCCAGCCTGGTTACGGCAAGATGCTCCGACGGCACGCCGGTGACCAGGGCTACGCCCGTATCATCGATATGCTCCAGCATCTCCAGCAGGGCGTCGTCGCCGGCCATCACGCCGGCAAAGCCGACGGACACGCGCCTGATGTCGAACTCCGCGGCGCGCCAGGCCGTGCGCCGTTGCTTGCGCGCCAGGCGCGCCTCCCGTTCGCTGCGGTGGCGGTGCAGCCAGTCCCAGCTATGGAAAGTCCCGTCACAGGCGGCGCCATGGTCGGGCCAGGTGAGATGCAGCCCGCGGGCGTCGCCGCTGACCTTATCGGGAGTGATATCCAGGGGGATCGCCATGAAATCGGCGATACGCTCCCAGGCATCCTGGTGCGTGCATTGCGGGCAGTGGCAGTTTTCCCGCAGCCAATAGTACAGGTAGCGGCTGCAGTCGCCCCCGGGCCAGGCAATCACCAGGCCGTCAGCCTGCGGTTCAATCGAAGGCGCCTGCTCCCTGATAGCCTGAGATGTCATTGCCATGGCGTTGCCTCAAGTGGATGGGTTCATGGATAACGCTAATAATAGGCAGTAATTTCCTGTCCTGTTACACCAGGGCAATCTTAAAGTGACCTGTTGCGGCAAGTTTATCATGCCGGGGAAGGGGATGGGCCGGCCGGGTTGAGCGGGGGCGAGTTGTGTGGGTGGCGTGAGGTGTGTGTTGGCGCCGGCATGAGGGGGTTTTAAGGTAGAGACGGTCTTCTGCCTGCGGTTCGGGCGTCAGGCGCCGGCCGGTCGTGTTCCGGTTCGGCGGCGGGGCCGGCGCATGCGGGGGTGAGGGAGGTCAGGCCGTATGTGGTTTCCACGGTGTGTTTGCCGGTGCGTTGCACGGTGCGCTCGCGGGTGATGCGGAAGGCCTGGCGGCGGCCGGGCAGGTCGGCGTACTCGTCGGGGGTCGTGTCGAGGTTGAGCAGGGCGCAGGTACGGGTTTCAATACGGCCATGGGCGACATCGGTGGTGGTGAAGGCGGCGGCGGTGTGCGGGCAGCTGTGCAGGGCGTCGAGGGTGACGGTATAGCCGGCGCAGCCCAGTTCGTCCAACAGGCGCCGGGCGCCGGTAATCTCCCCGCCGGCGCTGTCCGGGCGGGTCTGGCCCAGCACGCTGGCCAGCGAGTGCCGCACCCCCCGGGCGCGGCGGTACTCCGGCGCCTCGCGCAAGCACTCAAAGAGGCTGCGCAGACGGGCGACTGTCCGGTATAATGATAACTGCATCAGGTCAACCACTTGGACGCGACTTTAAGATTGCCCTGGGCGCAGGGCATACGGCGGCATTGGGAGGTGGAGAACAAGGCGCATTGGGTGCCGGACGTGGCGTTCAGGGAGGATGACAGTCGCATCCGCAAGGGGGACGGGGCGGAGAACGTGGCGATTATCCGGCGCTTCTGTCTGAACCTGGCGCGGCTGGATGGGAAGAAGAACAGCATGCGGGGCAAACTCAAGCAGGCCGGGAGTATTTTCCAATACTGGAATGAGCCTGTAGAGAGAGAGATTCTGCCCCGATCTCAAGCCCGTTTGTATTCCTGTTCATGGATGGTTGTAAAGAGGTCCCGGCGCGCCTGTTGCAGCGCGTCCGCGGCCGCGTTGTCGCTGATCCGGTAAGCGACCTTGTCCAGTATGTCAAAGCTGACCCCCGGTTTCAAATACGTCTGTGCATCGTCCAGGGATTTGAGTTTCTCATAGGGGGTCATGAGGGACTCATACGGGTAGCGCTTGCGTTGTTTCCCCTTCTTGTCGGTGACGGTCTCCGGGAACAGGCAGGGCCGGTGATAATTGACGTAGGGGTTGAGGTGCCGGCGGTGGAACTCGTTCAACGGGCCGGCCCAGCGGCGCGGGATGTGGGCGTGGCCCAGCAGCTTGCGCACCACGTGGCCGTTTTTGCATTCCACCAGGGCGTTGTCGTTGCTGTGCCGGGCGCGGGACTTGGTCAGCTCGATGCGCAGCTTCTCCAGCAGCCGGGCAACCTGTTTGTTGATGTACTCCGAGCCGTTGTCGGCGTGGAAGCCCAGGATAACGAAGGGGAAGGCCTCCAGCAGGTGTTCCAGGGCCGGGATGAGGTAGACCTCACTGATACGCTCGACACTGACCACCACCTCGAACTGGGTTACCTCATCCACCGCATTGATGTGATACACCCCTTTTTCCCCGTCTAAATCGCCCTGGTGCACGGTATCGATGCGGATATAGCCCGGCTGACCGTCCGGCTGCGGTTTGCGCCGCTCACCGATGGGCAGGGTCACCGGCCGGGTCTTGTCCACCGTGTGGCGCTGGCGCCGGTAGGTCTGCGACTGGCGCAGGTTGTACAGGTGCGAGACCGAGATGCTGGCCAGGCGTTCGTACTCACGCTGACCGAAGACTGAATAAGCCCGCTCACAGAGCTTCTTCAGGGCCAGCCCGTTGGGCGTGTTATGGCGCTCGTCCATGGCCGCCAGCAGGCGGATATCCGCCTTCGTGTAGCGCCGGGCAAAGCCGCGTGCCGTGCACTGGCGCGGCGTCAACTTGCCGGTCTCCCGGTACTGTTTAATCAACCGCTTCACCTGGGCCAGGGAATAGCCGCTCACCTTCATCAGGTAACGCATCAGTGTCCCTTTGTCCGTCTTGTTACAGCCCGGATAATCAAACTTCACCAAGGTGCGCCGTAGCCAGTCATACCGGCTCCGCTTGTCACCGGCCACCTCAAAGGCCACCCGTTGTGTGCCCGCCAGAAAGGCGCGTACCTGGTCGATACGCGTTAACTCGTTTGCGTTCATGATCGTTTTCATCCTCGTATCATGAACAGAAAGACCGATTATTTCAGGCTCATTTCATGTTGGAATCACGTCCGCCCTTCAGGCTCATTTCATATTGGAAAACACTCCGGGTGGAGTGATACGAGGCGGGCCGATATACTGTTTGGCGAGTCCGCCGCAAACAACCCGGCGTGGCGCGCAGCCTGTCTCTGGCAATCCCCCGCAGTCAACTCCCGGCGCTTGATTGATGTCCTCCCGCCAATCGATCAGAATTAAATTGAAAGAGTACTAGGAGGCATTCAAGGTAGCCGAGGCCGCGGAAGGCAAAACCATACGTGCAGAAATAGCCCCGCTCCACTGAAGAAGAAGATGGTTCTATCGACCGCTTGAACCTGGAGGATTACCACTGATGGCTATCAACCACATCAAAGTGAACATGACTCCTTCGCATCCGGGCGACTTCATACGCACGGAGGTCATTGAGGAGCTGGGCCTTACTATGACGAGGGTAGCACAGATTCTGGGGGTTCGGCGGGCGACGCTTTCGGCCTTGTTGAACGGGCAGGCCTCGCTATCGCCGGAGATGGCGCTACGCATTGAAAAAGCCTTTGACGTCAGTATGGATATGCTGTTGCGAATGCAGGCCTGGTAGGATGCCTCGCGGATGCGCGCCCGTGCTGGCGAGATTGACATCCGGCGTTATGAACCAGCTTGATTGTGTCCCCAGAACTAAATCTACTCCAACGGTTCAATTTTTGACATTCGAATGATGATTCAAACTACGATAATGTCGAAGGAACGGCCTCAATATGCGAAGGTATAATGCCCATCAAACGACATTGACAAGACTCCCTGTCCAAGAATATCACGCCCTATCAGTCCAAATCAGACCACCTTGCCAACTAAACTGCCCCGAGAATGCGGGCATGAGAGAAATATCCTAAATCCACGGGCTTACTGGTTATCTTCTGAACAGAGAACGGTTGGTCTTTTAACAGCTTTTTTCCGGCCTGCACAGCATCACGATTTGTATCGAAACAGGCTACCAACTTTCTATTGTGCAACAAAGCGAAACGACCCGGATCAGATTCCATCAATTCCGAAAGCATTTGCTTAAATGCTTCATAATTCCGATCAACCTCATTTTGCTGTACTGAATTCGTCATGGCTGGTTTCCGATAATGCGTGGATAATTATACACAACGGAACAAAAAAATTCGAAAATATTTACAGCAAAATGCCCGAAAACGAGTCCAAAAACGCGTCGGGCTGCTTACCAGGTATTCCAGTTCATCGGCGCCTCCGGCGCCGTGTACAACTCCGATGCGGAATACTACGGCGGCGAGGTGGAGATTTTCGCCAACCCCATCGGCAACCTGGACCTGATTTTCGGCATTGCCTATATCGACCCGGCAGTGAAGGACGTGGAGCAATTTCTGACAAGAGCAAAATTGACTTTGAAAACCATGTTTGTGTGTTATATAATCACCAACCCTATTGCGGGGTGGGGCAGTTCGGCAGCCCGTCGGGCTCATATCCCGAAGGTCGCAGGTTCAAATCCTGCCCCCGCTACCAGATACCCGGTATGCCGCGGCGCCGAAGATATTCTTCCCTCTTTTTCATACGCCGGTCGGCTTCTTTCCGCCGATTTTCTCAAGGAATTCAGTCTTCCAACGGATTTACATGGGTAACACCGTTGAAGCGGCGAAAGTCGTAATCCGCCGAATAGATTTCAGCGCCGTATTCAATGGCCAATGCGGCGAGATGGGCATCCGAGGTCAGGTTACCTGCGCTTCCGGCACTGTTCAGCAGGTTCCTCAAAATCGGCCAGTGGCGATCTCCGGGGCTTATCAATTCAACCTGGGGCCGGTTCAGCCAACTGTCAACCCAGGCAAGCGCCTGGGTATAATGCAACGGTTTTGCCAGAATGCCGGCGCGGGTTGTTACACGGATAAACGCCAGGATTACAATCCAGGCCAGTCCGATTTCCATCGGCCCCGAAAGCGCCTGTTCCAGCCACCTGCGCGCCTGTTTATGCCGGACGGCATCGCGGTTCACGGCGTATATCAGAAGATTGGCGTCAACCAGGATCACTTGTTCAGTTCCAGTTTTCTGGCAATCTCCTCATCTTCCAGGTGTTCTGCCAATTCCAGAGCCTTGTCCAGGTTATAGCCGCCTGCCACGTCCCCCATGGAAACGGGTTTCAAGCGGTAGGGTTTCGCTTCATCCATGATGCGGCCGGCGGACAGGCCGGCGCGCAAGGTCTCGTTAACAACCTGTTTGTAGCTTTTGCCGGTGCGATGGGCGGCATCCTTCAGTGCTTTGGCGATCCTGTCGTCAATTGTCAGTGTTGTTCTCATATCAGACATCATAGCATAAGATGTAATGACATCAAAACATAAAAGCGCCTCTACAGCATCAGGGGAACCATAGCGCCCGATCTTACCCGGCTTGAGTCATCTTTACCTGTTTTTGATTATTCGTAACTACTCACCCCCCTGTTCGTCATTTGCGAAGGCAGGAATCCAGTCAATAACATAGTCGCCGCAGGCGACACGTTATAAGGTGTCCCGCCGGGACAGGTTTTTTCACTGGATTCCCGCCTGCGCGGAATGACGGAGGGGGCGCGGGAATGACGGAGGGGGGCGCGGGAATGACGAACGAGGAGCAGTGCAGGAAGGACGAGTGGGGGTGAGTAGTTACAAATACTGTTATAATGATAACCGCATCAGGTCAACCACTTGGACACGACTTTAAGATTGCCCTGCCTGTTGCACATAATTGACCGTTTATGTCGCATTTGGATGCAACAATGTCGTGCTTTTATATACACGGAAATGCAGTCTAATTCAGACTTGCGCGGAATTTCCGGTGTCACGGGATTATCGGGGTCAGAGTAAAAATGCCCGCGCCGGTGGATGCTGTTGATCCGGAGCCGGGTATTTTTCTCTGACCCCAGGTTTCCTTGCGTAACTCATGAGGCATGACTGTGATGATACAAGAAGCGGCGTTAGACAACTGGGTTGAAGACCAGGAAGAAGAACTGGTCCTGTCGGAACTCGACGATTCCGAGCTGGTGGAGCAGATGCACGACGACCTGTATGACGGCCTCAGGGACGAGATCGTCGAAGGCACGGAGCTGCTGCTGGACCGGGGCTGGGGCGCGGACAAGGTGCTGAACGAAGCGCTGGTCGGCGGCATGCAGATAGTCGGGATCGATTTCCGCGACGGCATCCTGTTCGTGCCGGAGGTGCTGCTGGCGGCCAACGCCATGAAGGGCGGCATGGAGGTGTTGCGCCCGTTGCTGGCGGAGACCGGGGCCAAGCCCATCGGCAAGATGGTGATCGGCACCGTCAAGGGCGACATCCACGACATCGGCAAGAACCTGGTGGGCATGATGATGGAAGGAGCCGGTTTCGAGGTTGTCAACATCGGCATCAACAACAGTGTCGAAGACTATTTTGCCGCCCTGGAGCAGCACAGGCCGGATATTCTCGGCATGTCGGCCCTGCTTACCACCACCATGCCCTACATGAAGGTCGTCATTGACGAGTTGGTGTCGCAGGGCATCCGCAACGACTATATCGTCATGGTCGGCGGGGCTCCGCTGAACGAGGAATTCGGCAGGGCGGTCGGCGCAGATGCGTACTGCCGTGATGCGGCGGAAGCCGCGGATACCGGCACGCGCCTGGTGACGACGCGCACAGCCGTCGCTGCGTAAACTCCGGCGCCCGTCATTCCGGCGCATGCCCCCTTTGTCCCGCGCCTGCCCCCTCCGTCATTCCGGCGAAGGCCGGAAGCCAGTGGGATGATAATGCGTCGCCGGAGGCGACACTATATAATACTGGATGCCGGGTCAAACCCGGCACGACGGACAGGGTGACCTGTTATTCCAAACGCAGGGGGAAAAACGATGGCGAGACAATCCGGCGGCAGAAAGGCGCGCAGGGCGCTACGTAGCGCGCCCCTGGCTGATGAACTCAAGCCCGTTCGTCCCGGCGAGGCGGGCGGCCAGTTCCGGCCTTTGAAAGACGCCGACGTGGGGGCCGTAAACGAAAATATCTTCAGGATCCTGGAAGAAGTCGGCTTCAGCGAAGCCACGCCGCATTGCATTGAGACCTGTACCGCTGCCGGCGCGGTACTCGGCAACGACGGCCGCCTGAGAATGCCGAGGTCCGTAGTCGAAAATGCCATGGCGCTGGCCCGGCGCAACCTGGTGCTCTACGGCCAGGACCCCGGGCACGACCTGGACCTCAGCGGCAGCCGGGTGCACTTCTCCACGGCCGGCGCCGCGGTCATGGTCGCCGACCCGGAAAACAACAGCTACCGGGAATCAACGGCGCAGGACCTGTACGACATGGCGCGCATCGCCGACACCTGTGAGCATATACACATGTTCCAGCGTACCTGCGTGTTGCGCGACATTCCCGACAACTACGAGATGGACCTCAATACCGCCTATTGCGTGGTCATGGGCACCGGCAAGCACGTTGCTGCAAGCTGGACCGAAGCCGTCCACCTGGAAAAGACCCTGGAAATGCTGCACGTCATAGCCGGCGGCGAGGCCGCGTGGCGGGCCAGGCCGTTTGTCAGCCAGTCCAACTGCTTCGTGGTGCCGCCCATGAAGTTCGCGCAGGAATCGCTGGAATGCCTGCGGATCGCGGTCCAGGGTGGCATGCCGGCGCTGCTGCTGTCCGCGGGCCAGGCTGGCGCCACCACGCCTGCATGCCTGGCGGGCGCCGTTTCCCAGGCCTGGGCCGAATGTCTCGGCGGCCTGGTGTACGTGAACGCCATCGAGCCGGGCGCCCCGGCCATTCTCGGCGGCTGGCCGTTCGTCTCGGACCTGCGCACCGGCGCCATGAGCGGCGGTTCGCCCGAGCAGGGCCTCCTGTCCGCAGCCTGCGCACAGATGGGCCTTGTCTATGACCTGCCGTTCGGCACCGCCTGCGGCATGACGGATTCGAAATTTCCGGATTTCCAGGCCGGCGCGGAACGGGCCGGAACAATCCTGTCAGCGGCGCTGGCGGGCGCCAACCTGGTGTACGAATCGGCAGGCATGTACGCAAGCCTGCTGGGCGCCTGTCCGGAAAGCCTGCTGCTGGACAATGACGTGCTCGGCGCGGCCCTGCGGGTCACGCGCGGCATCGAGGTGAACGCGGAAACCCTGGGTTTTGATGAAATCAAACAGGTGTGCGCCAGTGGAGTGGGTCATTACCTGGGTTCGGACCGCACCCTGAAGGTCATGCAGAGCGAATATATCTACCCGGATTTCGGCGACCGCACCAGCCCCAACGTTTGGGAAGAAAGCGGCAAGCCGGTCATGTTGCAGAAGGCCATCGAGAAAAAGCGGGCAATCCTGGCGAGCCATTTCCCGAAGCATGTCAGCGACGAGGCCGACCTGGAGGTCAGGTCGAGGTTTCCGATTTTCCTGTCCCGGGAAGCCATCGGCAGGGCTTGACCCCCTCTTCGTCATTCCCGCGCATGCGGGAATCCAGTGGACAAAGAGTCGCCTCCGGCGACACGTTATCCCACTGGATGCCGGGCCTGCCCCCGTATGGAGTTGGGCGGGGGTCAAGCCCGGCATGACGAATGTAGTGGCTGGTATGACGGACGGGATAAATCAGCAGCGGATGCGCCTGTTGTCGGGATCGTACATGGGGCGCAGCGATGCTTCGGCCGGGACGCGTACGCCCGCCACCTCGATCTCGAAGCCGCCTTCCGGCATTTCCCCGATGTCCTGCACCTGAGAGGTATCGACGTAGCCGAGGCCGATGCTGCCGCCCAGGGTGTGACCGTAACTGCCGGAGGTGACGTGACCGACAATCCGGCCCCGATGCCGGATCGGTTCGTTATGGTAGAGCAGGGGCTCGGGGTCCAGCAGCCTGAACTGCAGCAGGCGCCTCTGCAGGCCCTGTTCGGACTGCCTCAGCAACGCGTCGCGGCCGATGAACCCGCCCGGTTTGTCGAACTTCACCGTGAACCCCAGGCCCGCTTCCAGCGGCGTGTCCTCGTCGGTGATGTCGTGGCTCCAGTGCCGGTAGGCCTTCTCGATGCGCAGCGAATCCAGCGCGTGGTAACCGGCATGGGCCAGGCCCAGCGCGTCTCCGGCAGCCGTGATTTCATCGTAAACGCCGGCGACGAACTCAGTCGGGATATACAGTTCCCAGCCCAGTTCACCGACGAAAGTGATACGCGATGCGCGCACCCGGGCATAACCCAGTTCAATCTCCCGGCTGTTCGCAAACCCGAACGCCTCGTTCGACAGGTCTTCGGGCGCCAGCGGCTGCAACAGCGCGCGCGCGTTGGGCCCCATCACGGAGATCACGCCCATGGCCGAGGTCACGTTGGTGAGCACGCAACGGGCGTCGCCGGGGATGTGCCGTTTCAGCCAGTGAAAATCGCGCACTTCCGTGGCCGCGGCCGTGACGATCAGGAAACTGTCCTCCTCCAGGCGCGTCACCGTCAGGTCCGCCTCTATCCCTCCGTTCTCGTTCAGCCACTGGGTGTAGACGATGCGGCCGGGCCGTACGTCAACGTCATTGGCGCACACGTAGTTCAGCGCCCGCGCCGCGTCCGGTCCTTCCAGGCGGTACTTGGCGAAGGACGACTGGTCGAACAGGGCAACGTTTTCGCGCGCCGCGCGGTGCTCCGCCGCCGAGTATTCGAACCAGTTCTGGCGCCCGTAGCTGTATTCGTACCGGGCTTCCACGCCCGGCGGCGCGTACCAGTTCGGCCGTTCCCACCCGGCCGTCTCGCCGTGGCAGGCGCCGGCGGCCTGCAGGCGCTCGTAGAGCGGCGATTTGCGTACGCCGCGGGCGCTTTCATACTGGCGGTAGGGGTAGTGCCTGGCATAGAGCAGCCCCAGGCTCTCGGACACGCGCTCGCGCAGGTATTTGCGGTTGCCCTGGAACGGCATGTTGCGGCGCACGTCCACCTCCCACAGGTCCGCCGGGGGGCGCCCGGCGCGCATCCATTCCGCCACCACCTTGCCTATCCCGCCCGCGGATTGCAGGCCGATGGAATTCAGGCCCGCGGCAACGAAGCAGTTATCGAACTCCGGCGCCTGGCCCAGGTGGTAACGCACGTCGGGCGTGAAGCTCTCCGGGCCGCAGAAGAACTTCTGTATGCCGGCCGCTTCCAGGGCCGGCGCCCGCGCCATGGCGTCCCGCAACACCGGTTCGAAGTGGTCGAAATTACCGGCGATCTCGTCGAAACAGAAGTCCTCGGGAATGCCGTCCATGCCCCAGGGCCGGGCGCGGGGCTCGAACGCGCCTACCAGCAGTTTGCCGGCGTCGTGCTTGTAATAGGTGCAGGCGTCGTAATCCCGTATCACCGGCAGGTCCTCGTCCAGGCCCGCGACGGATTCGAACAGCGCATAGTAATGCTCGCAGGCGTGCAACGGCACGTTCACCCCGATGCCCGCGGCCAGGTCCCGGGTCCACATGCCCGCGCACAGCACCACGTAGTCGGCTTCCATGTCGCCGCGTTCGGTGCCGACACCGGTGACCCGGCCGGCGCCGGCGCGGATTGACGTGACCTTCACGTTCTGGAAGATGCGGGCGCCGCAGGCCCGCGCGCCCTTCGCCAGGGCCTGGGTAATATCGACTGCGTTGGCGTATCCGTCGGTAGGAATATGAATGCCCCCGATGACGTCGCCGGTATACAGCAACGGTATGCGCTCGCTGATTTCCTCCGGCGTGACCACGTCCACGCGCAGGCCGAACACCTGCGCCATGGACGCGTTGCGTTTCAGTTCCTCGAAGCGCTCCTCAGCAGTGGCGATCGACACAGACCCGCATTGCCGGTAGCCCGTGGCCTGCCCCGTTTCGGCCTCCAGCCCCTGGTACAGTTCCCTGGTGTAACGGGCCAGCCGGGTCATGTTCATGGAGCCGCGCAACTGCCCGATCAGGCCGGCTGCGTGCCAGGTGGTCCCCGATGTGAGTTGCCGGCGTTCCAGCAATACGACTTCCATGGACTGGAATTTGGCCAGGTGATAGGCGATGGAACAGCCAATCACGCCGCCGCCTATGACCACCACTTCGGCGCGTGGGGGGAGTTCCGACCGGCCGGTTCCTGTATCCGGCATCACAGCCTCAGCCGTTCATTGGCGGGATCGTAGACGGGATCTTTCAGCACCCGCGCCGGGCGCCGTTCTCCCAGCAGGTCGACGCCCAGTTCCGTGCCGGGTTGCGCCAGGGCCGGTGGGACGTAGCCGAAGCCCAGGCTTTTGCGCACGTAATGGCCGTAACCGCCGGACGTGGTCACGCCGACGCATGCATCGCCGTGGTACAGCGGCTCGCTGCCGCGCACGTCGGAGTCGGTGGCATCCACTTCGAAATACACGAGTCGCAGGGCGGCTTGCCGATCCGGGGGGACGGACTTGAATCCGTCCCCGGTAATCCGGGCCTGTTGCTCCAGGGTGGCCCGTTTCCCCGTGAAGTCATCCTTGTCCAGCCTGAGAAAACGCTTCATGTCCGCATCGATCATGGTGACTTCGTTGGTCAGTTCCGCGCCCCAGCCCCGGTACCCCTTCTCCAGGCGCAGGCTGTTGACCGCATACAGCCCGAAATCGGTCAGGCCGAAAGCGGCGCCTGTCTCCTGCAGGGCATCGTACAACTCCTCCAGGTGTTCCATCGACGGGTGCAGTTCCCAGCCCAGTTCGCCCACGTAGTTCACTCGCAATGCACGGACGGGCCTTCCCGCAACAGTGATTTCCTTCCCGCTCAACCAGCGGAATGCGCCGCTGTCCAAAGGTGTGTCCGTTAGCCGGGCAAGGACATCTCTGGAACGCGGCCCGGCCAACACCAGCACGCCGCGCTCATCGGTGACGTTGGCGACCTGAACCTGCTCATCCGCCCACACGGACTGAACGGGGACGGACTTCAAGCCTGCCCCCGCATGTTGCAGGCGGGGGTCCGTCCCCAGGTATTCCTGTTCACCTGCGCGTCTGCTCAGGGTCAAATGGTCAAGGTCGCGCAGTTCGGCGCCGGCTGCGGACAACACGTAGAAGTGGTCATCGGCAAGACGGGTGATGGTCATCTCGCCGCCGATACGTCCGCGTTCGGACAACACGTGGGCAAGGACTATGCCACCCTTTTTCGGCATCCTGTTGGCGCAAATTCGATCCAGGAAAGCATGGGCGCCGGCGCCGGTCACGTCGTACTTGGCAAAACCCGATAAATCCAGGATGCCGGCCCGCTCGCGCACCGCCAGGCACTCGTCCCGCACCACGTCGAACACGTTGTTGCGCCGGTAGCCGTATTCCTCTTCGCGGCCGTCGGGGGAGAACCACTTGGGCCGTTCCCAGCCGAACGTCTCGGTGTACACGCAGCCCCGCGCCTTGAGTTTTTCGTACAGCGGACTGGTGCGCCGCGGGCGCGCCGCGGGCAGTTCTTCGCCGGGGAGGGGGGTGAAGTAGGTCATGCTGTAATCCTGGCGCCCCTTGTCCTTCATGTAGCTTTCGTCGGCAAAAGCGCCGAAACGGCGCGGGTCGAAGCCGGTCATGTTGATCTCCGCATCGCCGTGCAGCATCCATTGCGCCAGGTACTTGCCGCACCCCGCGCCCTGCGCAATGCCGAACGAGGAACCGCAGCAGAGCCAGAAGTTCTTAAGTCCGGCGACCGGTCCCAAAAGAGGAGGGCCGTCCGCGGGATGGGGAATGGCGCCGTTGACGATGCGTTTGATGCCGGCGTTTTCGATGATCGGCATGCGCTCCAGCGCCCGCTCGAGCCAGGGCATCAGGCGGTCGAGGTCATCGTCAAACAGTTCGCTGTCCGCCTCCCATTCCGGCAGGCCCCGCGGCGGCCAGGCTTCGGCCAGGTTGGCGTGCTCGTAAATGCCGATGAGCCCGGACTTCTGTTCCTGGCGCAGGTAGGCCGAAGCGTAGGGGTCGCGCATCACCGGTATCTCTTCCTCCCGGTCGATGAATTCCTGTATCGGCCCGGAGACGAGATAGTGGTGCTGGATATTGCAGATCGGCAGGTCCGCGCCCACCATCTGCGCCACCTGCCTGGCATAGCAGCCGGCCGCGTTCACCACGCTTTCCGCAACGATGACGCCGTTTTCGGTTACCACTTCCCATTCGCCGGAGGGCAGGGGGTTGATGTCGATGACACGGTTGTGCCGGACAATCCTGGCGCCCATGTTGCGCGCGCCGCGCGCCATGGCGTTGGTCAGCCCCGCCGGGTCCGCGTGGCCGTCGTCCCGGGTCCACGCCCCGGCCAGGACGCCATCGGTGGAGATGAACGGGTTGAGCTGCCGGATCTTGTCGACGCCGATGATCTCCATGTGGAAGCCGACGTTGTCCGCAATCCCCTTCACGTGTTTGAACCAGTCGATATCGTGCTCCGTCAGGGCAAACCGGACGCTGCCCGAGGTATGCCAGCTTACCGATTGCCCGGTAAGGTCCTCCAGCTTTTTATACAGGGAAATGCTGTACTGGTGGATTTTGGCGAGGTTGTAATTGCCGACAAAGTTCGGGCACTGGCCGGCCGCATGCCAGGTCGAACCGGAGGTGAGTTCGCCTTTCTCAATCAGGACCGCGTCGGTGCAACCCTCCTCGGCCAGGTGGTAGAGCAGCCCGACCCCCATGATGCCGCCGCCGACGATGACGATACGCGCATGACCGTTCATCCGGTAATTTTACTCTGACTCCGGTATATGTATCACCTGCGCGCAGGGTTATAATTGCGACAGGATCAATCATCATTGCGACATTTCCGCCCACTTCGTCATTCCGGCGAAAGCCGGAATCCAGTGGAATAATGTGTCGCCATGGGCGACACTTTATAATACTGGATGCCGGGTCAAGCCCGGCATGACGGAAAAGGGCATGACAGACATATTCACCACATTCCTGGAACGCCGCTTCCGGCTCGCCGAACACGGCACTAAAGTCCGCACCGAGTTGCTGGCGGGATGCACCACCTTTGTCACCATGGCCTACATCATCTTCGTCAACCCGCAGATGATGGCCGCCGCGGGCATCGACCAGGGCGCAAGTTTCGTCGCCACCTGCCTGGCCTCGGCGCTGGCCTGCCTGATCATGGGCCTGTACGCCAACTGGCCGGTGGGGCTGGCGCCGGGCATGGGCATGAACGCATTCTTCACCTACACGGTGGTCGGCAGCCTGGGCTATAGCTGGCAGGTGGGACTGGGCGCGGTGTTCCTTTCCGGGGTGCTGTTCGTCATCATCAGCGTCACCCGCCTGCGCCGCTGGATGCTGAACAGCATCCCCATGAACCTGCGCCTGGCCATGGGTTGCGGGGTAGGCCTGTTCATCGGGTTTATCGGCCTGCAGAACGGCGGTATCGTTGTAGCCAGTCCCGCCACCATCCTCACCCTGGGCGACCTGACCCGGCCCGAGCCCATGCTCGCGGGCGTCGGTTTCCTGCTCATTGCCGGCCTGGGCGTGCGCGGCGTTCCCGGCGCCATCCTGCTGGGCATCCTGGCAGTGACGTGTGCAGGCCTGTTCGCCGGCCTGGTGACCTGGCAGGGGCTGGTGTCCGCGCCGCCGGACATGGCCGCGACCTTTCTGCAACTGGATATTGCCGGCGCCCTGGACGTGGGCATGATCAGCGTGATAGCCGCGTTCCTGTTCGTCAACCTGTTCGACACCACCGGCACCCTGATGGGCGTTGCCCACCGCGCCGGCCTGGTGGACGGGCAGGGGACGGTGCGCGACCTGGACCGGGCGCTGAAGGCCGACAGTTCCTCCAGCGTGGTCGGCGCCTGCCTCGGCTGCACCCCGGTGACCAGTTACGTGGAAAGCGTGGCGGGCATTGCCGGCGGCGGCCGCACCGGGTTGACCGCTGTGGCGGTCGGCGTCCTGTTCCTGCTCGCCATATTCCTGGCGCCCCTGGCGCGCATGGTGCCGGAATTCGCCACCAGCGGCGCCCTGGTGTTCGTGGCCCTGTTGATGCTCGGCGGCATGCGGGACCTGGCCTGGGACGACGCCACCGAACTGCTCCCGGCGCTGCTCACCATCGTCGCGATTCCGTTGACCTTCTCCATCGCCGACGGCATCGCCGTGGGATTCATCACCTACGTCAGCGTCAAACTGGCAAGCGGCAAACACCGGGAAATATCAACGGGAGTATGGTTCCTGGCGCTGATCTTCCTGGCCCGCTTCATCTTCATATAAGTAATTCCAGGACACCCAAGTAAATTGCAGGACACCCACCAAAGTTACATGGGTGTCCTGTAAATAACATGGGTGTCCTGTAAATAACATGGGTGTCCTGTAAATAATGATATACTTCCGCATACCGGACAATGCCTGGAGAGACAGAAGAGGAACGTGAGCGAGGCGGACAAAGACAACGGCAACGGCGCAGGCCAGCCGGAGTGTGATCACGGCGGTATTTTCACCATTCCCATGCCCCATCCCATCATGGGGGCGTGGCGGGACATCTCCTACAGTCCGGTGCGCGATAAAATCTGGTCCGTCAGCGAGGGGATCTACCGCTCCATCTTCCTGGAGGGCGACAAGGGCGTCATCGCCTTCGATACCCTGACCACGCCCGGCACCGCCAGGGCCTATGCCGGCGCCATCGGCCGGGTGTTCCCGAAAAAGCCGATCCACACCATTGTCTACTCCCACGACCACCTGGATCACACCGGCTTTGCCGCGGACATGGCCCCGGACGCGGACATCATCGCCCACCGCTTGTGCGCCGACGTGGTGGCGGCGCGCAGGTCCGACGGCCAGTTGCCGGCCACGGAAGCCTGGGACGGTGAACGCAAGTCCTATGAAATCGACGGGGTTTACTTCGAACTGCTGTACCCCGGTCCGACCCACGGCGACGGCAATATCGCCGCCTGGTTTCCCCAGAGCAAAATCCTGTTCATGGTGGACACCGTCATCCCCGGCGTCGGTTACACCTTTTTCCCTGACTGGCACTTCAAGCCCTACGTGCCGAGCATGAAGCGTTTCCTGAGCCTGGACTGGGACATGTTCATTCCCGGCCATTTCTGGATCACCGACCGGCAGGGCTTCATCGACAACCTGGAATATTACGACCTGATGGCCGATTTTGCCCAGCAGGCCATTATCGACGGGCTGGACCCCCATGACTGGGACCGCGTATGCCGCTACACCGAAGAGAAGCTGTCCGCCTCGTTCGGCAACCTGTTCCGCTTCCATGAGTACTGCGCGATGAACCTCTCAAGGTACATGCAGACCTACCTGACCGGGGGCTGGGGCATCGAAGGCAACATGCACCCCGACACCACGCCGTTCTGACCGGGTACGTAGCGGCCATGAGCGAAAACAGGGGATTATTTACGACGGACGAGGCCCAGCCGTACCTGGCCTTCGAACCGGACATGCAGGTTGAACGCCTGTCGGAGCGGCTCTGGACCATCAGCGACGGGGTCTGCAGGACTATTTTCATCGAGGGCCGGGAAGGCGTGATCGCGTTCGATACCTTCGGCACGCCGGGCCGGGCCCGCGCCTACGCCCGCGCCATCGGCGAAGCCGTGCCGGGACGGGAGATCACCACGGTGATCTATTCCCACGACCACCTGGATCACGCCGGTTTTGCCGCCGACCTGGCGCCGGGCGCAGAGATCATCGCCGACGAGATTTGCGCCAAGGTCGTGAAACTGCGCGGGGCCGAAGGCCAGCTCCAGCCGACCCGGGTGCTGACCGGCGCGGAAAACCGGATCAACGTGGACGGCGTGGACCTGGCGCTGCTGAACCCCGGTCCCACCCACGGTTCCGGCAACCTGGCCGCCTGGTTCGCCGAGGAGAAGCTGCTGTTCTCATCGGATACCATACTGGCCAATGCCCGTTACGGGCTGATGCCGGATATCCACCTGGCGAATTTCGTCAGGTTCATGCGCGGCTTCCTGGACCTGGACTGGGACAGGTTCGTGCCCGGGCGCTACGGGTTGGCGGACCGGGCCGGGTTCAGCCGCGGCTGTGATTACATCGAGGCGCTGCAGGACGCCTGCCAGCAGGCATTTGTGGAATTCGTTCCCATCTGGGCGTATGAACCCATGCGCGGCTACGTCATGAACAAGCTGGCCGACCGTTTCAGCGACCTGGACGGCTTTGCCGAGCACGTGGGCCTGACGGCCATTCGTATCGTGCACCATTACCTGATGGGAGGCTGGTCGCTGGAGGATACGCCCGAACCGGGTTATCTCCTGGCCGGTGAGGTGCAGTTATAGGCACTGCCGGGGACAGGTCTGGCCGGGGACGGACCCCCGCTGACAACATGCGGGGGCATGCTTGAAGTCCGTCCCCAATCGCCCAAGCCCTACCGGGGACGGACTTGAAGTCCGTCCCCAATCATTACTGTGACTGACCAGCCGCGAGGGATATTCTACGGCTGGTGGAACGTCGCCACCGGCTTTGTGGGCATGGGTTTCAGCTATGCCATGTTCACGATTTTCGCCTTCGGCGTGTTCGTCAAACCCCTGGCAGATGAATTCGGCTGGACCCGCGGCGAGTTGTCGTTCGCTATTACCATGACCAATTTTGCCGTGGTCCTCGCCTCGCCCAGCCTCGGCTTCATCATCGACAGGTTCGGCGTGCGCCGGGTATTGATTCTCTCAGTGATACTGATGGGCCTCACTGTCGCTTCCATGGCCTTGCTCAGCGCCAGTTTATGGCATTTCTACGCCTTGTATTTCCTGGTCCCGTTCGTGGGCGCGGGCACCCTGCCGCAGAGTTATTCCCGGGTGCTGATCGCCTGGTTCGAACGGCGCCGGGGTATCGCCCTGGGCATCTCGCTGTCGGGTTTCGGTGTCGGGGCGATGCTGGTGCCCGTGCTGGCGCAACTGATGATCGATAATTACGGCTGGCGCATGGCTTATGCCGGGTTCGGCGCGGCAGTACTGGCGCTGGCCCTGCCCATGGTGGTGTTCGTGCTGAGGGAGAGCCCGGCAGAGATGGGATTGAAGCCGGACGGCGGCCCGGCGCAAGCGGCGGGCGCCGGCGACGCCGCGCGGCCCGGTTCCTCGGCGCCCGACGGCGCCGGTGAGAACGGGGCGGCGCCCCCGGCCCCCGGGTTGTCCTGCCGGGATGCCGCGCGCACCCGCAGTTTCTGGCTCATCCTGGTATCGTTCATGCTGGTGGGCATCGGCATTACCAGCGTGATCGCCCACCTGGTGCCCTTGCTGACAGACCGCGGGGTGGCGCCGGCCGACGCCGCGCTGTACATGAGTTCCCTGGCCCTGGGCCTGATCGCCGGGAGGCTCCTGGCGGGGTTCCTCATGGATTATTTCTTTGCGCCGTACGTGGCGGCCTGCTTCCTGCTGGGCCTGCTGGCCGGCATCGTCATCCTGGCGAGCGGGGCTGCCGGCGTCCCCGTGCTCATCGCCGCCGTGCTGGTGGGGATGGCGACGGGGTCGGAGATCAGCGAGATCGCTTACATCTGCAGCCGCTATTTCGGGCCGCGCGCGTTCGGGCTCATCTACGGCCTGATGTTTTCCGCATTCCAACTGGGATCAATGGCCGGTTCGCCGTTGATGGGCCTGTACCACGACCATGCCGGCAATTATGCCGGCGCATTATGGGTCGTGGCCGCGCTGGTCGCGGTCGGCACCGTGTTGATAGCCCTGCTGGGTCCTTACCCGGATAGCCACCGGGGACGAACTTAAGCATGCCCCCGCATGTTGTCAGCGGGGGTCCGTCCCCACCAGAGTAAAGAGGAGCACAACCATGTTATTTATCTGCTATTTCGAGATCATGCCGGAAGAAATCAAGGAAGTATCAAAGGGTACTTTGAGGCATTCCGAGCGCCGGGGGGAAGGGTCCGGTGATGTGAAGGTGATTTTCGAGGGCCAGGCTGCATCCCACTGGGGCATCGCCGCGTTCGAGGCGGACAGTTCGGAGGCGGTATTCCGTTACATCCGCCCCTGGTGCCCGGTAAACGGAAAGATCCTGGTGGAACCGGCGCTGCGCGTGGACGATGGCGAATTCGCGGAGAAGTTTCCACGGGAGGTACTGGGGGAGTAACTGCATGGCGGGGGACGCATAAGGGACGGACTTGAAGTCCGTCCCCGGTCCCCGGCAAAATCAGCGTTTGCTGTATTGCGGGCGCTTCCTGGCCTTGTGCAGTCCGACTTTCTTGCGTTCGACTTCGCGGGCGTCGCGGGTGACAAACCCGGCCTGGCGCAGCGTCTTGCGCAGGCTCTCATCGTACTTCATCAGCGCCCGGGTGATGCCGTGCCGGATTGCGCCGGCCTGGCCGGATATCCCGCCGCCACTGACGGTGACGTTGATATCGAAATTTCCCAGCATGTCGAGCTTTTCCAGGGGTTGCTGAACGATCATCCTGCCGGTTTCCCTGCCGAAATACTGTTCCATGGTGCGGTTGTTGATGACAATATTGCCGCTGCCTTTCTTCAGGAACACCCGCGCGCTGGAGCTTTTCCTGCGGCCGGTGCTGTAATAAATCTCGTCTGCCATGATGGTGTATCCGGTTGTGATGGTTGCGTTACAACTCCAGCGGTTTCGGCTGCTGCGCGGCGTGGCGGTGATTGCCGTCGGCATAGACCCGCAGCTTGCGGAACATGTCCCGTCCCAAAGGGCCTTTGGGCAGCATGCCCTTGACCGCTTTTTCAATGACCCGTTCCGGCTTCGAACGGACCAGTTTATCGAAGGTGATGGACCTGATGCCGCCGGGGTAACCCGTGTGGCGGTAATAGGTCTTGCTGCTTGCCTTGTTTCCCGTCACCTGGACGTCCTTTGCGTTGATCACGATGACGTAATCACCGGTATTCATGTGCGGCGTGTATTCCGGTTTGTGCTTGCCGCGCAGCCGGCGGGCGATTTCCGTGGCAAGCCTGCCCAGGACTTTGCCCCTGGCGTCGACGACGTACCAGTCGGGCTTGATGTCTGCCGGTGTTGCGGTATAGGTTTTCATCAGGATCCGATTAATTCCGGTGAAAAGAGCGCAATCTTACGGATTATCTGTTTTTATGTCAATATCAGGATTTGTTATAGAATGTAGCGGTTATGAACAGACGGGACTACAGCGCCCTGGATCATTTGATCATGGGATTTGAAAAAGTCAGGGGTGTCGCCTCCGGCGACGGTTTGCCTGACTGGATTCCCGCCTGCGCGGGAATGACGAAAGGGGGGGCGGGAATGACACGAGAAGGCGACAGGAAGGCGCGGGAGGACGGCGGGATGACCCCCGTTTTTTCGGGAGCAGGCTGCGGGGATGAGGACAGGGTGCGCAGCGCCGCGCTGATGCGGGTGAACCACGCCGGGGAGGTGGCGGCCCAGGCCCTGTATGCCGGTCACGCCGTTGCCGCAAGGGACGCGCGGGTGCGTGACGCCATGCTGCAGGCTGCCGCGGAGGAGGGCGAGCACCTGGACTGGTGCGAAGCCAGGGTCAGGGAACTGGACAGCCATGTCAGCTACCTTACCCCGTTATGGTACTTCGGTTCGTTCGCCATCGGCGCCGCGGCCGGTGCGGCGGGCGATGAATGGAGCCTGGGCTTTGTCATGGAAACGGAGCGCCAGGTGGTAGAACACCTGGACAGGCACCTGGAACTGCTGCCGGAACAGGACCGCAGGAGCCGCTCCATATTGCAACAGATGCGCCGTGATGAAATGCAGCATGCGTCCGTTGCGCGGGACGCGGGCGGCGTTGAGTTGCCGCTGCCGGTGCGGATACTGATGCGCGGTTGCGCAAAGGTGATGACCGGCACAGCCTACCGGGTATAACGGCGAATGTGACGGAAAAGGGAACTTTTGCCCCTGCTGCCTTCTAATAGGTAACCACGGATACTACGGACAACACTATGCTTAACATTAAAAAGGCGTTGCCTCCGGCAACGCGTCTGAGTACGTCCCTGTTCCTGGATACCGGCCAATCCCTGGCCGGTATGACGGGGAAGAGGCAGGCGACATGTCTCCTTCGTCATTCCGGCGGAGGCCGGAATCCAGTGAGACAACCAGTCGCCTGTCAGGCGACACAATATTTGACCGGACTCTCACTTGTGTGGAAAAGGCGTCGTACAGCTTTGCGCGCCATGAAGTCCGGTATGGGCATGGCGCTGATTGTGGCCCTGGTATTTGCCGGGACCGCCCGTGCGGCGCTGCCCGGCGCCGTGGAGGGGCAGGAACTTCCCAGTCTTGCGCCGATGCTGGAACAGGTAACGCCGACCGTGGTCAACATCGCCACCGAGGGGCGGGTGCAGGTGCGCCAGAACCCGTTGTTCTCCGACCCGTTTTTCCGGCGTTTTTTCAACATGCCGGACCAGCCGCTGGAGCGCAAGACCCAGAGCCTCGGTTCCGGCGTCATTGTCGACGCCGAACGCGGCCTGGTGCTGACCAACAACCACGTTATCGCCAATGCCGTGCAGATCACCGTCACCCTGCGTGACGGGCGCCATTTTGACGCGGAGATAGTCGGTTCCGACCCGGCAACGGACGTGGCCGTGATCAAGGTGCCGGCGGAGAACCTGACCGATATCGGGGTCGCCGACTCGGACGGCTTGAGGGTAGGCGATTTCGTGGTGGCGATAGGCAACCCGTTTGGCCTGGGACAGACGGTTACTTCGGGGATTGTCAGCGCGCTCAGCCGCAGCGGTCTCGGCATAGAGGGTTACGAGGACTTTATCCAGACCGACGCGTCCATCAATCCGGGCAATTCCGGCGGCGCGCTGGTCAACCTCAAGGGTGAACTGGTGGGCATCAATACGGCCATCTTTTCCCGCAGCGGCGGCAACATCGGCATCGGGTTTGCGATACCCATCAATATGGCGCTGCAGATCATGGAGCAACTGCTCGACACGGGGATGGTGGAGCGGGGCTTCATCGGCGTGCAGGTGCAGGACCTGAACCCCGACCTGGCGGAGGCTTTCGGCATAAGGAACCAGAAAGGCGCAGTAGTGAACAGCGTGATGCCTGATTCCCCGGCGCAGGAAGCCGGCCTGCAACCGGGGGACATCATTGTCTCCATCAACTCAAAACAGGTAAAAGCGGCTGCCGACGTCAGGAACCACATCGGCCTGCTGCCCGTGGGTGAAGAGGTCATGTTCGAGATCCTGCGCGCCGGCGCCAGGCAGACCCTGAAAGCCAGGATAACCGCTTCCAAAGAATTCAAGCTGGCCCAGGGAACTCACAACCCGCGCCTGCAGGGGGTGACGCTGGGCGATATCGAGGAGGACCACCCCTATTTTAACCGGGTCAAGGGCGTGGTGATCATGGCGGTCGAGCGCGGGTCCCGGGCCTGGTCCGCCGGGTTGAGAAAAGGCGATATCATCACCTCCGTCAACCAGCAGGCGGTTCCGGACCTGCAGGCATTCAGGCAACTGGTGGACGAAATGGACAGCACGCTGGTGCTTAGGGTGATCAGGGGGGATGCTGCGGCGTTCCTTGTAATTAAATGAGACTTATACGTAAAGTCCCCCCCTTCGTCATTCCCGCGAAGCCTGCCCCCGCGCAGGCGGGGGGCGGGAATCCAGTGAAAAAACATTCCTTATAAGGAGTTTTGTTGCCTGTTGGATTCCTGCCCCCTGCCTACAGCATGCAGGGGCAGGCTTCGCAGGAATGACGGGGAGAGAGCGGGTTTGCAGGATTTTACTTATCAGGGGCTGATTCCCGCGTGCCGGGAATGTCGCATTGCCGGATGATCCGGCTGACAAGCTGCGCCAGTTGTTTTTTCGGATAGGTATTGCGCCAGGCCAGGGCGATGTCCCGTTCCGGCACGGGTTTTGCAAACGGCCGGTATTCGACCAGCCTGCCCAGGCCGTCCTGTTCCCGTATCGCGGTGGACGGCAGTACGGTGACGCCGGAGCCGGCCGCCACCATCTGCTTGATCGTTTCGATGGAACTGCCTTCCAGGGTCTTCTGGATCTTGTCCCTGGAAAAAATGTCGCCTTTACAGGCGGGGCAGGCGTCCATGACCTGGTCCCTGAAACAATTGCCTGATTTGAGCAGCAGCAGGGTGTCCTCCACCAGGTCGTCCGCCCTGACCTGTTTTCTGCGCGACAGCCGGTGGTTTTTCGGCAGCATCACCGTGAACGGCTCCCGGTAAAGCACTTCCAGGGTGGCGCCCGGCTGCTCGAACGGCGTTGAGATGATGATCATGTCCAGTTCCCCGCGCTTCAACTGCTCTGCGAGGTTCAGCGTAAAGTCCTCTTCGATGATGAGCGTCAACTCCGGGGCCTCGCGGTTGAGTACGGGGATGAGATGGGGCAACAGGAAAGGTCCGATGGTGTAGATGACGCCCAGTTTCAGGGCGCCTTGCAACTGGTCTTTTTCCGAACCGGCGATGGTCCTGATGGCGTTCACCTGTTCCAGCACGGTAATCGCCTGTTCCACGATGCGCCGGCCTGCGGGCGTGATGGTGACGTCATGGGGGCGCCGTTCGAAGATGGTCACGTCCAGTTCGTCTTCCAGTTTCTTTATCGCCACGCTGAGCGTAGGCTGGCTGACGAAGCATGCCGCGGCGGCCCTGCCGAAATGCAGTTCACGGGATACGGCGACGATATAGCGTAACTCGGTCAGGGTCATCGCGCTCGTCAGACGGCGGCCCGTGCCCGGCGTGACAGGTATGGCCCGGCCGCGCTGGCGGCGCCGTGGATCGTTCTCAACAGGTCGAGGTCGACGAAATGGCGCCCGTATGCAGCGCCTGCCGCCACCTTGAAGGGCTTGTCCGGTTCTCCCAGGTGGTTCAATACCAGCGACGCCCCGGAAAAATCATTGTCCACGGTCAGGGGATGGGTGGTGATGACCGTATGTATGCCGGCCGCCAGCGCGGCGAGGTTGCCGTTTGGCGTGTCTTCAACGGCGATGCAGTGTTCCGCCTTCAGTCCCAGTTCCGACAGGGCGCGAATGTAGACGGCCGGCGAAGGTTTCTTCTCTGCAACCACGTCGCAGGTAACCACCACCGGGAAAAAGTCGTTGCCGGCGCTGCCGAAGGTCCTGCTCAACAGGGTATTGACGTTGTTGGTGGAGGAACTGGTTGCGATTGCGAGTTTCAGGCCCGCCGCGCGGCATTCCAGCGCCAGCCGGCGGATGCCGGGGCGCAGTTTTATGACGTCGGACACCAGTATCTGCCTGTACAAGGCGGATTTTTTTTGATGCACGGCGTCCGCGGTCCGCTGCAGTTCGGCGCCGGCCACGCCGGCCTGCTGCAGGCAGTGGTAAATTCTTTCCCTGCCGCCGGAAATGGAGAGCAGTTGCCTGTACTCGAGGCGCGACCAGTTAAGAGGGCAGGCGTGTTCCCTGAAGGCGAGATTGAAGGCGCGGCGATGCAACTCTTCCGTGTCGGCAAGGGTGCCATCCATGTCGAAGATCATTGCCTTGAGGTCATTCATTGCCTGTCCCACGTTCTTCGACAAGATTGTACGCAACCTCCCTGGCCTCGTCCAGCGTTTCGACGACGCGCTCCTCCGGCACCACTTGCAGGATGTTAAGCGTGTGGAGAGTATGTGCGATATGCATCGGCAGGCCCATTACGATATACCTGGTCTGCTCTTCATCGGCGACGTTCATGAGTCGCTCCACGACCATGGCGGCGCTGTCGTCAAGGTAAGTGGTCTCCGAGAAATCGAAGATCACCACCTCATGGTCCTTGATGTCTTCGCCTATGACCTCGACCAGTTTCCTGGAGGACGCCACGGTGAAACTCCCCTTCAGCGCGACCAGGCCGACCCGCGCCGAATAGGGATCAGTCAGGGACATTTCCTTGTATTGTGAGAAAAACGTCCGGTCCAGCAACGGCGCCGAAATCACGCTGTCGAGTTCCAGGGTTTCCAGTTGCTGCGCATGAGTCATGCCTGCTGCAATCAATCCTATTGCCACAGCGGTGACCAGGTCTACGAACACGGTCAGGCCCAGCGTCAGCAGCATGACCAGCAGGTGTTCCCGCCGGATACGGTGGACCAGGGTCAGGAATCGCCAATCAATGACGTCCCAGCCAATCTTCACCAGGATGCCGGCCAGGGCGGCATGGGGAATCGGTGCCACATACCGGGCAAGACCCAGCAACAGCATCAGCAGGAGCACGGAACGCAATACGCCCGACATCGGCGTCGAACCGCCGGCGCGTATGTTGGTCACGGTGCCCATGGTAGCGCCTGCGCCCGGCAGTCCCCCGAACAGCCCGGCAACCATGTTGCCGATACCCTGGCCCACCAGTTCCCGGTTCGGTCTGTGCTGCGTGCCGGTGAGCGAATCGGCAATCAGGGAAGTGAGAAGACTGTCCACGGAACCGAGCAGGGCGAGAATGATCGCCGGGTGCACGGCGCTTACCAGGAAATCGACTGTTGGAACAGTAAACTGCAATTCGGGAAGGCCCATGGGTATTTGCCCGATGACCGGGACGTCTGTCAGCCACAGCACGCCCAGCAGTGTGCCCGCTACCAGCGATGCAAGCGGGGAAGGCAGGTATCTGCCCAGCCGGCGCGGCCAGAACGCGCCTATGGCCAGGCTGACAGTGGCAATGACAACGGCGCTGACGTTAAAGTCGGCGAGTGCATTCGGCAACTCACCAAGCGCGCCCATGGGTCCGTGCGGAGAGGTGGGCGCGCCCAGGAACGGCAGAAGCTGAATGATGATGATGATGATGCCGATGCCGGACATAAATCCGGAAATAACCACGTACGGAGTGTAGGCAACGAAGCGGCCGAGCCTGGATATGCCCAGCAGCACCTGCAGGATACCGCCCATGACAACGACGGTCAGGGCTTCGCCCAGGGTGGAGGCATGGGTAGTCACAATGACTGCCATGGCGACGGTCATCGAAGGGGTGGGGCCGGATATCTGGGAACGGGTGCCGCCGAATACCGAGGCGAAGAAGCCGACCGCGATCGCGCCGTATATGCCGGCAGCCGCCCCCAGGCCGGAGGCGACGCCGAAGGCCAGCGCCACCGGCAGGGCTACAATAGCTGACGTGACGCCGCCGAAGAGATCGCCGCGGAATGTCTGGAGATCGTAGTCCACACTGATTGTCTTCTAAGGTTGTGGTTCAGGAATGCTGTTATGCCGCATTAGTAGTTATTCAACCTGATATTGTTTGACAACAGTTGTCATTCCCGTGAAAACGGGAATCCAGTGAGCAAACCTTCCTTATAAGGAGTTTTATTTTCTACCGGATTCCCGCTCCCCGCCCAACTCCATACGGGGACAAGCGTTGCGAGACAAGTGTTATCCGGCAATATCAGGTTGAAAGAGTACCAGATTTTTTACTGAATATAATCGACTGCCATTGCGCCGGGCCGGTCTGGTGGACGGAATTGCCTCTGCTGTCCACGGCAACGGTCACCGGCATGTCCCGTACTTCAAATTCGTGGATGGCTTCCATGCCCAGGTCCGCAAAGGCCACCACCCTGGAAGCGGTAATGGCCCGGGACACCAGGTAGGCGGCGCCGCCGACAGCCGTCAGGTAGACCGCGCCATGTTTCTTTATGGCCGCCAGTCCTTCCGGGCCGCGCTCTGCCTTGCCTATCATGCCGACCAATCCTGTCCTCTCCAGCAGCAGGTCGGTGAATTTGTCCATCCTGGTTGCAGTGGTCGGGCCTGCGGGACCGACAGCCTCATCCCTGACCGCGTCGACCGGTCCCACGTAATAGATAAAGCGATTGGTAAAATCGACGCCGTCGGGCAACGGTTGTCCCTGTTTCAGCAGGTTATCCATGCGTTTGTGCGCGGCATCCCTGCCGGTAAGCAACCTGCCGCTCAGCAACAGGGTTTCGCCGGGGCGCCAATCGGCCACGTCGGCGCGGGTGAGCGCGTCCAGGTTGACGCGGCGGGAATCGGGGCCGGCTTCCCAGCTTATGTCGGGCCAGTCATCCAGGCTGGGCGGCTCCTGCAGGGCAGGGCCGCTGCCGTCCAGGGTGAAATGCGCATGGCGGGTGGCGGCGCAGTTGGGGATCAAGGCCACGGGCAGGGATGCCGCATGGGTGGGATAGTCGATGATCTTAACGTCCAGCGCGGTAGTCAAACCGCCCAGGCCCTGGGCGCCTATTCCCAGGTCGTTCACCCGGTCGAAGATTTCCAGGCGCAGTTCTTCCAGCCTCGTCTGCGGATCCCGTTGTTTCAGTTCCTGGATGTCTATGGGTTCGAGCAACGCTTCCTTTGCCAGCACCACCGCCTTCTCGGCCGTGCCGCCGATCCCTATCCCGAGAATGCCCGGCGGACACCAGCCGGCGCCAAGGGTCGGCACCACGTCCACGACCCAGTCGGAGATGCTGTCGCTGGGGTTCAGCATCGCCATTTTTGCCTTGTTTTCGGATCCGCCGCCCTTTGCCGCAAGGTTCACCTCGACCTTGTCTCCGGAAACCACTTCCATGTGGATCACTGCCGGCGTGTTATCGCCGGTATTTTTCCGGCTACCGGCCGGGTCGGCCATGATGGATGGGCGCAACACGTTGTCCGGGTGGGTGTAGGCGCGCCTGACGCCTTCGTTGATCATATCGGCGACACTCATCCCTGTGCCGTCCCAGCGCACGTCCATGCCGATGCTGATGAATACCGTGACGATCCCGGTGTCCTGGCAGATCGGCCGGTGGCCTTCCGCGCACATCCTGGAATTGACCAGAATCTGCGCCAGCGCATCCTTTGCCGCCGGAGACTCTTCCCGCTGCCAGGCATTGTGTACTGCGTCAACAAAATCCAGCGGATGGTAACAGGAAATGAACTGCAGGGAGTCCGCGACACTGGTTACCAGGTCATCCGCTTTGATTGTGGTCATGGGGTTTACCGATGCTCATACGGTGCATAAGGATAACACAGGGGAAGGTGTGAGAAGTATGGGATAAATCACGCCGGTTGTTCAGGGTATGCCGTAACTGCGAGCGGCGCCGGGCTGAGGGTAGTCGTACGTTGTTGTCCGCAGGTTGCAATACCAGGCAATCCGGGTAATGGTTCGGCTTGCCGCCCTCTGCAAACAGGCCCGGCATGTCCTGCCATAAGTCGTGCCACTCATTTTCCGTCTACGAATAACCGCGCCGGTACGGTCGTTCCTGCTTTACAACGTTGCAAGTTTTATTTCCGGGGAGATGATGCTGTCTTGGAAGAAGACGATCAGTGAGAGGAATTTTTTTGCAGACTGGAAATTATCTCGTCAACGCTCTTTTTCGGGTGCTCTACGTCGAAGGGAAAACAAAACAGGCTTAATTTATCGTCAAAATTGTAATGAAAATGTTTCTTGAATTCATCAGTACGCGGGTAAATCAAAGCAACTTTTTCACAACCGTATTTCTTGCCATAGCTGTATAACTGGTACATGTCGTCCTGACTGATATCACGATTAGCATAGTCGGCATACTCATTGATACGTTTCCATTTAGTATCCAGAATGTAGACGTCGTCTGGATTATCAAAAGACGTCAGGCTGATATCCGGCTTCATCTTAAACGCATCAACATTTCCGTTGACGTTGAGCTGGGCCAGGTATTTTGGCGGCCCTTGCGCCCTCACACTGAACTCATTCTGGCATCTCCTGAAGTGACGGGTAACAAAGTCCTCAAAAACCTCTTCCATGGGAAATAACAGAGATTGATTTACATGCTTGCCCTTATAAGTAGCCAATCCATGACCGAACAGGAACAGGCTTATCCATGGCATCACGGGGTCGTAATGAGGCATGGTGCGGTCGATACGATGCTTGTCCCAATCATTCTGCCATTGTTGCCTTTGTGTGGATAACGGGATTTCATCGAAACAGAGCCTGAGTTGGTGCAGCAGTTGTTGGTTTTCAGGTTGCCGTGCCATCGGCATCAGCTTGTGGATGGCGCTACGTATCAGCCGATTGGCCGGTTGGTCGGCGCTGAATTCATCGTATCTCACGTAGAATCGCGCCTGGTTGGCGAGGTTAACGCGCAGGTGTTGCGGGAACAGCAGGCGGCCTTTCAGACAAGGCAGGTTGCGGTCCACCGGCTGATAATTCCTTGCAATACCGCGCCGGGTCAGCGCTACCAGATTATCCAGGAACAGCCGGATGAATGCTTCCAGCATGTTAAACCGCGGTAATGCGTTGATGCTGGTTTGGCCGATTTGAACCTTACTCAATCCGCGCCAGGTGCGCAGCATGTTGAGAAATACCTTCTTGGTTTCCTCGTTAATTTTTTTCTTGTTACTTTCATTCCCGCTGAGATCTACTTTGGGCAGTATTTCCAGCACAGTCCCTTTTCGGGTGGTTATGATGCCGACGTAGTTTTGAGCTTGCAGTATATTGCCCTGTATTTGCAGGATCGGGCGGTAGTTGCCCTGTTTGTCATGTAGATTCTCTCTGGCAAATTTTTCCAGGTCGCTCAGCTCCTCGCCGGCAAGTCCTTCCAGGTAGTCGTATTCTCTGATGGTTTTAGTTACCACTTTTTAATCTCACGCCGCCTGATTATCTTGGGCTTTCGATGTCGACTCAGTTGTACTTTTATAAATATCTGTGTAGCTCTTGGGGTTTTCCCATTTGTCGTCCTCTGCCCCCAACAACTTATAAAGTTTACGTTCGGGATCGTCGTAAAAATCTGACCCCTTCAAAAAACTGACGTCCACGTCATCTTTTTGTATAAAGCCATTTTTATTCAACACCAGATCAATCTTTTCCCAGTTGTCATAAAAGTATTCTTGTAACAGGGGGATGATCTGGTTTTTGAATTTCTTTGCCAAGGAGTCCATGTTGTTGACCCCAAAGAAATATGTGTGACCGATCTGGTGGTCGCGGTCATGTAAAACGCGGATACGTTCATTCATCACTTTCAACAATTTTCGACAGTTCACAACATCACCATCATCATTAACACCAACATTTTCGCTAATCCCGGGATGCTCTGGTTCAGGCATCATTTCAATAAAATCAAACCGTCGCCGCAGTGCGGTGTCCAGCAGGGCAATGGAACGGTCGGCGGTATTCATGGTGCCGATGATGTAGAGGTTGTTGGGGATGCCAAAGGATTCCTTGGAATAAGGCAGTGTTACTGTTGCTTCGTCGTCTCCCGCAAGTCGTTTAGATTTTTCAATTAGGGTGATGAGTTCGCCAAATATTTTGTCGGTTTCGCAACGGTTGATTTCATCAATGATGAGAACATAATTATTCGTCGGGTATTTCTTAGCCCGCAGAGCGATTCGTTTGAAAACGCCGGAAGATAATTCATATCTGATCTCAGTCTTATCCCCTTGTTCAGAGTTGCCTGCTTTTTGCTGCTCAGTCAGGACTGGTCTGATCCCCTCAATAAAATCTTCGTAGGTGTAGTTCTTGTGAAATGTCACCATTTCAATCTCTTTTTTTCCATCTTCATCGCTTTTCAAAGATCCTACGGGCTGATTTTCAACAATCTCCACGGCATGATTAACCGCATTCCAGGTTTTACCCGTACCCGGCGGACCGTAAAGGATTTGGTTCAAAGGGTCTTGTTGCTCCACACTTATTTCTTTAATTTCTTTAAAAAATTCGTAACTATTCAGGGGTACTTTACTAACGCATTCCACAGAACCAATTCATAATCATACCCACTGAACCAAAACCTTCCTATATTTGCCCTTGACAGCATAGGAAGAACTATCTATGCTGTGGTCTATCCTCGATGAGAGAATGTGATGCAGTCATGAGCAACTACTTTGGTTCCAAAGCGACGTCAGGTCTGTGCCAGCCGATCATTGCCCTGATGCCGCCACATGACACCTACATTGAGACCCATCTTGGGGGTGGAGCGATCATGCAGCGCAAGCCACCGGCGTTGCGTAACATCGCCATCGATCTTGACCCTGCTCCACTGGCTCGGTTCGAGTGTCACTATCCGGTCGAGAAGGTGCATGGCTGTGCGCATCGGTTTCTCCGGGAGTTCGACTTTCACGGTCGTGCACTGCTCTACTGCGACCCCCCTTATCTGCACCCTACCCGCCGCTCCGCGCGCCGTTACCGTTTCGAGTATGAGGAACACGATCATGTCGAGCTGCTGGCACTGCTCAAGTCACTACCCTGTT
The DNA here is from genome assembly GCA_965204045.1 of Gammaproteobacteria bacterium. Classification (GTDB taxonomy): domain Bacteria; phylum Pseudomonadota; class Gammaproteobacteria; order Eutrophobiales; family Eutrophobiaceae; genus JAAXHV01. The sequence goes on from CBDBDW010000002.1 coordinate 2,246,467, forward strand.
CAGTGATCCTCTCTGGCTACCCCTCAACGCTCTACGACGACCTGCTGGAGGAATGGCGTACCCTGGAACTGCAGGTGATGAACCAGGCTGGGGTCAGAACTGAGAAGCTGTGGTTCAATTTCACGCCGGGTCGGGTGCACTGGCCCGCCTATGCGGGGCGCAACTTCACCCACCGCCAGAGCATCAAGCGCAAGGCGCACAGTTGGGGGCGACGCTATCAGGCCATGCCCCCTGCCGAACGGTTGGCCGTCCTCTCCTCGATCATGGCGGTGGAAGCGGGCGAGCGGTTCGAGTAGCCCGGCCCATGAAGATCGACACCCTCGAGGTCGAACCGACCCTCGACAAGGTCAAAAAGCAGGTCGAAGAGGAGAAAAACCTCTCGCCGGCGCTACGTGCATCGCTGGAGCTGTTGTTGACCCTGGTCACGTTGCTGTTGAACCGATTGGGGCTCAATAGTCGCAACAGCAGCAAGCCCCCATCCAGTGACCCCAATCGTAAGAAGACGCGCAGCAACGGCAACAACAAGCCCGGCGCCCGGCAAGGCCATACCGGCCATCACTTGGCACTGGTCGATGATCCGGACCAGGTCGAGTTGCTTCAGGTGGACCGTGCCACGCTTCCCGGCGATGGGCACTTCCAGTGTGTCGGCCATGAGCGCCGTCAGGTGTTCGATATCCGGATGTCCCGGGTGGTTACGGAGTATCAGGCCGAAATTCTGGAGGATGAACGGGGACGTCGAGTTATCGCCCCCTTCCCGGACCAGGTGAAGGTCAAGACCCAGTATGCCTCCGGGGTCAAAATCCACTCGGTCTACATGTCCAACTTCCAACTCCTGCCCTACAAGCGGGTCGAGGAACACTTTGCCGACCAGTTCGGCATCTCCTTGAGCGCCGGTAGCGCTTGCAACTTTAACCAGGAGGTGTACGAGAAGCTGGCTCCCTTTGAGGACTGGGTAAAGCGGGCGCTATCGACGGCGCCGTTACTTCATGCTGACGAGACCGGCATCAACATCGGCGGAAAACGACAATGGCTACATGTCGTATGCAGCGCCACGCTGACCCTGCTGGCGCCCCATGACAAGCGCGGCGGTGACGCCATGGCGGCGATGGACGTCCTTCCCGAGTACACCGGCACCCTGGTACATGACCACTGGAAGCCCTACTACCAGCTTCCTTGTGACCATGCTTTGTGCAATGCTCACCACCTGCGAGAGTTGGAGCGTGCCTGGGAGCAGGATAAACAGCAGTGGGCCCAACAGCTGCAGGCCCTGTTGCTGGAGATCAATAAGGCCGTTGATACGGCCGGCGGTGCGTTGAACACCAGGCAGGCTGACGCCTTCAGGGAACGATACCGACGACTACTGGAAGTGGCACAGACCGAGTGCCCACCACCGGACGAGTCACAACGGCATAAGGGACAACGAGGTCGACTGAAACGATCCAAATCCAGAAGCCTGCTGGAACGGGTGCTTCAGTTCGAGGAGGATGTCCTGCGCTTTATGGTGGAACAGGACGTACCCTTTACCAACAATCAAGGCGAACGGGACCTGCGCATGAGCAAAGTCCAGCAGAAGATCTCCGGCTGCTTTCGTTCAGAGCTTGGGGCAAAAATCTTTGCCCGGATCCGCAGCTATCTCTCAACCTGCCGGAAAAATGGGGTATCATCTGATGAGGCCTTGCGGCTTCTCTACGAGGGTCGATGGCCCAAGTTTATGGGGATAGCCCCTGAATAGTTACAAAAATTCTTCTTTTGATTTTTTGCCAGTCTTAGGGTTAGTGTAAGCGTTAATGTCCCAGTGACCCTCACCAGTTATCTGATCCATTGCCACTCCAGCTATCTGCCAAGCATATTTGTGGTCTTCTTTCGTATCAGGCAGTAATTCATTTAGTTCCCCCAATATCAGTCCTACAGGAAATCCTTTACCTTGAAATTGTGTCCAAAAGCTTCCATATTCTTCATTTTTAAATTTATCTAAAAAGATGCGTAATTTTTCAATCGCTTCTTCCTCTTTTTCTGTGATTTCATGTGGTCTTTTAACTTTGTCTGGTTTGATCATAATTGCTTCTCTTTCAAAGTTACCTCAGTATTTTCAGTAAAAACTGGAAACTCCCCTCTTTGCAGGGGGAAACTAACACAGTTTGACAGTACTCCGATAATCTCATAGGGGGCATCGTCGGACAGGTCAAAAAGCACCTCTTTTTTGTCATTGCTCATAAGCCCTGCAATTCTCTCCGTGCCTGTATCAGGTTGATCATTGAACTCCACTCTACGCGCCAGGTGGCCCTCGCTGCGTCCGCCATCTGCTGTTGACGGGCGGCTATTTGTTGCTCATCCCAGGTATCGTGGTGTTCAGCCGGTGAGCGAGTGAGTTGGAAGTCGCTGCTACGGCTGTTGACCCTCTCCCCGTTCTTGTTCCACGAGCCGTTTAGGGAAATTCATCGCAATATGCCTCTATATTGCAGTCTTTAACCCGACACAACTCCTGTATAACAATTTTTTCCAGCGCATCAAAATCAATCGTCCAACCTTTCAAGGCACCAGCCCAGCAGGTAACGAAGAAAATAATGTATTTCGTCTTTGTCAAAGTGCCACTCATACTGAATAAAGATGCTCATTGATCAGAAGATAAAGTCCGATGCATCCAGATTTGCTATGTCGAAGCCTTCGAGCAGGATGGTTCTCCCGTCATAGTCGGACAGGTCAATCCGGACGCCGTTTGAGACCATTGATATATCAAGAGTGTCGAAACCGGATAAACCGAAGGAGGTGAGATCGATCCGGTCTTCGTTATCGGTGAAATCAAGGATGGTGTCAACGCCATGGCCAATATCAAAAACGAATGTGTCAGCGCCTGCGCCTCCTTCCAATCGGTCTGCACCTGTACCGCCTACCAGCACATCGTCACCACCATTGCCGTTAAGTTCATCCCTGCCGCCGCCACCTTCCAGTCGGTTGGCGGTATTGTCCCCGCGTAATCTATCTTCGTGACGTGATCCGGTTACGTTCTCAACGTCAGTAATGACATCGCCTCGGGCGTCGTTCCGGTTCCCCGTACCGTCCTCCAGGTCTACCGTCACACCACCATACGCCCACTGATAGGACACCGTGTCCACACCTTCTCCCCCATTTAGTTGGTCCTCACCAGGCCCACCAGAGAACACATCATCACCACCGCCACCGTTGAGTTCATCGTTACCGCCGCCACCGTTGAGTTCATCGTTACCGCCGCCACCGTTGAGTTCATCGTTACCGCTCAAACCGTACAGTTGGTTGGCGTTGTCATCACCGATCAAAACATCATCCATATCCGTTCCTGCGGCATTCTCGATACTAATTATGACATCACTCTCAGCGTGATCAGCGTGATGACCCGTAACCGTGTTTTCATTGAGATTTACCGTCACGCCGGTATTCGAAAATTGATAGTACACCCGGTCCGAACCTTCACCACCGTCCATGCGGTCGCCCCCAAGGACACCCAAAAAACTGTCGTTACCACCACCACCCCATAAGCGGTCGGCCCCGGGGCCACCCCAAAAAACATCGTTACCATCACCACCCCATAATTCGTCATCACCGTCGCCACCGTTCAGCGAGTCGTCACCGCCTTCTCCAAACAATTCGTCATCACCGTCGCCACCGTTCAGCGAGTCGTCACCGCCTTCTCCAAACAATCGGTCAGCATCCTTTCCCCCGAACAAAGAGTCATCACCATTGCCCCCATGCAACTGGTCTGCCCCTGTTTCACCGAACAGACGATCATTACCTTCACTGCCTTCCAGCAGATCATCGCCACCGCCACCAGAGAGTTTGTCATCACCACCGTTGCCCCGAAGTTCATCGTTGCCGCCCCGGCCCCGAAATGTGTTGGCATTATCGTCGCCAATCAGCACATCGTCATGATCGGAGCCATCGATGTTTTCTATGGAAATGAGCGTATTTTGCCGAACCAGGTCGTCGGACAGGTCGGGATTTGCAAGGTTTACAGTGACTCCGGCGTCGGCGAAGGTAAATGACGCGGTGTCGTAGCCTTCTCCGCCGTCCAGGATGTTGGTTCCGGGCCCGCCCCTGAGTATATCGTTGCCATCGCCGCCGTTGAGGGTGTCGTCACCGGCGCCGGTGATTAGTTGGTCATTGCCAAAGCCGCCATAAAGTTTGTTATTGCCGCTCGTGGTCCTGATCCAGTCATTACCGGGGCCGCCGTACAGGTTGTCGTCGCCGGTGTGTGAAACGATATAGTCCCTGCCTGGACCGCCTTTGATGGTAATGTCTTCGTATTGTTTGTTCGGGGAGCTTGAAAAGCCGCCGGTCGGGGAGGAAGGTCTGATACCAGGACCATATAAATAGTCGCCATGGTCCGAGCCGATTATTATTTCTATGTTTTTCAGTGTATCGCCTTCAATTTTTTCGTCTTCAAATGAAGGTGTCTCGATACTGACGAAAACCGGTCCGGGTGCTAGGCTGTAATCAGCAGTGTCTGCGCCGGGGCCGCCGTCCAGTGTATCGGCGCCGGGCCCGCCTCGCAGGATGTCGTCGCCGGGACCGCCGTTCAGGGTGTCATTGCCCCGCTCGCCTTTCAGGACGTTGGTGCCGGCATCGCCGGTGAGGGTGTCGTCATGGTCGGACCCGGTGAGGTTTTCGATGCTTGTAAGATTGTTGCCGGTGTCGGTGAGGTCTATTGTGACGCCGGCGCCGGAAAAGTCGAATACGGCGGTATCAAGGCCGTCGCCGCCATCGAGCATGTTGTTCCCCGGGCCACCCGTCAGCGTGTCGTTGCCGCTGCCGCCTTTCAGGGTGTCGTCGCCGGGACCGCCATTCAGGTAATCGTTGCCCTGGCCACCGAAGAGCCTGTCATCGCCGTTGCCGCCGTGCAGCAGGTCGTCGCCGCCCGTGGGCCCGCCGTAGAGCGCGTCGTTGCCGTCAAGTCCGATTAAGCGGTTGTGTCCGCCGTCCCCGGCGAGTATGTCATCGAAAGCGGAGCCTGTAACGTGTTCAACCTGCCGGTACCGGTCACCGTCGGCATGGCCGCCGCTGGCCAGGTTGCTGTGCAGGCGTACTGTTACCGCGGCAGGCGAGGCCCGGTAAGAGATGGTATCCGAGCCGTCCCCGCCGTCCAGGCTGTCCGCGCCCGGCCCGCCTTCGAGCGTATCGTTATGGGACCCGCCCCTGAGCCTGTCGTTACCGCTGCCGCCGCTGAGCAGGTCTTCGCCGTTCTCGCCGTACAGGGTGTCGTTGCCCTTGCCGCCGTAAAGCCTGTCGTCGCCGTCCCCGCCATGGAGCGTGTCGTGGTTGTTACTGTCGTCGCCGTTGCCGTCCGGCCCGCCGTACAAGGTATCGTTGCCGGCCAGTCCACGGAGCACGTTATTGCGGTAATCCCCGGCCAGGACGTCGTCAAGGGCCGAGCCGGTGAGGTTCTCTATGCCTGTCAGGGTGTCGCCCTCGGCGTCGCCGCCTTGCGCGCGGTGGTTATGCAGGCGCACTTCCACGCCGGTTCTCGAGTGCCGGTAGGACGCGGTATCCGAGCCGTTGCCGCCGTCCAGGGTATCGGCGCCGGGGCCGCCTTGCAGGACGTTGTCGCCGGTATCGCCTGTCAGGGTGTCTTCATGTCCGGAGCCAGTGAGGTTTTCGATGCTTACCAGGGTGTCGCCAATGGCGTCTCCCCCGCGCCATGTGCTGGTGGCCAGGTTGAGAATGACCGCTTCGGGGGACAGTGTGTACGCGGCGGTGTCGTTGCCGTTGCCGCCGTCCAGGGTATCGGCGCCGGGGCCGCCTTCCAGGACGTTGTCGTTGTCATCGCCGGTGAGGGAATCGTCATGGGCAGAGCCGGTCAGGTTTTCGATATGTACCAGTGTGTCCCCTTCGGCGTGGCCGCCGCGTGATGCGCCGGTTGCGAGGTTGACATTGACCGCTTCGGGGGATGTCGTGTAAGCAGCCGTGTTTGAGCCCGGTCCGCCGTCCAGGGTATCGGCGCCTGCGCCGCCTTCCAGGACGTTGTCAGCAATATTGCCGATAACATTATCATCGCCCGAGCCGGCGATGTAGTTTTCGATTATGGTGTCCCGGGCGATGACGAATACTCCTCTCTTGCTGATTTCGTTTTTTGTGATTCCGGACTCAGGATAATGAGCTATGACTTCCACGTTGTTGAAGTACGAGAGCCATCCAGGGTTGAGGTTTATGCTCTGGTTTGAGGTATATGTGCTGAAATTCAGGGTGTCGATACCGTCGGTGTCGTAGATTGTTATGTAGGCGCGCTCGTGGTTGTTTTCTGTTACATCGGCAAATACGTCATCCAGGTACGTGCCGGTATTGGCGCCGACGCCGTAGATGGTATCGCCCGGGTTGGCTGATTCGGGTTTGCCGTATAACATCTGGATGGCGATGATGTCGGCGATTTGTGGGGTTACAATTGAAGAATGGGTATTATACAATGTGATATCAGGATTCTTATGTTGGCCTCGATATGACATAACTGTTGTTAACTTACTGTCGTTATCGAAGATGAAGTAGCGGTCGTTTCCTTCCCTGCCGTATGGTCCCGGATGTCCCAGCCCGAGGGCATGGCCCAGTTCGTGGATGTAAGTGGGCAGGGGGGAGGATTTGTGGACGTGCACAAACCAAATGTTTTTTCTTGGCTGGCTTGCATAGGATACGTTGCTTTCTGGGTCCGTGTGCATAAAAGTAATATCGGTGTCTTCGTTTTCAGTTATTTCAAACTTGATTCCACTGACTGTTTCCCATGCTTCCAGGGCTTGCCTGGCAAGGGTTTGTGGGATTTGTCCTCTTACATTGTTGTTTTCATCCAGCTCTGAAATAAGTATTTTCCAATACTGGAATGAGCCTGTAGAGAGAGAGATTCTGCCCCGATCTCAAGCCCGTTTGTATTCCTGTTCATGGATGGTTGTAAAGAGGTCCCGGCGCGCCTGTTGCAGCGCGTCCGCGGCCGCGTTGTCGCTGATCCGGTAAGCGACCTTGTCCAGTATGTCAAAGCTGACCCCCGGTTTCAAATACGTCTGTGCATCGTCCAGGGATTTGAGTTTCTCATAGGGGGTCATGAGGGACTCATACGGGTAGCGCTTGCGTTGTTTCCCCTTCTTGTCGGTGACGGTCTCCGGGAACAGGCAGGGCCGGTGATAATTGACGTAGGGGTTGAGGTGCCGGCGGTGGAACTCGTTCAACGGGCCGGCCCAGCGGCGCGGGATGTGGGCGTGGCCCAGCAGCTTGCGCACCACGTGGCCGTTTTTGCATTCCACCAGGGCGTTGTCGTTGCTGTGCCGGGCGCGGGACTTGGTCAGCTCGATGCGCAGCTTCTCCAGCAGCCGGGCAACCTGTTTGTTGATGTACTCCGAGCCGTTGTCGGCGTGGAAGCCCAGGATAACGAAGGGGAAGGCCTCCAGCAGGTGTTCCAGGGCCGGGATGAGGTAGACCTCACTGATGCGCTCGACGCTGACCACCACCTCGAACTGGGTTACCTCATCCACCGCATTGATGTGATACACCCCTTTTTCCCCGTCTAAATCGCCCTGGTGCACGGTATCGATGCGGATATAGCCCGGCTGACCGTCCGGCTGCGGTTTGCGCCGCTCACCGATGGGCAGGGTCACCGGCCGGGTCTTGTCCACCGTGTGGCGCTGGCGCCGGTAGGTCTGCGACTGGCGCAGGTTGTACAGGTGCGAGACCGAGATGCTGGCCAGGCGTTCGTACTCACGCTGACCGAAGACTGAATAAGCCCGCTCACAGAGCTTCTTCAGGGCCAGCCCGTTGGGCGTGTTATGGCGCTCGTCCATGGCCGCCAGCAGGCGGATATCCGCCTTCGTGTAGCGCCGGGCAAAGCCGCGTGCCGTGCACTGGCGCGGCGTCAACTTGCCGGTCTCCCGGTACTGTTTAATCAACCGCTTCACCTGGGCCAGGGAATAGCCGCTCACCTTCATCAGGTAACGCATCAGTGTCCCTTTGTCCGTCTTGTTACAGCCCGGATAATCAAACTTCACCAAGGTGCGCCGTAGCCAGTCATACCGGCTCCGCTTGTCACCGGCCACCTCAAAGGCCACCTGTTGTGTGCCCGCCAGAAAGGCGCGTACCTGGTCGATACTCGTTAACTCGTTTGCGTTCATGATCGTTTTCATCCTCGTATCATGAACAGAAAGACCGATTATTTCAGGCTCATTTCATGTTGGAATCACGTCCGCCCTTCAGGCTCATTTCATATTGGAAAACACTAAATATTGACGGTCAGGGTGTCGCCGGCCATGATTGGGAATTTGGATTCTCCACGCCCTCCCCAAGTAGTCATGTATTCGGCCATCCGGTCCAGTTCGTTTGAATCTATTTTGTCCATCGTCTCTTAACCTTTGCTGTTTGTTGAAGCGCCCGGGCCACACGGTGTATGGATAACCGGTGCCCGGTTGCGCCTGTATCGAGTTCCATTGTCCTGTCCGGTGTCAGGATACAGGCGCCGTCGGGGTATTGTTGTTCACGTCATGTCTCTGGTTGGCTTTTGATACCGGTTTAATTGACCTGTTTCATCTCAATGGTATCGAGCCTGGCATCATCACCCCGGCATTGTTCCTGGTTGCGGAACAGGCGTTTGCACAGCTGCTCGACGGTCTCACCGTCCCTGATGTCAACGATGCGGCAGACGTCTGTGGCATGGTCGCCGCGGACATCGGCGGTGTGTAATGTGGCAATGACGTTCATCGGACTGCCGGGGCGTTACCGGGTACTGCCGGGCGCCACCCTCGAAGGCCGCAGCCTTATCCCGGTGGTCGAGGCCCGGCAGGAAGACGATGACGTGACCGAGGCCGTCATCGTGGGCGACCGGGGGATGTTGAGCGAGACCTCCCGGACCATCAACCAGGACAAAATAACGCAGGCACGACGCCGGGACGGCCTGCATGAGGTCATCACCAACCTGCCGGCGTCATCTGGCGTCAGCAATCCTTGTCGTTATACAGTTCCGTCAGGTGGGAGCGCCGCGCATTGATGGCCTCAACCGCCTGTCCCGCGTCATAGTAGGTATAAGCAAGGCCCGGCAACCAGAACAATGCCGCGGCAACGTTGGTGCCGGTTGCCCCTTTCTTCCCTTGCACCGCGTCTTCGGCCTCGTTCAATCTCTCCAAATCCGTTGTGAGTTGTTCGCAGCTCATCTTGTTATCGCCAGGCTGAACTACTTGAATTTTCTGGGTCGTTGCGCAGCCGGAACCCAGCATTAACACAACCGTCAAAAGTGGTAATAATCTCATTTGTTTTTCCTCGTTGTTTGTTTCAACAGTAGTAGAAATTTGCGCTCGACAGCGCCGGGACCAGAAATGCTGCCCCGCATGGTGCCTCCGCAGTGCCGGTAGTTACTCATTCGGATGTTTATCCGGAGCGGCGCCGTCTCCCGCAACCCGCCCGCGGACCACAATGTTTTCCGCATCCTTGGACAGTGCCCACACCAGTGGCACAACCCACCAGATAAGCGTCCATCCGAGCAGCAGGTTAAACGCAAATATTGCCGCACGGTCGGTTCGTTTGCGTAAAACCGCTATCAAACTTGGCAGGAAATAAATTAACAGTACTAATCCTTCCATCTTTTATTCCCCTTGAAATGTGGAACTCACTTTGCAACTGGTTAAAACAGGAAATCCGAATTGTCCAGGTTGTTCACATCGAAGCCGGACAGGATGATGGTGGTCAGGTAGTCGGCGCCGGACACCTCGATACGCACGTTGTCCCCGTGGCTGACGATGTCAAGGTCTCTCGTTGAATTGATGCCGGTGAATGCAGTCAGGTCTATCCTGTCCTCACCGTTGCTGAAATCGGCGATTAGTGCGCCGCCAGCGTCGCTCGGCGAAAAAACAAACGTATCCCGGCCGGTTCCACCGTACATTATGTCAATGCCTTCACCGGCCACCAGCTCATCATTCCCGGGGCCGCCTTTCAGGTAATCAAAGCCGGCGCCGCCGGTCAGGGTGTCGTTACCCCGGCCGCCGAACAGCCTGTCATCCCCGTTGTCGCCGTACATCAGGTCATCGCCGCCGGCGGGGCCGCCGTACAACACGTCGTCGCCATCCCTGCCCTCCAGCCGGTTATCGCCGCCGTCGCCGGCCAGGGTGTCGTTGTGGCGGCTGCCGATGAGATGCTCGATGCCTGTCAGCGTGTCCCCCTGGGCATGGCCGAATTTGACCGAACGCGCATCGTGCAGGCGCACCAGAACCCCCGCGTTGGAATCCAGGTACGACGCGGTATCCGCGCCCGGCCCGCCGTTGAGTGCATCGGCGCCGGCGCCGCCGGTCAGGGTGTCATCGCCGGCAAGGCCGTTTATTGTATCGGCGCCCGACGTACCGTTGAGCGTATCGTTGGCTGCCGTGCCGGTGAGGGTCGCGGGTGGTTGAGGAGCATCGCTGAACAGGAAAGAACTCTCTGTGAGGCTGGTAGGGCGCACGTCAATCAGAGTAATGCTTTGATCCGTGCCCCAGCTGATCAGCGTATTCTGTCTGTTGGCCTCAATTCGCAGGTTGGCAAATACAATATCCGTCTGACGAATTTCGATCCTGTCACCAGGCTCAAAAAACGTGATGGTATCGTTCCCACTGCCTGCGTCAAACACGAACCGCGTCTGGTCGTTAATGTGACCACTGCCTGTGAGCTCATCATCGCCGGGACCGCCGATGAGCGTGTCGTTGCCATACCAGCCGCTCAGCATGTCATTGCCGGGCCCGCCGATGAGCGTGTCGTCGCCGAAGCTGCCATCCAGCTCGTCATCACCGAGCCCGCCGATGAGCGTGTCGTCGCCGTCTCCGCCGTCCAGAATGTCATCGCCATCTCCACCGTTGAGCGTGTCGTTGCGGTCCCCGCCATCCAGATCGTCATCGCCAGAACCGCCGCTGAGCGTGTCGTCGCCGTTCCCGCCGTACAACTCATCATTGCCGCTCCCGCCGTACAACAAATCATCGCCGTCACCGCCGAACAATTCATCATTGCCGGCATCGCCGAACAATTCATCATTGCCGTTAAAGCCTCTTATCGTATCGTTGCCTCGCGTGCCGAAGATAGAGTCGTGGTCGTTTGTGCCGTCTATATCTGCCATAAGTTATCTCCTATTGCCTGTGTGGTTAATCAAAGAAATACCCGGCGCCGGGCTGAACGCGCAGCTTTCCCGTGCGTGGCGGGAGTCATTTGGAATTCCATGCGTTGCGGCGTTGCTGCTTGCGGTCCGGCCTCTGCCCGCGTTCAGGTTGTCTGTTGTCGGGCAGAACTGCCGGGAGTATTTCGGCCGGGCGCGGGCGCGCCCGGCGTGAGCGTCAGGCCGCGAGGAGCCTAGCCGAGGGAGCGGGTTGCCGCGAGATGCGAGTCGGGCCGCTGGGCCGCTGGGCCGCTGGGCCGCTGGGCCGCTGGGCCGCTGGGCCGCTGGGCCGCTGGGCCGCTGGGCCGCTGGGCCGCTGGGCCGCTGGGCCGCTGGGCCGCTGGGCCGCTGGGCCGCTGGGCCGCTGGGCCGCTGGGCCGCTGGGCCGCTGGGCCGCTGGGCCGCTGGGCCGCTGGGCCGCTGGGCCGCTGGGCCGCTGGGCCCATTATACGACATCGACGCCGATGTCAAGCGCGTTGTCCCCGCGCCCCCGACGGCAGGCAGGGCAAGATCATACTTTTTGTCATAAGAGAGAGGTTTTTTATTCCAAAAAGATATAAATAAGCGGGGAACTCCTGGATTTTGCGGGGATCAGAGCAGTATTACCCCCAAAACGAGGAGAATCCGATGAGTTTATTGACCCATTTGGCGACGATTGAGGACCCGCGGCGTGATATTAACAAGAAGCATGAGTTATTGGACATCCTGTTTTTGACGGTGAGTGCGGTGCTGTCGGGGGCGGAGGGGTGGAAGGATATCAAGGAATTTGGGGATGAGAAGCTGGATTGGCTGCGTCGCTACCGGCCGTTTGCGAACGGCATGCCGGTGGATGACACGATTGCGCGGGTGGTGCGTGCGCTGGACCCTGAGCAGTTCAACCGGGCGTTTATCGATTGGGTGAATGAGGTGCGCGGGGCGCAGGGTCAGGAGCAGATAGCGCTGGACGGGAAGACCTTGCGTCGTTCCCATGACGGGGAGAAGCACACGGCCCTGCACAGCATCACGGCCTGGGGGCACGAGTGCGGGTTAGTGTTGGCGCAGATGAAGTCATCCGGGAAGAAGAACGAGCAGGCCTCGGTCATGGCGATGCTGGAGATGTTGCAGGTGAAGGGGGCGCATATCACGGCGGATGCGATGAACACGCAGAAGAAGATAGCCCGGAAGATACACGATAAAGGGGGGGATTACACCTTGTCGCTGAAGGACAACCACAAGACGCTGCGTAAGGAAATACAGGCGTACTTTCATAAGGTTACACGCGATGCGCCGGCGACATTGGCGGTGCATGAGGAGGTGGACGGCGGGCATGGCCGGGTGGAGAAGCGTGTCTGCCGGCAGTTGCCGGTGAGTGAGTGGGTGAGCGGGGCGGCCAAGTGGCCGGGGTTGCAAACGGTGATAGAGATGGAGCGGGAACGGCACCTGCCGGGGCAGGAGGTGGAGAGGGAGATACATTACTATATCAGCTCGCTACCGGTGGATGCAGAGCGGGTGGCGCAGGGCATACGGCGGCATTGGGAAGTGGAGAACAAAGCGCATTGGGTGCTGGACGTGGCGTTCCGGGAGGATGACAGTCGCATCCGCAAGGGGGACGGGGCGGAGAACGTGGCGATTATCCGGCGCTTCTGTCTGAACCTGGCGCGGCTGGACCCCAGGAAGAACAGCATGCGGGGCAAACTCAAGCAGGCCGGGTGGAGTGATACCAGACGGGCGGAAATCCTGTTCGGAGTAGACACATAAAAGTATGCGGTTGCCCTGGACGGCAGGGAGGTGTCCTGGTAATGTGTGTGCCTGTGTCTGCATGGCGTTATCCGCGGTCGTTATGGCTGATGGAGCCCGCCGCGTCTACGCGCTGACCAGTGTGGAACATATGCATCATTATTTAATTATTATATCATTAGTGTCCCAAGAATTAATCGAATAGATTCAATTGGTTAAGTATATCACGCTGTTCTGTTTTGTAATCGGTTTGGGTAAGTAATTGATATAGTGGCGCTTTTTCAAACAGGGTCAGGCTTAGAATCTGTAATATTGTGTAGAGTTCCGTGGTCAGCTTGAGACGTTTTTTGATAATGGCGACCAGGACATAGACGCTGATGGCGGTCCGGATTTGGGTTTTCACTGCGTTCTCGGCGGTGCCGAAGAAGGCTTTGATGCGCAGGTGTTGTTTGATCCATTTGAAGAACAACTCGACCCGCCATCGGTAGCGGTAGAGTTCGGTGATGGTGAAGGCGGGGAGCGTGAAGTGGTTGGTGAGGAACTCAAGGGTGGTGTGTGTTTGGGGGTCGCGGTATGAGATACGTCGCAGGGGTTGCGGGTAGCGCTCGGCGGTCTTCTTGCCGGTGAGGACGATGGTCTGGTCGCAGATAAGGCCGGTGGATTTATCGACGGGTTGCGAGTAACGGCGGCGGTAGCGGGTATTGGTTTTGCTGCGGATAACGAAGAAGGCGGCGGCGAGGGTGAGGGCGAACAGGCGTTGGAAGTCGAGGTAGGCGCGGTCCATGACGTAGATGGCGCCCGGCTCGGGGATAAGCAGGTCGAGGACGTTGACATCGTGGTGTTTGCCGTCTGAGATATGGATAAACGTCGGGATGCTGCCTTGCAAGTCCAGTAAGGTATGGAGTTTGACGGCGGCCTTGGTCTGGCGGAAGTGCGCCCAGGGGAACACGGACAGGCACAGGTCGATGGTGGAGGAGTCGAGGGCGTAGACGGTGTTATCGAGTTCCAGTCCCAGGTCGTCTTTGGCATACAGGGGACGGGCCAGGCGGATGAGGGCCTGGGCGAAGTCGGCATACAGGCGCCAGTCGCGTTGCTGGTTGGCGTGGGCCAGGGTATTGCGGGCGATGCCGCCGCGCAGTCCCAGGTGGTAGAGTTTGTCCTGGTGCGCGCGCAGGCAGACCTCGATGTCGCGCAGGCTCTCGCGGTGGGTGAGTTGGGCGAAGGCCAGACAGAGGAACTGGTCGAGGCAGGTAAAGGATTTGACGTAACGGTTGCCTTGATAACGCCGGACGCAACGGCGGAAGCTATGCATGGGCAGGTGGGCCATGAGTTGTGAGAAGACGAAATTGCCGGCATACATGGGGCTGCACTCCCTGGTTGTGGATGGGAGTCACAGCATTGCAGGCAGGCCCGGTCGAGTTCAAGTCGATGACAGGTACAAAATGACTGTTTATTAAGCTATATCAATGAGTTATGATAGATCAACAAGATTTTCTTGGGACAGCAGTGTTATTATATTTCGACTGAAAGCAGCTGATTGTGAAGCTTTCAGGAAATCTGTGAGAAAAACTCACATCACAGGCCGCTATGACCCTTTCCATTTAATTCTGTTTGATTGGATCATTCTGTTCGGACAGCCGGGGTCGGCCACGATAACGATGATTTTACTCTGACTCCTTGATTCGGGTATCCTGCCCGGACGATGACGCAACGGCGGGAGACCGCGGGCCGGCCGGTTTGAGGCCGGCGATACGGGAGTCATCCTTCTCTTATGTGCGGGCGTTTTACCCTTAACAGCAACAAGGACGAACTGGCGGACCATTACGGCCTGCCCGGCGTGCCCGCGTTCGCGGGCGGTTACAACATCGCCCCGTCCGCGCAGGCGCCGGTTATCCGCACGGGACAGGCACAGGAGAGAGAGGCGGCCGTCTGTCACTGGGGATTCATACCGCACTGGGTCAGGGAGCCCGTTCTTAAACCTGTCAACGCCAGGGCCGAGACGCTTACCGGCAAACCGTACTTCCGGGATGCGTTCCGGCAACGGCGCTGCCTGGTACCGGCCACCGGCTACTATGAGTGGCGGATGGAGGGCGGCGGGAAGCAGCCTTACTTCATCCGGGTGAAGGGGGAGCCGCTGGTTCAGCCGCTTGGTTGAGGTTTCTTTTGCTCTGTTGTCGGGACGATGGTCTGCCGGTGCCCGTAGGGCTTCCAGGCCGGGGCGATGACGTTGGGCATATCCGAGCGGTGCAGCAGCGCGGCCCGGGTGAGGGCGAACTCCCCGTAGCGGTTGTTGACGTCGTCCATGACCCGGTTCAGGCGGTGGAACCGGTCTTCCTCTTCCCCGAACAGTTCCGTCTGGCCCTTCTCCGGTCGCGGGTCGAGAGCGGTCACCTGTACCTGGAACACGCCTTCGCAGTTCCAGACTTCGTGTACGACGCGATGGCATAACTCGATAACGGGCCGGCTGTCATTGGTCGGGAAGGTCGTCTTCAGTTTGTTGCTGCCCACCCAGCCGTCCCTGGTGCGCAGCCCGATGAAATATTTCTGGGCGGCCAGGGAATGTTGCCGCAGGCGGAACCCCAGTTTCTCGGCCATGTGGATGAGGTACATATAGATAATGTCCCTGTCGGTGGTATCGGACGGCATTACCTTGCCGTGCCCCAGGCTCTTCGGCAGGGCGATTTTTGTCTCGACCGGTATGGGGTCTTCGCCCCGGCACATCTGCCAGATGCGCCGGCCCGGGTGGCCAAAGCGTTTGCCGAGCACGCTGATCGGTAGTTTCGCCACGTCCCGGCAGGTGAAGGCGCCGCGCCTGCCGGGGCAGGCGGTGGAGACGGAGATTCTGTAAAGCTGGGCGCCACCCGCTGGCGCCGGGAGAACGACCCGAAGAACACCGGCCTTGAAGCGGATTGCAGTTTTTACTTCGGTCAGAAGGCTGTTGATTGCCGGCAGGCGTATGCCCGGAGTGAAGCAGAGGGCGATGCATACACGTTCAAAGTGCCACCCGACCTGGTAGTAGAGGTCGGTCTCACCCATGAATCGAAGCAGAAATATCTCAGCTACCGCGCCTGGCTTCAAAAAATGACGGTTCTGGTTGCGTCAAACCTTTGTTGCCCCGTACAAGAGTACGAGCGCAAACAGGATCATGACTGTACCCAGTGCGAACGTCTCGATCATAACTTTCTTATCTCTTCGATATGGTGATTTATTCGTATGAAAATTCGCAGACATGCGATGGCGCATATCAGGATTATAACCACTCCAAACCAGAATAAAGGAATATATTCTCCCACGCCTACCATTAGCAAACTGACTAAGCCACTTGCTGTAATCACTATAATGCCTATGATTACAAAGAATAATTTTGTCAGGAAGGCAATCTGTTCTTTAACAGCATCTAATTCTGACATAAACTAATCCAAATCATACTTCTCGAATTATAGCAGATATTTTCAGATTTCTCATAACGAACCAGTACCCCTGATGCCCCTGTTTTCCTCCTTGATATTGTCTGCTTGCTGGACGATGGGTGGCAGTTCAGCCTGGTTCGGCAGCAGTAAACTCATCAATGTTTCTAAACGGGCCGGGCGTTCGCGGACATTCGTCAGTACGTCGGCTCGCTCTTTTCCCGGTCATGCCCATGCCGGAGGGGGTGGAGATACGACATTACCGGAACACACAAGTCCACCCTCTCCTGGCGCCCTTAGGCTGTCCATGATCCGTGGCCCGGGGAAGCAGTAACCGGGCCGCCCACGGGCATGCGGGCATACAACCACCCGAATTCCATTCGACCGGTTCTCCAGCCTGGTTATCACTATTTCCAGCCTGGAGCGCCGTTGCCGTCTTTCCTTCAGGCACTAATGATTTTATTCACGCCGGATAAACTGAAAAGCAAAAAATCAGCGAAAATGTGAGAAAACTCACATTTTTGGGAAAAAAGTACGAATATTGGTTGCCGGAAGTTGAATATATGCCGCGTGTGAGCTTCTTGCCTGTTTCGCTTTCCTGCTATACTTGACACAGCTTTTATTCAAATCGAGGGACGACATCATGTGCAGCGCCACGGCATTACCGACTGACTCTTCCTTGCAGGGTATGGAAGACAGGTTGCGCGAACGGCTGAAGGAGGTTAAACGCAACTCCCTGGGGTCGGAGTACGTGGCCTTCCATGCCGGCAGGGACGAGGTAATTGCCCTGGCCGAATCCGACCTGGTGAATGCGTTCCGGCGGGTTATCCTGGACCCGGTGCGGGGCCTGGTGATGCTGATGTCGCCGAGTGGGGGGCATGAAACCAACGCACGGGATTTGGATGACTTCGTCGGCAGTGTTGCCACTTTGAAGGGAATTAAGACAACAAAGCTGGGCGCCACCCGCTGGCGCCGGGAGAATGACCCGAAGAACACCGGCCTTGAGGCGGATTGCAGTTTTTACTTCGGTCAGAAAGCAGTTGATTGCCGGCAGGCCTATGCCCGGAGTGAGGCAGAGGGCGATGCGTATACCTTCAAAGTGCCGCCCGACCTGGTGGTGGAGGTCGGTCTCACCCATGAATCGAAGGAAAAGTATCTCAGCTACCGGGACAAGGGGGTCATTGAATTCTGGCAGTTGAATTTTCGCAGGCGCGCACAGAGGCGGATAATCACGGCAACCTTCCTGGATTTACAGGCCCGGTCGGGGCCGCTTGAGGTTGACGCCTCGCTCAACCTGCCCGGACTCGCGCCGGCGCACGTCACCAGGTTTATACGCCTGCAGTCTGACAGAATGTTGAATGATTATGAGCGTCTTGAAGCGGTGCGCGCTATTCTTGAGGACGAAGCAGGCGCGTTGGAGATTCGCGAGGAGGCCGAGGAGTACGAGCTTGCAGGCTGACAGGGCAGCGGCCGGCCATTCCATGTAACCCGCATCTCATTAGTGTCAGGAAGACAGGCCGGCTTTCTTTGCGATATCTTGCGTGGTCCGGGTGTGTTCGTCGGCGATGAAGGCGATGTTTTTGCTGTAGATATGCACGTTTCGGGCAGGCCATTTGCGTTGCGGACGGTCCCAGACCTTGTGGTTGGGTTTGTTGATGAACAGGGTGAAGATTTTCATTCCGTGTCCGCGGGGGTATCTGTGTTCGCCTGCGCTTCCTGGAGGTTGTAGCTGTAGTCAAGAGGGAAGTTGGAGAGGTCCGGTTTGCCCGCGGCCACCCTGGCGGTGTCGGCTTGGCCGGCGCTGACGGAGCGCGAGTACAGGCTCTTGAATTCCTCGAACCCGGCGCGCAGTTCCCTGTTGATGCTGCCGTCTTCGTTCCTGGTCATAATATGCGGGAGAAGAGGTGTCCGGGGGTGTCCTGTCTGACGGGGCGTTGTCCGAGTTGGCCGGGTCTGTTTGCATGGCCGGGTTGCTGTATGTTCGGGGCCGGTTGGTTGCCGGTTCTTTCTATTGGAACCACTGTCGGGTTCTCCTGTGTTTTTATTTTCGTGATGGGAAAGATAGCAGGTTAAATGGCGCTTGTACAAGTTACTTATGTTTGACATCTGATGCAGAATTAGCTAACATCACACATCATGCGTACTACCATCAACATTGCAACGCCAATTCTTGAGGAGCTGAAACAAATCCAGAGAAAGGAAGGTGGTTCCCTGGGCGAACTGGTTTCCAGGCTGTTGGCCGGGGCGCTTAAAGCGCGCCAGTCTCACGCGCCTGATTCCAGGCTTGAGTGGGTCAGCAAGCCTATGCGCGCCCGTATAGACCTCGGCGACAAGGAGGCTGTTTACGCGCTCCTGGACGAAGATTCCCCTTGAGTTATACCATCGACGTCAATATTCTGCTCTACGCTTCAGATCGGAGTTCGCCGTTCCATGCGGCAGCGGCTGAGTTCCTGGGCAACCGTTCCGATGACCCGGAGATTTTATGCCTGACATGGCTGACTGTTATGGGCTATATTCGACTGGCGACCCATCCGAGGATATTTGATAATCCCATGAGTCCGCAGCAGGCAATCGGCAATATTGCCCGCCTGATGCAAATGCCGCGCTGCCGGGTCGTGGTGGAAAATGAGGATTTCCTGACCAGCTTTCGCGAAATCGTTGCAGGGGTTACAACCCGCGGGAATCTCGTGCCTGATGCTCACCTTGCCGCCATGATGCGTGTCCACGATATCCGTACTATTTACACACACGACCGTGATTTTCTGAAGTTCACTTTCCTGAAGGTCATAGACCCGGTTGCCTGATTTACTGTCAAAGGCTGCTTCCGGATTTAAGAGCGGCGACTACATGGCCATGCCGGCGAACCTGGCGCCGGAGATTACGCGACGGGACCGATGTGCAAGATATTACAGTTCGTGTACTCAGTCACGTTTTCGTGGCCCAGGTGCAGGTCAGAGACAACCAGCAAGGTCTCGTCCGGCTCGTTAAACTCGGATACCGGATAGCGCGGGACCGCGCGTAGCATGGCCTTGAATCAATGTTTCCCTGTCGCCTTTCTCTGCGGCCGGGGGCGCAGCTTTGCCTCCAGGTCAGCCAGGTAGAGTTTACGCACAGCGGGGGGTTTCATGCAGTTACCTCCACCTCCACGGTCTTTGTCACGGAGAACCCCGGGCGCGGCGGGCTGTACGGGTAGCCCCGGGGATTGCCGGCCATGTAAATGACCGGGGAGACGGCCAGCTCGGGATGGACAAACGATACGCCGAACTGCCGGTTGCCGTCCGTGATGTCACCGGCCAGGATCAGCAGGTCGCGGTCCTCGTCGGGAGCGAACCGAATTGCCGAGGCTGCGTGATGTGGATTCAGGCTGCAACAGCGTCATTACCAGTCGAGCACGACTCTGATTGCTGGTTGATAACTGTTCGAAACGTCAACGACAATCGCCGTTGGCGTTTACGTTGACCGAACTTATCTCTCTCTGTCTTGCGTTTGTCTATTCCGTGTAGCCACTGATACCGAGAGTCGCCGGTCAAGATTAATGCCGAACCGCGTTGCAGCATGATAGATTTATCTTCATTCGATGTGCCTTTGACAGGTCGGAATTTCATTTCCCAATCATCGCCAAGTGAGATGGTCGCCACAGCTTTGCCGAAACAGTTTCTATCCGCATGTAATGCAATTCCTTGCCCGGGGTAATATTCGTTGACTATTACCTGTTCAGGAATCTGGTCGAATAGCTTGGTTTCATCGCACAGACATCGTGCAATCCTTGTAATCCAGTCAGGCAGTGGTCCTAAATACATGTCGGATGTGATTGTTCTGGCACGGTAATCGTAACGCCAGCCGTAATGCTGCACGCGACGCTCCAGGTCATGACGCCATTGATTTACATCAATGTGTTTAACGGCCTTGAACTGTTCATTGTGATCTAAAAAGCCAGGAAAATAATACAGGCCCTGAATACCAGGTATCTCGTACAGGCGTCGCTCGTCCATGTCATGGTTTATGTGTCTGGCTGACGGATGTACCGGGATACGGGCCGCTTCATCAAACATGATTGTTGCTTGGACGGTGGTTGTCATCCTATGTCTCTTCGCTGAGAAGGGAGTGCATCCAGCATCCATTATATTGTGAATGTTCTTTAGCTTGAGCTATGAGATTGATGCCTGTTTTGGATAGAGAGGCCCAGAGTTCCTCACAGGCATTGCCAAATTTTTGGCGCCTGTCTTCTTTCGAAAACGCGTCAACTGCCATCAGAATGCATGAATTTACAGGAAACAGGCACCTGATTATATCAACGAAGTTTCGCATAGCTGTACTGTCGCCTTCGGTTTGAACCAATACATAGCCAAAAGTGATGATACAAACATAGCCAGACAAATCTCTGGATTTCAACATATTTTGTATTTTCTCAGGCTCATAGTAACCCTCAAAATTATATTCTAGCAAACGACCACGGAAATGATCACGGAACAGATGGGCCAAACGAATCATGTTCGGTGCACGATCATATCCAATTAGCTCAATGTCACCAGGTTTTTTTCCATAGTTCTCAATCGCGTAGTCCCATAAAACCCATGAGAACAAACCCGGGCCACACCCGAGGTCCAAGTGCATAATTCGCTTGTTTGCGCGATTAAAGTAATGGTGGAACGTGTGCAGTGTTGAAGTAAGACATTCCGTGTAGCGGTCGTATCGGTAGTTCGGTTTCTTGGAAGATTTATCCGGTGCAATGAATCTAAATGTATATCTCATTGCGTCGTCAAAAGAAATATCTGTGGGTATTTCTTCGGTTATATTGGTATCGACAGATTTGCCAAAATGTTTGTACGCTAACTCCTCGAAGAGGCTGTCAGTATGGTCTTTAATCAGCTTCAATTGTCATTGCCTCCTCGGTAGTATTACCCTCTCCAGTTACAGGGCTGGCATAGTATATATAATTAGCCCGCGAAAAAATCCTTGTGCGTGTCCTTTTGCGTGACCGGGAAAACGGACTGCGCCGGTACGGCCGTTCCTGCTGTACAACGTTTCAAGTTTTATTTCCGGGGATCCGGTATTCCCTGAAATCTTCCGGCTGGAGCTTGAACCACAGGTTTTTCATGTCCTCGCCCATGAAACCGAGTTTGTCGGGTTTTATCATGGTTGCTCCGCGTTCCGCAGTTCTTCCTTGAGTTGTTTCCAGGTTTTCCGGCAGTCGTATATCTTGTCCTTGATATGCAGGGATTGTTGCCATTCTTCGGCGACGGGGTCGAACAGGTCGAACAGGCCGGCGCGGAAGCGCCAGAACAGCCAGCTGCGGGTGGATATCTGTCCGGGTCTCGAGGTTTCCAGCATTGTTATCCAGTCCTCGCGCGGGATGGTTTCCCAGAGGTAAACGCAGTGTTCGTCGAAGGCATAGTCAACGGCATGGCGCAGGAATTCGTAGCGGTTGCGCAGGATGGTCCAGGGGTCGCCGTTCCACCACATTTTCCTGGCGATGTCAACCAGCTCGGGCGTGGCGGGCAGGGGGTTGTTTACCCTGGGGATGGGGGTGTTGTACCAGTCCATCTGCTCTGGCCTGGGGTCGTAACCCAGGGACTGGGGCCAGTTCGGGTCCACCTGTAGCCGGCGGGCCATTTATATGCAATCTGTAACGGGTTTACAGTTCATCGGGTTTGTGTTCTGGCATGTTGCCTGCAATGCTACGTTCAAACCGGTTGTTTTTCAAGACAGTCAGTCAGTCAGACAGACAGACAGACAGACAGTGTCAGGAGACAGCATTATTGGGCGATCTGTTGTGGTTTCGTCGTCTGTCCCCGGAATTTATGCAAACATGAAATCCGAGTTATCCAGGTTGCCCGGGGAGAATACGAATGTGTCTTCTCCGGGACCGCCGTTAAGCACGTCCAGCTCATCACCGTCGGCAATTAACGTACGCTGATGTTGCCGATGATGCCGGCTTTCTTTGCGATATCTTCCGTGGTCCGGGTGTGTTCGTCGGCGATGAAGGCGATGTTTTTGCTGTAGATATGCACGTTTCGGGCAGGCCATTTGCGTTGCGGACGGTCCCAGACCTTGTGGTTGGGTTTGTTGATGAACAGGGTGAAGATTTTCATTCCGTGTCCGCGGGGGTGTCTGTGTTCGCCTGCGCTTCCTGGAGGTTGTAGCTGTAGTCAAGAGGGAAGTTGGAGAGGTCCGGTTTGCCCGCGGCCACCCTGGCGGTGTCGGCTTGGCCGGCGCTGACGGAGCGCGAGTACAGGCTCTTGAATTCCTCGAACCCGGCGCGCAGTTCCCTGTTGATGCTGCCGTCTTCGTTCCTGGTCATAATATGCGGGAGAAGAGGTGTCCGGGGGTGTCCTGTCTGACGGGGCGTTGTCCGAGTTGGCCGGGTCTGTTTGCATGGCCGGGTTGCTGTATGTTCGGGGCCGGTTGGTTGCCGGTTCTTTCTATTGGAACCACTGTCGGGTTCTCCTGTGTTTTTATTTTCGTGATGGGAAAGATAGCAGGTTAAATGGCGCTTGTACAAGTTACTTATGTTTGACATCTGATGCAGAGTTAGCTAACATCACACATCATGCGTACTACCATCAACATTGCAACGCCAATTCTTGAGGAGCTGAAGCAAATCCAGAGAAAGGAAGGTGGTTCCCTGGGCGAACTGGTTTCCAGGCTGTTGGCCGGGGCGCTTAAAGCGCGCCAGCCTCACGCGCCTGATTCCAGGCTTGAGTGGGTCAGCAAGCCTATGCGCGCCCGTATAGACCTCGGCGACAAGGAGGCTGTTTACGCACTCCTGGACAAAGATTCCCCTTGAGCTATACAATCGACGTCAATATCCTGCTCTATGCCTCGGATCGGAACTCACCGTTCCATGCGGCAGCGGCCGAGTTCCTGGGCCACCGTTCCGATGACCCGGAGATTTTATGCCTGACATGGCCGACTGTTATGGGCTATATTCGACTGGCGACCCATCCGAGGCTATTTGACGATCCCATGAGTCCGCAGCAGGCAATCGACAACATTGCCCGCCTGGTGCAAATGCCGCGTTGTCGAGTCGTGGTGGAGAATGAGGATTTCCTGATCAGCTTTCGTGAAATCGTTGCAGGGGTTACGACCCGTGGGAATCTCGTGCCTGATGCTCACCTTGCCGCCATGATGCGTGTCCATGATATCCGTACGATTTATACACACGACCGGGATTTTCTGAAGTTTACTTTCCTGAAGGTCATTGACCCGGTTTCCTGATTTATTGTCAAAGGCTGCCTGCCTGCGGGTCAGCAGCCGGTGTCACTTTCCTGCTATACTTGACGCAGCTTTTATTCAAATCGAGGGACGACATCATGCGCAGCGCCACGGCATTACCGAAAGACACTTCCTTGCAGAGTGTGGAAGACAGGCTGCGCGAACGGCTGAAGGAGGTCAAACGCAACTCCCTGGGGTCGGAGTACGTGGCGTTCCATGCCGGCAGGGACGAGGTCATTGCCCTGGCCGAATCCGAACTTGTCAATGCCTTCCGGCGGGTAGTCCTGGACCCGGTGCGGGGCCTGGTGATGCTGATGTCGCCGAGTGGCGGCCATGAAACCACTTCAGGCTTTATGGATGATTTTGTCGGCTGTGCCAGCAAGTTGAAGGGGGTGGTAACAGAAAAATTGCGGGCCACCCGCTGGCGCCGGGAGAATGATCCGAAGAACACCGGCAACGAGGCGGATTGCAGTTTTTACTTCGGTCAGAAAGCAGTTGATTACATGCAGGCCTATGCCCGGAGTGAAGCAGAGGGCGATGCGTATACCTTCAAAGCGTCACCCGACCTGGTGGTGGAGGTCGGTCTCACCCATGAATCGAAGGAGAAATATCTCAGCTACCGGGACAAGGGAGCAGTTGAGTTCTGGCAGTTGAACATTCGCAGACGCGCGCAGAGGCGGATAATCACGGCAACCTTCCTGGATTTACAGGCACAGCCGGGGCCGCTTGAGGTTGACGCGTCGCTCAACCTGCCCGGACTGGCGCCGGCGCACGTCACCAGGTTTATACAACTACGGTCCGGCAAGTCATTGGATTATCTCGAAGTTTATGAAGCAGTCCGCGACCTGCTGGCGCGGGATGCCTTGGAGATTCGCGAGGAGGCCGAGGAGTACGAGCTTGTAAGTTGACAAGGTTCCATCCGTTTCCGGAGGGGCGGGGTAAAATCACACTCTCCGGAGAATACGCGGTTCCAATGCTTCCCCAGGAAATCATCAGGAAAAAAAGAAACGGCGAGGCGCTCGCGCCGGAGGAAATAAGGTATTTCGCCAACGGTCTGTGTGACGGATCGATCGCGGCTGAGCAGGTCTCCGCCCTGGCGATGGTTGTGTTTTTCCGCTCCATGGATTTCACTGAAACCGCTGAACTGACCCGGGCAATGGCGCCCGCATCGACCCTCATGCCCCAATAGCCCAAGTTCATGCCCGTGACGAAGCTGGTGCGGAAGCGGCCATTCGTTCACTTCAGCAGGCGTGTGACCTTACTGACGAAAAACCACCGGTAAAAGTAAATATGAAGTAACCTCTAAAAATGCCATCCTGGACATTTAGAGACGAAAACGGAAAATGCGATTTTCCGTTTCCTTTCATTTTCAGTCACTTACGTGACTAAAAATGGCAGCATGTCCCTATGCTGCACGGGCGCCTCTAATTTTTAGAGGCGCCCATGAGTTACCGGATAACACTTGAACTGGAAATCAGGGATAAACGGATCATCCTCGTCAATGTAGGCAAGCATGAGCAGGTTTATTAACCGTGAGAAGATAGGTGGCGCCTCAGCGATTACTCGGAAAAGCGAACTGCGCCTGCTCAACCGAATCCGAAGGCCAGCGCTGGCTGATGGTTTTGCGCCGCGTATAAAAACGGATGGCATCCGGCCCATAAGCGCTTAAATCCCCGAACAGGGAACGTTTCCAGCCGCCGAAGCTGTGACTGGCTACCGGCGCCGGCAATGGCACGTTGACACCGACCATGCCGACCTTGATATTGTCGGTGAAATAGCGGGCGCTGCCGCCGTCACGGGTAAATATGCACGTGCCGTTGCCGTATTCGTGCTCATCGATAAGTCGCATTGCTTCCTGCAGGCTTTGCACACGCAACACACATAAAACGGGACCGAAGATTTCCTCGCGATAAATCCGCATGTCTGGCGTTACCCGGTCAAACAGGCAGCCGCCCAGGAAGAAGCCTTCCGGCTGGTGATGAACGGTCACTTCACGTCCGTCCACGACAAGTTCGGCGCCTTCCGCCACACCCGCATCAACATAGCCGCGTACTTTTTCGTAATGCGGTTTACTGATCAAGGGCCCCATCTCGTTCTGGCTGTCGATACCCGGTCCGATTTTCAGGCCGGATACCCGCAAGGCCAGTTTATTCACCACCTCGTCTGCTACCGCATCGCCCACGCACACTACCGCGGAGATGGCCATGCAGCGTTCGCCGCAGGAACCGTAGGCGGCGCCCATGAGCGCATTGACCGTGTTGTCCATATCGGCATCCGGCATCACAACGGCATGATTCTTCGCTCCTCCCAGGGCCTGTACCCGTTTCCCATGGGCCGTTCCGGTTCGGTAAATATATTCGGCCACGGGGGTGGAACCGACGAAACTGACCGCCTGCACCGCGGGGTCGGTCAGCAGCGCGTCCACGGCTTCCTTGTCTCCATGCACCACGTTGAAAACGCCGTCCGGCAACCCTGCTTCCTGAAACAGTTCGGCGATACGGGTCGGTGCGCTGGGATCCTTTTCCGACGGTTTCAGCACAAAGGTATTGCCGCAGATGAGCGCCATGGGATACATCCATAAGGGCACCATGGCGGGAAAATTAAAAGGGGTGATCCCGGCAACGACCCCTAACGGTTGAAATTCCGACCAGCTGTCAAGGCCGGGTCCGACGTCCTTGCTGTGTTCTCCCTTCAATAGTTCGGGCGCGCCACAGGCATACTCGACAACCTCTACACCCCGGACAAACTCGCCCCTGGCGTCATCCAGCACCTTGCCGTGTTCTTCGGTCAACAGGCTGACGATCTCGTTGGCGTGTTGTTCCAGTATTTCCTTGAAACGGAACATGATCCGGGCCCGCTTCAGCGGCGCAGTGAGGCGCCAGGCCGGCCAGGCTGCGGCTGCCGCGGCAACGGCCTGTTGCGCTGTGGCCTTGCTCGCCAGCGCCACCCGGCGCACCACCTGACCCGTGGCAGGGTTATACACGGCCTGGGTGCGTTCACCGGAAACCGTCACCGACCGGCCGTTGATGTAATGGCCGACCACTCGCCCACTTTCATTCAGGTTTTCTGCTGCTTGTATTGCTGTCATGGTTCGCTCCGTTCTATGGACATGTTAACCTTGTGAACTGGAAGGGATAATGGGGCCAGGTCGCACAATGCACACGCAAAGAAATAAGTGCGAAGTCTTGACAAACCTCTGCGTGTGCATTGTGCGACCTGGCCCCATTATCCCTTCATTGTCAAATCATAACAAAGATCATAATGACCGGGATACTGAAACAGTCAGCAAACGGATGAACCCGTTATTTCATTTTGAACCTTACTCGGCGGAATTCGCCCGGGACCCGTACCCGGTCTATGCGCGCCTGCGCCGGGAATGTCCTGTGTACTACCATGAAAACTGGGACGCCTGGCTGTTCTCCAGGTATGAGGATATAAAAGCGCTGGTAATGGATGAGCGCTTGGGCAGGACCATGGACCATGTCATGTCCTGTGATGAGATTGCTGCAGATCGTGCAAGCCGGGACTGGGATGCGGCGCCCAGTCACAGCCGTTACGTGAAGGTCTCAATCCTGGACAGTGAAGGAGAACTGCACGATCGTTTGAGAAAGGCTGTGTCCAGGATGTTTACGCCGGCGCGGGTCAACCAGTTGCGCGGCTTTATCCGGGGTTTGATCGACCGTCAAATCGATGCCCTGGAGACCATTAAGGAGTTTGATTTCATCGAAGACCTGGTCGCCCCGGTACCCGGGTTTGTCATCGGGGAGATGCTGGGCGTGCCGGAACCGGACCGTCCCCGGCTGCGCGCCTGGTCGGAAGACATCGTCCAGTTTTTTGAACCGGAACGCACCGTTGCGCACAGGGAGCTGGCGGAACGGGCTACGACGGAGTTTGCCGCTCACTTGGCCGGCTTGACGGCGATGCGCCGGGAACAGCCGGGTGATGACCTGATCTCGGAAATGATCGCATGGCGCGATGGCGCCGACCGGCTGAATCAGGACGAACTGGTTTCCACAGCCATGACCGTACTCATGGCGGGACACGGCTCGACCATTGACGCCCTGGGGAACGGCATGCTGGCGCTGCTTCGGCACCCGCAGCAGATGGCCGCGTTAAGAGCCGATGCCGGTCTGATCCATACGGCCGTTCAGGAAATGTTCCGTTATGATGCCCCGTTGCCCTATTTTCACCGCTATGCGCTGGAAGATATGGAATACCGGGGTTACTCGTTTAAAAAAGGCGCCAGGCTGGGGTTTCTGTATGCCTCGGCCAATCGTGACGAGGCCTGTTTCGATAACCCGGACACATTCGATATACGCCGGGACCCGAACCGGCGCCTGGCCTTTGGCGGCGGCGTGCACCACTGCCTGGGCAGCCACCTGGCGCGTCTGAACATGGAGATCATCTTAAACACAGTATTACGGCGTCTGCCCGGATTGAGACAGGCTGTGACTGAAGATGAGCTGATCTGGAAACCTGGTATCCTGACTCGCAGCCTGACGCGCCTGCCGGTGAGGGTTTAAACCGAGGTTTCCATTCCATGCAAGTTGTCACCTTCTCCATCCGTCATTCCGGCGAAAGCCGGAATCCAGTCAATTAAAGAGTCGCCCTGATGGCGACACAGTATCTCACTGGATGCCGGGACAAGCCCGGCATGACGAGCAGCGGCATCAAATCTGGCCTTTGAGCATGTGCGGTTTCACCAGCAGCCGTTCCAGCAGTTCGAACAAGAGTTCCACCAGGATGGCCAGGCCGGCGGCGGGGAGCGCGCCCTGCAGGATCAGGCCGGTATCGTTCAGCGCAAGGCCGGTCACGATAGGCTCGCCCAGCCCGCCGGCGCCGATGAACGCGGCCAGTGTCGCCGTGCCGATGCTGATGACGGCTGCAGTCCTGACGCCCGCAAGGATATTCGGCAGGGCCATCGGCAATAATACATGGCGCAGTTGTTCTCTCCGGGTCAACCCTATGGCTTCGGCCACCCGTTTCAACACCGGGTCGATGGTGATGAGCGCGGTAACGGTATTGCGCAGTATGGGCAGGAGTGAATACAGGAAAAGGGCGACTATCGCCGGTTTTACACCGATTCCGAACACCGGGATCATGAGCGCCAGCAGCGCAATGGAGGGGACCGTCTGCAACAGGCCTGCCAGGTAAACGGTGAGATTCGCCACCGGCCGGTTGCGGAAAACGATAATTCCCAGGGGCAAACCGGCAAGGCAACCCAGCGCCAGCGCGATAGCCGTCAGCTTGAGATGGGTGATGGTGTTGCCCAGGATGGAAGAGACAAGCCTGTCTTCCACTTCCGTATTTCCAAGACCTTCTGCGCGCAGGAACCCGCTTGCAACCTCCGCAAAACTCCTGCCGTCGATGGTCGTCATCCTGTTCAGTTCCTGCATTCGATCGTCATCAATCCTCCCGGCCAGCCGGGCAATGGCTTCCCCGGCGCCTGCAGGGAAGTCTGCTCGGACGAACGGCACGGCGAGATAACGCGGGAAATAGCCGCGATCATCATCCAGGACGGCCAGGGAATACCTGGCAAGCTCCCCGTCGGTCGAATAGGCGTCGGTAATGTCGATGGAACCCTCAACGAGGGCCTGGTAGGCCAGTCCGTGTTCAATCCCGGCAGGCTTTACGGCGAGGTTGTAGGTCTCCGCCAGACCGGGCCAGCCGTCCTCCCGGTTCAGGAATTCAAGGGAAAAAGCCGGTTTCAGTTCGGGATGGTTCGCCAGGTCCGATATGCGCGAAATGCCTGCTGTTTCCGCCGTGTCTTTCCTCATCGCCAGGGCGTAGGTATTGTTGAACCCCAGTGAATCAAGCACTTGCAAGCCTTTATCCGAAACTGCCGCATTCAACCCGTCCAGGTCCGGCGCCGGGCCGTCCAGCTTCAGGATGGCTTCCGCCAGGGTGCCGGTGTATTCCACGTAAACGTCAATGGCGCCGTTCACCAGCGCCTCGTAACAGACCAGGGTCCCGCCCAGGCCGAACTTCCGTTCAACGGCAAACCCGTCCAGTTCCAATACCTGTGCGATGATCTCTCCCAGCAGGTACCCTTCATTGAAGTTTTTGCTGCCGACGGTGATCTGCGGTGCGGGGACGGACTTATGCAGTGCCGGGACGGACTTAAGCATGCCCCCGTATGTTGCAGGCGGGGGTCCGTCCCTGGATAGGACTCTATCGACGGTCATGCGGTCCTGTCCCTGAACAGGCATAATGCAGGCCAGGCACAGGAGCAGGAAGGCGGTGATGCGGCGCGGGTCAGTCATCGGCGCCGATCCTGCTTGCCGACAAGCGCCGCACGTAGTCATCAGCCGGTTTTGTCCGGATGTCCTGAAAGCTGCCCTGCTGGATGATCCGGCCTTCCTTGAGTATCACCAGGTGTTCAGCGAGGCTGGCGGCCTCGTTCAGGTCATGGGTCACCAGCAGGACAGACCTGTTGCCGGCGCCCCTGAGTTGCAGCATTTCCTCGTAGATGGACTCGCGGCTGATGGAATCCAGCGCCGAGAACGGCTCGTCCAGCAACAGCAGCGGCGGGTCCAGCATCATCGCACGGCACAGTCCCACCCGTTGCGCCTGTCCTCCCGACAGGCTGTGCGGGTAGCGGGCGGATAATTCATCTTCCAGCCCGAAAAATCCGAGCAGGTCGTTATAGCGCTCCGCAATCTTCCCTGCAGGCCATCCCTCCAGCCTGGCGACAAGGGTTATGTTTTCCCGGACCGTGAGATGGGGAAACAGTCCCGCGCCCTGCACGGCATAGCCCATGGCTCGGCGGATGCCGGGCAGGCGGGTGTAATCCAGTGGTTTGCCATGTATCCGGACGCAGCCGGAATCCGGCCGGATCAACCCGTTGATGAGTTGCAGCAGCGTCGATTTACCGCTGCCGCTCTCACCGACAATTGCCGTCGTCCGGTTCACCGGCAGCGCCAGGGACAGGCCGCGGATTACCGGCTTGTCATCATAGGACTTGACGATATCCTCAAATTCGACTGAATGATCAGACAAACTGACAAAATCCTCAATATTGCAAAGGCAGTCAGTATAACTAACGAAACAGAGTTTTCACTAGTATTTTCCAATACTGGAATGAGCCTGTAGAGAGAGAGATTCTGCCCCGATCTCAAGCCCGTTTGTATTCCTGTTCATGGATGGTTGTAAAGAGGTCCCGGCGCGCCTGTTGCAGCGCGTCCGCGGCCGCGTTGTCGCTGATCCGGTAAGCGACCTTGTCCAGTATGTCAAAGCTGACCCCCGGTTTCAAATACGTCTGTGCATCGTCCAGGGATTTGAGTTTCTCATAGGGGGTCATGAGGGACTCATACGGGTAGCGCTTGCGTTGTTTCCCCTTCTTGTCGGTGACGGTCTCCGGGAACAGGCAGGGCCGGTGATAATTGACGTAGGGGTTGAGGTGCCGGCGGTGGAACTCGTTCAACGGGCCGGCCCAGCGGCGCGGGATGTGGGCGTGGCCCAGCAGCTTGCGCACCACGTGGCCGTTTTTGCATTCCACCAGGGCGTTGTCGTTGCTGTGCCGGGCGCGGGACTTGGTCAGCTCGATGCGCAGCTTCTCCAGCAGCCGGGCAACCTGTTTGTTGATGTACTCCGAGCCGTTGTCGGCGTGGAAGCCCAGGATAACGAAGGGGAAGGCCTCCAGCAGGTGTTCCAGGGCCGGAATAAGGTAGACCTCACTGATACGCTCGACACTGACCACCACCTCGAACTGGGTTACCTCATCCACCGCATTGATGTGATACACCCCTTTTTCCCCGTCTAAATCGCCCTGGTGCACGGTATCGATGCGGATATAGCCCGGCTGACCGTCCGGCTGCGGTTTGCGCCGCTCACCGATGGGCAGGGTCACCGGCCGGGTCTTGTCCACCGTGTGGCGCTGGCGCCGGTAGGTCTGCGACTGGCGCAGGTTGTACAGGTGCGAGACCGAGATGCTGGCCAGGCGTTCGTACTCACGCTGACCGAAGACTGAATAAGCCCGCTCACAGAGCTTCTTCAGGGCCAGCCCGTTGGGCGTGTTATGGCGCTCGTCCATGGCCGCCAGCAGGCGGATATCCGCCTTCGTGTAGCGCCGGGCAAAGCCGCGTGCCGTGCACTGGCGCGGCGTCAACTTGCCGGTCTCCCGGTACTGTTTAATCAACCGCTTCACCTGGGCCAGGGAATAGCCGCTCACCTTCATCAGGTAACGCATCAGTGTCCCTTTGTCCGTCTTGTTACAGCCCGGATAATCAAACTTCACCAAGGTGCGCCGTAGCCAGTCATACCGGCTCCGCTTGTCACCGGCCACCTCAAAGGCCACCTGTTGTGTGCCCGCCAGAAAGGCGCGTACCTGGTCGATACTCGTTAACTCGTTTGCGTTCATGATCGTTTTCATCCTCGTATCATGAACAGAAAGACCGATTATTTCAGGCTCATTTCATGTTGGAATCACGTCCGCCCTTCAGGCTCATTTCATATTGGAAAACACTTCCGTTTGATGAATGGTACTTTATCTGGTATCATTATGACGTATGCGGACGAAGCATCGGCGCACCTTGGAGAATGTGTTCAGGACACCCACACCGACCGGTATCCGGTGGGCGGACATTGTTTCCATGTTGGAGGCGGCGGGCGTGGAGGTCTCTCAACGGTCAGGATCGCGCGTGCTTCTGAAGAAGGGGGCGGAGCGGATGGTTGTTCACCGGCCGCACCCTGAACCTGAAACGGGGAGAGCGACCGTGCGTGACATCGCCGCGTTCCTCAATGCCACAGGAGTAAAGCCATGATAGAGTACAAGGGATACGCCGCTATGGTCGAGTTTGACGATTCCGTAGGGCGTCTTCACGGGCGGGTCGTAAACAGCGGCGCCTACCCGATTGCCACCTTTGAGGCTACCGACGTGGACGGGATTCGAAACGAGTTCCACAGGTCTGTCGATGAATATCTCAGCGCCTGTAAGGAGGATGGCGTCGAGCCGCGCAGACCTTTTTCGGGCAAGCTCAACGTCCGGCTTGGCCCGGACCTGCACCAGCGTGTTGCTCGCTGCGCGGCGGAAAACGGTATAAGCCTAAACAGCTGGATTGTAGAGGCGTTGGAGAAGAACGTGTCCCGAAAAGACCTGTATGGCTTTCTTGCCGACGACCAGGCGCCGTTAGCCAAGTCAAAAGAGCGGGAGTTAACGCGCAAGGCAAGAGCGGACAGGTATAAATGATCAAGGATTTTGACCGGTTTACCGATGTGAAAAGATGGCGGTCACCTGATATGGCTTAAAGTGGCGCTTCAGGCAGCCAGTTGTCGCAACACGTAGTGCAGGATGCCGCCGTTGTTGTAGTAATCCCATTCTTTGGGGGTATCCACCCGGACAATCGCTGTGAAACTTGTCTCGGTCCCGTCATCCGCAAGCGCGCTGATTCCCACTTCCCCGGCGCCGGACTCCAGGCCGTGGATTGAATAGGTTTCCTGTCCGCTCAAGCCCAGCGAATCAGCATTCTCTCCCGGCTTGAATACCAGGGGAAGCACGCCCATTCCGACCAGGTTGGATCGGTGGATGCGTTCAAAACTGACGGCGATGACTGCTCGCACCCCGAGCAGCCTGGTGCCTTTGGCTGCCCAGTCACGGGAAGAGCCGGTGCCGTACTCGCTACCGGCCAGGACGATGAGGGGAACGCCTTCTTCCCGGTAGCGCATCGCTGCTTCATAAATCGTCATCTGTTCCCCGGACGGCCGGTGCACGGTCCAGCCTCCTTCGGTTCCCGGCGCAAGCTGGTTGCGCAGGCGGATATTGGCGAATGTGCCGCGCATCATCACCTCGTGGTTGCCGCGGCGCGAGCCGTAGGAGTTGAAATCCACCGGTTGGACCCCCTTGTCGACCAGGTAACGACCCGCCGGCGTGTCGGCCTTGATGGCGCCGGCAGGGGAGATGTGGTCGGTAGTGATGCTGTCGCCCAGCTTGACCAGCGCCCTGGCGCCCCGGATCGGCTCAATCCCGCCCGGGACTGTGCTCATGTCCTCGAAATAGGGCGGGTTCTGCACGTAGGTGGAATCTCCGCTCCATTGATACCGGCTGCTCTGCGGCGCGTCGATGCCGGTCCAGTTGGCGTCACCGGCAAAGGCCTGCCGGTAAGAATTGCGGAACATGTCCGAATCGATTGACGCGGCGATGACGGCATTGATCTCGTCCTGTTCGGGCCAGATGTCTTTCAGATAGACGGCATTGCCCTCGGTATCGCGGCCCAGGGGGTCGTTCTGCAGGTCGATATCCACCGTGCCGGCGATGGCGTAGGCCACCACCAGCGGGGGAGAAGCCAGGAAGTTCATTTTAACCTCGGCATGCACCCGGCCTTCGAAGTTGCGGTTGCCGGACAGCACCGAGGTTGCCACCAGGTCGCCCTCGCGGATGCCCCGGCTGACGTCCTCCGGCAGGGGGCCGGAGTTGCCGATACAGGTGGTGCAGCCGTAGCCGACGATATTGAAGCCCAGTTGGTCCAGGTGGGCGCTGAGCCCCGCCCGGTCCAGGTAGTCCCGCACCACCAGGGAGCCCGGCGCCAGGCTGGTCTTTACCCAGGGTTTCACGGACAGGCCTCTCTCTCCCGCTTTCCTGGCCACCAGTCCGGCGCCGACCATCACCGCCGGGTTGGAAGTGTTGGTGCAGGAGGTAATGGCCGCGATGACCACCGCCCCGTCTTTCAACTCATAATCGGAAACCGCCGTTTGCGCAACCTCGTCGCGCCCGGTCATGTCCGCCAGGTGGCGGCGGAAGCTGCTCCCGACTTCGGCCAGGGGGATGCGGTCCTGGGGCCGTTTCGGTCCGGCGAGGCTGGGCGTCACCGTGCCCATGTCCAGTTCCAGGGCGGCGGAATAGCGCGCCTCGGGCATTCCTGCCTCACGCCACATCCCCTGTGCTCTCGCGTAAGCTTCCACCAGTTCCACCTGGTTTTCATCCCGGCCGGACAGGCGCAGGTAGTTGATGGTTTCCCGGTCGATGGGGAAGATGCCGCAGGTGGCGCCGTATTCAGGGGCCATGTTGGCGATGGTCGCCCGGTCCGCCAGGGACAGGTTGTCCAGGCCGTCACCGTAGAATTCGACAAACTTGCCGACCACGCCGTGTTTGCGCAGCATTTCCACCACGGTCAGGACCAGGTCCGTGGCCGTGGCGCCTTGCGGCAACGCGCCGTTGAGTTTGAAACCGACCACTTCGGGGATGAGCATGGTGATGGGTTGCCCCAGCATCGCCGCTTCTGCCTCGATGCCGCCCACGCCCCAGCCGAGCACGCCGAGGCCGTTGATCATCGTGGTATGGGAATCGGTGCCTACCACGGTGTCCGGGTAGGCTTCCAGCACGCCGCCGGCCTCCCTGGTGAATACCGTCCTGGCCAGGTATTCCAGGTTGACCTGGTGCACGATGCCGGTGTCCGGCGGCACGACCTTGAAATTGGAGAATGCCTGCTGCCCCCAGCGCAGGAATTCATACCGCTCCCGGTTACGCTTGAACTCGATGGCCGCGTTGCGTTGCGCCGCGTCCGGCGTGCCGAACACGTCCACCATCACCGAATGGTCGATGACCAGTTCGGCAGGGGAGAGGGGATTGATCTTTTCCGGGTCGCCGCCCAGCGCCTGCATCGCATCGCGCATCGCGGCGAGGTCCACAACCGCCGGCACGCCGGTAAAGTCCTGCATCAATACCCGGGCGGGGGTGAAGGCGATTTCCCGGTCGGACTTTGCCTGGGGGTCCCGGTCCGCCAGCGCGGCAACGTCCTCCCGGGTGATGTTGATACCGTCCTCGTGGCGCAGCAGGTTCTCCAGCAGGATTTTCAGGGAATAGGGCAGGCGGCTGATGTCATGCCGGCCCGCCAGCGCCTGCAACGAATAAATGCGGTAACTTCTGCCGTTTACCTCAAGTGTTGTTTTTGTATCGTTCAATGAGTGGCTCCTTATTGCGTTTTGACCTTGTTATTCTTTTTTGTGTGTATAGTGGCCGCCAATCGCAAAGATGTAGATATAATCATCGTCGAGCTTGTAGATGATTCTATCTTTTTTGGATATGCGCCGCGACCAGAACCCCGACAAGTCATGCTTCAATCGTTCGGGCTTTCCCAAACCTTCCGCCGGGTTGTCTCTCAATAACTCCTTGATTATCCTGCAGGTCGTTTTGTGTAATCTCTTGTCCCTGTCACGTATTTGTTCATAAGCGATCCAGGTATTCCCTTCAAATATCGGTGATCTCATCCAATTCCCTGCCTGTCGGCCTGTAGCCTGCCCGCTGTTCGTGTGTTTTCAATGACTCTTCCATCTGTTTCATCAAGTCCGCATTCTGTAACACATAAAGCGTTTCCTGCTCCCGCTCCCAATCCTCAGCGCTGATGACTATGAAATCATCGCCGTTGCGCCTCATCACTTTCAAGGGATCATGACGCGAGATTACCCGTTCGACAAAATGACGAAGATTATCTCTGAATTGATTGACGCTGACGCTTTCCATTAGTCTTATATGTACGGTATTTCCGTACCAGTATAACCGAATAAGCAATAATACACAATAACTCTCACTGCACGTTCTCGCGCCGGATGGTGGCCTTGATGATTTTCAGTTCCTCCACGGTTCTGCCGCTGTTGCTGCCGCGTTCCTCCAGCGCCTTCAGTGTCTCCATGCCGTCCACAAGTTCGCCGAAAATCGTGTGCTTGCCGTCAAGGTACTGGGTGGGAACGAAGGTAATAAAGAACTGGCTGCCGTCCGTTCCCGGACCAGCGTTCGCCATGCTCAACAGTCCGGCTCGGTCATGGGACAGCCCTGCGGGAAACTCGCCGTCATATTTATAGCCGGGACCGCCGCGGCCGGTGCCGGTAGGGTCGCCGCCCTGCGCCATGAAACCCGGGATGACCCGGTGGAACAATACCCCGTCATAAAAGCCCAGTTCGGTTAGATATATGGTGCTGCTCACGTGCATGGGGGTTTGCTCATGGAACAGCAGGAAGCTCATCCTGCCCAGGTTGGTTTCCATGTCCCAGTAGTATTTCTCTTCCGGCTTGAAGTCCATAACTTCAGGGATACTGAGTTGCTGTTTCCAGTCTGGGTTTGATTTGTCAACAGGCGCCGTAGCCTCAGGCAGTGCTGTATCATCATTTGTAACCTGCATCCCGCTGTCACAGGCTGACAAAACTCCGGGAGTCAGAAAAAACAGCCATAATTTTTGTGCTTTAAGCATCATATATCCTTTCGTTATCCGGTATAGGTGCCGCCATTCTATAACAGAAAGGTTTTAAGTTCGTAATTTGTCAACTCGGGCGAGGTTGGAAACAGACCGCTATAATATGCTTAATTACCGCAAATAGCGGCCATTTTGAAATTTGCTGTATGTATTATTATGCGCTACCGTGGCGTCAGAAACAATATTATGAACAATCTAAGATGCGGGAGCTGACGAATAAGGAGTTGAAGCATATAAATAACATTGAAGCTAAAGCACCAAAGAACCTTCAGCTTCCAACTCTTCAGAAAATTTATAATTATTTATTTTGGAGTAACTACTCACCCCCACTCGTCCTTCCTGCACTTCTCCTCGTTCGTCATTCCCGCGCGCCCCCCGTCATTCCCGCGCAGGCGGGAATCCAGTGAAAAAAACGTCCCGAAGGGACACGTTATAAGGTGTCGCAAGCGACCCGTTTAACAGACTGGATTCCGGCCTTCGCCGGAATGACGAAGGGAGCGCGGGACGAACAGGGGGGTGAGTAGTTACATTTTGGATTAATATTGCTATTGAAAAATCAGCGCCAAAAAACAGGCAATTTTTGGAAGGTGTCAGAATCGACATAATGAATAAAGGTCGTATAACGAAAAAACAGGAGACAGGTGTAAATAAATGGC
Source organism: Gammaproteobacteria bacterium (assembly GCA_965204045.1). Classification (GTDB taxonomy): domain Bacteria; phylum Pseudomonadota; class Gammaproteobacteria; order Eutrophobiales; family Eutrophobiaceae; genus JAAXHV01. The sequence continues at coordinate 2,283,749 of CBDBDW010000002.1, forward strand.
TTAAAAATATTGCAGGAGTTCCACAAGTAAAGTAAATCTCAAAATGGTTCGATTATTGAAACATTATCAGGATCAGGCACATTTCCGGTTCCTCTATTGCAACAAAAGGGGGTGGTTTTGGGGTGGGTCAGAACAGAAAGCAGGCACAGGTACTGCAAAGTGCCATCAGAAAGACGACTTGCCGGATTTGGCCCGAAGGATAAAAACCCTGAGACCTTCAGGTTATGAAATAACCTGCTATTACTCATTGTTGAAAATCAATCACACATATACTGCAGTATATTCTATCCACAAATATCGTTTGCATTCAGAGTAGCTTCAATAACGCCGCCGCCCAGGCACTGGTTGCCGTCGTAGAAGACGGCGTACTGGCCGGGGGTGACGGCTCGTTGCGGTCGGGTGAATTGCACCCTGACCCTGTCGGCGTCGAAAGGCTCGATCGTACAGGGTTGGTCGGCCTGGCGGTAGCGCGTTTTGGCGGCGCATTCAAAAGGGAGCGCCGGCGGCTCCGTGATCCAGTTCAGGTTTGCGGCAACCAGGCCGCGGCTGATCAGGGCCGGGTGATCGTGTCCCTGGGCCACTGTCAGCACATTGTTTTCGACGTCCTTGGCGACCACGTACCAGGGTTGTTCCGGGTGGCCTTTTACCCCGCCGATGCCCAGCCCCTGGCGCTGGCCCAGGGTATAGAAGTGGATTCCTGCGTGCTCGCCCACGTCCTTGCCGTCGATGGTGCGGATCGGTCCCGCCTGGACCGGCAGGTAGTGGCTGAGAAAGTCGCGGAACGGGCGTTCGCCGATAAAACAGATGCCGGCGCTGTCTTTCTTGTCATGGGTGATGAGGCCGTGGCGTTGCGCCAGGGCGCGCACCTCGGGCTTTTTCAACGCCCCCAGCGGGAACAGGCTTTTTGCCAGTTGCGCCTGGTTGAGCCGGCACAGGAAGTAGCTCTGGTCCTTGTTGCGGTCGGCGCCCTTGTGCAGGCGGCAGGCGCCGTTATGCCGTTGGATGGACGCATAATGCCCGGTGGCGATAGCCGCGGCGTCCAGGGACGTTGCATGGTCCAGGAAGGCGCGGAACTTGATCTCCTGGTTGCACAATATGTCGGGGTTGGGGGTGCGTCCGCGGCTGTATTCATCCAGGAACTCCCGGAACACCTTGTGCCAGTAGGCTTGCGACAGGTCCACGGTATTCAACCTGATCCCGAGTTTTTCGCATACTGCCAGGGCGTCTTCCACGTCCGCTTCCCAGATGCATCTCCCTGTTTCATCGTTTTCATCCCAGTTCTTCATGAACAGGGCTTCCACCTCATGGCCCTGTTCAAGCAGCAGCAATGCGGCTACTGACGAGTCAACTCCCCCGGATACGCCGACTATGATTTTTTCTGATTTCATGTTGTTTTATACGCAGATGACGCACCCCTGCCCAAAGACATACAGGGGCATGGATTACCGCAGATACGGGGACAGACTTAAGTCTGTCCCCTGGACACTAGGGGTATGCGGGTTGCGGGCCGGGTCGGGCTTTTACCTGCTTGTCCTCAGCGGGGTCTTTCACTCTTTCTATTTTCGGGTCATGCCAGTTGCCGGTGATCGTGTACTGGTAGCTCAGCATTTTGTTGATATTGTTATCGATTAACCCGAACATGTTGTCGGCCAGGTACAGCGCCGCGCCCACGCCAATCCCGACCGGGCCTAACAGGGCGCTGGCCAGGGGCAGGTTGTTGGCAAACTGGGGGGTAACGGTAACGAGCTGGTCGTAGTCCTGCTCGGCCAGACCGGTCCTGCCGCTGATCAACACGTCGGCAGCAGGCCCGGTCAGGTGCAGGTCATTGGTATAGGCGTTGCCGTTGCCGATTTTGAAACTTCCGGTTATTTTATCGAAAGCCAGGCCCTTGCCGAACAGGTCGGTGAAATCCAGCGTCAGCCTCCTGGGCAGGGTCTGGATACTCAGTAAGCCAAAAAGTCTTCCCGCCGCAGGAGACACCTCGAGAAGTTGGCCTTTTTTTACCCGGATATCAAAGGTGCCGGCCAGCTTGTCCAGTGAAAACTCATCCGGTGAGCCGTCCCAGCCCGCATCGATGGCTATTTCCGTTTCGTCTGCCTTGATGGCAGTGTCATCATAGCCGAAGGCAGCCAGCATCTTATGGAGTTTGCGTGCCTTCAAATCTATGGTGAAGTATGACTTGTTCCTGTTGAATGGTTTTTCCCAAAGTCCGGTCCCGTTGATGGTCATCTCCGGAGTCTCGAACCCGATTTCTTCGAAAGACAATCCGTTGGCGGTCGGTGTGCTGGTCAGTTTCGTACTGCCGAGGTGGTAATCTCCATAAGTGAAGTCGGCGATTTCCGCCCGGACCGGCGGCAGGTTCTTCGGGTCCGCCTGTCCCGCGGTCCTGCCGTTGCCGGTTTTTTTGATGACCAGTTTATCGAGGTTGATCTCTATCCTGTTTTCCGGTGACGGGCGCCCGGGCAGGAACATTTCGCCCTCCAGGCTCTCCCCCTGGACGGCAACCCGCCAGTCTCCGTTGCGCCGGCTCGCCTGCATGCTGCTGTTCTTGAATGACTGGTTAAGGACATTCACCAGGCCTGTTTCCAGTTCCACGTTGATGTTTGCCGTACTGAAAAACCCGGCTCCGCCACCCTGTTCGGGGGTGAAGAAGGCAATGGCGTCGCGCCACTCATCAAACTGCAGGATGTCGGTGCGGCCCGTCAGGTTCAGCCCGGCGCCGGCCGGGCCGGTGCGGAAGCCGTCTCCGAGGGTTATATCCAGTCTTGCGAGACTCCCGTCGGGCCGGGTGTGCAGTCTTGTATGGACATCGGAATCATAAACCAGTTCCATCGGCGTGGGTTCCCCCAGGGTCTTCCTGATAACCAGTTGCTTCCTGGCATAAGTCGGTTTCCACAGCGGCCTGGGCAGGTCCAGCGCCAGTCCGTACAGGTCGGATTCCAGCTCCAGGCGCCGGCTCAGGCCCTGCGCGTCCTGTTCGAAGATAAACCGGGCCTGCCAGTCTGCCGACCCGGAGCTGCGCTCTCCCAGCCGGGAGGCGAAATGCGCCGCGCCCGGGAAGCGTTCGCTGACCTGTTGCAAGATGACCTCGTCGGTTGAACGCCCGGATATCACGAAAGCAGGCGGCGTTTCGGGAGTGTTTTTGGAGCCGGTTACGCCCAGCGTTACCGGTTGTCCGGCAAGCACGGCAGTCAGTCCTCGCCCGTCCACGGAATCCCGGGTAAAATCGACCGTGCCGTTCACCTGCTCGAGTTCCAGGTTGCCGGCGTCCGAGACCAGCCTGGCGTCTTCCAGCCTCAGCGTTCCGTTGATGACGGACTGCAGGCGCGGCGCTTTTATCGGGATGCTCATGTCCAGTTCCATGTGGAAATTGCCTGCCACAAGGGGCTGGTTGGCGTAGCGGATCATCCTGTCCTCCGCCAGCGGACTTTGTTCAATGTATGCTTCCAGGTCTTTTTCCGGACCCTTGACCTTGCCCTTGAGCAGGACCACCTTGGGGCGCCTGGTCAGGTCCTCGATGACGCCCGTTGTCCCGGTGACCTGCGCGTCGAAAACGCTGCCGCGGTTGATACGCGCCGTCATCACTTCGTTGTGAAAGAAAATTTCGGCGTCAACATTGTCCACGGCGGGCCAATTCCGGGAGTATTCGACAATGCTCCGGGACAGGTTCACCACCCCGCGCATACTGCCGTTGTTGTTCCGGAACGGGAACTCGCCCGGGTAACCGCGTACGACGGCGATGGCCGAATCCACGTACCCCGCGTGCAGGGACCTTTCCATCCATTCCCTGATGCGGAATTTATCCGTATACGGCATGTATTTGTGCATGTTTTCCAGCCGCTCGCTGCGAATTTCGGCAACCAGGTCCAGGTACGGTGACGGGCGTTCTCCGTCTTTTGCCGCTGTTCCCCTGACTGCCAGGGACATGTCACGGTTTTCCAGGAAAAGATCATCCGTTTGCAGTTTCCAGCCGTCTGCCGTGCGCGACCAGGAAAGCGAACCGTCCAGGCTGCTGAAGGGTAATTTATTGCTGTACAGGTCCGGTACGCTTAATTCTGCGCCGGCCCCGTTCATGCTGACACTGGCCCGGTTGTCGGTGCCGCGCAACCTCCCTGACGTGATTTTGGCTCCCGGACGGCCATGTCCCAGGCCGGCATCCAGGTTCCTGAAAGCCAGGTCGTAAACAAACGCCTGTTCCGCGTCGGGGCGCCGGTCATGGACAACCAGTCCGTCGCGCAATTCACTGCGTATCGACGCCGTTTTGAGCAGGCGCCGGGCCGTTTCGGGAATAAACTCCAGGTCGGGGGCAAGCGGCATCAGGTCCGCCAGGTTAAGGTAATCGAAACTCATCGCGTAACGCCGCTCTGGTCCATTCGGCGCGACAAATTCAATGTTCGCGGCCGGCCAGGCGCCGTTTTCCGTCTCCACCCGGTCAAGTTTCAGGGAGATATGCCAGTCCCTGTCCGGCAGTCTCCGGCCTGAGAAACGCGCCGACAATGCGCTGACATTGAGTGTCCGTGACGAGGTCAGCACAACAAAATCCCGGTACGCCAGGCGTCCCTGCACCCGCACGGGTTTTGCCTGCTCCCAGGCGCTCCACAGTTCCAGGTCGGCGCTGCCCCCGGCAGGCGTAATCCGTTCCGGCCGGTATTCCCGGTACCAGCTGTCCGGGTTGAAACGCGTGGTTGCCGCGTAAATCTCACCGGACCAGTCCGGCGACCAGAGTTCGCCCGTTACGTCCAGGGCGAAATTCATCTTCTCGCCGAACTTGCCGGGAAGATTCATATCCCCCGTCACCTGGGAGCGGGCGCGGTCCGTCCGGATCAGCAGGTTGACGTCAGTGAACCGGATGGCGTCCTGCCGGTGTTTGTGGTCGGTCCAGGTGATGGTGGTCCCCCGCACCTCTATGCTGTCCTGGCCGAACAGCCACCTGACGAACTCGTTACCGCGTTCACCGTCCGCCGGGTTGATGTTGATGCCCTGCACCAGCAGCGTTCCGTCAGCCCGGCGCGACACCGACACGTCCAGCCCTGAAATCACGATGCGCCTGGGCGCCGGCGAGAGTTTCCACAATGACATCAGCGGCGATATTTCCACGGTTGCCGCATCGAAACCGATGATGTCCCCGGCGCCGTCCCGGCTGCGCAGGTGGACTCCCGTCAACAGCAGGCTGGGGATCCACCCCTGCCATTCCGCGCTGATGGAATCGACTGCGACGGGATATTCCATGTAGCTTTCGGCCCAGGCTTCCACCTGGCCCTTGTACTGGCTGACGTTCGGCAGCGCCAGGCGCACAACGGTTACCGCTATGGCAGCCAGCAGGATAACCGCTGCGACGAGATAGAGAGAGGCGTGATAAAGCCTCTCTTTCACTTTAGCCCGCATATCTCACCAAGTAATGCGCCCTCACTTGTCTTTTTTCCGCCTACGGGCACGTGCTCACTCAACCAGAAGAACCACTATGCTTTCGTTCGCAGGCGCCCGTAGACGAAAAAAATCCTGCGCGATCTTCGCATCACTTGGTGAGATATGCGGGCTACCTGACATGTAAATGACGCCTACAACAACACGATGTCATATTGTTCCCGGATGTAAAGCGGTTCGACCTGGAAGGTAATCGGCCTGCCGATAAACTCCTCGAGTTCCGCCACGCTGGCGGACTCTTCGTCCGTCAGCATGTCGACAATGGACTGCGCGGCAATGACGAGCAGCTTGTTGCCGTCAAACTGGCGCACTTCACGCAGGATTTCACGGAAAATTTCATAGCACACGGTTTCCGGAGTCTTCATGGAGCCCCTCCCGTTACAGGTAGGACAGGGTTCGCACAGGATTTGTTCCATGCTTTCCCGGGTTCTCTTGCGCGTGAGCTGTACCAGGCCGAGTGAGGTGAACTCGCTGATGGTAACCCTGGAATGATCTTTCTCCACGCGTTTTTCCAGCGTCCGGAGCACCTGGCGCGCGTGTTCCGGCTCCTGCATGTCGATGAAATCTATGATGATGATGCCGCCGAGGTTGCGCAGGCGCAATTGTTTGGCTATGGCCTGGGCCGCTTCCAGGTTGGTCTTGTATATGGTTTCCTCCAGGTTCCTGTGGCCTGTGAACGCGCCCGTATTAACGTCTATGGTCGTCATGGCCTCGGTCTGGTCTATGACAAGGTGCCCGCCGGATTTCAACTGTACCTTGCGTTCCAGGGATTTCTGCAATTCATCCTCGATGGAATACAGGTCCATGATCGGCCGTTCACCGGAGTAGTATTCGATCCGGCCCAGGAAATCGGGGATGAAATGTTTGCTGAACTCCATGACCCGCTTGTAGGTTTCCTTGGAGTCGATGCGTATTTTTTCAACCTCGCCGTGGGTCAGGTCCCGCATGGTCCGAACCACCAGGGGCAGGTCCTCGTGGACCAGCGCCGGCGCGAAGGTGTTTTTTGCGCGAATGGATATGGAACCCCAGAGCTTGAGCAGGAAGTCCATGTCCCGGTGCAGTTCATCTTCATCGGCGCCCTCCGCGGCGGTCCTGATGATGAAACCGCCCCTGGCCGCTTCCGGCTTGATGGTATGCAACACCGCAGCGCCGCCGCCTGCGCCCAGGGCAACCTGCTGCTCCTCGGCCTGGTAGTGGGCAATGACCCGGCGCAGGCGTTCCCGCTCCGCTTCATCCTCTATCCTCTGGGAGACCCCGATAACGGAGTGGTTGGGAATGAACACGAGGTAACGGGACGGAATGGAGATACGGGTGGTGAGCCGTGCGCCCTTGGCGCCGATCGGATCCTTGACCACCTGCACCAGGAGCTCCTGGCCTTCGGTCAGCAAGGTATCGATCGAATTCTCCGCGAGCGGGCCGGCAACGGACTCCACCTCCAGGTCTTCCTCGGTTTCGACCAGGTCCGAGACGTGCAGGAACCCGGTGCGTTCCAGGCCGATGTCAACAAAGGCGGACTGCATCCCCGGCAACACCCGGTACACGCGCCCCTTGATGATATTTCCGACCAGGCCGCGTTTGCGAGTCCTTTCGATATGGACGTCCTGCAACACGCCGTTCTCCACCACGGCGACGCGGGACTCGTGGGGAGTGACGTTTATGAGGATCTCTTCGCTCATAGGGTTTCGCACAACTGTCAGGTCAGGTGGTTGATAACTATAACATATCGGGGGGTCAGGGGTCAGGGATTGGAAAGTTACAGGAAAGTTACAGGAAGGAAAGTTACAGGACACCCAATAAAAAGACAGGACACCCACATAATTTATATGGGTGTCCTGTAAAATACATGGGTGTCCTGTAAAATATCTGACCCTTGGCCCCTAACTGGGCTATACTGCCGCTTTGCATTCATGGGGACTGAAATGAATTACAGACCGATCAATTGTTTGCCGGCAATTCTTGCCTTTCTGATCAGCGCAGCCGCATATTCCCAGGAAGACAGGTTCGCGGGGGTCGAAATAACGACCCACGATGTCGCGCCGGGCATCTACATGCTGGTGGGCATGGGCGGCAACATCGGCGTGTCGGTGGGCGAGGACGGGGTATTCATGATCGACGACCAGTTTGCTCCCCTGACCGATAAGATTACCGCCGCCGTCGCAGCCTTGTCGGACCGGCCCATCAGGTTCGTGGTCAATACCCACTGGCATTATGATCATACCGGCGGCAACGAAAACCTGGGCAACCGGGGAGTCCTGATCGTGGCCCATGACAACGTCTATGAGCGCATGTCCAGGGATACGGAAATCGGCGCGTTCAACCAGGTGGTGCCGGCGGCTCCGAAGGCCGCGTTACCGGTCATTACCTTTAACGATAATGTGACATTTCGCCTGAACGGCGAAGAAATACGCGCCGTGCATTACAAGCATTCCCACACCGACGGTGACAGTGTTATTCATTTCGTTAACGCCAACGTAATCCATACCGGTGATATCTGGTTCAACGGGTCCTACCCGTTTATCGACGTATCGAGCGGAGGCTCCATCGACGGAGTAATCAACAGCATCAGGGCGCTGATTGATATGGCTGATGATAATACCCGGATTATCCCGGGCCATGGGCCGCTCAGCGATAAACAGGGCATGCAGGGCTACCTGGAAATGCTGGAAACGGTCCGGGACAGGATGAGCAGGCTTATCGCCGAAGGGAAATCACTGGAGGAGATAATAGAACTGAAGCCCAATGCGGATTATGACGACGCCCTGGGCAAGGGATTTATAAACCCGGAAACGTTCCTGCGAATTCTTCACGGCGACCTGAAACGATAAATACTCGGCACTCCTTAACAATCATCCATGTCAGTAGCAAACATTAACCTCGCATCCAGGGGAGTGGAGGCCGGCGCCCGTGACTTGCGCAGGACCGGAGCGCACCCTGATTTCTGGTATCCCCTGGCGCGCAGCCGGGACGTCAAGCCCGGCAAGACTGCGGCCAGGACCTTTGCCGGCGAACCGATCGTTCTCATCAGGACGGAGTCCGGCAGGCTGTTCGCGCTGGAAGACCGCTGCGCGCACCGCCAGGTGCCGCTGTCGAAAGGCAGCGTGTGCGGCGAGCTGGTGCATTGCTGTTATCACGGTTGGGAGTATGACTCCACGGGCCGTTGCGTGAACATTCCTTACGTCGGCAAGAGCGAACTCATGCCCAGGGGGGTGCGCGCCTATCCGTGCCGGGAAGAATACGGACTCATATTCGTGTTTCCGGGCGATGCCGCCAAGGCGGCCGGCGCCGCGTTCCCGGACGTGTCCAGTTGGCATGACCCGAAATACAAGACCCGCTACCTCGACCGCCAGGTAGGCTGCCATTATTCCTTCCTGCATGAGAACCTGATGGACATGAACCACCAGTTCCTGCACCGCCGCATCATGTCCAGCATACGCACGGGTTTCCTGGACCTGCGCCATGGCGATGACTGGGTGGATGTCGATTACACCTTCTCCCGCGTCGGCAAACAGCCTATCGGCGAGAAAGTCATGCTGGGCAAGCTGAATGCGCCCACTGCCGAGCGCCCCCGCGACCTGATGACCGTCAGCACCCGCTACCCCCACCAGCGCCTGAAATTCTGGACCGCCGGCAGCGAGCGCCCGGCCCTGGACCTGTGGATCACATACGTGCCGCTGGACCGGGAACAGCGAATTAACCATACGTTCGGCCTGATGAATATCCGCAAACCTTCCATACCGGGCCTGATGGAGTTGCTGTGGCCGTTTGTGGTCTGGTTCACCGAGGGCATTTTTACCCAGGACAGGTGGATCGTGGAACTGGAACAGGCCGCATTCGATCAACAGGGGGGCGACTGGAACCAGGAGATTTTTCCGGTCATTCTGCAACTCAGGAAAATGCTGTTGCGCCAGGGGCTGCCGATAGCGGCAAATGTTTGATTACATCAATAGCAAAATCCTTTCACGCTGTCACTCAATAGCCGACCTGCGCCGGGCGGCAAAACGGCGCCTGCCCAGGGCCGTATTCGATTACATGGACGGCGCAGCGGAAGATGAGGTGGCCCTGTATCGCAACCAGGCGGACTTCGGCCGTTACGAGTTGCTGCCGCATTTCCTGGTGGATGTCGGGAATATCGATTTATCCGTCAAGGTACTGGGCGCCGACCTCGGCGTGCCTTTTATCCTGGCGCCGACGGGCATGTCCAGGCTGTTCCACCATACCGGAGAGAGGTCGGTCGCCAGGGCGGCGCACAAGGCCGGAACCCTGTATTCCCTGTCGTCGGTGGCGACCACTTCCATTGAAGACATCGCCCGGACCGGCGCGGCGCCGAAAATGCTGCAGCTCTATGTCTGGCGCGACCGCAGCATATTGAAGGATTTTATCCAGCGCGCCAGGGCAAGCGGCTATACGGCCCTGTGCCTGACGGTGGACCTGCCTATGGCCGGCCAGCGGGAGCGGGACCTGAAGAGCGGGTTTACCGTGCCGCCGCAGATCCGGCTGTCCAATATCCTTGATACCATGCTGCGGCCCGACTGGCTGCTGGACTTCCTGACCAGCCCGCGCATGAAACTTGAAAACGTGCAGACCCATACCGATGCCGCGCAGAATTTGTTCTCCGTAATCGAATATACCACGGCGCAGTTCGACCCGACCCTGACCTGGGACGACATGGCCTGGATGATTGACGAGTGGGACGGACCGTTCGCGATCAAGGGCATCCTCACCGTTGATGATGCCCGGCGCGCGGTCGAAACGGGCGTCTCTGCCGTAATCCTGTCCAACCACGGCGGTCGCCAGCTCGACCATGCGCCTTCGCCCATCAGCGTGTTGCCCGAAGTGGCCGATGCGCTGGGCGACCGGGTGGAGATCATCCTGGACGGCGGTATCCGGCGCGGCACTGACGTGATCAAGGCGTTGTGCCTGGGTGCAACCGCGGTGATGGTGGGGCGGGCCTACCTGTTCGGCCTGGGGGCCGGGGGAGAGGCCGGCGTGGACCGCGCCCTGGAATTGCTGAGCGCCGAAATCAGGCGCAACATGGCGCTGCTCGGTTGTCCGTCCGTGCAGCAACTGGGCAGCAAACACGTGCGGGAGATAAAATCCTGATATCCGGTCCGGTCCGCTGTACCTGGTGCCTGGGGGATGAACTGTACCTGGATTACCATGACAAGGAGTGGGGCGCGCCGCTGCACGATGACGGGAAACTGTTCGAGTTCCTGGTGCTGGAAGGCGCGCAGGCCGGTCTGAGCTGGATCACGGTGCTGAAGAAACGCCCGGCCTACCGCGAGGCGTTCGATGATTTTGACTTTACCCGGGTTGCGCGGTACGACGAGGATAAGGTAAGCAGCCTGCTGGCGAACCCCGGCATTATCAGGAACAAACTCAAGATCCGCTCGGCAACCAGAAATGCCCGCGCCTTCATCCGGGTCAGGGAGGAATTCGGCAGCTTCGACAGCTACATCTGGGATTTTGTCGACGGCAAACCGATACAGAACGCCTGGAAACACGGTTCACAGGTACCGGCGGAAACCCCCCTGTCGAACAAAATCTCCAGGGACCTCAAACAGCGCGGCTTCAACTTCGTCGGCCCCACCATCATGTATGCCCATATGCAAGCCACCGGCATGGTTAACGACCATACGACGGATTGTTTCCGGTATGGTGAAATAAAAGCGCTGGATGGGTAAACCTCCGGTCCGGCGTCAATCGGGGTAAATCTCACCCCATGTTCGCTGGCCGAGTTTATTCTTGTAAGTTCAGAAAAATTCTACTATGCTTTTAAAAGCATATTAAACAATATTAGATGCTTTTGAGATACTATGACAGCACGAAATGCCCTCGCAACGGACCCGCCTTATCCGGTCGAGCAAACCATCAAACGGATTGGCGCCAACCTGCGTACCGCGCGCCTGCGGCGTAACCTGACCATCGAACAGGTCGCGGAGAAAATCGGAGCGGGAGTCCGGGCAATACGCGCCGCGGAACAAGGCAAGGTCTCAACGGGGGTCGGCGTCTATATCGCGCTACTGTGGGCTTATGACCTTTTGGACCCTGCTATGGGGTTGGCGGACCCCAACCAGGACGATACGGGCCTTGCTTACCTGAGAGAAAGTGAACGGCATCGCGCCCGTAATATGAATAAGCTGGATAATGATTTCTGAATTCAATCAGACTGAGTGTTTTGTCTATATCACCTTGCCCGGTGAGACGATGCCCGTTACTGCAGGTAAATTCGTTATTCAACCTGATAAATCCGGTTTGCCTCTCGGGTTATTTGTCTATGGGAAAAGCTACCTTGGTCGATCCGACAAGGCGCCGATTGATCCTGTCGAGTTGAAACTGTCTGAGCGTATCTATGAAACACGCGCATTGAAAGGCATGTTCGGCGCATTCCGGGACGCCGGTCCGGATCACTGGGGACGGCAGGTGCTCGAACGGTATGCGGGGAAACCGGAATTGAGCGAATTGGACTATTTACTCCATGCGCCGGATGATCGGGCGGGCGCCCTGAGTTTTGGCTTGGATCCGATACCGCCTGCCGCATCACCCGGGCGTAATCAAATTATGGACCTGGACCGTCTGCAAAGAATCGCCATGGCCGTAATCAATGAAGAACTCCTGACTGAAGATACGAACAAAGAACTGGTCCATAACCTGATGTTGATCGGCACCTCCATGGGGGGGGCGCGCCCCAAAACGGTTGTCGAAGACAATGTTGGGTTATGGATGGCGAAGTTTAATCGCGATGACGATAAATGGAACCACGAGCGCGTGGAACATGCCATGTTGATGCTTGCCCGATCTTGCGGCCTGAAGACAGCCTCAAGTACTGTCGTCCAGGTTGGAAAACAGGATGTTTTGCTGGTCAAACGTTTCGACCGGGAGAAAACCGGGAAAGGGTATACTCGCGCCCGCATGCTCAGCGCCTTGACCTTGCTGCGCGCAGAAGATACTCACGCCTCTCGTGGCAAGTGGTCATACCCGGCGCTGGCGGAAGAGTTGCGCCGGTTGTCTGCATCGCCCAGAGAAGATGCTGAAGAATTGTTTCGACGTATGTGTTTCAATGCATTAATCTCCAATATTGATGATCATCCACGTAATCACGCTGTTATCGCGAGAGAGCATGACTGGCGACTGTCGCCTGCTTATGATCTCACTCCCTTCACGCCGGTAAGTATTGAACAACGCGACCTGGCAATGATATGCGGAGATGGTGGCCGGCGCGCCAATGCGACAAACCTGTTGTCTCAATCAACCCGTTTCCTGCTTGAAAAAGATACCGCGGCAACACTCCTGGATGACATGCAGAAACAAATCAGAAGCACGTGGCGCAATACGGCCCGCCGGGCAGGGGTATCGGAAACCGACTGCGACAAGATCAGCGGCGCTTTTGTTTATGAAGGTTTTTTCTATGATTGACAAGGTGTTGAAGACTTCCCCTGGTTTAAGGACCAGCCTGTCAAGGCAATATTACACGTAGAGCAGCCGGCTCAGGACCATTTTTACCGGCCGGAAATAGACGTGGATTTGTCTCCGATGCGCTGAAATAAACGCGTTAATGGGATAAAATAAGTCGGAAGACCCCCCTGCGCAGTTGGCGCCGGAGGTTCGTGAGCAAACAGTTGGCAGGGGCCGTGACAGGTATGAATAAAGCTATATGGTGTTATGCGGAAGGCAGGCCGGGTAACTGGGAGGCAGTTTGCCTGGATTTTGATCTGGCAGTTCAGGGAAGAAGCTTTGATGAAGTTTACAGGGAATTGGATGACTCAATCTCCATGTACCTGGAGTATGTCAGGAGTTTGCCGGAAGGGGAACAGCGCCGGTTTTTAAGCCGCAAGGTGCCTCTCAATCTTCGCCTGAGATTTGTTCTGGTATTACTGGCAACAACGCTCTTCAAAAACATCGGAGATGGCAGGGATTGCGCGGGATTCCTGCTTCATTGTCAGGCTTGAAATATCGTGATTTTTTGAAAATTCTTCAAGCCAATGGATTTGTTGAGATCCGTCAAAAGTCACGACATCACCAGTTTGAAGGATATGTAAACGGCAAACGTCAGATGGTAACGGTTGCCTATAGCCAGCCTGGAGATGATATTCAAGCACGAAACCTCGCCCCCATGATCAGGCAATCCGGATGAGGTCTGACCAGGGATGGTCGCCTAGGGCCGATTGGCCCGGTGCGCCCTGAGCAGCCGTTCCACTGCGGCGGCGCGACCCTCAGGCGTGCTGTATTCCGCGGCGCGGCGCTGACGGTCGATGGCATTGTCGGCGAGGATGGCCCGCACCCGCTGTTGCCGCAGCAGGCAACGCAGCATGGATCGCTCATTGTCGATGCGCAGGCAACGCTCAGGGTCGAGCAAGCGCACCGCGTCGGCGCCGGCAGCGGGGACGCCGGCAGCCAACGCCAGGAACAGAATTATGTATCTCATCACACAATCAATATAGAAGATCAGGACACAACAATGAAACTAATCGTGCCAGATAAAGCTTCAGTGAGCGAGGTCATCCTCCGTTTGTCCCCGGTGAGACGGAGCCGGCCTTCTTTGACATCAGGTGGTTCATCCCCGCGTCTGCGGGGAACACACGCGGCGGGCCTCGATATCCGGCGCGTGCTGCCCGGACTGCAGGCGATGGAACGGGCCGCGTTGGAGGGGAAGGATCAGTCCTTGTACAGCGTCCGGTAAATGTGCCAGGCCCGGCTGAGGCAGTGGACGGCGATCCAAGCGCAGGCGACCACCGGCGCCACGAGCACCAGGATCGCTACCAGCTCCACTATGTTTGCCGGGAAAAAATGAACATGGCGTCCATCCTATCATGCGCCGCCCAGGGGGGCAATAGTGCCTGATCTGCGAGTCAAATTACAGATTGTAGCGGATGCGCGCAGCGTGCCGGCGGCCGCGAACGCCAGCAGGCGGGCGCTGAACGGCGTGGAGAACAGCGCCAGCCGCCTGCGCCGGACCACGGGCGCGCTGGCTACGCAGAATGGCGCCGCCAACGCCGCCGCGCGCTGGGCCGCGAGGAGCGCGCGGGAACAGGCCGCCGCCAACCGCCGGTTCATCCCCGCATCTGCGGGGAACACGCCATAAGCCAAGTCGCAGCTAGGCCCGACCGCGGTTCATCCCCGCGTCTGCGGGGAACACGACCACCCGGACGGTATCGCGCCACTCGATGCTCACCTGCTCGTTGACCTTGCGTACCTGGAAGCCGAATCCCTCAATCGGATCGTTCTCGCCGCGCCCGACCGCGGCCAGGGCCTGGGTCAACTCCCCCAGGGACCGGCCCGACGCCGAGGCAATGTCTCCCAGGGCGCGCAGGTCATCCAGTTGCGGCCGGAAATTGGTGGCATCCAGCTGCAGGAATCCGTCCACCACCTCACGCAGGGCGAACGGCGTCCGGGCCGCGTAGTCCTGCAGCTCCGCAAAGCGCCGGGCGCCGGCCTCCGCCGATCCGGAAAATACCTTGAGCCGCAGGCGCAGTTGCTCGAACGCCGCCGAGGTCTCGACGACGCCCCGGATGAGGCGCCCGCCGACGTAGAGACCGGCGGCGGCGGCCGCCAGGTCCGAGAGCGCCAGGCGGTTCTGTTGCGCCAGGCGGCGCTGCCGGCGCAGGGCGGCGTTGAAACGGTCGGTGCGGTTGGCGGCCCGGCCCGAGGCGCGGCCGGATTGCTCGGTGGCCCGGTTGAGACGCTCCAGGTCTTTCTCGACGATCTTGAGCTGGCCGGTGCGGGCGTCCACTTCGACCGTGACGACCAATCTGAGGTTATTCGCGGGCATCGTCCGTCAGGTGGCGCAGCACCGTTGATTCGAGGATGCGGAGTTTGTGGTAGAGCGCCGGCGCCGGATGGACGTCCTGCCACCGGGCCACGGCCAGGCCTTGCTCCCAGTCCAGTCCCGTGGGGCGCCCGTCCGGGCCATGCAGCCAGGGGCAGGCGACGAACAGTCGCAGGGCCGCTTCATTGCCAGGCAGGACTGCGATATTCTCACCGGATAACCATGCGCGCGCGGCGGCTTTCAGTTTCCCACTTCTCGGTCGCCCATGATCTGGCGGGTATAGGTGTTGATCATGGCCTCGCGGATATACGGCCGCTGCAGGAGCGCCTCGAGCAGCGCCGGCGACCAGGGGATATCCTTGTTGTCGGCGTCCACCACCCCGCTGACCTTCGAGATGATCTTGCGGGCGACGTTGTCCGCGCGCTCTGCGTATTTGCGCAGGGCCGCCCTGGATTGGCCGACGGGCGCCTCGCTGAGCACGGTGATCTGGTCCCGGGGCAGCTTGACGTAGGTGACATCGAAGAACGCCGGCTCACTCTCGCCGGGCACGTTGACCTTCACCGTGGCCGTGAACTCGCGCGTCGCGTCTTTGTCCAGTACGATTAATTTCACTTTTATTTCACCTCGCTGATATACTGTGGTTGTGATGAGACACCTGATCCTGTTCCTGGCGCTGGTTGCCGCCGTCCCCGTTGCCGGCGCCGATGCGGTCCGCCTGCTCGACAGTGATCGCTGCCTGCGCATCGATGACGAGCGCGCCGCATTGCGTTGCCTGCTGCGGCAGGCGCGGTTGCGGGCCTACACCGAGGATAATCTCCGCGACATGCGTCGCCGGGCGGCGGAACACAGCACGCCGGAAGGCCGGGCCGCCGCGGTGGAGCGCCTGCTTGAGGCCCACCGGCAGGCGCACGGTCGTCCCTGACCGCGCCTTGTCCCCTCCAGTGTCCGTTATACGGCCTGTTGCCGGACCACCAGGTCCGGCCCGCTGGCAGGTTCGACAATCTCGCAATCCAGGGTCATGCGTTGCGGCGTCTGCCGGTTCGCGTCTTTGGTAGCGAAATCCCCGGACGGGATGAGTGTGGCTCGCCTGGCGTAATAGTTGCTGCCGCGGCCTTCCACCGGGTTCTCGATGTAGCGTATCGCCCCGGTGACGGATTTGAGCTTCTCGCTTGTCACCGTCTCGACGGTCTTGGCCAGCGGTACGTAATCCACCAGGATATCGCCGGCTATGTTGGAGGCGGTTCATCCCCGCGTCTGCGGGGAACACCGCATGGCCGGGGACGTGCTACCAGGTCGTACCGGTTCATCCCCGCGTCTGCGGGGAACACACGAACAGCGCCAGGTTATCCATCGAAACGTCCGGTTCATCCCCGCGTCTGCGGGGAACACTCTCCGGCGTGTACGGCAGCGGCTTGCCCCGGGCGTCCTCGACGCCATACCAGTCATGCAGGATGGACGTGAGGGCCTTGCGCGTCAGGTCGCCTCGGCGGGCGGTCAGGCGCAACAGCGCATCGCCGGGCTGTTCCTGGAACAGCCCGGTGAATTCGCGGGGGTCGTCCTCGCCGGGGAGCCGGACAGAGACCGGCGCCTCGAACTCGCGGGTGTCCTCCGGCGACAGCAGCACGGCCGGGCCGCCGGCGCCGGGCGCATCGCCCGGCAGGCGCATACGCACCGTCGCCTTGAACGTGCGGGCCTCGTCGCCCCCCAGGAGTGTCACGCCTTGAATCATGCGCTGATATTGCCTATAGTTGAATTATGCGCGCGTTACTGCTCTCAGCCTGTATCCTGCTCTCCACCGTCGTAGTGGGCGCGCCGGATAACGTCCGGGACGCGGAGACGGTCCGGCTCCAACGCCTGTGGCTGCTGGACTCCGGCAAAAACCCCTGCGAAACCCTCCGGGCCCGTTGCGGCGACTACCGTTACCTCATGTACCGGCAGATTATCATGGCCCGCGAGCGGGGCGATGAGCAGGCCGCCGATCGCTGGCTGAACATCCTCTGGTGGTACGACTACGGCGACACCCGCCGCTGACACATCAGCAACCACCCCTGCCACAGGCAGGAACGACGCACCCGCAATGCCTGCCGCGTCAGTTCCAACGATAAGCAGGCCATCGCCCGTGTGCAGGATTTGCCTGGCATCCATGGCAGTCTCTTCGCTGGGGGTATAAGGGGTGGCGGCGGCGGTGAGCGCCAGGCACGCCAGCAATATCGGTAACAGGTATCTTTTCATTGTCTTCTCCTCTTGATTGGTTAGTGAGTCGGATGATCGAGCTCAGGCCTGGGGAATAATCACCAGGTCCTTGCTGCCGTCCGGCGGCTTGTTGATAGCGAATTCAAATTGCATGGTCTGCAGCGACCGCCTGCCCTCGGTCTTGATCTGGCTGGCCCCGCTGGGGCGGACGGACGAATACGACGCATAGTAGTTCCGGCCCTTGCCGGCCACCGGGTCCTCGATGTAGCGGATGGCGCACAAAACCTTCTTCAGCGCGGTTCATCCCCGCGTCTGCGGGGAACACGGTGTCGCGGGCCGGGGCCGGGTGATCCAGGGCGGTTCATCCCCGCGTCTGCGGGGAACACAGGGGCAAGCTGGGTAGACGCGCCTGGTCCGCCTGTCCCTTATGCGTTACTCGGTAACGGGGCGTTGCTCGGGGTTGGAGATATAATACAGGCGCAATCGCCGGCTCCAGTGAGTGAGGGCCTCGGCGTCGCCGCGCTGCCGGGCGTGGGAGATCCCGTCGTAGATCCGCCGCAGAAAGATGTCACAGGGAGTGCGGCGAACGGTGCAGGGATTTACGTCGTTGTCCGCCAGCCAGACGTCCTCCCGCCAGACCGCATTGTCCCGGGCGGACAGGGACGGCGCCAGCAGGGCAGAGAGGACAAACATCAGGAGCATACGGCACATGCCCTCCAGTATAGCAGGTCTGCCTGCTGATGCCAGTCATAGTGTTTTCCACGCGCCCCGGACGGGGCGCGACGGACGCGAGCGCGGCGATGCAACTGTCCAGGGCAAGGTTTCAATCCACGCGCCCCGGACGGGGCGCGACCGGCACTTGGCGAGTCAGCGAGGAGCGAATGTGTGTTTCAATCCACGCGCCCCGGACGGGGCGCGACCACACACAAGCCCCCCGGGACGGAGCAGGAGAAGGGTTTCAATCCACGCGCCCCGGACGGGGCGCGACGAGCCCGGCCGATACCGCGCCCGCGCCAGGCCCGTGTTTCAATCCACGCGCCCCGGACGGGGCGCGACGAGCCCGGCCGATACCGCGCCCGCGCCAGGCCCGTGTTTCAATCCACGCGCCCCGGACGGGGCGCGACTCGGCGAGGATGAGGCGAATGTCAGTAATTACATCGTGTTTCAATCCACGCGCCCCGGACGGGGCGCGACTGTGTAGCAGATCGCTGGCTTGCGCAATGCAGTACTGTTTCAATCCACGCGCCCCGGACGGGGCGCGACTAGTACCATGACCGCACTTTGCAGACAAGTGCGCTAGTTTCAATCCACGCGCCCCGGACGGGGCGCGACGGGCATTTTGAGGGTAAGATACCGCTACACAGTTGTCGTTTCAATCCACGCGCCCCGGACGGGGCGCGACTGCGGGTCATCAATCGACAGACTGTCAGCACGTCATGTTTCAATCCACGCGCCCCGGACGGGGCGCGACCCAGCAGGAAGGCAGCAGAGATGTACCCGCGCAGTTTCAATCCACGCGCCCCGGACGGGGCGCGACCCACGAAGAGGGAGGTCGTGGGCCAGCACATTCGGGTTTCAATCCACGCGCCCCGGACGGGGCGCGACGGTGCCGCGACCGAGCCCCGTTCGCGGTATGCGAGTTTCAATCCACGCGCCCCGGACGGGGCGCGACGTCTGACCACCCACACTGACCACCGGAGAGAACGATGTTTCAATCCACGCGCCCCGGACGGGGCGCGACCTGCAACGACGATGTTGTGCTATCAAAAGTCCCGGTTTCAATCCACGCGCCCCGGACGGGGCGCGACGCCAGTTCCGGGCCTCCGGCCGTTTGCCGGCCGCCCGTTTCAATCCACGCGCCCCGGACGGGGCGCGACGTAGTCGCTTGGGCTAATACGTACCGGTATGTGTTCTGTTTCAATCCACGCGCCCCGGACGGGGCGCGACATACAAGGCCAACCTGGCGGGCGCATCGGACAAAGTTTCAATCCACGCGCCCCGGACGGGGCGCGACCTTTCGTCTCTGCGAATGTCTCCCTGCGTGCTTCCGTTTCAATCCACGCGCCCCGGACGGGGCGCGACCTGCTTCTATGCCCATGTATATTATACCATACTTGTTTCAATCCACGCGCCCCGAGTGTTTTCCAATATGAAATGAGCCTGAAGGGCGGACGTGATTCCAACATGAAATGAGCCTGAAATAATCGGTCTTTCTGTTCATGATACGAGGATGAAAACGATCATGAACGCAAACGAGTTAACGAGTATCGACCAGGTACGCGCCTTTCTGGCGGGCACACAACAGGTGGCCTTTGAGGTGGCCGGTGACAAGCGGAGCCGGTATGACTGGCTACGGCGCACCTTGGTGAAGTTTGATTATCCGGGCTGTAACAAGACGGACAAAGGGACACTGATGCGTTACCTGATGAAGGTGAGCGGCTATTCCCTGGCCCAGGTGAAGCGGTTGATTAAACAGTACCGGGAGACCGGCAAGTTGACGCCGCGCCAGTGCACGGCACGCGGCTTTGCCCGGCGCTACACGAAGGCGGATATCCGCCTGCTGGCGGCCATGGACGAGCGCCATAACACGCCCAACGGGCTGGCCCTGAAGAAGCTCTGTGAGCGGGCTTATTCAGTCTTCGGTCAGCGTGAGTACGAACGCCTGGCCAGCATCTCGGTCTCGCACCTGTACAACCTGCGCCAGTCGCAGACCTACCGGCGCCAGCGCCACACGGTGGACAAGACCCGGCCGGTGACCCTGCCCATCGGTGAGCGGCGCAAACCGCAGCCGGACGGTCAGCCGGGCTATATCCGCATCGATACCGTGCACCAGGGCGATTTAGACGGGGAAAAAGGGGTGTATCACATCAATGCGGTGGATGAGGTAACCCAGTTCGAGGTGGTGGTCAGCGTCGAGCGCATCAGTGAGGTCTACCTCATCCCGGCCCTGGAACACCTGCTGGAGGCCTTCCCCTTCGTTATCCTGGGCTTCCACGCCGACAACGGCTCGGAGTACATCAACAAACAGGTTGCCCGGCTGCTGGAGAAGCTGCGCATCGAGCTGACCAAGTCCCGCGCCCGGCACAGCAACGACAACGCCCTGGTGGAATGCAAAAACGGCCACGTGGTGCGCAAGCTGCTGGGCCACGCCCACATCCCGCGCCGCTGGGCCGGCCCGTTGAACGAGTTCCACCGCCGGCACCTCAACCCCTACGTCAATTATCACCGGCCCTGCCTGTTCCCGGAGACCGTCACCGACAAGAAGGGGAAACAACGCAAGCGCTACCCGTATGAGTCCCTCATGACCCCCTATGAGAAACTCAAATCCCTGGACGATGCACAGACGTATTTGAAACCGGGGGTCAGCTTTGACATACTGGACAAGGTCGCTTACCGGATCAGCGACAACGCGGCCGCGGACGCGCTGCAACAGGCGCGCCGGGACCTCTTTACAACCATCCATGAACAGGAATACAAACGGGCTTGAGATCGGGGCAGAATCTCTCTCTCTACAGGCTCATTCCAGTATTGGAAAATACTCCCCGGACGGGGCGCGACGACGACGGATGACGGGTCCAGTCGCAGCCAGTCCGGTTTCAATCCACGCGCCCCGGACGGGGCGCGACGGGCGGCGTGACCGCATGGCTGCTGACCACCTGCGTGTTTCAATCCACGCGCCCCGGACGGGGCGCGACGGAGATGCCGATGCGTCGACCTTTCTCGCATACCGCGTTTCAATCCACGCGCCCCGGACGGGGCGCGACTTTGCGGCCCGCAGACCTGCCTCACCCGGTGTTTGAGGTTTCAATCCACGCGCCCCGGACGGGGCGCGACTTGACATCCTCCGCAGGTACCACAATGCGGTCACCGTTTCAATCCACGCGCCCCGGACGGGGCGCGACCGCCATGTCGTAATTGATCTCATACGGATAACCATGTTTCAATCCACGCGCCCCGGACGGGGCGCGACCACCCTCGACACGACGAAGGTCCTCACCCATAACCAGGTTTCAATCCACGCGCCCCGGACGGGGCGCGACTCTGATCCAATATGTGACCAAACAGAGAATTTAAGTGTTTCAATCCACGCGCCCCGGACGGGGCGCGACTCCCATATTCTAACCTATTGAATAAAAACAATTAAGCATCGAATATGCGCTGAACTACTTATCCGAATTGTTAAAGAACTGAATTTTCCGGTTGTCAGTAACACAAAAACCGGAAAATCAAAAACTTAGCTGTGCGCTAACCCTGCCGGATTTTAATGGGAACCTGGGGTTGGCGCAGCTATACGATCAAGGTATCCCGCAGCATGTCCGGTGTTTCTTTTGCGCCGTAATGCTCCACCTTGCGCTTCCACTTGGAACCCAGGTGATAAAACCTCAAACTGTCCTTGTCGGGGTCGTATATGTCCAGCAATGCCTCTTTCAACTCTACCCATTGGGCCGGCGTAATCTCACATTCAAAAACGGAATACTGGACACGTACACCATAGTCCAGGCAGGTTTTGCTGATTTGCCTCAGTCTTTTTGCGCCGTGTTCGGCAGTGAGATTAACGTCATAAGTGATCAATATTAACATTATGCGCCTCAACGCGAGATGAACGGGGTATAGATTTCCATATCTTTGCGCAGGTAGCGCGACAGCAACATGGCCTGCGCGTGGGGCAGCAGCCCGGTATATATTTTTTCATCCGTATAAGGATGTTGCAGTTCATCCTGCTTTCTTTCCTGCCAGGCGGTCAGAAACTTCTTTCGCGCGTCATCTTTCAAACGTATGGCGCCGCTGCTTTCCTCAATGAAATCATCCGGTGAGATCTGTTTCCGGTTGATCAGTGTCAGAACAAAACGATCACACCACCAGGCGCGAAATTCTTCAAGCATGTCCAGGGCCAGGCTTAACCTGCCGGGCCGGTCAGTATGCAGAAAACCTACATAAGGATCGATGCCCACACCCTGCAAGGCCGAAGCAATCTCATGAGTTAGCAGGGTATAGGCAAATGAGAGCAGGGCATTGACGCGGTCGAGCGGCGGTCTTTTTGTTCTTCCCGAAAAAGGAAAGGACGTTTTCAGGTTGTCAACGATCAAGTGGCTGAAACAACCGAAATAAGAAGCGGCGGAATCACCCTCAATACCGCGCATCCGGTCTATGTCATCGCACCGCTGCAACCGTTTAAGGTTATGGCCCAGGTAGTCCGCCAATCGCTGAAGTTCCTCATTTTTGCCGTGGTTGCGCTGGTGCCGCATGACAGTGGTGCGGCAGTTGGATAACTTTGCCGCAATAAACAGCCGGGCCAACACGTCGGGCGTTTCATCTGCCTCACGATACTGCGCCCTGCGTAATAATACGTTTCCCGACTGCGGGCCTTGCAGCCGTGATTGAAATTTCCCGTATTCGGAAAAAAAGGAAATGCTGATCCCTTTCTCGCCACAGGCGGCCATCAAATCCGGTGAGACCATGATACGCCCGAAGCAGAACAGGTTTTGCATGGCATGAAAAGGCAGTTGCAATACTTTTTTCCCTTCCTGCTCAATAACAAGCGTATCCCGCTCCTTGCGGATATAACTGCCATTAGTAGTCACGTACAGGTTATTGAGTAATTTCTTCATCCTCAAAGATGTTTGTTACGTAACGTTTGGATCGATCAGTTTTGCGCGGGTGGCAGGTATCGCCAAAAAAAGAACATGCTTTGCACGGGGGCGAATATACGGCCGGCGGGATAGAGCCATTATCCAGTAGTTTGCGCGTGGCCTGGATAGTGTCAACGGTCAGGTCGCGTAAGGTCATATCAACGTCTATCCACTCACGTTTGCGCACCTGCCAGTACCATAAGGCCGCGCGCTGAATGGCGACGTCCCGCATCTCTTCCAGGCATAACACCTGGGCGCACAGTTGAACACGGTCGCAATCAGCCGTTTTGGGTTTGCCGCGTTTGTATTCAACCGGCGTAAGTTGCCCGGAACCTGACTTGATTTCAAGCAAATCCAGCTTTCCGGTAAGGCCGTATCGCTCGGAATAGACCTGCACGCCCCTCTCTGTCCTCAGGTTGCCGCGCTGCTCCGCCTCATTGCTGTGTACGCGCTCGTGCAGTTGGTTGCCTTTGGCGGTCAGGTAATTATCCTGCCACAGTTGTTCTATATGGATATAGGCGCATTGGCGCGGGCAAAATGCGTAGTGCTGCAAGGCGGAGATGGGGATTGGGTTGTCCATGTGCTTCATCATTCATGTGGCAAGTATCAAGGTATCCGGTTTCGTTCATCTTCCTTGCCATGCCATATTCTCAGAACATAAATCACGTCTTTACCAATCAGATAACGAACACAGTATTTGCCGATATACCAATCGCGCATAGCATCTGGATTAGGAGAACGTCGGACGGGTAGTCCTATGCGGGGAAATAATCGTAAATTTTGCAGCCCCCTTATGATGTCGGATGTCATTTCTTGAGCGTAGGGCGCACCAGCGTCCTCTAAGAATTGCCGGAGTCGTTCAAGGTCCTCTAAGGCATCCTGCGAATATTCAATATCCACTATCCAGGTTTTGGCAACTCTTTATCTGTTCCCCAGCTTTCCAGCCACGATATCACTTGGTCGCCCGGTATTGTTTTACCTGCATCTACAGACTTCAGGGCAGACAGGGTATCCGCCCAGCGTAAATCCTCCATTACTTGACGTTCAACATATTCTTTTACTGCCTGGTTAATCAGATAGTTTCTACTCCGGTCCAATTTTTCGGACAGTTTTTTCAAAGGTTCTTCTATCTCAGGTTGAAGCCGGATACTTGTTACGCTCATATCTATCTCCGATAAATTTCTGGAAGAGCTATATTGTAATACATTTTGCTACAATATAACATCCATATAATTTACCGCTCGTTCTTTGGTGTACTGGCGTGGGTGAAATATATTGTGTTGTATAGCCTTTCATCCGACCCGTTGAGTAAACTCCACACCTGCAGGAAGATTTTCCCCATCAATCGAGATTTGATAGTCGCCAAAATCTCTGGGTGGTTTAGTTTCGTCTTTTAAAGACGCAGTAATCCGTTCAAAGAGGCGATGTGCGGGTGCGCTGCCTAATTTATTGTTGTGCTTAAATACATACAGACCACGAGTAGTCATTTCTCCTCGCGCAGCCGAACGATCATGCTCAAACATGCTTTCTAATGCCTGTAGTAATAGTTCCAGGTCATCCTCTGAGAAGCCGGTTTGCTGGGCAAGATGAGCGGAAATAAAACCATGACATCTATACAAGCCATAGGGTACGGTAAACTTTCTTCCCATTGTCCGATTATCGCCGGATTGCTTTTCTGATTCTTCTTTGGTGGCAACGGCCATTCGGGTAATGGAATGTTCCTGAGAAACAACAGGATCAATTGAACGTGCGAAGGTGAGTTGTACCGGACCGCGAACCTGGCCGCAATTGACGCCAGTGGACATGACCGCGCCAAAAGTTCTTACATCGTAGAAATTCTGACAAATCCAGTTTCTTGCTTTGTTTACGCTATCAGCCGAACCCTTACGCTTTGATTTGCTTTTTTTATCTGCCGCGTCCTCTTCGAGTTCTTCATTAGCTCCGATACTTTTATAAGCCTTTTCGTGAACCTGGTTAAGTATCGCCTTTTCTTTTATATAGATGTCATGAGGCGGCTGTTCATTATTTATAAGGCTCACAAAGTTACGTACTTTTCGCTTTAAACAGACATCGGTGATCAATCCTCGTCCTGTCTCGGCGTCAACTCTGGGCAGGTTTCCTGCATCAGGGTCCCCATTGGGGTTGCCGTCTTTAACGTCAAATAGATAAACAAAATCATATCGGTTTTCCAGATTCATACTGTTTCTCCTGGTTGAGTTGTATCGCGTTTAGTAAAAAAATCCTGGCGTTGATGGTAATAACCTACGGCGAACTTGCCCTGTGCCTGTAGTGACAATGAGGTTGGCAGGTCGGGTGGAATATCAGTCATTATTTCATTTAACAGTTTCTCGAAATTAGTCTTACGCCCCCGATTTTCCAACTTGGCCAAGTGATGATTTGACAACTTCAATATAGTAGAAAAAACACTGACCGGATTGCTGGAAGCAGCGCCGTAATAGCGGTCTTTTATTGTTGCGTTAATACCCGGATTTGCCTCTTCCTGTATCTTTTCCAATGTCGCAAATAGTCGGCCCAACCTGTAAGCCGGGTCTGTGTTTTCTTTGTCCAGGGCCACTTTTAATACCTCCTTATGGTGAGATTTGTTGAGATACGCCTTGATAATTGCTGCGCGTGGATAATTAACGTGTTGCGTCGCTTTGCAGCGTCTTATCGCTGCTGCAAAGAGAGTATATGGATAGGGTTGACCGGCCAGGATCGTCCGCATGGTTTCTCCACCCAGGTTAGGCGGGATATTGTCTGCTTTTCCCTGAACTGCGGTGTTGACGAGAAGTAAAAATAACGGCAGATATTCCAACTCGTTTTGTCCGCGTACTATCTCTAGGTAGTCAAAATGCTCTTTAATTCGCGTAGAAAACTCACTCACCGTACCGGCCAACCAGAAACGAATCGCAATCCGGGAAGCGTTCGGGGCAAGTCCCAGAACATAAAAAGGGATGTCGTCTCCTTCAGTTAATGAACCCCGGTCCACTGATTTGAATACGGCTTTGACGGCATCGGTATATTTGTCGGGGTCACCTTTGATAGCAGTTGGCGTTGTGCCCCATATTGTCGCAAAATCGGATTCAAGATTATGGCGTTTTGCCGACCAGCAGACGGTGGAGGCATCACCCACCTGAAATCTCTGCTCTGACCCTTTACGCAACAAGTGGTTCAGTGCTGTGGTGTAAGTAAAACTGGCGTGCTTTCCCACCGGCGCGTTAAGACCTTGGGATTTTCCATAGGAAGTAAACGAATCGAGATTGAAAGAAACAATATTTGCCCCGGAGCTTTGCGCTCCCCAGACTCCTTTGATTGCCGGATGCAATCTTTCCGTTGCATCGTCATCGCCTGTTACCAGGCAAACGGAGTTCTGGACGTTTTCGCCCTTATTGTTTTTCAATGTATCTATGACATTTTGTCGCTCACAAATAAGGCAGTTATCATCTTGCAACTGGAAGCTGATATTAGGATTGGATTGAAGAAACTCCCAATGCGGGCTTTCCTTCAATGTTGAAGGATCGAAATTCTCAAGGAAACATAGCAGCGCCTGTATACCTTCATCACTTTTAGCCGGTTCTTCAAGTGCTCTTATCCGTTCGACAAATGCCTCGTGTTGTTTAATTACACGTTCAGGTTTTCCTTTGAGGGTTAAGCCCAGCGCATACTCCGCGTTATCCCACAAAAGATTGGCCGCTACCCCGGAGGTTTTTTTGACCCCCTGAGGCACAATATATTCTGATGAACTTGAATCTCTATCGGTGACGCGAACCTGAATAAGAGTACCTTGGTCGCTGATCTCGATAATGGCCGGAATGATTTTTCTTTCAAAGCCAAGTGGAGGTAAGACACCTTCCTCGACACCGGATTTGCGTTCGTAGTATTGTGCGAGGGCGTGCAGAATCATCCTCTGATTTCCTCACTGTTCCAGTCGGGTACAGCAATCTCGCCTGACACCATGCTGGCGTTGAAAAATCTTGGCGCCGGATTGTTCGGGTCGGTAAAATCCATGTCATACAGCATCCAACCCAGTTCTTTATCATCTGGTATAGCCGGGTGCGTGCTCTGCAATTCTTCCTGTTCTACCAGTTTAAAGGAACAGGAAAACTCGCGGGTTCCAAGATAGGGTTGATTGAAACACTGTCCTTTTCTGGCCCTGCGTTTGAACATTTCCGAGAACTTTGCATAGGTATTCTCGGAGCTTTCAGCATCGGTACATTGCAGGTGGGGAAAGCGGTGAACGTGTTTACTGTCATCCTGCAAGACGAAGCCGGCATGAAGCCGGTAAGCCACATCTCTCAAAAACAGTCCTGCTCTTTGTTGACGGTCATCTTCAATAAGTATCTGGAGGCTGACATTGCCACCGTTCATTGCCGTGTTTATATTTCTGGTACTGATGACGGACCCGACTTCATTGCGACGGATATTTACCCAGCGTATTGGTTTGAGCACTTCGATTCGGTTGACCTGCCAGCGTATTGCCGGTTTCCACAGGACAGCCTCAAAAATGGCTCGCGCCGCGGAAGGTGTGATGACGTCATAGGACACGCGTTCCACCTTCATTTCGGGCCGAGTGAAACAGGCAAAATCGCCACTGACTTCTAATGTGTATGAGTTCAAGGACTGTTTTCTCGCAGTTTCAAATTTATTTTTTCAAATTAGGCGCTAACTCATTGAGTTAGCGCCATTTGGTGAAGCTAAGACATAAAATCAAATGTTTCAATCCACTTGCCATTGTCTGATGTTTGACATCGGCAATGAAAATAGTCTATATCTCATTAAGACGTAAAATCAAATGAAAGTTCATCATGAAGATTTTTTATGACATTGTCAATTTAATATCAACAATGCCTCCCCACAAATATTGGACTGTTGTCATTCTTGTCGTTTTGTTTTTCATGATGAAATATGGGGACGGATTTTTTTATTTCCAGTTTTAAATCACGTTTTTCGCGGTTAGTTCCGGTTCTGGCAATAATCCTAATTTGTCATGATAAACACCGGAGGCCGACTGAGCATAAAATCCCTGACATATTTCTTCTATTTCTCCTCGGTGCAGCATTTTTTCAAATTGGTATTTATAGAGCGTGACGGTGTAGCGTTGCAATTTTCTTAACAGCCATCGGTCAGGTTCGCCTTTAGCCAGGATACTCAGCAAACTGTTATTATCTCCGTAGCGCACAATTATTGAGACCGTATCCTTGTCATCGATCATTTTGAATTGTTGTGCCGCAGTACGAAATTGTATTTTCAGTTCATCGGCTGTCTGCTGTAATTTCTTCAATACATTGTTTTTGTCATGATTCTTCACCTCTGCATAAAACTTATCGAAATATCTTTTAAAGGTTTCAGGGCTTTGAATGTCTCCCTGAAGACCATACAGGAGTGAGACAGAAGTATTCCTTGCCTGAGTTAATAGTCCCTGCGGTGGTTCGTAAGGGGGCACAAACACAACTACCTTTCCTTTATCAAGCCTGCCTTCACGATTACAACGTCCTGCCGCTTGGACAATGGAATCCAGACCAGCTAAGGCACGATAGACAACCGGAAAATCCAAATCGACGCCAGCTTCGATCAGTTGTGTGCTGATAACTCTTGTTGATTGTCCATGTTCCAATTGATTTTTTATTATGCCGACCACTTCTGACCGGTGCTGCGCGCACATCAATGCTGAAAGGTGAAATGTGCCTTCCGGCATCTTTTCCCATAGCTCTTTGGCGTCTTTGCGTGTATTGACTACGGCCAGGACGGAGGCGCATTTTTGTAATTCTGAAGAAACGTCATCCCAGGATTGTTTTCGGTTAAAGTCATCGGGCAGCTTGAAATTGACTCGCTCAAGTTGCCGATAATAATCATCGGGTGCATCAATTATCTCTTGACTTTCAACTTCTTCTAATAACTTTTTACCGAACGGACTGGTTTTCGCACCAAAACCTGTAGGCGTAGCGGTTGACATTACGAAGGAAACACCGTAATGCTCTTTGAGTACCCGGATAATGTGTCGAATTGGATATAATTGTTCAGGGGGCAATAGTTGCGTTTCATCAAGCACAATGACGCTGTTGACAAGGTTATGCAGTTTTCTGCAACGACTGGTTCTTGCCGCGTACAAGGATTCAAAAAGCTGCACCGTTGTGGTGACGATGAGAGGAGCGTCCCAGTTTTCCACTGCCAGCCGTGACCAACTGGTTTCTTTTTCATGTTCATCCGGTTCAGTGTTACTGTGATGTTCAATGATCACCTCTCCTAAAGGCTCAAACACCTCACGAAAAACCTCCGCCGTCTGCTCAATGATACTGGTGTAAGGGATCGCATAAATGATCCGCCGTTTGTGATGTTTTACTGCGTGTTCTAAAGCGAATGCTAAACTTGAAAGTGTTTTTCCGCCACCAGTCGGCACCGTCATAGTGTAGATGCCCGGTTCCTCGCCTGCTTTTACGCGGCACGTTTCAAGTATCCTGGCGCGTATGGAATTAACCGGTCCTTCGCCCTGTTGCTTTTGGAATCGTTCCATATACTCGTTAAAACAGGAGAGCATTTCCTTCATGCTTGTATCTTGCCCCCGATTATCGGCCTTCTCCGGTGACATGAATCGCTCTGTATCCAGAAAGTCCGCATCAACAAGACACGAGAAGATCATGCGTATCCAAAGATGAAGTTCTTCCGGAGTGCCGACTGCCAGGGAGTTTGGCGTGATTCCACTCAGGATTGTTTCAGGTATGTCTTCTTCTAACGCTTCATGTAACAGCGTTTTGTCTTTATTGATGATTTCTTTTAATGCTCTGCCGTTAGCCTTATCGAATTCAAAATCAGGTAATCCGGCATGATGGCCAGCTATGGCATAAGCAAGAATTTTCCCGACATCTCCAAACTTTTCCATTGCATGAACAGCGCCGGTAGAGGCATGGGAGGTATTTGAACTTTTCTCACTGGTAATGTGTGCATCCTGTTCGTATCCACTGCTTTTCCTGATATGGGCTTGGAACGCGGGTCTGTATTTGCCCAAGTCATGCCAAAGGCCGGCGAGGTACGCCCAATCCTTGCTATCAAAGGACTGAGCAAATTTTCCTGCTAGGTCAGCGACTGCATACAAATGATCTTCAAGTAGATGCGTATCCCATCTGCCATCCATCTCCCGTTTTACGTGCGCAATATATTCAGCAGCCATTTCGCTTTGTGTTGTTATATCCGTAATTTTGTATAAGTGCCAGTTATCAGCTACGCACCCGATTTCGCCAGTAGCCGGGGCGTCGAGACTGGTGAGCTACCGCAACAACGATAATTTCTTTCGGGGATTCTCTGACAACAATATCGTACGGGAAACGTTTGAGTATAAAGGAACCTCTATTAATTCAGTGTAAATGATATAATACGGGGTACTGATTTCAACCCACACTTTCCTGTTTGAGGGTGCTGCCATGAAGAAGACTCAAGACCTGTTCGGTTCCTTTTTTGACTTGCAGGACGCCCGTTTGACGAAGCTGAAGGACCCGCTGGTGCAGTTGGAGGAGGTGGTGGACTGGGCGGCATTCCGTCCGTTGCTGTCCCGTCTCCGGCCCACGGAGCGCAAGAGCAAGGCGGGCGCCCCGCGCCGTGACGAGGTGCTGATGTTCAAGGGGTTGGTGATACAGCACTTGTACGGCTTGAGTGATGAGCAGTTGGAGTACCAGGTAGAAGACCGGCGCAGTTTCCAGCGCTTCATGGGATTGGACAACGTGCGCCGGGCGCCGGATGCGAAGACGTTCCGGGCGTTTCGGGAGCAGTTGGTGCGGTTGGGCCTGATGGAGGCGTTGTTCGAGCAGTTTGCCGGGCAGTTGGAAGCGTTGGGGTACCGGGCGCGCAAGGGGCAGTTGGTGGATGCGTCCCTGGTGCCGGCGCCGGTGCAGCGCAACACGCGCGAAGAGAATGCCAAGGTCAAGGCCGGGGAAGTGCCTGCGGACTGGGAGCAGGCGGACGCCAAGCCGAAGCGGCGTCAGAAGGACGTGGAGGCGCGTTGGACGAAGAAACGCGGCACGAGTCATTACGGGTACAAGAACCACGTGAACGTGGACAATGCGCACAAGCTGGTACGCAAGTATGATGTCACCGCGGCCAACGTGCATGATTCGCAGTTATTGGATGACCTGCTTGATGAGGACAACAGCAGCAAGGCCCTCTGGGCGGACAGCGCCTACCGGTCTGAAGAGCAGGAGCAGCGTTTGCGGGAGAAGAAGTATCGCAGTCACATCCGGCGCAAGGGCAGCCGTAACAAGCCGTTGACGATACGGGAGCAGCAGGGCAACCGCACCAGGGCAAAAGTACGGGTGCGGGTGGATCACGTGTTCGGGGCGCAGTGTGCGACCCGCGCCAAGCTGGTCCGGTGCATCGGGCTTAAGCGCAGTGCGTTGGCTATCGGGATGATGAACCTGGTGTACAACATGCGCAGACTGTGTTACCTGCAAGGGGTCGGTGCGCCTGCTTGACGGGAAACAGGGATAAAACGGTGTCAAAACGACACCTGAGGGCGATAAAACGGCCCGATGACGGGCGTATTGAGGTGATGCGGGTCTCTGCGCACCTTACTATAGACAAATATATGAAAAAGGAACCTGCTCAGACCTGAAATTATCAATTAATAGAGGTTCCCATAAGTCTTTTTACTCCCCGCAGGCCTGCTTTACCAGGCATTTTTGTAAGAGGAATGATTTCGTCTTCCAGCAGGTCGAGAGCGGCGTTAACTGCATGGTCAAATTCCAAACCGAGGCCGGGACGTTGTTGCTCGTACCAGGCAGAGGCTTCCACTGCTTCCTCGGCAGCTTTCTCAAGTATCCTTACGCGGCGCACTATTGATTGTCGAGTCGTGCCTTTATACGCTGCCGAAACTCATCCCGATCAATATACCTTGCAGCGCCGGTATCAATTTCAGCGAGCCGCCGCAGAATTTCCTTGTCCCATTCTTCGGCGACATTCGCATCAGCTGGCGCGTTCAGGCTGATGACCAGAGCATGCGCCAGTTCGGCGCGTTCTGATTCCGGCAGCATCAATACCTTGGAACGAAGCTGTTGTAATGTTTCAGTGCCCATTGATAGTTTGAAAATATCGCTTGCTGGTATGGTAGCTTTGTTGCTGTTGCCTGACAATTCTTTTTTTTAAGGTGCAAACGGGTTTTGCCCTTTATGAAAAGCCTCGTGACATTGTTGCGAGTTTTTCATTACCTGAAGCTGGTTTAATGTTTCATCGCTCACCTGTGCCAGTGTCAAAGCACTTCAGCTTGAAACCTTCGGGTTGATGATACTTGCGCTGCTTCCCGGCACACTATCTGTTATTGAACCTCGCGTGCCTGCGTTGTTGGGAGTCGTTGAATCCTGGGTTGTAGTTCAGGATTTGTCTTTGCGTTTTTGTCGGTAGGCTATCCAGTTAAGCAAGGCCATGGCAACGAAAACTGTAATGGCGCATATCAGTAATGTGGTATTCATTTTATTACATTTCCCACAACCGCGAGATTGGAACTGCGAAGATGTTATTACCGAAGGGTATCACCTCAACGCCCGTGTAAAGGATTATACCTCGCAGAAAACGGTTTTTTGCAATGTCACTGAGCGTGTGAAGGCCGCGCAAGTCCTTTTTTTTCAAGGTCGCCGTGCATTTCACTTCAATGCCCGTCACAGCGCCGCTGGGATCTTCCAGCAGCAGGTCCACTTCGACCCCGGAGCGGGTGCGAAAGTGGTGCAGTTTGCCGGTCTTTTGTGACCAGCCAAGCTGCTTTACCAGTTCCATGGCGACGAAATTTTCTACCAGGTGTCCCAGCAGTATTCGGTTGGCAGCCAGTTGGGTTTCATCAATACCCAGCAGGGACGTCATTAATCCGGTGTCGGCCATGAGCAGCTTCGGCGCTCTTGTGAAACGTTTGCCGATATTCGTGAGCCAGGCTGGCAGCATCCGTACAAGGAAAGTCGTTTCCATTAATGAAATATAGCGTTTGAGGGTAGTCTGGGGGATCATAAGCGCGCTGGAGACGTCGGCGAAGTTCAGAAGTTGTGCAGACCTGGACGCCAGGAGGGCGAGCAGTTGCGGCAACTCGGAGCGCCGCTCTATATTCGCAAGGTCCCGGATATCCCGTTGCAGGATGGCATCCACGTACGACTCAAACCAGGCGCGACGGCGAATGTGGGTCCTTCGGGCTTGCGCTTCCGGAAAACCTCCGGCGACAATTCTGCGGATTAACTCTTTTTCTGTGGTTGTCGCCAGCAGGTTTGTCTGAAATTCAGAATCAAACAAGCGATCAATAAAGGTTTGCTGCTCACCTTCCAACTCACTTTGTGAAAAAGGCCAAAGCGTGTGTATTTCCATACGCCCCGCCAGCGACTCCGATAGTTTCGGCAGCGCCAGCGCTCCCGCGGAGCCGGTCAGCAGGAACTGCCCGGGACGCCGGTTTTCATCCACGGCTGATTTTATCGCCAACGCCAGCCCCGGAGCCCTTTGCGCTTCGTCTATGATTACGGGGCGCTCAAGTCCTCTGATAAAACCTTCCGGGTCACTCTGCGCCGCTGTCAGTGCGGCGCTTCTGTCGAGTGTGGTATAGCGCGCCGGATAATGATTGCGGGCAATTTCCTGTACCAGTGTACTCTTGCCGGATTGGCGCGGCCCTTGCAGGTAAACAACGGGGGTGTCCGCAAGCGCATTCAGCAATCTCTGCAGTATCTGTCTGTATATCACGGTTCATGTATTATACAGAAATAGTAACTACTCACCCCCACTTGTCCTTCCTGCACTTCTCCTCGTTCGTCCTTCCCGCGCTCCCCTCGTCATTCCCGCGCTCCCCTCGTCATTCCCGCGCTCCCCTCGTCATTCCCGCGCAGGCGGGAATCCAGTGAAAAAACCTGTCCCGGCGGGACACCTTATAACGTGTCGCTTGCGGCGACTATGTTATTGACTGGATTCCCGCCTGCGCGGGAATGACGAACAGGGGGGTGAGTAGTTACCAGAAATAGTGGAATATCATCCACTGAATGGTTGAAAATCAGCCATATTTTCAAACAGGGAAAAAGAGATTTATCACGAGGCGTCCGCCCCTGGGTCAAAGCGCTTCGGCCTGAAACCCGCATGGTTGATGATACTTGCGCTGCTCCCCGGCGAACTGTCTGTTATTGAACCTCGCGTGCAAGCGTTGTTGGAAGTCGTTGAATCCCGGGTTATGACGCATAACTTTTTATGAGTATTCCAAACTGCAACTTTAGAATGCTCAAATATATGTTGCTCTATGTTGCTCACTCTGAAACCTTGAGAAGCACTTAAGAAACGGTTGACCATTGCGCGTTTGAGTTGCCTCTACGGTCCGCCGGGGTTGTACCGGCGCCGGACCCAGTGATCCAGGCTGATGAACCTGCCGCCGCCCAGGAAGAACAGGGCGCACAGCATGACCAGGTAGGTTACCGCCCATTCAACGCCGTTGTTGGAGACAACAAAGTTGCCGTGTTCCGTCAGCCAGTTGTAGTTGCCGTGTTCCCTGAGGATGCTCCTGGCGCGGGCCAGGCGTTCTACGGCCTCCCCGGCATCGGCTGCCGGGAACGGGCTGTTCAGGTCGTGTATCGCCTGCCAGCCGTGGCTGATATGCACCGTCGTCATGGCAACCACCATGGTAATCATCAGCGGGATGCAGGCCCAGCGGGTTGCCAGGCCCAGGGCCAGCAGGACGGCGCCGATATATTCCGCGCCCCATGCCATGTAGGCATTCAGCGCGGGGAACGGCAGGCCCAGGCCCCAATCTGGATTGCCGAACCATTCGATCACGGAATCCAGTGAGCTGCCTTCGTCAAACGGGTTCCACTTGTTGTTGCCGGCCACCCAGAATACGGGAACCAGGTACAGCCTGAGCAGCAGGGGACCGATGATATCGAGACGGTTCCTGACGGCATCAAGTACGGATTGGGCCCAGCCGATAAGTGAAATGATACTGCGCATCATGATTGCTCCGGTGGTTGTGGCTACTTCAGAAGACCTTTATTCCGGTCACGGGTTCTATTATATCTTTATAACATAGATGGGGTCAGCAAAAGCGGGGACGGATTTTAAATCCGTCCCCAGGCTGGCTTCCGGCCCCTGAACACAGGCATTTAAACACGCCTGGTTCTGTGTTAGTATGCGGTTCCAGCCTATGCACGAGTTACAGAACTTCAGTCTGGTTTATTGCGGCTTGCTGGAGCCGGCAGCCTCCTTCTCACTTTTCCTCCCGGGCCCGGCGCGTTGACCCGTTTTGTATTTGTCACCGGCGGCGTGGTGTCTTCCCTTGGAAAAGGGCTCGCCTCGGCGTCCCTGGGAGCGATCCTCGAATCCCGCGGGCTGAACGTGACCCTGTTGAAACTGGATCCGTACATCAACGTAGACCCCGGCACCATGAGCCCGTTCCAGCACGGCGAGGTGTATGTAACGGAGGACGGCGCGGAGACCGATCTCGACCTGGGACATTATGAGCGGTTCGTGCGCACCCGCATGACCAGGCATAATAATTTCACTACCGGCAGGATCTACCAGAACGTCATCCAGAAGGAACGCCGCGGCGATTACCTGGGAGGCACGGTGCAGGTCATTCCCCATGTTACCGACGAGATCAAGCGCTGCATCCTGGAAGGAGCGGGGGATGCGGACCTTGCCATCGTGGAGATCGGCGGCACCGTGGGCGACATCGAATCACAGCCCTTCCTGGAGGCGATCCGGCAGATGCGCATGGAGCTGGGCGCGCGCAGTTCCCTGTTCATGCACCTCACGCTGGTGCCGTATATCGAGACCGTGGGGGAGATAAAGACCAAACCGACCCAGCATTCGGTCAAGGAACTGCGCTCGATAGGCATTCAGCCCGACGTGTTGGTGTGCCGTTCCGACCGTCCCCTGCCGGAGAACGAGCGCCGCAAGATAGCCCTGTTTACCAACGTGGATGAACGCGCCATCATCTCCGCCGTTGACGTGGACAACCTGTTCCGGGTGCCGCGCCTGTTTCACGAACAGGGTCTGGATGACATAGTGCTGGACAAGATCGGCGTGACGGCCCGGGATGCGGACCTGTCGGAATGGGACGCCGTCATCGACGCCATAGAGCATCCCTCCGGGGAGGTCAATATTGCGATGGTCGGCAAGTACACCGGCCTGACGGATTCCTACAAGTCCCTGGCCGAAGCCCTGATCCACGCCGGCATACATACCCGCACGACCATAGATATCCACTATATTGATTCCGAAGACGTGGAGCAGGGCGGCACGGACCGGTTGCGCAGCATGGACGCGATCATCGTGCCGGGTGGTTTCGGCGACCGTGGTATCGAAGGCAAGATCGCAACCGCGCATTACGCCAGGGAAAACCAGGTGCCGTACCTGGGTATCTGCCTGGGGATGCAGGTGGCGGTCATCGAGTTTGCCCGGCACGTAGCCGGCATGAAAGGGGCAGACAGTACTGAATTTGCGGCGCAGACCCCGTTTCCCGTGATCGGGTTGATTACCGAATGGCTGAATGCCGACGGCGGGACGGAATCGCGGGATGAGAATTCCGACCTGGGGGGCACCATGAGGCTGGGCGGGCAGGAATGCCGGCTACTCGGCGACACGCTGGTCAGGGGCCTGTACGGCAGGGACAACATCATGGAACGGCACCGGCACCGTTACGAGTTCAACAACAACTTCCGCGGCCGGCTGGAACATCACGGGTTGAGGGTGGCAGGCATATCGGCGGATGAAAAGCTGGTGGAGATTGTCGAACTGTCCGATCATCCCTGGTTTGTCGGCTGCCAGTTCCACCCCGAGTTCAATTCCACTCCCCGGGACGGGCACCCGTTGTTCACCGGGTTCATCAGGGCTGCGCTGACTCACCGGAACGGCGCCTGAACATGAATTTGTGCGGTTTTGATGCCGGCCCCGAACACCCGCTGTTCCTGATCGCCGGCCCTTGCGTCATCGAAAGCGAACAACTGGCCCTGGACAGCGCCGGCGCCCTGAAGGAAACCGCGGATGAACTGGCCGTCCCGTTCATCTACAAGTCCTCTTTCGACAAGGCCAATCGCAGTTCCGGCGAGAGTTATCGCGGCCCCGGACTGGAGCAGGGGCTGCGTATCCTGGAAAAGGTCAAGCAGGAAATTGGCGTGCCGGTATTGACCGACGTGCACGAGGACACGCCGCTCGGTGAGGTGGCGGCAGTCGCGGACGTGTTGCAGACCCCCGCGTTCCTGTGCCGGCAGACCAATTTCATTCGCAACGTGGCCGCCTGCGGCCTGCCGGTGAACATAAAGAAAGGCCAGTTCCTCGCGCCCTGGGACATGCAGCAGGTGGTGGAAAAGGCCCGCGCCGCGGGTAATGACCAGCTACTGGTATGCGAACGCGGCGCCAGCTTCGGATACAACTACCTGGTTTCCGACATGCGCGCGCTGGTCATCCTGCGGGATACCGGTTGCCCGGTGGTGTTCGACGCCACCCATTCGGTACAGTTGCCGGGCGCACAGGGCAGGCAATCGGGCGGCCAGCGGGAATTCGTCCCGGCCCTGGCCCGGGCTGCGGTGGCCGTTGGCGTTTCGGGGATCTTTATGGAAACCCATCCGCAACCGGACCGGGCCCTGAGTGACGGCGCCAACTCACTGCCGCTGCATGAAGTGAAACAATTACTGGAAACCCTGGCCGACCTGGACCGGCGCGTGAAAACAGCAACAGCCTGATGTCGAAAATAACTCAAATAACAGCAACCGAAATCCTGGACTCCAGGGGAAATCCGACCATCCTGGCCGAAGTCGCAACGGCTGCCGGCAATGCCGGCAGCGCCATGACGCCGTCCGGCGCCTCGACCGGCTCCAGGGAAGCCCTGGAATTAAGGGACAACGACGCCGGCCGCTACCGCGGCAAGGGCGTGTTGCAGGCAATAAGCAATATAGAGAATGTCCTGCGCCCGGCGCTGCTGGGCATGGAAGCCTGCGACCAGGCCGGCATCGACCGGGCCATGCTGGAACTGGACGGCACGGACAACAAGAGCAGGCTGGGGGCCAACGCGATACTGGCTGTTTCCATGGCCGTTGCCCATGCCGCGGCGGCAGACGAGGGCCTGCCCCTGTATCGTTACCTGGGCGGCGATGGTCCGTTTGATATGCCGGTGCCGATGATGAACATCATCAACGGCGGCGCCCATGCGGATAACAACGTCGATATGCAGGAATTCATGATCCTGCCCGTGGGCGCAGCCAGCCTGGCGGAGGCCGTGCGTTACGGCGCCGAAATATTCCATGCCCTGAAGTCGGTGCTGTCGGCCCGCGGGCTGAATACCGCCGTAGGGGACGAAGGCGGCTTTGCACCGGACCTGGATTCCAACGAGGCGGCCCTGGAAGTCATTCTCAGCGCCATCGGCAAAGCCGGCTATATCCCGGGCGAGGATATCCTGCTGGGTCTGGATATCGCCAGCACGGAATTTTACCGGGACGGCAGGTACGTGCTCGCATCCGAGGGCAAGTCATTGAATGCGCGGGAATTCCTGGATTACCTGGCGCCCTGGATTGAGAATTATCCGATCATCACCGTGGAGGACGGGATGGCCGAGGACGACTGGGACGGCTGGCAGGCCCTGACGGCGCGGTTCGGCGACCGGGTGCAACTCGTGGGGGACGATTTGTTCGTGACCAATACGGCCATCCTGCAACAGGGTATTGACACCGGCGCGGCAAACTCGATCCTGATCAAGGTCAACCAGATAGGCACCCTGACGGAAACCCTGGCGGCGATTGATATGGCCCGGAAAGCCGGTTACACCACGGTCATATCCCACCGTTCCGGCGAGACCGAGGACGCGACCATTGCAGATCTTGCGGTGGCGACGTCATCCCGGCAGATTAAAACCGGTTCCCTGTCCCGGTCGGACCGGGTGGCCAAGTACAACCGCCTGATCCGGATAGAGAAGGAACTGGGTGGCGACGCCAATTACCCGGGGGCAGATGTGTTTTCAAACCTGCCCGCGGCAGCGATTATCCCTGGGGACGGATTTTAAATCCGTCCCCGGCGCGGCGATGTTCTCAAGATAATATGCGTTACCTGGTCATCACCCTGCTGGTAATACTGGCGTTGCTGCAATACCGTTTGTGGTTCAGTCCCGGCGGGTTGAATGACGTCAACGAACTGGAACAGGCGAAACAGGAACTGGCCGATGAGAATGAACGGCTCAGTGAAAGGAACGATTCCCTTGCCGCGGAAGTGATCGATTTGCAATGGGGGCTTGAGGCCGTTGAAGAACGGGCCAGAAGTGAAATGGGAATGGTTAAATCCGACGAGGTGTTCTACCAGATTATCGACAACCCGGACCAGTTAAACCCGGAGTCAATGCCGGGGAGCCCGCTGGAAGAACCGGTTGCCGCGCCGTGACAGGCCAGCCGGATTTCTGGGCTGTCATTCCTGCGGGCGGTGTCGGCCGGCGCATGGGCGCGGACCGGCCCAAGCAATACCTCAAGTTGCTGGACCGTACCGTTCTGGAACACAGTGTGCTGCCGTTCTGCGAGCATCCGCTGATCAAGGGTATCGTCGTGGTTGTGGCGGACGGCGACGAGTTCTGGCCGGCCCTGGCGCCGGCCCGCCATCCCCGGGTGGTTACTGCGCCAGGCGGCCGCGAACGCTGCCATTCGGCGCTGAACGGCCTCAATCGCCTGGCCGGGCTCGCCGTTGACAGCGACTGGGCGCTGGT
This sequence comes from Gammaproteobacteria bacterium, assembly GCA_965204045.1. Lineage (GTDB taxonomy): Bacteria > Pseudomonadota > Gammaproteobacteria > Eutrophobiales > Eutrophobiaceae > JAAXHV01. The sequence goes on from CBDBDW010000002.1 coordinate 2,323,428, forward strand.
CCACGATGCGGCCCGGCCCTGTGTTACCCTGGCCGACATAGATTGTCTTATTGATGGGATTGGCGATCATTCTACAGGCGGCATCCTGGCGCTCCCGGTCAGGGATACGGTCAAACAGGTGGGGCAGGGCCAGGAAATTGAACTGACGCTGGCGCGCGAACGGCTCTGGCGCGCCTTGACGCCGCAGATGTTCCGGTTGGGCATGTTGCGGGAGGCGCTGACCGCGGCCATGGCCGACAATCTCCTGGTTACGGATGAGGCCCAGGCCCTGGAGCACAGGGGCCACCGACCACTGATCGTGCCGGGCGGAGCACACAACATCAAGGTGTCTCTGCCGGAGGACCTGGCGCTGGCGGAGCACTATTTACGCATAACGATATAAACAGCGAGTTCGTCATTCCGGGCCTGACCCGGAATCCAGTAGAATATCGTGTCGCCGGAGGCGACTCCTTATCTACTGGATTCCGGCCTTCGCCGGAATGACGGATTAATGAATGACGAAACGATGGATTAATTCAGGTGAGAATAGTATGAGAATCGGTCACGGTTACGATACCCACAGGTTCGTCGAAGGGCGCCCCCTGGTGCTGGGCGGCGTCAACATCCCCCACGACAAGGGTTTGCAGGCGCACTCCGACGGCGACGTCGTGATTCACGCGCTGTGCGATGCGCTGCTGGGCGCCGCCGCGCTGGGTGACATCGGGGCGCATTTCCCGGACACCAGCGCGGATTTCAGGAATATCGACAGCAGGGTCCTGTTGCGGCGCGTGCATGGGCTGTTGGCGCAAAAATCCCATGAGGTGATCAACGCGGACATCACCGTCATCGCGGAGGAACCGAAAATGGCGCCCCATATCGGAGCCATGCGGGACAACCTGGCCTCCGACCTTGCCGTGGGCAGGGACGCCGTCAACGTCAAGGCAACCACCAACGAGAAAATGGGTTTTATCGGCAACCGGGAAGGCATTGCCGTCCATGCCGTGGTACTGGTGGGTTAAACCGCAACGTAAGCGCAAAACTTGCGCATTGAAAACCCGCTGAGGTGGCGGCCGGACGGCATAGTCCTGTCAAGACTCGAAGACTCGAACTTGAAGGCTCGAATTTGACATGCTTCCCCGTTGCCGGTAGGATGGATGCCGTTAGTTGGCGGCTGCGCCCGTCAATCGGATTGCCTGATTAACCATCAGTCCACACGGACAAACAACGGAGGTAACAATGAGTGTAACAAAATCAGCAGAAACCACGCCGGGCCATTACCAGGCGCTGGCGAAAGACAGGCTTATCTTTGACAGTCACGGGTATGTAAAACGCATGACCGACGGCGGATTCAACGAACAACAGGCAGAGGCGCTGGCGGCGGAACAGGGCGACCTGCTGAACAACCTGGCGACCCGGCAGGATATTGACGGCGTCAGGGATGAACTTGGCGGCCAAATTGACGGCCTCCGGGACGAATTTGAGGAGGTCAAGCGGAACATGGCTACAAAGGCTGAGCTTGAAGAGGTTAAACGGAACATGGCCACCAAGCAGGATATCGCACTCCTTCGTGAGGAAAATAAAACCACTGCGGCAACCCTCAAGGTTGAGATGATCAAGTGGATGACCTGGTATTTTCTCAGCGGCCTGGCGGTCATGGCAGCGATGATGACGGCGCTGGCAGCGGTTCTCAAACTGACCTGAGCCCATTCGTCACAGCGTTTATTCTTGACGTGCTTTGTTAAAGTTCTATACTGTTTCTGAATATGTGCCTGGACCGTAAACAAGTTACAGTCTGGTTGTTCTCTGCCCTGATCCTGTTCGGGCAGACGGCGGCGCTTGCGCATCAATCCGGCCATGATGTCCTGGCGTCCCACGACTATTGCACGCAATGCCTGACGCAGTCGATCTTTGACGGCAAGGCGGTTGCTGCGGTTCATACTTACGTAAACCTGCTGTCCGCCGAAGCGCCCGCTGCCCGGGCTGAAAGCAGACACCATCCACTTCATGCACTTGCTTTACACGCACGCTCTCCCCCCGGTATCTCCCGCATAGCGCTTTAAGACTGTTTGTCTGAATAACGCCAGGCGTTATTACCGAATTATTTATGGGGAGGGATACGAATGTTAAGAACCATTGTCCTGCTGCTCGTTGCTGCGGGCATTCATGTGCCGTTCGCGTTTGCCGATGAAACGGCTGGCCACGATCACACGCAAGAGGGTCGCGAACAGACGCCTGCCGACTCTGGGTCCGTTGAGGAGATCAAGGTCACGGCCGACCCGCTGTCCGAGGTCGATGCTCATATAGTCAGACCTGTCCAGGTCCTGTCAAAAGAGGAACTGAAATCCCGCAGTATCCGTAACATTGGTGAAACGGTTGCCAATGAACTGGGCGTTGCGTCCAGTGATTACGGCACGGGCGTGGGCCGTCCCATCATCCGCGGACTGGGCGGCAGCCGCGTGCAGGTGCTGGAAAATGGACTCAGCACAATGGATGCCGCCATTATCGGCGCTGATCACCCGGTTGCGACGGAGTCTGTACTGGCCCAGCAGGTTGAGATATTTCGCGGTCCGGCGACACTGCTTTTCGGCAGTGGCGCAACCGGCGGGATCGTCAATTTCGTGAACGGCCGGATACTGGATTATGTGCCTGACGACCTCGAAGCTGAGGTATCCCTGCAATATGAAACCGTCTCGGACGGAATGACCGGCGCAGGCAGCATGAATTTCGGAGCAGGTAATTTTGCCTTCCATATAGACGGCATGGCGCGTAATACCGACGATTACAATATCCCGGGATTTGCCGAGATCGAACCGGGTGAATCCCGGCGGGGTGTCCTGGATAACAGCAGTATAGATACGGAGAATATATCAGGAGGTCTGTCCTGGATCGGCCAGCGCGGGCATTTCGGGTTTTCCGTCAGTAGATATGAAAACAACCATGGCATCCCGGGACACCATCACCATGGTGATGACCACGGCCATGGCCACGGCCCGGATGACATGGACCTGCACGAAGATGAACACGACCATGATGAGGAAGACGAGCATCATGACGAGGATGAAGACCATCATGATGAAGAAGACATGGACCACCATGACGATGAGGACGAGCATCATGAAGATGAGGACATGGATCACCATGACGATGAAGACCATCATGAAGATGAGGACATGGACCACCATGACGATGACGAGCATCATGAAGATGAGGACATGGATCACCATGACGATGACGAGCATCATGAAGATGAGGACATGGATCACCATGACGATGACGAGCATCATGAAGATGAAGACATGGATCACCATGACGATGAGGACGAGCATCATGACGAGGACGATGAACACGGCCATGATGATGAAGAAGACGGCCATGATGATGAGGAAGAAGGTGGTGTACGCACCGATATGAGACAGACCCGTTACGATTTTGTCGCAGCCCTGGATGATCCGTTGCCCGGCCTGAGCCGCATCAAGGTGCGCTGGGGTTTCAATGACTATGAACACGATGAAATCGAACCAAATGGGAATGTGGGCACAGCCTTTGACAATGAAGAGGTGGAAGGCCGCGTCGAGTTCATTCACAACCCCATCGGCAACTGGAGCGGCGTTGTCGGTTTACATTACCGGCACAAGGACTTCGCGGCCGTAGGCGAAGAGAGTTTTGTCCTACCGTCCAAACTGGAGTCGGTCGGGTTCTTTATCCTTGAAAGAACTGATATAGGACCGTTGCATATCGACCTGGGAGCCAGGTTTGGGCACCAGGATTCGAGCGCAGAGACCGGTGATAAAAATAATTACGACCTGTTCAGTGCCTCCGGCGGCCTGAACTGGGATTATGCCCCTGGCTACCAGCTCGGACTTTCAGTCAGCCATTCAGAGAGAGCGCCGTCGATTGAGGAGTTATATGCGATGGGCCCGCACCTGGCGACCGCGACATTTGAGATCGGCGATACCAACCTCGATAAGGAGAAATCCAATAATATTGATATCTACTGGCGCAAAACGGCAGGGAAATTCACTGTTACAGCTAATTTCTTCTATAATCGGATTGACGATTTTGTTTATAAGCAGGAGCAGGACCTGAATGGGGACGGTTTTGCCGACCGGGTGCCGGAAAACTTTGACGGCAACCCGGCAAATATCCTGGACCCGGAAGACGAAAACGAGCCGTTACTGGTTTACCTGAGCCAGGACGATGTGGAATTCATGGGGTTTGAAGCGGAGACCCGGGCGCGACTGATGGATACCGACCAGGGCAGGATGGTGTTGCGTTTATGGGCGGACTACGTGGAAGGCGAACGCAGCAACGATATCAACCTGCCGCGCATTACGCCTTGGCGCTTCGGTTCGGGTCTCACGTATTCACGCGGCGACCTGTATGCGACTGTCAACTATACCCGCGTGAATGAACAGGACAGTACTGCGCCGTTGGAGACGGAGACAGGCGGCTATCACCTGCTGGATATCCATGCCGATTACACGTTCAGGCTGGGCGGCAACACGGTGACATTGTTTGCCCGTGGCTCCAACCTGCTTGATGAAGAGATACGCCGGCATATTTCCTTTGTGAAAGAGCAGGCGCCGTTGCCGGGACGTTCCGGCATATTCGGTGTGCGCATTGGGTATTAACCCCTTGTTTGCCATGTAAATTATGGGGGCGGACACATTCCGTCCCCGGCCAGGGTTACATTTTGTGGGGCGTGCAGCGCCTTGAGCATGGGAGTTTGGTTTCACGTGAGAATGAATATGACGGGTGTACAAACGTTCACGGACAAAATGGCCATGAGCTTGTCTCTGCTTTGCGCGTTCCACTGCCTGGCTTCTCCTGCGCTCATCGTGATGCTGCCCAGCCTGGTGGCATTGCAGTTCGATGGTGAAGCGTTTCATGTGTGGATGGTACTGGCTGTGATACCCATAAGTGTCTACGCATTGACTATGGGTTGCAAACAGCACAAACGCTATCGATTGCTTGGCCTGGGTTTATTTGGCTTGTTGTTTTTACTGGCAGCGGTAGTTTCAGGTGTTGGTAACTTCTGGGAACAGGCGCTGACCGTTACCGGCGCTGCCACTATTGCTCTTGGCCATTATTGGAATTACCGCTTGTGCCAGAGCCATGAGTTCTGTGCTTGCCCGGATCATCTCGATGAATAAACAGCCGGACCGTTCCAGCATTATGTGCGAACATTATTTCCTGATACCCCGAAGCCGGGTTCTGTAGTGACTCCGGATATGCGCCTGGACAACAAACGACTCTCTGCCTGGCTGCTCACTGTCCTGATCCTGTTTGGGCAGACCGCGGCGCTCGTTCACCAGTCCGAGCATGATGCCCTGGAGTGCCATGACTATTGCACGCAATGCCTGACGCAGTCGGTATTTGACGGCAAGCTGGTTGTCGCGGTTCATACTTACTCTATCCTGCTTCCTGACACAGCGCCCCTGGTCGCGGCTGCAAGCACGTATCAATCACCCCACACATCCACTTTACGCGCACGCTCTCCCCCGATATCTCCCGCACAACTCGTATGATTTGTTTGATCGAATAACGCCCGCCGTTATTCCTGATCTGAATATATCTGTTTATCCGAATAACGCCTGGCGTTATTCCGGATAAGTTTATGTGGAGGTATCCAAATGTTAAGAACTGCTTTCCTGTTGCTCGTGGTTACGGGCATTCACGGGCCGATCGCGCTTGCCGATGAAACGTCAGGCCATGCCCATACCCAAGAAAAAAACGAACACACACCTGCCGGTGGTGAATCCATCGAGGAGATAAGGGTCACTGCCCATCCGTTTTCTGAGACCGATGAGCATATCGTCCGTCCTGTGCAGGTCCTGTCTAAAGAGGAACTCAGAACCCGCAGTATCAGCAATCTCGGTGAAACGGTAGCCAATGAACCGGGCGTTACTTCCAGCGATTACGGCACGGGAGTAGGCCGTCCTGTCATCCGCGGGCAGAGCGGCAACCGGGTACAAGTGCTGGAAAATGGCCTCAGCACCATGGATGTCGGCAGTTTCAGCGCGGACCACTCGGTGACTACGGAGACGGTGTTGTCTCAGCAGGTTGAGATATTCAGCGGTCCCGCGACGCTGCTGTTCGGCAGCGGCGCAAGCGGCGGCATTATAAATGTTGTGACCGGCAGAATACTCGATTATGTGCCCGACGACGTGGAAGGCGAGGCGGCCCTGCAATATGAAACCGTTTCGGACGGCATGACCGGCGCCGGCAGGTTGAATTTCGGGGCAGGTAATTTTGCCTTTCATATCGACGGGATGGCGCGTAATACCGATGATTACAACATCCCGGGGTTTGCCGAGTTGGAACCGGGTGAATCCATGCGCGGCGCCCTGGCCAACAGCAGCAGGGATACGGAGAATATCTCGGGCGGTCTGTCCTGGGTCGGCGCGCGCGGGTATGCCGGATTTTCCGTGAGCCACTATAAGAACGAGTACGGGATACCGGGACATCATCACCATCATGGTGACGAGCATGAGCACGGCCATGACGATCATGACGAGCACGACCATGATGATGAGCATCATGACGATGACAATATGGACCACCATGATGAGGAAGGCGAGCGCCATGACGATGACGATATAGACCACCATGACGATGAAGGCGAACATCATGACGATGACGAGCATCATGATGAGGACGGTGACCACGGCCATGACGAGGAAGACGGACATCACGATAATGACGAGGAAGACGGGCATGAGGAGGAGGAAGGAGGAGCGCGCGTCGAAATGGAACAGACCCGCTATGATTTTGTAGCAGCCCTGGATGATCCGTTGCCCGGCCTGAGCCGCGTCAAATTACGCTGGGGGTATAACGACTATCAACACATAGAGGGCGAGGAAATGGCGGGCACAGTGTTCGATAATGAGGAGGTGGAAGGCCGCATCGAGTTCCTGCATAACCCCATCGGCGGCTGGTTCGGTGTTGTCGGTGTCCACTATCGGCGCCAGGACTTCGCCGCCATAGGCGCGGAGAGTTTTGTCCCGCCGTCGGAACTGGAGTCGTTCGGGGTCTTCATCCTGGAAAAAACGGATATCGGACGGGTGCATGTTGAACTGGGGGCGCGGTTTGAACACCAGGATTCAAGCGCAGAGACCGGTGCTGAAAATAATTACGACCTGTTCAGCGCCTCCGGCGGCCTGAACTGGGATTATGCCCCGGGCTACCAGGCCGGCCTTTCCTTCAGCCACTCGGAGCGGGCGCCCGCGATTGGGGAGTTGTATGCGCTGGGCCCCCACCTGGCGACCACGACGTTTGAGGTCGGTGATACCGGCCTTGATAAGGAAAAGTCCAATAACATCGATATCTACTGGCGCAAGACGGCAGGGAAACTCACAGTTTCGGCCAATTTCTTCTATAACCGGATTGACGATTACATCTACATGCAGGAGCAGGACCTGAACGGGGATGGTTTCGCCGACCGGGTGGCGGAAAACTTTGACGGCAACCCGGCCAATATCCTGGACCCGGAAGTCGATGAGGAGCTGTTTCTGGTTTACATGAGCCAGGACGATGCGGAATTCATGGGGTTTGAAGCGGAGACCCGGGCGCGACTGATGGATACCGACCAGGGCAGGATGGTGTTGCGCCTATGGGCGGACTACGTGGAAGGCGAACGCAGCAACGATATCAACCTGCCGCGCATTACTCCCTGGCGCTTTGGTTCAGGTCTCACGTATTCACGCGGCGATTTTTATTCGACCGTGAACTATACGCGTGTGAATGAACAGGACAGTACTGCGCCGCTGGAGACGGAGACAGGCGGCTACCACCTGCTGGACATCCAAGCCGATTACAGGTTCAGGATGGGCGGCAACACGGTGACGTTGTTTGCCCGTGCTTCCAACCTGCTTGACGAGGAGATACGCCGGCATGTTTCCTTTGTGAAAGATCAGGCGCCGTTGCCGGGACGTTCGGGCATATTCGGCATGCGTGTTGCGTTTTAGCCGGATATTTTGCGTTGTCTTTTGTGAAAAGCCGGTGTTATCCTGACCTGTCCCGACATGGGAAACAGTCATCATCATGTTATTGCTGGAAATCAAACTTGTAGCCGCCCTGGCGATCCTCGCCGTCGGAATCGTCGGCGGGATTATCCCGCTGCTGGCGGCCCGCCATGACGCCAGCCGCCGCTTTCTCTCACTGGGCAACGCCCTGGCGGGGGGGATCTTTCTCGGCGCAGGGTTCATTCACCTGCTTCCCGAAGCAGGCGAAGCGTTGGAGGGAGTGATCGATTATCCCCTTGCGCCGTTGCTGGCGGCAGTCGGCGTTGTCGCGTTGCTGCTGATTGACCGGGTACTGTTTGAAACCAGCCACGCCAGGGGGGCGGATGAGAACGCTGAGGCGCGTCAGCCGATTTATCCCCTGGTGCTGCTGGTGGTCCTGTCGATTCATTCCGTCATTGCCGGCGTCGCCCTCGGTATCGAGTCCGAGGTGGCCGCGTCCCTGCTGGTCATGATCGCCATCCTGTCCCACAAAGGCTCTGCCGCCTTCGCGCTCATCGTGAGCGTGCAGGCTGCCGGTGCGGACCGCCGGCGTCTTCTGCGGGTGCTGACCATATTCGTCGTGATGTCGCCGCTGGGGATTCTGCTCGGGACGGTGGCCTCCGGCATATATGAAGGGGATACCGCACTGTTGATCGAAGGGACTTTCAATGCGCTGGCGGCAGGGACCTTCGTCTACGTAGCCATCCTGGACGTCATCGACGCGGAAATGTACAGGTCGGACGATCACATCGCGCATTATGTGCGCAGTTCCCTGCTCGGCGACGACGACGTGCCCATGCCGGAACAGGACACGGACCGCATCTACAAATTTATCCTGATATTCATCGGTCTCGCGAGCATGGCCGTACTGGCTCTATGGGTTTAGAACACAACCACGAGCAGTCCCGTGATTTGCGCAGCGCCGGCAAACGCAGCCTGGTTATTGCCTTTGCGCTGATCGCGGGTTTCATGTTCGTTGAGGTTATCGGCGGTATCCTGTCCGGCAGTCTTGCCCTGCTTGCCGATGCGGGACACATGCTGACGGATGCGGCATCCATTGCCCTTGCCCTGGCTGCCATGCATTTTGCCGGGAGGTCTCACTCGGTGCAACGCACCTTCGGCTATCACCGGCTTGAAATTCTGGCGGCCCTGGTGAACGCGCTGGCTCTCTGGGTGATCGTGGCCTGGATTATCTTCGAAGCGTATCAACGTTTCAATTCCACGCCCGAGGTAGACGCACAAATCATGTTTTCAGTAGGCGTCATCGGACTTTGCGTCAACGTCGGCGCGGCCTGGGTCCTGCACGGGTCATCCGGTCACAACCTGAATGTCAGGGGAGCATTTCTGCACGTGATCGCGGACCTGCTGGGGTCGGTCGGCGTCATCATCTCCGGCACCCTGATCTGGCTCTTCGGCTGGACCCTCGCGGACCCCGTTGCCAGTGTCGTAATCGCCATTCTTATACTTGTCAGCAGTTGGCGGCTGATGAAGAAAGTCGTTCACGTTCTGCTCGAGGGCACGCCTGAGCATGTTGACGTGTATCTTCTTTGCGGCAAACTGGAAGCGGTGGAGGGCGTTACCCTGGTTCATGATATTCATGTCTGGACCCTTTCCGAAGGCAACGAAGCCCTGACTGCCCATGTCCTCATCGACCCGGACTACCCGGGCGACGTGGAAGCCCTGCGCCTGCGCCTGCGGGATATCGTCCACCACGATTTCGGTATCGGGCACATTACCCTGCAGGTGGAAAAATCACTGGAGGGGTGCACCGAGGACCACCACTTCGATCACCTGACGGCTTCCTGAAGAAGCCCTGAACCGGTCCATCCCGGACTTGCCGGTTTATTTGTCCGGTATGAGCGGGTTGGGAATATCGAAAAATTCAATCTCGGCGCTTTCCTGGCCGATACGGGTGAGCCTGTCCACTTCCCGGATATTGGGATCATGCGGCACCTTGAACTCCCCGAGTTGCTGCATGCCTTTTTCCATTTTTGATTTCGCAGCAATGACGTTTTCATGAAGCTTCGTGGAATAAGGGAACTGGTAAGACCTGGGACGGGACCTGCCGGAGAGGTCGTCCAGGTCCTTGAGCCAGAGATAAATCATTCCCTCCGCGCCTGTGACCTTGTCCGGTTGGACGACATCCGCAGAGACCAGGCGAAAGCGCAGCGGGGGTTGTTCTCCGGTCGGCCAGCCCAGCAGGGGAGGAAAGGACAGGTACGTGACGACATAGAGGATCGTTGTTATGACTATGGAGCCGGCCTTGACTTTCCATGACCAGTTGGAATACAGGTTGATGCTCAACAGCAACAGCGCAACCAGGACGTAGGCGGCGATTAATCCGGTAATTCCAAGTGTGTACATAGTTATTCTCCTCAGTCAGCGACAGGACACAGGGAGCGCAAGCTACCGGGGACAGATTTAAAATCTGTTCCCTGTTTCTCTATGTTCTCTGTGGCTTATTTTACCCGATGGATACCAGTTGTTTCGGCAGGAAGTTGATATTCGATACTTTTCCGTCGATATTGATGCGGAACCTGAACGCGGTTTTTTCCGCCCCGGTTTTTTCCAGGGTGACCGTATCGTAATAGATGATCTCCAGGGCAGGGTTGACCTTGACCAGGCGCACCTGTACATCAACGGGGTTTTTGGTTTCAGTGGCGTAATAATGCAGGTTGACGATGTATTCGCCTTTTACCACCCCCCTGATGGTAACGACTTCCTGGTTGAGCGGGTTCTGCAGTTCTTCACCATTGACCAGGATAGTGTCGTTGACCAGCCCCCGGTCGTCACGGTCCAGGTGCAACAGCCCTGCTTCCGGGTTGCGGAACCAGACCACCCTGCCGTCGGGGTCTTCCACCCAGACGTCGATGTCATCGGGACTGTTGTCTTCCCAGGTGATGGTAAGGATATATTCCGCCTTGGGGTCGATGATCCCCGACTTGGCCTCGGGGTTCATGAACATGATTGCCACCAGGAACAGGAAGGTAAAACCCAGCAGGGCATTGAACAGCAGGTCGGTAAACGGGTCCGACTGGTAGCGCTTGTGATTTTTCATGGAAGGATTTTACCGTACAAATATTGGGGACAGAATTAATTCTGCCCCCGGCAACCTATAACCTTGGCAGGATATGCACCTGGGTCAGGTGTTTGGTGGTGTCGACCAGTTCATCGGCAGCCTGGTCCAGCAGGTGGAACTGGGCTGCGGTCAGGATACTGCACGTCAGTCCCGCGAACGTGGTGTACAGGGCGGTGCCCATGCCCGAACTCATCTCTTTCAATATGTTCTGCATGGTGGTGACGTCAAAGTCCGTCACGTTCACCACGGAACCGAGCATGAGCACAAAACCGATAATCGTGCCCAGCAGGCCCAGTTTTATCATGATGTCGGTAAAGAACCAGCCCAGGTTATGGGGGTTCTTGAGTTTGGCCTCAAAAACCTCGATCAGCTCCTTGTTGTTGGTATTGATCGTATTGTTTTCGGCCTGCTCAGTTTCGGCAGGCGCCGACTGCGCCCGGTAGAACAGGTCCAGCAGGTAGCGCGTCAACAGGCAGTCGGGCAGTTTTTCCCTGCCGTCGAGGTAGATCTCATCCTCCTCCACGGAAAGCTCGCGCCGGCGCGCCAGGGCGCATACCTTCTCCGAGTTGTTTATTTCCACTGAAATAAACCAGACGCGCCGCGCGCAGTATATCGTGATGATTATGAACATCAGGGTGATCACCCAGGACAATTTGCTGATGTCGCCCAGGTACAGCAACAGGAGCACCTTTTCTTTCAGGGCCAGAAACAGCGCGAATCCGATCAGGCTGATCAGCATCAGCCACACCAGCAATAAATGATGTTCACTTTTTTTCATTGTTGACATTCTGCCGGGAAACCGGCGGGGACGGATTTCAAATCCGTCCCTTTTTCATTGTTGTTACTCCCGTATCACCACCTTGGTCCCGAGGGAGATATATTTCCTGAGTTCGTTTATTTCTTCATTGGTAACGGCAATACAGCCTTCCGTCCAGTTGTGCGCCTCGTGTATCCGGTTTTTCTCGTCATTCATCAGACCGATTCCGTGGATGCCGATATAGCCTCCCAGCCCGGTATTCTGGGGCGGCAGGCTTTTTCTCTTGTATGCCAGGACGATCCGCTTGAATTCGGCGGCGGAAATAATTTCATTCCGGTAGCCGCGCCAGGCGTCAAGCGGGTTAGGATAATTCAATTGAATGAAAAAATGAAATTTGCTGTTGGATTTGAAATCAATTGCCCGGTATGTGCCGATAGGGGTTTTATTGTCGCCGGCGCGTATCTTGGTGCCTTTGCCGCCTCTCCCGTGGGCGATGCTGTAATACCTGATGACTTCCTCATCCTGTTTCACCACCAGGGTGCGATCCGATTTGCTGATCTCGACAATATACGGCGCTGCCGGGGCCGTCTGGCAATATACGATCAGGATGATGGCAAACAGGTATTTCATCAATATGTCGGGATACAACGGGTCTGACCCCGGATATTTTCCGGATATTATAACAGGGGACGGATTTCAAATCCGTCCCCGCACACGACTGGTTCATTTCAACCAGTTGGGGTATACTGCCGCTTCCATGGCTTATGCTCATAAACGCTCTCTCAGCCACCTGCTGCTGGTGCATGAAGTCGCCTTCCTGTTCCTGGTAGCCGTAACCGGCCTGCTTACCGGGTTGTCCGCTTATCTCTGGCAGAAAACGTCCGCAGCGTCCGTCCGTATCAATAACTCCATTTATTTAAGCGAGCAGTTGCGCGGCGAACTGTACCGGCAATTACAGGAAGTCTCCAGGGCGCGCTGGTCGGGCGATGAGAATGCGCTTGAAGTATATTATGAGTATTCAAGGCGAATTGGCCGCCATTTCAACCAGTTGCGCCGCTCTTCCCTGACCCGGGAGGAAGATGAGGTCGTACAGGCGCTGCAACTTGCTTACCGGAAGATACAGATAGACATCTACAGGATTTTTGACAATCCCGCCACGACGAGCAGGGGTGAGAGGGTGGAGATCCTGGATTTTCGCAATGCCGAAGCGATGTTTGATGAGTTCGAAGAGAAATACCTGAACCTGAAAGCGTTATATACACAACAACTTCAGGAGCTGGAACAGACCATCGAATTCTGGACCCGCTATGCGCCGATATTGATCCCCGTGCTGTTCCTGCTGGCCGTCATTATTGTGGCTTTCACCAGCCGGATTATCCGCAACAGCTTCGTGCGGCCCATGGCTTCGATCATGGCGGGCGCCACGGAAATCAGCCGCGGTGAACTGGATCACAGGATTCCCGAGCAGGGCGTGAATGAGGTCGCGGAGCTGGCAGGCTCCATAAACCGGATGGCCGGTGAGTTGAAAACCAGCCGCGATGCCCTGGTGGAGCATGAAAGGCAGGCTGCCCTGGGGAGTCTTATTCCCGTAGTCGCCCATAATATCCGCAACCCCCTGGCCAGTATCAGGGCCGCCGCACAGGTGCTGGACGACGTTGACGACAAGGCCGAATTGAAGGAAGGCAAGCAGCCATCGTCGATACCATAGATCGGCTGGGGCGCTGGGTGAATGCGCTGGTCTCCTACCTGCACCCGTTGCAGCCCACGTTGAGAGATGTCAGCGTCGTTACGCTGCCGGATGCCGCCCTGGAATTGCTGCAGGCCAGAATTTCCGAAAAGGCAATGACCGTCAAACGGGAATACCAGGATGTGTCAATTACTCTCAGGGTTGATCCTGACCTGATGGAGCAGGCGATATACGGCCTGATGGCCAATGCGGTCGACGCCTCGCCGGACCGCGCCGAACTGCTGATAACGGTAACGGAAGAAGGACAGACCGTTACCATCGGCATCCGGGACTACGGCCCGGGCCTGCCGTTCAAACCGGAACCGGGCAACCTTGAACCCGGGCCTTCCACCAAGCGCTTCGGCACCGGCCTGGGAATACCCATTGCATACAAAATTTGCCAGAGCCACGGCTGGAACCTGGATTTTGAAGTACGGGAGGATGCAGGGACCCTGGTAAGAATTACCGCTCCGAAAAGTGGAAATATGGGGTCAGAGTAAAATTTCTGACGAAATTCTTACTCTGACCCCGCGATAACTCCGACATGATTATGCACAGCAACCCACTGATAACGGAAACCGAGGTGCCGCTGCTGGAGAAGCGCGTGTTGATCATCGAGGATGAGAAGGTGTTTGCCGGCGCAGTACGCAAGAGGCTGGCGCGGGCAGGGTATAACGCAGAAATTGCCGGGAACCTGGCGGAAGGCGCAGCAAAACTCAGTGAAGCAACGCCTGACCTGCTGTTGCTGGATATGCGTCTGCCGGATGGTTCCGGCCTGGATTTCCTGTCGGGCCTGCAGGATAACGAGGGCAACGCGTTTCCGGTGCTGGTGATGTCCGCCTACGGGGAGATTGAAGATGCGGTCTCGGCAATGAAATCAGGGGCGTCCGATTACCTGAAAAAACCGATCGACCTTGATGAACTGATGATTACCGTTGAGCAGGTCCTGGAAAAGGATGAACTGTCCAGGAAACTGACCTATTCCAGCAAGCGTGAACAACATGCCCATGAAGGTGTGGAGTTTCTCGGTGAGAGTCCTGCGATCACGGCTGTCAGGCAACAGGTCGGCCGTTTGAAGCACGTGACCGGCGCCGGTATCCCCCCGACCATTCTGATACTTGGCGAAACCGGCACAGGCAAGGACGTGGTAGCCCGTCTGCTGCACGCCGGCAGCGCCCGCAGGGAACGACCCTTCGTACACGTTGATTGCGCCAGCCTGCCCAAGGACCTGATCGAAGCCGAACTGTTCGGCCATGAAAAAGGCGCATTCACCAGCGCCCATGCAGCCAGGACGGGTCTGATCGAGGCGGCGGAGGACGGGGTGTTGTTCATGGACGAAATCGGGGAGTTGCCCATGGATTTACAGGCAAAATTACTGGCCGTGATGGAGCGCAGGACACTGAGGAAAGTCGGCACCACCAAGGAACGACCCGTGGCGGCCTGGATCATCGCGGCCACCAACCGGGATATTGCCGAACTGGTGAGCCGAGGGGAATTCCGTTCTGATCTGTATTACCGCCTGAATGTGCTGTCAATATCGATGCCCCCATTGCGTGAACGGGGCGACGACATTATATTGCTGGCCGGACATTTCATGAGGCAGAACGCCAAGCGCTATGGAATCAATTCCATCGGCCTTTCTGCGCAAGCCGCGCAGGCCCTGGGTTCGTATCACTGGCCCGGCAACGTGCGCGAACTGAAACACATGATAGAAAGAGCGGTATTATTATCAGGCGGTGGTGAATTATCGCCTGAGAGCCTGTCCCTGACTACCCATGCGCGGCCGGAACCGGGGGCGGGCACAAATCTGCCACCCCTCACCGAAGCCGATATGACACTGGATAACGCAGAACTTATGCTGATAAAAAACGCCTTGGAAAAGTGCGACGGCAATGTTTCAAAAGCGGCCCGGGAACTGGGCATCACCCGGATGGCCCTGCGCTACCGGATAAAAAAACATAACCTGGAATAACCGGAGAGAAATATGAACGACGATACTAAACAGGCAGTCGAAGCGGCCACGTTCCGGCACCTGGTCGAGTACCTGCGGGAACACACGGAGGTGCAGAACATAGACCTGATGAACCTGGCCGGCTTCTGCCGTAACTGTTTGTCGAAATGGTACCGGGCGGCCGCCGAGGAGCGCGGCGTGGACCTGGACTATGAGCAGGCCCGTGAAATCATCTACGGCATGCCCTACGGGGAATGGAAAGACAGGCACCAGCAGGAAGCGACCCGGGAACAGGCAGAGGCCTACGCCGCCCGGCAGGAGCAGGGGCAGGGCTAGACCTGTCCCCTGAGTTCCTCGACGGATTCCTTGACCTTGGCCAGCAGGCCGGTGAACATGTCACTGTCATCGGGTGTCATGTCGTTGAATAACTTGTCCAGCAGGCTCTCGTATTCCAGCTCCATCTCCTTGTATGTCTTTCGTCCTTTCCCGGTCAGGGTCACCACGAAGGAACGCCGGTCCGTGGGCGTCGGTTCGCGCCGGATGAAGCCGTCTTCCGATAATCTTTCGGCTATCCCGGTAACATTCCCCTTGGACACCATCAGCCAGTGTGACAGTTCGCTCATGGTCAGCCCGTCCGCGACCCGGTCCAGGGCCGACAGGACTTCAAAGCGGGGCAGGGTCATATCGAATTTTTCCCGCAACATGGCGCGAATTTCCTGTTCGACCATCTGCGTGCACGACACTATGCGCAACCATAACCTCAGCCCCTCTTTTTCGTGAGGGATATGTTCGAGTCTCTGTTCGACTACATGTAAGCGATTTGCCATGATCAATTCCCGGTTGTTTTCGATAATATTATCTTACATCCTGACTTGAAACCAAAACCATGGACATGACCAGTATCAAATCAACATGTTTGTCCGGGATGGTACTCCTGGTTTTCGCCGCCTGGCAGGCAGCGGGCGCGGGCACGCTGGAACAGGTAAGGGAACGGGGAAAACTGCGTTGCGGCATTGTCGAAAGCAGTCCCGGTTTCAGCAGTATCGATGATTCCGGGCAAAGGGTCGGGTTTGACATCGACCATTGCAAGACCATATCGGCTGCCGTGTTCGGTGATATCAGGATCGAATACGTCCCGGTAACCCCGCATACTGTTTTCACCCTGTTGCAGTCCGGCGAGATAGATATTTTCCCGGACGGCGCCACCTGGTCATTCATCCGCGACGTATCCCTGGGCCTTGATTACACCGGGGTCTACCTGTACGCCGGGCAGGGGTTCGTGGTGCGCAGGGATACGGAGGTAAGAGCGCTCAGGGACCTGGACGGGGCGACCATCTGCATCGCCCAGGGCACCACCCTGGAGCAGAACATAGCCGATTATTTTTCCGCCAACGGAATGGCGTATACACCCGTCACCTTCGCCGACATAGATAAAGGATTGCAGGCGTATTACGCCGACCGTTGCGACGCGTTCACCAACGAGCGCCTCTCCACGGCCGGGCGCATTGCCAACTGGCCGGACCGGGACGAGCACCTGATCCTGGACGAGGTCATCTCGAAGGAACCCTTCGCCGCGCTGGTGCGCCAGGACGACCCGCGCTGGCGCGATATCGCGCTCTGGTCGTTCAATGTCCGTTTTGCCGCCGAGGAACTCGGTATCAACCAGGACAACGTGGATACAGTACGGGAAAATTCCCCGAACGCCGAAATCCGGCGCTTGCTGGGAGTACATGGCGGGTTCGGGGAGAAACTGGGCCTTTCCAATGACTGGGCTTACCACATAATCAGGCTGGTGGGGAACTACAATGATATGTGGGAAAGAAACTTTGCCCCGCTGGGCGTGAAGAGAGGGTTGAACGCAAGCTGGAAGGACGGCGGGCTGCATTCGGCGCTGCCGTTCCGGTGACAGGGGTTAGTACTCTTTCAACCTGATATTGCCATGTTCAGAGCGACACAGCGGCGTCAAGACAAGGCACAGCCCGCCGGGAATGGCGAGTCCTTGCCAAGGGCTGTAACGCCGTATTGGCGCTGCTGTGTGGCTCCCTGCGGGCGGGCCGGGAAGCGGTCGCCCGCGGCGTTGCGCCGCTTGGCAAGGACTCGCCATTCCCCGCACGGCGCGCCTTGCGCTCAACCGCTTCCCGACCCGCTGAACATGGCAATATCAGGTTGAAAGAGTACCAGTCCCTTACGGGTAAAATCTTGCGCAAAATGACCATGAAATTTATTCGTCATTCCGGCGCAGGCCGGAATCCAGTAGATAAAACAATTCCTTATAATGAATGTCTGTCTACTGGATTCCGGGTCAAGCCCGGAATGACGAGCGGAGGGGCATTCTGTTTTGTTCCGGCTTTGCCAGGTCAGGAGTTAGTATGGTGAAACGGGAACTCGTTTACCAGGTAGCGCTGTTATTTATTATAGGTACAGTGGTGTACCTGATCGCGGTAACCACGCAGCAGAACCTGGCGCATCTCGGTGTCGATTCCAGTATTGACTTCCTGTGGAAGCGGGCCGGTTTCGAGATCGGGCAGAAACTGATACCCTTTGACGCCAATTCCACCATTGCCCGCGCATTTGTCGTCGCCCTGCTCAATACCCTGTTGCTGGCAGCGGTCTCCATCATCTGCGCCAGTATCCTGGGACTGGCCATCGGTATCGCCCGCCTCTCAGACAACTGGCTGGTATCCCGTCTTGCAGCCGGCTATATTGAAATCTTTCGCAACATCCCCTCACTGTTGCAGATATTTTTCTGGTATTTCGTGGTCCTGCGCACCCTGCCGCGCAGCAGTGAGAGCATTGAGTTCTTCAATTGCATCTTCCTGAACAACCGCGGTTTGTTCATACCGTCGGTCAGCTTCGGACAGGGTTGGCCGTGGATAGTGGCGGCATTACTGGCTGCCTGGGGCATGGTGTATTTTCTGCGCAGACAGGAACGGCGGCAGGTTGCCGCGCTCGCCCGGGCGCGGCCGGCAGCCACCGGGGTCAATCCGATTGCATCCTGGAACCTCCTGGCGCTGGCGGTCATTGCCGGCGCTGTCGTATTGCTCGCCGGCGCTGAGTTCGAGTTCCCCCGGGAAACCCGTTTCGGCTACCGCGGCGGCATTGTCATGATGCCGGAATTCCTTTCCCTGGTAGTCGGCCTGTCCATGTACAACGCGACCTATATCGGCGAAATCGTACGTTCGGGCTTTACGTCCATCCCGCGCGGTCAGACCGAGGCCGCGGAATCACTGGGACTGCCGCGCCATCTGACCATCCGGCTGGTATTGTTCCCCCAGGCCCTGCGCGTCGTCATCCCGCCGCTGACAACCGTTTACCTGAACCTGTTCAAGAGCACGTCCCTGGCTGCGGCCATTGCCTATCCCGAGGTGGTGTCGGTGTTTGTCGGCACGGTCAATAACCTGGTGGGGCAGCCTGTGTACATCATGGCGGTCACCATGGCGGTATATGTATTCATTTCCCTGTGTGTCGCCCTGTTCCTGAACTGGTATAACAGCAGGATTGCCCTGACGGCGGCGGCATAATCATGAAGACCGGGAAGAACAGCCCCCTGTTCCTTGCGCTCGTATCGTCATTCCGGCGAAAGCCGGAATCCAGTGAAATAACTGACTGCCGGAGGCAGACTATATTCAGGGCCGTTCCGGGATGGCTGCGCAAGAACCTGTTCTCATCACCGTTGAATACCGTGCTGACCCTGGCCTGCGCCTGCCTTATCGTCATTGCCGGCGTTCCCCTGGTGAACTGGCTGGTTATCGACGCCTACTGGACCGGGTCGACCCCTGCGGACTGTCCCGACAAGACTGCCGCCTGCTGGCCCTTTGTCCGGGCGCGCTTTGACCAGTTCATGTACGGGCTCTACCCGGAGACCGAACGCTGGCGCGTCAACCTGGGCCTGGGCCTGATCATCCTGTCGGCGCTGCCGTTGTTTATTCCCCGGTTCCCCGGTAAACGCCGGGTGGTCGTGCTTGCGGTTATAGCCTGGCCCCTGATCGGGGCGCTCCTGTTCCTGGGTGGACACGGCGGGCTGGCGTACGTCGAGACCGGGAGGTGGGGCGGCTTCTTCCTCACCGTGGTCACCGCCCTGTTCGTGTTGTCCACGTCCCTGCCGATCGCCGTCCTGCTTGCCCTGGGGAGGCGCTCATCCATACCCCTGGTACGGGTCTGCTGCGCTACCTGGATCGAGTTGTGGCGCAGCGTGCCGGCCCTGGTGGTCCTGTTCGTAGCGATCATCATGTTCCCGCTGTTCATGCCGGAAGGACTGGAAATAGACAAATTGTTGCGCGCGCTGGGCGCACTCACCATATTGATGTCCTGCTATATGGCCGAAGCCATTCGCGGCGCATTGCAGTCTGTCCCGAAAGGGCAGTTCGAGGCCGCCGAAGCGCTGGGCCTGGGTTACTGGCAGCGTACATTCCTGGTCATCCTGCCCCAGGCCTTCCCCGTGGCGCTGCCGCAGATCACCAGCAATTTCATCGGCCTGTTCAAGGAAACGACCGTGCTCCTGATCATCGGGTTGTTTGACCTGCTCGGTATGGTGCAGAGCGCCGCTTCCGACCCGGCCTGGTTGAGTCCCGGCGTCAGCGCCACCGGCTACCTGTTCGCGGCCCTGTTTTTCTGGCTGTTCTGCTTCAGCCTGTCACGCTACAGCGCCTGGCTGGAAAGGAAGGCATCCGTCTATAAGGCGCAGAGCGGGTAACTGTCATTCCCGTGAAAACGGGAATCCAGTAAGCAAACCTGCCTTATAAGATAAGGAGGTAACTACTCACCCCCACTTGTCCTTCCTGCACTTCTCCTCGTTCGTCCTTCCCGCGCTCCCCTCGTCATTCCCGCGCTCCCCTCGTCATTCCCGCGCAGGCGGGAATCCAGTGAAAAAACCTGTCCCGGCGGGACACCTTATAACGTGTCGCTTGCGGCGACTATGTTATTGACTGGATTCCCGCCTGCGCGGGAATGACGAACAGGGGGGTGAGTAGTTACATAAGGAGTTATGTTGTCTACTGGATTCCCGCTGTTGCGGGAATGACAAGTGTTATCAGACAATATCAGATTGAATGACTACCAGTCTTTCTACCCCCTGTTACGGGGCATCAGTATATAAGGCCAGGGACTGGGCATGCCGGCGCTGGGCATTTCAATCAGCACGGGGCCGGTTTCCCTGAATGCCTGGCGCAGGGCTTTGCGCAACTGTTCGGTAGTTTCCACGCGCAAGCCCGGCGCGCCGAAGCTTTCCGCAAAACGCACGAAATCCGGGTTGCTTAAATCCGACCCGATGACGTTCCCGCCGAATTCTTCCTGCTGGGCTCTTTGCACGTTGCCGTAGGAATGGTTGTTGAACACGATATTGACCAGGTTCAAACGGTATTTCACCGCGGTCGCCATTTCCGTTGCCTGGTACATGAAGCCGCCGTCCCCGCCCAGCGCGACCACTTTTTTATCGGGATTGGCTGCCTGCACTCCCAGGGCCGTCGTATAACCGTATCCAAGGTTCCCCTGGTAGCCGCTGCTGATGAAATGCCGGGGGCGGTACACCGGAAAACCGAACCATGTGGCATAACCGACCTGGGTAACTTCGTCCACCAGGAAGCCATCCTCCGGCAACTCTTCCCGGATCACCTTTAATATTTCCATTTGCGGCCCCACGTTCCGCCCGAATTCTTCGACCATGGCGGTTTTCAGGCCGGCCAACTCCTGCTCGCGTGATTGTCTGGCTGTAGTGTGGCGTTCCAGGGCCGCAGCCAGGTCCGTCAGGGCTGATTTTGCATCTGCGACAATGCCGATTTCCGGTTCGGCGATGTTCGCGACCTGCGCGGCATCGATATCGATGCGGATGACCTTCAATTCATCGTCGAGTCCCCATTGCAGTTGCGGGATGTCCAGCCGCGTCCCTACGGCCAGCACGACGTCCGCGCTGGCCCAGAGCCGGTGTCCGGCGCTGTAGGGCTGGCTGAGGTAATGGCGCTCGTCGATGATGCCCTTGCCGCCCCACTGCGTTGTACAGGGCGCCTGCAGTATTTTTGCCACCTGTAACAGTTCTGCGCCGGCGTCCACGCAGCCGTGTCCGAATACTATCAGCGGACTCCCGGCTTTGCCGAGCAGGCGCGCTGCCGCTTCTATCAGGTCCGGGTCGGCCTGCACAGGTTCCGGGACGGGTGATGGAGGGAGCAGTTCCACGTCTTCCGTCAGACCCATGATGTCGGGCGCCATCTCCAGGGCAACCGGGCGCGGGCGCCCTGAGCACATCTTCCGGAAAGCCTGGTTGACCAGGCGCGGGGCGTCAGCCGGTGTTTCTATTCGCTCCGCCCATTTCGTCAGGCGTTGCAGGATCCCCAGTTGATCCGGTATTTCATGGAGGAATCCGACTCCTTTTCCTATCCATTGCGAAGGGATCTGACCGGCCAGGCACAGCACCCGTTCATTGCCCGCATAGGCCGTGCACAGGGCCGAACCGGTGTTCAGGATGCCCGGCCCGGGCACGACCGTGTAAATGCCCACCCTGCCGCTGGAGCGGGCATAGCCGTACGCCATGTACGCCACGCCCTGTTCATGGCGGGCATTGAAAATCCTGAGCCGGTCGCCTTCGTTGTAAACGGCATCGAACAGGTGGTAGGTCTGTCCCCCGGGCAGGCCGAAGATGGTATCAATGCCGTATCGGCGTACCGATTTGATGATGGCTTCGGCGCCGGTCATCTTGCTCATTGCGTGTCTCCTCTGGTTTTTAGTGCCTTTCACAGGACACCTTTCACAGGACACCCAACAAAATTATATGGGTGTCCTGTAAAAGACATGGATGTCCTGTATTAAGCGCTTCAGGTTTTTTTGCTATGTAAATTCCGGGGACAGACCCCCGCCTGCAACATGCGGGGGCATGCTTAAGTCTGTCCCCGGTATATTCAGTGCCGCAGTACCTGGCCCAGGAACGTCCTGAGACGGTCTGACGAGGGGTTGTTAAAGAAATTTTCCGGGTTGTTTTCTTCGATGATGCGGCCCTCGTCCATAAAGATTATCCGGTTTGCCACCTGGCGGGCAAAGCCCATCTCGTGGGTGACGCATAACATGGTCATGCCGGAGGCCGCCAGTCCGGTCATGGTTTCCAGCACCTCGCCGATCATTTCCGGGTCCAGGGCAGAGGTGGGTTCATCGAACAGCATGATTTTCGGTTTCATGCACAGCGCCCGGGCGATGGCCACTCTCTGCTGCTGGCCGCCGGACAACTGTGCCGGGAATTTATTCACGTATTCCTGCATTTTTACCTTGTCCAGGTAATACATGGCCAGTTCCTGCGCTTCCGGTTCGGCTGTTTTCCTTACCCTGACCGGGGCCAGGACCAGGTTTTCCAGTACGGTCAGGTGCGGGAACAGGTTGAATTGCTGGAATACCATGCCGACATCTTCACGCACGGCGCGCACGTCCCTGTTGTCGGCCAACGTCGTTCCCAGTACCGCCAGCGAGCCTGACTGGTAGTTTTCCAGGGCGTTGATACAGCGGATAAGAGTGGATTTGCCGGAACCGGAAGGACCGCAGATGACGATCTTCTCACCGCTCCTGACCTGGAGGCTGATATCTTTCAGAACATGGAACTCGCCGTACCACTTATTCAAACCATCGATTTGTATGATGTCAGTATCAGCCCCCACGGATTTACCGAGATACTAAGCGAGGAAAATTCTTGGGCTTATTCGCTCTGTAGTTAGATTTTAACTGGTTTGTGACCATCTTCGCAGTATCAGCGGCTTTGTGGTTCAACGGTAGTTCTCTCAGCCATTGGTGAAGATGAAGACTCAAACTGGCTCGCCGTGTACCTGGAAAAATTTTCACTTTGGGCTTCGAATTGAGCAAAGTCCACCTGCAGTGCCCCTATTTTGTCACTAAGAGAATCAATTTTATCGCTTAATCGATTCATTCCTTCCGTAAAGTATTTACGCTCTTCACCCAACCTCGAATCCAGCTTTGCATCCAGCCCATCTATTCGTATTTTAATTTCTTTGATTTGACTGTTCCATTGCAAGGCGCCGATCCCTAAAAATAGGAGTGTAGCAAATCCAATCAATAAGGTAGTAAATCCAATAAGGACTTCGGGGCTGAGTTTGGATACTATACTACTGCGTTCCTTGATTTTTTCATTTTCTACCATCGTTACTCTCCTAAAATTGTTTCCATTGCAGTCTTCAACTCATTCGGCGCTGACAAATTAACATCATCAAGAATTTTTTTCACGTTCCTGAAGTTGACATCTCTCGAAACAAACGTTCCTGGTTCACCGCCGATACCAGGGTCACCGGGGCTTCCATCAAGTCCGTCCGGGTGGGATGCTTGAATTCCGCCTGGTCCGGCACAACCTTTGCCGCCTTTGCCGCCTTTTCCTCCCGCCCCTCCTTCGCCAGGCTGTCCGCCGTTTACATTTGGTTCTGGTTGATATGGGTGTTCATTCATCGCCAGCAATAACGTGACCTCCCCTCCATTGCCTCCGTTACCTCCGTTTTGACCGTTGGAGCCGTGACCGCCATCTGTTGCTCCTATCCAGCGTTGTCCCTGTAACAGGCGGCTTGTACAACGCCCGTCTCTCCCCTCGGAGCCATTGTTGCCTTTGCCCCCTTTCTTCCCGTTACCACCGGAAGCATCAATTTTTGTATCTTTGAGCGTCGCAGCGCCAATAAATATTGTACCGGCGTGGCCACCGGTCGCGCCGGGTTTTTGCGCGTCGCTACCGCGGACATTCAGTTCGCCCCCCGAAATACGCGTTGCAAATATCGTGATATCTGGCGCTATAAGTTTCCCTTCGGGCTTAAAAACCAGTTCGTTGGTAACAATCTTTACATGGTTTTGAGAAACCAGTTCTTTATCAATTTGAATTCTTGGATGTAGAACTGGCGAGTCAAGTTCATCGATATTCAATACTTGAAGAAGCTGTTGCGAATCTTGAATGAGAGCAATACCGTCTTCAGGGCATATTTTTGTAATGGCCCACGGGTACAGCGTTACACATGCAGCCACAAATCCAATTGTGCCAACAACAACTGCTGTTATTTTATTCCAATTCAACCTTAGGTAATCTCTTGCAATGATGATTGAAATTGAGAGAGCGGTGATATAAACGTTTTGCCCTCATGCCCTGATTGGAACGCTGATTAAGCCTAAGGATAGCAGGCATTACAAGGTAATTTCAACATTATCGAGGGATCGAGTAAGGGGTCGCCGTATGCCAAGCTTGCTTGTGCCTGCCCAGTTGGGACTTGCATAATCTACGACCTCGTACTCTGCCGTTTCTTATGGTTGGCAACCGCCGTTATCATCAGCCGCCAAACATTCAGAATTCCAGGTGGTGAGGACAACACTCTCATCAGCAGCGAATTCGAGATAAGTAAACAACTCAAAGCGTGGGGAAAACATCTTGGGCGGATACCGGATAGTTGCTTTAATGAAACAACCCCACAGAAATTTACGCATGTCTCTTTACGGAAATTAGTCGAGAATGCTTCAGTTTCAAGTGGTCAGAAGCACAACAAAAAACCTTGACAGCAAAATAATTTATGCTTAAAGGCACCTCTATTAATTCGCCCCAATGAGTAACTACTCACCCCCACTTGTCCTTCCTGCACTTCTCCTCGTTCGTCCTTCCCGCGCTCCCCTCGTCATTCCCTATATGGACTCCTCCCGTTTTGCAAGTAGGCACGAATCGATAGTGAAGGCAGACTGCGGTCGTATATACGGACTCTGATTGGGGTGCGACCCCTGGCCCAAGATGTGTTCGCCCCTTCAGCCCTCTTCGGCGCAACGGCGTTCTCACGCCGCGGGAATGAGCAGGGTCCCTGAAGGTGGGTCTGACCACTATCACGTTGTGCCGTCTTGCAAGGAAATAACATAAACGCTGACGCCTCTCTCCCGGCTGGCCGTTCAGGCGGCGGCCACTGCCGCCGGCGGGTTGCCCGACAGCTGGTTGGCATGGCCCGGATCGTACTCCGTCCGGTAACGCAGCATAGCCCAGGCGGTACGCACGGTTTTGTTTGCCAGGGCCACCGCCGCCCGCCCGGCGCCACGCCGGGCCGCCAGGTCTTTGAGCCACACCTCAACGTCATTACGGGGTTCCCGCCGCGCCAGCGCCTGGAGTACCGCATGGGCGCCGGTAATGAGCGAGGCACGTAAGCGTTTGTCCCCGCTGCGCTTGCCAATCGACCCCAGGCGCACCTTGCCCCCACTGCTGTGCTGCTTGGGGGTCAAGCCAATACAGGCCGCCGCGGCCCGACCATGCCGGTACGCCTGCCCGTCCCCCAGGGCAATATACAACCCCAACGCATTCTTGGGCCCCACCCCGGCCAGTGTCAGCAGCGACCGACACGCCGGCGTCACGCGCACTTGCTCTGCCAACTGCCGCTCCGCCTCCTGCAACGCCGCCGACTGCGCCTGCCATAACTGCCAGGCCAGCGCCAAGAGCGGGCGTAGCGACAACGGCAACCCGTTCTCCGCCTCCTCCAGCACGCGCGGCAACTCACGCCGTAACGCCGCCTCCCCCTTCGGCACCACTTCCCCAAACTCCGCCAGCAGCCCACGCAGCATGTTCCCCGTCGCCGTCAATTGGTCCGTCAGATGCTCCGCCACGCGTTTCTGACACTGCAGACTCTGTTGCTCCACCCCCATCAACCCCACCCCCGGCAATTCCTCCCGCTGCCCCGCACGGGCCACCGCTAACGCATCCCGCGCATCCGTCTTGTGGCCCTGACGGTACGGCAACACCCAACGCGGCGAGAGAATCTTCACCTGATGACCGAACGACTCCGCTAAGCGACCCCAATAGTGCGCACCCCCGCACGCCTCCAGTACCACCAAGGCCGGCGCCTGACGCACTAAATACGCCGACAACGCCGTCCGGCCCATCGCCTGGTTGCTCACCATCCGGTCCTGCTTGTCGACCACGCACACCTGAAACGTGTGCTTCGCTAAATCTATGCCGATTGTGTTAGTATCTCTCATCGTGGACTCCTCGTTGTTGGTTAAACAAAATTGCTTCTCCCCCCTTAACTACCATGATAAGGGGGGAGGAGTCCACACATCGGCGCAGGCGGGAATCCAGTGAAAAAACCTGTCCCGGCGGGACACCTTATAACGTGTCGCTTGCGGCGACTATGTTATTGACTGGATTCCCGCCTGCGCGGGAATGACGAACAGGGGGGTGAGTAGTTACCCCAATGATATAATACGGGTCACTGATTTCAACTCTCTACGCCAGGTGAGGTTATGAAGACTCAAGACCTGTTCGGTTCATTCTTTGATTTGCAAGACGCCCGTTTGACGAAGCTGAAAGACCCGCTGGTGCGGTTGGGGGAGGTGGTGGACTGGGCGGCATTCCGTCCGTTGCTGTCCCGTCTCCGGCCCACGGAGCGCAAGAGCAAGGCGGGCGCCCCGCGCCGTGACGAGGTGCTGATGTTCAAGGGGTTGGTGATACAGCACTTGTACGGCTTGAGTGATGAGCAGTTGGAATACCAGGTAGAGGACCGGCGCAGTTTCCAGCGGTTCCTGGGGTTGGACAATGTCCATCGGGCGCCGGATGCGAAGACGTTCCGGGCGTTTCGGGAGCAGTTGGTGCGGTTGGGCCTGATGGAGGCGTTGTTCGAGCAGTTTGCCGGGCAGTTGGCGGGGTTGGGCTACCGGGCGCGCAAGGGGCAGTTGGTGGATGCCACGCTGGTGCCGGCGCCGGTGCAGCGCAACACGCGCGAAGAGAATGCCAAGGTCAAGGCCGGGGAAGTGCCTGCGGACTGGGAGCAGGCGGACGCCAAGCCGAAGCGGCGTCAGAAGGACGTGGAGGCGCGTTGGACGAAGAAACGCGGCACGAGTCATTACGGGTACAAGAACCACGTGAACGTGGACAATGCGCACAAGCTGGTGCGCAAGTATGACGTGACCGCGGCCAACGTGCATGACTCGCAGGTGTTGGATGACTTGTTGGATGAGAACAATACCAGCAAGGACGTATGGGCAGACAGCGCGTACCGTTCCAGGGAGCAGGAGCAGCGTTTGCGGGCGAAGCACTACCGCAGTCACATCCGGCGCAAGGGCAGCCGTAACAAGCCGTTGACGATACGGGAGCAGCAGGGCAACCGCACCAGGGCAAAAGTACGGGTGCGGGTGGAACACGTGTTCGGGGCGCAGTGTGCGACCCGCGCCAAGCTGGTCCGGTGCATCGGGCTCAAGCGCAGTGCGTTGGCTATCGGGATGATGAACCTGGTGTACAACATGCGCAGACTGTGTTACCTGCGAGGGGTCAGTGCGCCTGCTTGACGGAGAACAGGCAGAAAACGGTGTCAAAACGACACCTGAGGGCGATAAAACGGTCCGATGATGGGGGTAGTGAGGCGATTGAAGGCCCTGCACACCAAATATATCAAAAAAGAACCTGTTCAGACCGGAAATGGTCAATTAATAGAGGTCCCCTTATGTCTGCCGGGAATATCCGGTTAGACGATGCTCCAATCTCTCCGGCAGGTCGGTGTCGCCCAAACTGCGCCCAATCAGGACCAGCTGTGTTCTGCGTTTCTCACCGGGTTGCCACGGACTGCCTTCAGTAATGTCGCAACGGTCTCCGACAAGCTGAAATATACGGCGATAATCGTCGCCGGCGATGTTCAATATACCTTTCCCCCGGTATACATCGGGTGGAATTTCAGCAATGAATGCCCTGAACGGTTCCACTTCAAACGGCTTGTCGGATTCGTAAGAGATACTGTCGAATTCCGTCAGGCCATGTTCGCGGGAGTGGCTATGGTCATGCGGGTTGTCCCCCGGTGCAGGATGCCTGTCCCAACGCTGTTTCAACCTGGTCATTTTTACATCAATCAGTAAACGCGGGTCGACCTTGCCGTTAACGCAGGTGAGCATTCTTGCCGAGCGATTGATTTTTTTGATTCCTTGCTGAATCAGTCCGGGAACATGTTCTTCCACCAGGTCGATTTTGTTTATCAGAATCAGATCGGTGTTAACCAGTTGACTGAATGCAACTTCGGCATTGTCGAGGTTGGCGTCAAAATTCCAGGCGTCAACAAGGGTAACGATGCCGTCAAGCCGAACGGCATTGCCCAATCCGTTATTCAAAATTGAGCCGGCGACAGGCAGGGGATCGGACAATCCCGATGTTTCGAGCAGGATATAATCGATATTGTGTGAACCGTCTGTTACCTGGCGTATGGCCCGCAGCAGGTCACCCTGCATGCTGCAGCAGACACAACCGTTTGCCAGCTCAACAATATTCTGCGCCCGGCGGCTGACCAGTTTGTCATCGATACTGATGTCGCCGAAATCATTGACGATGACCGCGACCTTCAAGCCATGGCCGGACCTCAGGATATGATTGAGCAGTGTAGTTTTACCACTCCCCAGGAATCCGGTCAGGATTGTCACCGGGATGGATGCGCGCTGTTCGCCATCATGTTGAAGCGACAGATCTGCCTCTGCTGAGCTCATGGTCATTCAATGACTCTTCTCGAATACCAGTTCACCGCCTACGTAAGTCTGCAATACCTGTAAATCCTTAACTTCCTCATCCGTGCAGTTGAGAATGTCCCTGTCCAGGACAACCATATCGGCGAGTTTGCCTGGTTCGATGGAACCGCGGATATCTTCCTGCCAGCATGAGTAAGCTACATTGATGGTATACATGCGCAGCATCTCTTCGCGGGTAACGGTTTGACCGGGCAACAGGACACCGGCCAGGGTGTTGCCGGTCAGCGCCGAATATTGACCCAGAAAGGGCTGTTCCGGATTATAAACGACGGCAGGGTTGTCCGAGCCGCCCGTGACCGTCAGGCCCGCGTCCAGCCAGTCTCTCAACGGCAATCCCCAGTCGCGCACAGTCCGCTTCCAGGGATCAGTCTCCGTCATTTTCGCAATGCGGACCTGTTCCATGATCTCGTGCATGCGCATGGAACGGGCCGAGGCGTAGTAAGACAGTACCGGATTGGCGCCGAAAATAATGTCCAGGTCCCTGGACCTGCGGATATGATCCGGCCTGCCCAGGCCAAAGCCGTGTTCAAAACTTATCCTGCGGCCGGCAATGGGGTTTTCCCTGTCCGCTTCCTCCAGTGCCGCTATCACCAGTTCGCTCGAATCATCCGCGCCGCCACTATTGATATGGATACTCATATTCCAGCCTCGCCTGTTATACTCCCGGATCAGAAAACGCGCTTTTTCCGGGCTGTAGGCCCACCAGCCGTCATTGACTACGACCAGTTTTATTCCCCCGATCTTCAGCATGTCGTCACCAAGGTGCTGTTTCGGACCGAAATAACAGTTCAACGAAGTGATAATCTCTTCCTCTGTCATATACCTGGCAGGCAACCCAAGGATCAGGTCCGTCCTGATTTTGAGTAAACCGCTTCGGTTTGCCTCGATATAAGTATCCAGTTCGTCTATCGATACTCCCATATCACGTACACCGACAACGCCGCAGGCGTGATATATGGATTGCTGCGCCTCGATGGCCGCCAACTGGGTTTCCCGGTCGAAATACAGAAAGTCCCATTTTTTGATCGGCTGGTCTGCTTTTTCCCACCAGACCTTGCGCGCAAGGTCGCCGGCGCCGGCAATAAGATGTCCCGTCGGCAATCCATCCTCATCTCTGACAATCCAGCCTTCGGGTTCAACCGGGTTCTGCGTTTCCCTGCCGATGCCCGCCATGTTCATGGCATACGTGTTGGTGATAATATTCTTGCCCGACTGGAAGATATATACCGGGTGATCGGGAGCGACTTTATCCAGGTCTGCCCGGGTCGGGAAGCGTCCCTCTTTCAATGCTCCCCGGTACATGCAGGAGGTGCCGATCCATTCGCCTTTCGGCGTGCTTTGCGCGCGCTTGTGAATGGCATCCAGTATGTCTTCAATCGACTGCAGTGTGGCGATGTTGACTTTGGCGCCTGACTGTAAACCGTCGAGGCCGGCCAGCAGGAAATGAACGTGGTTGTCCATCTGGCCCGGAACGACGCAACGGCCCTGCAGATTCACCTGTTGTGTCTTATTACCCGCCAGTTCCCGGATATCAGCGCTGCTGCCGATGGCAACGAATTTCCCGCCATAAACTGCAACCGCTTCCACTACCGAAAACTGGCTGTCGACAGTGACTATCCTCCCGTCATATAGAATCAGGTCGGGTGCAAATTCGTTTATCATAAAAAGTGAAGTATAAAAGGATGGATATTGACTTGTCCGGTTCTCGCCGTGAGACTAAAGTAATAATGCACATACTGCATTAATAATACAATCCGGAGATGAATCAATGATACTTTACAACTGGAATGAGGTGGCCGTCCAACAACTCGATAATGGCATCACCCGGCAAATGATAACCGCAGGCAACATGATGCTGGCGCAGATATTTGTCCCGAAAGGCGTGTCGTTTCCTGCCCACGGGATATCCAGCGAACAGGTTACGATTTATCTCAAGGGCGGGGCGGTTTACCAATCCGAACAGAGCAGGATAGAGGCCCGTGAAGGCGATATTCTGTATATTCCTGCAGGCGTCGAACACAGTGACCAGGTCGTGGAGGATACGGTCGTCCTCGATGTCTTCTCTCCCCCTCGTGAAGACTGGTTGAAAAAGTAATCAAATGACTTCGTACGGTTGCCGCTACCGCGTCAACGGCAGTATCCAGCCGCAGGAATAAGGCGCTCCCATGGTCCTCCTGATCATTATCGTATTTCTGGGAATTGTCCTGTACCTGGGCATTCCCCGGCGTTCCGGTGAAACCAGGACCGTAAGCGACCATGTGATTGCCGGGCGCAGCCTGGGGCTGTGGCCGATTTTCTTTATCGGGGTGGCCGAATTTTACAGCGCCGGCACCTTTCTCGGTTTTCCCGGCTGGGCATATGGTTATGGCGCAGTAGTGCTGTTTTCCCTGGTGGCCATTGCGCTCAGTTCCATGATGTCATTCTGGCTCGGTCCCAAGGTGTGGCGCGCCGGCAAAAAGCTCGGCCTCATGACCCAGGCGCAGTTTTTGTCCGCACGCTTTCAGAGCCGGCTGCTGGGGGCGGCAGCGGCGATTGTTGCGGTCCTCGCGCTTATCGCCAACCTGACCTTGCAGATGATCGGCGCCGGCTACATCTTCGAGGTATCGACGCAGGGCCAGGTGCCTTACTGGCTGGGAAGCCTGGTTGCATTCGCAGTGGTCGCAATCTACGTAGTTCTTGGCGGTCTGCGGTCGATCAGCAGGGTTGCCATTTTCAAGGGTATATTCATGCTTTCCGTACTGGTCGCAATTGCGGTCGTGGTGGTGACACAGTACTTCAACGGCCTGGAGGATATGTACCGCACCCTTGCCCGGACAAAACCGGATCACCTGGTACTTTCCGAAACGGATACCGTTTTCGGCTATGCGTTCTGGAGTTCATCCATCCTGGTGAGCTTTCTCGGTATCCACATGGGACCGTACCTGTTCATAAACTTCTACAGCGCGCAGCACCCCTCCCTGATCCGTAAACAGGCGATTATCGCCCCCATCTATGCGCTTGCCGTTTACGCCGTGCTGATCATCGGTTTCGCCGGCGTGGTGGTAAAACCCGGGCTGGTGGAAGTGGATACCATAATGATTGTAATGATCCTCGAGATCGCACCACCCTGGCTTGTGGGCCTGCTGTGCGCCGGAGGATTGTCCGCGGCAATGGTCTCCGGTTCGGCTATGAGCCTGGCGGCAGCATCTACAGTCGGCAACGACCTGGTGCGACCGTATATAAAAATGCAGGAGCAGGCGCTGAAACGGACCATACAGTGCCTGATCCTTGTCATAATCGCACTGACCTATGCGCTATCCATCAGCAAGCCCGCCACGATTACCTATATTTCCCTGATTGCACTGGGTATCGGCGTGCAGTTTCTGCCCCTGGTGCTGGGTGCCTTTTATTTCAGGCGGTGTACCGGCTGGGGTGCGCTGGCAGGCCTGATGGTTGGTATCGCAACACTGGCCTGGTTCACCTTCGGCCCGGTTAAAAACCCGCTTGGAATTCACGCAGGTTTGATCGGTTTGGCGGTGAATACGTTCACTCTCTGGCTTGTGAGCGTACTGACACGGCCAAATGATGAGGATATCATTGCTGAATTTGAAGCCGCCACGAAGGAATTGAAACCGGGACCGGGTAAAAGCGGCTGGGAAAAGAAATTCCTGATCGGTGCGATAATTCTGATCAGTGCATCGCTATGGCCGGCAGTGAGTATTTTTAACCGGATTGAGCCATATATTGCGGGACAGCCGGTGTTTGTGGTTTATAGTGTTTCTTTTGCATTTACGGTTACCTTGTTCCTCGCACTCATGTACCGGGTGTGCCGGCCGGAAACCGCGGCATAGCCGCCCGCAATGCGGATGTGAGCCGGAAACTTAACCAGAATGCCCAAACCGGGAAATAAAGAGTGAGAAAGGCAACCAGTGAAAGGTTGAGGCATGCCGTGTCCCACCCGGCCTGGCATGGCTATGATGAGATCCCTCAAGAGGTCCTTGGTGATCCCGACACCATTTTCCTGAACCTTTCAGGTGGCTGGCAACAGGTCCCGGATTACATACGCCGGGCGGGCCTGAATGCGGTAGAGGAAGGTTACCTCAAGATTCAGCCCGTCCCCGAATTCAACCGGGCAGTGGCGGATAAATTTCGCAATGATTTCAATGTTGAAGTCGATCCGACCGGTGAGGTGATTCCCTGTAACGGCGCCGGCGATGGTCTCCTGGCCGTCCTCAGCGTGTTGCTGAACCCGGGAGACGAAGTGATAACTTTTGATCCGGGCTACACCCTGTCTTACCTGATCCCTGCCTATCTTGGGGCAACTGTCAGGACAATCCCGCTGACCGTGGCCGAAGGCGGACCGGCCGGCACGGATATCATGGAAGCGCGCCTTGACCGGCTTCTGACACCGCGTACGCGGGCTTTTATCATCGTCAATCCCGACAACCCCACCGGTCACGTTTTCCGGCGGGATTTTCTCGAGCGTCTGGGCAGGCGGCTGCGCCGGGATGGTATTCCGGTGGTCGAAGACCAGGTATACGAGAAGGTGGTTTATCCGCCGCATCAGTTCAGCTCCATGATCAGCATGCCGGACATGCGCGACTGCACTGTCTGTGTGTCGAGTTTTGCCAAGAGCTATCTTTGCGCCGGCATGAAGGTCGGGTATATCGCGGGACCTTCCGAAATTATCCGGGCGCTCCGGCATTATTATATGTTGAGCAGTTTTACACCGAATACGGCCGCGTTGCGGACCGCTATCGATATCCTGCGCGGCCCGCAGGATTTCCTCAATCAATGGATTGGGGAGTGGGATGAAATGCGGCAACAAACAACTGCGGCGCTTAACAGTATTCCGGGGATTACCTGTAACCTGCCGGAAGCCGGCACCTATTGCCTGGCCGATGTCTCCCGCCTGGGGAGCGGAGAACACATCGCGAAATTGTTGATGGACAGCGCGCGCGTGCTGGTAACGCCGGGTAATTATTACGGACCGAGCGGTGACAGGTACATACGCGTTTGCTACGGCAGGTCGAGGCCGGACAGGGTTGAACAGGGTCTTGAGCGAATAGTCGATACCCTGAAAGTATTGAAACCGGGGAACTGAACAGAATGAAGGTAAGCGGTTGCGCACGCCTCACCCCGGCCGGCGCCGTCCTGTATCATAAATGCCGCACGTACAAAATAAGTTGTGTTTGATTTAATTTATGTCTAAACTATCCGGTATTCCGGCCTGGTGGGCATCAGTCCCGGTACAATAACCCAGTTTGGACTATATATTTGTTATTCCGGAGAAATATCATGAAGCAAAGTAGCTGGTGTTTTATATTGGCGACTATCGCTCTTTCACCGTCCATTGCAGCACAGGAACTCGAAGAGATCGTTGTGTCCGCGCAACGGCGCGAGGAAAGCCTGCAGGAAGTGCCTGTCTCGATTACGGCATTCTCCGGTGAGACGCTCCAGCAGCAACACCTCAGGGAAGCGAAGGACTATTTCAAGATTACCCCGAATGTCAATTTTACCGAAGACGGTGAGACGGGCCATCGCTCCGTTGGTATCAGCATGAGAGGCGTGAGCGATTTCGCGAATTCCTTTACCGGTGTCGGTGGATTGTCCAACAGCTTCGGGATTTATCTTGATGAATTCAACATTGCCAACAATGCTACCAAGACCGCGAACCCGCAACTCCAGGACCTTGAGCGCCTGGAGGTGTTGCGCGGACCTCAAGGCACTTACTTCGGCAGTAACGCAACAGGCGGCGCCCTGAACCTGACGACGAAGCTACCCCATGACGAGGTGGAATACGAAATCAACGGCGGGTATTCGCGCTTCAACACCTGGGAAGTGGGCGCCATCATCAATGCACCGATCAGTGACAATCTGTTCGTCCGCGGCAATGTGTACTACGAGGAAAGCGATGGTTTTCTCATAAACCTGAGCCCAACCGGCAACGATGACGGCTACGATCACATCAGTTTTCGCGTAGCGGCCCGCTGGGAAGCGACCGAGGCATTTACGGCTGACGTTTCATTTATGCGCACGGTGGAAAATGACGGCACCGACACCAATGTCAACTCCGGGATAATGGACTTCGATACGCCTAATTCAACTCCGTGGCTCCTGCCGGTTGAACCGGGCGCCGACACCTTTTTACCATTTAACCAGTTGTTTCCGGTCGATGCCGGCTCGGGTTTCTACCCGGATGAGCGCCGGGTTATCAACAAGGACTTTGACGAGTTTAACAAGAACCGGCAGAACATCTTCAATGCGCGGCTGAATTACCAGGGCGAAGGCTGGTCCTTACGCTCCATCACGGGAGTCATGAAGACTACCAGCCACCGCCAGTTCGACCAGGACCTGGTCCAGTATTCGCTGTACCAGACTTACGGCGGGCGCACCGGCGATACCGTCAGCCAGGAAGTTCGCTTCAACCTTGAGTCCGATAACTGGGACTGGACCCTTGGCGCTTTCTACTCCAATGACGATGCGGATACCTACGGTGTCAGCCCAATCGGCAGCGATAACTTCTACGTCGGAATCCCAGCTTCGTTTGCGCCCGACGGCACAATCGCTACTGTTACCTGTTTCTTCTGCCTGACTGAAGGAGACATCATTGCCGGCTCGAACATTGAGACCTTCGATTCGGAAAGTTGGGCGGTATTTTCCGAGGCCAACTGGCAATTCACCGAGCAACTGAAAGCCACGGTCGGCATACGTTACACCGAGCACGACCTCAGGTCACAGAGCTTCCGCTTTGCGCGTGTTCATTTCTCACAGCAGCCCCTGGACGAATACCGTGATTTCAAGGCGCCGGACCCCAGTGACCCACGCTTGACCAGGGGGTATTTCACCGGGAGCGTCAGCACAGATTCCATTACACCGCGCTTCGTATTGAACTGGTCGCCTAATGACGACCTGAATGCCTATGCGTCGGTATCGAGAGGCTACAAGCCGGGCGGCCTGACTATTTTTGAGGCAGATGGATCAACCATTCCTTTCAGCAAGGAATCATTGTGGAATTATGAAGTGGGCGCCAAGTGGCGTGGCGCAGACGGCCGCGTGCAGGTCAACAGTGCGTTCTTCTTTATGGATTGGGAGGATTTGCAGATACCCTCGGTGGAGATCATTATCAACGAGGATGAGATACTGAATAACTTCCAGATAATTAACTCCCAGGCAGAATCAATCGGGTTTGAACTGGAAGCCCAGGCGCTGCTTATGGATAATTTCATTGTTGGCGGTGGCGTAGGATATCTCGATGCCGAGTTCAAGGATTTTGGCGCAGATGACCCGTTTGTAGTTAACAACATGGGTTTTGACCTTGATGGGGTGACGGTGCCGCGTGCGCCGAAGTGGACAGCCAACCTGTTCGGTCAATATGATGTCAATATAGGTAATATGAACGGATTCCTGCGGGCAGAGTGGAGTTACCGCAGCAGCATCACCTCCGATGTCGAAGCCACGGTTGCGGGGTTGCCGATACTGGATAATGAAGTCACCCGGGAGCGCGGGTACGACACCCAGTTTAACGGCGATGGTTTAGGCAACGGTGTGCCATTCCCGTGGCCCCGGGACAGTTTTCCAACCAGGGTACCCAGCTATGACATCGTTAACCTGCGGGCCGGCATTTCCGGTGACCGCTGGAGTATCACCGGCTACATTGAAAATGTGTTCGACAAAAACTATTACACCGGCACCCAGGAAAACTTCGGGCTTGGCGGTTTCCGGATACGGCCTCACTTCAGGATAGCCGGCGTTAACCTGCGTATATACAGCAAGTAATCCGGGGAAAACGTACTTTTACGCTTATTTTTGATTAGTCACATTGCAACGTTCAGAAAAAAACCCTCCTGCTTTCGGGCAGCAGGGTTTTTTCTGTTCCTGGTCATTCCAATCCTGTGTCTGGCAGAAAAGCCGACTGATATGAACAGACAGATTGATCAACGCTCATATACACTGGGCGGGCTGTCCACCTTCGCGGAAATGGTCAGGGTCGGCGTCAAGACCCTGGCACTGAGCGCAGCCGTTACGCCGGAAGAGATGGATGACCTGGTGGAAGATGCAGAGCGGATAGCGCAGGAAGAAGGAGTATTACTCTACCGCGAGACGGACCTGATCGTCACCGACCTGTTCCCGGCTGATGTGGCTGTGGGCAAGCATGTGCTGCTGATCTACAAGGGCGCGACCCTGGACGACTACATGGCCCTGAAACAGAGGAAGTCCGAACTGGTGGCTGCTGGTTCCTATACGGGCGATGCGCGCCGGGACATAGCCCGGCAATTCGGCAGGCTGCTCAGCTATCCCGATGCCAATATCGAAGAATTGATTGACAAAAACTCCGGGTCGGATCAACACCGGAACTAAGCGCCACTCCCGTAGTTGTCCCGGGGAAATCAGGTTTTCCCCGGTTATATTTCTCTTATGCAGCTTCCTTACTGTTCTTCACGACCAGGTCCAGGTCGCAATCCAGGACATGCAAAAGCGCAATTAATTGCCTGATGGATTTCCTGGAGTTGGCGGGGTCCAGCAATCGATATAATTGGGGAACGGATGTAGACAGACGCCGGGCTATTTGCCGTCTGCTCAGGTCGCTCTTTTCAACGCGTTGCCTGGCTTCCAGGGATAACTTGTATATCAGCAATTCTGCATAATAGGTTGGGTCGTCATTATATTCGAGTATTTGTTCGATGTGAATCGAACCCTCCTCGCCTGATTCAAGGAGATAGGTAAACGCCTCGTTTGCAAAATCCTTATCAATAAAAAGCTTTTTGACAGGATTGTCCGGCTTCGGGCGCGGGTCTGCCTTTGAGTATGGAAATACATAAACAGAACCCGACCGGGCAATAACGGTAAACTCGTTTTTTCGATTATTCATTTCAACGCTACGTATTTTCATAGTAAGCCTTCTGTTTCCAACTCATTGATAGTAGTCAACAAAGCCCGTGTAATTTTTCCTTTCATAACCTGTCTGTTTTCCAGGTCATACTTAACTACGAATTTCGAATCCTTGTAGACGTGGACATGTCGAGGGCTATGATCGCCTTTCCAGGTCAGGAAAACATAGTTATTACGACGTATCTTACCCATTCAAAGATGTTACCAGATATGGTAACAGTTGTAAATATTACGAAAACAGGGAACAGGAGATCATGGAGGCATCAATCGTTCTTCAAGCACGTTTTACGGTCTGCCGCGCCATTGCCAAAGCTTCCTGGAGAGGCCGGTTGGGGGTAAAAGGTTGCTTCAGTTTCGCTCTCAATGCGTCAAAATCGCGTCGGGTCAGGACGAGTCTGGCTTCTTTATCAATTTTCTTCTTCACTTTTTCTTTGTTTGAGAGGTGTGGGCCATAGCCAGGTTCATTATCCATGAGTTGGATCTCCAGGTGTACTTTCTTGTTGATCGATACTCTTGGCTGATGCTCGTCGTACTGATTCTTTAATGCTCATCCAGTCAGAAGATTCAATCTTCTCCGGGGGCGCCAGCCAGCTGCCGCCGATGCAGAATACGTTATCCTGGCGCAGGTATTCTGCATGATTGTCTTCATTGATACCACCGGTAGGGCAAAAAAAGATATCGGGGAACAGTTCCTTGAACATGCCCAGCGTCTTTACGCCGCCTGTCGCTTCTGCAGGGAAAAATTTCAGGTGATTTAATCCCAGTTCCCGCGCCGCCATTACTTCCGATACGGTGCTGACTCCCGGCAGGTATGGTATTTCCAGTTGTTGCGCCGTATTGACCAGGCGTTCCGTCTTACCCGGGCTGACGCAGAATTGAGCGCCGATAGCATCTGCCCGGCGCAACTGCTCGACAGAGGTTACCGTACCGATGCCGACACACACCTCCGGACATTCGTTAATCACATTTTTGGCAGCCGTAAAAGCGCCTTCCGTGCGCAGAGTTATCTCGATCACATGAATACCGCAATCCTGCAAGGTACGGGCCAGCGATACCGCACGGTCCGGGTTGTCGATAGTACAGACCGGGATAATACGGCCTGGCGGAATGATGTCCTTGATGGATTTAATCTCAGGCATTGTTAAATTATACTCGACCGATGGTTAACTGGAAATTCGATAGCCCGGCCAGGGTGGCGGCCATCGGCGAGTGCATGATCGAGCGCCGTGACCACGAGATGGATATGCCTGAAGAGGGGACAGACCCCCGCTTACAACATGCGGGGGCAAGCTTAAAATCTGTCCCTGATATTTCCGGAAAATTCTCCGGCGACACGCTGAATACGTTGACTTACATGGCAAGACTGCTGGACCGGGGCAGGGCGGAGCTGTTCTATATCACGGCAGTGGGCATGGATGCCGGCAGCGCGGCCATGCTGGCGGCCTGGGAGGCGGAAGGCATCAATACCGCGTTCGTCCGGCGTTTCCGGGACAGGTTGCCGGGCAGCTACACCATAGTGACCGGACAGGATGGGGAAAGGCGTTTCAGCTATGACCGGGGCGAGTCCGCTGCCCGCGACCTGTTCAGGGATGATTATGCCGCAAGTTTATCGACTTCCCTGAAGGGTCTTGCGATTTTCTACCTGTCCGGCATTACAGTGGCAATACTGTCTCCCCACGACAGGGAGAAGCTGTTGGACCTGTTGCAGACATTGCGCAGGGAAGGCGTCATAATCGTGTATGATCCGAATTACCGGGCGGCATTGTGGGCGTCTCCCGCTGAAGCAAGGGACTGGACCGGGCGCGTATATCAAGAAACCGACCTGGCCATGCCCGGTTTTGACGATGAAAAAGCGCTGTTTGGTGATGCTACACCGGAGCAGGCCTGTATCCGCCTGGCCGACCTGGGGATTACGGAGGTCATAATGAAAAACGGTTCGTCACCCTGTCTTGTCGCGACCGGACAGGATATTGTCCATTTTCCCGTGACGGTTCAGGAACGGGTTGTCGACACCACGGCAGCGGGGGATTCCTTCAATGCCGGTTATATCTCGTCAAGATTGAGCGGCCACGACACTGCGGCTTCTGTCCGGGCGGGGCAAACCCTGGCAGGCAGGGTCATTCAACATCCCGGCGCTATTATTCCCCGTGATGACACACCGCCCCTGTACCGTATAATCGGGTAATTATGGCCTCACCAACCAAAACCTGGTCGTCGAGATTTGCCTTCCTGTGCGCGGTGGTCGGCGCGTCCATCGGGCTGGGAAACCTCTGGCGTTTCCCATATATCGCTGGTGAAAACGGCGGCGGCGCTTTTATCATCGTCTACCTGGTCATCATCCTGCTGCTGTGCGTGCCCCTGATCATGGCGGAACTGGCGCTGGGCCGGCGCGGCGGCAAAAGCCCGGTTGTGACGATGATCAACCTGTGCCGGGAAGGCGGGCATTCCGGCTTCTGGAAGGTCATCGGCTGGCTGAGCGTCATCTCGCCGGTCGCCGGCCTGTGTTTTTATGCGGTTGTCGCCGGCTGGTCGCTGGATTACGTCTTTCTTGCCCTGCGCGGAGAATTTGTCTCCATCACGCCTGATCACGCGCAACGGCAGTTTACCGACCTGCTTGCCTCCCCCGGACGCTTGACCCTGTGGTATACCCTGTTCATTGCAGCCACTGTCTGGATCATTGGCCGTGGCGTCAGGCGCGGGATTGAAGCCGTGACCACTTTCATGCTGCCGACGTTGTTTGTCATGATCATCATACTGGTGGTTTACGGGCACATTGAAGGCGCGCCGGCGCGTGCCTGGCGATTCATGTTCAATCCGGATTTCTCCAGTCTGACCTGGAGAAGCTTGCTGATGGCCCTGGGTCAGGCCCTGTTTTCCATCACCGTGGGCACCGGAGCGTTGTTGACATACGGCGCTTACCTGTCCAGGGACATGTCCCTGCCGGGACCTGCCTGGATTATTGCGATCAGCGACACCCTCGCGGCCCTGTTATGCGGCCTGGCCGTTTTCACCATCGTATTCGCCTCGGGGCTGGACCCGACGGGAGGACCGGGACTGATGTTTGTTACCCTGCCGATCGCCCTGGGCGGCATGCCCGCCGGGCATTTCTTCAGCCTGGTATTTTTTATCCTGGTGTTTTTCGCGGCGTTTACCTCCTCCCTGGCCATGCTGGAACCTTTCGTGTCGTACATGGAAGACAAGGGCCACAAACGCTTTGCCATGTCTGTTATCACCGGTTCCGCAATCTGGCTGGTCGGCCTGAGCGCGGTATTCTCGTTCAACCTCATAAAAGATTTCAAGCCCCTGTCGTTTGTCCCCCTGTACCGGGACAAGAACATGTTCCACATCATTGAATTCAGCGTCTCGAACATCATGCTGCCGTTGACCGCATTCCTGATAGCGCTGTTTGCCGGCTGGGTCATTTCCTCCGACCTGATACGCAACGAGATGGGCATCCGGAACGACCGGGCTTTCCGGATATGGAGGCTGCTTACCCGTTATTTTGCGCCGATCGGAGTCGGCAGCGTATTGGTATTCGGGTTGGTGGTTTGAAAAAGCGCTGACTTAACGAACCTGTCGAAACATGATTGTAAAACGTCATTAAAAATGATTTTTTACAACCATGTTTTATCATTATGACTGATAAAACAACGGGTTCAATGACGTTTTGCCAATAATATCTCTGATAAGGACGGTCCCCTGTCCGGTTTGCTCCAGGGACAGACCTGGATACAGATGCCGCACCCGTAGGTTTTGCTGAAACAGGGAACGCACCGGTCAAAGTCCACGTACCATTTTTCCACGCCCCGGACTAATTGCCTGGTATCAGATATGGCGTCAACCGGACAGTCCGGGGTGCAGCGCCGGCAAGTGAGACACAGATCTTCCACGGCGATATCTACAGGCTCATCAACAGCCAGGGGCAGGTCTGCCAATACTGTCGCCAAGCGAAGGTTTGCGCCCAATTCCCGGTTGATGAGTGACCCGTGCTTGCCCAATTCGCCCAGTCCGACACTGATCGCGATGGGGATATGCAGTATGTCTGCGCTCTCACAATAGGCCCGGGCCGGCCAACCGGGTTTGCGGATGTGAGCGGACAGCCGGATCACGGCACGGGTAATCTCCGTATAGGCGCGCAGTGTCTCAAGCCCCCCTTCCGCATCAGTCACGTGTTCCTCCATCAGGTCGAAGTCCATTCCGACCGCAATGGAGATGGCGTATTTATACGGTTGTTCTATATGTTTGAACTGCCCGTCCTCGGTGAACCCGGTAATACCGACGGCATCGGCTCCAAACTGTTTTGCCGCCTGTTTAATCTGTTTCGACATGACGCCCGGGTCAGCGACCTTGAACCGGTCTTTGGCAACAGTTCCATCCGCCTTGCGCAATAACCACCTGGACCCCATGCCTTTGATGAATAACCGGAATGGCATGGTCAGCAGGAAAAACAGTTCCAGGGCGTGCCACTCCACCATACGGAAACCGGAGCTGTGGAATACCTGTGCCGGCCGGCGCCTGGCGGTTTCGCCCAGGCCGTTGATTGCGTTTCCCGACTTTGGTTTGGTACGGTATTTAAAATGACAGGTAACTACTCACCCCCCCTGTTCGTCATTCCTGCGAAGGCAGGAATCCAGTCAATAACATAGTCGCCGCAGGCGACACGTTATAAGGTGTCCCGCCGGGACAGGTTTTTTCACTGGATTCCCGCCTGCGCGGGAATGACGGAGGGGGGCGCGGGGACGAACAGGGGGGTGAGTAGTTACAATGACAGACAGGATCAGCCCAGGCTCGCCTCATTGCTGATCTTTCTCCAGCAGGTCCTCAAGTATGATTTCAGTATTCTCCAGTTGCGCCCGGCGATAAGCCCGCCTGATTTTATGGCCTTGCGTCAGCCAGACAACCAGGAAGGCAAAGCTATCCATGAACAGGGCAATATCCCGCCGGATACGTTGGAACAGACCGGGGTTGGTCAGGTAGTATTTATCTTCGAAGGAGGGCATGGTGAAAAGAATACAGGAAAAGGATTTGAAGAAATCTCGCTGGCTACCCTTCAAAAAATGTGCGCAAGATAATTTACGTTATCAGCAAATATCGATGAATGCCAGTTGATAATTAAGAAATATATAGAGTTGTCTTTTTAGCTTCTTGTGCCTCAGTTTTCAACCTCTTGAAGAAGCCATCTACCCAGTCCGGAATCTCGCATATTTCTTTAGCATGGGAAACTGCATCCTCTACATCTCCTGTGGAAAGTTCATCAAATACATGAGGGGCGGGAGCAATCGCATTGTTCAGGTCATTTGGTTCGAATTTGTCCAGGGCCTCACCGTATCTCCGTTTTGACAACAAAACGATATCCCGGCCCGTAGTGGATGCCAGATAAAGAAACAGCTGGTCAATGTATAGATTGCCGAAAACATTAGGTTGAAATCCGTGAAAACATGTCAGATTCAAAGCTTTGCTTCTATTACGAACGATCTTGTAACCACCTCTGGAAAAAACACCTATAAGGAACGGTGAGGGACATCTTCTCTCTGTGATGTACCACGGATTGCGGTTCTTTGTGAGAAAACGAGCATTGTAGCCTTCCCGTTCGCCACTTTGGATATAAGCCGCAGCACGTTCCGAATGATTACAGCCTGCATTAAATAAGAAAACAGCATCATCATTTTCAACTAAATTATTATAATCTTCACAGTCAAACACAAGCCGCTGGATTTGTGAACTTTTCGTTATACATTGCAGGCGTTCGCCAAGAGGAATTCCTAGTTCTTTAGCGCGTGACGGCCTCAAGACAAAGAA
This sequence comes from Gammaproteobacteria bacterium, assembly GCA_965204045.1. Taxonomy (GTDB): domain Bacteria; phylum Pseudomonadota; class Gammaproteobacteria; order Eutrophobiales; family Eutrophobiaceae; genus JAAXHV01. The sequence goes on from CBDBDW010000002.1 coordinate 2,367,078, forward strand.
CTTATTGGCTCCAGTGGCAATGCCCCTGCTAAAATGTCCATAATAATTCAGCGGGACAGTCATTTGTGTATTAATGGAGAAATCTGTCGGCTGAAAGTAAGAAAGCCATTTCAATTTGGGATGAAGGGAATCTAAGGCAATTCTGTTGACTGGCGTACTGTTAAGGATGTTTGTCAACGAATGAATAGATGTGGCAACATGAAAATCGACGTGAGAGTAACGTCGGGTAGCATCGTACAGGACCATCCCCACCGAGGTTATTGCGTCTGGAAAAATATCTTTTTCGCAGTCTAAACTAATCATCGAAACCAGATGCCCGTCTTCAATAAGTCGCCTCTTGACGATAGTTCCGTATCCGGTGTTAAGAAACTCAAGAGGCATGATATAAGCAAGCCGGCCAGAACCGTTCAGCTCAGACAGTGATTTAAGCAAGAACGTTGACGCCGTATTTGTATATCCAGACAATTTCAGGTCCAGGTTCCCTGCAAATGCTTTGAACACGGCATTTCTATTAAGAAATTTTTGAAAGTGCATGTATGGAGGATTACAGACGATATTGGTGTGTGATTTCCCCCAGGACAACAGGTAGTCTTCATTGGCAATCTGCACATGTCGTCCATTTGTCGTATTTTTCCAGAAATTAAGGATTTTCGAGTCAATCTCGCTCCCAGTGAATTTGATCTCAAGATCATCCGATATGGGGTCAAGAAAAGCGCCGAGGCCGAAAGCAGGATCATAAAGGGACTTTCTCTGCGACTGCAATATCCAACGCACCATAAAGTCAGCTACTACGGGATGGGTAAAGAATTGCCCGTATTCTTTCCGATGCAGTGGTTCGACTTGCTCAGAGTATCTTGTATTATACGTCCGCACTTATTACCTCTTCTGAAAAGACTCTGGAGTCAAGATAGCCATGCCCTCCACGAAAAGTCACATAATACAAGAGTCTTCCACGCTCCAGTTCTTTCAAAGCAGAACGATGTTCCGGCATATCAATTTTCCCGAGTATTTCTTTACCGACCTGGACATTCACCTTGATGGTTGTCTTTCCTTGATTTTTAACGTCTCTTTCTATGGAGAATACCAAACCTTCTTTCTCTGGCTTACAGGTCAATTCAAGAATTCTTTTAAACGGGATAACATGCGCTTTGTCGAAAAACACCTGTAAATAGTGGTGTTTGACACCGAAACGCTGTATCCGCCGATTAACGAGTGCAAGATCTTCAAGCTCAGGAGTAACGCTAAGGTAGTCTCTTTTTTGAAGAATCTTGATCTGGTTTTTCAGCGACTTCAACATGTCGCTCAATCTCATAAGGGGTTCAGCAGAGCTCCAGCTCCTGAGATTAAAATCCAGTTCTCGGAAAGTGTCGGGAGTCGCAGTCTGTATCATCTCATGAAGTTTGGGGCTTTTCTCTAATAGCAAGTTTGAGTACGGTTCTGTCGGAAGAGTTTTTTGAAGTTCACCAACAGCAATTTCTGCCTCACGTGTCCTGCGCTCCATAAATAACGAATATTTGTCAGCCAGAAAACTGCTGGACCTAACTTCTATCGCCGCCACCGCGTCCCGGATGAATTCTTCATCACCCAAATCAAAGTTATCGGGAACATCAACCCGCCTATAAACAAGAATATCGGGCCTTTTGCCTATCGTGTTTAGCTCTTCGATATAGTGCTTATTCACGCATGGGCCTGACCTGCGATGCTGGAAGGGGACGCCCTTCCGATTGATAATGGTTCAGGACATCTTCAACCACTTCACATAACTCACCATACAGTGACATAGGCTCATCTCCATGAATTCCGGTGGTCAAATCGGGACATTTTCCTATGTAAACCTGCTCTTCTTTGCTCCATTCAACCCATTTATGATAACGATCACTTATTTTCATTCTTTAATTTTCTCTCAGGCTTGTTTGTTACAATTACGAGGTAAAGATACTATAAATCTTACAGCAGACAGTAACGAATCAAATGATAATCACCAGCGCCAAGGTCATCGTCACCTGCCCCGGCCGTAATTTTGTCACCCTTAAGGTAGAAACAAAGGAGGGAGTCTACGGACTGGGTGACGCCACCCTGAACGGGCGGGAACTGGCGGTGGTTTCCTACCTTGAGGACCACGTAATTCCCTGCCTGACCGGGCGCGACCCGCGCCAATCGGAGGACATCTGGCAATTCCTTTACCGCGGCTGCTACTGGCGCCGGGGACCGGTCACCATGACGGCCATCGGGGCCGTGGATACGGCATTGTGGGATATCAAGGCCAAGCTGGCGGAGATGCCGCTGTACCAGTTGCTCGGCGGCAGGAGCCGCGACGGGGTCATGGTTTACGGCCATGCCAATGGAGAAGATATCGACCGCACCGTGGATGAGGTGGGCAGGTATATCGATATGGGCTACAAGGCCGTGCGCGCGCAATCGGGCATTCCCGGACTGGCATCCACCTATGGCGTGGGGAAAGACCGGTTGTTCTATGAACCGGCAGATTCGAGCCTGCCTGCGGAGAACACCTGGTCAACGGAAAAGTACCTGGACCATGTGCCTTTGCTGTTTGACAGGATCAGGCAGCAGTACGGTTTTGAGACGCACCTGTTGCATGACGTGCACCATCGCCTGACCCCCGTCGAAGCGGCGCGCCTGGGTAAATCCCTGGAGGACTATCGCCTGTTCTGGTTGGAAGATGCAGTACCCGCAGAAAACCAGGAAGGGTTCCGGTTGATTCGCCGGCATACCGTGACGCCGTTGGCCGTCGGAGAAGTATTCAACACCATCTGGGATTGCAGGGAACTGATACAGGAACAACTGATCGACTACATACGCATGACCGTAGTGCATGGCGGAGGCATTACCCACCTGCGCCGGGTTGCCGACCTGTCCGCGCTGTACCACGTGCGCACCGGGTGTCACGGGGCAACGGACCTGTCGCCGGTCTGTATGGGCGCTGCTCTGCACTTCGATACCTGGGTTCCGAACTTCGGCATCCAGGAATACATGCGCCACAGCAGGGAAACCGGCGAGGTGTTTCCCCATGCCTATACCTTCAAGGGCGGGTTTCTTTACCCGGGCGAGACGCCGGGGCATGGAGTCGATATAGATGAAAAACTGGCTGCAAAGTTTCCCTATCAACGCGCTTATCTTCCCGTGAACAGGCTGGAAGACGGCACCATGTGGAACTGGTGATCTCGGGGAGGCGCAAGCAGTCGGGGACGGACTTAAGTCCGTCCCCTGAATTAAGGTGACTCCTGGTGTCTGCCTTGCCCGTTGAATTATATACGGCCGCCCAGGTACGGGAACTTGACCGGCTGGCGATTGAACAGCAAGGCATCCCTTCGCTGACCCTGATGGAGCGGGCCGGGGTTGACGCTCTTGACGCCCTGACCGGGCGTTATCCCGGCGCCGGGAACCTGGTTGTCCTCTGCGGCGGCGGCAACAATGCCGGTGACGGTTACGTGCTGGCGCGCCTTGCCCGGCAGGCAGGACTTGAGGTGAGGGTGATTGCACTGGTTGAACCGGACCGGCTCAAGGGCGACGCCGCCGCCAGTGCGCAGAAGTACCTGCAAACAGGGACTGTCGAGACTGCCCTGGCGCTTGAAGGCGCGGATATCATCGTCGACGCCTTGCTGGGCAGCGGTCTGAATCGTGCCGTGGAGGGTGGCTTTGCCGAAGCCATCGAACTGGTAAACGCAGCATCCGCCACGGTATTTGCCCTGGATATTCCATCCGGCCTGAATGCGGACACAGGCGTGCGCCTTGGGAGCGCGGTCAGGGCCGATGCCACGATCACGTTCATCGGCCTGAAACGGGGATTGTTCACTGCAGAAGGACCCGAATTTTGTGGCGAGATACTGTTCAGCGACCTGGGCACGCCTGCCGGCATGTCTGCCGCCATGGATGCCGAAGCCCGCCTGATAGGGTATGACGAAGTGATGCTCAACCTGCGGGCCCGAGCGCGCGATGCCCACAAGGGCCGCTATGGCCACGTACTGGTCATAGGCGGTGATTACGGTTACCAGGGCGCTGCGATCCTGGCCGGTTGCGCGGCTGCCAGGACCGGTGCCGGCCTGGTAACAGTGGCGACGCGACCTGAACATGCCGGGACGATCCCCCTGTTCCGGCCTGAGTTGATGACCGTGGCGGTCGATGTGCCGCGGGACCTGGACCCCCTGCTGGACAGGGCCAGTGTTGTCGCCATCGGGCCGGGACTGGGACAGTCGGATTGGGCAATATCATTGCTTGCAAAGGTATTACAGACCCGGCTTCCCCTGGTGGTGGATGCCGATGCCCTCAACCTGCTGGCCCTTGAACCCCTGCGTCGGGAAAACTGGGTGCTTACGCCCCATCCCGGTGAAGCTGCCCGCCTGCTGGGCATCACCTCAACAGAGGTTCAGACAGACAGGTTTGCGGCGGTGATGTCATTACGTGACAGGTTCGGCGGCACGGTGGCGCTCAAGGGAGCAGGAAGCCTGGTCGCAGGCGCCACGGGGCCCATCCGCCTTAATCGTACCGGCAACCCGGGAATGGCCGGAGGCGGAATGGGCGACGTCCTGACCGGCGTCATCACCGGCCTGGTGGCCCAGGGCATGGAACCGGGCGTCGCTACGGTGGCAGGGGTTTACCTGCACGGTTATGCGGCTGATCAATGTGCCGGGGAAGGAGAAAGAGGTATGCTGGCCGGTGATCTCCTCCCCGTGATACGCTCGCTTGTCAATCCGGGCTGATGCGCCTGGCCGTCAAAAGCCCCGAAGCAATGGAACTGTTTGCGGCCGGCTGCGCGCAATCCCTGCCCGCCGGATTCAACCTGTACCTGCAGGGAGAACTGGGCGCGGGCAAGACCACTTTCGTCAGGGGAGTGCTGCGGGGGCTTGGTTACCGGGGGATCGTCAAGAGCCCGACCTATACCCTGGTTGAATATTACCGTATCGCCGACCGTGACATTTATCACCTCGATCTCTACCGCCTGGCGAGCGCGACGGAACTGGATGACATCGGTTGCCGGGACTATTTTGACGCCCTTGCCATCTGCCTGGTGGAGTGGCCTGAGCGGGGCCGCGACCGGCTGCCAACGCCGGATATACTCATTGATATCGCCGTTAACCGGAAGCGGCGTGACCTGAACTGCCGCGCACAAACCGCTGCAGGTGAGAAATACCTGCAACGACTCGGCACCGTTCCCCCACAACTAATATCCCCCTAACTCTAAACCCTCATGATCAGTTCTCTGCACGCCCCGATTGCATGTAACTGAGGAAAAAGTTCCAGGACACCCAATATAAACACAGGACATCCAACAAAAATACATGGGTGTCCTGTAATTTACATGGGTGTCCTGTAATTTACATGGGTGTCCTGTAATTTACATGGGTGTCCTGTAATTTACATGGGTGTCCTGTAATTTACATGGGTGTCCTGTAATTTGCTGTAATTTACCAATACCGCGGCATCAGGGGTCAGAGTAAGAAATTCTGAAAGAATTTTTACCCTGACCCCGCCTATTCATAATTCTCTCAAAAACAGCTAGATAGCTTGACTTCTTAAAATAAAACTGAGATAATGACTGCCGTAGCGCTTAAACACAACGGCTCGGCAGATGGTGCGATTAATCTCAACTTATTGTTTACTCCTGATTTTTTCCCTGCCGTCCGGCGCAGGGGAAAGCGTCCGGCTGAGAAATATCCGGGTCTGGGCCGCCCCTGACAATACCCGGGTTGTGTTCGATGTGACCAGCCCGGTCAGTCATAAGCTGGATATATTATCCGACCCTCACAGAGTCGTTATCGACCTGCACAATACCGAACCGTTCGCGGAGTTGCCGCAACCGGCGCTGGGGGACGGATACGTGCAGGACATCAGGCGCGGGCAGCATGGTGACTTCCTCAGGATCGTCCTGGATTTGAAAAAACAGGCCCGGGCAAAGAGCTTCCTGCTGGCGCCGAACGAACGCTACGGCCACAGGCTGGTGGTGGATGTTTACGATGAAAAACAGGAGCAGGTGGTGAAAAAGGAGCAAGCGCCGGCGCCGGGAGAAAATCGCGACATTATCATCGCGGTCGATGCCGGCCATGGCGGCGAAGACCCGGGTGCGATCGGACCGAACGGGACCCATGAAAAAAAGGTGGTATTGCAGATTGCAAGGAAACTGGTTGAGGCGATAAACCGGGAGCGCGGGTTGCGTGCGGTCCTGACCCGTTCAGGTGATTATTACCTGCCGTTGCGCAAGCGCGTCGAACTGGCGCGCCGGCACAAGGCAGACCTGTTTATTTCCATACACGCAGACGCGTTCACCAACCGCAGGGTAAGCGGTTCGTCCGTGTACGTCCTGTCAAACCGCGGCGCCAGCAGCGAGCACGCCCGCTGGCTGGCTGAGCGGGAAAATGCTTCCGACCTGATCGGCGGGGTCAGCCTTGACGACAAGGACAGCCTGCTGGCTTCGGTGTTGCTGGACCTGTCCCAGACGGCAAGCCTGGAGGCCAGTATCGACGTGGCGGAGGAGGTCCTTGCAGGCCTGAAGAAGGTGGGCAGGGTGCATAAGCCCGGCGTGGAGTCCGCGGCTTTTGCCGTGTTGAAATCGCCTGATATCCCTTCACTGCTGGTGGAGGCCGCATTTATTTCCAACCCCCAGGAAGAAAAGAAACTGAACAGTTCAGCCTACCAGCGAAAACTAGCCTCGGCAGTGGCTGCCGGAGTCAAACGTTATTTTGAGGACAACGCGCCTGACGGCACATTACTGGCGAACCGAAAGCAGGTTGTAGCGAGCAGAAATTAATTCCTGATTCTCAATTCTCAATGTCTATACCCAGGATCAGCGAACTGCCCGCAACCCTGGCAAGCCAGATCGCGGCCGGGGAAGTCATTGAACGGCCCGCGGCCGTCGTCAAGGAACTGCTGGACAACAGTATTGACGCCGGCGCCGATAATGTGACGGTGGCCGTGGTTGACGGGGGGCATAAACTGATATCCGTCAGCGATAACGGCCACGGTATTCATCCCGATGATATCGGACTGGCATTGAGACGCCACAGCACCAGCAAGATCAATGCCCAATCCGACCTGGATTGCATCACCAGCCTGGGATTTCGCGGCGAAGCCCTTGCCAGCATTGCGGCGGTATCAGGGTTTTTACTTGTCTCAAGAACCGAACAGTCCGACAGCGCCTGGTCCTTATCCTTCGACCCGGTGAGCGGCAACTCGGATATCAGGCCGGCGGCGCGCGCCCGCGGCACCACCGTGGAAGCCGCCGATATTTTTCAGGCTACACCGGCGCGCCGCAAATTCATGCGCAGCCGGACAACGGAGTTTCTCCATATTACCGAGATCTTCAAGCGCGTGGCCTGCAGCCGTTTCAATGTCACTTTTATACTGGCGCATAACAACAAGATACAGTTGCGCTACCGCGCCTGCGAGGACAACATGATTGAAAGGGTGGAAGACGTCTTCGGTCGCCGGTTTGCCGCTGAATCGGTTCCGGTGAATTATGAATCCGGGGGAATGCGGCTATGGGGGTGGCTTGGAGGAAGCAGCCTCAGCCGCAGCCAGTCCGACCGGCAGTTCTGCTTTGTCAACGGTAGGATGGTCAGGGACAAAAAAATTCTCCATGCTGTTCGCGCCGCGTTTGATGAATCCCTCCCCACGGGCCGTTACCCGACCTGCCTGCTGCACCTTGACATAGATCCTTCGACCACCGACATCAATGTTCACCCGACCAAGAGTGAAATACGTTTCAGGGACAACCGGGGAGTCCATGACTTTATCAACATGAGTTTGCGGGATGCGCTGAAAACCGCACATTCGCTGGATTTGAACGACGCCGGAGGCATGCCCGAAACCGGCCGGCATGAGTATCCGCAGCGGCAGGTTCACGGCCAGGGGCAACAGGTCAGGGAAGCCGGCCTGTTCTACCAGAACCTCGTCTCAACAGAACGGCAGGATGACCTGCTCGACAAGGCTGCAGGACTTGGCGTCCCCCGGTTGGCGTTGTCGCCGGAGGTTGTGCTGGCGCAGCGCAATGAGGACTTGATACTGCTGAATTACCGGGCAATCAGGGCATACGTCCTGGATTTTCGGTTAAGACAGGAGTACAAGAACGAGCGCGTGCGCCGCCGTCCGTTGCTCGTTCCGGTGCACATGGAAGCCGGCAATCTCCAGGTCGACCTGGCCGGGCAGTGCGCTGAACTGCTGGATACGGTCGGCCTGTCATTGCGGGTTGTTTCGGCCAATGCAATTTCCGTCAGGGAAATTCCCGTTCTGCTCGAAGAAGCGGATATCAGAACCATGGTATCCGCCGTACTTGAAGCGTTGCGGGAACCGGGAGAAGGCATGAACCCGGAACAGGGACTGTTGGCGATAATGGCCGGCAGCATGGAGAAGTTCATGGAAATACCGTCCGACTCCATGGTCCGCGACCTGTTGAACGACCTGGACCGGACGGACCTCGATACCGCGCAGAAACATCACAAGGGGCTGTGGAGGACCCTGTCCACGGGTGAGTTGAGCAGGTTGATCGATGAATGACGCGGTTGTCTTCCTCATGGGACCGACGACCGGCGGCAAGACGTCCCTGGCGGTCGACCTGGTAGGGCAACTGCCGCTGGAAATAATCAGCGTCGATTCGGCCATGGTATACCGTGGGCTGGATATCGGCACGGCCAAACCGGCCCGGGAAGTATTGCAGACCGCCCCGCATCGCCTGATTGATATCTGTGAGCCGACCGAGGCTTATTCGGCCGGCAGGTTCCGGGAAGACGCTCTTGCCGCGATTGAGGATATTCGCGGAAACAACCGGGTCCCCCTGTTGGTGGGCGGCACGGGCCTGTATTTCCGCACCCTGGAACAGGGGTTTTCAAACCTGCCCGCCACGGATCCGGTACTGCGGGAGCGCCTGACCCGGATGTTGCGGGAGCGCGGGTCCCGGGCGCTGCACGCAGAACTGGACCTGGTGGACCCCGACACCGCCGGGCGCCTTCATCCCAATGACTCGCAGCGTATTCAGCGGGCCCTGGAGGTGTATGAAATGACGAAAACCCCCTTATCCGTCCTTACCGGGGAAGGGCGGCTGGGAGCATTACACCATACCGTTATCAAACTGGCCCTGGTCCCGTCCGACAGGCAGGTTATTCGTGAACGGACCAGGCAGCGTTTTGCCGGGATGTTGCAACAGGGGCTGGTGGATGAAGTACGCGGCCTCTTTCAGCGCGAGGATATGCATGAAGACCTGGCTTCCATGCGCATGGTCGGATACCGGCAGGTCTGGTCGTACCTGGCGGGCAGGTCAAGTTATTCCGAAATGCGTGAGCGCGCCGTCATCGCAACCCGTCAACTGGCCAAACGCCAGATCACCTGGTTGAGAAAGGAGGAGAATACTACCTGGTTCGATAGTGTCAAAACGGGCATCACAGGGGAGGTTATGGAGTTTTTGCACAACAATCCCGCGTTTTCACGCGCTATGTAATATAATATTCATTTAAGCCCGCGCTGGGGTCTTACCAGAACCGGTCGCAGGAACAGACCGGGCAAAGGGGCAAGGACTATAACAATGCGGATAATAATAATCAGAAAATCAGAAATGAGGTGGCATTATGAGCAAGGGGCACACACTCCAGGATCCATTTCTCAACACTTTGCGCAAGGAACGAATTCCCGTATCGATTTATCTCGCAAACGGCATCAAGCTGCAGGGGCATGTTGAATCATTCGATCAGTTCGTTATTCTGCTGAAAAACTCGGTGAGTCAACTGGTGTATAAACATGCGATTTCGACAATCGTACCCGCCAGGAACATAAGATTGCCGCTGGCAGAAGATGAAAGCCATGAGTAACTATTCAGGGGTACTTTACTAACGCATTCCACAGAACCAATTCATAATCATACCCACTGAACCAAAACCTTCCTATATTTGCCCTTGACAGCATAGGAAGAACTATCTATGCTGTGGTCTATCCTCGATGAGAGAATGTGATGCAGTCATGAGCAACTACTTTGGTTCCAAAGCGACGTCAGGTCTGTGCCAGCCGATCATTGCCCTGATGCCGCCACATGACACCTACATTGAGACCCATCTTGGGGGTGGAGCGATCATGCAGCGCAAGCCACCGGCGTTGCGTAACATCGCCATCGATCTTGACCCTGCTCCACTGGCTCGGTTCGAGTGTCACTATCCGGTCGAGAAGGTGCATGGCTGTGCGCATCGGTTTCTCCGGGAGTTCGACTTTCACGGTCGTGCACTGCTCTACTGCGACCCCCCTTATCTGCACCCTACCCGCCGCTCCGCGCGCCGTTACCGTTTCGAGTATGAGGAACACGATCATGTCGAGCTGCTGGCACTGCTCAAGTCACTACCCTGTTCAGTGATCCTCTCTGGCTACCCCTCAACGCTCTACGACGACCTGCTGGAGGAATGGCGTACCCTGGAACTGCAGGTGATGAACCAGGCTGGGGTCAGAACTGAGAAGCTGTGGTTCAATTTCACGCCGGGTCGGGTGCACTGGCCCGCCTATGCGGGGCGCAACTTCACCCACCGCCAGAGCATCAAGCGCAAGGCGCACAGTTGGGGGCGACGCTATCAGGCCATGCCCCCTGCCGAACGGTTGGCCGTCCTCTCCTCGATCATGGCGGTGGAAGCGGGCGAGCGGTTCGAGTAGCCCGGCCCATGAAGATCGACACCCTCGAGGTCGAACCGACCCTCGACAAGGTCAAAAAGCAGGTCGAAGAGGAGAAAAACCTCTCGCCGGCGCTACGTGCATCGCTGGAGCTGTTGTTGACCCTGGTCACGTTGCTGTTGAACCGATTGGGGCTCAATAGTCGCAACAGCAGCAAGCCCCCATCCAGTGACCCCAATCGTAAGAAGACGCGCAGCAACGGCAACAACAAGCCCGGCGCCCGGCAAGGCCATACCGGCCATCACTTGGCACTGGTCGATGATCCGGACCAGGTCGAGTTGCTTCAGGTGGACCGTGCCACGCTTCCCGGCGATGGGCACTTCCAGTGTGTCGGCCATGAGCGCCGTCAGGTGTTCGATATCCGGATGTCCCGGGTGGTTACGGAGTATCAGGCCGAAATTCTGGAGGATGAACGGGGACGTCGAGTTATCGCCCCCTTCCCGGACCAGGTGAAGGTCAAGACCCAGTATGCCTCCGGGGTCAAAATCCACTCGGTCTACATGTCCAACTTCCAACTCCTGCCCTACAAGCGGGTCGAGGAACACTTTGCCGACCAGTTCGGCATCTCCTTGAGCGCCGGTAGCGCTTGCAACTTTAACCAGGAGGTGTACGAGAAGCTGGCTCCCTTTGAGGACTGGGTAAAGCGGGCGCTATCGACGGCGCCGTTACTTCATGCTGACGAGACCGGCATCAACATCGGCGGAAAACGACAATGGCTACATGTCGTATGCAGCGCCACGCTGACCCTGCTGGCGCCCCATGACAAGCGCGGCGGTGACGCCATGGCGGCGATGGACGTCCTTCCCGAGTACACCGGCACCCTGGTACATGACCACTGGAAGCCCTACTACCAGCTTCCTTGTGACCATGCTTTGTGCAATGCTCACCACCTGCGAGAGTTGGAGCGTGCCTGGGAGCAGGATAAACAGCAGTGGGCCCAACAGCTGCAGGCCCTGTTGCTGGAGATCAATAAGGCCGTTGATACGGCCGGCGGTGCGTTGAACACCAGGCAGGCTGACGCCTTCAGGGAACGATACCGACGACTACTGGAAGTGGCACAGACCGAGTGCCCACCACCGGACGAGTCACAACGGCATAAGGGACAACGAGGTCGACTGAAACGATCCAAATCCAGAAGCCTGCTGGAACGGGTGCTTCAGTTCGAGGAGGATGTCCTGCGCTTTATGGTGGAACAGGACGTACCCTTTACCAACAATCAAGGCGAACGGGACCTGCGCATGAGCAAAGTCCAGCAGAAGATCTCCGGCTGCTTTCGTTCACAGGGCAAGATCATACTTTTTGTCATAAGAGAGAGGTTTTTTATTCCAAAAAGATATAAATAAGCGGGGAACTCCTGGATTTTGCGGGGATCAGAGCAGTATTACCCCCAAAACGAGGAGAATCCGATGAGTTTATTGACCCATTTGGCGACGATTGAGGACCCGCGGCGTGATATTAACAAGAAGCATGAGTTATTGGACATCCTGTTTTTGACGGTGAGTGCGGTGCTGTCGGGGGCGGAGGGGTGGAAGGATATCAAGGAATTTGGGGATGAGAAGCTGGATTGGCTGCGTCGCTACCGGCCGTTTGCGAACGGCATGCCGGTGGATGACACGATTGCGCGGGTGGTGCGTGCGCTGGACCCTGAGCAGTTCAACCGGGCGTTTATCGATTGGGTGAATGAGGTGCGCGGGGCGCAGGGTCAGGAGCAGATAGCGCTGGACGGGAAGACCTTGCGTCGTTCCCATGACGGGGAGAAGCACACGGCCCTGCACAGCATCACGGCCTGGGGGCACGAGTGCGGGTTAGTGTTGGCGCAGATGAAGTCATCCGGGAAGAAGAACGAGCAGGCCTCGGTCATGGCGATGCTGGAGATGTTGCAGGTGAAGGGGGCGCATATCACGGCGGATGCGATGAACACGCAGAAGAAGATAGCCCGGAAGATACACGATAAAGGGGGGGATTACACCTTGTCGCTGAAGGACAACCACAAGACGCTGCGTAAGGAAATACAGGCGTACTTTCATAAGGTTACACGCGATGCGCCGGCGACATTGGCGGTGCATGAGGAGGTGGACGGCGGGCATGGCCGGGTGGAGAAGCGTGTCTGCCGGCAGTTGCCGGTGAGTGAGTGGGTGAGCGGGGCGGCCAAGTGGCCGGGGTTGCAAACGGTGATAGAGATGGAGCGGGAACGGCACCTGCCGGGGCAGGAGGTGGAGAGGGAGATACATTACTATATCAGCTCGCTACCGGTGGATGCAGAGCGGGTGGCGCAGGGCATACGGCGGCATTGGGAAGTGGAGAACAAAGCGCATTGGGTGCTGGACGTGGCGTTCCGGGAGGATGACAGTCGCATCCGCAAGGGGGACGGGGCGGAGAACGTGGCGATTATCCGGCGCTTCTGTCTGAACCTGGCGCGGCTGGACCCCAGGAAGAACAGCATGCGGGGCAAACTCAAGCAGGCCGGGTGGAGTGATACCAGACGGGCGGAAATCCTGTTCGGAGTAGACACATAAAAGTATGCGGTTGCCCTGCTTTCGTTCAGAGCTTGGGGCAAAAATCTTTGCCCGGATCCGCAGCTATCTCTCAACCTGCCGGAAAAATGGGGTATCATCTGATGAGGCCTTGCGGCTTCTCTACGAGGGTCGATGGCCCAAGTTTATGGGGATAGCCCCTGAATAGTTACAGCCATGACTGATCATTTTGTCGGGGGTTTCATGGCGGCGACGAACACGATCATGATCAGAAGCAGCGCCGCGTTCAACTGGAACACAAGGGAGAAGCCACCGGCCTTACCGGCGATATAGCCGGCGAGGACGGGGCCGAGCATGGCGACCGTTGTAAGGAAATTCATGGTGCCGAGCAGTTCAGGGTTATCCTTCTCTCCGAAATAATTCAACAGCAACAGGGCAGTGGCCAGGAAGCACATGCCGAACCCGAAACCTTCGCCGATGGCAAACAGGACCAGGGCGGCCGGGTTATCCGCGACGGAGAGGGCCAGCATACCGATCAGCTCCCCGATCAGCGCTGCTACCAGCAGCCATTTGGGATCGATGCGGGTGGCGAGCATACCGCCAACGGCGCGGGACAGGGCGTTTACCGCGCCGTCTGCGCTCAGCGCCAGCGTCGCCAGCGCGGTTGATATGCCGAGCATTCCCAGGTGGGTGAAAGCCCAGCTGTTCATCGTCAGGGTGCAGAACAGTGTCAGGGTCAACGCCGCGACGATCACGTAATACTGCGGTGTGCGCAGGGCGTCCCGGTAGCGCCAGTCAGCCCTTGTCTTGAATACCCTGTCGGAGGTTGTCTCCTCGTCCGGCGCGTCTGCCGCGTCTGCGTCGTTATCCTCCGTGATTCGCCTCGAGATAAACGCCCCGGCAAACAGCATCAGAACCAGGATGGCCGCGGTCATGGACCACCAGTGTATGCGCCAGGAATCCGTATTGCCGACGATTGAGGTGACGATGGGCGGACCTGCCACCGCGCCCAGGCCTCCCAGCGTCATGTACAGGCCGATAGCGAAGGAGCGCCGGTCAGGCAGCCAGTCATTGATCAGGTGTATTCCCGGTACCGTTGCGCACAGGGCAAACCCCACTCCCAACAGGCTCGCGCCGGCCCAGAACCAGTACAGCCCGGTCCCTGCGGCAATCACGATAAATCCACAGGCCATGGTGACCGAGCCGGCAATATAGGTCGCCTTGATGCCGAAACGCCGTATGGTCCAGGCGGGCAGGGTGCCGGCCAGGCCCACCATCAGCGCCAGCAGGGAAAACCCCGTGCCTGCTTCGGACCAGCTCCAGGAAAACTCCTCGATCATGTAAGGCAGCACCACCCCCAGGGAACTGAAAGTGGCCGCGGTGATAAAGAAGAAATACAGGCTGGCGATGATGAACAGCCACCAGCGTCTATCGGGTAAACATATTCTCATATTCTGTTCCCTGACCCCTGACCCTTAGCCACTGTATTAAAAACCACACTGGTCATGCTCAATGATTTGTGGACCATAAAGTCCGTTTCAATCCTTATCGTATCCGAATTTTCACGCGCGCCCAGAGTATACAACAGGGGGCACAGGTGTTCCGCCGAGGGCGCCGCCAGAATGGCGTCCTGTCCGAGGCGTTGAAATTCCCAGACACCCCGCGGGTTATCATCCAGGATGTGTCCCTTGATGATGTCATTAAACCGTACCGCCCAGTCAAAAGGAGCCGCTTCAGGATTTAACCAGTCCATCAGTGCCAGGTTGTGCACGATATTGCCGCTGCCCATAATGAGTACTCCTTCCCGCCTTAATGGTCGCAGGCGCTGCCCCAATGCGTAATGCCAATCCAGCGGTCTGTCCACATCAAGACTGAGTTGAACTACCGGAATTTCGGCTTCCGGGTACGCGTTTACCAATACCGACCAGGTACCGTGATCCAGTCCCCATGATTGATCCAGTTGTACCGGAACCGGCGCCAGCAGTTCAGATACCCGCCGCGCCAGTCCCGGGTCGCCCGGCGCCGGGTACTGTACATCGAATAACGGCGCCGGAAAGGGGCCGCCGAAATCATGTATGGTTTTCGGCATTTCCATGGCTGTAACAGCGCTGCCATGGGTGTACCAGTGCGCCGAGATACATAATATGGCTTCCGGACGTTCCATCGAGTTGGCGATACGGTGCCAGGCCCGGGTAGCCTCATTGTCCTCAATGGCATTGGCAGGACTGCCGTGTCCGAAGAAGACGACCGGCATTATGGGCCCGGTCTCACTGTTATGGCGTTTTTGGCGCATTTTTCGAATTATATCCAAAAATGCACGCGGGGTACTTTATCCGGGTTTTCTTCAGGCGGCTTGACACATATCATCGGGGACGGGGGCCAGGTGATTGCGGAAGGTTTCCGCACAGGTCGCCCATGAGTATTGTTTTACGTAGTCCGTGCAGGCTCGCGGGTCCAGTTCCAGCGCGGCCAGGGCAGCTTTCCCGAGATCATTATCCAGTACGCCGGTCACACCGTCCCTCACCACGTCTATGGGCCCTGTTACCGGGTAGGCCGCAACCGGAAGCCCGCAGGCCATCGCTTCCAGCAACACGATGCCGAATGTGTCTGTCAGGCTGGGAAATACAAAGACGTCGGCTGCGGCGAGATGACGGCTTAACTCGGCGCCGAACTTGAATCCGGTAAACAAAACTTCAGGGTACTGGTGTTTCAGTCTTTCCAGGTCGGGACCGTCACCCACGACCACCTTGCTTCCCGGCAGGCCCAGTTGCAGGAACGCCTCAATATTTTTTTCCACCGCGACGCGCCCCATGTACAGAAAAACCGGGCGCGGACATGAAAGGAAAGACTTGGGCCCGGGTTTGAACAAATCGGTGTCAACGCCGCGGGAGACGATAACGATATTGCTGAAGCCTTTCTCCAGCAACTTGTTTTTTTGCGATTCCGTGGGTGCGAACGTGTGTGCTGCATACCTGTGAAACCGTCTCAGGTAGGCGTAGGACAGGCATATCGGTATGGGCGCGCGCATCCTGATATATTCGGGAAACCGCGTATGGAAGGAAGACGTGAAAGGCATACCGTTCCCGAGGCACCAGGTACGGGCCGCATGTCCCAGGGGACCTTCAGTTGCAATATGAATGGCCTGGGGCCGGAATCCCCGGAGCTTTTTTGCGACCCCCGGGCGCGGGAACACGGCCAGCCTGATGCTGGAATAACTCGGACACGGCATGGTCCTGAACTCGTCCGGTGCAATGTACCGGACCTCGTCCCCCATCAACTCCAGTTGTCGCCCAAGGTTTTCGTAAGTGACCGCAACGCCGTTGACCTGGGGTTTCCAGGCGTCAGTGACGATAGCTATTCTCATGGGCAGGTCTGCCGGGCGGGGACACAGGTCAGGCGACTTCAGCAGCGTGCGTCTTCAGGGTCGTTGTCGTCTCGGCCCAGAACAACAACTCCAGGTTGCCGTCGTTCTTTTCGACCAGCGCCGTGCAGCTTTCCACCCAGTCACCGCAATTACAGTAAATCACATCGTTTATTTCGGAAATTTCAGCGCGGTGTATGTGTCCTGAAACCAATCCGTCAACATTGTGCTGTTTGGCAGCATAAGCCAGTGCGGTTTCAAAGTTGCTGATGTATTTGACCGCGTGTTTGACTTTTTGCTTCAATACGTTGGCCAGCGACCAGTAGGAAAATCCCAGCTTCCTTCTGAAGAAGTTGACCATCTGGTTCATGCTCAGCAGGAGTTCATAAAGCGAACTGCCTACCAGGGACAATATCCTGGAGTGCTTGATGAAGCCGTCGAACTGGTCTCCGTGTATTACCAGGAAACGCTGGCCGGTCCTGGTGACATGCACGTATTCGTTGCGGATCTCCAGGTTGCCCAGGATGGTTGTATCGAAATCCCGCAGCAGTTCGTCATGGTTGCCGGGCACATAAATTATCCTGGTCCCGTGTTTCGCCTTGCCCAGGATCGTCCTTATCACGTCGTTGTGGGATTGCGGCCAGTGAATTTTTTTCTTCATCTGCCAGATATCGATGATATCGCCGACCAGGTAAAGGTAATCGCAGGTGGTGGAACGGAGGAAGTCCAGGAGGTATTCGGCGCTGCATCCGGAAAACCCGAGATGCACATCCGAAATGAAAATACTCCGGTAATGAATTGGGCGTATCCGCCCCAAGCTGGTGGTAGCTGTCGCCATTTCGGAAAGATATTGTCTTCCCGAAGTGTGACAGCTTACGGTAAGTTTGGTGACTATTCTGTTAAGAATTCGGGGGATTTTTATTTCGACGTCAACTCCACCGGAACCACGGTGCCCATCTCCGGTTGCCAGTGGAGTTGTGAATAAGATAATAGTTTAAGTTGTTTGCTGTCTTGACACGTTTGTCCGTATCGCTATCATGCCCGCATGAATGACATATTTAACAGTGCAGGCGGGACGGGTTGGAGGTCCCCTGCAATAAAAAAAGCCATAGACCTGTTTCTGACCCGGCTGCCTGAGGCGCTGTTACCGCCAATCTCCCGGGTTTTACTTTATGGCAGTTATGCACGCGGGGATTTTCGTGCTGACAGTGACGTGGACCTGGCTGTGGTTCTGGCTGGCGCTGACCCAGGCGATGAGACTCATTTCAATCTGCAAATGCGGTTATCGGTTATACGGACATATGTGATCGCGCAAACGTTGATCAGCATATCCGCGGTACTGGTATGGGAAGATGACCTCCAATATCCGGATAGCAAGAACAACCCTGATTTCTATCGTAGCGTGGCCGGTGATGGCATCCAGTTGACGGGCGGGGCATGACACCGGAACAATACCTGAAACGAGCCCATCAACGACTTCATGCCACCCATGTTCTATTGGAGGATGGGGCATTTGAAGACGCCTGTAATCGCGCTTATTACGCAGTGTTTGAGGCGACCCGCGCGGCATTGGCAGCAGTGGGTCAGCCGGTACCTAAAACTCATCGTGGCCTGAATACCCAATTCCATGAACATGTTGTTCGTGCTTACCGCCAGTATATTAGTGATGATATCGGACAATCCTTATCCAAACTTGAGGATATCAGACTGATGGCCGATTATATGGAAAAACCTCCTCATCCTGAGCAGGCGCAAGAGGCATTCAATATGGCCAAAGCCTTTGTGAACGCCATTCAATCAACTTTTCTGCCGGATATAGATCTGACGCGTTAATCGTTATCCGAAGACAAAGCCATCCTTTCCGTTTCCTTCTCTTCTATCTCAATGGTGGGTTCGTCGTCTGTTGCGGAGACGCTGACTTGGCCGCGCTGCAGTAACTTGCTGAACAGCAACTCTTCCGCCAACCGTTTCTTAATCTTTCCCTGGACCAGACACTAATGGTTATTTATGTATTCAAGCTTTAAGATCTCGCCAATTAAATTTAATCGGCCCATTCCTGTCTCGCCCAATTTATCAACTTCTCTTCTCGATTGATAATATCTGACTCTCTCCACTTCCCGATATCTGAAATCTGTTTTGCAACGTCACCGGCGATTAAAAGTCCTGTTTCTCTGTAGGCGTCAGCTTTATCTTTTGGCGGTTTGGCTTTCAACCTGGAGTTTAGTTTAGGGGGGAGTAGCACCAGATTACCCAACCAATGGAGACACCGTCTCTCAGTTTTTTGAGGTAAAATATGCTCGATTGAATCAGCCGCGCTGCATGACCAAATGCGGTTCCATTGCTCATTGTTGAAGTTCTGGTTAGCTTTTTTTGCCAAGTGTTCCTCATATCGGCGGAAAAAATAGCGCAATTCCTCTTTCCAAGAGGAATAACAGTCTGCTTCTCGTAATTTCTCGACAGCCTCGTTGACTGGATAGTACGCACCAATACTTGATAGTTCTTTCATAATGCCATTAACAGGCAGTTGTTCCTTAATAATTTTCCAAGCAAGCCTTGTATAGTCACCAACTGCTGTCCTGGCATCGCATCCGTACATGCCATAAATACGAAATGTCACATTTTCCCAGCGACGAAGTATTTCGTTTCTATCTTCTGCTGTCAGGTCAGAACGAAGATTGATTGCTATGGCTACTAATCTGGCTTGCGCAATTTCCGTGACCGCCTTTCTTCTCAGATCTGCTTTTAACTCACCTACTGCTTTGGTCACCGATTTTAGCCATTTTGTGACCTCGATTACTTTCTCCGGCTTTCTTTCGGATACCTTTAATAATAGTTGTACTGCATCTTCCTCCCTCAGAGAGCGATTTTGAGAAGTTTCAGACTTTAGAGTAGCGGCGAAGCGGAGCGACTCAGTGTCGATACCTTGGCGTAAACCTATAATCTTGTATATGTCCGCCCAGAGATCATGGGTTTCTTTAATTGTCTCATCCTTGTTGCCACCCTCGGCTTCAAATACAATTGACATTAACATGCTTTTGAGGCGGTCGAACCAGGAGACTGCCAAACCTCTGCTGTTGAGCACTTCGAAAACAGTGTATACAAGTCTTTCATCGCCAATTTCGTGGAAGATGAAAGTCAACTGGTTTTTAAGATGCGCAACAAGATCATTCAGGGAATAACCACTATCCTGCCATTCCTTCACAAAGTTTTTACATTCTCTTATGGCCCGGAGGATCTCGCGGTCAGCTAACGTTCCCGCCTCATTATCTGTCACCTCTCCAGACCTGATGTAGTCGGCAAAGTGCGCACTCCTGTGTTGGTTGGTTTGTAGAAGCAAAAGTGAAGTGTTGTCTTGCTTTACCAGAATTTCGTCAATCTGTTCACCAGTTTTTTTCTCATCCGGGCTTGAGCGGTCAAGCGATTCTGCAATTGCCTTGAAAAGCAATATCAAGGTAGTGAGACGCTGTTGCCCATCTACTATATCAATTTCTTGAAATTTGTCGGTGCCAATGGTTCTTGTCTTCCGGCGCAGTCCAACAATAGTAGCCATAAAATGATCATTATCGTTTTGTGCATCATGGCTCTTTCGAATATCACTGAACAAGTCTCCCCGTTGTTTGGTTCCCCAGCTATAAGCCCGTTGGTATTGCGGTATCTTGAAAAGGCGACTGGATAGCAACTCGATGAGGCTGCAATGCTTAGGATCGATATTCATTATAGTTATTGGTAACTACTCACCCCCCTGTTCGTCCCGCGCTCCCTTCGTCATTCCGGCGAAGGCCGGAATCCAGTCTGTTAAACGGGTCGCTTGCGACACCTTATAACGTGTCCCTTTGGGACGTTTTTTTCACTGGATTCCCGCCTGCGCGGGAATGACGGGGGGCGCGCGGGAATGACGAACGAGGAGAAGTGCAGGAAGGACGAGTGGGGGTGAGTAGTTACAGTTATTGTTTTTTTATACTACTAAGGTACTACAGCTTCTGTTTCTTTTTCCTCAATTTCAATCGTGAGTTCATCGTCCTCTGCCGAGACCATGACATGGCCGCCGTGCAGCAGTTTCCCGAACAGCAATTCTTCCGCCAGTTTTTTCTTGATCTGCTCCTGGATGAGACGCGCCATGGGCCGGGCGCCCATCACCTTGTCGTAGCCATGTTTGGCCAGCCACAGGCGGGCGGCGTCATCCACGTCAATGACGACCTTCTTGTCATCGAGTTGCGCCTGCAGTTCGACCAGGAATTTATCCACCACGTTAAGGATGGTCTTGTGATCCAACACATTGAATTCAATGATGGCATTCAGGCGGTTGCGGAATTCGGGACTGAAGATCTTGTTGATGACTTCCATGGCGTCGGAACTGTGGTCCTGCTGGGTAAAACCGACTGAAGCGCGGCTTATACGGTCTGCTCCGGCGTTAGTGGTCATAATGACGATGACATTGCGGAAATCGACGTGACGCCCGTTGGTGTCGGTGAGAGTTCCGTGGTCCATCACCTGCAGCATGAGGTTGAAGACATCGGGATGCGCCTTTTCCATCTCATCCAGCAGCAGCACACAGTGGGGGTGCTTGGTGACCTCATCGGTCAGCAGGCCGCCCTGGTCGAAACCGACATAGCCAGGCGGCGCGCCGATCAACCGGGACACCGTATGGCGTTCCATGTATTCCGACATATCGAAGCGGATCAACTGGATACCCATGGCATTGGCCAGTTGCTTGCTGATTTCCGTTTTCCCGACGCCGGTAGGTCCCGCCAGCAGGAATGCGCCGATAGGCTGTTCCGGGTTGCCGAGACCGGAGCGCGCCATCTTGATGGCTGTGGCAAGACTTTCAATAGCCTTGTCCTGGCCGAACACGACCATTTTCAGGTTGCGCTCGAGGTTTTTCATAATATCGCGGTGTGACGTGGTGACCGTTTTCGGCGGGATGCGGGCGACCTTGGCTACAATGCTTTCTATATCCTGGACCCCGATGGTCTTCTTGCGCCGGGAGGGCGGCGCCAGGCGTTGTGACGCGCCTGCCTCGTCAATGATGTCGATAGCCTTGTCGGGCAGGTGGCGGTCGGTGATGTAACGTTCCGAGAGTTCCGCTGCGGAGCGCAACGACTGGTGGGTGTAGCGCACCTGGTGATGTTCCTCAAAACGGGACTTCAGCCCCTGTAATATCTTGACGGTTTCCTCAATGGAAGGCTCGGTCACATCGATTTTCTGGAAACGCCGGGCCAGGGCGCGGTCTTTCTCGAAAATGCCCCGAAATTCCTGGAAGGTAGTGGAACCGATACATTTTATGTCGCCGGACGCCAGGACCGGTTTGATGATGTTGGAAGCGTCCATGACTCCGCCCGAGGCGGCGCCGGCGCCGATGATGGTGTGTATCTCGTCGATGAACAGAATCGCGCCCGGACGATTCATCAGTTCCGCAATGACCCCTTTGAGCCGCTTTTCGAAATCACCGCGATATTTCGTTCCCGCCAGCAGCGCGCCCATATCCAGGGAAAAAATTGTGCAGTCCTGCAATACTTCCGGCACCTGACCGTCGACTATCTGCTTGGCGATACCCTCTGTGATGGCGGTTTTGCCGACACCGGCCTCGCCGACGAAAATCGGATTGTTCTTGCGCCGCCGGCACAGAATCTGTATGGTGCGTTGCACCTCATGCTCGCGTCCGATGAGCGGGTCTATCTTGCCGAGTTCCGCCTGTTGATTAAGGTTGATTGTGTAGTTTTCCAGCGGGTTCCTGCTGCTTTCGCCCTGGGATGTTTCGTCATCCTCGGCCGAAGCGTCCGGAGCGCCCGGTTCATTTTCCGGGTTTTTTGTGACTCCGTGGGCGATATAGTTCACCACGTCAAGACGCGCGACGTTCTGCCTGTTCAGGAAAAAGGCGGCATGGGATTCGCGTTCGCCGAAGATGGCAACCAGGATATTGGCGCCGCTGACTTCTTTCTTCCCGGAGGACTGTACGTGCTGAACGGCGCGCTGGAATACCCGTTGAAAGCCCAGCGTGGGTTGGGTTTCGCGCTCATCGTCGTCAGTCAGGCGCGGGGAGTTATCCTCTATGAAGCGCGTAAGTTCGTTGTGCAATTCATCCATGTCCGCGCCGCAGGCGCGCAACACCTTGATTGCGGCAGGGTTGTCAAGCAAGGCCAGTAACAAATGCTCAACCGTCACGAATTCGTAGCGTTTGTCGCGGGCGTTGCGAAACGCGTCATTCAGTGTCTGTTCCAGGTCTTTGTCGAGCATAGCGGTTTCCGGGCCGGTATCAGTAGGCTTTCTCCATTGTACATTTTAACGGATGTTCATGTTCCTGCGAATAATGATTCACCTGGACGACCTTGGTCTGGGCAATATCATGAGTAAAGATACCACACACTCCCATACCCCGCGTGTGTACCTCGAGCATAATCCGCGTGGCGGTCTCCCGGTCCATGGAAAAGAAAATTTCCAGGATGTGCACCACGAACTCCATGGGCGTGTAATCGTCATTGATCAGGATAACCTTGTACAGGGGCGGACGTTTTAACTTGGGTTTGGCCTCCAGTAACGCCAGGTCCTCGTTATAACGTTCGTGTGGTTTCTCAGACATCGCTATGGCATTTCATGTGTTTTCCTAATAATAACCTAACAGCTTATGCGTGCCAATAACGTATGTATGACAGATGGGATCAGGGTGATTGCTCTGACCCCTCTAATTCTACGGTGGCAATGGGGACGGATTTAAGCATGCCCTCGCATGTTGTAAGCGGGGGTCCGTCCCCGATAAAACCGCTGACAGGTTTGCAGGCAAGCCGGTGACGGTGTATATTAACCGTTTTGTTTTTGTTAAGGAGCGCCAGATGAATAATGAAATAAAGCGGATAGAGCAGGACTGGGCGGAGAACCCGCGCTGGGCAAACGTCAGGCGGGATTACAGCGCCGCGGACGTAGTCAAGTTGCGCGGTTCAGTACTGGTTGAACACACCCTGGCGCGCAGGGGCGCCGAGAGGTTGTGGCGACTCGTTACCGAGGAAGATTACATCAACAGCCTGGGCGCGGTAACCGGCGGCCAGGCAGTGCAGCAGGTAAAAGCCGGCGTTAAAGCCATCTACCTGTCGGGTTGGCAGGTGGCGGCCGACGGCAATACCTCAGAGACCATGTATCCTGATCAATCGCTTTATGCAGTCGATTCGGTTCCCACCGTAGTGCGGCGCATCAACAACGCCTTCAAACGCGCCGATGAAATCCAGTGCGCCAGGGGTGAGGGCAATGTGGATTACTTCGCTCCGATCGTCGCCGATGCCGAAGCCGGGTTCGGTGGCGTGCTGAACGCATTTGAGCTTATGAAGGCCATGATTGAGGCCGGCGCCGCGGGCGTGCATTTCGAGGATCAGCTTGCCTCCGTGAAGAAGTGCGGGCACATGGGCGGAAAAGTGCTGGTTCCCACCCAGGAAGCAATCCAGAAACTGGTTGCGGCCAGGCTGGCTGCGGATATCATGGGTGTGCCGACCGTCGTGCTGGCCAGGACGGACGCCAATGCCGCGGCGCTGCTCACCTCCGACGTGGACGAAAGGGATCATCCGTTCATCACCGGGAATCGGACTGCGGAAGGATTTTATGTAACCGCGGCAGGACTGGACCAGGCCATCGCCCGGGGTCTGGCCTATGCGCCTTACGCAGACCTGCTCTGGTGCGAGACCGCGGTGCCGGACCTGGACGAGGCCAGGCGTTTTGCCGAGGCGATTCACAGCGAATACCCGGGCCAATTGCTGGCGTACAACTGCTCGCCTTCGTTCAACTGGAAGAAGAACCTGGACGATATCACTATCGCCAAGTTCCAGCGCGAACTGGGAGCCATGGGATACAAGTACCAGTTCATCACGCTGGCGGGCATTCATAACATGTGGTATCACATGTTCGACCTCGCCCATAACTACGTGCACAGGGGTATGACCGCCTATGTCGAGATGATACAGGAACCGGAGTTTGCCGCGGCGAAAAAGGGGTATACGTTTGCCTCGCACCAGCAGGAGGTGGGCGCCGGTTATTTCGACGATGTGACCAACGTGATACAGGGCGGCAGTTCCTCGGTGACGGCGCTGGCGGGTTCCACGGAAGAGGAGCAGTTTGACAAGGCTGCGAGTAACTGAGAAGTCGCATCATCTCACCGGCAGCACAGGGGCGCGCAAATGCGCCCCGGTGTTACCCCATAAGGTCTGATGGGTTTCAGCGCGTGGTTCCGGGAGCGCCTGCCGTCGCTCAGGGAACGCAGGCCGCGGACCTTTCCTGAGAACCTGCTCCCCGATGAGTACTCCCGGGCAGCCGTATTAATGCTGTTCTGGCCGGGACCGGATGATGCTGTTGAGATAGTTTTCACCAAACGCACGGAGACCGTTTCCAGCCATCGCGGCCAGGTATCCTTCCCTGGCGGCGTGTTTCATACCGGTGATGAAAATATGGCGGCTACAGCGCTGCGGGAGACCTGGGAGGAACTCGGCATCGACCCTGGCGTCATCACCATAATGGGCCGCCTGGATGACGCCTGGAGCATTGCCGGCCACCATGTGATCCCTTACGTGGCCTGGACAGACCGGGCGCCCGGTATTACCGTGAATGCCGATGAAGTGGCTGAGGTGATTTTAGCCGATGTGCGGGTATTGTTACGCCCCGAAGTAAATACCACGCGCACTATGGAATTCAACGGCAGACCGCGCACAACCCATGCTTTCGACTGGGACGGCGGGTATGTCTGGGGCCTGACCGCCGATATGCTGCGGGAATTTCTCAACTGGTTGGATGACGAGCCCTGCGACCGTTTTGAGCGGCGCCTGGAGAAAATGGATGATATGGCAAGGATTCAGGTCCGGAGGGGACAGAATTAATTCTGTCCCGGCAAATTCTATGCCATCAGCCGGTTGAGGACGTTCCCGTAGAGATCCGCCAGCGTATCCAGGTCGGCGCTGCGCACGCATTCGTTGACCTTGTGGATGGTGGCATTCACCGGGCCCAGTTCCACCACCTCGGCGCCGGTGGGCGCTATGAAGCGCCCGTCGGAAGTGCCGCCGTCCGTGGAGACCTCCGGCCTGGCGCCGCACATGTCCGCAAGCGCATCCTGAACCGCCTCAAGCAGTTTCCCTGACTGCGTCAGGAAGGGTTGGCTGCAGGGGCGCCAGAGCAGGTCGTAGTCCAGTCCATGGCTGTCCAGCAGGTCCCTGACGGAGTCTTTTAGTCCCTGTTCGGTCCATTCGGTTGAGAAACGCAGGTTGAAGCTGACCTCCACGGACGCCGGAATGACGTTCCCGGCGCCGGTCCCGGCATGGATATTTGAGATCTGGAAGCTGGTGGGGGGATAGTGGGCGTTGCCCTCATCCCAGACTCGCCGGCTCAGTTCCACCAGCGCCGGGCCGGCCAGGTGCACGGGGTTCCTTGCCAGCGCGGGGTAGGCGGTGTGGCCCTGGATACCGGAGACGGTGAGCACGCCGGACAGGGAGCCGCGCCGTCCGTTCCTGATGGCATCTCCGAGTTTTTCCCGGCTGCAGGGTTCGCCCACCAGGCACCAGTCTATCCCGATGTGTTCCTGTTCCAGGTATTCCACCACTTTTTTCGTACCGTTGACTGCAATGCCTTCTTCATCACTGGTCAACAGCAGGCTGACGGTCCCCACATGCTCCCGGTTGGCTTCGATGAAGCGTTCCAGCGCGGTGACCATCGCGGCCACGCTGCCTTTCATGTCGGCCGCGCCGCGGCCGTACAGGTAGCCGTCCCGTTCCCGGGGTTCAAACGGCGGTGATTCCCAGTCAGCCTCCGGTCCCGGCGGCACCACGTCAGTATGGCCCAGGAAAGTGAAGACGGGAGCGCCCGTCCCGTGGGTGGCCCACAGGTTGGCGACGTCCGCGCAGGGCAGGTGGGTAACGTTGAAGCCGGCTTTTTCCAAGCGGTCGCCAATCAACTGCTGGCAGCCGGCGTCGTCAGGGGTTACCGACGGCCTGGCTATGAGTTCCCTGGTCAATGCAAGTGTCATGGAGAACCGGCGGCAGGCCTGTCACTGCTCTGTATGATACCTTCGTACAGTTTTTCGAATTGTGTCTGGACTACATCACCGAACAGCGGGTCTTCAACCTGGGAGATCTTATCATTGATCATCTGCCATTCCGTGTCCTCAAGAGTGGATCTTGCCTTCGGGAAAATGTTTCCTTCCTCCATATTCATGTGCTTCCACAGCAGGTCTATATATGCTCTGGCGTTATCGAGAATCCTGTCCATGGGTATTATCGCGCCGTTGATCACCCCGTTTACCGCATCCTTCAGGGCCAGCCCGGTTGTTGCCAGTTGCTTGTGCTCTTTATTCAATTCCCGGACATCCGCTGAGCATTCGGGATCCAGCGCGCTCAGGACATCAAAGATAAGTTCTTCATGGGGGTGATGATAAGCATCAGGGTAATTCACCATGTAGTTCGCTATGTCATACATGCGTACGAAGTCAGCCTCTTCTCCCTGTTCCAGCTTGTCTGCTTCCGCACTCAACAGGTTCAGGAGAACCGCATAGTTCTTGTGATCGTTGTGGAGGGTATCAAGCAGTGCGGGCATGGCGGTTATTTTCCAGGTTCATTTAGTATTATAATAGTTCTTCAGGCAAGCATACACATAATGCCTTGATAACAACAATAACCGGATAAAACCTGATTATGCATGACCTGCAACAACTGGCGCTGATCTGGGCCAGTGTTTTCATCGCCTCCTGGCTGGCGGCAAAGACCAAACTTACGCCGGTACTGTATTTTCTTGCCGCCGGTTGCGTCATGGTCAACCTGGGCTGGTTGCCCACCCACAGTACACCTTTTATTGCCGGGATTTCCGAGGTGGGCATTATCCTGATTATGTTCGCCCTGGGGTTTGAAGCCAACCCGGGATATTTTGTCCGCAGCATGAAACGCAGCTGGGGCATTGCCCTGTTCGGAGCGCTCGCTCCGTTCATCGCCGCGTATTCCTGTGCACAGTATTTCTGGGGTGACGGCAAAATCGCCCTGTTATGCGGCCTGACCATGACCGCGACTGCCGTATCACTGACCATGGTCTCATTAAAGAGTGAGGGATTACAACTGTCTGCCGCGGCCAACGGGATCATGACTTCGGCAATAATAGATGATATAGCCTCCCTTGCACTGGTTGCCATACTGATCCCGATAGCTACCGGGTCGGGTGAATTGTCGATAGCCGGAATAGGGACGATTCTGTCGAAGGCGGTGCTGTTCTTTATTCTTATCATCATTATTGCAGTCTGGGTCATGCCGCACAGCGCCGACAGGGGACTGCTGAAGCGCTATCCTGTCCTGGGCCGTTTCGGAATGATCAACCTGCTCGCGATAGATAACGGCAGCAAGGCGACCCTGGGCATTTTACTGGTCGCCATAGCGATCAGCCTGCTCGCCCACCAACTGGGGTTGCATCCGGCCATAGGCGCCTACATGGCGGGTTTGATCATCAGGGAGGAGTACTTTCATTTCGGCAGTACGGAAAACAAGGCCGCCCTGTACCGGGACACCCGCAGAATCATTGATGATGTCGCCTTTTCCTGGATTGGTCCGATCTTTTTCGTCAACCTCGGTACTGAACTTGTCTTTGACCCGGTCATTATTTCTTCCATCCTCGATGAAACACTGGTCCTGCTTTGCAGCGTGTTTTTTGCCCAGGTGATTTCGGCCTCTGCCGCAGCACGCTACACCGGCAATTTCAACTGGCAGGATTCCATGATGATAGGATTCGGCATGCTGGGACGGGCGGAACTGGCGTTTGTCGTCATGAATATCGCCTACACTCAACACGGTATCTTTACGGAAGAAGTTTTCTACACCCTCATGTTTACCATTTTCTGGCTTAACATCGCCGTACCCGTCACCATCAGGTTCTGGCGCCCATACTATTCGGGGGAAAAGCCGCTACCCGCGTTTTCAGGGATCAGGGACCAGGGGCCGGGGACTGGTCCCTGAGTTGTTCGGAAAAACGGCATCCTGCCGGATTCCCGAACGGGTGAACCGCGTGGCGGTTTCGGTGATTACCGGTTCCTCGCCACAGCCTGTACCTCCTGTACCGGTCAAGCCCAGCAAAATGAAATGGTCACGTAACAAACCTCATCTTGTGGACAGGCATGGACAGTCTAACGCTATCACAGGCTGAAAAATGTGGGAAAACTCACATTTTTTACAAAAAAAACCTCATGATTCAGGATTCTGTTCACCCCGGCGGCATGTAACCAATGTCGTTGGACACAGACACATTCTGTCCCCGGATATTACGGGGTGGCGAACACCTACAATTCGTCGGGATGTTCGTTATTATCATAGTTTCCCGTCGTATCACGGACCATATCTTCAAGCTTTATCACGTCGTTGATATACAGGCAGTTTTTTCTTTTCCGGATCAGGCCGGATGATGCAAGTTCCGTCATCTCCCGCGATATCGCTTCACGGTGGGTACTGATGCGGTTGGCGAGTTCAACATGCCTGGGCGCCGGTGATATGGTCGCAGTGTTGGAATTATCCATGTTTTTCCAGGCCAGACGCAACAATTCGGCATGGAGCCTGTCCCTGACGTCAAGGGAACTGAATTCCACAATCCGCCGTGACAACAGCCTGACCAGTTGGGCAAGCCGCATGAATGTCCGGGACATGACCGAAGGATACAACTGCAAAATCCAGAGAAAGTTCTCTGCTGACATGGCGGCGAGCGTGGTATTGTCAAGGCTGATGACGTATGCTGACCGGGATTTCTTGTCAATGGCGGAGATTTCACCGAACATTTCCCCTGCAAACAGCTCACCGAAAGATATTTCCTTTCCGGAAGCCGTATAAATGGCGACCCTGACCTTGCCGCTGATGATGAAATAAACATCACTGCCGGCATCAGTATGGGTCGTGATGATATCTCTTTCAGCAAACTGCAAGCCCCGGCATTTATCGGCAATCATCTTCCTGTCATTGAAGGACAGGTCATAAAATATCTCAACCGCCGATAACACTCCTGCAGATACCTCAATAATTTTTTTTGTCATTATTATCTCCTGTATCATGAACACTCCGTACGGGAAAATATTGCCCTCGGGCTTTGGTAATCCGCCTGTACGGATTTTGCCGGACACGTCTTGACGTGTTCTGGTAGGCCATCCCGTCATTCCTGGCGCTGATGCCGGAATTGACGCGAGATGAAAAAAGAATTGATGCTGAATAAAGCAGAAATACGATCAAGAATAAAACAACACGCTCCATCCCCGTCCCAGCCTCTCAAGGTCCAATTAAGTCGTTTCCATCTGCAAACTTGTTTCCATCACTGTGCCAGAGTTTACCACAGCTTAAATAATCCGTGCACCAGTGTGAAGGGGTACTGGTACCCTTTCAACTTAATTCTGACCCCAACTATCCGACCAGAATTGAATGGAAAGGGTCATAGCAGCCTGTTGTGTGAGTTTTTCTCACAGTCCTCCCGAAAAAAATCACAGTCACACGCATTCAATCAAAATATAATACACAAAACTGGAAAGAGTACTAGTTCACGGCTTCAGTCAATGTGTCATATTGTTCGAGGAGGGAGATTGCGGCGTTGAACTGCCCCCTGGCCCTGGTTTCACTGTGCTCACAGTGGCTCTTGAAACGGTCGGGGTCCCATGAAAAATAATCTTCGTTCAAGGCGTCGGCACAGAAACGGGCGGCCAGCTCAATATATATCGTCAGTGTCGCTGCCGGGATGGCGGACCATTCCTCCGGCGTGAGCAGCTTCCCGGCATGACCGGCATAGGCCTCAAGCGCCGCCTTGCAATGGGCCATTGAGAAGTATGCGTCGGTGGAATCTTCTCCGCACGGATTGCACCAGGAACGCAACGCATCGCCCAGCTCCAGGTACACCGGCATCCTGTTCAGGGTATCGAAATCAACCATGCAGAGCACTTCACGGTTGTCGCCGGAAAAGATGAAATTGGATATCTTCGGATCTCCGTGAACCATGCGCGCGCTGACTGCGGGTAATGCGGGAAGTTGCTCCAGGCGCGCCAGGATGGCCTCTCCCAGTGGTTTGATCGCCGCGTATCTTGCGTGGGAGCGCTGCTTTTCCAGGGTATTTTTAAGGTGTAAGGCATGACGGGGCGTATCGTGCGTAACCGGCAGGCCTGTCTGTAAGTCGTAATCAAGTAGCGCCAGCGCCGCATGCACGCGCCCCAGCATGGCGCCTGCCGCCCCGGCCATTTCCGGCTGTTCCAGGCGCTCGTGGGTGTTGCCGCTGATATGGCTGAACAAGCGCCAGACCTGCCCGTCTTCCCGGTAATAAACCATCCCGCGGCGGTCAGGCAGCAACCTGGGAGTCAACAGTCCGGATTGCTCCAGGTGGCGGGTAACAACATCGATATCCAGGTTTATTTCAGGGGGAAACCGCCTGTTTACCTCCTGCAATATGTAATCCAGTCCATTTTCGCCTGTAACGAGGTAAGTCCTGTTGATCAGCCCGGTATTGACCGGCTGAAGATGTACGGGGTTGACGGCATACGCTGCAAGCACGTTCCGGATCTGTTGGGGCATAGGCGCGGTCATGACCGGAAAGAATCTCACACCGGGTGAATTCATGCAATTTCGATTTTAGAGGTTGAACGGCGCAGACATTTGCGAATGTCGAATTCTTGTTATAACATAGCGCGCCGGTTATTTCGCGATTTCATAATATTTTAATATCATCGTGTTGTATAATAATTCTTTGCCTGCTTGACACTGGTTGGAACGGACAGAATAATAAGTTGGCGCTAATTGGATTAATGAACGGCCAGTCACCTTGAGAAGTGGATTAAGCAGTTAATATGCAAGGATTTTAGAGTGCTCTAGATTATCACCGCGGGGAGGTTATTTCCTTATGGATACAATAAAAATATTAATAACTTCAGGAAAGTTATTAATGTCCAGTCTAATTGTCGTATTCTGTTCGGCCGCATTCGGCCAGGACCAGATCGACCAGGTTGTAGATGAGGGGGTCGCCCGTAACGAGGATGCGGCGGAGTCTCAGAAACGTATCGATGCGACAGCGGATGATACGGAGAAGCTCGCCTCCAGGTATCGGCGGGAATTGAAAGTCATCGATGGTCTCAAGGTTTACAACGCACTGTTGCAGAAACAGGTTGACGACCAGAACCGGGAAAAACGGACCATTGCTGAATCCATAGATGAAATAGCGGTGGTGGAACGCCAGATTTTCCCGCTCATGCTCCGGATGGCCAATGCCCTGGAACAGTTCGTGGAACTCGACCGGCCGTTTCACCTGGAGGAACGCCGCAAGCGGGTAGAGGACCTGAAAGATTATATCGGTGACGCCGGCATCAGCGCTGCGGAAAAGCTGCGCCTGGTGCTGGAGGCCTATCGCATCGAGACGAGTTACGGCAGCGACCTGGACGAGTACAGCGAAGTGCTGGAAATCAACGGCCAGGAACGGCCTGTGAATGTCCTGCGTTTCGGCCGCCTGGTGCTGGTGTACCAGACCGACGACGGCAAGGAAAACGGCGTCTGGGACCAGGATGCGCGGCAATGGGTGCCCCTGGAATCTGCGGAGTATCGCAACTATATCCGCCAGGGATTGAAAATCGCCAGGAAGCAGCTTCCGCCCGACATTTTCATTCTGCCGGTCAGCGCGGCGCATTGACGGAGGAGACATGGACATGAAAATTTACCGATATCTAATCGCCGTAGTCCTGGCCGCCGGTTTACAGTCTCCGGCGGTTACCGCAAATGAAGCAGCGTCGCTGGATGCTCTCCTGGATCAGGTGCAGCAGGGCAGAATCGATGAATCCAGGGAGAACCAGGCCCGGGAAGAGGAATTCGATCGCAACAAGGCGAACCAGGGCGCATTGCTGCAGAAGGCCAATAATGAAAGGGCCACGCTGGAAGCGGTCAGTGAGCGCCTCGAGAAGGAGTTTGAATCCAACCAGGACGACATAGACATATTGAAGCAGGACCTGCAGGAAGCCCTGGGCTCGCTGAAGGAACTGTTCGGCGTACTGCAGACTGCGGCCGGCGATTCCCGGGCAACGTTTGACGCGTCGCTGACCAACATCGAATATCCCCACCGCGGTGATTTCATGACCGAACTGGCGGAGAAAATGGGTTCGGGAAGCGAACTGGCGTCCCTGGAAGAAATCGAGGAACTCTGGTTTGAAATCCAGCGGGAAATGACCGAGACCGGCAAGGTCAAGCGGTTCAATGCCGGCGTCGTTCTTCCCGATGGGTCGGAAGTGGCAAAAGACATCATCAGGATAGGCGTATTCAACCTGGTTGCCGACGGCAAATACCTGAAATACGACCAGGAAACGCAGACGATTTCCGAACTGCTGCGCCAGCCGGAAGACCGCTTTGTCAGCGGAGCCGAGGATCTGTCTGAGACCGAGGACGGTTTCATACCGGTCGGCCTGGACCCGACCAAGGGCCAGTTGCTGAGCCAACTGGTTGACGTGCCGAGCTGGTATGAACGGTCCACCACACAGGGCGGCACCGTAGGCTGGATCATCATCGGCCTGGGCATCTTCGGCATTACCGTTGCGCTGCTCAGGATTCTGTACATGATGTACGTCGGCGCGTCGGTGAACAGCCAGATGCGTAACCTTGCCAATCCTTCCGGGGGCAACCCCCTGGGCCGGGTATTGCTTGCATACCATGAGAACAAGAACATCGACGTGGAATCCCTGGAGTTGAAGATGGGGGAAGCGGTATTACGGGAAGTGCCCAAGCTGAGCAGGTTGAATACGCTCATCAAGGTGATCTCCGTGGTTGCGCCGCTGCTCGGCCTGCTGGGTACGGTTATCGGCATGATCGTCACGTTCCAGTCGATCACCCTGTTCGGCACCGGCGACCCCAAACTCATGGCCGGCGGCATTTCCCAGGCCCTGATCACCACGATGCTTGGTCTGTGCGTCGCCATACCGACGGTGTTCCTGCACAGTATGATGGCCGGACAAAGCAGGAGGATCATCGAGGTGCTGGAAGGCCAGGCAACCGGTTTTGTCGCAGAGGCATCAGAACAGCAACACAAGGCAGAGTGAAGGCCATAACTGACGGCACATAATGGATATTCTCTATACAATCCTGCGCGGCATCACCTCCATTATCGGGCTCGAACAGGGCTTCATCAACATGTGGGAGGCCATTCGGGACTTCATGGAACTGGGCGGGCCGGTGCTGTATCTTGTCGCTATAGTGCTGGCCATCATGTGGTTGTGTATCGTGGAAAGATTTATTTTCTTTTCCATTCAACAACCGCGCCTGTCCGAGGATGCCATCAAGCGCTGGGACGCCCGGCCCGAAAGAATATCCTGGAATGCCCACAAGGTGCGCGAAGCCATGATCTCGAATGTCAGGATACAGGCGAATCAATTCCTGGGAACCGTCAAGGTCTGCGTCGCCCTGTGTCCGCTGGTGGGCCTGCTGGGGACGGTGACTGGCATGGTCACCGTGTTCGAGGTAATGGCGCTTCTCGGCACCGGCAACGCCAGGGCCATGGCGGCCGGGGTGTCACAGGCGACGGTGCCGACCATGTCCGGCATGGTCGCGGCGCTGTCCGGGTATTTCATCAGTGTCTGGTTACAGAGCAAGGCCGACTCGGAAGTTGAAAAGCTGAGCGAGCACTTGACCATGGATCATTAATCACAGTATTCTGTGGGGAAGATAAAACATGCGTAGAATCACCAGTGTATCCGCCGACGATGAATCAGAGGTCAATATCACGCCCCTGATCGATATCGTCTTCATCATGCTGATTTTCTTCATCGTCACGGCGACCTTCGTCAAGGAGGCCGGCATTGACGTCAACAAACCTGACGCGCCGACTGCAGAGGTGAAGAAAAAAGCGAACATCCTTATCGCAATCGATGCCAACAACAACATCTGGCTGGACCGCCGGAAAATCGATATCCGCTCCGTCATTCCGAACATCAAACGCCTGCGCTCCGAGAACCCCCAGGGTTCGGTAGTGATACAGGCGGATGAGGAATCCAAGAACAAGATGCTGGTGGAGGTCATGGATGCGGCGCGCCAGGCAGGCGTTGTGAACATCGCGCTGGCAGCCGAGAAATAGCCCGGGGTCCTGTCCGGATGCTGTCTCGAAGCTTACTCGTTGGCCGTTACCTGATTGCCGGGGGTTCCGCCCTGATAGTCGTGTTCGGCCTGTTCTGGCTGATGCAATACCTGATCAGCATCGCCGACCGGAGACTGGACGAGGATGACGCGGGCAGGATGCTTGAATTCGTGCGGATCAACCCTGAAGAGGTGGTAAACCGGCGCAAACCGCCGCCGAGAAAGCCCCCGCCCCCGGATCAGCCGCCTCCTGAACCGCCACCGCCCGCAATGGATAACATAACGCCGGAGGCGCAGGCCGTGCAGGTTTCGGCGGCCCCCGTGAATACGAACATCAACCTGGATCCGAGCGGTTTCGGCCTGGCGCCGAGCGACGGCGAGTACCTGCCCATCGTCAAGGTACAGCCCATCTATCCGAGAAGGGCGCAGTCCCGCGGCATCGAGGGATACGTCATTGTGGAGTTCACCGTCACCAGATCGGGCACAACCAAGGATATCCGCATTGTCGAGGCCGTGCCCCCCGGTATTTTTGACAAGGCCTCACTGGCTGCGGCGGCGAAGTTCAAATACAAGCCCCGCGTCGTTGACGGCCAGCCTATCGAGGTGCCGGGCGTGCAGAACAAGATCACATTTGAGTTGGAAGACTAGTAGTTTAAATTCCGGGGACAGACTTAAGTCTGTCCCCGGCCGGAGTTACGTTTCGCCGGGGTGCACAGAGCCCTGAGCATGAAAGTTTGGAGATTGGTACTTATGAGTATTCGTTATACAGCGTTTAAGTCCCTGCTTCTCTGCGGCGCAATGCTGGCCTGCGCGTTCGTGGTTACCCCTGTATTCATTGCAGTTACGACGCCTGACGCGGCCGCGCAGGAATCGGGTTCGGGAGAGAAGCGCAAGACCCGGAAAACGCCTTCCATGAGTGAGAAGGTATACAATAAACTGACCGAAGCCCAGGAACTTATCGAGGCAAAGAATTACGATGCAGGCCTGGCGGCATTGAACGACCTGGCGACGGAACCGAAACTGTCGGACTACGAAAAGGCCCAGCTGTACAATTATTTTGCCTATACCTATTTCACCCTGGAGCGGTACGATGACGCCATCTACTCCTATGAAATAGTGCTGCAGCAGCCGGACCTGCCCGAGGCGCTGGAGACCAATTCCTTATATACCCTCGCCCAGCTTTATTTCATCATCGAGAATTACCGGAAGGCGGTCGATGTGATCAACAAGTGGTTTGCCCTGACGGAGAAACCCACCGAGAATGCCTACATGCTGCTGGGCCAGGGCTACTACCAGTTGGAAGAGTACAAGAACTCGCTGGTGCCGCTGGAGAAGGCTTATGCCATGGTCAAGGGCCGCGGCGATATCCCGAAGGAAAACCTGCTGCTGTTGCTGCGGGTGAACCATTTCAACCTCAATGATTATGAGAACATGCTCAAGCTGCTGAAGGAACTGGTCGTGTACTACCCCAAGCCGGAATACTGGCTGACCATGGCCGGCACCTACTCGGAATTGAAGCGGCTGGACAAGCAGATGTCCATCCTGGAGATGCTGTATGAGGCAGGTATGCTGCAACGGGGCAACCAGCAATTGAACCTGGCCAACCTGTACATGTTGCATGAAGCGCCCTACAAGGCGGCGGTGTTGCTGGAGAAGGGCATGGGAGAGGGGAAGATTGAGGAAAATATCAGGAACCTCAGGCTGCTGTCCCAGGCCTGGTTGCAGGCCCAGGAGAATGAGAAATCACTTCCGCCCCTGATACAGGCTGCCCGGTTGTCCAAGGACGGTGAACTGGATATGCGCATTGCCCAGGCCTACATCAACCTGTATCGTTACGAGGAAGCTGTGGAGGCGCTCAGGACGGCATTCAAGAAAGGCGGCCTGAAACGCGCCGACCAGGCCAATATCATGCTGGGCCTTGCCCTGTTCGAAACCCAGAAATTTGACGCATCCATCAAAGCCTTCACCGAAGCCGGCAAGGACAAGCGCAGCCGCAAGGCCGCCGAGACCTGGCTGGGCTACGTCAACAGCGAGAAAAGCAGAAAGAAACAACTGGAAGAGAGCCTCAAGCAACGTCGCAGTTAATGTTATCCGCAGCGGATAATCAACCATGACTGAGACCGTGCAACGCGAGGCCATGGAATACGATGTCGTCATTGTCGGCGGGGGGCCGGCAGGACTCGCAACAGCCATTCACCTCAAGACACTGGCGCAACAGCGGGACAGGGACATCGGTGTCTGCCTGCTGGAGAAAGGTTCGGAAATAGGCGCCCATATCCTTTCAGGGGCAGTGCTGGAAACGCGCGCCCTGGATGAACTGGTCCCGGACTGGCAACAACGGGGAGCGCCGTTGAATACCCCGGTCGACAGGGACCTCATGTACTTCCTGACAAGCGGCAAATCCGCGGTCAGGGTTCCCGCCCCTTTTGTCCCTTCGAGCATGCACAACCGGGGCAACTACATAGTCAGCCTGGGCAACGTCTGCCGCTGGCTGGCGGAGCAGGCTGAGGCGCTGGAGGTCGAAATATATCCCGGTTTTGCGGCGACGGAGGTCCTGGTTGATGCCGGGGGACGTGTCTCAGGCGTGGCGACCGGCGACATGGGCATATCCGCTACCGGAGAACGGAAGGATTCCTTTGAGTCCGGCATGGAACTCCACGCACGCTACACGGTTTTTGCCGAGGGCAGCCGGGGTCACCTGGGCCGGCAACTCATTGACAGGTATAAACTTGATGAGGGTTGTGACCCCCAGCATTACGGCCTTGGAATCAAGGAACTTTGGGAGGTTGAACCGGAGAAATTCCAGCCCGGGCTGGTCGTGCATGGTTCGGGCTGGCCGTTGAGCAATGAAGCCTCCGGCGGTTTTTTCCTGTATCACCTGGACCGGAACCAGGTAGTGGTGGGCTTGATCATCGACCTGAATTATTCCAATCCATACATCAGTCCGTTTGATGAATTTCAAAGATTCAAGCGCCATCCCGTGATTGCCGCTACCCTGGGCGGCGGCCGGCGCCTGGCGTACGGCGCCCGGTCCATCACCAAGGGGGGATTGAATTCATTGCCGAAAATGTCCATGCCGGGCGCCCTGCTGGTCGGGTGTGACGCGGGCACGCTGAATTTTGCAAAGATCAAGGGGACGCACACCGCCATGAAGTCCGGCATGGTAGCCGCGGAAACACTGGTGCAGGAACTCGAAACGGAAGGCTCCGCAGGAAATGACCTGCTTGCCTACGGCGATAATTTTCGCGCTTCCTGGGCGCATAACGATATTTACCGCTCCCGGAACTTCGGCGCGGCCCTGCACAAATTCGGAATGTACCTTGGGGCAGCGTTCAATTTTGTCGATCAGTCCATATTTTCCGGCAGACTGCCGATTACCCTGCACGACAGACAGGCTGACAATGAATGCCTGAAGCCGGCTGCAGAGTGCAGGGAAATCAGTTATCCGAAACCGGACGGGGCCCTGAGCTTTGACAAACTGTCCTCGGTATTCATCTCAAACACCAACCATGAAGAAGACCAGCCCTGCCACCTGACGCTCAAGGATGAAGAAGTTCCGATAGATACTAATTTGGGCCTGTATGCGGCGCCTGAACAGCGCTATTGCCCCGCCGGCGTGTACGAGATAGTATCCGAAAACGACCGGGCGAGACTGCAGATCAATGCCCAGAACTGCGTGCATTGTAAAACCTGTGATATCAAGGACCCCACCCAGAACATTGTCTGGGTGCCGCCGGAAGGCGGGGGAGGGCCGAACTATCCGGGGATGTAATTGATGGGAATGTACTGTTTCTCCCTTACCCCTGCTTGACAACCCTTTTGCCATTTGGCAATGTCCGATTATGGACATTCATAGAGGGAATGGTCGATGACTGCGAACTGGGCAAATCAAACCATGTGGACGGGGGACAATATTTATATCCTACGCGGCATGAATGATGAGGCCGTTGATCTGATTTACCTTGACCCACCTTTCAATTCAAAAACCGACTACGCGGCACCGATAGGGAGCAAGGCCGCCGGCGCGGCATTCAAGGATACCTGGAGCCTGTCCGACATTGACGCGGAATGGATTAACCTGCTTGAAAAGAAGCATCCGGCCTTGCAGCGAGTCCTGCTGGCCGCCACTACCAACAGCGACAAATCTTATCTGGCATACATGGCCGTCCGTTTATTGGAAATGAAGCGGATATTGAAACCTACAGGGTCAATTTACCTGCACTGTGATCCCACGATGTCACATTATCTCAAGCTGGTTATGGACACAATATTTGGTAAGGAGAATTTCCGCAACGAGGTCGTATGGCGGTATAAGAAATACCAGAAAGCACAGATGCGTTATTTTACGCGCAATTCAGACCGACTTCTTTTCTATGTGGCCTCTTCTGCTGCAGATGGTTGTTTTAGTCCCGTGTTTGAAAAACTCAAGAAGCCAAAACGGTTCCTAAAAAGGGTTTGGGACAAGGAAACAAAACGGATTGTGAATGCCAAAGACAGTGATGGCAACGTCCAATATATGACTGTCCATAAAGAAAAGGTGGATGAAGTGTGGGAAATTCCGTATATCATGCCTGCATCTAAAGAGCGCGTTGGTTATCCCACACAAAAACCGCTAAAGCTGCTTCGGCGCATCGTTCGGGCCTCTTGTCCTGATGATGGTATTGTCCTTGATCCATTTTGTGGTTGCGCCACGGCTTGCATAGCCGCAGAAATAGAGCATCGGCAATGGGTGGGTATCGACATATCGCCGAAGGCAGCAGAATTAGTACAGCAGCGATTTTTGGACGATATAGGGCGGGTTACATTTGATGGCATTGTCCGCACAGACATACCGAAACGCACCGACCTGGGCAAGCTGCCGCCGTATAACTGTAGAGACAATCAGACAAAGCTGTATGGCGAGCAGGCCGGATATTGTGCTGGTTGCAATACCCATTTTGAGCTGCGTAATCTTGAAGTGGATCATATTATCGCCCGTAATAAGGGCGGGACTGACCATCTTGATAACTTGCAACTGCTTTGTGGCAACTGCAACCGCGTCAAGGGCGACAGGGGCATGGAGTATTTGCGGGTTAAACTGCAACTGTAGGTGATAAAACGAACAATGGCTAAATCTCTACTTTCCGCGCTGGGAATACGCAGGAGAGCGCCTGAACTGTTCCGCCTGTTTCAGAGCAAAAAAGACAAGGCATATGATGCAAAAATGAAGGCCAGGGAAAAACGGAAATGCAAAGTAAAGGGCGGCTGACATATGACGTTGATCGTTGACACAGGAGACGGACATGTACAGGTCGAAACTGGACCCTGAAAAAGACTTGAAACGCGTTTCAGCATTGCCCAAAAAGGATGCAATCCCGTTCGTATGGACTTGACCCCTGACAAACTCTGAATTTGAGCTTACTGCTCTGCCTCAATACTGCCCGCTTCTATATGCCTGATACAATGCCCGGTTGTTCCGTAGTTATGGATGAGTCCTCACGGATAAGTGTTAGTATCTGATGTTCAGTTTTTGGTGAACTTTTTTTGGTGAACTTTTTGGTGACCTTTAACCTTTCATAGAGATACCACCTGCCAATCAAAGCAGACAAATCTATTAGTTGAAACAGTACTTTCAGTAACTTCGATCATTTTCACCGAGATGAAACAGCTGAACTTACTTCAGATATGACTGAAATGGCATTATTGTTATCAGGTTATGAGATTATGAGATTCAGAATGATTACCAGCGATAAACAGTATCAGGCTGAAAAAAACAACTGGCCCTGCTCACGGAATTCCTTTCTTCTCCTGTAAAGAAAGGTGTTCCCAATGAAATAGAACTGGCAGGCCGAGCGCAGACGCAGGAATTAATTGATGAAATTCAATAAGCTGTTAACGAGTATCATGCGCTCAGAAACAGCAGGCCTTGATGGGAAAGTAGCGTAACCGGCGTTCGTTATTCCCAATTATATTTCACTCCCATTCCAGTTCCAGGAAAGCCCTGGAGACGTTGCGCCCATGGTTCTGTTCGTGCAGCAGCCATTCGGTTTTTTCTGTTTTACCGACGGTTTCTATCACCTCCTCCATGAATGTTCCCTTGCTTATCTCCTTCCTGGTTTCGCGTAACAGCATATTCAGGTAGTTATCCTGCGCGTTTGCTGCATCCGGCCAGGGCAGGGTAATGGTTCCATGACCGGGGATTACGTGATTCGCCTGTTGTGTTTTCAGTGTTTCCATGATCTTCAGCCAGCCCCTCAGGCTGGCGTCGAAGACCGGTATCCTTTCTATGAAAAGCAGGTCGGACAGCCAGAGTGTCCCGGTTTTATGATCATAAATCGACAGGTCGGTATAGGTGTGGCCCGGGGGGTGCGCCCTGAGCGTAATTACCCGGTTGCCGAGGTCAAGATCCAGCGTATCGGAAACAGTGATGTCGGGACCGATAATTGAGGCTTCCGACGGGTTTTCCCCCAGGTCTGCGGCAAATTCAGACAGGAAGAAGGAACGGTTCTGCTCCATTTCCTCGACCAGGTTTGCATGGCCGACGAATTCAGGACCAAACTCCTTGAACGCGATATTACCCAGCACGTGGTCAAAGTGGATATGGGTATTGATCACGTAGCATACAGGCAGGGAGGATTTGCTTTTGATGGCGGTCTTCAGGGCAAGACCGATGGTCGCGGAGCCTCCCGTGTCAATGACGGCAATACATTTGTCGCCGATTATGAAGCCTATATTGGCCATATCGTCGTGGTCCGGGTGGTCCAGGTCCACGTGTTCACCCTGGTGTACGTAAATTCCCTCACTGATACCGGTCAGGTTGAAAACCTTTCCCTGTTCTTCGGAAGCATGGGCGTAACCGGTCAATGCGGAAAACAGGCATAGCGCAAAAAAGATCATACTGGACTTCAGTGAGGAATCATTGACGGGCATCGGGAATGGCATCCTGTTTGATAATGATAGTTGCATTTTACGCTAAAGATAAGAATTTTTTGCTTGTAGTCCGGGAAAATTTGGACTAACTTTAGATTATGAAATCCCCATAATGAAAACCTGATTTGAAGGAGGACTCTATGTTTGAATATGAGCAGGAGATAGTTGATGCATTACTGAACGAAAACGAAAATTTTAAACGGCTGCATTCAAGACATGGCGAATTGAAGGAGAAAGTCAAGGACGCCAATTCCGGAGTAACTCCCCTCGATGGCTACGCGCTGGATAACCTGAAAAAAGAAAAACTGCACGTCAAGGACCAGATGGCGGCAATGATCAACCGATACCGCCAGGCCCAGGCGAACTGAAACGCCAGTGCTATGAATAACCTGTAAAAAACCCCGTTTTTTAACGGGGTTTTTTTACCGGGACCCCATACTCTCACAGTACTGCCAGGCGCCCGCCGATCAGCAGCAGCATCAGGGCAAGCAGCATACGCATGAATTTTTCCGGCAACTGCACACCGGCGTGACTCCCCAGGTAGATACCGGGGAGCGAACCGATTACCAGGCTGAGCAGCAATTGAAAGTCTACCGAGCCCAGGTGCCAGTGGCCCAGGCCCGCTATCGCGGTAATGGGTACTGCGTGGGCGAGGTCCGTACCGACAATTCTTACGGTATTAAACCGGGGATAGAGAAAAAACAGGAACGCCGCGCCGAGGGCGCCGGCGCCCACCGACGAGAAAGTCACCAGGATGCCGATAATGAAGCCGGCAAGCACGGTCATCGGCGCGCGTAATCTCCTGTGGATAATACGTATAAACTGGAACGGCTCAGTCCTGCCGAGCGACTGTAACTGGCTCTTGAACAGGATAACCAGCGAGGTCAGGATCAGGGCTATACTGAGCATGGAGGTAATGATGGGCTCA
Source organism: Gammaproteobacteria bacterium (assembly GCA_965204045.1). Lineage (GTDB taxonomy): Bacteria > Pseudomonadota > Gammaproteobacteria > Eutrophobiales > Eutrophobiaceae > JAAXHV01. The sequence goes on from CBDBDW010000002.1 coordinate 2,409,459, forward strand.
TAGTTGATGCCCATGCCGGCCAGTTGTTTCAGTATCAGAACGGAAAGCAAGGTAGCCGGTATGCTGCCGGCGGACAGCAGCCTGACAACTCTCCAGTCAATTGTCCGCTGCCTGTGATGGGATAAAATTCCCCCGCCCTTGGTTATGGCGGCGTATAACAGGTCGGTTCCCACCGCTACCGCCGGCTTGATGCTGAAAACAAGCACCAGGATCGGCGTCATGAGGGAACCGCCCCCCACGCCGGTAAGCCCGATAATAAAACCGACCACAAAGCCGGCAAAGGTAAAACCAAAGTCCATAAGAGTGTTACATCAGATTAAAAAAGAGGGATACTTTAAGCCTTATTATTTATACTTAAAAGTGATAATTTTCGATATTTTTAGAACTGAACGTCATAAGGGTCCGAAACAGAGAGGCTAACAGGATGAAATTACAGCAATTGCACTATATCCGGGAGGTCGCCCGGCATGGACTCAACGTATCGGCTACTGCTGAGAGCTTGTATACATCCCAGTCAGGCATCAGCAAGCAAATCCGCATGCTTGAAGATGAACTGGGTTTGAAAATCTTCCAGCGCGGCGGCAAACACCTCACAGACATTACGCAGGCAGGCATAGTGATTATAGCGCTGGCCGGCGAAATCCTGGACAAGGCGGATAAATTAAAACAGGTGGCGCTGGAATATACGGATGAAAACAAGGGAACGCTTTCAATAGCGACGACACATACCCAGGCGCGCTATGTTCTGCCTTCCGTAATCCGGAGCTTCCGCAGGAAATATCCGGATGTCGTCCTGCACATGCACCAGGGCACACCCATGCAGATATCGGAACTGGCAGCGAAGGGGACTGTTGAGTTTGCCATTGCCACCGAAGCGCTCGAGTTATTCGATAACCTGGTCATGATGCCCTGTTATCACTGGAATCGCAGTGTTATCGTTCCCCACGACCACCCGCTGGCGCGGCTCGACGAACTGACCCTGGAGGCCGTAGCCGCTTATCCCATAGTGACCTATGTATTCGGATTTACCGGCCGTTCGCAACTGGACCGCGCTTTTAACGATGCCGGCCTGCAGCCGCAGGTCGTGTTTACCGCTACCGATGCCGACGTGATCAAGACTTACGTAAGAACAGGCATGGGTACAGGCATCATCGCGAGCATGGCTTATGATGAGGAACTGGACGCCGACCTGAAGTGTATTGACGCCGGCCACCTGTTTGAGCAGGCCACCACACGCATCGGGTTCCGGCGCGGCATTTTCATGCGAAACTACATGTATGATTTCATTGAATTATTTGCGCCGCACCTGGAGCGCGAAGTGGTGCAACAAGCGGCCCGCACTGACGACAGGAAAGAACTGGAAAGTCTGTTCGGCGGCCTGGAACTGCCCGTTCTCTGATCAGGGGTCAGTATCTTTTACAGTTTTACAGGACACCCACATAATTTATATGGGTGTCCTGTAAAAGACATGGGTGTCCTGTAAAAGACATGGGTGTCCTCTTACTTTCGTACTCTAATCAGGGGCCAGGGGCCAGGTTCCCCGCGTGCAGGCCGCACTCCTTCAAGGTCTCCTCTTCCCACCACCAGCGTCCCTCGCGTTCATGCTGGTTGGGCAATACCGGACGGGTGCAGGGCTCGCAGCCGATACTGGTGTAACCTCTGCCGTGCAATTCATTGAAGGGCACGTCGTTGGCGCGGATATAACCCCAGACCTGCTTTGACGTCCAGTTCGACAAGGGGTTGAATTTGTACAAGGCATGCCCCGGGGTGGAAAATGCCGAATCGGTTTCCATCACGCTTACATTGGCCCTGGTGGGGCTCTGGTCCTTCCTCTGGCCGGTGACCCAGGCATCCAGCGTTTGCAGTTTACGCCGCAGGGGAGCGATTTTTCGGACTCCGCAGCATTCCTTATGGCCGTCCTTGTAGAAACTGTATAACCCTTTATCCCGTACGAATGCCTCCAGTTGCGCGGCATCCGGAGACAACACTTCAAGTTCGATATTGTAATGCTCCCTGACCTGCTCCAGGAAACGGTAGGTCTCGCTGTGCAAACGGCCCGTATCCAGCGAGAAGACCTTCAGGCTGGAAGTTATACGGCTGGCGATATCGATAAGCGCCACATCTTCGGCGCCGCTGAAGGATATGGCTATATTGTCGAAATTACCGTAGGCAAGGCGCAGGATATCGGCCGGTCCCTTGTCCTGGTAGGTTTTTGCATGGGTTTCGATATCAAAAGTTTCTGTTGTCATGATCTGCTTTCAAATAGTACGGAACGAAACAGGATTTTGCCCCGTTTGGTGAAAAGGCGGCATTCTAACAGCATTACTTATTCCAATCTATAATAAGTAATGCTATTTATAGATTATTTTGATATAAGGGAACCTCTATTAATTGATAATTTCAGGTCTGAGCAGGTTCCTTTGTAACTATTCAGGGGTACTTTACTAACGCATTCCACAGAACCAATTCATAATCATACCCACTGAACCAAAACCTTCCTATATTTGCCCTTGACAGCATAGGAAGAACTATCTATGCTGTGGTCTATCCTCGATGAGAGAATGTGATGCAGTCATGAGCAACTACTTTGGTTCCAAAGCGACGTCAGGTCTGTGCCAGCCGATCATTGCCCTGATGCCGCCACATGACACCTACATTGAGACCCATCTTGGGGGTGGAGCGATCATGCAGCGCAAGCCACCGGCGTTGCGTAACATCGCCATCGATCTTGACCCTGCTCCACTGGCTCGGTTCGAGTGTCACTATCCGGTCGAGAAGGTGCATGGCTGTGCGCATCGGTTTCTCCGGGAGTTCGACTTTCACGGTCGTGCACTGCTCTACTGCGACCCCCCTTATCTGCACCCTACCCGCCGCTCCGCGCGCCGTTACCGTTTCGAGTATGAGGAACACGATCATGTCGAGCTGCTGGCACTGCTCAAGTCACTACCCTGTTCAGTGATCCTCTCTGGCTACCCCTCAACGCTCTACGACGACCTGCTGGAGGAATGGCGTACCCTGGAACTGCAGGTGATGAACCAGGCTGGGGTCAGAACTGAGAAGCTGTGGTTCAATTTCACGCCGGGTCGGGTGCACTGGCCCGCCTATGCGGGGCGCAACTTCACCCACCGCCAGAGCATCAAGCGCAAGGCGCACAGTTGGGGGCGACGCTATCAGGCCATGCCCCCTGCCGAACGGTTGGCCGTCCTCTCCTCGATCATGGCGGTGGAAGCGGGCGAGCGGTTCGAGTAGCCCGGCCCATGAAGATCGACACCCTCGAGGTCGAACCGACCCTCGACAAGGTCAAAAAGCAGGTCGAAGAGGAGAAAAACCTCTCGCCGGCGCTACGTGCATCGCTGGAGCTGTTGTTGACCCTGGTCACGTTGCTGTTGAACCGATTGGGGCTCAATAGTCGCAACAGCAGCAAGCCCCCATCCAGTGACCCCAATCGTAAGAAGACGCGCAGCAACGGCAACAACAAGCCCGGCGCCCGGCAAGGCCATACCGGCCATCACTTGGCACTGGTCGATGATCCGGACCAGGTCGAGTTGCTTCAGGTGGACCGTGCCACGCTTCCCGGCGATGGGCACTTCCAGTGTGTCGGCCATGAGCGCCGTCAGGTGTTCGATATCCGGATGTCCCGGGTGGTTACGGAGTATCAGGCCGAAATTCTGGAGGATGAACGGGGACGTCGAGTTATCGCCCCCTTCCCGGACCAGGTGAAGGTCAAGACCCAGTATGCCTCCGGGGTCAAAATCCACTCGGTCTACATGTCCAACTTCCAACTCCTGCCCTACAAGCGGGTCGAGGAACACTTTGCCGACCAGTTCGGCATCTCCTTGAGCGCCGGTAGCGCTTGCAACTTTAACCAGGAGGTGTACGAGAAGCTGGCTCCCTTTGAGGACTGGGTAAAGCGGGCGCTATCGACGGCGCCGTTACTTCATGCTGACGAGACCGGCATCAACATCGGCGGAAAACGACAATGGCTACATGTCGTATGCAGCGCCACGCTGACCCTGCTGGCGCCCCATGACAAGCGCGGCGGTGACGCCATGGCGGCGATGGACGTCCTTCCCGAGTACACCGGCACCCTGGTACATGACCACTGGAAGCCCTACTACCAGCTTCCTTGTGACCATGCTTTGTGCAATGCTCACCACCTGCGAGAGTTGGAGCGTGCCTGGGAGCAGGATAAACAGCAGTGGGCCCAACAGCTGCAGGCCCTGTTGCTGGAGATCAATAAGGCCGTTGATACGGCCGGCGGTGCGTTGAACACCAGGCAGGCTGACGCCTTCAGGGAACGATACCGACGACTACTGGAAGTGGCACAGACCGAGTGCCCACCACCGGACGAGTCACAACGGCATAAGGGACAACGAGGTCGACTGAAACGATCCAAATCCAGAAGCCTGCTGGAACGGGTGCTTCAGTTCGAGGAGGATGTCCTGCGCTTTATGGTGGAACAGGACGTACCCTTTACCAACAATCAAGGCGAACGGGACCTGCGCATGAGCAAAGTCCAGCAGAAGATCTCCGGCTGCTTTCGTTCAGAGCTTGGGGCAAAAATCTTTGCCCGGATCCGCAGCTATCTCTCAACCTGCCGGAAAAATGGGGTATCATCTGATGAGGCCTTGCGGCTTCTCTACGAGGGTCGATGGCCCAAGTTTATGGGGATAGCCCCTGAATAGTTACGTTCCTTTTTCATATATTTGTCTATAGTAAGGTGCGCAGAGACCCGCATCACCTCAATACGCCCGTCATCGGGCCGTTTTATCGCCCTCAGGTGTCGTTTTGACACCGTTTTATCCCTGTTTCCCGTCAAGCAGGCGCACCGACCCCTTGCAGGTAACACAGTCTGCGCATGTTGTACACCAGGTTCATCATCCCGATGGCCAACGCACTGCGCTTAAGCCCGATGCACCGGACCAGCTTGGCGCGGGTCGCACACTGCGCCCCGAACACGTGCTCCACCCGCACCCGTACTTTTGCCCTGGTGCGGTTGCCCTGCTGCTCCCGTATCGTCAACGGCTTGTTACGGCTGCCCTTGCGCCGGATGTGACTGCGATACTTCTTCTCCCGCAAACGCTGCTCCTGCTCTTCAGACCGGTAGGCGCTGTCCGCCCAGAGGGCCTTGCTGCTGTTGTCCTCATCAAGCAGGTCATCCAATAACTGCGAATCATGCACGTTGGCCGCGGTGACATCATACTTGCGTACCAGCTTGTGCGCATTGTCCACGTTCACGTGGTTCTTGTACCCGTAATGACTCGTGCCGCGTTTCTTCGTCCAACGCGCCTCCACGTCCTTCTGACGCCGCTTCGGCTTGGCGTCCGCCTGCTCCCAGTCCGCAGGCATTTCCCCGGCCTTGACCTTGGCATTCTCTTCGCGCGTGTTGCGCTGCACCGGCGCCGGCACCAGGGACGCATCCACCAACTGCCCCTTGCGCGCCCGGTAGCCCAACCCCGCCAACTGCCCGGCAAACTGCTCGAACAATGCCTCCATCAGGCCCAACTTCACCAACTGCTCCCGAAACGCCCGGAACGTCTTCGCATCCGGCGCCCGATGGACATTGTCCAACCCCAGGAACCGCTGGAAACTGCGCCGGTCCTCTACCTGGTACTCCAACTGCTCATCACTCAAGCCGTACAAGTGCTGTATCACCAACCCCTTGAACATCAGTACCTCGTCCCGGCGCGGGGCGCCCGCATTGCTCTTGCGCTCCGTGGGCCGGAGACGGGACAGCAACGGACGGAATGCCGCCCAGTCCACCACCTCCTCCAACTGCACCAGCGGGTCCTTCAGCTTCGTCAAACGAGCGTCCTGCAAGTCAAAAAAGGAACCGAACAGGTCTTGAGTCTTCTTCATGGCAGCACCCTCAAACAGGACAGTATGGGTTGAAATCAGTACTCCGTATTATATCATTACACTGAATTAATAGAGGTTCCTATAAGGGACAAGTCAGGAATCCGGTCCCGTTTCACCCACTGCATGTCCTCCTCCCTGATCAGTTTGTCCCATAAGGAAGCCGGATCATCGGTGAATATGAGGGAAGTGTCCGCCCTGGCCAGAAGCCAGTCGCCGCGCAGCATCTCCCGTTCCAGTTGCCCGGGATACCAGCCGGCATAACCTGCATACAGGCGAATGCGAAACTGCCCGAGTTCCCGGTCGAGAAGACTCCGCACGCCTTGGCGGTCGCTGATTTGAAAGACGTTCCCGACAACGGCATGGAAAGCGCCCAGATCGGCATCCGTCTGCACCAGAAGGCGCAGGCTGTTCAACCTGACCGGGCCGCCCTGGAACAGGTTGAACGGGCCCGGGTCCAGGTCCTTTAATTCAGGAAGGATGTCGTGCGCGGGCTTGTCCAGCGGACGGTTGAGTACCAGGCCCACGGTACCGGTTTCCTCGTATTCCGTGATTAGCAGCACGGTCCCGGCAAAATTGGGGTCGGGCATGGACTTTTTGGCGATAAGGAACACGCCGCGCGCGAGTCTCACCTGTTCGTCCATTTCCTGCGTCCGGAGGGCCGCGGGATGTCCGCCCTCCAGCGCGGCAAGCTGTTTGGCATTCCCGGTGGCGGTACTCATGTGCGGCAATATGGCGAGGGCCAGTAAAATCACCGCCAGGTACAGGTCTGGCAACTTCCTGGACGCGAATTTATGATACATTTTGTCCTACCGGTAACAATTCAACTCATTATATGTAACAAAAAGCCATGTACAACACATTAATTCAAGCACATATGCTGAACGGGCGCCTGTCGGATCCGGACTGGGTAATCGTGGACTGCCAGTATGACCTGGCGGACAAGAATGCGGGTTATGAATCCTACCTGGCGGGGCATATTCCCGGCGCCGTTTATGCCGGGCTGCACAAGGATCTCAGCGGCAGTCAACCCGTCACCGATTGCGGCAGGCATCCCGTGCCCTCCACAGAGGAACTTGAAGAAAAATTCTCTGCAATGGGGATAGAAAACCGCAGCCAGGTGGTGGTGTATGACCGGTCGGGCGGCGCATACGCGGCGCGCCTGTGGTGGTTGTTGCACTATGCCGGTCATGAGCGGGCAGCGGTCCTGGACGGGGGCCTGGACGCCTGGATGCAGGCCGGTTACGAACTGGACGCGAAACAGCCTCAAGCCGTTGCCGGAAATTTCAGAGCCGTGGTCAACACCGGGCGCCTGGTCCGGGTGCACGAAGTGCCAACCATAGCCCGGCTGATTGATTCACGCGCACCGACAAGATACAGGGGAGAAACGGAACCGCTGGACCGGGTGGGCGGCCACATTCCCGGAGCGCTTAACCGTTACTGGAAAGACAACCTGGACGAACAAGGAAAATTTTTACCCCCCGACAACCTTCGCCCGGCCCTGGGCGGCATTTATGGGGACGCGCAGCCGGAAGACGTCACGTTTTACTGCGGTTCCGGTGTTACCGCATGTCATAACCTGTTGGCGGCCGTGCATGCCGGTTACCCCTTGCCCAGGTTGTACGCCGGTTCATGGAGTGAGTGGTGTTCCGACCCCGGGCGGCCTGTAGCGGTCGGATACGAAGCCGGTGGATAGGATAAAACTGTTAAGTTGCCTGCTGGATAACGAATACCATTCGGGCAACAGGCTATCGGCCCGCCTGGGTGTGAGCCGGACGGTTATCTGGAAGGGGATCAAGCAACTTCGCAGCTATGGACTGGAGATAGAATCCAGGCATGGAAAAGGCTACCGCCTGCATGATGAAATCGACCTGCTGGACCGGAATGAAATCCTCGGTGAACTGGGGCAACCTGCGGGCGGATGCCGTATGGACCTCCTGTCCGGCGCCGAATCAACGAACAAATGTCTCACCGACCTGTTCGGGCAACCTGAACTGCACAAGCGTATTGTGCTGGCCGAATATCAGCATGGGGGCAAGGGCCGGCGCGGCAGGAGCTGGATGTCCCCTTTCGCACGGGGGTTGTACCTGTCACTGGGATGGCGTTTCGATATGGCCCCGGCCTCGTTGAACGCCTTGTCCCTGGCCTCGGGCGTAGCCGTGGCGCGGACATTGGGTGAGCTGGACATATCCGGGCTTTCCCTGAAGTGGCCCAATGACCTGATCCTGGCCGATAAAAAAGTGGGCGGCATCCTGCTGGAGGCGCGCAGTGAGACCGCGGCTTCCTGTGACGTGGTGATCGGCATAGGGATCAACATCCGTCTGGATAAAGCAACGAGAACCGGCCTGGATCAACCCGCCACCGACCTTGCCGGCCATTATCACAGCCTGCCGTCCAGGAGCAGGCTGGCGGGCAGGATCATTGCGGGGCAGTTTTCCATGCTGGAGCGCGTCGCTTCCGGCAGGATGGGGGAATACGTGGCAGAATGGAAAAGTCTTGACTATCTTTCGGGCAGGCAGGCGGAACTGCACATGCCGGGCCGGGTTGTGCGCGGTCATGTCAGGGGGGTGGATGATAACGGCCTGTTACTGCTGGAGACCTGCGGCAATATCGAGAAATTCAGCAGTGGCGAACTTAGGGTAAGGGCGATAAGTTGAAGTTACTTGCAGACATCGGCAATACCCGGGTCAAATGGGCCTGCGCCGACGATAAAACCCTGTTCGGCCACGGCGCTTTTACCTATACACAGGATACGCTTTCCGAACTGCTCCGGCGTAACTGGCGGGAACCGGCTCGACCGGAACAGGTATATTTTGCCAGCGTGGCCGGCGCCGGCGTCACTGCGCAAGTGCATGAATTTGTCCGATCTGCCTGGAAACTGGAAGCGCGGCAGGCAGTGACCGAAAAGGAACGCGGGGGGTTGCGGAATGCCTATGACGACGTGGCGGCAATGGGTGTGGACCGCTGGCTTGCGATGCTGTCAGCCTGGAGCAGGTATAAAAAACCGCTTTGTGTCATTGACAGCGGCACCGCGCTCACGGTCGATATCATCCTGGGAAACGGGCAACATGCCGGAGGCTTCATACTGCCCGGCCTGTCTCTCATGGCGGCGGCGCTGGCGCGGGAAACCCATGGGATTCGCAGGCGCCGGGAACAGGACCTGGAACTGGAATACGGCCGTTCCACCGCAGCCTGCATCAGCAACGGTTTTGCATTCGCACTGGCGGGCCTGCTGGACCGCTGCTTCAGTAAAACCAGGGAAGAGCAGGGCGTCGAACTGCTTTCCATAATTACGGGCGGAGCAGCGGAACAGACACTGCCCCTGGTGCCCGGCCGGCATATACATGAACCCCATCTGGTCCTGCAGGGCCTGCATATCTGGGGTCAGGACAATAATGTTCAACAATGAACCGGAAACACCTGATAAACTGGGAGTGATTTGACCCCGACCCCAAACATGAATCAGCAATAATGAGATGGGCGGCTTTAATACTGCTTGCAGGCAACCTGGGATACCTGGGTTGGGAACTGGAGCGCGAGACCAGGGCGCTGGCGGCAAACAGTCCGCCGCCCCTGAAGATTCCTGCGGGGGCGGAGACTCTGAAAATCATGGATGAAGCTGCCGGACTGCAGGAGTTGAAGCCTGTCTACGGATGGCAGAAACCTGCCAGGGTCATGGTGCCGGAGTAAATGTGTGCATTGTGCGACCTGACCCCATTTACCCCGCATAACTCAACGCGATCCCGCAAAAAATAACCAGACCCACCCAGTTGTTGTTGAGAAATGCCTTGAAACACCTGCCCGGCTTCCGGTCATAAATCAGGTATTGCTGGTATATGAAAAGAGTTGCGGTCAACAGCAATGCCGCATGATAGGCCGCGCCGAGCCCCGTCTGGCTGCCGATACTGTACAGGGCCGCGATAAACATGACCTGTATGATGCCGATAATGACGCGGTCCGCGTCGTCCAGCAGTATGGCAGTGGATTTCAGGCCGATGCGTAAATCATCTTCCCGGTCCGCCATGGCATACATGGTGTCGTAGATTAATACCCAGAGCATGTTCGCAGTGAAGATCAGCCAGGCAATTGCCGGCACGCCGCCGGTGGAGGCGGCGAATGCCATGGGAATGCCCCAGCTGAATGCGAATCCGAGAAACACCTGCGGCAGGTAGGTGTAGCGTTTCATAAAAGGATACAGCACTGTAATACAGACAGCGAAGATCGATAACAATACGGTCAGAAGGTTGGTGGTAAGCACCAGCAGGAAAGCGCACAGCGTCAGAACCGCGATGATGCCGCGGGCCTCTTTTGCCGAAACTCTGCCGGTCGCGACAGGGCGGTTCCTGGTGCGGTCGACGTGCAGGTCGAAATCCCGGTCAGCCAGGTCGTTGACGACCACCCCGGCGGACCGGGTAAGGAATACACCCGGGACGAACACCGCCAGCAGGTGCAATGTCGGCATGCCCGCGTTGGCAATCCACAAGGCCCAGAGTGTGGGCCATAACAGCAACAACCAGCCGATGGGCCTGTCCAGGCGGATCAGCTCCGCATAGTCGGCGGATCTTGCCTTTACTGGCTGACAGAGCCTTGTCAGACTTTGCCGAAGTCGATCTTGGCGCTCAGCCATCTCGATACCAGTTTATTCACCCGTTCCGGGCTTTCAGACAGGACAACGTCGGCGGCTTGCCGGACTCTCGGGATCAGGTGCGCATCCCGCACGAAATCGGCGATGTGCAACTCCGGCAAACCTGTTTGCCTTGTCCCCAGAATCTCCCCGGGACCGCGCAGTTCCAGGTCGCTTTGTGCAATCGCAAACCCGTCGTTGGTTTCCCGCATCCTGTTCAATCTTACCCGGGCATTATCCGACAGCGGTGTCTGGTAGAGTAAGACACAATCGCTCGCCTGGGAACCCCGGCCGACCCTGCCGCGTAACTGGTGCAACTGGGACAGTCCCAGGCGCTCGGCGTTCTCAATGATCATCAGGCTGGCGTTGGCAACGTCAACACCCACCTCTATCACCGTGGTCGCTACCAGCAGATCTGTCTTGCCGGCCTTGAAATCATCCATCACCATCTCCTTGTCGGAGCTTTTCATCCTGCCGTGGATCAGGCCGACGGTTAAGCCGGTCAATTGCCGGGCCAGGTGTTTCTGAATCTCTTCAGCCGCCTGTAACTGCAGCGTTTCCGAGTTTTCTATCAATGTACATACCCAGTAAGCCTGCCGGCCCTGTTTGCAGACTTCATGGATGCGTTCGATGACTCCTTCCCGTTTTTCATTAGATATCACCGTTGTCTTGATGGGACGGCGTCCGGGGGGCAACTGGTCGATAACGGAAATATCCAGGTCTGCGAACAAGGTCATGGCGAGTGTCCTGGGAATAGGTGTCGCGGTCATAATCAACTGGTGGGATTGCCGGGTTTTTTCCATGCCTTTTTCCAGCAGGGCGAGCCGCTGGTCGACACCGAAACGGTGCTGCTCGTCGATAATGATCAAGCCGACATTGCCGAATGCAACCTGGTCCTGGAACAACGCGTGGGTACCGACCACAACCATTGGTTGCGCAGAATTCAGACGCGCCAGTACGTCTTCCTTCTCATTGCGCGGCTGTTTCCCGGTCAGCAGCGATACCGGGATGCCGATAGGCGAGAACCATTGCCTGATATTGAAATAATGCTGGTCCGCAAGTATTTCCGTAGGGGCCATCAGGGCGACCTGGTAGCCGGAACGGATAACCAGCAGGGCGGCGATAGCGGCCACCACGGTCTTGCCGGAACCGACATCGCCCTGGACCAGCCGCAGCATCGGTGCAGGTTTCAGCATGTCCTTGCGGATTTCTGCCAGGACCCGCTTCTGCGCGCCCGTCAGTTCGAACGGCAGGTTGTCCAGGAAGGTCCTGATCCTGCCGTCAGCCTTGTTGCCGATAACGAACGAGGCCCGCGCCCGGACTGTTTTCCTGATCAGGCGCAGGCTCAAGTGGTGCGCCAGCAGTTCCTCGAAAACCAGGCGGTGCTGGGCCGGATGGTTGCCGTCCGTCAGGCTGTCCAGGTCCGCATCCCGCGGTGGCCTGTGCACGAACCGTAATGCCTGGTCCAGGTTGAAAGCGGAAAACTGTTGCAGGATCCGGTGCGGCAGCAATTCGGCCAGGCCGGTGTTGTCCCGGGACATGGTTTCCAGCGCCTGCCCGGTCAGGTTGCGCAGCTTGAACTGGGAAACCCCCTGGGTCAATGGGTATACGGGTGTCAGCGTCTGTTCCAGGTGGTCGTCCCCGTCTGCGTCCACCCGCCGGTATTCGGGATGGACCATTTCCAGCGCCTGGTTGACGCGCCTTATCTGGCCCCAGCAGCGCAGGCACATGCCCTGCTTCAGGCCGGCCTGCTGCGCCCGGGTGAAATGAAAGAACCTGAGGGTTATGGCCCCGGTACCGTCGCTGATGCGGCACAGCAGGCTCCGGCGCCGTCCTGCCGGCGCCTGGATCAGTTCAATCGTCCCCTGGCACAAGGCGCTGTCGCCGGACCTCAGGCTGCCGATGGGAACAAGCCGGGTCCGATCGATATACCGGTGGGGGAGGTGAAACAACAGGTCCTGGACCTTGCGGATTCCCAGGTGCTGCAGGCGTTCACCGGTGCGCGGACCGACGCCTTTTAATTTAACGACCGGATCGCTGAGAGTTGGGCGTAGTTCGGGACCCACGAGCCGGAGCGCTTATCTCCTGCTGATCCTGGATACGTGACGGATGTTCCTGATCCGCCTGATGATGTTGGCCAGGTGCAACCGGTCGGTAACTTCCACGACGAATTTCAGAGTCGTATAGCGGTCATCCTTGTCGTGCATTTCCACACTGACGATATTGGCGTTACGCGCGGCGATTTCCGTGGCGATCTTGGCTAGAACACCGCGCTGGTTGGTGACTTCCACCCTGATGTTGGTGGGAAAGCTGCCGTCAATCTGCTCTTCCCAGGCAACATCCAGCCATTTGTCCGGATGATTCCTGAATTCCGTAACGTTCGGGCAGGTCTGGTGATGCACGACAATGCCGCGGCCCGTCGTGACAAACCCCAGAATTGGGTCGCCGGGGATGGGCAGGCAGCACTTGGGAAAGTTGACCACCATACCCTCGGTCCCGCTTATACTCAGCGGCGCATTATTTTTTCTTGCTCTCTTTCGCGCCGGTACCGGTTTCTCCGTCAGTTGCCTTGCAACCAGGGCGGCAATCCGGTTGCCCAACCCTATTTCCTGCAGTAATTCATTCTGGTCGTCCAGGTTAAATTCCTTCAGCAGTTTGGTCCATTGGGCAGGCTTGATTTCATCATAGCCGGAGGAGAATGTTTTGAGTTCCCTGCCAAGCAGGCGCTTGCCCAGGGAGCGCGCCTCACTCTTGCGAAGATTTTTCAGGTAGTGCCTGATATTCGCCCTGGCTTTCGCGGTAACGGCAAAATTCAACCAGGCGGGGTCCGGTTTTGCCCCGGGCGCGGTAATGACTTCGATGGTCTGTCCCGTGACAAGGTGGGTGCTTAGCGGCGCCAGGCGCCGGTCGATCCTGACTCCCACGCAACTGTTGCCTACGTCAGTGTGAATTGCGTAGGCAAAGTCCACTGCCGTTGCGCCCTTTTGCAGTTCGAAGATATCTCCCTTGGGCGTGAACGCATAAACGGATTCAGGGAACAGGTCGATTTTGACATGGTCCAGGAAGTCCTGGGGGTTGCCTGCCGTAGTCTGCATTTCCATGACGTGCTGCAACCATTCACGGGCGCGTTTGTGCGCGCCGGTGCGGTCGGATGGCGGACCCGACTTGTATAACCAGTGAGCTGCAATGCCCACCTCGGCAACGTCGTTCATGTCTTGTGTCCTTATCTGTACTTCCAGGGGCACGCCGTAAGGGCCGAACAGGACGGTGTGCAGGGACTGGTATCCGTTTGACTTGGGAATCGCCACATAGTCCTTGAATTTCCCCGGGACCGGGCGGTACAGGTTATGTACGGTGCCGACCACCCGGTAGCAGGTGTCCACTTCATCGACTATGATCCGGAATGCGTAAACATCGTGGACTTCGCTGAAGGACAGGTCCTTTTCCAGCATTTTCCGGTAAATGCCGTACAGGTGTTTTTCCCTGCCGATTACCTTGGCCGGAATTTTCTCCTGTCTCAGCCGGCGTTTGATGGAGTTTCTTATCTTGTCGATTATCTCCTTGCGATGCCCCCTGGCCTTGATGACCTGCTCGTTCAGGATGCGGTAACGCATGGGGTAGAGCGTTGCAAAGCCCAGGTCCTCCAGTTCCAGGCGAATACTGTTTATCCCCAGGCGCTGGGCAATCGGGGCGTAAATCTCCAGGGTCTCCCTGGCGATGCGCCGCCGCTTGGACGGTTCCAGGGAGCCCAGGGTGCGCATGTTGTGCAGGCGGTCGGCCAGTTTCACCATGATCACGCGGATATCGTTGCTCATGGCCATCAGCATCTTGCGAAAGTTGTGAGCCTGGGCTTCCGCGTGTGAATCAAATTCAACCTGGGTCAGTTTACTGACGCCGTCAACCAGTTCCGCAACACCTTTGCCGAAGCGGCGCACGATTTCTTTTTTGTCGATAGCGGTATCTTCGATGACGTCGTGCAGGATAGCCGCCGCAAGAGTCTGGTGATCCATATGCATATCACCAAGAATACCGGCCACTTCCAGGGGGTGGCTGATGTATGGTTCACCACTTTTCCGGTGCTGCCCTTCGTGTGCCGAGGCGCTGAACTCGTAGGCGCGGCGTACCTTTTCAACCTCATCGGAAGTGAGGTAGCCACCTATCCTTTTCTCGAGTTCGGAAATAGTCGTCATAACGGAAAGTATAACCCGAGTTGCCGGAAAAAGGGGAAAACCCGCCCGACCCTTGCCTGCGGCAGCAGGGGCCGGCAGCGGTTCAGGGAGTGGCGGGGAAGGGTCTGAGGTTACCGGTCAGAACGAATCCTCATTCGGCAGCTCTGCCGAGTCTACCGTCTGGAATTCGATATCTTCTATATCAGGCTCAAACCGGGGTTTGCCGAGGGTTTCGATGTTTTCATACGTTACAACTCCCGCCGCGATTTCCCTCAAAGCTATCACCGTGGGCTTGTTCGACTGATCCTCAATCAGGGGATCATTGCCCATCAGCAACTGGCGGGTGCGTTTGCTTGCCAGCAAAACCAGGTCGTAGCGGTTTTCGAGATTTTCCAGACAGTCTTCTACAGTCAGTCTTGCCATTGGGATTCCTGCATTATCTATTTGAATAACATACAAGTTTACCGGCAGTTCCGCCTCATTGCAACAGTTCTCCGAGCAATGATTCGTAATAATCCCGGTGCCTGTGGTACTCATGCCGGGCGCTGAGAATGATGGCGGACAGTTGTTTCAGCGTTCTGTCAAAGAAATGATTGACTACCAGGTAGTCGAATTCTCCATAATGTTCGATCTCGCTCACGGCATCCCGCATTCGGCGGCTGATATTCGGTTCTTCATCCCCCCGTCCCTTCAGGCGCTCTTCCAGGGACGCAAGGGAAGGGGGCAGGATAAAGATATTGACGGTATCCTTGATAATGGAACGCACCTGCTGCGCTCCCTGCCAATCGATCTCCAGGATGATGTCCTTCCCGGCCGCCAGTTGCTCCTGCACCCAGGCGCGCGATGTGCCGTAAAGATGGTCAAAAACGGTGGCATGTTCCAGGAACAGGTTTTGCTCAAGCAAGGTTTGAAACTCGTCTTCACCGACAAAGAAATAATCCACCCCATGCTTCTCACCGGTTCGCGGGGGCCGGGTCGTATGGGAAATGGAAACCGCCAGGCCGGGAACGGCATCCACCAGCGCCCGCACAAGGGAACTCTTTCCGGCGCCGGAAGGCGCGCAGATGATAAACAGGGTGCCCTTGCATTTAACCGGGGTCTTCGACATGGGTAAAGTATACAATATGCAAGATAGTTAGGGAAACTCGGCACATGATGCAAATCGTGGTAACGGTCAAACCGTTTGACTGAAAGCACGGATTTACCCGATACTGAGCCGCACGGTATCACCCGGAGTTGAATGAGATGAGCGATGTTTTGCCTGTTCTGGCAGGCGCCCGGGAAAGCGGTCATTTGGCTGCTTTCATAGCCGCCTTGCCGAAGGCGGAGTTGCACCTGCATATCGAGGGTACGCTGGAACCCGAGTTGATGTTTGCCCTTGCGGAGCGCAACGGAATCCGGTTGCCGTATTCCTCGGTTGAGGAGTTGCGCGCGGCTTACCGGTTTTCCAACCTGCAGGATTTTCTCGATATATATTATGCCGGCGCCGGCGCGCTGCTTGAGATGCAGGACTTCTATGACCTGACCTGGGCGTACCTGCAACGGGCTTTTACGCAGAATGTGCGTCACGTCGAGATCTTCTTTGATCCGCAGACCCACACCGGGCGCGGGGTTGAATTTGCCACCGTTATCGATGGCATCAACCGGGCCCTGGTTGATGCCGGGGCCAGGCTGGGCCTCAGTTCGCGCCTGGTCCTGTGTTTCCTGCGCCACCTGGACGAGGCAGACGCCCTGGAAACCCTGGACGCGGCCATGGCGTACCGGGACCGTATCGCCGGGGTCGGGCTTGATTCATCCGAACTCGGTAATCCGCCAGGCAAGTTTCGCGAGGTATTCCGGCGCGCCCGGGCTGCGGGTTTTGTGGCAGTGGCGCATGCCGGAGAGGAAGGTCCTGCGGAGTATGTCCGGGAAGCCCTGGACGTACTCGAGGTGGTGCGCATCGACCACGGCAACAACGCGCTTGATGATGCCGGCCTGGTTGCGGAACTGGTGCGCAGGCGCATTCCGCTGACCGTGTGCCCGCTCAGCAACGTGAAACTCCGGGTAGTGGACGACATCAGGGAGCATCCCTTGAAACGTATGTTGAACCTGGGCCTGTTCGTCACCGTCAACTCCGACGACCCTGCCTATTTCGGCGGCTACGTCAATGAGAACTACATTGCGGTAGCCGAAGCTCTTGGACTTACCCGCGAAGAGTTGGGGCAACTGGCCCGGAATTCCTTCGAAGCATCCTGGCTTGATGCAGAGGCCAAATCAGCGCTGATCGCGGAAGTGGATGTTGTCATGCAAACGGAGCGATAAGGTTTGCCAGGATTCTGCTAGAATTATCTGAATAATATGGGTTTTCTCACTACACATGTTCTGGATACGGCGCACGGCGTTCCGGCAGCGGGTATGACCATCGAGTTGTTTTCGATTGATGGCGACAATCGTACCCTGGTTAAATCCACCGTTACAAACCGGAGTGGCCGTTGCGACAGTCCCCTGCTCGAAGGCGAGGATTTCAGGGTCGGCGTCTGGGAACTGGTGTTTCACACAGCCGGGTATTTTACGGGCCGGGAGGTTGAGTTGCCCAATCCGCCTTTTCTCGACCGGGTGACATTGCGTTTCGGCATTGCCGCCTCCGCCGAACACTATCACGTGCCCTTGCTGGTTTCGCCCTGGAGCTACAGCACTTACCGCGGCAGTTGACGCCATGTCCGATACAAACGCCAACGGCGCGGAAAACGGGACAATTCGCTTCCTGCTGGACGATACTGTACATGAAATCGCAAATGTCGCGCCGACGACCACCGTATTGAACTACCTGAGGGACGTCCTGCAACGCACAGGTTCCAAGGAAGGCTGCGCCGAGGGGGATTGCGGGGCCTGCACCGTGGTCGTTGCCGACCTGGACGGGCAACAGGCGCGTTTCCGCTCCGTGAATTCCTGTATCCAGTTCCTGCCGACCCTGAACGGCAAGGCCCTGTACACCGTGGAGAGCCTGAAGAAACTCGGCAGGAACGGACTGCATCCCGTGCAACAGGCCATGGTGGACTGTCACGGTTCCCAGTGCGGCTTTTGTACTCCCGGGTTTGTCATGTCGCTGTTTGCCCTGTACAGGAACAACGCCGAACCGAACCGTGCGGAGATCGATGATGCGCTGTCGGGGAACCTTTGCCGCTGCACCGGTTACCGGCCCATCATCAGCGCCGCAGCCACGATGTACGACTATGGCAGGGACCTGCTCGATGAACAGGAGTTGACGCGGCGTCTCGAAGATATCCGTCCCGGTGTTTCACTTGAGTTGTCTGATGGGGACAACTCCGGTTTGCAGGCTGCAGGATGCCCTGATAGCACGGCAGGCGGCAGGTTTCATGCCCCGGAAAGCCTCTCCGAACTGGCCGGACTGTTGATACGGCACCCGGACGCCACCATCCTGGCCGGCGGCACCGACGTGGGTTTGTGGGTCACCAAGGCATACCGGGAACTACCCGTCATCATCTACCTGGGCCGGGTCGGCGAACTGGACTACGTCGATGAGACCGGAGAGCGCTTGGAGATCGGCGCCGCGACAAGTCTTACCGATGCGTTTGCGGCCCTGGAAAAGCACTATCCGGAACTGTATGAAATCATGCGCAGGTTTGGCTCACCACCCATCCGCAATGCCGCAACCCTGTGCGGCAATATCGCCAATGGTTCGCCAATCGGCGACACCATGCCGGCGCTCATCAGCCTGGGCGCCGACCTGGTATTGCGATGCGGAAGCGCCACGCGCCGGTTACCCCTGGACGAATTTTACCTGGACTACCGTAAAACAGCCCTGCAGCCGTCCGAGTTCGTGCAGGCCGTGCGGATTCCATTGCCGCAGGGGAGCGGCAGGCATTTCCGTTCCTACAAAATCGCCAAACGCTACGACCAGGATATCTCATCGGTTTGCGGCGCATACTGGGTGCAGGTCGAGGCGGACGCGGTTGCCGAAGCGCGCATCTGCTACGGCGGCATGGCCTCGGTCCCGCAGAGAGCGGGCCGTTGCGAGGCCGCATTGCGCGGCCGCCCCTGGAACGAGACGACGGTCGAAACGGCGGTCGAGGCCCTGTCAGAAGATTATCAACCGCTGACCGACATGCGCGCCTCGGCCGCCTACCGCCGGCGCGTGGCCGGCAACCTGCTGAAACGGTTTTACCTGGAAACGACAGGAGCCGAAGCCGGGATATGGGCGCGATGACGGAAACGAGGGAACTCCCCGGCGCCGGCAAGGCGCTGCCCCATGAAAGCGCCCACCTGCACGTGAGCGGCGAAGCCGAATACGTGGATGATCAGCCGGAACCCAGGGGGATGCTGTTCGCCGCCATAGGCTGCAGCGAAAAAGCCCATGCCCGCATCAGGCATATCGATTTCTCGGACGTCCGGTCCTCGCCGGGGGTGGTGGAGATCATCACTGCGGAGGATATCCCCGGCGACAACAACCACGGCCCCATACTGGCGGATGATCCTGTATTTGCCGACGGCCTGGTTGAATACGTGGGGCAGTCCGTATTTGTTGTCCTGGCCGATACGGTGAACAACGCCCGCAAGGCTGCGCGCCGGGCCAGGATTGACTATGAGGAACTGCCGGCCGTCCTGGATATAGACAGCGCCATGGCGCAGCAATCCTTCGTGATCCCGTCGCAGACCATTGAGCGCGGCCGGCCGGAGCAGGCGATTGCCGGCTCGGCTCACCGGTTGCAGGGCCGTTTGCGGACTGGCGGCCAGGACCACTTCTACCTGGAAGGGCAGATCGCCGTTGCGTTCCCGCGGGAGGACGGCGCCATGCTGGT
Source organism: Gammaproteobacteria bacterium (assembly GCA_965204045.1). Taxonomy (GTDB): domain Bacteria; phylum Pseudomonadota; class Gammaproteobacteria; order Eutrophobiales; family Eutrophobiaceae; genus JAAXHV01. Next base: position 2,428,907 of record CBDBDW010000002.1, read on the forward strand.
CCACGCCTCCACCCAGCACCCGACCGAGGTACAGCACCTCGTGGCCCACGCCCTGGGTAAATCTTCCAAGGACGTGGTGGTCGAATGCCGGCGCATGGGCGGCGGTTTCGGCGGCAAGGAAACCACTCCGGCCCTGTTCGCGGTGATTGCCGCAGTGGCCGCGTACAGGACCGGCAGGCCGGTAAAATTACGTGTCGACCGGGACGACGATATGACCATCACGGGCAAGCGCCATGGTTTTCGGATCGACTACAGTGTCGGCTTTGATGCGCGCGGAATGATTGAAGGCATCGATCTTGAGCTGGCTTCCGATTGCGGGCGTTCGGCTGACCTGTCCGGTCCCATTAACGTGCGCGCCATGTTCCACGGCGACAACTGCTATTTCCTGGAACACGTGCGCATAGCGTCCCACCGCTGCAAGACCCACAAGGCGTCCAACGTGGCCTTCCGGGGTTTCGGCGGACCCCAGGGGATGATGGGTATCGAGAACGTCATCGATGAAATTGCCCGTTTTCTGGATAAAGACCCGCTGGACGTGCGCAGGGTCAATTTCTACGGGAAGAACGACAGGAACGTGACGCCGTACCGCATGACCGTGGAGGACAACATTATCCATGAACTGGTGGATGAGCTTGAAGTAAAGTCCGGTTACCGGGAAAGGCGCAAGGCAGTGCAGGCGTTCAATGACGGCGGCGGCATCCTCAGGCGAGGGATTGCCCTGACTCCGGTCAAGTTCGGGATTTCATTTACCGCGACGCACTACAACCAGGCCGGCGCCCTGCTGCACGTGTACCGCGACGGCAGCATCATGTTGAACCACGGCGGCACCGAGATGGGGCAGGGGTTGTACACCAAGGTCGCCCAGGTCATTGCCGAGGAGTTCCAGGTCGGCCGGGACAGGATAAAGTGCACCGCGGCCAACACCGGGAAGGTGCCGAACACCTCCGCAACCGCCGCCTCGTCCGGCAGTGACCTCAACGGTATGGCGGCCAGGGCGGCCGCCATGGTAATCAGGCAGCGTCTGACCGGGTTTGCCGCGCAACACTATGGCGTGCCGGAGGAGCAGGTGCGTTTTACCCCGGCAGGCGTACGGGTGGGCGAAGACCTGGTCGATTTTGCCGAGTTGACCGACCGGGCTTACCTGGCGCGTATTTCCCTGTCCGCGACCGGCTTTTACCGCACCCCGAAAATAAATTATGACGCGCAGACATTGACCGGCCGCCCGTTTTTCTATTTCGCCTACGGCGCGGCGGTGACCGAGGCGCTGCTGGACACCCTGACCGGCGAGCACAGGATAGTGCGGGTGGACATCCTGCACGATGCAGGAGAGTCGTTGAACCCGGCCATCGATATGGGACAGGTGGAAGGCGGTTTCCTGCAGGGCGCAGGCTGGCTGACCGGTGAGGAGTTGTGCTGGGACCCTGCCGGCAAACTCATGACCCATGCCCCGTCCACCTACAAAATCCCGACCGGCGCCGACTGGCCGCAGGAATATAACGTGGAACTGGTCGATTGGGGCAGGAACCGGGAAGAGACGATCTACCGCTCCAAGGCGGTGGGCGAACCGCCCCTGATGCTGGCCATATCGGTATTTCACGCGCTGAAAGACGCCATCGCCTCTGTGCGCGGCGCTGGCTTCAGTCCGGTGTTACACGCGCCGGCCACTCCGGAGCAGGTATTGAACAGTATTGAAGAGCTGTTGCAGCAAAAGTCAAAAGCCGCCAGTGGCAAGCGCCGGGCGGCTGCATGAACCGCTGTTTTTCGGTGTTGCAGGATGTTGTATCCCGTGGGGATCCCTGCGTGCTGGTGACGGTCGCGCATATAGCCGGGTCCGCCCCGCGGGAACCGGGCGCCCGGATGATTGTGACCGCGACGGAAGTGATGGGCACTATCGGCGGCGGTAATCTTGAGTTTGAAGCCATGCGTATCGCCCGGGAACGCCTGGCTGACGTATCGGATACGGGCGCGCAACGCCACATCGAACTATTTCCCCTGGGGCCCATGCTGCAGCAGTGCTGTGGCGGCGCGGTGTTCCTGCATTTTGAGGTATTGACAAACGGCCGGTCCGACTGGTTGGACTCAGCGGCCAGGATTGAGCAAAACAACACCCGCGCGCTGCTGGTATGCCGCAGTTCATCCTTGCCATTCTCCGGGGTTGAACAAAGCAACCCCCGCCCGCGGCCGGTGAGCCACGCCTCATCCTCGTCATTCCCGCGCAGGCGGGAATCCAGTAAAACACTTTCCGCTGAAAGCGGACATTATTCCGGTAAAATAATCTTCACCGAAACCGGCGCCACCGGCAGCCTGGGCGACAAAGGCCTCGATGAACTCGCCGCGCGCAAGGCGCATGAACTCCTGTCCGCAGCCGGCACGCCGGAAGCGGCCTTGTTGCATCCCCTGGTCGAAACGCAATCGACCCTGCCGGACACATCGGACGCATTGTTTTTTGAAATGATATCGCCCTGTAAATACCAGGTCGCGCTGTTCGGCGCCGGTCACGTTGGCGCTGCACTGGTGAACATCCTGGCCGACACATCAGACTGCCGCATTACCTGGGTTGACAGCCGCGCCGGGCAGTTTCCGCCGGAATTGCCGTCCAACGTGGAGGCCCGGCTCAGCGATAACCCGGTCGCAGAGGTGGAGAGCCTGCCTGAACAGGCATATTGCCTTGTCATGACCCACGACCACCAGCTTGACCAGGATTTGTGTGAAGCCCTGTTGCGCCATAACGACTTTGCTTTCCTCGGGTTGATCGGTTCGGCAACCAAGCAACGCCGCTTTGCGCAAAGACTGCGGGAGAAGGGCATAAGCGAACAGCAACTGGAGCGGCTGACCTGCCCCATCGGCATCCCCGGCATTGAATCAAAGGAACCCGGCGTCATCGCCGTTTCCGTTGCCGCCCAGTTGCTTAAAATAAAATCCACAGATTTATATTAATCCGCAGATGACGCAGATTAGCGCAGATGTTTTATTTCATTACGTGAAATCAGATATTTCATGCCTCTACGAATCATCTATCATATCTGCGTTCATCTGCGTCATCTGCGGATAGATTAATAATGGAAGCGTACATCCTGGAATGGCTGAACCTGTTGCTGCGCTGGGCGCACCTGATTGTGGGCATCGCCTGGATCGGTTCCTCGTTTTATTTCGTCTGGCTGGATCTGAATCTTAACGTCCCGCCCCGGGACCCGGAAGACGAGGGGGTGGCCGGCGACCTGTGGGCAGTGCACGGCGGCGGTTTTTACCATGCGCAAAAGTACAAGGTCGCTCCCGGCGAGTTGCCCGAGCCGCTGCACTGGTTCAAGTGGGAGGCATACACCACGTGGTTGACGGGCTTTGCCCTGCTGGTGCTGATGTATTACGTCAATGCCGACATCTACCTGGTCGATAAAGCTGTCGCCGACATAACGGGAGCCATGGCTGTCTGGATCAGTCTGGGTTTCATCCTGGCGTCCTGGATCATCTACGACCTTTTATGCAGGACCGGGTGGAATGACGTCTGGATTGGGCTGGCCGGGTTCCTGTTCCTGGTTGCCGCGATTTATTTCATTTCGCACCTGTTCAGCGGACGCGGCGCTTATATCCAGATCGGTTCCATGCTGGGCACCATCATGGTCGCCAATGTATTGATGGTCATCATCCCGGGGCAGCGTGAACTGGTGCAGGCAAAGCAGCGCGGCGAAGAACCGGACCCGTTGCCGGGGATCAGGGCCAATCAACGTTCGGTGCATAACAATTATCTTACGCTGCCGGTGCTGTTCGTCATGCTCAGTCACCACTATCCCATGACCTACGGCCATGAATACGGCTGGTTGCTGCTTATCGCCATCTTCAGCGCGGGCGTGCTGATCCGGCATTTCTTCAACCTGCGTAACCAGGGGAGAGCAGCGCCCGTCCTGATTGTTATCGCCCTGCTTATACTCATCCTTGCAGCGTTCATCGCCGCCCCGAAATCCAGGGCCATCCCTGACCGGGAAGCGGCAACATCTTCTGCGCAACCCGTCGAACCTGTTTCGTTCTCACAACTGCAACACGTGATCGTGCAGCGCTGCAATATCTGCCATTCCGCTGAACCGGACCACCCCACCGCGCCGGTAGCGCCCAACGGTGTAATGTTCGACACTCCCGAACAAATCCGGCAATGGGCCCAGCGCATTCATGACAGGACCGTCAGCAACAGGACCATGCCCCTGGCAAACCTGACGCAGATGACCGATGAAGAGCGCCGACTGGTTGATCGGTGGTATATGGCGGGCGCCGGTGTGGAATAGCCACCCGAAGGTATAGCGTACCGAAAAACACAGGACACCCAAGAAAAACGCAGGACACCCAAGTAAATTGTATGGGTGTCCTGTAAAAATGACGATTATTGAATCAGCGAAAAACACAGGACACCCAAGAAAAACACAGGACACCCAGGTAAATTGTATGGGTGTCCTGTAAAAATGCTGTAAAAATGACGGTTATTGAATCAGCGTTCGTAGGACTCCCGGCGGGAGGATTCGGACAGGGGGACCAGGTATTTTTCCGGGTTATTGAGTATCTTTGCGCGCGCTGCCTGAAGCGTGGCTTCGCCGGCGTAGCTGACGGATGAACGCAGGTGGCCGCGGACGCGGTGCAGGATGTCATTGACGCTGCCTTTGTAGGGTACCTGTATTTCCTGGCCTTCGGGCGGGGTATCGAGCGCGGCGTCGGTGGCTTCCGCATTATCCGGGTCATAGAGTGATTCCAGCACTGCTTCCGGTGAGGTCATGCCGCGGTAAATCTTCTTTTTGGTATGGGTGACAGGGTCTTCGATGACCCTGCCGGGCGCCTCGTCGGTGCCGGACAGTGCGCTGCCCAGCATGACCGTGGTTGCGCCGCATACCAGGGCGAGAAAGATATCCTTGTCCGTCTTGATGCCGCCATCGGCCATGATGGGGATTGATTCGCCCAGCGCCTCCCAGGTTTCGCGGATCGCCTGCAACTGCGGCACGCCGGCCGCGGTTTCCAGGCGGGTGCGGCAACCGCGTCCCGGTCCCACGCCCACCTTGACCGCGTCCGCGCCGATGTCCCGCATGAAGCGCGCGCCCTCGGCGGTGGCTACATTGCCGCACACCAGCGGCACGTCGCCGAAACGGCCGCGGAATTTACTGACGGCCTCTTCCATCACCATGGAATGACCGTGGGCAATGTCGATGAACAGGCAGTCAACCCCGGCTTCCAGCAATGCCGCGGAACGGTCCAGGTAGTCGCCCCGTGCGCCTATGGCAGCGGCCACCAGCAGGTGGCCGTTGTCATCCTTGCTGGAGTAGGGACGTTCCCGCAGGGAAAAGATGTCGCGCCGGGTGATCAACCCGCGTATGTGCCGCTCGTTATCGACAAGCGGCAGGCGCTCAATGCGGTGTTCGAACAGGATGCTGGAGGCCTGCTCGATGGAAATGCCGGGTTTGTCGACAACCAACCGGTCGAAGGGGGTCATGAAGCGTTCTACCGGCTGGTCATCGTGGTCGCTGTTCCAGGGCATATCCCGCTGCGACAGCAGGCCGGCCAGGATATTGCTGCCGGGTTCCGTCTCGATCAGGATGCCGGTAATCGAATGGTTATGCGCGAAGTTCCTGGCCTGCTGGATGGTAGTGCCCAGCGGCAGGCACAAGGGCTGGTTAATGACCGCGCTCTGGCTGCGTTTTATCTGCGCTACCTTGCGCGCCTGCCTCTCGATAGTCATGGCGCGGTGGATCACGCCTATGCCGCCTTCCATCGCCATGGCCCTGGCCATGTCGGCGCCGGTCACACTGTCCATATTGGACGAGACGATGGGCAGCTCCAGGGAGATGCCATCGGTCAGGACAGTCGCCAGGCTGATGTCCCGGCGCGAACCCGTCATCCCTTTTTGCGGGCGAAACAGGAAGTCGTCGAAAGTTTTTCCGGTCCAGAAAGCAGTATTTTCAGTTGTCATCAAGAGATCAGGAGATTGAATGGCGCTGTTATGCTGATTTGAAGCATTTTTCAGAAAAACGGCAGACAATTTATCAAGTTACGCAGGGATGTTCAAGAGCAGTGGAATACAGGGCCGCGGAATGCAACACAGGCTTGTCCGGCGTATACCGGATATAATAGCTCATGAAGTGATATTACCCGTATCCGACGATGTGTGGCGATCAGAGAATATGAGTGAAGTGTTGCATAACAATAACGCACCCAGATTTGTATTGCTGTTGTTCATATTGATGGGGTTGCCCGTTGCCGGATTGGCCCAGGATGATGTCGTAGAGGAGCTCGTAGTCACCGGGTCCCACATCAAGGGCGCCCACGCAGATGCATCCCTGCCGGTTACCACCCTGACGCGGGATGACCTTGCTTACGAAGGCTCCCCCACGATAATCGAGCTCATCAAGAACCTTTCTTTCAGCCAGGGGGCGGACGGCGAGTCCGACTTCTTCCAGGCCGGCGCCGGTCCCGACCGGGCAACTGCCAACCTGCGCGGGCTCGGGCCCAGCCGCCCCCTGGTGCTGATCAACGGCCGCCGCAGCACCTGGTCGCCCCATGCCATCGACGCCCAGGCACAATTGCTGGTGGACGTGAATATGCTGCCCTCCATCGCCCTCGAGCGCGTCGAGATCCTGCGGGAAGGCGCCGCGTCCACCTACGGTTCCGACGCGATCGCCGGGGTGATGAACTATATCACCCGCAGCGACTTCTCCGGGGTGGAGGTCTCGGCGGACTACAAGGGCATCGACGGTTCTGCCGGTGACACCGAGGCCGGCATCATCCTCGGTACCGGCCTGCTGCAAAACCGCGCTCACGCCGTCAGTTCCTTCAGTTATATGAGGCGCAGCCAACTCGAACTCATCAAACGCGACTGGGCCGTGTTGCCTTACGAGGAGAGTCCTTTAGGCGGCTGGTCCAGTATCGGCAGGCCCGCGGTCGTGGTGCCGCTGGACCGCTGGAAGGCCGCGCCCGTGGGTGGTTTCACGGGGATGCTGGCCAGCGGCATCGTCGATCCCAACTGTGAAAAACTTGGCGGGAACCGCACCAACAAGGGCGTACTGGGCAATACGGACGGTGGTTTCTGCCATTTCCAGTATACCCCGTTCTTCAACCTGACCGAGAAAACGGAGCGCTGGCAGTGGTTCACGGAACTCTCCCTGGACCTGAATGATTCAACTACGCTGTCCGGTGAGTTTCTCATGACGGACAGCAGCGCACCCTCGACGCATGTCTCACCGTCTTTTCCACCCAACCGGCTGGTGGATGAAACCCGGACCATACGCGCCAACAATCCCGGCCTGGTGGATATGGCCGGCAAATATCCGCACCTGTACGGCGATTACGCCTGGTGTGACCGGGATTACTGCCGCTGGGCCGGGGACCCGGAACAGACCGCGGCCGGTATTCCACCGGCCTGGCAGGAAACGGCCTGGTTCTTCGGCCGTTCCTACGGCCAGGACGGCCCGCTACGCGGCATCGGTTCGCAGACCCGGTTGTGGCGGGCAAACCTGGCCCTGGATGGCTCGTTCTCCGTTTATGACTGGAGTCTGGCGGCTACGTATTCCAGGTCGAAGCGGCGATTTGATGCGGGCGATACGATGGGATACCGGGATGCCCGGGCGCGCCAGGGTCTGGCCGGGTCGGAATGCGAACAACTGGTGCCCAACCAGTATGACGGAAACGGCAGACTGTTTTTTCCCTTGGAAACGCTTATGACTCATGCCGGTCAGGGACCTTGCCGCTACTGGATACCGTTTTCCAATTCCATGTCGGGTTCGCACCCCAATGTTCCCAACGGTCTCGCAGAGAACCCCGACTATAACCCGGCGTTGAACAACCAGGATATCTTCGACTACATGGTGAACGACGATTATGGCAACAGCGGCAAAACCTCACTGCTGGTGCTGGATGCCGTATTCTCCGGTATCCTGCCCTGGTGGACGCTGCCGGGCGGCGCTCTGAACTTCGCCGCCGGCTTCCAGTGGCGCAGCGAAACTTATAAGACCACTCCCCTTGCATTCAGTGATTTTGAACGGTTCCCCTGTGCGGCCGGTCCCGAGATAAAGGACTGCACGGCGGACCGCATCGGTCTCTACAGTTTCCTGGCTCCAGGGTTTCCTATTGATGAAGAACGTGATATTTACTCATTCTTCGGCGAACTGCAGGCGCCTGTTACCGACACCCTGGAAGCCCGTTTTTTCCTGCGTTACGAGGACTATGGCGGTTCCGTCGGCGCCAGCATAGACCCGAAATTCCACGTACGCTGGCAGGCATTGCCGGGCATCGGTTTGCGTGCGTCTGTCGGCACAACGTTTCGCGGGCCGACGCTGAACCAGACAGTTTCTTCCAATTCATCGAACTCGTTACAGTACGTTGCCGCGACCAGCGCCTTCAAGCGCATCGACACCAAGGGGAATCCGCGGCTTGAGCCCGAACAGGCTCTCACACTCAACGCAGGCGTCCTGATCGATCGCGGCAGTCTTGTCCATGACGAGGACTACCTGACGCTCAGTGTCGATTACTGGTCCTATGACTTCGAAAAACCGCTGGTGACCGAACCCTATAACGCGGTATTGGCGCGCGGCTGTCCCGGCGCGGCAGCCGACCCTTGCGATACGTCCAGTCCCTACTTCGATCGGCTGTCCTTCGCCGGCAACCCGGTCGCCGCCAACGTCGAGATCATCGACATCAATATCATCAACGGCCCCGATATCAAGACCGACGGTATCGATTTCAGCGGGCTTTACCAGGCGCCGCTGGGGCCGGGGAAGTTCAGCGCAGGCTTCAGCGGGACGAGAATCCTGGGTTATGACATTGACGCCTGGGAACTGGGGGAGGCCTATAACGCACTCGGCCGCCTGAACTACACCACGTCCCTGGCGCGCACACTGGTCAAGCTGAAGGCCCGGGGGTTCCTGAATTACGCCTGGAAATCGTTAAACGTCCGCTACGGCGTCAGTTATGCGGACGATTACGTCGACATTGACAGGAAAATCGACAGCCACTTAACCCATGATGTTCACGCGAACTACAGGCTGTTGCAGGATCGGCTGGAAATCTGGGCATCGGTAGTCAACCTGCTGGATGAAGACCCGCCGTTCGTCCCCAGGGAGATGAACTACGACCCGTTCACCCACAACCCGTACGGGCGCACGTTCAAGGTCGGTATTCGCTATAGTATCGGCGAATAAAGCCCCGCCGTTCCTCGCCTTCGTCATTCCTGCTTCCGCAGGAACGACACAACGTTTACCGCGGGTTGAATACAGCAAGCAGTTCGCCGACTTCCCTGCGGTTGTTCCCGTCTCTGCTGATGTTTCTCCTGGCCTTGAACCGGGAAATCCGCGCGCCCCGGGTCATGTATAAATCCTGTATCTCTACGGTATCGTGGTTTGAAATGACAACCTGTACCCGGTTACCCGCCAGTTCGCAGGCGACGTCCGCCAGCCGCACATGGTCATCCCAGGTGAAACCTCCCGTGTGGTAATCGGTGAAATGCGCGGTATCCGACAAAGGGACATACGGCGGGTCGCAGTACACCGCATCGCCGGGTAGAGCGGCTGCCATGGTCGCGTCGAAAGGGTCCTGCTGCAGGCTGACCCTGCCGGCGCGCCGGAGAAACGCCAGCATTTCTTTTTCCGGGAAGTAGGGTCTGTCATAGCGGCCGAACGGCGTATTGAATCCGCCCCCGGCGTTGTAGCGGCATAAACCGTTGTAACCGTGCCTGTTGAGGTACAGGAACAGCGCCGATTTCCTCCGGGCATTACGGGTCTTGTTGAATTCCTTACGATAGGCGTAATAGTACTCACGGGTATTGGTCCTGTCGATAAAGAACCTGCTGCAATAGCTGATGAAACTGGTTCCTTCTTCAACCAGCCGGCTGTACAGGCCAATCAGGTCCGGGTTGGCGTCCGCAAGCAGGTACGTATCGTAGTCGGTATTGAGAAACACCGCGCCCGACCCGACAAACGGTTCTATCAGCCGGTTCGCCGGCAACAGGACTCCGCGTATCCTGCCGAGAAGCCGGTATTTCCCTCCCGGCCACTTCAAAAACGGTCTTATGTCTGGTTGCTCTCTGATTTTTCTTCTTCCGGTGCGCGCGCCCTGATGCTTAACGCGTGGATTTCTTCCGGCATCATGTCGCTGACCGCCTGGTACACCAGGCGGTGCCGTTCAATGGTGGAATGACCCTGAAAGCGGGAACTGACGATGCGGACGGTATAGTGGCCGGCTCCGCCCGCGGCGCCGGCATGCCCGGCATGCAGGTGGGAGTCATCGATGATTTCCAGGTGTTCCGGCGCCAGGGCCTGCTGCAGTTTCGACCTGATGGTCTCGATTCTGTTCACGTCAATCCTCGCCGGACCGGGGTTGCTCGATGGCGTAACGGGACAGGAACATGACCAGGCCGGCCAGGTAAACGATATTCAACACCAGGAACCCAAGCAGTTTGAACGTGGCCCAGGCCTCGGTGCTGAAATTCCAGGCGACAAATAAATTGATAAAGCCGCAAAGCAGGAAGAAGGCCACAAAAGATAAATTGGCCTGGCGCCAGACGGTCTGCGGCGCATTGAACACCTGTCCCATCAGCCGCTCCGTCAGGTTGCGCCTGCCGATGTAATCACTCACCAGGAACGCAAGGGAGAAAATCCAGAATACCACGGTGGGTTTCCACTTGATAAATCGCTCATCCCTCAGCATCAGGGTTGCGCTGCCCAGCACGAGCACCACAAGGAAAATGACGACATATTGTTTTTCTATTTTCCTGGTGAGCAACCAGCCCAGGAAAATCTGCAAAAACGATGTTGCAATCAGGACTTTAGTCGCCAGGTAGATGCCTTCCTGCCTGTCTTCGGGGATGAACAGGGCAACCAGGAAGGCCAGTCCGGGCAAAAAGTCCAGGAAAAATTTCATATTATCGTATCAGAAGTAATATCATAACCGGTGTATGGCGCAGTATTTTAAAATCCACCCGGACAATCCACAAGTGCGTTTGTTGAACCAGGCTGCGCTGATCCTGCAGCAGGGCGGGGTGATAGCCTATCCCACCGACTCGTGTTATGCCCTGGGCTGTTTGCCCGATAAAAAAAGTGCTTTCGAAAGAATACTCTCCATACGCCGGTTGAACCAGAAACACAATTTTACATTATTGTGTTCATCGATGACTGTCGTGGGTTCCCTGGCAAGGACGGACAATACCGCGTTCCGGTTGATGAAACGCCTGACGCCCGGGCCATTCACGTTTTTGTTACGGGCGTCGCACCATGTGCCCCGTTATATCCAGCACCCGAAAAAAAAGACGATAGGCTTGAGGATCCCGGCGCATGATACGTTGCTCGCGCTGCTTGAACTGGTCAGGGAACCGCTGTTGAGCGCCAGCCTGATACTGCCGCACAGCGCCGCGCCCGAGACCGACCCGGAAGAAATCAGCAGCAAGCTGGGCCGGGCGGTCGACCTGGTGATCGACGCCGGTCCCTGCGGAACGGAGTTGACCACGGTCATCGACCTGACTTCGGATGCCGCAGAAGTCGTCCGGCAGGGCCTTGGTCGTATTAAAAATAATTATCTGCGATAATCTGCGTCATCTGCGGAATAATATGGAAGCTCTGATCAAGTCCATCCAGGACTTGTCAGAGCACGCAAAGCAAAAATGCGATTTTTGCTTTGCTCACAAAATCAATGACATAGCGTCATTGATTTTGACGGCACATCCATGTACCGTTGGAAACTCTGAATAAATCAGAGTTTCCATAACATATAAAGGGGATAAATTTGGCGACTTCAGCGAACCAGCGGGTGATGTCCGGTATGAGGCCGACCGGCGCACTGCACCTGGGTCATTACCACGGCGTATTAAAAAACTGGGTCAGACTTCAGAACGAATATGAATGCTTTTTCAGCGTGGTCGACTGGCATGCCCTGACCACGGAGTATGAAACGCCTGACATCGTCGAGAATAACGTCTGGGAGATGATCATCGACTGGCTGGCGGTGGGCATCAACCCCGGCGCGGCGAAACTGTATATACAATCACGTATCCCCGAACACGCGGAACTCCACCTGTTGTTGTCCATGATCACCCCGCAAAGCTGGCTGGAGCGGGTGCCTTCCTACAAGGAGCAGCAGGAGCGGCTGCATGACAAGGACCTGACCACCTACGGTTTCCTGGGTTATCCGCTGTTGCAGACTGCCGATATCATCATATTCAAGGCGAGCTACGTACCGGTCGGCGAAGACCAGGTTGCCCACGTTGAGATGGCGCGCGAGGTGGCGCGGCGTTTCAATTACCTGTACGGGCGCGATCCCGGGTTTGAAAAAAAGGCCGAGAAGGCTGCCAGAAAAATGGGCAAGAAGAACAATAAGCTCTATTTCGACCTGTTGAAGAAGTACCAGGAACAGGGCAACGCACAGGCATTGGAAAAAGCCAGGGCGCTGGTGGAAACACAGCAGAATATCAGCATCAGCGACCGCGAGCGCCTGGTGGGATACCTGGAAGGCGGCGGCAAGATGATCTTCCCGGAACCCCGGGCGCTGCTGACCGAATCTCCGAAAATGCCCGGTACGGACGGTCAGAAAATGTCCAAATCCTATAACAACACCATCTCGCTGCGGGAAAAACCCGGCACTGTTGAAGACAAGGTGAGGACCATGCCTACCGACCCGGCCCGGATCAGGCGCAATGATCCGGGCGACCCGGAAAAATGCCCTGTGTGGGACTTGCACAAGGTCTACTCGGGCAAGGATGTCAGGGACTGGGTAGAGGAAGGCTGCCGCAGCGCCGGCATAGGATGCCTGGATTGTAAAAAACCCCTGATAGACTCCATTCTCGAGGAGCAGACGGAGATCAGGGAGCGGGCTGACGAATACATCAATGATCCGGAAACAGTGCGCGCGATCATCAACGAAGGCTGTGAGACGGCGCGGGATATTGCCCGGGAAACCCTGAACGAGGTGCGCGAGGCCATGGGGCTGGATTATGGCTGAGTACCCTTTCCAGTTAATATTGACATGTTCAGAGCCACACAGCGACGTCAAGACAAGGCGCAGCCCGCCGAGTCCTTGCCAAGGGCTGCAACGCCGTATTGGCGTCGCTGTGTGGCTCCCTGCGGGCGGGTCGGGAAGCGGTCGCCCGCGGCGTTGCGCCGCTTGGCAAGGGCGCGCCATTCCCTGCGCGGCGCGCCTTGCGCTCAACCGCTTCCCGGCCCGCTGAACATGTCAATATTAACTGGAAAGGGTACCGAGCCACAGGGCAGTGTACTGCAGGAGGAAATGCCGTTTGCCATAGTGCAGGGCGTTCCCCTGAGCGAGGTCCCCAAGGACCTTTATATCCCGCCTGACGCGCTGGAGGTGTTCCTGGAGGCCTTTTCCGGCCCCCTGGACCTGTTGTTGTACCTCATCAAGCGCCAGAACCTGGACATCCTCAACATACCCATCGCCAGGGTCACCGAACAATACATGACTTACATTGAATTGATGGAGGTATTGCAGCTGGAGCTGGCCGGGGAGTACCTGGTTATGGCGGCCATGCTGGCGGAGATAAAATCCAGAATGCTGCTGCCGCGCCCTGAGCAGGACGACGATGAGGAAGACCCGCGCGCGGAACTGGTGCGGCGGCTGCAGGAATACGAAATATTCAAACAGGCGGCGCAGGATATTGATGACCTGCCGCGGCTCGGCCGCGACTGTTTTGCGGCGATCATAGATTTCCCCGATAAACATGTTCACTCAACGCCGCCCGAAGTGTCGCTGGATACAATCCTGCAGTCGTTCGGTGAGGTATTACGGCGCGCCGAGGTGTATTCCCATCACCACATCCAGCGCGAACCCCTGTCAGTCAGGGAACGCATGGTATCCATACTGGACCGGGTCAACGCCGGCGAGTTTACCCGCTTCAGTGACCTGTTTGTCGTGGAAGAAGGCAGGGCAGGCGTTATCGTGGTTTTTCTGGCGTTGCTGGAACTTGCCAGGGAAACCCTTGTTGAAATCGTGCAGAATGAAACCAATGGTCCGATCTATATCAAGGCAGTCACATGAACTCTGTTGAACTCAAGAAAATTATCGAGGCCGCGCTGATGGCGCTGAACAGTCCGCTGAGCGTCACGGACATGATGTCCATGTTCGGGGAAGAGCCGGACAAGCCCGACCGCAGGGCCGTCAGGAAGGCGCTGGATGAGTTGCAGCAGGACTACGCCGACCGCGGCGTGGAACTGAAAGAGGTTGCCAGCGGATTCCGCTTCCAGGTCCGTCCGGATCTGGCCGGGTGGATTAACCGGCTGTTCCGGGAGAGGCCCCAGCGTTATTCCCAGGCGCTCCTGGAAACCCTGGCAATTATCGCCTACCGGCAGCCGGTCACCCGGGGCGAGATCGAGGACATCCGCGGCGTGAGCCTCAGTACCGGTATTATCCGCACGTTGTTTGAACGTGAATGGATAAAAGTGGTAGGCCACCGGGACGTGCCGGGGCACCCTGAATTACTGGCGACCACCTACCAGTTCCTGGATTATTTCAACCTGAAGGAACTGGCCGAACTGCCGACCCTGGGCGATATCAGGGATTTCGGCCAGATTGAACCCGACCTGTTCGACATCGCGGGGCAGGCTGCGGACGGAGATGCGGCTGAAGACGTCTTCGAGGACAATAACGTCATTCCGTTTTCGAACCAGCCCGGTAGTGGCTGATAGAATCCAGAAAGTACTGGCGGCCGCTGGGATTGGATCGCGCCGTTCTATTGACGGCCTGATCAAGGCGGGCCGCGTACGCGTCAACGGCAGTGTGGCACAACCGGGAGACAGGCTCAATCCCCATGACCGGGTGAGTATCGACCGGCGCCGGGTCGCGCTGGGCCCGATGCCGCCTGGCGCAACCGGGGCAAGGCCGAAGGTGCTGGCCTACTACAAGCCCCAGGGTGAAATATGCACGTCGGCGGACCCGCAGGGGCGCAGGACGGTCTTTGCCGGGCTGCCTAAGTTGAAGCGGGGACGCTGGATCAGCATCGGCCGCCTGGATATCAATACCAGCGGGCTGCTGCTGTTCACCGACGACGGCGTGCTGGCAGACCGCCTCATGCATCCGTGCAGCCAGGTTGAGCGCGAATATGCCGTGCGCGTATCGGGGCGGGCCACGGATGAACAGCTTAAGACATTGAGAAAAGGCGTTGACCTGGAGGACGGTCCAGCCCGCTTTATCGCAATCTCCCGCGGTGCCGGCCAGGGCAGGAACCGCTGGTACAAGGTGATCGTCACCGAAGGGCGCAACCGGGAGGTGCGGCGCCTGTGGGAGTCCCAGGGCCTGGCCGTCAACCGTCTTATACGCATACGCTACGGTTCCTGCAGCCTGCCGCGCAGCAGGCGTCCCGGCCAGTTCTGGGAATTGGGCCGGGAGGAGATCGACGCTCTTCTCTCGCTGTAAGCCGAATTTCTCACTTTGACTTTTCGGAGATTTCCGTTAATCTTGGCATCCTTTTTTGTAATTTATTCAGTAAATCACCCGCTATGACCACCAGACAGCCCCTGGTAGCCGCCAACTGGAAGATGAACGGCAACCGCGCATCCGTCGAGGCGTTGCTGGACGGGCTCAGGCTGGGTTTGCCGGCAGACGGTGTGGAAGTCCTGGTATGCGCCCCTTTCATCCATATCCCGCTGGCGGCCGAACTGCTGGCAAGCAGCGACATCGGGCTGGGCGCGCAGACGGTGTCGGAATACGGGAACGGCGCTTACACCGGTGAGATTTCGACGGATATGCTGAAAGATTACGGTTGCGGGTATGTTATCATCGGACATTCGGAGCGGCGCCATATCATGGGCGAGACCAACGAGACGGTGGCAAGGAAATTCCGCCACGCCAGGAAGAACGGATTACAGGTCATACTGTGCCTGGGAGAGCGGCTGGAAGAAAGGGAAGCGGGCATGACCGAGCAGGTGCTGTCGGAACAACTGGAAGCGGTCATTGCCGGAGCGGGCATGGAATCCTTCACCGGCGCGGTCATCGCCTACGAGCCGGTATGGGCCATCGGCACGGGCCTTACGGCAACGCCGGAACAGGCCCAGGCCGCCCACAGCTTCATCAGGCTGCAGGTGGCCAGGCACGACGACCGGATTGCCGACGGACTGCGCATCCTCTACGGCGGCAGCGTGAAAGCGGACAATGCCGCGGGACTGTTCGCCATGGCGGACGTGGACGGCGGCCTGATCGGCGGCGCATCCTTGAATATTGATGATTTCCTGGCTATCTGCCGGGCAGCGGGGTAAACATGGAGACATTACAGGCTCTTTTACTGGTAGTGCAGGTGATCTGCGCCATCGCATTGATCGGCTTTA
This sequence comes from Gammaproteobacteria bacterium, assembly GCA_965204045.1. Classification (GTDB taxonomy): domain Bacteria; phylum Pseudomonadota; class Gammaproteobacteria; order Eutrophobiales; family Eutrophobiaceae; genus JAAXHV01. Next base: position 2,445,190 of record CBDBDW010000002.1, read on the forward strand.
TCCTGATACAGCACGGGAAAGGCGCGGATGCCGGCGCGGCATTCGGCAGCGGCGCTTCGGCCACCGTGTTCGGCGCCGCGGGCTCCGGCAACTTCCTGACCAAAACGACCACGGCCCTTGCCTTCGTGTTCCTGCTCAACAGCCTGGCCCTGGCCTGGATGGCCAAGGAGCGCAGCGTGGAAGCAAGGCAGTTGAATGTAGTAGAGCCGCCGGTGATCGAGCAGCCGGTCGAGGAGACCGTGGCAGTCCCGGATGAGATCCCGGCGGACATGATTGACTCGGATATCCCCGTAATTCCCGAGTGAACGGGATATGGATTTACGCTGAGAAGCCAGGGATCAGGCCTGTACTATACTTGAGTTAAATCTCCAACCCGTGCCGATGTGGTGGAATTGGTAGACACGCTGTCTTGAGGGGGCAGTGCCCAAAAGGCGTGCCGGTTCGAATCCGGCCATCGGCACCATTTATCCGTTTTTGCAGTTCCTGTGTTGTCCTGTAAGATACCGTAACTTATTATTTATACGGTATTTTTCTCTATAATTAGTTCTTGCACATTCTTTTCAATTCTTCTATATTCTCATTAAAAATGTGTGAAAAAATGTGTGAGAACTTATAGGAACTTATGAGAAAAGAACTGACTGCCACTGAGATAAAATCCATCAAAAGAGAGGGCATTTACCGGGCCGGCCCAACCTTGTATCTCAGAATAGCACCCGGCGGCTCAAAATCCTGGGTACAGCGACTCACGATACATCGCAAACGGCATGATATTGGTTTGGGTGGCTATCCGCAAGTCAGTCTGGCCCACGCCCGGAAGCTGGCCCTTCAAAATCGTGAGCTTGCCTGGGCCGGCGGCGACCCGCTGGCACTGAAGCGACAATCCAGGTTGCCGACATTCAAACAAGCGGCCGGGAAGGCATTCGACGCCAACCGGGGACGCTGGCGCAGTGAGAAGACCGCCAGGAACTGGGAGCAGGGCATGAACAAACATGTCCTGCCAGTGATTGGTGACATGCGGGTCGATGAGATAGGACGGGAACACGTATTGCGCATCCTGACACCCATCTGGCGAACCAAACCCGAAGTCGCCCGCAAACAGCGCAATCGTATCCGCGCGGTTCTGTCCTGGTGCCAGGCGCACGGTTACATCGAGCACAACGTGGCGGGTGAGATGATTGACGGCGCCCTCCCGCCCATGCCGGCAGTGAAAGAACATTACCGGGCACTGCCGTACCAGGACGTGCCGGCGGCGCTCGAGACAGTGGGGGCCTCCAACTCGTCCCTGGCCGGCAAGCTGTGTTTCAGGTTTCTGGTGTTGACGGCCGCCCGCAGTGGCGAGGTACGCGGGGCGTCCTGGTCTGAAATTGACCTTGAGAAACAGGAATGGCGCATCCCTGCCGGCCGTATGAAGGCCGGTGCCGAACATCGCGTGCCGCTATCCGGCGCGGCGCTGGCTGTGCTGGAACAGGCCAAGATACTGCGGGACGGTTCGGACCTGGTCTTTCCGTCATCTGTTAAACGCGGCACACCGCTCAGTAATATGACAATGACCAAAATCCTGAGAGACAACGGCCTGGCCGCCAGGACCACCGCACACGGATTCCGAAGTGCATTCCGGGACTGGGCCGGCGAGTGTACCAATACGGCACATGCCGTCATGGAATTGTCGCTGGCACACAAGGTGGGCTCGGCGGTTGAACAGGCCTATGCGCGCAGTGATTTGCTGGCCAAGCGGCGGGCGCTCATGGAGCAATGGGCACACTATGTGTCCGGCGCTGACGCCGGGGTGCCGCCGTTGCATGGCTGATCGGCGACACCGCGACGCGTCATGCCTGGGGTATACCGGGGTCGGGTTCGACCGGCTGCTTGTGGCGGGCAACAAAAACCGTTGCCGCAGAAAAAAATTAATAAAACTGCGCGGAAATCCTTGACAGTCAAAAAAATTGGATAACTCTATTAAAGGAACCTCTATTAATTCAGTGTAATGATATAATACGGAGTACTGATTTCAACCCATACTGTCCTGTTTGAGGGTGCTGCCATGAAGAAGACTCAAGACCTGTTCGGTTCCTTTTTTGACTTGCAGGACGCCCGTTTGACGAAGCTGAAAGACCCGCTGGTGCAGTTGGAGGAGGTGGTGGACTGGGCGGCATTCCGTCCGTTGCTGTCCCGTCTCCGACCCACGGAGCGCAAGAGCAATGCGGGCGCCCCGCGCCGGGACGAGGTACTGATGTTCAAGGGGTTGGTGATACAGCACTTGTACGGCTTGAGTGATGAGCAGTTGGAGTACCAGGTAGAGGACCGGCGCAGTTTCCAGCGGTTCCTGGGGTTGGACAATGTCCATCGGGCGCCGGATGCGAAGACGTTCCGGGCGTTTCGGGAGCAGTTGGTGAAGTTGGGCTTGATGGAGGCGTTGTTCGAGCAGTTTGCCGGGCAGTTGGAAGCGTTGGGGTACCGGGCGCGCAAGGGGCAGTTGGTGGATGCGTCCCTGGTGCCGGCGCCGGTGCAGCGCAACACGCGCGAAGAGAATGCCAAGGTCAAGGCCGGGGAAGTGCCTGCGGACTGGGAGCAGGCGGACGCCAAGCCGAAGCGGCGTCAGAAGGACGTGGAGGCGCGTTGGACGAAGAAACGCGGCACGAGTCATTACGGGTACAAGAACCACGTGAACGTGGACAATGCGCACAAGCTGGTACGCAAGTATGATGTCACCGCGGCCAACGTGCATGATTCGCAGTTATTGGATGACCTGCTTGATGAGGACAACAGCAGCAAGGCCCTCTGGGCGGACAGCGCCTACCGGTCTGAAGAGCAGGAGCAGCGTTTGCGGGAGAAGAAGTATCGCAGTCACATCCGGCGCAAGGGCAGCCGTAACAAGCCGTTGACGATACGGGAGCAGCAGGGCAACCGCACCAGGGCAAAAGTACGGGTGCGGGTGGAGCACGTGTTCGGGGCGCAGTGTGCGACCCGTGCCAAGCTGGTCCGGTGTATCGGGCTCAAGCGCAGTGCGTTGGCCATCGGGATGATGAACCTGGTGTACAACATGCGCAGACTGTGTTACCTGCAAGGGGTCGGTGCGCCTGCTTGACGGGAAACAGGGATAAAACGGTGTCAAAACGACACCTGAGGGCGATAAAACGGCCCGATGACGGGCGTATTGAGGTGATGCGGGTCTCTGCGCACCTTACTATAGACAAATATATGAAAAAGGAACCTGCTCAGACCTGAAATTATCAATTAATAGAGGTTCCCTTTAGATATAACAAACTCTGTAGTTATTGTTTTTCTAATTGTAATTTTGGGCTACATTTTCTGGCGTATTATGAGGCGATAGCCGATTTAAGTGGCTTGCTGAGGACTAACTTCATGTAACCAGATTTTTTTAACCCAGCCGCCACCATTGCTGGTTTCGACTCTGATGAAACCATTGTTTTCTTCACCCATGAATATCATGCCATCAGATTTTTTCAATTTGCCAAGTTGTTCCGGATAAATTGCTAAGCGCTGAATGGATCAGTTGCAGGGGGCAGGTCAATAATTACGTGTCCAAGGACCAAACAGCCTATTTGTTCCTAACACAGAAGAGTTGAATGTTGCTGGAAGATGGAAAAATAACATAATCTTCATGAATTTAGCCCCAAAATAATGTTGGAAAAAATGTTGGATAAGACGGCATGCTCCAGAGTATAATGAAATAAAAACAACAAGTTACATTACAGTTTCGAATCCGGCCATCGATGTTGCTGAGCTAGACGAATTCATCCACAAGAACAACCCTCACCGCCAACGTCTTATTGTCATCGGCGGTACCGGCCAAGCCGGCAAGTTCTTGGCATTACCGTGGGATCACGTTACGTCTCCGAATCCGGGCGAGCTGGAATGGCGGGAACTCGAAATCGACCAACAGGAACGTAGTACGGGCTTCCGAGGGTACCCAGCAGTCTTCTGCGAATCATCGCTACGTTGGCGCATGGCGGGTATGCCAGTGTTTGTAAATAAAGTGGTATTGAGTTGATGGTAATATGATTTAGCCTGGCTTCTTCAACAGACTATTGAACATAGGGGCCAAATTTGTAAGTCATGGACATAATTGTCCGCCATAAATTTTTCTACAACCCGGCTTGGTTCGTCGCGCCGTCACCTCTGCGTATCTGGCAATCATCTTCCTAAAATACCACGTCCAAGATCCAGTGCGCCTTGTTCTGCACCTCCCTTTTGGGCGTTGTTACTCCCATCAAGTAACTATAGCGGTCTGTATTTGATCGAATACTTCAGCCGAGGCTGAGGTACTTCATGCTTGTTTGACGGCGTTACTCCCCTCGTATGCTTGGCCTGCTTGAGTGGGGCGTGATACTCCTTATAACCATGTATTGGCGTGTGAAAAGCGTACACAGAACCGGCATTACGCTGAGATTCAGCCGGCGGCCTGGGCCATCGGTATCACCATCTAGCACCACCCGGACACCTGCCACGCATTACTGAAAGAAGATGCGGCCTGTGACCAGATCCGACGGTCGCGGCAGCAACTCCTAGACGCGCTGGATTATGGCGGATATTGCGTAATCTTCGTTGAACCAGATTATTCAAGGCCCGTGGCAAGATGCCGGCAGCCCATGACGGACAGGCATCTGGCGGCACCTTAACCTGTCCGGTCTGGCTTGTCTGTGAGAAAACCCACATTGAAAACGCCATGGATAACAGCAGGCCCGCCGCATCAGTTCATTTGCCGAGCCTCGGTGGCAGGACCGGGCGGCGGCAATGACGTGACGGTATCCTTCGGCTGGAATGGGGCTGTGATATAATTATTTAGTAGTCATGAGTGGGTACGATTACCGCGGCTACTCGATCCGGGCACGACTGGGTTGGTCCCAGCGTAAGAAAGGCGCACGCCCTCCGATAAAAACAGGCAACTCCGCCAGCCAAGTATCTGCTCATCAACTCTTGGGATGCGTATCATGAACCTGATGCAGCAACATGAACAGGTAATTAAGGAAATTGATGCGTACTATTCATTTCTACGCCGTATTCAATGGCACAATTTTCTCAAAATATTGACGCCTCACTATCTGATCCGATATTACTCACGGATTGGTGGCCCATGGTTCATAGCCTTGTTCACACGGAAGAAACGCCGAGATCAATTTGAGCTATGGGTCGAAACTCTTGATTTGCTTTCCAGCGAAACAGAAAAGACCAGTCCTTATTATGAAATCATCCATTCAGGTTCTTTCCCAATACATAATTTATGTGAATATCTTGCGAATAAGTTTAGTAACTACAACTGGGCCGATCTAGAAGAAGCAAATCGAGTACGTGAGAACGTATTGCCGAAATTCGGATTCGCGAAGGTGGTTATGGGAGGTCTCACAATCGCCGCGATGTAACTATTCAGGGGTACTTTACTAACGCATTCCACAGAACCAATTCATAATCATACCCACTGAACCAAAACCTTCCTATATTTGCCCTTGACAGCATAGGAAGAACTATCTATGCTGTGGTCTATCCTCGATGAGAGAATGTGATGCAGTCATGAGCAACTACTTTGGTTCCAAAGCGACGTCAGGTCTGTGCCAGCCGATCATTGCCCTGATGCCGCCACATGACACCTACATTGAGACCCATCTTGGGGGTGGAGCGATCATGCAGCGCAAGCCACCGGCGTTGCGTAACATCGCCATCGATCTTGACCCTGCTCCACTGGCTCGGTTCGAGTGTCACTATCCGGTCGAGAAGGTGCATGGCTGTGCGCATCGGTTTCTCCGGGAGTTCGACTTTCACGGTCGTGCACTGCTCTACTGCGACCCCCCTTATCTGCACCCTACCCGCCGCTCCGCGCGCCGTTACCGTTTCGAGTATGAGGAACACGATCATGTCGAGCTGCTGGCACTGCTCAAGTCACTACCCTGTTCAGTGATCCTCTCTGGCTACCCCTCAACGCTCTACGACGACCTGCTGGAGGAATGGCGTACCCTGGAACTGCAGGTGATGAACCAGGCTGGGGTCAGAACTGAGAAGCTGTGGTTCAATTTCACGCCGGGTCGGGTGCACTGGCCCGCCTATGCGGGGCGCAACTTCACCCACCGCCAGAGCATCAAGCGCAAGGCGCACAGTTGGGGGCGACGCTATCAGGCCATGCCCCCTGCCGAACGGTTGGCCGTCCTCTCCTCGATCATGGCGGTGGAAGCGGGCGAGCGGTTCGAGTAGCCCGGCCCATGAAGATCGACACCCTCGAGGTCGAACCGACCCTCGACAAGGTCAAAAAGCAGGTCGAAGAGGAGAAAAACCTCTCGCCGGCGCTACGTGCATCGCTGGAGCTGTTGTTGACCCTGGTCACGTTGCTGTTGAACCGATTGGGGCTCAATAGTCGCAACAGCAGCAAGCCCCCATCCAGTGACCCCAATCGTAAGAAGACGCGCAGCAACGGCAACAACAAGCCCGGCGCCCGGCAAGGCCATACCGGCCATCACTTGGCACTGGTCGATGATCCGGACCAGGTCGAGTTGCTTCAGGTGGACCGTGCCACGCTTCCCGGCGATGGGCACTTCCAGTGTGTCGGCCATGAGCGCCGTCAGGTGTTCGATATCCGGATGTCCCGGGTGGTTACGGAGTATCAGGCCGAAATTCTGGAGGATGAACGGGGACGTCGAGTTATCGCCCCCTTCCCGGACCAGGTGAAGGTCAAGACCCAGTATGCCTCCGGGGTCAAAATCCACTCGGTCTACATGTCCAACTTCCAACTCCTGCCCTACAAGCGGGTCGAGGAACACTTTGCCGACCAGTTCGGCATCTCCTTGAGCGCCGGTAGCGCTTGCAACTTTAACCAGGAGGTGTACGAGAAGCTGGCTCCCTTTGAGGACTGGGTAAAGCGGGCGCTATCGACGGCGCCGTTACTTCATGCTGACGAGACCGGCATCAACATCGGCGGAAAACGACAATGGCTACATGTCGTATGCAGCGCCACGCTGACCCTGCTGGCGCCCCATGACAAGCGCGGCGGTGACGCCATGGCGGCGATGGACGTCCTTCCCGAGTACACCGGCACCCTGGTACATGACCACTGGAAGCCCTACTACCAGCTTCCTTGTGACCATGCTTTGTGCAATGCTCACCACCTGCGAGAGTTGGAGCGTGCCTGGGAGCAGGATAAACAGCAGTGGGCCCAACAGCTGCAGGCCCTGTTGCTGGAGATCAATAAGGCCGTTGATACGGCCGGCGGTGCGTTGAACACCAGGCAGGCTGACGCCTTCAGGGAACGATACCGACGACTACTGGAAGTGGCACAGACCGAGTGCCCACCACCGGACGAGTCACAACGGCATAAGGGACAACGAGGTCGACTGAAACGATCCAAATCCAGAAGCCTGCTGGAACGGGTGCTTCAGTTCGAGGAGGATGTCCTGCGCTTTATGGTGGAACAGGACGTACCCTTTACCAACAATCAAGGCGAACGGGACCTGCGCATGAGCAAAGTCCAGCAGAAGATCTCCGGCTGCTTTCGTTCAGAGCTTGGGGCAAAAATCTTTGCCCGGATCCGCAGCTATCTCTCAACCTGCCGGAAAAATGGGGTATCATCTGATGAGGCCTTGCGGCTTCTCTACGAGGGTCGATGGCCCAAGTTTATGGGGATAGCCCCTGAATAGTTACGCCGCGATAATAACGATTTTCAAAAGCCTTTTGGATGGCTCCTTATGGTCACTGATTCAACCGAAGCTGATTCACGAAAGTCCATTCCTGTTCACAGCGATGCTTTATATTATTCTTTTAGTCTTGACATTATCATTTGACTTCTGGAGAAGACGAGTCAGATTGCAAAGGGCCGGTAATATCCTCAAGTATCTGACTATTTTATACCCCAACCGAGAGGAGATGGAAGAATGAAGCAGGGCAATAAACGGCTAATCATCTGCTGTGACGGTACTTGGAACGAACCAGACGAAAAAGTAGACAACAACCCGGCTGATGAAACTGAACCTACGAATGTCCTCAAGGTCGTTCGCGGGATCGCACCAGTGGACCGCCACGAATTTCCGCAGGTCGTCTACTACGATTCTGGCGTTGGTACGCAGGGCTTTGTCGACAAGTACGTCGGTGGCGGTTTTGGCCGTGGCATCTCTGAGAACATTCAGCAGGCCTACCGGTTCATCGCCAACAATTATCACGATGGTGACGACCTGTTCCTATTCGGTTTCAGCCGCGGTGCCTACACGGTGCGGTCGTTGGCAGGCTTCATAGGGTCGGTTGGCTTGCTGGAGAAAGCACATCTGCGGCGTGTTCCCGAGGCCTATGCACTCTATCGAACGCCGCCAGGCAAACGCTCAAAATCCCTTCCCGGACAGCGCTTGAAGAAACTCAAAACGCCACCACGGTGTGGCATACCGATCAAGTTCATAGGAGTGTGGGACACAGTCGGTGCGCTCGGTGCGCCAACACCGATCTTGGGGCGTTTAACACGAGGCAAAGTCAGTTTCCACAACACGCAACTCGGCAAAGACGTTCAGCACGCCTATCACGCGCTGGCCATCGACGAGCGGCGGCGCCCGTTCCAGCCCAACCTGTGGACAGGTATGCCTGCAAACGGTCAGACCATCGAGCAGGTGTGGTTTTCGGGCGTCCATTCAAACGTGGGTGGTGGCTATCGCAATACGGGTCTTTCGGATATCGCACTTAAATGGCTGACCGACCGCGCCTCACAACACGGCCTCGAGTTCACGCAACAGATTGCCGCCCTGCGGCCCAAACCGGCACAGAATGGGTGGCTGGAGAACTCATTCTCTGTAAAATATCAGGCGCTCCGTATCCTTAGGGTGTCGCCATATACGAGGGAGATTGGACCCAAACAGCACGGCGATATCCGAGATTCTGATTGGATTGTGCCGGGAGAGATGGTGCATCCGAGTGCCAAAGCTGCCATCGGGAAAAAATTCAAGGGCAATGCGGATGGCAAATCCTATGAACCCCAGAATTTAATTTCCGCTTTGAAGCATGGCTTACCCGTGTGGACGACGTCTCCCTAATCCAAATAATTCGCGAACGGATGGATTGTTCAGCGGCGTTTATCGGGGCCGTAAATAGAAGGCTTATAATAGGATTTTCCGGTGCGCGAGAGACTTGACGGAGCTGATACGCTGCAGCAGTTGATGGATATGGTCCGGCTGGCCGTGAAATGCTGTAACTACTACTCGCACGGGCCTGGCGACCAAGATGCAGGCTATGTCGATTGTGCATGGCTTTCCTGTCTTTGTCCTGGGTGATATGCAGTGACTTGATTGCATTGTAAAGAGTCGTTAATTTATGATGAGGTTCCTGGAGGGGCAGTGTTCATTCAGGATGTCTGCGGTAATGTTTTCGTCCGCCGCGATAAACGCCGTGACGGTCTCCCCAAATTTCTCCGATGCTTCGCCGATGACGGCCGCTTTCCTGACTGACGGCAACTCCACCAGGACGACCTCAATCTCCACCGGATATTAGCAATTGCCGGGGATACATTGCGACCGCACCTTCACATGTGCAATGTGCGACCTGACCCCGGGCGTGTGACCCCGGGCGTGCGTGGTTGCCCTGAGCCCGATGATGCGCCACTTGGCAAACGGTCTGTTACACATCTTGACTATAGATTGTCTTTACTACTATTATCTTTGACAGAGACGGGGTGAACCTATTGAACATACTAGCTCTAATGAAAGCACTAACAGAGTCCCAAAACCCACCAGTTGAAGAAGAACTTGGTGAAAAAAAGAGTGAGGGCAAAGAAGTAATGCCTTCACGCCTGTCCCGTTTTTTAGTTGCATGGTGGGGGAGCATAGTACTCCATTTATCACTCATAGTGATTGGGTCTGCATCACGGTTTTCAGAATCGATATTTATCAGTGATTCTCTACCTCCTGAACTTTTGATTATTTTTGTTGTCTACTCTCTGAGCTTTCCGATTACCGTCGTGCATAGGTCATTTAAGATGTCTCTGGTACGTTGTTTTCTAGTAGGAGTTACCTTGCCAGCCCTGGCCTATTGGATGGCCGCTATTATTCTTTTAATCGTATCTTCATTATAGTAGTGCAACTAAACAAATGCTTTTATAGTAAGAGATCAATAGTTATTTTGGAAGGTAGGTGACTATGAAAATACAGCTATATGGAAAAATAATGATTTATTTCATGCTCGTTTACGTGCCAGTCGTATTCGGTCAGTCTGATACTGAGGTGGAGAATTTGAATAGCCAAGCAACGATTCAGCGACCAGATGATGTGGATGATGAAATAGTACTTCGTCTCACACTATTACGGAAGTTCATTCTAGCTAATCAAATTCTTTTTGCCAGCAATGAACTTAAAAAAATCTCTGCCTTGTTATACGCATACGAACCTCAAGAAATCAAGAAGGAAATTCAGGATGGTGAAATCGACATTGATAATGAAGGTCCAATCAGAATTTTGGAGCTAACACAAGATTCATATGGTGTCGTAATGAAGTTTGACAGTATTGATGAGCTGGAAAAGTATATTCAGGTGTCCAGCGATCATGATTTGCAAAATCAGTTGATTGGTCTTGAGAACAGAGTGACCTCCTCGGGCACAGACCTAAAGTCTGTTGGTTCCTATATTATAAGATGTAGAGAGTGTCAGTATGAAATCGGAAAATATCCCGGGTAAATAAAATTTTTCCAATCTCTTTGAAGCGATTTCCGCCTCCATCCATACAGCCATGCTGTTTAGCTAATAAATTATAAGTCTGATCTTCCCCCCAGATCAGATCAACAGAAATTCCGGAAATTCCACTTCCCAAATTTAAAACTGCGCGAACATTGCTATCAGGATATTATCCGTGAGTAATTTTGTTTTGGCAGAAGTCAGGTGCGGTCATATATCCGGCCTATGTTTGATAGTCAACTGGAAGATGGAAAAACCACATAATCTTCATGAATTCAGCCCCAAAATAATGTTGGAAAAAATGTTGGAATAGGCAACATGCTCCACATTATATTTAAATAAAAACAATAAGTTACATCATAGTTTCGAATCCGGCCATCGGCACCATTTGTTGTTTATATTTCTTTATGAATTCGAATATCACTAAAACGGAAACACACGACCTGGCCTATCTCGGAAAAGACCTGAGCGTTACCCCGGTTATCTCACTGTTGGAGGACGGACACCCCGTCACCGATAAGCTGGTCGGAAAGGCCATCACCCTGAACTTCGAAGGCGTAAATGAAATTCTTGAGGGTCATTTTGTGGATCAAAAAACCATATCCTGGAATTTTGGAACGGGAGCCAATAAAGACACCGAGTTTACCAATCCCTACGTTGCATTCGAGATCGCAGAAAACGTATTTTTTCTAACCTGGGCTGAAGCGGCTGCCACGTCAAGAAATTCCACTACCCTGCGTGAGGGAACCTGGCATGTTACATTCATACTGGATCTGAATAAAATGCTTGTCACCGATTCTTATATCAATCCTGATGATAACGGCAGTTCGGAGTTCAACCTGGCCCAGGGCAGGGTTACGATAAGAGATATGGATGCTGCAGTGTGAGATTCGAAATACCTCCAGCCGTCATGGAATGACACCGGCTGATAATCTGTCCCAATGCGTTTCAGGTGGTAAAATCGCAAAACTGATCTGTTTACGATGAAAAATATAATCATAAAGGAACCGGGCGGACCCGAAGTACTGACCGTTGCCGAAGCTGAGATACCAACCCCCGGACCCGGGCAGGCGCTGGTAAAAGTCAGCGCCGCGGGCGTCAATCGTCCTGACGTGATGCAGCGCCTGGGCAGGTACCCGCCGCCACCCGGCGCATCGGAAATCCCCGGACTTGAACTTTCCGGCGAGGTCATCGAAACCAATGGTGATTTCGAGTTCCCGGTAGCGGGCGACAGAGTTTGCGCGCTGGTCCATAGCGGGGGTTATGCGGAATATGCGGTCGCCGACGCATCCTTGTGCCTGCCTGTGCCGGACAACCTTGCCGTGGACGATGCGGCCGCCCTGCCGGAAACCGCGTTTACCGTCTGGAACAACGTCTTTGATCGTTGCGGTTTGAAAAGGGGCGAGTCCCTGCTTATTCACGGCGGGTCAAGCGGCATAGGCACCATCGGCATACAGATGGCGACTGCCATGGGCGCAACGGTGTATGCCACGGCCGGCAGCCCGGAAAAATGCCGGTTCTGCGAACAACTCGGAGCCAGGCTGGCCGTTAACTATAACGAAGAGGATTTTGTAGAGAAGATTACCGAAGCACAGGGCGGCGCCGGGGTGAACGTCATACTCGACATGGTCGCGGGCGGTTATATCGGCAAAGATATACAACTTGCCGCGCCGGACGGCCGTATCGCAATCATCTCGGGATTAAAAGGCTGGAAGACGGAAATCGATTGCCGGTCCTTAATGGTCAAGCGGCTGACGCTCACAGGGTCCACCCTGAGGCCCATGTCCGTGCAGTACAAAGCGGCCATTGCCCGCAACCTGGAACAACATATCTGGCCTTTTATCGGAAACGGGCAGATTAAGCCTGTCATTTACAAAAAACTCCTGCTTGAGCAGGCAGCCGAGGCTCACGCCATCATGGAAAGCAGCGCGCACATAGGCAAGATACTGTTAACTACCGAATGATTACGGATTCAAGGGGACGGACCCCCGCCTACGACATGCGGGGGCATGCTTCAAATCCGTCCCCGGCAGTTGTTACCCCCGGTAATTCTTCAGCAACACGTAGATCGCCCCGGCGCCGCCGTCCACCTGCCGCGCGGAGCAGTATGCCAGCACCTCCTGCCGTTGTTGCAGCCATTTCCCGATCCGGCTCTTGATGGTCGGTCTGCCCTGTCTTGAGCGCAGCCCCTTGCCGTGGATGACGCGCACGCAACGCTGGTTGCTTTTTACGCATTGTTTGAGAAAGTCGGACAGGCAGTCCTTGGCATGCTCCACGGTGTATCCGTGCAGGTCCAGTTCCGCGCTGACGGCGAACTGACCGCGGCGCAACTTCCTGAACACCTTGTCCTGAATGCCCGGCGTCTTGTACAGGAGTTCCTCCCCGGTTTCCGCAGCCTCGGTGTCGAAAAAGCCTTCGGCCATCTCCTTGATGACCGCGGCTTCGTCTGCGAGTCTTTGCGCCGCAATGGGTTCCGGTTTGTCCGGGCTTGGATGAATCCTGTCCTGCCTGACCGGCGTAACATCGCCGACCGAGCGCCGGAACAGCTCAGTCTCATCCTGTTCGGATTTACGTTTCCCCCTCAGTCTCGTCATTCCAACGCCACCCTTTCGTCATTCCCGCGAATGCGGGAATCCAGTCGATTAACTTGTCGCTTGCGACACATTTGCGCGTTCCGGTTACGTGTGCCGCAGCGCGGGCCTTTTCCCCAGTTTCAGTCCCGGCCAGCGCAGGGCAAGCAGCAGGCACAGGATGAGGCCGTAGATGACCGGCGGCAGGATATCCGCCTTGACCAGCCACAGGTAGTGGAAGATGACCAGGATCGCAATGGGATAGATCAGGGAATGGAGCCTGCGCCAGTTGTTTCCCAACCGTTGCGCCATTTTGTTGGTGGAGGTCACTGCCAGCGGGATGAGCAGGACAAAAGCGCTGAAACCGACGGTGATATAAGGCCGTTTCGCCACGTCCAGTACAATCTCGTTCCAGTCGAAGAACTGGTCCAGCACCAGGTAGGTGGAGAAGTGCAGGCAGGCGTAGAAAAACGCAAACAGGCCGAGCATCCTGCGAAACCTGATCAGCGCGTTCTTGCGGGTGATTTTCCGCAACGGCGTGATCGACAGGGTGATGAGCAGGAAGCGCAACGCCCATTCACCGGTGAAATGGGTGATCTCCTTGATCGGGTTGGCGGTCAGGTTATTGGTAAAACCGTTATACACCAGCACGCAGAACGGCAGCGTGCAGAGCAGGAACAGGACCGGCTTTGACCAGCGTGAGTTCATTGGATTAATAATTTTTGCGCAAGTCCATGCCGCTGTAGAGGGAGGCGACCTGGTCGGCGTAACCGTTGAACATCAGGGTTTCGCGCTTGAAGAACTCACCGATGCGGCGTTCCTTGCCCTGGCTCCAGCGCGGGTGGTCCACCTCGGGATTGACGTTGGAATAAAATCCATATTCCTGAGGCGCCGACATGTTCCAGGACGTCCTGGGCGTTTTGCGCTTGAACTGTATCCTGACGATGGACTTGATGCTCTTGAACCCGTATTTCCAGGGCACTACCAGGCGTATGGGCGCGCCGTTCTGGTTCGGCAGCACTTCGCCGTACAGTCCCACGGTCAGCAGGGTGAGAGGATGCATGGCTTCATCGATGCGCAACCCCTCGCGGTAAGGCCAGTCCAGGACCCTGCGCCTCATTCCGGGCATCTCCTCGGGCCGCATGACGGTGGTGAAGGCCACGTATTTGGCATCTGAGTTGGGCTCGAACCGTTTCAGTACGTCGGCCAGCGGGATGCCGACCCAGGGGATGACCATGGACCAGGCTTCGACACAGCGTAACCGGTAGATGCGTTCCTCCAGTTGGTGCGGCTTGATAATGTCCTCGTAGGCGTATGTACCGGGTTTCATGCATTCGCCGTCAACGACCACGGACCAGGGTTGCGGTTTGAATTTACCGGAGTTTTCCGACGGGTCGCTCTTGTGCGTGCCGAACTCGTAAAAGTTGTTGTAGCTGGTGACGGCGTCATAAGGCGTCAACTCCTCGTCCGTGGAATACTCGTCGTTCCTGACCGTGGAAAGTTTCGTGCCGGCCAGCGCGCCGGTCAGGGAAACCGTATTGAGCAGGGCGCCGGCCATGCCGTACTGCGCACCGGCACGGATGAAGTTGCGCCGGTTAAGGTACAGCTGTTTGTCCGTAATCTCGGAAGGTTTGATGGAGTCAGGTGTCTTGATCAGCATGTGAATTATCTCGCGAAGTGTTTATTTATGGACAACAGATAGCCCTGATAGTTCATGTTAATGAGTATACACCGTTTACCTGGCCCAGCCATTCCCGCGCATTATAGAACATCTGCATCCAGGGGCTGTCGGCGCCGGGCCGGTCATGCGCGATCCAGGACATCTGCCGGGCCAGGAATACCCGTTCCGGGTGCGGCATCATGATAGTAAAACGCCCGTCGGCGCTGGTGAACCCGGTCATTCCCTGTACCGACCCGTTAGGGTTGTACGGGTAGGTTTCCGTCACATCCCCACGGTTGTCGACAAAGC
Source organism: Gammaproteobacteria bacterium (assembly GCA_965204045.1). GTDB lineage: Bacteria > Pseudomonadota > Gammaproteobacteria > Eutrophobiales > Eutrophobiaceae > JAAXHV01. The sequence continues at coordinate 2,460,372 of CBDBDW010000002.1, forward strand.
GCATCGCTACGGGGCCCGGTTGTCCGCTGCCGTTCATTGCTGCCTGTCCCTCCCCGTGGGCCACCACGATGGGGAGTCTTGATCCGGCCATGCCCCGGAAGAACAGGGAGGGAGAGTCGGTGATCTCCACCATCACCACCCTGGATTCGAACTGCTCGGATCGGTTGCGGGCAAAATCCGGCCAGCCGGTGGCGCCGGGTATGATGCTGCGCAGCCGGGACAGCATCTGGCAGCCGTTGCAGACACCCAGGCCGAAACTGTCGGGACGATTGAAGAAACGCTCGAACTCGTCCCTGAGGCGCTCGTTGTGGAGGATGGACTGCGCCCAGCCGCCGCCGGCGCCGAGGACGTCGCCGTAGGAAAAACCGCCGCAGGCGACCAGGCCGGATAGTTTGTCAAGTGAGACAGCCCGGCTCAGCAGGTCGTTCATATTGATGTCGATACAGTCGAACCCGGCGCGGTCGAATGCCGCGGCCATTTCCACGTGGCCGTTGACGCCCTGTTCCCGCAATATCCCGAGCGCCGGCCTGGCGCTGCCGACGCGCGGCGCGGACCTTGCAAGGTGGTAAGTCGGTTCGCACGACAGGCCGGGGTCGTCCAGGTCCTGCAAGGCTTCAAATTCCTCCCTGGCACAGTCAGGGTTGTCACGTAACGCCTGCATGTGGTAAGTAGTGAGCGACCAGAGCCGGTGCAGTTGATCGAGCTGGGCGCAATATACCTGCTTGTCCCGATGCCTGATGCGCACTTCGCTGTCTCCGTTCGGCCGAGCGGCCATCACCAGGCAAGTTTCAGGTAGGCCGCACCGCAACAGCGTCTCCCGCACCGTGCGCAGGTGTTCCGTGCACACCTGCAGCGCGACACCGGGTTCTTCATTGAACAGGAAGGCCGTCAGGTCGTCATGCTCCACCTCGATGTCCAGGCCGCAGCGGCCGGCAAACGCCATTTCGCACAGGGTAATGAACACGCCGCCGTCGGAACGGTCATGGTACGCCAGGATATAACCGGTTTCGTTCAGCAACTGCACGCCGTTGAAACAGGCCGTCAGCAAACCCGGGTCGTCCAGGTCGGGAGTGGCAAGGCCGGTCAGTTGCGTGACCTGCGCCAGCGCGCTGCCGCCCAGGCGGTTCTTCCCCAGACCCAGGTCGATGAGCAACAGCACGGAATCCTCTGCACGCCGCAACTGGGGTGAGAGGGTCTTCCCGGTATCCGCAACGGGGGCGTATGCAGTCACGTTCAGCGACACCGGCGCGCTGACCCGTTTCTCGCTGTCGCCGTCCTTCCAGGCCACGCTCATGGACATGGAATCCTTGCCCACGGGGATCGGGATGCGCAACTGCTGCGCCAGCGCCGATACCGCCTCGACGGTGGCGTAAAGGGCCGCTTCCTGGCCGGGGTCGCCGGCCGCCGCCATCCAGTTCGCGGACAGGGCCACGTCCTCCAGGCGCAGGATACGGCCGGCACAGATATTTGTCAGGGCTTCCGCCACGGCCAGCCGTCCGGACGCCGGCGCGTTATCGACGGCAACGGACGGGCGTTCGCCCAGGGCCATGGCCTCGCCGGTGCGGGCGCCGAAGGTGGCGGCGGTGACTGCGCAGTCCGCCACCGGGGTCTGCCAGGGCCCCACCATCTGGTCCTGCGCCACCAGGCCGGAGACACTACGGTCGCCGATGGTAATCAGGAAGCGTTTGTCTGCCACCGCCGGCAGTTGCAGGACCCGGGCTATGGCTTCGTCTAACGTGATTTTGGGGACAGACCCCTGCCTACCGCTTGCAGGGGCATGCTTCAAATCACGACAACATGTGCTACCTGCTGAGTTCCACCCCTGCCTACCGCTTGCAGGGGCATGCTTCAAATCTGTCCCCTGCCCATTACCGGTGGCGCCTGCGTAAGCCTGTACCTTGAAAGACAGTCCCGGTGTCTTGCCGAGTATTACGTCAAGGGGCATGTCGACGGGCCTGGTACTGTTGAGTTTGTCGGTGACGACCAGCCGTCCGCTGTCATTGGTCTCGCCGATGACCGCATGGGGCGCCCGTTCCCGTTCACAGATAGCGCCGAAGCGTTGCGCATGCGTTGCGGCGATGGCGACCACGTAACGTTCCTGTGCTTCATTGCACCACAGTTCCATGGGAGACATGCCCCCGTCGGCGTTGTGGATCGCGCGCAGGTCGAATACGGCGCCGGTTTTACCCTGGTGCACCAGTTCCGGCAGGGCATTGGACAGGCCGCCGGCGCCCACGTCGTGGATGGACAATATCGGGTTTTCATCGCCCAGCGCCCAGCACCGGTCGATGACTTCCTGGCAGCGGCGCTGTATTTCCGCGTTATCCCGCTGTACCGAGGCGAAGTCCAGTTCCTGGCTGCTCGCGCCCGCCGCCATCGAGGAAGCGGCCCCGCCGCCGAGGCCGATGAGCATGGCCGGGCCTCCCAGCACGACGATTTTACAGCCTGCCGGCAGCGGGTTTTTGTCGACGTGGGACGGCCGGATAACGCCGTAACCGCCGGCCAGCATGATGGGTTTATGGTATCCCCTGGTGATGCCGGACACCGCGTCCGCCTGTTCGAAGGTGCGGAAATAACCGGCCAGGGCAGGGCGGCCGAATTCGTTATTGTACGAGGCTGCGCCTATGGGCCCTTCCAGCATGATATCCAGGGCCGAGGCAATGTGGTCCGGTTTGTCCACGCCCCGTTCCCAGGGTTGCGGCAGGCCGGGGATGTTAAGGTCGGAGACGGTGAAGCCCGTGAGGCCGGCCCTGGGTTTGGCCCCGCTGCCGGTGGCGGCCTCATCGCGAATCTCGCCGCCGGAACCGGTGGCCGCGCCCGGGAACGGTGAAATGGCCGTGGGATGGTTATGGGTTTCCACCTTCATCAGGATATGGACATCTTCCTGTACATAACGGTACCTGTGGTCCGCGGGCGAAGCGAAGAAGCGCGCGGCGCGCTGGCCGCGCATCACCGCGGCATTGTCCGAATAGGCGGAGAGCACCCGGCCCGGATGCGCCGCGTGGGTGTCCTTGATCAGTTCAAACAGGCTTTTCGGCATGGTTTCGCCGCCTATCGTCCAACGGGCGTTGAATATCTTGTGGCGGCAATGCTCCGAATTCACCTGGGCGAACGTCATCAGTTCCACGTCCGTAGGATCGCGTTCCAGCCTTCCGAACGCCTCATGCAGGTAATCAATTTCATCCTGTGACAAAGCCAGCCCCATTGCTGAATTTGCCTCCAGCAGCGCCGCCTTGCCGTCAGTGCTGACTGGGATATGCGCCAGCCTGCCGGGTTCCCGGACAGCAAACAGCGTAGCAGCCTCATTGACGTCCCGGATGACTGACTGGGTCATCCGATCATGCAGGCAATGCGTGATTTGCTCCAGGCGTTCCGGGTCCGGCAGGAGTCCTTGTGCGTATTCCAGGAACCAGCAGGTCCCGCGCTCGATGCGTTTTACCGATGCCAGGCCGCAATGATGCAGGATATCCGTTGCCTTGCTGGACCAGGGAGATATCATGCCCGGTCTCGGAATAACTACACAGGCCGGTATGCTCACGCCGCCGATATCAGCCGGTGGGCCGTAACTGAGCAGGTCGGCGAGGCGCGCCTCCTCTACCGGGCTTAAGGGGGCGTCCAGCTCCAGAAAGTGCACATAACGCGCCTGCAGCTTTTGTACTCCCGGAAAGATCCGGGCCAGCTCGGCCAGCTTCTTGTCGATCCGGAATTGTGAAAAGGCGGCAGGACCGGGAACGCTGTGCATCATGGCCGCCGCTCCTCCGGGTTGGTCAGCTTTGTTCCCCTTTCCAGGCGGCAATGATCTGCGCTGCTTGCTCTGCGGCGTTGCCCGTATAATCCCGGGGAGTCAATTCCGACAAGGCAGCTTTATCCTCTTCGGGGAGGTCCAGTCTGGCGATGAATTGCCGCAACGTTGTCAGGGTGACGCGCTGGCCGCGGGTCAATTCCTTGAGCTTTTCGTAGGAGTTTTCAATGCCGTACCGGCGCATGACGGTTTGTATGGCCTCCGCCAGCACTTCGGAATTGTTCTCCAGGTCGGCGTACATCTGCTCCGCGTCCGCCTCCAGTTTATCCAGACCTTGCAAGCAGGATTGGTAGGCAACCAGGCAATGCGCCAGAGCGACGCCTGTATTCCTGATAGCTGTCGAATCGGAGAGGTCCCTCTGCCAGCGGGATACCGGGAGTTTTTCCGCGAGGAAGCCGAGCAGGGCATTGGCAACCCCCAGGTTGCCTTCCGCGTTCTCCAGGTCAATGGGGTTCACCTTGTGCGGCATGGTGGATGAACCTGTTTCTCCCGCAACCGGTCTCTGGCGAAAATAGCCAAGCGCGATGTAACCCCAGATATCGCGGCAGCAATCGATGATGATAGTGTTGATGCGCACTAGCGCGTGACAGTATTCTGCCATGTGGTCGTAGGGCTCTACTTGAGTGGTATGCGGATTGAATCTCAGGCCCAACCCTTCCACGAACGCCTGGGACAAAGCCATCCAGTCAATTTCAGGGCAGGCAACCCTGTGCGCGTTGAAATTACCCACCGCTCCGTTCATCTTGCCTGCTATGGCTACCTTTCTAAAACCGGCAAGCTGCCCGCCCAGGCGATGGGCAAACAGGGCCAGCTCTTTCCCCAGGGTGGTAGGGGAGGCCGGCTGGCCGTGGGTTCTGGACAGCATAGGTTGCGCGGCCCAGCGTTGCGCCAAGCTGCAGAGGGCATCGATAAGCTGGTTCAGGACGGTAGAGAGATGCTCCTCCCGGGACTCTGAAAGCATCAGGCCATAGCTCAGGTTATTGATATCCCACGTGGTGCAGCCAAAGTGAATAAACTCGGAGACAGGGCGTAACTCGTCATTATCCCTGATCTTCTCCCGGATGAAATATTCCACCGCTTTGACGTCGTGGTTGGTGGTTTGCTCAATCTCCTTCACCCGACCAGCGTCCGCCAGGGAGAAGTCCTGTATAACCGCTTCAAGTTCCCGCTCTGCTGCCGGGCTTAACCCGGGTAGTCCGGTTACCTGCGGATAGTCTGTCAGGAACCGTAACCAACGGATTTCAACTTCCACCCGCCTCCTGATCAGTCCGTATTCGCTGAAAACGGCGCGCAATTCTGCGGTTTTGGAACCGTAACGTCCGTCTATGGGGGAGATTGCGGTGAGCTGGTTTAATTCCATTGCATATTCGTGGTCAGATAATATCAGATTGAAGCACTACTATAAATAACGACACAAATCGCGCCCCGTTCGTCATTCCCGCGCAGGCGGGAATCCAGTAAGCAAATATCCATTATAAGGAGTTTTGTTGTCCACTGGATTCCCGCCTGCGCGGGAATGACGAACCATGATGCGACATTATTTATGTCGTTATATATAGTTGCCATTATCATGGGCATGGGTTGGGTTGCGACCGGTGGATGTCCTCTATCCGTTTCAGGACGCTCCGATGTCCAGTTTCAGGTCGGCGCTGGCGATGTTGGCGGCGAGCTGTTCCATCGTGGTGGCCCCGATTATCGAACTGGTCAGGAACGGCTGCCGGTTGACGAATGCCAGGGCCAGTTGCGCCGGATCGATGCCGCAATCCCTGGCGACGGCAACGTATTGCCGGGTGCATTCCTCGGCGGTTTCCGAGTTATAGCGTTTGTATTTTGCGCCGAACAGGGTCAGGCGCGCCCCCGGGGGGCGGTTGCCGTTCAGGTACTTGCCCGATAATACGCCGAATCCCAGCGGGGAGTAGGCCAGCAGGCCGACTCTTTCCCGGTGGGCGAACTCGGCGAGTCCGATTTCGAAACTGCGGTTGAGCAGGCTGTAGGGGTTCTGGATGGAAACAATCCGCGGCAGCCCTGCTTCCCGGGACAGCCTGAGGTATTCACCGAGCCCCCAGGGGGTTTCGTTGGAGACGCCGGGATACCGTATTTTTCCCTGTTGAACCAGGTCGGCCAGCGCGCCCAGGGTTTCCTCTATGGGTGTCCCGTCCTTTTCCGGCGCGTGGTAATAATCCTGCCGGCCGAAGAAATTAGTGTCCCGTTCCGGCCAGTGTACCTGGTAGAGGTCGATATAATCCGTCTGCAGGCGTTTGAGGCTGGCGTCAACCGCCAGGCGCATGTTTTTTTTGTCCAGCCGGTTGTTCCCGCCGCGCAGGTAGCCGGTGTAGGACGCCGCGGGGGCCATCTTGGTGGCGACGACCAGCTTGTCCCGGTCCTTGCGCTGTTTCAGCCAACGGCCAAGGTGTTCTTCCGTCCTGCCCTGGGTTTGGGCCCGCATGGGGCTGGGGTAGAGTTCCGCGGTATCGATGAAGTTGACGCCCTGATCCACGGCATAGTCAAGCTGCTGACAGGCTTCCTCCAGCGTGTTCTGCTCGCCCCAGGTCATGCTGCCCAGACAGATCACGCTGACATCGGTATCGGCAGGTCCCAGTTTCCGGTATTGCATGTAACCGAATGATATACTAGTTTCGATTTTTTAGTTTCCGGTTTTGCCAAAACTAAAAGCTGAAAAACCAACAGCCAAATTATGAACACAATTACCCTGGTAAAGCCGGATGACTTCCACCTGCACCTGCGCGACGGATTGCAGCTGGCAAGTGTCGCGCGCGACAGCGCCCGCCGTTTCGTTCGGGCGATAATCATGCCGAACCTGGCGCCGCCGGTCGTGTCGGTGCGGCAGGCCCTCGAGTATCGGCAGAGGATCCTTGACTGCCTCCCGGACAACACGGACTTCAATCCCATGATGACCCTGTACCTCACCGATGATACTCCCCGGGATGAAGTGGACCGGGTTGCGGAGACCGCTGAGGTGTATGCGTTCAAATATTATCCGGCAGGGGCGACAACCCATTCGGCATCCGGGGTGACCGATATCGAAAAAGTCATACCGGTACTGGAATACATGGCGCAAAAGGACGTGCCGTTGCTGTTGCACGGTGAGGTCACGGATGCCGGGGTTGACGTATTTGACCGGGAAAAGGTGTTTATAGAACGTGTCTTGTCTCCCCTGGCTGAGAACATCGATGCGTTGCGGATCGTCCTTGAACATGTCACCACCCGCGACGCTGTGCAGTTCGTCGGCGGCGCATCGGACAGGATCGCGGCAACGATTACCCCCCACCACCTGATGCTGAACCGTAATGCCATGCTGTCGGGGGGGATCAACCCGCACCATTACTGCCTGCCCATCCTGAAGCGGGAGCGGCACAGGCAGGCCCTGGTTGCCGCAGCGACCGGCGGCAACCCGAAATTTTTCCTCGGGACCGACAGCGCGCCCCATAGCGCCCAGGCGAAGGAAAAGCCGCCCTGCTGTGCAGGCATCTATAACGCCTGTGCCGCCATCGAGATGTACGCATCCGTATTCGATGCCGTGAACAGCCTGGATACCCTGGAGCAATTCGCCAGCAGGAACGGCGCGCGGTTTTACGGATTGCCCCTGAATACGCAGAGGATCAGCCTGCGCCGGGAGGAGTGGCGCATCCCCGGCATGATCAACTTTGCCGGCGCCACGCTCGTTCCCTTCCGTGCAGGTGAGTTGTGCCGGTGGAAACTGGTTGATGGACACTGACAGGAACAACCTGGTTGCCGGCCGTTTCAGGGGATTCTATCCCGTGGTCGTGGACGTGGAAACGGCGGGCTTCAATCCTGCAGAAGATGCCTTGCTGGAGGTTGCAGTGGTGTTCCTGCAGACTGACCCTGATGGCGTCTGGAGTCCCCTGGAGACCATGTCAAAGCATATCCAGCCGTTTCCCGGAGCCAACCTGGACAAGGCTGCGCTGGAATTTACCGGCATCGATCCCGACCATCCTTTCCGCAAGGAGATTGCCGTATCGGAGAAAGAGGCGTTACGCGAGATCTTTCAGGCCACCAAGAAGCTGACAAGAGAACATGGCTGCTCCCGCGCCATCCTGGTGGGGCACAACCCCGCGTTCGACCTGAGTTTCATCAATGCAGCCACCAGCCGCTCCGGCTTCAAGCGCAACCCCTTCCATCCTTTCAGCACGTTTGACACGGCCACGCTGGGAGGCCTGGCCTACGGTCAGACCGTATTGTCCAGGGCGGTACAGGCCGCCGGCCTGGAATGGGAAGAGGAAGAGGCGCATTCGGCCCTGTACGATGCCGAACGCACCGCCGAATTGTTCTGTAATATCGTCAACCTCTGGCCGTTGTACAGGGGCTAGAGGCCAGGGAGCAGGGACTAGCCCCCAGCCCCTGGAATGTGGTAAAATTTCTCCTTTTTACAACGCCCGGTTTATGCCGGACACAGGCAGGATGCAACCCTGTCTGCATGCCTGATTAGAGAGAGCTATGGCTGACGAAATCGCCCGGTCGATAATGCCGGTAAACATTGAAGACGAGATGCGTCAATCCTACATGGATTACGCGATGAGCGTTATCGTCGGCAGGGCCTTGCCGGACGTGCGCGACGGCCTGAAGCCCGTCCACAGGCGCGTCCTGTTCGCAATGAACGAGATGGGCAATGATTACAACAAGCCCTACAAGAAATCCGCCCGTGTCGTCGGTGACGTAATCGGTAAATATCATCCCCATGGAGATTCTGCCGTCTATGACACCATAGTACGCATGGCCCAGCATTTTTCCCTGCGTTACGTGCTCGTGGACGGCCAGGGCAATTTCGGTTCCGTGGACGGCGATGCGCCGGCGGCGATGCGCTATACCGAAGTGCGCATGGCCAGGATTGCCCATGAACTGCTGGAGGATATCGACAAGGAAACCGTCGATTACGCGCCGAATTACGACGGGACGGAACATGAGCCAGTGGTCCTGCCCACGCGCCTGCCCAACCTCCTCGTCAACGGTTCCAGCGGCATTGCCGTGGGCATGGCGACGAATATTCCGCCCCATAACCTGACCGAGGTCATCAACGCCTGTATTGCCCTGCTGGAAGATGAGAGTCTCGGTGTGGATGAGTTGGTCGAATACATACCGGGCCCGGATTTTCCGACCGCCGGCATCATTAACGGTTCCCAGGGTATCCATGAGGCTTACCGTACCGGTCGCGGCCGCATCTACATGCGCGCCCGCTCACATATCGAAGCCGACGAAAAAAACGGGCAGAACTCCATAATCGTTACCGAACTGCCCTACCAGGTCAACAAAGCCAGGCTCCAGGAAAAGATCGCGGAGCTTGTTAAGGAGAAAAAGCTCACGGGGATACGCGAATTACGCGATGAATCGGACAAGGACGGCATGCGCCTGGTCATCGAACTGCGCCGCGGCGAAGTGCCCGAGGTCATCCTGAACAACCTGTACCAGTTCACCGCCATGCAGAGCGTTTTCGGCATCAACCTGGTGGCCCTGGATGACGGACAGCCGCGCCTGATGACACTGAAGGGAATGCTTGAAGCGTTTGTCCGGCACCGGCGCGAGGTGGTGGTCCGGCGCACCCTGTACGAGTTGCGCAAAGCCAGGGCCCGCGCCCATATCCTCGAGGGACTGGCCGCGGCGCTGGCGAATATCGATTCGATGATAGAGCTCATCAAGAACTCCGCCAGCCCTGCCGAGGCGAAGCGCGGGTTGCTGGCGTCGCCCTGGGAACCCGGGGTGGTCACCGCGTTGCTGGAGCGGGTCGGCGCTGACATGTCCCGGCCCGATGACCTGCCGGAAGAACTGGGACTGGGCCCCGACGGCTATCGCCTGTCCGACGCGCAGGCCCAGGCCATCCTGGATATGCGGTTGCAGAAACTGACCGGGCTGGAACAGGACAGGATAATCAGTGAATACGGGGAAATACTGGACACGATCGGCGACCTGCTCGACATCCTGGCGCGGCCGCAACGGTTGATGGAGGTGATCAGGACGGAACTGGAGGAGATCCGGGAGCGGTATGGAGATGAGCGGCGCACCGAGATTATCGACGACCAGATGAACCTGACCATGGAAGACCTGATCACCGAGCAGGACGTGGTGGTGACCCTGTCCCACGCCGGCTACGCAAAGATACAACCTCTCGATGTTTACCGGTCGCAACGCCGCGGCGGCAGGGGCAAGTCGGCCACGGCCGTCAAGGATGAGGATTTCATCGACAAGCTATTCATCGCCAGCACCCACGATACCCTGCTGTGCTTTTCCAGCCTGGGCAGGTTGTACTGGCTGAAGGTGTATGAATTGCCCCAGGCCAGCCGTTCCGCCAAGGGCAAACCCATCGTCAACCTGTTGCCCCTGAGTGAGGGTGAGCGCATCAATGCAATCCTGCCCATTCGGGAGTTCCGTAATGACCTGTACGTATTCATGGCGACCGCGAACGGCACTGTGAAGAAGACCTCGCTCAAGAGCTTTTCCCGCGCCCGGCCCAGCGGAATCAGGGCCATCGAACTTACCGAGGGGAATCAGCTGATCAATGTCGAACTGACGGACGGTGAGCATGAAGTCATGCTGTTCAGTGATGCCGGCAAGGTAGTTCGTTTCAAGGAATCCGGCGTGCGCTCCATGGGGCGGACGGCGAGAGGCGTCAGGGGCATCAGGCTGGGGCCGGATGACAAGCTCATTTCCCTGATTATCGTCAAGGAGGGTATGGCCGTACTGACCGCGACCGAGAACGGTTATGGTAAACGCACTTCCCTGGGAGATTACCGGCTGACGGCCCGCGGCGTTCGGGGTGTGATATCCATTCAGACCAACGAGCGCAACGGACGGGTCGTCGGCGCGCAGATGGTCGATGAAGACGACGAGATAATGCTGATAAGCGACCAGGGCACCTTGATCCGCATGCCGGTCAGCGACGTTTCCGTTATCGGACGCGCTACGATGGGCGTGAAACTGGTTAACCTGAATGAAGGCGAGACGCTTGCCGGGCTGGAACGGATCGTCGACTACGGGGAAGTCAGTAATAACGGAGATGAAGATTCTCCGGATGGCGCCGAAGGTGACGGCAACCCCGACCTATAATTTCAGCCCCGGCCCGGCGATGTTGCCGCGGGAGGTGATGCGGAAGGTCCGGGAGGAATTTCTCGACTGGCACGGCCTCGGCATGTCCATTGCGGAAATGAGTCACAGGAGCCGGGCGTTCACGGGCATAGCGGAACAGTCGGTACGGGACCTGTCGGAGTTGCTGGGGGTCCCGGAAAATTACCGGATCCTGTTCCTTCAGGGCGGCGCTACCCACGTGATGAGCATGGCGCCGCTGAACCTGTGCAGGGAGACGGATTGCGCCGACTACGTGATCACGGGTAACTGGTCGAAACGGGCGGCCGGCGAGGCAGGCCGGTTGACGAACGTAAATATTGCCGCCTCGTCTGCCGATGCCGACTATACCAATATCCCCGACCGGGACGACTGGCGCTGCAGTGAAAAGCCTGCTTACCTGTATTTCTGCGATAACGAAACCATCGCCGGCGTGGAATTTCCGTCTGCGCCGGTATTACCCGATTCCTGCGGCGATGCCGTGCTGGTCAGCGACATGACGTCCAATTTTTTATCCCGCCCCGTACAGGTGGACCGCTACGGCCTGATATTCGCCGGCGCCCAGAAGAACTTCGCTCCGGCCGGACTGACCATAGCCCTGGTGCGCGAGGACCTGCTGGGACGGGCGCGGCCGGACGTGCCGTTCCTGTACGATTTCAGGCTGCTGGCCGAGCATGGTTCCATGTTCAATACGCCCCCGGTTTTCAACTGGTACATTGCCGGGTTGACGTTTGCCTGGATCCGGGAACAGGGCGGGGTGGAACGGATGCATGAAAACGCATTGCGCCGTTCCGGCAAGCTGTATGACTTCATAGACGCCAATGATTTCTACAGCAACCCTGTGGAAAAACCCTGCCGCTCCAGGATGAACGTGCCGTTCGTCCTGGCAAATGCAGACCTTGACCGCACGTTTCTTGATGCAGCCGCGGACAACGGCCTGGTTGAGCTGAAAGGTCATCGCAGCGTAGGAGGCATGCGCGCAAGCATGTACAATGGGATGCCGGAAGCCGGAGTGGATACCCTGATAGAATTCATGGAGCATTTTGCTTCCCGCTATGCTTGAGCCGGAAACCATGAAAAATTCAAAGCTGGAACACTTGAGAAGTGAGATCGATGCGCTGGATGAGCGGCTGGTCGAGTTGCTCAACCGGCGCGCGCGCCTGGCGCTGGACGTCAGGGACGTAAAACAGCAGGAGATGTACCACCCGGAGCGGGAAGCCAGGGTGCTGGACAGGGTGAAAGCCCTGAACAAGGGCCCCATGCCGGACGGGGAAATGATACGCCTGGTCCGGGAGGTCATGTCTGCCTGCCTGGCCCTGCAGGCGCCGTTGAATGTCGCTTGCCTGGGCCCGGAGGGGACCTTCACGCAGACGGCTGCCCTGAAGCATTTCGGACAATCGGTCCGGTTGAAGCTGCTGGGCAGTATCGACCAGGTGTTTCGGGAAGTCATGGCGGGCGCATGCGACTACGGCGTGGTCCCGGTAGAGAATTCCATAGAAGGCGCAGTGAATCACACCCTGGATATGCTGCTGGTTTCCGACCTGAAACTGTGCGGCGAGGTGGAAATGCGCATCCATCAACAGTTGCTGAGCCGGTCAGGTAAACCGGAAGATATACAAACCGTATATTCCCATGAACAGTCGCTGGCCCAGTGCCGCCGATGGCTTGACGCAAACCTGGCGGATGCGCGGCGCGTGCCGGTGCCGAGCAACGCGGAGGCTGCCCGGAATGCCGCCGGTGACGGGCACAGCGCAGCCATCGCAGGGGAGCAGGCGGGGGAGATATACGGGCTGCCTGTTCTCAGGAAAAATATCGAAGACAACCCCGACAATACCACCCGTTTCCTGGTGCTTGGCAAGGAGACGCTGTCTCCCAGCGGCAAGGACAAGACCTCACTGCTGTTTGCAATGCCGAGCAGGCCCGGTTCACTGATGAACATGCTTGCCTGTTTTGCCGACCACGGTGTCAATATGACAAGGATCGAATCGAGACCGTCACGCCAGAGCATGTGGGAATACGTATTTTTCGTGGATATCCTCGGTCACGCGGATGACGAGGGAGTCGCGCGGTCCTTGTCCGAGTTGCAGGACAAGGCTGCCATGGTCAAGTTGCTGGGCTCTTATCCCGAAGCCCGTTGACAGTAATCAGATGGCTGAACAATGACAATCAATCTCACTGACCTCGCGACGCCGGGTATTGCTTCCCTGCCGACCTACAAACCCGGCAAATCCGCGGACGAAGTACGGCGCGAGCTCGGCCTGGACCGGGCAATCAAGCTGGCTTCCAACGAAAACTCCCTCGGCCCCAGCCCGAAGGCGCTGGATGCCCTGGCGAACGGCAGTTTTGACCTGTTCCGTTATCCCGACGGCTCCGGCGCCTCCCTGAAGCGCGCGCTGGCGGACTTTCACGGCGTCAATCCCGACCGGATAACACTGGGCAACGGCTCGAACGACGTGCTGGAACTGGCTGCCCGCAGCATCGTTACCAGGGACCACGAGGTGATCTATTCGGAAAACGCATTTATCGTTTACCACCTGGCGACCCATTCCATCGGCGCCACGCCGGTCGTTATACCCACACGCGACCACAGCCATGATCTTGCAGCGATACTGGATGCCGTTACCGGGCGCACCCGGCTGATTTTCCTCGATAACCCCGGCAATCCGACCGGCAACTGGATCGGCCGGGACCGGTTGCGTTCATTTCTGGCTTCGGTGCCGGAAGACGTGATCGTAGTGGTTGATGAAGCCTATTATGAATATGCCGCATCACTCTGTGACGATTACCCGGACTCGATTGAATTCCAGCCGGATTTCCCCAACCTGGTCACGACCCGGACTTTTTCCAAGGCGTACGGCCTGGCCGGGCTCCGGGTCGGGTACGCGATCAGCCACCCCGACCTGGCCGATTTGATGAACCGTGTGCGCCAGCCGTTCAATGTCAATACGCTTGCGCTGCTTGCGGCAGAAGTTGCATTGAAAGACCAGGAGCACCTGCGGCGCAGTGTGGCAATGAACGACAAGGGCATGCTGGCCCTGACCGCGGCTTTTGCCGAGTTGGGACTGGGATGGTTCGAGTCGATAGCCAACTTCGTCAGTTTCGACCTGGGACAGCCGGCCGATGATATCTACCAGGCGCTGCTGAGGGAAGGAGTCGTTGTCAGGCCGATAGTCGAGTACGGATTGCCCGACCACTTGCGGGTCACAATCGGCCAGGAACACGAGAACGCGGAATTCATAAAGGCGCTGGGCAAGGTCTTGATGAATGCTGTTTGACAGGGTCGCCATTATCGGGTTGGGACTGATTGGCGGTTCGCTGGCGCGGGCCCTGCGGCGCGCGTCCCTGTGCGGCTCGATAACCGGTTATGGACGGCGGGAAACAGCCCTGCAACAAGCGGTTGAACATGGTGTTATAGACCATTACAGCCTTGCTGTGCCGGAGGCGGTGGACGGCGCCGACGTTGTCGTCCTGGCGACGCCTCTTTCCACCACGGAAAACCTGATGCGGGCGATGAATGAAGGGTTGAAGCCGGATTGTATCGTCACCGACGTCGGCAGCGCCAAGGGCGTGGTGGTAGCGGCGGCAAGAAACGCGCTGGCTGACAGGCTTCCCTTTTTTGTCCCCGCTCACCCGATCGCCGGCACGGAGCAGAGCGGTGTCGAGGCCTCGTTCGCCGAATTGTTCGAGGATCACGTCGTCATCATCACGCCGCTTGCCGAGACGGACCGGGACGCCAGGGAAAAGATAGCCGTGATGTGGCGCGGCACAGGAGCGAGGGTTATTGAACTCGACGTCGAGCACCATGATGAAGTGCTGGCGGCAACCAGCCACCTGCCCCATGTGCTGGTATATACCCTGATCGATTGCCTTGCCCGGATGCAGGACAAGCAGGAGATATTCGATTACGCAGCCGGCGGGTTTGCGGATTTCACACGGGTTGCGTCCAGCAGTCCGGAAATGTGGCGCGATATATGCCTGGCTAACAGTACGTCGCTGCTTGCTGTCCTGGACAGGTTCGAACAGCACCTGGACCGCGCCAGGCAGGCGATTGCCTCGGGCGAAGGCGAGAAGCTGACGGAAATATTTTCCCGGGCCAGGCAGGCCAGGGATGAATTTGCCAGAAGCAGGGGACGTTAATATCTCTTCCGGTCGCATTCTCCCGGTCCCGGACTTCCATGCCTTGCGCGAGCGGCCATGATGAACAAAGAAAAACAAGCCAGGGTTGATTATCATGTCAGCCCCGCAACCGGGGCATTGCAGGGCAGGGTGCGTGTTCCCGGTGATAAATCCATCTCGCACAGGGCAGTAATTCTGGCGTCGCTGGCTGAGGGAACCAGTGTTTGCGACGGTTTCCTGGACAGCGCCGATACCCGGGCGACAATGGTCGCGTTTCGGCAGATGGGAGTGGACATGACCCTGGAAGGTGAGTGCCTGAGCGTGAACGGAGTTGGGCTGAACGGTTTGTCGGCGCCTTCCGGAATCCTGGACCTGGGAAATTCGGGCACCTCGGCGCGCCTGTTGCTGGGCGTGCTTGCCGGGCAGCGGTTCTCTTCCGTCCTGTCCGGGGATGAGTCCCTGACGCGCAGGCCGATGCAGCGCGTGGCGGATCCACTGAATGCGATGAATGCAGACGTGCGGACCACTCCTGAAGGCACCCTGCCCGCGCGTATAACGGGCAACAGGCGTCTGCGCGGCATCGACTACGAATTACCTGTCGCCAGCGCTCAACTGAAGTCCGCCCTGCTGCTGGCGGGCCTGTATGCTCAGGGTAAAACGGCGCTGACGGAACCGGCGCCGACCCGTGATCATACCGAGCGGATGCTGGCCCATTTCGGCTGCCCGGTTACGCGGTCGGGCATGCGTATAACGATGCAGGGCAACAGCTTGCGCGCCGGCAGGCTGCGCATTCCGGGTGATATTTCCTCCGCCGCGTTCTTCCTGGCCGCGGGCAGCATCGTTCCCGGGTCGGACCTGGTCATCGAGGGCGTCGGGATCAATCCGACGCGCCATGCCGTGATTGAAATTCTCAACCGCATGGGCGCGGACATCAGCGTCTCCAACCTGGATGAAGGCAGCGCTGAGCCGGTGGCGGACCTGCGGGTAAAATACCGCCCGTTACACGGCATTCGCATCCCCCGTGAACTGGTCCCGATAGCTATCGACGAATTTCCGGCAATCATGGCGGCGGCATGTCATGCGCAGGGCGAAACCGTGCTCGAGGGCGCCGCGGAGTTGCGCGTGAAGGAAAGCGATCGTATCCAGGCGCTCGCCGAAGGACTGGAGATTACAGGCTGCCCCGTTGAGACCCGCCCTGACGGGATGCGCGTCACCGGCGTCCGTCCCGCAGGGGGGCTGGTGCGGAGCCACGGCGACCACCGCATAGCCATGGCATTTTCCGTGGCCGGCCTGGCCGCAGAGGGTCCGGTAACCGTGCAGGACTGTAAAAACGTCGATACGTCCTTCCCGGGGTTTATCGACTGCGCCCGGCAACTGGGCTGGGAGATACAAACGTCAGCCACAGAGAACACAGAGGACTCTGTGTCCTCTGTGGTAAAAAACAATGGCTGAGCCTCCGGTCATAACCGTGGACGGTCCGAGCGGGACCGGCAAAGGCACGCTGTGCAGTCGCATCAGCCGCTGGCTTGGTTGGAACCTGCTGGACAGCGGCGCGTTGTATCGCATCCTGGCCCTACTGGCGCAACGGGAAAATATTCCCGTTACCGAGGTCGCGAAGGTGGCGGGACTGGTCGGGGCCCGGCTGCCTGAGGTTCAATTCATCTCCGCCGGAGGGGACGAACCGGTGACGGTTATCCTGGATGGCGCCGACGTGGGCGCCCTGGTCCGGCGCGAGGAGTGCGGCAGCGCGGCCTCGAGCCTGGCTGCGCACGGCACAGTGCGTGAAGCTTTGCTGGCATGGCAACGGAGTTTCCAGCGTCCCCCCGGCCTCGTTGCGGACGGGCGCGACATGGGCACCGTGGTTTTCCCGGATGCCGAATTAAAGGTATTTTTGACGGCGAATCCGCGGGAACGCGCGAAAAGACGATATAAACAGTTGAAAGAAAAAGGGATTTATGTTAGCTTTGACGATCTTGTAGAGTCTATCGCTGAACGGGATAGGCGGGATACGCAACGCATTCTCTCTCCTTTGAAGCCTGCGGACGGCGCTATTGAGATAGATACCTCCGCCAGCGGGAGAGATGACGTATTCGGGCAGGTTGCGGAGATAATCAGGAAACGCTTCGATTTATCGGCCGTACATAACATAATGTAAAACATTAAGAAAAAGAGATAACCTACTATATGACTGAGAGTTTTGCTGAATTATTCGAACAGAGCCAGATAGAAGCAAAAATGCAGCTTGGCGCTATTCTTAACGGGGTTGTCGTTGACGTTTACCAGGACAACGTGATTGTAAGCGCCGGCTTGAAGTCGGAATCCTGGATACCCATCGACCAGTTTTATGACGAAAAAGGCGAGCTCGAGGTTGCCGTCGGCGACCAGGTCGAGGTGGCGCTGGATGCGATAGAAGACGGTTATGGTGAGACCCGGTTATCGCGGGAGAAAGCCAAACGGTTGCTGGCATGGAACAGCCTGGAGCAGGCGCACAATACCGATGAAACGGTGACCGGCGTGATCAGCGAGAGGGTGAAAGGTGGATTTACCGTTGACGTCGAGGGTATCAGGGCATTTCTGCCGGGTTCGCTTGTGGACGTTCGTCCTGTCAAGGATACGGTTTACCTGGAAGGCAAGCCGCTTGAATTCAAGGTCATTAAAATCGACCGGAAACGGAGTAACGTGGTGGTGTCCCGCAGGGCGGTTGTGGAGAGTGAAAATATCGCCGAGCGGCAAAGCCTTATTGAAAGACTGAAGGAAGGAGTCACCGTAAAAGGCGTAGTCAAGAACCTGACGGATTATGGCGCCTTCCTGGATCTCGGCGGTATCGACGGGTTGTTGCATATCACTGACATGGCGTGGAAGCGGGTGAAAGACCCGTCGGATATCGTCAGCATCGGCGATGAAATCGAGGTCAAGGTATTGAAGTTCGACCGCGATCGCAACCGGGTATCCCTGGGGCTGAAGCAGATGGGAGAAGATCCCTGGGGCGACCTGACCAAACGTTTCCCGGAAGGCTCGCGCTTGCAGGGCGCCGTTACCAACCTGGCCGATTACGGGTGTTTCGTTGAACTGGAAGAAGGCGTTGAGGGACTGGTTCACGTATCAGAAATGGATTGGACAAACAAGAATATCCACCCCTCAAAGCTGGTGCAGACGGGTGACGTGGTTGACGTTATCGTGCTCGATATAGACCAGGAACGCCGCCGTATTTCATTGGGCATGAAACAATGCCAGCCAAATCCCTGGGAAGAGTTTGCCGCCTTGCATAACAAGGGAGACAGGGTTCGGGGCCAGATCAAATCCATTACCGATTTCGGCATTTTTATCGGATTGCCGGGCGGGATCGACGGCCTTGTGCATTTGTCGGATGTTTCCTGGGTGGATGAGGGTGAGCAGGCCCTGCGAAACTATAAAAAAGGCGCCCAGATAGAGACGGTCGTGCTTGCAGTGGATACCGAGAGAGAACGCATTTCCTTAGGCATCAAGCAACTGGAGAAGGACCCGTTCACGGCTTATGTCGCGGAAAATCCCAAGGGCGCGGTAGTCACCGGCAAGGTCACAGCCGTTGAAGCCAGGAATATCGTCGTTGAACTGGCGCAGGGAGTCGATGGGCAGTTGAAGCTTTCCGAGTTGTCCGGAGAGAGAAAAGCCAGGGACGCGAAAAGCAGCAGGGTGAAGGAAGGTGACGGAATTGAAGTTAAAATCACCGCGGTTGACAGGAAGAAACGAACAATTTCAGTCTCCGTGAAGGCGAAGGAAACCGATGAGGAATCGGCGGCCATCAAGGAGTATACACCCGATACCTCGTCCGGGGCTAAATTGGGCGATTTGCTGAAAAAACATCTCGACAGCGGAGGCAGTGACTGATATCCGCACAAACGATGCGAGATCGGAACAATGACCAAATCTGAACTGATTGAGGCTTTAAGCAGCCGGCAGCCACAGTTTACATCCAAGGACATCGAGTCTGCTGTCAAGACCATACTCGAGTCCATGGCCCAGAGTCTGGCAACGGGGGAAAGAATTGAAATTCGCGGGTTCGGCAGCTTCTCTCTTCACTTTCGGCCGCCGCGGGTAGGCCGCAATCCCAAATCCGGGGAAGCGGTTTCATTACCGGCCAAACACGTCCCCTATTTCAAACCGGGAAAGCAGATGCGGGAGCGGGTTGACCGGGGCTGATGTCCTACGTAAAATATGCGCTGGTCCTGCTGGTTGTTCTGCTGGGATTGGCATTCCATCTCCGCAACGAACAGCTTGTCCTCGTCGATTTCTACCTCGGCAGCGTTGAATTACCCTTATCCCTGGCGCTGGCGCTCACCCTGCTTGCCGGCGCGCTGTTGGCCGTTATCGCCGGTTTGCCGAAGTGGCTGGCATTGAAGCGCGACAAGGCTAAACTCGGCAAACAACTCAAAAGACTTCAGCCGGACGAAGAGAACAAATCCGCAAATTACGCAAATGATTTATCCGCAGATGACGCAGATTACGGCAGATGAATTTAGCGGTATTTCAACCGGATCCTTGTAATTCATAAATCAAAAATTAATCTGCGTTAATCTGCGTCATCTGCGGATAGATCACACTCGATGCTTGTAAGTCCCCTGCAGCCTGAAGTTCCCGCGTCAAAGGGACAGCGGGTGAACTGGGAGCGCCTGCCGGGGTGCAGCAAGGCGCTGGCGATCACTTCTGCCGCAAGGGAAAGCGGGTCGCTGTTCGTGGTCATCACTGCCGACCAGGCCGGCGCCCACCGCCTCATGGAGGAACTGGCTTTTTTCAATCCGCCCCGGTCCGGGCAGCGGTTGCTGCTGTTCCCGGACTGGGAGACCCTGCCTTATGACCGGTTTTCCCCCTACCAGGACATCGTTTCCGACCGCCTGGCTGCGTTGGTGGAACTGCACACCTTGCGCGCGGGCATACTTGTCGTGCCGATATCCACCTTTATGCACCGCCTCCTGCCTGCGGATTATCTTCATGCGCACAGCCTGTTGTTACGCGCCGGGCAGACCCTGGATACGGACGTCTTCAGACGGGAACTGGACAGTAACGGTTACCGCACCGTGTCCCAGGTCATGGAGCATGGCGACGTGGCCGTAAGAGGTTCGCTTATCGATATCTATCCCATGGGTTCCGCAGTCCCGTTCCGGATTGACCTGTTCGATAACGAGATTGACAGTATCCGGATTTTCGATATAGAAACCCAGAGGTCCCTGGATCAAACCGGTGAAATCAGGATACTGCCTGCCAGGGAAGTCCCCCTGACCGAGCCGGCAATCGAGCTGTTCCGCGGTAACTGGCGTCTGAGGTTCAGCGGGAACCCCGGCAGCAACCCGATTTACACTGACGTCAGCAACGGAATGGCGCCGGCGGGCATCGAATACTACCTGCCGTTGTTCTATACCCGTACCGGCTGCCTGAATGATTACTTCCCGGAAGACCCGACCGTCGTACTGGATGAAGGCGTGTACGATGCGGCGTTGAAATTCCGGGAAATGGCGGATACCCGCTATGAGCAGGGAAAACACGACCGCGAACGTCCCCTGCTGGCGCCGGATGAGATTTTCTATCCGCCCGGTGAGATATTCGACCTGCTGGCCGTACACCGCCGGATTCATGCCGGCAATACCGGTGTCGATGACGCAGCGGCCGGAACTGTCCGGTTTCTCACCGGCCATCCGAAAAAGTATCCCGTCAACGTGCGTTCACAGGACCCGCTTGCCGTATTCCGCCATTTCATGGAGGAGTTTGCCGGGCGCGTCCTGATCGTGGCGGAGTCGGTGGGCCGCAGGGAAACGATCATGGAATTATTCAACAGGGAAAAGACCAGGCCGGTCCTTTGCAGTGACTGGGATGATTTCATGGCCGGCGCCATGCGTTTCGGATTGACCGTGGCGCCGCTGGAGCAGGGGGCGGTGCTGGAACGGCCGGATATCGTCCTGTTGAGCGAAACCCAGTTGTTCGGCGAGCGGGCACAACAACGGCGCCTGCGCAAAAAGCGCCGGCAACTTACCGATACTGTCGTGAGCAACCTGACCGAGTTGTCCGTCGGCGCGCCGGTTGTCCACGAAGAACACGGGGTGGGCCGTTACCGCGGTTTGCTGACGCTGACGGTGAACGGTATCGAAGCAGAGTTCATCTGCCTGGAGTATGACCAGGGCGACAAGTTGTATGTGCCGGTCACGGCGCTGGACCTTGTCAGCCGCTTCGTCGGTGTGGATGCGGAGCATGCGCCGCTGCACCGTCTGGGCAGCGGCAACTGGCTGAAGGCGAAACACAGGGCCCTGAAAAGAGTTTATGACGTGGCGGCTGAATTATTGGAACTGCACGCCCGCAGGGCCGCATTGCAGGGCCATGCGTTCGGTGTCGATAATAATGCCTACCAGGCGTTTGCCCAGGAGTTCCCGTTCGAGGAAACCCCGGGGCAGACGGAGGCCATTGCCGGGGCGCTTGAGGATATGCGCGCACCAGTCCCCATGGACCGGCTCATATGCGGCGATTCCGGGTTCGGCAAGACGGAGGTGGCCATGCGCGCGGCATTCGTTGCGGTGGAAAACCATAAACAGGTGGCCCTGCTGGCGCCGACCACCCTGCTGGCCCAGCAGCATTACCGGAATTTCAAGGACCGTTTTGCGGATTGGCCGGTGAGAGTGGCGGTACTGTCCCGGTTTGTGTCCGGGAAACACCAGGCCGGGATTTGTGACGGCCTGCGCGACGGTAACATCGATATCATCATCGGCACGCACAAATTGCTGCAGGACGGCATTGCCTTTGCCAACCTGGGTCTCGTGATCATCGATGAGGAACATCGTTTCGGGGTGCGGCAGAAGGAAAAACTCAAGTCCCTGCGCGCCCAGGTGGATGTATTGACGCTCACCGCCACACCGATCCCGCGCACGCTCAACCTGGCGCTGTCGGATTTGCGGTCCCTGTCCATCATCGCCACTCCGCCGTCAAGACGCTTGCCAATCAAAATCTTTATCAGGGAATGGGATGAAAGCTGGCTTGTCGAGGCGATGTTGCGTGAGATCAAACGGGGCGGGCAGGTCTATTTTGTCCATAACGAGATTAACAGCATAGAAAAGATCGCGGCTGAGGTCGCCAAACTGTTGCCGGAAGCCAAGCTACGCATAGCCCACGGGCAGATGCCGGAAAAGCAGCTCGAGCAGGTGATGCTGGATTTTTACCATCTCAGGTTCAACATACTGGTCTGCACCACCATCATCGAAACCGGCATTGACGTGCCCAGCGCCAACACCATCATCATCAACCGTGCGGACAAGTTCGGCCTGGCCCAACTGTATCAGCTGCGCGGCCGGGTCGGGCGCTCCCACCACCGCGCATACGCCTACCTGGTCAAGCCTGGCCGGGGAGCCGTCAGCGACACCGCGGCAAAGCGCTTTGAGGCGATTGAAGCGCTCGAGGAACTGGGAATGGGTTTTACCCTGGCGACCCACGACATGGAAATCCGCGGGGTTGGCGAGATCCTGGGTGATGAACAAAGCGGACAAATCCAGGAGATCGGGTTCGGCCTGTACATGAATCTGCTGGAACGGGCGGTAGCTTCCCTGAAAGCCGGACGCCAGCCGGAACTGGACCGCCCCCTGGACCACGGCACCGAAGTGGATTTGAACGTCCCTGCATTGATACCGGCGGACTACCTGCCCGACGTGCATGCCAGGCTGGTCATGTACAAGCGAATAGCCGGCGCAGGAGAGCAGCGAGCGTTATGGGATCTGCAGGAAGAGTGTATAGACCGGTTCGGCCTGTTGCCGGATGCGCTCAGGAACCTGTTCCGTATTGCGGCGCTCAAGCAACGAACGCGTGCCCTGGGAATCCGGAAAATTGACCTGGGAGAGAAGGGCGGCAGGGTCCATTTTGATGAAAACGCGGACTTCGACAGGGTACAACTGATAAACCTGCTCCAGGCCGATCCCCAGAGCTATAAACTTGAGGGGGGAGACAAGCTGAAAGTAAACCGGGATCTCGCCGACGCATCAGCCCGTTTTGACTTTCTCGACGGGTTCCTGGACAGCCTGGCGAACCAGGGGTCAGTATTTGATGCAGGAGCACGATCAGGTTAATTCCCGGAAGGGGGACGGATTTTAAATCCGTCCCCGGCGTCCAAATTCCGGGGTCAGAGTAAGTGTCGCCGGAATTTTTACTCTGACCCCTGATTTGTTACGATAACCGCATATCTGCGACAGAGAAATATTGACAGATGCCGACCAGATCAACTTTCCCGTGTTTCATGCCCGCAAGTCCCGGGCTCGCAACTGTCATCCTGTATTGCGCGCTGACGGCATTCACTGTCCCGGCGCATGCCGAGGACTGGTACCGGGTGGAGCTGGTCCTGTTCGCATACACCGAACCGGATGCCGGCGGCGAGTGGTGGTACGAAAACCCCGGTTTGCCGGCCCGCGATCAAACCATCGGATTGATCATGGAAACTGCCGATCCCGTATCCGCCGATTCTCCGGATGCGCCGGAAGCTGAGGGCCTGAAGCCGTATGTTATCCTGCCCGGGCAGGATTACCGGCTGGCAGGCGTCAGGCGGGTACTGGCATCATCCCGGGAATACCGGCCCCTGCTCCACGTTGCCTGGCAGCAGCCCGGACTGGATGCAAGGAATGTGAGAGCGGTACACCTTGACAACACCCGGTTTGAGAGGAAAGCCGCAGAGCAGCTTGAGGTCGAACCGGAGACGGGGGAGGTACGGGAAGAGTCGGAATATACGCCGCCGGTGAAGGTTTTTGACGGCACCGTCCGCTTGCGAAAGTCCCGTTTCCTGCACCTGGACGTGGATTTTGCCTATTTTCCCGACACTCTGCAGCAACCGGACCTGGAAATGCCGGCACAGGCCGCCGGGCACAGGCGGTTCCCGGCGGACTACGTCAGGCTGACTGAAAGCAGGAGGATAAAACCGGAGGAATTGAATTATTTCGACCATCCCGTGTTCGGGCTGGTCGTAGAGGTCAGCCGGATTGAAATTGAAGAATAATTTTAACCAGGGTTTTTGCCACAGAGGACACAGAGATCACAGAGTGGACGGCCACTCCGTTCGTCATTCCTGCGAAAGCAGGAATCCAGTAGACAAAAAAACTCCTTATAAGGAATGTCTGCTTACTGGATTCCCGCCTGCGCGGGAATGACGAATTATAGCTTCTCACAACAATCAACTCTGTGTCCTCTGTGCTCTCTGTGGCTTAAATCATCGATTTTCGGACAGTAGCGATTTGCCGGCCCAGTCGCGCGCAAACTGCGCCGCGCTCCTGCCGCTGCGGGTTCCTTTTTCCAGGGCCCATTGCAGTGCAGCCTGCCTGACCTGTTCGGGGTCGCCGATTGTTACGCCGGTCCTGTCCAGCCAGTGGAATGCAATTTGCAGGTATTGTTCCTGGTTGAACGGATGGAACGACAACCAGATGCCGAAGCGTTCCGACAGGGAAAGCTTCTCTTCCACGGATTCGCCATGGTGGATCTCACCGTCAATGTTTCTGGCTTCCAGGTTCTCCGACCTGAATTCCGGCAGCAGGTGACGGCGGTTGGAGGTGGCATAGATGAGGATGTTGTCCGGAATGTCGCTCACCGAACCGTCCAGCAGTACCTTGAGGGTCTTATAGCTGGGGTCATTCACGTCAAACGACAGGTCGTCGCAGAAGATGATGAACTTGCCCGTGAAGCGGCTTAATTCGTCACAGATATCATGCAGGTCGGTCAGGTTGTCGCGCGTCACTTCCACCAGGCGCAGCCTTTGCTCCCGGTATTCACTGAATACCGCCTTGACCAGTGAAGATTTACCGGTGCCCCGCGGGCCCCACAACAGTACATTGTTGGCAGGGTAATCGTTGATGAACTGTTCGGTGTTCGATTGCAGCGCCGTCTTCTGTCTTTCTATACAAAGCAGGTCTTCCAGCCTGATTTCCCTGGAATGCCTGATTGGCTCCAGACAGGAAGCGGCGCCCCTGCTGCGCCAGCGCATCAGCGGCGCAGCCTGAATCCGTCCCGGGTGAGGAGCGGTGAATTTGAACCGGTTGAGCAGGGATGTGAGTCGCGACACCGGGTGATCCTTGTTTGTCATTGTCTGAATATATTGCTGCCAACCCTGCCATTATACGTACATGGGCTTTATAATACCGTTTTGACGTGAAAATTATAAGGTGAGGTATGTTTGACAAAGACATGAAAATCGCGGGGTACGACGACGTACTCTACCAGGCCATGCAGGGGGAGAGGACCAGGCAGGAAGAACACATTGAGCTGATAGCATCGGAAAACAACGCCAGCCCCAGGGTGCTGGAGGCGCAGGGCTCGGTGCTGACCAACAAGTATGCCGAAGGCTATCCCGGTAAACGCTATTACGGCGGCTGTGAATATGTCGACGTGGTCGAACAACTCGCCATCGATCGCGCCAAAGAGTTGTTCGGCGCTGATTATGCCAACGTTCAACCCCATTCCGGTTCCCAGGCCAACGGCGCGGTTTACCTGGCGCTGTGCCAACCGGGAGACACCATCATGGGAATGAGCCTTGCCCATGGCGGCCACCTGACCCATGGGGCCTCGGTCAACGTCTCCGGCAGAGTTTATAATGCGGTGCAGTACGGCCTGAATGCGGATACCGGCGAGATCGATTATGACGCCGCGGAACAGCTTGCCCTGGAACACAGGCCAAAGTTGATCATGACCGGGTTCTCCGCGTACTCGCGCAGGCTGGACTGGCAGCGTTTCAGGGAGATCGCGGACCAGGTCGGTGCATACCTGGTGGCTGACATCGCCCACGTGGCGGGGCTGATCGCAACGGGACTGTACCCCAGCCCGGTCAACATCGCGGACGTGACGACGACTACGACCCACAAGACCTTGCGCGGCCCCCGCTCCGGCCTGATCCTGGCAAAAGCCAACCCGGATATTGAGAAGAAACTGAATTTTACCGTTTTTCCATGCTACCAGGGAGGGCCGTTGATGCACGTGATTGCGGCCAAGGCCGTTGCCTTCAAGGAAGCCATGGAACCGGAGTTCAAAGCGTACCAGCAACAGGTTATGGAGAACGCGCGGGCAATGGCCGGGATCTTTATTCAGCGTGGCGTTGACGTCGTTTCCGGCGGGACCGACAACCACCTGTTCCTGGTCAGCCTCATCAGCAAGGGCATCACCGGCAAGGACCTGGATGCGGCCCTGGACCGGGCCAATATCACCGTGAACAAAAACGCGGTGCCCAACGATCCGCAGTCGCCTTTCGTTACCAGCGGCATCCGCATCGGCGCCCCGTCGATTACCACGCGCGGTTTCGGAAAGGCCGAGGCCTCACAGGTCGCTTCCTGGATTTGTGACATCATCGACAACATGGGGGATGACACGCTGATTGGGAAGATAAAGGAAGAAGTAAAAGCCCTGTGCAAGCGTTTTCCCATGTATGCCTGAATAGTAAACATGCGCTGCCCGTTCTGTTCATTCGAGGATACCAGGGTCATAGACTCCAGGATGGCCGCCGAGGGCGACCTGGTCAGGCGCCGGCGCGAATGCATGGAATGCAGGGAACGTTTTACTACCTATGAATCGGCGGAATTCAATTATCCCAGGGTTATCAAATCCGACGGCCGGCGCGAACAGTTTACCGAGGACAAACTGCGTTCCGGCATCGAGCGCGCCCTGGAAAAACGGCCGGTCCCGATGGAACAGGTCGAGATAGCCATCGCCCGTATCAAACACAAGCTGAGGTCCCTGGGCGACCGGGAAGTAAAATCGAGAAAAGTGGGAGATTGGGTTATGGAAGAATTGAAAGCCGTCGACCAGGTGGCTTATCTCCGTTTTGCTTCCGTCTACCAGAGCTTTGCCGACGTCAGGGCATTTCTGGATGAGATAGAGAAACTGGAAGACGAAATGCCCCCGGAACTGAAAAAATCCCAGTTGGACCTGCTCAACGAGCGTGATAACTGAAGTGAGCTGGACTGCAGCAGACACCTCCTGCATGACCCGCGCCCTGGAACTGGCGGAGAGGGGCCGTTTCACCACCCACCCCAACCCCAGGGTCGGTTGTGTCATAACCAGGGACGAGCAGCTCCTGGGCAGCGGCTGGCACCGCCGGGCCGGAGAGCCGCATGCCGAAATCAACGCGCTGAGTGATGCTTCCTGCGACCAGCGCGGCGCGACGGCTTACGTTACGCTCGAACCCTGTTCCCACCGTGGGCGGACGCCGCCCTGTACCGAAGCCCTCATCGGGGCAGGTATCAGCCGGGTCGTGATCGCCGCGCAGGATCGGAATCCGCAGGTGTCGGGCGCCGGGATAAAAACATTGACGGGCGCCGGCATCAGGGTCGATACCGGCCTGATGGAACAACCGGCAACGGAGCTTAACAAGGGTTTCTTTTACCGGATGACGCGGGGGCGGCCTTACGTGCGGGCCAAATCCGCCATCAGCCTGGACGGCAAGACGGCGCTGGCCGGGGGGGTAAGCCGGTGGATCACCGGCGCGGCTTCCCGGCGCGACGTGCAGGAGTTGCGCGCGGCAAGCTCAGCCGTCATGACCGGCATCAACACCGTGCTGGCCGATGACCCGCGCCTGAACGTGCGTGATGTGGACACCGGCGGCAGGCAGCCCCTGAGAGTAGTGCTCGACAGGGAGTTGAGGTTCCCACCCGGGGCGCAAATGCTCGGTCTGGACGGGAGCACTGTCCTGTTTACCAGGAGTGAGGATAAACTGCTCCATGAGGGCCTGGAACGCGCCGGGGCCTGCGTGCGTTTCGTCGATGGTGATGAGCGGGATGTCCTGGATAGCGTGTTGAGAGAACTGGCGCTGACTTACGAAGTGAACGACCTGTTGCTGGAGGCGGGCGCTAAATTGACCGGGAGCATGTTGCGCCACGGCCTGATCGATGAACTGGTGGTCTACCAGGCGCCGGTCATACTGGGCGCCGCCTCCGTCGATATGATGGAACTGCCTGTCATCACCGCGATGGATGAACGCCATGAACTGGAACTGGTGGATTTCCGCCGCATCGATGAGGACTGGCGTTTTGTCTTCAAACCGCGCCGTTGACAGTTCAATCCGCAGCACAAGCGCAGATGAACGCAGATAAAACCAGCCGGTCCATGGGCGCCCGGGTGCGGGCCAGGCGTTCTGCCGTACAGGCCCTGTACCAGTGGTTTTTAACGGAACGGCCCATGCCTGAGATCATCAATGAATTTGAGCGTGACAGGAAGGAATTGAAGAAGGCCGACGGGGATTATTTCCGGGACATTCTGACGGGCAGCGCCGGAAATTCAGACGAGATTAATGACTCATTGACCCCTTTCCTGGATCGTGCCCTGCATGAACTGGACCCGGTTACCCGGGCCGTGCTGCACCTGGGCATGTACGAACTCATGCACCAGCCGGGATTGCCGCTGCGCGTGGTGTTGAATGAAGCGGTGGAACTGGCGCGTATGTTTGGGGCAGAGGATTCCTATAAGTACATCAACGGTGTGCTGGACCGGGCTGCGCAACAGTTGCGTCCCGAAGCCGCTACAGAGCACACTGCCGATGCAGGATAAAATCATCATAACCATTCCCGCAAAAGCGGGAATCCAGTGAAACACCAGTCCCGAAGGGACACCTTATAATGGAGCAGCCTTGACCGAATTCGAAGCCATCGAAAAATATTTTGCCGGCTTGACTCCCGGAGGGCGCGGAGTCGTGCTCGGTGTGGGTGATGACGCGGCGCTGCTGAGCGCCGATCCGGATACCAACCTGGTAGTTTCGATGGACACCCTGGTATCCGGCGTCCATTTTTTCCCCAATGCCGACCCTGCCGACGTCGGCTACAAGGCGCTGGCCGTAAACCTCAGCGACATGGCCGCCATGGCTGCCGTCCCGCGCTGGTTCACCCTGGCGCTGACCCTGTCGGAGACGGAGATGACCCATGAGTGGCTGGACGGATTCGCACGCGGACTGGCCGAACCGGCACGGAATTACGATGTGTCACTGGTCGGCGGCGACCTTTGTAAAGGGCCGACGGCAGTGACGGTGCAGGTCATCGGCGAATGCCCCAGGGGCAGTGAGATCCGGCGCCGCGGCGCCGCGGCCGGCGATCATATCTACGTCAGCGGCGAGTTGGGCAGTGCGGCCTTTGCGCTGGCGACGCTCAAATCCGGACGAACTCCCGACCCGGATTGCCTTGCCCGCCTGTTGCGGCCTGTTCCCAGGGTCGAACTGGGAGTTTCACTGCGCGGGATAGCAAGCGCCATGATAGACATCTCGGACGGTTTGCTTGCGGACCTGGGCCACCTGCTGGCTGCCGGCGCTGTTGGCGCCCGGGTCGATATCGATACAATCCCGTTCCACGAGCGATTGGATGAGGAACGTGACCCGGCGCAGAAATGGCGCTGTATACTGAGCGGCGGGGATGACTACGAACTGTGCTTCACCGTCCCACCGGACAGACAGGAGCAACTGGGAAGTATCGGCTGCCCAGTATCCCGCATCGGTGAGATCACGGCAGAAAAAGGGCTACATTGCGTCCGCAACGACGGTATCGAATACGTACCGGACAGGACCGGGTATGTTCATTTCTAAATTGATCCCGCCAACCTGCGCCCCTGATATTTGAGCCAGGATAAGATATCGGCATAGAATCTCATTGCTACCGGCTTACCATGGTTGGTTTTGATTTTGGCATGACGAAAGAACTCATCATCCAGTTCAGGAATATCGTTTGTGTCAATGGCATCATCATCCATTTCAGCCAGTCGTTGCCAATCAGTTTTTGGTCCTTTTCTCATAGCGGTTTATTTCATAACTGGAGTCTTTGTGTGTGCACTATGCGACCTGACCCCATCATGTGCAATCTCACCCGTCTGCGCGCGCTCCTAGTCAGACGGGCATGAAATTCTTATAGCTTCTTTTTTGCCGGTGAAAAGGGGCATTTAAAGGAAGATAACAGGCGAAATAGACGCATAAACTCAATGGAAACAATTAGTTGGGCAGGCCCGACCCCCTTGCTGCCCCCCTTCTGGCTAACGGCAAAGAAACTTGTGACGTTGTGGGATCTGTGTTACTGCCCCGGAGCCTATGTTGGGCAATCATGGAATATTAAGTGACTACAAAATACGCTGTGCCGTTGACCTTGGGTGGGTGCATTATTCTTTTCAATTCAACCGTGTTGGCTGATATACTGGGAACGACGGTGAATGAGATGCTTATACTGGGTGGCTGCCTTTTGCTGACTGGCCTAAACCGAATCTAGCTGAATATGAACTTATTGAAACCGTAAAGAAACATGTTCCCACCAATAACCAACACAGAACGAATAGCCCTATGAAAAACCAAACAGGCAATGAGACTCCCATACTTCGGCGGTACACGAAGCTGGCTGCCGTCATTCATCACCTTCATACGAAGACAATGACACTATTAGACCCAGCGACTTGGGATGACAAAAATGACGCCTTTTTCTTACAGGAATATAAAAGCAAACGGAATGCAAAAACGGTGCTTGCTCTTTGTTTCGCTGAACAATTTGAGAGATATCATCACTGGCGGGTCTTTGCCAATGGAGTTGACGGGGTTTGCATGGAATTTGACAAAAATTGTTTACTTGAAACGCTCAATGAAGTGGACGGATTTAAACATAGTAACATGGAATATAAGAGCATTAAGGAACTCAGAGAGTATCAGCCAAAATTAGAGGAATTGCCATTTTTGAAAAGAATTCCTTACCAGGATGAGAACGAGTACAGAATTATTTATGTCGATGAAAGCGAGACTGAGGAAACTAATAAACCCATTAATATGGAAAGTAACTACTCACCCCCCTGTTCGTCCCGCGCTCCCTTCGTCATTCCGGCGAAGGCCGGAATCCAGTCTGTTAAACGGGTCGCTTGCGACACCTTATAACGTGTCCCTTTGGGACGTTTTTTTCACTGGATTCCCGCCTGCGCGGGAATGACGGGGGGCGCGCGGGAATGACGAACGAGGAGAAGTGCAGGAAGGACGAGTGGGGGTGAGTAGTTACTATGGAAATTAGTTGGATCAGGCGTATTACGCTTAGCCCGTGGATGCCGACAGAACTCGCAAGTTCAGTAAAAGATGTTCTAAAATCAGTAGATGGTTGTAGTGATCTGGGAATTTATCGTTCTACATTGATCGAAAATGAGAAGTGGAAGGAGTAAAAGATGTTCTAAAATCAGTAGATGGTTGTAGTGATCTGGGAATTTATCGTTCTACATTGATCGAAAATGAGAAGTGGAAGGACACGGTAAGTCGTATTCAGTAGCAATTATGGCGAGAATGAGAAGGGGTCAGACCAGTCCAGGCTGATCCAGCCCATATTTACATAACCTACTGATAATAAAAAAACCTTGTCGAAAAAGACCTGCTAGCTCAGGGTTAGACTACTGTTTTTATACGTCAAAGCAAGGCCCTAAGGACAGAACATTCTTCACAGATTATCAACAGAACACTGCAGGCACACCCATATCCCCGTACAACCTGTTGTGAAAAATCTCTGGCCCAGGTAATCTTTGACGAAACCGGCTATTATTTGAGCAGTTGAGTCTGATTACCAGACAAATGAGGGAGTGAATAGAGTAATATGGCTGTCATATCCATGTTTTACGGAATCATTGTGTCAATGTATTATTTTGATAACCGTCAACATAAACTGCCGCATATCCATGTCAAATACCAGGAACATAATGTCGTATTTTCCATACCGGAAGGCGATATACTTGAAGGCAATATGCCCGCCAAGAAAATTCGGCTTGTTCAAGCATGGATTCACATACACCAGGATGAATTAATGGCAGATTGGGAATTAGCGTCAACAGGACAGGAAATATTCAAAATTGAACCGCTTCGGTGAGATATTTTTATGAACCCCAGGGTTAAGGAAGTTCGTCCGCACAAGGACTACACGCTGTCATTGATTTTTGATAATGGAGAGGAAGGGGTATTTGATGTGTCTCCCTACCTGGAAAAAGGGCTGTTTTCCCAACTGAAGGACCGGAAAGTATTCAATTCCGTCAGGCCCTTCCTGGGTAGTGTGCAATGGGAGAACGGCTTGGATTTATGCCCGGATACGCTTTACCTGGATAGTCATCGCAGAGCGTAGTGGATAAGGTCGAACCCGGAGGTAGGGGATGACTCATGCACTGCGGCTGACTAGTTTTGCCAGCGAACGGATAATGGTTTTCGTGACTTTGGAAAACAGCCCGGGAGGCAAAACACCATAGCTGTATGTTTTATTGCCTCGCCCGGTAATCGGCCTGATATCCGGACCAGGCCAGACAAACCGGTTCACTTCCGTGCAGATAATCCAGGAAGCTTCGCTGTCCAGGTTCAAGTATTCTTTTACTCTGGCAGGTATTTCTACCGCCATATCAGGATTCTCCGGTTTGCTGTGAGTTATCGGCGCAACGGTGACGACCGTATCGTTCCCTTTCGTGTTCCTGGACAGCACTACTGCACACGGCCTGTCTTTGGCGCCTTCCTCCTGCCCTGCAAGGTAATCCTTACGCCAGAGATAGGAATAGCTGATAACAAGACCCGGAAACGGCTCTGGGAACTGTGTCATGCGGAGTTTTTTCGGTTATTCTTCGTTGAGCAACTCGTTCAGGTATGCATATTCTTCAGGCACATTTGCCGCAGCTATGTTACGGACATCGTCCTCGCTCAAGTCTTCAACACCCATGACCTGCCTGTCCAGGCGTTTCAGACGATGGTATTCCTCAGCCGATAGCAGGATATATTTTTCCCGGCCATTTCGGGTTATACAGACAGGTTCTTTTGAAGCCAACTCCTGGATACCGCCAATATGACGCTGTAGTTGAGTAATTGTAACGCTTGTCATGAGGAAATCCTGTTTTCTATGTAATCTACATAATATATGTATTTTACATAAAATCAAGGCTGATGTCAGCTGGTAAGTCATTTTGTGGTAAGTTATTTTGTCGGGGGATGACCCCAAAATCCACATAATTTTGCTCGGCGCCATACTTTTGTTTTAAAGTGCCTGCATTATGACAGTTGTCAATGAGAGCCCCGAGGCATCCCTGGATGCGGCAGCGAGTGCCGAAACCTCATACTCCATGTCCGTTGGCGATACCTTCAACGGCAATCTTGACCGCAAGTTCGATGAAGACTGGGTCGGGATAGAACTGGAGAGGGGAAAAACCTACCGGATTACCCTGTCAGGCCGCGGAACCGCCCCCGACAAGGCCGAAGACACCATCCTGAAGTTGTTCGATTCTGGCGGGAATCACCTTCTTACCAATGACGACATCGACTCTGCAAACGGGATGTTCGATTCGCGCCTGACATTAACCGTTCTTGTCAGCGGGGCCTACTATATCAGCGCCGGCAGCTATACCAGCAATCCGGGTACGGACAATTCCGGGACTTATACGATACTGGTCGAAGAGATAGAGGCGGTTACCGTTATCGACGATACCATCACGGGCGCCAGCAGGGGGAACAACCTGACCGGGACTGATGTAGCAGAAATGATCCATGGACTTGGGGGGAACGATTACATTTACGGCCGCGGCGGTGACGATGAACTGTACGGCGGGACCGGCAACGACACGTTGAACGGCGGCGCCGGGGCCGACAGACTGGCCGGCGGTGAGGGCAGCGATACCGCGTCCTACACTGGCTCACCCGCGGGCGTGACGGTGCGCCTGCATGATCCCATGCCGCGAGGCGGCGACGCCGAGGGCGATATATTCGCGAACACGGTCACGTTTGCCTATACGGACAACGGCAATCGGGTGGAGGTGGAACTTCCCGACATCATCAACCTGTCGGGATCGGACCATGACGACATCCTCGCCGGCGACCAGCGCGCCAACAGGCTTTCCGGCGGCCGGGGCGACGATACGATCTACGGTGGGCCGGGCGGTGATGATACGAACAGCGATACCATCGGCGGCGGCCAGGGAGATGACAGGCTGTTCGGCGGCCGGGGCGATGATGTACTGTACGGCGATGAGGGTAGTGATGTGCTCAGGGGCGGCCCCGGCGCAGACAGGCTGGAGGGTGGTTCCGGAAATGACGTACTGCAGGGCGGCGCCGGGGCCGACGTGCTGGATGGGGGTATCGGTGATGACACATTCATCTTCGGTTACGGCCATGGTGAGGACCGGATAACCGATTTCCGGGACAACAGGGATTTGATCGATCTTCAGTCCTTTGGCCTGTCCGGCTTTGCCGATCTTGCTGTTACCCAGGTTGCAGGCGGAGTGAGGGTCGACCTTGAGCAACATGGCGGCGGCGCCATCCTGCTTGAGGATTTTGATATTGGAAGGCTGGATGCATCGGACTTTTTGTTCTGAATACCATCAGGTTAACCGAAGGTTCTTCACTTGAATTTTTTCTTGACCGGAACGGGCGCCAGGAGCTAAAGTCATCCTGATGGTAATGCATAGAGCAGGTAATCATCGTGACCTATTGCGTAGCCGTAACGACTGAAAAAGGGCTGGTGTTCGTGTCCGATTCCCGCACCAACGCGGGGATCGACAACGTCAGCACCTACAGCAAGATGCACCGGTTCGGGTCCCAGAGCGACCGGCAGTTCGTGTTGTTGTCGGCGGGCAATCTCGCTACCACCCAGGGGGTGGTCCAGCAGTTGAATAAGGATATAGAGCAATACGCGCCGTTGAACCTGATGACGCTCGCCGGTATGAGCGACGCGGCCGAATATATCGGCAATATCAATGTCCGGCACGAGGAAAAGCACACCACGTCCGGGGTCAATTATGAGGCCAGTTTTATTATCGGCGGCCAGATAGCCGGTTCGGCCCCTGAAATCTACCTGGTCTATCCGCAGGGCAACTACATCACGACCTCTGCATACACGCCGTACCTGCAGATAGGCGAGGGCAAATACGGCAAGACCATCATGGACCGGATCCTGACCCCCGACCTGAGCCTGGAAACGGCCGCCTTGTGCGCCATGATCTCCATGGATTCCACCATGAACAGCAACATGACGGTGGGTCCCCCTGTCGAAGTGAGCATCTATCCAGCCGACAGTTTCTCCCTGGACAGGTATTACTGTTTCGATGAACACAGTGAATACCTGCGGGAGCTGAGAAGAAGCTGGGACAGGAACCTGAAGGAAGCATTCAACAAGATGCCGCCCATTGCCTGGGCCACCAACTGGGACGAGGAGGGGAATTTGGGGTCAGGTCGCGCAATGCACAAACAAAGAAATAACGTAACTACTCACCCCCTACCCGATAATTCTACCTGAATTTGCAGGCAAGGAGCGCTTGACACAATAGTTTTGTGGCGCTATGGTAGGCGCCATGGGGAATGCGTATCTCGGTTCGAAAGCAACGACGGGGCTGTGCCAGCCGTTGATTGCGCTGATGCCGCCGCACAGTGTGTACATTGAGACGCACCTGGGCGGCGGGGCCATCATGCGGCGCAAGCCGGCGGCGCTGCGCAACATCGGGATTGACATCGATGGGCGGGCGCTGTCGGCGTTTGAGTGCGATTATCCGGTGGAACTGGTACACGGTTGTTGCCACCGGTTTCTGGCGGATTTTCCGTTTGACGGCACGGAGTTGGTATACAGCGACCCGCCATATTTGCACAGCACGCGCAAGTCGGGTCGGCGTTACCGTCATGATTATGACGAGGGTGACCACGAGGCATTGCTGGCGCTGCTCAAGCGGTTGCCCTGTGCGGTGATGGTGTCGGGCTATCCGTCGGCGTTGTATGACGAGCGGCTGTCGGGCTGGCGCCGTGTGTCGTTACAGGTGATGAACCAGGCGGGGGTGGTGACCGAGCGGGTGTGGTTCAACTTCGAGCCGGACCGGGTGTTCTGGGCCGGGTATGCGGGGCGCAACTTCACCCATCGCCAGCAGGTCAAGCGCAAGGCGGCGAACTGGGGCCGGCGTTACCGGGCGCTGCCGGCGGCGGAGCGCCTGGCGGTGTTGGCGGCGATGATGGCGGTGGAAGTGGAGTGAGGCCATGGCAACGGTAAACAAAGCCTCGTTGCGCACGGAGTTCGAGGCCTTGAAGGCGCGCTTTGCGACGCTGTGCGCGGACGGCAGGATGACCCCCGAGGGCCGCGCCCTGTTTGAGGCGATGCTGCTGTTGTTCGAGTTGCTGCTGGCGGTGTTCATGGAGAGGACCACGCCGAAGGGGTCACAGAACTCCGGCCTGCCGAGTTCCCGGACTGGCACGGACGAGACTGCGCGCGGGCGCCCTGGCGCCAAAGGCAAGGGCCCGCGGGCGGGCGCCGCCCACGGCAGCGCCAACCGTCTGGTGGTTGAGACGCGCACCGCGCCGGTCACCGAGTGCCGGGCCTGCGGACACGCACTCACCAACGTCAGTCCGCACGAGCACGAGCGGCGCGTGCAGGTCGATATCGTCTTCGAGACGCGTGAGTTGACGGTCGAGGCCGAGGTCAAGACCTGTCCGCGTTGTCGTACCGAGACCCGCGGCCGGTTCCCCGAGGACATGCCGGGGCCCTTGCAGTACGGCCACGGTATCGTGGCGTTCGCCACCCACCTGCTGACTGCCCAGATGCTCTCGCTCCGGCGCACCGCACAGACCCTCGCGGCGCTGACCGGACGCACACTCGCCGAGGCCACCCTGCTGGCCTGGCTCACACGCCTGCACGAGGCCCTGGCCGGGTGGGAGACCGCCGCGGTGACACGCCTGCTCGCCGAGCCCGTGCTGCACGCGGACGAAACCGGCCTGCGCATCGGTCGTAAGACCCACTGGCTGCACAGCGTCAGCGCCGGCCACCTGACGCTGAAGTGTGTCCATCGACAGCGCGGGCGCGACGCCATCGATGAGTTAAACATCATCCCCCGCTACCGCGGCGTCCTCGTCCACGACCGCTGGGCCAGCTACTTTGCCTATGACAACTGCGAGCATGCCCTGTGCGGCAGCCACCTGCTACGCGACCTCCGCTTCATCGAAGAGGCCCACGGCCATGCCTGGGCCAGGCGCATGGGAACACTCCTGCTCAAGACCTGCCGACAGGTGCGTGAACACCCCGACAAGGCGCTCAGCGAGCCCGACTACAAGGCCGTGCGCACACGCTACCGCACCCTCCTCACACAGGCCAAAAGAGAACTCCCCAAACCCCCGCCCCGCCAGACCAAACGACGCGGGCGCATCGCCAAATCCGATGCCGAGAACCTGCACGAGGCCCTTATCAAGTACGAAACCGAAGTGCTCCGCTTCGCCCGCGACCCCGAGGTGCCGTTCACCAACAACCGCGCCGAGCGCGATATCCGCATGGCCAAGGTCAAACAGAAAGTCTCAGGCTGCTTCCGCACCCCCGACTACGCCGCCGCCTACTGCCGTATCTCCAGCTACTTGCAGTCCATGGCCTGCCAGGGCTACAATCCCCTCGCCGCCATCGACATCGCACTCAACGGCAACGCCGCCACTATGGTAGAGAAACCACCACAGAATAACCCGGCCAATCAGGATAAGGGGGGCGAGTAGTTACGAAATAACTAAGAAACTACCACAAACCTGATTTGTGTGTGCATTGTGCGACCTGACCCCAACGGTCAATACCTGAACCAGGCGTGTTCCACCTGTGCGTGGATGTTGCTCAGCCCAAGCTGTATTTTATCGATAAATTCATGCAGGCCGCCCTGTTCCATCATATTGATGGTGTCGGCGTCCCTGACCATGTCCCTGGCGCCGGCAAGCGTTTGCAGGGGCGAGTCATTTCCGGGCAGGCGCACCATGCGGGCATGGATCTCTTCCAGGCAATGTAAAACACTGCGCGGCGCATCGACAAACTTGAATAAAAAATCGACAACGTCTTCGCCGTTG
The DNA here is from genome assembly GCA_965204045.1 of Gammaproteobacteria bacterium. Classification (GTDB taxonomy): domain Bacteria; phylum Pseudomonadota; class Gammaproteobacteria; order Eutrophobiales; family Eutrophobiaceae; genus JAAXHV01. Next base: position 2,498,156 of record CBDBDW010000002.1, read on the forward strand.
GGGCGCACCTTGACGTGCTGGCGGTAAATCTGGTAACTGCCTAACGAGTTCAGGATATTAAGCCACAGCAATTCGGCATAAGCGGCGGCGCTCTCGTCTCCGGCGGGCAGAAGATTGACGCAACCCACGTCGATGATACGGGTGCTCATGTCGGCCCGTTCCAGGTTCCTGCCGATGCGCACGAAGCCGTAGGCGCTGCCGTGGCTCATGCCGCTGAACAGCATTCCCGTTATCTGCCTGCAATAACGTATGACGCTGTTCAGGTATTTATGGCGTTCGCCGGGCCGCATGCCTGATGCCGGGTTGTTTTTGACGTAAAGGTAGAATTCGTTGATGGTTTCCCAGGCTTCCACGGGCAGGATCTCGCGGGAACTGCGCGCGTTCTCGCGGGCCATGCGCACACAACAGGCCATAGAGGAAGGGTTGCCCTCATCGGTCAGCATGAACTGCAGGACGCTTTTCTCGTCGGCTTTCCCGTAGGCGCGGTAGAACAGGTCATTGCTCCCGGTAATGCCGATCATGTTCGCCCAGATCCGTTTGAAGGCGCGGGGCAGGTCCATGATCAGGTTGGCGTTGACATTGACCAGGCGCGCGGTGTTCTCCGCCCGCTCGACGTGGCGTCCGAACCAGTACAGTTGCTCCGCGACCCGGGACAGCATGGCCTACTCCCTGGACCTAGTACCCTTTCCAGTTAATATTGACATGTTCAGCGGGTCGGGAAGCGGTTGAGCGCAAGGCGCGCTGCGCAGGGAATGGCGAGTCCTTGCCAAGCGGCGCAACGCCGCGGGCGACCGCTTCCCGGCCCGCCCGCAGGGAGCCAAGCAGAAGCTCCAATCCGGCGTTGCAGTCCTTGGAAAGGACTCGCCATTCCCTGCGGACTGCGCCTTGTCTTGGCGTTGCTGTGCAGCTCTGAACATGTCAATATTAACTGGAAAAGGTACTATCGATTATCCAGGTATCCTTGCTGCCGCCTCCCTGGGACGAATTCACTATCAGCGAATTCCGCACCAGGGCCACGCGGGTCAGCCCGCCTGCCGTTACGTATGAGCGATCGCCCTGCAGGATAAACGGCCTGAGGTCGACGTGGCGCGGTTCGATGCGCCTGCCGCACAGGGTAGGCACCGTGGACAGGGTGACGACCGGTTGGGCGATATAGTTGCGGGGGTCGTCTTCGACCTGCTTCGCCGCTAGCGCCAGTTGGCGCCTGCTTGCCCGCGGCCCGATGACGATGCCGTAACCGCCTGATTCATTGACCGGTTTCACCACCAGCCTGTCCAGGTTGGCGAGTACGTGGCGCCGTTGTTTATCGTCACCGCAACGGTAGCTGGGAACGTTGGGCAGCAACGGTTCCTCACCCAGGTAATAACGGATCATGTCGGGGACATAGGTGTATACAAGCTTGTCGTCCGCCACCCCGGCGCCGGGGGCATTGGCAATGGCCACCTTGCCTTTTTTCCATGAGCGCATGATGCCGGGCACTCCCAGCAGCGAGTCCTTGCGGAATGCCTCGGGGTCGAGAAACAGGTCGTCAACCCGGCGATAAACCACATCGACCCGGACCAGGCCGTCGATGGTCTTCATGTACACGCAATCGTCTTCGCCGACCACCAGGTCCGAGCCTTCAACCAGTTCGGCGCCGAGCTGGTGAGCCAGGAATGAATGCTCGAAATAGGCCGAATTGTAAATGCCGGGAGTAAGCACGACGACTTCCGGGTAATCCTGCGGGCGCGGCGAAATGGAACTCAGCATGTCGAACAACTGCACGGTGTAACCGTCCATGTTCCTGATGGAGTAGTCCTCGAACAGCTCCGGAAAGGTAAGCTTGGTCAATCGCCGGTTCTCCAGCATGTAGGAGACACCGGAGGGAACCCGCAGGTTGTCTTCCAGCACGTACATGACGCCGTCATTGTCACGCACCAGGTCGGTGCCGCAGATATGCGCCCACACACCCATCGGCGGCTTTATCCCCGCGCATTCGCGGCGGAAATTCTTCGACGTGCTCAGGATATATTCCGGGAAAATCCCATCCCTGATAATCTTCCGGTCGTTATAGACGTCGGAAATGAACAGGTTGAGCGCGGTCAGGCGTTGGATCAGGCCTTTTTCAATCCGTTTCCATTCATTATTCAGGATGATCCGGGGGATAACGTCGTAGGGCCACTCCCTGTCGATGTTTCCCGCCTCGCTGTAGACGGTAAAGGTGATGCCCATGGTCGCAATGGCCTGCTCGGCATCCCGTCTGCGCGCGGCCAGTTCCTTGTAACTCAATCCTTCAAGCGTGGCGACCAGGCGGCGGAAACCGGGGCGGGCCTGTAACCGGGGTGTCAGAAGTTCATCGTATAATCCTTCTATCGGGTACTGGTCCAGGTTCATCGCCGGGCAGGGAACCTCTGGATTAATTCGGAGGTTCCCACGGTACAGGGAAGTACCGTCAAAATCAATGACATATAGTCGTTGATTTTGTGAGCAAAACAAAAATCGCATTTTTGTTTTGCGTGCTCTGAACAAGTCCTGGACGGACTTGTTCAGAGCTTCCTTAGACACCTCCCGTCAGTCTTCCGCGGCTGCCGCTTCCCTGGCACTGGCTCGTTGCACCGCTTCCCGGCCCAGTATCAGTTCGGCGTAGTCCTTGACGTTCTGAAACTCGATGGATTGTTTTGCAGTCCTTGCCCAGGTCAGGGTATGTCCTATCAGGATATCCGCAGCGCTGAACGTGTCTCCCAGGATATACCTGTTGTCGTCCAGGCCTTGGCTGAGAATGCTCAATGCCTTCCGGAACTCCCATGCGGCAGTATCAATTACCGCCGGCACGCGCTTGTCCTGGGGCAGGATGAATGTATGTTTTCCCTTGGTCCAGAGGGGTTGCTCGAGTTCGGAAAGCACGAAGTAACACCACTGGTCGTATTTCGCGCGCGCGGCCGTTCCTGTCGGCGGCACCAGTTGTTTCTCCGGGAATTTGTCACCCAGGTAGGTGACGATGGCTGCCGATTCAGTCAGCACCATGTCGCCGTCGCGCAGGGCCGGGACTTTCCCGGCCGGGTTGATTTTCACGTAATCCTCGGAGGCAAAGCCGTTGGCGCCGAACGGCACCAGTTTGAACTCATACTCCGCGTCCAGTTCCTCCAGCATCCAGGTCACCCTGAAGCCGCGGGTTTTGGGGTAATTATATAGTTGCAACATCTGTCACCTTTGATATTCGTCTTTGTTATTCAGGGATGCATGAGCCTCAATGATACGCGAAACCCGTATCTGCGTCACCTGCAGGGTCGAAAAAGGGATAGAATCCAGAAAATGACCGAAACCTGGCAAACAGCGCCGGACGATCTCGGTATCTCGCCGCGCCATGTCGATATCTGGCTGACATCGACGGAACTGGGGGAGGAACAGGTCCGGGCATACGCAAAGTACCTGTCGCAGGCGGAACTGGCGCGCGCGCAAAAGTTCAGGTCCAGGACAGGTCACAGGGAATATATCATCACGCGGGGGCTGCTCAGGCAGGTGCTGTCGGAAACAGCCGGACTGGACCTGGCCGGAGTCGATTTCATGTATGGCGAGCACGGCAAGCCCTGGCTGGACGCGCGCGTGTCCGGCAAGACCGTCGCATTCAACGTATCCCATTCCCACGGCCTGGCCCTGGTAGCGCTCACACTGGGAGGCAGACTGGGCGTGGACCTGGAGAAAATCAGGCCGGAGGTTGAGTGGCAGGACCTGGCCGCGCGATATTTTGCCGAAGCGGAATTCCGGGCCCTGGAAAATCGCCCGCAGGGAGATGGCCTGAAGGCTTTTTATGCCTGCTGGACCCGCAAGGAGGCCTTCGTCAAGGCGCTGGGGGCAGGGGTCTCATACGGCCTTGAACAGTTTGATGTCAGCGTCGGTCCGGAAGAGGATAATGCGGCCCTGACCATACGCAGTCAGGATGAAGATGCCGCCGGCTGGCTGCTAAAAAACCTGCCCGTTCCGGACAGCCACGCCGCTGCCCTGGCCGTCGACCGATCCTCCTGTAAATTCCGGTTGTGGCATGTTGGTCATAGACCATAGGCCCAGGCCACCAGGGCATTCATCAATTCCTTGCCGTGGCCCTTGTGAGCCAGTTTACGGTTCATCATTCCTGTAACGATATACTCTCTCCCTGACCTGGCGTGGACGTATCCCGCGACGGCGGAGACATCATCTATCCTGCCGGTCTTGACATGCGCGTAGCCGGAAGCCGCCTTGTGCTTGAGGCGGTATTTTGCGGTGCCGTCCACGCCGGTAATGGACAGTGATGAGATAAACTCCGGGCGGTAGGGAATGGTCCAGGCGTGTTCCAGGATATCCGCCAGCAGCTTTGCGGACGCGCGCGCATCCCTCGACAAACCGGCGCCGTTATCGATGTTCAGCGTCCGCGTATCCAGTCCAAGGCCGGTGAGATAGCCGTCTATAACCCGGATGCCCTTCGCGGCAGTGCCGGGCGGCTCTTCCAGTTCGGCGCCCAGGGTCAGCAGCAGTTGCCGGGTCATGACGTTATTGCTGAATTTGTTGATGAGCCTGATAATATCCGGCAAGGGTCTGGAGTGATGTACCAGGAAGGGCCCGTCCGTTGCCGGCGCCGCGCTGGTCCGGACCTGGCCGTCAATGGTCCCGCCCAGTTGGCGCCATATTGACTTGAAAGCCCCGTAAGCATAGGTCTCATGGGTCAGCAGCGAACGGGACAGGGTATAATGACTGCAGCCGGTCGGGAACCTGCCTGAAAATATGACCTGGTCGGCCGTCCTGCTGTCAGGCACGGTCACGGCTACGCCTCTCTGGAAACCGCCGCAATAACGTTTACGCAGGCGCAGCCGGTTGTCTATTTTCAGACCGGCCAGTTCAGGTTCGGGATGAACCATGACGTTCCTGCCGTCAGGGGCGGGATAAAAATGGAAACGAACCGCCTTGAAATTAACGAGGAAAGCGTTCGGCAGGACGTTATAGGTACGGTAGGGGTCATTGTCGAAAGCGCCCGGATCTTCGGATGCAGTCCTGAACCAGGAAGCATCGATCAGCAGGTCGCCGGTGATATCCCTGACCCCCCGGCGTCTCAGTTCTTCCAGTATCTTGCGAAACTCCTCGTCAACGAGGTAAGGATCGCCGTATCCCTTGAACAGCAGGTCCCCCTGCAATACCCCGTCCCTGATGCTGCCCAGGGTGTATACCTCGGTCTTCCAGCGGTAGGCCGGACCCAGCAGTTCCAGGGCGGCCAGCGTGGGGATGATCTTCATGACGGACGCGGGGTTGAACGGGGTTTCCGGGTTTACCGCCAGCACCGGCTCCTGTTTGCCGATTTCCCTCACGTACAGGCTGTAGGCGTCGGACGGTATCCTGTGGCCCCTGATAACGAAATCGATGGGTTTGGGCAACTCTGCAGCGCCGGCCCAGGCATGCAATCCGGCAATGAACAGAAACAAAACGATCCTGCTGATGTCCCGGATCATCATGTGATCGGCCGTGATTGCAATGACGGGTTTGCGAGTCATGGTTGTTATTGTTGTCCTGACCCCATTATTCCCTGTCTTCTATCCCGGCAGGCTGCGCCGAATACCGCCCATATTTTTGCGTTCAGGGAATGGTTGCGCCAGTCCCACTCAGGATGCCATTGCACACCGGTGGCAAACGCCTTACTGTCCCTGACCCTGACCGCTTCTATGATCCCGTCCGGGGCACGGGCTTCGATGATCAGACCGCCGGCCAGACGGTCAATTCCCTGTTCATGGACACTGTTTACCGTGACTGTCTTCATCGCGGTCAATTTTGCCAAATCGCTGCCTGCTTCAAGCAGAACCTCATGGGAATGGGCAAAACGCCGTTCAATGCTCCAGTCTTCAGGCGGGAAGTGGTTCAGTTTACCCGGCAGCCGGGGTACGTCCTGGTGCAGGGTTCCTCCCAAGGCCACGTTGAGTTCCTGGATACCGCGGCAGATACACAGCATGGGTATGCCGGCGTCGATTACTTTTGGAAGCAGGGACAGGGTTGTCGCATCCCGGTGCGGGTCCTGTACGGTATTTTCCGGCGCGGCTTCACCCTGGTAGCGATGCGGTTGAATATTGGAACGCGCGCCGGTGAATACAATACCGTCTATCCTGTCCAGCATACCATCGTAGTCCATGACTCCTCCGGCAGGTGGAAAAATCCAGGGCAGGGCGTCGGCCGCGTGAATGACGGCATCACTGTAAACATTATAAACAACGGCAGCCGGCAGGATATCCCTGACCATCATGTAATCGGCCGTGATTGCGATGACGGGTTTGCGACTCATGGTTGTTATTCTTGTCTTTGTCAAGAGAGAAAGGAGGCAGATGTACATCTGTCCCCTTTGTTAGTTGCACCAAACATTACAGTGTTTTGATCTAATACTGGTCATTAAAGAATGATTGAAAAACTTCCTCCATTCTAGCTATCTGGGCATCCGAGTAGCTAGCAAAGAAACGCTCTCTTTTTCTCCGTGACAGGCTGCCCTTATTTTGATAGCAAAAATTCATGAAGCGATCCAGCAAGGCATTGGAGACGTCCATTTCACGATCAATAGCTTGTTTGACCTGTCTGAATTTGTGTAAAAGGTCCAGTTCCTTCTTCAGACCGACTTCTATCGTCTGGTCGATGCAGTTATAGAGATAGTCAACCAGTGGCGTCGCATCAGGGTAACGGTACAAATAAGCTGAATCACTGGTTACGGTCATGCTGAAATCTTCATCAAACTCATACTCTACCAAGTCTTTGACCGGGACAGAAAAAGTCTCCAGGCACTCGTCATATGCCGGCATATCTTCAAGTATGGTTGCCGAGACAGGAAAAATAAAATTCTTCGGTGTCACACCACGTGTGGACAGGAAATAGTGAAGCATAAAACGGTGCGTTCGCCCGTTTCCATCTTCAAAGGGATGAATAAACACGAAACCGAAAGCAGCCACTGCCGCTACCATTATTGGATCCAGGGCAGCCGATTCATCAACGAAGGCTTGTAAACCCTCCATAAGTACCGGAACATCCTCCGGTTTGGCAGGCACCAGGTGTACGTACTCATTCATGCCAATGGTTTCACCGACATAATTTTGCGTTTTGCGATAATCTTCTCCTGGGTTTGCGAGCATGATTTCCTGCAATTCAAGATAAGCGCTTTTATCCAGTGACGACCATTTGCCGGCATGGCGTAAGGCTTTACCGAAGCGCTCAACTTTATCCTTGCTCGGGGTTTCGTTTTCAATAGCAAAAGACGAGCGTGTTTCCTTGGTATACAGATAATTAATGGCGCCGATGATACTGGCATGATCATACTTATCAAGTAACTGCCTGGTTTTATCGTGTAGAGCCTGCCAGTTCGGTTCGCGCGGGCGTACCATTGGACAAAACTGTGGGTTGCCAAGTAAATTGTTGACTACACGATGGCGTTTCGATGCGTAGGCGCGGCGTGTTGCCTGATCCGGAAACTGCCGTACCATATACTGCCTCGGATCAACCAGGTCGATGTAGTTTCCCAGTTTCAGGTCGTCTATATTCAGTGTGGTTTGCAGCAGAAATTCATATAGAAACCAACTCCTGCGCGTGTAGGCCCCGGTTGGTTGGACCTGAATCCAGGTCTCCAGTTCGGTGGCGGGGATATGCTGAAAAAGTTGCAGCAGGAGGCGCAAATTTATCCCATCGTACTTCAGCGCAAACTCCAGGTGCCCGGCCCAGGTGTCGGCTGGGGTAAACTTCCGGGAAGGAAAGACTTCATTGATGCCAGTCTGCGCCCGGTCAGCGACAGCATCCAGCCAGGAGACATGATCGTGAGGGATGTCCGGCACGGGGTAATGCTGTTTCAGCCAGTTGTAGCCGGCTGGCCGCCGTGTTGATGCCTTGCTTGTCATCGGTAGCAGGTGGTCTTATGGAAAAATCGTTATTAATCAGGAAAAATAGATATAGAAAACAGATTAACTGGAAAAAGAATTATTGTAAAGGAAAAATAGATATAAAAAATAAGTTAATTGGAAAAAGAATTATTTTGGGTCGGAATAAAATGGAAAAATCATTATTAAGGCGGAAATATTGTTATAAATTAAATGTATCAGGGAAAAATTGATTATTTTAATTATAATACTTGCGTACCCTGGTATGGTATAATCCTCCTCCACCGGGAGGCGAGACCGCAAGGTTTGATTATAATGACAAATGAGTCAGTGAGACCGGCCCTGACCGCGCGGCTTCTCAATTTCATGGTTTCCGTTACAGCCTGCTGCCTCATCTCCGCCTGTGCTCTGAAGATGAACCTGGTCGACCTTGCCCCGGAGGCGGATGGAACGGTTTCGGAGTTGCCCGACGAGTATGACGGCACTGAAGTCGCGGGCGCCTACGAACCCCTGGAGTGGTGGAAGACGTTTGCCGCTCCGGTTCTCGACAGGGTAATCGAAGCGGCCCTGGACTCGAACTTCGACCTGGCCGAGGCGGTTGCCAGGGTTGAGCAGGCCAGGGCGCGGGAACGCATCGTCAAGGCCCCGGCGTTTCCGCTGCTGCAGCCTTCCGCGGACATCACCGACATAGATATACCCACCAACGCGGGTATCGCCGCGCAACTGGATGAAGTAGGGCTGGGCCCGGATGTGTACAGCGACTTCGGCATCGAACTGCCGGACCGTCTGGGCTTGACTACCTACACCCTCGGAGTGGATTTTTCCTATGAGCTTGATTTCTGGGGCCGCAACCGCAACGACGCCCTTGCTGCCGGCGCCGAGCGGCTGGCTTCCGAAGCGGATTACCTGACTGCCCGCATGGGGGTGCTGGCGGAAACCGTGCGCACCTACCTGGAGATCGTGGACCTGCGCCGGCAACGGAAACTGGCGAACGAAAACGTGGAGATCTTCCGGCAGCGCGAGTCGCTCGCCGAGTTTCGTTATGACCGCGGGCGCATCGATACTCTGGTGCTGTATGCGGCGCGCCAGAACCTGCGCAACGCCGAGGCCGGCTTGCCGCAGATCGAAGCGTTGCTGGCGGACGCGGAGGGGAGGCTCTGGGTGCTGCTGGGAGGTTACCGGTCCGACCTGGAGGAAATGCTGCCCGATTCCCTGACGCCCGCCACCGCGCTCGAACCGGTTCCCACAGGCATTCCGGCCGACCTGCTGGCGCAGCGCCCCGACGTGAACGCGGCGCGGCAGCGCGTGGAAGCGGCCCGCTACACGGTCGGCGCCCGGCGCGCGGACATGTTTCCGAGCCTGTCCCTGTACGGCTCCATCGGCCTGCAGAGCACCGAAGGCAGCGAATGGTTCGACCCGGACCAGTGGTTCCGCAACCTGAGTTTTAATCTCCTCGGCCCCGTTTTCCAGGGATCGCGACTGCGCAGCAACGTGGACCTGGCCGAGGCCAGGCTGGACGAGGCCGCCGCCGCCTACGGGCGCAGCGTGGTTACCGCGGTCAAGGAGGTCGAGGCCGCCCTGGCGCGGCTGGAGGCCGGCCGCCGCCGTCATTCCCTGCTGGCATCCCTGGCTGATGAGGCCCGGGCCGAAAACGCGCTGCAGGAACAGCGCTACGTCTCCGGCGTGGGCGAATACGAGGCTTTCCTGACCGCGGCCCAGAACCTCCTTGGCGCGCAATCCGGACTGGCGGCGGCGGAGCGCGACCTGGGCTATGCACGCCTTGCGCTGCACCGCGCCCTGGGCGGTGCGTGGACCGTCCGGGACAGGGAGGTAACCGGGCAGGGTAACGCGACCCCTGCAGAACCTGAGCGTATGTTTGCCGACACCACGGAGTAAACCGACATGTCCCGCCTATCCAGTTTCCTGCTTGCCGTCGTCATTATCGCCGGTTCCGTGGCATTGGCGTCTTTCCTGGTTTCAAGGGCGCCCGAACCGGAGCGTGTCGAATCGCCCCCGCAAATCCCGTATGCGCAGACCGGTACGGTGATAGCAGGTTCGGGCGCCATACCGGTGTACGGCGCAGGCACGGTCAGACCGGGCGCAGAAGTCGATATCGCGCCCCAGGTCGGCGGCAAAATCGTCTGGGTGGATGCCGGCTTCCAGAGCGGAGGACGGGTACAGGCGGGCCAGACCATCTTTAGTATAGAAGAAGCCGACTACCTGTACCGGGTACAGGAGGCAGAGGCCAATCTCGCCGCGCGCCGGGTAGCATTGCTCGAAGAGCAGGAACAGGCGGCTATTGCCCGGGCCGAGTATGAACGTTACTCCAGCCGGCAGGGGGACGCGGCTGCGCAGACCGGCGTCAGTCCCCTCACCCTGAGAGAACCGCAACTGGAAGCGGCGCGCGCCGAACTGAAACGCGCCGAAGCCCTGCTTGCCGACGCCAGGCTAGCGCTGTCCAGGACCCGCGTGACTGCGCCCTTTGACGGCCATGTGCGGGAGGAATCCGTGGATGCGGGGCAGATCGTGATGGCGGGCCAGACCGTCGGCCGGCTGTTTGCGTCCGATGCCGTGGAAGTCGTAGTGCCCCTGTCCGACAGCGACGCGGCCCTGATCCCGGGTTTATGGGAACTTGAGGCAGGCGACGGGGAGCAGGGGGTCCAGGCGTTCGTCGCGGCCAGCTATGGCGAAGGTAAGTATGCTTGGAAAGGTTACGTGGACCGGGGCGAGACCTCCGTTGACAAACTGACGCGTACCATAGACGTGGTCGTGCGCGTGCCGGACCCGTTCGGCGCGGGCATCCCGGTCGGCGCATCCACCACTGCCGGCGGCAGCCCGCCGTTACTGCTCGGTGAGTTCGTGGAGGTGGAGATCACGGGACTTGCGCCGGAGAGTTTTTTCCGGGCGCCGCGCGCGGCCCTGCAGCCCGGCAATGAGCTGTGGGTTGTGAAGCCCGGCGGCAGGGTGAGCATTGTGCCGGTACAGGTGCTGCAGCGCGCCGACGATGAGGTGTTCGTGACCGGCGGCCTGGAAAGCGGCCAGGCAGTAGTTACCGGCGGCATCCAGTTTGCCACGGAAGGCATGCGCGTCCGTACGGAAGCTGATCCGTCACTATGAGTCAAAACGACGGTTTCCACGGGGAACGACCCGGTCCCATCGCCTATATGGCAGGCAACGGTGTCGCTGCCAATCTATTAATGATCGCGATCCTGGCGGCAGGTCTGGTGTCGCTGACCGGCCTGGAGCGGGAGGCCTGGCCGCCCATCCCCTTCAACATGGTTGAAGTGTCGATGGCCTACCCGGGCGCCAGCCCGGAGGAGGTGGAAGATTCGATTGTCGTCAAGATTGAGGAACAGGCCGAAGCTCTGGACGATGTTAAATCGATCCGGTCAGTGGCTGCCCCCGGTATAGCATCTATCAGCGTGGAAATGAGGTCGGGTACGGATATTGACCAGGCATTGGACAAGGTAGAGTCCGCGGTCAGTCGCATCCAGTCCTTTCCTGGCGCGGCCGAGCGTCCCGAGATTACAAAGATGTCCACGCGCACGAGCATCATCCGGCTCGTCGTGTATGGCGCTATCCCGAAGCGGTCGCTGAAGGAACTGGCTTACCAGATTGAAGATGATCTTGCTGCGCTGCCCGCGGTGTCGAACGTCGAGACGAGCGGCACGTCGGACTATGAGATATCGATTGAAGTACCGCTGCGCCGCCTGCGCGCCCTGGGACTCACACTGGATGATGTCGCCGACGCGGTGCGTCGCGGTTCCCTGGATCTATCAGCCGGCAGTATCAAAACACGGGATGCCGAAGTGCGCGTGCGCACCCTCGGCCAGCGCTATGATCAGCAGGACTTTGAGAGCATCGTTGTTCTCAGCCGCAATGATGGTACCGTGGTGTACCTCGGCGATATTGCGGAAGTGCACGATGGCTTTCGCGACGACGACCTGATTGTACGTCACAACGGTAAGCCGGCAGTCTTTGTCGAAGTCTTCCGGGCGGAAGGCGAGCCGGTGATGGCTGTCGCTGCGGCAGTGCGGGAACACATGGCGAATGTGATTGCGCCGTCCTTGCCCGAAGGTGTGGAAATCTCTGTCTGGAACGATGATACCCAGACCTATTCGGAGCGGGTCGATATGTTGCTGAAGAACGGCTCGTTGGGGCTCATGCTCGTCCTTATCGCTTTGGCTCTTTTCCTCGAAATACGGCTCGCGTTATGGGTCGCGGTCGGACTCGCCACAGCGGGGATCGGCGCCCTGGCCGTCATGCTGGCATTTGACCTGTCAATCAACAACGTCTCCCTGTTCGTGTTCGTCCTGGCCATCGGTATCATAGTTGACGATGCCATCGTCGTGGCTGAGCACATCCACCAGGAGCGGCAGCAGGGCGTGCCGGGAGTCGCCGCCGCGATCCGCGGCGTTCGGCGGATCAAGAAGCCCCTGACTTTTGCCGTGCTGACATCCATCGCCGCGTTTACGCCCGTACTCTTCCTGCCCGGGGGCATCGGTGAAATATGGAAAGCATTGCCGATAGTCGTCATCGCCATGCTGTTGATCTCCCTCGTCGATGCTTTCTTCATACTTCCCAACCACCTCTCTCATCTGCACGGTCCGGACTGGACGCCCACCAGTCCGGTTGAGCGGTTTTTCTGGCGCACCCAGCGCTACGTTGATCGCGTATTGAACAGGTTCGTGGAAGGACCTCTGGATCGATCGCTCCGATTTGCGACACACCAACCGGCAGTGGTGATGGCGGGCGCGGTCGGTATGCTTGTCCTGAGTATCTCCCTGTTGCCGGCAGGTATCGTGTTGACTACTTATGCCGATGTGATAGAAGGCGACTTCGTGAACGCGAGCCTTGAGATGCCGGATGGGACTACCGCGAGCAGGACGCACAAGGTGGCCAGGGAACTGGAAGAGGCGGGGCGACGCGTCGTTGACCGGTTCTCTGAGACCCAGGCCGACGGAGCGCCCCCCCTGCTCTCGGGAGTCGTCGTCACCGTTGGCCAGGAACCGCGCGTCGAGGGTGGGGGGCTGCTACCGAAACTCACGCTGAACCCTGAAGCCCACGTTGCCGGTATCGAATTCAAGCTCGTAAGCGCGCAGCAACGAGATATCTCCACGGTAGATGTCGCGCAAGCCTGGAGGGAGGAGGTGGGTATCCTGCCCTACGTGCGCGGCATTGCCATCAGCGGAGACGTTGTCGATTTCGGTAGTCCCGTTGAGGCAGTGTTGTCACACCCGGACCCGGACCGTCTCGTCCGGATAGCAGGCTCGGTGGTCAGCGAGTTGCGCGGACTGGAGGGCGTGTATGACATACGCTCCGACCACGCGCCGGGTGTCAGGGAGATACAACTGGAGTTGAGGGAGGAGGCGCGAACACTCGGACTCACGCTGGAAGATCTGGCCATGCAGGCGCGCGCGGCATTCTTCGGCGCTGAAGCCCTGCGGGTGCAGCGGGACCGGGAAGAAGTCCGGGTCTATGTCCGCCTGCCCAGGGATGAGCGCGATGCCATCACCGATATTGAGGAATATTTGATCCGCACCCCGAGCGGGGCGGAAGTGCCGCTTACCCAGGTCGCGCGGTTGAACACGGGCATTTCCCCTCCGGAAATTCGGCGCAGGGACGGCCAGCGCGTCGTCACCGTGATCGCTGAAGTGGACCCGGCTGTGATTTCCGCTAATGAAGCAAACAGCATCCTGGCGGATTCCATCCTTGCGGATCTGTCAGCCGCCAATCCCGGCCTGACTTACTTCTACGGGGGTGAACAGCAACAGCAGCTCGAATCGCTGGGCGCGCTGTTCCGCAGTTTTATACTCGTGTTGCTCTTTATGTTTGCGATGCTGGCCATTCCCCTGCGCTCCTACAGCAAGCCGATCATTGTCATGGCCATCATTCCGTTTGGCATCATCGGCACGATCCTGGGGCATTGGGTGCTGGGTGTGCCCGTGAGCGCGACGTCCATGATCGGCTTCTTCGGCTTGAGTGGAGTCGTCGTGAACGACTCCCTGGTAATGATAGATTTTGTCGATCAGCGACTCAGCGAGGGCGCTCCCCCGCGGAGCGCGATTATCGATGGCGCAAAGGAACGTTTTCGACCTATCATGCTGACCTCCGTGACCACCTTTCTCGGCTTCACGCCTCTCATTCTCGAACGGGCCATTCAGGCCCAGTTCCTGGCTCCCTTCGCGGCCACGCTTGGGGTCGGCATCCTGATTACGACAGCGATTCTCATGATCTGTGTACCTGCCCTGTTGGCAATCTACCTGCGCGTCAACCGGCTGCGCAGGACCTGATGCGTCTGGCTTCTCCAGCGGGAATCAATGCAGCCGCGCTACCTGCCGGCGCCCGGGAAATGCTGATAGGGAATCCCTGCCGTCTCAGGCGGGCAGTTCGCGCCGCTTTTCTGCGACGACGAACTTGAGACTCTTCCTCGGCGCCAGCGACGGGATCGGGTTGAAACGCAGTTGGTAGTTTTCGGGGGACAACTCAAGGTTGAAATAGTGCGCAATCAGCAGCAGGTTAAGCGCCAGTTGCAACTCCACCCAGTTCTGACCGAGGCAAGTGTGGGTGCCCAGCCCGAACGGCGCGTAGCCGTGGCCGACTTGTTCCTTGCGTTCCGGGAGGTAGCGGTCGATATCGAACGAAAAGGGGTCCGGGAAGACGTCATCCATATAATGGGTGGCTGTCTGGGCAATGAAAAGCCGCGTTCCTACCGGAGGTGAATATCCTTCGAGCGTGAAGGCATTCATTACGTTTCTGACCTGCATCGGCACGACCGGGTACATACGCTGGCACTCCATGATGAGGCGGTGGGTGACATCTAAATTGAATTCCTGGACTTCCTCGCCTACCGGTTCGCCGTTGGCAAAGAACGTTGCGGCTTCCGCCTGTATCCTGCGATACAGGGCCGGCTGCGACACCATGGCGTACACCGCGAAGCTCAACGCGCTGCCGAGGTAAAAGGCGGCAAGCAGCGATGACACAAAAGCAAAAGGCAAATCCGTCTCCGGCAAAAACTGCGGGTCGCTTGCGTGCAGGCTCAGTAAATCGTCCGCAAGATTCCGGGGACAGCCCGCCCGCTGGGCTGGTGTATGGACAGCCTGCACCCGCTCGACCAGCCTGGCAAAGTGCTTCTTCCTGCGTTTCATGCCCGGGGTATACAGCATGAATTCCGGCAGCACCCGCAACAGGTGAATGGCGAGCGCCCGCTTCTTGAATTCGATCACTTCTCTGATACAGTCCTGGGTGTCGATGCCGATGTTGATCGGTGAGAATTGCGAGTTTATCAATTCGGGGAAAGTCGCCACCGCCGTCAGGACGTCGCCGACCTTCCAACCCGCCAGGTAGCCGCGAGCGGGCCCGTATAGTTCATCCAGGCGGTTTTCAAGTTTTTTGCGCGAATTCATCGAACCATAGGTTTTGCGTAAACGGAAATGGTCGGCGCCGTCCATCGCGGGCAGCAACCGCCCGGCGCCATAGACCTTCACGAAACCTTCAAGATAGTCCTTGGCCCTCAGGTAGTTGCGGCCGGAGCGATGCGTCCATTTGTTTGCCTCGAGGCCGGCGAGAATTACCATGTCTTCCTTCATAAACGGCGCTTTAATTTTGAACACGGGCCCGTGTTTTTCAGCGAGCCCGGCAAACAGCGCAGATATGTTGCCGGTGCGGATATGCGGGCTGAACAGCAGGTCGTGTATCGGGACGGTCGGAATCGGCCGGGTCTTGATCGTGCGTCGCAGCGCCGGGCCTGCAAGGGTTTGGCTGATGGCTTCGGCGATGGCGCGGCCCAGCACGTCCATCCTGGAAATGGCCACAATGCGCTCCTCCGCCGCGTCGTCGAGGGTGAAGACAAAGCGGAAGACATCGCACGTGTGGATGAGAGAGAAAAGTAAAATATCTCTGGGATCGGGAATTTCGTTGTCGAAAATGATCTTGCTGAGTCGCGTCTTGACGAACTCCGTCTCATCTCCATCGTCAGAAGAGTATGATTGAGTGTGCCAGGTGGTACGCGAGATAGTCCAGAACCCGCCTTGATGTTCGGTCACTATTCCACGCTTCGTCAGTCGTTCCAGCGTCGTATCGATGATCGATTCCGCGCGCGGGGTCAGCCGCTCAATCCAGAATTGGGTATTTCGTTGCGCTGGTTCTTCCCCGATTTCCCTCAAGGCGGAATCCAGGACGGGGTCGCCTGTTTCCGTGGAGTCGACAACAAATAGAGACGTCAGGTCCGTGTCGATACGTGAGGTCATTGACAGGTCCGCAAGCACGGCACCGGCGAGGGCGCAGTGCAGCTTCCAGCCAGAAACCTGGTGAAAGTAACCGCTTTCTTCGTTAATGAGAAACAGTACCAGTTCGTCAACTAAGCTTATCATTTCAGTGGATTAGTCTTATAAACCGGGAACCGGAAAGCCCCCCTTTTTTGCTTGAACCAAACTCAATCCCAAGGGTATTGGAAGCCATAAAAACAAAACAGGTGTCAACCGCGAGCATTATACCACTCGATGGGATGAATTTCAATCAAGCTAGGTGCTTTGGACTCATGGCGTCGGTCCAACTGCTCCTACCTGGGCCTAAAGGGGTTTGCGAGCCAGGAAACAGTACAACGGCGTGAATATGCCCGATCTGCCGCCCGCGACGTAGGCCTCTGCAGTCCGATCCATGAGCCGGACTACTTCTGCGGCACCCTTCGGGAACGATCCGGCCACTTCGGCCAGCTTCAATGCCACGACGAACGCCCTGCGGCCCCACGGGAGCCGGAGCAAGGCGTTGAGTAACGTCCCATGCCGAGTCTCCATGGGTTGGTACCAGGGTGTGGATTGATCCTCACTGGCGTCCATGTTCATCCCCTCGATGACGCTGAAGCCTGCCCCTTCAAGCGCTTGGTTCACTTCCCCCGGCGTCGCAATTTCTTTCAGCGCAATATAGTGCATAAGTTCCTGCTTGATAGTCCGGTGGCTTGCGTCATCCGGATTGAATTTGTCCGTCATGCACATTTCCTGACCCCAGAACAGGGCTCCGGGTTTCAACACGCGGAATATCTCCGCGAACGCGCCTGCCTTGTCCGGCGCATGGCACGTCGACTCGATTGCATAACCTGCATCGAATGTATTGTCTTCGATGACACTCATGTCCATAAAGCTGCACGCAACGTAGTCAACCATGTGGTCGAGATCCGCCTCGGCGTTCAGCATTTTTGCCTTTTCCATCTGGACCTCATTGTTGTTGACCCCGATAACCCGGGCACCTGACTCACGCGCGACGCGACGCATCGGGCCGCCTATTCCACAGCCGATATCGACAACTGTCATGCCCTGTTGCAACTCCAGTTTGGCGATCATCAACCGCTGATGCCGGATGATGGAGTCCTCCAATGTCTCGTTGGGCGTCAAGGGAGCAAAATGCAGGGATTCGTTCCAACCGAACACCATGAACTCGTTGCAAAGCTCATAGTATTCTTTCACCGTTTCGCTGTGGTCGTAGCTGTTCGCTCCGGCGCCATCCTGCGCCGCCCGACCGCTCCAG
Organism: Gammaproteobacteria bacterium; assembly: GCA_965204045.1. Taxonomy (GTDB): domain Bacteria; phylum Pseudomonadota; class Gammaproteobacteria; order Eutrophobiales; family Eutrophobiaceae; genus JAAXHV01. Next base: position 2,515,519 of record CBDBDW010000002.1, read on the forward strand.
CCATCGAAATGTTTTATTCGACGGGTGATATCTGACCCCCGGTACGCATGCTTCAGTGCGTTGGATAGTTTGCCTAGTTGCATACCGTATTCTCCCATGTATGGGTTAAGAAATATATGAGACCAGTATTACCGATACCAGGTCGGAGTCGATGCGATTCTCCAAGATGAGGTCCATGAGCACGCTGCCGGCGAGCGCGCACGACATTATCAAGTTGTAACAAGGTTCCCTGCTAATGCTCTTCTTTAGCGCGGCGCATCGCCGCCTTGAGCAGTAGGAACGCGACTACCACCATGGACAGTTCGAACACAGCGACGATACCCTGGTTGATGGTGAATCCTTCCATGGCCTGAATGACTATCCGCGTGGACATCATACCGCCGGCTCCGAAGAAAGTGCCGGCAAGCGCCGCGACAGCCATCAACCTGGAGAACAGGCCAGACAGCACCAGCAGCCCGGAACCCACCACAAGCCCGCCGTAGGTGGCACGGATTTCAGTTTCGCCCGACGCGTTCATCGGCATAATACCAAGAGCTTCCCCCATGGTGTGGGGGTCAAAGAAAGTAAATATGCCCGACGCCATAAATATGGTTCCGATGACGGCAAGAAAAATTCGCTCTAATGTCAAGATGGTTTTGTCGTTCATATACTTGTCCCAATTCAGTATTTTCTGCTTGATGACATCTAATATTTTCTCAAACGATCCGGGTAGTTGCAACATGCGGATTAGCCGGTAACGGAACTCAACTGGAGAGCGTCCCGGCCTGTCTCCGGATAAATATCAGGATAGAACTGGCGGCAATAGCGGCGGTATGCCATCACTTCACCATCCGACCGGCTCAACCGGGGGTGGGGCCAGTATTGTTTTTTCCCCCAGATAATTACGTCCTGCCTGACATCCTGTATCTGCGCCCGCAGCATGATGCGGTTCATTATCCTGTGGCGCAGTTTCATCGGGATAAAGCGCAAGCCCACAATAGGTCGCTTCGGTTTGCGCAGTTCCCTTACCTGGCTCACCAGCACCAGTTCGACATATACCCCGTCTGCGGGCGTTGAGAGTACCCACAACCTTGCATCCATACCGATGGTCTTCTCGTAAATTTCAACATACGAGTAACCGACCCCGTAAAGGTGAGTAACGGCAGAGACATCGTAGATGTTGTCAATCATCCCTGCAAATTTTCGATTGCGCCTGAAGTCGAAACAGGACAGCAGGTGGGCGCCGTCAACCGACACCTCTCCGACCTGGTGCACGTTGTCGTAACCGTGTATGTAACGCAGGTGCGCCAGGTCCACGGAGTTCTCGGCCGTTTCCTGGGGATGGCCGGGGAACCGGAAGTAGCCCAGCGCCAGCTCGCTCCAGTCCGCACCAGTGGGCGGTTCATCCGGCAGGTGCCACTGCGGCAGCCGTCCGCCGCTACCCCACCAGGCAAACACCAGGCCGAGTATTTCTCTTGTTTCATACGTATTCAACCTGGCTGATTTGGGCGCCGGGGCGAACGGTGTGGCAACGCATCGTCCGCTTGCATCGTACTCAAACCCGTGAAAGGGGCAGACCAGGCAGCCGTTACGCACCCGGGTACCCACGTCCGGAGCCAGGCTGGAGCCCAGGTGCGGGCATATCGCATCGGCTACGCAGATTTGACCCTTGTCGTCACACCAGGCAATGATTTCCTGTCCCATCCAGATTTTCCGGATCAGTTTTTTCTTCCGGATGGACTTCCGCTCGGCGATGAAATACCAGCCTTCCGGAAACGGCCGGAGTTCTTCGGTGTCATTCATGGATGGGGATTGATAATGGCTGAGTATCAACAACCAATAATTGTATTATATTTTATAACATAATGATAATTATTAATTATTCATCCTTCCGGTTTGCCACAACAACATGTCGGGTATCGCATTTGATGGCCGGGCGTTCAACATTTCCGGGAAAACGGTTAATCCTCTTTTCCATGATGCCGGCAGGTCGTATTATTACAAATCGGTAAAAAAGACCCTGAATAGTCGCGCATACCAGATAATATTACATTTCAGTAAAAAAATGCTTGAATCGCTGTATCAGCCGATGTATATTACACTTCGGTAAAAAATACTGTGTAGAACAATGAACAGTCAGCAGAACACAAAACAGACCAGGCCGCCTTATGGGCCGGTGCGCACCACCGAAGCGCTGGGCGCATTGGCCAAGGCTGAAAGAAAACGGCAGGAACTGACACTGGCGCAACTGTACAGCGTGTCCGGGTTGTCGACACGGTTCCTGTCGCAGTTCGAGCGGGGAAAACCCAATGCCTCATTGTGCCGTGTCATGGATGCCCTGCAGATGCTGGGGCTGGAGATGGTCGTCTTGCCGCGTGGCGAGGCGGCGCAACTCCTGGAAATCATGCGCGTACGCAACAGGGAGTCCGGGTAAGTGGCCGGCAGGACAGGCACTGTCTGGTTCGGCAATCGTCTTGTCGGACACCTGCGGGAGGACGAAGAGAGCCATGTCTGCTTCGCCTATGACAGGGACTGGCTGAACGGTACCGGATTTCCGATTTCCATCAGCCTGCCCCTGACATATGGCGATGAGGAAGTCAAAGCCCATGCCTGGTTTACCGGCCTGCTGCCCGAGGGCAAGGCGCGCACGCTGGCCTGCATGGTGAACGGCATCAGGGAGACAGACACCATGGGCCTGCTGCTGGCTGTCGGCGGCGACTGTGCGGGTGCATTCAGCATTCTGCCGTCAGATGTATCCCTGTCGGAGTCGGCAGAGTCATCACGGGAACTGACGGTCGATGAACTCACCAGTCTGGTCAATTCGGCAGGTGAAGATATGCCGACATTCCCTGAGGGAGGGGTACGTTTTTCGCTGTCCGGCGCGCAACAGAAATTTGCTGTCGTCCATGTCAGCGGGACATATTCGTTATCCACGAGAACAAATCCGTCCAGTCATATCCTGAAGTTCGAGACAGAAGCAGGGGTTTGCTTTGCCGAAAGTATCACTCACGCCATCGCCGGGGAAACAGGACTGCCGGTGGTGGAGACGCGTTTTTTACAAATCGATGACGGGGATGAACGAACCCCCTGGTTGCATATCCCCCGTTATGATCGGAACCAGGATAACGACGGCACTGTGGTCCGGGTGCACCAGGAGGATATGCTGCAGGCGCTCAGGTTGGACCCCATCCATAAATACGACCCGGATTACGGTCCGTCTCTCAGCGCTATCGCCCGTTTGTTGCAGGCCCACGCGGCGCAACCTGCCGTTGCGCTGTCAACATTGCTGGACTGGCAGATATTGAACTGCCTGCTGGGCAACTGGGACGGCCATGCCAAGAACCTGTCGCTGCTGTACCCGCCCGGGCAGACAGCGCCCATGCTGGCGCCATGCTATGACATGGTGTCCATTGAATACCTGAACGAGGTAAATCGCCTGCATCGCCGTAACCGAAAATGGGTGCGGGACATGGGGCTTGCGGTCGGTAAACAAGTCAGTCCGGAGCGCATTAAACGCTCGGACTGGGAGCTGATGGCCGGCGATCTGGGCATACCGGCAAAAACGGTGCTGGCACGCCTTGAAGAGAAAGCGACTGTTTTACCTGACGTGACGGACCGGGTCCTCACGGCGTTCATGGAACGGCACGTCGCCAAAGACGACTACATTCAGATGCGCAACGTGGTCGACACGCGTTGCCGGCAGGTATTGAATTCGGTATTCCGGACCGCTCTCTTGACAAGGGATGTCAGGCATCATACCCTGTCCTTGCCATACGACCTGTGATGGAAACGTTAGAAGGAGAATAATTATGAGTACGGAAAACACGGTTATGACAGTGCAGGACCTCGAAGGCGCGCGTGAGTTGGGGCGTCTGTCCGGGGAAGTGCGCGTACTGAAGTGGGGCGCGGCCATCGTGGTTACCATGATGTTTGCTTACCTCACTTTCCTTTCCCAGCAAATCAGCGGGGTCCGCAGTGACCTGACACAACAGATCAGCGAAGTCCGTGTTGAGATACGTGAACTCCGTATCGACCTGACGCAGCAGATCAACGATGTCCGTAGCGACCTGACACAGCAGATCGACAAGGTCCGCAGCGACCTGACACAGCAGATCGATAAAGTCCGTAGCGACCTGACACAGCAGAGCAACGAAGTCCGTAGCGACCTGACGCAGCAGTTTAACGGGCTGCAGGAGGGCCAGGCGTCTATTCGTGAGCGGATGACTGTCGTTGAACAACGGCTCGTGGCCGATTCGTCATAGCTGACAACGGGGGGAGGTCATCGGTAGTATTAGGGTTGCCTGTTATAAAATAGGCATACTGATATGATAGATACATCTCCGCTCACTGTACGGGATAACCTGAAATCGGCCTTGACCCAGGCGTGGTCGGAAGTGGCACAGACCGGTGACTGGCTGAGCGGCGAACAACGTCTTGCAATCGCAAACGAAGCCCGCAACGCGTGGCAATGCGAACTCTGCCGACGGCGCAAGGAAGCCCTGTCGCCCTATACCGTCAAAGGCGATCATGATCACCTTGGCGCGCTCCCCGATGCCTGGGTCGAGGCGGTACACCGGATAGTTACCGACTCTGGCCGAATCATCGAGAGTTGGTACGATTCAACAATCGCTGCCGGTATCACTGAAGACGAATTCATCGAACTGTTAAGTCTCGTTACAATCGTCACCGGTGCGGACACCTTCATGCGTGCTGTCGGGCTTCCACCATTGGTGTTACCTGCAACAGGAGAACAGGGCACACCGCCACGAAGGCGGCCGGGCGGCGCAAAAATGGGACCGGGATGGACGCCGACGATTGCTCCGGAAGATGCCGGTCCCGAACTCGGCGATTTTTATAAGACAGGTCCCCCCGCTTATATTCGACGTGCGCTGACCCTGGTTCCCGTCGAATTAAATCGTTTCTGGCCGCTTTTGAACCAGCTTTACCTGAGTAATCCGTCAAGAGTTGAACTCGAAGGTGTCGATCGCGCAATTTCGCGGGCACAGATGGAATTCATTGCGACTCGCACCTCTGCCTGGCTCGACTGTTTTTACTGAACCGCCAGTCATGCAATGCGGCTCAGTTTGAGTGGCAAGCATACCGGCGATGAGTACGCGCTTGAAGACGCAATCGGTAAAGGTTCCGGGGATAGCGGCCTGCCCCGGGGAGAGCTTCTCAATGACTTTGTCGAGGCCGTCTGCGCAGGTGATGCCGCGCGCACGGCAACAGTCCGGCAAAATATCATAAAAGGAATGGGTGAGGCGGCGATGATTGATGCCGCGGCGGTCATCGCAGCATTTAACTGTTACCCGCGCGTTGCCGATGCTACGGGCATCCCGCTGGAGGAAGCCAAGGCGGCTGCCACCGAAGCCATGCGCGCCGAACTGGGTTTGAATGAGCTTGATTCCCGCAACAAACCTGGTGAGAAGTGGTCCTGAGGTTGTTTTCAGGTTAACCGATTTATAAACTGAGCGAATGGTAGAATATTCTGGTTCACACTTGCCTCTTCTAAAGCTGCCATATAGTTATCTCGCTCTTCTATGGGAATAACTAACCATGGGTATCCACCAGCGGCACGCATAACATTCATGATAAACCGCCCCATGCGCCCATTTCCGTCTACATAAGGGTGAATGAAAACAAATATAAAATGACTTAAGACAACACGAACAGCAGGAGAGTCTTCAGTTTTCGTTAACTCAAAATAAGCAGGCATTAACTCTCGCACTGCTTCGTAATCAGGAGGCACATGCTGTGAACGACGAATATAAACCGGTTGATTACGGTAACCAGCCAAATCACCGGGTTCTAAAATACCTGCAGTCACACTTGGGGCAAACATCTCCCTATACCAATCACCATGGTCATTTTTAATTATCTCACCATGGTTTTCCCCCTCTAGAATCTTTGTGATACTTTCTTTTACTGCTTGGAATGCTTGCCAATATCCTCTTGCAGCTAATGCATTAAGATGTTCCCAATCTGATTCGTCCTTATCCGGACGCCAGTTCCCTTCTCTCACCTTCTCTATTAGTTCACGAGATACCTGATACCCTTCGATGGATAAAGAATGGTATGCGTCAGTTACATAGATATCCTCAACGTGTTTTAAGTAACTATCTACATTTAATTTTTCAGGCGATATTGCGGTAAATGATTCAATAACAGGCTCTCGCATTTTTTCCCACATTAATCGAATACGGTTTACATAAGGAGAGTTTTCCCGACTTGAAAAACTAAATGGTAGTTTTGTTTCAAAAGGATCTACTTCACGCACATCATAATCAGCAGCCTTCATAGTTTTTAAGATGTCATCTGCAATGCGAGTACGATCAATATTGCGAAATGCGCCTGCCAGCCTTCCGGCCGCCCTACTGTGCCCTCCATCCAAAAGTTGTTTCAGTATATCTGAAGAGTCTTTCACAATGGATAAAGCCGCTCGCGAATCTATTGGATATTGTGAATAACAACCCGGTGCACAATGGATGAGTGAAGCGGCTAAAGAAAATAGACGAATCCCGTCTATTTCTATGATTTCTTTTTTGTCCGGCATACTTATTCGAACATCAAATATGGATGTATCGTGCAAAAGCTCTGTAGGCTTATTGCTACCTCTTTTAGGAGCGCGCACAAGTAGTTGTTTTGGGACAGACCAATTTCCGGCATGTATTAAAAGAGATTGTTCGGGAGACAAGCACCAGTCATCGCCAAATCGGTCATTGAGATAGTCAGCGCAAAAACGCCAGAACGAAGCATACCATGCTGTACTTTCCCCTTTGGTTTCGTCCGGACGTGACGGTATGTACCAGCCTTTCATAACTTCTTTGATAAAGCCGTTTTCTTGTAGTCGCTCTCGATGAGTTCGTCCCAGATGCTTGGTCCGTATGGCAGCAATCCCATTCTCCTGAAGCTTTTTGAGTTCCTCTAACGACTGTGCTAATTTTTCTGCTGGTTTAGCCATTTCTATCCAAATCTAAGTTACTGTACCGTACAATTACCAGGTTATTGTGTTGTGCATTTACTAGGTTTTAGAGTTGTACATTAATTAGGTTATTATGTCGAGCATTATCCAGGTTATTAAGGGGAAAGTGCTGTAGAATTTTAACTAACTGTTTTGCAATGGATTAGTTGGTCGGGGTGAGAGGATTTGAACCTCCGGCCCCTGCCTCCCGAAGGCAGTGCTCTACCAGGCTGAGCTACACCCCGATGTGGATTACGGGACAGTCATTGGATTGCCTGTGCCCGCGTGTCATTTGCAGGCGTGAACTCTACCTTACAATGCGTCTTACGTCTATAACTGGATGGGGACGGATTTGAAATCCGTCCCTGATTATTAATAGTTCCTCTCCGTTGCGAAGCGGGCTAGCGTAAACAGGGCGTCAAGGTATTCGGATTGGGGTAAACCTTCAAGGGCGTGTAGCGCGAGCTCGGATTCCCGGCGGGCGCGCTCCCGGGTATATTGAATTGCCCCGGTCTCTGCGATGGCGGCGCGGATTTGTTCCAGGTGTTCCAGGCTGCCGCGCGTTATTGCGTTCCTGATCAAGGCGGCCTGTTCCTGCGAACAGTGCCACAGGGCGTACAGCAGCGGCAGGGTGGGTTTGCCTTCGGCCAGGTCATCGCCTATGTTCTTGCCCAGGATGTCGCTGGGGGCGCTGTAATCCAGCGCATCGTCTATGAGCTGGTAGGCTATGCCCAGGTGCCTGCCGTAGTCGGTCATGGCCTGTTCGGTCTGCCGGTCCTGCCCGGCGACAACGGCACCGACCCGGGCCGCGGCCTCGAACAGTTTTGCCGTCTTGTTGTGGATGACCTGCAGGTAGCGCTGTTCCGTGGTTTCCGGGTCATGCCGGTTGATGAGCTGCAGCACTTCTCCTTCGGCAATGATGTTGGTGGCGTCCGCCATGATGTCCATAACGTGCATGTCGCCTGCCTCAACCATCATCTGGAACGCGCGGGAGTAGAGAAAATCGCCGACCAGCACGCTTGCTTCATTGCCCCAGCGCTGGTTGGCGGTGGCCTTGCCCCGGCGCAGCATGGAGGCGTCCACCACGTCGTCGTGCAGCAGGGTGGCGGTATGGATAAACTCGATGACCGCGGCCAGCTTGATGTGCAGGCTTTCACCATAGGCAAAACAGTTGGCGCTGAGCAGCGCCAGGGCCGGCCGCAGCCTTTTGCCGCCGCTGTTGACGATGTAGTGGCCCAGTTGATCGATAAGCCCGATATCGGAATGCAGTTTTTCCTGTATCAGCGCGTCCACCGCCTGCATATCGTCCCTGATCAGGGCCTGTATATATTCCAGACCTGTTTCCCCTGCCGGCACTGCGCTCATGGTAGTTTCAGTTTAAGGTGCAAAGATGTAGTTTGAATAGGGAAGAATTATGTTATAAAATTCCACGTTTACGGCGCGTAGTCAATGCGTCAGGATGAATCTTATCATAACGGGTATTAAGTATATGTATGCGGTCATAAAATCCGGCGGCAAGCAGTACAAGGTCCAGGAAGGCGACATCATCCGGGTCGAGAAGATCAATGCCGAGGAAGGTGGTGAAATCAACCTGGATGAGGTCCTGATGGTTGCCGACGGCGATAATGTTTCGGTAGGCGCCCCCGTGGTGGAAGGCGCGTCCGTGGCGGCAACGGTTGCTTCACATGGCCGGGGCGAAAAAATCAAGGTGATCAAGTTCAAGCGGCGTAAACATCACCGCAAGCAGATGGGTCACCGGCAGGCGTATACGGAATTGAAAATCACCGGCATCAACACGCAAGGAACCTCTGGTTAAGTCGGAGCTTCCTTAACAGAATTCGGGAGCAGCACAATGGCGCATAAAAAAGCAGGCGGCAGCACACGTAACGGCCGGGATTCCCACTCCAAACGCCTGGGCGTAAAACGCTACGGCAGTGAAACGGTCAAGGCCGGAAATATCATCGTCAGGCAGCGGGGCACCCGCTACCATCCCGGGGTCAATGTCGGCTGTGGCCGGGACCACACCCTTTTCGCGACGGCTGACGGCATGGTGGTGTTTGAACAAAAAGGCCCAAGAAACAGAACATTTGTCAGCGTACAAAGCAGGGGCTAGGGATTAGGGACTAGGGGCTGATGATCAAAGGTTAGTCCCTAATCCCTGGCCCCTAACCTCTAGCCCCTAGCCCCTGAACCCCCATGAAATTTGTCGATGAGGCGACCATCCGGGTTGAAGCAGGCAAGGGCGGCGATGGCTGCCTGAGTTTCCGCCGGGAAAAATATATCCCCAGGGGCGGTCCCGACGGAGGCGATGGAGGCAACGGCGGCAGTGTTTACCTGGTGGTTGATGAAGGGCTCAATACCCTGGTGGACTTTCGCCATGCGCGTCTATACCGGGCCGGCAACGGCAAACCTGGCAGCGGCAGGGACCAGGTCGGGAAGAGCGCCGAAGACATCAGGATCACGGTTCCGCTCGGGACCCTCGTATATGATGACGATACGGACGAATTGATCGGCGACCTGGTCGACAGGAATGATGCGCTGCTGGTTGCCCGCGGCGGAGAGCATGGACTGGGCAATGCCCGCTTCAAGAGCAGCGTCAACCGGGCGCCCAGAAAAACAACCGGGGGCGGGGCGGGAGAGAGCAGGAACCTGCGACTGGAATTGCAGGTGCTGGCCGACGTCGGCCTGCTTGGCCTGCCCAATGCCGGCAAATCCACCTTCATCCGGCAGGTATCCGCAGCGCGTCCCAGGGTTGCCGATTATCCGTTTACCACGCTTTATCCGCACCTGGGCGTAGTGCGCCTGGGCATGGAGCGGGAAGTCGTCATCGCGGACATCCCCGGACTGGTGGAAGGCGCTGCCGGCGGAGCAGGGCTTGGCGCCAGGTTTTTGCGGCACCTGTCCAGGACGCGCCTGTTGTTGCACCTGGTGGATATCGGTTTGCATAATGACACGCAGGAAACCGTCAAGACAATCCGCGCCATTGAGGCCGAGCTTGGGGCCTGGGACAGTGAGCTGGCGGACCGGCCGAGATGGCTGGTACTGAACAAGATTGATATTGTGGACCCTGAAAAACTCCCGGAAATCCAGGTTGCGATAACAGAAGATTTGAACCGGAAACAGCCCGTTTTCTGTATTTCAGCGGCAACCGGGCAAGGCTGCGATGGGTTGATCAAGGCCGTATTCCAATGGTTTTCAGAATTAATGGGGTCAGGTCGCACAATGCACACGCAAAGACAGGTATAAGTCAATTGTGACAAACAACTGCGTGTGCATTGTGCGACCTGACCCCATTAATTCAAAACAACAGTCATGACAAAAGCGGAATCTGCAGACAACGGGAACCGGTGCTGGGTGGTCAAGCTGGGCAGCGCCCTGTTGACCGACGACGGTTGCGGCCTGCGCACTGGGGCCATCGCCGACTGGGTGGCCCAGATGGCGCAACTGCGCACGCGCGGACTCCGGTTCATCATCGTCTCATCCGGCGCCATCGCGGAGGGCAGGGCGCGCCTGGGCTGGAACCTGCGGCGCGTCAGCCTGCATGAGCAGCAGGCAGCGGCTGCCGTCGGCCAGATGGGCTTGATCCAGGCATACGAATCAGCATTCCAGGGATACGGCATACACACCGCGCAGATACTGCTTACCCACGATGACGTTGCTGACCGGAAGCGCTACCTGAATGCCCGGTCTGCCCTGCGCACCCTGCTGGAACTGGGTGTCGTGCCGATTATCAACGAGAACGACAGCGTCGCCACCGATGAGATCCGTTTCGGTGACAATGACGCGCTGGCCGGACTGGTGGCAAACCTGGCCGAAGCGGATCGCCTGGTCATACTCACAGACCAGGCAGGCCTGTATGATCGCGACCCCCGCGAGTTTCCCGACGCACGGTTGATCAGGACCGGGCAGGCCGGCGATCCGTCCCTGCTGGAATGTGCCGGACCGGGGGGAACGCTCGGCCGGGGCGGGATGCTCACCAAGCTCAAGGCCGCGGAGACCGCGGCAAAGTCCGGAACGGAAACGGTTATCTGCTCAGGACTGGAGGCCGGCGTGCTGCTGAAGATTGCAGCCGGTGAACAGACCGGCACCCTGCTCGGCGTGGCGCGGTCCCCGTTGGCCGCGCGTAAACAATGGCTGGCAGGCCACAACCGGCCGGCGGGCGTCCTGGTGCTGGATGACGGCGCCTGCAAGGTGCTGGCCGAACGGGGCAGCAGCCTGCTGGCCGTCGGGGTCGTCGCGGTTCAGGGCGAGTTCAACCGCGGCGAGATTGTCAGTTGCACGGACCGGGACGGCAAGGAGGTCGCCAGGGGCCTGGTCAATTATGACGCTGGCGAGACGCGCAGGATCATGGGCAAGTCGAGCGACAGGATTGAGGAATTGCTGGGGTACGTGGATGATGAGGAGCTTATCCACCGGGATAACATGGTTGTGTTGTAGTCATTAAGAAGTGTCGCAAGCGACCATTTGATTGACTGGATTCCCGCCTTCGCGGGAATGACGATGGGGGAGCGGGAATGACGAGTCACTTTTTTCGTCATGCCGGACCCCGGCCTGCGACATACCGGGGCATGCTTGTTCCGGCATCCAGTGGAATACCGTGTCGCCCGCAGGGCGACTCCTTATAATGCGCGGATCAAGGCGTTCAGACGGCTCTTGTGACGGGCGGCCTTGTTCTTGTGTATCAGCCCCTTATTTGCCATCCTGTCGATGATGGGCACTGCGGCCTGGAAGGCGGCGGTTGCCGCGGCCTTGTCGCCGCTTTCTATGGAGTCAACTACTTTCCTGATGGAAGTCCGTAACATGGACCGGCGCGAGTTGTTGTGCAGACGGCGCCTGGCGGCCTGGCGGGCGCGTTTCTTAGCTGATGCGATGTTGGCCAAAAGTAGCTCCTGGTAATCGGTTATTTAAAAGACCGCACACTATGCGGTCATGTGGGCGTTTTGTCAATGTTTATCAGCACTATGTTAAGCTTGTGGCCGGGAATCCGGTCAATATTAATCAATGAAAGAGAAGCTGCTCAAATCCACCCTGGTAGTCGGCCTGATGACGACGTTGTCCCGGATTCTGGGATTGGCCCGGGATGTCCTGATCGGCGCCATGTTCGGCCCCGGAGCGGGGGTTGACGCGTTTATCGTTGCGTTTCGCATCCCGAACTTTTTACGCCGGATCTTCGCGGAAGGCGGTTTCTCCCAGGCGTTTGTGCCGGTGTTGTCCGAATACCGGGAGCAGCGCAGCCGGGAAGAGACCGGCGCCCTGGTGGAGCATACCGCGGCGGTCCTGGGTTCCTGGTTATGTGTTACCACGGTCGTCGGCGTCCTGGCCGCGCCGCTGCTGATATGGATCTTTGCCCCCGGTTTCGGCGGGGATGTGGAAAAGCAGGCCCTGGCGTCCGGCATGTTACGCATCACTTTTCCTTACATACTGTTCATTTCGCTTACCGCAATGGCGGGCGGCATCCTCAATACTTACCGGCGTTTTGCAGTGCCCGCGTTTACCCCGGTATTGCTCAACCTGTCACTGATCGGTTGCGCCTTATGGTTGACTCCGTACTTCCAGCCTGAACAGCGGGTTGTCGCGCTGGCCTGGGGCGTGTTTATCGCGGGCGTGGCGCAGTTGCTGTTCCAGTTTCCGTTTCTGCTGAGCCTCAGGCTGTTTCCGCTGCCCAGGTTCAACCGGGACCGGGAAGGCGTTGGCAGGATTATCACGTTGATGATACCGACCCTGTTTGCAGTCTCCGTGAGCCAGATCAACCTGCTGGTCGATACCGCTATCGCTTCCTTCCTGGAGACAGGCAGTATTTCCTGGCTGTATTTTTCCGACAGGCTGGTTGAGTTTCCCCTGGGAGTGTTCGGCATCGCGCTGGCTACCGTCATCCTCCCCAGCCTTTCCGCGGAACACACGGGCAAGGATAATGCCGCCTTCAACAGGACCCTGGACTGGGCCTTGCGCTGGGTGATGCTGGTGGCGCTTCCGGCCGCCGCAGGTTTGATACTGCTGGGAGCGCCGTTGTTGACCGCGCTGTTCCAGTATAATGAATTTTCACAGCATGACGTGCTGATGTCGCAGCACAGCCTGGTCATGTACGCAGTCGGCCTGCCGGCCTTTATCCTGGTGAAAGTGCTGGCCTCCGGCTTTTTTTCCAGGCAGGACACGAAGACGCCGGTAAAGGTGGCCGTGGTCGCGATGGTGTCCAATGTCGTTCTGAACCTGCTGCTGGTTTTCCCCCTGGCCCATGCGGGGCTGGCCCTGGCCACGTCCCTGTCGGCGTGCATCAACGCGGGGTTGCTGTTCTGGATACTGCGCAGGGAAAAAGGGTTTGATACGGGTCCCGGCTGGCCCCGCTTCCTGGCCGCAATTACCCTGGCGCTGGCGGCCATGGCGCTGGGCCTGGTCTTTTTTGTCCCGGATCAACTCTCCTGGTTTCAATGGGATATGTATGAGCGCGCCGTTAATGTAGTATTATGCACGTTTGCCGGCGCCCTGGCGTATTTTGCCATGCTGTGGCTTGCAGGCGTCCGGTTGCAAAATCTGGTGAAGCATTAACCGCTCCGTGTCCCCGGTGGTAAACAATAATGGAACTGATCAGGTACTCATATAATCTCAAGTCGCACCATCGCGGTTGTGTTGCCACTATCGGCAACTATGACGGGATCCACCTGGGACACCAGGCCGTGCTGAGGCAACTCAGGCGGCACGCGGAAGTGATGGGCCTGCCGGCCATGGTAATAACCTTCGAACCCCATCCGCAGGAGTTTTTCAGCGCGGTCAAGACGCCGACCAGGATAACGAGTTTCAGGGAAAAACTGGAAATGCTTAAACAGCAGGATATCGACAGGGTGCTGTGCCTGAGGTTCCAGCAGAGTGTCGCCGACCTGTCGGCTGAACAGTTTATCGAACAGGCGCTGGTGGGCGACCTGTCGATAAAGCGGTTGATCATCGGCGATGACTTCAAGTTCGGGAAAAACCGGCGCGGGGATTTCCGCATGTTGCGGGAGTTCGGTAAACGGTTGGGTTTCGACGTGATCCTGACCGAGACCCACAGGCTCGACGGCGACCGGGTGAGCAGCAGCATCATTCGTGAACGGTTGCAGGAAAGCCGCTTCGAGGAGGCGCAGTTGTTGCTGGGACGCTATTTCAGTATCAGCGGGCGTGTCGTGCACGGCGCCAAACGGGGGCGCCAGTTGGGTTTTCCGACGGCAAATATCAATCTCAGCAAGCGCGCGGTCCCGTTACGGGGCGTGTTCGCGGTGAGTGTGAAAGGCGCGGACGAAATGACGCACCTGGGGGTTGCCAACCTGGGCACGCGCCCGGTATTCGAGGAAAAAAAACTGTTGCTGGAAGCGCACCTGTTCGACTTCGACAAGATGATTTACGGCAGGCATATCAGCGTCGAATTCTTCAAACGCTTGCGTGATGAGCGCAAATTCTCCTCCATAGACGAACTGGTGGCGCAGATTGCGGCGGATATCAAAACAGCCAGGGAATTTTTCAGCGAGCTCAACCTGGAAGGCCAGGGCTGATGCAGACATGGCGGATTATAAAGACACATTGACCCTGCCGAAAACGGATTTCCCCATGAAGGGGAACCTGGCGCAGCGCGAGCCGGAGATGCTGCGGCGCTGGCAGGAACAGGATATCTATGGCCGTATCCGGCAGAGCAGGGCAGGGCGGGACAAGTATATTCTCCATGACGGCCCGCCGTACGCCAACGGCGATATCCACCTGGGTCATGCCGTCAACAAGATCCTGAAGGACATCATCATCAAGTCCCACAGCCTGGACGGGTATGATTGTCCCTACGTGCCGGGCTGGGATTGCCACGGCCTGCCCATCGAACACCAGGTGGAAAAGAAAATCGGCAAGGCCGGGGTGCGGGTGGACGCGCGCAGGTTCCGCGATGCCTGCCGCGAGTACGCGCAGAAACAGGTTGACAGGCAGAAGTCCGATTTCAAGCGCCTGGGAGTACTGGGAGACTGGGATACGCCTTACCTGACCATGAACTACCGCACCGAAGCCGACATCGTGCGGGCGTTGGGCAAAATGATTGAGGCAGGACACCTGGTCCAGGGCTTCAAGCCGGTTTACTGGTGCATGGATTGTTCCTCGGCGCTGGCGGAGGCGGAGGTCGAATATATCGACAAGCAGTCTCCGGGGGTGGACGTGTGTTTCCCCGTCATCGATGAAGAGGCCGTCTTCAACGCCGTGTCGGGACATTGCGGCGACCGTGGAGAGGGCGCCATGTCCCTGGTTATCTGGACCACCACGCCCTGGACCCTGCCGGCCAACCAGGCGGTCGCCCTGAATCCTGAATTTGATTACGTGGTCGTGCAATGTGAATCGCAACGCGGCCGGGAACGGTTGCTCCTTGCGGAGAAACTGGCGGTTTCGGCCCTGCATCGCTACGGCGTGGAGGATTACCGCTTCCTGGTTTCACTGGAGGGGTCGGAACTCGAGGGCGTGCTGCTGCAACACCCGTTCTATGATTATCGCGTTCCGGTCGTGCTGGGCGATCATGTGACCCTGGAAACCGGCACCGGCGCGGTGCATACCTCTCCGGGACACGGCGTGGATGATTATGACGTGGGTGTGCGGTACGGCCTGCCCGTCACCAACCCGGTAGCCGACAACGGCTGTTTCCGGGAGGACACGGAACTGTTTGCCGGCGAGCACGTGTTCAAGGCCAATGCCCATATCATCGAGACGCTCATCGACAAGGGCAACCTGCTGGTCGAGACTACGGTGCGGCACAGTTATCCCCATTGCTGGCGGCATAAATCCCCCGTCATCTTCCGCACCACGCCCCAGTGGTTTTTCAGCATGGACGCGCAGGGGTTGCGCGCCGGCGCCGTGAAAGCGATCAGCCGGGTGCACTGGACGCCCGAATGGGGCCGCCGGCGTATCCATGACATGGTCAGCGAGCGCAGCGACTGGTGTATTTCCCGGCAACGCACCTGGGGCGTGCCGATAGCGGTCTTCGTCGACAGGGAAACGGATAAGTTGCACCCCGACACGCCGCGCCTGATCGAAGCCGCCGCGCAGAAGATAGAGGAGACGGGTATCGATGCCTGGTTTGAACTCGATGCCGCAGAGTTGCTCGGCGCGGACGCGGAACGTTACCGGAAAGTAACGGATATACTGGACGTATGGTTTGATTCAGGGGTTACTCATGCCACCGTGCTGGGGAGTGATGAGAGACTGGGCTATCCGGCCGACCTCTACCTGGAGGGATCGGACCAGCACCGGGGCTGGTTCCAGTCATCGTTGCTGACTTCCGTTGGAATCAACAGGCAGGCTCCCTACCGCGGCGTGCTGACCCACGGTTTCACCGTTGACGCCAAGGGCATGAAGATGTCCAAGTCCCTGGGCAACGTCATAGCGCCGCAAAAGGTCATGCAGACCCTGGGCGCGGACATTCTCAGGTTATGGGTATCGGCCACCGATTACCGGGGCGAGATGAACGTGTCCGACGAGATCCTGAAACGCATGGCGGATGCCTATCGCCGAATCCGTAATACTGCCCGTTACCTGCTGGCGAACCTGGATCGATTTGACCCGGATACTGGTTGTGTGCCTGCCGGAGACCTGCTGGAACTGGACAAGTGGGCGCTGGTCGAAACCGCCAGGTTGCAGGAACAGGTCATCCGGGCTTACGGCGAGTTCCAGTTCCACCTGATTTACCAGAAACTGCATCATTACTGTGTCGTAACCCTGGGAAGTTTCTACCTGGATATCATCAAGGACCGCATGTATACCCTGCAGCGGGACAGCCTGCCGCGTCGCTCGGCACAGACCGCCATATACCATATCGCCGAGGCGTTCGTGCGCTGGCTGGCGCCGGCGCTGAGTTTCACGGCCGATGAAATCTGGCAGCGCCTGCCCGGCCGGCGCGGTGAATCCGTCTTCCTGGAAGAGTGGTACGGGGACATTCCGGACGTGAGTATTACGGATCACTGGTCTGGGGTCATCAAGGCGCGTGATGAAGTCAGCAGGGAACTGGAACGGCTGCGCACCGAAGGCGCCATCGGTTCGTCCCTGGACGCGGAAGTGAAGTTGTATTGCAACGGCGCCATCAGGAGTTCCCTGGATTATCCCGGAAATGAGTTGCGCTACGTATTCATTACCTCCCGAGCGGACGTCTACGGGGACGCTGAGCGGCCGGATGACGCCCGACAGAGCGAACTGGAGGGACTGTGGATCAAGGTAACGGCTTCGACACACGGCAAATGTGTGCGTTGCTGGCACCGCTGTGAGGATATCGGCGTTGACCCGGCGCACCCGGAGTTATGCGGCCGCTGTGTGCTCAATGTGGACGGCGCCGGCGAAACCCGCCATTTTTCCTGATGAAAACAGCGAATTTGCGCTGGCTCTGGATCACCCTGTTGATCATCATCCTCGACCAGGCGACCAAGTACGCAGCTATACAGTGGTTGACCCTGAACCAGGCGCATCCGGTATTTCCGGGTTTCAACCTGACCCTGGTGCACAATCCCGGCGCCGCCTTCAGCTTCCTGCGGGACGCAGGCGGCTGGCAGCGTTACTTCTTCATCATATTGACCGCGGTCATCAGCATTGTCCTGCTGGTCTGGCTGGCGCGTCTGCCGGCCGGCCGCGCAATGCTGGCCTGCGCCCTGGCCCTGGTCATCGGCGGGGCTGCCGGCAACCTGTGGGACCGGCTGCAATACGGTTACGTCATTGATTTCATTGATGTTTATTACGGAAAGTGGTCATGGCCGGTGTTCAATGTCGCTGATTCCGCCATCACGGTCGGGGCGTTGCTGCTGCTCCTGGATGCGTTCAGGGATAACAGGGGACAGGTTTGAAACCTGTCCCCGGAGCAGGATGCCGGACTCGTTCAGAGTATTTTCCAATACTGGAATGAGCCTGTAGAGAGAGAGATTCTGCCCCGATCTCAAGCCCGTTTGTATTCCTGTTCATGGATGGTTGTAAAGAGGTCCCGGCGCGCCTGTTGCAGCGCGTCCGCGGCCGCGTTGTCGCTGATCCGGTAAGCGACCTTGTCCAGTATGTCAAAGCTGACCCCCGGTTTCAAATACGTCTGTGCATCGTCCAGGGATTTGAGTTTCTCATAGGGGGTCATGAGGGACTCATACGGGTAGCGCTTGCGTTGTTTCCCCTTCTTGTCGGTGACGGTCTCCGGGAACAGGCAGGGCCGGTGATAATTGACGTAGGGGTTGAGGTGCCGGCGGTGGAACTCGTTCAACGGGCCGGCCCAGCGGCGCGGGATGTGGGCGTGGCCCAGCAGCTTGCGCACCACGTGGCCGTTTTTGCATTCCACCAGGGCGTTGTCGTTGCTGTGCCGGGCGCGGGACTTGGTCAGCTCGATGCGCAGCTTCTCCAGCAGCCGGGCAACCTGTTTGTTGATGTACTCCGAGCCGTTGTCGGCGTGGAAGCCCAGGATAACGAAGGGGAAGGCCTCCAGCAGGTGTTCCAGGGCCGGAATAAGGTAGACCTCACTGATACGCTCGACACTGACCACCACCTCGAACTGGGTTACCTCATCCACCGCATTGATGTGATACACCCCTTTTTCCCCGTCTAAATCGCCCTGGTGCACGGTATCGATGCGGATATAGCCCGGCTGACCGTCCGGCTGCGGTTTGCGCCGCTCACCGATGGGCAGGGTCACCGGCCGGGTCTTGTCCACCGTGTGGCGCTGGCGCCGGTAGGTCTGCGACTGGCGCAGGTTGTACAGGTGCGAGACCGAGATGCTGGCCAGGCGTTCGTACTCACGCTGACCGAAGACTGAATAAGCCCGCTCACAGAGCTTCTTCAGGGCCAGCCCGTTGGGCGTGTTATGGCGCTCGTCCATGGCCGCCAGCAGGCGGATATCCGCCTTCGTGTAGCGCCGGGCAAAGCCGCGTGCCGTGCACTGGCGCGGCGTCAACTTGCCGGTCTCCCGGTACTGTTTAATCAACCGCTTCACCTGGGCCAGGGAATAGCCGCTCACCTTCATCAGGTAACGCATCAGTGTCCCTTTGTCCGTCTTGTTACAGCCCGGATAATCAAACTTCACCAAGGTGCGCCGTAGCCAGTCATACCGGCTCCGCTTGTCACCGGCCACCTCAAAGGCCACCTGTTGTGTGCCCGCCAGAAAGGCGCGTACCTGGTCGATACTCGTTAACTCGTTTGCGTTCATGATCGTTTTCATCCTCGTATCATGAACAGAAAGACCGATTATTTCAGGCTCATTTCATGTTGGAATCACGTCCGCCCTTCAGGCTCATTTCATATTGGAAAACACTTTCAGGAGACCTTGGTTCATAAAAAGTGTATAATATAACGCTGTTCCAATTACTCACTGGTGCCAGATGCAGATTACTCTTGCCAATCCCCGAGGTTTTTGTGCCGGCGTAGACCGGGCGATTGAAATTGTAGAACGCGCGCTGAAGTTATTCGGCATGCCGGTCTACGTGCGCCATGAAGTGGTCCACAACAAATACGTGGTCGATACCCTGCGGGATAAGGGCGCAGTATTCGTCAACGAACTGGATGAGGTCCCGGATAACTCCGTGGTCATCTTCAGCGCCCACGGCGTCTCCAAGGCAGTGCGGGAAGAGGCCGTGCGCAGGAATTTGCGGGTGTTTGACGCTATCTGCCCGCTGGTAACGAAAGTGCACATGGAGGTGGGCCGCTACCAGGATGAGGGCAGGGAATGTATTCTCATCGGCCATGCCGGCCATCCGGAAGTGGAAGGGACCCTGGGCCAGTATCGCCCCAGCAACGGCAACGGCGCCATGTACCTGGTGGAATCGGTGGAAGACGTTGAAAAAATGGAAGTAAAAAACCCGGAATTTCTTGCGTTCGTCACACAGACCACCTTGTCCGTGGACGATACCTCTGAAGTAATAGATGCCTTGCGTTTGCGCTTCCCGAAGATCGTCGGGCCGAAGAAAGAGGATATCTGCTATGCCACGCAAAACCGCCAGGATGCGGTCAAGAAACTGACGGGTGAGTGTGACCTGATCCTGGTCGTGGGTTCGCAGAACAGCTCCAATTCAACCCGCCTCATGGAAATTTCCCAGAAGAAAGGTGTGCCCGCCTACCTGATTGACAATGTTACGGAGATCCAGCGGGAATGGCTGCAAGGCAAGCGCAACATTGGCGTTACTGCAGGAGCGTCGGCTCCCGAAGTCCTGGTTGAAGAAGTTATTGAGCAGTTGCAGAAGTGGGGTGTTGAGAATGTTACGGAAGCGCCGGGAATACGTGAAAGCGTGGTGTTTTCATTGCCCAGGGAGCTATATGACGGCGCCGTAAATCACGGACAGGGTTGACTTGCCGAAAGCGGAAGCGGATATGAAGCTTTCTCCGGATGGGCAGGCAGATATGCAAACTCCTTCCGACTACCTGGAAGGCTATGAAAAAGCCAGGGCCATCGACCCTGAACTGGCGGCTACTTATATCGAACACCTGAACGTCGGCGACCCTGAGGCAGATGCCGTTGTCGAGGACCTGAGTTCCCTGGGTCGCGCAGAAGCGGCCCGCTTTATTCAGGCCGCCATGGAGCAGCAGGAGGACGTGTTGCGGGACGCGCCGGAGTCGCTCAGGACCTTCTTCGAACGCCTGGAAACCCCGCCAGTCTGGTACGACCCCGATGCAGCCTTGCCCGGTCGCAGGATATTTTACCGCTACCCGTATGTGTTTACCGCGTCACTGGTCGGCGCCGGCCTCATCGAAGGCTTCACCAGCAACATCAGTAAATCATTTTTTTACACGGGCCGCCTGATTGAAGGCGACCAGGGCGTACGCCGGCTGAAACAGAACAACCGGCACCAGGTGGAACTGTACCTGCCCGGTGGTTTGGAACGCCAGGGCGAAGGCTGGAAGCTGACGGTGCGCGTCCGGCTCGTCCACGCGCAAGTCCGCCGCCTGATCGGCAGC
This sequence comes from Gammaproteobacteria bacterium, assembly GCA_965204045.1. GTDB lineage: Bacteria > Pseudomonadota > Gammaproteobacteria > Eutrophobiales > Eutrophobiaceae > JAAXHV01. Next base: position 2,536,355 of record CBDBDW010000002.1, read on the forward strand.
CAGCCGGACTGGGATGCCGAGGCCTGGGGAGTTCCCGTCAGCGCCGCGCACCTGGCCCTGGCAAACACGGTGTTCTCAGCAAGGGTGTTGCACCATACCGGGCGTCTCCTGCTGACGCGTTTCAGCGCGGAAGAACGGGAAGGTATGATCGCGCTCTGGCGCTACGTGGGACACCTGATGGGCGTGCCCGACGCGCTCCTTGCGACCAGCGACGAGCAGGCAAAACATATATTCAAAATCGGCATGACCTGCGAACCCCCGCCCAGCGTGGAGTCGGTGGCCATGGCGAATACCCTGATTCACGCCGCCCCTGTGCTGGTGAATATGGGGGGCGCTGACGCGGAGAAGCTGGTGCGCCGGGTTTACCGTATGTCGCGGGCGCTGATCGGGGATGAACTGGCGGACCAGTTGCAATACCCCAAACTCAATACCTGGGGACAACTGCTGTTTTTCGCCCTTGAACAAAGGATAAAATCCACTTATAACAGACTTACCAAGGGGCACCTGGCGGAAAGCTTTGAGTTAATGACGCAAATCTCCAATTATGAAGAGGAGGGCATCAGTTACAAACTGCCGGACAGCGCCTTTGCGGAGTTATCGAAAAAATGGTGATGATGGACTTTCCGGGATAACGGGGACAGACCCCCGCTTACAATATGCGGGGGCGTGCTTGAATATGTCCCCGAATTTGTGCATACCCATTGGCTGGGATAATACTATGAAAACAGGAAAAGTCATCGTAGTTGGCGGAGGAGCGGCCGGGCTGAGCGCCGCCTGGACCCTCAGGAAACGCGGCATCGATACCCTCCTGCTTGAGGCCGACAACCAGGTAGGCGGACGCCTGGGCGGCGACCGGGTGGGCGGTTTTTCCCTGGATAAGGGAGCGGACTTCTTTTGCTCTTCCTACGATGTTGCTTTTCGCCTGTGCGAGGAACTGGGATTGCCCCTTATCCGTTCGAAGATGAACCTCGGCTGGCACAGAAAGGGCAGGTGGGTTGTCACGTCTCCGGGGCTGTCCGTTGCCAACCTTCTCAGGAACCTGCCGGCGGCCCACACCTTGGGGTTCCTGTCACCACGGGTAATCCGGCCCGTCCAGAAACTGTTCAGGGAGATATTTCGCCAATCAGAATACCTGAATTTCGCCAGCGACAGTCGCATCGCCGAACTCGACGGAGAGGAGAACTTCGGCGACTACCTGGAGAGGCTGGGCGTGTCCGAGGCGCTGAAGGTGACATTCAGGGGCTTCCTGGAGATGACTATGGGCCACGTCGAATTCGCCGACGCGGCATACATGCGGACCTATCTGGTGGAAATGCTGTTGAACGCCGACCAGCTCTACGTGCCGGAGCAGGGCGCTGCTGCCTTGTCCCGCGCCCTGGCCGATGCCTGTGGAGATGCTGTTCGAGTCTCCACTCCTGTCAGGAGCGTGGTTATCCGGGACGGCCTCGTGACGGGCGTGGTCACCGACAACGGTCCCCTGGAGGCGGAAGCGGTCATTTGCGCCCTCCCCGCCACGAAGGTGGCGGATGTTATCCCCGACCTCTCGCCCGGGACCCGTCGTACCCTGGACAGAGTCACCTATTCTACCGGGGTCCGAGTAGTGATCGGCCTTGACCACCCTCCACTCCCGGCCGGCTGGCACGGCGCATTGTACCCCGAGGACGAAACGCCACTCCTGTTGGATCGGTCCATAAACCTGCCCGCCATCACGCCATCGGGCAAGAGTACGCTTGACATGCTGGTAGGCAGGGATCGTGCGGAACAGTTATTGCCGCTGGACGACGAGGAGATCAAGCGTCAGATGCTTGGCGATGCGCGCCGCAACCCACCCCCTGACTCCGCTCTTCCCGGCGACAATGAAGGTCTGTTTACCCGCGTATACCGTTGGAAGGAGGCCGTGTGTATGATGTCGCCCGGCATGTTCAAAGCGGTGGAGGAGATGCGCCGCCAACTCAGCCAGGACATAAGTAACCTCTCACTGGCAGGCGATTACTTGAGGGTGCCCTCGGTAAACGGCGCCCTGGCCAGCGGCATTGATGCGGCTGAGAAGGTTGCCGGACTGCTGGCGTCCCGCTGACAACCCGGACAGGAGGCTTCCGTACGATGACATCATTGGACCGGTATATTGATTTTATTCTGCGCCGCAAATGGCTGGTTGCCGGGCTTGCTACGCTGGTCCTGGTTGTCGCGGCTGCCGGCGCGCCCGGTACCACTATTTCCAGCAGCTATCGTGTGCTGTTCGGCAAGGACAATCCCGACCTCCTTGCCTTCGACGAACTGCAGGATACCTATTCCGCATCACGATCTGCGCTGATTGCGGTTTCCCCGCGTGAAGGGTCGGTGTTCACCCGCGAGGCCCTGGCCGCCGTCGAGCAACTGACAGAAGCCGCTTGGAAGACACCCCACTCGGTTCGGGTCAATTCACTTACCAATTATTTCCACAGTGAAGCTGTAGATGACGACCTGACTATCGCACCGCTTGTTGAGAATGCAGTGTCCCTGAGCGATGCAGAACTGGGCCGGATCAGGGATATTGCCTTGAACGAACCCGAACTCGTCGGGCAACTGGTTGCCGGTGATGGGCGTACGGCAGGTGTGGTCATCAGTTTCGCCCTGTCCGAACCGGAGGAACCCGCGTGGGCTGAAATTTCGAGCTATCTCAGTGACCTGCTGAATGAGTCCGAAGCCTCGCATCCGGACCTTGCTTATTTCCTGACCGGCAACGTGATTATGAACCAGGCTTTCACCGACGCTGCGCAGGATGCGGAGAAACTTATCCCGATTGTGTTTATCGTTATCCTGGCCATTGCGCTCCTTCTCCTGCGCTCGGTGTACGCCACTCTTTCCATTACAATCCTTCTTATATTCACCGTCCTCAGCGCTATGGGGGTGGCGGGCTGGCTACGTACGATGCTCACTCCGGTCAGTGCAAGCGTGCCGATTATCATTATGACCGTTGGAGTCGCCCATTCGATCCACATCGTAACCATCGCATTGTCCGGCATGCGCCAAGGCTTGGAGCGGAATGCGGCGCTTGCGAAATCACTTTCCGACAACCTGTACCCGGTGTTTCTCACGACTGCCACAACCGCGATCGGATTCCTCAGCCTTAACACCTCGAGTTCTCCGCCGTTTCACGTACTCGGCAACCTGGTTGCGCTTGGCGTGCTGTTCACTTTTGTCTATTCCGTAACACTCCTGCCGGCGCTGCTTTCAATTCTGCCTTTGCGCGTGAAACTCTCCGGAACAGGTGACATGTCCTTCTTTGATCATCTCGGGGATTTTGTCGTCGCACGCCGCAAAGTGCTCCTCTGGTCCGGCACCCTCGTGGTCCTGGCGCTGGGGGTCGGCGTTACCCGCAACGAACTGAGTGACAACTGGCTCCACCATTTCGACGACCGCTACACTTTCCGCACCGATACGGATTTTATCATCGGGAACCTGACGGGACTGGACCGGCTCGAATACTCACTGAGCGCCGGGCGCGAGGGTGGCATAACCGATCCCGAATACCTGCGCGCAGTCGATGCGTTTGCCGAATGGTACCGTACCCAGCCCGAGGTGCATCATGTTCAGTCGTTTCCGGACATCATGAAGCGCGTGAACGAGAACATGCATGGGGATGATCCGGCGTTCTACCGGATACCGGACGATCCCGAACTTGCCGCGCAATTCCTGCTGTTGTATGAGTTTTCGCTGCCCTTCGGCGCCGACCTCAATGATCGCATGGATATCGCCAAGTCCGCTACGAGAATGACCGTGGCGCTCGAAAACACTTCCACGCGGGACCACCTCGATATCGATGCGCGCGCCCGCAACTGGTTGCGGGCCAATGCGCCTGAACTCACAAGCCCTGCCTCAGGCTTTACCATGATATCCGCGCACATGTCGAGCCAGAACATCACCAACATGCTGGCAGGCACGATTCTTGCCGTGGGCCTCATTTCGTTAATCCTGCTGCTGGTTTTCAGGAATATTCGCGTCGGCCTGATTTGCCTGGTGCCGAATTTTGTCCCTGCGATAATGGCTTTCGGACTGTGGGGACACCTGGTCGGCCATATCGGACTTGGCGCATCCGTAGTCGCTGCAATCGCCATCGGTATCATCGTGGACGACACGATTCATTTTCTTACCAAGTACCTGAGAGCCCGCCGTCAGGGACAGTCGTCAGCTGAGGCTGTACGCATCACGTTTCGCAACGTGGGCCCGGCGTTATCGACTACCACTATCATCCTGACAGCAGGCTTCCTGGTGTTCTCCTCGTCCGGGTATGAACCCAGCGCGACGCTCGGCTACATGGTTGCGCTTACCATCAGCTTCGCGCTCATAGCGGATTTCCTGCTTCTCCCACCGTTGTTAATGGCTATCGACAGGAAGAAATTATGATACACACGCTGCTGCCGTTCGGTGACAGATCGAACGTGGTATGATTCAGGCATTTTACCACTGATATTGCATACACAGGAGGAAATTATGGTGCGCGTATGTCCTGTTTGCTCAAAGACCGTGATGTTTGCATCCGGCCTGGCTTTACTGGTTGGTTTGTTTGCGTCAGCGCAGGCAGTGGCAGACAACGCCTCTGCCGAAGAAATCGGATTGAACATTGCCCGCGCAACCGACAAGCGGGCGCAGGGGTACGGCAATTTCACGGCGCGCCAGACCATGGTCCTGCGCAACAAGCAGGGTCAGGAAAGCACGCGCTCGCTCAGGGTCAAGGTGCTGGAGGTGGAGGGCGACGGCGACAAGAGCCTGTTTGTATTCGATGAACCCCGCGACGTTGAGGGGACCGCTTTTCTCATCCATGCTCACAAGGTGGAAGCGGACGATCAATGGCTTTATCTACCCGCCCTGAAACGGGTGAAGCGCATCAGTTCGTCGAACCGTTCCGGCTCTTTCATGGGCAGTGAATTTTCCTACGAGGACATGGGCGCCCAGGAACTGGAGAAGTACACTTACCGCTACCTGCGTGATGAAGCATGCGGCGAGCTGACCTGCACGGTCATCGAGCGCGTGCCTACAGACAGGAAGTCCGGCTACAGCCGCCAGGTGGTCTGGCAGGACCGGGACGAGTTGCGCACCTGGAAAGTCGAGTACTACGACCGCAAGGATGCGCACCTGAAGACGTTGACTATGGCCGGCTACGAGCAGTACCTGGACAGTTACTGGCAGGCCGGTGAGATGACCATGGTCAACCATCTCACCGGCAAGAGTACCGACCTGAACTGGAGTGACTACCAGTTCCGCACCGATTTGAATGAACGCGACTTCACGCAGACCGGACTGAAACGGGTGCGTTGATGTTGAGCCGGCGCGATCATCGCATCAATTGGTGAGATATGCGGGTCGGCACCGCCCTTTACCGTGCGGCATTCGGGGCTGTGTGGCTGTTGGCGCTGATCGTTGCGCCGGTGACATGCGCGGGGATTGAGATTGCCGACTACGATTTTTCCGGCAGTATAGGCATCGAAGGCCGCTGGTATCCCGAGTCTGCCCTGCATCCCGGTCAGAGAGACCACGCGAGCGGCTTTGTCCTGGAACCGGAGTTCTACGTTGAGGATGTCGCGGGCAGAAGCTTCACCCTGGCGCCTTTCTTTCGTTACGATGCAGCGGACTCGCGACGTACCCACGTGGACCTTCGTGAAGCCTACCTGCTGATGTTCGGCGCCATCGGCGATAACGAATGGGAACTGCGCCTGGGGGTCGGCCAGGTATTCTGGGGTGTGGTCGAATCGCAGCGCCTGGTCGATGTCATCAACCAGGTGGATTTCATCGAACATCCTGATGGAACGGCCAAGCTGGGACAACCCATGGCCCATGCCACCCTGGCCGGTGACTGGGGTGTGCTGGAGTTGTTCGGTCTGCCTTATCACCGCGCCCGGACCTTCAGCGGCCGGCGCGGCCGCCTGCGCCTGCCGCTGGTAATAGACGACGATAACATCCGCTACGAAAGCGCAGCCGAGGAGTGGCGCCTTGACTACGCGCTACGCTACAGCAACAATTTTGGCCCGCTGGACCTGGGCTTGAGCGTGTTCGACGGCACCAACCGGGAACCTGCCGCGCAACTGGACATAACGCCTGAGGGCGAGCTGAACCTGGTTCAATACTACACACAGATCCGCCAGTTCGGTCTGGACGCCCAGTTGACCCTGGGTGGCTGGCTGTTCAAGCTCGAGGCGATTCAACGGGCCGGCGCGTTGGACCTGCGGGGCAGGGAAGATGATTACGTAGCGACCGTCGTCGGCATCGAGCACACGATCTATTCCCTGTTCGGTTCTGTAGCCGAGTTGACCCTGTTCGGTGAATGGCATTACGACGACCGGGGGCGGGATGCAACCCCGAGCCGTTCACCCGGCGTGTTTGAAAAAGAAATCTTTGTTGCTGCGCGCATGGCCCTGAATGACGTCCAGAGCACCGAGATAACCGCCAGTTTCATCACGGATACGGGGCGCTCTACCCGGGCGCTGGGCGCAGGCCTGGACCGGCGTCTTTCAGACCGGTGGTCGTTGCACCTCGAGGCGATCGTCCTGCTCGGCATCGACAGGGAGGATATCCACTATTCCACGCGTAACGACAGCTTTATCGAGTTGAACCTCAGTTACAATTTCTGAACCGTGAAGAGTGCCGGGGTTCATTGGATGACTCCTCCGGCGGTGGTCGTTATGACCGCGGGATCGACTGTGCCAGGATGTTCGTCTGCTGCCTGCCGTACGGGCACGACCAGGTCATAGAGAATCCTGGCGGCTTCTTCCAGGAACGGGTCGAGTTGTTCCAGTTCTTCATCATAACCGGGGTCATCGGCATCAGGAGAGACAGGTTCCAGCCCCGCAGCTATGCGCAATTCATTGCGTATTGCCGCCGCTTCAAGGCGCAGTTTTTCACGTTCTGCCCTGCGTTTGCCCGCGTGCAGGCTCACGCTCTTGATGTTTTCGTTGGATTGTGACGTTTCTATTTCCTTCAGGAGCAGGCCGACCAGGCGATTGCCCTGCAGCCGCTGTCGGTGCAGCTCCCTGGCCAGGGCGTAATTTTCGACCGGCGCGCTGGTCGGCACGAAATGTACCGGCCTGACCTTGTCCCAGGGCAGGGCATTGTCCAGGACGCGTTCTCCATAATCCCCGGCGTAGCGGGCAGTGGGATATATGACGTCCGGCGCCACCCCGCGGTGCTGGTTGCTGCCGCCGCTGATGCGGAAAAACTGGGCAATGGTAGCCTTCAGCCGGCCATGGTCTTCATCCGAGGATTCAGTAAAATGATTCAGGTCGATGACGTTCTGTACCGTGCCTTTCCCGAAAGTGGGTTCGCCGATAATGATGCCGCGCCGGTAGTCCTGGATTGCGCCGGCAAAGATCTCGGAAGCCGAGGCGCTGTTGCGGTTAACCAGTACGGCCAGGGGACCGCCATAGCTGATCTCCGGGTCGGGGTCATTGTTGATCTCAATCTTGCCGGAATAGTCCCTGGTCTGGATGATGGGTCCCGATTCTATGAACAGCCCGGTCAACTCCAGGGCTTCAATCAGCGATCCGCCGCCGTTGCCGCGCAGGTCGATTACCAGGCCGTCCAGGTTTTTGTCCTTCAATCCGGCAAGCAAGCGCCTCACGTCCCGGGTAGTGCTGCGATAATCCTTTTTCCCCTGTGCCTTGGCGGCATAATCGCTGTAAAACGCCGGCACCTTGATAATGCCGATTTCGCCGCCGTTTTCCAGTTGGATGGTTTCCGACCTGGCGGCCTGGTCCTCCAGCCTGATTTCATCACGGGTGATGGAGATGACTTTATTGACGTCCTTGAGGCCGGCCCTCTCGGTCATGATTTCCAGCCTCACTACCGATCCTTTGGGACCGCGTATCATATCCACCACGTCATCCAGGCGCCAGCCCACCACGTCCGTTATTTCACCCCCGGCGCCCTGGCCGACACCGGTTATCCTGTCTTCCTCGCGCAACTCGCCGCCAAGTTCTGCCGGTCCTCCGGGTATGATCTTCTGTACCACCGTGTAATCGTATTCTGCGCGCAGCACCGCGCCGATCCCCTCCAGGGAGAGCCTCATGGTGATATCGAAGTTTTCCGAAGAACGCGGGGTGAAATAATACGTGTGCGGTTCTATGGCCGTGGCATAGGAGTTTATGAACATCTGGAACACGTCGTTGGAATTGAGCTGGAACGCGCTGGTGCGCAGGCGCGCATAGCGTTTGCGCAGGATATCCCTTATTTCGCCGTCCTCCTTGTCCGCGAGCAGCAACATCAGGTAATCGTTCTTTACCTTTTTCCTCCATGTCTCATCCAGGTCGGTCCCGGTCTGCGCCCAGTCCGTTTCCAGGCGGTCAAACACGTAATCTTCATCAATACTGAAATCAAACCCGTTATCAAGCAGTTGACCGGCAAAGTCCGTGCGTGCCGCAACCCGTTGCCGGTACACCTTGAAGATGTCAAAAGCGGGGTCCAGGTCCGGCGTATCCAGGGCCTCATCGAGCAGGTAGCGATAACGTTCAAAGCCTTTTATGTCCCCGTCGAGAAAGAAACTGCGGTTGCCGTCCAGACTGTCCAGGTAGGTATCCAGTATGCGGCCGGACAAATCATCGTCCAGGGGCTTGTTCCGGTAATGATATTTCTCCAGGATATGAGTGATGATCACCGTGGCGCGCGCATGACGCACCTCCGCCCGCAGTTCGTCGTCCGTTATGACCGGCGGTGTTGCGGCCGCCGCGACAGCCGGCAGCAACAGCAGCATGAATAGTCTAGTTGTCACTTTCCTCGCCCGCATAGTGCAACGCTTCCAATCGCTGTCTCAATTGCCTTGCTTCAAGCCTGTTCCCCCCCATGAAGCCGGGAGCAGTTTCCAGGTAATCTATCAGGTCGCGTAATGCGTCGTAGTTGTCTGCGTCGAGTTCCACCGCCTTGCGAAACTGTTTCAGCGTTTTTCCGGCATGGGACAAGGCGGTAAACCAGTTGCCGTTTTCAGCAATTCTTCCATAACACTTGCCCAGCCAGTGGTGCAGGGAAGAGTCCTGCGGCGCCGCCTTGATGGCTTCCCTGAAGCTTGCAGCGGCCGATTTGTAATTTCCATCGTGATATGCCCGGATACCGGCATCGAACATGTTGTTGTCAGCGCGGCTGTCCGGGGTTGCAGTGGGAGCGATCAGCTGTGGGGACGGACTTAAGTCCGTCCCCGGTTCGTCAGCGCGGCTGTCAGGGGACGTAAACAGCGCGAACTGCAACGCCAGGCAGATAAATGCTGCGGGATTAATGAACTTCAATTAACTCGATCTCAAATATCAGGGTTTCATCGGGCCCGATTGTGCCCGCCCCGGTGGCGCCGTAGGCAAGCTCCGAAGGTATGTAGATCTCCCACAGGGCGCCTGTTTTCATCAGCGGCAGCGCCTGTTGCCAACCCCGGATTACCCGGTTGAGGGAAAGTTTTGCCGGTTCGTTGCGGCTGTATGAGCTGTCGAATTCGTTCCCGTCAAGCAGCGTCCCGCGATAATGCACCGTGACTTCGCTGCCGGGTTCAGGGTTCGGGCCGCTGCCCGACCTCAGAATTTTGTATTGCAGGCCGTTTTCCAACTCAACAACCCCTTCCTTTGTCCTGTTCCGGTCCAGAAATTCTTTTCCTGTCTGCTTGTTTGCGGCAGCCTGCTTCGCCCGGGTTTCCTGTTCCAGTGCCTGGTATTTCAAAAATATGGTCCTGATCTCTTCATCAGACAGTTTCGGCCGGTCATTATTCAATATATCGGATACCGCTGCCAGGAAATACTCGACGTCCATATCGATACCCTGTTGCGATATGTTCTGTGCGAAGAATACGCCCAGTGCATAACCGAGTTTTTGCCTGTCGGTCATGCCCGTTTCCTCCGCATGGACAGGGTTTAGCATAAATAATAAAATAAAAACAACAAGTAATAGACAATTTTTCATGTAGTTTCTCTAATTAACCAACGCCGCCGCCTCCCTGACAATTTCCAATCCGGCATTCATTTGGACGGCTTTTGTGGTCAGGTGACGCCGGTATGCGCGGGCGCCGCGTTGTCCGTGGAACAGGCCGAGTATATGCCGCGCCATGGCATACAGGTTTTCGCCGCCGGCCATCTCCCTTTCCATGTAACGCATGTAATTTTGCAGCGATTCCATGCGCGAGGCTGCTATATTGTTCACGCCGAACAGGTATTTGTCCACCCCGGCAAGCAGGTAAGGGTTATTGCAGACGGCCCTGCCGAGCATGACGCCATCGACGTGGCGCAAGTGGCCGTGCGTTTCGGCAAGACTGGTGATGCCCCCGTTGATGATGATTTCCAGTTCCGGAAAATCCTGTTTCAAGCGGTACACCCTGTCATATTGCAACGGCGGCGCCGACCGGTTCTGCCGGGGGCTCAGTCCCTGCAGCCAGGCCTTGCGGGCATGGATGATGAAGGTACGGCAACCGGATTGGGAAACGGTCGAGACAAACTTCTGCAGGTGTTCATAGCCGTCCCGCTGGTCGATGCCGGTGCGGCATTTCACGGTGACCGGCAGGTCGGTTGCCTCCGCCATGCCCCGGACACATTCAGCGACCAGTACGGGTTCTGCCATGAGGCAAGCGCCAAAACGTCCGGCCCTGACCCGTTCGCTGGGACAACCCGCGTTCAGGTTTATTTCATCGTATCCGAAGTCTGCGGCGATTCGGGCGCAGCCTGCCAGTTCGGCGGGGATGCTGCCGCCCAATTGCATGCCGACAGGATGTTCCGCCTCGTTGAACCTGGCATATTTCCCCGTGTTTCCATGCAGCAGCGCTCCCGTCGTGAGCATTTCGGTGTACAGCATGGAATGTCCGGAAAGCAGGCGCAGCAGGTAACGGAAATGCCTGTCCGTATGGGCCATCATGGGCGCAACGCATAACCTGTGACTTAATTTCATGTAACCTTGAGATATTTTTCGAGCAGCATGTTGGTAAACCGGGTGCGCAGGTAAAATCCCCTGGGCAGGGTCAAACCGGTTTCACCACCGGCCAGGGTTGTGCGGACCAGGCTGGCGGAACTGGCTGCCTTGGGCCTTATCTGGAGATATTTACCGTGTTTTGCGCTGACCTTGTCAAATTCGCCGAAACACAGCATTTCAACCAGTTCCTGCCAATCCTGCTCAAGGATGCGGGCCTGTTCCGGCGACGGACTCCACAAAAAGGCGTTTCCTGTCCTGCTGTTGGACGGCATTATACCGGGGTCGGCTTCTATCGGAACCCAGAGAACCCGGTTGAGTTTACGCCTGACGGTCGAATCGGACCAGCGCAGACCGGGTACGACGGTCATCGGCGCCATACACACGAAAGTCGATTCCCTGGCCCTGCCGCGCCGGTTGACGGGTATGGTTTTTAATTCTATTCCCAGGGACATGAAGTCAGGTTCGGGCTGTGAGGCAGCGTTGGCGCCCAGGTAACGTTCCATGAGCTGGCCGGCCCATCCCTTTGCCCTGGCCCGGGATGCGGGCACTGCGATATTCAACTCGGCGGCGACCCGTCCGAGCGACTTGCCCGCCAGCGCCCGGCAACGGTCCATCAACTCATCTTCCGACTCCGGTGGCTGTGTGTGTATGTTCATCTGCGGATGAATCAAAGCGGATCAGTTCATGCTGAGGGACATCGTGATCGTGTCGCTCAGGCACTTCAGCTTGGCGTTGTCCGTAATGACCTGGTTATTGCGGTCGGTTATGTAGAACAGGTCTTCCACCCGTTCGCCGTAGGTGGCGATTTTGGCTGCCTGTACACGCGTCCCGCAATATTCCAGCGCCATCCCTACCGCGGAAAGAAACCCCGGCCGGTCCCTGGCGCTCACTTCCATGATATTGCGCTTGTTTTTGTCATCCATACTGAAGTCAACGCGGGTCGGTATGGAAAAATGCTGTAATCGTCTCGATCTCAGCCGTTCCGAGCGTTTTATCGGCTTGTCCGGCGCCAGCAGGTTCTGTTTCAGCGCGCCGGTGATTTCCTTCTTCCGTTCCCGGCCTTTTACGGTGGCGCCGGATTTTTCCAGGATGCTGAATGTGTCCAGGGTATAGCCGTGGTTGGAGTTCATGACGCGGGCGTCGACGACGTTGAGGTCGAGCAGGTCCAGGGTCCGGGAAATACGCGAGAAAATGTTGTCGTGGTCGTGCATGTAGATGAACACTGCGGTCGCCCCGCGTTCGGTTTCCTCCCGCACCAGGATCAAGGGCAGCCGCTCCTCGCGGCATTTTATTATGGCCCTGGTGTGCCAGGCAATTTCCGTGGCCGAGTATTGCAGGAAATAATCATCGCTGAGGTATGACCATACCGTTTCAATGCCGGTGGCGCTCCGTTTTCCATCGGTGATGATCTCCAGGGAGCGGGTTTTCGTATCTGCGATGAGTTCGCCCTTGTTGACCGGGTTCTCGAGGCCGCGGCGCAGCGCCGTCAGGGTCTTGTTGTACAGGTCCGCGATCAGCGAGGCTTTCCAACTGTTCCACAGGGCGGGGTTGGTCCCGTTGATGTCGGCCACCGTAAGGAGGTAAAGGTAGTTCAGGTGAATGGCGTCCCCCACCTCGCGGGCGAACCTGTTGATGACTTCAGGGTCGTTGATATCTTCCCTTTGCGCGGTCTTCGACATCAACAGGTGATGCTGCACAAGCCAGGCGACCAGTTTCGAATCGTAATCGCTCAGGTGATGGCTCTGGCAGAACGCCAGCGCATCCGTTGAACCCAGGCTGGAATGGTCGCCGCGCCTGCCTTTGGCCATGTCATGGAACATGCCGGCAAAGTACAGCAATTCCTGTTTCGGCACCTGCTCCAGGACCTGCCGGCACAGCGGGAACTTGTCCCGGTATTCATCCAGGCCGAAGCGCCGCATGTTCCTGATCACGAACAGGATATGTTCATCCACCGTGTAGATATGGAACAGGTCGAACTGCATCAACCCTTGAATCCTGGCGAATTCCGGCATGTATGCGCCCAGCACACCGTACTTGTGCATGCGTCTCAGTTCATGCCCGACCCTGCGCGGCTGGCGGATTATTTCCAGGAACAAGCTCTGGCTCTTTATGTCTTCCCTGAAGGTTGCGTCAATCAGGTGCAGCGACTCCCGGATCAACCTGACGGTGCTCGCCCGCACCCCCCTGATATTCTGGTTCTGCTGCAGCAGCAGGAATATCTCAAGCAGGGCAAGGGGGTATTTTTTAAAGACCTGGCGGTTCTTTACCTCAATAAAATCGTTCCTTATCTGAAAGCGATTGTTCAGTGGCCGCAGTTTTTCCCTGCGCCGGGTATAGACGATCTGTTCCTGGAAATGCTGCAGTAGCATTTCGTTCAGGCGGCTGACCTCCTTCACCGTCCGGTAATAGGTTTTCATGAATTTTTCAACGCCAGAGTTGTCTTCAGTGACATAGCCAAACTTGCCGGCGACGTTTTTTTGATGATCGAACAGCAGCCGGTCTTCCCTCCTGCCGGAAATGACGTGCAGGGCATAGCGCACGCGCCATAAAAAATTGTGGCCCCTGTTCAGGCTGTCATATTCCTTTTGTGTCAGGAAATCATGCTTCACAAGTTCCCTGAGGCGCTCCGCGCCGAAATGCCTTTTCGCGACCCAGCCGATCATCTGAATGTCGCGCAGCCCGCCCGGCCCTTCCTTGATATTGGGTTCCAGGTTGTATTCACTGTCGTGGAATTTATGATGGCGGGCCGCCTGTTCTTCCCATTTTGCGTCGAAGAACTTTCTTGACGGCCATATTTTTTTCGGTCCCGTCTTTTCGGCCATACTGTCGAACAGCGTTGCATTGCCGACAATCAGCCTGGATTCCATCAGGTTTGTGGCGATTGTTATGTCCGATTTAGCCTCCCGCACACATTCCTTCACCGTCCGCACACTGTGACCTACTTCCAGACCGATGTCCCAGAGCAGGGCGAGAAAGGTTTCAATGCCGGACTTCAGGTGTTTCAGCCCGCGTGGATTGATCAGCAGCAAGAGATCCACGTCGGAGCCAGGCAATAAATCCCCGCGCCCGTAACCGCCAACCGCAACCAATGCCATGGAGTCGCTGGCGATGTGATGCTGCCATGCGCAGGTGAGCAACTGGTCGATCAGCCAGGCGCGTTTATTGATGACCTCGCGCACCGGCGTCCCGGCATCAAACCGTTCGTTCAGGTAATGATTGCCCCGGTCCAGCGCGTGCCTGAAGCGGGTTACGTCCGGGACATCTGCATCCAGGCCGGTCTTATCGAACAGCAGGGATTCTTCAACAGTCATTGTTCTCTGTGGCTAAAATTTCTCTTCCGGACGACGGGTCAAGACCTCGTGGCCGTCTTCGGTAACCAGGATGGTATGTTCCCATTGTGCGGAAAGAGAGTGATCCTTGGTGACGACGGTCCAGTTGTCGGGCAGCAGTTTGACGTGGCGTTTGCCGGCGTTGATCATGGGTTCGATAGTGATCGTCATGCCGGCCTCGAGCGCCACCCCGGTCCCCGGCAGGCCGTAATGCAGAACCTGCGGGTCCTCGTGGAACTGTCTGCCGATGCCGTGGCCGCAGTATTCCTGTACCACCGAGAACTGCCGGGCTTCCGCATAGGACTGAATGGCATGCCCAATGTCACCCAGACGCGTCCCGGGTCTGACCATGTCGATTCCGAGCAACAGGCACTCATAAGTGGTGTCCACCAGTCTCCGGGCTCGTACCGACGGTTGTCCTACGCAGAACATCTTGCTGGTATCGCCGTGATAATCTTCTTTTATCACGGTGATGTCTATATTGATTATGTCGCCGTTTTTCAGGCGTTTATTTCCGGGAATGCCATGACAGACCACGTGGTTGATGGATGTGCAGATAGACTTGGGAAACCCGCGATAGTTCAATGGCGCCGGTATCGCATCCAGTTTATCGATGATGTACTCGTGGCAGATTCTGTCAAGTTCGTCAGTGGTGATGCCTGCCTTGACGCGAGGCTCTATCATTGTGAGCACCGAAGAAGCCAGGGCGCCGGCGACGCGCATTTTCTCTATCTCATCCCGGGTTTTTAATGAAATTGCCATAGCATTTAAACGGAAACATTTGTTCCCTGAAGGCTTCTATGTTATAAAGCGCCTGCTGTCAAGGCAAGATAAGCTAATCCACACGCACATCGTGGAACGCATATCAGGGTCCTGGCTGTCCGGTTTCCGAACGGTCGGGCGGTATGTGTGATGCGCGGAAGTTTAACCCTGTTTGGAGTTTGTTTTATGACTGATATCAGCATGCGAGAAATGCTGGAGGCGGGCGTACATTTTGGCCACCAGACCCGCAATTGGAATCCTAAAATGGCCGCATACCTGTACGGCCACCGAAATAAAATACACATCATCGACCTTGAGAAGACCAAGGCCATGTTCCAGGAAGCCCTGAATTTCGTCGGCAAGTTGTCTGCCAACAAGGGCAGGATATTGTTCGTCGGGACAAAGCGCGCCGCGCAACAGATAATCAGGGAAGAAGCCCAGCGCTGTGAGATGCCGTATATCAACCTGCGCTGGCTGGGCGGATTGCTGACCAACTACAAGACGGTGAAAAGGTCCATCAATCGCCTGCGGGAACTGGAGGAGATGAAAACCGACGGCAGCATGGAACGCATGAGCAAGAAGGAAGTTTTGCACTATCAGCGGGAACTGGAAAAACTGGAGCGTAACCTGGCAGGCATCAAGGATATGGAAGGCTGGCCTGACGCGTTGTTCGTGATCGACGTGGGGTATGAGGATATCGCAGTCAGCGAAGCGGTCAAACTGAAGATTCCCGTGGTCGGTGTAGTGGACAGTAATAACAGTCCTGTCGGTGTGGATTACGTGATACCGGGTAACGATGACGCTATCCGGTCCATCAGGTTGTACACAAAAGCCATAGCCGATGCGATTATTACAGGCAAGGATTCCATAGCGCACCTGGGCGATGGTGGTGACAAGGATGAATTTGTCGAACTTGATGCCGAGGGAGCGCCTATTGTTAAGGAAAAACAGGAAAAAGTTCAGGTGAAGGAAAAAGTCCAGGTAAAGAAGAAAACCGCGAGGAAGAGTTCCAGGAAAACAGAACCTGCCGCAACTGACGGCGGTAAGGAGGCTGAAGCTGTAGCGAAGCCGGAGGCAAAACCGGAACAGGAGGCAGTCGAGCCGGCCGGCGCTGAGCCTGCCGCAACTGACGGCGCTGAAGAAGCTGAAACTGCTGCGAAGCCGGAAACAGAACCGGAACAGAAGGCAATAACGGAAACTGAAACTGAGGCAGGTGGCCCTGAAGCGGGTCGGACTCATACAATTTACGAATGTGTACGGCAGGTTCCAAAAGGCAAAGTCGCTACGTACGGCCAGATAGCCAAACAGGTTGGAGAAGGATGTACGCCACAGCAGGTAGGCACGGCTATGAGTAGTCTGCCCGATGACTCCGATGTGCCTTGGCAGAGAATTATCGACAGCAAAGGCAAACTCATAAAGCGCAGCGGTCAGAGAAATCATGAGGAGCAGGGGCGATTACTCGAGGAAGAGGGCATTACTGTCACAGCGGATGGTAAAGTTGGCCTGAAGCAATATCGCTGGGAAGAAACGGCATAAGAAACCTGTGACGCTCCCTGTTCGTCATTCCTGCGAAGGCAGGAATCCAGTGGGCAAACATTCATTATAAGGAGTTGTTTTATTGACTGGATTCCCGCCTTCGCGGGAATGACGAATGGAGCGTCAACGTGTAACAGCAAAATAAGACAGGATTAAGAAAAAGATGCAAATAACAGCTTCCATGGTAAAAGAATTAAGGGACCGGACCGGCGCCGGGATGATGGACTGTAAAAAGGCGTTACAGGAAACTGCCGGCGATATTGAAGCCGCGATCGACGCGATGCGTAAATCAGGCATGGCCAAAGCGGCAAAAAAAGCGGGGCGTATCGCCGCTGAAGGGACGATAGTCATAGAACGGGGTGCTGCCGGCAGCCAGGCAGTGATACTGGAAGTCAATTGTGAAACGGACTTTGTTGCCCGGGATGAGAACTTTCAGAAATTCTCGCGCGAACTTGCGAGTACTCTCCTGGAACAGGGTAACGGAACCCCGGAATCCCTGGCGGACTTGCCGTTGAACGGAACGGAAGCCCGCTCAGTGGAAGAAGCCAGGCAGGAACTGGTGACGAAGCTGGGAGAAAACATCAGCATCAGGCGCCATGCCCGGGTAAGGCAAAGCCGGGGCGGGACCCTGGGTATTTATGTTCACGGCATCAGGATCGGCGTGATCGTGGATTTGTCCACGGATAATCCTGTGTTGGCGAAGGACCTCGCCATGCATATTGCAGCCGCCAATCCGTTATGCGTGGACGAACAGGATGTCCCACGGGACGTGCTGGAAAAAGAGCGGGAAATCCAGCTGGCCCATGCCGGACAGTCAGGAAAACCGGAACATATCATCGAGAAGATGGTAAACGGCAGGGTAAAGAAATTCATCCAGGAAAACACCTTGTCAGGGCAGGCATTCGTCAAGGACCCCGACACTTCCGTGGCGGACCTGTTAAAGGCAAGTAATGCGGTAGTGCATGGCTTTATCAGGTATGAAGTCGGTGAAGGGCTGGAAAAGAAAGAGGACAACTTTGCCGCTGAAGTCATGCAACAGGCCGGATTGGCCACGGAGTAACAGGGTTTTGGCTGACGTCCCGGAACTGCGCTATCGGAGAGTCCTGATAAAGCTGAGCGGCGAAGCGCTTATGGGCGAAGCCGCTTACGGCATTGATCCTGCCACGATAAAAAGACTGGCAAATGAGATTCGCGAACTCAGCCTGAACGGCGCCGAGATAGCCCTGGTCCTGGGCGCCGGTAATTTCTTCCGCGGTTCGGGACTTGCCGCCGCAGGCATCGACCGGGTGACCGCCGACCACATGGGCATGCTGGCCACTATAATGAACTCTCTTGCATTACAGGATGCCCTGGAACAGCTTGGTTCCTTTGCCCGGGTTATGTCGGCAATCAAGATCAATGAAGTCTGTGAAGATTACATCAGGAGGCGAGCGGTGCGCCACCTGGAAAAAGGGCGGGTGGTGATTTTCGCGGCCGGCACCGGCAACCCGTTTTTTACCACGGATTCGGCTGCCAGTCTGAGAGCCGTCGAGATCAACGCGGACCTGTTGATCAAGGCGACCAAGGTGGACGGGATTTATTCCGCCGACCCGGTGCGCGACAAAACGGCAATAAGATATGACGTTTTGAGTTATGATGATGTTATTGAGCGCAAGCTGGCAGTCATGGACACAACTGCCATCGTTTTGTGCCGCGAGAACAACATGCCGTTGCGGGTATTGAATATGATGCAACCGGGCGCGTTGCTGCGGACCGCGAGAGGCATGCCTGAAGGCACACTTGTTACCGGTTTTGGAGAAGCCCAGTGATTGAAGATATCCTTAAAGATACTGACGAGCGGATGGATAAAACGCTCAGGGCGTTGCGCAGTGAACTCAGTAAAATCCGTACCGGGCGGGCCCATCCGAGCCTGCTTGAACATGTCAGCGTCGAATATTACGGTAGCCAGGTCCCCTTGAACCAGGCTGCAAACATCACTGTTCTGGACGCGCGTACGCTTGGGGTGGCGCCATGGGACAAGAGTATGACCGGGGAAATCGAGAAGGCCATATTGAATTCCGACCTGGGATTGAACCCGGTGACTACGGGCAGCGTGATGCGGGTGCCGTTGCCGGCGCTGACGGAGGAGCGCAGGAAGGAACTGACCCGGGTGGTAAGGTCAGAGGCGGAAAAAGCCAGGGTCGCGCTGCGTAACATCCGTCGCGACGCCAACCACGATATGAAGGACCTGTTGAAGGAAAAGCTCATTACGGAAGACGAGGACCGCAGGCAGGAAGACAGGATACAGAGGATCACGGATGCGCATATCAAGGACGTGGAGGAAATACTCAAGGGCAAGGAAGCGGAATTGATGGAGATCTAGCCTGTGGGGTCACCGCATCTACCGGCGCAATATTCGGCCTGATGGAAAACATGCCTGGGCACGTCGCCATCGTCATGGATGGCAACGGCAGGTGGGCAAAGAGCAGGGGGATGCCCCGCGCCGCCGGTCACGAAGCCGGCATAGATGCCTTGCGGGGAACAGTCGAGCACAGTATCCGCCGCGGCATAAGGACACTTACCGTGTTTGTCTTCAGCAGCGAAAACTGGCAGCGTCCGGATGCCGAGGTGGCTTTATTGATCGAGTTGTTCGTATCGGCTTTGAATGATGAACTCGACGCCCTGGACAAGAATAATGTCAGGCTGTCATTTATTGGCGATATCTCCGTCTTCCCCGAAGAATTGCAGGCCTCGGTCGAGCATGCCGGAAGCAGAACTTCGAAAAACAACGGGTTGAACCTTATTATTGCAATCAATTATGGCGGACGCCGGGAGATAGTTTCAGCCTGCAAAAAACTTTTTGCCGCGTTGCCGCCGGGAAACCGGGGCATTGATGATATTTCGGAAGAGCGCTTCAGGGACTGCCTGGACCTGCCGGATTATCCCGACCTGTTTATCCGTACCGGGGGAGAGGTGCGTCTCAGCAACTTCCTGTTGTGGCAGCTTGCTTATACGGAAATGTATTTTACCGATGTGTACTGGCCGGATTTCAATACGCGGGAATATGACAAGGCGCTGGAATCGTACGTCGGCAGGCAGCGCCGTTTCGGCCGCACTTCAGAGCAGGTAAGGGAAAAATGAAATTCCCGATTGGTCCAAGGGTCGGTACTGCGCTGGTGTTGATGCCGCTGGTCCTCGGAATTACCCTTTACGGCACACACGCACAGTTTGCCGCGTTGTGCGCCATTGCAATACTGGCGGGAACGTGGGAATGGGCGGGTCTCGCCGGGCCGCGTCGTACCCGCCGGAAAATACTGGCGCAGGTTTTGGCGGCATTGCTCCTGGCAGTCTGTTATTACAATATAGACGGTGTAATGACGTTGTATATCGTGGGTCTGTCCCTGCTCTGGTGGGGGGTGGCCCTGATCCTTATCTTACGCCGGCAGGCCGGCAGGAATTTCAGTTCCGGATTGTTCTCACAGGCGGGTCTCGGTATGATAGTGCTGGTCCCCGCCTGGGTATCCCTGGTGGCCTTGCACAACCATCCGGAATTCCGGGGGCCTGTTCTGGTGACCTGTTTATTCATTATCATCTGGTCTGCGGACACCGGGGCGTATTACACGGGCAAAAGATGGGGCAGGCATAAACTTGCCATACACATCAGTCCCGGAAAAACCCTGGAGGGATTGTTCGGCGCTTTCGGCTTCGGCCTGGTTGCCGCGTTGCTCTGCGCTCTTATGTTGCTGCAAATGACATTGATCGATCTGATACTGTTTCTGCTGGTTTGTACGGTCACAATTGCCATGTCCGTAATCGGAGATCTCACCGAGAGCATGGTAAAGAGAAGTGGAGGGGTCAAGGACAGCGGAGAGTTGTTACCGGGACACGGGGGAGCCCTGGACAGGATAGACAGTCTCACTGCCGCGGCGCCGGTATTTTTCGCCGGAGTCCTGTTACTGGAGCGCGTGTTGTGACCGGCATCACCATCCTGGGATCAACCGGGAGTATAGGTTTGAGTACGCTGGATGTGATGTCCAGGCGCCGGGACCTGTTTGAACCGGTTGCCCTCACGGCAAACACCAACGTCGAAGAGTTGCTCAGGCAATGTCTTGAATGGCGGCCGAAGTATGCGGTGATGGCAGATCCGGATTCGGCCTCCCGCCTGCGGGATGGACTGCGGCGCGAGGCGCCCGGTATCCGGATAATGTCGGGACCGGAAGGATTGCAGGAAGTTGCCGGCTGCGCCGAGACGGATTATGTCATGGCGGCAATCGTCGGGGCTGCGGGCCTGCTTCCCACATTGGCCGCGGCGCGCGCCGGCAAGCGGGTATTGCTTGCCAACAAGGAGGCGCTGGTCATGTCCGGCAGGCTGTTCATGGACGCAGTGAAACAGAACGGCGCCCGCTTGCTGCCCATCGACAGTGAACACAATGCCATATTCCAATGCCTGCCCCCGGACTTCGACGGAAGTATGGAACGCGCCGGCGTAACCCGTATCATGCTGACCGCATCCGGCGGACCGTTCCGGACCAGGCGATTGCAGGAGTTGCGGGACGTGACGGCCGCTGAGGCCTGCGCGCATCCGAACTGGGATATGGGGAGAAAAATATCGGTGGATTCCGCTACCATGATGAATAAGGGACTGGAAGTGATCGAGGCCTGCTGGTTATTCGATGCCGGGGCGGACAATATTGAAGTCGTCATCCATCCGGAGAGTATCGTGCATTCCCTGGTGGAGTATTCAGACGGCTCGGTGCTGGCGCAACTGGGAAACCCGGATATGCGCACGCCCATAGCGCACGCCATGGCCTGGCCCCGGCGTATTGAAGCCGGAGTAAAAAAGCTGAGCCTGTTCGATATATCAAAGTTGAATTTTGAAAAACCCGATCCTGACAGGTTTCCCTGCCTCGGACTGGCCGGGGAGGCATTGGCCGAAGGCGGAACGGCTACCGCCATCCTCAATGCCGCCAATGAAGTCGCGGTCGGGGAGTTCCTGGGAAGCCGGATCAGGTTTACGGAGATTGCGGAAGTAGTAAAACGAACACTGGATGGCGTTTCCGTGCAGCCTGCCGGTACCCTGGAACAGGTCCTCGATGCGGACCGGCGCGCCAGGGATTACGCACGGGAGCAGTGCCGGAGGCTGCAGCCCTGATGGCCGCGTTGCAAATGATCTGCGCGTTCATCGTGGCGCTGGGAGTCCTGATCACTTTCCATGAACTCGGGCATTTCCTGGTCGCCAGGCGCTGTGGCGTGAAAGTCCTGCAATTTTCGGTCGGTTTCGGCCGTCCGCTCTGGAGCAGGAAATTCGGACCCGACAATACTGAATTTGTCATCGGCGCGTTTCCGCTGGGTGGTTACGTGAAAATGCTGGACGAGCGTGAGGGATTCGTGGCCGGGACCGAACGCGCCAGGGCATTCAATAACAAGTCGCTCGGTGAGCGCGTCGCCATCGTAGCGGCCGGTCCGATATTCAACTTCATCTTCGCGGTCCTGGCCTACTGGATTGTATATATCATCGGGATAACCGGTCTCAAACCCGTCATCGGTTCAGTGCAGGAAGGTTCGCCTGCCGTACATGCGGGTTTTCAGGTGGATGATGAGATTACGGAAATTAACGGAAGGGCAACGCCGACCTGGAATTCCGCGCTGGAACTGCTGGTCGCGGGCGTTATCGATCACAGTACCGCGGCAGTCAGGGTAAAGGATGCGCAAGGCCATGGGCGGTTGCTGGCAGTAGAACTTTCGGCGATACCGATAGACTCCATGGCCGAAGGCAACCTGTTGAACCTGCTGGGTGTTGAACCTGCGAGACCCTCGATTCCCGCAGTCATCGGCGCGGTCACCCACCAGGGCGCGGCATGGCAGGCCGGCCTGGCGCAGGGCGACAGAATCGAAGCCGTGGACGGAGTTGCCGTCAGGAACTGGCAGCACTGGGTGGAAATGGTCAGGGCCGCGCCGGAGGTTCCTCTTTCCGTCAGCATTTCCAGGGCGGGGGAGGCCATGGAACTGACCATGACGCCGGCGGCGAAGGTCTCCGGGCAGGGAAGCATAATCGGCTTCATCGGGGCCGGCCTGGACCCCGGTTACGAGGTGGACCAATCCCTGTTTGCGACCGAATCCTACCCGGCGCACACGGCGCTGGCAAAAGGGGCAGGGAAAACCCTTGATATGACAGTGGTAACCCTGCAGATACTCTGGCGCATGGTGACCGGCCAGGCGTCGCTGAAAAACCTGAGCGGCCCGGTGAGCATCGCCCAGTACGCGGGGCAGACCGCGCAACTGGGTATTGTCGCCTTCCTGGGCTTCCTGGCAATCGTCAGCATCAGCCTGGCGATACTGAACCTGTTGCCTGTGCCGTTGCTGGACGGCGGACACCTGTTCTATTATTTCATAGAGTTTCTGAAAGGAAGCCCGGTGTCGGATGAAACGCAGGTGCTGGGCCAGCGCATCGGCCTGGTACTCTTGTTCAGCCTGATGGCCCTGGCTATTTTCAATGACCTGGTCAGACTCGCCGGCTAATGGAGAGATGGGGTCAGGTCGCACAATGCACACACAAATCAGGTTTGTGGTAGCTTCTCAGTTGTTTCTTTGTGTGTGCATTGTGCGACCTGACCCCATCTCTCGACTTGCTGGATAAATGGATTTGTCGTGCGTAGTAATTTATTATAAGCAGGCCATGTTGCCCGAAGGTTCAAAACCATCCCTGTTCAGGTCATTCTTATCGGTATTAATGCTTGCCGTCATCACCTCCGGGCTTGCGGCGCAGGAATTCACAATCGAGGATATCCGGGTGGAAGGATTGCAGCGGCTTACCCCGGGGACCGTATTCAACTACCTGCCGCTTGAAGTGGGTGACTCTTTCACTCCCGAAGTGTCCTCTGAAGCGGTCAGCGCCCTGTTCAAGACAGGCTTCTTCGATGACGTGCAACTCAAGCGGGACGGCAACGTCCTGGTGATAGTTCTCAAGGAACGGGCGGCGATAGGCAGCATTGAAATCAGCGGCAACAAGGATATTAAAACTGAAGACCTGCTGGATGGCCTGAACCAGATCGGCTTCGCCGAAGGGCGGGTATTCGACCAGTCGCAACTGGACGGGCTGGAACGCGAACTGCGCAGGCAATATTTTTCCGCCGGCAAGTATGCCGTGAATATCAACTCTGAAGTGACTCCGCTGTCCAATAACCGGGTTGCGGTGTCCATCGACATATCGGAGGGAAAAGCGGCGCGTATCAAGCAGATCAATATCGTGGGCAACCGGTCCTACAGGGAAGATGATTTGACGGATGAATTTGAATTGTCCAGGCCTACCCTGTTCTCCTTTTTCACCAAGGACGACCAGTATTCGCGCCAGAAATTATCGGGCGACCTGGAAACCCTGCGTTCGTTTTACCTGGACCGGGGTTACGTGAACTTCAGTATCGACTCCACCCAGGTTTCCATCACGCCGGACAAGAAGGATATTTACATCACGATCAACATCACCGAAGGCGGGCAGTATACGGTATCCGGGGTAAAGCTGGCAGGCGAGTTCATTCTTCCGGAACAACAATTGTATAACCTCATCAGCGTGACGCAGGGCAGCCTGTTCTCCCGCAAACAGGTGACCGACAGCAGCGAGCGCATGACGGAACGCCTGGGCGGCTCAGGCTATGCCTTTGCCAATGTCAATTCCATACCCGATATCGATGAAGATGACAATACGGTTGAAGTCACGTTTTTTGTTGATCCCGGCAAACAGGTATATGTACGGAGGATCAATTTTTCCGGCAACACCAGGACCAGGGACGAGGTTTTGAGACGGGAAATGCGCCAGCATGAAGGCGGCTGGATTTCCACCCCCAAGGTGGAGCGGGGCAAGATCAGGCTGCAGCGGCTGGGCTTTTTCGAAGAAGTCAACGTGGAGACCCCGGCGGTGGCAGGTTCTGCGGACCAGGTTGACGTCAACTACACGGTAACCGAAAAGCCGTTCGGCAACTTTCTGGCCGGCCTGGGCTTTTCCCAGAACCAGGGCCTGATATTCCAGACCAGCATCACCCAGGACAACTTCCTGGGTTCCGGGAAACGCATACAGTTCGCGTTCAACAACAGCGACATCAATCGCAGGTTCGCCCTGGGTTACGTGAATCCTTACTATACCGTTGACGGCATAAGCCGCGGCTTCAACGTAAATTACCAGGAAACCGAGGCTTATGACGCGAACATCACCGCGTTCGACAGCCGGGTCATCGGCGCGGGGGTCAGTTTCGGCGTTCCGGTGACTGAATACAACTTCATCAGCACAGCATTCGGTTATGAAAACACCAGGTTGTCCGAAGACCGGTTCTTTGCGGAGCAGGTCAGGGATTTTATTGAGAGGGAAGGTAATAAATTCGATATCCTGAGGCTTTCTGCGGCATTTTCCTACGATACCCGCAACCGGGCGATATTGCCGACCCGGGGCATCCAGCACCGTTTCAGTTCGGAAATGGCGATTCCCTCATTCGGCAACTCTCTTGAGTTTTTCAAGGTCGGATACCGGACCCAGTGGTATCATCCTGTCCTGCGCGAATTCATATTTACCGTCAAGGGTGATTTCGGATATGGAAACGGCTTGTTCGGCACTAAGGAACTCCCGTTTTTTGAAAATTTCTATGCCGGCGGGCCGAGGTCGGTGCGCGGTTACGAGGAAAACACCCTCGGCCCGAAAGACACCCCGGTGCTGGGAGGGACAAGGCGGCGGCCCCTGGGCGGCAATATCAAGGTGGTCGGCGGGGCGGAAATGATTTTTCCCCTGCCTTTTCTCAAGGAATTCAAGCAGGTCAGGTTTGCCGCGTTTTTTGACGGCGGCAACGTTTATTCCAGCGATGAATCATTCGAATTCAGCGAACTCAGGTATTCTACGGGTTTGAGCGGCATCTGGATCTCACCTTTTGGCCTGGTAAGTGTTAGTATAGCCAGACCCATTGGAGACAAGGAAGGCGATGAGACACAACCGTTCCAGTTTACTTTTGGTTCAACATTTTAGAGAATAATAATTAAAACTTACTTAATATGATTTATAGGAGTCTATGAGCGCTATGAGGCTTACCTGTTTCCTGATATGTTTTTTCACTGCCGGCATTATTCCCCAGGTGATTGCCGAGGATTACAAGATCGGCGCCGTCAATGCCATACGCATCCTGGAACAATCGCCCCAGGCCGAGAGGATGCGCAGCCTGCTTGAGAAAGAGTTTGCCCCGCGGGACCGGGAACTGGTGGAGGCACAGAAAGGATTAAAGGAAATGGAAGACAGACTGACCAAGGATGCCCCGATCATGAGTGAGGCGGAACGGAGTAAACTGGAGCGGGACATCGTCAATGAACGGCGTGACCTTAAACGCAACCAGGATGAGTTCCGCGAAGACCTTACCTTCCGCAGAAACGAGGAAATTGCCAAAATCCAGAAAGATATCGTCGATGCCATCAATACGATCGCCAGGGAAAACGGTTTCGACATGATATTGAATGAAGGCGTGATTTACGCCAGCCCGAAAGTGGATATATCGCAGCTTGTCATAGATCAGTTGAAGAAAGAAAATGATTCGGGGAAAGATGTTGAAGGAGCTGAATGACGGCTTGCAGTTTTTATGACGGCGACCTTGGGAGAAATTGCCGCAACAATTGACGCGGAACTTCGAGGCGACCCTGCCTACAGGATAACCAATGTTGCCAGCCTGCATAATGCAAGCCCCGGCGACCTGGCATTCTATGCCAATAAACGCTATAAGGGCGACCTGGAGGCGACCCGCGCCGGCGCAGTGATGCTGGCCGAGGCGGATGCGGCGGCATGTCCCACGGCGAGTTTGATCACGGACAATCCCTACCTTGCTTACGCGAAAGCGGCAAGGTTCCTGAATCCCGCTCCGAAATTTGCGCCTGGGATTCACCCGACTGCGGTAATCGAAGCAGGCGCGGATATTGCAGCAGGTGTTTTCATCGGCGCCAATACGGTGATCGGCCGTAATGCCGTCGTAGGTGCGCGTACTTATATCGGCCCGGCCTGTATTGTCGAGGCAGATGTTAAAATCGGCAGCCACTGCCATATCCACTCACGCGTAAGCCTGATGGAGCGGGTTGAAATCGGCAAACGGGTACTGATTCATCCCGGCGCCGTTGTCGGGGCGGATGGTTATGGCATCGCCAATGACTCCGGTCGCTGGCTGAAAATTCCGCAACTCGGCAATGTGATCATCGGGGATGACGTTGAAATAGGCGCCAACACGACGATTGACAGGGGCGCTATTGAGAACACCGTAATAGAGGCTGGTGTGAAAATCGATAACCAGGTGCAGATAGGTCATAATGTCCGGGTAGGGGAGCATACTGCCATTGCCGGGGCCGCAGTGGTGGCCGGCAGCGTAACAATCGGCCGCAGGTGCATGATCGGCGGCGCCAGCGCCATTACCGGCCATATCGAGATTGCCGACGATGTCGTCCTGACCGGCATGTCCGGCGTATCGAACAGCATCAGGCAGGCCGGCGTCTACTCTTCCGGGGTGCCGGTAACGGATAATGTGACCTGGCGCAGGAACATGGTCAGGTTCAGGCGCCTGGACAAACTGGCAAGAAGGGTCTTTGCATTGGAAAAAACAACAAAGAAATAACATACTGTATACGTACGAATCAGGTTTATGCGACTATGCCGGAACTGGATATTGAGCAGATAAAACAAGCGCTGCCGCACCGTTATCCCATGCTGCTGCTGGATAAGGTGACGGATTACGAACCCGGTGTGTCCCTGACCGCGATTAAGAACGTCACTGTCAATGAACCGTTTTTCCAGGGGCATTTTCCCCAGCAGCCAATCATGCCGGGTGTCTTCATCATCGAGGCAATGGCCCAGGCCTCTGCGATACTTGGATTATTGTCGGCAGAAGGGAGCGATCACTGGAACAAGTTATATTACCTGGTAGGAGTTGACAAGGCCAGGTTCAGAAAAACCGTCGGGCCGGGGGATCAACTGGTGATCGAAGTCAGGTTCGTTGCGTTGCGAAGAAATATCTGGCGCTTTTCCTGTGTTGCTAAAGTCGATGACGCGGTCGTAGCCGACTCGGATTTATTGACTACTATTTCGGACAGGGAGACTTGATCGACCCCACTGCGAAAGTGCACCCCGGCGCCGGGATTGGGAGCGGGGTCAGTATCGGCGCTTATGCCGTTATCGGGGACCAGGTCCGGATAGCCGACAACTGTGTTATCGGGCCGCACGTGGTTGTCAAAGGCCCTGCCCGGATAGGAGAATCAACCAGGATATCCCAGTTCTCGTCAATCGGGGATGATCCCCAGGACAAGAAATACCGGGGTGAGGCAGAATCCTGTCTGGAGATTGGTTCCAATAATGTTATCAGGGAGTTCTGCAGTATTAACCGCGGGACGGCACAGGGTGGAGGCGTTACCCGGGTGGGAAACGGCAACTGGATCATGGCGTACGTGCATATTGCCCATGATTGCCAGGTGGGGAACAACACAATCTTCGCCAATAATGCCACCCTGGCCGGTCATGTGCATATCGATGATCATGCCATTCTGGGCGGGTTTACCGGCGTACACCAGTTTTGCCGGGTCGGGCGCTACAGTATTTCCGCCATTGCTTCCATAATCCTGAAAGACGTGCCTCCGTACCTGATGGTGTCCGGCAACAGCGCAAAACCAGGTGGTCTTAACAGGGTGGGACTCAAGCGCAACGGGTTTTCCGACAGTTCGGTTGAAGCGCTCAGGAAGGCCTACCGCATTGTCTATCGCGAAGGGCTGCTGTTGAAAAATGCCCTGAAAAAACTCGAGGCCCTGGCCGGAGAGAACAGTGAAGTCGCCATTTTTACTCGCTTCATCAGGGAGTCCGAACGCGGAATTGTGAGATGATGGAAAGAGGATATCCATCTATCCGTTCTGTCCTCCGTTCGTCATTCCCGCGAAGGCGGGAATCCAGTGAGCAAACATTCCTTATAAGGAATTTTGTTGCCTACTGGATTCCCGCCTTCGCGGGAATGACGAACAGAGGCAGATGATTGGACTGAAGTGAAAATCGGAATTGTAGCGGGTGAACCTTCTGGAGACTTCCTTGCCTCGGAGCTGATCAAGGATATAAGGCAATATCACCCGGATGCCAGGGTGGCCGGCATAGGCGGACCGAACCTGCGCGCAGCAGGTTGCGATATCCTGTTTCCGATGGAAAAACTGGCAGTTATGGGATTGGTTGAGGTGCTTGGGAAAGTGCGGGAGTTGAGCGCGCTGCGGACCAGGCTTGCAGAACACTTCATCCGGGAACGGCCGGATGTGTTTATCGGAGTAGACGCGCCTGATTTCAATCTTGGCCTGGAACGAACGTTGCGCAATGCCGGTATAAAAACCATCCATTACGTCTGTCCTACGGTATGGGCATGGCGTCCCTGGCGGGTGCGGAAAATCAGGCAGGCCGCGCAACTCGTGTTATGTATCTTTCCGTTCGAGGAGGAATTTTTACTCAGGTATGGGGTTCCGGCCAGGTACGTGGGACACCCCCTGGCGGGAAAGGTGGACATTCAACCGGATAGGGAAAGCGCCCGCCGGCGCCTGCACCTGCCTCCCGACTGTTTGACTGTTGCCATTCTGCCCGGCAGCAGGCAGGCGGAGCTTGACAGGCTTACCGGTCCTTTCCTGGATTCGGCTGCGTGGCTGGCCGGGCGCCATGACGGGGCCAGGTTTATAACCAATGCGGTGAATGACGGCGCAGAGAGGCACTTGCGCGCAGCAGCCGAAAGCAGGGGTTTGCAGTTAAAAATAGTGAAAGACAGCATTGCGGACACATTGGCGGCTGCCAGTGTTGCGCTGGTCGCTTCAGGCACCGTTACACTGGAGGCGATGCTGTACAAGACTCCCATGGTAGTGGCTTACAGGATGCATAGCCTGAGCTATTGGATCGTGCGGGCATTGCTCAAGGTAAAATACGCATCCCTGCCCAACCTGCTGGCCGGGCAGAGGCTTGTGCCCGAGTATTTTCAGTCGGATTGCCGTGCGGAGATCATGGGCCCGGCGCTGCAATACTGGCTGGACCACCCGCATGAAGCGCAATCATTGTCCCGCCGTTTCACGGACCTGCATGCCTCCCTGCGGGCAGCCGAAGCGAGCGCGGCGCAAGCCGTGCTGGATCTGGTTGATACATAAGGGCCACAGAGGACACGGAGTTAATATGACTTTAAAACGTATCAACAGTTTGTCGTTGCTGTTTCCCCGTTCGTCATTCCTGCGAAGGCAGGAATCCAGTGAGCAAAAATTCCTTATAAGGAGTTTTGTTGTCTACTGGATTCCCGCTTGCGCGGGAATGACGAACGGAGGCGCTACCCACTCTGTGGCAAATATATAATGCACGGTCTGCAACTGGTGGCAGGCGTCGATGAAGCGGGGCGGGGACCCCTGGCGGGACCGGTGATTGCGGCCGCAGTGATCCTGGACCAAACGGACATGATTGCCGGGTTGGCCGATTCCAAGACAATACCGGAACGGCGCAGGGAACAACTGGCGGCGCTTATCCGGGAAAAGGCGCTGGCCTGTTCAATAGGCCGCGCCGGCCACGAGGAGATTGACCGGTTGAATATACTGAACGCGACACTGCTGGCCATGCAACGGGCAATCCGGGGGTTAAGCATAAAACCTGACCGGGTGCTGGTTGACGGCAATCGCTGCCCCGATACCGAATACCCGGTAAGCGCCGTCGTAAAAGGCGACCGGACCGAGGCATGTATCAGCGCCGCCTCAATCCTGGCGAAGGTTTGGCGGGATCGGGAAATGCGGGAGATGGATCGGAAATACCCGGGCTACGGCTTTGCCCGGCACAAGGGTTATCCGACCAGGCAGCATATCCTGGCGTTGTCCGAAAACGGGCTGTGTCCAATTCACCGGCGCAGTTTCGCCCCGGTTCAGAAATTGTCGGGGACTGAATTAATTCAGTCCCCTGAAGTCCGGCAAAGATGGAAACGGTAGAAAACAGCTTCGTCCACCTGCACGTCCACACCGAGTATTCCCTGGTGGACGGTTTGTTGCGGGTGGATGATTACGTGGGCTCCCTGGTTGAGAAAGGCATGTGGTCCGGCGCCGTCACCGAATTGTACAACGTGTTTTCAATGGTCAAGTTCTACCGGAAATGCATCGACCGCGGAATCAAACCTGTGATCGGCGCGGAACTGTGCCTGGCGGATGAAACCGAAGCCGGCAGGAACCACAGGCTGGTGCTGCTTTGCCGGAATAATGACGGCTTCAGGAACCTGGCGGAGTTGATCACCCTGAGTTACACCCAGGGACAGGCGCGCGGCGTGCCTGCCGTCAGGAGAGACTGGCTGGACGGTCGCGCCGCAGACCTGATTGCCCTGTCCGGCGCCGGGGACGGCGCTATCGGCCAGTCCGTCATGCACAACCAGGCAGACCATGCCAGGAAACAGCTCGACTGGTTCCTGGAGCTGTTCCCGGAGCGGTTTTACCTTGAATTACAGCGCACAGGACGGCCGGGAGAAGACATTTATATCGATGAAGCCCTGGCGCTGGCCTCGGAATTCGATATACCCGTGGTGGCCACCAATGACGTACGGTTCCTGGCGTCTGAAGATTTTTCCGCCCATGAAGCGAGGGTCTGCATCCATAATGGTTATACGCTCAATGACCCCAAACGTCCGCGCCACTACAGTAATGAACAATACCTGAAAACGCCGAAACAGATGCAGGAGTTGTTCCATGACCTGCCGGAAGCGTTGCGGAACAGTGAAAACATCGCCATTCGCTGCAACCTGGAACTGGAATTCGGGGATTATCACCTGCCGGAGTTTCCGGTTCCTGAAGAGTTTGACCAGTCCGGCTGGTTGCGCCGGGAGGCATGCGCCGGTTTGGAAAAACTGGTTGAAGACAGGCGGACGTCGGTCAACGGCATCGATACGGAACAATACAGCCGGCGTCTCGATGACGAGCTTGATGTGATAACCAGTATGGGTTTCCCGGGATATTTTCTCATCGTGGCTGATTTCATCCGTTGGGCCAAACAGCAGGGGATACCGGTAGGGCCGGGGCGCGGTTCCGGGGGAGGCTCCCTGGTGGCTTACGTACTGGGCATCACCGATCTTGACCCCATATACCATGAACTGCTGTTCGAACGGTTCCTGAATCCCGAACGGGTGTCCCTGCCCGATTTTGACGTGGATTTCTGCATGGACAGGCGGGATGAGGTGATCGAATACGTCTCCGGCCGTTACGGCCGGGAGCGCGTCTCCCAGATTATCACTTTCGGCAGCATGGCGGCAAAAGCCGTGGTCCGCGACGTCGGCAGGGTCCTCGGACACCCTTACGGCTATGTTGACAAGATAGCCAAGTTAATCCCGTTTGAACTGGATATGACCCTGGACAAGGCGCTGCAGGCGGAGGAAATGCTGAAACAGCGATACCACGAGGAAGAAGAGGTGAAAATCCTCATAGACCTGGCAAAAAAACTGGAAGGGCTGTCCAGGAATGCAGGAAAACACGCGGGTGGTATCGTTATCTCGCCCAGGGAATTGACCGAGTTCATGCCACTGTACTGTGAAAGGAACACTGCAGTCACGTCAACCCAGTTTGACATGGGAGACGTGGAAGCAATCGGACTGGTGAAGTTCGATTTCCTGGGGCTGCGCACACTGACCATTATTGACTGGGCGGTAAAGGATATTAATGAACAGTTGCCTGAGAAGTCCGGCGCAAGCCTGGAGATAAAGAATATCCCGCTGGACGATGCCGGCACGTACGCGACGATACGGCGCATGGACACCACTGCCGTATTCCAGCTGGAATCGGATGGAATGAGAAAACTGATAAAACGGCTGGAGCCGGATAAATTCGACGACCTGGTCGCGCTGGTGGCATTATTCCGGCCCGGCCCCCTGGATTCGGGAATGGTTGACGATTTTATCGACCGGAAAAAGGGCAAGGCGCAGGTACGCTACATTCACCCCGCACTGGAACCTGTGCTGAAACCGACCTATGGCGTGATCCTGTACCAGGAGCAGGTCATGCAGATAGCCCGGGTCCTCGGCGGCTACACCCTGGGGTCGGCGGACCTGCTGCGGCGCGCCATGGGCAAGAAAAAGCGCGAAGAGATGGCGCAGCAAAGGGATATTTTCCTGAAAGGCGCTGAGGGCAATAAAATCAGCAAAACCGTGGCGACCTCCATTTTTGACCTGATGGAAAAATTTGCCGGTTACGGTTTCAACAAGTCCCACTCCGTTGCCTATGCCCTGCTCGCTTACCAGACCGCCTGGCTGAAAACCCATTACCCGGCGGCATTCATGGCCGCCGTGTTGTCTGCGGATATGAACAATACGGACAGGACCGTCAGGCTGATCGAAGAATTGAGGAGGATGAAACTGGTCATAAGGCCTCCGTCGATCAACCACAGTGAATTCAAGTTCAGGGTGATGGATGAAAAAACCATCCTGTTCGGAATGGGCGCCATCAAGGGAGTCGGCCGTTCCGCCATTATCAGCCTGTGCGATGAAAGACAGGAACGCGGACAGTTTTCCGACCTGTTTGAATTCTGCAGGCGCACCGACCCGCGCCGGGTCAACAAACGGGTGGTCGAAGCGCTGGTCCGGTCCGGCGCCCTGGATGACTTCGGCCGGACGAGGAGCGTACTGGCGGCAAGCCTGGAGAAGGCGCTCAGGTTTGCTGAACAGTTCGTCAGCAATGCGGACACAGGGCAGGACGACCTGTTCGGCACGGACTTGCTGGCTCCGCCTGCAGGCAGTAACGGCGAAGCTGAAATTCCCTATGTCGACGCGCCTGAATGGGAAGAGCTCGTGCGCCTGAAGGGGGAGAAGGAGACCCTCGGGTTTTACCTGGAAGGCCACCCCATCACGCGTTTTGAAAATGAGCTGGCGCCGTTCATTACGTCAGGGCTGAGCAAGGTCAAGGCGGGCATGAACCTGACGGTGGCCGGTTATATTGAGAACCTGCGTGTCCGCACCGGAGTCAGGGGGCGCATGGCGGAGCTGGTGCTGGATGATAAAACCGCACGCGTCCAGGTCACCGTTTACAGCGAAAACTACCAGAAGTACGGTGAACTGATACAGAAGGACCAGCTTGTCGTCATCAAGGGCGAAGCGGTTGAAGACGACTACTACGAGACAGGTGTGTCCATCGTTGCCGCTGAGGTTTACCCGCTTGCCGATCTGCGCCGGCAATATGCTGCTATCCGATTGAAAATAAACAAAAAAATGCTGGACGATGGATTTGTTTCCGGGCTCAAGGAGGTATTGTCGCGTTATGGCAGCGGGACAAACCGGGTTGTAATGGAATATAATAACGGCAATGTCTCAACCCTTCTGAGTTTCGGCAGCGGGTGGAGCGTAGAAATCAGTGATGAATTATTGACTGAACTTACCGACATGGTTGGCATGACCAATGTATGCCTGGACTTTCCCGGCAGGGTGAACCTTTAATCCGTATCATGGAACAGCAGCAGTCAGTCAATTTTCTTGATTTTGAGCAGCCTATAGCCGAACTGGAAGCGAAGATCGAGGAGTTGCGCCATGTCAGTGACGACGGCGAACTTAATATCCACGATGAGATCACCCGCCTGCAAAAACGCAGCAAGGACCTGACCCAGGCCATTTTTGCGACACTCAACGCCTGGCAGATATCCCAGATAGCCAGGCATCCCCTCAGGCCCTATACCCTGGACTACGTGAGCAGGATATTTACCGATTTTGTCGAACTGCACGGCGATCGTAATTTTGCCGACGACCCCGCGATTGTGACCGGCATTGCCCGGTTCGAGGGCGAACCGGTCGCGCTGGTAGGACACCAGAAGGGCAGGGACATAAAAGAGCGCATCCACCGCAATTATGGCATGCCCAGACCGGAAGGTTATCGCAAGGCCCTGCGTGTCATGCAGCTTGCGGAGAGATTCAAACTGCCGGTGCTGACCTTTATCGATACGCCGGGCGCCTACCCGGGCATCGGCGCCGAAGAACGCGGGCAAAGCGAGGCCATTGCCAGGAACCTGATGGTCATGTCGGAGTTGCGCACACCGATCATCTCTGTCGTCATCGGCGAGGGAGGTTCGGGGGGCGCCCTGGCAATCGGCGTGGGCGACCGGTTGAACATGCTGCAATACAGTACCTACTCGGTGATATCGCCCGAGGGTTGCGCCTCCATACTCTGGAAGGACGCGGGCAAGGCTGAAGACGCGGCGGAAGCCCTGGGCGTAACAGCCCGGAGACTGCAAAAACTCGACCTGGTCGATACCATCGTAGAGGAACCGCTGGGCGGGGCGCACAGGGATTACGACCAGGTGGCATCCAGTGTCGGCGCCCGGATTAAAGAACAGTTGGACGAACTTCAACAGGTGAGCATTGAAGAACTCCTGGAAACCCGGCAGAAACGACTCCGATCATACGGGAATTTTCAGGGTGACTAACGCAGGTCAGGGACAGGTGGGGTCAGAGTAAAATCACCACCGGCTCTGCTGTTGCCAACATTCTTGGCGATTTTACTCTGACCCCGGAATTTCAGGAATAGAAGGACACACGGACTGTTTGATTCGGATGTAGGGGATTGCTCATTCCCGCTCCTTCTTGATACGTCATTCCCTATATGGACTCCTCCCGTTTTGCAAGTAGGCACGAATCGATAGTGAAGGCAGACTGCGGTCGTATATACGGACTCTGATTGGGGTGCGACCCCTGGCCCAAGATGTGTTCGCCCCTTCAGCCCTCTTCGGCGCAACGGCGTTCTCACGCCGCGGGAATGAGCAGGGTCCCTGAAGGTGGGTCTGACCACTATCACGTTGTGCCGTCTTGCAAGGAAATAACATAAACGCTGACGCCTCTCTCCCGGCTGGCCGTTCAGGCGGCGGCCACTGCCGCCGGCGGGTTGCCCGACAGCTGGTTGGCATGGCCCGGATCGTACTCCGTCCGGTAACGCAGCATAGCCCAGGCGGTACGCACGGTTTTGTTTGCCAGGGCCACCGCCGCCCGCCCGGCGCCACGCCGGGCCGCCAGGTCTTTGAGCCACACCTCAACGTCATTACGGGGTTCCCGCCGCGCCAGCGCCTGGAGTACCGCATGGGCGCCGGTAATGAGCGAGGCACGTAAGCGTTTGTCCCCGCTGCGCTTGCCAATCGACCCCAGGCGCACCTTGCCCCCACTGCTGTGCTGCTTGGGGGTCAAGCCAATACAGGCCGCCGCGGCCCGACCATGCCGGTACGCCTGCCCGTCCCCCAGGGCAATATACAACCCCAACGCATTCTTGGGCCCCACCCCGGCCAGTGTCAGCAGCGACCGACACGCCGGCGTCACGCGCACTTGCTCTGCCAACTGCCGCTCCGCCTCCTGCAACGCCGCCGACTGCGCCTGCCATAACTGCCAGGCCAGCGCCAAGAGCGGGCGTAGCGACAACGGCAACCCGTTCTCCGCCTCCTCCAGCACGCGCGGCAACTCACGCCGTAACGCCGCCTCCCCCTTCGGCACCACTTCCCCAAACTCCGCCAGCAGCCCACGCAGCATGTTCCCCGTCGCCGTCAATTGGTCCGTCAGATGCTCCGCCACGCGTTTCTGACACTGCAGACTCTGTTGCTCCACCCCCATCAACCCCACCCCCGGCAATTCCTCCCGCTGCCCCGCACGGGCCACCGCTAACGCATCCCGCGCATCCGTCTTGTGGCCCTGACGGTACGGCAACACCCAACGCGGCGAGAGAATCTTCACCTGATGACCGAACGACTCCGCTAAGCGACCCCAATAGTGCGCACCCCCGCACGCCTCCAGTACCACCAAGGCCGGCGCCTGACGCACTAAATACGCCGACAACGCCGTCCGGCCCATCGCCTGGTTGCTCACCATCCGGTCCTGCTTGTCGACCACGCACACCTGAAACGTGTGCTTCGCTAAATCTATGCCGATTGTGTTAGTATCTCTCATCGTGGACTCCTCGTTGTTGGTTAAACAAAATTGCTTCTCCCCCCTTAACTACCATGATAAGGGGGGAGGAGTCCACACATCGGCGCAGGCGGGAATCCAGTGAAACACAAGTCCCGAAGGGACACCATATAACTGATGCAAGTCAATAGCGAGAATCTGTCAGCCTTCCTGGATACCATCCCGAATCGTAAACGGTTTCTCATTGCCTACAGCGGCGGCATGGATTCCCACGTCCTGCTGCATTTGATGGCTTCCCTGAACCCGGATGCCGGCTACAGCGCCAGGGCAGTACACGTAAACCATAATATTCAACCGGAAAGCCGGTCCTGGACGGTACATTGTCGGGATGTCTGTCGCTCCCTGGGCATTCAACTGGAAGTACTGGAGATAGACGCGAGCAGGCCGGGAAAGGAAAGCCCGGAAAGCTGGGCCCGGCATAAACGTTATGCGGCGATTGAAAACATCCTGACTGATGGAGAGACCCTGCTGACCGCTCATCACCAGGATGACCAACTGGAGACGTTCCTGTTGCGCCTGTTGCGCGGGGCCGGGGTCCTGGGTCTGGCATCGATGCGGGTCGTTCGCCGGTTCGGGAAAGGGCTGCACGCGCGACCGTTGCTGAAGTATTCACGCGAACAATTGCTGGCATACGCCCGGCTTCATGGCCTGGACTGGATCGAAGATCCTTCCAACACCGACATCCGCCTGGACAGGAATTATCTTCGCCATAAGGTGGTCCCCGCAATTACAGGCAGGTGGCCTTCCGTCGCGCTGCCGGTCAGCCGGGCCATAAATACCCTGGCGGAAACCCAGGAGTTGCTGGATGAGCTGGCGCGCCAGGACCTGCTTATCTGCAGCGCGGATGACCCTTGTATGTTGATTGTCGAGCGGGTGAAACGGCTGCCTGCGGCAAGGCAGAAGAACATGCTCCGTTACTGGTGCCGCATCCTGGACCTGCCGTCTCCGGACAGCCGCCGGCTGACCCATATTCTTACGGATGTAATCGGGGCGAGAAGCGACTCCAGGGCGCGGACCAGGTGGAAGGGAGCGGAACTGCAACGATACGGGCAGTACATCCACCTCGGGGCGCCGCTGGAAGATTTTGACAGTTCAGTGGTCAGGGTCTGGGATCTCAGCGAACCCTGCCGCCTGGATCATGGAGAATTGACCGCGGTTGAAGGCCGCGGCAACGGATTGAAACAGCAGGCATGCGCCGGCGCGCGGGTGGAGGTCCGTTATCGCGCCGGAGGAGAGAAGATCCGGCTTCCGGGCAGGACCTGCCGGCATAAACTGAAGAAGCTGTTCCAGGAAGCCGGGACGCCGCCCTGGCTGCGTGAACGCACACCTCTCATCTATGTAAACGATAAACTCGCGATGGTCGCAGGTTTGTGGACCGATGCTGAATTTCTTGCGGCTGCCGACGAACCCTCTTGGATCATCACCTGGACCGGATAGGAAAACAGAATATGTAGTTATCAGCTAAAAAATACTTGACATGCCTCCTATATGGGATAAACTAAATGATAATAATTCGCATTTGCATTTAATTATCTTTTGAGGAGGGAAGAATGAGCCAGCATACAACCTGTCAGACAGTGACGGTAGGGCAGTCCGAATATTGCTCCATCACCCAGTGCCCTGACTGCCGCATGTATCATTTGCATATCGGTCCGCTGAGTCTGCGCTTGCGGGAAGAGGTGTTTGAAAATATCTGCGGGGCGTTAAGTTCCATATACAGGGAACAATATGGGCACAGGGGGCATCCCAACCTGAACATCCATAGCCATTGAAAACACGATTGTGTCTCTGAATGCAGGTGACAAACAAAAACCGCCGGCGCCGAAACAGGTGGACAGTCGCCAACTTCTCGGCCGGGACAGGGAGATATACATCCTGCATAACAATGAACGTTACATTTTACGTATCACTGCGAACAACAAGTTGATCTTGACCAAGTAAACAAAACCCCTTCAGGGTCACGCCAGCCACCCATACCGCCAGCCAGACCGGATATTGCGGAACCAGGCAGCAAGCCAGACTCTCCCAGATAACGAGGTGATGAAATGAGATTTGGCACAGCGACTGGATTATTTACTCCGGTTATTTTAATGAGCCTGACTGCCGCCAGTGTGGTGTGTCACGCCGCGGAGATTGAAAGCGTTACTGTAACGGCAACCCGCGTCGAGCGCTCGCTCAAAGACGTTCCCGCCACGGTTTCAGTTATCAGCGCGGAAGAAGTGGAGAAAAACCTGAGCCGGGATATTCGCGATTTAATCCGCTATGAGCCCGGGGTTTCAGTCGGCGGCTCCAACCGCTTTGGCCTGAACGGATTTACCATCCGGGGGGTTGGCGATGACCGGGTGCTTACCCAGGTGGATGGCGTGCCGACAATAGATGAATATAATTTCGGCGCGTTTATGACTGCGCGGCGCGATTTTGTAGATGTCGATGCGCTGAAAACTGTTGAAATCGTGCGCGGCCCGGCCTCGTCCCTGTACGGCAGCGATGCATTGGGTGGTGTCGTGTCTTTTTTGACCAAGGATCCGGAGGATTACCTTGCGGAGGTTAACCGCCCCTGGTACCTGTCAGCCAAGGGTGGCTACTCGTCGGAAGATAACAGTTTTCTGACCACAGCCACCGCGGCAGGGGGAGGGGAGGCACTCAAAGGCCTGTTGGTCTATACCTGGCGCGATGGTGAAGAGACGGAAAGCAACGGCAGTGATGACGCGCCGGGTCCCTCACGCGGCAAGGCCGACCCGCAAAACTTTGACAGCCATAACGTCCTGGCGAAACTGGTTTACGATTTGAATGAATCGAACCGTTTTCGCATCACCGCGGAATATTATAAAAGTGATACCAATACCGATATCCGGTCGGACTACAATACCTTTACCTGTTCTTCCCGCGGATGCAGCCATGAGAACCTGACCAGCAGGGGTGATGATGATCGCGAACGTTATCGATTGATGCTCGGTCATGAATACAACGGTGATACCTGGCTGTTCAGCCGCGCCAAGTGGCACCTCTATTTCCAGGATTCCAAGTCGGAACAGCGAACCAGCCAGGAACGCTTCAATTTCCGCTTCAGGAGTCCTGAAAATCGCGAACGATTTTCATCTTTCGACCAGGACGTCTTCGGCGCGGAATTACAACTGGACAGCACGATCAATGCCGGTGGGATGGAGCACCATGTTGTCTACGGTTTCGAGTACGAGGAAACAGACAGCAGGACCCTGCGTGACGGCGGGACGGTCAATGCGCTGAACGGCGCACCCGTACCGAATTTTTTCCTTACCTTCCCGACCCGGGGATTCCCGGTCTCCGAAACAACGGAGTATGCCTTTTTTCTGCAGGATGAAATAGCCCTGTTCGGTGAGAGGCTGTTGTTGACCCCCGGGTTGCGCTACGATCATTATGAAATGGATCCGACCGCGGACGAAGTATTCCTGAGCGGTAACCGCGGTACGCCGCTCCCGGAGAAATACCAGGACGAGCAGGTGTCGTTCAAGCTTGGCGCCGTGATCCGTCTCAATGACGTGTATTCGCTGTACGGACAGTTTGCCGAAGGGTTCCGGGCGCCGCCCTATGACGACGTGAATCGGGCCTTCACCAATTTCATCGGTGGTTACACCACGCTGCCCAACGCAGACCTGAAATCGGAAAGCAGTGACAGTTACGAGTTTGGCATAAGGGGTCAGGGCAAGCACGGCAGATTCAGCCTGACGGGTTTCCTGAACGAATACAGGAATTTCATTGAAACGAGTTTCGTCAGGGGATTCAATTTCCGAACCGGGTTGCTGGAGTTTCAACCGACCAACCTGGATGAGGCCGAGATCAAAGGGGTTGAATTCAACGGCAACTGGGATATTGGCGCCACTTTTCCGCGGTTGAGCGGGTTTCAGGCTTATGCCAGCGTGGCCTATGCGAGAGGCAACGATAAAGACAGGGACCAACCGCTGAACAGCGTCGACCCGATGAAAGGGGTATTCGGTCTGTCCTGGCAGCCAACCGATAAATGGAACGCGGAACTGGTATTGACCGCGGTAAAACGTAAAACCCGCATTGACTCCACCGGCAGTGAAGGAGAAGACTTTCTGTATTTTGCGACGCCGGGCTTTGTTACGCTGGACCTGCTCGGTGAATACCGCTTCAATAAAAACGCCTACATAAACGTGGGTATATTTAATCTCACCGACAAGACGTACTGGCAATGGAGCGACGTATTTGCCATCGGCGGTATCGGTCAGGAAGGTCCGCCCGGGAGCATACCCAGGGACAATATCGACCGCTTCAGCCGTCCCGGGATCAACGTTTCCACTACGTTCAGGTATGTTTTCTGATGCTCACTCCATGACCGTTTTCCAAAGGATATTGCTGGTTGCATGCTGCGCGATATGCTCCCAGTCTGTGTCAGCAAAGGAAGCCGGTGGAGAGACTGCTTCGGACGGGGCGGACAGGATAATTGCCATTGGAGGATCGATAACCGAGATAATCTATGCGCTGGGCGCGGAGGACAGGCTGGTCGCGGTAGACAGCACCAGCATGTATCCTGCCGTGGCGCTGGAGCGTCACCCTGATGTCGGATATATGCGCTCACTCTCTGCGGAGCCGGTTTTATCAGTCAATCCGGATGTCATTCTCGCCATCGATGATGCCGGACCGCCGGAGGTCCTGGAACAATTACAGGCTGCCGGTGTCACAGTCCTGACTATTCCCGATGAACCATCGATTGAAGGGGTTTACCGGAAGATTCGCTACGTTGCCGGCGTCCTGGACCGGGAACAAAGGGGAGAAGAGTTAATCAACGGCATTGACCGGGAATACCGCGAGGTGGCAGATGTATTAAGCAGGGCTGAAACCAGCCCCGACGTATTATTTCTGCTGTCCTTCGGCCGCGGCGCCCCCCTGGCTGCCGGTAGCGATACGTCCGCACACAGTATGATTTCACTGGCAGGAGGCAATAACGTCATGGCAGAGGTCAGTGGTTACAAGGCGATCACGCCTGAAGCAGTCATTGCCGCGGCGCCGGAGATCGTCGTGGTGCTGCAGCGTACCTTTGCCCTGTACGGCGACAAGGAAAAACTCTTTGACCTGCCGGAACTGGCTACGACACCGGCGGCAAGGGAAGGCAGACTGTCGGTGTTCGACGGTTTGTATCTAATCGGTTTCGGCCCGCGAACAGTAGGCGCCATTCGCGACCTGGCAGCGGAATTTCATCCGGATTTATTCGCTTTAAGGACTGTTGCGTCGGCACGGTAAGGGATGTTCATGACTGCCCTGGCCCAACAATCGACCATCCCGTTGCTTGCCGGCAGAAAGAGGCGCGCAAAAATTACCCTGTCCGGGCTGACAGCCCTGTTGCTGGTTGTTACCGTTATGGCGGTATGTTCCGGCGCGGTCCCGATTGCCCCGGCACAGGTTACAGCCATACTGCTGCAATCCCTGGGAATCCATGTCCCCTGGGAGTTCGAGGCACAACAACAAACGGTCATTACAGGCCTGCGCCTGCCGAGGATTGTTCTGGGTATCTGTGTCGGGGCCGCGCTGGCAGTAGCCGGCGCTACGTTACAGGGATTATTCCGTAATCCGCTGGCAGACCCTGCCCTGATCGGAGTTTCAAGCGGCGCGGCGCTGGCTGCCGTCGGCTTTATCGTGCTGGGCCAGGAGATTGCATTGTCGACTCCCTTGCTGCTGAGGTCTTACCTGTTGCCGGTTTTCGCCTTTTTCGGAGGGCTGATAGCAGTCCTGCTGGTATACCGTATCGGCACCGTCAACGGCCGCTCACTGGTATTGACTATGTTGCTGGCAGGCATCGCCATCAATGCTATCTGCAATGCCCTGATGGGCCTGTTGATCTTCATCAGTGACGACCAGCAGTTGCGGGACCTGACTTTCTGGACGATGGGCAGTTTGTCGCGTAATACCTGGAGACTGGTGCTGCCGGTGTTACCCTTTTTATTGATCCCGCTAATCGGACTGCCGTTTCTGGCCAGGGCCATGAACGCCTACGTACTGGGGGAGAGTGAGGCCGGCCACCTGGGCTATGATATCGAGCGCCTGAAGAAAGCCGCAATCCTGTTGACGACCCTTGCCATCGGCGCGGCGGTAGCCCTGACGGGGATTATCGCTTTCGTCGGGCTGGTTGTGCCCCACCTGGTGCGGTTATTGATGGGAGCGGACCACCGCTACCTGTTTCCGGGTTCAATTCTGCTGGGAGCAACACTGATACTTGCTGCCGATATTGTTTCCAGGACGATCGTTGCGCCCGCGGAACTGCCTATCGGCGTCGTAACAAGCTGCATAGGCGGTCCGTTCTTCCTCTGGCTGTTGATGAATAAACGCATGATTCGCGCATTTTAACCTGATGCTGATTGCAGAAAATATCAGTTATGACATCGCCGGGGTTGACCTGGTTAAGGATATTTCCTTAACGGTCAGACCGGGAGAGGTCGTGGCGATTATCGGACCGAACGGCGCGGGCAAATCCACGTTCCTGAAACTGCTGAGCGGTGAACTCAAGCCGTCTGCGGGCAGTATCAAACTGGAAGAGGTGGATTTACAGAAATGGAGTAAACTGGACTATGCCCGCAAACGCGCGGTGATGCCCCAGAGTACAGTCATCGCCTTTCCATTCACCGTGTTTGAAGTGGTGTTGCTGGGACGCAGTCCGCATATCCGCGGCGTTGAAGACGAGCGCGATCAGACCATCGCGCTGGCAGCCATGCAGTTGACCGAGGTGAAGGAGTTGGCCATGCGCTACTACGATACACTCTCCGGAGGTGAAAAACAGCGGGTCCAGTTTGCCCGTGTGTTAAGCCAGATCTGGGATGATGAGCGTATCCTGACACGTTACCTGTTCCTGGACGAACCCGTGGCCGGCATGGACCCGGCGCACCAACATGAGGCGCTGAAAATAGCACGTGAATTCAGCCGGCGTCAGGTCGGTGTGCTGGTAGTGCTGCACGATATCAACCTGGCTGCGATGTACGCCGACAGGATAGCGGTTTTTAATGGCGGGAATTTATATCATTGCGGGAAGCCGGACCAGGTATTGACGGAACCGTTGATCAAGGAAGTATTCGGCCTGGACGTCATGCTGCAGCAGCACCCGACCTGGGGGTGCAGCGTGGTGATACCATCGCCCTCAGCACATATCCATTAACAGGTGAATGAATGATGACAAATAAAGAAAAATCCGGGAAAGCTGCACGCAGCCTGATGATGAGTGAATACCAGGGAATCCTTTCCACCCTTTCGGTTGAAGCGCAGGGTTATCCGTTCGGTTCGGTGACGCCTTATTGCTTTGACAGGAAGGGAAGACCGGTCATCCTGATCAGCCGAATCGCACAACATACAAAAAATATCCTGGCCGACCCGAAAGTGTCGCTTATTGTCATGGAGAGGGACGTGGATGATATCCAGGCAAACGGGCGGGTGACCTACCTGGGGGAGGCAAAGATGATCTCAGCGGATGATACGGATACGATGGAACGCTATTACCGTTTCTTTCCCGATGCGCGGGATTACCACAAGACCCATGATTTCGATTTTTACCACCTGGAACTCTACCGGGTGCGGTTCATCGGCGGCTTCGGGAAAATTTACTGGGTGGAACGCAATGCCTTTCTTAAGGAAAACCCGTTCAGCGCCGGTGAGGAAGCCCGGGCCATCGACCACATGAACCGGGACCATGCCGGTGCAATAAGACATTACTGCAGTCTTGGCCATATTCCGGTGACGGATGATGAGATACCCGTCATGGTGGGGGTCGACGGTGAAGGTTTTAACCTGCTGCTGGGCAAACGCATCCATCGCTTCGGTTTTGCAGAACCTGTCAACTCGATGGAAGAGATGCGCAGCGAATTGGTCAGGCTGGCGAAGCTGCCTGATTGATCAATAAACAATAAGCTGCCGGACAACTTCCGTGTGTCCCAGCACTTCCAGTATCTCCATTCTTATGCCGGTAACCGTTTCCTCGCCCAGTGAGGGGTCGTCGCGGGTCAGCACCAGGACCGTGGCAGGATGCACGAATGTATCCTTGATGTGGTAACACTCGGGCGGCGCTTTCGGCAGGGCTCCGTCATGATGGTAGTCCCGTTCCAGCGTTTCTCTTGTGATGTGGGGAAGCATACCCTTGAGTTCCAGCGACTTCTCCAGGTAGGTATCACACTGCGCCAGGCGGAAACGGCCCCAGTCCATTATCTTTTCACCTGAAGCGAGCAGGGCGCCTGCCTGTTGGTCAATCTCGTTCCTGCCGGCATTTTCATCGAGAC
Organism: Gammaproteobacteria bacterium; assembly: GCA_965204045.1. GTDB lineage: Bacteria > Pseudomonadota > Gammaproteobacteria > Eutrophobiales > Eutrophobiaceae > JAAXHV01. Next base: position 2,581,064 of record CBDBDW010000002.1, read on the forward strand.
TGTCCAGCAGTTTCTTTCCTTCGATCTCGTATTCGGCCAGCATCACCGCGATGGCCCGGCGCTGCTTTTCTTCCTCATCCGTATCGATGGCCGCTTTCTCAACGGCCTGGACATCTTTATCGCTGAGTTTGGTGCTGCTTGCATACAAGCCCTGCGGCGCAAACAGGACGGCGCCCGCAAGCAGGGCACAAACAGCTGGATTTTCAATATGTAACGGATTTGACATAATATGACAATAACCTGTAAATGCGTGATGTCAAGGCTTATTCATCAGGACAGAACCACCAGAACCCACAGTCCTTCCGTAGCGGAATAAGTCAGGGATTTTATTGCTAAATGTTCAAACCGTATTCCGCCGCCTGTGATAACAACCGGCAACCGATACTTGAGATTATTGAAGTACTGTTTGCCCGTTGCAACGAAGTCCTGGAGATCGGCAGCGGCACCGGCCAGCACGCGGTGTATTTCGCGGAGAAACTGCCGCACCTGGTCTGGCGCAGCAGTGACCTGCCGGAGAATCATGACGGGATCGAAGCATGGCTGAACGAGGCAAATCTGACCAATACGCCTGGGCCCCTGGAACTTGACGTAAACCAGGCACACTGGCCCGAGTTGGAAGTGGACGCCGTATTTTGTGCAAATACAATACATATCGTAGGGTGGGGCTCGGTCAAGTCCATGATCGCCGGAGCAGGGAGGTTGTTGCCAGACAACGGGTTATTGGTGCTGTACGGCCCGTTCAATTACAACAATGCCTACACCAGCGAGAGCAATGCAAGATTTGATGTCTGGCTGAGACAACGGGACCCGGACAGCGGCATCAGGAATTTTGAAGACGTTGACGAACTGGCAAATTCAGCAAACCTGTATCTGCAACACGACTACGCCATGCCGGCGAATAACCGGCTTATTTGCTGGAGAAAACAGGGGCGGGGCGCATGACTCGTGATAACTAATCCACGTTACGTGAGTAACCGGCGGGCCTCTTAAACAGTTCGTCCGTGTCCGTATCCAGCTTGGGGACATCCATTAACGAGTCGGCCAATGAGCGTTTTTTCTGATCGCTGATTTCCCTCAAAGAATCTTCCAGCTTTTCGTAATCAGCCAGGTGGGATCGCATGAGACTTCCGGGATGTTTCGCGTGTAATCCTATGGCCGCTCCCAGTTCTTTTGCGGTTGGCAGTTTACCTTTCAGTTCTTTCGGCAAGGTTGGTTTCAACTGATAATCCGCTACGCCAATCGGGTTGGTTTTCGATTTAAGCGCAAACTCTACAACCACATCATCCTTTTCAGCGCAAAGGATAATACCTATGGATGGGTTGTCATCGCTAGCTCGTTCCGTTTCATTCAACACGTTTAAATAGAAATCCATTTTGCCTGCAAACTCAGGTTTAAATTCTCCGATCTTCAACTCAATGGCCACGAGGCATTTGAGATAACGGTGATAGAAGAGCAGGTCGATGAAGTATTCCTTGTTACCGGCCCCCAACCGATGTTGGCTGCCGATGAAGCAGAAACCGTAGCCGAGTTCCAGGATGAAATCCTTCAACTTTTCAATTAACCTGTTTTCCAGTTTCTGTTCCTTAATTTCACGATCGATACCAAGAAACTCCAGGTTATAGGAACTCTTCAACGCTTCTTCCGCCTGCTCGGCGAGATGCTCCGGCAGTGCGACAGGGAAATTATGCGCTTTTCCTTCGGCCAGGCTGCGTCCGTAGGCATCCGCTTTGATTTGGTTTAAAAAGACGGATCGTGACCATCCGAATTGGGCTGAGGAGTAAAGGTAGTAAAGGCGTTCTTTGGGTTCGGATAGCTTGTTGAGGATCAACAAATTGTGGCCCCAGGGAATTTCTGCGACAAGCTGTCGCAGTTTTTCAATGACTTCAGAATCATTCAATTTGGCGACAGCTTGTTGCCGATTTGGAGCCTGCAATCCCATGGTGGACAATTTGGCAACAGCTTGTTGCCAAATTGCAGAATTGGCGTAGGTGCTGAACAAGCGCTTCATATTTCGTAGATTTCGTGGTGAGAATCCCTTCGTCTTCGGAAAGGTTCGTCTGAGATCTCCCGAAAGTCGCTCGATTACCGATTCGCCCCAGCCCAGTTCTTCCTGCTTCTCCACAATCCCGCGTCCTATGTCCCAGTAGAGCAGGATCAGTTCGCGGTTGACAGAACGCGAAGCCGAGATCCGCGCCGATTGAATCCGCGATTTTACTTCAACCAGCCAGGCGGCGTAGTCAGGAGATGGGATTAGTTTGTCGGACATGGTCTTTCACAGAAATTGAAGTTACGATCATCACCATTGACATTGTAGTTGATAATTGTAATATATGTAATATATATTTTACAAGTGTAAAAACTTTCCATGAAAATTCATGAAGAAATATTGAAGACCGCTCGTCGGGTATGCAGTAAACCGAACTGGACTTTCACACTGAACGACATTGTGCGCGCCATACCGCACCTGAACGAAGGATCCGTGAGGACCCATGTCAGCAGCCGCTGCTGTGTCAATGCGCCATCCAACCACCAGAGTCGCTGGCCTTACTTCAAGCGTCTTGGCAGGGGTGTTTATGAAATACAAAAGGCATACCAGGGCGATACGGGAGAACAGGCTCGTTCCAGGGAAGCGCTCCGGGTAGCGGAGTCTTCCCCGGCGTATGGACCGGGATCCTTGTCACTGCGTCCTGCCATTCACGCAGTCGTTACCGAAGGCGAAGGTTTATATACGGCCGAGTGCCTCGATGTAGCGGTTGTAACCCAGGGAGCATCGCTGGATGAGGTCCTCACCAACCTGCGCGAAGCTTTGGAACTGCTCATGAGCGGAGAGGACCATGTTCTCCTGGGTCTGGAACCTGACCCGCGACTGGTATTAAACTTTGAGACCCGGGCGCGCTTCAACTGATGCCGCTTCTCAAACGGCTTACGTCACGCGAAATCCTGGGTATTCCCAGCAGATTCGGTTTTGAAGTGGTCTCAATGAAGGGCAGCCACGCGAAACTTGCGCGCAGTCCACTCGAAGGAACCGGGCATAAAGAAATATTGGTTGTTCCAGCGCACAGGAAGATGTCTGTCGGCACCATTCACGCAATTTACAGGCAGGCATGCCGATTCATCCCGGGGGAGGACCTGCGGAAAGATTTCTTTTCCGACTGACAGGAAACCGGTTTAAAGCTGGGCTACCAACCAATTGTTGCGACAGTGTCGCAACAATTCTCTTACACGTATTCAGCGCATGTCTGCTGAAGGGCTTCAATAATGTTGTGAGAATACGGGCCTGGATGGTTTTGTGTTCGGTGGAGATGAGTGTAAATTATAGAATGCACGATTATAATATGTCATACATTTTGCCTGTAGCGAGTATTTTGACTATGGACTTTATTTCTATCTGTGAATTCAGAACCCAACCGGGCAAGATATGGGAAAAACTGGCCGGGGCGCACCAACTAGTCGTTACCAGGAACGGGAAACCATTTGCCATTTTGACTGAAACATCTCCGGCTGATTTGGAGGCCGATTTGCAGAGTTTGCGACGCTCCCGGTTTAGCCATGCACTTGCCGGTATCCGTACTGAAGCACAAAAGAAAGGACTGGATATGCTCTCCTTAGACCAGGTTAACGAAATTATACGTAATGTCAGGGAAGAGCGTTGTAATGCAGGGCGTTCTTGATACCAGGTTCTTGCTGGAAAACAGTGTTTTAATTGCTGGGAATTTAAAACACTTCCTCAGAGGAAAAAACGATAAACACCTCGATTGCACAAGACATCATCGAAGCGGCGATTAAGCAGACAGCCAAACTGAATCCGCAGGAGACCGATGGTGACTGGCTGGAAGTCGTCACTGTGGAGTCCGGTCCATACATCAAAGAATGGGACATCGCAGAGTGCTGGAAATGGGACGAGTGGCCCGATAGAGAGAAACACTTCCCAAACACCACCAAGTTAGATGTAGGGATCGACGCCGTAGCCACGCGTCGCAACGACGGGCAATACATCGCAATCCAGTGCAAGTCGCGCCAGCTTGACGACGAGGGGCGCGGTTCCTCAATCAATAACAACGAGATAGCCAAATTCGCGTCCGCGTCCGCTTCAGACTTCTGGGCTGAACGCTGGATTGTCACCAATGGCGACAATCCACTTGCCAGTGGCGCAGTGCAGTCAGCATCGATGCACGCGAAGCCCCTCAAACTGGTCAACATCACAAACGACCTTCACCAGCAGCGGCAGGCGAATGCCGCATCAGAGGAGAGCGAACACGGCCAACCGAATTCCGACGGCGATGAACGGCTGCAGACAAAATCCTCCATGCAAAACGAAGCCGTGGCCAACAGCGTCCGCATACTCAGAGAACAAGAACGCTCAGAGAGCGGTGGACTACCGATGGGCGAGGCCCGAGGTAGAATCATTCTGCCCTGCGGAACGGGAAAGACTCGCATATCGCTCCGGATCATAGAAGAACTAACGCCGCCGGGCGAACTGTCCATCGTGCTGTGTCCGTCCATAGCGCTCGTTGCCCAGATAAGGCGCGAATATCTGCAATACGCCTCCGCTTCGATAGACGTGCTGGCAGTCTGCTCGGACGTCACGGCGGGCTATGACCCCAGGAAAGAAGGACGCCGCAATGCCACACTTGATCCGACAGTCGATAACAGCAATGTCAGTGCATCCGAAGTGAAGGGTAAGGTGACCACCGATGCCGGCGAAATAGCCGACTGGATGCGCCAGAGCACTATCGACAACGGGATCAAGGTTCTCATTGGCACTTACCAGAGCAGCGCCAGGGTATCGGAAGCCCTGCTGAGCGCGGGTGCCAGGGCGCGTGTATTGATTGCCGACGAAGCGCACAGAACGGCAGGACTGAAGCGTAAGAACTCCCAATCCACCACCGCGAGTGAAGAGGAAAAGCGTCTTCGCGACTTCACCATCTGCCATGACAGAGACAGGTTCCCTGCTACTTACCGCGTCTATCAGACGGCTACCCCGCGCATCTACGATGGCAAGCGCCCCGCTGGCAATACGGACTGGATAGTACGCTCAATGGACGACGAGAACACCTTCGGGGTGGAACTCTACCGCAAAAGCTACCTGGAAGCCGTCCGTAACCGTTGGCTGTCAGACTACCGTATCATCGCTATGGGTATCAACGACCCTGATGCGTTCAAGACGGCGAACGAGCTGGCGAAGAAGACGAAGAGCAAAGGACTCGGTAAGTTGACGACCACGGACTATCTTCGGGGCCTGGCGTTCTCTCTGACGATGGGTGGCGCCACCCAGGGCGACGAAGTGGACATCAGGTCGTGCATCGCCTTCATGAACACGGTGGACAAGTCCAAGAACATGGCGGCGGACCTCCAAACCGATAATGTGAAGGAGTGGGTCTCACGATGGCTCAGCGAGAACGCGGACGGCAGGGCTGCGTCCGATTACAGCCTCGAACACCTGGACGCTTCGAGCAACGCCGCGGCACGTGAAACCGCGAAGGGACGGCTGGCTGCTGCTGACGCGGCGAGCCCTCATGGCATCATCAATGTGGGCATATTCGGAGAAGGCACCGATTCGCCGTCATTAAGCGCGGTGGCGTTCCTGGAAGCTAGAAAGAGCCCCATAGATGTTGTGCAAGCCGTCGGGCGCGCGATGCGAACCGCGCCCGGCAAGGAACTGGGCTACATCGTCTGCCCTATTCTGATCCCACCCACTGCCGACCCGGAGAGGTGGCTGAGCGTCAGCGCCGCTGAGGAAGGGTGGCAGGAGTTGGGACAGATACTGCTCGCTTTGCGCGCCCACGACCAGCGTATCGAGGAGAACCTTGAAGAACTCCTGCACCTGTATATTCCCAAGCCGCCGCCGGTGGAGCGCACGTTGGTGGCGGTCGCTACGGGTGAAGGCATGCGCATACAGTACGGCGAAGTCGAAGGGCCTCCCGGGGCCGCGCAGGAAGCGGTCGAACAGGCATTGGAAGGCAAGCCCCGCGCTGCGGCCGGCATACAGCGTATCAGTGAAGAACCCGCCGATTACAGCGCGGTGGAGTTGACGCAAGTCCTCACAGGGAAGAAGAACAAGGACGGAACTGTTGAACTGCGCGCGGACTCCGTAACCCGCGACAAGCCGAAAGCAGGCGAGGCGCGGGGCATCGTGAACATACAGCGAACCAAGGCCAAAGCCCGGAAGATGATTAATACCGGTGAGGGCGGTATTCGCAGGCAGCCGGGCAAACAGCGCGATCCCCGCAAAACCGCCAAGGAACGAGCGGAGGAACAGGGGCAATTGATGCTCAGGTTGAGCGGGCTGGAAGATCATGGCAACGCCATCAAGATGAACCTGTTGTCGAAGTCAGGGCTCAGCGACAATCGAGTGATGCGCGATCTGAACATACTGGAATCGAGTGTCACTGAAGCGGCGCACCACATGCGATCTGACGAATTGCTGCCCGCGATGAACCGGCACTTCGGACTGGACAGGCTCAGGGAAACGAACAAAAATCAGGCAGACGGCTGCACCACGGCCTCACTGCTGATGATGAATGCCGCCATGCTGCACCAGCGTGTCGCCAACGGCGGCTGGTTGCCGGGCGTAAGCGATCTTTCGATCATCAAAAATGAGACTGATGTCGTTCGGAAATTGAGTCGGGAATGGGAACGTATCATGCGCCATGACTTCCGGCCGGTGCTTGAACCCGCGCTGGAGGCAATATACGCCATTGAAGAAACGGGCAAGACTGCAGGACTGCAACGTGCGCTGCACCACCTCGCCGCGGAGGCAGAGCGCATCGCCGAGACCTACGCAGACATGGGCGCAGACCATGCGGGACCGCTGTTCAACCGTGTCATGGGCAATCAGGCGAGTGACGGTGCGTTCTTCACCAGACCCGTCGCCGCGTCACTCGCCGCACGGTTGACGCTGGATACCTGCCGAGACCAGGATTGGTCCGACCCTGAAGTCTGGAAGTGGCACAAGACCGTAGACTTGGCCTGCGGCAGCGGAACCCTGCTTGCCGCCATGCTCTCCGACATGAAACGCAGGGCCACAGAGAGGGGCGCGGACACAGAGACCCTGACCTCGCTTCAGAAAATTGCAGTCGAAGATACAATCAAAGGGCTGGATATCAATCCGGTGTCACTGCAACTGGCTGCATCACAATTAACCGCGGGCAACCAGAGAGTCAGCTACCGGAGGATGGGGCTGCACCTGATGCCCTACGGACCCGACAGGCATGCTCCGGACAGGGTATATGCCGGCACGCTCGAACTGTTGGGACAGCGGGCTGTCGTTCGAAGACCGAACGAGCTGGACTTGGGTGACGATGCCATCGGTTCCCAGGCGACATGGGAGACGACAGATGACACCGAACTGGAAGATGCCGTGGATGCCGCAAAAAACGCTCGCATCGTCATAATGAATCCGCCGTTCACTAACCGCGCCAAGATGGGTGAGAAGTTTCCCGCTGAAACGCAGATGGCCCTGCGCGACCGCGCCGACTTGATGGAGCAAGAACTCACGCAAGCCGACCCCGGTCTGGTGGAGTTTGCGGACAAGAACTCCATCAGACCGCTCTTCGTTGGTCTTGCAGACCACTGCCTAAAGCGGTCCGATGGGACACTGACGATGATTAACCCGACAATCGCCCTATCCGCGCCATCCGGATTGAACGAGCGGCGTATCCTGGCGGAACGTTACCAAATCCATACCGTTCTTACGGGGCGCTGGCCACGTGAGTTCACCCTAAGCCAGAACACTGAAATAGATGAAAGCATAATCGTCGCGATGCGCAGCGAAGGAAACAAAGCGCCTACGCGGTTCGTTCAACTGGATAAAATGCCTGTTGACGAGTCCGAAGTGGATGACTTGCATCGCTGCCTATTGGAATGTGAGCAAGGCCAGATCGCTAACGGCTGGGGAGAAATATCGTACTGGCCTGTTGAACTAATCGCGGCCGGAGACTGGACGCCCGCAATCTGGCGTTCCCCTGAACTTGCTGAAGCGGCGGCTTGCTTTGCCAATCACGAGCAGTTGATTGGTATCGGCGAATCTGGCCTATCGCCTGCGGCGACAGGCCAATTTTTGCGCGGCTCTTTCGAGCCCGCAGAAGCCGGCGCTCCCGGGAGCTTCGCCATTCTGAAATCCAAGAGCGGAATTTACGGGCAAAAGACCATACGAAGTTGCCCTGACGACCGCTGGATTCCCAAGAAGCGAGACGAAGAGGCACGCCGACTTAACGACGGTGTGTACCCGGAGGCAGAACAAATTTTGCTAAAGGCCGGACATTTGCTGATTACGACCGGGCATGACAGCAAGACGGGGCGCCTTACCGCGACTGCTGCCAACGAATGCTATATCGGCAACGGTTGGATGCCAGTTGCAGGGCTATCCCCAACTGAAGCAAAGGCAGCCGCAGTATTCATAAACTCGACTGCTGGAAGGCTGCAGCTGATGCGGCATGCAGGCAGGAAAATACCGTTTCCCACTTACAGCGCAGCGGAGGCCGGCAACATCAGGATACCCAACATCAAGGACGACCGTATACGCGGCATCCTTGCCGACTGCTGGGAGCGCACAAAGGACATGGAGGTGCCGCAATTCCGAGACGGCGAATGCGAAGTGCGCTGCCTCTGGGATGAAGCCGTAGCCGAGGCGATGGAATGGGACGCCGCTGATCTCAAACGGCTGCGTCTCCTGCTGCACCAAGAGCCGCATGTGCGCGGGCTGGGCTACGGACAATACGCCGACGAAGTGGAGGTCGAGCCTGCCGATCGTCAACGCTTCACAGCACTCGCCGACCAATGGGAGAAAGAAACCGTATTTCTATCTAACTCAGACCGCGCAGCCGAACACCCGGCCCACATGGAAATCATCAGCATGGGCGAACCGGCAGTGCCCCTGATACTGGAAAGGATGCGAGAAACGGGCGGGCACTGGGATCACGCGTTGGGAGACATTACAGGCGCAAATCCCGTGAAGCGGTCCGACTGGGGTAATATCGCCGCGATTCAGGCATCTTGGCTGGAGTGGGGCGAAGCCAATGGATACATCTAGCTGGGTACAGCCGCTTGCTGAAGCATTCCCCAGGCTATCCAGAGAAGGCTATGAAATCGTAGGAGAATCCTCCAAGCGATATAACTGCATCGCATATGCTGCTGGCGATGCCAATAAGTGGTGGGATTATAGTAAAACGCGCTATTGGCCTGACTACGCTACGCGATCAGACAGTATAGAAAGCCTGATTGAAGTATTCACCGGCTTAGGGTTTCAGCAATGCCAGGACAGCAGTCTTGAAAGCGGCTACGAAAAGGTCGCGCTGTACGAAGAAGAAGGTATGTGGACACACGCGGCATTACAGACTCCCACCGGACGCTGGCGCAGCAAAATTGGGGAAGGGCCGGTAATAGAACACCTCAGCCCGGAGTCGCTTTCCGATGGAATATACGGCAATCCGACAATCTACATGCGAAGGTCCGCATAACCGGGATAAAGTATCTGATATATGGTGCTGTATGAAATGAACAGTTTTGGTGGAATTGTATTGTTCCCTTTACTCATTATTCATAAAAATCCCAATAGTCTATCTGTCCAACTTTTTTGGATAGAAAACATGAAAGCTCGACCCATCAGGGCCATCGGTGTAAAAATAAGGGCAAATTTCAATAATTCAAGCTAATACATTTAATACAGTAACTAAAATTGGTAGTCAGCTACGATGACACCTCCAATTGCAATAAACTAAACTACCCGAAATAATTGAGTCCGCACCGATAGAGGAATCTCCGCCCTCTTAATATACAAAAAATGTTCAACAAATCGAGCTCCAAACCCATCCCTTAACACCGCTGACCCATCCAACGCCTCAATCAACGATCGCGGTATAACCGGCCTGTCGGTCTGCTGGTAAGGATCGTTCCGCACCGGCCCTCCCGGCTCCGTACCGTTCCGAACCCCATCCAGCCCCGCATATATCGGCCGCGGCCAGGCTGATCAGGGGATTGAACGTCACCTCGAACTGGCCAGGCCCCCATTCGGCCTCAATGGTGCGCAGGGGCAGTCCCAGCCCGGCGATGTAATCGAACTCTTGGTCCTTCGGCGCCGAACTTTGCCGTCAAATGTCGCCCCAGCGCGGCGACAATCTGTTTACCGTAAACCGCACGTTTCTCCCGGATAATGTCACGGTGGATGTGCTATCCAGTTCTCCAGAAAAGCATGGTGAGTGTGGCGTTGGATAAGTTATCCTGATTGCCCCATAAAATTCCAATATTTTAATAATTATGGAGTAGTAAACGCCAATTTTATTTGAAAAATGGAGTTTTCATGTGTATAATGGCGGCATGTATCCAAGAATTTTCGTTCCTCCGGAACAGCAAAGCTACTTTCTTTTCGGACCAAGGGGCACCGGCAAGAGTGTCTTTACAGGGAATTTCTACAAGCAAGGTCTTTTTTTCGACCTCCTTGACTCGCGCATCTACAACGAATTCATGGCCGACCCGGGGAGGTTATCCCGCAGAATCCCGGAGGGATTCAGCGATTGGGTAATTATCGATGAAGTGCAAAAGGTTCCGGCATTGTTGAACGAGGTTCATCGCCTGGTCGAAAACCGCCGTATCCGGTTTGTGCTTACCGGGTCGAGCGCTCGCCGTTTACGCAGGGATAACGTGAATTTGCTGGCCGGACGGGCCTTGACGTGTCGTTTGCATCCGCTGACTGCCGCGGAACTGGGCACGGATTTCGACCTGGCACGCGCATTGAGATATGGGCAGTTACCCATGGCCTGTACGTCCGCTGACCCGGAAATGTTCCTGCAAAGCTATGTGCGGATTTACCTGCAGGAAGAAATACAACAGGAAGGATTGACGCGCAACCTGCCGGCGTTCAGCCGTTTCCTGGAATCGGCATCTTTTTCCCAGGGTTCGCCGCTGAACGTATCGGCCATAGCCAGGGATTGCGCGGTAAACCGCAAGGTGGTGGAAAATTATTTCTCAATCCTGAGAGACACCCTGGTGTCGTACGAAATTCCGGTGTTTACCAAAAGGGCGAAACGCGCCACGGTACAGAGCGCGAAGTTCTATTTTTCGACGCGGGCGTTTTCCGCGCGTTGCGGCCCGCAGGTCCCTACGACTCCGACTCGGAGGCGGAAGGCGCCGCGCTGGAAACTCTCGTCCTGCAGGAAATTGCCGCCCGGAATGATTACCGGCGCTGGAATTACGGCATCCATTACTGGCGCACCCGGCAGGGCGCGGAAGTTGACTTTGTGCTTTATGGCGCGCGCGGCTTCAAGGCGATCGAGGTAAAACACTCAAGCCGTATCCGCCATGAAGATTTCAAGGGTCTCAGACAGTTCAAGCAGGAGTATCCTGAAGCGGAACCGGTTTTTCTTTACTCAGGAGATAGGCGTTTCCATGAAGGCGGGGTGGAGATTATTCCCGTGGAAATGTTTCTGCGGGAGGTGGAGGAATTTATTTAAGGGGATATCACCTGCAACACGACTATGCCATGCCATCGAATAACCGGCTGGTTATCCTGGGGTCAGAGTAAAAATTCTACCGGATTTCTTACTCTGACCCCTCATATCCTCCGGCTCGTGCTGACCCGCATCAAATATAATTTTTCAAACAACGATCATTTTTTTCTCCGTCTGATGCGGGTATAATCCCCCCATGCTGGAAAACTACCTGCCAATACTGATATTCCTTGTCGTCGGACTCATTTTCGGGGGCATTTTGTTTGTCCTGGGCTATTTCCTGGGGCCGAATCGCCCGGACAGCGCCAAACAATCCCCTTACGAGTGCGGTTTCGACGCCTTCGAGGACGCCAGGATACAGTTCGACGTGCGCTATTACCTGATTGCCATCCTGTTCATCATCTTTGACCTGGAGATCGCCTTCTTCTTCCCCTGGGCGGTTGCCTTGCGCGACGTGGGAATGGTCGGGTTCTGGGCCATGATGCTGTTTCTCGCGGTCCTGGTCGTAGGGTTCATCTACGAGTGGCGTAAAGGAGCGCTGGAATGGGAGTAATACAGGCGTCGGAAATGAGCCCCGAGGAGAAAATTCACCACCAGGGCATCGTCACCACCACGGTGGACAACCTGGTGAACTGGGCGCGCACCGGCTCGCTGTGGCCGATGACATTCGGGCTTGCCTGTTGCGCGGTGGAGATGATGCACGCCGGCGCCGCCCGTTACGACCTGGACCGGTTCGGGGTCATATTCCGCCCCAGTCCCAGGCAATCGGACGTGATGATCGTTGCCGGGACCCTGGTCAACAAGATGGCCCCGGCGTTACGCAGGGTCTATGACCAGATGCCGGATCCCAAGTGGGTAATTTCCATGGGATCCTGCGCCAACGGGGGAGGCTATTACCATTACTCCTATTCCGTAGTGCGCGGTTGCGACCGAATCGTTCCGGTGGATATCTATGTGCCGGGTTGCCCCCCTACGGCAGAAGCCCTGCTGTTCGGCGTGTTGCAATTACAGAAAAAGATCAAGCGTACCAGCGCCAATACGATAAGAAGATAGGACAGTTTTACCTTACATGGATACGCTTCTCAACGACCTGCGCGAACGCCTGGGCGCCAAAATCGTCAGGGACAAGCTGGAAACAGGCCAGCTCACCATAAAGGTCAAGGCCGCCGACATCACCGAAGTCTGTCTCGTCCTGAGGGACGATGAGTCCCTGGCGTTCAACCAGTTGAGCGACCTGTGCGGACTCGATTACCTGTCTTACGGCAAGGCGGATTGGGAAACCCGGGACACGACCCGTACCGGTTTCAGCCGCGGCGTCAGCCAGGGCGTATATATCGATACCCCGGATATTGAAGACCGCTTCGCAGTGGTCTATCACCTGCTGTCCCTGAAACACAACCGGCGCCTCAGGATACGCAGTTTTGTATCCGGCCAGCCGCCGAAGATCGCTTCGGTCACCCCAATCTGGGCCGGCGCCAACTGGTTCGAACGTGAAGCCTTCGACCTGTTCGGCATCCTGTTCGACGGCCATCCGGACCTGAGACGCATCCTGACCGACTACGGCTTCAGGGGGCACCCGTTCCGCAAGGATTTCCCGCTGGAGGGCAACGTGGAAGTCCGCTACGACCCCGAGGAAGGGAGGGTGGTGTACCAGCCGGTCTCGATCAAGAACCGCGTTCTTGTGCCGAAGACGATCAGGCATGACAACCGCTATGCTGAAAACCAGCCACAGAGGACACAGAGTTGATTGGTTTGAGAAGCAGCTATAATTCGTCATTCCCGCGCAGGCGGGAATCCAGTAAGCAGACATTCCTTATAAGGAATTTTTTTGTCTACTGGATTCCTGCTTTCGCAGGAATGACGAACGGAGTGGCTGTTCACTCTGTGGTCTCTGTGCCCTCTGTGGCAAATATGAACTGTTTCAGTAATGCCTGAAATCCGCAACATGATCATGAATTTCGGCCCGCAGCACCCGGCGGCGCACGGCGTGTTGCGACTGGTGCTGGAGATGGACGGCGAGGTGATTGAACGCGCCGACCCGCATATCGGGTTATTGCACCGGGCTACCGAAAAACTGGCCGAGAGCAAACCCTATAACCAGAGTATCGGTTACATGGACCGTCTCGATTACGTGTCCATGATGTGCAACGAACACGCATACGTTCTGGCCATCGAAAAACTGCTGGGAATAACCCCGCCCATCCGGGCCCGTTATATCCGGGTCATGTTCGATGAGATTACCCGCGTGCTGAACCACCTGATGTGGCTGGGTGCGCACGGTCTGGATATCGGCGCCATGAGCATGTTCCTGTACTGCTTCCGGGAACGGGAGGACCTGATGGACTGCTACGAGGCGGTATCGGGAACGAGAATGCACGCAACCTATTACCGTCCGGGGGGTGTATACCGGGACCTGCCGGCGGAAATGCCGCGCTACCAGGAAACATCAAACCGTTCCAGGGCAGAGGTAAAAAAGCTGAACGAGAAGCGCCAGGGTTCCCTGCTCGATTTTATTGCGGCGTTCGTCGAACGTTTTCCGGGATGTATCCACGAGTATGAAACCCTGTTGACCGATAACCGTATCTGGAAACAGCGCACCGTGGGAATAGGCGTTGTCACGCCGGAGCGGGCGATAGAGCTCGGCTTTACCGGGCCCATGCTGCGCGGGTCGGGAGTGGAATGGGACCTGCGCAGGAAGCAGCCTTACGAGGTGTACGATCAACTGGACTTCGCCATCCCCGTCGGCGTCAACGGCGATTGTTACGATCGATACCTGGTGCGCGTCGAGGAGATGCGCCAGTCAACCGCCATCATCAGCCAGTGCATTGACTGGTTGCAGAACAATCCCGGGCCGGTCATCATCGATGATCATAAACTCGTCCCGCCGCAGCGGGAGACGATGAAAGATGACATGGAGTCACTGATCCACCATTTCAAACTGTTTACCGAAGGCTACTGCGTGCCGGAAGGTGAGGTGTATGCAGCCGTTGAACACCCGAAAGGAGAGTTCGGGATTTACCTGGTATCGGACGGGGCCAACAAACCCTACCGGCTTAAAGTGCGCGCCCCCGGGTTTGTCCACCTGTCGTCCCTGGATGAAATGGTGCAGGGCCACATGCTTGCTGACGTTGTTGCGATGATTGGGACACAGGATATCGTATTTGGTGAAATTGACAGATGATGAGCAAGAGATTATCAAGACATGTCAAGGCGGAAATCGATCGCTGGACCGCGATATTCCCGGCAGATCAGAAGCAGTCCGCCGTGCTCGCGGCATTGCGCGAGGCGCAGCATGAGAACAAGGGGTTCCTGACCAGGGAGTTGATGGACGCGGTGGCCGACTACCTGGAGATGCCGCGCATCGCGGTATACGAAGTCGCCAGTTTTTATTCCATGCTGGAGACCGAAGCCTGCGGCCGCCACAGCGTGTCGGTCTGCACCAATATCTCCTGCATGCTGCGCGGCGCGGATGATATCGTGAGCCATATCGAGAATAAACTGGGTATAAAAGTCGGAGAGAGCACCGGGGACAACCGCATTTACCTGAAGCAGGAAGAGGAATGCCTGGCGGCCTGTTGCGGCGCCCCCATGATGATGGTGGATCATAAGTACTATGAGAACCTGACCCCCGAGGTTGTGGACCAGGTGCTGGACGGGCTGAAATAATGAACGGCAACGGCATCAACCCGGTCTGTTACGCCACCCTCGGATTTGAGCAGCCCTGGACCCTGGAAAATTACTACCGGGTGGACGGATATGAAGCCTGGAAAAAAATCCTTGATGAAAAGATACCGCCCCGGCAAGTCACGGAAGAAATAAAGGGGTCCGGCCTGCGCGGACGCGGCGGCGCCGGCTTTCCCACCGGCCTGAAATGGAGTTTTATGAATCCCGACGCGCCGAACCCTAAATATGTGGTGTGCAATTCCGATGAAAGCGAACCCGGCACCTGCAAGGATCGGGATATCCTGCGTTTCAATCCCCATTCCCTGGTGGAAGGCATGGCCATCGCCTGTTACGCCATGGGCGCTTCGGTGGGTTATAACTATATCCGCGGCGAGTTCATGGATGAACCGTACCGGCGCTTTGAGGACGCCCTGCAAGAGGCATACGACGCGGGTTACCTGGGCAAAAACATCATGGGTTCCGGGGTGGATATAGACGTCTATTCAGTGCTGGGCGCCGGCGCCTATATCTGTGGAGAAGAAATGGCGCTGCTGGAATCCCTGGAAGGCAAACCCGGCAAACCCAGGTTCAAGCCGCCGTTCCCGGCGCAATACGGCTTATACGGCAAGCCCACAACGGTCAACAATACGGAGAGTTTCTGCTCCGCGCCTGCAATCATGCTGAAAGGGGCGCAATGGTTCGCCGATCTCGGCGTGGAGAACAGCGGCGGGACCAAGTGCTTTTCCGTGAGCGGCCACGTGGCGAAACCGGGCAACTTCGAAGTCCCGCTGGGCACGCCGTTCCGCGACCTGCTGGAGATGGCCGGCGGCATGTGGCAGGGGCGGCAACTGAAAGCGGTCATTCCGGGCGGCTCCTCGGTTCCTGTCGTGCCGGGCGGGATCATGCTGGAAACCAATATGGACTATGACTCATTGCGCGCGGTCGGATCTTCCATCGGTTCCGGCGCGGTGGTGGTCATGGACGAGACCACCTGCATGGTCGGGATGCTGCGGCGCATTTCCCGGTTTTATTTTGCCGAATCCTGCGGGCAGTGCACCCCCTGCCGCGAGGGCACCGGCTGGTTGTACCGCATGCTGACCCGCATCACCGACGGCCAGGGCCGTATGGAGGACCTGGACAAGCTGGTCGACGTGGCCAACAAGATAGAAGGCCGGACCATCTGCGCCCTGGGCGACGCCGCGGCATGGCCGGTGCAGAGCTTCATGAAACACTACCGGCACGAGTTCGAGTACATGATTGAAAATCATGGCCGAAGCATCGTAAATGTCTGATAATACAATAAAAATAGAGATTGACGGCAGGGAGGTGGAAGCCACTCCCGGCCAGATGCTGATCGAGGTGACCGACCGGATCGGCAATTACGTGCCGCGTTTCTGCTACCACGACAAGCTGACCGTCGCGGCGAATTGCCGCATGTGCCTGGTGGAAGTGGAGAAGGCGCCCAAACCGTTGCCCGCCTGCGCCACGCCGGTCATGGACGGGATGAAGGTCCACACCAGGTCGGAACTGGCGCTGGACGCGCAGAAGTCGGTGATGGAATTCCTGCTCATCAACCATCCCCTGGATTGCCCGATCTGCGACCAGGGCGGGGAATGCGAACTGCAGGACCTGGCCATGGGGTACGGCAGGGACGTGTCCCGCTACCAGGAAAAGAAACGGGTAGTGCAGGACAAGAACATCGGACCCCTGGTGCAGACGGACATGACCCGGTGTATCCACTGCACCCGTTGCGTGCGCTTCGGAGAAGAGATCGCCGGCCTGCGGGAACTGGGCGCAACCGGACGCAGTGAGTTCATGGAGATCGGCACGTATATTGAAAAGAGCATGGCTTCCGAGTTGTCCGGCAACGTGATCGACCTGTGCCCGGTCGGCGCGCTGACGTCCAAACCGTTCCGGTACACGGCCCGTACCTGGGAAATGACCCAGCATAACGGCATTGCATCACATGACGGCGCAGGTTCGAATATCCATTTCCATGTAAAAGACGACCGGGTCAAGCGGGTGGTCCCGGCAGAGAATGAGGACATCAATGAGGTCTGGCTGTCCGACCGTGACCGTTTCAGTTATGAAGGACTGAACAGCGCCGAACGCCTGACGGTTGCCATGATCAGGCATAAGCGGGGCTGGCAGGAGGTCGACTGCCAAACCGCGCTTGAACATATCGCCGGCAGGCTGCGTTCCGTCATCGAGCAGCACGGAGCGGGCAAGGTCGGCGCGCTGGTTTCCCCTTCGTCCACTTGCGAAGAGTTGTACCTGGCGCAGAAGTTTATGGACGGCATCGGGTCCGGGAACATCGACCACCGGTTGCGGCAGACGGATTTCAGTGACCAGGACCAAGCGCCGGCTTACCCCGGGCTGGGTTTGACTTTCACCGGGGTCGAGCAGTTGGATGCGGCCCTGATCGTGGGGGGGTATCCGCGCAAGGACCAGCCGATATTCAATCACCGCCTGCGCAAGGCCGCGCTGGCAGGCGCCAGGGTAATGGCGATCAACCCGGTCGACTTCAGTTTCAATTTTGATATTGCTCACAAAAGCATCGCATCTCCGGCAAAACTCGTGCGCGAACTTGCGGCAGTGCTGAAAGCGGCAGTCGATGGCACAGTTAAGGATGACGCGCTGGGAGCCTTGTTGAACCCGATTCGTCCGGGCGCTCATCATAAAAGCATGGCCCGGGAACTCATCAAGGCTGACAGGACGGCCGTGTTCATCGGAACCCTGGGTCTTTCCCATCCGCAGTTGTCCCAACTGCGTTTCCTGGCCGCGGCGCTGGCGCAACGGGTGTCCGGCACACTAGGCTACCTGGAGTACGGAGCGAACAGCGCCGGCGCCTGGCTGGCCGGGGCCGTCCCTCACAGGTCGCCCGGTATGGGGCGCAGCGGAACCCCGGGCCTCGATGCAACTGCGATGCTGACCCGGCAACTGGCGGCCTACCTGCTGCTGGACGCAGACCCGGACCTGGATTTTTATGACGGGAAACTGGCCCGCGAGGCGCTGGCCGGGGCGGAATGCGTCGTCGCGGTAACCGGGTACAAGCGCGCGGCAGAGTATGCCGACGTGTTGTTGCCCATGGCCCTGTACGGGGAGAAACTTGGCTCATACCTGAACATGGAAGGTCGAAGGCAAAGTTTTGCCGCGGCGGCGCCGCCTCCGGGAAGCGCGCGCCCGGCATGGAAAATAATCTGCTCACTGGCGGGCGGGCAGGGGCTTTCGGGCTTCAGGTACGACGAATTCGGGGAAGTCCGCGCGGAAACTGCCGAAATGATGGGTGAGGTCGAACCGGATAACGCGGGCGCCTGGACCATGCCGGAAACGCTCTCGCGGGGCAGCGAGGACGAGGGTCTTCAGCGTATCGGCTACGTGCCCATGAATTCCGTCGATGCGCTGGTGCGCCATGCCCCGGCATTGCAGCGGACCGAAGACGTAGCTGACGATTCCGTTCGTATCAATCGTAAAACCGCGCAAAGGCTGGGACTGGACGAACTGGAACGCGTCAAGGTGACCGGCCAATCCGCCGAGTTGTTTCTTCCCCTGAAAATTGATGACGCCGTGGCGGACGACTGCGCGCTGATACACGGCGGGCACGCCGGCAGCGCCGGACTGGGCCCGTTATCCGGCCCGGTTTCGCTGGACAGCGCTTGATACGGGTATCCCGCTCCCATGCTTGAGAATATATTCAACCTGGTCAGCGAACATATCCTTGCCCCGGCAGTCGGCCTGTTCGTGCCCGCCAGCTATGCCTCGAATGCTCTCTACACCCTGGAAGTCCTGGTCAAAATCACTGCCATACTGCTTCCCCTGCTGTTCTGTGTCGCTTACCTGACTTACGCCGAACGCAAGATCATAGGCTATATCCAGTGCCGGCTGGGCCCGAACCGGGTCGGCTTTTTCGGGTTTCGCCTGTGGGGCCTGGGACAACCCATTGCGGACGTTGTGAAGCTCATCTTCAAGGAAATCATCATACCCGCGGGCGCCAACAAGCGCCTGTTCGTCATCGCGCCGATACTTGCCATGGCGCCGTCCCTGGCCGCGTGGGCGGTAATTCCGTTTGACGAAACCCTGGTGCTGGCGGATATCGACGCAGGGTTGCTGTATATCCTGGCGCTGACCTCGCTGGCCGTGTACGGCGTCATCATCGCCGGCTGGGCATCCAATTCCAAGTATGCGTTCCTGGGCGCCATGCGTTCCGCCGCCCAGATAGTCTCCTACGAGATTGCCATGGGTTTTGCGCTGGTGTGTGTGCTCATTGCCGCGGGCAGCCTGAACCTCGGACGCATAACGGAAGCGCAGAGCGGCAGCATACTGCACTGGTACTGGCTGCCGTTGTTGCCGATTTTCCTGGTGTATTTTATTTCCGGCGTGGCCGAAACCAACAGGGCGCCGTTTGACGTGGCCGAAGGCGAATCGGAGCTTGTGGCAGGTTTCCATGTCGAGTACGGCGGTATGGCATTTTCCATTTTCTTCATGGCGGAATATGCCAACATGGTGCTTATATCCGTACTGACGGCTGTGCTGTTCTGTGGGGGCTGGCTGTCTCCCTTCCAGGGCATGCCGTTTCTGGGGGATCTCGGTGAGCCGAATATCTTATGGCTCCTGGTCAAGACCTCGTTGTTCCTGTTCCTGTTCCTGTGGTTCAGGGCGACATTCCCCCGTTATCGCTACGACCAGATCATGCGCCTGGGCTGGAAAGTGTTCCTGCCCATCACCATCGTCTGGATTGTCGTCGTTTCCGGCATGGTCGTCGCAGGGGTCGGGCCTTGGTTCAATTAACCACAGAGGACACAGGGTGAATATCAGCCCCGTTCGTCATTTGCGAATGCAGGAATCCAGTAGACAACAAGACTCCTTATAATGAATGCTTGTTTGACTGGATTCCGGGTCAAGCCCGGAATGACGAACAGAGACATGACCCAACCTGTGTCCTCTGTGGCAAAACAATATGATGAAATTTAAAGATTATTTCAGGAGTTTTTTGCTGTGGGAACTGTTGAAGGGACTGCGGTTGACGGGACGTTACCTGTTCAGGCGCAAGATCACGGTGCAGTATCCCGAAGAAAAGACACCCCAGTCGCCCCGCTTCCGGGGTCTGCATGCCTTGCGCCGCTATCCGAACGGTGAGGAGCGTTGCATTGCCTGCAAGTTGTGTGAGGCCGTCTGCCCCGCCGTGGCCATCACTATCGACTCCGAACAGCGGAATGACGGCACACGCAGGACCACCCGTTATGACATAGACCTGGCGAAGTGTATTTTTTGCGGTTTCTGCGAGGAATCCTGCCCGGTCGATTCCATAGTTGAGACGCGTATCTACGAATATCACGGAGAACAGCGCTCCGACCTGCTGATGACCAAACAAAGATTGCTTGAAGTCGGAGATATGGCGGAAGAACAGATTGCCCGGGACCGCGCCACGGAAGCCCTTTACCGGTAATTAATGAATAAATACGGCCACAAAAGGGGACAGATTTCAAATCTGTCCCCCTGAAAACTGACAATGCTCGAACAATCCATTTTCTACATTTTTGCGGCATTCCTGGTCTTCTCGGCCTGCATGGTGATTTCCGTGCGGAACCCGGTGCATGCCGCGCTGTTCCTGGTTCTCTCGTTTTTTTGCAGCGCGGCGATCTGGTTGATACTGGAAGCGGAATTCCTCGCCATCGCGCTGGTGCTGGTTTACGTCGGCGCAGTGATGGTGTTGTTCCTGTTCGTAGTGATGATGCTGGATATTAACGTCTCGACGCTGCGCGAGGGTTTTTCGCGCTTTTTACCCGTCGGCCTGCTGGTCGCCGTGCTGATGCTTGCCGCCATGGGATTGATCGTAGGTGGTGGAGGCATTCTGTCCGACGCGGGAGCCGGCGCCGGTCAGTTTGAAGCCGCTGCCGGCAATACCCGGTTGCTCGGCAAAGCATTGTTCACCGAATATATTTACCCCTTTGAGGTTGCCGGGGCGATACTGCTGGTCGCGATTATCGCAGCGATCGGTCTGACCATGCGCACACCCCGCGCCCAGCGCACGCCGAAACCCGGCAGACAGGTGGCCATAAAACGCGAGGAACGGGTGCGCCTGGTCAACATGGATTCATCCACAGACAAATGAAGCCACAGAGGACACAGAGTTGACTGGTTTGAGAAACAGCAATAATTCGTCATTCCCGCGCAGGCGGGAATCCAGTAAGCAGACATTCCTTATAAGGAGTTTTTTTGTCTACTGGATTCCTGCTTTCGCAGGAATGACGAACGGAGTGGCTGTTCACTCTGTGCTCTCTGTGTCCTCTGTGGCAAAACAACCTGTGGCAAAACAATAAAATGATTGAACTCAGTGAAGTCCTGGTCCTGGCCGCAATGCTGTTCTGCATCAGTGTGGCGGGCATTTTCATCAACCGGAAAAATGTCATCATCCTGTTGATGTGCATCGAGTTGATGTTGCTGTCCGTGAATTTGAACTTCGTTGCATTTTCCCATTTCCTGGGCGATATACACGGCCAGGTCTTCGTCTTCTTCATCCTGACGGTCGCCGCGGCGGAAGCCGCCATCGGCCTGGCGATACTGGTGGTGCTGTTCCGCAACCGGAATACCATCAACGTGGTTGACCTGGATACCTTGAAGGGATAGGCGCTCGACATGAAAGACGTTTATCTCGCAATCGTGCTGGCTCCGTTGGCCGGGGCGATCATAGCCGGCCTGGGAGGACGCTTCATAGGCAGGAGCGGGGCGCACTGGGTGACGATCATCGGAACAGGCATTTCCAGCGTCCTCTCCCTGTTTGCCTGGAAGCATCTCATGTTTGACGGTGGAGAGGTATATAACGCCGAAATCTACACCTGGCTGAAGCTTGGAGAATTGAAATTTTCCGTGGGTTTCCTGGTGGACCAGTTATCCGTGACGATGATGCTGGTGGTAAGCTTCGTCTCCTGGATGATCCATATCTACACCATCGGTTACATGCGGGATGATCCGGGCTACCAGCGTTTTTTCAGTTATATTTCCCTGTTCACCTTTGCCATGCTGATGCTGGTGATGTCGAATAACTTCGTCCAGTTGTTTTTCGGCTGGGAAGCAGTCGGGCTGGTGTCGTACCTGTTGATCGGTTTCTGGTTCAAGCGCGAATCCGCCCTCTTTGCAAGCCTGAAGGCATTCATAGTCAACCGGATAGGTGATTTCGGTTTCCTAATCGGCATTGCCGCAGTGCTGATGTATTTCAATTCACTTGATTACATGCAGGTATTCAGTCAGGCCGGAACGCTGGAAAACTCGACTCTTTCCCTGGTCCCCGGCATGGAGTGGTCCGTATTGAGCTTCATCTGCATCTGCCTGTTTATCGGCGCCATGGGCAAATCCGCCCAGGTTCCCCTGCACGTCTGGCTGCCGGATTCCATGGAAGGTCCGACACCCATTTCCGCGTTAATCCATGCGGCCACGATGGTGACGGCGGGAATCTTCATGGTGGCGCGCATGTCGCCATTGTACGAGTTGTCGGAGACTGCCCTCAGCCTGATTTTGCTGGTCGGCGCGGTCACGGCTTTTTTCATGGGCCTGCTGGGCCTGGTCCAGCATGACATTAAACGGGTAATCGCTTATTCGACCCTGTCCCAGTTGGGCTATATGACGGTGGCGCTCGGCGCGTCCGCCTACTCGGTCGCGATCTTCCACCTGGTCACCCATGCCTTTTTCAAGGCCTTGCTGTTCCTGGCGGCAGGTTCCGTGATCATCGCCCTGCACCATGAACAGGACGTGCGCAGAATGGGAGGATTGTACCGCTATATGCCGGTAACCTGGTTTACCGCGTTAATCGGTTCGCTGGCCCTGGTCGGTTTTCCGCTTACCTCCGGTTTTTTCTCCAAGGACGCCATCATCGAGGCGGTGCATTATTCGCAGCTTCCGTTTGCGGGTCTTGCCTACGCCGCGGTACTGGCCGGCGTGTTTATTACCGCGTTATATACTTTCCGCCTGTTCTTTCTGACGTTTCACGGCGAGGAGAGGATGGACCGGCATACCTGGGAGCAGTTAAGTGAATCGCCGGGCGTGGTGACCTTCCCCCTGTTCATGCTTGCCATTCCATCCCTGGCAATCGGCGCTTTCCTGGTGGGTCCCATGGTGCTGGGTGACTACTACAAAGATGCGATCAGTGTTTCTGCCGGACATGCAGCCTGGTTCAATGAAATGGTTTCCCATTATTCCGGCGCCTTCGATATCTTCGTGAATTCCTGGAAGCATGCGCCGGTCTGGCTGGCGCTGGCCGGGATTTTCGTTGCCTGGCTGTGTTACATCAGGCATCCGCACTGGCCGGGCAGGATTGCCGATATGTCTGCCGTGATTTACCGGTTGTTTGTCAGGAAATTTTATTTTGACGAGATCTACCAGGCCGTATTTGCGGGCGGCGCGCGCAACGCCGGCAACGCGCTCTGGCAGTGGGGCGACGTGCGCGCGATTGACGGTTTCCTGGTGAATGGAACAGCCAGGGCGGTACGCCGGTTTTCGGCCTCGATCAGGACGCTGCAGACCGGTTACCTGTACCACTACGCGTTTGCGATGATTATCGGCCTGTTACTGCTGCTGGCAGTATTCGTGCACCAGTTGATGTAAACCCGGGCTGCCCAGTATGTTTCAATCCCTGCCACTTCTCAGTTTATTGATCTGGGCGCCCATACTGGGCGGCATATTCGTGCTGCTGGTGGGAGACCGGCAGCGGGAGTCGGCCAAATTATTCTCACTGGTCGTATCCTCACTGGTTTTCCTGCTGTCCACATTGCTGTACTTCCGCTTCGACACCACTTCCATCCTGGTGCAGTTCGTCGAATATTCCGTGTGGATAGACACTTTCAACATCAATTACCACCTCGGGGTTGACGGCATCTCGGTCCCCCTGATCCTGTTGACGACGTTTACCACGGCGCTGGTGGTGACCGCCTGCTGGGTGGTCATAGAAACCAGGTTGTCCCAGTACCTCGCGGCATTCCTTATCCTGGAAGGGTTGATGATCGGGGTATTCGTATCACTGGATGCGATACTGTTCTACTTTTTCTGGGAAGCCATGCTGATCCCGATGTTCCTGATCATCGGCGTATGGGGCGGTCCGGGGCGTATCTATGCCACCATCAAGTTTTTCCTGTATACCTTCCTGGGTTCGGTATTCATGCTGGTGGCCCTGTTGTACCTGTATTCGAAAATGGGAAGCTTTTACATCTTCGACCTGTACAGGCTGCCGTTGTCGCTGGCCGAGCAGAAGTGGATATTCATTGCGTTCCTGCTCGCGTTTGCCGTGAAAATACCCATGTGGCCGGTGCACACCTGGCTGCCTGACGCGCACGTGGAAGCGCCGACCGGCGGTTCGGTGATCCTGGCCGCGATCCTGTTGAAGATGGGAGGATACGGGTTTATCCGTTTCAGCCTGCCCATCACCCCGGATGCCGGGGCCGCCATGGCCGGTTTCATGATCGTCCTGTCATTGATCGCCATCGTCTATATCGGCTTCGTGGCCCTGGCGCAACAGGACATGAAAAAACTGATCGCCTACTCGTCCGTTTCCCACATGGGGTTTGTGACGCTGGGATTTTTTATCGTGTTTTCCATCATGGAGCAGGCCGGGTCGAACGCGGATGCGGTGATGGGACTGGCCGGCGCCATGATGCAGATGGTTTCCCACGGGCTGATCTCGGCCGCCCTGTTCCTCTGCGTCGGCGTAATGTACGACCGGGTGCACAGCCGGCAGATCGCCGACTATGGCGGCGTGGCCAATACCATGCCCGTGTTCGCGTCGTTCATGATGCTGTTTGCCATGGCCAACGCCGGTCTGCCCGGCACATCCGGGTTCGTCGGCGAATTCCTGGTCATATTGAGCAGTTTCCGGGCAAACGCCTGGATCGCCGTGATAGCCGCGACCGTACTGATCCTCGGCGCCGCCTACACGTTATGGATGTATAAACGGGTCATTTTCGGCGACGTGGCCAATGAAAAGGTGGCCGGTTTGCAGGATGTTTCCTTGCGCGAGACCTCATTCCTGTTGTTGCTTGCGGTCGCAGTGCTGTTGCTGGGCCTGTGGCCGGCGCCGTTGTTCGAGTTGATGGAACCAACACTCAACCACCTGGTGGAACACATTTCCCAATCGAAAGTTACCTGAATATGTCTATAACTGCCGAAATCCTGTTTGTCCTGCCGGAACTTGTCCTGCTGGCGCTTGCCTGCCTGGTCCTGGTGTGTGACGTGTTCTCAAGGAGCCCGAACAAGCTGCTGACCTACCTGCTGGCCCAGGTTTCCCTGGCGGTTGTCATGGTCCTCGTGATTTGGCTGTATCCCGATGACCGCATGGCGCTGTTCAATCAGCACTTTATCCTTGACCCCCTGAGCGCCGTGCTCAAGGTCACTGTCTGCGCCGCTTCCATTGTCGTGTTCCTGTATTCATACCATTATTTCCGCCAGCGCGACCTGCTGCAGGGCGAATATTTCGTGCTCGGATTGTTTGCCGTGCTGGGTATGCTGGTCATGGTATCCGCGTACAGCATGCTGACCGTTTACCTGGGCCTGGAACTGATGTCGCTCTCCCTGTACGCAATGGTGGCAATGAACAAGGAGTCCGGAACCGCCTCCGAGGCGGCCATGAAATATTTTGTCCTGGGCGCCCTGGCGTCCGGTTTGCTGTTGTACGGGATTTCGATTTTGTACGGCGTCTCCGGCACGATCATACTCCCGGAACTCGCCGCGCATCTCGGTTCCCCGGTTGACAACAGGATAGTGTTCCTGTTCGGACTGGTCTTCGTCGTTGTCGGCATCGCGTTCAAACTGGGCGCGGTCCCTTTCCACTCCTGGTTGCCGGACGTGTATGAAGGCTCTCCCACGGCGGTCACCCTGTTCCTGGCCACGGCGCCGAAAGCGGCCGCTTTCGCCATGGCGATACGCCTGCTTATCGACGGCATGCAACCCCTGCACGTCGACTGGCAGGGAATGCTGATCGTTCTCTCCCTGTTGTCAATGGCGGTCGGAAATATAGTTGCCATCTCACAGTCCAATATTAAACGTATGCTGGCCTGGTCCGCCATCGCCCACGCCGGCTTCCTGATCCTGGGTATCCTGCCGGGCCTGCAGGCCGACCAGGGAGCGACCTATGCCGGCGCCCTGTTCTACGTTATTGCCTATGTGATCATGAGCATGGGCGCATTCGGTTTCATCATACTTGCCGGCCGCAAGGGGCATGAGGCCGACAATCTTGACGATTACAAGGGACTTGCCGATTCCAGTCCCTGGTTTGCCTTGATCATGCTGTTGTTCATGTTCTCCCTGGCCGGGGTTCCTCCGTTCCTGGGATTCTGGGCCAAATGGTATGTCATCAAGGAAGTGATCGCTATCGGTCATATCTGGCTGGCAGTCCTGGCCGTGATCTTTTCCGTGGTCGGCGCCTATTATTATTTACGGGTAGTCAAGCTCATGTATTTTGACCGGGCGGAAACCGCGCCGGAGATTGGAACGGACCTGCAGGTAAGAATGCTGGTAAGCCTGAACGGCCTGGCAATCCTGGCGCTGGGCTTTGCGCCGGGAGAACTCATACGGATCTGCACGGCCGTATTGGGATTTTGATCCCTCCTGCCCATGTCCGCGGGTAATATTACCTGGTTGTTGATTATCGTTACGGTTTTCCTGGCCAACGTTCCCTGGTTTTACGGACGCTTCCTGCTGTTTATCATGCCTGAGAAAAAAACGGTGTGGATGTGCCTGCTTGAGTGGTTGCTGCTGTATTTTCTTGCCGGGTTCCTTGCCCTGGGGGTGGAGAAAAAAATGCAGGGGGAAACCCACGCGCAGGACTGGGAATTTTATGCAGTCACTTTCTTCCTGTTCGTAGTCTTTGCATTTCCCGGCTTCATTTATAAAGGGACCAAAGGCAGGGGACAGGGATCAGGGGCCAGGGGCTAGTGATCAGGGGTCAGTCTCCGGCCCCTAGCCCCTGACCCCTATCACCTGTCCCATAACCACCCGAGCGCCGGGCACAGTCCAGTTGATCCTGCCCGGCTCCGTCAGCAGGATCACCGTAGAACCCATATTGAAGCGCCCGATTTCATCTCCCTGTTTGAAAACCATGCCGGGCTCATAGTACTGCCGGAAGTATTTCCGCCGGTCGGCGGGAGTGACCTGGCCGTGCCATACCGTTTCCATCGAACCTACGAAAACCGCGCCTACGAATATAATGGACAGCATGCCGACCTCCGTGCGAAATGTCGTAATCAAGCGTTCATTGCGGGCAAACAATCCATCCACGCGCTGCACGCTGGCGGGATTGACGGAGAACAGTTGCCCGGGAACATAAGCCATGTAATGCAGTTCTCCGTCGGCAGGCAGGTGCACCCTGTGGTAATCACGGGGGGACAGGTAAAGGGTGATAAAGCTGCCGTTCCGGTAGTGTTCGCTGTGTTCCCGGTCGCCGTTAACCAGTTCGGCCAGTGAGTAGTCCCTGCCCTTGGCCTGGAGCAGTCGCTCATCTCTTATTGTTCCCGTTGCGCTGACAGCGCCATCTACCGGAGAGATCAGGCTGCCGGCCGTGCGGGTTATGGCGCGCAGGCCGGGTTTCAGCGCACGGGTGAAAAACTCGTTGAAAGTCGCATAGTTATCGGCTGAAGACTCTTGTGCCTGGCTCATGTCAACGCTGTATTTCCAGATAAACAGCCGGATCAAGGCATTTTTCCAGGGACGCCAGGACCAGCGCGTCGCCTTGTACATCAGCCTGGAGAGCAGGTGGAGCGGTAGGATGGTATCCCGGCCTGGCCCCATCTTCCTCACTCAATAAATTCCCTGATGCGGTTAAACCTGTCGGTAACGTCAAGAGCGTCATGGGGCGCAGAAAATATCCCCACCAGGCGGCCCAGGGGATCAATCATGAACAGGGATGCCCCGTGGTCGACGAGGTAGTTTTCCTCATCCTGCGTTTTATCCCGAAAATAGGGCAGGCCGATCTGGCCCGTCAAACCTGCTATTTGTTCTGCCGAACCACCAAGGCCGATAAATTCCGGGTTGAAAGAGGTGAGGTATTGTTCCATACGCTCTGAGGTATCCCGTTCGGGGTCGACCGTCACGAACACGAATTGTACATCTCCGGCCTGGTCAAGCCGACTGCGCGTCTTGTCCATGACCGCCAGCGTGACGGGGCAAATATCGGGGCAGTGCGTAAAACCAAAGAACAGGAGCGACCACTTGCCGCGCAGGTCAGTCAGTGTGAAGGGATTGTTGTCATGGTCGATGGCGCTGAACGGCCCCAGGGTTTTCGGTCCGGGCCAGAGCAGGCCGGGGACAGCGGGTTCCGGTTCCTTGTCCTGGTACATGGCGGCCAGCACGCCGATGACGGCTGCCAGCACAACCAGGCCGGATACCAGGAGCCCCATTTTGACGGATTGCCGGGTCATCATGGCTGGCCATTATATAAGAAAAGCGTAACTACTCACCCCCTACCCGATAATTCTACCTGAATTTGCAGGCAAGGAGCGCTTGACACAATAGTTTTGTGGCGCTATGGTAGGCGCCATGGGGAATGCGTATCTCGGTTCGAAAGCAACGACGGGGCTGTGCCAGCCGTTGATTGCGCTGATGCCGCCGCACAGTGTGTACATTGAGACGCACCTGGGCGGCGGGGCCATCATGCGGCGCAAGCCGGCGGCGCTGCGCAACATCGGGATTGACATCGATGGGCGGGCGCTGTCGGCGTTTGAGTGCGATTATCCGGTGGAACTGGTACACGGTTGTTGCCACCGGTTTCTGGCGGATTTTCCGTTTGACGGCACGGAGTTGGTATACAGCGACCCGCCATATTTGCACAGCACGCGCAAGTCGGGTCGGCGTTACCGTCATGATTATGACGAGGGTGACCACGAGGCATTGCTGGCGCTGCTCAAGCGGTTGCCCTGTGCGGTGATGGTGTCGGGCTATCCGTCGGCGTTGTATGACGAGCGGCTGTCGGGCTGGCGCCGTGTGTCGTTACAGGTGATGAACCAGGCGGGGGTGGTGACCGAGCGGGTGTGGTTCAACTTCGAGCCGGACCGGGTGTTCTGGGCCGGGTATGCGGGGCGCAACTTCACCCATCGCCAGCAGGTCAAGCGCAAGGCGGCGAACTGGGGCCGGCGTTACCGGGCGCTGCCGGCGGCGGAGCGCCTGGCGGTGTTGGCGGCGATGATGGCGGTGGAAGTGGAGTGAGGCCATGGCAACGGTAAACAAAGCCTCGTTGCGCACGGAGTTCGAGGCCTTGAAGGCGCGCTTTGCGACGCTGTGCGCGGACGGCAGGATGACCCCCGAGGGCCGCGCCCTGTTTGAGGCGATGCTGCTGTTGTTCGAGTTGCTGCTGGCGGTGTTCATGGAGAGGACCACGCCGAAGGGGTCACAGAACTCCGGCCTGCCGAGTTCCCGGACTGGCACGGACGAGACTGCGCGCGGGCGCCCTGGCGCCAAAGGCAAGGGCCCGCGGGCGGGCGCCGCCCACGGCAGCGCCAACCGTCTGGTGGTTGAGACGCGCACCGCGCCGGTCACCGAGTGCCGGGCCTGCGGACACGCACTCACCAACGTCAGTCCGCACGAGCACGAGCGGCGCGTGCAGGTCGATATCGTCTTCGAGACGCGTGAGTTGACGGTCGAGGCCGAGGTCAAGACCTGTCCGCGTTGTCGTACCGAGACCCGCGGCCGGTTCCCCGAGGACATGCCGGGGCCCTTGCAGTACGGCCACGGTATCGTGGCGTTCGCCACCCACCTGCTGACTGCCCAGATGCTCTCGCTCCGGCGCACCGCACAGACCCTCGCGGCGCTGACCGGACGCACACTCGCCGAGGCCACCCTGCTGGCCTGGCTCACACGCCTGCACGAGGCCCTGGCCGGGTGGGAGACCGCCGCGGTGACACGCCTGCTCGCCGAGCCCGTGCTGCACGCGGACGAAACCGGCCTGCGCATCGGTCGTAAGACCCACTGGCTGCACAGCGTCAGCGCCGGCCACCTGACGCTGAAGTGTGTCCATCGACAGCGCGGGCGCGACGCCATCGATGAGTTAAACATCATCCCCCGCTACCGCGGCGTCCTCGTCCACGACCGCTGGGCCAGCTGCTTTGCCTATGACAACTGCGAGCATGCCCTGTGCGGCAGCCACCTGCTACGCGACCTCCGCTTCATCGAAGAGGCCCACGGCCATGCCTGGGCCAGGCGCATGGGAACACTCCTGCTCAAGACCTGCCGACAGGTGCGTGAACACCCCGACAAGGCGCTCAGCGAGCCCGACTACAAGGCCGTGCGCACACGCTACCGCACCCTCCTCACACAGGCCAAAAGAGAACTCCCCAAACCCCCGCCCCGCCAGACCAAACGACGCGGGCGCATCGCCAAATCCGATGCCGAGAACCTGCACGAGGCCCTTATCAAGTACGAAACCGAAGTGCTCCGCTTCGCCCGCGACCCCGAGGTGCCGTTCACCAACAACCGCGCCGAGCGCGATATCCGCATGGCCAAGGTCAAACAGAAAGTCTCAGGCTGCTTCCGCACCCCCGACTACGCCGCCGCCTACTGCCGTATCTCCAGCTACTTGCAGTCCATGGCCTGCCAGGGCTACAATCCCCTCGCCGCCATCGACATCGCACTCAACGGCAACGCCGCCACTATGGTAGAGAAACCACCACAGAATAACCCGGCCAATCAGGATAAGGGGGGCGAGTAGTTACAGAAAAGCCTGCTATTGATTGGATAAATTGCAAAGTTTATAATCTCACAGTTCATACCGGGGGTGGTTCTTCCTCGGCAATTGGAAATTGATTAATTTATAACTAAAATCAGGATGTTAAAATGACAAATAGAAGTATTTTCTGCGTACTGGCATTGATATTGTTTCCCATTTCGGCATTCGCAGAGGCCGTGCACGGGCAAGTGTCGGTGGTTGATGAACCGCTGGTGTTCAACGAGGCCATGCTGGTATCGGCAATCGTGCTGGCGGTGACATTTATCGGTATTTTCACCGAGATGCTGCATGGGCTGGAGCGCATGAAAGTGGCGGCGGGCGGCGCCGTCGCCATGGTGATTGTCGGGCAGGTTTACGGTTTTTACAACCCGGAACTGGCGGTTGAAGCGGTGGACTGGAACGTGGTCTTCCTGCTGGGCGCCATGATGACGGTGATTGCCATGATGATCCCCACCGGCGGCTTCGATATGCTGGCCTACCGGATCGCCAATTTCAGCAAGGGCCGCCTGTACATGTTGCTGGCCCTGATAGGCACCTGTGTCACCGTTCTGTCCCTGTTGCTGGACAACGTGACCACGGTGGTGATCTTCGGCCCGCTTATCATCCTTATCGCACGGGCGCAGAAGATTACCCCGATCCCCTACCTGCTGGCGGCTGCCCTGTTATCGGACACCGGCGGCGTCGCCACCCTGGTGGGCGATCCTCCGAACCTGATGATCGGTTCCGCGGCCAATATCTCGTTCAACGATTTCGCCATTCACATGGTGCCGCCGGTGTTCATTGCCTGGATAGGCGTACTGATCCTGCTGAAATACCTGTTCAAGGAGGAACTGGCCGAAACCCCGGCAGACGTATCCGACTATTCGACGGAATTAAAAAACCCGAGGGTATGGAATGCTTCTATCATCATCCTCTGTGTCATGGTCATTCTGTTCATGCTCCATCATACGCTGCACTGGGAACCCTGGTTCGTCGCGGCAATCGGCATGGTGTCGCTGATGTACGTGTCCCGAAAGATCATCATGGACAATACGTTCGAGCACGTGGAAATCACCTTGCTGGTGTTCTTCATTTCCCTGTTCATGCTGGTGGGGGGCGTGGAACACAGCCGGTTCCTGATGTACATCGGCAACTATATTACGCCATTTGTACAACAGGACCTGCTGGTGGCGACCATCATCCTGATGTGGGTGGGAGCCATCATGTCGGCGGCCATCGATAACATTCCCTTCACGGCAGCCATGATTCCCATCATCCTGAGCATGGAAACGGTCGGCATTAACGTTACGCCGTTGTGGTGGGGTCTGGCCGTCGGCGTCGGTATGGGCGGCAACGGGACCCATATCGGTTCGACGGCGAACGTGTTCATCGTGACGATTTCCGAGCGCCTGGCAAGAAACGAGAACGATCCGAGCCTGCGCATCACGCCGGGCCTCTGGTTCAGGAAAGGCCTGCCGGTCATGCTGCTGACCCTGGTGATCTCGACGATCTTCTTTATTATCTTCTGGGATTTCCTGTCAAAGCCCCTGGCTTAAACACGTCCGGTCACAGAGTTTATTTCAGCCACAGAAGAACTCAGAGAGCACAGAGTGTTCAGGGAATCATTTTTATACCCTGGGAACTTTTACCTCTGTGTACTCTGTGACTGATTAAATCAGGAATCAAGTTCAACAGAGTTAGCGGGAATGACTGCAATCTGTTGCAAGCGGCTTGACAAGACGGAACAGGCTGGGCAAGATCGTGCATACATAGCGAAAACCTTGCGGCCGTATCTACATGCCTCTTTACGGTCTTTGGTGTGACAATGAGGTCCTGATATGCCTTCACTGCAATTCAAAGGAAGAGTATTTGTACAAAACCATCATTTGGCGGTTCCGTTCCACGAATTGAAGCCGGTCAGTACCAGGGGGGTGAGTGAAAAGACGAGTCTCCATGATAATCTGATCGTTGAGGGCGATAATCTGGCCGCATTGAAATCGCTTCTGCCGACTTACCACAACAAGGTTAAATGTATCTACATTGATCCGCCTTACAACACTGGTAACGAAAGCTGGGTTTACAATGATAACGTCAACTCGCCAATGATGCGCGACTGGCTGGGTCAAGTAGTGGACAGGGAGGATCTCACCCGGCACGACAAGTGGTGCTGCATGATGCTGCCTCGTTTGAAGCTGCTACGAGAATTCCTCCGGGACGATGGAGCCATTTTTATTTCTATAGACGATAACGAAGTTCACCATCTCCGCTGTCTTATGGACGAAGTATTCGGGGAGGAGAACTTTATCGCCACAGTGATTTGGCAGAAAAATTTTTCTCCTAAGAACACAGCCCGACATTTTTCGGAAGACCACGATTTCATTTTGGTTTATGCAAACAATGCCGAAGCGTGGACACCACATCTGTTGGAACGCAGTGAACAGGCAATCGAACGATATAAAAACCCTGATAACGATCCTCGCGGAGCATGGTCTTCGAGTGATTTGACCGCACGGAACTACTATAGTCAGGGTACCTACGAAGTTACGAGTCCTGCCGGAAAGAAGTTCAAGCCTTCAATTGGAAATTATTTTCGGATATCCAAAGAAAAATTTGCCGAATTCGACAAAAGTGGCCGGATCTGGTGGGGGGTTGGCGGTGATAATATGCCACGCCTCAAGCGTTATCTGTCTGAAGTTAAAGAAGGTGTTGTGCCGCAAACACTGTGGTTTTACTCGGATGTCGGGCATACTCAGGACGCAAAAAAAGAGCTCGTTTCCATATTGAATTTTGAAAGATCGGAGGATGTATTCAATACCGTTAAGCCAACCAGCCTGATAAAGCATATTCTGAAAGTTGCCACTGATAGAGACTCTATCATCCTCGACTCTTTTGCTGGATCCGGCTCGACCGCACACGCTGTACTTGCCCTGAACAAGGAAGATGGCGGCAATCGACGTTTCATACTGATCGAGTGTGAAGATTATGTGGATTCAGTGACCGCTGAGCGTGTGCGTCAAGTCATCGCTGGTGTTCCTTCCGCAAAAAATGAGAATCTGAACGTTGGGCTTGGGGACACGTTCAGCTACTTCAAGCTCGCTAAGCCGATGCGCCAGGAATCACTGCTTGACGGTTCAAACCTCCCTGACTACGAGAGGTTAGCCGGATACGTTTTCTTCACTGCCACGGGCGAGGAGTTTGAAGCCAACCAGGTTAGACGTGAAGACTGGTTCATCGGTAAAAGCCGTCACTACCACGTGTTTCTGATCTATGAACCGAAAATTGAAAAACTCAAGGATTTGGCGCTTACCTTGGATATTGCCAGAAAACTACCGGGAGATACACAAAATAAGCTTGTTTTCGCGCCGACCAAGTACCTCGATCAGGAATTCCTGAATCAGTACAATATTACCTTTCAGCAACTCCCGTTTCAAATATACGAAACGGTTGATAACCTGCCAGACAGAACGCGTCCGGGACGCTGACAAGTGATCCTTAAAGAGTACCAGAAGCGCACACTGACGACCGTCAGGACGTTTCTTGAGCAGCTGACGAAGTGGCGCGCCAAGTCAGCGACATTAGATCCTGAATTGGATTTTGACTGGGTGCGTAGGGCATGGAAAAAAACTGGTATCTTGCGTTCGTATCTGTCGCGAAGAAATAGCCTGGGAGAGCCATTGCCGACATTCTGTCTCAAGATTCCCACCGGAGGCGGCAAAACCTTACTTGCAATCAAGACGGTGGACCTCGTTTTTAAGCACTACCTGCATCGGCGGACGGGTTTAGTACTGTGGGTCGTCCCAACCACCCAGATTTACAACCAGACGTTGAAAGCTCTCAAAGATCGGGATCATCCGTACCGCCAACAACTCGATCTGGCATCGGCTAACCGGACGCGGGTGCTGGAAAAAACCAGTTACTTTGGGCCGCAGGAAGTGAAAGAGAGTCTTTGCATACTTCTTCTGATGCTGCCTTCCGCAAATCGGCAAACCAAAGAACAGTTGCGAATGTTCAGGGATAGTGGCGGTTTCGATCGATTTTTTCCGAAAGATGACGATGTTGCCGGACATAAGGCGTTACTGGAGCAAGTATCCAATCTCGATACGTTTAAGTCATCATTATGGTACCCACAGGCAAAGACGTCGCTTGGCAACACTCTACGCTTGTTACAGCCATTGGTTATCCTGGATGAAGGCCATAAGGCGTACAGCCTGAATGCTAAAAAGACACTGGAAGGTTTTAATCCATGCATGATCGTCGAATTGAGCGCAACTCCACACCGGAGCGCGAATGTACTCGTTGATATTCGGGGAAACGAATTGAACAAGGAAGAGATGGTAAAGCTCGACCTGCACATCAAAAACAGTTCAAGTACGAGCTGGAAAGATGCGCTGTGCGCTTCGATAGAACACCGTAAAATGTTGGAAATGGAGGCGCGGATATATGAAGGGAAGACAGGCGTGTACATTCGACCCATCTGTCTTATCCAGGTAGAACGTACCGGCAAGGCTCAACGAAAACCAGGCGTTATTCATGCCGACGACGTCAAGGACTATCTATTGCGCTATCCGGATATTAAAGCAGAGCATATAGCAATCAAGACGAGTGTGAAGGATGAATTAAAGGACGTGGACGAAACAGGTGGTCTGTTGTCGCGCAATTGTCCTGTTCGCTTCATTATTACGAAACAGGCGTTACAAGAGGGGTGGGATTGCTCGTTTGCCTATATTTTGACGATCCTGACGAATCCTGCATCGAAGAGCGCTTTGACGCAGCTTGTCGGTCGCATTCTCAGACAGCCCTATGCAAAAAAAACCCATGTCTCCTGGCTGGATGAAAGTTATGTTTTCTGCTTTCAGCGCAAGGGGGCGGAATTGTTAAATGATATCCGCAAGGGGTTTAGTTTTGAAGGGCTGCATGATCTGGAAGGCAGAATTACAGACGATACAGGGGAGGAGCTACAGCAAGATAATACGATTGTACTGAAACAACGCTCGAAGTACCGGCAGACGACCCGCGATCTGGTGCTGCCTGCGTTTATGATCAAAGACAGCCATCAATGGCGGTTGGTGCATTACGAAGCGGACATTCTAGCTCGCGTACCGTGGAAACAGTTGGATATCCAGGCGCTGCTGGAGTTGCCGCTCAGTGAGGAGGGGCCGAAAGACATTGAATTACACACGGGACTGGAGCCCCCGCTTCCGATGGACAAGTCTGACACCCCGGATGTTCAAACAACTGCTTTCCAGGAACGTGAAGTTGACTATTTTTTCGCCGCCAGTCATTTAGTGGACGTAGTACCGAATCCGTGGCGCGGCAGTGAATTGGCCCGGAGAGTATTCAATGAACTGCTGACGAAATATTCGCGTGAACGAGTGCTTGGAAATTATGTGTTTATTCTCGAAGAACTTCGTAAGCATCTGGAGATTGAGCGTGACCGGTTATCAAAAAAGGTATTCGAAGAGGCGCTTGACGCGGGAACAATGCGTTTCATCGTTGTCACAGATGATTTGAAATTCAATCGTCTTCCTGTAACCATTGAGACAAAGAATGAGAAGCAGGCAAACCGGGAGGATGGCGGTCAATATCTTCTCAACCTGTTCGAGCGTACCAACGAAGATGAGTTGAATGGTTTGGAGAACAAGGTTGCGACGTACCTCGATCAACAGGAGCGTCTGTTCTTCTGGTACCGGAATCGATCCCGCAAGGACTACTATGTGCAAGGGTGGAAACGCGGACGAATATACGCGGACTTCATCTTCACTCTGAAAGCAGACGAGCCAGGGGTCGGTGATCCTTACCACCGGGTTTTTGTGGTGGAGACCAAGGGAATGCATCTTGAACGATCTGAGGACACAGATTACAAGCGGTCAGTTTTCGACATTTGTTCAGAACATGCAGAG
Source organism: Gammaproteobacteria bacterium (assembly GCA_965204045.1). Lineage (GTDB taxonomy): Bacteria > Pseudomonadota > Gammaproteobacteria > Eutrophobiales > Eutrophobiaceae > JAAXHV01. The sequence continues at coordinate 2,617,747 of CBDBDW010000002.1, forward strand.
CGGAAGGATTGGGCAGAATTTGTGCCGGCTATGCGCGATAAAGTGATGCGCTTTGAGGTCGTTGATGAGGACGAGTGGAAGAAACGCCTTCATATAATGCTTGACGGTTAGCCAGACTGGAACAATTTACCCTGTAAATCAATAAGCCACTGAATTTGCATTAGTTCTTGTTTAACTCGGGCTATCAAACCAGTTGTCCAACTCGTCGGTTTTCAGTTCTTCAATGGTGTAAACGTTAAACGCCTTGTAAACCTTCCAGTTGTAGATTTTCGTCTCGATCTCCAGCGCATCCATGGCCCCGGCCTGTGCCAGCCGGGCCTGGTATTTCCTGACCTGGCCGTCGGCATAGTCATTGCACTGCCTGATGAAATCGCTGATGATTTTTTTCTTTTCGGCAACACTGTTCATGATCTTCTCCGGTCTTTTCCATAGTGTTCGTATGATGTATATTAGGGAAACAATGACCAACATCAAAGTCGCCACTGCATAATATTGATTTGATTAATGGGGGTAAACATGTCCGATTATGTCACACACACCTTGCCTGACGTGAGTTTGACGGATCACTTGCGCGGGATACTGGATCAACTGGATGAGTCCAATGTCGAATTGATGGACTGCCTTTCCATGCCGCCGGCGGTGTATACCTCCGAGGAATGGTTCGAGTTCGAAAAACGGGCCGTCTGGGACAGGGAATGGATCTGTGTAGGGCACATCGGCACCATCCCCAAGCCGGGCGATTACGTCTCCGTCACGATCAATGAAGACCCGCTGCTGGTGCAGCGCAAAGACGGCGGCGGCGTACGCGTCATGTCCGCCGTATGCCAGCACCGCGGCCATGTGCTGGGTGAGGAAACAGGCAATACCCGTGTCTTTACCTGTCCCTTTCATGGCTGGTCCTACGATGAAACCGGCAAGCTGGTCAGCGCCCCGGAAATGGATGCCCATGTCAGCCTGGGTGAATTACAGAAAAAATACTGCCTGCCCGTGCTGCGTAGTGAAGTGTGGAACGGGTTTATCTTCATCAACATGGACGGCACGGCCAAACCCCTGGCGCCGCGTCTGAAACGTCTCACAAAGGAAATAGAAAACCATAATCTTGCCGAGATGGGAGGTGTGCCTACGGTGGACTGGGGGCCAAGTCCGTGGAACTGGAAGTTCATGCACGAGAATGCCATCGAACCCCACCACACCTGGTACCTGCACAAGGGGCCCCATGACTTTGCCCCTTCCAAGCTGGCCACGTTTGCCGAATGGGACGATTTTGATGACGGCGCCATATACCATCCCACCGGTTTCCTGGAACTGGACGGCAATTTTACCGCTGCATTTCATTGCCTGTTCCCGATAATCGAGGGGTTGACCGAAAACGAACGCAAGCGCGTGATGTTTGCCTGCATCCTGCCAAACCTGTTCTTCGGCTGCGTGCCTGACGGTTGTTTCTATTACTGCATCCTGCCCCAGGGCGCGAATGCCATGACCATCCGGGTCGGTTTTGTCTATCCCAGGTCCACCCTGCGGATGGATAATTTCGATATTATTTTCAAATCCGTCGTCATGGGTCTGGAAACACTGAACGACCAGGATACCGGCGCCAATACTGCCGTTCACAAAGGGCTGCGCTCACGTTTTGCGCCACGGGGTCGTTACGCGCCGAAAGAAGCGACGTTGCCGCAATTCAACCGCTGGCTGATCACCCGTTACAAGGCTTATGCGGCGGAACTGGAGGGACGCAAGCAGAAAACCAGGCGGGTGGCCTGACAGGAGCCTGGATATCAAGGTAACAGGCATGAGCAATGAACTTGCAGAAATCAAGGGACTACTGGAAAAACTGGATGCAAAACTGAACCGCCTGGAGGATGTGGAGGCAATACAGCGCCTGATCGTGACTTATGCCCGCGGGTGTGATCGGGGCAACGACCCGAAAATCATCGGCCCCTGTTTTGCCGAAGACGGCACCTGGGAGTGCAAGGGTTTCGGCAAGTACCACGGCCGGGACCGACTGGCAAAAGGATTGCATGGAATTGCCGGCGAGAAAATCTGGTGGTCGTTGCACTACATGATTTCTCCCCTGATCGATATCGCCCCGGACGGCCGGACTGCGGCCGTATTCTGGTACCTGTGGGAATCGGCAACCGTGCCCAACCCACATACCGACGAAGCGGAATCACACTGGATCGGCGGCACCTATGACTGCGAGTGCGTAAAACAGGACGGGCGCTGGCTGTTCCGGTCCATGGAGTTGAAGCTGAACATGGTGAGTCCCTACGACGACGGCTGGGTAAAGGCCAAATTCCTCGATGGCAGCCGCAACTCCCCGTACCTGATGAACCTGGAGCAGGGCGAGTATTACTGGTGCGCCTGCGGCCGCTCGAAAAATCAGCCGTTCTGCGACGGTTCCCACAAGGAGACGAGGCGTGAGCCGATGAAGTTCACACTGGATGACTTCCGGCACGTGGCCTTGTGCGGTTGCAAATACTCGAAAACCAAACCCTGGTGCGACGGTTCGCATTTGAAACTGAACCTGGACCAGGGTTCTTGATTCATGGTAACGAGAAGAGATTTTCTGAAATCCTCGTTCCTGGCTGCCGGCGCACCCCTGGCCGCCCGCAGCGCCGGAACGGAAGACTTTCCTGAGAAACCTCTTCCCGGAACCCTTACGCCTGCCGAATACAACCAGGCCGTTGCGGAATTGCGCAAGGCAGTCGGCGACCGATGGGTGTTTACCGATGATGAAACGGAACTGAGGACGTACCGGGACGTCTATTCAACCACGCCCGATGAAGCGCACATGCCGGCCGCCGCGGTTGCGCCCAGGACGGTTGAAGAGATACAGGCCATCCTCAGGATAGCGCGGGATTACCGCATCCCCCTCTGGACCATCTCCACCGGCAAGAATTATGCCTACGGCGGGCCGGCGCCGATGAAACCGGGCTATTTCGTCCTCGATTTGAACCGCATGAAGCGTATTATCGAAGTGAACGAAGAGCACGGCTATGCGGTGGTCGAACCGGGGGTAAGCTATTTTGAGCTGTATAATTACCTGCAACGGCGCGGCAGCAAACTCTGGATAGACCCCGCGGCCCCGGGCTGGGGAAGCGTCCTGGGTAACCTTTCCGAACACGGCGCGGGTTACACCCCTTACGGTGATCACCTGCTGATGAATTGCGGCATGCAGGTGGTGCTGGCGGACGGCACCGTGGTCGATACCGGCATGGGCGCGTTATCCGGTTCCGCCACTTCAAGCCTGTACAAGTACGGTTGCGGGCCATGGGTCGAGGGTATGTTTACCCAGTCGAATTTCGGCATCATTACCAAAGTCGGCATCTGGCTGATGCCGGAACCGCCCGGCTACCGGCCGTACCTGGTGACTTTCCCGCGGGAGGATGACCTCTACCAGATCACTGAGGTGGTCGGCCCCCTGCGACTCAACATGCTGATACCCAATGCGGCGACCACGGTGGGCCTGATCTGGGAGGCGGCGCCCAATGTAACCAGGAAGCAGTATTACAACGGAAAAGGCCCCATGCCCATGCGCCACCGTCAGCAGATGGCGGAGGACCTGAACATCGGCATGTGGAATTTCTACGGCGCCCTGTACGGGCCGGAACCGATCATGGACAACAACTGGAAAGTCCTTGAAGAAGCCTTTCGCAGCATTCCCGGCGCCAGGTTTTTCTTCGAAGGGGACCGGCCCGGCGATCCGGCCTGGCGTTACCGGGTCAAGCTCATGAGCGGCGTGCCGAACATGACCGAGTTCAGCCTGATGAACTGGGTAGGCAGCGGCGCGCACATCGATTTCTCGCCCCGTTCGCCGGTAACCGGTGAAGATTCGATGAGGCAGTTCACCCTGATCAGGGACAGGGCGAACGAATACGGGTTCGATTATATCGGTGAATTCCTGGTGGGCTGGCGGGAACTTTTAAATATCTTCCAACTGGTATTCGACCGCCTGAACGATGATGAACGGCGCCGCGCCCATGAGTGTTTCGGCCACCTTGTCAATGATTTTGCCGAGCACGGTTATGGTGAATATCGCACCCATCTCGATTTTATGGACCAGATCGCCGGCACCTACAACTGGAATGACGGGGCGCTGTGGAAACTGCATCACCGGCTGAAGCAGGCGCTGGACCCTGTGGGCATCCTGTCTCCGGGCAAGAGCGGCATCTGGCCGGTGGCGTGAGAGATGGAGAGATGGGGTCAGGTCGCACAATGCACACACAAAGAAATAACTGAGATGCTGCCAAAACCTGAATTGTGTGTGCATTGTGCGACCTGACCCCATATATTCTATGAAAAAGAGAATCTCCGTGTACTCTGTGTTCTCTGTGGCTTATATTTTATTAATGCTCACAGGCTGTGGCGATAACGGGTCGGCAGGGAGAGGAAATGCGGCGCAGGTGGCCGGCAGCGCCGACGCGCCGGTCGACATCCATGACGGCAAAACCTTGTACGAGTTGTACTGCATTGCCTGCCACGACCAGGGACCGGGCCATCCGGGGACCATGCGCCTGCAGGAGAGAGTCGGTGAGGAACAGGCGGCCCTGCTGGACCGGGAGAACCTTCCGCCGGAATATATAAAACTGGTGGTGCGGGAAGGGTTCAAACTGATGCCGCCTTTCCGCCACAGTGAGATCTCCGACAGGCAACTGGATGAACTGGCAGCCTATATCACGGGAGAAGCTGACTGATGGATATGGAAACGGTCACCTTGTCGGCCGAGGCCCGGGCGGTAGCCGAGCGCATCCGGAATTTACGCGATTATCTTGAGTTGCTGGCCGAACACGGCCAGTGCATCACCTGGCCCGAAACCGTGCTGCCTGAACCCGATATACGTAAGGTTGTCGTCGCGGCGGGCCGCGACGCCATGGCCGGGCCGGCTATCGTGTTCGACAAGATCCGCGGTTATCCCGGCAAGAGACTGGTAATAGGGGTGCACGGCAGTTTTTCCAATATAGCCCTGCTGCTGGGCAAACCGAAAGGAACCAGCATCAAGGAACTGTTCTACGAACTGGCGGGTCGTTGGGGATCCGACAAACCGTTGATAAACAGGGTGAAACCGGATGACGCACCAGTGCACGAAAACAGGGTTGAAGCGGATATAAACCTGTATGACATGTTGCCGTTGTACCGCATCAATGCCCTGGATGGCGGTTTTTATATCGCCAAGGCCAATATCGTCAGCCGCGACCCCCGCGACCCGGATAATTTTGCCAAGCAGAACGTGGGGATTTACCGTATCCAGGTCCAGGGACCGGACAAGTTCACCTTGTTGTCCGTTCCGTCCCACGATATGGCGCAACAGGTACGCATGGCGGAACAGGACGATGTCCCGCTGAAGATCGCAGTGATGCTCGGTAACCACCCGGCCATGGCCATGTTTGCGGCCACCCCCGTCAATTACGATGAATCGGAATTTGCCTATGCTTCGCAGATGATGGGCAGCCCCATAGACCTCACCCAGTCCGGCAACGGCCTGGATATTCTTGCCGGCGCAGAAATGGTAATAGAAGCAGAATTGCTCAATAACAAGCGCTGCCTGGAAGGGCCGTTCGGAGAGTTCCCGGGTAGTTACAGCGGTATTCGTCATGTTCCCCTGTTCCGGGTGACTGCCGTTTCTCACCGCACCGACCCCATATTTGAAAGTATTTACATCGGCAAGGGCTGGACCGAACACGATACGTTAATCGGGCTGAGCACCTGTGCCCCCATTTATGCCCAGTTAAAGGAGAACTTCCCGGAAGTTGTCGCGGTGAACGCCCTGTACCAGCATGGTCTGACCGGGATCATTTCAGTGAAAAACCGGTTTGCCGGCTTTGCCAAGTCGGTAGCAATGCGGGCCCTGGGGACGCCCCACGGTCTGATGTACCTGAAAAACCTCATCATGGTGGATGACGACGTCGATCCCTTCGATCTCAACCAGGTCATGTGGGCCTTGTCCACGCGCACCCGCGCCAGCGATATTATCGTGATTCCGAATATGCCCATGGTTATTATCGACCCGGCCGCGGAGATTCCGGGGAAGGGCCATCGCCTGATCATCGATGCCACCAGCTTCATGCCCCCCGATCCCATCGGTGGTGATGCAAAGATCGTTTCACCGCCCACAGGTCCTGAAATTGATGACCTGGCAAAGTATATTCTACGGCTGCAGAAAGAGGCGGAAGGCCGATGAACTGTCCACGGTGCAACTCAGCGCAGGAACACCTGCGCACCGAATACCAGGGCAGGGAAGGGGACGAACTGGTTTGGACCGTATTTTACTGCCGGCGCTGTTCGTTCACCTGGCGTGACAGCGAGCCTGCAGAATCGATAGATTATGCTGAGCGGGAAGCCTGGTTCCGCGCCGACCCGGACCATCCGGAGAAGTACAAACACAACATACCGCCGGCGGATGGGTAATTCGGGGGACACAATGCTTGATTGCAACCCGTCATTCCGGCGAATGCCGGAATCCAGTCAGATAGAGAGTCGCCCGATGGGCGACACAGTATTTCACTGGATGCCGGGTCAAGCCCGGCATGACGAGGCAGGAGCGGAGAATTCTGGAGACAGGATTGAATGTCAAAGAAACTGATTAATGAACTGAGGAAAGAACTGGGCAAAGACGCAGTCTTTTCTGGAGCCGGCGCCATCGCCGCGGGCGGCTACGCGCTGGCCGGCGCGACGCCGGTCGGCGTGGCATTGCCGAAAGACATAGAGCAGTTGCGCTCGATCCTGTCCATTGCCACCGAAAATAATGTATCGCTATGGGTCCTGCCCAATACGGCCGCAAACGGAGGCATGGCCGGTCCGGCAACGGACAGGGATATCCTGATCATCGACCAATCCCGCATGAACGGGATTGTAGAGGTCAACGTCAAGGGCGCTTACGCCCTGGTGGAACCGGGTGTCAGTTATATGCAACTGAATGACTACCTGGAAGAAAACAACACCGGCCTGTGGGTTGACTGCGACAGGAACGGACTGAATTCGGTCTCCGGCAGCGTCACTGCAAGAGAGTTCGGCTATACCGCCTACGGGGACCACACCATGATGCAGTGTGGTATGGAAATCATGCTGGCTGATGGTGAACTGGTGCGCCTGGGAATGGGCGCCATGCCGAAGAGCAATACCTGGCAACTGGCAAAATACGCGTACGGTCCTTATCTCGACGGCCTGTTTACGCAGTCCGGCCTGGGTGTCGTAACCAAAATGGGCGTATGGCTGATGCCGGCCCCGCCGGCGTATCAGCCCTTTGCAGTGACCCTGAAGGGCGACAGCGATCTTGCCCAGGCCATCGAGATATTGCGCTCTTTCAAGGTCAACGTCATCATTCCCAATACGGTAGTAATCAGCAACACGGTACTGGACGCAGCGCCTTTTGCGTCACGAGATGATTTTACCGACGGCATGGAGGTCGATACCGCGCGCCTGGCTGCCTGGCACGGCCTGGGTCAGTGGACCCTGTACGGCGCCTTGTATAACACACCACCGAACGTCGATGTGCTGTGGTCCATGATGCGCAGTGCCTTCGCCGGAATCGAGGGCGCTACGGTACTTGACCTGAAAACCCAGGCGGCCAACCCGGTACTGTCCGGCAGGGAGTCGATGATGCGCGGACGTCCCTCGAAGGAATTCAGCAACCTCGGCAACTGGTCCGGCGATGCTTACCTGTATGCCGGGTTTGTCTCCCCCATTGACGGGCGGCAAGTGTTGAAGGTGAATAAACTGGCAGGCGATACGGTGCGCGCCGCCGGTTTCGATTACCTGGCGGAATACGCGGTCGGCTGGCGCTCCGTTATCCAGCGGGTGTACCTGCCGTACCAGTCCGGGTCCGAACCCAGGGCCGCCGCGTGTCTTGGTGAGTTGATCGAATCGATGGCTGAGCGGGGCCACGGTGTGAGCCATATCAGCGCCGGCTACCTGGACAAGGCCCTGGCAAGCTATGACAACGCGGGCATGGCCGAACTGCGCAGCAGGCTCAAACAGGCCCTGGATCCCGGCAACCTGTTTGCCTGATCATTCCTGCGCCAGCCTGTAAGTACTTGACATGGTTGCTACCAGTTGCTACCTTATTGAGTATGAGATCAGTCGGAATAAAAGTGCTTAATAATCGTCTGAGTGAGTATGTCAGGCTGGCTGCGGCAGGTGAGACCGTGCTTGTCACGGACCGTGATCGGGTGGTTGCCGAAATTGTTCCCCCCAGCGCAGCCAGGAGTCCGGTTTTGGCTGATGCCATGCTAGCGGAAGCGGTACGCAAAGGCTGGTTAACACCGCCAGCGTTGGCAGGCATCGGTGGACCACCAGAACCCGTGCCCGTCGCGCCACTACACGACCTACTGGACGAGTTGGATAGTGACCGAAACGAGCGGTGATTTATCTTGACACCTCTGTTGCGCTTGCCCAGTTATTGGCCGAGGACCGGCGTCCACCTGCTTCACTCTGGAATGAAACGCTTGTAAGCAGTCGATTACTGGAATATGAACTCTGGAACCGGCTTCATGCGCGATCGCTGGCTGCTTCTCATGGCGAAGCGGCGTATCAACTCATCGGCCGAATTGCATTATTGGAGCTTTCATCCCCTGTTCTGGCACGTGCGCTGAACGCTTTCCCCGCGCCGGTGCGTACATTGGATGCCCTGCACCTGGCATCGTGTGAATACTTATACAAGTCAGCGCAGCCTGTTACGCTGGCGAGCTACGATCAACGTATGCTCAGCGTTGCCGGGGCCATGGATCTACCTGTCCTGGACCTGTAATGCCATTGTAATTCCGGGTTCGATATTAAACAGGTTCTTCACCCGGGACACCGTAACTCGGCGCTGACGAGGGGTTGATTGCCCGTGATACGTAATCTTCCATTTGTGGGGCATATTTATCCCATAAAGATCGAAGTTCTGCCAGGGGGTTATATCCTGTCGTTGTCGACCTTATTGACGGATGCAAACCGGCAGTTCATGCCTCGACCCCGGCCCAGCGTTTTACTATGCCGGGGTCGATATCGAACAGGTCCAGCGCCCGGCCGACACTGGCGTTGATGATATCGTCAATGGTCTGCGGCCTGTTATAGAAAGCCGGAGTGGGCGGCGCGATGATTGCACCGAGCAACGATACGTCATAAAACAGTTTGCAGTGCCCCGTATGCAACGGGGTCTCGCGGGGCATGATCACCAGGCGCCGGCGCTCCTTGAGCACTACGTCGGCAGCCCGCACCAGCAGGTTCTCGGCATAGGAATGAGTGATTGCAGAGAGAGTGCGCATGGAACAGGGGGCGACTATCATGCCGTCGGTCCTGAAGGAACCGCTGGAAATGCCGGCAGCGATGTCCTTGATATTGTGCGTCACGTCCGCCAAAGCCTCTATGCCGGCAACGGTGTGGTCCGTTTCAATGCCGATATTGAGCTTGGCCGCGTTGGTCATCACCAGGTGGGTTTCGATATCCGGCATTTCCGCCAGCACTTCGACCAGGCGGATGCCGTAAGGCAGGCCGCTGGCGCCGGACATGCCGATAATTATGCGTTTCATGGAGGCTCCGGTTTCCGGTTTCAGGTTGTTCTCAAAGAAGCTCTGAACAAGTCCATCCTGGACTTGTCAGAGCACGCAAAACAAAAATGCGATTTTTGTTTTTCTCTCAAATTCAATGACTTACAGTCATTGAATTTGGCGATACATCCCTGTATCGCAGGAACCTCTGATTTAATCTCAGATGTTCCATAGAATATTCACAAAAACCGGACAAAATCAAATACAAAATTTCCCATAAAATGGATGATGTATACTATACTTAATATTTGAGGATACGTTTTCTACGTTTAACATAACCCAACACATATCGAAGGGGGAGATTTTCGATGGCCGCACAACTTAAAGAAACCTATTACGGCGGTTGCCCGCACGATTGTCCCGATACCTGTTCCATGGTGTTCGAAGTCGAGGACGGCAAACTCACCGGTGTACACGGCAACCCCGATCATCCCATGACCCGCGGGGGGCTGTGTGTAAAGCTCGATGATTATGAGAAACGCCATTACCATCCTGACCGCGTGCTCCATCCGCTGCGCCGGACCGGCCCGAAGGGCAGCAAACAATTCGAGCGCATCTCCTGGGATGAGGCGCTGAATGAAGTCATAAGCCGCTGGAAAGACATCATTGATGAGTATGGCCCACAGGCCATTGCCCCATACAGCTACCTGGGGCACCAGGGCCTGATACATGGTTTGAACGGCGGCGACGCCTTTTTCAACAGGCTGGGCGCCACGGTGTGTGAGCGTACTTTCTGCGGCGAGGGGTCGGCGACGGCCTGGGTACTGACCAACGGCCCCACCAGCGGCGTTGACCCGGAAAGTTTTTCCTATTCCAAATATATTATCCTCTGGGGTTGCAACAGCGTGAGCACCAACCTGCACGCCTGGCACTATGTCAAGGATGCCAAAGACAGGGGGGCCAAACTGGTGGTGATCGATCCGTACCGTTCGCGCACCGCCAGGCAGGCGGACTGGCATGTAACCATCCGCCCCGGAACCGACGGCGCCCTGGCCATGGCGATGATCAATGTCATTATTGAAGAGAACCTGGTTGACCAGGATTACGTGGACAACTACACCGTCGGCTACAAGGAACTGGCAGAGCGCGCCAGCACTCGCACGCCGGAGTGGGCTGAAGGGGTCACCGGCATCAGCGCCGATGATATCCGCACCCTGGCCCGTGAATACGCGGCCAACAACCCGGCTGCAATTCGCATCGGCGTTGCCGTGGAGAGGAACTGGGGTGGCGGCCAGGCCATACGCGCCATCAGTTGCCTGCCGTCCCTGACGGGCGCGTGGCGCGGAGTTGGGGGCGGGATTTACCAGATGACGTTCTGGGAACATCCCTACAAGCTGGACGTGATATCGCAACCACAGCTTATCCCGGAAGGCACGCGGGTTATCAACAACCTGCAGATCGGCCGGGCGCTGACCGGCGAACTGGAACTGGACCCGCCCATCATGTCCCTGATGTGCTGGAACTCCAACCCGGTCACCCAGGCGCCCGAAGGCGACAAGATCATCAAGGGACTGGAGCGTGAGGACCTGTTCACGGTGTCGGCCGAGCATTTTATCTCCGACACGGCGGCCTATGCGGATATTGTACTGCCCGCTGCGATGGGGGCGGAGATGGAGGATATCATCCTGTCCTGGGGGCACAACTATCTCACCTACAATACCAAGTGCGCCGACCTGCCCGGAGAAGTCTTGTCAAATAACGAGATCTTCAACCGCCTGGCCGCGCGCATGGGCTTTGAGGAAGACCGCTTCAAGTGGTCCGACAGCGAGTGCCTGGAGCATTTCGTCGACTGGGATTCGCCTGCCTGCGAAGGCCTGAGTGTGGATTACCTGCGCGAGAACGGTTTTGCCCGCATCAAGATCGGCGAACCCCATGAGCGTGCGCCCCACAAGGAAGGCAACTTCCCCACGCCTTCAGGCAAGTGCGAGTTTTTCTCGGAAACTGCGGCCAACGGTAACTTTATCATTGCACCGTTCCGGCAGATGTACGAGGACATGCAGCCCGGCAACAGCGAACCGCTGGACAGCCTGCCGGATTATGTGCCGTCAAAGGAATCACCCCAGACCAACCCGGAACTGGCGGAGAAGTATCCTTTGAATATCATTGCTCCGAAGAGTCACGGCTTTTTGAATTCCTGTTATGCCAACATGGATAACAAGATCAAGAGACAGGGCGAGCAGTTCGTGATGCTCAGTGAAGCGGATGCCGATGCACGGGGCATCAGTGATGGAGACCAGGTGCGCGTCTTCAATGACCGGGGCGCATTCGTGGTAGTTGCCAAAGTCACTGATGACGTCAATTCGGGCCTGGTAGTGTCATCCCTGGGCTACTGGCGGCAACTCAACAACGGCACCGCCAACGTCGTGTCTTCCGCGGACTTTGCGGACATGGGGCATGCCCCCAGGGTGTTTGACAGCCTGGTGCAGATCGAGCGCGTCGCCTGAGCGAAACCGGAACCGGGGACAGAACCTGATTCTGTCCCCCTTTACCCTCTGACTTGAAACCGGGGACAGACACATTCTGTCCCCTTTTTGGTTTTTCATGCTCAAACAAAGCCTCAAGGGGAAGAACTGTATATGATTTTGCAATGTCCCCGCTGTAGTGCAGACGCAGGCCGTTGCCGGGAGGAATACCGGGGGATGGATGGCGACACGGTAGCCTGGACCATATATCACTGCCTGGATTGTTCGTTCACGTGGCGTGATTGTGAGCCTGAGACTGTGGTAAATCACGGGATACGGCCGTCATGGGCGAACCTCAAAACCGTTGATCCGGAATCTTACCCCCATAACATTCCGCCGCCATAGGAACAATATCAATGCAATACAAGATAGGGGTTGATACGGGAGGCACCTTCACGGATGCGGTTGTCCTGGATGAAGACGGAAACATAACGACCGGCAAGCATCTCACTACCTACCACGATTTCTCGGAAGGCGTCGGTAACTCGCTTGCCGTCGCGGCGGAAAAACTGTCGCTCAGCCTGGAACAGTTGCTCGGCAACTGTGTTGCATTTGCTTACGGCACCACCATCGGCACCAACGCCATTGCGACGCGCAGCGGCGCAAAAGTTGGCATGTTAACCACGAAAGGCGCCCGGGATACCATCCATATAGCACGGGGATTATCCCGCTGGACCGGTTTGTCGGAAGCCGAGACCAAACACATGGCGACCACCGTAAAACCGGCGCCTCTCGTCCCCAAGACGTTAATGCGGGAAATACGCGAACGCGTGGATTACTCCGGCAGCGAGGTGGTGGCGTTAAATGAGGACGACGTGCGCAGGAGCGTCACCGAACTGGTTGAGCAGGGCGCGGAAAGTATTGCCGTTTGCTTCCTGTGGTCGTTTACAAACAGCGGGCACGAGTTGAAAGCAAAGGAGATCGTAGAGGAATTGTACCCGGATCTGTATAGCTGCACATCCTGTGAGGTGGTGCCTCTGGAAGGTGAATACGAGCGTTTCATCACCACGGTGCTGGATGCCTACGTGGGGCCGGCAACCCTGGGCTATATGAAATCCGTATCCGGATTTCTCAGGGAAAAGGGATTGAAGCCGAGACTGCTGCTGATGAAGGCCGACGGCGGGATAGCGTATTCGGACTCCGTGCTGCCGGTCGCCACTGTCCACTCCGGACCGGCAGGCGGCGTGAAAGCGACCCGGACATTCGGCCGCATCCTGGGTTACGACAATATAATCTCGACCGATGTCGGCGGCACGACTTTTGACGTAAGCCTAGTTACCAATGGAAAGGAAACCTTCAACCGTGAACCCCGTATCGAAAAATTCAGCACCCTGTACCCGACGCTGGATATCGTGTCGATCGGCGCGGGCGGGGGGACCATAGTCCATGCCGATGCAGAGCTGAAAACGTTGCACGTAGGCCCGCAAAGCGCAGGTTCGAACCCGGGCCCGGCCTGTTACGGGTTCGGTGGCGAGCAGGCCACCATGACCGATGCCGCGGTGATCCTGGGTTATATCAATCCGGAATTCTTCAATGGCGGACGCATGGCGTTGCATCCGCAACGGTCCCGGGAGGCATTCAACAGGGTGGCCGCGGTTATGGACATGGACGTGGTGGAGGTGGCCCAGGGCGCATACGAGATCATCAATTCACACATGTCTGACCTGATCATGGGCATGACGGTACGGCGCGGGGTGGACATCGGCAATTATGTGATTTTCAGTTTCGGCGGCGCAGGTCCCGTGCACGTGGCGTACATGGGTGCGACGCTGGGCGCCAATAAGGCAATCATTCCTGCCTCATCCTCGGTTTACTCGGCGCTGGGACTGGCTACATCCCCCATAGGACATACCTATATCAAGTATGACTATCGCACTTTACCGATAACTGCGCGGGTATTGAACGACAATATCGGCGAGTTGCATCAGCGGGTCAAACAGGAACTGGCCGAAGGCGGCGTACACCCCGACAATATGGATATTCAGGTTTCACTGGATATGAAATACCTGTTGCAGATCAATACGGTCAATATGACGATCCCGTTAATGGATGAATATACGGAAGACGATGCGGCCCGGCTGGGCGGCCTGTTCGACCAGGCGTATACGGACCTGTACGGCGCCGGCGCGGCGTATCCCGAGGCCGGGCGCGTGATTTCATCCTACATGATCAAGGGGGAGGGCATAGTCCACGATTTTACCCCGAGTCCGGCGCCCCTTGCAGGCAAGGATCCTGGGGCGGGGAATAAGGGCAGCAGGCAGGTGTATTTCAAGGGCGACGGTTTCCTGGAAACGCCCCTGTTTGATTTTGCAAAACTGCTGCCCGGCAACGAAGTGAACGGGCCGGCGATTATAGAAACCGATGAGACCACTATCGTAGTGCCGCCTGGTTACAACGCATTACTGGACGGATTTAAAAATATCGAGTTGGTACAAACAGGAGATGGCCCTGTCCGATGACAGAATCCGGGGACGGATTTCAAATCCGTCCCCACTGAGTATAACGAGGCTGACAAGATGAGCACAAAACTGGACCCCGTCACATTTGAAATTCTCCGGCACCGTCTGGAGGAAATCGTCAATGAAGCCTACTACACCATGGCGCGCGTCTCCGGCAACGCAATCATAACGGAGGCCGGCGACCATGAAGAGGCCATCCTGAATGCAAACGGAGACACCATCATGGTGGGTGGCGGCATTGTCGAATGGACCCAGTGTCTCGAGGAAGCGGGGCGTTATATATCCAGTGAGTATGAAGACAACCCGGGTATCTTTGAAGGTGACCAGTTCGTCCTGAACTGTACCGAAATAGCGGCGGTTCACCTGATGGACATCCAGGTATTGAAACCGGTGTTCTGGGAGGGCGAACGGTTTGCCTGGTTGAATACGGCCGGGCACAACATGGACGTGGGCGGTATCAATATCGGGGGCGTTCAGATCGATGCCCGGGAGCGGGTACAGGAAGGCTTGAGCATGTGGGGCCTCAAGGTGTGTGAACGGGGAATTATACGCAAGGATATTGAGACAACCATCAAGAACATGACGCGCCAGCCGGAACTCCTGGTACTGGAATTACGGGCGCGCATGGCTGCCAACAACGCCGCGGAAAAACGCCTGCTGGATACCGTCAGGGAGTTTGGCTTCGACAAGGTCATGGCGATCTTCGAGGAATTACCGAGATACTCGGAGCAGCGTATCCGTCAGAGATTAAGACAACTGCCTGATGGTGAGTTCTCGGCTGTTCACTATTTCGAATCGGTTATTGAGAGTGAGGGCGCCCTGGCAGTCAGGTGTAACCTGATAAAAAAAGGCGACACCATAAAAATGGATTTCACCGGTTCGTCGCCACAGTCCAAAGGGGCCCAGAACGTGGCGCTACCCGGCGCAAAGAGCAATGCCGAGTGCCCGTTCCTCATGATGCTGGCCCATGATATTCCATGGAATTACGGTTTGTGGGGAGTAATTGACTGGGTGCTGCCCCACGGCACCATCGTCAATCCCACGGACGACGCGCCGGTTTCGATCAATACGCCTGCGGGCGCCGGTTACGTCACTATCGGTTGTGTGCTGGACTGCATCAGCCAGCTCTACCTGTGTTCGGATGAAATGGAGGAGGCAATGGCCAACGGCAGCAACGCCTTTAACAACCCGATGCTCTACGGCGATGACAAGGAAGGAAATTATTTCATCACCATGATGATGGAAAACCTCATCTGCGGCGCCGGGGGCATGTACCACCGTGACGGTGATGACGCCTGTTCCAATATGTGGACGACCAAACCGCAAGTCACCAACCTGGAACGCGCCGAGCAATTGTTTCCCTGGTTGTACCTGTGGCGCAGGGAGGCGATTGATACCGGCGGACCCGGAAAGAACCGTGGCGGCACAGCCTGTATGAACGCTTTTATTCCCTGGAAAGTCGATGAGATGGAAGTCCATGACAACGGCATGGGCGACACCGTGCGACTCGCCAACGGCCTGGCCGGGGGGTATCCTGCGCCCAATGTAAAACAGTACCTCATAAGAACATCCAACATACAATCCATGTTCGACCGGGGGGAAATGCCGTCTGCCGTGGATGAAATTGAAGGAACGGTAGAGGAATACGGTGTCAACACCACGCTGCCCTTCTACAAGGACGATGTCTACGCGGTTTACTTCGGCGGTGGCGGCGGGTTTGGCGACCCGCTGGAACGTGATCCGGAAAATCTTGTTAAAGACGTAATCAACGAACATGTATCGGTTGATGAAGCCAGGAATTTATACGGAGTTATCATCGATGGAGAAACATTGCAGGTAGACCGGGCGGCTACTGAAAGTGAACGGCAAACTATCCGGAAACGACGCCTGGAGATGGCACAAGCGCCGAAACTGACAAACGGTAAGGCTGCAGACAGCGGCGTCGAGTTGATGAACTGGGCCGGGGTGATCTCCCTGAACGTGGATGACGCGGGCGATCGTTACTGGCAGTGCAGGAAATGCGACCATGTCCTGGGTGATGCCAGCGTTGACTGGAAAGATTACACGGCGACCTGGCATGCCTCGATGCGCCACGGCCAACCCGAAGCATATGCAACGGCTACCGATGAGTACCACCTGCGCGAATGCTACTGCCCGAATTGCGGCGGGTTGTTCGAGGTATTGAACCTCGGTGTAAATGATGAGGACGTGGTGACATTCAAGTACCTCGACTGAACAGTTAGTCCGGGGACGGATTTAAACATGTCCCCGCATGTTGTAAGCGGGGATCCGTCCCCTTACGAGCTAAGGCGCAAGAGTTCAGCTTAAAGAGATGCATTCCGAACGAAAATCAACGCTGTTCCCGGAAGCCATCGCCGTCGGCCGGCGTATCAAGGGGTTGCGGGAGTTCCTGGATCTGCTGGACGAGAACGGCCAACTGGCGGTCTGGGAGGAGGAAGTCCTGCCGGAACCGGATATCCGCAACATCTCCGTAGCCGCAGGCCGCGATGCCATGCACGGACCGGCCGTGCTGCTTACCAATATCAGAGGTTACCCCGGCAAACAGGTCGTGGTAGGGGTGCACGGCAGTTTCACCAACCTGGCCCTGCTGATGGGGCGCCCGAAGGGGACGTCAGTGAAGGAGTTGTTCTACGAAATGATCAACCGCTGGGGCAGTGATGAACCGTTAATCGAGCGGGTACCCCCGGCCCGGGCGCCGGCACTTGCCAACCGGGTCGAGAACGGCATCAACCTGTACGCACTGCTGCCCCTGTACCGCATCAACGAGTATGACGGCGGGTTTTATATCGACAAGGCCAACGTGGTGAGCCGGGACCCGTCGGACCCGGAGCACTTCGGCAAGCAGAACGTGGGGATCTACCGCGTCCAGGTGCACGGGCCGGACCTGTTCAGCCTGGATGCCGTGCCCTCCCATGACATGGGGCAGCACATACGGATTGCT
Source organism: Gammaproteobacteria bacterium (assembly GCA_965204045.1). Classification (GTDB taxonomy): domain Bacteria; phylum Pseudomonadota; class Gammaproteobacteria; order Eutrophobiales; family Eutrophobiaceae; genus JAAXHV01. Next base: position 2,635,157 of record CBDBDW010000002.1, read on the forward strand.
GAGCGGGAGAATGCTGACCTGAACATCGCCGTGATGATCGGCAACCATCCTGCCCTGGCGATGTTTGCGGGCACACCACTGAACTACGAAGAATCGGAATATGCGTACGCCTCGCAGATGATGGGTGCACCGCTACAGTTGACTACATCCGGCAACGGCCTTGACATCCTGGCCAACTCGGAGATGGTCATCGAGGCGAGGATGGTCAACAAGGAGCGCATCCTTGAGGGGCCGTTCGGCGAGTACCCCGGCACTTACGGCGCCGTGCGCAGGCTGAACGTGTTCAAGGTGACGTCCGTATCCTTCCGGGACGATCCCATCTTCGAGAGTCTGTACATCGGCAGTAAAAGCTGGACGGAGCACGACACACTCCTGGGGATTAATGTCTGTACGACGGTTTATAACCAGTTGAAACAGAATTTCCCTGAAGTCGTTGCCGTTAACGCCTTGTACCAGGACGGGACGACTGCAGTCGTTGCCGTGAAGAACCGTTTTGCCGGCTTTGCCAAATCCGTTGCCCTGCGGGCGCTCGGTTCTCCTCACGGCCTGATGTTCCTGAAAAACCTCATCATGGTCGACGGTGACATCGACCCGTTTGACCTGAACCAGGTCATCTGGTCGTTGTCCAACCGCACCCGGGCTGATGACATCATCGTATTACCGAACATGCCGCTCAGTGATGCGGACCCGTCAGCGGAGATCGGCGGCAAAGGCCATCGCCTGATTATTGATGCCACTTCCTATATGCCGCCTGATACGATCTCCGTGAACAGTAACCTTGTTGAATCACCGGACGGTCCGGTAATTGACGAACTGGAAAGAATTATTAATAAGCTGCGAAACGGAAACCCTGTATTCCGTCATTCCTGCGAAAGCAGGAATCCAGTAGAATAATGCGTCGCCGCAGGCGACCCTTTTTCTCACTGGATTCCCGCCTGCGCGGGAATGACAGATGGGACGGGAATGACAGACGGGGCAGGAATGACATTGACCAGAACTTCCAATACTATAAAAACACGATTTCGGGAAGTGTGGCAGAGACGATGTAATTTGGTCTGTCGACGATCTCGTTAATTTTCAAATCCACACAGACGGAGCAGAGCACGTAGGCCTGTTCCCTGGTTAATCCCCGCTCCCGTTCCAGGTGGTCGATCATGTAGCGCACCGCCCGTTGGGCGTTTTCAAAGAGATCAGGGCCATTGGCGGTTGTGACAAAGCAGGGTCCCGTGTTGGTATTGGCACAAAGCGGGCCGTCAGTCCTGAAATGAGGTTCCGGGATCCTGTTGCCCGGTTCGAGGCCAATCCTGAGCGTAACCTGCGCGGCCATTTCAATGGCGGTGATACAGACTTCTCCATCACCCTGGGCCGCATGGGCATCGCCCACACTGAACAGCGCCCCCTCGACGGATACGGGCAAATACAATGTGGCGCCCTTGCAAAGGTGGCGGATATCCATATTGCCTCCGTTATCGCGGGGCGGGATGGTACTGTGTTCACCCGGTTCCGGCAGCGCCGTGCCCATGATGCCGGGGAAGGGGGCAATGGGAATGGCGATGTCATCGCGGTGTTTCATGCGGGCCAGGTTGCCGTCAGTCAAATCCCAGATCTGTAAAAACTCATTGGGAAATTCTTCCATCGGTAACAGACCGCGGTTGGGCCGGAGGGCGGTCCAGCCAAATCCCAGTGTGGGAATGACTTGCATGACGTGTACGACAAGTGTGTCGCCGGGCTCGGCGCCGTTGACATAAACGGGACCGGTCAGGGGGTGGCCGGTCAGCGGGCCTTTAGCCTTGACGTCTGCGCCGGTTGAATCGGCGGAATAGTAATAGTCCCCGGCGTCACGGGTAGTGAAGACAACAGTATCACCGGGTTCGATGGTCAGGCGGGGCGGGTGGGTGTTGTCCCAGGCATAATTCACCACGTCATCGTTGAGTTCGTGGATGGTCGGCATGGGTGGCTGTTACTTCAATTCGGGCCAGATGACCCATCCGGAAGCGGAACGCCAGGCATAACTGTCGCAATAACCCAGTACATCGGCAGGTCCCTGGGTTGAGGCGAGCACCACGAACCAGGCGATCAATTCCGCCGTGCCGCCGGAACCGGCTTCTTCCATGCGCTCCAGCGTGCATTTCTCCATCAGCTCCCGGTGGTCGCCCCCGGCGAGACAATCCAGGAACATGCGGTCGAATTCTTCATCGATATGAAAATATCGGGGGCCGCCCGGCTCATGGGACAGTCCGCCGGAACCGATCAATGCGATACGTTCATCACCCGGGTAACTGTTGAGCACGTCGCGGATGACGTGCCCTACCTGGTAGGCCCGTTCCGGCGTAGGGATAGGGGGCACGGTACAGTTCATGGTAATGGGGATGATGGGTATGCTCATGTCCGGGTTGAGATACTTGGTCGGTGTGGATATCCCGTCATCAAACTGCATGTTTTCCTTGATGTAGGCCAGTTGTAAACCACGCCTGGCCGATTCGTTCACGATATACCGGGCCAGTTTCGAGTTGCCCGGCACATGGTATTTCTCGTCCTGCGCCAGCCAGGGTTGATACCAGTCCGCCGGGCCGCTGTGGCGCCCGGCAATACCGACCGTGTATTCCGGCGTGTTGCTCAGCGGCCAGTTGAGCAGGTGGTCGTTGGCGAAGATGATCAATACATCGGGTTCTGCCGCGTCCAGGTGATCGCGCATTTTTTTGAATGAAGCCAGCGCGGTCTGTTGCTGATGTTCCGGCGCATCGCCGAACCAGCCCAGCAGGCCCGGCGTATGGGTCGTGGCAACGGCAGCAACGATCTCAGCCATCGCCCTTGTCCTGCATCATGTCCCACTTGGAATCACCAAGTGACTCCTTTGATTCTACCGGGAAGGCCTTTTGATAGATGGCCACGGCCGGATGGGCGTTGGTCATGTTGCCGGTCCCGTAGGTGAGCCTCATGATATGCGGAACCAGGTACTGGTGTACGCCCAGGTCCATTAACCGTTTCGGGTCGGTATCGCGCAGCGCCTCGTATTCTTCCCGGCTGCAACCGAATTCCCTGGTCAGGCCTTCCAGGTCTTCGAGCCAGCGTTTCTGCAGGACCGGGTCCTTGCGCACGTAATAGATCATGTCGTTGGTCGGCAGGGTTTTGTCGACGCGAAGAACGTTACCCATTTTCAGGCCTGCTTTCTTTCCATTCCGGTTGTTTTTTTGAAATATGGCATCAGCGGTAATGATACTACAGTGTCAGGCATCTGGTTTTTCCTTCAGTAAGTATAGGTAGGATAGGGGGCATCGTAATCCGGCAGGACCACACCGTTTTCACGCGCATAGATTTCCCACTCCTGTACCAGTTCTTCCAGTTTATCCGGTTGATTGTCTGACAGATCGTTCAGTTCCCCGGGGTCTTCCTCAATATTGTAAAGCCGCCATTTGTCCACCGGAACGTCCAACTCTCTGGGTTCCCAGGGTATTCCGGCCGGTTCCAGGACAATTTTCCAGTCGCCTTTTCGAATGGCCCGGCGGCCGAACAGTTCCCAACCCATCACGTAGTCCTGGTTGTGGGTGGTTTCCTGTTCTCCCTTAAGCATTGGAAGCATGGAAGCGCCCTGTACCGGCAGAATCCCGCGTCCATTGAAGCTGGACCCCGGGTGTTCAACGCCGGTCAATTCCAGGATCGTAGGCAGCACATCCTTGACCGTCGCGAATTCATCGATCACTGCGCCTTTCCGGATCTGTTCCGGGAAATGTACGATTGCCGGCACGCGGATCCCGCCTTCCGAGGTGAATTGTTTATACATCCGGTAACCACCGCTGCTTGCCCAGGTCCAGTTCGGGCCGTACCAGGTATAGGAATCAGCATTCCCTATATTCTCAAGACTGTTGTCGCAGCATTGTTCTGCCCACTTCTCCAGCGCCTCCCAGCCGATATTCAGGTGCGCTCCCTCGGCGCCGTTATCGGACATGAAGAAAATCAACGTGTTTTCAAATTGTCCCGAAGACTTCAGGTAATCAATCACCTCTCCCGTATACCTGTCCATGTCGTCGACCATCGCCGCGAATATTTCCATTTTTCTCGCTTCAACCTTTTTTCCCTCATCAGGCAAATCCTGCCAGGCCGGTTCCGACGCCAACCTGGCGAACGGTACTGCATCCTGTTCGATCAATCCCAGTTCTTTCATGTTTTCAAACCGTTTGCCCTGCAGTACGTCCCATCCTGTATCGTACCTGCCGGCATACTTCTCGACGGATTCCCGCGGCGCCTGCAACGGCCAGTGAGGGGCGGTAAACGCAAGATAGGCAAAAAAAGGCCGGCCATCCGCATCATCGCTTTTGAGATACTCGATCAGCTTGCGGGCATAAAAGCGGCTCGAATAGAAGTCGCCCGGAATCCCGACGGGTTTACCGTCTTCCCTGTAGATGGACGGGTTGCCGCCAATCAACGGCAGGTCTCCGAGATGAGCGGCGCCACCCTGCGCCAGGTCAAACGATCGCTCAAACCCCCGGGCGTGCGGACTCGTTTCCCCGGTCAACCCCAGGTGCCACTTGCCTGCCATATAGGTGTGGTAGCCGGCGTCACGCATGATTTCCGCCAGCGACGCCACGCGGAAATTGAGGTAGCCTTCATAACCGGGATGACCAACCTGGTTCGCTCTCAATTCCTCGTACATTTGACCCAGGCCCGCCAGGTGGTTGTCTGTGCCGGATAACAGCATGGAACGCGTGGGCGAACAGGTGGGGGCGGAATAGAACTGCGTGAGCAGGATCCCGTCACGCCCGAGGGCATCCAGGTTCGGTGTGTTGATTTCACCCCCGAACACACCGAGATCGGAATACCCCAGGTCGTCCGCGACGATTAACAGGACATTGGGCCGTTCGTTTTGCCGTACCATCCCGTTGCGTTCCGCCCCTTGTTCACTGCCGCTGTCCGGGCTGCAGGAAGACAGGCATGGAAGAGCAATGATAATTGTCAATACAAGGTAATGTCGCATAGCAGGATGATCGCTCCGGTTTTATGTGTTATTGTGGGCAATATTATTTATAATCACAACACTGCCATGGCCGGTTGTATCTTGTTCACGTATCAATTAATCAAATAGTGGGGGCAAACAAGATGTTACACGCTATCCATACGTCCAAACGCAGAAATTTAGCCGCGTATCTTCCTGCATTGTTGCTGGCCTTTGTATTTTCCGTTCCTGTCACCTTGTCGGCACAGGTCATTGAAGAAGTCGTGGTGACCGCGCAAAAACGTGAGGAATCCCTGCAGGATGTACCCATCTCTGTAGTGGCGTTTACCGGAGATTCTCTGAATGAACTTGGTGTACAGAACTCACAGGATGTAATGCAGCTTGTTCCAAATGCGGGTCTTCAAGGTCAGGGGGGGTCCAAGTATAACTACTTCATTCGAGGGGTCGGGACCGCAGATTTCCACATCAATTCCGTGGGCGCGGTAGGTGTCTACCTTGATGACATCGCGCTGAATGCGCCAAATGCCGTTACATTCAGCGCCTTCGACCTGGACCGGGTAGAAGTGATGCGCGGTCCCCAAAACACCTTGTTTGGCCGTAATACCACAGGTGGCGCCGTGAACTATATCAGCCGGAAACCAGGTGTTGATGAGGGTCTGAACGGGTACCTGCGAGGCGGATACGGACGCCATGATCAATTCGATATGGAAGGCGCCATAGGCGTCTCTCTGGGAGAAAATGCCGCAGCGAGGGTGTCGTTCGTGAGCAATATTCGTGACGGGGTGTATGAGAATCCCACGCTCGGAAAGGATGAGGGAAGTCATTCCCGCCAGGCGGGCCGCGGCCAGTTACTTTTCAAACCAGGCGACGATTTGGAAATTCTGTTTAACTTCCACGGCGGGGTGGCCCGGGATAACCCAACGCCGTACAAATCCGTAGGGCTTCAGGATCCAAATGATCCCTCAGCCCGCTGCGCAGTGCCTGAATCCGAACTGATCCCGCAAAATAACCCCAACTGTGTCGACGCGTCGGGATTCAGCCACCAGTTTGACGACTGGGATACCGCCTACGGTAACATGGAGTTCAAGGAAGACGTTGACTTGTGGGGAACGTCACTCAAGGCATCCTGGGATGCCGGACCGATGACATTGACATCGGTCACTGCTTATGACTCATTCGAAGTGCAATACAGGGAAGATGCTGATGGGGCTCCCTCAACGATGTTTAATTTTTATCAGCAGGGTGATTACGAGCAATGGTCCCAGGAATTGCGTTTGCAATCGGATGATGACCGAAACTTGCGCTGGATTCTGGGTTTTTACTACTTCCATGAAGATGCAAGGTATTCGACGGCGTTACGTATAAACTGGGCCATATTGGCTCCCGGCAATTTTAACGTACTTCCCAATACCCAGGTTAACCAGGACAACGAGGTGTATTCGGGATATGGCCAACTTGAATTTGACTTGCAGGATAACCTGACGGCGACGGTCGGCTTCCGCTGGACCAATGAAACGAAGGACGGTTCCAATACCGGCTCCATCAGGTGTTCAGGGGTGGGTGGTCCGCCGTTTTGTCCCCAACTCAGCGCGCACGCGTTCCTGGGGTATGACCTGATTCCCACACTGCCTGGGGTATTCTTCCCACCTACAGAAACTTTCGGTGCAGAGTACGAAGAATGGGGTGCGCGTTTTGCACTGGACTGGCAGGCAAGCGATGATTTGCTTGTGTACGGAAGTATTTCCCGCGGCTTCAAGGGCGGTGGTTTCGCTCTTGCTCCTTTAGCGCTCTGGACGGGTACCGCTACGGACAGCGTGGATCCGGAAGTCTTATTGGCTTACGAGATAGGCTTCAAGTCCACCTTGATGGACGGTGCGTTACAACTTAACGCGGCGGGATTTTATTACGATTGGAAAGACCTGATATCTTTTCAACCATTCGATGGACTTGTCCGGCTTCTGAATGTTGCGGAGAGCAGTAATATCGGTGGGGAGGTTGAGGTGCAATGGGCGCCGGCAGAGGGATTATACATCTCAGCCGGTATAGGCATCAGCGATGCTGAAATTGACGATCCCGGCGGGGTTGACAACGTTTTTAAGGGCAATGCTCTCCCCAACGCTCCTGACCTGACATTCAATGGTTTGGTGAGGAAGGAGTTTCAAATCGGCGAGGGTATGCTCGCCTTACAAACCAGTTGGCGCTACAAGGATGACGTAACCTATGACCTGACAAACGCCGCCCACCTCAGTCAGGATGGTTGGTGGAACCTGGATGCACGCGGCTCATACGCATTCGGACCGGGTCAACGGTACGAAATTGCCGTCTGGGGCAAGAATTTGACTGGCCAGGAATATTGTACCGGACTGGTTAGTCTCAAGAATGCGGCCGCAGAATCTTTCGTATGTTACGGGAATTATTCGGATCCGACCTACGGGGTCACAGCCAGCTACAGTTTCGATTAAAACGTATTCCGGACTGTTACACGCCTGATCGAAGGGGCAGTTCAGTTCATTAAGCCGGCAGCCGGATCACGCTCATGAAGATTACCGGCAGTGGGCCAATGAAGAAATCGCATCAACTGCTGGTCCTCATCGGCGCCATCTGCGCCTATAACCTGTCGTCTTTCAGTTGGTGGGCCCAGCCTGAAATTGTCCATACCCTGATTGACAAGGTCGGATTGTCCGATTCCAGGGCCGGCCTGGTAGTCTCGATAGAGTTACTGGCAATCGCCTTTACCGCTTTTATTGTTTCCCCATGGGTCTCGAAACTTGATGTAAAAAATGTTTGTTACACGGCTGGAGCTATTGCAATCGCCGGGCATTTTTTTTCAGCGTCAACCATGTCGGTCGAGATATTGTTTGTTACCCGGCTGGTAACAGGCATAGCTGAGGGACTGATACTTGCTATTGCAAACGCTGCGCTTGCATCCACCAAAAACCCCGACCGTTCTTACGCACTGCTCAATACCTGGAATGTTGCCTCGGGTGTGGTGTTATTGATGATAATGCCGATCCTGGAACAGAAATACGGTCCTGTGGCCGTCTTCGGGCTGATCGGTATTGCCTGCTTGTTGATGATGCCGCTGTTCAGGCATCTACCGTTGAAAATAGTGGTTGTACAGCAAATTAAAATCTCGGCAAACAGGATTAAAACATCGATAGTCATGTTGTTATCCATGTTCGTGTGGGGAACGGCAGCGGCAATGGTCTGGGCGTTTTATATTTCAATCGGCTCACATACTTCACTGGAGACTTCAACAGTAGGATTGATAGCGGCGGTTGCTGCGTTCGGAGGGCTGGTGGGAGGCTCTCTTGCAGTATATGTCAGCGGTAACTACGGGCGTTATATACCGTTTTATCTTGCGTTGCTGACACACACGGTCATTGCGATGACACTCACACATGTATTCCATAACTGGGTTTTTATATTAACTGCGCCTGCAGCGATAGCCTGTGTTTATTTTATCCTGCCACTCTACCTGGGGATGGCAGCCGAGTACGATCCTAACGGCGGGTTGCCGGCAGCGATGGCCGGCGTCTTTCTGTTGACCGGGGGTACGGGGCCACTCTTTGGCGGCTACCTGGTGGAATACGGGGGTGTTCAGTTTATCGGATGGGCGATATTGACCGGTTGTATCTTTGCCGCTGTATGTAATCAATGGTTGACACAGAGACTGCCTGCAACGTAGAAAAGTCTGAGAAAAGGGGACGGATTTAAACATGTCCCCGCATGTTGTAAGCGGGGATCCGTCCCCGAAGATCGTCTCCGGGGAATTTTCAGGAACCATGAATGAAAACCGTTGAATGCGGTATCAAGGCGTTTGATGTCCATGAATTGCTGTGCCATTTTGTCGCAGAACGCGGCGGTTTTTACGCGGCTGCGGGCCTGGATGTAAGACTTGCCGATACGTCTTTCATTCCTGATGAGAAACTTCCCGCTACGAACTATTTCCAGGTTGCCTGCGGCGCTGCGGCTTTTTCCCGGGATATCCCGTTCAGGGTTTTTCTGGCCGCGGTAACCAGGCCGATGTTCTGGCTCTACGGATCTGCCGGAACCGAAAAAGTTGAACAACTCGCAGGCAAGCGCATTGCCACTTTTCCGCCGCTTGCTCCGCCTTACTGGTTCAATCGTATCGCCCTGCGCAACCATGGACTAGACCCTGATGCGGATGTTGAGTTGAAGCCGGCCCGGGACGATGCGATCCGACTCGGCCTGCTGCGCGCGGGCGCCGTGGATGCGGCGCTGATCAGTTCCGCAATGTCACCGGTAGCGATACAGCGGCTGGGCTTGAATTTGCTCACCATGCTGGGGGATGAGATAACAATAGTTACCAGCGGTATAGCAACCACTGAAAAGATTGCTTCGGAAGACCCCGAACTGGTCGAAGGACTGGTCAATGTTTACCGGCAGAGCCTGGCGGTAATCCATGATTCACCAGACGAAATCTATTCCATTCTTGAAGATGTAATGAACATCTCTCAGGAGGATGCAAAAAAGACTTATGAATTGATCCTGCCCTGTTACACGCCGGACGGGTATATCGATCCTGAGAGTTTACAGGCAGGATTGGACGACCTGGGCGCGGAACCGGGTGAGAATGCTTCAATCAATCGGGATAAACTCTATGATTTCAGGCTGACAGGGAAATGAACCTGAACATGTCAATATTAACTGGAAAGGGTACCAGGTGGTTTTCCGCCGAATGGTGGTGCACCCCTCTTTCCCCGCAGCAGGGAGTTGCCGGGAATGACTTTGACCGGCCCGTTTCCCTGCTGGCCATGATCCTGACCGGCATCGCCGGGGTGGCTGCTGCGGGCCTGAACCCCGTTGTCGCAACGGCTTACGTGGACTACCTGGATTTTTCGGAAGCGCAGGCCGGATACGTCCTGGCGGCGGACATGTCAGGATTCGCCATCGGCGCCTTACTGGTATCTGCGCGGATCCATATATGGAACAGACGGATGGTTGCAATATGCGGTATCGCCATCCTGTTAATCGGCAACCTGGCATGCCTGGGACTCGGCGGTTTTGATTCCATGCTCATTGCCCGTTTTATAATCGGTACTGGGGCGGGGAGTGCAGCCGGCGTAATGGCCGCCAGTATTGCCGCATCCGGCAGTCCGGATCGGTTTTTCGGATTTTATACGGTCGTGACGCTCAGTATATTCGCCCTGCTGATGTCCCTCGCAACTGTCCGGGGTTGCGGGGGCGCTGGCGCCTGTTTTCCTTGGCGCCCGCCTGGGCCGTATGGCGCCGATAACATTGTCCCTGCTTGCTTCGGCAGGTTGTCTCCTGGCGCTGCTTTTCTTCGGCAACAAGCTGGTGTACGCGCTCGTCATCCAGTTTTATATGTTTTTCTGGCTGTTGTTTTTTCCGTATCTTATGGGTATTGTTTCGGAACTTGATCCGGTCGGCCGGTTGGCGGGAGTGAGTTACGCATTGCAGAGCATAGGTTTTGCCATAGGACCGGCGCTTGCCGCGCTGTTGATTACGGGCGGAGGTTACGCGGCCTTGTTTTACCTGGGTATTGGTTGTTACCTGGTGACGCTGCTGTTGTTGCTGTCTCTTGCCGGAAAACCGGGCGCCGATGCCGGATAAAACACATAAGACCGGGGCAATTCAGGATTTCACGATACGATGACAGGTGCATGAGATGACCACTGAAGCGATACTTGTAAAGAACGCGCATATATTTGACGGACACAACCCGCAGTTGTCGGATCGTTCCAGCATCCTGCTGGCGGATGGCGAGATCAAGGAGATATCAACCAGCGAGACCGGCAGCGGGAGCCACCACGTGGTCGATGCCGAAGGTCGTACCGTCATGCCGGGCCTGATCGATAATCACATCCATGTGACCATACCTACCCTGGATACGACTGCATTGACCAGGATGCCTGAGACGTACATTGCCCAGTACGCCAATGTTTTTCTCAATGCGACCCTGGCGCGCGGATTTACCACGATACGCGATATAGGCGGTGGTGATGTAGGTATCTCCCGCGCTATCGACCATGGACTGGTGCGCGGCCCGCGTTTTTATTATGCCGGAAAAATCATGTCGCAGACCGGTGGGCATGGCGATATGCGACCGGGCTGGGAAGTGGACCCCTCGGATCAACTTTGTACCTGTGGCAGCTATTCGACCAAATTGACCCGTATAGTCGATGATCCTTATGAGATGCGGCGCGCGGTGCGCGATGAGTTAAGAAAAGGGTCTCATTGTATAAAGATAATGGGCTCGGGCGGTGTAGTCAGTCCCAATGATCCCCTGCACCACACGCAATTTACCGAAGAGGAGATTCGCGCAGCGGTCGATGAGTGCGCCCGTCAGGAAACCTACGTGTCCGCGCATTGCCACCCGGCCGAAGCAGTCAGGCGTTGCGTGGAGTTCGGCGTGCGCTGTATCGAGCACGCCACCCTGATTGACAAGGAAACCGCGGACTACGTGGCCGGCCGGGGCGCTTATGTTGTTCCCACTTTTGCGGTGCTGTACGCGCTGTACGAAGAAGGCGCCGAATATGATCTGCCGGCGGCCAGCCAGGAAAAAATCAAGATTGTTTACGCACAGGCCCTGGATGGACTGGAAATCATGCGTGATGCCGGCGTAAAAATGGGCCTGGGCACGGACCTGCTGGGCGCGCAACACGTTCGGCAATGCACCGAATTTTCAATCAGGAAGCAGGTTTTCACACCGTTTGAAATACTGCATCAAGCCACCGCGGTAAATGCCGAGATCCTGATGGAACCCGACCGGTTGGGCTGCATCAGGGAAGGCGCGTTTGCCGACCTGCTGGTCGTCGACGGCAATCCCCTGGAAGATATTTCCCTGCTGGAGCAGAACGGCGCGGCGCTGCCGGTCATCATCCGCAAGGGAGAGATGGTCAAGTGCGAACTTGGTGTTTCGGAGGGAGCGGTGAGGGCGTTCAGTTGGCCGGCGAGTTGATTGGGATAGATGGGGTCAGAGTAAAATCGTTGACATTGTGGTGGCGGCAGGATCAGGGGTGATTTTGCTCTGACCCCTTATATCATAACCTTATTGTGTAACGCGCTGGGATAAATTATACTGCGAGCATGGGCAACACGGCATTGTATAGAGCATTACTTGAAGCGGGCGTGTCCGAGGAATCGGCTTCTGCAGCCGCTGAGTCAACCGCGGAGCACACCGCGACGGCTACAAAGGCCGATATCGCCGAGCTTAAGGCGGATTTGACTAATCGTTTAGTCGTTTACCTGTCCATCTTCGCCGCCCTCATCATCAGTGTCCTGAAGCTGACCTGACAAAACAGAGTTTGTTTCAGTCAACTCTGTTTTGAGGCAGGGTCATCAAGGAGCAGTTTCACACCCTGTGTCCGTCGTCAGTTTCTCTGTGGCCAGTTCGATTAACTGAACCGCCTGTTCACGGCTGACAGAAGGGTGCTGATACAGAAAATCATCAAGGCTGTCTCCAGCCTCCAAATACTCTATCAGAATACGGACCGGGACTCGGGTTCCTGTGAACACAGGAGTACCTCCCAGAATATTCGGATTTCTGTTAATGACATCTTTCATTGTGTTCTTCCAGGCATCATTTTATATCATGGTGAAAAACCGGAATCCAAAACTTGATTCTGGGAATTAACGAAATGCTATTTTGGTATGGACTTCAATCACACATCCAAAGGCGAACTCGGTGTCAAGTCATCCAGTTCGTGTTGGTCGAAGGTCGCCGGGAACCACTTTCGCGGTATAGTCACATACAAATCATCCATCCCGAGCGCATCCCTGTACCGTTTCGGCATGCCAGCAGTCGGTAATATATCTTCCTCACAGACAAGCTGCTGACCCCGCGGCGGCATGCCCACGTCGGTCCAATGGTCGTCACAATGAGTTTTCGTGCCCATCAAACTGATGTCCAGAATACCGTGTTAAATAATCTGCTGTTGTCAGCACCATGCTGTCGCGGTCACGAACCGAACCATGAATATGAATAACTGTATTTTCTCTGAATAGACTTTCGACAGTAATGTCATTAATTTTATAGATAGAGGAAGGCGATGAAATTGCTTCTGTATCAGGTTCGTCTTTCTCGTTCGGCTTCAAGTTGGCTGGAGATGATACATCTAGCTCTGTATCGTAATTCGTCGTGACGAACGTTTTTGAAAAATGGGACAACCCTAATACGTGTTTATATACATGCTCTCCCTGTTTATCATTTGGTGGCTCTGATATTTCTTCAAAATCAATGGGTAAGTTGTGTCTTTCCTGTAAATCTACTGCGACAGACAGTTTAACTCTCGGGGACAAGCTGGAAATCTGATGATATTGCGCATGGTTTAATTTGCCCTTATCAACAAAGAACTGTAACGTCTTGTCAGCGAAAGCTTTCCAATCGGGATAACCCGCAAGTCTTGAGACACCTGCGCCAATAAATGGAACAAGTTCCTTACTGCCTGCTGCAAGATAGAGATCTTCAGAGATCTCAGGGTATTCCGGTATATTTTTGAGCATTGAAATTTATCAAGTTCAATAAAACAACAACATCAGAGCTTATTTCTCACATTATACCGGCGCCATCCTTTAACTTTGCTTAATCTGGTATATCGCCATCAATGAAGACAGGTGACTTTCGAAGTGCCTGGGTTCGTATGATAAATGGCACACCCCGCGTGATTTACACATCAGCCGGGGCTGTGTAGTATAGCGTCATCTTTAATTTGCGGTCCCGCGTCGGGAGTTTTAACTGCTATGTCCGCTCTCCAAACTCTGCTTGACACCTATCGTTCGGAAACGGCTACTGAGCGCGATAAAGGCGCTGCCTTCGAGAAGCTGGTGGCGGTCTGGCTGGTAACGGACCCGGTACAGGCGCAGCGGTTTCAGCGTGTGCAACCCTGGTCGGATTGGGCGCGTGAACAGGAACAGGATGGCAGCGATACCGGCATCGACCTGGTGGGGACGCGACACGACGGCAGCCTGGTAGCCATTCAATGCAAGTTCTTCGAATGGCGCCGTTCCATTCAGAAGAAGGATATTGACAGCTTTATCTCCGCATCCGGAAAACAACCGTTTGCCGAACGCTTGATTGTCGAGACCACCGAGGTTCCCTGGAGCTCGAATGCTGAAGACATGTTGCGCGACCAGACTTTGCCGACAACGTGCATCGGTTTACAACAGTTGCAGGAAAGTCGGGTGGACTGGTCTGCGTTTGCCGGCCGCGGTGAGATTACACGACCCAAGCCGAAGAAGCTGCGCGAGGACCAGAAGATCTGGAGCGCAAGTACCGGGAGGAAATCCACGCCAACGAGATCGTGCTGCTGGCGTATTACATTGCTGCGATCAATATTGAGACCGTGTTTCACGCGATAGCGGGAAGAGAAGACTACCTGCCGTTTGAGGGTATCTGTCTGACTGATACGTTTGCCTTGCACGAGGGTGAGGACCTGTTGTCGGATTACATGAAAGATAATTCAGACCGGCGCGAGCGACAAAAGGATACGGATATCAGGGTGATTATTGGCAATCCGCCGTATTCTGCAGGACAACGTAGTGAGAATGACAACGCCAAAAATGTGGCTTATGCAGGGTTGGATCAGAAGATCAGGGAAACGTATGCGCTACGATCTAAAGCTACAAACCAGAACTTTCTCTACGACAGTTATATTCGTGCCATTCGCCGGGGCAGTGACCGGCTTGGCGATGCGGGTGTAATGGCGTATGTCACCAACGCAAGCTGGTTGGACGGCAATGCCATGGATGGAATGCGAAAGTGCATTGCCGAGGAGTTCGCCAGCGTGCATGTGTTTCATCTGCGAGGAAATGCTTATACCTCCGGGGAACAGCGTAGAAAAGAAAGGGACAACGTATTCGGCATGGGTACTCGGACACCAGTTTCTATCGCTGTCCTTGTCAAAAATCCGAATGCGGCGGAACAAGGCCACATCTACTTCCACGACATTGGTGATTATCTGGACCGCAAGCAGAAATTTGAGCGCATCAGGAGATACGGCAGCATCAATGGTATCGAGAAAACAGGTAAGTGGGCCCGTATTATCCCTGACCGGCATGGTGACTGGCTGAATCAGCGTGACGCGGCATCGTCTCGGACGCCAACCGCTACGCCATCGAAACCGTCGGCGACCCCCGTTACCCCCTCCACCTGTTCCTGCGCGTGATCACCGTCAGCCTGGAAACCATGCGAGTCGTGCGCGCATTGCCGGGGTTGGAAATCAACTCGAGTAGCGCAGAGGAAGATTTTCACCTGTTCACCAGCCCGACTCAGAAGCTGACTGCTACGAATATTCTCCCCTTCTATTTTAGTGGCCTCTTCTATCCGCTTGGACGAGGGGGCCAGTTCCGATCCCAATCATTCACCTGGTATTGTGGGGGATGATGAATATCTTATTCGTGAAATGTGCGATCCCGGCCATTTCGACGAAAATGGCGCTATTACGACAGCAGCCATAAGCCTGAAACATTTAATTTCAGAAGGAGTCTCCGTTCATCGGCAGCAACACACTTCACTTGAATTTATCAAGAACTCGGTTACAAACAGGCGTAAGAATCGCCAGGGCTGGGAAGAATATGTCTCATTAATCAAGGTTGCAGAAGTACGCGCAATAAAAGACGAGGGTAGGCAAGCGTTCCGCGTTGTTGATGACCCCAACGCAGATAACTCTGGTCATGCCAACATATACGCTTCTCGTTTAGAAAACGGCCCAATAAGGCCTGGACATGCACGTAAATTAAGAAAGTATCTTCTACCACTTTTACAAAACCGCATGCCTGTGGAGGCCGCATTCCAATTTTCCTGATTCTCCCTTATTGGACTGCCGTTTCTGTGTCCTGTGTGTTCTCCGTGAGTATTCCAGCTTTGAACTTGATAGAATCGAATTTGTGCAAATAACAGATACTTTGATGATCCTGTTTGAGGAGGGCGACCGTGCCGACAGATAGAGATACCTACAGATACCATTTCAAACCAGGCAATAAAATTGTCTTTACCGGGATTACCAAGGATATCGATCGGCAGGAGATAGCTCATCAACGGGAACCCGGCTGGAAAAAGGGACATATAAAACAGGTGGGATGGCGCACCACCTATGATACGGCCCTGGAATGGAAACAAGAACAAGCGAAAGTGGGTAAACCGGTGGGTAAGCGGTAACGCGAAGACCTGCATTGAAACTGAACTATCACCCGGAAACGGATTCACTTTATATCGATTTGTCAGAGCGTCCCGGCTCGGAAAGTAAAGAAATTTCCGAAGGGGTGGTTCTTGACTATGATCCGAATGGCAGGCTGGTCGGGATTGATATTGACAATGCCAGCAACAAGGTTGAACTGAAGAAGCTCATCCTGAATAAACTGCCCGGCACAGTGGAAACAGTGTGACGGTGGGTCAGGTGGTTATGTGCGAACCGGCGTGCTAAAATACCTCATCATCAAGTACCAGAACAGTTACCCAATGTCCCCACAAATCACAATACCCGTGACACTGGAGGAAAATACCAGGGTGGGCATTCTGTCATTTCTGACTCACCTGACATCAAGTGACCTGCCACCCATCTCCCGAGTATTATTATACGGCAGCCAGGCCCGCGACGAGGGTCATGACGAGAGCGACATCGACATCGCCGTGGTATTCCCTGATCCTCACCCAGGCAGGGATAAGGAATTTGATCTCCTGATGGCCCTAGCCAGGATCAGTTCAGAAACAATGTTTGACACACTGGAAGACGTATCGGCACTGCCGATATGGGAAAACAATCTCAGCGAACCGGAAAAGTACTACAACCCCGACATCTTCATCAACATAAAAAACGACGGAATAGAAGTGTTAAGGAATGAAAGCTGACCTTCACATGGAGAGGTCCAGGGAATGCCTTGAAGAAGCTCAGCTTATGCTCGAAAACGACAAACATTATGGAACCTGCAATCGTGCATACTACGCGGTATTCGAGGCAAGCAGAGCGATTTTAGCAGCTGTCGGGATAAGCCCGTCAAAAACGCATCGCGGTCTGAGTAAACTGTTTTACGAGCATATTGTAAAACAAGGACTCATAGATAAAGAGACTGCAAATATATTAAAGAAAACTGAACAATTGCGAATTAAAGCCGATTACTTGTCAGTCACTGATACACATGGAAAATCCATAATGGATAAAGAGGCCAAGTCGGCCTACATGATGGCAAGTGGATTCGTACAGGCCATTGAGGCCAAACTGGAAACAGTGTCAGCCTGATCACTACTTGATGAGTGTCCGCAAGATCAAGGGTCATCTGAAGTGGTATTACATGTCAGCCGCCACGTTTAACCAGATCTGTTATTTCCACACGTCGCGGGCTACCCGCAACAGGTTTCCGCCTAATATTTTCGCGATATCCTCGCTTCGGTAGCCCAGGCCGAGCAGGGCGTCCACTATCTCCGGCGCCTGTTCGGGTTCTACGAATTTCACGCCTTCGGCGTAGCCTCCTTCCGGTGGAAAGGTATCGGGGTTTTGCCTGAGGTATTCGTTCAGCTCTTCCATATCGAATACATAATCCAGGCCGATACCAACGTGGTCTATGCCTGCTTTTTCCGCCACGTAATCGATATGCCTGGCAATGGTTTCGGAGCTCGCATCGTTTTCACCCAGAAAGATGCCCACACCGTTGAGACATACTACCCCGCCCGTAGCGGCGCAGGCCCGGATAGCGTCGTCGGTAATATTGCGTTTATGCTCCCATAGCCCAAGGGGGTTCGAGTGAGAGAAAATCACGGGCTTCGAAGAATATTCCATCACGTCCATGGTCGTCCGGTACCCGGTATGGCTGCAACAGGCCACCATGCCGACCCTGGCCATTTCATCGAGTACTTCACGTCCGAAAGCAGTCAGCCCCTGATCGTCATCCTGGCAACCACCGCCCAATGAATTATTCTGGTTGTACGCGATCAGCATCCAGCGGGCGCCCAGATCGTAATACATTTCCACCATGTCAAGTTGGTCGTTCAGCACGCAACCCCCTTCCAGATCAAAAAAAACGCCGAGTTTCTCTTCCCTGAACGCCCGCTCGATATCACCGGTAGTTTCAATCAACAGGTAATCTTCGTTGTGCTCTCTGATCCAGTTGCGGAAAGTGGCCAGTACAAGCAAGGTGTTTTCCCAGGGGACGGCATCAAAACCGGCGTTTAGCGAGACCACGTTAAAGCCGGCATCCCGGTAGCGCGACAACTGCGGCAGGATCTCCGTATCACCCGCACGCAAAGGCATGCAACCGTGGTTGTCCCATGCCAGGTTGCCGGTGAGAATGTGTTGTGCCTCGATGCTTGTGTTGTTTGCTTGCGCCATGATATTCGTACTCGATATGTCCGGTTATTATGATAGACTTTTCCTGATTGTTTCCTTTTGGTTGCTGGTAGTATAAAACTCAGAAAAATAAATATCGACACAGGAATGACCCCGACAAATGCGAATTGCAGTTGATGTGGGTGGGACCTTTACCGATGTGGTCGTACTGGACGAGATATCCGGCGCCCTGCATTTCGACAAGGTGGAGACAATCCCCAGTGACCCATGCGCCGGCGTAATAAACGGCATCGAGAAAACCGGCTTTGATCTCTCCGGGGTGGATATTTTTGTGCATGGCACGACCCTGGGACTCAATGCATTACTGACCCGCAGTGGCGCCGAACTTGCCATCATCACGACAAAGGGATTCCGCGATGTTTATTTGCTGGGACGTACCGACCGGGAACCGCTGTACAACCTGAAATACCGAAAACCTGAGCCGCTGGTGCCGCGCTACCGTATCTTTGAAGTCACGGAACGAATGAATTACAAGGGGGAAGTGCTGGTCGAATTTGACCGGGAAGAAGCGGCTTCGCTGGGTGAAAAGTTGAAGCAACAGGGGGTTCGCTCCGTGGCGGTCTGCCTGTTGCATTCCTATATCAATCCCGCCCATGAACTAGCCCTGGCCAAGACGCTGGCCGATGTATACCCCGGACTTTCCATCACCTTGTCGCACCGGTTGACCCGGGAGTACCGTGAGTACGAACGTACCAGTACCGCAGTCATAGATGCTTACATTAAACCATTGACGCGGACGTACCTGGAAAAACTGGACAATGAACTCAACAGCCGGGAGTTTGAGGGCTCGTTTCTGCTTACCCGGTCCGGCGGCGGAGCAATCACCGTTAACGCAGCCAAGGATGAGCCTGCTCACCTGATTTTATCCGGTCCGGCAGGCGGTGTCATCGGGGCGACAGCATTCGGCGCGCTGATCAACGAACCGAACCTCGTCACCATCGACATGGGCGGTACCAGCCTAGATGCCTCGCTGATTGTTGCAGGCGAACCCGGGGTGGAAACACAGCAACGTTTTGAGGGCTTGCCGATTGCAATCCCCACTCTGGACATACATACCATCGGCGCGGGTGGAGGCAGCATAGCCTGGGTTGATGATGGCGGGCACCTTCAGGTGGGTCCGCAAAGCGCGGGCGCCGTGCCGGGTCCTGCCTGTTATGCAAAAGGGGGCAAGGATGCGACATTTACCGACGCCGCGCTGGTGATGGGTTACCTGGACCCCGAAAATTTTCTCGGAGGTGAGGTGGCGCTGAACAGGGATCTCGCCCACCAGGCCGTTTCGGAGACAGCAGGCGCGGTGAAATTATCCGTGGAAGAGACGGCGGCAGGGATAATGCGCATCAGCGAAGCCAAGATCGCCGGCGCCGTCAGGGTTATTTCAATCGAACGGGGACATCATCCAAAAGATTTTGCCCTGCTTGCTTTTGGCGGCGGCGGTGCGTTTGTTGCAACCAGTGTCGCTCGTGAACTGGGCATTCCCAGGGTGGTAATTCCGCCTGCTCCCGCGACGTTCTCGGCATTGGGCATGATGATGGTGGATGTTACCCATGACCTGTCCCAGACCTGTGTCATGGATCTGGAACAATTCGAGGTGGAGTCAATCAATGCCATTTTCACCGAGTTGGGCGGAAGAGGGCATGCGGCCTTGGAAAAAGATCAGGTTGACCCGGCGCGCAGACGCCTCATTCCCATGGCCGAATTGCGCTACCAGGGGCAGGAACACACAGTTAACCTGGTACTTCCCACAACGGCACTCGGGTCGGGAGATCAGGAAAAGATTGAATCATTATTCAATGCCGCACATGAAAAACAGTACGGTCACGCCATGCAGGACCCTATCCAGATTGTGACTTTGCGCTTGCGCGCAGTGGGACTGCTGGGACGTCCGGACCTGCCGAACCTGGATGAGGATACGGCGGCTCCGGCAAGTAATGGCAGCAGACAAATATACCGTTCCCGGACCGGCGGCAGGGAACCTTATTTTATATATGACAGGGACGTTCTCAGGGCAGGCATGCAAATCCGGGGACCTGCAATCATAGAAGAACCGACTTCAACTACCGTAATACACCGGAATGATAACCTGGTCACGGGCCGTTATGGTGAACTCCTGGTCAGTATCAGTTAGACTATGGCAAACAGCTTCACGAAAGAAGAACGGGATCAAAAAGATGGCTGATGTCGACTCCATTACGGTAGAGGTCATACATAATTACTTGTTATCCGCGGCGCGGGAGATGAACCGGAATCTCATGCGTACCGCCTACAGCACCCTGATATACGAAGTGCATGATTTCGGTCTCGGCCTTTATGACAGGGAGTGCCGGCTGCTGGCAGAGGCGCCGGGACTGGCCGTGTTTACCCGCAGCAATGATTACGGGCTGAGCAAAATGGTCGAATTTCTCGGCTATGACAATATTCATCCCGGTGACGTGATCCTGCTCAATTATCCTTACTGGAGTTCAACCCATACCCTGGACGTCATGGCGGCATCGCCCATCTTTTACAAGGATGATCTGGTGGGGTTCACTGCCGTGAAAGAACACTGGCTGGACCTGGGGCAAAAGGACCCCGGTTATTGCCTGGACACCATTGATCTTGCCCAGGAAGGACTGGTTTTTCCCTGTTCCAAGATATATTCGAAGGGGATATTGAACAAGGAACTTGAACAATTGATACGCTTCAACAGCCGTATGCCGGACCGGGTCATCGGAGACATGAATGCACAGATTTCCGCGTGCCGGACCGGTGAGCGGCGGGTACAGGAACTGGTGGAAAAGTTTGGCGTTGAGACCTATGCGGAAGCAGTGAAAAAGATGCTGGACCATGGCGAGCGTCTGGCGCGCAAGAGACTGGCGGAGTTGCCGGACGGCACCTGGACCGCGGAGGATTATGTCGATGATGACGGGGTAGTGCGGGACCGCAAGATGCGCCTGCAGGCCACGGTAACCATTGCCGGTGATGAAATGACCATCGACTGGACCGGGTCGGATGATAAATGTAAAGGTCCGATGAACGTACCGATTGGCACGACCGAAGGAGTATGCGCCCTGGTCTTCAAGTCTATTACCACCCCGGACACCCCCGCGAATGAAGGCAACTTTCGGCCGTTGAAGGTGATCGCCCCGGAAGGTTGCATCATGAACGCACAACCGCCGTCGCCAACCTTTACACTGTGGACGGCCCTGATTGCGCCCGAGGTGGTGACCAAGGCCCTGGCCAAGGGTATGCCCGACAGCATTCCGGCGTGCAGCGGCGGAGACATCTTTTCCCTGATGGGGATTGGCACCCATCCCGATACCGGCAAGCTCTGGATTGAAAGCACCAATGAAGGCATCGGGTTTGGCGGGCATTCCGCCGATGACGGTGAGAGCGGTATCATGCACATGACCGAACCCGGTTGCCGTAACAACCCGGTAGAGGTACTGGAAACCAAGGCGCCCTGGCTCATAGAAAACTACGGCTTGCGGGCTGATTCGGGGGGAGCCGGAAAACATCGCGGGGGGCTGGGAATTACCCGCACTTATCGTTTTCTCTCGGATGCGTCCGCATTGACCCTGGTAAAAAAAACCAAGACCTCGCCGTGGGGTATGGCTGACGGGGAGGACGGGCAGGCGGGGGCTGTCGTCGTACGGCCCGGCACCGAACGGGAACAGGTAACCGGTGCCATATACGAGGAGGTATCGGCGGGGGATGTGATCATCAACCGTTCCGGCGGCGGCGGCGGTTGGGGCAATCCCCTGGAACGAGACCCGTCACTGGTGCTTGACGATGTCAGGAATGAATTTGTGTCGGTTGTTGCCGCCCGGGAGAAATATGGTGTAATCATCGATCCTGAGACCATGACGATCGACAACATGGCGACTGCTGACTTGCGTAACTCCATAATATCAGCGCCGAATTAGTCCTTTACGAATAAAATCTTGCGCAAAATGATCAAGAATTCGCTCGTCATTCCTGCGAAAGCAGGAATCCAGTCAATAAAACAACTCCTTATAATGAATGTTTGCTTACTGGATTCCTGCATTCGCAGGAATGACGAACGGATTTGGTTCTGCCTCGGCCAGATTAGGGGAGAAGTGTATTGAGCAGCCGTATCGGCGTTGATATAGGCGGCACGTTTACCGACCTCATTTTTTTCAATGAGGATGACGGTTCGGTACTGGTAGACAAGGTGCCTACCACCCCGGCGGCGCCTGAAATCGGTTGTGTCGATGCGATAAATTCGGCTGTTGCTCCCGGTTTGCTCCGGTCATCCTCCTACTTTCTCCATGGCACAACAGTGGGGCTGAATGCTTTGCTCGAACGCAAGGGTTCCGTCGTGGGATTTTTGACCACCAGCGGTTTTCGCGATGTTCTGGAGATCCGCAAAGGCTCAAGGGAAGAGTGGTATAACGTGTTCTGGGTCCCCGATGCACCGCTTGTGCCGCGCAGACGCCGGATTGAAGTCCGGGAACGGATGCTGTCCAGTGGCGAGGCGCTGGAACCGTTGATTGCGGAGGATGTCATTGATGCCGTGAAGGCGCTCCGGGAACAGGGGGTTACCGCCATAGCCGTATCCTTCCTGAACGCTTACATGAATCCGGCCCATGAAATCGAAGCCGAAAAGCTCATCCGAGAGGCCGGGTTCGACGGCGCCGTTTCCCTCTCACACCGCGTCTCCGGTGAATACCGCGACTATGAACGCTCTTCCACTACCGTGATAGATGCTTACGTGCGCGGGCGATTGTCAAATTACATGGAGCATATCGAATCCCGCTTGCGCGCGGGCGGGTTTGACGGCACCTGCCTGATTACCCGTTCCGGCAGCGGCTCCATGACGTTCACCGAGGCGGCGGAGCGCCCCTTTGAGACCATAATGTCAGGCCCCGTTGCCGGGGTTGAAGGCGCGGCGGAGCTGGCGCGCACCCTTGGACTGGGCGACATCATCTCTGCCGACGTGGGCGGCACCAGTTTTGACACGGCATTGATCCGGGATGGACGTCCGCAGTTGCTTTACGAAGGTTCCGTGCTGGGTATGCCGTTGCAGACACCATGGGTGGACGTGCGTTCCATCGGCGCCGGCGGTGGTTCCATCGCTTATGTTGACGTGGGAGGCCTGCTGCAGGTCGGTCCGCAAAGCGCGGGAGCGGAACCCGGCCCCGCGTGTTACGGGCGCGGCGGTGCACATGCCACGGTGACGGATGCCGCGTTTTACCTGGGTATGCTGGCGTCAGGAAACCTTGCTTCCGGCATCAGGCTGGATCGCGGCAAGTCGGAAGCGGCCCTGAAACCCCTGGCCGACAGGCTGGGCTATGATATGACACAGACAGCGGAAGGAATCATAACCATCGCTGTGGCCGCCATGGCCAATGCAATTCGCGAGATTACCGTGGAGCAGGGTTTCGATCCCAGGGAGATGAAGTTACTGCCGTTTGGCGGCGCGGGCCCGATGCTTGCAACCGAGTTGGCGCGGGAACTGGATATGCGGGAAATCATCATTCCGCCCTGCGCCGGGAACTTTTCCGCACTGGGACTGCTGACGTCCGACCTGTTGCAAAGCGCCGCGCTGACACGTCCCATGCCGCTCAATGATGAGTCGTTAAGCCAGGCAAACGACATACTCGAAGGCCTGTTCAAGGATTTGAAGTCCAGGGGTTCGGCCGGGGTAAACGGAACGGATACACAACTGGAAGTTGCCCTGGACCTGCGTTATACCGGGCAGGAACATACCATCAATGTTCAGCCTGACGCTGATGGCGCCATGATTACGGCTGCGGCGGATGACGTGCAGAACCGGTTTGAAGCCGCATACCACGAAGCCTATGGCGGCATACTCGATACGCTTATTGAAATTGTCTCCATCCGGGCCTCGGTGCGCCGGCCTTTATCCGGCTCGATGGATTTCACCGGGACCGAGAATATTGCAACCAGCGGTTCTGCCGATTCTGTTCGTGCCTATAGTTTCATCCATCGGGAATATTCGGAGTTTCCCGTCATGGAGCGGAGTCAACTGTCTGCCGATAAACAGCGCAAGGGTCCCGCGATCATCATCGAGCCCACCACTACCACCTATGTTGATGCAGATTGCCGGTATACCGTCGATGCCGGTGGTTGTTTACGAATTAATTTGGAGGAAACCTGATTATGGATATGGAAACCAAAACCTATACCTATGTCGCAGGCAAGAATCTCGACGTGG
This sequence comes from Gammaproteobacteria bacterium, assembly GCA_965204045.1. Lineage (GTDB taxonomy): Bacteria > Pseudomonadota > Gammaproteobacteria > Eutrophobiales > Eutrophobiaceae > JAAXHV01. The sequence goes on from CBDBDW010000002.1 coordinate 2,659,611, forward strand.
ACGGTTCCGCCGCGGACCCGGTAACCACGCAACTGGTGCGCAATTCACTCAATTCCATTGCCAACCAGATGCGCAACACCCTGACGCGCGCCTCGTTTTCGCCCATTGTCTATGAGGCAAACGACTTTTGCGTGGCGCTGTATGATCACAATATCTGCCTGTTGTCCCAGGCGCCGACATTGCCGGTATTCCTGGGCACCATGAATTTCTGTATCGAAGCCGCCGTAGAAGGGGTGGGCGGCGTCGAAGCGCTGGAACCGGGTGATATCCTGCTTTACAACATGCCTTATGGTACCGGTTCCCATGCCCAGGATGCCGCGGTGGTGATGCCGGTGTTCATGGAGGACGGGGAGCTGGCGGGTTACGCCTGTAACAAGGCGCACTGGTATGACATTGGCGCAAAGAACCCGTATTGCACCGATACCGAGGACCTGTTCCAGGAAGGCGTGATCTTCCCCGGCGTGAAAATATACAAACGGGGCGAAAAAAATGACGACATTTTCCGCATGGTGGAGGCCAATACGCGCACCCCGGACTATGTGCTGGGCGACCTCCACGCCCAGAGCGCTTCTGCGCGGGCCGGGGCTGATGCGCTGGTCAAGCTGATACACCGCTTCGGGCGGGATACGTTCCGCATGTGCGTACAGCGCATGTTCGATCATGGTGAAGCCATGGTGCGGGATTTTTTCGCCAAGTTACCCGACGGCATCTATACCGCCACCAGCACCATGGATAACGACGGTCTCACCGATGAGACCATCGACTTTGAAATCACGGTGGAAATTGAGGGCAGCACGATCCGGATCGACTATTCCAAAGTACCTGACGCGGTTGCCGGACCCATGAACTGCCCGTTCCCGTCAACGGTCTCCGGAAGCCGCGTGGCCATCGGCATGATGCTGGGCGAGGGAGGGTCGCCCGCGGAAGGGCACTTTCGCCCGCTGGAAGTGGTTACCCGGACCGGCTCCATGTTCCACCCGGTCGCGCCGCAGCCCTGTTACCTGTACGGCTGGCCGCTGATGCATGCCATGGAAGCGATTTACGAAGCCTTTTCAAAGGCTGCCGCGGACCTGGTGCCTTCCGGCAGCGCCGGCGACATTTGTGCCGTGCAGGCCTACGGCTACCATTCCGAGACCGGCGAGTTTTTCTTTAACGGTTACGCCCTGCCCGTAGGGCACGGCGCTTCCGCCGACGCGGACGGCGCGACCCTGTATGTTCCCGCCCTGGCGAAATCCACCCTGCCGTCGGCGGAAATCCAGGAAGCCAAGTTTCCGTTCGTGTTCAGGAAATGGAACCTGGCGCCTGATTCATGCGGCCCCGGCAAATACCGGGGCGGCCTGGGTGTTGATTACGAGTGGCAGGTCATGCACGATGCGCGCCTGATTTCCACGGTTGAAAACACCAAGACGCCCGCCTGGGCACAGCAGGGAGGGCTGTCCGGAACCTGTAACGGTTTCACCATCGAGTATCCTGACGGGCGCATCGAAAAACGCAACAAGGTTACGGGGTTGCCGGTGCCTGATGGAACGATCATAAAAATCCATTGCGGTGGTGGCGGCGGCTATGGCCTGCCGTCAGAGCGGGACCCGGAGGCGGTGCGGCGCGACCTGGAGGAAGGCTATATCAGCGAACAGCATGCCAGAGAGTATTATCCTCACGTATTTGGATAGTGGGGGAAAAAGGGGACGGATTTGAAATCCGTCCCCAGGTGTCCTGACGTATTGAAGTTACTTAACGCGTTATATATAGTTACGCAAAATATAATGACAAAGGGGAATAATATGAAATTCCAAAGCACTTGTCTGACGGCCCTGGTTATCGGTTCCATTTTAAACCTGCCCGTGTTTGCACAGGGCACCGGATTACTGGAGGAAATCGTGGTCACGGCCACCAAACGGGAAACCAACCTGCAGGATACCGCCATGTCCGTTTCCGCGTTCACCGGGGAACAACTGGAGCAGGCCGGCGCAACGGACCTCAGGGAAATGCAGTTGTTCACGCCGGGACTCTGGGTAGGCGGCAATGCGGGTTTCGGCACCAATCCCATCGTTATTCGCGGGATAGGTTCGTTGATTACCGGTATCGGCGCAGATGAGGCAGTCGGTGTTTACATCGACGGAATATACCAGGGACGCACTGCCGGCAACATTTTCGAGTTTGTCGATATAGACCGGGTTGAGGTTCTACGCGGTCCCCAGGGGACATTGTACGGCCGGAACGCCACCGGCGGCGCCATCAATGTCATCACCAAGACACCGGGAGATGAGTTTGAAGGCCGCGTGGAAGGCGAGGTCACGTCTTTCGACGGCTGGGGCGCACGCGGCTATTTCCTGGTGCCTGTCTCCGATAACCTCGGGGTTAAACTCTCCGGCGGCAAGTACGACCGTGACGGCTGGATCCATAATCCGACAACAGGCATTGCCGGCAGTGCCGTGGATAAGGAGTATTTTTCACTAGGCTTGCACTGGACACCATCAGACAGAACTACCGTGGACATTCGCGGCTATACGGGCACGTCAAAACTTCCTACTGCTTATAAAGACCTGAACGACGGCATAGATACCCTGAGTGTTTATACTGCAGATCATCCCAATACTTCCAGGCGCGAGTTTACTTCCGTCAGCGGCACTATCACCCATGATTTCGACTGGTTTACGGCAAAGGCGATTGTCGGTTATCTCGAAACCGAAGTGGCAGACTTCGCCGATTCCGACGGTCAGGCGATCAACAACGTGCAATACCGCGGGTTTAATGAATCCGACCAATACAGCGTGGAATTACAATTCGCTTCAACAGGGTCCGGTCCGTTTACCTGGCTGATCGGCGCGTTTTATTTCGACGAATCAGCAGAGGACGACACGCCGTTTAATTTCTTCCGGGATCCCATGGCCATATTCGGTGTTCCACCGGGAATCGGGCTGGGACCGCTCGGTTTGCTGTTTGCGGCTGAGGTCGATACCGAGGCCTGGGCCGGATTCGGTGAAGTGACATTCCAGCCGGTTGACAGGATTACGCTCACCGCCGGTGTGCGTTACAGTACCGAGTCCAAGGACTGGCTGGGTTGTATCGGGGGGTTTGCCGTATATGAGGTTGATTACAGACCCGATCTTTGCGATGGCAGCTTCGTGCCGGATGACGATTCCTGGGATGCCTGGACGCCGCACTTCGTCATCGATTTTCAGTTGACCGACGACATGCTGTTCTACGCAAGCGCTACACGGGGATTCCGCAGCGGCGGCTGGAACTGGACCGCTCCCACTTTTCCCGACACGGATAACGGCTTTAACCCGGAATTCGTCTGGACTTACGAGGGCGGCATGAAGACGGATTTGCTGGACCGGCGGGCGCGGTTCAACGTCTCGGGTTTTTATTCCGATTTCACTAATGTACAGGTTCGCACTACGGATCCCAACGGCCTCATCACCATCGTGAATGCTGCTACCGCGGATATCTACGGCGTGGAAATGGAGTTGAGCGCAACACCTGTGGACAATTTCAATATTGCGGCGAATGCGGCCTGGCTGGATGCAACATATGCTGAGTTCATCGGCGCGGGAGGCAATGACCTGTCGGGCAACAGGTTGAACCGCTCGCCGGAGTGGCAACTCTCATTGATGGCGCAATATACGGTTCCCATCGGCGATATCGGTACGCTGACTCCCCGTGTCGAATGGCAATACGTCGATGAAATGTTCCATGACGAGAACAACACCCAGCCGCAGGGGTCGGAGAGTTTCGACATCATCAACGTAAAGCTGCGCTTTGAGTCCAATGACTCGCGCTGGGGCGCGGAACTGTACGCCAGGAATGCGGACAACACCCAGTACCGGGCGCACTCGTTCCAGGGAATACTGCCTAACATTCTGCCAAGCCAGTACAGCGATCCGCGCATATTCGGCGGCAAGGTGTTTTTCAATTTTTAGTTGGTACTGCCAACCAATGAATGACCTGGAAATCCAGGGGACGGAATTAATTCCGTCCCCGGCGGTTCCTGATACCGACTGATGGCTACCAGAATCGGCGTTGACATCGGCGGTACGTTTACCGATCTGCTGTTCTATGACGATCAGACTTCGGATATGCTGGTGGCCAAGGTGCCGACCACTCCCGCATCCCCTGAGCAGGGTTGTGTTCAGGCAGTAACCGACTCTGTTGATGGGGATCAGTTGCGGCAGACGCAGTACTTTCTGCACGGGACCACTGTCGGACTCAACTCTTTACTGGAACGCAAGGGCGCCAGGGTAGGCCTGCTGGCGACCCGGGGGTTTCGCGATATCCTGGAGATCCGCCGCGGTGACCGCGATGAGATGTATAACCTGTTCTGGCAGTTGCCGGAACCCCTGGTCCCGAGGCGCTTGCGCCTGCCTGTGACCGGCCGGGTCCGGTCAGACGGTACGGTTCACATACCTTTTGAAAAGCAGGACGTTCTGGATGCGCTCGAGATATTCGCCAGTGAGGGAGTGAACAGTATCGCGGTGGCGTTCATGAATGCATACGCCAATCCGTCCCATGAACTGGCCGCGGAATCCGCGCTCAGGGAGGCGGGTTTTTCAGGTGAAATCTCCCTGTCTCATCATATATCCCGCGAGTACCGGGAGTATGAACGCACTTCCACTACCGTGATTGATGCCTTCGTGCGCGGGCGCATGTCAAATTATCTCAGGAGACTGGAGGCCGACCTGCGTGGCGCCGGGTTTAAAGGGGATTGTCTAATCACCCGCTCCGGCAGCGGTTCCATGACGTTCTCCGAAGCCGAAGACCGGCCGTTTGAGACGATCATGTCCGGTCCGGTGGCAGGTGCTGAGGGGGGCGGCGAACTGTCGAGGCAGTTGGGGCTGGGAGATCTGATAACGGCAGACGTAGGCGGCACCAGTTTTGACACCTGCGTGATCACCCGGGGCCGGCCTACCTTGTTGTTCGAGGGAAAGATAGTCGGTATGCCGTTGCAGACACCCTGGGTTGACGTGCGCTCTATTGGCGCCGGTGGAGGTTCCATCGCCCAGGTAGACGTTGGTGGTCTGCTCCGGGTAGGTCCCGAAAGTGGGGGTGCCGACCCGGGTCCCGCCTGCTATGGCAAAGGTGGTGAAAATGCCTGCATGACCGATGCGGCTTTTTATCTTGGGATGCTGGGGGAAGGGAGCCTGGCATCCGGTCTGCAACTTGACCTTGCGCTTGCGGAGAAGGCCTTGCAACCCCTGGCGGGCAAGCTGGGTTACGGCATGGATGAAACCGCTATCGGCATCATGGATATAGCCTCCGCATCCATGGCCGATGCGATCCGGGAAATCACCGTGGAGCAGGGCATAGACCCGAGAAAACTGAAGCTGCTGGCTTTTGGCGGCGCCGGTCCCCTGATGAGCACCCTCCTGGCCCGTGACCTGGATATTACCGGGATTGTCATTCCTCCCCACGCCGGCAATTTCTCGGCCTGGGGTCTGTTGGGGGCCGACCTGACGCGGGCCACGGCGCGTACACGCATCATGCACCTGGATGATGACGGCCTGGCAAATGTTAATGACATCCTGGCAGAGATGTATTCGGACCTGGCTGCCCGTGCGGGCAGCTCCGGGGATGGAGCTGAGTGGGTGCGGGAGGCAGGCCTTGACATGCGCTATAAAGGACAGGAGCATACGCTGAGTATCAATGTGCCCGGCGATAACGGCCGGGTGACGATCTCAACCGAGCAGGTACGCGAAATCTTTACCCGCGATTACGATCGAACCTTCGGCAATACCATGGATGAACCGGTGGAGATCGTATCGATCCGCGCCACGGTGAGACATGCCCTGCCAAGAAGGTCGGAAGGCCTGTCTGCGCTGAACGGCTCGGACGGAACGCACACAATCCGGGAAGCATACTCTTTTACCGAGAAGAAACGAATGGACTTCCGCATCCTTGACCGCTCATCCATGCAGGCAGGCGATACCCTGGCGGGACCTGCTATTATTAATGAACCGACTGCGACCACTTACCTCGATGCGAACTGGGCCTGCGAGGTCCATGGTTCGGGGTGCCTGTTCATCTCGCGTCATTAGTTCGCGCAACGGGAGACAGTTATGGATACACTTGCTGACAGCGAAATCAGGATTTATCGGGCCTTGCCAGGTACTGATACCGGCACTGATGCCGACCCGGTGCAGACTGAAATCGTGCGCCATTCACTCAATTCAGCCGCCAACCAGATGAAACGGACCCTGATCCGCACTTCATTCTCACCGGTGATCTATGAGGTGCTGGACTTTGCCGCCGCCTTGTATGATACGAAGGTGCGGTTGCTTGCCCAGGCGCCCTCCATCCCGCTATTCATGGGCACCCTGAATTTCTGTGTCGAAGCAGCGGTTGAAGGCTCGGGCGGCGTGGACAATCTTGAACCCGGTGATGTCATCCTTTACAACTGGCCGTTCGGCACCGGGTCCCATGCCCAGGATACGGCCATGATCCAGCCGGTGTTTACCGATGACGGTACGCTGGTCGGATATTCGGCTATCAAGGCCCACTGGCTGGATATAGGCGCTATTGCGCCTTATTGCACCGACACTAAGGATGTTTTCCAGGAAGGAACGTTTTTCCCGGGCGTGAAACTCTACAAGGGCGGGAAACTCGTTGATGATATTCACCGTTTTGTGCTTGCCAATTCACGTATGCCTGCTTTCGTTGCGGGAGATATTCTTGCGCAGGCAACCGCCGTGGGCATCGGGGCGCGCAACCTGGTACGCATTGTCGACCGTTACGGACTGGAGGTATTTCGCAACACGGTCGAACGTATATTCGACCACGGCGAGGCGACGGTACGCAGTTATTTCGAAAAGATTCCCGACGGGCGCTACGTGGGACACGGCATGATGGATAACAACGGAGTCGATGATAAACCGATACCCTTTAATGTCATTGTCGAGGTAAGGGGGTCATCGGTACGCGTGGATTTTACCAATTCACCCGAGGTGCAACCCGGACCGGTAAACTGTCCCGTTGCCTCTACCGTCTCCGCCAGCCGAGTTGCCATTACCATGCTGGCGGGAGGCAACCAGGCGCCCTGCGACGGCCATTTCCGGCCTGTGGAAATCGTCACGCGGCGTAACTCCATGTTTGATCCCAACCCGCCTGCACCCTGTTTCCTGTATGGATGGCCCGCCATGCAGTCCATGGAGGTCATCTACCATGCCATGTCCAAGGTCAACCCGGAAACCGTGCCTGCCTGTTCGGGCGGCGACCTGTGCGCCCTGGTATGGTGGGGCACCAGGCAGGATACCGGCGAGATGTGGGGCGACGGCTCGCCGTTCCCCGTCGGCCACGGCGGCAGCACCAGTGGAGACGGCAGTACCATGATGCACGCAGCCGAGGCGGCTACCCGGTTCGCTTCAATGGAGGTGATGGAGTCCAAGTTCCCGTGGGTGGTTGAACAGTGCCAGTTTGTCCAGGACAGTTGCGGCGCCGGCAAGTATCGCGGAGGTATGGGTTATGACCTTGGCTTTGAACTGCTGGAAGATGCTTATTGCACGCCGACCCTGGAACGGACCCGCACCAGACCCTGGGGCCTTGCCGGCGGTGGTGAAGCACGCGCCAACAGCGGTACTTTGCGTTATCCTGACGGCCGGGTGGAAGCATTTACGAAAGCGACGGGTCTGCCGGTGCCGAAAGGGGCCGTGTTAACGATCCATGCAGGCGGCGGAGGTGGCTACGGGCCGCCGGAGCAGCGCGCATTGGAAGAAGTTGAAGCGGATCTGAAGGAGGGTTATATCACGGAAGCCTTTGCACGAGAACACCATACTGATGTTATGACGAAGCAGGCGATATGAGAGATAAAACATGGATATGAACACAGTAGAAACGGTGGTGCATAAAGCGGGCTTCGGCCGTTCGGAGGGCGTGCACGACGCCGACCCGGTAACGACCGAGATATTACGCAACTCGCTCTGTTCTGCCGCCAATCAAATGAAGAGCACCTTGTGTCGCATCGCATTCTCGCCGTTGATATACGAAACCCTGGACTTTGCCGCGGCGATATACGATGAAGACTTCTGCATGCTGGCCCAGGCGCCTTCGCTGCCGCTGTTCATGGGGTCGCTCACCTATTGTGTAAAAGAGGCCTCTGATGCGGTAGGCGGCCCGGAAAACATGCGTGAAGGGGACGTGATCATATACAACTGGCCCTTTGGTACGGGATCCCATGCCCAGGACGTTGTGCTGGTGGCGCCGGCGTTCCTTGAGGAAAAACTGATCGGTTATACCGCGGTCAAGGCCCATTGGCTGGATATCGCGGCTAAAGAACCCTATTGCACCGATACGACCGACGTTTACCAGGAGGGCGTTATCTTCCCCGGTATCAAGTTGTACGACGGCGGCGAAGTGGTACAGGATGTATACAACCTGGTAATGGCCAATACGCGTATGCCCAACATTATTTTTGGCGATATGCGGGCACAGGCGACGGCAGTAAACATCGGCGCCCGTGAACTGCAACGCGTGGTGAAACGCTTCGGCTATGAGACGTTCAGAACTTCAACACAGCGAATTTACGACCACGGGGAAGCGCTCGTCCGGCGTTATTTTGCCGACCTGCCGGACGGCCGTTACGTGGGGGAAGGCTGTGTGGATGATGACGGCCTCAGCGATGACAAGATACCCTACCAGGTCATAGTCGAAATAGACGGCGATACGGTCCGGGTAGATTATTCCCAGGCGCCGCCGGCCACCCGCGGTCCCATTAATTGCCCGGTCCCTTCCACCATCTCGGTGGCCCGGGTCGCCATCTCCATGCTGGCCGGCAGCGGTTATGCGCCTAATGAAGGACATTTTCGCCCCCTGGAAGTCATTACCAGGCCGGGCACGCTGTTTCATCCGCTACCACCGTCGCCATCATTTCTCTACGGCTGGCCCGCGCTGCAGTCCATCGATGTGATCTACAACGCCATCGGCAAGGCGAAACCGGAGGCCGTACCCGCCTGTTCGGGGTGTGACATCCCGAATGTTTACTGGTGGGGCTACCGGGAAAAAACCGGCGAACCCTGGGCCCACGGCGGCGGCATGCCCTGCGGTGGCGGCGCACATGTCCGTGGTGACGGGACAACCATGTACCATGTATCCCTGGCGCAGTCACGCATCTCTCCCCTGGAGTTGGCCGAAACCAAGTTTCCCTTGATCTACAACAAGTTTGAACTGGCCCGGGACAGTTGTGGAGCAGGAAAAAATCGCGGCGCCTGCGGTATAGATATCAGCTACCACGTGACGGAGGAATGTTTCGGTACTGCTCCTATTGAAAGACAGAAGACTCCGCCCTGGGGCCTGCAGGGTGGCGCTGAAGCGAGACCGAACAGTATGACTGTATACCGGCCCGGTGAGGCGCCGGAAAAAATCGGCAAGGCAACCGGTTTGAAGTTTCCCAAAGGGAGCGTTGTTGACTTGTCTATTGCCGGTGGGGGAGGTTACGGTCCGCCTTCGGAGCGGGCCTTAGAGAGCGTGTACGCAGATGTCGCCGACGGTTATATCTCGGAGGCGTATGCACGGCAATACTATCCCCAATCAATCAGCGACGAACAGGCGGCATAGCGTACTGTTTCAGGTCCTCATCCAATTTCTGACAAGTCGGGCTTACTGCCGGTTGACCCTGGGGTAATCCGGAAACCTGGATATGAAGCGGGTAGCCACTGACGTCGGCGGAACGTTTACCGACCTGGTTCACTTTGACCCCGAGGCGGCTCCCGGGTCGTCAATTGTTTGCGCAAAAGTGGATTCGACTCCGCCCGGCTTTGAGCTCGGTGTCATGAACGCACTGGCGAAGACACAAATCCGGGGTGAAGACATGGATTTTTTCGTCCACGGATCGACCATCATCATCAACACCCTGACGGAGCGCAAGGGAGTAAAGACGGCCCTGATCACGACACGCGGTTTTCGCGACGTGCTGGAGATAGCCCGGGGCAACAGGCCGGACCTGTTTAATTTCCGCTATCGTAAACCTGAACCACTGGTCCCCCGTTACCTGCGCAGGGAAGTCACCGAACGAATCGATTACAAGGGAAATATCCTGACCCCGCTCAAGACCGGGGAACTGCGTCCCCTGGTCGATGAGTTAAGAGAAGAAGGCGTGGACGCCATCGCGGTCTGTTTTCTTCATGCTTACCGCAACCCGGATCACGAATTGGCTGCCGTAGGGGAAATTCAAAGGCTCTGGCCTGAAGTGGCGGTCATTGCCTCGCATGTTCTCTCGCGTGAATGGCGAGAATACGAACGCACCAATACCACGGCGGCGGCGGCCTCGGTACAGCCTGTGGCCTACGGTTACCTGAGCGGTCTGGAAGCCAGTCTTGCGGATCGGGGCTTCAGCAAACCTGCCTACGTCATGCTTTCCAACGGCGGCATCGATACTTTTGCAGCCGTCAGGAACAAGGGCATTACCATGGTGGAATCCGGGCCTGCGGCAGGGGTGTTCGGCGCTGCGACGCTGGGCCGGTTAACGGGAACTCAAAATCTCATTACCCTGGATATCGGTGGCACCACTGCCAAGTGTTCCCTGATAGAAAATGGCCGGGTCCGGTTGACGAACAAGTACGTATTGGAGCGTACACCGCGCTATGCCGGTTATCCGTTGCTGGTTCCGGTCGTGGACATAGTTGAAATCGGTAATGGCGGCGGCAGTATTGCCTGGCTGGATGATGCCGGTAAACTCCGCGTCGGCCCGCGCAGCGCCGGCGCGGACCCCGGCCCGGCAGCTTATGGACGGGGAGGGAAAGACTTTACTACGACAGACGCACATTTGTTGACGGGACGCATCGACCCCGGGCACTTTCTCGGTGGTGAGATTAAGGTAGATCTCGATGCAATGAATGAGGCGGCTGGGCGCTTGTGCAAGGTCATGAACGTAAGCCGGGAAGAACTTGCCAGGGGTGTTCTGCGAATCGCAAACAACAATATGGTGAATGCGCTTAAACTGGTCTCGCTTAACCGCGGTTATGACCCGCGTGATTTTTCGCTGGTGGTATTTGGCGGCGGAGGCGGCCTCCACGGCACTGACCTTGCCCGGACTCTGCAAATCCCCGAGGTCATCGTGCCTGTGAACGCGTCGGTTTTTTCCTGCTGGGGCATGTTGCAGACCGATCTGCGCCGCGACCGTATTGTCAGTGTTCCGCTCGTCCTGGCCGTAACAAACGCCAATGAAGTCGATACGACTTTCCGGAAACTGGAAATGCAATTGAGGGCAGAACTGGAAAGCGATCGCGTCGACACGGCAGGACTGGGTTTTCAACGGATGCTGGACATGCGCTATGAAGGCCAGGAACACACGGTAAAGGTGGACGTCCCTGACAGGCTGATCAACGCCGAAGTGGTTGAACAAATCCAGGAGAAATTCAGGGACGATTATGAACGTGAATATTCATACCGGCTTTCAAGCCAGATTGAGGTCGTGAATTTCCACGTAGCCGCCGTTGTTCCCGTTGAGCAGGTCTTGCCGGCCAAACCGGGTAAAACCGGCCGCAGTGTCGAGGACTGTATCAGGTCGGAACGCCAGGTGGATTTCGGCCCCCTTGACGTCCACAGGTGCGCTATTTATGAACGGGCACTCCTTGAACCCGGTATGCTTATCGAAGCGCCTGCCATAATTGATGAACCGGATACAACGATCGTGGTGGATAGTGGTCGAGCCCGGGTTGATGATTTCGGCAATATCCGTATTGAGGTCTGATTATGAGTAATGATTTTGATCCCTTTTCTTTGGAGATAATCCAGAATTCCATAGATGCCGCCTGTGAAGAGATGTTTACGGGCATGCGTCAGACTGCAATGAGCACCATAATTTATGAAGTGCTCGATTTCGGAGTCGGGATCACGGACCCGGAGGGCAGTCTGGTCAGTCAAGGAGCTGGTATTCCTATATTTATCGGCATGTTGGAGCCAGGTGTTAAAGCAATATATAAAAAATTTAAGGCGGCAGGCAGGATTTTCCCGGGCGATATTTTCATTACCAATGATCCATGGCATGGCGGCGCCAGCCACCTGAATGATGTATCGTTGCTTATGCCCGTATTTTCCGGAGATACATTGATCGCATGGACTGCAAACAAGGCCCATTGGAGCGATATCGGCGGCATGGTTCCGGGCAGTGTGGCAATCGAAGCGACAGAAGTTTATCAGGAAGGTCTGCAGTTCCCCGACATTAAACTGTTTGAACGGGGTGAACCCATTGAATCCGTCATTGACATGATCCGGGCAAACAGTCGTTTACCCGATAATACACTGGGTGACATGTGGGCCGGTGTGGCGTCATTACGACTTGGGGCAAATCGGTTGGAACAGTTGGTACAGACCTATGGACAGGAAGTATTCACCGAGGCTCTTCGACGTTATATGGATTACGGTGAAGTGGTCTCCCGGCAGGCATTGGCCCGGCTTCCCAGGGGGACGTTCCGGACCGTGGGCGACCTGGAAAGCCTGGGCCAGGTCAAAATGTTGTTGACCATCACTGACGATCATTTCACCATTGACCTGCGCGGTAACCGCAGTCAGGTAAATGAACCCGCCAATTGCCCCTATGCAGTGACGCTGTGCGGAGCCAAGGTTGCATTCAAGGCAATCACGGACCCCGGCGGTATCTGCAATGCAGGGGTATTCAGGCCGTTACAGTTGTTATGCGACGAGGGTTCGCTGTTTGCTGCAAAGCGTCCCGCTCCGGTAGGCTTGTTTCACGAACCGGTCATGTTTGTCACCGACCTGGTGTGGCGGTCGCTGGCAGATGTACTTCCGGAACAGTTGACCGCCGGCCATTTTGGTTCTGTCGGCGCCCTGGTTATCGGCAGCATACATCCGGATACCGGCAAACCGGCCTTTCTGATTGAACCTGAGGTAGGTGGTTTTGGCGCCGGCATGGGGTATGACGGCGCCAATGCCCAGTTCAGCAAGATTGACGGCGAGACATTCAATACACCTGTCGAACTCAATGAAGCGCGCAATGCAGTATTTGTGAGGCAATACCGTTTCAATGAAGAGGATGGAGGCGAGGGAGAATTCCGTGGCGGAAAAGGAGTGGTGCTGGAATATGAAATAAAGGGAGAAGGCGCGTGGACTACCGGGTTATTTACCCCGAATCACACTACCGCGCCATGGTCCATCAACGGGGGGGAACCGGGTTCTTCAAACCGGGTTGAGATCATACGCAGTGACGGTAAACGGGAAATTCTTGGCAAGTTTTCCAATGTGCCATTGAGACCGGGCGATATCATACGCGTAGTCACTGGCGCCGGTGGCGGAGCGGGGAATCCGTTACAGCGTGATAGAACGGTTCTGGAAGGTGATATCCGTAATGGCTATGTATCAGAGCGCCAGGCACGGCAATACTATGGTTTTTCCGGTAACCAGTGAGGCAGCAACGGGAAGACGGAATAAACCATGCCTCATCTATGGCTGCGCGCAGAAGCCAAACCTTTTGAACGGAGGGCCGCCCTGACGCCGGAAACGGCAGGGAAACTGGTTGCGTCAGGTCATGCCGTATCGATTGAAGAATGTGATAACCGCATATTCGGCACGGGGCAATACCAACAGGCAGGTTGCCGAATTGCCCCTGCCGCTTCCTGGCCGGATGCCCCGCCGGACTGTTACGTACTCGGCCTGAAGGAATTGCCGGAGCCGTTACCTGCACTGCGCCACAGGCATATTTACTTTGCCCACGCCTACAAACAGCAATCGGGTTGGCAGCGATTATTGAACAAGTTCGCAAAGGACGGCGGCCAGTTGCTGGATCTGGAGTTTTTGCTGGATGAGAACAATCGCCGTATTGCCGCGTTCGGTTACTGGGCCGGTTTTGCCGGCGCTGCGCTGGGTGTAATGAACTGGCTGCAACAACCCGGGGCCATGGGACCCGTCCGCAGTTATCCTGATAAAAGTCAACTGCTTGTGGAAGTATCCGATTTGCTGAAAAAGTCCGGCAGGCATCCGCGGGTCATTATCATCGGCGCCAAGGGGCGATGCGGTCGTGGAGCTGAGGAACTCTGCCGTAGCCTGGGTATTGAAACGACGTTGTGGGACCTGGAGGAAACCGTGCAAGGCGGTCCTTTCCGCGAAATTCTGGAACACGATATCTTTCTGAACTGTGTACTGGTCCAATCAGCCATTTCGCCGTTCGTTACCCGGCAACTCCTGGATAAGACGCGGCAGCTTTCCGTTATAGTTGATATCAGTTGTGATCCTTACGGTAACTACAATCCAATACCGGTTTATGAGCGCTGCACGACATTCGTCCGGCCGGCAACGCGCCTCAGAGACAAACCCGTACTGGACCTGATCGCAATAGACCATTTACCATCCATGTTGCCGAAAGAAAGCAGTGAAGATTTCTCGGCGCAACTGCTGGGCGCCCTGCTGGAATTACCTGACGGCCGCACCTGGCAACGGGCACTGGAACGCTTTGAAGGTAAAAAGGCCCAGGTCCTTTTAACGGAAGCAGACTGGAATACGCATGCATAACATTCACTGGCTGGGAGCAGGTCTGTCATCCGTGCCGGGTATCCGCCGGCTGGCATTGCTGGAATATCCCATCAACGTCTGGAACAGGACACTGTCAAAAGCGCAGGCCGCTATTGCCGGTATCAACCTGGATAGCGCCGTTGCCGGTGAACTGGATTGGACGCAGTTGGCATCAGGTGTCAACCCTGGAGATGTGGTGGTATCGATGCTGCCCGCTTCCCTGCATTTGCGGGCGGCGGAACTTTGCCTGGAGAACAATGCGCACTTCGTTACTTCAAGTTACATCTCCGGGGAAATGGCTGCGCTGGATGAACAGGCGCGGGCACGGCAGTTATGCTTCGTCAACGAATGCGGGCTTGACCCGGGACTGGACCACCTGTTTGCCCATGCCCTGCTGGACGGCTACCGGCACAGCGCTGTGTTCGGTACGGGAAATACCATCTCTTTTCATTCATACTGCGGTGGTTTTCCGCTTAAGGCAGACAGCTTCACCTACAAGTTTTCCTGGTCGCCCCTTGGCGTGCTGAAGGCATTGAACTCACCGGCCCGCTGGATTGCCCGGGGTGAGGAGCGCAGCACCGGCACACCTTACAGGGAAATAGAAACCTGCCTGGTTAACGGAGAAGCCTTCGAGGCATTCCCCAACCGGGATTCGTTGCCGTTCATCAGGCAATATGGATTCGATGATGACCGGAAGATAGTAGACTTCGTGCGCGGTACACTACGCCTCAATGGATGGTCTGACGCCTGGCAGGACATATTTGCTATGGTGGAGAATACAACGGGAGCGGCGGGACAGCAACGTCTCGTCGCTTTGAGTGAAGAGTTGTGGCGGCAGCACCAGTATGCCGAGAAGGAACCGGACCGTGTCGTACTGAGCGTGAAATTAAGCGTAAGGGATAAAAACGGCAAGGAGGTTTGGAACCGGCAATACCTCCTGGACAGCACCGGTGATGAACGGGGGTCAGCCATGGCACGACTCGTTTCCGTTCCGGTATCGCTGGTGGTTGAAGCCATATTGAATGGGGAACTCGAAGCCGGAGTAACGCCAGTACCCTCGGACAGGGAACATGTTGACAGGTGGATTGAGTTGTTACGCGACTCGGGCGAGAATATCGTTGTTAACGAGTTGCCGACAGAACCAGCGGCTTAACCTGTTTGAGATTGGCAGTTCTCTTCGCATGCCACAAATCGTATTGATCCTGTAATGCCAACCAACTCTCAGGCGAACGGCCTAATGTTTTCGCCAAACGCAAAGCCATTACAGGAGAGATATTGCTGCCGCCATTCAACAAACGGGTAAGCGTTGAGGGCGATACAGCAAGCTTCAAGGCAACCTGCCTGACACTTAGGTTAAATGGTTCAATATACGTTTCCCTGATGAACTCACCCGGATGAGGTGGGTTATGCATAATCATTAATGATAATCCTCGTAGTTGGCAATATAGACATTACCTTCTTCAAACCTGAATGTGATACGCCAATTCCCACTAACAGAAATCGACCAGATTTCCTTTCTTTCACCCTTCAGTTGATGCAGCCTGTAACCTGGGACAGCCATATCCTTAATGGCGGTTGCAGTATTTAAAGCTGCTAATTGCATCCTGAGCCGTTTGCGATGAGCAGGCTGGATTCCACTCGTGCTACCGGTTTCGTAGAAGCGTTGCAGTCCCTTATGCTTAAACGATTTGATCACCCAGGCAGTATAGCGTATTGCGCATCAAGCAACAAGGGTGAGTGTTTTCCAATATGAAATGAGCCTGAAGGGCGGACGTGATTCCAACATGAAATGAGCCTGAAATAATCGGTCTTTCTGTTCATGATACGAGGATGAAAACGATCATGAACGCAAACGAGTTAACGAGTATCGACCAGGTACGCGCCTTTCTGGCGGGCACACAACAGGTGGCCTTTGAGGTGGCCGGTGACAAGCGGAGCCGGTATGACTGGCTACGGCGCACCTTGGTGAAGTTTGATTATCCGGGCTGTAACAAGACGGACAAAGGGACACTGATGCGTTACCTGATGAAGGTGAGCGGCTATTCCCTGGCCCAGGTGAAGCGGTTGATTAAACAGTACCGGGAGACCGGCAAGTTGACGCCGCGCCAGTGCACGGCACGCGGCTTTGCCCGGCGCTACACGAAGGCGGATATCCGCCTGCTGGCGGCCATGGACGAGCGCCATAACACGCCCAACGGGCTGGCCCTGAAGAAGCTCTGTGAGCGGGCTTATTCAGTCTTCGGTCAGCGTGAGTACGAACGCCTGGCCAGCATCTCGGTCTCGCACCTGTACAACCTGCGCCAGTCGCAGACCTACCGGCGCCAGCGCCACACGGTGGACAAGACCCGGCCGGTGACCCTGCCCATCGGTGAGCGGCGCAAACCGCAGCCGGACGGTCAGCCGGGCTATATCCGCATCGATACCGTGCACCAGGGCGATTTAGACGGGGAAAAAGGGGTGTATCACATCAATGCGGTGGATGAGGTAACCCAGTTCGAGGTGGTGGTCAGCGTCGAGCGCATCAGTGAGGTCTACCTCATCCCGGCCCTGGAACACCTGCTGGAGGCCTTCCCCTTCGTTATCCTGGGCTTCCACGCCGACAACGGCTCGGAGTACATCAACAAACAGGTTGCCCGGCTGCTGGAGAAGCTGCGCATCGAGCTGACCAAGTCCCGCGCCCGGCACAGCAACGACAACGCCCTGGTGGAATGCAAAAACGGCCACGTGGTGCGCAAGCTGCTGGGCCACGCCCACATCCCGCGCCGCTGGGCCGGCCCGTTGAACGAGTTCCACCGCCGGCACCTCAACCCCTACGTCAATTATCACCGGCCCTGCCTGTTCCCGGAGACCGTCACCGACAAGAAGGGGAAACAACGCAAGCGCTACCCGTATGAGTCCCTCATGACCCCCTATGAGAAACTCAAATCCCTGGACGATGCACAGACGTATTTGAAACCGGGGGTCAGCTTTGACATACTGGACAAGGTCGCTTACCGGATCAGCGACAACGCGGCCGCGGACGCGCTGCAACAGGCGCGCCGGGACCTCTTTACAACCATCCATGAACAGGAATACAAACGGGCTTGAGATCGGGGCAGAATCTCTCTCTCTACAGGCTCATTCC
The DNA here is from genome assembly GCA_965204045.1 of Gammaproteobacteria bacterium. GTDB lineage: Bacteria > Pseudomonadota > Gammaproteobacteria > Eutrophobiales > Eutrophobiaceae > JAAXHV01. The sequence continues at coordinate 2,677,189 of CBDBDW010000002.1, forward strand.
AGTATTGGAAAATACTGGGTGGGTGATACGTTGGAAGTATGGCGGAGAGAGGGAGATTACTTCATAATCACTTTGCGTGTTGAAGTTACGTAGAATAAAGAACATATAGTGGAAACATATTCATTCCCCAAAATCCTCTACCATGCGCTCAGGGGGCACAAACGCTGGAAGCCGGCCTGGCGCTTGCCGGAACCGAAGAAATCCTATGACGTGGTCGTTATCGGCGGCGGCGGACATGGCCTTGCCACAGCTTATTACCTGGCAAAAAAGCACGGCGTTACCAATGTCGCAGTGCTGGAACGCGGTTGGATAGGCGGTGGCAACAGTGGGCGCAATACCCAGGTTACTCGTTCTAATTATTTTTACCCGGAAAGCGCCGCGTTCTTCGAACACTCCCTGAAGTTGTACGAAAGCATGAGCCGCGATCTGAATATCAACGTGATGTTCAGCCAGCGCGGCGTGCTGAATCTTGCCCATAGCGATCATGACATGGAGATGCTCGCGCGCTGGACCAATGCCATACAACTCAACGGCATCGATTCCGAGATACTGACGCCGCAGCAAATCAAGGAGATGGAACCGCTTATCGACATCAATGCGCGGTTCCCCGTTGCCGGTGGATTTATCCAGCGGCGCGGCGGTATTTCCCGCCACGATGCGGTCAACTGGGGCTATGCCCGCGCCGCCGATGCCCTGGGGGTGGATATCATCCAGAACTGTACCGTGACCGGCTTCAATATCAGCCACGGCACGGTTACCGGGGTACAAACTTCGCTGGGAGACATTTCCGCGGAAAAAGTACATATCACGGTAGCCGGACACACCAGCGTGCTGGCAAAAATGGCGGGTTTCCGCCTGCCGCTGACCAGTATGGCGCTGCAGGCCATGGTATCGGAGCCGATTAAACCGGTGCTTAACCTGGTGACCGTGTCCGGCGCCATACACATGTACGCGAGCCAGTCGGATCGCGGAGAAATCGTACTGGGCGCCGGCGCCGATGTGTACAATTCCTATGCCCAGCGCGGCAGTTACGACAACATTGAATCATGCGTGGCCGCATTCCTGACGTTGTATCCCCGTTTCAGCCGATTGAAACTCATGCGCCAGTGGGCCGGCATCGTGGATATCTCGCCCGATACCAGCCCCATCATGGGCAGGACACCGGTGCAGAACCTCTACATCAACTGTGGCTGGGGGACCGGCGGTTACAAGGCTATCCCGGCGAGCGGCGATACCATGGCTTATACCATTGTTAAAGACCAGCCTCATGCACTGATCAAACCTTTTTCCCTGGAACGTTTCGAAAGCGGCGCCCTGGTGGATGAATCGGCCGCGGCAGGCGTCGCTCACTAGGGCTTGTCATGTTCCTGATTCCTTGTCCTTTCTGTGGTGAACGTGATGAAAATGAATTCGTTTATGGCGGTCAGGCCCATATCGCGCGGCCTGAACCGGCGCAGCGGGTTTCAGACCAGGAATGGGCTGAGTATCTGTTTTACCGTGATAATCCCAAGGGGGTTCACTTCGAACGCTGGCAACACCGCTACGGTTGCCGGCAGTGGTTCAATGTCGTCCGGCATACGGTAAGCCACGAGATTCTGGCTGTGTATCGTCTCGACGAGGCGGCCCCGGATATCGACCGGGAAGAAGCGGTATGAACGCAGTATCGTCCATGCGGTTTGAAACGGGTGGCAGAATAGACCGTGACAGGCCGTTGTCATTCAGTTTCGACGGTAAACAATACAACGGCTTCGAAGGCGACACCCTGGCATCGGCACTGCTGGCCAATGGGGTACGCGTGGTGGGGCGCAGCTTCAAATACCATCGCCCCCGCGGCATCCTCGCCGCCGGCGCCGAGGAGTGCAATGCACTGGTGACCGTGGGACGAGGCGCCCTGGAAGAACCCAACATACGTGCTACGATGCAGCCGTTGTACGATGGATTGGAGGCGCGCAGCCAGAATTGCTGGCCGGGCGTGAGGTTTGATATCGGACGCAGCCTTGACTACCTGCATTTCCTCTGGCCTGCCGGGTTTTACAACAAGACCTTTATCTGGCCTCACTGGCACTGGTACGAGGGGGTTATCCGCCGCCTGTCGGGGTTGGGCAAACTGCCGCCGGGCGATGACCCCGATCACTATGTTCACCATAACGCGCATTGTGATGTCCTGGTAGTGGGCAGCGGCCCTGCCGGCCTGGGCGCGGCCTTGGCTGCCGGCAGGAACGCGGCGCGGGTTATTGTCCTTGAACAGGATAGTCTCGTGGGCGGCAGCCTGCTCTGGGGTGAAGAGAACATCGATGGTGAACCGGGGAACGTGTGGCTGGAACGCACCGTTCGTACCTTGCAACAGCGGGACAACGTTACCCTGTTGACCAATACAACAGCCTCGGCCTGGTTTGACCACCGCATGGTCATCGCGTCCGAGACGGTGAGTGACCGGCGCGAGACAGGGAAGGGCGAAGGACCGCGACAGCGGTTATGGAAGATCCATGCGCGCGAGATAATATTCGCCACCGGCGCCATTGAGCAGCCGTTGGTCTTCGCCAACAACGACCGCCCTGGCATCATGCTGGCCGGCGCCGTGCAACAGTACTGTAAGCGCTATGCTGTGGAAGCGGGGAAACGCGTTGTCATTGCGACCAACAACGACAGTGCCTACAACGTTGCCGGCGCACTCATGAATGCAGGCATAGACGTTGTAGCCATGATCGACGCGCGGCAGTCACTTGCAGACGAGGTCGCCCGGGTAATGCGCGATCAAGGCATGACGGTGTTTCATAATGCGATACCCCTGGATTGCCTGGGTGATAAAGGCGTGCGCAGCGTGTCAGTTGCCAGACGGGGTAGCCGGGAAACCCTGGCAACGTTGCAGTGCGACTGTATCGCCATGGCCGGAGGCTGGCAGCCGGCGGTACACCTGTTCACCCAGGCCCGCGGCAGGCTGCGCTATGATTCCTCGCTGGGCGCGTTCGTGCCGGACAAAATCCCACCCCATGTGCACGTAGCGGGAATGGTGGCCGGCGCCCTGACCCTGGACGGTGCGCTGGAACAGGGCTGGAACGCCGGCCTCAAGGCAGCCGGCAGCCGGTCGAGAGCCCGCCGGCCAAAGGCCGGCTCAGACAGTGATGGCGCCTTGCATATCGAACGAGACTGGAACGACCGGCGCAGCGACCGCCAATGGATCGATTTCCAGTATGACGTAACCCTGCAGGATATCGATATTGCAATAGCGGAGAACTATACCTCCGTGGAGCACCTGAAACGCTACACGACCACCGGCATGTCCGTTGACCAGGGTAAAACCAGCAATGTGAATGCCCTGCTTGCCCTGGCGGAACGGACCGGACGTACGCCGGGGGAGGTAGGAACCACCACCTTCCGGCCTTTCTACATGCCGGTAACCCTGGGCGCCCTCGCCGGGCGTGACCGGGGCGAGTTCTATGCGCCGGTGCAGCGCAGCCCGTTGTTTGCCTGCCACGAGCAACTGAATGCGCAGTTTGAAGATTACGGCGCCTGGCGCCGTCCGCGGGTTTACCCGCGCAACAGCGAGGACGAGCAACAAGCCATTGCCCGCGAAGCAGTGGCTGCCCGCGCCTCGGTTGCCGTCTTCGACGGGTCGCCGCTGGGGAAAATTGAAGTACAAGGGCCCGATTCAGCCGAATTCCTGAACCGCGTTTACATCAATAACGTTACTTCACTGAAATCCGGCCGCGCCCGTTACGGCCTGATGCTGAACGAAAACGGCATTATCATCGATGACGGCATCTTCGCCCGACTGGCTGACGACCACTACCTGGTGCATACCACCAGCGCCGGGGCGAATCGCATCCACGCCTGGATGGAAGCCCTGTTACAGGGCGACTGGCCGGACCTGGATGTATTGCTGACGCCGGTGACCACCCAGTGGGCAAACATCGCCGTATCCGGCCCGCGTTCGAGAGAACTGGTAGAACGGCTGGAAACCGGTATCGATTTCAGCGCCGAGGGGTTGCCCCACATGACTGTAATGACGGGCGCCATTGGTAATATTCCACCACGGTTCTTGGGGACGGACTTAAGTCCGTCCCCGGATGGGGGAGTGACCGGCGCGGTCGGTAATATACCGCTACGGGTACTCAGGGCCAGTTTCACTGGTGAACTGTGTTACGAGCTAAACGTTCCCGCCGACCGGGGAGCAGCCCTGTGGAACCACCTGATGCAACTCGGTGAAGATTTGCAGATCATGCCGATTGGTGTAGAAACCCTGGGCGTCCTGCGGACCGAGAAGGGTTACCTGCACGTGGGGAGCGATACCGACGGCAACACCACGCCCGGGGACGTCGGCTGGGGTCATGTGGCAGACAGGAAGCAGGGTGAGTTTCTCGGTAAACGCTCACTGAGCCGCGCCCATAATACGAGCAACGGACGCCTGGAATTCGTCGGACTTACCCCGGTGCAGCAAGGGGGGGTGCTTGCCGCCGGCGCTCATGTCATCGATGCGGACCGTTCAGGCGCACCGGCGCCTACCCGGGGTTACGTGACGTCCGCCTGTTACAGCCCCAACCTGCAACGTTACGTGGGTCTCGGCCTGGTGCGGGACGGCAGCAGGCGGCAGGGTGAGACGGTGAACGTGTATGACAATGGCCAGGTTCGTCCGGCACAGATAAGTACACCCGCTGCCTGGGACCCCGAAGGAGATCGATTACATGCTTAGCGGTACACGTAAGCTGCGACTGCAGGTGCGACCACGCGCCGGGATAAATCCGGGCCCGATTGAAAGTTTACTCGGAATCACACTACCGGTAAGCCCGCAGGAGAAGGTAAACAACGAGCCGGCAGCTTACTGGCTGGGGCCCAATGACTGGTTGCTGGTCAATCCGGCGCCGGATATCGACAGTATTTCAAGTGCATTATGTGCTTCAACAAGCGGCGCTACATCCGTTCTTACCGACGTGACCGATGCCTGGAGTATTATCGAAATATCCGGTGAAGATGCCACAGCAAAATTGGCGGCAGGGTGTTCGGTCGATCTCCATAACAGCGCTTTCCCTTCCGGCCGCTATGCCTTAACCCGGTTGCAACACCTGTCCGTCATTATCCACCGGCTGGATGACACTCCACGCTTCCGCATCCTGGTGGATCGCAGCGTCGCACAATTTCTCCGAGACTGGTTTCTATACGTAACGTCATAAATCGCGCCACGTTTCCCATTCCCGCGCCCCCCCTCGTCATTCCCGCGCAGGCGGGAATCCAGTGAAAAAACATTCCTTATAAGGAGTTTTATTGTCTACTGGATTCCTGCCTTCGCAGGAATGACGGACTATGATGCGGCGTTATTTATGTCGTTATGTAACTACTCGCCCCCCTTATCCTGATTGGCCGGGTTATTCTGTGGTGGTTTCTCTACCATAGTGGCGGCGTTGCCGTTGAGTGCGATGTCGATGGCGGCGAGGGGATTGTAGCCCTGGCAGGCCATGGACTGGCGGCGAGGGGATTGTAGCCCTGGCAGGCCATGGACTGCAAGTAGCTGGAGATACGGCAGTAGGCGGGCGTAGTCGGGGGTGCGGAAGCAGCCTGAGACTTTCTGTTTGACCTTGGCCATGCGGATATCGCGCTCGGCGCGGTTGTTGGTGAACGGCACCTCGGGGTCGCGGGCGAAGCGGAGCACTTCGGTTTCGTACTTGATAAGGGCCTCGTGCAGGTTCTCGGCATCGGATTTGGCGATGCGCCCGCGTCGTTTGGTCTGGCGGGGCGGGGGTTTGGGGAGTTCTCTTTTGGCCTGTGTGAGGAGGGTGCGGTAGCGTGTGCGCACGGCCTTGTAGTCGGGCTCGCTGAGCGCCTTGTCGGGGTGTTCACGCACCTGTCGGCAGGTCTTGAGCAGGAGTGTTCCCATGCGCCTGGCCCAGGCATGGCCGTGGGCCTCTTCGATGAAGCGGAGGTCGCGTAGCAGGTGGCTGCCGCACAGGGCATGCTCGCAGTTGTCATAGGCAAAGCAGCTGGCCCAGCGGTCGTGGACGAGGACGCCGCGGTAGCGGGGGATGATGTTTAACTCATCGATGGCGTCGCGCCCGCGCTGTCGATGGACACACTTCAGCGTCAGGTGGCCGGCGCTGACGCTGTGCAGCCAGTGGGTCTTACGACCGATGCGCAGGCCGGTTTCGTCCGCGTGCAGCACGGGCTCGGCGAGCAGGCGTGTCACCGCGGCGGTCTCCCACCCGGCCAGGGCCTCGTGCAGGCGTGTGAGCCAGGCCAGCAGGGTGGCCTCGGCGAGTGTGCGTCCGGTCAGCGCCGCGAGGGTCTGTGCGGTGCGCCGGAGCGAGAGCATCTGGGCAGTCAGCAGGTGGGTGGCGAACGCCACGATACCGTGGCCGTACTGCAAGGGCCCCGGCATGTCCTCGGGGAACCGGCCGCGGGTCTCGGTACGACAACGCGGACAGGTCTTGACCTCGGCCTCGACCGTCAACTCACGCGTCTCGAAGACGATATCGACCTGCACGCGCCGCTCGTGCTCGTGCGGACTGACGTTGGTGAGTGCGTGTCCGCAGGCCCGGCACTCGGTGACCGGCGCGGTGCGCGTCTCAACCACCAGACGGTTGGCGCTGCCGTGGGCGGCGCCCGCCCGCGGGCCCTTGCCTTTGGCGCCAGGGCGCCCGCGCGCAGTCTCGTCCGTGCCAGTCCGGGAACTCGGCAGGCCGGAGTTCTGTGACCCCTTCGGCGTGGTCCTCTCCATGAACACCGCCAGCAGCAACTCGAACAACAGCAGCATCGCCTCAAACAGGGCGCGGCCCTCGGGGGTCATCCTGCCGTCCGCGCACAGCGTCGCAAAGCGCGCCTTCAAGGCCTCGAACTCCGTGCGCAACGAGGCTTTGTTTACCGTTGCCATGGCCTCACTCCACTTCCACCGCCATCATCGCCGCCAACACCGCCAGGCGCTCCGCCGCCGGCAGCGCCCGGTAACGCCGGCCCCAGTTCGCCGCCTTGCGCTTGACCTGCTGGCGATGGGTGAAGTTGCGCCCCGCATACCCGGCCCAGAACACCCGGTCCGGCTCGAAGTTGAACCACACCCGCTCGGTCACCACCCCCGCCTGGTTCATCACCTGTAACGACACACGGCGCCAGCCCGACAGCCGCTCGTCATACAACGCCGACGGATAGCCCGACACCATCACCGCACAGGGCAACCGCTTGAGCAGCGCCAGCAATGCCTCGTGGTCACCCTCGTCATAATCATGACGGTAACGCCGACCCGACTTGCGCGTGCTGTGCAAATATGGCGGGTCGCTGTATACCAACTCCGTGCCGTCAAACGGAAAATCCGCCAGAAACCGGTGGCAACAACCGTGTACCAGTTCCACCGGATAATCGCACTCAAACGCCGACAGCGCCCGCCCATCGATGTCAATCCCGATGTTGCGCAGCGCCGCCGGCTTGCGCCGCATGATGGCCCCGCCGCCCAGGTGCGTCTCAATGTACACACTGTGCGGCGGCATCAGCGCAATCAACGGCTGGCACAGCCCCGTCGTTGCTTTCGAACCGAGATACGCATTCCCCATGGCGCCTACCATAGCGCCACAAAACTATTGTGTCAAGCGCTCCTTGCCTGCAAATTCAGGTAGAATTATCGGGTAGGGGGTGAGTAGTTACGTCGTTATTTATATAATCCAATGTCCCTCAACGACCGCTTCAGCTTTTCAGTATTGGCATAACCTCAGCCCCGAAGCGCTGCAATTCTTCCAGCGCGGGGTGAAATTGCAGCAGGAATGTCTCGATGCCCAGCGACTCAAACTGCCGCAAGCGTTCGGCAATCATTTCCGCTGTTCCCACCAGTCCCGCCATGGTGCCGCCGTTGGTGCCTACTTTTTCCTGGTCATGGGGCTGTACCTGGTGCATTACCACTTCCTTGTCTGCCCCCTTGATTTGCATATGACGTAACGCCAGCAGGCGCTGGAATTCCTTGTTTGCGGCAGTTTCCGTTTCCCGGCAGATGACAAAACCCGCCATAGCAAAGCGAATCGTACGGCCATGTTGTTGCGCCCGTTCCTTCATGTTGGCCACGAGGTCGGGAATTTGTTCCGGCGGCCTGCCGTTCATAACGAAAATATCGGCGGCCCGCGCACCCAGGGCCCGGCCCTGTTCCGATTCACCGCCGATATAGATCGGGATATGCGGCTGTTGCACCGATCGCGGGGCAATAGAAGCGTCCTTTATCCGGTAGTACTCGCCATCGAAACTGAATTCGTTACGGGTCCACAGGCCCCTCAGAATATCGATGTATTCAGCGGATCGGGCGTAGCGGTCGTCATGCGCCAGCGCCGGTGCGCCAAGCATCTCGTATTCGGGCGGCCACCAGGCAGATACCAGGTTTATCGCGAAACGGCCCTGGCTGATATGGTCGATACCGTTTGCCATTTTTGCGATAACGCCGGGCGCCCGCAGACCGGGTTTTACCGCCGCGATGATTTCGATTTTTGATGTCAGCGCCGCCAGCCCGGCTGCACTGGTCCAGGCATCGACCATGTCAAGCGTAGCGCCATTGGGATGTATGAAGTGCTCGGCAAGCAACAGGGTGTCAAATCCCAGTTGTTCCGCCAGCAAGGTCGTCTCCTTCACGTATTCGTAAGAGGCCACACCCTGGTCAGGGGAATCAGTCATGATCCAGTTGCCATAAACCGGCGGCCAGAAACCAAGTCGCAATGCGGTCATCTCCATTCCAAGTTACGAAAAACCTGATTACAATACTGTAATTTATCAGGTTTATGAGCAGTGTGGCCATATATCATAGAAAGCAATCCGGTTAAAGCAGACCTATGAAGAGGAATCACGTCCCGGTTCTGAAAGACCTGGTGCTGGTCGGTGGCGGACACGCCCACGTCACGGCGCTGAAAAAGTTTGCCATGCAGCCTGTGCCCGGAGTGCGCATAACGTTGATATGCCGGGACCTGCAGGCGCCTTATTCCGGCATGTTGCCGGGGTATATTGCCGGGCACTACACGTTTGAAGAAGCCCATATCGACCTGGTTCCCTTGTGCCGGTTTGCCGGCGCCCGGTTTATACATGATGAAGTGGTTGGTCTGGATACGGAAAATAAAAGACTGATCTGCCGTGACCGGCCGGACCTGGGTTACGATGTGCTGTCCATCAATGCCGGCTCCGCCCCTGATATCTCCGCAGTCCCCGGCGCGTCCGCCAATGTGACGCCGGTCAAACCCATCGATGGTTTTGTCGACAACTGGCAAAACCTGTGTGAGCGGGTAATACCGCGCCGGGATGGTGTGCGGATCGGCATCGTCGGCGCCGGAGCAGGCGGTGTCGAGTTGACGCTTGCGGTCCAGTACCGGCTGAAACAGTTATTGGCCGGAAAATGGCCGGATGATGCGAGTCCTGAATTTCACCTGTTTACCGATGTCGATGACGTACTGATCACGCATAACCGCTTCGTGCGCGCCAAATTCCGGCGCGTGCTTGCCGAGCGCAACATCAATGTCCATACGGGACACAAGGTGGTCGAGGTCCGTCCCGGCGCGTTAGACTGCGCCAACGGCGCAACCTTTGAGCTGGATGAGATCCTGTGGGTGACCATGGCCCGCGCCCAGGCGTGGCCGGCAGAGGCCGGTCTGGACGTTGATGAACAGGGGTTTATCAAGGTCGGCAATACGCTTGAGTCAGTATCACATCCGGGCATCTTCGCCGCGGGCGATATCGCCCACATGGTCGACCACCCGCGTCCCAAATCCGGCGTGTTCGCCGTACGCCAGGGACCGCCCCTGTCATTGAATGTCCGGAACAGGTTGCTGGACCGCCCCCTTAAACCCTATTTTCCGCAGAGGGAATTCCTCAGCCTGATTTCCACGGGCGACAAGTATGCTATCGCCTCACGCTCCTGGTGGGCGCTGGAAGGGCGCTGGGTGTGGCGCTGGAAGGACTGGATTGACCGTCGCTTCATGCGCAAGTACAACGACCTGCCGGACATGAAGGAGGAGGTGCGGCAGGATATCCCCCGCGGCCTGGCCGACAAGGACGCCATCAGGGAGATATCCGCCATTGCCATGCGCTGTGGCGGGTGCGGCGCCAAGGTGGGAGCGACAGTGCTTGAAAACGCACTGGCGGGACTCGAACCGGTTTCCCGGGATGATGTGCTTATCGGGTTACATGAGCCTGACGATGCTGCCGTAGCGAGTGTCCCTGACGGCAAGGTAATGGTGCATACGGTCGATTCTTTCCGCTCGTTTATCGATGACCCCTACATCTTCGGACAGGTGGCCGCCAACCACGCTCTGAGTGATTTATACGCGATGGGCGCGGAACCGCAAACGGCGTTGGCTATCGTGACCGTTCCCTACGCGGGTGAAAAGAAGGTAGAGGACCTGCTTGCGCAAATGCTGCAGGGCGCACTCAAGGTGTTGAACGAAACGGGCACGGCGCTGGTCGGCGGGCATACCAGCGAAGGCGAGGAGTTGTCGCTGGGTTTTTCCGTGAACGGCCTGATTGACCGGGAGCATATCCTGCATAAAGGCGGCCTGGTCGCGGGTGATCGACTCGTGCTGACCAAGGCCATCGGTACCGGGACCCTGTTTGCGGCCGATATGCAGCACAAGGCAAAAGGGCCATGGATTGCTGCCGCGCTGGAAAGCATGGTGCAATCGAACCTTGAGGCCGCCAGGTGTCTGTTCAGGCACGGGGCAACTGCCTGCACGGATGTAACCGGCTTTGGCCTGCTGGGACACCTGGTGGAAATGATAAAACCTTCCCATGTTGATGTTGAGATCGATCTGGGCGCCATCCCGCTGCTGCCCGGCGCCGAGGAGACGGTGGCAGCCGGCATATTCAGTTCATTGCAGCCCCAGAACCTGCGCTTGCGCCGGGCCATACGCGATGCGGAAAATGTCTCGAAGGACCTGCGCTACCCGTTGATATTCGACCCGCAAACATCCGGCGGACTGCTTGCGGGCGTTCCGGAAGAGCAGGCCGATGCCTGTGCTGCGGACCTGCGTAACCTGGGTTATAGCCGCACGGCAGTTATCGGCAGGGTGTTGCCCGAGAGTGATCGGCTGGAGCCGGTTAGATTGCTGTTTTAACGTGCTAAAAACACAGTTTAAGCGTAGTAAAGTACGTTTTTGTAGATAATATCTCTTAATTATCAGTAGGTTGTATAGAGACATGCTGGTCCGACCCTAACAAGGCAGGGTGCCCCCACTCGTCATTCCGGGCTTGACCCGGAATCCAGTGGACAGACATTCATTATAAGGAATTGTTTTATCTACTGGATTCCGGCCTGCGCCGGAATGACGGAGGAGATTCTTTACTATTTTGCGCAAGGATTTATTCGTAAGGGACTAAAGGCTATTGAGCAATGCCTGCCAACACCTGGTCTCCCGTTCCGGGGTGAACAGATGTTTGCGTTCATTTCCATATTTGTGCAGGCGTTGCAGGAAGTCCTGGTCGGTTTCTGCCCGTTGTAACAGGGCGCATAAAGCCCCGGTGTCTCCAACCGGGTAATAGCCTGGATAATCCTCGCCCAGCAGGCCCACGTTGCCATCGATATCGGAGGCAATGACGGGAACATTCGCCACCACTGCCTCGGAGACAACATTGGCGCCGCCTTCCATGATTGAGCTGTGTACCAGCGCATGCGCTTTCAGGAACTGCTCCCTGACCTGCCATGCGCCGACCTCGCCGCGCCAGTGATAACGGGGGTTCAGCTCCATCTCGGCGCGCGACTGTGCGGCCCATTCGTCGTTATGGGCCTTGCCCAGGTGGATTACCCGCAGACGGGATTGTCGCGGCAGGCTTCGGGCAGCGTAAGCGGCCCTGAACGGGTCTTTCTCATCGCGGAGATGGCCGACCACGCAGACATCAAAGGTGCGTACCGAGGGACGGCGGGGGCGTCGTAGCGGCGCTGCCGATTGATGAATCACGTGCAGCTTTTTCCTGTGAGTTTCCGGGATCGCCCGGTACACCAGATCATGCAGGCATACCAACGCGTCGGCCGTCTCCATGGAGCGCAGGGTTTCCTCCGGGTGACTGTGCCGGAAGCGGTAGATATCCGTGCCGCTCAGGGCAACCACCAGGGGGCGCCCGGGGAACTGTTGATGGAATCGTGCTATCGATGAGGCGCTGCGCCACGCGTGTATCGCCACCATCATATTGCCGGGTGTCCCGTCCCAGTCGGATTGCACCTTTACCCTGTGGCCGAGTCCCCGCAACAGCCGCTCCCAACGGGTGGCGGTCACGCGATTTCCCGTTTTCGATTGTTTTTTTGCGGGGGTAATCAGGATAATATTCATACCCTATACTTTACAACAGGATCGGGGACAGATTTAAATCTGTTCCCTGTCGTTAATCATGATGCAACAGGTCAGCAGCAATTTTTTGAAGGAAATCATGACGGACGCCCATAACAGGACCCTGGAACTGGTCGCCGGCCTGGATGAAGAGCAACTGATAGGGCCGAAGTTGCCCATCGTCAATCCATTACGCTGGGAAATCGGGCACGTGGCCTGGTTTCATGAAAAGTTCATCCTGCGTGACCTGTATGGCCGCCCCCCGCTGCTGGCAAACGGTGACGCCATCTATGATTCCATCGCCATCCATCACAATCAACGCTGGGATCTGCCGCTGTTGAGTATGCAGGACACGCTGGGTTACATGGAAAACGTCCTTGATGGCTGCCTGTCACTGCTGCCGGACGGCAGCGCCGACCCGGCGCAGAGTTACATATACCGGTTTTCCACCTACCATGAAGACATGCATACCGAGGCCTATTGCTGGTCGCGCCAGACATTGGCCTATCCGAAGCCCGCGTTTGCCAATGCGGAAATGCCGGAAGATGCGGATGCGGGGGCCTGGCCGGGGGATGTGGCTATACCGGGAGGGGTATTTTTTCCAGGAGCAACTGAAGATACACCGTTTGTGTTCGACAACGAAAAATGGGCTCACGAAGTAGCTGTAGAACCGTTTCATATTTCAAAAGCGCCGGTGACCAATGCCGGGTTCATGGATTTCGTCGAAGCGGGGGGGTATCGGTGCCGGGAGTTCTGGAGTGATGAAGGCTGGGCCTGGCGGGAGCAGGCAAATGCCGGGCATCCGGTGTACTGGATAGCCGGCGACCGGGGGGAATGGCGCTTGAGGCGGTTTAATGAGACTGTGGATATGCCGCTTCATCAACCTGTCATTCATGTGAACTGGTATGAAGCCGAAGCATATTGCCGTTGGGCAGGCAGGCGCTTGCCGACGGAAACGGAGTGGGAAACCGCTGCCCTGGGCGAACCTGCACAGGACAACAGCAGGCTTGCCTTGAATAAGCGCACCTACCCGTGGGGGGAACAACCTCCGGACATGCGGCAGGCGAATCTTGACGGCCGTGCACTGGGATGTATCGACGTGGCCGCCCTGCCTGAAGGGGACAGCGCTTTCGGCTGCCGGCAGATGATCGGTAACGTATGGGAATGGACCGCGTCCACGTTTGCACCGTTTCCCGGGTTTTCTCCCGACGCCTACAGGGAATATTCCGAACCGCTGTTTTATGACACCAGGGTATTGAAAGGTGGTACCTGGGCAACCCGGAGCCGCATGGTGACCGGCCGGTACCGTAATTTTTTCGGACCTGAGCGCCGCGATGTGCTGGCGGGGTTCAGGACCTGCGCGCTTACACATGTCGGGGACGGACTTAAGCATGCCCCCGCATGTTGTCAGCGGGGGTCCGTCCCCGGTTGACATCTCTGTATCAGGAATGGACAGCAACAAACAGCACCTGAGGAGTCTGCCGTCGGTGGATCGCGTCCTGCGTGAGTCGCCGCAGCTTGCCGAACGCTGGGGACATGAGCGGACGGCTGCGGCCATTCGCAATACGCTTGAACAGGTTCGCGCAAACATGGAAGAGTCCGCTGCTGCTGACAAGTCCGCACTATTGAAGCAGGTCGTCTCCATGGTGACATCCAGGCTGGAACAGGAGTCCGGCAGCAGCCTGGTCGGCGTATTCAACCTGACAGGCGCCGTCCTGCATACCAACCTGGGCCGCGCATCCCTCCCGCGCGCTGCGCTGGACAGGGTGCGGGCCGTAGCAGGGACACCGGTGAACCTTGAATATAATCTGGATACCGGAAAACGCGGCGATCGTGATGACCATGTGGAAAACCTGATCTGTAAACTGTGCGGGGTAGAAGCGGCAACGGTGGTGAACAATAATGCCGCCGCGGTGTTGCTGGTGTTGAATACCCTGGCAAGGGGGCTGGAGGTCCCTGTTTCCCGGGGCGAACTGGTCGAGATTGGCGGCTCCTTTCGCATCCCCGAAATCATGCAGAGTTCCGGGTGTATCCTGGTCGAGGTCGGCACGACCAACCGGACACACCTGAAGGATTACAGGAACGCCATCAACGACAGGACTGCATTGTTGTTGAAGGTCCATGCCAGCAATTATGAGATCCGGGGGTTTATCCACAGCGTTGCCGAAACGGACCTGGCCGAACTGGCCCATCAGCGTGGGTTACCCTTGTTCATCGACCTGGGCAGCGGCAACCTGGTTGACTTTCCCGCCTTCAACCTGCCCGATGAACCCACCGTGGCGCAGACGTTGAAGTACGGCGCGGACGTGGTCAGTTTCAGTGGAGACAAGCTGCTGGGCGGCCCCCAGTGCGGCATAATCGCCGGCAAACGGGAATTGATAACCAGGATGAAGAACAACCCGCTGAAACGCGCATTACGGGTAGACAAGATGACCCTGGCGGCCCTGTCGGAAGTGCTGAGACTCTATCAAAATCCTGCGCAACTGGCGCAGGAACTACCGACTCTCGCGGCCCTGACCCGGTCGCCGGATGATATCCGCGTTCAGGCCGAACGGCTGGCTCCCGTAATTGCAGAAGCGCTGGCGCCCCGTTATGAAGTCACCGTTATCGAATGTCACAGCCAGGTTGGAAGCGGCGCCTTGCCGGTCGATACGCTGGCCAGTTATGGTTTACGGATCAGCGCAGTGGATGGGTCGGATGAAGCAATCAGGCTACTGGCCGAGGCCATGCGCCGGCTGCCTGTGCCGGTCATTGGCCGCATCCATAAAGGCGCGTATTTCCTGGACCTGCGCTGCCTGGACCGGGAAAGTGACTTTGTTGCCCAGATTGGATGTCTCCAGGTTTGACATACCGGCGTCCCCTCGTTGTCATTCCGGCGAAAGCCGGAATCCAGTCTGATAAGGGGTCGCCCGGTGGGCGACACAGTATTCCACTGGATGCCGGGCCAAGCCCGGCATGACGGATAGGGGTATCGGCGTGGCGCAAGGGAGGCGCCGGCATGACGAATCCAGAGAGGTTAAGGAGTACTCGCTTCCCGGATCATCTTCCGGAACATGCGCACGCCGATGAGTTTCAGCATTAACCTTTTGAATAACGGGGGAGGGCTTGAGTTGGCGGCGGAGACGTACTGGTTGATGCCCAGTTGCTCGCGCAGGTCCTCGGACATGACCTGCATGGGGCCGTCCGTCGGGATGCCGATCGCATCGGCGATGCGCACCATGCGCTGAAAGTTCGATATGACGCCGGCGGCATCCACCATCGCCGCGGCGCCCATGCTGTCCACCAGCGCCTGGCGCGCCGCTTCCGGTTCGGCGCCTTCAACGCCCATGCAGGCATTGGTGAACTGCAGCAGTTCGCGGGAATTCGGCACACCTCTTATTTCGGTGCAGGACGGATCGGTGAGACCTTCGAAGTCGATGGACCCGCCTGTCAGTTCGATACTCTCACGGAGCATCACCACATGTGAGGCAGTTCAGTAGAAACAGCCGTTGAGCGCGGATACCCGCGCGGCCACGATCTCGGTCTGGGGACGGGTCAGGGTTCCCTGGGGCGGCCTGGTCATATTCCAGACTTCATGGACCTTGAGGTAATGCGCCTCGGACTCGTCAAGCAGGTTGCGCACTTCGTCAGGAACCAGGCTGAGGGCGCGAATGACATAGCCTCGCATATCGCCTTCCCACAGGTCCGCATCGGGCCCGGTATCGACCCGCATCGGCAGTATGGGGACCCAGGCGCCGTCGTAGGACGCATTGGCGGGACGGTAGCGGCTGGGCTCGCCCGATTGCGGTTCCGGCAGTTCATTCAGGGGCAGGCCAAGGCAGCGGCAGAATTCGTCTATGGAGAACAACGCTACCTGGGTGCCGATAATTTCAACGTATTTTTCCTCGCTGAGACCCTGCTCCATGATCCCGTCGAACCAGGATTTCGTGAGGCGCGCCGAGTCGGTGGTGACGCGGTGAATCACTTCAACCACCACGTCGGGCAAATTGGTGACCGTGTCATGGGTCCCGTCAACCGTGTAAGGCGATAACGATTCCTTGCGCCGGCGGCACAGGTCGCAGTATTGCGCCTGGCGGATTTCCCTGGCGATGTCGACCCTTTCCGCGCTCGTGAACCAGGTTCCCGGCGCGGCCAGGCGCCGCCAGTAACGGTTATGGCAGGCGGCGAAGTCCTCGCGTACCGGCCAGGGGGCGTTGCTGTAGCTGATCTCCCTCATCGCCCGGAATTTTCCCTTATTCCATACGCGCCGTCAATGCGGTTTTTATGAGCAGGGCTAATGAATGTAATATATCTGCCATAAGTTCCAGCCTGCGGTATGCTATGGACGTTCCGACTTAATCAGAGGTTCGTTATGACAAGCGTATCACCCGGCCATTGGCAATCCCCGGGCATAGATGATTAGATTTATTACATTCCCTTACATGCTTGTTATTGCTCTGTGCCTGACAACCTGGACGGCGCAGGCGGGGGCGGAACTGGACGCGCAGGTGGACGCCTACATCAGCGAGTGGGCGGAGTTCTATCCCAGTGAGGCATTGAGTAACGGTCTTAAACAGGCCGCGTGGGAATTCGAGGATTTTTCCGGTAACAGGGTTGAGGAGTGGATTGCCTATAATCAGCACACCCTGGAAATGCTCGAAGCCCTGTCGGACCTGTCCGCCAATGAACAGGTCGATGCGCGGGTATTGCGGCGCCAGGCCATGAGGGAACTGGAGCGCTGGGTGCATGACAAGGCGCTGGTCAACCAGCCCGCCTGGTATGCCGAGGTGATTTCCCAGGCCCTGACCTATATCCTGGTGCGCGAACAGTTCACCCCGGAAGAGAAGTTCGATGCAGTGCTGCAACGCCTGCCTGGGGTTCAGTCAATGTGCGAACTCGGGATTGCGAACCTGCAAGACGGCAGCCCGGAACGAACCCACCGGGCCGTGGAAGTCCTGGAGCGCACAAGGACTTTTTATCAAGACGGCCTGCCCGGGTTGATGAACGACTGGTCCGGGGGGGAACGGAAAGAGCAGGTCACGCAGGTCATTGACGATACTGTCAGTTCGGCGGATGCGCTGGTGCGCCATATCCGTGACAACGTGTTGCCGGATGCATCGATCCCGGATCGCCTTGACGATAAGGATTATGCCCGCAAATTAAGGATTTATACGGACAGCGATCTCACTCCCGTGCAACTCAGGGACAGCGCTGCGGCGGAGATTGAGGAAGTGCGGAGATTGATGGCAATCCAGGCGGGGGCGTGGTGGAATGAGCAGGGTCCAAGCGCGCCGATGCCCGCGGATGAGAATGAACTGCTGGAAGCCGTAATGACTGAAATGGAGCAGGCGAGGGCGGACAACCGTGCCGATTTCCTGCATTTGTTCAGGGAGTTGACTGACAGGGCGGAACGGTTCCTGGTGCAAAACGACCTGGCGACGGTGCCTTTGCCCCGCACCATCTATGTCGGCCTGTCTCCCGACCACTTCTCCGGCGCAGCCTATGGCGGCGTCTATTCGACGGGGCCGTTCAATCCCGGCGCCGACACGCTGTTTTACCTGCCATCCATTCCCGATGATTCAACGGCGGAACAGAAGAACGGGTTTTACCGCTCCTTCAACGACCACTTCAACACCATGATCATCGCCCATGAAATCTACCCGGGGCATTACCTGCAACTCAAGGTCGCAGCCGCCACCGCGCCGGCCCTGCGTTCACTGTTCGGCAACGGGGTTTATATCGAAGGCTGGGGCACGTTCAGCGAAGAGTTGATGCTGGATGCAGGCTGGGATGACCATAACAGGCTCACGCGCCTTGCGCATTTAAGGAAGCGCCTGGAAAATGCGACGCGGGCCTACGTCAGCGTTATGGTGCATGTTAAGGGCTGGAACAGGGACCAGGTCATGGATTTTGCCGTGACGCGCGGTTTGCTGCCGCCGCAATTTGCGCTCAATTTATGGGTCCGGGTAATGAATAACCCGTTGCAGATTCCCAGTTATTTCCTGGGATTTCACGGTTTCAGGGCATTGTGGGCGGAACAGAACAGGCGCCTGGGCGAGGATTTCAAAACCCGGGATTTCGTCGACAAGGTGCTGCAAGCGGGGCCGGTGCCGATAGATGCCTTATATTCATTATTGTAACTACTCACCCCCTGTTCGTCATTCCCGCGCCCCCCTCCGTCATTCCCGCGCCCCCCTCCGTCATTCCCGCGCCCCCCTCCGTCATTCCCGCGCAGGCGGGAATCCAGTGAAAAAACCTGTCCCGGCGGGACACCTTATAACGTGTCGCCTGCGGCGACTATGTGATTGACTGGATTCCTGCCTGCGCAGGAATAACGAACAGGGGGGGTGAGTAGTTACACTTAACGACATAAATAGCGCCGCATTATAGTTCGTCATTCCGGGCTTGACCCGGAATCCAGTAGATTACAAAACTCCTTATAAGGAAGGTTTTATTGACTGGATTCCGGGTCAAGCCCGGAATGACGGAACGGGGAGTAATGCTTGCCCGTCATGTTATAATTGGTTTTTTACCCTGGCCCCGAATTTTTTCCGGTAACATGCGAGATTCTTCAACAGTAATTTCAACGGACGGGGTTCATCCTCCCGGTCTTCGGACCCTGTTCTTCACCGAGATGTGGGAGCGTTTCAGCTATTACGGCATGCGGGCCCTGCTGGTGTTGTTCATGACTGCCGCGGTCACAGAAGGCGGACTGGGCATGGATGACGTGACCGCTACCGCGATTTACGGGCTGTATTCGGCAGCCGTGTACCTGGCGGCGCTGCCGGGCGGCTGGATCGCCGACCGTCTGACAGGAGCCCAGGATGCCGTCTGGTATGGGGGCATCGTCATCATGTTCGGCCACTTTACCCTGGCCGTCCCGGCAGTCCCGACCTTTTATGTCGGCCTGGTGCTGGTGGCGCTGGGCACCGGCCTGCTGAAACCGAACATCAGCGCCATCGTCGGCGAACTGTACCCGCAGGGCGGATCCGGCAGGGACGCGGGTTATACCATTTTCTATATGGGCATCAACCTGGGCGCGTTGCTCGGGCCGCTGGTATGCAGTACCCTGGGCGAAAGTGACCGGTTCGGCTGGCATTACGGGTTTGCCGCAGCCGGCATCGGCATGCTGCTGGGGTTAATCCAGTACCGGTACAGCCGTTATCGGCTCCGGGACGCGGGGCTGTATCCTGCCCACCTGCGTCCTGGTTCCGAGATTGAAAGCGCCCCGCGTTTCGGCTGGTTGATCGTCGGCATCGGCCTGGGCCTGGTAATTTTCATCGTATTGCTGGGCCTGGCGGGTGTAGTCAGTTTTGACGCGTTGCGCCTGGCGCAGAATTCCACCTATTTGCTCACTGCCATCGTGGCGTTGTATTTCGCCTGTGTTTTCATGTACGGCAACCTGACGGGGGCAGAGAGCAAGTGCGTTCTGGTCATCGTCGTCCTGGTCATCGCCGAAGCCATTTTCTGGTCGGGTTTTGAGCAGGCCGGCTCATCCCTGAACCTGTTTGCCCATCGATACACAGAGCGGGAACTGCTGGGTTTCAACATACCCGCGGGCTGGTTCCTGAGTCTTAATCCCCTGTTTATCCTGATCCTGGCGCCGTTCATGGCGGCCCTGTGGGTTAACCTGGGCAGGCGCAACCTTGATCCATCGATACCTGTCAAGTTTGCGCTGGGACTGATCCAGCTCGGCCTGGGATTTTTTGTCATGTTCCTTGCAGCAGGCCTGGTTGCCGCGGGAGAAAGCGTATTGCCCACCTGGCTGTTTTTCACCTACCTGTTGCACACCACAGGGGAATTGTGCTTAAGTCCCGTAGGTCTGAGCGCCATCAGCAAGCTGTCGCCAAGACGGTACCTGAGTCAAATGATGGGGGTCTGGTTTCTTGGGGCTGCATTGGGCAACCTGGTTGCGGGCCTGCTGGCGGGACGGTTTGACCCCGAATCGTTAAGTGACATGCCGGGCCTGTACCTGCAAATCGTCGCCGTCACAGTGGGGGCGGGGCTGTTGTTGCTGGCGGCGGCAAAACCCATCAGGAAATTTATCGGAGGCCGGACCCGGACCTGACCCCTTCTGTTCGGTATATTTCCGTTATTACTGTCAGACCGGCACGCTTCAGGGTAGTTGTTTATGGGGTGGTTGGTCGAAAAATGTTCTTTCTATTGCCATATTTAGACGCATAATGACGATGAAAGGAGCAAAATGCAGGTATTTTCAAATTCAGATCCGGCCTTACAGGGCCGCGACCTGTCAATAAATTATTGGTATCGGTTCCGGATGGTATAATTGTGTCATGTTACACCTCCACCTCAATCACCAGGGTTACACGTTTGCGTCGATTGACGATATTATTGCGCGCGGGCGGCGCCGGGACTGGGATGACCTGAGGCGCGCGCTGCTCGACAACCCGGCCCTGTTCGACAGGCTGAGCGCCGAACAAGACAGCAATGCTGGAAGCGGCATGCCGTCGATACTGCAGCCGAGAGAGTGTTGATAGAAATGTCTTGACGGAGTGAAAGTGCAGGGTAGAATATATTTTATAATTCTACCCTGATAGGTAAGAACGATGAGTCTGAACATCAAGAACGATGAAACCTGCCGTTTGGCTGGCGAGCTTGCCCGCTTGACTGGGGAAACCATGACCGGCGCAATCACGGTTGCCTTGCGCGAGCGCCTGGCGCGCGAGAAATGCCACCGTAGCGCAGAGGCGCTGGCCGGGGAACTTCACGTTATCGGACAGCGCTGCGCCGGCTTGGTAGGTCCCGGACCCGCGGCAGTGGAACACGGCGAATTGCTCTACGACGAACAAGGACTGCCCGGGTGATCATCGATACATCGGCTGTCCTGGCAGTATTACTGGGAGAGACGGACGCGGAACATTATGAAAAAACAATCGCACGCACTTTGCCCCGGCGGATGTCCGTTGTCGGTTTGTTTGAGGCAGCGATTGTCCTTGAGAGCAGAGGAGGAATGGCAGCCGCTGACGAACTCGACTTGTTTCTGCAAACAGCGGAGGTCGAACTGGTAGCGGTTACCACCGAACAGGCGCAGGCTGCCCGGCGCGCCTGGCGCCGTTTCGGCAAGGGAAACCATCCTGCAGGATTGAATTTTGGCGACTGTTTCGCTTATGCGCTTGCTGAAACCAATAATGAACCGCTCCTGTTCAAGGGAGAGGACTTTTCGCGCACCGATATAGAAGCTGCGATTTTCAGTGTCAGGGAGAAATGACTAAACCCTGTCTGAGCAGAAGGAGTAGTGTATTATGCAGTTGACAAAAGTTGACATTTTTATGGATAATAACGCCAATCATGAGCAGGACACTCAACATTTCAAATATCCGATCAGCCATGGAACATGCAGGGCTGAGTCAGGCTACGCTGGCAAAAGAACTGAATGTAAGCAGGGAAATCATCTCCAAATGGTTGAGCGGCGCGAAATATCCCCGCCCTGATAAGCTGCTCAGGATATCCAGCGCCCTGGAATTGGAACTTGATGATCTTGTTACCCGTGTTCCTGACCCCAATGAACCTGTCATCGCGTTTCGTAAAAAGGGCAGTGCCAAGATATCCGCCAAACATATTGCCAGGGCAAAAAATATGGGTCGACTCCTGTCTGGACTTGTTCCTTATCTTCCCTTCGATGAATTCATTCAACCGCCAAGATTGAAAAATCCCAGGCTGGATTATGAATATATCCAGTCTTTTGCCTCCAAAGTCAGGCAGGCGGCAAAGTTGCGTATGGACCAGGTCATCGACTTTACTGACCTCATCCAAACGTTCCATGAATTACAAGCTGTGATTATTCCCGTTTTATGGGGCAAGAAGAACGTCCACGAGAATGCCTTGCAAATTTATCTGCCGGATTCCATGACTACCTGGATTTACCTGAACCTGGATGCTGAAGCGCATGATTTTAAATTCTGGATGGCCCACGAGTTAGGGCACGTGTTCAGTCCCAATTTGAGAGGCAATCCAGCTGAGGATTTTGCCTATGCTTTCGCCGGCGCTCTGTTGTTTCCTGAAAAACTGGCGGAGCAAGCCTATAACGATATTTCATCTATTCAAAGCGACAGGAACAGGATTTTGGCGATACAGGAATATGCCCTTGAGTATTCCATTTCCTTAATTTCCGTTTATGTGGAGATAAACAACTATGCCATTAACGCGGGCAGACCAGAAATCGAACTGGGCGACGGCCTGTTCGGTGCAAACGCCAACTTTAATAAGCGTTTTATGACGATCAGTGGTTCCTTATTCGACGGAAAGAATCCTGAAGCCGCCGACTATATGAGCGTTGCCAGAGAGACTTTCAAAACTTCTTTTTTCGACGTCCTCGAAAATTACCTGGTGGAACATGGAAACTCCGTGGGCTTTATTCAATCTATTCTTGATATTCCGCTGATTGATGCAAAGGAACTGTACGCGGAGTTGTCTTGATGGCCCAATCCAGAGCCCTGGTAGACAGCAATTCCTATTTCCGATTAGCAAGAAGCATTCATCATATTGCCGGTAGGCCGTGAATGCTTGACTCCCAATATCCAGAATGCGTCGCTGCAATACAGTACGAAATCAATTTTAGCACCGGAGCGGGTGCGCTAGATGGTTGGATTGGTCGAAAAATGTTCCTTTAATTGCCATTTTTCGACGCATTATGGCGATGAAAGGCACAAAACGCACCATTTTCAAATCAAAGTGGGTATCGAACAGGGCAAGAACTGATTTAATTGATGACTAACCTTGCCGATGACGGGCGATTAGAAGGACGGCAACCAGGATGCCGCATGCGACTAATGCTGCCCAAAACACTGTGCTCATGGTTTTTGCTCCAAGGTAGAGGCGAATATAGCTATCAGGCCAACTATTACGGTTGAAATGATTGAAACCGGGTCGCCGCGTTCTATGATTCCATGTACGATAGCTGCGGCGACCGTTAGTATTCCAACCTGACAAGTGGCATTTGCAAGCCTGTTAAGATTAAGCTGGTATTTCATCCGACTAAGTATACCACACGAGTAAATTGGGGACAGGTCCAGTATTGACAGTCCAGTATTGACAATGAAACCAGATAAAGATGTTGTTGCCCAACGTTTTTTTGCGATGTTATTTGGAATATTGCTTGGATATGTAGTGGGAAACACCGGTACTATCGCAAAAGTATTTTTGTAGTTACCGGAAAATACACCTTGATATGGGACGAGAAGCCGCTTCTTAGATTCAATATTGCGTTAATAGACCGCTTTCATATAGCTGTCAGACCGGCACAGTTCAGGGTAGTTGTTTACCGGGAATTATGGCGCGCAAGAGTTCTGCTGCAGGCAGGCAGAGTACACCGTTGATTTCCAGGCGCTCCTTGCCCAGGTAGGCAAGGCGTAATTGCGCTTGAGGGTAGTCCTGGGCGAAGCTCTTCAAGTGCCGCAGGTCCGACCTGTGAACGTGCCGGGAATGCTTGACTTCCAAAGCCCAGAACGTGTCGCTGCCATACAGCACGAAGTCAACCTCAGCGCCGGCGCGGGTGCGCCAGAAGTACAGTTTCGCAGCCGCATTCGAGTAATCAACCCATGCCCGCAGGTGTTGTGCGATCAATCCTTCAAGCGCTGCGCCGCCGGCTTCCTCGGGTGTGTCCAGCGGGCCGGCCGGTCGTAAGGAGCGGAATACCCCGGCGTCGGCAAAGAAAAACTTCGGATGCGTCGTAGTCGCCCGGCGCGCGCGCCGGGTGAAGACGGAAAGGCGAAAAGCCAGCAACAGGTCCTCTACGATCTCGATGAATCCTTCAACCGTCTTGCGGCTCACTGCGCACTCCCGGGCTATCTCGCTGACATTCAGGACCGACCCATGAGAGAAGCTGATGGTTTCCAGGAAGCGGTGAAACGCACCAAGATCCCGCACCATGCCCTCACTTTGGATCTCCTGCTGAACATACAGCCCGACGTAGGCGCGCAAGGTATCAACCGGATCTTCGGCATCCCAGACCAGGGGCAACAGGCCAAACTTCAGCGCCCCGAGAAGGTCGAACCGGTCGCCGAGTTCTGCCGCCATGAAGGGGTGCATTATCCGTACCACGGCGCGGCCGGCAAGCAGGTCAACGCCGCTGCGCTTGAGTTTACGCGCGCTGGACCCGGTGAGGATAAATCGTGGCCCACCCGGTTCCTCAATGAGTTGATGGACCACAGTAAGCAGTTCGGGAACCCGTTGTACCTCGTCAATGACCACGTCAGTTCCAGTGGGTGCCGCCGCCACGAGCTCACGCAGGCGCTCCGGCTGCGCCGCATAACGCCGCTGTTCGTCCGGCGCCAGCAGGTCCACCCACGCGGACGACGGGAAAGCCATGCGAAGCCAGGTGCTCTTACCGGTGCCGCGTGGCCCGAAAAGGAAGAAATGTCCTGGTGGCTGGTCGAAAAATGTTCTTTCTATTGCCATATTTAGACGCATTATGGCGATAAAAGGGGCAAAATGCAAATATTTTCAAATTAAAATGGGTATTGAACCGCGTAAGGCATGGTTACAGGTCTGTGGTCGGGATACTCCGCCCCGGGGAACGTTTTAATGCTAACCTGTGCCCGTAGGTCACTACCGAATCCGATTGGTCGCCTCGTAGCCAGAGTCAGAATAAGGTTTCATCGATGGCTGACCTTGTCGATGGCGAGCAATCAGAAGGACGGCAACTAGGATGCCACACGCGGCTAATGCTGCCCAAAATACTGTGCTCATGATTTCTTCTCCAGAATAGAGGCAAATATAGTTATCAGGCCAACTGTTACGAGATACTTATAGAGGGCAGGCGCTACGCATAGCTATCTACAGGAATTATTACTCTCCAACAAGTACTTAACGTAGGGCTTGCCCTATTGTTTGTCAAATACTACAGCAGAGAGAAGAGAGCTCTGCATCCACCGGTAGCGAACTGATATAGTACTGTATCTCGGTCTCCACCGCCTTCCCCGGCAGGTGCCGCTCCCGCTCCATCTCTATCACCGTTTGCAACCCCGGCCACTTGGCCGCCCCACTCACCCAGTCATCCACCGGCAACTGTCGGCAGGTGCGTTTCTCTATCCGGCCATGCCCGCCGTCCACCTCCTCATGCACCGCTACCTGGTCCGGCGCATCGCGTGTAACCTTATGAAAATACGCCTTTATTTCCTTACGCAACGTCTTGTGGTTGTCCTTCAGCGACAACGTGTAATCCTCGCCCTTCTTATGAACCTTCTGCGCTATCTTCTTCTGCGTGATCATTGCGCCCATCCTTGGGCGCAACCCTACGGGCGGCTATCGCCGTACAAATCGTCTGTCCTGACGATTTGTCATCGCATCCGCCGTGATATGCGCCCTCTTCACCTGCAACAACTCCAGCATCGCCATCACCGAGGCCTGCTCGTTCTTCTTCCCTGCCGACCTCCTCTAGGCCAGCACCAGCCCGCACTCGTGCCCCCAGGCCGTGACAATACTGTGCAGGGCGCTGTGCCGCTCCCCGTCATGAGACCGCCGCAAGGTCTTCCCGTCCAGGGCAATCTGTTCCTACCCCGAGGCCCCGCGCACTTCATTCACCCAACCCAGAAAC
This sequence comes from Gammaproteobacteria bacterium, assembly GCA_965204045.1. Lineage (GTDB taxonomy): Bacteria > Pseudomonadota > Gammaproteobacteria > Eutrophobiales > Eutrophobiaceae > JAAXHV01. The sequence goes on from CBDBDW010000002.1 coordinate 2,702,980, forward strand.
GCCCGGTTGAACTGTTCGGGGTCCAGCGCCCGCACCACCCGCGCAATCATGTCATCCACCGGTATGCCGTTCGCAAACGGCCGGTAGCCACGCAACCAATCCAACTTCTCATCCCCAAATTCCTTGATATCTTTCCACCCCTCCGCCCCCGACAGCACCGCGCTCACCGTCAGAAACAGGAGGTCCAGCAGGTCATGTTTCTTGTTAATGTCGCGTCGCGGGTCCTCAATCATCGCCAAATGGGTCAGTAAACTCATCGGATTCTCCTCAGTTTGGGGTAATTACTGCTCTGGTCCCCGCAAAATCCGGGAGTTCCCCGCTTATTTATATCCTTTTGGAATAAAAAACTTCTCCCTTATGACAAAAAGTATGATCTTGCCCTGAGGCCTGATTGGAAAAGCAAGTGATTTTCCTTTTTTTACATCTTATAATAGCGACACGCGCTTCTCCTGAGGCAAAGATGACATGGAAAATCGAGATAATATCGAACTTTCATCCCACGAAGAAAGCCAAGTTAGCAGAAAGCGGCCTTTCAGCTATGAAGTCGCTCAGTGGTTACGAGCATTCCGAATCCAGTGGGTCGGACACGCGCCCACAGAAGCAGAACCTGAAAAACCAAAATTTGGGAATCCCAAAAGGTTCATGATCGCTTTTTTGGGCGCTTTCACTTTCTGGTTTTTTGGTCTGTTAATCTATATTTTGAATGACTTGGTAGATAGCGACAAACAAAAGCTAATGGCGCAGTTAGATATTATTAGTAATTCCTTTCTGCTGATTGTAATTTTTTCTTTTGCATTATCTGCATGGTTTGCATGGTTGATTAGCTGGCGGGACAACCAATTTGGTCCCGTTCGGATATATTTGTCGGCGCTTCTGCTTTCTGCATTTGTGTTTGAAATAATATCCAGAGTATGGCCTCAATAGTTTACGTATATATCGTGGCTTCAAAACAAACATGAATATTTTCGCCCGTACCATACCCACTCGCATATTCGTTGCTGTCGTCGGATTGTCGTGGCTTGTTATCCCCTACCCTGCAGTTGCCCAGGACGACACCCCTGCCTTGAGCGAGCAAATTCCTGTTCTCGGTGACGAACCGGATGAGGCAAAGCTGATAATGGAAACGAATTGGTTACAAGAAGCAATGTGGGCCATGCAATGGATCTATCTGCCGAGGTCCCTTGAACGGGTTGATGCGCTCTACGGCTACTCATTTTCAGATATCGAGAACTGCAGCAGTAAGGAAATTTGTACTGTTGAAATATCTGAACCCGTTATCGTATATCATCAAGGGGATGATGATACATCAAGTACTTTGAAACTCGACTGGGATATACCGGATACCTCCAAGGACAAGAAATTTGAGTTGCGTACAATAATAATCACTACGAGAAATATAATAACCAGCCAACGAGAACTGCAGAAAGATCACTGGTATCTTGCAACCGGCACATTCATCCCCGGCGTTGATCCCTCACTCAGTTACGTGATAAATAAACCATAAATTCCGATACTTCCAGACAGAATTTCCGCCCGTCTCGTGTCACTCCAGCCGGCCTGCCTGAGTTTCCCCGCATGCTGTTCTTCTTCGGATAGGGTCAATGGCCGGCGCCACCCGCACAATCGCGTCATCCACCAGCGCCCCGTTCGCAAACGGCCGGTACCGGCGCAACCAGTCCGGCTTTTCATTGCGCCCGTCCCTGGACGCAACCCTTCGGACGTGCAAATCGTCTCTCCTGACGATTTGTCATCCCCGAATGCCTTGATGTCTTTCCGCCCCTCCGCCCTCGACATCACGGCGCTTACCGTCAAAAACAGAATGTCCGGCAACGCATGTTTCTTGTTGATATCACGCCGCGGGCCGTCAATCGTCGCCAACCGGGTCAATAAACTCATGGGATTCTTCTCTTTTTGGGGGTCATACTGCTCTGGTCCCCGCAAAATCCATGAGTTCCGACCTTAGTTATAACAATTTAGAATAAAAAACTGCTTTCTTATATCAAAAAGTGTGATCTTGCCCTGATTGCTACATTAGTGTCCCAACGTTTAATCGAATAAAATCAATTGGTTAGGGCCATCGGTCTGGTTCGGATTGTAATCGTTATTGGTAAGTATATGATCTAATGGCATTTTTTCAAACACGGACACGGCTAGAATCTGTAATATTGTGTAGAGGCTGAGGGGGATATTGAGACGTTTTTTGATGATGGCGACCAGGACATAGACGCTGACGGCGGTCCGGATTTGGGTTTTCACTGCGTTCTCGGAAGTGCCGTAGAAGGCTTTGATGCGCAGGTGTTGCTTGATCCATTTGAAGAACAGTTCGACCCGCCAGCGACAGCGGTAGAGTTCGGTGATGGTTTGGGCGGGCAGGGTAAAGTGGTTGGTGAGGAGGACCAGCCGTTGGCCGGTGTCCGGGTCGGTGAGTTTGATGCGTCGGAGTTTATCGGGATAGCGTTTGGCGACGACGTGACCGACGAGGCGGACAATCTGGTCGCACTGTATGCCGGTGGTTTTATTGACGGGGTGTGAATAGAGTCGCTGGTAACGCCAGTTGGACTTGGCGCGCAGGATGAAGAAGGCGGCGGCCTGGTGGAAGGTGTAGAGGCGGCCAAAGTCCAGGTAGCCGCGGTCCATGACGTAGAGGGCGCCGGGTTCGGGCAGGAGCAGGTCAAGGACCTTGACATCGTGCAGTTTCCCATCGGAGATGTGGATAAAGGTGGGAATACTGCCTTTAAGGTCAAGTAAGGTATGCAGTTTAATGGCGCCTTTGGTGGTGCGGAAGCGGGCCCAGGGAAAGACGGACAGGCACAGGTCGATGGTGGTGGCATCGAGGGCGTAGACGGTGTGTTTGAGTTCGATGCCGAAGTCCTCATCGAGATAGAGTTGCCGGGCGGTATGGATGAGGGCCTGGGCGAAGTCGGCGTAGATGCGCCGGTCGCGGGTCTGGTTGGCATGGGCCAGGGTGTTGCGTGAGACGGTGCTGCGAAAGCCCAGGTGATAGAGTTTGTGGTGTTGCGCCCGCAGGCAGGTTTCGATATCCCGCAGGCTTTCCCGGTGGGTGAGTTGGGCGAAGGCCAGGCAGAGGAACTGGTCGAGGCAGGTAAAAGCTTTGACTTTATGGTGATCGCGATAGCGTTGCACACAACGCCGAAAGGTATGCATGGGCAGATGCGCCATGACTTGAGAAAAGACAAAATGGCCAGCGTATATGGTGCTGAACTCCCTGGTAGTGAATGGGAGTGAGAGCATGGCAGGAAGGTGTCACCGGGTTCAAGTCGATGACAGGCAAAAATGAGCTATTTATTAAACTATATCAATGAGTTGCAACTAATTACTTCTCAAACGTTGGGACAGTAGTGATATTGCTATTAAGATATTAAGATATTGCTATTGAAACAACAATACCTGTGGGGTAAACTTACGTGTAAGCTAATAATCGGGGAAATAGAGGGCTGTCACAGTCGCGTCTACAATAGAGAGATTCCCTGTGTCATTGGTCAGGGGATGCCTGCTGATGGATAATATCAAAAAAATAATATTGATCACTCTGCTGTACTCGTTGGCAACGCCGGTTATCGCAGACGATAGCGATGCCAGCGTACTGGTGTGGATGTTTGCTTGGTGGAACGAAGCGATGAAAGACCCGGATGGGCTTACGAAAGCGGGATTCCAGCAATATTACACTGAAGATGCGCGATTATCATCAATGGCAGGGAACTCACGCGCGGCATCAAACCCATGGTCAAACATTTTTGTCAGATACAACCAACCGGCTGCCGCTGATGCGGTGGCCATGTTTACAGATAATCACTAAAATGTTCAAGTCAGAGAGGGGTAAAATAATGAGGAGCAGAAACAGCCATTATTTAAGTCAGTCAGTCAGTCAGTCAGTCAGTGTTGTCCGAGTTGTCGTCACAGGTCTCGGTCTCATCCTGCTGGGCTTCTCCAGCGCCATTGTCGCCCAGGACGGTGTCGGGATTGAGGAAGTGGTGGTCACCGCGCAACGGCGTGAGCAGAACCTGCAGGACGTGCCGATCAGCATCTCCGCGTTCAGCGCCGAGTCCGTCGAGGCTTATATGTTCAATGACGTGACGGATTATCTTATCCGCACCCCCAACGCAAGCTGGACATCGGTCGGTTCCAGGTCAAGGCGGGAACTCTCTATCCGGGGCGCGACAAACCTGCTGAACATCAACCGCACGATGAGGACTTCCACTTTTGCCTTTTACCTGGATGACTTCAGTGTCAACGGCAGTTCGGGCAACCCGCCCGTCATGGATGTGGAACGCATCGAGATCCTGCGCGGACCCCAGGCGACTTACTTCGGCAGAAATGCGCTTGCGGGCGGTATCAGTGTCACCTCGAAAAAACCCCATAATGAACTGGCGGGATCGGTAATGGTGGATTATTCACGTTTCGACACCATAGATGTAGAAGGTGTTGTGAACCTGCCAATCGTGAAAGATGTATTGGCTTTACGCGGTAATATCAAATACGCGGAATCAGACGGGAATATCAAGAATATCAATCCCGTCGGTGGCGGTAATGACTCGAAATATGAATACGCCAGGGCAACAATCCGTTTTACTCCGACCGAAGACCTGACCGTGGATGTCACGGGAACCCTTGCCTCCGAGGTGGCAGGGATGCGGGAAGGGGTCCCGACGGGAGTCTTTTCGAATTTCGGCAATTTTCTCTATCAGAGAGACAGCACAAGGTTTCCCGACGCCAATAACGACGGTATCCGGGAACCGATTCCGGACGGAGTCGGTTTCTATCCTGAAAACAGGAACAGGGTGAATTTCAATTATCCGCAGAATGTCGGCACCAATTACCGGATGATAACCGGGCGGGTGGATTATGAACTGGGTAACGTGTTGTTCACGAGCATCTCCGGTCACGTCAATTCATCCTTTTACCTGAATGGCGACGTCGATGGCGCCAGCATTGATGCCTGGAATGAATTCAGGAATATAGAACGCGAGAGCTTCAGCCAGGAAATGCGCCTGCAGAATACCGACGATGGCCGCTTCCAGTGGAGTGTCGGAGGTCTGTATGCCAAGGATGAAGGTAATTTCGCGAGCACTACCTTTACCGGCAGAGACAATGGATTTGGCGCGCCTGCGGGCATACCCGTCGGTATCGCAGACGAGTATGAAGATATTGAAACCTGGGCCCTGTTCGGGCAGTTTGACGCGGACTTTACGGACAAACTGACTCTGTCCCTGGGTGGCCGCTACAGCGAAGAAACGATCAGCGCAGATATTGACTATGTTGCTGCTACTGTGAGTCAAATCGCTACAGTCAAGCAAAAATTCACCGCTTTTTCCCCCCGGTTCGCGGTCAATTATGGCGTTACCGAAGACATCAACCTCTACGGGTCGATCTCGAAGGGCATCAAGTCTGCCGGCATAAATACCGACGCTGCAGCAGTCGTGCTCCAGACCGGTAACGAAGTACTGACAGACTTCTTTGAGCCTGAGATCATGTGGAACTACGAATTGGGAGTAAAAGCGGACCTTTTTGATGACAGGCTGAGAGTCAATGCCGCGGTGTTTTACATGAAATGGACGGATATGCAGGCGGATTTCCTGCAATTCGTGGTGGTAGACGGTGCGCTCGCGGGATTCGCTATCGTCAGTAACGCAGAATCTGCAATCTCGAAAGGCGTTGAGGTATCGCTTACTGCCTTGCCCGTCGATAATTTAAGATTGAATCTGGACGTTGGTTACCTGAGTGCAAAGTTCGATAAAGCCACTATCTATATTGAGGCACAGGATCGCATACTGGATGGCGAAAGAACACCCCTGGCCCCCGAGTGGACCATGGCTGCAGACGCCGAATATACGTTTAACGTCAGTCCGAACTATGATGGTTTCGCCCGGGTTGAATGGACTTACCGGGACGGGACCAAGACCAACGTTGCCGGGTTGATACACGAAGGCTTTCCCTATTACTCGCCCAGCTACGACTTCTTCAACCTGCGCGCCGGTATCCGTCACAAGAACTTTACCATCACCGGGTATGCCGAAAACGTATTCGACAGCAATTACTACCCGAATGCCTACATCAAGGCATGGGCCAGCGGCATGTCCGTTGAGCCATCCTTCCGGACTTATGGTGTTCGCGTGAGATACACCTACGGCGAGTAGCGTAAGACGTCAGTTCCGGGCTTGACCGAGGTTGTCATACCGGCCAGGGAATGGCCGGTATCCAGTCACAAGGATGTAATCATATGAGTCGCCTTCGGCGACACTTTGTTTTACTGGATTCCCGCCTGCGCGGGAATGACGAATAGATGAACGTGCGCTGACGGCCAGAAAAGACGGCTAATTTCAAATCAGTGGGGATAACTAAAAATGCTCATCACTCGAGTTCACTTCAATATAGTATTCCTGACTTTTCTTGCAATATCGGTTCAGGCCGCTGATACGTCTGCCGCCACCGCCATTATCGGCGGCACGGTGGTGGACCTGGAGGGCAAAGCGCCGATAGAAAACGCCGTCATCCTGGTGGAAGGGGAGCGGATTGCGGCAATCGGCGCAGCCGGCAGTGTGGCAATCCCTGACGGTGCCATACAGGTAGACGCCAAAGGTACCTGGCTGATCCCCGGCCTGATGAACATGCATGTCCACCTGGGCCTCATTCTGCCCGGCAAGATGAAGGCCGAACTGTACAACGAAAGTGAGGCGGCGCTGGCGTTGCGCATGGCCGCATCGGCGCGGGATGCCCTGCAGGCCGGTGTCACCACCATCCGTTTAACCGGAGACACAGCTCACGCTGACCTTGCCCTGATGCGGGCGATAAACAAGGGTCAGGCCGATGGTCCGCGTATTTTCAGTTCCGGTGAATCGCTTACGATAACCGCGGGACACGGGTCAAAAGGCGCCAAGAGAAATTATGACGGCCCGGACGAACTGGTAAAAGCGGCGCGCACGCAGATCAGCGCCGGGGCGAAATGGATCAAGATCCTCATATCGGGCGGGATAGCCACCGCCGGCGGTGATCTTGACGCAGTATTGATGACGCCCGCGGAGATCCACGCGGTAATCGACGCGGCCCACCGGTTCGGCGTCAAGGTGACGGCGCACTCAGGCTCACCGACGGCAACAAGCATTGCCATAGATTCCGGACTTGATTGCGTCGAACACGGTTATTTCCTGGATCGTCCGACTCTCAAGAAGATGAAGGAACACGGCTCCTGGCTGGTGCCGACCATCGTCGTGAGCCAACCGGCTACAGAGCCGTTTTTCAAGGCTATCGGTTCGCCTCCGTGGTACCTGGAACGGCGTAATTCCGCCGGCATAGCGCACTGGAAGGCGTTGCAGATGGCGATAGAAGAAGGCGTCAACATCGCCCTGGGCACCGATCAGTTACCGCACGAACCCAATGACGGAACTACTGCGACCGCCCGCGAGGCGCAGTACTACGTGGAAGCCGGCATGACCCCGCTCCAGGCCTTACGCTCTGCGACCATCGAACCAGCGCTATTGCTGGAAGCGGAAGACGAGATCGGCTCCCTGGAAGAAGGCAAGTATGCCGATATCGTTGCCATTGACAACGACCCCACCGAAGACATCAAGGCTTTGCGCAATATCTTGCTGGTAATGAAGGGCGGGAAGGTCTACCGTAATGAGCTGTAGCAATACGTAAAAGGGGACGGTCCCCCGCTTACAACATGCGGGGGCATGTTTGAAATCCGTCCCCTGGCGCAGAGTCCCTCTTACGATATGCCGAACAGAGTGAGAGAGCGCCATGCCCGAGCAGGAGGAAATAAAATGAGCATAACCCGGGCACGGTCAAGTATAGTCATCCTGATATTACTCAGTGTATTTACCCTCACGGCAAATGCAGTCGGCACCATCGCCATTGTCGGCGGCACGGTGGTTGACCTGCAGGGTAAAGCGCCGCTGGAAAACGCCGTTATTCTGGTTGATGGAGAGCGGATCACGGCAATCGGCGCAGCCGGCAGCGTGAAAATCCCTGACGGGGCTGATCAGATAGATGCCGGGGGCGCCTGGCTCATCCCCGGCCTGATGAACATGCACGTTCATCTCGGCCTCGTCATGCCCGGCAGGATGACTGCTGAATTGTACGATGAAAGCGAGGCGGCGCTGGCGCTGCGTATGGCTGCAAATGCGCGGGAAACCTTGCAGGCCGGCGTCACCACCATCCGCCTGACGGGCAGCCGGGCCCATGCCGACCTGGCCCTGATGAGAGCGATAAACAAGGGCCAGGCCGATGGCCCTCGCATCTTCAGCGCCGGCGAAACGCTCACCATTACCGCGGGGCACGGTTCGAAAAAGCCGGGAAAGAAGAATTATGACGGCCCGGATGAACTGGTAAAAGCGGCGCGCACGCAGATCAGCGCCGGGGCCAAATGGCTCAAGATCCTGATTTCGGGAGGAATAGCGACCGACGGCGGCGGTCTGGCCGCGGCATTGATGACACCCGGGGAAATCCAGGCGGTGATCGACGCGGCGCACCGTTTCGGTGTGAAGGTGACGGCACATTCCGGGTCCCCGGCAGCGACACAGGTTGCCGTGGATGCCGGGCTTGACTGCGTCGAACACGGTTATTTCCTGGATCGTCCGACCTTGAAGAAAATGAAGGAACACGGTACCTGGCTGGTGCCGACCATCGTTGTTACCGCGCCTGGGACGCAGCCGTTTTTTGAGCGGATGGGTATGCCCCCGTGGTACATGGAGCGGCGTAATTCCGCCGGCAAGTTACACCGGCAGGCGCTTGAGATGGCCATTGAAGAAGGGGTCAATATCGCCCTGGGCACCGATCAGTTACCTTTCGAACCCAATGACGGGACCACGGCAACCGCGCTCGAGGCGCAATACTACGTGGAAGCAGGCATGACGCCGCTGCAGGCATTGCGCTCGGCAACCATAGAATCCGCGAGACTGTTGGAGGCCGAGGATGAGATTGGCTCCCTGGAACAGGGCAAATATGCCGATATTGTTGCCGTGGACAAGGACCCCACGCAGGACATCAGAGCATTGCGTAATATCCTGCTGGTGATGAAGGGCGGGAAGGTTTATCGTAATGAACTGTAGTAATACGTAAAAGGGGATTTCAATCCTGTTTAACCCGTTGTTTCGTTTTAGACATTAATTGTACCGCTTCGCGCCCATGCCGACACAGGCAGAATCAGGCTCACCGCTTACACAACGATAAAGATTTTTATCTTCATTTAACAAATATTCAGCCAGCTGTCTTATTCGAGAAAGTCAGGCAAAAGCCCGCCAATGCGTATTTCTTATTCTCATAATAGTCACCTGGGTACCACCTCATGCCGCCCAGGCGACGTTCCACTCGGAATTTCGTCTCGAATTTCTTCTGGACTTCCGCCTGGACTTCCTTCTCGATGTGTTTGGCCTTGTCTCGTATCTTGCGCCGTACCTCACTCTGTTTCTTTGCCGATTCGACGATTGGTAGGGCGAGGAAGCCGTACTTCATGGAACTACGTCCCTGCCCGGCGCAGACTTTCAACAAGGCCAGTAAGCGCTCGATGTCACGGAAACATCCCTTCTTATCATAGTCCCAACTCCTTTTCACTTCGATGACGCGTACTGTTCGGTCGCGTTGGTCAAACAGCGTTATATCGGCTCGATTTCTATCGTTGAGGACCTCTTGCGGGCGGCCCCGTGGGCGGCGAGTATCGGAATATTTTCGTATTTCTTTGAATGATGCCTCCAACAGAAGACTCTCCCGTTCGTCCTGCTCCTCTCTTAAGGCTGCCGCGACATGAGCGACCATGAATCCCTCAACGCCGTAATCGGACACCCATGAGCCCTTTGACCATTTCTCGAATTTTGAGTTGGCGGTGGTCATACCGCGGAGTACAGCTTTAATTACAGCGTCTTTCGCTATCGTCATGGACACGTTACTCCAAGTCTTACACTCTTACTGTCAGTCAGTTCTCATTGACATAACCCATATTAAGTTTCAGGATACAGATAATGTAAATTATAAAACACTGTTGAAATTTATCTTGGGAATTCCACTACAAATAACCGGGATACGAACTGCTATGTAAGTGTCTGAGCAGGTAAAGAGACAGCACTATGTCGAGACTGAAAAATGTCACAATCAGGGGCTTCCGGTCCATCAAAGAGGTAACGCTGGAACTTCGACCTCTGAATATTTTGATTGGCGCCAATGGGGCCGGCAAAAGTAATCTCATTGCCTTCTTTAAGCTGGTGAATGAATTGATGGCGGGACGACTTCAGCAATACATCGGGGCGACAGGGCGCGCCACGGCAAATTTGTACTTCGGGCCTAAGGTTACGCCGCAATTGGAAGCTGAATTAATATTTGAAGTCGATAACGGTACCGATACTTACCGAATGAGATTGTTCCATGGGGCGAGTGATTCCCTGATATTCGCTGAAGAAACACTCATATTCCATATGAAAGGATTTCCCAAACCAAAGACCGTCTCCCTGGGCGGGGGACACCAGGAGACACGAATCGGAGACGAGGCGGAGAAAGAGGAACCTGTTGCGGTAGTATTAAGGCGTTTAATGAATCGATGTCGAGTTTACCATTTTCACGATACATCTCCGACTTCAAGAGTCCGACAGTATTGTTATGTTGACGACAAACGATGGCTCATGCCCGATGCAGCGAACCTGGCGGCAGTTTTGTACGAGCTGAAGTCCGGACAGGAACTTGTTTATCGGCGGATTGTGGAGACTATTCGCCAGGTGGCTCCTTTTTTTGAGGACTTTGACCTGGAACCGACTAACTCAAAAGACATCATCCTGAATTGGCGACATCGAGAATCTGATCTTGTATTTGGACCCCATCAACTCTCAGACGGAACAATACGCGCTATTTGCCTCATATCATTGTTATTACAACCCAGGGACAACCTCCCATACCTGATCGTAGTAGATGAACCGGAACTCGGATTGCACCCGTACGCACTGAATGTGATCGCTTCACTGTTTCAATCAGCGAGCAACCATACTCAGGTTCTCATCAGTACGCAATCCAGTACATTTCTCGATGGGTTTGAACCGGAGGATATCGTAATCGTCGAAAGAAAAGGTGAAGCCACGGAATTCAGCAGGCCCGACGCCGGGCAACTCACTTCCTGGTTGGAAGATTACTCACTTGGAGAAACCTGGGAGAAAAATATAATCGGTGGGAGCCCGCACTGATGGTGCGCCTTCGCCTCTTTGCCGAAGGCGCAACAGAACAGACGTTCGCTGATAATGTCCTGAAACGGCACCTGGCGAATTTCGGTGTTTACATGGAAAAACCCGTCTTGATTGCCCATGCCCGAAAGAAGGGGACAGTTCACCGGGGTGGCGGAAGAAAGTTTATACCCATGCAGAATGATATCCGCCGCTTTCTGAAGCAGGAGTCGGGGGATAACGTGTTTTTCACTACGATGATTGACCTGTATGCCCTGCATAAAGGATTCCCTGGTCTTGAAGAAGCTGAAAAATTACGTTCCGACCCGTATAAACGGGTCCAGGCTCTGGAAAAATCTTGGCTTGACGAGACTGGTGACGAACGCTTCATACCCTTCATTCAACTGCATGAGTTCGAAGGTTATTTATTCACCGATGTATCTCATTTTGCCGTTTTCTTTGATAAAGCTGATTCCCGAATTTCCGCTTTACACAAGGTTGTCGCTAACTTTGACTCCCCGGAACTGATCGATGACGGCCAACACACGGCTCCATCGAAAAGAATCCGGGCCCAATTTCCCGATTATTCCAAAGTAACGATGGGACCCCAGATGGCAGAACGGATTGGTTTAAAAAGCATCCGCTCCAAATGTCCTCACTTCAATGCATGGATTGAACGACTAGAGAAACTTGGAGCTACAGACAAAAATCAAAACGTATGACTGAGATAGCAAATGTTATATAAATTGGGTTCTTTGGTTCGACCCTGGAGTTCCTGAGTTCTCAGTCCCCGTAATATTATGCAACTGCATAGCGCAGGATCTTTTCCACTGCACGGTTCCCCTGTATATAACCACTGATCCATCCCTGGAAACCGGTTACTTCGGAGTGTCCGAAAGCGATCCTCCCGTAACCTTCATCAACAACATCCTTTGGAGCCGGCTCACCCCCCGTCCCGAAATAAAATCCGGGTTGCGGCGCGATATAGGCGTGTCCCCAACGATTAAGGACAATTCCGGCTATATCCCGTTTTGGATCAAAACCATGATCACCAAACAGCGTGACAAGCTGGTTGCGGATATCCAGTTCATATTCACGATACGATTTTGACAACAACTCCGTTCTGCCCAGACTCGCCTGTACCTGCAATGGTTTGCCCGAATAGCGTACGAACGGTACGTAAAGCGTCATTACTGCGGGTTTTGACGGGTCGAGAGGAACGCTGTACCCGTCTACCTTCATCGGCCGCCGAAGGTTTGCATACCAGCTGAAATTATTGAACCAACGGGCAGCGGAGATTCCCAGGTTTTCCATGAATTTCCAGTTTTTCAGCGCCACGTTAACCGTCAGCATCGGGGTATGGTGAAATTGCCGGTAAGCCTCGACGACCGGTTGCGGCATATCACTGACAATGCGCCGCGTTATCCAGCCACCGGTAGACATCACTACCGCTTTGGCCAGTACCCGGTATGTTTTTCCTTCCCGGATATATGTGACTGCAACCTTTTCCGGCCCTCCTGCCGAAGCCGTGTGCCTGACATCGATCGCTGTTGCCGAGAGACGTATCCTGAACTGGTTCCCCGGTGTATCCAGGTTATCAAAGTTAACATCACCATAGCCTGTATCGGTCAGGGAATTATTTCCTGTAACTACTCACCCCCACTCGTCCTTCCTGCACTTCTCCTCGTTCGTCATTCCTGCGAAGGCAGGAATCCAGTGAAAAAACCTGTCCCGGCGGGACACCTTATAACGTGTCGCCTGCGGCGACTATGTTATTGACTGGATTCCTGCCTTCGCAGGAATGACAAACGGGGGGGTGAGTAGTTACTATCTCCTTTTATCGCTTCCGGCAGTATTTCCTTGACCAGGTGCCTGAGTATCGTCGAGTTTCCGCCGGGAAAGCTGTAAAAACTCCTGTTGTTGTAAGCGTCCTGTTGTTCCCTTGACAAATGCCCGATTGTGCCCGGCATTTGTAACTTGTATGCCGCATAAGCGGATATTGCATCGCCGCTCGCGCCAAAAGCAGCGCTGCCGAAATAAGGGTCGATGTAGTTGTAGAGCACGTCTTTTGAAACATTCAGTTTATTGACCAGAAATTCGTGATACGTCATGGAATCGAATTGTCTTTCCCAGTCATCGCCGATACCTTCCGGCTTGATCCGGTTATGCAGGACATCATTGAGTTCACGCCGGAATTCCTTGGAAATCGGTGCGTCCCTGAAACCGTTTCGGTGCGCATCCATCACCCATTTCCCCGCTCCGCCGGTATCGTAAAAATAACCGGTGCTGGCGCTTTCCGGCCACTTCATCATCGGTCCGAAACTGTCCGGCGCAAACCTGATGTCCTTATCGGTGCCTGATAATTCTTCAAACTCAAACTCGGTGGGCAAGTCCAGTTTGTACCAGAGTTCGGGGAAAGACGGCTTATCGGTATGTACGACAAAGGAATTTGAGCCCTGCGGCCCATAGAGCCGGTAACCGTCCACGATAAATTCATTCTGTTTCGCCTCACCTCCGAACATGGCGTGATTATCCAGGATGAGACATTTCCGGTTATCGCCTGTCTTCTCCTTGAATGCATAGGCAGCGCCAAACCCGGAAAAACCTCCCCCGACTATCACCAGGTCGTATATCCCGTCCACATCCTCCGCTGTATTTATCGCCTGCTCAAGCCTGTCGTCCCTGAGGGCATGGGCCGTATTGACCACCTCGTGGGTATTGCCGTTAGCGAGGGCATAGTCCCCGATACCCCCGGGACCCGTCCAATCCGGACCCAGGGTAGAGAAACCGGGTTGCTGCACTGAAATGTCTTTTCCCGCCAGGAGACCTTTTGGTGTCGCTGCCATTAACCCTGCTCCGGCGCCGATCAAGGCGCCGCCGACGAAATCCCTGCGCGTGATAGGAGTATCCAGGCCCAGTTCTTTGTCTTCCGGTCGAATATTTTTTTTCATCGTGAAATCACTCAGGATCTGACTCGCAAGCCGTCCTTGTCGACAAACGGTAAATCCGTAACAGCCATTTCGACCATCCCGTCAGGATGTTCTACAACCAGGTTAAGTCCCTTATCAATGTAGTTCCGCTCAACCAGCGCCAGGCAGATATTCCGCTGCAGGGATGGAGAGAAGGCCAACGAGCGCGTCACGCCTATGTGCTTGTCCCGGTACTTGATTTTACACGGTCTCTCAATGCGCGGTAACGGCTCGGAACCACCCGCGAGGCCGGTTATTTTTCTTGATGGACCGCCGTCGGCGATTATCTTTTCCAGGGCGGCCCGCCCGATAAACGGACCTTTATCCAGGTCCACCAGGTTTGTGCGCCAGTGTTCCAGCGGGTTGACATGCTCATCCCGGGTGCCCATGGAAAACACCATCAACCCGGACTCGAGCGCCTTGCTCCAGGAAAGTCCCGATACCAGCATATCAAAAGACTTGCCTGCGTTAACGATTGCATCCCACACATCCGGCGCCTCTTTAGAATTGACCGGGTACACTTCATAACCCAGTTCGCCTGTCCAGCCGGTCCTTGATATGACACAGTCAGCGCCTGAAATTTCCGTTTCCATGCAACCGAAAAACTTCAGTGCATCGATGGACTCACCGATGATTGTGCGCAAAATATCACGGGACATCGGGCCCTGGAGTTGTAACGGCGCCACGTCAGCCTCCCTGACCTGGACGTCGTAATCACTGTGTAATGCGATGCCGCGGGCCCATAATTCAACGTCACCGTCCGATACGCCGAACCAGAGTCTCTCCGAGGATATATAGACAATAATGCCGTCGGCGATAATTTCCCCGTTTTCGTCACACATGAATGTATAACTGCAGCGGCCGGGAGCAAGTTTTGTCATGTCCCGGGTAACGAGGTAGTCCATGAAATTCACCGCATCCTTGCCGGTTATTTCAATCTGCCGCTCCGCACCGGTAGGAATTAATATGGCCCTCGTCGTTAATGCCTTGTAAACCTGATCGGGAGGTATGTGTTTGCACAGGGTGGGAGTAATCATGTGGTTAAAAACCGTGTATTGCTCCCAGCCCAGCTCCTCGGTTTTCGGGAAATAGGGAGATACCCTGTGGTGAGGCAGCAGGTGTTGGGTTCGATGAGGATTAACTGTCATTTCCGGAATCCAGGTAGTGGTTGGATGATATGTATCGCTGTAACAAATATCTATAAAATATTGATAATGTTGGAAAATAATATTATTAACATGCACAAGGGCGCAACGAATTTCAGTGAAAATTTCCACAGTACATACACGGTGCCATTCCCTGCGCCCAATTCACCCTGACAGGTTTTATCGGGAATCAACCAGCCGGAAAATACTGCGATAGCCAGGCCGCAAATGGGAAGAAGCAACACCACTGCAACTGTTTCATATAACTCGAATATGTTTTTACCTTTCAGGAGAGGCACATGATCGAATAAATGTATACCGGACCAGTGATTAAATGAAAGGATCGCAGGTAGTCCACCCAGCCAGACCAGAAAGCCCAGCAGGACAGACACTTTTGCCCTGCTGCCTGTATTGAGTTCAATCAACCAGCATACGACTTGTTCATAGCCTGAAATCAGTGTAGGAATGACGGCGGCAAGCAGCGCGCCGAAAAACATCACGCCGAATACCGGTCCAAACTGCATCTGCCCGAACGCAACCGGTAAGGCGACAAAAATCAATCCGGGGCCGGAATCGACCGGCATCCTGAATGCAAATACAATCGAGTAGACTGCCAGTCCGGCCAGTAATGCCGCGCCCACGTCCGCAATAATAATGATTAATGCCGATTTCGGAATGGATACTTCTTTCTTCAGGTAAGCGCCATACGTCATGATGAAGCCGGCGCCGGCGCCTATCGAAAAAAATGCCTGTCCCATCGCCAGTTGTATAACTTCGAAATTCAGTTTCTTATAATCGAATGAAAACAGGAATAGTGCGGCTTCTTTTATCGTACCCAGGTAAATCCCGTAAAATACGAATAATATCAGCGAGATAAATAGAACGGGCATTAACCGGCTTACCGATTTTTCCACCCCCCTCCGCACTCCCCTGGCAATGATAAAACCCGTAATAACAATCAGGGACGTCTGGCATATCACCAACGCGTAAGGATCTTGTTTAAGCGCATCGAACATTGCAGACGAGGATTGCGCGTCAATGTCACTGAATCCGGCAGATACGGAGAGAAAAAAGTAATACAGCACCCAGCCAGCGATGACGAAATAGAAAAACTGGATCAGCGTCATGGCAGACAACCCCAGGTACCCGACCAGCGACCATCGAGGGCTTGCGCCGTGATCGGTTGCCGCTTTACGCATACTGCCGATCATGCTTTGTCCGCTGTAACGGCCGATCACCAGTTCCGCAATGATGATCGGCATGACAAACAACAGGGAAACGGCGATATAGGTCAGGACGAATGTCGACCCGCCGCTTGTGCCCGTGACGTATGGAAACCGCCAGATATTTGCCAGACCAATGGCGGCGCCGATAGTGGCGAGAATAAATTTATATCCGGAAGACCAGGTTTCGTGCCTGACCTGAAATGTTTCTTGCATATAAATGAAGTGTTGTGGTCTGCTGACAAAATAATAAATATTTGAAATTGAAACAACATTACTCGTGGCGTAGACTTACGAATAAGCTAATAATCAGGGAAGAGAGGGGGCGATCAATGTCAAGAATTGCAGTTCTGTTATTACTCACAGTGTTTGTCACGGCAGCGTATGCAGCGGGAACTACCGCCATTGTCGGCGGTACGGTGGTCGACCTGGAGGGCAAAGCGCCGATTGAGAATGCCGTTATCGTAGTGGAAGGTGAAAGGATCGCGGCAATCGGTAAAGCCGGCAATGTGAAAATCCCTGGCGGCGCTGAACAGATAGACACCAGCGGCGCCTGGCTCATCCCGGGCCTGATGAATATGCATGTTCATCTGGGCCTGGTGTTGCCGGGCAAGTTGACGGCGGAACTCGCCGATGAAAGCGAAGCGGCGCTGGCGCTGCGTATGGCAATGAACGCGCGGGAGAGTCTGCAGGCCGGTGTTACCACCATTCGACTGACCGGTGACCGTGCCCATGCCGACCTGGACCTGATGCGGGCGATCAACAAGGGGCAGGTCGATGGCCCGCGTATCTACAGCGCCGGTGAAGCGTTGACAATATCCGCAGGTCATGGCTCACAACAAAGCGGCAGAACCAAGTATGACGGACCCGATGCATTCATAAAAGGCGCGCGCACGCAGATCAGCGCCGGGGCGCAATGGATCAAGATAATGATATCCGGCGGAATAGCCACCGACGGCGGCGGTCTGGCCGAGGCCTTGATGACGCCGGAGGAGATTGAAGCTGTAGTCGACGCGGCCCACCGCTTCGGCGTCAAGGTGACGGCGCACTCCGGGTCCCCGCCGGCGACGAATGTTGCTGTAGACGCCGGCCTTGACTGTGTGGAACACGGTTATTTCCTGGATCGGCCAACCCTGAAGAAGATGAAGGAACACGGCACCTGGCTGGTGCCCACCATCGTCGTCAGCCAGCCGGCCACGGCGCCGTTTTTTGAGCGTATCGGCTCTCCCCAGTGGTACCTGAAACGGCGTGAATCCGCCGGTAAGGCACACTGGCGCGCGCTGGAAATGGCCATTGAGGAAGGGGTGAATATTGCCCTGGGCACCGACCAGATGCCTGCCGAACCCAACGACGGCACCACGGCGACCGCGCGTGAGGCCCAATACTACGTGGAAGCGGGCATGACGCCGTTGCAGGCGTTGCGCTCCGCGACCATAGAAACTTCCAGACTGCTGGAGGCTGAAGACGAAATAGGCACGCTGGAAGAGGGTAAATATGCCGATATCGTCGCAGTGGACAGGGATCCGACGAAAGATATCAAGGCATTGCGCAATATCCTGCTGGTGATGAAGGGCGGGAAGGTTTATCGTAATAAATTGTAGTGATACATAGAAGGGGACGGATTTTAAATCCGTCCCCGGGTACAGAAGGGGGGTTATTGAAATGAGAAGTACTCGGTTGAGGTTCAGCGCACTATTACTGGTATTCCTTGCGCTATCTGTACAGGCAGTTGATACGAATGCAGTTACCGCCATTGTCGGCGGCACGGTGGTTGACCTGGAAGGCAAGGCGCCGATAGAGAATGCCGTCATTCTCGTGGAAGGGGAACGGATAGCTGCAATCGGCGATGCCGGCAGTGTTGAAATTCCGGACGGCGCCGAACTAATTGACGCCGGTGGCGCCTGGCTTATCCCCGGTCTGATGAACATGCACGTCCACCTCGGTCTCGTCCTTCCCGGCAAGATGAAGGCCGAGTTGCACAACGAAAGTGAGGCGGCGCTGGCCCTGCGTATGGCAATGAACGCTCGTGAGAGTCTGCAAGCCGGCGTCACAACCATTCGTTTGACGGGAGATCTGCATCATGCCGACCTGGCCCTGATGCGGGCGATTAACAAGGGCCAGGCGCACGGTCCGCGTATCTTCAGCGCCGGCCAACCGCTTACGATAGTCGCGGGTCATGGGTCGAAAAAGGAAGGCAGGAAAAAATTCAGCGGGCCTGACGAACTGGTAAAAGGAGCCCGCACCCAGATCAGCGCCGGCGCGAAATGGATCAAGATAGCAATATCGGGTGGGATCGCCACAGACGGCGGCGGTCTTGCAGAGGCATTGATGATGCCCGAGGAGATCCAGGCGGTAATCGACGCGGCCCACCGTTTCGGCGTAAAGGTGACGGCGCACTCCGGCTCTCCGGTCGCGACGAGCATTGCCGTAGACTACGGGCTTGATTGCGTGGAACACGGTTATTTCCTGGATCGTCCGACCCTGAAGAAGATGAAGGAACACGGCACCTGGCTGGTGCCGACCATCGTCGTCAGCCAACCGGCCTCGGC
Organism: Gammaproteobacteria bacterium; assembly: GCA_965204045.1. GTDB lineage: Bacteria > Pseudomonadota > Gammaproteobacteria > Eutrophobiales > Eutrophobiaceae > JAAXHV01. The sequence goes on from CBDBDW010000002.1 coordinate 2,722,022, forward strand.
GCCGTTTTTTGAGCGTATCGGTTCCCCACCGTGGTACCTGAAACGGCGTGAGTCCGCGGGCAAGGCGCACTGGAAGGCACTGGAGATGGCTATTGAGGAAGGAGTTAACATTGCCCTGGGTACCGACCAGATGCCTGCCGAACCCAATGACGGCACTACAGCGACTGCACGCGAGGCGCAATACTACGTGGAAGCAGGCATGATGCCGCTGGAGGCGTTGCGTTCCGCTACCGTAGAAACCGCCAGGATGCTGGAGGCGCAGGATGAGATCGGCACGCTGGAACAGGGTAAATATGCAGATATCGTTGCCGTAGACGGGGATCCTACACAAGACATCAAGGCATTGCGCAATATCCTGCTGGTGATGAAGGGCGGCAAGGTTTACCGCAATAAATTGTAGAAATTAAGGATGAAACAAGTCCTTTTGCAGTGAGCCTGCGTGTGGGTATCGTCGGCTGGGGAGATGCCGGCAGGATTCATGCAAAACACCTGGAGGCGCACGGGGCGCGTCTGGTCGGCGTCGTCTCGCGCAGGCGGCTAGGTTCAGCTGTGCCCTGGTTTGACAGCATGGACGATCTCTTGCCCATGGTCGATGCGCTCACGATCGCCACACCCAATGATCTTCACGCCGGAATGGCGCTGAAAGCGGTATCGGCGGGCAAGGCGGTGATGGTTGAGAAGCCGCTCTGTATTTCACGCGACGAACTGAGGCAACTCGAACTTGCCCTCCCGTCAGCCGATGCTCCTGTTCATCTCGGCTATCGCCTTCGTTTCAACGACGAGATACGGCGTTTGCGCCGCCCTGAAGGCGGTCCGGTTGTTCCCCGCAGCATACATTGCAGCTATCAACTGGGGATTAACCGTCTGGCTGCCGGGAAAAGCTGGATCCGTGACCCGGTGCGTAGTGGAGGCGCCTTTTTTGTATTGGGCCCACATTGCCATGACCTGGTGCGTTGGATTTGCCGTGCCCGGGGCAGGGCGCTGACCGGCCTCGCCGTGCCGGATAGCGTAAAGGATGATTTTCCCCTCGAGGTTTCACTCACGGGTAGGCTTGGAGAAACGGAACTCGGAATATCGGTAGATATGAGAGGAAACGCAGATTATCGCCTTCAACTTACGGTAGAATGGCCGGATGAAGACGAACCCCGTTCAGTAGTTCTCTTGGGAGAACGTCCAGGTGTGCGGGAAGAAGCCGAGTATTCCGGTCTCATGGGCAACTTCGTACAGGCCGCAGAACAGGGTCTGGCTGACCCTGCCGCAGTGACCGAGATTCTGCAAACCCATCGCGAGCTTCTGGATGCGAATTTTCTGCTGACACCAGGAGAGGAAACGTGAAGACGATACTGGCAATCGTTGTCCTGGTAGTGTGTTTGTACTCTCTTTTCCCGGGACTGCCTGCGAACACCGGGTCGGATCTCGTGGCGAAGGGAGAGGATATCTTCTTCAACGAGACGTTCGGCGGCAACGGCCGGACCTGCGTTACCTGTCACCGCCCCGAGGACAACTGGCGCATCACACCGGCATTTATCGCCACGTTGCCCGATGATGACCCGCTCTTCGCCCACGAGTTCATGCCGGAGTTCAAGGAGAACTTCGAAAAAGCCGATCTCCTGCGGGAATGGGGCCTGATCCTGATGAACCCTGATGGTTTCGACGACCTCGAGAATGATTTCGTAATGCGCACGGTGAATTCCCTGCGTTCCGTCCGCACCAGCATTGAGGGCATGCCCCACGAAGGCATGGAAAACCAGCTCGATTTCATGGAGCCGCTCACCGGGTGGGGAGGGGACGGCGCTCCCGGCGACGGCAGCCTGCGGTCTTTTGCCATCGGGGCGATCATTCAGCATATGCCCAGGACACTTGCACGCGAGCCGGGAGTCGACTTTCGCCTTCCCACCGACGAGGAATTGGACGCGCTTGAAGCCTTCATGCTGACCCTCGGGCGCCAGGAAGAGCTGTCGCTCCCCCTGCCATTGAAGGGAGACCTGGCGCTGCGTGGACAGGACCTCTTCATCGACAGGGATAATAAGAACGGGCGTTGCAATGTCTGCCATATCAATGCCGGGGCGTTTTCGCTACAGGCGAGCGTGCTGCCGCAGGGCCGTATCGTGAATCTCGGCAGCATAGTCCATGCCACCGGCGAGGAGTTTGCGCCGGGAAAACCGACCGAGCTCATTCCGCTGGATGACGGCTATAAGGACACGCACCAGTTCAATACCCCGCCGGTGGTCGAGGCTGCGGACGCCGGGCCGCTGTTCCATAGCGGTTTCGTGAAGTCGGTCGAGGAAGCGGTGGACATCTATAATCTCGACACATTCAGGGAATCGGAGGTAGGGATCGCACTCACCAGGCGTTTTGGAACTGAGACTGATTTGTCCGCCAGTGAGGTCCTGGCGATCGGCGCGTTCCTGAGAGTCATCAACGCACTCGACAACATTCGCGAAACTACCGAGCTTCTGGAGACAAGCCTGGAGAAGGGGATTCTTGAGAATGAAAGGGCGCGCGAACTGATACGAAGAGCAGCTTATGAAACGGAAGACGCAATCATCGTTCTCGATGGTGTGAACCTCCATCCGCTGGCGGTGGGGAGATTGCGCAGGGCGGAAGAACTCATACACAGCGCCCGGGAAGCGACTTTCTCACGATCCGGTCATGTCCGCGACGCACTCGTCGAACTACAGCGCGCACGCGAGATATTGATTGAATCATAAGTTGAAAATTAACCTGATTACTGTCACTATGTAGAAGTAGTTGTTTGTGGCTTCAAGTTAAGTAAGCTCTGAACAAGTCCATCTTGGACTTGTCAGAGCACGCAAAACAAAAAGTGCGATTTTTGTTTTGCTCACAAATTCAATGACTGATTGTCATTAAATTTGGCGATACATCCCTGTATCGCAGGAAACTCTGATTAAGTCAGAGTTTCCTCAAATTCTTGGGGAAAAATGGGGGGAGCGATGAAGAAGCTCACATGCATCATCCTTGCGCTACTGTTGTGCCTGTCGGGTTGCTCGGGCGACCAGCCAGGTTCCGGTAGCGAATTCATCATTACCGGCGTCACCCTGATCGACGGCACCGGGTCCGACCCGCAGGTTGGGGTCGACATCCTCATAGCCGACGGACGGATTGCTGAAATCGGCCTGGACTTATCAGCTGCTCCGGACGCAGAGACTATTGACGGCGGCGGGAAATATGTCATCCCCGGCTTGATCGATGCTCACGTCCACATGGACGCCCCCATTGTCTTTCAGCTTACACCTGAAGAGAAAGCCCAGGTCATCGAGAACAACCCCAGGGCTTTTCTGTATAACGGCGTCACCACGGTCCTCAACGTATCCTCGAAGGTGGACTGGATCTTCGAACAGCGGCAGGCCGAGCGGGAAGGGCGGCTGCTGTCCCCCCGACTCTATGTGATGGGACGTTCTTTCACTCCTGTAGATGGTTGGGGCAGCCGGCACGGCGGCGCCCTGGCCGATGTCGATGATGCCGTGGCACGCGCCCGGGACTACATCAGCCGGGACACGGACGGTTTCAAGGTGATTATCGAGGACGGCCTGGGCGCCTCCGGCACCTATAAAAGGATGAGCGAAGACATGATGATGGCCATCTCGAAGATCGCCCGGGAGAACGATGTCCCCATCTATACGCACGCCATCAACCTGGACGAGTTCCATTCGGCCGTGGCCATGTCATCCACGGCGATTGTCCATGGGCTTGAAGACCCCATCCCGCCGGGCGACACCATCTTGCAGGACATGGTCGCGAATAACGTGATGTTTGTTCCCACCCACAGCCTGTGGGAGGCGTTCCTGCGCCACGACGAGGCGGCTGCCGACCTGAATGATCCGATACTGCGCGGCAGCGTTCCCCATTTTCTCCTGGACTACATGCAGGACCCGGAATACCGGGCGGAGGAGACCCGCCGCTTCCTGGCTGTGGCCGGCATGCCGGTTTACCAGTGGGCCGAGGAAAAGATCCCGATTTTCAGCGAGAATATCCTGAAGGCGCACCAGGCCGGCGTAATAGTCGCTACCGGTACCGACGCGGGAGGGCCGGTCGGTTTCAACTTCCAGGGCTACAATCTACCCTGGGAAGTCAAGTTGTTCGTGCAGGCCGGAATGACTCCGATGGAAGCTCTGGTAGCGGCCACCCGCAACGGCGCCATTGTGATTGGCGTAGAGGATCAACTGGGCACGGTGGAAGCCGGCAAACTGGCCGACCTCCTCATCCTGACCGCTAACCCGCTTGAAGATATTGAAAACATTCGCCAGGTAGAAACCATCATCTACAAAGGCAAGGCTTACCCGCGCCAGGAGTTTGCCTACCAAGCCCCGGAATAGTGAGGAGAAAAATGAAAATTCAAGAACGTCGTTCAATCAACAATATCCAGAATGTTCTATCCGGCAGCCTGCTCATTTTTCTGTTAGGAATTGCGCCGGTAGCGCAGTCCCAGATAGAAGAGATCGTGGTAACCGCCACCAAGCGCGGCGACACGTTGATCCAGGATATACCCCTGTCCGTACAGGCCATCAGCGGGGACAGTCTTCGGGAAAGCGGTGCGCTGGATTTCAACGATTATTACCGCCAGATTCCGGGGTTGAGCGTCGTCGACCAGGGCCCCGGTGACAAGCGCTACATAGTTCGCGGCATTACGTCGGCAGGCGCCGGGACCGTAGGCCTCTATTTCGATGAAATTGTCGTCACCGGCAACATGCTGACCACCGATGGCGGGCGCTCGATTGACATCAAGTTATTCGATATGGACCGGATAGAGGTGCTGAAAGGACCCCAGGGGACAACTTTCGGCTCCAGTTCACTTTCCGGGGCCATCAGGTGGATACCGGCCTTTCCCGACCTGGAGCAAGCCTCTATGGACGTGGGGGCGGGCTTCAGTTCCACCCGCCACTCGGACGGGCTGGGTTACACGGTAGACGCAATGGTCAATATCCCTGTCGTCAAGGACAGGGTGGGGCTGAGGTTTGCCGGGATCAAGATCGATAATGAGGGTTATATCGACAATCGCTTCCGGGATGACGGTAATGACGACGACACCGAAGCCCTGCGCGGCATCCTGGCCGTCCAGGTGACAGATACCTTGAAGTTTTCAGTGCTGGGCATGCACCAGGATTCAAAGACCCATGGCCGGGCAGGGTGGATGGATCAGTTGATTGATCTCCCCTTCAGCCCGTCGCTGAACGGCGGTCCCACTCCCACCAAATACTACAATACGGATCTTTCCGCTGCCGGGTTTTATGACAAGACCAACATGTACAACGTCAAGTTCGAGTACGAACCGGACTGGGGTAACGTAATCTTCACGTCATCCCTGCTGCAGCGGGATACGGATCTTGACAGGGACGCCTCCGCCGAGATTGAGATCATCACCCGCTTCTCATTTCCCGCGGACGGTACCGGCCAGTCTTTTATTGTTCAGCCACAGAACCGCGAGCTATTCACCAACGAGATCCGTTTTGCATCCAGCTGGGACAGCCCGTTCCAGATGTTGATCGGGGGATTTCGCCAGTCGGAGGAACGTTTTTTCAGGAGCAAGGTAATCACCGTGGATGCGGTGACCGGCAAGGTTACGCCGGACTCCATTTCCCTGCTGGACCGCACGGTCGATACTTCGGTTGACGAAAAAGCGTTATTCGGCGAGTTGTCCTGGGATGTGACCGAGGCGTTGAACGTGACGGGCGGTTTCCGCTGGTTTGACTTCAAGCTGGTGGAAAACGCCGCGGCGGTTACCGGTTTTCCTGGCAGACCCGGCAGTGGGCCCGGGCCGCAACTTGCGTTCGGTGAAAAGGACATCATCTTCAAGGCAAACGTCTCCCTCGATGTGACTGACGACGTCCTGGCGTACTTCCAGTTTGCCCAGGGCTTCCGTTCCGGCGGCCCGAATGACCAGACGGCAGCCAGCATCGCCGGAGTGACCATACCGGCAGGTTTCGGTTCCGACTCGGTGGATAGTTATGAAGCGGGCATCAAAACCGCCTGGGCGGATGGCAAGTTTATTTTCAACGGATCCTTTTTCTATCTCGACTGGACGGATATACAGGCCCGGCAGCAGGCAACCGCGCCGGGCGGCCTGACCTTCTCCTACAGGGGGAATGGAGGTACCGCGGAAGTCATCGGGGTGGAAATGCAGGCCCAGGCATACCCCGCCGAAGGACTGTCTTTCGGCGCTACGTTTAATTACAGCGATGCGGAACTGACCGCGGATGCCCCCATCCCGGCTAACGGAATGGATGGCGACAGGATTCCTCACGTGCCGGAAGTCACTTTCAGCCTGAATGGCCGTTATGAACGGCCCCTGGGCTGGAACGGCTGGACCGGGTTTATCAGTGGTGACTTCTCCTGGGTTGATGACCAGGTTAACAAACTGAGGCCGACCTTTATCACGTACCGTGAAATGGATGATTATTCAATTCTTAACCTGAGAGCAGGGGTCGACGGTGACGGCTGGTCTGCGGTGGTGAGCCTGGACAACGTGCTGGACGAGGATGAGACGATAGCCTACATCTTTAACGGCGGCAACCAGCCATCCCGGTTTAACCTGCCCGGATGGGTACCTCCCGGCATGGTTCGCCCCTGGCCGCGCATGGTATCGCTGACAGTTCGCAAATCATTTGATTTTTAAAGCATAAGCTTTACAGGATACCGGCCATGGATTTGCCGGTATCCTGTCACATAATGTGTTATTCGTTCTGTCAGTGTTCGGGGAGTATTTTCCAATACTGGAATGAGCCTGTAGAGAGAGAGATTCTGCCCCGATCTCAAGCCCGTTTGTATTCCTGTTCATGGATGGTTGTAAAGAGGTCCCGGCGCGCCTGTTGCAGCGCGTCCGCGGCCGCGTTGTCGCTGATCCGGTAAGCGACCTTGTCCAGTATGTCAAAGCTGACCCCCGGTTTCAAATACGTCTGTGCATCGTCCAGGGATTTGAGTTTCTCATAGGGGGTCATGAGGGACTCATACGGGTAGCGCTTGCGTTGTTTCCCCTTCTTGTCGGTGACGGTCTCCGGGAACAGGCAGGGCCGGTGATAATTGACGTAGGGGTTGAGGTGCCGGCGGTGGAACTCGTTCAACGGGCCGGCCCAGCGGCGCGGGATGTGGGCGTGGCCCAGCAGCTTGCGCACCACGTGGCCGTTTTTGCATTCCACCAGGGCGTTGTCGTTGCTGTGCCGGGCGCGGGACTTGGTCAGCTCGATGCGCAGCTTCTCCAGCAGCCGGGCAACCTGTTTGTTGATGTACTCCGAGCCGTTGTCGGCGTGGAAGCCCAGGATAACGAAGGGGAAGGCCTCCAGCAGGTGTTCCAGGGCCGGAATAAGGTAGACCTCACTGATACGCTCGACACTGACCACCACCTCGAACTGGGTTACCTCATCCACCGCATTGATGTGATACACCCCTTTTTCCCCGTCTAAATCGCCCTGGTGCACGGTATCGATGCGGATATAGCCCGGCTGACCGTCCGGCTGCGGTTTGCGCCGCTCACCGATGGGCAGGGTCACCGGCCGGGTCTTGTCCACCGTGTGGCGCTGGCGCCGGTAGGTCTGCGACTGGCGCAGGTTGTACAGGTGCGAGACCGAGATGCTGGCCAGGCGTTCGTACTCACGCTGACCGAAGACTGAATAAGCCCGCTCACAGAGCTTCTTCAGGGCCAGCCCGTTGGGCGTGTTATGGCGCTCGTCCATGGCCGCCAGCAGGCGGATATCCGCCTTCGTGTAGCGCCGGGCAAAGCCGCGTGCCGTGCACTGGCGCGGCGTCAACTTGCCGGTCTCCCGGTACTGTTTAATCAACCGCTTCACCTGGGCCAGGGAATAGCCGCTCACCTTCATCAGGTAACGCATCAGTGTCCCTTTGTCCGTCTTGTTACAGCCCGGATAATCAAACTTCACCAAGGTGCGCCGTAGCCAGTCATACCGGCTCCGCTTGTCACCGGCCACCTCAAAGGCCACCTGTTGTGTGCCCGCCAGAAAGGCGCGTACCTGGTCGATACTCGTTAACTCGTTTGCGTTCATGATCGTTTTCATCCTCGTATCATGAACAGAAAGACCGATTATTTCAGGCTCATTTCATGTTGGAATCACGTCCGCCCTTCAGGCTCATTTCATATTGGAAAACACTCGGGGTTGAGTTCAGGTGAGGATATGCTACACTTCACAAGAACCTGCAATTCAGGTGCGGTTAAACAATAGATTAAGGAGTATGGAATATGACTAGTATGTTAATGGAGTTACACGATGCGCTTGTAAGCGCCGGCGCTTCTGAAACAAAGGCCAGGGCAGCCGCCGCAGTAGTGCCTCATGGAAAGGACTTGTGTACTAAACAGGATCTTGATAAAGGACTTGCTGAGGTGCGCGCTGAACTACGCGCTGATATGAAAGTCCTGAAATTTGCGGTTTTCAGCATGTATCCGTTTATTCTTGCCCTGGTAGTTAAAATATTTTTTCTGCCCTGAATAACTTTCTGTTATTCAGTTCCAAGAATCATTTTCAGCGTTTGTCTGAACAGTTCGCTTTCCCCGTTCGCCAGGGACAGCGCCGTATCAGCATGGTCTTCTCCTTCCAGCAGGAGGTAACGGGCGTCAACACCGGCTGCTTTTAATGCCTCGGCAAATGCTGTGGACGACTCCTGGTATCCCTCTTCTGAACCGACTGCGACCAGGGCGACCGGCACCGGATCATTTACATGCAGGATCGGGCTGGCCTGCTCCCTGAGTTCCGGGGTCGGGGCGTAGGTGTATACTTCACCGGGCCGTTGCCCCCTGGCGCGCACGTCGTAAGGCCCGCTCACGGGGATGATGCCCTTCAGTATCTCTTTCGGCATGCCCATCTCGACCAGCCAGGCGCGGTTAACGCCAATGTCGGCAGACAGGATGGCGCCGGCCGAATGGCCGCCCACGTAGAGAGCTTCCGGGTTGCCGCCGTATTGCTTGATGTTTTCGAATAACCATTTAACGGTGCTTTTAACATCATCAGGCTGGTCCGGGTAGTGGGCGCCACTGCCGGTCAGCCGGTAACTGGCAACTGCAGTGATTACCCCCGCCTGGACGAAAGGTTCGGCAACCGAGCCGTAGTGCGCCTTGTCGCCCTCCCGGAACCCGCCGCCGTGCAGGAACAGGAACACCGGGGCGTTCGATACTTCACCTTGGGGCAGGTAGAGGTCAAGTACCTGTTTCGGATCAGGGCCATAGGCCAGATCCAGGTGATGCGGGTATTGTTCCCGGACCCTGGCCGTGTGGTCATTCATCCGGTGATAGAAACCGGTCCAGTCAATAGTAAAATCATCAGGGTTTTGTACCGTGTAATACTGGGACATGTCCTGGGCGTTTATGACGCTTGAAAAAAGTGTCAGTAAAACAGCAAACGCAGGCAGCTTTATCTTCAACATAAGTTTTTCTCCTCTTTCAGAAGTCCGGAGCGCTATCCGGAACATACACTTCTCCGCCCTTGATTACCAGGACGATTTTGTGCTGCAGCAGGGTGATGTCCTGAAGCGGGTCGCCATCCACGATCACCATGTCGGCCAGCTTGCCTACGGTCACCGTACCCAGGTCTTTTTCAACGCCCTGCATTTGCGCAGGCCGCAATGTTGCACTCTGTATCACTTCCATGGGTGTCAGCCCTGCCTCGAGGTAGTGCTGCATCTCCCGGGTCAGGGGGCTGTGCACGTTAAAAGGCGATCCGGCATCCGTCCCGGCGACGATCTGTTCGCGTCCGCCGGCTGCGATGAACGTTTTCAGTTTCCGCTTCGCCACCTTGATGCGCTCCGGCGCGCCGATGCCCCAGGGCACCGCGTTCGGGTCACTCCAGGACCAGCGCAGGTGGGCGTAAACTTCCTCAGAATATTGTTCCCTGAAACGGGGGTGATCGGTAAATTCCGGGAATGCAAACACGCGCACGTAGGCATTGCGCATTTCGATAGTCGGTACGATGAACGGGCCGCGCAGGATATTGGCGCGCGGTCCGGTCGGGACGGGTTTTATGCCCCGTACCATGAGGCGGATATCCTCGTCCTTGTAGTCCGATAAGGGATCGGCGGTAAACACGTGGTGCAAGCGGTCGACGCCGGCGACAATCGCCGTGCGGTAGGCATTGATGTGGCGCACGTCGGCATCCACGCCGAGACCGGCCTTGTGCGCCGTATCCACGATAACCTTGAGAATATCCAGGTCCCAGAAGCCGTAAACCTTGACCTGGTCTACCCCAAGCCCTATGACATCCAGCGTGACCTGTTTTGCCTCTTCGGGTGAACCGACCAGGTAGTCTCTCCTGATGTTGGGCTTGTCCGGGTCGCGCTGGTGCAGGATAGGTCCGGCCAGGAACAGCCTGGGCCCGGGCAGCTTGCCCGCTTCAATATCCGCTCTCAGGGCCAGTTGTTCCTGTATCGGCCCGCCCGTGTCGCGGAATGTAGTAATCCCGGCCAGCAGGGATATCCTGGCTGCGTCCGCCATGATATCACCGGCCTGGGCTTTGAATTTAAGCGGAAACGACGCCGGGTCGCCTTCGCCGATATGGAATAAATGGCCGTGGGATTCCCATAACCCCGGCAGGATGGTCATGCCGTCGGCATCCAGGGTTTGCACTCCATCAGGGATGGTTACCGAATTCACGTCGCCAATTTTGCTGATACGGTCACCTGCAACCAGCACCACTGCATCCTGCACAGGCAGACCTCCATAGCCATTGACGAGCTGGCCGCCGCTTATTGCCAGTGTCGGCGTATCCTGTGCCGCTGCCGGGCAGGTAAATATGAACAGAATGAGATACAACCGTGCCAATAAGGAAGATGTGCGTTTCATAACCGCCCCCGGAACAATGCCAGAAACAAGAATAACCCATATTTCCCCCAAGGTCTCACCCCTTGCGGGGCTAAATCGGATAAAATCAGGAAAATCACTTCAGAACAGGGACATTCAATCATGTGGCAATTCTGGATCGACCGCGGCGGCACTTTCACGGACGTGGTCGCCAAATCTCCCGATGGGCGGTTAATCAGCCATAAGCTGCTGTCCGAGAATCCGGGGCGCTACCGGGACGCGGCAGTTCAGGGTGTCCGTCATATACTCGGACTGGCGCCGGGGGCAGGGATACCGCCGGACACAATCGAACACATCAAGATGGGAACCACGGTGGCTACCAACGCCCTGTTGGAGCGAAAAGGTGAGCGTACCGTGTTTGTCACCACCAGGGGCTTCGGTGATGCCCTGCGCATCGGTTACCAGGACCGCCCGCGCCTGTTTGATTTGAATATCGTACTGCCGGGCATGCTTTATGAGCAGGTTATAGAGGTGGACGAACGCATCGATGCCGGCGGTCATGTCCTGGTCCCGTTGGATGAAGACAGCATGAGGGCCGGTCTTCAGGCCGCATTCGATGGCGGGATACGGGCGGTGGCCGTGGCCTTCATGCATGGTTACCGCTACCGGAGCCACGAAGTCAGGGCAGGTGAAATCTGCGGGGAGATCGGCTTTACCCAGGTTTCCCTGAGTCACCAGGCCAGTCCGTTGGCCAGGCTGGTCGCGCGCGGAGATACGACCGTCGTTGACGCCTATTTATCTCCCATCCTGCGCCGTTATGTGCAACAGGTTGCCGACGAACTGGGTATCGGGGGCGGCGCCGGTCCGCGCCTCATGTTCATGCAATCGAACGGCGGCCTGACCGATGCCCACCGGTTCCGGGGCAAGGACGCTATACTTTCCGGTCCTGCAGGCGGGGTAGTGGGCATGACCCGTAGCGCGGCGATGAGCGGTTTCCACAGGTTGATCGGCTTTGACATGGGCGGCACTTCCACTGACGTGAGCCACTATGACGGCGAATACGAACGCAGTTTTGAGACACTGGTAGCCGGCGTGCGCATGCGCGCCCCCATGATGCACATCCATACGGTCGCTGCCGGCGGCGGGTCAATACTCCGCTTTGACGGGTCCCGTTTCAGGGTAGGGCCGGAGTCCGCGGGCGCCGACCCGGGCCCTGCCTGCTACCGGCGCGGCGGCCCGCTGACGGTGACCGATTGCAACGTCATGCTGGGGAAAATCCAGCCGGACTATTTCCCGGCCATTTTCGGTCCCGGCGGCAATGAGAAACTGGACCGCAAAACGGTGGAAAAGAAGTTTCTCGCTATGGCCGGGCGGGTCTCGGAGGGGCAGGGTAAAACTGCCGGCGCCGAGGAAGTCGCTGAAGGCTTCCTGTGTATCGCGGTTGAAAACATGGCCAATGCAATCAAGAAAATCTCACTGCAACGCGGTCACGACGTCACGGAATACACGCTCAACTGCTTCGGCAGCGCCGCCGGGCAGCATGCGTGCATGGTTGCCGACGCACTGGGCATGGAAAGTATTTTCCTGCATCCCCTTGCCGGTGTGTTGTCCGCCTACGGCATGGGCCTGGCTGAGATACGGGTGTTGCGTGAAGCGCAGGTGAGCGTTGATTTCAGTGAAGAGACCGTGGAAGAGGTAATTGACGCGTACCGTCTGCCGCTGGCGGATGCGGCGCGTAACGGGGTGAGGGAGCAGGGGGTGGAGGCTGAAAACATCTCCAACGTCAGCAAGGCGCATATCCGCTACGAGGGCACCGACACCAGCTTGCCCGTTGACACCGGCAGCGCGGCGCAGATGCTGTCTGATTTTGAGGAGGCGCATCGCCGGCGTTTCGGTTTTGTCGCCCGGGAGCGGGGCCTGGTCGTGGAGGCGCTGTCCGTTGAGGCAATCGGCACGACCGAAGCAAGCCTCGAACCGGAGGTCGAAACACCGGCTTCCCGCGCGGAACCAACCGTACGGGAGCAGGTACGGATGTACAGTAACGGTGAATGGCGCGACACCCCCCTGTACCTGCGTGATGAACTGAAAGCAGGCCAGTCAGTCAGCGGACCTGCCATCGTTATCGAAGCCACAGGCACTATCGTCGTAGAACAGGGCTGGCGCGGCGCGCTCAACGAACGCGGCCACCTGGTAATGCAGCGTTACATCCGGCGTAAAGACAGCGATGCGGTCGGTACTGCTGCCGACCCGGTCATGCTGGAAGTATTCAATAACCTGTTCATGTCGATAGCCGAACAGATGGGCGTCACCCTGCAGAATACCGCCTATTCCGTGAACATCAAGGAACGGCTTGATTTTTCCTGCGCCCTGTTCAATGCCGGGGGCAGCCTGGTCGCAAACGCACCCCACATCCCCGTCCACCTCGGCTCGATGGGCGAATCCGTGAAGTCTGTTATAAGGGCAAACGAGGGCAGGATCAGGCCCGGCAACGTCTATGTGCTCAACGCCCCGTACGCCGGCGGCACTCACCTTCCAGACGTAACCGTGATAACGCCCGCCTTCGACGAGAAAGGTGAGGACATCCTGTTTTACCTGGCTTCACGGGGGCACCATGCGGACATCGGCGGCCGCACCCCGGGGTCGGCCCCGCCGGACAGCACCCGCATCGATGAAGAAGGCATACTGATTGACAACTTCCTGCTGGTCGAGAACGGCCGCTTACGCGAGACGGAACTCAGGGAATTGCTGGCCTCAGGCAAGTATCCCTGCCGCAACATCGACCAGAACCTGGCCGATCTGGCAGCGCAGGTAGCCGCCAATGAAACGGGGCTGGCGGAACTGCGAAAAATGGTCGCGTACTACGGTATTGACGTGGTCGGCGCCTACATGAAACACGTCCAGGACAATGCCGAGGAGTCGGTGCGCCGGGTGATGGAAGTACTGCAGGACGGCGAATTCGAATATCCCATGGATGAGGGCAGCGTGATCAAGGTGAGGATTTCCGTGGACCATGACAAGCGCTCGGCGGTCATCGATTTCACCGGCACATCGATGCAGAATCCGACCAATTACAACGCGCCGACCGCGGTCTGCAAGGCCGCGGTACTTTTCGTATTCCGCACCCTGGTCAACGATGATATCCCGCTGAACGAAGGTTGTCTCAATCCCATTGAACTGGTCCTGCCTGGGCGTTCCATGATCTCCCCGGAATATCCGGCGGCGGTTATGGCGGGCAATATTGAAGTGTCCCAGGCCATTACCAACGCACTGTACGGCGCACTCGGTGTGACGGCGGCATCGCAAGGCACCATGAACAATATTTTCTACGGCAACGACCGTTACCAGAACTATGACACCGTGTGCGGCGGCACGGGCGCCGGCCAGGATCATCCCGGCGCCAGCGCCGTTCACAGCCACATGACCAATACCCGCATGACCGATGCCGAGGTGCTCGAACTACGCTACCCGGTGCGCCTCGAGGAATTTTCCATCCGCCGGGGTTCCGGCGGCGCCGGTAAATACCGCGGCGGCAACGGGGTGGTGCGAAAATTACGCTTCCTTGAACCCATGACCGCGACCATGCTGAGTTCCCACCGCGTCATTCGGCCTTTCGGGTTGGCAGGAGGCGGGCCGGGTGAATGCGGCAGTAACTACGTGGTGCGCGCCGATGGTGAATTTGAGCAACTCAGGGGCAATGACGAGGTCAGGGTCAATGCCGGCGACCTGTTCGTTATGGAAACGCCGGGGGGAGGGGGTTATGGAAAAATATGAAAGCCAGTTTTGTTATACACAACGACATAAATAATGCCGCATTATAGTTCGTCATTCCTGCGAAGGCAGGAATCCAGTAGACTACAAAACTCCTTATAAGGAATGTTTTTTCACTGGATTCCCGCATGCGCGGGAATGACGAACGTGGCGCGATTTATGACGTTACGTACTAAACATCATAAGTTCCGACATTTAATTTATGGAGCGCAGACATGCCTGTTTATAACACGATAAAGAAATTCGATCAGACCCGTCGTGAATTGTTGACAGCGTTGACCGGTGGCGCCCTCTCGGGAGTGTCAGCGTTTGCAATGAGTCAAGCCCACGCGGCTACCGGTAACGGGGGATCCACCGGCTTGCCTGCCAATGCGCTCGCAGACCTCGATAAAAAAGGAATGCAATTAATCATCACCGGCTCCGGCTCGGCATTGCCGGACCCGCTGCGCGGCGGCGCCAGTTGCGCGGTCGTCGTCGACGGTACGGTAGTGCAGTTCGATTGCGGCCGCCGCGTCCTGGAAAACCTGATGCTGGTGGGGATCAACCCGATGAAAATCGACCACATGTTCTTTACCCACCTGCATTTCGACCATATCTCCGACTATGATTACTACGCAATAACGAACTGGATTGCCGGCAGGCAGGATACGGTTTACGTGTACGGCCCTGCCGGGACGGAAGCCATGTCGGAAGGCGCCATCCGTTATATGCACGCCATGAACGTGGATTTCATCGGGACGATACTTGAGCACTGGCCGCCGCACATGGCGGCGCGTCCGCGCGAGACGCCGCCTTATGAAGTTCGGGATATTGGTCCGGGCACGGTATTGGAGACCGACAGTTTCAGGGTTTCCTGCCTTGAGACGAAACACCTTCCCGACCCCTCTGTGAAAAGTCTGGGTTACCGGGTCGATTCCGACTACGGTTCCGTTGCGATCAGCGGCGATACGGCTGTATCCGAAGGTATGAAAACCCTGGCCAGGGACGTTGATATCCTGGTGCACGAATGTGTCAAACCGGATCTCGGCATGACCTCCGGCGGCAAGTTCAGCCTCAAGGACTTCCATAAGGAGGAACTGATGAAGGAACGTCCCCAGACCGGCCATACCAGCCCGACCCAGTTAGGCCAGCTGGCCAGGGAGGTAAATGCGAAAAAACTGATCGCCTACCACCTCGCTCCCTACACCAGCGTCCCGGCGGCAATCGAGATGTCCAGCATGTATCTCGGACCGAGTCCGGGACACTCGATCTGGGGAAAATTCTTACACGCCATGCAACAGCAGTATGACGGCCCGGTCATCCTTGCGGAGGACCGCATGATATTCAGCCTGGAATAGTGATGGCCCGCTTATTCCGCTCCGAGTATCATGCTGATGACCTGCTTGCACAGCCTGCTGTTTTCGTCAGCCAGCAACAAGGCGGTATCGGCATGGTCTTCACCCTCGAGCAACAGGTAATGGGCGTCAACGCCGGCAGCTTTTAACGCATTGGCAAAATCCAGGGACGGTTGCACGTATTCTTCCTCGGAACCCGTTGCGACCAGTGCGGCAGGCGCCGGGTCATTGATTTTCAGGATCGGGCTGGATTGCACCCGAATCTCCGGGGTTGGCGCATAGGCATCCAGCTGCCCGGGCCGTCTTTTCACCCTTATGTCATAGGGGCCGCTTATGGGCATGATGGCTTTCAATATGTCGTTTGGCATGCCCATCTCGGTCAGCCAGCCACGGTCAACTCCGATATCGGCAGTGAGGACCGCGCCGGCAGAGTGACCGGCCACGTAGAGGTTCTCCGGGTTGCCGCCGTATTGTTCGATATTGTCGAATATCCACTTGACGGCGCTTTTTATATCATCGGGTTGATCCGGGTAGTGGGCGCCGCTGCCGGTCAGGCGATAGCTGGGAGTAACCGTAATTACACCCCGCTTGATAAACGGTTCGGCGACCGAACCGTAGTGGGCCTTGTCGCCTTCCCGGAACCCGCCACCGTGCACGAACAGAAACACCGGGGCATTTGCCACCTTGCCCTTGGGCAGGTAAACATCGAGGCGCTGTTTCGGATCGGTCCCGTAAGCAAGATCGAGATGATGGGGATATTCATCCCTGACCCTGGCCGTGTGCTCATTCATACGGCTGTAAAAGCTTCCCCAATCGATATCAAACTCATCGGGGTGGCTCACCGTATAATACTGGTACATATCCTGTGCGCTTGTTACACCAGTAAAAAAGACCAGTAAGGCGACGGGTACCAGAAGTTTTGTCTTCGACATATGCCTGTTTCCTCTTTCAAAAGTCCAGGATGTTATCTGGAAAATATATGTCTAAAGCAGTTGCTCAATCGCACGTTTGCCTTCAGCTGCCGCTGTTTGCCACACTTGGGCTCCGGCCAGTTCCGAATGCGCAAAAGCGATGCGGCCGTGGATCGTATTACGAATCACGTCTTTGGCCGCGGGTTTGCCATTCTTGCCGAAATAAAATCCCGGGGGCTGGACGACATATGCATGCCCCCATCGATTTAGCACGATCCCGGCTATGTCCCGCTTCGCATCAAAGCCGCTGGCGCCGAACAGGGTTTGCAACTGCTCGCGGATTTGTAGTTCGAAATTGCTGAACCCCGGTCCCAGCAGCGAGTAGCGTGCGGCAATGGCCTGTTCCTTTACGGGCATACCGGGATACAGAAAAGGCACGTACATCGTCAGAACGGTCGGTTTGTTCGGGTCAAGGGGCATGGGTTCCTGTCCATCTATCATCAGTTGTCTCCTGATGCAGGTAAACCAGCCGAAACCTTCGAACCAGCGCGCCGCAGTGATGCCCAGCTTTTCCATGAATTTCCAGTTTCTTACCGCGACGTTTACCGTTAATACCGGGCCGTGCATGAAACTGTCCATGGCGTCATGCAGTTCAGGCGTCAGTCCCTTCACAATTTTCTTGTTTACGGCCTGGTTGGCCGCCATTACGACCGATTTTGCCGTCAGTTTATGCAGGGAACCGTTTTTGTAATAGGTTACGTTTACCCGTCCATTCTCATCGCTGCCGACATTCTCTACGGCAACGACAGTACAACCACCCCGAAAGCGCGCAGGGTTACTTGCGCGGTACAGTTCCTGCCAGACAAATTCATCCGGCAACCCCAGTTCAGACCAGTATTCGTGGTAGAAACCCATCTGCCTGGTGACGGAAACCGGCCACAGGTTGCCATTGGATCCCTGTGGTCCGTAGAGATGATAACCGTCCACTTCGAACTCATTCTGTTTTGCCTCTCCACCGAAAATCGGGTGGTTGTCCAGTATCAGGCAGTTCCCGTTTCCGCCGGCGTGTTTCCTGAAGGTATATGCCGCGCTCAGGCCGGAAAAACCACCGCCTACCACGACCAGGTCGAAGGTTTCACCGGTATCATTTGCCTCGTCGGCAGCGTCGATGAACTGCCCTGTCCTTATCGCATGGGCTGCATTGACAACCTCGGCAGTATTTCCGTTGCTGGCAGCATAGTCGCCTATGCCGCCGGGACCGGTCCACTCGCTTCCTAACAGGCCGCTGAATTGAGGCCTGTCCGCGGCTGAAAGACCGGGTGAACGGGTTGCCATCAATGTGCTGCCTGCTCCCACCAGTGTTGAACCAATGAAATCGCGGCGCGTGATGGGCATTTCCTTGCCCAGTTTCTTTTCATTACTGGATGTCGGCATTATGTGATTTTGTTATGACGGTGCGGGTTATTCGGGAAATCAGGAATATGACATGTAGTGTGTTATGTACCTATAATATGGATTATAGCGATGACGTTTAATATGGGGAGCTTTGTATGACAGAGATTGCCAGAAGCACAGACGATTGGCAACAGGCGGACCTGGACAATTACCTCCACCCGTTTACGGATTACAAGGCGCTGCTGGACGCAAAGGCACTGGTTATCACGCGAGGTGAAGGTTGCTACGTCTGGGACAGTGACGGTAACCGGTACCTGGACGGCCTGGCCGGCCTTGCCTGTGTCAATATCGGTTACGGCCGGACCGAACTCGGTCGGGCTGCCGCCGCACAAGTGGCGGAGTTGAGCTACTTCAACAGTTTTTTCAAGTCAACGAATCCACCAGCGATAAGACTGGCCGAGAAACTGGTTGACATAACGCCGGCTGGATTGAACCACGTCTTCTATGCCAACTCCGGTTCCGAAGCAAACGATACCGCGTTGCGCATGGTAAGGCAGTACTGGATGCTGGAGGGTCAGCCGGAAAAGCAGACTGTCATCGCCAGGGAAATGGCCTATCACGGCAGTACCGTGGCCTCCGGCGCCTTGTCGGGCCTGCCGTGGATGCACGAACAGGCCGCCGTAGTGCCTGATGTTCAGCACATTCAGTGCCCTTACCAGTTCCAGTACGGGCGGGATATGAGCGAGGAAGAGTTCGGGGCGCTCGCTGCGCGCTGGCTCGAAGAAAGGATCCTGGAAACCGGTCCTGAGAAATGTTTCGCGACCTGTGTCTTGAACAGGGCATCATCGTGCGCCCGACAGGCTCCACGATCATGCTGTGCCCACCGTTAATTATCAGCGAGCCGGAAATCGATTTCCTGGTGGATAAAATGCAGGTTGCCCTGAACGGATTTGAGAAGATTATTCAATAGTAAATCTGCGATAAATGAGACGCATCATCAGAGACAGAGATGCGGGAGTGAATTCAAATGAGAATAAGCATTGACTGCCAACGAAAAGGAGCAATTCTGATTGCGGCGCTCACCGGTCGCGTGGACAGCAATAATGCCAACGAATTTCAAAAGATGATGGAAGCCGAAATTGCTCCTGAAGACAAGGCGTTGATTATGGACTTTGAGCAGGTTTCCTACATCAGCAGCGCGGGTCTTCGGGTCGTGGTGGTAATGGCCAAAAAATTCAAGGGGCCGTACCGGAAACTTGTCATTTGCGCCCTCAGTGCTCCGATCAAGAAGCTGTTCACAATGACCGGCCTGGATCAGGCCATGACGATTCGCGGAACCCGAACTGAAGCAATAGCTGAGATCGAACAGGACGATGCGCAGGAGAAAGGACCTGAACAAGCCAGGATCGAGGTAAAGGAGGCAGTCGATTATGTCATCGTGGGGGACAACATCGATGACATCACTAATTTCACCATTGAAAAGTACGAATTCACGAATGATACGGTCCTGTCTTCAGAAGTACGTGAAGCTGCAACCTCCGGGATAAAAAAGGTGTTGTGGGAGGAGATTGAGCGACTGAGAGTCCACCGGAAGATGTTGCTGGAAAAAATGTTCAGGGATGCGGAAAACACGTTGGACGAGGTAATTTCCGGAAAGAAATAGCCGCTCAGGGCGCCGCGGTATTGCGTTCGATGCGCAGACGCCGCTAGAAGGACCAGGTAAAACCCAGTTTGAAGATACGGCCCAGGGGGCTGTGGGTAAACGCGTCGTAGTTCATGTCTTCACCGGCATAGGGCGGGTCCTCATCGGTGAAGTTGAGCAGGGTTGCCCACAAGCTGAGTTTGTCTGCCTTGACGGCCCAGTTGAGATGCAGGTCGTGAGTTATATGGGCGTCAATCCTGATGTTATCCTCTATGTTGTCATAACCGTTGACGTATTTTGCCGCGTAGCGCAGGTTGAGGTTACGCCAGGCATAGTTGGCGTGCCACAGGACTTTCCATTCCGTCAGGGTGCGGGCCATGGGTGTTTCATAATTCAACCGCCCCAGCGCGTTAAAAGAAGAGCCCAGTTCCCATGAATCGATGTCAAAAGACAGGATGCGGGTACCGGAAACCTTGAGTTCCATGTCGCCCGGACCCGCAGGGAAACGGTAACGGCCGCTGAAATCGATGCCGTCCGTCTCGATGTCCGGGCCGTTGACGATGTTGACTTCAATAGCCTGCAGGTTTGCCAGGCTGGTGGCCTGGCCGAAACGTATCCGTTGCAGGTAAGCGGGGTCTCCCGCACTACAATCCCCGCCGGGACAGGCCAGTTCCAGGACCTGGGGGAACGGTTCGACGACCAGGGGGTCGGAGAAGTTGTATGACCAGTAATCAAGTGAAACGTCAAGCTTATCGTTACCGGCCAGCAGGTCGTCCCGGTCCAGCACCAGTCCCAGGTTGAAGGTGACGGCAGATTCCGGGTCGAGGCCGGGGTTGCCCTTGATGATGAGACTCTTGAATGCGCCCGTTGCAGCCACGTAGCGCAGTGAATGTACGGAATTCCCGCTGACGGTCTGGTTAAGCGTCGGTCCGCGGAAGGCGGTACTGACCGAACCCCGCAGCACCAGGTTGTCGGACATGTGCCAGTGCAGGACGGCTTTCGGATCCAGGCTGCCGCCGGTTCCGCCACCGTAATCCTCGTAGCGCAATGATACCTGCGTGTCGATGTCGTAGCCCAGGGGCAGATGCAGTTCGCCGAAGACCGAATAGATGTCGCGGTTTTCATCAACGGCGAAATGCGGCGGCAGGTAACCGAACAGCCCGCTGCGTTCCGCTTCAGGACAACTGGTAATACCGGGACCGGCCGGGCAGGGATTGACGTTACCGTCATTCAACGCGCCCGGGATGGGTCCGTTTTCGAAGGTTTCCCTGCGCCACTGTGCGCCGATTGCGAAATCAATCTCGTTGTCCAGGAGCCGGAACGGCGCAATGCCGCTGGCGATGCCTTCCAGCACCAGCAGTGAGGTCTTGCCCTTGACGATACGCTCGGTGAGCAGGTAGTCGAACAGTCGCCGGTTATCCAGGTCCGGGTTGAAGTCGGGATTTTCGTAGTATTGCGCCCCCCGAACCTGGGAATGGGCGCCGTACATGCCGTTGGAGAACGGGCTCCAGTACATGCAGTTGCCCCTGCCTGCATGCTGCTGCAGGGTTGCCAGGTCGAATTCGAGCCTGCCGTCCACATACCGGTTCGGCACCTCCTGTTCACACTCGATGCCGCCCAGACCCTGCAGCGCCCGTTTATCGCGGTAGCTCATTACATCCGCTTTCCTGATCCTGCGGGAAGATGAAGACCAGGTTGCAGAGGTAGTGAAATCCAGGTTGCCGATCTGTCCGTCAAGAGCGGCTGCCCACCGTGTGAGCCTGGACTTCACCGGTTCGGCCCGTAACGGGCCGTCCTGGCCGAAGGAACGGCCCAGTACCCAGCCTACGCTGTCCCAGGCATCCCCCTCCCATCCGCAACGGGTCTTGTCGTCACAGAACGCATAGGGGCCGTAAGTTTCCGGGTGTTTCATGGCCATATCCACCAATGCCGGGTTGTTGGCCCGTAGCGAACGTTCCGGAGCGATCACGCGGTTCGGCGGGTACGAGGGCGAAGTATTCCAGTCTGGCACGCTGCTTTCGCTGTACAGGAATTCGGCGCTTAATGTCACGGTGTCGGTCAAATCCCAGTATGCCTCGGTAAAACTCTGCCAGCGCCGGGTTTTCTCGACCAGGTTATCAAACGGGGTGTACTGGAAGCGGCAGCGCTTGTTACTGCTGGTCGGCGCGCCGCCCAGGGCTGCGCAATTGGGGTCGATGATGCCGTTTGTATTGACGTCGGTAGTGTTGCCCGGTACAAACGTGGCCGGCCGGCCCGTGGATGACCAGCCTCCTTCAGGATTTTCTGAATACGGCCGGATTGCCCAGTCGCGTTTGTATATCTCAAGCTCGCTGCGCCGGATGCCGCTTGCGGACGTGGTGATATGTCCTCTGCCGCCGGCAATATCCATGCCGCCGATAAAGCCGAATTCGGTGTCGCCGCCCGAGTCTTCGATTACCTTGTGATTGGCGCTGAGTTCGATGCCGGTAAAATCACGGCGGGTCTTGAAGTTCATGACGCCGGCAATTGCATCCGACCCGTAACTGGCCGCCGCGCCGTCGCGCAGGAAATCGATGTTTTCCAGAGCGATGAACGGCAACATGTTGACGTCCACCAGCAGTTGCGTATCCGCGCCGATGGGTATGGGCGACCAGGTGGTGCGGCGGCCGTTGATGAGCACCAGCGAGCGGCTGGGCCCAAGACCGCGGATGTTGATGGTTGCCCGGTCCGGTCCCACACCGGAACCGCCGCCACCGCCCTGGAACCGGTCCGATTCGCCGTCCGCGCCCTGGCTGAAGGGCAGGTTGAGAATCATGTCGAGGACAGTGGGCGACCCCTGGTATCGCAGCTCATCCCGCTCAAGGCGTGTAACCGGGTTCAAAACCTCTTCCGGGTCCATCCTGATGTGGGATCCGATAACGACGAGCTCTTCAGTAACTTTTTCTGCTTGTACCTGTGCAGGAACCGGTGATGTAAATAACAGGGTGATGCAGAGCGTGATAACCCGGCAGATGCCATTTTGCCCTGAAGTGAAATAAAACATAAATGGGGTCAGGTCGCACAATGCACACGCCAACGAATAAGAATAGGGCCGTGACAAGTCGCCACGTGTGCATTGTGCGACCTGACCCCATTTACTCCCTGCCGCTTACAGCTGGTCTGACCTGGTTGCATGGCGGTCGAGAAAGTCACCCAGGATCGTGTTAAACAGTCCGGGCGCTTCAATATTGGTTAAATGACCTGCATGTTCGATTGTCACCATTTCCGCTCCGGGTATGGTATCTGCCAATACCTGGCTTTCGGACACGGGCAGTACCTTGTCTTCAGTACCCACAATGATGAGTGCAGGCACGGCAATACCAGGCAGGATTTGTCTGAAATCCGTGGTGACTGTTGCTTTCAACGCCTGGATATAAGGATCGGTCCGGACTGCCGACAGGGATTCGAGCAGGCGTTGGCGCATCTTTTCCGTTGCTTTGGAACCGGTCAGCACATCGATCATTTTTGGCGCAAGGTCTGCCGGTGTCTGTCCTTCCTGTAGCGGTTTCAACCTGGGCGCCAGAAAGTCGCGTCTATCCGCCTCGGTCGCGGCGCCAAAACCCTGGGATGTATCTGCCAGTGTTAAAGTTCCCACCCTGTCTGCATAGCGGCCATAAAAGTCCTGTGCGATCATGCCGCCCATAGACAGCCCGACCAGGTGCGCGGCCTGCACGCCGAGATGATCCAGCAGGGTATTGAGATCGTCGGCAAAGTCTGAAAATTTCAGCGGATTAACCGGGTCGTCACTGTCGCCGTAGCCTCTGGCATCCCAGGCAACCGTGCAATAGCGGTTGCTCAATCCGGTTTGTTGTTCACCCCAGTTGGTCCGGTTGCCGCCGATACCGTGCATGAAGATGACAACCGGGCCGGTTCCCTCCCTCTCATACGCCAGTTTCAGGGCGCCATTGCGATAATGCCGTAAAGCACGCATCTGCCGTTGCGCCACTCAGCTATCCGGGAGCAGGGCGATGACCTCGACTTCCAGCATAAGTTCCGGGTCGACCAGGGCGGAAACCTGTACGCCTGTGCTGCAGGGCTTGTGATCACCGAAATATTCCCTGCGCACCTCGAAGTAATCGGAGACTTTATCGTGATCGGTGATATCTACGGTAAAAAATGTGGTCATCTTAACCACGTCCTGAAAGGTAGACCCTGCTTCCTGCAATATACCCTTGATATTTTCAAAAACCTGACGGGTCTGTTGGCGCAGGTCGCCGACGCCGACGACGTTGCCGTCGCCGTCAAACGGGACCTGTCCGGAGAGAAAAACCAGGTTGCCTGTCCGGATACCCTGTGACAAGGGGAAGTCTTCATCCCAGTTCCAGCCTGGATCAATAAACTGCATCTTGTTCATGCCGGCGCGCTCTCGTGCATTGGTCGGGGACGGATTTCAAATCCGTCCCCTGAGGATCAATATACTGTATTTTGCTCATGCGGATGTGTTCTCGTGGGTCTGGACGTAGGTCATCAGGCTGGGGATACCGGGTTCCAGGTAGCTACTGGTCGGTGACTGCCATAGATAACCCAGGTGTAGCAGTGTGTCCCGGGCGGCATCTACCTGGGCCGGGTCCGACACGGGCAGGGCAGCGGCGATGAGTTCGTCCAGGCCGACCTCGGTCAGAGTCGAGTGTGGAGGCCACGCCGCGGCGAGATGCTCGGCCACAGGCAGCAGTTGTTGTATCTTCATTTCCTTCCAACGCAATTCATAAAAGGCCGTTTGTTTCTCCGCCACCTCGGGTCGGGCGACGTTCACGTGGGATTGTTCCAGCAGGGTGGCGCTGGTCTGTTGCGCTTGCCGCCACAGGGCACTACCCCACAGTTGAATAAAATAGGGATAGCACTGGGTATCGGCTACTACGGTGTCCAAGGCCGCTGGGTCAACCTGGACCCCGGCTTGATCCAGCGGGATAGTCAGGGCTTGCGCGGTCGCGTTCGGGGAGATACGGCCGATGCCCACCTGCTCGGCGCGGGACCAGAAGGTGGCGCCCATCTTATTCAGGTGCGCTGGCAGGTTGGGGGTGCCGGCCATAGCCAACAGGAAAGGGGCTTCGGCGCGCACTTTCTGGGAGGTATTCAGCAGGGTACGGCCCACCTCGATATCCAGCGTATGCGCCTCGTCCAACAGCAGTACCAGTGGCGTTTGCCGGCAGCGTTTGGCCAGCGCCTTGTTCAGGGAACCTTCCGAAAGCGGAGTGGTGTCCAACTCAGCCTTGAGGCCGAACAGACCAACGCCGCGCAGTTTTCTCCCCAGCCGTTGCACAAGCCCAGGAGGCGTCAGGGCGTGTGCCAACCGGACCAGGTCCGGGATTTCATCCGGCGTCAGCCATACCGCGTCAATGTCGTGTTGTCTGGCAGACTGCTGATACCATCGCAACAGTACGGTCTTGCCGTTACCGCGCGGGCCGGTGAGGACGACGTCTGCCGGGGCGCCGCGGCCGGTTTGCAACTGTTGTAACAGTTCCTTGAAGCCCCGCTGTTCCACTTCCCGCCCGGCCAGGTACGGCGGCAACTGACCGGAACCGGGCTGAAACAGTAATGGGGAGCGTTGTTGCTTCATAGTATTAACATACGCGGCGCTTGTGCCAGCGTCAAGTGTGCCTCGTAAGGAATATGGGGTTGACACACTGCCAAGAAGGCGCTTTCGACGGTGAAATACACAGCCTTACATGCGCTTCGGTTTCTTTTTGAGTGTTGACTAAGATGTTGCCAATTTACCCGCCCGGGGCTATGCTTGCGGCTATGAAAATGCACTCTGGCAAACGCATCGCCAAGGTCCGACTGACTCTGACCAAACGTACTGTCGAGGCTTTGGATCTCTCCGGGAAGTCCTGCACCGCATGGGATGACAAGCTCACCAGCTTCGGTGTGCGTGTCCAACCCTCTGGCACTAATACCAAGAATCCACTGGATAGCCTCTCATCGGAATGTGTAGCATGAACTAAAGAAGAATCTGGATGGACAGTGTAAAGAAGAGTCAGAGGGAATTTGTTGCAAATTTGGGCAATGAAAACCGGGATTTCTATGGATCGCCCAAGTTACAGGTGAGGAATTCGGAGACGTACAACGAGATTTGCTTGGAACTGTGGTTCCAATCTGGGACGACACGATCGCAGTTCCCGAACAAGGATTCACGACCCGTTTTGAAATGCGTCGGCGAATGGATGAAGGAGCGGATATCGCGTCCGACTTAGAACAATTTCTTCCTGATGATGATCGCTCATCGCTAGCGATCTTGGCAATGTCCGGTCTGGAGCGCCTTGAGTTAGACGATCAGGTTTGGGAGTTAGGTTTCAGCGAAGAGCAGGACGGAAGTTTCGAAGTAACTGCGCTTTCGGAAAATGAGAACCGGCTCTGGAGGGTTTTTCCTGCGCAATTCAAACCTTCACGGGAAGCAATTGCCTGTTTTCTCGAACACCGAAAAATTCGACCCACTCAAGATGAACGCGAGCAGGTGTATGTCGATGCGGCCCGCACTCGCCGGGTACTTGGGGTGCTGCCGCTGGACAATGACGGCATACCAACGCCGCCAACCAGGGGGCACGTTTACGCTACGTTGCCCACAGAGGTCACATTGCCCTTTGGCTTCCACATCCATGCCGATTGGCTATTGAATATCTCGCGGAGTGGCCTCCGGGAGATAGAGGACAATCCCTGGCAGCGTAATATCGTGGACAAAATAGTGGACATTTTGGAACGTTTTCTCTATTGGTCAGCGGATACGCACTCTCAACCGGTCGCGGCAAAAGCCGCTTTCAAAGCCCTCAGGGAGCCATCGTCAGAGGTTGGTGGCCTCGAGACGCTTCTCGCCGAAGAACGATGGCTGTCAAAGTTGCGGGACCGTATAAAAGATGCCGAGGTGTTGCCCGTATGGACAGAAACAGCAGGCAAGTTGGCGTATGCGAAGGCGAGTGACACCCTTGTACCGCCTGTTCCGTTAGCGAGAGCTTTTGGGAACCAACCGGAATTGCGACCGGCAGTTCTCCTGAAAGGGCGCGTAGTCATGGATGATGTGCTTGGACGCAATGCTTCGGGGCTTCTACACCGAATTGGTCTTCTTCTGCAAAAGCTTGAGTTGCCGACGAGCGATAACCGACGTATCACACTCGACCGAATCGTTCAGCATGTTGGAGGACGCCACCGTGGACCCCTCGGCGGCTGGGTTGTTCCACTGGATCACATCAAGGAGACATTACGAACGGAGTTGGAGCATGCTGAGTTTCCACACAAGTTCCCCGTGACAATAACAGGTGGGCAAGCGCTGGATTATATTTTGGATGTGTGGACAAGCGCCCGGGAGTCGCCCGAGGGACTGGCAAACAAGGTTCGTGGCGTGCTCCCGACGGCGTATGCCTACTGTATGGAGGATATTGCCAAGGACGAGTCGCTCAAAGAGCGATGGCATAAGGTAGTCCACCAGGCGATGGTTTTTACGGAGCGAGAATGGACCGCCTTGACAGACGTTGACGATATTTACTTCGATGACATCGAAGATAGACGGTTTTTCTCAAGACAAGCCCGGTTGCGAACCGTCACGGGCGGACATCTTGGCCGCTCCCGGCCTGATCAGCTAAGTACAGTAGAAGCGATCCACCTGCCGTTGCTATCCTCTATAGTAACCAGGGAGTGGATTGGTGGCGATGAGGAGTTACCTGTCTCCGATGACTGGATCTCGAGATTCGAACTAATCTGTGAGCTTCTCCGGGAGGTGCGGGGAAGCGAGCCTGCTGAGCGGGGTGGGACGGATAGTGGAACCAGAAGTCAACGGAGACACGGACAAGAGCCTCGGAGATGAAGAATACCGAGAGATTGTCGCTCAGTATGAGAGAGAGGCCGGACGCGACCCCGAGCTTGGCGATCCGCATCAAGCCGGCTGGGATATCCGCAGTATCGACCCGAAGACCCAAGAAATCCGGCTAATCGAGGTCAAGGGCCGAGGACGTCCGTGGGAGGATGCCGAGGTTGTGGAACTTAGCGGCGCGCAGATACGCAAGGCGTTTGAGGCGAAGGAATCCTGGTACCTGTATGTCGTGGAGAAGACGGATGAAGGTTGTTACCAAGTGCTGCCCATTGCGAACCCGGTTCGCGTTGCTGCCAAGTGGATACTCTGCGGTGAATCCTGGCGGATGGTAGCAGAGGACGCGAAAGCTTTGCCAGACTTCTGAATTGATCGAGGTCGGCTGAAGTTACTGTTCCATTCGCAACCTCATTATTGGAACCTATCTCCGGCGGTGGCCTTCTCCTTTACCCTGGGACAGTGGAAAGTTCTCATCCCAGTCCCAGCCCGGATCGATGAATTGCATTTTGCTCATGCCGGTGTGCTCCCATGTGTTGTCATGTCAGCAGAGAGGGAAGCTCTCAGGGTGTCGGTAGCCGTCACGTCAATGGTCATTGTCGCGGGATCAATTACCACACCGTAGTCCCTGGCGGCTCCCTCGATGGAAACGTACTCATCCACGACATCCTGCAGAACCGCGTTTACGTCTCTGGCGAGCGGGTCTCCCCAACCGCCGCCGCCGCCGCTTTGCGCGTACATGATTTCACCGGGTTTCTGGGCATAGTCTGCCTTGGCAACCCGTACCTCTTCTTCGTTGTCGCCGCCGTAATCAAGGATGACGTGATTGCCGGCTGCTTCCTTTCCACCGGCAAAACCCATCAACGGGCGCCGGCAGGCCTGTACCTGGATAAAATTGATGACCGGATCGGTGGTGCTCATGCGCAGCATCTGGTGCGCGGGCGAACCGCGCCATTTACCCGGCGCAGCGCTGTCGGTGCTGTATTCGTTCCGGTAATACAGGAACGGATACATCACTTCCTGAAGTTCGAACGACGGTATGCGCAGGGAGGCATGCGGCGCCGAGTATCCGCCCCAACCGTCCGTGCCGCAGGCGCCCCCGCTGGAGGTCGGTGTGGTTGAATAGTCAAAACTGACGTACATCTGGTTGTCATAGTGCGAATTCAACCCGAAAACGGTATTGATGGTCAGGTCGATGAATGCCGAGCCGGTTTTTTCCGGGACGATCTTTTCCAGGGTTTTCATTACAGCCTGGCCGATATCGCTGCCGATACACAGCGTTGAATTGCCCACCGGCGCCGGCGGCAACGGGTTAATCACGGTGCCCTCCGGCGCGATCACCTCGATCGGCCTGAAAAACCCGGAGTTCAGCGGTACATCCGGCATCACGACGGAAAATTCGGTAAACACCCAGGACAGGGTGTTGCCCTTGACGCTGTTGACGAACCCCTTGGTCTGGGGGTGAGTGCCGGTGAAATCCACCGTGCATCCGTCCCCTTCGACGTTGATGGTGACGTCCACGTTAATGTCAATACCGCCGTTGAAATCGTGTTCGAGGATGCTTCTCCCCTTGTATTCGCCATCCGGCCATGAAGAGATTTCGGCGCGCACCTGGCGTTCACTGTAATTCAGGATGTAATCCACCGACTCCAGCACCGTATCCAGGCCATATTTCTCCACCAGTCGGACGATCCTGTCTTCACCAACTTTGCAGGCGCCGATCATCGCATTCAGGTCCCCCTCCATGGTGTCCGGGAGGCGATTGTTGCCTGCCAGCAGGTTAACGATGTCGCGGCGCATTTCCCCTTTTTCACAGATCTTGACGGGCGCCAGGCGAAAACCCTCCTGCCAGATTTCCGTGGCCAACGAGTTGTATCCTCCCGGCACGGGGCCGCCGACTTCGATAAAGTGAGCGCGTACGGCGGGAAAAAAAACGGGTTTGTTATGGTAGAACACGGGCTTCATCAGGGTCCAGTCAGGGATGTGACTGCCACCGGAATAGGGGTCGGTGGCCAGCACGATGTCCCCTTCATTGAGGTTGTATTTAAACGACTTTAACAGCGTTTCAACCGAATGGACGGATGCATAGATATGGATGGGTTGCGAGTTTGCCCTGGCCAGCAGGCTGACCTCCTTGCCATCGGAGTAGAACACGCCGGTGGAATAATCATGGGCCTCACTGAAAACAGTGGAAACGGAGGTATTCTCCATGGTTTTGCTGATCTCCTCCGATACCGTTTCCAGGTATTCGCGTATGATTTCAGCCGTGATCACGTCAATCATTGTCGTATTTCTCCGGGCGATAGCCATTCACATCAAGTTCTTTTCTCAGTTCGGCGGTACGGGCGCTGTCGATTTGCAACTTCTCAGGATCAACAATGACACCGTATTGTTCCTCTGCCGCTTCCAGGGATACGTAACCATCCAGTACGTCTGCCAGTACCTGCTCCGGGTTCCTGGCCCTGGGATTGCCCCAGCCTGCACCGCCGCCCATCCTGATACTGAGATCGGCTCTCTGTCCGAGTAATTGGTCCACGTAAGCGTTCTCGACGTTTATTTCCGCATCACCGGAATGTACCAGCACGGAATTGTCCGCGCCCGCGGATCCTCCGGCAAATCCGGCTGCCTGCTGGCGCGGGAAGACACAGGCAGTCAGGTAGAACTCATCCGGGTCCGGGTCGGGCAATTCAATGCATGCTTCCGTTCCGGGTCCGCCGCGCCACTGTCCGGCGCCGGCCGAATCCGTTACGTACTCCAGCTTGCGGATTTCCCCGTCGACCTCCGCTTCAAACATCTCAATAGACGGCAGGGGGGTCGTTGAGGAAATACCGGGCATGCCCCAGCCGTCCCGTCCGGCCGCACCGCTGCAGCCACCCTGGGTAAAGCGGGCATAGTCAGTGAATGCCAGTTGCTCGACGGTAAAGCCGTTGCGTATGCCGCGCCGGATCATGTATATCAGCATCGAATTCCCGGCCACGTTGGCAACT
Source organism: Gammaproteobacteria bacterium (assembly GCA_965204045.1). Classification (GTDB taxonomy): domain Bacteria; phylum Pseudomonadota; class Gammaproteobacteria; order Eutrophobiales; family Eutrophobiaceae; genus JAAXHV01. The sequence continues at coordinate 2,752,625 of CBDBDW010000002.1, forward strand.
TTTTCCGGAACAAGGCCGGACAGGGCATCCGTAACCGCCAGCGCCAGGTCAGTGCCGACATGTGAGGCCGACCAGCCTGTCGGCGCCGGCATGCGGGCATTCACCAGGGTACCTTCCGGAGCAACCAGGTCGACACAACGCAGGCTGCCCGCATTCTTCGGAATATCGCTGCCCAGAGAAGCGAAAACAGGTAACAGCGCATAACTGAGAGCCTGCGCCGGCGTAGTGTTTATAAAACCGGTGGATTGGGCATCGGTTTCTGAAAAGTCCAGGAGCAGCCGGCCGTTTGTTGTTTCCAGCCTGACGCGGATATTGAGGTCTTCCCGTTCCTGGCAATCATGCATCAGCCTGCAACTGCCTTCAGCACTGATGTCTCCCCAATCCTTCAGCATCGAACTGAAACGGGCCTCCGCGTAATCGACCGACCAGTCCAGCGCATCCAGTACGACCCCGGAGCCATAGTCGTGAAGCAGTTCCATCATGCGTGTCCGGCCGATCCTGACTGCTGAAAACATGGCTTCCAGGTCCAGCCTGAAAGCCTTTGGATTGCGACTGTTCAGGGCGATGGTGTTCAGCGTGTCTTTGAGCAATTTTCCGTCACGGTAAATCTTGACGGGTGGGCAGCGCACACCCTCAGCCCAGATGTCGGTAGCCCTGGGGTTGTAGTTTCCACGCAGGTCCCCGCCGATATCTTCGGTATGCGCGCGCACGCCTACGTACAGGACTATTTCCTCTGCAAAACTCACCGGCGCAAAAGCGGTAAATTCCTGCAGACGTGAACCTCCCCCATAAGGGTCATTGGTAAGCAGGATATCTTCGCTGCCCAGGTCATACTGGAAGTAGTCAAGCACGGCGGCAGCGGTATCCGCCATGGATGAAAGGTATAACGGGTTGTCGATTGTGACCAGAGATCCTGCCTCGGTAAATAATCCGTTACAGCATTGATTTGCCTCACTGACGGTAGTCGAGCAGGCCGTGTTTATCACGGTAGCGCGCATTTCCGCGACAACCGCGTCGAACTTGCTGCGCAGGACTTCGGCGGTAATTTTGTCTACCATGGCATTACTGGAAACTTTCGATAATGTAAGTCTGGTAATGATCCAGCATGGCTTCCTGCTGCGGATAAATGACTATCGTCGTTTCAGGTTCCTCAATTACGGCGGGACCCGTAATGAGGTTTCCCGGCCTGACTTTTGTGCCGTCGTAGATACGTGTGTCGACAAACCCGACCCCGTCGAAACCCACCCGACGCGTTTCCTTGAATGCCGGGGAAGGGTCTTCGGACTCGAATGGCGTACTGTGGTATTTCAGCGTGTCGCGGGTGCCGACCAGGTCCGAACGGACACTGAGCACTTCGACCGTCTGGTCGGGACGTTTGAAAGAGTAGAGTTGCTCATGGGCCTCATGGAAGTCCTGAAAGGTCTTGTTCAGGTTCAGTTCTGTTACCCGTTTTGTCCTCGATCGAATCGGAACGGTAACCTCGTGGGTCTGGCCGACGTAACGCATGTCTATGGCGCGGTGGGTCTGGGTCTCGACAATACCAGGCGTTTGTTTAAGCAATTCCAGGGCGTCGTTCTCAATCTCCTCAAAGATGGCGTTCACATCATCGATGCGGATGGTATTGGAACGGCTGATGAAACTCTTGACTTTCGATATTTTGAAATTCGATATGATACAACCCAGTGCGCAGAATACGCCCGCGTTCTTCGGCACCAGGATCGTGTTAACACCCAGGTCCTTGGCCTGTACTCCCACGTGAACGGGACCGGCGCCACCGAAAGCCATCAAGGCGAAGTCCCTGGGGTCGCGCCCGCGGGAAACCGAAACGTAACGGATTGCATTGGTCATGGCGCTGTTGGATATACGGAATATCCCGCTTGCCGCTTCCTCGACGGACATGCCAAGGGGCTGTGCAATTTCAGTTTCTATCGCCTTGTGTGCAGCCGCTACGTCCAGGTTGATTTCCCCTCCTCCGATAGTGCCCGGATTCAGGTAGCCCAGTACCAGGTTGGCATCGGTGACTGTGGGTTTGCTTCCGCCCCGCCCGTAGCAGGCAGGTCCCGGATCAGACCCCGCGCTCCTGGGTCCGACCCTGAGCGCGCCACCTTCATCGATCCAGGCTATGGAACCCCCTCCGGTCCCGATGGAATGTATATCTATCATGGGAGTTGCCACGCGGTAGCGGCTGACCCAGGAATCAACGCCGATATCGGGCCTGCCATCCTTGATTAAGCAGACGTCGTAACTGGTTCCGCCCATGTCCACTGCGATCAGATCCTTGTAGCCGGACCATTCACCCACCGCAACCGCCGCGGTTACACCGCCGGATGGCCCCGATTGGATGAGTTCAACCCCGCGCTTGCAGCAGAAGTCAGTATCCATCACGCCGCCGTTGGAAAGCTTGATAAACAGGCGGCCGCCGAAGCCTGCCTCATTCAGGCTGATTTCAAGTTGGCGCAGGTAATTATCGAGTTTCGGACTGAGGTATGCGTTCAGAATGGTCGTGCTGAAACGGTCGAATTCCCGCACCTGAGGCAGTACTTCGCTGGACAGGGAAACGTAGGCTTCCGGGTACTCTTGCTGGATAATCTCCCTGATACGGCGCTCGTGTTTATTGTTTTTGAATGAGAATAACAGGCAGACCGCGATCGATTCGATGCCAAGCTGTTTCAGTTTAACTACCGCGTCCCGCACTTCCTCCTCGTTCAATTCGAGAACGATCTCACCCAGGTGGTTGATGCGTTCAGTGACACCCAGGCGTCTTTGTCTGGGAACGATGGGGTAGGGCGCGGGCAGACGAATATCAAAATGATCTTCCTTGTACCCGGTACGCAACTCAATAATGTCTCGAAAGCCCTTCGTGGTAATGAGTCCGGTTTTGGCGCCGGCATATTCCAGCATGGCATTGGTTACTACTGTCGTGCCCAGCACCAGGTTGTCGGCGTTTTTCAGAAAGCCTTGCGAATCCAGGCCGAAATGCTCTGCTGATGTGCGGATGGCATTCATGATACCGGCGGTTTCATCGTCAGGAGTCGTCAGCACCTTGCCGCTGATGATCTCATCCGCACTGCGCACGACAAAATCGGTAAACGTCCCTCCAACGTCGATGCCAATTTCGTAACTCATTACCGCGGTCCCCTGGTTAGTGGCATGGAAATAGATTTTCTGCTCAGTTTCATGATTCTACGGTACAAGGATGTATCGGCAAAATCAATGCGGGAGTCCGAGCCTGTCCGGGGACGGACTTGAAGTCCGCCCCCAAAAGGAACACTCCAGTCATCTGGTTTTATGATACCATTAGGCGCGGGGGAGCAGAGTAGCATAGCCCATGTTGGCCTGTATCCATGGAGCAACACTATTAACTATAAATAATCTTTGGGGGCGGACCGTTATGCTCAAGTCAGGAAATTTCGCAAAATTTCTCGTCACGTTTTCGTGCGCGGTTTTATTCATGCTGGATGCGGTTGCGGCATACTCACAGGAGAAAGACAAGGGTGTCCTGGAAGAAGTCATAGTAACTGCGCAGCGGCGCACCGAGAACCTGCAGGATATTCCCCTGGCGGTCACCTCCTTTTCTGCCCGGAACCTCAGTGACAAAGGTGTCTATGACCTGTTCGGCCTCACGTCCCTGGCGCCGAACCTGGACATCGTACAGAATAACGGCAGGGTAAAGGTATTTATACGCGGTATCGGCCTCACGCTGGATAATTCGGGCTCTGAGGGCGCGGTTGCGGTGCACCAGGACGGTGTGGTCATAGCCTATCCCAACTCGCAGGGCACTTCGTTTTACGATATTGAACGGATAGAGGTCTTGCGCGGGCCACAGGGCACCCTGTTCGGCAGAAATGCAACCGGCGGCACGCTCAACATCATCACCCGGGGGCCGACGGATGAGGTGAAGGTCAATGCCCGCGCCAACTTCGGCAACTATGAGGCGCGGGAGTTTGAACTCGGTGTCGGCGGTCCCCTGGTAAAAGACAAGTTATCGGCGCGTGCTGCTTTCTACAAGGTGGACAGGGACGGTTTCGGTGAAAACACTTTTAACGGCGAGGATATCGACGATCGTGATGAGGTCGCGGCGCGCGGCAAGCTGAAGTGGCAGGTGACGGACGACCTGACCGTGGTTGCGGCGATTGATTACTGGGATGCCGATGACTCGGGCGCGGTCGTGCACACCTTCGGCTCTGCATTCGGCGAGTTGCAGGGGGTTGTCGAGGGTGGCAACGGGAAACAAAGTTTCAGGGATATAGCAAGTGAAACCGAAGAAAGCCGGGATATGAGGACATACGGCTACTCCCTGGATGTCACCTATGAAATCAATGAAAACTTTACCTTCAAGTCCCTGACGGGTTACCGCGATGAGCACAGCGTAAAGAAATCACAGTATGACGGTACGGACAATCCCGGCTGGCCTTCCACCAACTGGAATTCCGGCGTCCATTTCAGCCAGGAGTTTCAGTTGAACTGGGACACGGACAGGATCAACAGCGTGTTCGGCCTGTATTACTTCGATGATGACGTGTTTGTCACCAATACGGTCCCGTTCGAATTTGCCATTAACCTGCCCGGCGACATCTTTGATGAACGCGGACATGCAAAAACGGAGGCCTACGCGGCATTCGGCAGCCTGACCTGGGCGGTGACGGACAGGCTGAACCTGACGGCGGGAGTCAGGTACAGCGACGAAAAAAGAACCACGGAAAGCTCGTTCCAGCTCAGGATTCAACTGTTTGGCCTGGATTTGTTTATCCCGCTGAACAACCAGCGCAAATATGACGCCTGGACGCCGCGGTTCTCCATTGATTATGCCTTGACAGACGATGCCATGGTTTATTTCACCGCATCACGCGGCTTTAAAAGCGGACAGATACTGCCGGGTAACACGGCCCCGCCGCTCAACCCCGAATTTATCTGGAGCTACGAAGGCGGCATAAAGTCCGTCCTGTTTAACGACAGGCTGAAAGCCAACCTGTCGGCCTTCTACTACGACTATTCGGATTTACAGGTAAGCCAGTTGCTGGGCCTTTCGTTTACGCTTACCAATGCCGCAGCCGCCGAAGCTATCGGCGTGGAGGCGGAACTCGCCTACCTGCTGACCGAGAATACCCAGCTGGAACTGGTCTACGGATACCTGGATAATGAATTTACCGAATTCTACACCCAGGATCCGATATTCCCCGAACTGGGCCTGCTGAACCTCAAGGGTAACCCGTTACCCAATTCACCCAAACACATGTTCACCCTGAGCGCAAGCCAGACCTTACCCACTACAATGGGGGATTTTGACTTCAGGGTGGACTGGCGCTGGCGGGATACGGCTTACTTTGACCCCTACAAGCGGGAAGTGGCCTCCCAGGATTCATACTCCAATGTCAGCATGAGGGGCACTTTTCAACCGCGTAACCAGAACTGGTCGATATCCGCCTGGGTCAACAACCTGACCAACAAGAATGCGTATATCACCAACTATATCAGCCTGGCCAGTGGCGGCTTCCCCCGCAACGGCGATATCAACGACCCGAGAACATACGGTATAGAACTGCGTTACGAAATGTAAAGCCTTGGACGGGTGTGACTGAAAGTGTGGTCAATATCTTTCGGGGACAGACCCCTGCTTACCACATGCAGGGGCATGCTTAAATCTGTCCCCTTTGCCAGGTTTGGGATAAGGAAATCCCTCTTACATTGGTTACTGTTTGTCGGCGTTCTGCAGCTCTTTACCGATTCCGGCCAGGTATGGGCCGGAGAAATCCTGGCATTGACCGGTGGCAGGATTATCGATGGCAATGGAGGGCCGCCCCTGGAAGAGGCCGCAGTCGTTATCCAGGGCTCGAAAATAACTGCAATCGGCCCCGCTTCCGTCGTTCCCGCGCACGCTCGAGTAATAAATCTTGACGGTAAAACGCTTTTACCCGGTCTCATTGATGCGCATATCCACATCGGTGGCAGCGGCGGCGGGTCGGCGGACCCGCGTGAATTCACTCCCACTGCTGTTGAAAACAGCCTCCTGAGTTACCTGAAGTTCGGCGTGACCACTATTTACGATATGGCTGCACATCCCAGCCTGAATTCCATGAAAACAGCGCTGGAGACCGGTGAACTGATGGGTCCGAGGTTGTACGGCAACGGTTTTGGCATCACCGCACCCGGTTCGCATCCCATCCGCCTGATAACCGAACTCGGACTGCTTGAATACCTGGGACCTTTCTATTTCCAGGTTGACAACGTGGCAGACGCCAGAGAGGCCATTCGCAGTATCAGTGCGCAACAGGTTGACGGCATCAAGCTGTTCCACTCGCGCGTCGAAGCCGGGACCACCCGGTTTGACGCCGACATGGAAAAGTTGAAGCCTGATATCCTTCATACCTTGATTGAGGAAGCCCACACCCGTGGTCTGAAGGTTTATGCGCACACGTCATTTCCCAGCGAGGTCAGGGAATTTGTTGAAGCCGGCGGTGACGTCGTCGTGCATAGCATTCACATGGCCGAGACCGGCGCCGATGAGGTGTTTGAACTGATGGTCGAACGCGATGTTGCCTATATCCCGACACTCGCAGTGTTTGAAGGCGGCTATACATCGAAACCGGACTCGTTTTTTTCCCCGCAACTGCATCACAAGGTATGGGATGTTCTGCTGGCGTCGATTACTGCCCCTGACAGCGTCGTTCTGGCTTCCCGGGAGGTTCCGGGTCTTCTCAATGACAGGGAGCGCAGCCTGGAAATATCAATGGCGAACCTGGGGCGTGCACTGCAGGCCGGCATCAGGATTGCAATGGGGAGTGATGCGGGCAATGCGGGGATGCTGCACGGCGCGACAGTACTGCGCGAACTGCAGTTGATGAACGAAGCAGGTATGACGCCGATGCAGGTACTCGTGGCTGCCACCCGAAACGGGGCCGAAGTCATCGGCCGGGGAGAGGAACTGGGCACCCTTGAGGCCGGCAAGCTGGCCGATATTATCGTCGTCAACGGCGATCCGTTACAGGACCTTTCTGCCTTGGGTAATGTCGAATTGGTGGTGAAAAACGGCAAGATCATCAACCCTGGGGAACTGGAGTTCAAGGAAGTACCACAACCAACAGGGGACGGATTTTAAATCCGTCCCCGATATGCTGAAAATTATAATATACTATTCAAATAGATAATAATATTAATTAAAGTAATCTATTAATACTTTTGCTTAGTTGTGCAAAAATGAACTTAGGAAAAAACCGGCTCATGAACCAGAGCTGGTTGGCCACGCCCAAGCGAATTTCATAATTGTCTTTTGCAAAACCTTTCAGGAAACCCGTAACCATTTCTTCCACGGGCATTATCGGGACGCCTTTAATGTCTTCTTCATTAAAACCCCCCAGCATCCCCGTTTCAGTAAGAGGGGGCGAAAGTTCGAAGACCTTGATGCCGGTGTTCCATAACTGCGCTCTCAAGGATAAGGAGTATGAGTGAATAGCGGCTTTGGCAGAACAATATACCGGCGCAATAGGCAGCGGAACGAATGCCAGTCCTGATGAGACATTGACGATTGCAGGGTTGTCGTTGTGTTGCAATAGCGGTAGAAAGGCGTTATTCATCAATATGGTCCCTTTCAGGTTAATATCGATTTCCTTCGTAAGATCTGCCGCTGGAAGATTGCCGTCCCGCAGATTGAGCGTCTGCAGAATGCCCGCGTTATTGACCAGGATATTTAAACCGGGAAAATCGTTTACGACCTGCTGATATAGCTCTTTTATATTATCGGGGTTGCTGGCGTCACTCCTGATTATCGCAACACCGTCCAGTTGTTGTTCCGCATTATGGAGTTTTTTGCCGTCCCGACCGGTAATAATGACCTCGTTTCCTTTTTGCAAAAACTGCCTGGCCATTTCGAAGCCGATACCACTCGAGCCGCCGGTAATTAAAATAGTGTTCCCGGTTAACTTCATCTCTAACTCCGGGTCCAGGCCCGCAGGGTCCTGACGGCCACATCGTTCTGGATTTCCACCGGAACGTTTTGCGGCCCTGCCGGCAATGACCGGCTGTTCATCGCGATGTGGGCCAGGGACAGGCATTGCAGGGACAGGCCCAGGTCCATAATCTCGATGGGATTGCCGTCGCCGGCGCTGAGGTTGATTGAGTTGGCCTCGCCCAGCAGGTAGATGGTCTTTCCGTTTTCAAGCTTGAATTGCCGTATATCCGGCATGATTTGATTGGATTCAACTGACAGTTCGCGCAAGCCCGGCAGGTCAATCTCCGTCTCGAACATACCGGCATTACAGAGGACAGCGTTGTCTTTCAGCAGCGCCAGGTGGTCGCGGTTGAGAGCATTCGGCCTGCCGGTGACGGTGATAACGAAATCGCTGGAGGGCAACGCCTGTTCCAGATCGGCTGTCTGGTAGCCTTCAGTATGCGCTTCCAGCCGCGAAATGGGATCGATATCAACGATGGTGATATGCGCGCCCAGGCCGCGCAGGGTGCGGGCGATCCCCTGGCCGCAGTAACCATAACCGACTACGGTTGTTCGCCTGCCGCCGATAAGCAGGTTGGAGCAGCGCATGATACCGTCAACCACTGACTGCCCGACGCCGCAGCGGTTTTCGATAATGCGTTTTGTACGGCTGTCGTTGATGATGATGGTAGGAAAGACGTGCGCGGCAACTTCTTCCCGGAGGCGAAAGCCCCCGGTGGTTGTCTCTTCCGTGGCGCCGATGATCTTCGACTTCGCCGCGGAGAAGTCGGGGTTGGTCAGCGCCAGCATGTGTATGTCCGCTCCGTTATCAGCAACCAGGTCGGGCCCGGTTGCCAGCACTCTTGCCGCGTAGTCCAGGTGCTGTTCATAGGTTTCATTCTTTTTGGCAAAGACCTGTATGCCGTATTCCGCCACCAGGGCCGCGGCCACCTCATCCTGGGCGGTGCCGGGACTGCCGGTAATGGCGATCTGCGCGCCGCCGGCGGTCAACGCCTCCAGCCATACGCCCGTCTTCGCCTCCACGTGCAGGCATATACCGATACGCATGCCGGCAAAAGGTTTTGTCCGGGTAAAGTCTTCCTTGATCCCGCGCAATACCGGCATGCGCTCGCGTACCCAGTCCATGCGCTTCAGCCCTTGCCGGACCAGTCCGATGTCTTCTATCTCATAAGTAAAATCAGCCATGTTTAAACCCTGGTGTCATTCCCGAACAGATAAGAATCCGTCCATCTTACGCAGGAATGACGGATGTGGAGACGCGCCTGAAACCGGGTTTGCCGTTCTCGACGACAAAACGCGCCAGGTCAGAAACACCAGACTGCGCATCCCTGACGTCATGTACGGCGCGCGCCGTTGCCTGCCACTCCTTTGCAGTGACTTCATGTAACAGGTAGCCGCGTTTATCCGGTTCATAGAACTTTATCTGCGGGTTTCGAACCAGGTTGTCAGCTATGGGTTTATCCATCTGGCCGGGCCAGTTGGCCGAAATGGAAGAGGCCACGAACTCCACTCCCGGAAAGCGGTCGGCTGACGCTATGGACTGCATGCCGTCAATGGCCCAGAAAGAGTGCATATCACCGCTCAGGACCACTACCTGGCCGGTATTGCTCCGGTTTATCGCATCCACGACCCTGCTCCTGTTCGCCGGGTATCCATCCCAGGAACCCGCGAAATTATGCGACTTGCCGTCAATATCCAGGTGGAATGGTGAAAACACGCTGGAGGAGGCAATCACGTTCCACGAGGCACTGTCAGCCCGGATATTATCCGCCAGCCAGTTCTCCTGCTCCTCTCCCAGCATGGTGCGTTCCTCAGCAAACATTTCAGGGCAACGTACCACGTAGTTGCCGAATCCATGCAGGGACCTGTCACCGGAACATGGCAACTGCCTGGCGCGGAATTGGCGGGTGTCCAGCAGGCTGACCTGCATCAGGTCCCCGGCGTGAACAGTCCTCTGAAGCTCAAACCGGTCATCACCGGGGTTGCCGTAACCGCGGGCCGGCATGTGTTCATACCAGGCCTGGTAGGCGGCTGCCCTTATCGCCATGGTGGCCGGATCAGTATCGATAACCGCATCGTGGTTATCCAGTGTGGTAAAGAATGGCAGTCCGGCGTGGGCGCGTTTAAGATTATCATCGGTTTTGTACAGCGCGTGCCGCCGCCGGAAACCGTCAAGCGTCAGCGGCATGACCTCAGTCTCGTGTCTCCTGAAAGTCACACCGTAGGATGTTTCATAGATATAGTCGCCGAGATGGATCACGAAATCCGGGTCGTCTGCAATGATGTGGTCATAGGCGACGAAATAACCGTGTGTATAGTTCTGGCAGGATACCGTGACGAAACGGATTGCTTCGGTTTGGCTGTCGTGTGCGGGGAGGGTCTTTGTTCGGCCCGTTTCCGAAGTATGTGTGCCTGCGGAAAACCGGTACCAGTACTCCCGCCCCGGTTCCAGCCCCTGGATATCAACGTGTACCGAATGGGCAAGCCGGGGAGCAGCTTGTTGTTCGCCGCTCCTGATGCGTTGTCGCATATCTTCATCCTGGAACAATTCCCAGCGCACCGGTATGGCGTCCTGGCCGATCCCGCCATCGGCAGACAACGGTTCCGGCGCCAGCCGTGTCCACAACACTACCGAGTCCTGCGTCACGTCACCGGAGGCAACACCCAGGGTAAACGGATTTCCGGTGAACCTTGCCTCTGCGACCAGCGGTGTGGCAACCTGTGCGGCGGCTAGTCCCACGGTTGTACTGATTAAGAAATCCCGCCTTTTCATCGCGTTATCATAGCAGGTAGCGTTTTACAGGCGTATGATCCGGTCAAAATTCGAATGGAATAAGCTTGCCGGGAAACAGGTTAATACGAGTTTTACAGGCTGTTAATACGAAAAAAACAAGCCATTAATACGAATTTTACAAGGTAATAACTATGCCGATAAACCAGTTGAGCGCGGCTGATATGGAAGCGGTGATGCGTGAATATTACGATGGTTGCAACGAGGCCGACCGGGAGAAGATAACGGGATGCTTCACGCCTGACGCGGTCCATTATTTTCCGCCGGGCATGTACGAGGGACCGTTTCGCGGCGCCGGGAAGATCGCGGAACGCTGGTGTGCGGCGGTGGAAAAGGGCGGTTCGTACTGGACTATTGACGCCTTGTTAATCGATGCGGACAAGGCCGAGGCGGTGATCGAGTGGAGCCATTTCAAGACGTACCAGAGGACTGTCCTGCGCGGCGCGGAATGGGTCGTCTTCGACAGGGAAACAGGGTTGATGCAGGAGATCAGGGCCTATTATGCCTCACCGCAGGCAACGGACCTCAAGCGTCTTGAACTGGGGGGATTTGACTATGAACAGCGCGGTTACGAAACGGTCTCTCCAAGGAGCCGATCAAGTCAACAGTAGGTCGCTTACCTGTTCATGGCTGCGGACGATCCTGTAAGCCCCTGCTTCACACAGGCTGGCGGAAGTGCCGGCGCCGGTCAGGACAGCGATGGGTAGTACCCCTGCCGCGTGACTTGCCTGCATATCGATAACGCTGTCGCCAACATAGACCGCATCGCCCGGGGCGACGTCCATGCGTTCCAGGCACTTGTTCAGGCCCTCCGGGTCGGGTTTGCGTTTTTTCACGTCGTAGCCGGTAATTACCGCATCGAACATCCCGGCAACCCCAAGGCCGTACAGCAGGTCCAGGGACCATTCCCCCGATCCGGTGACGATACCCAGCGCAAAGCCGGCTGTCTTAAGTCCGGACAGGGTTTCCACGACGCCCGTAAAAGCCCCGGCGCTGTCCTTGATGAGTTCGGGCCAGAGTTCCATGGCCCTGTTGTTCAGTTTTTTGATCATGGCCGGCCGGTCTTCCGCTGTCTCCGGCACTACGTGGTCCCAGTAGGAAATACCGAGATTCAGTGTCTCATACATGCGTTCCCTGGATACTTCCAGTCCGAACTCCGCGCCGGTCCGTTTGGCAAGCTGGTAAAATGCGTCCACGGTATCGACCAGGGTGCCGTCCAGGTCGAACAGGACGGCGCTGGTTCGCACAGGCTTGATCAAACTCAGGGTAAGGCGGTCCCCGTCGTTGAGAGAGAAATGCCCGCGCAGTGACAGCGGGGCGATAACCTCTACCTGGTCATCCGGGTAACCGTCGACTTCGGGAAAGATAATGGCCCCGGTGACATGGTTGTTGACCTGGACCGGATAGCTTCGGGCATGACAGTTGCCGGCGTCAGGCGAGAGGATGCCGATGCCGTCTCCATTTCTCAGGGATTGCCATCCGGCAACGGAATCCGCATCGTCCAGTTTCAGATTCAGCGTGCCGGGCCAGGTATCAATGCCGAGTTTATCCAGGAATTGCTGCTTTGCGTGTTCCAGTTCGGTAAAACCCGCGGCCTGGCCTGTTCCGGTAACTACCCGGCCGGATAATTCCAATTCAATGATTCTCCCGTTGTAGTTCAGCGGCGCGATGAATGGCCGCGCGGATGCGCTGGTAAGTCCCGCAACGGCAGATATTGCCGGACATCGCCATATTGATATCCTCATCGGAAGGCGAGGGGTTACCGGCGAGCAGGGCGACGGCCGACATGATTTGTCCCGACTGGCAATAACCGCACTGGGGCACCTGCAACTCAATCCAGGCCTGTTGAACCGGATGGTAGCCGTCTCTGGCCAGGTGTTCGATGGTGGTGATTTTACTGTTGCCGATACTGCTTACCGGGAGCACACAGGAACGCATGGGTTTCCCGTCGACATGAACGGTGCAGGCCCCGCACTGGGCGATCCCGCAACCGAACTTGGTTCCTGTCAACCCGATCTCGTCCCGCAGCGCCCACAGAAGCGGCGTGTCCGCTTCGACGTCAACTTCATAAGGCTTGTCATTAACGTTGAGCTTAATCATTTCTTTTCTGCACCGTGGTTACACGAGGAAGTGAACTTCGCACAATATAATCCAGAAATTAAAAAATTTGTATTGTTTTTTACCTGTGTAAATCAGGAATAGCAGGTTTGTGGGAAACACTGGGAGTTGCAGGGTGGAGAAAACGTCGTTGCAATTCTTAAATTGTTGTCTGTTCTATTCTCTCCAATAGGCCCGCGCCCTTCACATGCTTTCCAGCTCTGATATGCGGAACCAATTTTCGTCTTCCTCTACTTTGACAGTCGGGGTACGCGGAATTGAACCATCGTCCAGCGCTATTGTATTCGGAAAACAAAACATCCAGTCGTCATAAGCTTTCCGGATTAACTCTTTATCAGTGTTAACGTCATAAAAATTTTTCAACCAATTCACAGCTTCCCCCTGATTCAATCAGTTCCAACTCAGGCCTCATTGATTTTCCCTTGAACAGCGCATTAGAAATATTACATACAATCACATCAAATTCATGCGCCATGTATCTGTCATTTGTAGTCTCGCTTTTACTGATATTGCTTCTTGATTTATGGCACTTGACCTTGAAATGAGGCGTCTGAACCTTAGTATATTTGCTTCCTGTCTTGAAACTTCCGCGAACTGCGCTTTTTGCTTCAACCTTCAGTCGTCTTCCAGTTCTTGAAAAGGTGACGCTGATGTCCTCATCATACTGATTTGATTGTGGATTTAAATTCAGTTTCTGAACATGCCATTCACGGGTGTGCAGCGTCTGTTTTAGTACTACAGCTGCAATGTATTCCGTAGCCTTGCCGCGGATCATTGGCAATACCTTTTGATCCTCAAGAATGTCAAGCAGGCTCTCTATGGGTATATTATATTTATCGCAATATTCTTTAATGCTGTGATATATCCTTGATTGTTCATCAGTATTCATAACGCCGCCAACTGTTGTGAGGGCTGTTCAGGTAGGCAGGGGATCTCAAGATGATTTTCGTAGTTACGAATAAATACCTCTTTACCCTTGTATCGTTTGTTTTTATAGCCATCTTCCAGTTTAAGTCCATTCCTCTGGTCATCTGTGCGATTTATAGTGTAATTCCATTCCTGAGTGTCTATTGAGCCAGTCCAATCATATAAATTCCAGATGTCAGGATGATTGTCGTAAGTGATCAAAAATCTCAGTCTGTCAGAATGACGCCGTAAACAATCTGATAACCTTAAGTGATCTTCATAGTCAAAATTACACCTATAAAATTTCTTCTGGTCCGCTCCGTAATATGGCGGGTCGATAAACAGGAAAAAACCATCGACCAGATTGTCTATAAGATTTTCAAAGTCCTGATATAACAGGTCAACTCCTTGCAGGCGGTCAGAAACAGTCCGTAAGTGGGGGGGCCAGTTTTCAGGTTGCATGGAGTATTTAGTACCGTAGCCCCAATAACAATTTTCGTCTTTCATTATGCCACTGTATGAAGTGCGGTTCAGGTAGTACCATCTGAATGCCCGTTCCAAATCGTTACCCGGGTAAAAATCATTTTTGTAAAAATGATGTAATTCCTTTTTTGCAGGAATCCCATTCAACAATTCGATTAATCCTTCAACGTTGTCTCTGATTTGGATATAGCAATTCATCAGCTCTTCATCCAGATCATTGAGAATTGCGTATGTTTGGCGCTTCTGGGCGAAAAAAATCGAAGCGCCACCGGCAAAGGGTTCACAGTAATGAGTATGTTCGGGGATATAGCGGAGAATTAGGTGACGAGCGTAAAATTTGCCTCCTGGATACCGAAAAGGCGAGTTCGTTTTATTCGATCTGGGCAATAAAATACTCATGTTGCTGTATTCCAATCCGGTAACGGAAAATACTGCGGATACACTGCATATAGTAATACACAGTCGCTTGATGCACAATATTTATTGTTATCAGCCTGATCGAGATGAGGATGGGATTAAAGTATGAGTGTTGGCCCGGGTCACTACATTCAAGCGCCGGAATCGTAGAGCCGACCGCGAGGCTCACGGCAATCTCACTTGCCCGGAGGAAATTTCCGCCATGTGTGGGCTGTGCTTGCTATCATTCCGATCCATGGTTGCGCCTGTTATAGAATTCCGTCACCTGTGCAAATCCTATTGGGAGGCCGATCAGGAGCATGTTGTTCTGAATGACGTAAACGGTGAAGTGCACGAAGGGGAATTTATCGTGTTGTTCGGCAAGAGCGGATGCGGAAAATCCACCCTCCTCAATCTCATCAGTGGCATTGATGCCCCGAACCGGGGTGACATACTTGTCGAGGGACAATCCCTGTCGGAGATGAGCGAGGATGAACGCACCCTGTTCCGGCGCCGTCATATCGGCTTCGTGTTCCAGAGTTTCAACCTGATCCCTACATTGACGGTAAGGGACAACCTGTTGTTGCCGCTGGAGTTGACCGGCCAGCTTGATCATGGTGGCAAGACAGGACTGGTGGACATGCTGGAGGATCTGGACATGGCGCACCGGATTGACTATTACCCCGACCGGCTGTCCACAGGCGAACAGCAACGCATCGCAATTGCCAGGGCGCTGATCCACAACCCGCCGATCATTCTCGCTGATGAGCCAACGGGAAACCTGGACCACGACACCGGGCAGGATGTGTTGAACCTGCTCGACCAACTGGTGCGCCGGGCGGGCAGAACCATGATCATGGTCACCCACAGCCGGGAGGTCATCGGTCTGGCCGACCGGTTGATGACAATACGGGATTGCCGGCTGGAAGACAGCAGCCGTTGATCATGAACAGTATCCTGTTCCGTTCAAGCCGGCATTTTTTCCTGCGCCATCCCTGGCAACTGGGTCTGGCCCTAACCGGTATCGCACTGGCTGTGGCCGTGGTGGTGTCCGTCGACCTGGTAAATCAAAGCGCCAGGTATTCCTTCGAACGGTCCACTGAAACCATCGTCGGCAGGGCCACCCACCGCATAGTCGGCGGGCCTGCCGGATTGGATGAAACGCTGTACACGCGCATGCGCGTTGACCATGGCATGCGCGACACAGCTCCCGTGATCGAGGCCCACGTCACCCTCGAAAAGAACGAAAAGCGGGAGACCCTGACCCTCCTTGGCCTCGACCCCTTCGCGGAACGGACTTTTCGCGAATATGCCTGGTTCAACAACCTGCAGAACCCGGAAGGCGAAGGGGTGTTCATCCCCCTGTTGACGGAGAGAAATACCGTGCTCCTCGACGCCGGCACGGCAAACCGCCTGGATATCGGGAGAAATGATGAGGCAACCCTCGTTACCGGGGGCAGGAGCATACCCGTTCGCATAGCCGGGGTCCTCGCGAACTCCGCTCCGGGTTCTTCCCAGGGCCCTGACAACCTCCTGCTCGCGGATATTGCCACTGCCCAGGAAGTGCTTGATATGCCGGGACGGATTAACCGTATCGACGTGGTGCTTGGAGACGGGGACAGCGGGGCGAAAAGCAGGCTGGAAGCCCTGTTGCCTGACGGCGCGGCTTTGTTGCCGTCAACCACGAGGACCCGCTCCCTCAAGCAGATGACACGCGCTTTTCATACGAACCTGACCGCACTGAGTCTGCTGGCCCTGCTGGTGGGCATGTTCCTCATCTATAACACCATGACTTTCATGGTAATGCAGCGGCGTCCCCTGTTTGGCAGGCTGCGCGCCCTGGGCGCGACCAGGCGGCAACTGGGCGCGATCATCGCCATGGAGGCGTTACTGGTGGGCCTGGCAGCCAGTATTGCCGGTCTGCTGTTCGGCGTCGCACTGGCGCACGGCCTGTTACAGGTCGTGAACCGTACCATTAATGAGGTTTACGACCTGCTTACGGCTTCGAATCTTACCCTGTCGAATCTCTCGTTACTGAAAGGTGCGTTACTGGGTGTGGCGGGCACGCTGGTGGCGGCCATCCCCGCGGCGCTGGAAGCAACCAGGATCACCCCGAGGCAGGCCTTGTTACGCTCCTATCTTGAAGCATCGGCGCGCCGCCTGGTGGTACCGACTGCCCTTGCGGGCGTTGTTGCGCTTGGCGCAGGCATTACGGTCATCCAGTTCTCCAGCCCCAGTATCGGACTGGGGTTCAGTGGTATCTTTATTATTATCCTCGGCATTACCCTGTTGATACCCCTTGTAACCGTTGTCCTGATGGCATGTTTAAAACCCCTCCTGGGCGGTGGCTTCGGTATTTCGGGCCGCTATGCCTGCCGGTCGGTCACGGCTTCCCTGAGCCGCACCACGGCGGCCATCGCCGCCCTGATGATCGCCATTGCCACGGTCATAGGTATCGGCCTGATGGTCAATAATTTTCGTCTTTCGGTTGACCGCTGGTTGCAACAGGCGCTACGGGCGGAGATGTACGTGTCCCTGCCGTCGACGGGAACGACAGCTTCGGCTCACGCCCTGGATGCCGGGTTTGGAGAAGCCATTTTTGCGTTGCCGCAGGTGAAAGCCGTGAGCAGCGTGCGGCGCATAAACATTGAATCTTCCCGGGGGCGGACGGAACTCGCCGCCTACGGGTTGAACGAGGTTGCCTGGAAAGGGTTCCAGTTCAAACAGGGTGAAGCGGATGACATCCGGCCGGCGTTTCAGCAGGAAGATGCGGTCATTGTTTCCGAACCATACGCGTGGCGGCACGGGCTTGAACCGGATGATGTGCTGGAACTCCGCACTGACAACGGTTACCGTTCGTTCCGGGTGCTGGGCGTATACAAGGACTATGGCTCCGACCAGGGTGTCGTCAGCCTGAGCCGGCGCACCTATGAGCGCCACTGGCGCGATGACCGCTATTCGGGCTTTGGCATATACACGCTGCCGGGAACGGACATGGAAGCATTGCGCGTGCAGGTGAAACAACTGGCACCGCAGCGTGACCTGTGGCTGCAGGACAGAAACAAAATACTGCAGACATCGCTTGAAGTGTTTGACAATACCTTCGTCGTTACTGACATCCTGCGGGTGCTGGCGGCCATCATCGCCTTTATCGGCGTGTTCAGCGCATTCATGGCATTGCAACTGGAACGCAGGCAGGAACATGCCCTGCTGCGAGCCATGGGCTTTCTGCCGGCACAGGTACGCCGGCTGATTATGTCGGAAACCGGACTCCTGGGTCTTGTTGCAGGACTGCTGGCGGTCCCTGTGGGCTGTATTATCACTGCCCTGTTGATCCTGGTGATCAACCGGCGCTCCTTTGGTTGGACCATGGAACTGCAGTTCAGCGCGGATATCGTGCTCCAGGGCATAGTCCTCGGTCTCGCAGCGGCGCTGATCGCCGGTATCTATCCCGCCTGGAATATATCCCGTGCGGAACCGGCCGAGGCCCTGAGGACAGAATAGCGTATGACCAGGCAGTTCCCGCCAGCGCAAGAATGCGGTTGGGGACAGACCCCCGCTGACGACATGCGGGGGCATGCTTCAAATCTGTCCCCTCTGAAGATTTCGGTCATCCTGGCAGTCCTTGCATTGCCCGGGTGTACTGAAAGGAGCGCAGGAATAAGCGATGAACCGATATCTGTCGGTAACGTATTGCGCGGCGACCCTGCCCGATCTTTTGCCCAAGTGGACCGGCCGAGAGAGTTCCTGTTTCCCGCCGACCATGGTCCCCATGATGAGTACCGCACCGAATGGTGGTATTTCACCGGCAATATCAACGATGGCAAGGAACACCGTTTCGGTTACCAGTTCACCTTTTTTCGTTTCCGGCCAAGGATCGAGGAAACCACCAGTCCTTCGCGCTGGCGGACTGAAAATTTCTACATGGCCCACTTGGCTTTGACTGACATCAACAATGAGAAGATCCATGCTTTCGAACGCTTCAGTCGCGGCGCCGCCGGTCTCGCCGGCGCGAGTTCGAACGGGTTCCATGTCTGGCTGGACGACTGGTCTGCAGAGGCAACTTCACGGGACACATTCCCACTGCGTATCCGCGCCCGGCAAGACCGGATCGCCCTGGACCTTATCCTGCAACACGGCAAGGCCGTCGTCCTGCACGGTGAAGACGGTGTCAGCGTAAAGAACAGCGACCCGGTCAATGCCTCCTATTACTACTCTTATACCCGCATCCCAACGGAGGGTAGCATCAGCGTAGGGGATACGACCTACACGGTACGCGGCAACAGCTGGATGGACCGGGAGTGGAGCAGCAGCGCCCT
This sequence comes from Gammaproteobacteria bacterium, assembly GCA_965204045.1. GTDB lineage: Bacteria > Pseudomonadota > Gammaproteobacteria > Eutrophobiales > Eutrophobiaceae > JAAXHV01. Next base: position 2,771,583 of record CBDBDW010000002.1, read on the forward strand.
GGGCAGGGAACAGGTCGGCTGGGACTGGTTCGCGCTGCAACTGTCGAACGAGCACGAACTGATGTACTACCGTTTCCGCCGCGCCGACAACGCGGCAGACCGGTTCAGCTACGGCGCGCTTGTGCTGCCCGACGGTCGCATGTCCACGCTGGGCTTCGACGAGGTGGAGCTGGATATACTGGAAACCTGGCCGAGCCCGGGAAGCGGCGTGGTCTACCCGTCCGCCTGGCGCTTGCGGGCGCCGGAATATGGACTCGACCTCAACATCCGGCCGGCGCTGGCCGACCAGGAACTGGATCTCTCGTTCCGTTACTGGGAAGGCGCGGTGGAATTCGATGGCGCTTTCGGCGCAAACGACGTAAACGGCCGCGGCTACGTGGAGCTTACTGGTTACGGTACAACGTCCGCGCCGCGGGCTCAGTAGCACTATGGCTGAAGCTGACAGGCATCACCCTCAGGGGCAGAAGCGATCCCGTATTCAAAACAAATCTTTCATACTTATCAGATAAACCCTCGCACTTGATATATGTCAGTTATATGCCTATAATGACACACATGATCAAAACACAAATATATTTACCGGAAGATGAATTGAAAGCGTTGCGGGAAACCGCACAGCGCTCGGGCCGGAGTATGGCGGACCTTGTGCGTGAGGCGATTCGGCAAGTCTGGCTTCGCCCGGACCCGAATTCCACCGGCCCTGTGGCTTTGTGGGATGGGATGCCTTCCCGCACCTCTGTTGAGCATGACGCAATTTATGACGAACAATGAGGAATCGTCAGGACGTCTTTGTAGATTCAGGGGGCTGGATAGCGTTGGCATTGTCGCGGGACCCGTTTCACGAGAGAGCGGTCGAAGTCTGGAAACAGGTGCATGAAAGTCGTGCTTACCTCTATACATCCGTGCCGGTTATCCTGGAGACATTTACTTTTCTTGATCGGCATGCGAGGCGAGATATCGCTATAGCCTGGAAAGATTCGTTAGAAAAGCTGTCCAACCTTGAAGTTATCTCCTGTGACGCAGAGGAGATGCGCTCTGCCTGGCAGTATTTCACCGGGCAAAAATTTCATAAGCTCTCTGCCGTAGATGCGACGAGTTTTGTGCTGATGGCTAAACGGCATATCAAAATCGCTTTCGCTTTTGATCACCACTTCACATCTGCGGGTTTTCAACTCGTCGGATAAACAGGTTACAGATCGCGCGTGCCGGCCGGGGAAAATCCTGCCCCCGGGTGTGGAACTGGTGTCTTAAAAGGACTGGCGCGGGCTACACTTTCAGGTCCAGCCCAACTCGTTTAATGCCCACGCCGAGTTCCATATTTTCACCATGCCGGAAATAAGGTTATTTTCATCGAGGGTGAGCGCGTAAACGTAGTGCGAGTTGGTCTGCTTGTTCGTTGGCGGCACCGGCCCGCCTTCTCCGGTATGGGCGCCAGTGAACGTTCCAAAAAACAGGGCAGTGCGCGTCGCTTCATCATAGGATGATGCGTGCAGCTCGTAACCGCAGCCCGGCATCAGGTTTTTCCCGAGTCCTGCCATCCATTCGGTGTACCCTTCCACCGTATCTACGCCAGCCAGGGCGTCACTCTGCGCAACAAAACCTGCGCCGGGCGCGACGTATTGTTTACAGCCGCTCCAGCCTTCAAGTCCTTCGCATGCGTGAAAAAAACGGTTTGCGTTGTCAAATGCTGACATGATTTTCTCCTGAAGTTGATTTTTGCTCGAATTATCAGGTTTTAATTTATCACAAGCGGCTGCGTATGATCACTATCCATTCAACGGCGAATAACGTTCGCCATTCATGATAGCGATTTTCCGTACATTACCCTGCATTTCAAACGTGCCGCAGAAACCTTTTTTAAGCACTAATGCCTGCCCCGGATAAAACTCTTCGGATGGTCCGTTTTCATCGGAAATAACTATCTTTCCGCTCAGCAAGTACATAAATTCATCCTGGGGGTAGTCTTTCAGCTGAAGTTTTACAGGCGCAGCCTGGTAGGCCGCAACGAGGAGTTCGCCGTGCTCGAAATGATATGTCTGGTGCTGTGATTTTCCGGATAAAACTATTTCATCAGGGTATGGCGCATAGTCGTCAAGATCGATACCTGCCAACTTGTCAACATCCAATCGTACAAGTTTATTATTGTTGCTCATTTAATATTTTCTCCGGGCTGGAAGTACAACTACGGTTTAACGAACCTGGCAATCTTTCCACCATGCTCTCAATGATGCGGACACATCGCTTTTTTGTATAAACTTCGGGGCTGAGTAAGGACTGAATACATACCCCATCCACCACCGCTAAAATCAGGTCCAGTATATCCTCCGTTTTCCTGGCACGTGGGATTTCTTCTTTATTAATAGAGTTCGTAATATATTTTTTCAGCAAATCACGATATTCATTTTTATTTGCATTGTATTCCTCGGCCAACAAAGGGTCATCACTGTTCCGGATCCCGAAACACATGGACACAAACGCAACGCTCTCCAGTTTTTCGGGGTCGGGCAAAAGTTCTACCATCGCGTTTCTTATGCACGATAAGTTACTTTCGGCGGATTTATTGGCATTGAGAATTCGTTCAAAAGTTTTTCTGTATGCGATTGTAAATGCAAATCTCAAGACGCTGTCCTTATCCCTGAAATAATGCGACAACACACCCGTAGTAAATCCTGCCTCCAGGGTAATATCACGCAGTGTAAGCTTATCGACACCGACGGATTGAACGGCAGCCCAGGTTGCATGCGCTATCTCAACCCTTCTTTCATCATGATTAACCAGTTTTGGCATAAATTGATCGCTCCATAAATCCTGGAAAAGAAAGAACGTTATTTCGGGGCCGCAACATTCAAATAATCCAGCCCATTGAACAACACCCTCAGCCCCCGGTAGAGTAATGACGGGTTTCCGGAGTAAAAGGGAAAATCCCGTGTTGGCATATTATCAAACAGTGTACCCGCATCATCGGCTTTCAGTATTCGTCTGGCCATTTTTGAACCAAGATAGAGCGCCATCGAAAAGCTTGGTGTGGCACAGAAATGTACGCCGCCCTGCGTGCCGATATGGGGTAAGTGATCGGATGGCAATGCCAGGTTACCGTACCAGCAATATTCCGCTTCGATTTTCTCCAATTCCGGAAACAGCTTTCTGTATGCGTTCAGTATTCTGTTTGATTGTGTATGGTTATCATCGGTACGTAAATAATGTGAAGCCAGTATAAGCCGGGTTTCCTTATCACAGGGCCTGAAATTAAAAAACATCTGTTTTGTATCGACGACTCCGCGCAAGGTGGGTAGTAGTTCCTTCAGTAAATCCTGTGGCATCGGTTCAGTCGCAACAACATGTGCCAGAAACGGAAAAATCTTCTTTTGCAAAAAGCCTGTTTCCGCGCCGGAATAGCCCTGTGTCGCCAGTACGACATGTTCTGCAGTGATGTCGCCCCTGTTCGTCGATATGGTAAACGTTCCATTTGATTGGCGTTGCACCGATTCAAGTCGGGTAGAGGAACATATTACAGCGCCTGAATCCGCAAGGCGTTGAACCATGCCGGCGGTCAATTGTCCCGGGTTCAGATCATAAGCTTCCGGCTGTACTTTCGCGCCATAGTAGATTTTATTTGCCCGGCCGCCGATTTCCTTGCCAAGGTCCTGTCTGGGGACCATGTATGCGTCGACCGATCCAAACTGCTGCTTCAGCCGCTCCAGGGTATCAGCCATTGTTTCGTAGGCTGATTTCGTGGTTGCCAGTACCAGCTTTCCACGTTGTCTCAATCCACAGCTGATGTTGTGACGCTTGACCAGTTCAAGAACATAATCGTGGGCAGCACGTCCTTCCCTGATCAGGTCACACTTTTTGACGCCATGAACAAGCCCGTCGAGATCCCCGGTTGTTGTACCGTCAATACGGTCCATCACCAACCCGAGATTCCTCGAGCATGCCCCGTGCCCCGGCCAGTCTTTCTCAATCAGCGTTACCTCAACACCGGAGCGTCGCAGTTCCAGTGCTGCGCTCAAGCCTGCAAAGCCACCGCCTGCTATTGCGACGTCGGTTCTTTGCGGCAGAGAAAAACCCGGTATTGACACCGGCAAGGTGTTTTCCCACCACAGCGAACGCTCATTGATTTCTTTCATCGCCATCTTGCTTTTATTCCGTGCCGAGCTTATATCGCCCGGTTCTTTTTCGTAATTTTCACCTTGATTTTTTAATTATAACAATCATAATAAAAAAGTCTTGTGTGCCATTTTTTCTTTGTGTAGGGGGAGGGTTGCATGTCTCATCAATTCAGTGTGAATACCATCAATCAAACTATCCGGGTCATCCTGGTTCTATTCCTTGCACAAAGTCTGACCGCCAATGCGCAGTCAGTTCTTGAAGAAGTGATTGTCACTGCACAAAAACGCGAAGAAAGCGTGCAGGATGTGTCCATCTCCATAACCGCCCTGAGCGGCGACATGATCAGCGAATTCGGTTCTAAGGATACGCGCGAGATCTTCGATCATATACCTAATGTGACTGCCGACCAGGGTTCCTATAGTGGAGCGTTGACAATCAGGGGGAATGCCACGTTGAATACCATGCTGGGGGGAGAAGGGAACGTGGCCTTGTACTTTGATGATGTCTACCGGCCGCAGGCCTATTACGGCGGCAACAACATGCTGGACCTGGAACGTGTCGAGGTGCTGCGCGGACCGCAGGGCACGCTGTTCGGGCGCAATGCGACCGGCGGTCTTGTACACTTCATCTCACGCAAGCCGACGGAAGAGTTCGAAGCCTATGCCACCTTCGAGTACGGTTCCCACGATACCCGCATCGTGGAAGCTGCAGTCAGCGGCCCCCTGACTGACCGGGTGAGGGGGCGTCTGGCGTTCCAGTACCACGAGGACGACGGCTTTCAGGACAACCTGGGACCGGCCGGCGGGAAACTCGGTAAAATCGACCACCTGAGCGGCCGCGGTCATCTTGAATTCGACCTCGGCGAGCGGGCGGGTCTGATGCTCACCATCGAAGCCAGCGACCGGGACGACATCGGTAAGGGCTTTCACTACTGGGGGCTCCTGGATCCGCTGACCCTGGCACAGTGTGAGGTGGAGCGGGTACGGGCCGGACAATGTGTCGGGGGCGGCGCCTTTTTCGGTCTGCCGACGTTTGGCGACCCGAACCTCGATCCCGAAGAGGTCTATACCGAGCTCGATCCCGGGAACGGAGGTAACCGTTACACGCTCGGTACGATTACCGGGATTGCCAGGCTTAATTTCAAGCTGACCGATACCATAGATGTGGTATCGATCACTGCCTATGACAGCCACAATCGGTATTTCAACCCCGATGAAGACGCCACCGCTGTGGGCGTGTTCGGTGGCTTCTTCCAGTTCAACGACCACTACACCGTTGATTCCGACCAGTTTACCCAGGAGCTCAGGTTATCCGGCGTGTTCATGCGTGCGGACTGGACCGCGGGCTTCTATTACTTCGACGAAGAACGCGATTCGACCAGTACCATAAGGGATTTCGAGAGTATTCAATCACCCGATACCAAGGCAGAGGGGGATACGGAGTCGTGGGCTGTGTTCGGGCAAGTGGGCGTACCGCTCGGGGACCAGCTCCGGCTTGTCGGCGGGATACGCTACACCGATGACGAGAAGAAGGCCGCGGTGCTTACCACCGGCGTTCCGGGTTCACAGTCGCTGTCCAGCACCAACACGTCAGGCAAGGTGGGTCTGGAGTGGCGGCCGCGCGAGGAATGGATGTTATACGGGTCGTTCTCTACCGGCTTCCGCTCCGGTAACTTCAACACGGATCTGCTGGGCGGCAATATCAGCCTCCTGGCCGCGGTGGCTCCGGAGAAAATCAAATCCTACGAAGGCGGCTTCAAGGCAACGCTGTTAGGCGGCCGGGCGCGGGTGAATGCCGCGCTGTTCTACCAGGACGTCACGGACAAGCAGGGCCTCATCTACGACAACGTTGCCGTAGCGCCTGTTGGCCGGCTCATGAGCATTGGCGATGCCGATATCTACGGCGCCGAGCTGGAGCTGCTCGTGGCACCCGTAGAGCAACTGGAAATGAGCCTGGGTGTGGGCTGGCTGGATACCGAAGTCGATGCGCCCGCAAACTTTTTTGTCCCTGCGAATTTCGGTACCGGCGCCAGGGCCTTTGTGGGCGATCAATTTTTCGTGGACGGCAGTGAACTCGGCACCAGCGCGCCGGAGTGGACGCTCAACGGTCTTGCCCGCTATCACATTCCTTTAGGAAACAGCGGCAAGGTCAGCGCGCAGGTGGATTTCAATTACCGCGAAGAAGCCACCGGGCTCGGTGGCAATGAGTATACCTATAACGAGGATCGCTGGCTGGTGAACCTGCGCTTGTTCTGGCGTTCGCAATCAGAACGGTGGCAGGTAGAGGGCTACGTGGAGAATGTCTTCGACCATGAATACATTGACAACCAGATTGCCTTTGCGGGTAGCGACCACGCCTATGGCAACATGGGCATGCCGCGCTGGTTCGGCGTCAAGGTTGGGGTGAATTACTGAACAGGTATTACACTGATGCCCAACGATCGCGATCCGGGGATGGATCGCAGGATCACCCGCCGCGATTTTGGAGTAAATAATGTGAGATCGATTCCCGTGGTCGTTTTCCTGCTGACGGCTATCTGCGGAATGCATGGATGTGGCGAAGATGAAGGGCGTAGCCCATTCACGGGCAATACGGAAAAAACAACATCCCTATCCACTGGCGTTGCGGATGCACAAGCAGATTTGCCCGGAGCGGTAAGCCGTGAACGTGCATTGAATGCCTCCGATGATGTGGAGAACTGGCTGTTGCATGGACGTACCTATGACGAGCAGCGTTTCAGTCCGCTCGCTCAAATTACCCGGCATAATATCAAGCGTCTGGGTGTGGCCTGGGCGCTTGACATACCCAGTAGTGACGGTCTTGTGGCGACGCCGATTGTTGTTGACGGCACCATATATTTAAGTGCCCCCTTCAGCGTCATTTATGCTGTTGATGCCGCATCCGGCAATCTTCTCTGGTCTTATGATCCGCAAGTGAAATTGAACCTGAGTGTATTTGGATCCTGGCTTTCCCGTTGGAACCGGGGTGTGACTGTATGGAATGGAAAAGTGATTGTCGGTACCGGTGATTGCAGGTTGATCGCTGTCGATGCAGGAAAGGGAACCCCCGTCTGGGAAGTTGAAACCTGCGACAGCAGTATCGGCTATGCCATTACCGGTGCGCCAAGGGTGGGTGATGGGAAGGTTTTTATCGGTAACGCGGGAGCTGATTGGGGCCTGCGCGGCTATGTCACGGCCTATGACGCGGATTCCGGTGACTTTGTATGGCGTTTTTATACGGTGCCCCGTGACACTGTTACCGACCAGGAAGCACAAGATTTTGAAACGACCGCGGAGACCGGGAGTGGGGAGGCAGGGCGCCAGTACGGCGGCGGTGGCTCGGTATGGGATTCTATGACCTATGATCAGGAATTGAACCGGTTATACCTGGGAACGGACAGTGTTTTTCTCGAGTATATCAACATCACGGACCCCGAAGAGTTCGATGACCTGCTGACCAATGCCATTGTTGCCCTGGATGCTGCGACAGGCGAATACCTGTGGCATTACCAGACTGTCCCGGCAGGCAAGTTGGACTACAACGCGGCTGCACATATGATCCTTGCCGATATGGAGATTGCAGGTGAGAGCCGAAAAGTCCTGATGCAGGCGCCAAAAAATGGATTCTTTTATGTCATTGATCGCAGCAATGGCGAGTTGCTGTCAGCGGACAACTATACGACGGTGACCTGGGCCAGTCATATTGACCTGGAAACAGGCAAGCCTGTTCTCAATACTGCTGCTCCATCCGTGGACCCCGAAACTGGCAAGCCGCTTGTCTTCCCTTATGGATGGGGTGGCCACAACTGGCACCCCATGAGTTACAGTCTCGACACCGGCCTGGTCTATATCCCGGTGCTGGACGTCGCAGCAGTTGTTCAACAATCACCCGCATCGGGCGTAGAGGAAGAACCGCTGGGCCAGAGCGCCTATGGTGCTGGTGGAGGCAAGGTGGCGGAAGACGAAATGCTGGGCAAGCTTGTGGCCTGGGACCCGCTGACCCAGTCTGAACGATGGTCGCAGGAACATAAATTACCGTGGAACGGGGGTGTGCTATCGACCGCGGGCGGACTTGTATTCCAGGGAAATGCCGAAGGCAGGTTCAATGCCTTTGCCGCGGACGATGGTGAATTACTATGGACCATGAAGACCGGCTCGGCGATTCAGGCGCCACCGGTGACCGTTCGTATTAATGGGGAACAACTGGTCATCGTCCCGGTGGGGTGGGGCGGCCCGCAACGATTATGGATTCCGCGTCACAATGCACTGCCCGAATCAAAAGGCAATAGTCGTTTGATCGCATTCAAGCTGGACGGCGACGCAACCCTGCCGGCACAGACCAGCCATTCCATGCCTGTTCCCGAGCCGCCGGAACAAAGCGGCACAGCCGGGTTCATCGCCCGTGGTGAAAAATTGTATGGCCAAACCGGTTGTGTCTGGTGCCATGGTGTCGATGTCGAGGGCGGCAGCGACTCGGTCCCGAATTTGCGTTATCTCACGAAGGAGAAACATGCGGCATGGGACGCCATCGTCCTGGGTGGCGCCTATCAGCATAAGGGCATGCTTTCCTACAAGGATGCGCTCAGTGCCGAAGATTCAGCCGCGATACATGCCTATGTGATTGACAGGGCCTGGAAGGCGTATAACGAACAATCTACACAATGATCCTGGTTCAGAAGAAATGAATACTGAAATGCCCTTGTGGCCACAGGAAGGTATTCTTTCGGGTGTGTCAGAAAACCGGTATAAGAGATTATATACTGGTGATATAGTGAAAAACTGATTTCTTGTTCAACCAAGGTATATCCATGATGAAATTCCGTATTTGCAATATGTTGCTTTTGATCACAGTGACGGTATGTACGCCTGCGGCTTCCTTCGGAAATTCCGAATATGAAGTAGATATTCTTGATACCAGGCAACTCGGCCATGTTCGACACATTGTTGATTCAGCGCGCCAACTACCGGGAGACTGGCGTTACATGGAACCACGCGCGATGCTTACCTACGACGCCTACCAGTTCCAGTTGGCGTTTATGTCCTATGCCCTGGCCATGGTGCAAATAAACTACACACCGGCCTATAAAGAGTTATACCGGGAGGCACAACTAAGCCTGGTTGAAAAAATGATGCGTAATGATGTCTGGGTACCCACGTGGTTGCCAATCATTGAAATGGACCCTTACAAGAGCTACCTGGAAGCGGGTAAGGAATGGCGTGATCCTGTTCGTGAAAAAAATATCATGTACAGCGGCCATCTCCTGCAAATGATCGGCCTGTATAAAGTGCTGTACAAGGATTTTCGTTTCGATGAACCGGGTTCCATTGTGTTCGAATTACCCGGCCTGAACGGCTTCAAAAACACCTATGACCATCACTCACTTGCAACACTTGTCCATGATCAGTTTGTGGATAGTGATTACGTAGGCGTTGATTGTGAACCCAATGACGTTTTTGCGGAGTGTAACCAGCACCCCATACTTGGCCTTATCCACTATGACTGGATGCATGGCAGTAAACTTTCGGAGGTGCGTCATGCCTTCTGGGAGAAAGCGGAAGAACTGAATTATATCGCGCCCCATTCATCCAGAACCATGTATTTTTATCGCATGAAGGAACAGGAACGCGTGGACAGGCCCTTTGCGTGGGCCGATGGCTGGAATGCGATGATGATGAACGCATGGAATACTGATGTGGTGAGCAAAATCTACCCAGTCCAGCGTGATGCGGAAAAGGCGGCGTTAATGGATACCAGTCCCGAGCGTTGGAGTCGCAGATGGTCGACGCCGATAGCGTGTTTTGACTTTGGCTTTCTGGCCGCCTACGCCGCGGAAATGGGTGATCGTGACACAGTATCTGCGATGCTTGATTATGCTGATCGCCATTTCAATCCTCAATGGGTTGATGGCAGGTACTTCTATCCCCGACGTGATATAACCGAAGCTGCATTTTTCGATGGCTTACGTTCTGAAAAGGAGTGGATCGTCCCGGAAGAGAAGTATGGCCAGCACGAAATGACTGTCCTGATTGGGAATGTAATGCTGCCGCTGGCAAGACTTAATCCTGGATACGGGTTGTGGCGACTTTATGACAGGGACAGTGCGCAGAATTGGCTAACTGGTGATACGCCGGAAGTTGTGAATGTAAAGTATCCCGAAGTCCTGATCAGTCATGCAGTTTACAGTCGTGAACATAATCGATTGAGTGTCCATATCAAACCGGGAACCGCGTATAGGGGCATGTCCGATATCGGTGTCATAAATCTTGATGCCGGAACGTACTATAGTGTGATGTTTGATGGGAAAGAAGTTTTCCGGCTTCATCAGGGTAAGGTGGTCCCCGGAGAAAGCGGCAAGGTGGCGGGCGCATGGGATGCAAGTGACTCCACCCTGACTATTTCCCTGCCAATCGATAAGGGGCACGCACTGGACATTGTATCTATGATGTGAGAGCAACCATAGATTCCGTACCGGTTTTCCGGATGCATACTTATCATTTATCTGACTTCCAGTGTCACTGGCTGACAGGGATAAGTCTTTTTATTTCACGAAGTATATTGCTACCGGTATTGATACTGCTTCCGAACGGCGCTTTTGCCGTCACGGAAGATGAAGTCGTTGATTTCCTGAATGCAGATCCGTCGTTTCTGTCACGGCACCCGGAATTACTGGAGCAGGCTTTCAGGTATGAACAATTGTCCCGCGAGAAAAATGCAAGGGTGGAGAGGGCAAAAGTTCTATCGGAAGCCCAGGGTATCATCGAAAAATTCCAACCTGAACAGGAGCCACCAGGTAACAGGAAAAAAACGGTAATTGCATTTATGGATTACGATTGCAGACCTTGCCGGCAAGACAGACATGAACATCAACAGCGCGCAACTCAATTGGCAGACAAGGTTGAAATAATTCAGGTCCCGCTGGGTATCATGTCTTCGGCATCTGCACAGGCTGTTCGTCTGTTGCTGGCCCTTCAGGCAGAAGACCGGCGCCGCGCCGGATCATTCCATCAGGACCTGCTCAACGTAAGATTACCGCTTACCTATGCAACAGTTACCGCAACAGCGGCAAAGAACGGGATCCAGGACCAGGAAATGGAGAAAATGTTGAGAGACGAGCGGGCCTCTGATGAGCTGAAACACATTCAGGACCTGGCGGCAGCCCTGGGCGTGGAAGGAACTCCCGCCTACCTTACCGGCTGTGAACTGGTCAAAGGCAGAGCCGGGTTGAATATGCTGATTGAATCTTGGGTAGATTGTATCCCTGAACCTCTCGCACCATGAGAAGGATGAAAAAAATGAGACAAGACAAGCATGCTTAATACTCTGGGCCAGATCCTGCCGCTTGCCGCAGAACGATTTGGAAATAAATCGGCGCTGATTATTGGTGACATCACCTTGAGTTTTAATGAACTTGAAAAACGATCAAACCAGCTGGCCAATGCGCTTGTTTCATTGGGTGTAGAGACAGGTGACCGGGTAACACTCTACAGTCCGAACAGTTGGGAATGGATTGTCAGTTATTACGGGGCGCTCAAACTGGGCGCCGTCATCAATCCCGTCAACGTGATGCTGACGCCGGGAGAAGTGGAGTTTGTCGCAAACGATTGCGGCGCCACTGTCATCATAGCATCGTATGAAAAAGCACTATCCATTCAGGGTGTTAAAGAGAAGTCCGGGGTGCGTGAAGTCATTGTGTCCGGTGATGAGCCCTTACCGGAAGGCATGCTTTCTTTTAACGGGTTGCTCAATGATAGCGATGATGCGTTTCAGGTGGCTGAGGTCGATACACATTCTTTATCGACAATAGGCTACACCTCCGGCACCACAGGCCACCCAAAAGGCGCCTGCCTGTCCCATTACAATGTCCTGCTGAATGTGGAGATGACGGCGCTGATGCATCAAAGAAGCGAAAAGGATACGGTGGTCACGGCCTTGCCCTGTCCCCACGTGTACGGCAATGTCGTAATGAATGGCGCTTTTCAGTATGGCATGACCCTTGTGCTTCACCCCTTGTTCGAAGAACAGGTCATATTGCAGAGCATTCAGGACAACCGGGCGACCATGTTCGAAGGCGTGCCCACCATGTATATGTTTCTGCTGAATCATCCGCAACTCGACGCTTACGATCTGTCATCGCTGCGCTGTTGCACCGTGGGCGGGCAGACGATGCCTGTACCGAAAATGGAAGAGGTCGAAGAAAAATTTGGCTGTCCCTTGATCGAGCTCTGGGGGATGACCGAGTTGGGTGGTCTCGGGACCACGTTTGCTGCGAACGGTCCGATAAAACACGGCTCCATCGGCGTGGCGCTGCCTTACGTTGAGGCGAGGATTGCCGACACCGAAGATGCCGGCAAGACCCTGCCTGCAGGGGAAGTGGGCGAGCTGATGATCAAGGGCGGTATCGTTATGCAGGGCTATTACGGTAACGATCAGGCAACCAGGGATGCCATCGAGCCGGATGGGTGGCTGCATACGGGTGATGTGGCATCAATGGATGAGGACGGATGTGTTTTTATTGTCGATCGAAAGAAGGACATGATTATCACCGCCGGTTACAACATCTATCCGGCTGAGCTGGAACGGGTGATAGCGGGTCATCCCGATGTCGCACTGGTGGCAGTGGGGAGTATTCCCGACGAGGAAAAAGGGGAATTGGCCAAGGCCTATATCATTCCCCGGGAAGGCGCTGAACCGGATGCCGAAATGATCATCAAGTACTGTCGTGAACACCTGGCGGCTTACAAGGCGCCCCGCGCTATCCGGTTTGTTGACGATTTCCCCAAAACCAGCACCGGCAAGATAATGAGGCGTAAATTACCTGAACTGGATAGCTGATTGAACTATCCGGGATGTTAGATTTTGGGAAACTCTGGATAAGTCAGAGTTTCCTTTGTTGAAATCAGGAGAAAAAAAATGTCCGGGCATCAATTATTTCAAATTGTGTTTTGCAGTTTAATTATCTTTACATCTTTGTCATTAAGGGCAGATAGTGAAGCAGCGGGAAAGTCATCGCCAATACCGTTGAGACTGGAGCCCTCCACAATTCCTTATTCAGAAATGAATACTGATTTGCCCTTATGGCCACAGGAAGACATTCTTTCGGGTGTGTCTGAACACCGGTATAAGACATTATATTCAGGTGATATCGATGTGAGCATTTACGAAGCGAAACCAATGAAATTACGTTTAAGGGACTTTCCCGTTGATGAATTTGTAATCGTGATCAGCGGTAAACTGATACTTACGGCCGATGGAGGTTCTCCACAGCATTTTGAAGTCGGGGAGAGTGTGATGGTACCAAAAGGATTCACCGGGACCTGGGAGATGCAGGGAAATTTTCGGGAGATGGTTGTGATAATTAATAAAGCATTTCGTGAGTGAAGTGGGGTTCAGGCAAACGCCGATACGAATTTCGTATATAATGAACCGCTCAAACGGAGATGAGTAATGATAACTGTTCTGATTACCTACAACCTTCCCGGTAAACCACCGCGCCAGGCGATTACGGAAAATTTCGTCGGGGCTGCCAACAATATTTTCAAAGGTCTCCCGGGCTTAATGAGCAAGCAGTTTTGTTACGACGAGACGACAGGCGATGGTCACTCCGTCTATCTTTGGGAATCCCGGGAACAGGCCGAGGAATTCTTTTCACCTGCCTTTGTTGAACACTTCCGTGAAGTTTTCGGTGTGGACCCGACAATCACCTATCTTGATATACCTGTACTGGTTGACAACCGGGTCGGTGATGTTGTCGTTAACAAGGAATAACACTTCAGTCAGTCATTGTATTCCAGGATGCAATGGCAGCGGTAAATCAGCCAACCCAAAGGGGTTATGATGCCAACTCGTTTATGGACAAAAATAACAGGTTTTCTGGGCGGTAAATTCTCATATGCACCGCCCAGGGTGTGGACCTGGGATGCGCCGAGCGGCGGGCAATTTGAAAACATCAACCGGCCGGTTGCGGGCGCGACGCACGAAAAAGAATTGCCCGCCGGCAAACATCCCCTGCAGCTTTATTCGCTTGCTACGCCTAACGGCGTAAAAGTTACCGTGATGCTGGAAGAACTCCTGGCCATGGGGTTTGAAGGCGCAGAATATGATGCCTGGCTGATCAATATCGGTGAAGGTGAGCAGTTCGGCAGCGGCTTCGTCGGGGTTAACCCGAATTCGAAGATACCCGCCCTGATTGATCACAGCGGCAAGACGCCTGTACGACTGTTTGAATCGGGCGCCATCCTGCTGTACCTGGCGGAGAAATTCGGCGCGTTGATCCCTGAAGATCCGTACCTGCGTGCGCAATGCCTGTCATGGCTGTTCTGGCAAATGGGCAGCGCGCCGTATCTTGGCGGCGGCTTCGGGCACTTCTATGCCTATGCGCCGGAGAAGTTCGAATACCCCATCAACCGGTATGCCATGGAAGTGAAACGCCAGTTGGACGTGCTCGACCGTCACCTGGCCGATAACCGGTACTTCTGCGCGGATGAATACAGCATCGCCGATATCGCCGTCTGGCCCTGGTACGGCGCCCTTGTCCTGAACAAGGTCTACGGCGCTGCCGAGTTTCTTGATGCCGGGTCCTATACACACCTGAATCGATGGACCGATGAAATCAGGGAACGCCCGGCGGTTCAGCGCGGCCGCATGGTAAATCGAAGCTGGGGTGAACCCACAGAGCAGCTGAGGGAACGCCACGGCGCTGGCGACTTTGATACCCGGACCCAGGACAAGCTTGAACCTGCCGGTAATGCAGAAGATGGTGACTGACCGTATTCGGACTTATCGTCAAAGCCAATTAACCACTCGGGGACTCTTTCCATGGTTGATACAGTGACTGCCTGGACAAGTCCTGTCTTTGGTGTGAATATTGTCTGTCAGGGTGATTTTCGGAGGGTATGACCATGACAGGCGCCCCAGTGCGACACTATGACCAACACGCCGCAGGTCGGCAAACAGGCACTGTTTGAAATCCTGTGCCTGGTCGCAGAGAATAGAGCGCGGACCGTTGCCGGAAATAGTGTATCATGACACCGCATGATGATTAACGTGGAGAAAATACATGGCAAATGGTAACGGGTATGCGCCGGATGATGCAAACGGGTTTTTTTCGTCACTGTCCGGGGAAACAATTTCGTTAACGGCACTGGGCTTGAGCATTTCCCTGGAGTTTACGTCTGGCAATAGTGTAGAGTTGGATTTAAACGGAAATGTATCTACCGGCAGCTACACTTACGAGAAGACCGGGCCGAATGCGGCGACGCTCGAATTAACCCTGGATGACAACAGCGAATATACGGTTGACCTCGAGTATGAATCGGCCACACGACTCAGCGCCAGCCTTGAGGTTCTCAGTCAGGACGTATCGGTAACATTTGACTTGCCGGGCGCCGCGACTTTCACTGTTACCTCCGGCGACGATACCGTAATCGGCCTCAGCACCGATGATGTTATCGACGCTCTTGGGGGTAATGACACGGTTAACGGCAACGACGGCGCCGACACGCTCACCGGCGGTGAGGGGGACGACGTACTCAATGGCGGCGAGGGCGATGACACGCTTGAAGGCGGCCCCGGCCGTGACAAGCTCGACGGTGGGCCGGGGTCTGATACCGCTACTTACGAGAACTCCGCGGTCGCGGTCCTGGTGCGCCTGCACGATGCCCGTGCGGTCAGGTTCGGTGACGCCGAGGGAGACACACTGACCGGTATTGAACACCTTATCGGCAGTCCATACAACGACGTCCTGGCCGGGGACGGTGAAGATAACATATTGAGAGGGGAGGGTGGCGACGACGTCCTGTACGGCGGCCCTGCCGGCGGTGACGACATGATGTATGGCGGCGCTGGCGACGACAGGATATTCGGCGGCAAGGGCAGCGATACCCTGACCGGTGGTGAAGGGAATGATTTGTTAAAGGGAGGTCCCGGGGATGATAGGTTAATTGCCAATGGTGATGAGATGGACGTGCTTCATGGCGGGTCGGAGGATGACGTATTTCAATTCTTCCCCAGTAACCTGGGGGGTGGCACAATACAGGATTTTACTGACGGTGAGGACATGATTGACCTGACGGAGTTTACCGGCATCAGCTCCATGGAGGACCTTGACATAGTAAGTCACGGGGACAATGTGCGCATAGAGGTATCCGGCACGGACTATTTGACCACTATCATCCTGCTGGATTTTGCTGAGAGCAATCTGGATAATTCAGACTTTCTGTTTACATAAATAGTGCCGCACTGTTTGTAGCGGAAGGAAAATTATGCCTTCCGCTCTTTGAGCAGGTATGTCATCAGACTGGGAATGCCCGGCTCATAACGCGCGCTGGCTACCGGTTTCCAGATGTAACCGAGATCAGACAGGCGTTCCAGGACCTCCAGGGCTTCATCGGCATCCAGCGAGGCGTTGGTCGACAGGTACCCGTGCAATTCATCGTCCCATATTGAATCCTGTCCTTCAAAGGCACCGGCTGCTGTATGGGCGACACTCAGCAGTCCCTGTTTTCTCAGTTCTCCATAACGGTGTTCATAATAGCCATTCCGGCCCTCGGTAAACCTGGGACGGACAGCGTCGACAACGCCGGTGTCGATGTGATTCGTCATATTACGTTTCAGCTCCCGGCACAGGGCCTGTCCCCACAGCTGAATGAAGTAAGGGTAGCGCTGGCTTTCGGTGACCACGGTCTCCAGCGCAGCGGGATTGAACGCGATGCCGTACTCATCGAGGGGGGCGGTAATGGCTTCGCAAGCGCCTGCCTCGCTCAGACGTTCGACCCCTATTATCGTCGCGCGGTTCCAGAAGGTGCTGCTCATTCGGTTGAGATGGGACTCCAGGTTCGGGGTACCGGCCAGCACAAGCAGGAACGGGGCGCCGGCCGTACGGACACTCTGGCTGACATTCAGCAGGGTGTGACCGACCTCGATATCCAAGGTATGCGCCTCGTCCAGCGTCACCACCAGGGGGTTGTTATGGCAGCGCTCGAGCAGCAGGTCGACCAGGTGTGCGCTCCTGTAGTTATCCCTGTCTTTCCTGCTCATCCGGTCCCATTCCGCGGCGGCGATCTTCAAATCGATTTTGCTGCGGGCCGGCCTGATAATCTCAAGAAATTTGCCGAACCGGCTGTCATCATAGAGCAGGTGAGATGCCAGCTTTGCCTCGTTTTTGATATTTGCGGCAGTCAGTGACAGCACATCCACGCCAGCGCACTGCTGTCGAAACGCGGTCAGCAGGACGGTTTTGCCGTTTCCGCGCGGGCCATATAGAACAGCGTCTCCGGGAGGCGACCTGTTATCCTCGTTCAGGTAGCTGAGCAGGTGTTTCAACTCCTGCATCACCTGCTCGCGACCGGCCAGCCTGGGCGGCATAACGCCCGCCCCGGGGTTGAATAACCTGACCAGTTTAGCGCGTGTGTCAATGGATTCTGTACGCATGATTTGAGTATACAGCAGTTCCGGTTAATTCTGCACCTGAAGGGAGAGATTCCGGCAAAGGTCTCAATCTTTGGTTCTTTGGTGGCCCCGGTGATGACCTTCTGAGGGGGGGCTTCGGTGATGACGAGCTAAGGGGGGGTGACGGTGATGACCGACTGGTGGGGGGTGACGGTGATGACATGCTGGTAGGCGGCGCCGGTAGTGATGTATTTCAATTCGTACTTCGGGGCGATCGTGCTTCTTCCTACTACGACGATCCCGGCAACGATACCATCCTGGATTACGGCAACGGCGAGGACACTATCTATATCATAGATTTTGACGGCAAAATTCAGTCTGTCACCGACCTTGCCTTGCAGCAGCAGGGTGACAACCTGCTGATAGATTTAACGCCGCACGGCGGAGGCACTATCACAGTGTTGGGCTATGAATATGATGAGGTGACAGGGGTGTCACTCGACATCGGCGACCACGCAGGTGTGACCATCACCATCATCCTGTGAGCGTAATGATGACAGGTCCGGCAGCGCGGAACCTCTGCGGGGAGGCGCAAGCACGTAAGGAACGATGCAGCCGTTGCGGATATCCCGCGGCCACGCTGATCAGTGGTATCTTTCTGTTTATGACATTCAGAGCCGCGTGCGACCTACTGCCGGGCACACTCGCCACCTTTTATAAAAGGCGCCCGCTGACCTTCTCACAAAAGATAACTACCTGAAAACGCTAAAAAATAGAGGTTCCCTTATGACAGATACAATCGGCACAGACGGCGACGATGAACTCTCCAGCAACCAATCCGGAACAACAATATACGGTCTCGGCGGCAACGACACGCTCTCTAGCAATAGCAGCGTTTGGCTCAACGGCGGCCCAGGGGCGGACATACTCGAAGGCAGCCATGTCACCTATAAGACCTCCGCGACAGGGGTAACAATAGACTTCTCGCCGGTGCAGGGTCTCCCCAGCTACTTCAGCGGACAGGGAGGCGATGCCGAGGGTGACAAGTTGTATTATCGCGTCTCCAATGTGGAGGGTTCGGAGCACGCAGACCACCTGATCGGTGGAAACTTCGGTATCCATTACTGGTTCTACGGTCTCGGTGGCAATGACGCGCTTATCGGCGGTCCTGGCAGTGAATGGCTCTTTGGCGGCCCCGGCAATGACGCGCTTGAAGGCGGCAACGGGGCGGACGTGCTTGAAGGCGGCAACGGGGCAGATACGCTGGACGGCGGCGCCGGATGCCGACGGCTACGTCAGCGGCAGGGGAGGCGATGCCCAGGGCGATAAGTTGAAGAACATCGAAAACTTGTCGGGTTCGAGGTACGGAGACCGCCTGACCGGTGACGGTCTCGACAACGAGCTTTGGGGCGATCAAGGCGATGACCTGCTTAACGGCGGTCCTGGCGATGACGAATTGGACGGTTTTTGGGGCGAGGACACGCTCAACGGCGGTTCAGGCGATGACCAGCTCATCGGCAACGACGGGACGGACACGCTCAACGGCGGTTCAGGCGATGACCGGCTCTTCGGCGGCAAGGAGTTTGGCTCGTCCTCGGGTCCCGAGGCGGACCGGTTCGTGTTCGACGCCGGTAGCGGGCACGATGTCATCGAGGATTTCGAGCCTGAAGTCGATATGATCCAATTCAGTGAGCCGGGTATCACGTTTGCCAGCCTGCGGATTGAGGTCTATACAGGGAGTAGTGCACGGGGTACGGTGGTCAGTTGGAATGACGGGAGTCAAAGCATCACGCTGACTGGTGTGGTCGATTCCGCCCTGACAGAAGATTCTTTCCTGTTCAGTGATGACGTGCCCGCGGATACGCCGGACGCTGAGCCCTTCACCGGCACGGCGGATGAGAACCCCATCACCGGCACGGCGGGCAACGACAATCTCCCCGGCACGGCAGGTGCCGATACGATGAATGGTCTCGCTGGAGATGACAAACTCTATGGTAGTCCTGGCGCCGACAGGCTCGACGGCGGGCTGGGCGCGGATACGGCGTCTTACCTGGATTCCGGTGTCGGCGTCCTGGTGCGCCTGCATGACGCGCGCGCGGCCAGGTACGGTGACGCTGAGGGCGATACGCTGGTCGGCATTGAGCACCTTGTCGGCAGCCGGCACAACGACACTCTGGCCGGAGATGGCGAAGATAACCGCTTGGATGGGGCCGACGGTAATGATGTGTTGTATGGCGGACCCGCCGGCGGCGATGACATGATGTACGGCGGCAACGGTGACGACAGGCTGTTCGGCGGCCGGGGCAACGATACTCTGACCGGCGGTGAAGGCGTTGATTACCTGAAAGGCGGCTCCGGGGAAGATGTATTGATTGTGGATGGTGATGATATGGACGCGCTGTACGGCGGGCCCGGGCGGGATACGTTTCGCTTCTTCCCGAGTAACCTGGGGGGCGCTTCAATCAGGGATTTCAGTGACGGCGAGGACATGATTGACCTGACGGAATTTACCGGCATCAACTCCATGGACGAGCTCGACATAGTGAGTCACGGAGACAATGTACGCATTGAGTTATCCGGTGCTGACTATTTGACCATAATCATCTTGTCGGATTTTGATATTAACAACCTGGATAGTTCGGATTTCCTGTTTTAATCATCCAACGAATCCGGGTCGAATCCGTACTCGCATTCGTGTTACCACGATAATGGCGCCCGCGCGCAGCGCGTCGCTGTGATGCGCGATGAGATGCAGCATCGCGTCCACTGCTTCTGTAACTCGCAACTCAACCAGCCGCACAATGCACGAATGAGGCGCGCGGCGTAAAAAGACTAATTCGCCAAAATCTTTATCCTCGGTGACGAGGACACGTTGATCTGAATATGCCAAGGCAAGTAAAGCTTCGTCGGTAGCGTGAGAATATCCATCCCGGGCAGACAGCACGTCGTGTCCCAGGTCAGCCAGGGTCTGGTGCAATATCCGTGACGCCGCGCATACATCAAGCAGAAACCTCACAATGCCTCTCGTATGGGGACGCGCTCGTGCACGCGCTCGCCTGCCATGGAGAGATGCGCGAACAGCAGACATGCCTGAATGTCCTCAGGCATCAAGTCCGGATATTCCTTCAGGATGGTCTCCGCAGTGTCTCCGGCGGCAAGCATACCGAGGACATGTTCCACTGCGATGCGCATGTCGCGAATGATGGGCTTGCCGCCAAATACATCGGGTCGCACAGTGATGCGCTCCAACAGTTCATGTTCCCGGTTCATTTCTTTCTCTGTCATCAGGACTTTTCAGCGCGTGACCAGCCAATTTAAAGCGCCTTGTGGCCAAGGTCAACCGATATGATATCCTCAATGCCAGAGCGTGCGCAATAACTTAGTGACCTCGGCCAGGCTTTCCAAGTTGTGTACGGGGAGGAAGTAATCCAGGAAGGGCAGGGCTGTTTGCATCCCTTTACACAGGGGTTGGTAGCTAGTGTTACCCAGCAACGGGTTCAACCAGATGATCTTGTTGACGCGCCGCCGCAGTTGTTCCATCTCGTTACGCATCAGGTCGGCGTCACCCTGGTCCCAGCCGTCACTCAGGATCACGGCGATGGTGTGGGAACTCAGCATCTGGTGGGCTTGTTGATCATTCAACTCGCGCAGGCAACCGCCGATATTCGTGCCCCCGGCCCAGTCATGCACCTGGTCCGACATCTGTTTAATCACCTCATCGATATCCCTGCGGTTCAGGTAAGGCGTAATGCTGGTCATGCGGGTCGAGAACACCGCGACTTCGATATTTGAGATATTCGCGCCCATGGCGCAGATGAGTTGAATCAGGAACCGGCTGTAGCGCTCCATCGAACCGCTCACGTCGCAGAACAGGATGAGCTTGTTCTTCTTCAGCCGGTGGGTTTTATAAGCCAGTTTCAGGCAGTACTCCCCGTAAGGCATGCTGCGCCGGAATATCTTCCTGATATCAAGCTGCTGTCCCGATTTTGCCGGGCTGAAGCGCCGGCTCTTGCGATTCGCCAGGATGGCAATCAATTCGGCAATGATCTTGCGGGCCTCATCCAGTTCCTTGTCAGTCATCCCGTCTATGTCTTTTTTCACCAGTAATTCATGGCTTGAATAACCGGTTTGTTCCGGATCGCCCTCATGTTCCTCCGCAGCACCCGGACCTTCCCCATCTGCGGGCTGGAACTGCTTTTGTAACTGCCGGGCTTCACCCGCGCCGTCGCCGTTTTCCTCTTCGCCGGCGGGGCGCTCGTCTTCAAATGGAATATCCTGGTTTTGCCAGTACTCACGGAACAGGAGGGCGAACAATTCCATGTCTTCCCTGTTGATAATCAGGGTCGCCAGGGCAGCCGCATAAAAATCTTCGTAATTGGCTATATCGATGTACAGGAGGCTGCGACTTAAATCGATCAGGTTGGCGGGATTGACGTCAATGCCTGCATCATGCAGTTTTCTACCGAAGCGGATGATGTGGGTGATGAACGGAAGCTCTTCCCGGCCGTTGTCCGTGCCGTCATTCCGGCCCAGGCCGGAACCCGGTAATGCAGGAGCATTAATCGCCATTACTCAGTTGATGCTGCTCTGAGCGCCTAACGTCGGACCGCCTTTGAAATTCTTGGTGAGAGCCAGGGCCTTCTGCAGATTGCTACCGATGAGTTTTTCCTGATCTTGCTTATATTTAAGTATGCAACTTAATGTAGTTTCTATAATATCCTGCTCCAGTTCCTCAATACCCAGCGAGAGTAAGGCATTGGCCCAGTCAAGGGTCTCGGCGATACCGGGCCGCTTGTAGAAATCCTCCCGGCGTAACAACTCCATGAATTTGCACACCTGGATTGACAGCGTTTCCTTGATTTTCGGCACTTTTGTCAGGACGATGTTGAGCTCTTTTTCCAGGGTCGGGTAGTCGATCCAGTGATAAAGGCAACGGCGCTTGAGCGCATCGTGCATCTCCCTGGTCCGGTTGGAGGTCAATACCACGAACGGCGGTTGTTCCGCCTTGATGGTGCCTACTTCGGGTATGGTAATCTGGAAATCAGACAGCACTTCCAGCAGGAATGCTTCGAACTCGTCATCAGAGCGGTCAATTTCATCAATCAGCAGGACGGGACGTTTGCCGGGGGACTGGATGGCCTGCAGCAGCGGTCTTTTCAGCAGGAACTGCTCATCGAAGATATTGGCGCCTATCTCCTTCTTGTCCACACCGCGGGCTTCCTGGAGCCGCACCTCAAGCATTTGCCGCAGGTAATTCCATTCATACAATGCCAGGTTGGTATCAAGGCCTTCGTAACACTGCAGCCGGATGAGATCGGTATCCAGGCTTTTTGCCAGGACTTTGGCCACTTCGGTCTTGCCGACTCCCGGTTCCCCTTCCAGGTAAAGGGGTTTTCCCAGTGTCGTGGCCAGGTAAACAGTGGTCGCCAGGTGGCGGTCGGTGATATAGCCTTGCGTGGCGAATTTTTGCTCTATCTCTTCGATTGACTGAAACATTTTCCTGGGCCTGTTATGGTTGAATCCGGTATTTCAGGTACATGATTGCGCTGGATACGGTCCGGAATTATAGAGGGCTTCCCTTGATATAACCACCGTTACCCATGCGCATGATGTCTTCCCGGGTGACGGGAATACCCGCCAGCAGCCTCTCCAGCACCCAGTCAAAACCGTTCACCGCCGGAGAACGGGCGCATCCGGGCATGACTACTACCGGATGGCCGCCGGTAAATTCACCCAGCGCCAGCAGGTTGCCCGGTTCCACCGGCATTCCCAGGTGTGTGATCCCGCCACCTGCCGTTTCGATTGCGACCGGAATTACATCACGGCGGTCGGCGGTGGCGCTGGCGCCGGTGATCAGGATCATTTCACTCCCGCCTTTCAACAGTTTTTCAAGTGCTTCAGCAATGGCGCCCTCTTCGTGCTCACAGCGAATTTCCGAACTTACCCGGTTGTCCAGGCGTTGCAACCGGTTATCGAGTACGTCGCGGGTTTTGTCCAGGACAGCTTCTTTCATGCCCGGATAAAATGTCTGGATAAAGCCGATGTCCAGCCTGTTATAGCCGTTGATGTCAAGCAGGGGAGGGAGCCCGGACTGTATTTTTTCTATGCCTGACACACTCGCCTTATCCACACCGTAGGGTATGATTTTCACCGTGGCGACTGCCTGTCCCTTGGTGACCGTTGAATACGGCGGCAATACCGCGAGGGTTATGGCTTCATCCGTCATGTTGATACTGTCCAGGCGCTCGATGTCGTAAACCAGCAGTCCGGAGCTTTCCGCCATAATATTATTTCTGCCGGTACGGGGGCGTTGCGGGCGCACATTTTTCCCTGCGATGAAAACGGCTATGCGCCGCGCCGTTTCGTTTTCATCCAGGTCTGTGGCCTCAAGACGCGCGATGACCACCGATTCACACCCGGCGGCAGCAAGCAGCCTCACTTGCTCTTCAGACAGAACAGTGCCCTTTTTCAGGTTGATATCCTGGTATTTCACGGAATGGGCGAGAATGCCTCCTTCCGCCTCCGCAACCGGCATGCGACCGAATTTCATTGTTCTCAAGTAACCCGCAGGGTAGTGTTCCGTTGTCGGGAAAAAGACTTGTCAACCTGTTATAATGCACACATATCACAAGCGATATCAATAATATCGTAAACAATCCTGCTCGGGTGCATGGCATTTCGCGCTGCTGACCGAATTTATCCAAATGCGTGACTACATTGAAAAACTATCAGGACGCGGCGAGTTGCACGTGGTTGAGCGGGAAGTGGACCCCCGGTTCGAACTGGCCGCTGTCACTAGCCGTTCGCAAAAGGAAAGCGATTACCCTGTTCTGTTCAGGAACGTAAAGGGCACAAACCTGCCGGTGATCTCCAATATATACGGAAGCCACGCAAGACTGTGTGAAATTATCGGTACCACCAAGGGCAATTTCTGCCGGCACTGGCAGACGCTGGTGGATGATAACCCCGGTTCGGAGCACTCATACACCTGTGAGAGCGCAATGGAAGAAGAGCGCGTGGAAGGAAATATCAGTGATTTGCCCCACATTACTTATTTTGAGCGGGATGCCGGGCCTTATATCACCGCAGGCGTATTCCTGGCAAAGGAGCCGGACACGGGTGTGCCCAACCTGTCTTTCTGCCGCTCCATGATGGTCAGCGACGATGAACTGCGGGTGCGGCTGGCGCCTCCCCACGACATCACCCAATACCAGAAGAAGGCCGAAGCAAGAAGCCAGCCGCTGGAGGTGGCGATATTGATCGGACCCCCGCCGGAAGTGTTCATGGCAGCCTGCGCTTCGGTGCCGATTGAGCAGGATGAACTGGCTATTGCCGCCCGGCTGATGGGAACGCCTGTGCCGATGCGCCCGTGTCGCCGTATCGACATGCAGGTCCCGGCTGAGACCGAGATCGTGATTGAAGGCCGTATCCTGCCCCATGAGCGCAGACCGGAAGGACCGTTCGGTGAGTTCCAGGGATACTATGTCAAGCAGGCGGATAACCACGTGTTCGAAGTGCTGAACGTGAGTTGGCGCGAGGGAGCCTGTTTTCATGGTTTATTGTGCGGTTACATGGAGGACCTGCGCGCCCTGGAGGTTTCCTTTGCGACCCGCGTCTACAGGCATATCTCCGCGGGCGTGCCGGGCATCCTGGACGTGAGTTGTTATCCGACCCCGATGCATACCATCGTACAGATCCGGCCGGAATACGATGGGCATGCAAAACATGTCATGCTCAAGGTTTTCAGCTCCCACCTGCAGTACAACAAAGTCTGCATCGTCGTGGATGGGGACGTGGACATCCATGATTTTGAGGACGTGTGGTGGGCGGTCATGACCCGGGGGCGTATAGACAAAGACATCATGACCCTGCCGGGAGTGCCGGGCTTTTTCCGCGACCCCGCCGGCGTTTATACGGGGCGGCTTGGGATCGATGCGACCAAACCCTTCGACATGCGCGAGAACTTCGAAAGGAAACGCGTGCCGGGCTTGCCGGAGATCAACCTGAAGGACTATTTCACCTGATCACGGGCGGCGCAGTATTTCGATGACTGCCTGCGTTATGGGATTGGCGTTCGACACAGTCCCGCGGCTGACACAGGAGTCAAAGCGCCGGTCAAGATCGCCGGCATCCAGTTCCCCTGCTGCGCCTATCGCGACGATGCGGGATGAAGGCGTCATTTCATGCCAGGGTGCGCCTTTTGCCAGGGTCACGCGTTTGCCCGTCATTTGCAGGATTACCTGTTTGTCCGGTACTTCACGGAGCTGCAGGATGCCCTTGCAGCGGAATACGGACAAGGGCAATGATTGAAACGTGCCGTAAGCGGATTCAAAATCCAACGGTGCATCACTTTGCCATGAATAACCGGCATAGGCATGGGTATGATCTGCGTGCCCGTGGCTTTCATGTCCGTGAGACCCTGCCGTTGTGCCGGCAAATGCGAAAGTCCGGTCTTCATGAAGGCTCAGGCCAAGCAGTAATTCCAAAGGAACATCAGCGCGAACTGCTTCGATAATACGTGATCTTGGCGCTATCTCCTTTATATGTCTGGAAACCTGTTCACTCGTGCCGGTATCGGCCAGGTCGATCTTGTTGATGATGGCGATATCGGCGACTTCGATCTGGTCTTCAGCCAGCTTCCCATTCAACTCGTCCAGTTCCAGCACCTCACTGGCGTCGACCACGGTGATAATGCCATCCAGTTGCGTTGCCGCGGCCAGGTCGGTCGACATCACGATGGCCATGGCTGCGGTCTTCGGGTCGGACACGCCGCTCATTTCCACGACGATCATTTCAGGGTCGGGGTCCATTTGCAGAAGTTGTTGTATGGCTTCTACGAGATCATCGCGCATATTGCAACATACGCACCCATTGGTCAGGCTGATGGTTTCGCCTTCAACCCGGGTAATGAGTTGCGCATCGATGTTGATTTCTCCGAAATCATTCACCAGCACCCCGATACGCCGGCCATGTTGGCCGTTAAGTATGCGGTTAAGCAGTGTCGTTTTCCCGGAGCCGAGAAAACCGGCCACGAGGCTGACGGGTACTTTATTCATTCTGCTCTGCGCCGGTGATGCGTTAATCATGTGCTTAATTGTCAATCATATTATTAACGATTATACTCAGGAAATTCTTAATTCCCGATTCGGATTATGAACTGTGACCTGTTAATCAGCAACGGTAATATAGTCACTGCGGAAAAAACCTTTCCAGGGTATATCGCCGTTACCGGTGGCAGGATAAGCGCCATGGGCCAGGGCGATGCCTCCATGGGTGCGGCACGGGAAATTGATGCCGGCGGTCGGCATATCATGCCAGGCGTTATCGATCCTCACGCGCACCTGGGCTACATGGATACTCTGGAAGCCGTGGAAACCGAGACCAGGGCCGCGGCTTGCGGTGGCGTCACGACGCTGGGGGTTTATATCCTGGCGCTGAAAGAAGGGCTGTTGAGACAGTTCGAGAATTTCAGAAATACCTTCGAACAAAGGAGTTTTATCGATGGTTTCTGGCACCTGATGGTCATTGACGCCATCACCACCAGTGAAATTGAAACCTGTCCCGCTGAAGTCGGCCTGACCTCTTTCAAGTTCAACATGGGCTACAAGGGTCCCCACGCAGACCTGATTGGCATCACCGCGACCGATGACGGAGCGGTGTACAAGGGTTTTCGTATGATCAACAGGTCCGGTCCTCCCAGTCTTGCCGCGTGCCATACGGAGAATATCGACATCCACCTGATGCTGAGAGACGAACTGATCGCCCAGGGCCGCAACGACTTTGCGGTTTGGAATGAATCGCGCCCCCCGTTCGTGGAGGCGGAATGCATGCGCAGGGCAATATATCTCGCTGAAAGCGCCGGTTGCCCGTTGTATATACCCCATATCACCATTGCCGAAGGCGTGGATATCATAGCAGAGGCTCGGGAGAGAGGTATTGAGGTAACTGGAGAAACCTGCCCGCAGTACCTGACCCATAACGGCGAGGAACCGGCCCGGGTGTTGCTGGATCATCCCGCCTGCGCCTGTGTCAATCCGCCGCTCCGGGACAAGGCGTCCAATGCAAGGTTATGGGAGGGGATAGCTGATGGAACCATTCAGTGTGTCGGTTCCGACCTGGCCCCCACGACCCTGGCGATGAAAGGAGACGATATCTGGAATGCGCCCATGGGACTGGGTAATACATCGGAGTTGTTACTGCCGATTATGCTCAGCGAAGGTGTCAACAAGGGTCGCATCAGCCTGGAACAAGTGGCCGAAATCTGTGCCCTCAACCCGGCCAGGGTATTCGGCATCTACCCGCGCAAGGGCCGGTTGGCTGTCGGCGCTGATGCGGATATCGTCATCGTCGACCTGGATAAGGAAGTTACGGTAAAAACTGAAAACCTGCGCAGCATGTGTGACTGGAGTATCTATGACGGCTGGACACTGAAAGGCTGGCCTGTCCATACGGTATTACGGGGCCGGGTCATAGTCGGGGAGGGAGAGCCCGATGCGCTGCAGCCCGGGCAGGGCATGTATATTTCCCGCAATGACATCAACTGACATCCTGACGCGGCTACGATGATCCCGGAACAATATCGCAGGTATGAAGATACTGTCTCCCTGGGCTGTGTCAACTACCGGAGTATCTGGAACGACAAGGCTGCAAGCCTTGCCAAGGTCAAAAAGCTGATCACGGAAGCGGCACAGCAGGGGGTCAACATCCTGGCATTCCCGGAACTGTCCCTGAGCGGCTATGAGAGCGATGAAGACAATACCATGCACCGGGAGTTTGCCGAGACCATTCCCGGGCCGGTAACCGAGGAAATTGCCGAGTTGACCCGGCGCCTGGATATCTACGTGGTGCTGGGCATGCCGGAACGCAGCGCCGAGGATGACGGTACCTGTTATATCTCCTGTCCCCTGCTCGGCCCTGAAGGTTTAATCGGCGCCTATCGAAAACTGCATCTTGGCACACCGCCGCTGTTCAGGGAGAGCCTGTGTTTTACCGGCGGCAGCCGGGTTCCGGTGTTTGAGACCCGTTATGGTCCGATCGGAATTCAGATCTGCGCCGATTTCTGGGTCTTTCCCGAACTGTGCCGCATCCTGATGTTGAAGGGTGCGCGCATCATCATCAACAGCACCGCCAGTATGGCCATGCCGGGCAGGCCATTTTACATCACGACCATGACCGCGGCGCGGGCAACGGAGAACCTGGTATACACGGCCAGCGCCAACCTGGTTGGGAAAGAGAATACCTTGTCCTATTATGGCTGCAGTACCATCGCCGGGCCGGACTACCCGCGCTTTTCCCATGTGTACGCGCAGGCCGGGGACAAGGAGGAGATTATCAGCGCCGAGTTGAGTTTTACCAGGCTCCATGAATTTCGCGATGCCCTGGCGCTGGAAAAAATCAGGCGTTCTGACGTGATTGACGATGAGTTTGAACAGGTGAAGAGGAATATCTGATGGAGTATTACAGTCCCACCGAGCTTGATCATGCCTACGCGTTGCTGGATAAATACGGTGATGGCGCCGTGCCCATTGCCGGCAGCACGTTTTTTATGAGCCACAGGGAAGAGTTGTTCGACGAGGCCGATGCCGTGATTGACATCAAGAGGCTGGGTTTGAACTATATCCGTCTGGATGATGACGGGTTGCATATCGGCGCCACAACTACCTTCAACGAGATATTTGGCCACAAGCTCACCAGGGGCGGCCGGTACGCGATCTTGTCCGATACAGCGGGTGAGCTTAACACCAATGAGGTGCGGAACATGGCGACTATCGGCGGCGTGGTGTGTGTCGCCGGCGAAGTGGACATGCCGACGAGCCTGCTCGCCTGCGACGCCAATATCGTCATTGGCAGCAGCAGGGGAACCCGCGCCATGTCCACGTCGGAGTTTCATGTCGGCTACCTGAACAACGCCCTGGAGGAAGGTGAGATGGTGCTGGAAGTACATGTGCCGCAACCACCCGCAAATACCGGCGCTGGTTTTGCAAAATTTCAAAGAACCGCGGCAGACCTGCCGCTTGTCAACGTGGCAACCCGTGTGTCGCTGGACGGGACCGGCGCCTGCAGCGAGGCGCGGGTCGTCGCGGGGGCGTCGACATCATCCGGCGTGCCGGAACGCTCCGCGGCGGCAGAAGCCGTCCTGCTCGGCGGGATAATCGATGACGCACTGATTGAAAGCGCGGCAGCCGTGTCGAACGACATCGAATGCGTCAATGATTTCCGCGTCTCTGCGGAAGTCCGGCAATTGTGGGTGCGCTGCGGTGTGGAGGACACATTGAAACGGGCGGCTGCCCGGGCGCGGCAGGGAGGTGAAGCATGAACGCAATCAGTTTGAAGATAAACAACGAGGGCTACGATGTGCCGGTCAAACCGCACTGGTCGCTGGCATACGTTATCCGGGAGAAAATAGGACTGACCGGCACCAAGGCAGGTTGCGAGATGGGCACCTGCGGTTCCTGCACCCTGCTGCTGGACGGCAAGCCGATTTTTTCCTGCCTGCGCATGGCGATCGACGCCCAGGGCAGCGACATACGCACCATTGAAGGGCTGGAGGAGGAGAACAACGGCGAACTGCACCCCTTGCAGGAAGCGTTCATACAGGACCACGGCATGCAGTGCGGTTTCTGCACCCCCGGGATGATCCTGGCGGCAAAACACCTGCTGGACCATAATCCTGACCCCACCGAACAACAGGTGCGCGAGGCCATAGGCGGCCACCTGTGCCGCTGCGGCACCTACGTCAGGATCGTCAAGGCAATAATGAACGCGGCCGAAACCATGCGCAGTGCGCAAGCGACTCAATAATTGAAGAGGTAGAGAGAAATGCCATCTGAAACATCCGTCGTCGGAAAAAGCTTACCCTTGCTGGATGCCTATGAAAAAGTCACCGGCAGGCTCAAGTATGCCGGTGATTTACCTTCAATGCACCGCATGCACCACGCTAAAGTGCTGCGCAGTCCCTATGCCCATGCGAAAGTGGCGCATATCGATACCTCTGCCGCCGAGGCCTTGCCGGGAGTCAGCGCGGTCATCACCCACAAGGATGATATAACCGGGAAAAAGAAGACCTGCGGCTCCCCATGGCATGATTTCAGTTTCAACTTCATGGGGCCCATGATCTCTCCGGAAGTCTGTTACGTAGGTGACGAGGTCGCAGTCGTGTCTGCGGTGGACGAGGAAACCGCAAAGGAAGCCCTCAAACTCATAGAAGTGGAATACGAGGAATTGCCTGCCGTATTCGATATGGAAGAGGCGATGAAAGAGGGCGCGCCGCAGGTACGGCCGTGGGGGCCGAACAGCCTCCCGCCTTCGCTGTTTGAATGGGGAAACATCGAGGAGGGTTTCGAACAGGCCGATTACATCATTGAAAACCGCATCACCCTGGGCAACCAGCAGCATGCGCCGCTGGACAGGAATGCCTGTATCGCCCACTGGGAAGGAGACAGTGTTTCCCTGTGGACATCCACCCAGGCCCTGTTCTGGATCAGGGACGCGGTCACCGGGTTTTTTGAACTCTCGCCCAGCAAGGTCAGGGTCTACAGCACGCCTACCGGCGGGTCATTCGGCCTGTGGTGGGGTAATAATTTCATGTTGCTGGCGATTGCCGTCGCCAGGAAGGCGCGCCGTCCGGTACGGCTGGTGCTGACGCGGGATGAGGTCCAGACCACGGTGAAGCGGCGCGAGCGCCCGTTGATCGACGCGAAGATCGGGATAACAAAGGACGGCAAAATGGTTTCACAGTCATACCGCCACCTGATGGATAACGGCGCCTACGGCAATAAATTCGATCCGTACCAGTCCGTTGCCGATATCTACACCACCGAGCATGCCAGGGTGGAGTTCATAGGCGTGGCGACCAATCTGCTGCCTGCCGGGTGCATGCGCGGGGTGGGAGACCTGACACTGGCCTACGCCATCGAGCAGACGGTGGACATGGCGGCGGAAAGGGTCGACATGGACCCGGTCGAGTTTCACCTGAAAAACCATTGGCAGACCGGCGACATCTGTCACACGTCCCAGGAAGTCGTGTTCGCCAAGCTGCTGTTCAACAAGAACCCGCAGGTGGAGTTGACCAGTTCAGGGCTGGCGGAGTGCATCACCCGTGGGGCCGAAGCCATGGACTGGAAGAACAAGTGGAAAGGATGGGGCACACCGTCATCGGTGGACGGCCACAAGGTGCGCGGCGTCGGCATGGGCATCTCCACCCATATCAGCGGCCTGGCCTTCTTCGGTTTCAACGGCATCACCGTCAAGGTCAACCCGGACGGCACCATGGCGCTGACCACGGGCATCGGGCGCATGGGGCAGGCGGGCGATACCACCCAGGCCATGGTGTGCGCCGAGGTCCTGGGCGTGGAACTGGAAGACGTCAACGTGATCGACGGCGACACTGAAGTCTGCGGGCATACCATGGTCACCTTCGGCAGCAACGGCATGCACATGGTGGCGCGCGCCACCAAGGCCGCGGCGGAACACGCCAGGGAGCAGATACTGGAATACGCGGCAAGGCACCTGGAAGCCAATGCTGCCGATCTCGATATCAAGGACCGCCGGGTCTTCGTGAAGGGCAGCGAGGAGCGCGGAGTCACCCTCAAGGAACTGATGAGCACCCCGATCTACGAGTACCTGGCGGCGCCGGAAGTGATAGGCAGTGCCTCCAAGGGGGTGGAGTTCGAGAAGGCCGGCAAGATGATGATGGCGGATTTCGCCGAGGTGGAGATCGATACCCGCACCGCACAGATGAAACTCATTAAATTCGTCGCCGTGCACGACAGCGGCACCATCGTCAACCCGGCGGTGTGCGAGAACCAGGTTGCCGGCGGATACTACCAGTCCATGGGCCTCTCTACTACGGAACACCTGGTGTTCGATGATGAGACCGGCGCCATCCTTAACCCGAATTTTACGGACTACAAACTCATGGGACCCCTGGACATGCCCGACCCGGAGATCATGTTTGAGGAGGTCTACGACGAACACGGCCCGTTCGGGGCGAAAGGGATAGGCGAGGGCGTCACCTGCGCGGTGCCCATCGCCATATCCAACGCCGTGTACAACGCGATCGGCGCCCGGCTTGACCCACCCATTACACCGGATAAGATATTGCAGGCATTGAAATCAAAATCCTGAGTGAGTCGTATCACCTGGGCAGGCTTAAATCGTCCCCGGCAGAATATCACTGACCGAACAGAGACAAGTTAACAAATGCAGGATCTGGATGCAGCAGTAGAACAGTTAAAACGGGACATCTTCCAGGGGCGTTTCGTGCCCGGACAGCGCCTGGTGGAGGTGGATATCATGTCTCACCTGGAAATAACCAGGGGGAGGGTGCGCGATGTTTTCAAACGCCTGCACGCCGAGGGGATCGTGCAGCTTGACAGGAACCGCGGCGCCTCGGTCCGCAAGGCTTCCCGGGAGGAGGTATTCGATATCTTCGAGGTGCTGGAGGAGATCTCCATCCTGATTATCCGGAAAATCGGCAGCCGGGTTGGGGACAAAGACATGCAGCGGCGCCTGCGCGCATCCCTCAACGCAGCCCGGAAATTCCATGACAGGTCGGTCAATATCATCAAGGTGCCGGAATACATGGATGAGAACGCCCGTTTCTGGGGCGACCTGGCCGACCTGGCCGGCAACCCGGTACTGTCGGAGATCAGGTTACGCCTGCAGGCCCCCTTGTTCAGGCTGGCGATGGAGGGCCTGACCGTAAGCGGCAGTCATGAACAGTGGATCGCCCGGCACGAGGAGATCATCAGCGCCCTGCTGGACGACAATACCGGTCACGCAGTGCGCCACGCCAGAAAGTCCATGCACGACGTCTGGAAAGCCATCCTGGGACTGCCCGACAGCGCGTTCGCCTGAGAATATTATGCCCGGTCGTCCGGGGATCAAATCCTGACCACATAATAATAAACATGCAGCGCCAGGGTGCAGACGAGCGCCATGGCAAGGACATAGCCCGCGTTCCAGCGCATGATTGCAAACGAGGAGACCCCGAACCTGCCCTGTATGGCCAGGTTGATGCCGGACAGGGGTGAGCCGACTATGCTGGTGCCCCACATCATCAGCATGCATGCGCCGAGCAGGTCCGGATTATAGGCGGCATTGCCGAGCAGGCTGCCCAGTATTGAGATGGTGATGATGGGGTGGACGCCGATGAGCGACAGCAGGACAGCCGCCACGATGAAAGCGCTGCCGGTGAGAGGTGTTACGGTTGTCAGTCCCAGGGAGATATCACTGTTCATCAGCACGGCGGTTATCCCTACCGACATGAACCCGGCGGCAAGGAACAGCATCAGTTCCTTGTGCATATCCGGAAGCTCGTCAACGATATGGGCGCCGATGCGGTGAAATACCGTAAGCGGTCCGCGTACAGCCAGCATCAGCAATGCCAGCAGGAACGACAACACGGTTATCAGGGTGAGCACCGGGAAGTCCGGGAATACGTTGTGCAACAGGATAACCGCCGCGCACAGCAGGACGGGGATAAACAGGGCCTCGAAGCGTAGCGGGTAGCCGCAGGTGTCCCGGCCTTCCTTGTCCCGCGCCAGTTGCCAGGTGGTAATGAACAGCCCCGCCAGGGCGACGGGCAGCCCCGCCAGCATCAGGGTGGGGAAGTCCGAACCGGGGGCATACACCAGGGCGGTGGCGATGGAGACATAAAACGGCGACCAGTACGCCCCGCTGGCGAATGCCCGGGAAAACATGACGGCCTGCAGCCGGTTGATCTTCCCCGCCTGCTCCATACGGTTGCCGAACAGCATGACCGCGGACAGGTTGATCACCGTGGCGAACACGTGCAGTCCCCAGGCAGTCTTCACCAGCGCCCTGTTGCCCCTGGGCAGCGTTGTCCCCGACTCGTCACCCGGGAGGCTGATCAGGCGCAGGAAGGTGACCGAGGCGATCAGGGCAATGATATGGATGTTTGCGGAGGCCAGCCTGACAAAATCCACGGGGTGGCCATTGAGCATGACCCAGGCGAGACAACCGAGGCCGGCCAGCAGCATGCTCGAGATCTGGTAGATCATGGCCCGGGGCAGGCGGTGAAATAACATAATGGCCGCCGCCCACCCGGCGAGGCCGGACCAGAGCGGAGATACCTGGGAGGACGTCGCCGCCGGGACCGCCAGCAGCGCCATGACAAACAGCAAGGCGCCCGGCAATCTGGCCGTCAGGGATTTATCCATGGTTGCTCGCGGGTGTTTCGGGTCAGCCCGCTTCGAGTAAAAAGTCGCTGACCAGTTGATTGAAACGCCGGTTGTGTTCTATCTGGGTCCAGTGGCCGCAGTTGCCGAAAATATGCAGTTGCGAGTTTTTGATACACCTGAACATGTGTTCGGAAACTGACACGGGGATAATCCGGTCGTCCCGGCCGTGGATAATCAAGGCCTCATGTTCGATGTTGCTGACGTCGTCTTCGTTGCTGCAGATTTTCCGGATGCCGTCCTGGCGCGGCGCCGGAAACATCGCTGCATAGGACTCCTGCACTCCAGGCCGGATACTGGCCTCATACCTGAGCCGGGCCAGTTCATCATTTACCAGTGAACGATCATAGGCAAACAGGTCCAGCAACCGGCGCATATTCTCAATCGAGGGTGTATAACCCCAGGTCAGGTCCAGGCCTTCCGTCAATTCGAACTCCAGGCCGACGCTGCCCATGAGCACCAGGCGGGAAACCCGCTCCGGCGCGTGGATCGCCAGCGCTACGGCCAGGGCTCCGCCGAAGGAATTGCCGACCACGTGGGCCTGTTCAATCTCCATGGCGTCCAGGAAATCCAGCGCGTGCCTGAGCCAGGTCTCCATGTCATAACGGATGCCGTCAGGTCGTTCGGTAAACCCGAACCCCGCGATGTCGGGTGCGATCACGCGAAAGTTCTCCGCCAGGCTGGGGAGCACCAGGCGCCAGTTGGCCCAGGCGCTGACGCCGGGTCCCGACCCGTGCAGCAGCAGCACAGGGTCGCCCGCCCCCTGGTCATGATAATTGGTCGTGATGCCGCCGGCATTGATGGAGGAACCGATTTCCGGAGAAGCGCTCATTGATGTATCCTTGTCCGAGAGATTATTATTAGCTGAATATTATCAATCATTATATAGAAAAACGGTATTCTGATGCGAGGTCGAAGTCCATGAACAGCCCCGAGTCGAAACATTTCGTCCTGGTGCACGGCGCCTGGCACGGCGCCTGGTGCTGGGAGAAAGTCACGCCGCTGCTTGCCGCGATGGGCCATGAGGCGCATACCCTTGATTTGCCCGGCCTGGGCAACGATCCGGCGCCGATTTCCGGGATTGCCCTGGATTCCTACGTGAATGCCGTCAAAGGCGTTATCCTGTCGGTAAACGAACCTGTCGTGCTGGTCGGCCACAGCATGGGTGGTCTGGTCATTACCCAGACTGCGGAACTGGTGCCCGACCGGGTGCAGGCGCTGGGTTACCTGGCGGCGTTTTCGCCCAGGAACGGGGAATCGCTGTTTGATTACGCCATGGCCGACACCGAATCCCACGTCACGCGCTTTCACGTGGTGAACGAGGAAGAGGGGTATTTCACCATACCCGAGGACCGGCTCCCGGCATGCTTCTACGGCCTGTGCAGCGAGGAGGACACCCGCAATGCGATTGCACGGCTGCGCCCGCAACCGCTGGCGCCGCTGGTGCAACCGGTCAGCATCTCCGAGGAGAACTACGGGCAGGTGCGCCGCTGTTATATCGAGTGCACCAGGGACCAGGCGTTGACCTGGCCCATGCAGAAGAAGATGCTGCACAATGCCCGGCTTGATGCGTTACTCACCCTGGAAACGGACCATTCGCCGTTTTATTCCTGTCCTGAAGACCTGGTTGACTGCCTGGTCAAACTGTAAGGGACGAGCCGATGCAGATACTGATGATCCTCTGGGAACCCAATGATAAATGGCATGCCCTGTCACAGGACGAGCAGGCGGATTACCTGCGCTCCCTGGACGGCGCCGTCAACGAGGCGCGCAGTCACGGCGTCATGACGCTGGGCTGGAGTCGGGTGGACCGTACACTGAACAAGGCGCCGGACGAGGGCTATGTGGGTGTGTTCGCCATGGACTCGGCGCAGGCGATCCATGAACTGGACAGTAATATTCAGCAATCCCTCTGGTATGATTATTTCGATTCCGTCAATATCAGCGTCAGCCTGGAAGGTGAAACGGAGCCCGAACCGCACCGGGTCTATGCGAAATTGCTGGGGCTGGATATTTGAATGTTGAATTTATCGATATTTTCTGAAAAAATCGATATTATTTGTTTCCGGGCATGACAAAGAGAAAAAAACGGGTATGATGATGGCACAGAAACGTTATGTGCGCATCACCAACAGGGACAGGCCGGGGTTCGTCGAGTTTCATTTTTCCTTTGACGATCCGACTCTCTATCTGGAAATGATTTTGCCCACAGAGGCATTCACTGAATTTTGCCGGTCCAACCAGGTGACGTTCCTGAGCGATGAAGATGCCGAAGCGGTGGCAAGACAACAGGAAAAATGGCGTTATGGCGAAACCGAGGGTGAAGACGAAACGAGTGAATCGCTAACTCATTGAGAGCAGTCAGATGTCAATCGATATTAAAACAACAAAAATTGAGCAGAGAAGGATCACGTTCGACAATGTTGCGGAAAAACTGGGCGAGGGCAAAGTCCCCAGTCGCTACCAGGAAGTGATGTATGGCGTGCAGCAGCAGGACGTGTTTCACTACCGTCCCACCTGGGACCCGGAACATGAAGTCTTCGATGCGGACCGCACCGACATCAAAATGCGGGATTTCGATGACCTGACGGACCCGCGCCACTATTACTACGGCACTTATGTTATCCAGCGGTCAAAGCAGCAGGAGGCCATGGAAAAAAACTTTTCCGTCGTTGAGAAAAGAGGATTATTGCTTGCCCTGGATGGGGGCCTGATAGAAAAGATCAGAAAAGTCATCATACCGTTCCGCCATGCGGAATGGGGAGCGAACAACAACAACCTGTTTATTGCAGCTTACGGTTTCGGCACTCCCATGCCCATCGCCGCGGATTTCCAGGGCATGGATCGGCTGGGGAATGCCCAGTACATCACGCGTATCGGCCTGATACTGTCAAACAACGATCCGGAAATACTGGACCGGGCCAAGTCGGAATGGCTGGATGACCCTATGTGGCAGCCACTGCGGAAACTGGTCGAGGACAGTTTCGTGATCAAGGACTGGTTTGAACTGCACCTGCTGCAGAATTTCCTGCTGGACGGGATATTGCAACCGTTGGTATTCCAGTATTTCGATGACGAAATCGTTAAACATGGCGGGGCGTCCTTTGCCATGGTCACGGAGTTTTTTGTCGAATGGTTTGCCGAAGCTGTCAGGTGGACGGATCACACGATAAAAACGGCAGCCGGTGAATCCGCAGAAAACCAGGCATTGCTGGCGGGATGGAAGGACAAATGGCTGCCGGAAGTCAAAAACGCCGCTATGCCGCTGGCGGAATATGTCTTTGCCGGGCGCAGTGCAGACGTGATTGGTGAGATCTCAAACCGGCTTGAAGCCAGGTCGGGTAAAATCGGTCTGGGGTGAAGTCATGGCTGAAAACGTATTCATTGCATTGCAGAACAATCCTGATGCGCAGCCCATCATACAGGCGATCGTCGAAGACAACCCGGCAGCGGTGGTGAATGATTCTCCGGGGATGGTTAAAATAGATTGTCCGAAACGGTTGGTAATCAGGCGAGAGACCGTGGAAGAAAAAATCGGCGGAGATTTCAACCTGCAGGACATCCACCTCACGCTGATTTCCCTGGCCGGCAACATCGAAGAAGACGATGATGAATTTGTTTTACAGTGGAATATCTAATCCGAGACAAGGGGACGGACCCCCGCTTACAACATGCGGGGGCATGCTTGAATCCGTCCCCGGAAAGTTTAAGAGGAACATACGATGGCAGCTAAACCCAGACGCCTTAACCTGACTCAAAAATACCAGCTTATGACCCGAGGACTGGATTGGGAGACTACCTACCAGTCCATGGATGACGTATTCCCCTACGACAAGTACGAGGGTATAAAGATCAAGGACTGGGACAAGTGGCAGGACCCGTTCCGTCTCACCATGGACGCTTACTGGAAATACCAGGCGGAGAAGGAAAGGAAACTCTACGCCATCCTTGATGGTTTTGCCCAGAACAACAGCCAGTTGAACATATCCGATGCACGGTACATGAATGCCGTGAAGATCTGGATGCAGGGTGTTACGCCACTGGAGTACGCCGCTTTCCGCGGCTTCGCCATGCTGGGCCGCGGTTTTCGCGGCGCCGGCGCCCGCGTAGCCTGCCAGTTCCAGTCCATCGATGAAATGCGCCATTACCAGACGCAGATGCATGCCTTCAGCCATTACAACAAGTACTTCAACGGCTTCCGGCAGTTTGCAAGAATCCGCGATCGGGCCTGGTACCTGTCCATTCCCAAGAGTTATTTTGAAGATGCGGTCACCGCCGGGCCGTTTGAGCTGATCACCGCCATTTCATTTTCCTTTGAATACGTATTGACCAACCTGCTGTTCATGCCGTTCGTGTCCGGCGCCGCCTACAACGGTGACATGGCGACGACCACTTTCGGCTTCTCGGCCCAGTCCGATGAGTCGCGCCACATGACCCTGGGGCTTGAAGTCATCAAGTTCATGCTGGAACAGGACGAAGGCAACCTGCCCATCGTACAGCAATGGCTGGACAAATGGTTCTGGCGCGGTTATCGCCTGCTCGGGCTGGTGGGCACCATGATGGACTACATGTTGCCCAAGAAGGTGATGTCCTGGCGCCAGGCCTGGGAGATCTACTGGGAGGAGAGCGGGATGGCCTTGTTCAACGACCTGGCCCGTTACGGCTTGAGGCCGCCCAAGTATCATGAAGTGGCCACCAAGGAAAAATACCGTATCACCCATGAGTTCTGGTGCACCATTTACCAGTTTTCCCATGCCACGGCCCTGTATACCTGGATACCGACCGAGGAGGAGCTGGACTGGTTTTCGGCCGAGTACGGTGAACTGTTCGATACCGTGTACCGTCCGCGCTATGAATACTGGGCTGAACTGGACAGGAAAGGCGAACGTTTCTTCCAGAAACGCCTGCCGGTCGTGTGCAACGTCTGCCAGATCCCCATCTTCCACACCATGCCCGATGATCCGTTGATGAACTGTTGCCTGGTATCGGAATACAAGGGCACCAAGCACCAGATGTGCTCGCAGGGTTGCAAGGATATCTTCGATCACGAACCGGAGAAATACTGCCAGGCTTATATCCCGCCGCAACAGATCTACCAGGGTAACTGCGGCGGCGCCACCCTGGAAGCCTACAAGGAATGGCTGCATATCAAGGATGAGGAAACCGGTGAGTATTACGGGTCTGAAGATCACATCATGTGGGAAGGCTGGAAAGCCCAGTCAGGTAAACCGGCCGACGCGCCGGCCTGATGGAACAGGGTCGGCCCGTATATCAGAGGAGGTGAACCTGCATGCCGGTGAAGTTTGTCGGTGATTCGTACGATTTTCCCTGCGCCAACCGGGTGGAAAATTACGGCGGCGATATCAACGTATACGTGGTCTGGGACCATCACCTCATCTACTG
The DNA here is from genome assembly GCA_965204045.1 of Gammaproteobacteria bacterium. Lineage (GTDB taxonomy): Bacteria > Pseudomonadota > Gammaproteobacteria > Eutrophobiales > Eutrophobiaceae > JAAXHV01. The sequence goes on from CBDBDW010000002.1 coordinate 2,811,683, forward strand.
CGCGCCCAATACCTACCGGTTGCCGCCGGACATGAAATTCAGGGATTTCCTGGAGCAGGTGTTCGCTCCCGACTATCCTCAGCATCCTGATTCTGACAAGGTCGACTGGGACCAGGGCGTCTGGCAACTGGAGAACGAACCCTGGCAACCCGACCTGGATAAATCTTTTGCCGAGAACGGTATCGCGCATAATTCATTCATCCGGGTCACTACCCCCGGACTCGAGGGAATGCACGGAGTGGGCAATTAACTCCGGATTTCCATCGGGATTCGTCCGTGTCCTACCAGGCAACCATAGAACCTCTGGGTGAGACGATAGAGGTTGAAGACGATCAGAAACTGCTGGATGCCGCGCTGCGCGCCGGGGTCTGGTTGCCTTATGCGTGCAATCACGGCGTATGCGGCACCTGCAAGGTAGATGTGCTGGAAGGCGAGGTCGAGCACAATGAAGCTTCCTCGTTTGCGCTGATGGACATCGAGCGGGATGAAGGCAAGACCCTGGCCTGTTGTGCAACACTCGTATCGGATATCGTCATAGAGGCGGATATTGAGGAGGAAGAAGACGCGCAGCATTTGCCGGTCGGTGATTATACCGGCAAGGTGGTCCGGATCGAAGATTTAACCCCGACCGTTAAAGGCATATGGCTGGAGGCGCCGGGTGACGGCATTGAATTTCAGGCCGGCCAGTACCTGAACCTCAACGTTCCGGGTGTTGAGATCCCCCGTGCTTTTTCCCTGGCCAACCCGCCCTCCGAGAAAAATGTCATCGAACTGAACGTGCGCCACGTCGCAGACGGGCAGGCTACCACGTACCTGCACAAACAACTTGAGGTGGGAGATGAACTCGGTTTTACCGCGCCCCTGGGCCGTTTTTTCGTGCGCAAGTCGGCGCCGGAGCCGATGATTTTCCTGGCCGGCGGTTCAGGCCTGTCCAGCCCGAAGTCAATGATCCTCGACCTGCTGGAAAATGGCGAGGAACGCGCAATCACTCTTGTCTACGGCGCCCGCAACCAGGCTGAACTTTATTATTTCGACCTGTTCAGCGAACTGGCTGTGCAGCATGATAATTTTCATTATATTACGGCATTATCCGAGCCCGCAGATACTGATGACTGGGACGGGCCGCGTTGTTTCGTGCATGAACTGGCCGAGGAACATTTCGGGAAACGGTTTGAAGGGCACAAGGCCTACCTGTGCGGACCTCCTCCCATGATCGACAGCAGCATCACCAGCCTGATGCGCGGGCGGCTGTTCGAAGAGCACATCTTCATGGAAAACTTTTTCACAGCGGCGGACAGCGCCAAACCGGCGCGGCGCAGCGCCCTGTTCAAGAAGTTCTGAATAGTGGTCAGATCGTATATACAAACGTGCTCTCTGTGTGCTCTACAGCAAAAAAATTTATAATTGCCATTGAAGACAGTGGGGAGGAATTCGCCTGTTCGGCAGAACGAAACGTTCTCAAGGCCATGGAGCAGCTTGGCAGGAAGGGTATTCCGGTGGGTTGCCGGGGCGGAGGTTGCGGCGTATGCCGCGTGCAGGTCGTGGGAGACGGCCGTTACCGGACCGGCAAGATGAGCCGGGAACAGGTGCCAGTGGAGGACGAAGAGCAGGGCATCTGTCTGGCATGCAAGCTGTTTCCCGAGGCTGATCTGCGCTTGAAAGTTCTGGGAAAATGGCAAAAACATTTTATTACAGGCATGAATCCGGGGTCAGCGTAAAAATACACGGAGACAATGGGGACGGATTTCAAATCCGCCCCCGGCAGGTAGGAGAATAGATTTTTACTCTGACCCCAAATATAAATATACTGTCAAGAGCTTTGCAATATCGATAACAGGAGGAGAAGACAATGTCATTTACAGGTGTAATGCGGCCCGGCCATGCGGCCATCCGAGTGCTGGATATGGATGAATCGGTAACGTACTACACGGAGCGGTTGGGTCTGATTAAAACCGATGAGGATGAACAGGGCAGGGTTTATCTCAAGGCATGGGATGAGCTGGACTGTTTTTCCATCGTGCTCAGGGAAGCTGATTCACCGGGAATCGATTATACCGGGTACAAGACTTTCTCCCGGGCCGACGTGGATGATCTGGTGGGAAAACTGGAGAATCACGGTATAGCGGTAGAATGGATTGCAGAAGGCGAACTCAACAACTGTGGCGAGCGAGCGCGTTTCCAGACCCCGTCCGGACATTCATTCGAACTGTATGCCGAGAAAAAACAGATTGGCGACGGGCTGGGCCGGACGAACCCCAATCCCTGGCCGGAAGGGCTGAAAGGCATGCAGGTGTACCGGTTCGACCACGTGTTGTTGTACGGCCCTGACATTATCGAAACCACAAAGATTTTTACCGATGTGCTGGGGTTTGACCTGACCGAGCGGGTACTGACGCCGGAAGGCGAGATGAACGTAACCTTCGTCTCCTGTTCGAACAAGGCCCACGACCTGGCCTTCGTGGAATATCCCGAGCCGAACAAACTGCACCACGTTTCGTTCATGCTGATGACCTGGGAAGAGGTGCTGCGGGCCGCCGACCTCATGAGCATGCACGACATCTCCATCGACATCGGTCCTACCCGTCATGGCATTACCCGGGGCCGCACCATTTACTTCTTCGACCCTTCGGGCAATCGCAATGAAGTATTCTGCGGCGATTACACCTGGTATCCCGACCGGGAACCGATTACCTGGACGGCGGAAGAACTGGGCAGGGCGATCTTCTACCATGACAGGAGATTGAACGAGAATTTCCTGTCGGTCGTGACCTGAAGATAGCTGCGCGCAGAATATCCGTTCCGGATGATGAAATTGAAATTTCAGCCATCCGCGCGCGCGGGGCGGGGGGACAGAACGTCAACAAGGTCTCAACGGCAATTCATCTCCGCTTCGATGTCCGCGCCTCATCACTGCCGGAATTGTATAAACAGCGCCTGCTGAACCTCAGGGACCACCGCATCAGCGGGGACGGCGTGGTGGTCATCAAGGCCGGCAAATACCGGACCCGGGAGAAGAATCGAACCGATGCCCTGCGACGCCTGCAGGAACTGGTCAGAAGCGTTACCGTAACGAGGAAGATCAGGCGGCCGACCACGCCCACCGAAAGCTCTCGGCGGAGGCGACTGGACGAGAAAACCCGGCGCGGCCGGATAAAATCCCTGCGAGGCAGGGTCACTGAGGAATGAAGGAGTCTTTATTTTACTGGATGCCGGGTCAAGCCCGGCATGACGAATGAAAGGAGTCATTCCCGCGCAGGCGGGAAGCCAGTGGAACACCTGCCCCCCAATCGTCATTCCCGCGCAGGCGGGAATCCAGTGAAACACCTGCCCCCAATCGTCATTCCCGCGCAGGCGGGAATCCAGTGAAATACCTGCCCCGAAGGGGCGCTTTATCCGAAAAATAAAAGCTGTATCATTTGCATCAGGATAAAACAATAGTCCACAATCCTGCATATACCTTCCGGAGAAAGTTATGAAACAGCCATTACTTGGCCTGGCCGCACTGCTGCTGGTCATCATCATCTCACTTGGGATCATCAGTTTATTCGAGGAGACCACCTTCAGCACCTGGGTCGCTTTCCTGTTCATGTGCTGCGTGCCTGCGCAAATCGTGTTCGCACTGGTATGGCATTGTTCCATCCCGGCTGCAGCGTCGAGGATGGCGCAGCCGGCCAGGGGCATAACCCTGACAGTTCTGACGGCACTGATCGGTGTAGTGGCAGCCGTACTCACCTATCACCTGGTCGGCAAAGGCCACGGCATCACACCCATGCTGTTGATGTATACCATACTGACCGTCGTGGTGACGTTCTGGTTCGCTGTTTTATGGCACTGCTGGCCTGTTACGCTGTTCAGCAATAACCCGCTCGTAATCGGCGCCAGTGTGCTGCTGACAGCCTATTTCGGGGCTTATGCCGTATATGCGGTATTCTTTGATTTCTCTTTCCTTGAAGGCGCACCGGTATATTTCCCCGACGCCGATCCGGGCGGTATGTTCATGGCCTGGATCCCGATGAGTTTTGCCGTAACCACGGTGGCAATGATTTTAACCCTGGTGCTGTTTGACTTCTGGCCGGTCGCCGGCATTTCGAATTCGAGTATCAAGGTACTGGCCGCCTCGGCTGTCGTCATCGTGCTTGGGGCTGTTGTGTATTACGCCGGGGTGCATGTTGCAGGCATGGACCGGGTCCGTTATCTGTCACTGGTGCCGGTTTCCTATATCTTCGGCATATTCCTGCCGTTGAGCCTGATGCAGGGGACCTTGTTTGCCGAACTGAAACAACCACTCAAGGGCCTGGCGCTGGCGGTTTTCTGTGCCGTTGCGGCCTTTATCCTGCAACAGTTATACCTGCTCCTGGGACCGGTCGTATCCGGGCCATTGGCGGCCGGACCGGAAGGCCATTACCAGGAAGAATTATGGCTCGCGTCCGCCCTGCTGGGGCTGACGTTTCCGGTCCTGGTTGTCGTGACGGATTACTTTGGCTTCTGGCCGTTAAGGAAATAAGCGCCACCTCTTGTTGAGAAATATTAATCCGGGGATTTACCGATGTTCTTATCACTTTTAGGTGTCACGTTTGTCGTATCGTTTATTGTCTGCTTCATCATAGCGAGACTGTTTACGAAGCCCATAGACAGTGTCCTGGAACGGATAGTCGCCGATGAGATTGCCTATGCCTGGACGAGGTACCTGCAATTCGCCATCTACGTCGTCGGCATATCCGGCGGGGTTCAAATTCACTACCTTGAGAAATTCCTGCGGCCGCCCACGGAAGATTACAGCCCGCCGGTATTGACATCGGAGCGATGGATACTGGAAATCTATCGGACAGTTATCGAGTCATTGCAGTCCATCGCGGTCATGCTGCTGATATTTTTCATCTTCGCGTTGATCGCTTACGTTATCGTCCGGGTCTGTGAATTCCGTAGCGGGAAGGGGGATTAGAAAGCGTCAATACGGTGATGATCTGGTGATTTTGCTGGGGCGTGGGATGAAGAAACGGCAATCCCGCGATATTGCACAGGCCCACTCTCACTGGAAAGCCTACAAACAGGAGAAAACAGATGCCTATTAAAGAACATAAGGCAAGTGATTATCTCAAAACGCCGGAGGATATTGTTGCTTACCTGAACGCAGCTATCGAAGACATGGAGGACGATCCGCGCTTGCTCATGAAAGCCTTTCGCAATGTGGCCGAGGCACAAGGCGGCATATCGGCACTTGCGCGCCATGCCCAACTGGATCGAGTTGCACTCTCCAGAGCCTTGTCCGGGCAACGAAATCCGCGCCTTGATACACTTACAAAGGTATCAGCAGCGTACGGCGTTAAACTTCGGTTTTCGACGTGAAACGACATGTCCAAGATTTCAGTCGCGCCCATGCGGGTAGAGTAATTGGAGGTAACTAAATTGAAATACGGAAAAGAAGACAAGGAGGATACCAATTGCAAAATCAATACACGCCAGCGCAAAGAAGATACCGGCGCCAGTTCGTCAACCGATAATTCCAGCGGACTGGCGGAGACTGCTTATCTGTTAAAGAGTCCGGCAAATACCGCACACCTGGCTGAATCAATCGAGCAATATCGTAAAGGACAGATGAGGGAATACGGATTAGTTGCTGATTGAAATTGTGGCATCCATGTTAGCCCTTCCTGTAAGTGAAGGAATCCAGTGAAACAGATGTGATCCTATTCATCAGTTTCTAACAATTACGAGCAAATGCACCTTTCCTGGAACGAAATACGTGTACGCGCCGCCAGCTTTGTACAGGAGTGGTGGAACACGGTACGCGAGCGTAGCGAAACCCAGAGTTTCTATAACGACTTCTTTGAGATATTCGGGGTCAAACGGCGCACAGTTGCCCGCTACGAACAGCACGTAAAGAAACTGGATAACCGCTCTGGATTTATCGACCTGTTCTGGCCGGGTGTTCTGATCGTTGAGCAAAAGAGTATTGGGCGTGCTCTTACCAAGGCTTATGATCAAGCCGGAGAATATTTCGATGCCCTGAAAGAGAGCGAACGTCCTCGTTACATCCTGGTCAGCGACTTCCAGAGTTTCGAACTGCACGACCTGGATGAACGCAAGACTTTAGCTTTTCCGCTGAAAGACCTGCCTGAGCATGTGGAGGCATTTGGTTTTATCCTGGGAGTACAACGACGAACCTTCCGCGATCAGGACCCGGTTAACATACACGCCTCCGAACTGGTCGGTCGATTACATGATGCCCTGTTCGAATCGGGTTATCGCGGGCACGACCTGGAACGCTTCCTGGTGCGCATTGTGTTCTGCCTGTTCGCCGACGACACCGGCATCTTTGAGCCGCGCGACATCTTCCTCGATTTCATCGAAACCCGCACGGGGGAGGACGGTTCGGATACCGGCGCAAGACTGATTGAATTGTTCCAGGTGCTCGACACGCCGGAAGACCAACGAGTGAAAACCCGCGATGAAGACCTGGCTCGGTTCCCCTACATCAACGGCGAGTTGTTCAACGGGCCGTTGCGTATTCCCGCGTTTGACGCGGCCATGCGAAGGGCGCTGCTTGATGCCTGCAATTTCGACTGGTCGAACATCTCACCGGCCATTTTCGGCGCGCTGTTCCAGTCCATCATGGACCCGGAGGAACGCCGCGCATCAGGCGCACACTACACCACTGAGAAGAACATCCTGAAAGTGATTGAGCCGCTGTTCCTGGACGACCTGCGGGCCGAGTTTGTCCGCCTGAAGTCCCGCAAGGACAGCCGCCGTATTACTGAACTACAACGCTTTCAGAAAAAGCTGGGAGAAATGCGCTTCTTCGACCCGGCCTGTGGCTGCGGCAATTTCCTTATCATCGCCTACCGGGAATTGCGCGCGCTGGAAATCGAGGTGCTGCAGGAAATCCGCCAGGCCGGGCAACTGGACGCAATGGCGCAAGACCTGTCAGTAATTGACGTGGACCAGTTCTACGGGATTGAACTGAACGAGTTTCCGGCCCGCATCGCGGAGACCGCGCTGTGGATGATGGATCACATCATGAACAACCGGCTAAGCCTGGAGTTCGGGCAGATTTACGCCCGCATCCCGTTGCAGACCGCGCCGCATATTGTTAACGGCGATGCGCTGGAAATTGACTGGGAAGAATTGCTGCCCGCCCGGCAATGCTCTTTCGTTTTCGGCAACCCGCCCTTCGTGGGGGCCAAGTTCCAGACACAGGAACAGCGTGAGCAGGTGCGCCGGATTGCATCACTGGGTAAAAGCGGCGGCACCCTTGACTACGTGACCGCCTGGTTTATCAAGGCGGGAGAGTATGTTAAAACCGGTGCAGCCCGTATCGGCTTTGTCTCCACCAATTCCATCACCCAGGGTGAGCAGGTGGGACAGCTCTGGCCCATCCTGTTCGACCGCTGCAAGCTGGAGATTGCCTTTGCCCACCGGACCTTTGCCTGGGGCTCGGATGCGCGGGGCAAGGCGCACGTCCACGTCGTGATTATCGGCCTGGACAGGCGGGGGGGACAAGCGCTGGCAGGTAAACGGCTGTTCAGTTATCCTGACATTAACGGTGAACCGGAAGAAACCGGCCATGCCGTAATCTCGCCTTACCTGTTTGATGCCGGCGGACTGGCTGACCCGCACCTGACGGTACAAAGTGAACGCAACCCGATTAACGGCATGGGGAAGCTGATTATCGGTTCCAAACCTATTGATGGCGGTTATTACATTTTCGACGCGGACGAACGAACCGCTTTTCTGAAAGCCGAGCCGGATGCCGCGGTTTATCTTCATCCTTATGTCGGTGCGCAGGAATTTCTGCAAGGCGGCAAGCGCTGGATTCTTGCCCTGCATGATGCGGCCCCGGATGAGTTGGCGAAGCTGCCTTACTTACGGGAACGTATTGCCGATGTCCGCGACTATCGTCATGCCAGTAACAGCGGTCCCACATTGAAACTTGCGGAAACGCCGACGCTGTATCACGTAAACGTTCTCCCCACTGCTCCGTTTCTGGTCATTCCCGAGGTCAGTTCGGAACGCCGGAAATACGTGCCTATCGGTTGGCTGGAACCACCCACAATTCCGAGCAACCTCGTTCGCGTTCTTGAAGGCGCCACCCTCGCGGATTTCGCCCTGCTGACATCAAGCATGCACATGGCTTGGCTGCGTTATATCGGCGGGCGGCTGAAGAGCGATTACCGCTATTCCATCGGCCTCGTTTACAACACCTACCCGACACCGCCTGGCTTTGGAGACGAAAGCGCAGGCTTCTCAAAACTGGAACCACTTGCACAAGCCATCCTGGACGCCCGCGCTGAGCATCCAAACGCGACACTGGCTGAACTTTACGACCCCGACCTCATGCCGCCGAACCTGCGCCGGGCGCACCAAGCCCTTGACCGGGCAGTGGACAGACTTTACCGAAAATCCGGCTTTACCTCCGAACGCGAGCGCGTCGAACACTTGTTTATGCTCTATGAAAAAATGCGAGCGCCATTGGAAGCCGGAATGAAGGTAAAAGCAAGGTGGCGTGGAAAGGAATAAGTATAATACCAGTGAGCTGAAAGCATGGTGGGAACCTCCTATAAGCTCTGTAAATTAACCTAATATCCATATCCTCCTATGAACACCCTTGATGAGCTGGCACATCTAATCGACGCAGCATCAGATGCAGGTGATGCTGCGTCTCTTCGCCAACTCTCTGAGGATTGTGAAAACCTGCTGAGAACCGCCAAAGGCGAAGATCGAGTCCATCTTTTGTATTATCAGTCCAATACATTTAGTGCCATCATTACTGCAAAACAACAGGATGAGAACTACATCAGGAACTGGGAGCAACCGGATGGTATTCAGAATATTTTATCTCTCCGGCGGGCGATTAATGAACCGGCCTTCAAGACAATCAATCACATCATTGCCTGTCAGATACGCACTAACCTTGCCAATCGCTTGAATTCTCTGGGGCGTCCCATTGCGGCGAACGAACAGTGGTTGAAGGCTTTGGAGATTAATTCCCTATTCGCTAAAGCACTTGCTAACCGAGCGCAAGCGGTAGGGTTTTATGCAGGAAAACTGTACGATCACAGCCATACATTCATTCTCTTGGCAGCGGCACTGTCTCTTTTTGACGAGGCACTTGATAAAGACGCCTTCTGGGAAAGCGGAGACCGGGACTTTGTCGTGCCCGAGTTGATAGAACATCGTAAACAGATTGCTGACTATCTTCTCCGCAATCAATACGATGATGATATCGACTTGGACCGGTGGTCGCTAGGTGATACCGAAGAAGAGCGTTCATATCGCCGTTGGTGTTTGCGCGAACGACTTTATCTAAACCCACTAAATGACGCATACACAGTCAGTGTAGCAGCAACCGATGTATTACATCTGCCAACCCACACTTATAAGATCGGGGAGTTGCCCCGATTTCCTGGGTACTATAACTTAATGAAACAGGAATATGTCAGTACGCGTTATCGTCTCTATCGTGCTCTTCATGTAGACGACCAGGATTTTTTGATGCGCGATGTGCTCATGCTCGAAAACGGCGAAGGCCAACTGCTAGGTCACTATACCGAAGAACTAAAGGCTGCATTTAGGTCTTGCTATGCAATATTCGATAAGATCGGCCTTTTTTTGAATGACTATTTTCAGATAGGTCTAAAGGCGAGGGAAGTCAACTTTCGTAGTATATGGTATGAAAAACCGAACAGCGGCACGTCCGCTCTCCGACCAATATTCAAAGACAGTCATAACTGGCTTTTGCAAGGTTTATTTTTTCTCTCTAAAGATTTATTCAACGAGACATTCAAAGAGGTATCCGAACCTGACGCTGCTGACATCGCCAAATTAAGGCAACAGATCGAACACCGTTTTCTCAGTTTCCAATACTTGGAATATGGCGAAAGCACTGATACACACAGATTTATATTAATCGAAGACTTTCAGGCTAAAGCTCTACTCCTTATGAAGATGGCTCGTGAAGCTTTAATCTATGTCTCACTTGCTATGCACATCGAAGAAACCTATCGCAATAAAGCGATTAAGACTGATAACAATTGTGCAACCTGACCCTGTGGTTTCCAGTGAAATACGCAGTTTTCCGCACCTACAGAATTAAACAAGCAACGGTTATTTTGTTATGATTGTACCAACCGCTCCGCTTCCGCCCCAAGATGGTCAGGAGAAAGTTATGTTAAACATTGCACAAATACAGGATCAGATACTGTCTCTGTCTGAAGCCGATTATGATCAGTTAAGGCAATGGTTCTATGATCGGGATTGGGAAAATTGGGACAGGCAAATCGAAGCGGATTCAGAAAGTGGAAAACTGGATTTCCTGGTTACAGATGCGATTGAAGCCAAAGAAAAAGGCACTCTCTCAAAACTGTAGATGCATCGGACCACCCCTCGCTTCTGGAAATATTTTGACCGATTACCTGAGGCAGTGTAATACGGGGTCAGGTCGCACAATGCACAATTCTTAGCAGACATGTGCATTGTGCGACCTGACCCGGTGTTTCCGCAGGCTTTTGTTACCGAGCAACATCAATCGATATTACTCGAGGTGTTTTAATTCTATGATTCACCCTGAACAAGATTTCGAATCGCTTTGGCACAAGCTCCAACGGGAGATCAGCGTAGGTGACACAATCAGGAACTGGAGCCAACATAAAGAGTATCTCGGCGGTGTTTTTACGATTTCCTCTGTAGAATCCGAATTCGTCCAAGTGGAACCGCCGAACGCTATCAATCGTCAGCACATACGCAGAGAAGAATTCGCGAAGGTCTATGAACACTGGGGCGCCTATAAATCGGGGCGTTTACCACGGTATGAATTGAGGGACATCACGCGTTTTTCTACGTATGTGATCAGCATCCTTCATCATTTGATAGACGGCCACTGATATAGGTTGTTAGTTCGTTCAGAGACTCAACAATAATAGGTAAGACACGCCGTTCTTATTTATGCCATAAACGTCGGCTTCATTACGGCTTCATTAATAATTTGGAAAGAGAGGAAATACATGGCAGAGTCATAATTCCTGGGGGATGAGATGTATAATGTATTTGTTCCTGAAGGGGTGTTTTTTTGTTACAGTTGTATTACCCAATAAGAAACATATCAGCCAATCATAATGAGCAAATATGCACCCCTTCACCACTATCTGGTGAGAGTCAAAACTAACAAGCTGACATTGACGTTTGCTGAAATTGAGAAAATCATCGGGGCCAATCTGCCGAGAAGCGCGTTTAATTATCCGGAATGGTGGGGAAACGATTTGACGCACACCCAGGCCGCAAATGGGTGGCTGGCTGCTCAATGGAAGAAATCAGATGTGAATTTACTTACCAAGGTAGTCCAATTTAACCGCATAGGCAGGACGCATAAAACAGACTTGTTCCGACTAATCGGCTTTGATGAAGGAGGATTATGCGAAGGACCAAGAGGCGACCTTAGGCTTGTATGTAATACACAGGGGGGTCAGAAGATTGCGATCTTCGGTAAAGCACAAGGACGCAGCAACATTGATACCGTTCTGAATGCCGGCATGCCATGCACAGTCAATTGCGAAACACGTCCGCCCGCTAAGTGGGCCGCCAGTCAATATGGTCACACGCACTGGGTTCCGGAATGGGGATTATTGCGCGTTGTAGCGCTTGCTGATAATGTAATTAATCAAAGAATGTCCTCGGATGTTGTAGATTAAAAACATGATACTAAGACGTGTTGCCCAGAGTATGAGCTTTGACCAGCAGAAGGAATACCCACAATTCCGGAGTGTATTTGATCAGATTCAGTGGTAGGTGCCAGAGCTTAATGTCAAGTGACCCTGAAGGATATGGTTGACTGGGCTTATTCATAGTACCACGTCAAATTAGATATAGCATGAGTGAGTGTTTTCCAATATGAAATGAGCCTGAAGGGCGGACGTGATTCCAACATGAAATGAGCCTGAAATAATCTGTCTTTCTGTTCATGATACGAGGATGAAAACGATCATGAACGCAAACGAGTTAACGAGTATCGACCAGGTACGCGCCTTTCTGGCGGGCACACAACAGGTGGCCTTTGAGGTGGCCGGTGACAAGCGGAGCCGGTATGACTGGCTACGGCGCACCTTGGTGAAGTTTGATTATCCGGGCTGTAACAAGACGGACAAAGGGACACTGATGCGTTACCTGATGAAGGTGAGCGGCTATTCCCTGGCCCAGGTGAAGCGGTTGATTAAACAGTACCGGGAGACCGGCAAGTTGACGCCGCGCCAGTGCACGGCACGCGGCTTTGCCCGGTGCTACACGAAGGCGGATATCCGCCTGCTGGCGGCCATGGACGAGCGCCATAACACGCCCAACGGGCTGGCCCTGAAGAAGCTCTGTGAGCGGGCTTATTCAGTCTTCGGTCAGCGTGAGTACGAACGCCTGGCCAGCATCTCGGTCTCGCACCTGTACAACCTGCGCCAGTCGCAGACCTACCGGCGCCAGCGCCACACGGTGGACAAGACCCGGCCGGTGACCCTGCCCATCGGTGAGCGGCGCAAACCGCAGCCGGACGGTCAGCCGGGCTATATCCGCATCGATACCGTGCACCAGGGCGATTTAGACGGGGAAAAAGGGGTGTATCACATCAATGCGGTGGATGAGGTAACCCAGTTCGAGGTGGTGGTCAGCGTCGAGCGCATCAGTGAGGTCTACCTCATCCCGGCCCTGGAACACCTGCTGGAGGCCTTCCCCTTCGTTATCCTGGGCTTCCACGCCGACAACGGCTCGGAGTACATCAACAAACAGGTTGCCCGGCTGCTGGAGAAGCTGCGCATCGAGCTGACCAAGTCCCGCGCCCGGCACAGCAACGACAACGCCCTGGTGGAATGCAAAAACGGCCACGTGGTGCGCAAGCTGCTGGGCCACGCCCACATCCCGCGCCGCTGGGCCGGCCCGTTGAACGAGTTCCACCGCCGGCACCTCAACCCCTACGTCAATTATCACCGGCCCTGCCTGTTCCCGGAGACCGTCACCGACAAGAAGGGGAAACAACGCAAGCGCTACCCGTATGAGTCCCTCATGACCCCCTATGAGAAACTCAAATCCCTGGACGATGCACAGACGTATTTGAAACCGGGGGTCAGCTTTGACATACTGGACAAGGTCGCTTACCGGATCAGCGACAACGCGGCCGCGGACGCGCTGCAACAGGCGCGCCGGGACCTCTTTACAACCATCCATGAACAGGAATACAAACGGGCTTGAGATCGGGGCAGAATCTCTCTCTCTACAGGCTCATTCCAGTATTGGAAAATACTGAGTGGAAGCAGGACTGTATTGACAGCAGCAATCTTGATCCTTGGATTGCTGCCCCCGTATTGTCTTTCCGGTGAAGAGAAATGGTCTGAGGATGGGTGGGAGCAAGCTTATTCAAGAAGAAACTATCAACTCGGCATGACATTGTCAGAGTTTCAGGCTGAGAGGTTTCCGGACCAGTATCAATTTCGTGCTTACAAAGACGACCCCAGCACCTATGCGGTCTGCTCTAACGATGCAGACCCGCGACAGATGGTTTTGCCGCCTGCATGGACTGACGCAGGCATAGTGAGGTGTCGCTACTATTACAAGAAATGTCGTCTATACTGCGATAGTTCTGACGCTAAATTTGATGAGACAGAGGCTTACCTGCATGTTGCTGATTTGGTTGCGTATACCACCGAATTCACATTCGTCAAGCCAGAGGGGTCATATGAATTCTTTCTTTACCTGATTGTAAGCACTACTTATAGCGGCCACTACTACCAATTGCTTGAAGCATACACGGCGGGGATGGGACAGGATCCAATCATCCAGACTGAAATAATGCAGAACAGCTATGGCGCGACGTTTGAAAACCTCATCGCGACCTGGGAAAATGCCGTCAGCACGTTGACTTTTGAGGAATACTATTTGGACCTTGAAACTTCTCGGATTGTGCTTATCCTGAAACCACTCCTGGAAATAGCAAACAATCGAATAGACGAAGCGGAAAAGGAGATGGCTAAGGAGAAGGCAAATCGATTGTAATTGCTCATCTTATCTGTAGAAGTTCAAATTTTTTAACTTCGCCATCAATGAGATTCACCTGCGGCCTTAACCGCTTACTACATTGCCACTGTCAGGTAGTGATGATGGCACTGAGGCAGGTGCAAAGCGATATCGAATACTAGACAGAAAAAAATACCAACCTTTGGGGTCTCATGCCCGCAAAGTACCAGCGGGAAGAACTCTTCAAATTATTACATATCAAGATTCTTCAAAATCCATCTATTCGTCGCTTTTCTGTATTCCACCTTGGCGTAGTAGGGCGTCCTGATCGTGGCCCCGAATGAATTTTGCGCATCGACATACGCGAAAATCTCATGCCTGCAATCCCCAGAATAAAACACTCTCACGTCATCATACACTTGGAGGGGAAAAACGGCTGTCGAAGGTGATTTCAACCTGTCCCGGACAAATTCACGCGCAACCACGAATGCTAGAGAAGTGTCCTTGCAGTTGTCCTCGGCTATTTCTTCTGGCGTTCGGTTATCGCACCCTGGGAAAAATAGCATGATTAAGGCAATGTAGGGCCATATACAAGTTAACCAGTAACGAACCAGGCGGCAAACGCCAAGCCTTTCCAGACCAACCATTTTAAAATTTCCAGAGTGCTGGCACCATCTTACCTATTACAAATAGGATTCGGTCAGGGACTTTTTCATTTCGGCCATACAGGACATCCTGATAAAGAAGTATCTACGAGGACTTCCGCCTTCCATTTTTCAATGAATTGGTTACGGTGTCTCTCCCTTCCGCCGCCTACTTTCACCAGCCTTCGTCGATTCCTGAATTGTAGTTGGCGTTTCCCCTTTCGGCAACGTCACCACTTCCTCCAGGTTGGGAAACGCATCCGCCATGTGCGGTAGGGCCATTGCGTTGACGAAATATTCCTGAAACTTCGTTTCGACAGCAGTCTCGATTTTCTCTATCTTTCTGACCACGGTTTCAATTTCCCCTCTGGATTCATTGTTCAACAGCGCGATCCTGGCACCGGTGCTGCCAGCGTTGCCGACGAATGCGACCCTGACCCCATGTTTTTCACATGTTTCTGACTGAGAACCCGGTCTGACCCGGATTAGTCGTTATCGACGCATGTGTCTTGATCTTTGGCTAATTGCATCTGCCTTATATTTTTCTGGATAGCGCCGACGAAAGCGGTTGCCATGTTGTATGATTCTTCCGCTTTTTCAATACTGCTAATAATACGGGGTCAGGTCGCACAATGCACATGTCTTCTAAGAATTGTGAATTGTGCGACTACTGGTTGATTTCAGTATTTTCCAATACTGGAATGAGCCTGTAGAGAGAGAGATTCTGCCCCGATCTCAAGCCCGTTTGTATTCCTGTTCATGGATGGTTGTAAAGAGGTCCCGGCGCGCCTGTTGCAGCGCGTCCGCGGCCGCGTTGTCGCTGATCCGGTAAGCGACCTTGTCCAGTATGTCAAAGCTGACCCCCGGTTTCAAATACGTCTGTGCATCGTCCAGGGATTTGAGTTTCTCATAGGGGGTCATGAGGGACTCATACGGGTAGCGCTTGCGTTGTTTCCCCTTCTTGTCGGTGACGGTCTCCGGGAACAGGCAGGGCCGGTGATAATTGACGTAGGGGTTGAGGTGCCGGCGGTGGAACTCGTTCAACGGGCCGGCCCAGCGGCGCGGGATGTGGGCGTGGCCCAGCAGCTTGCGCACCACGTGGCCGTTTTTGCATTCCACCAGGGCGTTGTCGTTGCTGTGCCGGGCGCGGGACTTGGTCAGCTCGATGCGCAGCTTCTCCAGCAGCCGGGCAACCTGTTTGTTGATGTACTCCGAGCCGTTGTCGGCGTGGAAGCCCAGGATAACGAAGGGGAAGGCCTCCAGCAGGTGTTCCAGGGCCGGGATGAGGTAGACCTCACTGATGCGCTCGACGCTGACCACCACCTCGAACTGGGTTACCTCATCCACCGCATTGATGTGATACACCCCTTTTTCCCCGTCTAAATCGCCCTGGTGCACGGTATCGATGCGGATATAGCCCGGCTGACCGTCCGGCTGCGGTTTGCGCCGCTCACCGATGGGCAGGGTCACCGGCCGGGTCTTGTCCACCGTGTGGCGCTGGCGCCGGTAGGTCTGCGACTGGCGCAGGTTGTACAGGTGCGAGACCGAGATGCTGGCCAGGCGTTCGTACTCACGCTGACCGAAGACTGAATAAGCCCGCTCACAGAGCTTCTTCAGGGCCAGCCCGTTGGGCGTGTTATGGCGCTCGTCCATGGCCGCCAGCAGGCGGATATCCGCCTTCGTGTAGCGCCGGGCAAAGCCGCGTGCCGTGCACTGGCGCGGCGTCAACTTGCCGGTCTCCCGGTACTGTTTAATCAACCGCTTCACCTGGGCCAGGGAATAGCCGCTCACCTTCATCAGGTAACGCATCAGTGTCCCTTTGTCCGTCTTGTTACAGCCCGGATAATCAAACTTCACCAAGGTGCGCCGTAGCCAGTCATACCGGCTCCGCTTGTCACCGGCCACCTCAAAGGCCACCTGTTGTGTGCCCGCCAGAAAGGCGCGTACCTGGTCGATACTCGTTAACTCGTTTGCGTTCATGATCGTTTTCATCCTCGTATCATGAACAGAAAGACCGATTATTTCAGGCTCATTTCATGTTGGAATCACGTCCGCCCTTCAGGCTCATTTCATATTGGAAAACACTATTTCAGGCATGAGCTTCCCTATACTTGACCCTGCGGCTAGATGTTCCTTAAAGCGAACTTCTCAATGGAGGCTGGTCGTACCACTTCTCTAAGGCCAGTACTGGATTACCGCACCAGTGTAATAAGGGGTCAGGCGGAGTGTGTAATACGGAATAATGAATAAAACAGGTGAACATGTATGTCCGAAAAGAAAGATAAGGGAGTCCGGCAGCCCGGTCCGCCACCCGCCGATAGGAAGGTATATTCTGAAACTGACAAAAAATCACGTGATGATACGGTCAGCCGCACACGCCCTCCCAGACCGCCAGTAGACAAGGGGGGCAAGAAGAAGTAGGTTATGCAGCCTATGTCCGCAACAAGTGTACAAGAAAATAGGGACGTTATTACAGAATACAACGAGCTGATGTTTGACGTGCGCCGCTCGGTGCGCTATCACTCGAAACGGCAGCACTTTTATGAAAGCTGTTATAAGACAGTGCTTTTTATCGGATTTTTGTCGGGTCCTGCCACTGTATTCATCAATGAAACGGATTGGCCGGACTTGGCTATATTTCTCCCTTCCATGGTGGTAAGCATCCTGACCGGTCTCAGCCTCGTATTTAATTTATACCAGAAAGCCGCTTTGCATATCGAACTCATGCGTGAGTTTGTCGAACTTGAGCGCGAACTGGAGGCCGGCAGGAGTCATCCGACGGAGGAGTTAATCGACAAGGTGACGGACAAACGACTTCAAATCGAGGCCAATGAACCCGCCATTCTGCGGGTCCTCGATATTGTTTGTCATAACGAGTTGAGCAGGGCAATGGGATATGAAAAGAAGGACCTGTATGAGGTGAAATTCCACCAACGATTATTAAAACATTTTTTTGACTGGAACCCGGACGGTATACAGCAACCTCATTGACAGCATGCCTTCACGTTATCAGGAGGCACGTTCATTTATTTCTGATTGAACACCCCACCAGCCATCGATCCCATGTTTTTGCAGGCGGCGCCACAACAGTTGTTATCGAGCATGATTTTTGTTTCTTTGATGCGCTCATGGGCAATCTCTATGTGTTGCTCGGGCGTCATAGCAGCGTGCCAACATCAATGCCTTCTGCATTAATGTCATGGAAGAAGTAAGGATTATTCTGAGCTTCCGGGTGATGGACCTGCGTTTCCCATAAGGCAATGGCGGATACGGGTATGTCGGCCTGTAACATGGCCTCCGATCGTATCTCGGAAAGGCGCATTTGGAGTTTGTGGCGGACGCCTTCATCCGGGTTTGCGTGGTGAAATATAACCGCAATATCAATATCGCTGTCCGGACGGTGATCACCGCGAGCGCGGCTGCCATAGAGTATTACCTTGGACACATTATCCAGTTTCGCTTTTGACAGGTGTGACACGAACAGGCGGATTGCATTGATGGTATCGCTTGACAGATTCCTGTGTATTCGATCGTGAATCTTGGATTCAGTTGTGGCAGTTTTTGCTGTCATGGCTGGCTGGCGCTACTGAAAAAATCAGACGTCAGATGATCAAATTGTTTCAATATTATATCAGGGTACAGGTTTGATTTCATTGGGTATAGGGTCAGACCAGTGCGGCCTGACAGAAACTATTGAATAATAAAGGGAAGCTGACGCAGAAGATGGGCTGTCGTATGCTTAGACTGTGTTTTTCATAGGCAAAAACAGGAGGTTAAGGAGTATCAGATGCTGTTCAAGCAGACCGCGGCGAATCAGGAGGGTCAATGCCGTCAAACAGGGATGGGGATGTCAACGAACAATCGATAGCCTGACATCAAGCGCATCCAGTACCCTGAATAAAGTACCGACCCGCGGGTTGCCTCCTCTGGAAAGCGACCGGTACAGGTTTTGCCTGCCAAGGCCGGTGTTTCTGGCAACTTTCATCATGCCCTTGGCGCGGGCTACATCTCCAACAGCCTTGACGAAGAATTCGGAATCACCTTCTTCAAGCGCAGCATTGAGGTATTCAATGATTGCCTCATCACTACCGAGAAAGTCAACTACGTCAAATTTCTTGATTTTCATGAATACTCCTGAATCTCTTTCAGCATTTGATGGGCTTGCGGGATGTCCTCATATTCCATAAGGTTGTCCTGTATAGAGGACACTATAGCAGGAAATAAATTCTATTTCCCAATGGTGTGTTGTGACCAATAATTTTATTTCTTCACTTTATAAATATCTTTTAAAAATACTTTTTAATGTGTATCATATATCAATATTCATCAGAAACGAGGTGACTATGGAGACCCTTCTTACCAACAAGACTATTTCGGTAACCGAGTTACGCGAGCCCAGGAAAGTTATCGACAAGGCAGGTTCTCAACCGGTGGCGGTTCTTAATCGTTCAAACGTAGTGGGGTATTTTGTCCCAGCGAGCGCCGTGGAAAAACTGGATTTCAGTGCTTGTGAAACAGATGAAGTGATGTCCGCCCTCGATACTCTGGACCCGAAGGCGCTGGCGGTAAACGACTACCTCAAAGATAAGTAATGCGATATCTCACGGCTGAGCAAGTCGTCGCCATACATCAACGAGTCATGCGGGGCCACGAATTACACGGCGTAGCGAGCAACAGGTCTGTGGAAGCCGTGATTGGCAGGGTCGAAAACCGGCTTGCCTATGGCCTCATCGGTGACGTTTATGATCTTGCCGCCTGTTACGCCTGCTATATCGCCGTCGGCCACTGCTTTCACGATGCCAACAAACGAACGGCGCATACGGCAATGCAGATCATCCTGAAACTGAATGGCATTCAGCTCGACTATGACATAGAAACTCTTGGAGATATGATTATAAAAGCAGCGCAAGGCATTGTTGAAGAGACAGAGCTGGCTGATTTTCTTCGAAGCTTGCCGCCTGTCCCAATAATAGAAACAGGTGAGGATAGTGCATAACATAACGGAAGGAACATTCACGCTCGACTGGATGCGAGTATAATCTGGGGTCAGGTCGCACAATGCACATGCTTGCAAAGAGTTGTGCATTGTGCGGCCTGGCCCCGTGAATCTTCTCAGGCCAGGGGCACGAGCTTTGATCTCCGAATGCGTTTATCCCGCGTAAGTAACGGCACGCGGTGGACAATGCTGGTCGCGGCTATCAATTCGTCAGCCGGGTCACCTCGAAAATCCAGCCGGGTTGATGCACGAGCTACATCCAAATCAAGGGGCCATACCTGTATACCTGATAAAACAGTCTCAACAGCAGGCTCCGAGAGATCAAGCGATACCCTGCCTAATTGAATAAGCTTGGCTAACTCCCATAGCACGATAGCGGAGATACCCCAGGAATTGTCCCTGAGCAGGGTTCGTTCGCGGGGGCGGACCTCATCCTGCAACGCGTGTACCAGTACATGCGTGTCAAGATTGATCATCGGCATCCCATGCCAGTCCGGTCGAAAGAATATCTCCGTGGACAGCAATTTTATCGCGCAGAGAACCGAGCAATGATCCAGGTTTTTTCGGATAAGGAGTGAGCAGGGCGACGGGTCGGCCGTGTTTGGTAATCACAAGCCCCTGTGCATCAAGATTATCAAGCAGTGCAAGGCATTGTTCCTTGAACTTTGCCGCGCCTATGGTGGTTATGGGCTGCATTCGATATAAGTGGACATATTTTATGACTGGTTATAAATTATGGACATATTTTTACGATTTGTCAACCTCCTTTCCTTCGTAAAAAAACCAACCTGAAGAAGTGCTTGGATAGGCTGAAAAAATAATCCGAGACGTATTACGCGGGTCAGGTTGCACAATGCACAATTCTTGGCAGACATGTGCATTGTGCGACCTGACCCCGTGTTTTTATGACCCCGTGTTTTTATTTCGTCAGCCGTGAAGTTCCTGTCGTTATGGAACACTTCGGAGCGACAATGCGGCCGGGGTCCGTCTTGATTCCCGGTTGGTATCGTCATTTGACCGGAATATCCAGCCCGGCGCGCGGTTGCCGAGGCGGAGGTCAACGCGGTTGTCTTTGATGAAGACGGTGCGATTTTCCACGTTTAACATTGCTGTGTTCTCTGTGCGGTATTTTTTATTTTATGTCGGTTAGTGTCGGTCTGCTTGCGTGCGGGTTGCTTTCCGTTTCGATTTGCAACTGTTTGAGTTTGTGCGCTTGATTGAGGTGATTCAGTGCCTTGTTGTGCCAGTTGCCGGCAAAGCTGACGGCTATGAGAGTGCTGACTGTAACGGGCAGGATTACGGTGTACTTGTCGGGAATACCTGACAGCAGGGTAATGACGACGGCCGGTCCTGTAAGGAACCCGAGAAGGAAAACGAACCGGTAGCAGTTTTCGTAGAATTTGAATTGCCGTTCGTGACGGCGGATTGAGTCCTGTATTTCGGATAGCCGTTTGCCGGCGGTCGGCGCTGTCATGGTTGTTGCCTTCGGTTGTTTTCAGTTATCCTGGTAATTGTCGTCATCCTCTCTTTCCTGTGTTTTTGTTGGTGTTTCGCAGTTTTTCGATTAAGCCAAGTTTACCACCCGAAGCCGTAATTTGGCGTCAAATCGCTGATTTTCGCACGCAACTCATTGATTTCCGGTATAATCGTGGGGCATCTGGTCAATGTAGCGCCATATTCTTAATATCTTGCTTGATATGGGTGTGCCGCGCCGTCACACTCTCCCCCATGTTCATCCGGCGCACCCGTACCCGCAGAGGCAACGAGGACTATGCCACCTTCCGCATGGTGCGCTCCGCGTATAGTACGGGGTCAGGTCGCACAATGCACTTGTCTGCTAAGAATTTATACTATCCGACAGTGTCGGGATCTCGAAAATAAAACAGACAAATGCTACTAAATGTAGTAGCATTCACAGATGGGACGGGAAAAAAGGGACGGATACATTATTGAATGGTGGATTGGAGATCACTCCCCAAAACATGTTCATGTTTACAAAGACAGACGGCAAGTGGCAAAAATAGTCGTACCTGATATGAGAGTTTTAAGCGGAAAGGTAAACCGTAAACTGAGGAAAGTTATAGAGAAACTCATCGCGGAAGGCAAAATATGAAATTCAAATCAGCCACATTCTCCAACAGGAAAAAAGAGATTCATATCGTTTACGTCTCGGGGAAAAAAGTGGTGGTTCATTATGGGTCCCTTGGCATTACAGGCCCGGTGGAACATGTCCAGGTGGATAAGGAGACTTCGGGCAGAACCCTGAAAATCGAATTTGCCAATGGAAAAACGGATTACCTGCCTTACGATCAGCCCCTGTTTCTTGTTAAGGATCCCGAATATATGCTGCGCGACCATATTGAAAACATTGTTGCGCGAATCAACGAAGAAATAGACCGTAAAAAAATCTCCAAGAAATACTTGGCGCGGCAATTGAAGACGTCAGATAACCAGGTGCAGAGACTGCTTAACCCCAGGTTCATGAACAAAAACCTGACTCAATTGTATAAACTGGCCGCGCTGCTGGACCTTGAATTTGAAGTTTCTGTCAAGGCAGCCTGATTAGCCGCTCATTTTGCAGGTAATGTAATACGGGTCATAATACGGGGTCAGGTCGCACAATGCACATGTCTGCTAAGAATTGTGCATTGTGTGACCTGACCCCATGTTTTAGCAGGCGGCGCCACAACAGATGTTATCGAGCATGTGAAAGAAAGAGCATTGGAAGAGATCGTTGACGGGGCCATTGGACTCGCCGTGGAGATTGGGGTCCTGGCAATCCTGTTCACTGTCATCGAACGATTGTTTCGCGGTGTTGACGCACCCGCCTGGTACAAACGCAAGGATGTAGCAACCGATCTCGCGTTCTACGCGTTCAATAGCGTCGTTTCAATCGGGTTTATCCAAGGCATCGCGATCACGCTGGTTGTGGCTGCCGTAGCGCTCGCCGGTGGCGCGGGGTTAGCGGAGGTGAGCGCTATCATCGACCGGATGTTCATCGACGACGGCGCATCAGTGGCATCGGATTCGATGCGCACCCTGGTGTCGTCATCGCCCCTGTGGGTACAGATCCTGGCAGGTTTGTTAATCGCCGATTTCTTCGGCTACTGGGGTCATCGATTCTTCCACGTCAAGCCCTTTTGGTGCCTGCACGCGGTGCACCATAGCCCGCCGACGCTCGACTGGTTGTCGGCCGTCCGTTTCCACCCGATTGACGATGCCGTGATGGCTATTCTCCAGGTCGTGCCGCTGCTGTTCCTTGGTTTCGATCCTGCCGTGTTCGTGATCGTGACGCCAACCATTGCGGTGTGGGCAGTGTTGTCGCACGCGAATGTGAACTGGGACCTTGGTCCGCTTAAGTACGTGATCCTTACGCCCCGTTTTCACCGTTGGCACCACACCTCGGAGGAGGCCGGGCTCGACAAGAATTTCGCCGGATTGTTTCCGCTCTACGACCTGCTGTTTCGCACGTGGTACATGCCAGACAGCATCCCGACCGAGTTTGGCGCCGGCGAGACGCGGGTGCCAGCCGGGTTCTGGCGTCAGCTTGCGTATCCGTTCAGACAGCCGAGGGAGGGAGAGGCCTTGGCAAAGGACGTCGAGCGGGTTGGCCATAGGAGTTGAAAACTCAGTGCACACGCTATGTCGAATATTGATATTATATGACATAAGATGATACTTTATGATTACCAGGTAGAGGGCTTGAGAGAAAACCATGACAAGCAGCTTGAATTTATCTCTGACAAATGAATTGCGGGCATTTGTCGATAGCCGAACGGGTGACTCCGGTGTTTACGCAACGCCAAGCGAATATATACGTGACCTGATCCGCCACGATATGGAAGCTGGCATGACACTCAATCATGTATTGGCCGGCCTTGATGATATCAAACAGGGACGGATGTCGGGGAAATCCATTCTTGACATAGCTGATGAATCCTGAGTTTCGTGAGGCAGCGAAAGCATTATATTCTCACGAAAACGGCAGAACGGGATTTTCGGGACGCAAAAGTATGGTCGCTGAAACGGTGGGGCGCCGAGCTGACCCATCAATATTTTGAAGATTTGCACAACGGGGCAGAATACATTGCCCAAAATCATCGCTCATTGCGAGAACGTGATGACCTCACCGGAGACACCGGTCTATGCGTCCATCCTGTCCGTGAGCACTATGTCGTCTATGCGTCAATGGATACTGATGAAATCATCATCGTTGCCCTGGTCCGGCAGACTCGAGACATGCCAGGCATTCTGAAAACCCATTCTTACAAAATCCGGCGGAAACTGAGCGAAATATTCGGCAGATAGTCAAGCGGTAAAGTATGCCAGGTACGCTTTCTTATTATAAATCAACAGGTTGAAATAAGGGTTATGATCCCTGACGGTCTATCATTTTATGCAACTCTTAATACGCTCGATAAACCAGGGTCAATAGCGGCAAGCAATTCATCAAATTTTTCTATCATAGGAATACTTTTTCCGTTTTCATAGCGCCCATTTCAGGAATATCAACCCCCCATATTTTTTCGCCTGCTTTTTTTTCCAGTTTTCCTTCAATCTTCATCAGAACTACTCTCGATTATTTTGTAGTACGGGGTCAGGTCGCACAATGCACAATTCTTAACAGACATGTCCATTGTGCGACCTGACCCCGTGTTTTGCATTGATGTTTATCTCTCTGATATTCAAGGTTTTTGCCTTAAAATCTATATTTTTCTATATTTTAAGGATAAAATTAGCATAAATAAATAGTTACGGAATTTTGGCACAGAATGCAAACCCCTCACCTTTGGGATATCAAACATGTCAGAAGCCGGGCGCAGGCATTGGCGCCTGCTCCTGTGCCCCAATCGCAATCCGGTCATATTCAGATTGCAAGTTATCCCTAAGGGACTGCGGCAACCCTCTCAATGCCTCACCGTCCGGAGGATAATCATGGAGATACGCCTTCACCAGTCTCAATACGGCGATTCCCTGTCTCCTGTCACGCACCTTCTTTATGGCAGACCGGTTCGGCTGTTCCGACAGCCAGAGTTTATGCGCGGCAAACACCCGTGGGTCCGGCACATCGAATACAACGGGGAACCCGTCATTCCCGACCACGGTAGTACTCACAACAGGCGCTGCGTACAGCCACTCAAGATTGGGAATTTCTGCTGCGAGAAGGTCATTTTTGTGCCCGGTGAGGGATGCCTTGGTAGTTTTATGGATGTTGGCCGGCGCCGGCCTGATCAGGTCCACTATATATCCCTTGGCATTGGCTGCGCGAAAGGACTCTTTTGGCATACGATCAAAGGTTCTGTCCGCTTTTTTCAGTAGTGACAACAATCCTCCGACAGGTTCTATCACGGCAAGGTTCAGTTTTCTCTTGACATCCCACATCAGATCGATGTCCTCAGATGCGAGCAAAACGGGGTCCAGGTGTACGCCAGCCATGTTCTCATAGGCGAACAGCGCGTTGGTCCCGACCACAATGAGCGGATGGGAGCCGGTTTTGACAAGGTGGACAGACCGTACAACATCTGCCGCAATTTTCGGCGCCCGGTTGATGCCCGCCGCGACACAAAACCCGCGCTGCTGCATTAACCTGTCCAGCAGCGATTTCCGTTTCTGGTCCAGTTCGGCTTTTCTGGCATGGAAATTGTCGTATATCTCCTGGGTGCGTGCATCCCTTGCGCCAAGGCTTTTGCCATCGCCGCGACTGTTACGCTGCCTGAACAGATATTCCTTCCCGCTGACTTTCTTCCACCTCATGGTGCCCCGATAGCTGCGGAATTCGGAATCCACTGCAAGGTAAACTTCGTACAATTGAGATACGTCAATCAGGATACGGCGTGAATTTTCGTTTATCTCATTGATATTCATAGTTTTTGCCTTAAAATATAAATTAGGGTATATTTTAAGGATAAAATAAGCATAAATCAATACTTGCGGCATTTTTGCGCAGGATGCTTCCCTGAGGTTTCAAGCCTTCGCAGTTCTTTTCCTTCGTTGCGGGCTGGTTGTCCTGCGTGAGTCTTTATCAACCTCCGGCAACGTCACCACTGCCTCCAGGTTGGGAAACGCATCCGTCCTGTGCGGGATGGCCATGGCGTTGACGAAGTATTCCTGAAACTTTGTTTCGACTGCGGTCTCGATTTTCTCTATCTTCCTGACCACGGTTTCAATCTCCTCCCTGGATTCATTGTTCAGCAGCGCGATCCTGGCGCCGGTGCCGGCGGCGTTGCCGACGGATGCGACCTGTTGCAGGGGGCAGTCCGGTATCATCCCCAGGACCATGGCCAGCCTGACGTCGATATGGCTGCCGAAGGCGCCGGCCAGTCTTATCCTGTCCACGGACGTGATGCCCATCCTGTCCATCAGCAGCTTGACGCCCGCATACAATGCGGCCTTGGCAAGCTGGATCTGCCTGATATCGTTCTGGGTGACGGAAATAATGGATTCCCCCCGGTAGAGAACATAAGAGAAAGTGCGGCCGTCCTCGACGATACGGTCGGTCCTGTCCGCCAGGCTGCCGTCAATTATCCCGTCACTTGTCAATATCCCACACAGGTACATCTCCGCCAGGGCTTCGATGATGCCCGAGCCACAGATGCCGGTGACGGCGGCGGGTCTGTCCGGCGCCGCGAATGCCGGGTCGTCGGACCAAAGGTTCGACCCGATTATCTTTATCTTCGGTTCCAGGGTATCGGGGTCAATACGCACCCGCTCTATGGCGCCGGGCGCGGCCCGCTGTCCGCAACTGATCTGCGCGCCTTCAAACGCAGGCCCGGTCGGACTGGAACAGGCCAGCAGCCGTTCCCGGTTCCCCAGCACGATTTCCGCGTTGGTGCCGATGTCGATGAGCAGGCTGATGTCATCGTGGACGTGGGGTTGTTCGGACAGGATGACCCCGGCCGCATCGGCGCCGACGTGCCCGGCTATGCACGGGAGAATGTAAACGATGCCGCCGGGGTTGATATTGATATCCAGTTCTCTTGCATCCACATAAACGGATGAATCGACCGCCAGGGCAAACGGCGCCGCGCCCAGTTCAACCGGGCTGATGCCCAGCAGCAGGTGGTGCATAATGGGGTTGCCGGCTACCGTGATACTGACGATATCCGGGGGAGAGATGCCTGTATCGTTGCTGATTTGCCCGATGAGCCGGTTGATTCCCTCCCGGACCGCCAGGGTCATCTCTTCGGCGCCCTCCGGGTGCATCATTACATAAGACACCCTGCTCATCAGGTCTTCACCGAAACGGATCTGCGGGTTCATCATCCCGCCGGAACTGATGACCTCGCCCGTGCTCAAATCACAGAGGTGCGCGGCGATCGTGGTCGAACCGACGTCTATGGCCAGTCCGTACACGACGTCCTTGTATCCCGGCCACAAGGCGATGATTTCCCTGCCCTGGTGTATCGCGGCCGTGACCGACCAGCCGCCTTTTCGCAATGCCGGCTGGATATTGTCCAGCAGCGCAAAGCGCCAGTTCAGGTCTGTAAACCCCCACTGGTAACTTAACGCCTCCACCAGCCTGGTCATATCGCTCTTGGGCTCGTACATGTCCGCTTCCTGTACTTCCACGTAGTGCAGGTGGATAACGGGGTCGAGCGTGATATCCCTTTGTTCGGCCTCCTTGCGTACCAGTTGGCGATGGATCTGGCTCTCGGGAGGCACGTCGATGAGCAGGTCGCCCCGGACGGCAGCCTGGCAACTCAGGCGCCGTCCGTGGTCCAAGGGAGTTTTTCTTTCGCCGTATTTCTGTTCGGTGGCGCTGAATGGAGAGAGATGTTCCTGCTTCGAGGTAATTCCCAGTTTCGGAAAACTTCCCTCGCTGCATACTATCTGGCAGCGCCCGCACAGGCCGCGGCCGCCGCAGACGGAATCAACATCGACGCCCAGTTCCCGGGCCGCTTCCAGCAGGGGAGTGCCCAGGTGGAAAACACCCCTGTGTCCGGAGGGGAAAAAAACAACTTTAGCCGTATTGACTGATTTATCCATTGTATCCGCAGATGACGCAGATTATGGCAGATGTTTTATAAGAGTCATCTTTTATATCTGCGTTCATCCGCGTCGTCTGCGGATATATATCAGGCGCGGCGCCGGCGCCGGGGGCTGTCCCTGCGTCCGCTTCCTGCATCCAGTTCGGCCACAGGCTCGCGGTATTTTTTAATCCAGCGGGCGCAATCCGGATCATGCCCCATCATTACGTCCGCGCCAAGCACCGCTTGCATTACCTCGCCGTGCAGGGGGTTGGTAATGGCGGATGTCATGCCGGCGCCGATGGCCATGGTGAGAAACGCGCCGTTGATGCCGTTGCGGTTGGGCAGGCCGAAACTGATATTGGACGCGCCGCAGGTCGTGTTGACCTTGAGTTCCTCGCGCAATCGTCTGACAATGTGCATGACCTGCCTGCCCGCCATATTGATTGCCCCGATCGGCATCACCAGCGGGTCGACAACGACGTTGCTGTGATGGATGCCGTGGTCCGCAGCGCGTTCCACGATTTTTCTCGCCACTTCAAAACGCACGTCCGGGTCTTCCGATATGCCCGTTTCATCGTTGGAAATGGCTACCACCGCGGCGCCGTACCTGGCGACCAGGGGCAATACCGATTCCAGCCGTTCCTCTTCGCCGGTGACGGAATTGACCAGGGCCTTGCCCCGGTAGACGGCCAGGCCGGATTCCAGGGCCGCGACGATGGAGGAGTCGATGGACAGGGGCACATCCGTGACCGACTGCACCAGTTTCACCGCTTGCGCCAGGATCGCCGGTTCGTCAGCCAGCGGGATGCCGGCATTCACGTCCAGCATGTGGGCGCCGGCTTCAACCTGGGTGATGGCGTCAGCCTCCACGCGGCTGTAATCACCCTGTTTCATCTCTTCAGCCAGGACTTTGCGACCGGTGGGATTGATCCGCTCGCCGATGATCACGAAAGGCCGGTCAAACCCGATAACGACCTCCCTGGTTGCTGAACTTATCAGTGTCTCTGTCATTGTTGTTGATGCTCCAGTAGTTAACCTGCTTCACGTAACCCGGTTACTTCCTGCCGGCGGGCGATGCCTGGATGCCACGGTGTTCTGCCCTGCAGGATGCCCGTTGATTCCACTATTTCGGCAACCCGGTGTTCCTGCTTATAGGCCATGATATGAATGCCGTGTATGCCTTCGATTTCGCGTGCCTGGTGAATCATGTCCATACAGATATTGACGCCTTCCCGGGCCTGATCGGTGGCGCCCCGCAGCCGCCTGATAACGGAATCCGGTATATGTACCCCGGCCACATTGGCGCGTATCCATTCCGCCGATCGGGCTGAGGAAAGTGGGCCTGTGCCGGCCAGGATATACGCTTTCTCGTGCAATCCGAGTTCGCGCACACGCGCCATGTACCGGCTGAACATGTCGATATCGAAGCAGTACTGGGTCTGGATAAACTGTGCGCCGGCGCTGATCTTCCTCGCCAGGCGCACCGGGCGGATATCGAATGGTTCGGCAAACGGGTTGGCCGCGGCGCCAAGGAATACCTGCGGCGGGCTGGCAATCACCCGTCCGCTCATGAAACGGCTGTTATCACGCATGTCACGCAGCATTTCCAGCGTGCTCATGGAATCCAGGTCAAACACCGGTTTGGCCTGTGGATGATCGCCCGATTGCACGCCGTCCCCGGTGAGACACAGTATGTTTGCGACGCCCATGGCCGATGCGCCCAGCACGTCCCCCTGTATGGCTATCCGGTTTCTGTCCCGGCAGGACACCTGCATGACCATGGCGTAACCGCGGCGCGTCAGCAGTGAACAGATGCCGACGCTGGACATGTGGCAGTTTGCGCCGGAACCGTCGGTGGCATTGATCGCGTCCACGTAGCCGTCGAATACGGCAGCGCGCTGGTAAACTTCAGCGGGGTCTGCTGAATCAGGGGGCGCGATTTCGGCGGTCACGGCAAAGCCGCCGGCCCGGAGGATACGTTCCAGGCGGCCGGGCGATACATGTCCCGAAAGGATCGGCAGGTTTTCGCCCGCTACCGGCTCGTCTTCAAATAACATTTTTATTTCAGGGAACTGAGTTCCGGGTGGCCGTGATGTTCCCGGACTTTCCTCATCCAGGCGGAGGTGCCCTGAAGGCGCGCATCGACGGGCGGCAGTACCAGTTCGACGGTATGTTCATTTTTGTTCATGCGCCGGTTGCCGTCCCGGGCAACTACCCAGACGCACGGCATATCCGGCTTGACCTCACAGGCGCCATCCGGACGGACGCCGCCGCAGGGCCCGTTCCTCATGGTCTTCGGGCAGTTCATCGGGCAGGACATGCCGGTGATATTCAGGGTGCACTGGCCGCAGGACCGGGAATCGAACAGAAAGCCTTTAACCGGTTTTTCGACCGAGAGGAACAGGTTGTCCAGGCGCTCATAACCGATGCGCGCAAACAGGGGATGTAGCCGGATGAGGATATTCTCCCAGGCATTGTAGAGCACACTGAGCCATCCTGCATTGCGCGCTGACCAAAGGCGCATTTTGTACATGTTAGTTAATCGCCCAGGTTTTCTGCCAGCCCGTGGTTCCTGATCAACCCGACCAGCCGTTCGTCGGAATAAGCCGCCTCGATTCGCTGCGCTTCATGCAAAGCGGCCTGCTGCGGGTCCTGCTCGTTTGCCATGACGGATTTAACCCGTTTCCACTCTTTCATATAGGCATCGCTATCCTGTTTACGCGCCCGCATTGCGGCCCTGTCTATGGCATTCTGAAAGCGCGGGTTCAACAGGACTTTGCCCTTTTTACGGCCTTGTTTCACGATTACCTGTGAGGGGATATCACGCCAGTACACGATAATTTTTTCCATGTGCGGGTATCAGGCAATGGTGCGCGGGGCCGGTCAGTAATTCTTGTCCGGGAACTGCAGTTTTCGCCGGGCGATATAGGACAGCAACGCCTCATCCACGGCTTCATCAAGTGGCGGCGGCGTATAGTTCCACAGCATTTTCTTCCAGATCCCGTTGGCCCGTTGCGCCGTGTCCGGGGAGCCTTCTTCCTGCCACTGTTCAAAGCTGTTGTTGTCGGCCGTGATGGAACGATAGAATGCGGTCTCGAAGTTCGCCTGGGTATGGGCGGCTCCAAGGTAATGTTTACCGGGTCCCACTTCCCGTATCGCCTCAAGGGCCTGACCGTTATCGGACATGTCCACGCCCTGCAGCAACACCGCTATCATGTTCGCCTGGTCCATGTCGGCGATGAATTTTTCATATCCGATTGCCAGTCCGCCTTCCAGCCAGCCGGTCGTATGCAGCATGAAATTGACTCCCGCAAGCGCGGCTGTCTGCAGGGTGTTGGCCGACTCGTATGCGGCCTGCGCGTCGGGAATTTTTGCCGCGCACAAGCCCCCGCCGCTGCGGAACGGGACACCCAGCCTGCGCGCCAGCGCCGCGGCGATGTAGAGCAGCAGGCTGGGTTCAGGTGTACCGAAGGTTGGCGCTCCGGATTGCATGGACATGGAGGATGAGAAAGTGCCGAAAACGACCGGCGCCCCGGGTCTGACTATCTGGATAAAAGCCATGCCGGCCAGGGCTTCCGCCAGTATTTGCGTAACCGTGCCGGTTACCGTTACCGGCGACATTGCGCCGGCCAGTATGAAGGGAGAAATCACCGTGGCCTGGTTATGGCGGGCATAGATTTTTGCCGCTCCGAGCATGGTAGCATCGTATGTGAGCGGGGAATTTGCGTTAATCAGGCTGGTTATCACCGTATTCTGTTCCACAAACTCTTCGCCGAACACGATTTTGGCCATATCTACAGTGTCCTGCGCCCGTTCCGGGTGGGTAACCGAGCCCATGAACGGCTTGTCGCTGTACTTGATATGGCTGTAGATCATATCGAAATGGCGTTTGTTGACCGGCAGATCCACAGGTTCGCAAACCGTGCCGCCGGAATGGTGCAGGCCGGGACTCATATAAGCCAGTTTGACAAAATTACGGAAGTCCTCAATGGTGGCGTAGCGCCTGCCCTCATCGAGGTTGTGGATGAAAGGCGAACCGTAGGCGGGGGCCAGCACGGTGCGCCTGCCGCCAATGACCACGTTGCGTTGCGGGTTACGGGCATATTGGGTGAATTCAGCCGGCGCCGATGCCTGGATTATCGCCCGGCACATGCCTTTGGGGAAACGCACCCGCTCATCTTGTACGTCCGCGCCCGCGTCACGCAACAACGTCAGCGCCTCCGGGTCATCACGGAAGTCGATGCCGATCTCTTCGAGAACCAGGTCGGCATTTGCTTCGATCAGGGCAAGAGCCGCTTCATCCAGGAGTTCGTAATATGGGATCCTGCGATCGATAAAGGCCGCTTCCTGTATCTGGGGTCGTTGACGGGCAGCTTTTTTGGCGCTTCGGCTTCCGCTACGCCTGCGCCGGGGTTGATCGTTCATGGTAATGGAAACGGATGATGCCAGGTGATTGTCCGGTAAGGCAATTCTGCAACAGGACACCTTTTACCGTATATGATGGAACGACGTTCCTGCATGTATATACGACATGGGAAAAATACCTGCAGTCACAATTCTCTGAAGACGGCCGTTGCGGCGTCTATTGTTTTCTCTATCTCGCGAGCGCCGTGGGCGCTGGAGATAAATCCGGCCTCGTAACTTGACGGCGCCAGGTAAACCCCGTTTTCAAGCATGCCGTGAAAAAAACGGTTGAAAGTCTCCTTATCGCAGGCCGTTGACTGCCGGTACGAGGTAATCGGGGAAGCATCGGTAAAAAACAGGCCGAACATGCCTCCGGCCTGGGACGTGGCAATGGATACGCCGTTTGCCTCGGCTGCCTGCTTTATTCCCGTGAGCAGTTTGGTCAGGTTGTCTGACAGGGCGGTAAAGAAGGCGGGTTCCGATACCAGTTCAAGGGTTGCCAGGCCGGCGGCCATGGCTACGGGATTGCCCGATAAGGTTCCTGCCTGGTACACCGCGCCGTCCGGCGCAAGACAATCCATGATCTCCCGGCGCCCGCCGAACGCGCCCACAGGCATGCCGCCACCGATTACCTTGCCGAGCAGGGTCAGGTCGGGAGTGATGCCGTGCAGTGATTGAGCGCCTCCCCGGGCAACGCGAAAGCCGGTCATGACCTCATCAAAGATCAGGACGCTTCCATGATCGCTGCAGGCTGCGCGCAAGGTATCCAGGAAACGTTGCGAACCGGGGATGCAGTTCATGTTGCCGGCAACCGGTTCGACGATCACTGCGGCGACCTGCTCGCCGACTTCGGCAAATACGTCGGTTACCTGGTCGCAGTCGTTATATGCCAGTGTGATGGTGTGCTTTGCCGTATCCCCGGGCACACCCGGCGAGGTAGGGATACCCAGTGTCAGGGCGCCGGAACCGGCTTTGACCAGCAGCGAGTCGGCATGGCCGTGGTAGCAGCCTTCGAACTTGATTATTTTATCCCTGCCGGTGAAACCGCGCGCGAGCCTGATGGCGCTCAGCGCCGCTTCCGTGCCTGAGTTCACCATGCGCACCTTTTCAATGGCGGGCATGAGCGAACAGATTTTCCTTGCAAGGGCAGTCTCGATTGGGGTGGGCGCGCCGAAACTCAGGCCCATTGTCATCACCTCGCTGACCCGGGCGATGACATGCGGATGAGCGTGACCCAGAATCAGCGGCCCCCAGGAACCGACGTAGTCGATATAGGAGCGCCCATCGGTGTCATACAGGTAGGCCCCGTTGCCGCGTTCGAAAAACACGGGGTTGCCGCCCACGGCCCTGAATGCGCGCACAGGAGAGTTCACGCCCCCGGCGATATATTTCTTCGCCTCTTCAAAATGATTGTCATTCATCATATTTGCGAAATAAATACCGATTGAATTCCATCGCCGCTGAGTAGGGATCCCGGGCCTGGTAGATGCTGCTGATGACAGCGAGCATATCCGCGCCGTGCTCAATCAGCGTCCTGCAGTTCGCCGGCGTAATCCCCCCGATAGCCGCAACCGGCAGGGAAACTCTGGCTTTTGCCCATCTTATGATATCAGGTTCGACGACTGTGGTGTTTTGCTTCGATGAGCTAGGAAAGAATGACCCGAAGGCTACATAATCCGCGCCGTCTTCCTGCGCGGCCAGCGCCGTCTCCACGCTGTTATAACAGGAAATGCCGATAACCGCCTCCGGCCCCAGTTCGTTTCTTGCCGTTTTGCAGTCACAATCCTCCCTGCCCAGGTGAACGCCATCACTGCCAGTCGATACGGCCAGTTGCAGATCGTCGTTAATGATGAACAGGCTGTTGTGTTCCTTGCAGAGTTGTTGCAATTCCCCTGCTTCATATTTTTTCCTGGCATGGTTGCCGGATTTGTTCCGGTATTGCAGCGCAACCACGCCGGCCCTCAGTATCTGTTCCGTCGCTGAAACAAGACTGTCGGCGGAGAGCCTGTCGCAGTCCGTGATGGCATACAGCCCCTTCATTGTATAAAACGCCCGGGATGCAGTTGTGATTTCCCTATACGGCGCGCGTTTTTCAACGTCTGCCAGGTATATTCCTGCGCCTTATCCACAGCGGCGCTGAGCGGGTCGCCCAGGGCAAGCCTTCCTGCAAGACAGGCCGACAGGGTGCAGCCTGACCCGTGATACGTACCGGGCAGCCTGGTCCAACGGTAGCTGTGAATGTTACGGGTCTCGCACATCCAGGTGTTGATTACCTGCTCGCCCTCCCGGTCGGCTGCAGTGATTAGTGCTGTCTTGCAGCCAAGATCCAGCAGTCCATGCAGCGCCTGCCCTGTTTCGCTGCAACCTGTCAGCGCCTGCGCTTCCTCCAGGTTGGGCGTGATGACGCTGGTATGGGGAAACAGGTGATCAGTCATGGCCCGGACCAGGCCCGGTGAAGATAAATCAGCCCCGGCGCCGGCGCCCAGGACCGGATCCAGCACTACCGGGAACCGCGCGGATGCCAGGTAATCTCCGATAATCTCGATCAGCTCAATGCTGCCGATGAGACCGATCTTGCAGGCATCCACCGCTATGTCCCCGGTCAACAGGTGCAGTTGTTCCCTGAACCTCTCCGGCGGTTGCGGCGCCATGGACTTGAATTCGGCCGTATTTTGCGCAGTGAGTGAAGTAATAACGGAAATACAGTGGCAGCCGGTGTACGCCAGTGTCTCGATATCAGCCTGTACGCCTGCTGCGCCGGACGGGTCATGTCCGGAAAGCGCCAGGACAACGGGCTTTTCATTCATGGATTACAAGGGTTTATAAACGGCGAGTAATATGATGGCGATAAGGAAGATCACCGGTATTTCATTGTACCAGCGGTACCAGACATGTACACGCCGGTTGCGATCATGTTTGAAATCCTTCAGCAATTTACCGCAGTGAACGTGATAGCAGAACAGGAGTAACACCAGTACGAGTTTGACCTGGAACCAGGCCTGGCCCGCATAGCCGGCCCAGCCGTTGTATGCGGTCAGCCAGGCGCCGAACACCAGGGTGAGAACGGCGCCGGGGGTCATGATGCCGAAATAGAGTTTTCGTTCCATGACCTTGAACCGGTCTGTGCTGGCCTTGTCATCGCTCATGGCGTGGTACACGAACAGCCTGGGAAGGTAAAACAGCCCGGCAAACCAGGTTACCATGAAGATCAGGTGGAGAGATTTCAGCAACAGCATGATGACCGGCGGGGAGAGGTTTATGCCTGTCCTCTTACCGAAGAACCGGATTTTTCCTCTTTTACGGCGGCGTGCGCGTGCAGCAGATTTTCAATCTGTTGTCTGAGTTCGCCGATATCCATCTCGCCGATCTTGTGTTTGATTATCCTGCCGTCCGGATCAATGAGGAAAGATGTAGGCGTCAGCATCACGTTGCCGAACGCGGCGGCCAGGGCGCCGTCCAGGTCCAGAGCGATGGGGTAGGGCAGTTGCCGCTCCGTAGTGAGTTCCAGTACCCGGTTAGGGGGATCATAAGACATGGCGACGCCGATCAGTTCGAAACCGGCATTGCCGAGTTCCTCATATAACTCAACCAGGTGCGGCATCTCTTTCAGGCAGCCGGGGCAGGTGGTGGCCCAAAAGGTGACCAGCACCGGCCGGCCGCGCAGTTCGCCCATGTTGAGTTTCTCTCCCTTCAGGGTAGTGAACGTCACGTCCGGCGCCCATTTCAATCCGGAGGGACTCGTCCACAGCCATAGCGACATACCGGCAACGGCGAGTATAAAGATGATTGCAATGGTTTCCTTGATTCTCATTCGCTTATTATAACCTGATCAGGCAACCTCCGGTTGAGGCAAGGCTTTCTTGCCGGTTGCCCGGGGACGGACTTAAGTCCGTCCCCTGATTCTCAGAATATGCCCGCCTCCAGTCCCGCGGCCATGGTCATGCCCAGTTCTTCGCAGGACACAAGAAATTCCTCCCGGTAATCCCCGCTGCAAATCAACGGTTCCTGTACCGCCTTCCAGGCCAGTCCCTTGATAATGCGCTCCATGCTGGTCCGGGCGCCGGTGCCGTCATTGCCGGCCCTGATGAACAGCGCATAGGGCAGGCCTTCGGTTTTTTCCAGGCACGGATAGTATATCCTTTCGAAAAAGTCCTTGATGGCGCCGCTCATGTACCCGAAGTTTTCGGTCGTGCCGAGAATAATGCCGTTGGCCCATAATACGTCATCCGGGCCGGCGTCCGGTGGAGTGAGCGCCCGCAGGTCCACTCCTTCTATGTCCTCATGGGATGCGCCGCCGACAACAGCGTCCGTCATTGCCCTGGTGTTGGAGGACGGCACATGAGAAACAATCAGCAGACGAGGCATTTGAATAAAGGAAACTCTGATTTTTTCAGAGCTTCCTATAATATTCAGATAAGGTTATTATCTCAATCATGTTAATTACGTCATTCGTCATGCCGGGCTTGTTACGGCATCCAGTAAAATACTGTGTCGCCCATCGGGCGAAGCATTGTATTACTGGATTCCGGCATTCGCCGGAATGACGAAATCGAGTGAAATGATCAGGGCAGGCATAGTCGGTGGTACGGGCTACACGGGCGTCGAGTTGATGCGTTGCCTGTCCCGGCACACTGAAGTGGACCTGGTTGCCGCCACCTCCAGGACAGAGCAGGGCAAGCCGGTAGCCGGGATATTTCCGTCACTGCGCGGCGTGGTTGACCTGACGTTTTCCGATCCCGAATCCGGCGTGATGTCGGACTGTGACGTGGTGTTTTTTGCTACGCCCAGCGGCACGGCCATGCACCAGGCCCCGGGCCTCCTTGAAGCAGGGGTCAAGGTCATCGACCTTTCGGCTGATTACCGCCTCCGGGAAAAGGAGGTATGGGAGCGCTGGTATGGCCGGAAACACGCCAGCCCCGATTATTTAAGTGAAGCCGTGTACGGTCTGCCGGAAGTTAACCGGAGCCACATCGCGCGCGCGCGCCTGGTAGCCAACCCGGGCTGCTATCCGACCGTAATACAACTGGGCTTTCTGCCGTTGCTGGAGAGCGACCTGGTGCAAACGGACAGCCTCATAGCCGATGCCAAGTCGGGTGTAAGTGGCGCTGGAC
Organism: Gammaproteobacteria bacterium; assembly: GCA_965204045.1. GTDB lineage: Bacteria > Pseudomonadota > Gammaproteobacteria > Eutrophobiales > Eutrophobiaceae > JAAXHV01. The sequence goes on from CBDBDW010000002.1 coordinate 2,848,791, forward strand.
GCAATACATCACTGGCTACACAGTTCTGTGAAGCGGGGGAATCCTTTTCCGCTTATTCCGCCGGCGGTCACCGCCACCTGCCAGAGATAAAACAGGGTCTGAATGCCCTGTCTCGTGGGGAGATAGATCTGGTATTTGTCCCACACCTGTTGCCCATTATCCGGGGCATACATGCGACCCTGTACGCTCATTTGAAAAAAACCGACGTTGATCTCCACGCAGTGTTCACGAGCCGCTATGAGAGTGAACGCTTTGTTGACGTATTGCCTCCGGGCGCACATCCCGATACGGCCTCGGTCAGTGGTTCCAATACCTGCAGGATATCCGTTTTTCAACCACAGGGCGGTTCCACGGCCGTTATACTTGCTGTAGAGGATAACCTGGTAAAAGGCGCTGCAGGCCAGGCGTTGCAGAATATGAATATAATGTATGGGCTTCATGAGGCAACGGGCCTGGCGCAAAGCGCGCTGTGGCCGTAAGAAGCATGGGGTCGAAGCATGGGGTCGAAGCATGGGGTCAGGTCGCACAATGCACCTACGGCCTTTATCGAATTTCCGGGACAAGCTTGCGGGAGTGTGTGCATTGTGCGACCTGACCCCATGCTTCTTAATCCCATGCTTCGGTTAACATAATCTTGAACGGCTTCATCATAAAACCCCGCAGGTCGCTGCGTTTCTGGATGTCCTTCGCGGGCCTGACCGTATTGCTGCTTCTCCTGCTGGTGTTCGGCAACAGGGAAAGCCTGAACGCCGGCCTGGACTTCAGGTTGCCGTGGAATACCGACGGGGAATTATCTGCTGATGAGTTACACGATGAGAATACCGAACTGCGGGAAAAATTGCTGGTATTACGGCAGAACAACCAGGTGGACAAGCAGGCCGCGGCCCTGTTGCAGAAGCAGTTGATCGATTCACAAAAGGAAAATTTCCAGTTAAGAAAAGACCTGGAATTCTACCAGGAGATCATCAACGTCAAAGGCGGCAGGAACTCCCCGATAATACATGGAATGCGAATTAAGCCCCTGACATACGCCCGGGGCCATCGGCTGGAATTGATACTGCTCCGTATTACGAATACGGAGAAGGTATTCGAGGGAATGCTGGACGTTGTTGTGGAAGGCGTCCAGGACAGTACGGTGAGGCGCTTTCCATTGAATGAGATCAGCCTGAGCCGGAACCAGAATTATTCCATAAGGTTCAGGAACTTCCAGCGAATCGAGAATGATTTCGTTCTGCCGGAGAATTTTCAACCACAAAAGATCTTTGTAACCTTGTCCATTGATGACGAGGACGAGTCAGGGTTAGAGAAGGTGTTTGATTGGCCTGCAACCAATGGCCGGGAGAAAGCAGATGTTGGGTAACAGCAAAAAGAAAAAAACAGCGAAAATCGATTCCCTGATTGGAGAAAACACGGAAATTACCGGCGACATCAAGTTCACCGGCGGATTGCACGTAGACGGCATGGTCAAGGGGAATATTATTGCCGAGGCCGGCAGCAACTCCGTATTGTCTCTCAGTGAGCAGGGAAAGATAGAAGGCGAAATACATGTGCCGTATAACATTATAGACGGCACGATAAACGGTAACGTCTACAGCAGCGAGCATATAGAACTCGAAGCCAGGGCGCGTATTACCGGCGATGTCTATTACAACCTGCTGGAAATTTCCGGCGGCGCCCAGGTAAGCGGCCGGCTGGTCTATACGCCGGACAGGGCTGATGAAGCGCCGGCGCCTGTAGACCCCTCTACCAGCGATGACTATACCTGAGCACAATATACCCGGGGTCAGAGTAAGAAATTCGTCAGAATTTTTACTCTGACCCCTGCTATCAACAGGAGGAGATTTGGACTTGCCTTGAAATCGGCGAGGCAATCCTATATATTGTATTATAAGTCCGACCCCACGATGCGCGGGTAACAGGACAGCTTCGGAGACAGCCAGAACTATGCTTGAAACAATAGACAAATTACCGGATCCGCTTGTTTTTACGGATTCTGCCGCCTCCAAGGTGAGACAGCTTATTGCCGATGAAGAAAATGGGGGTCTGATGTTGCGGGTCTTCATTTCGGGTGGAGGATGTTCCGGCTTTCAGTATGGGTTCACATTTGATGAAGCCGTGTCGGACGGCGACACCGTGGTGGAAAAGGAGGGTGTCAAGCTCCTGATAGATCCAATGAGCATCCAGTACCTGACGGGCGCTGAAATAGACTATTCGGAAAGCCTGGAAGGAGCCCAGTTCGTCATCCGCAACCCCAACGCCCAGACGACCTGCGGCTGTGGTTCTTCATTTTCAGTGTAAATAGGCGACCCGGGGACGGATTTCAAATCCGTCCCCTGTTTGCCGGTTGGTAGACCGCGCCAAGAATAACGGGATTCTTTGCCCCGGTAACGGACGGCAGGTTCGCCGGGATATTCTCCAACCGTTGCCGCGCCAGCCAGGCAAAAGTCACCGCTTCCACCGCATCGGGATTGACGCCGTACTCGCCGGTGGATTTAACGCCCATGCCGGGCAACAAGGCCCGCAGGCGTTGTATCAGCGCCGTGTTGTGGATGCCGCCGCCGCAGACCAGTATTTCATCGGTTCCAGGCGCGCGAGCCAGTACTGCAGCGCTTATGTCGGCGGCCGTCAGTTCCAGCAGAGTGGCCTGTATGTCCTCATCCCGGCAGGAGTTTCCCGTTTTGCCGGTATGTGATGCAAGCCATGCCAGGTTGAAATCATCTTTGCCCGTGCTTTTCGGGGGTGGCGCTGTGAACCAGGGATCAGAGAACATCGATTCAAGCAAATCCTGCTGAACCTGGCCTGATTTGGCCCAGTTGCCCTGCGCATCATAAGCGCGGCCCAGGCGCTGCTGTATCCATGCGTCCATCAGGGTGTTGCCGGGACCGGTGTCAAAACCCCGGACCTCTTGCCCAGGGTCAGCGGGCAGAATCGTGATATTAGCTATTCCGCCTATATTCAATACGACGCGGTTCAGCCGGTCGCTGCGGAACCTCCACGCATGGAATGCCGGCGCCAGGGGAGCGCCTTGCCCGCCGGCTGCCATGTCTGCCCGGCGGAAATCCGCGACGGTGGTAATGCCGGTCAGGTTGGCCACCAGGTTCGGGTCGCCTGCCTGCAATGTGCGCGGCGGTGTCGCCCGGGGCAAATGCAGGATTGTCTGCCCATGACTGCCGATTGCCCGGACCTGGCCTGCGTCTGTGCCGTTGGCGTCCAGCAAGGCCAGCGCCGCCTCGCCGAAACAGCGCCCCAGCAGGCAGTCCAGTTCGCTGACTGCCTCAATGGCTGATGACAGGTTGATGCCCCTCAAGGATTCCTGTAACCCTGCTTCCAGGGGATACTGGCGGTAGTCGATGATCTCAAGATCAACGCCGGCCAGGTGAATCAGGGCTGCGTCTATGGCATCGGCGCTGGTTCCCGACATGAGCCCTATGAAGAGCATTACAGGGTACTAGAGGCTGGTTTTTGGGTCGTACTGCGCCCGCAATTCCGCATCCGGGGCATCCAGCAGCGCCAACAGGTACGATGAATGAATCCTGAATTCGTCCGTTTCGGCAACGGATATACTGTCCGCTTGCGGCAATGACACGGTCACAGGGTTGCGGTGTACGCCGTTCATGCGAAACTCGTAGTGCAGGTGCGGGCCTGTCGCCAGTCCCGATTTTCCCACGTAGCCGATGACCTGTCCCTGTTTGACCGGTTTTCCGCGTTTCATGCCTTTCCTGAAGCGGGACATGTGGGCATACAAGGTGCTGTATTTTTCACCGTGCTTTACGATAATTGTCTTGCCGTAACCGCCCTTGTTGCCGATGAATTGAACCTTGCCGTCACCGGTCGCCTTGATTGGCGTGCCTGTCGCCGCGGCATAGTCCACTCCCTTGTGCGCCCTGATCCGGTTCAATACCGGGTGCTTCCGTTTCAGGTTGAAATGGGAGCTTATCCTGCCGAAATCAAGCGGGTTGCGTATGAATGCCTTGCGCATGTTGGCGCCGTCATCGGTAAAATAGTCAACCTGTCCGTCAGCGCGCGCGAACCTGACTGAGCGGATGCTCCGACCCCGGTTGTTGAACTCGGCAGCCAGGATATTTCCCGTCGCGACTTTCTCGCGGTTTTTGAATATCTCCTCGTAGATGACCCTGAAGCTGTCACCCTTGCGGATATCCAGCCGGTAATCGATATCCCAGCCGTATATGTCGATCAGTTGCATGATCAGTTTGTCGGACAGGCCGGCGTCCTGTCCCGCCAGGTACAGGGAATCGTTGATGACGCCTTGCGCCTGCTCCAACCGCGTTTCCAGCTCTGTGATGATGATCTCGCTGGTGAATACGCCGGCCTGCCTGGTGGCCAGCAGGGTCCGGGTCAGGTCCAGGTCGAACTTCAGCGCGCGCAGGTCGCCGTCTTTCGTCCGCAGGGAAACAACCTGGCCGGGCCGCAGGTGTTTCAACGCGGGCGCCAGTTCATGGGAATTGAGTATTTCATGGAGGTCCCGGGGCGATAGGCCATGCCGGTTGAATACCTGCGCCATGTTATCGCCGCGCTTGATTTTGACGTCTGTCCAGCCGGGCCGGTCAGGAGCGGTTTCTATGACTCGTTCCCGGGGGCTCCGTGTGATTGCCCCGGGGAAGGTCGTGGTAATATTTTCCATGAATTGCAATGCAGGTTGTTCCCGGGTTGCAGCTTCCTGCAAGACATCAGGCGTTATGGTAACGGTAAAAGGTGTGACTGCGGCCTGTGTATTGTTACTTTCAGGTTCCCCCGGCTCAAAAAAAATGAACCCGGTTACGGTTGACAGCAGCAGGAAGGATATCAGCATTGTCCGGAAAGCAATGCGCCGGCGCCGGGATTCCGGTCTGAACCGTACGATCTCTGGTCTGTAGTCGTTTTTTATATATACTCTATAGGCCATAGCGTGTGCCGGGGAATTTCTGATTTGTTCAGGGCTTCTTTAGAATACTACCATAACTATTTGACAATTAAAATGTTTGATATACAAAAAAGCGGCCTGGCAAGAATTCCGGGCCAGGGATCGGGCAGAGATGACTGAGCTGGGTGCAGTACTGGCGTTAATCCGGCGCGGCGCGGACGAAATCATCCGGGAAGATGATTTGCGCAGGAAACTGGAGCGGGGATCGCCGTTGCGGGTAAAAACCGGTTTTGATCCGACCGCCCCTGACCTGCACCTGGGGCACACGGTGCTGATCAATAAGATGCGCCATTTCCAGGAACTGGGGCATCACGTCATGTTTCTCATCGGAGATTTTACCGGGCTTATCGGCGATCCTTCCGGGAGGGACGCCACGCGCAAACCATTGACGCCCGAACAGCTTGCCGAGAATGCCGAAACTTATAAACAACAGGTATTCAAGATACTGGACCCGGTAAAAACGGAGGTGTGCTTCAATTCCGAATGGGGTAACGCGCTTGGTTCGGCCGGGATGATCAAACTGGCATCCAGGTATACGGTGGCGCGCATGCTGGAGCGGGATGATTTCAAGACGCGTTATGCCGGCAACCAGTCCATCTCCATCCACGAGTTTCTCTACCCCCTGATGCAAGCGTATGATTCAGTGGTGATGCGGGCTGACGTGGAGTTGGGAGGCACCGATCAGAAATTCAACCTGCTGGTGGGCCGGGAACTGCAGAAAGAAGACGGACAGGAGCCCCAGATTGCCTTGACCATGCCTATTCTGGAAGGACTGGATGGGAAGAGGAAAATGTCGAAATCGCTGGAGAACTACGTCGGCATCGATGAACCTGCAAACGAGATGTTCGGGAAGCTGATGTCGGTTTCGGACGATTTGATGTGGCGTTATTACGAGTTGCTGAGTTTCCGCCCCCTGGATGAGGTCCACAGGTTGCGGAAGGAAGTGGATGAGGGCAGAAACCCGAGGCAGGCAAAGGTTGAACTGGCCCTTGAGATCGTCGCGCGTTTCCATGATGAGAAATCAGCAAAAAAGGCGGAAGATGAATTCAATGCGCGTTTCCGCCAGGGCGCGATGCCGTCTGAGATCGAGGATAAACAGGTGCTGGTGGATGGGGATGCAATACCGGTTGCCGCATTGCTGAAAAAAAGCGGCCTGGTCTCCAGCACCTCGGATGGCATCCGGATGTTGAAACAGGGCGCGGTACGTATCGATTCGGATAGGGTGGAAGACGGCGCCATGCCGGTGCCTGTGGGCTCAACCCACATCTTCCAGGTCGGCAAACGCCGCA
>CBDBDW010000002.1:2860000-4918764 GCA_965204045.1 Gammaproteobacteria bacterium
GGCCTGCGCGGAAGATGTAACGGGGCTCAAGTTGTGTACCGAAGCTACGGGTCGGCTACTTATTCGTAAGTTGCCGGCGGTAGAGGAGCGTTCCGTAGGCCTGTGAAGGTGTGCCGGGAGGCATGCTGGAGGTATCGGAAGTGCGAATGCTGACATGAGTAGCGATAATGCGGGTGAAAAACCCGCACGCCGAAAGCCCAAGGTTTCCTGCGCAACGCTAATCGGCGCAGGGTGAGTCGGTTCCTAAGGCGAGGCCGAAAGGCGTAGTCGATGGACAACAGGTTAATATTCCTGTACCTGACATGATTGCGATGGGGTGACGGAGAAGGCTAGGTCAGCCGGGTGTTGGACGTCCCGGTTTAAGCGTGTAGGGAGTGTGCTTTGGCAAATCCGGGCACACAATCCCAAGGCGTGATGACGATTTTACCACTTCGGTGGTGAGAGAAGTGATTGATGCCATGCTTCCTGGAAAAACCTCTAAGCTTCAGATCATGACAGACCGTACCCCAAACCAACACAGGTGGGCGAGGAGAGAATCCTAAGGCGCTTGAGAGAACTCGGGTGAAGGAACTCGGCAAAATAGCACCGTAACTTCGGGAGAAGGTGTGCCCCCGGTATGTGAAGGCCCTTGCGGCTGGAGCAGAAAGGGGTTGCAGTGACCAGGTGGCTGCGACTGTTTACTAAAAACACAGCACTCTGCAAACTCGTAAGAGGACGTATAGGGTGTGACGCCTGCCCGGTGCTGGAAGGTTAATTGATGGGGTTAGCTTCGGCGAAGCTCCTGATCGAAGCCCCGGTAAACGGCGGCCGTAACTATAACGGTCCTAAGGTAGCGAAATTCCTTGTCGGGTAAGTATCAAACTTGCCCCACTGTTCCGTGAGGAGCAGTGAAAAACCAGCTATATCGGGGAAGCCCTCCTGTATTTGCAATACAAAGGGTAATCCCGAGGGAAGTCGCTTGGTGAAAACCAGGTTGACCCCGTAACGACTGATCCGAAAGGTGAGGCACATTAAGTTATAATACTGTTTTGATGTGCAATACGCTGGTATCTTGTCCCTGGTAAGGAAGTAAGTATCTATGGAGAAAAAGAGTTCTCAATTAACCCCTTGGTTTGTCACAGGTTTAGTGGAAGGTGAAGGTTGTTTTTCAGTGTCATTTACTTTGCGTAAGAAATTGAAGTTAGGCATTGAAACGAGACCGTCATTTTCCATATCTCTTAACGAGAGAGACTTGCCTTTGATTAAACAAATACATGAATATTTTGGATGTGGAGCAGTCCGTTACTCTAGATCTGATAGAACCTATAAGTATGAAGTACGTTCTGTCGCCGATTTAGTGACGGTAATTCTGCCTCACTTTGAACAATATTCATTAAAGGGCGTAAAACGGGAAGACTGTCTTCTCTTTAACGAGATTTGTAAATCAGTACGAGCGAATCTTCACAGGAGCAAAAGACATCTGCCTGAATTAATTGAGAAGGCATATCGGATGAATCCGTCCGGTAAACGCAAGCATGACAAAGCAGTTCTCCTACGGATGCTTGACAAGATAAAGGTATAGTCTACACCCCATGGAAACATGGGAACAAAGTGTGAAGTTCCGACCTGCACGAATGGCGTAACGATGGCCACACTGTCTCCACCCGAGACTCAGCGAAATTGAACTCGCTGTTAAGATGCAGTGTACCCGCGGCTAGACGGAAAGACCCCGTGAACCTTTACTACAGCTTTGCACTGGACTTTGAGCATATTTGTGTAGGATAGCTGGGAGGCTTTGAAGCGATGACGCCAGTTGTCGTGGAGCCAACCTTGAAATACCAGCCTGGTGTGTTTGAGGTTCTAACCTGGGTCCGTGATCCGGATCGGGGACAGTGTATGGTGGGTAGTTTGACTGGGGCGGTCTCCTCCTAAAGAGTAACGGAGGAGCACGAAGGTACCCTCGGCACGGTCGGAAATCGTGCTATGAGCGCAAAGGTAAAAGGGTGCTTAACTGCGAGACAGACACGTCGAGCAGGTACGAAAGTAGGTCTTAGTGATCCGGTGGTTCTGAATGGAAGGGCCATCGCTCAACGGATAAAAGGTACTCCGGGGATAACAGGCTGATACCACCCAAGAGTTCATATCGACGGTGGTGTTTGGCACCTCGATGTCGGCTCATCTCATCCTGGGGCTGAAGCAGGTCCCAAGGGTATGGCTGTTCGCCATTTAAAGAGGTACGCGAGCTGGGTTTAGAACGTCGTGAGACAGTTCGGTCCCTATCTGCCGTGGGCGTTGGAGAATTGAGAGGAGCTGCTCCCAGTACGAGAGGACCGGAGTGGACGTACCTCTGGTGTTCCGGTTGTCACGCCAGTGGCATTGCCGGGTAGCTACGTACGGACGGGATAACCGCTGAAAGCATCTAAGCGGGAAGCCCCCCTCGAGATGAGTTCTCCCCTGAGCTTTATGCTCTCTGAAGGGCCCTCGTAGACTACGAGGTTGATAGGCTGGGTGTGGAAGTGCAGTAATGTATGAAGCTAACCAGTACTAATTGCCCGTGAGGCTTGACCATATAACACTCAAACGTTCTGTTATATGCTGATAACAGTGCGATACCCTGGTTTTTTTAGTTTCCTGAATTGATGATTGACACAAGATGTGTCAATCAATAAGGAGTGGGTCCCGGATCAAGTCCGGGATGGCGTGCGTCGCTTCGCTCCTTACGCCAATTTCCTGGCGGCCATAGCGCGTTGGTACCACCCGATCCCATGCCGAACTCGGAAGTGAAACGACGTAGCGCCGATAGTAGTGCGGGTTTACCCGTGCGAGCGTAGGTCACCGCCAGGGCTTAATAAAATAATCCCCTGCTCCGTAAGGGCCAGGGGATTTTTTTATTCATGCTGTGACCTGCGCGATAAATAGACTGGATTACATGACATGATTATGGAATGCTCTTCCATGTGATAGATCCGAATGCAGATAACAAAATAGTTGCCAGTAGCGCAGAGCTCCTTGTTAACGAACTGGCAAGGGGAGGGGTGCGTTTTGCATTTACCGTCCCTGGAGAGAGTTTCCTTGGTGTCCTGGATGCGCTCAGGGATAGAACAGACATACGAACAATTGCGACCCGGCACGAAGGGGCGGCCGGCTTCATGGCGGAGGCAGCAGGGAAGCTGAGTGGCCGACCGGGACTATGTATGGCGACTCGTATGGTAGGTGCGGCCAATATGGCTATTGGTCTGCACACCGCCATGCAGGACTCGAGCCCGTTGATCGCCATATTGGGTCAGGTTCCAACGAATAACCGCGGCCGTGAGGCCTTTCAGGAAGCAGATCTGGTCAGCATTTTCAGCCCCATGGTGAAATGGGTTGTTGAGCCTGCCAGACCTGATCGACTTGCAGAAATCGCGCATAAAGCGGTTTGCGTCGCAACACAAGGGCGACCCGGGCCTGTGGTTATTTCCCTTCCTGAGGATATTCTTTCGATGGAATGCACTGTAACCAGTTCATTAAAGCAATCCATGCCTCAACCTGTTGAAGCGCCTGCAGGTGTAGTCCGTCAAATCCTGGAGCGATTAAGACTCGCAAAGAACCCGATCATAATCGTTGGCGCCGGTGTTCTGGCCGGTGGTGCAACTAATGCTGCAGTAGAATTTGCTGAGAGGGAAAAGATAGGTGTCCTGGCCGGATGGCGGCGACCGGACGCTTTCCCCAATGATCACAACTGCTATTTAGGACATACAGGGTTACGCGCATCGCCAACTGTCAGAAAAACCCTGACAGAAGCTGACATGGTTCTCGTTGTTGGTCATCGACTTGATGAGAACACCGCACTTGGCTACTCCTTTCCAGGTTCCGAAACTGAATTGATCATTGTGGATACTGCAGTCGAGAGCATGATGGTTCCCTCCGGCGTGGACTTGATGGCGGTTGCCGATGCATTGTCATTTTTCAATGCATTGAATTGTGCTGCGGATGCTTCGAAATTGGATGAAGATACCGCTGCCGGTAGACAGCAGCTTTTGAAAACCCGTCACGATGAGTGGGTGGAAGAAACGACGCCCGTTCATGGTTCCGCAAGTGAGTCGTATGCCGACCTGACCTCAATCACTCGTCATATTCGCAAGCTGGCGCCTGAATCGACGATTTACACCAGCGATGCGGGTACATTTTCCGGCTGGCTGGACCGTTACGTCAGATTTAACAGGCCAGGCACATTTCTTGGACCAATCTCCGGTGCAATGGGTTACGCCGTTCCTGCAGCCATTGCCGCAAAACTGCACAAACCGGATCAACCGGTTGTTTCTTTTTCAGGTGATGGGGGCTTCCTCATGACAGGCGCTGAAATTGAAACAGCAGTGAGGGAGCAAACCCCTTTTGTTGCCCTGGTATTTGACAATCAAAAATATGCGACGATCGAAGTACACCAGGAACGCCACTATCCCGGACGGCCGACCGCAACCGGACTTGGGCCGGTCGACTTTGCGGAATTTGCATCATCCCTGGGTGGTCGCGGTTACACGATTCGACACGAGTCAGAGTTCCCTGACGCCTTCGCCGACGCGTTAAAGAGCGGCGAACCTTGTGTACTTGATATCAAGACAGATCCGGAACAAATCTCTGTCAATGACGATGTTATTCCTCAATGACAATTCCTGGCCCTTCGGGCATTATTGAACCGTGTGGTCCGGTATGAAATAATGGAAACTTATCGTGAATGCCGGGACCTGGTTGTTGAATGCTTAAATGAAAAGAAGAGATTTTGTTAAATATACCGGTGCGAGCTTCGCGATGCTTGCCGCCACTGATAGTCTCGCAGCCGAAAATGACTGGAGTTCCATACGTCCGCCGGTAGTTGGGGAACTGGACCTCAATGAAATCAATGTGGTAGATACGCATGTACATCCACCCCATCCAATCACGTTGACTGAATCTTACGATAAATGGAATTCATCCTTTGTTAGTTCAATGCTGCCCTCGTATGAATACGAAGGTAAGCAACAATTGAGGGAAAGACTGTCAACAGTATTCAAGGAACACCTGTATAACATGCCGAGACAAACCGGCTACTATAACTATGTAGCAAGGGCGTATGGCGTAAATCCCGATTTGGACGGGTTTAACTCGGTAGTTACCAGGGGCATAAAAGGAGGTTTCAGCAACTATATAGCATCCATTCTGGACCGGGAAAAAATAGAAAAGGTAGTACTGGAATCACGTGAAATTGAAGCCAGACGACCGGAGAGCCCGATCCCGTCCGACCGATTTGTGTGGAGTTACAATATTGCAAAGATTATTCAACCGGAATGGGCTGCCGGGAAAGGAATAAGTTCCCTGAAGGATGTCGTCGCCGGAATAAGTAATGTCCTGGAGCAGTGTGTGGCCGATGGTTGTGTCGGATTCAAGATTAGTGTGGCCTATTACAGGCCCCTGGGTATTGAATTAATTGATGCTGGAACGGCGGAAAAGGCCTTGCAGAAACTGCTTAAAAACCCTGCTGACCTGTATGTGCCATTCAGTAACGTTGCGGATTATCAGGAAACCGAAATGCAGGAAGCGTTTCGTAATTACCAGGACTTCTTACTCAGGCATATTTATATCAAAGCAGGCGAATTGAAGTCACGCATCATTATCCATACCGCGGTGGCATTGCACCCGGCATTAAGGTTTGATTTCAATAGTCCATTACCATTGAGAGATGTATTCCTGGATGACGAGATCAAAAAAGTTGAGACCAGGTTCCTCCTGATTCATACCGGGTATCCGTATCATGAGCACGTTGCTGCAATGCTGAGCCAGTTCCCTAACGTGTATACGGATCTTTCTTTCTATTCAAAGTTTCCTGGTGTGCTGGAAGAGACGTTGAGAGCCTTTTTCGCTTTGGCGCCGGCCGACAAGGTAATGCATGGCAGTGATTCCAATAATGTACCTGAGGAGATAGGTTACTGCGCCTGGAATGTTCGCCAGGTCCTGGCGAAAATATTAAGAGATTACAAGTCCAATTATGGATGGAGTCAGTCCAATTGTGAAGAGATAGCAAACAAGGTATTGCACGGAAATGCGAAAAGGCTTTTTTCAATAGGCGGCTAAGCAGTCTGGTGAGATCGCAAAAATCCTCTCTCTGGTTTTTCAGATAACCGGTGAATTGGAGCCTTTACCCAGCAGGATGCGTCCGTAAATCTCAGCACTGGCATCGTATATGAGCAGGGCATGCATATTGGTTGCATGCAGGTCCCGCGAGGCCCGTTGCAGCGTGTTCCTCAACGATAGCGCCGATGCGCCGGCATAGAGAAACAACTTGTCCACCGCATCCAGCAGCAGTTTCACGGACAGGCAGCAGTCCATGCGGATGCGCCCGCGAGTTTCCATAGGCATGGCTTCATTCAACCTCGCATAATGGTCGATATCGTCCGCCATTTTGTACATGACCAGTTCCGCGGCGTGGATTTCCGCGGCGGCCGAACCCAGCGCCACCTGTACAGGGATCCAGTCATCGGCGATATGCCCCGTATAGGGTATATTTTTACCGGGAACAATTTTTTTGAATTCTTTCAACGCGGCCCGGGCGACACCGAGGGCGCCGCCCACCAGGCAGATGGCCAGCACCGGGACGGCTTGCGACAGGGTGAGCCAGCCTGTGTCTTCGGCCTTGTACGCGGGCGCTTCCCGTTCTGTATATTGTGGTATGGAGAGGTATCGATGGGGCGGAACTCTCACGTCCCTGGCCACCAGGGAATTGCTGCCGGTCCCCTGGAGTCCGGCGACAAACCAGTCATCACGGATCTCTACATCGCCGGTCGGCAACAACAGATCGGCTTCATCGATCATTTCACCGGACTCATCGAATATTTCCGCTCCCAGGATCAGCCATTGCGAATGCTCGCAACCGGACCCGAACGGCCAGAAACCATTCAATATGTACGACCCGTCACCCTGTCTGACGGCTTTGCCGCGCGGTGCAATGACGGCTGAAACAAACGTGTCGGGATTATCGCCGTATACTTCCTGTTGCGCCTGCTTCGGGAAATGCCCCATCAACCAGCTATGCGCATGCCATACGCCCAGCACCCAGGCCGTCGCGCCGCAACCTTCGCCCACTGCCGCCAGCACGTCGATATAGGAACGAAAGGATAACTCATGACCGCCGCAGGATTTAGGTTGAACAGTACGCAATAACCCGTTGTTTTTAATCAGTTCGACACTTTCCCTGCATAGGCGCCGGTCGACTTCGGCCTGGTCGGCATACTGCTTCAGATCTTCCATGATCGACTCGGCCCTGGCCTTGATTTCCTCAGAGGTCAGCGTTTCTGTAGCGGCAACGATTGGTGTCGGCATGGTCACTCCTTTCAAAATATTATATACACAAACTAAATACAATAAGGTCAATAGCGTTGCGAATTTGGTTGCAGTATTGTCATCCCTCCCACCGGCTTTACCGGGTTTCTGTAGTCTGAGGCAATGACGGGTTGACCCCGTAATAAAAAAATGAACCGAAGTCGGCCTGGAGCTGGACAGGGATCGTCCTGCTCAGCGCAATCACGTTCGCCTATCTATACACACGATTTGTGCTTTGAGCAGGGCAGGGGAGGTAATCAGTTATAACTGGCGGTCACATTGAAATCGGCGCTGTCCCGCAGGGTCTGCAACACGACGCAATAACGCTCGGTTAACTGGATCAGCTTGTCCAGGGCCTCGGCCGGCGCATCGGATTCCAGGGCAAAGCGCAGGCGAATGTCCCTGAAACCGACCTTTGCCTCGCGGTTCACCGCCAGGGTGCCGCGGAAGTCCAGGTCGCCCTCGGCATAAACACTGGCGTCGGCCAGGTTGATGCCCATCGCCGTGGCGACCGCTTTCAGGGTCACGCCGGCGCAGGCCACCAGCGCTTCAAGCAACATGTCACCCGAGCACAGTTGCGAACCGTCGCCGCCGGCGGCAGGGTGCAGGCCTGCTTCGGCTAACTGTCTGCCGGTCTCCACCTTGCAGGCTATACCTTCGGTCACATGGCTTTCCGCGCGCATGGTAATGACCGCGGTCTGGGGAGCGTCGGTGTATTGTTGTTTTAACGGCGCCTGTAACTCTTTCAACTCTGTGGAATCCATAGTAGTCTCCTGGTACTGTCACATTGTGTTGTGAATATTCTGGCGAATTTGCCTGTGGCTTATCATGATAAATCCTGAAAAACCAGAATCAAGAGAGGGACAGGAAAATGTCAGATAAACGTGCCGCGATAACAAAGATACTGAATCGAATCGTGCAAAGCGTTCATAACCTGGACTATGAGGCTGTGCGTGATCTGATTCCTGATGACGGCGTTTATTTCGGTTCGGCCGCAGTCAAGGCGCAAGGGTATGATGAACTCTATGAAAAACAGTTTTCCAGGGTCTGGCCTAATATTGATGAATTCAAGATAGATCCTTCCTCCATCTCCATTCATACTTCAGGTAAAATTGCCTGGGCCATCTGCCTGTTCCAGTCTTCCGTACCGGGAGCGGACGGAAAACCATCAGCGCGCAGGGGCCGGATGACCTTTATCTTTGAATGGCGTGACAAAAAATGGGTTATGGTGCACAGCCATGATTCACTTTACCCGACCCTGGAGAATGAGTAAAAAACCACACCTGGACCCGGAAATATGAATAATCGACGTACAGCAAAAACTTTTATTATTTCATTACTCGTCTGCGGCCTTCTTTCCTGCTTCACCGTCTACGCGGCGGAAAGCGATGCTTCCGGATACCAGAATGATCCGTTTACCCGGCCTGGCGTTATTACGCCGTACACATTGCCGGAAGCATGGCCTGTTCACCTGGACAGGAATCCCCTGGACCGCAGCCCTGAGAATACCGACACCAGGATGGTGGTGCTGGGTACCGGCATGCCTCAGCCCAACCCGTACCGTTCCGGGCCTGCGTATGCCGTGGTCGCAAATAATCAACCCTACCTAGTGGACGCCGGCGAGGGGATATGGCGTTCCCTGGCAAGGGCGGTCCTGATCCACGGCGATGAAATCAACATGGCGCTGGCGCCGATAAAGTTGAACTACCTGTTCGTCACCCACCTGCATGAAGACCATACAGTAGGCATCCCTTCACTGATACTGAATCCCTTTAAACTGAACATACCTGCGCCGAAGTCCATCTACGGGCCCGAGGGCATCGACGAGATGGTCGAACATATCCTCGCCGCATGGAAGATCGATATTGCCGCCGAGTTGTCCGACGGTTACGATCCCATAGGCGCGCAGGCTACCGGACATATTGTTGATGTCGATAAACAGGGGCTTGTGTACCAGGATGACAACGTGACGGTGGAGGCTTTCAGGACCATTCACGGCCCCCTGAAGGACACTTTCGCATATCGATTTACCACGCCGGACAGGATCATCACGTTTACCGGGGATGGCGGTCCATACCATGAGAACATCGTGAAAGCCGCAATGAATGCCGACCTGCTGGTCGCCGAGGCGGTCACCGAAAAAAATATCGGTTACGCCAACTGGGGCGGCGCTACGGTCGAAGAGAAGAAAAAGGAGATATTCAGGTACCACTTCTCTCCGGCCGTGCTGGCCCGGATCGCAACCGAGGCAAAGGTGAAGGCCGTCGTGCTCAGCCATGAGCAGAATTACGCAGCCCCTGAAGATTTTCGGAGGACGGGTCTTAAGGATGAGATCATCGAAGCAGGTTTCAACGGAACCATTTACTCGGCAATGGATGGGGATGTGTATTAATACCCAATTACCGGATATCCTGCGGCTGGATGTATGAGCAGGCACAATGAATCATACCCGCCGCACGATCATGCAGACAGCAGCCGCGGGAGTGTTGCTTGCTGCACTCCCTCGTTCATTTCTCACAGCACGGGCAGGTAATACAAACGTGAATCTCTATGCCGGCGACAACCTGGCTGCCTACGGCTTCCCCGACGGTCATCCCCTGGGCATCGACCGCCAGGGCGCGTTCCTGCGGGAAGCGATGAAGCAGGGACTGGTCTCCCGCACTACCAGGCGTGACGCACGTGAGGCGTTACGCGACGAGTTACTCCGCTTTCATGGCAATGACTACGTCAACCTTGTATTTACTGCCGAAGAGCGCGGTGTGCAGTTACTGGACCATGGTGATACACCAGTCTTTCCCGGTGTCTATCGGGCTTCTGCGCATGTCGTCGGCGCGGCGCTGGACGGACTTGCACAGGTTATGGACGGGCAATGCCTGCGCACCATGCAGCCGATCGGCGGCCTTCACCATGCAGGACGGGACCATGCCGCCGGCTTCTGCGTGTTCAACGACCTGGGGGTAGTAATCGAAACCTTGCGACGGGTATATGGCATCAAGCGTGTCGGTTATCTCGATATCGACGTACACCACGGCGACGGCGTGTTCTATGCGTTTGAAGACGATCCCGACCTGATCTTTGCGGATATCCACCAGGACTCACGCACACTTTATCCAGGCACCGGCCGGGAGAATGAAACAGGCAAGGGCAGGGCGGAAGGCACCAAGCTGAACATTGAACTCCCACCGTTCTCCGGCGATGCCGAGTTTATGGAAGCCTGGCCGCGTATCGAAGCGCATTTCGAAAACTTCAAGCCGGAATTCTTCGTCTTCCAGTGCGGCGCCGACGGCCTGAGAGGTGACCCGCTGGCGCAACTCCGATATTCTCCTGCCGTGCACGAGCACGCGGCGCGCCGCATGGTGGCGCTGGCGGATGAGTTCGCGGGGGGACGCATTATGGCGTTTGGAGGGGGCGGGTACGATCGGACAAACCTGGCCCTGGCATGGAATGCCGTACTTGCCGAGTTAATATGAAAACGAAGGCCATACCGGCATTATTTCTTCTACCTGTCCTGCTTCTGGCAACAGCAGCGTTTGCGCAGGAGCGCCTCAGGTTGGCTACTACGACCAGCACGGATAACTCCGGACTTCTCAATGTATTACATCCATTATTTGAAGCTAAATATGAAGTTACTGTTGACGTTATTGCCGTTGGCACGGGCAAGGCGCTTCGTCTCGGCGAGAACGGCGATGTAGATGTCCTGATGGTGCACGCCCCGGCTGCGGAGAAAGCCTTTGTCACGGAAGGCTACGGCAGTGTACGGTTGCCGGTCATGCACAATGACTTCGTGTTAATCGGCCCACCACATGATCCCGCCGGCGTCAAAACCGTTACGAATATAGCCGATGCAATGAAAAACATTGCCGCCGGCAGCGCAAGCTTTATTTCCCGTGGTGACGATTCCGGCACACACAGGAAAGAATTATCCCTGTGGCAAATTGCAGGACTGGAACCCGGGGGTGAGCGGTATCTCTCAGTCGGCCAGGGGATGGGGGCGGTCATCAAGATTTCCGATGACAAGCAGGCTTATACCCTGTCCGACCGGGGGACCTACCTGGCTTTCACCGGCAAGATCGGTTTGGAAATTCTGTATTCCGGTGATGAAGCCCTGTTCAACCCTTACCATGTCATATTGCTGAATGATGAAAGGCATCCGCACATTAAGTCTGACCTGGCAAGACTGTATGCCGACTTTATCCGCGGTGCAGAGGGGCAGAAGATCATCGCCGATTTCAAGATAGATGACCAGCAGTTGTTCTATCCTGACGTTATCAGGTAGCTTGTGTGAACATTTGAAAAATCGTAGCCCTCTGCAGAATAAACGGTACCTGATACCGGTTGTTTACATACTGCTGGTCGCTCTCGGCATTCCCTGGTACCTGCCCCCGGGTCTCACAATACTGCTGTTCGGATTTCCGTTATGGGCCTTAATCTCCCTGGTCGTCGCATTCATCATCGCTTTGTTTACCGCGTGGTTGTACCTGGTTGAATTTTCGGATGATGAGCCCTGATGCTTGAACTTCTCCCGTTCGGCGCCGGCGCCTGGGCGGTCATCATCATCTATATCAGCTCCCTGCTGTTGTTCGGCTGGTATGGCTACCGTTCCCGCACCGAGAACACGCTCAATGACTTTTACCTGGCAGGGTCCGGGTTCGGTACCCTGGTGCTGTTACTGACGCTGTATGCGACACAATACAGCGGCAATACGTTCTTTGCCTTTATCGGCATGACCTACCGGGTTGGCTTTTCCTGGATTACCTCGGTCTATTTCATGCTGGCCATTATTGTATTTTACCTCGTCTACGCATTGCGGTTACGGACATTGTCCAAACGCTACGGTTTTATTACCCCGGTTGACTATCTCTCGTACCGGTTCCGTTCCGACATGCTTAATCTCCTGGCCGCGATCGTGATGATCATCTCGCTGAGCAATTTTCTCCTGGCGCAGCTAATGGCCATGGGTCGTGCAATGCAGGGAATGGCGGGAGGTGATTCCGGCCTCGCATACACCAGCGGCGTGATCCTGCTGGCCCTGATCATGGTGGTTTACGGGACCATGGGCGGACTGCGCGCGGTGGCATGGACTGATGCGGTGCAGGGAACCGTGCTGTTCATCGGTTTTTTGTTGCTAATCACTTCCCTGGTGGTAAAGTTCGGCCCCCTGTCCACCGCCACAACCGGCATACTGGATTCGCCCGATGCCGCTAAAGTCATGCTGCCCGATGCCGACAGGATGAGACAATGGCTGAGTTATATCCTGCTCGTCGGTATGGGCGGCGCCCTGTACCCCCAGGCGATTCAACGGATTTACGCGTCAAGGTCGGCCAGGGCATTGCGGCAAAGCCTGGCGGGCATGGCTTTCCTGCAGATTTTCGCATCCGTGATTGCCGTCATCGCCGGCATCTACGCCATTGCCCATATACCGGGCCTTGAGGGTGTGCATGCCGACCAGGCCCTGACGCGTATATTCCGCCTGTTGCAGGAAGACTCCATATTCGGCTACTGGCTGGTCGTCATATTGTTTGCGGCGATCATCTCCGCCATGATGTCCACGGCCGATTCGGCCCTGCTGACCATCTCGTCGATGATCACCAAGGACGTTTACGCCGGGTATTTTCGCAGTGGTGCAACCCAGGCTGAATTGACCAGGATTGGCAAGCTTTGTTCCTGGGCGCTTATCGTATTCCTTGTCTGGCTGGCAATCCTGTTGAAGGATAAAGCATCGCTGATTACACTGATAGACAGGAAATTCGACTTGCTGGTGCAATTGGTCCCTGCGTTCATGCTGGGTATCCGCTGGGGCAGGTTACAGGCAGGCCCGGTTGTCCTGGGCCTGGTCACTGGCCTCGTGGTTTCCCTGGTACTTGCATTCGGACCGTTTGACTTTGTCACGGACGGCAAGATATGGGGGTTTCACCCCGGCCTGTATGGGCTGTTACTCAATCTGTGTATTGCGATTGGCGGGTCCCTGTTACTCAATGGCCATGAACGAAGCGGTTCACGTCAATAAGATAATTGCCGAGTTCCGGTTCTATTCAACAGGCCTGCCGATCCTGACCAGGTGCTCCCGTTTCTGGATGCCCCTGTTGCGCCTGCTCGCAAGTTGTCTCCAGACGCTGATATTCCTGTCTGCTTCGTACAGGTGTTCTTCGGTCCAGGCCTCGTCATACCGGTAGTATTCCTGTTGCGCTTCCCTGGCCCAGATATCGTCATTATTGAAACCCTGTAACGCCATTTCATTCCATTTGTCGTCAAATTCCCGGTCAAAATCGTCCCTGTCGCTATCCTGTTCGATCTTCTTGCCGATGGTCTGGGTGTAAAAATGGCGCTCTTCATCAATCGGCACATACCATTCGTACTGCGTCATTGTCGGGCCCGGCCAGGGCGTGACCCGCAATACCCCCGGCAACCAGATGGAAATGTTGTAGGCAACCGGTGTTGTGCCCATATTGCCGTGCAGGACCGTGTCCCCCCGGACCTTGCCTTCAAACACCGGCTCGCAATGTTCAAATAACTTGTCATATACCCCTTTGGGCCCGGTTTCCCCGTCTACGATTTCAAAAGCATCCCTGCTGGTGGGGACCAGGCCCAGCGGCAGTATCAGGTCATTGCCTGTTACGAGGACGGACTGTTTGTGTATGAAGATATGGGTGCTGTCGAAACCATTTTCGCAGCCGATGCGCCAGTTTGCCTGTACTTCTGTCCTGCGTCCCCTGACGTGAATATCATCATCCAGGAATGTAGGCGGGACATCATCGGCAAGGGGCGGCGACTCCGTGTCCCCCATGAATACGAAGATGATGCCTTTGGCCTCGATGACGGGGAAAGTATCGATGCGCAGCCTGCCGATCATGTTGCTTTTCGGATTGGCGATGATGTCGCATAGCACGCCGGATTGTAAATCGAAGGTGAAACCGTGATACCAGCAGGTCACCGTCCCTTTCCTGTAGCATTCGACCTTCCGGGAAAATGCGACGCCGTGGTGCAGGCAGCGGTCGCGGACAGCGTGTACCTTGCCCTCTACCCGCGCCAGTAACAGGCGGTCGCCGAGTATCGGAAAAGGTTTGAACTCGCCCTCCGGCAACTCATCGGAAAACAGGGTAGGGTACCAGTGGTTGCGAAAACCAAGTTTGGCATTAACGTAATCCCCGAACGGGGATACTTTTTCCGATTTTGCCGATATGTCGGCGCCAACTGAAGACATTTACCTGTTCCCGGGATTGATGAATTTAACGGTCTGGTGTCAAACGGGTGATTCTCGTTCCCATATCATCAGCGAGGTCCTGGCCTCGGGCGTGTTGTCTTCGAGGCGCGCAGTGATATGGAGTTGGCCGTCGGCCAGTCCTATCTTCCTGACCTGTTGTTTGCCGATCCAGTCCGGGTACAGGCTGATTTCGATGTGGTGGGTTGCCATGTCCCCATCCAGCTCGTAACGTCCGCAATAGGTCAGGTAATCATTGTAGGCGCCGGCTTTTTCCGCCTCGTCCGCCGTCCATTGCTTGCCGGTGCTGAATGGCGTACGTCCGCTCTTCTGGATGGCACAGAACATGGATTTATCGGCGCCGTAATAGATACGACCCTCAACATCCCTGCCGAACGGGTAGATCACCCTGCCGTCATCGTAACGTTGCTCCATGGATAGCAGGTTCCAGAGACCTTCAATATCTTTATGTGTAACTACTCACCCCCACTCGTCCTTCCTGCACTTCTCCTCGTTCGTCATTCCCGCGCGCCCCCCGTCATTCCCTATATGGACTCCTCCCGTTTTGCAAGTAGGCACGAATCGATAGTGAAGGCAGACTGCGGTCGTATATACGGACTCTGATTGGGGTGCGACCCCTGGCCCAAGATGTGTTCGCCCCTTCAGCCCTCTTCGGCGCAACGGCGTTCTCACGCCGCGGGAATGAGCAGGGTCCCTGAAGGTGGGTCTGACCACTATCACGTTGTGCCGTCTTGCAAGGAAATAACATAAACGCTGACGCCTCTCTCCCGGCTGGCCGTTCAGGCGGCGGCCACTGCCGCCGGCGGGTTGCCCGACAGCTGGTTGGCATGGCCCGGATCGTACTCCGTCCGGTAACGCAGCATAGCCCAGGCGGTACGCACGGTTTTGTTTGCCAGGGCCACCGCCGCCCGCCCGGCGCCACGCCGGGCCGCCAGGTCTTTGAGCCACACCTCAACGTCATTACGGGGTTCCCGCCGCGCCAGCGCCTGGAGTACCGCATGGGCGCCGGTAATGAGCGAGGCACGTAAGCGTTTGTCCCCGCTGCGCTTGCCAATCGACCCCAGGCGCACCTTGCCCCCACTGCTGTGCTGCTTGGGGGTCAAGCCAATACAGGCCGCCGCGGCCCGACCATGCCGGTACGCCTGCCCGTCCCCCAGGGCAATATACAACCCCAACGCATTCTTGGGCCCCACCCCGGCCAGTGTCAGCAGCGACCGACACGCCGGCGTCACGCGCACTTGCTCTGCCAACTGCCGCTCCGCCTCCTGCAACGCCGCCGACTGCGCCTGCCATAACTGCCAGGCCAGCGCCAAGAGCGGGCGTAGCGACAACGGCAACCCGTTCTCCGCCTCCTCCAGCACGCGCGGCAACTCACGCCGTAACGCCGCCTCCCCCTTCGGCACCACTTCCCCAAACTCCGCCAGCAGCCCACGCAGCATGTTCCCCGTCGCCGTCAATTGGTCCGTCAGATGCTCCGCCACGCGTTTCTGACACTGCAGACTCTGTTGCTCCACCCCCATCAACCCCACCCCCGGCAATTCCTCCCGCTGCCCCGCACGGGCCACCGCTAACGCATCCCGCGCATCCGTCTTGTGGCCCTGACGGTACGGCAACACCCAACGCGGCGAGAGAATCTTCACCTGATGACCGAACGACTCCGCTAAGCGACCCCAATAGTGCGCACCCCCGCACGCCTCCAGTACCACCAAGGCCGGCGCCTGACGCACTAAATACGCCGACAACGCCGTCCGGCCCATCGCCTGGTTGCTCACCATCCGGTCCTGCTTGTCGACCACGCACACCTGAAACGTGTGCTTCGCTAAATCTATGCCGATTGTGTTAGTATCTCTCATCGTGGACTCCTCGTTGTTGGTTAAACAAAATTGCTTCTCCCCCCTTAACTACCATGATAAGGGGGGAGGAGTCCACACATCGGCGCAGGCGGGAATCCAGTGAAAAAAACGTCCCGAAGGGACACGTTATAAGGTGTCGCAAGCGACCCGTTTAACAGACTGGATTCCGGCCTTCGCCGGAATGACGAAGGGAGCGCGGGACGAACAGGGGGGTGAGTAGTTACCTTTATGTTTAATATTTTGCATTATATTTATTCTTCAACTGACTGTTTTATAATATTATTATCAGGTAAATCCTGATTAAGTCAGTGCTTCATCAGACATCTTCGAGTTTGAAAGCTGGAGACCGGGTCACCGACGTCGGTTCCAGTATGCCTTTCTCCGCCGCTGTTTCAAGTATCGCCTGCGCCGCGGCGCGTCGTTCCGGCGGCAGCCAGTGGCGTTCATGGCCCCAGATGCTGGGGCCGTAAATCAATTCCGGTTCCCACTCATCGACGTCGATAAGCCTGCCGGCCCAGCCGGTTTCGATCATGAAACCGCCCGGCGAGAAGGTATAAAACGAGAACACGTGGTCGTTGGCGTGGCGGCCAAGTGTGACTGCAATGCTCTCCGGGTCTTTCAACGCCATGTCGTAGAGACGCCCGACGTCGTCGATAAAATTGTATTCGACCATGACGTGGTGAATGCCCGGCCGGTCGAATTCAATCAGCGCCAGGGAATGGTGCCTGGGATTGACGTGCATGAAAGAAGCCCGGAAAGGTGTTCCGTCCGTGTAATCACTGAGTCGCAAACCGATGGTCTGCAGGTAGAATTCCTCCATTTCGCTGAAATTGCAGGTCTGCAGCACCAGGTGGCCGAAACCCAGGGCGCCGGCCCTGAAACCGCCGATGGGACGCGCAGGCGAAAAAGGTGCTTCCGCGGCAGCCGGGTTGCAGTACAACTCGACCCGGTAACCGTCCGGATCGCGCAGCCAGACCATGTCCTGCACCTGGCGCTTGTTGCACTCCTTCCGGCTTCCCTGTACGACCTCGAGTCCCAAGGCCTGCAAGCGGGTTGCGCAAGCCTCCAGTTCCTTGAGACGTGCAGTTTCCAGCCCCAGGAAGGCAAGGCCATCGTTTTCCCCAGGTTCGATGAGGATCCTGTGCCGTCTTTCGTCCATGCGTAACGCCAGTCCGCCGTCGTTACCGTCAACCACCTGCATGCCCAGGTATTCCCCTGCGAACGTGCGCCAGGCCTCGCTGTCGGCTGCGGTGATGCCTATGTATCCCAGTTGTGTGTAGTGCATCATCGGCAAAGTTTATAATAAAATTAAAGACGCCTGTTGATAAACTTCCCTACGCTCTTCCCTATTATGAAGAGAACCGGCGTACTGCTACTGCTCTTGGCGTCCTGCCTCAATACCACATGAAATATCCTTAAGGACAGGAGAGTTACGCCAGGCAGGATTTCAATTTCTGCAGGTCTTTATGGCGGCTGGGGATGTCGTTACGGTCCGCGGCGAGCCGGAGATCGCGCAGTTTCTCCAGCGCATCCAGCAGCACGGGCAGGGGCGGTCCGCTGGCGGTGATATTAACCAGTCCTTCTTCGGGTAGTTCGGCGGCAGGTTTTTCGATGAATTTCTTCACCAGTTTGTCGTGATGTGAAGCCGCGCCCTTACCGTGCAGGCCGACGACCTCCAGGTACGCTTTGGCATTGTTTTGAAACCAGTCCTTGTCGCTGTTCCCGTCCATCTCGTCCAGGAACTGGTCCAGGAAGCTTCTGCGCCGCATGCAATCCCGCAATAACTCCTGCTCCTCAGGCAGCATGAACAAAAACTTGTCAACCAGCACCTGCGAATAAGACGGATTATCGGCGCTGCACAAACCCAGCAGCAGGTCTATAACGTTGATGCCGGCAAAGTCGCCCGCATTGGCGCCGCGATAGACATTGGGACCCACACGGTAGGGTTTGTAATACGGGCGTACGCAGTTGAAGAAACGAGCCGTGTCCAGTTCCGAAAACAGGCAGTCGTTGAACCTGATGACGTCCCCCAGGGCCGTTTTGGCGAGTTGAAACAAATGGCCGGCCAGGGGGTGGGATATTCCCATCGGCAGGATGCGTCTTAACGCATCTGCCGCGCGCTGGTAAGCGAAAATCCCCAACGTGTTGTAATCCAGGAACAGGAACTCATCCTTCAATGAAGTGAACGAGCGGTATACACCGTCTTTTGCCGGGTTGAAGGTCGCCATGTGACTGGTGGCGAAGCGCGGGGTCACGCCCAGCGTGGTTGCCAGGTGCAAGGCGAGCGCCGACGCATCGACCAGAGGGGAGGTTGTCTCCCGGGACGGTTCGGTGATGTCATGCCGCCGGCACGCGGCCATGAAGAAACCGACGCAACCGAGCAGGTTGTATTGCCTGTCGAACCCCTCGTCCGTATTGCCTTCCTTCAGCAGGGGAACGATATGGCTGTTGCCTTCCTCAACCAGTTTTTCCTTTATGGGGTCGCCGACGCCGGCAACGGCCTGCCGGTCTTCCTGCGCGAAATAAGTTTCCTCCAATTCGGTATTCATTTCCACGAAGGAAGTGCGCAGCCACTGGTCAAATAATTCTACGTTTTTACTCATTTATTTAATCTTTTAGCGTTCCGGCACGCCATTCTATAGTTTTGCCATTATACGAACAAACTATTGTTAACAGCCCGGTCAAAATCGGTTATGCACAGGAAGAAGGATAGCAGCATTCAGCCTTCACCCTGGATCAAACGGTGTATAATGGCCGGGATACTTGGAAAAATACGGGGGGTGGCGCTATGAATGACTGGAAAGGAATGAAAGTTGTCCTGCTGGGCGCGGGGTCGGCGGTTCCGGACCCGGTACGGGGAAATCCATCCCAGGCGGTGGTAATAGATGGTGAGGTGCTGGTCGTCGATTGCGGCGAGCGCGCCACGGTCAACCTGGTGCGCGCCGGGATCAACCCGCTCGACGTCGGCTATCTGTTTATTACCCACATGCACTGGGATCATATCGTTGATTTTAACTACCTGTTATTCAGTACCTGGAACTGCGGTAAATCCACCCCCATCAGGATCTTCGGGCCTACCGGGACGAAGCGCATGTGCGACGGAATGCTGGAGGCGCACCATATCGACGTGGAGTTCGTGAAACGTTACATAGAACAATTGCCCGACCATATCACCAACCGCCCGCAGCCGGAACCGCCGATTGAGGTGGAGGAGATCCACGAGGGGGTTATCGTCGAGACGGACAAATTCAAAGTAACCTCACGGGAGATCGTCCACCTGCAGCCGTTGGGATTCGAACGCTCTTCCTACGCCTTCAGGATCGACAGCGATTACGGCTCCGCAGTGTTCAGCGGCGATACGGAGCCTTGCGATGCCATGGTCGAATTATCCAGCGATGTCGACGTGCTCGTTCACGAATGCACTTTCCTGGAGGATATCCTGGACTACAGGCAGAACGTGGAAGGGCAAAAGGGAGCGGAGAAAATTGCCTGGACCGGGCATACCGGGCCGCGCGGGGCAGGGTGGATTGCGCAGCGCGCCAACGCAAAAAAACTGGTCCTGACCCACCTCGGGCCATACGACAGCCCGCCGGCGGCCATCGAGATGGCGTCGATGTACTACGGTGAGCGTCGCGGACCGGAAATCTGGTCGCAGATTATCGGTGAGGCCAAGGAGACTTTTGCCGGGCCGGTCATTATAGGCGAAGACGCAATGGTGATCCCCGTCAACGACGCGGCCTGATTACAGACGCCGGCAGGCAGTCCGGTTAAACCGTGCCGGGCACAGCTGTCTGATCGATGCAGCCGGAATAGATCAGAACGTATACTTCAGCCTGAAATACCACTCCAGTGGCCGGGACGGCACTGCTGCCGTGATGCCGGTACCGGGGTAATCCAGTCCGCTGACGATATAGATTTCATCGAGCAGGTTGGTGCCGCCCACGGTGGCCAGCCAGTGCCGGTCCACACTCTCCCAGGTCAGGCTCATGTTAAGCATGTCGTAGGAATTCTGGCGCAGACGCTCTACGTTTCTGGGTGTCTTGTATTGCTGGCCCTTGTGGGACCAGTCGACACGCAGGTAGGCATGGCCCTGTTCATTATCCATGAGGTCGGCGGATGCGCCCAGGTTGGCGTTCCATTCCGGTGCGTTCGCCAGTTCATCGTCTTCAGTGATGCCGGTTTCATTCGGCAGTACGTTCAGGTACTTGTGGTCCAGCCATCCCAGGCTGCCGTTCAGGCGCAGCCAGTCGTTGACTATCAGCAGTGATTCAACCTCGACACCCCATATTCGCGCATCGCCGGCGTTTTCTATGACGGGCACGCCGAGATCACCGGCCGAACCCAGTATCTGCAGGTCGTCATAATTGGTGATGAACCCGGCCATGTTCAACCGCATGCGCCGATTGAACAACTCGCTTTTAAGACCGATTTCAAACATTTCCACTTCCTCGGGACCAAACGTCGGTATAAGTTCGTTCGGTTCCGTAATATCCGTGGTCACGCCGGGGATCACCGGCGGGAAGGCCCGCATGGTAAAGCCGCCGGCCTTGAAACCATGCGAATAGGTAAAATAACCCATGAAGTCATCGTTAAAGTCGTAACTCAGGGTCACCGCGGGGGTGAAGTTGTCCTCGGTGCCCTGTGCCCAGACCCGGGGCAGGATAGGCGTGCCCGGCGCAAGCAACCGAAACGGCGGGTCGGTCGGCAATGTCAGGGCGGCATCCAGGATCCCGCCTGAGGTCAGGTACAGTTCATCTACCGTCTGCTCCGGCCGGAAGCGGATTTTATCGTGGGTATAGCGCGCGCCGAAGGTCAGGGCTAACTGGTCAGTGATATCGAACGTGCCCTGGGCAAATCCTGCGGTGCTGGTGTTATCGATGGAACCGCCACTGGTAATTCTGATCGGTGGAAATCGCACGCCGAAATCCTGGCTGCCAGTCTCGTTCATCCAGAAAAACCCCACCACGTATTCCAGACGTTCATTGAAGGCGGTGCCGCTCAGTTGCAGTTCCTGGGTCACGGTTTCCATCTCGATATCCTGGTCCACCCAGTCAATATACAGGGAGGGATTGGCAACCAGGTCCTGGCCGATATCCACCTGTGAATCACGGAAGGCGGTAACGGACCTGATACTGAAAGGGCCGACATCCCAGTCCAGTGTCAGGTTAAGACCAAGGATACTTACATCCGACTGGTTTGGACCGCGAGAGTAGTTCTCCAGGTCATCCAGTTCAGTCTGCCATTGTGAGTTCCAGCAGTCGGGATTACTGAAACGCGCAGGGTCTCCGAGTGCAGGGTTACATGCAGGGAAATCGAACGTGTTGTAAAAGAAATTGAAAAAAGCGCCCTCATTAATCTCGCTGGCCCACAGCACGACCCGCCCGGCTGCCTCTTCATTGGTTTCGGTGATATCGATAGTGGCGGTGGCCAGAAAATCCTCCGTCACGTCTATTTCCGCCACCAGGCGGCCGAATAGAGCCTGCTTGCTTCCCTGCCGATCGCCATCCACCAGCCGTTTGACATGACCGTCCCGGTTCTGGCTGGCGGCCGTCAGGCGCAAACGCATGCGGTCGCTGACGGGACCGCTCAAGGAGATCTTGCCGTCTATACGCTCATAGTTGCCGCCGGTCACTTCAGCGTATCCTTCAAACTCTTTGCTGGGTCTTTTTGATATGATCGACACGGCACCGCCAATGGTATTTCTGCCGAACAGCGTACCCTGCGGGCCCCGCATCACCTCAACCCGCTCCAGGTCGATATTATCCATGAGCGAACCCATGGATTTACTGATATAAACGCCGTCCAGGTACGTGGCCACACCCGGTTCAACCGTCAGGACGTAGTCTGTCTGGCCTATGCCGCGGATGAAGATCTGGCTGGAATTACCGCCGCCTGCTTCGGATGCCACGTTATCGTACTGGACATTCGGTATGTATTGGGATATCTCGTTTACCGATACGATATTGCGTTGTTCGAGTTCCGCCGTATTGAAGGCGCTGACTGCCAGCGGGGTGTCCTGCAGACTCTCTTCGCGTTTCCGTGCGGTTACGACAATTTCCTCCAATATTGCCGATGAGCCGCTATCGGCTTGAGCAAACAGGGGAGTTGGAGAATACAGGAAACTGAGACACAAAACGGCTGTGACTGAGTGGTTTACGGAGCTGGATGGCAACATGATAATTCCCCCCGGACTTCGTTAAGCGTGAGTTATACAACCGGCATTTTGTCTGTTCAGGCGGTTGCCTGCTATCCTGTTTGCGCAATGTTCAGCCTGTAAATGCATAGCCGCAGGAAAAAATGCCTTCAGACCCTGAATATCAGGATAAATCCGGCTCACAACAGGAATAACGGTTCGCCGGCGCCATCAGCGCTGTTGCAGGAATAACACGTAATCAGGATGCTCAGACCGATACCTTAAATCGAGATAAAGAAAACCGCGGATCCGGCATGCCGCGACCAAGGACGTATCCCGCCATGTCCTGACCGCGGGCTGGCCCGGCGTGAAAACCTGTCCCGGAACCGCCGCCGTAGATCCATGCGTTCTCCGCCTCCGGATGGCGGTCGATGATATAGTCCCCATCCGGAGTATTCGTATACTGGCAAACCCGGCCTGTAAGGTAAGCGGCTCCTTTCATCCCCGGAAAGCGTGCGCCCACTTGTGCACGCGCAGCTTCCTTTCCTGAGTCCGAGACTCGCCGATCGCCTGAAGCAGGGTCGAAATGCGGCCCGAGTCCATGGTCTGCCACCGCAAACCCCCATCTTTGGTGAGCAGGGACGCCCCACCAGATCTCCCGCCCCCAGTCGACCCAGTGCGGCAGCTTGCTTTTGTGGAAACGATCGTCTCCACCCGGAGGCTGCAGGTAATAAATTTCCTGCCGCGTCACCACCAGGTGTTTCCCGACCACCTCCGGGAACAACTTGCCGAGCCAGGGACCGCAGGCAAAGACGTAGCGGTCGGCCTCGATTTTTGATCCGTCGCTCAGTGTCACTCCCTGCATTTCACCATCTTTGGTCCGGGTAGAGACCACGCCGGCCTGGCGGTAGTCTCCTCCCTCTGCAAGGAAGCCATCAATGACGGCATAACAGGCGCGGCGGGCAAACAGGATACCGGCCTCTTTCTCGTATAAGGTCGTCCGGATACCATCCATGCTGATTTGAGGAAAACGTGAATTGGCCTCGTCAGGCGTCAGTTTTTCCGCACCCTCGACGTCCTCATCCATCCAGCGCGTGTAATCTGCGGTCCGATCGGTTGCCGTGTCCCCGAGTGTCAGGTTTTCGCGAGCCATCCACAGGGCGCCGATGGGATCATAGAGAGGTAGCTGCCATCGCTCCTGGTGTTCCAGCCAGAGCCGCATCGAACGTTGTGCCCATTCCCGGTAGACTTCGGGTGTCCCGTATGCGCCGGTCAGGTTGCGGGTCTGTCCGCCCGAGCTTGAACGGGGATTGCCTGGCCCCCATGGATCGACCAGCGTGACGCGGACGCCCTGGCGAAGTAAATAGAGCGCGGCCCAACCGCCGAAGGCGCCTGCGCCGGCAACCAGGACATGGGTTTTTGCTTTGTTCCGGGCAAGTACTCGTCCGGCCGTGCCGAGGCCGATAAGACCGAAAAGTCCCGTCTTCAGAAATTGACGTTTGGAACTGTGAAAACCCATTTGCTGAAACTGTCCGGAAATCCGGTTATAAGTCCTCTTCTTTATATGCAAAATAGTCCCTCTCGTAAATCCTTCCGTTCTGAATAACCAGGTCAATATCCCGAATATTTCCAATGTCGTCAAGCGGGTTGCTTCCCAGGATTAGCATATCGGCAAATTTCCCGGGCTCAATCGTGCCCAGGACGTTTTCAACTCCAATTACCTCTGATTATTCCTGCTTCATCGGTCCCGGCGAAACAGGATAAATTCAGGATAGCCGGTAACAGCAAAGCAGGGACGGCTGATTTGCAACACTGTGCGATCATTTTGTCAGTATCGGTTCCATCGGCAGACTCTCGCGATTTACTACCTGTCCGTCCTTGATTACCATGGAAATACTTCTGATGTTCTCAATATCCGTTAACGGGTTTCTCTCAAGTACAACCAGGTCTGCCAGTTTGCCGCTCTCTACCGTGCCTATCCGATCAAGTTTTCCGTATGCGGCAGCGTTGTTCCTGGTAGCGGAAACGATGCACTGCATGGGACTCATCCCCTTTTCGATCATTGCGCGAAACCATATAAAATGCGCCTCGCCAATCATTTCCGGATGTTCAACATCAAATTGCTCCCTGTCCGCTTCCACCTCGGTTTTGATAGGATTTGCCACACCGGCATCGGTGGCCAGCAGTAAGGGAACGCCGGAGGTTATCAGCCTGACCTGGTTTTCGTGCCTGGTGATCTGGCTTTTTGGCGAGCGCTTGAAGACATCTTCGTTATTGCTCTCCGTTTCGATCCGCTTCAGGGTCCGTGGCTGAACGGCGCAATAGATATTCTTTTCCAGCATCAGTTGAATCAATGAATCCGGAATAGGGTGCTCCCCGGTAAGCGCACAATGCTGCATCAGGTCCACCCCGGCTTCCACTGCCTGACGCAGGGCAACGACCGTATTTGTATGCGTTTGCACGGTGATATTTGCCCTGTGTGATTCCTCCACTATCACCTGTTGGGCTGCCGGCGTGAACAGCAGGAGCCAGGCCAGGTTCAATTTCTCCGGCAATCCTGAACAACCTTTGCAATCGTGGCCGTTTACGGCATATTTCAGGAAGTCTATGCCCCGATCTATGTACATTTTAATCTCGCCGCGTAATTGCTCGGGGCTCAGCAGGGACAGTTGCGGACCCGTATTTTCCTCGAACATGGCGTTGATGCGCGTCACGAATCGTTGCGGGGCAACCCAGCTTGAGCGTGTATTGAAATCCCTGCCGAACGGGCCGCTTAACCCGACAATGTTTCCCGCGACGAACAAGCGACTTCCCGGTATCTCGTTCCTGTTTATACGATCCCTGACATTCATGAGCGGTTGCAGCGGGCCCCAGGTATCGAACACGGTTGTCAGACCGTACTTCAGGGAAATTTGCGCAGCTTCTGCTATCAGCAGTTCCAGTCTGTCTTCGTACCTGGCAATGAATTCAATCGAAACATCCCGGAACAGGTGTATATTTGCATCCATCATGCCCGGAATAATGTATTTTCCTTGTGCATCGATAATGTTGGTGCCTTCAGGGATGTTTATGTCTTTTTCGGAACCCACCAGGGAAAATTTATTTCCCTCTATTACGATGACTGAATTTTCCAGGGGAGGCGCACCGGTTCCATCGATCAATGTCGCTCCTCTGAGGACAATACTCTCAGTGGCATTAACAATACCGGACAACATCAGCAGAAAAGTGCAAACAATGATGGAACAAAAAGCAGCGGTAATTTTGATGTTGTGTTCTTTCATTGGGAAGTCTCCAGAAGGAAATGCCGGATATTACCGAAGCAGTGGAATGACGCTGCTTGCAAAGGTGTGCATGGTTTCCAGTTGCCGTTCCCTGGTCATGCCAGGCCAGTACAAGCGGGCTATAAAATGAAACTCGCTGCCGGCCACCTCTGCAAAACTCCGTATTTTCTCTGCCACGGCTTCAGGAGCACCGATAATACCGTTGTTCCGCAGAAAAGTTTCCCTTTCGCGAGAGAGGGGCGGCGGCTC
This sequence comes from Gammaproteobacteria bacterium, assembly GCA_965204045.1. Taxonomy (GTDB): domain Bacteria; phylum Pseudomonadota; class Gammaproteobacteria; order Eutrophobiales; family Eutrophobiaceae; genus JAAXHV01. Next base: position 2,886,047 of record CBDBDW010000002.1, read on the forward strand.
TATTGAAGCTCCCGTGCGGCTGCGGGCATACGCCATATCTTCGTATTTCCAGTAGGTATAGTGCACATAATCACGAACCTGGTTCCAGGGGTCGGACCCGGTGGAAGCATAGCTCGGGAGAAACATGCAAGGTGTGAATATCCCCGCATCATCCAGGGTCTTACGTTCCTCATTTATCCACGTTAACTGTCGCTGGAATTCCTCCGGGGTGTAAGGTTTCTCAAGGCCGCCGCCGGCAATAAATCCGTCTGCTATTCTCCCTGTGCGCCGAATTGAACGTTCGACCGTTGCGCCAAACCAGATCGGTATTCCATCTGCAGACACAGGCTTGGGTCTTACTGCCACGTTCGGGTAACTGAGCACGCCCCCGCCCGTTACAGTCTTTACCGACCATGCCTGGCGCAAGGTTGTAACCGAATCCTCCAGCAACCGGGCCCGGCTCTGCGGTGAGACCTTGAACGCTTCGAATTCTTCCGGCCGCCAGCCCTGACCCAAACCGAGTATAAATCGTCCACCTGAGATCAGATCGACCGTTGCGGCATCTTCGGCAAGTCGCAGGGGTTCGTAAAACGGTACCAGTACGACGGCTGTTCCAACCGCTATCCGGCTGGTTTTTGCCGCAATCGCCGCGCACATTGGCAAAACTGACGGCATATAACCATCGTCGACAAAATGATGTTCGGAGACCCATACAGAATCGAAGCCCAGCCGCTCTGCTTCTACAGCCTGCTCAATGGCGTCACGGTACCGCTCAGCCTCGCTTCTTGAGTCATCGGGATGGGCCTGGCAGGTTATGAGACCATATCCTGTCTTCACCGGTTTCTCAATTTGCGTTGATCAGACATGATGAATATAAATATTTGCCATATTACGTTTTGCGATGATACGAGCTTTTAATATCACTGCCCTGAATAGCTTCCATTACTCTTGACGGTTTAAGAGGCATGTCACATATCGTAGTCCCCAAAGCGCGATTCACAGCGATCGCCACCGCAGCCATCGGGGCGCATATAGGCGTTTCACCTACACCCCGTACGCCATAAGGGTGTTCCGGATTTGGCACTTCAACTATCACGGTATCTATCATCGGCAGGTCGTTGGAGACAGGAATGCGGTAATCAAGAAAGCCGGGGTTGACCATTCTGCCCGCTTCGTCATATATATACTCTTCATTCAAGGCCCAGCCTATGCCCTGGGCCACACCACCTTGCATCTGGCCTTCGACATAGTCGGGATGGATTGCGATACCTGCATCCTGGAACGTTGTAAATCTCTCTATATTGACTTTACCCGTCTCCTTATCCACGTTTATATCGGCAAGATCGATTGAACAACTGGGCGCTGCGCCACTCGTATTTTCAGATGCACTGGTACTGATTGCGCCACCGGTCTTATAGGCTGTCCGGGCGAGTTCCGCTATCCCCAGTCCGGGCCGGTCTGAATTACGCGCATGGACTGCGCCTTCCTGCCAATAGACGTCGTCAACATCGAGATCCCATATAGTCGCGGCTCGTTTACATAATTCCTGCTTGACCTGTTCTGCTGCCTGCACCACCACCTTGCCCGTCGCCAGGGTCACGCGACTGCCGCCGGTGACGTCAGAAAACCCGACGCTCTCGGTATCAGCTACCAGCGGCGTTATCGATGACACCGGCACATCCAGCGTTTCAGCTGCCATCAAGGCCATAGAGGCGCGGGAACCGCCAATGTCCGGTGTGCCTACCAGCAGGTTGATATTTCCGCTTTCCGTCAGGTGGATGGTCGCACTGGAATGACAAGTGCCGCCGAGGTAAAACGCACAGGCAACCCCGCGCCCATGGCCGGGCGGGAGTTTCGCCAGGTAGTGCGGGTGGTTCCTGGCGCGCAACAGGGATTCTTCCAATCCAAGCGGCCCCAGTTTTAATCCGAACAGGTTCCTGTCACCCTCCCTGCTCACGTTTGCCAATCGAAAATCGATGGGGTCCAGTTGCAGTCCGCGCGCCAGTTCGTCAACCACACTTTCACAGGCCAGTAACGCCTGCGGTAAACCGGGGGCGCGATAAGGCGTCACATTGAGCTTGTTTACCAGCACGTCAATGCCTTCCACACGCATGGCAGGTGCGTTATAGCAGGAAAAGATATTCATTTGCGCCTCGTACATGGAGCCCCCCCGGAACGCCCCGGCCTCGTATTCCAGGTAGGCATCCAGCGCTGTTATTTTCCCGGATTTAACAGCGCCCGCCTTTAACCTGATGCGGGTGGCTGGCGCATGACCGGTTGCCGTGAAGACCTCTTCTCTTGTCATGGTCATCTTGACCGGTCTGCCCGATTTGCGTGACAGAACCGCGGCAAGCGGTTCCAGGTAAGGCATCAGTTTCCCTCCAAAACCACCGCCGATTTCGCTGGATGTGACCTTGATGTCAGCGCTGTCCATCCCGAGAATACAAGCGGTATAGGCGCGCACGGCAAAACCTCCCTGTGTAGAGCACCATATATCAACCTTACCCTCTTCATTGACACTGACTACGCATGCATGAGGCTCTATATATCCCTGGTGTACGGCCGGCGTCGTAAACGTCCTTTCAACAACCAGGTCAGCTTCTGCGAAACCGCCTTCAATATCACCACGCTCAAAAACGCTGCGTGTGCCAAGGTTGGGCGGTTCGATCTGCTTCTCCGTTGAGTTTTCCTCGGCTAGTTGCTCATCAATAACCGGCGCATCAGCCGCCAATGCCGCATCGATCGTTAAAACATGGGGCAATACCTCGTAGTCGACGTCGATCAGTTTCAATGCATGTTCAGCGATTTCAGCAGTGGTGGCGGCAACGGCTGCAACGGCGTGGCCGTGATAAAGCGCCTTGTCCCGTGCCACGACATTTTTCGACTGGGTAACGACATCTATCGGCAGAACAATGCCCTCAACCTTTATGTCGGTCAAGGTCGGGAAATCATCCCGGCAGGCAACGGCAAGTACACCATCGAGCGCCAGGGCCCTGCTCATGTCGATGGATTTAATGCTGGCATGGGCGTATGGGCTACGCAACACTTTGCCTTGGATCATCCCCGGCGGAAATAGATCCGCGCCGTAATCCGCGCGTCCGGTTACTTTGTCGAGTCCGTCCGGGCGAACGGGACGTGTACCGATATATTTATACTTCATAGTATGAGTGCGGAAGCTTAATTACTGTTTTCATTTCGTAATTCCCGGGCTGCGTCCAGCACCGCGCGGACGATCTTGTCGTAGCCCGTACAACGGCAGAGGTTACCCGCCAGCCAGAACCTTACCTGCTCTTCATCAGGTTCCGGGTTGCGTTCGAGCAATGCTTTGGCGGCAACCACAATGCCGGGGGTGCAGATGCCGCATTGCAACGCCCCGTGCTCCAGTATTTTTTTTTGCACGGGATGCAGGCTGTTTCCCCGGGCAACACCCTCCACGGTATGCACGGATTGTCCGTCCAGTTCGGCCGCAAGCACCAGGCAGGCGCACACCAGTCGATCATTCAGGATGACGGAACACGAACCGCAATCTCCCGTATTACACCCTTCTTTTGTGCCGGTCAGGTGCAACCGGTCGCGCAATGCCTGCAATGCAGTTTCGTACGGCTCACACAAGAACTGTGCAGCTTCATCATTAATGCGGGTCTTTACGTGCAGAAGCATATTTTATTACGCCGGATAGCGGTATTGCTCTCAAATTCGCGCCTGGTTACGCCATTTCCAACTCATTTGTCTGGTGTCCGACACTCAGTGTATTTCTGAGTTCTTTTGTTTTTCCGAAGTTGATTTTGCCGCTCGAATCAACATCCACACCGTACACGGCGCGCGCCCGGTCTATACTGACAAATCCTTCCCTGACATCCCTGGCAACACGTTCCGGGTCTCTTTCCACCGGTCTGCCGTAACCGCCCGCACCGGTGCAAATGGATATGATCGACTCTCCGGGTTCCAGCAGGACGCGGGCGCACAAGTCCAGTTCTTCAAGTCGGCCATCCCGTCTGCGTATGAACTGCTGTGATTTTGCGCCGGCATGGCCGCCCCGGACACCGAGCGGGGCATTGATTGTGCCATCGCTGGTAAACAGCGCCTCAATGGTGGTATCTACAGGCTCATACTCCACGTAAGCGCTCGGCGAACCCGTGTGTCGTCCGGCGCCTTCGGTATCCTGGAGCAGGTACTGTGAGCGTACCAGGATCGGGTATTTCATCTCGTCCACCTCTATGGAATCGTGGTGTTGCAGTCCGGCAACGCCAATGCCTATTATGGTCAGCCAGCCGTCGGCTTTGGGTGCGCCCGGGCCGTTACATACCAGCAGGCACAGGAAGTTCTGGAAATGGCCCCTGCCTTCCCGGGGGTCGATACCGGAAATCACAGCCATTGCCGGCGGCATGTGCCGGCCTATCTCGGCCAGACCAAAACCCTCGCCAAGCCGGGCAAAACCCACTGCGACGGCTTTCCCCGCCAGTTCCGACAGGTTGGTTGTCGCAACGGAACAACTGTAAGGGTGGCGGGGAATACCGATTGCGCAATTTTCACGCAATCGCACGTCGATGCAGCGGAAGCTTCCGGAGTTCAAAGGCACCTGCCGGCGCATGCTGGAAAATACCCCGGCCATTGCTGCTGAAGATATTGTCGATTCGGACAAGTTCATGCCGAATGGCTGGCAGTCAATATTGTCCCTCAGGTCAACTTCCACCCTGGCTTCAGACGGATGCACGGTCAGATCGACATTGATGGGTACGCCGTCCTCTGCGCCGGGCACCGGATCATGGTGAATGGTCACCCGGGTTTTACCCTCCGGCAGTTCGCTTAATGCCAGGGCCATGCGCCGCTCCGAGTAGTTCATCCAGTCTTTGGCAAAGGCCTCGAATGTGCCTTCCGCCACGCTGTCCAGGAACTCCAGCAGGCGCTTCTCACCGATGCGGCAAGCGCCCAGCATGGCAAGAAAGTCACCGTACCACATATCCGGCACCCTGATGCGCAGGCGGCACAGGCGGATGAAATCGTCATCCAGTTGATAATCACGCTGGATTTTTACACAGGGAAATATCAGTGCGCCTTCTTCAAACACGTCTTTGGCGGCGGCAAAGAATGTCGTGGGTATGGAGTTCCCGCAATCCGCCATATGCGCCTTGGCATATACCGTCGCGCGATGCCTGCCCTGTTCATCGACCACCGGCATCAGGATTGTCCAGTCGGCAGGGTGGGTATTACCGTGGTAGGGTGAGTTATGCACAAAGGCATCGCCCCGGTAGAGCACCGGATGGCATTCTTTCATGTAACGGGACTGCAGGTCCGGTCCGCACAATGTCATGCACGGCAGGCCTTCACACACGGTCAGGATATCGTCATCTGCAGTGATTATCCCGCAGGCGAAGTCACGGGCCATATTCATGATCGCGGAACGGGATGTGCGGAGCAACGTATTCCGCATCGCCAGGACAACGGATTCCAGGCGGCTGTTCAGCAGGGCCAGTTCATGGCCACTCATTTTCGCCCCGGTCTTGACGGTTTCCTCGATAATGTTCCTGAACAGTGATTGCCCCGGTTCCACCATGAACGAAGCCCCGTCCGTCTTTACCGCGTTGCCGCCCGGCGGAACAATAATGGTTGTTACCGGCGATTCAATAAATGCAGGGCCATGGAGTTTTTTCTCCGGCGCTAATGTTTCTGCGCGATGCACTTCAGCGGTAGTCCAGCCTGTGCCCTGGAAATAAGCCCGCCGTTCTGTTCCGGCATCACTGACGCCAGTGCTGTATTCGGCGCCGGTGACCACGTCCTTGTGCAGTTTGCAGGATACCTCTGCGCGCCAGGCGATCACTTCAATAGGTGAGGCGGTATCCTCGATTGCGAACAGGTCGAGATGGACCTTGTGAAAGTCGCCGGCCAAATCCTGGATGTCTGCTTCATTGTCAAACCTGTCACGGCGCAGGGGAACTTCAATCTCCCAGACCTGGTCGGGGTAACGCGCCTCAACGCTGAAGTTGATGGTGACGTCATCCGTGCCGGAATTCGCGGCAAATGCCTCACAACGCCGGCGCAGGTCCTGCAGTATCCGGTTTGCCGCAGCGCGGTCGAAGACCGTGCTGAGCATGAAGTGTGTCGTGGAGAAATCGCGTTTGAGTTCGGAGAGAAGCGCTCCGGCAGCACTTAAAGCCGCTGATACAGAGGGGATTAATATCTGCTTGACGCCCAGTTGAGCGGCAATGCTTGTCGAATACAGGCCGCCGCCGCCACCGCCGCCGACCAGCAGTGCATCGACCGGATCAATACCCCGTTCCAGGGTGATCTCTTCGATGGCTACCACCATGTTCTGGCAGGCCAGTTCGAAGATTGCCGCTGCCGCATCCTCAAGTTCCAGGCCCAGGCGCTTGCCCACCCTGGACATTATCGCCTGTTCCGCGAGAGAGACATCTATCTGTATATTTCCGCCAAGATAAAACTCCGGATCCAGATAGCCAAGTACGATACATGCATCAGTAAGAGTGGGTTGCTTTCCCCCCTTGTTCCAGCACGCCGGCCCCGGGTCGGCCCCGGCGCTTTGCGGACCTACATGCAACAGGCCGCCATCATCGACCCAGGCAATAGAGCCTCCACCAGCGCCGATGCTGCGCACGTCAACCGAGGCAAAACCGGTCATGAATCCCTGCTTCTGATCACCTACCATGGCTTCACGGGTCCAGGGTATCTGGCCGTTCTGCACCAGCCCGACATCGTAAGTGGTGCCGCCGGCATCGGTTACTATCGCAAGTCCGGAGTTGCAGTCATGCCTGGCGTAATGGCGCCCGGCCACCGGGGCTGCCGCCGGACCGCTGCCTATGGTATGAATGGGCCTGTTCCATACGTCATCTGCATCAAGCATCCCCCCTGACGCCGTCAATATCAGCAGGCGACCGGAGAATCCCTCTGCCCGCAGTGAAGTTTCGAGATGGCGTAAATAGGAGCCCATTAACGGCTTCAGCGACGCATCGATAGCTGTTGAAGAGGCGCGCCGGTATTCGCGGATAGTCGGGTTCAGCTGATGGGAAAGCGTATAAGGAATTCCCGGCAGGTATTCGTCCAGCAGTTTGCCCAGTTCCAGTTCATGGATCGGATTTACCACCGACCAGAGCAGGCAGACGGCAACCGCTTCAACGTCATCCTGCTTGATTTTCCTTATTGTCTCAATCGCTGCCGTACGGTCGATATCTTTCACAACACGGCCGTCGGCGTAGATACGTTCCGCTATTTCATAGGAAAGGGCCCGGGGAATGTACGGGTCGGGATATTCCTGGGAGTAATCCATGGGCTCATGCCTGCCGCCACCTTCCCTGACCAGCAGCATATCCTTATGGCCTTGCGTCGTAATAAAAGCAGTACGCGCAGTCTTGTGTTCAACAATGGCATTGGTTGCCCTGGTCGTGCCGTATACCAGGACATCTCCCAGTTCCAAGAGACGCTGTGTGCTTAGTTCAAGTTCCCGCGCGGCAAAACTGATTACATCAAGCAGTCCCCTGGTCGGATCATCCGGTGTTGTCGGGCGTTTAAACAGATGTAATTTATCGTCCAGTCCTTCAATAATGAGGTCAGTGAATGTGCCGCCTGTATCAACACCGAAGCGCAGCTTTCTACTATCTTCAAGTCCCATATCAACTGGTTGCCTGTTTTGTTTTTTCAGTATCGAAATAATCCCTTACCCAGTCAATTTTCCCCTCTTTGATATCGGTGATAAATACCCCCTTACTTGAAAATGACCTGCCGTTCTTCAAGCTGAAATCGCCACGCCATTCGGCAATGACGGCATTTTTCTCCTGATCCTCAAAAACGTTGTACGTGTCGAAATGAATGCTGGTAAATTTTGCAAGCACGCGATCCCGCATGTATTTTATGAAATCATCCCGCCCTTCGATGTCGGCGCCGAATGCGCTCCCACCGGCCGTATGTTTTACCTCATCCGTAATGATAGGGGAAAGTCCATCAGCATCAAGATTATTGAAGCAATGCACCATCCTCTGCATCAATTCTTTATTTTCACCCATCATTCTACCCCAGTGAATTGAGTCTGAATGGAAATTATGTTTCCTCACGTCAGGCAATTGCTAGCCCATTGCTGCAAGGCTTATCCTCTAAGCGTATCGGTGTGTCTCCGAATTCCTTAGAGTTGATATCATTATGGTTTATAATTACGTATTGTTCACGGCAGATGGTAGAAAAACGAATGGCTGATTACAACAGTACTAGTTCGCTGCCAATCAGTGTTGATACATTCAGCACAACAGAGGCCGAAGCGGCAAACGAATATATTAACGCTCATATCGCCTTGCATCGCCTGGATGTGGTAGATGTACGTTCCAGGGTGGAGTTCGATTGCCGGCGCTGGAGAATAGGCGATTTTCAAGTGTGTGACTTCTCATACGGGGAATGTGAGGTTGAAGTCACTGTAGTTCCATGCGATGAGCGTGGTTTTTTTATCGTCATTCCGGTCACTGGCCATGTTGATGTATCGTCAAAGGACGCTCAATTTGCCCTGCAACCCGGTTCGGCAATGGCTTTCACCACGCCGGATGCAGCAAATACGTCATTTCATGATTCCCGCAGTTTTCGCAACATTAATATCTGCACCTCTTACAAGGCATTGCGGAATTTTCTTGCCAACGAGTTTGATTTGCCTATTACCCGGGGCATCAGTTTTGCGAAACACCCGGTATTTATCAGTCATGACTTCCGTTTTTTGCTGGACTATATCGAATGGTTTTCAAACCGGGCCGATGCAGATGTGGTATCGATGTTCAACAACAGTTCACATCTGCCGGAACACCTGCATAACATGTTAATGGGCTTGCTCGTTTCTACGTTTGATAATAACTACCAGGAACTGTATTGCTCACGCACTACAAAGAGCGTAGCGCCTGGCTATGTGCGCATGGCGGAGGAATATATAAAGAGCAATGCCGGCAAGGCGATGACTGTCAATGATATTGCCCGGGAAGTGGGCGTTGCCATGCGAACTCTGCACAAGGGGTTCCAGAGGTATCGCAATTACAGCGTCTCGGAATTTTTAAGAAACCAACGACTGTCCCTTGCCCGTCAGGAACTTGCCGTGGCGAAGCAAAGAAACCTGTCAGTGACCGATATTGCTTATGAATGTGGTTTTGTGCATCTCAGTAAATTCGCCGAGGCATACCGGAAAAAATACGGGGAGAAGCCATCCGAGACTCTCAGGAAAGGGAATTAAGGAAGCTCTGATAAAGCCCGTCCGGGAATTGTCAGAGCACGCGCTTAATTGGTAAACATCTGAACAACCTCGGGCAGGTTTGAAACCGACAGGCCAAGTGACAGCAGCAGGCATAGCGCCAGGACCGTGTTTCTTGTTACGCCTGCCCTGTATTCACCCATTACGGCCTTTTTATTCAGCAGGAACAGCAAAACAATAAAAGCAAGTGGAATAACGATGGTGTTTACGCCCATAAGTAATAAATTCTTGGCTAAAGCGGGAAATTCCCAGAATGGGGCTGATATAGCCGGTGCAATGATAAAAAAGACCAGGGCGCGTTTGAATATCCTGTTGTCGTCAGTATAGTGCCAGTTAAGCCGCAGGATATCCACGCATGCATAGCTGGTTACTTCCACAATTACGATATAGGTCGTGACGGCCGCCACCAGCATCCCCAGAGAAAAAATCACAGGACCTAAAAAGCTGATTGCTTCCGGAAAAGCCCTGACGAGTATTTTACCGGCCTCGTTGACGGAATCGATTTCCGCATGGTTTGCTAACGGATAAAGGGCAAATCCCCCGGCAATGATGATGAAGAGGGAATACCCGCCGAACATCACTCCCAGGTTAATGACGGATTTCCTGAATTCCTTCTGCAAGTCGTGAACGCCGGCCTGGCTGTCGGCGGCGAGGTACGAAATTCCAAACAAGGCGCCGGGGGCCAGCATGCTGCCAATGATGGCCATCATGGAAATGCTGCTGTCACGAGAGATCCCCTGTCCGGGAACCGGCAGGTTTTCAGGAATACCGGGTACAAGCCCTGCCAGGATGGCGCCTATTTCCTGGAAGCCGCGCAAGGCCACGATCATGAAACAGAAAAACATCATCAGCATACAGGCAGTCATTACCCTCTGCATGCGTTCGTAACCTTCCGCCGCAAGCAGCCAGACAATGGCAGCAGCAAACCCCAGGGACAGGATGATTTCTGCGATACGGTATGAATTGGCAGCGGCCTCAGGCCCGCCGGCATCTGCGGGATAATAGCCGAATAACGCCAAAGAGGCGGACGTCATGATGGACATGTGCCCCATGCCGACCAGGACGTGCACCGGCACATGAATCAGGATGATCAACCAGGCTATGCCCGGGTGAATATGATCGCGGATCAACGAAAACATGCCCTGGTCCTTGTTCACCAGTCCCAGACGTGCGGCTGAATCTACTGACACGACGAACAAGGGCAGAATTAATACGACAAGCCAGATTAAATCATAGCGGAACCAGGCGCCTGCCAGAACGAGAGTTGACGTGGTGCCGGCGCCCATGGCCCCTGCAGTTATGACCGCGGCTGGCCCGATTATTGCCACGAAGTAGGTGAGCAGCTTACGCATATTGCATATCCCGATTTTGCCGGTGCCACATGCGGGCATTATCCAAGCAACGCCCGCACGAACTCGGGCATCTTGATAACCGATATTGTCAACGACAGGATCAGCGCCGCCAGCAGTATCAGGTTGCGTGAAATACTGCCGGTATGTTCCCCCATGACGGACTTCCTGTTGATCAGGATGAGTACGATAAGGTAAACCAGCGGCACCACTATCGCATTGATCCCCATCAGCAGCAGCAGCTTGAACAGGGCAGGGAAGGTCCACAGGGGCGCCAGCACTGCGGGCAGGATAATGCAGACGGCCACCGTGCGATTGAAACGCCTGTTGTCGCGGGTGTGGTGCCAGGGATAGCCGAACATATCGAGAATGAAATAGGTGATGACCTCCACCGTGACCACGAAAGTGGTCAGCGCGGCAATGATCATTCCGGCGGAGAACACCATTGGCCCCAGGTATTCAAGCCCTTGTGGAAACGCCCGCAGCAGTACTCTGCTCGCCTCGTGTACCGAATCGATCCCTGCATGGTGGGCCAGCGGGTAAAGGGCAAAACCGCCGGCGATGATGATGCTCAGGGAACAGGCGCAATAGATGACACCCAGGTTGATGACGGATTTGCGGAATTCCTGCCGGAGATCCACTGCTCCCTCCTGCCGGTTGTCCGCGCTCATGTACGGCATACCCAGCATCGCCGCCGGCGCCAGCACGCTGCCGACTATGCCCATGATGACGATACCGCTGCTGCGTACCATGCCAGTGCCCGGAACGGGCAGGTCTTCAGGCACGCCGGGCGCCATTCCGGACAGAATGGCGGACAGTTCCGTAAATCCGCGCAGCGCGACGACCAGGAAACATCCCAGCATCAACAGCAGAAATGCGGTCATGAAGCGTTGCATGCGCTGGTAGCCTTCCGAGGTCAGCAGCCAGACAATGCCGGCGGCGAACGCCAGGGACACAATCAACTCCACGTTCCGGTAGTTATTGCCGGCCAGTTCGGATGCCGTTTCAGGCGGGTAAATTGCAAACAGCGACAGCGCGGCGGACGTCATGACCGACATCTGTCCCATGCCGATGAGCAGGTGCACCGGAACATTGATCGCCAGCAGCAACCAGCCTACGCCGGGATGCAGGTGTTCGCAGATCAGGGAGAACATCCCCTTATTTTTGTTGAGCAGGCCGATGCGCGCGGCGCTATCGACCGTTATCACCAGCAGGGGCACGGTCAACAGGACCACCCAGAGCAGTTGGTAACCGAACCAGGCGCCGCTGAGTATCAGCGAAGAAGCTGATCCCGCCCCGATGGATGCAGCGGCCATTACCGCGGCAGGACCGATAATCCTCTTGTAAAATCCTGACAAATTCTGCATTACGCTGTGTTATTTTGACTCAACGGCAGGGTAACCGAATGTTGTTGCATCCGGCTTCCTGTCATTCCCGCGCAAGCAGGAATCCAGTGGATAAACCTTCCTTAAAATATCTGCGCTAATCTGCGTCATCTGCGGATTGAATCAGTTCCGTTCAAAACGCTGCCAGTAATCGCGCACGGTCTGTTTCATGTCCCGGCGCAGCAGCATGATGCCGAACAGGTTCGGCAACGCCATCAGCGCCAGGGTCACCGCGGAGAACAGCCAGACCATGGAGGTATCGACCACCGCGGCGGTGAAGAACGCCGCGCAATAGAACAGGCGGTAGGGCAGCACCCAGCGCAGGCCGAACAGGTAGGTAATGGCGCGATCGCCGTAGTAAGACCAGGCGATGGCCGTGCTGAACGCGAACAGCATCAGCCCCAGTGTGACAGCGTATTGGCCGTAATCGCCCAGGAAACTGCGCTTGAATGCTTCCACCGTCAGCGGCACGGAATGCAGCAGGGACTTGCCGCGTAAAGCAATGTTACCGTCAAGCGAACCGTCGTTGATGACTATTGCTCCGGTGTAAGGCTCTCCATTGACGTGGAAAAAGACGTCCTCAGCGATGGAGCGGTTGTGCAGGATGGTGATTCCGGCGTCAGCCAGGCGCCCGTCCACGACGTTGAAACGGCCGTTTGCGGGTTTGACCGGTTCGGTTGCCGGAGTCCCGGCGCTGAGGTGGCGGAACAAGGCATCCACGTGCGCCGGGTCGTCATCGGTGTAGCTGCCGCTGATGAACTGCGTATCGAACGCCTGAAAATCAGTATCGAATTTCTCCTTCCAGACGCCGGAGGACAGGATCACCAGTCCCGTCAAGGTGCAGATTACCAGGGTATCGATAAACGGTTCCAGCAACGAGACCATGCCTTCGGACACCGGCTCATCGCCCCGCGCGGAAGCATGGGCGATAGGAGCGGAACCTTGTCCCGCTTCGTTTGAGAAAAGGCCCCGGTTGACGCCACGGTTGAAGGCGTAGGCAAAAGTGGCCCCGAGAAACCCGCCGGTCGCGGCAGTATCGGTGAAAGCGCTGCTGAATACACTGATAAATGCAGGAACCACATCGCCGATATTGGCAACAATCACTGCCAGCGCGCCGACAAAATAGAGCAGGCCCATGATCGGCACAATCGCCGAAGTCACCCGGGCAATACGGCGGATACCGCCCAGGATGACCAGGCCGAGCAGGAATGCGAACACTGCGCCGCTCACCCAGGTCGGTATGCCGAAAGAAGTATTCAGCCCGGCGGCCATGTTGTTGCTCTGCGGCATGTTGCCGGAACCCAGGGTACTGAAAATGGTCGCGATCGCGAAGAACATCGCCAGCCACTTCATGTTGAGCGCGCGCTCCATGTAATACATCGGACCGCCGGCCATCTCGCCCTTATCATCCTTGACCCGGTACTTGTGCGAAATCGTCACCTCCACGAACTTGGTCGTCATACCGACAAAGGCCGTGGCCCACATCCAGAACAGCGCAGCGGGACCGCCCAGGTGCAGGGCGAGGGCCACGCCGCCGATGTTGCCGGTGCCCACGGTGCCGGACAGGGCGGTGGACAAGGCCTGGAAGTGGGAAGTGTCGCCTTCGGCGTCGTGGCTGGTATAACGCCCGGTCAGCGTCAACCAGGCGCGCTTGAAGTAGCGTATCTGCGGGAAACCCAGGTAAAGGGTAAAAAATACGCCAACACCAAGCAATATCCACGGGAAATACCAGGCAGCGCCGAGGATGCCGTCAAGAAAGGAGAGTAACTCGTTCAGTGTTTGCATTATATTATACTTTAGTATTATTGTTTAATCATTTGAAATAGAACGATTAATCTATTTCAAACTTGTACCCGACACCATATACCGAAGGGATTATCTCCTGTAAAGGCAGTACCCCGGAAACTTTTTTTCCAGTTTACGGTCAAATCCACATATTTTCTATGATGTTTACCAATCCATTACACTACTCATCGTCAAAACTTTCAATCAACCATACCGGAGAAAATGATGAATAAACTTACCGCAATTATCCTGGGTTCGCTGCTGGTTTCATCCATGGCGCTTGCCGACCACCCTGCCGGCGGCAAGCATAAGGGAAAACACAAAGACAGGCTGATCAGCAAACTGGAACTCACGGAAGAGCAGAAACAACCCGTTGCCGATATTCTTAAGGAACAACGGAAAAAGCGCTGGGAGATCAAGCGGTCCGCAATGGAACAAATCAAGCCACAGATGGAAGCCCTGCATGAAGAAACCAGGCAGCGGCTCACGGACATCCTCACTGAGGAGCAGTTGCAGAAGTACGATGAACTGAGCAGCAGGCGGCACGAACGTATGCAGAAGCGTCATTCCCACAGGTGACGGCATACACCGATCCAGTTTGCCTCATACCTCGTATCATTAACATGTACTGATTGAAAACCGGATTTTAAATCAATACAGTGTGTAAGGCATTAGATTGTCTGATGTAACAGGGACTGCGCCGAGTTCCAAAAGATGCATGTTTTCCGGAGAGGCTAACGCAAATACCGGTTTACCTTGAACCAGTGTGTCCTTGCACAATTTCTCGGTTTTGCTGTCTCTTTCAGCATGCGCAATTAGAAGGCAATCAGCCAGAGATGCCACATTGGCGTTGCGACGGGCGCTGACAGCAGTGACGGGACGACGCATATTGTTATCGAAAAACGACAGCAGCAACAAGCGCCCGTCGGCTAATGCTTTTCCCCAGTTTGACGGAATACGCATACCCCCTAGTCCGCGGGCAGGGCAGATTATGATCCCGGCAGTACCCCGCAATACTAGGTCCAGGAACTCTTTTTCCATCGTGGACTGGAACCCACCGATAAGTGTCACGTCCGTATTGCGTAACGCGAGAGCAAGATCATAGATTTTGAGAATGACATCGCCGGGGCAGCGCCTGGAACAGAAGAAGCCGAGCAGCTTCCCCTCAAGCAGACCAGGGTTGCCTTGTACTGTTATAATAGGCGGACGTCCATTAACCTCACAACGCCGTAGTATGGCAGGATATTCTGTAGCGTCAGGTTGCAGGATAATGCTGTTTCTGGCAACCATGCGGTCGGTCTCCATCCCCTCAAAATTCAGGTTATCAATTCAGTATGTTTTTCCCTGTAACAAGCCTATATTAAACAAGGCGTCGGAGGCAACAACAAATCCTGCTGTACCGAAGCCGGTCATGAAAAATTTCAAAAGTTTACTGCTACATGGTCAGGCATAGTCAAACAGAGTACCTCAGCTACGTGCGCCAATGTTGCAAGGTTCGCTGATTGGTACATTTCAGCTTCATAGCGTTAACGTCGAATCGGACGGTCGGGTCTCCACCCTGAACTGGCCCAGCCGGCTGGACCGGCACCTCGCGACAGATAAATCAAGTGCTTGCAAAGTGTCAGAAACTCTTGCTATTATATAAGACACAATATGAGTGACATCTTAAATATCGACGGGATTGATTAAATGGATTATTTATCCGACAAAATTATGAAACGGGTCCGAGCCCACGGCCGCGGCAAGTGGGTCTGCACGCCCAGGGACTTCCTGGACTTGGGTGGTCGTGCTGCGGTGGACAAAGCCCTTTCCAGGCTGGTACAACGTGGTCATCTGCGTCGCATCGGCAGGGGACTATACGACTGGCCTGTTATGAGCAGGCTATTGAAGCGGCTCGTGCCGGCCGACCAGGACACGTTAGTTGCGGCCATTGCCCGTCGCGACAGCATCCGCGTGATGCCGTCCGGATTAGGCGACGCCAACGGGTTAGGGTTAACCAACGCCGTACCGGGGCGCGCACTGTATTTAACAGACGGCGCAACCCGTCACATCAAAGTGGGTGACAGCGCCATTGAATTCAAACACGCCGGACCAAAGCTGATGCAGTGGCATGGTCGTCCGGGGCGTGCGGTTGTCAACGCCCTGTTATGGTTTGGTCGCAGGATAGCAACCAATCCGGATAACGCGTTCGCAGACCGGTTACGCGGGCAATTGCCGGACCACGTCAAGCAGGACCTCATGGACGGCATTGCAGTGCTGCCGACATGGATGGCGCCCATCGTCATACAACTGCAGAGTGATGCCACATGATCAATCCGGCCTTTAACAGCTTTTTTGATTTGCCTGATACTGAGCGCCATGCCGTAATTCAGGTTACCAGACAGAAGTTGGACATGCCGCTTGTGTTGATAGAAAAAGACCTGTGGACCTGCCATATGGCGACAAGTACCATTGCGGAAAGTGCAATCTATAATACGGCGTTGTTCAACAATGTCATAACCCATGCACAACGACTGTTTCGCAGGGGCTGGATGAAGCTGGATCAAATAGCAACGGATGGGATAAAACTGGTTCCCCAAGATGGCCTTTATGGCAGTCTTGAAGCGGATTACCGAGCCATGCGGGAAATGTTATTTGGTGATATCCCCTCGTTCTCAACGCTGGTCGATCATATCGGCGCAGTGGAAAAGCAATTTAATCAAATCATATTGAACGAAACGCACTCCATGGAGATACCTGCTGAAATCCAGCAGTGAGTCTACCTCGACTCCGTCTCCATAAATCCATTTATACACAACGACATAAATAATGCCGCATATCGTTAAAACAATCTTATTGATTTCAAGTAGTTAGAATAATGATTGCGGCGAAATTTAAGGCGCTGTGTATAATAAGACTTATGACTCAGATAACATTGACAAATGGCGCACGAGCCGACAACGTGCTGGCCGCGGAAACCAGAAACACCGTTGAGTTGTTCATGGCCCGTTTGGCGGACGCCAGGCTGCCCGAGATCTCACGTGTCCTGCTCTACGGCAGTCGGGCGCGCGGCGACCACCGGATGGATAGCGACGTTGATATCGCGGTAGTATTGGCCGATGGCAACCCAGATGCCGGTACCCGCCACGACCTGGGAATGCGGTTGGCCGACGTCAGTTCCAGGACCATGCTTGATGCCAGCCGCCCGGTGGACGTGAGCGCCACCATCGTCTGGGAGACCGAACTGCACGAACCGGACAGGCAGCGCAATCCCTCCTTCTACCACAATGTTCTGGCCGATGGGGTCGAAATCAGTCAGGAGCCTCTCTCTCTAAAGAGGCATCATTCCCTAGATTTACGAGCGCGGTTTGGTTGAGGAGGCTCGTTCGCCAGCCTTTTTCATGGCCTGCAGATCGACAACTCTTTGGTCTGCTGTCCGTTGCCTGCTTTGTAGATGAGCAACAAACGCGTCGAGGTCGTGGCCATATTCTCGCGCCGTACTATCTTTGATTTCCCACAACTCCTGGATGATGTCATCAGACATCGTCATACCCTCCCATAAATTCTTGTGGAGTGCAAATTTCAGGGCTGTCATAGCCGCGTGTGGCACGAGTCAAAAGTTTACTACTGCATGGTCAGGCATAGTCAAACAGAGTACTTCAGCAACGCGCACCAATGTTGCAAGGTTCGCTGATTGGTACATTTCAGCCTCATAGCGTTGAATTTGCTGTTCTTTAACACCAACTACTTCAGCCAACTGTTTTTGTGTCCAGTTACGGGCAATTCTGGCTTTGATCAGCGCTATCGGCAAATCCTGCAGCGACTGCATCTCAAATTCTTTCTGTTCACCGGAAGACAGGCTTTCATATTCCTTAATTTGCTCAAGCAATATCTCGTACTCACTCTGCAGTTGATCCAACTGTGCCTGCACTATAAGGCGATCTGCGCCACTGTTGATAAGGCTTTCCATATCAAAATTGGCAATTGAAAATTTGAACTTATCCATCTGAGCTTTAGCGATCCTGAATTGTCGTTCATTGGTAATCATTGGAAGACCTCTTCATTCACGTTACAGGTAAGTTTAAGTTCAGAAATACGTACCCCGGGAGGTAAAACCGGCCAAGAGCACCCATTGCCTATATCAATCAACTGAGAAATCATTAACACAACAATATAGTTGTGTTAATTGAGTAAATCAAGTTTTTAAGCCGAGTTATATTCGTTCCTATTCATCAAGATCTTTTGGTATCTAGTGAATACCGCTGAGACATAACTGGTCTATGACGCCTAAATATCCGCAGCAGTCTGGTTTGTAGTAGCGGTATTTTTTGTAATCTTCAGAAGTCTGGGCATTATTGTCTAGAACTATCGAGATTTGGCCCTGATATAACTTGCTTTCCGTTTGATTTGCATATAGAGTTCAACTTGTTTGAAAAACAGGAGGTTTTATGTGGTTGCGACTCTGGACTCAAACCCATCTCCAAAATTCGGTTGTGTTAAAGAACACCCGGTTCGGGTGATAAATACCAACGGGAAATTACATTCTCTGAACAGGCCCGTTGTACTTCAAGTTAAAAATGAAGGAGGCACTTATTTTGCGGAAAATGATTTCCTGGAAATTTGCGGCCACGGTGATACCGTCTCTGAAGCTTTGGATGATGCAATAAAAGATCTCGCGTATTACTATGAATATTATGCAAACCTTAATGAGAATGAGGTGACAGGACACGGCGTTACAATCAGAAATCGCTTTCTTGACTTGTAATCTACCAGGAATACCTCATGGAAAGAGAAAAAATTGCGTCCGCACTACTGAAAAAAGGCTTCATAGAAGACAGTAAAGGCCGTGACCACCGATATTATCATCATCAGATCAATGGAAAAAGAACCGGAGTACGAACCAAGCTTTCCACTGGCAGCAAATATAAGCATATAGGAGCGCCACTACTTGGAAAAATAAAAAAACAACTGAAGTTGGACTCCTCGCAGGCTCTCGCAGATTTAGTGAACTGTCCTATGACCGAAGAGAGCTACACCAAAATTCTTAAAGCTAAGGGTATATTGAACTGATCCTTCGTGACTTCCACCCGGTACCAGCGTTTATTTTTATCGGAACACCTCCAAATTGGGGAGTGATGCGAATTTACGGAGGGATAAGTGAGCAGCTTCATCTATGAATAAACCAGGATACATTTTTGTTTCAATCCGCCAAAGAAAAGAGACTGGCTAATGGTATCGAGTCCACGCTATAAACCGTGTTATACGGGAAGCAGAGCCCTTATCATTGGAATAAATGAATATCAATACGCGTCACCACTTGAGTATGCTTGTAATGACGCATCTGCCGTTTCTAGTATTCTCATTGAGCGATTTCGTTTCCAGGAAAGTGATGTAACTGGATTACAAAATGGTGAGGCGACAAAGAACGCTATTTTATCGGCATTCAGCAAATTTACCGACGACAATATTGATCCTGACGAACGTATCATAGTTTTTTTCGCAGGACATGGATGCACAAAGCGCGGAAAGCGCGGCGAAATTGGATTTCTCGTGCCATTTGACGGTGACATAGAAGATGTAAGTACATTGATAAGTTGGGATGAGTTAATAAGAAATGCCGAAATGATAAATGCCAAGCACGTCTTTTTCATTATGGATGCTTGCTATGGAGGCACAGCAGTTCAACGCTATCTGCCGCCGGGCAGTATGCGATTTGCCAGAGATATGCTTCGGCGTTTCACTCGGCAGGTATTGACAGCCGGAAAGGCTGACGAGATTGTAGCCGATGCAGGCGGTCCACGTCCTGGTCACTCTGTTTTTACTGGACATTTATTAGATGGCCTAGAAGGGTCTGCAGCAACGTCCGATGGCTTAATCACAGCTAACGGACTGATGAGCTATGTATACAACAAGGTTGCTAAGGATTATCAATCAAAGCAAACACCACATCATAGTTTCCTCGATGGTGATGGAGATATGATTTTTGATACGTCTCTGCTCGACGATATTGATAACCCATCTGAAAAAGAGAATGACATACTTGTCGAAACCCCGGCAAGTTTCCAACAGCAGGACGACAGTATGATAGACGCATCGATTTCGGACATAGTTAAAGAATATTTATCTGATCCCAAGTGCCGTATAAAACTTAACGATACTGTTACTCATGAAATTCGGACTGTGTTAGCAGAGATAAGTACTGAGAAATTTGTGGTTCAAGGTGTGGACATCACTAATGAGGACTTTGTTGCCAGGCTCAATGAATATGAAAGAGCAATTTCCGATCTGGCCACCATAGTAATTTTATTAGCTCGTTGGGGCGACCAATCTCACAAGGGAACACTGGAGATGGTTTTTCCCAGGTTGCGCGATAACCAGTCAGCATCAGGTGGATATACCGCCTATCTGGGCCTCCAGTGGTACCCGGTGAGTTTTCTATCTTACGTTGGTGGTATAGCTGCGTTGTCAGCTGAAAATTACGCAAACCTCGCAACTGTGTTATTGGCTCCGATTCATAATTCCTATCAGAAAAACGAACCAATCATCATGCCGACTGTTCAAGGAATGCTCGACGTCGATAGAGCTAACCTCTTTAACACGTTACCAGGACACGAGAAATACTATGCGCCTCGTAGCGAATACATGTTTAAGGCAATACAACCGGCTCTTGATGATTCTTTGTTTTTGGGAAGAAGCTATGAGCCTCTATTTGACAGGTTCGAAATACTGTTAGCATTAATGTATGCGGATTTGAAATCTAGCTCCTGGGGTCCTGTTGGACGTTTTGGTTGGAAATTTTTTCGTGATCATGATGATTCTGACCCCTATGATGAGATGCTTCGACAAGCAAGTACGCTTAAGGACGAGTGGCCACCCCTTAAGAGTGGTTTGTTCCATAGTTCTTACGAACGGTTTGCAGAAGTATCGGGGCAATATCGGGAGTCATTAATAAAGTTGAATTGGTATTGATGCATTCTAACGGCTAATAGAGTGGTTGTGGCCCTTGAGCATTACCTCGATTTTGTACCGCTACTTGGGGCATTTGCGAATTCCTGTATTAACGACGCGATTTGCAGGATGTTACACTTCACCACTCTGGTTACTCAAACCCATGCGGTACTTGATATCGTAGTTGATGATGAAATCAAGTTCCTCATCTGTGAAGCCGTAGTGATTTGCCAGCACACGATCAACTTCATCGATTATGGGTTTTGACGGTTTTAGATCGAATTCATCATAGACGACCTTTCCTGTGGTTTTATACTGGGCCTCTTTGCGCTTTTTGTGGAGTTTGAAATTAGTCATAAGTCGGTTAGACAATTTTTCAAGTTGGGCTTTTATATTCTTTGGCATCCGATCAAGTTTTAGGGGAAAGCTCTCGATCTCTCGTAGATTTAAATGACGACAATCGGACAGAATTAAAAACCACCAGTAAAATAGCGAACTATTCAGTGTAGCAACCGTTGTTTCAGCATTTGACTTCGTCGCTAAGTTTAAAGGCTTAACCTGAGTAGAAATCTGTTCGCCGTCCCGCTCATTCCAAAAGTACGGAGCGAAGTCCATTGCTCGGATCCAATACCTTGGTGCATTATGAAAGTAGATAGTGCCATCATCTACATGCGGGATATTTTTCTTTAAAAACTGTTTCAATGGTTGGTCGGTAAGCAGCTTTCTCAATAGCTGTTCTTCAGTACGATTATGAACTTTGGGAACTGATTTTGAAATGAGACATGTCGATGTACTCACATACTGAATACAAGGGAATAAAACAGGCCGGAACGATTCGTGCCATCGATGATATCGGGACGAAAAGACACTGCCCGCGGACACATCAAGGGCTATCAGATATACAGCAAGCCTTTGATCAACGCCCACGAACAACTTGGCTGGACGGATATCGTAGCTAGATACCCATATTGATGCGTCTTCACCGATTAGAAACTCTTGAACTGGTCCCATTCGGTCGGTACAAATTACTGAATGTGATACGATCATGCCGCTTCTTCCACGGGAAGTAGTCAGACAGGTGTTCCGCTCTAATATGAAGGCATACAAATTGCCACAACTCAATGTCTTATATCCGGAGACTGTATAATCCATCTTTACCTCTTGGTACTCCACATATGGCGGATTACCGATAATCACATCAAAACCGCCTTTGCTCATAATTCCATAGAACTCAACAAACCAGTGGAAAGGTTGGTGACTATCTCGCCATTGTTTGTACGAATTCAGGTTATCGGCGCTGATGCCGTATTCGCTTGCAAGGTAATGGTCCAATTCTGCCCGTAAATCATCCAGCCTGTTCCGCAGATCCAGTTTTGCATCGGCAAATGCCTCAGCATCCATTCCGTGCTCGATTTGCATTTCACGGAACTTGCAAAACGCGCGGTCAGTAATCTCGGCGCGCTCCTCGAGCTCAGGAAGGGATGTTTCACTAACCCAATCGCCCGCCACTACCCGCTTAAGTTCCTCCATCGAGGCAAAGCCTACCAGCGTGTTACCGGCGCGAACATTGAAGTCAATGTCGGGTAATGGTTCGATCTGGTCATAGCTCTCCAACTGTGCAACAAGCTTGAGGAACAGTCGCAATTTACAGATTTCTACTGCCTCTTCCATGATATCCACGCCATAGAGATTATTGACGATGATAGATTTGAGAATAAAGTAGCGCTCACTGGCATGCTCCGAGACCTGTTCCAGTGTCCTTTTAAAATCACTCATTTTCTCAGGACGGTGTTTACGTTTTGAACGCTTCAAGTCCTCAAGGAAGCTGCTCATGGTCTCCAGGCAAGCAGTGTATAACGGCTCCAGAATATTAAGCGCTGCGAACAGGAATGCTCCTGAACCGCACGTAGGATCAAGAACCGACACCTTGTTAAGAGCTTTCCAGAAGGCGCGAACAAGTTCCGGCCCTTCACTGCCTGTTATTACATCCTGTGCAAATTTTTCTATGTCGAGGTTATAAGTGATGAGGTCATTAATCGACGTAATCTCGCCGGCTTCAAGCTTGGCGCGGACTTCTTCATAGCGTTGACGCCGGGCTACGTGCTCGCGCCATGTTTCAGTCGGCAGGGCGTACTCGGGAGAAGCCGGCTTGTTCCAGCCGCCGCGTTGTGACACATCGTTCAGACCTTCAGCAATCTCAGCTGGTAACCAGCGTCTCTCCGTTAGTGCCTCGTCTTGTTCGATGTCATAGGTAATGCCATGTCTGACTGACTCGTAGAAATACCTGTCCGGATCGTCCGACAAGAGCCGCCATACTCCCCCACCAGGTTTGAACGCGATAGAGCAATCTTTTTTTGCCTGGTCGAACAGGAAGGGGATGATGGTGTTGCGGCTGATATACCCGGTGATATCTTCCTTGGTATAGTAGGCCCCCATCTGTTTCTGGTTGATGTATTTCTCGAAGATATAACCTAGGACGTCGGGGTTAATCTCGTTGTCTTTGTGCAGCGGCCGGTCGTCCAGGTGCCACTGGTAAGCGTCAAAGAACGAGAAGATTTGTTCGAATGCTTTGTCGGGAATGTGTATCTCTGGATTATCCCGCTCCAAATCATGCACATCAAACAAGCCCCCGTTAAGATAGGGAACCCGTCCAAGCAACTCCGCCAATTCAGGCGTACGGTCAGCCTCCGGTTGTCCCAATCCTTCGTGAAACAATCTTAACAGGAACAGTCGGTAGAACGTTTGGAAGCGGTCCTTGCCGCGCGTGGCCTTTATCTGTTGTAGACGGTTATGTAGATAGTCAGGGTCGCCGTCAAGAAATCCCTGCTTCTGGATGAAGTAGATGAACATCATCCGGTTCAGCATGAGTGATGCATACCACTCCCGGTCTGCCAGGCTTTTGACGCCTTCAATGAATTCCAGAAAGACGTGGTGCTCTTTCTTGAAGCGGTCATAGAACTTCCTGGTGACCTTCTCGACGTCGAAGGCTGCGCGTACCCGGCCTGAGACATCAACGATGGTCAGGTCTTCTTCCTCATCCAGCGTAAAGGCAAGTTGTTCCAGCTTTTGGGTTAATGCCTCACCGGATTGTCCCTGGTGATAAATATGTTGGCGCGGTCGATCAGGGCGGCCCTGTTCGCGTTTTACCCACTGCCAATACTGGGTGTTTTTGTCGTAAGTAGCGTAAACAATGATGTGTTCGCGTACAGACCTGGCAACGGGTTTTTCAATCTTTCTGCGGGTGGGATGATCCGGGAAAACATCATCGGATTCAGCGATATATTGATACACCACCAGGCCGCGTTTATGCGCGACGGCTTCAAGAGTAAACGTTTTATCGGCCACCGTCGCCTCAATATTTGCTCCACCGTGGTCCCAGCCCAGCATATCGATGAACAGGGAGCGAAGATCGAACTCTTCCAGGCATTTCCTCACTTTTTTTCTGTCAAGCGGGAGAGGCATCTCAGCTATTGTCCGGTTCAATCAATCCCAGGGAGCAGATAATATGAGGTTCCTGGTGTTCGTCTTCGTCATGTACCAGGCATAGCCTGTCTTCATCCCTGAGTGTGCTGACCAATTCGGCAAGAGACTGGTCGGAAATACCGCTACGCAACTGGCGGTTCAGCGTATCCACTGCTGCTTGGCGCAAGGGGTAACGATAAATGTCGCCAATGCTATGCCGTAGCGCCTCGGTATCGAATAATGTGCCTTTGATGCCTTCGGCATAGCCCTTGAGGCGTTCGTAAGTACGGAAGCGAGCGCTGGAAGGGCGGCCAAGTTGTCCGCCGACCTGTTTTTCTTCTTGAGCGATATGTTCAGCTGCTTTGCGAACCAGGTCGTGGTGAGTATCGTGGCGCGGCAGGGCCGGCGCATCAGGCAGGCATTCTGCGGCGCGCAGTATCTCGTATTGGCTCTCCGTCACGCTGTTGCCTGTACGGTCTACCCAGGCCAGCGCGTCATACTCTTGTCCGGTGCGTATATATACCAGCGTCCCTCCGGGCCGGTCCTGCTTTGACTCATAAGCCTTTGATGAATAGACGACGGAAGGCATGGCTTCGATTTTCTTCTTGAGCGGAGGGTCAGTGGTTGTCGCATTTTTCCAGATCTGGTAGGCGTAGGAGGACAGGTCCACGTCTGACTCATCATCACCATCAAGGATACCGGCTTTCTCGTGGTAAAGATCGTGAATCGCCCGCTCGTCTTCATCTTCGAAAAAGGCTTCATCGGTTCCGACTACCTCGGCGTTCTCCTCCAGGCGTGAGCGCACTCGCGCCCGGAGTCGAATCAGACGCTCGATTCCGTCGGCCGGGAGGAAGGAGTAACAAAGAATATCTTGCGCCTGCTGCCCGATACGGTCTACGCGTCCGGCTCGTTGGATAATGCGGATAATAGCCCAGGGCAGGTCGTAATTGACGACAATGGCGCAGTCCTGGAGGTTCTGCCCTTCACTCAGCACGTCAGTAGCGACCAGCGCTCGCAATTCATCTTCAGGCGAGATGCGCTCTTGTTTTTGGTTGCTTCTCGGGCTGAAGCGCCAGGCCAGCGCCGTAGGGTCGGCGGAATCCCCGGTCACGGCCGCAAGCTTTGCCACCCCGCGAGCCTTGAGCTGGTTGTCCAGGTAGCGCACGGTGTCCGCGAACTGGGTAAAAATGAGAACTTTTTTATCGGGATGTTGTTCCATGAGCAACTGGTGAAGCGCCTCCAGCTTGGCATCGCCTGAGGCGTTCCAAGCGCCAAATCGGTTCAGCATCTCACGCAGGGTGGTCGCATCGGCCAACAGGTCCGCCTTCAGTTCTTTGGTGAAATGGTGTGAACCCAGCCAGCGGAAACGTTTTTTATATTGAGTCTGGTACAACGTATATATTTCTGCGGCGCTTTTGCGGAATTCCCCTTTGGTTCTAAGCTGCCTGGTTGTCACAACCGCTTCATTTTCCCTGATATTTTCGTCGTAAAAAAAATCGCCGATAACGCTGTCCGAGTCCTCAACGCTGTCCGAGTCCTCAACGCTGTCCGAGTCCTCATCAAAGGAATGGGAGTCCAGAATGCCAGCGTCGATCGTGCCTATTGGCAGGGGCTTTCCGTGTTCAATGGCATGGAGAAAGATGAAGTTACGCAGGACGTGCCGCTCCACCGAGAGCAGGAACGCGTGGCCGCTGCTCTCCAGGCGTTTAAAGAGGTTGGTTCGACAGAAACCCATGAGACGTTTGCCGGCGCGTGAGAGGTCGTCCAGGATCCTGTCCTCGGCGGGTGTCGGCGGTGTATGGGGTGATGCCGCGACATAATTACCCAGGCCATAGCGGGGCAGTTCCAGTCCGTTTATCGCGACAACCACGTCGCCGGCAAAAAGCCGCGCATACTGGTCATCGATAACGAATCGAACCGTTTTCGGGATGCGAACCGGGAAGTACGACCTGGCGCCATCCTCGAACGTGAGAAATTTTCGTCCGTTCGCCGGATCTGTAACCGCATAATTATCCTGGATGAAACTGCGGGTACGGCGTACCAGGTAGAGACGCATGAGTTCCCGCCAATCGTCGGCATACTCTGACCTTTCGAACGCTGCCAGGGAACGAACGTGTGCCTGGTGTCGCCGGATGAACTCGGTCTCGCCAATCTCCCGCAACAGACGTTCTGGTCGTATCCTCACGTCTTCACTTTCCGACACGAACAAACGGAGTTGGCTGGACAGGTCCAGGTACGTCTTGTTATATGGAGTCGCCGACAGCAGTATACACTTGCTGTCATTTTCCCTGATGTATTCCTGGATAGCCCGGTAGCGCTTACCTTCACGGTTTCTCAGGTTGTGGCTTTCATCGATGATAACGAGTCGGTAGCGACGCATATCGGGGAGTTCCTTGATTGCCTTGCTCAGCGACAGCACACGGGCGCGCATGCGGTATTGCTCCCGGTAGTCCTCCCACATGGGGACGAGATTCTTCGGGCAGATGATCAATGTCTCCAGCCCGTGGTCGTCTTCAAACACTCTTGCAAGAGCGGTCGCCATGAGTGTCTTGCCCAGTCCGACGACATCGCCGATGATGACGCCCCCGCGCCGGTTCAGGTGGTGCGCGGCGATTTTTACGGCCGCTGTCTGGAAGTCCAACAGTTTGTTGCCGAAATCCCTGGGGATACGAAATTCCGACAAACCGGCCCTGGCTTCCTGTGACAAGTGGTAGGCAATCTTGATGTAGATGTGGTAGGGCGGGATCAGTTTTTCCCGCGCCCAGCTTTCCTCGATTATTTCAACGAGTTGTTGTGAAATATCAATACACCACCGATCGTCCCATCGATCTTCGAACCACTTTGCGAGCTTTTGGCAAGCATCGTGATCAAGTACGTCAATGTTGAGCTCACCCTGAAGCGACAGCCCCGACTGTGTGAGGTTGCTGCTTCCCAGGTAGCCGACCGCCGGGTTAATCGGGTCGGGACGGAACATCAGGTAGAGCTTGGCATGAAGCGGGTGCCTGAGGAAAAGTTTGACTATAACTTTCCTCGCTTTGATTTGCTGCGCTAATCTTTGTAAGCCTGCTTCGTCTTCATTGGTAGGAGCCCCGATAGTCAATTGTTCACGAAACTCCTCTGCCAGCGTGCGTTTCAATCGTAATGCCGCCTGATTATCCAGAGTTTCTTTATTTGCTGAGAGGTTTTTTGCAATCCGAAGTTCTTCGTGGGGCAGTCGTTGCATGCCTACGAGGAGACGGCAACAGTGACCGTCGCCACCCTGCCATTTTTCGACATGCTCGTCGATGGCTCGCCAACCGCGCAGGTTGAAATATCCGACGCAGAAGTCTGCACGGTCGGAGACTTCCATGGTTTCGGCCAGTGCCGGGCGGAGATGTTGTTCAATATTATCGAAGATGCGCGGCATTAGTCTGTTTTCTTTTCTGATGAATTCTGCTGCTTAACCATTGTTTTATATAATACCCTATATAACTTTGCCCTATGACACATGCAAAAGCGCCATAACATAGTCTTCCTCTGTTTCTGCGCCGCATTTATCTGTTATATCGACAGGGTAAACATATCGGTCGCCATCATCCCCATGCAGGATGCCTTCGGCTGGTCCGACACCACCAAGGGGTTCGTGCTGTCCTCCTTTTTTATCGGTTACATGGTTCTGCAGGCGCCCAGTGGATGGCTGGCCAACAGGGTCGGCGGCAAGATTGTCCTGGGCTTTGCCGTGTTGTCCTGGTCAATCTTTACCATACTGACCCCTGTCGCGGCATTCATATCGCTGCCCTTGCTGATTGCCGTCCGCATCGCCATGGGACTTGGAGAGGCGGCGATGTTCCCGGCCACATACAATTTATTCGCTCGCTGGGTGCCGGAGGCTGAACGCTCGCGTTCCGTCGGGATCATGGCCAGCGGAATACCTCTGGGCACCTTGTTTGCGTTGACTGCCACAGGCTGGATAGTGACGCGCTACGGCTGGCCCTATGCGTTTTATATTTTTGGCTGGCTCGGCGTGGTCTGGGCCGTCGTCTGGTATTTCAAAGCGGCCAATTCTCCTGCCGAATATCCCGGCATATCCACAACGGAACTTGAGTTGCTTGACTCCGTATCCGGGGACAAACAGGAACACGCAGGCATTCCCTGGAAAAAACTACTGTCACACAGGGCCGTACTGGTGATATTCGTTAATCATTTCTGTACCAACTGGGCGCTCTACCTGATGCTGGCCTGGCTGCCCAGTTACTTCCGCGACGTGCAGTCTCTCAGCGTTACCAGTGCGGGCGTCTATTCTGCTGCGCCCTGGTTGACCATGTTTGTCATGATTAATATCAGCGGCTGGATGGCGGACTCTCTGGTAAAACACGGTAACAGCATCACTTTCGTCCGCAAACTCATGCAGGCGTGCGGCCTGGCCGGTTCGGCCGTGTTTTTTCTGCTGGCGCCGTATGCGCACACCCCCTTGATTGCCATGCTGGTGATGTGCGGCGCGCTAGCCTGCATCGCGTTGACTTTTTCCGGGTATGTCCCGAACTTTCTCGATATCGCGCCGCGCTATGGCGACGTGCTGCTGGGTATTTCCAATACGTTCGGCACCATTCCCGGTATCGTAGGCGTCGCCCTCACCGGCTGGTTGCTGGACCAGACCGGCAGTTACACCAGCATCTTCATCATAACGGCTGCCGTACAGGTCCTGGGCGGGATCCTGTGGCTGGTGTTCGCCATGGGTGAGAAAATAATGGATTAGTTCTGTTTTCAGCCCTCAGAATCACGTACTCTGTTGCGTAATTTCCGTAAGGCCCCGTTTGACCAGCGCTTCCACCATGCTGCGCCGGTAGGCGCCGGTGGCGCGGAAATCGTCAATGGGGCGTGATTCCCTTGCCGCGGCTACGGCCGCCGCGTTGATGACGGTTTCGTCCAGTGACTCGCCCTGCAGCAGGCTTTCCGCTTCCGGCGCGCGCATGGCCACCGGCGCCACCGCGCCCAGGGCGATACGGGCCTGTTCCACCTTGCCTTGCTCAAGCCTGAGCGTGATGGCGATACTGACGATGGAGATGGCATCGGCCTTGCGTTTGCCCAGCTTGTAATAGAACCAGCGCTCGTCTTCTGCAGGTTGCGTGAACTCGATGGCCGTGAGCAGTTCATCCGGACGCCGGACGGTCCTGCGCACGCCCTGGAAGAACTCCGCCAACGGCAGTGTGCGGCACCCGTGCGCGGCGCTTTGCAGTTCAACTGCAGCGCCCAGCGCCAGCAGGGGAGGTGATATGTCAGCGGCCGCGGATGCATCACAGATATTGCCACCGACCGTAGCCAGGTTGCGGATGAGCGGGCCGGCAAACGCTACGCACATGGGATGCATGAGGCCCTCGATTGCGCCGCCCGGATGCCAGTCGAGCAGGCGGGCAAAGCTGACGCCCGCACCCAGGCGGACGCGGCCGTTGTTTACGGAGATCGACTTCAATTCCTCGACACCGGACAGGTCCACTACCAGGTCGGCGTCCAGCGGCTCCCGTTTCAGGTTCACCATGATATTGGTGCCGCCGGCCACGGGCATAACGCAGCCGTCATGCGCCAGGGCCGCCAGTGCTTCGGATACGTCGCGGGGCCGGGCAAAATCGAAATCGTTAATCACGGATTGCGTCCCGCGATGAGCGTGGAAACCTGTTCCGGCGTCAGGGGCAGGTGAGTGACATCGACGCCCACGGCGGCGGCCAGGGCATTGGCGACAGCACCTGTTGGAGGCGCTATGGGTGGTTCGCCGACACCCTTGATACCCATGATGCCGTCAACTGCAGGTTGTTCCACCAGGATGGTCTGCGTCGGCGGCATGTCTTCGGCGGATATCAGCAGGTAATCGGCGAAACTCGGGTTCAGCACCTTGCCGTCGACTTCCCGCAGTTCCTCCATCATGGCCAGGCCCAGTCCCATGGCGACGCCGCCTTCTATCTGGCCCTCGCAACCGGTGGGGTTGACGGCCTTGCCTACGTCATGGACTGCGGCATAACGCTTGAGGTCGATCTCTCCTGTCGTCTCATCCACGGCCAGTTCCACCGCGTGGGCGCAGAAACTGGGCGCCGGGAAACCGCCGATGGGATGCGCCTTGGTCGTAGGCGGCTGGTCGTCCAGCAGGGAGGACACGCCGACCATCGGGCCGCCGTGCTTCTTATGGCGGTTATAACAGATCTCCGCCAGGCCGATAGCGTTGCTCGGGTCGCCGCGCACAAAGACCCGGCCGCCTTCCAGCACCATGTCATCCGGCGCAGCCTCGAGCCGCGCTGCGGCTTCCTCCAGGAGTTGCCGCTTCAGATCGAGCGCCGCCTCGTAGGCCGAACGCGCAATGGTGAAGGTCATGCGGCTGCCGCCATGCCCGTGGTCCCAGGGCAAGGTATCGGTGTCGCCGCGCGCAAGCTGGATGGAATCCGCCGGCACGCCCAGGCCCGCGGCCGCCATCTGCAGTACGCTGCTGGTCAAACCGCCGGTGCCCATGTCCACACAACCGGAAATGAGCCGGAAAGTGGCGTCTTCGTTGGTCTCGATCAGCGTCTGGGTGCCCCAGGTGCCGCTGACCCACCAGTTGCAGGCCAGGCCCTTGCCGGCGCCGGGAGGACTGGGCTTGTCCCATTCCACCGCGTCCGCGGCCTTCTGCAGGCACTCCTTCAGGCTGACCGCGGCCAGCGGTTGTCCCGTGCAGGTGGCGTCCCCGTCCTCCCAGGCGTTCTTCAGCCGGAAGGACAACCCGTCCATACCGATCGCGCGCGCCACCTTGTCAATATGGGTCTCCACCGCAAACGCCATCTGCGGGCCAGACGGGCAGCGGATGGAGCCCTTGGGCACGTTGTTGGTGTAGGTGACGAGCCCGGTAATTTCCAGGTTGGGTATACGGTAGGGGCCGCCGGCCATCAGGCTGCCCAGGGCCGCGGTGTTGGGTCCGTAGGGACCGTAAGCGCCGGTGTTGAACAGCATGCGCACCTGGTGCGCGACCAGGGAACCGTCGTTCATGACCCCGGTTTTGATACGCACCTTGGACGGGTGGCGCAGCAGCATCGCGCCGGCCATTTCCTCGTCGCGGCTCAGCGTCATCTGCACCGGTAGTCCGGACCGCTCCGCCAGCAACACGACATACGGCTCAACGACCGGAAACAGTTTGCCGCCGAACCCGCCACCGATGTGGGTGGGCACGACCTTGAACGTACTGATGGGCCGTTTCAGCGCCTTGGCCAAGTAGCTGCGCACGGCGAAGGGCTTTTGCGTGGTGGTCCAGATCGTGATGCGGCCCGTGGGGTCGGACATGGCCGTGGCGCTGTGGGGCTCGATGGCGCCGGAATGGGCCTCGGGTGTGTGGTAGGTCCCTTCGATAACGTGGTCCGACTCCGCAAAACCCTGTTCCACGTCACCATCGCCGAATTCCAGCCTGTAGCACAGGTTGCCCTTGCGCTCCGATTCCCAGTCCAGGTGGTAGGCTTCCGGGTCCTCGTGCACCAGCGGCGCATCCTCGGACATCGCCTCTTCCGGGTCGAATACCGCGGGCAGTTCCTCGTATTCGACCTTCACCAGTGCAGCCGCTTCCCGCGCCGCATCCGGGTTTACGGCCGCGACGGCGGCCACCGGTTCGCCCAGGTAGCGCACTTTCTCCAGGGCGAAGACGCGCTGGTCCTGCAGTTCGTAACCGTAGTATCCCATCTCAATGTCCCGTCCCGTGACTACCGCCCTGACGTCCGGGTGGTTTACTGCTGCCGACGTATCGATGGACAGGATGTTGGCGTGCGGGAGCGGACTCCGCACCAGCGCGCCGTAAACCATGCGCGGCAAACGCACGTCTTCGGCGTAGATCGCGCTGCCGGTGACCTTTTCCACCGCGTCGGTGCGCACCATGCGGGCGCCGATGGCGTCATCGTTACCGTTGGCGGCCCGCGTATCGAGTGTCCCGTCACGCAATGCACGCGCCGCGTCGAAGATCTTGGTGTAGCCGGTGCAGCGGCACAGGTTACTGGATATCGCCACCCGGACTTCCGCCTCACTCGGTTCGGGGTTGCGGTTGAACAGGTCTTTCAGGGACAGCGCCATGCCCGGCGTGCAGAAACCGCACTGGATGCCGCCACATTGGACCATGGCCTGCTGCACCGGGTCCAGCGCCCCCGGTTTGCCCAGCCCCTCGATGGTAGTGACATCCCGCCCTTCGGCCTGCAGTGCCAGCACCATGCATGAGTTTACCGCGTTGCCGTCCAGCAGCACCGTGCAGCTCCCGCAATCCCCGGCGCCGCAGCCTTCTTTCGTGCCGGTCAGGCCCAGGTCGATACGCAAGGCATCGAGCAGGCGGGCGCGCGGGGTGACGTCAATGGCCTCGGCGCGGCCGTTGACGGTGACGTTCAGCGCCTGTTTTTTCATTGCAGGTATCTGCGCACCGCCT
This sequence comes from Gammaproteobacteria bacterium, assembly GCA_965204045.1. GTDB lineage: Bacteria > Pseudomonadota > Gammaproteobacteria > Eutrophobiales > Eutrophobiaceae > JAAXHV01. Next base: position 2,918,558 of record CBDBDW010000002.1, read on the forward strand.
GCAGCACCAGCGGCCAGGTCGTGCTGTCCGGGTTGATGACTTCAAAATGGCCGGATTCAGGGGCCATCACGCGGTCTATCGTTTTGTCGCCGATCGCGCGGGCGGCGGTGACATAGGCTTCACCGAAAGGCGTCCAGTCCAGGTCGTGTACTCCCATCAGCGCGGTGTGCCTGACGCCGATAGGGGCCATGCGCGCCGGTTCGACGTAGGCGTAGCGGTCGGGGCGCTCGGCCGGCGACCCGTGCATCAGCCTGTCGATCACGTTATCGCAGGTGCCCTGCTGGTGCAGTTGCGTGAGCGCCGCAGCCGGCGCCAGCGCTACGACACCGGCCGGTATCAACGGATCGGCCAGGTATAAATCGTGGTCGGAAGGAATTTTTGCCCGCGCCCCGGCCCACAGCGACAGGTGTCCGCCGGCGGAATGTCCCATCACGACCACCCGGGTAACGTCGAGCGGGTAATCCGCGGCCAGGGTCTTCACGTAATCGATGCCCGCTCCGATGTCAAGCAGGAGGCCCGGATAAGTGCCGCCGGGGTTGCCTACCCGGCGGTATTCCAGGTTCCATACCGCAATGCCCTCGTCCCGGAGCGCCCAGGCCAGGGGGCGGGTGGTGGTGATGTCGTACATGGCCAGCCAGCAACCGCCGTGGATGAATACGACGACCGGGAAAGGCCCGTCACCCTCGGGGACGTGCAGTTCGCCGAATTGCAAGGGATCATCGCCATAGGCAATCTTCATGCCCGGCTCACCGGCAGACAGTTCTGCGAGCAGGTCCTCCACTGTCATGATATCAGCCTGTGCGGCGAATAGTCCTGAGCACAGCCACAGAACCAGCGCGCCAAGTCTGTATTTCAGATTCATCGCTTCCTCTCCTCGTATTCAGCAACACGTTAACATATCACGGCGAACCGTTTGAACGCCAACCGGCGACCCCGGCTATCTTGCTGAAGTCAGCGGGAGCCGCTGCAGTTATATTACTATCATTTTATGTTACTTTCTTTTGTCATAATCCCCGTATATGATTCAACGATACGTTTTTCATCAAGACAGGAGGGTATACAAGAATTAATACGGTTGACACAGTTCTCCGGGACGGGCCGCGCGCCGTTCTCGTTCATATCAACTTTCAAAACCGGCGTTACAATGAAGAGTTGCAGGAATTCGTGCAGTTGACCGAATCTTCGGGTCTGGTTCCGTCCGATACGGTTACCGGGAAGCGCACCAGGCCGGACGCCAAATTTTTCATCGGTTCCGGTAAAGTGGAGCAAATCAGGCAATCAGCCGCGGCGCATGATGCGGATATCGTGATCTTCAACCACGGATTATCCCCGGCGCAGGAGCGTAACCTGGAAAAGGAGATAAATTGCCGGGTGCTCGACCGTGTCGGTCTGATCCTTGATATTTTTTCCCAGCGGGCCAGGACCTATGAGGGCAAACTGCAGGTTGAACTGGCGCAATTGCAGCATTTGTCCACACGCCTGGTCAGGGGCTGGTCCCACCTGGAAAGGCAAAAAGGCGGCATCGGCCTGAGGGGGCCTGGAGAAACCCAGCTTGAAACGGACAGGCGCCTGATAGGAAAGCGCATCAAAACGATCCGCGGCCGGCTTGATAAGGTAAAAAGCCGGAGAGAGCAGGGGAGGAGGTTGCGCCGGCGCAATAATGCTGCGGTTATCTCCCTGGTGGGCTATACCAACGCCGGCAAGTCCACACTGTTCAACCGATTGACCGGCGCGGACGTGTATTGCGCTGATAAACTGTTCGCCACCCTGGACCCGACTATCAGAAAATCCCGCCTGACGGAGGAACTATCGGTACTTTTCAGCGATACGGTGGGTTTTATCCGCCATATCCCGCATGACCTGGTGGAGTCTTTCCATGCCACCCTGGATGAGATAAAAAGCGCGAACCTGCTGTTGCACGTGGTTGACATCAACGATAATCACCGCTCGCGTATAGATGAAGTCAACCAGGTGATAGAAGAGCTCGGCGCAACTTCCATTCCCCAGATACTGGTATTCAATAAAATCGACCAGGGTGGAATCGGTCCCGGCAACGGGCAAGCGGAGGCGGGCGCGGCCCGCAGCGTCAACGGCAGTTGCGCACGCGCATGGGTATCCGCCCTCACCGGCGCCGGTATCCCGGAGTTGAAGCGTCTCATACACAGTGAACTCGGCTGACCCCAAATATCCCGCAATGTGGTAAACTGTTCAGATATTTTTTGATTGTTAGAGGTAAACCGTATGGCTTGGAATGAACCACCTGATAATAGAGGTCAGGACCCTTGGGGTAACCGGGGCAGGGGAGACGGTCCGCCTGACCTGGATGACATCGTTCGCAAGATGCAGGAGGGTTTCGGCGGGTTGTTCGGCGGAAAGCCGTCCAGGCAGAAGAAAGAGGGCAAGGGCTTTCCGTTTTCCTGGCTGATCGTCGTAATCGTACTGGTGCTGCTGCTGTTGGTGGACATCACTTACATGGTGGACCAGCAGGAACGCGGTGTCGTCATGCGCTTCGGCCGTTATGAGAGGATCCTGCAGCCGGGATTGAATTTTGTTTTCCCGAGCCTTATCGACAGGGTGGTAACGGTGAACGTCGGCCAGGTGCGCTCCATCACCCATAAGGCGTCAATGCTGACCCAGGATGAAAACATTGTGGACGTGGAGGTGGCTGTGCAGTGGCGCATCAGTGACCCTGCGGACTTCATCTTCAACGTAAAAGACCCGGCGTTGACACTACGCCAGGTTGCCGAGAGCGCGGTGCGCGCGATTATCGGCCAGAGCAAGCTGGACTACGTGCTTACCGAAGGCCGCAGCGAGATTGCCCAGCAGCAGCAGGAACTCATGCAGAGAATACTGATTGACGACTACAGGTCGGGTATTCTCGTCGTCACCGTTGAAATGCAGCCGGCCAAGCCGCCGGAAGCGGTCAAGGCAGCGTTTGACGATGCCATCAAGGCCAGGGAGGATGAACAGCGCCTGGTCAACGAGGCGGAAGCCTACCGCAACGATATCCTGCCCCGGGCCCGGGGCGCCGCTGCGCGGGTGCGTGAGGAGGCAAACGCGTACAAGGCCTCGGTCATCGCCAAGTCAGAAGGTGACGCGGCGCGATTCGAGCAGTTGCTGACCGAGTATGAACAGGCGCCGGAAATCACCAGGAAACGCCTGTACCTGGAATCCATCGAGTCTGTCATGTCCGGCACCAACAAGGTGCTGCTGGACGCCGAAGGGGGGAACAGCCTGATGTACCTGCCCCTGGATAAACTGATGCAACCCCGCAGTTCGGGCACATTGAACCTGCCCCGGGGAACCAATAGCGACGGCCCCGCTTCCCAGACCGTGAGAGACATCACTGAGCGCGACGCTAACCGGACGCGAGGAGCAAGATAACCATGCTGCGAATTATTCTACCTATTGTCCTGCTGGCCGTAGTTGCTTATTTTTCACTGTTCAGGGTGCAGGAGTACGAGCAGGCCATCGTGTTCCAGTTCCGGGAAATTCAGAGGTCCGACTACGAGCCGGGACTGCATTACATGATTCCGGTCATCAATACCGTGAAGAAGTTCGAGAAGCGCCTGTTGAACCTGGACCGGGAACCGCAGCGGTTCCTGACCGTGGAGAAGAAAGACGTCATCGTCGATTACTACGCAAAATGGTACATTTCCGACGTCAGGAAATTTTACGTGGCGACGCGCGGCGGTGATATCGATTACGCCAACGGACTGCTGGGCCAGCGTATCAACCGCGCCTTGCGCGATGAATTCGGCAAACGCACTGTGCAGGAAGTTGTGGCAGGCGAACGCGGTGAAATCCTGGACGTCGTCGAATCCACCACGGACCAGTTGCAGGACGAACTGGGCATCGCCATTGTCGATGTCAGGACCAAGCGGATAGACCTGCCGGAAGACGTGAGCGAGTCGGTTTATGACAGGATGCGGGCCGAACGCACCCGGGTGGCAAAGGACTTCCGCGCGCGCGGCGAAGAGGCGGCTGAGAGGATCAGGGCGAACGCGGACCGGGAACGGGAAATCATCCTGGCCAACGCCTACAAGGACGCGGAAACCGTGCGCGGTGAAGGCGACGCCAGCGCCACCGAGATCTATGCCGGCGCATTCGGCAAGGACGAGGAATTCTACACGCTGTACCGCAGCCTGAACGCCTACCGGACCAGCTTCAGCAATAACAGCGATATTCTGCTGCTTGAGCCGGATTCCGATTTTTTCAGGTATTTCAACAACTCCCGGGGTGAATAACCGGGAACTCCCGGCACGGGCCGGCAGTCATGTGGACGGAACTGCTGAGCGCCATTGCGCTGGTTTTCATCCTGGAAGGGATCATGCCTTTCCTGAACCCGAACTGGATAAAACGGGTATTTCTTGCGGCGTCGCAACTGGATAATACCAGTCTGCGGTTCGTGGGCGTCAGCAGTATGCTGGCCGGTGTAGTCCTGTTATATATCGTACGCTGAACTGATATCCGGCAATACGCGCCTTTCCGTACCGATGAGATGAGAGAAAATGCGGGCGAAAAACAAATGGTTGTTGCCTGAGGGAATTGAAGAGGTGCTGCCGCCCCGGGCAGCGCAGCTTGATGCCCTGTGCCGGCGCATTATTGATCAGTTTTCCGGTTGGGGCTATGAGCTGGTAACGCCGCCGTTGATCGAATACCTGGATACGCTGTTCACAGGCACCGAAGAAGACCTGGAGTTGCAGACCTTCAAGGTAATTGACCAGTTGAACGGCAAACTGATGGGGATACGCGCCGATACCACCCCCCAGGTGGCGCGTATCGAGGTGCATAATCTCAAGCGCAACAGGCCCAGCCGGCTGTGCTATATCGGCGCCGTGCTGCACACCATGCCCGGCGGGCCGGGAGGCGCGCGTGCGCTGTTGCAGACAGGAGCGGAACTGTACGGCCATAAAGGCATAGAGAGCGATGCGGAGATTCTTGCGCTGATGCTCAAAACCCTGGAACTTGCGGGCCTGCATGATATCCATGTTGATATCGGCCACGTGGGGATCATGCAGGGATTGACAGATCCCATGCAACTGGACGCTGACCGGGAAGCCCTGCTGTTCAGTTGCGTGCAGAGAAAAGCGGCGGATGAACTGAAAACCATGCTCAAGGAATGGTCCCTGGACGATGCATCCGGCGAGGCCCTGGTCAGGCTGATGGAACTGGAGGGGGATGCAGGCATCCTGGACGAAGTGAGGGACATCCTCAGGCCGTGCGCACCGGAGTTGTGCGGCTATGTGGACGAACTGGACAGGATTGCGGCGCTGACCTCGCAGCAGGTCAGCAATGCGCCCCTGTATTTTGACGTGACCGAATTCCAGGGTTACCACTACCATACCGGCATGACGTTCGTTGCCTACGTGCCTGGAGAGAGCGAGGGTATCGCCTTCGGCGGACGTTACGATAATGTCTGTGAGGCTTTCGGCCGGACGCGTCCGGCGACCGGTTTCAGCGCGGACGCGTTGAAGTTGTTCGGTTTGGCTCAGCAATCGCACGTGCCGAAGATGGGGATTTGTGCGCCTAATTCCGAAGTCCCCGGCTTGTATGAACTGGTGGACCGGTTACGGGAAAAAGGGGAAACCGTGATTTACAGTCTGCCGGTAGATGGCGCTGAAACGGTATCGGACCCGGAGTATCCGGACTGCGACCGGCAGATCGTCCTGGAACACGGGCGCTGGCAAGTCAGGAAGATATAAATGCCCCTGAACGCCCAACCGGCAGGTCACAGTATCGTCGTGGTCGGCGCCCAGTGGGGCGATGAAGGCAAGGGCAAAATCGTTGATCTGCTGGCCGAACGGGTGCAAGGCGTTGTCAGGTTCCAGGGCGGTCACAACGCCGGCCATACGCTCGTTATTGACGGACAGCAGACGATCCTGCACCTGATTCCATCCGGCATCCTGCACCGGGATGTGCGCTGTTTCATCGGTAACGGGGTAGTGTTGTCAATGCGGGCATTGCTCGATGAGATCACCATGCTTGAAGACAGGGGTGTCACGGCAAGGGACAAGCTGCACATCAGTGAAGCCTGTGTCCTGCTGCTGCCACACCATATCCTGCTGGATCATGCGCGGGAAGATGCCCGCGGCAAGGCGGCCCTGGGGACGACAGGACGCGGAATCGGTCCCGCCTACGAGGACAAGGTGGCAAGACGGGCGTTGCGGGTAAGCGACCTCGGCAATCCCGATACGCTTCAGGATAAACTGAGAGAACTGCTCGAGTATCATAATTTCATTCTGAAGAACTATTACCGGGCCGGCACAGTGGATTACAAACAGACTCTGGATGAACTCCTGGAACTTGCCGGCGAGGTTGCTCCGATGACCGCGGACGTGACCGGGATGCTGCACCAGATCAGGCATCAGGGCGGCAATCTGCTGTTCGAAGGCGCACAGGGGGCATTGCTTGACGTGGATCACGGCACATATCCGTTCGTGACTTCGTCAAACACCACCGCAGGCAGCGCTGCTACCGGCTCAGGATTTGCCCCCGGGCTGTTCGATTATGTCCTGGGTATCACCAAGGCTTACACCACCCGGGTCGGTTCCGGCCCGTTCCCGACGGAACTGGCAGGACCGGAAGGCGCACTGTTGAGAGACAAAGGGCAGGAGTTCGGCGCGACAACGGGGCGTCCGCGGCGCTGCGGCTGGTTTGATGCGGTGGCCATGAAACGATCCGCGCAACTGAACGGGCTGTCGGGGCTGTGCATTACCAAGCTGGATGTACTGGACGGACTTGATACGATAAGGATTTGCCGCGGTTATCGAGTCGGTGACGTTACGCGCCCGACTCCGGTCAGCGGCGAATTGGCGAACTGTGAACCGATTTATGAAGAACTGCCCGGCTGGCAAGACGTTACCAGGGGCATGAAAGACTACGGGGACCTGCCGGAAAATGCCAGGTCATACCTGAAACGGATAGCGGAGTTGTGCGATGTGCCGGTAGCCATGATATCGACTGGGCCGGATCGGTCCGAGACGATCGTGCTGGAGAATCCATTCTAACCAGACTCATACGGCGCTTTGCATGTTACTTAGGTGTGCATTAGTATAAAATAATCAAAGTTAAGGAGGATTTTGGCAATGACAAATCCATCTAAGCCGACACATAAAGATAAAGATGAACCGTGGCCGGGCAACTCCAAAACAGGATAAAAGAATCTCTCCAGGCAAGCGAAGGCTTGTACAATCGTTTGGTTTTACTGGTAGGTGAAGCCGGTTCCGGTAAGACCGGCATTCTGCAGGACGTTGCAGGTGAACTCAACACCTCTGTCGTGAACGTAAATTTGGCCATCTCAAGCCAGTTACTTGAGTTAACCACGAAACAAAGGCCGTTAAAATTGCCAAGAGTACTCGGACAGATTGTTGATAATGCTAACTCGCCGGTGGTGCTCGATAATCTCGAAATTCTGTTCGACAAGAGCCTCAAGCAAGATCCATTACGGCTGTTGCAAAGTATTTCAAGAAACCGTTCTGTAGTCGCCTCTTGGAATGGGACAGTAACGGACGGGATGCTTTTCTATGCCGAACCGGGCCATCCGGAATACTGGCGTTATGAGTCAGTTGATGCGCTGATTGTGGACACCAATCAGACATTCGCGGATGACTCTACCCAAGGAAATTCATAAGCGGAACACTATGAAATACAAGGACCTTATCCAGTTCGACCCGATTGAGTCGGTTGTTCAATTACGCGACGCCGACAAATCCGACGCCGCTCGCCACTTGGTAAATACTTACGTCATTTCCGAGGAAATGGCAGAACGCCTTACTGAGATCGTTATTCCACAGTTGCAATTCAATCAACCGGTTGACAACAAGGGGCTGTTGATTGTCGGCAACTACGGCACTGGTAAATCTCACTTGATGTCGGTGATTTCCAGTCTTGCCGAGGATGCTTCCATGCAGGACGCTCTACACCAGGATCAGACTGATGTCCGTGATGCTTTTAAACCAATCGCCGGACGTTTCCAGGTCATTCGTACCGAGATCGGCGCTACGACCATGTCTCTGCGCGACATCCTTCTCTCTGAACTGGAAGAAAATCTGGAAAAGATGGGCGTGCGCTATGGGTTCCCCGAAACGGGAACCATTACCGGCCACAAACGGGCGTTTGAAGACATGATGGACAAGTTCGGTGAAGTCTATCCCGAACAAGGCCTGCTCCTGGTAATCGATGAATTACTGGATTTTCTGCGTAGTCGCAACGACCAGGAATTGATCCTGGACCTGAATCTCCTGCGCGAGATTGGCGAAGTCTGCAAAGACTTGCGCTTTCGCTTCATGGCTGGCGTCCAGGAAGCTATTTTTGACAGCCCTCGCTTCAAATTTGCGGCTGACAGCATCCGGCGGGTAAAAGACCGTTTTGAACAAATCTCCATTGCCCGCAACGACGTCAAATTCGTGGTGGCCGAACGCCTGCTCAAGAAGACTGCCGAGCAGCAAGACTGGCTCAGGAGCTACCTGACTCCTTTCGCCAAGTACTACGAGAACCTGAATGAACATATCGATGAGTTCGTCAGACTATTCCCGGTACATCCCAATTATATTGAAACCTTTGAGCGGGTTACCGTGGTCGAAAAGCGCGAGGTACTGAGAACATTGTCACTGAGGATGAAAAACATCCTGGAAAAAGAAGTGCCTGAGGAGGAACCCGGCCTGATTGCCTTTGACAGCTACTGGAACACACTCAGACAGAATCCTGCCTTTCGCGCTATCCCTGAAATCCGGGCAGTCATTGATTGCAGTCAGGTACTGGAGTCGCGCATTGAGAACGCCATCAGCCGCCCACAGTACAAACCGATGGCCTTGCGTCTGATACATGCGCTGTCCATCCATCGGCTCACGACCAACGACATCTATGCCCCTTTAGGCACATCGGCCAAGGAATTGCGCGACCGTCTTTGCCTCTACGACCCCCTGGTCGCTGAACTAGGTGGCGACGAACCTGAAAAGGACTTGCAAACCCACGTAGAAACCGTATTGGACGAGATACACAGGACGGTCAGCGGCCAGTTTATCACACTCAACCCCGATAACGGTCAATACTACCTGGACCTTAAAAAGACCGAAGACTTCGACGCCCTGATCGACCAGCGAATTGAAAGCCTGGGAATTACCCAACTCGACCGTTACTATTACGAAGCCCTGAAACGCGTCATGGAATGCCAGGATGCTACCTATGTAACCGGCTATAAGATCTGGCAACACGAACTGGTCTGGCAGGAACGCAAGGCCGCCCGCATAGGCTACCTGTTTTTCGGCGCGCCCAACGAGCGTTCCACTGCCGTACCTCAGCGGGACTTCTACCTCTATTTTATCCAACCCTATGACAAACCACGCTTCAGGGACGAGAAAAAGCGCGACGAAGTCTTCTTCCGATTGAAAGGCGCGGACCATGAATTCCAGGATGCACTGAAAGGCTATGCGGCAGCATGGGACCTTGCAGCCACGTCCTCAGGTTATGCCAGGGGTATCTACGAAGAAAAGTCCAACGGCTTTTTGAGAAAACTGGTTCAGTGGTTGCAAAAGCATGTAACCGAGGCCTTTGAGGTCACCTACCAGGGGCGAGCCAAAACCATCACCGATTGGACCAAGGGCAAGTCCATCCGCGAATTGTCAGGCATTTCGCCCCATGAAACCGTCAACTTTCGCGATCTGGTCAACACTATCGCAAGCTTGTGCCTTGCCCCAAGCTTTGAAAACCAGGCGCCGGATTACCCTTTTTTTCAGGTGATGATCACCGGCAACAACCGCGCCCAGGCCGCACAAGACGCACTGCGGACCATTGCTGAACAAAAACCTACCCGGCAGGCTACGGCCGTACTGAATGCCCTGGAATTACTTAACGATGAGAAGATTGAACCCGATACATCGAAATATGCACGCTTCATCCTCGACATCATAAAAGCAAAAGGGTTCGGCCAGGTAATAAGCTATAACGAAATCATCCAGGATGACCAGGGAATAGAGTATATGAACCCCGGCGGCGCCCGCCTTGAACCGGAATGGGTGGTAGTCATCCTGGCGGCGCTGGTCTATACCGGAGATATTATAATCGCTATCCCGGGTCGAAAATTCGATGCTGCCAACCTGCAGGTTCTTGCTGCAACCGACGTGAACGAACTGGCGCGATTCAGACACCTGGAACAACCCAAAGAGTGGAACTTGCCGGCCTTGAAGGCGCTGTTCGAATTGCTTGGCCTGTCTCCCGGCATGGCTCAGTTAGTCACCCAGAACCAGGATGAACCGGTCCGAAACCTGCAACAGGCGGTGGAGGAAATGGCCCGGCGCATCGTAATGACACAGCAGACTGTGCAGGGAGGGTTGTCTTTCTGGGGACTGGACCTGATTGCTGCAACCGGTCTCACCGGCCAGGCAAGTGAATTGGCTGATGCAAGAACCTTTTTCGACTCTCTTCGAGCTTACTCAACACCAGGCAAGCTGAAGAATTTCCAGTACAAGGCATCCGAAGTCAAAGCCCATGAACGCGCAGTTGCCGTCCTGGATGAGCTGGATGCTTTGCGTGAATTTATCCTGGAACATGGTTCAATAGCTTCCTGGCTTTCCACCGCCGAAGGGATAATGCCCACCGACCATGACTGGGTAAAGCGTATGAAGAACGAGCGGCGGAACGTCCTGGATAACCTCAACCAGGGGAACCGTCAGCAATTATCTGCACAGTCAGGAAGCATCGGCGCGAGACTCAAAAAACTGAAGCAGGACTACATTATTGATTACATCAGCCTGCACACCAAAGCCCGTCTAGGCGCGCGGGATGACCAGCTTAAAAAAGAGTTAATGAACGACCCGCGCCTGGGAACTCTGCTAAAACTGGCGGATATAGACCTGATGCCGCGACAACAGGTCACTGATTTTCAGAATAACCTTGCCGCATTGCAGAGTTGCACCGATCTGATTGATAAAGAGCTTGAAACCACACCCTTATGCCCGCATTGCGGATTCCGTCCGGCGATTGAAATCGCGGCAGTGGCCGGTTCACAGGTGATTGAACAGATGGATGCCAGTCTTGACGCGATGGTGGCATCCTGGACCGACATCCTGCTCAATAACTTGGACGACCCAAGTACCCAAGCCAATATAGACTTGCTGAAGAAGGACGATCGGAAAACGCTGGAAACTTTCATGCAGTCACGGGAATTACCTGCACCCATACAGGATAGTTTCATATCCGCTCTCAAACAGGCGCTCTCAGGACTGGTAAAAGTTACATTTAATACCACAGGTCTCCAAAATGCCTTGCAAGCGACCGACGGTCCGGCAACTCCGGCTGAGATGAAGCAACGATTTGAAGATTACATTGATTCACTCACCATGGGTAAAGATCCCGCCAAAGTTCGGATCGTTCTGGAAAAGTAAATGGGAGAGCCGGCATTGATGGAACAGAACCAGTGAAAACAGCAGAACAACAGGACATCAGCTTAGGCGCCGAGGGGGAAAGTCGTAGCTCAACCGGGCCAGTTACTTGCATGGGCTTGACTTTTGAAAACGATGAGAGCCGGCGTAGCTATTTTACGGAGGAACTGCGGAAGAAGTTGCAGGACCCCGAATTTCGCAAGATCGAGGGGTTTCCCATCGGCGAGGATGAGGACATCCTGGCACTGTCAGACCCGCCCTATTACACGGCCTGCCCGAATCCGTGGATTGCAGACTTCATTGCGGAATGGGAAGCAGAAAAACCGCATAAGCCGGTCGATTATCAATACCACCGCGAACCATTTGCCGCGGACGTGAGCGAGGGTAAGAACGATCCCATTTACAACGCCCACTCCTACCATACCAAGGTGCCGCATAAGGCCATCATGCGCTACATCCTGCACTACACGGAACCGAACGACATCGTATTCGATGGCTTCTGCGGTACCGGCATGACCGGTGTGGCGGCGCAGATGTGCGGCGACCCCGACGTAGTCATGTCCCTCGGTTACCGGGTGACAGAGGATGGTGCAGTTTTGCGAGAGGAAACCGACGATGACGGACAGAAAGTATGGAAACCTTTTTCCAAGCTGGGCGCCCGCCGGGCAGTGCTGAATGACCTGTCACCGGCAGCGACGTTCATCGCCTATAACTACAACACGCCTGTTGACGTGCTGGCCTTCGAGCAAGAGGCAAAACGCATTCTCAAGGAAGTGGAGGAAGAATGCGGATGGATGTACGAGACCCTGCATATTGACAGGAAAACAAAAGGGAAAATCAACTATACGGTCTGGTCGGACGTATTCGTTTGCCCGGAATGCACGGGAGAGCTTGTTTTCTACGAAGTGGCTGTGGATAAGGAAACCGGGAAGGTCAGAAGTTCCTTCTCCTGTCCCCACTGCAGCGCGGAACTGACTAAACAGCGAATGGAACGAGCCTGGGAAACCCGATACGACTCGGCCATCAACGAGACCATCAAACAGGCCAAACAAATACCTGTACTGATTAATTATTCATTGAATGGCAGGAAAGGGCGTTTTGACAAAACGCTGGATGAGTGCGATTTAGAACTCATTAAGAAAATTAATGAGAGCGATCAACCATACTGGTTCCCGACAAATCTTCTACCTGATGGTCACAATACCCTCCAACCTATAAAATCGCATGGCCTAACTCATATACATCATTTTTATACGAAAAGAAATGTATGGATTCTTGCAGCGATAAGGTCCCGCTGTACTTCCTCTCAAACTATTCTTTGGTTTAATTCGCAATTAATAAATATAAGCAAACTAAACAGATTCCGTCCTAACGTATCATTTCCTTATAATCCACTAAATGGAACGCTATACGTCGCTTCTCAGATTGCTGAAGCATCTGTATTTACAGCTTATGAAAATAAGCTGCGGAAACTGGTTTCCGTGTTCAGGAAAAAACCACATTCCTCGCTAGTTGAAACAAAATCTTCAACAGACTCAGATGGTATATCAGCAGACTATATATTTACTGATCCGCCTTTTGGAGCCAACTTGAACTATTCTGAGCTAAGCTCACTTTGGGAGGCATGGCTGGGGACAAGTACAAATAACAAGCATGAAGCTATTGAAAACAAGATACAAAGAAAAGGGCCGAACGAATACCGTCAACTAATGACCGCCTGCTTTAAAGAGGCATACCGAGTCCTCAAACCGGGGCGCTGGATGACGGTAGAGTTCTCGAACACGAAGGCTGCGGTCTGGAATTCAATTCAAACAGCCCTGTCGGATGCCGGTTTTGTCATAGCTAATGTCTCAGCTCTGGATAAACAGCAGGGTAGCTTCAAAGCCGTTACCACCCCGACTGCCGTGAGACAGGATTTGGTAATTTCCGCCTATAAACCGAATGGAGGTTTTGAAGAACGGTTTGAACTCAGCGCAGGCGCCGAGAAAGGCATCTGGGAATTTGTGCAAACACACTTGAAACAACTACCGATCTTTAAGTCGACCAACGGGCGAATAGAGGTTGTCGCTGAGCGGCAGAATTACCTGCTTTTTGATCGCATGGTAGCCTTCCACGTCCAGCGCGGAGTAATGGTCCCCCTATCTGCCGCGGAATTTTACGCCGGTATAGAACAACGCTTCCCCGTGCGTGACGGTATGTACTTTTTACCTGACCAAGTGATCGAATACGACAAAAAACGCATGACGGTGAACGAGGTGGTTCAGTCTGAGCTTTCTGTATCTGATGAAGCTTCAGCCATTGAATGGCTGAAGCAACAGCTTGGTTCCAAGCCCCAAACCTTCCAGGATATTCATCCACAATTCCTGAAAGAACTCGCTGGTTGGAAGAAACACGAACAAGACCTGGAGTTGTTAGAATTACTCGAGCAGAATTTCCTGCGGTTCGATGGTCAGGAGAAGGTCCCGAGCCAGATTCACTGCTACCTGTCGTCAAACTTCAAGGAACTGCGTCACTTGGCAAAAGACTCCCCTACTCTCAGAGCCAAGGCAAAAGACCGATGGTACATGCCCGACCTCAACAAGGCCACTGACCTGGAGAAGACCCGCGAGAGAACCCTGCTCAGGGAATTTGAAGGATACAAACAGTCCCAAAAGAAGCTTAGACAATTCCGTTTGGAAGCCATCCGCGCCGGTTTCAAACGAGCCTGGGAAAGACATGATTACCACACTATAATCACTGTAGCCAACAAAATACCCGAAAATATTCTGCAGGAAGACGAAAGACTCATCAGGTGGTACGACTACGCAATTGCACGGCTGAAACAGAACTGAATGCTTCATGGGAAATCAGAAACCATTTGCGATTTTGCCGAAAATGAAGTAAATATCTCCGATAACATTCAGCAGAAGCCTGCATTAAAAAGGAGGCGGGTCATAAGGAATGCTCAAACAGGAACAAGAATAGAAAGGAAGTAACCGATGATTACTAACTGGAAAGTATCCAATTTCAAGTCGATTCGCGAGGAAACGGAGTTATCGCTCAAACCGTTGACAATTTTTGCCGGGGCAAACAGCAGCGGCAAAAGCACGTTCATCCAGTCACTGCTTCTCATTGCGCAGACACTCGCCCATAAGGTCAGTTCCCGCTCCGTCGTGTTGAATGGCGCATTAACCAGTCTCGGCCAGTTTGATGACCTGAAATCAAACGGAAGTGAATCAGACCAAATAACGATTAAATGCAACTGCGAGCCGTCAGAACAAACTGTTGCTATCCGTAGCGGGGCAGAGTTCAGGCACAGCTTCAACCCCTACTATGGTCATCAGCACAATCAACTCAGAGAGGTTTCTTTTGAGATGTCGTTTGACGCTGAGCCGTCAAGCAGTCAACGAGAACTTTTTCAAATACAACCGCGACTTTTTGCAACACAGTTATCTTGCATATCAAGAGATGAAGATAACCTCGATCAAGAAGCCAATATCTTGCTTCGTCGTTCCGAAGACTCAAACTCTGAAACCGGTATCGACGATGTTGTTAATGTCACAGACGACGCTTTACGTACCAGTCTGGACTACGAAGTTGTTCTTGATGAGGCTTCTGTGGACGAGATTAAAGAGGAGTATATTTCCGCGCGCCCTGTCGGATGTATGCTAAAGCATTTTCTTCCTGAACAAATCGTTTATACCATTGATCGTATGAAGGAGGATGCGAAGAAAATAACCTCTATTCTTCAAGAAAACAGACCTTCTACAATTGGATTGCGGTACGGCTTGACATTGCATCTCCTTTTAACAGATGAAATCAAAGCTGTTTTGCGTGACGTGCTTCAAGATACTGTAAACCTGGACGAAATCATTGACGGCAAATATGAAAAAAGCTCTTTTTCTGTTTCAGAACCGAGTCCTGAGACTATAACAATCCACGACTGGCATGAACGGCTTCGAGCAGTTACCCCTGAAGATCAGATACAAGTTCAACAAAAACTTCGCGAGTGCGAAGATCTTTTTGATCGTATCTACCAGGCAATGAAAAATCCCAACGTTATCACACTATCTTCCCAGTTTAACCTTTCGAAACAGCCACCACGAGAGATTGCCAGAGCAGTTGGTTATTTAGATAATTTTTTCAGTTCATCTTTCAAGTATCTCGGCCCGTTGCGAGATGCCCCCAAGCCTTTATACCCACTTGCGCCGGCAGCCGACCCATACGACGTGGGGTTGCGCGGGGAACATACGGCATCGATACTCGAATTGCACAAGAACAGAAGAATCAAGTACCTACCTTCGGACAATTTCAAATCGCCGACTATCGACCGCAACATGATCACCCGCTCGCTTGAAACAGCGGTGGTTGACTGGTTGCAATATCTTGGCGTCGCGGGTTCCGTAGAAAGCCGGGACCGAGGCAAATTAGGGCATGAATTAAAGGTAGCGACCCCCAACTCTGGTAGCAGCCATGATCTTACCCATGTCGGTGTCGGCGTAAGTCAGGTCCTACCGATTTTAGTGATGTGTCTGTTGGCTGACACTGATTCAACCCTGGTATTTGAACAACCTGAACTGCACCTGCACCCCAGGGTTCAGACCTTGCTGGGAGATTTCTTCCTCTCGATGGCGTTATGCAGCAAACAATGCATTGTCGAGACCCACAGTGAGTATTTTATTGATCGCCTCCGCTTTCGAGTTGCCGCGGCGCCCATCGAGAACGAGTTGAACAGCCAGGCCAAAATCTACTTTGTCGAGAAACCGGCCCAGGATTCATTATTTCGTGAAGTCGAGATCAATGAGTATGGAGCTATCACCGAGTGGCCGGAAGGATTCTTTGACCAATCACAACAACAAGCCGAAGATATCTTGCGGGCCGCCACCGTAAAGCGAAAGGCCAACCGGGGTGAGAATAGTGCGTAGCCAGCCCAGCGTCACAATCGATACAGGGGTTCTTGCAACTCCTCACTTGACCTGTAACACCAGTGATGCTTACCGGTATGTCGAAACATTATTGGATTGGAGCAAGCTTCTTGATGAACCATGGGTTGCCATCTATATGAGCGAAAAGGCGTCTGAGGTATTGAGCGCCGATGGTCTTTATCCATTGCGCAAACAACTCGAGGAGCTTTTTAACGCACACGGAATTGTTGAATATTCCGTGAATGACGTCGTCAGGATTGTGAATCAGTTGCTGAATATTACCCCATCCTTTGAGACCTACTACCGGGTTAGAGACGTCCTGTCCGAACGGCTTGAAACCGATCCGGAGGTGATCCGGCTGACAACCTACGAGGGTCTCCAGTCTGACCTGGCGCGCTGCATTCT
This sequence comes from Gammaproteobacteria bacterium, assembly GCA_965204045.1. GTDB lineage: Bacteria > Pseudomonadota > Gammaproteobacteria > Eutrophobiales > Eutrophobiaceae > JAAXHV01. The sequence continues at coordinate 2,935,248 of CBDBDW010000002.1, forward strand.
TCTCATCGCTATTTTACGGAAACATTGCTCTCAACCACTGGGCGGGCATTCCCTCATACTAAGAGAGGCGCCTAAACAGGTTATCCAAGTCAGGGCACAGGTTCATATTCTTGAACATGAAAGAGATGATATCCCGACATTGCCGTCCCCACCTGAGTTTTTTGACGGTGATGTATTAGTCTGCGATGATTTCCGGGGACTTGTCGAGTGCCTGGACGAAACAGCCATACTTACCAGCGCATCGGATCATTTCGGGATTGAACTTGCGATTCGGCTCGGATTATTCAAATACGCGATTGCCCAAGGAGAAGAACCTGAGTGGGGAGAAGCGGCGTTTCCAACTATCGGCGCAAAATTTCAGGGGACATGTCAGCAATGTTGCGCGAACCAAGGCGCTTCATTACCCGGGAGAATACTCCGTTCCATTATTAAAACGATACGAGGACAAAATCTTTCCGCGGTGCATGCTCTACGAACAGGATCAGGAGGAAATGATCCGCAACGAATGCGCGGTTCTGATAAAGCACAGCGGCGCGACATAGATCAGGAATTTCATCTTCATTATTGGGATTGTTCGGATGGCACTATTGAACTCGCAAAAGTTGCTTACCACAACGATTTTTCAATTCCAGAATAATGATGCTGAATCTGTCTTTTCAGCGCCGCATATAACATCACCAGTAATACCATTGAAGAAAGAATATCGTGACTGGTTGTGTCTTGCTGACAGGCCATGGCAAGAATGAGTGGTTGGCGAGAGCCTATTCTCAACGAATTTGCTCCGGGCGTCAGTAAACTGACTCTCGTCGCAGACCCGGATAATTTGTTCATTGAGGAAAAGCTTTTACTGGAGTTACGAGCGCGCGGCTTTGACCTGATAGATTTCAGTGATCCTGTCGAATTTCGTTACGCATGCGAGACCGGATATCGTTCGTTAAGGGATCAAGGAGAACATATCGATTTGGTAGTTACTCTCCGCCAACAGGAAACCGATTTGCAATCAATGCCCTATGACCTGTTGCAGGCCGGCAGGATGCTTGCTTTCAACCTCGGCAAACTTTTCCCTGGTATGAGCTATCCGGTTATCGAAGGACTGGACCGGAGTCTGCTTGATGATTTGTTTGAAGCGCAAAACAGGTTTCCAAACGGTCCCATGGGTGAAAACGCTACCAGCGATTTCATCCTCCGGCACGTTTTCGGCATCGCGGTGGAACTGATCTCAAATGATGCTGATCTCTTGAGAGCATTACTTCGCCTGCATTATGGTCAGACCAAGCTCCCTCATACATTGATTGAACGGCTAGTGCAAGAACTGGAGAAAGACAATCGCTTTCAGACATGGCCATTGGATGCAATCGTGCCAGATGCTCAAGCATTTTTCACATTCCTCCAGGAGCGCTGGCCGCTGTTCCTCAGGACGTCACACAAGACCAACCAGACAAAAGAGCCATCATCCGACTATGCCTTGCAATATTCAGGACCGGGCCTGCTTCCGTTTGGCCACGAGGACGTCAGAATATATATCGACAATCTGTTTGTTGAAGGAAAGCTGACGCCGGTACAGCTTCCAGGTTTAGCTGCGACAACAAGTTCCTGGACCCGATGCGGTATTGCAGAAACAAACGATGATGATCACGAAGCGCGTATCTCACCCCTGTTTAAATTGATTGAAAACAACCTGCCGACTGAAGAATCCCGGTATTCAGATTGGACGGATTTCGCCATGAAATGGGCCGAACTTTCCGCGCTGGTACACTGTTCGGACAGTGCAGACCACAAGTCCAGGCTGAGTAGCGTCAGTGACGAGTTGAACACCGTTTTTATCAAGTGGCTGATAGAACATTATGCCAGCCTGATCCACATGTCGCCCACCAACCCAGCCATGTTGCACCATGTGCCCAGACGCATGGCTCGTGAACTGGAAGACCTGAACAGCAACCGCTTGGCGTTAATCGTGGTGGATGGCCTCGCCCTGGACCAATGGGTCACTGTTCGCCAATACTTTCGCAACGAGGGCTTGCTTATGCGCGAGTCTGCAACCTTTGCCTGGATTCCTACGCTGACATCCGTATCAAGACAATCGATTTTTTCAGGCAAAGCGCCGATTTATTTTCCTGCGTCTATCCGTTCGACCAACAGCGAGAAGAAGCTGTGGGAGCAGTTCTGGGAAGATTATGGTCTTACCCGCCTGGCTATCATTTATGAACGCGGCCTTGGCAATGCTGAGCTTCCAGGAGAACTTAAAGAGGGAATTCATTCCCACAAGACCAGAGTGGCAGGATTGGTCGTAGATACAGTCGATAACATTATGCACGGGATGCAGCTGGGTTCGGCCGGCATGCATAACCAGATTAAACAGTGGTGCCAAAAGGGCTTCCTCAGTGGGTTGATCGAATACCTGCTGGATTGCGAATACAGCGTATGGTTGACATCCGACCACGGCAATATCGAATGCGCGGGTAAAGGACGACCTTCCGAAGGTGTCATTGCTGAAACGCGCGGTGAACGAGTCCGCGTTTACCCCACGCCGGAACTTCGTTCCCAAGTCGCATCAACATTTACCTTCGCCCATGAATGGCAGCCGGTCGGCCTGCCCCCCGAATATTTTCCGCTCGTGGCCGGTAACCGGGATGGCTTTGTGAAGTCCGGTGATTCCATCGTCGGCCACGGCGGTATTGCCATCGAAGAGGTGATTGTGCCCCTGGTAGAGTTTGAAAGGAGACAACGTTGATGACTAACCGGTTCCAAAAACTAGGCATCAAACAGACCATCCAGAGACATTGGATGGACCATACCGTTCAGATGATGCTGGCTGGTATGTCAGAACAGGAAATCCGTGCCGAACTGGACGGTTATCTCAGTACCCAGAAGCAAAGCGGCGGGACAGGTGAAAGAGGGAAAAAGACCTACGGCATGGCGATAGCCGTACTTGCGTCCTGGTTTTCCCCACAGACCGAACTTTTGCCATTCCGGGATAGCGCATTGCGAATTGCAAACGTACTGAAACCTGCTGAATGGTTGCCGTTGCATTGGGCGGTGATTTCAGCTTCCTACCCGTTTTGGTTCCACGTAGCCGGACAGGCAGGAAGGTTGCTTAATCTTCAAAATCAAATCACTCAGAGGCAAATTTTCATGAGGCTGAAGGAACGGTACGGAGATAGGGAAACAGTCGCAAGAAACGCACGATACACCGTACGCTCACTGGTCGCCTGGGGAGTATTGAAAGATGGTGCAAAAGGTTGTTATCAAAAATCAGAACCGACCAGCGTGACTGATATGAATTTGGCCATCCTGATGTTGGAAGCAGCTCTCCATACTACCCCGGAAGGTAAAGGGGAATTGAATATGCTATTGAACAATCCAGCATTCTTCCCGTTCCGGCTACCTGCCATGACGGGAAACTTTATCTCACAACGTAATGAACGGATAGACATTGTTCGATACGGACTGGATGATGAGTTGTTGAAATTAAAGGACGAATAACATCCATGTCTGTGGATAATTATCCTGGGGTTTCGCTTCTGTTCAAGCGATTCACCGCCGGTTGATGAAAAATTTGTAGCTGCTGGCACGCATACAAAGCCTAACTCAACAGTTTTTAGGGGATTATACCAACAACTTTCGCCCCATTAAGCCGGATGACCAATAGTTTGACCTTATCCTTGTAGATGATTACTTTCTAGCATATGTTCAAACGTGACGGATACCGTTGCCGGAACTGCGGCAAGCGTGGGCGGTTGGAAGCGCATCACGATCCGCCCCTAGAAGTCGGCGCCGATCCTTATGACATGGACGGCATCCTGGCCTATTGGACCTGTCATATAGAGCACCACAGACCGGACCGCATGACACCTAGGCGACTGGAATGGTTGGAATTCGTCCACAAACTACAATTATATTCCTCGTAATCCAACACCACGCTACTCGCCGCTTCCAAAAATTTGAGCGGTGCCATCCGGCAAACCTAGTGATCTTGTGAGTTGCTTGGCTTTTTGTCGCCTCATTCACTTTACTTGTTTATAACCGCTTAGGTCGACCGATTTCGGCGCTACTGGCATCGGTTTTGGTTTCATCGGTTTCAATTTTTTCAGACTTATCCATCCCTGTTCAATCAATATTCCAATTGCCGCCGCGTCACCCTCATCAGCTTTTTTTAACAATACATCAAGTGCTTTTTTGCTAAGTTCCGTCTTCTGTTGCTCCCAAGCTTCGAATTCAGCCTGTAGTTCTTCACGTGTTTTGGTTTTATCGCTCATATTTTCACCTCACTTGTTGAAGTTGCCGCCGCTGGCACACACTCCCCCTAAGGGGGGGTGTGTCAGTCGGCAAAATGGTCAGGAATTTCTGAGTCGGTTATCCAGCCGTCAGCGTGTAAGTATATCGGTGTATCGGGCAGAAATGCATCATCCCTTCCATATGCGTGCAGTATCCTATCGCCGTTCCCGTTGACCTTAATTTCCATGAAGGTATCCACACTGGCCGGCAGCGCAGTCGACCCCAGCGTCTCATTGCCGAATTGAGTCTGTCCCTTTTTCGAGTGATGGACGAGCATGATATGTGTGCTGTATTTTCTGGACAATCGAATAAGCGGGTTCAGTTCTTCAGTCATCACCGCATAATCATTTGTGTCGCCAGTTTCAAGAAAACGGATCACAGTATCTAAGATAACAAGTGAAATATCCCACCCGTCATCAAGGATGTTTTCCAGCCAGCCAATTTGCTCTGAAGGTCTGTCAGTAGGATCGTCCAGGACAAACAGCCGGTCAGGGTGCGGATCCAGTTTCTCATAGTGGGACCGCATCGTTGTCGCCCTCTCTTCCAAGCTCACATGTAGCACGCATCCATGCTGAATTTCACGACCAAGGAAGTTATTTCTCCGGCCTGTTATCGCGGCGGACAAGCAACGGACCATGCTCGATTTACCGGCCTTAGGTGGCCCGACTATCAAGCTCATCCCGTCCCAGGGCAGCAATTCATTCACAATCCACCCGGCTTTTGAAGACTCCTTTTTCAGGAATTCCCCCCAACTGATTGCCTTCCAGCCGGTTCGAGTTTCCTGGGTCATGGCAATATTCCTATGTGTTGTTGAAAACAACCACAGATTGCCACAGGTGAGCGAATTAGATCATGGACAAAAAATTATTTTGATTTGTCCACGGTACGAATGAATTCTTTCCATGCTTGCCTAACTGTAGAAAACGACACTTCAAACGCAATACTAACTGCATCGGCAGCAGAACTGCCTCGCTCTCTACCCATTTTATCCTTGTGAACGCTCGTATCGTTCCGGCTCGGTTTAATGTCACCAACCTCTAGTAAAATTTGCATGGTATCAATGAGGATTCCCTTCTGATAGCTCTTTTGCCGTTCTTTTTCGCTCGGCTTCAACCCTGGCCGGTCGTTGTCACCTGCCATCCATCCAGCAATCCAACGGCGCAAATCAGCAGGCAAGTATTCCCCTTTCCTCAACTTGTATTGTGCAACCAGTTGTAAGGTGTCCCATGGAATCCTAAATATCTTGGATTCTTTTATTAATTCCTGGAGATATTCCTTATTGTTTTTATAGGCATAGTTAAATTCAATTGCATCAGCCATTGCAGGAGTTTTTGTGGTTACTTCCCAATGTCGTTTCAAACACTTTGCAATGTCAACGTACACCTCGAATTTATCTTGGTCATCGTCCAATTCATTTAGGGATTTCACATGAAGGTCGATATCGCGCATAGTCGTACTGAATAATTCGGCGTAATTATTCTGATTGATATTTGATGGTTCAGCCATATAACTGCACCACGTCAGCACCGCTGGCACCGGTCAGATAATTGTTGTACGCCTCAAACAGCCACCGCCTTTTCGCCAGCAGGTCAGACCGGGCATACGCTTTAATTGTTTGATTTCCGATACTGTGACCAAGTGCCAATTCCGCCGTTTCAAAATCAGCAGTCGTTTTTTCCTGAGTGAATGTACGGCCTGCAGCCCGGAACCCGTGACAGGTTGCCCGGCCAGCCAACCCACATCTACGCAGGGACTTACTCAATGTTGCATCCGTCATGGGACGCCCCGGTTTTGCAATTGATGGGAACACCAAGCCGCTACCATCATCAAGTTTCCGGGCCTGTTCCAATACTTCCAGCATGGCAGGGGTCAAGGGGATGGTATGCTCCCGCCCGGACTTTGTTTTGTTTCCGGATATGCGCCACAGCTTTTGGTCCAGATCAATTTCCTGCCATGTCGCATGTCGCACCTCTCCGCTCCGACACATGGTCAGGATTAACATATGCAGAGCCAACTTTGCCGCCGTGGATATGCCGGAGGATTTTATGGTTTCTAATGCAGCAGGTATTTCTTGGTAGGGCATTGATCGGAAATGTTCCTTTACGGCAGGCTGTCGAGGTAACGCTCCAGCCACCTGATCGATAACATTGACCTCAATATGTCCATGCGCCAGACACCATTGAAATATCGAGTTGATACCTCGTTTCAGCTTCCTGCCCATTTCGGGGGAGGAAGTCCACAAAGGGGTCAGGACAGACAGGACCTGTTCCCGGCCAACCTGGTCAACGGGAAGATCGCCGATACGCTTAAAGGCATGGCGCTCCAGAATTGCCCACCAGTTTTTTTGAACCTTGATACTGCGCCAGCGCGGTTTAAGGGTCTCATAGGTCTTTTCTGCCGCTTCCCTGAATGTCGGCAGCCGGACCTTGCGCCGTTCAGCCAGCAGATCGATACCGTCAACAACAGCCACCCTATTATCGAAGGCCGCCCGCCGCGCCTTATCCAGACTCACAGTAGGAAAGCCACCCAGGCCCAGGTCGTGACGCTTGCCGGCGATCATTAATCGTTGTACCCAGTTCTTTGTTCCTGTATCGTTCACCTTTAGGTACAAGGTTGTGTCGGCACGATAAAAGCCCGGTTCAGTGATTTCTCTAGCCCGTTTTACAGTCATTTTTTTCATGTCGTATCCTCCATATCCAACAATTTATCCAACAGTACGCATAAGAATATATGACAATTTCTGAAAACTGTCAAGAACTAGTAACAGGAAATTATATTTATAAAACAGTGAGATAGAAAAAGGTACGGGAATTTGTGGGAACCTGTGAAAACAAAAAGATGTGCCGAGGAAAGGACTTGAACCTTCACGGGGTTACCCCCACTAGCACCTGAAGCTAGCGCGTCTACCAATTCCGCCACCTCGGCATGGTGTGGTGTAGAATCCGGTTTTTGGAAACGACGAACTTTACCGTTACCGTTCAGCACTGTCAATCACTATCAACGGCTGTATATGGCAAAGAAAAAAAGCAAGCAGGAATATGATGTAACGATCCCCGAACGGAGTCAGATCATGGAATTTCTGGAACGTTCGGGCGCGCCGCGGCAACAGCAGGAGATTGCGGAAGCGTTCAATGTCAGGAGTTCGGCGGAGCGCTCCGCGTTGAGCAAGCGTCTCAAGGCCATGTTGCGGGACGGCGAACTCATGCGTAACCGCAGGGATGGATATGGACTGCTGGAGAAGATGGACCTGGTGGCAGGCCGGGTAATCGGCCATGCGGACGGCTACGGGTTTTTCCGGCCCGATCATGGCGGCGAGGACCTGTTCCTGTCGATGAAACAGATGCGCAGCGTCCTGCACGGCGATCATGTCGTGGCGCGTTACGGCGGCTATGACCGGCGCAACCGCAGGGAGGCGGTGATCGTTGAAGTGCTGGAGCACGTCAACCACTCGGTCGTGGGCCGTTTCTACAAGGAGGGCAGTGTCGCTTACGTGATTCCGGACAATAAACATATCCACCAGGATATCCTCATCCCGCCGCACCATAGAAAAAAGGCCAGGGCCGGCGAATACGTGGTATCGGAGATCACCCGCCAGCCGGACCGGCATACCCAGCCTGTAGGTAAAATCGTCGAAGTGCTGGGCCGTGCCGGTTCCGTCGACATGGCGACGGAAATAGCTATACGCGCCTATCAAATCCCGTACGAATGGCCTGCTGGCGTTGAAGAGGAACTGGCGGGCCTGAAGCGCAAGCAACCGGCCAAGGGCAGGCGGGACCTGCGCGGCCTGCCGCTGGTAACGATTGACGGCGAGGACGCCAGGGATTTCGACGATGCAGTTTTTTGTGAGAAGCTGGGAAAGGAATGGCGCCTCGTGGTCGCCATTGCCGATGTATCGCACTATGTGAAGCCCGGCACGACCCTTGACGGGGCTGCTCTTGAGCGGGGGAATTCGGTTTATTTCCCCAGCCGGGTCGTTCCAATGTTGCCCGAACTCCTCTCCAACGACCTCTGCTCCCTGAAACCGGATGCAGACCGGTTTGCCATGGTATGCGACATGCGCATCGGCGGGAAGGGGCAAATCAGGAAGTATCGCCTGTACCCGGCAGTCATCAGGTCCAGGGCCAGACTCACGTACAACCTGGTCAGCGACATCCTCGCCGGAAAAAAAGCGCAAAGGAAATACAGGTCCGTAGTTCCCCACCTGGCGCATCTGCATGAACTTTACCATCTCATGCACGAACACAGGCAAAAGAAGGGACTGCTTGACTTTTCAACCAGCGAAATCAGGATGTATTTTGATGAACAGGGCAGGGTAAGTGATATCCGGGCCCTTGAGCGCAGTGACTCTCACAGGATCATTGAGGAATTCATGCTGGCAGCCAATATTTCCGTAGCAGACTTTTTGCTGACCCATGAGATACCGTGTGTGTTTCGTAACCATGCCGTGCCGAAAGAGGAAAAGATCAATGACCTGCACAGGTTCCTGGACGATTTTAACCTGGAACTCGGTGGCGGCCTGGACCCCTGTACAAAAGATTATGCCGAAATACTTGAACTGGTCAGAGCCCGGGAGGACCGGCACCTGATAGAGACGGTATTGTTGCGCAGTATGCCGCTGGCCGTCTATGAAGGCAGGAATAACGGCCACTTCGGCCTCGCATTTGAGCACTACACGCACTTCACTTCACCGATTCGGCGCTATCCTGACCTGCTGGTGCATCGCGCGCTGCGGCACATCCTTGACAAAGAGGATTACGGATACGATAAAAACGACATGCATAACCTGGGCGCGCATTGTTCGATGACCGAGCGCCGGGCTGAAGAGGCCGTCCGGGATGTCGGCGCGCGCATGAAGTGCGAGTTTATGGTGAACAAGACAGGCAAGATCTATAACGGTATTATTTCCGGCGTGACCGGCTTCGGCCTGTTCGTAGAACTCGACGATATCTATGTGGAGGGCCTGGTGCACATTTCAGCATTGCCCGCGGATTACTACCACTTCGATCCCATAGCCCATTCCCTGTCGGGTGAGCGGTCGGGACGGAAATATTTCCTGGGAGACAGGATCAGGATAAGCGTGCTGAGCGTCAACGTGGAAGAGAGGAAAATCGATTTTGATTACTCGAGTGATGCCAGGTAAAAAGGTTGAAATCATATGCGGCTACCACGCCGTCCGGCATGTCCTCACGAAGCGTTCCCATGATGTGCTGGAGGTCTATGTTTCGGCCGGCAGGGGGCGTTCTGCAAAACTCGATGGTTTGCTGAACGCATGTGAACGCAACTCCATTGCGGTTCACCCGATCTCACGCGCAAAACTCGACAGCCTGACCGGGACCGGGCGCCACCAGGGCATCGCGGCGAGATGCCGGGAGGCCGGCCTGCAACCACGCATGACCATGGACGACCTGTGTGCCGGGCTCCGGGACCGTACCTCGATCATACTGGCCCTGGACCGGGTTATGGACCCGCATAACCTGGGCGCCTGCATCAGAACGGCAGATGCCGCCGGTGTGGATGCCGTGGTTATACCGAAGTCTCATAGCGCCCCGTTGAATACTACTGTCAGCAAAGTGGCGTGCGGCGCCCTGGAGAGCACGAATATCGTCACGGTCACCAACATCGCGCGCGCCCTCAGGCAGTTGCGCGATGCCGGTTGCCGGGTCGTCGGAACGACCGGGACAGCCGATAAAACGATTTACGAGGTTGACCTGCGATTACCCGTCGTGCTGGTGATGGGTTCGGAAGGGAGCGGCATGCGCCGCAATACCCGGGATCATTGCGACGAATTGGCCAGAGTCCCGATGCACGGTTCGGTCGAAAGCCTGAACCTGTCCGTTGCCGCCGGCGTCTGTCTTTATGAACTCAGGAGACGTGCTGAAGAAAATAAATGTAACTATTCAGGGGTACTTTACTAACGCATTCCACAGAACCAATTCATAATCATACCCACTGAACCAAAACCTTCCTATATTTGCCCTTGACAGCATAGGAAGAACTATCTATGCTGTGGTCTATCCTCGATGAGAGAATGTGATGCAGTCATGAGCAACTACTTTGGTTCCAAAGCGACGTCAGGTCTGTGCCAGCCGATCATTGCCCTGATGCCGCCACATGACACCTACATTGAGACCCATCTTGGGGGTGGAGCGATCATGCAGCGCAAGCCACCGGCGTTGCGTAACATCGCCATCGATCTTGACCCTGCTCCACTGGCTCGGTTCGAGTGTCACTATCCGGTCGAGAAGGTGCATGGCTGTGCGCATCGGTTTCTCCGGGAGTTCGACTTTCACGGTCGTGCACTGCTCTACTGCGACCCCCCTTATCTGCACCCTACCCGCCGCTCCGCGCGCCGTTACCGTTTCGAGTATGAGGAACACGATCATGTCGAGCTGCTGGCACTGCTCAAGTCACTACCCTGTTCAGTGATCCTCTCTGGCTACCCCTCAACGCTCTACGACGACCTGCTGGAGGAATGGCGTACCCTGGAACTGCAGGTGATGAACCAGGCTGGGGTCAGAACTGAGAAGCTGTGGTTCAATTTCACGCCGGGTCGGGTGCACTGGCCCGCCTATGCGGGGCGCAACTTCACCCACCGCCAGAGCATCAAGCGCAAGGCGCACAGTTGGGGGCGACGCTATCAGGCCATGCCCCCTGCCGAACGGTTGGCCGTCCTCTCCTCGATCATGGCGGTGGAAGCGGGCGAGCGGTTCGAGTAGCCCGGCCCATGAAGATCGACACCCTCGAGGTCGAACCGACCCTCGACAAGGTCAAAAAGCAGGTCGAAGAGGAGAAAAACCTCTCGCCGGCGCTACGTGCATCGCTGGAGCTGTTGTTGACCCTGGTCACGTTGCTGTTGAACCGATTGGGGCTCAATAGTCGCAACAGCAGCAAGCCCCCATCCAGTGACCCCAATCGTAAGAAGACGCGCAGCAACGGCAACAACAAGCCCGGCGCCCGGCAAGGCCATACCGGCCATCACTTGGCACTGGTCGATGATCCGGACCAGGTCGAGTTGCTTCAGGTGGACCGTGCCACGCTTCCCGGCGATGGGCACTTCCAGTGTGTCGGCCATGAGCGCCGTCAGGTGTTCGATATCCGGATGTCCCGGGTGGTTACGGAGTATCAGGCCGAAATTCTGGAGGATGAACGGGGACGTCGAGTTATCGCCCCCTTCCCGGACCAGGTGAAGGTCAAGACCCAGTATGCCTCCGGGGTCAAAATCCACTCGGTCTACATGTCCAACTTCCAACTCCTGCCCTACAAGCGGGTCGAGGAACACTTTGCCGACCAGTTCGGCATCTCCTTGAGCGCCGGTAGCGCTTGCAACTTTAACCAGGAGGTGTACGAGAAGCTGGCTCCCTTTGAGGACTGGGTAAAGCGGGCGCTATCGACGGCGCCGTTACTTCATGCTGACGAGACCGGCATCAACATCGGCGGAAAACGACAATGGCTACATGTCGTATGCAGCGCCACGCTGACCCTGCTGGCGCCCCATGACAAGCGCGGCGGTGACGCCATGGCGGCGATGGACGTCCTTCCCGAGTACACCGGCACCCTGGTACATGACCACTGGAAGCCCTACTACCAGCTTCCTTGTGACCATGCTTTGTGCAATGCTCACCACCTGCGAGAGTTGGAGCGTGCCTGGGAGCAGGATAAACAGCAGTGGGCCCAACAGCTGCAGGCCCTGTTGCTGGAGATCAATAAGGCCGTTGATACGGCCGGCGGTGCGTTGAACACCAGGCAGGCTGACGCCTTCAGGGAACGATACCGACGACTACTGGAAGTGGCACAGACCGAGTGCCCACCACCGGACGAGTCACAACGGCATAAGGGACAACGAGGTCGACTGAAACGATCCAAATCCAGAAGCCTGCTGGAACGGGTGCTTCAGTTCGAGGAGGATGTCCTGCGCTTTATGGTGGAACAGGACGTACCCTTTACCAACAATCAAGGCGAACGGGACCTGCGCATGAGCAAAGTCCAGCAGAAGATCTCCGGCTGCTTTCGTTCAGAGCTTGGGGCAAAAATCTTTGCCCGGATCCGCAGCTATCTCTCAACCTGCCGGAAAAATGGGGTATCATCTGATGAGGCCTTGCGGCTTCTCTACGAGGGTCGATGGCCCAAGTTTATGGGGATAGCCCCTGAATAGTTACAAATAAATTATGAAAAACGAGAGTCACGTCGGATACAGTGAAACACCTGTCGGATAGAGTTTAAGATTTTAAGGGTGAAAATGTGATCTCAAACGTTCTGTCATAGACATATACAGTTATTTTGTTGAGCAACAAGATCAGGAGAACTGAAATATGAGTAGACTCTGGAAAATACATTGCAAAGAAGATGAATACCCAGGAATGTGGCGACGCTGGTTCAGAAATCAGTGCGTTGCTGTTGGCTATTCGAGTGCCTTTGGCTTTACGCTGGACGGAAGAAGCATAGCAAGAGGCTGGTCCATAACTCGTAAAGCGATCAAGGCTATGGAAATAGGCGATTATGTCGTGGTATCACTGCAAAATAAGCGGGTAGGCGGCATGGGACAAATTACAGGGAAGGCAATAGGCGATGACGAATGGAACCCCCTAGTACCAGTAAGCAACGACTTAGAATATGGAGAAATGGGACGAAGGATTCTTGTGCGGTGGGAGCTGACGACAGGCCCTGAATCTCAGGATTTAATCATTCAAATGCCCCATGACAGGAGCTTTCAGCCTCCTACCGAAGTAAGACCAACCATATCACAAATAACATCAATGACAGTCGATGACCTTCGCGAAATTATGAACGATGAGAAAAACTGGGTCAGCCTGTCAGGAAAGTTCAACTCTGAAAAAGCGATTTCAGATTACATTGCGTACTATTCCCATCATCTTGAGGACGGTTTGCTCCCACATCCTAACAAGCAAGTAAGGGAACACGTTTTTGAGGACGGAACGCGTTCAGACGTTTTGCTTATTGATAATGCTGGAATACCTGTAATAGTTGAATGTAAGCAGTATGCGCCCGGGATAAATGCTATACACCAATTACGACATTATATGGAACAACTACAGGTTGAGACGGAAGAAGAGGTCAGAGGTATTCTCGTTCATGGTGGCGCCCAAAAGATTTCAAAAGAAGTCATTGCAGAAGCTGGAAAAGAACCACAAGTTGAAATTGTGAGTTACAGCCTGAAAGTTGACTTCAGACCATCATATCAAGTTTTATAATATTCTACCCCTAACCTGGCCAAGCCAGAACCAAAACTCGTTCGTCATTCCCGCGCAGGCGGGAATCCAGTGGACCACACGTCCCGGAGGGACACTTTATAATGTGTCGCAAGCGACAAGTTAATCGACTGGATTCCTGCCTTCGCAGGAATGACGAACGAGATTCTTTGCCATTTTGCACAAGATTTTACTGATAAGGGACTAAGCTTATTTTCTCTGACCATTTCCCTATCGATGATATTTCGAATTCTGCCTGATTTTCACCAGTAAAATTTAATCTGTCCCACTCACTTCATCGCCGGGGATCATTTCCAGGGACTCGATATCCCGGGTATTCAGATATACCCCGCCCTGTTTCAGGTCGCGCCTGACTGCAAGATCGGCATTCAGGAGATAGGCAGGCCGGAGGACAATTTCATGGTGTTCGGCTGCCGGGTCGAAAGAGTAGTTATCAAGCCAACCAAAGTAGTGAATGCCTTGTTTTGTGCGTACCAGGGTCCAGAGTTCGTTATCAGCAGCATAGTTTGCAACCACCGGCCAAATTACTTGAGAGTCTGGGTCGGGTATGAACGGAATTAATCTACGTAACCTATAAAATCCTATGAGAAAGAAATACCAGACAAGCCCGCCGACGAGCAGGATCAATATCGTCTCAGGCTGTATAGGGGCGTCGTCCCTGGCCAGGTTGAAAAGGTAAAGGTCTTTGTAATCAAAGATCCATGAGGTACCTGCAAGACCCAAAAGAACTATAAAACTATGAATAATACTCCAGGCAACACTCTCGAACTGAGACATGCGTTTGGCAGGATAGTGGACGCGGTAGAGTTGCATGGCGAGGAAACCCGGCGCCAGGTAGAGCAAGAGGCTAATGGCCTCATTAAAGGGAAAACTCACAGCAAATGATTATCCTGATATCAGGATATTACTTGTCAGTGCTGGTGACGTTGTCTGGATTACTGGTTTCATTCGACTGTGTCCGTGTCGGTGGTCCAGAATCGGGAACCCTTAACGCTGAGAACGGAGGTTTGGTTTTAGGAGCCGGGTTGAAATGGATGAATGATCTTGAAAAATCAACATTGCGCCGTTTTTTATTGCCGGACATAGTGTCACCTCCTGATACTTTCTACGTTGTGATCTGTTAAATTTTCCACGATGGATATTATTGCGCGTGGCTCCGGGCAACGTCAAGTAATTTTGAGTATCTGGTAACCAATTTATTGCTCTTGCTGGTATCATTATGTTATGAGACTATCCCAAGCACATGACAACTGAACAGGGGGAAAATCATGAGCGAACCGCAATGTCCACAAAAGTATCCTTACGGGTTGGAGCTGGAGGCCGGCGTGTATTTCTGGTGCAAGTGCGGGGCTTCCGCCAATCAGCCTTTTTGTGACGGATCCCATGCCGGCAGCGAATTTGCACCGGTTCGGTTTGAGGTGAAAGAAACGGAAACAATATGGCTGTGCGGTTGCAAGCGCAGCGGCAATTCGCACTTGTGTGACGGCAGCCATAAAAATCTCTGAGCCGGCAGGATGGACAAAACCTTAGCCGACCAACGGGAACTGGCCGACAATCTCGTTAATCGGGCCAGGGCCGTGGCGTCTGATTTACGCGCCCGCGCAGCAGCTGCGGAGGAGCAACGGCGCATCCACGCGGAATCTTACCGCGCCATGAAAGAGGCCGACTTGTTCCGCGCCTATGTACCGGTGCGTTTCGGCGGGTATGAACTGCACCCGCGCTATTTCTGGCGTGTTGCCGCGGAAATTGCCAAGGGCTGTCCTTCATCAAGCTGGGTTTACAGCGTCATGTCCTGTCACACCTTCGTGACCGCATTGTTTCCCGAACAGGCCCAGGAAGAGGTGTTCGGGTCCGACCCCAATGCCGGCATCAGCGGCATCCTGCCTGATCGGACCAGCGCAACCAGGACAGATGGCGGTTACGTATTAAAAAACAGTGTCTGGCCGTTTGGCTCAGGTTGCCACAACGCAGACTGGTTCCTGCTCGGTGCGCAACTGGACGGCATGCCTCCGGGACATGACAAGGCGTTTTTCCTGGTGCCCCCGGAAGACATACAGATCAAGGATGACTGGTATGTGACCGGCCTCAGGGCCACAGGAAGCAACAGCGTATCTTTGAAACAGGATGAATACTTTGTCCCCGGACACAGGATGCTGAAGGCGGAAACCGCCCTGGCGCACAAGTACGGCACTGCAAGGCCGTTGCTCTACCGGGCGCCGTTCGCGCCGTTACTGGTGATTTCATTAAGCGCCGGCACTACCATGGGCGCCGCCACCGGGGCGCTGGAATTCTACGAAGACCTGCTGCAAACCCGGTCCGCCAGGCCGATGGTTTATACCGATGACATTCCCAAAATACAACTGTCCTCAACCCACCACATTCTCGCTGAAGCCACGGCAAAACTTGAAACAGCCAGGCTGATGACGGACCATGCCCTGGACTTGTGTTATGAGGCTGCCGTTGATAATAGCAGGATATTAAGCACGGAACAGCGTGCACGTCTCAGGTTATACGGGGTACATGCCATGCACCTGTGCCGGGAAGTCGTGAATATCCTGTACCAGGATTCCGGCGGTTCTTCCCTGCATGAGCGCAGCCTGATGCAGCGCTACTATCGTGATATCAACGCCATGTCCATGCACGAGGCCATGCACGAGGAGATTATCAAGGAGGTGTACGGCCGGTTAAGAATGAACCAGACGACTACGCACTGGCTGCTTTAGTAGCGCGCTGTGCGCCGTAGGGCAGTTCCTGTATGCCCCTGTTGGTATTGGAACAGAGTATACGCCAGGCCGTGATCAGCACGTCAGGACCAAATAACCGCTCCCTGTGCCAGCCATCCTCGACGGAATAGAACTCATCCATGGCCTCGCGGGCGAACATGTCCTCGTTATTGAATTTTTGCGGGACGAAATCGCGCCAGAGATATTTCATCTCATCAAAAAAACCTTTTTTTTCCTGTTCGGTCCTGACTTTTGAGCCCCAGCCAATCATGTACCTGTGGGTCCTTTCCGTGACCGGCACGTACCATTCGAAATGGACGATATGGGGCGCGGGGAAGGGATCCACGCGCAAAACACCCGGCATCCAGATTCCGACTTCCGGGATCATGCCCTGCATCACTCCCGGCTCATCGGGCAGGTATCGGGCGGATATGGTTCTGCCCGACGCCACCTCCACCTGCCACAGGGGCGTGCCCGCGCCCCGTATCAATCTCACGCCGCAGGGACCGTTGTTTTCTCGTTCCCCGTTGACCACCTCCATGCTCTGGTCTTCACCCAGCCCTGTATCGCCAAGCACCGTCGGCACCTTGAAGCCGCGCACCAGCGGGGAGTTCCGGTGCATATAGGCATGGGCCGGGTCAAAGCCGTTTTCTGCGCCAAGCCGCCAGTTACAGTTGACTTCCCCGGCCCAGCCCTCGGGATACATCACCAGGTCTTCATCCAGGAATCCGGGAGGAACGTCGGCTTCAAGCGCTGAGGGTTCCCTGTCGCCGATGAATACGAATACCAGCCCCTGGGTTTCCTTAACCGGATAGGTCTTTATCCTGTGTCTGCCGATAAGGGCGCTCTGCGGATCGGTGATGATATTGACGAGTTTGCCGCTCTTCAGGTCGTAAGTAAAACCGTGATACCAGCAGGTGAGCGTCTCCCGCGTATAACATTCCGGTTTTTTCGACAGCGGCACTCCCTTGTGGATGCATTGATCATGTATCGCATATACCTGCCCGTCAATCCGGCGAAACAGGATCCTTTCCCCAAGGATGACCATGCAGCGGAAATGCTCCACGGGTTCACCGTTGCCGGAACTGGCGTCTGCTTCCTCGAGCTCATGGCTGAAGAAAGCAGGATACCAGTGGTTGCGAAAGCCAAGTCCGGCGTCGAGATAGTCCTGCCAGGCCGATGGCTTGTTACCGGACATGGGACCTACGCAAGCGCCAGCAGTTCCCTGACGAACTGGTCCGTGGCGGATGCCATGGGCGCATGGTCCGCGGCAAAGGTAACGACCTTGTCACAAGGCATAGCCTGCATCATCATTCGCTGGTATTCGATGGGTATGGCCTTGTCTTCCAAAGCCTCGAAATAGACCCGGGGCACACGGCCGAAATTCTCCTCGCTCAGGCGCAACGGCGTGCCCAGGGGTTTGCGCGCCATGGGGCGCTGCAATCTTACGGCCTTGTCCACGGCTGCCTGCGGCGAGGTGTTGTAAATGATGCCGGCGATATGCTCTTTCCTGAAGGTAACCACGCCGTCCCCGGATACGTCACAATGGCTGATTACCGGCGACTGCACAGGCTGGTTGCTCCAGAAATGTTTGGGCGAACTTCCATCGGGCAACAGGAATGCTGCGACATAGACCAGCGCCTTGATGCTGTCGGGCCGGTACTCGGCGGCCTGTGATATGGATATCCCCCCAAGGCTGTGACCGGCCAGCACCACGGGCTCGCTGTGCCCCTCCAGGACTTCAATAACGCGATCGCAGTAACTGTCCAGGGTGATTTCCGATAAAGGAGTTTGATCATTTCCCTGGCTGGGCAGATCGGGCGTGATGACTTCATGCCCAGCCCGTTCAACAGGCTCCCGCACCGGGTCCCAGCTCCAGCCACCGGAAAATGCGCCGTGAATCAATACGAACGTGGTCACTTGTTCCCCCCTGTTATCGATAATCGTCCGGCCCGATTATAATACGCTGCAGGAAAATATGTCCCGGCATCGCCCCGTTAACGCCGTAAAAACGCGATCCAGCGGTAGAAATTCAGCAGGCTGGACAGGGATGCGGAAACATAGGTCAGCGCCGCCGCTGTCAGGATGCGGCGCGCCACGGGTTCTGCGCTGCGCGGCAGGTATTCCCCCTCAATCAACAACGGCAGGGCGCGGTTGAAACTTGCGTCCCACTCTACAGGCAATGTCACCAGGTGAAATATAACCGGCAGCACCAGTATCAGGATGCCGGAACCAAGCATCAGCGCTCCTGTCAGGGGTGACTTGATCAATATGGTTACAAACGGGAAGCTCACCAGTATGATTGATGCCGTTTTTTCCGTATACGCGATATACTTGGCCAGTTTCCAGCGCAGGTAAAGAGGTTTGAAACCGAACTGGTGCTGCAGGGCATGGCCGACTTCATGTGCGGCAACCACCACCGAGGTCAGGGATTTGCGATCATATACGCCTGAAGACAGGCACACGGTCCTGTTTTCCGGATCGTAGTGATCGCCCCCGTGTTCCAGCGCCTCGACCTTGCAACCGGTCAGCTCCAGATGTGCGACCAGGTGACGAGCGAGTTCTCCACCTGTTCCGGGCAATTCGTCCACTATGGCGTCATAGCGTTTGAAAACGTATTTCGTCCACAGGTGAGGACCCAGGATTAACGCCAGCAATAAAATAAAACCTGCGATACCAATTAACATAATCAGAAACCGGGAATCCTTAATTCTTGACTGACAATGACTCCGGCACAACATTACCAGTCTGATACAGACAAAGGCAGGATCATGCCTGATCCGGCCCAGGCCGTTGTCATCAACCAGGTCCAGTCATTATACGACGATCTGGTAAGCGCAGGATCGGACAACCGCATCAAGCGTTTATTCACGCGGCTGTCTTCAACCCGGAACAGGCAGATACCAGGTATGTATCTCTGGGGCAGCGTCGGTAGCGGCAAGACATATATCGTTGACATGTTATACGACTGCCTTCCTTTTGAGCACAAGCTGCGCGTGCATTTTCACCGCTACATGCAGTGGGTGCACGCAGAACTGAAACGGCTCTCCAATGTTGAAACACCTCTCAGGCTGGTTGCGGACAAGCTTGCCAGGAATACCACCGTAATCTGTTTCGATGAGTTTCACGTCTCCGATATTACCGATGCGATGCTGCTGAGCGGGCTGTTGAGCGAGCTGTTCAGACGCGGAGTAACCCTGGTCGCCACCTCCAACGAACATCCCGACAGGCTCTATCGGGGTGGTTTGCAACGGGAACGGTTTCTACCTGCAATTGAACTGATCAAACAGCATACCAGCGTGATCAATCTTGATACCGGTATCGATTATCGCTTGCGTTACCTGGACCAGGCCAGGACCTACCACCATCCCCTGGACGCCGACAGCCGGCAACGTCTGACTGAGAGTTTTGCACAAATCGCTTCGGAAACCGCCGAAGCGAATACTACCGTTGAATTGGAAGGCCGCGAACTGAAAGTAAAACGAATCGCTTCCGGCGTGGTCTGGTTTGATTTCATGGAGTTGTGTGACGGTCCCCGCGGCGTTGCCGATTACATTGAAATAGCCCGGCAGTTTCAAACGGTCTTCGTGGAGGGCATCCCGCAAATGGATGATATGGACAATGACAGGGCAAGGCGTTTTATTACCATGGTGGATGAATTTTATGACCGCAACGTCAAGCTGATTGTTTCGGCGATGGTCGCGGCACAGGGGCTTTACATCGGCAAGCGCCTGGCTCAGGAATACAGGCGCACCGCAAGCAGACTTACCGAAATGCAATCCCATGAATACCTGGGACGTGCGCATTTGCCGGACTGATAAAAGAACTGGTGGGGACAGAATTTAATTCTGTCCCCTTTATGCTGTGCTATCATTCCACAATTTCAGGGGAACAATAACAAGATCGAGGAGGTGTCATCGGTGTCCTATTCAACTGAAAACATTCGCAATATTGCCATTACCGGCCACAGCGGTTCGGGCAAGACCACACTCGTGGAAGCCTTGCTGCAGGGCGCCGGCGCGATCAATCAGAAAGGATCGGTGGCGCGGGGAACAACCGTATGCGATTTTGACCCGCAGGAGAAAACTCACCAGCATTCCCTGGACAGCGCGATTGCCAGCCTGGATTACCAGGGCAGCCATGTCAACCTCATCGATACGCCGGGATATCCTGACTTTATCGGCCGCGCGTTATCCGTTTTGCCGGCCGTGGAAACCTGCGCTGTTGTGGTAAATGCCCAGGCCGGGGTTGAAATGGTAACCGGCAGGATCATGGAGTCAGCCGGAGAAAGAGGACTGGACCGCCTGGTGATCGTGAACAAGATTGATGCCGATGGCGTAGATACTGAAACCGTGCTGCAACAACTCAGGGAAGCCTACGGAAGCGAATGTCTGCCCTTGAATTTACCGGCGGCAGGTGGAACCGAAGTCGTGGACTGTTTTTTTCAGTCTGAAGGCAAGGAAACGGACTTTCTGTCCGTCGCAGAGGCTCACGTCAATATCGTCGACCAGGTCGTCGAACTGGATGAGGAACTCATGGAACAGTACCTGGAACAAGGGGAGGACATCAAGCCGGAACAGCTTCACGAACCTTTTGAACAGGCCCTGCGTGAGGGCCATTTCATTCCGGTATGCTTTGTTTCTGCGGAAACAGGTGCAGGGGTGCCGCAATTACTGGAAGTTCTGGCAAGGTTAATGCCGAATCCCGGCGAGGGCAATCCACCTCCCGTCTTCCGTGGTGAAGGTGACGCGGCTGAAGAGATCGAAATCAGGCCGGACCCCGGCGGACATGTGATCGCTCACGTATTCAAGGTCAATATCGACCCGTTTGTCGGCAAACTCGGGGTGTTCAGGATACACCAGGGAACGGTAACCAGGGACAGCCAGTTGTATATCGGCGACGGCCGCAAACCGTTCAAGGTGGGGCACTTGTTGAAACTGCAGGGCAGGGAGCATAACGAAATAGACCGGGGCGTGCCGGGAGACATCTGCGCTGTGGCGAAAATCGATGAGATCCATTTTAACGCGCTGCTGCACGATTCCCACGATGAAGACCAGGTTCACCTGCAATCCATCGATATCCCGGCGCCCATGTACGGCCTGGCCATTCAGGCGAAGAGCAGGGGGGATGAACAGAAGATATCAGACGCCTTGCACAAACTCGGGGCTGAAGATCAAAGCTTCCTGGTGGAGCACAATGCGGCTACAAATGAAACGGTCATCCGCGGCCTGGGTGAGTTCCACCTGCGAATCATGCTGGAAAAACTGAAGGACCGCCACAATGTCGAAGTGACCACAAGACCTCCGAAAATTGCTTACAAGGAAACCATTACCGCCAATGCCGAGGGACACCATCGGCACAAGAAACAGACCGGAGGGGCAGGGCAGTTCGGCGAAGTCTTCCTGAGAGTCGAACCCTTGCCAAGAGGCAGCGGCTTTGAGTTCGTCGATGCCGTGGTAGGCGGGGTCATACCAAAACCCCTGGTCCCTGCAGTTGAGAAAGGCATCAAACAAGCGCTGGAAAGCGGTTTCCTGTCCGGCAATCCCATGCAGGACATCAGGGTGACGGTGTATGACGGGAAACACCATCCTGTAGATTCCAAGGAGGTGGCATTCATCGCCGCGGGCAAAAAAGCATTTCTTGATGCGTTTCACAAGGCCAGGCCGGTCGTTCTTGAACCGATCGTTGATATCGATGTGACCGCTCCCAGTGGCGCCATGGGTGATATCAACGCTGACATTTCGGGCAAGCGGGGGCGGATCAGCAACACTCTCGCTCTTGCCGGCGGCATGTCGACAATTACCGCCAGCGTACCGTTGAGTGAACTGGATAATTACCAGTCACAACTGAAATCCATGACCGGCGGGGCCGGCTCTTATTCCCTCAGTTTCAGCCATTATGATCCGGTGCCGGCAAAAACGCAAAAGGAACTGATTGCCGCACACAAACCGAAGGAAGAAGAGGATTAAGCCCCCGAGAGTCCAGGGGTCAGAGTAAGAAATTCGCCAGAATTTTTACTCTGACCCCAACTATCTTTTATATCTATTTGTCATATATATAGTCAAATTAAGCACTTTTATGCATAAGACTTAACTGCTATTCTTTGCGCCCTGTTGAATTTCGAGAGCAGTTTACAGTCGATATGTACCAATATGACGAATACGATCAGCAGATCGTAGACGAACGGGTAGCCCAGTTTCGCGACCAGACCCGGCGTTACCTGGCAGGAGAACTCAGCGAAGATGAGTATCGGCCGCTACGCCTGATGAACGGTCTGTACATCCAGAGGCATGCACCGATGCTGCGTGTGTCAATTCCGTACGGATTGTTGTCTTCAACCCAGTTGCGCATGCTGGCGTATATTGCGGACAAGTACGATAAAGGCTACGGCCACTTCAGTACCAGGCAGAATATTCAGTTCAACTGGCCCAGACTGGAGACCGTGCCTGATATCCTGGCGGATCTTGCCAGTGTACAGATGCATGCTATCCAGACGAGCGGCAACTGCATACGCAACATCACCTCGGACCATTTTGCCGGCATCGCCGAGGATGAACTGGAAGACCCGCGCCCCTATTGTGAAATCATTCGCCAGTGGTCAACATTCCATCCGGAGTTTTCTTTCCTCCCGCGCAAGTTCAAGATTGCGGTATCCGGCTCGGAGAATGATCGCGCCGCGGTGCAGATACACGATATCGGCATTTACCTGGTCAGGAATGAAGCGGGTGAAACAGGCTGCAAAATACTGGTGGGCGGAGGCCTGGGGCGCACGCCTTACCTGGGGGTATGTATACGGGATTACCTTGAGAAGCAACACCTGCTGTCTTACCTGGAAGCCATCCTGCGAGTTTACAACCAGCTGGGCCGGCGCGACAACATGCATAAAGCCAGGATAAAGATCCTGGTCAATGCGATCGGTCCGGAAAAATTTACCGATATGGTTGAAACTGAATGGCGCCGAATCAGGGACACGGCCCTGTTGCTGGACCAGGCTGAGATCGACCGGGTCAAGGGTTTTTTCACCGAGCCGGAGTTTGATAAAAACGCTGCCGATGACGCAACGTTCGCAAAACGCCTGGTATTGCAGAAAGACTTCAAACTGTGGGTGCGGCGTAATGTAAAGGCCCACAAGGCGCCGGGTTACCGCGCCGTTTACCTTTCGCTCAAACATCCGGGCGTTGCCCCCGGTGACGCTACGGGCGCACAGATGAATTTTATCGCGACCCTGGCTGATAAATACAGCTACTCGGAAATACGCGTGACCCATGACCAGAACCTGATCCTGCC
Source organism: Gammaproteobacteria bacterium (assembly GCA_965204045.1). Lineage (GTDB taxonomy): Bacteria > Pseudomonadota > Gammaproteobacteria > Eutrophobiales > Eutrophobiaceae > JAAXHV01. The sequence goes on from CBDBDW010000002.1 coordinate 2,958,760, forward strand.
TCATGTCAGACAGGGAGACCTGTATTCGCTCTGGAATGCTTTAAGAAAGGAACAGCTCGCAACACCCAACATCGGCCTGCTGACGGACATGATATGCTGTCCCGGGCTGGACTTCTGCAACCTGGCTAACGCAGGATCCATCGATATAGCCGGACAAATCAATAAAAGGTTTAACGAACTGGATTACCTGCATGATATCGGTGATTTCCAGATCAAGATGTCCGGTTGCATGAATGCCTGCGGTCATCATCATGTAGGACACATCGGGATTCTGGGTGTTGACAAGAAAGGCAAGGAATTTTATCAACTTACACTGGGCGGCTCGGCCGGGAATGCGGCGCGGCTCGGAGACCGTCTGGGTCCTGCCGTCGCAAAGGAGGAAGTGGCAGAGACCATAGACAGGATATTGCAGGTATACCTGGAACAGCGGGAGGGAGAGGAGCAGTTCCTGGAAACCTACTTGCGGGTAGGGATGGATCCGTTCAAGGACAGGGTCTATGCTGCCGAAACCGGGCGCGTAGAGGAGTTCAAAGCCGTTGCGGGTTATTAAAAACGGCAAGGTGGAGGAAGATGGCTGGCAAAGGATTGCCGGGACGGATTCTCAACGACCATTACCTGAAGGCGATTTGATAGTGCCTCTTGACTATTGGCGCCGTAACAGGGAACTGCTGGCACGGCACAACGGCAGGATTGGCGTCTGCCTGGCGGGAGAGGACAGTCTCGATGATTGCTCCGGTTCGCTGGACCAATTTGAACTGGTCGCCCTGGAGTTTCCCAAATTTACCGACGGGCGCAGTTATTCCCACGCCAGGCTGTTGCGCGATCGGTACGGCTATCGCGGTGAGATACGCGCGGTGGGGGAAGTGCTCAGGGATCAATTATTTTTTATGCAGCGTTGCGGCATCGATTCATATCAGGTCCGGGAGGGCAAGGATGCGGAAGATGCATTGAAAGGATTGTCGGACTTCAGCGTGAAATACCAGACAGCCGCAGACGGCGCGCCTCCCGTCTACAAGCTCAGGCAAAAGCAACGAAATCAGTGAGCCGGTGGTATCCCGGTTTAACCCTTCAGTGAACTGATTCCTGTATCCAGGTCATCATGAATGGTGAACAGGTTCACCAGACCGCTTATTTCGAATATCTTCATGATGTTATCATTCAGGGAACACACCGAGAAAGAACCGGAGCTCTTGGCAAAACTCTTTGTGGCAAAAATCAGGACGCGCAAACCGGCGCTGGAGATGTAATTTACATCGGAAAAATTAATGATCATCTTGTTGCAACCGTTTTTTATTTCCTCCATGACCTTGTCATGTACTTGTCCCGAGTTGGTTGCGTCAACCCTCCCCTTCAGGTTAAGAATAACAATACCGTCCTGATTTACTGTTTCAATCTCACTCATTATTTTTCTCTTTCTCTGTTGGTCGCCGGCCTGAATTCAGCCGACATAGTATAAACTTTTGAATTTATCTGTCCAGCATTTTACAATAACATAAAATAATAATACATTATCGGGCAAAGTGGGCTAAATATATACTAGGGAGGTCCGGCATACAAGTGAATATCGATATTACATCGTATTTTTTGTGGGGATTGGTCGATGAATAAAAAAAATGAAAGAATTAGATGGGTGTTGGAAAAACTGGCCGACCTGGCAGAATTTTCAGAAGAATTCAGGTCCTATTGCGAAGAAAAGAACCTGGACGACGGCAAGATTTTTGAACTGGAATTGTCCCTGGAGGAATTGATCGTAAATTCATTTACCCACGGTTACAAGAGTAATGAAGATGGTACCGTCACCGTGGAATTCGAAGACACCGGACATGAAATCAGGATCAGTATGCGGGACAAAGCGCCTCCGTTTGATCTGTTCAGGGATGCGCCGGCGCCGCGGCTTGGCGGGGAAGACCCGGACCCGGAAGTTGTGGCTGAACTCGAACCGGATTCCGGACCTGGGCAGGGAGATGAGACAGAACCAAAACAGGAGAAGGAGGGAGGCCTGGGCATCCACCTGGTAAAAAGTCTCAACGACAAGGTTGAGTACTATGGTTCAAAGGATGGAAACATCGTTGTCATTATAAAGTCCAAATCCTGACGTTACAGGCCGGTGAATTGAAAGGACAGGATAGTGATGTCATCGAACTGATCGGCCCGTCCTATAAACCTGAGCACGCTTCTGATAACGGAGTTCGTCATGTCCTTGGCGGTCTCAAACTCATTTTTCTTCAGCAAATCCTCTAACCGGTCATCGTCATAGAATTCATCCCGAATGTTCTGTGCCTCGGTTACGCCGTCTGTATAAAACAGCACCATATCACCCTCATCCATATCGATGGATTGCTGTTTGAATTCTATGCCTTCAAATGTACCCACCAGAGGCCCCTGGATTTCTTCGAGACATATCAGCTCACCGCTCTGCTTCTTGATAAAAGGCAGGTTGTGTCCGGCATTGGTTATAAGCAGCTTCCCGGTATTCAGATCCATGATGCCGATAACCAGGGTTACGAACATATTGCTGTCATTGTTCAGGGATAATTCATTGTTCACCCGGGTTACGATATCTTTTGTCTGGTCATTCTGGTCGAGGATCTTGTTGAGCAGGGCCTTGGTCACCGACATGAACAGGGATGCGGGTATGCCTTTCCCGGAGACATCCCCAACGCAGAAATACACTTTGTCATTATGCAAGCGTGAAAAGTCGTAAAAATCTCCTGATACGCTTTGCGCAGGCTTGAGAAAGGCTTCCAGGGCAAAACCCTCCCCGCTGATCGGGTCCGGCAACATGTCCATTTGCACTTTCTGGCCTATTCTCAGGTCCTGGGCAAGCTTGTCATTATGTGACTTGATTGTCTTGAAGGCTCCCTTCAACTGCTCGTTGGCGCGGGTAACCTTGTTCCGGCTCCAGATGGACAGCAGGGTAAGCGTCAGGATCAATGCCGCCGTGAAACCGCTACCCGCCAGGGCCTGCCTTGTGAATGCCCTGAAAGTCGCAAACGCTTCATCACTGTCGTATTCATTGATGATGCCGAAGCCATAGGTGTTGTTCCAGGCCCAGTAACCGACCACCTTGTGTCCGAGGTAATTGTCGTATTCATCCAATTCCCCGCCGCTGTCGCCGGCGGTCACGCGCCGGACGGAGAGGGGCATTTCCCCGGGCAGGACGGCTTTTCCCTGCCGGCTGGCATACATTCCGACAATTGACTGGGTATCCGACCCCACCCAGCCCTGATCCAGGATCTGTTCTTTCCACCGGGGTTCACTGATAAAGCGGCCATCCACATCAACCAGGTAAACCTCGCCGTAATTGCCGGAATAGCCTCTTCGCAGGATTTTGGCCAGCATTCGCTGCGGCGACGCCGTAATGAAGACCGCGCCCTTGTTCTCATCCATCAGAGCTCCGAAAACGACGTTATGCGACAGTAAGTCGCTGGCCGCTTCCCTGTTGGGGAAATCGATTGTCGTTTTTTGTGTCAGCAGGCGTTCCATGGCGCCTGAGGGGAAGGCAAAAAACTTTCCGATCAGTTCTGCCCGGTTGCTGGAGAGCACGATACCGTCGCGATCGACTACCAGGTAGTTTTCAAATATTTCAGGATTGGCGATACTGGAATCCTCGGCAAACTGTTTCAGGTCCTGGCCGATTGTGTCAGCATCATCTTCCCCCGCATTCGGAAAAGCTGCGGTCGCCAGTTGCTGATGCAGTGCATGGTGCGGGAAGTCCTTCAATACTTGCAGTGATTCGTAAGTGACCTGGCGACTGACTGCTTCTGCGAAATTAACGGCATCCTGGCTGGACTGTTGCATCCAGTCCAGCACCGCGCTCTGGGTGGCGTCCAGGGTAAACTTCAACTCGTCCCTGACCTTGGTATAGGACTGAATCCTGTTCTCGCTCAGGAACCACCAGGAAAGACCCAGGGTCAGGAATGTGACGACAACGGCTGCGCCTATGAGCGGCCAGTTTTGCCAGAAAGTCGTGAAAAAAAACTGCAGGGACGTGGTGTCAGAGGTTACTTCGTCCTTATCTCCGGAAGTCTCAGCCTTGCTGGTCAACCGCTTGACCAGCGCGTCACGCGCGGAGCCTTTTGTGCCGGCTTCTGCAGAACTGTAACCACTGGCAGCCAATCGTTGCGCCAGCCTGGACTTGCCGCTATGCGCTTCTTTCTTTTTCATGGATGCCGCGCCGAGTATCAGGGAGATCAGGGCAAGACAGGCGGACAGGCCCAGGGTAACCATCAACACCACATTCAGACGCTTTTGCTTGTCACGGAATACTGTAATTTGTCCCGAGGTCCTGTGATCGAGAGTCTCAAAAAACTTGTCCAGCGGATTCATGATCTTTTCCTTGGCCGCGTGGTATTGCTCACCGTGCAGCAGATCCCGGGCCAGTTCCCGGTCGGGCGGACCCCTGGTGTGGCGTCCGGTAGCGTTCTCAAAAATACCGACCATGGCGTTCATGGCCCGGTTTTCCAGGTTGACCAGTTCGTTGGATTCGGTTTCGGTTTCCTGTAACAGGGCAAATTCAGTTTCCGTAAACCGGGCATCCTTCATCAGGTCCTTCAGCGCCCTGGGCGGGGTGTCCACACGCGGCGGCATACCTGTGGCGGAGACGAAGTCCCAGTAGATCTTATAATAATCTGCCGGACGCGGCGCGTCTCCGCTCCGTATGGCCAGTATCCTGTCGAAATACTCCTTGAATTTCGGATCGCCCGTCACCGCATAGGTCCTGGCCATGCGGGTCAGGTCATCGGAGCTTTGTCGCAATTCATCAGCGAGCAGGTAAGACAGGTATCTTCTTTCAGCCGCTTCCGCTATTTTTGCTTCATTGTCCAGTACTTCCAGGTACAGGAACAGTGAGAGCAGCATAAGCGTCATGATTGACGCAAAAATCCTCACGAAGTGTTTTTGTAGATCCATAGCGATAGAAATTTGTTGAAAATCTGTAATATCACCGATGTGTTGACGCCCCGCACACAACGCAGCGGCGCGGGGCGTCCATCAAGGTTTTATGCCGGTTGGGACGTTCAAAACGGTATGTCGTCGTCAACAAATTCTCCACCATTACCGGGGGTATTCTCCTGCCGTGCGGGAGCATTTGCCGCAGACTGTTTACGCGCCTGCCCGGACGCGCCTGCAAACTCCTCTCCTGTGCCGCCCCTGCCGTCCAGCATTTGCATATCATAGGCGACGATCTCGGTGGTATAGCGGTCATTTCCGTCGCGATCCTGCCACTTATTCGTCCGTAGTCGCCCTTCCACGTAAACCTTTGAGCCTTTGCGTAAATATTCGGACACGATTTCCGCCAGGCGGCCGAAAAAAACGATCCGATGCCACTCGGTCCGCTCCTGCTGGTCACCCGTTTCCTTATCCCGCCACGATTCAGAGGTCGCCAGGCTTACGTTGGCGATAGGCGAGCCGCCGGAGGTGTACCTCACGTCCGGATCGTTTCCAAGGTTTCCGATTAGAATGACTTTGTTAATTCCTCTGGCCATAATTCAACTCCTTTATTATTGATATTAAACGAAAAACAACAGCGTTGGCGCCGCTGTTTTGAAGCAAGACGCAAATCCGGCTTGGACTCATGCCGAGCTTCCCTTATATTAGCAGGTTAATTCGAATCCGGCCAAACATATAAAGCATAGTGGATAACATTCGTATCAGGGGCGCCAGGACCCACAACCTGAAGAATATCAATCTGGATTTTCCCAGGGACAGGATGATAGTGATCACCGGCCTGTCAGGATCCGGCAAGTCATCCCTGGCGTTCGACACCATCTACGCGGACGGGCAGCGGCGTTATGTTGAATCACTTTCCGCGTACGCCAGGCAGTTCCTGTCAATGATGGAAAAACCCGACGTCGATCATATTGAAGGACTGTCCCCGGCCATCAGCATCGAACAGAAGTCAACTTCCCATAATCCGCGCTCCACCGTGGGGACTATTACAGAGATATATGACTACCTGCGCCTGTTGTTTGCCCGGGTGGGTGAACCTCGCTGTCCGGAACACCAGACTCCTTTGGCAGCCCAGACCATCAGCCAGATGGTGGACCTGATACTGGAACAACCGGAAGGAAGAAGATTGATGTTGCTGGCTCCCGTGGTCCAGGGAAGAAAAGGTGAGCATATACAGGTAGTGGAAAGAATCAGGGCGGAAGGTTTCGTGCGGGCGCGTATCGACGGAGAAGTGCTTGAACTGGATAACGTGCCGGCAATGGACCTGCGCAGGAAACACACGATTGAGGCGGTGGTGGACCGTTTCCGGGTGCGCCCGGATATCGGTCTGAGACTGGCGGAATCCCTTGAGACCGCAGTACGTCTTTCCGACGGTCTGGCAATCGTCGCTTCCATGGATGAAACCGATGCCGATGACATGGTGTTCTCAACCCGGTTCGCCTGTCCGGAATGCGGTTACAGCCTGAGTGAACTGGAACCCCGGCTATTTTCGTTCAATAACCCGGTCGGCGCCTGTCCCCACTGTGACGGTCTGGGCGTAATCCAGTTTTTCGATTCCGACAAGATAGTCCAGGATCCCGCATTGAGCCTGCCGGACGGCGCCATACGCGGCTGGGACAGACGCAATGCATATTATTTCCAGCTGATCAAATCTTTGGCAAAACATTATGCTTTTGCCATTGATACACCGTACGCCCGGCTGCATGAGGATATTCGCCGGGTGATCCTGTACGGCAGCGGTTCTGAAGAAATCGAATTTGAATACCTGCACAGCAAACGCGGCATCATACGCCGCACCCATACCTTTGAAGGTGTAATTCCGAACATGCAGCGGCGTTACCGGGAGACCGAATCGGTCATGATCCGGGAAGACCTGAACAGATACCAGAGCAGCCAGCCTTGTCCGTCCTGCTCAGGCCAGCGCCTCAACCAGGCGGCGAGGCATGTATTCGTAAACAATACCAGCCTGCCGACGATTACCGCGATGACCGTGATGCATGCCCGGGAGTTTTTTAAACACCTGGTCATACCCGGACGGCGCGGGGAAATCGCCACGCGCATATTAAAGGAAGTTGAGGACCGGTTGCGCTTCCTTGTCAACGTGGGTCTGGATTATCTTGCGCTGGACAGGAGCGCGGAAACCCTGTCCGGGGGCGAGGCGCAGCGCATTCGACTGGCCAGCCAGATTGGCGCAGGCCTGGTCGGTGTGATGTACGTTCTGGATGAACCATCCATCGGTTTGCACCAACGGGACAATAAACGCCTGCTGGCCACGTTGAGGCAATTGCGCGACCTGGGTAACACGGTGATCGTTGTCGAACACGACGAGGAGGCCATCAATGCTGCCGACCATGTCATCGATATGGGGCCGGGGGCCGGGGTGCATGGCGGCAGGGTGGTCAAGCAGGGCAGCCCCGATGATATCGCCCGGTGCAAGGAATCCCTTACCGGCGCCTACCTCTCGGGAAGAAAGCGCATTGACATGCCGTTACAACGCATCAAGCCTGATCCGGAACGGGTGGTGGTATTGTCCGGCGCTACGGGAAACAACCTCAAGTCGGTCCGGCTGGAACTGCCGCTTGGCCTCATGACCTGCATCACCGGTGTTTCCGGATCAGGCAAGTCAACCCTGATTAACGATACCCTGTACCGGATTGCCGCGGGCGAACTGAACTACGTCGGCGCAAAACCGTCCCCATACCGGACCATCTCCGGCCTTGAGTATATCGACAAGGTCGTGGATATCAATCAAAGCCCCATCGGTCGCACCCCGCGCTCGAACCCTGCCACCTATACCGGCCTGTTTACTCCCATCAGGGAGCTTTTCGCCGCCACCCAGGAGGCGCGCTCCAGGGGCTATAAACCCGGCCGTTTCAGTTTCAACGTCAAGGGAGGGCGTTGTGAGGCGTGCCAGGGAGACGGGCTGATCAAGGTGGAGATGCACTTTCTGCCGGACATATATGTCATGTGCGACGTCTGCAAGGGCAAACGCTATAACAGGGAAACCCTGCAGGTCCGGTACAAGGGTAAAAACATCCATGAAATTCTGGATATGACGGTGGAAGACGCCCGGGAATTCTTCTCGCCGGTGCCGCTCATCGCCCGCAAACTGCAAACCCTGGTAGACGTGGGGCTGTCCTATATCCGTCTCGGCCAGAACGCCACGACCTTATCCGGAGGTGAGGCGCAACGGGTGAAACTGTCCAGGGAGTTGTCCAAACGGGATACCGGCAAGACGCTCTACATACTGGATGAACCGACCACCGGCCTGCATTTCCACGACGTCAAGCAATTACTCGGCGTGCTGCATCGATTGCGCGACCACGGTAATACGGTAGTCGTCATCGAACATAACCTGGACGTCATCAAGACTGCGGACTGGATCGTCGACCTGGGGCCCGAAGGGGGCGATGGCGGCGGAGAGATCATTGCCGCCGGCACACCGGAAGACATTTCAAAACTGGCGCATTCCCATACCGGGCGGTACCTGGCGCCGGTAATAGACGAACACCGGGTTTGTATACCAGACAGCACAGACAAACGTGAAGAAATGAGGCCTCAGTTATTAAGAACCGAACTGATCAAGGGACAAAACAGCCCGGTTACAGATAACTGGAGTGCTGACGACTTTTTAGACAGGGTAAGGCAACAAGCCGGTGATAAGTAATCCCAACTGTCAGGTGCGCCAGGCTGCGGATAACGATTTATCGGATATTGATATTCATATCCTGCATAAGTTCATACTTCCTGATAAGCGTCTGACATAGTATGGTGGGAATCTCAGCGTCCGGGTTTTTCCTGGATGATTGAGGGTTGCTTTTCTATCAACGCCAATAGAATCCGCGCCGGCCCTTCCGGGCGCTGGCGCCCCAGTTCCCAATTTTTCAGTGTATCGAGCGAGACATCAATGCTTTTGGCAAAAGCTGTTTGTGAGAGCCCTGTCTTGCCTCGTACAGTCACGACATCGGGGGCTGATACTTCAATTCCGTGCACCGCGAAACCATTGCGACCGCCCTCGAGGTAAACGCGGGTATCCTTAAGGCCGGTCATGACTTTATCGAATGCTTCACTCATTGGCGCCTCCTGTAATTTTCAATCATATCTTTTGCAGCAGCTACCAGTGCCTCTCGTTCCCCGGAGCTGAGATTTGTTTTCTCATTCTTGGCAAATACGGCAAGTAAAAACACGGGAATGGTTTTGTCGGAAAACAGAAACACTACACGCGCCCCGCTGCTTTTACCACGCCCTGAACGGGCAAACCGCATTTTTCGTATGCCTCCTCCAAGTGACACGCCAGACTTTGGATTCTTTGCTACTGTGTTGACGATTTCATCTCGTTCCGAGTCTGACAGTATTCCCTTTGCTGCCGTGAGATACGCAGGCGTCTCAACGACAGTCTGTAAACTACCGCTCATAGAAAAATCATAGGTATCCCGGGCCTCGAAGTCAATAGCGATTGTATAACACAAACCGGGGTAATCGCATACTTTTGTTGCGTCTGCCTGAACCGGACTTTGATATACTTTCTTCTACTGTGATTGATAACATGGGAACGGAAATGAAAAAGGAAGAAACAGAATGAATGAGAAACCAAAGGAAAACCGCTTCCTGGACGCGTTGGAAGCCCTGTTTACCGGCGCCGAAGTAGAGGGCGAATCCGGCTTCATCAACCTGATGAGGATGAAACGGGGATATTTTAAATCCTTGCGTCCGAAACTCATGGAAAAAATCGACAGTCGTGCCGGGAAAGATACGGCTTTCCGGGAAGAACTGTTCGATAAACTGTACACCTTTTTCAGTCGTTATTTCTGTGAAAGCGGCTCGATCTATTTCCGTCACTTGCCTGCTTTCTCAAAAATCTATGAGCGCGTCTATTCCTCTGATGAAGACGTTGCGTTGTCATGGAAAACCCACATGCTATATTACGTGAAATCGGACATCCTGGTGCGTTCCATGCCGGTAAGGCTGGAGGACAAACAGAATCCCGCACACAGGAGACTGTTTTACTTCGACGCTTCCCAGGTTGAACACAAACGTAACAACGAGCGACGCGAGTTTGTTTTTGAGTTCGCAAAAGTGGAAAGAAGCCCGGAAGGCAACGTTGTACATCTCTCGGTATCCTACTCCCAGAAAGGCAGAAAAACCAAGCTTGAGACCATTATCAGAAAGGCCAGAAACGCGCCCGGCGCCAAGGTAATGCTGAGTGAAGATGACTTACAAGACGCATTTCGGGTTTTCAAACGGCAGACGGAAGCCGATTTCTTTATCAACAAGGATGCGCGGGGCTTTCTCCGCGAACAATTCGACTTGTGGCTTTACCAGTACATGTTTCAGGATGAGACAATTTTTGAACAAAAACGGCTTGACCAGTTGCAAGCTATCCAGCTAACCGCGTACGACATCATAGATTTCATTGCCCAGTTTGAGGATGAACTGCGGCGGACCTGGGAGAAACCGAAGTTTGTACGCAACGTCAATTACGTGGTGACACTGGATAAACTGCCCCCCGGACTGCTGGATAAGATTGTCAGGCACAAGGGCGCGGCAGCGCAGGTTGAGGAATGGCAATCGCTGGAACTGGTGGATGAGCAATTTTCCATCGCGGAATTAAACAAGGGGGACGGTGAACTGGACCTGGAGAGTAACGGTCCCGTTAACAGGGCTTGCCGCTTTCTGCCTTTGGATACAAAGCATTTCAAAGAACTGGAGATGGAAATTCTTGGCGCGCTGGGCGACTTGGACGAGGCACTGGACGGCGAACTGGTACACAGTGAGAACTGGCAGGCGTTGAATACCCTGCAAAAGCGGTATAGGGGAAGGGTGAAGTGTATTCACGTTGATCCGCCCTATAACACGAAAACCAGCGGTTTTCTTTATCGGAATCAATACAAGCATTCCAGTTGGCTTACGATGATGGAAAACCGTGTGAATATTGCGTTGGAATTACTTGCGGAAGACGGTTCATTTTTGTGCCATATTGATGAGAACGAATACGAAAGACTCCAGCTTCTCATGGAGAATACGGGATTGCTCAATCCCGGAACGGTAATATGGGATAAGAAAAACCCGATGATGGGAGCTAGAGGGATTTCTACTCGGCATGAATATATCTTGTGGCGGACAAGACACGAGGGGGCTTTCTATCTCAAAAACACGAATGTCCAAGCCATGCTCGCTAAATCCAAAGAACTTATAAAAAAACACGGTGGTGTGAATGGCAATGTGCGTAAAGAATTTTCGCGATGGGTAGAGGGCAATGTAGATCTCACCGGAGGAGAACGTGCTTACCGATTTTTAGATGACAAAGGACAAGTTTATCGGGGTGTCGCTATGGTGTGGCCGAATCCCAACCCTGCTCCTGATAAATTCTTTGTTCCTTTAATACACCCTCTCACGAGAAAGCCATGTCCAGTTCCCCAAAGGGGTTGGTCGCAGTCGCCAGAAAGAATGAAAAGTCTTTTAGAAAAAGGGGAGATTCTATTCGGCAAAGACGAAACTACTCAGCCACAGCGTAAGATATATCTCACCGGAGAATCCAGGCGCCCTGTCTCAACGGTCATTGAAAATGGTAAAAGAGGAAAGAAAGAAATAGATAATTTAGGACTGGACTTTTCCTACTGTCATCCTACATCACTTTATGAAGAATTGATAAATGCGTCTTCAATAAATGGAGATGGAGTCGCTCTTGACTACTTCGCTGGCTCTGGTACCACTGGCCATGCAATCATCAACCTAAATAAGGATGACGGTGGCAATCGAAAATATGTGCTCGTCGAAATGGGAGATTATTTTCATACAGTCCTGCTCCCGCGTCTAAAGAAAATCGTTTATTCCAAAGACTGGAAAGACAGGAAGCCGGTTTCCCATGAAGGCAGCAGTCACTTTCTCAAATACTACACCTTGGAACAATACGAAGAAACCCTGAGAAATTCCCACTATCAGGACGGCGAACAACTGGAACTGGACAGCATGAAATCGCCGTTCGAGCAATACGCGTTTTTCGGAGATGACAAACTCACCCACTCAGTCAGGCCGTTAAAGAACGGCAAATTGAAAATCAACCTCCACGCGCTCTACCCGGACGTAGACATCGCGGAGTCACTCTCCAACATCCTCGGCAAACCCATCCGTCATCGTACGGCTGACACCGTAACGTTCACCGATGGCGCCACCGAAAAAACCAACCTCGCAACCATGACCGAGCAAGAGAAACGGCATTTCATCTCATTGGTGAAACCCTACCTGTGGTGGGGAGAGTGATACAGTGAAGCAAGAAAATTACACCGCGCCCGTTTTTCGACAAAAGGCATTCCATTGTCCGATATGCAATGTTTATGCAAACCAGGATTGGTATCCTGCCTACTATGGTTTTAGGGAACTTGGGTTAAACCAGATAGAGATTCTACAAATTGCTCTTTGTGCTCATTGCGGACATTTTTCTTTCTGGCTGAACGGTAATCTCGTATATCCCAAAAAAATTACCGCCCCACTTGCGCATAGGGACATGCCAGAAACCGTAGTCGGCTATTACAACGAAGCGCGGGAAATATCTACTTCTTCTCCAAGATCTGCAGCAGCATTGCTTCGCATCGCCGCCAAAAAGCTCTGTGAAGCACTTGGAGAAAATGAACCTAACCTGAACCGAGCTATAGGCAACTTGAGCAAAAAAGGTTTGCCGCAAAATGTAATAAAATCACTGGACACAGTCAGGATTGTGGGCAATGAAGGTGGCGCTCACGAAGGGCAGATTGATCTGACTGGTGAAGACAATAAGGAAATTGTTGACAGGTTATTCTGGTTAATCAATTTCATTATTGAAAAAACCATTACAGAACCAAGCGAAATAGAAAACACCTTCAGTTCCTTGCCGGAAAATAAAAGACAGGCTGCTGAAAAAAGAGACGAAGGAAAATAACAGTTGCAAAAGAATAGATTCGCTTCCTACTGTCACTTAAACATCGTGAATGGTGGAGGAAATAAGAATAGAACGGCAAAAGAATCCTCTTCAGGATTTTGCACTGTAGCTATAGATATTCAGTTTATTGGAAGAAAATACCAAGCATAATTAATAACTGGAACTAGACAGCATGAAATCACCGTTTCAGCAATACGTTTTTTTCGGTGACGATAAACTCGCTCATGCGGCCCAACCATCGGAAAACGGCAAACTGGACATCAACCTGCAAGACCTGTACCCTGATATAGACATCGCAGAGTCACTTTCCAATGTCCTGGGCAAACCCATCCGTTGCCTTACAACAAATAGTGTTACCTTTATCGATGGAACGACAGAAAAAACTAACCCAGCCACCATGACAGAAGAAGAAAAACGCCATTTTCTCTCACTTATTAAACCTTATTTGTGGTGGGGTGTTCTATGAATCTCAATCTGAATATTAAAAATATCGGCAAGTTGACCAATGCTGAAATTCATATTGCAAACTTCACAGTGTTTGCAGGACCAAACAATACAGGTAAGAGTTTCGTTTCTAAGCTGCTGTATTCGCTGTTTAATGCTATGAACGCCAATCATATACAGATACATGTGAACAACTTGATCAAGCCCGTTGTAAGCAGTTTTTTCAGGCTGGATAGATTGGCACACTATAACATCGAAAAATCACAGCCTTTGCTGGAGGAGGGTGACCTAGAAAAACTGGAAGCCCTTGTCGAAGATTGTATGCCTGGTGACTCTAAAGAACTGGATGAGGTTATAAGTAATCTTATCCACCAGACGAATGAGATTGAGAAAAAAGTAAACGATATTCAGATCCCTGAAGGAGTAAAAGAGGAAGCGAAAGGAAGGCAAAATGGAACATCACCTATCATGAGAATGAAAGAAACACATGAGGAATTAAAAAAATCTTTGGATAAATTAAAACAAGATTTAAGCGGGGGGGATTGGCTGGATTTTATAGTCGCTGGGATGAAGTACAAAATCCGGCAAAACCTGATTCATAATTTCCAAACACCTACATTATCGGGCCTCATAGCTGAAGACGATGCACCCTCAGAAATCATGTTCAAAAACTTCGGAAAATTCGAACTATTAAATGATGAAATCGAATTTGCGATAGACGAAATTTTGGTGCAGGAATTACAACATCATTCCAACGTAATCTATCTGGAATCGCCCGTCTACTGGAAATTAAAGAATGCCCTAGATGATATAAGACGTAACCCGCGGAGAATGTTCTTTAGAAGAGAAAGGGAGCTACTGAGTGGCGTTCCCGAGTACTTCTATGATCTGATCACTGCACTAAGTTTTCAGCGCACAGGTGGCATTGCATTTCCGAACGTATATGAAAAGTTGACGGGCAAGGAGGTCATGGGCGGGAAGATTGCCATTTCGGAAAGTGGCAATTTATCATTTCAAGAGAATGAGCGAAATTTCACATTGCCGCTTACCGCGATGGGAATAGTGAACATGGGAATATTGGCGTTGTTAATTGAACGTAATGTACTGGATAAAGATACTGTTATTTTTATCGATGAACCGGAAGCGCACCTACACCCCGCTTGGCAGGTCGTCATGGCGGAAGCCCTCTTTGAACTGTCCCGCTATGGTGTGAACGTAGTCATTGCTACCCATAGTGTGGACATTCTTAAATGGCTGGAAGTACATGTGAAGAAAAAGCCTGAAGACAAGCAACTAATTGCACTAAACCAGTTTCCCGTCAACAACAGCGAAGTTGATGAAGATTTTGAAACCAAAATGGCAAATATCAAGCAGGAATTAACCCAGCCCTTCTCTGACTTGTATGTGGAAGGACTGTTATGACGTCTCTGGATAGCTTCCGGGAGAAACAGAATGTTTCCTCCGGCAAAGATTTTGAAGCCTTCCGCATGGATAACACAAAAAAGGCCGAAGGGATTCCTGATATGAGAACACACGTCGGGTTGGGTAGTTGTGATTGCTGTGACTATTTTCTTGTCCATGAAAATAAAGTTGTGCTGGTTGAAGAAACCCGGTTAGCGGATACCATTAAAACCATAGGAAAAAAATACTCTTACCTTACTGAACCCCACAGGCAGAAATTTACCGAAAATTGTGTCAGGCAGGAAAACTATGTGAAGGTATATGGGGCTTTGCTCGTCCTGTGCCGTCTGGCTGCGAAGTGCCGGGAAGCATCGACCCTGATACAAGACAAAAAACACGTTTTTTATCTTGTTGTCAAAGGAATGGAAACAGAAGAGGCAAAAAGGATGTTCGATAACTTGAAAGACAATTTGCAGTTGCAGTTACAAAGCGTCCTGACTCCGGCGGTAATGGACAATGTGGAAGTGATACCGTCCCGTGAGCTCCTGGCCGACAAACTATCACAACATGCAACCCGCTCTTGAACCCATCACCCAAACCCTGAACTACGGCGACCTGCCCGAAACCTGGCGCGTGCCGGAGATTGAACGCTTTTCAGTACAGAAAACACTGTATGACTATCAGGAAGACGCGCTTCGGTGTGCAGCGCGGGCGCTGTACCTGTACTATGGAAAGGAAGGAAATGACTACCAGACCGGGGAATCGCAAGCTGCCGACAGCGCCCGTAAGCAGGATTTTGCCAACCGGTACTCCTCTTCCCAACTTAACGACTTTTCAGTAAAGCAGTACGAAACCAACTCAGACAGACAAAACCGGAGAGAGAGCCCCGTCTTTAAAATTCTTTCCGAGTATATAACGCCGCAAGGTGAAGAAATTCCATACCGGCAACTCATTAATCGCATGTGCTTCTGGATGGCAACCGGCAGCGGGAAAACCCTGGTCATGGTAAAACTGGTTGAGTACTTGCACAGGTTGATGGGACACGGTGGAATTCCACCGCACAAAATCCTCATTCTTGCTCCGAGCGATCATCTTATCGGACAGATTCGCCGGGCTATAGAAGAATTCAACCAAGCCGGCCTGAATATCGATTTTGTCCATCTTCGGGAACATGGAAAAATATCGCAGAGCCGACTCGGAGACTCTGTAACAGTCTATTACCATCGTAGCGACAACCTCTCTGACATGCAGAAGGAGGCGCTGACAGATTATCGCACCCACGAAGACGCCGGGAAATGGTATGTCCTCCTGGACGAGGCCCACAAGGGAGGCAAGGAAGATTCAAAACGACAGGCGTATTACGCCATCATGGCTCGCCATGGGTTTCTGTTTAATTTCTCGGCCACGTTCACTGACCCTGAGGATATTGTAACGACAGTCAAGAAATACAACCTGGAGGAATTCATCAGGAACGGGCATGGTAAAAATATTTACCTGAATGAGAAAGAATACGAGGTGTTCAAACACAGGGAGCAGGAAATCAGCCACGACGAAAGACGGAAAATCGTCTTGAAGTCACTTATCGCGCTGGCTTACGTGTCGCTCAGGGTGAAGGAACTCCGCAAAAATACGGGTTTGAAAGAACTCTATCACCTGCCTCTGATGCTGACCCTGGTCAACTCGGTGAATACCGACGTGGAAAATGAGAGGAATGACCTGTGGGCGTTTTTCCAGACCTTGCGCGAGATTGCTACGGGAGAGGTGGATGACGCGCTTTTCCGGACAGCAAAAAAAGACCTTGCGAAGGAATGGGCAGATGCGACCTTTCTTTTTGGGGAGGTCGGCGGAGAAATTATCCGGCTTGACCAGGCCCGAATCACAGGCATAAAACTAACCGACCTGCGCGAAGCGGTGTTTTCAGGTCGCAGAAAAAGCTCGTTACAGTTAATCCGCAGCAAGGACAACAAGGAACTCGCTTTTCAGGTCAGAAACGCAGATGCCCCGTTTGCGCTGATTCGCATAGGAGATACCTCCAAGTGGCGGAATAACCTCCTGACAGGTTACGAAGAAACCAAAACCTTGCAGGAAAAATCTTTTTTTGATGACCTGGAAAAAAGTTCAATCACAATTCTCATGGGGTCCCGCTCTTTCTTCGAAAGCTGGGACTCCAACCGCCCCAATGTCATCAACTTCATCAATATCGGTGGAACCGAGGCAAAGAAATTTGTCGTGCAGTCCGTCGGGCGCGGCGTGCGCATCGAGACATTGCCCAACCAACGCCGCCGTTACGCCTTCCTGCCGGACAGTAACGAAAAGAACCTGCTTCAGGATTACGCCTGTGAAGTGCAGCCCGCAGAGACGCTGTTCCTTTTTGCCACTAATCGCAACGCGGTGAAGTCTGTTCTGGAAGGGCTGCAAACGGAAAAAAGCGGTATTTTTGAAAACGTTGACGGCTTTGTCAGGTCGCCAAAGCCGGTGATCAACGGCCAGTTACTGCCGCTCCTGGTCCCGGAATACAAAGAGGAAAAGACAGGTACGGCGACAAAGGCAAAATTTGCAATGAGTTCGGATACGCTGAACAGGTTCAGGAACTACCTTGCAAAAACTTCGGATTCGGCGCTTGCCGTCCGCGACAACCTGGTAGCCCGGGAGATAGCTGAGTTACGCGCATGCGCAGAAGGCAAAGAAAATATCCGCTTGGATCCGGGAAAGAACTACAGCAGCCTTGCCTTCCTGCAAAATCGCCTCATATCCCACCTGTCAAAAACGGGGAGGATAGCCGATGGCCTGCGCGAACTGGATGAGGATGAAGACATCGTTCACTTTCGCAAAATACAAGTGCGACTGTCTCAAGGAGACCTGATCGATTTACAGAAGAAACTCAAAGCTGTCGCACAAGGCGATATATCCGAAGATGAAAAGAAAAAACGGGCGCTTCAGTACGCAGAAAACAAAATCAGCGAGGAAGAATTCATGGAGTATATCAGCGGCAAATCTGAAGAAACATTCAACGACTTGAAAATCAAAAACATTTCCAGGCATTACTATGCGCCGGTTATTGCCGCCCAGACCGGAGCAGCGGATTTCATTAAGCACATCATCAGGGAAGAAAGCGAAGTGCGGTTTCTTGACAACCTGGAACAATGGTTAGAAGACAATGACCCAGGATGGGACGCCTGGATGTTCAGCAAAATAGATGAGACATTGGACAATATCTATATACCTTACTACGATGCTACAACCAATGAATACACTCGCTTCCTGCCGGATTTCATCTTCTGGATGTACAAGGATGATGAATACCGCATCGTTTTTGTTGATCCGAAAGGGACGGCGCACAAATCCGCCTATCTTAAAATTGACGGATATCAAAAACTGTTCGAACCGGAAAATAAACTGAAAGAATTCAAATACCGGAAACATGATCCTGGAACAAGCGCGGTATCGGAAGAGGATAACCCGGTTTCCGGCGCACGGATAAACGTCAGACTTTTGATGTTTAATGCGGATAGCGCCGTGCCGGATGCTTACAAGCGTTTCTGGACGGCTGCTCCGGCAGATGTTTTTTCCTGTGCCGCAAGCGGATGAAAGGCAGACGACCAATTACTTTTTCTGAACAAACAGATTCTCATTTATGACTGCTCTCATCTGCGGTTCCTTTGCATACGACCGGATCATGGTCTACCCGGGGCGTTTCAGGGAAGACATACTGCCGGACAAGATCCATATGCTCAATGTCTGTTTCGTCGTCCCGGACATACAGCACGAGTTCGGCGGCTCCGGGGGGAATATCGTCTATAACATGAAACTGCTGGACGCGGACTGCCTGCCCATGGGCACGGTAGGGGTTGATTTTGCCGAATACCGCAAATGGCTGGAACAGAACGGAGTCGATCAACGACACCTGCGGGTAGTGGAAAATACTTTTACCGCGCAATGTTTCATTACCACCGACCTGGATAACAACCAGATCACGACCTTCCAGACAGGCGCCATGGCCCATTCCCATGAAAATCGGGTATCCATGGCCGAAGGCGTCAGTATCGGCATCGTCGCCCCGGACGGCAAGGAAGGAATGTTGCAACATGCCCGGCAGTTTGCCGAACAAGATATCCCGTTCATCTTCGACCCGGGCCAGAATGTCACCGTGTTGACCGGGGACGAACTGTTGGACAGTCTTGAGCACGCGGCCTGGGCGGTCTTCAACGATTATGAGTGGCAACTGGTTACGGACAAAACCGGCCTCAGTGCCTCCGGGGCGTTGGACCGCGTCGATAGCCTGATCGTCACCCGCGGCGCTTCAGGCTCTATCATTCATACCCGCGCCGGCCCTGTAGACATTCCGACTGCCAGGACGGAACACCTGGCCGACCCGACCGGGTGCGGCGACGCTTACCGCGCCGGCCTGTTGTACGGCCTGATGCGCGGCATGGACTGGGAAACCACCGGAAGGATTGCTTCCCTGATGGGCAAGATCAAAATTGAAGTGAGAGGCACACAGAATCACATATTCACCCGGCAGGAATTTGAGGATTTATTCAAACAATACTTCGGTTATTCTTTCTCTTGATAGCAATGGGGACGGACTTAAGTCCGTCCCCGGTTGCTTCGGATACTCCTTCCAATAACTAAATCCCCGGTTTGCAACTCCGGGATCTTTACTCTATACTGCCCGACCTTAATCCTTGCCTCACCGTATTGACGGGAGGCTGAATCCATGAGGATATGACAATGAGACATTATGAAGTCGTGTTTCTGGTCCACCCGGACCAGAGCGAGCAGGTGCCTGCGATGATCGAACGGTACCGTTCCATGATCGAGTCGAACCAGGGCTCCATACATCGCCTGGAAGACTGGGGCAGACGCCAACTCGCTTATCCGATCAACAAGATCCACAAGGCGCATTATGTGTTGATGAACATCGAGTGCGACCAGGCTACCCTGCAACAGATTAATAACGCTTTCAGGTTCAATGATGCCGTTATCCGCGATCTCATTTTTCGCAGGGATGCCGCCATCACGGAACCTTCACTCCTGGCGAAAAGCAAGGAGCAGGAACAGGAAAGAGAAATGGCAGGCGATCCGGATAACACTGTCCGTGAAGATGCAGCCAGGGTTTACTCCGGGGCCGAAGAAACCGGGGATGACGGCAGCGGGGAGGAAACCGAGTCAAGTGCGCCGGCGCAAGGCACAACCAACGGTACATCCGCTGACGAACCGGAAGTTGAGACGGACGGCTGACGGACTTGAGCAGGGCTTCCTTAACTAACGAATTCAGGTGAGACATGGCAAGATATTTCAGAAGAAAGCGGTTCTGCAAGTTTTCTGCGGAAGGTATAGATGAAATTGATTACAAGGATATCAATACGTTGAAAGCATATATTACGGAAACAGGCAAAATTGTACCCAGCAGGATATCCGGCACCAAGGCCAAATACCAGAGACAGTTGGCGGCAGCAATCAAGCGGGCGAGATACCTGTCGCTGCTTCCCTACAGCGACGCTCATTAAAGCTTGCGCTTCAGGATGAAGGCGCTTGGCAACTATATACTGAGAACCCGCGTACATGCGATCCTGGCGATCAGCATATTGACGCTGCTCTCGATATTTATTTCGCCCTTTTCCTATTTCATCAGTGGCGCGCCCATGGGCCTCGCGGCTTTGCGCAAGGGGCCTGTTACAGGCCTCCAGGTTGCTGCCGGCTGCCTGCTGTTGACAGCGCTGCCTGCCATGGCGCTGAACCTGCAGCCCGGCATACCCATCGCATTCATGGCAACCGTCTGGCTTCCGGTGATCCTGTGTGCAGGATTATTGAGGAACACGCAATCCCAGGGGTTGATGGTCCTGTGCGCGGGTACGGTCGGCGTATTTTTTACGGCATTGATTTACGTGATGCTGGAGGATATACAAACATGGTGGCATGAATGGTTTGAGGTATGGAAGCAATATGCGGAGTCTGAACCCGCCCGGCAGCAGCTTGAACAGGCTTACCAGTTGATCAGTCCGCTGCTGTCGGCAATTTTTGCATCCGGATTTGTTATCAGTCTCATTATTACGATGTTACTGGCGCGCTGGTGGCAGTCAGCGCTGTTCAATCCAGGCGGTTTCAGGAAAGAATTTTATGCGTTGAGGCTGCCCCGCATCCTGGTCTTCCCTACGCTGGCAGGTCTGTTGACATTACTGCTTATACCCGGCGCCGCATCAATAGCGCTCAGGGACACCGTGATCCTGATGCTGGTGCTGTACCTGTTCCAGGGAATCTCCGTCATACACGGTTTTCTGTATACCAGGGCGCGCTCCAGGGTCTGGTTGATAGTGATCTACGGCCTGTTTTTCATAATGCCGCGTTTCATCCTGTTGTTTGTGAGTTGTGCCGGAATCGTGAATGCCTGTCTGGGTGGAAAACCGATCCGGATCGGCGATAACAACGCATGATTATGCTATGCTTAACCTAAACCAAGGAGTAAAACAATGCAGGTGATATTACTGGAAAAAATCGGCAAGCTTGGGGAGTTGGGACAACAGGTCAACGTCAAGCCCGGTTACGGCAGGAATTATCTCATCCCCAACGGCAAGGCAGTGCCGGCCACGCCTGAAAACGTGGAAAAATTCGAGGCGCAACGGGCCGAACTGGAAAAAGCGCAGACCGATTCGTTTGCTACGGCACAGGGCAGGGCGGAAAAACTCAATGAACTGGAAGTTACCCTGCATAGAAAAGTCGTTTCCGATGACAAACTGTACGGTTCCGTAGGGGTAAACGAGATTGCCGCGGCTATTGCCGCTTCCGGCCTGGAAGTCACGAAACGGGAAATCAGCCTGCCGGACGGTCCGTTCAAGTCGGTGGGTGAGTATGAAGTCGAACTGCACCTGCACGCGGATGTAGCTGCCCGAATCAAGCTCGTCATTGCCGCCGAACTGGAAAACGCCGAGGGCTGAACACGGTTGCCATTCCCGATATGGCCGAACCCGCTTATACCGCGCCTGATCCTGAAACGAGGTCTCTGAAAGTACCTCCCCACTCCATTGAGGCCGAGCAGTCGGTGCTTGGCGGCCTGTTCCTGGATAAGGACGCTCTTATCAAGGTTGTTGAACGGGTACAGGCGGATGACTTTTACCGGCAGGATCACCGGATTATCTATAACGCCATCAATGCTCTTGACGGCGAGGGAAAACCCTTTGACCTGGTAACGGTTGCAGAATGGCTGGAATCCCACCAGCAACTGGATGATGCCGGCGGTCTGTCCTATCTTGCGGCGCTGGCGGAAAACACCCCCAGTGCAAGCAATGTCGGCGTCTATGCGGATATCGTGCGTAAACGTTCAGTGCTCAGGCAACTGATATCCGCCACCGTGAAAATCAACGAAACCGTCTTTAATCCGATGGGGTTCAGCAGCGAACAGGTGCTTGATTTTGCCGAACAGACCATATTTGAAATTGCCGAACAGGAAACCAGGGGGAAACGGGTTTACAACAGTATCAAGGACCTGCTGGTGGGCGCACTGGACAGGGTGGATGAGTTATACCGGAAGAAAACACCTGTCACCGGTATCGCGACAGGGTTTGATGATTTTGATGAGCGTACTGCCGGGTTGCAGAAATCCGACCTGATCATCGTTGCCGGCAGGCCGTCCATGGGTAAAACTGCATTTGCCGTCAATATAGCCGAACATGCAGTGATCAAGGAAGGGTTGTCCGCGGTCATCTTCAGCATGGAGATGCCGGGCGAGCAACTGGCCATGCGCATGATGTCGTCCCTGGGCAGGGTTGACCAGCACAAGGTCCGCACCGGAAAACTTCATGACGATGACTGGCCGCGCCTGACGTCGGCGGTGACGCTGCTCAAGGACAAAAAGCTGTTTATTGATGACACGCCGGCATTGACCCCGGCGGAACTGCGGGCAAGATGCCGGCGTATAGCCAGGGAACACAGCCTGGACATGATTATTATCGATTACCTGCAGTTAATGCAGATTCCGGGCACGTCGGAAAACCGCGCAACGGAAATCTCCGAGATATCGCGCTCGCTGAAAGCCATGGCCAGGGAACTGGACGTGCCTGTCGTGGCGCTGTCCCAGCTCAACCGCAGCCTTGAACAACGCCCCAACAAGCGGCCGGTCATGTCCGATTTGCGCGAGTCCGGCGCCATCGAGCAGGATGCGGACGTCATCGTGTTCATTTACCGGGATGAAGTCTACGATGAGGACACTGCCGACAAGGGCATTGCGGAAATCATCATCGGCAAACAGCGCAACGGCCCCATCGGCACGGTGAAACTGGCTTTTCTGGGCCAGTTCACCCGGTTCGAAAACTATATCGAAGAACCTTCATATATGTCCAGGGATGAATGACCCGGCCCGAAAGGTAAAGACCCGGTACCAATGCAGCGAATGCGGCGCGGTCACGCTCAAGTGGACCGGGCAATGCGCGGATTGCGGCGCCTGGAACACGCTGACCGAGGTAACGCTCGAACAGAAGACATCGCTCGGTGAACGGTTCCAGTCCCATGGTTCCGGTCAGGCCGTAATCCGCCAACTTGACGAGGTGGACCTGGTCAAACAACCGCGTATGTCAACCGGGTCTGATGAACTCAACCGTTCCCTTGGTGGAGGCCTGGTCAGCGGTTCCGTGATCCTGCTGGGCGGCGATCCAGGCATAGGCAAATCCACGCTGTTGCTGCAAGTGCTGTCTTCGCTGGCGGATCGGGACCATGTAAAAGCCTTGTACGTGAGCGGTGAAGAATCCATCGAGCAGATCGGCCTGCGAGCCGCCAGGCTGGGTTTGCAGGCCGCCGACCTGTTTGTGCTGGCGGAAAACCACCTGGAACATATCTTTACCGCCGCGCGCCAGCATAAGCCCCGGGTACTCGTGATCGATTCCATCCAGACCGTATTTTCCGATGCATTACAGTCCGTTCCCGGTTCGGTTGCCCAGGTGCGCGAATGCGCGGCCAGGCTGGTGCGGTTTGCAAAACAGACGCAAACCACGGTTTTCCTCGTGGGGCATGTCACCAAGGAAGGCGCCCTGGCGGGCCCTCGGGTACTGGAGCACATGGTCGATACGGTGTTGTATTTCGAGGGCGACGGCAACAGCCGTTATCGCATGATTCGTTCCGTCAAGAACCGTTACGGCGCAGTCAACGAATTAGGGGTATTCGCCATGAGCGATAAAGGTCTTCGGGAGGTCAGCAATCCGTCAGCTATTTTCCTGACGGCCGATGGCGAACCGGCCCCGGGCACATCCATCCTCGTGACCCGGGAGGGCAGCCGCCCCCTGCTGGTCGAAGTCCAGGCCCTGGTGGACCAGACCCATAGCAGCCAGCCGCGGCGGGTGGCCGTGGGCCTGGAACAAAACCGGTTGTCCATGTTGCTTGCAGTCCTGCACAGACACGCAGGCGTTGTTACCTGGGACCAGGACGTATTCCTCAATGTAGTCGGCGGCGTCAAACTCACGGAGACTGCGGCAGACCTGGCAATTCTTGTTGCGATCCTGTCGAGCCTGCGTGACCGGCCCCTGGCCGAAGACCTGGTTGTATTCGGCGAGGTCGGGCTGACTGGTGAAATCAGGCCTGTACAGGAAGGGCAGGAACGCCTTAAAGCGGCGCAAAAGCACGGTTTTAACAAGGCCATAATTCCCGCCGCCAACTCTCCTAAAACGAAGATGGGAAAAGTCGAGATATTTCCGGTCAGGAAACTGAGTCAGGCTATCGAAGCTCTGCAGTCCATGTAAGACTTGGGGTCAAGAGACTTGGCCGAACAGGACGCCACCCGTTCGTTAGCGCCCCTCTCGTCATTCCCGCGCAAGCGGGAATCCAGTGAAGTACTTGTCCCGAAGGGACACTTTATTGGGACTAACCCCCGGATTCCAGACGTTCGCGCATCCCGGTCTCCAGCTCCTCTGCCATGCTGATTTCCTGTTCCGACAACTCCTGCAGCAGGGTGTCGCGCCGATGGATATCCATCTGGTTGCCGTCCTCCGCCAGCAGGTTGTACCAGGCCAGGGCCCGTGGTTTGTTCCTGGGAACGTCTTCCAGGCCGTTGAGATAGATCAGCGCCAGGCTGCGCTGGGCCGCGGTATGGCCTTGTGCGGCGGATTTCTCGTACCACTCGACTGCCCTGGCGGGATCCTTTTCTGTCCCGTCTCCGTTGGCGTAGGCGGCAGCCAGCCGATACTGGGCCGGGGCATACCCCTCCCCGGCCGATCTGGTGAAATGCTCGAAGGCTTTTGCATGATCCTGCTCAAGGGTGTTGCCCAGGGCATAGGACATTCCCAGTTCATAATTGGATACGGCGCCTGAATTCGCCAGCGGAGCAGGACGCCCCACCTCGTTTTGCGCTGCCGGGGCCGTACTCTCATTACCCGGTCCTGCCGGTTCCGTTGTCCCGTCAACCGTTTGGTCTTTTTCCTTATCCTTGCCGAACAATCGGCCAAAAAATCCTTTTTTTTCGGTCTTTGCCGGGGGTGGAGCCGGCGTCTGCGAAATAAGCGGCGGTTGTGCGGGGGCTTCAGCTACCGGCTCCGGTTTTTTGTCACGGCCGAACCAGCGTTTGAAGAAGCCGCGTTTCTCCGTCTTGCCCCCGGCGGCAGACCGTTTCTCAACCTTGAGTGGAGGCAGTGATGCGGCCTCGCGCTCCAGTTCTTCCCTGGTCTTTGCAGTACTGATACGCCTGAGACTGGCGAGGTTGTCAGCCGCATCCTTACGGCCCTGCTGCGCCGCTTTTTCATACCAGTGGATTGCCTCGGTATCGCTTTGCGGCACTCCTTCTCCCATCATGTACATGTTGCCGAGCCGGTACTGGGCCTCGGCATGTCCCAGTTCCGCGGCGCTGGCATACCAGCGCGCAGCCCTCGCAATATCAGGGTCCACCCCCGAACCGCGGTGATAAAGCACGCCTATTTCGTACTGGGCCAGGGCATTGTCCTGCCCGGCAAGAGAATAAAACAGGTCATAAGCAATATCGTACTCCTGGTTCCGCAGCGCCTGGTAAGCGGCATCCATGGTCTCTGAGCCGGCATCGGCGGCCTGGTTTTCACCGTCTTCGGCGCCGGCGCCGCCGCCGCCCGCAAAGGTCAGGATAATGGTAAAAGCAACAGGAAGGAAAAACCGAATCACGGATCACATACGGACGCTATGTTAAGATAGCGCCCATTGTACCCAAAAAACCCGGCACAGAGAACGTCATCCCGGATTTTTCACCAGGCAATGCGGTGATTGTGCCGGATTTTTGCGCCAGTGAGCGCCTACAACCGAAAGCATAACCGTAGTTGATGTATCCTTCGGGTGAATGCCATAGATTACGAGCCATTATACAGTCAGGGCC
Source organism: Gammaproteobacteria bacterium (assembly GCA_965204045.1). Classification (GTDB taxonomy): domain Bacteria; phylum Pseudomonadota; class Gammaproteobacteria; order Eutrophobiales; family Eutrophobiaceae; genus JAAXHV01. The sequence goes on from CBDBDW010000002.1 coordinate 2,984,787, forward strand.
TATTTGAATCCCGCACTTTCTAACGCGGGATTGTGGGTATATTAACCTGTGGAATTTGGGACAAAAGGCTTATACTCTTGTATGCTTACTTTATCTAATGTTTACTCTGGAATTAGTTAACCAGGCTGGATACAGGTTTAATCGCAATGGACTCGAATAACACCCCTCTCCGAAATAACGGGCAATACCTCAACATGCTGCAGGGTGCGTTGCGTGCTGATTTGGATTTTCATGGTACGAACGGCAAACACACTACCCATGGCTGGCATCCTTTTCCGGCTAAATTTCCACCCCAACTACCACAGTTCTTTATTGAAAGCCTTTCGGATAAAAATGAAGTTGTTTTTGACCCCATGTTCGGTTCAGGTACAACGTTGGTAGAGGCTATGCGCCTGGGACGGCGTGCAATCGGTTGTGACATAGACCCTTTGGCACGGATGATCACGCAAGCGAAGTTAGTTGCCATAAAACCGGTGAAAACACTGGAGATTGGATACAGGATCGTCGAAGCGGCACAACGCGATTTTCATCATGACCAGGATCAACTGGAACGGGAACTGAATCAACGCTTCGATTCCAAAACACGTGAATTTATTGATTATTGGTTTTTGCCCCAGCAACAATTGGAATTGCTTGCACTTTTGCAGGCTATCGAGGCAATACAGCAGGATGAAATGCAGAAATTCTTCAGGATGATTTTTTCAGCAACAATCATTGCCAAATCAGGAGGGGTTTCCCTGGCTCGTGATTTAGCCCATACTCGACCACATAGGGTATCTGATAAAAAACCAAACTCGGCTTTTGTCGAATTCGCCAAGCGCTTAAAACATAATCTGGCTTGTTATACATCAACAGGTTTCCCTCGCCAGGAGCACATAGCAAAACAAGAAGTTGATCTTCGGGTCGCAAATGCAGATAAAACCGGTATCCCTTCTTCAAGTGTCGATTTGATTGTTACGTCGCCACCTTACGCGAATAATGCGATCGACTACATGAGAGCGCATAAATTTTCCCTGGTCTGGTTTGGTTGGAAAATAGAAGACCTTACGAAGATTCGTGCACGATATCTGGGACATGATGCCACTAACGGTGCTCAGTTTGAGCAGCTACCTCAACAATGTGAAAAAACGCTTACCAGATTGGTCGATCTTGACTATAAAAAAGCTGCGGCTCTACGCCGGTATTTCAGCGAGATGTCGGCTGTGATAAATGAAATGAAGCGAGTTTTGAAAAGAGGCAGAGCAGCCATAATCGTAGTTGGCACTTCCAATTTGTGCGGCATTGACGTGGAAACACAGAATGGGCTTGCTGCCATTGGTGAATATGTCGGTTTTGATTTGGCGGGAATCGGTATTCGCCGTCTGGATCGTGACAGGCGCATGATGCCGGCGCGCTGGGGCAAAGAACAACGCACACAAATTGAGAAACGGATGCATGAAGAATATGTAATCGGATTGTTAAAACAATGAATATGGGAAAGATAGAAAAACTGCGTCGCGAATATCATCAGCGGATTTGCACTGAAGTGTTGCGCAAAAACGAAACTGGTATCCCGAACAATGCAGATAGCAAAAGTGCTGCAAGCGTTGAAATTGGCAAGGGTATCCTGGACCACATCGCGTATGACGTGGAAACAGGCAAGTTGCCAGGACAAACAGCAGGGAACCAATTCGAGATGGTGACCAAGGACTTTTTGCAAAGAGCTTTCAGGTTGTTGCAGCATTTACGCCCGGGTGAGTGGGAATTTTCTATAGGCGGTAGGATACGTGACTTCGAACAATATCAGCATTTAACCGATGTGTTGCGGGCAATAAGGGAAAATGAGGCATTACGGACCGTTTTTGGTGATTATATCGTTACACCTGATATCGTGGTCTGCCGTAAACCGGTTGAAGATAAGACAATCAATACAAATGATGTCTTGTTAAGTGATGATAAAGCTGCCGCGCATACCCCACTACGCTTTACAAACTCGCAATTGGATATTCTGCATGCCAGCATTTCTTGCAAATGGACTATTCGTAGTGATCGCTCACAAAATGCTCGAACAGAGGGATTGAATTTGATACGTAATCGCAAGGGCAAAACACCGCACATTGTAGTTGTAATTGGCGAACCCTTGCCCGGACGAATTGCATCACTGGCTTATGGTATCGGCGATATAGATTGTGTTTACCATTTCGCGTTACGCGAATTGAAGAAAGCAACTGAAGAAAGCGCTCCAGGCTCAGATTCACTGGATATACTTAATACTCTGATATCTGGCAAGCGCTTGCGGGATATAAGCGATTTGCCTTTTGATTTGGCAACATAGAAACTTGAGAAACTTCTTAAGCGGCTGGTCAATAAATCATTACACAGACAAGGCTTTGTTGATTCCTGGGCTTTTCTAACGAGGGTTCAGAGTTTCAACTCTTAGTTACCACCACCGGCAGTTTTGTATCAATCCGGATTTCATCTACAGAGACATACGCGCGCCAGGCTATGGCCTGCACACCGGCATCGATAGCCTGTCTCAGTGTAGCGCCGTAGATTCCGTCTATGTTATCGGCCGGCCGAACTTCAAAAACGTCTTTTCTCTGGACGCAGAAACAGATTACTGCGCGCTTCCCTCCTGCGGCAACCTCCGCAAGTTCGCGCAGGTGTTTACTTCCCCGTTCACTGACAGCGTCAGGAAAATAGCCGATGCCCTCCTGAGCGAGTGTTACGTTTTTTATTTCAACGTAACAGTCCGGTTTGCCGGCCCCCTCCAACAGCAGGTCAATCCGGCTGTTTTCCGCGCCGTAGCGTATTTCCTGCCGTATTGCGTCGTATCCCTGCAGGTCTTTTATTGTTCCATCCTGTATTCCCTCTCTGACCAGTTTATTCGGCAGGCCTGTATTTATGCCGACAAGGACTCCCGGAGCCGCCTCAACCAGTTCCCAACTCAAGGTATATTTGCGCTTCGGGTTGTCTGAACTTGACAGCCAGACCCGGGAACCGGGTTCGCAGCAACCCAGCATGGAACCGGTATTGGGAGTGTGTGCGGTAACGATACTTCCGTCATCAAGCTCAACGTCGGCCAGGAAACGTTTGTAACGTTTGAGCAAGGTCCCCTCTATCAGGGCCTGGTTAAATCTCATTAAAAGCTGAGCTTTACATAACTGCCAGGCGCATCTTCGATGACAGGCTGACCGTTGGCGCCGGGACGGCGCGCGGGAATTTTTTCACCGGCATATTGCTCCAGCCATGCCTGCCAGTCCGGCCACCAGGAACCGGAATGCGTATCGGCATTGGCGCGCCATTCAGCGGACGGGATGTCAACCCCGGGCCCGGTGTAATATCCGTACTTGTCTGCGGCAGGCGGGTTGATGATGCCGGCAATATGGCCTGACTTGCCAAGTACGAACCTGACCGGCCCGGACAGCAGTTGCGCTCCCAGGTAGGCGCCCTCCCAGGGCGCGATATGGTCCTCTTCCGTGGAAATGAAGTACGCCGGGGTTCGAATCGCGCTGACGTCGACGGGGATGCCGGCTACACTTAGTCCTCCGGGTTCTTTGAACTCGTTGTTCAGGTACATGGTGCGCAGGTAAGTGCTGTGCATCCTGGCCGGGAGTCGGGTGGAGTCGGCATTCCAGTAAAGCAGGTCGAACGGAAACGGATCTTTCCCCAGCAGGTAGTTGCGCACGTAGAAAGACCAGATCAGGTCATTGGCGCGCAGCATGTTGAACGTAGCGGCCATTTCCTTGCCGTCATGGTAACCTTTTTCATTCATGGTCTTTTCAAGGTTGTCCAGTTGCTGTTCATCGATGAACACGCCCAGGTCCCCGGGGATTGAAAAATCGATCAGAGAGACAAAGAACGTAGCTGAAGCTGCGCGTGTATCGCCTGTTTCCTGCATGTACGCAAGTGTTGCCGCCAGCAGGGTGCCTCCGATGCAGTATCCCACCAGGTTGATGCCGGATTCGCCGGTGGCTTCCTGCACCGCATCCATGGCCGCCAGCGCCCCCTCCGTCACATAGTCGGCAAAGTCCATGTGCGCCAGCTTCTCATCGGGATTTACCCAGGAAACCACAAACACCGTATGTCCCTGGTCCACCAGCCATTTAACCAGGGAATTATGGGGTTGCAGGTCCAGCACGTAATACTTGTTGATCCAGGGCGGGATGATCAACAGCGGCTGCCTGCAGGTCAGCTCGGTTGCCGGTTCGAACTGCAGCAACTGGAGCAGGTCGTTCTGGAAAACCACCTTGCCTGGCGTGGTGGCAACATTCCTGCCCAGTTCAAACGCATCCCGGTCCGTCATGGTGATGCGCAACTGCCCGCTTTCGGCATCGATGTCATCGATAAAGTTCTGCATGCCCTTGAGCAGGTTGTCTCCTTTGGATTCCAGGGTGGCTTCCAGCGCTTCCGGATTGGTAAGCAGAAAATTGGTCGGCGACATGGCGTCCACAAACTGCCTGGTATAAAAATTCACCTTCCTGGCGGTATCCTCGTCCAGTCCTTCCGTCTCCGCGGCGGCGGACTGTATGGCGTCGGCAGTGACCAGGTAAGATTGTTTGATGAAACTGAAAAAAGGATTCTCGTCCCAGGCCGGGTGTTTGAAACGGCGGTCCCCGCTGTCGGGTTCCCGCACCGTACTGCTTTCCTCGCCCAGCATCGCTTTGGTGGCGTTAATCCACAGGTCGGAATAAGCGTTCCAGGCCTGCAGTGCCGCGTCGTGTTTTTTTTCGCTCATGACAAGACCCCGGTCAGGCGACTTCGAACAGGCCCGCGGCGCCCATGCCGCCGCCGACGCACATGGTGCACACCACGTAGCGGGCGCCGCGGCGTTTGCCTTCCACCAGGGCATGGGCGACCATGCGGTTGCCGGACATGCCGTAAGGGTGGCCGATGGAAATGGCGCCGCCGTTCACATTAAGCGTCTCATTGGGTATGCCAAGCTTGTCGCGGCAATAAACCACCTGCACCGCAAATGCCTCGTTCAATTCCCAGAGATCGATATCATCCATGGTCAGTCCGTTCTGTTTCAGCAACTTCGGCACCGCATAGACCGGACCGATGCCCATTTCATCAGGCTCCAGGCCGGCAACCGCAATGCCGCGATATATCCCCAGCGGCTCCAGGTTTCTCTGTTCGGCCAGGCGGCCGTCCATCACTACGCAGGCAGAGGCTCCGTCCGACAGTTGGCTGGCATTCCCGGCGGTAATGCAGCCGCCTTCAATAACCGGGGCCAGCCCCTGCAAACCCTCCGGAGTTGTATCCGGACGATTGCCTTCATCCTGTTCCAGGACAACCTCATGGTAGCTTACTTTTCCGGTTTCCTTGTCGAGTACGGCCTTGGTTGTTGCCAGGGGGGCCAGTTCTTCGTCAAATTTACCGGATTGCTGGGCGGACGCAGTGCGTTGCTGGCTTTGCAGCGCCAACTCATCCTGGGTTTCCCGGCTGATCCGGTAGCGCCGGGCCACCGTTTCCGCAGTCTGCAACATGGGCATATAGGCATGCGCGCTGTGCCGTGTTACGCCTTCATCGGTACTCTTGCTCACCAGTTCGAAGGCGTCGTTCTGCACCAGGCTGATGGAATCCAGCCCTGCGGCTACGACTACGGGAGTATGATCCAGGAGCACCTGCTTTGCCGCGTTGGCGATAGCGATCATGCCCGAGGAGCATTGCCGGTCAAGAGACATGGCGCTTGTCGAGGCAGGCAACCCCGCGGCGAAGGCGCTGGTCCTGCCGATATTCCAGCCTGTCGTGCCCATTTGCATGGCGCAACCCATGATGACGTCCTCGATTTCCCCCGGTTCCAGGCCTGCGCGCCGCACGGCCTCACGGATAACATGGCCGCCCAGGGTCGGCGCCTTGGTGTTATTGAATGCGCCGCGCCACGCCTTGCCGATGGGTGTGCGCGCGGCGGCTGCGATCACTGCTTCTTTCATTGTAGCGAACCTCTCCGGGGACGGACTTAAGCATGCCCCCGCATGTTGTCAGCGGGGGTCCGTCCCCTTTTGCGATGGTTATACCTCTCAGTTCAGGTCGGGAAACAGCCAGGGCCTTGCTCCAGCCCTTTGCCGCTCATATTCACGTATCACGTCGCTGTTCTCCAGGGTGATACCGATATCATCCAGGCCCTGCAACAGCCTTTCCTTGAGCGCAACCTCGATCTCGAATGTCAATTCATCTCCTGAGGGCCCGGTGACTGTCTGGGAGGGCAAGTCAACATTCAGACGATATCCTTCTGTCGCTTCGACCTCCATGAACAGGCGGTCCACCTGCTGCGCCGGGAGAACGATGGTCAGCAAGCCGTTCTTGCCGGCATTGGAAAAAAATATGTCCCCGAAACTTGGCGCAATCACACAACGGAACCCGTACTCGTACAGGGCCCAGACGGCATGTTCCCTGGATGAACCGCAGCCGAAATTTTCCCGGGCCAGAAGTATTTGCGCTCCCCGGTAACGGGGCCGGTTCAGCACGAAGTCTTCATTCAACGGGCGCCGGCTGCAATCCTGTTCCGGTTCCCCTGCATCAAGATAGCGCCAGGCATCGAACAGGTTGGGGCCGAAACCGCTACGGCGGATGGATTTCAGGAACTGCTTGGGAATGATGGCGTCGGTATCGACGTTGGACCTGTCCAGCGGCGCAACCAGGCCGTCAATTGTTGTAAAAGCATGCATGGTTAATTCATAAAGTAATCTGCGCTACTCCGCTGTTTGTGCCGCGGATAACAATTCGCGCATATCGATAAAATGGCCGGCTATGCCCGCGGCCGCCGCCATGGCCGGGCTGACCAGGTGTGTGCGGCTGCCGGCGCCCTGGCGTCCCTCGAAATTGCGATTTGATGTGGAAGCGCAACGTTCGCCCGCGCCCAACCTGTCTTCGTTCATGCCCAGGCACATGGAACAACCCGGCTCGCGCCATTCAAAACCGGCGTCCGAGAATATCCTGTCCAGTCCTTCCGTTTCCGCCTGGCGTTTTACTAGTCCTGAGCCCGGCACGACCATGGCCTGTCTGATATTTTCCGCGAGTTGTTTGCCGGCAACCACCCGGGCGGCTTCCCGCAGGTCCTCAATACGTGAATTGGTGCATGAACCGATAAAAATTTTATCCGGCCTGATGGAACTGATTGGCGTGCCGGGCGCCAGGCCCATGTAAGACAGCGCATTCGCCATGCCTTCCCTCTTTACCGGGTCCGGTTCGTCGGCAGGATCAGGAACATCATCGTGCACGGATACCACCATCTCCGGGGAAGTGCCCCAGGTTACACAGGGCTGCACCCGGCCGGCATCAATCTCCACGGTTTGATCAAACATGGCATCCGGGTCGCTGCGCAGTCCTTTCCAGTACGTCACAGCCTGGTTCCAGGCATCTCCGTTCGGCGCAAACGGACGCCCCTTGACGTAATCAATGGTCTTGTCGTCCACGGCAACCAGCCCGGAACGGGCGCCGGCTTCAATGGCCATATTGCATAAGGTCATGCGCCCTTCCATGGACAAGGCGGTGATGCCGGCGCCTGTGAATTCGATAACAAACCCGGCGCCGCCGGCTGTCCCGATTTTGCCGATGATGTGCAGTACCAGGTCTTTGGCCGTGATGCCCGGCGTCAAACTATTGCTCACATTGATGCGCATGTTCTTCGATTTTTTTGCAACCAGGGTCTGGGTAGCCAGGACATGCTCCACCTCGGAAGTGCCCATGCCCATGGCGAGGGCTGCCAGCGCGCCGTTGGTTGTAGTATGGGAATCGCCACACACGATGGTCATCCCGGGCAGGCACACACCCTGTTCAGGGCCGATGACATGTACTATGCCCTGACGTTCATCAGAGAGTTCAATATAGGGAATGCGCCATTCCCTGACGTTTCTCTCCAGGGCATCCAGTTGCTTCTTTGACACGGGATCGTCAATGGAATCCCTGTTGCGCGTGGGTACGTTGTGATCAGGCACGGCAAGGCTGGCCGTGCGGCGCCAGGGTTCGCGCCCGGCCAGTTTCAGCCCTTCAAATGCCTGGGGCGAAGTGACCTCATGCACAAGATGGCGATCTATGTAAAGCAGGCAGGCGCCGTCGCCGTAGTCCGCGACTACGTGCTCATTCCACAACTTGTCATAGAGTGTTTCTGCCTTCATGGATGCAGTATGCCACAGAACCAGCCCGGATTTCTCACCAGACCGCTTGTTTGCGACTGAAAGTGTGGTCAAAATCAGTATACGATAACCAATACCGATGATTTATTGACCGGACACTGAGACATGAAAGTAACGATAATACCTGTCACGCCCTTTCAGCAGAATTCCACTATCCTGCAATGTGAAAGGACAAACCGGGCGGCAATCGTCGACCCAGGCGGCGATCTGGACCGGATCATGGCGCAGGTTGAAGTCCTTGGGGTGGAACTGGAGAAGATCCTGGTCACGCACGCGCATATCGACCATGCCGGGGGCGTGGCAGAGCTGTCTGAGTCCACGGGGCTGCCCGTTGAGGGGCCGCAGCGCGAAGATAAATTCTGGATTGACCTGCTGGAAGAGCAGGGCGCCATGTTCGGTTTTCCGGGGTCATCACCATTTACGCCGGATCGCTGGCTTGAAGATGGCGATAAGGTCACACTGGGAGAGATCAGCATGGAGGTTCGTCACTGTCCCGGACATACTCCCGGACACATCATATTTTACGAACACGCATCAAAAATCGCCATCGTGGGAGACGTGTTGTTTAACGGTTCCATCGGCCGCACGGATTTTCCCCGCGGTGATTATGCAACCCTGGTTCACTCCATAAAAAACCGCCTCTGGCCGCTCGGAGATGATGTACAATTTGTCCCCGGTCACGGCCCTGTCTCAACCTTCGGCCATGAACGGCTGACAAATCCGTTTGTCGGCGATAATGCCGGGAACTTCTGACCAAGTCAGAGTTTCCGTAATATACAAATAAGGGCGCCTCTAAAAATTAGAGGCGCCCGTGCAGCATAGGGATGTGCTGCCATTTTTAATCACGTAAGTGATTGAAAATGAGAGGAAACGGAAAATCGCATTTTTCGTTTCCGTCTCTAAAAATGTCCGGGATGGCATTTTTAGAGGTTACTATAACCGTAATCAAGAGGAACAAAAAATGCAATTATATGTTTTCCCGCCTTCACCCAATTCGCTGCGCTGCCAGGCCGTTGCCAACCACGTCGGGCTTGACCCGGAACTGGTTACCGTGGATCTGCATACGGGCGCGCAGATGAATGCCGACTTCGTTGCGTTGAACCCGAATCACAAAATTCCCACCCTGGTGGACGGAGACTTTGCCCTGTGGGAGTCCAACGCCATCATGCTGTACCTGGCCCGGAAGCAGCCCGACAATGACCTGATTCCCGAAGATTTACATGACCGGACCAGGATGACCCAGTGGTCCTACTGGAATGCATCGCACTGGGGGCCCACCTGCGGCATCTTTACTTTTGAGAACCTCGTCAAAAAGTTCATGAATATCGGCGAGCCGGACCCTGCGCAACTGGCAAAGGGTGAGGAGGAATTCAACCGTTTCGGAACAGTATTGAACGATCACCTCAAAGGTCGTGAAACACTGGTGGGTAATTCGGTAACCCTTGCCGACCATGCCGTGGTGTCATGGCTGGTGCACGCGGAAACAGCCGGTCTCCCGCTGGATGATTATGCCGAAATAACCCGCTGGTCGGGAAACATCCTTGGCTCAGCCCCCTGGCAGGAAGCGCTTGCTACAATACCCGGCGGCTGAGATCCGGTGGCGGGCTTGCCTGGCGGTCGTCAACCCGCCAGGCGCTCGCCGGACATTTGCAGGTATTCTTCCTCGAAGAAGAACCGGTCCGCCCCGAACGCGGGTTTCAGGTGGTCCAGCCAGGTCGCGTTCTCATCGAATTCGGCGAAGAACGGCTGCTGTGTCCAGGCTTCGTTACGGCCCTGCAGGAAGCGCAGCAAAAACACCTTCTCATTATTGATTTCCGTTACACCCTGTACCTGTACCTTGCCTGGAGAGGCGCTCATTGAGGGTCCCCGTACCGTTCGGGCAAGCCCGGATACGGACTGGTATGCGGTCTGGTAAACCTCCAGGGCCCGCGCCAGGGGCACTTCGAAGTAACGCCGGGCGCCGGTATCCCGTTCCACAAACATGTAATAAGGAATCATGCCCAGTCGGACCTGCTCCCGCCACAACCTCGACCAGACCATGGGATCATTATTGATCTTGTCCAGTAATGGCCCCTGACAACGGATTTCGGCGCCGGTATCGCGAATCCGCTGGATGGCGCGCCTGGTCATGTAGGATTCCAGTTCTCGCCAATGGTTGAAGTGAGCCATGAATGCCACGTGTTTACCTGCCCTCACCAGTCTTTCCAGCAGGCGCAGGAGTTCATCGGCATCTTCGTCGGTGACAAAACGGTGCGGCCAGTAGGTCAGGGCTTTGCTGCCAATGCGCAAGGTTTGAACATGGTGAAGTGAGCGGTCAAGCAGAGGTTCGATATAATACTTCAGGTGATGGGTTTTCATCACCATGGGGTCGCCCCCGGTAAGCAACAGGTCGGAGACTTCCTTATGCCGTTTCAGATAGGTATAGAGACCGTCCGATTCGGCAGATGAAAACCGAATCGATTTATCTCCGACAAATTGCGCCCAGCGAAAGCAAAAAGTGCAGTAGGAATGGCAGACCTGGCCCTGGGACGGGAAAAACAGGACGGTTTCATGGTATTTATGCTGCATCCCGCCCAATGGCTCTTCATCCAGCATCGGCACGTTCAATTCCATTTGTCCGGCCGGATGCGGGTTGAGATCCTGCCGGATCTGGGTCGCAAGGGCATGAATGGTCTTGGTGTCGGCGCCTGATTTGATCAGTTTCGCCATCCGGTTGAATGCAGCCGGCTCCAGCATGTCCTTCTGGGGGAAAGTGAGCAGGAACATGGGGTCTGTTTCGGCATCATCCCAGTCGATGAGCGTATCGAGCACATACTGGTTGACCCTGAAAGGCAGAATTTTGGCAACGACGCGAATATCGTGGCGTAATTGGCCGGGCAGGCTGTCGAGTTGGCTTATCTGGTCAAGATGTTTTTCTGTGTATACTTTGAACTTTGTGCTTGGGACAAGCTCAGGCCTTCTGGCAATAGCAGCATAATTCAATGATACTCTCCCTATAATTTTTTCGGGGCTGTCGTATTTATTATTTGCCCCAGCGGGTTATTTTAGTTTTCTACATTAGGTTAAAATAATAACAGACTTTATTCGAGATGACAATGCTACTCAACAGAACCAAAACGAATATGCCGGATATGGACAACGCCCTGCCGGGGCGCGCCGTGGCGCTGCCCACTGCAGAGCGGCATTATGTCCACGGCCGGCCATTGAAACCGCCTTTCCCCGAAGGGATGATGAGAGCCGTGTTCGGACTGGGCTGTTTCTGGGGCGCGGAAAGGATATTCTGGCAATTGAAGGGCGTTTACACCACGGCGGTCGGCTATGCCGGCGGGCTTACGCCAAATCCAACCTATCGAGAAGTGTGCAGCGGAATGACGGGTCACAATGAAGTGGTGCTGGTGGTTTATGATCCAGAAGTCATCTTCTACCGGGATTTACTGCGGGTATTCTGGGAGGCGCACGATCCGACCCAGGGCATGCGCCAGGGCAATGATATCGGAACGCAGTACCGGTCCGGTATCTATACCTTTACCGGTGAACAGGACAGAAGCGCCCTGGATTCAAGAGATGAGTACCAGACGGTCCTGTTGGGTAGCGGTTATGGCAGTATCACTACCGAGATAACGGATGCCCCGGCATTTTATTACGCGGAAGACTACCACCAGCAATACCTGGCAAAGAACCCCGGCGGGTACTGTGGACTTGGAGGGACCGGAATCAGCTTTGGCAACCCCTGATTAAGTCAGAGCGTCATCAACTCCCAGGCACCCCGGCGGCGTATTTGTTAATCCATTCTTCTGCCGCTCCTTCCCGGTTGAGAACAAACGGACCTTCGCGAAATTTCTTTTCCTTGATATATTCCTCAATATAACAGGTCTGTTCCACTATACGGGCGCGGCTGGCGTCTTCATGGTGTCCGAGCCATAAGCCGATCTCGTAATAATCTTCCCGGTCGCGCACCATCACTACCTTGCCGTGGATTTTCTCCAGCCTGTCATTCAGCGTGATTGTCGCTTCTATGGTCGTGCCGGGCGCCAGGTATTCCTCGGACTGGAACAACAGGCCGGTGTTGCCCTGGTTATCCCCGGACTGCTCCATTTCAATATCCGGCAAAAGACGCTTGTAATCCAATGGAAAGCCGTGCCGGTGGTGAATAAAGCCGGTTTGCGCGTCAGTAATGGGGACATTGCCGATATCCTTCAGGTATGTCCTGCGCTTATCCCCGGAACGTCTTCTCATCATGCTGTTTACTTTTTGTAATAACATAGCCCCCACCCGGTTGAAATTACTGGTTGTACCTTATATCCTATTGATATGGAAAAATCAAGTGTTTTTTTTAAAAAAACATAAAGTTAAACGATCTAAGTAATATTTAACCTGAATAGTATATCCCGATAGCAGGGTAGCTTTGCAATGAACAGAAATATCGTTATTACCGCAATTGTCCTGATCGCCGCCGCTACGGCTTACTCGTTTCTGAGCCTGGACGGAACCACAGGGAGGGATGAGGCCAAACCGGATAACGTTCAGTCAAGACAGGCGGAGTCCCCCATGCATGCGGAACCCGATCCTGCACAAACTGCAGAACAAAAACGCAGGGAAGCGATGCGCTCTGAATATGACAGGCTTGAGCAGGCGCGGGATGGCGTAAGGAAGCAGCTTGGAATACTCAAGTCCCGGTTATGGAAACTGCGCGTGCCGCCTGACCAGGCCAGGACAATACAGGAACAGATGCGGCAGGGTTATGCGCTATTGAAAAATCCACCTTTACTGGGCGCTTTTTCAAGTGCGGATGAAATTACCGGGGAAATAGAAAAAGTGAACGGGGTCAACGACAGGCTGAAAGCCCTTGAGACGGATATGGACGGGTACCTGGCCGCCCGGGAGCCCCGCTGACGCCTGCTTCCGCCACCAGCGCGCCGCTGCCCTCATCGTATTCCCTGACATGGGCAGTCACTATGCTGTTGGGGCGGGGAGAGGCGCCCGCAACCCTGATGGTTGTACGCAGGTAGTTGGGGGAGTAACCGAAGCGGACCTGCTTTCCGTTTAATTCCTCCGTATCGTTTTCTACCAGGACTTTGAAGTTTCGGCCCGGGTATCGCCGCATATAATCATGTTTCATCTGCGTTGCAAGGTGATGCAATTCCTTGCAGCGCAATTTTTTTATCCCGGGGGGCAGTTGCCCCGGCAATAGAGCAGCCCGGGTGCCGGCCCGGGCCGAATAAGGAAAAATATGGATATGTGGAAACCCGATTTCCCGGCAGAAATCCAGGGTTTGGCGCCATTCTTCGGGCGTCTCACCCGGAAATCCGGCGATGATGTCCGTTGTGATATTCAGGTCGGGGACATGCTGCCTGAGTTGGTCCGCCAGTTTTACAAAATGCACGCGCTTGCAGCGCCGGCCCATGCGCCGCAGTACGCTGTCACTGCCGCTTTGCATGGGCAGGTGCAGGTGCGGCATAAACCTGGGATTATCGAACAGTTCATGGAAGCCGCCGCCGATATTCCAGGGTTCCAGTGAACCCAGTCGCAGCCGGGGAATATCGGTTTCATCAAGGACGGTTTTAATCAATGCCGTTAAATCAGTTCCCAGGTCGCGCCCGTAGCCGCCGATATGTACGCCGGTCAGGACAGCTTCCCGGATTTGACGCGAGTGTAACGAATTTATCTCATCGACGATCTCCCTGGTTGTCCGGCTTCGTTCCGCGCCCCGGGCCAGCGTGACTATGCAGAACGTGCATTTATGCCGGCAGCCGTCCTGTACCTTGATAAAGGCCCGGTTACGCCCGCGGCTGAACAGGGCGGTTTCATCCGGTTCCGTAGCCGCCACCGGCATGGCTTCTGCGGCCAGCCGCTGTTTTACGATATCCACCAGGCGATCCTTGTCGGAATTGTCTATTACCAGGTCTATGCCCGGTAATTGTTTGATTTCGCCGGGTTGCAGGCTCGAATAACAACCGCTGACTACCAGTTTGGCTTTTGCGTTGCGCCGCTGGCTGCGCCGAATCAGTTGCCTGGACTTTTTTGCCGCCTCACAGGTCACCGCGCAGGTGTTGACGACTACCAGGTCGGCATTGTCCGTGGTTGTGGTCAACTGGTGACCGTCCGCCTGGAAACCTGATGCCCAGTGTTCCAGTTCGGCCTCGTTCAGGCGGCAACCCAGGGATTTAAGCGCAACTTTCATATGTCTCCCGCGCGATGATCAGTTTCTGTATCTCGGATGCGCCTTCATAGATGCGCAGGGCGCGGATTTCCCGGTAAAGCTCTTCCACCTTTTCACCGCGTGTCACGCCGCGCGCGCCGAATAACTGCACGGCGCGGTCTATGACCTGCTGGGCCGATTCGGTCGCATGCAACTTTGCCATGGCGGCTTCCCGCGTGATGCGGTCTGTGCCGCAGTCCCTGGTCCAGGCGGCGCGGTACACCAGCAGGGCGCTGGCATCGACGGCCACGGCCATGTCCGCGATACTGTCCCGGGTCATCTGCATATCGGCAAGCGTCCTGCCGAAAAGCTGCCGCGTCCCGATATGACTGAGCGTCTCTTCCAGCGCGCAGCGCGCAAATCCCAGCGCTGCCGCGCCTACTGTTGAACGAAACACGTCCAGTGTGGCCATGGCGATATTAAACCCTTCACCCGGCTTGCCCAACAGGCTTGTCTGCGGCGCCCTGCAATCCCTGAACTCAAGGCGCGCCAGGGGATGTGGCGCAATCACTTCAATGCGTTCCGCTATTTCCAGTCCCGGCGTTCCGGCATCGACAATGAAAGCGCTGAGACCTCCCGCCCCGGCTTCTTCGCCGGTGCGGACGAACAGGGTATAGAAGTCGGCAATGCCGCCGTTAGATATCCAGGTCTTCTCGCCGTTGATGATGTAATCGTTTCCGTCCTTTACCGCGCTCGTAGTCAGTGAGACGACGTCGGAACCTGCCCCGGGTTCGGACAGGGCGAATGCTGCAATCCTGTCGCCGTTGCGCACTGCGGGCAAATAATCGTTTTTTTGTTCCCGGGTGCCGAACAGGGCGATGGCGCCGCTGCCCAGCCCCTGCATGGCGAAAGCGAAATCCGCCAGCCCGGAATGGCGCGCGAGGGTCTCGCGGATAAGGCATAATGACCTGACATCCGGCGGGTCATCGGAACCGGGCGCCGGCGCAGCATGGTTGAGCCAGCCGGCGTCGGCAAGGAGTTTAACCAAATCCCTGCAGGCATCGTCGACGTCACCCTGGTGTTGCCGGGGCAGGGACTGCCTGCACCAGTCATCCAGTCCGGCGGCCAGTTGCCTGTGCCGGCCGGTAAAAAAAGGCCAGTCAAGAAAGCTGCGGTCAACCATCAGTCGCCTTTGAATACGGGTTTTTCCTTGTTCATGAAAGCCGTATAGGCCCGGCGAAAATCTTCGGTCTGCATGCACATCGCCTGGGCCTGTGCCTCGGCTTCAATGGCCTGGTCCAGGGCCATGTCCCATTCCTTGCGCAACATGGTCTTGGTGACGCCATGGGCAAATGTCGGCCCGCGCACAAGTTGCCCGCCCAGCCTGCGCGCTTCATTCTGCAATTCGTCCGCCGCGGCCAGGGAGTTGTAAAAACCCCAGCGATGGCCTTCTTCCGCATTCATGGAACGGCCTGTGTAGAGCAGTTCCGCGGCGCGTCCATGGCCGATTATCCTGGGCAGGATGGCGCAGGCCCCCATGTCGCACCCCGCCAGTCCGACGCGGGTGAACAGGAACGCGGTTTTTGCTTCCGGGGTGGCGATACGCATATCGCTGGCCATGGCGATGCAGGCGCCGGCGCCCACACAGATACCGTCCACTGCGGCAATAATCGGTTGAGGGCAGTGGAGCATCGCCTTGATGAGGTCGCCGGTCATCCGGGTAAACTCCAGCAGGTCTTTCATATTCATTTCCGTGAGCGGCCCTATGATGTCGCGCACGTCGCCGCCGGAGCAGAAGTTCCCTTCTGCGCCGGTGATGACCACCACCTTGACATCCTCGGCCGCTGCCAGGAGACGAAACGTATCCCGCAGTTCCGCATAAGAAGCGAAGGTCAGGGGGTTTTTCCTCTCCGGGCGGTTCATGGTCACCGCGGCCATGCCGTCGGAACAGGACCAGGCAAAGTGTTGTGGATTATGACCTTGCATATTCATGGGGTTACCGGGGTTTCCTCATCTTACATCACCTCGCCGCCGGCAATCGGAATGGACTGGCCGGTGATCGATTCGCTGCCGGGCAGGCATAACCAGGCTGCCGCCGCTGCCACTTCTTCGGGCTCGATGAAACGGCGCTGGGGGTTCACGGACTTGAGGCGCGCTTCCGTCTCCTCCCTGGTCATGCCTGTCTTGTCCATGATCCTGGTTATTGCCTCGGCGACCAGGTCCGTATTGGTATAGCCGGGACAGATCGCATTGACGGTAATGCCGGTGCTCGCGAGTTCCAGCGCCAGGGACCGGGTCAGGCCGATCACGCCGTGCTTGGCCGCGCAGTAGGCCGTTACGTACGCATAGCCGGTAAGCCCGGCCGTGCTGGCGATATTGACGATGCGACCCCAATCGGCCTGCAGCATCCCGCTCAGCACCTGCCTGCTGCAATAAAACACGCCGCCCAGGTTGACTGCCAGCGTCTGTTCCCAGTTGTCGCTGTCTATCCGGGCAAACGGACTGCTGTAGGCTGCGCCGGCGTTGTTCACCAGGATGTCAACCGGGCCGAAGCAGGCTACGGCCTTGTCAAATCCGGCTTGTACGGCTTCTTCGTCGGTAACATCAACCTGTACCGAGGTTGCCCGTTCCAGTTGTTTCTCCCGGGCATGTAAAGCGCTTTCCGTCCTGCCCATAAGGGTAATCCTGGCGCCCAGGCGATTCATCTCATCTGCGATGGACGCGCCTATCCCTTTTCCACCGCCGGTCACCACCACGTGTTTGTCGCTGAGCGCAGCCATTTTCCCGGCAATGCCGAATACAATATTCCCTGTCGGTCAGCGGTTAGCCGTATGCCCGCAGGCCATGCCGGCGATGATCATCTTCTGAATATTGGACGTCCCTTCCACCACCTGCAGGGATTTGGCGTCGCGATAGAACCGCTCTGCAGGATATTCCGTGGAATAGCCGTAAGAGCCGAAGATCTTCATACATTCGTTCGCTGCGTGTACTGCCGCTTCCGACGCTGCCAGCTTGGCCATGGAGGTTTCGTACTGGTTGGGCCTGCCCTGGTCCTTCAACCAGGCGGCCTTGTACACCAGCAACTGCGCGGCCTCGTGTTCCACTGCCATATCCGCTATCTGGGACTGGATCATCTGGTGGCGTGATATGGGTTTACCGAACTGTTTACGCTCGTTGGCATAGTCGACGGCAAGCTGCAGCGCGCCGCCAGCCACGCCCAGGGCGCCGGCGGCGCAACCGATGCGGGTATTGTTCAACTGCCACATGCACATCCTGAAACCGTTATTAAACTCACCCAGCAGGGCATCCCTGGGAACACGAGCCCCCTCAAAGACGAATTCACCGGTCGGAGAGCAATGCAGTCCCAGCTTGGTCTCGATGGGACGGGCGGTGCATCCTTCAAGGTTCCTGGGTTCGATGATAAAACAACTGATGCCCTTGTTACCTTTTTCCCTGTCCGTATAGGCATACAGCAGGCCGGCATCACCGATGTGGGCATTGGAAATCCAGATCTTGCTGCCGTGCAGTTCGAAATGATCGCCTTTATCAACAGCATAGGTCTTCATGCTGGCGACATCCGAGCCCGTATCGGGTTCGGTCATGGCAAAGAAGCCCATTTTTGTCCCGTCTATCCAACCCGGGATGTATTTTTCCTGTTGTTCACGGGTACCGAACTTCGCTACCGACAGGGGAGGCCCCAGGTTCTGCATGTTGAACGGCAGGCGCCAGGAAGCGGACACCCGGGCGATCTGTTCCGCCATGAGCGCGGATTCCAGGAAGCCCATGCCGTTCCCGCCGAGTTCATCCGGCAGGACGCAGGAAAAGAAACCGAGTTCACCCATTTGCGCCACGCGTTCCAGTTTGAACTCCCGGTTTCTTTCCTCTTCTTCCAGGGTCGGGGCTATCTCCTCCAGGGCAAACCGTTTGGCGGTGTCCTGCACCAGTTGCTGTTCTTCGGTTAATTCAAAAAACATGGCCGCCTTCCTTTAGTAAAGGGGACGGATTTCAAATCCGTCCCCGGATGAAACCCAAAAAAACATGGCTGCCTCTCATTCATTGTGTCTCAATGGACATCAGGGGTTGCTCTTCCTCCACCGTATCGCCTTCCCGGACGTAAATCTCCTTTACCCTGCCGTCACAGGGCGCATACACGGGGGTTTCCATTTTCAATGCCTCTATGATGAGCACTTCATCATCTTCCTCTACGCTTTCATCCAGCGCCACCGAGATTTTCCAGATGGTCCCCGACAGGGGCGCCAACACGTCTTCCGTATTTTTCTGCATTGTTATGTAACCTATTGATTTATAAGCGTCACACAGCGACAGGCGTAAGGCTGAATACTCGGGAATACTTTGCAGCAGTCTTGACGTCACCCCGACGCAGGGACTCACGTACATCGTCAAGCCTGTAAGCGTCATCAAGAGACAGGTATGGCGACCACTCTCCGGGTTCTTCCAGCAACTCTACTTCAACTTCCGCAACAAAGTTACCTTCGTGAATGAACTTCGTCTGTTTTCTCTTGGTCATTGGCGTCTCCGCTTGAAATCAGGTTCCCATTTTTCAGGATTGGGGATGTATGCAGTAATTAACACTGCGGCGATCTCATCATATCCATGCTCCGAAATTCGGATATTTCCCTCAAGAACCAGTGCTCTGACGTTGTTGAATGTATTACTCACAACACTCTTTACCGCTGCTTATATTATCATTGCATGAGTATGTATTATAGAGAACTTAAGAAAATCTTTAACTACTCACCCCCACTCGTCCTTCCTGCACTTCTCCTCGTTCGTCATTCCCGCGCGCCCCCCGTCATTCCCGCGCAGGCGGGAATCCAGTGAAAAAAACGTCCCAAAGGGACACGTTATAAGGTGTCGCAAGCGACCCGTTTAACAGACTGGATTCCGGCCTTCGCCGGAATGACGAAGGGAGCGCGGGACGAACAGGAGGGGTGAGTAGTTACAAAGAGTGATAAATAACCATACAATAATCGTGTAGGCTATAAACTCTCCATTTTCTGATATACCAAGACTTGCAAACATGAACACAACGATAAACACCGTCCAGGAGAGAGTGTAATTTCTGATGATATTCCAGACGGTTCCTCCCTCTCGAACTTCCCCTGCTTTTAAATTTCGATATGCAAAATACAGTGGTAAAGCGATAAAAGTCCCTAATATGAACGTTAGGAATGACCAGCCAAGAGAGCGATTTTTCCTTGTTCGCGCATCGAAGAAAACCCAAATAGAAAAGGGCAAACCTAGCACTGATCCCACAATAAAAAATAACTCGCTCATAGGTTCTGCAATATTAGATTGATTGTCCTCCGCGCATTTATTTCAATATGGTCAGGAATATACCGGCTGCAATGACGGTGCCGATCACACCGGCGATATTGGGGCCCATGGCAAACATGAGCAGGTAATTCTTTTTATCGGACTGAGCGCCGATTTTCTGCACGACCCGGGCCGCCATCGGTACTGCCGAGACGCCAGCGGCGCCGACCAGGGGGTTAATCTTGTTCACGCTAAAAACATTGATCAGTTTGGCAAACAGTATGCCGCTGGCCGTGCTGACCATAAACGCAAACAGGCCCAGGAAGAAAATAAGTATGACGTCGGTGCGCAAAAAAGTGTCCGCGCTCATGGTGGCGCCGACGCTGACGCCGAGGAATATGGTCGCGATGTTCATCAGGGAATTCTGCGCCGTATCGGTCAAACGATCGACAACCCCGGATTCGCGGAACAGGTTGCCGAGCATGAACATGGATACCAGCGGCGCCGATGCCGGCACCACCAGGATAATCACCAGGGCCGCAATGATGGGAAACAGCAGTTTCTCCCTGGAACCGACCTTGCGGCCCTTGGCCATGCGGATTTTTCGCTCATTCTCCGTAGTCAACAGGCGCATGATGGGAGGTTGAATGATCGGCACCAGCGCCATGTAGGAATACGCGGCGACGGCGCAGGCACCAAGCAGGTGCGGCGCCAGTTGGGCCGCCAGGAAGATAGTCGTCGGCCCGTCCGCGCCTCCGATAATACTGATAGTAGCCGCGTCCTCCAGGCTGAAGCCCAGGCCGACACCCAGAAAAAACGTCAGGTAAACGCCCACCTGCGCGCCGGCGCCCAGGAAGATAAGCCGCGGTTGCGAGAGCAGGGGGCCGAAATCGGTCAGCGCGCCCAGACCCAGGAATATCAAGGGTGGGAGGATGCGCCACTCTATCCCGTGATGGTAAAAGCGCCAGAGCAAACCTTCCCCCGTCTCCATCAATCCGGTCAGCGGCAGGTTGGCAAGGAGGATGCCGAACCCGATGGGCAATAACAGCAGCGGTTCATACTGTTTGGTAACGGCCAGGTAGATCAGCGCCAGCCCGATCAGCCACATTACCACCAGGCCGGGCGTGACGGCAAAAATACCCATGTTTTCGATAAATGCCATTACTCTTCCTTGTCCGCCGCCGGCTTGTCCGCCACCAGAGCGAGCAGCTTGATGCAGAGGTACAACACTGCCATACCGGCGAATACTCCGCCGATACCGTTCAGGAAAACTTCCAGGGCCTGTTCCATTTACTCGATTCTACCTTGATTTCACCAGTGCGCCGGACATTAACAGGTATTACCTTGTTGTTCAGGTGAGATACGCTGGTCAGGGTTATTGCCGAATGATCCTGGGCAGCATCACCTGGTGCCTGGGGCAGATTGAGCGGGGGTTCTGGTAGGCCGCGCCGGCAAATGCCGTGAGATAATTGCGCAAGTCCGCCAGGTCCACGATCTCATCGACCAGGCCGTAACGCGCGCAATACTCGGGGCTGGAATGCTGCCGGTATTGTTCAGCAAGCGCGTTCATCCTGCCGGCCACTTCATCCAGTGCCTTGCCCGCGTCCTTGTCCTTCATTGCGCGCCTCGAGTACATGGCGACCGCTGCGGTTTCCCCGTGCATGACTGCGATCTCGGTGGCCGGCGTGCCCAGCGTGAACGCATTGTGCCGGTTTGCGGTCGGTCCTCCCATCAGGTAATGGGCCGCGGCCGTACCCTTGCGCAGGACGACAAGCATCATGGGCACGTCGGTCTGCTGTATGGAATAAATCAGGGACTGGCCCAGGCCGAGCAATTCGGCTTTCTCCGCCAGGTCGCCGACGTCGATGCCGGACGTATCCTGGAACCAGACAACCGGGATTCGGTCCCGGCCGCAGTGGGTGACGAATTCGTTCATCTTGATCAGGCCCTGGCGGTACAGTTTCCCTCCCATGCCGGGATAGTCCGCATACTCCGGATAACCTTTGCCCAGGTAGCCGGAACGGTTGCCGATACAGCCGACCGCGAAGCCGTCCATCCTGCACAATCCGGTATAGACCTCCGGGCCGTAGTCCGGCCGGAACTCCATGTGTTCGCTGCCGTCCACCACCCGGGCCAGTATTTCATCGAACGAATACACTTCCTTCTGGTTGCCGGGCAACAGGTAATACAGGTCCTCCGCTGCAAATGCCGGTTCCGCAGGATCTGCAACCCGGAAAAAACGGGGTTTGTAGGCGGGTATGGCTTCCATGTATTCCCGGATGCCGTCGAGCACACCGGTCTCCTCGTCAAACACCTCGGTAAAGAACCCGGTCTCCCGGTAATGGGTATCGACTCCTCCCGGCGGTTCGGCGCTGAAGGCGCGGGTCTTCTCAACCAGGTCTTCCAGCATTTCCGCGCTGAAGCCTCCTTTCGGCGCCATGCCCGAGACGATGCCGACACCGCCGACGGCTATGTTGGCGCCCTTGTGGGCCAGCAGAATGGTGGGGCTGATACCCTGGTAGCCGCCGCCCGCAGGGTTGGTGCCGTAGATGCCGGCCAGTACGGGGATGCCCAGCTGGTTCAACTCCGCATGGCGATAAAACGTCGTGCCCGACCCGCGCCGGTTGGCATAGAATTTTTCCTGTTCATCCAGTTTCACCCCGCTGCAGTTGACCAGCCAGATCAACGGGATATTAAGGCGCTTTGCGAGGTCGGTAACGCGCAGTATGTTCTCCGACTGGCCCGGCAACCAGGCGCCGGCCAGCACCTTGTTGTCGAAACCGATCACGACGGCCCAGCGTCCTGCAACCCTGGCAAGCCCGTCCACCACGTTGGTTGACCCGTTGGCATTATCTGAAGGGTTGTACAAGCTGTGCAATGGCCGCCAGGTCCCCGGGTCGATAAGGTATTCAAGGCGTTGCCATACTGTCATCGAACCGCGCTTGTTGATCTGCTCGGTGGAGAACCCTGCGTTCTCGATGTCTTTCCTGCGTTGCCCGATTTCCGCCTCGACCTGTTTCAACTGTTCCATGCTTGCAGAAGCACGCTTGATGCGGCCGGACTTCAATTCCTTGCCGAATCGCTGCATGTTCTCAAAATAAGGCTTCATAAGATTTTTTCTCAAACAGAAATGGATGATGTCAGAAGGCTTTACCCTTGCGGGTGGAACACATTATAAATTAGGAATCAGGAATTAGGAATTAAGAATTCCATACATTAGCGGTTATAATGTATTACCTGTCCCGCCGACAGGCAAAACAATAACCAGGATGTCACTTATGCGGATACTACAACCACCGGATTGGCCCGGACCAAAAGGCTATTCTAACGGAATTGCAGCACGGGGCAGGCTGGTATTCGTCGCCGGGCAGATCGGCTGGGACAGGAACAATATGATTCTCAGCGATAATCTCGCCGACCAGGTGCGCCAGGCCCTGGAGAATACGATTGCAGTGCTGGCGGAAGCGAATGCCGGGCCCGAGCATGTCACCAGGATGACCTGGTATATCCTGGACAAACAGGAATACCTGTCATCCCGGAAGGATATAGGTCAGGTCTACAGGGAAATCATGGGCAGGAACTACCCGGCAATGTCATTGCTGGCGGTCTCCGCACTGCTTGAGGACGGGGCAAAGGTGGAAATCGAAACAACGGCCGTCATACCCGATTGAGGCAATACCGTGTCCGGCGTCAAGCAAGACGGCAGGGAAACTGATCCTTCAAAAGCTCAAACCGGCGATTCCAAACATTCGCTGAGGGCCTGGCTCTACCTTCTCAAGTGTTCAAAAAAACTTGACCAGATCATGTCGGCCAGGCTGCGGCAGTCCTATGGGAGTTCCCTGTCCAGGTTCGATGTGCTGGCGCACCTTGACCTGGCGGGAGACGCGGGTCTCAGCACCTCTGCACTGGCAGCAAAACTGCTGGCGTCGAGAGGAAATATCACCCGCCTGCTGGACAGGATGGAGCATGACGGTCTCGTCTTCAGAAATCAGCACTCGTCGGACAGGCGCGTCCAGAATATCTGTTTGTCACGGGCGGGCGCCGAACTGTTCCGTCAGATGGCGCCGGACCATGAGCGCTGGACCCACGAAATCCTGAGTGTGCTCAAGCCCGTGGAACAGGAGGAACTCGTGCGCCTGCTGAAGACCGTAAGGGAACGCCTGGAAGAAGAACAGGGGTGAGCAGAAAATCCTGAAGAGAGTCGAGACGCAAATCGTTTACATGTAAGATAATCCCATTTACACTCTGGTAAAAATGGAACGGCTTGCATGAACGGTTTGAAAATAGTCTGTCTCGGAGGGGGGCCGTCTTCGCTCTATTTCTCCCTGCTGATGAAAAAAGCGAATCCCGGTCATGATATTACCGTGATCGAGCGCGGTCCGCGCGACGCCACCTGGGGTTTCGGGGTGGTATTTTCCGATGATACCCTGCACGGGTTCATGGAGGCCGATGCGCCCAGCTACAAACGCATAGTCGAGCAGTTCGCCTACTGGGACAGGATAGAGACGCGCATCCATGGGACCCGGGTCGTCAGCGGCGGCCACGGCTTCTGCGGCCTGTCGCGCCTTAAGCTGCTGAATGCCCTGCATGACCGTTGCGAGGAGCTTGGCGTTACCCTGAGATTCAATACCGACATCACCGACCTGGCGCAACTGGACATGGACGGCCACGACCTGGTTGTCGCCGGCGACGGCATCACCTCCATGGTGCGCAGCGCGTATGCCGAAGAATTCGGCACCGAAATGGACTGGCGTCCCAATCGCTTTTGCTGGCTGGCTACCACCCTGCCGCTGGACAATTTCACCTTTGCGTTCCGCCGCAACGAACATGGCTGGTGGTGGGTGCACGGGTACCGTTATGAAGAGGGCATGTCCACCTGGATCGTGGAGTGCAGCCACCAGGCCTGGCTGAATGCAGGGATGGATGCGTTCTCGGAGGAGGATACCCGGGCTTATATCGAGGAGGTGTTCAGGGAAGACCTGCAAGGCCATCCCATCATCACCAACCGCTCGCCCTGGCGCGAGTTTCCCGTGGTGAGCAACGCAAGGCTCTGTCACGGGAATATCGTGCTGCTGGGCGATGCGGGCCGCTCGGCGCATTTTTCCATCGGTTCCGGCACCAAGCTGGCCATGGAAGACGCGATCACGCTGGCGCATGTATTTCAGCAACACGGCAACCGGGTCAGTGCGGCCCTGGATGCCTACCAGGAGATGCGCAAACCCGAGGCGGACCGCCTGCAGCGCACCGCGGTCACCAGTCTGCGCTGGTTCGAGAACGTGGACCGTTACGCCCGGCAGGATGCGCTGCAATTCACGTTCAACATGCTGGTGCGTTCCAAACGCGTGACTTACGACAACCTGAGGCTGCGCGATCCGGCTTTTATCCGTTCTATGGACCGCTGGTTTGCGCAACATGCCCGCACCCTGACCGGGTTCGACGATATCGACACGGAAAACCCTGCAGCGCCGATGTTCCAGCCGTTCAGGATAGGCGGACTGCGCGTGGAGAACCGCGTACAGTTGTCCGCCATGTGCCAGTACTGCGCACCGGACGGCATGCCCGGAGACTGGCATTTTGTTCATTACGGCGCCCGGGCCGTAGGCGGCGTCGGTCTCGTGAATACGGAAATGCTGTGCACCTCCGCGGACGGGCGCATCACGCCCGGCTGCGCCGGGATATGGAATGCGGAACAGGCGGAACAATGGCGGCGTATCTGTACGTTCGTGCACAGCCACAGCAATGCAAAAATCTGTGCGCAGATAGGTCACGCCGGGCGCAAGGGCGCGACCTGCATCCCCTGGCAGGGCGGCATCGACCAGCCCCTTCCGGAAAATGCCTGGGAGATTATTGCGCCGTCTGCCTTGCCGTACCTGGAGCACAGCCGCCTGCCCAGGGAAATGTCGGGGGAAGAGATGGACAGGGTGGAAGCCGATTTCGTGAATGCCACCGTGAACGCCGTTACCGGCGGTTTCGACATGCTGGAACTGCACATGGCGCACGGTTACCTGCTGTCTTCGTTCATCAGTCCTTACACCAACCGGCGCGCCGACGAGTACGGCGGGGATATAGGCAACCGGGCCCGCTACCCGTTGCGCATCCTGCGCGCCGTGCGCCGGGCATGGCCGGCGGAACGGCCCGTATCGGTGAGAATTTCAGCAACGGACTGGATCAGCGGCGGACTGACCGAACAGGACCTGCGGGAACTCCTCCTGCTGCTCAAGGAAAGCGGCGCCGACATTATCAACGTGTCAACGGGCCAGGTGGTCAGTCACGAAGATCCCGTTTACGGGCGCATGTACCAGGCGCCGTTTGCCGACTTGGTGCGCAACGAGACGGGCATTGCGACCATTGTCGCGGGCAATATCACCAGCGCGGACCAGGTAAATACCCTGGTTGCCGCGGGCAGGACGGACATGGTGGCGCTGGCGCGCCCGATCATGAACGAACCGCAGTTCGTACTGAATGCCGCGGCCCGTTACGGTTACAAGGCCCAGCACTGGCCGGAGCAGTACGAGGCAGGGAAGTTTGCGGCCGAACTGAATGCCGAGCGGGACAACCTGGAAGAGATTGAACTCAGAACCGCCGCAAAACCCCCCAACCCGGAGGAAATGCTGGGACTTGCTATTGCCCGCGGTGAGGTGTTATCGGATTGATCATGGGTTATAATCAGCAAGATATGCGAGGCTGAATGCAGCACCTGCGGGAGAATTGAAGATGGCGCATTACACTGATAACCAATTGGCGGGATTGATCAGGGAGGATTGCGTCCATAAGAAAGTCTATACCGACCCCGAAGTCTTCGACCTGGAAATGGAGCGCATCTGGAACAGGTCCTGGATCTATGTCGGCCATGACAGCCAGGTAAAAAAACCGGGGGATTATTTCGCCACCAGCATCGGCCGGCAACCGGTGGTGATGACCCGGCATAAGGACGGCAAGGTGTACGTGCTGTTCAACCGCTGCGCCCACAAGGGCGCCCAGGTGGTGGGAGACAGTTGCGGCAACATGCCCAAACTGCGCTGCAGCTATCATGGTTACGTATTCGATACCGACGGGACGTTGCTCCATATCCCCCGGGAGGAAGGTTACAGCGGCGCCGGTTTCGGCAAGGGCAGGGCAGAATCCAACATGCAGCAGGTCCCGCGGGTGGACAGCTACCACGGCCTGGTGTTCGCCAGCCTTACGCCCGATGGTCCGGATTTGAAGACCTGGCTGAGCGGCGCGGCGGTGTCCATCGACAACCTGGTGGAACGCTCCCCTGAAGGCCGCATTGAAATAGCCGGGGGTTGTTTCCGTTACCTGCATGACTCCAACTGGAAGATGTTTGTGGAGAACCTGAATGACGCCATGCATCCCATGGTCGTGCACCAGTCTTCCAGCGGCACCGCGAAGCGGGTCTTTGACGAGCGCCTGAAAGAGGACGATCCCGTCCCCTTCGAACTCGAGATGCTGGCGCCGTTCACCAACAACTACGAATTCTTCGAAAAGATGGGCCTGACGGCCTGGGATTACGGGCACAGCGTCACCGGCGGCAAATTCAGCATTCACTCCGCCTATTCACCCATACCCGGCTAC
This sequence comes from Gammaproteobacteria bacterium, assembly GCA_965204045.1. Lineage (GTDB taxonomy): Bacteria > Pseudomonadota > Gammaproteobacteria > Eutrophobiales > Eutrophobiaceae > JAAXHV01. Next base: position 3,011,895 of record CBDBDW010000002.1, read on the forward strand.
ATGGACGCTTTGATCGGGAAATACGGTGAGCAAAAGGCGCGGGAAATCCTTGCGGTAAACCGCCATAACACCGTGGTGTATCCAAGTTTCACTCTGAAGGGCGCCATCACCTCTATCCGTGTCGTCAAGCCGGTAGCCGTAGACAAAACCGTTATTGAATCCTGGGTGTTCAGGCAGGTAGGGGCGCCGGAGGAACTGTTCCAGCGCTCCATCACGTATTGCAACCTGATCAATTCCCATGCCAACCTGGTCGGCCCGGACGATTACGAAGCCTACCACAGGCTGCAGTACGGCCTGCAGACACAGGACGGCAATGAGTGGGTGAGTCAACACCGCCACCTGGGCGAGGACGAAGTGGACGAGGATGGCGCCAGGCACGCGACCGGCACCTCCGACATGGTTTTCCGCCACCAGTTCCGCACCTGGAAGGACTACATGGTCGGCGCCGCGTGAGGCTACGGCTTAGGTTTCGAGAGAATGGGGACGGATTTAAAATCCGTCCCTGACCGTACCCGACACAGTTATAAAGACCGACTTGATACCCGAACAGGACAGTACCCCGATGCCTACCGAACAACCAGCCAATTCGCCTGATCTCAGAGAATTAGAACAGTTCCTCTATCACGAAGCGCGCCTGCTGGATGAGCAGCGCTGGGAAGAATGGAATGCCCTGTACCTCGAGGACGCGGAGTACTGGGTCCCGGCGGCGCCGGACCAGGAAGACCCGCACAACCACGTTTCCCTGATCTACGAGACGGGTTTGCTGAGGGCGGTGCGCATCAAACGCTACAAGCATCCCAATGCGTTTTCCCTGCAGCCCAAGCCCCGCAGTGTGCACCTGGTCGGCAACGTCATCCTGGAAGGATATGATGAAAGCGCGGCTGAATGCAGTGTCAACTCACGCTTTCTCATGCTGCAGTACCGGCGTGAAAAACAGGATGTCTTTGCCGGGACCTGTCATCACAGGCTGCGCATCGAGGAGGAAGGATTCAGGATAGCCGCCAAGCGCGTCGACCTGCTCAACTGCGACGCCCCGCTGGAAAACATACTCATCTACTTCTGAATGTCGTCCGAACCAGGGACATCCGTTAACTCCGCCGCCTACCGGAAATTCAGGCGCATCCACAGCAGGTTGTCCTGGACGCTGATCAGCGCGCTGGTCGGGCTGGTGCTGGCGTTCGACCTGCTCAGCGTGTACGCAAAGGGATTCATGGGCGCGCCACTGGCGCAAGGCGGCGTCATCTCCGTGGGCATGTTCATGGCCCTGTTCATCGTCCTGTTCATACTTGCCGCGGCCTTGTATTACGTGATCAGGATCAATTCCGCATACCTTGACATGCATGGGTCCCGGGATGATGACTGACCTGAATTACCCCGCCATCGCATCGTTCGTGCTGTTCATCATCGCCACACTGTTCATCACCGCCTATGCGGCCCGCCGCACCCGCTCCAGGAAAGACTTCTACGTCGCCGGCAATACCATCGGGGGAATCCAGAACGGCATCGCCATTTCCGGGGATTACATGTCCGCCGCATCTTTCCTGGGCCTGGTGGGGCTGTTTTATCTCGCCGGCTATGACACCATCTTTTTTATCGTAAACCTGATCCTGAGCTGGGCGGTGGTCCTGTTCCTGATCGCGGAAAAACTGCGCAACCTGGGCTCCTATACCTTCGCGGACGCGGTTTCCGTCAGGTTGCAGGCGCGGCCGATACGGTTGATGGCGGCTGTCGTCACCCTGGCCGTTGCGGTGCCCTACCTGCTGGCGCAAATGGTCGCGGCAGGCACCCTGTTCGAATCCCTGTTCGGTCTCAGTTACACCCAGGGCGTGCTGGTTGTGGGGGTGCTGATGACGATATACGTGACTTTCGGCGGCATGATTGCAACTACCTGGGTGCAGATCATCAAGGCGGTGTTACTGGTCGGCGGCGGCACAATACTCTCCGTCGGGGTACTCGCTGCCTTTGATTTCAATATCGGCAAGCTGGCCGGACTGGCCGTGGACGCGCATCCCCGGGGGGTCGCCATCATGCAACCGGGACTGCTGTACCCGGATATCGTTTCCGTCGTATCCCTGACCCTGGCATTCGTCGGCGGGACCGCCGGACTTCCCCACGTCCTGATGCGGTTTTTCACCGTGCCGGACGGGGTGCAGGCCAGGCGCTCCGCGGCCTGGGCCATGGGCATCATCAGTTACTTCCAGTTCGTCGTGGTGTTCATCGGCCTCGGCGCCATAGTGCTGTTGACCGGCAACCGGAATTCACCTCCGGCGGACTGGCGTTGCGCGGCGGCAGCAACATGGCGGCGGTCCACCTCTCACAGATCATCGGCGGCAACATCTTCATGGGTTTTATCTGCGCGGTCGCGTTCGCCACCATTCTTGCCGTGGTTTCAGGCCTGATGTTATCCGCCGCCGCGACCGTGTCCCACGACCTGTTTGCCGGCGTCATCCGCAAGGGGGATTGCACCGACGCGGAAGAACTGCGCGTGTCCAGGGTGACCGTGGTCCTGTTGAGCGCCGTCGGCATGTTGCTGGCAATCCTGTTCAGGGGCCAGAACGTGGCGGTGCTGGCCACCTTGCCGCTGGTGATCGCGGCCAGCGCCAACTTCCCCGTCCTGTTCCTGTTCATGTACTGGAAAGGGTTCACCACCCGGGGCGCCCTGTTCGGGGGGTATGCCGGGCTGCTGCTTGCCGTCAGCCTGATCATCCTGGGACCGACCGTCTGGGTGAAAGTGCTGGGTCATGCGAAACCACTGTTTCCCTTCGCCTACCCGACACTGTTCTCCATGGGCGCGTGTTTCCTGTTCGCCTGGATATTCTCAGTTACGGATAAAAGCCCGCGCGCCGCAGCGGAAGCAGACGCTTTTGCCGGACAATTACAACGCTCCCAGACGGGGACCAGGTAGCAGGGGCAAGCATTCCTGCGTCCCCTCTCGTCATTTGCGTCCTCTCTCGTCGTTCCCGCGCTCCGCTTTGTCATTCCCGCGAACGCGGGAATCCAGTGAAAAAAACACTCCTTATAAGGAGTTTTGTCATCTACTGGATTCCCGCCTTCATTTCAGTAGTTGACAACCCGGGCAGGGGCGCGTAAATTGTAGAACATGGGCGGAAGTGGAGCAACTTCCGGACCTGGAACGTAACGTTAAACTTAAAAGGAGGTAACCCTTATGAGCAGTGTTCCACTTTACCAGGCATTTATTGAAGTCGGCGCATCGGAAGAGAGCGCATCAAAGGCGGCGGAGGACGTTATGCAAGTGTCGCAGCTACCAGAACTGGCGACAAAGGCCGATATTGCAAACCTGAGAACCGACATGTCCAACCTGGAAACCCGGCTCCTGAAATGGATGGTCGGCTCTTTATTCGTTTTTGCTGGCATCATCATCGCCGGCGTGGGCATACTTATCCAAATCCTGTAGTCCCCCGGAGTTGCGCGGGGACGGATTTGAAATCCGTCCCTTTCCACAAATCCAGGGGTCAGAGTAAAATCGCAAGGAGCGTTGCAGGCGGCAGGAACGGTGGTGATTTTACTCTGACCCCCTCTGTCCCTGCCCCCGTCTCTCCAGACAAATTCCTCAGGTATTGAAAATCGTACTTTCGCCAGACAGCAGGTTGAAGCATTGGTGTCAGGATTCGTCACCGTCCAGCAGGGCGAGCAGCGCCGATGTATCGACAAACCATCTCACGAATCGTATGCCTCATCCAGATACCGGTCGTGATTTATTGCAATGTCGGAAGATCCCGAGTGAAAACGGCCGGTCATGGCATTAGCGCGCTCAAGCAAGTCGCCGTGGTTCCATGCAGGCCGGCGCGCCAGGTATTCACTGACGCTCTCGCAAAAGGTCGGCCATAGAGCGCTCTTCATTGCGCGCGCGGACTTTGAGCGCCCTGGCCTGTTCTTCCGTAAGCTGGACCTGTATCCTGACAAATGATGACATGATTACAATCCCGATAAAATGATGGCATTATCTTATGGCGTTGCTGAGACATTATCAACGGACAGGGGCTCTCACGGACAGGAGCTCTCAAGACCGGGATTGGCGCTTGTATGCAAGCGATATAATGAATAGAAGCATCTCTATCGTAGTAAGGAGAAAACCATGGTTCAAGAGAACGAACTGTTGGAACGCATCACAATGCGACCGGACGTCTTCGGCGGCAAACCGATTATCCGTGACATGCGCATCGCCGTGGAGCACGTGCTGGCCAACCTGGCGGCGGGAGAAACCGTTGAGGATCTACTCAAGGACTATCCGTTACTCGAACTGGAAGATATCCAGGCCTGCCTTCTTTTTGCTCACCGCTCATTAGCGGGGGAACATGTGCATGACCGCATCGCGGTGCGCAAGGCTTCGTGAGGTTTCTGCTTGATGTACGCGCTGCTTCGCGCTCTCTCCATAGAGCTTTGACAGATCTTGGGCACGATGTCCTGCCCGCCCAGGATTTGCTTCTGCTCATACTCCACTGGGGACAGATGAATTTATGGGTGTCCTGAATTTGCTTTGAACGGCCGCTGGTTTCCGTATATCATTTTCCGAATGAGGCAAGAGAAAAGAGTGCACGCAGGTACGCCAAGCCGGCCATGGAGGTTGACATGCATCCGCTGATCATCCGACACCGGGCCGGACTCCTCGCCTTGGCGGAACGCCACGGTATTGCCGACGTGCGGGTGTTCGGCTCCATGGCCCGGGACGATGCCGACGAGAATAGCGACGTTGACCTGCTGGTCACGTTATGCCCCGGTGCGACGGGCCTGGCGCTGGGCGGATTGCTGGGAGACGCGCAGGACCTGCTACAGCGTCAGGTGGATGTGGTCACCGAAGGCGCCCTGCATCCGGCGTTACGCGAAAGGGTGCTGCGGGAAGCGCAGCCGTTATGACCCCGGATGCGCACTCCGACCCTGTGCTGCTGGAGCACATCCGTGAATGTATTAAACGGATTGAAGGATACACTGACGGGGGGCAATCCGCCTTTCACGAATCACTGCTGGTGCAGGATGCCGTAGTACGCAACTTGCAGACCCTCGCCGAATCAACGCAACGACTCAGCGATTCAATCAAACTGACCGAGCCCGATGTGCCTTGGCGCGCAATAAGGGATTTTCGCAATATATAAAACATCACGGGTAACTACTCACCCCCCTGTTCGTCCCGCGCTCCCTTCGTCATTCCGGCGAAGGCCGGAATCCAGTCTGTTAAACGGGTCGCTTGCGACACCTTATAACGTGTCCCTTCGGGACGTTTTTTTCACTGGATTCCCGCCTGCGCGGGAATGACGGGGGGCGCGCGGGAATGACGAACGAGGAGAAGTGCAGGAAGGACGAGTGGGGGTGAGTAGTTACCATCACGGTTATAAATGTTCAGTATGTTCTTTCGATTTTGAGTCAATGTACGGACCAATCGGTAAGAATTACATCCATGTGCATCATCTTGTTCCTCTCGCAGAAATTGGAACTGAATATGAGATCGATCCGCTCAATGACCTTGTCCCAATCTGTCCAAACTGCCATGCGATGATACACAAAACCCGGGACACGCTTACCATTGGGCAGCTAAAGCAATGCTTGACTGGAAAAAATGGAAACTCATAATCTGCGCGGTTTAAGTTTATAACAAACACAAATATGGTGCATAATCGCACCAGATAGACGCCTCGAAGGACAACATCATGCCAAGAAAGAGTATTACCTTTACAGATGCTCACGACGAATGGTTAAAATCCCAAGTCGCCAGCGGTCAATACCGCTCTGAGAGCGAAGTGATCAGCGATCTTATTCGAGAGCGTCACAGCCGTAATACCGGCATCGAAGCAATACGTCTTGCCCTGATTGAGGGAGAGAACAGCGGTATCAGTGACCAGACACCAGAAAACATCAGAACGGAAGTACACGAACGATTAAGGAAACATGGCGCGTTACCAACTCAGTAAATAAAGCCCGATATGTTTTAACGAATCCATAGAAGACCCTATGAACAGAGATGAAGTCCTGGACGTGCTCCGGGCACACAAATCTACCCTTGCGCAACGTTTTGGGGTCAGTGAGCTTACCTTGTTCGGTTCAGTCGCACGAGACCAGGCCAATGATGACAGCGATGTCGACATTCTGGTGAGTTATGGGAAACCGGCAACTTCAAAAGCCTACTTTGGAGTACAGTTTTACCTGGAGGACCTGCTTGGGCGTCAGGTTGACCTGGTCACTGATAAAGCCTTGCGCAAGGAATTCCGTCCTTATGTGGAGAGAGAGGCGATCAATGTTTAGCGATACCGAAGAAGATCGGGATTGGCGCTTGTACGTAGGAGATATGATTGAATTTGCCGAAAAGGTACTTGCCTACACATCCGGGATGGACCAGGCTGCTTTCGTCGCCGATTCACTTACCTATGATGCCACCCTGCGCAACATGGAACTCATCGGCGAGGCTGCTACTCATATCCCGCATGAAATACGCGATAAATACCCGGAAATTCAATGGCGAAGCATTGTTGCAACGCGAAACCGTCTGGCACACGGCTATCTTGGTCTTGATGATGACGTTATCTGGGACATCATTCAAACCGATATTACTGAACTACTACCTGCATTACGAAACCTGCTCAGCACAGTCAATGGGATTTGATCTATACGGGTTCCTTCACTATGCCATTCTCCCGTCTGGACGCTTTAGCAAACTCTATCGAAAAACTGTATATTTTTTTAAAAAGCAGGTAACTACTCACCCCCCTGTTCGTCCCGCGCTCCCTTCGTCATTCCGGCGAAGGCCGGAATCCAGTCTGTTAAACGGGTCGCTTGCGACACCTTATAACGTGTCCCTGTGGGACGTTTTTTTCACTGGATTCCCGCCTGCGCGGGAATGACGGGGGGCGCGCGGGAATGACGAACGAGGAGAAGTGCAGGAAGGACGAGTGGGGGTGAGTAGTTACAAAAGCAGTTCATGGCCAAATGCTTTTGCAGAATTTACAAAGGTTAAGATTGCCCGATAGAAATAATTGAGGATGTCATCTGAAGCGTCTTGATAAAAGGGAGAGTCTTTGCAGCCAAACAGGTGGAAACTCGTAGATTGCCATAGTAAAGTTCCATTAATTGTGCAGAAGTGCCAGGCACGTATCCAGAGCAGGTCTTATTTCATCCATGGTTCATGCTCCTATGGTACTTTAGGCCCTTTCTTTATTTGACGCTCAAAATAGTCTGTTCCTGCTTCGTAATCTTTTACATCGCCAGGATAGATTCCCACTCCTTTCTTCTTCTCATTGAATTCAAGTAAAGGCCCCGCTCCCCTGATCAACAACGTCTCAACTTCGCGTTCATGTTGTTTATCTTTTACGACAAAAAATGAAAAATATACCAGTTCGTTTGGATAGTTATTTATATGTTGCTTGAGACGGCTAAAAATTTTTCCCCTACCGACGTACCTTGCCGTCCCCATAGAATCATGAGCGATATATACCCCCTCTACTTCATCTTCTTCTCCCTTCAGTTTTTTTTCTATTTTGCCAAGTGCGTCAAACGGAATTTTTTCTCCTACACATTTAAAAAGAGGTTTTGTTTTAGGCGGGCTACCGGGACCTTGTTGCAGCTTTCCATATACAACTGCCCAGTTTTTATCCGACCAAATTGATGCATTTTTTCTTTTTCTGAATGTGCGCTTATTTGCCATACATTATCTCTCACAGCTAAAAAACAACATGCAGCCGACTGGAAAGCAGGAAGTTGATAGAATAACACAAAGCGTCCCTGTTCGTTTTGACGGACAGGTAAGCTCAAAGACCTGTTTTGGGGTACAGTTTTATCTGAAAATGACTACCGTATTCAACGAGTTTCTGAAGACTGAGAGAAAAGTCTCCGCACAGGCTTTATTGCACATCCCGCGCCAGGCTACGCGGGAATATCATGAAGGCGCCATTGATTATACCTATACCCAAGCGTTGCAGGCCGTTGATGTACTGAGTAAGCAATATGCCGGTGCCGGGTACGGTCACGGCCAGCGGGTTGCAGTCATGCTGGACAACCGGGCCGAATTCTTTCTGCACTTCCTCGCCTTGAATAAACTCGGGGCCAGTGTGGTGCCGGTTAATTCCGGCTTTCTGCCCCGTGAGATCGCTTATGTAGTCAACCACAGTGATGCCTGCCTCGTCCTGTGCCTGCCCGGTTATCGAGACAAGGTACAGACTGCCCTGGCCGATGGTGATAGCGGAACACCTGTCACGGATACGGCATCAATGTCGCACCTGCCTCCTTGCAATATGGAAATGGCAACAGGAGAGCTTGGCAAAGAGACCGAGGTCGCAGTCCTTTACACCTCCGGGACAACGGGGACACCGAAAGGCTGTATGTTGAACAACGAGTATTTTACCTGCATGGGGCAGTGGTACGCAGATATTGACGGCTATTGCCAATTGACCTACGGAGAGGAGCGGATGCTGACGCCGCTGCCGCTGGTGCACATGAACGCGCTGTGTTCGATGATGGCGATGATCATGAGCGGCGGCTGCATCATCCAGCTCGACCGTTTTCACGCATCCACCTGGTGGGAAACGGTGCGCGAATCCGGGGCGACCTGCCTGCATTACCTCGGCGTGATACCGGCAATCCTGCTGAACCAGCCTGAGACGGAGCATGACGACGTGGGCCGGCAGGTCAAGTTCGGGTTCGGGGCGGGCGTCGACCCGAAGCACCTGCAGCGTTTTGAAGAGCGCTTCGGCTTTCCCCTGGTGGAGGGCTGGGCCATGACCGAAACCGGCACGTATGTCTGTATTACCGCGAACAAGGAACCGCGCCATATCGGCACGCGCTGTATCGGCAGGGCGCCTGAAGTCGTCGAGTACCGCCTGGTGGATGAGCAGGGTAACGACGTCGGGGCAGGGGAGCCGGGAGAACTGCTGGTCCGCGCCGCGGGCGAGAACCCGCGCAAGGGTTTCTTTTCCGGTTATTACAAAAATCCGGAAGAGACGGCGAAGGTATGGGAAGGAGGTTACTTCCATACCGGCGACGTAGTGCGCATCAGTGAGGACGGATCATTTCATTTTGTGGACCGGCGCAAGAACATCATCCGGCGCAGCGGCGAGAACATCGCAGCCGTGGAAGTGGAGAATGTCCTGTTCCAGCACCCGGCGGTTGCCAACTGCGCGGTAACGCCCATATACGATGAAACCCGCGGTGAAGAGGTCGGCGTCTGTATAATCCTGAATGAAACTGCCGGGAAGCAACAGGCTGCCGGGGAGGATGCGGCCGGGACCTTGTACGACTTCTGTAACGAACGGCTGATTTATTACAAGGTGCCGGCCTGGTACATGTTTGTCACCGAATTGCCCATGACCGCATCGCAAAAACTGCAGCGGGGCGAAATCAAGACCCTGGCCGGTAGGCTGGTGGAAGAGGGGCATTGTATTGACCTCAGAGCGCGCAAGAGAAAGAGAAAAGATGCAGCCTTACAGTGATGTCGCACTCGTCGCCCCGACCAGTCTGCCGTACGAACGTCGCAGCGAGCGCAGCGCGGCCTGGTTCACCGGCGCTGTATTTGCCCGAATGCTGGAACGGGCCGGCCTGGAAAAACACGATATTGACGGTCTCGCCATAGCCAGTTTCACCCTGGCGCCCGACAGCGTTGTCAGCATGACCGAATACCTGGACATCTCACCAGGCTGGCTGGAACAGGTCCCGATGGGAGGCGCCAGCGGCCCGGTGGCCGCCCGGCGCGCGGCGCGGGCGGTACAGGCCGGCGATGCGGATATCGTCGCCTGCATCGGCGCGGATACGGCTTCAGCCGACACATTCGCGGACCTGGTCAGGAACTTCAGCAGGTTTTCAACCGATGCCGTATTCCCTTACGGCGCGGGTGGGCCGAATACGGTTTTCGCCATGATTACCCGCCACTACATGGAGAAATACGGGGCAGAGCGGGAAGATTTCGGCCGCGTCTGCATCGCCCAGCGGGAGAACGCCCTGGCCGCAGGCACCGCGGTCTTCAACAAGCCGTTATCCATGGAAGACTACCTGAGTGCTCGTCCCATCAGCGAACCCCTGCACCTGTTCGATTGTGTCATGCCGGTTGCCGGGGCGGAAGGTTTCCTGGTCATGACGGTTGCCCGGGCCGAGGCACTGCAATTACCCTATGCGCACATCCTGGCTGCGGGAGAGCGGCATAATGCCTGGTCTGACGACGACGTACATTTTCGCGGCGGATGGAGTCTGTATCGCGACCAGATGTACGAGCAGGCCGGACTTGGCCCCGGTGACATGGATTTTCTGCAGACATACGATGACTACCCGGTAATATCCATGATCCAGATGGAAGACCTGGGCTTTTGTGAAAAGGGCGGAGCAGCCGAATTCGTCCGGACCCGGCCGTTGACCTGGAACGGCGGGGGCCTGCCCCATAACACCTGCGGCGGGCAACTGTCGGCAGGACAGGCCGGCGCTGCCGGCGGTTTCCTGGGCACGGTCGAGGCGATCCGGCAATTGACCGAAACCGGCCTGTCCAACCAGGTCGCAGGCGCCAGGCACGGCATGGCAAGCGGATATGGCATGGTTAATTATGACCGCTGTTTATGCACCAGCGCGGTAATCCTGGGGAGGGGAGGGGAATGACAGGGAACACAATGCCGCCGGCCGCGCGTTCCCGTCTCTGGCAGCAGGTCAACGAAGCTGCGGCAGAGGGCCTGTTCAGGCTGCAGGTCTGCGCCAGGTGTGACAAGGTACAGTACCCGCCACAGGAAGTCTGCAGCCGTTGCCTGTGTGATGAATTGTCCTGGGAGGCCGTCAGCCCTATGGGTAAAGTACTGTCCTGGACCCGTTCCCGGGCCAGCACCAGTGAGTTTTTCAGGGATAAATTTCCCTTGAATATCGGGCTGGTCAAACTGGACTGCGGGCCGGTAATGGTCACCTACCTGGCCGCATCGTGCCTCCACACCGGGAGCAGGGTGCAGGTTACGGGCAAACAGGATAAATCCGGCCAGGCTGTTTTTTTTGCTGCGCCACCGGACAAGGACCCGGTGGCTGATTTTAACAACATAGTTATGGAAGAGGTGAAACATGAGCGGAAATAATAAAGTGGTCGTCATTACCGGCGGCAACCGGGGCATCGGCGCCGATATTACCAGGCGATTTCTGGATGGCGGTTACCAGGTGGTCAACATCTCCAGGCAAACCCCGGAGTTTTCCGATGAACGCCTGGCCAACTACACGGCCGACCTGGCGGACACCGGGGCAACACTGGAAGTGGGAAAGGAGATAGCGGGGCAATACGCGGTAACCAGCTTCGTTCACAATGCCGGGGTAATCCGCCCGGATTTGCTGGAAGACGTGAAACTGGAAGACCTGGACTACCTGACGCAGTTACACCTGGGCAGCGCCATCACGCTGGCGCAACAATTTATTCCGGCCATGCGCAGCGCGCAGTTCGGTCGCATCATCCTCATATCTTCCCGCGGCGTACTGGGCCTGGTCACCCGGACTAACTATGCAGCTACCAAGGCGGGCCAGATCGGTATCACGCGCACCTGGGCGCTGGAACTGGCAAAAGACGGGATCACGGTTAACTGTGTCGCGCCGGGTCCCATCGTCACGGACATGTTCCACGAACTGGTGCCGGAAGAGAGCGAACAGAAAGACAGGATCGCGCAAAGCGTTCCGGTAAAACGCCTCGGAACGCCCGAAGACATCGGCCGTGTGGTCACTTTTTTATGCGAGGAAGACAGCGGTTTCATCACGGGACAGACCTGGTACATCTGCGGCGGCGCCAGCCTGGGGTCGCTGGCCCTTTGATATGTGACTTATGGTTGTTGGCTTGTGTTCCAACGCAGAAGCTTTACGCTTGCGGACAAGGGAATATCATTAAATGAAAACCACCCTGGTATGACAAGAAGAAAAACAATTAATGTAACCGGAATCGAACGGGTAGAAGGCATTCCTTACCACGACGCATGGGTGGCCTATACGTGCGTGATCTGCAGGAAAATAAACTATGTCCGAATCGGACAGGAATTACTCTCCCCCAAAGAGGCTGTTGAGAACTGTGTATGGGAGTGTGAACACTGCCATTTCAGTCATTCGAAAGAATCCGGCCTGCTGTTTGAAAACTGGGGAGAGGAATATAACGACTCCGAGTCTATGACTGCTCTCAGGTTTTGGGAGGGATTTTTCCGAACGGCGACGGAGCATCCGGAATCGTATTGGAAGCAGTGTAATGTTTGTTCTCGAATATTGCCTTTTAAGGCATTCAGTAAGCATACCAACTGGGGGCCATTGGAAAGGCAAATGGAATGCAGAAGCTGCAAAGGAGCAATAAACGCAATTTTGAATTCGAAACGAACCAGACAACAATTGCATGAGTCTGCCGTCAAGAGGAGAATTGCCGATTTATTTCTTAAAGAAGAAACCGAAACTATCGACCTGCAAAATTTATTTGACCGATTTGAGCACAAATGTTTCAAAACAAAGATCCCTTTGGATATCAAAGATCGCAACTCATGGGCTATTGACCATATCCTGCCATCGAAATATCTGTATCCTCTCACACAACAAAATGCTGCATTACTCTCAAGAAGCGCAAATGAGAATAAGCGTGACAAGTGGCCAAGTCAATTTTATACAAACAACGAATTAATCGATTTGGCCAAAATTACCGGCGCGGATCTCGAACTGATTTCAAGTAAGCATCCCATCAGAAATCATGACATTGACATCGATAAAGGCGTTGAAAGATTTTTACAGGTGCGGGAAGAATCCGACTTGCCTGAACGGATACAAGAAATAAAAAAGATACTCCAGCATTACGGCCTTATTGATCATCTTTCAACTGAAAATAAGAAGCTGCTGAATTTGGACTAAACCAGGACCAGGTACTGGTGAGACGTCACTGTTCCCTTATCCCGTATTCCATGGGATTCGCAATGGGCAACGCTCTCGTCGAACAAATCAGCCGTATGAAACCATCTCCTGCTCACCTTCTTCAATTCCTCTGCCATATCACACTTGGCGCTTTTTCCAAGGTGGAGTACGCAAACTCCTCCCCTCTTCATACGCTCCCGAGATTGCCGGAATATGTTTTCATAAACAGCAAAATCTTTTTTCTGTTTTTCTTCAACAAAAGAATTGACCTGATACCTGAAATCAACGTCTGACCAACCTGTGAACCATATTCTGAGCCAATTCGCCAAATAAAAACGCGTGCTCCCGAAGAAAGGCGGCGAGGTGATCACAGCATCCACGTCGCTGATTTCCTGCGGCCAAACAGCAGTCGTGTCCTGGTTGAAGATTTTGCCGGGAGTAAAGTTAACCGGTAACTCTTTATCCAGTGTCCTATTCACTTTATCAGTGAGATTCCTGACTAAGTTTTTGTATATAAATTCTCCTTGCGGTGCATAAGGCACGATCGGATGTGACCGCCTGCTTAACGCATAAGGGCGATTACCATGGAGTATATGTAAAAGAGCGGATACCACCAGCATTTCACTGGGATTTTTCGGATAATTCTCCTTAAAAAATCGTCTTGCGAGTATAATTTCTCTAAGCGTTTTGTCCTCGTAATATTCTGACAGGGTTTTATTAAATCCGAATTGTTTTGCCTCATTTATTTCACGTTCTGAACACTGATTGAATCGGATAAAGCTGTGAAGTTGCTCGATGTAGTTAAGGCATTCGACTCTGAGGTGTGCAGAAATTTTAGCTGATGAGATGTAATAAGCAGGAACGCTGATGTCAATACCATAGGATTTCATGCCATTCAGCGCTGCTTCAAGCGGTATTGTTCCCACACCGGAGAAAGGGTCCAAAACTTTTCCGCCCTCAGGGACAAATGTTTTGACCAGATTATGAGCAATTGCCGGCTTCAGTTTGCCTTGATAGGAACAAAGTGAATGCAAGCCATGTCCCCAATTTCTCTTAGAGTATGGAAGTTGTTGATGAGGCAGACTATTTTTAAAATCCTGCCAATTTTTTTGAGCCCGAAAAAAGGTGTTATTACCGCACTTTCTTTTCCCTGTCGGCTTTTTGTGTTCAAATGCCAGCAAACTCTGGCTGAGTACTTGCTTATTTCTGGACCGGCGCTTGCGCAACAGTTTCTTCTCCAGAAAAGAGTATCCTGACTTTTGCAGTATCTCCGTCAATATTTCATCAGTGGGAACGTGAACTCCGGCAAAAATAGAATCACCGATGTCAATCAATATCTTTGCCTGATTCGCCAGATGAATTCTGAGTTTTGAAAAAACGTCATCCATTTCTTCAAAATAGTTACGCGCCATTTTCGGTATGCGTTGGTCATAGGCGTGCTTGTCAAGCAACAAAATAGTGTCTTTGAGCAGTTTGCTCTTGTTTATCGTTTCATCTTTATTGTGCGACACGCTTTTTAGCTTAACGTCGTTAATCCCGCTCGTTAATGCCTGGTCCCGAAAGTATCTCAGATCATTCTTAAACTGGATGTGGCGCAGAAACCAAAGTTCAAGTTTAGAATTGCGGAAGTAATTCGTGCCGTTCAGGTATGGCGGGCTTGTAATGACTGCATCGATTGCAAGATCATTCACAAGGTCAATATTTTTGGCATTAGCCGCTGCGAACTCGGGAGCGGATGCCAGCGAGTAGTCCATCCTGACGATGTCTTCTGCCATTTCAATTAACTTGGCAGGAAGAAATTCACCTAACTCCGATTTTTCTTTTTCCAGTTCCTTTTTTGTTTTAAATCGAACGTCACCGGCCTTTTTCAAACAGGAAACGGGTATTAAGCTGGACAAAACTGCAACGGTTATCGCATCAGCCAATAACCCGTCTCTCAGCCTGATTACATCTATGTAGGAACGGAGGCGGAGGATATCAGTGTAGACTTTTTCATCGAAATAGATGCTGTTGCCGAATAAAGCGTGGTAACTTTCTTTCAGGTACTTGTCTTCTTCAAAAGATTTCAGGCCGTAAAAAATTTGACCAGCAACCTGCCTCAGTTGAGCGGACAGCTTCTGACGAACGACCTCGTCAGCGCGCAGTATTGACAATCTGGTCTGAATTAGAAATTGCAGGAGGGGGTTAATTTCCGAATAAATCGTCTTTATCCCGAACGGGTATGCCGCAAAGATGGTTGTTCCGGTACCGACAAACGGATCATAAATTGTTTTGCAGCTTTCGAGTGAGTAGTTTCTGATTAGTGCTTTAATATAATCAGGTGAATAACCTTCAATGTATGGATACCATCTCTGAAAAGGAACAGTTTTACTTCCGGCAAAAGTTATATCCCGCGCGCTTATTTTTTCGATGCCGTTGATATGTTTCTTGAGAAGTCTTTTGGCAACCTGGTTGACAGAGCGTTCTTCTTTTCGAGCAAACAGTTCCAATTGCTTGTAGCTGCTTATACCGATGATCTCCCTGAGTTCCTCACTACTGAACCCTTTTACCTTGCTGTAGTAAGGCGCTTCGGGCTCACTGAAGGCAAGCGTAACTGCTTTTCCGCCTGGACTTTCAGTGGGATAATCGCTGAAATAAATCGATTTGAAATATTGCTTTGTCATGATATGATAAAGATACCATAATATGATAGTTATTTCTAATACTGTGCTGCCATGTCATTTCGGCTTCATAATCGCTCACATAAAAAATTTGTAATGCTCTCAGCAAGTGCCGCTGAGGCCTTGCTTAATAAATTTCCCGTTTCTCAGATAATCTGCGTTTGTTGCCCCTGCCAGTAGGGCGCGCGCAACCTGACCTTGTCGACCTTGCCGGTTGCCAGGCGCGGCAGTTCCTCCACGAAGTTGATTTTTTTTGGTTTTTTGTAGCTGGCGATCAATTTCCGGCAGTGCTCGATCAGGTCGGACTCCGTAGCCTCGCCGGAAGGCACCACGAACGCGCAGACGGCTTCACCCCAGCGCTCGTCGGGAATGCCTATCACCGCGCATTGTTTAACTACCGGGTGTTGTTCCAGCGCGATCTCCACTTCCCTGGGGTATATATTTTCGCCGCCGGAGATGATCATGTCCCTTTTTCGGTCGACGATAAATAAAAATCCCTGCTCATCCAGGTAACCGATATCTCCCATGTTCAACCAGCCGTCGTTTATCGACTCTGCGGTCGCTGCCGGGTCGTTCCAGTATTCCTGCATGATGTCCGGGTGACGCACGACGATCTCTCCCGGTTCACCGGTACCTGCAACAGTCCCGTCGGACTTGACGATTTTTATCTCAACCCCGTCACAGGCCTGGCCGGCCGATAATAACCGGCGCTGCTGGGCGGCTGTTCCGTCCGGCTGATGTTGTGATTTTGTGAGGTTCGAAATGGAACTGCCTTCGGTGGATCCGTATTGCTGGATAAAAACCGGACCAAATACGTCCAGCGCCTTTCTTAACAATATCTCCCGTATCGGCGCGGTGGAGTAGAAGATGGTCTTTATCCGGGCCGGATCACGGGTTTCCGCATATTCATCGGCAAGCAGCATTTCTATCATGGTAGGGACCAGTTGCAGGGTGGTAATCCGCTCTGTTTGCAGGGTATCCCAGACAACAAGCGGATTAAACTCCCGTTGAATGTAAATTGTCGCGCCCTGCAGGTGATGGGCAAGTTGCAGGAATTTTGCGCCGACATGAAACAGGGGCTGGACCAGCAGGAACCGGTCAGCGCGGGTGATCTCCGCCGCATCGCTTATTACCTGTGCAGTCCCATACTGGGCGGATTGACTCAGCACGGCGCCCTTGGGATTGCCCGTTGTCCCGCTGGTATGGACGATATATACAGGGTCCCCGGGTGACGGCAGCGTACCCGGCGCATCGATTTCCCCGTCCTTGATGAAGCCCTCACAGGAGGCGGCCCATTCCGGCAAACTTCCCTGGTCGATCTGCACATACAAGGCGCCGGCAGTCCGTATCTCTTCAACAACGGGCAGAAATTCCGCGCCATAGAACAATATGGACGGCGTGGTGTTATCGACTATATATTTGATCTCTGACGCAGTAAGGCGGTAGTTTACCGGGGCAGCAATAAATCCCGCCAGTTCGCAGGCGCCGTATATTTCCAGGTATTCCGCACAATTCCGAGACAGGATGCCAATGCGGTCCCCGCGCCGGCAGCCGGCTTGCTTCAGTGCGCCGACCAGTTGCCGGACCCGGTTTGCGTGTTGCAGGAATGTATATTTCCTGCCCTGGTCGATAATTGCCGGGTGATCCGGGATCAGTTCGGCGTTACCGGGAATAATATTTGCTACGATTCTATTCATTATCCGGCTTCAAAGGGGAGGGGACAGACCCCCGCTTACAACATGCGGGGGCATATTTAAATCTGTCCCCTATATCTGTCCCCCCAAAATCAGTACCAGGTAGAAAACCGCGAACAATGCCAGCGCCCAGATACAGGCTACGCTGTAGCGGGTCAGTCCCGGTGCGGGTCTCATCGTTACCGGCACGTCCGCCGAGTGCATGGACCGGTGGATCAACCAGGCCAGCACCGGCGCGGTAAGAAAAGCCAGGGTAGTGGCGATGTCAATCAGTGTTTTAAAGGACTGGATATAAAACAACAGGATGCACAGGGATATCAGGATCATCGCCAGGATCGAGGCCAGGTAGATTCTGAAGTGCAGTTTTTCCGGCAATTGTTCTTTCCTGAAGCAACTCACCAATGCGCAGACCGTGCGCGGGTAACCGTCGTGAATTACCAGCACCGTGGACAGCATGACCGCAAACGCGGCAACGGCAATGATCGGCCTGGTCCACTGTCCCAGGAGCGAGGTATATATGCTCACCAGTTGGGCTGAAAACTCGGCGGCGGAGGATGAGAACTGCTGGCCGGACCCGTGCATCACGGCCGTCCCGAGCATCAGGAAGCAGATCGCGGTCAACAGGGTCGAGAAATACCCGACGTGGTAATCCAGTTTTACCTCTCGTCCGGACAGTTTGTCCTGTTTGTCCTTTTCCAGCACCCACAATGATTGCCAGATACAGGTTTCAAAAGGCGCCGGCATAAAACCAATCAATGCCGCCAGGAACAGAACCGATGACCTGTTCAAGACATCGGGAGTGAGGATATCGGCCTGTCCCCATTCAATCAGGGGCGCGGCCAACGCCGTTGCCGCCAGGGTCGAGATAAACAGGACGAGGAGCAGAACCTTTGTAACGCTGTCCAGCCATCGATACTGTCCGGCTGCCAGGCAGGCGCCGGAAAAAACACAGATACCGGCAGCGACCACCGGGATAGGCAGGTCCAGGTCAAAACTGATAACCGCCAGTCCGGATGTCACCAGGACAACTGCCGCAAACCCGGTGAACATGACACAGAATATCACCACTGCGCACAGCAGCACCGCCCATGTCCCCTGCCTGAGGAAACCGGTCAGCAGGTGCTGTCCTGTGGCATGGGCGTATTCATGACCGAAGCGGAAAGTCGGATACTTCATCACAAAAGCCAGCAGGATAAACAGCAGCAGGTCCATCCCGTATAAGGCGCCGGCGCGGGTCGACTGTACCAGGTGTGACACCCCGATAGCCGCCGCAGCCATCAAAAGACCGGGGCCGAGAATGGTAAACAGCCTGCTCATCAGCGGAGTTGCGGAATTACTTCAGAGGCGAAAACCTGCGTCGCTTCGCGCTGCTTGTCCCGGTTCATTCCCGGCCAGTATAAGCGAGCTATGAAATGAAACTCAATTCCGGCAGCCTCCTGGTATTGCCTGAGTTTTGCCACCACATCATCCGGCGTGCCTGCCAACGCGCTGGCGCGCAGTGAAGCAGCCTGTTGTGGAGAAAACGGTGACGCTTTCTGCGGCGGGCCAGTGCGTCCGCGTGCATGCGCCATGTCTGCATACTTCCTGTAGGTGTAGTGCATATGCTCAGCCAACTGTTCCCATGCGTTCCGCTGCTTCGTCACGAAAGTCGGCAAAAACATACTCGCTGTAAAACTGCCGGGAGCGCGGGCGGCCTCTTCTAAACCATCCCGTATCCAGGACATTTGCCCGCGAAAATATCCAGGAGTAAATGCTTCGTCAAAACTTCCGCTGGAAATGAACCCGTCTGCGATCCTCCCCGCGCGACGCACCGCCGGTTTCGCCGTGGCGCCGATCCAGATCGGCATGCCTCCGGACCGTGCCGGTTTGGGCCGGACCGAGACACCCGGATAACTGAGCACGTTGCCCCCGGTAACGAGACCACCTGACCATGCCTGCCGCAGGACAGTTACCGTATCCTCCAGCACGCGGTGCCGGTTTCTCAAAGACACATGCAATGCTTCAAATTCTTCCGGACGCCAGCCTTGGCCAAGCCCGAGAATGAAACGGCCATTGGAAATAAGGTCAACGGTTGCACTGTCTTCCGCCAGCCGCAAGGGTTCGTACAAGGGCGCCAGCGCAACGGCCGTTCCGATTTCTATCCGGTGTGTACGTGCGGCGATCGCTGCACACATGGGCAATACCGATGGCAGATAGCCATCGTCTACGAAGTGGTGCTCCGATACCCAGACGGAATCGTAACCCAGGGCCTCGGCTTCGATGGCAAGTTCTATTGCTTCCTGGTAACGATCAGCCTCACTGCGCCTGTCACCTGCATAGGTCTGGCACGAGATCAGGCCGTAACCAAACTTCACAGGTTTGCTCCAACGGCTGCGCTCTGTTTATTCGATATAGCTATGAAACAGGTTGTCCGGATCATGCTTCAATGCCAGGTGTTTCGAAAAGGATAAAGCGATTATCAAAATCACTGACGGATTACTTTTATTTATCTTGCCGGTTTCGGTTGGAGAACTATCTCCGTTAGAATATATCAGCAAACAGAGAAATAACAGCGCCAATCAATAACCCGGTTATGAGTCAGGTATTGCCAACGGGGAGGCTGAATTATGACTGTAACAACTAAACGTCCCGGCCCCAGGTTCGGCATCTGGGCGGTTGTCTACGGTACTTCGGCATCACTCCATCATCCGGAAGACCCGCCCGACGCATCATGGGCACGCAACCGGGACCTGGTGCTGGAGGCGGAAGCCCTGGGTATTGACTCCGTACTGGTAGCCCAGCACATTGTCAACCCCTTCGGAGATGAATTCGACCAACTGGAAACCCTGACTTCCTGCGGCGCGCTCGCAGCGATAACGGAAAATATCGAGATTATCGCGGCGATCAAGCCGTACCTGTTCCATCCGGCCGTGTTCGCGAAGATGGCATTGCAACTGGAAGAGATCAGCGAGGGGCGTTTTTCACTCAATTTTGTCAATGCGTGGTTTCGCCCCGAGTTCGAGAAAGCGGGAATCCCTTTCCCTCCACACGATGAACGCTACGTCTATGGCGGTGAATGGCTGCGGGTCGTCAAAAAGCTCATATCAGGCGAGCGTGTGACCGTGGATGGCGACAACTTCAGGCTGGACGGCTACCAGTTTAAACCCGCGGCGCAGTATCGGCCACGTCCGCTACTATACTCGGGCGGGGAGTCCGAGCCTGCGCTTAACCTCACCGTCGAATTATGCGACACCTGGTTCATGTTCGGGCAACCGCTGGAAGATGTCGCCGGGAAGATCGCCGGAATGCGCAAACGTCCGCGCCGCGGCGCACCACTCAGTTACGGTATTTCGGCATTTCCTTTTGCAAGACCGACACAGTCCGAGGCAGAGGATGCGCTTGCTTATGCCTTTGAACTCCGTGAAAAGGACAGGGAAGTCTATGAGTCTCTGCACAAGAACGCCGACCCGGAAGTTGTAACCTCCAAAGTGATTGCCAAGGTGCCGGGGATCGGTGTCGGTAACGGCACAGGATGTGGTTTCACGGGCTCATACGATGAAGTTGCAAGACGCATCGTCGCCTTTCATAATGCCGGCATTGAGATAATCCTGCTCGAGTTCCAGCCGTTCGAGCGGGAAATGCGGCGCTTCGCAGAGGAGGTCATGCCGCGTGTGGCAAGACTCTGCTCCCTGAAATGACCTGACAATAACGTGAACTCCGACTGATACGACCAATTATATGCACGTCACCCAGGTAAAGCTTGATTCAGGCGTTTCCGTCTCCTACAGGGAAGCAGGTTCCGGGAGTCCCGTCAATGTTGTGCAGATTCACGGGCTGGGGACCGGACGCAATAATTTTGACCTGTTAACTCCCCACCTGTCAAAGCGCCTGCACACTTACGATATCGACCTGCCTGGATATGGCGAGTCCGAAAGCGGACCCGGTGAGCGGGGGATTACTTATTTTGCCGACAGTGTTGCACAATTCATAGAAACCCTTGAGCTTGCGCCGGTCCATGTACACGGGACATCGATGGGCGGGTGCGTTGCAATGGTGCTTGCCGGGAGGCGGCCCGAACTTATCGACAGGCTGGTAATCACCTGTTCCTTCGCAAAATTTGACCGGGCAAGCCATGTCATCTTCAAAACCTGGAGAATGGCCGCTGCAGCCGGTGTTGAAGCGCTGGCCCTGGTCACCAGCCACCAGGGATTCTCCCGGGGTTTCTGGGACAGGCCCGAAAGCGAAAACACGGTGGATGCGTTTGTCTATGCCCTGCAGGGCATGACGCCCATGGAATTTCTCCGCGACCTTACATTGATAGAAAATGCGGACATCAGCACCGATGCCGCGAACATACGGGCGCCGACCCTCCTGCTCGGCACCGATGAGGATATCATGACGCCGGTGCAATCATCGCCGAGCGGCCTCGGCATGACCGACCTGCATAAATTGATTCCGAATTCGAAGCTGGAAATACTGGAGAACTGCGGTCACTTCATCTCCATCGAACGGCCCGAGGAGACGGCCCGGGCAATTGCCGATTTCCTGCTCATTGCGGAAGAAAATTTGGGGTCGAATGGGGACGGATTTTAAATCCGTCCCCGGCCTGCCATGAATTGTATTTTTACTCAGACCCCGAATTTTTTGCCCGGCTTTTGATTGCCTTCCTGTAAACCGTGAGCGCCCGCGCTCTCGCCGTTTTGTGAACGATCATGGGCGCCGGGTAGTCCGGGGTATCATATTCAGGCACCCAGCGCCGGATGTATTTCCTGTCCCTGTCAAACCTGTCGGCCTGGGCATAAGGATTGAAAATCCTGAAGTAGGGCGCGGCATCCACTCCCGTGCCGGCGGCCCACTGCCAGCCGCCGTTGTTGCTTGCCAGTTCGTAGTCCAGCAATTTTTCCGCGAAGTAACTTTCTCCCCATCTCCAATCGGTCAGCAAGTGCTTGGTAAGGAAACTTGCCGTAATCATACGTAACCGGTTGTGCATATAACCGGTATTGTTCAACTCGCGCATCCCCGCATCGACAAGAGGATAACCGGTCATGCCTGCGCACCACTTCTCGAATTCCCAGCGGTTGTTTCTCCATTCAATTCCATCATACCTTGCGTCAAAATTCTGATTTACCACCTTCGGAAAATGCTGGAGAATCACCTGGTAGAAGTCGCGCCAGATGAGCTCGTTGAGGTATTTTTCATTGTAGCGGACGGCCATCGCGGCAAGCCGGCGGATGCTCACGGTGCCGAAACGCAGGTGCACTCCCATGCGCGTGGTGCCTTGACTGGAGGGGATATCCCGCGTTTCGTGGTAATTTCGTATGATGCTTTCATCCGGTTCCCGAGGAGGAAATTCAATACCGGCCGGTTCAAAGCCAAGCTGTTGCAGGCCGGGAAACGGTTTAATGCCGGTCTTCAACCAGTTTGTCTGTGTTTCAGAGGGATATGGTTCCAGATGCTTCCCGGCGAGTTTTTTCTTCCAGGCCTTGCTGTAGGGCGTATAAACGAGATAGGGGGCGCCGTCTTTTTTCAGGATGTCATTCTCCTCGAATATCGTGTGATCCTTGACTGTCCTGAACGGAATGCCTTTACCGTCCAGGTATTCGCTGACCTCACGGTCCCGTGTCCCGGCATACGGCTCATAATCGCGGTTAGCCCATGCCGCGTGTACCGCGTAATCCGCGCACAGCGTCTTCCAGACCTCAAGGGGCTTACCTGTCCTGACGTCCAGGGACGTTCCCCGCTACCGGAGTTCATCCTGGAGCCGGGTCAGTTCGCTGTGAATAAACTCGACGCGAGCATGTTTTTTGTTTTCGAGTCCGTCGAGGATATCGCTGTCAAAGATGAATACCGGCTGTACCGGACAATCCTCCCGGTGCGCATAATAAAGACCGCAGTTGTCTTCAAGTCTGCAATCCCGCCTGAATCAGAAAATCGTTACTTTCTCAGCCATGATCGAGCTGGAAGATAACGATCTCAATGATTCACACATATAAATGAAATGTCTGTCCCGATTACAATCATTAAAGGGGGGCAAGAAGTGTTTACCTCATGCGTTCTATTTGACCAAGTTTTCCACAATATGGACACTTATTCGCTGCTGTCGTTTTTGGATAATGACCTTTCCCATAACGAGTACAATTGGCGCACCAAGATTGACTACAAGATTTACAGCGTTTCATGTTCCCGCCAGAAATTCTACAAACCTGGCATTGAGCCATATCGTTATCCTCTTTTAACGCGGTGTATTGTCCCGTAAATTAATGATATTGAAGGCGAACGTCCGGTCAATGAACGATATGGTCACTGTCGTCAAGGCCGATCTGGCGCTTCGCATATTTGGTCAAAATGTCCTTCAAATCATCTTCAAATACAAATTTGACGTTATTCTTATTGCCAATATTTATAAGGTCAGAGTGATCTTCTTTTTTGGCTTGGGTAATGATGACCACCTTTTCAATCAATTTCTCCTCATCCCTGGTCCAGTAGCTTGCCTTATTTATCTGTTCTATGACTTTCTCAGCAGTTCTACCTTCGTGATCTTTAACTTGAACGGCGATGATGTAACTTTTATCGGACAAGCCTGGAATCGTGACTTTGATATCTGTGCCATGCTTGCTTTCTTTTTGACTACCAACTGTCTCGACATCAGCACGCGGATATAAGCTTCTCAGTACTTCCGCAAGCACATCTTCCCATTGTTTTGCATTGAGTTCGGTATTGAGCTTATCGTAGAGCTGCTTACTGAAATCTTCACGTACTTTATCAAAGGCGAAATCGATGGCGCCCATCAACCTGTTTTCATCTGATATATCTTGGCCAAGCTGGTCATCAGGTGTGTTTCTGATTTTCTCAATATCAACACTGTAATGATCGATATTCCAAAAGCGGTGTTGATTTTTCAGTGTTGATCGAATATTGCCAGTAACAGGTTTGCTTGATCTTCGAAATTTCCTGAGGAATTTTGCCGGGAAAATGTGTCCGTAGTCCCCGTGCTCTTCCGAGATTTCAAAGCAGTAGCCAACATTCCAATCTTCCGTTGCTTCGACGATGGACACCCAGTCCCAATCTGGTAGTCTAGGGACCAATAAGATATGACCTTGCTTGACCTCATTAAACATCCTCATGTGTCTGGCCACCTCTGGATGGGTATCTAGTTTTCGGAGATCATGTTCTGAATCGTACCCCCATCCTTGGCGTAACCGGCCATCTTCCAGCTCCCTTTGGAAGAAAGGAATCTTTTCTATATTGATTCGGTAACCCCAGTAACGGGTTCCAGTTGAGTTTGTCATAGGTTTTTGTTGTTGAATAGTTAAGATTGTTCGTTCTTAAGTGTCGTGCGTAGTGCTGATTTGTATGCCCAATCTCCAAATCATAAATATTCATCTAACGCAGCCAATAATCCACTGATAATGAAGCCTCCGCCTGGTGGCTTTTCGTATCGCAATGCAAGGCTGGCTCTTGATTCGTAATTTATAAGATTATTAACTTCCAATTCTTCGAGCATATTCAGCCAATCCATTGGAACAGATGATCCATTTGATTCCAATTCTAGCTTGTCGAGAGACAGCTTAAAATTTGTCGCAGTTCCAACCCCTCTTATACCTGCATCTGCGTTGAGTTGTACTCCATCTGCTAATGTAGAATCGATTGGTGTAGCCTGTAATAGCTGATGAACATTTGACAGCCCAGATGCTTGAGTTTCACCGTCCAAAATTAACTCAGCGTCCACATATACCTGCTGGCTGTATATATAGCCAAGAGCAGTATATCCACCTTCATGCTCTACATATGCGTAATTTTTTTCAGTTCCTTTAATAACAAATAGAGTTACTCCCAGAATACAAATTGACAAACTGATTTTTAAAACTACATCTACGAATTGATAAAGATTTTCTATTTTCATCTGATATCCTCATTCGCAAGTTAGTCATGACCCCATTTAAAGGCGTCGGGCCATTGCGAACATTTTTTCAGATGAAAGAAGTCCTCACCTATTCACTTAGACAGAGGAGCTACCTCTTGTCAGATTACAGTTGTTTTATTCAGTGAGTAACCCGACATAGCGGGAAAACTGAAAAAACGTTCGCAAGGAGAAAGATAAGAAAAATTGTGAGGGGAGTCAAACCTTATCTTTTCGGTTAAAGATGGTAAAGATAGGGTCGGACCACCTTAACTCTGTCCAACTATTTGTTTCCATTGAAATAATTTGCCATCTGCGGATGGAATTCCCTCTTAAAGCACCATTTATGCCATCAAAAACGAGGTTGAAGAACCTTATGCCTGTTTCACGACGCTACTTCCCTCGTATGCTTAGCCTGCTTACACAGGGTGTGTTACTCCTTAAAACCATATTTTGGCGTGTGAAAAGCGCAGTTTAAGCCTACTGAAAGCAAGTCTTGTTTAGTCGATTCCTCTTGTTATCAGTAACTTCTGTCGGTTTGAACTGGTCTGACCCCTTAAGTCGCAGAGGATTTTAAATCCGTCCCCAGCAGGGGGAGTGACTCCCGCACTTACCAAAGTCGGCGTCTATGCCTCGACGCTAAGCCTTCCTTGTTGGTGATGGTCCGACTTTTGAATGACCATCTTTACGTCACGTCCAAGTATGGTCAGCAGGCGCAGGAGGCGCTCGATGGAATACTCCCGAAAGTTTCCTTGCAGGAGTCGCGAAATATCGGGTTGGGAGAGGCCAAGCAATTTCGCCGCTTCAACCTGTTTGAGCCTGCGCTGGCGTATGATTTTGTCAATGCGGGTGACGAGTTCTGCCTTTAACAGGTGAACCTCGGCGTCAGGGTGTTCCAGATCTGTAAACACATTACCGCTACCACGTTCGATCTTTGTTCTCTCTATATTCATTAAACTACTCTTCACTATAGGTGATTTTGTAGTGTTGATTAGTTGCCTTTAGCCTGCGCTTAATCAGGTCGATATCCTGCTTTGGTGTCGATATGCCTCTCTTGGCCTTCTTCCGGAAAGCATGTAATACATAAACAACCCTCCTGAACTGAACTGTGTATACCACCCGGTAAGTGTCGCCATCATACCGTGAGACTATTTCCAGGACATTGGAACCAATATTCCTGAGTGATTTCACATTACGGTGTTTTAGTCCCATTTGGGCCTGATAAAGGGCAAAACCGACCTGATCTTTCACGTAAGCCGGAAACTTCTTCAAGTCGTTTTTACTCGATCCAACCCATTCTATATATTTATATTCTTCCATGTTCATTCCTGACTATAGCGGATCCACCATATTATCGCAATCGAAGATGAATTTTTTATAATAACAGGATAAAGTATTTCCAAGACTTATTTCATGATGTGAGAAATACCGGGATGAAGTTTGAATGGGATGACACTAAAGCAGCGAAGAATATTATGAGACAATACATTCCCTTATGTTCATGGCTTTTTCCCGTCCTCCTGCTTCTGTTCGGCTGTGAGGCGGAACAAGCCGTTCCCGCCACCGGGGAAGCAGCATCAGATCCATCAGCGCCGGCAGACAGCTCTGTTGATGTAAGTAAGGAGCCGCTGGCAAAAGACCTGTTCGGCAAGGTTGAAACCTTGCCGGAGGTGCAGCATCCCCACTGGGTCTGGATTTACGATATGGCGGCAGACTCGATGCCGGACGGGCGCGCCTACCTGTATGACGGAGACACTGCCCGGTTGCTAGGCATGCTGAGCACCGGTTATTCCTTTAATGCGCTGAACCTGCCGGGCCATTACCGGGAAGTCTATTCGGCTGAAACCTACTATGCCAGGACCACCCGCGGCGAGCGCACCGACGTGGTCAGTATCTACGACCCGTTCAAGCTGACGCCGGTCGCGGAAATAGAGATCCCGGCAAAACGCGTATCCACCCTGCCGAGACTGGCGGATTCGGCGTTGACCGACGATGATCGTTTCATGGCAGTATTCAACCTGACACCGGCGGCCTCCTTGAGTATCGTGGACCTGGAACAGCGCCGGTTTGCCGGGGAAGTCATGACCCCCGGCTGTGCGATGGCTTACGGAGCGGGGGACCGGCGTTTTTTTGCGCTGTGCAGCGACGGGGCACTGCTGCTGATCGATCTTACGGAAGAGGGAACGCAGGCTGCGGCCCAAAGAAGCGAACCTTTTTTCAACGCGCTCGAGGATCCGATCCTGGAGACCGGCGTGCGCAGCGGCAATACCTGGTATTTCATATCGGCGCTGGGAAAAGTTCACCCGGTTGGATTTTCTGCTGACGGACCGGTCTTTTCCGATACCTGGTGGTACCTGGACGGAAAGGACAGGGAGGACAACTGGCGTATAGGCGGCATGCAGCCTCTGACCCTGCATGAAGCGACCCAACGTCTCTACCTGTTGATGCACCAGGGTGATTTTTATACCTATGAAGCGCCCGGACCGGAAATCTGGGTCTATGACCTGGCGACCCGGGAGCGGGTGGATAAAATCAGTACCAGGCATTCCAGCATTTCAATAGCAGTGAGCCAGGATGACAACCCTCTGCTGTACACTATTACCGAGGATTTGAGCACCCTGGATATCTATGACGCAAGCAGCGGCGAATACCTGCGCTCGGCCGGAGAACTCGGCATCACGCCGTTTTTGATCGACCCGGCGCCGTTGCCATAGAAAGGACCTGAACGTTCATGACCATTTATCCCGCCGACGATTATGAGGATGAAAAATGAGTTTTTTTGATCGCTGGTTTCAAGACAGAACCCGCTCCCTGGCGCGCCGCACGTCACGCCGGAGCTTTTTGCGCAAGGCCGGAGTCCTGCTGGTCGGCGCCGGCGCAGTACCGCTGCTGCCCGTTGCGAAGGCAAATACGGGACCGGATGATAGTTCGATTTCCGGACCCGAAGGCGACCCCGGGAAATGCGAATACTGGCGCAACTGCGGCATGGACGGTTTCCTGTGCACCTGTTGCGGCGGCAGCCATACCAGTTGCCCACCCGGCGCCGAAATGGCGCCCATGACCTGGGTAGGCACCTGCAAGAACCCCGCGGACGGGCGCGATTACATTATTGCCTATAACGACTGCTGCGGGAAAAGCACCTGCAATCGCTGCATGTGCAATCGCAACGAGGGAGACCTGCCGAATTATTTTCCGTCCAAGAGCAATGATATCAACTGGTGCATGGGCTCAAGCAACAACGTCTATCACTGTACGACCACCATCCTGCTGGGCCTGGCAGTCAAGTAAAAACGTGATTGTTCAGGGGACGCAGGGGACGGACTTTAAGTCCGTCCCCGGATACCCCGGATAGAGCCTGTACTGCGGCGAGCGGTTTAATTGAATGAATATTTCAATCAGTAACGACGAGATAGCAGCGCTGGTTCAACCGGACCGGGTACACAAACGGGTCTACACCGATCCCGGCATATTTGACCTGGAAATGGAGCGGATCTGGGGCAATGCCTGGATATTCATCGGGCACGAAAGCCAGGTGAAGTCCCCGGGTGATTTTTTTACCACCACCATCGGCAAACAACCGGTTATCGTCACCCGGCACAGCGACAACCGGATCTACGTGCTTTATAACCGCTGCGCCCACAAGGGGGCGCAGTTGACCGTAGCGCCGTGCGGCCAGGCGCAGCAGTTACGCTGCGCGTACCACGGTTACGTATTCGATACTGCCGGCGCACTGGTGCATATTCCCCGGGCGGAAGGCTACCGGGACTCGTCTTTCAGTCGTGACAACCCGATGACCGGGATCCGCAGGGTTGCCAGGGTAGAGGTTTACCGGGGTTTTATTTTTGCCAGCCAGGCGCGGCAGGGCCCCGACCTGGCAAGCTGGCTGGGGCCGGCCGTCACTTCCATCGACAATGCCGTCGACCGCTCTCCCACCGGCGAGCTTGAGATAACCGGCGGCACATTACGTTACATGCACGACGCCAACTGGAAGATCCTGCTGGAAAACGTCTCCGACAACATGCATCCTGCCGTCACCCACCAATCCGCATGGCAACCTGCAAAACAGGCGGCCGGGGAATACCCTGAAGATCAGAAGCCTTTGCCGCTCGCCATGCTGGAGCCGTTCGGTTCCAGTTACGATTTTTTCGACACCATAGCCATGACAACCTGCGGCAACGGCCATACCTGGTCCGGCGGGAATGCGACCATCCACATCGGCTACCCGCGCGAATCGAAATACGTACGGGACCTGGTCGCGGCCCATGGGGAAGAGAAGACCGACCGGATACTTTCCCAGCAACGGCAGAACACCATCATCTATCCAAGCATCGCCTTCAAGAGCGCGTTGCAGACGATACGGGTTTACCGCCCCATCGCCGTCGACAGGACCATCCAGGAGACCTGGACGTTCAAACTGGGCGGCGTGCAGGATGACGTGCTGCACACTTCCGTGCTCTACAACCAGTTGATCTTCTCCCCGTTTTCCATAGCCGGCCATGACGATTACGAAGCCTATCACCGCATCCAGCACGGCCTGCAGACCGAGGCTTCCGAGTGGGTGAGCCAGCACCGCCATTACGGCCGCGACCGGCGCAACGATGACGGTACGACCCAGGCGCCCGGCACCAGCGACATCGTGTTCCGTCACGAATTTGAGGCCTGGAAAAATTATATGATATCCGCAGATGACGCAGATTAACGCAGATGAAATCATGTCAGCCTGGACACGAAACCAGACAATAAATAAAAATAATCTGCGCTAATCTGCGTCATCTGCGGATAATAATCATTAAATGTGGAAGCCCCCTGAAAGAATAAAGCACAAACCCCAGCCCGGGCCGAGTCCGACTGCGGAGGATGCCCGATCGGCATTGCTGTTCTCACCGGTCAGGCTCGGCCCCATCACCCTGGAACAACGCACCTGGGTGCCGGCAATGGTCCCATGGCGTTCCAACGAGGACGGGTTTGTCACCGATGACGTACTGGACTGGTATGAACGATTTGCGAAAGGACAGCCGGGAGCCATAGTCATCGAAGCCACCGGTATCCGGGACATCCCCAGCGGGCCGTTGCTGCGTATCGGCGACGACCGGTTCATACCGGGGTTGAGGGAGCTTGCTGATACGGTGAGAACTGCCAGCGACGGGAAAACCCGCCTGCTGATCCAGGTGATCGACTTTCTCACCATTCGCCGCCGTCCGGACCCAGCCAGATATTTTTCCCGTTTCCTGGTTATCACCGACCATCACAGGGAAAAGCTGGGCGCCTTTGACTGGCCGGAAGAACAGGTCAGGACACACCTGGCCGGTCTCTCGGATGAAGACTTGGATGCGGTTCTGACGGAAAGAGAGCTGGAGGCCCTGCGAGTAGGATACCGGGAACGGGTTACCGACCTGCACCTGCCCCATGTAAGAGACCTGCCGCAGGCAATGCCCGACCTGTTCGCCCAGGCCGCGAGGCGCGCCCGGGAGGCGGGCATTGACGGGGTCGAACTCCATTATGCCCATGCCTATACGATGGCCTCGTTCCTGTCGGCGACAAATTCCCGTACGGACGGTTATGGCGGCAACCGGGAAAACCGCGTACGCCTGCCCCTGGAGGTTTTCCGGCATGTACGCGACGTTGTCGGCACCGATTATTGCACAGGCTGCCGTTTCCTGTCCGATGAGTGCATCGACGGGGGAAGTACTGTCGAGGATGCCGTTTATTATGCAGTCGAATTTGCCGGGGCCGGCATGGATTTCCTGTCTCTCTCACGCGGCGGCAAGTTTGACGATGCCAAACAACCGCAAATCGGCTGGGCGGCGTATCCCTATACGGGGCGCAGCGGGTATGAATGCATGCCCGGCTATATATCCGATGAAACCGGCCCGTTCGGCAGAAACGTCGATCCCGTTGCCCGCATAAAGTCTGCCGTCAACGGGTCGGGTTTTACCACACCCCTGGTCGTCATCGGCGGCATCCACGGATTTCAGCAGGCTGAGGCACTGCTCCGCGAGGGCAGGGCGGATATCATAGGCGCCGCCCGCCAGAGCCTTGCGGACCCCGACTGGTATCTCAAGCTGAGACTCGGCAAGGGAGACCAGGTAAGAGTGTGTGAATATACCAATTACTGCGAAGGACTGGACACGAAACACAAGCAGGTGACCTGCCAGTTATGGGACAGGCTGCAACTTGATGAGCCGGGTATTAAATTATCGGTTGACGGGCGCCGCCGGCTGGTCGCCCCGGAGTGGAAAGAGTACTAGGATACTTCTGCCCCAGGGTTACCCCATCTGGCGTTCCTTGATTTCATCCAGTGTTTTACAGTCAATGCACAGGGTTGCCGTCGGTCTTGCTTCAAGACGCTTAATTCCGATCTCCCCCCCGCAAATTTCGCAATAGCCGTAATCGCCTGAATCCAGCATCATCAACGACTCGTTGATCTTTTTGATGAGTTTCCGTTCACGGTCCCGCGTTCTCAGCTCAAGGGCAAACTCCTCTTCCTGGGTGGCCCGATCATTGGGGTCGGG
Organism: Gammaproteobacteria bacterium; assembly: GCA_965204045.1. Taxonomy (GTDB): domain Bacteria; phylum Pseudomonadota; class Gammaproteobacteria; order Eutrophobiales; family Eutrophobiaceae; genus JAAXHV01. Next base: position 3,043,462 of record CBDBDW010000002.1, read on the forward strand.
GAAATTGGATGCCTCATCCTGCATGTGGTGCACGGTTCGCTCTACTTCCTCCATCAGGGCCTGTTTCCAATCGGTCAGCATATTGCGGAAGTGCTCGACCTGGGCAGGATTCATGTACTCTCCTGCCGCTGCCTTTCTGCTCATCGGCCTTGTATTGGGGGATTGCTCCCCCGTAGCGACGTTTTTCATTTCATTCTTTACCGTACCGCACTTTATTGCGCTTCCCTTGCGCATTCACACAGTCCGTTTGCTTATTTGAAACCATATTATTACGTCGTGTCAATGTCTTTCAGGTATTTCTGCAATATCAGGGCAATGTCACGACTTCGGGGCTGCGCCAGCCCTCCTTTCTATGCTCTGCCGTTACAGACGTGTAAATCCCGCCGCGCACGTTAAAATCTGCGGTTAATTTCATATACCTGGGAGAAATGGCTTCTACCAGATCTGACAGGATTCGGTTGGTTACCGCTTCATGGAACGCGCCTTCATCCCGGAACGACCAGATGTAAAGTTTGAGCGACTTCAGTTCTACGCATAACCCGTCCGGAACATAGCGAAGATCCAGGGTAGCAAAGTCAGGCTGGCCAGTCATTGGACACAGACAGGTAAACTCAGGCAGTTTTATGCTGATAGTATAATCACGGCCGGGCTCCGGATTAGTAAAAGTATCCAGTTTTTTGGATGGTGTTGCCGTCATGCTTCTCCTCAATCATCCGGGTCGGAGGTTCCAATATATCAATTTTGGAAACGCCATGTCTAACATGTTACTTTATATTTAATGTAAAATATTAATTATATTAACTAGATAAAGTCTATTATTAAATAATAATATGAAGTTTTTTATTTGCATTTTTTCCGGCGCCTTACTTGTATCTTTCTATGCTAAACGGTATGGTTATAACTCATGCGCCTGCGCAAGATCAAACTCGCCGGTTTCAAATCCTTTGTTGATCCTACCACCCTGCTGGTCTCAGATAACCTTGTCGGAATCGTTGGTCCCAATGGCTGCGGAAAATCCAATATCATCGATGCAGTTACCTGGGTAATGGGAGAGAGTTCCGCCAAACACCTGCGCGGTGATGCGCTGACTGATGTCATCTTTAACGGATCCAGTGTCAGGCAACCGGTCGGACAGGCCTCTGTGGAACTGATATTTGACAATTCAGAGGGTAAGCTGGGCGGGCCTTATGCCGGATATTCAGAAGTCTCCATTAAACGGCAGTTGAACAGGGATACGATATCCACTTACTACCTCAACGGCACACGTTGCCGGCGCAAGGATATCCAGGGCATCTTCCTGGGAACCGGAATCGGGCCGCGCAGTTACTCGATTATTGAACAGGGCGTGATCTCCAGGCTGATAGAAGCCAGACCTGAAGAGTTACGCGTTTTTCTTGAAGAAGCAGCGGGCATATCGAAATTCAGGGAACGGCGCCGTGAGACCGAGAACCGGATCAGGCATACGCGGGATAATATCAGCAGGTTGACGGACATACTGGAAGAACTGGAAAAACAGATGGATCACCTGCAGCGCCAGGCCAGGGCTGCTGAGCGCTTCAAGTTGTTGAAGGAGGAGGAACGCCGGCTGAAAGCGGAATTACTTGCGCTGGAATGGAAGGAGTTATCCGGTAATGCAGAGGAAAAGAACAAGACTGTCCGGTTCCAGGAGACCCGGGTAGAGGAGGGGCTGGCCAGGTTGCGCGGGGTCGAGGGAGAAATTGAAATTCAGCGTGAGAAGTATACCGCGGCTAACGATGCATTCAATAAGGCCCAGGCAGACTTTTACCAGGTCGGGAGTGATATATCACATACGGAACAGCGAATTAACCACGTCCGGGAGCGTATAGAGACGTTGAAATCGGAAATTGACAAGGCCAGGCAGGATGAACTGAAATTGCAGCAACAGTTGGCGGGAGATAAAAAGGAACTAGACAATGCCGCCGGAATATCCCTGTCGCTTGAACCGCGCCTGGAGACGGCCGAGCATACAGGCGATGAGGCATATAACGCGCTGCGCCAGGAAGAGGAATCCTGGCAAAAACTGCAGGCAGAGTGGGATGAACTGAACCGTTCCATCTCCGGGCTCGATAAGCAAATCGAGGTGAACACGACGCGCAAACAGTTGCTCCTGTCGGGACTGGCCGGTCTGGAACAGCGAATAAACAATCTCGCGAAGGAAGCCGGCGCCCTTGCGCCGGACAGTATGCAAGCAAAAATGGCGCAATTATCCGCGGCCGGTTCGGAAAGCGAAAAGCTGCTGGATCAGCAGAAAAATGAGTTCAGCGAGACTTCGGCAAACCTGCAGCGTTATCGAACCGGGTTGGCGCAAATCAATGCGCGCATCCTGGAATTACGGGCGGATTACCAGAAGAATGAAAGCAAAATCGCCTCTCTGGAGGCGTTACAGCAGGAAGAAACACATGATTACAGGGAGTCCCTGGAACAGTGGCTGACCTCACTGGGTCTGGCTGATGCCCGGCGCGTGATAGACAGGCTCAGTATCGAAGAAGGTTGGGAAACTGCGCTCGAAACCGTTGCCGGTCAACGTCTGCAGGACCTCAGCGTTTCCGATCTGCACGGCCCCGGGGGGGCTGCACAGGCGCTGGATGCCGGCAAGGCAGGCCTGTTGCTCGATCATGCAGACAACATCCACTACACACCGAGAGCCTGGCCCAGACTTGTCGACAAGATCTCCTCCGAGGTTCCCGTTGATGCAATCCTGAACAGGATTTACCTGGCGGAAAATATGGAACAGGCCCGGGAAATCTGCGGGGAATTGGATGAGACCGAATCAGTGATTACCAGAGACGCTGTCTGGATGAACAACTATTGGGTCAGGATTCACCGACCTGCGGACGAAGACCCCGGGCCTCTGGCGCGGGGACAGGAACTTTCCGGTCTGAAAGACACCAGGCGCTCTCTTGAAAATGAAATCAGCACGCAGGAACAAAAAGCCGCCGAATATGATGGACTCATCGAAGAGGCGGAGCAACAGTCCGGGCAGTTGCTGGAACAGTTGAACAACAGGCAGGAAGCTGCGGCCGCGGCCAGGACGCAGTTTACGGAACTGAAGACCCGGCACGAACAGGCCCGGGACAGGGGCAGGCAGATTGAACAGGAACTCCTGAAGCTGCAGGAGCAGGTGGAAAACGACCAGTCTGAGATAACCGGACTCAAGGTTCAACTGGAACAGGACGACGAAGCCCGGCGGGAGTTGCTGGCAAAACGCAGGAATCTGGAAGCCACCAGGGCAGAGCATGACAACCTGCTGGCCCGGGCACGCTCCCGCTGGCAGAAAACAAACAGCGAAAGCCACTCGATCGCATTGCAACTGGAGTCGACCAGGGCACAAAAGCTATCGATAGAACAGTCCATCAAGCGCTGTGAAGCACAGCTTGCAGCGATCCGGGAACGTGTCGGAGACCTGGAGACCTCGGAAGACTCGCAGCACAATCCGCTGCAGGAACTATGTGAAACCCTGGATATCAAGCTGGCTGAGAAGGTCACTTCGGAAGCCGCGCTGACGGCGGCCAGGGAAAGTGTTCTGCAACAGGAAAAACTGTTCAGAAACAAGGAACAGGAACGCGCTGAGTGCGAGCTTGAGTTGCAGGAACTACGCACCGATCTGGAACAGGCCAGAATACGGCACCAGGAAATAATTGTCAGGGTGCAGACACTGGAGGAACGGCTGGATGCCGCGGGGCAGACTCCCGAGACTTTGCTGAACGGACTGGAAGAGCCTGCCGGAAGGCAACTATGGCAGGAAAAGATCGATGCCGTGGAAAACAGGATACAACGTCTGGGAGCCATAAACCTGGCGGCAATAGATGAGTTTGAGCAGATAAGTGAACGCAAAACCTACCTGGACAGCCAGTACGGTGATTTATCCGCTGCTCTTGAAACCCTTGAGAACGCCATTCACAAGATTGATAAGGAAACGCGTTCCCGCTTCAAGGACACATTCGACCGTTTGAATGCCAATCTTAAGGAAAACTTTCCCTTGTTGTTCGGCGGGGGGCACGCCTACCTTGAGATGACCGCCCAGGACCTGCTGGAAACCGGCGTCACGGTCATGGCCAGACCGCCCGGCAAAAAGAACAGCAATATCCACCTGTTGTCCGGCGGTGAAAAAGCCTTGACTGCCGTGGCGCTGGTATTTTCCATCTTTAAATTGAACCCGGCGCCGTTCTGTATTCTTGACGAGGTCGATGCGCCCCTTGACGATAATAACGTAAGAAGGTTCAGCGACATGGTGAAATCGATGTCAAAAGACGTACAGTTCATCATTATCACCCACAACAAGATTACCATGGAGATTACCCGCCAGTTACTCGGAGTAACCATGCACGAAGCAGGCGTATCCCGGCTGGTGTCGGTTGATATCGATGAAGCGGTGGAAATGGCTGCTTCCGCCTGATCCGTGCTCCTCACCGCGCATGTATGGGGACGGACTTAAGTCCGTCCCCGGACGCAAATTCTCCGGTGGTCCGGAGACGCCGGTATGAGCGCGATTGAGAAACAGGTCATGGAACTCAGGCGGCAGCTGAACGAATACAGCTACCGTTACCACGTGCTGGATGACCCGGCAGTTCCCGACGCGGAATATGACAGGCTGTTCAGGGAACTGGCCGGGTTGGAAAAGGAATACCCGGAACTGGTTACGCGGGACTCTCCCACGCAGCGCGTCGGTGAAAGCCCCTTAAGTGAATTTGCCGAAGTGCGGCACGAAGTCCCGATGTTGTCCCTGGACAACGCGTTCAGCGACGAGGACATGATCGCTTTTGATAAACGGGTCAGGGACAGGCTGGACGTTGTGGAAATACACTATGCCGCCGAGGTAAAACTGGACGGATTGGCGATCAGCCTGTTATACGAGCAAGGCAAACTCGTTCGGGCGGCCACCCGCGGGGACGGCGCGACCGGGGAAGACGTCACCACCAATGTCCGCACCATCAAAAGCGTCCCCCTGGCATTGCGCAGGGCGGAATTTCCGGACAGGCTGGAGGTCAGGGGAGAAGTCTTCATGACCAAGGCCGGATTTGAGGAACTGAACAACAAGCAACGGGAACAGGAGGAAAAACTGTTTGCCAACCCCAGGAATGCCGCGGCGGGCAGTTTGCGGCAGTTGGATCCCCAAATCACTAAGAAGCGTCCTTTGCGGTTTTTCGCCCATGGTATCGGAATCGTTGATAATGGAGAAATACCAACTTCCCATTTCGACATCCTGCAATCCCTGAAAACATGGGGCCTGCCGGTATCCGCTGAAACCGAACAGGTTACGGGAATAGACGAATGTATCGGATTTTACCGGAAGATATCGGAAACCCGCGCGCGATTACCCTATGAAATAGACGGTGTCGTGTTCAAGGTCGATGACCTGGCACAACGGGCTGCGCTGGGCTTTGTCTCCAGGGCGCCCAGGTGGGCCGTTGCCTGCAAGTTCCCGCCGGAAGAAGCTGTGACCAAAGTGCTGGATATTGAAGTGCAGGTGGGACGTACCGGCGCCTTGACGCCTGTTGCGCGTCTCGAACCGGTACGCGTCGGCGGCGTGACGGTGACGAATGCGACCTTGCATAATATGGATGAGGTGGAGCGCAAGGACGTGCGAGTCGGCGATACGGTGATCGTCAGGAGGGCGGGAGACGTGATCCCCGAGGTTGTACGGGTCATACCCGAAAAACGCAACGAGGCGAGCCAACCGTTCAGAATGCCCGCTACGTGTCCAGAATGCGGCTCGCCGACTGAAAGAGTCGAGGGTGAGGCAGTCATCAGGTGTAGCGGCGGATTGTATTGTCGCGCGCAAGCGACTCAATCCATTATCCATTATGCCTCACGCAGGGCGATGGATATTGCCGGCCTGGACGACAAGCTTGTAGAACAGTTGTTTGATGCTGCCTTTATCCGCAACATTGCAGACCTGTACCGGCTTAAACATGAAAAACTGGCAGCCCTCGAAAGGATGGGAGACAAATCCGCCGAAAAACTGCTCCGGGCAATTGAAACCAGTAAAAACACGCGTTTTGATAAATTTCTCTACGCCCTGGGTATCAGGGAAGTGGGGGAAGCGACCGCCCGCAACCTGGCCTCGCATTTTCAACTGGATCAGATTAAAAGTGCGACACGGGAAGACATATGCGAGATCCGCGACATCGGACCGGTGGTGGCTGAAAATATAGTCCGTTTCTTTCGGGATGAGCAGAATATTGCAATTATAGATAAGCTGATCAATTCCGAAGTAAAGTGGGAAAGCGAACAGGACGACGATACTGCCGACTTGCAGGGAAAAACATTTGTCATTACCGGCACACTGGCATCACTGAGCCGTGATGAAGCAAGGGACAGGTTGATTTCCCGGGGAGCTAAAGTGAGCGGGAGCGTGTCCGGCAAGACGGAGTACCTGGTGGCTGGTGAAAATCCCGGCAGCAAGCTTGACAAGGCCAAGAAGCTGGGTATTATCATCACTGATGAAGCAGGATTGCTGGAGATACTGAACGAGGATTCCTGACTTTACCCGAATAATGGAGGCATTTCATACCGGTTATGACAGCTACAACTGCCAGTAATCATAGGGAGAAACAGATGGGAACGTTTAGAACGGAGTGTTCGTTGGAAAATTATAAGGACCGAACTCGGTCATTGAGAGTGTCTGATGTCCTGGTTGACACAGGCAGTGAAGCGACATGGATACGACAGGAGCATCTCGAAAGCATTGGTATCGAGCCGGAACAGCGGAAACAGGTCTTTTACTTGGCCAATGGACAAAAGATTACCCGATCATTCGGGTATGCAATTGTCCACGCGGGCGGCGAATCGACCATCGACGAAGTCGTTTTTGCCCGGAAAGGCGATCAACAACTGCTCGGAGCACGCACCCTGGAGGGTTTGAACCTGGTGGTGGACCCCCGCAATAAGCGGCTGATTACCGGCGGACCCAAGCCGGCCCCTGCCAACTACAGTATCCCCTGAACAGGCATTCCTGTCCCGGCAATGCGGGGCCAGAGTAAGAATATTCGTAACTACTCACCCCCCCGTTTGTCATTCCTGCGAAGGCAGGAATCCAGTCAATAACATAGTCGCCGCAGGCGACACGTTATAAGGTGTCCCGCCGGGACAGGTTTTTTCACTGGATTCCTGCCTTCGCAGGAATGACGAACGAGGAGAAGTGCAGGAAGGACGAGTGGGGGTGAGTAGTTACGAATATTCACGAATTATGCGTAGTGATTCCCCGTAGCTAACTGGATTTTACTCTGACCCCGGATATTATTCAGGCTGCAGGACCGTATCACTGGCCTGAGCAGTCGGGCTTGACGCCGGATAGTCCAGGGTGTAATGCAGACCCCGGCTCTCCTTCCGGCGTAAAGCCGACTCGATAATCAGGTCTGCCACCAGTGACAGGTTGCGCAATTCGATCAAGTCGTTATTGATACGGAAATTGCCGTAGTACTCGTAAATTTCAGCCTGCAGGAGTTCGATCCGGTGTTTGGCACGTTGCAGACGCTTATCCGTGCGCACAATACCCACGTAGTCCCACATGAAGCGGCGAATTTCATCCCAGTTATGGGAAACCACCACTTCTTCATCTGAGTCTGTCACCTGGCTCTCATCCCATTCAGGTAAAGGACCAAGAGGTGTCCCCCGGTCAAGATTGCGTTTTATATCCTTGTAGGCAGCATGCGCAAAGACCAAGCATTCCAACAGGGAATTGCTTGCCATACGGTTTGCGCCATTCAGACCCGAACAGGATACCTCGCCGATTGCATAAAGGGCATTGACGTCAGTCCGCCCGTTTTTATCGATAACCACACCGCCACAGGTATAATGCGCGGCGGGAACGACTGGAATGGCTTCCCTGGTCAAGTCAAATCCGTATTGGAGACAACGGGCATAGATGGTGGGGAAGTGATCTATGATGAAATCTTTTCTCACGTGACTGATATCGAGGTAAACACAATCGCTGCCCAGGCGCTTCATCTCGTGGTCAATGGCGCGCGCGACGATGTCCCTGGACGCCAACTCTCCCCGTGAATCAAATTTTTCCATGAAGCGGGAACCGTCGGGAAGCAGCAACTTTGCCCCTTCACCGCGCAGTGCCTCGGAAATCAAAAAGGATTTCGCCTCCTGGTGATATAGACACGTTGGATGAAACTGCACAAATTCCATGTTGGCGATTTTACAGCCGGCGCGCCAGGCCATCGCAATGCCATCCCCGGTGCATATATCGGGGTTGCTTGTATACAGGTAAACCTTGCCGGCTCCACCGGTGGCCAGCACTGTATACCTGGATCGAAATACCCTGACCCGGTCATTTTTCTGGTCATAAATATAGGCGCCGACACAGCGCCCATCCGTGATGATGAGATCAAGGCCGGTATGGAATTCGAATAGTTCAATATTGTCGTGGGCGCGGGTACGATTCTCAAGGGTGCTTTCAATTGCCTTGCCCGTCGAATCGTCCGCGTGCAGGATGCGCCGGTGACTGTGCCCACCTTCCTGGTGCAGGTGAAACTCCCGGCCTTGGGATTCGGGCAGGCGAGTAAAATTGACACCGAGATCAATCAACCAGCCGGTACTTTTTCTACCGTTCTCTACAACAAACCTGACCACGTCGGAATGACACAACCCACATCCTGTCTCGATGGTGTCATTGATGTGGGATTCGATGGAATCTTCTGCGCCCAGAACTGCCGATACGCCTCCCTGGGCGTAAAACGTCGCACCCTCTTTCAAATCCGCTTTAGAGATTACGGCAACATGCGCATACCTGGCCAGTTGCAGGGCCAGGCTTAAACCGGATGCGCCACTGCCGATAATCAAGGCGTCAGATTGGTGCTGTTCAGTTGTCATGGGCACGCAGTCTATAGGTGGCATAATTTAAAACATTATGTTTCAATCATACCAGCCCATCGAGATATAGGAAAAATACTATGATGATTGGCTTTCAAGTTCTGCTCACTGACCCGGATGCTGCTATCATCAGCCTGCGTCGAAAAAGGAGCAAACAAGAATTGTCCCTGGAAGATGTGACTGGTTGCGGGATGAGCTTTAATGCCGTTCTTAGAATACATAATTATGAGTCTTTCTACACTAGATCGAGTCACCCGAAAATTTGCTGAACCGGACCGTGGTGAGATGACCTATGACGAACGCTGGAACGGCGATGATGGCGGGTTGATTGTTTGTTGGGAGAATGGCCGCAAGTATCGCCAAAAGAAACCGGAACTCGCCAGTAAGACAATGAATGGAGAGTTACCTTCCTTGGTTTGGAAAGGGGGTATCAGCGATAATATCAATCTCAGCCATGATACTAAGAAAAATGGTGATCTGAACGCGAAATATGGCACCTTGTACTATCTCGCCGAATTACAAGGGTTGTCAGGCAAGAACCTGGATATATTACCATCCCGAGAATTTCCTCTTATGTGCACTCGGACTGGTTGGCTGATAATATTTACTGGAGACAGTAAAAAATACGGTAAGCCACTAAGCGCAAACAATGCACTGGAAATTTGTCACAGGTCGGGGCGAGAATCAGGGAAATCAAATCCTGAGCTTGCCTGTCGCGCTAAGAGAGGCGAATTACCGGCATTGGATTGGCCTGGAGGTGTTGACACTGTACCTCACCCGTCCCGTCAGTTTGGTTCATTATTCTACCTTGCCCAATGGCAGGGGTTACGAGATGAATCATGGCATGGAATAACAGGTAGTAATAAGAACATGTCCACAGCGTGCCCTGTCGGGATTAAATGTGCAGCCAGCGGGACAGTTACTGTCTTTACCAAAGATGCGAGGAAATATTTGAACAAGCGGGAGATACCAGACATTGAGACTTATCCCGCCCCTACAAATCCGGGCATCCCCAAGACTTATGGAAAAAGAGGTTGAAACTGATGGACATCAAACCCATCAAAATTGGGGCCGACTACCGGACAGCGCTACGAGAAATAGAAACACTGAATGACTTATAACATATCCGACGAAATACTCGTAGAACGGGTAAAGCGTGGAGACAGGAAAGCGTTCGATGCTCTCGTGTTGAAATACCAGGGCAGGATTTTGAACCTGGTATCCCGTTTTGTCCATGACCCCAGTGACGCCGGCGACGTTGCCCAGGAAGCTTTCATCAAGGCATATCGGGCTTTGCCCAAATTCCGGGGCGACAGCGCATTCTATACCTGGATTTACCGAATCGCGGTGAATACGGCAAAGAATCACCTGGCTGCAAGGGCGCGCCAACCCTTCGATACGGCTTCAGATTTTGATGAAATGGAACAAATCGGCCACAGCGATACTCTAAAGGAACAGACGACGCCCGAGCGGTTGCTGCTTACAGGCGAACTGCAAGAGACTATAATAAGAGCTATTGAAGGATTGCCGGCGGATTTGCGCTCGGCAATCACCTTGCGGGAAATAGACGGGATGAGTTACGAGGAAATTGCGTCTGTCATGGCGTGCCCCGTGGGCACTGTACGGTCACGGATTTTTCGAGCAAGAGAAGCTGTGGATAAACAATTGAAACCTTTACTTATCGACTGATTATATGAACGAAGCAAAGAAAGAACAATTGTCTGCCTTCATGGATGATGAGCTTGACGGCCTGCAAAAAAACCAGGTCGAGCAGATACTGAAAGACCCTGAACTGTTGGATGCCTGGTCCCGTTACCACCTGGTTTCCGACTGTCTGAAAGGTAATCTTCCGAAACACCTGGACCGGGAACTGGCAGGGAAGATTTCCAAATCCATTGAGCAGGAACCTGCCATTGTCGCTCCGGGGCGCCTGTCCCATTCATTCGTAAAGCCTGCCGCCGGCTTTGCCATAGCCGCCTCGGTTGCCGCACTGGCCATCTTCGGCATACAACAGCAACAACCGGGCGGCCCCCATGAAATACCGCAGGACACCCTGGTGCAATCCGTACCCGGCGCCGGCGGCAATGGAAGCGTCTATGCCCCGGTGCGCCAGGTAAGTAGCGGCAGCGGCAATATCGCCTCCGAATGTAACGGGAACCCGGGAGAAAACGGCCGCCCGGCCCCGGACAACGGGCAACAGGCGGACAGAAATGAAGCACAGGAAGCACAGTCCGGGGTGAACTGCCCATGACTACAATAAGGGCCGGATTGGTATTGCCGTTACTCCTGTTCTGCATTGCCGGAACTGCCGGCGCGGATTCACTGCCGGACTTTACCGAAATGGTACAGGAGAACTCCGCGGCGGTCGTTAATATCAGTACGACGTCCAGGAAAGACAATCCGGGGTCACCCGGGCGGTCAATTGTTCCGGATTTGCCTGAGGACAGCCCCTTTCATGACTTTTTCCGCAAGTTTTTCGAAGAACAGGCGCCCGATAACCCGGGAACGCCCAGAAAGGCGGCATCTCTCGGGTCCGGCTTTATCATTTCAGAGGACGGTTATGTCATTACCAACAGCCACGTAGTCGCCGATGCCGATGAAATCATCGTGAGGCTGAACGACCGCAGAGAATTTGTCGCCGAAATCGTCGGAACAGACAGGCGCAGTGACATCGCCGTACTGAAGATCGAGGGAAATAAACTGCCTGTGGTCAAACGGGGCAGCTCAGCCGATTTGAAGGTCGGGGAATGGGTGCTGGCAATCGGTTCTCCGTTTGGTTTTGACTACTCGGTCACCCAGGGGATCGTCAGCGCAATTGGGAGAAGCCTGCCCAACGAAAACTACGTTCCCTTCATCCAGACCGACGTTGCCATCAATCCCGGCAATTCCGGCGGCCCCCTGTTTAACCTGGAAGGCGAAGTAATCGGTGTGAACTCGCAGATATACAGCCGTACCGGCGGATTTATGGGGCTGTCTTTTGCTGTGCCCATAGACGTCGTCAACAACGTATATTCGCAGTTGCGCGAGACCGGTTATGTCAGCCGCGGCTGGCTCGGTGTGCTGATACAGGACGTGACCCGGGAACTGGCGGAATCATTCGGCATGGACAAGCCTCACGGAGCACTGGTGGCAAAAGTACTGGACGATAGTCCGGCGGCGAACGCGGGGATTGAAGTAGGCGATATCATCGTCGAATATAACGGCGCCGGGGTAGCCTTTTCATCCGATCTTCCGCCGTTGGTCGGAAACACCAAAGTCAATACCAGCGTGCCGCTGGAGATTATCCGGGGCGGCACGCGGAAAAAACTGAAAGTGCTGATTGCAGAACTGCCTGAACGGGACAGCATGGCAAGCGCCGAGAAGCCCGGTTCGCCGGCTGCGGCCGCCAACGAAATGAAGATCGTGGTGCGGGAACTGACTGCGGAGCAGAGAAAAAGGCTGGAATTGCCCGCGCACGGGGTTATCGTGGAACAAGTAATGGAAGGGCCGGGCAGCGAGGCGGGAATTCGTAAGGGTGACGTGCTTCTGATGATAAACAATATGGATGTTGAAAGCGTTTCACAGTTTGAGGAGATCCTTGCCGGCCTGCCGCGCGATCGTCCAATCCCATTACTGATTCAAAGACGCGGCGCGCCCACCTTCCTGGCATTCAAACTGGCCGGGGACAAAGACGAATAACCTGCTATTCCGGCACTTTGTGATTAACACGGATGTACAGGATTAACAGGATTTTTTCTTAAGAAGAATGCTCTCACTTCGCCAGTGCTTGCAGTACGGTATCCGGCTCCTTGGAGAGAACGTTTAATAAAACCAGGGCCGGGCCATTAGGGTGCCTGTCACCGCGTTCCCAGTGCCGTAGCGTGTTGACACTGATGCCAAATGCTGAAGCAAATTCACGTTGACTCATGCCAACGTCAGCCCGGATATTTTTAACATCTATGGGGCTGAGTTTATGTATCACAGCCTGGGGGACTTTTCCTTCAGTAAAATCTATCGCTTCCTCCAAACCTGTTTTAATACTGTCATATACTTTATTCATTACGTGCCTCTTTCGTAATTCTGCCTTAGAACTCGTGTCAACTTGGCAAGCGTATTTCGTTCCGCTTTGCTGAGATTTTCCTTCTCTCCCTTGCTGAACATCGTAAGCAAAAATAAATGAAGCAGCTTTACGCTGATATTCAGGCAGTTCCACTATTGTTTGCACATATCAAATAGTAATCCAATGGACTACCGTTGTCAATCTATACACAACGACATAAATAATGTCACGTCATGGTTCGTCATTCCCGCGCAGGCGGGAATCCAGTGGACAATAAAACTCCTTATAATGAATGTTTGCTTACTGGATTCCCGCCTGCGCCGATGTGTGGACTCCTCCCCCCTTATCATGGTAGTTAAGGGGGGAGAAGCAATTTTGTTTAACCAACAACGAGGAGTCCACGATGAGAGATACTAACACAATCGGCATAGATTTAGCGAAGCACACGTTTCAGGTGTGCGTGGTCGACAAGCAGGACCGGATGGTGAGCAACCAGGCGATGGGCCGGACGGCGTTGTCGGCGTATTTAGTGCGTCAGGCGCCGGCCTTGGTGGTACTGGAGGCGTGCGGGGGTGCGCACTATTGGGGTCGCTTAGCGGAGTCGTTCGGTCATCAGGTGAAGATTCTCTCGCCGCGTTGGGTGTTGCCGTACCGTCAGGGCCACAAGACGGATGCGCGGGATGCGTTAGCGGTGGCCCGTGCGGGGCAGCGGGAGGAATTGCCGGGGGTGGGGTTGATGGGGGTGGAGCAACAGAGTCTGCAGTGTCAGAAACGCGTGGCGGAGCATCTGACGGACCAATTGACGGCGACGGGGAACATGCTGCGTGGGCTGCTGGCGGAGTTTGGGGAAGTGGTGCCGAAGGGGGAGGCGGCGTTACGGCGTGAGTTGCCGCGCGTGCTGGAGGAGGCGGAGAACGGGTTGCCGTTGTCGCTACGCCCGCTCTTGGCGCTGGCCTGGCAGTTATGGCAGGCGCAGTCGGCGGCGTTGCAGGAGGCGGAGCGGCAGTTGGCAGAGCAAGTGCGCGTGACGCCGGCGTGTCGGTCGCTGCTGACACTGGCCGGGGTGGGGCCCAAGAATGCGTTGGGGTTGTATATTGCCCTGGGGGACGGGCAGGCGTACCGGCATGGTCGGGCCGCGGCGGCCTGTATTGGCTTGACCCCCAAGCAGCACAGCAGTGGGGGCAAGGTGCGCCTGGGGTCGATTGGCAAGCGCAGCGGGGACAAACGCTTACGTGCCTCGCTCATTACCGGCGCCCATGCGGTACTCCAGGCGCTGGCGCGGCGGGAACCCCGTAATGACGTTGAGGTGTGGCTCAAAGACCTGGCGGCCCGGCGTGGCGCCGGGCGGGCGGCGGTGGCCCTGGCAAACAAAACCGTGCGTACCGCCTGGGCTATGCTGCGTTACCGGACGGAGTACGATCCGGGCCATGCCAACCAGCTGTCGGGCAACCCGCCGGCGGCAGTGGCCGCCGCCTGAACGGCCAGCCGGGAGAGAGGCGTCAGCGTTTATGTTATTTCCTTGCAAGACGGCACAACGTGATAGTGGTCAGACCCACCTTCAGGGACCCTGCTCATTCCCGCGGCGTGAGAACGCCGTTGCGCCGAAGAGGGCTGAAGGGGCGAACACATCTTGGGCCAGGGGTCGCACCCCAATCAGAGTCCGTATATACGACCGCAGTCTGCCTTCACTATCGATTCGTGCCTACTTGCAAAACGGGAGGAGTCCATATAGGGAATGACGAACGTGGCGCAATTTATGACGTTACGTATAATTCCATAGCATATAATTCCGTAGCTGAATTTAGGAATGAAATCTGTTGACAGAACAGGCGCCCACGCCCCGCTTCCTGGAAATTGATTGTGAGGTCTGAGATATATATCGTCTTCGTTCTTCACAGACCAGCCAGACACAGCACCTGAATATCCTGAAGGACCTGCATCTTAAAGTATGCTCGGAAATAAGCGTAGAAATGTCATATGAAGGCGAAACGTTTAAATTTCAACCACCTGTGTGGGGATGGCATGTTGACCGCGAAGCAAACCTTTTGTATGTCCGCTCCGATCCTGCAGAATCGCTGGTAGACATAACATCAGATTTACTGGCCGATGCCATTGGTGAAGCACTCGCTTCAATATTTGGCTTGGCTGACGGTGGTGAATTTGCGCGCATATTCCACTGCAAGCACTAGGATCGTGGGGCACTATTGCGCCGCATGCGCGGAGAAGCAGCAGCAGAAGAAGATATGGAAAAAATCATGGATGAATTTTCATCGCAGTCACAGATTCAACAGCTTCCAAAATTTCCAGAAGATCAGCCTATTCCGGATCCCCCTCAAAAGAATGAAAACACTACAGCAACTGACAATGGTGAAATATTAGGCGTTACTACCTTTTATCGATGTCAAAGGTAGAAAGAACGAAGGGGTTTCCATCGAACTACGAGGAAACGAGAAAAGCGCCGCAATTAAGTATGGTGAAAGGTACTATTTGTATCGTCTGCATGAGTCAATGTCAGGCAAATTCGTACTTAGTATCCTTCACAATCCGCTGGACCAGGAAGAAGCTTTGGAAGCAGCAGTTTATGTCAATATTAACCGTGCCAAGCAAACGGAACGATTTGAGATTACCGGGGGCATACAGTAGGAGGCATGTCATCGTGCCTGGCACAGATATTCTTAATAGCGGCAGGGCGAATTTATGTCTTCCGGCAGATAGGTTAGAATAACCCTCGTGTATTCAACTATAACTATCCGATAGCCCCATGGAGCGGATCAGAAACTTTTCCATCATCGCGCATATAGACCATGGCAAGTCAACGCTGGCGGACCGGTTTATCCAGGTATGCGGCGGTCTGAGTGAACGGGAAATGTCCGCACAAGTGCTGGATTCCATGGAACTGGAAAAAGAGCGGGGCATTACTATCAAATCCCAGAGTGTGCGCCTGAATTATCCCCACAGTGACGGCAACTCTTACCAGTTCAACATCATCGACACGCCGGGGCATGTGGATTTCAGTTATGAAGTGTCCCGTTCACTGTCTGCCTGCGAAGGCGCGTTGCTGGTCGTGGATTGTTCCCAGAGCGTGGAAGCGCAGACGGTTGCGAATTGCTTTGCCGCCATTGATAATGGCCTGGAAGTCATCCCTGTGTTGAACAAGATAGACCTGCCGGCGGCTGACCCGGAAAAGGCCATGATGGATATAGAGGAATTGATCGGAATAGATGCAAGGAATGCCCTGCTGGTCAGCGCCAAAACCGGGGAGGGGCTGGAGCGACTTCTCAGCGCCATTATTGAACGCGTCCCCCCGCCTGAAGGTGATAGCGGGATGCCTCTGACGGCCCTGATTGTCGATTCCTGGTTTGACAATTACCTGGGGGTCGTTTCCCTGGTACGGGTAATCGAGGGCAGCCTGAGCGTCGGGGACAAGATCAGGATATTCTCTACCGGGCAGGATTACGTTGTTGATGAGGTCGGTTCGTTTACCCCGAAAAGAACTCCGGGCGTCTGCCTGGCTACAGGGGAGGTAGGTTACGTAGTTGCTGGCATCAAGGAAATTCTCGGCGCTCCGGTCGGCGATACCATTACCTTGAGTAAACGTCCTGCACAACGCCCGCTACCCGGTTTCCAGCCCGCCAAACCCCGCGTATTTGCCGGTATGTTTCCCATCGATTCTAATGACTTCGAGGGCTTTCGGGATGCGCTGGCAAAGCTCAAGCTGAATGACGCGGCGCTGTATTTTGAACCGGAAACCTCACAGGCCCTGGGCTTTGGGTTTCGTTGCGGGTTTTTAGGCATTTTGCACATGGAAATTGTCCAGGAACGCCTGGAAAGAGAATACGGCATAGACCTGATAACAACGGCGCCGACCGTGGTGTATGAAGTTGAAACCACTGCCGGCATGAAGCTCTATATTGACAACCCTGCCGACCTCCCCGGCGCGAATGAGATGGTTGCGATTCGCGAACCCGTCGTGCGGGCTGATATACTCACGCCGCAGGAATACCTGGGCAACGTTATCTCCCTGTGTATTGAGAAAAGAGGCAAACAGAAGAAACTACACTATGCCGGGCGACAGGTATCCATTGCGTTCGATCTTCCCTTAAGCGAAATTGTGCTGGATTTTTTTGACAGGCTGAAATCGGTCAGCAAGGGATACGCCTCCTTTGATTATCACTTTGAACGCTATAATGAAGCGCCCCTTGTGAAACTGGACGTGTTGATCAACGGAGACAGGGTGGATGCCTTGTCGAGTATCGTACACAGGGACCTTGCGCAGCGACGCGGGCGTGAACTGGCGGCCAGAATGAAACAGCTTGTGCCCCGGCAGATGTACGAGGTGGCGATACAGGCAGCCATAGGATCAAAAATCATCGCCAGGGAATCCGTCAAGGCGTTGCGCAAGAACGTTACGGCCAAGTGTTATGGCGGCGACGTGACGCGCAAGAGAAAACTGCTGGAAAAACAAAAGGCGGGAAAGAAACGAATGAAACAACTGGGTTCGGTGGAAATACCACAATCCGCGTTCATGGCGATTCTCGATGTCGGAGGTGGGCAATGACCTTTGATTTCGCCGGCGTGCTGGTATTGCTTACCGCTGTCAGCGGCATAATCTGGGCGATTGATGCGATGTTTTTTGCCCGCAACAGGAAACCTTCCACCGGCGATGAACGCACTGAACCGCTGATCGTCGATTATGCCCGTTCACTTTTTCCCGTTTTTTTCATCGTATTGATCCTGCGTTCATTTATCGTCGAACCATTCCGGATACCTTCCGCTTCCATGATGCCGACACTGTTAAGAGGCGATTTCATCCTGGTCAACAAGTACGATTACGGCATTCGCCTGCCGGTGCTGAACGCCAAGGTGTTCGGCAGCGGGAAACCGCAACGCGGCGACATCATCGTCTTCCGGTATCCTGAAGACCCCGCAGTGCCGTTTATCAAGCGGGTAGTGGGCGTGCCCGGCGACCGCCTGCAGTACAAGGACAAAAGCCTGATAATAAACGGCGCGCAAGTCGGGCTCGATCTCAAGGGGGTTTATCACAGTGATGGAGTAGGCAGGAGAGAGAACGGTTCATACCTCGTGGAAGAACAACTGGGCAAACTCAAACACGATATATTAATCAACCCCTTGCAGCTTTCGTCTGTGGAGATTGACCGGAAAATACCGGAAGGGCATTATTTTGTCCTGGGCGATAACCGTGACAACAGCAGGGACAGCCGCTACTGGGGCCTGGTTCCGGACGAAAACCTCGTGGGCAGGGCATTTTATATCTGGATGAACTGGAGCAGCGACGGCATCCTTGACTTGCGGAGCTGGGATATTGACAGGCAGCGTATCGGGTCTGCAATAAAGTAACCCCCAAATGGCGCACATGGGCACAGATAAGGATTTAAACCTGCATATCAGGAATGTCCTGGGACATGATTTTGGCGATGCCGAATTGTTGCACAGGGCAATGACACACCGCAGTTTCAGCAGAAACCACAATGAACGGCTTGAATTTCTTGGAGATGCCTTGCTTGGCATGTTCATTGCCGATGCGTTGTTTACAAAATTCCCGGAGGCTGCGGAAAGCGACCTGACGCGGTTGCGCTCATCCCTGGTAAACAAGGAAACCCTTGCGCGGCTGGCGCAGCAACTTGATCTTGGCAGGCATATCAAGTTCGGTGTCGGTGAGCACAAAAGCGGAGGATGGCGAAAAAAGTCGCTCCTTTCCAATGCCATGGAAGCGTTGATAGGAGCAGTTTACCTGGATTCAAACCTGGAAAGCTGCCGTCGTTTCATTCTGTCTCTATACGCCAGCCTGCTGGATGACTTAACCATCGAGAATATACCTAAAGACCCGAAATCCCGATTGCAGGAATACCTGCAGGCCAATAAAAAGTCGCTGCCTGCCTACCAGGTCATCGCAGAAGAAGGTGAAGCACACAATAAGATGTTCACTATAGAATGCTGCATTGACGATATTGCCAGGCCTGTCGTGGCCAAAGGCAGAAGCAAGAGGGACGCGGAACAGGAGGCGGCAAAGGCAGCATTGAAAATGATATCTCCGGATGCAGGTTAAAGGTCCGGAATTCAAGGCCGGTTATGTATCCATCGTCGGCCGTCCCAACGTCGGCAAATCGACACTGCTGAACCGGTTGATCGAACACAAGATCAGTATCGTCACACGAAAACCGCAAACGACGCGCTGGCAGATTCGAGGGATAAAATCAACGCCGGAATACCAGATAATCTTCACCGACACGCCCGGCTACCAGAATAACCACAAAAACGCGATTAACCGGTATATGAACAGGGAGGTAACGAGCTCATTGTCGCATACAGACGTGGTCTTGTTTGTTGTTGAAGCAGTCAAGTGGGGTCGCAATGACGCCCTGGTTGCCGGCCTGTTGAAGGAAGTCAGCGCAACCCTGGTACTGGTTATCAATAAGCTGGACCTGCTCAAGGAACGCGCAAGCCTGTTGCCGTATATGGATAACCTGAAGGAAAAGCTGCCATTTGCGGAGATTGTGCCGCTCAGCGCCAGGCGCCGGAAAGATGTCGACCTGCTGGAAAGCAAGATAGTTGCAATGCTCCCACCTGGAGAACCCTTGTTTCCGACCGATCAGATCACTGACAGGAGCACGCGCTTTGTGGCGGCTGAATATATAAGGGAAAAAGTGATGGAGCGCCTGGGTGATGAACTGCCTTACCGGACGTCCGTCACTATCGACGTCTTTAAGGATGAGCCGGAACTGTTGAGCATATCCGCCACCATCTGGGTGGAACGCCGCTCACAACGGGCCATCCTCATTGGGGGAGACGGCAAAATGCTGAAATCGATAGGCGCCGAGGCGCGTATTGAACTGGAAAATTTCTTTTCAAAAAAGGTATACCTGCAAACCTGGGTGAAAACGAAAAAGAACTGGACCGAAGACATCAAGGCGATGAAGACACTTGGGTATGACTAGCCCGGCTGACACCATCGGTGAGGCGCTGGTACACAGCAACCTGCTGCAACCCGCGGAGCTGGAACGCGCGCTCATCGTCAATGACCGGCGCGCGGACGGTATCGGCCCGTTGCTGGTGCGCCTGGGCCTGGTCTCGGAGAAGGACCTGGCCCGCTGTTACGCCGAACGGCACGACCTGGCGGTCCTGCAGGAGCACGAATGGCCCGAGCTGCCGGTCAGTGCCGCCAACCTGTCCCACAGGTTCCTGAAGCAGGCGCGGGTCCTGCCCGTCCTGGCGGACGATAACGGGATAACCCTGGCGGTTGCGGACCCGGAAGACCGCTTTACCATCAAGGCCGTCGAAGTGGCCTGCGAAAAACCGGTCGCGCTGAAACTTGCCACCGTGACCCAGGTGGAGCGCGCCCTGGACCGCCTGTATGGCGGCGACAAGTCCCAGATGGAGGGCATCGTCGAGGAAATCCGGCCGGAGGACGTTGCCTCGCCGCTCGATTCCATCGAGGAGTTGCGCAACCTGGCGGCGGAGGCGCCCATCGTGCGCCTGGTCAACCTCATCATCAACCGGGCCATGACCTTGCGCGCCTCCGACATCCATATCGAACCCTTCGAGAACCGGCTCAAGGTCCGTTACCGCATCGATGGTGTCCTGCAGGAAGGGGAAGCCCCGCCGGTGCATTCCGCGGCGGCGGTGATCTCACGCATCAAGATCATGGCGAAACTGAATATCGCCGAACGCCGCCTGCCCCAGGACGGCCGCATACAGGTCAAGGCGCAGGGCAAACCCGTGGATATGCGGGTGTCCACCGTGCCCACCCTGTACGGTGAAAGCATGGCGCTGCGCATCCTGGACAAGGACCAGGTGGCGCTGGACATGGACGCGCTCGGCTTCGATACGGCGGGGAAACAGCGGTTTGAGGCCCTGCTCACCCAGCCGCACGGCATCATCCTGGTCACCGGGCCGACCGGCAGCGGCAAGACCACCACCCTGTATGCCGCGTTGCAGACTCTCAATACGCCCGGGAAGAAAATCCTGACGGTGGAGGACCCGGTGGAATACCAGTTGGAGGGGATCAACCAGGTCCAGGTGAAACCCCGGATAGGCCTTGATTTCGCAAACGCGCTGCGCTCTATCGTGCGGCAGGACCCCGACATCATCATGATCGGTGAAATGCGGGATCTTGAAACCGCGCGCATTGCCGTGCAATCGGCGCTCACGGGGCACCTGGTGTTCTCAACGCTGCACACCAACGACGCCGGCAGTTCCGTGACCCGCCTGCTGGATATGGGGGTGGAAGATTACCTGCTCACTTCCACCCTGAACGGAATCCTGGCGCAGCGCCTGGTGCGCACCCTGTGCCGCGACTGCCGGGAGCCCGATACGCCGTCACCGGCGCAGCTCGATGAGTTGCAGCGCTGGGCGGCCGCAGAGGACAGTTCCGACCCCGGCCATGACCTGCTCGCGGTATTGAACAATGACGTCTCGCCCGGGCAATACCGGCGCGCCGGCGAACTGGTTTTCTACCGGGCAACCGGCTGCAAAAGCTGCTCTTACACGGGTTACCATGGCCGCACCGTGATCAGTGAACTGCTGGTCCTGTCCGAGTCCGTGCGCCGGCTTATCCTGTCCCGCGCGGACGCCAGGGAAATACAGCGCGCGGCGCTCAACGCCGGCATGGACAGCATGAAAATCGACGGCTTGAGAAAGGCGTTGCAGGGAGTGACCACGATTGAGGAAGTGGCGCGTGTGACCCAGGTCTAGTACTCTTACTGAAGGAAAGCATCCACTTCCATATCATCATTGAGAGAAATGATTCTGAACTTCTGTCTATTTATAACGCTGGCTTCGGGCAATACTTACCGGTTGACGTCAGCGACCAGTGGCTTAAAATTGACCTGTCACTTGAACCATCCTGATGACAGAGAAAGACATGAACCGGGAACATGAACTGTTGGACCGCATCACTGTACGCCCCGATGTGTTTGGCGGCAAACCCATCATTCGCGACATGCGCATTTCGGTTGAACTCATCCTCAGCCTGCTGGCACAGGGCGTCACAACAGATGCCATTCTGGAAGATTACCCGGAACTGGAACCGGATGACATTCGCGCCTGCACCGCCTACGCGCACGCGGTCATCGCCCGGGATTCGCTGGACGCCATATCGATAGCAACCTCGTGAGATTTCTGGTCGGCCGATGTGCCGGGCGCCGGCTGTCTACGTGGCTGCGTCATCACGGTCATGATGTGCTTGAAGCCCGTGACCTCGGCGATGATCCGGGAGATCGGGCTTTGCTTGAGCGTGCTGGCGCTGACGAGAGAATTCTGGTGACGATCGACACAGACTTCGGCGAGTTGATTTACTTACACAAGATTCCCCACGCTGGCCTGGTGCGCCTTCCGGATGTCCCGGCCGACCAGCGTATAGCTTTACTTGCCGAACTGATCGAGCGGCACCCTCAAGCGCTGGAAACAAAGGCGACGGTCACTATCCGTGGTGGCCGCGTGCGCATCTCTTATCCGCCGTCGTATGAAGACAACCCTTGAGTAAGTAAACCCGCTACCCGGGCTCAGGCGGTAGCGCCAGTCACCGGTCCACTGGTAGTTGTCCCGCGACTTCCTGTGCCACGCGCTGACAAAGTACATCAGGTCGGTGAGCCCGGCTCCGTCCACGTCCGTCAGCGACAGGTCCGACCAGACAAAGCCGGTCTCCTGCAGGCACACGGTCGATCCCGGGCCGACGCACTCTTTGACCCAGACCGATAGTCGCCGCCTTGTTGAAGGCGGTGCAGGAGCGGGCAGGGCGGGGGGTACCCGTGCGGGTTTCCGCCAGCACGTTGCCGCGGGCGTCCTGCACGGCATAGAAACCTTACGACCTCGATTTTGCCGGCAAAAAGGGGGCTGCTCCGCGCCAGCGTCACCGTTGCCGTTGTCATCGCAGGTGTAGGTGTCACTGCCGGCGCGTGTGACCGCATGGGGACGGGTTGACCCGTAGGTGTAAGCCCCCACGTCACTCTTGTTGGTGATGTTGCCCAGGGCATCGTAGGTCACCGTCTGTGCGCTCCGCCCGGCCACCTGTGCCTCGGTCAACCGATTCAGGGTGTCGTAGGTGAAGGTCTCCGTAAGCATCTTGCACACCGAGGTCTCGCCCCGGCTCGTCAGGTTGCCCACCAGGTCCCACTCGTACTCAAGCGCTTGTATCTTGCGACGCAATACATCCCGGCTGGTGATAGACCGGATGCGTCCGGTCTTATGGTGTTCTCCCCTGAAGCTGTGTGGGGCGGGTTACGGGGGAGAGATCAGGGGCGTGAGGTCAGAGGTCGGAACCCATCCTCAGCCTTGTAATGTGCATTGTGCGACCTGACCCCGTGCATGTTGTTCAAGGCCGGGTTGTGCGGCTCCCGGACCTCCGTCTCCAGCAGCCCCTGCCTGGGGTCGGTGTTGCCGGTGTTGTTGCCGGGGTAATAGGTGAACGAGGAACTGCGGGCGGCCGTCACCTTCGCGTCATAGTTGTCGTCGTTGGCCGTCTCGTTGCACTGGCGCATCACCGTGGTCTGCACACCCCGGCACGTTGCGCAAACGTCCCGGGCAGCATGGAAACCTTACGGCCTCGTTTTTGAGGGCAAAAAGGGGGTTTTATAGGGAAAATAACAGGCAATACCGGCATGTAATCCGAACGAAAACAGGTAGTTAGGATGGTCCGACCCCCTCCCTCGGGAAGGATGAAGCGTCCGCGTGCTTCGACGATCAAGCCAGGACTGAACGATCTCTGTAGCTTGAATCAATGATAAGGAAAGCATCCACTTCCATATCATCATTGAGAAAATTGAGATGTGCCGGGTCGTAGCCGGTGCGCAGACCCATGGGAAATGACTGCTGAACAAAGGAAGTTTTATCAGCATCGCAAAGCAGGTCAGCGAGCCCCCTGGTAACAGCCTGGTTCAATGTTTCCTTGAAGCTTTGCCCGCGCTGGTGCATAGCTTCACGAAGCAGGCGTTCTGTTTCCGGTTCTAATGTCACTGTTGTACGCATGAGATACATAATGATGTGAAATATGGGAATTATATACGATAGTACCGAAGGACCAGCCTCAATATGCGAAGGTATAATACCCGTCAAATGAGATAGAGCGATACACCTATGCCTTCAAAACCCATCTTCCCGGCCATGTCGGACTCGAACAATGACTACGTGATCTTCCTCCTCCCGGTAGCGCATGACATAATTACTACTACCAAAGGGGATTATAAGTTCCCGGAATGGCAATGCTTCTTCGACGTGTTTTCCCACTTTCGGATTTTCCCGCAAAATTTGCGCTGCCTGCTTGATTCGATTTGCCGCACGTTGGGCAGCGATAGAATTTTTTTCTTCTATAAACCTTCGTAATCGAGCTATATCTCTTATGGCCCCGGGCAACCAGACTATTTCACGGGGCACGGTTTTTCTTGAGCCGTCCCCCAGGAATCCAACCAGTCAGTCACAACATCATTACTGACCGCTTCCCCTGTTTCCTGATAATGTTCCCAACGAGCAAGAATCTCCTGTTTCTCAGATTCCCTGGCCTCCTCCTGGTTGATATAATGCTTCAAGGCCTCTTCAGCGAGATAATTTTTTGATCGATTGGTCTTTTCGGCCAAAGCATCCAACCGCCTTTCCAGTTGTTCATCCAGCTTTACGCTCAGCATAACATTCACCCGCTTTAAAGAATTTATAACTACCTGCAGATTAGCATAATCGGTCTCAGTCTGCACTTCCCTTATCCTGATTCCCTTATCCTGATTCAACATCCTTATGTTTGAGTTAGAATGGTCCGACCCCTTCCTCATCCCGCCTGGTGATAGACTGGATGCGTCCGGTCTTGTGGTGTTCTCCCCTGAAGCTGCGTGGGGCGGGTTACGGGGGAGAGATCAGGGGAGTGAGGTCAGCGGTCGGAACCCATCCTCAGCCTTGTGCATTGTGCGACCTGACCCCCCATACGGAAATCTTACAGCCTTGTTTTTGAGGGCAAAAAGGCGGGTTTAAGGAGAAATATCAGGCAAAACCGGCACGTAAACCGAAGAAAAACAAAGAGTTGGGATGGTCCAACCCCTTCTTCTCGCCGCCGGCCTCGGGCACGTGCAGCAAATCGCCGTTGCCGTCGCCGTTCATGTCCACCGTGAGGAACGCCTCACCGTCCTTGCCGGCGCTGCGGCGCACCTGTGCCGGCATGCCGGTCTCAAACGCCCCGCGCGCGGGCGACCAGCGCCGCACCCGGACCTGGCGCGTCGGCACGTCGTGGTACAGGAAATCCGGGTAGCCGTCGCCGTTGTCGTCCACCAGCGAGGGCGCGCGCGGCGCCTGGGCGCCGGCCGATGTGGCGGCCAGCAGGGTTGTCTCAGCGGTGAACCCGGCGCCGTGGCTCAGACGGTATTCCCAGTCGCCTGTCCACTGCCAGTTCTTGCCGGACTTGCGATACCACCTCCCGACAAAATACACCAGGTCCGAGAGGCCGTCCCGGTTCAGGTCCGTGGCCCGCACACCCCTGGCAATACTGCCTTGCTGCCCGCTCGACAGGACAAAGGCACCGTCAGAAACAATTAGGATGGTCCGACCCCTTCCTGCTTTTTCCTCCTGCTATCAAGTAAGGGTGTGGTCAAAATATTCGCTGGAGTCTCTGTGCATTGTGCGACCTGACCCCGTTTCCGTGTTGTTGTCGTCGTTGGCCGTCTCGTTGCGCTGGCGCATCACCGTGGTCTGCACACCCCGGCACGTTGCGCAAGCGTCCTGGGCAGCATGGAAACCTTACGGCCTCGTTTTTGAGGGCAAAAAGAGGGCTTTAAGGAAAAGTATCAGGCAAAACCAGCATGTAAACCGAATGAAAACAAAGAGTTGGGATGGTCCGACCCCTTCCTGTGGAATCCACAGCCTCGCTTTGAGGGCAAAAAGGGGGCTTTAAGAAAAAATATCAGGCAAAACCGACATGTAAACCGAACGAAAACAAAGAGTTGGAATGGTCCGACCCCTTCCTTCCCAGCCCGTCATCTCACAAAAATCTCTTTACGTTCACTATTAACTAATACAAAAGCATCATCTTGATAGCGATAAACGTCTGTAACTAAGGCTCTTTTTTCAGCAGACAAACTCTCTTGATTTTTAACTGTGACCACATTACCCGCTACCTCAATACTTCTCATATTGCTGGCTATGGGTGTCCCTTCAATTAATTCGATTTTACTGCGAGCTAATCCACCAGTAAATTTATATGCCTCAAATACATAAGCATTTCCGCCTGCATAATAAAATAATAACAAATTTTGCTCATTCTGAAGTTCATGCAGCTTTGCTTTTGGGGAATGACCGTCGATTACCGATAATATGCTCAGATACCGATTATGATAACGCCCAATCAGATAGGTCTCATACGTCGGTATGCAATAGCCATCTGCATTTTCAAAAAAGATTTTTCCTGACTCAAGCGATTCAAGACCTTGTGAATCAGCAACTTTTGTATCAATATCGCTGAGCAGTTCCTTCACCTCCAATCTGGAGATGCAAACTTCCGCATTAGCAGTTGGGTCCACCGCCCGCCCAATTGCAGACACTATAAACAAACAGATACCTGCACCGATTAAAATTAAATTCTTCATCATCTAATTTCCTCGATAATATTCCCACTTTCTGACATACTGTGATTCCGTACCTCCTCCCTTGATTGTGTTATAGTGCGTCTTCCAGTAATTTGCTTGACCTGTTAGATTTCCTGCTGCAGGTAAACCATCAGTTACTCTCAAATATTGCATTCGTGCCATTGCTGTAGCATACGCATCGTTATGTTGAAGGTTCCATAGCTTATTACCCGAAGTTAAGAAAGCAGAAATATTTTCTGCCAATGCAGGATCATATTTCAGAAAATTTGCCCAAATATCATTATGTGTTCTAGGCTCCATCTGATAGAGACCTAAACCCGGTCCGCCGCTTAATTGTCTTCTATGAACCAAATCACTTTCTTGTATAGCGGTTCCCAGCAACAATTCTTCAGCAGCAGCACCGCCCATGCCTAATTCATCCAGCGTTGGTTTGATTACCTCATCCAGAAATTGTTGGGCCCTGTTCCTCGCAGCCCTTCTGGCATGACTCTCCGCATTAAACAACTGCGCCATGGCAGAGGTCAAGGCCCCGTTGGCAAACTTCCCCCCGGTAATCCTGGAGATGGTGCCGCCCACGGTGGCCGCAATGGCCGTCCTGCCCAGCACCGCCGGGGTACTCACGTCATCGTACCTGAACCGCCCCATCACCGCCTTGGACAGGCCCGCAGCCAGGAACCCGTGACCGAACTGCCCGCCCTGCAACTCCGCCAGTATACCCCCGGCCAGCCCGTGTGTCAGGACGTGCGCCACACCGCCATCGGCCAGTCCCGTCACCGCCGAGAAATGCTGCCCGATGGCAGAGAACGCCGCGGCGCTGATGCCCCCGAACAGGGCACCCTTGAACGACCCCGTGGCTATCCCGCCGGTTAAGAACCCGAACTGGAAGGCATGGATCCAGGACTCTATCACCCAGGCCTGCACCCCCGGTATGGCTAACAGCGCAATGCCCAGGAACGGCGCAAAGTCCCCGAACAGCTTGTTCAGGCCCTTGAACAGTTTCTTGAAGATATACCCGCTCGGGTCCGTGGCGTTCAGCGGATTGTTCAGCACATAGCTGTAGCGGTTCCAACTCTGTGAGTAATTGGGGAACTGTATGATGGGGTCGGCCTGCATAAACCGCCCCAGCCTCGGGTCATAGATACGCCCGTTCATGTGGATAATCCCCACCGCATCCAGCATCTCATGCCCGGTGAAGCCGTACGGGGTCTTGCTGCCATGGCCGGTGTCCGTGAGCCGCAGCAAGGCCAGCACGGTCCAGTCGTCCGGGGCCCGGCGCTGACCCCAGGCATCGAAGCTTAAGTCCTGCACCACCGTGCCGAAGGCGTCGGTGATGACATCGATGCTGCCCAGGTGGTCGTATAACAGGTAGCAGGTCAGCTCCCCGGTGCGGGCGCCGGTCTTGTCGTGCGTCTGCTCAATCAGCACCCCGTCGGTGATATAACGCTTCCAGGTGTAACTGCCGCCCGGGGCGATGACCTTCTCCACGTTGCCGAGGTACAGGGTGGTGGTAGTGGTGGTGCCGTTGTTGTCGCGCATCTCATCCGTGCGCTTGATGCGGGTGCGCTCAGGCCCGTACACAAAACTCGTCGTGGTCGTGCCCTTCTCAATGCTCGCTACCTTGTTGAAGGGGGTGTACGTCAGCGTGCGCCCGGCCCCGGTCAACTGGTTGCCGTTCCTGTCATAGGTGTAGCTGTGGCTGCCGGCGCGTGTGACCGCATGGGGGCGGGTGGACCCGTAGGTGTAGTTCCTTGCCCCCATGGCGGTGCAGTCGGTGTTGTCCAGGTCGCTCTTGCAGGTGATGTTGCCCAGGGCATCGTAGCGCACCGTCTGCGCACGCCTGCCGGTCACCTGCGCCTCGGTCAACCGGTTGAGGTTATCGTAGGTGAACCTCTCCGTGAGCATCTTGCCCACCGAGGTCTCGCCCCGGCTCGTCAGGTTGCCCACCCGGTCCCATTCATACGTGAGAGCCTGTACCTGCCGGTCCAGCACGTCTTTGCCGGTGATACCCTCAATGCGCCCGGTCTTGTCATTGAACGTGCGGACGGTGCGCACGGCCCCGCCCCCGAGTTCCTCCCCGGTCACGTTGCCGCGGGCGTCCTGCGCGGTAATCGTCCGGTAGGTCTTGCGCGGGGTGTCATTCACGTGCACCCCGTCGGTCCACTGGTACGCATAACCCCAGTCGTTGTAGTGCACCTGCACCACGTTGTCGTTCCAGGCGGCGTCGGTGTTGCCCGTGCGCGTCGCATCGAACAGCTGGTGCACGCGCCCGTACCGGTCATAGGTCTGTTTGCTGTAATAGGTCCCGTCCGTGCCGAGGTTGTGCGTTGTCGTGGCCAAACGCCCCAGACTGTCGTAGGTGTGCGTGCGCGTAGTGGTCCCGTCCGTCACCTGCCCCAACTGCCCCAGGCCGTTGGCCGGGTCGTAGGTCCAGGTTGCCGTCGTCACCGCCGTCGTCGCCTTCGGCAGGGTGTCCTTGCGGGTCTTGAGCCGGCCCAGGCCGTCGTAGGCCATCGCCTGCACGTTGCCCACCGCATCGGTCTGCTTCACCAACTCGTCAAAGCCGTTGTACTCGTATTTCCATTTGTTCCGGTCCGACTCGCCAGTGCCCGTATAAAACGGCGCGGTCTCCTCGACCTTGCGCCCGCGCTTATCGTAGGCCCTCGTCACCACCACGTCGCTCACCCCCGTGCCGGACGTCGTGGTGCTTGTCACCTGGCCCCAGGCGTCGTAGCTGTGCGTGACCGTCGTGCCGGCATGGTCCGCGCTGCGCACCACCTCGCCCAGGGCGTTGCGGGTCTCGGTCTGCCGCTGCCCCTTGCCGTTGGTCGTGGTCGTCACCTGCCCGGCGTAACTCACCGTGATGACGCTGTTGGTGGTACCGGCGACATAGTCCGGCAACTCGGTGCGCGCCACCCGGCCCAGGAGGTCGTAGGTGTATGACGTCCAGTAACGGCTCGCGCCCGCATGGTAGGGCGCGCTCTGCCGGGCCACCCGGCCCAGGTTGTCGTAGGCCGTGTCCGTGACAATCCAGGTCTTCTCGGCAAACCCCTTGGTCGCCGTGCGCACCACCCGGCCCAGCGCGTCCCGGTACTCGCGGGACACCCGGTCCGTGCGCACCGTACGGCCCGCCTCCGTGCCAACGTTGCCGGGTTGCCGGGTCTCGATGTAATATTTCGCCCCGGTCGGGCAATTCGAATCGCAGGCTTTCCATGCCGTGCCCGTGTACGCGCCGTCCGCGCTGCGAGCAAAATACAACCGCCCGCCGGGGGTGTACTCGTAGGTCGTACTCACCGTGCGCAGGGGACTGCTGTTGATCACCCGTTCCGACTGCACCGGCAGCCCGTGCTGGTTGTACGTACTCATGCGCCGCACCACCCGGTTCAGGCAGTCCCGCTCCTTGACCACGAAACGTCCGTAGCTGTCGTACTCCACCGTGTTGTGGTTGCAGCGGGTCGCGTTCTTCTTGCCCGGGGTCATGCCCCAGTCCACGTCCACCCTGGCCTTCACCCGGTTGCCGAACTTGTCGTAGTCGTAGGTGGTGGTGTGCGCCGGGATGCCGTCCTCACCGTCCCCGCCCGGAATCGCCTCCCGCACCTCCGTCTTCAGCAGCCCCTTCCTGGGGTCGGTGTTGTCGGTGTTGCCGGTGTTGTTGCCGGGGTAATAGGTAAACGAGGACGTGCGGGTGGCCGTCAGCTTGGCATCGTAGCTGTCGCTGTTCGCCGTCTCGTTGCGTTTGCGCGTCACCGTGGCCTGCGTGAGCCGGCCGCGTTGCCTCGCCCAGTCGTCCGGCCCGTAGGTGTTCGCCGTCACCTGTTGAAAGCGTTTGCCGTTGGCGTGGTCTTCCGTGGTGGCGGTAATCGTCGTCGGGTTGCCGTGGTTGTCCACCGCGGTCACCGTCGTCACCGTGCTCAGCTTCGCCCCCGCCGTCTCCGTGCCGTTGGCCGTCACCGGCAGGGCGTACACGTCTTCCACCGAGGTCTCGATATAGGGCTGCAACGCCCCCAGCCGGGCGCTGCCGGTGCCGGCGGTGGGGCCGGTCTGCTCTGTCCGGGCGTCCCAGGACGACTTATAGCCCTTCAGCTTCCAGGTGTTCTGGGCCGCGCGCAGGAGCTTGCCGCTGGCCGTCCTCACCTCCGTCCTGAGCGGCAGGCCGATGTACGGGAAGTCCTGGCGGTAGGTGGTGGCGGTGCGCACCCCGGTCTGCAGGTCCACCGTGGTCAGGGTGCGGAACCCCAGCAGGCCGCGCCCGGCAGCCTGCATCTTGCCGCGCTCGTACACGTAACCGATGCCGCTGGTGGCCTTCGCGTTGGCCGCGGTCGGGGCGCTGCTCCGTACCTGCGTTACCACGTACAGGGGGCCCATCAACTCCAGCACCGGGGCATCCCCGGCGGTGTTTATCAACGGTTCAGTCAGCGAGCCCTTCAACGGGTCTGTCTTGTCCTTCGGGTCCGCCCAGGGGGCGTTCAGGGCCTTGTAGAACGCATCCGCATCCTGCAGCGTCGACTCCACCGCCGTCCAGCAGTACTGCCCGCCATCGCCGTCCGCGTCGAGGCGGGCCAGGCGGACGCGCAGGGCAGCGCCGAGGTCCCAGGTAATACAACGCGCCTCCCCCGGCGTGCTGTGCAGCTGCGCGATGCGCACGTAATTGTCGGTGGCGCCCAGGGACTCGTAGGTAACCTGTGTCTTGGCCTCCAGGCCGTTGGTAATGGCCGTGATGAGGTGCGGGCGCCCCGCCGTGTTGTGGTGGTACACCTTCAGGGTCTCCGTACTGCCGCTCGCCTCGGGCACGTGCAGCAGGTCGCCGTTGCCGTCGCCGTTCATGTCGGCGCTGAAGAACACCTCGGCGTCCTCGCCGTCGGTGTCGCGCACGTGCGCCGGCGCGCCGGTCTTGAACGCGCCGTGCGCCGGCGACCAACGCCGGACCACCAGCCGGTCGTTCGGCACGTCGTGGTACAGGAAATCCGGGTAGCCGTCGCCGTTGTCATCGTGCAACGAGGGCGAGGAGGGCGCCTGGTCGCCGGCTGCCACGCCGGTCAACTTCGTGGCCGCGGTGAACCCGGCGCCGGTGCTCAGGCGGTAATGCCAGTTGCCGGTCCACCGGTAGTTGCCCTTCGACTTCCTATACCACTGCCCGACGAAGTACACCAGGTCGGTGAGCCCGTCCCGGTTCAGGTCTGCCACCCGCGCGCCCTTGGGCAGAATGGTTGCATAGGTGTCCGACAATATTATCGGGTCGGCGCGCCCGTAATGCTCGAATCCCGTATCCGTCTGCCGGAATACTTCCAGCCGGCGTTGGTCCATGAGCAGCTGGAATATATTAGACCAGCTGGTCCCCCAGGTAATCAGGTCGGCCCGGCCGTCCCCGTCCACGTCCGCCAGCGGCAGGTCCGCCTGCGCCAGGGTCTGCCAGCGCAGGTAGGCCGGGCGGGTGCCGGGCGGGCTGCCCTCAGGCGGAAGAATCGGCGCCAGCTGGGTAAACGGCACGCTGAGGGTTTTTGCGGGGCCATACTTGTAGTACTGGTCCGAGGTCACCGTCTTCGCCGTGTCCCGCTTCAGGTAACGCACCTCCAGGTGGTACCCGAGCGGCACCTGGGTGAGCCCGGCCGGCAGCTCGTTGTTGTCCTTGTCCACGGCGACCAGCCGGTAGGCGTCCGCCAGGCCGTCCGCGTCCAGGTCCGCATAGCGGTAGCGCTTGTTGAAACGCAGGACCATGCCGGCGCCGTCCAGGCGCCAGCCGCCAGTGGTTTGGGGCTTGGCCAGGTACACGGTTGTCCGGTCCGTCTGTTCGCTGTAGACCATGATATCCAGGCGCCCGTCGGCGTTGTAGTCCACCGCCTCCGTGTGCACGCGCAGGTTGTCGCCGTAATCGGATTCCCCGTAATCATCGCCGTACTGCAGGGCGGACCGGCCGTTGGTGAAATCCTGCCCTGTCAGGGCGCCGTTGGCCGGGTCGGCCAGGGCGTACTGGATGCGGTGGTTTTCCTTATCCTCATCAATCTCGGTCCACACCAGGTCGGTGTGGCCGTCGCCGTTGAGGTCCGCCGGGGTGAAGTCCACCGGCGTCCAATCATCCCTGTTCAGTGCCAGCGCAGTCGCGGCCGCGGACTTGAACCCCGGCGCCGGGGCCGACCAGGTAAATTTGGTCTCCGGCAGGCACGCCGATGTGCCCGACCCCACGCACTCCTTGACCCCGGCCAGGCGCGAGAGGACATGCGTCGTAGCGCTCCCGTAGCGCAGCCGGTAATTGCGCAGGGCGCTCAGCGCGCCTGACGTGCCTGCGCCATACACCGTGATTTTATTCAGGCGTTGCGTGCCCTGCAGCTTGTACCCGGCCAGGTAGCCCAGGGTGTTGTCTTTGCGGTTGCCGTCGTAACTGAAACGCGCCTCGGCCCGGGCCGTGTTGGTGGCCCCGTAAGCGTAGCTGATTTTATTGATGCGGTGCCCGTCTGTATCGGCCGTATAGTCGTAGAGGATTTTATTGCCAGCGCTGTCCTTCACCTGTTGCAACGCCCAGGTCAGGATCTTGTCACTCGCGGTGTTGCCTGTCCGGTTATAAACTTTATGCTCGCTGTCGTCCTTGCCCGCGGCGCCGTAGGTGGACACCGAGCCGTCCTTGCGGGCCACCTCGAAGTAATCCGGCTGGCCGTTGCGGCTGCCCTTGACCGTCACCGTCAGGAACCCGTCTGTCTCGGTCTTGTAGGTGGTGTTCGCGGCGCCGTAGGTCTGCGTGCGGTCCGTGCGCAGCAACCGCGCCCCGTCCAAGCAGAAGCGGTCCTTGTCGTTGAACCGCAGCGGTTGCGCTTTCCCGTCCTGGGCGTAGGTCTGGCGGCAGCGGGTGATGGCCGATAACCCGTCAAGGCTCCAGCCCACCCCCAGCAGGCCGTTGCCGCGCTGGCTGTTGTAGTGCAGGCCCAGCGGCGGTGTCGCGCCGGCGCTGCCCGGCGGCAGCGGGAGGTCGATGCGGTAAGTGGCCGCGCCGCTCTCCGCCACCCGGAACTCGCCCGCCAGCGTGCCGACCTTGTCGGCATTGATGCTCTCCGTGGCCGGGACGATACTGTCGGCCGTTGTCTCGGCCGGGCGCGGCGCATCCGGCACCGTGCCGTCACCCACCGCCACCGTCAGGGCCTTGCTCCAGGGGCTGCACTGCGCGTCGCGGCAGGCGCGTACCGCGTAGTGCCAGTTGCCGTCTGCCAGGGCGCTGAACGCCACGCGGGTCGCCGTGCCCGTGTTGCGGACCGTCGCCGTCTCCTGGTCCTGCCGGATGCGCAACTCATACCGGGTCGCCCCCGTCACCGGCTGCCAGCTTATGGTGTGTCCGCCCGTGCTGCCCGGCGGCCCGCTCAACCCGGCCGGCGCCGTCAGCGCCGCGGCCGGCGTACCCCGGGCCGACTCGCTCCAGGGCGAGTCGCCTTCAGCGTTGCGCGCCCGCACCTGCACCGCGTACTCCACCCCGTTGTCCAGGCCGGTAATGGCCGTACTGGCGCCGGTACCGTTGAGCGCCCGCGTGGTCCAATTCGCGTTGCTGCCGTGTTCCCGGTGGCGTATGGTATACCCGGTAATCGGGCTGCCGTTGTCCGCCGGGGCGTCCCATTCAACGCCCAGCGTTCCATCCCCCGGCGTCAGGGCCGGGGCGTCCGGGGCGTCCGGCGGGCCGGCCTCGGGCACGGTCACCGTCAGGGCCTTGCTCCAGCCGCCGCACACCGTGCCGCGGCAGGCGCGTACCTGGTAGGTCCAGTCGCCCGCGGCCTTGCCGGTGAACGCCTTGCTCGACACCTCGCCGGCGTCGTACTCCGTCCAGGCGGCGGCGTCCTCGTGTTTCTCGCGCAGCAGGTAACGGGCCGCATTGCCCGTTTTGACCCAGCTCACCGTGTAATCCCCCGACACGCCCGGGTCGGTCGCGGTCGGCACGGCCGGCACGGGCCGCTCGGGCACCTCCACCGTCAGGGCCTCGCTCCACTCGCCGCACGCGCCCGAGGCAGGGCAGGCGCGCACCCGGTAGCGCCAGTCGCCCGGCGCCTTGCCGGTGAACGTCTGGTTCAACACGTACCTGGTGTATTGGGTCAACCATCCGCCCGCGCCCCGGGCCTCCTGCAACAGGTAGCGCTGCGCCCCCGTCACCTTCTTCCAACTCACCCTGTAGTTGCCCCACACGTCGGGGGCGGTCGCGGTCGGCAGGTGCTGGGGCGGCTCCGGCACCTCCACCGTCAGCGCCTCGCTCCACTCACCGCATACGGCCGGCGCGTTGCAGGCGCGCACCCGGTAGCGCCAGTCGCCCCCCTCCCGGTCGCTGAACGCCTTGCTCAAGGCGGCGCCCATGTCGTGCCGGGTCCAGTCCGTGTCGTCCTCGTGGCGCGCTTCAAGCTCGTAACGGGTCGCATTGTCCGTCCTGGTCCAGCGCACCGTGTAGCGCCCCGCCGCGTCCGGCGTCGTGGCCGTCGGCTTGGCCGGCGTGGCCGGCGGCACCGGCAGGGTGACCGTGGCCGTCACCGTGCTGCTGTCCGCCGCCGTGCACGCCAGCGTATCGGTGCGCGTGCGCCTCTGGTTGGTGGCCTGCCAGGTCCCGCTCAAGCCCCGGTCCGTCCCGTTCAGGGTGCACTTGTTCACGTTCACCCCGCGCCAGGTCAATACCGCACTGCCGCCGTAGGCCACCGTGGGCGGGTCCCAGGTGAGCGTGGCCGCCGGCGTCCGGGCCACCACCACGCTGACCGGCCCGGCCACCACCGTCGTCCCCAGCAACAGCCGGTAATAATACGTCCCCGACACCGTTTTGCTGAGCGCTTTCGAGGTCGCCCGCGTGCCCACGCCGGCGACGCCCGTCCAGGTCCCGTCGTCCCCCACCCGCTCCTGCAACACCCGGCACAGCAGGTTGCCGCGGAAACTCCCCAGGCAGCGGGCGCCGGTCCAACTCACCGTGTAATTGCCGTCCGTACTCGGCGAGGGCGCGACTGACAGGGACGACACCCCCGGCACCGTCAGGGTCCCGCTCCAGGAGCCGCACACCGTGCCGTTGCAGGCGCGCACCTGGTAGTGCCAGTCGCCCGCGGCGTGGCCGGCGGTGACCGCCTTGCTCAACGCGGCGCCGTCATGCTGGGATGTCCAGGTGAGTTTGTCCCGGCTCGCCTGCAACCGGTACCGGGTCGCATGGGTGACCGCCGCCCACCTGACCGTGTAGGTCCCCAACACGGTCGGCGCACTCGACGTCGGCGTCGCCGGCCCGGCCGGCACCGGCCCCGTGACCGCCACGCTAACCGGGCCGGCCACCGGGGTCACGCACAGGGACCTGATGTAGGTATTGCAGCGGTAGGTCCGGTAGGAGTAGGCGCCGCCGGGCTTCCCGGTGAACGCCTTGGAGGTCGTGCCCGGGGCATACCGGCCCACCACCGTCCAGGCGCCGCCCTCGTAGCGCTCGCTCAGTTGCAACGTGCCGGCGCCCGCCTGCCAACTGACCGTGTAATTGCCGTCCTTACTCGGCGAGGGCGCGACTGACAACGCGTTTGTGACGGTCACCGTCTTGCTGCCGCTCCAGGCGCCGCAACCGCCGCCGTTGCAGGCCCGTACCTGGTAGGCCCAGGCGCCCGCCGGCACATCGGAAAAGGTCTTGCTGGTCCCGGCCACCGACGCCGGCGCCGACCAGTCCCCGCCGTCCTTGCGCGCCCGCCAGTTGTACCCGGTCGCCCCGGTCACCCGCCCCCAACTCAGCGTGTGCGCGCCCGTGCCGGAAGCCGGCCCCGTCGGTGTCGCCGGCGCCGCCAGCGGCGTGCCCTCGCCCGCATCGCTCCACTCGGACCAACCCCCCGCGTTCTGCGCCCGCACCCCGACCCCGTAGCTCACCCCGTTATCCAGGCCGGTTATCGTAGCGACAGTGTCCGCGCCGCTGGCCGCATAGGTCGTCCAGCTGCTCCGCCCCCGGGGCTTGCTGCGCAACTGGTAGGCCAGTATCGCCGAGCCGTTGTCGTCCGGCGCATCCCAGGCGACGCCCAGCCCCCCGGTGCCCGTCGCCACCCGCGGCGCAGCCGGTTTGTCCGGCTCGTCCGCCCCGGGCACCGTGACCCTGGCGCCGGGACTGAACTTCGACCAGCCGGCCGCATTCCGCGCCCTGACGTGAACCGTGTACGTGCCCCCCGCCAATCCCGTGAGCGTGGCGCGGGTGGCCGTGCCGGCCGGGACGGTATTCTGCCAGACGCCGGCGCCGAGCCGGTAACGCAGCTCGTACCGGGTAATGGCGTTGCCGTTGTCGTCGGGGGCGGTCCAGTCCACGCTGATTTGCCCTGTGCCCGCGCGCAAGGTGGGCCGCGCCGGGGCATCCGGCAGGTCGGGCGGGGGCGGGCGGACCGTCAGGGTGGCGGGCGCCGGGGCCGAGGTCCCGCCCGGGCCGGTGCAGACCAGCGTGTCGGTGCGTGTCGCGGTACGCTCCCCGGCCAGCCAACGGCCGCTCGTCGCGCGCGTCACGCCGTTCAACGTGCAACTCGTGGCGTCCGTGGACGACCAGGTCAGGGTCGAGGACCCCCCGTAGTCTACCATCGAGGGATTCCAGGCCATGCTCGCGGTCGGGCGCGGCGGTGGCGTCACCGTCACGCTCACCGGCCCGGCAGTCACCACCTCCGTGCTGCCGGCCTGTATCACCAGTCGATAAGCATACGTCTGCGCCGCCTTGTTGCTGAATGCGTGCGAGGTCGCCGAGGCGCCCACGCCGGACACTTCGGACCAGCGGTTGCCGGCGCCGCCCACCCGCTCCTGCAACTGCTGGCACACCCGGCTGCCGCCAAACGGCACGTTGAAACAGCGGGGCAGGGTCCATCTGACCGTGTAAGACCCGTTCGTGCTGGTGGTGGGGGACACCGTCATGCGCGCCCCGCTCGCCGGCGTGCCGCGACCACTGGCGCTCCAGCCTGATGCGCCCGCGGAGTTGCGCGCCCTGATCTGTACCTCGTATTGCGTCCCGTTCACCAACCGCTGTATCGACGTGCTGGCGCCCGCGCCGCTGAACGCATGATCGCTCCAGGACAAGGCGCCGGTGCGCTTGTAGCGCACGTCATAATCCGTGATGGCCGCGCCGTTGGCGGCCGGCGCCGTCCAGGTCACCGACAGGTAGGTGCTGCCCGCCGTAATGACCGGCGCGGACGGAGCGTCCGGCGCCGTTGCCGACGGCGGTTGCGGACCCGACGGCGTCGACGTCACCGTCACACTCACCGCGCTCTCCGAATCCTGGCAGACGGTGTTGCCGAACACCGTAAAGCAGCGCTCGGTCTTGTAACTGTAGGCGCCCGCCGCCTTGCCGCTGAACGCCTTCGAGGTCACCGTCCGGGCATACGTGCCCACCACCGACCACTCCCCGCTGCCCGCCTTCTCGTGCAGGCGCGTCTTGATGACTGCATTCGGCGGCGCGGTCCAGGTCACCGTGTAACTGCCCGTGCTCGGCGAGGGCGATATCGATATCGCCGCCGTCGCCGCCGCGGCCACAAACCACTGCGCCGACAGGAATACGAATCCGACAAGCGCGTTGCGCCAGGGGCTTTTCATCCACACATCTCCTCAGCCCGCGCCGGCGCGCCGGCGCGCCGGCGCCGCGCACAGGCAAGCCGCCGCGCGCCGCCGGCAAGACCGGACGGGTCCACGTTAATTGAATCGATTGTTATGGCTTTTCGATGTATCCGTGTTATCGACCCGCCTTTGTTTCACCCAAGGACGTGACGCTCATGACCCGGGAACTGGCCACCCTGGTGGAGGCCGGGCTGCCCCTGGACCAGGCCCTGCGCAACCTGGGCCGGCTGCGCCTCAGGCAACCGGTGCAGCGCCTGTTGCGCCGGCTCTCGGACAACCTGCAAGCCGGCCTCAGCCTGTCGGATGCGCTGGCCAAACACCCGGACACGTTCGACAACCTGTACGTCAACATGATCAGGGCGGGGGAGTTCAGCGGTTCCCTGGGTGACGTGATAAGCCGCCTGGCAGACTACCTGGAGCGCATCGACTCGTTGCGGGCGCACGTGCTGACCAGCCTGATTTATCCTGCTGTCCTGTTCGGGTTTTCCATGTTATCGTTGATAATACTGATGACGTTTGTCATCCCGGAATTTATACCGTTGTTCGATAATGCCGGCCAGACGCTGCCGCCCCTGACCCGGGCCGTTTTTGCGATGTCACAACAGTTTCAGCAGTACTGGTGGGCGCTCCCGGCGGCGCTGTTGCTCATATTGCCGGCGCTGGAGAAATGCCTGCAATACCCTGCCTGCCGGCGTGTTGTCGATGCGGGTTGCCTGCGCCTGCCCTGGCTGGGCGAGGTTGTCAGGCAGGTGGAGGTGGCGCGCTTTGCCCACGGCCTGGGCACGGCAATCGGCAACGGCGTGCCGCTGTTGAGCGGTGTCCGCCTGGTGAAAGAGGTGATCGGCAACGTCCGGATTGCAGAGGACATTGAAGCCGTGACCGTGAGCCTGGAGCAGGGCCGGTCCATGGCGGGACCCTTGAAAGACTCGCCGGTCTGGCCCGAGCTGGCCGCGCAACTGGTTGAAGTGGGTGAAACCAGCGGGCAGTTGGAGGCCATGCTGGCGAAAATTGCGGATATCTACGAGCGGGAGGCGCAAACCGCCATAAAACGCTTCCTGGTTATCCTGGAACCGGCGCTGATC
Source organism: Gammaproteobacteria bacterium (assembly GCA_965204045.1). Lineage (GTDB taxonomy): Bacteria > Pseudomonadota > Gammaproteobacteria > Eutrophobiales > Eutrophobiaceae > JAAXHV01. Next base: position 3,082,545 of record CBDBDW010000002.1, read on the forward strand.
CTGGGACTGGGCGGGTTGATAGCAGTTATCATCGCCTCGGTGCTGCTGGCGCTATTGAGTTTGAATGCACTGGTAATATAAAACATGCGTAACAATAAACCGAAACAACAGGCGGGCTTCAGCCTGATTGAATTGCTGGTCGTGCTGACCATCATCGCCCTGCTGGGGGCCATAGTCGGTCCCCAGTTGATAGGCAACCTTGGCGGCGCCAGGTCGGATACGACAAAAATCCAGATCGAGGATTTCGGCGCGGCGCTGGACCTGTTCTATCTCGATAGCGGCCGTTACCCGACCACCGAGGAAGGCTTGCGCGCGCTCATTGCCGCGCCGTCCGACCTGGGAACCTGGGACGGCCCCTACCTGAAAAAAAACACCATCCCCAGGGACGCCTGGGGCAATGATTACCGCTATGCGTCGCCCGGAAACAACGGGCCTTATGACTTGTATTCCTACGGCGCGGATAACGCGGAAGGGGGCGCCGGTGAGAGCGGGGACCTGCGCAGTTGGGAATGAATCCGGGCTTTACTTTGGTCGAATTGCTGCTGGTCCTGGTTATCCTCACCGCGCTGGTGGCTGTGGTGGTCCCGCCGTTGCAACTCGGCGCGGTCGACAACGCCCGGTTCCGGCAGGCAAAGCAGGAGATTATTGCCGGGCTGCGCTTTTCCAGGAGCAAGGCCGTCAACACCCAGGACGTCGTCTCGCTCGCCGTTAACCCGGCAGAGGGCAGGATGCGCATTACCGGCGAGGACCGCAAGTTGCACATACCCGATGATGTCACGCTCACCATGACTACGGCGCCGTCCGGACAGTTGCCGGAAAACGAAAGCGCCGTCCGTTTTTTTCCCGACGGAAGTTCCACGGGCATGGAGTTTGTGTTCCGGCAGGGTGAACGGGTGTCACGCATCAGCGTGGACGGGTTGACCGGACGGGTCAGCAGCTTTGAAGGCTTTGAAGAGTAACATGCGGCGGCGCCAGCCGGGTTTTACCCTGCTGGAGGTCGTCATGGCCTTTTTTATCACCGCGGCATCGCTCGGCGTCGTATTTGAAATCTATGCGAAAGGCGTCACGGCGGCCGTGCTGGCGAACGAATATGCCTCGGCCCTGTCCATCGCCGAGTCCCGGTTGGCGGAGATATCCAATGACGCCGAAATGCGCAATCTTGAAAGCCAGGGCACGGAAGAAGGCCGTTATGACTGGAAGCTGCGCGCCACTGACCACCTGGTTGCGAACAGGGGCGAGGGCGCGCGCGCCTCTTACTCCCTGTTACAGGTCGATGTCAGCGTCAGTTGGCGGAGCCAGGGCAAATCGCACGGCATCGACCTGCGCACCCTGAAACCGATCATTCTCGAGTGATGTTCTCCCGGCAACCCCGAATCCTTCGGCTTCCCGTTTGCGCCCGCGCGGCCTGCGGTTTCACCCTGCCGGAGATGCTGCTGGCGCTGTTGTTGTTCAGCCTGGTGTTGCTCATGCTCTACGGCGCCCTGTTCCAGGCCGGCAACCACTGGCGCATGAGCGAGGTTCAATTGCGGAAAAACGACGATAAACGGTTCATCCTGTCGTTCATCCGCAGGCGTATTGAACAGGTGCTGCCGATTATCCAGGAGCAGGGCGGTGATACCCGGATCATGTTTCGGGGCGGCAACCACAGCCTGGAATTCGTATCGGCCCTGCCGTCATACAACATGGACAACGGCCTGTATTTCCTCAAACTGGAGATTCAGGAAGAGGAACTGGTGCTCAAGTACCTGCCGCTGGTCCGGCGCCGGAACATGTTCGCGGAAGATATCTTCGCAGACGCCGGACAAACCCGCCTGGCGCAGCGCGTGGACCAGGTTTACCTGGAGTATTTCGGCCGCCACAGGCCGGGCGCGGAACCGGCCTGGGGGGATGCCTGGGACAACCGCTACTGGTTGCCCCGGCTGCTGCGCATCCGCTTCGATACCAACGGCCATCACCCCTGGCCGCCGCTGGTCGTCTCATTGCGGTCACAGGCCGAGTGGAGGCCGCCCCAGTTGGCCCTCTACCTGGAAGATGAGGTCTGAATGCAGGTTCTTGTCGCGCCCTGCCGGCCTTCAACGTCTGTCCCCCGGCAGCAAGGGATAGCGCTGGTGCTGGTCCTCTGGCTGGTGACGCTGATCTCCGTCATGGCCGCGGGGTTCAGTTATGCCATGCGCACCGAAACCTGGCTGACCATCCACGCCGCCGACGCGGCGCAGGCCCGCAGCCTGGCGGAAGCAGGCCTGTGGCTGGCTGTGGCCGACCTGTTAAGACCCTTATCCGAAAGACGCTGGCCGGCCGACGGCACACCGGCTGAAGCAGCCTTCGGGGAGGCAACAATCACCCTGCGCATCCAGGACGAAGCCGGCAGGATCGATTTGAACGAAGCCGGCCCGGCGCTCCTGCTGGGCCTGCTGGAAGCCGCCTCGACGCCGGGCCATGACGTGACGTTGCCGCGCAACGCCATCCTTGACTGGCGCGACCCGGACCATGATCGCCGGCTTCCCGGCGCTGAGGACGCCGATTACCTGTCCGCCGGTTACGGTGCGAAAGACGGTCCGTTCAACAGTGTGGCCGAATTGCGCCGGGTGGCCGGGATGACCGATGAACTGTACGGCAACGTCCGCCATGCCGTCACGATCCACTCGTTGCGGCCCGGCGTGAACCCGCTGCTGGCGCCGCGCCTGGTCCTGGAAGCCGTGCCGGGCAGCGACGGCGCCCGGATCGATGACTACCTGGCCAACCGTCACAGGCCGGGAGAGGTTGCCGTCATTACGGATGAGGATCACCACTATTTCAATGCCGACCAGGGACGCACGTTTACCATCGCCAGCACGGCCAGGGCGGGCCGCAGCACGTTGACGCTGACCGCGGTGGTTGAACTGGACCGGGACGTGAGCCCGCCGTATTCGGTGATCGGGTGGTCGGAATCAAAACTGCATTATGAGTGACCGTCACTTGCCGCTATGGCGCGGCGCCGCGTTTCCGGCGTTCCTGAGGCGGCGCGCCCGGGATTTTTTCGCATGGTGGCGGGAGGGACTGCTGCTGGCGCTGCCGGAACGCTGGCGCGCCCGCTTGCGCCCTGTGCCGGATACCGTCACGGTGGAGGCGCAGGACAGCCTGCTGGTGTTCAAGCTCCATGACGGCGCCGGGCGGCGCCTGCGGGAAGAACGCGCCGTTGCCGCGCGGGACGAAGCGGGACAGGCCGGCATCAACCACTGGCTGGAGAATCATGAAAACGAGATCGAACTCATCCTCTTGATCCCCCCTGACAGGCAACTGGACAAGCCTCTGACCTACCCCATCGCTTCAGAGAAGGACCTGCGCGCCGTCCTGGGGCACGACATGGACAGGCAGACGCCGTTTACCGGCAACCAGGTTTATTTCGACTACACCGTGACCCGCAAGGACCGGCGCGGCGGCAAAATCCACGTGCATCTCTACCTGGTGTTGAGAAAAACCCTGCACGATCTCCTTGAGACCCTGGGTTTCCTGACCAGGAAGCCGAACGCGGCAACGACGGGCCTGGACGGTCGCAACGCAGGCATTGATTTCATGCCCGCATCGGAGCGGCAGGTTAACGGTGCATTCGACCGGCGCTTCAAGCTGACGGCATTGCTGTCGTTTATCCTGCTTATCGTTGCCCTGTACCTGCCGCTGCTGCGCTACGGCGCGTTAAACGAACAACTGGAAAACGAGGTCGGGGAAAACCGCGTACAGGCCATGCAGGCGCAGTCGCTGATCGACAGGAAGCAGGCGATCCTGGCAAGGGCCAATTTTTTAACGAGCCAGGAGCGCTACAAAATTCCCTTTACCGGGGCGCTCCATGAGCTGACCCGCTGCCTGCCGGACGATACCTGGATCACACAGCTCGCCATCAACGAGGGTAAAATTCAGTTGCGGGGTGAATCCCTGGCGGCCGCTTCGGTGATTCGCCTGATCGAACAATCGGACTACTTTGAAAAGGCGGAATTCCGCTCTCCCGTCATCAAAAGCGCCGGCGGTCAAAAAGAGCAGTTCCACGTCGCCGCACGCCTGGCAACAAGATGAACGGGCCGAACCTGAAACGCCTGCTGCATGCCGGGGTGTCCGTGAGCCTGGCGCTGGTGACGGTTGCAACGATGATTTACACCGTGGTATGGCCGGCGCTGTCTGCGCGGACACTGTTGCAGGAGCGCATGCAGGCATTGCAGTTCCAGGGACAAAAATTCGGCATGGCCACCTTGCAGACGCCGGCGCTGGAGCAGGAGCTGGAAGAGCTTGCCGGACTTGAAACGAACCGGGAAGGTTTTCTTGAACACAAGCCTCCTGCCCTGGCCGCGGCCGATTTGCAGCAGTTGTTGACTTCCTACATTGAACAGGCCGGCGGCGCCCTGGTCAGCGCCCAGGTCCTGCAGGAAGCGGACGGCAACCGCCTGTTTCCCGCCATCACCGTGAAAGTCACCATGCACGGCGCCACGGAATCGCTGCAAAAGCTCCTGTACCGCATCGACACCGGCCCGCTGCGGTTATTCCCGGACAACCTGCGCGTGCAGAAAAGGCAGTTCTCCGGCAACCCGGCCCTTGACGAACTGGAGATCCGTTTTGACGCGACCGCCTTTATTTACCAACCGGAAACCTCATGAAGCACAAACGCAAACCGCTGCGGAACACCCGGCGCGCGATGACGGTCCTGTGTGTGATACTGGCCGGCGCCGCGGTTTACGAACTGGCGCGGCCGCATCGCATTGCGCAGCTTGAACTGAAAGCCGGCCGGGACGCGGAGGACCTGTCCGCGCTGTTGCAGGAGAGGGAAGGGGATATCCCGCCGCTGGCGGCTTTCGCGGAAATCATCGAGCGGCCGTTGTTCATGGAAAACAGGCGGCCTTACGTGGCGCCGGCGCCGGTCGTGGTCCGGGAGCAGGAACCTGCGCCGGCGGCGCCGGTTGAACCCGATATCACCGAGCAGATTGCATTGCGCGCGACCATCATCATCGGTAAAAAACGGATTGCGCTGATCCAGGAACTCGCGATCGGCAAACAACGCCGGCTGAACCAGGGCGAAGCCTACAACGGCTGGACCCTCACCCGTGTTGAAACCGACGGAATCTCCATGCAAAAAGGAGAGGAAGTCAGACAACTGGAACTGAAGAAAGGACAGTCATAACGGGTGTGATTCAAACTGTGATCAAACTCCCCGCCGTCATTCCCGCGCAAGCGGGAATCCAGTGGACCACATATTCCTTATATAAGGAAGGTTTATCGACTGGATTCCGGGTCAAACCCGGAATGACAACGTTGGATACATGCGCCGATTTGACCAAATTTTGAATCACACCCCAGTCATAACAGGAGCCTTGCAAAATGTGGAAACCTATCTTTGATCAGCTGCGCATAGCGCTATTGGTAGCGTTATCGGTGACGTCGTGCAGCCAACATCCCCCCGTCCGGACGCCTGCGCATGCCGCGCCGCCGGCTGAGACCGGGGCGCCCCCGGAGGCTGCGCTTGTCACGGATGAAGCGGATGCCGTTCCCGCGCCCCCGGCGCCGGCCGGTGCCGGCCGGCTGGCCCTGTTCGAACAGGGTAACGGCAGCTTTATTGCCGGTGGCGCCGGGGAAGAGCAGGCAGCCGGACCGGACGATGGCGGCATTAACCTCAATTTCCAGGATACCGATATCCGGGAATTTGCGCAGATCGTGCTGAATGACGTACTGAACGAAAACTATGTCATAGACGAAAACGTGTCAGGCACGGTCACGATAAACAGCGTCAAACCGGTCGATGCGGAAACGGCGCTCACGTTGCTGGAAGACATCCTCGCCATGCACGGGGCCGCCATCACCAGGAAAAACGGCATCTACCATATCGTTCCCGAGAACCGGGTCGCGGGCAGCCTGTCGCCGGCGCTGGCCCGGCAGGTCTCCGGCGGGTATGCCGTCAGGATCATCCCGTTGCAATTTATCGCCGCCGCTGAAATGCAAAAAATCCTCGAACCGTTCATGGCGGAAGGCGCCAACGTGCGCATCGACAGGAAAAGAAACCTGGTATTCGTATCCGGCACCGGGCAGGAAATTGCTACGGTGCAGGACACCATAGCTGTTTTTGACGTGGACTGGCTGCGCGGCATGTCCGTGGGGCTTTACCCCCTGGACTATGTTGCGCCGAAAACCATGAAGGTCGAGTTGGAGACGGTGCTGAACGCCATGGATAACGAGGGTGACGGTGACCCGCTGGGGGGTCTGGTGCGGGTCGTCGCCATGGAGCGCCTGCAGTCTGTCCTGCTGGTCAGCCCGACGCCCGCGGCGCTCCGGGAGGCGGAGTTATGGCTGCATCGCCTGGACCGGCCCGGGCAAACCCTTGACAAGCGCCTGTTCGTGTACCACGTCCAGAATGCCAAGGCCAAAGAACTCGGCAATACCCTGAGGCATATCTTCAATATGTCCGGCAGGTCCGATGCCGCCGGAGACGGGCAAACCGCCGCCGACCCGGCAGGCGCCCATGACCGCCTGTTCGATGCGGGCCCGGCCGGGTCCCGGTTGCAGTCCGCGGCGCAGCCGGGACTGCCTGCGGCCGTCGGCGCCGGCAGTCAAGGCATCGCGCTGCCCTCCGGACAGACAGTGGACATCATTGCAGACGATGCGCGCAACGCCCTGGTGATACTGGCTACGCCCCGGGATTACAAAATGGTGCAGGCGGCTTTGACAAAGCTGGATATTGTGCCGTTGCAGGTGCTGATCGAAGCCAGCATCGTCGAGGTCAGCCTGAAGGATGAGCTGGGATACGGCGTGGAATGGTTTTTCAAGAACAACTTCGAGCGCGGCAACGTTGTCGGCGGGCGCGGCGCGCTGGACCTCGGCGCTTCGGGTATTGCGGCTTTGAGTCCGTCGTTTTCCTATACGGTGCTGGATAACGCCGACCAGGCCCGCATCGCCCTGAATGCCCTGGAACAGGAAACCCAGGTGAACGTGTTGTCGTCGCCGTCGCTGATGGTGCTGAACAACCAGACCGCGTACATCAACGTGGGCGATGAAATCCCCGTGCCGGCGCGCCAGTCGGTCAGCAATATCAACCCTGCCGCGCCCACGGTGAACGAAATCCAGTTCCGGCAGACCGGCGTCACCCTTTCGGTCACGCCCAGGGTGAACGGCAGCGGCCTGGTGACCATGGAAATCAGCCAGGAAGTCAGCAGCGCCGTCACCACGACCTCATCGGATATCGATGCGCCGACCATTCAGCAGCGCCAGTTGGACAGCACGGTTGCCGTTCACTCCGGCGAGACCCTGGCGCTGGGCGGGTTGATCCAGGATACGGCCAGCAATGCAGAGAGCGGCATCCCGCTGATACGGCGCATCCCGCTGTTCGGCAAGCTGTTCGGCGAGACCAGGGAAGAACAGCGGCGCACGGAACTGCTGGTGCTGATCACCCCGCGGGTGGTCGGCAACCGTGATGACGCCCGCAAGATCACGGAGGAATTCAGGCGGAAGCTCAACGGCATTGCGCCGGCTCACCCCCTGCCGGCTGCCGGGTCGTCTTCCTGATTTTGACATCCTCCTGAATTACTCAGCATATAATCCGTAATTCTTAATTTACAATTCGTGAAACATCGTGAGAGTTGAACTCAATCCATGTTACATCCTGCACAGCCGTAACTATCGTGAAACAAGCCTGTTGCTGGATGTGTTTTCCCGCCGGCACGGCAGGATAAGCCTGGTGGCAAAAGGAGCAAGAAAGCAAAAAAATGACAGGCGCGCGCTGTTGCAGCCGGGACGGAAGATCAATGTCGCCTGGACCATGCGCAGGGAACTTGGGACACTGACCAGGGCGGAACCCTGTGATGGCAGTAATCCGCAGGGCGGCGGCGGACTGTTGACGATATTCTACATCAATGAACTGCTGGCCAGGTTGCTGCACAGGCATGAGCCTCATGCGGAACTGTTTGACTCCTACGCGGAAACGCTGGAAAAATTAACGGATACCGCAACTGAACAGGTTACCCTCAGGATATTTGAAAAACGATTGCTTGAAGCGCTGGGTTACGGACTGGCGCTGGCTTCGGATACCGAGGGGAATGCCGTCAGGCCGGATGAGGTTTATAATTACCTGCCGGAACGAGGGCCGGAGCCGGGGGCATCACCTGGACGGGGTGGTCTGGCAATATCAGGACGGACATTGCTGGCCCTGGCGGAAGAAAACCTCGGCGATGAGCTCGTTCTCGCAGAGGCCAAACAACTGATGCGCAAGGCGCTGGGCAACCTGCTGGGCGACAAGCCCCTGGTGAGCCGGGAACTTTATCAGTTCAGCATGAACATGCAACGGTAGCAAGGCACATGAAACCAATAAAACTGGGGGTGAACATCGACCACGTGGCAACGCTGCGCCAAGCCAGGCTGACCCGTTACCCGGAACCGGTGCATGCCGCATTGATTGCAGAACAGGCGGGAGCGGATTCAATTACGATACACCTTCGCGAGGATCGCCGGCATATCCAGGAGAGGGACGTGGAGATGCTGAAGGACGTGCTCACGATACCGGTAAACCTGGAAATGGCTGTTACCGATGACATGGTGAAATTTGCGGAGAGATTGAAACCGGAGTATTGCTGCTTTGTGCCGGAACGCAGGGAAGAACTGACGACGGAGGGCGGTCTGGAAGTGATCGGACAGCAGGACAGGATCGGTGAGGCCTGCGCCAGGCTGCAGGCAAACAGCTCGAAGGTATCATTGTTCATCGATGCCGACGCCGGCCAGATAGACGCAACCGTGGCCACAGGCGCTGACATGATAGAGATTCACACCGGCCACTATGCGGATTGTGCCGACACTCAATCACGTCGGTTTGAATTTGATAAAATTGAACAGGCCGTTGAACATGCCGCCGGAACAGCGCTGCAGATCAACGCAGGTCACGGCCTGCACTATCATAACGTCAAACCCGTTGCCGCACTCTGGGAAGTTGCCGAACTGAATATCGGCCATTCCATCATAGCCCGGGCTCTATTTTCCGGCCTTTACCAGGCTGTAAAGGACATGAAAACCCTGATGGATGAAGCCAGACGCTAATTAATACTATTCCCATTAGTATCCGCCATGGCTAAAATCTCTATCCGAACGGATGTGATCGATGTGGTTGCAGGACCCGACGTCTGCGTCCTGACGTTTAAGGACGCAACGGGGAAAAAACATCAGATATTGGACCAGCGCGCCTGTGTCATGGTTTGATATATGATCAACGGAATGCTTCATTACATCAATAATTTCAGTTTTTTTCAGTTTCTTGTCGTTGTTGCGACAGAAGACGCCATTAATAAGCGAAAAAACGTGCGGGCATACAAAGAGGCGCTTGAGGACGCCTATAAGGATTTATCCCGCGAGGCTACCAGGGAGATCGATGACGTTAGAGATAAAGTGAACGATAGTGTCATTTCTTATATGCTGAAAACGTCTCCTATCGCGTTACCATTGATTTTTGTTGTCGCGTTATTTTTTATGACCGGCAAGTTGATGAGATTTATAAAACATCTTGTTCCTGCAATTGAAGCCAACGCAGAGAAAATGGGTGAAGAACTGGTATATGAAACGTAGTGTTTCCCCCATCGATAGCAGGGACGAAAAAGCTCTCATTATGGTTAACATTACAAGATGCTATCGTCTCTGCCTTACGACAAGCCAAGGCAGGTTTCCCAGCGGATGTCGGAATCCGAGCGTAACTCCAACAGCTACTCACCATTAATGTCGTTACAAGAGGTTTCCTATGGCGGCCTGGTGTTCGACCAGGATTTAACGGAAGAAGAGGCAGTAAGACGTTCCCAGGAACTGCAAATCATCAATGCTGTCGGGGATTCCACCGGCTTCTGTATTTTCCTGGGCCCGACGCTGGAAGAGACCGCGTCTTACCTGTCACCGTTTTTTGGCGAGGACATCAGCGCACAACAGTTGGCGGACATCGGCTGGCAGTGCCTGACCGACGAATGGCAATTCAATAACGCTGCCGGGTTTACCGATAAAGACGACACCTGCCCGTCCTGTCTGCGCGAAGAGGGCATTGGTCCCGGCCAATCCATGGTGTTCGATATCAGCGACAAGGCAATTGCTGGGGTGAAAACAAGGCAACCGCCGAGGGATGAACTCTATAACACCTCACCCGCAGGCTGAGCGGCCGGAAATCAGGAAATGCAGGTTAAGGCTTGCGCTGGTGAGCAAGACGTTTCAGTACATCTTCAAGGTCTCCCGGCAACGGCGCGCTGAACTGATACTCTCCGGTCGCTTTCAATTCAGGCACGGAGAGTTTGCCGGCGTGTAAGAACATGCGTTTCAGACCGGCCGCACGCATTTCCCTGTTGAATTCCCTGTCCCCGTATTTCCTGTCGCCGGCGATGGGATGACCGATGGAGTCGGCATGAACCCTGATTTGGTGGGTTCGTCCGGTGCCGATCCTGACTTTGACGCGGGTTGCATCCCGGAAGAATTCCAGCGCTTCAAACTCGGACAGGGCAGTCTTGCCGGATCCCTCGACCCTGACCCTTCCTTCCCCGTAGCGACTCCTGTGACGCTGCAACGGACTATCCACCACCGTCTTTTTTTGCTGCAGGCGGCCTTTCAGCAGCGCATCATATTCTTTCTGAACATCGCCCGTTTTCAGCGCCAGGTTGACCCGGCGCAGGACAGGCATGCTTTTTGCCATCATCAGGCAGCCGGAAGTTTCCTTGTCCAGCCGGTGGATCAAGTGCAGGTTGTCCTCACGGTGGAACAGCCCGCGCAGTAGTTCTATCACTCCGAAATTACTGCCGGTGCCCGCATGTACGGACAGGCCGGCCGGCTTGTTGATGACGACAAGCCTGTCATCCTCGTATATGACACAACCTTTAATCATATCAACCAGGTATGCGGGTGCTGCGTCCTGCGTCCCGGATTGTTGTTCAAATACCGGAGGGATACGTAGTTCATCTTCGGTTTGCAGGCGGTAATCGGGCTTGATCCGCCCCCCGTTGACCCTCACTTCGCCCCGCCTCAACATTTGATAAATCCGGCTTTTCGGTATCCGGTTGAGACGTGAGAGCAAAAAATTATCGATACGCCGGCCGGCCTGGTCAACGCCGATTACCATGTTTGCGGGCTTGCTTTTTCTGTTACCGGGTTGTGACATTTTGAACGGTAATTCCCGTTAACGCCTGGTTGTTGTCGGAATCCCGTTGCCGGATTGCAAAATTATTTGATATACTGGCGCCATTATATTATTTCATCACCGCGCATAATAATTTATCCATAAAAAATAATAGTAATATCAATGAGTTACCCCCCCCCCAACAAATTAAGCGCCCGCACGGTACCCGCTGTCGGGTAGCGTCCGTACGGACGGCCACCACCATATCCACTGGTTTCACTTTCCCCGGGCGCGGTCTGCGCCATGCCGACCGCGCCCGGGTTTCCATTATATCCGACTGATAACACAGGAGTAATAAACAATGACAATTCGCGAAGATACCATGTCACCACAGGATGCACCCGCTGATGAGATGACCGAACACTGTTTCGTCCCGGACGCGAACGGGTCGTACAGCTCCAGGGCCGGCAACAATGAATTCAATGGCATACTGGACGACCCAGACGACGAGGACTGGATCGGCATAGAACTGGACACAGGGAAGGTTTACACGATCATTGTCGAGCCAAGAGGAACGAATCCGTTGGAGGACCCGGTCCTGAAACTTTACAACAGCGGAGGCGAGTTTCTTATCGAGAACGATGACGCCGCACCGGGAAATCCCGGTTCAGAGTTGAAGTACAAAGCCAACACCGCCGGCACGTACTACATCAGCGTCAGCGCCAACCGGGACAACCCGGCAACCGAATACGATGGTGGTTATAGAGTTCGGGTGACGGAAACGGTCTCCGAGGTGGACCCGAATGCCGGCGAGACGTTTCGCGGCACTGAGGGCGCCGACAAGCTCACCGGCACCGACATGAACGATGTGCTCAATGGCCTTGGTGGCAACGATACCTTGTACGGTGGGGGTGGGAGAGACACATTAAACGGCGGAGCGGATAATGACCTCCTCGTGGGCGGGCCGGGCGGCGACATTATCGATGGTGGCGGTGGCAGTGACACGGTATCTTACCGGTTTTCAGCGAAGGGGATCAGGATAAACCTGGAGCAGGGAACCGGCACGGAAGGCGATGCCAGAGGAGATATGCTCAGTAACGTCGAAAATGTGGTGGGCTCGGCGCATAATGACATGGTCACCGGAGACGGAAAGGACAACAAGCTTTTCGGACTGGACGGCAGGGACACGTTGATGGGCGGCCGGGGCGATGACGCCCTGGAAGGCGGCGCCGGCGGCAGCATCCTGGGGGGTGGCGACAGGCTGAGCGGTGGCGATGGCCAGGACACGGCATCCTACGCGAGTTCGAACGCCGGCGTGATAGTGCGCCTGCACCAGACGGTGACATACCTGGATGGTCATCTTTCGTCCGATAAGAAAGGCAAGGCTATCGTGGCCAGGCTCGGCCATGCCGAAGGCGATATCATCCTTCAAGGCGCTGATGACTTGACCGATATAGAGCATCTCACCGGCTCAAGGCATAACGATATCCTGGCCGGCGACGCCAGGGATAACACCCTCAGGGGCGGCGCCGGCGACGACACGCTGTACGGCGGGCCGGGCGGGCGCCTTTCTAATGATGATATGTTGTACGGCGAAAAAGGCCAAGACCGCCTCTTTGGCGGCGCCGGCGATGACATGCTGCACGGCGGCGCCGGCGATGACACGCTGCGTGGCGGCGCCGGCCGCGATACGTTGTACGGCGACTGGATGGGGGACACAGGCTACGGCGGCAATGACACGCTGCACGGCGGCGGCGGCGATGACACGCTGCACGGCGGCGGCGGCGATGACACGCTGCGCGGCGACGCCGGCGCGGATAAGTTTTACGGCGGCAACGGCAGTGACATGATTTACGCCGATACCAACGACACTTTGTTTGATGGTTTCTTCATGGGTGAAGATGAAGCAGGAGACGACCCCGGCAATTTTGATACCCTTTCTTTTGAGGGTATTACAGAAGACGTTGACATTGAGGTGGACATAGGAGAGGGATCTGTCCTCATCGGCGCTAGCAGCGCAACAATAAGAAACATCGAGAACATCATCGGGTCTGGCGGGGCAGGAACTAACACGATAACAGGCGATGAAAAAGATAACTACATCCGAGCCAGCGACGGCACGGATATACTGGATGGTGGTGGAGGACTCTCAGATATGGATACCGTGTCTTATGCCGGTTCGGACCAGAGGGTCAGGGTGACGCTGAGTGGTCGGGTTGATCAGGATGGTCAGGCCTCCGGGGGGTATGCTTCGGGCGATATGATTAAGAATTTTGAAAACATAGAGGGTTCTGCTCACGACGATGACCTGACCGGCAATGAGCGCAATAACAAGCTCTGGGGCGGCGATGGCGAGGACGAGCTGGACGGGGGCAAAGGCAGCGACACACTGGAAGGCGGCGCCAAAGCGGACAGGCTGGACGGCGGCACTGAGGTTGCTGTTGCAGTTGAGGGTATTGAGCCTGACGGAGTTGCAGACACCTTGTCCTATGCAAGCTCTGACTCTGATGATGGGGTCAATGGGGTCAAAGTGAACCTGGATACGCTCGACTTTTCCGGCGGCCACGCCGAAGGTGATCAGGACATAGGAGCCATGGAGTATGATCATGATAGAGATCCCGATACGGACCCCAAGGACGTCTCTTCTTTCGAAAACGTCACCGGCTCCAGGTACGATGACACGCTGACCGGCGACCACAGGATGAACACACTCAAGGGCGGTGATGGAGATGATACCCTCAGTGGCGGCGCCGGCGCAGATGAGCTGATAGGCGGCCCCGGCGCGGATGTGCTGGACGGCGGGCGGTCAGTGGACGCCAGTAGCAACGAGCACATAGACCGGGCAAGCTACCGGGAAGCCGCCGGCGGCGTCAAGGTGAACCTGGACACCAACAGGGGTGAGGCCGGCGAGGCCATGGGCGACACGTTGAGGAATATCGAGTTAATCTGGGGTTCCACGCATGACGATACCTTCATCGCGAGCGGCGGCGTCGACATGATTCATGGCGACGCGGGTAGTGATACCATCTCCTACGTGGAATCAGGATCGTCCGTCACGGTTCATTTAGGAATGGATCAGCCTGCTCAGCCTGCCGGTATGCCTTCTCTGAATGACTTGGGCTCTGCGATTAAGGATACTGGAGTCAACACCGGGAGTGATAACTCGGCGGCCGGTGACCGCATAGGTGGCATCGAAAACATCATCGGGTCTGATTTTGACGATACCTTGACAGGTGACAACAGTGAAAATACTCTCAAAGGCGGTGATGGTGATGATGAATTGCGGGGTGGCGCCGGCAATGACACGCTGGTAGGCGGCGCCGGCGATGATAAGCTGGGCGCTGGTTTCGGGGATGATGGTAGTAGTGGTATGCTGGATGACGATGGCCACGACATACTCATGGGTGGCGCCGGCGATGACATGCTGCACGGCGGCATCGGTAATGACATCCTGGACGGCGGCGCCGGCGATGATGATCTGACGGGTGGCCCCGGCAGCGATATCTTCGTATTCGCGCCGGGTCATGCTGATGGCCTGGGTGACATCATTACCGATTTTGATATTGATACTAATAGAGGTGATAAAGTTGACCTGAGCGCTTTCGGAGACATTAAGGCTGCTGATGAGTCAGGCAGGTTGAACCTGGCAGACCTCACGTCCGTAAGGGGTGGTAGCGTTGAGATTGACCTGAGCGAATACACCGGTGGAGGGACGATCACACTGCAATTCGGTTCTGATGATGCAGCCACGGCGGCGGAGAACGCGATAGACGCCTCTCCCGCTGAGTTCTTCATCCTCTGATTCACCGGGCAGTAAAACAATCTTCCTGATTTCACGAAAGTAAACAAGCGCAGGGGCGATTCAGACGGGGCAACCCGTTTGGACCGGCCCCTGTTTTATTTCCCGTCCCCCCAAATCGCCCATACGGAGACTGAAGTCTGTCCGTTACTGTTTCAACGAACAATTTCAACGAAAATTGCCGTAACTGCCCAAGTCTGGTATAGTGTCCCTGCTTGAGCTGATAATCAGATATCCTGCAAGGATAAGCCATAACGGGGCGCCTGTCTTTAACAGGCAAAAACTTGAAAGAAGGAGCCTGATGCTGATGGAGCAAAACACTGTCGCTCCTGCCCTGGGTGAGATGTATTGATGGAGATATAGCATTTGCAGGAAAACGTATTACCAGGTTTTAGCCCACAAGGGTTACGACCGAGCAGACAATATACATTGAAAGCCCGGGAACATAACTGAGCCAGGCATGAAGATATGCCCGTAATGGCACACCCGGGACCAGAATTCGTCGCTGCATAACAGCAGCGCGATTACAGGTTAACATGGCTTCCGGCTGATGGCCGGGACATTCGATCACTGACTGCAAGTCGGGGTGTGGTCGAGCCATTGCGTAAAGGACACACAGACAATGAAGAGAATGTTGATTAACGCAACTCAACCGGAAGAGTTGCGGGTGGCGCTAGTGGATGGCCAACGCCTGTATGATCTTGATATCGAGGCGACAGGCAGGGAACAGAAGAAGTCGAACATCTATAAATGCCGGATAGTCAGGATAGAACCCAGTCTTGAAGCCGCATTCGTCGATTTCGGCGCTGAGAGGCACGGCTTCCTCCCCTTCAAGGAAATAGCCCGTTCCCTGTTAAAATCCAAGAACAGTGATGATAACCGCGGGCGCATAAACGTAAAGGATGCCCTGGAGGTAGGGCAGGAATACATCGTCCAGGTTGAAAAGGAAGAACGCGGCAACAAGGGGGCTGCGCTGACCACCTTTATCAGTCTTGCCGGACGCTACCTGGTGCTTATGCCGAATAACCCCAGGGCAGGGGGCGTTTCCAGGCAAATTGAGGGCAACGATCGCAGCGACGCCCGTGAGGCGATGAGCACCCTGGAAATTCCCCAGGGCATGGGTTTGATACTGCGCACCGCCGGCGTAGGCAAAAGCGCTGAAGAACTGCAATGGGACCTGGACTACCTGAATATGCTCTGGGATTCCATCAAGACGACCGCCAAGGAGAAGCCCGCTCCGTTCCTCATTTACCAGGAAAGCGAAGTCATCATCAGGGCGATCCGGGATTACCTCAGGAGCGATATTGCCGAGATATGGATCGACGATAACGACATCTTCCACAGGGCGCGTGACTTCATGCAGCAGGTCATGCCCCATAACCTGCAAAAACTGAAACTCTATTCAGGCAGCGATCCTTTATTCAGCCGCTACCAGATCGAGGGTCAGATTGAAACCGCCTTTGCCCGCGATGTTCAACTCCCGTCAGGAGGGGTGCTTATAATCGATCATACCGAGGCGCTCACGTCAATCGACATCAACTCGGCGCGCGCCACCAAGGGCGAGGATATAGAAGAGACGGCGTTTAATACGAACCTGGAAGCGGCCGATGAAATTGCCCGGCAATTGCGCCTGCGCGACCTCGGCGGTTTGTTTGTCATTGACTTTATCGACATGACCAATAACCGGAACCAGCGCGAAGTGGAAAGTCGCCTGAGGGACGGGCTGAAGGTGGATCGAGCCAGGGTGCAAACGGGGCGTATTTCCCGTTTCGGCCTGCTGGAAATGTCGCGCCAGCGATTACGGCCGTCACTTGGAGAATCGAGCCATATTCCATGCCCGCGCTGTGACGGGCAGGGGACCATTCGCGGGGTTAAGTCCCTGTCACTCTCGGTGTTACGGATTATTCAGGAAGAAGCCATGAAAGAGTTGACTGCCAAAGTGGTGGCCCAATTATCGGTTGAAGCCGCCACATTTTTACTGAACGAAAAACGCCAGGCCATACGCGAGATAGAGCAACGGCTGGACGTGGAAATCATCATCAGTCCCAATCCCACGATGGAAACGCCCCAGTACCTGGTGCAACGCATCAACCTGTCTGAATCGTCATCGGATTCATCCCGGCAAGAGAGCTACAAATTTGCTGAGACAAAACAGGACAATGTTGGCCACGCCGTATCCAGTGACAGCCGTAAAACACCGGAAAAACCTGCCTTGACGCAGATCATGCCGGACAGGCCCGCTCCTTCGACAAAACAGGACAAGGAGAAAGGCCTGATGAGCAGGTTGTTCGGCGGGTTATTCGGTAATAATGCCGAAGTTCCGGAAAAGCAGGAACCGCCTTCAAAGCCAAGGAAACCCCAGACTTCGCGCAGCAGAAGCAGGAGCAGGCCTTCCGGAAACAATGCCGGCCGGCAACAACAGCGCAGGAGTTCCAGGAGAAACGAAAACACGTCCGGCAACAGTCAACGCAGACAGGGTAATCGCGACCAGGGGGGCAGTGACAACAGGCAATCCCGTTCTGCTTCCAGGAACAGGAGCGCACGCGAAAAAAAACAGACAAGTGAACCTGCTGAAACCGGCGCTTCCCCCGGGCGGGTATCGGAAAAAAAGGAAGCGCCCGCCAGCGCCACATCAGAAGAATAACTAACTGTTAACAGCTTTATGCAGTTGCTGTCATGAGTGACCCCTGGCAAGATAACGCCGATAAGACGGATCCCGGATTCGAACAGGTCCTGGTAAACCGGATTGCCCGGGAATTCCTTGCCGAACAACGGCGCGCCAGGCGCTGGAATATCGCATTCAGGGTGTTCCTTGCCTTAATCGTATCGATTTTCCTGGCGGTTTACCTGGTTGGCAAAACCGATATTTCCCCAGCCACTCTGAAAACCGGCAAACATACGGCGCTGATCGACATACAGGGCATTATTGCTCCCGGCGAACAGGCCAGGGCCGATTACGTGACGGCCAGCTTGCGGGCCGCCTACGAAGACGGCAATACTGCAGGCATCATTATCCGCATCAATAGTCCCGGCGGAAGCCCGGTACAGGCCGGCCATGTCAATGATGAGATAAATCGTCTGAAAAACGAACATCCGGACATCCCTGTTTTTGCGGTGATAGGCGATCTCTGCGCATCCGGCGGTTATTATATCGCTGTTGCTACTGACAGAATCTATGCCGACAAGGCCAGCCTGGTCGGCTCAATCGGAGTTAAATCGGCCGGTTTCGGTTTTGTGGACGCACTGAACAAGCTGGGAATTGAGAGGCGTATTTATCACGCAGGCGAGCACAAGGCTTTTCTGGACCCGTTCTCACCGCAACGTGGTGAAGATCTGGAACATCTTGATCAACTGTTGAACGATATTTACCAACAATTTGTGGAAACCGTCAAGCAAGGCCGCGGGGAGCGCCTCGCCGATGATGAAAGAATTTTCTCCGGTTTGATATGGACCGGCGAACAGTCCATTGAGTTGGGTCTGGTGGACGAACTGGGCAACGCCGATTATGTTGCCCGGGAAGTTATCGGCGCTGAAGATATCGTGGACTTTACCTACCAGGATACCCTGCTGGATCAATTCTCACGCGGGCTGGGAACGTTGTTCAACATCCAGACAAAGCTGACGAATAATCCATATATATTATGGTAAAACAAAGTGTTATGTAAATTAATTTATGTAACCTATTACATAATAAGCTGTTCCTAAGGTATACTGTAACCTTCATTCCGCAACATCCTTTGCAGGCTTATCAAGGGAAGTCCCAACAGGGCAGTGCTGTCGTCACTGCTTATCCTGTCAACCAGGGTAATGCCGGCGGTTTCCGATTTGAAACTCCCCGCACAGTCATATGGCTTATCCCAATCCAGGTACCGGTGTATCCCGGCGTCGGTCAATACCCTGAAATGGACTTCTACGGTCACCATGTCAAGTTGACGGTGTCCTGTCCTGCTGTTGAGGAGACATACACCGGTCAGAAAATCCACGACCTGTCCTGACATCATCCTGAGCTGTCTCACTGCGCCTGCATGGTTTTCAGGTTTATTAAGGATTTGCCCGTTTACCGTAGCGACCTCGTCTGACCCGATAACCAGCGCGTCCGGGTGGTTTTCAGCCACTTCCAGGGCCTTGGCCAAAGCCAGGCGCCTGACTAAAGCCGACGGCGTTTCATCATCCATGATGCTTTCATCAATATTCGGCGGTTGGCTGCGGAAGGGAAGTCGCAACCGTTCCATCAATGCAATGCGGTGTGCCGATGAAGAAGCCAGAATCAGTTCCGTAGCTGCAGCCATTTATACATGATGGTCTGTAATCTGCTGTTAAGTCAATAGTTTGACAGTACGTTCTGCAATCGCTAAACTTCCATTTCTGATGTCGTCGGACCTGCCTCAATACATCGATCCCGAGCGCCTTGCAATTGAAGGCGTTCACCTGGAAGGGCAGGTAGGATTGAACGAAATGACGCGTCTTGCAAAGTTACTGGCAGACAGCCGGGGCATGGTTAGTCTGAAACTGGCTTTCAGTCGCACCGAGAACGGATTGACATGTATCACCGGCAGTTATGAAACGGAAATGCAGTTGACTTGCCAGCGCTGCCTTGAACCCGTAACGGTAAAACTTGCGGAAACGATCAACGTCGGGATAACTTTTGCAGGATCGGCGGATAAATTGCCTGCTTCAGCAGAACCACTGGTGCTGACGGAGGATACCGTTTTACTGGCAGATTTTATTGAAGAGGAAATTTTACTGGGCTTACCGATTTCACCCATGCACGAATTGCAGGAATGCGCTGCGGCAGAACAGGTAAGACATAGCGACAACACCGCTTCAGGCCCGTTTCACGTATTAAAGACCCTAAAATCCGGATAAACAGGAGAATTTGAATTATGGCTGTACAGCAAAGAAAAAAATCGACCGCAAAACGGGATTCCCGGCGCGCCCACGACTCGCTGTCTCCCCCCTGTTTATCAATTGAACCGACGACAGGTGAAGTGCACAGGCGCCACCATGTCAGCCCTGACGGGTATTATCGGGGAGAAAAAGTGCTGAATACCGAGGACGAGGATGAATAGCCCGCATTTGAGATCGTTATTGATCTGAAATGGGATACCGTATTGCGCTTGATGCCATGGGAGGGGACCATGGGCCCGGCGAGATTGTCCCCGCAGCGATACACTCACTGAAAAAACACCGGGATCTCGAACTTCTTCTGGTAGGACTGGAAGATATAATCAAACCAAGGCTGGCCCACCTGAATCACGAACTGGCTGTCCGCATCCAGGTGCTTCATGCGCCTGAAGTCGTAACAATGGATGAAGCGCCTTCCTCGGCGCTGCGTAACAAAAAAAACTCATCCATGCGAGTCGCCATCGAACAGGTGAAGAAGGGGCAGGCGCAAGCCTGCGTCAGCGCAGGCAACACCGGCGCCTTGATGGCAATTTCACGCTATATTCTCAAGATGTTGCCTGGCATAGACAGGCCTGCCATATGCACAATCATACCGGGCATTAACAGTCACACCCACATTCTTGACCTTGGCGCGAACGTTGATTCCAGTCCGGAACAATTATTCCAGTTTGCGGTTATGGGGGCGGAGTTGTCCGGCGCTGTTGAGAACATCAGCGCGCCGAAAGTAGCCCTGCTGAATGTCGGAACTGAGGACAACAAGGGTAATGATCGCGTAAAGAAAGCAAAAATCCTTTTGGACAGGAGCCACCTTAATTTCATCGGGTTTGTCGAAGGCAACCATATTTATTCCGGTGATGCCCATGTGATTGTTTGTGATGGTTTTGTCGGTAATATCGCGCTGAAGGCCAGTGAGGGCGTAGCAGAATTTTTTCTGCATCACGTTAACATGAACTTTCAACGAGGTCTGTATGGTAAACTGGCCGCTCTCATTTCAATGCCGATTCTCAAATCCATTCGCAGGAGAACCGATCCCAGGCGCCATAACGGCGCCAGTCTGCTCGGGTTGCGCGGAATTGTAATCAAAAGTCACGGCAGTGCAGATCGTCTGTCTTTTGCTCACGCAATCGAAGAAGCGATTCTTGAAGTTGAGAAAAATATACCCGCACGTATCACTTCACGACTGGAAGTGCTGTTAACCGGGAAGTGACCGGTGCATTACTCGCACATCATTGCCAGCGGCGCATATCTTCCTGAACGGATCATGCATAACTCCGAGCTGGAAAACCTGGTTGAGACAACTGACGAATGGATCCGATCGAGAACAGGCATAAGACAGCGGCATATTGCCAGGGAGGATGAGACCACGTCAGACATGGCCTGCAATGCATC
The DNA here is from genome assembly GCA_965204045.1 of Gammaproteobacteria bacterium. Lineage (GTDB taxonomy): Bacteria > Pseudomonadota > Gammaproteobacteria > Eutrophobiales > Eutrophobiaceae > JAAXHV01. The sequence goes on from CBDBDW010000002.1 coordinate 3,103,715, forward strand.
GCTTCGCGCCATAGACATGGCCGGAATCAAGCCTGACAGCATCGATCTGATTATCGTTGCCACATCAACTCCCGACCTGATCTACCCCAGCACTGCCTGCCTGTTGCAGAAAAAACTGGGGTTGCGTAATGGTTCTGCAGCATTTGACGTACAGGCCGTATGTTCCGGTTTTATTTATGCATTGAGTATTGCCGATCGATTTATCCGCACCGGGGAAACCCGGTGCGCACTTGTCATCGGCGCCGACATGAACTCCAGGATACTGGATTGGACAGACCGTTCGACCTGTGTATTGTTCGGCGACGGCGCCGGCGCCGTTATCCTTGGGAGCAGTGCTGAGCCCGGTATTTACAGGACATTGTTACACGCTGACGGCAGTTACAGCGATTACTTGAAAGTGCCGTCAGGAGTTTCCGGACCGACAGGAGAGCCTTTCATCAGAATGCGCGGCAATGAAGTCTTCAAGTTTGCCGTGCAGAAAATGGATGAGATCGTAGATGAAACCCTCGACGATTCCGGTTTGACAAAAACGGATATAGACTGGCTTGTGCCCCATCAGGCAAACCAGCGAATCATTGCCGCTACCGTAAAGAAGCTGGGCATCAGTATGGATGATGTGATTTTGACTGTGGCGGAACATGGCAACACCTCAGCCGCGTCAATCCCCCTGGCGCTTGACGTGGGTATTCGTGATGGGCGCATCAAGCGCAGGGATGTCATATTGATGGAAGCCGTCGGTGGAGGCTTTACCTGGGGCTCTGCATTGCTGCGATATTGAAGCATGGCGAAAAAAAGACAGGTTAAAACAGCTTTTGTGTTTCCCGGGCAGGGCTCCCAATACGTGGGGATGTTCTCCGACCTGGCGGAAAACTTCCCTGCGGCAGGCAGGACATTTGCCGACGCATCCGCGGTACTGGGTTATGACCTGTTGTCCCTGTGCATAAACGGGCCGGAGGAGAAACTGCATCAAACCGAATATACCCAACCGGCACTACTGGCTGCCAGTTATGCCGCCTGGCAAATCTGGCAGGAGCAGGGAGGAACCCTCCCGATGTATATGGCCGGACATAGCCTGGGCGAGTATTCTGCCCTGGTGTGCGCCGGAGTCATCAATTTTACCGATGCGGTCGGACTGGTAGCTGAACGGGGCCGGTTTATGCAGGAAGCCGTACCCCGTGGAACAGGCGCCATGGCTGCCATTTCGGGTCTGGATGATGAGACGGTAATCGATGTCTGTGCCAAGGCCGCGCAGGATGAAGTTGTCTCAGCAGCGAATTTCAATTTCCCGGGACAGGTGGTTATTGCCGGCGATACCGTTGCAGTGGATCGCGCGTGCTTGCTGGCTAAAGAGTCAGGAGCCCGACGAGTCACGCCATTGCCGGTCAGCGTGCCGTCCCATTGTCGCCTGATGACGCCTGCGGCGGACAGGCTGCACTCACTCGTCAATAAAATTACGTTTATGCCTGCCGCAATACCGGTTGTACAAAACGTCGATGCCAGGGCGCAGACCGACCCTCATGAGATTAAACAGGCTCTTGTCCTCCAGTTGCGTCAATCCGTGTTGTGGTCAAGGTGTGTAACAACCATGCAGCGACTGGGGGCCACCGCAATGATAGAGTGCGGCCCCGGCAAGGTGCTGAGCGGTCTGATCAGGCGCATAGATAAAAATATTATCTGCGCCGGCATTTCCGACAGGGAGTCCCTTGAAGCCGCCTTGTTGATATAATCCGCAGATGGACTTTCATCTCAAAGATCAAGTTGCCCTGGTAACGGGTGCGAGCCGGGGAATAGGAAAGGCAATCGCCGGACGGCTCGGGCGTTCCGGCGCTTTTGTTGCGGGCACGTCAACAACTGAGACCGGCGCCGCAGGAATCGAAGAATTTTTCAGGGAAACGGGAATAGAAGGCAGGGGATTCGTACTGGACATAAGTGCAGACGATTCGGTGGCACAACTGGATGAAGTATTGAAAACAGCGTCCATAACGCCTTCAATACTGGTGAATAATGCAGGAATCACCCGGGATAACCTGGTGTTGAGGATGAAGCAGCAGGAGTGGAATGAAGTCATTAACACCAACCTGAATGCTGTTTATCGCCTCAGCAAATTGTGCCTGCGCAACATGATCAAGTCACGCTATGGCCGGATAATCAATATCACCTCAGTCGTGGCGCTGTCGGGGAATCCCGGGCAAACCAATTACGTTGCGGCCAAATCGGGCATCATAGGTTTTACACGTGCGCTGGCCAAGGAAACCGGCAGCCGGGGCATCACTGTCAACTGCATTGCTCCGGGCTTCATCGATACCGACATGACAGCGAAGCTCGCAGCCGGCCAGCGCGAAAAACTGCTTGAACAAATTCCCCTGGGGCGACTTGGTCTCGCCGATGACGTAGCGTATGCTGTCGAATTTATCGCATCGCCGGCTGCCGGTTACATAACCGGCGAGGTGCTTAACGTAAACGGCGGCATGTATATGGCTTGAGACAAAGTCTTTCTATTGGATTTCACAAAGACTATAATATGCAGAAAATACAATAACAATATTTCGTTGTTGCATAGATGTTTTTTTATTGCCAAAAAACAACTTGAAAGCAGGGATTATTTGGCTTATCGTACATCGGCTTTTGGTCTTAGTACCGTAGAAGGAGGTTATATCACATGAGCAACGTTGAAGAACGAGTGATGAAAATCATTGTAGAGCAGCTCGGGGTTAAAGAAGAGGAAGTTACCAGTGAAGCATCGTTTGTTGATGATTTAGGGGCTGATTCGCTTGATACAGTAGAATTAGTGATGGCTCTGGAAGAAGAATTCAAAATCGAAATACCCGATGAAGACGCAGAAAAAATAACAACCGTACAACAGGCAATCGACTATATTGACACTCATCTTGAATAACTGCCCTGACTAGTCCCTGACAAGGCCGCTTCACTGGATAACCGAAAGCGGCCTTTTTTCATATATACGATCAATAATTTTCCGAACAGTGAATAAACGACGGGTTGTTATCACCGGCCTCGGCCTGGTTACCCCTATGGGAAATACAGTCGAGGAGGCATGGAAGAACATATTAGCGGGCAACAGTGGGATTTCCACGATTGCTCACTTTGATGCCGGCGGATATCCCGTGAGGATAGCCGGGTTGGTAAAGAACCTTGACCTGGATGCCTTTATCCCCAGGAAAGATCAAAAAAAGATGGGCGCCTTCATACATTACGGTATGGCGGCGGGCATCCAGGCGGTGCATGACGCAGGGATGGACACGGATAAAGTTGACCCGTATCGAATCGGGGTTGCTATCGGTTCCGGCATAGGCGGTATTTCAGGCATAGAAAAAGGGCGTGACACCATCCTGAACAGCGGTCCGAGAAGGATCTCGCCATTCTTCGTCCCCGCCAATATTATCAACATGATTTCCGGCAACCTGTCTATTCGCTTTGGTTTCAAGGGGCCCAATTTCAGCATTGTGACCGCATGCGCGACCGGCACCCATAACATAAGTGAAGCAGCCCGGATCATCGAGCATGGTGATGCGGACGCGATGGTGGCAGGCGGCGCTGAGTTTGCCTCGTCTCCCACGTCCATGGCCGGATTTGCCAATGCAAAAGCGCTGTCCACACGTAACGACGAACCGCAAAAAGCAAGCCGGCCCTGGGACAGGGACAGGGACGGGTTTGTGTTGAGTGACGGCGCGGGCGTAATAGTCCTGGAAGAATTTGAACACGCCAGAGCCAGGGGCGCCAATGTATATGCCGAGCTCATCGGATCCGCCATGAATGGAGACGCTTACCATATGACCGCGCCCTCCGAGGATGGCGAAGGGGCGATACGATGCATGCAAATGGCTCTTGGGAACGCAGGTATCGACAAAACCGACATAGACTATATCAACGCCCACGGCACCTCAACGCCGGCAGGTGATATCGTCGAAAGCAATGCCGTCAAGTCGGTTTTTGGCGAACATGCAAAACGCCTGGTAATCAGCTCTACGAAATCCATGTCCGGTCACATGCTTGGGGCCGCCGGCAGTGTTGAAACCATATTCTGCGCTCTGGCATTACGCGATCAGGTGGCGCCTCCTACCATTAACCTGGATAATCCCGATCCCGACTGTGATCTGGATTATGTTCCCCATGAGGCGCGGGATATGGAATTAAACTACGTGATATGCAACTCCTTCGGCTTCGGCGGCACTAACGGGTGTGTCATTTTGAAGCGGATATAAATCATGGGAATCTTTGAACAAGTCCGCATAAGGTGATAGACGCACTGGTCAACGGCGAACCCGGCGGCGTCATATCAATCCATGATCGCGGCCTTCAGTTCGGCGACGGCGTGTTCGAGACGATCGCGGTCCAGTCAGGAGAACCACTTTGCCGTGAAGCGCATTTTGCCAGACTGGAAGCAGGTTGCCGGCATTTATCCATAACCTGTCCTGACAGGACCCTGCTGGAGCATGAGGCGCTGCAGCTTTGCCGCTCACACGAAACGGCAGTACTGAAAATCGTCGTTACCCGTGGTGTGGGTGGGCGGGGTTACGGACTTCCTGATGAGGTTACGCCCAACAGGGTAATGACGGTCCATGAACGCCCGGTCTATCCGGCGGCATATTACCGGGAGGGCATCCCGTCATATATATGCAGCCGCCGCCTTGCCCATCAGCCCGATCTCGCCGGCATCAAACATCTCAACCGGCTGGAACAGGTTCTGCTGCGCTCTGAGATCGCAGCCACACCTTATCCGGAAGGTGTGGCGCTGGACCCGTACGGCAATGTCATAGAAGGTTCCATGAGCAACCTGTTCATGGTAAAAGACGGTAAACTGGTAACTCCGGACCTGTCCCGTTGCGGTATCGAAGGCGTGATAAGAAAATCAATAATTGAGCGGAACGAGGCAGCAGGTAACGAAACAGGTATAAGGGAGATAAAACCGGAAGAATTGTATGAGGCAGATGAAGTATTCTATTGCAACAGCGTGATAGGTGTCTGGCCGGTCAGGCGTCTTGGCAACAAAGTGTTCAACGGCATTGATACGGCCCTCGAATTCATGAAGAAATTAACCAGCGAAAACGTGATTGCTGTTGTTTGATGCGGAAACTGCTATTCATCCCCGTCATTCTGTTCATCCTGGTCGGATGGTGGCTTTATCAGGACATGCAGACACAGTTGATTGCGCCGCTCAAGCTGGACCGCACCGAACTTTTCGCCGTCGAGCCAGGCATGTCCCTGCTTGCCGTTGCCGATGAGGTGGCCCGGCGGGGCTGGTTCGATTACCCGCTATACCTGGAACTTGAAGGCAAAATTCGCGGGGTGGACGGCCTGATCAAGGCCGGCCAGTACCAGCTTGCGCCCGGCGCCACGGCCCTCTCCCTGCTCGATATGATAGTGGCGGGAAAAATTACCCAACACGCGCTGACGATACCGGAAGGCTGGACCTTCAGACAGATCATGGCTGCGCTTCACGAACACCCGCACATCAGGAGGGTGTTGACATCAACGGACCCGCAACGCGTCATGACGGAAATAGGTTATCCCGGTTATGCCGCAGAGGGACGTTTTTTTCCCGACACCTATTATTTCCCGGCGGAAACCACAGACGTTGATTTTTTGCGCCGCGCATTCAGGCAGATGGAAGCGGTATTAAACGAGGAATGGGAACTGCGCATGGCCGGATTGCCGTACCGGTCACCTTACCAGGCATTGATAATGGCTTCATTGATTGAAAAGGAAACAGCGGTTGCCGAGGAAAGGGAACGGATCGCGGGTGTATTCATACGCCGACTGGAAAGGGGCATGAAACTGCAGACGGACCCTACCGTGATATATGCGATGGGAGAGGGCTTTGACGGGGACATCAGGCACAAGGACCTGGATATCGATTCACCATTCAACACCTACCGCTACAAGGGATTGCCGCCTACGCCCATCGCCGCTGCAGGAAGAGCTTCAATACGCGCAGCGCTGCAGCCTGAACCGGGAGAAGCCCTGTATTTTGTCGCAACGGGGGAAAACGGCCGCCACCACTTTTCCCGGACTCTTGCAGAACACAACAGGGCAGTAGCAGAATACCAGCTTAAGTAATGACAGGTTTTTTTATTACATTCGAAGGCATAGAGGGGGTGGGCAAAACCACCCAGGCACAAAAAGCCTTCGACCTGCTCGATGCGAAGCACCCCGGCAAGGTCATCATGACCAGGGAACCCGGCGGCACCGGTTCCGGGGAGGCCATCCGTAACATCATGTTAGAGGCCGGTAATAACGGCATTGACGGGATGACGGAAATGCTCCTGGTATTCGCAGCCCGCCGTCTGCACATACGCGATGTGATAGAACCGTCGCTGAAGGCAGGTAAAATCGTACTGTGCGACAGGTTCACCGATGCTACGTTTGCCTACCAGGGAGGAGGGCGCGGCGTTGATGAAAAGCTGGTAGCCCAGCTTCAGGACATGGTGCAGAACACGCTCAGGCCGGACCTGACCCTGTTGCTTGACGCCCCGGTCGAAACCGGTCTTGCCCGAATCGGTGAGCGCAGCAAACCCGATCGGCTTGAAGCAGAGACAATAAGTTTTTTCCAACGTGTCCGGCGCAGTTACCTGGACCTGTCCCAACGATATCCGGAAAGAATCCGCGTCATCGACGCCGCAAGGGGAGCTGATGAAATAGCGGACGAAATACGGACGATACTCGGGGAAAACGGTTTATGCTGACAATCCCTGAACGATGCTCATGCCTTATCCCTGGCAGTTGAAACAATGGGAACAGGTCCGGGTTGCCGCCGACCGGAACATGCTGGCCCACGCGTTGTTGCTGAGCGGGGCGGAAGGAAGCGGCATGGGTCAGTTTGCCCTGGAACTTTCCCGGTACCTGTTATGTGAAACACCGGCGCGCGGCGCAACGTGTGAACAGTGCCGATCCTGTATATTGTTTAATGCCGGCAGTCATCCGGACATCAGGTTGATAAGTCCGGAAGATAATGGTTCACAAATCAAGGTGGATGCTATCCGCGACATGATAGCCTACCTGCAGCTCAGCAATCAGTACGGCAGGCGTAAAATCGCCGTCATAGAACCGGCTGAGGGTATGAACCGGCACTCGGCCAACAGCCTGCTGAAAACCCTGGAAGAGCCGACGCTGTCAACATTGCTTATACTGGTTTCCTATCAACCTGCCAGACTGCCCGTTACCATTCGCAGTCGCTGCCGGTTAGTCAGTTTCAACCGGACAGACCGGCATTCGGCATCCGAGTGGCTGCGTAAACGGATAAACGACCCTGCACAGACCAACGACCTGCTTGAACTTGCGGGAGACGCGCCGCTCAGGGCGCTGGACCTGGACGAAACCGATGCGCTGCAAAACCGCGGGGAAATGCTGGAAGATTTGCAGGAAGCCGGCCGGCCGTACGCGGACCCCGTCAGGATTGCCGAAAAATGGCAGAAAAACGATGCGACTGAAGTGATGAACCGGTTACTGTTCCTGTTCAGCAGAATGGCCGCTCTACGCGCCACGGAAGCCGGCAAATCTGTCCGTCAATCCGATTTTGACGTTAATCTGAGCCGTGTTGCAGGTGAATTACATCTCTCGCAGTTGATTGATTGTTATGCTCTGTCGTTGAAGAACTACCAATTCCTCACCGGTGAGACCAACCTGAACAAGCAGAGCCTGCTGGAAGAAGTCATAGTACACTGGCAGACAATACACGGTAATATATCCGCAAGTGACGGAAAATAACCATGCAAAACCCGTACTTAGTCGATTCACACTGCCACATTCCCCTGATAGAAATGGAGGGCGGGGCAGATGCTGTGATCAGCGCAGCGCTGGAGGCCGGGGTAGGGCATATGCTGTGTGTTTCCGTTGACATTGAGACCTTCCCTGAAATTAAGCGGCTGGCCGATTCCTACCCCTGCATTTCGGCCTCGGCAGGCGTACACCCGAATTCCGACAGAGAAATCGAGTTATCCGAGGACATCCTGCTGGAACTGGCTGAGGACCCCTCGGTGGTTGCCGTCGGCGAGACCGGTCTGGATTATTTCCGCAGCCAGGGCGACCTGGACTGGCAACGACAGCGGTTTCGGACCCATGTTCGGGCTGCCAGGCAGATTAACAAGCCGCTTATCATACACAACCGCGAATCCGGCGCTGACGTGATAAAAATCCTCACCGAGGAAGGCGCTGATGCCGTCGGAGGAGTGATGCACTGCTATACCGATAACCTGGAAACTGCACGGCAGGCCATTGACCTGAATTTTTATATCTCGTTTTCCGGTATTGTCACGTTCCGCAATGCACAGGCGCTACAGGACGTGGCCAGACAGGTGCCCCTGGACAGGATACTGGTTGAAACCGACTCACCCTACCTTGCGCCGGTTCCCTGGCGCGGTAAGCAGAACCAGCCCGCTTACGTTCGCCATGTCGCGGAAAAAATTGCCGAATTACATCAGGTTGAACTGACAGAGGTAATTACAACGACGACGCAGAACTATAGAAAACTATTCGAAAGATAAAGAGACGGGCTGCAAGTCCGTCCCCAGCCAATTTTAAGACAAGACTTCCAGACCCCGTTGCTCGATGATATTCAACAGTTTCAGCGAGGCTCCACTGGGCTTTTTTCGTCCTGTCTCCCATTTCTGCACGGTGGATGTACTGATATTCAGGTAACGCGCAAACACACCTTGGCTGGCGTTGGCCTTAGTGCGGATATGCTTGATCTGCTGTGCGGAGTATTCCTTCACATCAGGCAGGCATAAGGACTCGATTTCACGCATCGTGGCCGTGCTCAGCCCTCCCGCCCGGTGCAGGCCTTGGGCGGTTTCATACATTACGCTTTTAACGTCACTCATCGCTATTTACCTCAATCAATTCACCCGCCACCATCAGGCGCTGCAGGGTTTCGTCTTTGTGCTCCAGCAGTTCTGCCGCGAGAACCCTTAATACCCGCAACTCATCATTGGCAATATTTGCCTGTTTGTTCTTCGCAAAGCCATACATGAAGAACGCTTTATCCGCCAGTCGAAAGGCAATCAGTGTACGCAGACCACCACTTTTGCCTCGTCCTTGAACTGGTACTCTCTGTTTGTAAATATGGCCTCCCAGGTTAGCATCCACAAGACCACGGTTCATCTCAGCAATGACGTTTCTGAGGGCGTTATCATTAAGCCGTTCACGCCTGGCCCATCGATGAAACCACTTGGTCTTGAAGATTCTCATTAGCTTTCCCTGCTGTCTCATAAATTATAGCACTGAGTGCTGTTTTGCACACGCTCCCACGTCGGTACTTGATGAGGGGATTTACCCTCGCAATCGCACGTCGGTACTTGATGAGCGGATTTACCCTCGCCGAAACTCAATTGCGTAACAGGGGTACGGGACGAGATAGGTTTCCTCCTCATACACGGCTTAACATAATAATTATGGGGACCTCTATAAATTGATGATTTCAGGTCTGAGCAGGTTCTTTTACTAAACGCAGACTTCTCCAACCAGGGCGTGGTCGTAATGCCCTTCTTGGCTATTTTCACCCACAAAAGGAGCGTGAATTTGTCACCTTGGCTCGTTGAGAACACTGATCCACTTGAGTGTATGGAACGGATACCGTCCCGCATCAGGAAAAAACTACGCTCACAACTGCGTAGTGCTCTCTCCGATATCGGAATAGCGATAAATCCACGTAAAGGCAGACGCGCACGACTACGTCGTAACCAGTCTGTGTGGAAACTGTTAGGACAAATCGAAGAAATGGCCAATCTCTGGACAAACTCAAGTCGAGGGTGGTGGAAGGTATATAACGAGATGTATCGTGGGTCTCATGGACAAGGTCTAAGCAAGCTGAATGGCGGTTTTGGATTGGAAGCCGTAACCTGACCCTTCAAGATTGGGATGAACAGGCAAAAATAGCTTTATATGAGATTTCAGACAGAGAACTTCGCGCTCTTGTTGAATATGCGTTTAACAGTCCAGGTGTGGCCGTGGGTCGGGCATTGAAAAGGCACTGGCCAGATGCCGTCACAGATAAAGGTTTCTACCAGACGCTTTTGGCATCATGGCAAGGATTGCGTAATTATCTGGATAATCCGCTATTTGCAACTGTTCTCAGTGATGCAGATGATTCATACCCTCATACGATGGGTGATTTTCAAGCCATGGGAGCGGTACGGGATGGTAACCTCGAAGCAGTTCTTGACGAACAACTATGGCTGCTTCGAACGCTTTATAATTTGTCTGGCGAAGAACTGGCTATGGAACTCATCGAAGGATTTCAGCTTAGATCCGGCCCGCTTCTTAGTGGCCGATGAAGTAGGACTTGGTAAAACTGTTGTAGCCCAGCATCTTTCGTTTACATGAGTTGAGAGGGACTTGGAAACAAACCTTTCCCTTGCGGTGTCACGTGGCAATGCCTTTCAGTAAAGTACAACCAGTTACTGTGAAAGGTATGGAGCTGTTCGGAAGGAGTTTCAACTTAAATCAGGTCAGCAGACCGACAAGCCGCTACGAACGGACGAGATACGGCGCGCCTTTAATACACCGTTCTGGCCGTAGTTTCTCGCCACAACATCCGTCGGACAGGAAGGATTGGATTTTCATGCTTGGTGCTCAAGCCTGGTTCATTGGGATTTCGCGCACGGAGAGATCTCATAATCCAGTCGCTCTTGAGCAACGTGAGGGGCGCATCCAGCGATTCGCCGGGCATTCGACTCGCAGAGAGATTGCTCGTAGTTTAGGCGATGAAATCTGGGCCGAATTACCGACAGGAGGAATCTTGCATTAACTATATTAATCTTACTAAACGCAGCCCCTGGGAAAGCCTTGCAAAGCTTGCAGAAGAGCGGATAAATCCACTCTCCGATGAATCCGGGCTCTGCCCATGGTGGGTTTGCCCTGGTGCTGATGTTAAGCGATTTGTCTTTGATGTTCCCAGCAGCGAGCACTGGCCAATGCAGTCACAGATAAAGGTTTCTACCAGACGCTTTTGGCAATATTGGCTGGAAGTTATGAAAAAGCAGAGAGCTCTGTACAGACTTGCGCTTGGGCAGCCCAACCAGGAAGACCTGATGCATTTCCTATCGACAGGAGCATCAAAGCTTGGTTCTCGCCACAACATCCGTCGGACAGGAAGGATTGGATTTTCATGCTTGGTGCTCGCCTGGTTCACTGGGATTTATCTCATAAAGTCGCTCTTGAGCAACGTGAGGGGCGCATCCAGCGATTCGCCGGGCATTCGACTCGTCGAGAGATGCTCGTAGCTTAGGCGATAAATCTGGGCCGAATTACCGACAGGAGGAAGCCCCTGGGAAAGCCTTGCAAAGCTTGCAGAAGAGCGGCTCTCCGATGAATCTGGGCTCTGCTGGTGGGTTTGCCCTGGTGCTGATGTTAAGCGATTTGTCTTTGATGTTCCCAGCAGCGAGCAAAAATCTGGCTGGAACTTATGAAAAAGCAGAGAGCTCTGTACAGACTTGCGCTTGGGCAGCCCAACCAGGAAGACCTGATGCATTTCCTATCGACAGGAGCATCAAGCTTGGTAATCCTCGAGATATTACGCTCGAATCATATTTTTCTGATTAAAGGCTTGGATAGCGGGTTTATGCTCCCCTATGGGGGACTCTAAAATAGATGCAATGATATTAAGCGATTCATCAATATCTTGAATGCTGATATAGTAATGGGGAGAAAAGCGGATAGCGCCGCCGCGCAATGCGCATATTACCCGGTTCTGCATCAGCCGTTTATGCAGTTCCTGTTGCTCTGACCCGGTAACCTGAAAAGCGACAATCCCCGATCTTCGGTCCGAATCGGCTGGCGTGATGAGGCGTATCCGTTCATGCTCTGCCAGTCTTGCCATCAGGTGTGAGACCCTGGCTTCCAGTTCCCGCTCTATATACCCCATGCCCAGGTCTTCTATGAGACCCAGGCTGGCAGACAGGGCATGTACGCCCAGCAGGTTGTTTGATCCCGGTTCGAAGCGCCTGGCGGTCTTTGTCGGTTGCCAGGAACGGATGTCGAAGTCATCCGGCGTTGTCGTCATGTGCCACCCGTGCTGGTACAGGTTCAATTCATCCCGAACCGCTTCATTGCAATAAAACAGGGCGATGCCTTCCGGACCCAGCATCCACTTGTGAGCGTCGGCCATGACGAAGTCGGCCTGTATTTTCTGCACGTCGATATCATGGGCGCCGATACTCTGGATCGCATCAACACAGAACAGGATGTTATTTGTCCTGCAGAAGTCGCCCAGTAACTCCAGGTCCAGCCTGATGCCGCTGCTGAACTGTACGGAACTGATACTCAGCAATCTGGTGCGGTTATCACAGGCCTCAATCAATGCCTGTTCTGAAGACCGCTCCCTGATATTTACTTTCTTCAGTGTGACGCCGTGTATCTTCTGCGCATCCCAGGGAATCCAGTTGGAAGGAAATTCCTCGGCGGACGTCACTATGTTATCGCCCCGGTTCCACCTGATGCCTGCAGCCACTACCGACAAAGCCTCGGAGGTGTTCTTCAACAGGGCGATATCATCAACTGAAGGGGCGTTGATGAGATCCCTGGCCTGGCGGCGCAACCGGTTTTCTTTTTCAATGAACAGGTAGTACCTGCTGGCGCCGTAGGCAACGTTTTCCCGGGCGAATTCAATCACTGCATCCCGGGTCCGCGCCGGCCAGGGAGCCACCCCGGCATGATTCAGGTATATCAGTCCTTCCGCCTGGGGAAATTCGCTTTGTATTATGTTATCTTTCGACATCATTGCTTCGGTATATCACCATACGACATGCATAATACCTCACGTGACTCCGGATACAACCGCTCTGTCAACGGAGTCTGCCGATCCTGTTTGCCTGCAGGGATAAAACCGTGAATCAATCAAACAGCTTCGCCGGCGTCCACCTTGTGGGCAGTATTGCGATGGACAACTGTGAGCAGGTGTTTCGTAAAATCAGCGCCGAATTGGGTCCGTACCTTGACAAGATTCCTGATGGCGAGACCGGTGAACGGGCCCGCTGGATATATTTTCAAAGAACCATGCTGGTGGAACATCCTGCAATGGAAATCGATCCGACGGTACCTGAACTGACATTGTACCAGTGGGATGGCAAGCTGTTACGCTCATTGCCCCTGTTGCGTTTCAGGGAAGGGATAAACCCTGATGACGTGGAATTTCCGACAGGTTACGACAAGGCGGCAGAGTATTCCTACAGCATCTTCAAAAAACTGCGCGCAGAGGGGGTAATACCCGCCCATATCCGTTTCCAGGTATGCCTGCCCACACCCATGTCCAGTTGTTACATGTACGTCAGCCACAAAGCGTACGACGATTACCAGCGCGTCTACCTGAAGTCGCTGCTGAATGCCCTGAACGGGATTCTGGATAATATTCCCCATGAAGACCTGTACATACAGTATGACGTATGCCAGGAAGTGCTGATATTCGAGGATTACTTCCCATATCGTCCCCCGGACTACAAGGACCGGATATTCAGTGAATTGGCCGTGCTCGGCGACGCCGTGCCGGCAGACGTAAAACTTGGTTACCACCTGTGCTACGGCACCCCATACGATGAGCACCTGGTGATGCCGAAGGACGCGGGAATACTCGTGGAATTGATGAACGGCATAATCGGTGGCGTCAACCGCGGGGTGGACTTCCTGCACATCCCCGTGCCGAAGGATCGGACCGACCACGCTTATTTTATGCCGTTAAAAAACTTCAGGGGCGATACCAGGCTGTACCTGGGTCTTATACACCACGATGATGACGACGGTGACCGGCAACGGATTGAGGCGGCGCGGGAATATGTCAGGGATTTTGGCATCGGTACTGAATGCGGCTGGGGGAGGGCGGATCCGAAACGGGTCCCTGGTCTGCTTGCCAGCCACAGGAAAGCTGCTGAGGCATTGGGCGTGTAGCGCCGGGCACTGTATTAATCCGCGTAGACGATCCCTGCGGCGATACCCAGTTCCGGCATAACACTGTAAAAATCCCGGACGGGCATCCTGCCGCCGGCTGACCGGTGCGCGGCAGCGGCGGCAATCCAGGTATGCAGCTCCATGGAACCGATACCGGCCCGCTCAACAAGTTCATACTGGTTCCAGTCATCGTATTCTTCCAGCCTGTTCTGCGTGAGCAGGTCCAGGAAACGCTGATCCGATTCCGCATTCAGGCGCATGTCCCCGGCTGTGCGCTCACCGCGCGCTATCATCCCGGCGCCCTCATGGTGCATCACATCCAGCCGTTCCAGCCATTGCCCGGGCGTCAGTGATTGCGGGTCATCACCACCTGACAATTTCCAGGCTTCAACTTCCTGTTCACCCTTGCCATGCTCGGGATAATAGCGCGTTGGATGGTGTGACATCCCCCCTGACGCAAGAAACAACACTCTCTTGTCAAGAGCAAGGGCAAAACGTCCGATTGCCTCTCCCAGCATACGGGTACGCCTGAAAGGCACGAAAGGTGTCGTGATGCAGTTGATAAAAACAGGGATAACAGGACGCGCAGCCAGGCTGCCGAGTATGACGCTGATGGTCTGGGAAAAAGCGTGGTCGATAGTCATCCTGTAGGATACGGCGGGGTCGATATCGTTATTCCGCAGGTATTCCACGCAGTCAACCGCAATTTCCCCGGGGATATCCAGAGGGCCGGCAAATCCGCCTATATCGCCGGCCGCCTCGGCGCTGAAGCCCACGCAAAAGGCCGGCATGGTCTTAAGGAAAAAGCCGTTGAAGTGATCCGAACCGAAGGCAACCACCAGTTCGGGGTCAAACTCCGCGGCGGCGCGGGCCCTCTCGGCAAAGGCGCGTTGCAAGCCGTCCCAGTCTTCCGGTTCCCGGGCATAACAATACAGCAGCGGCGAATGTGAGGCACAAACCAGCGATGTTCTCATTGCAGCATACCCACGTGAAGTTTTATTTATCCGGCGCCGGCCGGTTACCGCGGTCCAGGCGCCATTGGCCGATTTCCTTCTGTTCGATAACGATATGGTTCACCAGTGTACCCAAACCGTCAATACTGACCTCCACCGGGCCCTCGATGACCTGGAAATCGGCCTGGTGGATGGACTTGCGGTTGGCCGAAGGTTTGAAGGCGGTGCCGCAGGAAATGATATCGCCGGGATGAAGCGTATGGAACTGGCTTATGAAACTGATAATCTCCGCCACCTTGTAGTTGTAAAATTTCGTGTTGTCCTCGGCGAGCAACTCATCTCCGGCCCTGCAGTAGACATTCAATTCATCCGGGTTCGTTATCTCGTTTTTCGTCACCAGCCAGGGCCCCGAGCAGCCGAAGGTGTCACAACCCTTGTAACGGCCGGCGCAGGACAAGTGCTGCCTGACCCTGACGGTTCCGGCAGGATTGTCTTCACTGGCGTATATTGCCCAGTATTCGAACATATCCTCAGCGCGCATGCCGTTACCGGTAATATCGTTGAAGATGCTGTAACCGAACACTGCATCAAGTGCGCCGGAAGCGGGCACATCCCTGGTCTCCCGGCCTATCACGACCGCCAGTTCCGGTTCGGGATGCACACTGCCGTAATAGGGACGTATCCGAACGGGCTGCCTGTGTCCTGTCAGGCAGGAAGCAGGCTTCAGGAAAAATGCAGGATGGCCGGGCGCGCTTATTTTCCTCGCGTTGCTTGCCGAATTATTCATGGCTACGCCGCAGATTTTTCCGGGCATGCGCACCGGTGGATGCCAGAGCACTTCCCGGGCGGGAATGGTTTCTGCTGTATTGCTTCCCCTCCCTGATATTTCCAGGGCAGCCTCGACCTTATCCAGCAATGCCTGTCCGGAACGTATGATATCAGTCATATCGTTTATACCGGCAAGGCCTGGCCGGCCGGGGATTAACTCAAGCAGGCTCCTGATATCGACCAGGCGGTCATCATCAAGACAGACAACGACCATATCTTCGCCCTGGTGGTGTACGCTCGCCAGTTTCATATATATCCGTAATAAGTTCCCGGAGTAATATTAACCCTGCCGCAGATATATCCTCAATAACGGATACAGGGTTAACGAGACGATTATCGCCGTAACAAACTCGACGGGAATAATACTGTTGAAAACGTAGTGGGACAGGATAAACGAGGAAATAATGGTGATGACACCGGCCCAGTTTACCTGCAGGTTTCGCCCGGGAACCACATCTTCATGTCTCAGCCAGCGCCGTACGATAAAGTAATCGGCGATCATGATGCCGGAAAAACTGATGGTCAGGACGCTGAGAATTACCAGGAATGATTTAAACCAGCTGATAATTTCTCCGTAGAGGAACAGCAATGAGAGCAGGTTGGCGACGACCACGAAGACGAGCCTGCCCGGTTTCCATCCGAATATGGCATCCATAATGTTCGTCAGGGACAACGACGAGGAATAGGTATTCAAAACCTGGGCTTTCGCGTTTGCCAGCACCATCAGTATGGTGCCGAGTATGCCGCCGAAGATGATGAAAGCCGCCGCGACCCGGTCGGGGTTTTCGATGGCGATGGTTGTTGCGTCCGCGGCCGACATCCCCGTGTTATCGACGTAATACTCGACCAGTACCGGCATCCCCGCATACATGATTACGCCGCCTATGAACACCATCAGCACATCCATCGCAAAGTTGCCCAGGAAAGCCGCTATACCGATATCCGCGGAACTCCTGGCATAGCGGCCCAGGTCGGCATCGAGTAACGCCAGTGCGCCGGCAGAGCCGGCCAGAATATTGATGCCGAAAGCCAGTTTTGCCAGGTCGGAGGTGGCGCCGGTATTTATCAGGGTCTCCGTGGAGACCTGGGAATCAAAAAAGAGAACGTCAAGCCAGTTCTGTTCACTTGAAAAAATAATAGCGAACAGGATGTACAACAGGACGACCAGAAACCCGATCACCATACTGGATGAAACCTTTGTGACCAGTTTAAAACCGTAGGCAGTCAGCAGGATCCAGGCAATCGTGAAAATGCCGTAGATGATCACCTGGTTTGCCAGGGTGTCCTCCAGGTCCAGGTAAAACAGGAAGCCCCGGTAGAGCAACACGTTTTCGGCGGCGATGAAGCCGATAAGCATGAATGCATAGATGGATGAACCGATGGCAGACCCTTTTATCCCGAAGCCGTGGATTCTCGCCATTACCCCGCTGGCCAGGCCGGTCCTGTAGGCGATATGGCCGACACTCCAGCCGATAGTCCCGCCCACCAGTGCAATGATGACGCCGGACAACAGCGCGATTTTCATGCCGGCTATGAAGGTGATGAGCGCGCCTACGTAGATCTGGACGAGCGTGGTGACGATGCCGACCGTGTTCCAGGACATGGCGAGCCAGCCATGCCGTTCATTATCAGGCACCCGTTCCAGTGCGTGGTCTTCAATCAGGTCCTGGATTGATTGTTCAGTACTCACAATAAATTATTGACGGGATTTTCAATTCGGTGGTGATTGCACACAGTACATAATTTCCATATCAGGATTACGCAGGCATCCGTTTATGCAAATGTTTATGTAATCGTTTCAATACTATGTATAATCACCGCTCCCTCATAGTACATTATATGGAGAGCGTGATGCAGTACATAAAGCTTTTGATTATACTCATTATCACAATTACAACGGGTTCGTGTGCCACACTTACAAACGACCCGAACCAGAACATTCAATTTATAGGAATGAACTGTGAAAATCAGGAAGTAAGTTGTCACTTATCAAATAAACGAGGCACATGGAGCGTTGTACTTCCAGGCAGCACCATGATACGCCGTTCAGATGATGCGCTGCGTGTCGAGTGCTCGAATTTGGAAGGCAAGAGGTATATGATGAGCGCACAAAGCCGTATTGGCGCGAAGATAATCGCAAGCGCAGTCTTTCTCGATCTCGGGATCGTAGATGCAATCACAGACAAACACAGGGAATACCCGGAACAAGTCATAGTTGATTGCGCCACAACTCATAGTAAGATACAGGAAGAAAATAAAAAAGATTCGGAGCAGGACAATCAGTAATAAGGCGATATTTGTCAATCAATGCGGCGGTCCCGATGTACTGTCGTACGAGGATTACCAGGCCGGTGAACCCGGCCCGGGTGAAGTCCTGGTGCGGAACACGGCCATCGGCGTCAATTACATCGATACCTATTACCGTTCCGGGTTGTATCCGGCTGCATTGCCGCTGATACCCGGCGACCAGGCTGCCGCGGTCGTCGTGGCCGCCGGTCCCGGCGTCGACGAATTCAACCACGGGGACCGGGTGGGCTATGCTTCGAAACCGCTCGGCGCCTATACCTCGGAAAGAGTTACAGATGCGAGCCTGCTCGTGCCGCTGCCGGACGGCATTTCCGATGAGGTGGCCGGGGCGACGCTGACCCGCGGCCTGACTGTCGAGTACCTGACGCATCGGCTGTATGAACTGAAGGCAGGCGAGACGGTACTGGTTCATGCCGCGGCCGGCGGTACCGGCAGGATTTTGTGCCAGTGGTCCGCCAGGATCGGTGCAACCGTGATCGGTACGGTCGGCTCCGAAGACAAGAAGGAGATCGCCCTGGAAAACGGCTGTTCGGAGGCGCTCCTGCACCAGGAGGATTTTGTCCCGCAGGTAAAAGAACTGACGGGAGGGCAGGGGGTCGATGTCGCCTACGACTCGATAGGTAAATCCACTTTCATGAAATCGCTGGACTGTATCAGGCCCAGGGGCATGATGGTCAGCTTCGGCAATGCTTCAGGGAAACCGGACCCCCTGGATGTCCTGGAACTGGCAAAACGCGGCAGCCTGTTCCTGACCCGGCCGACGCTGTACGGATATACAGGCAACAGGGATGATTTGTTATTGTCTGCGGGTCGATACTTCTCGGCCATCACGAACGGGCTGCTGACTGTTGAACAAGGCGTGCCTTTTGCATTGAGAGACGCTGCAGAGGCGCACAGGCACCTGGAGGACCGGTCAATAATCGGCTCCCCGATACTTATCCCCTGAAAGTGTTTGCCTTACCAGGCTTGGTAAAATATGATTTTCTGTAACAGTAAATCATATTTTATTAGGCATGCGTATTTCTGAACGAGGGCAAATCACTATTCCCAAGCAGTTAAGGGATCGCTTCGGCATGGGTCGTAACGTCGAGGTCGAGATCACTCCGACCGATAATGGCTTGCTGGTTCGGAAACGAACAACTTTGGAACACCCTGTAGAGCGAGTGTATGCCATCCTGGACAACGACGGTAACACTGACGATTACATTGAAGATATCCGTGGAAAGTGATCGACTCCGTTGACACGATCGTCCTGCTGGATGTGTCTCTCATTCCTAATTCGTAATTTTAATTACAAAAATGCGTTTCTATGCCGATCTTCATATCCATTCCAAATATTCCCGCGCAACAAGCAAGGATTGTGACCTGGAACACCTGAGTTTCTGGGGGCAAAAGAAAGGCATTACCGTTATCGGCACCGGTGATTTTACCCACCCGGCCTGGTTCGGGGAAATCAGGGAAAAACTGGTTCCCGCAGAGGCCGGGCTGTTCCGCCTGCGTGACGACATCGAAAAGGAAGTCAGGGAGAGGCTACCCGGAAGTTGTCACGGTACAACCCGTTTCATGCTGTCGGTGGAGATATCCACCATCTACAAGAAAGGGGACAGGACGCGTAAAATCCATCACCTCATTTATGCGCCGACGCTGAAACAGGCGGAGTTTATCAACCGGAAACTTGGCCGCATCGGCAATATCGAGTCCGACGGGCGTCCCATCCTGGGACTGGATTCCCGTCTTCTGCTGGAGATTGTCCTGGAGGCAGGGGAGGGCTGTTACCTGGTGCCGGCCCATATCTGGACCCCCTGGTTCGCGGTCCTGGGGTCAAAATCCGGATTTGATTCCATCGATGAGTGCTACGGCGACCTGGCGCAGCATATTTTTGCCATAGAGACCGGTCTCTCGTCCGACCCGGAGATGAACAGGCAGGTATCCGGCCTGGACCGCTATCGCCTGGTTTCAAATTCGGATGCGCATTCCCCGGCCAGACTGGGGCGGGAGGCATGTATATTCAACACCGGCCTGGATTATTTTTCCATGCGCCGCGCCCTGGAGACGGGTGAGGGTTACGGCGGCAGCGCAGAGTTCTTTCCGGAAGAAGGCAAGTACCACTTCGATGGGCATCGCAAATGCAATATCCGCCTGTCACCGGAAGAAAGTCGCCAACTCGACGATATTTGTCCCGTGTGCAACAAGCCGTTGACCCTGGGCGTGATGCACCGTGTACAGGAACTGGCTGATCGCACCGCAGGGGAAGCGTCCGGAACTACCGATCCCTTTGTCAGCCTGGTTCCCCTGCCGGAGGTAATCGCCGAAACGGAAGGCGTCGGCCCGAACAGCAAGCGGGTAGCGAACGAATACGAACAACTGCTGCACAAACTGGGTGCGGAATTAGGGATACTGAACGACATCCCCCTGGAGGAGATCCAAAATCATTACAGTTCATCCCTGCTCCCCGAGGCCATCGCCCGTATGCGCAAAGGAGACGTGATCCGCGAGGCCGGTTACGATGGCGAATACGGCAGGATCAAACTGTTCCATGAGGATGAACTGAAATAAGCCACCACGATTGTTTGACTCATTTTCAAATTACACCTAAAATGACCAGTAAATAGTTAGTTTAAAGGGAGTCATATCATGACCAGTGTCCCTCTTACTTACGCGAAAGCCCATTTTTCCGAACTGGCCGCAAAAGCGGCTCAGGGTGAAGAAATTCTGGTGACCCGGCACGAAAAACCCCTGGTAAAACTGGTGCCTGCCAACCGTGTTTCGCAGGACGGGCTACAGGAATTATTTGCTGAAATGGATGGTATCCGTTCAGGCACTCGACTCGGACCTGACCTGTCCATAAATGAGTTACGGAAGGAAGGACGGCGTTAGTGGCCTCGTTGGTGCTGGACTGCTCCGTTACCGCGGCCTGGTTCTTTGAGGACGAATTCGGCAGGTACAGTGAACGTGTACGCCAGGCCTTGTCCCTTGATGGGGCGGTCGCTGTCACTCCTGGGATCTGGCCTGCCGAAATCACCAATGTACTCTTCCAGGCCGAACGCAGAAAACGCATCAGGCCGGAACAGGTAAACCAGGCCTTGAGTGTATTGGCGCGCCTGCCGATTGAAACCGACTCGCTGCCTCTCAGCAGCATGAGCCAGGTATTGCAACTGTGCCGGACACATGGGCTGACCGCCTACGACGCCCTTTACCTGGAACTTGCGATACGCCGGAATATTCCCTTGGCTACCCAGGACAAATTATTGACCGCGTCCGCTATCGCTGCCGGGGCAAGGGTGTTCGACTGAACCGGCTATTCCGGCATTCTTGTAATAGATATCAGGGGGAAATCAATAACCTTCAAAGCCGGTCAAAGTTCACCAAGACGCCTGAGCAGCAGGTCGACGGCATAGCCGGAAGACCAGGCTTCACAGTGACCGGTATCGGGCAGGACATGCCATTGCTTGTTTTCATCCGGTTTCAACAACCTGATTGGCCCTAATGACTTACTGATCGCAGCGCACGCCAGGACCCTGGGGGCAACGCTTGTCACGCATAACGTGAAGGAATTCACGCGTGTAAGCGGTCTCAGGATAAACGACTGGGTGGGGGACCGATAGCCCGTCACTGCTCGCGTCCGCCTGGCTGTCAGGTTACCTGTCAGGACTGTCGGTATCCCGGTACTCGCGTAGCTGATCCTGCGCCCCGGTGTGGCCTCGCTAGCGGGGAATTGCAAGCCCAGCCTTGCCATCCACTGGCGCAATATACAGGTCAAAGAGGAAAACGCCCGCTCAGGTACAATGGATAACTATGCATGGCCGTTTCATGGTTGATTTCAAGATTCCGGGCGCTGAAGCGTGTTCGATAGGGTGGGGCATAGCGCTGCG
The DNA here is from genome assembly GCA_965204045.1 of Gammaproteobacteria bacterium. Classification (GTDB taxonomy): domain Bacteria; phylum Pseudomonadota; class Gammaproteobacteria; order Eutrophobiales; family Eutrophobiaceae; genus JAAXHV01. Next base: position 3,125,568 of record CBDBDW010000002.1, read on the forward strand.
CAAAGACATTAAGACTTTTTAATTTACCGGATTTCCCCGCTTTCACTTCAATGGGCAGAACCTGGCCGCCTGTTTCCAGCATGAACTCAACCTCTGCCGTATTGTGCATCCAGCAATAAAGCGTTTTACCACTGGCTTGTGTTAATTCCCGGGCAACAAAATTCTCACAAAACGCGCCCCTGAACGCCGCAAACAGCTCAGCCCCCGTATACAGGGCAGCGGGTGAGAGCTGGGCCATGGCGCCCAGCAACCCGGTGTCAAACATGTACAGCTTGAACCGGTTTTCCCGGGCGAATGCCGAAAAAGGCAACTCCCCGGAGTTGGCGATAGGCGTCTTGATGACCAGGCCCGCGCCGGCCAGCCAGTCGATGGCGCTGTGCAGGGTTGGGTAACTCCCTCCGGATACCGCCTTTGACGGCATAAACTTTTTATTTTCTTTGGCAAGCTGTGCCGGTATGGATGAAAATACCGCTAAAATCCGATCCGACCTGAGCGGGCCGGCATACTTGGCAAAATCCCGCACGTAGGCATCCAGCAGGTCCCGTTGCCGGGCGCGCACCTGTTCAAATGCTTCCCGGCGGTGTGCGCGGTGTCTCCTGTAAACGTCCACCACTTCCGGCAAACCGCCAACGACAAAATATTCTTTCAGCAGTCTCAGGAGGTTTTCGTGGATAAGCTCCGGAATTCGGGTGTCCCGGGCAATATCCTGCAAATAAGCGAGCATCCTTGTCTCGCCAACGGCTCCTGCAAACTCCATAAACGACAACGGGTAAAGATCCAGGAAGGTGGCCTTGCCGACGGGAAAGGAATCGCCCGCATGGACAAGCCCCAACAACGAACCGGCACAGCAAAGGGCCAGTTCAGGCATTTTCTCACAAAAGTACTTGACGCTGGCAAGGGCGCGGGGGCAATCCTGTATTTCGTCGAATATGACCAGGTCGGTTTGTATATCGATATCGGCGTCGAGGAAAAACTCCAATGACTCGATAATGCCGTCTGGAGACAAGGAACCCTGGAATAAAGTGTTAAGTTCCGGGTTCTCCTGAAAATCTGCAACGTGGCAGGCCGGAAAATGCAGTTTGCCAAATTCCTTCAATATATATGACTTGCCGGTTTGCCTGGCTCCCCTCAGCACAAGCGGTTTCCGTGCAGACGCCTGTTTCCAGGCGACCAGGTCCTGCGTGATGTCGCGGGTTATGGAATCCATAAATTGAATATACAGGTAAAAATCGTAAAATCAAATATTCTTCATAAGAAAAATTAGAAAATATAATAAATTTACCTATGAATAAATATGATATTGCAATTTCTTAAAAGAAATTTACTGCTGAATGCTTCTTCCGAAACAATATCCAAATGAAATCAGGGTGCTGCCTGTCAGCAACATGAGCCTAGTATTGCAACTGTGCCGGGCACACGGGTTGACGGGCTACGACGCCCTTTACCTCGAACTTGCGTTGCGCCGGAATATTCCCTTGGCTACACAGGACAAATTATTGACCGCGTCCGCTATCGCTGCCGGGGCAAGGGTGTTCGACTGAAATTCCGATAAGCCCTGACTTCATTCAGGACGTCATCTTCCGTGATGTCATTTTCTAAGGCCCGTTTTTTGCCATAGGAATAAATTTCCTCCCACACGGCCTTATGTGACGAAAAGTGGTAGACCCCGATCTCAGGTCTGGTTTTTAACATCAATACCACTTTGGGTATCAGTGGTTCCAAATCCTGAACGCGCGTACGGTACGAAATAAGAACAATGATGGTGACTGGCAGAATATCCGGATTCTGTTGATATTCCATGCTCCTGTCCGTTGTAACGAGAGCATCAAACCCCTCCTGGCTTGCAAGCGTCAATAATGAGCCGTTCTTTGTTCCGGCCCAGCCCATTTGAGGCACTGTTCTGATGTCAAATGTACCAGGGAAACTACGGGCCAAAAGCCGGGGGGCGGACTCGTCAAGGAGTAATTTCATCTCCTTGATTTGCGAATTGGTCGAGGGCCAATTTGATAACCTGGGTGGCTTGACTACGGGTTACGCTGGGAAAATTGTCAAGAAAATCATCGAGGCGGTCACCTGCTTCAAGGTGCTCTGATAATATGCGTACAGGTACTCGCGTACCGGTGAAAACGGGCGTTCCTCCCAGAATCTCCGGGTCACAGGTAACAACTGAATGATTTATCTGTGGATTCTGCTTGTCCATAACGCCAATTATAGTACAAACAAGATCTGTTCAACAATAAAGGTATCCCATGCTCACTCTTACGACGGCGTTTTAATCTCAAGCGCTTTCGCAGTTGTGGCTTTTATTCAGTGAGCGTTCACTGACAGGTGCTGAATTCTTTTGTCGAAGAACTGTTTCTTGCATACGAAACAGAACGGTATCAATTATGCCAGGCACTGAAAACTTGAACTGTTTGGATTCATAATCCTCTACGAGAGCAACCAGACTCTCCAGTTCTTGTCCCGATTCGGAATCCGGTTCCGGATCTGATTTCATCAGGTAATCAATCCTGTTCAGGCATTCTTTATATTGCTTTTCGTTTTTAACTACGCCAGTGTTCATAATTTTACCTGTATTGTTCTCAGTTAAATTTTATTCTGGAGTATTCTGCGTGTGTCCCTATCCAATCAACTTTTAAGATTTTTGTTCTATACGCAATTTTGCAAACCAACCTGTAGCTGTTGCCTTTGACGTTAAATATAGCCCTGTTATCTGATAAAAAACTTACAGTTGAATGCCGCTTTTTAATATCTTGAGGACAGGACCATTCAGTTTTTTCAGTTTCAGCAATCCAACATTCAAGCCATTTCCTGGAATCTGCATGCCTCGACATAAAATTCACTAATACTTCGCGTCCTATGATCCTCATGTTTCATCCTTGACGGCATAATTTCAGTTATCGAAGTATAACAAAAATACTCGACACCTGCGGGAAACATGACTGAACAATGGGTTCTTGTTACACTCAAGGACGGCACCCGCTTTGCAGGATTCTGTGGGGGCGAGTCGTTCATGTCCTCTGACCCCAGCGAACGCGGTATCTATATTCAATGGACTTACAATATTGATGATCAGAACAATTGGTCCTCGCGTGGTGAAAATGGAGTTCTCATTGCCGCGGGTGAAGTACAGACGATAGAATTTTGGCCCTGCAATCCACAGGAGGATGCCAATGAGCAAGAGTGACAATTCAACTTCGGCGCCACGTCCAACCCCATTCAAAAAACAATATCAAACCATACCACTAAGGGACGGTTACGTGCCTGACCAGCAACGTGGACACCAGCCTGTTACCAGCCAGCGTGTTTCAGTCAACCCACCTTCAAATCCGCCGAATCAGGGGACTGGAGGGAAGAATGGCTGACAATTCATTAAGGTCCGAATACCTCCAGGACCTCTGCCGGCGTTTGGTCGGGCGCTTCAAAGGGATTAATTACCTGGACCTCACCGAATATCTGGCCATGCTGGAGATCTTCAGTGAGCAGCGCCCGGCACTCACAAGATTGCGCAGCCGCGATGATGAGTGCGTCCCACCACGAAACGGAATAGCGTTCCTGCAGAAACCAGGCCCGTTCCAGGGTGGCAAGCCCGGTGGTTACCGGCTGCCATACTATAAGGTCACGGACGATCTGCTGTGCCCTGGCCGCGGGGATGCCGGGTTTAAGTTTGCGCGTGAGCGTTGAATACAACTCCTGTAAAACCTGGAAGCTCAGCCGCCCGCAGCGACGGTGCACAAGCAGTCTGAGCCAATCTTCGGCGCGAGACTGTTTCACAGGGTCCAAGGCATCCTGCCTGTAGACGAAAATGTTGGTGTCAACGAAGACCCGGGCGGTCATAATGAGAATCACGGGCTGGATAAGGCTCCCCGCTCTCGTTCAGTTTCTCGGGTTTCATCGCCAGGTAACGCTTCATCGCGATTTCGTACTCATCCTCCTGGCGCTTCATACTTTCGAGTAATTCAGCCAGCCATTTGGAGACGCTACGCCCGTCTTCGGCCGCCCGGACCCGCAACCATAGCGCAACATTCTCCGGCAACGTGACAGTGATGTTTTTCATGACACAAGAATAGTGAAACACAGAATTTGTGTCAACAGAATCTTCCACACTATTTTAAGACAGGACTTGACCGGAGGTTCCTTGGAATCCATCCACCGTGTACATCTCCCTTTTACTCCACCATTCGCCTTCAACTTTTTTGTCCGTGAGCTTCTTTCTGATTTGACTGGTGACCGCCATCAGAACAACATCGGCACGTTTCTGGTTATAGGCGTGGTTACTGATCACAACCGCAGGACGTTGTTTGCTGCCGTGTTGATCGGTGAATGGAAATCGTACCAATACAATATTCCGGTATTCCAGCATCCACTTGCCGGTGTCGCCCCGGCACTCGAGGTACCCGCCGTCAATCCATTGGCGCGCAATACGTTTTATATCTCCGAACAGGTACATCTTGGGTTGCTGATCTGCATCCATGAAGAACTTGTAAAGCAGGTGTTTGGATAAGTCATAAGCAATCGTGCTCGGCCGTTTTGCCCGCGCCTCTGCTGCAGAGATCATCACGTTCTCGCCCACAATGCCCGCCATCTCTGTCTGGCCGGGCCCGACCATATCCGGTGTCAGTACCAGTTTTGAATCGTCGTTGAATTTTGCGGTCAGGTTATGTTTTGGTAGCTCGACACGGTAGCCGGTGACGCGTGGGAAGGTGATTTCCAGCGTCGCCCGTTCACGAACGGCATGGACCCGAGTCGTCTTTCGGGGCGGTTTGACCGGAGCGACCTGTGGCTTGGCCGTGAAGTTGAAGGGAATACCCATGATATCGGCGTATTCCACCGTGAAGAGGTTATCGTCCAGGTCGTAAGAGTAACGGCGCAGACTGCGCCCCACGACCTGCTCGCATAGCAACTGAGTGCCGAAAGCCCGGACTCCCAGTATATGCGTGACTGTATTTGCGTCCCAGCCTTCCGTCAGCATGGCCACGGAGACGACACAGCGTACCTGCTCACCCAGGCGATCTTTCTTGCCGATAGTGTTCATGACCTCGCGCAGCAGTTCGGCATCAGTGAATTCATCCACGTTGCCGGCGCCCGAACGCTGAATTTTTTCGCGTTTGAACTGTTCGATTTCGAAGGCTGCTGCCTTGCGGAAATTCGTATCCAGCGCCTCGCCCGATTCGAGCTGCCGGCTGTCAATCAGCAGGGTATTGGGACGGGGCAGGCGGTTGCCATGTTCATCGAAGTTTTGAAACAGCGCCAAATGACCATAGTGCGCGGGAACCTCTTCGCCGTCTTCATTGGGGCGCTGCCAGCCGGATATCCATTCATAGACCAGTTTGGACGTTGACGTGTTGTTGCAGACGACGATGAACACGGGTGGCGATTCAATGCCGTCCTGTTTCCATCGCTGGTGGGTTTCCTCATAATGGCTGTAAAGCGCGTGCAGCGCAGTCTGGAGTTTTTCCGGTAGCGCCCGGGGGTCGCCACCTGTCTGTTTGCCTTTTTTGGGCATGTCCTGGCCTATGTGTTTCCACAGGTCACGGAAGACCGGTACTTCTTCCGTCGGGATGTTGTCGGACACGGGCACGCGGGGCAGTTTGACGATGCCGCACTCGATAGCATCCATAAGGGAAAAATCACTCACTGTCCAGGGGAACAGGGTTCCTTCCGCCCATCCGGACCCGCGCAGGAAAAAAGGCGTTGCGGATAAGTCATATACGGCGCGCACGCCAAGATTGCTCTTGAATGTCTCAATGCCGTTGAGCCATACACGGGCCGCCTTGTTCTCTTCTTTTGCCTCCCGTTTCTCATCAGCCGAAAGGCCTGTGATATCCTCATTATCGGGTTTCTCCCGGTAACAGTGATGCGCCTCGTCGTTGATGACGACGATGTTTTTAAATCCCATCAACTCCTCGGCGACCCGCCGAATCATCTGTCCCTCGGTCTCGGTCGTGCTCAACGGCTGATCGCGTCCTTGCAGCAATGCCTTGCCGACTTTGCCGGTTTCCATGACTTCGCGCAGTTGGAACGCGTGGTAATTGGTAATGACGATACGGACCTTGTTAATCTCTTCCAGCATTTCTACCGGGACCAGTTCCCGGGTCCTGTAATAGCTGTCCGGGTCGTTAGGCTGCAACACCCGCAGTCGGTCGCGGATGGTGATTCCCGGTGTCACAACAAGGAAACCCCGGGTAAAGAGGTTGCTGCCCGGCGTACGCACTGCGTTTACGGTCTGCCAGGCGATCAGCATGGCCATCACCGTTGTTTTACCAGAGCCAGTAGCCATTTTCAGCGCTAGCCGCAACAGTTCCGGGTTGGCCTGAAAGTTGGCATTCTGTATGTGCTCCCAGATGTGTTTGTGCTTTTTTTGCCGGCGTTCAACTTCCGTCAACCAGATGATGGTTTCCACAGCCTCTACCTGGCAGAAAAAAGGACGGATACTCTGGAAGGGATGATGCCGCCAGTGTTGCAGCAGGCGTGCAGTGGCAGGTGTCACTCCCCAGTCATTGTGGCTTGGAATCCTGCGCCAGGTCGCGACTTGGGAACGAATCTCATTGATGATTGGAAACGGATCATATTCCTGATCGTCTGATGAAATACCGTCACCGTGTGAGAAAGCGATATCAACCTGTTCGTGAGCGCCTGCCTGGCGGCGCAGTCTTGGCCTGGGAACAGGGCTGATCAACTCCGAGAGCCTGCGGCCGGTTTCAGGTGGGCCATCCACGGGTTGGCCTGCATCATCCAGACGATGATGCAGCCTGGGCTCCTCGTAGGGCGAATTCAGGATGGGTTTTTCGTAAAATGATTCGGCCATTTCTGTGTCCATCTTGGTACGCAAAGCGTCACATTAGCTTAATCGTAATTGTTATTCAAAAAAGAAGACTCAGACAGCCTCCCGGATGAGTTTATTCTGAAAACGTTGCTTATTAGTAATGTGGCGCTTGAGTTACGGAAGCGTGCATCGCTTCTTGTCAACTCTTCCATTCCACCGCCATTTCTTCCCCGATGAACTCAGCAAACGGAATTATATTCTTATGCACGGAAGCCTGCTCTAACGCTTGCATGTATCGCTCGCGGCGTGATCTGTCAGATCGAATTATTGTCCAGCGATAACCACCTGACACCATCATTACGTTCATCAGAAAACGAGCAATCCGGCCATTACCATCCATGTATGGATGGATAAATACAAAAAAGAAATGCCCCAGTACCGCACTGACTATGGGTTCAGACTCATTGATTAAGCATTCAAAATAAGCATCCAGGGCATCAAGTAAGGCCTCTTTCGGTAAGGGAACATGAGCAGAGTTACGAATATAGACTTGAGCATTTCTATAGCCGGCAAGCTCTGCGGCTCTAATGATGCCGGCCTGCACGCCAGGCGAAAATAACGCCTGGTACCAGTGTTGTAAATCCTGTTTTACGGTTTCTCCGGCGTGTCCGCCATCGAATACTTTTTGTACGCTCTCACAGACACACATGAATGCGTCGGCATAGCCTTTTGCTGCCATTGCATTACGCTGCTCTGCATCAGATTGATTGCTATCAGGATTCCATTCTCCGGTGCGCACACGCTCAATCAACTCCGGTGTGACTTCATAACCCTCGATAGATAAAGAGTGGTAGGCATCATGCTGGTACAGTTCTTCGATTTCCTTCACGGAGGAGATTGGATCTCCTGTTAATCCTGGAGGCCCGGGAAACCGGATGATAATGGCTTCGCGCATGGCCTGCCATTGCGCGCGAATACGAGCCGCATAAGGTGAGGTAATACGTACCGCCGTCTTTCCAAAAACCGGCTGATTTATTGCAAAAGGATTCTCAGGTCTTACCTGGTGTCCGGCACTGACCATGCTGCTTTCTATGAATCGTGCTGTGTCAGTATCGCCCAAAAAACGGAATGCGCCAATCAGCCGGCCGGCAATGCTGGTGTGCCCGCGTTCAAGTAATATTCTGACCAGATCTGTCGGATCAACCATGCGAAGCGCAATTTCTGCCTTGATGGGTTCATGACTGAACAGGGCAGGTGAACCCCGGCATAAGGCGGCTGCCAGAGGCAGTGTTTGTATGCCAAGTCGGATTTCCCTGTTACCTGGCAACTCTGCCGTTTCGTACATGAACAGAGAGGTCTGATGCAACAACTTGAGTTGGTTACTGCCGCCTTTCCCGGTCATCACAACCAATTGAGCTGGCACTGCATTCTGGTTCAGGTGAAAATCAAGAGAAGATTCCGCCGCCAGGCAATAATCGTTTGTTCAAGTATTGGCTGATGAAGTCCCAGTACGAGGCGAACCAGTGTGTCGTCTTACCTTGCTCACCGGGATGACCAAGGATATACCAACCTCGGATGACCGGAGTCAGCCAGCCCGCTTTGAGCAGGCGTTCCCGGTGAGAGCGTGACAGAGCACCGGATTGTACGATATTATCCTGTGCCGCTTCTCTGGCCTGCTCCAGGGAATTTGCCAGTAAAGTTTCAAATGTGGCCATTACAGCGTTACCCGTATTTGTTGGTGTAGTTTCACAATGTTTTAATGTTGTTATATTACTATGTTTTACTGCTGTTGCAATAGGAAAAGGGGTTCGTACGCCGTAGCGGTAGGCGTACTGGTAGCGCTGGACCGTTTACTTCCGGGTTGAGCGGGGCAGAGTCAGCCAATAAACCGGCTGATTCAGCCCAATTAATTGTCGACTTTCCCCAATAATTCCAGGGCGCCGGTGGTCATCACCTTTACACCGGTCAGGATGGTCGGTTGCGGGTCCGGGGCGAAGAAAGGGGAGTGCAGGGAGGGCAGGGGCTCGCCTGTTTCCATTGCGGCAACGTATTTACCGGCTTCGACGCCGCCTATCCAGAGAAGCAGGCTGGGTATTTTCGGTTCCACCCGGCCATACTGGGCAAAATCCTCGCCCCCCATAACGGGCTCTCCGGGAATAAGCTGTTCCTCGTCCAGAACGGTCCGTAACACATTTACGATACGGTCGGCCAGGTCGGGGTTGTTATAGACCGAAGGCGTGAATTCGTCCTTGATGGTTACCAGCGGCAACTTGTCCGGGGGCAGACCCATGGTCATGGCCTGGCCGGTTGCTATTCTTTTAATGCCGTCGAGCAGCGTATTGCGCGCTTCATCCGTATAGGAGCGTACTGTTAATTGCAGTTCCACCTTGTCGGGGATGACATTGTGTTTGGTGCCCCCGTGTATCGAGCCGACCGTAACAACACCGGCGTCAATGGGTTTCAATTCGCGTGATACCAGGGTCTGCAAGGCATTGATAATCTGGGCGGACAAAACTATAGGGTCTTTGGTGCTGTGGGGATAGGCCCCATGCCCGCCGATGCCGTAAACGGTAATATCGACGCTGTCAACGTTGGCCATGGCATAGCCTTTGGTATAAATAACCTCGCCGGCGGGCCTTGAAGCGCTGACGTGCAGTGCGAGGTTGTAATCCGGTCTCGGGAAGCGCTCGAACAGGCCGTCTTTCAGCATGGCGCGGGCGCCGGCGCCGCGTTCCTCGGCAGGCTGGGCAATCATCACCAGGGTGCCTTGCCACTTATCGACCATGGCCTTCAAACGTCTGGCGGCGCCGACAAATACGGTCATGTTCACGTCATGGGCACAGGCATGCATGACACTCACCGTATTCCCGTGTTCATCGACCGTGGTCACTTTGCTGGCATAGGGCTTGCCGGTTTTTTCAAGGACGGGGAGGGCGTCCATGTCCGCCCTCAACAATACCGTGGGACCTTCACCATGCTGCAATACGCCGACGACACCGTAACCGCCGACTTTCTCCGTTACCGTAAAACCCAGGCCGCGTAGTTCGGCTGCCATCCGCTCACTGGTCTTTTCCTCATGGAAGGATAATTCCGGATTCTGGTGCAAATGCAGGTACAGGGATTCAAGATATGGGTAATCTTCCTGAATCATCGTCTGCAAGGCAGTATCCGCCCGCACGCATAGCACGAGTTGCGCCAGCAATAAAAAGAGCAGGGTAGATGATTTCATTGGCCCTGACAGGAATAAAACCGGGTAATTTAAGAGTACTGGTCTCAGATAAAACGCATTGCGGCCAGGATGATGCCTGTGAGCGTGATCATCAGACCGCCCAGGGTAATGACCAGTTCACGTTTAAACTGGGACAGGACACTTTTCAAATCGGTAGCGGTAATCAATTCCGTACTGTGCTCATTAAGAATATGCACCATTGCCTCTGCCTGGTCCTGGCTGAAACCGGCGGCTTCCAGCCGGCGCACAGCCTTTAGCGTATCTGTGATAATCACGTGTTTACCTCCATGACGATCTCCATGGTTTCCATGTTAGAATTGAACAGCCGTTACTCTATCATAATGAGTTGGCCAAGTAAATGCCGGAGGTAAGTATGGTCCTGGACTCCATCACTGATCCGCAGGAATTACGCGATCATTTCGGCGAACCGTTGCATATCGCCGTTGCGGTAGAAAAACCGCAACTCGATGAACACCACCGGCGCTTTATCGAGCACTCACCATTCATCTGCCTTGCGAGTACAGGATCAGACGGCTAACCGGCCGTCTCACCCAAAGGCGATGCTCCGGGCTTTGTTAAAGTAATTGATGAGAAAACACTGTTAATTCCTGACAGGCCAGGGAATAATAAAGTCGAGGGCTTCGGCAATATAGTGGAAAACCCCAAGATTTCACTGATATTTTTCATACCCGGCATAACGGAGACTTTACGCGTCCATGGTGAAGCGGAAATTGTACTGGACAAGGAGCTTCGTTTCTGTTCGAGCATCTTTTCATACCTCCACATTATGCGCATAATATATATTATGTTAAATAGACCCTGTCTATTTAACATAACATATTGTCTCGAGGGCTTTTGATTGGGGTTTCCTTATTATTTGGGGCCTCCTCTGCACTTCCATTGATGGAATATTACGGGGATGACTACCAGGGTCAGGATGGTTGAACTCAGTACTCCTCCTATCATGGGCGCGGCTACGCGTTGCATCACTTCCGATCCGGTGCCGTCGATGAGCATGATCGGCAGGAGGCCGGCTATGGTTGAGCAGGTTGTCATCATGATCGGCCGCAGGCGTTGTTCGGCGGCGTTTACCGTATTTTCGAGCAGGAGTTCGGGTTCCGGATTGGCTGCGGTAATACTTATCGTTTTCAATGATTTGTTCAGGAATCCAAGCATTACTATCCCGCTTTCGACGGCAACGCCTGCCAGGGCGATAAATCCGACGCCTGCGGCGATGGATAGATTGAAGTCCAGAATATACAGCAACCATACTCCCCCGCCGAAGGCGAACGGGAGGGTTGCCATAATAAGGCATACTTCGGTCATACTGCGGAAGTTCAGGTATAACAAGATGAATATGATGAAGAGAGTCACGGGTACCACGATTGATAATCTTTCCATTGCCCGCTTCATGTACTCATACTGTCCGGACCATGCCAGGGAATAACCCGGCGGCAATTCCACTTCAGCCGCGATCCGGTTGCGGGCTTCATTTACGTAACTGCCGAGGTCCCTGCCCCGGATATCCACGTAAACCCAGCCGTTGAGGCGCGCATTTTCACTTTTTATCAGAGGCGGTCCGTCCGTTACCTTGATGGTTGCAACTTCTTGCAGTGGAATCCGGGCGCCTGCAGGTGTTACTACCGGCAATTGGCGCAACCGCTCCAGGGAATCCCGCATCCCGCGCGGGTAGCGGATATTGACCGGGTATCGTTCCAGTCCTTCCACGGTCATCGTTACGTTCATGCCGCCGATGGCGGTGCGGACGATATCCTGAATATCGTCGATATTCAAACCCAGGCGGGCTGCACTGATCCGGTTGATGTCTATGGTAATATAGCGGCCGCCGGTGACCCGTTCTGCGTACACGGATGCCGTGCCGGGGACATTCCTCAAAGCCTGTTCTATCCGGTAACCAATGTCCTCTATCACCTGTAGATCCGCACCGGCAACCTTGATGCCCAGGGGTGTCTTGATCCCCGTCGCCAGCATGTCTATGCGCGTCTTGATGGGCATTACCCAGGCATTGGTGACCCCCGGCAATTGTACCAGCGCATCGAGTTCCTGTTTCAGGCTCTCCAGTGTCATGCCCTCGCGCCACTCGTCACGGGGCCTGAGCCTGATCAGGGTTTCAATCATCGTCATGGGGGCCGGGTCCGTGGCTGTCTCCGCCTGGCCGATCTTGCCGAACACAGTTTCAACTTCAGGCACGGTGCGGATCAGCTTGTCGGTCTGCTGCAACAGTTGGCGGGCCTTCCCCGCAGATATCGCCGGCAGGGTCGTCGGCATGTACATCAGGTCACCTTCATCCAGTTCCGGCATGAACTCGGCTCCGAGGCGGGTTAGCGGCCATAAACCAGCCAGTAATAGAACCAGCGCGACAGACAACGTCGTCAAGGGCAGGCGCAGCAGGAACCGGAGCGCCGGACGGTAGATCCCGGAAAGCAACCGTATGACGGGATTGTCGGCAACGGGCACAATCCGTCCGCGCATAAAATACCCCAGCAGCACGGGAACGAGTGTTACCGCCATTACCGTTGCCGACAACAAGGCATACAGCCAGGTAAATGCAAGGGGGGAAAACATGCGTCCTTCCTGCGCCTGAAGGGTAAAGATCGGCAGCACGCTGAGACCTGTAATCAGCAGGGCAAAGAACAACGGGCGCCCTACTTCGGCCGCGCCGGCGGCAACGGTCTGCCAGTGCTCCCCGCGTCCGGAGCCGCGCTCGAGATGCTTGTGCACGTTGTCGATCATGACAACTGCTGCATCCACCATAACGCCTATCGCTATGGCAATCCCCCCCAGTGACATGATATTGGCATTGACACCCTGGGTGTACATGATCAGGAATGCCATCAGGATGCCCAGTGGCAGGCTGATAATCACGGATATCACGGACCGAAGGTGCAGCAGAAACAATATGCAGACGATTGTTACGAGCAACAACTCAGCCAACAAGGCATTCCTCAAGGTGTCTATGGTGCGGCTGATCAATCCTGACCGGTCATAGGTCTCAACGATTTCCACGCCGTCAGGCAGGCTTTTTTCCAGTTCCCTGAGCTTGCCTTTCACGTCGCCAATGACTTTCCTGGCATTCTCTCCCCAGCGCATGACGATGATGCCGCCGACCACCTCTCCTTCCCCATCCAGCTCTGCAATCCCGCGCCGGAGTTGCGGTCCTGTATGCACGTCCGCAACGTCGCCCAGCAGCAGCGGCGTCCCGCGCATGCTGACTCCTAACGGAATCTCGCGCAGTTGCTCCAATCCGCTGATATAACCGGTTGCGCGGACCATGTATTCCGCTTCGGCTAGTTCAACTACCGATGCGCCGGCTTCCTGGTTGGCCCTCCTGATTGCCTGGCGCAGCGTCGCCAGCGTGATATCGTAGGCGCGCAACAGGTCGGGGTCGATAACGACCTGGTACTGCTTCACCATTCCTCCAACCGTTGCAACCTCAGCCACACCCGGTACGGCCTGTAATTCATATTTCAGGAACCAGTCCTGCAGGGAACGCAACTGGGATAGATCATGTGCTCCGCTTCGATCAACCAGGGCATACTCGTAGACCCAGCCCACACCTGTTGCATCGGGACCAAGCTGGGGTTTCACGCCCGACGGCAGACGGCCGGTCACCTGGCTGAGATATTCAAGCACGCGCGAACGCGCCCAGTACAGGTCGGTGCCTTCGGAAAAGATGACGTACACGTAAGAATTGCCGAAAAACGAATAGCCGCGCACGGTCACCGCGTGGGGAACGGCCAGCATGGCCGAGGTGAGTGGATAGGTCACCTGGTCTTCAACGACTTGCGGCGCCTGGCCGGGGAACGGCGTTTTGATGATAACCTGGACGTCCGAAAGATCGGGGATCGCATCCACCGGCGTTTCAAACAGCGCGAAAAGCCCTCCCAACGCCAACAGTACGGCCAGCACCACAACCAGGAACCGGTTATATATCGACCAGCGGATTACCTGTTCAATCATGATTCTTAGCGCTCCTTCGATGCGTCCGCCGCTTTATCCCCCGAGGACTGCAGGCGCTGTAGCCCGGCGTTCAGGCTGGCCTCCGAATCAATCAGGAACTGTGCCGATACGACAATTTCCTCACCCTCCTCCAAACCGGACAGTACTTCAACCCTATCGTCACTCTCCATGCCGGCCCTGATTTCCCGTACTTCAAAGCTGCCGTTGCCCAGCGAAATAACTACCCGCGTCATGTCGGCGCCGTGTATCAACGCCTCGTTAGGGATGGTCAAAATCTCTCTGGCCGGCTCACCGTGTATTTCCACGTGGGCATACATATTCGGCATCAGGAGGCGTTCCGTATTATCAAACCGCAGCCGCGCGCGCAGAGTTCTCGTCACAGGGTCCAGGTCAGGATAAATATATTCGACTTCTCCCGACCAGGTGCGCTCCGGTAACGCCGGCAGACGCGCTTCTGCCGCCTGCCCTTTTTTTACCCAGCCTGCCTGTCTTTCAAATACCTCGGCCAGGAGCCATACCTGGTCCAGGTTGGCCAGGCTCATCACCTCCGTATCCGGTTTCACGTACATCCCTTCCCTTACGTTCAATCGGGACAAAATACCGCTCTGAGGCGCGTGAAACCTGACGTATTGCGCCACCTTGCGGTTTTGTTCCAGTTGCTTCACCTGTGCAGGCGATACCCCGAGCGCGAGCAGGCGCTCACCGGATGCCTGGGACAGCAACCTGTTGCCGCTTGCCAGCGCCTGCAACGCCGACGGCGTGGCCCGCGCCCTGGGATTTGTCTGGGACAGTAACCTGTTGCCGCTTGCCAGCGCCTGCAGGTATTCTTCCTGCGCATTGACCAGGATCGGCGAATATAACTCAAACAGGAGTTGTCCCTCACCCACCTGTTCGCCTTCTGCGCGCACTGCCAGGCGCTCTATCCAGCCTTCGGTTCGGGTGTGAATATGGCTGATGCGGGTCTCGTCATAATCGAGGTATCCGACGGTGCTGATTTTCCGGAACAGAGTCTCGCGCCTCACCGGTGCGGTTCGCACACCCAGGTTGTTTACGACTTCCGGCAGAATTTTTACCAGGGAACCGGTAGCGCTCCCGTTATCGGCATAGACCGGAATCAAATCCATCCCCATGGGAGATTTGCCCGGTTTGTCGCGTCGATAACCCGGGTCCATAGGCGCTACCCAGTACAAGGGTTCGTCCGCGACTGCCGCTGGACTGCTGCGGGTGGCAGGGGTTTCGCTATCGGGAAGGAGCGGGCCGTCAATTACCCGGTCTATGGTTATTCCGACACCCGTTCCGATCAACAGTGCGCAGGCAAGCAGCAAACCCTGTTTCATTGCTCATCTCCGACAAAATATAATAAATCCGACTGCACTTTAGCCCGTTCTACGGACAGCCGGATCATCGCAAGGCGTGTATCCAACTCGAGCAACCGGGCCCGCATCAAGGTGGTGAAGTCCGCCACGTCATTCCGGTAGGCCTTCAGGGTCGTGTCCGCATTTTGTTGCGCTTCGATAATCGTATGAGATTCATAGAGTTCATAACGCTCTCCCAGTTGCCTCCACGAGGCATGGATATGTCCTGCCTGGCGGGCAAGTTCCCGCAGTTGATCGGTGCGCGCGAATTTAGCAGCCAGGTGCCGTTGGCGGCCGGCCAGGACACGTTTGTCCTGGCGTTGGCCGGTAAACAACGGGATATCCATGAGCACCATGGCGGAGAGAAAATCCTCCCGACCGCCTCCCTGCAAATCACTACCTGTCCGTTCCGAGTAAGTAACATCGATGGACCAGCCCGGCTTGTACTGTTCTTCCGCGATGGATACCTGGTAGCGGCTGGCGTCAATCCTATGGTCATGGGCAAGGATCAGCGGATGCCGGGACAGGTCCGTGATGATCCCGCCGAGTGGGGGAATAGCAGGCAGTACAGGTTGCTCATCGGGCAGCGGCAGGACCGCGTACTGCGCGCCGATCCATTTCGACAGTTGCGCAACAGCCGCTTCCTTTAACCCGGCAATTTCAGCGCGCCTGTCCTGTAATAACGATAACTCCAGTTGCGCAAGAAGTACGTCGTGCTGATTATCACGGCCTACCGCGTATTGACGTTGCGTAACATCAAACAAGCGTGAAAACAAACGCTCGTGTTCAGCGAGTATCTTCTCGTTTTGCAGTTGAAAATAAAGCTCCAGGTAGGCTTTTCGTACTGAGCGTAACACACTGAGTCTGCGCTCGGCAGCAAGCGCGGTTTCAACTCCTGCCATGGCAGATGTCCTGCTCCTGCTGTAACGCAGGGTGTGGCCGCGCGGGAAGGTCTGCTGCACGCCGAACTGGAGTTGAGTCATGGGTTCCTGGCCGCGCGCGAACGAATCGACCGGAAAGTTGACGGCCCCCAGTTTGAACCTGGGGTCGGATAACTGCCCGTCTGCTACGGACTGGTGGCGCAGGGCCTGTGCCCTTGCACTGATACTTTGTCCCAGGGCATCCCTGTCCCCGGCAAGCCGCTCAGCCTGCGCAAGGGCAAGTACGGCTTCGTCTGCATTGGCCCGGGTTAAGCCGGCGCCGTTCAGGACGACCCATGTCGTGATACAACATAATAGTGTTTTGAGGCGCGTCGGCCGAATAAAATAAAGCATGGTTGTCTCCCGTAATGAAGTCCACGAATAAAAATCGAGAGTTCAATACGGGCGGACTACTTTATCTGTACTCGGTAACTGCCGATGGGAGATAATCCCGGATAACCGGGAGAGAGTGCTTTAACCGGATATGGATCCGGCTCCTCTGCCCTGCGCGTCCAGCCAAAGCCATGGACCAGCGCCACAGGGTTGAAATTGAACACTTCCTTATGCGCGCCGGGCTTGATGCCGGCAGCAACGCCATCGCATTCACAGGCGTCGCCGTAGGATTGCAGGGCGCCGCCGGTACTGTAGCCGGCAGGTTCATGCTCAGTCTTATCGCTGCAGTGACCGCTTTCTGACGTCTGCGCAGGCTGGTGATTAAGGCCGGGGTGCGCCAGGCAGGCCTGGCATACCACACTCAACCAGCCTCCCAACAGGAGCACGACTACTGCGAGACTTATCTGGCGTCGATGAAAAGCCATAATGGAGAAGTATTGTGCATAAACGTGAATTTGTCAAAACCCCATCAGGTGATGCTATCGATTTCTCAGTCTGTCGCTCTCTGGAAGACGACCCTGCCGTTCTGTATCACCAGCCACGGTTTTACCATCGCTTCAAGGCTCTCCAACGGGTCTGAATCAAGCAATATCACGTCTCCCCATTTACCGGCTTCGATACTCCCGGCATCAGCCTCCAGTCCCATCGTCTCTGCGCCTATCAAGGTGGCCCCCTGTATGATTTCCATGTGCGTCAGACCTCCCAGCGTGAACCCCTCCAGCTCCTGGAGATACACCTTGTCTATGGTCGGCAAATCCTTTGCGTTGGAATCCGTGCCGATCGCAAATTTTACCCCAAGCTCATGCATTCTCCTGAACCGTTCGACCATGCCTTCATAGGTATGGCCCAGGTACTTCTCCAGGTAGGCAGCATCATACGTGTACTGACCCGCCAGTTCACGCAGGTGATAGCCGATGGTCGGGACCAGGTTGATATTATTTTTCACCATGTCCCGGTACACGTCATCATCACCGAACGGATAAAGGTGCTCCATACTGTCGACACCGGCGTCAACGGCTATCCGGCCTGAGGTATGATACGGGTCCTGGGCGCCGCCCAGGTGCGCGGTAAGGCGCAGCTTCCATAAATGTGCTTCCTCAACCGCGGCGCTGAGTTCCTCCAGTGTATACGGGGTCGTCGTCTTGATCAGGTCTGCTCCCAGTTTCGCCGCCTCGCGCACCCGTTTGCGGAATTCCCACGGCCCGTCGGCTTCCACAGCCCATATCGGCGGTATCAGCGGTTGAAATTCCGTAGCATGTCCGCCGGTTGTGGTAATCAAGGGTCCGGACACATATATCCTGGCGCCACCGATTAGCCCGTCCCGCTGCGCCCGCTTTAGCGAGTAACCGACATGGTAGCGGGACGCCACGTCCCGTATCACCGTTACACCTATTTCCTGGTAGCGTTCCAGGAAACGTTCGGAACGGAAGGCATTGATCACGTCGTCTTCCAGGTCCCGGGCGCCCGCCAGTTTGAAGGTAATGTGCGCATGCAGGTCGAACAGGCCCGGCAGCACCCATTTTCCCTCGGCATTGATTTCCCGTGCATCCTGCGGCAGCGAGTCAGGTTTGCCCAGGGAGACTATGCTGCCTTCATTGATGAAAATGCCGGGGTTGGGTCTCGGTTCGGCCCCGGTGCCGTCAATCAAGGTACCTCCGGTTATCCAATAAGGTGCTGCAACCGCGTTACAACAAAACAGCAGTAATGCCGTAATTCCGGGCGTCCAGTGCAATTTTTGGAAAAATCGTAATGTCATAATCTGAACTTCCTCTCTTCTAAAAAACCAATCAGAATGAGCCGTACACCACTTTGCCCGCCAGCACCGTTGCCTCAACTTCTATATCCTTGATGGTTTCAGCCGGCACGGTGAGGATATCGTCCGACAGCACCACAAAGTCCGCATACTTGCCTGGCTCGACAGAGCCTTTTACGTCTTCCTCAAAACTGACGTAGGCCGAATCGAGGGTGATGCCGCGGATAGCCTCTTCCCGGGTCAGTCCCTGGTCCGGGCCGAGCTTGCCGCCCCACCCTGTTCCCCTGGTGACGGCAACGTATATCTGCATTATGGGTTTTGAACGGGAGGACACCGGCTTGTCCGCGCCAAGTGACAGTTTTATGCCGTTGTCCAGCCAGTCCCTGAGCCGGTAGGACTTGTGGGCCAGTTCCTCACCCCAGTGCTCTATGAACTTGTCGCCGATAATATAGAGATGCCTGGGTTGGGGGAGCACGAGCAGGCCAAGCTTTTTTACCCGATCGTAATGGTCAGGTTGCAACAGGATGCCATGGTCCACAATCCAGCGCTTGTCGGTAATATCGATCCGGCTGTTCACATACTCATAGGCATCCAGCAGCTGGTCTATGGAGGCGCCGCCGACGGCATGGGGGCCAGGGCGCCAGCCGTGCCGCGCGGCTGCCAGTACAAACCGGTTCAGTTGGTCCTGTTCAATAAGCCGCAGTCCGTAGTAACCGGGCCGGCCCTGGTATTCCGTGCGAAGCTGGGCTGATTCTTCGGCGCCGTCCAGCATCATTTCCGCCAGGCCGTCAGTCCTGAACATGCCGTCCCCCCATTTTTCTTCCGGGTCGCCCAGGGATTCGAACAAGGCATCCATCTCAGCCTCCGGGGTATTGGGGTCGACGTCATAGCACCAGTCGATCCTGATGGTCAGATCGCCGTCTTCATACAGTTCGCGCAGCATTTCGACAAGCTCCTTGCTGCCGCCGGGTTCCCTCAGGCTCGTCATCCCCCAACTGTTTACCCGCCTGATCGCCTGCCGGATGCCGTCCTTCTGCACTTCTCTGCTCGGCGTCTCGAAATGAGCCAGAAACGGGTACATGGCATTGCGTACAAGAAAGCCGGTCGGTTCTCCCTCGTCATCCTTCCATATCTCCCCACCAGGCGGATTTTCGCTGTCCCTGTCGTAGCCTACCCGTTCCAGAGCCATACTGTTGGCAATAACGTAATGGCCGCCTTTCAAGGTCACCGGGTTGTCGGGTGAGACCTCGTCGAGATCATGCCGGTTCGGCAGGCGCCCATCCTCCAGCATGAACTGCCACCAGCCGCCTTCGCTGAAAATCCATTCACCTTTTTCCGTGACCGCGACGCGTTCTGCGACCGCCTGTTTGATGTCGTCGATCGAAGTTACTTCGGTCAGGTCTATCATCGTCGGCAGGTTGATCCCCATGGTGGTCATATGGCTGTGGGTATCGTTGAACCCGGGAAGGACCGTCCTGCCGCCGAGGTCCACGATTGCCGTGTCCGGACCGGCACTCTCAAGGACCGAGCTTTCAGTCCCTACCAGCAGGAACTTCCCGTCCTTGATTGCAGCGGCTTTAACGATGGAGAAGTCCCCGTCAACGGTAACGATCTTCGCGTTGTGGATAACCAGGTCTGCATCCTGTTGGGCACATCCGCTACAGATAAAGGCGAAGAGGACTAAAACCAGTAGAGGAATCTTGTAAATATGTTTCATAATGTTCTCCTGACGATAAGTTACGTCTGAAAATCGTTCCTTCTGTAACCGTAAGACCGTATCTGTTATGTGTACCGGTGATGACCGGTAAATTTATGCATCAGCCGGGCTCTAAGCCTGGCGCTATTGATAAGTATAGCGGGTAAGTAAGACATCAAATCGTGATAACGAACAGGATCCGGCTTTTCAACCGATAAATTCAGGTTTTCAGTGTGTCCCTGTTTGATAAAACCTGCAACTTCACGCCCAAGTATCGTGTTTACCGCCAGGCCCCTGCCGTTACAGGCCTGAATTGCAAACAGTCCATCAGAGAGCTTAACGAACCTGGGCAGGACGGAACGGCCTATCCATGGCGTGCCCTGCCACAGATAGCGGATGCGGGCCGGACCAAGCAGGGGGGAAAAATACCTCAGCCGCTGTTCGACGTAACGGATGATGCGATCCCTGGCGTTATTGAAAATGAATGCCGGGCAGGCGGTAATCAACCGACCATCCCGGTCATAACGCATCGAGTAGATATTCGGGTTGACATCGGTCATCGCATGGTTTTCAGGCAAAATGACTTCCCTTGTTTCAGCGTCCAGCGGGTCGGTTGCCACCTGGAACACCTTGAAAGGCATGACTGTTCGGGCGAGGCCGCGGTTCAGGCTGCGGTTGCCGCCACCCGCACACATCACAACTTTTTTTGCATTAATGCGGAAGGTATCCGATTCAAGACACCACCCGCCACCCTCTTCATGCATCCTGACTACCGGGCTGTCAATAAAAATCCGGGCGCCCTGCCCCGCCGCGGCGCGTGCCAGTTCCCGTACAAAGGCAAGTGGGTTGATTGCGCCACCTGACGGATCCAGCAACGCCCCCTGGTAGGCGTCCAGTCCGGTGAGACGGCAGATTGTATCCTTGTCGACGGTTTGAATGCCGTAGCCTAACGAACGCCATTCCGCAGCCGTCTTTTCGACCCGTTCGACCTCCTGTGCGGTCCTTGCAGGAGCCAGGAAGCCCGTTTGTTGAGGCGCACAATCAAGACCCAGCTTTTGCACCAGGGAGAATACATATTTCCCGGACTCGCCAATCAGGTTCACAAGCCGTCTGCCTTTGTTGTCGCCGTATCTTTCCAGGAGCTGATATGGGCTGTGGCGTACGGGCAGGGATGCTATGATGCCGGCACTTTTACCCGCGGCATCGCTGCCCGGTGTTACCGCTTCAAGCACAACCGGGGCCTCTCCTGCTTCAGTCAAATGGTAGGCCAGCGAAACTCCGGCGACACCACCGCCTACGATCGCGATTTCCGCATCGTGAATTCCCGTTAATTTTGCAAGGCCTGCCGCAGCCGGTGTGACGCTGCTCCAGAGCGTATTCTCTTCGACCTCAACCGCGCACATGACTGGTTATGCTCAATCTACGGGCTCTATGGACAACCTGCATGCTCCGTTTTTACGGATTGCTCCGATACAGGATTGCGCGTGGGCAAGGTCCTCCGGAATAATCTCGGCACAGATATTGGCCATCAACCAGCCGAAAGGAAAGAACAGGCGCCCGCCATCGCCGTAGAAAATTCCCACGTCAAAAAACGGGCCTGGCGGCAGTCCTTTTATGCTCCCCGATTTGACATAAGCCAGGGCAATTTCCCCAGCCTGGGGGTAGGAACTGGCATTTTCCAATGGCATGTCTGTCTGCGCCAGTTCCCCAGGCAATACCGAAGCGGGCAATGGACAGGAAAGTTCCGGGCCTGTCCACATGGCGTGGATAGCATCGTATGAGGGCCGGGCCTGTGCCAGTTGCCATAAAAACTCGGCTGATTGCGGCGCCTTGTCATCGAGGAGAACACACCTGGCCGACAGCCCGGAGCGCGGTTCGGTAAACCTGACGTACCGGTTCACAAAATCAATGGGATCAGACTCGATTGATTTTGCTGCGGTCATGAAAAAATTAATGAGGCACGAAAATCAATCGAGTCTGACCCCATTGATTTTACTTGGTGAAATCGCGTATCACCCTGCCGTCAGCAACGACCAGTTTTACGTCCTGAAGGTTCTGTATGTCCTCCAGGGGGTTGCTGCCGACTACCAGTATGTCCGCCAGCTTGCCCGGCTCCAGGGTGCCCAGTTTGTCCTCCATTCTCAATATCTCTGCGCCGACCCGGGTCGCTGAGGCAAAAACGTCCGCATCCGTAAGGCCTGCGTCTTTCAACAGGCCCAGCTCTACATAATAATCCCGGGGATAGCGTACGTCGTTTTCAAACGGGATATCCGAACCGACGCCGATACGGATTCCAGCCTCGTGGGCGAGTCTGACCATCTCAAGATGTTGTGCATGAACGACGGGATAACGGCGAGCGAAAGTGAAGAAAAAACCACCGGAGGGTATTCCCGCCGAGGGATAGCCCGTTTTCTCCACATTGTAGAAAGCAGTCAGAGTCGGGACAAGGTCCGTCCCGTTACGCGCCATAGTTGCTATTATCTGTTCGTTCAAATTCAAAGGATGCTCGATAGAATCGACACCTGCTTCGGACGCCCACTCGGTATATTTACCGAATGAGTCAACAGTAACAGGGATACCCTGCATGTGGGCTTCGTCCACTGCGGCATCGACCTCCTCCCGGGTATAGGGCGAGGTCAGCTTGATCCAGTCCGCTTGTTTGCGGATCTGTTCCCGTACCGCCAGTCTCCAGTCCCAGGGCCCGGTCGCGACACGCACCCGGCTGCCAGTCGCCGTGCTTTTCGGCTTGCCCGTAGCGGTTGACGTAATCTCATCCGCATGCCCGCCTCTTGCAGCAATCATATTACCGCTCCATAACACGCGCGGCCCATCGACCATGCGCCGTTCAACGGCCTCCTTGATCCGTAATGCGACGTCATTGGACGTACCCACGTCCCGGACCGTGGTAACTCCGGCGTCAGCCAATTGACCCAGCAACAAGACCCCGCGAATGGCCGAGGCCGCATCCGAGGTGCGGTAGCGGGTAAAATCCATACCGCGTTGCTGGGTGAAGTGAACATGCAGGTCAATCAATCCCGGCACGATATATAAGCCTGACGTGTCGATAACCTGCCCCTCTTCCGTCGAAACCTCGGCCCCGGCCGCACTGCCGGCATAAAATATCCGGTCACCGCGCAGCGTCACCAATGCGTCGGTTATGGGGGCAGCACCGGTACCGTTAAGCAAGGTCCCCCCCTGTAATACGAGCAACGGATCTGCGGAGTAATCATGGGGTGGGACAGGCACCCGCCTGGTGTCGTCCGTGGTAGTGAAAGTGGTGGTTTCTGCCGCACTGATACCTGGTGCGCTGAATAACAGAAAGCAAGTGATGACTGAAAAAATATTTCTCATGTTGACCATTTGATTGTGTCTCCTCGTCGTGCCTGCGCAAGCAGGAATGGAGCAGGAGCCGCGCACCCTGCCTGAACAGGATGCGCGACTCTGAGTTGCTTAATGACTGTAGCTGAGACTTACCCCGAATATCCTCGGTGGGCCGTAGTGAATACGAGCGGGCAGAAAGCTTGAACCAGGTCCGAATATTTCACTGGAGTAAGTCTTGTCTGACAAATTGCGCCCCCAGCCCGCCAGTTCCCAACGCCCGTCATCAGACCTGATGCCAATCCTGGCATTCAGGAGTGTATAGGAATTTTGCACCGCAGCAGGTTGGTTTGGTAGGATAAACTGGCTTTCATCCGTATAACTGTATCCGAACTGGGCAAAAGGCCTGAAACCGCCTATTCCCTGTGACGCCGTGTAGCTGACCAGGCCGTTTATCGTGAAGTCAGGAGCATGAGCAGGTGTATAACCTTTCAGATAACCTTCTTTGAGTTCCGCTTCCATCGCGTTAACACCGGTGTAGACTAGCAATTCGGGGGTAAGCTGCCAGGTAAGTTCCGCTTCGACTCCGTAGATCTCCGTCTTACCGGCATTGGACAACAAAATTACCCTGACCTCCTCCATTGTTACGGGGTTAACTACATCGGCTGAAGTTGTCGCCTGCATGTCGTCCCAATCATAATAATAACCCGATACATTAAACCTCACGTTTCCATTGAGCAGAGTGGACTTGAATCCTGTCTCATACGCCAGCAATTCCTCAGATTCAAACGGCAAAAGAGCGGTTACAGCGAAAGCAATCGACGCCGGATATCCACCGCTTTTAAACCCGCGGTTGAAGCTGGCATAGAACAACAAGTTGTCAGCAGGCGTGAATTCCAGAGTTGCTCTCACGCCGACCTCTTCGATATTCAGCTTTTCCGGCCTGTAATCAACAACGGGTGGCGGCCCTCCGAAACCAGATACCTGTCCACCGAAAGTAAACTCGCGATCCTCATCGGTATATCGCGCGCCCAGAGTCAGTTTCCATTGTTCATGAAGACGCCAGTCCACCTGTGCAAACGCAGAAATACCTTCTGTCTCCTGTGTGGAACCGCTTTCAAAAAAAGCGGAAAATCCGGCATGATCGCGAAAGTCGGTGTCGGAGAAGAAATCATTGTCGTCATTACTGTAGAACCCGCCAACAATCCATTCCACCGGCCCCCAACTGTCATCGGAGGCAAAACGTATTTCCTGGGTAAAACTGGTGATATCCTCCCAGTTTCTGATTTCATGGATACGCGCAGGCGAAGCGCCTTGGTCTAGGGGCTGGTACCGGTCAAATTCCCGGTAACCGGTGATGGAGGTGGCGGTAAACCGGCCAAAATCCCAGTTGACCGTGGCAGAAATCCCCCAGGACTCCGCGTCAACCTGGTTGCCGGTGGAGAATTCGGCCAGTATCGTGCGTTCATCCGGGTTGCGATCCTGGATTACCTCTATTTCAGGTGTCAAAGGCTCTCCACCAATTCGATCGCGTATCTGGGCAAATGAGGCGCATTCAGTGTCATTGCGCACGCCATCAGTTACAAAGGAACACCGGCCTGGTGAACCGTCTGCAAATAAATTACCCGCATGCTTGAATCCAAGCACTTCAGATTTATCCCTTGAATAGTCGCCGCTGATAAAGATGTCAAATTGCTCAGTTGGTTCCCATAACAATGATCCGCGATAGGCCTTCCTGTCTATTTCCCCGTTATCGGCATCCACCCCGGGTCCGAACGGAACTTCCGGTATAGTCTCCAAAGTCTGCCAACCGTCCTGCGATACGTTTATATTTGTGGCAACCCGTGCCGACAAGGTGTCGCTCAGAGGACCGCCGACACCCATTTCAAACTCGGTGCGGTCATACTCGGCATAATCGAAGCGGGCCTGCAGTTCGAATTCATCGGTGGGTTTGCGCGGTACGACTTTTATCGCGCCGCCGGTAGTATTACGGCCATACAGGGTGCCTTGCGGACCTTTCAACACCTCTATCCGGTCCACGTCGAATACCTGGAAGCCCAGCATGACGTGTGACGGCAAGGCTATTTCATCCAGGTAGATCATGACGGCAGGGTTCTGCTTGCTGGTTACGCTGTTCATCCCTACCCCGCGGATGGTAAACACTGAGTCTCCCTCGTAGGAGGAACTGGCGTTAACCGTTAACCCGGGCGTGAATTGCGCCAGGTCCCGTGGCTGCGCAACACCGAGGTCGCGCAACATATCACCTGTGAATGCGGTGATCGATATGGAGACATCCTGAACGTTTTGCTCGCGTTTCTGCGCCGTGACGATGATTTCCTCAATCTGGGCGGATACAGGTAAAGAAAATAAGGAAAAGCATGAAATAAGAATTATAAGTTTTTGATTTACTGAATTTTTATCAAGACATGACAGAACTGGCACCAAAGACCGGTTCATTAAGCGAGTAATCATCATCCTTCCCCCCTGGTAAGTGACACAACTCCGACATAGGATAGTTATTAAAAATAAAACTGTCAATAATTAGTGTTTTCCAATATGAAATGAGCCTGAAGGGCGGACGTGATTCCAACATGAAATGAGCCTGAAATAATCGGTCTTTCTGTTCATGATACGAGGATGAAAACGATCATGAACGCAAACGAGTTAACGAGTATCGACCAGGTACGCGCCTTTCTGGCGGGCACACAACAGGTGGCCTTTGAGGTGGCCGGTGACAAGCGGAGCCGGTATGACTGGCTACGGCGCACCTTGGTGAAGTTTGATTATCCGGGCTGTAACAAGACGGACAAAGGGACACTGATGCGTTACCTGATGAAGGTGAGCGGCTATTCCCTGGCCCAGGTGAAGCGGTTGATTAAACAGTACCGGGAGACCGGCAAGTTGACGCCGCGCCAGTGCACGGCACGCGGCTTTGCCCGGCGCTACACGAAGGCGGATATCCGCCTGCTGGCGGCCATGGACGAGCGCCATAACACGCCCAACGGGCTGGCCCTGAAGAAGCTCTGTGAGCGGGCTTATTCAGTCTTCGGTCAGCGTGAGTACGAACGCCTGGCCAGCATCTCGGTCTCGCACCTGTACAACCTGCGCCAGTCGCAGACCTACCGGCGCCAGCGCCACACGGTGGACAAGACCCGGCCGGTGACCCTGCCCATCGGTGAGCGGCGCAAACCGCAGCCGGACGGTCAGCCGGGCTATATCCGCATCGATACCGTGCACCAGGGCGATTTAGACGGGGAAAAAGGGGTGTATCACATCAATGCGGTGGATGAGGTAACCCAGTTCGAGGTGGTGGTCAGTGTCGAGCGTATCAGTGAGGTCTACCTTATTCCGGCCCTGGAACACCTGCTGGAGGCCTTCCCCTTCGTTATCCTGGGCTTCCACGCCGACAACGGCTCGGAGTACATCAACAAACAGGTTGCCCGGCTGCTGGAGAAGCTGCGCATCGAGCTGACCAAGTCCCGCGCCCGGCACAGCAACGACAACGCCCTGGTGGAATGCAAAAACGGCCACGTGGTGCGCAAGCTGCTGGGCCACGCCCACATCCCGCGCCGCTGGGCCGGCCCGTTGAACGAGTTCCACCGCCGGCACCTCAACCCCTACGTCAATTATCACCGGCCCTGCCTGTTCCCGGAGACCGTCACCGACAAGAAGGGGAAACAACGCAAGCGCTACCCGTATGAGTCCCTCATGACCCCCTATGAGAAACTCAAATCCCTGGACGATGCACAGACGTATTTGAAACCGGGGGTCAGCTTTGACATACTGGACAAGGTCGCTTACCGGATCAGCGACAACGCGGCCGCGGACGCGCTGCAACAGGCGCGCCGGGACCTCTTCCATGAACAGGAATACAAACGGGCTTGAGATCGGGGCAGAATCTCTCTCTCTACAGGCTCATTCCAGTATTGGAAAATACTTAATTATCCACAGCGTGGTTATTTTACGACTTCTGCCAGCCCTCCTCTGCTTCCAGCAGACTCTGCCGGTAATATTTCAGTCCCGTATAGAGTATGAGCGCCGATAACGGCGCGGCGGTGGCCGCCACTGTCGCCAGTGAATAACCTACCAGGGCCGGGTCTCCATATAGATAGTCGGTCATCAGGGCGACAAAGGTCGGACCTATCCCCATGCCTACCAGGTTGACGCTCAACAGGTACAGTGCAGAGACCTGGGCGCGCATCTGGTTCGGCGTGATTGGCTGTAACGCAGCAGGCGCGATGCCGTGCGGCAGGCTCCACAGAAAAGTGAACGGCGCCATGAGCGCCAGCGCCAGCCACACATTGTCGACCAGCGGCACAGCAATGCCGAACGGGGCGGCGCAAAGCGCCCCGATCATAATGACTCTCAGGTTGGCATCCGTATGGCCGCGCCGGCGCAATGCATCTGCTATCCATCCTGCGCCGACTACACCGGAAGTCCCGAATATCAACAGCATGAACCCATAAACGAGGCCCACCTCGCCCGGCGTCCAGCCATACTTGCGTATAAAAAATGCGGGCGTCCAGGCTAAAATCGCATAGGCAAGCATCACGAACATGGAAACCCCGATCAGGTGGTGTCCGTAAGTGCGCCAGTTTTTACGCAAAAATCTCAATATGTCTTTAATCGGAATGCTTTTCGGGACAGCGCCCGGCTCATCCCCAAGCAGGCCCCTGCGGGCCGGTTCACGCAGGGTCATTACCAGGAGCGCCAATAAAACCCCGGGCAATCCTACAACTATGAATGCCAGTTGCCATGCCCTCAACTGCCCGATAAAAGGTATATCGACTGTATCAAGGCTCGCCACATAATCGACGACGAGGCCGCCGATAATATATGCAAGGCCCGCGCCGAGAAAGCTGCCTCCGGTATACACCGCGATAGCCCGTGTGACTTTACCGGGCGGAAAATAATCGCTGAACAACGAATAGGCCGGAGGAGATAATGCAGCCTCTCCGACTCCCACCCCTATGCGCGCGGCAAACAACTGCCAGAAGGTTTTCGTCAATCCACACAGGGCAGTCATCAGGCTCCAGAGAAACACGCCGGCGGCAATAATTGAACGGCGATTGGAGACGTCTGCAAGACGGGCAATCGGAATGCCCATCAGTGTATAGAACAGCGCAAAGGCAATCCCCTGCAGGAGGGATATCTGGGTATCCGAGAGATTCAGGTCATGGCGGATTGGTTCGACCAGCAGGTTCAGGATCTGCCGGTCAATGAACGAGAAGATATAGGCGAGCGTCAGAACGCCTACGACATACCAGGCATAGACCTGGTTGGGATAGTCTGCAGTTCCGGCAGTCGGCGTATGGGAGTTCTTCATTTCGTTGGGAGCCCCGGGTTCAGTCAGAGGGCCCTCGGGATGAATCGTCCAGTTCCGCTGCCAGCCAGGTAACCACTGCCCACGCGGCAACGTTCTGTTTCAGTTGATCGGGGTCGATCTTGTCCAGGGTGTCGTCGGCCGTGTGATGGTAATCAAAATAGTCGGTGCCATCCTGCCGCAGTCGGAATATGCGCACGCCCCTTTCATGCAGCGGTACTATATCCGGTCCGCCGGACTGGGCAGCCTCCCCTTTTTCAATACCCAGGACTTCAAGCACGGGCATGGCCGTTTCCATCAACACAGGATTATCGGTATCGAAACGCCAGACCGGTCCGGCGCCGAAATCGGATTCGGAGGCATAGATATGATTTTCCAGGTTTTCGGCATGGGTATCTACATACTGTTTTGCGCCCCACAGGCCGGCTTCTTCATTCCCGAACAGGACCAGGCGGATACTGCTTCGAGGTCTTTGGGGCAATTCGCCTATCAGGTGTGCCGCGGCAGCGGTGATGGCGACGCCGGCGCCGTCATCCACTGCGCCGGTTCCCAGGTCCCAGGAATCCAGGTGAGCGCCGATCAGCACGAGTTTTTCCGGGGTTTCACGGCCGTTGAGTTGGGCTATTACGTTCCAGGAATGTCCTGCTTCCCTTAAATCCACCTGGATATCCAGGGATATCCTGATACTGTCGCCCCGGCTCATGATGCGCGCCAGTTGATCCGCATCCGGCGCGGACAAGGCCACGGCCGGCAAGGGGTCACTAGCCATGGTGGACACTCCCGTGTGGGGGAAGCGATGGCTGTCCGTGCCGATGGAACGGATCAGGACGCCGAGCGCTCCTTTTTCCTTGGCAAGCAATCCCGAATCGTAGCGTACCTTGACGGAATCCCCATACCCTGATCCGGTCCGTGTCCGCTCGGTGTACTGATTGATAAAAACGAACCTGCCCTCGACCTGTTCGAGAGGGGCATTTCGAAAGGCGTCCAGATCGGCGAAGCCGATGACTTCCGCGGTGATCTCACCGTGGGTAGACCCGCTGTAACCCAGCGCCGTGACATGCAGTTCCTGCGGGTATGGCGCTTCGATTCTCGCGGACTCATGCCGGCGCGTCCACACGGGAAACTCGATACGCTCCAGCCATACCCTGTCGAAAGATAGCGTTTCCAGCTTGCGTTTCGCCCATTCGACTGCGCGATGGTCCGCCTCCGTGCCGGCCAGACGCGGGCCTACTTCCGTCGTCAGTCCCTCCACGATCTCCCAGGCCAGACCTGAGCTCATCCCCGCTTCCCGCAACTGCGCCGCAGTATCCCATGTATTTTCTGTATCTGCCTGAACCAGCACAGGCAACAAGCACAACAGCAGGAGTGACAGCAAGCGGTTTTTTGATATTAGTGACATGGCTGCGCCGCGTTAGAGGTGTTTTTTCTGTGCCAGCAGTCCCGGGACCAGGACCAGTGCGCTGGCGAGAAACAGGAATGTCGCCACGATATAGACATGGTCATAACTGCTCCTGCCGAGGATGGTCGCAGCGATGAAAGGGCCGATGGCATAACCCAGCGTCTGCATGCAGATACCGTAGATCACCACCTTGCCCCGGCGGTCGAACGAGGCCATGGTCGCCAGCAGGTAGGGCATGCTCACGTTCCACAGGAAATTGAACAGGCACACACCCAGGGCAAACTGGAACAGGGCGATCTCGCCCACCAGGATGTAGATGCCGATGGCAGTGCCGATAATACTCACCTGCAAGGGAATGATACGGCCGATGCGCAACTGCAGCACCACGGCAACAAAGGCCCCGGCAATACCCAGGAACTGGGACACGGTCAGGACGTTGGCCACGGTCTGCTCGGCAATGCCGGCTTCCAGTCCGAGCAGGAACAGGTAGGCCCAGACGATGCCGATGGACGTGTTGTAGACCAGGAGGGCAAACAGTGAAACCCCTTTTAACCGCCATGAATAGCTGACTTTTTCAGGGACGGACAGGTCCAGGTGGTGCACGCCGGAGCGCGGCAGGTAGCGGGTGAAAAACAGGCCCGAAACATTGAACAGCGCAAAGAACAGCAGGACGCCGTCCATGCCGATGCTCGCAAAGGCGGTGGGCATGACCAGTATGCCCAGGGCGCCGTAAATCAGCACCCAGGTGATGATGTAACCGAAATTCCGGTCGGACTTGCCGGTCAGCCCCATCATCGCGAAGGTCAGCGACATCAGTCCGCCGGAACCCATGCCGGTGAGGAAGCGCACCGCGGCCAGCGACTCGAAATCCGCCAGGGACAGGGACAGCAGGTTGCCCGCGGCGGCAATGATAAGACACAGCACCGTCAGCTTGCGCCAGTCGAAGCGCGCCTCCATAAAGATGAGCAGGAGGGTCGTGAAGGCGATACCGAACATCTCCGCCGAGGCGATGTAGCCCGCCTGCTCTTCACTGAGCGCCAGGTATTCAACCAGGCCCTGCACATAACCCGGCTGCAGTATGAAGACGCAGGGCGCAATCACCGCGATATAGACAATCGCGATGATGGAACTGCGCGCATTCACGTCAACGGGGTGGGTATCATTCCCCAATAGCCATTGCATGTGACAACCTCCTTCTATACATAACGACACAAATAGCGCCGCATTATGTTGTTTCCAGCTTATAACATGACGGGCAAACATCGCCTCCTGTTCGTCATTCCGGGCCTGACCCGGAATCCAGTCAAAACAAACATTCCTTATAAGGAGTCTTGTCATCTACTGGATTCCGGGTCAGGCCCGGAATGACGACATAAACAGTGCG
The DNA here is from genome assembly GCA_965204045.1 of Gammaproteobacteria bacterium. Lineage (GTDB taxonomy): Bacteria > Pseudomonadota > Gammaproteobacteria > Eutrophobiales > Eutrophobiaceae > JAAXHV01. The sequence goes on from CBDBDW010000002.1 coordinate 3,157,085, forward strand.
GCGTTATTTATGTCGTCAGTACATCGAGCAATATGTCCACGGCCTTGTTCATATAGTCCCGGGTGATGGTCAACGAGGGCATCAGCCTCAGCACGTTGCCGTTCCGGCCGCAGGGCACCATGATAATCCCGTTCGACAACAGGCCCATGACCACCTTCATCATCGTGTCCCCGTCCGCAGGTTCCCGGGTTTCCCTGTCATTCACCAGTTCGATGCCGATCATCAGTCCCCTGCCACGCACCTCACCGATAATGGGCAGGTTCCCACTTTCAGCCTGCAGCCGGTCCAGGACTTCCTTGCCCAACTGCGCCGCCCTTTCCACCAGGCCGCCTTCCTGGATGATGTCGATATTGGTCATGGTGACCGCAGACGAGACCGCATTGGCGGCAAAGGTCTGGGGTTGTGACATATCGTCCAGTTGTTGCGCCAGGTCCTTGCGCATGATCACGCCGGCCATGGGCAGGTCCCCGCCCATGCCCTTGCCGAAGGTGATCATGTCCGGCTCCACCCCGGCGTGTTCGATGGACCACATTTTGCCGGTGCGGCCGGCGCCCGCCTGCACCTCGTCCGCGACAAACAGGGCGCCGTGTTGTTCACAGGCGGCCTTTACCTTCAGGAAGAATTCGGGCGCCGGCGGCACGTACCCCCCCTCTCCCTGCACCGGCTCAACGATCACGGCCGCCACGTCGTCCGCCGCCGTGTAAGGCGTATTCAACAGGTAGTCCACGTAATCGCCGCAGACCTCTTCGCAGGACTTGTCCCCGAGCGGCAGGGGAAAACGGTAGGCGTAGGGGTAAGGCGCATGGATGACACCGCCCATGAAGGGGCCATAACCCGAGCGATACTGTTGGCCGGTGGTAAGGGCGTTGGAAGCCGCCCAGACACCGTGGTAGGCGCCGTGGAAGGCCAGGATCTGGTTGCGCCCGGTCACCCGGCGGGCAAACTTGATGGCGCATTCCAGCGCGCCGCTGCCGCTCTGGGTGAAATAGCTGATACAGTTGTTCCTGAGACCCGGCGGGGCGATGGAGGCAATCTTCTTTGCCAGTTCGCCGCGCTTGGTATTACTGATGTCTGAGGCATGCATGAGGATTTTCGACTGGCGTTCCATGATCTCGACCACCCTGGGGTGGGAACGTCCGACGCTGCTGACCCCGACACCGGCGGAGACATCGATATAGAGGTTGCCGTCCGGGTCCTTCACCGTTACCCCCTTGCCCTCATCAAACACCAGCGGAAAACCGCCGCCGCCCCGGGTCATCGATTCATATTCCGGCGCTTCAGCCAGCAACTCGCCGGCCTTCGGGCCGGGAACGCCGCCGGTAATTATATTCGGCGCACCGGCGAAGGAAAGTTCTGCCAGTTCCTGTTCTGAGATCATGTCAGTCTCCCGCATGGTTAAAGATGGTTATTCTATAAGGAACCTCTATTAATTCAGTGTAATGATATAATACGGAGTACTGATTTCAACCCATACTGTCCTGTTTGAGGGTGCTGCCATGAAGAAGACTCAAGACCTGTTCGGTTCCTTTTTTGACTTGCAGGACGCCCGTTTGACGAAGCTGAAAGACCCGCTGGTGCAGTTGGAGGAGGTGGTGGACTGGGCGGCATTCCGTCCGTTGCTGTCCCGTCTCCGGCCCACGGAGCGCAAGAGCAATGCGGGCGCCCCGCGCCGGGACGAGGTACTGATGTTCAAGGGGTTGGTGATACAGCACTTGTACGGCTTGAGTGATGAGCAGTTGGAGTACCAGGTAGAGGACCGGCGCAGTTTCCAGCGGTTCCTGGGGTTGGACAATGTCCATCGGGCGCCGGATGCGAAGACGTTCCGGGCGTTTCGGGAGCAGTTGGTGCGGTTGGGCCTGATGGAGGCGTTGTTCGAGCAGTTTGCCGGGCAGTTGGAAGCGTTGGGGTACCGGGCGCGCAAGGGGCAGTTGGTGGATGCGTCCCTGGTGCCGGCGCCGGTGCAGCGCAACACGCGCGAAGAGAATGCCAAGGTCAAGGCCGGGGAAGTGCCTGCGGACTGGGAGCAGGCGGACGCCAAGCCGAAGCGGCGTCAGAAGGACGTGGAGGCGCGTTGGACGAAGAAACGCGGCACGAGTCATTACGGGTACAAGAACCACGTGAACGTGGACAATGCGCACAAGCTGGTACGCAAGTATGATGTCACCGCGGCCAACGTGCATGATTCGCAGTTATTGGATGACCTGCTTGATGAGGACAACAGCAGCAAGGCCCTCTGGGCGGACAGCGCCTACCGGTCTGAAGAGCAGGAGCAGCGTTTGCGGGAGAAGCACTACCGCAGTCACATTCAGCGCAAGGGCAGCCGCAACCGGCCGTTGACGGCGCGGGAGCAGCAGGGCAACCGCACGCGGGCAAAAATACGGGTGCGGGTGGAGCACGTGTTCGGGGCGCAGTGTGCGACCCGTGCCAAGCTGGTCCGGTGTATCGGGCTCAAGCGCAGTGCGTTGGCCATCGGGATGATGAACCTGGTGTACAACATGCGCAGACTGTGTTACCTGCAAGGGGTCGGTGCGCCTGCTTGACGGGAAACAGGGATAAAACGGTGTCAAAACGACACCTGAGGGCGATAAAACGGCCCGATGACGGGCGTATTGAGGTGATGCGGGTCTCTGCGCACCTTACTATAGACAAATATATGAAAAAGGAACCTGCTCAGACCTGAAATTATCAATTAATAGAGGTTCCCTATACGTAACGACACAAATCGCGCCACGTTCGTCATTCCCGCGCAGGCGGGAATCCAGTAAGCAAACATTCATTATAAGGAGTTTTGTTGTCCACTGGATTCCCGCCTGCGCCGATGTGTGGACTCCTCCCCCCTTATCATGGTAGTTAAGGGGGGAGAAGCAATTTTGTTTAACCAACAACGAGGAGTCCACGATGAGAGATACTAACACAATCGGCATAGATTTAGCGAAGCACACGTTTCAGGTGTGCGTGGTCGACAAGCAGGACCGGATGGTGAGCAACCAGGCGATGGGCCGGACGGCGTTGTCGGCGTATTTAGTGCGTCAGGCGCCGGCCTTGGTGGTACTGGAGGCGTGCGGGGGTGCGCACTATTGGGGTCGCTTAGCGGAGTCGTTCGGTCATCAGGTGAAGATTCTCTCGCCGCGTTGGGTGTTGCCGTACCGTCAGGGCCACAAGACGGATGCGCGGGATGCGTTAGCGGTGGCCCGTGCGGGGCAGCGGGAGGAATTGCCGGGGGTGGGGTTGATGGGGGTGGAGCAACAGAGTCTGCAGTGTCAGAAACGCGTGGCGGAGCATCTGACGGACCAATTGACGGCGACGGGGAACATGCTGCGTGGGCTGCTGGCGGAGTTTGGGGAAGTGGTGCCGAAGGGGGAGGCGGCGTTACGGCGTGAGTTGCCGCGCGTGCTGGAGGAGGCGGAGAACGGGTTGCCGTTGTCGCTACGCCCGCTCTTGGCGCTGGCCTGGCAGTTATGGCAGGCGCAGTCGGCGGCGTTGCAGGAGGCGGAGCGGCAGTTGGCAGAGCAAGTGCGCGTGACGCCGGCGTGTCGGTCGCTGCTGACACTGGCCGGGGTGGGGCCCAAGAATGCGTTGGGGTTGTATATTGCCCTGGGGGACGGGCAGGCGTACCGGCATGGTCGGGCCGCGGCGGCCTGTATTGGCTTGACCCCCAAGCAGCACAGCAGTGGGGGCAAGGTGCGCCTGGGGTCGATTGGCAAGCGCAGCGGGGACAAACGCTTACGTGCCTCGCTCATTACCGGCGCCCATGCGGTACTCCAGGCGCTGGCGCGGCGGGAACCCCGTAATGACGTTGAGGTGTGGCTCAAAGACCTGGCGGCCCGGCGTGGCGCCGGGCGGGCGGCGGTGGCCCTGGCAAACAAAACCGTGCGTACCGCCTGGGCTATGCTGCGTTACCGGACGGAGTACGATCCGGGCCATGCCAACCAGCTGTCGGGCAACCCGCCGGCGGCAGTGGCCGCCGCCTGAACGGCCAGCCGGGAGAGAGGCGTCAGCGTTTATGTTATTTCCTTGCAAGACGGCACAACGTGATAGTGGTCAGACCCACCTTCAGGGACCCTGCTCATTCCCGCGGCGTGAGAACGCCGTTGCGCCGAAGAGGGCTGAAGGGGCGAACACATCTTGGGCCAGGGGTCGCACCCCAATCAGAGTCCGTATATACGACCGCAGTCTGCCTTCACTATCGATTCGTGCCTACTTGCAAAACGGGAGGAGTCCATATAGGGAATGACGAACGGGGGCGGGAATGACGAACCATACGGGACACAGCCTTTTCAGAACCTGAACGTATGACCCAGCCTGACCGTGACCTGCGTCTGGTCCGCATCGAAGTGGCCGGGGAAATTGTTGCTTTTCATATCTGCAGTCTGGCCTACCGCGATAAAGACTTCTGTTTCCGGCCGGGGAAACCAGCGATACCTGGCCGAAAATGAAAACCGCTCCGAAATATTGTCGTACTGCATCTGGGTATCAATCTGCATGTCGGGCGTGAAATTGATGCTGCTGTCCAGTGAGCCGATGTGAACCGTCAGCTTCCCCGACGGCATTTCAAATTTTTCCATATTGTGCTTGGCCGTCAAGCGGAAGTATTTGGACAGCCTGAACTCCAGGATAGTATTCAGACCCAGGTAGTCTCCATCGTATATACGGCAACAGGTAACTTCGACATCTGCAATCAGCTTTCTTGAGTTGGAAGAATTCAGCAGAACGTAAAACTGGTTGAAATGGTAATCCCCCAGAGGTACGGGAAGCTCTCCGGCTATCAGGAAGGGTTGATTGATAACCTCCCGTAAATTGCTGGCTTGAACCTTGATTTCATCTCCGATTCGATTCCGGCCCCCGGTTAACAGGGATAATTTATGGGTCTCTATGTTATTATCCAGGTCGGTAACAACATTGCCTATCACGCCTCCTTCCAACCATTGAATCCAGCCGTCCCCAAACCGCTTTCTCCTGACATAGTCCCCGTTGTAATCCCGGATGTTACGGCGGTTGACAAATCCCAGGGCAGGATCAAACCGTTTTCCTATCTCCTTGCCGCTGATATACCAGCGCAGAAAATCGTGCGGGTATCCCAGAAAAAACCCGAACATGTCATCGTCCTTTCCCGCAGCCGGCCCATGCACGTCGTTTGAAAAACTGCGCTGGTAAAAAAAATCAGCGAGAAACCGGCCCCGGTTGAATAAATCGGAGTTCCGGTATTTGAAGTCGACGCCTGCCAGCGTATTCCTGCCCGTGCCGTCCGGGTCGCCATGCGTCAAAATCGTGCCGATGCGCGATTCTTCAAGCACTTCTGCAGACAACCGGGCGACGCTGAGGGTCTCTGCATTGATATTTTCCGAATTATCCATTCTTACACTCAGCGCGCCCACGTTGAGGTTTCCAATGCGCCCGGATAATTTCCCGCCTGCGATGAGATCCACGATCTCATCATCCACGATGCCGATCTTGCGGGTAAAGAACGGCAATCCGTTGATGGCCGTGAGCGGCGGAGTCATCGCCCTGCCCCCGAACTCGAAGATTGTCCTGTCCTGGAGAAAGAAGTCCCTGGTCTCCGGAAAAAACAGTGAGAACCGGCCCGTGTTAACCTGCCGTTCGTCGAGTGGAGAATCCGAAAAATCCGTATTAAGGACTCTGATCGATATTAAATTTCCAACTTCATCGTGGACGTAATTCGTAGTTCCAATCCCCGTGGAACTCGTTACGATGGAGCGACAGGGTGTCCATCTCCGCCTGCGTTACGGCCTCGCCGGTCGGGTACTTTCTTTCATCAAGTTTGGCTTTGACGCGCAGGCCGGCGGCGGTGCGCGTATTGCCTATCAGGTCGACAATGGTCTCAAAGGTCCGCAACGGCTTGCCGCGCCAATTCTGCGTGATGTGACAGAACAGGCGGTGCTCAATCTTGTTCCACTTGCTGGTGCCCGGCGGGAAATGGCTGACGTGGATACGCAGTCCCGTCTCATCGGCAAACTGCTGCAAGCGGCGCTTCCAGACCCGCGAGCGATAGCCGTTGCTGCCGCCCGCATCGGCCGTGATGAACAAGTCCTGCGCCTCGGGGTAGCGGCGCCGGCCCATCTCCTCCCACCAGCGTCGCAGCGAGGCCACCGCAAAGGCGGGCGTGTCGTGGTCCTGCCCCACGTTCACCCACGCCTCGTTATGCCCCATATCATAGATACCGTAGGGAATCGCCTTGCCGAGGGAGTCCTGGGGAAAATCATGCACCAGTGATTGCTCGGGCCGGCCCTGCGGCTGCCATTCCCGGCCGCCGTTCCTGAACTCCCCCACCAGTTCCTTCTTCCTGGTATCCACCGACACCACCGGCTGACGCCGTTGCAGGAACGCATCCGCCTGCGCATTGATGTGTTCGAACTGCGCGTTGCGGTCCGGGTGCGAGGCCACTTCCCGACTCTTGCGCACCGCTTGCAGGCTGTAGCCCAACTCGTGCAGCAAGCGACCCACCGTCGTCGAACTCACCTGCCAGCCCGCCCTCGACAACGCTGCGGCCAGCTTTGCCCGACTCTTGCACGTCCACCGCAACGGCGAGTCCGGGTCGCCCCGCGTGACCGGGTCCACCAACTGCTCCAACGCCTGTTTGATGCCCGGCTGCGACTGCTCAATGCCCGGCCGGCCGGCGCCCGGCCGGCGAATGCGACCGGCTTCGGCGCCGCCCGCCGCCAACTCCCGGCGCCCCTTGCGCACCGTCGGGCGCGACAACCCCGTCGCATCCGACACCAGCGCATCGCCCCCATACCCGATGGCACGTGATTCCGTGGCCGCCCAGATACGACGCCCGCGCTCATCGAGATGCGCCTGCACCGCCGCGTACTTCTCAACAATCGTCGCTTCAAGTTCAAGATTGCGTCGCATCGGGGAAGTAAAACACAAAAACCGAAAGATGGCAACTTAATTTACGTCAGGGCCCTAAGCGTCAGGGTTCCGGTCAGGGAGGGCGTAATCCTGTAGAATATGTTCCCGCTCGCCTCCGGGGTGAAGCTGTCATCACGCGGCCGCTGCATCCAGTCCCTTTCATAATTGAACTTGCCGAATGCCTGTACGTCCAGGCCCAGGCCCTGGCTGATATCCCGCAGCCCGGTAATTGAACCTATTTCCGAAACGTTCCAGGGAGGAAGGAACTGGTCAATCTGGGACCATCTCACGGTTTCATTCTTGTGGCGGATTTGCCGCATGATCTCGAAACCCCACTTATCGACACCGGGGTCATAAGAGATACTCCGAAACGGGATTGCCATCTCCGCCGTCCAGCCATTATCCGTACGTCTGGCATCAACGTCCCAGATCGTGTCCCACTCCGGGTAAAAGTTGCTGTTATTTTCTATCAACATGTCCATCTGCGTACCCAGGGAATTGACCAGGAAAGCCATCGCATCCCTGGAACTGTCATACGGATCCAGGTATACCCGAATATTATCGTCCTGCCATAATTCGCGGTCCCGTTGCATAACAGTAGCCAGAATCTTGTCAGGCTGGGAATCCCCGCAGAAAAACGCGAAATACAGGTTGTTTTCATCGTATGCAATGTAGACGACCGTGGTTTCGGAAGGCTCTGCGCCCCGGACTGGTTCCGTCTGGTAAAACCTGTCTATCCTGGTCGCCTTCGACCAGACAGGGTCGGAGATATCACCGTCGATTTTCGGCGCTTCGTCAGATGCTATTCTTGCTATTTCGGCTTCAGGCTCATAGTGCTGAAAATCAATCGATACGTCCTCCGCGCTTAATGGCAGATTTATGACAACCGCAAGAATTACAAAGCTGCCGATGAAAAGAGATTTTAAGGTCATAATCTCTTATGCTGTACGGTCAGGGGAAAATTCCTTTCTGGATGATGCCATGCACGCCCCAGTTGCCATCAACCACCTGGGTGACGCCAAAGTCGGCTGCCACCGACATCAGGGTAATTGCTTCGTCTTCGCTCAGGCCTTTTGCATCCATCAGGAATTTACGCATCTTGCGAAACGCGTCGCGCATGGCGTTGTCAACTGAGGACTTTTCAAATATCTCGCCCTGCGCCGCATCGCCAAGCTCGGCCAGGTAGTTGGCGTAACTGAAGCCATGGACGACGTACTCGGCGCCTGTCTCCAGCAGGGGGTAGTCCAATCCCTGCAACAGGGTGCCGGTGAGACGATTTTTCTTGTGCAGGACGACCTGGAAATCGCCGGTCAGCGAGGTTTCGATTGCCGTGCCCGCCAGTTCCGAGTCTCCCTGCGCGGCGTGCGGGTCGCCAACGCTGAAAAGGCCGCCCGGCACCGCTACCGGGTAATACATGCTGCTGCCCTTGCCGATACGCCAGTTGTCGATGTTGCCGCCGAAATAGCTTGGCGGGATGGAGTTGACGACATCAGCTTCTGCCGGCGCCAATCCGATGGCGCCGAAGTGCAGGCGGATAGGCACCCGCACACCGGATAAAACCGAGCTGTTTTTTTTGATCGTATCGTGGTTTACCGGCACACCCGGGTAATCGATAGTGGCATGCTCGACGCCGAACGGGTCGGTCTGCGGCGTCCAGCGGAAGTTATATAATGCCCTGGCCCAGGTACGTTGTCCGGATGCGTCGATCTCATAGATCGTGATTACTTCGCGTGGTCTGGGTTCGGTGATCAAATCGTTGTACTGGTAACCCCACCAGGCCGCGGCATTGCTGCCGAAGGTTTTGCCCGGATGATTGGGATTGGCGCTGGGACGGGGCCTGACGTCAAGAATGCGAACCTCCAGGATGTCGCCCGGTTCGGCCCCCTCAACATAAACCGGACCGGTCAGCAGGTGTACCCCGAGTCCTTCACCCGCGCCACGGCCAAACAGCGATGCGTCCACAGGCCCCGCGCCGCGCCGATCGACGTTTTTATGGGCCCGGGTCCAGCGAAAGACGCTCTCCGCGCCCGCATCGCCATCAACCATCAATGAAGCATCGTCGTTGGCGTGGTGGGTCAGTGTTTCGATGGTGATGAAATCACCCGACTCGACGGTCAGCCTCGGTTCGATATCCTTGCTGAAATAACCCCAATGCACAGTCTCGCTGTTTACGGGCAATGTATGATGACGCTTCAGGTTCATAAGTGCTTTCCTCGCCGTTCTCTGCAAACTGCTGGTTGATAATCATGGACAATGGCACCGTCTTCTGTGCAGTTTGTCAAGTTTTGCAGCCCCGAACATGCACTGGTCTGGTGTCAGCCCGGTAGCCTTCCATTCAACATAATGATATGGTTGATCATACGAATATCAGGATGGCGAGATGACTGAATTAACGCCTGTTTTGGAATTAATAAAAGCGGCAAACAGTGAAACCGCCGCAATAAACGCACCCGGACAAAAGACCCTCAGTTACGGCGATTTACTGCAACTGGTTGAAAACACGGTATTGATACTGAACCGTAACGGCATTCGCAGAAATGACAGGGTAGCGATCGTATTGCCTAACGGCGCTGAGATGGCGGCAGCTTTTATTGCAGTCTCATGCGCCGCAACTGCCGCGCCGCTTAATCCTGCGTACCAAAAGGCTGAATTTGACTTTTACCTGTCAGATCTCAACGCCGGCGTGCTGATAGTGGAAGAGAATAGCAATTCTCCATCACTTGAATCTGCGCGGGAACTGTCCATTCCCGTAATGACGCTGAAAAAGGGGGGGACATCAAGGGCAGGTGAATTTAAACTGGAGCCTGCCGATAATTCCCGGCATGATAAGCCTGTCATCGCTCCTGATTTTATCGGTGGAGACGATACCGCCCTTGTTCTACACACTTCAGGCACCACGTCGCGCCCCAAGATTGTGCCGTTAACACAGCGGAATATTTGTGTCAGCGCGGGTAATATTCGTACCACCCTGAACCTCACACCAGGGGATCGTTGTCTGAACGTGATGCCCCTGTTCCATATCCACGGCCTGATCGCGACAGTGCTTGCGAGTATCAGCGCCGGCGCGAGTATCTTTTGCGCGCCCGGGTTCAATGCACTGAAATTCTTTGCCTGGCTGGAGGAAGCACAACCAAGCTGGTATAGCGCGGTTCCGACCATGCACCAGGCCATCCTGGCCAGGGCCGGTAAGAATAAAGAGACAATCAGGAAGTCCGCCTTGCGGTTTATCCGATCCTCATCCGCGTCGTTGCCCCCCCAGGTTTTGAATGATCTGGAGCAGACTTTTAAAACACCTGTCATCGAAGCTTATGCCATGACGGAAGCCTCCCACCAGATGACGAGCAATCCGTTACCCCCCGGGACCAGAAAACCGGGCACCGTCGGCATCGCCGCCGGTCCAAAGGTGGCGATCATGGACGGGAGCGGAAACCTGCTGGAGCAAGGTTCTGTCGGCGAGGTGGTGATCCAGGGGGAAAACGTGACGGCGGGATACGACAATAATCCGGCGGCAAACCGGGAAAACTTTGTCAACGGCTGGTTCCGCACCGGCGATCAGGGCATCATGGACCAAGACGGATACCTGACAATCACCGGCCGTTTGAAGGAAATCATAAACAGGGGGGGAGAAAAGATTTCACCCAGGGAAGTGGACGAAATCCTGCTGGACCATCCTGCGGTGAGCCAGGCTGTCACATTTGCCGTACCACACGATAAACTGGGCGAAGACGTGGCGGCGGCTGTCGTATTGAACGATGGGCGGACGGCGAGCGAAAGTGATATCCGTGCTTATGCCGCCGGTTACCTGGCCGGCTTCAAAGTGCCGAAGAAAATTGTGATCCTTGACGATATCCCCAAAGGCCCCACCGGAAAAATACAGCGCATCGGCCTGGCCGGGAAACTGGGTCTCGTTTGATGAAAATATGTATCTATGGCGCCGGCGCTATCGGGGGGTATTTGGGCGCCCTGCTCTCCCTGTCAGGGGTTGACGTTACCCTGGTTGCGCGCGGACCGCACCTGCAGGCAATGCGGAAAAACGGTCTGAAAATCATTGCCGGCGGAGAGGCAAAAACGGCATATCCGAAATGCACCGATAATCCTGTTGAAGCGGGTCGCCAGGACTATGTAATTATTACCCTGAAAGCCCCATCGGTGCCGAAAGTCCTGGATGCGATGCAGCCGTTGCTGGGAGAGCGAACCAGTGTAGTTACTACCGCCAATGGCATCCCCTGGTGGTATTTTTACGGTCTCAAGGGGCACTGGGAGAACCATCGGCTGAAAAGTGTTGACCCGGATAACCGTCAATGGGAAGAGATAGGCCCGGAACGCGTCATCGGTTGCGTTGTTTACCCTGCCTGTGAAATCAGTGAACCGGGCGTAATCAGGCACATAGAGGGAAACAGGTTTACCCTCGGCGAACCCGGCGGTGAAAAATCGGAACGCTGCATGCAGTTGAGCAAAGCGCTTATCAGCGCCGGTTTCAAATCACCGGTAAGATCGGAAATCCGCAATGAAATCTGGGTGAAGTTATGGGGCAATCTCTGCTTTAATCCCCTCAGCGCCCTGACACACGCCACCCTGGATGTGATCGCGACAGAACCGGGCACACGCGCCATGGCAAAATCCATGATGCTGGAAGCGCAGGCTATCGGGGAAAAGCTGGGGGTGCGGTTCGGGGTTGACGTGGAAAGGCGGATCGACGGCGCCGCGGCCGTGGGAGCACACAAAACATCCATGCTCCAGGACCTGGAAGCCGGCAGGACCATGGAAATCGATGCAATGCTGGGTGCGGTAAAGGAACTGGGAGAACTGGTCGGCGTGGCAACGCCGATAATCGACCTGGTACTGGCGCTGGTACGGCAACGGGCGCGTGTTGCGGGTTGTTATTAGCATGCACACATCCATCATTCAATCACTACGGAACAACATTCGCGGCCCGGTGTTATGTCCGGGTGATGCCGATTACGACAAAACACGGGCCCTGCACAATGGCATGATCGACAAGCGTCCGGCAGCTATCGCACGCTGCACGGGTGTAGCCGATGTGCGTTATTGCGTTAATGCGGCGCGTGAAAACGACCTGTTGGTGGCCGTTCGCGGCGGCGGCCATGGGGTGGCAGGGAATGCCAGTTGTGATGAGGGTCTGATGATCGACCTGTCGTTGATGCGCGGCGTCCGCGTCGATGCCGGGCAACGGATTGCCTGGGTCAGCGGTGGCGCCACGCTGGGCGATATCGACCATGAAACCCAGCCGTTCGGCCTGGTGGCGCCGGCCGGTGTGGTATCGGAAACGGGGATTGCCGGTCTCGCACTCGGCGGTGGGTTTGGCTGGGTGCGCGGCAAGTACGGAATGACTGTCGATAACATTCTCGGCGTCGATATCGTCACTGCCGACGGCGAGTTGCGCCATGCAAGCGCATCGGAGAATCCGGATCTTTTCTGGGCGATACGCGGCGGCGGCGGTAATTTCGGTATAGTCACGACCTTCGAATTCCGCCTGCACCCGTTAGGACCCCTCGTCATGCATTGTGCGCCGGTATACGCTGGAAACCAGGCGCGTGACATCCTGCAAGGTTGGCAGGAATTCATGCAGACGGCGCCCGATGAGTTCACGACCGAATTCTTTTTCTGGACGATTCCAGACCACGACACCTTCCCGCCGGACCTGCGCGGCGCGGATGTCGTCATCCCGGCCGGCGTCTACGCCGGCCCGGCCGATGAAGGTGAGCGTTACGTACAACCATTGCGGGAACTCGCGACGCCGCTTATCGATCTCAGCGCCCCACGGCCGTTTACGGTCGTGCAGCAAATGTTCGACATGTACCTGCCGAAAGGTGAGCTGCTGAATTACTGGAAATCGCTATACCTTGATCGTATGACGGACGAAGTGTTCGACGCATTGATCACGGTCTTCAATGAACGCCCGGCCAAACGCACACCGTTCGTACTGCATGACTTGCGCGGCGCCAGTTCCCGGGTCGACGCCGACGCCACCGCGTTCGGCAGCCGCGCCATGCCGTATCTCATGGAGTTCAACTCATCGTGGACAGAGCCCGGGGACACGGATGCCAACATCGCCTGGACCCGCAAGGTGTGGAATGATATGGCTACGCGTTTCTCCTCCGGTCATGGCGGCTACCTCAACATGACCTCCTACAACGAACACGGCGAAGGCCTGGTCAAGGAAACCTACGGTGTAAATTACCGGCGCCTGCGCCAGGTCAAACGGCAATACGACCCCGATAACCTGTTCCGCTTGAACGCCAATATCCTGCCGGCTTAGCGTTTGAGTACTGGGGCTGGCGGGGTACAAAATTGGAGTATCATAGGTGCAATATGAAAGTATAACTTGCAATTTACTCCTCGTGTCCTGACGGGGCAATCCTGGACGAAATACAGCGGACACCTGAACTTCCGTCGTACCTGCAACCTGTCATTGATGACAGTGGCGCGCCCGGACAACTTATCCTGACCGGGAGTCAACAATTTGAGGTGATGACCAACATAGGTCAATCTCTACAATATTGCCAAACGACAAATCAAATCCCCGAAACTCTACTTCTATGATGTGGGTCTGGCGAGTTGGCTGCTTGGCGCCGAAGACGAGCGAGTCGAATTAGCAATATAACTTGTTGTTTTATTAAGGATAAATGTTGTGCGTGGTGTCTATTGCAACATTTTTCCTAACATTATTTTGGGGCTGGATTCATGATGATTTTGTGTTTCTTTCATCTTCCAATTACATGGCAATAACTTCCCACAGGTTTTAGTCCAGTTCATCCAGGGGGTTCCTTGAGAGTGGGTGCCTGTAAAACCGGATCAAGCAGCGGGGACAATCCATGAACCAGTTCACGCTCAGTGGGCAACCCGTCAAAGACCAGGTCGAAAAATGATTCATCACTGAAAATCAGGCTGGTCGACGCGCACTCCAGTTCATCAATGCGAAAACGCCACAGCTTGTTGAACTTTGCTTTTCCGTAAATCAAGACCTTCCCGTTCTTATACATGAGAGCGATATTGGACGTGCCGCCCAGTGTATCAAGCGTGATATCCAGCGCTTCCGAGAGTTCGCGGCCGTCGGCAATGAGTTTCTCCGTCATGCGAAAACCAACTTCCGAATCGACCCTGCCGGCGAGCTGGCCGTCGAATTGATCCCTGAAATCATCCGCCTTTTCAAAGTCGCCGTTATGGGCATAAGCAAAACCGAATTTGTCTGAATAAAACGGCTGCATGTCCTCGACGATGTTCGGCAGTCTTAACGGGCGACGCAGGTGGAACACCCACCGGCGTGATTCCAGTTCCCGAAGTGAGTCCAGGCCGTCGGGATCCTCAGCCAGCTTACCGACATGGCGCCGGACATCCAGGCGGCCGTCGTCAGTCAACCGTGCAACTCCCCAGCCCCACCCGGCAATCCCGTACTTCTCCTGGGTAAGCACCCATTGCTCCAGCCGTGTAAATGGAACCGGCTTTTCAGCGCCTGCAACCAGAATCTCGCACATATCAGTCTTCTTCGATAACAGTGATCGCCCTCTCCGGGCAGGACAGCGCCGCACGGCGCGCCGGATTTTCCTGCCCGGGAACTATCGGGTCCTGTTTCAGGAGCGCTAATCCCTCATCATCCGGCTCAAAGATTTCAGGCGCAACAGCAACACAACGGTTATGCCCCTGGCAACGATTTCCATCAATTTTTACGCGCATATCTGTCCTCTTCTATCCCGCGGAGGATATGACTTTCAGCGGCCCGATATCATCCCAACGGGTTTCCACCTCTTCAGCCAGAGTAAATCCTGGCAACATGTTCAGCACTTCATCGATAGCGATGCCGATCTCCGCACGCGCCAGGTTGGAACCCAGGCAACGATGGGGCCCGACACCGAATGCGACATGACGGTTGGGGAAACGGTCGATATCAAACTTGTCCGGTTCATCGAACTCCTGCGGGTCCCGGTTGGCGCAGCCGAACAACATCACAGCAGGTTCACCCTTATGTACGGGACAGCCCTGGAATTCGATATCGTTCACCGCATGGCGGCCAAGCGCAATGACGGGGGAGAAGTAACGCAGCGCTTCCTCTACGGCCGGGTCGATTAAGGAACGATCTTCAATCAGGCGTTTTTGCAGGTTTTGATCGAGAGCCAGTTGCAGCAGTAATGCCCTGATGGTGAAGTTGGTATTGTCCAGACCGGCCACCAGCAGGAAGAAACAGAAATTGACTACGACTTCATCATCCAGGTGTTTTCCGTCGATCCTGGCATTCAGAACCAGGGAGACCAGGTCATCGCCCGGGTGAGCCCGCCGTTCCGGCAATAACTCCGTAAACATCCGGTAAATATTTTCAGTGGCCTCATTGGCGGCCTGCGGGTCTGAAATCCGGCGGTAAACGGAATCTTCCACCCACTGCTGGAACTCGGCTTTGAATTCCAGACCAAGCATTCTGCAGATAACCACCGTAGGCAATAACTTGGCATAGCCGTAACTGAGGTCGTAGGGTTCACCGGAACTCATCAGGTCCTTCAGCAAATCACGGGAAGATTGGCGAATCGCCGGAAACCACTCCCTGATTGCTCTCGGAGAAAATCGTCCGACCAGGATTTTTCGGTACTCGGTATGTAACGGGGGATCGGACTCCATCGGCAACATGGGCCGGTCGGTCATCGGAGGAAACATCGTACCCCGGGCCGGACTGAAATTCGCGGTATCGTGCGCCATGGCCTGCACCGCCTCATAGGTAGGCACCAGCCATAAACCGCCGTAGCGGGACGTCTTGCCTACCCCCTCCTCCCTCAGGTGTTTATAGTAAGCAACGGGATCGGCGCGAAATTCCGGTGAATTGTGATCAAAATCCGCATGAACTTTAGTCATCTTTCCCACCCCCTTCTAATCACCAAAGCACGTAATCGCCGTCTCTCAGGACAGGGAGCCGGTCGCCGCCGGTTTTCACCAGGTCAACCGAGACGGTTACCGGGCATTCCTTTGCATAGGGCAGGTCCCTGTGCAGGACCGTGTCCGGTGTTTTGAATGCCTCAGGTCCCACGGTGCCGCCAAGAAATTCGCTGCGCCCATAGCCCCAGTGAAAGCCGGCCTTTTCATCTTCGATAAACAGGCCTGTGACGCGGGCCGCGTAGTTGTACCCAAAGGCGATTTCGCCCACGTTACGGCGCGCGGGGTCCAAGTCGAGTTCCTCCCGTAGCGCATCCGCATGAGCGCCGTCGCCCAGCACGTCCGTAATCCGGTTTTCCTCAACGACAAAGCGCGCAATGTCATCATTACCACCAGCAACGGGAATGATCCCCCGGGTGCGGGACTTCTCTCCCGGCCGTTCTCCCTCGTAGGGGACAATCCATACTTCACCGGATGGCAGGTTGATGAATGCGTCGCCTTCCTTGTCAGGATGGAGGTAACCGTTGTCCACATATGCCTGCCGGAAACGCAGGTCGAACAGGCAGGTATCACCCGTGGTGAACCTGACCTCCGCCGCCCGGGTGTCTTTCATTGCGTCCAGGATGACATTGCCGCGTTCTACCAGGTAACGGGTATCAGCCATCAGACAGGTGTCCTCCATGCTGCGGTTGGCCAGCGGCATGGACGCTACCCGGAATTGTTCTGCAGAGCCTTTATTTTGGCCGAACGCCATCAACGGACCTGTAATCGAGACTTCCGTCATGGAGATGACCACCGTAGCCTGATCGAGCACTTCGGTGAAGGGTTTTTTCTCCCCCGCAACCGAGGCATACGCCGGAAACTCGGCGTTCGCGTCCGCCACTGCCGGAAAGGAAACAAGCGGCAACGCCTTGAAACCGTGTCTTTCACCCATTGCCGCGATTTGATCGCGCCAGTCGGCAGCCATTTCACGCCGTTCCTGCCAGGCCGGATTATCTTCGGACGCAGATGCGGGCAGATCTGCCAGGATCGCAAACACGTCACCAGGCCGCGGGCCGAACACTTCGGCCACCAGGCTCTCGAGGTTGAATTTCTTCGTCATAACTTCCACACTTCCATGCAACGGTTTATCATCGCAACTACCTGGTCTGCGGCTTCGAGATGGACATAATGACCCGATGCAATGACCTGTCCGATGAGGGCCCCAGGTTGATGTGCAAGCAATACTTCGGGTTCGCTGTTGCGGCCTGCCCAGAAACCGGCTACCGGAACAGTGATGCGTGATAAGGCGTTCCCGCCATCCCACGCCAGCATGCCGGCGAAGGATTGCATCAAGGTATCCGGATCAATTTTTTCCATTATTTCGGCGCGCCCTGCAACGGCTGTTTTATCGTCATACGGTCCCGACTGGGCGTCTATCAAAATATTCCTCGCTTCTTCATAGCCGTCTCCCCGCAGCATTTCCAGCAAGCCTTCCCAACCGCTGCGGGTATCCGGATCGAGAACCACGGGCGCAGGATCCAGCAACATGACGGCCGCAACCTCGTCAGAATGCCGGGCGGCCATCTCCAACGCGACAAGGGCACCCATGCTGTGCCCGATCAATACGGGTTTTTCCAGGCCTGCAGCCTGGACAACCCTGCGAATTTCCCCGGCGCTGTTCCCGATGCTGATGGGCGATGCCGGCGCCGGGTTCTCTCCATGACCCGGCAGGTCGATGAGAAGCGTAGAACCGTTACTGATACGCCACCACTCAGCCAGGCCGGCCATGAATTGCCTGTGACCCAGTAATGCATGGAGGAACACCGCAGGCCGTCCCCCTGCCTCGATCAAGTCATGGGCCAGTAACTCAGACCGTGTCGGCATACCGCATCAACTCCCAGTCTGACACATCGTCCTCGGATGAATCCCCGACAGCTTCATTGTAGGCGTCCAGTTCCACGCGCCGGTTGTGGGCATAGAAGCGCACAAAATCCTCCCCCAGGTACGCGTTGGCAATTTCACTCTGTTCAAAGACGTCAAGCGCTTCGGCCATGGTAGTCGGTACGCTTTGCAGGGACTCGTTCATATACCCGTCACCCACCACGGGAGCAGGCGGTTCGAGTTCGTTTTCTATCCCATAGGCCATACCCGCCAGGCACATGGCGATGGACAGGTAGGGATTTGCATCTGCGCCCCCGGTCCTCTGCTCAATCCGGCACGTGGATGGCGAGTCGACTACAGTACGCAGGGCAATCGACTTGTTGTCATGACCCCATCCTACCAGGTGCCCCGTGGAATAATGCGCAGCGAAGCGGCGGTATGAATTACGGGTCGGACAGCACATCAGGGTGAAATCCCGCAACGTGGCCAGTTCTCCGGCAACGGCCTGCTTGATGATCCTCGAGCGTTTGTCCGCCTTGGTTTCATCGTAAAATACGGGCCTGTCGTCCTGCCACAGGGAGTGGTTGATGTGGATGCCATTCCCGAAACCCTGCATGGTCGGTTTCGCCATGAAATTGGGGAACAAATCCTGTTGTGACGCAATTTCCCGGATCGCGTGTTTGAACAGGAATGCCGTATCGGCTGCCGTTGTTGCGGGTTCCGGCGTCAGGTTGAATTCCTGCATGCCGGGCCCGAATTCCGCCGACCAGACTTCAATGGGCATACCGAACTCCTGCAGGGCTTTGCGCACCGGCTGTACCAGCGGCGCATCACGGCCGCTGCGGGTTAGGCTGTAACACTGGGCGGTCGGCGACAAGGGCGTCATGTTGCGATAGCCTTTCCGGTATGCCGATTCCTCCGTCTCGCGAAACAACAACCATTCCAGTTCCATCGAAAACATCGCCCTGAAGCCCAGTCCCACCAGGCGCTCTTCGAGTCGCCTGACCAGGGCGCGCGGCATGAACTCCAGGGGCCATTTGTTTTCCGCGTGCTCATAATCACAGATAACCAGGGCGTTGGCATCCTGCCAGGGAACCAGGCGCACCGTTGCCGGATCCGGGACCAGGCGCAAATCGGTAAACCCTTCATCCCATGAAGGCCACCAGCCGCTGCCTCCCTCCGGTGGTGGAGAGGGCACGCCTGCGCAATCCATCATTATCATGAAACTGGAAATATTTACCGTGGTCGCCGGGTCGGCAAGAAATCGCTTTGCAGGGATATGTTTGCCGCGCGCAATACCGTGGAGATCCGCTGCAACAAACGAGACTGAATCGAGTTCATGTCGTTCGATGAGATCCAGTATGGGCATGTAATTATTTGTCGAGTTCACAGTAATTACCCTTCAGCAGTTTTTCGTGAGGGATAAATACCGATACCCGTCGGTATATTCCCCCGAGCAGCGAATACATATCATAGGATTAACATGACTGATTTGAAGTGTCCTAATAATACAATTTTTATAACAATTTAAAAAAACGCCCATATAGAACCCTGCGGCAAATCAGGTTTACTGCGGTGACCGGCGCGGCGACTGGTTGAGTGGTAAACCACCCGGTGCTATGATTCATGTCCCTGTCAAGTTCCGTGAACAGCAGTGATAAATATCACCGGCAACAACGTTTATAAGTTCCCTCCGTTCCGGCTCAACCTGGCTGAAGCAACGCTGCACAGGGACGCGGTTGAACTGCAGGTGCGGCCAAAAACTTTCTCGGTACTCTCAGTACTGGTTCAAAATCATAATAAACTGGTGACAAAAGACAACCTCATGCTGACCGTCTGGCCCGATGTCATCGTTGAAGATCAGGCATTGAAAAACTGCATAAGGGAACTGCGGCAAATTCTTGGAGACAACCCGCGCTCAGCCGAGTTTATCCAGACCGTGCACGGCCGGGGTTACAGGTTTATTGCACCCGTGTCCGGCGTCGACCTTGACCCTGCGGATAATTTGCAGAATGACGAGCCTGAACGGCAACATATACTTGTCGATCGGGATGAACCGCTGGCGCAGCTCAATGAATACCTGTCCCGGGCGCTGGCGGGAGAACGGCAATTGGTATTCATAAATGGTGAAGCCGGGATTGGGAAAAGTGCGCTTGCCGATACGTTCTTCAAACAGGTATTGCCCGATCGAGTGATGTTATCAGGCCAGGGGCAGTGCATAGAGCGACGCGGCACGGTAGACGCCTTCATGCCTTTCATAGATGCGCTTGTCGATGCCTGTAAAACAGCCGGATTCGATGCTTTTTCACTCATTGAGCAGCATGCGCCTAACTGGTACCGGCGGTTGCCCGGCCAAAAAACACGAACCCGTTCAGGTATGACGGGTTCAGGGCTTGCATACAATGATAATGACGGGATGCTCCTGGAAATGGCGGAAGCACTGGAAACCATAACCAGGAATTATCCCGTCTTGATTTTGCTCGAAGATGTGCAATGGTGTGACAATGCGACCCTGGAATTACTGGCTTTTTTAGCCCGACGCCGCAACGCCGCCAAGTTCCTGGTGATTGCGACGTATCGAATAGAAGACGTGGTCGGCACGGAGCATCCACTGCCTGCGGTCAAGCAGGAGTTGCTGGTACACAAACGCTGCGCGGCGATTAATTTACCTCCCCTGACAATCAATGGAATTCACAGGTTTCTCCTCCGGCGCTTCACCCCGGTAGACTCCGCTTCACTCGATTTGCGCCGTCTGGCAGTAAAAATTCATGGTCGGACAGACGGTAATCCACTGTTCATGACGGAATTCCTCCAGCATTTGATTAACAAGAATTATCTTGTCATGGAACAAGAAAACTGGCGCTTGAAATATGATCTGGATGTTGCGGTGAATGAAATTCCTGCAGACCTGAAATTGTTTATCGACGTGCTCGTAAACAGGCTGGATCCCCTGCCGCGTCACATCCTGGAGATCGCCAGCCTGGCCGGCCCGAAGTTTTCTGCGCGTTTGATTACCGGACTGGTCAATTCAGGCATCTTTGAGATTGAGGAGATCTGCTCACAACTGGCAGAGCGTGAATTTATGCTGGCATTCGACAATGAGAAAATTCTGGAGGACGGCAGTTCGGTACAGCGCTTCCGCTTTATTCATAGCGTGCACCAGGAGACGCTCGCAAATAGAATGCCGGCGGCGCACCGGATTCGTACCTTGAGGGCCATAGCAGAACGCATAGAAAACCTGTATGCCAGTGACACATCGGAAGTCAATGCTGAGCTTGCGAGCCTCTTTGAACGGGGAAAGATGTATGACAAGGCCATACAATATTTTTTCATGAATGCCTGCCAACTCAGCGACAGAGGGGCGGAGCGAGAAGCCCGGTCTCAATTTGCCAGGGGCAGTGAATTACTTAACCTGGTACGGGAGTTGAATGTTCAGCGGGGGTTGGTCGAAAGGCTTCGAACAACCCGGGAAAAATTGTATGGAAACAAGTCTGCTTTGGCTTGATAAAAACCTTTACGGTACGGCCACCGCGGTTTAAGCTGTATTGCAACATTTTGCGGCACTGGCCAGATCATCAAATAATTCTTGGTTGTCCATTGCCGGTAATTTTTCCGGGTGCCATTGCACTCCGATGATATATTTTCCCGGGTCTTCAGCCTCTATCGCCTCAACAGTGCCGTCGGGCGCACGAGCGACCACTTTGAAACCTTGCGCAAGCCGGGCAAGGCCCTGGTGGTGCGTGGTGTTCACCCGCCGGGTTCCACAGCCCAAAATTGATGCCAGTCGCGATCCCGGTACGATTTCAACCGGGTGGCGCAGCGCCAGGATATCATCAAGCAGCGTCGGCCGGGGACCGTGGTCGGCCCTTCCTTCCTGCGTGATTTTCTGATTGAGCGTGCCACCGAATGCAACGTTTATCAGTTGCATGCCCCGGCAGGTGCCCAATACCGGGATTCCACGTTCAACTGCGGCATTTAACAGCGCTATTTCCCTGCGGTCTGCGTCAGGGTCAACATTCCGGCAAGTGCCTTTATCACTGTCTCCATAGCAGGCAGGATCTATATCATCGCCCCCGGTGAGCAATAACGCATCGATTCTGGAAACCACATTTCCCTCTGTGCCCGGCCTGACGTGCGGCAGCATCATCGGAATGGCTTCGGCTGCATGGATTCGATCTACATAAGCCTCATCGATCTGAAATATATTCATACGACTGCCCCACACCTCAACATCCTGGCGCCAGGCTGCGATGCCGATTACCGGCAGGGTTGACTTCGATCGCGAATTCATTACTCCGAAAACAATGCAGCTTATACCAATACTGTTATTCCGGAGGAGCCAGCTTTCACAGCAAGCCGATTGCCTGTCGCGCAGCGCGCTGCCCCTCCGCCATTCCTCCCACGAAGGCTTGCAGGCCGCGCAGTTCGGCATGCGCGAAAAAGATCCGCCCATAACCCTCGCGCAACGTATCAGTTGCCGAACGGCTGTTATCCGCCGGATAGAAAAAACCGGGTTTTGGAACTGAATAGGCATGACCCCATCGGTTAACGGTGATGGCCGCTATGTCGCGTTGTGGTTCGAATCCTCCTTTATCAAATAACACATGCATCTGTTTGATAACACGGTGCTCAATATCCATATATGGCGTTGCCAGCAATTGTTGTCGCAATTCAAGGCCCTGTTGCCTGGCCGGCAAGGAACTGTCGATCAATGGCGCGTAAAATGTCAGGACTATGGGTTTATCCGGGTGAAAGGGCGCCTTGTAGTCACCTACAACAAGCGGTTGCCGGATATTACAATAAAAACCGAATTTTCCGCCAAAGTACAGAACTGACGTCAAGCCCATACGCTCCATAAAACGCCAGTTGGTTAACGCTACATTCACTACGACTACCGGTGAATGATCGAATTTATCCAATGCCGTTGCCACTGCGGGCGGCGCGTCGCCCAGAATATGCCTGCTGACCCAGGCGCCGGCGCAAACTATAGCCGTTTTCGAAATGACCTGGTGTAATTCGCCGTTTTTCTCATACACGATCCGCACCCTGCTGCCGTTACTGCCCTTCAGGTGCCGCACGTCTATTACAGTGGCCGCCAGGTGCATACGCATATTGTTGTCTCGATTTTCCAATTCATCAAAACGTATTTTGCCTCCCATCATGGAAGCAGGCTTGTTCTCGCCTTCAAACAGGCCAGGCCAGACATAATTCATCAGGTACCTGTATACATAGGTGTTCCCGCCGGGGAAACAACCCACATTGAAATCACGCATGAACGTGGTCAGGTGTTTGGCAGATACCGACGCCTTGTATTCACCCGACTCCGGGGTCTCGGCCGCCCCTGGCATCATCAGCAATTTCGTCGCCACATAGGCCGAACAGGTGGCAGACCCAAAACCGAGAGCGCTGGCGAGCAGAGGATCGCAAAAACGGGCAACGGCAGGTGACAGCCCATGGACATCCACCAGCAATTCTTCGTAAGACATCCGGTCCAGCCACCGATCCATGTCTTCCCTGTCATGGTTAAAGGAAAGACTCCAGTTATAACGGAGAAAATCGTTCCGGGTTTTTTTATCATAGCCGAGCCCCTGCATCCCGTTCATAAAAGGGTTTCTGACAGGCTCGGGTTGGGGATTATCATCCGTCGGGGCCGGGAAATAACCGATACTGTCAGAAACGGTCGCCCACAACGTAAATGCGTAATTCGTAACATCGAACTCCAGCGGTTTATCGGTCCCTTCCAGTTCAACCCAATCATAGGAAAGCGGCATTCCGATATCGTTAAACTCATCGAACATGAGGTCGTCACCGATTGCCGTCTGCCCCGAATAACGGGGCAGGATGACCAGATTTGAACCCTGTGGTCCGAAAACCCGGCGCCCATTTACGTTAAATTCGTTGTGTTTTGCCTCGCCGCCGAAAATCCTGTGATTCTCAAGGATCAGCATCCTTGTTTCTGGTGCGTCTTTCTTTATGCGATATGCCGCCCCCATGCTGGTCGCGCCGCCACCAATAATGACGACGTCATAATCATCATCGGATGTATGGGCGTTATTGAACGCAGATTCGTCAAACTGGTTTTCCGCAATTGCGTGGGCACGGGCTACAACATCCCAGGTGTTACCATTTTTTCCCTGATAATCGCCGATACCACTGGGGCCGTCATAGGTTAAATTCACCGGAGCGGCGGCAGAATATTGAGCTGCCCTGGCCTGTAATAATTGTACCGGCGTTAACCCACCCAGTAACGCTGTTCCGGCGCCAAGCAGACTCCCTCCAAGAAAATCACGACGCGTAATCTGCATACAAGGCAGATGGTTCTGTTGAATTACTGATTGTCGTTTTCTGTTCACGGTGTTCTCTTCAACGGGCGAATACTACTTATCATCATTAAAATATCACTGTCAGAAAATACAAAATTCATACAATTTGCCGAGTCGCAACAGGCATGAAACCAGCGCAAGGACATCGCGGATTTCGTTACCCGGAAGAGTTGGCAGTATCTGCTGGGAATGACATGGAAAATATTTTGTACCATTTTTGTACTTTTCGGATTCTTCAGGTGATTTATTTTTTTATATCGTAAAGCAGTAACAATCCCAGGGGCAGACAAGGTGTGATTATTTGTACTGCACACTGGAATTTCCATACGGGGATGGTGATATGAAGAACTTAACCTTGACCAGGCAACTAGGTGTATTGATCTCTGTTTTCAGCATTTCTGCTGTGCCTGTGAATGCTCAAATACTTGAAGAAATTGTTGTAACCGCTGAAAAACGGGAAGAAAAACTATCTGACGTCAGTATTTCTGTTACCGCGTTTACAGGAGAGCAGTTAAAACGGCTTGGTTACAAAACTACGCGGGAGCTGAACGGGCAGATTCCAAACCTGACAATTACCGATTTCGGAGGCGTACCCCAGACTGTGCTGGTAACCATCCGCGGATTGACACAGGACGATTTTCTCAACCACCAGGAGTCGCCGAATTCAGTCTTTTACGATAACGCCTATAACAGTTTTCTCGGCGGTATCGGAAACCAGTTATTTGATATTGACCGCGTAGAAGTTTTACGCGGACCGCAAGGGACCCTGTTCGGAAGAAATGCAACGGGGGGACTCATCCACATTCTCACCGCAAAGCCTACGGATGAGTTCGAAGGTTATGGTGAAATAACCGCAGGTTCATATGAGATGGTCCGGTTTGAAGGAGCAATCAGCGGGCCGCTATCCGACGAACTTTCCGGGCGGCTTTCAATTGCAACGGAGCATAACGGCGGATTTGTAGAAAACCGGGCCGACACATTGAGTGACGGTACAGTGGCCAGCGATGGCAAGGATGGCGGTAATATGGAGAACTACAGCCTGCGGTCCAGACTCTTATGGTCTCCCGGAGACGACACCGAGGTATTGATAACAGGAAGGTACTCCAGGGACGATGACGTCAGGGCTGCAGTATATGACATTGATGCCGCCCTCAATCTTGGCGCATTCGATCCATCCATTGGCGGACCTAATGTAAATCTTCCGAATGTCGGTTCATATCCACTCAGCCAATCCGATTTCAATTCATACTGTTTAAATGTCTTCGCTGTTTCCGCTGCCGACAGTGAGGATAATTGTACCGGCAATGATGATGACGATGATTTTGCCGGTTCTTTCAGTGACAGTTTTTTCAATCGGGAGAGTTACGGAATTACACTTGATATCAATCACTCAACGGGGGATATACAGATAACATCCATTACTGATTTCAAGACTATTGAGCAGGATTACCGGGAGGACAGTGATGGGGTCTCCCGTACCGGGCCGGCGCTGGAAGCTGCCAGGCAGGCCTCGATTGACGGCACTCTCTTCGGTGTTCCAACCCTGCCCCCGGGGGCACCGATAGAAACTGTCATAGTGGCGGATTTTATCGGATCTGCAGATACGGATCAGTTCTCACAGGAGTTGCGTATTTCAGGTGAAAACGCTTCCCTGCAATGGCAAACAGGCGCTTATTTGCTGTACATCGATGGTGACTACACAAGCGGCTACGCTTCATTGGAAACATTCGGCGCAGCGAACGAAAATTTCTATAGTCTCGAAACGCTGAGTTATGCATTTTTTGTCGAAGCACAGTATTTTCTGACGCAGGAGGTAACTTTTATCGGAGGTGTTCGCTGGACCAGGGACGAAAAGGAATTCTCATTTATCGGTACGTGCACGAATAATACGACCGGCACTTACACATTTGATTTTTTTGGATTGGCAGACCCCTGCGTGGATTTCGGTTTTGTCGTACCTGGAGCAGGTTTCATTCAGGACATCGGTTTCACAAAGGAAACCGCAGGTGATCTGACTGAATTGAATGACGATGCATTTTCATTTAAAGCGCAAATTGAATGGCAGCCGAATGATGACTTGTTGTTTTATGGGGGTGTGACCCGCGCAAATAAAGCTGGAAATTTCAACGCGGGTATCGCAAACAATATCGTTCCGGCCGTAGTCCCGTTTCAGCAGGAGATTCTTACTTCCTATGAGGCCGGTGTTAAAACGACCTTGCTGAACGGAACCGTCAGGTTAAGTGCTGCAGGATTTTACTACGATTATGAAGATTACCAGGCAGCAACCTTCACGCCCGATTTTGTAAACCTGATTTCGAATGTTGAGGCGGATGTAGTCGGTGGGGAGGTGGAAATATACGCCCAACCATTTGAAAACACGACTTTTGTGTTCGGCGCCTCATACCTCGATGCAGAAGCGGACGGTGTGCCAATTCCATTCGGTTCGGGTGAACTGGTTCCTCTCAAACAGGATATGCCGCAAGCGCCGAAATGGTCCGCAAACGGCCTGCTACGTCAGGATTGGCCGACGACCTTCGGCAACCTGTTCACACAGATAGACTTCAACTACATAGACGAAAGGGCTACAAGTACTGCAAATTCGCCAATTGCAACCCTTGAAAGTTATGTGTTAGCCAATCTTCGCGTAGGTATGAGCACAGCTGATGATAAATGGACTGCTACATTTTTTATTAACAACCTGACTGATACCACCGCGATACAGAAGGCGTTTGATCTTTCATTATTTGGAGGATATCGACAACTGGTTAATGGTACGCCTCGTTGGTATGGAGGCACAATCAGGTATCAATTCTGACAATAGCATTCTGGTCAGGCAATAAAAGTAACGTAACGATTGACCTCCGTCACTACGTTACGAACAGCGCTGGAAAGAATGCCGATGGCCGGATTCGAAAGAATAATATAACTTGTTGTTTTTATTGTATAATAATGTTGTGCGTGGTGTCTATTGCAACATTTTTCCTAACATTATTTTGGGGCTGTATTCATGACGGTCCCTGTTGGCGTTGGTTTCAGGTGTCGTCCGGGAGTGTCTGCGTCCAACTGTTGCGTACAGTATCAATGCTGATGAACATTCTTAATGGGCGCGTCGGCAGCGACTGAAACCCCATGGCAAGATAAAATGCCCGGCGTTTTTCTGTAATATCGGGACCACCGTCCTCAATCACGTCGAGCACCACGGCCTTCAGTCCGATTTGATCGGCAGCGCCCACCGCGCGCTTTAATGCGTTTCCGAGCAGGATACTTCCTATGCCTTGCCCCTGGTGGCGACGGTCTACGGCGATCATTGAGAGGTAGGCTGTCGGGATACTTCCGGACCGGGGAGCGTGTTTCGTCAGGCTGGGCGGGAGACCCTCTCCTTCCAGCGAGTGCGCGTTCAGCGCGTAATAACCCAGAATTTCATCTCGCCCGCCCTCAGTAGCAACCCAGACCCGTGTAAAGTCCCCCGACTGCTGTTTCCTGGCGCTACGTTTGAGAAAGTTGTCGAGCCGGACGGTCCCGCATGAGAAAGACGCCCTGTCGTGTTTCTCCGGGTCAAGCGGTGTGATGGATATCCGCCGTGGGTTCAACCCGGCTTCAGTCACCCTGCGCCACTCGGGCGTCGTGCATAGCCATAACTTTCCGCAGTGCGTCGGTCGGCGGCGCCGGCGTTTCCAGGGCAGCCAGAACCACCTCACGGTCTGCGGCAGACAGGATCGTACGTTCATGGTCTGCAATCGTTGCCTGTGCCCGCTCAAGCGCCACGCTTGTCACGAAAGTTGTCTCATCGATACCGAGCAGGGCCGCCGCTCGCTGTATCTGCGCCTTGACGTGCGGTTTGGTTCGTTGTTCCATCCGCGCCGTTTTCGGTTCATCAATAGCGGCCGCATAATCGTCGAAATTCAGCATGGTCGTATCTCCATTATTTTTTGTTATTGTACGGTAATTTGCCGGACAATCAACTAATTCCTAAACGGCTAGTGGTTCAGGTTACGGGGAGAGGGTCAAGGGGGTCAACGTGCCTGAAGAAGTGTTTCGATACGTTGAACGGGAAGCATCAGGGTCATAGGGTCAATATGCGACACCCGGAACCCGTATCTCAGGTAAAAACGCCTGGCATCTTCTGAAATGGCGTGTACCAGCACCGCCCGGACGCCTGCATTCCGTGCAACAGCCAGTGTGCGTAACAAGGCATCTTTCAGCAGGGCAGCGCCCAGGCCTTGACCCTGCGTTGCACGTTCAACGGCCAAACGACCCAATACCATGACGGGAACGGCTTCCGGCATATTGCGGGCTATCGCCGCAGGAGCGCTGATTCGCTCGACACTCCCGCTGGCAAGAGCATAGAACCCGACTACCCGCTTACCCTCGCTGATAACAAAAGTTCTGCTGGCGCCACTGTCCTGATTTTTCAGCGCATGCTTTTTAAGCCACTCATTGAGCGCTTCATTACCACAGTCAAACTCCACCAGCAGATGACTGTCAGTCAGAGGCTCCGGGGCTTTGGCTACTCCCATGGAGAAGGAGAAGTCAACAGGGATTTCAGCTTCTCGTTAGCAGGCGCCGGCGCTTCCAGGGCTGCGGTAAAGGCAGCAAAAGTATCATCGTCAAGTTGAAAAAGACGTTGATTGAGCAACACGTGTTCCGCTTCCCGACAGGCAACGTCCAGGATAAAAGCGCTTCTGTCCTTGTTAAGCATCGCAGCAGCTTTGGTCAACAGCGCACGCTGACCAGGTTCAACGCGCATGTTAATAGGGGCAGTTTTGGACATAATGATAAATCTCTTTGAATATCTTGATGCGATACATTCTAGTATAGCTATCAGATACACGCAAATGTTCCGCTCTCAGCAGAGAAATTGGAACTGCAAAAACGGATAAATGGTGCCGATGGCCGGAATAGAAACTGTAATGTAACTCGTTGTTTTTATTAAAATATAATGTAGGGCATGTTGTCTATTCCAACATTTTTTCCAACATTATTTTGTGTCCCCAAAACTATGCAATTACAGGGCCGCGGGTCACTATGAAATACTTAAGTCGAAGCCGGCTGAGATTGTGTACCATGTACCTTTCCCTTTCCCGTGTTTCGTTAAATGACCATTTTTTACTAAAGAAGCAATGTGCTCTTTAATCGTCCCCCGGGCGGCACTGGTTGACTTTATGATGTCATCCATTTTGATTTGACCCCGCTCACGTGCAAGTTCCACATAATCTACCGTTACCATCCTGAAACGGGTGGATTTGTAACAAGACAACGATAAATACCGCAATAATCAACAGGGGATGAAAAGACCGTTCTTGTAGCGCTTTATTCGTCCACTCCTCCAACTCAGTCATCAAACGTGGTGTATCAAAAGGTGATGCCGTAGCAAAAACAACCCCGAGGCTTTTCCCGCTTTCATCAAAAGCCTCAACATGATTATCAATTTTTTTGTAGTGTCCACGATGTCTTTCGTCTTTTCCTGAATATTGAAGTAAATCACGATGCAGTTGTTTGATGTGATTTTCTGTCAGTGTGATTGCCGACCACGATGAGAAAATTGTCTCCATGACTTCTGCGTAGCCTGCCACTTCTTCTTCATCGCGTGATTGGAAGGACTTGTTCGGTAGTTCAATTAACAAGGCTTGAACCTGATTATCCGATAATTGACTTCCTTCTATCCTGGTTGAGGAACCAATGCTTTCGATTGTTGCCACACGACGTAAGGCGGATAGCCGCTCGGGGGTAAGGGTTGCCAACGCATGCCACGCCCCTTTGAACTCATCCAGTTCTGCAATAATATCGAGTATTTCCGGGGTGATATGAAGGGTATGTGTTTTAATTGTTTCAGCCATAAATCCAACCATATCCGGCCATAAATATCAAACAAATAATCATAAACGGTTTTCGGCCATAAATCCAGCCAAATTCAGCCATAAAAAACCGTTAAAGCCAGGAAATGGTGCCGATGGCCGGATTCGAATAAGTAATATAACTTGTTATTTTATCCGGGGAAAATGTTGTGAGTGGTGTCCATTACAACACTTTTCCTAACATTGTTTTGGGGCTGGTTTCATGATGATTTTGTTGTTTTTTCATCTTTCAGCAACAGGGCAATGACGTCCTGCAGTTTTTTATCCTGGTCCTTCAGGGTTTTTTCAGAAAAAAAGAACCCTTAAAACCTGGCAAGTACCTGTTCACCTACATACAACAGGGGATTGAAACGGATACAACCCGGGGAGACTTCCCATAATCGGTCGTCATGTTATAATCAACATTTAGAATTTAATTTCGTATATAAGAAATATTATGGCTTCAGTTCGAACCGCGGACAGGACGCTGAGATTGTTCGAAGCGTTTAAGGTTGAAGGTCAGCCTTTGAGCCTGTCGGAACTGGCGGGGTTCATGAACGTGCCGATGTCCAGTTGTCATGGCCTGGTGAATACACTAATCGAGCGTGGCTATCTTTACCACATTTCAAGAAGAAAGCTTTTATATCCGACAGGAAAAATACTGGAAGTTGCCGAAACAATAGTAAGTAAAGATCCTCTGTTAGACAGGATCAGGCTGCCGTTATCAGCCCTTCGGGACAAATTAAAAGAGACGATCATTATCGGAATAAGAGAACAGGAGCGGGTGATGTATATTGACGTAATAGAAGGAACACATACCGTACGATACACGGCCTATCCAGGTGAATTCAAACCCTTGCATTCAAGTGCCGTTGGTAAGGCAATCCTTGCGAGCATGACGGAAAATGAGCTTGAAAAACTACTTCGCAGATTACCCCTGGAAAAAATTACGCCGATGTCAATCACTGATAAGAAACAATTACTACAAGACTTAGATCAAGGCCGAAAGCGGGGCTATTACGAAACCCATGGGGAAAATGTGGTGGACGTGGATGCAGTGGCTGTTCCTGTGGTATCGAACAAAGACATTATCGGCATATCAGTCGCTGCTCCAAGCCACAGGATGGAAGAAGGCAGGATAGATATTGCACAGGAACTGCTCAAAACCAGGCAAACGATTTTAGAAGAATTGAGATGAGTTCTACCGGCAGTGACCTCTCTGTTGATATCAGGGAAAAAGTTTTGCATGTAAAGATTAATCGCCCCGAAAAGCGTAATGCACTGAGCCGCACAACCCTGAAAGAAATCGGTAATGTTTTCAATCATCACAAGTCAGACGATTCCATACTGGTTGCGGTACTGACGGGAGCAGGTGACAGGAGCTTTGCTGCAGGCGGTGATCTGAAAGACCTGGACTCCGTCCGCACGCGGGAGCTTACTGTTGACATGGTAAATACAGGTAAAACAGCACTGGATGCAATCCGTAATTTCTGTGTGCCTGTTGTCGCGGCAATAAATGGTACGGCCTTGGGTGGCGGCGCCGAGCTGGCCATGGCCTGTGATTACCGGGTTGCGGACGAGACTGCAAAAATAGGCTTCGTGCAGGGAAAACTCAATATCACCACGGCCTGGGGAGGAGGCGCCGATTTAATGGAGCGCATCGGGTCCGCTCCGGCAATGAAACTGCTTGCTGGTTGCAGAATTCTCGACGCAAAGGCTGCGCTGGAACTAGGTGTAATCGACGCCTGTTGTTACAGCAACCAATCTCTTGATGATTGCGTGAAAGATTTTGTCTCACCTTTTCTGGAGCGCAGCACAACTGTCATGCGCGGGTTTAAATCGCTGAGAAATCATGCGCGCAATTACTTTGTACAGTCATTAAATGAACTTGAAACAAACAACTTCATTGAAAGCTGGTTACATGATGAGCACTGGCAGGTAGCAGGCAATATATTGAAAAAAAGTTGATGTAAATCAGCATACGAGTCGAGATGAACAGTTCAAAAATATTATCACCCGATCCGGAGCAAAACCTGAATACCATAACGGGAGAAGAAACGCCGGTTCTGGTGACGGATGACATGATAGACAGCAGGAAAATAGGGACGCCAGGCGAATATCCCTATACAAGAGGTATTTTTAACAATGGCTACCGCGGGCGTTTATGGACATTCCGGCAATATTCCGGATTCGGCACCGCGGAAGAAACCAATGAACGATACAGATTTTTACTGGACAGAGGTTCGACCGGCCTCTCAGTGGCGCTGGATTTGCCGACACAATGCGGTTATGACCCGGATGATGTCATGGCCACCGGTGAAATAGGAAAAGTCGGGGTCTCACTGTCCAATCTGGCTGAAGCGGAACTATTATTCGACGGCATCGATCTGAGTAAGATATCCACATCTTTTACCATAAACGGTACAGCAGCTATCATCTATGCCATGTATCTCGCGGTCGCTGATAAGAACAACACGCCGCGCAGTGTCCTGACCGGGACCATACAGAATGACATACTGAAAGAATATGCCGCGCGCGGCACATGGATCTTTCCGGTGCGGCCTTCCATGCGTCTCATCGCTGATTCGATACTGTATTCAAATGAACAAACACCCAGGTTCAACCCCATAAGTATCGCAGGCGCTCATGTACGGGATGCAGGCGTGAATGAAGTCGAAGAGTTGGGATATACGCTGGCTAACGGCCTGACTTATGTTGATGAACTGGTCAAGCGCGGCGCCGATCCGAACAAATTTGCCAGAAGGTTGAGTTTCTTCTTTTATGTGCATATGGGGTTTTTTGAGGAGATTGCCAAGTTTCGTGCAGGAAGAAGGTTATGGGCGAGATTGCTCAGGGAGCGTTACGGCATCACGGACCCGAAGGCGCTGATGTTCCGGTTCGGCGTTGTCTGTGGCGGGTCCTCCCTCACCGCATCACAGCCTTATAACAATATCGCCCGGGTTGCTCTTGAAAATATGGCTGCCGTCCTGGGAGGCGTGCAATCGGTGTTTACCTGCGCCTATGACGAAGCCTTTCAGATTCCGACGGAATTCAGCGCCGAAACAGCTTTGAGAACTCAGCAGATAGTTGCGTATGAAACCGGAGTCACCAAATCGGTTGATCCTCTCGGCGGCAGTTATTACGTGGAGTGGCTGACAGACCGCATGGAAGAGCAGGCGGGAAACATCATCAGGGAACTGGAGGAGTATGGCGGTGTGGAGAAAGCAATCGAAGATGGATTCATTCAATCCAGAATTGCTGAGAGCGCGCGCAACCGCAAGATCCGGAAAGACAGTGGAGAAGACGTGGTCGTAGGCGAGAATTATTACCGCAACGAAAATGAAGTAAATGATTTCGGTGAAATTTTTCAACTGGATAGCCAGGCTACCGAAAAAATCATGACCAGGCTGGATTCCGTAAGAGACCAACGTGACAATAACGAAGTGCGCAGGACATTACGGAAACTCGAAGGTTGCGCGGCAACTGAAGGAAAAAACCTGATGCCGTATATCGTTGATTGCTGTCATGCATATGCCACAGTCGGAGAAATAGTATCGAGCCTCAAGAAGCAATGGGGTGAATTCAGGGAGCCCATACGGCTTTAATTCAGCGGATATTCGGGAGAGATATATGTCGATCAGGGGAAAAAGAATACTGGTGGGTAAACCCGGGTTGGATGGCCATGATGTCGGCGCAAAGGTGATTGCGCTGACATTACGCGATGCAGGGGCCGATGTCATCTATACAGGTCTGCGAAAAACACCGGAATACATTGCCAGAGCGGCCGTAGATGAAGATGTGGACGTGGTAGGGTTGAGTATTTTAAGCGGCAGCCACAAGGAACTCGTAAAGGCAATAAGGGCAAATCTCGACGAATTAAGCGCCGCGGATATTCCGATTTTTGTCGGCGGAACCATTCCTGCTCATGATTACGACGAACTGAAAGAATACGGGGTGGTCGCTATTTTTACTGCGGAAATGCCCCTCGATGAAATCGTTGCAAAAATCGATACGTTATTGGCATGAAAGATTCAACAAGCGGAACAGGACCTCTTGCAGGGTTACGAATTATTGAGATTGGTCATATGTTGGCGGGCCCCTATTGCGGGTTGTTATTAGCTGATTTAGGCGCGGAAATAATTAAAGTAGAAACGAATAAAGGTGATATATCCCGAGCGATAGGCCCAAATTACATTGGTGAACACAATATTTATTTTGCCAGTCTGAACCGTAATAAAAAAAGCGTGGAACTGGATATTGCAACAGACGATGGAAGACATAAATTCAATCATCTGGTAAGCACGGCAAACGCATTAATCTGTAATCTCCGGCCCGGAGCGATCAGGAAACTGGGCCTGACGTATAATGCATTAAAGGCAATCAATCCGAAGCTGACGTGTGTTGCCTTGACCGGATTCGGGCTCGAGGGACCTTATAGTGACATGCCCGCCTACGATTATGTTATCCAGGCATTATCCGGCATTACCATGTTGACCGGAAACCCGGGGAATCCGCCCACGCGTGTCGGCTATTCTGTTGTGGATAACACCGCAGGCATGATGGGTGCAATCGGTGTCTTGGCAAAACTGGTAGAAGGCAAGGGAGGCCAGGTGGATATAGCGTTATACGACACCCTCATCTCACAGTTTAATTACATTGCCAGCGCCTGGTTGAATGCAGGAGAAAAACCCAGACGGCAAGTTGACGGCGGACATGCTTATATTGTACCGGCCCAGTTTTTCGAAACGTCAGATGGCCATGTCGCATTGTTTATAACTCATGACAGGTTTTGGCGCGATTTTTCACAGGAGGTTGGTATGCCGGAATGGATTGAAGATCCGGACTTTGCCACGATGGAAACCCGATCAAAAAATCGTAATATTGTCGTGAACTCTGTAAAAAAGATTATGATGACTGATACAACCTCGAACTGGCTCAATCGGTTGCAGCCTCTAGGCATAGTTATAGCGGGTGTGCGCGGCATGGAAGAGGCGCTCGTCGATAAGCATGTTTCACACAGGGACATGGTAATTCAAATTCCAACTCCCGATGGTTACATTAATCTAGTTGGCAATCCGGTAAAAATATCCGGATTTCAAACACAATACCACGCGCCTCCCGGATTAGGTGAACACAACAGCATCATATTAAGTTGATATCCGATGGCGCCACCTGATAAATCATATAAAAACCGGCTTGAACTGGCGCGTACCCTCAGTAAGATTGCCAACGCTGGTATCCATGACATTCTGGATAAGCCCCAGAAATCTACGCTGCTCGGGCGTTCCCAGAGGATAGGCATTACCGGCCCACCTGGTACCGGTAAAAGCACACTAATTGCCGGTTGGGCTGAATTCCGGCTGAAAATGGGTAAGACCATTGGAGTGCTTGCGATTGATCCTAGCAGCCCAGCAACGCAGGGGGCGATTCTCGGAGATCGTATTCGAATGGAAAGCGTTATCGATAATGAGCGCTTCTACCTTCGATCCATTCCAGACACGTTAAACGGCAATGGATTATGTCACAATATTGTTAATCTTCTTGACGTATTCGAGCAGTACAATTTTGACGACGTTGTGCTGGAAACGGTAGGGATAGGCCAGTCCGAACATCATATCCGTTGCTTGGTAGATACGGTGGTATTGGTATTAAATCCGCAATCAGGCGATATAATCCAGACAATGAAGGCAGGCATAATGGAAATAGCCGATGTTTTCGTTATCAACAAGACAGATTTGGGAGGAAGCGAATTACTGGAGCGGGATATAAGTGGCGTTCTGGACTTTACGATACACGAAAATTCCTGGCGCCCGAGGATTATTAAAATATCCTGCAAAGATGACACAGGAATTCAGGAACTGAATAAATCTATTGATGATCACTATGAGTGGGTGAAGGAAAATGTAGCTCTGGATGAAATATATAACCAGCGCCAGGACTTCCAGTTAGCACAGTTGATTTCCGGCCAGGTATGTCACTATTTAACTCAAAATGCCGAAGTATCCAAGAATTTACGGGAAAAATACGACAATGTTACCAGGTGGATTGTTGGGTTGAAATAATCAGAAGTTCCTGAAAATACAATTATCAATGTCCTTGGCACCAGGAGAGTTACTATGAAAAAAATACATTTTGTCCTTATGACGGCAATAGCTCTGAATTTAATCATAACCCCGGTAGTCAGTTCTCCTGTACCCGAATTATTAGGGGTATGGGAAGGTACGGCAAAAAGTATTTATACAGCCGCCGGACGAAATGTCAAAAATGTCGCAGATGAAGGTGTTGTGGTAGAGCAACTGACACTTTCAATGGAAATTGATTATCAGGACGGCGCTGTATTCAGAGGCATCATGTCTTCAAGGCTGGGGGAGCATCTGCTGATTGGCTCGATTCGAAGTGATGGTAAAACAGGATATGTCACTGTTGCGGGTGGTGAAAGCGGCAGTATTGATATTCGTGCTACTCTTAGCGTCTTGACAGAGAACGAACTGGAAGTATGTTATACCCAGGGTGAGGAAAACAATGTCATGGCAGTTGCATGTTCAATACTCACCCGGGTGTCGGAGTAGTTCAGTTTGCGGAATTCTTGAATTAGATGTAAAAGACCTTATGATTTCGTAGGTCCATCATTTTGAAGCAGGTAGTGACACCCCAGATAGGCATCGATCACCTCCTTGGGTGGCATGTCGAAGTCTCCATATTCGACGTAGGCTAGATATAAGTAGCTGCGTGCAGCCATCATCGTATAGGCCGCGACTTCGAGCTCAGTGTCCGTATAATCCTTCAGCGTGCCATCCCGTATACTCCGCTTCATCGAAGCTACGTAGCGAGCGATGAGATCCTGAAAGTGTTTTCGATGTCCGGCGGGTGCTGCGAATTGGGCTTCATTCAGAACGCGATGATAGCCCGGATTGTCACGCATATACTCAAAAAAGGCGATGACGGCACGCTCCTCCACCTCGCGGAAGCTCTTCGCCCCCCGGAGCGCTCCTCCGATATACTTCATGGCTTTCTGCCCGGCATATGGCAGCAATTCGTCGAGCAGATGTTGTCGCGTCTCAAAATAAAGATAGATGGTTCCCTGAGCAACATCAGCTTCGATGGCAATCCGGCCAACCGAAGCGTTCTGGTAACCACGTTCGCGGACAATCTTTTCGGCAGCATTCAGAATGCGCTCGCGCACCTGGTTCGCGCGTTCAGCACGGGTTGGCTTCCTGCGCTTTTCCGCTCGAGGCGTTGCCGCCGCCTTTTTCTTGCCAGGTGCAATCGCCTTTGGGGTTTCAAGAGCTACTTTGTTTGCTGTGCTCATCGGAGCAAATTATTTGAATAGTTGATTGGAGCAAGGTGAATTATCGTTCATTTTAAAGTGATTATCCATGAGAGCGTCTCTAAAAATTAGAGTCGCCCCTGCAGCATAGGGATGTACTGTCCTATTCAGGAAACCCCAAACCAGTGTCCGTCTTTGTCAAGTGGTTCGTAATTGGGTTCGCGTTTTTCGCTGAACGCCGCGAGGGCTTCTTTTGAGTCGGGATGACCGCTCATGCGAACGGTGCCACCTTGTTCGAATTCATAGCCCGTCTTCAAATCCATCCACTCAATACGATCAAGAATGCGTTTGCTCACACGAACCGCTGTCGGGCTGTACCTGGCAATACGGGAAGCCAGTTTTTCAGCCTGTTGCATGAGTTCATCAGGTTGGCAGACAGTCACGGCCGCGCCAGCTGCTTTGAAATCCTCCGCTGTCATGGGATCTCCGGTGAAATACATGCGTCGAACAAGGGGTTGCGGCGCAATTCTCGCCAGGTGCCTTGCGCCGCCCATAACGCCGACGGTAAGCTCAGGCAAACCAAACCTGGCGTCCCTCGCCGCGACGATGAAATCACATGACCCCGCGATGGCAAGTCCGGTCCCTAACGCGACGCCATGGACGGCGCCGATGACGGGAACAGCGCAATCCGAAATCGAGAAAAACGCTTCGCGAACTCGCCACATACGTTCAACGCCGTTCTCCGGCGTCATCGTGGTAAATTCTTCCAGGTCATTGCCGGCGCAAAAGTGCTTTCCCTCAGCGCTTAATATGATCACGCGGACAATATCACTCAACTGGTCGACATTACTGAACAGCTCCTTGATTTCAATATACATGCCGCGATCAACAGCATTCGCTGGAGGCCGGTTAAGGCGCACATTAACGATACCATCACCCTTGTCATCAACAAGCAAATACTTGAATTCTGTCATTACCCGCTCCTGTTTTAAAGTCGAAGCGCGGGGGACGCTCTCAGGTCGATAGCGGCCCACCTCTTCGTTTCATCGATTTATAAATATTGTTCTTTTGAATTGCAGTGGACCCGCCGAAAATAGGCAGCACCAAGGCATCACGGACATAACGTTCCGTATCAACCTCTTTAACGTAACCATAAGCGCCAAATATAGTCTGACATTCCAGCGCCACAGATTTCGCCACTTCAGCCGCATACATCTTAGTCATGGAGGTTTCCAGGTCGCATGGGCGCTCCTCATTCGCCATCCAGGCGGCGTGGTAGAGCATCAAACGCGCTGAATGTACTTGCGTCGCCATGTCAGCAAGTTTGTGCTGAATCGATTGATAAGAGGCAATCGTTTTGCCAAATTGCTTACGCTCTTTGGCATACTCCCAGGCATCATACAGGGCCGCCTGCGCAACCCCAAGAGAGATTGCTGCCACTTCCAGTTTTTCCACATCCAGACCCGATCCGGTGAGCATTGACCAGCCCTGGTTCCAACCAGCTTCGCCACCCATCAGATTTGACGCCGGGACGACAACATTATCGAAATGCACGTCAGTCGTAGCCGGGCCTTTGAAACCCATGGCATCGATCCGGGTAATCGTAACCCCGGGTGTTGAGGGTGGAACCATGACAAAAGACAAGTTTTTGTATCGATCTTCTTTTTCGCCCGACCGGCCCAGGACATATATGTATTCCACAAATTCCGCACTGGAGCAGAAACGTTTTTCGCCATTAACGACAAGATTATCGCCAGCGCGGTGAATGGTGGTTTTCACGCCTGCCAGGTCGGCGCCGATGTCCGGTTCCGTCCATCCATAAGCGAACTGCAGTGAACCTTCAACCACCTTGGGAAGAAGCTCTTTCTTTTGTTTTTCACTCCCGCATTCAACCAAATTCATCCCCGCATAACAGGCCGCGTTCAGATACGGAATTGAAACCGCCATGCTACGTTTCGACAATTCTTCGATGACAACCATGGTGGCGACAATGTCCCGGCCAAACCCTCCGTATTCTTCGGGGATTGTCAGGCCCATAACACCTAACTCAGCCAGCTTGTCAAAGACGTCTCGCGGAAAGTGATTCTCTTTATCCCATTCCTGTGCCGCTGAGCGCGGCATTTCATTCTCAACAAACCGTCGCAGAGTATCGCGCAACTGCCTGATATGATCGGGTTCTTCAAAGTTCATGTATCTACCTTGCCTTGCGCCAAAGGGCGCCTGAGAAATTATTGTGTTTCAGCCGATGCCGTCCAGGCGATTACTGCTCCCAAAGCTCCGTCGATCGCGCAAGTTCCAGTCTTGAAATCGTATGCAAATGCACCTCGTCGGGCCCATCAAAAATCCGCATACCGCGCGCCATCGCATAAAAGTGAGCCAGACCGAAGTCCTGACTGACGCCGGCGCCGCCATGTACCTGTATCGCACGGTCAATGACTTTTTGCGCCATGTTCGGCCCCAATACCTTGATCATGGCAATTTCTGACTTCGCGACCTTATTACCAACGGTGTCCATCATGTAGGCCGCCTTGAGGCAAAGCAGACGCGCTTGTTCAATATCGATTCTGGAATGAGCTATCCCCTCCCGCAGCGAACCCTGCTCCGCCAGTGGCTTGCCGAATGCGATACGCGCTTTGGCACGCGCTATCAGGGAATCCAATGCGCGTTCGGCCTGGCCGATGACACGCATACAATGATGGATGCGGCCAGGGCCAAGGCGACCCTGGGCTATCTCAAATCCACGCCCCTCGCCCAGCAGTATGTTCTCTTTGGGCACACGCACATTTTTAAAATCAACCTCCCAGTGGCCGAAGGGCGCATGATCATAACCAAATACCGTTAACGGCCTGAGTATCTCAACCCCTTTGGTCCCGACCGGCACCAGGATCTGCGACTGCTGTTGGTGTTTGGCCGCCGAGGGGTCGGTTTTCCCCATTACAATGAGAACTTTGCAGCGCTTGTCGCCTGCGCTGGACGACCACCACTTGCGTCCATTGATGACATAATCATCACCATCACGCTTTATCTCTGTTTCGATATTCGTCGCATCGGATGAGGCCACAGCAGGTTCAGTCATGCAGAAGGAAGAACGAATTTCACCAGCCAGCAGCGGCTTCAGCCACTGCTCTTGCTGGGCAGCGGTGCCATACCGCTCGAGCACTTCCATATTGCCGGTGTCCGGGGCCGAACAGTTGAAAGTCTCCGGACCAATCCAGCTTCGCCCCATGAGCTCGCAGAGCGGCGCATATTCGACATTGGTGAGGCCAGCGCCCAGGTCACTCTCAGGCAAAAACAGATTCCACAATCCCTGTGCCCTCGCCTTTTGTTTCAACTCTTCCAGGACAGGCGGGATGTCCCAACGGTCAGCCTGAGCTGCATGTTGTTCCTCGTAAACGCGCTCGGCTGGATATACATGCTCATCCATGAACGCCGAAACCCGCTCTATGAGCTTTTTGGTCTTTTCTGAATGTTCGAAATACATGGCTGGCACGCCCTCTACTCTCTTACGTAATCAATATTCTTCGATTAGACGCCACGCCGTCTCTGCGAGCGGCCATGCGACCTTGCCGACTGCAAGCGCGTCCGCCGCGCTCGCGATCCCCTGCAAGGCACGCGCATAGACCCCTTGAAGAATCGACACTGAACGGAACATGGCAAATGACCGATAGAACCGCCAATCAGCGATACCCGCGCGCCCGATGCGTGCGCAATATGCATCCAGATAGTCCTGCTCATCGGGGATATTGAGCGCCGCAAGGTCAAGATCGCACATGCCGTTGATACCCGGAGTTCCATGCGGCAGGTGATAGACCATGCAGTTAAATGCCAGGTCCGACAATGGGTGCCCCAAGGTTGCCAGCTCCCAGTCCAGTAGCGCCAGCACCCTGGGTTCGGTCGGATGAAAAATCAGGTTTTCGAGACGGAAATCGCCATGGGCAATGGTCGTGACATCATCGTCGGGAATATTTTCCGGCAGCCACTCGATGAGCTTCTCCATCGCCGGGTTAGGATCTGTTTCCGCCGCACGAAACTGCTTTGTCCACAAACGAATCTGTCGCTCGACATAGGCGGAGTGTTTGCCGAAATCAGCCAGTCCGGCAGCCTGCCAGTCGATGGAATGAAGCTCTGCGAGTGTCTCGCCCATCGCATCATAGATTTTTCCGCGCTCTGTTGCCTCCACTCCCGGTAAGGAGGGGTCCTGGAATACGCGGCCGTCGATATACTCCATAACGTAGAACGGGGTGCCCACAACAGCGTCATCTTCGCAGAGCAGATACACCTTGGGGACAGGAACATCGCTCCCCTGTAAAGCCGCAAAAACACGGTATTCACGCTCAATCATATGCGCCCCTCGCAATAACTCGCCTGGTGGCTTTTTACGCAAGACGTATTTCTTTTTGGGAGTTTCAATCAAAAACGTGGGGTTGGATTGGCCACCGGAGAACTGCCGTACGGTTGCCGGCGCTTGATAGCCTTGTATATTATCCTGCAAATACGTGGACAAACGTGCTTCATCGAACGAGTGCCCCGTTCTAACGTCGGTAGTTTCAGGGAGTGCTGACATCGCCGCCTTCCCTACTCCGCAGGCTTGAATTTAGGCAATTTGAATTCATCGCCGGCCTGCTCAAAGGTCACTTCGACGCGCATATCCCCGGCGATTTTTTCGTGCTCGCATTCAATGATGTTGGATACCATGCGAACGCCTTCGTCGAGTTCGATCAGCCCCACTGCGTAGGGAACGTCGTCGCCCCATATATTGGCTGGAACGGGATGGTTGACAATAATCCAGCTGAACACTTTGCCTTTGCCGGAGGCTTCAACCCAATCGTAGGAACCCGATCGGCAATTTGCGCAATAATGCATCGCCGGAAATCGGTGCGTTCCACATACATTACACTTTTGAATGACCAGACGCTCTTCTTTGCAAGCAGACCAGAAAGGCTCGCTTTGAATGTCAACAACCGGAAGCGGTTTCACGTAGTTGGACATAGCGCTAATTCCGCAGGATAAGTGCGCTGGCGCATGTCATTGCGCCCGCCGTTGTGAGGCCGACATTGGCGTTTTTGAGTTGTCTTTCGCCCGCTTCGCCGCGCAATTGCTGAACGGCTTCAATGACATGGTTCAGCCCGTGAATATAACCTTCCGACAACAGGCCACCGGCTGTATTGAGCGGCAATGATGCGTCAACGCGAATATTACCATCCTGGACAAAGGGGCCGCCCTCCCCTTCAGCACAAAACCCCAGACCTTCGAGCGCCATCAGAACGCTATAGGTAAAGCAATCATAGATCTGCGCGAAATCGATATCGTCTTTTGTAAGACCCGCGCCCTCCCACAAACCTTTTTGTATATAGGGATAAGCATTATGAGAATGATCCGGCCAGCGCAGGAGGTCTTCTCCATTCTGGCCCTGGCTGGGACCCCCCCCGTAGGCCGCCGACGTGATATAGACGGGCTTCTTCCTGAAATCTTTTGCCCGTTCTGCCGATGTCACCAGCACCGCGCAGGCGCCATCCGTTTCGAGACAAAGGTCATACATGCGAAACGGATCGACAATCATACGCGCATCCATATATTCATCCATGGAGAGCGGCTTACGCATCATAGCCCGCGGGTTAAGCATGGCGTTTCCCCTGAACGTCGTCGCAATCGTGCCAAGCTGCTCGCTGGTGGTGCCGTATCTAATCATGTGACGGCGACACCACATCGCCATCGCCTGGCCGTAGGTCATAAGCCCGAATGGCGCGCTGTATTGCGTAACGCCTGCGGCCTGTGCTGCGTTACCGCCACCACCAAAACGAAAGCCGGAGCGTCCGTTCATGGCGCGAAAACACAGGACATTATTCGCCATACCGGCCTCGATTGCCGACGCCGCGTTGGAAATAACC
Source organism: Gammaproteobacteria bacterium (assembly GCA_965204045.1). Lineage (GTDB taxonomy): Bacteria > Pseudomonadota > Gammaproteobacteria > Eutrophobiales > Eutrophobiaceae > JAAXHV01. The sequence goes on from CBDBDW010000002.1 coordinate 3,200,007, forward strand.
AAATTCGCTGCATTGCCGCCTGCATAATAGTCCATGGCATACTGCACATCCGGTATGCCCAGCTCTGTCGCGATGGCAACACCCATAACAGAGTCGTTCATACTGTAACTGACGAGCCCGTCGATTTCGTTGATATCAACACCGGCGTCTTCCACTGCCTTCAGGCATGCTTCGGACGCCAGGCGCTGAACGGTTTTCCCGGAGTTTTTTGAAAACTCCGTATAACCGATGCCGGAAATCGCATATTTATCTTTTAGTGACCAGGTAGCCATTGGGACTCTCTTGATTATGGTTTGGGACGTTTCTTCTTGCCGAATGTGGGTTTGCGTTTGTCGCGGAAGGCAAGCAAGCCCTCCATGGGATCCGCTTCCGTGGTCGCGTAACGGTGCACATACCTCATCTCTGTACGCAAGCCCTGCTCAAGGCCCTCGTATACGGCTCGGTTCATCAGGTGTTTTACGCCCTTGACGCTGACTGGGCTCTTGCGGTGAATCTTTTCTTCCATTCTCTTGATCGCCGCTTCAAAGTCCGCATCCGGAGCAATCTCCTGCACCAGCCCCAGTTCATACGCCCTGCGAGCCGGTAGAAGATCACCCGTGAATATCAGGTGCTTGGCGTTGTGGGTACCAATGGCACGCCATGCCCGGATGGAGCTGCCGGCGCCTGGCAGTTGACCGAAGTTAAGATGCCCATCACCAATCCGTGCGCTTTCCTTCGCGATAACCACATCGCAGGCAAGCAGTACCTCAAGACCGCCGGCCACACACACACCATTGATCGCCGCAATGTAGACAGCATGGGACTCCTCAACTGCACAAAATAGCCGGTAAAACTCTTCCATGAAGCCGCTGAAATCATCCGGGTTCTCAAACAGCTCAAGATATTTCTCAAGATCACCGCCGGCTGAAAAACTATCCCCCGAACCGATGATAACGACCGTCATCACTTCTTCGTGGTTTTTTTTAATCTGCTCGGCGGCAATGCGTAGCTCGCGAACCGTCTCCCAATTCAGGGGGTTCTTTTTTTCCGGCCGGTTCAGCGTGAAACGCGCTCGCTTGCCCGAAACCTCAACTGAAATATTATTGAAATCGTGGTCCATGTGAACTCCCTGTAAATTAAACCGCGGAAACACCGCCATCGACGCCAAGCGCCTGACCCGTAACATGGCGCGACGCTTCAGACGCAAAAAATGCGATTACGCCTTTCAGGTCATCGCTTCCGCCGATCCGTTGCAACGGCGCCAGCTTCATGATTTCCGGACCCAGGGCGTTCAAATATCCTTCCGCCATCCTGGTTTCAAAAAAACCCGGGCAAACCGCGTTTACATTGATGTTGTGCTTGCCCCATTCGCTCGCCAACTGCTTCGTCAGGCTGACAACGGCGCCCTTACTGGCACAATAACCGGACGTGTATGCATTGTAGGCAGGTGGGTTGCCAAACATGCCGCCGATGGAGGCAATATTGATTATTTTACCTCGCTTGCGCGGGATCATGGAGCGGCGCGCGACCTCCTGCGTAAGGAAAAATAAACCGTCGACATTCAACGCCATTACCTTGCGCCATCCCTCGACGGAATGCTCTTCAGCAGGCTCCGCCCAGCTTGTGCCGGCATTGTTTACGAGAATGTCGATATCGCCGAACTTTTCCATCACAGTATCGATCAACCCGGCAATCGCCCCAAGCGACGAAACATCGCCCTGAATCGAACACACATTACTGCTGATTTTTTCAAGGTCCTTTTCGGCGCTCTTGAGTTCCTCTTTTTTTCGCGCGGTAATGACAACTTTTGCATTCATTTCCAGCAAGCCTGCCGCAATATCGCGTCCCAGACCACGGCTGCCGCCGGTAACCAAAGCAACCTGATCCGTTAAATCAAACATCTCCGCAAGATTTGCCATCGTATCTACGAATCTTCAAATCGCCTGTCAGCAAGACGTTTCGCTTTACCTTCCTTGCCGATATTTGCAACGTCTGTCAGCGAGCCCTCGTCAACAAGCTCAACGATGACGCCAATACCGAGATCGCTTTTCAGTTTCTCAGAAAGTATCGCCTCCAGCCCATCAACAGCGCTGGCGCTCTTTGATACCTCAACCTGAACGGTTAAATCATCTCGGATAACGCCGTCTTTCTGGCTTCTGGTGGCAATGCAGAACCACTCGCCCGTGGTGCGCGGATCACTTTTGACCGCGTTTAGGCAAGCCATGGGATAAACATTGGCGCCGCGAATTTTCACCATGTCGTCGCTACGGCCGAGAAAGTGGTCGATTCGCTGGAACGAACTGCCCAGCGCGCTTTCGCCGCGCGACACGACGCGACTGAGATCGCGCAAATTCAAGCGAATGACGGGCGGTATTCGCCGCGACAGGCAGGTCGCGACAAGATTACCGGTTTCACCGGGTGCAACCGGCTCGCCCGTCTCCGTGTCGAGTACCTCAAGATAAACAAGATCTTCCATAATGTAGAGTCCGTCCTTATCAGGTCCCTCAAAAGCGGCAATGGAAATCTCATTGGTACCATAGTTGTCGTAAACATCACAGTCGTAAAGATCTTCCAACTCCTTGCGCAGGGCACCCTTCGTATCCGGCCCCAGAAAAGTTGGAATGAATTTCACGCGCAAATCTTTAACATCACGCCCTAATTCATTGCGCGCCGTTTTTGCAAGGCTCGTCAAGTATTCCGGGAAGCACGGAAGAATATTCGTCCCGTAATCAAAAGCGATTTCGAGCTGTTTCCTGCTTGGGGTGACAACGCCGCTACCCGTCGTGATCGGCAAAATGCCGAGATAGTCATGAGCGGCTTTATAAAAAACCCAGGCAAATTGCGACAAAGAGTTTGTTGCCGGAATTTGCATCACGTCACCGGGACGTGCGCCTTGAATATAAAGCGAACGCGCGGTTTGAAGCCCGATCAGCTCCCACTCAAGAACGCCGAGAAGCGATGGGCGCGGCTTGCCTGTAGTGCCGCTGCTCGTTTGAACCTTTAAAGGATTTGTATTCAGTTCGGTACGCACGTCAACGCCATTGATAAAACCGTATGGCGGATTTTCAGCCTGATCGTCTTTTACATCCTCAGTCGTGTAGGTCGGCAATTTAACGATATCATCAAGTGACCGAACATCGCCTTCCTCCACTCCGGCTGCGGTCCAGCGCTTGCAATAAAATTCATTGGTCCACGCGTATTTGATAATTTGCTGAAACCGTTGCTCCTGCAACGCCCGGATTTCATCCCTGGACGCTTTAAAAGTTGTTTCCGCAAAAATGTCCGGCGGCGCAAATTCGTTGTCAAATGCGTCGAAATCAATAGCGCGCCGGTAAAGGGGAAGGTTAGAATACATTTGATATTTCCAGGTTTTTTTCTCGCACGGGGGCAAACCGAAGTTCTGAATGGTCCACGCGGTAAACCCCGCCGGTTAATTGGTGTTTCCATATAATTTACCCTTATGAAGCACTGAAATCAATAAAATAATGATCTCTGACCCATAATTCATTTTTTGTTGACCGGAATTAAAAATATGACTAAACTCGGGCTTCAATCTCTCTGGCGACGGTAGATTTCGAGACGAAAGTATGGCTGGCGATGATGGCTATGAATGCAACGCGGGAATTACTGGAAAAAACTATATCGATGGGGCTGGCATGAGGACTTATACATGCTGGAAGTGAGCGTAAAAAGAAAAATACCGGTAGGTGAAAAGGAAGTCTGGACTTTGCTGGAAGATTTCGGATGTTTGGGAGAATGGGCCATACCAAAACTGGAAAAAGTGGAAGTTATCGGCGCCGGCGTCGGCATGATTCGCCGTGCTTTTCTAACAGGTTTCGAACCGGTCGATGAGAAGCTTGAATCCCTTGACCCCGTAAACAAGACACTTAGTTACAGTATAGCTAAATGTTCATTGTTGCCATACGAGAGTTATCTCGCCGATATCAGCGTACGGGGTGACAACCGGCGCACAGAAATTATCTGGCATTCAGTTATCGATTGTGGGAATACTCCGGAACCAGAGGTTCGAATTGCCGTTGAAACAGGATACAACAACCTGATTGACGGTCTTCAGGCACATCTGCTGAAATCATGAGAATGAACCTATAGGCATACGACCGGAAAACTATTATGACCTCAGACGGCGCCCTGACTTGTCAAATTGAAGATGCGGAAGACCTGATAAGCGAACTGATGGTCAACCAGGGATTTCACCCAAATCCTTATCCTGTATACCATCGCCTGAGAGAAATTGCTCCCGTTTACTATAGTCAAAGGTTCTCAATGTGGTTCGTCAGCAGTTATTCCGGGAACGAGAGTGTCCTGAATAACCTTTTGCTCGGCCAGGGTGACCGCGCAAGTGACAACCTGAAGAACCCGATTTATGCAGAAAGCCCGACCATGAATTATATTGCCAGTTTCATGGTCGGAATCGACCCGCCGGATCATACCAGGTTACGCAAATTGGTAATGCCGGCATTCCTAGGACCAAGAGTCAACAAGTTCCAGGACCGGATACGGAGAGTGACAGACAGGCTGTTGGACGAAGCGGCTATTAAACCGAAGCCGGACCTGCACACAGATTTTTCGTCTCTTTTACCCATGACCGTGATTTGCACTATGCTCGGAATTCCTGACGAATATGTCAAATTCTGCATCAAGCAGGCAAATACTGTGGCAGAGATTGTCATTGTACCGGCGCCGACGGAAGAGCAACTGATTGCGCCTGACCGGGCCTACAGAGAACTTGACGAATTGGTCGGCAGGCTCATCGAAGACAGGAGAAAGGCGCCACGGGACGACTACATTAGTTTTCTGGTTCGAATTGAAGAAGACGGCGACAGGCTTACGTCCAACGAACTTACCGCCACCATCATACAACTGATGATTGCCGGTTCCGAAACCACTACCACGACCATCGAACAGGGAATTTATCAATTAATTAAACACCCGGATCAGTTGGATATCCTGCGTGATAACCCGGGTTTGTACCCCAACGCGGTAGAAGAAATTCTTCGGTATAACGCGCCGATTCACTTCATCATGTCCCGGGTTGCCCTGAGTGATACGGAAATAGAAGGTACCTGTATCAAAAAGGGGGCTATCGTTATGCTGCTGCCGGCCGCAGGCAACCGGGACCCTGCACGATATGAAGACCCGGACAATTTCGATGTCCAACGTAACAATATCAAACAACTGTCGTTCGGCGGCGGGATTCACGTATGCCTGGGCAATATGCTGGCCCGACTGGAAACAAGGGTAGCGCTCAAGACAATTTTTGAACGTTTCCCGAAAATTTCTCTGGATGGCGAACCTCCGCTGAGAGGTGCGCCTGCTTCACAGATGTTCTCAAGGCTGCCGGTAAAACTGCACTGAGAACACAGCTTTACCATTGATAACTTCATTGCCGATTGTAACAGGCATGACCCCGAATAATCATGTGCTGCCTTATGCGTGTCGCATGATATCGTCGATATCAGGGTATTGCCTCAGCACAAGAAATAACAATGCCCCGATTATCCCCAAGGCAATGCAGATTTGTAACCCATGGTAATAAGAACCCTGCATATCATGGATTCTTCCCATAATAACGGGACCGATCCCTACCATTATCATGTTCACGGCAAAGGGAATGGAATAAATTCCACTGTATGCCTTAAGACCGAAATAGCGGCTAACCAGATATGCAATCAGGTCAAACTCGGCGCCCGCGGCAAAACCTATGCACAACGCAACCAGCCATGAGCTTGAAGTATCGCCCGCCAGCAGTAAAACAGCACTGATTGCAGGTAATGACAGGCAGACCGCCGCAACCATTGGCGCAAAAAAACGGTCGACCAGATAGCCGACTATCAACCTCCCGCTCATAACCGACACACCCACCAACGCGGCAATTTTTGCTGCCTCCGCGACACTGAGGCCCCGGTCTACCAGTAATGTCGGCAAATGTGGAATCAGGCTGCCGACCACAAAGGAGATACATCCCGCTGCAACGGAAATTATATACAGGTCGGGCCGGCCCAGCGCTTGTTTGAAACTGAAACCATTCAAATTGCCTGCCTGAACTGATCGTACGGCGCCATTGCCTGCGGGCCGTTCATGGAAGCCCCAAAAGATGACAGGTAGTCCGACTACCCAGGGCAATATTGAAAGAGACAGAAATGCGCCCTTCCAGCCAATGTGTTCCAGAAAAAAAGCCACATAAAGCGGGACAAGGGTCGCGGTAATTCCCGTGCCTGTCAGGGTAATCCCCAGGGCCAGGCCCCGCTGCCGTTCAAACCAGGTAGTGACAGCGCGTGTAAATACTACTGCCGTTGTACCGATGCCCACGATAGCCGCGGTCCCGCAGAGAATAAAGAAAGTTTGCAGGTTTCCCTCCATTCTCGATAAACCGACCAGGCACAAGGGATAACAGGCCATTGAATATAGCGCTATGGAACGGGAACCAAGTCGATCGGCCAGCCACCCCGCAAGTAGCGCACCGACCGAATTCCCCAGGGTAACTACCAGAAATGCAGTGGAGATTTCCTGCCGGCTCCAGCCAAACGCCTCTTCCAGGGGCCTGATAAACAGCCCCAATGAATAGAACAGCAACGGTGTCAGCGCAACCGCCAGACCCATGCCGGCCGAAAGTACCACAGGCCAACCTTTACGAAATTCGTTTCCCGGGGACGTAACCATGAAAGATGATGATAACCCGCAGTGAGGGTAAATCCGGTACCCGCACTACGTTTTCCTATAATTTGAACAATACGGTCTTGAGCTGGGTGTACTGAAGCAATCCTTCGAAACCTTTCTCGCGGCCGTAGCCCGAGCGCTTATATCCACCGAATGGCAATTCTACTCCTCCGCCTGCTCCGTATGAATTCACATACACCTGTGCGCAAAGCAATTCCTTTGCCATCCTGTGAGCACGTTGCACATTACTGGTCCAGATTGCAGATATCATGCCGTATTCAGAATCATTTGCCAGCGCCAGCGCCTCTTCATCATCTTTAAATGTTGCTCCGGCCAGGACAGGACCAAAAACTTCCTCACGCCAGATCGGCATCCCGGATTTAACATTCGCAAACAAGGTCGGCAAAAAGAAAAATCCCCCGGCAAGTTTTTCATCAACCGGTAGCCCTCCGCCGCAAACCAGGTTGCTATCATTTCTGGCCTGCCGGACATAGGATACAACGCGTTCGAGTTGCTGTTCAGAGATTAACGGCCCAAGATCGGGATCATCCGCACCATGACCGATCCTGATATCGCTGAGCGCCTTGACGATACGCTCCAGCACTTCCTCATTGATCGATTCGTGCACCAGTAACCTCGACCCTGCGGAACAGGTCTGACCGGCGTTCTGGATTATGGAATTGACTATGGTTGGAATGGCGACATCCAGATCTGCGTCCGGAAAAACGATATTGGGTGATTTCCCTCCCAGTTCCAGGGTAACAGGAACAATATTTTCGGCGGCGGCCCGGGCAACCAGCGTCCCTACCTGTCTGGACCCGGTAAACGAAAGGTGATCGATACCCGGATGAGCGCTCAAGGCCGCTCCGGCCTCATGACCGAGTCCGGGGACAACGTTCAACACGCCTGCCGGCAGCCCTGCTTCCAGCGCCAGTTCACATAACCTTATAGAGGTAAGAGGGGCTTCTTCCGCAGGTTTCAGGATACAACAGTTCCCCGCCACCAGGGCGGGAGCCAAAGTCCTCGCGCTGATCTGCATGGGGTAGTTCCAGGGAATAATATGGGCCGTAACACCGAAGGGTTCTCTTTCAGTATAGGCAAAAGCATCTTTCTTGCCCTGAATGTTGTCACCATGCAGTGTCTCGATGGCACTGGCGTAATAGGTGAAATATCTTGAAGACACCATTACATCGGCATTTGCCTGGGTGAGCGGTTTTCCAGTATCCAGGCTCTCAAGATGGGTCAATTCCGTCTTGTTCTGCAAAAGTAACTCACCCATCCGCCTGATGACAGCCCCCCGCGCTGCTGCGTCAGTTTCTCTCCATACCCTGTTCGATGCCTCCCTGGCCGCTTCCACGGCCTGGTCTATCTCATCTGGACCACACCGGGCGAATTGGGCAAATACCTTTCCGGTTGAGGGGTTGATATCATCGAGTGACTTCCCGGTCGCTACCTTTTCGCCGTTAATTATTGCCGGATAGAATTCAGGACTCATTATCTGTACCTATTTCAAATCTCCGTAATTCGTCATCATCAACTTTGCCATACATGAACAGCCTTGCTCGCGGGAAGCATAAGGAAATCCATTTCTTATCGTGCGGTATAACCCCCATCAATAGGGAGGATTACCCCGCTGATAAAACGTGCGTCATCACTGGCCAGGAAAGCGACTGCGGCAGCAATATCTTCGGGCACAGGCATACCTGTAAGAGGGTTGAACGTTTCGTAATCTTCAATAGACTTATTCGGATCATCATTGACGACCCTCAGCAACAAATCTGTCTTGACCGCAGTCGGGGCGACTGCGTTAACCCTGATCAAATCTGTTCCATACTCAATCGCAGCCTCCCTGGTCAGGTTTGCCACTCCTGCTTTTGCCGCGTTGTAAGGCGGGATCACCGGAAAAGCAACTAAGCCGGCAGTTGAGCAGGTGTTGACCACTGCGCCTCCTCCACCTTGTTTGAGCATTTGCGCAATTCCATACTTCATACAGTAAAACACCCCGGTCAAGTCAATATCGATGACCTTCTGCCAGTTCTCGACAGTACTCTCATGGATCGGCGCCCATAGGGATTCAATGCCGGCGTTGTTGACCAGAACGTCCAGACGTCCGTTTTTTTCAACGCATTGCACTATCATTTGTTCGACTGAATTCGCATCGGCCACGTCAACCTGAATGAAATGACCCTTTATGGCGTCAGCCACCTCAATGCCTGCAACATCATTTCTGTCCGCAACCACGACAATTGAACCCTCTTGCGCGAATCGTTGAGCCATGGCTTTCCCCAGGCCGGAAGCCGCGCCGGTGATCAATGCAACCTTACCTTTCAGATTTTTCATTATTACCTCTCTCCTCGATAGGTGGGGTCAGAGTAAAAACCCTTGAGATGTGTGATAACACTGCACATTCCGATGGGTTTTTACTCTGGCCCCGGCATTTCTATTGAACCGGAGATATTCATATTAATGATTTTTGATTCATTATTCATTTTAACTCAAATCGGATATAATGCTCAATGTTTCGATCAGACAAACAGGAGCATTTAAATGAAGGTCTCGGTAGATTTGGAAGTATGTAGCGGCCATGCCCGTTGCGCGGCAAAATGCCCGGAAGTCTACGGTACTGACGAAATATTCGGCAAGTGCGTCATATTGCTTGAAGATATACCGGAAGAACTGCAGAAGGGAGCAGTTCTGGGGGCCAGAAGCTGCCCTGAAAGGGCTATCAGGGTCATAGACGATTAAGTGAAAATGCCAATAACCTTTCGCCTGTTCTGGAAAGTAAATTTCCTTCCGATTGCAAGCGGGGAACTGCTACAACATTATGTTTAAAGTGTTTAAACTTTTCTCTCCTTCCTATACTCGTATTTATCGGTAGTATTATTTATCAATCTAGTCTGATAAAGGTGATATTAATGGCGAATGCATTAGCGGACCGCTCGGAACTACCCCCATCTCAACCGGAAAGCTCGGCAACCGTATCGGTTGAAGAATATTATCAACGGGTTCAAGCCTTGTTGCCAAATATAAAATCACGTACTGATGAGGCTGAAAAATCTTATCAAATCCCTGCTGCTACGTTTAAAGACTTGAACGAGGCGGGTATTTTCAAAGTCTTTCAACCCAGGCGCTGGGGAGGTTTTGAAATGCCGCCGATGACATTTTTCAACACCATCTACGATATTTCGGAAGTCTGCCCATCTACAGGCTGGATTTACGGTGTAATAAATCCGCATAGCTGGGAAGTGGCCGCCATGGAAAACCAGGCACAGGTTGATATATGGGGCGATGACCCTGACGCTATCATTTCCTCCTCCTTTCCACCGATGGGCAAGGTTGAAAAGGTGGATGACGGATACATTCTCAATGGCAGGTGGAAATATTCAAGTGGCGCCAATGGATGCACATGGGTACTCGTTGGGGGAGTCATTCCGAGGAAGGACAAAATGCCGCAGCTTCGAAATTTCTTGATACCGATTTCAGAGTATGAAATCGTGGACACGTGGCGCACATTCGGCCTGCGCGGAACCGGCAGCAATGACATTGTTATAAAAGACGTTTTTGTCCCCGAACATCGTTCCAACGACCTGGAGGATGCCTACTATTGCAACAACCCGGGCCAGCAGGTGAATACCGGTCCACTATACAGGATGCCTTTCATGGCCCTGTTTGCGCCACTGCTTTCTTTCGCAGCGCTCGGCGCTGCAAAGGGCGCCTATAACCAGTTCGTCGAATACATAACCAGCACGGCGGGAACACTTAACAAAGGCTATGACCTGTCCCGGGAAGACAGGATTCACGTACGTATAGCAGATTCCATTTCCGACATCGAGTCATCCAAAATGATGTTAACTTCGCTGATCAATGAAATGTATGATTACGCCCGGGCTGACGAAAAAATTCCTTTGATTTTGAGGAAGAGAGTACGTTTTGAAGCCGCGAATGCCGTCGAACGCGCCACTAATGCGGCCATGAATATCTGGAAAGCCAGTGGAACCGGTATAATAAATGATGACAACCTGGTGCAGAGGTATGTTCGTGACGTGCTCACTGCTAGAACACATCTCGCCAATATTACCGAACGCTCTGCTACGCTGTTTGCCAAAGAAGCCGTTGGGATTGCCCCTGAGGTTCCCCAGGTATTAGGAGATATCCAGACGTAATCCGCCTGGCCCGTTTTTGGAGTGATTTACCACACAAGAGGAAGACTTTTCAATCCCATAGTAATGCCGGCAACGGCTTTGATTTTTTCCCCACCTGCAATACTGAATTCCGGGATACGTTTTAACCATTCCTCAAGGCTGATTTTAATTTCGATTCTGGCCAGGTTCGAACCCAGACAGCGGTGAATGCCGGCCCCAAAACTCAGGTGAATATTTGCTTCCCTGCCGGGCTCAAATTCATACGGATTTTCAAAGACGCTTTCATCAAGATTGGCAGCGCTGATAGGTGTCAGGATTGCTTCTCCTTTTTTTAGTGAGACACCATTGAATTCACAATCCTCACGAACGCGGCGCGATCCGTTAACGACAGAAAATAACCGTAATAATTCCTCAACCCCGTCGGGAATGGTATCCGGATACTCAACCAGTTTTTTTACCTGATCCGGATTTTCCGCGAGAAATCTCCATGAGAAGGAAAGCGTATTCAGAACGGTATCCAGACCAGCCAGGAACAAAAAACACCCTGTATTAATCATCTCATCACGATTGAATAACCTCTCCCCCTCCTCGCTCCTGGCCTCAACCATAGTACTTATTATATCTTCGCCGGGAACGGCCATCTTGTGATCAACAAAGTCAGTAATAACCTGTGTAATATTTTGCGCTGCCCTGACCTGCACTTCCTCATCACCGGAAAGCACATCATCAGCCCAGCCTATGAACTCCTCACGGCGCTCGGGTGGCAGGTCCATAAGGCTGAGAAATACTTGCCCGGGAAGATACCTGGCAAAATCACGGACAAAATCACATTTTCCATTATCGGCAAAAGCATCAATCAGTTGAACCACCGGCCGCCTGATTTCGACATCCATGCGAAGCGCTGCAGCAGGGGTAAACAGCGGGCTCAGAACGCGCCGGTATTTTTGATGATCAGGTGGTTCGATTTGCAATGGCGCCATGAGACGCATCCCCTCCACAGGTGGAATGCTCATTGTCGGCAGGGTCGTAAATCGCTCATGGTCCCGGTAAATCTCCCTGATGAGTTCGAAGTTTCCAGCTACCCAGTGTCCGCCATAGGAAGGCGTATAAAAAAAATCGGGGGCGCCGCGCTCGCTCAAACCTGTATACACGTGAAATGGACAGGACACATCATCGGTTTCCTTAAGATAGTCAAACTCGAATACAAGACTATCCGGAATGTGTGCCGGTATATTTGTTGAAGTATTCATTTGTCCGCAGGTTAACTGGCATACTGATGTTTACCGATTCTCCATAAACCAGGCGGCATGTGAAAGCAACGGGCAGTTGAAAGCATACAAACGCGCTGTTGTACACTTTGCCGGCAATCCAACACATAATAACCATACTGGTTTTCGGGATTTTTCATGAGCAAAATTATATTTACAGTACGTTTGACTATCTTTCCAGGGAGACTCGAAAGATTCAAGGAGCTAATCAGGGAATTCAAGGCTATCACGGAAGAAAAGGACCGGGGAACCCTGTTATACGAGCATTATCTGGACAACAATCAAACACACTGTGTTGTCCATGAACACTACGAAAGCTCAGAGGCGTTTCTCGCACACGCAGAAAATACTCACCACCTGATACCCCTCCTCATGGAAACCTGCGATCTCGGTATCATTGATATCAGTGGCGAAATTTCACAGGCTGTTATTGACCATCTTGGCGGAGATTTAGATAACTCTCCCGCTTTTCGTTATCACCCTTTATCTATCAGCCTTGAATATCCCGCCAACTATCCGCTACCGGCGGCCTAGAAGAAATCCAGCATACATCAGGAAATAGGAGTTATCGATATGAAAATTACCATGATTTTCGATATCGTTTGTCCCTATTGTTACCTTGGCAAAATACAGTTACAACGTGCAATGAGCCGGAGGCCGGATATCGAGTTTGCAATTGAATTTACACCCTACCAGCTGGAACCTGATGTGTCCGAATCCGGGTATGATTACTGGCCCACCATTGAAGCAAAATTCGGCGGAAAAGACCGGGTTCATCAACAGTTTGCTAAAATTGAAGAGCTTGGAAAAAACCTGGGTGTCGACCTGAAGTTCAGCCGGATTACAAAAGGGGTCAACACATTACACGCTCACAGGTTAATCAAGTGGGCCGGCGGATATGGTTGCCAAAATATGGTAGTAGATGCTGTTTTTTCAGCCTATTTCCAGGACGGTAAAGATATCGGGGACAAGAATATCCTGCTGGATATTGCTGCAAGAAACAAAATGGAACGTGACGAAATCAGTTCCAGGCTTGCTTCAGACCTTGACAGGAGATGGGTTACTGAACAAAGCGCTATTGCCAGAGATCAATTGACTAATGGTGTTCCACTTTTCAAGTTTGAGTCTGGTTTCACCTTGTCCGGGGTCAGGCCGGAAGATGAATTACTGACCCGGTTTGAAAAGGAACTCGCCAAACCGGTTGATGAAATCACCTGATTCACTACACATATTTCAAGTATACTGATTTTGGTGTTCAATAAATCTGAATTGGGCATCGGCACGGATCATGCAATATTTTGAGGTGATTCAACGTGGATCAATTGAAAGCCATCAATACATTCATCCATTCTGCTGAATTGCAAAGTTTCAGCAAGGCTGCTCACGAGTTGGGTATTTCTCCCCAGGCGGCCAGCAAGCATGTAATACAGCTGGAAGAGTTTACCGGTGTCCGGCTGTTTAATCGCACCACACACAGAATCAGCCTTACTGAGGAAGGAAGAAATTTTTTTGAAAAATGTAAGCTGGGCCTGGGTGCAATTAACGAAGGATTGCGGGAATTGAAAGCGGTAAAACAGGAAGCGATGGGTAAGGTTCGTCTTGCTTCACCCTACCTCTTAAGTAGGAATTTTATCGCGCCGCTGTTAGCAAAATTCGCCGATAAATACCCTGAAATCTTACTTGATATTGTGATCGATGATCACTTTACCGATATAGTCGAAAAGGAAATAGACGTAGGTATTCGTGTCGGCAAGCTTGCAGCAAGCACTCTGATTGCAAGGGAAATTGCTTCGGTGCAACTGGTGATATGCGCTTCCCATGAATACATAGAAAGATACGGTGAACCCGGAGCTATAGAAGATCTGGAGCGGCACCGCTGCATAAATTTATTGAATGTGATTAACGGCAAGGAAAGACCCTGGGTGTTTGTCATTGATGGCAAACCCATAGAAAGGCATATCAATAGCATAATTTGTGTTAATGACCCGGATACCCAACTGCAGGCAGTATTACATGGCGCCGGCATTGCCCAGCTTGCAACTTTAGCGGCCGCTCCCTACCTGAGAGAGAGAAAAATAAAGCATTTATTGACTGATCAGGTGGCTACCGGAAACAGCGTATACGTGATAACACAACATAGAAAAGGATTACCCCAAAAATCAAGAGTGCTGGTGGATTTCCTGACTGAAGAACTCAGGCAGCATCCGGATATGCAGCCGCTCAAATTTTAATAAGTCAGGTAAGAACGACTGATGCTGCTGTGTAAATTCCGGGGACAGACATAAATCTGCCCCCAGCCGGAGTTACATTTCACCGAGGCGTGCAAAGCCTTGATCGTGAAAATTCAAAATTGATATTTGATATCTACGCCATATGTTCTTGGTTCACTCTGCTGGTTAGTACTTAGACCGGCATTATCAAACAGGAACACACCGCCGGTAACGTACTCCGAGTCGCCAAGGTTTTTGCCCCAGGCCACCACATCAAAACCAGTGTTCAATATGTTGGTCCAGCCTGCCCTGACGTTCACCAAATCATAGGAACCTGAGGTTGTAGTGGGATGGGGATTAAAACCAAACGACTGACTATCCAGCCAGTTGTAGCTGAAACTCAGAATAACATCACCACCCGCAGGCACTTCGCGCTCGTAGGTAAATCCTGCCTGATAGGAGTATTCAGGACTTTGTGGGACGGGCTCACCGGATCGGTCAACGCCTTCACTGTCGATAAAACGTGAATGTTTGGCATCGGCATTGGATACGCTGGCATTTACGGTCAGATTTTCAGCCAACAGCACCAGCAGTTCTACTTCCCAACCGTCCACTTCGCCCTTTTCAGCGCTTTCGACAATCGTCGTTAAACCGCCGCTGGCGGTTGTCCTGGTAAATGATCGTTGGCGATTATCGATATCGGTAAAAAATACGGCAGCATTGGTCCTGACGGGGAGCCCTCCAAATTGCCAGTCACCTTTAAAACCAATTTCATAGTCAACGAGTTCTTCAGGAGCAACAGGCCGAAGCCTGTCAAGAGAGCCGGCCCGGCCACTGAATGCGCCACTTCTGAAACCCTCCCGATAGGTGAAGTAAACCAGCTTGTCGTCAGTCAACTTATAATCAACGCCTGCCAGTAAAGAGGTGCCATAGAATGTTTGTTTGAGGGTTGCGGCGCAAACGCCTGGCGTGCCGTAAGTGGAGATCAAAGGCGCCTCAAGACCACACCCGGTCGGGACAACAGGACCGCCGACAATGCTGAGATCCTGGTGACGGACCGTTATATCTCTTTTATCTTTCGTTCGCCTGTAGCCAAGCGTCGCAGTCAGATTTTCAAGGGCCGGGGGCGAATAGTTAATCTGCCCAAAAGCAGCGAGGCTTTCGTTTACCGCATCATTGATCAATGATTGCGCGAGCAAGCCGCCGGTTACTACAAACGTGTTGGCAATATCGATTCCCACGACATCCGTTCCTTCTTCCCTGAAATAATAAAAGCCCGCCACATAACTGAGGCTTCCGTCAAAAAAATCACCCAGTATCTGCACTTCCTGTGAGACGGCTTCCTGATCCAGAGTTCCATCCACATTCAGTACCGGAAATGGCGTCGCATCCGCATCATAGTATCTGCGGTTTTCCAGTTCTCGATAACCGGTAATGGATTTAATCTGAAAAATCTCGAAATCACGGGAAATCGATATCGAGCCTCCCCAATCCTCCAGCGTGGCAAAACCGACATAATCCAGGTAGGACGTATAAGGATCATCCTGGACCGCCGCGTTATACGCAGCCGCTTCTGCCAGGGTTGGATAGGTTGCGCCGGCTTCCGTACCGGCTGCAAGATTTGGTGTTCCGGCGAATCCTCCCGGTATATTAAACGGTGCAAAAAGGCCCCCAAAAGCGGTCGCACATGCGGGGCTGAATGCAACCTGGATACCAAACCCCCGAGTGGGGTCGCAAGGCGTCTGAAACGTGGGTTGCGTTGCCATTGGGGTGGTATCTGACTCGGAATAGTCAAAGTTGATCCTGAATTCCCAGTTTTCAGGTGTCCACACAAGCTTGGCCCGGTAGGACTCAGCATCTTCTTCGTGAAACTTGCCTGGAACGCCCGGCAACTCATTGGTGACATAGCCATCACGATCCTGTATGTTGGCTGCAAATCGCACCCCCATGTTTTCAGCAAGGGGAATACTCACTGCACCCTGGAAATTGATTCGTTCATAATTTCCGAATGTCCCCTTGACATAAGCTCCGAAGCTGTCACCGGGATCTGCGCTGGTAATGTTGATTGCGCCACCTGTTGTATTACGTCCGAATAATGTCCCCTGCGGTCCTTTTAAAACTTCCACCTGCTCCAAATCAAACAGGTTGATACCTAACGCCTGGCTGCGGCCCAGGTAAACGCCATCAACATATATGCCCACGGCGGGATCCAATACGAGTTGGGATTCGACTTCCGACTGTCCACGTATTGCCACATTCGCAGTGGTAGGGTGTCCAACCCCGGTGGAAAGAGAAAGACCCGGGGTCAAAGCTCCGATGTCCGCCAACTGGTCCACGGTATTCAACTCCAGTTGTTCGCCGGTGAATGCTGTCACGGCTACGGGCACATCCTGCATATTTTCAGCCCTTTTTCGAGCAGTCACCGTAATTTCTTCCAATACCGCCCCCTGACTGAATACCTGGCTCGCACCTGTTGACAAGACCCATCCGACGATCAACAAAAGCGTTATTTTCTTTCTATTCATTTTAATTACCCCCAATTTATGAGGCACAGATAATTATTCGCCCGGAAAAATACATCAACTGCTCCAGACAAGTGGCAAGGCATGCAAACCGATGGTAACGCGAGCGTATGCAGTTACCCGGGCGTTCTCCCTGATGCTGAATTCGGGGATTCGCTTTAACCATTCTTCAAGGGCAATCCTCAGTTCGATGCGCGCCAGGTTGGAACCCAGGCAACGATGGATGCCCGCCCCGAACGCCAGGTGAACATTCGTCTCTCTGTCAAGTTGAACAGATGAAGCATTTTCAAAAACACCGGCATCCCGGTTTGCCAACATAGTAGGCAACAATACAGCTTCCCCTTTTTTTATAGCGATACCCTTGTATTTCAAGTCGTGCCGCGCACGCCGCGCATCATTAACCACGGCATATACCCGGAGGAACTCTTCCACAGCGTCTGCTACCAGTTCCGGATCTTCTCCAAGTTTCCTGTACTCGTGTTGGTTCAACGCCAGGTAACGCCAGGTATGGCCGAGTGTATTCAATACGGTGTCCAAACCTGCAATAAACAGAAAATAGGTAATCTCCGTAATCGTTCCTATATCGAGTTCGGGCTCTCCATTTTCACCTTTGCGGCTGAGCATGTATGAAACCCAGTCATCCCCCGGGTGCCTGACTTTTTCCGAAACAAGCTCAGCAGTAAACCCGGCCAATGCCGTCCCTGCCTTTTCCTGTTCCTCCGGCGTACCTGATAAAAAGGTTTGATCCAGGGCCACCAGTTTTTCCACTTGTTCAGTCGGGGAACCGACCAGTTTCAGGAATGCAAGTGTCGGCAATTTACTTGCAAATTCCGCGACAAAATCACACTCACCTTTACCAATGAAGCTATCGATGAGTTGATTGGTCAAATTTCTTATCAATTCCTCATGTTTGCGTATGGCTGCCGGGGAGAACATCGGCCCCAGGATTCGACGATAATTCTGATGGTCGGGGGGATCGATTTGCTGTGGTATCAAAGGGCGATCCTGATCCAGGGCCGGGATCAAAATCGGGAAACTGGTGAAATTTTCGTGATCCTTCAGTATTGCCTGGATATCTTCATAGCGTGTTGCAATCCAGTGCCCGCCATAAGCAGGCGTATACAGGAAATCCGGCACATCTTCTTCCAGCAGTCTCTCCATATTCTTATAGGGATCAACACCTTCCACATCCTTTATGTAGTCAAAGTCAAATACCAGGTTTTCCGGAATATGATTGGGAATGAGACTCGAGAAAGATGCGCTTAAAGTCATTTCGACTTCCCTCAAGGCTAATCTTTCAACTCAATCAATATACCCTGATATGGCTTTTCACCGATGTTGATCGCGTTCTCGACACCACCTTTTTCAACATAAAAGAAAGCCCCGGGTTCAACATCAATGTCGATCTGCTCAGTGTAAGTGCCTTCTGCATCCGGTTCCGGTACCCCGCGTATCTTGTCGCCTGCTATTTCTACCTGAACGTAATCGTGATAGTGCCTGTGCAGCCCCGTATCTTCACCAGGGGCCAATGCCAGCTCCCATATCTTCACCCGATCATTTTCAAACAACAGGGTCGTGGCAACGTCATGAAACTCACGATTATCCTGCTCTGTGACTTGTCCGCTCATAAGAAACCTCTACAATTCAGATAAATTAATTTTCCAACTCGTTATCACAAACATCTGCTGTGCCTTAATCCACCCCGGCAATCATAAGGTTGCCCCAAGTCGATAACAAGGTATCAGGTGTTGTATCAATTACAACCAGCAGTTTAAGGCTTTATTTCGAACTGTATTCCCGGTTTATGTAAACTGTGTCCGGGTGTCATCTCATTGAAACCGGGAGCAGATCAAACCATGTCGAAATCTCAGATTAAAAACTGGATA
Source organism: Gammaproteobacteria bacterium (assembly GCA_965204045.1). Classification (GTDB taxonomy): domain Bacteria; phylum Pseudomonadota; class Gammaproteobacteria; order Eutrophobiales; family Eutrophobiaceae; genus JAAXHV01. The sequence continues at coordinate 3,218,692 of CBDBDW010000002.1, forward strand.
AGACAACCCGATTTGGTCCTGTCAGAAAGCCTTGAGACCTTGTACAGCCTTGACCCCGAGCAACTTGATCAATATCAAACCGGGGCGTTGCAGACTCGCTTTGAAGCCCTTCGGAACAAAATTCCCGCCTTAAAACGACTTGCCGACGGACAGGGCATTACCAATCCGGATTCACTGGACACTGCGGCGCAGTTATTGTTTCAACATACAATTTACAAGTCTTACCCCCTGGCGATGATTGAACGCAGTGATTTTACCCGGTTGACAAAATGGCTGAATGGATTGACGGCCATCGACTTGTCGGCAGTCGATGTATTCCAGGTCCGGACGATTGATGAATGGATGAAATTTATGGATGAGAACTCGCCGCTTCGAATCCAACATTCAACCGGCAGTTCAGGAAAATTATCCTTTATCCCGCGCAGTTCGATAGATCGTCCTGTTTTCACCGAAGCGGCGCTGTTTTTCTACAAGCCGTTTCGAAACGAACGTTTTGAATCACCGGCCGGAAAAGCTTTTGTCATTCCCGGATTCAGAACCGGATTTAACTCCGCTCCCAGGTTATTACAGATATTTGTCGATGCATTTAACATACCGGAAGAAGACGTGCTCACCCTGCACGACCACATGGACCCCGATATTATGTCATTGGCGGGCAGACTCCTTCAGGCCGAAAAAAAAGGCATAACGGACGAACTGTTACAAAACGATACTGTCCTGGCCCTGCGCGAACGGTTAATTGAACAAAAACGAAATGCCGAACAGGACATGAAAAATTTTTTTGCTGAGGCCGTGGGGAGATTTAAAGGTCGAAAAGTGTGGTTGCTGGGTACGATACCGCAGTTATATCACGCCGCAAAAGCCGGATTGGAGTCCGGCCTCAAGCACGTGTTCCATCCGCAAAGTTTTGCCCAGGTCGGCGGTGGCATGAAGGGAGCGGTATTGCCTGCTGATCATCTCGACATCATTTGTGAGTTTTTCGGTTTACGCCAAATCCACGAAGGATACGGCATGACGGAACTCATGACTTTCATGCCGAAATGCGCTGAGGGAAATTACCATGTGCCACCCCAGACAATTCCCTATTTGCTGGACCCGGATACGGGAAACGTATTACCGAGGAAAGGGACTCAAACCGGCCGGTTCGGTTTTATGGATCTGTTGGCCATAACCTATTGGGGAGGATTCCTCACAGGCGATGAACTGACAATCAGTTGGAGTCATGATTGTGCTTGCGGGCGCAAGAGCGGTCCCATGATTCATCCTCATATCCGGCGCCTGTCAGAATCCCGGGGTGGAGATGACAAGATAAGCTGTGCAGGCGGGGCAGATGATGCCCATGATAGGGCGGTCGAGTTTATCTTGAGTGGTAACTCCTGAACTTCCCGGGGGCATGTGATTATTTTTTGAGCTAAACGTCCGTGACCGTCAAGCATAAGATACCCCTTGTTGCCCGAGGTGAAATTGTGTCGGATTACTCCGTGACACATGCCGGACGCCGTGGTGGTATATCTTTCGAAACGCCGGATCCGAAAAAGTACGTGGGTAAATTGCTGTTAAACAAACCCTCAGCACTGAAGGACCAGTACACACTTACTTTTCAGGAAATTCTTGAATATCTGGAAGAACTCGGTGACAGGATCAGATTTAAGCATAATGAATATCTTCAACAGGCATTTGAAATATCCAGGAGCGTGTCCGGCCTGCCGGATTCAGTACTCCGTTGGGCGTATGAAAATCTCCATTCCATATTCCGACGTGAAGTCGTTCGGGAGATAGCCGAGAATTGTATCGGCATACGGTATCTGGAAAACTGGGTGCCCAGCCAACGGATTGACGGTCGCACCATCGCCGTTCGGGCCTTCGGCGCAAGGAGCATACACATTATTGCCGGGAATCTGCCCAATACCGCTGCTCTCACTGTCATGCGAAATGCCGTAACCCGTGGCGACGCACTGATCAAAACCCCATCAAACGACCCCATGACCGCGGTGGCTATTGCGCAAACAATGATTGAATTGGCGCCCGGCCACCCGCTGACCAGGCACCTGGCCGTCAGTTACTGGAAAGGGGGCGATGATCGTTTGGAAAAAATTCTGTATCAGCCACGGTATATTGAAAAAATTGTTGCCTGGGGGGGATTTGCGTCAGTCAAACACATCTCGCGCTACCTCCAGCCCGGGATAGACCTGATTACGCTTGATCCCAAACTCAGCGCCTCCATTATTGGTAAAGACGTCTTTGAGTCTGCGCAGACAATGGAGGATGCAGCAATAAGACTGGCTACGGACATTGCATCATTCAACCAGGAAGCGTGTGTCAATGCCAGAGTAATATTTGTCGAATGTAAACCGGATGAATCCTCCATAACAAAACTCAATCTCCTGGGCCAGAAAGTACAGGAGAAAATTACTTCCCTGCCCGGACAAATTACCGACAATCCAAGAAGCGAAACGCTCTCAATGGAGTTAAACCAGGAGATTGACAACCTTCAGTTTAATGAAGATTGCTATCGAGTATATGGAACAGCACCCGGAGAAGGCACCTTTATTGTATCCCAATTGGACGATCCCGTTGATTTTTCCGGGCTTCTGCAGGACCGTGTCGCCAATATCGTTCCCGTACAATCCATCAACCAGGCGCTGGGATATATAACGGCGGAAAGTCAAACGATCGGTGTATATCCGGAGTCATTAAAACAGAAAATAGCAGACGACCTGGCGTTTCGCGGCGCCCAGCGGATTGTTTCTTTGGGTTATGCTGCCCATTTCAATATAGCCACCCCCCAGGACGGCATAGAACCACTCAGGAGAATGTGTAAATGGATTTGCCAGGAACATTGCGAGCCGAAAAATATTCCCCCGCTTTGGGAACTGGACGTTGCCGAACCTTGACTACCCACGAGAAATTAATCCGGCCATGAAAGATATTCAGAATAAAACGATTTTGATTACGGGAGCCTCATCTGGCATTGGAAGGGCATTTGCCCGGCTCTTTTCCGGGCTGGGAAACGATCTGGTTATCATTGCCCGTCGCGTGGACCGTTTGGAAGCGCTCAAGTCCGAGTTGGAGAAAAGCAGCACCGCTAACATTACCGTGATAAACCAGGACCTGTCCGAGCAGGATGCCGTAAAAAAAGTAGTGGGGAAGTTGGCAACGCTTAATATCAACATTGACGTGCTGGTCAATAATGCTGGTTACAGCCTGCCGGGAAAGTATCACGAATTTGAGCTGCAGGAGCTGCTTGACCTGGTACAGGTAAACAACCTCAGCCCCATGCAACTGATACATTCGTTGCTTCCGGGCATGGTGGAAAGGGAGTATGGACGCATATTGAATATCGCTTCAATAGCCGGCGGTTTTTATGCCTATCCAAACCATACAACCTACGTTGCGGCCAAGACATTCCTTGTGCGTCTCAGCATTTCTCTGAACGAGGAATACAGGAAAAATAATGTCATATTCACTGCTGTTTTACCGGGAATGGTAGCTTCGGAATTCCATATCAGGGCCGGCAGCGAGGCCGCCTATGAAAGTACGCCCGGTTTCATGGTCCTGTCAGCCGAAGAGGCGGCAAGACTGTCTTATGAAGCCATGAAAGCGGGTAAGCCTTATTATATTCCGGGGAGTGTCAATAAAATAATCGTCGGCCTGGTGAAACTGCTTCCCATATCAACGGGTATCTCGTTACTGCAAAAATCCTTTTAAACAACAGGAGAAATATATGAACCGGGAAACAACCCCAGAAATTCAGCGAGGCATGAAAATTCGCCGCGAAGTACTGGGCGATGAATATGTCGACAAGGCAACCAGTGATAACCGGGACTTTTTCAGAGAATTTCAGGAAATTATTACCGGGAAATGTTGGGGAGCCGCCTGGGGAAGAGGAATCCTGAGCAGACGTGACCGAAGCCTGCTGACACTGGCCATGCTGGCTGCAATGAATCGTGAACAGGAGTTTGGAATCCATTTTGCCGGCGCCATACGAAACGGATGCACACCGGAAGAACTCAAAGAACTGTGTATCCACGTGAATGCCTATTGCGGCGCACCGGCTGCGGTGGGTTGTTTTCGCTCTCTTCGTAAAGTGCTCGAGGAACTCAATATCGAGGTATAACGACATGGACGCTTCTATATCGTTGGGTTTTATCGGGCTCGGTAATATCGGCAGGCACTTCGCTCACAACCTGGCCGGCGCCTGGCAATTAACCGTTTTTGACAAGGCAGGAACCAGAACAAGAGCGCCTGACGAAAGTCTCGCCGCTGAGTCGGCCGCGGAAGTTTTCGACGCAAGCGATATTACGTTCCTGAGTTTGCCGAGTGGACCCGTAGTTTTACAGGTATTGAACGAGGTTGTACCAGTGAGCAGTAAACCGGAAATAGTTGTCGATCTGTCAACAATCGGATTACACGGCGCCCGGGAAGCAGCGGCACTACTGCAAAGACATGGTATAGACTATCTCGAATGTCCGGTTTCAGGTGGTATAGCTGCGGCAAAAACAGGTAACGTCAGCCTGATGTGCGCAGGCAGCTATGACAGTTACAAACGCTGCTCTCCAATGTTTGAAATTATCTCCAAAAATGCGTTTTACCTGGGTGAACAGCCTGGCCTGGGTCAAGCTATGAAATTGGCAAATAACTTCCTGGCGGCAACCGCGCTTGCCGCCACCAGTGAGGCGATGTGTTTCGGGCTGTCAGCCGGCCTTGACATGGAGGCAATGTTGGAGGTGCTGAACGTATCCAGTGGCAGAAACGGCGCGACTGAGGACAAGTTCCCTCAGGAAGTTGTCACAGAGCGGTTTAACTCAGGTTTTGTCAACGAACTCATGTCAAAAGACATCAAGCTCTTCAGAGAAGCTGCCGCAGAAGTTGATAGAGCAGGCCCGATGGGTATATTGGTCGATAAAATATGGAAAGATTTTGCAGCACAATCTCCCGAACAGGATTTCACGAAGATATATCTTCATACAAAGAAATTGCTGGATAAAACCTGAAAACAAACATAATATGAACACTGATTCATGATTCTTTTTACCAGATTTCTCATTAAGTAAATTGTCGAAACATACAGTCAAAATAGGAGTAGGTAGCGGCTGGGCCGGCGATCGGGTCGACGCAGTGGTCGACCTTGTCGAGCGCGTGGAACTCGATTACCTGTTTTTCGAGGCCTTGTCCGAGTCTACTGTCGCTTCAGCCAAAGAGCGTATGCTGGCGAACCCGGAATTCGATGGTTGCGATGAACTGATCGAGTGGCGTTTTCGGCCAATCCTGAAAACATGTATCGACAAGGGGATCAAAATACTGACAAACCAGGGCAATGCCAACCCTGAAGCAGGCCGGGACAGAATTATTGCCGTAGCACGGGAACTGGGGCTTAAGGGGCTACGGGTTGCCTCGGTGAATTCCACTGATCTTGGCCCGCGCGTGCTTGGTGTGGGCGACGTTAATTTTGATACGGGCCAACGGCTTGATATAAACCCGGAGGATATCGTCTCCGTCGACCCGTACATGGGGGCCGATGGCGCCATGCAGGCCTTCCAGGCCGGCGCTGACATCGTGATTACGTCTCGCATATCCGATAATTCACTGGCCCTGGCCCCGCTGCTTGATGCTTTTCCCCATTGGCACGGAAACCAGCAAAGAATGGCTGTCGGCTGTGCCGTCGGGCATATGCTTGAGTGCGGTATTCTCGGCATTTGTGGCGGGTTCATGCATGACCCGCCGCGACTCGTGGTGCCCGGTTTCCTGGAGGGTATCGGCCTGCCTTATGCGGTCGTCTCTGAGGACGGTGATGTCGTATTTGAGAAGGTCCCGGACACTGGCGGCTTCCTGGCGTCACTCGGATGCCGAAAAAAGCTGATGCATGAAATCGGCGATGCAGCCAATTACTACGATCCGAACGTAACTGTTGACCTCGCGGCTATGGAATTTGAAGACCTTGAGCCCAATCGGGTGAAAATGAAAAACGTGAGGGGTAAACCACGCCCGGAAAAACTCAAAGTCAACATTTCCACTCGAGAAGGCTATATGACGGAGGTATTCGCTTACTACGCGGGGCTTCGCGCCATGAATCGCGCCAGGGCTGCCGGTGAACTGCTTGAGTACCGATGCAAGGCGCGAAACCTGGAGATTGATGAATTTCGTGTCGAGTTTCCCGGTATCGATTCAGTATTCCGTAGCGCAACGCCACAACTCTGCACCCCGGAAGATCCGTGGGAGGTCTGTATGCGCGTAACGGCAAAGGCAAAATCAAAAGAACCTTTGCTGGTAATGTTGAATGAATTTGATGCAAATGGTCCCAACGGTCCGTTCGGTACGGGAAAAGGGATTCCCGCACCGGAACGCATACGCAGTGTTATCGGCATTACTTCTACGCTGGTGCCCAGGGACGAACTAGAGTTTGATATCTCAATAAAAGAATCATAATTATGGCCAGAACAGTGAAACTGGACGAAATCGCCATTGCCCACTCGGGTGACAAGGGTGACGGTTGCAATGTAGCGGTTATACCGCTGCGGCATGACGATTATGACATGCTCCTCAACCAGGTTACTGAAGAGCGGGTCAAGGGATTGTACGGCCAGACCGTGACCCGGGAAGTCAAGCGCTATCTATTGCCCGGCGCCAGAATTATCAATTTCTGGCTACATGGAGGAAACGATGGAGGATCTTCTCGCTCATTAATTGTTGATCGCCATGCGATTGCAAGAGCATCATTGATTTTGACCATGGAAATTGAAGTGCCGGACGGATGGAAACCCGCTCGAGTAAACGAACTGGGCCGGGTCGTTGAACAGTAAAAACAGAGGCCAAATGATATGCCTGAAAAAATAAATCCGGATGCAGATGGACTCATTGTCGGGAAGCCGGACATTACCACCCAGGAAGAAATAGAGGCTTTCCGCGCCTATTACGCCAAGACTAAAGGTAAGTCGCTCCCGGGTTTTGAATTCCTGCTCGAGAACCGGCCCGATGTTCTGAAACGCTATAGAGCCGCAGTTCGGATAACCACAAGCGAAGAGTGGAGAGCTTACCCTCTGCAGATGGTGCTTCAGCATTTTCATCAATACACCATTACCGGTTATGGAGATGGGATCGATTATCAGGTCCATGTTGCACAGGCTGCCGGGGCATCCAAAGCCATGCTGCTGGAAGTATTGGCCATTGCTTTTTTGCACTCAGGACCGCGGGGGATAAACTATGTAGCACAGTATGCCAAAGCTTCCATCGATAATTATGTGGATCCAGAGCCTGGAAAGTGGCCCGATGAATGGGATTTCGACATCTCCACCCTTCAGTCAGGTATGGACTTCAGTAAAATTAAAGCCAGTAAGCAGGATATTGAGCGGCTGAATGCCTGGTATATCGACAGCATGGGTGAAATCCCCGGATACGTAAAATATCTTGGCAAACATAACCCTGACCTGCTTAAAGGTTATCGTAACCGTTTTGAATATGCGATGAAAGGAGCCTTGCCCAGGCAAATGATGCCTTACCTGATGCTCAACTATAACGCATCACGGGGTTTTAAGGATGGAATCAGGGAGATGGTTTTATTGGGGAAAGCTTTCGGCATGACCTCAGAGCAACTCAACGACGCCATCAGTTGGGGTTTCTACTACGGCGGCATCGAGACATTCAATATTGTTGAAGAAGCCGTAGGCGAACTGATGGAGAACTTTCAGGATTAACAGGTAGTGTTATGGAGATTATAGATTCTCAGGTCCATATTTTAGATGCGGATAAACCGGAACGCCCCTGGGATCCGAACTTCGGCGCCGGCCTGGGCAAGGCGGCCGCAGCCAGTAAGGCACACTTCACGAAAGGCAGCGCGCTGACGACCGGGGACATGATGATAGAGGCGATGAACAAGACAGGGGTCAACGGCGCTTTGCTTGTTGCAACATCCCACTACGGATGGGACAACAGTTACTCGCTCGAAGCCGCCGAAAAGTATCCTGGTCGATTTAAAGTCATTGGAAGAGTAAATCACAAGAGTAATGACCTTGAACATCAAATGAAGACATGGAGAGATAATCCGTTTGGGGCCGGGTTGCGCCTTCTTATCCTGAGTGACCAGATTCAAGAGAATTTCATGGCCGGAGCATATGATTCTTTTCTCCATCATGCCCAGCTTATGGAAATTCCCGTTTGTATATTTCCGCCCAATTACCTGTCTGCGGTAGGGAGCCTGGCGAGAAGATATAAAGACCTGTCATTTGTGATTGATCACCTTGGGCTCACCCAACCGCCACTGATGACTCCAGACCCGGATCCATTTGAAAAACTGCCGCAATTACTGGTTCTGGCGGACAGCCCCAATATATCGGTGAAACTAAGCGCAGTTCCTACACTGTCCTGCACAGAATATCCTTTCAGTGATTTATGGTCGCACATCCATAGGGTTATTGATGCGTTTGGGCCGGAGCGTGTCATGTGGGGGTCGGACTGGACACGCACTGACAGCCTTTACAGTATTGAGCATGGACTTCGATATATTACTGAAACCAACGAATTGAATGACAACGAAAAACAGTTAATCCTGGGAAAGACACTACGATCCATCTTCAAGTGGAATGATTGAATGACTGACTGACCCATGCCTGCTGTTGACCCCAGAGAATTCAGAAACGCGCTGGGCCAGTTTGCCACTGGTGTCACTATAGTAACCAGCTTAAACGAACAGGGTAAGTTCATCGGCCTAACTGCCAACAGTTTCAATTCGGCTTCTCTTAACCCGCCCCTGGTGCTTTGGAGCTTGGCCAAAAGCTCCAAAAACCTGGATTCCTTTAAAAAAGCCGAACATTTCGCTGTTCACATTTTGAATTCGGACCAGGTTGAGCTATCAAAGCGGTTCGCGTCAAGCATTGACGATCGTTTCGAAGGGCTGCAACTTGAGACCGGTATCGGCAATTTACCCTTAATCAAAAACTGTTGTGCACGTTTTCAGTGTAAAAACACTTACCAGTACGAGGGTGGCGATCACATAATATTTGTCGGTGAAGTGCTCGAATTCGAGTCAGGAAAAGGCCAGCCTCTGGCCTTTTTGTCCGGCAAATATGCTTCGGTATCCACGCTTGAAACAGGGCGTAAACAGGATATATTTGATTACGATCTGCTGCACTATATTGACCGCTGTTACCATTTGATCAATTTACCTTTCAGAAAAGGCGTCAGTGACATTCAACTGTCAGCATCAGAGGCTAAAGTACTTAATTTCCTTAGCAACAGGCCGTTGACTTTCTTACCTGGTGAAATACGCGAACTGGCAGCGGTTCTGGATGAGCCCCTGGAAAAAGTCATCAACGGGTTATCTGAAAGACAACTGGTCAAAACCGATGCGAATTCCAGTCTGGCACTTACCCGCCAGGGCGAAGAACTTATAGGACCTATGCTGGCACGGGTCAAGGCATACGAGGAAAATATTCTGGCCGGCTTCTCCCGTGAAGAGCGTGTCGGGTTACTCTCCCTGTTAAGATCTCTGGCCTCATCAGTACCTGTCAGATAATATTTAAAGTAACCTCTAAAATTGCCATCCTGGGCATTTTTAGAGACGGAACCAGGATGGACGCTCCCTGTTTGTCATTCCAGTCCCGTACGGGACTACCCCTAATTCCTTAACTGGCTTGTTATTCCGTGCTTTTTTCATATGGATATACAGAACGGTCGAAGGCAAAGTTGGTCCCCTTGAAAACATTGAGTTCTTCTCCAAATCTTTTGAATTTCCAACCGGTCGGGGTTCTGACAAGCTCTGCCCAAAAGTAAGCCAGGGATTCCTGGTACAGGCCCGCTCTCTCACCTCCACCCTGGTGATAAGCGCAAACCCGGCAACTTGCCTTCGCTGTATCTTCGTCAATCTCGCACAGGTGATTACCCAAAATATGATGCGTGGGCATTTCTTCCGAACCTACCCAACTCAGAATCCAGCGGATGATGTCTTCAATACCGTGTTGAATCCATTCCGGGTTTGAAAACCACTCAGTTGTTGCGTCTTCAGTAAAAATATCCCTTAGCGCGTCCCAGTCTTTTGCATCGAGCGCTTCCGCATAGCGCGCAAACAAGTCCTCAATTTCCTTACGGTCCACCAACAGTTGTAATGCATCATTCATAATAAATCTCACATAGCTCCAGAAACGTTTAACCGTTAATCGTTCAGATTGCTACTTTTGATCGAACGCTTTACGAAACAGAAAAAACAGCTCGCGCCAGTGCTGATCTGCATGGCGTTTCTTGTAGGCTGGCGTCCCGTTCACAGCAAAGCCATGTACAGCTCCACGATACGTCTCCATCTTATAACTGATGCCTGCTTCATCCATGGCAGCTTTGAGTTTTACCTGCTCTTCAGTGGAAAACCAATCATCAATCTGGGCAATTGCAATATACAGCGGCGCCTTGATTTTTCCCACTGACAGGTGGGGACTATCGGGTTGATCAGTGGCCAATGATGCTCCATGAATCATGGCGGCTGCGGCAATTCTATCCGGATAGGCGCCTGCCGCAGAGAGAGAGAACTGCGCTCCCATGCAATAACCGACACAGCCTGTTTTCTCTCCATCCACTTCCGCCTGTTTTCCAAGGTATTCCAGAATTGCGGCTGTATCGGACATAATCATGTTATTGTCAATAGACATGACCAGCGACATAAGGCGCTGAAGCTCGGGACCTCCACTGAATGCTTCTTCAATATCAAAGGGAGGCACCTCCCCTGAACGATAATACAGGTTTGGAAGAGCAACGTAGTACTTCCTGGTTGCCAGTTGTTTCGCCATATCAAGCAATTCCTGGCGGATACCGAATCCATCCATATACATGATAACGGCAGGCCATGGTCCGCCTTCAGAGGGGTGGCAGATATGCGTATCGATGCGGCCATCTGCTGTATCAATCCCGACATGATTGTGTTTTATGGTTATCTCAGACATTGCTTGCCTCGTTGTCAGCGTACAAAACAGAATAGTTATGGAACCTCTGATTATGTCAGAGGTTACCTGACCGGCCTTAAGAAGTTAACGAATAAAATGGTGGCCTCCATCCATCATGATAGTACTTCCTGTTATGTACCGGGAATCATCGCCGGCGAGAAATACCAGTGCCCGACCTATGTCCGACTCCGGGTCCCCCATTCTCTTAAGGGGAATTGTTGAAACAAACTGCTCAACAAATGCAGGGTCTTTTTCGCAATACGCTTCGAATACCGGCGAGTTTATCAGCGGCACTACAGCATTGGCTCGTATTCCATCATCAACCCATTCCATTGCCGCCGCACGCGTTATCATCTGGATAGCAGATTTAACAGCTGCATATACACCATTATTCTGGGGTTTAAACATAGCGCCGGTACAAAAATTGATAATTACCCCTCCACCCTGTTTCAGGCAGGAATGGCTGGCTCGCATAAATTCCAGCGTCGCAACCGGCCCACTGGTCCACATCAAATTCATTACCTCGGACTCAATATCAAGCAGAGGACCAGATCTCATCTCCGGCGCCTGAGCCGCATTAACCAGGATGTCAACTCCACCAAGCATGTTATATGTTTGTTCCACGACCTGGTGAATTTGCGCAACGTCGGTGACATCACAAGCCAGAGGCAATGCCTTGACGCCTTTGTCCTCTACTTCCGCGGCAACGGCTTCAAGCTTCGGCAGGGAACGACTTACAAGCGCGACATCAGCGCCCTCTTCCGCAAATTGAAGTGCCGCGCCTTTGCCGCCTCCCTGGCTGGCGCCGGTGATCAGTGCAACTTTACCCTCTAACACGCCACTCATTCGGAGAACTTATGACCTTTCTGCAATAAGTTAACGAAACCCTGAAACTTGATCAGAGGTTCCTCACTGAAAATCCAGTTCACCGGCTGTTCCACGCCAGGCCAATGAACCACCATCGATCGGCCATGCCACCCCATTAATAAACGTAGCTTTATCACTGGCGAGGAAACAAACCAGTTCCGCAACCTCTTCAGGCTTACCCAGCCGCGGTATCAGGTGGTAGTTAGTCAGTAACTTTTCAGCGAGCGCCGGGTCCGGCGCATTGTTGCAGTAACTGACAGTCATTTCCGTTGCAATTGCGCCTGGACAGTAACAGTTTACGCGAATTCCGTACGGCGCCAACTCCACTGCCAGGTTTTTCGTCAGCATTGCGACACCCCCCTTGGAGCTGCCGTAAGCAATAATTTGCGGATTTCCAAAATATGACGAGACGGATGCAGCGATGATAATAGAAGGGCTGGAAGATTTTCTAAGAAAGGGCAAAGCGGCTTTGGATGCGAATAAAGGCGCGGTAAGGTTCACCGCTATAACCTTGTCCCATATCTCCCGACTATAGTTTTCCAGCGTCAACTCTTCAGCAGTCCCAAACATGGCATCTACGACACCCGCATTATTATGGAGCACATCGATACCACCCATGGAATCAGCTGCAAACTCCATGAGATCCGACAGGTTATCGTCAATGGTGATGTCACACTGTTTATACCATGCCCGCCCGCTATTTGACCGTATCTCATCGACAACGGCACGGCTTTTCTCTTCGTTCAGATCTGCAATAACCACGCTTGCCCCATATCCTGCGGCAAGTTTTGCAGTCGCGGCACCCATCCCGGATGCGCCACCGGTTATTACAAATTTCAACCCTTCAATATCTATAGACATTAACTTGAACCATACCGTGTCAACTCAAACATTCTGTATATTATCTCTCTTCAGACATAATCTATTCTATGCAAGGGGTCATTTCAAAAGTAGATACAAATCGTTGTATCAGTTTCAACTCCATATTGAATGAACAATGCCAGACTACTCGAACGGAAGCGGTTCCTGTTCGACCGTCCCAGCCAGTATCAGGCGGATTTCCTCCTCCATTAAGCGTCCGTGTCCGGTGGTGAATTAGGAACTTCAGAATTCTTTCGGCCTTTCATAAGCCGGCAGGAGCAAGGTCGTAACAGCCGAGATAATGATGACAATCACGGCTGACACCAATACTTCCCGGTAAGAACCGTACGTCTCGTAAGCCAGTCCGAATGCGTAGGGGCCGAGTGAGGTGCCGATGAGGAATGACGCAAACAGGATGCCGTAGATCTTGCCGAAATTAGCCACCCCGTAGTAACGGCTGGTGAGAAACGCCAGTATGTCTATCTCCGCGCCCATACTGAGGCCAATGGCAAGCGCGGCCAGAAAAGCCGGCGCGCCAACTGCGCCGGCAGCCAGGACACCCACCCCGCAGGCGCTGATCAAAAAACAGATAAACGCGACCCGGGTGGCGCTGAACAGGTCTATCAGGTAACCGACGAAAATACGCGAAACCACGATGGCTATCCCCAGGGTGGACTGGACCAGCGCCGCATCGACCGTCGTCATGCCCCGGTCCGTCATCATCGGGACCATATGCGATAACACGCCGTAAAGGCCGAAAGACAAGAAGCTGAATATCAGGAAAAGTTGCCACAACAGCCGTGATTTAAGTACGGCCGGCAGGTTCACCGTTGTTTTTTCAGCGTGCCCGGTTGCTGCGGCGTCCTTACCAGGTGAGGCAGCTTTGCCCTGTCCCGGCGGTGCGTCCCGCAGAAAAAACCAGACCAGCGGCAAGGCTACTGCCACCGTGACTATCGCCAGACATAAATAACCGGCCCGCCAGCCGTAACCGTCAATGACATACTGCGCCAGTGGAGGCACATAGGCAAAACCCATCCCGCTCCCCCCCATGGCAATCCCGATTGCCAGTCCCCGCCGACTGTCGAACCAGGTTGTTATGGTGCGCAAGTAAGGCAGCGCATTCGCGCCGGCCCCCAGACAGCCAATCAAAATATAGATAACAAGTAATTTCCACAGGGCGTCGGCGAACAGGGCCGGCGTAGCGAGCAAGGCGGCAAAGAGCAGGATGGAAGGCAGTAACACCCGCCTGCTGCCAAAACGATCGACCAGTTGACCGATGATGGGGATGCTGAGCGCAAGTGAAATGGTGGAGTACGTCGCGGCAAGACTGATTTGAGCGCGATCCCAGCCGAACTCTTCCCCCAGCGGCTTGATAAACAGACCAAGGGCGCCGAAAGCAAACTGGCCGGGTCCGGTGGACATGGCGACCGCGGCAGTCGCCACGATCCACCAGCCGCGATAAGTGATACGATTTTCCGCCGTCATCTCATATTCAGCCTGACGATCTTTACCATTGGTCTTATACTGGACGAATAATCAGTCTACTCTAACAGGTTATTCGGAAAAAATATGATCCGGGACGCGAGCATGAATATTGAAACGCTGTTAATCCACGCAGGTGAAGAAGACAAAAAACACAGTGGGGCGGTCTCGCTTCCCGTATTTCAGAGCGCCACATTTGCCTATGGCGGTGAAGACAACTACCACGATGTGAAGTATATCCGCCTGAACAACACCCCCAATCACGACGCGGTTCAGGAGAAACTGGCCCGGATTGCCGGCGGTGAGCAAGCCGTGGTGACCGCGTCGGGGATGGCCGCGATTACCACCAGCCTGTTGACCGTATTAAAAAAAGGCGACCACCTGCTGGCACAAGATTGTCTCTATGGCGGCACGCAATCTTTTCTGGCGCGCGCTATCGCCGACTTCGGGATTGACGTAGATTTTGTGCCGGGGAACGAGCCGGATGTCTGGGAAGAACGGCTGAGACCTGATACGCGCGCAATTTATGTTGAGACCATGAGCAATCCCCTGCTGGAAGTTGCCGATCTCCAATCCGTTGTTGCGTTTGCCCGCTCCCATCGTCTCATATCCATGATCGACAACACCTTTGCTTCGCCGGTGAATTTTCGACCCCTGGACATGGGATTCGACCTCTCATTGCACAGTTGCACCAAATATCTGAACGGCCATTCGGACATTGTCGCCGGCTGTGCTATCGGCAACAGCGACCTGATTACCCGCATTACGCACCGTTTAAACCTGATGGGCGGTTGCCTGGACCCGCACGCCTGTTCCCTGTTGCTGCGCGGCATGAAAACCCTGGCGCTACGGGTGGAAAAACAAAACGAAAATGCACAGGCGCTGGCGTCTTTTCTGGAAGCTCATCCGGCCGTGGTGCGTGTAAATTATCCGGGCCTGTCCGATCATCCGCAATACAACCGCGCAAAAACGCTGTTTAACGGATGTGGCGGGGTGTTGAGTTTTGAGGTGGCGGGCGATTACCGCGTGGCTGATGAACTGATATCGAGACTGAAATTACCAGTCTCTGCGCCAAGTTTGGGCGGTGTCGAAACATTGATTACCCGGCCCGTGCAAACGTCACATGCAGAGTTAAGCGCCGAGGAGCGAGAAACTGCGGGGATATCCGAGCGCTTGATACGCGTGGCGGTCGGCATTGAGGCAGCAGCGGACTTGTGTGCGGATTTTGAGCAGGCAATGGAGGGGCTTTAAACTGCTGGTTCCGGTTTCATACCAGGCACTTGTTTTATCGTGAGATGGATCAACACCATAACCAGGATAAAAAGGCTGATGGAAATTATGCTTAATACACCATAGCCTGCCTCTGTCACCGTTATACCGCCAATATAGGAACCCAGCGAATTTCCTGCTGTCATTGCAGCGGCAGCTGCCGCAGCCAGCCGACCCTTTGGATCCGCAATCGACATCAAACCCATCAAATAAGGAATAATGAATAATGCAATCAGATTAAGGAGGGGTGTCGCAGCAATAAAAGCGGTAGTACTGATGATATTGCAAAGTACCGCGGCTACGATGATTTTCAGACTTAAAGCAATGATGATAGGTTTTCTGAATCCATATCGAGTGTGTAAGATATGTGCAAGTAATGGACCAAGAATAGTCAATAATGCGGAGAGAGATAGCACGGCGCCGATTCGGGTAATTTCCAACCCGGCTCTGACGCCGATGCGTTCTATAAATGTCCAGATGGCCGAATTGCCTGCCCACATGATTACCAGGGCTGACAGCACGAGAATGCCTGCAACCCCGACAGAGCCTCGCCCGGCTGTGTTTCTTGTAACTGTTGGGACATTGCGACCTGTCGGAACCCACCAGGCCAACAGGCTTCCCAGAACCGTAATAATGAACATGATCATAAAGGCGCCCGATGCGCCGTTACGTTCTACAAAAAACGGGACAACCAGATAAAATCCGGCTGAAAACGCTGAGTAAGACCCATTCAGAACAGCGAATGATCTGGTAGGACTGGCAGTCCGGGCAAACAGCGAGAAGATACCTGCCACAATCAACCCCTTTCCGATTCCGGCAACGGTTCGACATACGGTTAACAACGTAATATCGGTCACTAAAACCGATCCGCCATTTCCAAGCAACAAGCATACAAGCCCAGCTATGCTTAAAGAACGGATATTAAAGAGGTGGATCCGTGCGGCTATGAGCAGGGAGACGATTCCTACGGTAATAAATTCTATTGATGCGATTCTGCCGGCTATCTTTTCCGTAAACTGGTAATCATCAATAATGGCGCCCACCCAGAGCGGCGTCAGCATCTGGGACGAAAATGCAGTGCAGATTACAAAGATGGTCGCAACCAGTACAGGCGTGGAGATAATCAGTCCACCATGGGAACCGGTATCCCGGTCGGCTTCAGGGTTCATTAGTCATTACGCTTCATCCTTTTCATATGACTCGATAATCTCCGCTGAAATTTCATCACGGTTCCATTCAATATGGCGCTTCAACGCTTCGATGGCGCCATGGGGATTATGAGCACGGATTTGATTGACAATCTCCGTATGCTGCCGGCTACTGCTTTGGCGCAACGTCGGAGACAATGCGCGCTGAATTCTGGAATAACGATCGGCATGCCGCAATACCTGTTCCAGGGTCTCCAGGGTGATGGATTGATTTGCAGGGGCATATAACGACAGGTGAAATTCCAGGTTCAACTGTGCCCACTCATCTTCACTGTTGCAGCCGTCCGATTTCGTGATGATCTCATCCAGCCTGTCCAGGTCCTGGTCTGTAATCCTGGGTATTGCATGTTCCAGCAGGTAGGTCTCAAGTAAAACTCTCAAGGCGTAAATTTCTTCAAGGCCTTCAAGAGAGACCTCGGTAACAATCGTGCTCTTGTAATTTATTCTGTTAACAAACTTCTCGGATTCGAGGATCGTCAACGCTTCGCGTACCGGCAATCGACTGACCCCGAGTTCCCTGGCGATTTCTTCCTGGCGGATATGGCTGCCACCCGGCAAACGACCGTTCATTATCCATTGCCTCAAGATATCGGCAACCCGTTGCCCCATTGGTTTGGTTGTCAAGTGTTCAGATTCACGCATTATGCCTCCCGTATAAACAGACGAATGTATCTCGGAATTTTTTTATTACGTCAGAGCTTCCCTTTTCTTATGTTTCTCAACCAGAAGAAATTCCTGTGTAATCATAAAGAATTGTCGTATTTATGAAATATCCCATTTTTCATGATGACTGAAAGGTGGGCGCCCTGGTCCTGTAACAATTGTAGATCCTGCAGGGGATTTCCATCAACGACCAGTATATCCGCAAGTGCTCCGTCCGCGATCACTCCCAGTTTGCCTTCCTGACGCAGTATTTTCGCATTCACGGACGTCGCGGATTTCAGGATTTCAACAGGCGGCAATACCTCACTTCTGATAAGAAATTCCCGTGATTGTGCATCGTTCAGTTCACCCATTAAATCCGTACCGAAACCCATTTCCACCCCGGCATTCCTGCAGAGTTCCAGCATGCGTATACCTGCTTCGTTCACCAGTTTTAATTTCTCCAGTACTGTAGATGACAGGCCGAGTTCAGGCCCGCGAAGCTCGGCTTCCCCGTAACAAACCAATGTCGGCACCATGAAAGTCCTGGTTTGCGCCATCAGTTTCGCCGTGGCTTCATCGATCAAATTTCCATGCTCAATAGTCCGCACTCCGCATTTGACGGCAAGTTGTGTAGAACGGGAGGTGTAAGAATGAGCGCACACGTATTTATCCCATGCTCCGGCCTCATCAACCGCGGCCATGACTTCTTCTTCAGAAAATTGCCTGCCTTCCAACGGATCATAAGGAGATCCTACACCGCCTGACACCATGATTTTTATATGGTCTGCGCCCTTGCGCAATTCGTCCCTTGCAGCGCGCCGCACCTCGGCTACTCCATCGGCAATTCGAGTCAACATATCCAGTGCATTATTGCCGCCTGAACAGGCGCAGGGAATTGCCGGGTCTGTCAGTCTGCGATGATCGCCATGACCGCCGGTCATACTGATAGCCTTTCCGCCTATAAAGAGGCGCGGCCCGGGTGTCAACCCCTGTTCGATAGCCTGTTTTATTCCATGATCACCCCCGGCAACATCCCGTACTGTGGTAAACCCGCGGTCAAGTATTTCCTTGAGGCGTTGTACCGCATGTATTGCCATCAGGGTATGCGGCATGTCTGCAGTCAAGTCATAATTCAGGAAGGCGGAATAAACGTGTACGTGCGCATCGATGAGTCCCGGCATCAGGGTTCTTCCTTTTACATCCAGAACATTCGCACCGGGAATTTTAATCGGCTTGTCTGATACTTCCTTAATCTGGCCCTCTTCGACGGCAACACTCTTGCCGGGTTGCAGTTCATCTGCCATACCGTCGAAGACAGTACAATTATCGAAAATAACGACACTCATATAGATGCTCTACACGTCAATACCATAAATATCTCTGGCAGCTTCAATACTGATATAGCCATTTGACAGGTCTTCACGGATCGCATCCTGATTACGATTCCCGGGGTCACCAAATCCCCCTCCCCCGCCGGTTCTGGCGATAATCCTTGTGCCTTTCTTCATGGGTGTTTTTTTAAGTTTCAATACTTCCATGGGTTCAGCATTATCGGCCGGGTAAATTGTGACCCGGGGCGCTACCCCGTCATGTCCGCCGAACAGACCCCACTGCGGCATTTTTGCCCTGTCGAAGTGCAGGTCCACCTCTGCATCCTCCAAAAGTTCATATTCCTTGACGACATTCAGGCCGCCACGAAATTTACCGGCGCCACCGCTATCCCTGCCAAGTTGAAGTCGTTTAATCAAGACCGGGTAACGACTCTCCATCGTTTCGGTGGGACAGTTACGAAAGTCACCGGCGACTGAATGAGTAGTGGAACTAACGCCATCCACTTGTGAGCTGGCGCCCCAGCCGCCATCCAGTGATTCCCCCTGCACATAAAACTCTCCCGTATCCGGGTGCCTGCCGAAGAAATGCACATTCCAGGAATCGCCCGGCAGGCCTGCCGTTATATTATCCGGTATGGCCGGAGACAGGGCTTTGAAAATGAGGTCAAGCATCAGCATGGTAGGAATTGGCCGCATGCAGGCAGCAGGCTCCTGCGCATGAAATACGGATCCGGGTTCTGCAATGACCGTCAGGTTGGTATAACTGCCGTAATTGATTTCAGGGGTAATGCTGGGGTAGAGAAGAGCCAGGGCCAATTTGGCCGTTGTGACGGTAGTAGCTATGGTCGAGTTGATATTACCTTTGCATTGTTTGTTTGAACCCGTCGTATCAATGGTTATTTCATCACCGGATACGGTTACCGTCACTTTGACAAATACCGGCTCGTCACTGATGCTGTCGTTGTCATTAAAACCTTCTGCTGTGTAGCTTCCGTCAGGGATACTGGATATAAACGTCCGGAACTTGGTTTCAGTGGTGGCAAAAATATTTAATGTCGCTTGTGTTACGGTGTCCAGGCCAAATCGGTCAATGAGTTCGAGATAGCGGCGTTCGCCTATACGCGCCGCGGCAATCTGGGCGCCCATATCACCTTTAAGCGATTGCGGGAGTCTCGAGTTCAAACAGAGGATATCCACAATATCTTTTTCCCACTCTCCCCCGGACATAATCCTGGTAGGCGGCAGGCGAATCCCTTCCTGAAATATCTCTGTCGTGCCTAACGGCATGCCCGGATCGGCCATTCCGATATCAGACCAGTGTGTTCTGATTACTCCAAATCCTGCCGGCTTTCCCTTGTGGCAATACACACTGATGATATCGGTATCGTTCAGGTGGGCTCCCACCATGAATGAGTCATTGACGACAAATACATCGCCTTCCTTCATGTTTTCCAGGCCGTATTTATCTATGACCGCCTTAATCGCCGGTTCAAGACCTCCGGTAAAATATGGCAGCCCGGGCGCCTGTCCGAGCATCTGGACCTTTTCATTAAACAGGGCAACGCCATAATCATGCATTTCGTAAATAATCGGCGAGTAAGCGCTGCGATTAAGTACCGCGCTCATATCTTCGGCGATGGAATTATAGGCGTTACGTATTACCTCTGTCGTGATTGGATCGACGCTCATACTGTTGTACTCGCCTTCTGTTTTTCTATAACAAGGTTTCTGAAACGATCAGGTTGAACAGTATATCCGGGTGGAACAACGGTCGTGCATGATTTCTCAACAATCACCACCGGTCCCCGGATGTATTGTTCCGTATCCAATGCAGTCCTGTGGATGAATTCCGTATCCCGGCGCCTGCCGTCGAAATAAACCGGACGTATTCGGGATGACTGCATTCTGCCCGGATCTGCCGCCAGTTCCGGCCGTTGGGCTTCCTGGTGCACAGCGATCTCTCCGCGCGCTTCCACACGTATATTCGCCAGTTCTACCTTTTCATCCGGGTTTGAATGTCCGTAAGTGTGCTGGTACAACTCGTGAAAATCCTGCTTGAACCGCTCCGCATGCTGCACATCCGGTGTCGTGTCCTGAAGTATCGGAACGCTGACGAAATACTCCTGTCCGACGTAACGGATCTCCAGGTACCGGTAAAAACGCATCTGTTCGCGTTCAACGTCCTCATCCCGCATGAGGCTTTCAAGCTCTTTTTCAAGTTCGACAAAACCACGAAGCACTTTATTCCAGTTGATATCATCAAAGCCGCTGTTAAACGATTTGGAAACATCATGGCGAATATCCGACCTTAACATGCCCCATGCTGAAAAAGCACCGGCTACTTCCGGTACGATTACTGTTTTAATACCGAGTTCGCGTGCTATGAAAACCGCGTGCATCGGCCCTGCTCCGCCATTCGCTATCAACGCAAACCCCCTTGGGTCGATGCCCTTGCTTATGGTCATGGTGCGGATGGCATTTGCCATCTTCGAATTGACTACAGCCAGTATCCCTTCTGCCATTTGATCCATGCTCATATCAAAGGATTTAGCGATACTCGCAATGACCGAACGGGATAATTCAGCATCCAGGCGCATACTTCCGCCGAGGAAGTTGTCAGGGTCAATCCGCCCCAATACCACATTTGCGTCTGTCACTGTAGCCTCTTCGCCACCCATACCGTAACAGGCAGGGCCGGGTTCCGCACCCGCGCTTTTCGGTCCGACATGCAGCGCACCGGCTTCACTCCAAGCTATGCTGCCGCCGCCGGCGCCTATGGAATGGATATCCACCATTGGAGTCAGCGCTGGGAAGCCTTCAAATTCAGCTTCCGAAACAACAGCCTCCTTACCGTCTATGACCAGGCTTACTTCAAAACTGGTCCCTCCCATATCAATACAAATCAAATCAGGTTTATCAATCCGTCTGCTTAATACCTTTGCTCCGACACTGGCGCCTATCGGCCCGGACATGAGACTGAGCAATGCTTTTGATTGGGCTTCGTCAGCGCTGATGAGTCCGCCGTTTGATTGCATTAAGAATATTTTCCGGTTAAATCCTTTCTTATTTAATGAAGCCGCCAGTTTATCCAGGTATTTCTTTAACACCGGTGCTATATAGGCATTGAGGACAACCGTGCTGGTACGTTCAAACTCGCGCCATTCCCGGCATATCTCATACGAGGGAGCGACAAATATCTCCGGTGCGTTGCGGCGGAGAAAATCGGCTGCCGATTGCTCGTGGATTGGGTTGATGTAGCTATTGATAAAACAGATTGCAACCGACTCCACTTTCCTGGCACGCAGTTCCGTCAACACTCGAAACAGATCTTTCTCAACAAGCGGCACAAGCACGTTGCCTTTGGCGTCCAGGCGTTCTTCTATTTCACAGGTCAGCGAACGAGGCACCAGTGGTTCGGGATTGGTGTATTGCAGGTCGTACATCCGGACACGGTTGCCCCGACGGATGACGTAGACATCTCCAAATCCCTTTGTCGTCAGCAGCGCGGTTCGGGCGCCTTTTCTCTCCAGGAATGCATTGAGTGGCGCCGTAGTCCCGTGAATGAAAATCTGGATTTGGTTGAAGTCGTCGCTGACCTCGTTCAACACATTGATAACGCCGGCTGAAAAGTCCGCCGGAGTTGAGGGTGATTTAGCCAGTAACAATTCATTTCGTTCGGGGTTGATTGCAACCAGATCAGTAAAGGTGCCGCCTATATCCACACCTACCCTGAGTGTTCTGTCTGCGCCCATCTAAGAGTATGTTTTATGCAAAGGAAATGTCCGGTTGTGTAACAAATGAATGAGACGTTTCATCGTACCTTCCGGATAGACAAAATTGACATAATATTTTGGATATTGTATCATGGATAAAACATGTAGCAAATATCATCTTGGGTGTCCAATGGGGGGACGAATACCATGAAAATTGATAATATTTGTACTGTTGTCCTTCACCTCTTCATCATTTTTGTCATAAGTGTTTCTCCAGCATCGGCGCAATCGGTTCTTGAAGAAATTATAGTGACAGCCCGAAAACGGGAACAAAACATTCAGGATGTCTCGATCTCGATTACCGCATTCACGGCAAGACGAATCCAGGAAATGAACCTGCTCAGCGCCCACGAAATTTCATGGATGACTCCCGGAATGTATGCCAACGCACCCATGGGCGGCAATCTCAACCCGATGTATACCATCCGCGGCATAGGATTGAATGACATTTTTACCAACAATAGTCCGACAGTCGGGCTCTACGTAGACGAGGTAATTCAACCCTTTTCACCGATGATGGCGTTTCAGATGTTTGACCTGGAGCGCATAGAAGTATTGAAAGGTCCGCAAGGCACACTGTACGGGCGTAATACCACCGGCGGCGCCATCAATTTTATCAGCAGGCGGCCTGGAGAAGAACTCAATGGTTTTCTTCGCGCCGGCTACGGTGAGTTTGACAGGGTGGAGGCGGAGGGAGCAATAGGAGGACCTATTTCAGATAACCTGGGTGGGAGACTCGCTTTTTTGACCACCCAACAAAGCGACGGCTGGATGACAAATGCCGTTACCGGCAAGAAAGTAGGTGAAATCGACCAGGTGGCGGTGCGCGGCATATTACAGTGGCAACCTGCTGATAATTTCGAAGTCGAATTCATTGGACGCTATGCAGAAGACAATTCCGACACCCATTTGCGCGAACATGTCGGGTTCGTCGATGCCCCGTTCTCGTTTAATCTGTGCGAGGGTGCTATTGCCGGGTACCGGGATGAAGGAAATTGTGTCAGCTTTCTGGGCTTTTTCGACCCCGATGCAGATGATCGGTACACACACTCAAACAGCTCAGCCCACGGTAATGATAACGATACTGAGACGTTCGGTTTGACCTTGAAGGCAAACTGGGAGATCGGTGAAATGACCTTGACTTCTGTTACCGGCTACTCCGAATTTGACCGGGTCTGGTCAGAAGATGCAGACGGTTCTGCCCTAATCATGATCGATGGCCTGTTAACTGACGATGCCACTACATTCAGTCAGGAACTCAGGTTGAGTGGTGATTGGAACCGTATTGACTGGGTTGTCGGCGCGTTTTTCTCTGACGATGAAATCTATTTTAATTTTTATGCGGATCTTGCGGAGCATATTTTCCTGACTGTTGCAGAAACCGATTTCACACAGAAATCATCAAGTATCGCGGTGTTCGGTCATGTTGATTTTGCTTTAACAAACATGCTATCGATGGTCGGCGGCTTACGTTATACCTATGAGGATAAAGAGATGCGCTACGACGCATCTGATCTCAACCCATACGGAACTACACAATTTCTACCGCCTACTGTGAGTGGTTACAAGGATAGAATTTCCAATAATGAAATATCAGGTCAGGCAGGCCTGAATTTTCAGGTGACCGATGACATTCTTACGTATGTTACTTTTAACCGTGGTTTCAAGACTGGAGGATACAAGGGGTCGATTGCCTTCAGTCCGGCCGAAGTGGAGCCGTTTATTCAGGAAACCGTATATGCCTACGAGGCAGGCATCAAGTCAACCTGGGCGAATAATAGAGTACGGTTTAACGCCGCCGCATATTATTCCGACTGGAAAGACTTTCAGGCATTTGTGACGGAGATACGTAGTGGTATCCCAGTCATTTTGCTGACTAATGCCGGCGATGCCGAAATATACGGCATGGAAGCGGACCTTCTGTTGCATCCCGCGGTCGGCCTGGACATCCAGGCTACCATCAACTGGATGGAAACTGAAGTTAAAAAATATAACACTATTCCCGGCACCGCGGATGCAACCGGCAACAAGCTGGCAAATGCCCCCGATTTTATGTTTAACGGGCGGGTTCGTTATGAATTTCCCCTGGCCAATAGCGGTTTTAATGCCTATATTTCATCTGACCTCCTATACAGGGATAGGGTGTATTACTCATTGTTCAATCGCGGCCAGGCCTCTCAGGCAGGTAACTGGTTGTGGAATGGGCGAGTAGGTGTAATTACCCAGGATGGAAAGTGGGAAGCATCAGTGTGGGGTAAAAATCTTACGGATGATGCCTATATTACCTATCACTACGACAATAGCGGCGGGATATTTCCTTCACAAAACTTTATCGGCGAACCGCGCACATACGGTGTCAGTGTCCAGTATAACTTCTGATCCACGAAGGGTATCTACACCATTATTTGCTGTCTGGGGAAGGGTATACTGAGTTCCCGGATGATCTTCCGCGTTGCGTTGCAACAGAAGTTTGCAACCGTAACGGCATTGATGTACAACCATGATAGCCGGATTTCGAATACCTCATAATTAAGGATAGTAATCATGACGAAACGAATATTAGCTGTAAATCCTGTCGTATCCACGAAATGGATTGACATGATGAATACTAATCTCAAGCCTTACGTATCACCTGGTTTTGAACTGGATTGCATTAACGTGCCATACGGAGGCATGGAATCAATAGAAGGACTTTATTATTGCGCAACAACCACGCCGTATATTGTTGAACGGATTATCCAGGCGGAAAAACAGGGTTACAACGCCGCCATGTCGTTCTGCTTCGGCGATCCGGGTGTTAAGGAAGCACGCGAAAATGTGTCCATTCCGGTTATAGGCGTCGGAGAAGCAGCGCTCCATACCGCAATGATGTGTGGGGTCAGGGTAGGCATCCTCTCGGTGGGAGGCACCTATCGAAGCAGGCATCACAATGCAATGATGTATGCCGTACGCGACATGGTGGTGGGCTATAGATTGTCCGACCGCGTAGTGTCTTACCGCACTACAGGCAAGCCGGTTGAGCAATGTCAGGAAGAAGAAGTGTTTGAGAACTTATGCGAGCAATCAAAACTCGCTATAGAAGAAGACGGGGTTGATGTACTGGTGCTC
Organism: Gammaproteobacteria bacterium; assembly: GCA_965204045.1. Taxonomy (GTDB): domain Bacteria; phylum Pseudomonadota; class Gammaproteobacteria; order Eutrophobiales; family Eutrophobiaceae; genus JAAXHV01. Next base: position 3,244,158 of record CBDBDW010000002.1, read on the forward strand.
GGTTGTACCGGAATGGTCGGATTGTCTGACAGGCTGCATAAAGTCATGGAGGTGCCTGTCATTGATCCGACTTTGGCTGGTTTGAAACATGCAGAAATGTTAATTTCCCTGGGACTGAGTCACAGCCGGCTGGCGCATCCCTCGCCGGAAGACGTCGGTGCGATATGTGAGATGAAGTGGCCGCCGACACTGCGCCAGCCGGAATAAACATCAACAGGAAATTCAGAAAAGCGTATCATTTGTTCAGGTAACCTTGGCGTCCGGGTATTTCTTAACGGGCTTTTCGATAAACAAGGATGAAGGATAAATACGATACGACTCAAATCTCCTCCCTGGTACGCCCGGATTGCGTACACAGGGACGTGTATATCGATCCGGAAATATTCCGGCTGGAAATAAAGCGTATCTTTGCCCGTGCATGGAACTACCTGTGCCATGAAAGCCAGTTGCCCGATACCGGCGATTACCTGACTACGGATATCGCCGGCAATCCCGTCATAGTTATTCGCCATGATGACCATACCATCAAGGTACTGCACAATCGTTGTGCCCATAGAGGCGCCAAGGTACTGGAAAATACACAGGGTAATGCCAGAGTATTGAGTTGCATTTATCACGGCTGGCGCTACAGGACCGACGGCGAGTTGCTTTCCATTCCCTGTCGGGACAATTACCGGAATACGGATGTCGAAAATAACCAGGCGCATTACGGGCTGCCCGAAATAAGATCGGAAAGCTGCCGCGGCTTCATTTTTGCAAACCTGGCAGGGAACGCGCCCGGTTTAATCGATTGGTTGGGCGGCGCCCGCCGCGCCCTGGACAATATGATTGACCGCTCACCGGAAGGACAGATAGAAGCAGTAAAGGGTTCGTTTCGGGCTGTGTACCGCAACAACTGGAAGATCTACCTGGAAAACCTCCATGACGGCATGCACCCGCTGCACGTACACCAGTCTTCCATCGCGGCCAGCCGGGCACAAATCGGCAGTATCGAAAAAACATCAGGAAAGACGCCTCCCCTCGCCCTCCAACTGATGCAGGCAAATGCCCAGGGTTACAGCGAGATGGAGCAACTGGAGGTCACCTGTTATGAACATGGCCACAGTGACATGCGTGGCTTCCGCAACCCGGACACTGCGGCCGACCCGGCCTACCGGGATTACGTGGACCGGCACCGATCAAACTACGGTAAGGAGAAGTCCTCTGAAATCCTGGATATGAACCTGCACAACGTCAACTTCTATCCGGGCGCCTCGGCACACCCGCGCTTCCTGCAGATGCGCGTGATCAGGCCGCTGGCAGTAGACAGGACAGCCATCGAGATTAGCGTATTTCGCTGGAAGGGCGCGCCGGAAGAAATCAACCGGAAAAATATAATCTATGCCAATACCATCCACTCTCCCTCCTCACTGATCAAATCCGACGACCTGGAAGCCTACCGGCGCGTACAGGAAGGACTGCACTCACCGGGGAGAGAATGGATCAGCCAACACGGCTTGTTTGACCCGGACACGGACGATGTCTCACCTCAGTCCGCGTTGAGCGAGCAGTACATCCGCAACCAGTATCGGGCCTGGCTGGCCTGTATGTGCACATGATTAAGCGAGGCAAAGAATACGATGACCCCGGAATTATCACCTGACAATACAGCGTTAATCGTCGTAGACATGAGCCTGGATTTTTTACAGGTCGGCGCCCCGTTTGAGACTGTTGAAGGACGGGACATGCTGCCCAACCTGATCAGGTTTATCCGGCATTGCCGTGAGGTAAAACTGCCTATAATTTATTTGAATCATGTCCATCATCCCGGCGCCAACGACAAGGGCACCCTGGCAGACCGGTTTCCCGTTATCCGGGACGGCAAGGCCGTGCGCGGCGGCACGGAGGGTGTCAGCATCTGGCCGGAGATTGCTCCACAACCCGGTGATATTGTCATTGAGAAGATCAGGCAATCCGGTTTCATGTACACCCGGCTGGATGCAACACTCAAGGAATTAAACGTGGTTAACCTCCTGATGGCGGGCGTTTCAACCGGCGCCTGTGTTGAATCCACCGCGAGGGACGCGGTGTCACGTGATTATTTCGTTTATATGCTGAGTGATGTCACGGCAGCCTCGGGTATCTCCGACCTGGGCTGGGGGGAGATGGATTCCGATACCTTGCAGCGGGTATTTTTGACCAATTTCGCCTACCACCTGGGAAAAGTGGCGTCGACGGAAGAATTGATGGCCGGGCCGCTTGCTAAAAGTACGTAGAAAATATCACCCACCTATCGGCAGGGACTCAAGACCGCGCAATACTATGTTATAACGATACACCGGACGCTTCGCAAGCAGGCGCAATGAAGCAAACCGTTCCAGCAGCATTTCGAAAGCGATACGTCCTTCGAGATTTGCCAGGGCCGCGCCAAGGCAGTAATGGATCCCCCTGCCGAACGAAATATGGTCCGGTTTCTTCCGGTTGAAGTCTAACTGGTCCGGGTTTTCAAACGCATCCGGGTCGCGATTTGCCGACCCGCCCAGCAGGATGACATCCTGGCCGGCCCGCAGCGGTGTCCCATCTATGTCGCAATCCTCTACGGCACAGCGTAGCGTCATCTGCACTGGCGAATCATAGCGCAACAGTTCATCCACCGCCGCAGGGATGAGTCCCGGGTTGTCGCGCAGGGCCTGGAGCTGATCCGGATGGCGCAGCAAGGCCAGCATACCGTTGCCGATAAGGTTTGTGGTGGTTTCGTTTCCGGCGACCAGCAGCAACCTCAGCATGTTCAGCATTTCCGTTTCAGACAGGGTATCGCCCTGCTCTTCGGCCTGCACCAGACGGGTCATGATATCGTCCCGCGGCTCGCCCTGGCGGCTTTTGATGACGGACAGAAAATATTGACCGAGGTGTACCCACGCCTCAGCGGCTGTCTTGTGTTCCGCCCGGGTCAGCATCGGTTCCAGGAGCCGGGCGCGCTGGTCCGACCAGATCCTGAACCGGGCGCGGTCTTCCTGGGGTATCCCCAGCATCTCCGCAATGACGATGACCGGCAGGGGAACGGCCACAGCTTCCATGAGGTCGAAACCGTTCGGATCCTCGATATCGTCCAGCAAACCAGCCATGATTGCCCGGATGCGGGGTTCCAGGGCGTTGATGGCCGGGCGCGTGAAGGCTTTGTTGACCAGTGCACGCAAGCGGGTGTGGTCCGGCGGGTCCATAAACAGCATGGACCTCTCTTCCAGCGGCTGTCGGTACCCGGTTTTCGGAGACTTGCGCAGGTCGGGGCTACTGGAGAAAAGCGCGTGATCCCGTAAAACCCTGTCCACGTCCGCATAGCGCGAGAGCACCAGCCCTCCCACCAGCCGGCTGTAATGCACCGGCGACCGTTCCCGCAGTTTTGTATAGACCGGATACGGGTCCCGGACCATCTCATCGGACAACGGGTTATAGGCAACACCGGTGCGCCAGCGCTCGGGAATCAGCAAGGTGTTAATCGCAAGAGATTTTAACGTTCGAGGCAGTGAGATATTCATTAATGCTCGAACAGTGTGTAATTTGCCTTGTCTGATATTTTGATAATTGTCTTGTCCAGAGTAGCTATGGGACAGGATTGTTTTAACGCCAACATAACATAAGCAGCATCATACGCGGATACACCATACCTGTGAGAGAATTCGTATAAATTTGCCGGTATTTCTTCGCCGCGAATCACCAGGGATAGATCAAATAACCAACTCAATTGAGTTGTAAATTGATCATATGCCATTTCGTTCCGTTTGCTGTAACGTTCTACTACGAAAGCAGCTTCATAAACCCAGATGTATGGAACGATGATTTGCAGCTTCTGTGAATTGACAGCATTCAAGACCTTGCGCGCATAGGATTGATCAGATTCAGAACCATCATGAAATAACCAGCGCATCATCACGCTGTTATCAACCACGATCGGATTTTCTAATCGCTCATTCTGCCTTAATGTCCTAAACGCCACGTTCGCGTCCTTTCGCGATCACCTCAGCAATGGGTTCATCGACCTTTACCGGCTGCAAGCGCAACAAGTTCTGACAGGCAATATTCTGCCTGGCAGTATGGTCGTCCGGGAGCGCCCGGATTTCGACAATGGGCCTGCCATGTTTGTAAATAATTGCGGACTCGCCGGTTTTGGAAACCTGATTAACGATACTGCTGGCTTCCTTATTAATCTCGACCATCGTCACTTTCATTGAGAAGACCTCCTGCGATATACGTAATATTATACGTACATGACAAAGTATATCAACAACAAATTACAAGTTTCAACCGCGGTATGCTGTCTGGCGCTTTCAAGCACCTGGATGAGGGGGACGCGAGCCATATCCGGGTGGAAATCATCAGTACCCGCTCTACCCCTTCACGCAACTAATTTCAGATGAGCATCGATAATATCCCAAGGCACTCGTAATGCTCCTTTCTTAGTTCTTTCCAATAAACCAACGTTTTCCAGTGCCCGAACATCAGCGTGAACATTTTTGTAATCCCTTTCCAGGCTTTTGGACAGGGCGCGCACACTGGACAGACTTTTTTGTCGTAAGGTTTGCAGAATTTCCAGCCGGCGAGGCGTCAGTATGGATAACAACATGCGCAGATCTTCAAAATTCAGATGTACTTCTGTTTCTTTTATCTGAGCTCGTTCAGCACGCTCCCACGTATCTGCAAACCGCTCAAAACCGCGTTTGGGATCTTCTACACCTACATGTATATGCTGTTTATTCATCATGTTCACCCCGCAACTTTTCGATATCGGCCTTAAAATCAGTCACCAGTTGCGTTACTGAAACCCAATTGTAAGATTCTTCCCGGTCATCATAATGGCGGTGGTCGCCTTTGCCACGTTCATTGTCATACCGCACGAGGCATTTGCCGGGATAACCGTAGAACAATCGGTATTTTAATCTATGGGGACGATCTGAATCCTGTTCTGCCAGTTGCCAGATGACCATTTCACGGATCGCCCCATCCCGATAGATATACTTGTCCCGATAAAGTAATACAGCTTCCATATGGCTTAATATACCATATATCTTATATGATGGAGACTTCAGTTCAGTTAAACTCTACGTATATTCCGTATACCAACAGAAAAGAGAGCTTGAAGAGCAAATGCTGGTGGGCAGCGGAATGAGTTAACCGGATGTACTTTGTCCCGTTTGCTATACAACCTGGTAATATTGACGGGCATTCAGGTGTTGACCAAAGGTCTGTTTTAAGGGTGTGTTTTAAACCTATAAAGTCTGTTTTAAGGGTGTGTTTTGTATTGAGCAGACTCTTACAGCACATGATATGGCAGGGCTATTCTATCGTGTCGGGTCCGTCCCCTGAATATTTTTTCCTCAGTTCGGTTTTCAGAACTTTGCCCAGAGCGCTCCTGGGCAGGTTTTCGACTATGTGGATTTCCTTGGGGATTTTGTAACCGCCGATCTTGCCGCGGCAAAAATCGATCAGTTCAGTCTGTGTCAGGTCGGAACCGGATTTGGCCATCGCCACAGCAAGCACTTTTTCACCGTATATTTCATCAGGGATGCCGATGACGGCGACTTCAAGCACGTCCGGGTGCCGGTTCAACACGGCTTCGACTTCGCTGGAATAGACGTTTTCCCCGCCCGTGACAATAAGGTCCTGTTTCCTGTCTTTCAGGTACAGATATCCCTCATCGTCCAGGTAGCCCAGGTCGCCGGTATGGAACCAGCCATCCAGCAGGACTTGTTCCGTGAGTTCATCCTGTTTGATATAGCCCTTGAACACGTTGTCGCCATGTGCGTTAATTTCGCCCACCTGCCCCGCTGCGCATTCCTGTCCTCTGTTATCCATGATCTTCAACTCCACGCCATCCAGCACGCGCCCACATGAGGACAATCGGGCTGTATTGCCTTCTGCCAGGGCATCCAAATGGGACCGGTAATCCAACATGGTCAGCAGCGGCGCGGTTTCCGTCAGGCCGTAGCCCTGTGCGAATTCAACTTCAGGAAAAGCTGCAAATGCTTCCCTGACCCATTCCACCGACATGGGCGATGCCCCGTAGATAATCTGTTTCAATGAACTGGTATCGTATTGGGACACTTTCCCCGACTGCAGGGTCAGCATCAGCATGGTCGGCACCAGCAGGGCAAAGGTGACGCGGAACTGTTCAATCGTGCGCAACAATGCATCAGGGTCGAATTTCGGCAGATAGACATTGGACGCGCCCTGCATGAAATAAACCGTCTTTACCAGTTCGGCGGAATGGAACATCGGCGGAACATGCAACACGACATCATCAGGCTGTGCCGACCACCTGCTGCCGACCTGCTTCGCATTGGCGATGATATTGCCGTGGGTTAGCGGCACCCCTTTTGCACGGCCCGAGGTGCCGCCAGTAAACAGCAACAGCGCTTCCGTGTCCGCCGAACCTGTTGCCGGCTCCATGGGCTTGCCGGACTTGACGGCCCGCTCGTAAAAGCTGGTTTTATTACCGTTGATTAGCAGATGCCTGCTTTTCCAATCAGCCAAATCAGGCCCATCAAGTAAACCGACGAATTGCTCGTCCACGACCAGGAGTTCGCATTCGGCATCATCGATAATGGTCCGTATCTCGGCAGGCGCAAGACGGAAATTAATCGGGACCGGCGTAGCGCCGATCCATTGTCCCGCATGGACCACTTCAGCCTGGCGCCAGGAATTCAGGGCAAGAATGCCGAAGCGGTCACCCCGGTTGATCCCTGACTGGTTCAGTACACCCCCCAGCCTTGCAATGCGCCGGGCAAATTCACTCCAGGTCAGGCTGAGTTCATGATCCAGAACCGCAACGGCATCGGAGCGCGTCCTTGCATTATGCAGAAGTACGTCGGTTAATGTATTCACATTTACAAATTATACATAACGACATAAATAGCGCCGCACTACCGTTCGTCATTCCGGGCTTGACCCGGAATCCAGTAGATTACAAAACTCCTTATAAGGAATGTTTTATTGACTGGATTCCGGGTCAAGCCCGGAATGACGAGCAGGGTCTATTGCCGGACGGCAGAAATCCGGTCAGACCGGCTGTTACCGGGATGCCGCTCCCTGCCTAGTACTCTTTCAAGCTGATATTGCCATGTTCAGAGCCACACAGCAACGCCAAGACAAGGCGCAGTCCGCAGAGAATGGCGCGCCCTTGTCAAGGGCTGCAACGCCGTATTGGCGTTGCTGTGTGGCTCCCTGCGGGCGGGCCGGGAAGCGGTCGCCCGCGGCGTTGCGCCGCTTGGCAAGGACTCGCCATTCCCTGCACGGCGCGCCTTGCGCTCAACCGCTTCCCGACCCGCTGAACATGGCAATATCAGGTTGAAAGAGTACTAGGCATCAGGTACCAGAGAATGGCCGCAACGATGAACAATGCCGGCACGTCGCCGGCAAGATTGGCCCGTTCGGTCACATCGATGATGGAGTGATACAGCATGATTCCGCCATGCACGATATTCGACCAGACGGTGAACCAGATCAGGCTGGCATGTTGCGCAGGATTTTTTGCCGCCATGATGAGAAAAACCCCCAGGGTGGCGTACACGCCCATGATCATCTGTTCATACTCCGGCTGCCTGGGCGTCCAGGTCCAGCCTGACGCATCAAGTCCCATCATCAGGACAGGCACTCCGACCAGGTAGATGATCCCGAACGCATAGAGCGCGATGGTTAAATACTTCTGTTTGTCTGCCTGTTGCATATTCACCCCTCCGGTTGTATTCAGGATTTAATTATCCCACAGGTATTTTAACGCCATCCAGCGGGTTTAATCATCGAGTACCGCCGTCACTTCGATCTCGACCATGATCCCCGGCAACGCCAGCGATTGCACGCCGATCAACGTGCTGGGCGGTGGTTCGCCCGGGGCGTAGAAGGCCGCGGTTTTTTCGATGACCGTCTGAACCATGTCGGCGTTATAGTCGACAATATATATCCGGCCACGCACGACATCAGCCGGGGTCGCGCCGCCCGCGGCAAGCGCAATGCCGATGGCTTTAAAGGATTGGTCCATCTGTTCGCCCAGCGTTTCGCCGACCAGGTTCAGGTCGGCATCCATGGGCACCTGGCCGGCACAGTGCACCATCTTTTTCCCGGTGCTGACAACGACACTTGTATAGCCGTGTACTACATCCGGCAGAATACCCTCGGGATGGATGAATTTGTTCGGCATAATCGTTCTCCTGCTGTTGTGTCTATGTTTTCCGGACCGAACTGTGATCCGTCCGGGAAACGGGAAAAGTTATTTCAACCAGGATGAGTTCCCGGCCAGTCGGCGCGATAGCGCTTTACCAGCAAGATTCCGGTTTTTAAACTCACGATCAAATATCCAGTCCCAGGTGTGTGGCATCGCAAAACGGCGGTGTCCCGGTCTTCTTGCAGCCGCACATTCCTACGAAATCGTACTCTTTCATCTCAAACCTCACCGGGTTGATACCGGTGCCCTTGTGTGAGCCGTCACAATAGGGCTGGTTCTTTGACTGACCGCAGGCGCACCAGTAATAGGCGCCCTCTTCCAGGAACAGGAGGTACGGATTGGTGTCGGAGCCTGCCGGGAAGCGTGTCTTTACCCAGCCGTCTTTTGCCGGGCTGATCATCTTCATGTTGCTGGTGATGCGCTTGAACAACCACTTTCCATCCACCTTGACCACCTCTGCATCGTACACGCCGGTGATCCAGTGCGGCTCCGCTTCCCTGGTATCTTCAGCCGGCATGGTTGCGGGTTCCCATAAGTACCAGATCAAGGTGGCGGAATTACCGTCGTCCGCCAGGTCTATCTTCGGTGAGATCATGAAATGCAGCGACCACCAGACTTTCTCGCCGGCAATGGCTTTCAGGAAACCGACGGCCTTGTCGCGTCCGACCCAGGCGCCGAACCCCTTCGCCTCCCATACCGCATCTTCGGTAAACAGGGGCATCAGCATATCCACGTCGTTACCGTGGTCCGCGGCCCGGGCATAGTCAACGATCAGGCGATTGATGTCTTCGATGGCCTCAACGTGCTGCAGCCTCTTGTCGATGCTCTTCAACAAACCTTTGATTTCTTCAAGATCACTCATCTTCTACTCTCCATTGTTTACAAAAAACTATCGCTAAAAAACTAACCTTTCTTCAGGTATTTCTTCGTCACCGATGACAGGCCCGTCCGGGCGTATTCCCGGCAGGCCTTGTCCTTGAACTCAAGCGCCTGTTCCCATTCATCGATCGGGTACTCATCCCGCTCCGCCACTACCCGGATTTCCCGCACCACCCGTTCCTCCAGTCCCATCTTTTCCGCGATTTCCTTGTCGGACAACGGCTTTTTGCGTTTTTCCTCCGGCAGGAATTCCTGAGTGTTCACCTGCACGGACTGGGAACAGGACAGGATTTCGTCCCTGTATTTTTTATAGGTCTCCGGGTCAACGAAATAAAAGCCCATAATCAGCTCCTGTAATGATGGCGATTATAAAATACCGGTTATTTTTTTGTCCGGTGCCTGCTGCCCACCGGGCAGACGCGCATGCATTCGAAACACTGGCCCTGGCTTACGTTGGAGTAGGTCATGGACCAGAGCGTGCGGGAAAATAACGATGAATACAGCATCAGTTTCTGCTGCTCCTTATCCTGTTCCTTAAGCGTCACGTCCAGCACTTTCTGAAAGCCCGGGATCCAGCTTGTTTCCACCCGCGTGCTGCAACGGGCCACGTCATAACGCCGCTCGGCAATGCGGCCGTTTTCCAGCCGCCCGCCCAGACACCCCCCATCGTCAATGGGGCATATGGACATACAGGGTGTGGTCCCCTGCTCTTCCCACATATCCCGGCACTCCGGGGCCGGGCAGACAGGTTCGGCCAAAGGCCCGTCAACTTCCAGGGGCAGGGTGCTGATGATAACGGAGTAGTACATGAAGCCGTACTCGGAGTTCAGTACCGGTCCGGCCAGGCTGGACGTGCCGCAACCCGCCAGTTCCGCCGCCCTGGCAATGCTCACAAACGGGCGGTTGCCGCTATCGGTGCCGGGCGGAACACAGATGGCATAATAACCGAATTCATCTTCAATATAACGGGACAAGCGCTGTGCCAGGTTATGGATACGGTCTCCGAAGGACGTGGTCTCCATGTGCTCGTAGACGGGACTCTGCCAGTCTCCTGCCCTGGGTTGCGCTCCGCCTGCAACATAGACAATCCTGGCTTTAGGTAATAAATCCGCAGGCCGGAAACCTTCAGGCGAGTCAGTAAACGCGGCCGCATCGGCAACACCGGTTACCAGCGCGCCGCCCTTGCGGGCCAGCTTGTCGAGTTCCTGCCTGCATGCGCTGAAGTCAAGACTGCCGGCGGCGGCGCTCATTTCAGTTTTCGCTCCGGGCGGGTGATCGGGCACACCCGCATGCACTCAAAACACTGCGCCACGCTCTCCCTGAAACTGCTGACGGCATTGCAGGACCGGGTGAAGAAATCGGAATGGATCATGTTCGTACGCGTATCGTCATCCTCTTCCATCACGATTTCCGCCATGGCCTTCTGGAAGCTGTTGATGCCGAAATTCATGGCCCTTGTCGTGCAGCGCTCCCGGTCATACCAGGAGTAGGAGATTTCTCCCTGCTCATCGATCTCTCCGTCCAGGCAGCCGCCTTCATCAGACGGACAGGCGGCAATGCAAGGTGTTTTGCCAATCTTACGGTAGGTGGCCACACACATGGGATGGGGACAGACATTCTGTTCCAGCATGTCATCTCCCGGCAGCTCCAGGGTGGTGACACAGGCGGAATAATACAGCAGGCCGTACCTGGGGTTGAGGATGATATTGGCCGCAAGCGAACGCGTCCCCAACCCGGCCAGAACTGCGGCGTGCATCATGCTCATGACCGGTGTATGGCCGCTGACGGAAAGCGCCGGCGCCTGGATGGCATAGTGGTCAAGTTCAGACTCGATATGGTCGGCGACCATGTGGATCACCCGGTCGTTGCGAAAATCATAGCCGTTCACTTCCATGAAACGGTGATTGGGTGACTGCCAGGCGCCGGCAGTGGGCCCGCGGGCGCCGACAACGATCACACTCTGCGCGCCCGGCAACACGTCCACCGGCCTGTGCCCTTCCGGCACATCCTTGTTCCAGCGCTCCACGGGGGCGATACCCACCACGTCGGCGCCGGCCTTCATTGCAAATTCCTTTATGCTGCCTGCGTACTGTCCCGGACCGAGCTGTTCCGGCTCACCAGTCATTTTCTTTCAGGTACTGTTCCAGGGAACTGAGCCAGGGATAGTCGTTGCGCTAACCATCCTAGTCGGTTCAGAGAAAAGTGTTTCATGAACGCCTGTCCAGTTCCAGCCGCACGAGAAATACCAAGAGCAGCACGGCGCCTGCTGCAAATACGACGTCGCCCGGCACACGCAGCCAGACCAGCGCTTCCATCAGCGGGGAATGCAGGAGTTCAGGAGAACGGGCATACCAGTAGCCCTGGTCGAAGGATACCAGTGTCTGGATGATGCCCTGGGGCAGCAGGGAACCGAACACCATCAGCGCCAGTCCACCGTTGAACAGCCAGAACACCCATTTGAGAGTCCTGTCGGACCAGGCGCCCTGCGCCTGGGGCAGGTCACGGCGGCACAACAGCAGCAGGCCGATGCCCAGCATGCCATAGACGCCGAACAAGGCGGCATGACCGTGGGTCGGCGTAGTCAACAAACCCTGCATATAGTACAGCGCCAGCGGCGGGTTGATGAGGAAGCCGAGAACGCCGGCGCCGACCAGGTTCCAGAACGCCACGGCCAGGAAAAACATCAGCGGCAGGTGGTAGCGGGAAACCCAGGGCGCATGGCGCTCCGCGCGCCAGTGGTCGTGGGCCTCGAAGCCTATCAGCGCCAACGGCACCACTTCAAGGGCTGAAAACACCGCTCCTAACGCCAGTACCGGTTCCGGTGTACCGGAGAAATACAGGTGGTGGAACGTGCCCAGGACTCCACCTCCCAGGAAAATCATGGCCGAAAACATGACATACACCGCCGCGGTCGCCGGGCGCAACAGCTTCATATGTACGAAGACCCAGGCTACCCAGGCAGTTGCGAATACTTCAAACACGCCTTCGACCCAGAGATGCACGACCCACCAGCGCCAGTACTCGGCAATGGTGAGGTGGGTATCCCGCTCATAGAGAAACCCGGCGCCGAACAGGAGGCCGATTCCCGCCGAGGAAATCAACAGGAGAATGAGCAGGTGCTTGTCGGCGCCGCCCGCGCGGATTGCAGGCACAACACAACGCGCCATCAGTGCCAGCCAGATAAGCAGGCCGGCAAAGATCAGGATCTGCCAGAAACGCCCCATATCCAGGAATTCGTAACCCTGGTGACCGAACCAGTACACCATCGCCGGGTCCGTCATGCGCCCGGTCAAGGCCAGCCATTCTCCTGCCAGCGAACCCAGTACCGCAATCACCAGCGCCACCCAGAGTACGTCCACCCCCAGCTTCTGCAAAGGCGGTTCCGACCCGGCGATCAGGGGAGCGAGATACAGGCCCGCCCCCAGCCAGGCAGTGGCGATCCAGAGTACCGCGAGCTGCACGTGCCAGGTGCGCGTCAAGGCATAAGGCGCAATTTCTGCCAGTGGTATGCCGTAAAATTCGTGACCCTCTACGGCGTAGTGGGCGGTGACTGCGCCTAACAGTATCTGTAATCCAAGGAGGGCAGCGACGATCCAGATATATTTCACGACCCCCCTCATGGAGGCTGTGGGCTCGACTGTGGCGATTGGGCTTTTGTCCGGATAACCTGGCGGGGGTTCGGTATCCTTTTGCCATTCTTCCCGTTCCCGCAGGAAGAACCAGCACAGCGCGCCGATGCCGGCGATAAGCAGAACGATTGAGACGAACGTCCAGATGAAGATGGAACTGGTGGGTTTGTTGCCGACCAGCGGCTCATGGGGCCAGTTATTCGTGTATGTAACGGTATCGTCCGGGCGCAACGTGGCAGCCGCCCAGGACGTCCACCACCACCAGGACACCAGCTTGCGTATATCCTCGTCCGGGTCCGGTCCAAGCGGTGCATTGGGGATGGCGAACGCCTCCCGCATGGCCTCCGCCTCAGGTCCGTCGCCGCTGCCGCCGAACAAAGCCTGGTAGTGCGTAATTATCTCGGCGATTGCCGCCGCCCGTTCCATCGATATATTGATCCGGCCCGTTTCAGTGTCGTAGGTATTGACGCGCAACTTGGCGGCAAATTCTGCGATACGGGCAGCGCGGGCCGGTTCGGAGAGCGCATCAAAGTCTCCATCCGCATCCAGCATCGCCATGGCCTCCCGGTGCAGCACATCGGCCGTCCAGTCCGGAGCCAGGTAACTGCCGTGACCCCAGACGGAACCCAGTTCCATACCGCCGAGACGGCGCCACACGTCGCGCCCCTCGTGAATATCGTCACTGGTGAAAATTACATCCGTCGTATCTCCATCTGTTGCGACAACCGCATCCGGCATGGGCGGCGCCAACTGGAACGCCCTGCCCCCCACCAGCAGCAGTATCCCGAACATCACGACAAGGGAAACTCCGAACATGGCCCAGAGTCTTGAGAAGGTGAAAATCTGACGATAGTTCATGGCAAATTACCGATTGTCCGGTTACCTCTGGCAAAGATATCAAATACGTTCTTCAAGCATAATTTTCTTTTACTAATTAGGCAAATCCAATAATGGCCGCATGGCACTCAATCGGTTAAGAGAAAACACAGGACACCCATATAATTTACATGGGTGTCCTGTGTTTTACGTTTCGTTGAGACTTTCCTGAACGCTTGACCGATGTGTATAAATGTCATAGCATATACACATAAATGAAACAGCACAGGGAACAGAATATGAGAACCAATATCGAGATAGACAATAAGCTGATGAGCGAAGCAATCAGGATCAGCGGTCTGAAAACCAAAAAAGAAACCGTGGAACTCGGCCTGAAAACCCTGGTCAGGTTGAAGAAACAGGAAAATATCAGGCGCTTTCGCGGCCGGCTGGAATGGACCGGGAATCTTGATGATATGAGAAAATCCGTATGATTCTGGTGGACTCCGGCGTTTGGATTGATTATTTCACAGGTGTATATAATAAACAGACAGAGACGCTTGACCGGGTGCTTGGCGTGTGGGCTGTCGCTGCGGGAGATTTGATCCTTGCTGAGGTCCTGCAGGGTTTCAGACACGACAGGGATTATAAAAAGGCAAAAGCCCTGTTTGAAACGGTCACCATCTTCGACATGCTGGGGCGGGAAATGGCGCTGGCAAGCGCTGAAAATTTTCGTTCTCTGCGCAAAAAAGGAATTACGATACGTAAAACGGCCGACGTGATTATTGCCACTTTCTGTATCAAACAACGGCTTCCTCTCCTTTTTTCAGACAAGGATTTCAAGCCATTCGTGGAACACCTGGGATTGGTAGAGGCAGAAACCACCGTAGAGAACAGGGTCGGGCCTGCGTAACCATGACGAATCTGTCAAGCGTTATTCCTACTGTTATCCAAGCCCATGGCGATTACCTATGACATCCATTCTCGGTTTCACCAACAATTCTTCAACAAAAGGATTTTTTCTTGTTCTCATCAGGGTCCATTCCTCTTTGTTATAAATTTTCGGATTTATTTCCCGCCCCAGAATTTCCTGGACGGGATTAAGCAAACCAACAACCTCGGAAAAACCAGTATCACCAACAATCATCAAATCAATATCACTTCCCGTTGTTTCTTTACCCGCGGCTACAGAACCATAAACAAATGCCCATTCAATCTTACCCGACAAGGAAGATAACGCTGAACTGATTGTTCCTCTGATACCAAATGTTTTTTTTATAATACCGGACAATTCCAGATAAATAGGACACTCGGAGTTTGCCTGGTAATGGTGCTGGTTCCCTATCCTGGTCATCCGCAGAATACCGGCAGCCAGCATCCGATCCAGTTCCCGCTTGATCGTTGCGACCCCCATTCCGGTAAGCCGCAGGATTTCCTTTATATAGAAACTTCTATCCGGCTGTGTATATAACAGGCCCAAAACATTCTGTTGCGTAGTTGTAAATAGTGCATTACTCAACTGACTCATGATAATTCTTACCAAAAGTTCATTATATATGAACTATAGTTCAATAATTATGAACTTTCAATAAGAATAACTTAAATGCCTTAGTCATACAAACTGTTTAACACTGGTGATTAAACTACTTGCTTTTAGCGTCCTGCAATTCATCATCACTGAGGTCTTCAATTTGAGGAAGGTTATCTGTAATTTCATGCCAGGGCGCTTTATAACGTGTAAAGACATGGCGTTCAACCTTGATTCCCGGATCGGTGTCCAGTGTCCCCAGCGCAAACCCGTACACATCGGGATACCGGGAAAACTTCGTGATCAGGTTGGAACCGCAGACCCTGCAGAATGAACGCCATTCACCGGTGGATGATTCATAGTATGTAAGAAGTTCTTCCCCGGACAGAAACTCGAAATCGAATGTTTTGGCCGATGCCCGTGTACGGAATGCCGCGCCGTGGGCTTTACGGCACATGGAACAGTGACAATTTATCACCTCTGTTAACGGCGCTTTTATTTCATACGTGATACCGCCGCAGAGACAACTGCCTGTTAATGGTCTGCCGTTCATGTTTTTACCCGGGTTGTCGAGCACCCTCTTACACCTGACAATTAGTCAAGAGGACAGTGTACTCTTTAACAGCCTATCCGTGAAATTCGGCACTTCTTCTCCCGCCAGCCCGTAAATATGTTCATGAAAATCCGACTCGACCGCGGACGGTTCAAGGTTGATTTCTACCGTATGGGCTCCGGCGGCGTGGGCGACCTGGACGAAACCGGCAGCCGGGCAGACGTTGCCGGAGGTGCCGATGGATATAAACAGATCGCAGGAATCCAGGGCGGCGTATATCAGGTCCATCTCCATCGGCATTTCACCGAACCAGACAACGTGGGGGCGCAGCCTGCCCGGCTCATGGCAGCATTCACAACGGTCTTCCACTGACAGGTCATGGTCCATGGGATACACCTGTCCGGATACGGAACAGCGCATTTTCAGGATTTCACCGTGCATATGAACCATCCGTGACGAACCGGCCCGTTCGTGCAGGTTGTCGATATTCTGGGTCACCAGCAGGAAATCACCCGGAAACTCCTGCTCCAGCCTTGCCAGCGCCTTATGTGCCGGGTTCGGGTCGATACCCCCGTGCAGGAGATTGTGGCGGCGCAGGTTGTAGAACCGGTGCACCAGCGCAGGATCGGCGGCAAAGCCTTCCGGGGAAGCCACCTCCTCGACCCGGTAGTTTTCCCACAGGCCGCCGATATCACGAAAGGTCTTGATGCCGGATTCGGCGGAGATGCCGGCGCCGGTCAGTACGACGATGGATTGAACGGGGGTAAATGACATGTTTCAGGATAATGTTCTGATTATACAACTCACCTTGACATTAAATCAGTCAAGATTTATAAATATTACAGAGAACTCTGCTTGACAGAGTTAATATTCATGCTTATACTTGCTTATGACAGTTACCTTATACGGAGGAAATACCATGAGTACGACTAAAAATGATGCTGAAACAGCATTACGCGATGCCGGAAAGGCAGAAGAACACAGCCTGACCCTGTTCCATTATGAGATGGCGAGCCCCTACCTGCTGCTTTGGGGGGCATTATGGATAATTGCAGGTATCATCAGTGTGATGTCACCTGAAAACACCGGTACCGGGTGGATTATACTCAATAGCATCGGTATTGCAGCCACGGGATATCTCGTCGTCGGCGACTCACGGCGTGCTGGCAGTCACGATACGCGCAACGAGGTGTTACGTTATATGGCGACCGTCGTCGTCCTGGCGCTGTTTCTTACCATGACATTTGCCATCTTCAACCCGGTTTCGGGTATCCAGATCCAGTCATTCATTACGGTACTGTTAGCGACGATTTACATGATCCTGGGTTTCTGGACCGGCTACAGACTCACTGTGATTGGCGCTGTCCTGGCCTGTCTGGTCATCGGCGCCATCATGTATACGCCTTCCCTGTTACCGTCTCTGGTCTCGGTGCTGGGCGGCGGCGCGCTCATCCTGGGCGGCCTGTGGATGCGGAGAGCCTGATTGAATACACTGGATGAAATTATTCATCAACCGGTGCGCCTCAAGGTCATGTCAGCCCTGAATGCCCTGCCGCGCAGGGAATTGCTTGAGTTTATGCGTTTAAAGCGGATTACGGGCGCGACTGACGGTAACCTGGGATCTCACCTGGCTACCCTGGAAAAAGCGGGATACGTGCAGCTTGTGAAAGATTTTGCCGGTAAAAAACCCAGGACACGCGTCGGTCTTACCCTGGCGGGACAGCGCGCTTTTCAAAATCATGTCTCATACCTGCATGAGTTACTGGAAACAAATACCGGTAATTCGAGTCATGATTAGAACGAATGGCTTTAATTGAGTATCCAGCATGTATTTGAGCACTACAGGGACTCTCTTTGTTGAATTGTCGGTTGTTCACGCTCCGGCACAAAATCTTCCGAGACTCCCGGTCCGTCAAACCAGTAGTCCCAACTTCCCCCTGCAGGCGCGATCAGGTGGGCATTACCCAGCTTGACAATATCCACCTTTTTTAAGGAATCGGGTAACGCAACCGGCTTGGGAAGCCGCGCAGCCTGACTTTTGTTACTCTTGAATACAGTGGGCTGTTTCATGGAAATCTCCGTATATTTCGGATTTAAGTAATGATGGAGCCAATCAGGGATATGTCAATGGTATATCCCATAATCTCATTAATTCTTTTTTTAAATAATTCGAATAAAATTCGGAGATTATAATCCTGATATCCTGAGGAACCGGATACAGTTGACTATGGTTGGTTCGTTACTCTGTTTCATGATAGGACTGTTGGAATGTTAAAACTCCTGATATACATCCTGCTTTTGGGAATTGCATTACTGGTTTTTGCTAATCCCTCCACCGCTGAGCCTGCATCACCGCCAAACATCGTCCTGATCCTTGCTGATGACCTGGGTTATGGCGATGTCGGCGTCTACGGCGCCGAATTGATTGAGACGCCTAACCTTGACCGTCTGGCAGAAGAAGGCATCCGCCTGACGAATTTTTACGCCAGCGGCAATGTCTGCAGCCCCTCGCGCGCTGGCCTCTTGACCGGCCGTTACGCAATCCGTGACGGACTGGCCGACAGGACCATCACGGCCGGTGACACACGCGGTCTGCCGGCAGATACGACGACTATCGCAAACCTGCTGCGGCGCGGAGGTTATCGCACAGCTTTGATCGGCAAATGGCACCTGGGCCACCATACGCAGTCGCATCAACCCAATGCACATGGCTTTGATGAATTCTACGGCCTGCTGCAGCCCAACGATGCCGAACAACCGCTGTACCGGGATACGATGGCTATTGATGAGCCTGTAGAACAAGGCAGCCTGACCCGGCGTTTTACCGAGGAAGCCATAAGCTTCATCCAAAACAACACGCAGCGGCCGTTCTTCCTCTTCCTGTCCCACAGCGCACCGCATATCCCCCTGGTCCCCTCTCCGGACTTTGCAGGGACTTCCCGGGCCGGCACCTATGGCGACGTTGTGCAGGAACTGGACTGGAGCGTTGCTGAGGTACTGAATGCACTACAGCGTAACGGCCTCGCCGATAATACGGTCATCATATTTACCAGCGACAACGGTCCTTTTCCGGAAGGCAGCACCGGGGGGTTGCGCGGCGGCAAAGGCACGGCCTGGGACGGCGGTTACCGCGTCCCGTTCATCGCCCGCTGGCCCGGCCGAATCCACGCCGGCAGCATTGCGGATGCGATGGCCATGAACATCGACCTGCTGCCGACGTTTGCAGCCATCGCCCGTGTTTCACCACCCGGAACCACGCATCTTGATGGAAAGAACATCCTGCCTGTTATGCTTGGCAAAACTGACGCATCGCCGCACGAAGTATTGTATTTCTTTAACAATGAACACATTGCAGCACTGCGCACCCAGGATTGGAAAATGGTAGTGCAGGCCAGCTATCGTGACATACAACGCCGCCTGCCGGAGCACGATGTCCTGTTACTGTTCAACATGCGCAGGGATCCGCAGGAGCGTTACAGCATGGCGGCAAAGCGGCCAGATAAGTGGCAGGAATTGCAGGCACACCTGTTGCGCGGACAGCAGGAACTTGAAGAATTGACACTATACCCCGGTAATTAATCTCGTCACGCCGGGCGTGATCCGGAATCCAGTAGAAAACCATCCCGACTAAGAGGTGACTCTTTGTTTCACTGGATTCCGGCTTTCGCCGGAATGACGAAGGGGCGTGCCGCTGGCGCTGGTGTTGTCACATACTACGCCGGTACTGCCCGCCGGTGGCAAAGAAAGCGTCGGTCAGTTGGCCCAGGGAGCAGTAACGGACTGCGTCCATGAGTTCCGCAAATACGTTTTCATTGTTGATCACCGCGCCGCGGATGCGTTGCAACGCCAGATCCGCCTGTTCACGGTTCCTGTCCTCAAACTCCCGCAAACGCCTTAACTGGCTTTGTTTTTCTTCATCTGTCGAACGGCTCAGCATTGCAAGGGACTGTTCTTCCTCGGCAGGGTTGAGAAAAGTATTGACGCCGATGACGGGGTAGCTGCCGTCGTGTTTTTTATGCTCGTAATACAGTGATTCATCCTGTATTTTACCCCTCTGGTACCCGGTCTCCATGGCGCCCAGGACCCCGCCTCGCTCCGAGATACGCTCGAATTCCTGTAATACCGCCTCTTCCACCAGGTCGGTCAGTTCCTCGATGATGAACGAACCCTGGCTCGGATTCTCGTTCATGGCCAGGCCCCATTCCTTGTTGATGATCAACTGGATCGCCAGGGCGCGCCGCACCGAATCCTCCGTGGGCGTGGTGACGGCCTCGTCAAAGGCATTGGTATGCAAGCTGTTGCAGTTGTCATAGACCGCGATCAGGGCCTGCAGGGTTGTGCGGATGTCATTGAACGCCATCTCCCGGGCGTGCAGGGAGCGCCCTGAGGTCTGGATATGGTATTTCAGTCGCTGGCTGCGCTCATTGGCGCCGTATTTATCCCTCATGGCAACCGCCCAGATGCGCCGCGCCACCCGGCCCAGCACCGTGTATTCCGGGTCCATGCCGTTGGAGAAGAAAAACGACAGGTTGGGGGCGAAATCATCGATGTGCATGCCCCGGGCCAGGTAGGCTTCGACAAAGGTGAAACCGTTGGCCAGCGTGAAGGCAAGCTGCGAGAGCGGGTTCGCTCCGGCCTCGGCGATGTGGTAACCGGATATGGACACCGAATAAAAATTGCGGATATTGTTGTCGATGAAGTACTGCTGTATGTCCCCCATCATGCGCAGGCTGAATTCCGTGGAGAAAATGCAGGTATTCTGTCCCTGGTCCTCTTTCAGGATATCGGCCTGCACGGTGCCGCGCACGTTTTCCAGGGTGTGCGACCTGATACGGGCGGCTTCCCCGGCGTCAGGCTCCCGTTCATGCTCCTGTCTGAACCTCTCCACCTGCTGGTCGAGCGCGGTATTCAGGAAAAAGGCCAGGATCGCCGGCGCCGGGCCGTTGATGGTCATGGAGACGGAGGTATCGGGATCACACAGGTCAAAGCCGTCGTAGAGGGCCTTCATATCGTCCAGGGTGGCGATGGAAACGCCGGAATTGCCGACCTTGCCGTAGATATCCGGCCGTTCATCCGGGTTAAATCCGTACAGGGTCACCGAATCGAATGCCGTCGACAGGCGCTTGGCCTCGGAATGTTCAGACAGTTTCCTGAAGCGCCGGTTGGTCCTGAACGGATCGCCTTCACCGGCGAACATGCGGGTCGGGTCCTCATTCTCCCGCTTGAACGGAAATACGCCGGCGGTATAGGGGAAATAGCCGGGCAGGTTTTCCCGCATCAACCAGCCCAGCAATTCCCCGTGGTCCGAATAACGGGGCAGCATGACCCTGGGCACCACCGTGCCGGAAAGCGTGGTGTACGTGGTTTTCGTCCTGAGATCCCGGTCCCGCACCTGTGTAACGTACTCATCTCCCCGGTATTGCTCCCTGATAGCAGGCCACCGTTCGAGCAAATCCCTGGAATACGGGTCCAGTGCTTCCTCTTTCTGTGCGGCCAGTTCCTCCAGCGCTGTACCGGAAGCCGGATCGGCCCCATTGCCGCAGGACTTCAACATCGCCGCACTGGCCTGCAATTGCTGCCGCTCCCTTGCAATGTTCGCCTGCTCCCTTGTATGTTCATGGTAATCCCGGACGGCAGCAGCTATCTCTCCCAGGTACCGTTGCCGCTGCGGCGGAACGATGACGGAACGCTCGGTTGACGTTTTATCTTTCACGCCGGGCAGGACGCTTTCGAATTCCGGCAGTCCCTTTGCCCTGAGGACAGGCAGCAGGCACTGGTACAGCGCGGTCACGCCGGCATCGTTGTACTTCGCGGCAATGGTGCCGAACACCGGCATGTCATCCGGGGACACGGAAAACTCCTGCCGGTTGCGCTGCAGTTGCTTCGCCACGTCCCTGCGGGCATCCTCGGCGCCCTTGCGGTCGAACTTGTTGATGGCCACGGCTTCGGCAAAATCCAGCATATCTATCTTTTCCAACTGGCTGGCGGCGCCGAACTCCGGCGTCATCACGTACAAGGGAATATCCACCAGGGGAACGATCCCCGCGTCACCTTGGCCGATACCCGGTGTTTCGACGATTATCAAGTCATATCCCGCCATTTTCACCGCATTTATGATATCCGGCAGGTATTCCGGGATCTCCGTTGCCGCCGAGCGGGTGGCAATGGAACGCATGAATATCGATTCATGATAAATCGAGTTCATACGGATACGGTCGCCCAGCAACGCGCCGCCGGTTTTCCTGCGGGTAGGATCGATCGCGAGTACGGCAATTCTCAGGCTGTCCCGGCTGTCCAGGTGAAACCGCAGGATGATTTCATCGGTCAGCGAGGATTTGCCGGCGCCGCCCGTACCGGTAATACCCAGCACGGGTGTATCCCTGCCATTCCCGGGCGCCTGGCGGCCGAGCGCTTTCACCTGATCCGGGGTATACCTGTTGTTTTCAATTGCGCTGATTACCCTGGACAGGGTTATTTCATCTCCGTTTTGCAACTCCTCCGGCGTAACGGGATGCATACTACAGATATCAAAGCTGCCGGCTTCCAGCATGTCGTCTATCATTCCCTGCAATCCCAGGTTTTGACCGTCCTCCGGTGAATAGATACGCTGCACGCCGTATTCATGCAATTCCTGTATCTCATCCGGCACAATCACCCCGCCGCCGCCGCCGAACACCTTGATATGGCCGGCATCGTTCTCCCGGAGCATGTCCAGCATGTATTTGAAATACTCAACATGCCCGCCCTGGTACGAACTGACTGCAATGCCCTGCACGTCTTCCTGCAGGGCCGTCCTGACGATTTCATACACGGAGCGGTTATGGCCCAGGTGGATCACCTCCGCCCCGGACTGCTGCAGTATGCGGCGTATGATATTGATGGATGCATCATGCCCGTCGAACAGGCTGGCTGCCGTGACAAATCGGGGTCCGGGTACAGGCCGTTTGTTGTCAGAACTCATGTGCCATTTTCACTTGCTCAGGGAGTCTGAATATATTATATTTACGTTTACGTAAACGTCAATTACTTTTTTTCTTACTGTCAGCACCGGAGAAAATATGCCTGTTAATACTGATAAAACAGATATATCAAATACTTACAAGAGAAAACTGTATTCCATATCCGACTTGTCGAAAGAATTCGACGTCACTACCCGCGCCATCAGGTTCTATGAAGATGCGGATTTATTAAGTCCGCTCAGACAGGGACGCAACCGGTATTACACCGTCAGGGACCGCACCCGCCTGAAGCTGATCCTGCGCGGCAAACGACTGGGCTTTTCCCTGAACGAAATCGGTGAAATGTTCCGGCTATATGATGCCGAACCCGGCGAGGTTGCCCAGTTAAACCACATACTCGATAAAATCAATGAAAAAATGCAGTTGCTGGAAAGACAACTGGAAGACGTACAGATCGTCATGCAGGAACTGCAGGAATTCAGGCAGCAATGCCGGGAACGGTTGGAACAGATGGATGATACTCATCTTTAAGTAAGTGGTACAGAACTCATCTATGCAATGGGGATATCGGCAAGAGTGTCTGAAACCTGAAATTCTTGTATCGGACGTGAAATCAGATATAATTAGCATAAATTCTAAATTTATACATCCAACTAATTACCTGTTGATTTCACCAATGAGAGACAATCCGTACAGGCCGGGCGCCGCCCATGCTCCACCCTATCTCGCCGGGCGTGAACCAGAAAGACGGGAGTTTTCCCGTCTCCTGAAACAATCTCCAATATTGGAGAACCTGGTCCTGACTGGCATCCGGGGTATCGGCAAGACCGTTCTTATGCGAGACTCCCTGCACAGGAGCGCCATGGAAAACAACTGGCTCTGGGTGTCCAGCGATATTTCCGAGGCGGTTTCCGTCAGCGAAAACCATCTTGCGCAACGTCTTCTGACGGACTTGAACACCTTCTCCGGCGATTGGGAATATGCTGTTGATGAACGGCAGCCCATAGGTTTTACCAATACCGGTGAACGCCGGACGATTCGTTTTGATTACCACACAATGATGGCGTTATTTGAGCATGAACCTGGATTGACCTCAGACAAAATCAAGCGCGTCTTGCTTGAAGCATGGAAACTGATGCAAAAGAATATGCCGGATAAAAAGGGGATTGTTTTTGCCTGGGATGAAACTCAGAATCTTACTGACCGCAGCGCAGATAGAGAATACCCTCTCGGTGTGTTGCTTGATGTTTTCAGTTCCCTGCAAAGCCAGGGAGCGCCTTTCATGCTGTTACTGGCCGGGCTGCCCACCCTGTTCCCCAAGCTCGTCGAGTCTCGCACCTATTCTGAGCGAATGTTTCGGGTGATGACCCTGCACAATCTGAGCCCCGATGATTCCCGTGAGGCAATAACGAAACCTTTGTCGGGAGAACCACTATCGGTGAAAGTCTTTTTTGATGAATTCAATGACGACATATACGATCTCACCAAGGGCTATCCTTATTTTATTCAATTCTGGTGTCGGGAGTTGTACGATTACCTGGCCGAGCGGTCAGTTGCCGATGAACGCGACATGCATGTCATCGAACGTATCACTCACAAGCTGGACATGGATTTTTTTGGGAGTCGCTGGGCGCGTCTGACCGACCGGCAACAGGATTTGCTGACCGTTATTTCCCATCTTGAAAACAGCGATACAGAATTTACAGTTCAGGAAATTGTAGAGAAGTCGAAATCGATGGGGCAGTCTTTCAGCAGCAGCCATGTCAACCAGATGTTGACCGCATTATTCGATAAAGGCATGGTGATAAAAAACCGGCACGGCAAATACATTCTGGCAGTGCCGCTGCTGGACAGATACATCCGGCGCCGCAAGTGAGAGATGGGATACAGGTTCGAATTATGAGAGACCATGAATACAACATGCAGGACTACCAGGAAACGTACTCATCGTTTCAATGGGAACGTCCGGGAAAATACAATTTCGCCCGTGACGTGATAGACCGTTGGGACCCCGCAATGCCCGCCATGCTCTGGGTTGATGACAGGGGCGCCGAGAGCACCAGGACGTTCGGAGAGATCAGCGAAGCGTCAAGAAGATTATGCAACGTCCTGACCGATGCGGGAGTCAGGGCAGGCGACACGGTCATCGTGATGCTGCCCAGGGTCATCCCCTGGTGGGAGACATTTACCGCCACGTTGCGCATGGGCGCGGTGATATCACCGGGCACCGTACAGCTTTCCGAAAAGGACCTGGAATACCGGATCAACGCCGCGGCGGCCACCTGCGTGGTTACTGACAGCGCCAACGCAGCCAAGGTGGATGCAGTGCTTGACAAGTGCCCTACCCTGGCGGCGCGCATCATCGCGGACGGCCGGCGTGAAGGCTGGATCGATTACCGGCAGGCCGTGGACGCTGCATCACCCGTATTCGAAACCGTTAACACCGGCGCAGACGATGAAGCCATCTGTTATTTCACCTCCGGTACCACGGGCTATCCCAAGATGTGCATCCATACCCACGACTACGCCATCGGCCACCGCATTACCGGCGAGTTATGGCTGGACCTGAAACCGGAAGACCTGCACTGGAACGTCAGCGATACCGGCTGGGGCAAGGCCGCCTACAGCAGTTATTTCGGCCCGTGGTTGTGCGGGACCACGTTGTTCATCCATCATACGAGCGGTTTTAACCCGCAGCAGACCCTGGAACTCCTGGCAAAATACCCCGTTACCACCTTTTGCGGGGCGCCGACCATCTATCGAATGCTGGTGCTGGAAGATCTCGGACGTTACCGGTTCAAGGCGCTACGGCACTGTACCGGAGCGGGCGAACCGCTTAACCCCGAGATCATCGATACCTGGAAAAAAGCAACCGGCCTGACCATCCGGGACGGATACGGGCAGACCGAGACCGTCATTCTTTGCGCCAGTTTCCCCTGTATCGAACCCAGGGCCGGTTCCATGGGCAAACCGGCGCCGGGCATCGACCTGCAGGTCATTGACGATGAAGGGAATATCGCGGGGCCGGATACGGAAGGGGATATTGCCGTGCGCATCAGACCGCAACCGCCCCAGGGGTTTTTCCGAGAGTATCGCAACGACCCCGAACGTACGGCTGCTACCCGCCGGGGCGACTGGTACGTGACCGGCGACCGCGCCTACCGGGATGAAGACGGCTATTTCTGGTTCGTCAGCCGCGCCGATGATGTAATCCTGTCGGCCGGTTACCGGATCGGCCCCTTTGAAGTGGAAAGCGCCCTGATTGAACACCCGGCCGTCGCCGAGTCGGCGGTGGTGTCCAGCCCGGATAAAACCCGCGGCGAGGTGGTCAAGGCTTTCGTGGTGCTGGCTCCTGGCCATACCGCGTCCGCTGAATTGAAGCAGGAACTCCAGGACCATGTGAAACGGGTGACGGCGCCTTACAAGTACCCGCGCAGGATTGATTTCATCGATACCCTGCCCAAGACCGTCAGCGGCAAGATCCGCAGGGTCGAGTTGCGCGAAGGGGAGTGGCAAACTGATTGAAAATTTTACTCCCGGCGCAGATGAGCCGTCTTAGGCGGCACGATTTAATTTGATATACTGCTTCAAGCCCATGCAAACACTGCCTGTCGATAATGCCGCCCTGGAAAACAGGGAGGCCCTGATCAGAGAACTCAGGACAATACTCCCCGATGAGTGCGTGATTGTCGATGAGGGGGCATTACGCGTCTACGAGACCGATGCCCTGACCGCGTACCGGCAGGTGCCCATGCTGGTCGTTTTGCCCGAAACCACGGCCCAGGTCGCAGCCGTTCTGAAGTTGTGCAGCCGCATGAATATCAAGGTCGTGCCCAGGGGCGCCGGCACATCGTTATCAGGCGGCGCCCTGCCCCTGGTTGACGGCATCGTTCTCGGCCTGGGTAAATTCAACAGGATTCTCGAAGTCGATTTCGACAACCGTTGCGTGGTCGCCCAGTCCGGGGTAACCAACCTGGCGATCACCGAAGCCGTCAGGCACAGGGGGTATTACTACGCCCCGGATCCCTCCAGCCAGATCGTCTGCACCATCGGCGGCAACGTCAGTGAAAACTCGGGAGGAGTCCATTGCCTCAAGTACGGGCTGACCACGAACAACGTGATGGGGATTGAAATGGTCACCATGGAAGGAGAGATACTGCGCCTGGGAGGGAAATACCTTGACCCTGCCGGGTACGACATGCTGGGCATAGTGACCGGTTCGGAGGGGTTGCTGGGAGTCATCACGGAGGTGACGGTAAGGATCATACAGGAACCGCAAACGGCGAAGGCCATGCTGCTCGGGTTTCCCAGCAATGAAACTGCGGGTGATTGTGTAGCCGGCATCATCAGCGCCGGCATCATCCCCGCCGGGATAGAAATGATGGATGAGTTCGCCATCAAGGCGGCGGAGGATTTTGTCCATGCAGGTTATCCGGTGGACTGCCCTGCCTTGGTGCTCACTGAACTGGACGGGCCTGAAGGCGAAGTAGCCGAGCTGATCGAACAGGTCCGGGGCATTGCCGGAGATTGCCGGGCAAGTTTCATCCGGGTCAGCGAATCAGAGGAAGAACGCGAGCGTATATGGGCCGGGAGAAAAGCAGCCTTTCCGGCACTGGGGGATATATCGCCTGACTACTACTGTATGGACGGCACCATACCCCGCCGGGAACTCTCGCACGTACTGACCCGGATCAGGGAGATGTCGGACAAGTACGGACTGAAGGTGGCGAACGTATTTCATGCCGGCGACGGTAACCTGCACCCGCTGATCCTGTTTGATGCGAATGATCCCGAGGAACTGGAAAAAGCGGAAGAGTTCGGCGCGGACATCCTGCGCCTGTGCGTGGAAGTCGGCGGTGTCCTGTCCGGCGAACACGGCATAGGTTTCGAAAAAAAGGAACTCATGCCCGCGATGTTCAATGAACAGGACCTGGAACAGCAACAGCGGATAAAATGCGCCTTTGACCCGGAGGGGCGGTTGAACCCCGGCAAGGTGTTCCCCGTACTGCACCGCTGCGCGGAACTGGGCAAACTGCACGTGCATAAGGGCAATATCCCGTTCCCAGACATACCCAGGTTCTGATGGGCGAGCGGTTTTTACCGGAAACCGAACAGCAGGCCCTGGAACTGGTCCGGTGGGCCGTTGCAGAAGGCAAGACAATTTCCGTCCAGGGGACAAACACAAAGCAAGGGTTCGGCCTGCCGGTCAGCGCGGATTGTACCCTGTCTCTCGAGAAGCTCAGCGGGATACTGGAATATCACCCGGAAGAACTGGTCATGACCGCCCTGCCGGGTACGCCGATAACCGAAATACGAGAAGAATTATCAAAACACAACCAGCACCTCGCCTTTGAACCGCCTGCCTTGAACAGGCTGTACCAGGTGGAGGATGAAGGCACCGTGGGCGGAAGTTTCATCGGCAATCTGGCCGGCCCGCGCCGGTTCAAGGCAGGCAGCGCACGGGACCATATCCTGGGTGTCAGGGCGATCAACGGGCGCGGTGAGACCTGGAAATCCGGCGGCAAGGTCATAAAAAACGTCAGCGGGTATGACATGAGCAAACTGGTTGCCGGTTCCTGGGGCACGCTGTCCGTAGTCACTGAATTGACGTTTAAAGTCCTGCCGGCGCCGCCTGTATCCCGGAGTCTCGCCGTATGGGGACTGTCGGCAAGGCTGGGAACGGCCCTGATGGCGCAGGTCGTCTCCACTCCCTGCGAAACATCCGGCCTGGCGTATTTGCCCGAGGCGGCACTGACGGCAATCGGGCGAGAAGACGCCTCTTTTCCCGGTGAAACGCTGACACTGATAAGACTGGAAGGAACAGAGTTGTCCGTCAAGGAGCGTTTGCAAAGCATCACGGGGTGGCTGCCCGGCGCGTGTGAATACAGCGTCCTCGAGCAGGCAGCGTCGATTGCAGCCTGGTCATTGATAGCAAATACGGCGCCGTTACAGGATGAACAACGCACCCCGGGCATCCTGAAAATTTCACTCCCCCCGGCATCGGCCTGGGACCTGACCCGTTTCATCGATGAACTGCGCGGCTGCACCTGGTACCTGGATGCTGCCGGGGGTTGGTTATGGGTGGGCATCTGCCAGGCCGGAATGACAGATAAAATACACGCCATAAGCCGGGAGGTTAATACTATCGGCGGCGCCACGACCATTTATCGCTCCCCCTCCGCCGTGAAACAGGATACCGGTATTTATCCGTTCCCCGACGCATCGATCAAACGCCTGAATGAAAAGATAAAAAACAGTTTCGACCCGGAAAACATCTTCAACCCCGGCCGTCTTAACTACCAACATTCGAAAAACTCTCCCGCCACCCCTGCGAGTTCTGACGTCATTCCTGCGAAGGCAGGAATCCAGTAGACCAACACTTCCTTATTTACAATGCGCACCGAATTCACCGCCGCACAACTGACTGACCCCGGACTGGACGAGGCCAACAGCATCCTGCGTAAATGTGTGCATTGCGGTTTCTGCAACTCCACCTGCCCTACCTTCAAACTGCTTGGCGATGAACTGGATGGGCCGCGGGGCCGCATCTACCTGCTGAAAAACATGCTGGAACATGACGAAACACCTTCCGAAAAAATAGTCAACCACATCGACAGGTGCCTGTCCTGCCTGTCCTGCATGACTACCTGCCCCTCCAGCGTCAATTACATGCACCTGGTCGATGCCGGGCGCAGCTATATCGAAAAAAAATTCAGGCGCCCGCTCCGGGACAGGCTGTTCCGGCGCCTGCTGGCAACGATCCTGCCCTATCCGGTCCGGTTCCGGTTGCTGCTGCTTCTTTCCCGGTTGCTGGCGCCCTTCAGGCGCTTGCTGCCCGGGCGCTTTCACAGCGCCCTGAACCTCCGGCCTGCGGCAACCCGGGACAAGGCAAAATATGAGGACAGGAGCCGGGACAAGACCGGAAAAGCCGTGGGCCTCGTCGCCGGTTGCGTACAGCAGGTAATAGGCAGGGATATCAATTCAGCCAGTATCCGCTTGCTGGAGCGCCAGGGCTGGCGCGTCCACCTGCTGTCGGAACCGGCCTGCTGCGGCGCAGTCGAACATCACCTGGGTAAAGAGTCCCTGGCGGAAAAACGTTTCCGGCAAAACATCGCTGACTGGATAAAGCACGTTAATGAACACGGACTCGAGGCACTGGTCGTCAATGCCTCCGGTTGCGGAACCATGCTCAAGGACTACGGCCACCTGTTCCGCCATGACGAGTCCCTGGCGGCAGATGCCGGTAGAATCAGCGGGATGACCCGGGATATAGCGGAGTTTTTATCCGATCACCATGACATGACTGAAAACGGCGACATGGAGCAGATCCGTGTCGCTTACCAGAGCCCCTGTTCCATGCAACACGGACAGAAAATCGACTCACAACCGCTGACCTTGTTGCAGCAAGCCGGCTTCAACGTACGGGAACTGCCGGAGAAATATATGTGCTGCGGCTCGGCCGGTACTTATAATATCCTGCAACCGGCGATCGCCGCTGAACTGGGAGAAAGAAAAGCGGTCTATATTGAACAGGCAGACGTAGACGTTGTGGCCAGCGGCAACATGGCCTGTATGATGCACCTGCGGCAATTCACCGATGTCCCCTTTGTGCACACGGCAGAGCTGCTTGACTGGGCGACAGGCGGCCCCAAACCGTTTTAAACTGCGAACCACATAACAATCGAGGGTGAATCATGAGCAACCCGGTAAACATCACCGTATTCCGCTGGGGCGGCGCCTGGGGGCCTTTCAAGGTCAAGATCCCCTGTGGGGAATGCGCCTTGACCAAGGACATTATCCAGGACTGTATCGATACGGACCTGACAGGTATAGATGTCGAACTCGACATGCGCGACTGGCTCACGGAATGGTGGAAACCCTTGCCCAAAGGAGGCTGGCATGCCCCGATTGTACTGGTGAACGGCAGGATCATATCCCAGGGAGCGGCATTGAACCGGGGCGTACTGACCCAGTCAGTTATTGAGGAAGCAACAGGCAACTCGCCGATACAGGGTAACCACGCCTACGGCAAGGCCACCTGCCCCCACTGCGTGCGCGCCAAGGGATACCTGGAACAGGCGGGTGTCGACTACCGGTACCACGACGTCGTCAAGGACCCGCGGGCGCTGTATGAAATGCTGGCCCGGGTAAAACCGATCATCGGTCCCAAAACCCCGGTCACCGTGCCGCAGATCTGGCTCGACGGCAACTACGTAGGCGGCGCCGATGAATTAAAGCGCATTCTCGACCTGCCCGAGGTCGAACCGAACCCGGATCGCGGGCAGTGCTCTCTCTCCCCGGCACGATGAACTTTTATGTCCAATATTTGCCTAAGAGTTAAGCGCGAAAGCATTGTTTCTCAAACTTTTTAAGCACTGATTAAACCAGGGTTTCCCTGATCATGTCATGTGGAGGAGTAAATCATGAGTGAAAGCAAGTGTCCCGTAATGGGCAAAACCGGTAACGGCGCTAACCAAAGAGGCACCACAAACCGGGACTGGTGGCCGAACCAGCTCGACCTGGGCATTCTGCGCCAGCATTCTTCAAAGTCCAACCCGATGGACGAGGATTTCAACTATGCCGAAGAGTTCAAGACCCTGGACCTCGCCGCGGTAAAGCAGGACCTCTATGAACTGATGACCACGTCACAGGACTGGTGGCCTGCGGACTACGGCCACTATGGACCGTTCTTCATCCGCATGGCATGGCACAGCGCCGGCACCTATCGAATCGGCGATGGACGCGGTGGCGGGGGGACGGGCAACCAGCGCTTTGCGCCCATCAACAGTTGGCCGGATAACGGCAACCTGGACAAGGCGCGCCTGCTGCTCTGGCCGATCAAGAAAAAATACGGCAGGAAAATCTCATGGGCCGACCTCATGATCCTGGCCGGCAACTGCGCCCTGGAGTCGATGGGATTCGAGACCTTCGGTTTCGCCGGTGGGCGCGAGGACATCTGGGAGCCCGAAGAAGACATTGACTGGGGTATCGAAAACGAGTGGCTCGGCGACAGGCGCTACAGCGGCGACCGGGAACTCGCGGAACCGCTTGGCGCGGTCCAGATGGGCCTGATCTACGTGAACCCTGAAGGACCAAACGCCAATCCCGACCCGTTCGCCTCGGGCCGGGACATTCGCGAGACTTTCGGCAGGATGGCAATGAACGACGAGGAGACCGTCGCGCTCACCGCGGGTGGTCACACCTTCGGCAAGGCCCACGGCGCGGCTCCCGCGGACACCCATGTCGGTCCCGAACCGGAGGGCGCTCCCATCGAGCAACAGGGGCTCGGCTGGAAAAGCAGCTTCGGCAGCGGCAAGGCCGGCGATGCGATAACCAGCGGTATCGAAGGCGCATGGACCCACACCCCGACAACATGGGACAACAGTTACTTCGACACACTGTTCGGCTACGAGTGGGAACTCACCAGGAGTCCTGCCGGCGCCTGGCAGTGGAAGCCCGCGAATGGCGCGGGCTCTGATACCGTGCCGGATGCCCACGACCCGGACAAACGGCATGCCCCCATGATGACCACGGCGGACATGGCCATGCGCATGGACCCCATCTATGAATCGATCTCGCGGCGCTTCCACGAGAACCCGGACGAGTTCGCCGACGCTTTCGCCCGGGCATGGTTCAAGCTGACGCACCGCGATATGGGGCCCCGCCCGCGCTATCTCGGCCCGGAGGTGCCTGCGGAAGAACTGCTCTGGCAGGACCCCATTCCTGCCGTCACCCACGAATTGATTGATGAGCAGGATGTCGCGGCCCTGAAAGCCAGGATACTTGCTTCAGGTCTCTCCGTTTCGCAACTGGTCTCGGCTGCCTGGGCTTCGGCGTCAACCTACCGCGGCTCCGACATGCGCGGCGGTGCAAACGGCGCGCGCATTCGTCTTGCGCCGCAGAAGGACTGGGAGGTCAACCAGCCGGACCAACTGGCGCATGTCCTGCAGGTCCTTGAAGGTATCCAGCGGGAGTTCAACAGTTCGCAAACAAACGGAAAACGTGTGTCGCTGGCCGACCTGATCGTCCTGGGCGGGTGTGCCGCTGTCGAACGGGCTGCGAAGAACGCCGGACAGGACGTGACGGTACCGTTCACGCCGGGGCGCGGGGATGCCCTTGAGGAGCAGACTGATGTCGAGTCCTTTGCCGTACTTGAGCCGGTTGCAGACGGATTCCGCAACTACCTGAACGGCGTAAACGGCGCCGCGGCGGAAAGACTGCTGGTGGACAAGGCGCAGTTGCTGGGGCTGACGGCGCCCGAGATGACGGTGCTCATCGGCGGCATGCGCGTCCTGGGCGCCAACGCCGGAGCCTCACGACACGGCGTCCTCACCAGGCGGCCTGAGGCGCTCACCAACGACTTTTTCGTGAACCTGGTGGATCCGGGTACGGCATGGCAACCGCTCTCCGAAGACGGCAACGTGTTCGAGGGACGGGACCGTGCAACGGGCGAACTCAAGTGGACCGGCACCCGCGTCGATCTCATCTTCGGTTCGAACTCCGAACTTCGCTCTTATGCAGAAGTCTATGCCTGTGACGACTCCCGGCAGCAGTTTGTGCAGGACTTTGTCGCGGCCTGGGACAAGGTGATGAACCTGGATCGTTTCGATCTCGCCTGATCTCAGCGGTCGAGCTTAAGCCGCAGCCTGCAGGCGTTGCCTGTTGTGAGGAGCGGCAAGATCCTGCACCGGTCCGCGCGGCACGATCGCGGGACGGCCGTACCATGCTTTTTCCAGCGAGTAGTACTGGCGTTTCGCGTCTTCGATATCCAGAAGTTCCGCGACCCCGTCGATTTGATAAAGCTCCCGCAGGTAGTTGCTCAAATTTGGATAATCCGCGATACGCCGCAAGTTACATTTGAAGAAACTGAAATAGGCCGCATCGAAGCGCAGCAGTGTGGTGTAGAGTCGCCAATCGGCCTCTGTCAGGCGATCGCCGATCAAATAGCGCCGGCCGTCGAGACGCGCCTCCACCTTATCCAGGGTTGCAAACAAGGCAGATACAGCTTCGTCGTATGCATCCTGGGTCGTTGAGAATCCGCACTGGTAAACGCCATTGTTTACGTTTGTGTATATTTCGGCGTTCAGTTCGTCGATATCTTTCCGTAGTTCTTCCGGATACAGGTCAAGATCGGGATTACCGGCAAAGTCATTAAAGGCGCTGTTGAACATGCGCAGAATTTCGGAAGATTCGTTGTTGACGATCGTCTCCCGCTGCTTGTCCCAAAGCACCGGAACGGTTGGACGCGCGCTGCATTTCGGATCTGCGCGCAAATATATCTGGTAGAGATGTTTCGCACCGTAGAGCGGATCCGGCTCTGCCCGCGGTTCGGCGCCGGGTTCGGCAAAGCACCATCCGTTCTCAGTCATCTCAGGAACCATGCGCGTCACCGGGATCGCGTCTTCCAGTCCTTTCAGGCGCCGCACAATCAACGTGCGGTGTGCCCACGGGCAAGCAGTAACCACATAAAGGTGGTAACGCCCGGGTTCGGCCGGAAACCCGTCCTCACCGCTCGGCCCGGCCGCTCCGTCCGGAGTCACCCAGCTTCGAAACGTACTGTCCTTGCGGACAAATTTTCCACCGTGCTCTTCCGTTTCGTGATGATCGCCCGAATGCCAGACACCGTCTACAAGAATACCCATCGCCTCAATCCTCCACGCTATGCTGCATTATACAACTCGAACCGCACGCCCGCCGCCACTGATATAGTAAACTAAAACACTTATTCATATGTTTCAGATCATCTGTATGGAAACCAAAGAATCTTCATATTTCACGACCACGTAAATGAAAGTGAATGATAACAACAGTACTTTGGTCTGGCGAGATATGGCTCAGGAAGCGCTGGATGCTGCCTACGATCAAAGTAACTATGCATCCAATATGCAGGAAGTGATTGAGCGCTATGAAGCGAACAGTGAAAAAGCCAGGCATGAGACAGGTGAGCCAAAGCTGTTTCAATATGGTCAAAAAGACATAGAGAAGCTGGAGGTATATGCCACTTCAAAAAGTAATGCCCCGATTATCATATATATTCATGGAGGCGCCTGGCGCATTGGCTTTGCCAAAGATTACGCCTTTCCCGCTCCCCTGTTCACGAAAGCCGGGATACACTGGATAGCAATAGACTTCGATTCCGTGCTGGACGTTGAGGGAGACTTAATGGTATTAGCCGGCCAAGTAAGACGGGCTGTTGCCTGGATCTATAATAACGCAGAAAAATTCAGCGGGAATAAAGACAATATCTACCTTTGCGGTCATTCTTCCGGCGCACACCTTACTGCCGTTTGCCTGACAACAGACTGGCAATCCGGGTTTAATTTACCTCATGACATAATCAAAGGCGGATTGTGTTGCAGCGGCATGTATGACCTCGAACCGGTAAGGTTGTCTTCACGCAGTGAATATCTGAATATCACGGAGGAAACGGAAAACAAATTAAGTCCGCAGCGGCATTTGGATAAGTTATCCGCACCAGTCATTATCAGTCATGGCACCAACGAATCACCGGAGTTTATTCGCCAATCCAACGAATTTGCACAGGCTGTTGAAAAGAGCAATAAGACCGTGGACTATGTAATCGGGATTGATTTAAACCACTTCGAGATCCTGGAAACACTGGCTCATCAAAGTGGGTTGCTTGCAATTTCACTTTTAAAAATGATTCAGAAAAATTCAGAATAAACAAACAGGGTTTGGTGCCCGGGGCCGGACTCGAACCGGCACGGAGTTTCCCCCGAGGGATTTTAAGTCCCTTGTGTCTACCAATTCCACCACCCGGGCCCGGATATTGCGCAAAAAAAGAGGCTGGTTTGGAAGCGAAAATCCCAGCCAATATTACGGGGAAGGGGCCGCTCACGTCAAATCATTCGGCCAGTTTGTCCAGAAAAACCTCCAGGTTACAGGACAGCAGCCGTTCATCACCGTATGAGCGACGGGTTTGTGAAATCAGAAAGTATCTCGATGAATTTATCATGCCGGCCACCCTGGTCAGCCTGGCCATATCATCCGGACCAGGCGATGCAGTCAGCTTAATCTCAATTGCCCATAGTTCTGTGCCAAAATCGAGCACCAGGTCAAGCTCATGCTGATCGCTGGTCCTGAAATAAAACGCATCGAAATGTTTTTGCCGTGCCGACAAGACGCCCAGAATCTGTTCAATAACATAACCTTCCCAACTGGCGCCGACCCATGGCCGGGAAAGCAGGGAACTGTCATCAGGCACATTCATCAAGGCATGGAGCAGGCCGCTGTCCCGCCAATAGACTTTGGGACTCTTCACCAGGCGTTTCCTGATGTTTGCCTGGTATGGTTGAAGACGGCGGATCAGGAAGGCTCCCACCAGGTAATCAAGATAGCTGTTCACCGTATGGTACGAAAGTCCAAGGCTTTTAGCCAGTTGAGAAGCGTTCCACACCTGCCCGTGTGACGCCGCCAGCATGCGCAACATACGGTCTGTCACCTGTGGTCCGGCAGGCAATCCCCAGAGCGGCAGATCTCTCTGGCTCAAGAGGCTGAGGTAATCCAATTGCCATTGCGGGTATTGCCGGGGTTCAAGGACACCGCCAT
Source organism: Gammaproteobacteria bacterium (assembly GCA_965204045.1). Taxonomy (GTDB): domain Bacteria; phylum Pseudomonadota; class Gammaproteobacteria; order Eutrophobiales; family Eutrophobiaceae; genus JAAXHV01. The sequence goes on from CBDBDW010000002.1 coordinate 3,280,285, forward strand.
CGGGATACCCGCCGCATAGCCAGTGCCGGTTGCGAGCTGCTCCGGCAGTCAATTCGGTAACCAGAAACGGGGTTAGTTCGATGAGAGACAAGCGCCCGGCCAGGGATTCCGAAACCCGGAGCATAAGCGACGGCGATACGGAGCCCAGCAGAAGGAAACGCCCTATACGTTTGCGGTCCTGATCAATTGCGCCGCGCAGACGGGTAAACACCTCCGGCCAGGATTGAGCCTCATCCAGGACAATCAGCTTTTTCCCCGTCACCAGGCTGTCCCATTCGAGGTCGAGACGGAGACGTTCGGCATCCTGCTCCAGATCGAAATAATTTCCCCCCAATTCCTGGGCCAGGGTTGTCTTGCCGGACTGGCGCGGCCCCACAAGCGCAACGGCAGGATACATCCCCAGGCGTTCCAGCAATCGGATTTTAATTTTTCGATTGATCACGTCTTGCATTATAGAATTTTATTTCTAAACCGCAAGATTTATTATCCCTAATCCCGCGTTAGAAAGTGGGAGAATCAAAAAAGCCTTGCCTGTATAATAAGTTACACGATCAATGAACATCACCCGATGGGTGCTACAGACAAGGCTTATGAACATCCTACCCTATACCATCGCAAATACCAATGATTTATTGACCGCTCGCGGCGGGCTGGTGTGTCTGGCCGAGTTGATGCGGCGGATTGGGTTTTCCGCCTGGGTTGAGCAATACTTTCCCACCCCCGGCAGCAACCGGGGCTACGGTCCTGCTGAGGTAGTGTCCTGTTGGATGCTGATGCTGCACGAGGGGGCGCGCAGTCTGGAGGACGTGCGGCATATCCGGGAGGACCGGGCGTTGCGCAAGGTGCTGGGGCTGCGGCGGGTGCCGAGCGCCGACATGCTGGGGGACTGGCTGCGGCGGTTGGGCAAAGACGAGGCGGGCATCAAGGCGCTGGTAAAGATAAACCGGCGACTGTTGGGGTGGGGCCTGGGCCGGCGTCGGGCGGTGACGCTGGACATTGACGCCACGCCGGTACTGGCGGACAAGCGCGAGGCGCGACGGACGTACCTGGGTGAGCGGGGTTACCTGCCGATGCCGGGGCATATCGGGGAGACAGGCCAGGCGGCGGGGTGTGAGTTTCGCGAAGGGAACGTGGCGCCGGCGGATGACAACCTGGGGTTTATCAAGCGTTGTGAGGCGGGGTTGCCGGCGGGGGTGAGTGTGGCATACCTGCGGGCGGATGCGGCGAGCTACCAGGGCGATGTATTCGGGTATTGTGAGGCGCAGGAGATAGCATACGTGGTGCGGGCCAAGCGTTCGAAGGAGATGAAGGCGTGGATACTGGAGCGCCCGGCCTCGGCCTGGACGCCGCTGACCCGGGACGGGGCGGCGGTGGACGGGCAGGATACGCATCGGGGGGTGTGGGCGATGAATGAGTATGAGCAGGCCTTTACGCTGGTGGTGCAGCGCATGCGCAAGGGCGGCCAGCAGGCGTTGGACCTGGGCGAGGACGGGGCGGACGACGAGACCACCATGACGGACGGGCGTTATATTTACCGGGCGCTGGCGACCAACCGGGATGCACTGACCGACAGCGAGATAGTGCACTGGTACAACCAACGCGGGGAGGACTCGGAGAACCGCATCAAGGAGTTGAAGTCGGACTTCGCCGGGGACCGGCTGCCGTGCGGGCAGTTCGAGGCCAATGCCCTGTACTTCCACCTGTGCGTGACCGCGTACAACCTGTTTGTGCTGTTCCGCCACTCCCTGCCGCCCGAATGGCACACCCGCCGGGCGATAACCGTCCGCTGGCGCCTCTATGCCCTGGCCGCCAAGGTGGTGTGCCATGCGCGCCGGGTATATTTGAAGTTCCGCCCCGACCAGGCCCGTCTGGTGAAGTCCCTGCTGGCGGCCCTGGCGCCGCCGGAACGCCCACCACCGTTGCCCGGCGCAGCGTAGTCCTCAAGATTCCGCATTCCCTCTGACCCCCCGGCCGCCGGGGGACGCCCGCCCTTGCCCGTGTGACCGGCCTGTCCCCGCCGACCTGTCCGTCGTTACCCAAAGCTGGTCAGGGAGACGGACAAGCCCTCCCTTGTCAGGGCAGAAAATAGCCCATTGCTATTTAACAAGGCGCCACACACAGGCAGAATCTATCATGAATGCCTGATTCAGATCTCTAACGCGGGATTTGGGATTATATAAAGCAATGATCAACAAAGAAGTGCCGTTTATTCGTGCGGAAAATTACATGACTAAGTTCAGCCAAGAGGCAGATTCCCAATCAACTGTACATCTTTAAACTTATCCGGATAGTTGCTCGCCCGATTGATGAGACGGTTCAACTCATCTGACAGGCTGTCCGTTGTTGATCATTAGGTGCGAGAGATTATTGACAATACTCCATGTTACAATCAGTCAACATGTCAAACTAATCAAGGAGACCTGTTATGCCAGATGTACTAGACGCAAAAATAAAGGGTACCGCAGAGCGGGGAAACACCTCGTTCGGGCATAACGGCGAGGTCTACACGGACCTGCGCCCGTACACCACCAGCAGCGGTATTACGGGCTATCGTTTCGACCACGGCAAAAAAAACGACCCGTACCTCAAGGTCTATTTCATCTCCGACGACGGCACCTACCTGTCTGTCTGGGAGCGGGGTTACGGCAGCGAGTACCTGAGGTCCAGCACGTCTTTCGATGCGGACACGGAGCAGACCTTAAGCGATCGGCTCAACAGCCTGAACGACAAACTGGATGAGGCTGTATTTCATGCCCGTCTCTCAGCTGCGGTCGAGAAGTACGAGGAGACCGGACAGCCCCAGGAGTTCGAGTGGCGGGGGAATTCATATACCAATCTCCAAGACCCCGGCAAGGCGCATGTAGATTACCGGTTCCAGCACGGTCAGGGCGACCAACTCAAGGTTTTCTTTTTCGCCGAGGACGGTACCTATGTGTCCGGCTGGTCCAGGGCCGGACAGGCGACACACGCACACCCCGACAGAACGGAAACGGACAACCTGTATGACCGTCTGGTGGAGGTGGATGAACTGTTACCCGCCTCTTTCGAAGTTCCCCTTACTTTAGAAGAGCATTTGGATAAGCTGGAAAAGGAGGGCGGTGTGTACTACGCATTTCAGATGGCAGGCAAGGATATGCTTGCAGGATACTTCGGTGGCCCTGCTCATCCGATGCGGTTATTCACGGATTATGATTTCGTGAACGGCACTTACTACACTTTTCCGGTTGATTTTACTCTCGATGGCACTTCTTTTTATATTCTTGGGGGTCGCGACAGTGTGTCGATAGATCTGGTCTATGACTGGGGCTGGTCGCCAACTGGTGACACTAAGTGGGGAGAAATTTTATATGGCGATGGCCAGAAGGATACCTTATACGGCCGAATTCAGTTGATTGAATATGAGATTGAGGGTGCCCTTGATATTTTCGATAATGGTATTACAAATTTCGGGGGTTTTCGGGTAACCATTAACCAGGCTCCTGAGAATGATGAGCTCATAGTCGATGTAGTGGGAGGAGATCGCGGCATACTTAACTTCGACGGCACCATCTCAGTTGATGCCACTATCATTCATGGCCGTGATGGTTCTGAAATACAACGCTTTGATTTCATATTGGAGGCTTACGATTTACTGGGTTATGACGAGCAATCCATAATAGAAGGCACTATTAATCAGGACAGTATTAATCTCAAGTCTGAGACTTATAATGCACTTGGTTATAGTGAGACTATCACTGTTAATCTGACGATTAATGACCGCCAGAGCGGCTATGGAGTCAGTCTCGATATCGATGTTGACAGCTCAAATGTCTCTGCCGAATGCTCAGCAAACGCTGACCTGAGTGAAGACCTCACGGTTATTTCTTTGGATGTCAACTGCTCAGACGACGATCTCGAAAGGGATATCGAGGATGTGTTTGACGAACTGGCAGTAGATGCTCTCGAGATGGTGCAGGACGAAAGTTTGTTGGGAACCGTTAACTTGATTGATGACTTTGAGTTCGTGGACGAGGCCGCGCCGGTGTATGCCGGCGCCTTTGCGCCGGTGGATAGTGATGACTTGTTCATCTAATTTCGCCGTGAACCAACAGCAGCGCTGACAGTCATAAAACGTTGTGCAGTCTGTTGAACAAATTAGTGTAACTAACCAGGGTCAGATCGAGTAAGTGACCGCACTCACCACTTATGACGACATCGTCGATTACTTGACCGATGGCTACTGGGAGTGGCGAGGGGAGACCCGACGCGCTTTTGTCATTGAACCCGGCGGCGCCCTGACCGTAAATATCACCGCTTTGACCGCTGAGGGACAACAACTGGCCCGCTGGGCGCTTGAAGCCTGGACCGGTGTAACCGGCTTGAAATTCAGGTTAGTCCAGGACAATAATGCCCAGATTATCTTTGATGATGATGAACAGGGCACTTACACGCTCTCTACGGTAGGGGCTGGAGTCATCATCTCTTCCAGAATAAACATATCGGTGCGTATTCCGGCGAATGTGAACACTGGTTCCGGTTGAACGTGAACAGTTGTTCCGGTTCAAAGTGAACACCTGTTAACGCAACGCATGGCGTGTTTGTGTTTTTTACCTCAAGTGTTCACGATGAGTCAATAGCGGCCTGTTTTTTTCGTATGGATTCCCCCTTTAAGGTCAGTCGGTGGGTATTATGGATAAGCCGGTCGAGGATGGCGTCGGCGAGGGTGTTATCGCCGATGACAGCGTACCACTGATCTACCGGCATTTGGCTGACCATCATCGTTGAGGCGGCCTGGTAGCGGTCATCCATGATGTGCATGAGGTCGTGGCGCTGTGCGCTGGTCAGTGTTTCCATGCCCCAGTCATCGAGGATGAGCAGCCGGGTGTGGGCAAGCTGGTTGAGGAGTTTGTGGTAGCTGCCGTCGGCCTTGGCCTGGGTGAGGGTGAGGAACAGGCGGGCGAGGCGGAAGTAGCGGGTGGTATGGCCCTGCCGGCAGGCCTGGTGGCCGAGGGCGCAGGCGATGAAGGTTTTGCCTGAGCCGCAGGGGCCGGTGATAAGCAGGTTGCGGTTGCGTTGCAGCCACTCGCCCTGGGCCAGGGTGGCCACCTGTGCCTGTGCCAGGTTGCGCGGGTGTTGGTAGTCGATGTCCTGGAGGGTGGCGCGCAGTTTGAAGCGTGCCTGGCGCAGCAGGCGGTCCTGTTTGCGTTGTTCCCGTTGCAGGCACTCGGACTCGACCAGGAGGGCGAGGCGGTCGAGGAACGGCAGGGGGTCATAGGTGGCGGGCTGTTCGGTTTGTTGGGTGAGGGCCTGGGCCATGCCGGGCAGGCGCAGGTCGCGCAGGCGTGTCAGGGTGTGTGTGGTTGAGGTCATGGTGTTCTCTCCGTCAGTTGAAGTGGTGCGGCCCGCGGACATTCTCATGGTCCTGGGGCAGCGGGGGGGTGGTCGGGGTGTCTGCGCCGGGGGTATCAGGCAGCCGGTCCTGGTTTGACTCCAGCAGGTGTTTGACCTGTTTGAGGCGCACGAGGCCGGCCTGGTTGGCGATGCGGCAGGCGGCGTTGAGGCGGCTGTCGGGGTAGCGTTTGCTGAGTTGGAGCAGCCCCAGGCAGGTGCGGTAGGCCTGCTCGGGGTGGGCCCGGCGTTCGAGTTGGTGGCGGACCCAGGTGTGCACGTCGGGGCCGAGTTGGGCAGCCCAGCGTTGGAGGCGCTCGGGGGACCATTGCTGCTGCGCCCGGTGGCGTTCGGGCATGTGGGCCGGGTGGGTGGTGAAGCCGTACCCGTCCCGGCGCGCATGGGTGGCGATGCAGCGTTGCCGGAAGTACAGTTCAATCAAACTGTCAGAGGCCTGTAACTCGACCCGCTCGCCGACGTACTGGTGCGGCACGGAGTAGTAGTGCTGCTGGTATTGCACGTGGTAGTCGATATGGATGGTCACCGGCTTGATGTGGACATACTCGTAAGGCTGTGGGGGCAACGGCTTCAAGGCTGGCTTATCGAGGGTCTCAAAGGCCGCGTGGCGCGAGCCGGGCCGGCGCTTGAAGGGCCGGTGGTTGAGGTCTTCAAGCAGGGTGGCGATATGGCGGTTCAACTCATCGAGGGCGAAGAACTGATGATGGCGCAGGCGGGCCAGGATCCAGCGTTGCGCCAGCAGCACACCCTGCTCGGCCTTGGCCTTGTCGCGCGGTTTGCGTGGCCGCGCCGGCAGGATGGCCGTCTGGTAGTGCTCGGCCCACTGCTGGTAGCTGGGGTTGATGTCGGGATCGTAGCGGCAGGCCCGGCTGACGCCGCTGCGCAGGTTATCCGGGACGATGGCGGCGGGGACACCGCCGAAGCAGGTCACGGCCCGGGTATGGCTGCCGAGCCAGTCGGGGAGGGTCTGGGTCCAGGTGGCCTCGGCGAAGGTGTAGTCCGACGCGCCGAGGACGGCGATAAAGAGTTGTGCCGGTTGTGTCTCGCCGGTGCCGGCATCGATGACGGGCACGGTATCCCCGCTGTAGTCCACAAAGCACTTCTCGCCGGCCTTGTGTGTCTGGCGCATGGTGCGCTGTTGTTGCCCGAGCCAGTGGCGGTAACGGTCGCAGAACTGGGAGTAGCTGTAGCACCGGTTCGGATACTGTTGCGTATATTCCTCCCAGACCAGTCGCTTGGTGACATGGGGACGCTTCAGTTCTTCATGGACCGCGGCCCAGTCCGGCGCCTCGCGGCGCGGGCTGGTGCGGGTATCGGCGCCGGGGTAGAACAGCTCGGCCAGGCGGGCCTCGTCCAACTCGGCCGGCAGCGGCCAGGTCAGGCTCAGGGTCTCGGCCCGGCTGAGGAGTTTCTGTACCCCGCCGACACTCAGCTTGGTGCTGCGGCTGATGGCGCGGATGGACAGGCCGGCTTGCAGCCGGAGCCGTAAAATCTCTCGTAGTTTACGCATGGTCGTTCTCTTGTTGGACATGGCAGGTTGCTCCCAAAAAAAGAAACAACGTACCACCGGGTTACAAGTCCCATGCGTTGGGGGTGATTCCGGTTCAACGTGAACGCGGATTCCGGGGTTGTGAACACCGATTCCGGCACTGCCCGGAAAGTGTTCACGTTCAACCGGAATCAGTGTTCACGATGAACCGGAACAGGTGTTCACGTTTGACCGGAATCGGTGTTCACTTTGAACCGGAATCCGCGTTCACTTTCAACCGGAATACGCATATCGGCGGATTGGCTTATTGAAAACGGAATGTCGATAGACAGTCGGTCACTTACAAGCTATATCCATGAAATCGGCCATGCTCTGGGTTTAGGTCATCCGGGACCTTATGGTGATTCTGCCAGTCACAGGTTTTTCGATGCCGACTCCTGGCAGACAACAGTTATGTCACCCTTTGACCTGAGAGGAAATTCATCCCCCGCACGCCCCCCTTATCCATCCACACCCATGATCGCCGACATTATCGCTGTCCAGAACCTTTACGGTGTGCCTGCCGATAGTAATGCTGGTGATACGGTCTATGGGTACCAGTCCAACCTGGATGGCTACCTGGGACAATTCTTTGCGCTGTTGACGGGTGACGGAAATCCATTCATAAATATCAGCAGGAGTTCCAGAAGCGGGGTGTTCGCCGCCGACATCACGTTTGTCGACCTCGATGGCGACGGTGACCCGGATCTTGTCATCAACGCCAGACGTTACTTCGAGAACGTTGGTACACCTGCCAATCCCAGCTTCATACAACGCACAGGCAGCGCGAATTCCCTGGATGGCGTTATTGCGGGCAAGTCCGCATTTGCCGATCTGGATGGAGACGGCGACTTCGATCTTTCCGTTGGGCCCAATCTCTTCGAAGACATTTCTTCATTTTATGAGAATACCGGCACAGCTACCGAGCCCAGCTTTACTAGACGTACCGGCGATGCCAATCCTCTGGAAGGCCTGCCCGAGTATCGAACATCAACATTTGCCGACCTCGACGGCGACGGCGACCCCGACTTCGTAACATTTACCAGACATGGTCTTCATACTTTATACTATGAGAACATCGGTACTCCCGACAATCCCGATTACAAACAACGCGCCGGTGATGGTGATCCGCTGTTCAGGAGGGTCGCGATACGGATAGACGAAGATGCTATTGGCGTGCCTGAATTTACTGACCTTGATGGTGATGGCGACCTGGACTTCCTCATCGCTACTGAATACAAAACCGCATTCTATATTGAGAACACTGGAACACCTACCGAAGCTGATTACACGACGCGCACCTACAGCACGGGTCGTTTGCCAAACGTCAACACAAATGCACCCTACAGCTTTAGCAGGTCACTCGAAGCTGTTGATCTGGACGGTGATAGTGACTTTGACCTCGTTATTGCCAGTTCCGATGGTTTGATCTACTACTTCGAGAATACAGGGACAACTACCAGCCCCAGCTTTACCGCTAAAAACTTCAGCGAACGCGTTACCTTGACGCTGTACGACAGCAGCGGTATTGACACACTGGACCTGCGCACGGATTGGCACAATCAAAATGTTGATCTGCGTCCGGGGATGACCTCCTACGTGTACGGAGAGATCGGTAAGCTGACGCTTGCCCCCGATACCATAATCGAAAATCTTATTGCTGGAGTTGGCGATGATCGGGTTATTGGCAACGAGGCTGCAAACCATCTTGACGGTGGCGACGGAAATGATGAGCTTTGGGGCAATGAGGGTGACGACTCGTTGGTTGGCGGCGCCGGCGCCGACCGGCTGTACGGGGGTGCCGGCTCGGACACGATTTACTATCAGGAGTCAGATGAAGCCGTTACGATAAGGCTTAGAGACGGCATCGGTGAGAGGGGTCATGCCGAAGGCGACCTTGTTAATGAAATTGAAAACGTAACAGGATCAGATTACGGGGATGTGCTGGGGGGAGACAGTAACTCAAATCGTTTGGACGGCGGCGGTGGGGATGACGGACTTTGGGGCGGCGGTGGCGATGACATGCTGGAAGGTGGAGCCGGCGCCGACCGGCTGTTCGGAGGAATCGGGACAGACTGGGCATTGTACAGGCGCTCGGATATGGGCGTAACGGTTAATCTTGTTGACGGCACGGGAACAGGAGGACACGCCCAGGGCGACGTCATTACCGACATTGAGAATGTCTGGGGGTCTGCACACGCGGATATACTGATTGGCGATCAGAACGCCAACCGGCTGGAAGGTGGCGACGGCAATGACGAACTTCAAGGCAATGGCGGCGACGATATCGTTGATGGAGGCGCCGGCGCCGATCAGTTGGATGGAGGAGCGGGGGTTGATTGGGTATTTTATGTCCAATCGGATGTCGGGGTGGTGGTAAACCTCGGTGACGGCACAGGAAAGGGGGGGCACGCCGAGGGTGATGTTATTGCCGGCATTGAGAATGTGAAGGGTTCCAATCACCCGGATGTATTGATCGGCAGTGACGGTTCAAACCAACTGGAAGGCGGCGCTGGCGCAGATCTACTGGAGGGAGGCGCGGGCCCTGACCGATTGTATGGAGGGCCAGGCGTCGACCGCGTGTCCTATCAGGGATCGGATGCCGGTGTGAGTGTGAGTCTGAAGGATGGTTCGAGTCTGCACGGTCACGCGCAAGGCGATGTGATTGTTGATGTCGAGGACCTGACAGGGTCCGGCTACAGGGATGAATTGCACGGAGATGACGGTATCAACCAGATAAACGGCGGTGCCGGCGATGACGAACTCTGGGGCCATGATGCCGACGACATTCTGGAGGGAGGAACTGGCGCTGACCGGTTATACGGAGGCGCCGGGTCTGACTGGGCATCGTACCTGGGTTCGGATGCTGGAGTGACTGTGAGCCTCAGGGATGGCACAAACCAGGGAGCACACGCTCAAGGCGATGTCATTGTTGAGGTTGAAAACATAATCGGATCCAAGTACCGAGACGTATTGAGTGGTGATGAAAGAGTGAACCACCTGGATGGTCGCTCCGGTGATGATGAACTTTATGGTTACGGTGGAAATGATACGCTCGAAGGTGGTGCAGGTGCAGACAGGATAGACGGTGGTACCGGTATGGATACGCTGTCCTTTGAAATGTCGAATGCTGCAGTGACGGTCAAACTGCTGAACGGAACGGGAGAGCGGGGCCACGCGCAGGGAGATAGCATTACAGCGATTGAAAACGTAATCGGATCTGCTTACGCAGATGTTCTGGCAGGTGATAACGGCGCTAACCGGTTGTATGGCGGCGACGGCAACGACGGACTCTGGGGCAGCTCAGGTGATGATTTTCTGGACGGTGGCGCAGGCAAGGATCGGCTGTTCGGTGGCGGGGGTGCGGATACGATATCTTACAAGTCCTCGAATACGGGCGTGATAGTGAGCCTGGTTGACGGCGCAGGTATGAGAGGAGATGCTGAGGGTGATTTGATTGCTGACGTCGAGAATATAGAAGGTTCCGACTACGGAGATATTCTGGTTGCCGATAACGGGATCAACCAGCTATTTGGCAATGTCGGTAACGACGAGCTTCGGGGGGGTGACGGCGATGACCTGCTGGAAGGAGGCCCGGGGACTGATTGGTTATCCGGGGGCGCCGGATCAGACTCTCTGAACGGGGGAGCCGGTATCGACCGGGCATCCTACCAGGAATCGAATACGGGTGTGACGGTCAACCTGGAGAGCGGGACGGGGGAGCACGGTCACGCCCAAGGAGACTCGCTGACAAATATTGAGAATCTGTCAGGGTCTGCCTACCCGGACATGTTGATTGGCGACAATGACGACAACTACCTGGAGGGCGGTGCAGGTAGTGACGACCTTCAGGGGAGTGGGGGAGATGACATACTGGAGGGGGGCGCTGGCGCTGACAGGCTGGATGGAGGCACAGGCATGGATACAATTTCATATCAGGGAGCGGACTCAGGTGTCATCGTTCGCCTTTGGTACGGCAAGGGAGAAGAAGGCCAGGCTGACGGAGATGTCATAGTCAACATTGAAAATATAATCGGTTCTTCATATCAGGATGTACTGGAAGGTGACGAAAATGCCAACCGGCTTTATGGAGGTGGGGGAGATGATTTGCTTCATGGCAGTGATGGCGGGGATGTACTGGATGGCGGTTCCGGCGTAGATACGGTGACTTATGAGGAATCCTATTCGGGTGTATCAGTGAATCTCGTAGACGGAACAGGTCGCGGAGGTTATTCAGAGGGTGACAGCTTTGCTGAAGTTGAGAATATAACAGGAAGCAGTTATTCGGATGTTCTGGTTGGTGACGATAACACAAATCAACTGGAAGGGGGTGCGGGCAAAGATAACCTGCGCGGCAATAAAGGTAATGACATCCTTATTGGTGGTGCGGACGCCGATAGATTAGAAGGCGGTGACGGCACGGACTGGGTCTACTACCTGGACTCTGATGCAGGTGTAGTAATTGACTTGGGCTACCAAGGGGAAGGTTCTGGAGGGTACGCTGAAGGTGATGTCTTTTTCGAGATAGAGAACGCGCTAGGTTCTGCCCACAATGACGAATTGAAAGGCTCTTTCTTGCCCAACATTCTGCACGGTGAGGATGGTGATGACATTCTTTGGGGGAGTAGAGGTAATGACATTCTTGAGGGGGGTGCCGGCGATGACTGGTTGGGCGGTGGAGACGGTGAAGACTGGCTCAATGGTGGCGCTGGCGCCGATACGTTCGAAGGAGGCGAGGATTATGATACGGTCTCCTATCGGGATTCAGATTCCGGTATAACTGTAAATCTCAAGGAAGGCACCGGAAAAGGAGGTCACGCTGAAGGAGACGTTATAGGCGGAATCGAACATGTAGAAGGATCGCATTATGGCGATATGCTCGTAGGTGGTGAGTATGATAACCGTTTAAGCGGTGATGACGGAGACGATCGAATTTGGGGGAATGGAGGTCAGGATTTCTTAAATGGAGATGACGGGGCGGATCGGCTCTTTGGCGGTGACGGGCATGATCGGCTGGGGGGTGGTAACGGTAATGACCTGTTGGAAGGTGGAGCCGGCGATGACCGGTTGTTCGGCGGCCAAGGCGCTGACATATTTGTCTTTGATATCGGGCATGGGGCCGATATACTGTTTGATTTGACGGATGGTGAGGATAAGATTGACCTCACAGCGTTCAGATTGCGCGGCTTTGATGACCTGAGCATATCTTCAAATGCTCAAGGCGTTATGATTGACCTGTCAGCCCATGACGGTGGTACTATCCGGTTGGAAAACTTCGACATCGCCAGCCTCGACTCCTCGGACTTCCTCTTCTGAGCAACAACCAGTGCGGGTTTGACTCCGGACTGAACGCATTTACCTGAAGACACTATGAGATAATCATCGTCGAGAAATTTATCGGGTAGGGTAGTTACGGCGAGATTGCCAACTACCTAACTGATGGTTTCTATGAAACGGTAGGAGATGCACGTTATGCGTTTAATGTAGGGCCTGGGATGATCTGACCGCAGATATCACTAACCTGACAATTGAGGAACCGCAACTGGAGCGCTGGGCCCAATTTATTTTCCCCCTGTTAAGGGTGATTCGCGAAAAGCGAACCGAAAAGTTCAAGCAGTTGTTCAAATATTCTGCATTAGAACGGGTAAGTACAGCGCGGAATTCTTAGGAACAAAAACTTTGATAAATTATTTATATCTCAACGGCTTACAGGAATATTCCGGAAGCCGTTGAAATAAGAAGGAAAGGCTGGGGTCGGAATCGAACCGGCGTAGACGGCTTTGCAGGCCGCTGCATCACCACTCTGCCACCCAGCCTGGGCTGTGCTCAATCACAAAATGAAAACCCCGAGGTTGGCCGGAACCTGATCCGGGGCCCCTCAGGGTGTACATTTGGAGCGGGAAACGAGACTCGAACTCGCGACATTCACGTTGGCAACGTGATGCTCTACCAACTGAGCTATTCCCGCAGTAATCATTCATCTGTCAACCCTCCCTGGCGTTACCGAACGCCTTTCCAAAGTGTCGCCGAATTATAACGCCAGGTTGGAGGATGTCAAGTCCCACGAACTCCAGGTTCTCCGTAACTTACTGTTTTCATGTATTTTCTTTTAGTTTTGGCCAGGCGCTGACAAGGTATTGGCACATTGATACCAGGGTCAATACCGCGGCAAGATATAACAGGACCAGTCCCACACCATAGACGGGCAGGCCGTAGAGCGTGTCATGGTATATCAACAGCGGCAGGGCCGCCATCTGGGCGATGGTCTTTATCTTGCCGTAGACGGACACGGCTACCCTGCTGCGCGCCCCCAGTTCCGCCATCCACTCCCGCAGCGCGGAGACGGCGATTTCCCTGCCGATGATTACGGCAGCTGGTAAAGTCAGAAGTATGCCGGGATTACGTTCTACCAGCAGGACCAACACAACCGCCACCATCAGCTTGTCGGCAACGGGATCGAGAAACGCGCCCAGTTTTGAGATTTGCTGTAATTTGCGCGCCAGGAAGCCATCGAGCCAGTCGGTTACGGCCGCAACCACAAAGATAATGCAGGCTGCTTCGTTGCTCCAGTCAAACGGCAGGTAGAAGACCAGCACGAAAACCGGGATCAAACCGATGCGAAACAACGTAAGAATATTTGGTAAATTCATTTTAACTTGTCTTTTTTCCGCCATCCTGCGCCGGTCTTTCTCGTTCAGTCAGTAATGTCACACCTCATCCCCATGGAAGGAAGCGTAGATCTTTTTTGCCAGGTTGTGGCTGATACCGGGCGCCCGGGCAAGCTCTTCAACACCTGCTCTGGACACACCCTGTAGACCGCCGAAGTATCGTATCAGTTCCCTCCGCCGCTTTGAACCGACACCTTCCACGTCCTCAAGGACTGATCTGCCCCTCTTGCGGTTGCGCTGCTGCCGGTGTCCGGTAACTGCAAACCGATGCGCCTCATCCCGGATTTCCTGGATCAGGTGCAGGACCGATGAGTTCGGTGCAAGGCTGGTTTCAGTCTTGCCGTCCGAAAAAACCAGTCTCTCCATACCGGGTTTTCTCGATTTGCCCTTGGCCACGCCCAGCAGCGTAACTTCATCGAGTTGCAGTTCCTCCGCCACGGCCCTGACGGAGTTGACCTGGCCCTTGCCGCCGTCAATCAATATCAGGTCCGGCAACTTCCCCTCCTCCTTTTTCATGCGTGAATAGCGCCGGTTGAATGCCTGGGATATGGCGGCATAATCATCGCCGGCAGCCGCGTCCTTGATATTGAACTTGCGATAATCGGTTTTAACCGCGCCCCCATGGTTGAATACCACGCAGGCGGCAACCGTCGCTTCACCGCCGGAGTGGCTGACGTCAAAGCATTCTATCCGTTCCACGGGTTCATTCAGGCCCAATGAGCTCTGCAAATTCTCGAACCTGGATACGTAATCGTCCCTGGAGGAAAGACGCGTCTTCAGGGCTATTTCCGCATTGTTCAACGCCATTTCAACCCATTTCCTTCTTTCACTGCGGTGGTTATGCTTGATCCTGACACGTTTTGCGCTCCTCTCACCGAGCAGGATCATCAATGCCTCCGCATCCGCTACCGGGTGGCTGAGCAGGATTTCACCCGGCGCCGGTCTGTTGCGGGAGCCCGTCAGATAGTACTGGGGCAGGAACGCATTGAGGACCTGCTCTTCGCCCAACTCACCGGTGTGAACCGGGAAAAATGCCTTGTTGCCCAGGTTCAAGCCGCCGCGGATGAAGAAGACCTGCACGCAGGCATACCCGCTCTCCATGTAGCAGGCGATGATGTCGAGTTCCCCCCTTGGCGTGCTGATATACTGGTTCTCCTGTATCTTCCTCAGGCTGACAATCTGGTCCCGGTACTGCGCGGCGCGCTCATAATCCAGCCCGTCTGCTGCCTTCTGCATGGGCGCGGTCAATTCCCTGATCACTTCCTCGTTGCGGCCTTCCAGGAACATGACCGTATGTTTTACGTCTTCCCGGTAATCCTCGGGGCCGACCAGTCCCACGCAGGGCGCGGTGCAGCGCTTAATCTGGTATTGCAGGCAGGGCCTGGAACGATTCCTGAAGAAGTTGTCGTCACATTGACGGAGCCTGAACAGCTTCTGGGTGAGGTTCAGCGTGCGGCGGGCGGACTTGGCGCTGGGATAAGGACCAAAATACTGCCCTGCTCCCGACTTGGCGCCGCGGTAGAAACTCAACCTGGGAAATTCACTGTCAGTGGATAAATACAGGTACGGGTAGCTCTTGTCATCCCGCAATACCACGTTATAACGGGGTTTATGCTGTTTAATCAGGTTGCTCTCAAGCAGCAGGGCCTCTGCTTCGGTGCGCGTAACCGTAACGTTGACGTCACGGATCTGCCTGACCATCGCCCGGGTCTTCGGTGAATCCTGCTTCTTGCCGAAATAGCTGGCGACCCGTTTTTTCAGGTCCTTCGCCTTGCCCACGTAAAGCAGGGCGCCGTCCCCGTCCACCATCCGGTACACGCCCGGATGGTGGGTCATCTTGTCCAGGGATGTTTTATAGTCAAAGCCGGTCATTGTTTTGACAGATGATCAGGTAATTCCGTAAAAAAAGCCATTTATTTCGACTCATGGAGAGACAACGAATTTGCTACACTATGCGCGACCTGTTGCAAAAACAAAAAATCTCAACCGGCTTCTCCCGAAGGACTTGTCATGCTCATCGGCCCTACATCCCATATATATATCTCCCAGCGCCTGCGCCTGCACTACGTCGATTGGGGCAATCCGGACGCACCGCCCCTGTTGCTGGTACATGGAAACAGGGACCATTGCAGAAGCTGGGACTGGACCGCGCGCGCACTGGCGCAGGACTGGCATGTGCTTGCGCCTGACTTGAGAGGTCATGGCGACAGCGACTGGTCACCGGACGGAACCTATTCGATGTCGGCTTTTACCTATGACCTGGCCCAACTGATACACCAGCTTGAACTGCAGCCGGTCACGATTGTCGGCCATTCCCTGGGCGGCTCCATTTCATTGCGGTACACGGGGCTGTATCCGCAGGCGGTACGTAAACTCGTCGTGATTGAAGGCATGGCGTTGGGACCGGAACATATCGCGAAGCTGGAGGCCGTGTCCATGGCCCAGCGTATGCGCGACTGGGTTGAAGAAAGGCGCCAGATTGCCGGCAGACAACCGAAACGTTACCAGTCGCTGGAGGAGGCTTACCGGCGCATGAAGGCGGCAAACAGTTACCTGACGGATGATCAGGCCCGTCATCTCACCCACCACGGCGTCATCCAGAATGAAGACGGCACCTATAGCTGGAAATTCGACAACTGTGCGCGTATCTTCCCGCCGGACGACCTGGAACCGGAGGTCATCAGGCAACTCTGGGGTTCGATCACCTGCCCTACCCGTTTGATCTACGGCAAGGACAGTTGGGCATCCAACCCGGCGGAAGACGGCAGGCTTGCTTGTTTTCGTAATGCAGAGATCTCTTTATATGAAAACGCCGGCCACTGGCCGCACCATGACCGGCTCGAGCAGTTTGTTGCGGAACTGCGCGAGTTTCTGTAATAAAGAGGCTAATTTGCGCTGTCAGCTTCGGCCAGGTATTCCTCGACAAAATCCAGGCGATCATTACCCCACCACATCTGATCGTCGACGATGATGGTGGGAACGCCGAAAACACCCTTTTCCACCGCTTGCCGATTCGACGACACATATTCAGGCAACGCCTTCCACGCGCCGGCATATTCGATAAACTCCGCAGGCGGCCAGCCCATTATTTCAGCCAACCGGGTCAATGTCTCATCAGATCCTGTATCGCCGCCCAATCCCCAACCCAGGTTAAAGCCTTCCCTGACATATTTTTCCCCGAGCCCCCTGTCCAGCGCATAGAAGGTACCGGCGTTCATCCTGTGAGAATCCAGTGATGGCGGAAAACTGACCGGCAGGTTGACCCTCTTCGCCCATCGATCAATATCGGCCATCAGGTAGCGCAACTTGACCGGTATGTCGCGATTGGACGGACCGGTGTTGCCGGCGGCAATCTTCGCAGCCCGCAGATCGATCGGTATGTAGGTCAGTTTCCTGCGATATCCCCTGGCTAACCCACACACACGAGCATGAGCGAGATAGGCGAACGGGCTCAGGAAGTCAAAATAAAATTCCAGTTCGCCGCTCACTGCTCAGGCCTTTTCCCGACACCTGTACTACCCTCGCCAGGCATTGTGCTCAGAGGGTTCCACTCAAGAGTTCCCGGTTAAGTTCCGCCCAACCGGTCCCCGCCAGGCGAGCCCCGGCCAGGTAACTCTCCGGCGCGGTTGTATACGGCGGGCGGCAGGGTCCGGCGTTCATCCAGCCTGCCGCGTTGATGCGCTCTTTCTCCAGTTGAATGTTATAGCGTGAAAACTCGGGAAACCCACCGGGCGGGAACAGGTTCGACAACACCGACATTATACGCGGATAAAGGGCGTCCGGCCGCGACCAGTCACCGGTGCGGGCCGCCTCCCTGATGATATCGCGCCAGTGCATGGTCAGCTCAGGCCCCGTGCAGGCACACGGAGACCAGAAGGCCGTATGGAACTCGGGGTCCATTCTGGCAGCATCTCTATGGTCGAACTCCAGGGGCAGAAAACGCACACGTTTGCGCGACGCCATGGTGTGGAGCTGCAATTGGGCAATATTGATGTATTTAGTGCTGACAACCTGCGGAATCTCTGCCACCTGCGCCCAGAATGGCGTGGGGAAAGAGAACTTGAATGCCTCCGGATTGGCGTAGATACAAATAGCCAGCTCCGGAACTGCTTCGGCAACATCCCGGTAGAACTGCACTGCGCCGGGCACATCGATTTCCTGCCACATGGGCAAACCCAACATGGTGCCGTCGGCGCCTGTATCCCGCACATGCCTGAGTTGCCTGACAGTCTCACGCGTATTCAGCGTGGTAACACCCGCGAAGATGGGCACTCGCCCCGCAGCCGTTTCCACCATGACCTCAGTCATCTTCCTTTTTTCTTCCCAGGTAAGAGTGGCCCCCTCCCCGAACGTGCCCTGGCACATAATGCCATCGACACCGGCTTCGATCAGGCCGGCTACGGCCCTGGAAACCTCGTCGTAATCGACCGAGTCCTCAGTCCGCCAATCATCACCTGCCGTGATGGCAGGCGTGGGAATGATAGCCCACGCACCCGTTATGTCTTCTACGTCCAGCCTGTTACCACCTTTTCGCATTTTTATTTCCTTTGGGAGTATTCATGCATGGTTGCCAAAAGCGCAGCTCTTTATGCTCACATGCCAGTACCGTTTCAATTTAATTCTGATCGATTGGCGGCTGAAAATCAATCAAACGCCGGCCGCAGGAATTATGACCTTTTTGTTACCCGTCCGATATTCCTTGTCTTGCCAACAACTCTTTCCTATACTCTACAGATAACCATTTTGGGCCCTGCGCCTTGTGCCTGGGTTAAATAACAATGCAAATAAGAAACGGGCCGACTTGCGATCGGCCCGTTTCGTTTGAAGCTGGGGCTGTGCTACGTGAGAGAGCTCGCCCCGCCGCCTCGCTTGGCAGGATAGCAGCCTGAGCCGTCCTGTCAAGCAGGCGTATTATGTCTCTCACTCCCTCATCGAATAACACTGTATAAGGGGGGTATCATGGCACTCGTATTTCAACACCTGGTGATAGCCGGCAGGCAGTATTTTCGTCTGGGTTTGTTCATTTTCGCAAGTCTCAGCTTATTGGCTGCGGTCCCAATGCATACTGCATATGCACAGGCGACAGCAATCGAAGAAATTGTTGTAACCGCTCAATATCGGGAACAGCGTATACAGGATATTCCCATTTCGATGCAGGCCTTCAGTGGAGAAGACCTGTTGGGCATGCGCATCCTCACGCCGAAGGACCTCGCGAGCATCGTTCCCGGCATGTTCATGAATGAAAGTTCCCTGAACCAGACAGACCCGGAGTTTACTCTGCGCGGTATCGGCACCAACAATAATGCAAGTAATCAGAATCCGACACTTTCACTTTACGTTGGCGGCGTCGCAGTCCCCTATAACGGCATGATTGCTCATGCCCTGTTTGACATGGACAGGATTGAGGTATTGAAAGGACCGCAGGGTACCCTGTACGGCCGCAATACAACGGGTGGAGCAGTTAATTTTATCCCGCGCCGACCAGGGTCGGAATGGGGTGGTTATATCAACGCGTCTTATGGTAACCGTAACATTACCCACGTCGAGGGTGCAGTCGATATTCCGGTCGGTGAATCATTGGCCCTGAGGGTCGCAGGTGTGGTCGCGCTGGAAGATGGATGGCAGACCATAGATAATCGGCATCTCTTCGATAATCCCAGTCTTGGCAGCCATCGTCGCAACGGTGATATAGACCGCAATGCCTTTCGCGTAAGTTCCCTCTGGCAGCCCACGTCCGATTTTGAGGTGCATACGGCAGTCGATGCCGGTTGGGACGATTCCCAGGTAATTGCCATGAAACATCACGGCAATACCCTCCACACAGACCCGAATACTTTCTGCAGTTTTGCCGTAACCGGAGTACGGGATGAAACCCAGTGTGCCTCCTTTGGCTATGACACTACAAATGCCGTACATATCCCTGTTACCATCGGCGGTTACGACCTCACTGTGCAAAGCCCGACGGACCGTGGTGTTCTGACCGTGGTATCCGATCCCAACCCGGATCCCAGAACTACTATCAAGGAGTTCGGGATCAGCGGCGATATAGATGCCCAGTCCATAGGTCTTGCCAATACGATTAACTGGAACCTCGAGCGTGTGACTCTCACCTCTGTTACCGGCTACCGGATTTTTCAGAGAACGACCGGTATCGGCCAGCAGGGTGGGCCGTTCAGAACGATAGGCGGAATTTCCAAGCAGAACATCAACGTAGTCACCCAGGAACTCAGGATAGCTTCAGATGATTCATGGGGTGACTTCAATTGGGTCGTGGGCGCCTATTATTCGGAAGAGGACGTGTACGACCTGCTGGTGCCCGATCTCAGCGAGCACCATCTCTTTTCTACCATCTTTCACTACAACATAAATCAGCAGAACGAATCTATCGCCGGCTTCGGCCAGGTCGAATGGGACATGACTGAGCAGATTCAGTTGGTTGCGGGCATTCGATACACCTCGGAGTCCAGGGACTTTCAACAAAGCGGCCACACGGTGGGGACCCCGCTTCCGATGGTGACCGCTTTCAACGGCGCCATAGACGGTGACCAGGTGACCTGGAAAGCGGGTGTCAATTACAGGCCAAACGAGGATTGGCTGGTCTATGCCAGTGTCGCCACCGGCTTTCGCGGGCAGAGTTTTCCCGGCAACATCAGTTTTGGCGATCCGGATCAGCTTCAGCCCTTTGAAGAAGAAAATATCATCGCGTATGAAGCGGGCTTCAAATCCCTGTTGCTTGACGGCCGTCTGAAATTCAATGCAGCTGGATATTATTATGACTGGGAGGATTTCCAGGCCTCTACCGGGGTCGACGTAAACGAGATTCGCCTGATCATACTGGGCAATGCCGGTGATGTTGAGATTTATGGCGTGGAGGCTGAACTGGTATGGTCGCCCACCGCCGAACTCTCATTTTACCTTGGCGCCAATTACGTTGACTCTGATATTATAGCCGGTACCTACGAAGGAGATACTACCACCCGCACACCGGAAATTTCTCTGAATGGCATGCTGCGCTATGATTCGGAAAAAACGTACGGACTGTTCCAGCCTTTCGCTCAATTCAACTTCAGCTTTACGGATGATGTGGAATTGCAGTTGCCAAATCACCCGGGCTCTTCGGGGTATTCGTACTGGCTTGCCAATGCATCAGTTGGCGCGAAACTCCCGGATCATAATTGGGAGGTGTCATTCTGGATGCGGAATATCGGTGACAAGGTATACCGGACTGAGGCTTTTGGCCCTGCTTCCACGTTTCTGCCGGCAGGTGTCCTGTACGGTTCACCCCAGACTTACGGTGCAAGTGTTTCCTACAGCTTCTGAGCCAATACTTGTCACCGAAGCGCGTAACTGCTCGCCACCTGCGCATATTTAACCAGCGGGTGGCAGAGCAGTTCGGCGCCCAAACCGGGAGGGAGACCACGTACAATCCTGTTTTATAGCAGCGCCATAATGTCACATATAAGAAAATTGCCGGTAAGAATATTTTTTATAATGCTGGTCGTGCTGTGCAGCTGTTACATTGGCCCGGCAGCAGCAGAAAATGGTGAAACTGCATGGTCGCTGGAGCGCCTGTATAGCGACCCACCATTATTGGGAAGCCCTCCTGAGCAGTTTCACTGGTGCGGCGATAACCGGCGCCTTGCCTTCCTGTGGAATGAAAAAGGTGAGGCAACCCCCTCAATCTGGCTTTACTCAACGGCGGCTGGCAGTAAACAACCTGTTGTTCCCGGAATGCCCGCTGAGGCCGGCCAGTCTGTCATCGATGAAGTCAGGTGTCTTGCCGATGGACGGATAATTTTTGCCGGGGATGGACGCCTTTACCTGGCCGCGGGTAACACCCGACCGGTTATGCTGCAGGAACATGTATCGGGCATCAGCCGGCTATCCCTCTCTCCGGATCAACATCTTCTTGCCTACCTGGTTGATGGACAACTCTGGATACGCAGCCTTGGGGGTCGAAAGGCGGAATCCCGGCGCCTGGTAAACACGGTACATGAAAGGGTGTCTATTGAGAGTTATCGCTGGTCTCCCGATAGTAAACGTCTGGCCTTCATTGAAATCGACAATCGCGATGTGCGCGAAATAGAGGTTTATTATCACAAAGACAGAAAAGCCCGGGTTCACCGGGTGACACGCGCCTTTCCCGGTGACCGGACGCCTGGACGCAGGGTGGGTGTAACAGCAGTTTCAAATGGTCAAATTCGCTGGCTCGACGCAGAAAACCCCAAAGACAAGATCTGGGGATATGGCTGGTCCGCCGACAGTGCCTCCCTGTTTGTTGACAACACTGATTTCCTTATAAAGCAACGCAACATTTTCGTGTACGACGTGGCATCCGGCAAGCGCCAGGTCCATTACAGTTCGTACGACAGTAACCGTAATAGCACCGGCTGGTCTGCCGCCTGGGCGCCCGATGACCAGGGTCTGGTTATTCTTTCGGATCGCGACGGTTATTATCATCTGTATCACCAAACACAAGCCGGTGGCGCACTTGTTGCACTCACCGGCGGCAAATGGGAAGTGGCCGACTTTATCGTCGATAGTAATCATAAACAGATCTATTTCATCGCCAACCGTGAGCATGTCGCCGATCGCCAGCTATACCGTGCCGCCGTTGCGCCCGGGGCTGCGGTCACTCGTATCAGCAATGCACCGGGTACTTATGAACCGGTATATTCCCGGAATTTCAGCCAGGTTGCTTACCGCTTCTCGGACGACCATACTCCAGCGGATCTATACCTTGCCCAGACCACCGGGAAAAGTCAGCCGGCAAAGATTACCCATTCGCCGTCACCACAATTTACGTCCTACGCGTGGGCAGACGTAAAATACGTAAAATTCAACAGTCACATCGATGGCGTACCCCTGGTTGGCCGCCTGTACCTGCCGCCTGATTTCAACCCAACGCGGCGGTATCCACTGGTAGTCGGCTCGGCCTATCGCGATACCGTTCGTAACCAATGGGGAGGGAGTCAGAATTCGGGCGGTAATGCACCGCATCCGACCTGGGGCCTTGACCAGTTGCTGGTTGCCCGGGGTTACCTGGTTTTCAATGTCAACGTACGGGGCAGTTGGGGTCACGGACGCGCCTTCCGGGAGGCCCTGAAAGAGTATGGCAGCATTGAGGTGGACGACATTGAGAGTGGCGTTCGTCACCTGGTGACACAGGGTTTTGTTGACCCGAAACGGGTAGGAATTTGGGGATTGAGTTATGGCGGCCTGATGACAACCATGTCGCTGTTCAGGAAACCGGGGGTCTATGCCGCCGGTGTCGCCGTCGCGCCTGCCACCAATGTCTGGCATGCCTACCCTGAGCAGATGTGGGTGATGGGTGAACCCCATGGAAATGACTACCCGGGACGATACGAAAGACAGTCAGCTTTGTACCATACTTCCGGGCTCCAGGATCCACTGATGCTGATTCACGGTACCCGGGATATCGTCGTACTCTATTCGGACACCATCGCACTCGCGGAAAACCTGATCGCTGAAAATCAGCCTTTTGAACTGGTGACCTTGCCCGGGGCGAAGCATCCCATTGCCAACGACAGTATCAAACAGACCCGCTTTGCTTTCGGAAAGATATTAAATTTTTTCGACAGACATCTTAAACCTTAAGTGATGTAATATTCGCCTGCGTATCCAAGCCTTCTACGGTACCTTCGAGAACGCAGTGAAAACTCAAATCCGGACCGCCGCCAGCGTCTGTCTCCTCGTCGCCATCATCAAAAAATGAAAAATAAACCTGAAGCTGTTTCATCAGCAAACGCCAGGCAAGACGACTACCCAAACCAGACCTACGCCTGGTATGTCGTCGGTGTTTTGACGGTTGCTTATATCTTTTCCTTCATCGACCGCCAGATTATCAACCTGCTGGTCGAACCTATCCGGGAGGACCTGCAGCTCACCGATACCCAGATATCGCTCGTGCAGGGAATTGCCTTTGCCCTGTTCTACACCCTGGTGGGCATCCCCATTGCCCGTCTTGCAGACGTCTCGAACCGCCGCGCCATCATTGCCGCCGGCGTGTTCCTCTGGAGCCTGATGACCGTGATGTGCGGACTGGCAAAATCTTTCGGGCAATTGTTTACCGCTCGCATCGGGATGGGAATAGGTCAGGCCGCGCTGTCACCGCCCGCTTTTTCGCTGTTTGCTGATTACTTTCCGCCCGGCAAGGTTACCCGGGCGATTGCAGTCTTTTCCGGGGGCAGCTTTCTGGGCGCCGGGCTGGCATATATTATCGGCGGTTACGTAATTGATTTAGTCACCAGGCTGGACGTTGTTGATATCCCGGTTTTCGGACAGATTCGCGCCTGGCAGATGGCATTCATCGCCGTCGGTTTACCCGGCATATTACTCGCGCTGCTGGTGCTGTCCCTGCGCGAACCGGCGCGCAGGGGACTGCTCGGAGGTGAACCGGGCGCAGTTACCAAGGGCATTCCAATCAGGGAAATCATTGCATTTTTGCGCAAAAACCGGCGTGCCTATGGGCATCATTTTATCGGGGCTTCGATGTTCGTGATGCTGGCCCATGCGATCCTGTCCTGGGCCCCGGCATTTTTCATTCGCAAGTATGGCTGGACGCCGGGGGAGGTCGGTCTCATCTACGGAAGCACGTTGCTGATTTTCGGTACTTCCGGCGTGGTCGGAGCAGGATGGATCGCGGATGCATTGCGCCGGCGTGGTTATACGGACGCTAACCTGAGAGTTGTCATGATTGGGGCTCTCTGCTGCACTCCGTTCGGCGCTGCCGCCTTCCTGGTCGACAATATCTGGCTCGCCGTGGCGCTGATGGCGCCGTTTACCTTTCTCTGGGCCCTGCCGCACGGTATCTCTCCTGCTGCGATACAACTGGTCACACCTAACCAGATGCGTGCCCAGGTCACGGCACTGTATTTTTTGACTGTCAACCTCATAGGACTTGGTATAGGTCCGACCTTCGTCGCCTTGTTGACAGACTATCTGTATGGCGACGCGGCCCTGGTCGGCCATTCCCTGGCGACCGTTGTTGCAATATCTGCGCCGTTGTCGGCACTCATCCTTTATACCGGACTGAAATACTACCGTGCCAGCCTGGTGGAGGCAGAGCGGGGGTGGCAGATTAAACCCTGAGTGGCGAGTTTCGTCTGCTTTACAGGTTTGATTATCCTTAAAGTGTGCCGACGATAATCGGGCTCAGACCGGCCTCCCTCAACATTTTATTCAGGTCGGGAACATCGTTCTCAAGATATTTCTTCAACACCTTGAGTTGTTCATCTACCCTGCCTTTAAGAACCTCGTAAACTTCATAGGCCTGGTGGGTCGGCGCCCTGTCCGAATTGGCAATTGTTCCAATGAGGAGGATTAACTGGTTGTCCAGCCTGACAGGAAAATGAAATGCATCCGACGGGCCCTGCATTCGGGGTTCCGTCAGTGCGTATTCCACAGCCATCAAATTGTCCCGCAGTTTTTTCAGCTCCATGTTTGCGCTATCGGCTTCCTTGTTGTTTTCGGATTTCGAACGAATGCGATCAATCTGATCGTAAACCCTTCGAATTCCCAATACCGATTCACTGATTTCAGAGAGTGTGTCGCGTACCTTGAGGTGCAGACCAAATTGTTTGCGTAATTCCTCTACCGGAAATGCAATACGCGGATCAGCAGTTACCGTCAGCGTTGCAGTCGATACGGCGCCATCAACTTCCATGCGGATTTCGTACTCGCCCGGCAGGGCCAACGGTCCGACCGGAGGTGTTTTAGGCGGGTGCCAGAAGATCACACTGCCGGCTATTCCGGTAGGGCCGCGGTGGCGAAGGTCCCAGATAAAGCGATTCAGTCCCGGTTCTGCAGAAACAGGAGACGACCTGCCGTAATAAGCGCCCATATCTACCGAAGCGTGGGTTTCCAGCGATTCACCGGCGTCGGGTGATGAAGAAAAGGATTGCACCGTGTTACCTGCGCTATCGATGATCGATATCCTCACAGGATCCTCCGGTATTTTTCCGAGATTGTAGTAAATCACCGCGCCCGGAGGTGGATTCCGGCCTACAGGTGTGCCTGGAACTGAAAAATCATCCCGGATTCTGGCAGTAGCACTGGGTGAAAAAATATGGGACGGTTTTGCAGCCAGCTTCGCCGTCAGTGTGCGCAACGGCGAGATGTCATCGAGCACCCAGAAGGCCCTGCCGTGTGTTGCAACAACGAGATCATTATCCTTGATTGTCAAATCATAAACAGGCGCGACCGGCAGGTTGAGCTGTAGCGATTGCCATTGACTGCCGCCATCCAGCGAGAAGTACATGCCCATCTCGGCACCGAGGAACAACAAGCCTTCCCGTTTCGAATCCTCGCGCACCACACGCACAATGGTGTCTTCGGGCAGACCACTCGTGATCAATTCCCAGTCAGCGCCATAATTGGTTGTTTTCAACACGTAGGGACGATATTCATTCCACTCCCTGCGATGAATCGCAAGATAAGCTGTGGCAGGGTCGTGCCGGGAAGCCTCGATTGAATTAATACGACTCCATTCGGGCAGAAGCTTTTCCGGAGGTGTTACATTCTTCCATTCCCTGCCGCCAGTTTCGGTAACGTGAGCCAGTCCGTCGTCCGTACCAACCCATAGCAGGTCTTTTTTCAGTCTCGATTCAGCCAGCGCATAGATGGTTCCGTATACTTCGGTGCCGACATTATCCTTACTGATCGGGCCGCCCGATGGCTGTTGTTTGCTTTTGTCATCACGAGTCAAGTCGCCGCTGATTACCTCCCAGTTCATGCCGTCATTGTCGGATCGCAACAGCACGTTGGCGCCGCTGTACATTACGCTTGGATCATGATGGGAGACGAGTATCGGAGAGGTCCATTGAAAACGGAACCTGGCATCCTTTGCGCCGTGTCCGATATTGGTCAGCGGCCATGGGTCTACCGACTGGTTGCGCTGGGTCTTGCGGTCGTAACGGCTGATACCACCATCCGTACAGCCGGCATACACATAATTGCTTGTTCTCTTGTCAGGCGCCGACCAACCCATTTCGCAACCACCTACGGGATACCAGTCCCGGTAACCGATGCCGTTCCAGTTGCCGCGACTGGCGATAGCGATTGTCTCCCAGTCCTGCTGTCCGCCGTATATAAAATAGGGAAAACGATCATCGGTAATTACCCGGTAAAACTGTCCGGTAGGCTGGTTGTCATCGGAACGGGCCCAGCTCAGACCGCCATTGACGGATACGTTTGCGCCGCCGTCGTTGCCACTGAACATGCGTTGGGGGTTTCCGGGGTCGATCCACAAGTCGTGATGATCGACATGATTGGTTTTCA
This sequence comes from Gammaproteobacteria bacterium, assembly GCA_965204045.1. Lineage (GTDB taxonomy): Bacteria > Pseudomonadota > Gammaproteobacteria > Eutrophobiales > Eutrophobiaceae > JAAXHV01. The sequence goes on from CBDBDW010000002.1 coordinate 3,307,165, forward strand.
TCGTTGTAAACGACTCACCGGCATCGACTGATTTTTCGAGTTGGATATTCAGGACAAAAATCGTGTCGGGGTCCAGGGGATGTGGAACGATGTCCATAAAAAACCAGGCGCGCCTCCACAGTGCGCGGCTTGGGTTTACGTATTTCCAGTTAAGGCCGCCATCATCGGAGCGATAAAGCCCGCCTTGTTCGGCTTCCATGACCGCGTATATGCGCCTGGGATCCGCCGGTGAGATTGCCACGCCGATTTTGCCCAGCACGCCGTCCGGTAAACCGTTTCCCGTTAATTCCTTCCACGTGTCACCGCTGTCGGACGAATAATACAAGCCGCTGCCCGGACCGCCGCTGACAAGGCTGTAGGGGTTGCGCAACATTTGCCACATCGTTGCATAGAGTTTGTCGGGACTTCCCGGCACGAAGTCGACATCGTATGCCCCGGTGTATTCATCGACGTAAAGGACTTTCTGCCAGGTCCTGCCGCCGTCCCGGCTGCGAAAGACGCCTCGGTCCTTGCCGGGCCCGTAAAACCCGCCTTGCGCAGCTACCAGGACGATGTCGGGATTTTCCGGGTGGACTATCACGCGGCTTGTCTGTCTGACCCCGGACAGTCCCATATGCTGCCAGGTTGCACCGGCATCAATGGATTTATATACCCCGTTACCGTGAGAATCATTGCCCCGTGACTTGGCGTCGCCGGTTACGACATAAATAATGTCAGGGTTGGACGGCGCAAGGGCAATGTCACCGATAGCGCTCACCGGCTGGTCGTCAAAAATCGGAAACCAGGTGATGCCGCCATCGGTGGTTTTCCAGACACCACCGGCTGCAGTGCCAAAATAATAGGTTGCCGGATCACCACTGAGCCCGGCAACCCTGGTGGCGCGCCCGCCGCGCATGGGACCAACCAGTCGATAGCTGAGACCGCTCAATTCGTTTGAATCAATTTGAAATTCAGCAGCGTAAACGGTGCCGGGAATCGGCAGGCTGATACCAACCAGCAGGACTGCCGCAAAAAAGCACTGCTTCTGGTAATTCATGGCCATCTCTTGAAAATAGTTACAACTATTAACCCAGGTTTACCACCCAAAGCCCTGATTTGGCATTAAATCGCTGATTTCCCCCGTAACTCATTAATACGGCGTTTCACTTCATTATACATTTTAAAAGTTGTGTTTGATAACAAAAGTTGCTATTGTGTTATCATCATGATTCGTACACAAATCAGTCTCAGCGAAAGTGATTATGACGCCGCAAAACGGGAGGCCCGGCGATTGGGGATCTCTCTCGCGGAATTACTACGTCGCTCATTGCGTTCCACGCTTTCAGTAGATGAGACAAAACCCTGGATGCGTTTTGCAGGTATGGTCGAAACGGGAGATCCCCAATCCAGTCAGCGGATAGACGATGTCGTTTATGGACAAAAAGACTGAGGCTTATGTTGACACGTCAGCATTGATAGCCTTCACAGATGGTTCGGATACGCACCACCCCCTGTTCTTTCGCTTATTCGCCGACCCCCCTCCCCTTGTTACCACAAGCCTTGTTATTGCAGAAGGGCATGGCTGGTTTTTAAAACGTTATGATGAGACCCGGGCGTTGCAGTTCATGGCATTCATTGAAACCATAAACATGCTGACCATTGTTGGGGTTGGCAAACAGGAGATTATCTCAGCTACTTCGTTTCTCAGAAAATTCTCTGATCAAAAATTGACCCTCACGGATGCCATGGGTCTGCACATCATGCAGGAAACAAAAATCACCTCCTGCTGGTCTACGGACTTTCACATGGGATTAACCGGCGTACCACTGGTGATTCACCAATAGTGTCCATATGGAATACGGGATTTTGGGTTGGGCTTGAGGGGATACTGACCGATCTTTTATTTTCCTGATGCCGCCATTAATGCGTATGCTCAGTTCCCTTGTTCTTGTCGTTTCAGCGCTTTTTCTTGGCTTGATGCTCCTGCTCTTCGTTTTCCAGGAAAAAATGGTCTTTTTTCCCGGAAAGAGGCTCAGCGACACGCCTGAAGCTGCCGGTTTACATTACGAGGACGTTTACCTGGTTACGGATGACGACATTAAAATTCACGGTTGGTATGTTCCTCACCCGGACGCGCAGGCAACGCTTTTGTTTTTTCATGGCAATGCCGGAAATTTGTCCCATCGTCTTGAATCGATTTCCATATTTCATGACATCGGTTTAGCGGTTTTCATCATCGATTACCGCGGCTACGGCAGAAGCGAGGGGCGGCCAACCGAGCGCGGCACCTACCGGGATGCAATGGCCGCCTGGAATTACCTGGTTGGTGAACGCCGGCTACGCGCGGATGAGATCATCGTTTTCGGGCGCTCCCTGGGCGGCGCGGTGGCCGCCGCGTTAGCGGCAAAGGTCACGCCCGCGGCAGTGATACTGGAATCCACGTTTACCTCCATTAAAGACCTGGGAAAACACCATTATCCCTACCTGCCTGTTTCCTGGATATCACGGATACATTACCCGGTGGACAAATATATTACCTCGTTCAAGTGCCCGGTCCTGGTTATCCACAGCAACCAGGATGAAGTGGTCCCGGCCAGGTTAGGGCAACGCCTGTTTGACTCCGCGCCGGAACCGAAAATGTTCCTCCCTGTTTCAGGGGACCACAACAACGGGTTTTTATTAAGCAGAGATGTCTATGTGAAAGGCATCCAACGTTTCCTGCAAACCTACACTGAATATAAAGTACTTCATAAAGAGGCGCTATAAGATGCTTAAACTGTGCTTTTCATGCCTCAAAACAGGACTTTAAGGGAAATAACAGGTGCAAGCGGCATATAAGCTGAATGAAAACAGATAGTTAGGGTGGTCCGACCCCATCTGATCCTCAGCAGCCTGTTGCCAGGCTATGCGGCCTGTTTTGTCGTGGCGCTGAGGTCATCGACGCGCTTGTTTATGAACGTGGTGAGATCATTGAATCGCTGATTGACATTATCGTAATGTTGCGCCAGCGCGGCGTTCTGGTCGTCGATACGCTTATGCATTGAAGTGTTCAGGTCATCGAAGCGTTGATTGATATTAACGTAGTGTTGCGCCAGCATGGCGTTCTGGTCGTCAATGCGCTTGTGCATCGAGGTGTTCAGATCATCGAAGCGGTTATTCATGTCGTCAAAACGTTTGTTCACGTCATCGAAGCGGTTATTCACGTCGTCGAAACGTTTGTTCACGTCATCGAAGCGGTTATTCACGTCGTCGAAACGCTGGTTCACGTCGTCGAAACGCTGGTTCACGTCGTCGAAACGCTGGTTCACGTCGTCGAAACGCTGGTTCATCGAATTCTTTTGCTCATCAAAGCGTTTATTTACCCACTCTTTCTGCTCATCAAAGCGTTTGTTGATATCGAAACGAAACCAGGCGAATATGGCGGTTAAGAAACCCGCGAGGGAAAGAAACAACTGTATGTTTGACATTTGTGAGCCTCCTTGTTCAGTTATTCTTGATGGAGGTTCCATTATAGTGGGATTGCCGGGTGTTATCAAGGGCATTGTCAGGGCATGTCAGGGCATCACCGACCACTGTTGATAGAAAATACGTTTTATGCCGGAGTATCCGACGCTGAGTTAGGGTGGTCCGACCCCATCTGTTCATATTAAAACCATCGTTTATATGGAGCCTTTGAGTATTGTCCCTGTTGGTGGCAATACACGTCCTTTCAGCGCAAAGCGCTTGAGCATGTCTGCGGTCTGCTTCCAATCATCTCCGGGGATGAGGTCTTGTTCCACCTGGCGCTGCGCTACCCAAGGGACGTTATTCCCCCAAGCGATAATGTTCATGGTCGGGATCATTCGTCGACCTCCGGCGTACGGCGAACGATGACGCGCCAGCGATCATCGCGCGCCTTTGGCGACAGGGTAAATTCAGGATGGCGGGCTTCCTTGCTGTCGAGTTCGACCCACGAAAAAGCACCTGTCGCAGACAGCTTGTCGAAAAGAAGTCCGGTGCGGTCTGCATGTCCAAGGTAGTCCAGCAAGTGCCCAAGTCGCTGGATGACCGGGCGTTCCACTGCTGCTGACAACGCCGCAAGATTTCGCGGCCCGAGTTCAGGCCCGAGATCCGCCAGGACGGTAGCGATGTTGTCGATACCACCGCCGGCATGGGCGTAACGCACAAGGTCCAGCGCAGTAAGTTCGATGGACGACACCATCATCTTGCCGGTATCTGTCTTGCGCTCCTCAATGCCATCCAGGACGGACTCCAGGTTTTTACGATAATAGAAAGCTGTTCGGGTCCTGCCGGCACGGATGTCAGGCAGTCGTTTGTCTGTGACGACCTGAAATTCCATGACGGCCTGGTGTGTCGCGCCATGCAACTCAGCCGCCTTGAGAAGGCCGACATAGTACGGTCGTCCTTCATGTCGCATGAGGTCGTCAATGTACCAGCCGGGTGGCGGCGCTCCCCAGGATGCATACTGAGGCGGCACCACAACATAGAACCCGCGTCGTGGTTTGATGAGAGACTGCCGGCGCTGGAGTCGCTCGGCGGCGTCCAGGAACGCGCCTCGTTTGATTCCAAGCGCTTGTTCGGCCTCATTTGCAGAAAAGACTATGCGACCCTCTGAAAGTAAGCGTGAAGCATAGGAGGAAAGCGTTGTGCGTTGGTCGCCATTCATGCTTCATTATCCGCGAAATGTGCGGAATAATCAACATGTATCCTGTATTTCTGTCTTTTTACAGGCCGATTCTTCTGGCCTGGTAAATTGTACCCCTATGGCGGAGAGGGTGGGATTCGAACCCACGAAGGGCTATCAACCCTTGCCGGTTTTCAAGACCGGTGCATTCAACCGCTCTGCCACCTCTCCGTTTCAAGTCGTCGATTCTTCATCGGCACATCAAGTTCATTCGCACCGGCGTCCGGTGCACTGTGACCTACTTCCCTGCAGGTCACCCCTTCGGGGCCAGCTTCGCTGCGCTACGCTGTCCAAATTCGCTCCCGGCGAATTTGTCAACCGCTCTGCCACCTCTCCGATATGAGTAGTCGATCCTTTATCAGGGGGACGGATTTGAAATCCGTCCCCGTGCTGTCCCTGTCGTCTTAGTATAGCAATACCCATCCCCATCGCGCCAGCAATTCCCGTTAACGCCTGATCGTATCTCAAAGCCTGTTAAAAACGGGGTTTTTGACAGGGGTAAAAAAAGGTTTTCGTAAACTTTTGGCATGGTTTCAGTATAATAAGCGGCACTATTCAAGTCAAAGGTGAGGTGATGCCATGTCCCGTCCTTCTTTGCGCAAGTCCCTGAGTGCCCCCGGGTTGTTAAGCGAAATGCGCCGGTGTTTTCAATCGATTAAGGATGACACCGTGGGCCGGGGGTTTCAGTTGGCGGATTACCTGATGTCGGGGCTGGCGGTGTTCGGGTTGAAGTACCCGTCGCTGTTGCAGTTTGACGAGGGGCGTGGGGATGAGGTGGTGCGGTCGAACCTGAAGAGCTTGTACGGGATTGAGAGGGCGCCGTGTGACACGGCGTTGCGGGAACGGCTGGACGAGGTGGACCCCTCGTTATTGCGGCGCGCCTTCCGGCGGGTGTTTTCCCTGTGGCAGCGGGGCAAGGGGCTGGAGGACTTCCTCTGGTGGGGCGGTCATTACCTGTTGTCGGTGGACGGCACCGGGTATTTTTACTCGGACAAGGTGCATTGCGGGCGGTGTTGTGAGAAGCGCCACCGGGACGGGCGGGTGAGTTATTACCACCAGCTGTTGGGCGCGGCGCTGGTGCACCCTGAGCAGCGGGTGGTGCTGCCGTTGGCGCCCGAGCCGATACTGCGCGAGGACGGGAGTACCAGGAACGACTGCGAGCGCAATGCCGCCAAACGCCTGCTGGCGGACGTGCGCCGGGAGCACCCGCACCTGAAGTTGATTGTGGTGGAGGATGCGCTGGCCGCGAACGGGCCGCACATTGCGTTATTACAGTCGCTGAAGCTGCGTTATATCCTGGGGGTGAAGCCCGGCGACCATGCGTTTCTGTTTGACTGGGTCGCCACCACGCCGGGGGTGCAGGCGGCTGCGTTCACTGACAAAGACGGCACGCTGCACCGGTTCCGGTACCTGAACGGCGCGCCCTTGAACGAGACGCACTTTGAGTTGGCAGTGAACTTCCCGGACTATGAAGAACAACGCCGCAACGGGAAGACACAGCATTTTACCTGGGTGACGGACATTCCCCTGCATAAAGACAACCTGCTGCGGGTCATGCGCGGGGCGCGGGCGCGCCGGAAGATAGAGAACGAGACCTTCAATACCCTGAAGAACCAAGGCTACCACTTTGAGCATAACTTCGGCCACGGCCACAAGCACCTGTCCACGGTGTTCGCCCACCTGATGATGCTGGCGTTCCTGGTGGACCAGGTGCAGCAGCATTGTTGTGGGCTGTTCCAGGCGGCGCTGGCGAAACAGGGCCGGAAACGCTACTTCCGGGAGAAGCTGCGCAGTTTCTTCTTCACCTGGCTGCTGCCGGACTGGGAGACCCTGTACCGGGCGTTGGCCTATGGCGCGACCCCGACCGTGGTGGTGCCCTATGACACCTCCTGAGGGCAGACCGTGGCCGGGTCGTTCAAGGCGGGGTGCTTCAGGGGAAACCAGGCCAACTGCAACGCAACCGGGAACAGCCGGAGGGCCGCGCATCCCCTGACGGTCGGGTCAGTGTGAAAAAAACGAACCTGACCTGATAATGCAACTGACTGAGAGAGTTAGCGGGAGCGGCTGCCATCGCGCTGTTGTCATTGAATTTTCAAATTACCGCGCTACTATTGTCTGTAGGAGGCGATATATTTTAAGCGCGATGTCTTGAAAAGCAACGCCGTTACCCATAATATTGTTCAAGTATCCTGATAATCATCGGAGGTTTAAAATGAGTCCACAGTACGCAGTCGCTCGTCCGGCCCCTTCAGTGCTGGCCACGAACAAGCTGATACGCAACACCTATATCCTGCTGTCCATGACCTTGCTGTTCAGTGCGTTGATGGCGGGTGTCTCCATCGCCATGAACATGCCCAGCATGGGTCTGTTGATCACCCTGGGCGGTTATTTCGGGCTGCTGTACCTGACGTCCGCCCTGAGGAACAGCATCTGGGGACTGGCTGCGATATTTGCCCTGACCGGTTTTATGGGCCTGACATTGGGGCCATTCATTAATGCTTATGTGCAGTTTTTCTCCAACGGCGGCCAACTGGTCATGCTCGCCCTGGGCGGCACTGGCGTCATCTTTCTTGGCCTGTCCGGCTATGCCCTGACCACCCGCAAGGACTTCAGTTTCATGGCAGGGTTTCTCATGGTGGGGATCCTGGTGGCGTTCCTGCTGGGGATCTGCGCCGCCATCTTCAGCATACCGGCCATGGCGCTGGCGGTGTCGGCGATATTCATTCTGCTGATGTCCGGGCTGATCCTGTACCAGACCAGCGAGATGATCCACGGCGGTGAAACCAACTACATCATGGCAACGATAACCCTGTACGTCGCCATCTACAACCTGTTCACCAGCCTGCTGCACATCCTGGCGATGTTCGCCGGCCAGGAACGGTAAAACCTCTCTGTCAATCCGGCCGGTGTGTCCTGAGCATCGGCCGGTTTTGTTATCTGGCGTCGCCTATTGGCACTGTCTTTCGCGTTTATGCAGTAAGCCTGCCATCACTTTATTATCATTGGAACCTATTTCAAGAATCCCGTCTTTGGAGCATTTAACATTAACCTCAAATCCTTCTTTATCGGCCAGAGTAACAAACAGGTCTTCGACCATCAGTAGCAGTTCCTTTTTTGTCCGACCCTGGGTCATCAACTTAAGGAACGGAATATCCGCCAACCAGAATTTACCGTTTTTAAACGCTTTGCCTTGAAATTTCATTTTAAAGCAACTCCTCCGCCAAAAGGCGTAGCGCTTCAATCGATGCGCCGGATGCCAGGAAGGAACCGACGTCTCCCCTTTTTCCGGCTTCCTTCCAGCGCGCCAGGTGGTCCCTGATTCGATCGGGCGGGCCGACGAGGGAAACGTCATCTACCAGCCCGTCCGGTACCGCCGCGACGGCCTCCGGTTTTTTGCCGGTCAGGTACAGGTCCTGGATAACCGTTGCCGCCTCCTCATAGCCCAGTTGCACGGTATAGTCGTTGTAAAAATTCTTGTCCCTGGCACCCATACCGCCGATATACAGGGCCAGTTCACGTTTCACCACGTTGCGGCACTGGCCCATGTCGTCGCCCATGACGACGCGCACAAATGGTGCCACTTCGAAATCCGCCCTGCTCTTGCCGTTCTTCGCCGCGGCCAGCCCGGCGTCAATGGCAGGGGCAAACAGGTCGTACCTGTCCGGGTTCATCCATACCGGGAAAAACCCGTCAGCCAGTTCCGCGGCCAGCCGGATGCCGCCTGCGGTAATGGCGGCGGTGTAGATCTTCGTATTCGGGTCGCCGTGCAGAATGCTCTTCAGGGGCTTTCCGAGACCGGTGCTGTCTTCGCCCCGGTACGGCAACCGGTAATGGTAACCGTCGTACTGCACCGGCGCCTCCCGGGCAAACACCTGCCGGACAATGTCTATGTATTCGCGCATGCGCGTCAGAGGCCTGGCGTAGGTCGTCCCGTACCAGCCTTCCACCACCTGGGGGCCGGACGGACCCAGGCCCAGGATAAAACGCCCGCCAGACAGGCTCTGCAGCGTCATAGCGCTCATGGCGGTGGAGGTCGGGGTACGGGCGGGTATCTGCATGATGGCGGTTCCCGCCTTGATCCTGGAAGTCCTCGCCAGTATCCATGCCGCCGGTGTCAGCGCATCGGAACCGTAGGCTTCTGCGGTCCACACCGAATCAAAACCAAGTCGTTCCGCCTCCAGGATCTCATCCATGGGCAGATTCAGTTCGCTCTGCGAGTAACCGGCAACCAGTCCGAGTTTCATAGGTATCCTCTTTCAGACAATAATTTTCCTTGACGGGCGTCCATCATAGCCGTTCTTGTGAACCGTGTGAAATGTCAGGTTTATCCCTGGAAGACTGTCGGGTAAGCGATCCACCCTTCCAGCGGGTCGACCGAAAGCGGTGCTGAAGTTATTCCTGCGGTTCCGCCATGCTCAGGTCTTTCATTCGGAAGTCAGTGTTTGTACTATTTTACATCCTGGAAAACCCGAACAACCCCAGAACCTGTTCCCTGCATTAGCGCCGTGTGTTGCCGTCCGTACAACCATCCGTTTACCACATTTTGGACAATACCTTTCAGCGTTTGGGTCTGACCGGGTTTTCAGGTTACGCACATGTGACCGATGAAGCTTAAATGATGGGTAACTACTCACCCCCACTCGTCCTTCCTGCACTTCTCCTCGTTCGTCATTCCCGCGCGCCCCCCGTCATTCCCGCGCAGGCGGGAATCCAGTGAAAAAAACGTCCCGAAGGGACACGTTATAAGGTGTCGCAAGCGACCCGTTTAACAGACTGGATTCCGGCCTTCGCCGGAATGACGAAGGGAGCGCGGGACGAACAGGGGGGTGAGTAGTTACAATGATGGTTTTAGTCTGCTGGAACTAAGCCTGTCGCAAATTTCCTTGACTTGGGTGTTTGAAAACACCGGCGTTGAAAACGATCTGATGTAATTGGCGAAATTGTTGTGATACGTAACGCAGGGCGGCATATCAGTCTTGAAAATGGCGCCTCCCACGAAAACGACAACCGAGTGAATAGAATCTGAAGAAATAGCCAGCGCAGCTTCCAGTGCTTTTTCATGTTTGTAGTTTTGTCTTAATGGATTCTGAAATTTGAAGGACTGCTTGTAGATTTTCTGAGTCCATTCCTTTTGGCGTTCACTACCGAATATCCACCCTTTCATATTCTTCGTTTCTACAACAAAGACACCGAACCGGGAAACAAAGACATGGTCTATTTGCGTCGTACCGTCCGGTGTAGGTAGTGTAATGTTATGGAACCGAGTATATCTGTCCGATGTGAGAAATAGCTTTGCATAAAGTTTGACGACCCATTCACCAACCAAACCTTTAAACCACAGGGTCTGCATGAACAGACTTAGAACAACAAGCGGGATAACCCACCAGAAAAGATTAAGAAATAAAATCAAAAATTGGCGTAACTACTCACCCCCTACCCGATAATTCTACCTGAATTTGCAGGCAAGGAGCGCTTGACACAATAGTTTTGTGGCGCTATGGTAGGCGCCATGGGGAATGCGTATCTCGGTTCGAAAGCAACGACGGGGCTGTGCCAGCCGTTGATTGCGCTGATGCCGCCGCACAGTGTGTACATTGAGACGCACCTGGGCGGCGGGGCCATCATGCGGCGCAAGCCGGCGGCGCTGCGCAACATCGGGATTGACATCGATGGGCGGGCGCTGTCGGCGTTTGAGTGCGATTATCCGGTGGAACTGGTACACGGTTGTTGCCACCGGTTTCTGGCGGATTTTCCGTTTGACGGCACGGAGTTGGTATACAGCGACCCGCCATATTTGCACAGCACGCGCAAGTCGGGTCGGCGTTACCGTCATGATTATGACGAGGGTGACCACGAGGCATTGCTGGCGCTGCTCAAGCGGTTGCCCTGTGCGGTGATGGTGTCGGGCTATCCGTCGGCGTTGTATGACGAGCGGCTGTCGGGCTGGCGCCGTGTGTCGTTACAGGTGATGAACCAGGCGGGGGTGGTGACCGAGCGGGTGTGGTTCAACTTCGAGCCGGACCGGGTGTTCTGGGCCGGGTATGCGGGGCGCAACTTCACCCATCGCCAGCAGGTCAAGCGCAAGGCGGCGAACTGGGGCCGGCGTTACCGGGCGCTGCCGGCGGCGGAGCGCCTGGCGGTGTTGGCGGCGATGATGGCGGTGGAAGTGGAGTGAGGCCATGGCAACGGTAAACAAAGCCTCGTTGCGCACGGAGTTCGAGGCCTTGAAGGCGCGCTTTGCGACGCTGTGCGCGGACGGCAGGATGACCCCCGAGGGCCGCGCCCTGTTTGAGGCGATGCTGCTGTTGTTCGAGTTGCTGCTGGCGGTGTTCATGGAGAGGACCACGCCGAAGGGGTCACAGAACTCCGGCCTGCCGAGTTCCCGGACTGGCACGGACGAGACTGCGCGCGGGCGCCCTGGCGCCAAAGGCAAGGGCCCGCGGGCGGGCGCCGCCCACGGCAGCGCCAACCGTCTGGTGGTTGAGACGCGCACCGCGCCGGTCACCGAGTGCCGGGCCTGCGGACACGCACTCACCAACGTCAGTCCGCACGAGCACGAGCGGCGCGTGCAGGTCGATATCGTCTTCGAGACGCGTGAGTTGACGGTCGAGGCCGAGGTCAAGACCTGTCCGCGTTGTCGTACCGAGACCCGCGGCCGGTTCCCCGAGGACATGCCGGGGCCCTTGCAGTACGGCCACGGTATCGTGGCGTTCGCCACCCACCTGCTGACTGCCCAGATGCTCTCGCTCCGGCGCACCGCACAGACCCTCGCGGCGCTGACCGGACGCACACTCGCCGAGGCCACCCTGCTGGCCTGGCTCACACGCCTGCACGAGGCCCTGGCCGGGTGGGAGACCGCCGCGGTGACACGCCTGCTCGCCGAGCCCGTGCTGCACGCGGACGAAACCGGCCTGCGCATCGGTCGTAAGACCCACTGGCTGCACAGCGTCAGCGCCGGCCACCTGACGCTGAAGTGTGTCCATCGACAGCGCGGGCGCGACGCCATCGATGAGTTAAACATCATCCCCCGCTACCGCGGCGTCCTCGTCCACGACCGCTGGGCCAGCTACTTTGCCTATGACAACTGCGAGCATGCCCTGTGCGGCAGCCACCTGCTACGCGACCTCCGCTTCATCGAAGAGGCCCACGGCCATGCCTGGGCCAGGCGCATGGGAACACTCCTGCTCAAGACCTGCCGACAGGTGCGTGAACACCCCGACAAGGCGCTCAGCGAGCCCGACTACAAGGCCGTGCGCACACGCTACCGCACCCTCCTCACACAGGCCAAAAGAGAACTCCCCAAACCCCCGCCCCGCCAGACCAAACGACGCGGGCGCATCGCCAAATCCGATGCCGAGAACCTGCACGAGGCCCTTATCAAGTACGAAACCGAAGTGCTCCGCTTCGCCCGCGACCCCGAGGTGCCGTTCACCAACAACCGCGCCGAGCGCGATATCCGCATGGCCAAGGTCAAACAGAAAGTCTCAGGCTGCTTCCGCACCCCCGACTACGCCGCCGCCTACTGCCGTATCTCCAGCTACTTGCAGTCCATGGCCTGCCAGGGCTACAATCCCCTCGCCGCCATCGACATCGCACTCAACGGCAACGCCGCCACTATGGTAGAGAAACCACCACAGAATAACCCGGCCAATCAGGATAAGGGGGGCGAGTAGTTACAAATTGGCTTAAATCTATCATTATTCCTTTCTCCAGTTTCCGTGAGTACCTTTCCCGACGGGAATCAATCGTGCTCGTTCCCCGTTTTTCAAGTAATCAGGTAGTTGGTTTTCTTTGCTCATGATATTTATATTTGGCTGCCGTTATGATTTCTGTTGGATGAAATTGCACCTGGCCTGTCTTAACTCCTGTAAAATGATATGCAGAATAATTGCAGAACGCGCGATATTATAATTTTGAATCGAGTGGGTATTCCTTTATTGAATTGATGAACTGGAAAGATCATATCGTCGTTGACCCGGAAACGTCTTCCGGAAAGCCTGTTATAAAGGGTACCCGCCTGTCGGTTGAATTGTTGCTGGACCGTCTTGCCGATGGCTGGAGCGCTGACGACCTGATGGTGTCCTATCCACGGCTGACACTCACTGATATTCAGGCTGTTTTCGCCCTGGCCGCAGAACTGCTCAGAGAAGAAGAATATGTAGCCTTGTCGAAGGCATCGTGAAACCACGGTTACTTGTCGACGAAAACATTTCTGCGTAGTAGTTTTCAGTTTTTCTTTGTGTTACTATGCCCGCCGTTTTTGCAAAGGCGGCCGTGAGCGGCCACCGCACGCCATATACAAGCGCCGGAAACCGGAAGCTGATGGGAAGAAACCCGGCGCGCTGATACCTGACATTAACGAACCTGCCAGAGGGGCTCATTATGCAAATTGGTGTATTGAAGGAGACACATCCTGGGGAAAACCGGGTCGCGCTTATTCCCGATACGGTAAAGAAACTGGTCAAACTCGGCGCGGACATCACTGTCGAATCCGCGCTGGGACAAGGTTCCGGCTTTGCCGATGATGAATACGCCGAAGCCGGCGCCGCGGTCAGTTCCGACCGCAACGGTATGCTGGGACAATCGGACATTATCCTGCGCATCCGCAAGCCGGAATCCGGCGAGGTCGGCCGGATAAAACAGGGCTGCATCCACATCAGCTACCTGGACCCCTTTAACGAAGGCGAACTGGTGGATGCCCTGGCGCAACAGGGCATCAGCGCCATCAGCATGGAAATGATCCCCCGCACCACCCTGTCGCAGAAGATGGACGCGCTCAGCTCCCAGGCCAACCTGGCCGGTTATGTTGCGGTGATGCTGGCCGCCAACAGCCTGGACCGCCTGCTGCCCATGATGATGACGCCGGCCGGCACCATCAAGCCGGCCAAGGTGTTCGTCATCGGCGCCGGCGTGGCCGGCCTGCAGGCCATCGCCACGGCCAAGCGGTTGGGAGCTAAAGTAACCGCCTTCGACACCCGCCCCGTGGTAGCGGAACAGGTCCGCTCCGTGGGCGCAAAGTTCCTGGAGATCGACCTGGGTGAAACAGGCGAGACCAAGGACGGTTATGCGCGGGAGTTGACCCCGGAACAGATCGAAAAACAACGCCTGGGCCAGAAGGCGGCCATTGCCGAATCCGATATCGTCATCACCACCGCCCAGGTGTTCGGCCGCAAGGCGCCGGTGCTGGTCACCACCGACATGGTCGAAGCCATGCAACCCGGCAGCGTCATCGTGGATATGGCCGCAGAGACCGGCGGCAACGTGGAAGGCTCGGTCGCCGGGCAGGAAGTCATCGTCAACGGCGTGACCATCATCGGCCAGGGCAACTGGCCCAATTTCGTATCCCGCGACGCCAGCCAGATGTATTCGTCCAACCTCCTGAACATGGTCAGCGAATACTGGGACGAGGAAAACAAGTCGCTGGTACTGGACCGGGAGAACGAGATCATCCAGGGCTGCCTGATTACCCACGGCGGCGCCATCGTCAACGAAACCATCAAGAACCTGCAACGTTAAGGAGTCACCAATGGAAGCCGTATACCTGACATTCATCCTGGTCCTGGCCATATTCCTGGGCTTTGAGCTGATCAGTAAAGTACCCGCTACACTGCACACCCCCCTGATGTCCGGGGCCAACGCCATCTCCGGCATCACCCTGGTGGGCGCCCTCACATCCGCCGGCGCCGGCAGCGCCGAAATGGCCACGATCCTCGGCACCCTGGGCGTGACCTTCGCCTCCATCAACGTGGTCGGCGGTTACATGGTAACCAACCGCATGCTGTCCATGTTCAAGAAGAAGGAAGGTGACGAACAATGAGTAATGCACTGCTGATCAACCTGACATACGTGGCCGCGGCCGTCCTGTTCATCTTCGGCCTGAAGATGCTGAGCTCGCCCGCTACCGCGCGTAACGGCAACCTGGTGTCCGCATGCGGCATGCTGCTCGCTATAGTAGTTACCCTGCTGGACCATTCCATCGTCGATTTCCGCTGGATTGCCCTGGGCCTCGTAATCGGCGGCGTCATCGGCGCCATGGCTGCGCGTCTCGTGGCGATGACCGCGATGCCGGAAATGGTGGCGATATTCAACGGTTTCGGCGGCATCGCCAGCCTGTTCGTCGGCTGGGCCGCGCTCCATTCCGGCGACGTTTCGACCTTCACCGTGGTCACTATCTTCCTGTCCATCCTCATCGGCGGACTGACGTTTACCGGCAGCCTCATCGCCTTCGGAAAACTGAGCGAGACCATCCCCGGGCGTCCCTATATCTTCACCGGACAGCGCACCTTCAACAGCCTGTTGCTGACCGCCATCGTCGTGGTCGGCGTGATGTTCTGCATGGACCCGGCCAACACCAACCTGCTGTACGTCCTCATCGCCCTGTCGTTCCTGTTCGGTGTGATGGCGGTGATCCCCATCGGCGGCGCGGACATGCCCGTAGTGATTTCCCTGCTGAACAGCTATTCCGGCCTGGCCGCGTGCGCCGCGGGTTTCGCCATCAACAACAACATCCTGATCGTTGCCGGATCCCTGGTGGGCGCAACCGGCATCATCCTCACCAACATCATGTGCAAGGCCATGAACCGCTCCCTGGCCAACGTGCTGTTCAGCGGCTTCGGCGCGGTCAAGACGGCCCTGGCCAAGGTGGAAGGTGAAGTCAAGCCCATCACGCCGGATGACGCCTATTACATCCTCGAGGCGGCCGGCAGCGTTGTCGTGGTGCCCGGATACGGCATGGCCGTTGCCCAGGCCCAGCACGTGGTCAAGGAACTGCAGGAGTTACTGGAGCATAACGGCGCGGAAGTCAGCTACGCCATCCACCCGGTGGCCGGTCGCATGCCCGGACACATGAACGTGCTGCTGGCGGAAGCGGACGTACCCTACGACCTGCTCATCGAGATGGAGGACATCAACCCGCGCATGGAGATGATGGACGTCGCCATCGTCATTGGCGCCAACGACGTGGTCAACCCCGCGGCCCGGGAAATGGAGGACAGCCCCATCTACGGCATGCCCATCATCAACGTGGACTACGCAAAGACGGTATTTGTGCTGAAACGCTCCATGGCGGCCGGCTTCGCCGGTGTCGATAACCCGCTGTTCTTCGGGGAAAACACCCGCATGCTGTTCGGGGACGCCAAGGAGTCCATCGGCGCGCTGGTTCGGGAATTCAGTTCGTAAGATTTTTCTGAACCCGAATTCCCCGGCTGGTAATAAACTCTCGATAGCGTTCAAATTCAGCGTTGACTTCCTCCGCAGTGAGACCGTAATCCTCCAGGTCGTAGCGGTGCCTGTTTTCCCTTCGGCGTTGCCCTGCCTGCCGGGACCGCCACTCTTCCATGGCATCGATGGCCGCCTGCTCAATCGGCCAGCCGAACCGTTTATAAATACTGCGTATGACCGCCAGGGGTTGTTCGACCAGGTCCAGATAGTTCACATCCATCCAGCGGTGCTCCAGTTCGGGATGGGTTTCCCGAAAGTGCACGGCCCTGTCCATCATGTTGCTCATGAATGCCAGTTGTTCGGCGCCAAATTCGTTCGCGGGGAGGGGGGCGCTGGTAAGAGAGCGTATCCGTTCCACCAGGCTGTTCCAGGAACCCATGAACTGCGGCGGCTCGCGGTGGGTCTGGATGAACAGGGCGTCCGGATAAGTCTTGATCAGGGTCTCCAATTCCATGAGGTGGAAGGGCATTTTAAATAACCATTGCCCCTGATGCCCGGGCTCACGATGCCGCCGCTGCCAGCCGAATTGCTGTATGATGCGGCGGTGGTAGGCGTAAGCGTCTCCTGAACCGTTCGCGGCCAGCCACCTGCCGTATGCCGGTATATGGAATCGAGCGACAGAGACCCAGGCCAAGAAGGCCATCCTGAAGATGGGGAAATCCTCTTCTGGTTCGTCGACGTCGAAGTGGTGAACCCCTTCCACAGCGCTGAGGATGTCTGATGCCTCGAGTATGCCCTGCATCTGCGCCCGGCGCGGGTCATCGGGTGATCCTGCCACGGTGGCATATTCACCCGTCCAGAGGACCGGTTCGGCGAGTTCGTATAGCCGCAGAAACCAAAACCGCGGGTCGCGAGACATCAGGCGGTGCAGGTAGGTTGTGCCGGTGCGGTTTATACCGACGATGAAGACGGGACGAACAACCTCCTCGCGTTCAATTTCCGGGTGTTGACGCCGTTCATGGGCCAACTCGGCGTTGTTGCGCAGGAATCGGCTCAGTTCGAAGACGATGTCACTAAGCCGGTCCTCCAACAGTTTGGCCTCAGTCGCTTTCATAGCCCCGACCAATTGTTGTAGGCTTTGACGCATCCATACAGGATAGGTCGAGTCGAAAGAGACGCCCCGGTCTTGAGTGTAATGCTCGGCCCGGCTAATCAGGCAATTGAAGTCCAGACGGCTTTTTGCAATGGGATACGGCCATTCCTTCCGATGGGCCATAATCCATTCCTTGGAGCGCCTGAGCTTGGTCCACATGCCCGGCCACTCTATCGGGTGCGGACAATCCTCGCGCATGGCCCTGTCACAAATCGGCAGCCTGTCCACCGGCTTGTTTTTACTCAACCAGTATTTCCCTAAATGATCGAACACGGCCCAGTAGCCATGTAGCGGCGATTTTTCGCCGCGGGCCTGGCAGGCGCGCTTGAACGACTCGTAGGAGACCTCGGGCCAATAGAATCCGAAATCGGCGGGTTCGAGGTCGTAATGATCCAATTGCGGGTTGCAACAATGGTAGATCGTGAAACGACGTTCGGGATTCAAGGAAATGGACGTACAGGCTTGACTCAGCGTATCGACTGTTTCGTTGCTCGATCGAAACGTGAATTCTTCCGGCAATATTTCGCTATCGACCACTGCAGCAAACATCCGCACACTAAGATCGTTCGCCGGGGTATAACCCGTGCTGGACAGGCTGGTTTGCGGCAACCGGAAAATCGCCAAAGGCATACCGGCCTGTTGTGCAAATAGAAGGACCTGTTCAGATGTCAGCTTGCTCCATGGATAGCCTAGCAAGCCGATTGGAAACGTCCTCTTCATGCTCTCAAGGTCCGGTTGCATCTGGTGGTCGATGCGGCTGTGCTTGAATTCGTGTGCGAAGGCGCAGAAGTACTGGGGGAACACGCCCATGGTCGAGGCGTAGAAAAGGTGCTTGAAGCGTTTGCGCAAACACAATTCGAGCATGTTGCGAATACTGAACGTATTGATCGCGCGTATGTCGAGATAAGACGAAGTGAGGTTTAAATCGGCAGCAAGATGATAGACGGCGTCGATCCGACGACACAGCGCATCGAATTGTTCCGCGGAAAGACCGAGTCGAGTCTGGCCGATGTCGCCGCCCACGATGTGTATGCGCGACGCAAACCTCTGCTCCCAGATGTCGGCTTGCTGCAGAGCGGCGCGGATACGCTCGAAGCCGTGTTCGGCGTTTTCGGCCCGGACAAGGCAGTGAACCACCAGGTGGGGGTTCTGCCGCAAGAGATCCGACAAAAAGAAACGACCGATGAATCCGGTCGCTCCGGTCAGAAACACCTCTTTGAAATTACCCGGAGAGACGGCGGCGGCCGGCGTTTCTCTGCTGATTGTCTCGTGAACGAATCGACGAAGGGTATCGACGTCTCTCTGGCAATACGGCGGCAAAGATCCAACAAGCGGAGCCACCGCCGTGTCGGCAACGATTTTTTCGATCATGTTTCCTTTTCCTGAAGTCGTGCAAATCCGGATTTATTCTTTACACCGCTGCCAGGTGTTCCGTCTTTGCATCCACGGCCGATCGAAAAGCCTCCAAAGCCTGCTCAATTCCATCTTCACTATAGCGAAAATCATCGGGTATCGATTCATAGCGCGCCTGAACTCGCGTGAGCAACGCTTGCCTCTGGTTCCCAATTTCTTCCATATCCCGAACTCGTGCTGCCTTGAACATCTCCAACTCGGCCACCAGAAATTCCTTGAAGCCACGGATGGTATTCTGCTGAGCGGTGATTTTTTCAAAGTGGTAGCCCAGGGCAGCCAGGCGGATCGCTTTCGGGAGCATTCGAGGATGGTCCCTGGTCACTTTGGAAATAAAATTCATGTAGGCGGGAACTTGGTTGGCGGAAAGTCTCCCGCGCACCCCCATCAGGTCTGCATAAATCGCATTCTTACTCCTCGGTTTCAGCAAGTGCGGGACCGGCTTGAGGTGCTCAAATAACGTCAGGCAACGCTTGAAATAGTTCTCGAGCGTCGGGTCATAGAGCGTGGCTGTCACGCGTCGATATCCCTCAATCAATACCCTGGGATCCATCTCCGGCCTGAAGTTGAGGGTTGTGGCATTTCCCCCGATGGAAACCTCCCATAGCCGGTTCTCCGACTTCAGGCGGTTGTACATATCTGTACCCTTCAAAGCAGTCAACAAATAGATCGGGGCCACGGGAATGCCCACCTCCTGGATAAATTTGATCTGGGCATCGAACACATCCTCACCATCACCATCCAGGCCCAGGATGAAACCTCCCTGGACCTGCATCCCTTTCTGCTGGATTTTGCGAACGGCATTGAAGAGATAATTTTCTTCCCGTTTGCTGACGTTCTGTGGTTTCTTGGTCTTGAGCAACGCCTTGGGATTGGGGGTTTCAATGCCCAGAAACACAGTGTCGAAACCGGCTTCGATCATGGCATCCATCAATTCACCCATACGCGCGAGATTCACACTCGCCTCCGTGGACAATGAAAACGGATACCCATGTGCCCTTTGCCACTCGGTGATCACCGGCAGCAGGTTCAAAGCATCGCGTTTGTTGCCGATGAAGTTATCGTCAACCATGAAAACCTGGCCTCGCCAGCCCAGTCGATACAGCAATTCAAACTCATTCACCATCTGAGCCGGCGTCTTGGTGCGGGGCACGCGGCCATAAAGCTTCGTGATGTCACAAAATTCACAATCAAATGGACACCCACGCGAGAACTGCACGCCCATTGTGTGGTAGTTCTTCATATCAATGAGGTCAAAGCGCGGGACAGGCGTCCGGGTCACATCCGACTTTCGCGGTTCCCGATAAATGGCTTTGGTTGTACCGTTCTCCAGGTCCCGCAAAAATTCGGGAAAGATCTCTTCAGCTTCATCCAGCACAAAATGATCCACGCCTGCAATCTCATCATGAAATGTGGTGGGATGGGGTCCACCGGCCACCACGGGAAGGCCGGCCCGATTACATCGTTCGATAACGGCCTGCAGAGAGGCTCGCTGAACGATCATGGTGGAGGTAAACACCATATCAGCCCACTCCAGGTCCGATTCCTCCAGGGAAGTCACATTCATATCCACGACGCGGAGGTCGTACTCAGGTGGAAACATCGCGGCGATAGTGAGCAGACCCAGAGGTGGAAAGGCAGACTTTATTCCCACAATCTCCAGGGCAAAATTCACCCCCCAGTAGGTCGGTGGGTGTTCGGGATAAACCAGAAGCGCATTAGGCATGGCAACATCCTCCTCTATCCGTCTTTTCAGGGTTATCTTTATGCAACACTATTTCCCTGCGGAAAATGGTCCTCAATCGCGTTTGCAAAAACCGACGGCGCACGGCGGACCCGCTGCTGAACAACGTGGACAGCATCCTCAAGCTCGTCCGTATCCTCCTCGACCAGGTCATCCCCAATATTCTCTTTTCCATGGATGATACCTTGTGCCAGAGACAGGCACGAGGCAGTAGTCATCAGTTCGAGTGCACTCACCCGGTAGTTGAACTGAGACTGAATAAAAGTCCCCAGTTCTGCAACTGAGATTGAAGTAAGCCCAAAACTGGACAAAGGTTCCTCCACACCGCCCTCGTCATGACCGCATAGCTCGGCGACCTTGGCGGCGATTTGCGCCACGACATTGTCGAGCGTCAGTTCGCCTGCAGCATCTACAGCAAATGCATCCTGATTGCTCATAAACCGCCCAATACGCATGTAATCCGGGTAATCCACCGTCCAGGGGGGGCGTTTGAACAAGACCGTGACCAAGTGGTCCTGGTCGGACATCGAACGCATTGCATAATCGAGGTTGGCAATAGCGCAATCGCTGCTGATTGGAGGCATGCCGGCGGCCTTCATAATGCGCAACACATGGAGGCTGCGCGCGGCCATGCCGGCATCGGCGACAGCGGCCATATTGTAACACAAAGCGGGCAGTCCCTGCCGGCGACGGCTGGCTGCCAGACCGTCCAGAAAAGCGCTCGCGGCACTGTAGTTAATCTGTCCGGGATTGCCCAATGTCGACGCGGTAGAAGAAAACAACACAAAGTGATCGAGGTCGCATCCTTGTGTGGACCGATGGAGATAGAGCGCGCCGTGCGCCTTGGGCGCGAACACTTCCGCCACGGATTGGGGGCTCATATCGGCGAGCAGTCGGTCGTCCAATACCCCCGCGAGATGAAACACTCCCTTGAGCGGTCTCTTTAATTGGGCGATACAGCGTCGAACATCCTCCTCCACGGCCACATCACCTGCCAGGATATCGAACTCGACGTCGTCACTCATATAGGCCAGCGCACTCGACTGACGAATCCATTCGGCGTCCCGGCGACGCTCGGGGTCGCGGTCCATCAGCGTGATATGACGTGCGCCTGAAGCCACCAGATAAGGCAACAATCGCAGTCCGAAGCCACCCAGGCCACCTGTCACCAGATAGGTCCCATCGGAGTCGAGTAACGGCCGCACATCGGCCACCGTGAATCCGGAATCGGCAGAAGCCTGCGGAGCCGTCAGCACCAGTTTTCCCTGGTGCTGGCCGGTCGTCATCAACCGCAGCGCTTTGGCGTAGTCCTTGTAAGAATAGAGCGTGACCGGCAACGACGGCACGGCGCCTTGATCCAGCAATTTCAGACAAGCCTGGGAGATTTCACGCGAAAGGAGCGGATCGTCGATCATGAGGCGATCTACATCAATGGCCGCGAAACGCAGGTTCTTGCGGAAGACTCGCAGGCCGAGTTCATTGTTCTCATATATATCGACCTTGCCGATCTCGCAGTGCCAACCGCCCGGACGCAGGGCTTCCAGACATAATCCAACGTGGCGGCCGGAAAGGGAATTCAACACGACATCGACACCCTCGCCGCCGGTCGCCTCCATCAAGTCGTCATACCAGTCGTGGCTGTGAGAATCAAAGGCCGCCCGTGCGCCTGATGCAAGTAATTGGTCGCGCTTGCTCTCGTTGCCGGCAGTGGTGTAAATCTCTGCGCCCACGTGTCTGGCCAGGGCCATGGCAGCCTGTCCCACACCGCCCATGGCCGAGTGGATAAGAACGCGCTGGTCCTTCCGCAGGCGGGCCAGCTCTAGCAGGGAATAGTACGCGGTGACATAGACCGACAATGACGATGCGGCCTCTTCCATACTCAGGCGCTCGGGCTTGACAAAGACCAGATGTTCATTGACCACCACGCGATTGGCAATACAACCGCCCTGTATGAATGCCACTTCGTCGCCGACGCGACAGGAGCGGACTGCCGTGCCAACGCGGCGGATGACCCCGGCGCCCTCCATGCCGACCTCGCGTCCGAGTGCCGAACGCTCGTAGGCCAACGCGGGCAGTAGCCCCAACGTGACCATGACGTCGCGGAAATTGAGCGCTGCCGCCACCACTTCAATCTCCACGTCTCCCGGCCCCAGCGCGGAAGGCTCATACGTCTTCATTTCCAGCCCGGAAATCTGACCCGGATTGTCCAGCGTGAGCCGGTAAGCCGGATGTTCACCGGCGGGCACCCGCGCATACCGCTCAGGCATGCTGACCATCCGCGGCGCCCACAAGCGCTGCTGACGCACCGCCAGCTCGCGCTCGCGCAAATCGCATCGAGAAAGCCAGGCCAAGGTCTCCAGGTCTTCGGAATCACCCAGATCCACCAGGCGGAAATCGATCATAGCCTCTTCGCCAACTTCGATTGACATACTCCGAACCACACCCCACAGCGCACTCCCACGCGGGTCCGTCACGTCGTATGCGGCCCGATGCGTCACCACGGTCAGGCGGCACGGATGATTCGCCTGCTCAATCCTTTGGGAAACCAGTGTCTGGATAAATGCGATGAATCGCGCCGACACTTCTTCCCCCGTGGGATCCTGCGGGCCCATTCCACAGAAAAAATCGATCGCCTGCACATCCGCAGCCTGTGGCCACTGCTCGACCACTCCGTGGACAAGAGACTCATCGGAAATCGGGTACACCTCGGGCGCTTCGATCATGGATACCCAGTCCGCCGCCCAACTTTCCTGGTCGCCCAACACCCATCGAGGTCCCGGGAACTCCAGGGCGTCGGAGGCATCTCCGCGGGATTGCGGCGCCTGCAGCAGGGTCGTGCGCTTGCCTGTGCGAACCGTGGTCCACCCGGCACCCGGCTCGATGACATCGTCCTCGTCGTGACAGACCAGCGCCAGTCCCCCGGCCACTGCCAGCCTTTGCAGAAACCCCCACTCAGCGCCACTGCCATGCAGGAATATGATTTCGGCTGCGCCCGGACGCAGCAGGCCGGCATCCAGTTCTGGAGGAGTATCCCGATCCATGTACTCGAAACGAAGCGCGGCGTCGTGTTGCTGAAACACGTCGTAGCAGGCACGGGTACTATCTTCATTGTCGCTGACGATCCAGAATTCAGTATGTACGTCCTCGCTCGAGAGATAGTCAACGCACTGACTGAGGATGGTCTGATCCGGCTCTCGCTCGCCCGCGAACTCGACGACGTGGCACACGTAGCTTTCGCCGCGTTGTGGTTGCTCCAGCGCGGCGATCAACTCAGCGGGCCCGATCTCACCATCGGGCAATCCGTCAACAAGGGATTGTCCTGCAGGGACGAACTTCGGCTGCCAGGAGACCCTGTGCTTACTGTGCGGCAAGTCGGCCCACTGTGGATTAGATGTGAAATACGTATATTCCCCGACGTGGGCTATCAGGTCCCCGGTCGCGCTATCGTAAAAACTGATGCTGCCCCCGGGTCTTTCACCGCGACGAACAGAGTACTGCCCTCTGTCATTTGCATCCATCCAGTCTTCATCGGGCTTTGTCACATGACAGGTGACCCTGGGTCCCGTCGGCGGCCGAAGAAACGTGAGGCCTTCGGCCCGTTGCGGTATGGCAAAAAGGTCGGCAGCAGTCAGCAGGTTATACAGGAATATCTGCAATCCCCCATCGAACAGGGGCGGGCATGAGACATAGCCCTCACCAGTCCCGGTCTTCCACAACTCCTCCTCCATCTCTACGTCAACGAGAAAAGACTTCTCGGATTCCAGGTCCACTCGAACGCGCTGAATGGTTCTGAAATAGGGGCCATATTGAAAGGTCTCGCTGAGTACGGCCTCAAGGCGTTCGTAGAAATCCTTGTCGTCGGCAAGGAACGAGCGTTCAAAACGGGTCGAATCTATATCCGCCAGCCGGACCGGCACATCAACTGCATAGTCGCCGTTCAAACGCCGTACCTTGCCACGGCCGTGCAGTTGGCTTTGCGCGTCGACCTCGTACGACCGGGAAGAAATGGTAAAGGTGTATTCGTCCGGTGCGCCTGCCACCGGATGCAAGGCTGTCTGCAAGCGAACCGGCGTCTTGGGGATGGGACAGGGCTGAAGAAACTCGAGCACGTCAAAATGAACCGGTACGCCTTCGAAGGCCTCCAGGATCAGCTCGATGTAACCGGCTCCAGGCATGATCGGCGCGTGGTGCACACGGTGATCCGCCAGCCAGGGAAAGTCTTTTTCCGAAAGCCGCGCTTCGAACAACATGTAGTCACAGGGCACTTTGTGTCCGACCAGCGGACCATGAGAATACTGGCCCTGGCGGACGAACATCTCGTTGTCGCACATGATATCGATCATCGCCTGGTCTTCTCTCGGATGACCGGGCAGAAGATGGACAATGGGCTCAGGCCGCGGATATTGCGTGGCAAAATCCAGATCTACCCCCGCCCGAAAAAGAGCACCCAGCGCTTCATTGAAGCCCAGACATACATCGCTGTCTCTTATCAGCGTCGGAATGCAGGCCGGCGCTTGTACACAGCTTTCCAGGCACTGCGCGATCGTGGTTTGCAGGGCGCCGTGCGGGGCGATTTCCAGTACGACATCGGGCTGATAATCCCGCATGATCGTCTCCATCGCCGCCGCAAACCGCACGGGCCGGCGGATATTCGACCACCAGTACGCATTGTCCAGCCGCTCCGTTCTCACGCCCGTCACCGAGGAAATCAACGGCACTTCAGCGTCGAAGGCACAATCGTCCAGGAAGGACAGATTCGACAATGCGTCGTCTTTTATCGGATCCATTGCGCTGGAATGAAAGGCGATGTTGCCCGGGAGCAGCCGATTCTGCAAGTTGCACCGATCCAATTCTTCGACGACAGGTTGTAAAGCAGCCTCCTTGCCGCAGATGACGGTACTCGCAGGTGCGTTCTCACAGGCAATCTCCACCTGAGCCGGTCCATCCTCGGGCCGAAAGGGTACACCGAGCGTATCGAGCAATTCCTCCACGCCCGGTCGGTCAAGCCCGATCGTCAGCATTCGACCGGAACCAGCCGTACGCTGCTGCAACTTGGCGCGAAGGAAGACCAGCCGCGTCGCGTCCGGCATCGATAGCGCTCCGCAGGCATAAGCGGCGGCCACCTCGCCGGAGCTATGGCCGACCACGCAGTCTGGATATACCCCCCAGCTCTTGAACAATTCCACCAGGGCGCACTGGATCATGAAAATGACAGGCTGGGCAAGCTGTACCTCGTTGAGCACCTCTTGAGGAGCCGAGAAGCAGGCCCCGCGCAGCGAAACATCCGAGTGCTTCCGCCAGTGCTCCTCCACTGCATCAATCGCGCGGCGAAAAACGGGGTTGGCGTCGTAAAGTGCGCGACCGCAACCTGCCCACTGCGTACCCTGTCCGGAAAATACCATAGCGATCCGCCGCTCGCCCTCATCGACGGTGGCAATGGGGGGCAGCTCTTCGGTAAAGTCCCTTAGTGCTTCAACCAGTTCCTGTTGGGTGCGCACAGCAAACGAAGTACGTGCGGCGAAATGGGTGCGGCGACGGCTGAGATTGCCCGCCAGTGTATAGAGGTCCAGTTCGTGCTCGGTCAACGTTTTCCCCAGCCATTGCGCGCTCTTTTCCAGCGCGCCGGACGTGCGCGCCGACAGGGGAATCATGAAGCCTGCGTTGGGTGCCAGCGGCACCGACCAGACCCGGGGTTGCTCGGGGCGGTATTCGCGCACCACGCAGTGCCCGTTGGCCCCGCCAAAGCCGAAGGAGTTGATGCCGACCACCACCGGGTGGTCCGGAAACGGTTCGCAGCCGGTCTGCACCTGCATCGGGCAACTTTCGAAGTCGATCTCCGGATTCGGTACCAGGTAATTCTTCGACACCGGCGCGAAGGTGCGCCGTTGCATCATCAATACGACCTTGAGCAATGCGCAGGAAAACGCGGCGGCCTCCATATGCCCCACGTTGCTCTTGATGCTCGAAACCCGCAGTGGGGCATCGCGCTCGACACCACCGAACGCTTCGGCGATGGCGTTGCCCTCGATGCGGTCGCCCACTACCGTGCCGGTGGCATGGGCTTCGATATAGTCGAACTCCTGCGGCATACGGCCCGCGCGAGTACGGGCTGTGTGCATCAATCCCACCTGTGCGTGACGCGTGGGCGCGGTGATGTACCGTCCCTGCGCCAGGCCGGTACTGCCGTCGGCGGCGCCGGCCGCATTGACCGCGGTCGCCTCCACCACGGCGTAGATGGGATCCCCATCTCTTTCAGCCGCTGCCAGAGGCTTGATCGCAAACATGAACGCCCCTTCCGAACGCATATATCCGTTCGCCTCTGCGTCGAAGGAGTGGCACTTACCGTCCGGGCTGATAACACCCAGTGCATTGAAGGAAGCACTCACCCTGGCTGTACCCAGGTAATTGACGGATCCGACGAGAGCTTGTTCACAATCGCCGCACTGGAGAGCGTTCATCGCCGAGTGCAAAGCGGTCAGGCTGGCGGAGCACGCCGTGCAATAGGTGGTTGACTGTCCCATTAAATTGAAGTGATAGGAAATGCGATTGGCCAGCATGGCCAGACTGATGCTTGTAACGTCAAACTGACTGGTGCCATGCATAGGACGCCAGTTGGCGACTGGCGGAATCTGCGCACCGATGAAGACACCTGTGGGACTGTTGTGCAATGAATGCAAATCCCAGCCGACGCTCTCGAAGGTCTCCCAGGCGCAAGTCAACAACATCCTCACCTGCGGGTCCGTTGCCATCATTTCGTTGTGGGACAATCCGAAGAGACTGCGATCGAAGAACATTTCCCCATCCTTGCGAATCAGTCCTTCATAGGAACTGGCAAACCGCCCTGGTCCAGAGAATCCGCCGATCGGCCGGTAGCCTCTGCCGTAACGGTCAGTTACGGGTTCCTGCACAATTTCGCGTTCGCTGAGCAAACGCCAGAAATCGTCATCGGTGCGGATTCCCCCCGGCAGGCGGTAGCTGTATCCGACAATCGCAACTGCGCTTTCCGGTTTCAACGATTCCATAATTACTCAACAACCCCAATATAGAGAAGAAGCGCAATATACTGATTACGTGGGGTATTATCTCATATTCGATGCTTCAAGTCCATTCTTTCTTTTTCATTCAGCTTCAAGAAAGTCAGGCTGACAAAGCTTTCATGTTCAGGGCTCTGCACACCCCGGCGCAATGTAACCCCGGCAGGGGACAGGTTTAAACCTATCCCCGGCTGTTGTTCAAGGGGATGTGGAAAAGTCCGTCGAGGAGGTATCGATAAAGTTCGAGGGCAAGCCTCTCTTCATGCTGTTCCAGCCAGAGCCGGGCGGCAGCCGTCAGCAACATGGTTCGGCAGGGTTCATCTGCGACCACAGAGGCGGTCTTTCCACCCGATGCGCCTGACGGTCGTACCGGGTCGCCGGGGACACACTGGCCGAAACGGGCTCCGGCGGGGTCACGGACTGAAGCCCGGCCGGAAATCAACAGTTCCAGGCCTTCCTGCTTCGCTTCCGGTCCCGCAATGTTCTCGCCGGTTGAGTAACTGCGAGGTTCCATCCAGCGTTGAAGTTTCTCCACCAGTTCCTCGAAACGAATTTGCCGGTCCAGGTACCGTTCCATATCATCGCCGGTGGATTCCAGCAGCATGGCGCGCCGCTCCTCAGCCATTCCGTCATCAGCCCTCCACGCCGTAATGATGACGTCCTCGCATCGCTCCAGTGCCCGATCATTATTTTGCTCCACCAGGAGGCCGGCAAACACGGCAGGCGGCAGGATCCGCTTTAATCCGGCCATAAACTGTTCCGATGACGTGCACACAACAACCTGCACCCGGGCCGCGTGCGCCGTCTGCACAAACCTGCCCAGCACGTTCACTGCCGAAACATCGAAGCCGGTGACGTCGGAACAGTCCAGTATCAGGCAAGCAGGCACAGGGTCGTCTCTCAGGCACTGCTTGAGATCATCGACAAGGGGATATACGCTGCCGAAGAAGATGTATCCGCGCAGCCGGTAACCTCTTGCCCGTTTACCCTCATGCAGCAGGATAGCAAGCTCGGGAACCGAACGGGCCCTGTTACTGTGGCGTTCGCTCAGGGTAAACCTGGATTCTATCGTCTCCACTCTACTGAGGCGTATGGCGAAGAATACCAGGGTAGCAACCAACCCGGCGCCCACGCCTTCCAGCAACCCGAACGCAATGATTGTAAAGAAGATTGCTACGATAATGACGAACTCCGACCGGGGGAGTTGCCTGTAACTTCTCACGAAGCCCTGATCCAGCATGCCGGCGCCGGCAAAGAACAATATTCCTCCTGTCAGCGCTACCGGGACCACCTCGAGAACCCCGTCACCCAGGAATAACGCTCCACCGATGACCAGGGAAGCGGTCACGCCGGTCGCACGCGCAGTCGCCCTGAACAACTTGCTGCGGAACGAGGCGGGCACGATCATGGTTCCCACCGTACCGCCGCCCAGGCCGGCGATGACGCTCGCCAGACCGGTGGCCTTGAATTCCCGGTCCCAGTCCAGGTCCCGGCCCGCGGCAAGTTCCAGTCCGGCCAGGTTCATGATCAGGACGATGAAGGCAAGCAAAACCAGTGTCAGCATGTCGGGAATTTGCGCGGACAGCGCGCCCCAGTCGATATACCTGATATCCGCGGGAGCCAATGCCGGCCACAGGTTTCCGTCCGTCGTGCTGGCGAACAGCATGCCTGCCTCCCTCGCTTCTTCACCGGAAATTCCAAGGCTGCCAAGAACGATATGGTAGGCGCCTACGGCAAGCGCAACACTTACCGGCAGGATCAATGCATTTTTCCAGCGCTTCATTGCCAGGTACAGGGCAATTCCAAATAACGCGCCGGGCGCCCACTTCCACAGCAGGGACGTTTCGAACAGAGCCGGAATTGCCCGCAGGTCAGGTTCGGCGCCCATAAGGGACATTGCGGCCAGGCATACGACCCCCCCGATACCGGCCACGAAACCTGCCGCCATGGGATAAGGGACAAAACGCATCAGGTTGGAGAGCCGAAAACGTCCGACCAGGAAAAACAATACGCCGGTGATCACCGCGCTGATAACCAGCGCGGCTGCCGTGGTAACGAACAGCGTACGGCCTTCGGCATCGATGCCGGCCCCGATCAGGGCCATGACGACCACCAGCAACGGCGACAACCCGGAAATTGCGCCGCGATAGCCGCCGGCCAGCGCAATGACCAGGCAGGCAGCGAAGTTTCCGAACAGCACCAGGCCGACGCCCTGGGAGGAATACGGCGCCAGCGGTCCCGAGAAAATGAAGATGGCGAAGGCAATCTGGGCCACCAGAAGACCCAGGCCCGAGGTAAAACCGACAAACAGCGCCGAAACGGCTTTCGTGGACAATATCTTCCCTTAACTTATTGAATAACCGTCATCCCATCCATGTAGGGATGCAGGGCGTGCGGGATGTGTATGTAGCCGTTTTCGTCCTGGCAGTTCTCCATGATGGCGATCAGGGTGCGGCCTACGGCCAGCCCCGAGCCGTTGAGCGTATGCACCAGTTCCGGTTTGCCGGTGGCGGGGTTGCGCCAGCGCGCCCTCATGCGTCTTGCCTGGAAATCCTCAAAATTGCTGCATGAAGAAATTTCCCGGTAACGCCGCTGGCTGGGCAGCCAGACCTCCAGGTCATAGGTCTTGGCGGCGGAGAAACCCAGGTCGCCGCCGCACAGCACGACCACCCGGTACGGCAGACCCAGGTATTGCAGGATGTTTTCCGCGTGGTCGGTCAATTCCTCCAGGATCCGGTAAGAGTCCTCCGGACGGACGATCTGCACCAGTTCCACCTTCTCGAACTGGTGCTGGCGTATCATGCCGCGGGTATCCTGTCCGTAGGACCCCGCCTCGCTGCGGAAACACGGTGAATGGCACACGTATTTCAGGGGAAGTTTCTCACTGTCGATGATCGTGTCCCTGGCCACGTTGGTCACCGGCACCTCTGCCGTGGGTATCAGGTACAGGTCCTGTTTCTCGATATGGAACTGGTCCTCGGCGAACTTGGGCAACTGGCCGGTGCCGAACAGGCTGTCGGGGTTGACCAGGTAGGGGACGTTAATCTCCACGTAATCGTGTTCACGGATATGCACGTCCAGCATGAACTGGATCAGTGCCCGGTGCAGCCTGGCGATTGCGCCCTTCATAACCACGAAACGGGAGCCGGCGATGCGGGTGGCGGCCTCAAAATCGATCAGTTCCAGGGCCTCGCCCAGGGTGGTATGGTCCCTTGGGGCAAAATCCTTCACCTCCAGTTCTCCCCAGGCCCGTATTACCTCGTTATCCTCTTCGCTGTCCCCGGCCGGGACACTCTCATGGGGGACATTGGGCACGCCGCGCAGGAGCTCGTGCAGTTCCTCCTGGATCTCCTCCAACCGGGCCTGGCTCGATTTCAACTCATCACCCAGGGAGGCAACCTGCGCCCGCAGCAGCTCGATATCCTCACCCGCGGCCTTGGCCTTGCCAATCGCCTTCGACTGGCGGTTCCGCTCCGCCTGCAACTCCTCGGTGCCGACCTGGATATCCTTGCGCTGCCGCTCCAGCGACTGCAGCCGCTCGACATCCAGCTCAAAGCTGCGCTTGGCCAGCGCCCGGCTGACGGCCTCCAGATCTTTTCTTAACAAGTGTGGGTCCAGCATAATTATCTTCAAAACTCCGACCGGCGCGCTCCTCGTCATTCCGGCGAAGGCCGGAATCCAGTCAAATAATGGGTCGCCCAATGGGCGACACTATATATCACTGGATGCCGGGTCAAGCCCGGCATGACGAACAGCAGTATTCGTCTTTCCAATGGTTTATTTACTTTTGTCCAGCGCCCGCAGGCGTTGCAGTTTTTCCGCTATCTGTATCTCAAGTCCCCGGTTTGTGGGGTAATAGTATTGGCGCCCCGTCATGCCCTCGGGAAAATAATTCTCACCCGCAGCATAGGCTTCGGGTTCATCGTGGGCGTACCGGTACTCCTTCCCGTATCCCAGTTCCTTCATCAACCGGGTAGGCGCATTGCGCAGGTGTGCCGGCACTTCCGCCGAAGCGGTAGCCTTGACGTCCTCCATGACGGCATTATACGCTTTGTACACGGCATTGCTCTTCGGCGCGCACGCCAGGTAAACGACGGCCTGGGCAATGGCCAGTTCCCCCTCCGGCGAGCCCAGCCGCTCCTGGGTCTCCCAGGCATCCAGGGCCAGGCGCAACCCGCGCGGGTCGGCGTTGCCTATGTCTTCAGAGGCCATGCGCACCACCCGCCTGGCAATATACAGGGGGTCGCAGCCTCCATCAAGCATACGCGCAAACCAGTACAGGGCCGCATCCGGCGCCGACCCGCGCACGGATTTGTGCAGCGCGGAGATCTGCTCATAAAAGACCTCGCCTCCCTTGTCGAAGCGCCGGTAACCGGCGCCGCTTATCACTTCGCTCACAAGTTCACCGGTGATCTGTTTCGAGGCGACGAGGTCCGCGGCGATCTCCAGCAGGTTGAGGGCGCGCCTGGCGTCGCCGTCAGCGCTGCCCACCAGCAGCTCCAGCGCCTCATCGGTGATTTCCAGGTTTTTTTCGCCCAGTCCCCGCTCCCGGTCCTGCAGGCCCTGGATGACAACCCGTTTCAAGTCATCTGCCGTAAGCGGTTTCAGTACATAGACACGCACCCTGGACAACAACGCGTTGTTCAGTTCGAAGGACGGGTTCTCGGTGGTGGCGCCGACAAAGGTGATCGTGCCGTTTTCCACGTGGGGCAGGAACGCGTCCTGTTGCGACTTGTTGAAACGGTGCGCTTCATCGATGAACAGTACGGTATCCCTGCCATAGACATCCCGAAACTGGCGCGCCTTGTCGATGGCCTCCCGGATCTCCCTGACGCCGCCCAGTACCGCAGACAGGGTCAGGAACTGCGCATTGCAGGAAGTGGTAACCAACCGGGCCAGGGTCGTCTTGCCGGTGCCGGGCGCGCCCCAGAACACCATGGAGTGCAACTGGCCGCTTTCAATGGCGAGACGCAACGGCTTGCCCGGTCCGATCAGGTGTTCCTGCCCGACAAACCCGGCCAGGGTGTCAGGCCGCATCCGATCCGCCAGGGGCCGGTATTCAATGCTGTCGGAGCTCACGATAATGCGTGTTAATGCGGTTGCCTTGCATCGATGATTTCCGTTTCGTCAGTGGGAGAAAACGTAAACAGGTCCTTTTTCAATTCAGGATTGCGCACGGCATTCGTAAAGGAGATAAACAAGGTCTGCCCCAGGTTGTCGAACAGCGCCATGCCGGCCAGTTCATCGCCCGAGAACACCAGGCGCAGCAAGCGGTAATAAGATTCCGGGTTCTTCGGGGTCAACTGCACCACTGTGCTTCCCTCCTCGCCTTGCAGTTCCTCAATAACATAATATTCACCGGGATCGTTACCGCCGCTGAAAATCAGCGCCGGGGTATCCGCCATGGCATCGGATACGTCACTGATGGTAACCTGCTCCAGGTCCCCCTCGTAAACCCAGAGGCTGCTGCCGTCGCTGATGATTTCCTGGACGTACGGTTCGTTATACAGCCAGTAAAACATGCCGGGACGGCGCAATCTCAGCGCGCCGCCGGTTACCTCCAGCGCTTCGCCGGAACTGTCCAGCAACACCTGCTCAAAATCCGCCGAAAAGGTATCCAGGCCGTCGAGAAACACATCCAGAGGATTGTCGGTCGCCGCGTTCACGGCCAGGGATAGGATTAATCCGCAGATAAAGAGAAGGGGGTCAGGTCGCACAATGTACACATCCGTCATGCCGGGCTTGTTCCGGCATCCAGTGGAATAATGCGTCGCCCGGAGGGCGACTCTTTGTTTCACTGGATTCCCGCATTCGCGGGAATGACAAGTTAGCTGTGGCATACAAAGCGGTCAATCCACCGGCGGTGGCGGCCCCGCCAGTATCTCCCGGCTGCCGTTGGCCTCCAGCGGGCCGACCAGGCCGCTGGCTTCCATTTCCTCGACGATCCTGGCGGCGCGGTTATAACCGATCTTGAGCCTGCGCTGGATGTAGGAAATGGACGTTTTGCGGGTTTCCGTAACGATCCGGACGGCCTCGTCGTAAAGCGGGTCGACGTCATCAGAGACCGGCTCCAGGCCGGGAATGGGCGCCGAGTCTCCGCCGCCCGGGTCCAGGGTGATGTCGTTCATGTAGTTCGGACCGCCGCGGCTTTTGATGTTTTCAACAACCTTGTGCACCTCGTGGTCATCGACAAAGGCGCCGTGCACCCGTATCGGCACGCTGGTGCCGGGCGGCAGGAACAGCATGTCCCCGTTCCCGAGCAGGTTTTCGGCGCCCATTTGATCCAGGATGGTGCGCGAATCCACCTTGGAGGACACCTGGAATGCAATCCGGCAGGGGATATTGGCCTTGATCAGGCCCGTAATCACATCCACGGACGGGCGTTGCGTGGCCAGGATCAGGTGGATGCCGGAGGCCCGGGCCTTCTGCGCCAGCCTGGCAATCAGTTCCTCCACCTTCTTGCCTACCGTCATCATCATGTCCGCCAGTTCATCGATGAGGATGACGATATAGGGTAATTCTTCCAGCGCCGGGGCTTCATCCTCGTCATCGGCAGGCGTATGGAACGGATCCGTCAATGGCTGGCGGCGGCTTGCCGCCTCAACGATCTTCTTGTTATAGCCGTTGATATTGCGCACGCCCAGCGTCGCCATCAACTGGTAACGGCGTTCCATTTCGGACACGCACCAGCGCAGGGCGTTTGCCGCTTCCTTCATGTCCGTAACCACCGGCGTCAATAAATGGGGGATGCCCTCGTACACGGACAGTTCGAGCATCTTCGGATCGATCATGATCAGGCGGATTTTTTTCGGGGGAGACTTGTACAGCAGGCTCAGGATCATGGCGTTGATGGCGACGGACTTGCCCGATCCGGTGGTGCCGGCAACCAGCAGGTGCGGCATGCGGCTGAGGTCCATGACCACAGGATGGCCGCTGATGTCCTTGCCCAGGCCCAGCACCGTAGTCGAATGGAGTTCTTCGTACTCCTTGGAACTCAGTATCTCACTCAAGGTGACCAGTTCGCGGCTGGAATTGGGTATTTCCAGCCCGATGACGGATTTGCCCGGGATCACGTCGACAACGCGCACGCTGACCACCGACAGTGACCTGGCCAGGTCCTTGGACAGGTTGCTGATCTGGCTGCCCTTCACTCCCGGCGCCGGCTGCAGTTCGAACCGGGTAATTACGGGAC
This sequence comes from Gammaproteobacteria bacterium, assembly GCA_965204045.1. Lineage (GTDB taxonomy): Bacteria > Pseudomonadota > Gammaproteobacteria > Eutrophobiales > Eutrophobiaceae > JAAXHV01. The sequence continues at coordinate 3,341,521 of CBDBDW010000002.1, forward strand.
CCGGGTTGACCGCCACCACCTCCACCTGGATATTGAAATCCAGCAGCTTGAGTTCCACCTGGCGCGACATGGCTTCCAAAGTCGCTTCCGAATACCTGCCCTGGGAAGGTGTGGGCTGGTCCAGCAGGTTCAGTGGCGGCAATGCCGCTTCAGCGGGCATCTCGAACAGGGGTTCCTGTCTCTCCGCCTCGGCGCGAGCGCTGGTTTCCACCTTGCTGATGACCGGTTCGATGCGCGGCGGGGGCCTGTCCCTGACTTTTTTCTGCTGGGTGCGGACCAGTTCCACGCGCTCCTTTTTGGCCTCCATAGATTTAATATATTGCGTTAGTTTATCCGTATAAATTATTATTTTATCGATAGTTCTTAATGTAATAAATCCGGTTTTTTCGATCAGCCACAACCATGACATGCCGGAGTACAATGTCATGCCCGCCAGCAACATGGCGAGCATCAGCAGGGTGCTGCCCGCATAGCCGAACACGTCAAACAGGAACGGGCCCAGGGCAAGACCCAGTATCCCGCCGGCGCTGCTGGTCTGGTCCGGCAGGTGCTCCGGCAGTCCCCCGCCTGGGCCGATATGCAACCATGCCAGCGCACAACAACCGCAGAACAGCAGGATAAACCCGAATACCCTCAGCGCAACCAGGAGTCGGGAGGCAGTCGTATCGTCCCGGCGCGATTTGAAGATGCGCCAGCCGTCAAAGATGAATACCAGGGGGAACAGGTAACCCGGGTAACCGAACAGGTAAAGCAAGACGTTGGCAATCCAGGCGCCGACGATTCCCCCGTCGTTATGGATTTCGGCAACACTGACCGCCTGCGACCAGCCGGGGTCGGAGGGATGGTAGGTAAACAGCGACAGGGCGACGAACAACGCGCCGGCCACCATGAAAATGAAACTGATTTCCTTGATATACCGAACGACCTCTATCCCTGAAACCGTGCCGGGTTGCTTTTTTTTCGATGCCTGCTTCACGCTTCAACCGGATGATTTGGTTCCGGTAAATATTAAGAGTTATTGCCGAAAAAGGAAAGTGCAGTCGCGGGTACTCTTTTTTTGTGTTGACTGAATTTACCTGATATTGCTAGAATCGGGTGCTTTTTAATCAAACGGGGCGAATCTGATGGGTAATTCCAGTATTGCCGATAACGCAGGTTATCGGACCATGTTAATTCCGAAGCGGTATATTCCGGCGGCAATCCTCGCGCTGCCGTTCCTGTTGCAGCCAGCCGGTCCTGCTGTTGCCCAGGAGAGCGGCATCGATGCACTGATGGAAGAAATAACCGTTACCGCCAGGAAACGCGAAGAGGGCTTGCAGGATACCCCTATCGCGGTATCAGTGTTCAGCGGCGAGAGCCTGGAAGCACGCGGTGTCCAGCGCATCGATGAAATTGCCGGGCTGACGCCCAACATGTCTTTCGACAATATCAACACCAACGGCGGCGGCGGCAACAGCGCGGCCGTGTTCCTGCGCGGCGTCGGGCAACGGGACTTCCTGCCCTCGGCCGACCCGGGCGTGGGCATTTACGTGGACGGCGTCTATTACGCCCGCAGCATCGGTTCGGTGCTGGATATCATTGATATCGACCGTGTCGAAGTCCTGCGCGGCCCCCAGGGCACCCTGTTCGGCCGTAATACCACCGGCGGCGCCATATCCATCCATACCCAGAAACCCCACGAGGAATTTGAAGGCAAGGTGCGGGTGAGAGTGGGCATCGATGACCGGCTTGACGTGCTCGGCAAGGTCAACGTCCCGATGAGCGATAACCTCTACATGAGCGCCACCGTCGCCAAGTTCGACCAGGACGGTTTCGTGGTTAACCCTCTCAATGGTATGGATACAGGAGACGATGATACCTTTGCCATGCGCGGCGCCCTGCGCTGGCAGGCGAACAACAACTTCGAGGTTAATATTACCGGCGATTACTCCCGTGACAGGGAAAACGGCCAGGCCCGCGTAGTTACACAGAATCCTAACCGTGCCGTTTCCCTTTCCGGGAATATTTTCACCCATAATTTCTTATATGGCGCCAATTCGCCACTTAATCCTGCCAATGGCGGTCCGGGTTTGGGTCACCCGGGGACGCCTTTCGCCAGGGAGTTCAGTAATTGCGATGCCACCCCCGCGAACCTTGCGGGAACCACCTCCGGCTGCGCCAATGCCAACACCATAGCCTTGGGTAAAAATACCAGCACTATGCCGACCTACTCCAATCACGATATCTATGGATTCTCGGGCACGGTTGACTGGCAGCTTACGGACAACATGGAAATCAAGTCGATAACCGCCTACCGTAACGTCGACAGTGAATTCGCCCACGATGGCGACAGCACGCCTTACTTCCTGTCCTGGGTAAGGGATGAGATTTACACGCAGGAACAGTTTACCCAGGAAATACAGCTGCAGGGTACGGCGGTTAACGACCGCCTGCAATGGATCATCGGCGGCTTCTATTTCACAGAAGACGGCAACAACTACAACCCGGTGGATTTTGCCCTCCTTGATATTGAAAGTGGCGGCAAATTCGACCACGAGAGTATCGCAGGCTTTGCTCAGGGTACGTTTGATATAACGGACAAGCTGCATATTACCGCCGGTGTGCGCTATACAGACGATACCAAGGATTTCATCGTCACCAGCGACGAAGTGAATATTCAATCCGCTATTGTGGTACCACCCGGGTTATTCTTAAAGCTGATACAAGACGGTACATACACCCTGAAGGCCGATGACTGGACTCCCATGGCTAATATATCCTACGACGTGAATGACAACCTCATGACCTATTTTACTTACGCGGAAGGTTTCAAGAGCGGCGGTGTGCAGCAGCGTAATGCGGGCCCGGTAGGCGTGGCGCCTACCTACGACCCGGAGTTCGTGGAATCATTCGAAATCGGTTTCAAGTATAACAACCCGAACGGAAACTTTGTGCTGAACGTGGCCGCGTTCTATGCCGATTACACAGACATTCAACTGGAAACCCTGGCGCCCGAAGGTATCGCCCCGCAGCTTGACAATGCCGGCGAGGGCGAGATCAAGGGTTTCGAAATTGAATCGCGCTGGTCGCCGCTCGACACCTTGTTCATAGAAGTGGCCATCGGCCATCTCGATGCGAAGATCACGAAGTCCGATCCCACCGTTATCAATTCCGGCGGTCCTTCAAAGGGCGACAGGCTGCCGCAGGTGCCGCGCTGGTCGCTGGCGTCCTCAATCATCAAGGAATTCGGTCTTGGCGACATGGGCACCATCATCGCGCGGGTGGATTACAACTACCGCACCAAGGTGTTCTTTGACCCGGCCAACGATCCGGGCAGCGTGATGCAGTCCCATGGCCTGATGAATGCCAGTCTCGGCTGGGACAGCGCCAACGATAAATATTCGCTTATCTTCCATGCGAACAACATCTTTGACAAGCGCCGCATCATCTACACGGAGCTTTCGGGGTCGGCGCGCACGCAGAACGACGTCCTGGCCCGTGATTTTGCCTGGTACCTGACCGGCGAATACCGCTTCTAACTCCTTAATCCGGGGACGGACCCAAGTCCGTCCTCCTCCCCGTCCCGGACCTAATCAGGGGACGGACTTAAGTCCGTCCCCCCTCCCCGAACCATCGGGTAATTATTTACTCGATCTGGTACCATAAACGTTATATGCTTACTGCACGACCGACAAGAAAAAAATCTGATCGATCACCCAAAGGTAATGATCTCATCGCAGGATCGAGGTCCAGCGTTTTGACCGGCCGGATATGAACATAGCGATTCACATGAAACGGGCGGGGAGCGCTTTCCCGGAGTATCCCGCTATTGCAATAGGCTCCACGGTTTTACGTACCTACAACGAAGTGGCGGAACGCGTATCCCGTCTCGCCTCGGCATTGATCGGGCATTTCAAACTTGAGCAGGACGATCATGTCGCCTTGACGATGAGTAATTGTCCGGAGTACCTGGAGATACTCTACGCGTGCTGGCATGCAGGACTGGTCGCTGTGCCGGTCAATTCCAAACTTCACCGGAACGAATTCGCTTATATCCTGGAAAACAGCCAGGCAAGGATCTGTTTTGCCACGCACGATCTCGTCGAGACCATAGCTCCACTTGCAGGGGAAACGCTCGAAGCTGTCGTTGACGTATCCGCTCATGATTACCGGCAGTTACTTGAATGTGATCCTTTACCCATGGTTTCCCGCGAACCACGGGATCCCGCCTGGTTGTTTTATACCAGCGGCACCACGGGCAAACCAAAAGGAGCGGTACTCAGTCATCGCAATCTGCTTGCCATGGCGTTTTGTTATTATGCAGATGTCGACCAGGAATCTCCCTGGCGGGTAATCCTGCATGCAGCGCCCATGAGCCACGGTTCGGGTGTTTACGCGCTCGCCCACGTCATGCAGGCAAGTTGTCACGTGATCCCGGAATCCGGCGGATTTGATGTTGAAGAGATTTATCACCTGATCGAAGCCTGGCCTGCCGCTGTATTTTTTGCAGCCCCGACCATGGTGAAACGACTGTTGGATTACCCGGTCGATACCGACACCACCAACCTGAAAACCATAATCTATGGCGGTGCTCCCATGTACCTGGAGGATTGTCTTGCCGGACTGGAACGATACGGACCTAAGCTCGCGCAACTATACGGTCAGGGGGAGAGCCCCATGACCATCACCGCCTTGAGTTCACGCATACATGCAGAGAAAGATCATCCCCGTTGGCTTCAGAGGCTTTCGTCGGTGGGCACGCCGCAGAGCGCAGTCCAGGTACGTGTCGCCAACTCCGAAGGGGACTGGCTTCCCGTGGGGGAAGTGGGAGAGGTGCTGGTGCGGGGAGAAAGCGTAATGAACGGGTACTGGCGCAATCCGGAAGCAAGTGAGGAAACCTTGCGTAACGGCTGGTTGCATACGGGCGATTACGGATGTTTTGACGAGGAAGGATACCTGACCCTGAAGGGTCGCTCAAAAGACCTGATCATCTCCGGAGGAGCCAATATCTATCCACGTGAAGTGGAAGAAGTCCTGGTCAAGCATCCTGATGTGTCGGAGGTAGCGGTTGTCGGACGACCTGATCGCGAATGGGGTGAGGTTGTCGTTGCCTACGTGGTCACCTCGACGGACGAGGAGGTTGATGAAAAGTCCTTTGATAATTTCTGCATCGAAAATATTGCTCGCTTCAAGCGCCCCAGGTTTTATCGTACGGTGGACTGTCTGCCCAAGAACAACTACGGCAAGGTGCTGAAGACAAAACTGCGGGAAATGGAGCAGGAGTATAAATAACAAAACTTTGATATAATTGGAGTATGTCGGCCACTCACTCCCATAACCCCCATAGCGCTCCGGTCAGCAAGCGTAGTGCAGCGACTCTCGAAGCATTTGAAGCGCTCATTCTTGCCGAAGGGTTCTCGCGGCTCAACGTCTCGCAGATTGCCGCGCGTCTCAGGTGCTCGAAGCGCACCCTCTATGAACTCGCCCCGAGCAAGAAGGCGCTGGTGCTGAAGGCCCTGTACAACTTTTTCAGCCGTATCAGGCAGGAAGCCGATCAGGTGACCGATGACACTCTGGACCCGGAACGCCAGGTCTACGAGTATCTTCAGGTTGGGGTCCGCGCTGCCGAGCGGTTGAGCCCGGCTGTAGTCGCCGACATGCACGAATGGGAACCGGCGCGAACGCTTTGGCGAGAGCACATCAACCTGCGTATCGACGGTATGTGCCGGATTATCGACAACGGCGTCAAGGCCGGCGTCTTCCGGGAGGTACTGCCGGCGTTCGTCGCCGAAATCGTGTTCGCCAGCATCAACCGGTTGCGCGAACCTGACTTCAGCGCTTCCACGGGCCTGACGATCTCGGAGGCATTCCACGAGCTCTACGAAATGCTCCTGCACTCGCTCAAGCGTCACAGCGCGCCGGTGCTGCCGGCGAGGCGTTGGCGAGGGGTGCGCGAGCCTGAGCCCGGGCGGCGCTCTGCCACGCATAGCCGTCCTTGAACTTAACGCATTAAACGGGTCTTCGGCATGGACATTGAAACCTGCCCGGCTTGCAAACAAAGCGGTTTCTGAATTACCTGCGCTTCGGACTAGGCAGTGTTTGCCGCCTGAATAGCCGACCAGATCTTTGCGGGGGTAGCCGGCATTGAAAGGTCGGTGACACCGGTGGGTTTGAGCGCGTCGATGACAGCGTTCATGACAGTAATCGGCGCACCGATGGTTCCTCCCTCACCGGCGCCCTTGGCGCCCAGTGGATTTGATATCGAGATCAAATCCAGCTCCGAAACATCGAATGCCGGTAAATCATCCGCACGCGGCATAGCGTAATCGAGGAAGGACGCGCTCAGCGGCTGGCCTGAATCGGCATCGTATACGGTGTCTTCAAGAAGCGCCTGGCCAATGCCCTGTGCCAGACCACCGACAACCTGGCCGCGTACGATCATCGGGTTGATCACCAGGCCGAAATCATCGCACACCGTGTAACGATCGACCCTTGTCTCACCGGTCTCCGGATCGATTTCAACCTCGCAAATGTGACAGCCGGCAGGAAAAGTGAAATTCGGCGGGTCGAAGAAGGTGGTTTCTTCAAGCCCCGGCTCGAGTTGCTCCATCGGATAGTTCCCCGGAACATACGCTGTGCGCGCAACTTCCTTGAATGACAAGCTATGGACCGCATCTTTGTGTTTGAAAAACCCGTCGACGAATTCGATGTCGTCAACATTACTTTCAAGCAAATGTGCCGCTATCTTTTTGCCCTTGGCGATGATTTTCTCCGTGCTTAACAGCACCGCGCTGCCGCCTGCGCTGATTGAGCGTGATGCGTATGTGCCTATGCCGAACGGCAGTTGATCAGTATCGCCGTGGACTATTTCGATCTCGTCCAGGGGCAGGCCGAGCTTATCCGAAACAATCTGGGCAAAAGTCGTTTCGTGACTCTGTCCGTGGCTGTGTGCGCCGGTAAGGACGCGCACCGATCCATCCGGATTTACCCGGACCGTCGACACCTCGAAAAATGCGTGTCCCGAACCGAAAGCAATTGCCGCCTGGGATGGCGCCGCGCCGGCTTGCTCGGTATACACTATTACACCTAATCCACGCAGCTTGCCGGCGGCCTGTGATGCTGCCTTGCGTGCGTCGTACCCTTCCATGTCCGCGTTTTCCAATGCGCGGTCGACGCATTCATCGTACGCGCCCTCGGTATAAACGAGTCCCAGGGGTGTCTGGTAGGGGAAGTCCGACTGCGGGATGAAATTGCGCCTCCGGATCTCGACGCGGTCGATGCCGGTTGCCTCCGCCGCGATATCGACCAGGCGTTCCACCAGGTACGTTGCTTCCGGGCGCCCTGCCCCGCGGTACGCGTCCACCGGCACCGTATTCGTCATGATGCCGCGCACCCTTATGGTCATGGCCGGGATCTTGTAAACACCCGAAATCATGGTGGCGTAGAAAACGGTCGGAATGGCGGCCCCGTATTGCGACAGCCCGGCGCCCAGGTTGGCATCGGTATCAACACGCAGGGCCAGGAACTTTCCATCGGCATCCAGCGCCAGGCTTGCATGGGTCACATGATCGCGGCTGTGGGCATCGGACAGGAAGGCTTCGCTGCGTTCGCCCACCCATTTCACCGGCCGACCCAGGGCCCTGGCTGCAAACAAGGCAACCAGGTCCTCTGAGTACTGGTATATCTTGGAGCCGAAACCACCGCCGACGTCGGCCGAAATAATCCGGAGCCTGGATTCGGGTACCGGCAACGAATTCGTGCAGGTCCAGGTGCGCAGCAGGTGCGGGTTCTGGCACGCCACGTGCAGCGTGTATTCGTCGTTGTTCGCATCATGCAGGGCGACGACGGCGCGCGGTTCGATCGCGTTGGCCACCAGGCGGTTCTGGACGATGTCGGCCTCCACGGTCCGGGCTGCCGCTGCGAATGCCTCATCCACCGCTGCAGTATCGCCGATGATCCACTCGAAGCACTGGTTAGCGGAGATATGGTCCCAGACCTGCGGCGCATTCTCAGCAGTCGCGTCGGCCAGGTTCACCACGGCAGGTAATTCCTCGAGATCGAGTTCGACCAGTTCGGCCGCGTCTTTCGCAAGCAGACTTGATTCAGCGACCACGGCCGCGACCGGCTGCCCGACATAACGGATATGCTCACGCGCCAGCGCTTCACGCGGGGCGTCGTGCATCGGCGATCCGTCCGGGTTGTACATGATCCAGCCCGCCTGCATATCGCCTATCCCGCCGGCATCGAGATCCGCGGCAGTGTAGACGGCGGCGACACCTTGCGCGGCCCGCGCCGCCGCGGTGTTGATGTCACGTATCCGGGCATGCGCGGTCTGCGCGCGCACGATATGCAGATACGCCTGGCCGGGATAGCCGACATCGCTCGTGTATGTTCCCGCGCCCGTGATAAAGCGCCGGTCTTCCTTACGGCGTACGGATTTTCCGATTGCAGTCATTATTCCTCGAGCTCGAACATGAGCAGGACGTTCCCGGGCATCGCGAACTGCGCATAGTCGTTGCCGGATGTTAGGAACAACCTGTTATCCGCGATAACCGCCCCGCCGTAGCCCAGGCCCCCGCCGTAGCCCTTGATGCCGTTGACGGTTTCATAGTCGATCGCCGTATCGAAGCTCCATACCAGCTCCCCGGTCGCCTTATCGTAAGCGCGCAACAGGCCGTCGGCAGAGCCCGCGAAAACGATGTCGTTCGACACAGTAGTGGGCAGGCCGAAGGCATTGCTGCACGGCGGCGCCGGTTTGCCCTCACAATCAGGCGTCATTTTCTCCACGCGCCATAGTTGCTCACCTGTCACGAGATTGACCGCCGTGAACGACCCGTCCGCCAGCATGTCCGCATCCATGTCCTGGACGGGGACGTAAGCATTCTCGCCATCGCTGGAAAAGCCCCACTGGATGCCGCCAACCTCCCCGCCCCTGCCGAGGCGGGTCTGCCACAGGACTTCTCCTTCGGCGTCCGGGTCCAGCGCGTACAGCATGCCGTCCTTGGAGCCGGCCATGAGGACTTCCTTACCGTCCGCACGTTCTATCAGTATCACGGGCGCCACGATATCCCGGTCACCCTGCCCCTTCGGGTTCAGGGGCGAGCAGGTTTTCCGCTCGGCATCGACCCAGGCTTCGCAGCCCAGGTGGTAAACGTCCTGGCCGCCAAATTGTTCAGGGGCCAATCCCTTGACCCAGACCTTGGCGCCCGTTTTCATGTCGAGCGCGATCACGGCGTCGGATTCGGGAATGACCGGCTCGGTCTGCTGGTTGGCGGTCGGCACGTACAGGAGGCCGCGCTTATCATCGACCGTGATCGCCGAGAACACCGTGACGCCGGAGGGGCCGTAGCGATTCACGCCGTTTGGCGTCAAGCCGACAAACTCGGACCTCTGGTCGATGGTATAGGTCTTCCACTTGCGCTCACCGGTATGCAGGTCAAAGGCGGAGATTGAGCCGCGTGTCGTACAGCACGGGAATTCCAGGGTCCTGCCGCCCATGTTGAGCACTTCCTGGTAGTTGCTTATGGGTACGTAGACGACGCCGTCGTGCACCGTAATATTACCCGACACGCGGGAGGTAGGCGTCCAGTCCACTTTCTGGCGCCAGAGCAGCCGGCCTGTTTCCGCGTCCACTGCGTAGGCGTTCGCCCCGGTATCGCCGAATACCGCGACACCATCGCGCACGGTGACGTTCGATCGAATCCGGAATTCAGCCTCGAACGCCCAGTGCGCGCAGCCGGTGTCCGCGTCGAACGAGTACACCCAGTGATTGAGACTGCCCACGTACACGCGGTCGCCGACGACGGCGACCTTGTGCCCGCCGCTAACGAAAGAATGGACCTGCGGAAATGCCACGGCCCACTTGAGCTTGAGGTTATTCACGCTCTCGGCGGTGAGCTTCGAATTGGTCGCATTGGCGTGGAAGCGGTTGTCCTTGGACCACCCGGGCCAGTCATGCTCGGCATCGGTCACCAGCGGCGTGTTGTCCTCGCACATCTTGGCGCCGTGGCCGCGCGGGTCCCTTTCCTCGTCCGTCTTGAAGCTGGTGACGAACTTGGCCAATTCCCAGCGCTCAAAATCGTCCAGGCCATTGGCGAACTCCATCATCACGCCCCACGTCAGCTCCTTGTGCGCCTCTTCCGGGGTCAGGTTTGACATCTGTTCTATGGTCGGCGAGAAAAAGGCGCGCGAGTGGCATTCAGCGCAACGTTGAGCATATATCACGGCGGCGTTCGGTTTCCCCGACGGTCTGTTGAGCACGTTGAATTTAGTTCCGGGAGGCGGTGGTGGGGCCGCTTCCATATCAGTTGCCGCCGACGTCGCCGTGAAGAGGAACCCGAACAGGGTTAACGGGTATATCAGGTGTAACAGGTGCCGATTGCTCATGACATTCTATCTCCCGGTTGCGTATATGGTTATGCAGACCTCCAGGGTCGTGCCGTAAGCATATAACTTTTTTGGTACCAGATAAAGAAAAATATTACCCAATGACGCGAGCTCGCCACCCTCGGAAGCGCACCTGCGCTGAACACCCGTGATGTGTCCCCCCGGCCGTTTTTAATACATCCGGACGACCTGGTACTTTCCTTAAATATTTCGTACCAAAAATGGTTGTATTCCCCACCGTATGTGCTATATTTGGTTGAATTGGTACTATTTTTATCTATTTGGTACCATAGCGTTGGTAGGGACCAAATCACTTTATGCCGTTCGGAATCAACATAGGGGGGGTAGCTGACCATGTATCAACAGACACCCGGGCAAAGACGCCCGTTTTCCGTATCGCTCATCTCAATCCTTGCAGCGACTTTATTGCTGACCGGCATGAACGCCGGCGCGCAGGTGCTGGAAGAGATCGTCGTTACTGCACAGAAACGCGAACAGAACCTGATGGACGTCGGAATCGCCATCACCGCCTTGACGGGCGAACAGGTTCGCGAACTCGGCATGCGGGATACAACCTGGATACCCGACATGGCGCCCGGCGTGCAGCTCGTGCAGCCCAACTCCCGCCAATCTTATGGTTTTGCCGTGCGCGGCGTCCTCCAGGTCGATTTCGCCGATCACCAGGAGCACCCGACCGCGGTCTATGTGGACGAGGCGTACGTCAGCCAGGCCTCCGCTTCGGGTTTCCAGCTGTTCGACCTGGAGCAGGTCGAAGTCCTGCGCGGGCCGCAGGGCACGTTGTGGGGCAGGAACGCTACCGGCGGCGCCATATCGTTCACCACCAACAAGCCGACACAGGAATTCGAGGCATACGCCGAAGCCAGGTATGGCAGCTACGATAACGTGGGTTTCGAGGCCGCGATCGGCGGCGGTATCAGCGAGAAAGTGTCCGTCCGCTTCGCCGGCACCGGGAACTGGCACGACGGCTATGCCGAAAACACCGTCGGACCGGACACATTCGACGATAACACGGCTTCGTTGCGCGGTCAGGTCCTGTTCGAGATCAGTGATGATGTGACCCTGCTGATCAACGGCCGCGGGTCTTACAGCGAGCTCATAGACGGCGCCCTGTTAATTCTGCCGTCCAGCTACGACCCGGAGACCCATTTCGGTTATATTCGAGGACCGGATGAGGTCACAGACAACCCGTTGGCCGGCGACCCGGAGGCCGGTCTTCAGCCCTCGGTCGATTGTCCCGGCTGCGATTATTTCGGTTGGAAGGAGCCGGACGACGGCAGGCGCAACGTAAGCCATGATTTCATCGGTTTCTCCGACCTGCACACCTGGGGCGGCGGCGCCCGCCTTGACTGGGATGCCGGAAACTTCGATTTCGTCTCGATCACCGACTGGTACCATGTCGATAAGGAGTACATGGAGGACAGCGACGGTACGCCGTATCCGGTCCTGGAAACCTTCCTGGCGAACGACGTCGAACAATTCTCGCAGGAGATCCGTATCAGCGGAGAGACAGATAGCTTTCGCTGGGTGGCAGGGGGCTACTACCTGCAAATCCGCGGCGACTACGGCACGGGTATCACGTTACGTTCCGACGTGGAGTCTATCGGCGCTTGGCCCAGTCCTCGGGACAGGGGTTCCATAGTACCGGCTGATGGGCTGATTGGCGCCGCCGGCACCGAAATTCCCTGCTTTGGAGCGGGTGGGTTCGAAGATTTACCCCAGACCTGCGGCGCGCAGCCCACGTCCCATGATGCGGGCATCTTCCTCGTGTCCGGGTACTGGGAACAGGATACGGATTCGTATTCGGTGTTCGCCCAGACCGAGTTCGACCTGACGTCCCAGTTGATGCTGACCACCGGCTTCCGCTATATCGACGAGAATAAAGAGCTCGACTACTTCAACCTGTACGACATCTGGCCGGCCGGCGAGCCAAGAGGGTTTTTGGCCCCTGTTGAACCCGCCGCTTTCACGACCGTGTTTAACCGGGATTCGGCTGGTAACCTCGCTGAGTACGACAAGGGCCTGTGGTCGGCCAAGGTGGGGATCGACTGGCAGGTCAACGATGACCTGCTGACGTACTTCACTTTCAACCGCGGCGTCAAGGGCGGCGGCTTCAATGGGCCGGCGGAGGGTTATAATTTGAGGCCCGAGCAGTTTCCGTTCAAGGAAGAGGTGCTCAAGGCCTACGAAATCGGCTTCAAGCAGACCCTGGCGGATAATCGCTTACGCGTGAACGCTGCCGCGTTCTACTACGACTACGATGATTTCCAGGCCTTCATTTTCGAGGGCCAAGGGAACCTGATATCCAACCAGGACGCCGAAATCTACGGCGCCGAACTCGAGATCGAGGGCTCGCCGGTGGAGGGGCTGGATTTCAAGGGCGGCGTGGCGTACCTGCAGGGAGAAGTCTATGACGTCACTTTCCCGTTCACCGACCCGGTCGACGGCCGTAGTTTTACCCAGCCGCTTGATCGGGAACTTCCGAGAGCGCCGGAGTGGTCCGTCAACGGCCTGGTGCGCTACCAGTGGCCGGTCAACATCGGCATGGGGGGCCACTTCGCCGTGCAGGCGGATTTCAACTGGCGCAGCGACCAGAACATGCTCTTGACGGAAGCGCCCGCCGGAGAACAGGATGCCTACGCCATCGTCAACGCGCGCGCCAGCTATACCAGCAAAGACGGCCGCTGGGAAGCGGCGTTTGCGGTCCACAATATCAGTAACCAGTTCTACTGCACGCAGATCTACGACGTCGGGGAGTTCTTCAACAGCACCGAGTGCTTCTTCAATCGCCCGAGGTGGTTCGCGGGATCGGTGCGCATCAACTTCTAGCGTAGCCCGGTGCGAGCCGCCAACGCGTGCAGATTCCCGGTGCGGCCGGGCGGGGTCACCGACCCCGCCCGGCACGCCAGCCCGTCAAAGTTAATAAGAGAACGATAATCCGGAGGAATTACCATGCCCAGTGCCGACCAGATTTATCACAAGCGCCCCGACCTGGAGAAAGCCATCTACTATGCGCAGGCCGTCAAGGTCGGGAACACGTTGCACGTTTCGGGCTGCGTCAGCTGGGACGCCGGGGCAAACATCATCGGCGCGGGCGACATGGCGGCTCAGGTCAGGCAGGTTTACACCGATCTTAAGGAAACGCTGGAAGCGAACGGCGCGACCCTGCAGAACGTGATCAAGGAAACCGTCTTCACCACCGACATGGACGCGCTGGTGGCGAACAACGACATTCGCATCGGGTTTTACCAGGAAGCCGGGTCGGCCCCACCCGCAGCGACCTGGATCGGTTGCGCCAGGCTGGCCTTTCCGGAACTGATGATTGAGATCGAGTGTATCGCGCAACTCGATTGAAGAGGGAGGTCCCATGAACAAGAAGCATGTACCCGACACGATCGCTCCGCCGCTCGCAGCCTACAGCCACGGCATCGAGGTGCCGCCGAACGCGCGCGTCCTCCACACCGCGGGGCAGGTAGGTATATTGCCCGACGGCACCACGCCCGAAGGGGTCGAGGCCCAGACTGAAGCCACCTGGGCCAATCTCATGGCCATCCTGGAATCCGCCGGCATGGGGATCGAGGATGTCGTCAAGGTAACGACCTACGTGACCAACGTGGAAGATTTCTGGCCGATGGCAAAGGTCCGCGCCAGGTTTTTCGGTGATGCGCGGCCCGCGTCCACGGGCATTGTCGTCAAGGCGTTGGCGAAACCGGAATGGCTGGTCGAGGTCGATCTGGTCGCCGCCAAAGCCTGAACTCTAACCCAGAACAGCTACCGCGCGCCTCGCCATCACATTCACGAGATGGGCGCGATACGCGGCGCTGGCGTGAATGTCCTCGTTGAATTCGGCGCCGTCCACCGCGACCGACGCGATTGCATCCGGCGTGAAATTCTTCTTGAGCGCGTCCTCCATTGCCGCCACCCGAAATACGCAGGGCGCGGCCCCGGTGACCGCGACACGGATTCCGTCGGCGGCCTCCGCAACCATGACACCGACGATGGCGTAGCGCGAGGCAGGATTGGGAAACTTCATGTAGGCGGCGCGTTCGGGAACCGGGAAGCGCACGGCGGCGATGATCTCGTCGTCCTCGAGCGCGGTTTCGAACATGTCGGTGAAAAAATCGTCGGCCGCTATCTCGCGGCGGTCGGTGACGACCGTAGCGCCGAGACCAACGAGCCCGGCCGGATAGTCTGCCGTGGGATCGTTGTTGGCAACGGAGCCACCCAGCGTACCGCGGTTTCGCACCTGGGGGTCCCCGATTGCCTCCGCCAGGTCGGCGAGAGCGGGGATGTGATCCCGTACGAGCTTCGAGGAGGCAACGTCGGCATGGCGTGTCATGGCACCGATTACGATTGCCCGGCCCTCCTTCCCGACCCCGGCGAGCGATCCTATGCGGTTGAGGTCGATCAGCACATCGGGACGTGCCAGGCGCAGCTTCATCGTCGGCAACAGCGTCATACCGCCGGCCAGGATTTTCGCCTCGTCATTCCCGCGCAACGCCGCCAGCGCAGCTTCCAGCGAGTCGGGTGCCTGGTAATCGAACTGGTACATGATTTATTCCCTCTTGCCTGGCGTGCGTATGAAGATGGGGCTTACCGCGGTTTCGCGGCTGTTTGTATAGACTTGACGATGTTGTCGTAGCCCGTGCACCGGCACAGGTTGCCTTCCAGCCAGTCCCGGATCTCATTTTCCGTCGGCTCCGCGTTGTGCTTCAGCAGGTCGATCGCACTCATGATCATGCCGGGCGTGCAGAACCCGCACTGCAAACCGTGCTCTTCGCGAAATGCGGCCTGCATGGGGTGCAGCGTGTCTCCGTCGGCCAGGCCCTCGATAGTCGTGACCTGCGTACCCTCGGCCTGTACTGCGAGCAGGGTGCAGCTCTTGATCGAACGGCCATCCACGTGAACGACGCAGGCGCCGCACTGGCTGGTGTCACAGCCCACGTGTGTGCCGGTCAGACCGAGGTCGTAACGGAGAAAATCGACCAGCAGGGTGCGCGGTTCCACGTCCCCGCTGACCTCTGTACCGTTGACTGAAAACGAGACTTTCATTTGTCAGTGTCTGCTAACGTTTTTTTGGTACCAAATCGGGTTAAATATTACCTGTTTGTAAGCAGTATGCAAAGCTTTTTTCGTCGAACAGTCCCCACCGGGACGGCGCACGGCAGGCCGGCAACCGGATTACAGCTACCGTACCAATACTGAAAAGCAGATTACCCCGGATATCTCACCAGGTGGTGCGATACCCGGGGTCATATCGGCAACGGCGAAAGCATGCCCAATTGCCTGGTCTTCAGCACGACCCGGCGGCTGCCCAGCTTCCATGCATCCTTAGCTTTTTCCCAGCAATCATCGTAACGGCCTACCGCGTAACACGACGTAAGCCCCTCCTGGCCGGTATGGTACAACGCGAAACTGCTGGATGTGGTTGCCGTTTCACCATTAACTTCAACGATGTCAACGGAAACGACACGCGTCTGTTCCACCCCGGCAATCTCCCATTCGTGTTCGGACATGGAGGAAATACGTTCCTGTAATTCAGCGCGCGAGCGTTGCATCCATATCATGGGCTCAGGCAATTCGGGCGCTTTGGTAACTATGGAATAAACGCCCTCCTCCTGGTACAGGTCCAGGTACGCCTGGAAATCATGGTCATCCAGGTAGCGCGCGGAAGCATGGATCAGGCGATTCAATGCTAATTGATCAGCAATCTCCACGGACATCTGCAGCTCCGATATCACATTATCCGGGGACGGATTTAAATCCGTCCTCCGTGTTGCCGGTGCGCTCAGAGTTGAGATCGTGCGGCCTGTATCCGGTCAGGCGGCCCCATTCAGCATAAAAGTTCCGCAGTGAAGAATCATCCATAGGCCCCTCTTCCTCCCGCGCGATAACGCTGTAGCGGCTGCTGCCGTTTTCCATGTTGCGCATCTGCGCCTGGACCGCCCACATGTCTTCGGCCAGGTTTATCCCGGTCGGTCCCCACACCTGGTTATGGTGGCGCACGCGCATGGCGCGCACCGTATCGGTGTCACCGGCCAGGCCCAACCCTCGGCATTCCAGCAAGGTGCGGGTAGGTGATAAGGGCATCAGAGAATCAATACGGGCAACCGTTGAACGGCAGTTCAGCAACATGTCAGGGAAAAGGTTTATCACCACGTGTCCGTTCGGCTTCATCCCCGGCATCATGTTGGCTTCACGTTGTTCGTAGTTCAAATTCCCGTAACTGATCCGGGCGTGGTCAAAGCTGACGTGACCCCGTTGATGATTCGTCCATTGCCGCTCCTGGTATTCCTGCTGGGCAACGCCGGTGGTCCTGTTTAATAAATGCAATAACTCGTGGTACCCCTCGTAATTCGTCTCGACAAACAGTTTCCAGTTGGCCTGGATTTCCGTACGGTGCAGGTGGAATACTTCCAGGTCGGCTATACCGAACGGCGTTCGCATGGCTTCAATGACAGCCTCACCGAGAAACTCATGCAACGGACATGCTGTATCATCCAGGCAGACAAAAACCAGGCCAAACAGCGTTTCAACACGCACCGGCCTCAGGCTGGTATCTTCTTTCCTCACGGATGTGTCCCGGTAGCCTGCCGGCCGGGAAATACCGGTGCAACGCCCTTCGTCGTCATAGCTCCACAGGTGATAGAAACAGGTCATGCGCCCCTGCTCCAGCGTGCCGGCCGTGTTTCTGACAACGCGTGCGCCGCGATGGGCGCAACTGTTGTAAAAGGCGCGGACCTCCCCGTCTTTCCCCCTGACCAGCACCAGTTCATGACCTGCCACCTGTACCAGGCGATAATCGTACGGCCCGGGTATCTCGGAAGCATGGCAGACAAAACGCCAGGTCCGGGCAAGGATGGAGTCCTTCTCTGCTTCGAATACAGCCGGATCCGTGTAGATGCGGTTGTCCAGGTAATGGGTCGGCGGCAACTGCGGCCTGGTGCGGCTGTCCAGTTCAGCCGGCATTTCCCACCATCCCCTTCGTCATTCTGCGAGTGTTTATCCCGGCGAAAGCCGGGACCAGAATCCAGTCAATAAACACGCGCCGCAGGCGCACTTCATTTAGCCGTACCATTCTTCAAGACTTCATATGTTATATTGGTTCGTATCCCATGCTGCCCCTTCATCTTATCAAATCGCTCCTGCTGTTTTCCATCCTGGCGCTGTCCGCGTGCACCCAGCAATCGGATATCGAAATCATCCGGGCCATCAGCATGCTGCCGAGACAAACCGATTATACCCGTGATTTTGAACAGTGGATAAAGCAGGTCAACGAACAGGGCGAAGGCAGATTCAGGATTATATTTGTCGGCGGACCTGAGGCGATACCGACTTTTGAGCAGGCAGATGCGGTGCGGACCGGCGTCGTACACATGGTTTTCGGGCCGGCTACCTACTACATGGGTCTGCTGCCGGAGGTCGAAGCGCTATTTGCCAGCAACCTGCCCCCCAGGGAAACACGGCGTAACGGCGGCATCGAGTTGATTGACCGGATACACCGGGAAAAACTGGACGTGCGCTACCTGGCCCGTTCCATGTTCATCGAATTTCATGTATTCACCCGTGAAAAACCGCCCCTGGATGCCGATGGCGTACCTGACCTCAGCGCCAACCTGATCCGCGGCGGTCCGGTCTGGCGTGACTTTATTAACAGTCTCGGCGCCCGGTTCGTTAACGTTGCCGCGCCGGATATCTATATGGCCCTGGAGCGCAACATGATCCAGGGTGTGGGCTGGCCGATTGTGGGCCTTGAAGACTCGTCATGGCACCAGCATCTCAAGTACCGTATAGACCCGGGTGTATTCTCCAGCGACGTAGGTCTCATATTCAACCGGGCCAGGTGGGAACGGCTCCCTGCTGATGTGCGGGACGTACTGCACAAAGCTGCCATCGATTACGAGACAAGCAGTTATGAGCGCTTTAAAAAATTGTCCGGGACGCTGGATGAACGCATGCGTCAACTCGGTATGGAGATTGTCACACTGGACGAAAATGGAGAGAGGAATTACCGCCGGCTTGCCCATGACGTCATCTGGCAGCGATTACGAAAACGTTCACCGGAATATTACCCGGAACTGCTGGCCAAATTTTACCGGAACGACATGGTACGGCAGAAATGACTGACAAACCGGAAAGCGGATACGAAAGGTTGTTGTTCTGCCTTTTCTCACTCGGAGCCGGGGTTCTTGCACTGGTTACCCTGCTCATACTCTATGACGTTATCGCCCGGAATACCGGTATCCCCTCATTTACCCATACCCTGGCCCTGACGGAATACGGCCTGTATTACGTTACCCTGCTCGGCGCGCCCTGGCTGGTCAGGAAGAAACATCATGTTTATATGCAACTGGTTACCGCCGTCGCGCCGGCAGCGCTACGGCCGATTGTCTGCAAACTCAGCTACCTGCTGTGCGCGGTTACCTGCGGGTTAATCTGTTACTACGCCGGCCTGGTAACGATTGAGGCATGGATCAGAGGCGACCAGGAAGTCCGCTCATTCGATATGCCCCGCTGGCTGATATTCGCGGTTATGCCCGTCTCGTTCTCCCTGCTCACGATCGAATTCACCCGCTACCTGGCAGGCTTCGACAGCATGTACGACGGGGAAATCGGGATCCATGAGTAGCGATATCCATAGTATCCCTTCGTCATTCCGCCCCCCTTCGTCATTCCCGCGCAGGCGGGAATCCAGTCAAATAACGGGTCGCCCAATGGGCGACACTATATATCACTGGATGCCGGGTCAAGCCCGGCATGACGATGAAACGTGCGGCGCCTTACAATGTACCTGATCTGGTCTGCCGCGTTTGCACTGATGCTCGGCATCACGATTCTCCTGATTGCCCTGGGCCTGCCGGTCGCATTCGCTTTCCTTGGCGCCGACGTTATCGGGGTCATCATGTTCATGGGGGGTGACGCGGGGCTGGCGCAACTGGTCAGGAACGCGGCTAATGCGCTTACCCGTTTCGCCCTGGTGCCCGTTCCCCTGTTCCTGATCATGGGCGAGTTGTTCTTTCATTCGGGATTGGGATTTCGGGCATTCAACGCGCTGGATAAGTTGTTCGGCCGTTTGCCCGGACGCCTGTCGTTTGTCACCGTGGGCGGCGGCACCATGTTTGCGGCGTTGTCCGGTTCCAGCATGGCATCCACCGCATTGCTGGGGACGCTGATGGTGCCGGAGATGTCGAAACGCGGTTATAAAAACCGCTTGTCAATCGGACCGATACTGGGCGTAGGCGGTCTGGCCATTCTCATCCCACCTTCCGCCCTTGCCGTGCTGCTGGGCAGCCTGGCCTATATCGACATCGGCATGTTGCTGATTGCCGGGATCGTACCGGGACTGGCGCTGGCGACATTATACGGGCTCTACATTGTCCTCAGTATCCGCATGGACCCGGGTTCGGCCCCTGCGTACGACGTGGTTGAAACGCCGTTAAAGGAAAAGATTATGCTGGTTGTCAGGGACGTGCTGCCGATGAGCCTCATTGTTTTCCTGGTGGTCGGCATGATCATACTGGGCTGGGCAACGCCCACCGAATCGGCGGCCTGCGGCGTTGCCGGCGTGATCATTCTCGCTGCCTGTTACCGCTGCCTGGCAATGGACGTCATAGTCAAATCATTGCTTGGCGCCACCAGGGTCACCGTGATGATGTTCATGATCATTCTTGGCGCATCGACATTCAGCAAAGTGCTTGCTTTCTCAGGCGCTACAACAGGCCTGGTGGAGTGGGTCGGCACGCTCAGCCTCGCTCCCCTGGCGGCCCTGCTCATCATGTTCGCAATCATGCTCATGCTCGGCGCATTCATGGAACAGTTGTCCATGATGATGCTGACGCTGCCGATATTCATCCCGCTGGCCCATTTCTACGGTTTCGACATGATCTGGTTCGGCGTGATCGTGCTGCTCGCCCTGGAGATGAGCCTGACCATGCCGCCCATGGGCCTGCTGCTGTTCGTGATGAAGGGCGTGGCGCCGCCCGGCACCCGCCTGCAGGACATCTGGCTCGCGGCCATCCCCTTCCTGGCCTGTTCTGCGGTCCTGCTGGCGCTGTTGATTCTTTATCCCGACCTCGCACTCTGGCTGCCGGAACTGAGCAAAGCCAGATAAAGTGTCCCTCCGGGACAATGTATTCTACTGGATGCCGGAACAAGTCCGGCATGACGGAGAAGTAATTTTGTCCCGCGCCCCCTTCGTCATTCTCGCTCCCCCTTCGCCACTCCCGCTCCCCCTTCGTCACTCCCGCTCCCCCTTCGTCACTCCCGCTCCCCCTTCGTCATTCCCGCTCCCCCCTTCGTCACTCCCGCTCCCCCCTTCGTCACTCCCGCTCCCCCCTTCGTCATTCCCGCTCCCCCTTCGCCACTCCCGCACCCCCTCTGTCACTCCCGCACCCCTTTCGTCATTCCCTATATGGACTCCTCCCGTTTTGCAAGTAGGCACGAATCGATAGTGAAGGCAGACTGCGGTCGTATATACGGACTCTGATTGGGGTGCGACCCCTGGCCCAAGATGTGTTCGCCCCTTCAGCCCTCTTCGGCGCAACGGCGTTCTCACGCCGCGGGAATGAGCAGGGTCCCTGAAGGTGGGTCTGACCACTATCACGTTGTGCCGTCTTGCAAGGAAATAACATAAACGCTGACGCCTCTCTCCCGGCTGGCCGTTCAGGCGGCGGCCACTGCCGCCGGCGGGTTGCCCGACAGCTGGTTGGCATGGCCCGGATCGTACTCCGTCCGGTAACGCAGCATAGCCCAGGCGGTACGCACGGTTTTGTTTGCCAGGGCCACCGCCGCCCGCCCGGCGCCACGCCGGGCCGCCAGGTCTTTGAGCCACACCTCAACGTCATTACGGGGTTCCCGCCGCGCCAGCGCCTGGAGTACCGCATGGGCGCCGGTAATGAGCGAGGCACGTAAGCGTTTGTCCCCGCTGCGCTTGCCAATCGACCCCAGGCGCACCTTGCCCCCACTGCTGTGCTGCTTGGGGGTCAAGCCAATACAGGCCGCCGCGGCCCGACCATGCCGGTACGCCTGCCCGTCCCCCAGGGCAATATACAACCCCAACGCATTCTTGGGCCCCACCCCGGCCAGTGTCAGCAGCGACCGACACGCCGGCGTCACGCGCACTTGCTCTGCCAACTGCCGCTCCGCCTCCTGCAACGCCGCCGACTGCGCCTGCCATAACTGCCAGGCCAGCGCCAAGAGCGGGCGTAGCGACAACGGCAACCCGTTCTCCGCCTCCTCCAGCACGCGCGGCAACTCACGCCGTAACGCCGCCTCCCCCTTCGGCACCACTTCCCCAAACTCCGCCAGCAGCCCACGCAGCATGTTCCCCGTCGCCGTCAATTGGTCCGTCAGATGCTCCGCCACGCGTTTCTGACACTGCAGACTCTGTTGCTCCACCCCCATCAACCCCACCCCCGGCAATTCCTCCCGCTGCCCCGCACGGGCCACCGCTAACGCATCCCGCGCATCCGTCTTGTGGCCCTGACGGTACGGCAACACCCAACGCGGCGAGAGAATCTTCACCTGATGACCGAACGACTCCGCTAAGCGACCCCAATAGTGCGCACCCCCGCACGCCTCCAGTACCACCAAGGCCGGCGCCTGACGCACTAAATACGCCGACAACGCCGTCCGGCCCATCGCCTGGTTGCTCACCATCCGGTCCTGCTTGTCGACCACGCACACCTGAAACGTGTGCTTCGCTAAATCTATGCCGATTGTGTTAGTATCTCTCATCGTGGACTCCTCGTTGTTGGTTAAACAAAATTGCTTCTCCCCCCTTAACTACCATGATAAGGGGGGAGGAGTCCACACATCGGCGCAGGCGGGAATCCAGTCAAAAACACCCGCCGAAGGCGGACTTTTTATTCAGACAACCTCGCCACCTTGTCCGTCTTCTGCTCCGCGCCGATGGCCGTGTAGCCGCTGTCAACAGGAACATCAGCTCCGTTGATGCCGGACGCGGCATCGGAACACAGGAATACCACCGTGCGGGCGACCTCCTCCGGGTCCACCGCCCGGCCGGACAGGTGGAAGTCTCCGGCAACCCGGTCCGCTTTCGCCCGGTCGTTCCCGGTCATGTCGCGTATCACGTTCGACCAGACCCAACCGGGGGACACGCAGTTGACGCGTATATTATCTTCGGCCAGCAACAGGGCCTCGTTCCGGGTAGCCCCGATTATCGCCGCTTTGGACGCGGCATAGAGCATGCGTCCGGGTTGCGCCCGTTTCCCGCTGATGCTGGCAAAGTTCACTACCGCGCCCCCACCGCGCCGGCGCATGTGAGGCGCGACTTTCTGCACGAATATGGCGCCGCTGACCAGGTTCACGTCCAGGGCCTGGCGCCATTCATCGCGCGTTGAGGCAATACCGTTGTCCAGGTAGGTGCAGGCGACATTCACCAGGCAATCGATACCGCCCCATTGAGCAAGCGTCTGTTGTATAACCGCATCGACCTGCGCGTCATCAGTGATGTCGGCAGGGATGAACTTCAGCGCATCGCCCGCCTCCTGTTCCAGTTCGCGGCCGCCGGCTTCATCGATATCGCACACCGTTACCTTCGCGCCGGCCCTTATAAATTCATGGGCGACCTTTCTGCCTATCATGGTCGCGCCGCCGGGAATGACCGCGACCTTGTTTTCGAGATTTATCATAATGCCTTCACCTCCTCCGCCATAATTTTAATGCCATCCCGCACCACGTCGTCATCCATGGAGTAAGTCATGCGTATGCATTCCTGCTTGTGCGGCCAGGGGTCATCGTCCAGTCCCGGGAAGAAATACTGGCCGGGGATGATCAGGACGCCCCTCTGCTTCAGGCGGCGGTACAGTTCCTGGCTGGTGACCGGCAGGCCGGGGAACCACAGCCAGAGAAAAATCGCCCCCTCCGCCTTGTGTATGTAATAGTCAACGCCCGCCAGTTCTTCATGCAGCAGCGCGATGGCCCGTTGCGCCTTCTCCTCATAATAGGGCCGTATCAGCGTCCTGCTGATTTCGGTGACCTTGCCGGACCGGACCAGGTCGTAAGCCAGCGCGGGGCCGACGCTCTCCGGCGCCAGGGTCAGGATACCGTTGATGTTGCTCAGCGCCGTTATGATGTCGGCGCGGGCGACGACTATGCCGGTGCGCGTCGCCGGCAGCCCCAGCTTGGACAGGCTCATCGACAGGATGATATTTTCGTTCCAGACCAGTTCCGCTTC
Source organism: Gammaproteobacteria bacterium (assembly GCA_965204045.1). Lineage (GTDB taxonomy): Bacteria > Pseudomonadota > Gammaproteobacteria > Eutrophobiales > Eutrophobiaceae > JAAXHV01. The sequence continues at coordinate 3,365,102 of CBDBDW010000002.1, forward strand.
CGTGAAAATGATGCTGGGGAACGGCATGCCGTAGGCATTGTCGACGATCAGCGGAATCCCGCGCTCTGCGGCGATATCCATGAGTTTTGCCACCTCCGTGTCGGTCAATACATTGCCGGTCGGGTTGGTGGGACGCGACACACATATTGCACCTGTGGATTCATCCACGGTCAGGCGGTCAAAATCCACGTGGTACTTGAACGTGCGATCCGGCAGTTTTTCGATCGTCGGCCTGTTCGCCGTAAAAATGTCATCCGCCAGCCCCACGTCGGCGTAACCGATATATTCCGGCGCCATGGGTAACAGGATTTTCCTGGTGGCGCCTCCGGCAAATTCCCCGGCGAACATGTTGAACATCAGGAAAAAAGCCGCCTGGCTGCCGGTGGTCAGCGCTACGTTCTCTGCCGTCAAGCCCCAGCCGTATTCGCGGTTCAGCAGGTCTGCCAGGGCGTCCAGGAATTTCATGCTGCCCCGGGGCGGGTCATAATCGCCGACGACCCGGGCAAACTCGCCAGGCTCGTCCAGTATTTGCTGCATCCGCTCCCGGAAGAATGCCTGTACTTCGGGGATATGGGCCGGGTTGCCGCCGCCCAGCATGAGCACATCCCGCTCGCCGGCCATGGCTTCACCCAGGTCATCCATCAGCAGGATGATGCCCGAATGCTCCGAAAACCGTTGTGCAAATCTGGAAAATTTCATGGGTATATCCGCAGATGAACGCAGATGAAATGATGATTTTTATTCATTTTTTTCCCTTGAATTTACTCGGTAGCAATATAATCAGCAAGTATGCGAAATTAAGGAATTAACAAAAAATAATCTGCGTTAATCTGCGTCATCTGCGGATTTTTTTATTCCCTGGCCTATGGTTATCAGCCGGATTACGCGTTCCGCCGCGTTGGCGATGTTTTCCCTGGAGTTTGCCAGCGCCTCATCCAGGGTCATGTCCCTGGCGATGGCCGGCTCCAGGCCGCCGATCCCGTGTCTGAAGACTTCCCCGGCGTCATCCGCCAATCCTCCGCCAATGGCGACGACCGGCACGCCGTATTCGCCGGCAAGACGTGCGATCCCCGCCGGCGTCTTGCCGAATGCCGTCTGAAAATCCACCCTGCCCTCGCCGGTGAGCACCAGGTCCGCCGAACGCAGGTGGCCCTCGATGGAGGTCGCCTTGCTGATGACCTCGATGCCGCGCTTCAGTTCCGCGCCGGTAAATACCAGTAACCCGGCGCCCATTCCGCCTGCCGCGCCCGCTCCGGGTATCGGATCCACGTCCACTCCCAGTTCCCGCTCAATCACGCCGGCAAGATGTTTCAGGTTGGCATCCAGGACCTTCACCATCTCCTCATCGGCGCCTTTCTGCGGCGCGAACACCCGGGACGCGCCGTTTTCCCCGGTCAGGGGATTGTCCACGTCGCAGGCGACCTGGAGATGGGCCTGCCGCAGTCCGGAGTGAATACAATCCAGGTCCACGGATTCGATCTTATGCAGCATGCCGCCCGCGCCTGTTTCCCTGATAGCGCGCCCGTCCGCATCGCGGAACACCACTCCCAGCGCCTGCGCCATGCCGGTCCCGCCATCGTTGGTGGCCGAGCCGCCAATGCCCAGTACGATCTTCCGCGCGCCCCTGTCCAGGGCGTCACGGATCAACTCCCCGGTGCCGTAGGACGTGGTCTTCAACGGGTTTTTGCTGCTGCCGCGCACCAGGGCCAGTCCGGATGCCGCTGCCATTTCAATGACCGCGGTCCTGCCATCCGCCAGCATGCCGTACGCAGCCGCGACCTTTTGCCCTGCGGGACCCTTGACGCTGCAGGATATCAACTCCCCGCCGACCGCATCCAGCAACGACTGCACCGTACCCTCCCCACCATCGGCCATGGGTATCCTGATGCAATCAGCATCCGGCAGCGCTCTTTTTATGCCGGCCTCCATGGCCTCGGCAACCTCCAAAGAGGTCAGGCTGCCCTTGAACGAATCGGGCGCAAGTATGATCTTCATAGGGTCGTTAATGTACCTGGTAGGTGACGCGGTCCCCGACGGCGATTTCCTGTTGCCGCACCTGCCCCGCATTCAATTCGAGGACAGCCTTGACCTTGCCGTCAGAGGGCATCACGGTAGTGGATTCAGTCCGGGCATTCTCAACGATCTTGACGATATGCCCGTTCCTGTCGATATAGATTATATCAAGCGGTATAAAAGTATTCTTCATCCAGATGTTCATACGCTGGGGTTTTTCATTCAGCAACAGCATGCCCTGGTGTTCGGGCATCGATGCCCGGTACATCAACCCGATGCTTTTCAGCCGGTCGGTATCGGCAACCTCAACCCGGTAACTGAGTTCGCCGGATCTGGTGTCGATAGTCAGCGAACCGGTCTTGAACCGGGTCTCAGCGGCGCATCCCGCGCTGATGAACAGCAACAATACCAGGCAATAACATTGATGAGAGTATCTTTTCATGAAATAGTCGGTTATCTAGCCGATGTTCTTGTTATCTTCCTCGGTTTTCGTTTCCATGCTGTAGCCGCTGTCCTGCCGGCTCAGGTTGACCGCGTGTTTCTGGGAATAAATGTCGTACACTTTTTCCGGGGTAAGACCCGAGCATATCAGCGCGGAGACAAGAAAATGCAGGATGTCGATCAGTTCGACCCGGATATTCTGTATGTCGATCTCATCCTTGCTCCACCATTTCCACAACAGTTCCTCGTCAAGCTCCAGTATCTCCTCCCGCATCGCCCTGGAATAGTTCGACAGCCAGACATTTGGCAGGTCGTTCACCCTGAGCTCGCCCTGGTTGACTTCGGTGAAGATGGTGTCCATGGTCAGGGGGTTCCCCGACGTATCCCTGAGGCTGTTCTTCCTGAAAACATAATCGTTGAGATCCGATTGCATGGAAAAAATGCGTTTCAACATGTCGTTATGAGCCGGCGTTTCAATAGTCATTACATGCGTCCTGTGTTTTGGTCGGTAAGTCGGAAGAATGGGGTCAGGTCGCACAATGCACATGTAAAGAAGATGGATGTAATGGTATGACAAACCCGTGCATGTGCATTGTGCGACCTGACCCCATTCTTCTTTGCTGCTATTATTGCCGTTTTAACCATCACCGTACACATTTAATGACCATGGATATCGAACTGATCAGTTTTGACCTGTGCCCGTTTGTACAGCGTTCCGTCATTACCCTGCTGGAAAAGAACATCCCGTTCAAGCGCACCAACATCGACCTTGCGAACAAGCCGGACTGGTTTCTGCAAATCTCGCCCCTGGGGAAAGTGCCGGTGCTGCGCATCAACGGCAACATCCTGTTCGAATCGGCGGTCATCAACGAATACCTGGATGAGATCACTCCCCCGTCCATGCATCCCGGGGACCCGCTGCAGAAAGCCATGAACCGGGCCTGGATCGAATTCGGCTCGGAACTGTCCAACCTGTCGTTCAGGATGGTGATTACGCAGGACAACAAGGTAGTTGAGGATTCCCTTGACGCGCTACGGGACAAGTTCAAATTCCTGGACAGGAACCTTGACGCCGCCCCCTTCTTCAACGGCGCGGACTTCTCGCTCATCGACGCGGCCTACGCGCCCGTGTTCATCCGCATAGAATACTTGTTGAAGCAGGTGATTGATGACGTGATTCCGCCTGACTGCGGCCGGGTCCTGTCCTGGAGCGAGGCCATCCTGGCGCGCCCGTCGGTGCAGGGCAGCATCATCGACCGCTTCACCGAGCTGGCGACGGAACGGTTCAAAAAACGGGGCGGTATCCTGCTGCAGGGAATTTAAGGGGATCAGAGTAAAAATTCTGACGACACTTACTCTGACCCCATCTATCCATACGTCATTCCCGCGCAGGCGGGAATCCAGTCATATAAAGAGTCGCCCCTTGGGCGACACAATATCCCACTGGATGCCGGGTCAAGCCCGGCATGACGAATGGGGAAATGGTGGGCGACACAGTATTCCACTGGATGCCGGGTCAAGCCCGGCATGACGAATGGGGGAAGTGGTGGGCGACACAATATCCCACTGGATGCCGGAACAAGCCTGCCCCTGCATGCTTCAGGCAGGGGTCCGGCATGACGGGATTTCACTCATGCTTCTGCAGCACCAGGCGGTAGCATTGCAGGGTGTTGCGCAGGAAGCATTGGGCCGACCCCCACAGGTACAGGCGGAAGCGCCGGTAGTCGGCCTCGCCGAATTTCTCGATGATGAATTCCCGGTTGGCATCGAAGCGTTGCGCCCAGCGGACGAATGTCAGGTAGTAGCTGTGGCGGTCATCCCAGACTCCTTTCAGGTGAAACGGCATCGAGGTCAGCGACTTGAGGAAATCGTGCAATGCGAAGAAGGAATGGTTGCCGGGATAGATGTGTTGCGTAATAAAGGATGATTTCTTGTGTTTACGCAGTTGGGCGCTGGCATCCAGGAACACGTAACCGCCAGGCTTGAGCAACCGGTCAAAACACGCCAGCACTTCGGTGTAATCAGGCAAGTGCTCTATTACCCCCAGGATGGCAATGGCGTCGAATTTCTTATCCGGCTTGTACTCCAGGACATCGACCAGTTCGGTGGTGATCGGCAGGTTCTCCCGCGCGCTGAGTTCCTGCATGAATTTGAGGGACTGCTCCGCAATGGTAACGCCGGTTACCTTGATACCCTTGCGGGCCGCGTACTCCGCAAACGAACCCCAGCCCACGCCCACGTCCAGCACTTCACTGCCGGGCGTCAACCTGCACTGTTCCAGGATAAAATCCATCTTCCGACGGATCGCCTGCGGCAGCGGTTCATCCGGCGATTCGAACACGCCCTGAGTGTAACAGCGGAATTCTTCGTCCAGGAACGCAAGATAAAACGAATGGTCGCGCTCGTAGTGCGTGCTGATGGCAGTTTTGTTGACCGAGACCTGGCCCAGCAGCAATGGGGCCAGGAAACGCCACAGCGACATGAACAGGTGACGGTCCTGCAGACACTGGCGCAGGTCATAGACTTCAATCATATCCCCCTGGAAGTCGAACCAGCCGTTGATATAGGCATTGGCGATAATCCCTTCATCAAACGAGGCGATGGCGCTGATGCCTTTCGGATGGGTAATCTTCAGTTTGAACCCGGGCGAACCCGCGCCGATCCGGTGTTCGCTGCCATTCAGCAGTATTAAATCGAAGCTGACACCGCTCTCGCGAAATCGCCGGGACATGAGCCCAACCAGGCGCTCTCCCCTGCGCTGCAGTGATTTTTTTATACTCCCTGCCGCAGTTTGAGAACCTGCCTGAACTTCTTGAGGGTTGTTGACTGTATCATCTAGAATAGACGCCATTGTTCACCACACCTTCTTTGTTCTACGTTAACATCGCATACAGTACCCTTTCCAGTTAATATTGACATGTTCAGCGGGCCGGGAAGCGGTTGAGCGCAAGGCGCGCTGCGCAGGGAATGGCGAGTCCTTGCCAAGCGGCGCTACGCCGCGGGCGACCGCTTCCCGGCCCGCCCGCAGGGAGCTGCACAGCAACGCCAATACGGCGTTGCAGCCCTTGACAAGGGCTAGCCATTCTCTGCGGACTGCGCCTTGTCTTGGCGTTGCTGTGTAGCTCTGAACATGTCAATATTAACTGGAAAGGGTACTAGGTTATTTTAAACTAAGCAATATGACAACCCCCCCACAGGGGGATTCACGTTATCCGGTCTTTATGAACCACCACCACGAAAATATCAACCCGGACGAGGTTGAAAAATTCGAACGCCTCGCCCATGACTGGTGGGATGCCGCAGGTCCCATGAAACCCCTGCACGATATCAACCCGGTGCGCCTGGCCTATATCAGCGGCAATGTAGCGCTGGACGGCAGGCGTGTGCTCGACGTCGGCTGCGGCGGCGGCATTCTGACGGAGTCCCTGGCGCGCCTCGGCGCATCGGTACGGGGGCTGGATGCCGGCGAGGCAGTCATCCGGGTGGCTGCCCGGCATGCGCAGGAAAACGGCCTGGAGATAGAATACACTGCCGCAAGCCTGGAAGGCTTCGCCGCGGGCAATGCCGGCTGTTTTGACGTACTCACCTGTATGGAACTGCTGGAGCACGTACCGGACCCCGAGGAACTGCTGCATGCCTGCGCCCGGGTATTGGCGCCCGGCAGCGACCTGTTCCTGGCAACCATCAACCGTAACCTGAAATCCTACCTCGGCGCTGTTATCGGCGCCGAACGCCTGTTCGGACTGCTGCCGGAAGGCACCCATGATTATGCAGGCTTCATTCGCCCATCCGAACTGAAGCGCTGGCTGCGCAATGCCGGCTTTGACGTACTTGACATCAGGGGAATGCTTTATGTCCCCGGTCCCGGGTACTGTGCACTGATCGACGACCCCGGCATCAACTACCTCCTCCACGCACGGCTTGCCGATTAATCATCAACGACCGATCAAATGCACAACAATATCAGACACGTCCTGTTCGACCTGGACGGGACCCTGGTGGACACCGCCCCCGACCTGGCTTTCGCGCTGAACGAGGCCCTGGTCAGGCGCGGCAGGGAACCGCTGCCCTTCGAAATGATACGCCCAAGCGTTTCCCTCGGCGGCGCGGCATTGGTGAAGCTGGGGTTCGGACTGGATGAAACCGATCCGGAATTCACCAAGGTGCGTAACGAGTTCCTGGCAATCTACCGGGACAACCTCTCCACCCACAGCCGCCTGTTTCCCGGTATGGAGCTGGTGCTGGAGAGGCTGGAACAAACCGGCGTGTCCTGGGGCATCGTCACCAATAAACCCGCATGGTTGACCGATCCGCTGATGCAGGCGCTGCAACTGGACACGCGCACCCCCTGCATCGTCTCCGGCGACACGCTGGAACACCGCAAACCACACCCGGCCCCGCTGCTCCATGCCTGTGAACTGTTGCAGTGTGAGCCGCAGGAGACCGTGTACATAGGCGACGACCGGCGCGACGTTGCAGCAGGGACAAGCGCCGGCATGGCGACCCTTGTGGCTTCCTACGGTTATATCAATTCAACCGAAGCACCCGGGAGCTGGGGCGCAGACGGCTTCATTGACAGCCCGGAAGAAATCCTGGACTGGGTCAAGGCCGGCGGCAGATGACGCCGGAAGAATACTGCCGCAACAAGGCCGCTCCTGCCGGCTCCAACCTGTATTACTCCACCCTGTATCACGATGCGCAGACCAGGCGCATACTGCACGCCCTGTTTGCCTTCCATCATGAACTCAACGAGGTTGTCTGCGAGTCATCGGACCCCGGCGCAGCGCGGCTTACCCTGTACTGGTGGTTCGAAGAGATCGGCAGGCTGTTTTCCGGAGAGGCAAGACACCCGGTCACCCGGGAGTTGTCCCGGTTTGAGAACGCAGGTTTCCTGTCTCAACAGGAACTGCTGGGCTGTATTGCGGCGACGGCGCAGTTTCTTGATACGCCGGAGAGCGGTCCTTACCCGGCCTGGCTGGCGCGCCACGACGCCGCTTCCGGTTACATCTGGAAAGCGGCGGGGCAGGCCTGCGGCTGTTCAGACCCGGATTCACTGGCTGCCCTGGCAAGCGCCGGTTCCTGCCACGGCGCATTCGAACTGCTGCACCATGTCAGGCGCTTCGCCGGATTGGGCCTCAACGTCCTCCCATCCGACCTGCTTGCAAACCATAATCTCGATCTGGAAACCGTCATCCGCCCCGATGCCGGCGTGACCACATCAGGCTTCTTCACCGACCTGTTCGACCGGTTGCGCAGCGATATACGGAACTGTATGACCACCCTGCAGGGAAAAGACACAGGCGCCCCCCTGTTCTCCATCACCCTGCTGAAAATCCTGTATGCCCTGTGCCGGGAATACCGTTCCGCCGGGCAGCCGATCACCCACACCCGCATCTCCCTTACCCCCATCCGGAAACTCTGGATCGCGTGGCGAACTGCCCGAAATCCGGAATGACTCCGTATATCCCTACCAGTAGCCGGTGAGCATCAACAAGCCGGGGGTCCAGCCGGTGAAGACGCCAGTGGCAATGGTTGCCCAGGGCAGCAGCCTGCCGAAGTTTTTGCCCGGCACATAGGCAAGGTAGAACATGTACCATAATGCGCCCCATGCCAGCCACATGGTGCCGAGGCGGTATTCACCGGCCTGGTAGTTGAGCGTGAAATAGGGAATGGTCGTCAGCGCAACAAAGAAACAGTACCAGCCCAGGCCGCGCAGGTCGAGGTCGAACCAGAGACTCGCTGCAATATAGAGGTAGGTGAACGCGAACAACAGGATTCCTGCCACTCCGTAATAATCCTGGATGGCCTCGGCGCGCGTCAGGCTCAACAGGGCGGCAAACAAGAACAGAAATCCGGCCAGAAAATTGAACACCGCCATCGAGCGGTCATCGGCGCGCTTGAGTCCGCCCATCCCGTTGATGAAAAGCACTGCTCCGACAAAAATCAGCGTTAAACCGAGCATACCCATTATATTTATTGCCCGACTGGAATCTTCCCTCAGGATTTTAGATCATGAACTGCTGAACTTCGTTTCAATCCATTTGAAACTCGTCTGATGTTACTTTTCCAATTAATCCGTATCTGACGACGGTCTTTCAGGAGGCTCATAGCCCTCTGTAATCAAAACATTCTGTGGAGCCTGGACATTTGGGTCGGGCGAAGCAGGCTTGTCTGTTGTCTGCGGTTGATTTTGAGGAGTAGTGTTGTTCCCGGTTTGTTCTGTCATTGTTACGACCCTCGTTTCTGAATGACTTACGCTTGACTGTTCAATTTCCATATTTGTTCGGCCAAGACTTGAATTAACTGAACTTGCTTCATAGACATTAAACATCGCAAGCAACAAGCTTGCCACAAACAATCCCATAGCCGGGAAAGAATATTTGAATGCCTTGACTATCTTTTTCGACTTTCTGTCACCCGCGCTTACATTATACACAATCGCGTCTTTTGCTCTTTTTGATAGCGCATATTTTATATTAACGGGATCATTACGAGAAAAGAATTCAATCACAGAATCGTCATACGCAAACCGCTGAAGAGTTTCCAGTTTGAGTGCACCAAGCAGGTAATACCAACCCGGAACCAGTAGTAACAAAACAGATGCCAGACCAATGTAGTTTACAACTACCAGAAGAGTCGGTTCCACTGCTTGCAGAAGAAACCTGAGATTAAGACCGACAAATCCTGTAAGGGCAATGAGAATTGAGTATGCCGACAAATAGCGCGCTATTTTTCCGTCTAACGCCCTGAAGCGTGCGATTTCATCATCATACAATTTGAGATAGAAATCGAATAAATCATCGTATTTATCAGACATGTCCTGCCCTCCATTCGATATCCTTATATTCATTTGTCCTTGATTATTGCTTATTCCTGATTCGTGTTCTCAACTGCATCAAAATCTTTGCCGACACCTTTAGGAAGCATCTTTTGCGCCTGCTGGATTCCCGCAATTTGAATGGATAAAGTATAGCAGCCCCCGAGGTGCCTAGGCAACAGAGCCAGGCTTAAACACAGGGCCAGGCTTAAAGAGGCCAACGCAACCTCACCCGTAACCGTCTCAAAGTCGTCGCGTCCAGGTTATCATGGGTCAGCACGCAGGAGCAGGACCGCCCGCCCGGTTCTCTGAAGCACAGGACCACGATCTTCGGGTGGACCAGCGCGCCGGGCAGCAACCTCAGGTCGACGGCTGCGCGCCCGGGCCGCAACAATTGCCAGCGGTCTTCCCTGTCCAGCCTGAGACAGATATCCTCCGCTAAGAGGAACCGTTTCAGGTAAAAACCGTAGTGCATGAGGACACCGGCCCCTACCAGCACGGTCACCGTGTACGGGAGGCCCGTCAGGACCAGGCAGAAAATGGCGCCGGCATGAACCAGGGTATTGAACAGGCAGACCCGTATGGACGGGCGATAGGGAATGAAAATCGGCAGCTCCAGTGGAAATTCCATGCCGGTTACGTCCGGTAGTCCTTTCTCTTGCATTCCTTTTCAACTGTTTACAGGCTGTATTGCTTTCCCGCCGGAGAACCTGTTCTCCTGTGCGTGACTTTTAACTATTACTTTTGACTTTAACAGGATACTGAAGATTTTGCTAACATAAATCAATGACCGGAAAAATGATTATCGCTCTGTTGCTGGTATCGGTGTCCGTTCCGGGCATTGCCGCCGACCGGGACCTCATGCTGGCGGCCTGGAATATCGAACACCTGGCGGCTGAAAACGACCAGGGATGCCGGCCGCGGGAAGCCGCCGACTATACCGCGATCAGGCGCTACCTGAAGCAGTCCGGGGCGGACGTGATAGCGTTCCAGGAGGTGGAAAACCTGAGCGCGGCAAGGCGCGTCTTTCCGGCGTCGCTGTATGACATTCATATCTCTGAACGGCCCACCCGGGAATTCCCCGAATGCTACGATATAGCCCGGAACCGGTTGATGCAGCGCGCGGGATTTGCCGTCCGCAACGACCTTGCCGATCACCTGGGACTGAAGGCGGTCCGGCAACCCGACGTCAGGGAACTGCAGGGCTCCCGCGAGTCCGCCCGCTGGGGTGTTTATCTCGTCCTGGAACCGGTTGATGCCGAAGGCGGCGACCTGCAACCGCTGCACCTGCTCTCCATACACCTCAAATCAGGCTGCACGTACCAGCCCGTCAGGGGGAAGAAAGCCGGCCCTCATTGCCGCCTGCTCCATGGGCAGGTCGAGACGTTATCCGGCTGGATCAATGCCCGCGCCCGCCTGGGCCAGGACTTCATCATCGCCGGCGATTTCAACCGCCAACTCGACCAGTTGAGCGACGAAGTGTGGCTGCGGCTGGAATCGGGCGGCAGGAGCGGAAGGTATGTCGACCTGGAAAAGGCGCTGCACGGGATTAAGCACCCGCGTCCCTATAACCCGAAATACCCGTTCGCCATCGATCACATCGTTTACAACCGGGCACTGGACGGCCTGTTGGTCGAAGAGGAAACGTTCTTTGATGTCAGGGCCGAGAAGTATTCGGACCACCTGCCCCTCTTTACCGTATTTGATCTTGCGCGATAATACGCCTTTTTTCCAACGGGAAACGAATGGCTGATTCACGGACACCGCTGTCGCCGTTTTTACAGTACCGGCCCCAACTGACGTCGGTGCTGTCCATCACGCACCGTGTCACCGGCGTGTTGCTCTGCGCCGGCGCCGTGTTGTTGAGCCTCTGGCTGGTAGCCATTGCCGCGGGCGCAGAGACATACGCCGCGATCAGCGGGCACATCGCCGCCTGGTACGGACAGGTTGTCGTGTTCGGTTTCGTGTTTTCCCTGTATTACCACCTGTGCAACGGCATCCGCCACCTGTTCTGGGATATGGGGCTGGGACTGGAAATCACGACCGCGTACCGCAGCGGATACGTGGTGGTGGTTGCTACGCTGCTGCTGACAATCGTCACCTTCTGGGCCGGAAGCGCTTCATGACCAGGCGACTCCTGTCCGGCAAAAAAGAAAAGGCCGCGGAAACCGTCCGGCGCTGGTGGTATCAACGGTTGTCCGCCGCCGCCCTGCTCCCCCTGACCTTGTGGTTTATCTATGATATGTCCACACTGGCTTCGCTGGAATATGCCGCAGTGCGTGAGTGGCTCGCGGCCCCATCCACCATCATCCTGTTCATCCTGCTGATACCTGCCCTGTTCTACCACGCCCAGATTGGTATCGAGGAGGTCATTGAGGACTACATCGCACACGAATCGCAAAAAACCGCAGCAACCACCCTGACCAGATTTCTCGCTGCGGTGTGCGCACTCGCTTCCATCGCGGCCGTTATGACCGTCACTATGGGAATGTGATAAATGAGCGCTGCCTATCCACTCATCCGGCATGAATACGACGTGGTCGTGGTAGGCGCCGGCGGCGCCGGCTTGCGCGCCACCTTCGGCATGGCCGAAAAAGGACTGAAAACTGCCTGCATCACGAAGGTCTTCCCCACCCGCAGCCACACCGTGGCGGCCCAGGGCGGCATGAGCGCGGCCCTCGGCAACATGGGAGAGGACGACTGGCGCTGGCACATGTATGACACCGTGAAAGGGTCCGACTGGCTGGGCGACCAGGACGCCATCGAGTACATGTGCAAGGAGGCCGCCAACGCAGTGATAGAACTGGAACATTACGGCGTGCCGTTCTCGCGCACCACGGACGGAAAGATCTACCAGCGCCCGTTCGGCGGCATGACCACGAATTACGGCGAGGGCACCGCGCAGCGTACCTGCGCCGCTGCGGACCGCACCGGCCACGCCATCCTGCATACCCTGTACCAGCAGTCCCTGAAGCATGACGCCGAGTTTTTCATCGAATATTTTGCCATCGACCTGGTCATGGACGAGGAAGGAATCTGCCGCGGCGTGCTGGCCTGGGACCTGGAGCAAGGCGAACTGCATTGTTTCCGCGCCCACACCGTCGTCCTGGCCACCGGCGGCTATGGCCGCGCATACTTCTCCTGCACTTCGGCCCATACCTGCACCGGGGACGGCAATGCCATGATATTGCGCGCGGGCCTGCCATTGCAGGATATGGAGTTCATCCAGTTCCACCCTACCGGCATCTACGGCGCCGGGGTGCTGATTACCGAGGGGGTACGCGGTGAGGGCGGTTACCTGACCAATTCCGCCGGCGAGAGGTTCATGGAGCGTTACGCCCCGAATGCAAAAGACCTGGCTTCCCGGGACGTGGTCAGCCGCTCCATGACCATAGAGATCAGGGAAGGCCGCGGTATAGGCCCGGAACGGGACCACCTGTACCTGCACCTGGAACACCTGGGGCCGGAAGTCATTAACGAACGCCTGCCGGGCATCGCCGAGTCAGCCCGCATCTTTGCCGGGGTGGACGTCAGCAGGGCGCCCATTCCCGTGCTGCCCACGGTGCACTACAACATGGGCGGCGTCCCCACCAATTACCACGGGCAGATGGTTACGTTAGAGGATGGCGACCCCGACAGTATCGTTCCCGGCCTCATGGCTATCGGCGAGGCGGCCTGTGTTTCCGTGCACGGCGCCAACCGCCTGGGTTCGAACAGCCTGCTGGACCTCATCGTGTTCGGACGCGCCGCGGCCTTGTGCGCGGCCCGGGAGATAAAGCCGGGGACTCCTCACAGGACCCTGGGCCCTTCGGCCACCGAGCCTGCCCTGGCGCGCTTCGACCGTATCCGTTATGCAAAAGGCGACATGCGTACGGCTGAAATCCGCAACAGCATGCAGCGCACCATGCAGACCAACGCGGCCGTGTTCCGCAGCGGGGAAATACTGGCCGAAGGCGTCACGAAAATGGATGCCATCTACCGGTCGTTCGACCGGGTAAGCACGGCGGACCGGTCCCTGGTATGGAATACCGACCTGGTGGAGACCCTGGAACTGGAGAACCTGCTGCAATGCGCGCAGGCAAGCATCCGCTCCGCGGCAAACCGCTCGGAGAGCCGCGGCGCCCATGCCCGGGAGGATTACCCGGAACGGGACGATGAGAACTGGATGAAACACACCCTGTCCTGGCTGGACCCGGGTACGGGCGAGGTAAGGTTTGACTACCGGCCGGTACACCTCAATACCCTGACGGACGAGGTTGAGGCTATACCTCCCAAAAAACGGGTATACTGATATTCAGGGGTCAGAGTAAAATCACCGTTATCCCGGTCGATGGCAGGATCGGGATGATTTTACTCTGACCCCACACATACCAGACATACAGGACAGGAAAAGACATCCGCCATGGCGCAATTCACATTGCCGAAAAACTCGAAGGTCAAGCCGGGAAAAGCATTCCCGCTGAACGGCGATGCAACGCGAAAAAAAACCTTGCAGGTCTACCGCTGGGACCCGGACACCGGCGGGAACCCCAGGATGGACAGCTACGAGATAGACCTGGACAAGTGCGGCCCGATGGTCCTGGACGCGCTGATCCACATCAAGAACGACATCGACTCGACCCTGACCTTCCGCCGCTCCTGCCGCGAGGGCATCTGCGGTTCCTGCGCCATGAACATCGACGGCGTCAACACCCTGGCCTGTACCAAGGCCATGGGTGAAATCAAAAAAAACGTCAGGATCTATCCCCTGCCCCATAAACCGGTCGTCAAGGACCTAGTCCCCGACATGAAGCAATTCTACGCCCAGTACGCCGCCGTCAAACCCTGGATGCAGACCGGCGCCCCCGCTCCGAAACAGGGTGAACGCCTGCAAACCAAGGAAAACCGCGAAAAACTGGACGGCCTGTACGAGTGCATCCTGTGCGCCTGCTGCTCCACGTCCTGCCCCAGTTACTGGTGGAACAGCGACCGCTACCTGGGACCGGCGACCCTGTTGCAGGCCTACCGCTGGATTATCGACAGCCGGGACGGGAACACCGATGAGCGCCTTGCAGAACTGGAAGATCCGTTCAGCATGTACCGCTGCCACACGATCATGAACTGCACCAATACCTGCCCGAAAGGCCTGAACCCCGCCAAAGCCATCGCCGAAATCAAGAAACTGCTGGCGGCAAAAATGCTGTAATGGCCCCGGCGTCCACCAGCACCGCACAGTTACGCTGGCGCTGCCGCCGCGGCACCCGGGAGATGGACCTGTTGCTGCTGCGTTTCCTGGAACGGGATTACCCGGACCTGGGCGCCCGGGAACAGTCTTTGTTCGGAGCGCTGCTGGATGAACCCGACCCCGACCTGTACGCCTGGATCACCGGGCAGTCGGAACCGTCCAATCCCGATTACCTGTCCATTATCAATAAAATCAATAACTGTTCAGGCAGTAAGACCACCAGCGTCATAGTGGACAGGGATTGTCCACTATCCAGTGACAGGGACGTTATCTTAACCAATGAATCCAGAACTGCGTAACTTCTTCACTACGATCAAAATCGATGGCGCGGACGCCGCGGGGTTCCTGCACGGACAATTCACTACCGACGTCACCGGCCTGGCTTCCGGGCGGGCGGGCCTCAGCGCCTGGTGCGACCCCAAAGGCCGGGTGATCGCCACCTTCATCCTGGCGCGCCTGAACGGCACCTTCTGGCTGCTGTTGCCTGAGATACTGAAAGACACATTCCTGAAACGCCTGAAGATGTACGTGTTGCGCGCGAACGTAAATATTGTCGATGCCAGCACCGGGACAGGGAACATTCCGGAATTGCCGGCTTATATATCCGCAATGGACGGTTGTGACTGGCAAACGACATTCATCAGACAGGGAATTCCATGGATCTCCCCGGCAACCAGGGGGCGCTTCCTGCCCCAGGAACTCAACCTGGACCACCTGGATGCCCTGTCTTACACAAAAGGTTGTTATCCGGGACAGGAGATCATCGCACGCTTGCGTTATCGCGGCGAAGTGAAACGGCGTTTATGCCATGCCACGACCGATAACAACACTCTCCTGCAACCTGGTTCCGCGTTGGTGCCGGAAGGAGAGGAAAGGAATATTGGCGCAGTAGTGAACTCGGCAATTACCGACAAAGGCCAGGAATTATTGATCGTCCTGGAACGGCCGTTTATCGGGGCCGGACGCGTAGTTGCGAAAAGCTTTGCGGACTGGCCTGTTAACTCAATAAGAGAAACGACCGGGACAGGATAACCTGCTTCTTCGAGTTGTCGAATTGAGTCAGTGAACCGGGGTTCCTCGTTGTAATACATGCGTGATGACCTGCTTCAAACAATCCGGCTCATTCAGGAAATAAACCCCGTCCTCTCTCCACTCGGATACTGAACGGACGCTTCCATCAATCTGGTTAGCCGGCGTAACTGACAAAACGTAAGCGCTCATACGCAGAGCGGGGTCAGTTTTGCGAACCTGTCGTTCAATTTCATTTATATCGTGGTGTAGTTGCACCTTTTTTTGCTCCTTGCTCCCATACCGGCCCAGCCCTTTGGGATCAAGAAAAACAACATGCTGGCAATTGTCGTCTTTCAACCAGACAATGAAATCCGGGTAATAGCAGAAATCATCGAAAAACGAGACGCCACGGCCGCGCGAAAGATTGCGTATCAGGTACAACTCCTTATCCTGCAAGCATGAATCCCGGGGTTCCACCAATTCCCTGAGCTTTTCCACCACCTTTTTTTCATTCATATTCAAAGCAACCGGCTTGACCGTGACCTTGCAATCCGGCGCCGCATACAGCAACGGCTGGTAGGCATGGACGTTGGCCCTGATGACGCCAAGTTTCAAATCATGGAAATAACCTTCCCGAATGTTCTCTTTTAATTCGTGAATATCGCTGATTAGTTGTCTCTGCGTTACTTCGGTCGATAACTCGTAAGCCTTAACGTTATTGCTGTCATTTTCATCCAGTGTTACCACCTCTATATGCTCACTTTCCCAGTGCCGGCGTTGTGTACGCCAGAACTGGTTGACATACTCAGTGATAAGCTCGACTGCAATCTCTTCCAGATCTTTGATGTTTTGGAAATTATTGAATTTCAGTCGTTCACGCGGCATGGACAACATATACCAGTCGTGATTTTGCAGGAGTTGCTCGATAGTCTCATACCTGATGGTCAGATTGTTCCAGTTATTTTGTTGTTTGCGCGCAAGTATCCTGTGGTAAATCCGTGTGGTATTGAAAAATGTATGATGTGTGTTGAGAGTGACTGAGTCTTCCTCAAATTTGGGTTCTGAAACCATGTCACTCGACGCCACGGACTGTAGCCGGGAGTATAGATTCAGCGTCACTACAGGTCTGTTTGGCTCATCAGGGTTCGGCAAGACCGGCCTCTTGCCGGAAAATTCAAATTTTTGATTACTCTTGATACGGATCAGCTTCAGGTTGAGTTTCTTGCCGAAATTCCAGGTAACAGGTAGTTCCACGGTGTCCTGCTCCACACGCATACCCTCTTTTTCCATCAGGTTCCGGAAAGCCTGCATGTAATTAGCGCGTAATCCGAAGATATACAAGGTCTCAAGTTCAGTCAGGTCAGCGCTGTTATCCGGCAGTTCCGCGCCGCTCTTTGGATGGCGTTTGAGACTCATGTTCCAGCCTTTGAGACGCACCCCCCGTCCGAACATCTGGATAATTTCCGGACCTTCACCGACGCCGACGTGCATCAGGCCCATAGTGCTTACTCGCCAGGAATTCCAGCCGGCAATAAAGCGGCGCGCGCCGATAACGAGATTCACCGGTGAGTTTGGCTTGTCCACGTCTGCGAACAGTTTTTCCGCAAACCCTGCTTCTCGTTCAATGGAGATATCCGGGTTGTCCTCTGCCATCAGCAGTTTATGGAGCGCGGTAGAATCGCCGATATTCACCACACCGAACACGGGATTATCCGCGCTGCGCAAGTGTAACTCACCTTCGCCGGCAGTGAGATAGACGATGTGCAGCTTGCCCAATCCGTTAAACAATGCTTCACAGATATCGACATACAGGTCATCCGCCGGATGGCTGTCAAGGTAAGCAAACCAGCCGGCAAAATAATCCTGTCCACTTTCGTCAGGCAGACCGGATTGGCCTGTGAGCAGACTATTGAGCATAGGCCGTACCTCATCTCCATTTGTAAGCGCCCATGCAAGGAAATTCAGAATACGAATGACGTCCGACTTCGTTGCCTGATCCGCCTTGCTCGAACCGGTCACGGTTTTACCGAGAAATACCCACAGCGGTTTGGTGACGTTAAATGACGTCCATTGAGCGCCCTGGTCCAGCCAGATGCGATACTGTTGATAGAATGTCAACAGACAACCGAGCAGGTACATGTTGCTGTTTGCATCGTCCATTCCACCGGGCAGATTGGAGATCGCGTAGTCCTTGCCGTAACCATCCTCGTGAAACTGCCGATAGGTATAATCAAATAGCAGGCACTTGCCATAAGCATCCAGCAATTCAGCGTCTTTTTTATTCACAACCTGGTTGAAGGTGGCGGAATATTCAAAGGTAAAGCCGCCTCGGGATAACTCCTTGCGACGCTCACGCCAAACCTTGCCGGACGCTCCCAGGTGCCCTTCATCAACCAGAACCAGGTTGTTGTCCCCAAAGTCCTCTACGGCTACGCGCTTGACGCCTTTCTTTTCAGCCAGTTTGTTGAGATCGATGATCTCAATGGGTGAGAATATGTCCGCTCCCGCTTCCGCCGAAAATAAGCGCGCACGCAACCCGCTCGCCTGTAGCTCACGTTCATGCTGCATCGACATCTGCTCGTTAGGCGTCAACAGGACGATATTGTTCAACCGCTCCCCGGACCGACCCAGGTAATGCTGAAACTGGAGAATATGGGCGTGCATGAGCAGCGTCTTGCCGGAACCGGTTGCACTCTGAAACGCTATGGTGCGCAGGTCATCCGTTACATACGTCGGCATCGTCGCTGCATACCTGTCTCCGGCTTTTGCCCTGTTTAAATCGGCGCATAAATCGTCAGGGTCATCAAAGTAACGACTGAGGTAATACTCGGTAAGCAGTAACGCAAGATACTGGTAGGCTTTCCACCCTCTCCCATCCTCCTCAGTCATGCGTAACGTGCGACTGTGTCTGACTATGTTGGCGTCGTACCCGGCCAGTTGTGCGGGGGAGACACGAGCCCGTTGAGGATGCAAAAAAAGTGCCTGAGCATACTCACTCTCGCCATTGGGAGTAAATCCTGACGATACGCCGTCAAGCAGGCCCAACATGGCGCGCAGACTTTCATAACCAAATTCCTGGCAGATGAAGCGATGAAGGATGAGGTAGTTTCGGAGCAGCATTGGGTTTCGGGTAGCTTCACTTTTCTTCCTTGAACATGAGTTCACGGAAAACCGGTTCAATGGTCTTTGCTGTCCAGCTATCGTTTGGCAGTTTCAGTGCGTTAAGGGTGTGGTCGCCATTGGCATAAATAACATCCAGGGCGCCAAAACGTTCGCGGTTGTTGGCAAACCAGTTATCCAGCGCTGAGGCATCCGTTTTCTCCTGGTTGCGCCACAGGATCAGGCATCTTTGCCCTTCAGCATCGGTTCCGGTAATGGTGAGAACATCTTCGATATTGCGCTTGGCGCCAACACGCAAACCGATGAGAAAATTGAAGGTTTCCGGCAGGTCAATCGGTGTTTCATTTCTGGCGCCGTCCCGTACCACAGACAGCGTGTAGGTAAAGGGGTCGTTAAAATTTCTGCCTGACAGGGAGGCGCTGCCGGCGGTTTCTTCACCGAGTGCATAGCGTAACTGGTAGTCCTCACGCAAGGCAGGATTCCGGGCAAGCATATCCTGTTGCGCAGATGATGGCGGGGTAAGCTCAAGACTGTCAAAAGTGTCTTCGTAGGATTCAAGGCGGATGTATTTGAAGAATTGGCTGGAACCATTACGGGAAATCGGCTTGCCGTCTTTCCAGTCCGGCGAGTAAACGACCTTTTTGAGACGCGGCAACAATACCGTATCAAAGTGATGGCCGACCTCTACCAGTATGTATTTGCGCCCACCTGCATCTTCGCGATTGAGGTTGATGACTGCGTGGCCGGTGGTGCCGGAGCCGGCGAAGAAATCAAGCACTTCTGCATTGATACCGCCGTTTATGGAAGATGTTATACAGTCCTTCAACAGATCAACGGATTTTGGGAAATCAAAATTCTTGTGCCCAAAAATATCAGACAGTTGAGTCGTTCCGTTCGCAGAAGAATATTGGTTACTATCCCACCATGTTTTGGGTAAAGAATCTTCATCCATGCGCTTTTTGAAATCTATAGACACTTCACCGGCACGACTTCTTCTGACACGATATTCGTCCGGCTCTTCAACCACCCGGCTATGTCCACGATGCCAATTTCCTTCTATTAGTTTCTCACCAGCTTTTCTGAATGGATAAATTGATAGCTCAGTCTCTAAAGGGGTTTCCAACAGGTTCCACTCACGGGCATAATCATCCCATTCCATTTTCGGAATACGTATTTCATCTCTATCATCAACAAAAATTGGATAGAACTGCTTAGGACGATCTTGTCTTTTATCATTGGTGCCGGAGCGGATAAAGTTTGTCCATGCAAACCTGCCTTTTTCATCTTCCTTTGGATAACTACTTTTTTGCTTTTCTGTTTTCTCTAACGCACCTGGGACCGATTCATCGGTTTTTCCGTAAAATAAAGCATACTCATGGGCAGGGGCAAAACGACCTTTTGTTTTGCGCCCTGCAGGGTTGGACCTTACTGTCACAATACCCAGTTCCTGGTCAAATTTGTTTGTCATCACAGCACGCAACGCAGAGACTTCCTCGTCGTCGATGGCTGCACAAATTATCCCGTCTTTACGAAGTAAATTATGAGCTAAAGCTAAACGATCATCCAACAATGATATCCAAGAGGAATTCTTATAGCCATTTTTATAAAGAATCGCTGAAGCATCAGTGTTATATGGTGGATCGATATAAATACTCTTTATGTGCTCCCATAACCTTATTTGCAACAAGTTTAACGCCTGAAAATTCTCCCCATGCACCAGAAGACCATCCAACTGATCTTCCAGTGATCCCTCATCAGACAACGCCGCCAATAACCTGTCAATAAAACCACGCTCAAAATGGCGTGTATCCAGCACCAGATACGGGTTGTGCTTCAGAAAATCAACAGTTAGGGGATTTGTATAACCCGTGTTGCCATTGCCCAGGTCGCCCTCAATCTTGTCAATGGCAAACAGGTCCACCCATTCATCATGCTGCGCTTTGTTTTGGACAATCTCCGGGTAAAGTGTTTCAGGCACCTTGTCCAGCGTGACGCAGTACTGCGTTTCCAGCACAAATTTCTTCTTGAGCCAAAGCTGTTTTTGAAAATCCTCTATCTGCGCCAGAAAAGCAATGATCTTGTCCGCCACGTGTCGCACAGCCCTTGTGCGCGCCAGGGCGCGTTGCAGGCGTAAGGTATCTCCCACCGCCAAGTCGTCCAGGTTCAACACGTCGGTCTTCAGGTACAAGTCCAGTTCCCGCCGCAGGAATCCGCCCAGGTCTTTGTGAATGAAGTAATCGAAGCTGTTCTTTGCGGTATAGGTAGCCAGGTGCTTGGCCAGCACGGTACGTTCCGGATTGTTCTCCGTCGGCGCTTTCACTGCCAGTAAGACTTGGCAGGCAGGTTCCAGGCTGTTCAGGATTCGTTCTGCAACAGCCTGATTGATTGTCTCCTGTTGTTTGTTGCCGTTGCCGTTCCAGATTTTCTTTTCACTCTCCGTCAAGGGCCGGTGCACGAAGCGTATGACAAGGTCAGCGCCGATAATCTCAATCGTCTCCACATCATCGCCTTCCGCCAGCAGGAAACGGCGCTGCTTATCGCTTGCTTCCTTGACGTTGTCCTTTTCATTGTCCGCTTTGGCTATCTCAAACCTTACGCGCCGTTTTTCATCCCCCAAACCCACGCTGAACACGTAGGAAGCATAGTTTTCCGTTGACTTGATGTAGTACTGGTCGGCGTTCGCCCAATGCAGTTTTACTTCTTCGCCGTCGTAGGGAATCAGGTAGCTCGATTGCCCGCCGCCGGAATAACGGCGCAACGACATGAAGTCGCCTTCGTCATAGTAGCGCGCAAAGAAGTTGGCCAGATGGTTATAGACATCGGCTTCCGCTGCCACGTCGGCCTTGACTTCTGAAAGTTGCTCCTGCAACTCCTTGACCTTGGGCATTTCCTCAGGGTCAGCCCCCAGGTCCCTTGCTGTTGTCCGCGCCTTGGCCAGTTCGTTTTCCAGGTCGGCCTGCTGTTCCTGGGCATCGCCTGTTAACGCGTCCTGTACCTGGGGCAACAGGTCATTATCGAGAAAATCGGCGATCTCCGCCGCTTTCATATTCATAATCCGGTACAGGCCGAAGTCCAGGTCGCCCCGGTCAAGCTGGAACATCGTCCGCAGGATTTCTTTCAGTCGGTTGAATTTTTCCATTTATTTCAGGGAGAGAAATTTCTTTCCATTAGTCAATTAACGGCGGCACAAGTCCATAACCGTGTTGTTAGAAAGCTATCATGAACAGGGATATGATTATACAGGAGTTGGTCTCGTATAATCCTTCGGTAGATGCCTGTCTGGGTCCTGCGCTCGCAGGACGGACATAATTTCTACAATATCACCGTCAATCCGGTAATAGACAGAATGCACACCGCACACACTACGACGATACCCGGACCTGATATGATCAACCGCAGGATAGAGCAGCGGGTTTTCAGCAAGGAACATAAAATGTGCCTTGAGGTCGTCACGATACTGATGTGATCGTTCTATGCCATGGCGCTCATCGCCCCAGCGGGCAATTGAGATTAAATCCTCTTTTGCTATGTTACTAAGGCGATACCTTGCCATCCCGTCTGGCCTCTTCCCATATCTCATCCATTGTCATATCGGTGAAGCCGCTGTTTTCAGCCGCAATCAAGCGGCGGCGTATGGCTTCAATTCCACTTTCCATTTCACGGGCTTTACGTAAGGTATCGTTCACTACCTCGGTATGATTACGAAATTCCCTGCTATCGACTTTAGACTGAATCCAGGCATGGTTGGGTTCGCTGAACGTGATCGTTTGTCTCGGCATGGTTTGGCCTTCAAAATGGTCGTTTGCGGTGCATTATCACACGTTTTTACACCATTTGACAAGCCAAATATCAGATCGGATGTGCCCGATCTTGTCGATTCCGGCTTGTCTCAAACCGCTGCTCTTGATGAGATGCCGGACCTTGAACCGGACAATATTCGCGCCTGCGCTCGGTTCGCCCGTCAGCGTATTGATCTCCCAGTTTTGGCAAGATGATCTTTTGGACGCGCTGATACATCTTTTTAATTTTTCGGGAATTAAAACAAGTTGAAAATATGACACCAACTGCTATATTGACGTTGAATAACAAGGATAGTCCATGCGTATATTTAAAATCAGGGAGTTCAGCAAATGGGCCGCACAGGAAGGAGTGACGGATAACGTTCTGCGGCAGGTAGTTGCTGAAATGGAACGCGGCCTGTCAGGCACAAACCTTGGCGGGCAAGTCTTTAAAAAGCGCGTGGCATTAAGCGGTCGGGGTAAAAGCAGTGGGATGCGTACCCTGCTGGCTTACCGCACAGGTAGCAAAGCCTTCTTTATTTACGGCTTTGTCAAGAACGTAAAGGCCAACATCAGGGGTGATGAATTAAAAGCCCTGAAAGCCTCTGCTGGTATCTTGTTGGGTTACAACAAAGAAGAATTAAGCCGGACGATAAAAGCGGGTGAATTAATCGAGATTATAAGCGATGAATAATAAATCCATCCTGGAAGTTGTGCATGAGAGCGTGAAAGGTCTGTACGAAATCGGGCTGGTAGATGAACAAAAAATGCGCGAACTCGACGCCTTGTGCTTACCCCAGAAAACGGCATCCGACGTCAAGCAGGTTAAGCACCGCCGTCCGCAAAGCAAAACCAGTCAGGACGCTTTGCCACCCGCCTGAATACCAGCAAATCAACTGCCGATTCAAGTTGTCGAATTGAGTCAGTAAACCAGGGTTTCTCGTTGTAATACATGCGTGATGACCTGCTTCAAACAATCCGGCTCATTCAGGAAATAAACCCCGTCCTCTTTCCATGCGCTGGCTGAACGCTTTCCATCGTCTATCTTTTGCACAGGCGTAACGGACAGGATGTAAGCGCTCAAGCGCAGGTCGGGGTCGGTCTTGCGAACCCGTTCTTCAATTTGATGAATGTCGTGGTGTAGCTGGACCTTTTTTCGTTCCCGGCTTCCATACCGCCCCAATCCTTTCGGATCAAGAAAAACCACGTGCTGGCAATGCTTGTCTTTCAGCCAGACAATGAAATCCGGGTAATAACTGAAATCATCGAAAAACGATACGCCGCGGCCGCGCGTCAGGTTGCGAATCAGGTACAACTCCCGGTCTTGCAGACACGGATCGCGGCTTCCCGCCAGTTCCTTTAACCTATCGACCACCTTTTTTAAGTATCGATTTTCTCGACATACCAGAATTTTTTAATAAATATGGGATTCGGTATGATTGCGAAATTCCTGTCAGGCCATCCCTAATTCCCCGCCCCACAGCTTATTCAGGAAGTCCTCCCACGGCAGTACAATGATATCACCGATTTTACGCGGGTATTTTTCGTTTGACACTACCAGTCCCAGTCTTGGCTTGAACTCGTTCATAAATGCTCTCAGGGACTTCAGGTCGGTTTTATCCACGCGGCTTGTGCCTTTTACTTCTATGGCGATCTCTCCGGCTCCCAGTATAAAATCCACTTCCAGCCCGGATTTGGTCCTCCAGAAACTTATCTCATAATGCAGGTCATGGTACGAGCTGTGGGCTTTCAGTTCCATTAATACAAAATGTTCCAGGGCTTTGCCGAACTGCTCCCCGCGTGGTTCGGTTATCCTGCGTTTACTGAGATACCCGGCGACGCCGACGTCAAAAAGGTAGAACTTGGAAGCCTTGCTGATAACCTGACGGCTTTGCCTTTTTTTGTACGGAGGCACAAAACATCCCAGCAACGTATCAACCAGTATCTGGAAATATTCTTTTACGGTTTTTCCGTCAACTCCGCAGTCTCTCGCAATATTTGCATAGTTGATCAGTTCTCCGTGGGAATAGCCCATCGCTTCAAAAAATCGTGAGAAGGCGGGAACGTTACGAACCATGCCCTCATTGAATACTTCCTCTTTCAAGTAATCCTGCACATAAGCTCGCAACGAACGTTGATAATTGTCCCGGAGATAATGGGACGGTATCAATCCCTGGTTCAGGGCGCGCAACAAATCGAACTGTTTGATTTCATGGGAGACGAACGGGAACATCTCGAAGCGCCATGCCCGTCCGCCAAGCAGGTTGGCGCCGCCTTTTATCAGCTTTCTGGCGCTGGATCCGCACAGGATAAAATTCAAACTGGCATTTTCAATCAGCCAATGGACCTCATCCATGATTGCCGGCACTTTCTGCACTTCATCCAGGATAACAGGAAACGCCCTCGCCCGTTTCCGGTCAGCAAGAAGCCGCTCCCGTAACAGGGAGGGGTCCCTTATCAGGTCAAGCACAAGGTCCGTCCTGAGAAAATCATAGACAACGCTGTGCGGAAACGCTTGTTTCAGAAAGGTTGATTTGCCAACCTTGCGAGGCCCCCAAAGAAAAGCGGATTGACCTTGTTCAAGTTCAATATCCAAGCCTCTGCGTATATTTTCCATTCCGGAATGAACTCCATAATAGTCAGACTATTACGGATAATAGTACAGATTAGTAGAAAATTCAACTTAAATATGTGGTGTCCCTGCGGGACAATGTATTTCACTGTATTCCCGCTTGCGCGGGAATGGAGAACAGAGAAGGGGGGGCCAAGCGGGCATCATCCCATGCCGCAAAATCAGTACGCAAAATCAGGATACCTATAACACACCTAATCTACGGGTGTCCCGGATTTGCTTCCGGAATTGGCTAGCCCGGCCCGGCGACCAATTCACGCGATCCGATGATGGCATCACGCAGCCCTTCCATCAATCCTTCCTGGCGCGCCACGCGTTCCTGCAATTGGCCCACGTCTTCGCGTAACCCGTTGACTGCCTCAAGGTGTATATTGAATTCGGCCTTCATCTCCGATCTCAGGTTATGTTGGCTGTAGAGAATAAGGCCGGCTAGGCTTACGCCGACACCGATGATTGCGATCAAGTCTTTTGACATGACATGTCCTCCCTAAACAGCTGCAGAATGTCCGTTTCGTATCGGAACGGGTATTTCTCAAATATATATAGGCGCAGAACAGGAGTCAATGAGGAGGGAATAACACAGCTTGACCGCAGCTGTAGATATTGTACCAACAACGTGATAACATGTTGGCCGGACAACAGATACAGGGGTCTCCCATGACATCATCGCCGGCCATTGATGCACAAACCCGTTCATCCCGTCTGGGTTTGCGCGCAACGCCTGAACAGGAGATGATCCTTCGCCAGGCAGCGCAGGTAAAACAGAAGTCATTGACGGAGTTCATTCTCGAAAGCGCCTGTCTGGCTGCGCAGGAGACACTGTTGGATCAACGCCTGTTCCTGGTGGGAGATTCCCAGTACCAGTCCTTACTTGAATTGCTTGACCAGCCGCCAACCGAAAACCCCGGTTTGCAAAGATTGTTTTCCACTCCATCGCCCTGGGATGATGAGTGACAATACACAGCCCCGTTCCTCTTGACCCGCAACATGACCTGGAAGCGTTTGATTGTGGTGTGCCGATGCTGAATGACTGGCTGAACTTCCATGCCCGCCAAGCCCGGGCGAGCGGTTCGACAAAAACCTTTGTAGTGACAGATGATGAACGCGTGGTCGGATACTTCAGTCTGACGGTAGGACAAATTGATACACTTGAAGCGCCTGAACGAGCGCGGAAAGGAATGGGGCGATACCCTGTTCCCGTGGTCATTCTGACCCGTATGGCGGTTTGCCGGGAATATCACGGACGTGGTATTGGCAAAGGGATGCTGAAGGATGCAATCCGGCGAAGCCTGCTGATTTTTGAACAAGCCGGAATGCGGGCCATATTGACTCACCCGATTTCCGGCGCCGGAAATTTCTACGAGCGATTTGGCTTCATCCCCTCCCCCGTCAAGGAAAATCAACTCCTGTTGTTGCTGAAGGATGCGAAAAAATTGCTTGCCTGATCAGAAGGCATTGCAGAAACCACACAAGGGCCACCTGGAGTAAATGCCGCCTGTATAATGGCTGTCCATGAAACACGGAAAGATCGTAGCGAGCCGGTTCGAACCGGCATGGTGGCTGCCGGGCGGTAATCTTCAGACCCTGTGGCCGTATTTCTTCCGGCGCAGGCCGCAGGTGGATTTGACCCGTGAACGGCTCGAATTGCCGGACGGGGATTTTGTCGACCTGTGCCTGACCGCAAATGCCGGCGCTCCGGTCGTGGCGGTTTTTCACGGGCTTGAAGGCTGTGTCGACTCCCATTACGTGAAGCCGTTGCTGGCGGCTGTTGAACGACGCGGCTGGCATGGCGTGTTCATGCATTTCCGCGGTTGCGGCGGCGAGCATAACCGCCTGCCGCGCAGTTACCATTCCGGAGACACCGGCGACATCGGCTTCCTGGTAGAGCGCCTGCGTGAGCGTTATCCCGGCGTCCCCATCGCGGCAACAGGCTATTCGCTGGGAGGTAACGCCCTTTTGAAATACCTGGGAGAGGCAGACCGCAAGGGAAAGGTTAATGCTGCGGCCGCCGTTTCCGCGCCCTATGTCCTGGCGGAAGGGGCGAGACGGCTCAATAAAGGCTTTTCCAGGATCTACCAACGCCGCCTGCTGAACCTGCTGAAGCGGAAAATCGCCGGAAAATTCAGTTCGATGGATTGTCCGATTGACCTCGCCGGGCTCCGGCGACTCAATGATTTTTTCAGCTTCGACGACAATGTGACTGCGCCGCTGCACGGCTTTGCCGGGGTGGACGATTATTACACGCGCAGCAGTTCCCGGCAGTTTCTGAAGACCATCAACGTGCCTGCGCTGCTGATCCAGGCCCGGGACGACCCGTTCATGACCGAAGACGTCATCCCGGCGGAGGACGAACTGTCCGAACACGTGCAACTGGAACTCGCCCGGACCGGCGGGCATATCGGGTTTGTCAGCGGCAGGACGCCGGGGTATGCTGTGTACTGGCTGGAACGGCGGATAATCGAATTTTTTGAGAGGTACTTATAAGGTGTCCCTGCGGGACAGTAATTTAACTGGATTCCCGCTTTCGCGGGAATGACGATGAAGACCGGGAACGGGCATGAAGATAGTGAATGGCGATGACCTTTCAATTTACCTTTGAGCGCAGTTTTTTTCTGTTTGCAGCCCTGGTCTGCATGGTGTTGCTGGGTTTTGGTTATTACCTGCAATTCGTCCGGGGCCTGGACCCGTGCCCGTTGTGCATATTGCAGCGCGTCGCTTACATGGGAGTCGGGGTCGTCTGCCTGGCCGGGTTCCTGCACGGCGCGGCAAGCCGCATCTACAGCGCGTTGGCGCTGGTCTGCGCGCTGGCGGGCGCCGGCATTGCCGCACGGCAGGTCTGGCTGCAGCACCTGCCTCCGGACCGGGTGCCGGAATGCGGACCGGGACTGGATTTCATCCTGCAGGCATTCCCCCTGTTCGATGCGTTGAAGCTGATCTTCACCGGTTCCGGGGAGTGCGCCGAGACGGTATGGACTTTCCTGTCCCTGAGCATCGCCGAGTGGAGCCTGTTCTGGTTTGCCGCGTTTTCGGTGGTGTTTGTGTATCAAACTTTATTTGTCATTCCGGCGAAAGTTTATCCCGGCATGTCGTAGGCCGGGACCAGAATCCAGTGAAATACTGTGTCGCCTCCGGCGACCCGTTAATCGACTGGATACCGGGTCAAGCCCGGTATGACGAAGTAAGCCTGGTTTGATGAATGAGGCAGTTAGCCCGGTATGGCGCCGGGTTCACCGACGGAAACCGCCGCGGGGCATATTCCCGCCGAGCCCGCGCATCATGTTCTCCATGCCGCCTTTCTTGCTCAGTTTTTTCATCATCTTCTGCATCCGGCCGAACTGTTTCAGCAGGCGGTTGATATCCTGTATCTGCGTGCCTGAACCGGAAGCGATGCGTTTCTTCCTGGAACCGTTGACGACGGCAGGGAAACGCCGCTCTCCGGGCGTCATGGAGTTGATGATCGCCTCGAATTTGACCAGTTCATGTTCCTGGCCGGCCAGCCCCCCCACGGAGTCCATGGACATTTGCTGCATACCCGGCATCTTGTCCAGCAGGCCGCTCAGCCCTCCCATGCTCTGCATCTGCCGGACCTGGTCGCGAAAATCATCCAGATCGAATCCTCTCCCCTTTTTCAGCTTCCTGGCGATCTTTTTTGCCTTTTCCTGGTCCGTTTTTTCCTCCACTTCCTCGATCAGGCTCAACATGTCGCCCATGCCCAGTATCCGGGATGCGATCCTGTCGGGATAAAACGGGGACAGTTCCGAAGTTTTCTCACCGGTGCCGAGGAACAGGATGGGCTTGCCGGTGACGTGCCGGACCGAGAGCGCCGCCCCGCCCCGGGCGTCACCGTCCACCTTGGTCAATACCACTCCGGTCAGGTCCAGGGCATCGTTGAATGCCCGGGCCGCGTTGACCGCGTCCTGCCCCATCATGCTGTCCACCAGGAACAAGGTATCGGACGGGGTGAGCGCGCTATGAATATGCCGGATCTCCGCCATCATATCCTCATCGATATGCAGCCTCCCGGCCGTATCGACGATGAGCACGTCAGCAAAACGGGACCGGGCGTGTTTCAGCGCCGCCTCGGCGATGGCGACGGGTTGTTTCCGGTCTCCCGCGGCAAAATATTCAAGCCGGTTTTCCCCGGCCAGCACCCGCATCTGCTCCAGGGCCGCCGGACGGTAGATGTCGCAACTGGCCACCACCACGGACTTGTCGTGCTTCTCCCGGCACCATTTGCCCAGTTTCGCAACCGTGGTGGTCTTGCCTGATCCCTGCAGCCCGGCCATCAGGATGACCGCAGGCGGCGGGACATCAAAGTTCAGGGACGCCTGGCCGTCTCCCATCAGGTGAACCAGTTCATCCTGTACGATCTTCACCAGCGCCTGGCCTGGATTGAGGCTGCTTGACACCTCCTTCCCGAGCGCTTCGGCTTCAACCTGCTCGATGAACGCCTGCACCACCGGCAATGCCACGTCCGCTTCGAGCAATGCCATGCGCACGTCCCGCATGGTGGATGCGATATTGTCTTCCGTCAGGCGCGCATGACCCCGCAACTGCTGAACGATACGGCTGAAGCGCCCGCTTAAATTTTCAAACATGCCGTCCCCTGTTTATGGTAGATTTAGAAATCTGATCCGCAGCCGATACCATATGGATACCAGTACTCTCATCAGCGCCGCCGTAATTTTACTCTATTTGCTGACCGCCGGCTGGCTGGGTATCAGGATTTTTCGCCTGCGGCTGACGACGGAAGCCTTCAGCCACACGATTGCCGCCCTTGCCGGACTTGCCCTGTCGGGACACGGCCTGGTCCTGTATCGCGAAATCCTGGTTGATGCAGGTTTCAACCTGGGGTTTTTCCATGCCCTGTCCCTGGTATGCTGGGTCATCGCACTGCTTGCCGTCCTCATCGGTTTATACAGGGCCATGAGCAACCTGGTGGTCATCTTCTTTCCTGTCGCCGCGCTGGCGCTGCTGCTGGAAAGCATTCTGCCCAGCACCAGCATCATACCCGGGGGCATCGCCGCCGGGCTGAAAATGCACATCATACTGTCCGTGGCCGCTTACAGCCTCCTGACCATAGGCGCGCTGCAATCACTGGTCCTGGCGTTCGAGGAAGCCAGGCTGCGTAACAGGCAACCTGTGAAAATCCTGAATATCCTGCCCCCCATGCAAATACTGGAGGAACTGCTGGTACAGACCCTGACCATCGGTTTTTTCCTGCTCAGCCTGAGCCTGGCGACGGGCCTGATGTTCATGCACGACATACTGGGGCAACACCTCTCCCACAAGGTGGTGTTGTCCATCCTCGCCTGGCTTATCTTTGCCGTCGTGCTCTGGGGCAGATGGTCCCGCGGCTGGCGCGGGCGCAAGCTGATTCACTGGACCCTGGGCGGTTTTGCCTCCCTGTTACTGGCTTATTTCGGATCCAAACTGGTGCTGGAACTTATCCTGCAGCAGGTATAATTAATCTGTCCCTTACATATCGAGGTCATATCCATGGATGATGTTTCCCTATTCCTTTTGTCAGGCATCCTGGTCCTGCTGATCGCTGTCGCCGCATTCTTTTCCGGTTCCGAAACCAGCATGATGGCGGTCAACCGTTACCGCCTGCGCCATCTTGCCAATGACGGCCACAGGGGCGCCATCAACACCGCCAACCTGCTGGACCGTCCGGACCGCCTGCTGGGCCTGATTTTGTTCTGTAATAATATCGTCAACTTCTACGTAGCCGCCCTGGGTGTGGTCATTGCCGTCAGGCTGATGGGCGACATCGGTTATGCGCTCGGCCCGGTGATACTCACTTTTATTTTTCTGGTGCTGGCCGAAGCCGCGCCGAAAACCATGGCCGCCTACCACCCGGAGCGGTTCGCGTTTCCTGCATCCTATATCCTGAGACCGCTTTCAGTCATCTGCCAGCCTTTCGTCTGGACAATAAGCCGGCTTTCCAATAATTTTCTTGCATTGCTGCGTTTCAAACTGGACGAGGGGCACCAGACCAGCCTGTCGCGGGAAGAGTTGAAGACCGCGCTGTCGGAAGCCGGCAAGATGCTCCCTTCCAGGCACCTGCAAATGCTGCACGGCATCCTCGACCTGGAACAGGTCACGGTGGAAGACATCATGGTGCCGCGTAACGAAATTATCGGGATCGATATCAACGATGACCTGCCCGAGATCCTGAATTACATCAGCCAGAGTTCCCATACCCGCCTTCCCCTGTACCGGGACAACCTGGATGAGATTATCGGCGTCATCCATGCGCGGCGCGTCATGCGCCTGTTGAAAGATCCCCACGATATTACCCGGAAAGACCTGGAACAGGTTGCCGAAGAACCCCACTTCGTCCCGCTCAGCGCATCCCTGAACACGCAGTTGCTGAATTTTCAGCGCGTGAAAAAACGCCTGGGCTTTGTCGTCGACGAATACGGGACCATACAGGGACTGGCTACGATGGAAGACATCCTGGAAGAGGTTGTGGGCGAGTTTACGACGGATCTCCAGACCCACAGCCCGGACATCGTCAGGCAGAACGACGGTTCTTTCATGATTGACGGCAGCGCAACCATACGGGACATAAACCGCGAACTGGGCTGGGAACTGCCTGCCGGCGGGCCAAAAACCCTGAACGGCCTGATCCTGGAACGACTGGAGACCATGCCCGAGCCGGGGACGACCCTGAAGCTCGACAATTTCACCATGGAGATTACCCAGGTAACGGATAACGCGGTGAAATCCGTCAGGGTTACATTGCTTCAGGAGTGACGCTGGGGACGGAATTTAATTCCGTCTCCAATACCCCTTCCGTCATGCCGGACCTGTTCCGGCATCCAGTAAAATACTGTGTCGCCCGCTGGGCGACCCTTTCTTTCACTGGATTCCCGCCTGCGCGGGAATGACGAGGGGGGAGTAATTACTGGAATTACCCGGAATTATGCCTTGACCCGCACCGTTACAATATCCGCGTCACTGTACTGCTGGTGGCGCACCGACGAGGCAAAGTGACGCAGCAACCGCAGTGAAATTTCGTGTTCGACCGCATCCTCGGAGGCCTGATTACCAAGCAACGCCATTCGATCCTCAATATTACCGGTGTCCGCCGCCGCGATAAATTCCAGTTCCGCCGCGCCGCCGTCTTCCCGCGCCACCAGCAACAAGCGGCGCTTCTTTTCCGTCTCGTCGTCATCATCCAGTTGTGACAGGATCAGCAGGGTTTCTTCGGCAACCAGACACAGGCGGTCGGCCGCTTCCGAGCGCCAGTTTTTGTCCGCAGCGAAGCCATACAGGAATTCCTTGACCCGGTCCAACGCGCTCGTGTCCAACTCTGTTTCAATTCGTCGCCGCTTCGGTCCGGTCAGGTCAATCAACACCGTCAGCAGGATCGCCGTGAGACCGCCCGCGGTCATACCGTTGCCGAGCAGACCCCGGAGCCAATCGTTCAGGTACTCCGCGAAGAGCAGGTCGTTCTGGAAACCCGCGCCAACCCAGAATGACACGCCCACCAAGACAGCCTTGCGATAATCAACGCCATCCTGTATGACAACCTGCATCCCCAGTACGAACAGCACCCCCAGGATCACCAGCAGGTAGGCCCCGATTACCGGGTCCGGTATGGCAAGAAACAGGCTGGTCAGCTTGGGCAGAAACGCCATGATCACAAACAGTACCCCGACGCAAGCCCCTACGCGCCGGGCCGCGACCCCGGTGATTTCCACAAGGGCGACACTGGATGAATAAGTGGTATTCGGCACAGTGCCGGCAAGCCCGGATAACAGGTTGCCCAGGCCGTCTGCGGCGACGGATCCCTGCACCGTGCGGAAGTTGATAGCGCGCGGTTTGCGCCACGCCACTCTCTGGATAGCGACCGCATCGCCTATGGTTTCAATGGCGCCTACCAGTGTCACGAATATAAAGGCCGGGAACAGCGCCCAGAAAACGGAACCGAACTCAACGTTGAAACCCGGCCAGCTTTCAAAATCGGGAAACCCGAGCCAGGCAGCCTGCGCCACCCGGTCGATATCGTAGATGCCGAAACCGGCGGCGACCAGACACCCTGTGACAATGCCGATCATCGGCGCCCAGAGGCGCATCACCCCCCGGGAACAGAATATCAACGCCAGGGTCGCGGCAAAAGTGATACCGGCGCAGGCGGCAGCGGCTATATCCGGCGCTCCCGCCTGTGGCTGGGTCATCATGTCAAAGGTTATCGGCATAATGGTGACGGAGATCAGCATGATGACGGTGCCGGCCACGGCCGGTGTGATCAGCCGCCGGAACAGGGCCAGATGCTCCGAGAGCGCAAACTGGAACAGGGACGAGATGACGACCAGGGTCGCGAGCATACCCGGGCCGCCTTCCGCCAGCGCCGTGACGGAGACCGCAATAAACGCGCCGGACGTGCCCATGAGCAGGGGATACCCCGCTCCTAACCGTCCAAGCCGAACCGACTGTATCACCGTAGTGAGCCCGCTGATCACGAGCGCCGCAAAGACGGCCCACGTCAGGTACGTCTCACTCTCGCCGGACGCGCGCACAATGATGGCGGGAGTCAGTACGATGCCGCCTACAATGAGCGCGGCGTACTGGAAGCCAAGACCGAGTGTGAGGGGGTACGAGAGACGTTCATCCGGCTCATAGCGAATATTCTGGTTGCCGCCGGTCGCTTCAGCTTGCATTTTTATAATTCCTTGTTTGTATTTTATATGGGAGAATGCCGGTGCTGCATTGGAAGGAAGTCAGTCTAACATCATGCAATCAATCTGACCAACCGGACGAGTCGATGAACAAGACCCAAATCACGTTACTGGTAACGGTCGCCATACTGGTGGCCGCGTTTTTTCTTTTTGACCTGGGCCGCTATTTCAACCTGGAATACCTGAAGCAGCAACAGGCCGTCATGGATGCATTCCATGAGCGGCAGCCGTTAACGACCGCACTTTACTATTTCCTGCTGTATATCGTTATCACCGGCCTGTCACTGCCCGGCGCAGCTATCCTTACCCTGGCCGGCGGCGCTATTTTCGGCCTGCTCTGGGGGACCGTAATCGTTTCTTTCGCCTCTACCATAGGGGCGACGCTGGCCTTCCTGTTCTCCCGCTACCTGTTCCGGGACGCCATCCAGGGACGCTTCGCCGACAAACTGACCGCCATCAACCGGGGAATGGCGGAGGAAGGCGCATTCTACCTGTTCACCCTGCGGCTGGTGCCCCTATTCCCGTTTTTCATCATCAACCTGGTAATGGGCCTGACTCCCATCAGGGCGCTGACATTCTTTCTCGTCAGCCAGGCCGGGATGCTGGCCGGCACCATCGTGTACGTGAACGCGGGCACGCAGATCGCCAAAATCGAGCAGCTCAAAGACATTGCATCACCCGGATTGATCCTGTCTTTCGTGCTGCTGGGTATCTTCCCGCTGCTGGCGAAAAAGGCGGTCGATTACCTGAAAAGACGAAAAATCCGCAGATGACGCCGATTAACGCAGATTTTTTTGTAGTGACTTCGAATTGTATAGGTCATTCCGGCTCTCCCCCCTCCGTCATTCCGGCTCTCCCCCTTCCGTCATTCCGGCTCTCCCCCCTTCGTCATTCCCTATATGGACTCCTCCCGTTTTGCAAGTAGGCACGAATCGATAGTGAAGGCAGACTGCGGTCGTATATACGGACTCTGATTGGGGTGCGACCCCTGGCCCAAGATGTGTTCGCCCCTTCAGCCCTCTTCGGCGCAACGGCGTTCTCACGCCGCGGGAATGAGCAGGGTCCCTGAAGGTGGGTCTGACCACTATCACGTTGTGCCGTCTTGCAAGGAAATAACATAAACGCTGACGCCTCTCTCCCGGCTGGCCGTTCAGGCGGCGGCCACTGCCGCCGGCGGGTTGCCCGACAGCTGGTTGGCATGGCCCGGATCGTACTCCGTCCGGTAACGCAGCATAGCCCAGGCGGTACGCACGGTTTTGTTTGCCAGGGCCACCGCCGCCCGCCCGGCGCCACGCCGGGCCGCCAGGTCTTTGAGCCACACCTCAACGTCATTACGGGGTTCCCGCCGCGCCAGCGCCTGGAGTACCGCATGGGCGCCGGTAATGAGCGAGGCACGTAAGCGTTTGTCCCCGCTGCGCTTGCCAATCGACCCCAGGCGCACCTTGCCCCCACTGCTGTGCTGCTTGGGGGTCAAGCCAATACAGGCCGCCGCGGCCCGACCATGCCGGTACGCCTGCCCGTCCCCCAGGGCAATATACAACCCCAACGCATTCTTGGGCCCCACCCCGGCCAGTGTCAGCAGCGACCGACACGCCGGCGTCACGCGCACTTGCTCTGCCAACTGCCGCTCCGCCTCCTGCAACGCCGCCGACTGCGCCTGCCATAACTGCCAGGCCAGCGCCAAGAGCGGGCGTAGCGACAACGGCAACCCGTTCTCCGCCTCCTCCAGCACGCGCGGCAACTCACGCCGTAACGCCGCCTCCCCCTTCGGCACCACTTCCCCAAACTCCGCCAGCAGCCCACGCAGCATGTTCCCCGTCGCCGTCAATTGGTCCGTCAGATGCTCCGCCACGCGTTTCTGACACTGCAGACTCTGTTGCTCCACCCCCATCAACCCCACCCCCGGCAATTCCTCCCGCTGCCCCGCACGGGCCACCGCTAACGCATCCCGCGCATCCGTCTTGTGGCCCTGACGGTACGGCAACACCCAACGCGGCGAGAGAATCTTCACCTGATGACCGAACGACTCCGCTAAGCGACCCCAATAGTGCGCACCCCCGCACGCCTCCAGTACCACCAAGGCCGGCGCCTGACGCACTAAATACGCCGACAACGCCGTCCGGCCCATCGCCTGGTTGCTCACCATCCGGTCCTGCTTGTCGACCACGCACACCTGAAACGTGTGCTTCGCTAAATCTATGCCGATTGTGTTAGTATCTCTCATCGTGGACTCCTCGTTGTTGGTTAAACAAAATTGCTTCTCCCCCCTTAACTACCATGATAAGGGGGGAGGAGTCCACACATCGGCGCAGGCGGGAATCCAGTAGAATACACGTCCCGCAGGGACACTTTATAATGGGAGCCCATAAGGCAACACTTAATCACAAGATCTGCGACCATGAGTGAATATGATTATGACCTGTTTATCATCGGCGCCGGGTCCGGCGGCGTGCGCGCCGCGCGCATGGCGGGCGGGTTCGGGCCGAAGATCGCGATTGCCGAGGAGCGCTACCTGGGCGGCACCTGCGTCAACGTCGGCTGTATCCCGAAAAAGCTGTTCGTCTATGCCGCGCATTATGCCGAGGATTTCCATGACGCCGCCGGCTATGGCTGGCAGGTTCCCGAAACCAACTTCAATTGGAATACGTTATTAAATAATAAAAATAACGAAATCAAAAGATTAAATGTTATTTATGCGAATTTACTTAAACGTAATAACGTAGTCCTGTACGATGGCAGGGCCGTACTCACCGGGCCGAACACGGTCCGGATCAATGGTGAGGACATCAGCGCCGGTCGCATACTGGTAGCAACCGGTGGCTGGCCCCATATCCCCGACATGCCCGGCAGGGAACACGTTATCTCATCCAACGAGGCGTTCTTTCTGGAAGCTCTTCCGGACAGTGCGGTCATCGTTGGCGGTGGGTATATCGCAGTTGAGTTTGCCGGCATCTTCCACGGTCTTGGCGTGGATACTACCCTGGTCTACCGCGGCGACCTGTTCCTGCGGGGCTTCGACGGGGAGATGCGGGAGTTTCTCGCTGAACAGATGCGCCTGAAAGGGATAAAACTGCTGTTCAATACCCGCATCAGCAGCATAGAAAGGCAAGACAGTCGTTACCTGGTGAACGCCTCGGGCACCGAGCCGCTGCCCGCGGGCCTGGTTATGTACGCTACCGGGCGGCGGCCGAACACGGCCAACCTGGGGCTTGAGACGGCAGGAGTGAAGCTGAACGACAAAGGCGCCATCGTGGTTGATGACGAATACCGCAGTTCCATCTCTTCCGTTTACGCCATCGGCGACGTGACCGACCGCATGAACCTGACGCCCGTCGCCACCGCGGAGGGCACGGCCCTGGCGAATAACCTGTTCAACAACCAGTCACGCCGCGTGGATTACCGTGACGTGCCCACCTGCATCTTCAGCCAACCAAACCTGGGCACGGTCGGCCTGACCGAGGAACAGGCCCGGCAGGAATATGCAAACGTCGAGATTTACAAGTCCCGATTTACCAGCCTCAAGCACACACTGACCGGCAGCGATGAGAAAACCCTCATGAAAATGATCGTCGACAAGGACACTGACCGGGTACTGGGCGTACACATGGTCGGCGCGGATGCCGGCGAGATCATCCAGGGCATAGGCATCGCGTTAAAAGCCGGGGCGACCAAGTCCGTCTTCGACGCCACCATCGGCATCCACCCGACCGCCGCCGAGGAATTCGTCACCATGCGCGAACCTGTGGGATAGAAACAGTATTCGTCATGCCGGGCTTGTCTCCCGCTTTCACAGGAAGCCTGCATTTGTCACACCGGACTTGTCCCCCGCTTTCACGGGGGAACCTGCATTTGTCACACCGGACTTGTCCCCCGCTTTCACGGGGAACCTGCATTTGTCATGCCGGACTTGTCCCCCGCTTTCACGGGGAACCTGCATTTGTCATGCCGGACTTGTTCCGGCATCCAGTGGGATAACGTGTCGCCTGAAAGGCGACCCATTATATGACTGGATCCCTGCATGGAACGGTCATGAGATACTTAAAACCTCGGTATTGATGGCGAAAAGGGCAATTTAAGTGTAAACAACCGGGATAATTGACGTATAATCTGTGTTCAAACAAGCAGTTAGGGAGGTCCGACCCCTTCTTGCGTAGAAGGATTTTCCCTTATACGAATTTATAAGAATTTTAAGCATGTACGAAATTTGCAGCTGGATAGCTATGTTACTGAGTATTAATACAACAACCTTATTCGCGAAGAGACAGCGTACCGAGCGACTGAATACTTTTGGGATTGATGAACGGGCCTTACAAGACATTCTTTTTAGAACTCTCGATCGATTATTTCCTGATGATGAACTCATTTTGCTCATGCAGTCTCAACGCTGGCAAGAAGAACCAGACCTTATGGCTGTTGACAAAGAGGGCAAGCTTTACATTTTTGAGCTAAAAATTTGGGAAGCACACCCTTCGAATCTTCTTCAAGTGCTTCGTTATGGTCAGATTTTTGGCAATGCCAAATATTCTGATCTCAATGCTTTGTATGAAAAATCGATTATCAATACACAATCACTGAAAGAATCCCATGATGCAAAATTTGGCGTAAATCTGGCAGAGGAGCATTTTAATCAACGCCAGGTTTTCGTTGTGATAACGAACGGCCTCGACTATAAGACGCGTGAGGCCATTCAGTATTGGCGATCATGCGGATTGGATGTACGTCCTTGGGTGTATCGTGTCTATCGAGGTAATAATGGAGATGAAATCTTGTTGGAAATTTCAACCTTTAGAGTCCAGGATAACCCTTACGAAGATATTGCTGAGGGTTATTACATTCTGAACACGAACTCTAGGAATAGCGATCAAGATCATGAAGACATGCTCCATGAGGGCAAAGCAGCTGCGTATTTTACTCACAAACGCAAAATTGAGCATTTGGCGAAAGGCGATACCGTTTTTCTTTATCAATCAGGTACAGGTATAGTTGCACTCGGAAAAGCGGATGGCAATTTGCAAACGGCTCCGTATCATGGACAGGCCGAATATGAAGATGAAGAGTATTTTATGACGTTGCAGCGGTTTCAAACAGTTACTCCCCCTTTGAGTGCATCGGAAATAAAGAATATCACAGGGATCCCCTATAGTTTTCAGCATACCTTGTTTGGGCTTGATGCTGATAGTGGTAGCGACATTGAGCAACATATTCATAACAATATGCAGGTTTAAATTCTAATACAATGCCGGAAATATCAAGATTTTTTGGGATCATAATCAGAATGTTCTATGACGAGCATAATCCTCCGCATTTTCATGCTGAATATTCAGGTAATAAGGCCGTATTTGATTTCCAGGGGAATGTGCTAAAAGGTAGCCTTTCTTCAAGAACGGCGACCAAGCTTGTGCGCGAGTGGACTGATTTACATCTGTCTGAATTGGAAGAAGACTGGAAATTAGCCAGGGAAAGTAAGACAATCAAGAAAATTGAACCGCTTAAATAAG
Organism: Gammaproteobacteria bacterium; assembly: GCA_965204045.1. Taxonomy (GTDB): domain Bacteria; phylum Pseudomonadota; class Gammaproteobacteria; order Eutrophobiales; family Eutrophobiaceae; genus JAAXHV01. The sequence continues at coordinate 3,404,327 of CBDBDW010000002.1, forward strand.
GGTAATGCCATGTGGAACATGAACGATGTTGTAAATATTACCTATAAGAGAGATTACGTCTTTAATATTGAATTTGATAATGGCGTGGCCGGCGACGTCGATTTCCACGAATACATCCATAAAGGGCCGATTTTTCAGCCTCTGAAGACCAAGGAGTTCTTCAATAAGGCTTTTATAGTAGGTGGAACGATAGCCTGGCCCAACGGGGCAGACGTAGCTCCTGAAACACTGTATGAGAAAATTGTAACTACTCACCCCCCTCGTCATTCCCGCGCAGGCGGGAATCCAGTGAAAAAAACGTCCCGAAGGGACACCTTATAATGTGTCGCAAGCGACCCGTTTAACAGACTGGATTCCCGCCTGCGCCGATGTGTGGACTCCTCCCCCCTTATCATGGTAGTTAAGGGGGGAGAAGCAATTTTGTTTAACCAACAACGAGGAGTCCACGATGAGAGATACTAACACAATCGGCATAGATTTAGCGAAGCACACGTTTCAGGTGTGCGTGGTCGACAAGCAGGACCGGATGGTGAGCAACCAGGCGATGGGCCGGACGGCGTTGTCGGCGTATTTAGTGCGTCAGGCGCCGGCCTTGGTGGTACTGGAGGCGTGCGGGGGTGCGCACTATTGGGGTCGCTTAGCGGAGTCGTTCGGTCATCAGGTGAAGATTCTCTCGCCGCGTTGGGTGTTGCCGTACCGTCAGGGCCACAAGACGGATGCGCGGGATGCGTTAGCGGTGGCCCGTGCGGGGCAGCGGGAGGAATTGCCGGGGGTGGGGTTGATGGGGGTGGAGCAACAGAGTCTGCAGTGTCAGAAACGCGTGGCGGAGCATCTGACGGACCAATTGACGGCGACGGGGAACATGCTGCGTGGGCTGCTGGCGGAGTTTGGGGAAGTGGTGCCGAAGGGGGAGGCGGCGTTACGGCGTGAGTTGCCGCGCGTGCTGGAGGAGGCGGAGAACGGGTTGCCGTTGTCGCTACGCCCGCTCTTGGCGCTGGCCTGGCAGTTATGGCAGGCGCAGTCGGCGGCGTTGCAGGAGGCGGAGCGGCAGTTGGCAGAGCAAGTGCGCGTGACGCCGGCGTGTCGGTCGCTGCTGACACTGGCCGGGGTGGGGCCCAAGAATGCGTTGGGGTTGTATATTGCCCTGGGGGACGGGCAGGCGTACCGGCATGGTCGGGCCGCGGCGGCCTGTATTGGCTTGACCCCCAAGCAGCACAGCAGTGGGGGCAAGGTGCGCCTGGGGTCGATTGGCAAGCGCAGCGGGGACAAACGCTTACGTGCCTCGCTCATTACCGGCGCCCATGCGGTACTCCAGGCGCTGGCGCGGCGGGAACCCCGTAATGACGTTGAGGTGTGGCTCAAAGACCTGGCGGCCCGGCGTGGCGCCGGGCGGGCGGCGGTGGCCCTGGCAAACAAAACCGTGCGTACCGCCTGGGCTATGCTGCGTTACCGGACGGAGTACGATCCGGGCCATGCCAACCAGCTGTCGGGCAACCCGCCGGCGGCAGTGGCCGCCGCCTGAACGGCCAGCCGGGAGAGAGGCGTCAGCGTTTATGTTATTTCCTTGCAAGACGGCACAACGTGATAGTGGTCAGACCCACCTTCAGGGACCCTGCTCATTCCCGCGGCGTGAGAACGCCGTTGCGCCGAAGAGGGCTGAAGGGGCGAACACATCTTGGGCCAGGGGTCGCACCCCAATCAGAGTCCGTATATACGACCGCAGTCTGCCTTCACTATCGATTCGTGCCTACTTGCAAAACGGGAGGAGTCCATATAGGGAATGACGGCGGGGTGAGTAGTTACAGAAAATTATTTCAAAAAATAATCTGCGTTAATCCATGCCCCTGTATGTCTTTGGGCAGGGGTGCGTCATCTGCGGATAAATCAACTCTTCTCAAAGAATGACGAGTAGTCGTGGAAGAACCGACGCAGGGTGGTCGGCGCCCTGCCCGTTACCCGGGTGTACTCGTCATTGAGCAATGCGCCGCTGCCTTGCGCGATCAGTTCGAACAACTCTGAGACGGTTTCCACGTACCAGTCATCGGGGACCCATTGCAGCAACGACTGCTTGAATTCCGCTCCCGGCTGGTCAACGTAGCGGATTTCCCTGCCCATCACTTCCGATAACTGATCAGCGATATCGTGGAACGACACCAGTTCCGGCCCGGTTATTTCATAGGTCTTATCTTCATGACCCGGCAGGGTCAGGACATCCAGGATAAACCGCGCCACGTCCCGAACGTCGATGATGCCCACCTGCCCATCACGCATCGGCATGTAGAATTTGTCCTCCTCCGCGATAGAACCGGCTATGTGAAGCATGTTCTGCATAAAAAAGTTTGGCCGGATAAGCGTATAACGCAGCCCGGCCTCCCGTATATATTGTTCGGCATTACCGTGATAACGCTTCAATAGTGCTGTTGAATTTGAATCCGCGCCGTTAGCGGACATCTTGACGATATGACCAATACCGGTCTCCACTGCCGCATCCACGAAGCTTTTTTCCAGTTCGAGCTGTTGCCGGGAGTTGGCCATGAGCAGGAAAGCCCGGTCACAGCCCTGCAAAGCGGCGCCAACGGCGTCTTCATCCTCCAGGCTGCCGGGTATGACCTCGAAACCGGCCTGGTGCACCGCTTCCGCCTTGTCCGGGTTCCTGACCAGGCCCCTGACCCGGAGATCATACTCCGGCAGGAGTTTTATTATTTCCGTGCCGACCGCGCCGGTCAGCCCTGTGAATAAAATCATGTTGTATTCCTCTTGATCTTTTTTCGTCATGCCGGGCCTGTTCCAGCATCCGGTATTATAAAGGGTCGCCCCCAGGGCGACATAGTATTTCACTGGATTCCCGCCTGCGCCGATGTGTGGACTCCTCCCCCCTTATCATGGTAGTTAAGGGGGGAGAAGCAATTTTGTTTAACCAACAACGAGGAGTCCACGATGAGAGATACTAACACAATCGGCATAGATTTAGCGAAGCACACGTTTCAGGTGTGCGTGGTCGACAAGCAGGACCGGATGGTGAGCAACCAGGCGATGGGCCGGACGGCGTTGTCGGCGTATTTAGTGCGTCAGGCGCCGGCCTTGGTGGTACTGGAGGCGTGCGGGGGTGCGCACTATTGGGGTCGCTTAGCGGAGTCGTTCGGTCATCAGGTGAAGATTCTCTCGCCGCGTTGGGTGTTGCCGTACCGTCAGGGCCACAAGACGGATGCGCGGGATGCGTTAGCGGTGGCCCGTGCGGGGCAGCGGGAGGAATTGCCGGGGGTGGGGTTGATGGGGGTGGAGCAACAGAGTCTGCAGTGTCAGAAACGCGTGGCGGAGCATCTGACGGACCAATTGACGGCGACGGGGAACATGCTGCGTGGGCTGCTGGCGGAGTTTGGGGAAGTGGTGCCGAAGGGGGAGGCGGCGTTACGGCGTGAGTTGCCGCGCGTGCTGGAGGAGGCGGAGAACGGGTTGCCGTTGTCGCTACGCCCGCTCTTGGCGCTGGCCTGGCAGTTATGGCAGGCGCAGTCGGCGGCGTTGCAGGAGGCGGAGCGGCAGTTGGCAGAGCAAGTGCGCGTGACGCCGGCGTGTCGGTCGCTGCTGACACTGGCCGGGGTGGGGCCCAAGAATGCGTTGGGGTTGTATATTGCCCTGGGGGACGGGCAGGCGTACCGGCATGGTCGGGCCGCGGCGGCCTGTATTGGCTTGACCCCCAAGCAGCACAGCAGTGGGGGCAAGGTGCGCCTGGGGTCGATTGGCAAGCGCAGCGGGGACAAACGCTTACGTGCCTCGCTCATTACCGGCGCCCATGCGGTACTCCAGGCGCTGGCGCGGCGGGAACCCCGTAATGACGTTGAGGTGTGGCTCAAAGACCTGGCGGCCCGGCGTGGCGCCGGGCGGGCGGCGGTGGCCCTGGCAAACAAAACCGTGCGTACCGCCTGGGCTATGCTGCGTTACCGGACGGAGTACGATCCGGGCCATGCCAACCAGCTGTCGGGCAACCCGCCGGCGGCAGTGGCCGCCGCCTGAACGGCCAGCCGGGAGAGAGGCGTCAGCGTTTATGTTATTTCCTTGCAAGACGGCACAACGTGATAGTGGTCAGACCCACCTTCAGGGACCCTGCTCATTCCCGCGGCGTGAGAACGCCGTTGCGCCGAAGAGGGCTGAAGGGGCGAACACATCTTGGGCCAGGGGTCGCACCCCAATCAGAGTCCGTATATACGACCGCAGTCTGCCTTCACTATCGATTCGTGCCTACTTGCAAAACGGGAGGAGTCCATATAGGGAATGACGAAGGGGGAGCGCGGGAATCCAGTCGATTGCTCGTCCCGGAGGGGCACCTTATGATGGGATGGACGCAGGATTGACAACATTTCTCCGTCATTCCCACCTGCGCGGGAATGACGAAGGGGGAGCGCGGGAATCCAGTCGATTGCTCGTCCTGGAGGGGCACCTTATGATGGGAGGGACCGCAGGAATGACAACATTTCCCCGTCATTCCCGCGCAGGCGGGAATCCAGTAGAATACTCGTCCCGGAGGGACACCTTGTAACGAAACAAAGGAGTGCTCATGGAAAAACAACCCTGTGTATATATTCTCGCAAACAAACGTAACGGCACATTATATGTCGGCGTCACATCAGATTTACCAAAACGAATCTGGGAACATAAATCCAAAGTCGTTGAAGGGTTTACCAAGAAATATCGAGTAGACAAGCTCGTATGGTATGAGATTGACCATACAATGGAATCAGCAATTCAGCGAGAGAACACTATCAAAAAATGGAGGAGAGAATGGAAGTTGAGAATTATAGAAGAGATGAACCCAGAGTGGAAAGATCTTTATGAGGAGCTGTTTTGACTGACTTCTTTGTATAGGGACATGATTGGATAAGTCGCCCACCTCCTCCTTGTCATGCCGGGGCATGTTTGCTCCGGCATCCGGTATTATAAAGGGTCGCCCCTGGGGCGACATAGTATTTGACTGGATTCCCGCCTGCGCGGGAATGACGAAGGGGGGGCGGAAATCCAGTCGATTACTCGTCCTGGAGGCACACCTTATGATGGAAGGGACGCTGGAATGACAGCATTTCCCCGTCATTCCCGCGCAGGCGGGAATCCAGTCAACAACTCGTCCCGAAGGGACACCTTATGATGGGAGGGACGCTGGAATGACAATATTTCCCGTCATTCCCGCGCAGGCGGGAATCCAGTCAACAACTCGTCCCGAAGGGACACCTTATGATGGGAGGGACGCTGGAATGACAACATTTTCCCGTCATTCCCGCGCAGGCGGGAATCCAGTCAACAACTCGTCCCGGAGGGACACCTTATAACAATAGGGACGCGCGCGTGAATGACGAAGAAAAATAGTAACTACTCACCCCCACTCGTCCTTCCTGCACTTCTCCTCGTTCGTCATTCCCGCGCGCCCCCCGTCATTCCCGCGCAGGCGGGAATCCAGTGAAAAAAACGTCCCGAAGGGACACGTTATAAGGTGTCGCAAGCGACCCGTTTAACAGACTGGATTCCGGCCTTCGCCGGAATGACGAAGGGAGCGCGGGACGAACAGGGGGGGTGAGTAGTTACGAAAAATAATCTGCGTTAATTTGCGCCTTCTTCGGAAGCGTGCATTTTTCACCTGGAATTATAGTCTGTTATAGTTCCCCGTATGCGTATATTGATCTGCCTGTTGCCGCTGTTGCTGTCTTTTCAGGAAGCCCGCCCGGAACCGTTGAACGTCGCGGTAGCGTCCAACCTGACTCATGCGCTGGCCGAAATCAGTGAGGCTTTTTACCAGGATGAAGGAAGCCGGGTCAACCTGACGTTCGGGTCGTCCGGCAACTTCGCCAGGCAAATCGTGCAGGGCGCTCCCTTCAAGGTGTTTATTTCAGCCGCGGAGAAATACGTGGATTTTGTGCGCGCCAACGGCGGACGGATAATCGCCTCCAAGGTACTGGTTTACGGTGGTCTCAGCCTGTATGTGCCTGAAGCATCCAGGCTGGAAAAGCCCCGGACACTGGCGGAAGTTCTGAGGATATTGCAATACGGCGATTACCGGAGGATGTCAATCGCCAACCCGGAACACGCGCCTTACGGCCAGGCTGCAAGAGATGCCCTGGTCAAGGCCGGCGTGTGGGTCGTAAACCGCAAAAAACTGTTGCTTGGGGAGAATGCGGCCCAGGCCATGCAGTTCTGCCTGTCCGGCAGCGTTGACCTTTGCATCGTGCCGAGTTCTTTTCCGGGGCTGGATCAATTTGCCGGCAAGGGAACCAGTTTTCAACTTCCGGAGAAATGGCATACGCCTATTGCCCAGTACGCGGTACTGCTTGGCGAAGATGACGGCCGGGGGCTACGGTATTACAATTACCTGTCATCCGGGTCAAGCGCCGACATTTTCAAAAAATACGGCTACCAGACCGGAATTGAGAAGCAGGGCTGCATTGCATGTTAAGATACATCAACACCCGGCCCCTGGCCCCTGAATTCTCATGCTCAGGCCTCTTCGCATACCGACGAAATGTAACTCAGGCGGGGGACAGAATTAATTCTGTCCCCACAGGTGTCACACATGGACTGGCAGGCCCTTAACGTTTCCCTGCTCCTGGCCGGACTGACCGCCCTCATCCTGACGCCGGTCGGGGTTTTCATCGCCCGCAAGCTGGCATGGTCGCGTTTCACAGGGCGGAATTTCATCCAGGCCATGATCGCCCTGCCGCTGATACTGCCGCCGACCGTACTGGGTTTCTACCTGATGATAAGCCTGGGGGAACTCTCACCCGCGGGCAAGCTCTATGAAGCAGTGGCGGGCGAGTCCCTGGTATTTTCGTTCGAGGGGATACTGATCGCCTCGATCATCTTCAATATCCCGTTTGCCGTTCAGCCGGTGCAGCGCAGTTTCGAATCCATTCCAATCAACGTACGCGAGGCGGCCTGGTGCAGCGGCCTTTCCGGCTGGCAGACTTTCTGGCGCATTGAATTGCCCCTGGCCTGGCCGGGGATCGTCTCCGCCGGCATCCTGACCATCGCCCATACCCTGGGAGAGTTCGGCGTGGTCCTGATGGTGGGCGGCAACCTTGCCGGAGAGACGCGCACGGTTGCCATTGCCATCTATGACCGCGTCCAGGCTTTCGACAACGCAGGTGCGGCGACCATGTCTGCCGCCCTGCTCATGATCTCGCTGCTCTCCATAACCCTGATCTACTTCCTGACCGACCGTGCCGGGCACCATGAAAGACGCTGAATCCATCCAGGTCCGACTGCAGCAGGCAGGCCCCATACCGCTGGACGTATCCCTGTCCTGCAACACGGGTGAAATCCTCGTCATCCTGGGGCCCTCCGGGAGCGGCAAAACCACCATATTGAGGGCCGTCAGCGGCCTGTATACGCCGGCAGCCGGCAATATCCGTTGCCACGGGGAACAATGGCTGGATACGGCAGCCGGCGTAAACCTGCCCGTTCAACAACGGCGCATAGGCATGGTATTCCAGCACTATGCATTGTTCCCCCACAAGACGGCTTTACAGAACATAATGATTGCGCTGCAACGGCAGGCGCCGGGCAGCAGCCATGACAGCGCCGAAAAGTTATTGCGCATCATGAACATGGAGGGCCTGGGAGAACGTTACCCGCACCAGTTGTCGGGCGGTCAGCAGCAGCGGGTGGCCCTGGCCCGGGCGCTGGCGCGGGACCCCGGCGTGTTACTGCTGGATGAACCTTTTTCCGCCGTGGACCAGCAGACGCGCAGGAAACTGGTGCGCGAACTGGTCACATTGAGGCAGCAGTTCAGGTGGCCGGTCATCCACGTTACCCATGACCTGAACGAGGCGCGCCGCATTGCCGATCGGCTGTGCGTCATACACCGCGGGAAAACACTGCAAAGCGACACGCCGGACCAGGTGATGAACCATCCCGACAATGCCGACGTCGCCTCGCTGATCGGCCATTACAATATTTTCAGCGCCAGGGTCATTGAGCATGATCATGATGCCGGAACAACCCGCCTGGAATGGAACGGGCATAACCTGAGCGCGCGGCACCGCCCCGAGTTCGAAACCGATGAGGAAACGGACTGGGTCATCCCTTCGGGCAGCATCATCCTGCACCGGCGCGACCGGCCATCCCGGGGAGAACGGGAAAATCCTGTCAAGGGACATATCGAGGAACTGGTACCGTTGGGAGAGAACACTTCCATCACCATGGCAACCGGCCGGAACCAGTCTCTCTACCTGACGGTGCCGACCCACGTCGCCCGGCGCAACAAGCTCAGCCAGGGCGGCGACATCGCCGTCTCGCTGTTAGCCGACAGCATCCACCTGATGAAAAAAATCCGCAGATAATGTAACTCCTTTCGTCATTCCGGGCCTGTCCCGGAATCCAGTGGAATACTGTGTCGCCTGCCCCTTCCTCGTCATGCCGGGCTTGACCCGGCATCCAGTGGAATAATGGGTCGCCGAAGGCGACTCTTGTCTACTGGATACCGGCCTTCGCCGGTATGACGAAGGGAGGGCGGTATGACGAAGGGAGGGCGGTATGACTAAGCGAAGCGCGTCATTTACGTATTGCCGGTACCGCGGACAGCAGCGCTTTGGTATATTCATGCTGCGGGTTTTTCAGGACCGCCGCTGGTGCGCCCTGCTCCACTATCCGCCCCCGGTACATGACCGCCACTTCATGGGCGAAGCCGGCGACCACGCTGATGTTATGGGTGATGAACAGGTAGGCCAGCCCCAGTTCCCGTTGCAGGCGCTCCAGCAGTTCCAGTATCCGGGCCTGTACCGTGACGTCCAGCGCGCTGGTGGGTTCGTCGCAGACCAGCAGTTTCGGCCTGACTGCCAGCGCCCTGGCGATGCAGATGCGCTGCCTCTGCCCACCCGAGAACTCGTGCGGGTAACGGTATTTATGCGCCGGGTCAAGTCCGACCTGGATGAGCAGTTGGTCGACCGTTTTCTGCCTGTCCCCATTGTTCCCTGCCGTCCCCAGGGACGCCATGCCTTCCCCGATGATGTCCTTGACCATCATCTGCGGGTTCATCGACGAGAACGGGTCCTGGAACACCACCTGCATGTGCGCCCGGCGCCGGCGCAGTTGCCCCGGAGTCATGTCAACCAGGTTGTCTCCCTCCAGGTTGACTGCCCCACCGGCGGGTTTGAGCAATTGCAGAATACCCTTGCCCAGGGTCGTCTTGCCGGAGCCGGATTCTCCCACAACAGCCAGGGTGCGCCCCTGCCTGAGTTCCAGGGAAACGCCATCCACCGCCTGCAGGTAGCCGGCAACGCGGCCGAAACCCCCTTTCTGCACAGGAAAACGGACCTGTAAGCCGGACACCTCGAGCAGGGTCCCGGCGGTTTCAGCCGGCAGTTCCGAACGGACTGCAGATGGGTCGGGCAAAGAGGCAAGCAGTTTCCTCGAATACGGGTGTTGCGGTTGCCGGAAAAATTGCCGGGTGGATCCCGTTTCCACGATCCTGCCGTCGTTCATGACGGCGACCCGGTCCGCTACCTGTGACGCTACCGCCAGGTCATGGGTGATGAACAACATCGCCATTCCCCTGGCGCGCTGGATGTTCTTCAGCAGTTCCAGGATGCGCGCCTGCGTGGTGACGTCCAGCGCGGTAGTCGGTTCATCGGCGATGAGCAGTTCCGGTTCTCCCGCCAGGGCAATCGCCAGCATCACCCGCTGCTTCATGCCGCCGGAAAACTGGTGCGGGTAGTCATCCATGCGCCGTTCCGGTTCCGGGATGCCCACCGCTTCCAGCAATTCAATCACTTTCTCCTTCTGCGCTCCTGAGCGCAGCCCCCGGTGCTGCCGCAGCGTCTCTCCCACCTGCAGCCCCACCGTAAGGGCCGGGTTAAGAGAGGTTTGCGGCTCCTGGAATATCATGGAAATATGCCCGCCCCGGATATCCCGCATCTGCCGGTTCGCCAGGGCAAGCAGGTCCCCGCCCCTGAACCGGATGTCGCCGCCGAGCTGCGCCGACCTGGGCAATAAACGGGTCAGACTCAGCGCAGTAACGGACTTGCCGCTGCCGGATTCGCCAAGCAGGGCAAGTGTCTCACCCGCTTCAATATGGAAATCCACCCCATCGACGGCCTGTATCTGGTGACCTTCGGTAGTGAACCTGACTTTCAGTTGTTTAACGTCCAGGAGATCTGTCATAAGATAATTTATCCGCAGATGACGCAGATTAACGCAGATAATCTATATAACACACAGGGCAACCGCATACTTTTATGTGTCTACTCCGAACAGGATTTCCGCCCGTCTGGTATCACTCCACCCGGCCTGCTTGAGTTTGCCCCGCATGCTGTTCTTCCTGGGGTCCAGCCGCGCCAGGTTCAGACAGAAGCGCCGGATAATCGCCACGTTCTCCGCCCCGTCCCCCTTGCGGATGCGACTGTCATCCTCCCGGAACGCCACGTCCAGCACCCAATGCGCTTTGTTCTCCACTTCCCAATGCCGCCGTATGCCCTGCGCCACCCGCTCTGCATCCACCGGTAGCGAGCTGATATAGTAATGTATCTCCCTCTCCACCTCCTGCCCCGGCAGGTGCCGTTCCCGCTCCATCTCTATCACCGTTTGCAAGCCCGGCCACTTGGCCGCCCCGCTCACCCACTCACTCACCGGCAACTGCCGGCAGACACGCTTCTCCACCCGGCCATGCCCGCCGTCCACCTCCTCATGCACCGCCAATGTCGCCGGCGCATCGCGTGTAACCTTATGAAAGTACGCCTGTATTTCCTTACGCAGCGTCTTGTGGTTGTCCTTCAGCGACAAGGTGTAATCCCCCCCTTTATCGTGTATCTTCCGGGCTATCTTCTTCTGCGTGTTCATCGCATCCGCCGTGATATGCGCCCCCTTCACCTGCAACATCTCCAGCATCGCCATGACCGAGGCCTGCTCGTTCTTCTTCCCGGATGACTTCATCTGCGCCAACACTAACCCGCACTCGTGCCCCCAGGCCGTGATGCTGTGCAGGGCCGTGTGCTTCTCCCCGTCATGGGAACGACGCAAGGTCTTCCCGTCCAGCGCTATCTGCTCCTGACCCTGCGCCCCGCGCACCTCATTCACCCAATCGATAAACGCCCGGTTGAACTGCTCAGGGTCCAGCGCACGCACCACCCGCGCAATCGTGTCATCCACCGGCATGCCGTTCGCAAACGGCCGGTAGCGACGCAGCCAATCCAGCTTCTCATCCCCAAATTCCTTGATATCCTTCCACCCCTCCGCCCCCGACAGCACCGCACTCACCGTCAAAAACAGGATGTCCAATAACTCATGCTTCTTGTTAATATCACGCCGCGGGTCCTCAATCGTCGCCAAATGGGTCAATAAACTCATCGGATTCTCCTCGTTTTGGGGGTAATACTGCTCTGATCCCCGCAAAATCCAGGAGTTCCCCGCTTATTTATATCTTTTTGGAATAAAAAACCTCTCTCTTATGACAAAAAGTATGATCTTGCCCTGATATAACACAGTAATGCCTTCCTCGTCATGCCGGACCTGTTCCGGCATCCAGTAAAATACTGTGTCGCCCGCAGGGCGACCCTCTCTTGGACTGGATTCCCGCCTGCGCGGGAATGACGAATCAGGGCTTCCAAGGTGAAGTTACATTAAGCCTGGATTCCTGTACACGCGGGAATGACGAATACAAAAAAATTATTTTAATATAAAATCTGCGTTAATCCGCGTCATCTGCGGATAAAATCTTATTATGTCCAGACATTTCCTGTTGTTCAATATTTTGATCTGTCTCCTGCCCGCGGCGGGCGCACAGGAATACCCGGGGCACGGCTGGCGGGACCAGGTGTCACCGCTTGTCAGTCCCGACGCCTACCCCGGCGGCGAGTTCAGCTTCGGGTCAGGGCCGTTCCCCAGGAGTTTCAATTACTACCTGGATACCACCGTCACTTCCAGCTACATTTTCAACCTGATATATGAAAAGCTGCTGGGCGTCAACGGGGTAACGCTTGAATTTGAGCCGAACCTTGCCGGGTCGTGGTCCGTTTCTCCAGACCGGAGGACCTTCGAATTCAGGCTGGATGAACGGGCCCGGTGGAGCGACGGCGTCCCGGTCAGCGCCCATGACGTTGCCTGGACCTATGCTGCCATCATGGACCCGAAAAACCTCACGGGACCTCACAAGATAGGCTTTGAGCGCTTCCATGCCCCGGAGATCATCGACGAGCGGACCATACGTTTCACCGCCAGGGAAGTCCACTGGAAGAACCTGCTGTCACTCGGGGCGTTCCACGTACTGCCGGCCCATGCCTATCGGGACCGGGATTTCAACAAGATCAACTTCGAGTTCCCGGTGGTGTCGGGGCCTTATGCCGTGGCGGAGGTCCGGGAGGGCATTGCCCTCACACTCAAGCGCCGGGAAGACTGGTGGCAGCGGGCCAGGCAGAGCGCCCGTGGAAGCGCCAATTTCGACCGGCTCAAATTTCGCTTCTTTACCGAGCGGGAGAACGCGTTTGCCGAATTCAAGACCGGTAACCTGGACTACTTCCCGGTTTCCACCGCCTCGCGCTGGGCGACGGAAACCCGCGGCAAGGCTTACGACAACAACTGGATCATCAAGCAGGAGGTGTACAACTACAACCCCATCGGTTTCCAGGGGTTCGCCATGAACCTGCGGCGGGTCAAGTTTGCCGACAGGCGGGTACGGCTCGCCCTCGCCCACCTGCTGGACCGGGGCAGGATGAACCGGACAATCATGTACGAGTCCTATTTCCTGCACCAGTGTTATTTCGAGGACCTGTACGATGAGCAGACACCCTGCCGGGGGCCGGAAATCCGCTTTAACAAGGATGAGGCCCGGCGCCTGCTCGGTGCTGCCGGCTGGGAGGTTGACAAGGAAACGGGATTACTGGAGAAGGACGGACGGCCTTTCATCATCCATTTCCTGACCCGCAGCCAGTCTTCGGACAAATTTCTCGCCATCTACCGGGAAGACCTGAATGACGTAGGGATCCAGCTTGAGATCGTGCGCAAGGACTGGGCGGCCTGGATAAAGGACATGGACGAATTCAATTTCGATATGACCTGGGCCGCCTGGAGCGCGTCCCTGTTCAAGGACCCGGAATCCCTGTGGCATTCGAAGGAGGCGGACCGGAACGGCGGGCAGAATATCACCGGTTATAAAAATCCTGAAGTGGACGCCATGATAGACGGCCTGCGCACGGAGTTCGACATCAACAAGCGCCATGCCATGATACGGGATATAGATGCAATCCTTGCCGACGATATCCCTTATATCCTGCTCTGGAACCTGAATTACCGGCGCCTGTTGTACTGGAACAAATTCGGCATGCCCGGGACCGTGCTGACGAAGTTTCCGGGGACAGAAGCCCCTTACTTTTTCTGGTGGTACGACGAAGACTCCGCAGCCGACCTCGAGTACGCCCGCGAGACGGGACTGCCCCTGCCCGGACGGGATGCAATCATCCATTTTGACGAGGTGTTTGTGCACCAATTGCAATAAATGGAACGCACCCATTACATCATAAGGCGCCTGCTGCTGGTGATCCCGACTTTCATCGGCATTACCTTTGCCTGTTTCGCCCTGTGCCAGTTTATTCCCGGCGGGCCGGTGGAGCAGGCGATCATGTCGATGCGCGGGATCGGCGACGGTTCCGTCGATGCGGCCGCAGCCGCAGGACCGAGCGGCATCTCGCCGGAACAGCGCAAGGCCCTGGAAGAACATTTCGGTTTCGACAGGCCGCTGTTGCAGCGCTACTGGAAATGGCTGGTCACCGACCGCATCGGCATGGCAGTCGATTCCTACAAATACCCGAACAAGACCGTCCTGCAACTCATCGTCGAGCGCTTTCCGGTCTCGCTGATATTCGGACTCACCGGCTTCTTCCTGACCTACCTGGTGTGCATCCCTCTGGGCATAGCAAAGGCCGTCAGGAACGGTTCCTGGTTCGACACCGCCAGCAGCGTGCTGGTGTTCATCGGCTATGCCATCCCCGCGTTCGCCTTCGGCATGTTGCTGAAGATGTTTTTCTCGGGCACGACGGAGGGCCTGTGGGACATCTTCCCCGTGAGCGGCTTCACCTCGGAAAACTTTGCCGAAATGTCCGGCGCGGACAAGGCCAAAGACCTGTTCATGCACATGTTCCTGCCGGTCACCTGTTACATGATAGGCAATTTCGCGGTGCTCACCCTGCTCATGAAGAACAGCCTGCTGGAGCAGATCAGCCAGGACTACGTGCGCACCGTGCTGGCCAAGGGCGCCACGTTCAAACGGGCCATCTGGGCCCACGCCTTCAGGAATTCACTGATTCCCATCGCGACCGGATTCGGCAGCATCTTCACGCTGATATTCGCCGGGTCCGTGCTGATAGAAAAGGTCTTTGAAATTCCCGGCATGGGCCTGTTGAGCCTGGACGCCATCGTCAGCCGCGATTACATGGTGTTCATGGGAATCCTGGCCCTGACCTCGATACTGGCCCTGGTCGGCAGGATCTTCTCCGATGTCTGCTACATGTTCATCGACCCGAGGATTCATTTTGATGCATAAGCGGAATGATATATGGGGTCAGAGTAAAAATTCTGACGAATTTCTTACTCTGACCCCGGTTTTATTGGCGCATGGGCATGAATGACTGGTTCGATCCCATCACGCGCAAGCGCCTGCAGCGTTTTCGCGAGTACAGGCGCGCATACTATTCCTTGCTGATCATCGTGTTCCTGTACCTGACCAGCCTGGTCGCGGAGGTATTCTGCAACGACCGCCCCCTGTACGTGCACTACCAGGGCAAATCCTATTTCCCCGTGCTGTTCTTCTACCCGGAGGATACCTTTACCGGCAACGGCCTGCTGACCCGCCCCGATTACAAGGAGATCGACGCCTCTCCCGGTTTCAGTGACAACCCGGACAATTACATGGTATTCCCGCTGGTCCCGTTCGGTCCCAACGAGATCATCCCTGCCGCTTCCGTCCCGGTGGGCGACGAGGTGAAAATAGAGGTCCGGCGCACGCCCCGGGTGGCTTCCGTGAATATCGACCCCGGCTTTACCGTGCGCCGCGAACAGCGCGCCGGGTGGTTTTTTTCACAGGCGGACAGCCCGGTCACGGGGATGGACATCCGTAGCGTTTATGAACTGCCCGAACCGTTCGTAGATGCCCTGGATCTGCGCTTTGCCAACCAGCCGGCTGCCCCCTATTCCCGGGTGTTTGCGTCCGGACCGGATGCGGCAGACGTGGAACTCAGTCTGTCGCCCTATAACCCCCGCAGCAGACCTCCACAGACGGTACGGATATTGTTGCGGGAAGTAAACCCTCCTTCGTCATACCGGCCAATCCATGGCCGGTATGACGAAAACAGGAGTCAAGCCCGGCATGGCGAGACAGAGACCTGGTTGTATACACCGGCAGACGGCCAAATCACCGCCCACGGCGCGTTATGGAACGCGCTTCCGGCAAAACGGAGGGATGAAATCCGCAACAGAGCCAAGACGCGAGTATCCGCGCCCGTCGCTGATTTGCGCCTTGAGCACGATGGCGCCGATTACCGCATTACGTTTAACAGGGAAGATGTGCGATTCCCGTTCCGTCCGGTCGGCCCGCACCTGTTCGGCCTGGACGACACTGGCCGCGACGTGCTGGCGCGCATCTTCTACGGCCTGCGCACCTCGCTCAATTTCGGCCTGCTGCTGGTTATGACATCCATGGTGATCGGCACTATTATCGGGTCGATCCAGGGATATTACGGCGGCAGGCTCGACCTGACCGGCCAGCGCCTGACCGAGATCTGGGAGGCGCTGCCGTTCCTGTACGTGCTGATCCTGCTTGGTTCGGTGTACGGGCGCAGCTTCGTCCTGTTGTTGGTAGTGTACGGCCTGTTCAACTGGATAGGCATCTCCTATTACATGCGCGCCGAATTCCTGCGCCTGCGCAACCAGCAGTTCGTCGAGGCCGCCCAGTGCCTGGGCCTGCCGGACCGCAAGATACTGTTCCGGCACATCCTGCCCAACGCGCTGGTGCCGCTGACCACGTTCTTCCCGTTTTCCCTGGTCGGCGCCATCGGCACGCTGGCGGCGCTGGACTACCTCGGCTTCGGCCTGCCCCCGCCCACCGCAAGCTGGGGCCAGTTGCTGGCCCAGGCCCAGGGACAGGCCTACTGGTGGCTGATCCTGTATCCCAGCCTGGCCCTGTTCCTGGTCATCCTGCTGTGCGTCTTTATCGGCGAGGGCGTGCGCAACGCCTTTGACCCCAGAAAATTCACCCGGCTCGAATGATCAGGACTTCTGAAAAACTGCTGTCCGTCAACGACCTCACGGTGCATTTCGACACCGATGAAGGCGTTGTCGAGGCCGTGAACGATGTCAGTCTCGACATACGGCCCGGTGAGATCGTCGGCCTGGTGGGCGAGTCCGGTTCCGGCAAGACCGTGACCGCGCAAAGCATCCTGCGCTTGGTGCCGCGCCCGCCCGCCCGCTTCGTCGGGGGCTCGGCAGTGTTCAACGGCGAAGACCTGCTGACCCTGCCCATCGAGCGCCTGAGGCGCATTCGCGGCGCCGGGATCAGTATGATCTTCCAGGAACCGATGACCGCGCTCTCGCCCTTGCACCGGGTCGGGCGGCAACTCAGTGAGATGCTGCGCTTCCATACCGGCCTGGATCCGGAAGCGGCCTGGAAATTCGGCGTGGAATGGCTGGACAAGGTGGGTCTGCCCGAGCCGGAGCAGCGGATGTCGTTCTACCCCCACCACCTGTCCGGCGGCATGCGCCAGCGCGTCATGATTGCCATGGCCCTGATGCTGAAACCCCAGCTCATTATCGCGGACGAACCCTCAACCGCCCTGGACGTGACGGTGCAGGCACAGATCTTCAGGCTGCTGATGCGCATGAAGGAAGAAGACACCTCCATGCTGCTGATCACCCACGACCTGGCGGTGGTCTGGGAAGTGTGCGACCGTATCTACGTCATGAAGGACTCCCGGCTGGTCGAACGCGGGGATATCGAACCCATCTTCAGGGAACCCGCCCATGACTATACCAAATCGCTGCTGCGCGCGGTGCCGCGGCTGTACGAGACCGGGGACGGCGCGCGCAGGCCCGAAACCGGCGCAAGGCAGGCAACCATGGGCAGGAACGGATTATTGCAGGTTAAAAACCTGCGGGTCTGGTTCCCGGTGAAAAAAGGCCTGTTCGCGCGCACTACCGGCCACGTCAAGGCCGTGGACGATATCGACCTGGCCATTGCCGGGGGGACAACGGTGGGCCTGGTGGGGGAATCCGGCTCGGGGAAGACCACCCTGGGGCGGGCCGTTGTCGGCCTGCAGGCCATCAATGACGGCAGCATTGTCTTTGAGGACTCGGAGATAGGCGGCCTGAACAAACGCCGCATGAAACCCTGGCGGCGCAACCTGCAGATGATCTTCCAGGACCCCTATTCCTCGCTGAACCCGCGCATGACGGTCATGGACATCCTGACGGAAGGACTGCAGGAACACGGCCTGCTGGACATGCCGAAACGGGACAAGGCCGTGCAGCTGCTGGAAGAGGTTGAACTCCGGGCGGACATGGCCAACCGCTACCCGTTCGAGTTTTCCGGGGGCGAGCGTCAGCGCATCAGTATCGCCCGGGCCCTGTCGCTGGAACCGAAGTTCATCGTCTGTGACGAGGCCGTCAGCGCCCTGGACGTAACCATACAGGCGCAAATCATCGAACTGCTGCGCAGTTTGCAGGCGCGCTACGGCATTGCCTACCTGTTCATCTCCCACGACCTGAGTGTCGTCCGGCAACTGTCCGGGCAGATACTGGTGATGCACCAGGGTAAAATCGTGGAGCGCGGCAGGACTGACGACGTCATCTTCAACCCGCGGCATGAATACACCCGCACCCTGCTGGATGCCGTCCCCGTCCCCGGCGACCTGGAGCGGCGCCGGCGCATGCGCGCAGCAAAATGATCAGCTTGCAAGGTCTTAAATCCCGGGGTCAGAGTAAGAAATTCGCCAGAATTTTTACTCTGACCCCATATATCTTACGTAACCCCATTCCCACCGTACTGTTTTTATTCATCGCCTCCTGCGGGTTCAACCACGAAACCAACGTCGATAGCGGCACGCGCCAGGGGATACTGCATGTCGGCAACGGTGACGAACCGCGGGAACTCGACCCCCATGTCGTCACCGGCAGCATCGAACACAACCTGTGCATGGCGCTGCTGGAAGGATTACTGGACCGTGACCCGGAAAGTCTGGATATCGTTCCCGGCGTGGCCCGCGCCTGGGAGGTAAGCGAAGACGGCAGGACTTACCGGTTCCACCTGCGTGAAGACGCCAGGTGGTCCAACGGCGACCGGGTAACGGCCGCGGACTTTGTTTACTCATGGCGCCGTGCGCTGCTGCCTGCCCTGGGCAACAACTATGCCTATATGCTGTTCTACATCAGGAACGCGGAACGCTTCCACCGGGGGGAGATAACGGATTTCAACAAGGTGGGCGTGAAGGCGCCCGACGACCTGACCCTGGTGGTCGAACTGGACAACCCGACACCTTTTTTCCTGCAATTGCTGACGCACATGAGCTACTTCCCCGTGCACCAGGCGACCATAGAAGCGTTCGGCGCGCCGGACGAGCGCGGCACCCGCTGGACCCGCCCGGGGAACCACGTGGGCAACGGCCCGTTCAAACTCAAGGAATGGGTGCTGAACCGCAGCATCGTGGTGGAGAAGAATGAACATTACTGGGATGCCGGTACCGTAAAACTGAAAAGGATCGTCTTCTACCCGATCCAGAATGCAACCACGGAAGAACGCATGTTCCGCGCCGGCCAGTTGCACATCACGGGCACCACGCCGCTGGACAAGGTGGAATACTACCGGCAGGAACGACCGGAAGTCCTGAAACTGTTCCCCTTCTTCTCCACCTATTACTACCTGTTCAACACGGGCGCCCCGCCGCTCGACCAGGTAAAGGTAAGGCAGGCCCTGGCCATGTCCATCGACCGGCAACAGATTGTGGAGAAAATCACCAGGGCGGGTGAGATTCCGGCGTTCAGTTACACCCCGCCGGAAGTGAACGGCTACCGCGCCGAACCGGGTTTCAGCTACGATGTGGAACGGGCCGGGGCGCTGCTGGCCGAGGCCGGTTATCCCGGCGGCGCGGGGTTTCCTCCCCTTGAACTGATGTACAACACCTCCGAAGGCCACCGCCGCATCGCCATCGCGATACAGCAGATGTGGAAAACCGCCCTGAATATCGACGTCACGCTGGTGAACCAGGACTGGAAGGTTTACCTGGATAAACGCGACGCCCGGGACTACCAGGTGGCGCGAGCCGGCTGGATAGGCGATTACCTGGATCCCAACACATTCCTGGACATGTACACATCGAACAGCGGCAATAACGATACCGGGTGGTCGAACCCTCGCTATGACACCCTGATAGCGCAGGCCGGCGAGACGACGGACCGGGAGCGGCGTTTCGCCCTGTTCAGGGAAGCCGAGTCCGTCCTGATGACGGACCTGCCCATCATGCCCATCTACACCTACATGAGCAAGGCACTGGTCTCCCCGGACGTGCACGGCTGGTATCCGAACATACTGGACATCCATCCTTATAAATATATCTCACTGATTCAATCCGCAGATGACGCAGATTAACGCAGAAAATAAAGTGTCGCCTCCGGCGACAAGGTATCACACTGGATGCCGGGTCAAGCCCGGCATGACGGGCCTCGCCATGCCTGCACCCCCGACCCGGTATGACGGGCCTCGCCATGCCTGCACCCCCGACCCGGCATGACGGGCCTCGCCATGCCTGCGCCCCGACCCGGCATGACGGGCCTCGCCATGCCTGCGCCCCGACCCGGCATGACGGGCCTCGCCATGCCTGCACCCCCGACCCGGCATGACGGGCCTCGCCATGCCTGCGCCCCGACCCGGCACGACGGGCCTCGCCATGCCTGCGCCCCGACCCGGCACGACGGGCTTCGGTATGCCTGCACCCCGACCCGGCATGACGGGCCTCGCCATGCCTGCGCCCCGACCCGGCACGACGGGCTTCGGTATGCCTGCACCCCGACCCTGCATTCCGGCGAAGGCCGGAATCCAGTCACACAACTGTCGCCGAAGGCGACCCTGATTTAAACAGCATGTTCAGCTTCATACTCAAACGCCTCATCCAGGCCGTCCCGGTGCTGTTTGCGGTCAGTATCATCACCTTCCTGCTCATCCACGCGGCGCCCGGCGGGCCGTTTGCCGAGGAGAAGGCGGTGCCGCCGGAAGTGCTCAAACACCTGAATGAGCGCTACAAGCTGGACCAGCCCATTCATATCCAGTTCTATGACTACATCAGTCACGCCGTGCGCGGCGACCTGGGACCATCCCTCAAGTATCCAGGCAGGTCGGTGAACGAGATCATCGCCGCCGGCTTCCCCGTAACCCTGGAACTGGGTTGTTACGCCCTGCTGTTCGCGCTGCTCATCGGCATCGGCAGCGGCGTCTGCGCCGCCCTGAGCCCGAACACCTGGCGGGATTACCTCCCCATGACGTTCGCCACTATCGGCATCTGCCTGCCCGCGTACGTACTGGGCCCGTTTCTGGTGCTGGCGTTCGGCATCTGGCTGGAATGGCTGCCCGTGGCCGGCTGGGAGCTGATACCGGGGGATAAAATCCTGCCCTCCGTTACCCTGGGGTCCGTATATGCCGCCTAC
Source organism: Gammaproteobacteria bacterium (assembly GCA_965204045.1). GTDB lineage: Bacteria > Pseudomonadota > Gammaproteobacteria > Eutrophobiales > Eutrophobiaceae > JAAXHV01. The sequence goes on from CBDBDW010000002.1 coordinate 3,424,979, forward strand.
ATCGCCCGGCTGAGCCGGGGCGGCATGCTGGAAACCCTGTCCCGGGACTTTATCCGCACCGCCCGGGCCAAGGGTATGCCGGAAGCGGTTATCATCTTCCGGCACGCCATGCGGGTCGGCCTGCTGCCGGTGGTGTCTTTCCTGGGACCGGCGCTGGCGGGGTTATTGAGCGGTTCGTTCGTGGTCGAAACCATTTTCCAGGTACCCGGCCTCGGCCGGTATTTCGTGCAGGGCGCATTCAACCGTGATTACACCCTGATCCTGGGCGCCACCCTGCTGTTTGCCTCCCTGATCATCGTGTTCAACCTCATTGCCGACATAATGCTTGCCTGGCTCGACCCCAAGGTGCGGCAGGAGGCATTCAATGCCTGATTGCAGAACACGCCATACCACCCCGGGGACGGACCGACCACGGCCGGGGACGGACTTAAGTCCGTCCCCAAAGCAAACCCGTTATTCCGGCGAAGGCCGGAATACAGTCAGAAAAATCACTCCTTATGACTGACGCACAAAACATGATCAGCGTCTCACCTCGCCAGGACGCCTGGCGCAGGCTGAAAAAAAACAAGGCAGCCATGTTCGGGTTGGTCATTCTGGCGGCCCTCGTCACGCTTTCCATCCTGGCGCCCTGGATTACCCCGTATTCCTACGCGGAACAGAACCTGGAACTGGGTCCCAGCCCGCCATCGGCGGCACACTGGCTGGGCAGCGACCTGTTCGGCCGCGACCTCCTCACCAGGATGCTGTACGGCAGCCGCATTTCGCTGGCGGTGGGCTTCATCGCCACCACCGTTGCATTGCTCATCGGGGTGACCTGGGGCGCCCTGGCCGGTTACCTGGGGGGCCGCACCGACGCGTTGATGATGCGCGCGGTGGACGTGCTGTATGCCCTGCCCTTCACCATCTTCATCATCCTGCTGATGGTCGTGTTCGGCAACAACATCATCCTGTTGTTCCTGGCCATCGGCGCAGTGGAGTGGCTGACCATGGCGCGCATCGTGCGCGGCCAGGTGCTGCACGTGAAACAGCAGGATTTTGTCGAGGCGGCCATCAGCCTCGGGCTCACCCGTTTGCAGATCATCACCAGGCACGTTATACCCAACGTGATGGGGCCCGTGATCGTGTACACCACCCTGACCGTTCCCAATGTCATCCTGCTGGAATCATTTCTCAGCTTCCTGGGCTTGGGCGTTCAGCCACCGCAAAGTTCCTGGGGACTGCTGATCTCGTACGGTGTTGAGACCATGGAGGAATACCCCTGGCTGCTCATCTACCCGGCGGCGCTGCTGTCACTGACGCTGTTCTCCCTGAACTTCCTGGGCGACGGCCTGCGCGATGCTCTGGGGGACAGATGATTCATCCCCAGAGGATGCACATTAATTCATCCGCAGATGAGGCAGATTATTTTTAATTGATTATGATCTTATTCGTCATTCCCGCGCAGGCGGGAATCCAGTGAGACAAAGCGTCGCCTTTCAGGCGGCACATTATTTTACTGGATGCCGGGTCAAGCCCGGCATGACGGGCAAAAAATAATCTGCGTCATCTGCGGATGTACAAATAAAGTCGTGCATGGCAGAATATTTCCATGTACGCCGGGAGAATAAGAGAAAAATATGGGTCTGTTGACGGGTAAACGCGCACTCATTGTGGGGGTTGCAAGCAATCGTTCGATTGCCTGGGGGATAGCTCAGGCGATGCACCGGGAAGGGGCTGAACTGGCCTATACCTACCAGAATGAAAAGCTGCAGGGGCGGGTCGAGAAATTTGCCGGGGAGACAGGATCGGATATCACGCTGCCCTGCGACGTATCCGTAGATGAGGAAATCAGCGACGTATTCACCCGCCTCAATGAACACTGGCCGCACCTGGATATCCTGGTTCATTCCGTCGCATTCGCGGACCGGGAGCTGCTGGAAGGCGACTACCTGGGCAGCATCACCCGGGAAGGTTTTCTCAGGGCACAGGATATCAGCGCCTACAGTTTCGCCGCACTGGGCAAGGCCGCGCGCCCGCTGATGCAGGGCCGCAACGGCGCCATGCTGACGCTGACCTATATCGGTTCGGTCAGGGCCATGCCCAATTACAACATGATGGGGATCGCCAAGGCCAGTCTCGAAGCCAATGTGCGCTATATGGCCGCCGACCTCGGGCCGGAAGGAACCCGCGTCAATGCCATTTCGGCAGGACCTATCAGGACGCTGGCCGCATCAGGCATCAAGGGGTTAAGGGGCTTCCTGAATCACGTCGAAAAGGTTTCCCCCCTGCGCAGGAACGTCACCATTGAAGAAGTCGGCAATGTGGCTGCATTCCTCTGTTCCGATTACGCCTCTGCCGTTACCGGAGAGATTACCTATGCCGACTGCGGTTATAATACAGTCGGCAGCGAGGGACAGGAATAACTCCCGGCAGGCCGCAACATTACAGATAACTGTTATACAGAACGACATAAATAATGCCGCATCATAGTTCGTCATTCCCGCGCAGGCGGGAATCCAGTAAGCAAACATTCATTATAAGGAGTTTTGTTGTCCACTGGATTCCCGCCTGCGCGGGAATGACGAACGGGGCGCAATTTGTGCCGTTACGTATAAAAACAACCAACATTTAAGGATTTTCCTACCATGCATAATAACAACTGGTTGTTATGGGCCCTGCTCATTGCCGCCATTGCCGGCATTTTCTGCGGCTGGTTCTTCGGTCACTCGATGCTTGCCATTGAATGGGTGGGAGAGTTGTTCCTGGATGCCCTGAAAATGGTCATCATCCCGCTCATCGTCGCCGCGGTCATCAGCGGCATTGCTTCCCTGGGCGGGGCTTCAGGCGGACTGAAACGGCTGGGCGGGCTGACCGTGGGGTACTATTTCTGCACTACCGCCATCGCCGTCCTGCTGGGGCTGATTATTGTGAATATCATTCAACCCGGCGCCGGTATCACCGAAGTGAGCGAGGTGGTTCCGGACCGTGTCAGCGGCAAGGAAGAGACCGGGTTCGTGGAGATCATCCGTTCGCTGATAGGCGATAACATCGTTGCCTCGGCGGCTGAAACCAAGCTGCTGGAAGTGATCGTGTTTTCCATCCTGTTTGCCGCGGCCCTGACTACAGTCGGAGAACGGGGGAAGCCCCTGGTCGCTTTTTTCGAGGGCATGAATGATGTGATGATAAAAATCGTCGTATGGATCATGTATTTCGCCCCTATCGGTATATTTGCCCTGATTTCATCAAAGCTGGGTGATAGTGGCGGCGGCGAACATTTCTGGCGGGAAATCCTGGGAGTGGGTAAATACATGATGACGGTCATTATCGGCCTGACCATGCACTTTTTCGTCCTGATGACTATCCTGCTCATCGTCAGCCGGCGCGGGCGCCAGTTCATCGCAACAATGTCCAAGGCCCTGATAACGGCATTCGGCACCGCCAGTTCAACGGCAACCCTGCCCCTGACGATGGAATGCGCCCTCGAGGCGAACGTGGATAAGCGCGCGGTCAAATTTGTCCTGCCCCTGGGCTCCACGGTGAATATGGACGGCACTGCGCTGTACGAGGCGGTAGCCGTTATGTTTATCGCCCAGGCATACGGGATTTACATGACCCCAACGGACCAGGTCGTGATATTTATCACTGCAACCCTGGCGGCGATCGGCGCGGCGGGAATACCGGAGGCCGGCCTGGTCACCATGGTAATCGTGCTGACGGCCGTTGGATTGCCCATGGAGGGCATCGGCCTGCTACTGGCTGTGGACTGGTTCCTGGACCGGCTGAGAACCACGGTTAACGTCTGGGGCGACAGCGTGGGTTCGACAGTAATAGAGAGAATCTGTTTCCGTTAGAGGGAGTCCTCGTAAACCGTTATATCTGCGTACGTTTGCAGGTTTTCGTTGAAGCCCGTCCATGCCGAAACAGAATGGGCCTGCAGTAGTTGTCTCCTTACCGCGTTGAGTTCTTCATTTTCCATATTATCCGGATCTGCCCTGGCCACCGAATGGATTATGACCAGCGCATAATCCCCGGTCCCCAGGGAAATGCCGTTATAGGCAGGCTGGCCCGTTTCCGGAACGCCTGCCCTGAACGCCGCTCGCAATACGGCCCGGTTGAGGGTTTCATCATCCTGGGTGACACCTGAGGCAGTCAGCCAGTTGAGGGAAAATTCCCCGGCCAGTTCCTGTTTTGATTTCCCCTGTCGTAACTGCTCAAGGACCGCCTCCCCCTTGTCCCTGGTCCGGTCCCTGGCCTGTTCAAACTTAAGACGCGTGATAATTTCTTCACGCACGTCATCGAGAGGCGTTTTAAAGCTGGTCAGGCGGTCCAGGACCCGTAACACCATGTAACGATCATTATCCAGTTCAAGGAGTTCGCTGTTGTTTCCCTCCAGCAGCACTTCGTCACTGAATGCCGCTGACATCACGCCCGGTTCGGAGACAATGCCGGCGCCGGGGTCCCCCCGGCTCAGGTAATCGCTGGTCTGTATATCCAGCCCCAGTTCTTCCGCGGCCACTTCAAGGGTATCGGGACTCTCATAAGTCAGCGCCGCCAACCGGTCCGTCAGTTCATATAATTGTTGCGCAGCCTTTTCCTGGCGCAGGTCCTGCTCCACTTCTTCACGAATGGAAGCCAGGGTGGCTTCAGTTCCTCCCTGGATCTCATCCACTGCCATGATGTGAAATCCGAGACCGGACTGTATCGGTTCACTGCTCTCTCCGGCCTCCATGGAAAATACTACATCATCGACTTCCGGTTCCATTGCGCCCTTTGTGAGAAAACCGAATTCGCTGAACTCAATAGCGTCTTCATGCCGTCCCGAATGATTTACCACTATGTCTTCCCAATCCTGGCCCTGCCTGACCCGTTCATACAACTCGCCGGCTTTCGCCTTCATCTCGTCTACGATTTCCTCCGAGGGTTCCTCGGGCAGCGTCACCAGGATCTGTTTCACCTTGCGGGTTTCCTCTACTTCATAATTCTGCCTGTTTTCATCAAACCAGGTTTCCAGTTCCCCGTCTTCCAGGTACACCTCCTCCGCTATCCTGGCGAGGGACAGGACCAGGTAGGCGAGCCTGACTCTTTCCGGTTCCATGAAGCGGCCTTCCCGGTCGTAATAGGACTGAATCTCCTCGTCCGTCGGCTCTATGGTCTCCTTCAGTTCATTGGAGGACAGCATGGCATAAGACAGGTCTCGGGTCTGGTACAGGATGCCCGAATAGTCGGACATCTCCGGTTGCGTGACAAATTCCGTTGCAAACACCGCGTTGCGCAATTGTTCGACCGCCATATCCCGTTTTATCCTGGACAGGAAGCCGGGAGGCGTCAGGCCGCTTTGACTTGCCGCCACTTCAAACATTGCCATATTGAACCCGTTATCGTCATTGAACGCGGGGACCTGCCGGATCAGTCGCCACGCTTCCTCGTCACCTACGTACAGCCCGGCTTTCTTCCCTGCCTGCACCAGCAACTCGACCTGTATCAGGTCTTCGGTCGCCCGTTGTTTTATCAGGGGTTCCATACCCTCCATGACCGGCGCGCCCGAGATGGATTGCCATTGCGCGCGCGTATCCTGGTAGGCGCGCTGGAAATCCGCCAGTGTTATTTCCTCGCCATTGACCTCGATGGCGATTACCCCGCCGCCTTGTTCAAAATAATAGTTAATGCCCCAGAACGCGAAAGGAATGATCATGATGGTGAATATAACTACTGCCAGCCAGCCCTTCACCTGATCCCTGATCATCTGTAACATATTTCTAACCTGTCTCTTTTAAAGTGTATTGCGGGTGCAAAGGTTACGGCGAAACCCTCTACCTGTCAATCCACGGGGTCAAACCGGTATAATTCATACCTGTTACGCTGAACGATCATTTAACCAGGAAATCACGCCCACCATGGAACCAGTTTCCCATTCCCACCGTGACGTCCGCTACGAACCGGACGATCGTCCGCCGTTATTGCTGACAACCGGACTGGGACTTCAATACGCGATGCTGGCTATAGCGAGCATCATTATCACACCGACCGTTATGATCAGCATCGCGGGCGGCAGCGAGGCATACCTGACCTGGGCTGTATTCGCCGCCCTGGTGGTCAGCGGTATAGCCACGATAGTCCAGGCGCTGCGCATCGGGCGAATTGGCGCCGGCTACATCCTGGTCATGGGCAGCACCGGCGCTTTCCTGGCGGTCTCCGTTTCGGCGCTGGAACAGGGCGGGCCGGGACTGCTGGCAAGCCTGGTAGTCATGTCGTCCCTGGTCCAGTTCGCCCTCGCCGCCAGGATGTCCCTGCTGCGCAGGATATTTACGCCCACCGTCGCCGGCACCGTGCTCATGCTGATCCCGGTGACGATAGCGCCGATCATAATCCGCAAGTTGAATGACGTGCCTGAGGGCGCTTCCGCAGCCGCAGCGCCGGTGGTTGCAGGTCTGACCCTGCTTGTCACAATCGCCATTGCCCTGCGTTCCACGGGCATCTGGCGCCTCTGGGCGCCTGCCATAGGTATTGTCGCCGGCACCCTCACCGGGGGCCTGGTATTCGGCATTTACGACACCCAGAGGATCCTGGATGCGCCCTGGATTGGTGTACCGGGGGAAGCCTATGTCGGATTTGACCTCAGCTTCGGCCCGGAATTCTGGGCGCTGTTGCCGGCGTTCGTGATGGTGACCCTGGTCGGCGCCATGGACACGCTGGGCGACAGTATTGCCATCCAGCGCATCTCCTGGCGCAAACAGCGCTCGACCGACTTCCGCTCGATCCAGGGCGCGATCGCTGCCGACGGCCTCGGCAACCTGCTTTCCGGCATATCAGGCACGGTTCCGAACACGACTTACGGGAGCAGCATCTCCATTGCCGAACTGACCGGCGTGGCTGCCCGGTCCGTAGGCGTATGCGTGGGCGTCATCTTTATCCTGTTCGCGTTCCTGCCGAAGCTGGTCACGGCCATGGTTGCGATACCCGGACCGGTGGCGGCTTCTTTCCTTATCCTGGTGGTTGCGTTCATCTTCGTTTTCGGTATGGAAATCCTGTTGCACGACGGCCTGGACTACCGCAAGAGTCTCGTGGTCGGCATAGCGTTCTGGTTCGGTCTTGCCTTCCAGCTCAAGTGGATTTTCCCGGAATATTTCCAGGGGGCCTGGAGCGATCTGCTGGCAAACGGCATGACCGTCGGCGGCCTGACGGTGATACTGCTGACGCTGTTCAGCGAGGCTGCCGGCAGCCGCCGCAAGCGCATCAGGGTCGGGTTGAACCCTGATGCCTACATAAAGCTGGACACCTTCCTGTCTGAGTTTGCCGCACAACGGAAATGGAGTGAAGAGATGACTGTGCGTATCCGCGCGGTGGGAGAGGAGACCCTGAACATCCTTATGGGGCACACGGTTGAAGACCAACCAGACCTGGAGCGGCGCCTGCTGCTGATTGTCCATGACGACGGCGGCGCTGCCGACCTGGAATTCATCGCAGCGACCGACGAGGCGAACCTGGAGGACCGGATGGTGGCGCTTGGCAATTGGGCCACCGGCGGCTCCATCGAGGAGATGCCCCTGCGGTTGCTGCGCCACTATGCCGCATCCGTCCGCCACCAGCAGTATTATGATACCGACGTGGTCACGGTGCGCGTGGAGTCGGCCGGCGCTGCCTGAGGTTGTAACCACGGCCGCCATCACTGGGACGGCACAGGATGCAGAGGTTGATGCAAGTACCCTTCTCCTGTCGGGAACGCAACGAGAAACCGTTAAACCTTTACGTGTCTTATCATCGCATCAACGGCACTGTTCGTATTCGTTACCTCGATGGAGATCTCCGGGTACTGGTTTTTAAACACACGGAATACTTCGTCCGCAAAACCCTGGCCTATGTAATTGACACTTTCGAAATCGAGCATGATTTCCTGAGATTTGTGGAGGTCGTGTAACAAGCGCCGTCCTTCGGCTCGGGACATGTACTCGGCCCGAAGTAGTTTTACCAGTACCCTGGATTTATGAAACCGATAGTCGTAATCTACCGACGCGAATTCGTTAAAAATCTCCTTGCTGTTCATGCCGCGAGATTATTTATTTGTCAACTATTTGTCAAAATACAAATCAATAATTGTCAACTGAATCCGGTATAGAACCAGACCGGTCCGGCCTGAAAAGGGGCATGTCATTAGGGGAAATTCCATAACGGCAGGTGGTTCCGGTTATGGGGAGGAAGTCAATTGGTCTGACTCCTGAATTCCCATCACGTCAACATCATTGCCTACATAGCCCATACGTTTGGGAGGAATGGACGTTGTGACGGCGGCGGCGCTGTCCGGGCTGATAGAACCGGAGGGCTAAAGTAATTCCACTCGTTTGTATGGTTACGATGAATCATCCCTCTGAGTTTTGAGATTTTTGTTTCTTTTTCTCCTTTGCCTTTTCGACAATAAGTCCCATCCTTTGTTCTCTTTGATGTTGCCGTATGTACCAATCCTCAAATAATTGTTCAATCATATTGATTAGAAGTTGTGCCTCATCCGGGTCAACGGGGATTATAAGGTCGATGTCCTTCTCCATATGAGCGCCGATGTTTCCGAAGTCCTTTATTGCTTTGATCGCATTCCAAGTATCACCGTCGACGCGCTCTTCCAAAGCATTAATCTCATCGATCAATCGATCTTTCTTAATTTTCCAGAAGTCTCTAATCATCCCTTGAAGACACCTACGGGAGAGGGTTGCTGAAGCCTTAGGAGACTTCTCAGCAATCAGACAAGCCTCATAGTAATCTTCTCGAATTGGCTCTGGGATATAATCGGGTTGTGGTTTGGCGTTTGAGTCCGGGCACAATGTCCATTTCCCCAACACACGTACTACTTTTAAATATGGGTATTCATCTCCGGGTTTTACCTCACAGAATGAAACGGTAAGCGAGATTTCTCGACATTTTGGGTTGGGACAACAAACTGATATAAAGTAGATACCTACTTTTCCATGTTTTGTTTGCCCAAATAGTTCGTGAGCACCCCAATTTCGATCGTTATCCGTTATAGTTGTAGGTCTGTTACAGAAAGGACATGTCCAACTTGTAGGCTTTTGGCTGTTCATATTTCTCCTTGAATGCCACTAATTTGACCCCATTTTTCAACAAAAAGGATGCTCAAAGTAATAACCGGATAGTCCATTATCCGGTTTTCTCTTTATAACTCAAAAGCTTATAAAAAATTAGTTGGCGGAGTGGACGGGACTCGAACCCGCGACCTCCGGCGTGACAGGCCGGCATTCTAACCAAACTGAACTACCACTCCATAATCCTGGTGGGTGCTGAGGGGCTTGAACCCACGACCTCCGCCTTGTAAGGGCGGCGCTCTCCCAACTGAGCTAAGCACCCCGATACCATAGTATAACAAAATAAGATACCACTTGAACCATATCAATCCACATTTAAAATACGCACATGGACCTGATGAGAGATCATTACGACTTTTCAAAAATGAAGGGTAAGAAGAATCCCTATACAAAATATCTGAAACAACCAGTCACAATACTGCTTGATACAGATTCCGTAAAGATGTAAATAATCCATGCGCCATGAATTATAACTTATCAAGAATGTCTTTGATTTCTTCGATATTAGAGGCCATTGCGTACTGCCACTGTCCATAGTTGCGGTCAGCATTGACTGCAGCAACCCAGCGATCGGCAGCGCTTTGCTTGATGTCTTTCAATTCATCATATCCTTTTGTTTCAAGAATTAGGTAATGATCTTCGTCTTGAAGACGAACCAGGAAATCGGGAATGTAATCGTGAGTCTCACCATTATGCAAGTAGGGAATGCCGAACCCCATTCCCTCGTTCTTGGCAAATGAGAAAACTCGTGGATGTTGGTCCAGGCACCACGCAGCAGACTGCTCAAGTTTCTTAGTATCTGGCACAACAGCATTGATATGACTTTTTATCACTGTATAGGGTTTGCGGCGGGTGTAAAAATCCACCTCTGCAGTAGAGCCATCTCCACGCATACGTTCATAGCGCGGTAGTTCAGGCGCCTCACCAACGGACTCGTCTGGATGAATATTTTGTAACAGGCTCTCAATAATATATCCGTAATATGGAGACAGGAAAGCGTCTTTTTTATCAGCCGGACTGGAGGCAGAAACTTTCTTATCAATATATCCTTGAACAACGCGGTAAAGCTGCTGAAACAAATCTCCAGGGGGCAATCGACATTCCGCGTCGTTAGCATAGTGCTTGGCTAATGCGACGGTCATTTCATAAATTCTTTTCTGCAAACGCGCCTGTTGTCGAAATTCTTCCAAAGTAGCCTTGGTGACTTTACCAGGCCCATGCAGAGAAGGACGGCCGGAATTATCAGCTAACCCCGCTTTCATTTCTACTTCAGGCGGTGTCTTTGTTATATCTATTTTTAACGGAGGCACTTTATCCATATCACACATAATACGGTCGCGGACAGCCTGTCGGTAACCCTCCACGCGCGGGAAGCGGATCATCAATTCCTCTTTTTGGGGAAGTGCGTAAATATGGTGACGCGTTAGCTTTTCTCCGTTGCCACCTTTAGTGGCCTTGACAGTGAAAGCAGACAAGGGGACGCCGAGTACAGTGGCGATTTCCTCGTTCATCAGCCCGTTCTCGCCGACTTCATAGGTAGTACGTCTTAACCCACGACCTACCACCTGCTCACATAGGAGTTGGGACATGAAGGGACGCAATCCGATGATGTGCGTCACAGTGTTGCAGTCCCAACCTTCAGTGAGCATCCCTACGCTGATGATACAACGCACGTCGCGGCCGGGCGGATGCTTGTCTTTCCCCATTTTCTCTGCAAGTTCTTCGAAACCATCCGGGTATTGCGATCTATTCTGACTATCACGCGGCCAATCCAGTTTGCCAATAGTATCCAACGTGTGTCGCATCCAACGGTTTTCATCATTCCTGGCATTTCCACTATCGATTTCATTTTGAACATCTGAATATACGCAAATTGTATTTTGCCGGTTCAAGTCGTTGCGTAGTTCAGGTAATTGCGCGCGTGGGATAACGGTACTCGGAGGCTTATCTTCGGCCAGCCATTCATACACGACCTTTGCCAGCTTCCTGGTCTTGCAAACAATAATGAAAACCGGTGGGCGTGGGTCGCTGGACTCCGCCAGTTTTTGCCGCCATGCTTCCCACATGCCGCCAAGCATGGCGATAGGCGTATGTGCGTATTTGAGAACGGCCTCCGGCTTGGCGTCACTCTTTTTGCCGCCACGTTCAGATGGCGTGAGATGTGGCAGAATCCATTTCCAGATGTTGAAATAGCCTGGAATATTGCTGCCGGAAGAATCTCGCGCCGCCAGTTGCGGAATCTTCACAAGCCCTGACTCAATTGCATCCTGCAGATCAAAGTTACTCACAGTCCATGGAAAGATGCGGTTGGTATCCTTACCTGCATTACCCAGAAAATAGGGTGTCGCGGAAAAATCGACACAAAAATTGATGCCTCGCAGCTTGTTCACCCTGTCTAAACCGTCCACCCATACCGTAGCTTCCTTGTAATAGTATTCGGCTGCGTCATCGTCACCGATGAAATTATCTCCCTCATCACTGCCATCGGTACGCAAGCGGTATGCATGGTGGGCTTCGTCGTTAAATACCAGGATGTTGCTTTGCCTTCCCAGTTCGGCTTCCAAGACGCGCCGCACTATTGCAGTATCAGATTCAATGTACTTTTCAGCCTGAATCTCCGCCTTTTTCAGATTGCCCCCCTTGTCCTTTTCTTCCGAAAGAATCTTCAAAAGCCCCAGGGCGCTTTTGTGTCTGAGGTCTCTCTCAGTCATGTACCGTTTGCCGCGTGCGGTAGTGGTCCTGTCCCCGACCAATACAGTTTCACGGACGGAAATCCGTTGCCCGGCTTTCACCACCTTGCTACCGGATTGGGTACTGCGTGGTTCAAAGACATGCCAGTTCATCGTCAGAAGCCGCCCCTGTGCTAACTGCGGCATCATCGTCGGTGGTACCAGATCTCGAGTGTGGTAAATGCTTGCCTCACCTTTTTTCGGGTCGAGTTCGGCCAACCTGTCACGGATCGTTACATTCGGACAAACCACCAGTACGGCTTCTGAAAAACGCTGGTCCTGCCTGTTGTTAATCTTGTTTAAAATACTCCATGCCGCCAGCATAGCCATGACAGTGGTTTTACCGGCGCCGGTGGCCATCCTGCAACATATCCTCCGAAAGGCTGTAAAACCGCTCTTCTGCTTTTCCTCTCCGGGTTCATCTCGTGGAATATCAACACCTTGCAGGAGATCGGCACGCGCTTCTGTCAGGAAAATAATCGTTTCCGCAGCCTCAAGTTGCGCGAAAAACAAGGGTTGCCTACGCCCTTCGCGGCGCCAGTAATTCAACAGTTCCATCGTCACTCGGCTGACCCCGCCACCGCCGCGCAGGGCCAGCGGTCGCCATTCGGCAAGCCGTTCGCGTACCCGGGAGACCAGTTGCAGTTCTATCTCATATCCTATATCACGCTCGTTCTCGCCGTCAGTTCTCGCACTAGGCGGTAGATACACGTAAGTTGGCTTACGGCGCCCACTGATTCTTTCTGCCGGTTCATGCTCATGGATTTTCCAATGCTCAGCCGGCTCCTCGTAAGGCGAGTTGATGATCGGTTCCTGGACTTCAGTTGCAGACATTACAAATCCAAATGATCGGCGATTGCATCCAGCTTTTCCATTATTTCCGGATGAATCTCTTCCGGCTTCATAACCGCGGCGATTTCCGAGTAACGGGTGTAGGGAAAACCCGGCAATCCCGCTTTGTCGAGAAGCGGTGGCAAAATCTCCTCGCGCGCCTTTATGTTTTTAAGGCCATCATGTTGAAATGGATCATCCACAATTCTCCCAGGCAGGTATTCACGCATAGCCTCCTTCATGGCCTCTATATCCGCCAACTCTGCTGTTGGTCCGACTATTTCAGCGACAAACCGGGAGAGAACATCGGGATGCACAAGATAGCTTTCGATCTCGTAGCGCGTCCAGCACAGTTTTAATAACTTGTCGTCGAACGCCATCTTACTGGGAGGAATACCGTCATTGCCATCGCGGTCGATAACCTGGACCCCATGGATAGCTTCCTGTACCAATAGCAGGGATTTAAAATGTTCATCTGCCTTTATCCCGCCTGCCTTTTGCCTTGTTTCAAATACGACAGGTTTCCAGAAAGGCTGTTCCAGAAAACTAACTGCTCGATGTTTCAGGACATGAGCCCACTCACGTAACAGGTCTAAGTCGGTATGGCCTTCAACATACAGCACCTTCCTTTTTTCGCGCGCCAGCATGATGTCCAGGTTGGAAAGTGCGGACAGAGAGCGAATCAAAGCTGCCCTTTCACTGTCGTTTGCCAACCTTCTGGGGGCGTCTAATAATGCGCATAAATCCTTAGGATCAACCGCGTTGATAACCACCTCTGAATGGGTGGCAATGAGCAACTGAGAATTATTCTTTTCCGCAGCGGCTCTTAATTCATTGTAAATGCCGTCTTGCAGGATCACGTGCAGGTGGGCGTCCGGTTCATCGAGCAAAAGCACTGATCCTTTTCGGGAGTTCATGAAGGTCAACAACATCAGCACCTGCAAGAAGCCACTGCCGGCACTTGCAATATCATATTTTTCCCCGTTAATACGGTGCTGGTATTCGGCAATTATGTTAGGCCCGTCAGTATTTGGAGGCAGGAGAACATAGTTGAACATTTTTTTTATTGAATTTGTCAGCCGCCCCCATGCATCCTGATCCTGATTGGCTTCGACCAATAGATTTCGCAACACGTCGCCCGGTTTGCCTTGACCTAGTAACTGGTTGATTTTCGGCTTCTGATAAACCGGTTCTTCCGTGCCTAGGCCAGTCATAGCAGGGATAAAAACAGGCTTGGGAAGGTTATCGGAGTTTATAAGCCATCCCGGCGGCACATCACGGAGCGGGCGAACATAAACCTGCTCACTACTGTCACTGATTATTTCAACAGGTATGCGATGATTGTTACAAGTAACTTCAATCTCAATTTTTACTTTAGAACTACGCTGATGCCATAATAAATCAAACGCTCGTAATGGTACGGAATAAAATGCCTGGCGGGCGATGGGCGCTTTTGTATAAGCTGTGCCATGTCGTTGGAAGTCGTGCAACTCCCTCCAACGCGCCAGTACCAGATGCCAGGTGGCAATAGCCTGCAATAAGGTAGTTTTACCGGAATTGTTTGGTCCGGCGATGACAACATGGCCATTCAGGTCAAAAACTTCATTACTGAAACGCTTGAAGTTTCGGATGACAACTCTGGTAATTTTCATGTTACCCGTTTAATAAACAACGAATTTCCTTAGTATCCAACTGAGGCGCTAATTTGCATACACAGACTAAACACTCTTATCGATCTTCTTAACAACCAAAAGTTCGTTACCCCGGTCGTCCAGGACCTTGACGGCAACCTGCTCTCCCGCTACAAACGGCGCGCTGACGGCGCCCCGCAGGCATTCCCATACGGCATCGTCGAAATCGGTTTTTATAGTTCGGTGGATTTTATCCCAAGCCGAGGTGCGTGGAAAAAATACTTGTCCTGCCCGAAAACATTGACCATCGTAGTCTGTATCCAGCATCCAGCAGGGCACATTGTCGCCATCCAGCGAAATGTGGTCCATGGTGGCGGGGTCGAACACGTCCAGGCCGCGCAGTGTGACCTGCCATAAGTCTCTGCCATCTTCGTTCTGCTTATCCAGTTTTTCCAGCTCTACATCGGGCAGGCCGACAACGGCGAAGATCTGGCTGGAACGGGTGTTCTTTAACAAGTCGGACATCACCAGATCAGTGCTCGCCTGGGCGTAGATGGACGGCAGACCAAAGATAGCCTCGCCGTATTCAACAGTTTCTCGGGCGGCGGGCTCTATGGCAAAGGCGATGACCAGAAGTTTATGATAATCCTTTGTGCGTGCCTCTTTACCCGCTTCAATCACGGCGCGCTCGCTGATAGAGCCGTTAGCAGGGCCAAACACGATAGCGATGGCTTCGCCATTATCTGGATTTTCGGCCTCAGCATGCAAGCTGAGGGATTTGGCCGGAGGACGAACTTTGTCCAGGTTGAAAGTTTGTTTACCTTGTAGTTTCAATACTGGAGAAAGGCGCAATACTTCTATCATACGCTCAACATGGCTGTCATCGTCATCCTGTTGCAGATCGAGTAATACAGGTTCCTCGATACCCCTGCCGGTTTCTGGCGACAGCGGTGTCGGCAGTACGGCCTCAACACAAAATGGCCCGCTGATGCGAACAATATTGCTTTCGGCTTCGGGTCTGTCGACCAGCACTTCTTCCGCCGGGGGTTCATTATTTGCAATAGATTTCAATGTTATATGTGGGACAATACCACCGATTTCTTCGCCCTTCTTGTTTTGCTTTCGAATATAGACAAAGCCACCCGAAGGACCGCTTTGCTGGTCCTTTAACTGATAGTAGGGATAAGTGGCGGTGAGCAGACGCTGACGGGTAAGGGCCAGGGGTACGCGGGAAACGTCAATGGTAATCCAGCGTCTACCCCATTGTTCAGCGACTAATGCTGTTGTACCGCTACCGCAGGTCGGGTCCAGCACCAGGTCACCTGGGTCTGTAGCCATTAACATACAACGCTGGATGACTTTGGGGGAAGTTTCAACGACATACTGTTTGTCCGTTGCATATCCGGCAAACCCTGTATCCATCCAAGAGTTAGTAATTTTTTGCACAGGATAATCATCAGCATAACGTATATACCTTAATTTATTTCCAACTACTGCAAGACGATTGTTTTTCCTGAGCGCTTCCATGCCTTCGGGATAACGTGCTTTCCAGTGGCTATTCGGCAATGGACGGAAAACCTGATCTTCAAACTCGAACGGGCAGTCCTGCGAATGAGCGCCTTGCGCTTGTGAATCACCATAGCTAAAAATTTGGCTTCCATCTGGCAGCGGTTCAACGCCATTCCGCTCTGCTTTTGTCATTGGGCGTCTTTCACCGCTTTCAAGTTCCAGGTAACGGTAAGCTTCATCCCCTCGTTCAATATTGTTTTTAGGAATAAATAGAGAACGGTACTTGATTCTTTTCTTATCTTTTGCATACCAAAGCAGGTAATCTCCGACCCGGCTGATTGTCTCAGTTGAGAAGCCGCTTGTTGTCGCAAAATAAATTTCACTGACAAAATTTTCCGCTCCAAAAACCTCGTCCATTACACACCGGACCAAATGTACATTCTCATCTGAAATCTGCACAAAACAGGAACCAGAATCGGTTAGCAACTCACGCGCCAACAGCAGACGGTCGCGCATATATGTCAGCCAGGAGTGAATACCGAGTTCCCAGGTGTCTCGATAGGCGCGCACCATCTCCGGTTCGCGGCTGAGCGCGTTGTCATCACCATCTTTGACATCACGTTTTCGCACAAATGGCTGAAAATTGCCGCCAAATTTAACGCCGTAGGGTGGGTCCATATAGACCATCTGTACCTGCCTGCCGAGACCTTCATATTCCAGTAGCGAATTCATCACCTGCAGCGAGTCACCAAGGATGAGGCGGTTCTGCCAACCGTTCAGGTGCTCATACGCGCCGCGGATTTTCTCACCGATGCTCTTGTCACCTTCACCAAACAGGTTTAAGGTCTGTCCACGTTTAGGGTGGCGTCGTTTCAGGGTTTCCAGTACTGCTTGCGTGGATAGCCTTTCATGAATGAATAATGGCAGTGTCGGCACAGTGAAACTGTCCCGTTCGGCTTTACCGGACCAGTTGAGAAAGTGTCTGGACAGGTTTTTGAGTTTTTCCGCGGCCTGTTGCGCCTGGCTCAAATTGTCGCTGCTGATAATTTCCTGAATTAAGCGCTCTCCTTCACCTCGCGCCTCATTCTCATCCCATGCCAACTCAGGCGCCAGTGAAGAATCATAGCGCCAGGTTTTGGGTAGCTTTTTCTTGGCGGGAGGGAAAACATCCTGTGCGCCGCTTTCAGGGCGCAGCAAGGCTTCTTCCGTATGACGATAATCTCGTGCAATTTTCCGGGGCTTCCTGGACATAAGAAAATATTACTCTAATTCGACCTCGCCGTTCAGTGTTTTCTTAAATTACTACCAGCTACTTTTCATCACAAGTTTGCTCATGCTACCAGTCACCACCATCCAAGTAGTTTGACAAATTTATTAAGGATTCTTAGGTTATCAGAGCACCGATCAACAGTTCTACCAAAAATACCACTCCTTACAAATGGCGATTCATCTTTAAATTCTGAGATCGAATTTTGGATCTCTTGCAAAAAGCGATCTTTATTTCCATACCGATAAGCAAATGCGCCTACTGGTACCCATTGCCTCTCGTCTTCATAGGATTCATACGTCTGAAATGCATAATTGAGAGCAACCAAAATTTCCAGCTTGTCAAAAATTAATGTGTATTTATCGTCACTGGAAATTAAACGCCTTGTATGCTGTCTGAGTTCTGTATGTAGCCAGTCATTTAGAGGCGCATATCTCTGTTCCATGCCTTCCAGATACTTCATATGGTCGCCGTAGCGACACAAGAGAGCAGGAGGCAGTATTTTTACGGCAGTTACGTCCTCTTTGTATTCGCGATAAATTATAGTTTGAAGTAGGTATCCAAAAAATTCGAACTTACCTTTTGCCAAGGCACCGAGGCCCAACGCATAGAGTAATAGTGTCGTCGGATATCGTTGCAGATCAAGCCAAAGGACATTTCCACTACCATCATTGACTTCCGACAGTTGCTGTAAAGCTAGCCGCCAAACGTCAAAGTGTTCTTCTTCTACCCAATATCCTCCGACAGATGCAATGGGCAGCAAAGTTGAACAAGCCGCGTCATAACCACGAACACGTGCGGTTATTGTTTCTTTATTTGGGCTATCACCACCCTGTACAGCAAAAGCATCGCCAGACACATTAATTTTGACTCTGTCAACTATTTCATTAACCAGATCTGAGAATTGAATCCTATACTTGGATTCAGACATGTAACGTTTCAAACTGGCAATAGCAGCTTCTGTTGAAAGCGGATGGGGCCTGGAAAATTCCTCTATAGATTGGACGGATTGCTGGAGGGTTTGAAAGAAATTGCTGGCGCTTTCAATAGCAATCGTTTGTGCGTTTCGGTGCTCGATTAATCGCCTGGCATTATCACCAATTTCTCCATATAACGTCCAATATGTGGTAAAGCGGCGTGATGAAGCGCGGTAAATTGCATTACACAGCCCTGCATCCCAATCTGCGGACCAGCCGCAAACAATAAGTCCGAATTCGTCAAGAACGTGATCAAGGAATTTTTCGAATTCCTCCGGATACGATTCAAGCTCAGTTGGTGTATTACGGATACGGGTATCAAAATAATCGCCATGGAGTTTGAGAACGCAGCATTTAGTGTGTATAAGCGGAAGCGCTCCTTGGACATGATCCGGGGAACTCAATACAGTCGGCTCAACTCCAGCATCACGCAATGCCTGCTCAATCAAACGATCAAAATTAGTGGTGATAATGACTCTGATATAATTCTGTGCCGCCAAGGCAGCTACAGCATGATGGGCCGCTGTTGGCCGCTTATCGCCTTCTACGCGTTCCTCATCAGTTGGTTCCCAATAATTACGTAATAACTGTTGTCGCTCAGCTGGCGTCTTGGCGATATTTTCAAGAAGGACAGAGTAGTCTGGCTCCTGGCCAAACTTTTCCAAATACCAGGCTTCCGGAGAAGGATCCGCATTCTCGCCTTGGAGGGTTGCTAGTTGGCGAACCAAATCGAGTGTTATTTCCCAACCTGTTGGAATTTTCGCCTCTCTGGATACACCTGAGCCGAGAAGAACCGCGTAAATGCCACGATTGGATTGGAGCGAAAATGCCAGTGAGTGAATTGGATCGATCACGGATAACCCATGGAAAGGTAAAAATGGCAAGACTTCAGCGTAATTTCGACCCTTCCCTGAATAAAACGCTCCTTAATGCGGAAGTATCGCCTCTGCGCCCTCCTCCGGAGCGACCGCTTCCTTCTTCACGATCGCAGCTTCCCCTTCCTCTTTCGGTTCGGGCAGGCGTTGCAGTGCGATTTCAAGCACCTCGTCGATCCAGCGTACCGGCCTGATATCAAGGTTCTGCTTGATGTTCCTGGGTATCTCGATCAGTTCCCGTTCATTTTCGGAGGGGATCAGCACCGTCTCGATGCCGCCGCGCAGCGCCGCCAGCAGCTTTTCCTTCAGGCCGCCGATAGGCAATACCTCGCCGCGCAGGGTAATCTCGCCGGTCATGGCGACATTCGCGCGTACCGGTATGTGGGTCAGGGCCGACACCAGGGCGGTGCACATTGCCACGCCGGCGCTGGGGCCGTCCTTGGGCGTTGCGCCTTCCGGCACGTGGATATGGAAATCCCGTTCCTTGTAAAAGTCCTCGTTGATGCCCAGGAATTCACAGCGGCTGCGCACCACGGTGCGCGCCGCCTCGATTGATTCCTTCATCACGTCGCCCAGGTGACCGGTGCGGATGGCCTCGCCCTTGCCGGGCACCACCGTCGCTTCTATGGTCAGTAAATCGCCGCCGATTTCAGTCCAGGCCAGCCCGGTTACCTGTCCGACGCGGTCTTCTTCCTCCGCCCGGCCGTAACGGAAGCGCTTGACGCCGATCAATTTTTCCAGTTTTGCCGCAGTGACGGACACCCGTTTCAAGTCTGTCTTCTGCAACAACCTGGTAACGACCTTGCGGCAGATATTGGCTATCTCCCGTTCCAGGTTGCGCACCCCCGCCTCGCGGGTGTAGTAACGGATGATCTCACGGATGGACGCTTCACCCAGGTTGATCTCTGCCCGCTTCAGGCCGTTGCGTTCCAGTTGCTTGGGGATCAGGTAGTTCCTGGCGATATTGATCTTTTCATCCTCGGTATAGCCGGAAATACGGATAACTTCCATACGATCCAGCAGCGGCGCCGGGATATTCAGGCTGTTGGCCGTGGTCACGAACATGACTTCGGACAGGTCGTAATCAACCTCCAGGTAATGATCGACAAAGGTGTGGTTCTGTTCCGGGTCCAGGACTTCCAGCAGCGCCGATGCCGGGTCGCCGCGAAAATCCATGGCCATCTTGTCGACCTCATCCAGCAGGAACAGGGGGTTCTTGGTGCCGACCTTGGCCATGCTTTGCAGTATCTTGCCCGGCAGGGAACCGATATAGGTACGCCGGTGGCCTCTTATCTCGGCCTCGTCCCGCACCCCACCCAGGGACATACGGATGAATTTCCGGTTCGTGGCGCGGGCAATGGAGCGGCCCAGAGAGGTTTTACCCACCCCCGGTGGCCCCACCAGGCACAGGATCGGCCCTTTGGGTTTTCTTACCCGCTGCTGCACCGCGAGGTATTCCAATATGCGCTGCTTGACCTTGTCCAGACCGTAATGGTCCTCTTCGAGGATCTGCTCCGCCTTGTTGATGTCCCGCGAGATCTTGCTGCGCTTCTTCCAGGGAACGTTGACCAGCCAGTCGATATAATTCCTTACCACGGTCGCCTCGGCGGACATGGGCGGCATCATCTTCAGCTTGCTCAACTCCGCTTCCGCTTTCTTCCTGGTCTCCCTGGTCATACCCGACTTGGCGATCTTGTTGCTCAACTCCTCCATTTCATTGGGCGCTTCATCTATCTCGCCCAGTTCCTTCTGGATCGCCTTCATCTGTTCATTGAGGTAATACTCGCGCTGGCTTTTCTCCATTTGCGACTTGACCCGTCCGCGGATGCGCTTCTCCACGTTCAGCAGGTCGATTTCCTTCTCCATCAGGCTGATCAGGTATTCCAGGCGCTCCCGCACATCCACCTTTTCCAGCACTGCCTGCTTGTCTTCAATCTTTATCGACATGTGCGCGGCGATGGTATCCGCAAGGCGGGAAGGATCGTCGATACTGGACAGGGATGAGAGTATTTCCGGAGGGACCTTCTTGTTCAACTTCACGTATTGTTCGAACTGGTTCAAGGCCGGACGCAGCAGTATCTCGACGGCCCGCTCTTCCAGGTCATCCTCTTCCAGCAGTTCGGTATTGGCGAAAAACATCGAATCCGTCTCGACATAATTTACAACCTGCGCTCTCTGGGCGCCTTCCACCAGCACCTTGATGGTGCCGTCCGGCAGTTTCAGCAACTGCAGGATGTTGGACATCGCTCCCATTTCATAAATCTGGTCGATATCCGGGTCATCTTCACCGGCGCTCTTCTGGGCGACCAGCAGTATCTGCTTGTTGCCGTTCATGGCGGTATCCAGCGCCTTGATGGATTTCTCCCTGCCCACGAACAGCGGAATGACCATGTACGGGTAAACCACTACGTCGCGTAACGGCAGAACGGGAAGAACCTGGAGCGGGCGTTTTGAGGTACCGGACATAACTGTAGGCTATTCTGTAGAATGTACCCTAGTTAATAAGGGCAACTACGGCAGATTTCAAGGGGCAGACGAAATTCGGCGCTAATCCGCATCGGACGCCGCCTTCGGCAATTCGCCACCCTCATAGATCATCAGCGGTTTTGACTCGCCGCCGATCACCCCGGTATCGATCACCACCTTGGTGACCCCATCGGTGGAGGGCAGGTCATACATGGTGTCGAGCAACACGTTTTCCATGATGGAACGCAAGCCGCGGGCGCCGGTCTTCCTTTCCATGGACTTCCTGGCGACCTTGCGCAAGGCATCGTCACGAAACTCGATTTCGCAGTTTTCCATCTCGAACATGCGTTCGTATTGCTTGGTGAGCGCATTCTTCGGCTCAACCAGTATCTTCACAAGCTGTTCCTCGTCAAGTTCGTCCAGGGTCGCCACCACGGGCAGGCGGCCGACGAATTCCGGGATCAGGCCGTACTTGATCAGGTCTTCGGGTTCAACAGTCTGGATCAGGGCGCTGGCGCTCTTCCTGTCCGACAGGCTCTTCACTTCGGCGGAAAACCCGATGCCGGCTTTTTCCGAACGCTCCCGGATGATCTTGTCGAGGCCGGCGAACGCGCCCCCGCAAATGAACAGGATGTCGGCCGTATTCACCTGCAGGAATTCCTGTTGCGGGTGTTTGCGCCCTCCCTGCGGGGGGACTGACGCCACCGTGCCCTCGATCAGCTTCAGCAAGGCCTGTTGCACCCCTTCGCCGGAGACGTCGCGGGTGATGGACGGGTTGTCGGACTTGCGGGAAATCTTGTCTATTTCATCAATATACACGATACCCGTCTGGGCCTTTTCCACGTCGTAATCGCATTTCTGCAGCAGCTTCTGGATGATGTTCTCAACGTCTTCACCCACGTAACCCGCCTCGGTCAGGGTAGTGGCGTCGGCAATAGTGAAGGGCACGTTGAGCAGGCGGGCCAGGGTTTCGGCCAGCAGGGTCTTGCCGCTGCCGGTAGGGCCTATCAGCAACACGTTGCTCTTTGCCAGCTCCACGTCGGATTTTTTCACGCCCTGGTCGAGTCGCTTGTAGTGGTTGTAAACCGCAACCGACAGGATCTTTTTGGCGATATCCTGGCCGATGACATACTCGTTCAGTATCTCGTTGATCTCATGGGGGGTAGGCAGTGCGCTGGTAGCCCCGGAAATCGATCTCTCCTGGATTTCCTCCCAGATGATATCGTTGCACAGTTCAACGCACTCATCACAGATGAATACGGAGGGACCTGCAATCAGCTTGCGCACCTCATGCTGGCTCTTGCCGCAGAAAGAGCAGTACAAAAGCCTGTCGCCTTCGCCTGATTTACCTTGTTTGTTGCTGCTCATAACCTAACCTGGATAGCATACGTGTAATCGTTTCAATCCGTTACCTGACTATGTCCCGGCCTCACCGGCCGCAGCCGGCGCGGACTGGCGCGAAGACAGCACCGCGTCGACAAGCCCGTATTCCTGCGCCTCTTCCGAACTCATGAATTTGTCCCGCTCCGTGTCCTGCTCTATTCTATCAACAGACTGCCCGGTATGTGAGACCAAAATTTGATTCAGCCTCTCGCGCGCCTTCAAAATCTCTCTCGCGTGAATATCTATATCCGTCGCCTGCCCCTGAAAACCTCCCAGGGGCTGATGGATCATAACCCGCGAATGCGGCAGGCAGAAGCGTTTGCCTGCGGCGCCGCCCGTCAGCAGCAAAGCGCCCATGCTGGCGGCCTGGCCGACGCACATGGTGCTGACATCCGGTTTGATGAACTGCATGGTATCGTACACGGCCAGGCCGGCGGAAACCGACCCTCCCGGTGAATTGATATAGAAATGGATATCCTTGTCGGGGTTCTCCGACTCCAGGAACAACAACTGGGCAACTATCAGGTTGGCCACGTGGTCCTCGACAGGGCCGACCAGGAACACCACCCGCTCTTTCAGCAGGCGCGAATAAATGTCATAGGCGCGCTCGCCGCGGGAAGTCTGCTCCACGACCATGGGCACCAGGTTGAGTGCCTTGATGTCTGCTTTATCCATTATTGTTAGTCTGCCCTTTATTCATCAGTTCGTCAAACGACAATGATTTATCCTTTACCTTGCCGAGCGACGAAATACAACCGATTACCTCGTCCTCAAGCGCAATGGATTCAATTTCAGCCAGACGTTTCTCATCATTATAATACCAATTGATGAAAGCTGCAGAATCTTCATAAGATTGTGCTCGTGATTCTATGATTTCCCTGACTTTTCCCGGTTCAGCCCGTAGTTCTTTCGAACGGATGAGTTCCGCAGTCAGCAATTGCAACGCGACCTGGCGCCTAGCCGTGTTTTTCAATTCTTCAGTGGCGACAAACCGGGCGGCAACTTCTTTGGCAACGCCGCGCATCTCCATATCCCTGACCAGCATTTCCCGCATGCGCTCGAACTCGGCGTTTACCAGGGTAATGGGCACATCGATTTCATTGGCATCATGCAGCGCCTGCATGATGGAGTCCCGGTAACGGCTGCGCAGCGCGGTTTCGACCTCCCGGTCCATGTGGCTGCGGATTTCCTGCCTGAACGCCTGCTCTCCACCCTCCGACACATTGAAGGCTTTGAAGAACTCTTCATCCAGGTCCGGCAGGACGGCTTCCGCGACCTGATTGACCTGCACCTGGAACACCACCGGCTTGCCGGCCAGTTCCTGGTTGTCGAAGTCATCCGGGAATGCAATATCCAGTTCCAGCGACTGGCCCGCGCTGGTTCCTTCCAGACCCTGTTCCAGGCCCGGGATGAACATGCCCTCACCGATTTCGATATCCAGGCCTTCAGATTTGAGGTTTTCCGGCGCCTCGCCTTCAACCACGCCCTGGTAATCGACGTTCACCCGGTCGCCTTGCCCGGCCGTGCGCTCCACCTCCCGGAATTCGCGTCGCTGCCGACGCAGCTTTTCAATCATCCTGTCGACGTCGGCGTCCTCGATGTCGCACACCGGTTTTTCAATTTGCAGGTCCTCGACCGGGTTGAGACTGACTTCAGGCATCACCTCGAAAGTGGCGGTATAAGACAGCCCGCCGCCGACTTCTTCCCGCAACGGGTCGATCAACGGCCTGCCGACGGGTTTCAGGTCCTCCTGGCTCACCGCCTCGAAAAAAGATGAACTGACCAGCTTTTCGACCACTTCCTTGCGGACCTGGGGACCGAAGCGCTGTTTGATCACGCGCATGGGCGCCTTGCCCGGACGGAATCCCTGGACCCGGCTCGTCCTGCTCATAGATTTGAGCCGTTCCTCCACTGCGCTGGTGATGCGCTCCTCCGGTACGTCAATCGTAACACTTCTCTCGAGAGGACCTTTCGTCTCAACTGAAACCTGCATCTGTCAAAATCTCTATATCGTTGGATATTTGGTGCGAAAGGAGAGACTCGAACTCTCACGGGTTGCCCCACTGGGACCTAAACCCAGCGCGTCTGCCAATTCCGCCACTTTCGCTCACCGGGTGTCATTATGAGCCTGGACATCCCGCAGGATACGCAGGACAGACCCGGAAGACGGCAATTATACACCAGCGGGAGGGCGGGCGTGTTTCAGAGGCATTCCTCGGCGAAGGACTTGCACGTCCTCACGCACTTTTTTCTGACGAGGTCGGTACCGGGGTTGAGCATTACGCAGTCCTCACCCCACCTGGAACACACGGTCATGCAACGCCTGTTCTCCTGGTATTCCGGGTTTGCGCCGGGGACCTGGACCTGGAGACTGGCGGTCTCGCGTTCAGGCTGGATATCGCTGTTTTCATACTCCAGGGCAAGAGTGAGCGGGCGGGTATCATCCGCCGTCCCGGCAGGAGCGTAGGATGACTGTTGCGCAGTTGACGCAGCGCTGAAAACCAAAACGATAATTGCCAGGGCATGCAAAAGATGCATACATTCTACCCGTCTGATTGTAAGGGAATTAAACAATATTATGTTTGGACTGGCAACAGGAAATTAAGTTCCACCGCTTAATGATACCCAAAACACCGGTTTTATCCTAATATATACGCATTCACGGTTAAGCATACACTATGGACCACAGGTTTTATTTCATTTTCGGTGATCTCGTCTCGAATCTCGTCGCCGGCATCCTGATCGCACTCTGCGCCGCCCTGCTGGTCGGCATCGGCTGGAATATGTTCGTTGCCATGATGGTGATGATGGCGCTGGGGATGGTACTGTGCATTTTTCTTTCCCTGGCGCTTGGCATCCTGTTCGGGGCCATGGAAATCATGGTGCCGGTAATGTTGACCGGCATGTTCACCGGCATGTTCAGCGGCATGTGGCTGGCCATGGCGGAAGCGCCGGTGTTCCGCCTGGTCTGGCTGGGGGCAATCACGGGGCTGCTTGTGACCTGTATTATCTGGCTGGTGAACGCGCGCCTGCGCGGCATCAGTGCATCGGAGATCAACTGATGGCCGACCCGGCGACACGGGACAAATGGAACAAGGCCGCTGCCAGCCTCGACCTCATGTCCGGCAACGGCGAAATGAAGCGCTGGCTCCCCTTCAAGTCACGCCTGTTCGGACACATGGAACCCGGCAGGGTACTGTTTGCCTCCCTGGGCACGGGCCTCGATATATCGGCATTCCCGCCCGGTATGACGATCACCGCGATCGATATCAGCCCGGAAATGCTGAAACGCGCACAGCCCCGTATCAACGGCTATCCGGGAGAAATACAAGCCGAACTCACGGACATCCATGAAATGCCGTACCCGGACGACCATTTCGACCAGGTCTTCACGTCCTGTACGTTTTGCTCGGTGCCGAAACCGGTGGACGCGCTCAGCGCGTTGAACCGCGTGCTGAAACCGGGAGGAAGGCTGTACATGTTCGAACATACAGGAAGCCGTTATTTTCCATTTAAATACATGATGGATTTTATGACTGTCATTAGCAGGAAGATCGGTCCCGAACTGAACCGGACCACCGTGGCTAACGTCAAGGCAGCCGGATTTGAAATCACGGAAGTGAACAACCTGTTTCTCGATATAGTCAAAACCATACAGGCGGTCAAACCGCTCAACTGAATGCCGGAGAACTGATTTACCGGGATAAACATGCGCCGGTTACTTGCAGTTTTGTTTGTTGCGCTGGCAGCGGGACTGCTTCATGGGGAGACGCGCGACAAGGCCATCCTGCTCAACGTGGACGACGCCATCGGCCCGGCAATCACGGATTACATCGAACGGGGTCTCAAAAAGGCAAACGAGGCCGGGGCGGAAATCGTCATCATCCGGCTCGATACCCCGGGCGGCCTGGACCTGGCCATGCGCAGCATCATCCAGGCCGTCATCGCCTCCCCGGTCCCGGTCGCCATTCATGTAGCGCCTTCCGGCGCGCGCGCGGCCAGCGCCGGCACGTACATGATGTATGCCGCGCATATCGCGGCCATGGCGCCGGGCACCAACCTGGGCGCCGCCACACCGGTGCAGATGGGCGGCATGCCCGGCATGGACCCGCCGGAAAAACCCGCCCCTCCCGGCGCGCCGGGCGCTGACGATGGAGCCGGTGAAACGGCTGCGGAGGAAGAGCCGGGGGAAACCGTCCCGGACAATGCGGACGCCATGAGGAAAAAAATAGTGAACGATGCCGCCGCCTATATCCGCAGTCTCGCGGAGTTGCGCGGGCGCAACGCGGAATGGGCCGAACAGGCCGTGCGCGAGGGCGCCAGCCTGTCCTCCGAAGAGGCCCTGGAGGCCGGCGTGATCGATATCGTTGCCAGGGATATCCCCGACCTGCTGCAACAGGTTGACGGCAGAACGGTCACCGTACAGAACGCGGAACGGACGTTGAGCACCAGTGGACTCATAGTGGAAGCCATCGAACCCGACTGGCGCAACGAACTGCTGGCCATCATCACCAACCCGAATATCGCCTATATACTGATGCTGCTGGGTATTTACGGGCTGTTTTTCGAACTGGCCAACCCCGGTTACGTCCTGCCCGGAGTCATCGGCGGCATCTCGTTATTGCTGGCCCTGTACGCGCTGCAGGTGCTGCCGGTGAATTACGCCGGCCTGGGGCTGATGTTACTGGGGGTCGCGCTGATGGTCGGTGAACTGTTCATGCCCAGCTTCGGCATCCTGGGGATCGGCGGCCTTGTCTCGTTCGTCATGGGTTCCATCCTGCTGTTCGACCGGGACAGCGGGAACCTTGCCGTTTCCCTGCCGCTGATTACCGCGGTCTCGGTGTTGTCCGCAGGTTTTTTCCTCATCGCGATCCGTTCCCTGTATGCCTCCAGACAGCGTCCCGTGGTTACCGGCGCCGAAGAGCTTATCGGCGCGACAGGCACTATCGCAGCCGATTTCAGCAGCGCCGGAATCATCCATATCCACGGCGAACAATGGAATGCCCGCTCTGAGACGCCCATGCGCAACGGAGACAACGCCCGCGTCATCGGCCGGGACGGCCTCACCCTGCTCATCGAACCAGTACCAGAGGAATCTTCACAATGCTGACTTATCTCTACATAATCATCGGCCTCGCCATCCTGATCCCCATGTTCATCAAGATCCTGCGGGAATACGAACGCGCGGTGGTCTTCACTTTCGGCCGCTTCACCGCGGTAAAAGGACCAGGGCTGATCATCATCATTCCCTTCGTGCAGCAGATCGAGCGGGTGGAACTGCGCACCATCGCCATGGACGTCCCCAGCCAGGACGTCATCTCCAGGGACAACGTCTCGGTCAAGGTCAACGCGGTGCTGTACTACCGGGTCATCGACCCGGAACGCTCCATCATCCAGGTGGAGAACTTCCACGAGGCCACCAGCCAGCTTGCGCAGACCACCCTGCGGGCGGTACTCGGCAAGCACGAACTGGACGATATGCTGTCACAACGTGAGAGGCTCAATAACGACATACAATCCGACCTGGACAAACAGACTGACGCCTGGGGCATCAAGGTGGCCAACGTGGAGATCAAGCACGTGGACCTGGATGAAAGCATGATCCGGGCCATCGCCAAGCAGGCGGAAGCGGAACGCGAACGCCGGGCCAAGGTGATCCACGCCGAGGGCGAACTGCAGGCCTCCGAGAAACTGCTGGAGGCCGCCACGATACTGGGGAAGAACAACAACAGCATGCAGTTACGCTACCTGCAGACGCTGACCGAGATCGCCGGCGAGAAAAGCTCCACTATCGCCTTCCCCATACCCATCGATTTCCTGAAGACCTTCCAGTTGATGGGCAAGGCGGAAGTTGACTGACGTCATTCCGGCATCTTTCTCGTCATTCCGGCGCTCCCCCTTCGTCATTCCGGCACCTTTCTCGTCATTCCGGCACTCCCCCTTCGTCATTCCGGCGAAGGCCGGAATCCAGTAGGCAAAGGGTCGCCCTCCGGGCGACACAGTATTCCACTGGATGCCGGGTCATGCCCGGCATGACGGTCAGGAGGAACCGACGCCTTCTGCCACATAGGACGCCCAGGCCGCAATACTGAGCGAGGGCGGCACACCCACCGGCTGCGGAAACACCGACGCGTCCGCGATATACAGACCGGGGTACCCGTGCACCTGCCCTGCCCCGTCCACTACGCCCTGCGTCGCATCATCGCTGATGCGGCAGCCACCCATGGGATGGGCGGTCATTACACTCCCGGCATCGAACCTGACCGGGCGGCCGGACAGTTCGCCGAGCGTCTCGAAGGCGCGTATGGTCGCGGCATAGCTGGGCGAACCGCTCATGGAAAATGAAAAGCTCATCGTCGCCTTATCCATCCTGATCTGCCCGTCGGCCGCATCCTGCGACATGGCCACCACGTCAAACGCCCGCCCCGCCTTTGCCCTGGCCTTTGCATACAGGAAACCGGGAACCGGCGGCGTATCACCGGCGGCGAGGATAATGTAACTGCCGTCTTCATGACCTTTGATCTTGACGCGGCCGTGTGCCGGCGGCCCCAGCACGGAATCCCGGGAACCATCCCCCGGAACCGGCCAGGAACCGATCAGGTCGCCGTTGGCGCCGAACCCCTTGCCCAGGCCCGGCAACGCATCAAGACCGCCCTTCCGGCGTGAATGCAGCAGCAGGTGGTTGGTATTCATAGTGCCCGCCGCCAGGACGACTTCGGGCGCGCTGAGCAACAGATCCTGCCGGTTATCCAGGTCATGCACCTTCACACGGTAGCCCTCTTTCCCCTGATGGAAGATGGCCCGGACCTCGCACATCGGCCTGACTACGAGGCCCTCCTGCATTGCCGGCAACAGGTAGATTGCATCCACAGTGGATTTGGACCCGTCCGGGCTGCCGAACATGCCGTGGTCCTTATGGAAATCCATGGGCATGCGCACAATGCCGTTTTCGTCCGTATGCGGTTGCAGGGCGCTCTCCTGCTCCGGGTACAGGACGGCCATGGACGGCTGCTCGCCGGGCTCCAGCGGCGTGAAATAATCCGCTCCAGCCCAGGCGTGGTCGGTGTGGTTGGGAACGCGGGATGCGTCAGGCGGCTGAACGCCCTTCAATTCCTGCAATGTCCGGTCGTAATGGCCGGCCATGACCGTGTCGTCCAACCCGGCGGCGCGCCCGTCCCAGAACCCCTCGGCAGGCCGTGCCAGCAAGGCGGCCCAGATGTGGCTGCCCCCGCCCACCGCCGAGGTACACACGGCCTTGACGCCCCGGCCAATCCACATTTCCAGGAAACCGGACTTGTTCAGCCGGATCCCGCGCTTCGGCCCGAACGGCGGATGCAACGAGCGCAACACGCTCATCATGCCGCCGGCACGCGGCAACGGTTTCGTGTTCGCGATACCGGCCTCCCGCACCGGCAGCGTATCCCGCCACGGGCCGCGTTCCAGCAGCAGCACCGACTTCCCGGCTTCCACCAGCCGGGAAGCCGCCACGGAACCGCCAAACCCGCTGCCGATCACGATCACTTCGGCATCGTGTTGGAGTTCGTTGTCAAGCCTTGTCATTGCTTTGCCTTGGGCAGGAGTTCAAGAAAACGATGGGCCGTCAGAGGTCCTAACTATACCTGTAATAGACTGTTTCTGCTAACTTATTATTGCATCAGACAGGCGCATTGAGTACCCTGAACACACATTCTCAGATCTTTGCATGGGAATTTGTAAATCAAACAAGTGTGGGATCATTGGGGTAAGAGAAAAATGATAACGCTGAAACATATCTGTCGATATTGGTTATTGCCGATATTTTTTTTTGGCTTCCCTGTTTCCGCTGAAATTGACCCTGCTTCGGTACGCGAGAGTCTGGTGCGGGTGCGCGCCTACGACAATAACCGGGTTATAGCTGAAGGAACAGGCTTTGTGGTAAATAACGAAGGTCATGTACTCACCAATGCTCACCTTTTAGAACAGTCAGATCAAATAACCGTTTTGTCCCTGAAAACCGGCGCGGAAATCCTGTCGAAACAAACCTTCGTCAATGAGGATATGAACCTGGCTCTGTTGCATGTCCAGGGTCTGGGCTTGCCGCCGTTAAATCTGTCCGAACAGGGAGCAAATGTAGGCAGGATTGTGCAAACACTGAAGTATGCGACGGATGAGACATTACGGTTGTCTCAAGGAACCATCGGCGTGTATCAGGATATCCCGGGCATGACAGCAGATGATCCAACGATACACATGCTGGAGCATAATGCCATGATAAGTTCCAGTGAGTTCGGAATGCCGCTGTTTAATGAATGTGGGCAGGTTGTCGCCATAAACACGCCTGAGCCGGACGCGGGTCATTGGTTAACCGGGCGAATTACCGAGCCGGAGGGAAAAGTTCTTGCTTTGCGCAGCAACGATATAATAGCTGTATTAAAGGATAAAGAAATTACCCACACCGCCGTCACGGATGTCTGTCTGAGTGCGATAGAGCGCGCACAACGAACGGCCAGGCAACAACAAAAGGCGGCCGAGACCGCCGCGGCGGCAAAACAGGAAGCCGAGAAAGCTCAACAACAGGCAGAAGCCGCAAAAGCAGCCGCCGAAGAA
This sequence comes from Gammaproteobacteria bacterium, assembly GCA_965204045.1. Classification (GTDB taxonomy): domain Bacteria; phylum Pseudomonadota; class Gammaproteobacteria; order Eutrophobiales; family Eutrophobiaceae; genus JAAXHV01. The sequence continues at coordinate 3,456,301 of CBDBDW010000002.1, forward strand.
GATGCGGCCATGAAAAAACAGGAGGCCGAGACCGCCGAGGTCGCTCGTCTGGCAGCCGAAGAAACCTCCAGGCTTAAACAGGAAGAAGCGGAGAGACTGCAACAGGAGCAGACGAAAAAAGAACAACAACTGCAGTGGGCCGTCATAACAGGAGCGATATTGATACTTCTGGCGCTCCTCGGCTGGGCCATATACGCGCGTTCAAAAAGGAAAAAGTTACAGGCCGCTGATGCTCGCTTGAGTAGCGCGGAGCAGGAAGCCGAAGAAGCCAGGCAAGTAGCCGCCAAGGCGCCGAAACCAGCGCCTTTCAAATGCATATTGGAAGGCCAGGATGATACCGGCAAACCGTTTACGCTAAGTATCCCGGCATTGGCGTTAGGCGATCCTGCCGGCGTAGTCCTTGGAAGAAATCCCGCCGATTCGGAATTCATTATTGACCACGACGAAATCTCCCGCGAACACACGCGCCTGACCTATTCCAATGACAGGCTCTATGCAGAAGACCTCGACACACTGAACGGAACAACAGTGAATGGCAATGCACTGCAACCACGGGAAAAAGTACTGTTGCAGGATAAGGACCGATTGCAGATGGGGCCGCTTATTTTGACCGTACGCCTGGTATAGAAAGTTGCCGGGATAAAAGTGGAAACCACTTTTTGGCCCAGATCGCTCAGTTACCTGGGGACAATTTTTCTATGTATCTCCACCTGTGTCCTGGCAGCGCCGGATTTTACCGCCCTTGAGATGAGTGTCGTTCGTATTGTGGCGTATATGGATGATGAAATAGCGACAGGCACCGGTTTTGTTGTTAACGATGCGGGCTATATCGCAACAAATTCTCACGTTGTAGATAACGGCAATAAAATTCAGGTTGTCCCTGCCAATTCGCGTGCTTTGTATGATGCAGAAGTTGTCAGGTCATTTCCGGAACTGGACCTGGCGGTACTGAAAGTCCATGGTCTTGAATTGCCGCCTGTAAGGTTGTCACTTTCCGTTCCAGACAAAGGTCAGAAAGTCTGGGCAATCGGTTATCCTGAGAGCGCTGATTTTGAACAACTGGCTGATGATCCAACTGTGCAGGATGGAGTCATCGGCCGGATTTTTACGGGCGCATGGTTCAGCACAAACTTTGTGATTATTCAACACAATGCGCCCATGAATCCGGGCAACAGCGGTGGGCCTTTGCTGGATGATTGCGGCAGCGTTATCGGCGTGAACACGCTCGCCTCCCTGGTGGTAATAGACAGTCCCTTACAGGGAATCACGCGCGTGCCCCATACAGCAGGCATTTACTGGTCGTCACATATTGAGGAGTTGGCACGGATTTTACGAAACGAGACCATTCCGTTTCAATCCCAGGATACTGACTGCGCGCCGATTGGCAAGCTCGGAAATACTGCATGGATAATAATGCTTGGTGTTTTAACACTGCTTGCCTTGATCCTTGCTTTAAGAAAACCCCGACAACAGGTTATCCGTGTAGTGGAACAATTCAGTCTGCGTACCGGGAAGAGAGGAGCGGCCGGGCGCAATAAAGAACAGACTAAAAACAGACTACCACAGCATGGTCTGGTACTGGCAGGTTTCGACAGCAATGGCAATCGCGTCCGGACCGCTTTGCCTCCTGCCGTATTCGCCGGCAAACGACTGGGGGTGGCGCTGGGCCGTCATCCTGAACTGGTCGATACAGTGATCGATGATGACAGAGTCTCGAAGCGTCATGTACGGATATCGGTCCAGGACGGCAGGTATTACCTGGAAGATCTGAATTCCACGAACGGAACGTTTGTTGATAATCGTAAACTATCCCCTTTCAGGCCTGTGCGATTGGAATATGGCGCTTCAATCAGGCTTGGATCTCTTGAATTGATAACATCAAAACTCTGAGTGACTTCATTACGGTGAAACAGCGTAATCGGGAAATTAATATTTTTAACATGTCCGCCCTGGACCTGTTTGCCTCGGCATTGGGCGCCTTTATATTGATAACGCTTCTCCTGTTGCCCTTTTTCCCTAATCTTGATCCCACCCCTGTACAAGAGAAGCTGGAAAAGACACAGGAGGGACTGGATGCAGCAACAGCAGAAGCTCAAGCGCTTCAGGCCCGATTAGCAGAAAGCAATGCCCGGGAACAGGCGTTGCAGGATAAATTAAAGGCTGCAACCGATCAGCCGAAAAAAGAGCAAACACCGCCCAAGGTGGCATTTCCTCCACTTGACCTGGTGATTGCACTGGATACTACCGACAGTATGCACGATCAGGTTAAAGGCCTGAAAAACGAGATTGAACAAATAGCGAGCCTGCTCCTGAAGTTTGCGCCAAGCGTTGGCATTGGTGTCGTAGATTTCAAGGATCGTTGCGAAGGTCGCAGAGCTACGAAAGTATTCCCCCTGGTTGAAATGAATGATGTGACTATCCGCCGCTTGTCCAGGTTTACCCGGAGTATAAAGCGAGGTAATTATACCCGCTGCAATAAAGACTATGAGGAAGCCGTAAACCTGGCCCTTGACAAAGCAGTTGCAATGCCGTGGCGCAGTCAGGCAGAAGTCAGGCTCATTGTCATTATTTCCGACAATGCTGCCTACCCCGAAACACAGGCCTCTGTTTTGCAGCAGGCAAGCCGGTTTGCGGCCGCGCGGAAAGGCAACCGCGTCTCGACTGTTCACGTGCCGACGTGGACAGATGCACTCGGTATAGCAAAAGGCCCCGAATTTCTGGAACGGCTGGCAAAAGCGGGCAAAGGACAGTTCGTAGGAGGCGGCGGATCATTCACCGCTACGATCTTACTTGCCCTGGCCGATACCTGAAGCATGACCGACTATCTCCATGCCCTGCCCCTGGTTAAATAAGTAAAAGTCGCAGTGTGACGACGATTGGAGCATTCCCTGTCATAGCCTTAATTATGATATATTTTTCAGCGTCCGATCTTTAACAAGGCAGACTGGCTGACTGAAGCGCAGAGACGGGCATGCGAACTTGATGAAGGTATCGTTTGCGTATTCCGGCGAATGTGAACACTGGTTCCGGTTGAACGTGAACAGTTGTTCCGGTTCAAAGTGAACACCTGTTAACGCAACGCATGGCGTGTTTGTGTTTTTTACCTCAAGTGTTCACGATGAGTCAATAGCGGCCTGTTTTTTTCGTATGGATTCCCCCTTTAAGGTCAGTCGGTGGGTATTATGGATAAGCCGGTCGAGGATGGCGTCGGCGAGGGTGTTATCGCCGATGACAGCGTACCACTGATCTACCGGCATTTGGCTGACCATCATCGTTGAGGCGGCCTGGTAGCGGTCATCCATGATGTGCATGAGGTCGTGGCGCTGTGCGCTGGTCAGTGTTTCCATGCCCCAGTCATCGAGGATGAGCAGCCGGGTGTGGGCAAGCTGGTTGAGGAGTTTGTGGTAGCTGCCGTCGGCCTTGGCCTGGGTGAGGGTGAGGAACAGGCGGGCGAGGCGGAAGTAGCGGGTGGTATGGCCCTGCCGGCAGGCCTGGTGGCCGAGGGCGCAGGCGATGAAGGTTTTGCCTGAGCCGCAGGGGCCGGTGATAAGCAGGTTGCGGTTGCGTTGCAGCCACTCGCCCTGGGCCAGGGTGGCCACCTGTGCCTGTGCCAGGTTGCGCGGGTGTTGGTAGTCGATGTCCTGGAGGGTGGCGCGCAGTTTGAAGCGTGCCTGGCGCAGCAGGCGGTCCTGTTTGCGTTGTTCCCGTTGCAGGCACTCGGACTCGACCAGGAGGGCGAGGCGGTCGAGGAACGGCAGGGGGTCATAGGTGGCGGGCTGTTCGGTTTGTTGGGTGAGGGCCTGGGCCATGCCGGGCAGGCGCAGGTCGCGCAGGCGTGTCAGGGTGTGTGTGGTTGAGGTCATGGTGTTCTCTCCGTCAGTTGAAGTGGTGCGGCCCGCGGACATTCTCATGGTCCTGGGGCAGCGGGGGGGTGGTCGGGGTGTCTGCGCCGGGGGTATCAGGCAGCCGGTCCTGGTTTGACTCCAGCAGGTGTTTGACCTGTTTGAGGCGCACGAGGCCGGCCTGGTTGGCGATGCGGCAGGCGGCGTTGAGGCGGCTGTCGGGGTAGCGTTTGCTGAGTTGGAGCAGCCCCAGGCAGGTGCGGTAGGCCTGCTCGGGGTGGGCCCGGCGTTCGAGTTGGTGGCGGACCCAGGTGTGCACGTCGGGGCCGAGTTGGGCAGCCCAGCGTTGGAGGCGCTCGGGGGACCATTGCTGCTGCGCCCGGTGGCGTTCGGGCATGTGGGCCGGGTGGGTGGTGAAGCCGTACCCGTCCCGGCGCGCATGGGTGGCGATGCAGCGTTGCCGGAAGTACAGTTCAATCAAACTGTCAGAGGCCTGTAACTCGACCCGCTCGCCGACGTACTGGTGCGGCACGGAGTAGTAGTGCTGCTGGTATTGCACGTGGTAGTCGATATGGATGGTCACCGGCTTGATGTGGACATACTCGTAAGGCTGTGGGGGCAACGGCTTCAAGGCTGGCTTATCGAGGGTCTCAAAGGCCGCGTGGCGCGAGCCGGGCCGGCGCTTGAAGGGCCGGTGGTTGAGGTCTTCAAGCAGGGTGGCGATATGGCGGTTCAACTCATCGAGGGCGAAGAACTGATGATGGCGCAGGCGGGCCAGGATCCAGCGTTGCGCCAGCAGCACACCCTGCTCGGCCTTGGCCTTGTCGCGCGGTTTGCGTGGCCGCGCCGGCAGGATGGCCGTCTGGTAGTGCTCGGCCCACTGCTGGTAGCTGGGGTTGATGTCGGGATCGTAGCGGCAGGCCCGGCTGACGCCGCTGCGCAGGTTATCCGGGACGATGGCGGCGGGGACACCGCCGAAGCAGGTCACGGCCCGGGTATGGCTGCCGAGCCAGTCGGGGAGGGTCTGGGTCCAGGTGGCCTCGGCGAAGGTGTAGTCCGACGCGCCGAGGACGGCGATAAAGAGTTGTGCCGGTTGTGTCTCGCCGGTGCCGGCATCGATGACGGGCACGGTATCCCCGCTGTAGTCCACAAAGCACTTCTCGCCGGCCTTGTGTGTCTGGCGCATGGTGCGCTGTTGTTGCCCGAGCCAGTGGCGGTAACGGTCGCAGAACTGGGAGTAGCTGTAGCACCGGTTCGGATACTGTTGCGTATATTCCTCCCAGACCAGTCGCTTGGTGACATGGGGACGCTTCAGTTCTTCATGGACCGCGGCCCAGTCCGGCGCCTCGCGGCGCGGGCTGGTGCGGGTATCGGCGCCGGGGTAGAACAGCTCGGCCAGGCGGGCCTCGTCCAACTCGGCCGGCAGCGGCCAGGTCAGGCTCAGGGTCTCGGCCCGGCTGAGGAGTTTCTGTACCCCGCCGACACTCAGCTTGGTGCTGCGGCTGATGGCGCGGATGGACAGGCCGGCTTGCAGCCGGAGCCGTAAAATCTCTCGTAGTTTACGCATGGTCGTTCTCTTGTTGGACATGGCAGGTTGCTCCCAAAAAAAGAAACAACGTACCACCGGGTTACAAGTCCCATGCGTTGGGGGTGATTCCGGTTCAACGTGAACGCGGATTCCGGGGTTGTGAACACCGATTCCGGCACTGCCCGGAAAGTGTTCACGTTCAACCGGAATCAGTGTTCACGATGAACCGGAACAGGTGTTCACGTTTGACCGGAATCGGTGTTCACTTTGAACCGGAATCCGCGTTCACTTTCAACCGGAATACGCATATCGTTCAACCAATTCCGGTAGAAGAGGTCAGAAGAAAAGCACAAGCTTTGCTCAGATGAGCTATTTCTTCCATCCTGCCGCGCAAGCTGAGCATCTTGAATCCATTGCGTATTACGAGTCGAAAAGGCCCGGACACGGCGCAATTTATATTGCGGTATTTCCAAAATACCCTTGTATCAATCAGTTACACAAACAGATTACAAAACAGAGCAGCGTGAGATACCGTCAGATGAAGTACCTTATTGTTCGATATGGCACTTTTTGTAAACAAACTCAGGGTCCAGGTCAATGCCGGAGTCCCAGGCAATCGTGTCAAACGAGACATGTGCGGTTTTAAATATGCTCTTGGCTTGAATTTTCTTGAAAATTCCGAAATTCAAGTATGGTTTCATATCCAGTGCGCCACTCTCTCCGTTATCAAAAACTACTGACAGGATATAATCCTCTTCACACTCGACGGATGTTACAGCAGGGTGCATCAGATCGTCCTCATTGCAGTGGTTGAATCTTAAACGGTTCTTCACCATTCATGACAAGTTCCCAGTTTGCCATCAGGTCTTCCTGGTGAAGCTCTGCCCACGCCAAAGCTAGCTTGGTCTGCTTTTTTGGCAACTTGCCATCGATAATCTCACAGGTGCGAATATCAACCCTTGCCTTATGTTCAGCGTAATAAACATGGAAGTGAGGTGGAGGAGGTTCACCTGGCGCGAAATACATTCTGATGATGATGCCATAAAACATCGATATAGTTGGCACTGTGATACCCCTGGTTTATTCAAAGAAGGAACCAAACAGGTCTTGCGTCATCCCTACTCACCCAGTTGTTGAAATCAACACTCCGTATTATATCATCTATGACAACAGAGGTTCCCTTATGCCGCTATGTATATCATTAGTGATTGAGTCACATTCAAGTGTTCTACATTGCATAGTCGTTTTGTAGGCGACTCCCTTATATGTATTCTTAGACGAAACGATAGAGCGGCCATCGCACCAGCGGGAAGGTCATAAACAACTCCAGAGAACTATCAGTCTCCAAACTAATACGTAGCGTTTTCCAATATGATATGAATGGGGCCTGGCGCGCTTTCTCAACGAAGCGCAGACCCTGGCCCGCTTTGACCACCGGCATATCATCAGGATTCATCGTTTCTTCCGGGCGCACGGCACCGGGTATAGCGTGATGGAGTATGCGGAGGGTGAAACCTTATCGGAATTACTGCAACGCAAAGGAACCCTTACAGAGTCAGAGTTGAAACAACTGCTGTTCCCCATTCTGGACGGGCTGGAAGCCGTGCATGAAGCGGACTTCCTGCACCGGGACATCAAGCCAGGTAATATCGTCGTTCGGGACGACGGCAGTCCGGTGCTGATTGACTTCGGCTCGGCCCGGCAAGCAGTAGCGGGTAAGAGTCGCAGTGTGACGGCGATTGTGACCCCTTCAGGAACGGTCGCGTGTTCCGTTTCAACTTTCTGGGCTTCCGCCTCGCCCGGGACGAGTAGAGCGAAGGCAAGATACTATGCCGGCTGAGCGGGACTCTCTGCCGGGATTCCCTGTTAACCAAACAGGTTACTTTCGTGAGGTTTGCAGAAGAAATTGAGCATCAAGCTTATCCAGAAGTTGTAACCCCTTTTTTGTATCTCCAGCAGCAGCAAACGCACGAAAACGTATTTCGCAGTCAAACTCAGTCAAAGCTCGTGTAGACAACTCTTCCATTAAAGGAACCTCTATTAATTCAGTGTAATGATATAATACGGGGTACTGATTTCAACCCATACTGTCCTGTTTGAGGGTGCTGCCATGAAGAAGACTCAAGACCTGTTCGGTTCCTTTTTTGACTTGCAGGACGCCCGTTTGACGAAGCTGAAAGACCCGCTGGTGCAGTTGGAGGAGGTGGTGGACTGGGCGGCATTCCGTCCGTTGCTGTCCCGTCTCCGACCCACGGAGCGCAAGAGCAAGGCGGGCGCCCCGCGCCGGGACGAGGTACTGATGTTCAAGGGGTTGGTGATACAGCACTTGTACGGCTTGAGTGATGAGCAGTTGGAGTACCAGGTAGAGGACCGGCGCAGTTTCCAGCGCTTCATGGGATTGGACAACGTGCGCCGGGCGCCGGATGCGAAGACGTTCCGGGCGTTTCGGGAGCAGTTGGTGAAGTTGGGCCTGATGGAGGCGTTGTTCGAGCAGTTTGCCGGGCAGTTGGAAGCGTTGGGGTACCGGGCGCGCAAGGGGCAGTTGGTGGATGCGTCCCTGGTGCCGGCGCCGGTGCAGCGCAACACGCGCGAAGAGAATGCCAAGGTCAAGGCCGGGGAAGTGCCTGCGGACTGGGAGCAGGCGGACGCCAAGCCGAAGCGGCGTCAGAAGGACGTGGAGGCGCGTTGGACGAAGAAACGCGGCACGAGTCATTACGGGTACAAGAACCACGTGAACGTGGACAATGCGCACAAGCTGGTACGCAAGTATGAGGTCACCGCGGCCAACGTGCATGATTCGCAGTTATTGGATGACCTGCTTGATGAGGACAACAGCAGCAAGGCCCTCTGGGCGGACAGCGCCTACCGGTCTGAAGAGCAGGAGCAGCGTTTGCGGGAGAAGAAGTATCGCAGTCACATCCGGCGCAAGGGCAGCCGTAACAAGCCGTTGACGATACGGGAGCAGCAGGGCAACCGCACCAGGGCAAAAGTACGGGTGCGGGTGGAGCACGTGTTCGGGGCGCAGTGTGCGACCCGTGCCAAGCTGGTCCGGTGTATCGGGCTCAAGCGCAGTGCGTTGGCCATCGGGATGATGAACCTGGTGTACAACATGCGCAGACTGTGTTACCTGCAAGGGGTCGGTGCGCCTGCTTGACGGGAAACAGGGATAAAACGGTGTCAAAACGACACCTGAGGGCGATAAAACGGCCCGATGACGGGCGTATTGAGGTGATGCGGGTCTCTGCGCACCTTACTATAGACAAATATATGAAAAAGGAACCTGCTCAGACCTGAAATTATCAATTAATAGAGGTTCCCATAATTTGTTAATACTTACATTTTTGTATGTTGCCAGAGCCTTAAGCCGATCGTGCTTGTCATCCGGCAGTCTTACGGTTAACGTTGCCACCTTAGCTACCTCGCATTAATTGTTCCGGTTTTACAATTTTCAAATCGCGGAATTTCAACTCTGCATCTTCTAAATCCTGAATATTATACGTAACAATCTTTTCGGCATTGCCAGCTACCGCCAATTCAACTAAGTATTGTTTTCATCCCGTGTAATTTTTTCGTAATGTTGTTGTCGCAGTCTCACTTCTGTTCGAGGCAGGCGGCAGCGTGGGTGCTCAAAGATGGCATTTAATGCTTGCTTTAGAGTTCTGATAGCAATAGTTCGATTTAATTCCATCTGATCAAATAACCAGAGTACACCATGGCATTCTATGATTTCTCGTGAAGCCATATCACGCAAATCTGCATCGCCCGATAACAATATCCATTTCCTGCTGCAATTGACGTACGGAGATACCGAGCAATTCTGCGCATTTTGCTTCTGAAATTGCCTCTTCCGCCAGTGCGCGAAAGCATAAACGCTGAAAGCGTAATGGTTCTTCGCTGTCAGGAGGTAACGCCCCTGGCTCTTTATAAGGAGGTGTACGATAATTTTGCTGTGAGAAATATCCAAACATTTCTTTGAAAACTGGTCGCGTGATAATTCCCAAGTCAAGAAAGCGATACGCTAAGGCCTGGAGGCTTACACGAAATAACTTTTTCAATTGTACCAACTCGCCCATACCAAAAGAGGTACGGTGCATGCCAATTTCCGCCCAGAGTGCTTCCGCCGGCATCAGAAACGCGCCGGCAAAACGATGAGCGGACCGTTCCGTAGAATTTTTGTCGTCAAGTGGTTGCATAAGAATATGGCCAAGTTCATGGGCGAGCGTGAAGCGTTGTCGTTCACCCCAATGCCTGACATTTACCATGATAACAGGCAGAGGAGATTTATCCGGACGACACACATCTGCTGTTAAACCATCAACATGATCTTCCAACTGCAATGACAGTACCTTAATCCCCCGCTCCTCCACTAATTCTGCCAGGTGAGGGATAGGGTCCATTCCCAGACCCCAGTGTTCTCGTGTACGAATGGCTACCGTTTCGGCTTCGGACGGAACCGTGATGGCGTAGGGCGCGCCCAGAGGACGGTCCCACTCAAGACTTTGCAGGCCCAGCAACTCTTCTACAAGTAAATAGCGTTCCAGTCGATCAATGGCTTTTGCCTCCAAACGGGCTTTTTCTTTACGGCTTAGGACAGATTTCTTGCGAAATTCCACTTTGTCGAGGGACAAATCCTGATCACCCAGCAGGTAATCAACAGATACAGTCAAGGCATCAGCTAATGCAATTAATACCGGTGAGCTTGGAACGGATTCATTTCGCTCATACTTTCCTATAGCTTGTGCGGTTACACGGTTTCCAATTTTATCTTGTAACTGCCTTAGTGACAGGCCAGCAGCTTTTCTGGCTAACTTAAGTTTTTGTCCTATCATAGGTATCTCTTGTTTTATCCTGGTTTACAAAATGCAATTATAATAACAAAAATAGAAACTGTCATGATTATAGACTATTTTATCCAATCCCGCTTTGGAAAACAGAGAGAAAAAGCCGGCTGCTTCAACGATGACTTACTACCTCCACGCCCTGCTCCCGGGCTACTGCACCGGAGAATCTCAGTTTTCAGAAGACTTCGCAGGAACGCGTGCCAGTATTGCGCGCACAGCATCAATATCCGGCATCCGCTTAGCTACAGGTAGCGCCTCCCTCGCGAAAAAATCATCCCAACAATCCGTCTTGGGGCTGACAATCACATTCAATTGCAATCTGAGAGGTGACAGGTTACACTGGGATATGATTGCTGGTTTTCGCCACAAGGGTCTCAAGCTCCTCTATGATAAGGGAGACCGGCGACGGATTAATCCTGAGCACGTCAGGAAAATTGAGCGAATCCTGGCGCGTCTTGACGAAGCAGTTGCACCGACTGACATGGATCTGCCAGGTTTCCGGTTACATCCCTTGAAAGGAAAATATGCGGGATTCTGGGCAGTTGATGTATCGGGTAACTGGCGTGTTGTCTTTCGTTTTGAAGGGGTCAACGTCTATGACGTGGAACTGACTGATTACCATTAGGAGGATATTAAAGTGCCGATGAAGAATCCACCCCATCCGGGCCTGTCTGTGCGCTACGATTGCCTGGAGCCTCTCGGGCTCAACGTAACAGACGCAGCAAACAGGCTTGGGGTCAGTCGCAAGCAGCTATCGGATGTCGTGAATGGTCGTTCGGGGATTTCACCCGAGATGGCGATACGTCTCGACAAAGCATTCGGCGGTGGCGCGGCCACCTGGTGCCGAATGCAGGCAGCCTACAACCTTGCCCAGGCCATGAAGCGGACCAGCAACATCGAAGTTGAGCGAATTGAGCGTACCGCCTCAGCCTGAAGTTTTATACTACCTACGAGGAACCATTGAAAGGTTCCCTGCTCTTATTAACGCCTTCATAGTACGAAGTAAAGATCATTCATGACGGACTACCTCCACGCCCTGCCCCCAGGCTACCGCATCGAAGAATATGAACTGGTGCGGGTCCTGGGCAGCGGCGGCTTCGGGATCACCTACCTGAGCTACGACCATCACCTGGACAAGGCCACAGCCATCAAGGAATACCTGCCCAACGACCTGGCAGTACGGGCTGATAATAATTCCGTGCTCCCCAAATCCACCCAGGACAAAGCCGATTACGAATGGGGCCTGGCGCGCTTTCTCAATGAGGCGCAAACCCTGGCCCGTTTTGACCACCGGCATATCATCAAGATTCACCGTTTCTTCCGGGCGCACGGCACCGGGTATAGCGTGATGGAGTATGCGGAGGGTGAAACCCTGTCAGAGATGCTGCAACGCATGGGGACGCTTACAGAGTCAGAGTTGAAACGCATCCTGTTCCCCATTCTGGACGGACTGGAAGCCGTACATGAGGCGGACTTCCTGCACCGGGATATCAAGCCAAGTAATATTGTGATTCGGGACGACGGCAGTCCGGTGTTGATTGACTTCGGCTCGGCCCGGCAGGCGGTGGCGGGGAAGAGTCGCAGTGTGACAGCGATTGTGACCCCGGGTTATGCGCCGATTGAGCAGTATTCCGTGAAAGGGCATCAGGGGCCGTGGACGGATATTTACGGGTTGGGCGCGGTGTGTTACCGGTGTTTGACCGGGGAGCCGCCTGATGATGCGACGGAGCGGTTGCGGGAGGACCCGTTGGTTCCTGTCTCCAAGCGATGTAAGGGCAAGGCAAACGCATCTTTGCTTAACGCCATCGACCGGGCGCTGCGGGTGGATGAGGGGGAACGACCGCAAGGCGTGGCTGAATGGCGGCAGGCATTGGCTGGGGACGGTAAAAGCGGCAAAGGTGCCACCGGGTCTGCACACAAGCCTGCAACACGACCTGCTAAGAGTTCAGGCACGGCACCTGCCGGGGTGAGTTGGTCAGATAGAGCGATGGAGGCGGTGATAGTAGTGCTGCTGGGGGCGATTGCCTGGCCGATCTGGCAGTTATACGGAGGGCGTCCAGAGGTGGACAAAACGGTTGCAGTGGTGGAGCAACAGGCAGGTACCCGCGGCAGGATGCTTACCCCCGAGGAAGTCGAGGAACTCGACAAAAAGGGAGGTGATGCATTTTTCCAGGGAGACTATATGGAAGCGGTGAGATGGTATCGCCAAGCGGCTGAGCAGGGGCATCCGGGGGCGCAAGTCAGTCTTGGCATGATGTACGACAGTGGTAGGGGCGTGGCGGAGGATAATGTGCAGGCGGTGAGGTGGTATCGCCGGGCGGTGAAACAGGGACATGCGGGGGCGCAGTTGATGCTTGGTGGAATGTACGCAAAAGGTGAAGGCGTGGCGGAGGACGATACGGAAGCGGCAAGGTGGTTTCGCCAAGCGGCGGAACAGGGGTTGGCAGACGCGCAGTTTATGCTTGGTGCGATGTACGATAGTGGTAGAGGCGTGGCGGAGGACGATGCGCAGGCGGTGAAGTGGTATCGCCAAGCGGCTGAACAGGGCGATGCGGGGGCACAACTAGAGCTTGGTATGATGTATGCCGATGGTGAAGGTGTGGCGCAGGACGTTACGGAAGCGATGGGGTGGTTTCGCCAGGCAGCGGAACAAGGACATGCAGCGGCAGAGTTCATGCTTGGTATGATGTATGCCAGTGGTTTGGGCGTGATGCTGGACGATGTGGAAGCCATGAGGTGGTTTCGCCGAGCAGCGGGGCAAGGACATGCAGGTGCGCAGTTAGAGCTTGGCTTGATGTACGATAGTGGTAGAGGCGTGGCGGAGGACGATGCGCAGGCGGTGAAGTGGTATCGCCAAGCGGCTGAGCAGGGGGATGCGGGGGCACAGTTAGAGCTTGGTATGAAGTACGCCTTTGGTAGGGGTGTAGCGCAGGACGATGTGGAAGCCATGAGGTGGTTTCGCCGGGCGGCGGAGCAGGGGCAGGCGATGGCACAAGCCATTCTTGGCCAGATGTACGATACTGGGAGGGGCGTAGCAGAGGACGATGCGGAGGCGGTGAAGTGGTATCGTAAGGCGGCTGAACAGGGGTTGGCGAAGGCGCAGTTAGAGCTTGCTCAAATGTACGCCAGTGACGGAGGCGTGGCGGAGGACAATGTGACGGCCTATATGTGGTTCAATATAGTCGGGTTGCAAGGTATAAAAGAAGCGATGGAACTGAGAGACATGTTAGCGGAAAGCATGACAGCCGCTGACATTTCGGAGGCGCAACGGCGCGCGCGAATTTGTCTGGAGTCAAACTATCAGGAGTGTGATTGAAAGTTGGAGAACCTGTCAAAGTATCGAAGCCGATACGGATTAAAAACTCCTTTAAATCATCTTCAATCTTGACAATACGCTTGAGGCCGTCTTCACCCAATTTGTCATGCAGGGACCGGGCATCAACCCCTTTGGCATAGTCAGGCCAGACTTTTTTCAACTCGGATATTTGCCCAGCTTGTTATCGACTCAGCGCCTTATTACCCCCTGCTCAATTTCCGTTCAGCACGATACCCCGGAAAATGTGCTTCCCAAGCCCCGTCCTCACCAACAATCAAACTGATGCCTTTTTGGGGGTCAGGCTTCTCGCAAGGTACAGCACCAAAAGCTTTCGTTAGCAATTCAGCCGAAGGAGTAAAGTAGACCGTGACCATGTTGCTTTCCAGATCATATCGCGAGAAGACTGCGGCATCAGACGAAAGGCCTCCTGCTACGCGCAGGGCGTAGAATGTTTCCATAATCTCGTCGGTTGGTTTTTTGCTTTGAATGCCATCACCCAGATCTTTACTGTGCCAGCTTGCCATAATCTCACATCGCTCTTGTCAGTTCTGTTTGATGAATAGTACGGGTTTATCTAGCGCACATCAATAGAAGACTATATCAGTTAGTCTCGTTGCTGGGCCTCTCCCGCGGCACGGTGCATTCCGTCGTGGTGTTTGCCGGCAGGGCAACGATTAAAACCGCCATGCCTGACAACGTGATCTGTGCGCAAGGTTTCCCCCGGTATGGTCAAATCATTCAGGAAGCCCTCGGCAATCTGATCTCGCGACATAAAATCAGCAATTGTTTCTTTTGCCTCTTTTGCTTTTTCGTGTCCACGCGCGGCCACAGATTAAACCAAGCATAGCCTTGCACAAAATCTCTTAGCCCGTCGATCATAATTTATGCAGGGTGAAATCCCCATATATTGAATCAAAGGCTTGGTGTATGGATAATATAGTCTGGCGGATGCGACGGGTTTCAACAGAATCCGGTATGCCAGAGCAGTCCGTTGAAAAAACTGGATTCCATCCGGTTTCGGGCGAATTTTATAACTTGTTGTTATTTAAGGAATAACTGAACTACAGGTGAATTCCAGACTGACTGAATTTCAGGCATTTTTCCCCTGTGGAGCGGGACGTCTTGCAAATACGGTGTATGGAGTGAATAGTGAAGTGGTATAACTCGGGTTGTGTTTATGTGTTTTTTGAAGACCTCCAGCACACGGTCGTGTCCGGTCTAACAAGCTCAAGCCCAATCCAATTCGCCCCGAAACATTACTTGTTCATAATCTGGAATTATTGGAAAGTGCATATTGGTACATCCCCTGTCATAGCCTTGATTATGGTAACTATTCAGGGGTACTTTACTAACGCATTCCACAGAACCAATTCATAATCATACCCACTGAACCAAAACCTTCCTATATTTGCCCTTGACAGCATAGGAAGAACTATCTATGCTGTGGTCTATCCTCGATGAGAGAATGTGATGCAGTCATGAGCAACTACTTTGGTTCCAAAGCGACGTCAGGTCTGTGCCAGCCGATCATTGCCCTGATGCCGCCACATGACACCTACATTGAGACCCATCTTGGGGGTGGAGCGATCATGCAGCGCAAGCCACCGGCGTTGCGTAACATCGCCATCGATCTTGACCCTGCTCCACTGGCTCGGTTCGAGTGTCACTATCCGGTCGAGAAGGTGCATGGCTGTGCGCATCGGTTTCTCCGGGAGTTCGACTTTCACGGTCGTGCACTGCTCTACTGCGACCCCCCTTATCTGCACCCTACCCGCCGCTCCGCGCGCCGTTACCGTTTCGAGTATGAGGAACACGATCATGTCGAGCTGCTGGCACTGCTCAAGTCACTACCCTGTTCAGTGATCCTCTCTGGCTACCCCTCAACGCTCTACGACGACCTGCTGGAGGAATGGCGTACCCTGGAACTGCAGGTGATGAACCAGGCTGGGGTCAGAACTGAGAAGCTGTGGTTCAATTTCACGCCGGGTCGGGTGCACTGGCCCGCCTATGCGGGGCGCAACTTCACCCACCGCCAGAGCATCAAGCGCAAGGCGCACAGTTGGGGGCGACGCTATCAGGCCATGCCCCCTGCCGAACGGTTGGCCGTCCTCTCCTCGATCATGGCGGTGGAAGCGGGCGAGCGGTTCGAGTAGCCCGGCCCATGAAGATCGACACCCTCGAGGTCGAACCGACCCTCGACAAGGTCAAAAAGCAGGTCGAAGAGGAGAAAAACCTCTCGCCGGCGCTACGTGCATCGCTGGAGCTGTTGTTGACCCTGGTCACGTTGCTGTTGAACCGATTGGGGCTCAATAGTCGCAACAGCAGCAAGCCCCCATCCAGTGACCCCAATCGTAAGAAGACGCGCAGCAACGGCAACAACAAGCCCGGCGCCCGGCAAGGCCATACCGGCCATCACTTGGCACTGGTCGATGATCCGGACCAGGTCGAGTTGCTTCAGGTGGACCGTGCCACGCTTCCCGGCGATGGGCACTTCCAGTGTGTCGGCCATGAGCGCCGTCAGGTGTTCGATATCCGGATGTCCCGGGTGGTTACGGAGTATCAGGCCGAAATTCTGGAGGATGAACGGGGACGTCGAGTTATCGCCCCCTTCCCGGACCAGGTGAAGGTCAAGACCCAGTATGCCTCCGGGGTCAAAATCCACTCGGTCTACATGTCCAACTTCCAACTCCTGCCCTACAAGCGGGTCGAGGAACACTTTGCCGACCAGTTCGGCATCTCCTTGAGCGCCGGTAGCGCTTGCAACTTTAACCAGGAGGTGTACGAGAAGCTGGCTCCCTTTGAGGACTGGGTAAAGCGGGCGCTATCGACGGCGCCGTTACTTCATGCTGACGAGACCGGCATCAACATCGGCGGAAAACGACAATGGCTACATGTCGTATGCAGCGCCACGCTGACCCTGCTGGCGCCCCATGACAAGCGCGGCGGTGACGCCATGGCGGCGATGGACGTCCTTCCCGAGTACACCGGCACCCTGGTACATGACCACTGGAAGCCCTACTACCAGCTTCCTTGTGACCATGCTTTGTGCAATGCTCACCACCTGCGAGAGTTGGAGCGTGCCTGGGAGCAGGATAAACAGCAGTGGGCCCAACAGCTGCAGGCCCTGTTGCTGGAGATCAATAAGGCCGTTGATACGGCCGGCGGTGCGTTGAACACCAGGCAGGCTGACGCCTTCAGGGAACGATACCGACGACTACTGGAAGTGGCACAGACCGAGTGCCCACCACCGGACGAGTCACAACGGCATAAGGGACAACGAGGTCGACTGAAACGATCCAAATCCAGAAGCCTGCTGGAACGGGTGCTTCAGTTCGAGGAGGATGTCCTGCGCTTTATGGTGGAACAGGACGTACCCTTTACCAACAATCAAGGCGAACGGGACCTGCGCATGAGCAAAGTCCAGCAGAAGATCTCCGGCTGCTTTCGTTCAGAGCTTGGGGCAAAAATCTTTGCCCGGATCCGCAGCTATCTCTCAACCTGCCGGAAAAATGGGGTATCATCTGATGAGGCCTTGCGGCTTCTCTACGAGGGTCGATGGCCCAAGTTTATGGGGATAGCCCCTGAATAGTTACTGATTATGATATATTTTTCATCGTCCGAGCCTTAACAAGGCAGACTGGAAACCAGTACAGATGTGACCTGGGTTCTCGACATTGGCATCAGGAAGAGCAACCACTGGAGATAAAGATGAACTTGAAGCAAATAAAAGACGAGGCGCTCCATTTACCTGAAGAAGAAAGAGCAGAGTTAGCCCAAAAGCTTCTGTTAAGTCTTGATACACCATCACAAGATGAAATCGAGGCAGACTGGCTGACCGAAGCACACAGACGGGCACGTGAACTCGATGCAGGTATCGTTCAACCAATTCCGGTAGACGAGGTCAGAAGAAAAGCGCAAGCTTTGCTCAGATGAGCTATTTCTTCCATCCTGCCGCGCAAGCTGAGCATCTTGAATCCATTGCATATTACGAGTCGAAAAGGCCCGGACTCGGCGCAATGTATCTCGCAGAGTTTGAAACCATAATGGAACTCGTCTGTGAAAACCCACACAGACACCCGATCGAGA
The DNA here is from genome assembly GCA_965204045.1 of Gammaproteobacteria bacterium. Taxonomy (GTDB): domain Bacteria; phylum Pseudomonadota; class Gammaproteobacteria; order Eutrophobiales; family Eutrophobiaceae; genus JAAXHV01. Next base: position 3,473,914 of record CBDBDW010000002.1, read on the forward strand.
AACAACCGGATGTAAGGTGTATTCGAATGAAGAGATTTCCATTCACAGTCTTGTACCGGGAGGCTTCACGCACAGTTCAGGTATTGGCGGTAGCCCATCATAGACGGCGCCCACAATATTGGCTGAGCAGGCTCTGACAATAAAGTTGAATCGTAACTACTCACCCCCCCTGTTCGTCATTCCTGGTTGATTATCGGGAGTCACCTGTTGGATTTTTTTGCATTACTTCACCTGCCAAGTCAATCAGCATGCGCAAGGCTTGATTGACAGATGCAGAATCACTGAACACTCGGGCCACCTCGGGTTCCAGTAGAACTACATTTGTATCTTCCTGATAAGCTTTGTAATGTTTACCACGTATACCACCGGAAAAATCGTACTCCGACCTCATGTCATTAGTATCAGTTTTCTGATTCATACTGAAAATTAACTATCGATTAACAAGTAATTTCTAATACTTGGTATGCCAACTGCCCATCATTCAAACCGTGAGAGGTGACATTGCTACCCGCCAAGTTGCACCAACGGGCCGCCTGGCTATGAGGCCATACACCAGATTTGACAATAACTCTGTTAGCCGCCAAGTTGTTGAAATCAATGACACGTATAATATCATCTATGAATTAATAGGTTCCCTTAATTCGCTATATTGTCATTAGCACCATTATGATACGAAGTAGTAATCATCACTCATGACTGACTACCTTCATGCCCTACCCCCAGGCTACCGCATCGAAGAATATGAACTGGTGCGGGTCCTGGGCAGCGGCGGTTTCGGGGTCACCTACCTGGGCTACGACCATCACCTGGACAAGGCCGTGGCCATCAAGGAATACCTGCCCAACGACCTGGCAGTGCGTGCAGATAATCAGTCCGTGCTCCCCAAATCCACCCAGGACCAGGCCGACTACGAATGGGGCCTGGCGCGCTTTCTCAACGAAGCACAAACCCTGGCCCGCTTTGACCACCGGCACATCATCAAGATTCATCGTTTCTTCCGGGCCCACGGCACCGGGTATAGCGTGATGGAGTATACGGAGGGTGAAACATTATCGGAGTTACTGCAACGCAAAGGAACGCTTACAGAGTCAGAATTGAAACCAATACTGTTCCCCATTCTGGACGGACTGGAAGCCGTGCATGAGGCGGACTTCCTGCACCGGGATGTTAAGCCAAGTAATATCGTCATTCGGGATGATGGCAGCCCGGTGCTGATTGACTTCGGCTCGGCCCGGCAGGCGGTGGCGGGGAAGAGTCGCAGTGTGACGGCGATTGTGACCCCGGGTTATGCGCCGATTGAGCAGTATTCCGCGAAAGGGCATCAGGGGCCGTGGACGGATATTTACGGGTTGGGTGCGGTGTGTTACCGGTGTTTGACCGGGGAGCCGCCTGATGATGCGACGGAGCGGTTGCGGGAGGACCCGTTGGTTCCTATCTCCAAGCGGTGTAAGGGTAAGGCGAGTGCAGCGTTGCTTGGAGCCATAGACCGGGCACTTCGGGTGAATGAGGGGGAGCGACCGCAGAGTATCAAGGTTTGGCGTTCAGAACTGGAAGGGAGCAATGATACCAGTGATACGAGTAGCTCAGAACATGAAGATACGGCAGTGGCGAAAGCTGATGAGCAGGGCGGCTTCAGAGACCCAACTGGCTTAACCAAATGGACAATAATATTTTTGTATGCTCAAGTTGTAATTGCAGTTATCGATATTTTGAACATGTTTGGGTATCAGTTACTAGAGCTGTGGATATCAGTAGTTATTATCGGTCCAGTAACTAATGTAACCTCTATGATTTTGATACTGATGTGGATATATCGAGCCAATTACAACGCGCGCCAGATAGGCGCATCTGGCATGAAATTTACGCCAGGCTGGTCTGTTGGTTGGTATTTCATTCCCATTGCCAATTTGTGGAAACCATATCAAGCCATGAAGGAAATATGGAAGGCAAGCAGCAGCCCGCAGAATTGGAGTGATCAATCTGTATCATCGATACTCCCTTGGTGGTGGTTTCTTTGGGTCACATATAACATGTTTCTAATATTACCGTCCCTATTGGCAACACAAGCAGAGGAAATAAACGAACTTCTCACTATAAATGCAGCCATTCAACTCTTTATTTATATAATCACAATACCTCTGAACCTGATTGTAATAAGCATGATCAGTAGAGTGCATGAAATGCAAACGTCTCATGCCAAGAGTGACCAAAACATCTGACAAAATGCTGTACCGGGCTACACACCTATACTACTGAGATTTCTGGAGCACCATATCCCCGATTATATGCAAAAACCTTGCTTTTTCGTCGTATTTCGCATATAAATGGGATATGGCTTCCCTTAACCATTATCTTGATGAACTGCTTTCTCACGGCCAGGCTTACTTCTCTCGTGAAGAAGCATTGGCATCACTTGGTCTGAGCGCAGAGGCGTTCATCGCCGCCGCTGCCAGGTTGATCAAGAAGCATCGGCTGGCGTGCCCCCGACGTGGTTTCTATCTAATCCTGCGACCCGAAGACAGGGTAAGCGGGGCGCCGGACCCGATACGCTGGATTGACCCCCTGATGAAATACTCGGGTCTCGATTATCGCATCTCCCTGTTGCGGGCCGCCGCTTTTCATGGTTCTTCGCACCAGGCCGCCATGACCTTTCAAGTGATTGCACCAAGGCAGAGTCGGCCGATCGATATAGGTCGCCAACGACTTCAATTCATCTACCAGGCCCCCTCATTCTTTATCAGAACCAATACGCCCGATTGGCTCGCGCAAATAAAAAGTGACGCGGGCTTCGCCAAAGTAGCCGGTGTTGAGTTGACTCTTCTGGATTGCGCTCGCTATTTTCACAAAGCCGCTGGCATCAATGGCGTGGCCCAGGTCGCCAAAGATCTCGGCGCTGACGCCGACCCGCGCAAGCTGGCTAAAATCGCCTCGGCATACGAGAACTCGACGGTGCGCCGGCTTGGATACCTGCTGGAACACACCGGTCATGTCAACCAGGCCAAGGCGCTGGAATCGTTTGTAGAGAGGGCTAAATCCATGAAGCCCCTGGATCCTTCTATCAAACCGATGCCTGAAGCGTTGGGCGAGTTGTATGAGCACGAAATAAATGAAAAATGGGCGCTCGAGATTAACGAACCCGTGGAGCTAGACTTTTGATCCCGGCCTCGTACATTCAAGAGTGGAGCAACAAGGCCCCCTGGCCGGATTCGAGGCAGGTAGAACAAGACCTGATTATTACCCGGGCGTTGTGTGACTTGTCCAACTCTCCCACATTGGAGGGGAAGATCGCGTTTCGTGGCGGCACCGTGATCAATAAACTGCTTTTCTGCCGACCCCTGCGCAATTGAGAGGACATCGATTTGGTACAAATGCAACCGGCGCCCATCGGTCAATTAAAGTGCCTATGAACACGCTCATTAATAAGATGCAAAGTCACAGCTCAGCCTGACACCGGTAGCTTTGGCAACGGGCAAAATTGCCCGGCTGCCGGGAACCTTTTGCAGGTCAACCAGGCCATATCGTTCAAACGTTTTCAACGTTCTGCTCAGGTTACTGCTCCTTCGTCCGCTTAGTTTTTCCAGTTCCTTGATACTGGAAGGCTTCTGTTCCGCAATCATTTTCAGTAAACGAACATTGTTATCACTCAACACCTCGCTGAATGATTTCATCGAACTGAACCAGATTTTCGGCTCACTCCTTCCGGGTTTAATACGACCGCCTGCAATGTCCAATACACGCTGCTGAAACCGTTCTCTTGGCATAATACCGACGTGCAAATTAGCCATGATCTTTACCTCTTCAATCAAAGACATCAGACTGTATTCTTTTTGTGACTTCATTAAAGAAATCTTCTAACAACTGCTCAGCACTCTCAAAACTGTAGGGAGTTCCAAGGTCGTCTTTGTGATAATGAACATGATCATATTCGACGATCCGACCTTTATACCTGCCGCGCCCTTTTCCGTGTGGCGCATGGGAATTATCGAAACCCATAATTCGTTCGTTACGATTATTATGTAACGTCAGGTTATACCTGATACCGTGTGGCCGTTCCGGACTTTTATCTACAGTCCATGCCGCTATTTTGTACCAATACCCGTTTTCTTCCGTGTATTCGGTACCGTTCAACTCCAACAACACTTGCAGGCCGATATCCATGGTATCCATGTATTAACTTATCAACAGTTGATAACAATACTATAGTCTGAAATCTGAGAAAGTAAAGTCTGATTTTCCCTGGTCCCGCTTCGAAAAACAGAGAAATGAAAAAAGCCGACTGCTTCAACGATGACTGACTACCTCCACGCCCTGCCCCCGGGCTACCGCACCGGAGAATCTCAGTTTTCAGAAGACTCCGCAGGAACGCGTGCCAGTATTGCGCGCACAGCATCAATATCCGCCAGTTGAGAGCACCCCTCAAAATATTTTAAGGTCATGCCTTGATCGGCTGCAAGATCCCTGGCTTCTCGAATTGCAGGTTCAGGAAGTTCGATAGTCGTTTTCATAAAATCTCACCTGTTTCTGAAGCCGGGCATGATACTCATCAACATAAGGTAATATCAACTTTATCGGAGACCCCCAGCCATTCCCACTAACTTCATAAGGAAGCGGATCAGGGGCAGGCGTGAGCGTAGTTCTATTCTGGTGTTATATACGCCTATGGTGAGTGCGTCCTGCAGGACTATGTGACGCCAAGCGGACAAGGTGATTGACACTCGACGTTCATTAACAATAACATTAATTTGCATACTAACATCATTGATGTTAGTATGCTGAATTATGTTAGAAAAAGCTTTGCAACCAGTCGGCGCCGATGATTTGGCGAAGCAACTCCGTACCTATATTGAGGCGACCTTGCACCGGCCTGTGCAGTTGAGCCACTGGAATGACGCTACCGGTTTGCCTGCCTTCCTATCGCATCGATATGATTTTTTCGCAGGTTCGATCTCCCATCAACCCTGTTTGTTCGCCGTTGACCGGGACAGTAACAGCGTAACGCCAAAAGAGGTTGCCAGGCACCTGGTACAGGTCGAACGTGCGTTCGATGGCATCGTCATCTATGCGGCGCAACGCCTGTCCGCCGACCGCAGGGCGCGCCTGATAGCCAACGGCGTGCCCTTCATCATCCCGCGTAACCAACTGTACATTCCGCAACTTGCGCTTGACCTGCGCGAGTATTTTCACGCGCGGCCCAAGCCAAGATCAGAGCAACTCTCCCCTGCCGCTCAAGCGGTATTGTTTCATCACGTCTTATCGCCACTCCAAGCGGCTAAAGCACTCCACGACTCATACTCTGCGATGTCCATCGGGCGCGCGTATAAAGAACTGGCGCTGTTCGGCCTGGTCGAGGTCACGAAACACGGTCGCGCCAACAAGATTGAGTTCATGGCCGAATCCCGTCACTTGATCGACCTGGCTCGTCCGTACCTGCGTAACCCGGTGCGCAGCCAGAAAAATATCGGAGCAAGCCTTATCCCGCCTCATATCAGTCAGGCCGGCGAAAGTGCGCTATCAACGCTCACAGATTTATCCCCTCCCACGTTGCCTGTCTATGCCGTTCATTATAAAGAATGGAGCAACACGGTCGCGACTACCGCTCTGACGCTGGTCGAACACGTTGATGAGGCCGCTTCAGTGATTGAACTTTGGCACTACAACCCGATGATCCTTGCGGATGCCGGCGTTGTTGATCGCTTATCATTATGGGCACAATTCTGGAACCATGCCGATGAACGCGTGGCCAAAGCGGCGGAGGATCTCCTGGAGCAGGTTTCATGGTAATCGGTATCAAGTCGTAGTATTTTCCGGGCAATCGGGAGGATTTGAATTTCCTGACAAGCGTTTCATCTTCTCAATGAAGCGCAGACCCAGGCCCACTTCTCCCGGGAAGAAGCATTGGCATCACTCGGTCTGAGCGTAGAGGCGTTCATCGCCGTCGCTGCCAGGTTGGTCAAGAAGCAGCGGTTGGCGTGCCCCCGTCAGGTCCGCCTTGCCCACCAGTAACGCCGTGCCGGAGGCGGGGGATTTTTTGGTGTAGAGAGGCTATACTTGCGGCATGAATGCAACAACACACCACATTGACTGGGACGAACTGACCGGCCTGTTCAGGCCGGGACGCGGCGCCATGCCGCCCAAGCTGGCAGGGCGGGAAGCCGAGCAGGCTGAGCTGGGTGCCCTGCTCAGTGACGTCAGCAAACGCAAACGGGCGCCCGCTGGCGATGCCGTGTTGTACGGCCCGCGCGGCAACGGCAAGACCGTTCTGTTGGATGCGTTTATTCAGCAATCTAAGGGTGCAGATGTTATCTCACTTGTCCCCACGCAAATCAAGAACGAGGAGGATCTGGCAGCATTGCTGCTCTACGAAGATCAGGGGTTCAGGAAACAGCTTGAGGAATTCAAGCCGCGCAGTGGCGAAATTGATCTGAAACTGTTCAGCGTTCAATGGGGCAAGATGAGTAAGGCGGACAGGGACGACCACACGCGACGGCATCTGGTTGACCTGCTGGTCGCACGCTGCCGCAGCAAGCCGCTGGTGGTGACGCTGGACGAGGCGCACACGCTGGACCCGGAAGTCGGGCGCACGTTGCTCAACGCCAGCCAGCTGGCGCAACGAAAAGGCGCCCGGTTCCTGCTGGCGCTGGCCGGAACGCCGAACCTGCGGACACACCTTAACCGGATGCAAAGCACTTTCTGGAACCGTTCAAAAAAAATCCGGGTGGGGCGACTGGATGCGGACGCCACGCGTGCGGCGCTGGAGGAACCGCTTGAGAACTTCGGCATCACCTTTGATGAGGCGGCGCTGGAGACGGTCATCGCCGAGAGCCAGCACTACCCATACTTCATCCAGATCTGGGGTGAGCTATTGTGCGGTGTCCTGGCGGAGGAGGTATCAACCTGCATCGACATGTCAATAGTGGACGCAGCGCGCACACGGTTTACGGAAGTGAGGAACGATTACTACAAGGACCGCTATCAGGAACTGGACAGCCAGGACCTGCTGGCGCAGGCACAATCTGTTGCCGGGCTACTGCAGGGGCAGGACAGCGTGTCTCACAAGACACTGAAAAAACATCTGGTGGACAATTTATCGATGGCGCCGCAAACGGCGCTGGCGGTAATGGGCCAATTGTCGGACTTGGGCCTGATCTGGCAACCGACAGCCAGCAATCGCCATGAGCCTGGGATCCCCAGTCTCATGACCTATGTGCTCTCAGACGGCGAAGACTTTACCGACGAGCGGACTTATGGGGAGACTCCGCCCACCACCGATGAGCCGTCATTGCCGAAACCGTAACGACGACGGCATCCTGCCGGCCGACATAATGACCCTGCCGGAGGCGAATGAGAGTGGCAATGAAAGATGTATATACGATTATCATCGAGAAAGATGAAGACGGTTACTATGTCGGTAGCATTCCTGATTTGCCAGGATGTCACACTCAGGCCAAATCGGTTGACCAGTTGATGGATAGAATGGAAGAGGCCATCGCGCTGTGGCTTGAAGATGCAGAATTTACTGATTACCATTAGGAGGATATTAAAGTGCCGATGAAGAATCCACCCCATCCGGGCCGGTCTGTGCGCTACGATTGCCTGGAGCCTCTCGGGATCAACGTGACAGAGGCGGCAAGCAGACTCGGGGTCAGTCGCAAGCAGCTTTCGGATGTCGTGAATGGTCGTTCGGGGATTTCACCCGAGATGGCGATACGTCTTGATAAAGCATTTGGCGGTGGCGCGGCCACCTGGTGCCGAATGCAGGCAGCCTACAACCTTGCCCAGGCCATGAAGCGGGCCAGCAACATCGAAGTTGAGCGAATTGAGCGTACCGCCTCAGCCTGAAGTTTTATACTACCTACGAGGAACCATTGAAAGGTTCCCTGCTCTCATTAACGCCTTCATGATACGAAGCAAAGATCATTCATGACGGACTATCTCCATGCCCTGCCCCCAGGCTACCGCATCGAAGAATACGAACTGGTGCGTGTCCTGGGCAGCGGCGGCTTCGGGATCACCTACCTGGGCTACGACCATCACCTGGACAAGGCCGTGGCCATCAAGGAATACCTGCCCAACGACCTGGCAGTGCGTGCAGATAATCAGTCCGTGCTCCCCAAATCCACCCGGGACAAAGCCGATTACGAATGGGGCCTGGCGCGCTTTCTCAATGAGGCGCAGACCCTGGCCCGCTTTGACCACCGGCATATCATCAAGATTCACCGTTTCTTCCGGGCGCACGGCACCGGGTATAGCGTGATGGAGTATGCGGAAGGTGAAACCCTCTCTGAGGTGCTGCAACTCAAAGGGACGCTTACAGAGTCAGAGTTGAAACAACTACTGTTCCCCATTCTGGACGGACTGGAAGCCGTGCATGAGGCGGACTTCCTGCACCGGGATATCAAGCCAAGTAATATCGTCATTCGGGATGACGGCAGCCCGGTGCTGATTGACTTCGGCTCGGCCCGGCAGGCGGTGGCCGGCAAGAGTCGCAGTGTGACGGCGATTGTGACCCCCGGTTATGCGCCGATTGAGCAGTATTCTGCTAAAGGGCATCAGGGGCCGTGGACGGATATTTACGGGTTGGGTGCGGTGTGTTACCGGTGTTTGACCGGGGAGCCACCGGATGATGCGACGGAGCGGTTGCGGGTGGACCCCTTAGTCCCTATCTCCAAGCGGTGTAAGGGCAAGGCAAACACATCTTTGCTTAACGCCATTGACCAGGCATTGCGGGTGGATGAGGGGGAGCGACCACAGAGTATCAAGGGGTGGCGTTCAGAACTGGAAGGGAGCAATGATACCAGTGGCGAAAACATCTTCAAACATGGCAATACGGTAGTGGCGAAAGCCGGTAAGCAAGGGGGCTTAAAAAACCCAACCGGCTTGACGAAATGGACAACATTGTTTTTGTACGCTCATGTGTTAATAGCAGTAATTGCAATTATTTCGGGAATACTTGAATATCAATTGTTAATAGACTTCAAGAATGAAATATATGCATCACAAGAGTTGGCGGCTGATGCCGCAGAAACAAGTGATGTAAGACAGAGAATAGTAGGAATTATCCAAACCGTAATTTTTGTAATCTCTGGAATTTTGATACTGAAGTGGATATATCGATCAAATTACAACGCTCGTCAGCTTGGCGCATCTGGCATGAAATTTACGCCAGGCTGGTCTGTTGGTTGGTATTTCATTCCCATTGCCAATTTGTGGAAGCCATATCAAGCCATGAAAGAAATATGGAAAGCAAGCAGCAGCCCAGAGAACTGGAATAGCCAATCTGTATCATCACTCCTTCCCTGGTGGTGGTTTTTTTGGATCATGAGTAACATTTTTGGAAATGCATCATTCCGACTGGCAATACAAGCAGAGGAAATAAATGAGTTTCTTACTGCAAATGTAGTCACTCAGTTCTCTGATGCAACCATAATACCTCTGAGCGTGATTTTAATTTGCATAATCCGCAGAGTGCATGACATGCAGATGTCTTATGCCAAGGTGAGACAAAACGCCTGATGAGACGGTCACCGACGGGCTTATCGTGAGGGATAGATAGCGGTATGGAGTAAATTTTAAACCGTGCATAATCAAATGCAGCAAAGTATGCCACGCTGGCTTAAGGTAATGATCGGCCTGTACTGCGTATTCCGGTTGAAAGTGAACGCGGATTCCGGTTCAAAGTGAACACCGATTCCGGTCAAACGTGAACACCTGTTCCGGTTCATCGTGAACACTGATTCCGGTTGAACGTGAACACTTTCCGGGCAGTGCCGGAATCGGTGTTCACAACCCCGGAATCCGCGTTCACGTTGAACCGGAATCACCCCCAACGCATGGGACTTGTAACCCGGTGGTACGTTGTTTCTTTTTTTGGGAGCAACCTGCCATGTCCAACAAGAGAACGACCATGCGTAAACTACGAGAGATTTTACGGCTCCGGCTGCAAGCCGGCCTGTCCATCCGCGCCATCAGCCGCAGCACCAAGCTGAGTGTCGGCGGGGTACAGAAACTCCTCAGCCGGGCCGAGACCCTGAGCCTGACCTGGCCGCTGCCGGCCGAGTTGGACGAGGCCCGCCTGGCCGAGCTGTTCTACCCCGGCGCCGATACCCGCACCAGCCCGCGCCGCGAGGCGCCGGACTGGGCCGCGGTCCATGAAGAACTGAAGCGTCCCCATGTCACCAAGCGACTGGTCTGGGAGGAATATACGCAACAGTATCCGAACCGGTGCTACAGCTACTCCCAGTTCTGCGACCGTTACCGCCACTGGCTCGGGCAACAACAGCGCACCATGCGCCAGACACACAAGGCCGGCGAGAAGTGCTTTGTGGACTACAGCGGGGATACCGTGCCCGTCATCGATGCCGGCACCGGCGAGACACAACCGGCACAACTCTTTATCGCCGTCCTCGGCGCGTCGGACTACACCTTCGCCGAGGCCACCTGGACCCAGACCCTCCCCGACTGGCTCGGCAGCCATACCCGGGCCGTGACCTGCTTCGGCGGTGTCCCCGCCGCCATCGTCCCGGATAACCTGCGCAGCGGCGTCAGCCGGGCCTGCCGCTACGATCCCGACATCAACCCCAGCTACCAGCAGTGGGCCGAGCACTACCAGACGGCCATCCTGCCGGCGCGGCCACGCAAACCGCGCGACAAGGCCAAGGCCGAGCAGGGTGTGCTGCTGGCGCAACGCTGGATCCTGGCCCGCCTGCGCCATCATCAGTTCTTCGCCCTCGATGAGTTGAACCGCCATATCGCCACCCTGCTTGAAGACCTCAACCACCGGCCCTTCAAGCGCCGGCCCGGCTCGCGCCACGCGGCCTTTGAGACCCTCGATAAGCCAGCCTTGAAGCCGTTGCCCCCACAGCCTTACGAGTATGTCCACATCAAGCCGGTGACCATCCATATCGACTACCACGTGCAATACCAGCAGCACTACTACTCCGTGCCGCACCAGTACGTCGGCGAGCGGGTCGAGTTACAGGCCTCTGACAGTTTGATTGAACTGTACTTCCGGCAACGCTGCATCGCCACCCATGCGCGCCGGGACGGGTACGGCTTCACCACCCACCCGGCCCACATGCCCGAACGCCACCGGGCGCAGCAGCAATGGTCCCCCGAGCGCCTCCAACGCTGGGCTGCCCAACTCGGCCCCGACGTGCACACCTGGGTCCGCCACCAACTCGAACGCCGGGCCCACCCCGAGCAGGCCTACCGCACCTGCCTGGGGCTGCTCCAACTCAGCAAACGCTACCCCGACAGCCGCCTCAACGCCGCCTGCCGCATCGCCAACCAGGCCGGCCTCGTGCGCCTCAAACAGGTCAAACACCTGCTGGAGTCAAACCAGGACCGGCTGCCTGATACCCCCGGCGCAGACACCCCGACCACCCCCCCGCTGCCCCAGGACCATGAGAATGTCCGCGGGCCGCACCACTTCAACTGACGGAGAGAACACCATGACCTCAACCACACACACCCTGACACGCCTGCGCGACCTGCGCCTGCCCGGCATGGCCCAGGCCCTCACCCAACAAACCGAACAGCCCGCCACCTATGACCCCCTGCCGTTCCTCGACCGCCTCGCCCTCCTGGTCGAGTCCGAGTGCCTGCAACGGGAACAACGCAAACAGGACCGCCTGCTGCGCCAGGCACGCTTCAAACTGCGCGCCACCCTCCAGGACATCGACTACCAACACCCGCGCAACCTGGCACAGGCACAGGTGGCCACCCTGGCCCAGGGCGAGTGGCTGCAACGCAACCGCAACCTGCTTATCACCGGCCCCTGCGGCTCAGGCAAAACCTTCATCGCCTGCGCCCTCGGCCACCAGGCCTGCCGGCAGGGCCATACCACCCGCTACTTCCGCCTCGCCCGCCTGTTCCTCACCCTCACCCAGGCCAAGGCCGACGGCAGCTACCACAAACTCCTCAACCAGCTTGCCCACACCCGGCTGCTCATCCTCGATGACTGGGGCATGGAAACACTGACCAGCGCACAGCGCCACGACCTCATGCACATCATGGATGACCGCTACCAGGCCGCCTCAACGATGATGGTCAGCCAAATGCCGGTAGATCAGTGGTACGCTGTCATCGGCGATAACACCCTCGCCGACGCCATCCTCGACCGGCTTATCCATAATACCCACCGACTGACCTTAAAGGGGGAATCCATACGAAAAAAACAGGCCGCTATTGACTCATCGTGAACACTTGAGGTAAAAAACACAAACACGCCATGCGTTGCGTTAACAGGTGTTCACTTTGAACCGGAACAACTGTTCACGTTCAACCGGAACCAGTGTTCACATTCGCCGGAATACGCATGTACTTCATGTTTTTAGTATGGAACGGCTGGTCATACTACAAAGACGTTGTCTGGCTAGGAAAGGATGTGGACCCCTATACCATGACAACGGAGATTGACGAGGCCGCTCACCCAAACGACGAAACAGTCCGACAGCCTGGGAAGATAGAGCCCCAAGATAGAGAACTTTCGTCACATACGCCGGCAAAAGGTGAAGAAGCAGAGTCGCCAGCGAAAGCTCCAGCCTTGGCCCAATGGTCACAGTTGACCGCGGACATCCAGAATATCCTTATGTCGTTGGGATACAATCCTGGTGCTGTCGATGGAATTTATGGTGAGAGAACCAGAGCAGCTATCGAGGCGTTTCAACAAGACATTGGCACCCCCGTTGACGGACAAATCAGCCAACAGTTATTACATACTCTGCAACAATCGTTGAGAATAGGTCAGATACTCGACGAGATGCTGGATGTCGATACCAATGACAATGCACAGTCTACGACAAGTGAGGAAGTCAGAATAACAGATACAGCGCCAGCAACACAAAAAAGCCCATCAAATCTTACGTACTCACAAGAAGAATATTTCACACGGGGCTCTCATGAGAATGATGTGCTGCGATTGCAAGGAACACCATCGTCAATCAATCGGTACTCAAACTCCAAAACCTGGCGGTTCGGTATTAGCACGGTAGAGATCGATTTGCGAACACAACGCGTTCTCGAATGGAGCAATATCGGCGACAACCTGAACGTGCGTCTCTTGCCTGGTAATCAGGTAACTTCTGAGACTTACTTCACGCGAGGTTCCCATGAAGATGATGTACTGCGATTGCAAGGAACACCATCGTCAATCAATCGGTACTCAAACTCCAAAACCTGGCGGTTCGGTATTAGCACGGTAGAGATCGATTTGCGAACACAACGCGTTCTGGAATGGAGCAATATCGGCGGCAATCTGAAGGTCAAGCTTTGAAGTCATAGGATGAGTAGAGATACTAAAACTTCATTCACAAAAACGGTTAATGAATGCCATAGCCTGATGACGAAATCGAATGCATCTTGCCCTGTTCCGTCCGCTTTTCCAATAACCTGAATATCTGTTTATAATCACATGGAAATAAATCAGTACAGGAAAAACACGGTGTCAGGTCATTCTCTCTACCGAATCGGTCGCAGTTCGGCAGCAGATATTCAAATTGACGATAATTCGGTTTCCCGTATTCATGCCGAGTTGATCATCACCCGGAATGGCTCGCACTATCTCACTGACTGCGGCAGCGGCGGCGGCAGTTTCATTGCCCGTGACCGGGAATGGGCGCCTATTCAGCAACAATATATTAGCGCCACCGACAACATATTGCTCGGCCGCTACCAGACAACCGCGCAACAGCTTATTGCCATGCTGAAAGACCCTCAAGGTAACAGCGCCGAACAGACACCAACCCCTGTCGATGATTTACCTTCCGGCCCGGTACGCAGGAATATTGAAACTGGAGAGATCGTCAGTGATGAGGGTTAGCGGGTATGGGAAATGAACAAACCGTAGAAATCAATCAACGTCTGATAGTAGTCAGCATCAGCCTGGCGCTGGGGATGATTTTCATTGCGGTCATGAGCAACCAGTATGAACATCTCGATTCACAGGTGGGGGCTTTTCTGTTGGACCGCCATACTGAAAATTTTCCCTACCCCTTTACCATACAAAACGTGATGTGGCTTATGTTCAGTGTCGGCTGCGGCGAATTGTGGGTGCGTTTCAGGCAATCAAATCTTGAACTGGAGCAGGCGTCAAGAAAATATCTTCCCGAAGACGATGAAACCGTGCTGCGGGCGCAGGACCTTGGCCCTTTATACAAGAAAGTATTGCCTGCCGAAAGCGAACCGATTTTCTTTTTACAACGCCTTATCAAGCGCTGTATTTTGCAGTTTCAGGCAAGCCGGTCAGTGGACCAGACCAACTCGTTGTTGAATTCATCCCTGGAACTCTTTCAACACGAGCTGGAACTTAAATACAATATGCTGCGTTACCTGGTCTGGTTGATTCCAACCCTGGGGTTCATCGGCACGGTTGTAGGCATTGTTTTTGCCCTGGATTATGCTGCAAATGTTAATAACCCGCAGGACCCGACTTTGCTGGCCGAAGTGATCGGCCGCCTGGGTGTTGCGTTTTACACAACCCTGCTCGCCTTGATCCAGTCTGCATTATTGGTATTTGGATTGCATATTGCGCAGGGGCGCGAAGAGATGTCCCTGAACCAATCGGGGCAGTATTGCCTCGATAACCTGGTCAATCGACTTTATGAAAAGTAAGAGGTAACAACCATGCCCATTTATCGAGATGCTGACGGCAAAATCGTTGAAGAAAAAACTGACAAGTCCAGCGAGAAGACCGGACCGACCAGTAAGGAGGGTGATTTACCACCAGTACCACCGTCTGCTGGTCGGCAGGCAACCGGCCAGGATCGTCTGGAGGCGCCTACCAGGAAAATGGATGAAAGCCGTCTGGTATCCTCTGCCGGCGATGAAAAAACCCGGCTGGTGGGTGGCCGGCGCAGGCAGGCGGACCGGGACCGGTTGCAGGAACAAGCTGATAAAACCGATGCCATGGATGATCCGGTTGTGGGGTGGTTGGCCATCATAGAGGGACCGGGCAAAGGCCGCTCGCTGACGCTGGGTTACGGAGCGAACTCCATTGGCCGGGGAGAGACCAATCGCATCAGCCTCAATTTTGGCGATGACCAGATCTCGCGTGATCAACACAGCACGGTCACCTATGATCCGAGAGGCAAGAAATTTTATGTCCAGCAAGGAAGCGGCACGAACCTGACCTATCTCAACGATCAGCCCGTGCTCACGCCCACTGAACTATCCGCAAGGAATGACATAACACTGGGTAATACAGTGGTCCGGTTTATACCCTTCTGTGGCGAGGATTTTGACTGGCAAAGTACCGAAAATGATGAATCGTAATGGATGATTTTGGCGGTCGATTCGCGGCGGGGCAAATTTCCGGAACTCGCGATTACCAGGAAGATGACTACGGCGTGCTGGATGGACGCGCCGACCTTGGTATAGACGGTGGTGAACACACCCTGCTGCTGGTGGCGGATGGTATGGGCGGCCACGTCAGCGGTGATACAGCCAGTTGGCTTATCAACAAGACTTTCATTGAAACCTATCCGTACGCATCAGGACCTGTAACAGACCGCCTCAGGGAGTGCCTGGACGCGGCAAATCAAGCCATTGCAGCAACAGTTGAAGAAAAACCGGAACTGGATGGTATGGGTTCCACCCTGCTGGCCGTTGTCGTTTCAGAGCGGGGATTGGAATGGCTCAGCATTGGTGATTCCCCCCTTTGGTTATTCCGGAGTGGTCACCTGATACGTATAAATTCGGACCATTCCATGGCGCCGGTGCTGGCGGACATGGTTGCCGCCGGGCGCATGACTGAAGATGAAATGGCGGAAGACTCCAATCGGCACATGCTGCGCTCAGCGGTAATGGGGGATGAAATCTCACTGATCGATGTCTCCTCCCAGCCACGCGACTTGAAAAAGGACGACCTCCTGTTACTGGCAAGCGATGGAATTATGACACTGGGTGAGAAGGAGATAGTGAATATCCTGCAAGATATGCAAGGCGCTTCTTTGGAAGAACACACTGCCGCGTTGCTCAAGGCTGTTGAGGACGCTGCTTTGCCTAACCAGGATAATGCTACGGTATTGCTTTACACGCCTGAGGGGGACTACGGGACGGAACCGGTTGTTGCCGATGACGACAAACTGCGATCTGTTCGTTCCGGGAATTTTGAACAAAAAACAAAACGATCTCTTGCTAAGTGGGCGGCAATCATCATAGGCATGATCATGCTTGGCTTGTTTACATTTCTGCTTATCCCCTGACATAATCAGTATCAGTAGGTATGGAGAACACGCCGGGAACTGTCAGATAAGGGATATGATGGGCCGTCAGGGATTCGAACCCTGGACCTTGGGATTAAGAGTCCCCTGCTCTACCAACTAAGCTAACGGCCCACGGGCGAGTATATCACGGCACAATAGTCCCCGGAACTGACCGGGAACTGAAGATTTGGGGTGAGTGATGGGGCTCGAACCCACGACCACCGGAACCACAATCCGGCGCTCTACCTGACTGAGCTACACTCACCATGCCTGTGCCGGGCTTGACCCGGCATCCAGTCGGTTTACCTGTCGCCCCCGGCCTACAACATGCCGGGGCAGGCTGCGGCGACACATTATTTGGCGCGCCCGAGAGGACTCGAACCTCTAACCCTCGGCTTAGAAGGCCGATGCTCTATCCGGTTGAGCTACGGGCGCAAGTCCTGGGCTTGGGAAATCCGTCCCTGCTTCATCCCGCAAATTGGTCGGGGCAGAGGGATTTGAACCCCCGACCCTCTGCTCCCAAAGCAGATGCGCTACCAGACTGCGCCATGCCCCGAACCGTGCAAGGCAGACGCACAATGATACGCTTTGAGTATATGCCCGTCAATCGATCACTTCCTGCGCCAGGTGGTGCCGCCGGGGCCGTCTTCCAGGATGATGTCCTGCCCGGTCAACCGCTCCCGTATCCGGTCCGCCTCGGCGTAGTTCCTTGCCGCCTTCGCCTGCGCCCGTTCCTCGATCAGGCGGTTAATATCATCCGTGGAGATATCGCCGTTGCCGGCTGCGGCGTTCAGAAATTGGCCGGGCGCCATCTGCATGATACCCAGCACGCCGCCGAGCCGCACCAGGGTCCTGGCAAGGCACGAGGCATGTTCCGATGCCTTGTCCTCCAGGCGATTTATCTCTCCGGCAATCTCGTGGAATAAAGTGACCGCGGCCCGGGTATTGAAGTCATCGTCCATGACCTGTTCGAAACGCTGCCGGTAGCCGGGTTCGAGTTCGCCGTCGCCCGGATCGATGTCGCGGATGGACGTGTACAGCCGGGTCAGGCCGGCCCTGGCCTCGTCCAGGTGCCCATCGGAATAATTCAGCGGGCTGCGGTAATGGCTGGAGAGGATGAAAAACCTTATCACCTCCGGCAGGTAGCGCTCCATCACTTCCCTGATGGTGAAAAAATTACCGAGGGACTTCGACATTTTCTCGTCATCGACCCGCACGAAACCGTTGTGTATCCATACGTTCACGAAGGTCCTGCTGCCGGCGCCGCAACTCTGGGCAATCTCATTTTCATGGTGAGGAAAGCGCAGGTCCTGGCCGCCGCCGTGGATATCGAAATCGTCGCCCAGGCAGTGGGTAGACATGGCGGAGCATTCGATATGCCAGCCGGGCCGTCCCCTGCTCCAGGGAGAATCCCAGGCCGGCTCACCGGGCTTTTCCGCCTTCCACAAGGCGAAGTCGACCGGGTCGGCCTTCTCCTCCTGCACGTCCACCCGTATGCCGGCGCGCAACTCTTCGACATTCTTGCCGGACAGTTGCCCGTAGTCCCCGAATGCGCTGACGTCATAGAATATGTCACCGTTCCCCGCCCGGTAGGCGTAACCGTTCTCCAGCAACCTGTCGATCATAACGATGATCTGCTCTATATGGTCCGTCGCCCTGGGTTCACTGTCGGGGACCAGCACGTTCAACGCCTCGAAATCCTCGTTCATCGCCTGGATAAAACGCCCGGTCAACTCATTGAACGGCTCGCCGCTTTCCCGGGAACGGTTGATGATCTTGTCGTCTATGTCGGTTATATTGCGTACGTAGTTGACCTCGTAACCGCGGAAGCGAAGATAGCGGACGATCATGTCGAAAACCAGGATCATGCGCGCATGGCCGATATGGCAATAATCGTAAACCGTGATGCCGCACACGTACATGCGCACCTTGCCAGGATCAATGGGCTGGAATTTTTCCTTTCGCCGCGTCAGCGAGTTGTATATAGTCAGCATTTAAAAATGTGTCGCCTCCGGCGACAAGTCAAATTACTGGGTGCCGGGTCAGGCCCGGCACAGGCATCAATTGCCATGAAAAACAAAACGGGCATGGTATCAAAAGAACGCGCCTGATGGACACGTTATTTATCTCCGACCTGCATTTATCGATCAACCGGCCTGACAAGGTAGACTTGTTCAGGCAATTTTTCGATGGGCCGGCGCGCAGGGCGAGCGCAGTGTACATACTCGGGGACCTGTTCGAGCATTTCTGGACGGGGAATGACGATCGTACTCCTCCCGCCCCCGAAGTGATCGGCATCCTGCGGGACTGTTGCCGGCACAACAATGAGATATACCTGGTGCGGGGGAACCGCGACCTTATGCTCGATAAGGGTTTCAGCGAGCTTACGGGTTGCCGGCTGCTGGATGATGTAACCGTAATAGATATCGGCAGCGCGCCGACACTGATCATGCACGGCGACCTGCTCTGTACCCGTGATGTAAAGTACCAGTGGTACCGGAAGTTTATGGAAACCCCGCTGGTCCGCCGCCTGTTTCTGGGCCTGCCCTGCAGCCTGCGGACCGTAATGACCCGCGGCATGAAACCGCTGATGAGAAAATCAGCCGCCGGCAAAGCGCCGGAGATCATCGATGTGGATCAGGCGACCGTGGAAGCGTACATGAGCAGGCATGGAGTTGATGAACTGATACACGGCCACACCCACAGGCCGGGGGTTCACCATTTTGACCTGAACGGCAAAGCCGCGCGCCGCATCGTGCTGGGCGACTGGTACGAACAGGATTCGGTACTGGTATGCCGGGACGGCGAACGGAAACTCCTGCGCATCAGCGAATATCTCAATAGATAAAGCTGCCTTATGTCATTCCTACACACCCCCTTCGTCATTCCTGCGCAGGCAGGAATCCAGTAAACAAAGAGTCGCCCTCCGGGCGACCCATTATTCCACTGGATGCCGGGTCAAGCCCAGCATGACGGGTAGTGAGTCGCGGCCTTAACTAATCCAGCCGGCGATGGTCATCAGGCCCAGCACGATCAGCCAGACGATCAGGGTGCGGTTGATCAAGGCTGTGGTCTCCCTGAGACGGTTAACGAAGTCCTCGTCATCCTGCTGATCCGTTTTTTCCCCGTCCGCAGGCGTGTAGTGCAGCGCGCCGAACCCTGAGACCGTAACCACTTCCCTGCTCACATCGAGCGTATGGCCGGATACCGTGCGCCAGCTTTCCAGCGCGCTGACCAGGCTGCCGCCCAGGGCAAACCCCAGGGCGAGCATGCGGGAGGACGGCCACATCAATATGTTATGCAGGTCCCTGACTGCGCCGGCATACCCGCCATCGGCTTTTTCATAACGCTGCGCCAGGTTTACCACCAGGCAATACATCACGGCGCCCACCGCGCCCAGCAGCAGGAACCAGAAGATCACCGCAAACAGGTATTCATGGGACCGCAGCATGATTGAACCGATCACCCGGTCCCGGTCGGCAGCGCCCTCCTCCGGGTCGCCATACAGGATCTTTTCCAGGAATTCACGGCAGGCGGCGTCATCGCCGCTGGCCAGGGCATCCACGTAACTGTCCACCAGCGAGCCCAGGGGCGGTCCGAAGCTGTAGACCAGCGCCAGGAAGGACAGCAGAAACCCGAGCAGGATATTGACCACGCCGGCCAGGTAAACCACTACTCCCAGCAACGCCAGGGGAATGAACAGGGTAAGCAGAAGGCCGCCGGGGCCGTTCCAGAACCCGGCGTGCGCAAGCCTGGCTTCCAGCCAGTCGCAGTAATGCACGAACCAGGACAGGTTGCGGAACCTCTCAAAATTGCCGAGCCGGGCCTCCACCCCCAGCGCAATCAATACCATGATTAAGTTCATGAGAAAATAATAATGTATTTACCGGAGAAATGGTATCAGGGACTGTTTTTACAGGACACCCATGTCTTTTACAGGACACCCATGTCTTTTCATTGGGTGTCCTGTATTTCTGTTGGGTGTCCTGTATTTCTCTGTATTTCTGTATTTTCTTGCTTACAAATGGAGTAATGCATATAACCTGTCCCAGTCGAAGGCTGGCCCGGGATCGGTCTTGCGTCCCGGTGCGATGTGGCAGTGTCCCCTGATATTCTCCGCGCCGAGGCGCGGCCAGGCCCGTTGCAGCTCTTTTATGACCTGCGCCAGCGTCTGGTACTGCGCGTCTTCATAGTCCACGTCATCCGCGCCTTCCAGTTCGATACCGATGGAAAAGTCGTTGCAATTCTCCCGCCCGTTGAATTCGGATGCGCCGGCATGCCAGGCGCGCTTGTGGAACGGGACGAACTGAACGATCTCCCCTTTCCGGTCGATCAAGAGGTGCGCGGATACTTTTAATTCGCTGATTTCCCGGAAATAAGGATGTGCGTCAGGGTCCAGCGCATTGCAGAACAACTGTTCGATGCAGGGCGTGCCGAACTCGCCGGGAGGCAGGCTGATGCCGTGCAGGACAAGCAGGCTGATATCAATCCCCTGCGGTCTGTCGTCAAAATTCGGCGAGGCAACGCGCCGCACGTTTGTCAGCCATTGCGCCTTGTCGTCGAGTAGTACGCTCATGAGTGAGAGAGTTTACTTAATTCCGCGGATTTAAGTAAACTGTCCTGATGACGAAATACGCCTTGCCTGCAGATATTGCCAGCGCCGTGCGGCGCGCGCTGAATGAAGACCTGGGAACGGGCGACCTGACGGCCAGGCTGCTCCCGGAGGATGTTATGGGCGCGGCGGAAGTAGTCAGCCACGAGGTTGCGGTCCTGTGCGGCGTCCCCTGGTTTGACGAGGTATTCAGGCAACTGGACGACCGGATCCGCGTTGACTGGCGGCATCGGGACGGGGACCCCATCGAACCCGGCAAAACAGTCTGTACCCTTTCAGGCCCGGTCCGGGCGTTACTCAGCGGCGAGCGCACCGCGCTGAATTTCCTGCAACTCCTGTCGGGCACGGCAACCGTCACGCGGGAGTATGCTTCCCTTATAGCGCACACGGCAACCAGGTTGCTGGACACGCGCAAGACCCTGCCCGGACTGCGCTCGGCGCAGAAATACGCGGTATTGTGCGGCGGCGGCGCGAACCACCGCATGGGACTGTATGACGCAATCCTGATCAAGGAAAACCATATCAGGGCAAGCGGATCAATCACCGCCGCTCTTGCGCAGGCCAGGGAATCACACCGGCTCGTCGAAATCGAGGTGGAAAGCGTGTCGCAACTCAGGGAGGCGCTGGACGCCGGCGCCGACTCCATCATGCTGGATAATTTCACACCGGATGAAATCAGGCAGGCGGTTCACTTGAATAACGGCCGGGCGCGCCTGGAAATCTCCGGCGGGGTGGACAAAAACTCACTCGCGGAACTGGCCGCAACCGGGGCGGACTTCATCTCTGTGGGCGCGTTGACAAAGAACGTACGGGCTGTCGATTTTTCCATGCTACTGACCGGGCAGAACTCATAACGGCCATGAGCCTGCGCTTCCGACTCGCCCTGGTAATCACCTTGCTGTTCATCGCAGTATTGTGCGCCGGCAGCACTTACGCCATTTTCAACGCCCGCAAGACGATAACGGAAGAGATACAGTCCGCCGCGTTGCTGACGTCCAACATGATCGCGGCGTCCATCTCCACGATACAGGGTTCGGGCGACCTGGAACTGTTTGATGAATTGCTGTACGAACTGGGCAGGCTGGAAATGACGCGCCACATGGAAACCATCATCTCCCTGGACCTTGGCGCCGGCTCCACCCAACCGCTGCAACCGGCGCCGCCCATCGACGCCGACGCGCCGCGCTGGTTCGTCAACCTGGTCAAACCCCCGGTAATGGAGTTCAAACGGGTGATCACGAGTATCGGTTCCTCCGGAACGGAGATTATCATCCGCGCCGACCCCTCCGCCGAGATTTCCGAAACCTGGCTGGAGACCCGAAATTTCCTGTTGCTGCTGCTGTTGTTCACTGCGCTGGCAAACCTGTTGATCTATTTCATTTTGGGCAGGGACCTGGCGCCCATCGAAGCGATCCTGTCCGGTCTGGAACGCATTGAAAAAGGCGACTACCGGCTGCGGTTGCCGAAATTCACTTCCGTCGAGTTCACCCGCATATCCGAGCGCTTCAATCACCTGGCCGGCGTCCTGTTGCACAACAGGGAGGAAAACCGGCGCCTGACCCGGCGGTCCCTGGAAATACAGGAGGAAGAAAGGCGCCGCCTCGCGCAGGAACTGCATGACGAACTGGGCCAGTCCCTGAGCGCCATCAAGGCGATTGCCACCACCATGGAACAGACCTCCGCCGAAACCGACCAGACCGCGGCTGAGAGCGCAGGGATCATCAAGAACATAGCCGATGAGATGTATGGCGTGGCGCGCGGCATGATCAGCCAGTTACGGCCCGCGGTGCTGGACGAACTGGGCCTGGTGCCGGCCATACAACAACTGGTGGACGACTGGAATTCGGCCCATGCCGACACCTTCTGCCACCTGGACATCCGGGGCGACTGTTCCGGGGCTGCGGATGCGGTAAAGATCAACATCTACCGCATCATCCAGGAAAGCCTGACCAACGTGGCGCGCCATGCCGCCGCGAAAAACGTCCATATCCTGCTGGAACACCGGCCGCGTGACGGCGGCAGGATGGCGCTGGAAATCAGGGATGACGGCGCCGGTTTCGACCAGGACAGAACCCCCACAGGCATGGGCCTGACGGGCATCCGGGAACGGGTGGACAGCATGGGCGGCGAGTTTCACCTGGCAGCCGGCGTGAACAAGGGCGTAAACCTGACTATAATCTTACCGGTGGAGCCAGTATAGGCGAGAGGGGTAGATCCGTCATGCCGGGCTTGGCCCGGCATCCAGCGGAATACTGTGTCGCCCGGAGCCTGCCCCCGCGAAGGCGGGGGGCGACCCATTGTTCTACTGGATTCCGGCTTTCGCCGGAATGACGAAAGAGGATCGACCCGTATAACAGGCGGGGTCAGAGTAAGAATTTCGTCAGAAATTTTACTCTGACCCCATCTATCCCGGAGTTGAACAACCATGCAAGAAGAACACAGCAAAATCAGGATCCTCCTCGTCGACGACCACGCTGTGGTGCGCGCCGGCTACCAGATGCTGCTCAAGCAGTCGGAGAAGACGGAGATCATCGCCGAAGCGTCCAGCGGCGAGCAGGCCAGCAAGCTGTTTACCGACCTCAAGCCGGACGTGGTGGTGATGGACCTGTCGCTGCCCGGCATCAGCGGCCTGGAGGCAATCCGGCGCATCATCCGTAAAGACCCGAACGCCAGAATCCTGGTGTTCAGCATGCATGAAGACACGGTGTTCGTGGACCAGGCACTACGCGCCGGCGCCCGCGGCTACCTGACCAAGAACTGCGCGCCGAAGACCCTGGTCAAGGCCATTGAAGAAATCGCGGAAGGCCGGATTTACATCGACGACCGGGTGGCGCAACACCTGGCGTTCCAGAAGGCTCGGGATGAGATCGGGCCGTTTTCCAGCCTGTCCACGCGGGAATTCGAGATATTCTGCCTGCTGGCGGAAGGACTCAATACCAGCGAGACAGCGACCCGCCTGTCCATCGGCTACAAAACCGTCGCCAACTACAGTTCACAGATAAAAAACAAGCTGCAGGTCAACACCACCGCGGAACTGGCCCGGATGGCAATCCGGCAC
Organism: Gammaproteobacteria bacterium; assembly: GCA_965204045.1. Taxonomy (GTDB): domain Bacteria; phylum Pseudomonadota; class Gammaproteobacteria; order Eutrophobiales; family Eutrophobiaceae; genus JAAXHV01. The sequence goes on from CBDBDW010000002.1 coordinate 3,497,786, forward strand.
AACATCCTGCAGGCTTGAATATTGTGTCCCTTCGGGACGAATGCTTCACTGGATTCCGGCCTGCGCCGGAATGACGAGGGGCTAAATCCGTCATGCCACCGGCTTCCAGTAAAGTAATTATGTCGCCCGGAAGGCGCCCCTCTACTCGTCATGCCGGGCTTGACCCGGCATCCAGTAAAATACTGTGTCGCCCGGAGGGCGACTCCCTATCAGAGCTTGCTCTTTACCAGTTCGTACACGGTTTCCGTGGCGACACCCGCGCCGGACAACACGAACTCCAGCTTGTCGCGCCGGTCGCGCACGAACTCCTCATCCCTGATGCCGCCGATGTTGATATAGACGTTCAAGGCCGCGCTGCGCAACGCGGCATGGGCCGCCAGCACCGCGACGCCGGCGTCGCTGATGACGTTCAGGTTGCCTTTCTCCGCCACCGGACGGCATAACTCGATGACGTCCGCACAGAGTTGCGCACAGGCAAGCGGCACGTCGGTCGCCTCTTTCAGGGCTGCCTGGATCGCCCCGGACCTCGCCGCCTTCTCCGCATCGGTTTCCCTGGCCATGCCGTAGGCGGCCATGACCTTGTCGAATACGTCAATGTCCGCCTGGATCATGCCGGTCAACCGTAAACGCATGTCCTCGGACCGCTCCAGGAAATCCCGCATCTCCTCCTCGACGTCCCGGTATTTCTGCTTCCCCACGGTGAGATTGGCCACCATGCTGACCAGCGCCGCGCCCATCGCGCCCATGATCGCGGCCGCGCTGCCTCCGCCGGGGGTGGACGCCTTTGAGGCGAGCTGGTCGAGAAATGTCTTTAGTTGTTGTTCCTGGAACATGATTATGCCTCTTTATTTGCTGTAACATGGGGTCAGAGTGAGAATTTCGTCAGAAATTTTACTCTGACCCCGGCTGTTCCCGCTGTTCGTACCTCTTTACAGGTTTCAGTGGTGTAATGTATGATTCCCTGAATAAGCCGGGGATTATAACGGATTTATTCGCAGATGACGCAGACGCGCACTGATCATTCCTTCCCGCTGTTTCCATAGTCCAATATCGCGAGGATAACCTGATGAAAAAACTTCTGTTCCAACTGGACACCGACCCCCATGCCGCGGTCTTTGACACGGTAGTCGGTTTTGACGGCGGCGCCGACCACGTCATCGGACACGGCGGCTGCACCCCCGACAATGTGCGTGCGCTGGTGGACGGCGCCATCTTCACCCGCAGCCCCAAGGAAAAGAAAAATACCGCCCTGTTCATCGGCGGCAGCGACATGGTTGCCGGCGAAAAGCTGCTGGACGCGGTACAGAAGGTCTTTTTCTCCAGTTTCCGCGTGTCCGTCATGCTCGACAGCAACGGCAGCAATACCACCGCCGCGGCCGCGGCCGCCAAGCTCCTGGGCAGCGGCGGCGTTGCCGGCAAGAAAGTGGTGATCCTCGGGGGAACCGGCCCGGTCGGCCAGCGCGCCGCGGTGATGCTGACCGGGGAAGGCGCCGACGTCGTGCTGTGCTCACGCGGCCAGGAACGCGCCGAGGCGACCTGTGCCGCGATAAAGGACCGCTTCGGCGCCGACATCACTCCCCTGGGCACCGCAACCGCTGAAGACCGCGCCCGCGCGGTGGAGGACGCGCAGATCGTGATCGCAACCGGCGCCGCCGGCGTTCAGTTGCTCGACCGGGAAGCCTGGGAGAACAACCCTTCCATAGAGATGCTCGCCGACGCCAACGCCACCCCGCCCCTGGGGATAGAAGGCGTCGATATGATGGACCGCGGCGAAGTGCGCAGTGGCAAGACCTGTTGGGGCGCCATCGGCTTCGGCACCCTGAAACTCGCCCTGCACCGGGCCTGCATCGCAAAACTGTTCGAAAGCAACGATAAGGTTCTCGACGCCGGGGAGATCTTCGCACTGGCGAAAACCATGGGTTGACAAGGTGTCCCTTCGGGACCAGTAATCGACTGGACTCCCGCCTTCGCGGGAGTGACTAAACAGGCGGGGTCAGAGTAAGAATTTCGTCAGAAATTTTACTCTGACCCCATGTATCCCTGGCCCTGCACGGGGACGGACTTGAAGTCCGTCCCCAATCAAGTGTTGCAATAAAGCCACGGACGGGAAAAATTCCCAATCATTTATTCTTTTTTCCCTGTATTCACCTGATGATTAAAGGGCTACATTACATTTATCAATCAGTTAAAGGCGTTATTGCATACGTCGCCACAATATATACAGGGAAACTCTGCCAATGAAGATACCAAGTATAGCGTTGCTGACATCACTGATGGTTTTCGGGTCCCTGCCCGGCATAGCCGGCGCCCAGGAAACCCTTGAAGAAATCACCGTGATCGGCGTTACTCCTTCCCGGGACGGGGCGGGCTTGCCGGAAGAAAAAATACCTTACCGGGTTCAGTCTTCGTCGGCAGAGGATATCGACCGCTCGCAGAGCCTGGATATTTCCGATTATCTCAGGCACAACCTGGCCAGCGTGACCCACAACGACGCGCAGAACAATCCCCTGCAGCCGGATATACAGTACCGCGGCTTTACCGCCTCTCCACTGCTGGGCCTGTCCCAGGGCATGTCGGTGTACCAGAACGGCGTGCGCATCAACGAACCGCTGGGGGACACAGTGAACTGGGACCTGCTAGCGGAATCGGCGATACACAGCATTGACCTGATCGGCGGCGCCAACCCCCTGTTCGGCCTGAACACGGTGGGCGGCGCGCTGTCCGTGAACATGAAGGACGGCTTCAACAGCGACGGCCACAGCGTGGAGGTTTACGGCGGTTCTTTCGAGCGTATCGTCACCTCGGCGGAAACCGGAGGCAACAACGGTTCCATCGGTTATTACGCAAACGTGAGCTATTTTGAGGAGGACGGCTGGCGCGACGAATCGCCATCCGATGCGATCAACCTCTACGGCAGCCTCAGTTATCGCACCGACAGCACCCGCGTGAACCTGAACGCACAGCACGGCGACAGCAAACTGATCGGCAACGGCGCGATCCCCGAAGAACTGCTGGCCGATGACCGCGACGCCATCTTTACCGCCCCCGACATCACCGAGAACGACCTCATCATGGTCAGCCTGGACGGCAGCCACAACTTCAACGACAACGTGAAACTCAACGTCAACTTTTTCTACCGGGAAAATGACGGCTCCTCGTTCAACGGCGACGGCAGTGAATTCGGCCTCGAGTTCAATGATGACGGCATGTGGATGCTGGTCGAAGAGGACGATGACGACGACGATGATGACGACGACAACGGTCACGACGACGATGACGATAACGGCCATGACCATGACGATGACGACGATAACGGCGATCATGACGATGATGATGACGACAACGGCCATGACGATGATGATGATGACGACGACAACGGTCATAACGACGATGACGACGACCACGACGAGGAAGAAGGCGTTGAAACATACGGCGACGGCGATCCTTCAGACCTTGACTACGTTGCCATCAACAACACCAGCAGCCGCAAACAGGAAAGCTATGGCACCGACATACAGTTGACCTTCCTGAACGACCTAATGGGCATGGAGAACCAGTTGATTATGGGCTTCGCCTACTACAAGGGCGAAAGCACGTTTCGCTCCGAGACGGAGCTGGCCGGCCTCGACCCCATTACCCGCAGCACCGTGGGCCTGGGCGCCGGCGTATTCGTTGAAGACGCCAGGACCAACCTGGAGACGGAAACGGAAACGACCAGTTTCTACTTCATGAATGCCATGACCCTGACGGAACAGCTTACCCTGGTGGTGTCCGGGCGCCTGAACAACACCTTGATCGACCTCCAGGACCTGTCCGGAGAGCGCCCGGAACTGAACGGCGAGCATGACTTCTTCCGTTTCAACCCGGCAGTGGGCCTGACCTTCCAGCCCGCGGACAACCTGAATGTTTACGGCAGTTACAGCGAATCGAACCGCGCCCCGACGCCCGTCGAGCTTGCCTGCAACGACAGCGTCTATACCCGTGCGCAGTTGTTTGCGGACGACCCGGACGACGTGGAATTCGAATGCCGCCTGCCCAACGCGTTCCTGGCGGACCCGCCCCTGAACGACGTGGTGAGCAAGGGCTTTGAAGCGGGCGTGCGCGGCGATATCGGCCTGGTGGACTACCACCTGGGCTTCTTCCACACCACCAACCACGACGATATCCTGTTCCAGACCACCGGCAGGGCCACCGGCCTGTTCGCCAACGTGGACAAGACCCGCCACCTGGGTTTCGAGGGACAGTTGAACGGTTCGACCGACAACCTCAACTGGTTCATCGCCTACAGCTACCTGGAAGCGACGTTCGAGGACGAGTTCATCGCGGTTGAGAACGAGAATCACCCGCTGGGCGATGACATCGAGGTGGAGGACGGCGACCGCATACCCGGACTGCCCAAGCATACCTTGAAACTGGGCGCCGATTACCTGCTGTTGGAACGCCTCAACGTCGGCTTCGACGTGGCGTACACCTCCAAGAAGGAACTGCGCGGCAACGAAGGCAACGACAGGGATGACGAGGGTTTCCTGAACCCCGTGGGCGGTTATGCCGTGGTCAACCTGCGCGCCAGCTACAATGTGACCGACAATATCCAGATATTCGGACGCGTCACCAACCTGTTTGACGAGGACTACGAAAGCTTCGGCCTGCTGGGCGAGGAACCCGGCGAGGTGGCCGTGGAAGAATTCGAGGACTATGAAAGCCCGCGCTTTGTCGGTCCGGGCGCACCCCGCGCAGGGTTTGTCGGCATCAAGCTGAGCATGTAGGGCATAACCCCTGATTACGGGGTCAGAGTAAGAATTTCGCCAGAAATTTTACTCTGACCCCTGCATTTCGGGATAGATGGGGTCAGAGTAAAAATTCTTCGAATTTCTTACTCTGACCCCTGTGCTTAAATATCGGATAAAGGGACGGATTTATAATCCGTCTTTTTTTTGCCCCCGGTTTGCCAAAACGGGTACACTTACGTCCCTTGTACAAAAACCGGAACGTAATGAATATGGAACAGGCCTACGCAGACATCATCAGAGAAATCGACGACCTTGAACGGCCGGGATTGAAAGACACACCAGGACGCGCCGCGGATGCCATGCGCTTTCTGACCCGCGGCTACAACCAGAACCTGGAAGAAATCATCAACGATGCGCGGTTTCCCACGGAACGGAGCGAGATGGTCGTGGTCCAGGATATCGAACTCTACTCGCTGTGCGAGCACCACCTGTTGCCGTTCATCGGCAAATGCCACGTGGCCTATATCCCGAACAATTTCGTCATCGGCCTGTCCAAGGTTGCCCGCATCGTCGATATGTTTGCGCGCCGGTTGCAGAACCAGGAAGACCTCACCATGGACATCGCCCGGGCGATGAAGACTGCGACGGAAGTCGAAGACGTCGGTGTCATCATCGAGGCCAAACACCTGTGCATGATGATGCGCGGGGTGGAAAAACAGAACTCCGTGATGAAGACCTCGGCGATGCTGGGCATATTCCGGTCCAACGCCAGCACCCGCGCGGAGTTGTTCTCGCTCCTGAAATCGACTTAGGGAGTTGCTGGAGATACAAAGAGTCGCCCTTCGGGCGACAGTTTAATCGACTGGATTCCGGGTCAAGCCCGGAATGACGGAGAGAAGAATCGTCATTCCCGCGCAAGCGGGAATCCAGTAAAACGCCCGTCCTGAAAGGACACCTTATTCAGGGATGAAACACAAACTCTGAACCCTCAATAAAACGTTCGTAACGATACGGCGAAATGTCGAATTTCGGCTCATTGCCGGTAACCATGTCCGCCAGCGCCTCGCCCGCGGCCGCGCTCATGGTCAGGCCGTAGAGCATACCGGCGCCGATATATAGTCCGGGTATGCTGCCGACCGGTGAAACGACCCCCAGGTTGTCGATGGTGGACATCAGGGACCCCGTGTAAACCTCGCGTACCCTGCAATCGGCAAAGGCGGGGATGTATTCCCCCATGCCGGCAACGGCCCGTTCGGTAATTCCGCTGATAGGCTCAGGTTGCAGGATACGGTTTTCCTCGAATACGGAAACCCGGTTTTCCGGCCTCTTCCGGTTGGCCTTGAGGTCCCAGAAAAACGTGTGCAGGTTCATCACCGGCCTCATGTCCTGGTCCACGTCCGTCGGCGCAGCCAGCAGCTTGCGGAGGTTCTTCATTATGGACATCGTTATGGGGATACGGCCGGCGGCGGCGCCGAACAGGTAACCACCGTCGGGTTCGCGCCGATAGTAGCCGGCGGGGGTCATGCCCGCGATGGCGGGTCCCCCTGTGACAGGTTCGACACTGCACTGTTCCGCGAAAATCATCATCTGCGGCAGTTCCAGGCCCAGGTGCGCAGCCAGCATGGAAGACCAGACTCCGCCGGCGATGACCACGTTGGCGGTTTTTATGCTGCCTTTTTCCGTGATGACGCCGCTAACCGCGCCGCCCTGGCGTTCGATGCTCCGCGCCGCGCAAGACTGCAGCAACGTTGCTCCCTTCGCCCGTGCGGCCCGGGCAATGGCCGGCGCCGCCAGGCAAGGTTCAATGGCCGCGCCATTGACCTGGTGCAGGGCGCTGTGCCATCCGCTGCCGAGGGCCGGATCAAGGGCGCCAATCTCCCTGTCCGTCAACATGCGCGCCTCCACTCCCGGTTGGCCCTGCATGTCTTTCAGCCATGCCGCGGTAAATTCCGCCGGTTCTTCCTCCTTGTAAAGACTGATCAGGCCCGGCCCTGCATAACCGATTTCGCCGCTGATCCGCTCCGGCATGGCGTGCCAGAGTTCGATGGAGCGGGCAATGAGTTCCATCTTGATGGGCGACAGCAGTTCATATTCTACAAGACCGACAGCTCGCCCGGAGGCTTCGCCTGCGACTACGCCTTTCTCACACAGGACGACACTGACGCCTCTCTCCGCCAGGTTCAGCGCGGTGATACAGCCGAGCAACCCACCGCCGATGACGACCGCGTCCGCCTGTGACGGCAGGTCCCGGTCACTTTCCACGGCCTGCGCACGCGTAACGCCCGGCACGATGCCGCAACCCGTAAATCCAATCATGTTATTTCTCCGGTTCGCAATTGCCCGGTCTGCTCGACAGAGGAAACAGGGTTTGTCATGCCGGATACTATACAAGTAAATATCCCCCGGCAAAGCCGGGGGCTTTAGTTTGTGAACCGCTCAAAGCGGTTAATAACGGAGCCTACCGGCTCCTTGAGACCCCTGAAGGGGTCAGTCCTACACCAGCGTCATCTGATCAATTCGTCGGTCTTCTCGCTCCTGGCGCCGTATATACTCCCGGATGACCTGCTCGTCCCGACCCACCGTCGAAACAAAATAGCCCCGGGCCCAAAAGTGCTGCCCTGCATAGTTCCTCCGGCGACCCAGGTACGTCCGGGCCACGTGAACCGCACCCTTCCCTTTGATATACCCCACCACCTGTGACACAGCATACTTCGGCGCTATCGACAACATCATGCGCACCTGGTCCGACATCACAGGCCCTTCCTCTATCCGACTCTCCCCCTGTCCTGCCAAACGATGAAACACCTCTCCCAACTCCCGGCGTATCTGACCGAATAACACCTGCCGGCGACACTTCGGGATAAACACCACGTGATACTTACATTCCCAGCGGGTATGTCTTACACTGTTGACTTCTCTCATGGTTCCTCCTGCGTGTGATGCTTGGTGGCTCACACCGGGGGGATACCATGAGCTTCCCGGAACTGTCAAACTGCGTTAGTCTCCCCAGCACAGCTGGGGGGTTTCCAGTTTTTACTAAGGTGAGCAACGGTAGAAGGAATATATAAGCTATGGTGTTCCTGGAACAGGAACTGCAACTGGAACGTGATTTGAAACTGGGAAAGTGATGCAGGCACGCGGAATTAATTCCACCCCCTGCGCGCTCTGGCTGGGTGCGCTTGTTTTGTCGCTCCTCTCCTCCTGTTCTTCCCCTGACACGGGCTATTTCCCGACCGCGCCGGGTGCTGAATGGACCTATGACATCAGCAGGACGTCCCCTGACATCCGCGTCCCGGTGATACAGAAATCCATCGTCCGCAACCTGCCCGCCAGGACGGTCGATGGCGTTACCTACTACCCGAAAAGATACGCCAGCGGCACAATACATTATTTCACCGTTTCAGCGGACGGGGTCAGCCGCGGCAAGCCCGGACAGGAAGGCGCAGACCCGGTTATCGGGCGCCCGCTGAACGTCGGCAACGAGTGGAGCGCCGGCTCGCGGTTGTACCTGTTCCTGCCGAAAAACCTGGAAGGCGCCCGGGACGATATCAGCGGCAACCTGGAACTGGATTACACCATAACCAGCCTGGAAGACAGTGTGGACGTGCCCGCCGGCTATTTCCCCCGCTGCCTGCGCATCGATGCAATCGGCTTCCTGGACCTGCCGCGCCGCCTCATGCTGGGCATCAGGATCATCAAGGTCGAGCAGAGCCAGTGGTACGCGCCGGGTGTCGGGCTGGTCAAGATGACCCGCAGGGAATACGCTATCCCGAACCTCTACCCGAGCGAATACACCCAGGTGCTTACGTCGTTCAAACGGTGATATAAAATCCAGGGGTCAGAGTAAAATTTCTGGCGAAATTCTTACTCTGACCTCTCAAATCTCAATCCAAGAGCGAAGACCGCAAGCCGTCCGATTTGCCGGGAATGAAATCTCCGGCATCCTCCTCCCCTGATGTTAACCCCTGGCATTTAATAGCGTACTATAATGGTATCAGTTGGAATGTTCATGACAAATACGGAGTAGCTATGGCCAGGATAAGAGAAAATCAGTCCGCTGACGCAGCGGCCAACACGCAGACAGCATACAGCCTGTCTGCCGGCGATACCTTCAACGGCATATTCGACGGCAAGCAGGACAACGACTGGGTCAGGGTCGAACTCGTCGAAGGTAAAACCTACGAGATTCACCTGGCCGGCGCCGGGGATAACAGCAGCGCCGACACGATCCTGAAGGTATTCAATTCAGCGGGCGAGCAGGTTGCCGGCAATGACGACGCCGACTTTGCTGCAGGGCAACTCGACTCAAGGCTCAGTTTTACCCCGGACAGCAGCGGCGTTTACTATCTCAGCGCAGGCCTCTATCTCGGCAGCCCCGCGCAGGACCATGCCGGCGAATATACCCTGACACTGGTTGACCCGGAAGCCGGGGACACGGTCAGGCCTGTTGACGAAGGCGTCGGTATCGAAGGCGGCGACGGCAATGACGACCTGCGCGGCGGCCCCGGCAATGACACTTTGCGCGGCGGCCCCGGTAATGACCACCTCCATGGTCTCGGCGGCCAGGATTTCCTGCTCGGCAACATCGGTGATGACGTGCTGGAGGGTGGTGATGACGACGACCTGTTGCTGGGCGATGACGCCAACCCGCTGCAGCAGATGTTTTTCCGGCTGTTTCCCGGCGGGATGCCGGTCGCGGAGGCTGACGACCGGGTTATCGGCTTGCTTTCCGGCCATGATGATCCCGGCGCCGCAGCCAGTGACTCCGGTACGGATGCTGCCGGGGCTGCCAGCGAACCCGGGTCCCTGGACGAGGGTCTCGTTGGCGGTGTTGACCAGGTTGATGACACCCTGCTGCCGTTACCGCTTCCCGAATTGACCCGCGCCGACGTGCTGGCGTATCTCAACGACCGCTTGCACGCCGGCAACGATGTATTGAGCGGCGGTTCCGGCAATGACTGGCTCGAAGGCGGCGCCGGGAACGATACGTTATTCGGCGGGGATGACGACGATTTGCTTGTCGGCGACTCATCGTCAGCAGCGTGGTACGGCGCGCCGTTGCTGTTCGCGCCCGGTAATGAAACGCACCTGGACACAGCGCCTGCTTTGATCGGCAACCACGAGGGTGAGAGCGCGCTCGACAACCTGTTGCTGATGCTGATTATCGACGAGTTGACCGGCGGTGATGACACACTGGAGGGCGGCCCCGGTAATGACATGCTCATCGGCGGGACCGGCAACGATAAGCTGAGCGGCGGGCCGGGCGCCGACGTGCTCGACGGCGGTGAGGACGATGACCACCTGCACGGCGGGCCGGGCGATGACTACCTCCACGGCGGCGCCGGCGCTGACTGGCTGGTGGGCGGGTCGGGCGCGGACTGGCTTGAAGGCGGCGCCGGCAAGGACACACTGGTAGGCGGATACGGCGATGACATCCTGGTCGGTGACACCCTGGCGCCCCTGTTCTTTGGACCGGTTTATGACGAGCCGGTCGCATCCGATATGGATGAACACGGCACGGGTTACGACCAGAGTGAACCCTCACCGGCTTTCTTCCCGGTTCCGGGGAGCGCTGACAGCTTGTCCGGCGGCGCCGGCGATGACCTGCTTGACGGTGGCTACGGCAATGATGAGTTATCAGGCGGCCCGGGCGCTGACGTCTTCGTGTTTACGCACGGCAGCGGCCATGACTTCGTCCTGGATTTTCAGGTTGACGAGGACAGGATTGACCTCAGCGCATTCGCCGGCATCTACTCGATAGATGATCTGAACCTGCAACAGCATGACGGCTATCTCATCATTGACCTGCTCGCGCACGGCGGCGGCGAGATCAACGTGCAGCACGTCAACCAGGCCGATCTGACCGACTCGCACTTTATTTTCCATATCGACCCGGAACCCGTGGCAGCAACCTGACCTGTTAATCATCCAGCGCCCCGAAGATCTGGTGATATATCGCCGCAGCGATATGCACGGCGAACAAGGGATAGATAAGCACGGAAATGAAGTGGTGTGTTTCCGTGAACAGGTCGTGCAGGTCATCGCGCCCGTCTGAAAATGCCGGGATCTCGAACACGTCGAAAAAGGGAATCGCCGAGCCGCCGCTGACCAGGCTGGCAATGCCCGTGAGCGCCTGGGTAATCACGACGAGGTAGATGGTCCGGTGCAGGAAAACGGCGCAAGACTTCTGCCAGTTGCGGATGCTGTAGGACAGCACCGGGTTGGCATTGGCCAGGCGCCAGTACACGCGCAGGCCCATCACCAGCAGGAACACCAGGCCGTAGGAAGCATGCCGGCGGATGAGTTCGGTTTTCTCCGGGCCGGCCTCCATCTCTTCAAACGGCAGCGCCGTCACAATCAGGGTGACCAGCAGCGCAACGCTGAGCCAATGCAGGCACCGGCCACCCAGGCCATACCGGGTGGCCGAGTTTTTCCACCTCGCCGGCATGGGGTCAGGGCAGAATTATTTTAACCTGAACTTCCAGCCCCTAAACGAGCCAACCTGTTGATTTTTGGATTAATTTAAAAAAAGCGTGTGAGCGTTACTGGGTACACTACAAGCGCACACCCAGCAGTTTGAAGGCTTGCTGTTGCAGCGCTGTGGGTTGGGTCAGCATCTCGAACGGCTCGGCGCCGGCCACGTTAGCCGCGACCCGGTTCTTGCACAGGGTAGCGAGGTCATCCAGCAAGGTGCGGAAGCTGTGCACCGGGCACCCCTCAGCGGTGCGCTTGCGCCGGGCCTTGTCCCTGGCTGAGTCGGACACCTGGGCGGGCGCTACCACAGAGTGCCGCATCCTCTCGGCGGTCTCCGGTGCCTCATCGTCGAACAGCAACGGTTTGAGGCGCTGGCGCATGTGCCATTCCACGTAATAGGCCAGCATGCACAGCAGCACGTGGGCGCGCACCCGCTCGGGGGTGTAGTGAAACACCGGACGCACTTTCAGGTCCACGCTCTTCAGACTGCGAAAGGCCCGCTCCACGGCACTGAGGCGTTTGTAGGCGCGCACCGTGTCGGCGGCGCTCAGGTCGTCCTCGCCCAGGCTGGTGCGCACCACGTACAGCCCATCGAGCGCCGCTTCGGCGGTGACGGACTCGGTCTTGCGCCGGTACGTGAAGGACTCCTCGGTGATGGTCAACTCAAAGTGTTTGGCCATCTTGTACTTATTGATGACCTTGCCCACCCGCAGAGCTATCCTGTCTTTACCCTGAAGGCGTCGTTTGTCGCGCCGGGTGGCCGCCACGACCGCATCGAGCGACCGTTCCGTAGCCTGCAGCAAGTCGTCACGTTTGCGGGCCCGCTGCTCGGCCAACAACGGGTTGCGGCACACCACCAGGCGCTCACCGGGATAGGCCGCGCTGCGCACCTCCACCAGGTCCTGCTCATCGAACAGTGACAGTTGGACCACACCGGCCTCGACCAGTTGGCGGATGGCCGGGGCGCGCAGGGCGCCGACCCAATCCAGTCCGGCCGGTTCGACCTCTGCCCGGATGCGCGCCTCGGTCACCATGCCGCGGTCCCCCACCAGCACCACCCGGTCCAGGCCGAAGCGTTGTTTGAGTTTGGTGACCTGGGCGCCCAGCGTCATCGGGTCGGCGGTGTTGCCCGCGAACACCTCCACGGCCACCGGGCAACCCGCCTCGTCACAGAGCAGGCCGAACTCAATCTGCAGTTTGCCCTTCTTACCCTCGCGCAAATAGCCGCGCCGGGCCAGGGGGCAGGCCTGGCCTTCCAGGTACACGGAGGTCAGGTCATAGAGCACCAGGGCGCCGTCCTGGAGATGCCGTTGGGCCAGGCCGCGCTCGATGCGGTCCTGGCGGTTGAGCAGCCAGTCCATGGCGGCGTACAGGTCGTCCTCATTCACGTCGCCCAGCGCCAGCGTGTCGGCGAGCGAGTCGCGCGCGGTGGCGGCGGCCAGGCCCCGGGCGGTGGCGAGTTTCGAGCCGGGGTGGAGGAGGCGGGCGATAAGCAAGGCCAGCACGCGTTGCCGCTCGGGGCTGTCCTGGCGGGCGATGAGGCGGTCCAGGCGCAGGTCTTTGAGGGTGCCGAGCACGGCGGCGACGTGCCCGTGAGGTTGGGAGCGGGTGATAGTAAAGGTCTCGGCCGGGTGGGCGACGGCATGGCCGCCTTTGAGCAGGGTGCGCAGGCCCTCGATGAGGGCGGGGGGCCAGTGGGAGAGGTTGGCGAGGGTGCGTTTTTTGACTTTACCGGCGTCGCGATAGGACTCGCGCAGGAGGATAGCGGGCGGGGAGTTGCGATTGGGGACGGATTCGATGTACATGGCTACCAATTATAGCCGTAGTATCAGATTATGTCAATAATATAATGGTCATAATTGCATTTATATCACACTATTACATGGCTACAAAGAGATAAACAAAAAACCTGAATAATACCCGACAAATCAATAGCTTAAAGACGAATACAGGGGGATTTTTGCTGGAAGTTCAGTTTAACGATGACCGGAACACCCTGATGGCAGCCAGGCCGAAACCAATCGTCGTCAGGGTAATGCTCGTCATGACAAACAGGCCGACCGCCGGGTGGGGATAATACGGGACACCCAAGTAAATTATATGGGTGTCCTGTATCAAATACCCGCGTGTAACTTGGGGTATACTCAATGTGTCGATGAGACGCCGGAAGCCGGGGCATTTTCCTTTCATGAAGTTTATTTATGCATTATCAGCCTTCGTTGCACTTGTATTGATCCCACCGGAAATTCCTGCCGCTTCAATTGCTGATGCTGTCACTGGCGGAAAACTTCATTTATCCCTGCGCTACCGGTTTGAACATGTAAACGATGACAGGGCGGCAGGAACGGGCGCGCCGCTCAGGAATGCCGATGCTTCAACGTTAAGGACGTTTCTGGGATACGAGACCGGCGTGTTCCATGATTTCTCGGCGACTCTCGACCTGGAAAATGTCATCGAGGTGGGACTCGATGATTTTAACGACGGTTCCAACGGTAAAACCGGGTATGCCACGGTCGTAGACCCCTCAGGCACGGAACTCGACCAGGCTTTTCTCAACTATTCAGGCGTCAGCAACACGGATATCAGACTGGGCAGGCAGTACATTACCTACAGGAAGGCGCCGTTTCACCGGTATATCGGCACCATCCTCTGGCGTCAGAACTGGCAGACCCTTGACGCCCTCACCATGGACAACCAGACATTACCCGACACCCGGATACGTTATGCCTACGTCTGGAATATCAATCGCATCTTCGGCAGGGACGCGCCGGAACCGTTGAGCAATTTCGACAGCGATTCCCACCTGGTGAATATTCAGTACGGCGGGTTGCCGTTCGGGGACCTCGAAGTGTACGGTTACCTGCTGGACTTCGATAATGCCCCCGGTTTCTCCACCCGGACCTTCGGGGCGCGCCTCCATGGAAAGAGAAAGCTCGGAGAGAATATCTCCGCGCTGTATACGGCAGAATACGCCGGACAGACCGATCATGCGGGAAACCCGGCGGACATCGATGCAGATTATCTCCTGGGTGAAATCGGCGCCGATTTCCGCCTCAACCAGTTCATCGACAGTGTCACACTGAAATTCAGTTACGAAAGGTTAAGCGGGAAAGGCGGCGCCGACCGGTTCGTGACGATTTTGGGCACCAACCACGCCTTCCAGGGCTGGAATGACCGTTTCCTGGTGACACCCGGAGACGGGATTGAAGACTACATCCTTACAGCCGTGATGAAAATAAAGGGCGCGAACCTGATTGCCGCATACCATGATATCGGTTCCGACAACATGAGCTACGATTATGGCCGCGAAATCAATCTCCTGCTGAGCAAAACGTTCAGGAAACACTACACGCTGGGATTGAAATACGCCGCCTATGACGCCGACAAAAATACAGGGAATTTGAGCCGGAACGGCGCCAATGCAGAGATCGCCAACGATGTCGACAAATTCTGGATCTGGGCCGGGTTCAAGTATTGATCCGAGGGCTCCTCACTCGCATCAGGAGTTGCCCGTGTGCAGGTATTCCAGGACGACGTCTTCAGGCGGCAGGCAAATCTCATCGTCACAGGCCTGCAGCCGTATTGTAATGTCCACCCTCTTGTCGCTGAAGTCCTGCTGATCCGGTGGAGGACTTAATGTCAAAAAGATGTCGATACTGTCTTCATAAAGAGCGAGTTTCCCGTCGGTAAAAGACAATTTTTTAAAGCGCGGCTCAGGATAGCGGATCCGCGTCAAACCCCATTGGCCGCGGTTGCCGGCAAGATTAATGTCCAGTGGGATGAGATTTTCATGTCCGGCGTTGTAGGAATTAACATGCCATCCGGGTGAGATGGCAAGGCCGAGTCTGATTTCGTGGTTATCCCCGATATCCGTCCTGATATCCTGTGCCGTTAACCTGATATTCCCCCGGGCTGCATACTCGGTGGGACCCGCGGCCTGGTTTGACAACTCATCGACGGCAGCCATGAAATAGGGACAGGAAGCGGGGTCTTTATCCATCGCCCCGGAAAAAGACTGGATTAACCGGACGGCAAGGTTTTTATATTCCCAATCCATGACACGGTTCGACAGACTGACCAGGACATGCAACGCGGCGGAATTTCCGGAAGGAATATCACCTTCGCGGAATTGCTTCGGCGTAACGAACAGCGTGTCCCCGCCTTCGCTCATATAAAAGCCACCGGCGTCAGAGTCCCAGAACCTGCTGATCATGGTCCCGGTTATTTCAACGGCTTTGTTCAACCAGGATTGTTCTCCCGTGGCGTCATACAGCGCCATCAATCCCTCGGCGAAATACGCATAGTCATCCTGGGTCGCTTTGCTTGAAGACCGGCCGTCATAACGGATACGCAACAAAGCGCCGTCATTCATGCGTTGATATTCCCACAGAAAGTCGGCGGCCCGTATCGCGGCATCCAGGAATTCCTGACGGCCAAGTAGCTGTGCGGACCCGGCCAGCGCGGATATCGCCATGCCGTTCCAGGCCACCAGCACCTTTTTATCTACCAGCGGATGCGCCCGTTTCATTCTTTCCAGGCGGAGTTTTTCACGGATGCCGTCCAGTCTCGAAGTTAATTCCTGCTCATTGACATCCAGGGTTTGCGCGACAGCGGACAACTCTTCGGGCATATACAGAATATTTCTGCCATTAAAGTTTCCCTGTTCGGTAACGCCAAAAACCGATTGCGCCAACACCGCATCTTCGCCCGGGAGGGAATGGCGAATCTCATCAAGGGTCCATACGTAATAGCGGCCTTCCTCTCCGTCGCTCTCCGCATCGACAGCCGAATAAAAGCCGCCTTCCGGGGATCTCATATCGCGTAAAATATAGTCCAGTGTCTGCTCCGCGATACGTGCAAAAATGCGGTTTCCCGTGTACCGGTAAGCGGCCAGGTAAACCCCGGCCATATTGGCCTGGTGGTACAGCATCTTTTCAAAATGCGGCACCAGCCAGTATGGGTCGGTTGAATAACGGTGAAATCCGCCGGCTACCTGATCATACAAGCCGCCATGGGCTATCCTCGTCAGGGCGCGCTCTGCGGCGCCAATGGCTTCCGCATCCATGTTCCGGTAGCCGTGCTGCAACAACAACAGCATGGAAGCCTCGTGGGTAAACCTGGGCCCGCCGCCGGATTCTCCCCACCGTTCATTGTAGCCATTCAAAATCCCGGAAACGGCAGCCTGTACGAGTTCCGGACCAATAGCCGCCACCTCACCGCGGGTTTGCATGTAATCCTTTACGGCATCCGCCAACTCTGCCGCCAGCATCTTCAATTCATCCTGCTCCGCTTCCCACAGTTCACTGAGCTGCCTGAGCAGTTCCAGGAACTCTTCCGGCGGGTAATAAGTGCCTGAATAAAAAGGTTTTCCGTCCTGCGTCAGGAAACTGGACAGGGGCCAGCCTCCCTGCCCTTTTGTCAACAATAACGCGGTCATGTAAATCTCGTCGACATCCGGCCGCCTTTCCCGATCCACCTTAACAGGAATAAAATGCTCGTTCAGGTACCGGGCAATTCCGATATCCTCAAAACTCTCCCTTTTCATTACGTGACACCAGTGGCAGGTGGAATAACCAATCGATAAAAATACCGGTTTGTTTTCCGTTCCCGCCCGCCTGAAAGCTTCGGTTCCCCAGGCGCGCCAGTCCACGGGGTTATGCGCATGCTGCAACAGGTATGGGGAATCTTCCAGGATCAACCGGTTTGTAAACAGCGGCCGGCCGTCCCGGTCCTTGTGCCTTGCCCTGGGCAGGTAGTCTTCGCCTCTATCCTTGAGCGCCTGTTGCAGTTCCGACTGCAGTTGCGGGGAACAGGCTGAAGTACCCGGCAGGCAGTCACCCGCCAGGGCCGGGTTCAGGCAGGCCGCCAATATATAAATGATGGACCGGCGTACACCTCTCAAGCTGAATACCATTGCCGGGTCAGGGAATTTCAGAAGACGAATCCCGGGTTTCGTGATAAAGCGAGGTGATGTTCACGGCTTTCGGCTCGACTATGCAGGCCTCCCTGCACAGTCCGCAGCCTGTGCAGGTTTCAGGATTGATCTCGGGCTTTTCCATCTTCCAGGTCATTGCGCCGGGGACGGGGCAAGCCGGTTTGCAGGCGCCGCATTCAGGGCCCTGGTAAGGCAGGCAACTCGAGGTATTGATTTCAGCGCGCGCCAGTCTGGGTAACGGCGCCTCCGCACCTTCATCCGCGACGGGAAAAAGGAGAGCGTCAGGTTCACAGGCGCTGACACACGGCCAGTCATTACAGAGATGGCAGCCCTTGTTCAATATATCCATTGCCGGCGTACCCACGACCTGTGCGCCAAGCCGTGACGGCAATTTAAAAATGACATCGTGCGGGCATGCCTCTATGCACTTGTCACAACGGGTGCAGGCAAGCAGGAATTCCAGTTCAGGCAGGGCATAGGGAGGTCGAATCCAGTGTCTGGCCCGTTGTGATGCGGCTTCATCTGCAAGCTTGACGGCGGTTCCGGCCACTTTCTGCAAACCCAGTTTAAAAAAATTACGCCTGTCCATTATATTTAGAATCTCATCAGCATGGGTTGCATCAACAACCAGAGATGCAATCCCGTTACCAGGATTGCAAACGAAATCATGGGAGACAAGCGCCAGCCTGCCTCAGGCATCAACGCATTCCCGCGATGCTGAATCACCTTCATGCTTATCCAGAAACCGAAGGCAATCAGTCCTGCCTGCAACGCGAAGAGGATATCCTGCGAGAACAATATCTCCTGGTGCCTGCTGTGTTTCTCCATCATGCTTAAAGGCTGTGCGTTCAACCCGAAAGGATTGAGCAACAATGTGCTGAAACCTGAACTTTCCCTGAGCAGGTGATTCAGGTTGTGCGCCAGGTGATAACTGAACGCCAGCGGAAGTGAGACAAAGACAAACCGGGAAAACAGTTTTTTGAAATCCATATCATGCAGGCTGATTTTTTGCGTCAGCCGGGTAAAAAAAGCATATGCCAATGCCACAACCAACAGGTTGGAAAACAGCAATATTGAAAAACTCAACAGCAACCTTCCTGAATCGTCCACCAGGGAAGCCACAGACAGCAGCCACCCCTCAAAAAACGGCGCCATGGAGATTCCGTGGAACTGCGTTAACGCCAGCAGGCCCAGCATGAACCACGCCTCGTCCCAGTGCGGCCGGGCATCCTGGATGGCTTCCCTGCTGGGCGCGCGCAGGCGCCAGGCTACATTGTTGTCCGGGCAACTCCTGCTGCAATTACCGCAGGAGGTACAATAGGTATTCTGTTTCAGCCGCCCCATCACCAGGTGGGTCGGGCAGGGTTCGACGGTTTCCGAACCGTAATAACATTCCAGTGTCTTGCATCCGGCACAGATATCCGTATTGACGGGCCGGAGTTCAACAGGCGCAAGCTGTGAATAAAACCCGATGGTCCTGCCGACAGGACAAAAATATCTGCAGAAGGCCTTGCCTTCGTAGACGGCCAGGGAGACCGTGGCCATCAGGACCATTGCAAGGGCCAGTATGGCCGTCATATACGGGCTCGAAGTGACGCCGACACCCAGTTCAAGCCATGTCAGGACGATAAACAATACCAGGGCCGGCCAGACGCTGCGGAACCTGCGCGCCACCCTGAGATTAAGGCTGTTATTGGGATGCGCGCGGCGCCACAGCCGGCGCCGGACCAGCCAGGTGGCCATGGCGTCCCATGGGCAGACGGCGCACCAGGCAGAGCCGAGAAAAAATATGGAAATAATCAGGCCCGTCCACCAGATATTCCAGGTCAACACCGTTGCAATATTTCTTTCCGGGATTTGGGAACCGGACAAGCCGGCGGCAATGATCAGCATAAACACGCATACCGCGGCAATTTTCAATAACAATAACAGGACGGGCGTTCCGGTCATGCCGCGCACGAATGCGCCCAGAACAGGTATGTTTGCCAGGCTGATCGTTTTTGCCGTGCCGCCGGGGACAGGGTTCCTCAACAGCATGTTAGCGCTCAGGACGAGCATGAAAACGCATGTCGCCAGGACCCAGGCGAAAGGAAGCCCCGGATGGGTCATCGTCATCCTGCCCTGTCCTGGCGCCCGCTTCTTATTTTATCGCTTACCAGGCGCTTGCGCTGGACAAGATTGACAGTTATCAAGGCGAGCATGATGGCAGCGACAGTCAGCCCGAGCGGCCCCCACCGGGCAGGTTCGCCAATCTGTAACGGAAAATCAATCCGGTAGGGTTCTCCACCCGATTCAAATTCGGCGCGGACAATAAAATTCCCGGCCTCGCGGAATTCGAAACCCTGCCGGAATACGTTGTCATCCGGGAGTTGTACGCCCAGGAGTTCCTCGTCATCGTTGAACAGGCTGTCATCCCGGACCTTGAATGCCACTTCTCCGTCAAAGGGCGCGCCATTGTCGATGCGTGAGGCGTACAGGTTTACCCTGCCCGGCTGATTGGGACTGGGGAAAGCGGGAAACACCATATAGGTAACATAATAATCGCCAATCTGTGTTTCCACCTGCATACTGGGTGGCGTGGTCGAGTCTTCATTCAGGCTGTACGAGGGTCTGCCGAGCACATGATGTGCGTGGGCGGGAGCGGAGCAAACAACCATCAAAACAACCAGGCAAAAACCGGTCTTCATAAGACTCAGAGACTGTTACGCCCCCGGACGTATTTCCTGTTCACGGTAATGCCTGCCGAGATGGCCTGGTCCCTGGTAGGTAATATCCTTGATATCAACTTTGAATTCGAGCGCATCCGTAGGACAGACCGCGATACAGGCCGTGCAGTTATTGCATTCCTGGCCGAAACCGTCGCACATGGGGTCGAGTTCAAATTCACAGATCGCCGTGCATTTGGCGCAGTCATTGCAGGTTTCCACCTTTCGTTGAATCCGCAACACCCGGTAACGTCCCAGCAATGAATACAGTGCGCCTCCCGGACAGACGTAACGGCAGAATCCGCGCCGCGCCACCAGCAAGTCAAACAGCAGGGTCAACACGAAAAATACCGCCCCGGCGCCAAACCCTCCCAGGGCAATCGCGTAATAAATCTCGCGCCCGATGATGGCAGGCGGGTAGATGGCCGCGAACAATACCGAACCGGTGATCATCGATAATATGACACCGATACCCAGCACCAGGTATTTCAGGCGCCGGTCAAAATGGCGGTTGCCCACAGGCAGTCCCACCCGGTGCAACCAGGCGGCCAGGTTGGTATTGAGTTCATACAGCAAAGTGGCAGGACAGATCCACCCACAGAAGATCCGGCCGAAAACGAGCGTGACAATCACGGGGATGAGCGCGGCAAGCAAAAAAGGCGGATAGATCTCCAGGCCGGCAGAGACCTGGCCGACCACGGCCAGCGGGTCGCTGACTTTCAAACCAGATACGGTCGCAGACCAGGTCGTGCCTTTGACCGCGTCAAGATCGTGTTCCGGGTCGCTGACAAACGGGTCGGTCAGCGTCTCCATGACGTCATAGAACTCCTTCTCCGAAGGCGTGAGCAGGTCATAGGCATGAGCGGCCACATAAGCCTGGTAAACGCTGATGCAGGGCAGCAGGATCAGTACCAGGAATACGGCAGTCAGGCTGGCCCAGCGCAGTTTGTTCAGGTGGCGTATATGAGGTGTCATGGAACTTGACCGGCAGATACCTGATCTCAGGGAGACCTCATATACTGTGTTTTGGAATCACCCGGATTGCCTGCGGTATCTGGATGCAGGAACGCTCACACAGACCGCAACCGACACAGGCGTCCTGCACATGGGGTTGTTCCATCCATCCCACCGTAATGGCGATATCCGGTAACGGGCAGGCCCGGTAACAGACACCGCATGATTTTCCCTGGTAGGACAGGCACAGGCTTTCATTGACGCGGGCCTTGCCCATGTTGACGGAATCCAGGATGGTTTCCGCTTCACGCTGCAGGGATTGAATGGCCCCGGTCGGACACACATCACCGCATTTCATACACAGGATACAGGCCTTTTCACGCGGCGTGATATATGGGGTGCCGTAAGATTTAAAGCCGTTTTCAGTGCCGAAAAATTTTATGCACCGGTTCGGACAGGCCTCGCCGCACTGGCCGCAACGGATACAACGGCTGGCAAATTCAGCTTCATCCAGGGAACCGGGCGGGCGCAGGTAAC
This sequence comes from Gammaproteobacteria bacterium, assembly GCA_965204045.1. Classification (GTDB taxonomy): domain Bacteria; phylum Pseudomonadota; class Gammaproteobacteria; order Eutrophobiales; family Eutrophobiaceae; genus JAAXHV01. Next base: position 3,519,121 of record CBDBDW010000002.1, read on the forward strand.
GAATTCCCGTCTTTTGAGAAACCCGCGCCTCCACAGCGGGCGCAGCAGCCATGGCGGTTGCTGTGGAAATCAGGTCCTGTAAAAATTTCCTGCGTTTCATAGATGTTACCCTACGACAAAGGGGTAACGTAGTCCGTTACCCCTTTGTCGAATCCCGGCTGGAACATCGGCCGCCGCTACACCTTTTCAACCCTGCAAGCGAGTTTTTTGAAATCCACCTGGCCCGACACCAGGTCCCAGACGCGGCTGGCCGTATTATTAACCAGCCACTTGTTCTTTTCGGGGTCGGCGCTGTCCGCAACCGACAGGTTCCAGGGGCTGAACATATATCCACGCGGCACCGAATTGCGCGCAGGTTTTACCAGGCTGTTGGTCCCCACCTGCGCCCTGGCCTCGTAGTTGCCGCGCCGGGTAATAAGCCGTACCTTATCGCCATCTGCTATGCCCAATGTCTTTGCGTCATCCGGGTGCATTTCCACGTACATTTCCGGCACCAGGCGGCGGGTGGTCGCGCTGCGATTGGACTTGGCGGTATGAAAGTGTTCATACACCACGCCCAGGCCGAGCCAGTAAGGGAATTTGTCCGCGGGGACGTCCTGCCATTTATCCCCGCGGAATTCCTCATCGGGGAGATCCGGGGTCAGCCCCTTATCGCGGGCCTCTTCGAGCAGGGCGATATTATCGATGGTATACACACCTTCCTTGCTGCCGAATTCCATCAGTTTGTCCGTGACACGTTTGCGGTCGCGGTAATCCTGTTCACACAACTTGAAGTGCACCTTGCCGTCTTTTGTCCTGAAATAACCGTACGGCCGGCTCTTCCAGTCACCTTCCTGCAACATGTAGCGGCGTTTGGTGCCGCCGCCTTTGGCAATGGCGTAAGTGGGGGCCGGCCACTGGATACCGCGCAGCTTGCGTATCTGCTCATACGGGCTGATATTATCCACCTTCTCCACGTCGAGTATGCCCGTCAGGTCGGTATCCGTCCCGGCAGACGCCTCGATGACATCCCGGAACACCTCCTCAGCATCATAGGTGCCGTCTTCACGTTTCCGGTAGGGAAAGATCGCATCCGCATCAAGCCCCATCAGGTGCGCCACTTCCCTGCCCTTGTCGATCACCATGTCCATATCAGGGTGACAACCGGGAGGCGGTTCGGCAGCCTTGTCACAGATGTTGATACGGCGTTCCGAACTGATATAAACCCCTGTCACCTCGCCCCAGGTCGCCGCGGGAAAGATGACGTCCGCATAGAGGTTGTTGGGGGCATGGCGGTAGATCTCCTGCACCACGTTGAACGTTTTCATCAGCGCCGGGCGGATCAGGTTTTGCAGATCCGGCAAGTCGATATGCGTCGCATACACCAGGAACATCGCCTTGACCTCGTCCTTCAGGGCGCGTTCCATCATGCCCACGGCATAGCCCGGGTTCTCCGATTTGAGCGCGCGTTCCAGGTTCTGTTCAGGGACGCGCCAGGACTTTGCCATGTGCGCAAGATGTTTCAGGTTGGATAACGGTTCGTTAAACGGCAACCGTCCCGTCAGGCCGCCGGTAAAGCGTTCGCCCATCGCATTCGGTTGCCCCGTCATCGAAAACGGGCCACAGCCCGGTTTCGCCAGGTTGCCCGTCAAGGCCAGCAGGTTGATGATGGAGATGACGTTGTGCTGGCCGTGGATATGCTGGTTGTAACCGATTCCCCACATGATGATCACGCCGCCGTAACCGGCGTCGTGGGTCTCTTTGCTGCGTTCCAGGCGCTTGCGCGTTGCATCCGCAAACATGCCGGCCACGCGGCGTATCAGTTCAGGCGTGACTTCTTCGGAACCCATGCGGTCCTGCACCTGTTCCGGACTGTAATGCTGCATGATACCGCCGACATATTCCTGCCAGCCGGTAGCGTGCTCTTTTATGAACTCCCAGTCGATAACGTCATCGTGCTCCTTGATCAGGACATGGGCAAGCGCGTTCAGAAAACTGATATCGCCGTTGAGAACCGGAACGTGTACAGAGTTGTCCGGGTTGATATCCTCGTAGCCCATGGTTGTGCCGGTGCGGCGGGGGTCCACCACGACGGTCGGTATATCCTTTTTCTTTTTGTGATCTGCCGCGCGCCAGAAGATAATCGGGTGCGATTCACGGGCGTTATGGCCGAAATGCATGATCATGTCGCTGAGTTCGATGTCCTCGTAGGCCAGCGGCGGCGTATCGGACCCCAGCGAGGCAAAATAGCCCGTTACCGCCGAGGTCATGCACATCCTGGCATTCGCTTCAATGGTATTGGAACCAAGAACGCCCTTCATGAACAGGTTTTCAAGATACTGGCCTTCCATCGTCAGTTGGCCCGAGCCGTACAGGGCTATGGAATTTCCCGAATATTTTTTCGCATAATTTGCGATCTTGTGCGCCACCATTTCCGATGCCTGTACATACGGCACGCGCACGAAGTGTTCCTCGTCGAAAGAACCTTTTGTACTGCTTATATAGTCCAGGTCTCCATGACCCGGTTTACTCCATTCCTCCCAGACGTCCCTGCGCACGTAGGGGTCGCCTTCCATGCGGTCGATATACATGGGTTCCGCAGCCGTCAGTCCCTTGATGCATTGCAGGCCGTAGTTGGTCGGGTGATCCTTGTCCGGCCGCATGGAAACGATCTTGCCGTTCTCCGTTTGTATGATCGTGCCGCAACCGACGCCGCAATAAGGGCATTGCGCCAGGGCAGTGCCGCGCGTGGCGCCGCCGGCGGGAGCGGGCGCCGCTTCCAGTTCCGGGTTGTTGCCTACAAACAAACTCGCGCCCGCCGCTGAACCGGTAATGAACGCACCGCTTTTCAGGAAATCCCGTCTGCTGGCTTTAAATCGTTTCATGGTTTTCTCCTATTGATTCTGTTTTTCCAGTTCGCGCAGGTAAACAATCACGTCGTCGATTTCCTGGTCGGTGAGGTTCGCCAACCCTGCGGGGCCCCAGAACCCCCGCATGCGGGTATTGGAACGGCCGTACTTGATGGTGTTACGGATAAATCCGTCGGATGCTATTTTAAGAAAACCGGCCTTGCCGATTGCAGTGCCGGTGCCGCCCGCGATATAACCGTCACCATGGGGGCCATGGCAGGTGGCGCAGATCCCGTCGAACAGGAGCTTCCCTGCCCTCGGATCTCCCCGGGCTTCGGGCTGGCTGTCAATTTCAGTGGAACGGTCGGGCAAAGCCGCATGGGCCCTGAGGTAGACGCCTATAGCCCGGATCCCGTCCTCTCCAAGATGGGCAAACGGGGGCATGCCCGTACCCAGGCGGCCGTCGCGAATCGTCCCCAGCAGAAACTCGTCCGACACGCTGGACAAAAATTCGGGGTTGGTCAGGGAAGGCGCAAACCCTGGCTTTCCGATGGCATCTGCCTGGTGGCAGAATATGCAGTTCATCTCGTACAAGTCCTGGCCCTGCGCAATCACCAGGGAATCGTCGGCTATGGCGGAGGTTGGAACCAACAGGCAAAGCAGTACCGCATACATCGTTCCAAGATTAATTTGACTGATGTTTTTCACTTTGTTATCCCCTTCGCTCGAGCTCTCCTTCACTGTGCCGCAAGCGTGGTCGCGCTAATGCGTATCCCTGTTGAAATGATGGCAAAACCGCGGTTGAAAGTCAATGTTAATACGCGCCTGTTACAGGGTAGTTTAAATAGTAAATCAGGACACCCATTAATATTTACTACCTGTTGAGAAGCAGACCGGGAATTACACGCCTTTGGAATATAACCTGCAGTTATCACCTTACAGCGGCAATCTTATAGAATAACATCCCTTCGTAGTGTAGGATAGTAAATTCAGAAGACACCGCAGACCGGATACTGCAATTGACAGGACACTATTGATGATAAACATTCAGGAACTGTAATGAGTGAGAAAATATTTGTGCGCGCCGAATGGGGTGAACTGAAGGAATGTATCTACGGCTCATCACACGAATTCATCTTCCCCAAGTGGAACGTGGATTCGGATCTGCGCCCGGTTGGTGAATTCAGGCAGATGTGGCAATCCAACCCGGGGCGAAGCCTTGAGGACGTCAATCCTGATTATTTCAGGAACTGGAAGGCGCAGATCGACGGGGTGGTCGGATTTCTTGAAAATTCCGGCATAAAGGTCCATCGCGGCGCATTGATCAGTGAAGCGAACCGCAGGTTTCCGGATGGCGACAACTGGGGGTCGCCCACCGGCTGGCACCGTGACGGTTTCGTGACCATAGGCAGCAACGTCATCGAACTGGCGCCCCGTACGATGTTTCACCGCCGCCAGCGGTTTGCAACACGGCATATCCTGGTGCAGGCCATGGAGCGCGGCGCCAGGTACTTTGCCCAGCCGGACTGCGGCGCCGACCAGAGTGTTGATGCGCCGGGATGGGGCTACCTGGAAGGCGGCGATGTTTTTGTCCTTGATAAAAATATCCTGGTCGGCCATTCCGGGCATTGCAGCAACCCGGAAGGCGCCCGCTGGCTGCAACATGTGCTGGGCGAGGAGTACAGCGTGGAAACGGTTGATGTTGACCCCTCCTGCTTCCAGCACCTGGATTGTGTGCTTTGCACTCCCCGTGAAGGAGTTGCCATTGCCTGCACCGAAGCTTTTCCCGGCGGGTTGCCCTCGTATATAACCGACTGGGACATTATAGATGTCAGCAAGCAATACTGTAACGACGCCCTGGGCACGAATCACCTAGTCATTAACGATCAGACCGTGGTTGTGCCCGCGGAAGAAGAACATGACTGGATGGAGAGGGAACTGAAAAAACGCAGGTTTGAGGTTGTTCGTCTCCCATACGGCTATGTATACCGTTGTGGAGGCTCTTTTCGTTGCGCACACCAACCCCTGGTTCGCCTGTGAGCCATGAACGGCATGAATTCCATCAGGATAAATGAGGACAGGCTGTGGAGCAGCATCACGGAGATGGGCCGCCACGGCGCATTGCCCGGGGGCGGCTGCTGCCGGTTAGCCCTCACCAGGGAGGACAAGATGGGACGGGACCTGTTTGTGCGGTGGGCAAAGGAAGCCGGATGTGCGGTATCGGTCGACCAGGTCGGAAACGTCTATGCCAGGCGCGGCGGACAGGACCCCGGTTTGCCGGCGGTTGCAACCGGCAGTCACCTGGATACCCAGCCCCATGGCGGCAGGTTCGACGGGATTTATGGCGTGCTGGCAGGCCTGGAAGTCGTTCGCACGCTGAACGACAACAATGTCAGGACGCAAAAACCGGTTGACGTGATTGTCTGGACCAACGAGGAAGCGGCCCGTTTCCCGCCCCCGCTGACGGGCTCGCAGGTATTTGCCGGGAAACTGAAAACAGAAGACGTCCACCGCACCCTCACCAGTGACGGTGCGACGGTGAAAGACGATCTCATGGACATCGGGTATTACGGCAGTGAAATACCCGGTTCCAGGAAGCTGGATGCGTTTATAGAAGCGCACATCGAGCAAGGCCCCGTGCTGGAAAAAGAGGTAAAAACGATAGGCGTCGTGGATTGCGTGCAGGGGGCTTTTGCCGCTGAAGTGACGCTTACCGGCGAGGACGGTCACGCCGGTACGGTTCAATTGGATATGCGGCGGGATGCCTGCCTGGGCGCGGCCGAGATGATTGTCTGGTTAAACAGGCTGGCTACGGACACGGATGACCTGGCGAAAATGACCGTCGGCACTCTCAAAATCAACCCGAACTCCCTCAGCACCATACCCGGCCGGTCGTATTTTACGATCGATTGCCGGCATCCCGACCGGGCAACCCTGGAGTCATTACGGGCCAGGGTGGAGAGCGGGCTGGCTGAAATAGCCGCCAGGCGGGCCCTCGGATTCGAATTCAGGATTATGCTGAAGAAACAACCGGTTAAATTCGATCAGAATATCGTATCAATCGTCGAACAAGCCACAAAAAACCTCGCATATCCTTATAAACGGATGTTGAGCGGGGCCGGGCACGATGCCATGAACATAGCTGAACTGGCGCCCACGGCAATGATATTCATCCCCTGTGAAAAAGGCATCAGCCACAATGAGGCTGAATCAGCGTCGCTATCGGACTCGGCTGCCGGCGCCAATGTATTGTTTCATGCCATGACGGAACTCGCAGGAGTGGTCTGAATTCCGTCAGACGGTCCCACCCTGATCAGTGCCGCTCTGCAAGCAGGCCAATCGCCAGGTTAATCATTATGTCGTTCAGGTTCTCAAGTTCCTGCCTGTGTTGCAGGAGACACGCCATGATGCTCCCCAGCAGGACTGTCAGGAACACAAACGGGTCCATCTTCCTGAACCTGCCCGCATCATGACCGCGAATAACAATTTTGTTGAGCCTGTCATAAAGCGGCTGTAACAACGATGGGACCAGGATAGATTCCGGCGGTCCCAATACAGCATTGACGGACGGCAATCCACCAGGGGTGGAAAAATCCCGCGCCAGCAGGCGCGCATACGCTTTATGTTTAACCAGGAAATTCACCAGTTCATCTACGCCTTTGCTTATTGTTACAACCGGGTCGGGGTTATCATCATCCTGGAACTGGTGCGATAGCTGGATAAATGCACGTTCGGCGACGGCTGTCAGGATACCGTCTCTCCCCTTGAAATGCGTATACAGTGACGGACGTTGAATACCCAGTTTTTTGGCAATTTCATCCAGCACAAGTCCATCTATTCCCTGTTTCGCTATCATTTTCTCGGCTTCATCCACGATCAGGTCGCGGGTTCTGGCCTTCAGGTGTCTTTTCTTCTTGCGTCTTATTGTCATTGCTCTATTTTATTCCAGTCGTACAAGCTACATTTTCAGCAGCAGTTTGCCCGATACCGTTCTGCTTTCCATTTTCTCATGCATTTCCCGGCATTTCTCCAGGGGGAATACCGCGGCAATGGGTAGATCAAGTTTCCCCTCGGCAAAGGCAGCCGTTATATATTCCACCCCCTTTCGCCAGGCTACCGGGTCTTGCATGGCATGTATGGTTTCGAAACCTGCAAATGACGTTGAGCGTTCATACAATTTATCCCGAAGGTTCTCAACCGGCCACCCTTCGGCTTCACCGATGTTAACAAGACGGCCATAGTGACGGAGTGCATCCAGACTGCGGTAACCGGTTTCACCGCCCAGGGAATCGATAACCAGGTCGACTCCCCGGCCATTGGTGAAATCCAGAACGGCCTTGACAAAATTCTCCTTGCTTCGATTGACAACGCGCGCCGCGCCGAATGCCAGCGCCTGTTCGCCCTTCCCGTCCGAACTGACCGTACCGATTACCCGGGCGCCCATCTGCGTAGCCAACTGGGTAGTCATCAATCCCACACCCCCGCCTATGGCATGGATCAACAGCGTTTCTCCTTCTTTTAATGAATACGCAGAATTCAACAGGTGATAAGCAGTTAATGAAACAATTGGAAAAGCAGCGCCCAGGGTATCCGGGATGGCTTCTGGAAGCGGTATGATCAAATCAGGATACGTGACACATTTTTCGGCGTATCCGCCGCTTGGCAGGATTGCGGCAACGCGTTGACCTTCAGTGAGTCCTTTCACGTCCTCACCACACTTCCTGATCGTCCCGCAGACCTCGTTGCCCGGTATCATCGGATAGGTGAGGGACTTGTCGGGATATACCCCTCTGCGTTTCTCCGTATCCATCCAGTTACAACTTGCATAGCGGACATCGATCAGGACCTCACCGGGTCCGGCCACAGGCTCCGGTATCCGGGTTAATTCCAGTTGCGATACGTCACCGGGCTGTTTTACGACAATTGCGCGCATGTTCGGTTGTTCTCCACTTCTTTCTAATTGGTTGTAAGGTTACTGTCTGCTTCAGTATTTGTCTTTGATGTCATGATGTGATGTGTAAGCGGATAAGCCAGCATGATCAAGGCAGCGATGACAAAGAGTATGGCCGGGGCAACGTCGGTTGCTATTCTTATACCCATCAGAGCATCAGATGTCTGTTCTACTGTTTCCTTACCTGCGGATTCGAGATAGCCGAAGATGCTCAGGATAGCACCGGCAGCCAGGCTGCCCAGGGCAAAGCCTGTCTTTTCAAAAGCTATCATGCCCCCCGAAAAAATTCCCCCCCGTTCCATCCCGGAAAGCCATCGATCCCACTGGATAACATCCGGCAATATGGACCAGGCGACGACTTGTGTACCTCCAAATCCCAGACCAAAGATCGCACAGAATAACCAGACCTGGGGAATGGGAGATTGAGCATCTACCAGGAACAGACACAAGGAACCTGTTGCCATCATTCCCAGGGCTGCGATGAAGCAGCTTTTTTTCTCAACCGTCTTAGTGACGATTGTCCACAGTGGAATGGCCAGAATTGCAGGGACCAGGATAAAAAACCAGATAACGGAGAGAGCCTCGGGACGTTCCAGCGTATAGCGGGCAAAGTACGGTACGGTTCCGGTGAAGCACCCCATGCCTGTTACATAGATGACAAAACTTACCATAAATATATTGAACGGACGATTGTTCAGGGCTACCTTGATTTGCTGTTTGACGGGAATGGTGTGAACGTCCCGACCGGCAAATCGCGCCCTGGCTGTGCCGAAGAAAGCCGCGACAAAAGCACCCCCGCAGATTACGGCGGCAACAAATGACATTAATGCATAGCCTTTCTCTCCACCACCTGCACTGATTACAATCCATGGCGCGATTACACCTCCAATCAGCCCGCCTGAAAGGGAAAAAAAGGCGCGGGTAGACATGAGCTTGGTACGCTGATAATTATCATCCGTCATCTCTGCGGGCATGGCGTAGTAGGGCACCATGAATATGGTGACACCGGTTTGAACAATAATAAACATCCCTACGACGTATGCGAGGCGGGCATACATGGATTCGTATAAAGGCGCAGAGAAGAGAAAGGCAAGGGATACTGCTACTGTTACTCCCCCCAGTAACAGATAAGGACGCCGCCGGCCCCAGCGAGTTTGTGTACGATCACTGATAATACCCATGATGGGGTCCGTGATGATGTCAAATATGCGTGACCCGAACAAAGCCAGGCCTGCCAGCGCAGCCGGAATGGCCAGTATATCCGTCATATAGACGAGTAGGAAAAGAATGGGTACCTGGACAATCAGGCCCGTTCCCAACCCGGCAATTCCGAAGCCAAGATAAGGAGGTGCTTCTTTCATCTTATTGTGATTTGACGTATTCACCAGCAGAATTTTACTATCCGGTAATTTTTATTTATGCTACACTATGTAGGGTAATTAAGAAAGATCAGATTTGACCTGTACGGAACGACAACAAGGAAATAACGGGAAGTCACTATTGGTTTTTAGACTAACTTTATGTTGGGGGACAATCATGAACTATCCGGTTTACATGCTTGAAAGAACTTTTCTGGCTTTATTTCTGTTGAATTCATTCCTCCCTGTCAATGCCCAGGGTGTATTGGAGGAAATTGTTGTCACAGCACAAAAACGTGAACAGAATTTACAGGATGTTCCCGTTGCAATAACCGCGATTTCCGGCGACGCCATTAAGCAACTGGGTTTTCAAGAACCTCACGATATATTTACCCAGGCGCCGAATGTGATGTATAACGACGAAGGTACTATCCCGCAATTCAACGTGCGCGGCGTCCAGTTATTCGATTTCGGTGACGGAAATGAGCCGCCCGTCGGGTTCTATGTCGACGAGATATATTTCGGGACCATGGCCGGTCAGACAGCGGGGTTGTTTGATTTGGAACGGGTTGAAATACTGCGCGGACCGCAAGGCACGTTATATGGCAGGAATACTACAGGCGGGTTGGTCCATTTTATATCACGCAAACCTTCCGAGCAATTTGAAGCCTCTGCATCCTTCCAGTATGGTTCATATGATCAACTGATCTTTGAAGGCGGGGTTGGAGGCCCGATCAGCGATCGTGTAAGGGCTCGCGTCGCGTTTAAATATCACGAAGATGACGGGTGGCAGGACAATGATTTTACCGGGACCGATTTTGCCGTAACGGACAGCCTGGCCGGCAGGGCGATGCTCGATATCGACCTGACGGACAATTTCAATGTGTTGTTCAATATTCATGGCGGGGATATCGATAATGTGACCCAGGGTTATGGCATGATGGGCTTGCTTGACCCGGTTACGTTTGGTCCCTGCTCTACCGATGCGGCAAGGGCAGGAAATTGCGTCAATGCAGTAGGACTGCCGTCAACCCTGGACTTGAAAAAATCAAATACGGAATTATCGACACTTGTCGAAGATATCGATACTGCCGGCGGATACATCAAACTCACCTGGAATATCGGGCAAATGGAACTGGTCTCCATTACCGGTTATGAGACCGTCGAAAAATACTTTGAAGAGGATGCGGATGCATCCACTGCGCCGGTCACTTCCAACCTGAGTATTGTGACAGGCGGCGCCGTGCCCTTGGAAATACCCGCATTTCTTGCAAAATACACAGTAGACTCTGAACAGGTTACCCAGGAAGTCCGGCTTTCCGGCAGCACGGAAAAAACAGATTGGGTGGCAGGCTTTTTTTATTACTATGACGACAAGGATCAACTGGACTTCAATAACCCGCAGGTTACGGCTGCTCTTGGGGGAACGCTGGGACTGGACAATGAGTCATTACTGGAATCCGAGTCCTGGGCCGTGTTTGCGCAGGGTGATTATAATTTGACGGACCAATGGGGCATAACTGCCGGAATTCGTTACACGGAAGAGACGAAGGACCTGGTCATTACAAACGATAGGCAGAACCCGGCATTTACTGACAGCGAAGATATAGATACCAGCAAAGTGACGTTTAAGGGAGGGCTCAACTGGAGACCGAATGAAGACACCCTGGTTTATGCAAGTGTGTCCCGGGGCTTCAAAAGCGGCGCATTCAAAACCACGTTCGCTACCCCGGGACTGGCCGCGCCGACTGCTGAAGAAGAGTTGACCAATTATGAGCTTGGTCTCAAGACTGAATTTGCAGATGGCCGCATGCGCTTGAATGCTGCGTTGTTTTACAGTGACTATGAAGATTTTCAGGTTCAAACCGTTACAACGGTTAATGGTGTTCCGGGATCGGTGCTGGCAAATGCCGGTGATGTCGAGATTACAGGGTTTGAGGTTGAGACCGTAATCGCGCCGACGGAATACCTCGAATTGATGCTTGGGGCCGGATGGATTGACGGCGAGGTGGATTCAGAAAATCCGTTGTTCGATAATAATGAACTTGCTCTTGCTCCTGAAATTTCCCTGAATGGATTGGGGACCCTGACATTGCCGTTTGATCTGAACGGCGGGAATATAAAACTGAGTTCAAGTTTCTCCTATTTTGACAAGCACTTTATCCTGCCGGAAAACCAGGACACGATTGTTCAGGACAGCTATGTGCTCTGGAATGCAAGAGTCCGGTTTGCAGTCCGCTCCGGACGGTATTTCATCGAAGGGTTCGTTGACAATATCCTGGATGAAGAATACTCAGTCGGCGCGTTCAGTGTGGGTGATTTCGCCTATAACGCCTTCATCTGGGGGAAACCCAGGTGGGCCGGGGTCAGAATCGGGTTTGATTACAACTAGTACCCTTTCCAGTTAATATTGACATGTTCAGAGCTACACAGCAACGCCAAGACAAGGCGCAGCCCGCAGGGAATGGCGAGTCCTTGCCAAGGGCTGCAACGCTGTATTGGCGTTGCTGTGTAGCTCCCTGCGGGCGGGCCGGGAAGCGGTCGCCCGCGGCGTTGCGCCGCTTGGCAAGGACTCGCCATTCCCTGCGCAGCGCGCCTTGCGCTCAACCGCTTCCCGACCCGCTGAACATGTCAATATTAACTGGAAAGGGTACCAAGCTGGATACCTCTTCCGGATAAAATATCATGCCGTGCAGTAATAACATGCTGCACGGCAGCACCTGAATATTCGTTCTCATGTTCAACGCACGCTTTGTTCAGGCCTATGTCGTTCCGGTAGGGGTCTACCTTTCCATTTCCATCGCCGGAGGATATGGCACCGGCAGGGAAGTGGTGGAGTTTTATACCCGTCACGGGGCTTACGGCGGATTGTATGGTCTGGCGCTGACCGCTGTCGGCATTGCAGTTCTTACCGCCTTGACCTTTGAATTTGCCCGCCAGGTCAGGGCCTATGATTACCGGACCTTTTTCAGGGCGTTGATAGGTCCGTTCTGGATAGCCTTTGAAATGCTCTACTTCTGTCTGTTGTTGCTCGTGTTGGGGGTGGTAGGTTCCGCCGCGGGAGCGATGATTGCCGAACATACCGTCATACCGGAGAAAGTCGGACTGCTTATTATGCTGGGCACTGTCGCGGTGTTGATATTTTACGGCCGCGAACTGGTAGAGAAAGTCATGGTGTTTCTCTCCCTGTTCCTGTACAGCGCGTTTCTGTTTTATTTCGTTGTCGTTTTTCCTGGTAGCTGGGAACAGATCGCACTCGAGCTGGGAAAATCTTCACCGCCGTTACAAACGGACTGGATATTATCGGCATCCAAGTTCACCTTGTATTCTTCTGCGGCTGCGGTCTTTGCCCTGTTCGCGACCCGCGGCATAAGGACCAGGACAGAAGCGCTGGTAAGCGGCGCATTGTGCGGGATATTCCTGATGTTGCCCGGCCTGTTTTTTCATGTCTCGTTCCTGGGTGCGTTGCCGGAGGTTATAACGCAAAAAGTACCCATCCACTGGATGATCACCAACCTGGATAATGACGTGCTGCTCCCGGTTTACCTGCTGGCGATGCTGGGGACATTTTTAGGCACGGGTTCCGGGTTTATCCAGGCGCTCAATGAGAGGCTGGACGGCTGGTCGATGGAGCGGCTTGGGAGGGTATTGTCGCCGGCAACGCATTCCGGCGTGGCAATCGGCGGCTTGCTGGTCAGCGCGCTGTTCGGGCAACTGGGTATTATAATGCTGATTGCCAGGGGTTACGGCACGATTGCCTGGGGTTTCCTGTTGGTATACGTTTTACCGGTGCTGTTTATCGCCACTTATAAGATATTTTTGAACAAACCAACCGAAACAACCGGATAACCGGCGCATGTCTGGTTCAGCGACGGAAAAAATTGCGGATTACATTACCGGTGCATCGTTTTCTGATTTACCCGATGAGGTGGTCAGAAAAGCGAAGTTCTGGTTGCTCGATTCGATCGGCTGCGGTTTCGGCGGCAGTCAATCGGCGCTGGGGCAGACGGCCGTCAGTGCGCTTGCAAACATCTCATCCGGTAATGCCGGGGTGCTGGGTTGCAGTGAAAAAGTCAGCGTCGGGACATCGGCTTTTCTGAATGCAATGCTGATCAACGCGTTGGATTACGACGACAGCAGCGCTGCAGGTCATTTGTCTTCGACCCTGGTCGGAACCCTGCTTGCAATGATGGAGCAGACAGATGTAAGCGGGCGTCATTTGCTGTTGAGCTATATCACGGGATACGAGGTCGGCGCCCGGGTAGCGAAAGCCGGGTGGCCCTCTGCTGAGCGTTTTGCTGAAGTGTGGGGGCTGGGGACCAACCAGACATTCGGGGCCGTGGCTGCGGCAGCGAAGTTGAGAGGGTTGAGCAAATTACAAACCCTGAATGCGCTGGGCATCGCCGGCGCCGGCGCGCCGGTGCCGTCCGGCCAGAAATGGGGTTGGGATAACCGGCCGCTGACCTGGGTCAAGGATGCGGTGGCAATGCCGGCGCAAACCGGGGTTGTTTCGACGACGCTGGCCCAAGCGGGGTTCCTCGGTTGCAGGGACATATTGGACGGCCCGCAGGGGTTCTGGAGGATGGCGGCTTCCGACCGGTGTGATTTTGATCTACTGACGCGTGGACTCGGTTCCGACTATTTCATTATGGATGCCAGTATCAAGACCTGGTCCTGTTGCTGGTTTATCCACCCCACACTGGATATCGTGAAAAGTATTGTCCGGGATAACGGTCTGACTCACCAGGACATCGCACAGATCGATGTCTGGTCTTTGACGGACCTCAGTGAGATGTTCACTGCCCTTGAACCTGAGGAACTGGTGGATGCGCAGTTCAGCCTGCCCTATTGTGTGGCATTGGTATTATTGGGAATCCCGACGGGACCGGGATGGTTCAACAGGGACTTGTTCCATGATGAAACAGTGCTGTCCATAGGTGCCCGGGTAAAAATCCATCCGGACAGCAGGAGTGATGATATATTTCATAACGCGGACCGGCGCATCACAGCGCGGGTCGTCATTACGACTGACGGCGGCGCCAGTTTTGAAGAATCTGCGCCTGCGCCCAGGGGCACACCGATGATTCCGGTGTCTGAAGAAGAAATTACGGAGAAATATCTTGCCATGGCGGTCCCGGTGACAGGTCCCGAGAAGGCCCGGGCACTGAGGGACTTCGTGTTGGCCCTGGAAACCCATGACAGCGTCACGGCTTTGTCGGAACTGACGGCGGCACAATGATTTTTCTATAACCAGGGTAATTCAGACCATGAGAATATTACTTTTACTATTGAGCATTTACATCCTGCCAGTTCCTGTTCAGGCAGATGACGATGAAAACCAGCCGGCATGGCAGTGGTCGGCTGAAAAAATCAATGCGACGGTCAACAAGATCAGGGCCGGGCAGGATTTACAACCGGCGCAGTGGCCTGACGGCAACAGGATCGCGGTCCTGTTTTCCTTTGATGCCGATAATGAAACGAATACGTTGTCGAGAGGCGGCTCGCCCGATCCCCTGCTCCTGTCCATGGAGCAGTACGGCGCCAGGAAAGGCCTGCAACGTATCCTTGCCCTGCTGGACCGCCACGAGGTGCCGGCAACCTTCTTTATCCCCGCGGTGAGCCTGCAGCTTGCGCCCGAAATGGCCGGCTTGATCAAGCAATCCGGCCGGCATGAATTCGCCGTGCACGGCTGGATCCACGCAAGTGTCACCGGAATGACGAGAGAACAGGAAAAAAGCATCATTCAAAAATCCAGGGATTACCTGGAGAGCCAAACAGGTGAGCGGCCGGTTGGATATCGTGCGCCTTTTGGTGTTTACAGTGAAAATACACACTCTATCCTGGAAGAACTGGGTTTTCTCTATGACAGCGGACTCGCAGCCGATGACAGTCCCCACGCACTCACCGTCAATGGCGAGCCGATACAATTAATCGAGCTGCCGGGCAATGTCAATTTCGAAGATTCAGTGCTGGATCCGATGAATACTTTTACTGCCGGACTTGTTACTTCCCATGACCTGCTTCAATCTTTCAAGGACGGCTTTGATACCTTGTATGCAGAAGGCACCATGATGCTGTTTATTCTGCATCCCCATATATCAGGTCGGGCATCCAGAATCGGCATCTATGACAAGTTGATTACATACATGAAACAGCACGAAGGCGTGTGGTTTGCAACTCACAGGCAAGCTGCCGAGTACGTGTCTTCGTTACAAAAGTAAAAAGTTTAATCGCGGGAATTTTATCGTTATGGCCAAAGTTTCCCGGATGCCAGACGAGCACCTTCAACTACCGAATAGGCCTGCGCATTTACCTTCAAAACCAGGTCGATAATATCCTTGAGTTTGGGGTCCGTTGTATGAGGGATATTCTGGCTGCCAAAACACACGTGGTAACGGACCCTGTCTTCCGGCACCTGTTTCAACGCATGGTTGAGAGCCTCGATACGCAGTTCGGCCCATTTTCTGTATTCGGCAAGGCTTTTATCGCGGAACTTCATAAAATATTGCATTGGAAGAATCGCATCATCAACCTGCAGTAAAAAGCCGGCGTCAGTGATCAATTGATACTCGACGGCGAGCGCCTCTGCGATGGCGAACAGGTATTCTTCCCGGGATTTGTAGAAGTTGTTCGGCATATATTCGATACTGCAGGGTGCAGCGACCGGGACGAATGCTTCGGTGACATCGACATCTGCCAGCGCTGTTTTCAGATTTTTCAAGTCCCGCAGCAGCGCTTCAGGTCTGTAATTCACAGGTCCATTGCAGACAGCGACCTGAAATGCAGCGCCACGATCAATATATTCCTGTCTGGAAGGTGTCTCCGGTAACCACAGTGAACATTCGTAACTGTGATAAATACGATAAAAGTCTCCATAACGCTCTCCCTCCGGGCGGGAGACCTGGGGCACACCCTCCCCCCGTCCGCGGGTGACCAGGTCAAGGCCATCCATGCGCGCAGTGACGTAGGCTATCCAGTTGCTCTTGCCGAATTCCCCGTCGTCGATAACATCAAGCCCGATCCCGGCCTGGTGTCGCACCACATCAGCAACGCTTTTCTGCAGGATGTCCGTAAACGAATCATCGTCAATCGGCCTGCCCAGGTCCTCTGCAATCATGGCTTCAACAACCTCCGGCGGTCGTACCAGACTGCCGGCGTGTGTCGTCAGGATACGGTCTTCACTTGTTTTCATCAGATTTGCCACTCATTTCAGCCGCCTATCCTACATGATGTAGTGTGTATATGCATTTTTCTCCACCAGATCGGTTATTGAAACCCTGGCCAGAGCACCCTATAATGAACGCCTGATCATCCTGTAAAGAAGGCATGAAAAATGGAACAAACATCATATGTCTTTGTATACTAAAGCTAATATAGCAATTACTATTGGCCATACAATTGGCCACCTATTGGCCATATAATTGGCCGCCTATTGGCCAAAATCAGGTTGGCACAAGACAAATTCAGACTATGAAAGCCGCAGGTAACAAAACCGGAACAGAACTCATCGTTGAGATAGTCAACGTTGCCGAGGGCGGGGTGACCAGTGTTGATGTTCATCAGGCATTAAAACGGCGGTTGCGAGGCAAGGCCCCCAGTTACCGAACGGTGAGGCGAAAACTGGCGGCATTAGCTGAGGAGGGTGTCATCGCGCGCACCGGAAAGTACCGGCACGTGAAATACCAACGCATAGCCGAGGCGCCTGTGCCGGATGCTATTGATGATACCAAATCGGTCATCCCCGTCTCCGGCGAGAGCAAGGCTATCAGGGACTATGTACGCCGCCCTATCCAGGGGCGGGAACCTGTTGGTTACCAGCGCGACTTCCTGGAAGACTACATACCCAACCACACCTGGTACCTGCCGGACACCACCAGGCGGGACTTGTACGGTATCGGCGAAATCAGGGCGTCCGCCCTGCCGGCGGGCAGCACATACCAGCCGGAAACGGTCAACAGGTTGCTGGTTGACCTGTCCTGGGCGTCCAGCCGTCTGGAAGGCAATACCTACTCGCACATCGAGACAAAGAACCTGTTTGAGAACGGGATCTTTGCCGAAGGAAAAGACAGGGTTGAGGCCACGATGATCCTGAATCACAAGCGCGCGATTGAGATGTTACTGGATGCAAGGGACAGTTGTGACTTCAACATGTATACGTTCCTGAACCTGCACGGCTTGTTGTCAGAAAACCTGATGGGTGATCCGGACGACAGCGGGCGCCTGCGGCGGAAGACCGTGGAAATAGGCGGCTCTGTCTACATGCCGTCCGGGTTCCCGCAAGTGGTTGAAGAATGTTTCAGGCTGTTCCTGGAGAAGGCCGGGGATATAGAAGACCCGTTTGAGCAGTCCTTTTTCACCATGGTGCATATCCCGTACCTGCAACCGTTCACCGACGTCAACAAGCGCACTGCGCGACTTGGCGCAAACATCCCGCTGATTAAAAACAGGCTGTGTCCGTTATCGTTTATTAATGTGTCCGAGCGTGACTATATTGAAGGGAACCTGGGCGTGTACGAACTGGCCCAGACCAGCCTGCTGCAGGATATGTACGTGTGGGCGTACGAACGGTCCTGCCAGCGCTATAACCAGCTAAAGGAAAAAGACCGTACCGGCGATCCTGATCCGTTCAGGTTCAAGTATACGACCGCTCTTCATTACGTGACGGGTGAAATCATCAGGAACAAACTGGTGGCCACCAATGCATGTATTGCCGGGCTGGCAGCGGGACAGGTCGAAGACGGCGACACCGGCAAGTTCATCAACCTGGTGAACGATGAATTAAAGGGTCTGCAAATAGGGAGACTGAGACGCTATCGTGTCAGCGTGGAAGAGTTTGATGCATGGGAGCAGCATAAGGTCGCCCAGCCCCGGTGAGGTCAACGCCGCCCAACGTAAGTGGCTTTACCCCGGAACTGGACACCCGTAAATTCAAGATATCCGGCAACTGAGAACTGCTAAAAAAAGAGAAATGGTGCCGGAAGGGGGAGTATAATTAAGTAAATAACCTTTTGTTTTTATTGTGATTTATATAACTCCCCTACCCTTTGCCCTACAATTTTCCCAACAAATTTAAGTTGATGCTAGCCAATATCTTTACTGTATATTTCAGGTGAACAACGCAATTCAAGCCGCCTTTTTTGGACGTGTTGTAATTTTCAGCTCTCGCCCGACCTTGGCCAGCATATTCACCAGCGCATCTATGCTGAACTTAAAGATATGGCCATTCATCAATGCGCTGACTTCAGGCTGATTGATCCCCAGCAAGATGGCGGCATCCTTCTGCTTGAGGCCTTTCTTACGGATATATTCCCGGATTTCCAGCAGTAATTGCGCACGGACTTTCATGTTGGCGGCTTCCTGTTTGTCAAAACCGATATCCTCAAAAATGTTGTCTGTCGTGACATGTTTCATTTCATTATCTCTTAATCAGTTTAAGCCTGTTTCTGGCAAGTTCTATGTCTTGTCTGGATGTACGCTGCGTCTTTTTCCGGAATGCATGAAGCACGTAAATTGAATCGCTGAATTTGGCTATATATATCACCCGGTATTGTCCTTCATACTGGATCCGGATTTCCCTGACACCCGGACCGATACTGCTCATGGGTTTCCAATCAGATGGGTCACAACCTGACTGTTCGGCCATCAGTTCAGTGCCGATTATTCGTCTAACCTTCTCCGGAAAAGATTTCACGTCTTCCCTGGAAGTACCTAACCATGTTACCGGTTTTAAATTCGTCATAACGAATTATAGAATATTATCTATAAACTCGTCAAGAACCGAAAGCCATTCGCTCAAAGTTAGCTCTGTCACAATCGGCGTTTGCCGGCATGCTCGGGGTAAGCCTGCGCACCCGGCAGGACTGGGAGCAAGGGAGACGGCAGCCGCAAGGCCCAGCTATTGCCCTCCTACGCATTGCCGAGCAACACCCGAACGTATTTGTGGATTTGAAATGAATAAACTAAGGTTAGCAACGGTACGGTAGAGGGCATTTAAATGGATAAGTAACATATTGTTTTGGTGGTGATTTTTATTATCATCCTACTCCTTGTCCCACAATTTTCCCAACATGACACAGAGCGATAACAGGATAAACCGAGCGGACGTCCTGTCAATTTTCTGTACTCCTTGCAATATTGTCCGCAATGTTTTATAAGCAGTTTATTATTTACTGCTTATAAATTACCCGGGTTAAATAATGCGCCACACGTCCCTGATGCCCAGCGCCCAGGTTGCCTATTCGGACCTGCTCGCCGCTGTTCTTACGGCGACCGTCCCGGACAGGGGAATCAGCTATTTCACGCGACGGGTGAATGAGCGTGACTATTGGTACCTGCAACACGTGGTGGGCAGTGACAAGCGCTCCCTGTATCTCGGGCCGGATACTGCGGAGTGGCGCCGGCTGATTGACCGGTGCAAGCAGCGGCAGGATGAGGACAGGCCGGCGCGAACGAGCAGAAAGCAGATGGTTGCCGTCTGCGCCGCCTCAGGTCTGCACACCCTGACGGCCACCGAGGGACGCGTGTACGAGGTGCTGGCACAGGCCGGGTTGTTTGCGGCGGGCGCCGTGGTCGTCGGCACGCACGCGTTCCTCCACATCGGCAACATGCTGTGCGTGCGTTGGGAGAAGCCCGCGGCACAGACCCTGGACATCGACATCGCCCATAGTCAATCCATCAGTATTGCCTCGCCGGATGATGAGGGCATACAAGGAATCCTTGACGAAGCGGGCATGGGTGTTCTCCCGGTCCCTGCGCTCAACGCCAAACACCCGTCAACGAGGTTCAGGTTGAGAAACAGGGATGTGACAGTATCCTTGCTGACGCCCATGCTGGGCAAGCCATCCGGCAAACCGGTCCTGCTCAGTGGACTGAACGCGGCCGCAGAGCCGGTGCGCTATTTGGATTACCTGTTGGACAACAGCCAGCCGGCTGCCGTACCGATCAGCGATGGCCTGCTGGTCCGGGTGCCGGACCCCGCCAGGTTTGCCCTGCACAAGCTTGCCGTCTCGCAACGCCGCCCAGCGGCCTTTGCCGCAAAAAGCCGTAAAGACATCGCGCAGGCTGCGGCGGTGTTGGAGGTCTTGAATGACCTGCGCCCCGGCGATGTCATTGCGGCGGGGGAAGCCGCCCGGCTGCAGGGCGAGAGGTTTGTCAACCAGCTTCTCGTCGCTGCAAAGCGGCTTGACGACGGTCTGGGCATGCTGGTGCGCGAAGCCGTGGAAACGCCTCAACAGGCAGTTCTGAAGCTTGGCGGGTCGTAACGCACCATAGGCACTATGAAGGCCGCGTTACCGGCGGCTATACGGATTAAAGGAGAATTATCCCTCCATCTTCTCCGCAGTAGAATAAATCATCCGGCATTAAAAACCGGAATTGTTCAGATAATTCTTGGATAATTCATTTTCAAATCATAATGAATTGCCATACCCAATACTTATGAGAGATTACTGGTATCAGTGCCAAGGTGAGGGAAATTCATCATTCAAGAGTATGGGATGTTGGTGTGCCTCGTTCCATCTGCTTACTACGTCGATGACAGCCTGTTCTAATTGTTTTATACGCACCTGTTCCCCGTGACCCATAGGAATAAGAGCTATCCACATTTTGTCGATCCCATCCTTGGCAATATACCCCGCAAAATCTGTTGCGTGCCTTATCCGCAGTGTGGGCTCGGCATGTTTCCGTAGGTACTTGGCAATTTCACCTTCAGCCTGACCCAGCCACTTCCTGCGTTTGATCTCAGCCCTGATATGGTTTTTGCCGGTGTGGTTAAAGTGTGTGACAAGCGTATGGTCGGGAAGTCCTCTCCAGTCATTGTTATTCTCGGCAAGATGGACAGCAAGGGGGAATTGTTTAATTATCGCGTTATCGGGCTTTGACCTTTTACCCGGTACATATCTATTGGATAATCGAGTTTTGAGGGATTGGGTAGCAGTACAGCCAACATACCTGAGCCTGACGTTTTCGTATCCTGAGTCCCATCCAAACAGGTAGCAGCCAGGTCTTTCTGTATGCGGCTTTTTGTAATTGTCATCACAAGCCGCCCGAAATGATTTCCAGTGAATGCATTCTCCTTTTGAGTTTGCCTCTGACCAATATCCCATCACAGCAATTTCCTGCAACCAGTGGTCAAATACCGGAAGTAGTTTATCCCTATCAAGATTTACCCAATCATGTCCGAGCACGTCATATCACCCCTTTAGTTACGATGCGAGGCGGCAGGATAAACTACAGCACTGACAGGTTGCCAGCAGGTTTGGATCGGAGACGATTGAAACGAAATCTGTGAACCACACCATTCATCACTGTTGGCGCCTGACTGTTGAAATAACTGACTGCCGGAATCTGGTTGATTATTTTCTATTTCGCAGCATTCACTGGGGCAGACCTATCTAACTACTTCAAAATGCACCCCGGCCTTCCGGCAGGCGGTCTTTATACGGTATTCAAACCCTCCCTCTTTTCCCCATCCGTGTCAAAAATAACCACCGCTGGGGCCTTGCCGGTCTGGACACTGAAAAAAAGTACCTGCTGCTTAATCTTTCTCTGAGCAGGACTATAACCTTTCCAGTACGGGTTGTTGGCCGGGGTCGTCTACAAGGATATTGAAATACCGGAACCACGAGGAACTTTCATCTTTGTCATATTCTGCCAGCAGGTAGGTATCTCCTGGCCGGTTGCCTTCAAAGGCGCCGACCCGGCGGCAAAGATCGTTGGCAATGCCTTCAGCACCATCCGTTGAGTGCCTGCCATCGTATACCATTACTCTGACGGCGGCGCGCGCAAGGATGAGCTTATCAAAATCATCTTTAATGGCGCCAAGAGTGCCCCATTCACACTCTGCCACTAACGGAACAGATTGAAGTAACTCATTTTTGTACTCACACCAGGTGATGTCATATAACCATTCACCACCGTTCCTGTGTTGTTCCTCTACGAAATGCCGTGACGCAAAGACTGAACAGCCAAACGTCTTTTGGCCGATTTCGCACAACGCGGTCAGGACTTCACGGGTCCGTTGCGTTTTATTCCATTTGTTAGTATCAGCTGGCTTCAGTGTTTTAAACTGTTGCAATATTTCCTGGATGATTTTGTCAGGGTTTATCATGATTTCTCCGGTAAGCAGTAATTTTGTTCAGCCTTATATTTAATACGTTATACAGCAAGCCGGTCCGCCTTGATAATAGTGGCCGGCAGTCCCGTTTCCTCATGGGGGATGACCCTCTCCTCGTTCTTGAGCCACGAACCGTTTAGGGAAATTCAGGTTTTGTGTGAAGATTTATGAAAGTAGTCGCTGCCGGTCAGAACAGGAAATCTGCCGCATCCAGCTTGGTCATGTCAAAGCCTTCCAAAAAGATGGTACCGCCGTCATGGTCCGACAGGTCGATGGTAATACCATCCGTTCCGGACGTGATGGTAAGGTTCTCGTAACCCGGTAAATCGAACGCGCTCAGGTCGATCCGATCCTGGCTACTCGTAAAATCGGTAATGGTGTCGGCGCCGTGCCCGGGCTCAAATATAAAGATGTCTCTACCGTGGCCCGCTGTGGGCCGGTCGTCGCCCGTACCGCCGTCCAGCCGGTCCCTCCCATGACCGCCAAACAAGCGATCATCGCCCGTGTTGCCCAGCATGATGTCGTCGCCGCCGCCGGGGCCTCCGTACAGAATATCGTCTCCCGCGCCGCCGGCAATGACGTTGTCGCGACGGTCGCCGGCCAGTACGTCATTGTGCGCGGAGCCTGTCAGGTTCTCGACATCCGGCAGGGACTCAGTCTGTCTGGCACCTCCAGTGTCGATGTATGATACGTCTACCAGACTCTCAAAGGTATCACCCTCGGCATCCCCGCCTGCGGCCGCTAGGCTGTGCAACCGCACGGTAACCCCGGCTGGTGAATCCGTGTAATCGGCTGTGTCCTGGCCGTGTCCGCCGTAGAAGCGGTCCATGCCCGGCCCGCCGACGAGGATGTCGTCGCCGTCGCTGCCCCAGAGTCCGTCATTGCCGGCACCGCCATTGAGAACGTTGGGTCCGATGTCCCCGCCCAGGTTGTCGTTGTGCGCTGAGCCGATGATGTTCTCGATACTAATCAGCGTGTCGCCCTCGGCATGGCCGTTCCGGCCTGCATTGGTCAACAAACGTACCACCACACCGGTGTCGGATTCTGTGTACGCAACCGTATCGTTACCCGCTCCACCGTCTAAAGTATCGGCGCCAGCACCGCCCTCCAGGATGTCGTCACCATAGCGACCTTCCAAGCGGTTCACCGCTTCATTGCCGATCACCACGTCGTTGCCACGCCCGGCAATGGCGTTTTCTATCAAGACATCCCGGGCGATGACCAGGTTGCCGGTGAGCCCGTAGACATCCGAAATGCCCTCCGGGCGCAGGTCCAAGCGCTGGTCATAACGGTCCGTGCGCAGGTCCAGGGTGTCGGTGCCGCCGGTGTCATACAGCGTCAGCGTGGCCGGAATAACAAGCCACGGTGAAATAAAGTCGGGCGTGGTGTTCATACCGTCATTCTTGGTATAAAGCAGTGCAATGCTACCATGCAAGGCGATGATATCCGGATCGCCGTCGCCGTCCAAGTCGGCCAGAACAGGTGGAGCGTAATCGTAATCATCGGCAATTATGTCCAAAGGCATTTCGGCGCCGGTACGTTCCGTAAAGATGGGCGCTGTCACTGTGCCGGTGTTCTCGAAGTAGTTAATGGCGCCGTACCAACCCCAGACGATGAGATCAAAATCGCCGTCGCCATCCAGATCAGCCAGTTCGGGAGAGCTGAAGGAAGTCGTACTGATGCCATCTACCGGATTGGTTGTGCCGAAGCGTTGCCTGAACACAGGGGAGGTCACGCCTCCTGTGTTCTCGAAATAATCAAGATCGCCATCAAAATTGCCGGTGATCAAGTCCAGGTCGCCATCTCCGTCAAGATCGGCAAAGGCAGGGTTAGTGAAAGCGTCTGAAGCCTTACCATCGACGGGATTGGACCTGCCGGTGCGCTGTGTAAATACGGGCGAGCTCGCTGTGCCGGTGTTTTCGAAATAAAAAAATTCGCCGATAACATCGTTTCCAGCGATGAGGTCCAGGTCGCCATCGCCATCCAGGTCGGCCAATTCGGGGATGCCGAAGGTAACAAAATCAACATTGTCCAGGGGATTGGCCGCACCGCTGCGTTTTGTGAAGGTCGGCTCGCTTGCCGTGCCGGTGTTCTCAAAATAATGGAAGACACCGTCAGGGCTTCCTGTGACCAGGTCCAGGTCGCCGTCACCGTCAAGGTCGCCGAGTGTGACTATGGTGTAACTATGGAAACCCGTATAATCCTGCGGTTCAAGATTATGAAACGGGTCGCTTTCGCGGGTCCACAGCTTGAAGAACTCGCCCAGGTAGCCATCCACGTTCGATTGATAGCCGTAGACAGTATCCCCAGGGTTGGCATCGTCGGGTACGCCATACAGCTTCTGTATCGCGATGATGTCCGTGATCATGGGTGTGATGGGAAAAGCAGGGCTGTCATTAATGTAGGTATTTATATGCTGGGTAGCATATGACATCACCGAAGCCTGGACGGAATCGACCAGAAATACCGTATCGGTCCCGAATTCAAACGTTTCATCATTGTAAGGTCCCGGGTGGCCGAGGCCGAGCGCATGGCCTATTTCATGGACGTATGCATAGAAAGTATTACTGGCAATTGAAGACCCGTAATCGATGAGCCACTGCTCAGGAACATTGATGCGGACGGATACCATCATATCTTCTGTTTGTACAAGAGATGCGCTAGCCCTGTCGTCCTCCTCATTATCATCAGTAAAAGTAATTTGAGCATCCTCATCATCAACCAGCTCAAATTTAATTCCGGTCACATGGGTCCAGGCTTCGAGCGCCCAGCGGGCAAGCCGCTGGCCGTCTTCGGTCAGGTCCGTGATGTTGGCGGTCAATACGCCGCCGGCCTCAACGTCAAACGAGAAGTGCTCGTCACTATCTGATAGTTCCGAAAAACCGTCAATCAGGTAGTCGGCAAGCTCATCGTAAGTGCCGATAGATATGCTATTCTCGGCAACTGAAACCTCGTACTCGCCCGCTGTCTCGTCATTGTTGTTAGTTATTTCGATGTAATAGGCGCCGCTCTCGTCCGGGCTGAATATAATTTTTTCGCCTAGAGGACGTTTATTGCCGTTGATGATCAGGTTTCCCTGCGAATCTAACAGGCTGAGTATTATTTCTTCACCTTTGGTCTGGTTGATGTCATAAATCGTGCCCGTGTCCAGCTGGATTTTGACCCAGTCCGCATCATCGATAGTAGCGAGCGTTCCCTGGAAGGAATCGCCCAGGGAAATTTTGTATTGAGTCTCTACTCCGTTATCAGCATCATTATCATTTTCGTTGATAACTGCCATACCTATCATCCCATTCCAAAGTTATTGGTTTTCTGTGCGATAACAGCACCAACCCCACTCCTCTTCCTGCAAAGCCAAGAAAACGATCACACTCCAGTCGCGATTGTGTAATCGTCGACTTTTCGCGCTCAGAACAGGACAGTGACGGTGGATGTCTTCAATAGCTCGACACCAAGCCCCATATCGGTTGTTAAGCGATAAAAAAATCCGTATCACTAACGCCGCCGGTATCGGCCCCAACCGGCAGTTGCGGCGCATCATAATCCACACCGGTAACCTCACGGGTTTTAACAGGCGATGTTATCGCAGCCTACAGCGTTGCTATCAGCACCGGAAGCGTGATGTCTATAGTTCCCCGCTCGTGATATTGATTTAGTTCAAATTTGATGTAATTATGACTTGATCAAACACATTTAGTTGTGAATTTTTCGAGAAGTTTGTGAAAATATTTCACACGATAGCCCACTCTAGTTGGGCCTGTTCAGATCATTAAGTCAGAAACCGGCATTAAGGTGTTAACCATCCGGCGTTACACCGCGGTTTTGCACAGGGCCCAGGAGGGCCAAAGACGAACCACAATGACCTCGTACGCGAGAATGCGGCGCTGCACAAACGGGTCTCGCAGTTGAGCGCGGCGATCCTGCGCATCAGTGACAAAAGCAGTGGGAGGTGACCATGGCCACCCGTCCCGTGCGGATGACCGCTATCGACTACAAACTGCTGCGAATCCTCTCAATGAACGCGAGGCAGGTAGTGACGTAGGACTCGTTAATTCGCTAGTTGTGGAGAGGGTCGGATCGGGCGGTCCGAACAGGATCCGCACCTTCGTCAAATAATTGCGCCAAAAACTCGACGTCGACGCAGCAGAGCCGGCCTATATCCAGAACGTGTGCGCCGTGGGCTACCGCATGACCTAGGCTCAATCAATATCATCAGCCTGAAGGCGAAAAAGCACTATAGAGAAAGAGTTTATGCTCTCTATAAAATAGATTTCTATCTGCTCCATGAAAAGCGCGGTGTGGGTACAGACATTCATCAAGGGCTGATCTGTGGTGAGCAATCGGTGTACAATTAGTCCTAGTGCGCGCATTGGATGTTATGGCAGATACGACCGGCCTGTGGATAACTGGCGAGGTGACAGCGTGCAACAGGAGCCGGAAGTAGATTAATCTTACTTCGACCCGTGTGGTGATTTCTCTAGTGTTTGTGTCTGTCCATTGCTCCATCCTCTCAAGAAATGGAGTCTCCGGCAAGTCCGGGGCGGTTCAGTTGTCTCTTTCGTCCCGATTTTCAGTTCTTCATTGTAGAGTGGGTTTGAGCTCGTTGAGCAGTATGTTGATGAATCTCTTTCTGCGCATGTCCAGTAGTAAGCAGGGTGGGCTGTCCGTTTTGATATGCCGCAATATTTGTTTGCTAAGTTAATTGCCTCTTTGCGTTTGAACTTGCTTTTGCAGGTTTCCAG
This sequence comes from Gammaproteobacteria bacterium, assembly GCA_965204045.1. Taxonomy (GTDB): domain Bacteria; phylum Pseudomonadota; class Gammaproteobacteria; order Eutrophobiales; family Eutrophobiaceae; genus JAAXHV01. Next base: position 3,546,114 of record CBDBDW010000002.1, read on the forward strand.
CTTTGACCATCTTGCTTCGCAGGACAAGTCCATTTCAACCTGATCTTTATTCCAGGACACTATGTAAGGCGTTTTGTGTATGATTTTGCAGCCGGGCACGGCAAGAATAAGTATGATTATCAGTATCGGAGCTTTCTTGTGGTGTTGGCCCTCATTTTGGAAGGGTCTTGTTCATGTTTAGGGCTGTAATGGTGTCATCTGATGAGTTGCGTGTCGTTTGTTTTGCGCTTTTTCCTCTCTAATTCATCCCCAAGGACTTCTCGTAGTTTTTCAATGTTATCAATGAGGCCAGCGCATGCTTTGGCTTTTGGTGTGGCTGCTATTTTTTTGAGTTCAAATAGTCTTTCATTTATTTCCGGGAGCTCTGCAAGTGTTTTGTGTTGAATTAGCTGTACAGCCCAGATAGCTGTTGATGCTCGTGCGAGCATAAAATCAGCTACTTGTTCTCCTGTTGTAGATGGGGCTATGCTCCTTACGACTAACTCGATTTCCTTGTATAGCATGCCGTATCTCTCTTGCAGTTGCTCGCATGAGTAGCTTGAATAGTCCGCATTCTTCTCTCCTTTGGCGTCTTCGGAAAAAAATATCCCTATTGAGGCTACTAGAGTCAGCAGGATTATGGTTGTTGTCAGGTCTTTCAATTCGGTGTTCCTCATGTTGATATGTAGTATAACTCACTGGATTTGAAAACCCCCGCCTTCAGGCGGTGGACTATTCACTATTTTGTCGAGTAAGGTTAAATTTAATTTAGGTGGATGTTCCAGCCCGTAGACCCTCACGAGCAATTCCTTAGCTGCTTATCAAGCCGCCGCCTTCATCCCCTTGCGCTGGCTGTGCTTGGGACGCGGGACCCGCTGGCCGGGCCACAGGATATCCGCGTAATCCAGTGGTTTTTTCGTAATACCCAGCCGCATGGCCGGCGTCTTGCCGTCCTCGCTTACCAGCATGAAATTATTCACCGTCCGGCAAATCGTCAGGTACGTCTGTACCATGGACGGGTTGTATGGCGCATAACCGTGCCACACCGCCTTGCTCCCGGAGGTCGGGCCGATAGGCCGCTCAAAGGCATTGAAAAGACGCCGCGTGATCTGGAAGACATTGTCGATACGAGCGAGGCCCGCCCGGAGGAACAGGTCGGCCTTGCGGTCGTCCTGGACCCCGTCCAGTGGACTCAACGAGCAGACCGCCTTGTGCGGTTCGTTCATGGTGGGGAGCGGGTGGGTATACCAGACACCCCGCCACTTGTCGTACTCCGTCTCGGCGGTAAACTGGGCCTGCATCATGGTCCGGGAGACCGCCTGCGAGTCACGGCGGACCTCCTCGGGCAATGTCCTGCGAAATGCGTCCCGTTGTTTGCGGCTTTCGATCTTGATTTGACGGCGCTCATCCACCGTCAGGTGCTTGGTGTAGCGCACGAAGAAACCGTGCGCGTCCCCGCTCCTGACTTCGTCCTCATAGGCGCACAGGAACGCCGCACGGTTCATGGAGTCGATTTCCATGGTAGTCGGGGCCTTTCCGAACGATCACGCGGCGTTGATGCTGGTGTCTGCCCGGTTGAGGCATGTCAACGTTAACAAAACTCCTGAGAGACAACGGCCTGACTGACCGGGCGACCGTGTACGGCTTCCGTTCCCGCTTCCGGGACTGGTGCGCGGATACGGGCAAGCCGAGGGAGATAGCGGACGCCGCGCTGGCGCATGTGGTGCAGGGCACTGGGGGGGTGTATTACCGGAGTGATCTAATTGAGCGGCGGCGCACCTTGATGAGCCACTGGGCGGACTACCTGATCCGACGCAGGCCTGACGTGGCGCCGCTTCACGGATAAGGAAACCTGGCGGGTGTTCTGGAAAAAGAGGCACTGAGATAGTTCATTCCTGAATGAAAGGGGGTTAATCAAGATTAGTCAACAAACCCGCGGGCGTGTTGCTGCAACGCCCTCACGCTCCTGGAATTGGGTCTGGCAAGGCTGAGCCCCGTTTCATGCACGACAGCGCATGTGCTACACTGGAAGATGATGAAATTCAATCCGGGACTCGGTGCAGGAAGATACGCGTCGGCTGGGAATCATTCTTGTCGCAGCCGGGGTATTGAATGCGTTTTTTGATGGCGGGGACCCGCTGACAGGAATCACTGTAATTCCGGTAGGTCTTCTGGGTCTTGTGGTCGGTAACCCGGAGAGAGAATGATGAATATGACGTTACTGATAGCCAGCGTCGTCGCCATGGCCGTCATGCTGCTGCTCAATTGGCTGGCCTGGCGCCAGGACCGCAGCAGCAGCGACAAGCGCTAGTTACGACGGTGCCCAGCGTCTTCATTCCCATAATCTGGGCGAACGCCTTCGATGCCGCAGCACCGTCGAACCAGGGCCGTCGTGCTACATTTACTGTTATCTGGACCTTTTGACCCTCTCTCCGACCTTGATGGCCCAAAAATATTACGATTCTCTTTCTGCACCCGAAAAGAACATGGTTGTTCTGGACGGGGCCGGACATCCGGCCGCTCTCAGAAACCGGGCGCTGTACCCGGATGCGCTGCTGGACGTCGAGCCTGTGTTATCCGGCGCCAACCCTGGACGAATTTTTCAGGAGCCGTTTCTGTGACAATAATGGCAGCCGGCAGTATGGACAAATAGATATTGCATGGACCTATTGATGTTCCAAAAAGGAAGGTTTGTGCGGCCATTGTCATTAGTCAAATTGCTGGTGCTCTGTGTCATCGTCGCGGCCGCTCATCAATCGTTGGCGCAGGCCCGGGAAGACCGGCAGAGTACGCTTGAGGAAGTCGTCGTCACGGGTACGCACATCCGACAGGATTCACTGGACGCATCGTCATCAATGCTGAGTATCTCAGCCGATGAGTTGAACCGTAGCGGACTCGGCTCCCTGGCGGACAACCTGCAGAGGATACCCGGCATGGGGTCGGCGTTGAATGCCCGTTTCAACAGTTCCGACAACTTCGGTTCCACCCAGCCCGGCGAGGGCGTAGGCGCCGGGTCTGCGCAGGTTAACCTGCGGCACCTGGGGGCAAAGCGCACCCTGGTGCTGGTGGACGGCATGCGCTGGGTCAACGCAGCCTCGGCGACGGGCATTCCCGGTGCGCCCGACCTCAACACCATTCCCCTCAACGTTATCGAACGGGTGGATATTCTGCAGGACGGCGCTTCGGCCATCTACGGTTCGGACGCCATCGGCGGCGTGGTCAACGTCATCACGAAAAAAGACTTTGCGGGTTTCGAGGTCGATACCCGGGCCGGCGCGTTCATCACCGACGGCGACGGTGAGACGCTGGACCTGTCCGCCAGTTTCGGCAGGGTCGGCGAGCGCGCCGCCGTCATGGCCTCAGTCGGCTACACGGAGCAACAGGCCGTGGCGTCCATCGACCGGGACGAGACCCGTTACTTTTTCGGGCTGGACGATTGTATCCCGCTGTGTTCCTCCGCCACCCCCCAGGGCCGCTTCTTCATCAGGGACAACACGACCCGGGATGCTTTCGGCGGCGTGTTTACGATCAGGGACGGCGCCGTGCCGGCGCCGGGCGCCACGGCGCTGGCCATCGAGGATTTTCGTCCCTTCGACAGCCCCGCGGACCGCTTCAATTACCAGGAACGGAACCTGGCGCTGACGCCCAGCGAAAGGCTTAACATGTTCCTGCAAGCCCGCTATGAGTTGTCGCCGCACCTGGGCGCTTACCTGCGCGGCTTCTACAACAACCGCAAGTCGCGCAACCGGGCGGCGCCGGAACCGATCTTCATGGGGCCTTTTGCCTCCAGTGAGGGACCCCTGGGAACGCTTGTCATCGACGCAAGCAATCCGTACAATCCGTTCGGCTGTGACATTTCCACGGCGCTCATCCCGGGGTTCGACCCGGCAACGGATTGTGAAAACTTCGTATTCATCGCCCGGCGGCCGCTGGAGGCCGGCAACCGGATCTTCGACCAGGACGTAGATACCTGGTACCTGGCGACCGGCCTGGAGGGTAAGCTGGAAGCCCTGGCGGGAGACTGGTTCTGGAACGTCAACCTGGTGTACGCCGAAAACCGGGGCAAACAGGTAAAACATGGCGGCTTCATCGTCAGCCGGCTGGCGCAGGCCCTGGGACCCGTGGATGAGTGCCTCGGCGCGCCCAACGGGTGTGTGCCTTTCAACCTGTTCGGCGGCCAGGGCGACGGTTCCGGCACCATCACCCAGGAAATGCTGGACTTCGCCGGTTTTATCCAGAGGGACCGTAGCGGCCAGGAACATGTTAACTTCACGGCTAACGTTTCCGGGGAGCTTTTCAATCTTCCGGCCGGGCCGGTGAGTATCGCCGCGGGAGTTGAATACCGCAAGCAGGAGGGGTTCTTCCAGCCCGATGTCGTCGTCGCGGCCGGCGACTCCAACGGCGTGCCGGCGTTTCCTTCTGCCGGACAGGTCGGCGTTACCGAGTTCTATACGGAGGCGCGCCTGCCTTTGCTTGATGGTCAACCTGGGGCGGAACGCCTGGATCTTTCCGCGGCGGTACGGGTCAGCGACTATGATTTCACCGGGGCCGAGAGCGCCTGGAAAGTGGGTGTCCTGTGGCGTCCCGGCGGCGACCTTTCGCTGCGCGCAACGGCCTCGACCGGATTGCGCGCCCCCAGCATCGGCGAGTTGTTTACCTCGGATGAGGCCATTGACGAGATCTTCGACGACCCCTGCGCTGCGGGCCGGTTGTCCGGCGACCCGAACGTACTGGCCGGCTGTGAGGCTGTGGGCGCGTTGAATACCGTCCAGGCCGGTGAGCAGCAGCGCATTATTGCCCGGGGTAATCCCGATCTTGAACCTGAAGAGTCGAAAAATCTTACCTTGGGCATGACCTATGCGCCGGCCTGGGTGGATAGTTTTGCCTGGGTCGAGGACGTGGTGTTTGAGGCCACCTGGTATGATATCGAGGTTACTGACGCCATCCGTGTGCGCGACCCGGGCACCCAACTCCAGCTTTGCATGGAAGCGACCGGCCGACTCGCAAATGGGGATGACGCGGCACAACAGGATGCCGATTTTCTCTGTAACGGCATTCGCCGCAACGCCCTGAGCGCCCTGGCCCGGTTCGAGTCCCCCCTGGTGAATATCTCTTCTCTGGAGACGTCCGGCATCGACCTGAGACTGAATTACCTGAGCCCGGCCACGTCCGCAGGCGCCTTCGGTTTCAACTGGGCCGCCAGTTTCCTTACCAGTTTCAGGGAAGAATTTCCTGTCAACGCGGCCGGGAGTCGCAGCCTGGTGGTGAACCGCAAGGGAAAAGTCGTGGCCGGCACGCGGGAACTGGCCTTTCCGGAGTTGCGCTTCAACGCCACCATCGACTGGTTCCTGAGGAACTGGAGCGCCAGCATGACGTTCCGGTTTATCGACGCGGTGGAGGAACGTTGCGCCACGAACGGCAGCCTGGGCGCGTTTCCGGACGACCTGTGTTCAGGATTCGTGCCCGGATTGTACGATCCGGTGACGGAAACAGGGCCCAAAAATACCCTGGACTCCCGCCTGTACACCGACCTGCGGGTGAATTGGCGTCCGCGGTTGATCAATGAACGGTTGACCCTGTCATTGGGCGTTAATAACCTCTTCGACAAGTCGCCGCCGCTTTGCACATCCTGCGGCCTCAACAATTTCAACGCCACGCTGCACGACGTACCTGGCGTGTTCGGTTATTTCCAGGTAGCGTACCGGCATTGAGAAGTGGCGACAGGAAAAGATCGATCAGTTGTGGAAGAAAGAGTAGAAGCTACGGGCCAGGATAAATTGAATGCGGTACCCGGGATAAACACAGGTTAAGCGCATTAATCCCATCTGACAGAAACTGCGTAGCTCAGGCGTGTGCCGTATAAATCTGGCTGTTGATAATCAGCGCAAACAGCTCTGATTTTGATGTGATATTAAGTTTTTTGTAGGCGCGATTCCGGTAGGTTTTGACGGATGACACCGAAATATCCATTTCTGCGGCGATGCCATCCGTGGTCTGGCCGTAGATAATCAGGTCACACACCTCAGTCTCCTGCCCGGTCAATGGCGAAAAGTAGTCAACACCGTTATTTTTCAAAAACGATATTACATGCTTTCCATTATGTTTTTGCCACTCATCGGCGCCGCAGATCTGGAAATGCAACAGGACCAGGCTCATGATCAGTGGCAGCAGACCCTCGAGTCTTCGAATTTCATCATCGCTAAACGGACCGCTCCTGATGGCCCGGTACAGATTCAACTGGTAAATCCTCCCCTGGGTCACCCGTAACTCATACACTTTTTCCAGGATATTGCCTTGTTTATACACCGCGGCAATTTCAGGCTGGCTCGCGTTGTCGGGTCTGTACCGGAATATACCTTCCGGTTCCAGCAGGCCCCGGGCAATTTGTTCCAGGTTATGGTCGAAGGCCTGGTTTTTTTGCCTGGAGTACGCTTCGGCGCGCCGGGTTGCATATTGTGCCCAATGATACGAAACAGGGCCGCCAACCAGGGATAACCGGTGTTCTTTTACCTGCGCGGCATCAAAAATATGCACCGCAAAGTGCGCGATATTGGCGACTTCGCGCAACAGCGCATAGATATCGGATTCAAAGGTGTCCCTGGTAATATTACCGGTGAGCCTGACTGTCTTCTTCCAGATACTGCTGTCTGTTATGTCAAATTGATCCACAGCGCTGGTCCGGTTTCTGCCGATGGGCGTCCCAGTTAACCTCCGGGATGACAATGGCCTGCCTGGCAATCTTTTAGAATACTTAACATATGTATGTGCCCCTCATGCATCCCGAAGCGGCTTTGCAGCCAAGTGCGGAATACATCATACTATGGTAGAAAAAACCGCACAGATGTCAATGTCATCGACCTGGTTGTGCTTAACCGGAATAGCCGATGTCAATGTTTACAAAACACTATTGCTCGCCTTTGTTTTGCACCTGGCGCTGACTGCCTGCCAGAACGAAACGGGCGCGCCGCCAGCCGCTTCAGCGGGCGCCGCGCCGTCTGACATGTCAGGGAGTACAGTAAACCCGGATACCATATATTATGGCGGGAAAGTAACTACTCACCCCCCCTGTTCGTCATTTGCGAAGCATGCCCCTACATGTTGCAGGCAGGGGGCAGGAATCCAGTCAATAACATAGTCGCCGCAGGCGACACGTTATAAGGTGTCCCGCCGGGACAAGTTTTTTCACTGGATTCCCGCCTGCGCGGGAATGACGGATGGTAGCAGGAATGACGAACGAGGAGAAGTGCAGGAAGGACGAGTGGGGGTGAGTAGTTACGCGGGAAAATATATACTCTCGACGACAAGCGTTCCTGGGCGGAAGCAGTGGCGATCAAAGACGGCAGGTTCCTGGCAACAGGAAGCAACGCGGACGTGTTGGCGTTGGCCGGCGCGGAGTATGGGGGCGTTTTCACCCCGGGAGTGCGAGCGGGAACTGCTGCCGGCGCCGGGCTGCTCCGTCAACCTCCGGGATGACAACGACCTGCGCGGCAACCACTTAAAATACCTGGGTAATCGAGCAGCGCAAGAGATATGAATATGGCCAGGGAAAACAAAGCAGAAATTTACGAACAATTCAATAGGGAGACGCCCGGGCAAACGCAGCAATCCTTTTCCATCCGGGAAAAACTTGTCTTTGCCTGCAAAATCCTCGGCGCCAACGGGCACGGGGAAAACCTCGCCGGGCAGATCACTGTGCGCGCCGATGAGAAACCGGGCTGCTTTCTCACGCCGTGCATGGGCCCCGCTTTCAACCAGGTCAGGGACGAGGATATCTGCCTGATCGACAATGAACTTAACGTCATTGACGGCGAGCGCGCAGTCAACCCGGCCATCAATTTCCATATATGGCTGTATCGCGCCAGGCCGGAAATACGCTGCCTGGTGCATACGCACCCACCGTATGCCGCGGCGTTGTCCATGACCGGACAACCCCTGGAAGTCGCGCACATGGACAGCGCCATGTTCTACGAGGATTGCGCGTACCTGGCGGAGTGGCCCGGGGTGCCGTTTTCCGACGAGGAAGGGCGGATCATTTCCGAAGCCATCGGCCCTAAAAGGTCGATTCTACTGGCGCACCACGGCATATTGACAACCGGCGCCTCGATTGAGGAAGCCGTTTACCTGGCTGTGCTGCTGGAACGCGCGGCGCGCATGCAACTGCTCGCGCAGTCTATGGGCACAATACGGAAAATTGTACCGGAACATGCCCGGGACGCGCACGATTTCCTGCTTAAACCCGGGGTCGTCAATGCCTCGTTTGAGGCCTGGGCAAGAGATTTTATCGATACATAAATGTCGCTAAATTCCCTGGTCGCCAAACTCGGCCCCGGCATAATTTTTGCCGCCACTGCCATAGGCATCTCGCACCTGGTGCAGGCGACCCGGGCCGGCGCGGAGTTCGGCCTGGCGCTGGCAGGCTTCATCCTGCTTGCCTGCGCCATCAAATATCCGGCTTTTCGTTTCGGTTCCGAATATGCCGCGGCCACCGGGCACAGCCTGGTTGACAACTATTTCCGCCAGGGACATTGGGCAGTCCTGGTGCTGTGTCTTGACCTGCTCATCAGCATGTTTGTCGGCACGGCCGCCCTTGCGCTGGTCAGCGCCGGGCTGGTCGGCAGCGCCCTGTCGCTGAACCTCGACCCGAAACTGGTGGTAATGATTCTCCTGGCGCTTTGCGCGGCGTTGCTGATCGGGGGCAAATACCATCTTTTCGAACAGGTTTCCAAGGGCTTTGTGGCCCTGTTGCTGGTACTGATAATAGTGGCCACCCTCCTGGTATTGCCCGGCGTCAACTGGCAGGAAGCCTCGTTAACGCTGCCCGGGGAGTTTGACCGGGCTACCTTGCTGTTTATCATTGCGCTGTGCGGCGTCATGCCTTCCGCTATGGTTGTGTCGGTATTTCAATCCCTCTGGGTCTGCGCCAAGTCCAGGGATATGGGCGCGCCATTTAACCCCGCAGATGCGCGTTTTGACTTCAACCTCGGCTATGTCATATCGACCCTGCTGGCTTTCGGCTTCCTGGCGCTGGGAACCGTACTCATGTATCAGCCGGGCCTGGCCGTGGCGGATTCGCCCAATGGCTTTGCCGCGCAGTTGATCTCCCTGTTCACCTCTTCCATCGGCGGCTTTGCCTATCCGATTATCTCCCTGGTCGTCGTCGTTGTGATGGTGTCTTCCTTGTTGGCGATTGTCGATGCCTGTCCTCGCGTCGTCGGCGCGCTCATCAGCTATCGAAAACATGCCAGGGCAGAACACGCAGGCCGGACGGCGCAGCAGGAATTCGGGGAATTAATGGCCCGGGAAAATAAATATTATGCGCAACTTGTCATCGTTCAATGCATCGGCGCCGTGATTTTACTCATGCTGTTTGCAGGCTCCTTCAGGGCATTCATCGATTTCGCCACCAGCATCGCCTTTGTTACCAGCCCTTTGATAGCATTTTTGAACCATCGCGCCATGTTTTCAGCGGATGTCCCGTCGGCGCATCGCCCCGGTAAAATTATAGAAACATGGAGTTGGCTGGGTATTTTGTCCATGGGGCTGTTCGGTGTGAGCTATATCTGTTTTGGTATACTTGGCCTTGGCCGGTAATTTCCATGTTCAACCAGGCGGGAAAATGAAAATAAAGGTGTTACGATTATGACGTTTGGACTTAAGCTAAGGGTGGCCGCCGGCGCCGGCTTGTTGTTCCTTGTCACTTATTCCGGTACGGTCTGGCCTCAAGCTGACGAGATGGCAAGTGAACCGGAAGCGCCGCCCCCGCTTCCGGTCAGCATTGCCAGGGAGGGTCTTCCCCTGGCGCTCAGCTACCGCTTACGCCAGGGATTTGGGCCGGGTAGCGTAATGGATACCCACGACAGGAATCTCTATTATCACCTGCACTGGGAAGAATTCATCCCGCATAACGTTGTCTCGCGTAACGGCCCGGTCAAGGCACTGCCTTACCAACTTGACCCACGCGCCGGGCGAGCCAGGACCTTATCCGCGCTTGGGGAACTGGAACTCGATGCCTTGATTGCCGACCCGCGCTCGCGCATTCAGGGTTTTGTCGTGCTGCACAAGGGTATGATCGTGTACGAGACCTATCCCGGTATGCGGGACACGGACAACCATATCTGGATGTCCGGCTCAAAGACCGTTGCCTCCCTGCTGGTCGGCTTGCTTGAGGCTGACGGCAGGGTCGACGTCAACCGGCCCGTTGACGCCTACCTGCCCGAACTGGCAGGCAGCAACTGGGAGGGTATTCGCGTCATCGATATCCTGGACATGGCCAGCGGACTGGACATCGTTGAGAATGCTGAGAACCTGCAGGATGAAACACACTGGTTTTATAAGTGGGCTGACCTCATGCTGAGCGGCCGCAGTTATGGAACCTTGACTGCGAACGAGGCCATGGCGTCAGTGAACGCGTCGCGCGAGCCCGGTGAAATCTTCGAGTATTCATCCCTGAACACCCATGTATTGGGCTTGCTGATCGAGCGGCTGACCGGCCGGCGACTGGCAGATTACTTCGCTGAGCGCGTCTGGTCGAGGCTGGGCGCTGAAGGGGATGCCGTGCTGGGTTTGGGTTCATCAGGTGAACCCGGCATATTCGGCTTCGTGTCGAGCCGCTTACGGGACAAGGCCCGTTACGGCCTGCTGTATACGCCCAGTTGGACGCGCGTGGCTGATGAGCGGATTATCCCACAAGCGCTGGTTGAGAAAACCCAAACAGGCTGCCGCTCCGAACTGTACCAGGCCGCCAGAGAGGAAGGGGAGAACTTTTATTTCAGCGACGACCCGGAAGCACGCTGCAATTCACGCCAATGGGACGCGGTTTACACCGATGGCGACATGTATAAAGCCGGCCTGCACGGCCAGGGTATTTACGTCTCGCCAACCCGTGATGTGGTCATTGTCTGGTATTCCACCAGTCCCTATGACTGGCAGGACGCGGCGCGCGCAGTGGCCAAACTGTATTAAACCACTTTGTGGATTAAAAATGACCTGTAACTGAGGGATTGACTGAAAGTAAGAGATTGACATGAGCCGATTGCATGAATTGTTGACAGAAGAGCAAATCGCAAAAGTGCGGGCGGCCCTGGAACAGGCCTACTGGTTGCCTGACAAGGCCTTTACTTCTCCCGAGTTTTTTCAACTGGAAGCGGATAAGCTGTTTTCCAGGACCTGGATGAGTATCGGCTTCGCGGCGGACGCGCCGGCTATCGGCGATGCCTGGCCGACTACCATTCTTGGCGGTATCCCTGTGGTTATGGTGCGCGATGAAAAAGGCGTGTTACGCGTGTTTCATAATGTCTGTCCGCGCGACGGCTGCCTGGCTGTGTGGAGCCCGAAAAAGGGTTTAAGCCGTATCGTCGGCGCCTACCATGGCTGGGTCTGGAACCTGGACGGCACGTTACGCAACGCCACCCTGTATGACGGTTCCAACCGGGTGCATACCATACCGGAACGGGACGCCGACCTGAAGGAGATTCGCTCCGCAAAGTGGCAGGGAACCATTTTCATCAACTTGTCCGGTGATGCCCAGCCCTTCGAGGAATATATTGCGCCGGTGGAAGAACTTTACGCGGAGATCGACCTGTCTGACCTGGCGCCCGGCACGAGCAAAGACGGCGGCGAGGTCCTGATCGACCGTTTTACCTTTGAGAGTAACTGGAAGAGTGTCTATGAGAACTTCGCCATAAACGTCAACCATGAAGGTTTTGTGCATGAAGACTACAAGGCAGCCCCCAATGTGCCCCGGGTAACACCGGAAGGCACACGCACCTTTGAGGAGGTTGACGATCGCGGTTACCACGGATTGAGGTTTACCGAAACGGAATCGGATCTTGCCTACGGCCTGGCGCGCACCCCCAGGATTTTACGCAAGGATGGCAAAGAGCATGACTGGAACACCATCATGACCTTGTACCCTAACACCGACATCAGCCTGTTTCCCAACTTCCTGCTGATTACCATATTGAACCCCCTGGCGCCGGATAAGACCGGGTACGACAGTATCTTCCTGTATCCGCAGGCGATTGCCGACGATCCCAAGTACTTCGAGCAACGCGATTTTATTATGGGCCGCGATTGGGGACATGCCCGTAACGAAGACGCCGCGGTGTTGCGGGCCGTGCAGCAGGGGCGCAAGTCGCCGGCGTTCGACCAGCATTTCCTGGTTCCATTCTGGGAGTCCATGATCCACGGGTTCTGTAACCGGATCCTGGACGACCTGGAAAGAAACGAGGATTAAACCCGGATGTCTCACCTGGTCGCCGGTTGCCCTCGAATGCTTAAGAGTTTCTGGTTATGAGCCTGCCCGTTGCCGCCACCTGGTTTGAACGGCGCAATATCGATGCGGATATTACCCTGCTGTGGGAACCCCACGTGGCGCTCGTGGACCGATGCAATATCTGGCACGTGCGCGGACGCGAGCGCGACCTGTTGGTCGATTCGGGGCTCGGCGTGCGCAGCCTGCGCCAGGCCGCGCGGGATTTGTTTGACAAACCGGTCATCGCCGTCGCCACCCATTCCCACTACGACCATACCGGCAACTTTCACGAGTTTGAGGTGCGCGCCGCCCACCCTGCCGAAGTCCCGGCGTTTACCGGAGAAGCCTTGCGCTCACTGCGGATCGATGCGATTCCGGAGGACGTGCGCGCCTATTTCGAACGCGTCGGTTACGGCCTGGAGGATGACTACCTGGTCAACGCCTTGCCGGAGGAAAACTTCCGCCTTGACAGCTGGGAGCAAAAGGCCGCCGCGCCGACCTGGTTGTTGAACGAGGGTGACGTACTTGACCTGGGTGATCGCCATTTTGAGGTATTGCACCTGCCGGGCCATTCGCCGGGCAGCATCGGCCTGTGGGAACAGCGGACCGGCGCCCTGTTTTCAGGCGATGCCATCTATGACGGCCCGTTGCTGGATGAGTTTCCGGAAAGCAACCGGGAGGATTACGTGAAGACCATGGAACGGCTCAAAACGCTGCCGGTGCAGGTGGTGCACGGCGGCCATGATCCGAGCTTCGACCGCGAACGCCTGCTGGAAATTGCGCAAAACTATATAGACACAAGGAGGTAAGGCATGACGGAAAAAGTATTCCTCGACTACGATGACGAGCAGTTCGACCGGCAATACGACCTGACTGTGAAAGACGACGTCGATGCTTATGAAGCCGAATACCAGCGCATGAGCGATGCTGTCACCCAAAGCGGAATCGAGGCCCATTACGGCATCCATTACGGCGCCGGCGCCAATGAAAGGCTGGACGTATTTCCCGCCGCGTCCCCGGAGGCGCCGGCGCATATTTTTATTCACGGCGGTTACTGGCGCGAGGGCGACATGGGGCTGTGGCGCTTTGTCGCAAACGGCGTAGTCGGCAACAACATCACGCTTGTGCTGCCCACCTACGACATCAGCAAGGACACCCGCATCGGCGTTATCGTCGAACAAATGCGCAAGGCCCTTGAGTGGACTTGCCACAATATCGCCGATTACCGCGGCAATCCGGAAAACATAACGGTATCCGGTCATTCCGCCGGCGGTCACCTGGCTGCCATGCTGATGGCCACCGACTGGTCGACCCGGGCGCTCAGTAACGATAAAATCAAAGGCGTGATCGCCATCAGCGGGCTGTTCGATATGGAGGCGATCCGCCAGTGCCGCTTTTTGCGAGAATTCTACGGCATCGACCTGACCCGGCAAGAGGTCGAGACGCTCAGCCCCAACCGGCTTGAACCGCGGGGGAAGTGCCCCTTGCTGTTGCCGGTGGGCGAGAACGAAACCGACGAATACCTGCGCCACACACGGCTGCTGGCGGACGCCTGGAAAGACAAGGGGTTCCCGGTTAAACCAATGATCCTGCCCGGCCATGATCACTTTTCCATCATGAATGAACTGAACGACCCGGCCAGTCAACTCTCCGTATTGATGGCAACGTGGGCACGGACTTGAAGTCCGTCCCCGTTACGACATCGACCATGCGCGACGGTTACCTGCAATGAACAAAGATAATCCCCTGGTTGTGTGGTCTTGCATCATAGTCGGGACGCTGGGCTACACACTCTTTAACGGCGAGCCCATCATGCTTGCTGCCCTGATCGATGATCTGGGTTATACCGAAGCACAGGTCGGTTATATCGCTTCCGGTGATTTCGGCGGCATGTTCGTGTCCTCGGTGCTGGTGTCACTGCTGATATTGCGCGCGAATCGCCGCTGGTTGGCGTTAGTCGGACTGGTAATGTGTTGCATTGGCAACCTGGTGAACATGTTTTATACCGATTTCAATACAACCCTGGCGCTCCGCTGGGTCTGTGGTATCGGCAGTGGTATGGGGTATGCCGTTGCGCTGGCAATCTTGTCCGGCACACACCATGCGGCCCGCTACTTTTCGATTTTAATATTTTTCATTGTCGGTACGAATTCTGTGCAACTGTACACCTTTCCCTGGATCACGGAGGCCTGGGGCGTGAATGGACTTTATTTCACGTATGCGGTTATCTTTGCCGCGGCTACCACGGTCATTCCATTTGTCCCCTCCCGTGGAGAAGCAACCGTAGGTGAAATTGAAGCAGGTACTGACCATCACCACATTAAGATACCATCCCGATTACCTGTTATGTGCTTGCTGGCAGTAGGTGGTTATTACTGGATGATAGGCGTATTTTGGGCTTACATCGAAGTGATTGGCAGCAGCCTGGAATACTCAACCCACTTCATTGCCAATTTCATGGCAACGGTTATGCTGATCGGTTTAATCGGGTGCTATGCCGCTTACTGGCTGGCGAAAAAGACAGGACAATCAAAACCCTATATAGTTTGTCTGATTATTGTTGTATCGGTGATGGGTATCAGCGCCACCGGGCTCAACCCGGTGAACTACCTGATTCTGATGGTTACCTTTCTTGTGTTCTGGAATCTTGTCGATATTTTTCAGTTGGGTGTCTTGTCCAATATCGATCATTCCGGCCGGTTCATTGCCCTGGTACCGGCGGCACAGGGACTGACAATGGCCGTTTCCCCCGCCGTCGGCGGTTTCATGCTTGACTTCGGTCTTGCTTACGAAGCCATCGTGATGATGATGGCAATCGCGGTACTTATCTCCCTGGTAAGTTACAGCCTGGTCTATCGGCAAATGAAAATTCTGGCGCCGGAAGTTGCCGATGCCTATGAATCAGGGTGATATGTCGTAATCCATTCAGCTATTGACTTATATGTTTTGCGATTGCGCGCGCGAAATGTTCCCAATCTGCGTAGGCCGTAGAGTAGAAGGCAACGACTAAATCGCGCTTGGGGGAGATATAGACGCCCTGGCCGCCCACGCCGGCTTTATACATGTCGCCATCCTCGTACACGCTATCCCATTGCCGGGAATTACAGCGGATCTCCGGGTCGGGAGAACTATCAAAGAATCCCCCGCCCCCGGCTTCCGACGCAGCCCGGTACAGCGCCGGCCGGCACCCCTCAAATATTACGTCGGCCAGCGATAATTTCTCCGTCAGACCCCACTTTTTATGCGCCTGCTCGCCGAATTTTTCCTGCCAGGCTGGCGTAAAGAACAGGCCGTAACGGGCCAGGTCGCGCAAGCGGCTGTTCATCATGCCGCCGGCCACGGCGCCGCCGGACGGATTGACGCCGATAAAAGCATCCCCTTCGGCGCCAATCATGGACCACAGGTAATCACTGAGGATTTCCGAAAAGCGCCGGCCGGATACCTCCTCGACCAGCATTGTCAGCAGGCGCGTGTTCAGTGAAGAGTACTCAAAGATAGTCCCCGGGGCTATGTCTTCTTTATCATCGATGGCATACATGAGATCGTCGATGGTCCAGTACGCCGGCTGACCGTTATCGTCCCTGGCAACCTTGTCCCCACCGATGGAGATACGGAAATATTTGTTGACCTTGTGGTCTTCATTTAGCATGGTATCGACCGTTTCGGCCAGGTCCAGGCCGCTGGCCATGTCCATCACGTCGATGATGCGGATGCCCTCCCAGTGAGTGCCTTCAGCCCTTGCAAGGTATTTGTCGACCGGGTCATTGACGCTGACCCTGCCCTGGGCTTCCAGGATGCTGAGTATCGTTGCCGGCAGGGTTTTGCCGGTGGAGTACCAGATATGGTTGTCATTTTCATCCATGCCGGGGTATTTCTCGTACACAATTCTGCCCTTGTGCACCACGATAAAGCCCTGGATGCGCGACGTCTCATGGACTATCGCCTCATCCAGCGGCATCTCTCCTGCCGGCGTTTTCACCTTGACTTCCCCGATGCGGTTATCGGGCGCAGAAGGCAATTCCCACACCGGCCCCGCGCGCCGCACGATATTAACCGCATGCACGTCTTCCCAATGCAGGTTGTAATAGACGTTTTCATCAACGTTCCTGAAACCTTCCCGGGTGTTAAAAACCGCGCCCGACGAAAACATGGCGCGATAGCGGTAACTTTCCTCAGCCGTATGGCCGTCTTTGGCCGCGGCGACCGGCAACAGGTTATCGGGCACGGGGGGGGGCTGTTCCCGGCAGGCAGTTACCATCACGCCCGCCAACAATACTGCCAGTGCGGCAACGGCCATGACTTTGCGTTTAACAGGCGTAATCGTTTTCTTCATTTTCAGGCGTCTCCGTTACCCGCTATGGTGGATGGAAGCCGGCAGGCGAAATACATGCGTCCGCAGGCGGTCACAATTCTTCCGGTCTTTAATAATTGTAGCTTGCCTGCAGGTAAAAAGTCCTGGTGGGCTCGGTCCCGCAAAAAGAGGCCTGGTCCTGGCTGAGCGGAACGACCGTTACCACGCCGCAGCTGATTTCATCGGTCAAGTTGCTGCCCAAAAGCTGCACCGCCCAACTGCCGTCGCGGCCTCCCACGCCAACCTGGGCGTCCACTTTTGTGACAGAATCACTCATCAGCAGGGGACTGCTTGTGCCCGGCTCCCAGGACTGCCCGTCCGAGTAGGTGACGGTCACCGATGCCAGCAGCTTCAGGAAGTCCAGGACGGGGTGCGCCAGGTTGGCGCCGAAGGCGCCCGACCACTCCGGGGTAAAACCACTCACACCGGATAAATCACAGGGCTTCGGGGGGAAGGCTCCACGGTCCGGGTGTCCCACGGGACAGCCGGCCCCGGGGAAACTGCTGTATTCGAAATCCAGGTAAGCCAGGTTGCCCCAGACTGACAGGCTGCTCGCGACCTGCCAGCGCATATCGGTTTCAAAGCCGTTAATATCGACAGAGGCTGCGTTGCCCACGACCTGGGTCAGCACGCCGCCGAACAACGAACTCTGCAGGTCCTGGTAATCCGTGTGGAAAAAGGCCCAGTTCCAGTCCATGGCGCCGTCCAGCCAGGCCGATTTCAGTCCCAGCTCATAGTTGATGGCCGTCTCATCCTTAAATTCATAAGCCGGACTTTCGGCCGTGGCCCGGGCATCGAAACCGCCAGCCTTGGAGCCTTGCGCGACCGCCACGTAGGCCGTGTGCTCGCCGCCGGCAACAAAGTCATACTCCAGGTTTGCCGACCAGTCCAGCCGGTTTTCCTTGCGCACGCCGGCCTGGCTGTGGGGAGTCACCTGGTAAATGGCCATTAACAAACCAACCAGGGGGTCTGTCACAGCCAGGGCATTACGGTTGCCCGCGGGCAGTATCGGGGCAAAAAACTGCGCCTGGACAGCTTCTTTTTTCGTATGGGTGTAGCGCAGGCCGGCGGTCACGCGCAAGCTGTCGATAAGGTCATAAGTGGCTTGCCCGAATACCGAGATATTATCTTCGTCCTGGTCAAAATCAGTCGAAAATTTGTGCGCGACAGTCAGCGGCGGAAAGGGGCCGAAGGGCACATCGGGCGGCACTATCAGACCTTGCGGGATAAGGGTTTCGATCTCCTCCCGCATCTGAAACTCGTTGGTTTCATAATAGACGCCGGCCACCCAGTTGAACTGGTCGCTGGCCGGCGACAACAGGCGTACTTCCTGGCTGAACTGCTCATAGTCCTCGCCTGGGATGTTGTTGACCGCGGGAAATACATTAAAATCGCCGTCCACCACGCCCTCCACCTCATAAGCCGTGTAGCCGGTGGTGGACTCAAACATTAACGCGCCGATATCACCGACCAGCTTGAGGCTGAGAAAATCCGCGTTGGAGTCAACGGATTCCGATTCGCGGCCGGTGCCGTCAAAGACAGCCCCGCGGTTGCTGACGGCCCTTTTCTTATCCAGCGCGCCGTCCTGGTAGATAAGCGGGTTGACCGTGTCAAAAATCTGCACGCTGCGCCCTTCGGTCAGCCAGTCGGCATGCTCATATTTAAGAGTAGCCGTCAACGTGCCAGTAATATCCCATTGCAGGGCGCCGCGCACGGCGTACTCTTCGAGTTGAGGTTCTTTGCGGTTTTCCGCGATATTGGTCACAAAACCGTTGGAATCACGATAACGGGCGGCCACCCTGCCGCGCAAGGCAGGGGAGAGGGGGCCGGTCACGAAACCTTCTCCTTCATAATCCTGGCGGTCCACGGCAACCTGCGCCCGCCCGCCGAATTCAAACTCATCGCCCGGGTCATTGCTGATAATGGCCAGCGCGCCGCCGATAGCGCTGCGGCCAAACAGCGTGCCCTGCGGCCCGCGCACGACTTCAATCCGTTGCACGTCCAGGAACGGCAGCCTGGAGAGATAGTTTTTGCCGGCATAGACTCCATCGCGGAAAGTGCCGACAGCCTGGTCAAAACCCTGGTTGCCGCCGGTGTCTATGCCCCTGATGGCGATGCTGTCAAGAATCGGGTCCTCACCCATCTGGAAATTCGGCACAATGCGGCTGATATCCTGCAACTTTTGAGCGCCGATGGCTTCGATATCCTCGGAGGTCACCGCAGACACCGATATAGGCACATCCTGGAGCGTCTCCGCGCGCATGGTCGCCGTTATTACGATTTCTTCGAGTACTTGCTGCGCCGTAGCGAGAAGCGGGGTGAAAAATATCAGGGTTGCAACGCAGTTCAGGAGAGCTTTTTGATGGACATTCATAGTCAGGCGCCTCGACAGGTTTTAATCTGAGACTGAAGTATAGGTTCCGAAGAAGCAGTCTTCTGTCATCCCAAAGGTTGATATGCCGGTTTGGGGACGGATTTAAATCCGTCCCCGTTACATAAGAAATTTAATCGTACAGCACGCCGAATATCTGGTGGTATATCGCCGCAGTAATGTGCACGGCGAACAAGGGATAGATGAGCACGGAAATGAAGTGGTGTGTTTCCGTGAACAGGTCGTGCAGGGCGTCGTGCCTGTCTGAAAATGCCGGGATCTCGAATACGCCGAAAAAGGGAATCGCCGAGCCGCCGCTGACCAGGCTGGCAATGCCCGTGAGCGCCTGGGTAATCACGACAAGGTAGATGGTCCGGTGCAGGAAAATTGCGCAAGACTTTTGCCAGTTGCGGATGCTGTAGGACAGTACCGGGTTGACATTGGCCAGGCGCCAGTACACGCGCAGGCCCATCACCAGCAGGAAAATCAGGCCGTAGGAAGCATGCCGGCGGATGAGTTCGGTCTTCTCCGGGCCGGCCTCCAGCGCTTCAAACGGCAGCGCCGTCACAATCATGGTGACCAGCAGCGCAACGCTGAGCCAATGCAGGCACCGGCCACCCAGGCCATACCGGGTGGCCGAGTTTTTCCACCTCACCGGCATGGGGTCAGGGCAGAATTATTTTAACGATGACCGGAACACCTTGATGGCAGCCAGACCAAAGCCGATCGTCGTAAGAGTGATGCTTGTCATGATAAACAGGCCGATGGCAGGATGGTGTACACCGGGCAGGAGGGATTCTATGAGAAACGCGGTCGGGTTGCCGATGGCGCCGATCGCTATCGGCCAGCGCACATAAGCCGGCAACGGGACGTGGGCGCCGTAAAAGCCCAGCAACAGCATGGTCATCATCAGGAAATCGAGATGAGACGATAACAACTTGTCCGGGTCCTTGAATACTTCCAGCGCAATCGGCAGTTGTATCACATGGGTGCCCACCAGGCACCAGGCCTCAACGAGCGCCAGCAGCAGGGTGATACAGGCGACCCGCAATAAAATCACGTTGCCGGAATGTCTGTCATCTTGTGGCATGGTTATTCTCCTCTGTTTTTCCAGAAATCGTAATCGGGCGATTGTATAACCGGCTATTAATTATCATCGCAAATAATTCAGACTTGGAATAGATTTTCAACTTTTTGTATGCGCGATTTCGATAAGTTTTAACGGATGACACCGAGAGTTCCATTTCCGCGGCAATCCCATCAGTAGTCTGACCATAAATAATCAAATCACAGACCTCGGTTTCCCGCTTGGTCAGCGAGGCAAAAAATTCATTTCCCCTGTCTTTTAAAAAAGAAATGACGTGCTTTTCATTATGTTTTTGCCATTCGTCAACACCACAAATCTGAAAATGCACCAATAAAAGATTCATCACCAGCGGTAGCATTCGTTCCAGTCTTTTGGATTCCATCTTGGAAAACGGACCCTTGTTAACGTTCCGAAACAAGTTAAGCTGGTAAATCTTGCCCTGGGTTATACGTAGTACATACACTTTTTCCCCGATACCGCTGTCCTTGTAAATTGAGGCAATATCCGGCTGGTTTTGCGCATCCGGACGAAAATGATAAAGACCGTCCGGATCCAGCTTGCCCTGGACGAGCAGTTCCAGGTTGTTATCAAACATCCGGTCGTTTTTCCTCATGTAATCATCGACACGTTTGCTGGCAAAGTGTGCCCAATGCTCCGATACCAGTCCGCCGATTAACAACAGCCGATGGTCTTTCAGCTGCTTCTCATTGAAAACATGCACGGCAAAATGATCGATATCGGCTGTTTCGGACAAAAGTGCATAGATATCAGACTCAAACGTCTCTTCAGTAATGTTGCCTGTAAGATTTACGACTTTAGGCCAGACATCATTTTCAGTAATGTCAAATTGGTTCACAGTTCTGTGTCCTGTATGCCCTCAATGGTTGATTATACTTGAATTGCCGGGCGCCGAATGGATCAGTTGCAGGGGGCAGGTCATACACGCTGTCAACTTCTGGGACGACAGGGGTAAATACGGTTATCCACTAGAATGGTAATTGGTACTTCAAACTGAACGTGGTGATGCTATGAAACTGGCTTCTAAGAGAAATGGTCGTGACGGCGCCTTGATTGTCGTCAGCAGGGATTGCAAAACGGCAGTCGATGCCGGCGCAATTGCACCAACGTTGCAGGCGGCCCTTGATGACTGGGATAAGCTGGAACCGGAATTGCGAACCCTCTATCATTCTCTCAACAAAGGTCTGGAGGAAAATGCTTTTACCCTGGACCTGAACTCTCTGTCAGCTCCTTTGCCGCGTACTTTTCAATACCTGGACGGGGCCTGTTACATCAGCCATATCCGGCGCAACCGCGCAGCCAGGGGCGATAGCCTGCCGGACGATATTCTTGATGCGCCCCTGATTTACCAGGGTATCTCTCACGGCTTCATGGGCTGGAACGATCCGATTCGATTACCGGGTGAAGAACTGGGTATTGATTTTGAAGCGGAGATCGCAGCGGTCACCGGCGCAGTGCCCATGGGGGTCACGGCGGATGAAGCGGCCGGCCATATTAAATTATTTGTTTTATTAAATGACATTTCACTGCGCGCGTTAATCCCGGCGGAACTGAAACGCACTTTTGGTTTCCTCACGGGCAAACCCGCCTCGGCCTTGGGTCCTGTTGCCGTAACCCCCGATGAACTGGGCAAGCTATGGGACGGAAAATTAGTATCCGGAAAAATGCATTGCTGGGTGCGCGGAGAAAAATTCGGAGAAATTGAATCGGGTATTGACACTCCGTTCCATTACGGCGACATGATTGCCCACGTGGCGCAAACCCGGGAATTTGAGCCCGGGACAATCATTGGTCTGGGCACCGTTTCGAATGAAGATGAAAGTGCCGGCTGCGGCTGTATCGGTGAGCGGCGGGCGTTGGAAATAATTCATAACGGCGAAGCAAAGACTGATTTATTGAAGTTTGGTGACCGCGTCAGGATTGATCAGCAAGACTATGAAGGGAATTCCCTCTTTGGCTGTATCGACCAGGTAGTTGCTTCCTATCCTGGTACTCTTTCAACCTGATTTTGTCTGGCAACACTTACCATTCCCGCAACGCTTGTCCCCGTATGGAGTTGGGCGGGGAGCGGGAATCCAGGAGACAAGACTCCGTATGGACCGTCATTCCTGCCCCCCTCCGTCATTCCCGCGCAGGCGGGAATCCAGTCTGTTAAACTGTCGCTTGCGACACCTTATAATGTGTCCCTTCGGGACGTGTGTTTCACTGGATTCCCGCCTGCGCGGGAATGACGGAGGGAGCGCAAATGACGGGGGGAGCGCGGGAATGACAGTTATCCGCCCGCAGGTTTTTTATGCGGATTCGTGATTTTTAAAGAAATAATGCTTTACATTATATTATAATGTTCTAAAATAATGGAAATCGACGCACAGGAAGACCTTATGCTTCTTGAATAAAACTGTTGTTGTCACACGCCCTGACATAACTTTAATCGCCTCATGCAACCATTCAGAGATTTTTTTTACCGCCTGGTCTTCGCCACCATCCTGTTTGCCGTATATGTGCTGATCAGGTTCACGGCGTTGTTGCAGCCAGCCTACCGCAACCGGCTCAAGCAGCAGGATCTCATTACGCAAATCAAGGTACGCGACAAGCCCGTGGGCCGGCACTACCGGTTCAACGGCGGCAAGGTAACAACAGGCGCCGGCATTCACCCGGGGGCGCGCGCCAGCATGGTGTTCAAGTCCGCCGAGACCGCGGTCCGGCTGCTTGTGTTTTCCCATGACCACCAGGCCTTCATCAACGCCGCCAAGATGTTCAGGGTGGACCTGGAAGGATCGCAGGAGGCAGGCGCCTGGTTTACCGAAACCCTGAGTATGATGAAGACCGTGTGGTGGAAGTTCGGCACAAAAATGGACGATGGAAGCGTTCGCTATACCAACAACACCAATGGCGGCCCGGTTTTTGTGTACGTGAAAGATAATAAAATCGTCAGGATGACCCCCATTGACTTTGACGGCAAGGACGCGCCGTCCTGGTCCATGACAGCCCGGGGCAAGACCTTCACGCCGCCGCGCAAGACCTCCCTCAGCCCCCATGGGCTGGCATCCAAGTCGCTGGTCTATTCTAAGGACCGCTTGCTGTATCCCATGAAACGGGTGGATTTCGACCCGCACGGGGCGCGCAACTGCGATCAACGCGGCATGTCGGGACACGAACGCATCAGCTGGGACGAGGCCCTGGACATCGTTGCCGGGGAAATCGAGCGGGTAAAGCGGGAACACGGCCACGGCGCCATCCTGAGCAGCCACAGCTCGCACCACACCTGGGGCAACATCGGCTACTACCTGAGCGCCAATTTCCGCTTCATGAACGCCATCGGCCATACCAAGATGGTCATCAACCCGGACAGCTGGGAAGGCTGGTACTGGGGCGCCATGCACCATTACGGCAACAGCATGCGCAACGCCGCGGCCGAGCCCTACGGCGGCGTGGAAGATTGCCTCAGGGAATGCGAACTGATCGTGTACTGGTCCAGCGACCCGGAAAAAACCAACGGCAACTATGGCGGTTTTGAAGGGACCGTGCGCCGCCAGTGGGCCCAGGAGCTCGGCATCAAGACGATTCACATCGACCCCTACCTGAACGACACGGCCGGTTTCTTGGGAGGCAAGTGGATCCCGGTGCGCCCCGGCACGAGTCCGGCGCTGGCCCATGCCATCACTTACGTCTGGATGACAGAAGGTTTATACGACAAAGACTACGTGCGCGACCGGACAACGGGTTTTGATAAATGGCAGGATTACATCCTGGGCAAAGAAGATAACGTGCCCAAGACACCCGAATGGCAGGAGCCGGAAACCGGCGTACCGGCCCACGTAGTACGTGCACTGGCCCGCGAATGGGGCAGCAAAAAAACCTATCTGTCTGCAGGTGGTAAAGGCAATACCTTCGGCGGCGCCTGCCGCTCCGCGACGGGATCCCAGTGGGCCCGTTCCATGGTCTGCCTCATGGCCATGCAGGGTCTGGGGAAACCCGGCGTCAACTTCGGCAACCTGCAATTCGGCGCGCCGGTCGATTACAACTTTTATTTCCCCGGTTACGCCGACGGCGGCATCTCCGGCGATATCGAGGGCACCGCCAGCGCGGTCAACCTCTACCAGCGCATGCCGCACCTGGTCAGCATGAACAGCGTCGGGCAGAAACTCTCGCGCATGCGCATCCCGGAAGCCATCCTGGACGGCGAGACGGAGTTTTACCCCACTGACCCGCGCGCCCTGGAACGGCAGTTCGCCAAATCCCGCTTCCCCGCCCCCGGCGGCTCGGGGGTGAGGATGATGTACAAGTACGGCGGCTCCCATTTCGGCACCACAATGAACGCAAACCGCCTGGCGCGGGCCTACCAGTCCGATTCCCTTGAGTTCGTTGTCAACCAGTCCATCTGGAATGAAGGCGAGGTCCGGTTCGCCGACGTGATTTTTCCGGCCTGCACCAATTTCGAACGCTGGGACATCGGCGAAGCGGCCAACTGCGGCGGCTATTCGCTGCACAACGAAGGGCAACTGAACCATCGCGTCGTCACCATGCAGCACAAGTGCATCGAACCCCTGGGCGAATCGAAATCGGACTGGCAGATCTACCACGACCTGTCAAAACGGCTTGGACTCGGGGCCTATTATTCGGAAGGGCTGACCGAACTCGACTGGTGCAAGAAAATATTTCAGGCCTGTGACGCCAGCAAACATATCTCCTGGCGCGAATTCCTGCGCAAGGGGTACTTTGTGGTGCCGGCCGAGCGGGAAGAACTCAGGGCGCCTGTTGCGTTCCGCTGGTTTGCGGAAGGCCGGCAGAAAGACGTGCCGGAGCCGTTCCCGCTGCCGTCGGAGTACGGCGGCAAATACCGCGAAGGGTTGCAGACCCAATCCGGCAAAATCGAGTTTGAGCCATCCAGCCTGAAGCGCTTTGACGACCCGTTAAGACCGCCCATCAACAGGTACATCCCTTCCTGGGAAGGCCCGGCCAGCAAGGAACTCGTGGAGAAATACCCCTTGCAACTGCTTACGCCGCACCCGCGCTACAGCTTTCACACCAAGGGCGACGGCAAGGACAGCAGCATCAACGACATCGGACAGCACCGCCTGCTCATCGACGGGTACTATTACTGGATCGCCCGCGTCAACCCGGCCGAAGCCGCCGCGCGCGGGATCAACAGCCGCGACCTGGTGCGCCTCTACAATGACCGGGCCTCGGTCATCTGCGCCGCCCTGGTGACCGAACGCATAATGCCCGGCATTGTGCACGCCTGCGAATCCAGCGCAGTATATGACCCGGTCGGCGCGCCGGGCAAATCCCCCGATCGCGGCGGCTGCGTCAACCTGCTGACGCCGCACCGCAGCCAGACCGATAAAACCACCGCGTCCGCGCCCAACTCCTGCCTTATCGAGATGGAAAAATGCGACAGCCAGGGGGCCGGACTATGAACAAGTGGAACATGGTCGTCGATGTGAAAAAATGCGTCGGCTGTTACAACTGTTTCCTCTCCTGCAAGGATGAGCACGTCGGCAACGAATACCCCGGTTATGCCAAAGCGCAGCCCGCGCACGGTCATAACTGGATAGACATAGAGCTGGTCGAGCGCGGCCAGGTTCCCGTGGTGGACATGACCTACGTGCCGAAAATGTGCAACCACTGCGATAACGCCCCCTGCATCAAGGCCGGCAAGGGCGCCGTCTATAAACGCGAAGACGGCATTGTGATGATCGACCCCGACAAGGCGAAAGGCCGCCGGGATATTGTGGACTCCTGCCCCTACGGCGCGATTTACTGGAACGAAGAGGAGCAGGCGCCCCAGGCCTGGTACTTCGACGCGCACCTGCTGGACCAGGGCTGGCGCGAACCCCGTTGCGTGCAGGCCTGCCCCACCGGGGCGCTGAAAGCGCTCAAGGTATCCGACAACGAAATGCAGCAATTGGTCGAAACAGAAAATCTCAGTGATATAAAACCTGAATATCAAACACGACCCCGGGTTCATTACAAGAACCTTGAACAGGTCAGGCGCAGCTTCGTTGCCGGAACCGTCATTACTGAAGACAACGGTATCCGGGAAGCGGTTGAAGGCGCCGGCATTCAATTGCTGCGCGGCGCCGAAAATCTTGGGGAAACAAAAACCGATAATTTCGGTGACTTCAAGCTCGATGGCATCTCAGGCAGCGGAACCTGCCGGCTGGTAATAGACAAGGAAGGTTATAACAGCCGGTCATACGATATTGAATTAAGCGGGAGCATTAATTTTGGCGCGGTAACGCTGCTGCCTGCAGCAGTTCATACAGATCAATATGCCGAAGCAGTCGCGGGATAAGTAAATGAATACCGTAACTACTCACCCCCCTTTTCGTCATTCCTGCGAAGGCAGGAATCCAGTCAATAACATAGTCGCCGCAGGCGACACGTTATATAAGGTGTCCCGCCGGGACAGGTTTTTACACTGGATTCCTGCCCCCTGCCTACAACATGCAGGGGCAGGCTTCGCAGGAATGACGAGTGGGGCTGAGTAGTTACTGAATACCATGAGTAATTACCTGACCTTATACACTAAGTGGAGG
The DNA here is from genome assembly GCA_965204045.1 of Gammaproteobacteria bacterium. GTDB lineage: Bacteria > Pseudomonadota > Gammaproteobacteria > Eutrophobiales > Eutrophobiaceae > JAAXHV01. The sequence continues at coordinate 3,572,715 of CBDBDW010000002.1, forward strand.
ATATAGTTATGTTAGTTATTAACAGATTAGTAAGCAGTATTTTTACCATTATTGCAGGCGCTTCCTTGTTAGCGCCTGCCGCGCTGTATGCGCAGAGCTCGCTACTGGAGGAGATTATAGTCACAGCCACGATGCGTGAAGAATCTTTACAGGATGTTCCGCTATCCATCGCAACACTTTCATCCGAGGATATAAGTTCTATTGGCGCATTCCGCATGCAAGACCTGAACAGGATTATTCCGAATGTAGATTTTGCGGAAGGTGTGATTGACAACGTGATTACCGTTCGTGGTGTCGGAAGCGGCCAGAACCAGTCCTTCGAACAGTCGGTAGGTGTTTTCCGGGACGGCATTTATGTGGGTAGACCAACGCTTTCCCGTATGCCCTTCCTGGACTTGGCGGGTCTTGAAGTTGTGCGTGGCCCCCAGGGAGTGTTGTTCGGTCGCAGTACCATTGCTGGCGCTGTTACCCAGCGTTCCAATGGACCAACTGAAAATGTTGAGATTGGTGGTCGTACGCAGATTGCACTCGATGAAGATCAAGATTACGAACTTGAAGGCTATGTGTCCGGCCCTCTTTCTGACAGTCTGAGAGGCCGTGTGGCCATGCGTTATCGCGATTCAGAGGGCTTTGTTTTTAACGAAGGTACCGGGGACAGACTGCCGGAGCGTGAGGAATACGCTGTGCGCGGTACACTGGAATGGGATATCAATGAAACAATAACAAGCACTTTGAAAATTGAACATACTGACACCGAGAATAATGGTCCGCCCATGGATACAATCGCATTCGTACCAGGGGATCTTGGTCCGCTTGGTGCGGGCCTGTACGGTGGGTTAATCGATCCTGATACTACCAGTCTGGATTACGTCACGAACATTACCCAGTTGCCTGATCGGGCTGGCCCCGGGGGCACCGATATCGGACCGGCAGATGACTTTGCTGGTTTTGTTGGAACCGACCGGGAAAATACTGTTCAGGAAGCTGATGTACAGCTGTTCAGTTTAAAACTGGCGGCCGAAGTAGGTGATTACAGCCTGGAGTCCATTACGGGTTATGCAGCCTATGACCAGTTTTTTGTCGCCGACCCCGGTGACCCCTTGCCTTACGTAGACAACGTGCAATCTGAGGATTACTCGCAGTTCAGCCAGGAAGTAAGATTATTGTCTCCTGTTGAGGGACGATACAACTGGGTAGCGGGTGTTTATTATGAGAGCAACGATTTCGACTACACTGAGGAGATTGATATTGCACCTTTTTTCGCACAGAAATGGGCTACATTTTTTAACTCTGAGGAAGAGAACGTCTCCGTATTTGGTCAACTGAACTATTATATTACCGATACCCTGTCGATTACCGGTGGTGTTCGTTACAATCATACAGAAAAAGATGCTGATATAGAGGTAATCATTGCTGAATTGGGTACTCTGACACCGGCCGCAATGATAAGAATCCCTCCTCCTGTTGTTACTCCACATGCTATCACTGGGAGCAGGTCGGAAGATCGTGTAGATTGGATGATCAGTCTGGAAAAGCAATTTGACTGGGCTGGTGAACATACGGCTTATTTCACTTTTTCAAAAGGCTCCAAGGCGGGTGGGTTTAATGCCAGATCAGTACAGCCGGAACCCCCGGGGGTTGAGGCCGGTGAAAGAGGTGCTTTCGAATTCGAGGAAGAGGAGGCAGATGCCTTTGAGTTGGGTTTGAAGACTCTGTGGCTGAATGGAACTCTGCAATGGAACTGGGCCATTTATTACACTGAATTTGAAAATATACAGGCTTCCATTTTTAACGGTGCAGCAGGTTTTACTGTAGTCAATGCACCTGAAACTGAGGTAGCAGGGTTCGAAACAGATCTTAACTGGGCTTTGAGTGACAGTCTTGGCATTTGGGCAAATCTGGCCTACCTGGATGATGAGGTAAGCGGTTTCCCACCCGAAAGCCGACGACCAGGGGACGGTGATTTAAATGGTGATCCTGCCGGTACACCTGATTGGACTGGCTCAGCAGGGTTCCGCTTTAGAAAACCTGTCACCGCTGCGCTTGACATCATCGCATCAGCCACGTATAGCTATAAAGATAGCGTCATTGACGGGGATCCCAATTTCCTGGAACGGCCTCAATACCATTTTGATTCTGAACATGTACTGGACTTCCAATTGGGGATTGGCAGCAATAATGGTAAATGGACAGTGAACCTGCTGGGGACCAACATGACAGACGAGATAAGTTGTAGCTTTGTAAGTGCTGCCGCATTTACCGATGGTGCACTGCCGGTGTGTACGCTTAACCCACCCAGAACGTTCTACTTGCAAGCTAACTATAATTATTAATAAACCTGGTTAATGACGATTTTAAAGCCCGCTTAATGCGGGCTTTTTTTTGAACCAATGAAAGAACTATATGTTTTGTTCACGTAGTCAGGTTATCAGTCTAATCACAAACCGTGCATGTCATAGTCAAATACAACTGCCGATTCGAATCCATTTTCCAAACAAGGGATTACTGTGTTCTGTGCTAAATCAATATGTGCGGGATGTTCCAGATATGTTGTGCGATCTTCCTCATTTTTGAATGTCATTACAAAACAATATTCAAAGCCCTGATTAAGTCCTTCCGGACTATTATTCTTGCCGTAGGTACACGTATGAATTTCTGGAATAGGATCCTGAAGTTTCTTCATTTGTTCCAGCAAACCGAATGCTTCTTTTTCAGACATTGACGGCTTAAGGGTAAATAGTACTATGTGTTGGATCATGATTGACCCCTTTGTTGTGCAAGTAATGATAGTACCTGATTTCGTTAATCAAACGCCAATATCACTGGCGCATTCCTCAGCTATGAGGACCTGCATACGACTGCGATCCATGAAGGTATCTTCGTCAGGAATCAATACCTTCCCGATTTCCCCTTCAAGGTATAGCTTGCTAACTTCGTCCCAGGCCTCTTTAGAATCGTAATAGAACTCAACCACGGCGTCGTAACCTACTGGCTCGCCCTCAAAGCCCTCTAGCGGCCTGATAAAGTTACGTATATATCCGCGGAACTGAGGCACATGCTTGACTGCAAGTGGCGCATGGTTATTCTCGTAGTAATCTCGAAACTCTTCGTGAGTAAGACCGGGTTTCCTTGGAATTAGTGCAATTATTTTAAACATACTATTCTCCTGGTTTATATTTACGAATCGTAACTACTCACCCCCACTCGTCCTTCATGCACTTCTCCTCGATCGTCATTCCGCGCTCCCTCCGTCATTCCCGCGCAGGCGGGAATCCAGTGAAAAAACCTGTCCCGGCGGGACACCTTATAACGTGTCGCCTGCGGCGACTATGTTATTGACTGGATTCCTGCCCCCTGCCTACAACATGCAGGGGCATGCTTCGCAAATGACGAACAGGGGGGTGAGTAGTTACTACGAATCTTATTTGTGACCCTTGGAGACCCTGACCCACCTGATTTTTATTAAGACTTGAAACGACTTCAATCCGGCCCGCTTTATCGCGGGCCTTTTTGTTTGCAACACCTTTTGCAATGGGAATTATGTATCAAAATCCGCAAGCTCTCACAGGCCGTAATCACCGGGGATAAATTCTTGTCTCCTATGCAGCGGGTTTCTTACGGGAGAGACGGTACTTGGTATTGAGTTCCTTACTTGTCGGCGTCCGGTTCTCGCCCTTCATCAGCTTCCTTGTCGGTGTCAATATCTGTTTCAGTGCGTCAAAGAAGTCCTCCACACTCGGCGGACTGGATAAATCCGGCGCCTCTATCTCTCGTTTCTTTCGTGCCATTTTCGTACCCCTCATGCTGGTTTGTAACTGCGTATTTCGTTGATAATATCATCCTTGTTGCCTGCTACCCATTCGTGCTTGTTATCAAATTTGTCATGGATATACTGCTCTGTTTCGCGGAACCACGGCGTTTCCATCTTGAACTCCATTTTGTATTGCCGTTCCGGGTCGGATGTCTGGTAAGAGTTCAATCTTGACTTCCAGTTTTTTGCAATGCCTACCTTGTACTCACCTGGATAATTCGGGTGGGAGATGACATAGACGTATTTTTGTTCCCTGTAATCTTCATCCTGGTCTGTCCGTTTCGGCGGGTCGGTTTTCAGATCAACAACAACATCGCCTTCAGAGAGGCTGGCGGTTTCCTTTGCCAGCCGTTCCTGTACCAGCTCATAGGCTTTAATGGAGATGTCTATACCGATCCAATTACGGCCCAGCTTTTCAGCCGCAATACAGGTCGTTGCACAACCGCAAAACGGGTCCAGCACAATATCACCCTCGTTACTGGATGCCAGAATGATGCGCTCCAGTAAGGCAAGGGGTTTCTGTGTAGGATAGCCGGTGCGCTCTTCTGATTGCGCGCCAAGCAATAATTCAGTCTCGGCCCATAAATTCCCCGGTGATACGCCCATATAGTCTTTAGCATAGGATCGGCGTTCAAGTTTATCCTCCAGCACCACAATGTTTCCCTTTTCATGTTCTTCTTCCATGCGCTCCGGTTTTAGTCTCCACCCCGAAGGATATGGCGGATAATGCCCGTGAAACTCATAGCAAAGATTCGGCCTTGCACCCATTGAAGGAGATCGCCACGCGGTCATTTTTGTGTTGTATCGTTGTCCTTTTTTGTCTTTCTTCGGGAACATTCGCACAATGTCCGCTTCTGTTAAGTCCCTGATAATGCGCGGTTCAAACTTCGATACGCTTCCCTTCATATAGAACAGCAAATGATCAACGTTATTCCCCCAGCGTTTCGCCGAATGCTGACTACCTTTTGCCCCTGATTCATTCCGTCTCCAGACTATTTCGTCTCTGAAATTCTTTTCCCCGAATATGCAATCCATAGTCGTTTTAAGGTAGTGCGACATAGTAGGGTCACAATGCAAATAGATACTGCCAGCCTGTTTCAGCACGCGCCGACATTCAATCAACCGAACGGCCATATATGCAAGGTAGGCAAAGTTATACGGCTTGCCTACGCCCTTAATCCCGTTCAGGTAATGAAACAGGTCTGGTTCATTTTCTTCTATGGTAAGCAGCCATTCATCCTTCAAATCATCTTCCCGGAATATGTCCTTAAAGCCAGCCCCTTCTGCGCTGGAACCAATGGGAGCGACAAACTTCTTGTTTTTGTTAAACGGCGGGTCCAGATAAATCAGATCGATGCAATCCGAATTTATAGCTGGCAGAGTGTCAATGTTGTCATCACAGAATATTGTCCGGTTTCCGACATTGCAGGCACTCACGATACCAACTCCCTGCTGGCCAAGAACTCGCCATTGTAGAATATGGTTTCGGCAACGATGCGTTTGTCGGATATGACGGCAAGGGAATGCTCTTTTTTGAAGCAGTAGTCCGGTATGTAATATTCAATATTCCCTATGTCGAACCTGTGTTCATGGTTCGGGTCAATGCACTCGAATATTGGTTCGGCGCCGTTTGTGCTATCGAGTTCACCTGTAACCCATTCTTCTGACACCTTGCCTGCTTTTTTAACGATTTCGGATTTTTTTGTTTTATCGTGTATGTTTCTGATCGTTTTTTGGTAGTGGTTCATTTCCAGGATTGGCAGCGCCCTGATGAACTGGTCCCTGACGGTCGGCGTGACTTTGATGCGCGTGCCTTTTGATTCTTCAAGTGAGCCGAAAAAGCGCCGTGGCGTTGATGGCAGTATCCTGTTTGTGTCGAAAAATATGCGCGGATGATCACGTGCCATTTTTCTGTTGTCTTTGTCTTACCGTTTCCCAGTAATAGTCCAGCGGGTGCGGCTCGGTGGACGGCAGTACGTTTTCATGTTCGATTTCCCGTTTTTTGCGCACTATTTCGGCAATTTCGGTTTCGTTCATACCGTATTCCCTGAATACGTCTGTTTGCCGCTTAAGCAGGTTGTCTTCGGCTTGTCTGGTGCGCTTGAACATGAGAGTTTTTCCTGTGGATTGTACGGATCAATTGAACCAGTCTGCAAGTATATGATTCGGGTGCGGCGGTGTCAATAATCAGGGGCTTTCCAGGAAGTCGATGTCATTGCGGCGCACCAAGGTCGGGTTGACGATTTACTGGTTCTGACAGGGAATATTATCCGCAATTATCCCCTTTACATACGTATAAGAGGCCGGATACCATTATGGCATGTTTTTGCGCAAGATTACCGCTTCGACCTTCTGGCTGTTCTTTTCTGGATTTCTGTTATTTTACGTGGAGGGGTGGATGCCTGCAGGTGATATTCGGTGGCTTATTCTGGCTTTGGTTTGCGCCTTGATTGCTACGATTCTGAACTGGCCGGAAATACGGGCGGCGCTGTTCCGGCGCCGGAACAAGCCAAAAAAAGCAGATTCAGTTGCCGCCGTGGATTATCTTGCGCCCAGGCCATTATTGATGCTTACATAGGGCCTGCACTGGTGGACAAGCGAGACGGTGTACGGGTGGTAATTCGGCAGGATATCATGCGCCGGTTTGACCGGGTGACCGGCGCCAAACTGGGTGAATTTGAATATAACCGGGCCTTGTTGCAGGAGTGGCTGGAGTTCAATGCGGCCCCGTTAATTCCAGTATCATGGAGTCCGCTATGCCCAAAAGGCGCGGGGTGCCATCGAGCAGGGGCGAATCTTCAAAAGTGAACATCTGGCCTGCGTGATAGTCCATTTGGATCATGAAAGATTGCCGATCTATACCCAGGCCCTGCTGTGCACTGGCGGAATGGAAAACAAGGGTAAGGACAAGGATGGTCAGGTAGCGCATGGTAGTCTCCCGTATACGGCGTGAGAGATTTAATAACGCCCGCCTGACATGCCAGGCAAAGCGGCGGGGCGAGCATCCTCACCAGACACGCTCCGACATAAGGCGCTGGGCCTTATGACTATCACATGGAAACAAATGAAGTCCTGCCTATTCGCCAGGCTGGGGGAGCTACCCCCGACCGGATATCAGGCTGTTGTATTCAGCAGGAAACCCAGCCAGGGGTTTCCACGCAATGGTCATTTGCCGAGCATAGCGTAAAAACAGAAAAAAGTCCCTTATCAGTAAAATCTGGTAGTGTATCAGTTTGACTTTTCCCGCTGATTCGTGCCAATTAGTAGGATTCTCGTATACTTTCCCTGAGAATCATGATACATGCAATGCATTATTGCGTGTATCATATCGAGGCATTAACTAACTTTCATCAAAGCCAACAAACAGAGGTTACGAAATGAGTACGACAGCAAAACAAGTCAGAAAGGATGATGATTATGCGACTTGGGGGGACGTTCAGGATTTGCGCAACGAGATGAACGAGCGGTTTGATCAGGTTGACAAAAGGTTCGAGCGGGTGAACGAAAGACTGGACGATCATTCTGAAAGCTTAGGCAGGGTGGAAGACCTGCTTGTTGAGATAAACCAGAAGCTGTAATTCTGAATAACCGGAGGTTGCTGAAATGCCAACAGGCCCGAAAGGGGAGAAAAGACCAACTGACGTGATTGCCAATGCGGTCCACATAATGAAGGTTGCAACTGGCGAAACCGAGGAAGAATATGTAAACGCCGGCCAGCGCAAGGGGGGACAAAAAGGGGCAAAAACACGCAATTCCAAACTGAATAAGGCACAGCGTTCCAACATCGCAAAAAAGGCTGCGGCGGCGCGCTGGCATAGTCAAGCAGCCGGGTAGACGATAAACGTCTGACTACCAGCCGAAGTCAAGCCAGGAACCAAAGTCGGGTAAATTCGGTATTTCAGGGTCCTGGATTGGTTCCTCTTTTAATCCGTCCATCCAGTTGTAGTTCTCGTACCTCACGCCAGCCAGTTCCGCCACAATCCGTATCCGGTATTCATAAGGTCCTTCAGCCCCGTCCGTGTCGAAAATGACAACACCCGGTGCCTTGCCGGTAAGGTGGCTGAAGAATAGGGCCTGCTGGACAGAATCAAGGCTGCTACGCTTTTCAAGCCCGCCTAAAATCTTGTGCAAAATGGCAAAGAATCTCGTTCGTCATTTGCGAAGCCTGCCCCTGCGTGCTGTAGGCAGGGGGCAGGAATCCAGTCGATTAACTTGTCGCTTGCGACACATTATAAAGTGTCCCTCCGGGACGTGTGGTCCACTGGATTCCCGCCTGCGCGGGAATGACGGAGGGGGCGCGGGAATGACGGAGGGGGCGCGGGAATGACGGAGGGGGCGCGGGAATGACGGAGGGGGCGCGGGAATGACGGAGGGGGCGCGGGAATGACGGAGGGGGCGCGGGAATGACGCACGAGTTTTGGTTCTGGCTTGGCCAGGTCAGGGATACTCTGACTTAATCATAGGCGTTCCATTATTTTGAAGCAGTAGTCCGGTATGTAATCACTGCTGTCCCAAGAAAACCTTGTTGATCTATCATAACTCATTGATATAGCTTAATAAAAAGTCATTTTTCACCTGTCATCGACTTGAACTCGACAGGGCCGGCCTGCAATGCTGTGACTCCCCATCCACAACCAGGGAGTTCAGCCCCATGTATGCCGGTAATTTCGTCTTCTCACAACTCATGGCCCACCACCTGCCCATGCATAGCTTCCGCCGTTGCGTCCGGCGTTATGGCATGGTAAAGGGTAAACATCGAACAAAATTGTTCGATAGTCAAATGTTTTGTCGGATTTTGCGGACAGAATAAATTTCAACACATGATAGGTATTGAAAACGTTTACTGCTATACTTCTTTCAGGATTCTACAAAATTGATTTTTAAACTTCTTGAAGTAAAGTGACGCCGGATTCTTCTACTCGTGTGGACTTGGCGCTTCAGTATGCATTGCTGGTTGCCGGAGAGAATGATGGAAAATTTGACCGCCAGCTTGGGCCAATTCATCTTCTCAAATATGTATACTTGGCTGATCTTTTCTATGCCGAAAAAAACGAAGGCGATACCTACACAGGCATAGACTGGCAGTTCTATAAATTCGGCCCCTGATCCCAAGCGGTTAATGAACGTATAGAACCGGCGCTCGGCGCTATCGGCGCGGAGAAAAAGTCATTTCCAAGTGATTATGAGGGAAAGGAAGAGTGGTTTCGCTGGAGCCTGCGGGATGAACCGTTATTGCAGGAAAAGGAACGCCAGTTACCGCCTGCAATAACCTTACATTTGAGGCGTGATATACTCAAATTTGGCAAGGACACACAAGAGTTGCTGCACTACGTCTATACCACGAAACCGATGCTCTCCGCCGCGCCCAATGAATTTCTGGATTTCTCGGTTGCTTATAGTCCCTCGGTTAAAGAGCCTGCTCCACAGCCCCTGAGGATGGACAGCTTATCCAACAAGAAAAAAAAGGAGTTTGGGAAACGTATGCGTGAATTGCGGGCAAGGTACAAAAACAGGCAACGGAAAGAGCGTAAATTGATCAATCCGGTAAAAAATCCTCGGTATGACGATGTCTATTATGAAGGCCTTGCTTGGCTTGACAGTCTTGCCGGTGAGCCGTTTTCCGAGGGTGAGTATATAGTTGAGTTTTCCGAGGATGTTTGGAAATCCGCCGCCAGGAAAGGCCAGGATGTATCCTGAAAATTGTTTACAGTTATTTATCCAACCCTCCGATTGGTGAACAGAGAATAACGAAAAAACCTTATGCCGAGGTGCATTAGTTTTTGCATTTGCGCCACACATAGATCAAGTTCCTTATACATTTGAGTCACTGGGCCGGAAAGAAGCGGCTCAACATGGTAGCGCCAGGGTTAAAGTCACACCACTTCGGGTCAATCAACCGCTCAAGAGAACAGATTTACCGGTTGCTGCCATGCCATTGTATGCAGGGGAAGTCTGGGCAGCATATCGGGCCAAGAAAAGACCGTGCCTGGTAGTTGGTACGACCAGTAGGTTTGTGGACCGTGAACTTACAATAGGTATGGCAAGACATTCAACAGCGCCAACGGTCCTGGCTGCGCCATACTATGGCGCAACCAGAGATGGGAAACGAGGGGGGTATAGCGCCAAATTCGTAGAGCGGGTTCAATATTGCGAATACTCTCAGTTCCTATGGGACTGTTTGCCTATATCCAGGAAAACACAAGAGTCGATTCTCCGTTTAGACCATTTACAGCCAATCGGCGCACATCATGACTCGTATCAATTAACAGAATATAAACTTAGTAGCGACGCACTTGAAGTTGTTGATGAACTATTGCAATGGTTGATCTGGGGTGGAGTTCAAGAGGATAGCCTGGTAGCGATGTATCGAGCGGAAGCGGCTCCGGGCGCCGGACAACGCGCCTGACACTCGCGTGGAGAATACATGCTATACTGTGAGCATGAACGAGTGGACATCTTTCATCGGTTTGGCCGCGCTCATCATCGGCCTGTTTGCCTGGCGGCGTCAGGATATGAAAACCCTGGGCAACCAGCTACGCCAGGCTATCAGGGACCAAAACGAGCGCATCGACAAGTTGTATGAACGGCTGGGCCAGGTCGAACAAGGCATGGCCTCCCTCAAGGCCACCGTGGAAACCTTCTTCCGGCTGCGTGTGGACCCGCCCGACCCGGACCGGCGCAGGACCGGGACGGACGGCTGACCGGTCTCCGCACCGTGTCGCGGCGGACGCCCGGTGCGGAAGATGACCGAGCCGGCGCTGACGGTATTACGGGACCTGGCCGAGGCAGGCGCATGCTGCTATAACCTCAATGAACACTCAAGACAAACCGGCTGAATCAACCTGGCAGCCGCTCAAAGGACTTCCCGACGGGGCACAAAACTGGACTCTGCCCGGTTATGACGAACTGGCCCATGAGTGGAACGACCTCAAGCAACAACTGACCCGCAAAAACGTCGACAAGACCCTGCTGAGCATCTGGCTGGCCGAACGACGCCGGGCCTTTGCCATAGAAACCGGCCAGGTGGAAGGGCTCTACACCTTGAAGCGCGGTATTACGGAACAGCTGATCACCGAAGGCCTGGACGGCATCACCTCCGCGCACACGTTGGAAGGCATTGATGACGAAACTATCAAAGGATTGCTGAAAGACCAGGAAAGCGCTTTGGAAATGGTTTTCGATGACATCAAAGATAACAAGCCTTTGACCCATTACACCCTCAAGTCCTGGCACCAGCTATTGACGCGTCACCAGGAAACCGTGACCGGATTACGTATTGAGGGCAGCCGTCTGCGACGGGTACAGGCGCCGTTTGAACGCAAGGGGCAATACAAGCTGCACTCCAACAACCCCCGCCGCCAGGACGGAGTCGTACACGAGTATTGCCCGCCGGAACACGTACAAGGAGAAATGGACCGGCTGCTTGAACTGTACGCAGACATTCGCCAACAAAACGTCCCCGCCCACGTTGAAGCCGGCTGGCTGCACCACCGCTTTGTGCGCACCCACCCGTTCCAGGACGGCAACGGGCGCGTCTCGCGATTGCTGGTTGCCTACGCATACCTGCGCAGGGGCGAGGCAACCCCCATTGTCAGCACGGAAGGACGGGACGCGTATATTACCGCCCTGGAAATCGCAGATCGCGGCGACCTCAAAGCATTCTGCAACCACCTTGGCAATCTTGCTGCAGTACAGCTCAGCGGTATCATACTGACAGCCAGGAACGTCCTTGCCGGACAACAACGGCGAGTCCACGCCAACGGCGGCGTAACCAACAAAGGCGTTTATTACCCGCCTGACCGACAGGAACCGGTTGATGGTTATGAACAGGGCTAACTACTCACCCCCACTCGTCCTTCCTGCACTTCTCCTCGTTCGTCATTCCGCGCTCCCCTCGTCATTCCACGCTCCCCTCGTCATTCCCGCGCAGGCGGGAATCCAGTGAAAAAACCTGTCCCGGCGGGACGCCTTATAACGTGTCGCCTGCGGCGACTATGTTATTGACTGGATTCCTGCCTTCGCAGGAATGACGAACAGGGATAAGTAACTGGCAAGTGTTACGCCACCAAGACTGGCGGAAGGGACACCTTATTACGAGATAACTGCCCAGCGGCCCCACATGCCCCTACTTTTTCTCATAGACAACCTTCCCGTCAAGAATGGTTTTCAACACCTCAGTGCTACTGATTCGCCATGACCAGGTATCCAGCAGGTTTCTGTCCAGAACCGCCATATTAGCGATCTTTCCCACTTCTATTGAACCCATATCCTTGAAGCGGCCCATTGAGATTGCGCCGTTGCGGGTATACAACTCGAGCGCTTTTTCTATCGGCAAAGACTCTCCGGTAAAGAAACGAATAAAACCGCTCACCATACCCTCAAGCGGCGGGTAAGGGTTGAAGGACGGCACAGCAGGGTTGTCGGAACCGGCCGTCATTAATGCATTGTTTTCATCCAGTGAAGCAAATTGATATCCGAAAGCGCCCAGTAAGGTGTGCCAGAAATAGGGGGACATTTCGGCCACTGCCCTCAATTTTTCGAAGCGCGGCAGGTCGGCATCCGAAATATCATAAGCGTGGACGATTTCGTGCCAGGCGCCACTGTCGCCATTGGCTTTACGCGCCGCTTCTATCGCATCCAACCCGATACGCGCAGAGCCGTCAGCGGCAGTGTGCATCTTGATTTTAAGCCCCAGCTTATCCCATTCGATATATTTTTCCGCCAGAACATCCCGTTGAATCAACAAATGGGTATCATCGATGGTACCGTCATCCCGGATTGGCACATGCGTGGGTTTGGGCGGGATGGGAACGCCATCAAGAAAGACCTTGACGGCCCGGGTCGACAAATGCCCGGTATCATATTGCTGACGATTGCGGATCATTTCTTCAACCCGGGTCCGGGTCTCACCTTCATTCGGGTACCAGACCTGGTGAGTCAATACATAAGGTATGGGGAAATCTTCCTTATCCAGGGCTGACACGGTCTGCAATATTTCTTCATCGAATACGGACGCGTCCTGGATAGAGGTCACGCCGTATGACAGGAGTTCCCGGAAGATTTTTTTCATTTCCTTATGAACGACGCGCTTCGGGTAAGGCGGTAATCTTTCCCGCACCAGAAAACCGGCGGCCAGCTCCACTAACAAACCGTTGGGTTCCCCTGTTTCCGGGTCGCGCCCAATCGCCCCGCCGATGGGGTCAGGCGTGTTTTTATCGATGCCCGCCAATTCCAGCGCCTTGTCATTCACCAGGCGATTGTGGCCGGAGAAACCACGAACCAGCGCCGGCGTGCCGGGGAACATTTCGTTTAGGAGATCATTATTGATTTTTTCGGCGTCCTCCTCGAACTCCATCCCATGGACAATTAACCAGGGGTAACCGGGCGCTTTGGGATTTGCCTTGCAGTCCGCTAAAATCTCACGCAGGTCTTCCTGTTTGAATTTACCGGGCGTGCATTCCAGGTTCAGCATCGCGGCCACCAGGTGAAAGTGCGCATCATGCAATCCCGGCAGGGTCATGCTGCCCGCAAGATCAATTTTTTCAGTATCCGGTCCGGCTGATGACAGTACTTGTTTATCACTCCCCACAGCGATAAACCTTCCATCCTTGACGGCTACGGCTTGCGCCCATGAACGTTGCGCATCCATGGTGTAGATCCTGCCGTTATGGTAAACAACGTCTGCGTGTTCCTGCGCCGGACAAACGGTAGCCAGCCCTGACCCAAAACTGAATAAATAAATAACTGCAACTATACGGATCGGCAGTCTTTTACATATATTTTTAAACACTGATTTTTACCTTGATGAAATGTAACTCCGGCGGGGGACAGACTTAAGCAGGCCCCCGCTTGTTGCAGGCGGGGGTCTGTCCCCGGAATTTACCCGGCAAATTACGGATTGGGAACCACGGCCTTGGCGACCGCGCGGGCATAGTCCTGCCAGTCCAGCGGTGAAGTGGAAAAATAGGCGACAACCAGGTCGCGAGCGGGTGAAACGTAGAGGCCCTGGCCGTGAGAACCGCTTTTAAACATGTCTCCATCTGTATACAACGCATCCCATTGCCGTGAATTACAGCGTACGTCGTTATCTTTACTGAAAAACCAGTTTCCCGCTTCCAGCGCCGCTTTTTTAGCGCGCTGGTAAATTTCAGGACGGCACCCCTGCTGGATTTTCTCAATCAACGAAACTGGAATAACCTGCTCATCACTGACCCTGCTCCAACTTGGCGTGTACAGCATGGCATAGCGGGCTTTGTCCCTCAGCCGGGTGGACATCATGGCGAAAATACCGGCGCCGCCTGAATCATTGAGACCAAGCATGGCATCGCCCTCGGCGCCGATTTTCGACCAGATTCGCTCACTGATGATGTCGGATAAAAGTTTACCCTCGATATGTTCCACCAGGAAACCCAGCACCTGGGCATTCATGGAAGCATAGTGGAACATCTCACCGGGTCCGAAATCCTCCTTATCGACCGCCAGGATTGCCTGCCTGGAATTCATGGGTTTCAGGTCTTTACCGCCATGGAGAACCAGTCTTTGCCAGTGACTCACCGGGTGATACTGGTTCGCCATGTTGGGAAAGGTCTCAGAGGAATCGAGACCATTTGACATATCCAATACGTCTATAATTCTGACACCTTCCCAGTTGCTCCCCTTGAACTCCTCCAGGTAAGAACCGACAGGTTTGTTGACATCAATTTTACCTTCTTCCTCCAGTAATCCGACCAGCAGGCTGGCGATGGTTTTTGCCGTTGACATCCAGATATGGTTGTCGGTTTGGCGCATCCCCGGGTACGCCTCGTAAGCAATTTTTCCTTTATGCAACACAATGAAACCCTGTACCCGTGAATGAGGGTGTTCAATCAGCTCATCCAGTGTAAGCTCGCCCAGCTTTGTCTTCGCTCTGGCCTGGCCGGCTTTATTGTTGAGTTGATATTCCAATTCGCTGATACCCCCGTCGCGGGATACCACGTGGTGAGGAATAAACTCCGGCCAGCGCAGGTGGTAATAAAGGTTATGATCAGTGGCAGGAAAGATTGCCGAAGGCCTGAAACCTTTACGCAACTCTCCGGCGACTTCAACCGGCATGGCCTTGGCGGCAAAGGAAACAGGTTTCAATGGGGGCTGCTGGTCGGGATTATCCTGTGCCGTTGCAGAACCTGTAACCAGAACAAATATCAGGCCTGAGACGGCAGTTTTGACCAGGCCGGCAAGTGTGGTATGCATGAAAAATTCTCCTCTTTATCTAGCGCTCTTCCCGCCAACTCTCCGCGAAGGCCAGACCGCCGGTGCTTAACGGGTATCCGTTTACGTCCATCGGCCATAGCCGGCCGCCCGCGGTCCTGCCATTGAGCGTTAATTGGGCGCTGCCGGCGGGAACCATCACGACGCTCACGCCGTACGGCCTGTCCGGCAAATCGCTGGCATCCTGGTGGCTCATCAGCACAGGCTCCCTGGTATCGCGCCAGGTAATGGCAATCTCGTCCTCGTCACTTCTGATTTCCTCGGTCCAGGAATCCGTGACGTCACCATGCTTTGAAAACACTGCTTCAATAACAGGAATCGACCGGTCGGCAGATTCCGGGTTAAGCATGCCTTGCACGGTCGATTGCAACCAACGGCTCATCTCCACGTTATCGGTGTATATGCGCCATTCGTCACCCGTCAGTTCACTCTTTATGAACAGCGCGTGCCCCGCCCCTTTTTCCGAATAAACAATAGTCCAGACACTTGCCTGGGTGGTTAAAGGACCGCCCTGGGTTTCGCTGAGCCAGATGTATGGGTTTTCGCCGACCAATAAGACGGCCCCGGTATTTGCTGAAGGTAGCATAATCGTAATCCTCCTTAGTTATTAAAATAAAATTTAAACCAATCTGTTAAGATGCCCGCGCAACCTCGGCGGCATACATCTTTCGGCAACTCCACAATAACAGCAGCGCCAGGGGGCCGAAAACAGCGCCGAACAGGGCAAGCGACAACCCCAGTTTTTGCTCGGACATGAATACATAATCCGTAAAGAAGGCGACAATCATCGGACCGAGGCCGGCGCCGACCAGGTTGACGATAAGCAGGTAAAAAGCCGTCACTTGCCCGCGCATCCGATTGGGAGTGATCAATTGAATGGATGCCGCAGCCACCCCGACCGGCGCCCCGGCAACAAATTGAACGACACCGAACGCGACATAGACCAAAGCCTCGCTGGGCATCAGGGGGTACAACGGAATCGACACGCACAAACCCGCCGCCACGGCCATCATCGTCAAGATGTGCGCGTCATTTCTCCCGCGGGAGTACAGCCTGTCGGCGAGCCACCCGCCGCAATACACGCCGGCGCCGCCGGAGACCATGAGAATGGAGCCAAGTTTCACTCCGAGGTCGCCAAATTCGGTAAGACCAATATCGAATTCACGCATGAAAAAGGCCGGCGTCCAGGCATGAATTCCGTATACCATCATCGCAATCAGCGACAAGCCGGAAAACAGCAGGACAAACATACGGAGTCGCGCGCGAATAAACGTTAAAACCGCCCTGATGCTCAGGTCGTCCTGCCGGGCGCCAGGTCTCACGTGGCGTTCGGGTTCCCTGATCGTGGCAAGCAGCATCAGCATCACCAGGCCAAGCGGACCGCCGACCAGGAGAAAGCACAACGCCCAAGGCGCCACCTGCCCGAATAAAGGCAGCGAGATATTGCCGATACTGTATGCCCATTCCACGAATTTGCCGCCCACCATATACGCCAGCCCGCCGCCGACAAAAATTCCGGCGCCGAAAACGCCCATCGGCTTGGCCATTCGATTTTTGGGAAACAGGTCAGCGACCATCGAATAGGCCGCCGGCGACAAGGAGCTTTCGCCAACTCCAACCAGCATTCTTGCCGTAAACAACCCGGTAAACGTCCTGGCGATGCCGCAGGCCGCAGTCGCAATGCTCCAGCAGGCGACACCCAGCGATATGATGAGCTTGCGCGATGACAGGTCGGCCAGGCGCGCTATCGGGATGCCCATGGTCGCGTAGAACAGCGCGAACGCGATTCCCTGGAGCGCCGAAATTTCCACGTCGGTAAACCCCAGATCAGCTTTAATCGGCTCAACGAGCAAATTGAGAATCTGGCGGTCGATAAACGAGACTGTGTTCGCCAGCATCAGGACGGCAACCACGTACCACGCGTAGACAGTTCTTGTCTCCGAAACGTAGTGACTCACGATGGCTTTGTTCTAGTCTGAATCCGGGCTGTCGCCCGGAACGAAGTCGTATTCTCCCAACCCCTGAAGTGCAAGAAAGGCAGCGCTTCCCGGTCCCTTGGTAACGATGCGATGCGGCCGTCCCGGCCCCAAAACGCATGTGTCGCCCGGGACCAGTTCAACTTCCTCCACCGGTTCCCTGGCAGACACAACGATGTCGCCGTCAAGAACATAGATTGTGTCTGTAATATCGGAATGGGAATGCCACGGAATTTCCTGCCCCTCGGCAATGAGTATTTCGACGATCCTGAACCCGGGGCGTTCTGCATAAGTCGCCACGTGTTTTGCGGCGCTCAAATGGGCGCCGCTTTTTAAGGCCCTGGTCATACCCGCTCACCCATTACATCGCCACCAAACCCTCACGTTCAGGGCGCTGCGCACACCGACAAAATGTAACTCCGGCCGGGGACAGAATGTGTCTGTCCCCATAAATTTACACAACAAAACGGCTGGTAAAAATGCCGGTATCTTCATTGCGGTAAATCGTAATCAAATATGATCGCCGACTTCACCCCGTGCGCCAAAGCGGGCATCACCTTCTCTTGCGCCACCGCGACATGTGCGGGATGCTCCAGGTATAT
Source organism: Gammaproteobacteria bacterium (assembly GCA_965204045.1). GTDB lineage: Bacteria > Pseudomonadota > Gammaproteobacteria > Eutrophobiales > Eutrophobiaceae > JAAXHV01. The sequence continues at coordinate 3,590,351 of CBDBDW010000002.1, forward strand.
CGCCCGTTCTTCAGCATTGTTGAACGTCATGACAAAACAATACTCAAATCCCTGGCTGAGGCCTTCGGGGCTGTTGTTTTTGCCGTAGGTGCACGACCGGATCTGCGGAATAGTATCCTGAAGTTTCTTCATTTCCGCGAGCAGGCCGAGCGCTTCAGGTTCTGAAACAGACGGTTTGAAAGACACCAGCACTATGTGTTGAATCATTGGTCAGCCGCCAATATCACTGGGACATTCCTCAGCAATGAGAACCTGCATGCGGCTACGGTCCATGAATGTCTCTTCGTCCGGAATCAATACCTCTCCCAGTTCGCCTTCAAGGTACAGTTTGCTGACCTCGTCCCAGACTTCTTTAGAATCGTAATAGAACTCAACCACGGCATCGTACCCTGGCGGCTCACCCTCAAAACCTTCCATCGGGCTGATATAGTTACGGATATAACCCCGGAACTGGGGCACAAGCTTAACGGCGAGCGGCGCGTGATGACTCTCGTAATAGTTGCGAAACTCTTCGTGGGTGAGGCCTGGTTTGCGTGGAATCAGCGCAATCACTTTGAACATTTTTCTCTCCAGTTTGCTGTGTAAATTCCGGGGACGGACCCCCGCTGACAGCATGCGGGGGCATGCTTAAGCCTGTCCCCGGCCGGATTAATCACGTTTAACCGGTTCGGCGTCAACGGTTACGCGGATTGCCTTTTGTACGTGGCGTTCAACCGTAGGCTTGGCGGAACCGCCGTCCCGCTCACCCCAGGTGACGACCAGTTCGTTCCCGTTTACGGCCAGCTCTTCCCGCACGCAGGCCAGGGAAATCCAGGCGCGCAGGTTGTCGGAATAGGCAGGAACGAAGGACATGCCCACACGTTCACCGTCCAGCAACACCTCGTCACAGGAGAAGGTGGAATAATTGGCAACCGGCATTTCCATATACTTGTAACGTTCAGCGCCAGGCCTGAACTGGCTGGCGTGGACGTCATTGGTATCTTCTGCATTCCAGACCAGGCGCACCTTTTTGCGTTTGGGCTGTTCTGCCATCTTTTCCAGCGCTTCACGACCTGCAAACTCGTGGTCAAACCTGATCATGAAACCGTACCCAAGCTCATAAGGGGTCAGGTACAGGTCTTCGATGTTGTGCCCTTCACTATAGTAACTGCCGCCAACGGAACCGGACCCTTCAGGGCTCCGCGCCGGCAACCACTCGCGATATCCTTTCATCTTTTCCCCGGTGTAAACAGCGGGCACCGCGCCGCCAAACCAGCCGGACTCAGCCGACGTGCACGGATAGATACGACCGCCGACAGGTGTCAGGTCATACTTCTCACCGGCTTCGAATACCAGTTCGCGCACAGCCTCACCTTCTTCACTGGCGCCCCAGAACTCATAACCCGGCGCGCCGGACATGCGGTGGTTCAAGGCTGTGATCTCGTAGCTGCCTACCCTGAATTTACCCATTTTGAAAAACGGGATATCGGGCAACGGGCCGCCGTTTACGGCTTCCAGGATTTTGTTGGCATTGGGACCTTGAACCTGGTAGCGATAAAGCTGCCTGTCGGCCAGGTTTGGCGACGGCTTGTCGATACAAAGGGTCTCCACGTCGTAGCCGGCGGTTGCCGCGTGGTAGGCGATCCACATTACCGAGCTCGGCCGGCCCAGGATATGGACCTTGTTCTCCGTTTCGCACGTCAGGATTGCATCGCCGATCATGAAACCATCATAGTTACAGACGACCAGCTGTTTGGCCTTCATGGCGCCGAAGTTGCTGAAGCTGTTTATTGCCAGGCTCTGGAGCAGCCTGGAGATATCAGGGCCCTGCAACTGCAAGTCTGTCATGTGGTGCGACATGTCCTGGAAAATTGCGGCGTTTTTCCAGGCCGCCTGTTCGTCGCGAAAGTTGCTGAATTCGGGTTTTACCGGGAACTGAAAAGGGCTTGCCGGCGCATTGTAAAGCATCTCGAAGGGACTGGCATGGCCCTGCAGTTTTTGTTCCAGGGTTTGTTTGGTCATGATTGGGATTCCTCCTGGAAAATAATTAATCTCTCCGGCAGGTTGTTCAGACTTCTTTCATTTATGCTTTTGATCGTAAAAAACCTTTCCTTCATTTTCAAGGAAAATACGGGCCTCTCATGTCAGCCTGGAAGCCGACAACAACCCGGTGACATCCACCAGGGTTGTGCCCGATTCTTTTTGTTCTCGCTGAATGTCCTCTAATTCTTTTTGCATTTCCGGCGGCGCTTTGATCTCATCGGCAAATTCCGGCCGAGCCCGTAACGGCCGGAACCATGCGTTTACGTTCGGGTGGAGCTGTTCGAGAGGATAACCGCATCGTACCAGCCGGTTCACGTATACAAACCACGCTATATCCAGAACACTGAGTGATTCACCAAGCAAAAAGCGACTTACGGCTAATTTTTCATCCTGTTCCGTCAGGGCATCATGAAACCGCCCGGCGGAGATTCGGACGGCTTCGTCTGTTATTCCTTCGTGCAACACCTTCTCCCAGAACTCAATTTCGTGTTCTTTATTCGGATCTTTTCTCCCCTCGACCGTGCCGGAGCCGCCGGCGCGGTAATTTTTCAGATCCCCTGCCGACTTGGGAGCTTTTCCTGCCGGTTTGGTAAATCGAAAAGACAGGGTCCGCAGGTCCATGTGAAGGTCGTCTTCGTGACGCAACAGTTCACCGACCTGGTCCTCAAAACCGTCCGGAATGAGACGTTTTTCCGGAAATGCCCTGTCCAGCAACTGGATAATATCGTTGCTTTCGATATGAACGACTCCATCGAGAACCAGGGCCGGCACCAGACCTCGGGGATTGATGCCAAGATACCAGGGCGAGAATTGTTCTTGTTCCGAAAGATCAATAATATGAGATTCCCAGGCAATGTCTTTTAAATTCAAAAATATACGGGTTTTCTGGGAACAGGAAGATCCGGGAAAATGAAAAAGATGCACTCCTTTCCATTCCAGCACCTCTTTGGTTTTTATGTCTTCATCATGCAATTGAGTCATACAGTTGCCCTGTCTTAAGGTCGAACTTAAAGGAACCTGCTGCCATCCGTCACTCCTGCTGCCATCCGTCACTCCTGCTGCCATCCGTCACTCCTGCTGCCATCCGTCACTCCTGCTGCCATCCGTCACTCCTGCTGCCATCCGTCACTCCTGCTGCAGTCCGTCATTCCTGCTGCAGTCCGTCACTCCTGCTGCAGTCCGTCACTCCTGCTGCAGTCCGTCACTCCTGCTGCAGTCCGTCATTCCTGCTGCAGTCCGTCATTCCTGCGCAGGCAGGAATCCAGTGAAAAAACCTGTCCCGGCGGGACACCTTATAACGTGTCGCCTGCGGCGACTATGTCATTGACTGGATTCCCGCCTGCGCGGGAATGACGCGATCCGACGGCGACTACGTAATAGCCATCCACGTGGATTCCCGCCTGCGCGGGAATGACGCACAGGGGGTGAGTAGTTACCTCAAATGTCATAACGCCTTAAGCAAGTACAGGTTACTGAATTCGGTCAACTTATTCTATCGACCTGAAGGTTGACGTGGTTTCTGGTCAGGTTTTGGCATCGGGCGCCAAACGGTCTCTGTTGCAGGTTTTAATGCCTCTTCCCGATGATCCAGTGAACCGGGCGCGCGCAGAGGTGGTAGCGTTCTTCAGACATCGTAACCAAGTCGTTCACTGATCTCTTTTGCCGCATCCTTGATCTCGCGGGCGAAGGGCCCGTTCAAGTCGGTGTCGAACGCGCCGGCAGGCCCTACCCCGGTAATCACGCCTTCCAGGCGCGCGTCGTAATTGAATACGGGCGCGCTGATCGCATTAATGCCGGCGCGGTACGCGCCCAGCACCCGGGCCAGGCCGCGTTTTTGAACACCGGCCCGGATTTCCGCCACTTCATTGAGGTTTTCAGGCAAACCTGCTGTTTCAGACTGCCGGTGAAATTCAAGTTCAGCGTCAATAAATGGGCTGGTTTCATCCGTCGGCATAAACGACGCAAAAACCAGGCCCGTGGACGTCGCCAGCAACGGCATGAGCGACCCGACGCGCACGTTGAGACTGACTGCGTGCCTGGATTCCTTCATCAGGACAATGGTTGGCCCCTGTGCGGTCCAGATGGCAAACAACACGGACTCGTTTATTTTATTGCTCAGTTTTCCCAGGTGAAATCGCACAATTTTCAAAGGCTCAAGCCGGCCCAAGGCAGCCAGGCCCAGGTTTAACAAGCCGGGACCGAAGTCATATTCTCCGCCGGCCTCATACTGTTCAAGCATTCCCGTAGCCACCAGGCTGCCCAGGTAACGATGCGCCTTGCCCGGATGCATGTTCACGGCGCCGGCAATTTCCGTCAGCAACATCGGCTTGCCGTTGTCGGCAAGGACAGACAATACGTCAATGCCGTTTTTCAGTGTTTGCAGGGGCGCTGTTTCTGACTTTTTACCGGGCATTTATAGAGGTTACTATAAGTTGGTAAAACCATCAGGGGCGTTCACCTTCAAGCCGGTAACCTTGACCGAGGTTCAGCCATGCGGTAGCCCACCGCGCGCACGTTCTGGATATAAGTCGGCCGGGCCGGGTCGTCGCCGAGCTTTCGGCGCAATTGCTTGACGAAGGTGCGGACCTTGTTCGGACCGCCCGAGCTGGGCCCGCTCCACAATTGGCGAAGCAACGAGTCGTATGTCATCACCCGTCCCGCGTTCACCGAGAGGATGCGCAGCAATTCATACTCGATGGCGGTCAGCCGCACGGGACGAGTGGCTACGGTCACCTCTCGCTGTTTGTATAAAATGGTGAGGTCGCCGAGTACGAAGCGCTCCTTTTCGGTCTGAATGCGCAGGGCCGCCCGCACCCTTGCCGTGAGTTCTGTCGCCGAGAACGGCTTGACCACGTAATCAACCGCGCCCTGCCCCAACGCTCTGGCAATGGTCTCGTCCCTGCCATAGGCGGAGATGAAGATGATCGGCAGGTCGGCCATCTCGGGCACGTCCTGCATGAGCCTGATGCCATCTGTACCGGGGAGGAGCAGGTCGAGCAAAATCAGGTGGGGCTTCTCCTCCCGGATGATCCGGGACAATTCGCGATAATTATCGGTCGTCAGCGGGGAGTAGCTGGCCTGGCTGAGTGCGTCGCGCACGAAGCGGAGTGTCAGTGGATCGTCGTCCACCACCAGAATGGGCGGCCGCTCGCTGCCCGGGTGAGACGGGTGGGGTTGATCGGCGATGCCGTCGGTTTCCTCGGCTACCGGAAGCGTGAAGGTAATCTGTGTCCCCTGCCCCGGCCCGTCGCTGGCCGCCCGGATGCGCCCCCCGTGGGCTTCCACCAGACCCTTGCAGATGGCGAGTCCCAGGCCGGTCCCTCTCCCCTCATCGCTGCTGATTTCCGTGTATTTCCGGAACATGCGCTGGAGCTGCTCCGGCGGTATCCCTCTGCCTTCGTCCGAAACCGAAATCTCGACGTGCAAACCGTCGCGTCGCGCAGCGACCCGGATGGGCGCGGCGCCGGGCGAGAAGCGGGCGGCATTGGCAAAGAGATTATTTAAAACCTGCACGATGCGCCCCCGGTCGGCCAGCACCTGGGGCAGGTCCAGCGGCAGGTCAATGAGGATCGTGTGCGAGCCGCCGCCATTCAGAAAGGCGTTCCTGGCCTGGTCCACCAGCGCGGCCAGTTCGGTCGGCACGGGCATGACGGACAGCTTGCCGGCGGCAATGCTGCCCGTATCCAGCAGGTCGCTGATCAGGCCGCGCATGTGATTGGCCTGCTCGTCTATGATCCGAAAGAACTGGTGCGCCTCCGCCGGGTCCAGTGTCAGGGAAGCATCCAGCGCAGTGGCGGTCGAGCCCTTGATGGCGGCAAGCGGCGTGCGCAATTCGTGGCCCACCATGCCCAGAAACTCTGCCCGCAACCGGTGCAATTCCTCCATCGGCGCCAGGTCCTGCATCGTAACCACCACTGACACAACCTCACCCTCTGTGGAACGAATCGGTGTGAAATTGAGCAATACTGTAATGCTCCTGCCGTCAGGGACCGAGAGAACGACCTCCACGGCGCGCATTGTTTCGGAGTTAATGAATCTCTGTTCGATTGGAAACTCGCTGAGCGAAACTTCGGTACCGTCCGGGCGCCTGCAAGTGAGCACATCCAGCAGGTCTTCCGCTGAGCGGCCCGGTGTACGCAGAACTTCGGCAATTCGGTAGGCCTCCCGATTGAGGGACACCGGCTTGCCGGTCCTGGCATCGAACACGACAACGGCCACCGGCGAAGTGTCTACCAGGGCCTCAAGGTCGGCCCTGGACCGCTGTTCGTCCCGGTGCGTGCGTGCGTTGGCGATGGCCGTCGCCGCCTGGGAGGCGAACAATACCAGCACCTCTTCGGTTTCCTCCGTGAACGCCTGTCCGCCTTCCTTCTCGCCGAGAAAGAAGTTGCCGACATGCACGCCCCGGTGACGCATGGGCGCACCCAGGAAGGTTTTGGGCCACGCCAGTTCCTCGGGGTAGCCGAGCGTGCGTACGTAGGTTGGCAGGTCACTCAGTTTCATGACTCCCGGCAGGTCGCGCACCTGTTTAAAGAGTTGCGGACCCTCGGGCCATTGCTCGAACTGCCGGCGCTCTTCATCAGTGAAACCGGCGCTGACGAAATCCTGGGCCTCGCCGTGTTCGTCTATGGTGACGATCATGCCGTAGGGGGCGCCGGTCAGCGCCCGGGCGCTGTCCACGACCTCCTGCAACACGGTGTCTACATCGAGACTCGCATTGATGCGCAGGATCGCCGCACTCAACTGCGAAACCCGCTTGCGCAGGGCCTCGTTCTCGCGCGCCATGTCATTGCGATTCGTCATCTGCCCTCCCGGACCCTGCGCAAAAACGCGGTTTAACACAGGATGCTTAACGTCTTGATGCCGGATTCTGCCTCAATAGTCTGAAATATGGGGACGGATTTCAAATCCGTCCCCATATTCCGTAAGTTTTTCTCACAAACTTCCCGAAAAATTCACAACTAAATGTGTTTAATCAAAATATAATTACATTAAATTTGAACTAAATCAATATCACGAGCGGGGAACGAGCGGGGAACTACAGACATCACCGGGCAAATTCTCAATCCCGCAAAATATCTATCTCACTCAAGGAGTTAGCTACAAATATCAATTAGCTTGATCGGGGCGGTTTGCTATTCTCAAATGTAATGAAAATTACTGCGGGAACGCCGGTTTATTTCCCCTCTTCCGGCGGAGCAAGTTGGCGCGGCGGCTCTCTCTAACGTCGCGCCAACGACCTCTTCATGGGTAAACATGGTGTACTTTTGCCTGTGATCTCATATTATCAGGACTTGATCAGACTTTCCTTAAATCTGTCCCCTTGATGGAGGCTTTTCATGACAGTTGACACACAACTTCTCGAGCGGCGTTACCGCCTGCTGGGCGCCGGCGCGCCCCTGTTCTACAACGAGCCGGTGCATATCGTCAGGGGCGAGGGCGTCTGGCTGTACGACTCTGACGGTAAAAAATACCTGGATGTCTACAACAACGTGCCTAACGTTGGACATTGCCATCCGCATGTAGTCGAGGCTTTGTACAAACAATCACAGACCCTGAACGTACATAGCCGCTACCTGCACGAACTGGTCGTGGACTACGCGGAGCGCCTCACCGCCCTGCATGACGATCCCCTGTCCATGGCCTTCATTGTCTGCAGCGGCAGCGAAGCCAACGAGATCGCCCTGCGCATGGCGCGCCAGGCCACCGGCAAGCTGGGCATCATCTGCACCAACAGCGCCTACCACGGCAATACCACGGCGGTAAATGAACTGGCCACCGGCCTTTATGGCGGCACAGCGCCGAGTCCGAACGTGAAGGCCGTGCCGTTCCCGGAGAGCTACCGGCCCCTGGACGGCCTGCCGGGTGAGGCCCTGGCCGCCGCTTACGCCGGCAGGGTAAAACAGGCCATCGATGAGTTTGAGGAAGAGGGCGTCGGTTTCGCCGGTATTTTGATATGCCCCATCTTCTCCGGCGAAGGTCTGCCGGACGTGCCGCCGGGCTACATGGAACAGGCCATGGGTCACGTGCGCGCGGCCGGCGGCTTGTACATCGCCGACGAAGTACAGGCCGGATTCGCCCGCACCGGCAGCAAGATGTGGGGCTACCAGTTAAGCGGCGTTACGCCGGACATCGTTACCATGGGCAAACCCATGGGCAACGGCCACCCGGTCGCCGGGGTGGTGGCCCGGGCCGACCTGGTGAACGGGTTCCGGGAACAGGTCATGTATTTCAATACCTTCGGCGGCAACCCGGTGCAGTGCGCGGTGGGCATGGCGGTGCTGGACGTCATCGAACAGGAAAACCTGCAGGAAAATGCCCTGGCGGTGGGGGAGTATATCAGGGACGGGTTACGCGCCCTGCAGTCAGAACACGGGCTGGTAGGGGACGTGCGCGGCCATGGTCTGTTCATCGGAGTCGAACTGGTGACGGACCGGGAGGCGAAGACACCGGCGCCGGCAGAGGTCAGAAAAATAATCAATGCCATGAAAGACAAAGGGGTGCTGATCAACTACATCGGCATGTATGGCAACGTGCTGAAGATGCGCCCGCCGTTGCCGTTTTCAAAGGACAACGCGGACCTGCTGTTATCAGCGCTGGATGACGTACTGGCGCGGACCGAAAGGAGCCCCTGAGGACAGACTTAATCGACAGTAACGTTCTAAAGCGTAAAGGTAACTACTCACCCCCACTCGTCCTTCCTGCACTTCTCCTCGTTCGTCATTCCCGCGCGCCCCCCGTCATTCCCGCGCAGGCGGGAATCCAGTGAAAAAAACGTCCCGAAGGGACACGTTATAAGGTGTCGCAAGCGACCCGTTTAACAGACTGGATTCCGGCCTTCGCCGGAATGACGAAGGGAGCGCGGGACGAACAGGGGGGTGAGTAGTTACGCGTAAAGGATATTACGCTCCTCAAGACTCGCATTGAAGCGCAGGACTCGCCACGGCGGGCGGGCGTTTGTTTTTTCGTCTGAGGGCGTTGCCGTGGTGGGCAATGACGACGGGGCGCGTCCGGTTGTGATGCAATTTCAGGGTGGTTCACATGACCAGGTCGATAATGAATGCACCCTCCCCGGTTGCCCTGCCCTGTTATTGCCTGATTTTCGGCGCTTCCTTTCTCAGGTAAGAGGGCCAGGATGAGGATTTTCGCCACTGCTCCGGGACCGCCGGTATCAGCCACTTTTCCAACTGGTACAGGATTCGATTATTCCTGGCCACGCGGTATTTCCGGCTGTGAATGCACTCCCGGTCGCCGTATTCACAGCGATTCATCGTAGTGCCGCCGCAGGCGCCGTTTGCCAGGCCCTTGGGGCAGGTTTCAGGACAGATATATTGTGTGACCGCCAGACGGCACATCCCGCAGGTTTCGCAACCAAACAGCGGCGCCTTGATGGTTCGCTCTATTTTGAGCAGTAATTTATCCCTGCGGCTGAACCGCTCGACGTTGCCGATAACCCGCAATAACAGTTTTGCAAGCGGGCCCTGTTCAAAGATATATTTGTGCGCCTTCTCCATGACATGGTACTGGACTAAATCCCTGAGGGTCGCGGTTGTATGTTTCTGTTTGTCTTTGTGGGTAAGATACCATCCGCCCAGAGGCGCGCTGCGCGCGGTATTGTGGGAATGATTGCCCGGCAGGGCCATGACTTCGCGCCAGGCCTCGTTCCAGCCGAGTCTGTCTGTTATCTCGGCTCTTACCTCATCAACCGCAGATTTGAGTATTTTCAACCGTTCCACCGAGTGCAACCCGGTCAACTGCACACCCGCATAGTCAAGATACTTTATGGCCTGTATCTGTAATGCCAGGCGGCGCATGACGCGATGCTCGGCCTGCTCCTTGCCCAGGACAGCCTCATCCCTTTCCAGCAATTCCATGAATGAGTCGGTAATGGTGACGCCGGCCAACTGGTGTTTGCGTATGAAGCGGGCCCGGGTGGCGCTCAGCGCCATGACGTTGGCGATGGCGTGCACCCGGTAATCCTGCGCGTGCATCCAGTACATCGCCTCTTCGTGTTTGACCAGGTCGAAGCCGATTTGGGTGATAATACAATCCGCTCCCGCCGCAATTTTCTTTCCCAGTTTTAAATATTGCGCCATGGATTCTTCTTCGCAGTATTTAAACGGGTTAAGCGCGGCGGCTATGAATAAATCGGGTAAAACCTCTCTCGCAATTTGAATGGCGGCAACGGATTCCAGGTAGCGGGGTCTTCGGCCGGCAGGGGGCGATTTGAGTTTGTCGCCGGTCAAAAACAGGACATTTTCAACACCGCTCTCCCTGAACCGTTCCAGGGCGGCGTGCAAATCCCGTATATCACGGTCCTTGCCCGACCAGTGCAACAACGGTTGCATTTTAGTGTGCTCAGCGACATGGGCAGACAAATCAATCGGACTTGGGTCCGTATCGGAAGCAACCCTGTCGGTCAGGGAAAACCCGGCAACTTCAGGTCGCGAGGCCAATTCCTTTACGAAATCGTCCAGGACGACAATTTCGGCGTTTTGCAGGTGTTTTGCTGATACGACCAGCTCGATGGTCCAGAAAAATTCCTTGTTTTGCAAGGACCGGACGATCCTGTTTTGGACTGTGCCGGGGCTGGTGGGGACGGACTTAAGTCCGTCCCTGTTGGCGCCCGTCGTCCCCGTTAAGTCGGTGGGGACGGACTTAAGTCCGTCCCCGTTCATCATGAGCCGGGCACGTACTTGATCGGAATGTAATGCGCCGGTGTTTTCCCGCCTTTAGCCCTGCGCGCCAGCGCTTCAGCGGGTGTTTCCAGCACCGAGACCGATTCCTTTGCCGCCTTCCTGTCAACCGCTACCGGTTCGTCGGCGCCCGGCGGCGGCATCATGTTGGCATGGTGGTAAGCAATTTTCTCCCGTTTCAGGTTCATGGGATGGTTGATGTCGATATCCCGCTGGTTGGTGGCTTCGGGCTTGACGGTGACCCCATCCACCACTTCCAGGTCCAGCCACCACTTTTTCCTGAGGTTGCGCATGCCGTAGCCCAGCCTGTCGTCCAGCCAGACCGCGATCGGCACCATCAGCGGTTTCAACCACATCGCGTTCACGCCCAGCCAGGTGCCGATTTTATGAGTCAAGGGTCCGTCCGCGGTGACGACTTTATTGAGCGGACAGGTTTTCATACAGCGGCCGCAGGCCGATCCTTTCTGGTTCGTGACGCGATAACGCGTGCAGCGTTCCACGTCCGGTTTCCATATCTCATAGCCGTTAAACATCACTTTCTTGTTGGTCACCGGTATCGCGTCACAGGGGCATTCGCGGGCGCATTTAAGGCAATTGGAGCAAAAATACTGGAGACCGAAGTCAATGGGTTTATCGACTTCCAGGGGCAGGTCGGTCGTCAGCACGACGGACTTGAAGCGCGGGCCGACATACGGGTTCAGCACCAGCTCGCCGATGCGGCTCAACTCGCCCAGTCCCGCCAGCAGGATCAACGGTATCTGCAACACGTCGCTGTCGATATTGGTTTGCGGCCTGGCCGAGACGCCTTCGGCGCGCAGGAATTCGGCCATGATCCCGGCAATCTCAGCGCCGCGCATGTAGGCGCGCATGGACTGGCAACCGGAGATCCAGTCATCGCCGCTGGCGCCCTCCATGGTGTCAAAGCCCTGGTCGATCAACATGACGACGGCATATTTGTGATAGGGTTCTATCGGCTCGCCGTCGCCATGGTGTGAAAACCAGGCGTAATCCGGGACCTCGCAGATGCCGGTCAAATCCGAACCAAGAAAATACGACAGGGATTTAATCGCCCTGGCATTTGCGGACGGGTCGCTGAAATCCGTATTGCCGCCGCCGTTGACGGGGCCGTCCTGCAGGGGCTGCATGGCGCGAATAGGCTCCAGCATGCCGAAGGAGAGCGGGTGTTTGTAGGCGAAGCGCAGGCGCTCCTGGCGCGTCTTTTCGCCCAGGTCGCCGCGCAGGGCGCGCTCAAAAAAAGCGGCGCGTTTGGGCACGCGGGGCACTTCATCGTCCAGGATAAGCGTGGTCGGCCGATCCACCCGTTTCACCTGTTCCATGGGATAGCGGCTCGCGTCTGACGGCCTGTTGCGCCGGCGCTTCCGCTCGGCGCCTGACTCGGCGCCGTTGATCCCCAACCAGTAACGGACCCCTTTGTCGGCGCGTCTGACAGGCGATAACGGTTTGTCCGTTGCCAGTTCGTAATCCGTCGTCACGGCGGCAAAAGACACGTTTTCATCAAGATAGGGACTGACTGCCTTGTCACCATGGCGGGACGCGATGCCTGCCAGCACCGCCAGCCGTTGCAGGTCCACGTCCGTCGCCCCGGACGCATGCGCATGCGCCTTGTATCCCAGCTGGCAAAGATATATGGCAATACAGACGGCTATCTCCATGCCGCGCATCACTGCGGTTTCATGCGCGCTGTCCTTGAGCCAGTCATAGGCCGGATTGTCCGGTTCCGGAATCCGGCCATGTTCCACGGCTATGACAATCGCATGGTCATGTCCTGCCCGGTCCGACCCGTCACACCAGGCATTCTCCGGAATGGAACAAATGCCGGCGTGGGCGGAATCGAGAAAATACGCCATCCCCTTCAGGTCGATGACGCGCCGTTCCAGGTCATCCGGGACAGGCGCCCTGGCCGGTTGCGGAGAGGGTGTGCGCATCGCGGTAAATAAATCATAGTAGCGTTTATTTGCCGCGCCGTAAGTCGTTGACGTGGGCCGCAAAGCGGCGCTGTTGACAGCCGGCCTGTCTGCCTCAGCCTGTATCAGCCTCGCGTCAACGGCCAGGTCTTCAAAGGGAAACGGGCCGAAGTGGTAAGGCCGGGAATCATTCTTTGATTTAAATATCATTCTCTCAGCGCCAGGGGACTGTGAGTGAACAGCTTATCAAACTTTCAATCACGTTCCTGTCGGCCTGAAGGCCGACAAATCCAACGCGTCAGGGTGAGGGCGCGGCCAGCTTGCTTTCGACGTAATCCACCAGGGACGGAATCCCCGGCACGTACTGGAAAGAATTTTGTTCGTCATTCCGCGCAGGCGGAAAGCCAGTGGAACAAAGAGTCGCCCAAAGGGCGACATTGTATCTCACTGGATGCCGGAACAAGCATGCACCGGCATGTGGTTGGCCGGGGTCCGGCATGACGAGGGGGCGCGGAAATTGCCGATGGTATAGGAGCCTTTTACATCGATGGGACCGCACACCACGGTAAAACAGAAACTATCGGAATGCCCTGACCGGCGGAGGCTCGTCATAATCAGGTTCAGGTTCCGTTTCAGGTCTTATACCATCCAGCGCCTGCATGAACCTGTCCTGAACAGTCCGGAGAGTTGTTTCCAGCTTTTGAAGATTTTCTTCTCCGCTGAAAGTAGCCGTAATCTGACCCCAGTACTCATACAGTAACGATGTCTGATTAACAGCGGCCAGCCAATCTTCAGAGCTTGGATCTGTCCGGCACAACCTCGTGTAGGACTCCAGCAATTCTTTGTGAAAGTTTTTGTCAACCGAGGCCAGCACGTGCTCAAGAGGATAAGGATTGCTCCCAAGATTACGGTCCTGGCCTGGGCCCACGTCCAGCATCTCTGACCCTCGGTCGCGAGTGAAACGCAAACGAATTTCACCATTATCGAAGGTTGCGTATGCGTTGTCGAAATGGGTGTCAACTTCTCGGGTTTCAGCAATCTTCCAAGGAGAGTTACCGAGGTTTTCGATTTCGTTATACTTATCCTGTTCGAACGACATTGAAAAACTCTCCCGTAGTTACACAATATAGGCGCTTTGTGGTGTTGAAACCGAATAGCCGCGTCGTCGAAGATATACTAACTCTCGAAAATAGTAGCTTCCTGATCGCACTGCGCTCCTGGGATGGTGGGAAAAAACAATACGATCACCTCTCCTCATAGCCTCGTCAAGAAATAACCGATTCTCGTTCCATTGCTGAGCTGGTGTCAAGGCAGACCACAAGGAAGATGTTAAGGAAAAACGCGCAAAAGCCGAGCGGGTCGTCTTCAACTCCCTTGCCAGTTGATCAACCGAGTGCAACAGTTCTTCATCCAGTGTCATCTGTACTGTTTTCATAACCGGACATTAATATGTGGATAGCAACAGCTATTCTAATCCACACAGGATGACAACTCAAAATGCAAAGTGTCCAGCACACGAATTGCTTTGATCTGCTATACAGTAGTGAATAAAATATCACCTGTCTGCGACATGACCGAGTCGTCGGCCGCCAGTCAATTTCGAATTTAGCGGACACATTCTGGAAATTCTGGTCAAACAGGTCAAAATTCGGGTCGGTCGAGAGGTCAAACGGATCAGCGATTGTGAAGCCGAGGCCTGTATGGTTTCCTCCCAGAATGTCAGTTGCTTCGAAAACGGTATGGAGATTTACCTGCAGAACACTTCACTTTTCAAAGGCAAAAGGCCCATTTTTTCCCTGAATTCATTAACTCTTAGTTCAGTGATTGAGCATTGCTCAAAAGATTTATTATATGAAGTGTAAAGTGCAGATACTCTTTACTGGTATCCAGACTGTATTCCCGAAGGCAAAATATATAAAAATAAGATTATAGAGAGACTGCCTGCAATTATGATCGATTCAGATCCCTGCTTAGATGTTGACATGAATACTATCAATCCAAACCCAACTGACAGAAGGGTCGAAATTACCCCAACTACTATAGGAGCCGTATCAGATTCGCTTTCACCTATTATGACACCAACAACCCAAGCAAGCATCATTATGGCAATTATATACAGACCGTATGCCGCGACCTTTTTCACCGCGTTTTTCTTCCAAAGAATTCAACCAGACCGTCTTTCTAGCGGCCCAATAATTCTGTTGCTGTTGGAGCTCCTATGCTTACTTCATGTGATCCGTTAGAATTACCAGAGATTTTAGGCCACCAGCTGTAGGTGATATCATTCGGTATATTGGCGGCTGTAGACCAGGATTTCTCATCACATATTTCCCATGAATTTTTTTCTAATACACAATTTCTGAAATTCTCATCCATGTTTGCCGACGATCCAACATTTATGTTATCCAGCAACTTTGCATTATCAGCCAGCATTTCACCACCACTGTTACTGATTGGTCCGCCGGCTGCACCGTTATCTTCTGTTAAGCCAACAACAGGAAAAAGTAGAAATACCATGAAAATACAATAATCTTTTATATATTTCATTATAGCCCGCCCATGTTGCTATTCATGTCATTCATTTTAAAATAACATTCTTGGTAACTACTCACCCCCCTGTTCGTCCCGCGCTCCCTTCGTCATTCCGGCGAAGGCCGGAATCCAGTCTGTTAAACGGGTCGCTTGCGACACCTTATAACGTGTCCCTTCGGGACGTTTTTTTCACTGGATTCCCGCCTGCGCGGGAATGACGGGGGGCGCGCGGGAATGACGAACGAGGAGAAGTGCAGGAAGGACGAGTGGGGGTGAGTAGTTACCATTCTTGTTAATAACCGTCTATTGATTTAAACGGGTATGAAGTCAATCAGTGATCTCTTCTACATTTTATGGAAGTAGCCCGGTAAATTTCAACTACCATCACGCCTTGGTTGTTTGAATATACCACATCATTGACAAAAAGCACGAGTTCACCACCACTTGGTGGCGTGAAAGTGTAGGGTTGTGATGGATCTTTTCCTCCTGAGACTGGAAATACTTTGTCGTTTCGGTCAATCCGGCCCACCACCTGGAACCAAAGACCGTCAGGATATGGCCGACGCCATTCCAGCCACCAAAAACGATGTAATCCCAGTAAGCCCTTTGGGAATTTAAATCCTTCGGCTTCCCCCACTTCAAAATCCTTATCCCGCCATCCGTCTTTTTTTATGTATCGTATCGTGTAGGCATCATCAGCTTTCAGTATCAGTCCTGTCTCATTACGCACTCGATTTGCACTGATAGTCAGACGTTGCGATTCCCCTACGCCTAATTGACAGATACCATGAATATCATTGCAATTGACAGACTGGACCTCTGGATTTTCAGGGTTTGCGTTTGCACTCGGACAACTCAGCAATTCAGCGGACAAAAGCAGGAAAAAACCAAAAACGGCGGTGCATGTAAGCCATTGTGGTGGAGCAACCCATTTGATGAATTTCACATCACATCCAATAGAAGGAGCAGGTGATGGCAACTTGTGATTCCCAACTGTGGCCGTCCGTTGCCAGGCCTGAAATGCGAACTCCTGGCTCCCGGCTTTTAGCCATTTGCCTGCTCGTCGTAACAGCCATACAACTATAATGAACAAGAGCGATTGCCACGGATATTTTGCGACGAAATCTGAAACTCTATCATGCTGTCCCGGTAGAATAACGTTGATCACATCAGCCAGCCATCGCCAGCGAGGTTCAACTGCATCAGCCGGAACTACGAAGACGAAGAAAACGAACAATAATATTGTGAAGCCGATGAATACGACGGAGTAACTACTCACCCCCACTTGTCCTTCCTGCACTTCTCCTCGTTCGTCCTTCCCGCGCTCCCCTCGTCATTCCCTATATGGACTCCTCCCGTTTTGCAAGTAGGCACGAATCGATAGTGAAGGCAGACTGCGGTCGTATATACGGACTCTGATTGGGGTGCGACCCCTGGCCCAAGATGTGTTCGCCCCTTCAGCCCTCTTCGGCGCAACGGCGTTCTCACGCCGCGGGAATGAGCAGGGTCCCTGAAGGTGGGTCTGACCACTATCACGTTGTGCCGTCTTGCAAGGAAATAACATAAACGCTGACGCCTCTCTCCCGGCTGGCCGTTCAGGCGGCGGCCACTGCCGCCGGCGGGTTGCCCGACAGCTGGTTGGCATGGCCCGGATCGTACTCCGTCCGGTAACGCAGCATAGCCCAGGCGGTACGCACGGTTTTGTTTGCCAGGGCCACCGCCGCCCGCCCGGCGCCACGCCGGGCCGCCAGGTCTTTGAGCCACACCTCAACGTCATTACGGGGTTCCCGCCGCGCCAGCGCCTGGAGTACCGCATGGGCGCCGGTAATGAGCGAGGCACGTAAGCGTTTGTCCCCGCTGCGCTTGCCAATCGACCCCAGGCGCACCTTGCCCCCACTGCTGTGCTGCTTGGGGGTCAAGCCAATACAGGCCGCCGCGGCCCGACCATGCCGGTACGCCTGCCCGTCCCCCAGGGCAATATACAACCCCAACGCATTCTTGGGCCCCACCCCGGCCAGTGTCAGCAGCGACCGACACGCCGGCGTCACGCGCACTTGCTCTGCCAACTGCCGCTCCGCCTCCTGCAACGCCGCCGACTGCGCCTGCCATAACTGCCAGGCCAGCGCCAAGAGCGGGCGTAGCGACAACGGCAACCCGTTCTCCGCCTCCTCCAGCACGCGCGGCAACTCACGCCGTAACGCCGCCTCCCCCTTCGGCACCACTTCCCCAAACTCCGCCAGCAGCCCACGCAGCATGTTCCCCGTCGCCGTCAATTGGTCCGTCAGATGCTCCGCCACGCGTTTCTGACACTGCAGACTCTGTTGCTCCACCCCCATCAACCCCACCCCCGGCAATTCCTCCCGCTGCCCCGCACGGGCCACCGCTAACGCATCCCGCGCATCCGTCTTGTGGCCCTGACGGTACGGCAACACCCAACGCGGCGAGAGAATCTTCACCTGATGACCGAACGACTCCGCTAAGCGACCCCAATAGTGCGCACCCCCGCACGCCTCCAGTACCACCAAGGCCGGCGCCTGACGCACTAAATACGCCGACAACGCCGTCCGGCCCATCGCCTGGTTGCTCACCATCCGGTCCTGCTTGTCGACCACGCACACCTGAAACGTGTGCTTCGCTAAATCTATGCCGATTGTGTTAGTATCTCTCATCGTGGACTCCTCGTTGTTGGTTAAACAAAATTGCTTCTCCCCCCTTAACTACCTTGATAAGGGGGGAGGAGTCCACACATCGGCGCAGGCGGGAATCCAGTGAAAAAACCTGTCCCGGCGGGACACCTTATAACGTGTCGCTTGCGGCGACTATGTTATTGACTGGATTCCCGCCTGCGCGGGAATGACGAACAGGGGGGTGAGTAGTTACACGACGGATAACTTGTAGAGCCTCTTGCGTGTTTCCGCTAGCTCACTCAGTAGCTTGTAGGTATTACTCATCGCTGTCTACCCCCGTCAGCCGCATACAGGGGCCGTTGTCGCTCCAAGCGGGGTCATAATTTCCTTATCCACGCCAAAAGTTTACGAAAATCTTTTTTGCACCCCTCAAAAAGCCCCGTATTTGGCAGGATTTCATCACCAATAGCGCGTTAGCGGGAACTGCTGGCAGTGATATTCGGTATCAGGCAGGCGTTAGCGGGAATTGCTGATTTATTTTCCCGATGCGGGTTAGTCCGCAGGCGGCATGCAGCAGGTAACGGTATGCGGCGCGACTGAACGTCAGGGGACGAAGTTACTTGCTTCCGTCCCCGGTTGCTCCCAACATCGGGGCTATGACCACACTTCCAGCCACACCCCCGGTGAGAGGGGAGTGTTTCGGTCGCCTGTGCGCCGGCGTTGCGGGTGCGCTGTCCGCAGTGGTTACGGTTATTGCCAGTTAAAGGAGATGGTGCCGCCGGCCCAGCGCGGGTTGGCGTAGGCGTCGTTGCCAATCGCTAAACCGCTGATGTCCAGCGTATACAGGCGATGCTCCGTATCGCTCACGTTATTGACAAAGGCAGCCAGTTTCCAGCGTTCATCGCCGGTGGTATAGCTGATACGAAAATTCCCGATCACGTAGGAATCTTCCTGGTCCAGCGGCGCGCATAATACAGTGAAACAGAAATTATCCACGTAGTTGAAATCACCCTGGACCGCCATAGCGCCGCCAAAAGCCGGCCATTCGTACCGGGCCAGCCCGTTCAAACTGACTGTCGGGGAATACGGCAGGTCGTTATCAACAAAACGACCACTGGGCAGGAGAACGTCTTTGACCTCACTATCAATGAATGACGCGCCAAAACGAAAATCCCAGCCTTCCGCTGGCGCCAGGTTCAATTCAATTTCACCCCCGATTGCTTCCGCATCGAGGTTGGTAATGGCCAAGGCGGCCGGTATCACGCCCGGGACAATAATAAATGCCTGGTAGTCTTGGTAATCGTAATAAAAGGCGTTGGCATTCAACTGGGCCCGCCCGTTCAATAAAGTGGTTTTGATACCCACCTCCCAGGGCAAGATCATACTTTTTGTCATAAGAGAGAGGTTTTTTATTCCAAAAAGATATAAATAAGCGGGGAACTCCTGGATTTTGCGGGGATCAGAGCAGTATTACCCCCAAAACGAGGAGAATCCGATGAGTTTATTGACCCATTTGGCGACGATTGAGGACCCGCGGCGTGATATTAACAAGAAGCATGAGTTATTGGACATCCTGTTTTTGACGGTGAGTGCGGTGCTGTCGGGGGCGGAGGGGTGGAAGGATATCAAGGAATTTGGGGATGAGAAGCTGGATTGGCTGCGTCGCTACCGGCCGTTTGCGAACGGCATGCCGGTGGATGACACGATTGCGCGGGTGGTGCGTGCGCTGGACCCTGAGCAGTTCAACCGGGCGTTTATCGATTGGGTGAATGAGGTGCGCGGGGCGCAGGGTCAGGAGCAGATAGCGCTGGACGGGAAGACCTTGCGTCGTTCCCATGACGGGGAGAAGCACACGGCCCTGCACAGCATCACGGCCTGGGGGCACGAGTGCGGGTTAGTGTTGGCGCAGATGAAGTCATCCGGGAAGAAGAACGAGCAGGCCTCGGTCATGGCGATGCTGGAGATGTTGCAGGTGAAGGGGGCGCATATCACGGCGGATGCGATGAACACGCAGAAGAAGATAGCCCGGAAGATACACGATAAAGGGGGGGATTACACCTTGTCGCTGAAGGACAACCACAAGACGCTGCGTAAGGAAATACAGGCGTACTTTCATAAGGTTACACGCGATGCGCCGGCGACATTGGCGGTGCATGAGGAGGTGGACGGCGGGCATGGCCGGGTGGAGAAGCGTGTCTGCCGGCAGTTGCCGGTGAGTGAGTGGGTGAGCGGGGCGGCCAAGTGGCCGGGGTTGCAAACGGTGATAGAGATGGAGCGGGAACGGCACCTGCCGGGGCAGGAGGTGGAGAGGGAGATACATTACTATATCAGCTCGCTACCGGTGGATGCAGAGCGGGTGGCGCAGGGCATACGGCGGCATTGGGAAGTGGAGAACAAGGCGCATTGGGTGCTGGACGTAGCCTTTAAGGAGGATGACAGTCGCATCCGCAAGGGGGATGGCGCGGAGAACGTGGCGATTATCCGGCGCTTCTGTCTGAACCTGGCGCGGCTGGACCCCAGGAAGAACAGCATGCGGGGCAAACTCAAGCAGGCCGGGTGGAGTGATACCAGACGGGCGGAAATCCTGTTCGGAGTAGACACATAAAAGTATGCGGTTGCCCTGACCCACCTCCCAACTGTGCAGCACTTCTTCATCATGTGGAAATGTAGGAATAGGGTTGGTCGGGTTGCCGCCCGCCTGAACCCGCGAAGCTCCGGCCTTGTGCCCGCGATTGAAACTGGCAAAAATCAGGGTGTCATCGGTCGGCCGCCAGTCGATTTCGAACTTGGCGGACACATTCTCGAAACCCTGGTCGAACAGGTCGAAATCCGGATCAGCCGACAGGTCAAACGGAATAGTGAGCGTGAAATCGAGACCAGTCCAGTTACCACCCAGAATATCGGATGATTCGAAAACCGTATTCTTCCTGTCTTCCGTATACCTCAGGGCTGCAATTACGCCCCAGTTTTCATTAAAGTCATATTCAAGATGACCGAACACGGCCCAGGATTCCGTCTCTACGTTATTGGTTGTCGGTCCTGATATATAATTTGCCGGGTCGCCGAAGAGATACGGAGGGACGAAAGGAAGGTCCAAAAAGAAATCAAGGTTCCCGGCATGCTCGATATCCAGGTAATAAAACCCGGTGGTCCAGCGCAGGTTATTGCCCGCGTCCCCGTTTAATCTCAGTTCCTGGGAGAACTGTTCAAAATCCTGGTCGGTAATAAATACGAAAACAGGGTTGGGAGAACCATCCGTATCTTCCCCGTAGTTTTTATTCATCTGCAGGTAATCGGTGATGGACGTCAGGGTGAAACCGTCGGTCTCCCAGGTCAGTTTGCCGGTGATGCCGGCAATTGACCGGCGGAATTCCCCGATGTAATCATAGTCGCCGGTGAACGGATCATCATCGATGTCCCTGTAGCCGAAGAAATCACAGCCCGGACAAGTGCCGCTAACCAAGGAATCGGGACCGATCTCGAAACCGAGACCGTCATCATTCGCCGAGATGGGCGTATGCGTGTAAGCATTACCCTCATCATCGTTATCATTGGCATAATGCGCTTTTAAGTTCACGGTCATGTCATCACTGGCGCGATATTCCAACTGGCCGCGTAAAGCATAGTGTTCACTGCCGCGTACATCGGGGCCAATTCGATTCTCTCCCACCCCGTCATGAAAATTCCCGGCAAAGGACACGCGGGCCAACAGGTCATCCGTCAAGGCGCCGCTGACGGCTCCTTCAAACTTTTTCTGGTTGTATGAACCGTAGGTAAACTCAAGATACCCTTCCGGTTCCTCGGTCGGTTGCGCACTGATGTAGTGTATCAGTCCGCCGGTTGCGTTGCGTCCGAACAAGGTGCCTTGCGGCCCGCGCAGTACTTCAACCCGCTCCAGGTCATATAGCTGCGCGTGCCCGGCGCCCATGGCGCTGACATAGGCCTCGTCCACGTATATTGCTATAGGAGGCTCCAGGTGGTCGGCAAAGTCGTTTTGTGAGATGCCGCGTATAACTGTGGTGGTCAGGGTGGGGTGAAACTGAATGATGTTCAACGCGGGCGTCTGCTGGGCAATATCAATGGTGTTCGTATATCCCAGTTCGCGGATCTGATTCCCGCTGAAAGCCGTAACGGAAATGCCCACGTCCTGCAAACTCTGCTCCCGTTTCTGCGCCGTGACCACGACTTCTTCCAGCACCAGTTGCGCCCGGGCCGGCAAGGCAACCACGCCGGCGCACAGCAGCAGGCCGCCAATGAACCTGGTATTTGTCACCACGTTAAAGCGAAAATTCTGCATTATCTGTCTCCTAAACTTTCTTGATCAGGGATCTGCACACCCCGACAAAACATAACTCAGGCCGGGGACAGAATGTATCTGTCCCCGTAAATTTACACAGCAAAAATAGCGCTTGAAATCCCGCAACGGGTTTATTACACTGCACAAAGTACGCAGTCCGCACTAATGAACACAATACGTCCGCTGATGCTAAACAAAACCAACGACCGTGTCAAGATTAATTGTCAACATATCTATACAGTTGTTGCTGTAACACAACTATAGTCCCACCAAGTGGAGCTAACAATATTATGGCCATACGCAGGAAAGAGGATGATCTTGATCGACTCGGGCTGAATGCTGCTATCACCAGACGTGATTTTATCAATACCAGCCTTATCGGCAGCGGCGCCGTCCTGTTGTCGATGCAGGCGCCCGGCCTGGTGCGTCCGGCGGCCGCCGCCATGCCGCCCGCGGCAAACCTCGGCGCGGACTGGACCGGTTACGGCGGCATCGGCGATTACGCCGGTTCGAACGGCAATACCGCGGACGTGGTCAATGCCGCCCACGGCATCGCCCAGGGCCGTTACGAGAGCGCCGCCGTGCAAGACCTGGACGAAACCTTCGACGTGGTGGTGGTGGGCGCCGGCTTCGGCGGCCTGGGCGCGGCCTACACCTTCATTAAAGAGGCCGAAACAAGCCAGTCCTGCCTGCTGCTCGATAACCACGCCATCTTCGGCGGCGAGGCCAGGCAGAACGAATTTGAGGTGGACGGGACCCGCCTGACCGCGCCGCAAGGTTCCAACGGCATGGTCTGGCCGCCGGAGATCGCGGCAAAATACGATTTGTTTCACCGCTACTGGCATGAACTCGGCCTGCCGACGAAGTTTGAATTCCAGGAAGTGAGCAGCGGCAACCACGACCTGGCCGTGCCGCCGGACCATTACACCTCCATGTACAGCGAACGGGCCGGCGCCACCACCGGCTATTTCTTCGACAATGACGAGAACGGGCAATGGGTGGTTGATCCCTGGCGCAACGGTTTCAGGGACGCGCCCCTGGACGACAGGGTGAAACAGGACCTGGCGCGTCTCGACAATTACTATGACGCACCCGCGCGGGAAGATTGGGAACCATGGCTGGACTCCATGACCTACCGGGATTTCATTACCAGGGAACTGGGCTGTTCGCCCGATGTCATGCCGTTTGTCGACAAGGCCTTTGCCGTTTCTGGAGGCGGCCTGGGCGGCGACCAGGTATCCGCCTACACGGGGTTTGATTTTTACCTGCCGGGCGTGCGCGCCTACACCGACCGGTTTTACGAGACCCGCGGCATTGATCCGGCTGACATTGAAAAAATTACCCTGGTCAGTTGGCCCGGCGGCAATACCGGCACCGCGCGCCATTTTGTCAAGGCCATGATTCCCGACGCCATCGCCGGCGGGAACGGCCTGCGCGACGTATTATGGGGCAGCGTGAACCGGCAGGCCCTCGACCGGCCCGGGCAACCCGTTCGAATCCGCCTTGACTCCACTGCCGTACAGGTTGAACACAACGGTAAACCGGACCGCGCCGACCTTGTGAACGTGGTTTACCACCGGGGCGGCAAACTCTACCGGGTGAGGGCAAGGAGCGTGGTCATGGCCAGCGGCGGCTGGGTCAACAAGTACATACTGCGTGATTTGCCCGAACCCCACAAACGGGCCTACCGGCAGTTCCACCACGCGCCCATCCTGACGGTCAACGTGGCCGTGCGCAACTGGCAGTTCATGGAGCGCCTGGGCATTGCCGCGGCGCAGTGGTTCAGCGGTTTCGGCTGGTACACGAACCTGCGCAAACAGATGCTGATCGACGGCAAAGCGGACCCCCTGCACCCGGAGAAACCCACGGTGCTGACGTTTTACGTGCCTTACCTCAGCCCGGGGCTGCCGTTGCAGGCGCAGGCCATTGTGGGCCGCAACCAGTTGTTCGCCGACAGTTACCGGGATATTGAAATCAAGGTGCGCAAGCAGATGCAGAAACTGTTCGGCATGGCCGGGTTTGACGCAAAGCGCGATATCGCCGCCATCATCCTGAACCGCTGGGGCCATGCCTATATCGCGCCGCAGCCCGGGTTCTATTTCGGCAGCAACGGCGCGCCGGCGCCGCGCGAGACCATCCGCAAAGGCTACGGGCGCATCACCTTCGGCCACTCTGAACTGACCGGCCAGCAACTCTGGTCGCGCGGCGTGGAAGAGGGCGAACGGGCGGCAAAACAGGCGCTGGCATTAACTTAGGATGAAGGTTGATCCCGCGCAATTCCGCGACAAGCGCATCTTTGATTACCTGTACCGGCACGCCGGCAGCGCGCCCGGCAAGCTGGCGCTCAGCAGTGGGAACGCCGGCTACACCTACCGGGAACTGTTGTCGCAGGTTGAGGCCTGCGCCAGGGCGCTGCTTGCGCTGGGAGTTGGCAAGGGCGACCGGGTGGCGACGCTGTCTCCGCCGCACCCCGATTACTTCATTATTTTTCTGGCGACCGGCGCCATCGGCGGCACCTGGGTGGGCCTCAATGCGCGTTACACCCGGGCTGAACTGGCGCACGTTATCGCCGATTCCGAACCTTCCGTCATCTTCGCCAGGACGCGTATCGGCTCCCGCGATTACCGGGAGGACTTGCGCTGTTTTCAAGGCAGCATCAAGAGTGTGAAGCGCCTTGTCACGCTGGATGAGGACGCCGGGCTGTCCGGCGCCATGTCCTACCGGGATTTTGTTGCGGGTAATGCAGGAGTCGACGCGGCCGTCCTGGCCGAAGCACAGGCACGCGTGCGCAGTGACGATGCCGCCCTGCTTGTCTATACCTCCGGCACAACCGGCAAGCCGAAGGGCGCGCTGTTGCACCATTACGGCGCCATCCGTCATTGCCAGGTGCAGGGGGCAATGCGTCCCGAAGGCGAGCTGCGTCTACTGAACCCCTACCCGATCAACCACATTGCCGGGGTGATCGCCGGTTCCGTGTATGGCCTGGTATTCGGCGGCACGAGTTACTTCATGGAAAAGTTTGACCCCGCAACCGTGCTGAAACTGATCGAGGCAAAACGCATCAGCGAGTGGGGCGGGGTCCCCGTCATGCTGCAACGGGTGCTGGACCATCCCGATTTTCCCGGCACGGATTTATCCTCCGTCCGGGTGGTTGCCTACAGTGGCGGCATGGCCTCGAAATCCCTGCTGGAACGCATTGTCCGGGACGTCTGCCCTGCCGTTGCCACCATGTACGGCCTGACCGAAGCGGCGGGGTTCGTCACCGCCGTTGCCGCCACCGATGACGTTGATCTGCTGGCGGAGACTGTCGGCGCGCCGGTGGCGGATTGTGAATTTCGCCTGGCTGATGACGCCGGCAAGCCGGTGGCAAAGGGTGAGCATGGCGAGATTCAGGTGCGCGGCCCGTTCATCATGAAAGGGTACTGGCGCTTGCCGGAGGCCACCCGGGAGGCAATTGACGAGGACGGCTGGCTGCGCACCAGGGACGTGGCGCTGGAACGGGACGACGGCAATATCGTACTGGTCGGGCGTCTGTCCGACATGTACAAGTCCGGCGGCTACAACGTCTATCCCCGTGAAATAGAACAGGCGCTGGAGGCGCACCCCAGCGTTAACCTTGCTTGCGTAGTGGGCGTGCCGGACGCTGCTTATGGCGAGGTGGGCTATGCGTTTGTCACCCCGGCGCCCGGTCAATCCCCTGACAGCCAGGCCCTGCTTGAGCATTGCCGCGCCCGGCTCGCCAATTACAAGCTGCCGAAACACATCGCCATCGAAGATGAATTGCCGGCGCTGGCAAACAACAAACCCGACAAACGCAGGTTGAAGGAAGCCGCGCGCAAGGCAGGGGACAGACTTTAAGTCTGTCCCCGGATGTCCCCGGAATTTATACAAAGTAAAGGGCAAATAACATGAAACACGATGCCGGACCGAATGAAACACGCACAAACATCCATCACTGGCACCCCATGGCCGCGCCGCGCGAGGCGGAACAGGCCGCGCCGCTGGTGTTCGAACGCGCAGAGGGCGTTTATATCTACGACACCGGGGGCAGGCGCTACCTGGATTCCCAGGGGGGATTATGGTGCGTCAACGTGGGACACGGACGCAAGGAGGTCAAAGAAGCCATCAACGCGCAACTGGAGCGGCTTCCCTACTACACCACTTTCGGCGACACCAGCAACCTGCCCGTCATCGAACTCGCCGAGCGGCTGACGCGCATGCTGGCGCCGGAGGGCATGCATCGGGTATTTTTTTGTTCCGGGGGTTCGGACGCCAACGAAACGGCCATGAAGCTGGCGCGGCAATACTGGAAGCTGTCCGGCGAGGCGCAACGCACCAAGTTCATTTCACTGAAACAGGGCTACCACGGGGTGCATTTCGGCGGCACCTCCATCGGCGGCCAGATGTACCTGCGCTCCATGTACGAGCCGGTCCTGCCGGGTTGTTTCCAGGTCGATACCCCCTGGTTGTACCGCAATCCCTATACGGAGGATGCCGACGAACTGGGAAAGATCTGCGCCGACCTGCTGGAGCGGGAAATTGTGCACCAGGGACCGCACACGGTCGCGGCGTTTATCGCCGAACCGGTGCAGGGCGCCGGCGGCGTGATCGTGCCGCCGGACAACTACTGGCCCCTGGTCAGGGAGGTCTGTGACAAATACGGGGTATTGCTCATTGCCGATGAGGTCGTCACCGGCTTTGGCCGCAGCGGCAGCATGTTCGGTTGCCGCGGCTGGGGCGTCAAACCCGACATCATGTGCCTGGCCAAGGGCATCAATTCCGGTTATATCCCCTTAGGCGCGACGGTGGTGAACGAGCGCGTGCGCAAGGCCTGGGATTCCGACCACCCGCTGGCCGCCATCCTGCACGGCTATACCTACTCGGGCCATCCCGTCGCCTGCGCCGCCGCCAATGCCGCCTTGCAAATCGTCGAAGATGAAGACCTGCCGGCCAACGCCGCAAAAGTGGGCGGCTATTGCCTGGAAAAACTGCAAAACGAACTGGGCGGTTACGACGTTGTCGGCGATATCCGCGGCAAGGGCTTGATGATAGCCATTGAACTGGTTACGGAGAAAGCGGCCAAAGAGTCCTTCGCGCCCGACGATCCTTACCTGCATACCCTGCAGGACCTGACGCGCAAGGAAGGCTTGGTGATCAGGAACCTCGGTTCCAGCCTGATCATATCACCGCCGCTCGTCTTAACCGAAGAGCACGTTGATGAGATGACGGGTATGCTGACTCGCGCCTTTGACAGCGCCGAAGCGGTCAGGGAGAAGACAGCGGAGAAGTGACCTCTTGCCCCTAACCCCTGATCCCTGACCCCTGGTTGCGCATCAGGGAAAACAGTGCCAGGCTGCACACTAACAAGGTCATGCTGAGGTAAGTCACAGTAGCATATTGCTCAGCCACAATCACCATGCCTGCCAGCACCGGGCCAAGGGCGATGCCAATGCCCTGTAACACGGGCAACAGCACAATATTGCGCCCGGATTCATCAAGACTGGCCAGCCAGCCGTTCTGGAACGGGATGACAAAACTGTAAAAGAAATTGTAAACGCATAAGGCCGCCAGGTAGGTTCCGGGCGCAGGCTGCCGGCCGATTGCGAATATGGCGATGAGTAGCAGGAGATAGCCGGTCGAAATCATCGTGAGACGTTTGACCTTGCCGGCCAGCCAGGCCGGCAGCAAGGCGCCGGCAAAGCTGAATAACAGGGAGACGGACAGGGTGGTCGCAATGAATTCCCTTGTAAACCCTTCGGCGTCCCCGATCCGCTCCATGAACGACCAGATACTGTTTATGGACGCGAAAAAAAAGCCGACTGCCAGTAAACCGAATACCATGGCGCGATCCAGCCCGGCGCTTCCGGCTTGCGCCTGATGCCCCGCGTCCGGCGCCGTTGTCAGGGGGTTGCAGCGGGGGACAGCCCGGAAACACAACAAGGGCAACACTGTGATCAGGCCCAATGCGACAAAGAGGGGGGCGGCGCCCTGGGAGGTCCATAAATACGGGGCGCCGGTCAGGAACAGCGCGCCGACAAACACCTGCATGGACATGGCATAAGCGAATTCCCGGTCCGGATTTTCCGACGCAGCGATGGTGGCATACATGAATGCGACCATAATGCCGGCGCCGAACCCGGCCAGGTAACGCAGGCCAAGAAAGCCCCAATAACTGTCCGTTACGGCGCACAACAAGTTGGGGACTACTGTCAATAATACGGCAAACGGCAGGACCCGGCGCCAGTAACACCGGTGGATCCAGTAACGGGCGCTGAATTCAGCGAGGGTGCCCGCCGTTATGTCCGCGGATAACAGGAGTCCCGCCTGTTTGGCAGTGAAACTGTAGGTGTCGGTGAAAATCCCCGCCAGGATGGGCAACAGGTAATACACTGCCAGCCCGGTTGCAAATGCCAGGTAGGTAAACAACCGGGTTCCCGTTGAGTTGACGTCAACGGGCTCGGGGTCGCGGTAATTTTCCGGTAGAAATATCATTATCAACTGCCGGGGACACGCAATTGCCGGGGACAGATTTTAAGCATGCCCCCGCATGTCGTAAGCGGGGGTCTGTCCCTTACCGTCATTCCCGCCCCCCTCCGCCATTCCCGCCCCCTCCGTCATTCCCGCCCCCTCCGTCATTCCCGCCCCCTCCGTCATTCCCGCCCCCTCCGTCATTCCCGCCCCCTCCGTCATTCCCGCCCCCTCCGTCATTCCCGCCCCCTCCGTCATTCCCGCGCAGGCGGGAATCCAGTGAAACACACGTCCCGAAGGGACACATTATAAGGTGTCGCAAGCGACAGTTTAACAGACTGGATTCCCGCCTGCGCGGGAATGACGGGTCGGTGTCGCCAGCCTTTCCAGGTACCATTCGATGAATTCCCGGTTCATCATTTCCTGCTCGGAGTAGGGCCCCGGCCGATAAGCGGCAGACAACACCCCGGCCTGGTTGTTCTCGGTGATGACGGCATCCTGTCCCAGGGTCACGTCCCAGACCCAGGACACGCGTCCAGGATCATAATCGACGCCCGCTTCGGCCCCGCCGTCCACCAGCCAGGTGGCTTCCACTTCAGTCTTCAGTTCGGAGACCGGGGTAAAACGCAACACGGTGGCGTGGTCGTTTGATGCCAGCATGTAGTTCATGTAATTGAAGGCGATAATCGTCACGCCGCCGTCGTATTCCTTGAACCTGCCCATCAATGAAGATACCGGCTGACCGTCCTGGCTCTCAGTCAGGTAACCCGGCTTGATCGGCATTCGCACCATGCCTGAACCATTGCCGAAGTCCCCCTCGTCAGTTGGATGCCCCAATGCTTCCACCCGTTCCAGCCAGGCATTATGTTCCGCTTCATAAGACCGGCAGGCGTCTTCCGGGCCGGAACCGATACCGGCGCCGGCGGCGAGTAATTTTAGCTCCGAATGTACCGAACAATATTCCGGATGGGAGGGGACGCAGTGGTAACATTCGATGAAATTCTCCACCACCAGCTTCCAGTTGGCGCCGGTCGGCAGTTCCAGCCGGCGCGCGATCTTTGCGTCTTCTATACCATGAAAATCCAGGTATTTCCTGAAATGTCGGGCATTTTCGTCGAACTCCTCTGTTTCTGCGGCCAGTGATACAAACATCAGGCCGTTCAGGACGCGCAGCCGGCACGGCTGCAAGCCATATTCCTGCGGGTTGAAGCCGGCGCCCATCAGGCGCGCCACGCGCAGGCTGCCGTCCAGGTTGTAGGTCCAGGCATGGTAGGGACAGACAAAACCGGCTTTACGGCCTTCACGCTCCAGGCACACACGCGAGCCGCGGTGGCGGCAGACGTTGTAGTGGGCATACAGCTTCTCATCCCCGGCGCGGTTGATAATGATTTCTTCCCCAAGCAGGTTGAACAGGAAATAATCGCCCGGCTTCGGGACGCGGGAAACATGGCCGGCCAGGTGCCAGGATTCATCCAGGATGGTTTCCCGGTCCAGAGAAAACACCTCCGGGTCCGCATAAAAGGATTGCGCCAGCGCGTGACCGGCTTCGTGGTTGTCAATCAACTGTTGCGCCGCAGAATTTAAAGTCATCGTTGTTATCTCCCGGAACAGGTGTGAAAAGAGTACCGACCCCCGCCTGCAACATGCGGGGGCATGCTTTAAATCCGTCCCCTATAATTTATAAATTATTGATTATCCGGTAATATTACATATTATCAAATAACTATGGTAACTACTCACCCCCCTGTTCGTCATTTGTATGTTGAATTCACCTTGCAAATAGGCCACTTTGTAAGGTGGGCGCGAGGGGTGCGCCGTTCGTCATTCCTGCGAAGGCAGGAATCCAGTCAATAACATAGTCGCCGCAGGCGACACGTTATAAGGTGTCCCGCCGGGACAGGTTTTTTCACTGGATTCCCGCCTGCGCGGGAATGACGGAGGGGGGCGCGGGAATGACGAACGAGGAGCAGTGCAGGAAGGACGAGTGGGGGTGAGTAGTTACTAACTATGTTATCACTTTGTATATTATCTGATCTGAATGATGGATCGTTGTTTTTACCCATCACGAAAGTCAAGTAATGAATGATCTTCAATAACAAAGAAAGCACAAGAGGAACAATGACTGATTTCTACGAAGTCCCCGTTGCCGAACTGGAAAATCGCTATGAAGCATTGGTGCGGCGCGCGCTGCCGCTTTGGGGCATTGACCGCGATGCGGCGCTGAGTCTGCTCAAGCTGCGTGAGAATGCCGTCTACGCGGTAACCGACAGCGCAACGAAGGAGGCGCTGGTTGCGGGCTACCGGCAAACCAGGCCGTTGCCGGACGATCACCTGGCCTGGTTCCCGGTATTGCTGATGGCGCGCGCAACCACGTACCTGGGCTGGATGCACACCCGCTCGGAGACGGAAACCGCGAGGGAGATGACCCCGTACATCATTGAACTGGTCACGAACCTGGCAGAAGATTATCTTGGGAACCTCTGAACAAGCCCTCCGGAGAACGGCGCTCACCATCGAATGATATTCACGTCAAAAAACCGAATGTTTGTCGGGCAGCAGTTTTCCTATGCTTTGCGCAACACGGAATAATTCAGGCAGGAATTTTTTTTCGATATTACGATCATTGATGCGTGCGACATTGCCGCCGAAACTGATTGCGGCAATGGGAATTTTTTCTTCATTGAAAATTGGCGCTGAGAGCGTGTACAACCCGATCTCGAGTTCTCCGTCAACACGTGCATATTCCTGCCGCTTTATTTTTTCCAGTTCCTTTCTTAAATTCGCCTTGTTGGTGATCGTGCCAGGCGTGTACCGCTTCAGCTTGACATTATTGAAATACGTGTCGATTTTTTCCGGCTTCTGGTGGGCCAATATCACCCTTCCGGCCGCCGAGACACAGGCCGGCATGTGTGCCCCGGGGTAAAACGTCACCTGGTCGAAACGGTCGAACGAACTGTGGGCGATACTGACAATTTCGTCTTCCTGCAACACCGAGAGAATGCATGTTTCACCGACTTTCCTGCTTGCGGCATTGATGATCGGTTGGATAACCTGGCCAACCTGCATGGAAGTCAGGTAGGAAAAACCCAAATCGAGAATTTTAGGCGACAATCGAAACCGCTTGCCGTCACTGGCGACATAACCCAGGGTTGCCAATGTCAATAGTATCCGTCTCGCCGTTGCCCGGGTCAGGCCGGTTTTTGCAGCCACGTCCGCCGGGGACATTTGAACGTCCCCGGCATCGAACGCACTGATCACTTTCATACACCGTTCAATTGAACCGATGTAGTCTTTCGAGTCTGTTGAGATCATGCAATCAAGTGTAGCAACGCTTAATGTGGGTCCCAGGCATAGTATTACATACGAGCCATTCGTCCGGGATTATTTTGCGCTATAGAACCCGCTCGTCTGTGTTACGCCAAGTCAACGGTGTAGGGGAAGCTGTCCACCTGCGCGTCCCCGCTGGCGGCGGAGAGGCTGTGCAGGCGCTGCTTCAATATGCCGAGACAAGTGAAATCAGGTCCCGCCTGATATCAGTCAATGACTTTCCCGGTTTGTATAACGCGGAACCAATGCCGAACCCGTTAATGCCATGTTGCATATAGCGCTTCATATTTCCGGCATGGATTCCCCCTACCGCAAACAAAGGGAACTGTGGCGGCAGCACGGCTTGAACAGCCTTCACCGTCGCGGGTGAGATCATTTCGGCGGGAAACAGCTTTACCGCGTCGGCCCCTGCCGCTATCGCAGCCAGTATCTCGGTCGGCGTACAACAACCCGGCATGGATATCATGTTCCACCGTTTCGTTTCGGCAATGACGGCAGCGTTCGTATTGGGGGAAACAACGAGTCGCGCTCCGGCCTTTCGTACGGCAATAACCTCATCGACACTCAACACCGTGCCGGCGCCAATCAGCGCCTTGTTTTCATAATTAGTCGCCAGCATTTGAATTGACGTGAAGGCGTCCGGGGAGTTCAACGGCACCTCAACCATGACGATTCCCGCGTCTACCAGGACACCTGCCACGGCAATGGCCTCACCCGGCGTAATGCCGCGCAAAATGGCAATCAACGGGAGGTCTTTCATGTATTCATCAAGCATTTTTATTATCACCGGTTTGCAAATATACGTCTGATACGGCAGCCAGTTTCCATAAACCTTCGACTGTTGCCTGAGCCGAGGATATTGACACAGTGGCAATATCGAACAAAGAGAAAGCCAGCTCATACTGACGCAGCAGCGACATATTTCCAACCAGGGTAATTCTGTGTTTGAGCGGAAACAGCGCGAGGCCGGCATTAATTTCAGCGCCAATCAACAAGCCGGACAGGTAACTGGCATGGGCGCTATGGGAGGATTCCCCTGCCACCTGGCGTGAACGTATGGAAAACACATGGTGGGATAAGCCCCCCGGCCTTCTACTGAGCCGCACCCCTTCCATAAAAGCATCTTCATTAAAATCCTCATGCCGAATTACCGGTTGAATAGAACTGGAAGTCTTGATCGAGGCAAATAATTCGCCGGTCAGGAACGTGGCAAAATAATTAATTGTATTGCCGTTGAAAGAAACCCATTTGCTGTGGGTGCCGGGCAGACATGCTATCTTGCCGGGACATGCTTCCGGCGGTAAACCGAATACCTGGGTTTCTTCGCCGCGCATTACGTCCGTGAACGCGAATTCACTGGAAATTACCCCCGGGACGATAAAGATCGGATTGTCCGGGATATCGGGAACTCTGACCAGACGTTCACCCAGTTCATCAACCGATATCGGGCATTTCAGGTATTCCGTCTCAATCCATCCCTCCCGGCTGCCGACCATGCCGCACATGAATACCGGTAAACCGGGGGCATGGTCAAACCACCTGCCGCAAGCGGAGTGTAAAACGCTTGCAAAACCGATTTCCCTTGCCTTGAATATACCCTGGCTATTCCTTGTTTTTTCAACCACTGTCCCGTTTTTGTCAAGCAGGTAGGCCCTGAACCGGCTCGAGCCCCAGTCCACTGCCACAAGAGATGCATCCCGCGCCATCACCTCTCCCAGCGCTTCAATAAAGCTCCGCCGGTTAACATCACAAGACCAGCAAGCGCCAACGCTGTCGCGTGATTCCCGTAGATCACCGAACCGATGCAAAACAAGGCGCTGTATCCACACACACAGGCAATAAAAACTGACAGCAACGCGCCGGTAATGTCGCCAGTGGCGCTGGCGCCGGTTAATTGCATACCTCGGACACGCGCATCATCAACCACTTTTCTCCATCCCGGCCCCCGGGGGTGCACCAGACGGTAAAAGTCACAAAGTGTTCTGGAATCAGTTTGCGGCGTTACAAACGTTACTGATACCCATCCGGCTGTTGTTATCAGCACACCGGTAATCAATTTTTCCCAGTGGCTCCAGCCGGGAAGTTCCATGAAATGCAGGCTCAATGCCACGATAAAGGAAATTATCATGGCGGCAATTTCACTCCAGGCATTGATGCGCCACCAGAACCAGCGCAACAGGAATAACAGGCCGGTGCCGGCGCCGATTGTCAACAGGATATTAAACGCCTGTATGGCCGTCTCCAGGAACAGGGCCAGCACACAGGCCATCAACATCAATAAGACAGTGGCTATACGCCCGACCAGAACCAGGTGTTTTTCCGTTGCGTCCGGTTTGAAGAAGCGCCTGTAAAAATCATTGACGAAATAGGACGCTCCCCAATTCAACTGGGTGGACATGGTGGACATGTAAGCGCATGTCAGCGAGGCCATCACCAGTCCCAGCAAGCCGTGCGGCAGGTAGGTCAACATCGCCGGGTATGCCAGGTCATGACCGATGACCTGCTCGTCTATATGCGGGAAAGCCGAGCGGATTGCCGCCAGGTCCGGAAACACGATGAGTGATGCCAGGGCAACCAGAATCCACGGCCAGGGCCGCAACGCATAGTGGGCGAGTTGAAATAACAGGACCGCGCCCATGGCGTGGTTCTCATTTTTGGCGGCCAGCATGCGTTGCGCGACATAGCCGCCGCCACCGGGCTCCGCGCCGGGATACCAGACGCTCCACCACTGCACCGCGATAGGGATTATAAATACTGCGAGAGCTGCTTCAGGGTTAGAAAAATCCGGGAAAAATGATAACTTGGCCGCCACGTTCGGGTGAGTGAGCAGGCTGTCCAGTCCGCCGACTTCCGGTAGTCCCAGCGCGATCCAGGCTGCGCAGATCGCGCCGGCCATGGAAATCACGAACAAAATCAGGTCCGTCAACACCACGCCGGGGAAACCGCTCATGGCGCTGAATACCACCACGACAACGCCGACAATGGAAACAGTTTCTACCGGCGTCAGGTTCAGGATCACGGCGCCGATCTTGATCGCTGCTAGTGTGACCAGCGCCATGACCATGACGTTAAAAAAGACCCCGAGGTACACCGCGCGAAACCCGCGCACCGCAGCGGCCGCCTTGCCGCTGTAGCGGATTTCATAGAATTCAAGATCGGTCAGCACGCCGGAACGCCGCCACATTTTTGCGTAGACAAAGCACGTCAACATCCCTGTGATCAGGAACGCCCACCACACCCAGTTACCCGAAACGCCGTCATTCCTGACTATATCCGTCACAAGATTGGGAGTGTCCGTGGAAAACGTGGTCGCCACCATCGACGCGCCCAACAACCACCATGGCATGTTTCGATTGGAGAGAAAGAATGAACTGCTGTCCTGGCCGGCGCGCCTGCTCATATATACGCCGATGACGATGACAACGGTGAGAAAAAACAAAATCCAGAACCAGTCGATGGGGGCAAGCAGCATGTCAGTCACGCGCATCCGGACGCTCGATAAAACGTCCCGGTCGTATTCCGGTTTCCTTGCCCTTCTCCAGCACAAACTTCCCGTTCACCAGCACGCAGTCGATTCCCGCAGCCGGCCGGTTCGGATTTTCGTAGGTTGCGTTATCCCGGATTTCATCAGGATCAAATACCACCAGGTCGGCGACAGCGCCCGGGTAAACCAGCCCACGTTCCGGAATCCTGAATATCGACGCGGACAATCCGGTCATCTTGTGGATCGCCGTTTCCAGCGAAAACAGTCCCTCATCCCGCGCGTAATGGCCCAGCACACGCGGGAACGTTCCCCATAACCGGGGATGAGGCCGCGGATCGTTCGGCAAACCATCCGACCCGATAACACAGGACGGATGTTGCAGTACCCTGCGCACGTCGTCTTCATGCATCTGGAAATAGCAGGCGCCGCCGGGCAGCAGGCGTTCGGCCGCTTGCTGCTGGGTGCATTGCCATTCTTCTGCTATATCGTGCAGGTAACGCCCGCCCAGTTCCGGACAGGAATCCGACCAGGTCACCAGAACTTTTGTCCTGCCATCCACCAGTTCCGGATTGAGCACGCTGGAACCGGCAGTATATGGATAACAATCGATGTTGACAGGCCGTGTCCTACCCGCCTCATTGAGCAGCGCCAGCGTCTCTGTCGTCCGGCCCCAGTTCTGTACGCCCGCGCATTTATGGTGGGAGACGATCAAGGGAACCCTGCCCTGACTTGCAGTTTCGAGGGCCTCCCGCAGGGCATCGAGCACGTGGTCATATTCATCGCGCAGGTGCGTCGTGTAAACACCCTGTTTCTCCCCTGTGAGTCCTGCCAGGGGGACGAGTTCCTCCAGGTCGGCTGCGCTACCCGGCGCATAAAATACGCCACTGCTTAAGCCTGCCGCGCCCGCGTCCAGGGCCTCCTCCAGCAGCTTCAACATGTCATCAAGTTCCTTCGCTGACGCTTTTTTATCCAGGTCGGACAGGGTTGCCGCGCGCAAGGTCGAATGCCCCACCAGCGCACTCACGTTGACCGCAGGCGCTGCCTGCTTCACCGCTTCGATATAACTTCGAAAGTCGTTGAATTCAAATTCGGTTCCGCTTCCGAGCAGGTTCAAGGGCTCTACCGGAGTGGCGGCGCAAACCAGCGGCGCCAGGCTGAGGCCACAATTGCCGGTTACCACGGTCGTTACCCCCTGGCTGATTTTCGGCTGCATGGCCGGTTTGTCAATGCACACCCGATCATCGTGGGTATGCGCGTCAATGAAACCGGGACAGAGTATTCTGCCGGTGATATCCAGTACCCGTTCGGCGTCTGCCCGGTCCAGCCGGCCGATATGTGCGATGCGATCACCTTTTACTGCAACATCCGCGCCGAAGCGGCCGGCGCCGCTGCCGTCTATGACCTCGCCGCCGCGCAATATCAGGTCGTATGCATGAGACATGACAGCCGCTCAGAAAAACGTCCGGATGCCGCTGGTGACGTTATAGTCATCATCCACCAGCCACAGCAGTTGCCACTTGTCGAAGGTGGTGCAAGGGTGGGAAATGCCCAGGGCCAGCATATCGCCTACGGCCAGGCCTGTCGCGCCGGAAAACCGCAGGCAGGCATGCTGGTCATGCAGGGCAATTATGGCCGACTCTCCCGCCAGGGGTTCGGGATGTGTGGAAAAGCCCGGACGATACCACTTTTCCACTACGGGAAGATCCAGGTCATGGGAAACGTCACGCTTGCCCACGTTGAGAACAGCCAACCCCGGTTCCGGAACGGACTGCACACAGGCCCAGATCTCCATGGCCGGCTTGAGAGAACCCTTAAGGTCCGCTTCAGTCGCGCATCTTGACTGCAACTTGTGGAAATGGCGGTCGTAGAACAACGAATCATGGGGCAGGTAGCAGCCGCTGCGTACAATGATCTTAACTGCCTCGTCGCTTATCCGGCCAAACGTCGATGCAACCACGTCGAACCAGGCCGAACCGCCGGCGCTCAATATGACGCAACGCCGGTCAGCGAATAAGCCCCGGGACCGGCAGCCCTGGTAAACAGTCTCCGCTCTCCGGAGAAGCGCGGTAATACGCCGTTCATCTTCTTTATCGTCACCGGTGGAAATGATTCCCTCATAACACTCCACGCCGTAAAGGGAGAGGTGGGACAGCCCGGCGATTTTCTCCGCTACCCGGATTGTTTCATCCACCGTGCGGCAACCCGTGCGCCCGCCCGGCACGCCCACTTCCACCAGCACCCTTAACGGTTTGGCCGGACCGGCCTGCTCCAGGACTTTTTGCAAACGCTCCGCTCCCTCTGAAGAATCGACCAGGCAATAGAATTCAAACGTCTCGTCCCGGCGCATCTCCCCTGCAACGTACTCAATATCGCTGACCGAAACCAACTGGTTTGCCATCAGTATCCGTTGCACGCCGAAACGCCGGCAGACTTTCAATTGCTGAACGGTGGCTACCGTAATGCCCCAGGCGCCCAAGCGCAATTGCAGGTCGAATAACTGCGGGGCCATGGTGGTTTTTCCGTGGGGCGCGAACAGAATGCCTTCTTTTTCCAGAAAATCCCGCATCCAGTGTGCGTTATGTTCCAGCGCGCGCTGTTTGAGCACGGCGCATGGAAGTGGGATGCGTCCTTGCAGCAGGTTCCAGTTCCGGCCTGCAACGCCGGACAACAACAGTCCGGCAGCGTCATGCGGGAGACCCTTTGTCCCGGCTTCCAGGGGCATTGACAGCAATGAGTCCAAAGCCGGCGCCACCTAAAATTCCTCAAGCGTCAATTCACTTGCCATGACGGGATTGCCCGCAGTCAGGCCCGCATCCACGGGAATGATGGCGCCGGTGATAAACCGGGCATCCGCTGAGGCCAGGAAACCGCAGATGGCAGCCACGTCCTGTGGCTCCGCGAAGTTGCGCAGTGGATACCACTTTTTCAAATCGTCGAAAATCCCCGGATTCCTGGCAACCCGTTCATTCCATGCCTGGGTTTTGACTGTGCCCAGGTTTAACAGGTTGGCCCTGATCCCCTTGGGTCCGTACTCGACAGCAAGCGATTTGGTATAACTGATTAAACCTGCCTTGGCCGCGCTGTAGGCAGGATGCCCCAGGGTGGAGAGCGAATTGACGGAGCCGATGTTGATAATCACGCCCTCGCCGCGGGCAAACATGGCCTCCTTGACCGTTTCCACACAGTGGTAGGCGCCGGACAGGTTCAGGTTGATATCGCGCTGCCATGCTTCCGGGGTCAGGTTGGCCAGGGCCGTTGCAGAGGCGGCCCCGGCATTGTTCAACAGGACACCGACGGCGCCGGTCCTGTCCGTCACGGTCCTGACCGCATCCTTTAACGCAGGTAAATCCGTAACGTCCACGGAAACCGGAATATAATTTTCTTCCAGCTCATTACCCAGTCGCTCCAGCAATTCCCGGTTTCTGCCCAGTGCCAGAACGGTGGCGCCGCGCGCACAGAAATACCGGCACAAACCCTGGCCTACCCCTCCCGTTGCGCCGGTTATGAGCACGACGCTTTCATCATACCGATAGCCACTCATGAATCTGTCTCCCGTCTGTTTCCAAGTGTGTTTTCCAGCCACTGCAAATTCAGCGGCCGTAGCATGTCATAGTTGTAAAAACTGACATCATGAAATCCCAGTTCCTCAACACTGTTCAGCGTATCTGCAACCTGTTCTTCACTGTGCATATCCGGCCAGCCCGGCCGCAGGATGGCGCCGACGCGTTCGACCCCTCCGACCTGTTGAATAACGTATTCGGCTTCCGCTTTCGTTGTCGTCGCCGACGGCTGGTACAACGGCAGTTCCAAACCATCGGCAGCATCGTGCAATGACGGCAAATCATGGCCTTCCAGGACGCTGGTACGATGCGACGGTTGCGTGGTGGTGATGACTTTTACTTTTACCTCAGATCGAACCTGGGCACGGATTTCCCTGACCAGGGATGCCACCACCTCACAGCGCCATTGCACAAACGCTTTGAGTTCCGCGTTGGCATTGACGTCATTTTCCAGCCAGTCAAGCGCGGTTTTGTTCAAGGTTAATTCAGTGCCACCCAGGTATTTATCGGCAGCAGTTGCCACAAAACGCTGCAAACCCGCACCATCAATACCCGCTTTACCGGCCCCGGCAAGGCAATGGTCGCAAAAACACAAACCCAGCCAGGCATCCAGCCAGGTATCCGGCTGCACCTGGGCAAATTCGTGGTGGTAACCATGGCTGTAGGCCAGGTAACCGGGGGTCTCAAGCAGCAGGTTATCGATGGGGTAATGCGCCGCCAGGTCCCGGCACAAAGTGATGGCGTAGTGCCGCACGTCAGGATGGGCGGGACACAAACTGTAAACATAGCCGTTGCCAAAGGCGTTTTTGACAGTTGCCTCCGGGTATAGCATGCCCAGCCGGGAATTGTGCAGGAGGACCGTCCAGGCATTCAGCAACAACCCTTCCGTTTTACCCAGGTATTCAAGCACGTCGCCTTGCTCAAGCAGGCCGCTGAGGGCGGGCTTGATCCGTTTGTATGTAGCGCGCGGCCTGAAATAAATCACGCCGTCTTCAGGAAAATAAACGCGATGCCGGGTGCTACGCGGATGAATGAACTTGCCGGCATGATAACTCACGGCAAGGTTGATCCCCTGTAATCCCAGGGACAGAATGTCATCCAGCTTGTGCCGGTAATTTTCAAGGGATAAATTCCAGGGGTACGCGTAGACCGAATAGCTCATGACCATCCCTGAATGGCGTTTTACTTTACTTCTGGCTTCCAGGCGATGACATCCATCTCCACTTTTGCATCTACCATGATTTGCGAGCGCACGCAGGAGCGCGCCGGCGGGTTTTCACCGAAGTATTCTGCATACACACGGTTAAACGCCTGAAAATCCCGGGGGTCATCCAGCCAGACGTTGACTTTCACCACGTCGGCGAGGGTACAGTCTGCTTTGTTCAGGATGGAAACAATATTCTCGATGGTCTTGTGAGCTTGCGGCACGATACCGCCTTCAATAATCTCTCCGCTGTCATCCATGGCGACCTGGCCGGAAACGTAAATACAATCACCTGCCCTCACTGCCTGGCAAAACGGCAATGCCTGCCCTCCGCTGCCTGTCTTCACCCCGCCGATGCGCCTGATACTCATTTGTCTCTCCTCCCCTGACAGGTGTTGTTAACCCTGCTGTAGAAATTTTCCGGAACCAGGCCCTTAACCTGTCAAGACTGATAGCCCAACGCAGCCGAAATTGTCGCAGCCGCGGCTTGCAGGCGCTGTCTGGCCTCGTCGAAGCTGACGCGGTGAGAACCGTCCAGGTACTCAAGAAAGGGGACTACCAACGCTGCAGTGACCTTCCCTGAATAGTCGAATACAGGGTAACCGATATCGATAACCCCTTGTACCTGCCTGCTTTTGACCTGCTCGAATCCCTGCTGGCGAACACGTTCTGCCATCCTGTCGGCGGCTGTTGCCGTCAACAGCTTTTTATAACGGGGCGCCTGATCTGCAAGCATTTCCCTGCGCCGTCCGGGTTCGGCAAAGGCCAACAGGACGTGGCCGGAACAGGTATTCGGCAGCGGCGCGCTCGCGCCCAGGCGCACATTGAAACCGCGCTCGCCGGGACTCTCCTGCTGAACCATGATGACGCCGCGCCCGTCAAAGTAGATTACCAGGTGGCAGGACTGTTCGATGGTACGAACCAGCGTCCTCATCTGCGGTTCGGCTGCGAAAGAGAGACGTTTTACGTAGGAATGCCGGTGCGCAAGTTCGAATATTTTCAGGGTAAGCATATAGTTCTCCGACTGCGGTATCCGGTAGATATAGTTCCGATCTTCCAGAATGGTCAGCATGCGGAATATTTCACCTTTGGAACGGTTGAGGTTTTCGGCGACCTGGCCCAGGCTGAGGCTGTCCTCTTGCGAGGTCAGCAGTTCCAGAATATCCAGCCCCTTTGACAGTGCCGGCGCAGAATAGCTTTTCCTCTTAGTCGCCATGAGTGAAATATGCGGGTCAATTATGAGTCGGGTATGCAATCACGGTCTGGGTTTGTTGTCCTAATCCATCGATTCCCAAGGTCATCGTATCGCCGGCGTCGAGGTAAACCGGCGGTTTCTGCCCTAATCCGACCCCGGGAGGGGTGCCGGTGGAAACCACGTCTCCCGGTTGCAGGCTCATGAACCGGCTTACATAACTGACCAGGTAGGCCGGGTCGAAGATCATGGTCCGGGTGTTGCCGTCCTGGTAGCGCTTGCCGTTGACCTCCAGCCACAAATCGAGGTCGAGTACATTTTCAATTTCATCGCGCGTCGCCAGCCACGGGCCGAGGGGGCCGAAGGTATCGCAACCTTTGCCTTTATCCCACTGGCTGCCGCAGTCGAACTGGAACGAGCGTTCGGAGACGTCGTTGACGACACAGTAACCGGCGACGTGCTCCATTGCTTTTTCTTTTGTTATATACGCGGCATGGCTGCCGATGACCAGGCCCAGTTCCACTTCCCAATCAAGTTTGCCGCTGCCGATGGGTTTAATGACATTATCGTCAGGGCCGCAGATGGCGCTGGTGGCTTTGGTGAATATCTCCGGCGCGTCCGGTACTGCCATCCCGGACTCCCTGGCATGGTCGGCATAGTTCAGGCCGATGCAGAGAAACTTGCCGACCTTGCCCACGCAAGGCCCGTAGCGCACCCCGGCCCGGACCCGCGGCAACCGGTCGCGGTCGATTTGACGCAGCCGGTCCAGTCCCTCCGGCGTTAATACGCTGCCATCGATGTCAGCCACGCGCCCTGACAGGTCTCTTATGTTC
The DNA here is from genome assembly GCA_965204045.1 of Gammaproteobacteria bacterium. Classification (GTDB taxonomy): domain Bacteria; phylum Pseudomonadota; class Gammaproteobacteria; order Eutrophobiales; family Eutrophobiaceae; genus JAAXHV01. The sequence continues at coordinate 3,632,515 of CBDBDW010000002.1, forward strand.
CCTTCATCATCCAGGATACCGGGTTTTTCCCGTCCCGGCTCGCCATAACGTAACAGTTTCATCAGATTGACCAGCCGCCGTCCACGGGGATGACCGCGCCGGTGGTGTAAGACGATTCGTCCGCGGCCAGGTACAGCGCCAGATTCGCTATCTCATCTGCCGAACCGAGCCGCCCCATGGGCTGGCGGTTTTCAAATTCTTCACGCGCCTGCGCCGGGTGGGCAAACGCGTTTAAACGTTCCTGTAGTGATGGTGTATCGACCGTCCCCGGGCAAATAGCGTTACAGCGGATACCCTGCTTGACATAGTCCAGCGCGATGGACTTGGTCATGCCGATAACAGAAGCCTTGGTAGCGGCGTACACAAAGCGGTTCGGGGCCGCGGTCAGGGCGCTGACGACAGAGGACATGTTGATAATGGCGCCGCCCCCTGCCGCCAGCATGGCGGGCAGAAACGCTTTTATCATGCGGTACATGGATTTGACATTCAGTTCGAAAGAAAAGTCCCAGTCATCTTCCGTACACTCCAGGATGGGCCCGTCGGCGACGTAGCCGGCGCAGTTGAACAGGATATCAACCGCGCCCAGCTCTGCGGCCAGTTGCTCGATTTCGGCCTTATCAGTCACGTCCAGCCGCAGTGTCCTGCAGCCGGTCAGGTTCTGCATTGCGGCTTCGTTGATATCGGTGGCGATGACCCGGGCGCCTTCCCTGGCAAACAGTTCGGCAGTGGCCTTGCCGATACCCTGTCCGGCTGCCGTCACCAGCGCTGTTTTTCCGCTTAAGCGCGCCATGATTCTGTTATTTTTTGTATTTTTCGTCTTCTTTTCACTAACGGGCCGGCAAACAGGCAGGGCCTGTGGGTTCAAACGATTTATACGTCAGGATAAACTCCTGGTGTCCCAGCGCCTCGGATTTGCTTGGGTTGCCTGCGGCGACCGCCTGTAGCCGCTGATAGATTTCCGCGCCGACCTCGTCAAGGCCGGCTTCTCCCTCGATAATGCGTCCGGCGTTGACGTCCATATCATCCGCCAGGTTTCTGTAGGTCTCCGGGTTGGCGCAGATTTTAATGACCGGCGCGATAGCCGATCCCACCACGGAACCGCGGCCGGTGGTAAACAGAATCGCGTGGCAGCCGCTGGCGATGAGCTCGACAATCTCAGCGTTGTCGGCGACGTTGGGAAACCCGAAACGGGGTTCGCCGTCCGGCACCACGTCCATCAGGTACAGGCCGCCCCTGGGCGGGAGATCACCCGGCTTAATCAGGCCGTGGATCGGTGAAGAACCCGATTTCGCATAGGCGCCCATTGATTTTTCCTCCTGGGTGGTGAGGCCGCCTTCCGCATTGCCCGGCGCAAAGCTGCCATATCCCATGGTACTGTAATAATGCACGGCCTTGACCACTGAGCGCTCGATTTCCCGGGCCAGTGCGGGAGTGATAGCCCGGTCCATCATTACCCGTTCGCAGCCGACCAGCTCGCCGGTCTCTTCAAAGATGCAGGTCGCGCCGTCCCGCACAAGTCGATCGAAACATTTGCCTACGGCCGGGTTGGCGGAGATTCCGCTGGTGCCGTCGGAACCGCCGCAGATAGTCCCCACCACCAGTTCGTCCAGGGTCATGGCCGCCTGCTCTGCCGCGTCGATGCGCGCTTTCATGGCCGTAACGGTTGCCAACCCCGTCTCAACGGTTTTGCGGGTACCTCCGGACTGCTGGATGACCAGTGTCTCTACCGGCCGGCCGCTTTCCCGGATCGTCTGGGCCAGCGCCTCGCGATTGAACCCCTCGCACCCCAGGGACACGAGCAACACGCCGCCGGTGTTCGGGTGCGTTCCCAGCGCCTGCATCATCCTGAACGCATAGTCGTTGGGGAAGCAGCCCGGAAATCCGATTAACTGTACGGCCGGGTCGTCACTGCGAGTGACGATCAGGCGCGCCACGTGGTGCGCGCATTCCACCAGGTAGGCAACGATGAGGACGTTGCGGATGCCCTTGCGCCCGTCTCTGCGAAGAAAACCGTTCATCTGAAACCTCTCGTTACTTATAGTCACTGACTTCATGCAGCCGCTCACGGGTATGAGGGGCGGTGTAATCACTCCTCATATTATGCAGGTGTACGTGTTCTCCCGGGCGAATATCCTGCGCGGCAGAACCGATGGACACGCCGTATTTTACGATTTTATCACCCCTGCATACGGCGCGCCGGGCAACCTTGTGACCCAGTTCCACGGCCTGCATCAATACAATGCTTTCTCTGCCCACCGCGAGCATTTCTCCCGCGTCGGCCGCCCGGCAACAGACCAGTACGTTGTCTTGCGGGTGCAACAGGATAAATTTCGATTTCATCTCCGGTTGTCCCGCCGACTTCTCGTTACAGACCGTAGAAGGTTTTTGCATTGCCTCCCAGTATCTTCAGTTGCTCGTCCATCTCCAGGTCCCGCAGGAATTGGTTGCTGACGTCATTCCACGTCTGGTAATCGGCGGCCAGTTCCAATACCGGCCAATCACTGCCCCACATCAAACGTCCGGCGCCGAAACAATCCAGCAGGTGTTGCAAATAGGGCCGGACTTTTTCATAAACGGGTTCATTGCCTGCTTCGGTCAGCAGGCCCGATAACTTGCAAAAGGCGCGGGTCCCGACCGCAATGGTGGCCATGTCATCGGCCCAGGGTTGAAAGACGTTATTGGCAATATCCGGTTTGGCCCCGTGGTCGATAACGACTGCCAGGTCCGGGTAACGACACAACAGGGTATACAGGTCTTGCAGGTGTTGGGGTTTGACCAGGGCATCGAAGGTGAGGTCAAGTTCGGTCAACTTGTCATAAACCGGTTGCAACCGCGGCCGCAACATCCAGGCCGGGTCGGGAAGGTCCTGGAGCATCGGGCGGATGCCGAGGAATAACGGATGTTCGGCAAGGGTTTCAAGGTCGTCGGCAGCCGTGGGTTTTTCCATGTCTACCCAACCGATAACGCCGCCGATAAAATCAGTTTCTTCCGCCAGTTGTAATAAATAATGTGTCTCCTGTAAAGTAGGCGCCGCTTGTACCAGGATGGTTTGATGAATTTCCGCCCGAATCAGGTGGGGGGACAAATCATCCGGGAGGAAGTCCCGGTACAGCGGCGCCAAATCCTCTGTCAGCCAGCCATAGTCACCCCGACTGAGCAGCCAGAAATGCTGATGACTGTCGATACGAACCGGTTCAGGCACAGGTTACCCGGCCTCCCTCCGGTACCGGGGCGGCAGGGTGCAATAACCCTTCAGCACGCAGCGCCTGCCAGAATTCTGCCGGGATATCCATGCTGAATAATTTCAGGGTATGTGTTATGCGTAGCGGGTTCCCCATGCCCACGACGACACTGGCTACAGCCGGACAGGCCAGGGGAAACTGCAACGCCGCGGCGGGTAGCGGCACCTGAAATTCGCCGCAGACTGTTTCCAGCCGTTGTACTCTTTCGATAATTGCCGTCGGCGCCGGTTCATAGTTGTAGTAAAGTGTCTGCCCGGACCGGGTTCCCAGGGCCAGGATGCCGGAATTGTAGACGCCACCGATGATAATAGAGATCTTACGCGCCGCGCACCTGGGCAGGAAGCTGTCCAAGGCGCCTTGTTCCAGCAGGGTATAACGGCCGGCCACCAGGAAGCAATCAAAATCACCGTATTCCAGGGCGTCTTCACAGACCTCGTACTCGTTCACCCCCAGGCCGAAGGCGCGGATTTGACCCGTGCGGCGCAACTCGTCCAGGGCCTTGTAACCGCTGTCCATGACAGTTTTGAACAGCCGGTCGTTGTCATCACCGTGGGTAACCCTGCCGATGTCATGGACATAAAGAATATCAATGCTGTTTAAACCAAGGCGCTGCAAGCTGTCTTCATGGGAGCGCATGATACCGTCATAGGAATAATCATAGAGAGGTTCAAATGGCATGGGTGAACAATAACCATGGCGCGCTTCATTCTCGTCTGCAGGCCCGCAAGGTCGTAGCAGGCGGCCTGCCTTGGTTGACAGGACAAAACTGCTTCGCGGTTCCCGGCGCACCACGTCGCCCACCCGGCGTTCGCTCAGGCCGAAGCCGTAGTAGGGGGCAGTGTCCATGTAACGCAGTCCCGCGTCCAGGGCGCACCGCACCGTCTCCCTGGCCTGTGTGTCTGTGACGGTGCGGTACAGGTTGCCCAGGCTGGCGCAACCCAGGCCCAGGGTCGCGACATCAAGGTCGGTCCCGCCGATTTTCCTGTGAGGCAGCTTTTGCAAATCAATCATGTTCAGTTATAATATGCGAAACCGTATTGTATATTTGAAATAATACTGATTGCAAGGACAGGACGTCAATCGCTGCTGTTAACACAGGTGAGCGTCGTAAACTGCCTTTTACCAGAGGAAAATCATGAGCGCCGAGTTGTCAGAGCAAAGCCCGCCTGTTTTGCTTGAAAAAAGATATTTACTGCCTTTCCTGCTGGTCACTACATTATTTTTTTCCTGGGCGCTGGCTGCGCAGTTGAATGATATTCTCATCCGTCAGTTTCAAAAGGCGTTGGAGTTGTCACGGGGCCAGGCTGCATTTATCCAGACGGCCTTTTACTTCGGATACTTTTTTGGCGCGCTTCCGGCCGGCCTGGCGATTAAGCGTTTTGGTTACAAGAAGGGTATTTTAATCGGGCTGACGCTCTATTGCGGGGGCGCCCTGATGTTTTATCCCGCCGCAGAGATACGGGTATTTGGTTTATTTCTGGCAGCGCTTTATATCATCGCCTTTGGCCTTGCTTTCCTGGAAACGGCAGCCAACCCTTATGTCTCCGTAATGGGCGACCCGCGTACCGGACCATCAAGGCTGAATATTGCCCAGTCCATGTATGGCGCAGGCGCTTTTGTCGGTCCTTTTCTCGGCAGTATCTTCATCTTTTCCGGCATTGAATACACCGCTGCGGAAATGGCGGCATTATCTCCGGCTGAGATTGAGAACTGGCGTATTACGGAGGCGAAAACTGTTCAACAACCCTACCTCTGGCTGGCGGGCTGTGTCGCGGTTATTGCGGCCTTGATTTTCTTTTCCCGGTTTCCACAGGTCACCGAAACGGGCGGAGACTTCGCTGAAGATCACAAGGCCCGAATGCGCGACCTGTTCCGGCATAAGCACCTGGTCCTGGCGGCTGTTACCCAGTTTTTCTACGTGGGGGCACAGGTATGTATATGGTCCTTTTTTATCGACTTTGTCAAAGACCTCAGCCCGGGCACGCCGGAGAAAGCAGCCGGCAAGCTGCTGGCCTACGGCTTTATCGCACTGATGATTGGCCGTTTTTCCGGCGGTTTTATCATGCAGAAGATTGCGCCGAATCGCTTGCTCCTGAACTATGCGGTGATCAATATTTTATTGTTATGTGTGGCTATTCTGGCGTCGGGCTGGCCGGCCATAGCAGCGCTGTGGCTGACGACCCTGTTTATGTCCATCATGTGGCCGACGGTGTTTGCTCTTGGGGTCAGGAACCTGGGGCGCCTCACCAAACTGGGTTCTTCCTTGATGATTATGGCCATCGCCGGTGGCGCCGTTTTTCCACCGATCATGGGTTATATGGCTGACCTGACTGATATTCAGCTATCGTTGCTCGTGCCTATGCTGGGTTTCTTTATGGTCGTTTACTATGCCCTGTGGGGTTGGCGCGCGGGCGGGAGCCCCTTGTCTAATCACATTGCAGGAGAGACAGAGTGTTGACGAGGACAGGGGAAGCAAGTCATGTGGCATAACAAGAAATATCCGGCTGCTGATTTAAAGACACAGACCAGCCGGATGACGGATATTTTCGTTGAAAACATGAATGGTCTGAAATGCTACCTGCAACGGTTTTTTTCTTCAACGCGTGATATCGAAGATGTGTTGCAGGATACTTACATCCGTGCGATAGAGACAGAAAAAGTTACGGAAATACATTCACCCAAGGCCTATCTCTATAAAATTTGCAAAAACCTGGCGCTCAACCATCATGCTAAAGCAGCGCAGAAATTAACAGACTATATAGCAGATTTTGATTATTCGAATGTCTTAAAGAGTGAGATCTCACTTGAAGACAGGGCTGAACAGGAAGAGCGGTTTATGCTGTTTTGTCATAGCGTGAAGCAACTCCCGCCACAATGCCGGCGTGCGTTCGTCTTAAAAAAGGTCTATGGTTTAACATCTAAAGAAATTGCCGAGCGTCTCAATATCAAGGTCAGCACGGTCGACAAGCACCTGTCCAGGGGTTTGTCACTGTGTCGCGACTATCTCGAGAGAAGAGGCTATGGATTTAATAATACCGGCGTGTCAGCAGTAAAACGGCCTGAAATTTGATTTCAGTAAAGTTTGGATAACTGATGGTTAACGTAATAAAACTTGCAACAAAAGAGAAAATTCGGGAACAGGCAAGTGAGTGGATCATACGTCTGGAAGATCCGGATCTTTCAGACGATGACATCGATTCCTTACTGGAGTGGCTGGACCAAAGCCCGGTTCATCGCTCGGAGTTTTTGGAGTTGGCCAGTACCTGGGGGAATTTTGACATTCTTTCGGAATTGTCACATTTGATCCCACTTGAAGACCATCGGATAAAACAATCAACAGGTTGGCGTCTTTTCCGGTTTGGCTGGAGACAGGCAGGTCTTGCAGTAACCTCAATATGTGTAGTCATCGCATTAGGTATCTTCTCGAAAAAGGAGGAAGATTCGTTGCAAGTCGGGTTGCCGGATAATACAGAAATTGTCTATACGACATTAATCGGCAACCAGGATTCTATCGATTTGGCGGACGGATCATATATGAAGTTGAATACCAACTCCAAAGTGCGGGTCGATTACAACGATAAGTTTCGGGATATTTTTCTGGAACGGGGTGAGGTTCATTTCGAAGTAAATAAAGATCCGCTACGACCGTTTGTGGTGCACGTGGGTTATGGCTCTGTCACGGCAGTCGGGACGGCATTTAATATAAGATATCGGGGAGAACTCATCGGCGTAACCGTTACCGATGGGGTAGTGGAGGTGAATACGGCAGCAGCGGAAAAATTGCCGGACAGGATTGGCGTCATAGCTGTTGAGGAGGAACTGACCGCGCCAACAAAAGCATCGGTCAAAGCCGGGCAAAAGGTCGAATTTGATAGAATTATCCGTTTCGTGGAAAATGTTGAGCCGGAAGAAATGGATCGCGACCTGGCCTGGCAGCGCGGCATGTTGATTTTTAACGGAGATTCCCTGGAAGACGCTGTTACTGAAATTACCCGATACACAAATACGAAAATCATCATCAATGATGAAGCTATACGGCGGGTTCAAATTGGTGGTTATTTTCGCACCGGGGAAATTGAATCCATGCTCAGGGCCTTTGAAACCAGTTTTGGCATAGCTGTCGAACGGGTCAACGAGAACCTGGTATACCTGTCCCAAAAGCCTGATTTTGCCGCTGAGTAATCTCTGTGGTCAGCCAACAGGTGGCTGCATGAATACCATAGTTGAGTTCCATCAACAATATAGGTGGTTTTTTTGCCACACTGTATCCGAAACCCGAAAAATCGATTAGCAGATTTTTCTCTCTCACCTGTCTTACTTGATGCGACCGGATGCGACCGTTTAAACCTTGGCGGAGCATGATGGTTGCAGGGGCATAAAGCCGATATGGGCAGAGCCAAACTACCAGAATTGATACTGGGTTTAGTCTTGCTCGTTTGTTTATCTGTTACGGGTCATACGACAGAAAACAAGCTCTATCGCTTTGATGTCCCTGAACAAGCGGCAGGTGCGGCGCTTAACGCATTTGCCCAACAAGCCGAGCAACAGGTCTTGTTCCCGTTTAACCGGGTAAAGGGCATTATAAGCAATAGCCTCAAAGGTGAGTATACCGTGGCTGAGGGTATTGCAGTTCTTCTCAGGGGAACCGGGCTGAAGCCTGTGTTCGGCATAGATGGCGTCATTACGATTAGTAGTGACACCGGTATCCAGGCTGTGAAAGAGAGGAATACGTTGATGAAGAAAGAAAAAAGATCGCCGCTGTTAACCAGGTTGGCGTTAATGTTATTCGGGACTGTGAACACGCAAGGCATTTTGGCGCAGGACATGTCTGCAGCAGGCGACAAAAATGAACTGGTTATAGAAGAAATCATTGTCTCTGCGAACAAACGTGAAGAAAATTTACAGGATGTTGCAATTGCCATTGCCGCTATCTCGGGCGAAAAGCTGGACGAGTCGGGACTTAACAGCGTTATTGATGTGGCCAAGCTCGTGCCGGGCATCCACTTTCAGGACCGGCAGGATCAACGTACAGGCGCCTTCGGCATCCGCGGCATTAACACGCCGCAGACGGCAACAGGCGCCGAACCCAGCGCGGCGATCATGTTGGATGGAGAGTCCTTTGCGCGGTCAACGGCATTCCACAATGACCTGGTGGATATTGAACGTGTCGAAGTATTAAAAGGCCCGCAAGGGACTTTGTTCGGTAAAAATACGTCGGTTGGCGCAATGCACATAATTTCCAGGCGTCCGGGTCTGGAAGAGAACTACGGTGAACTTTCCTTTACCGTTGCCGAAGACGAAGAATACCGTATCAAAGGCGCATACAATGCAGTACTTGGTGAAAATACGGCAATGCGAATTAATGCGCTTTACAAAAGTATGGGCGGCTGGTTGCCGAATGTGCGCAGCGGTGAGCCTGATGGCGGCGATTCGGAGAGTTACGGCGTGCGTGCGCAGTTTTTACATGAATTGAGCGCGGATACGGACTTGCTATGGCGCATGGAATACAGCGAACAGGATTACGGGCCAGGCATCCGGGCGTGGATTGAATTGAACAGTCCCGATGACCGGATCCATACGGTCTCGCAAACACCTTTCGGGCCTGACAATAACCGTACTTCGCAGCTCGGTGGTCGTGATTATGGAGATTTGAAGAATTTCGGCACCTCACTTGAAATCAACCACAGGATCGGCGATCACACCCTGACCTACCAGGGTTCCTATCGTGATTTCGATTTATATACGAACGAAGATCAAAGCGCTGTGGCGGTTAAGCTTTACCCGGAATATTTTGCCGGCCCGACTACCAGCAAAACAACCCAGCACGAATTGCGCATAGCATCGCCGACGGGTGGATTTTTTGATTATGTGGCGGGTCTTTACTATTACTATGAGGACACATCCCGAAATGAGTTCATCGATAGCTGTGTGGCTGATCCCGGCCTTAATAATTCCACCATTGACCCGGCCACGTTTGAAATTACCGCTTGTCCGAATACGCTTGGTTTCGGGTTCTTGAACAGTGATCTTAATACCGGTCCGGGCAACGACGGTTATTTCAAAGCCGGCGTAAACAGCACGATAGTTGAAAAAAATAATTATGCGGCATTCGGCCAGGCCAATTGGCGCCTGACTGACCAGGTAAACCTGATAACAGGTATTCGTGTTTTGCACGAGGAGCAGGATTTTCAACTGAGCAATACGATAAATCGGAATATTGCCGATTACACAAGATCTGTCAGTGATACGGACGTTTTGTATAAAGCCGGTCTCCAGTATTTTATAAACGACGATGTCATGGCTTATTTTACTTACAGTACGGGTTATAAGGGTGTTGCCTGGTTTAACACGCCTGGTTTTACGGACCCCGACGCCGCTAATGACAATTACCCGACTGCTGCGGAAGAATCCACCCAGTATGAAATCGGTTTTCGCTCAGACTTATTGAATAATCGGCTGCGTTTGAATATAAACCTGTTTCGTCTGGAGATCGAAGGTTTTCAGGATCGCGTCTTTTTTGTTGACCCGACGACCGGTGTGGAGTTCAGACGCTTGATTAACGCAGGCGATGTCCGCTCGCAGGGCGTTGAACTTGACGCCGTGGCGGTAATTTCCGATCAACTGCAAGTATCGTTTGCCGCCAATTACCTGGATGCTGAATTTGACTCCGATATATTCGTCGGTTGCCCTGCCGCCTTTCTTGATGCGCAGCTGAGTTCGGATTGTGTCGCAGTGATTCCCGGAGGAGCGGCTAATCGTCTTAATTTAAACGGGCGCCCGACTGCAAATTCACCCGAATGGCAATTTAATCTCAGTGGCAGGTATGATTTTACGCTTGCCGGCGGTTATTATGCTTATGTCAGGGCGGATTACCGGTGGAAGGATGATGAAACTTCCGAACCATCCGGTGTAAGGCGCTTCATCAAGGATTCACACGGCATTGCGGATGTCTATTTCGGGATAAGTTCTCCCAATCAGCGCTATAGTCTGGGGGTGTTTGTCAAAAATGTATTTGATGAGCAATACTATTCCCACCACAGTTCAAGCGATGGATTCTTTGCCACGATCATCAGTCCGGACAGCCTGTCCGGCAGTGTGCCCCGTGATTTCAATCGTTACGTCGGTGCAAACCTGACAGTCAATTTCTAACTTGAAAATTGTGTCCGCAACATAACTGCGCCGCCTTGCTACCTCCCGGGCGGCGCGTTTGTGTTTTCTCTTTCGGCAGTGATTTTAACCATCTGCAGTTCAATTTATGAGGTGAAGGTGTGTTGGATAACGCGCGTTGTCAATTTGTGATTGCAATATTGATCGCAGGACTGGCGGGTAGTTTGAAAAGCGCCGCCGTTGAAGTTGACCGGGGTAAATCAAAAGCGGCAAAAAATTATCATATTGCATTTTCTTATGCTGAGATCCCCGGACTGGAACCTGAACAGGGCATAACCCGACGGGACCCCAGTGACGTAATTCTGCATAACGGCAGGTATTACCTGTGGTATACAAAAACCTCATCCGGTTACAGTGGCTACAATGCGTCTGTCTGGTACGCTGTTTCGGATGACGGTAACATCTGGCGGGAAGCCGGTGAAGCATTGCCTCGCGGGAATCCCGGCGCCTGGGACAGCTATAGCGTGTTCACACCCAATATTCTCAAATCGCATAATAATTTTTATTTGTTTTACACCGGAGTAAAGCCGACACCCGGCAACCCGGATAATGTATTTGAAAACAATTCGGTCAGCGACGAAACTGCAATTGGCGTTGCCGTATCTGTGTCACCTGACGGTCCGTTTATCCGGGCAAGTGATGATCCCGTTTTAACAACCGACAAACACACCGGTAGTTTCGATAGTTATCGAGTTGATGATGCTGCGTTGATATACCGTGACGGCAGGTATTGGCTTTATTATAAAGGGCGCTCGCGTAAATATGGCAAAGAGGGCCCGAAATATACCCGGATGGGCGTTGCCTTTTCTGAACGGCCACAGGGCCCCTACCTGAAATATAAAAACAACCCGCTGACCAACGGCGGTCATGAAGTGATGGTTTGGCCTTACCAGGATGGGGTGATGACGTTGCTGTCCACGCACGGTAAAGAAGGCAAGTCATTGCAGTTTGCAAAGGATGGCCTGAATTTTGAGATTGTCGGGCGTTTTGGCGATGATTATCCTAAAGCGCCCGGGGCATTTCGTGAAGATGATTTTGACGCGCCACCCTTGCGGGATGGGCTTAACTGGGGAATATCCATGCAGTATGGCACTGCCGACACGTGGCCGTATTTATTACGTTTCAATGTGGACATTACTGGTGAGGACAGCCGCCATAACGATACCCGGGCCGCCGCTGAGAACAGTTTCGGTGAAGACGTCGCCTTTTTGGAAAAGCATGCTGAAACCATAGTGCTTGGCGATAAACCGTCGGGCCCCAGGATAGCGGTGGCGCCAGCCTGGCAGGGAAGAGTAATGACATCGAGCGCAACCGGCGAGCAAGGCATCAGTTTTGGCTGGCTCAACTACAAATTAATTGCCAGGGGCATTGTTGCAGAGGAACAGCGGCAGGGGCTGGAAAAACATATTCATGTATTTGGCGGCGAAGACCGGTTCTGGATAGGGCCGGAAGGCGGACAATATTCCTGGTATTTTAAACCAGGCAGTCCCTTCGAATTTGACTATTGGCACGTTCCGCCATTCATCGACACGCTTCCCTGGCAAATTGTGGAACAGGATGCCTGTCGTGTGCGACTGAGGCATCGGGAAATTCTGCAAAACTGGTCAGGCGTCATGTTTGACATGACTATTGAGCGGGAAGTGGCGTTGCTCGGTAATGCCGCTTTGACGGAAGCGTTGGGAATTGTTCCCGACAATAAAATTGATGTGGTGGCCTATGAGAGCCGCAATCAATTGTTCAACAGTGGCAATACAGCCTGGAATGAGAAAACCGGCCTTCCATCCATCTGGATTTTAGGCATGATGAAACATGGCGAAGCAACTACGGTGGTGATACCTTTCAGGGACACGGCGCCCGATGGGCATGAACCCGGCCCGGTTGTAAAGGACGACTATTTCGGGAAAGTGCCGGCTGATCGATTACGAGTGGATGAGCAAAGAGGTGTATTGTATTTTTCAGCAGATGGCCGCTACAGAAGCAAGATAGGCATCAGTCCCGACAGGAGCCGCGGCCTGGCCGGCAGTTGGGACGCGGCGCGAAATGTGCTGACCCTGGTGCAGTATAACCTTCCACCCCCTGACAGCGCCTACGTTAATTCATCGTGGCAGATACAAGATGAACCCTACAAGGGTGATGCCGTCAACAGTTACAATGACGGCCCGGTGGACGGCGGTATCCTGGGGCCATTTTTCGAGATTGAGACCTCGAGCCCGGCGCTTGCGTTGGCGCCAGGTGAAAGCTACCTTCACGTGCATCGCACTTATCACTTCAGTGGCGATCTGTCGGGGCTGGAATCACTATCACGGAGCATTCTGAATGTGTCCTTGCGCGAGATTGCCACCGCTTTTGAGCGCACTGCTGAAATCCAATCGAAGTAAGACGTGAAAAAGCGAATTACCGGGTTCAGCATACGGGGGATAAAGTTAATTTGCCTTCTGTTTCAATGTCTTTTGGCAGGATGCGCCCCAGGCGCCTCCTCTGGTTCGGCTTCCCTGCCCAATATTCTTTTTATATTAGTTGACGATTTGGGAGTAAATGATGTGGGTTATGCCGGCAGCAGCTTTTATGATACGCCTTATATCGACGCCCTGGCCCGTAAGGGCGTCCGTTTTACCCAGGCCTATGCCGATGCGGCCATTTGTTCGCCTACGCGAGCTGCGTTAATGACCGGACAACATCCGGCCCGGTTACATATTACTAACTGGATACCCGGACAACAGCCGCCGGGAAAGTCCTTGAAGGAGCCCGCAATTCCTGGGGAGTTACCTCTGGAACATGCCACTCTGGCGGAGAGTTTACGCAACAGAGGCTACCACACGTTCTTTGCCGGAAAGTGGCATTTGGGGGGCGAGGGCTATCATCCTGATGACCAGGGATTTGAGATCAATGTCGGCGGCGGACAGCTGGGACAACCACCCGGGGGCTACTTTTCTCCGTATCAAAATCCGTTACTGAAGGATGGCGCTGCCGGTGAATATCTGCCGGACAGACTGACATCGGAAACAATCAATTTTATTAAACAACATCGTAAAGCGCCTTTTTTTGCCTATCTTTCTTTTTACACCGTGCATACCCCGATAGAGCCGGCTGTAGAGTATTTCGATACATACGTGAACAAGGCTGAAGCCCTGGGGCCGGGCGGACAGCCCGATGAACAACGGGAACGGGGCGGGGTTACCAAACTGCGTCAGGACAACCCGGCTTATGCATCGATGATCGCGGCCATGGACCATAATGTCGGCCGATTACTGGATACACTGGAAGCGATGCGCCTGGATGAGAATACGATTATTATTTTCACGTCTGATAATGGGGGACTGGCGACGTTGGATCCTTCCCATGCCATTTATCAAAATGGCATTCCCACATCCAATTTCCCTTTGCGCGCAGGTAAAGGCTGGCTTTACGAAGGTGGTATCCGCGTTCCATTGATTATTCATGTGCCTGGTGTATCGAATGGCGCTGACGCAACGCCGGTCACATCCACGGACCTGTACGCTACGCTGCTTGAAATGACCGGTAGCAGTTCTGATTTACCTGTGGACGGCAGGAGCCTCGTCCCGGTAATAACGGGCAGAAGCGAATTAACCCAACGTAATCTTTACTGGCATTTTCCACACTATCATGGGAGCGGTTCAGTTCCTTCCAGCGCAATACGTTCCGGTCCATGGAAGCTGATATACTTCTATGAGGATAACGGCAGCGAGCTTTACAACCTTGATAATGATCCTGGAGAAGCCATTAACCTGGCGCTGAACCATCCCGATATTGCAGGTGATCTGCTATCAGACTTGCAGGCCTGGTTGTCGGAGGTCGGGGCGGATATCCCAACGCGAAATGACCCAGCTGAGCGAGCAGTGACAAAAAGCAGGAATGAATAGAAATTTACCAATCCTGGCTTTTGCGGTCAGCGTTTCTCTTTCAGCTCAGTGGGGCAATGCTGCAAGTGTTTATAATGACAGGCACTTGCCTGCACAGGGTGAGCTTCAAACACAAGCATTACCCCGATCAGTGGTCAGTAACCTGGAATTGCAATCCGGTGGGCGCTACGTGTTTTCTGACAAGCATTGGCATACATGGGGCGCTTCAGTAATACACGATGAAGATGGAAAGTATTATCATCTTTATTAAAGGAGATAAGCCCAATACTGAAGAATTCATCCGTAATCAAGCATTGGCGACGGCATTGTCGCCAACAGGTCCTTTTACTATTTACCAAAATCCGGTGATCAACAGTTTCGATTCAGAAGACATGTCAATTTGGTACGATGCCGGATATCAGCGATTCAATGCAGTATTTCATGCACATACTTATGTAGGCATTATTTCTTCTACCGATGGTTATCGTTGGTTGCAAGACGATGTTGAATTACTGGTAGAAAAAGGCATACCACTTGTTGGTGGTTCCAACTGGATGCCTGAACGCATGGAACGGCCCTTTGTGCTCACTGACAGGAGTGGCCGCCCAACCCACCTTTTTGTCGCAGTAAAGCGGGGAGAAAAAACTGCCAATGTTGTTTTGCCTATCGATAAGTCTGGAAAGTTTAATAGTAAGGGAAATCCCTAAACGGTGGGTGGATCAGGTTATGGGGAGGGGGTCATCAGGGCAAAGATAGCCTTGGCCTGGAATTATGTAACCCCTGGGGATATTCCCCCTATCAGCAGAAATGTTTCGGAGTTTCGCCCTGGTTGCGTGCATGAACTGGCGCCTGAACTGCATTCTTGCTTGGGCGCATACAGGGCGGCGCACATACTCCTGGATCGACTTGCCCTCGTCAGAGACGGGGATGACCGGTTTGTCATCATCTTTTGCCCCCGACACAGGGGCCTCAACCCGCTGGTATTTGGCGTACCGGTTTTTACCGGTGCGTGAGATGGCCCCCTTCTTAATTAATGCATCCAGTATTCTCCTCACCGTTCTTTCACTGGGGGCCTTGCGTCGCATACGGAGCTTTAAGGCATTGTTAATTTCGCGGCCACCGAGCCCGCCCTCGGCAGCGTTGATGATCTCAACAATATATTTTTCTTCTTTTTTGTTAATTTCGGCATTCATGGTTTGTTTTTATCCTGTATGACACTATTGGCGGCCGACGGATTGGCCGATGGATTGGCCGATAGATAGCCGATATATGGCCGATAGATTGGCCGATAGTATCGCTATATTATATATAATATACAACCACATAGAATGATTTCACCATTTTAATTAATCCCTCTTTACAGCATGATTAGTGTTCATTTTAGTGCAACCTGTCCAGGATATCAATAAACAACCATACGGTTGGCTCCAGTGTCCACCAATGAACCACTCGGCTCGAATACAACGGCTTCCAAGTCGTTGAATTGCCCTAGCATCTTTTCAACGCGCGGGCGTACGTCAGACCAATTCAGCCCTCCCAACCCACTGCCCAAGGGTGGTATGGCAATCGACTGAATGTTATATGACCTGATTGCCTCTGCCAGTGCAACAAGACCGGCGTCAATATCCTCCATTCGGCTTTTACCACGCCAATGACGCTTGGTCGGGAAGTTGATGATGTAACGCGGATTCGCCAGTTGCCCCGTCTCGAAAACAAACATCCTTCCTGGTTGTACATCTTTCCGCTTGCAAGCATCGGCGTAAGATTTAAAGTTATCGGGAAAGGAATTCTTGAACTGAAGTGCGATGCCGCGCCCCATGAAACCAACACAGTTGACAGTATTAACCAAAGCTTCAGCATCCTCGGTAAGGATGTCGCCTGTTTTGAACTCGATCATGTTTCTCTACCTTACGCTAATAATACCACTCAGTCTTAATTTCAACCTGCGGTTTATATGAGGCAGCCTGGAGCATCTCGTTGACTTGATCACGTACCTGTTGCGTCCGCAGCCCGATACGAGAAACCAATTCCCATGGGAACTGCTTTTCAATCAAAAACTCTGCCTGTTTGTCATCTCTGCAATTCCGCCAATCAACGGCTTGCACCGCGCGGTGGCGAGCGTAGTTTTCAGCTGGCGATTTACCTGACAGCTTCGGCTGTAGCTTAAATAACATGCGGGCTTTTTTAACTTCCTGATTAAACTCTTCCGTTGTCAAACTGCTACCCCAAGCCATGTGACTGCACCTCATCGTCATCAGTACCGGTGATATAGGCGGCCCACTGTTCCATCGCATCCAGGTTTACCTCGGACCACCTCGCACCGCGCGCCTCGCCACTACGGATGGCCGTCAGTACCAGAAAACGGAAGCACAGCCTGGCTGACAGGGAGGCGCTAGAGGCATCAATTGTCTCCAGCGCCGCGGGAACTTCCTGGTAAGTCAATGCCCGGTAATGTTCCTTGAGGGCCGGCATGGCAGGGAGGGCGCCGTCAATCATCTCACCCGCTACATTGTGCTCGACAAAACCATGTGCCTGGCACCAGGGCAGCACCGCCCGGATTCTATTCCGCTGTTTAAGGTTAGACGCGCATTACAGGAACTACTGGGAACCACAAAAATAGTGAAACGGTGCCGGAAGGGAGACTCGAACTCCCGACCTACGCATTACGAATGCGTTGCTCTACCGACTGAGCTATTCCGGCAGTGAAGGCGTATTGTCTGCTATCCCCGGAATAACTTCAATATCTTTACGGGACTTTCAAATTCCAGGCTGGTAGCGTATATACTCAATACCTTGATGAATCGTTTTTCACGGGCACGTAAACATTGACCACCGGCTTCATCTTCGACCTGGCGTTCCTGTCGCACCATACCGGGGCCGGCCATCCGGAGTGCGCGCAGCGGCTCAGCGCCACCATGGCGCATCTCGATACGCTGCCCTGGTTTGAGGACCTGAAGCAACTCGATGCGCTGCCCGTAGCGCGGGACCTCATCGAAACCAGCCATTCTTCCGCGTACCTGGACCGGGCCCGGCAGAGCTGTCTTGGCGGGGGCGGATTTCTCGACAGCATGGACACCGTGGTGAGCGAAGAATCCTTCGACATCGCCCTCAAGGCGGCCGGTGCGACCATCGCGCTGGCGGACGGCGTGATGGACGGCGAGATCAGCAACGGCTTCGCCCTGGTGCGCCCGCCCGGCCACCATGCCGAGCAGGAACAGGCCATGGGGTTCTGCATCCTGAACAACGTCGCCATCCTGGCGCGCTGCCTGCAGGCGCGCCACGGCCTGGACAAGGTCATGATCCTGGACTGGGACGTGCATCACGGCAACGGCACGCAGCACACCTTCGAGGATGACCCGTCGGTGCTGTTCATCAGTACCCACCAGTACCCGTTTTATCCCGGCACCGGGGCCTGGTCGGAAACCGGCACAGGCAGAGGCAGGGGCGCCACCGTGAACTGCCCCATGCGCGCCGGCAGCGCCGACAAGGACTACGAGGCGGCGTTCATGGAAAAGGTCCTGCCGGCCATGGACGACTTCAGGCCCGAATTCATCATCATCTCCGCCGGGTTCGACGCTCACCGGGACGACCCCCTGGGCGAGATCAACCTCAGCACCGGTTTCTACGGCTGGATGACGGCCCGGGTGATGGAAATGGCAGACAAACACGCCGGGGGGCGTATCGTCTCGGTACTGGAAGGAGGCTATAACCTGGCGATGCTACCGCTCTGTATCGAGGAGCATCTGAAAGCGCTGTCCGGGTAATCAGGTGATCAGAGCTTACGACCTCGTTTTTTGTAGCAAAAAGGGGCGTTTAAGGGGAAATAACAGGCATACATCGCACATAAACCTAACTAAAACAGATAGTTAGCCTGAGTTAGCCTGGTCCGACCCTCTGGGCCATCTGGGCGCGCACCTGCGCGTAGTAACAGGTCCCGTTGCGCATTTCCTTTGCCAGTTTCCCCCGGTTGTGCAGGTATTCGAGGTGCGCCAGGGTCTCGCCGAAGGCCATGATGCGGTTGAATTCGTCCAGTGGACGGGAGAATAGCTTCGGGGACAGTTCCCAGGCGCAGCCGGGGGTCTCGCACAGGGCATGGATCTTCTCCAACTGCTTGTCATGGCTACGGTTTATCGCTGCGATCCGTTTGTATAACCCGGTAAACACCCGCCCGTGGGAAGGCAGCACCAGCGTATCCTCCGGCAACTGTTCGAACCGGCCCATGGACGCCAGGTATTCATCCAGGGCGTCCCTGTCCTCATTGTTAAGGTGCAGGCCGACATTGCTCGTGATGGTGGGCAGCACCTGGTCGCCGGAGATCAACAGTTTCAACACCGGACTGAACAGCGCCAGGTGGTCCTCCGCATGGCCGCACACCACCAGGGGTTGCCATTCATGCTCTCCGATTGAGACGGGCCGGTGGTGATCGAGAAAAGTGACGGTTTCCGGCAGTCTGCTCACCGCGGTCCGGTAGCGCTGCCCGGTAATGAACGACAGGTACTGCTCCTCCGGCCCGATACCGTGCAGCCGGCAGAAGGCCAGGACGATCTCCCGCCAGTCATCGTTCTCACTGTCGAGCAGGAAACGGGTCCTCTCCGCGGTCATCCGGGTCATGGCCAGCTCCGCGCCGAATTTTCCGCCCAGGTAGCCGGCCAGGCCGACGTGGTCCGGGTGAAAGTGGGTGACGATGATCCTGCCTACGGGTTTGTCCTGCACCAGTTCGGACGCTATCTTGTTCCATGCTTGCCGGGCTTCCGGCCAGGCGAGACCGGTATCCACCAGGACCCAGCTCTCGCCGGCGTCCAGCAGCCACAGGTTGATGTGATCCAGCCTGCCCGGCAACGGGATGCGCAGCCAGAAGATACCCGGACGGATTTCCATGTAGCCTCCCGGGTCGGGCACGGTCCTGCCGAAGGGGTAGTGAAGTGAAAAGTCGGTTTCGCTCATCAGAACTCTATCTCAATCTGCCAGTGCGGGGTGTGTGCGGCGCTGCCCCCGGTCAGGCCGACCAGCCAGATCAGGTTCACTTCCACGGTAACGTCGCCGACTTTTACATCGCGGTAAAATGCCGGCCCCAGGCGGTGGTCCTGTTCGGACAACGCCGGCAGGTACTTGACTTCACCCGGCGCGCCGAACGCCTCGAAGCCGATGGCAGTGTCATCATCCAGGGTGTATTTCGTGCGCCAGATATATTCCAGCTCAGTGCTCTCGTCCGCGGCGCTGCCGAACTGCTGCTCGAAGTTCACGTTCAGGATATGCTCGAAAGCGCCGGAAGCCCGGCGGAACAGGAAGCGCGCCTCCAGGTTATGGGGTTCATCGCCCTCATCGTTGGCCTCGATTTCCATGTGAAAACCGAAGTCCAGCCAGTACCTGCCTTCCTCGGTCAACTGGAAGGTGTTCTCCCAGCCCAGGATATCGTACTTGACCCCTTCCCCGGCGGGCTCGATTACGCTGGCCGTAATGGAAGTAGCCCAGAAATCCTTCACCCCGTATTCAAGCTCGAACTCCTGGTGCTTGAAACCGTGGTACTCATCATCGTCATCGACGACCACGTTGCCGATGATCTCGAACTGCAGGTCCCCCTTTTCCACGATAGGTGAATAGACCTTCATATCCGTCAGGTCGGCCCGGACAGCGCCAGGCAGGACGGTGATAATCACGGCGGGCAAAAGCAGGAAATTCCTTACAGCGGTAAACGTCATGTTATATCCGGGTGAAAAGACCACGCATGATAACGGGAATTTTTCCCGAAAGACAGGAAAAAAGATGTGTGTTACCTGCCTGCGCGTTCAGATGCCACGTCGTTTTACATCCTGCTCCTTCCAATCAGGCACATAGACCGTCAACAATGCCTTGAACAGCCTGCCATGGTTGGGAACGCGCAGGTGCAGCAGTTCATGGACGATGATGAAGTCTCGAAAGTCCTTTTCCTGTTCAACGAGATCATCGGCCAGGGTAATCACCCCTGAGGTGGAACATGATCCCCACTTGCGCGTCATACGCTGAACGCGAACGAAACGGGGCCTGACCTTTAACCTGCGCGCCCAATATTCGACCTGGGAGCGAATGGCTTTATGCCGGTGGTTATAAGTCCTCACCACTGTCCGCGTCCAGTAGAATGGCAAGTATGCGTTTTACGATTTCGCTGCGTTCATCTTTGCCCAACTGTAACAGTGGCCGGTAGAGGGCCGCCCGCAATCGGCGTTTTTCATCGGGATTGGCGCCGGCATTCGGAAAACGATTCATCAGTGTTTCCACTTCCCGCGCCAGGTCCAGGGTCGGGATGCCGGCGGCGCTTATTGCCTCATCACCCTTCAATTGCCAGTGGACACTGAATGCCCGGGGTGAAAGGCCGCTGTCCAGCGCGGCCTCCATAGCAGCTTCCTTCTCCCCGGCCAACCCGCTTAATTGCTCCAGCGCAGCAAGCCCGGTTGTCTTGCGTTCCTCCAAGTCTTTCAGGATTTTCTCGGCCCGTTCCTTCAATGGCGACAGTACCGGTTCTACGTCCGGCCTGTTCTTAATTTCCTGGCGCAGACCGCGCACGAGGTTGAATGCCTTGGCCTCTGCCGAACTGCCCGCCTCATCCCGGAGCGCCTGGAGCGTCTTCACGTCAAACGTCACTGTCTTCTCCAGGTAGCCCAAGCCCTCCTGGACGGCGCTGTCCTGAACCATCTCACGCGTCTTATCAGCCAAGTCTGCCTCGTAATTAACCTGGCTTGCGTAAGCATTACGTACCGCGGCATAGAGATTAACCAATTGCTTGTAAGCGGGAATTTGATCATATAGCTCAGGGGCCGGCGACAATATCTCCCAAAGCGCCTCTATCTCCTTGAACTTATCGTAAAATTCCTTGCGCGCTTCCAGTTCCAGGAAACGGCCATAGACGATTTCTTCAAAGGCTTCGTCCGCGCCTCCGTCCCCCCATTCGCTGAGATAATTTCTTTTCGCCCTGTCAATCTTCTCCAGAAAATCCTTACGCAGCAGGTCCAGGTCTTCGATTACGCCGCTGACGTCGGTGGAATCGAACTGCAAGGCCTTATTTAATTCATTCAACACGCCGATAAAATCAACGACCAGACCAATACGTTTGGTTTTGCCCTGCTTATCCATATAAGGGCGGTTTACCCGGGCGAGGGCCTGCAACAAGACGTGGTCGCACATCGGTTTGTCGAGGTACATGCAGTACAGGACCGGCGCATCAAAACCTGTCAGCAGTTTATCTGTGACGATCAGTATCTTCGGTTCCTCATCCGGCTTTTTGAATATCAGCCGTATGTCTTCCTCCTCTTCTTCCGATACCTGCCACTTGGCGACGAGTGGGCGTTTAATTTTGTCATCAACACTTCTGGTATAGACAGGCGCAGTCCATTCAGGCGGCAACAGTTTGTCGAGCGCTTCCTTATACCTGGCGCAGGCCTCCCGGTTTACCCCGACCAGGAACGCCTTGTAGCCCAGTGGTTCGACATTTTCCCTGTAGTGTCCGGCAACGAATGCAGCCACTTTGTCAACCCGATCATTAGCCGTTAAAAATGTGCGCAATCCGACTGCCCGATCAAGCACCCTGTTGAGTTCATCCACGTCCGTTACACCTTCTGCTTTGGCCAGGGAAAAGAACTCCCGGTCCAGTTGCGGTGCCGGCACGGTCAACTCGCCTGGCGCCGGCTTGTAGCGGATGGGAAGGGTAGTCTCATCCTCAATGGATTCGGCAATGGAATACTTGTCGAGGTAGCCCGGTTCATCATCCGCGCCGAATATCTTGAAAGTGCCTTTGCCGTAAGCCGTCTTATCGACAGGCGTGCCGGTAAAACCGATGATGGTCGCGTTCGGCAACGCTGCCATCAGGTATGTGCCCAGGTCCTTGGCAACCGAGCGGTGCGCTTCATCGATGAAAACGTAGACGTTCGAACGGGTATTGGCATCCTTTTCCAGTTTATCGAACTTATGGATCATGGACAGCACCAGGCCGCGCTTATCGGTTTTCAACAATTCCTGCAGTTCAGCCCTGGAACCGGCGCGCCAGACCGCGATCTCCTGCTGCTTCATCTCACCCAGCAACCTTTCGACCCAGCCCACAAGGTGTCCTTCCAACTCTGTCCGGTCCACTACCACAATAACGGTCGGATTATGGAATTCCTCCTTTTTTTCCAGGATCAGTCGCGCAGCGGTAAGGAATGTAAACGTCTTGCCCGACCCCTGGGTGTGCCAGATAAGCCCGCGCCGCTTCTCCGGTTCGGCGCAACGCTCAACGATGGCATCGATGGCGCGCCGCTGGTGCTGGCGCAGCACGGATTTTTTCATCTCACCGTCTTCGACGTAGAACAGAATCCAGTCGCGCAAGGTGCGCAGGAAATCCGTGGGTTCAAAGAACGACTGCACGGCAAACCGGTAACTGTCCTCGGGCCGCTCCTTCCAGCGCGCCATGAAGCGGCGCGAGACGTTCCAGGTCACGCCATACCAGTACTCAAACAGGTGCGTTACGTTGAAAAGTTGCGGCGCGCCCATCAACTCCGGCGTCTCCTGCTCGTAACGTTGCAACTGCGTTATGCCTCGTTCGATGGCATCCCTGTCCTTCGGATTCTTATGCTCAACAATGGCGACCGGCATGCCGTTGACGAGAAACAGCACGTCCGCGCGGTTGCCCTTACGAACCGGCGGCCTGAGGCGCCATTCCCAGGTAACATGCAGGGTATTGTTACCCGGCGCATTGAAGTCGATAATCCGGATATGCCGATTTCTCTGCTCCTTCTCATCGTAGCCCTGCCTCTCGCCCCGCAGCCAGCATAACAACTCACAATTACCCTCAATCGTCGGCGCAAGCGCCTCGAGTTTCTCCACCACAGAACGGACAGCATCCTCATCCATCCAGGAATTGAACTCCCTCAACTTTGTCATAAGTTCATTACGGAACAACATCCCGGCATCGCCGCCCCGTTTCTGCAACGCTACGTCAGGGGGCAACGGAAGCCAGCCGACTTCCGCCGCATGGCGGACCATGGGGAACTGGACGGAGATGGCTTCGTTGATCTCGAATTTGGTCACGGCATACCCCATGCCTGCATTGCAAACTGTCCTATTGACACGACATTGAAATTAGTCATATAAATAGCTAACCTTTTGGCGACAAAGATAGAGAATAAGACCCCTATCTTGCCCCCATATCGCCCCTATCTCGCCTCTATCTCGCCCCGCCCTGCCCGCCGTCCTGGTTGAGCATGGCGCAGACAGTTCTGGCAGCTTCACGACGCATACCCGTCGTGTTCTTGCACTCCAGCCGTTCGGATTCACCGGTTGCAACTAACGCTGATAATTGCTCAATGTTCATAGGTGTACTACAGCTCCTTGGTGTATTCTAAATAGTTAGATACTTTGTTTTTTATACCTGTCTCTGATACTACTCACATTCCTGGCGACACAGGATAAACTCTGTTGTCTGCAAAAATATTTGACTGTCCTGTTCATAAGGCGTATTTTCTGGTCCAAGTCCTCTCCTGATGACGATGGCCCAAGGGGCCGTCCCCAAGTGATCAGGAGGGGCGGTCGGGCACCCCTGGCGGGTTTGATATGGTTCGCCCAGCCCGACGACAAAAGGTCCCCCCCTGATGACAAGCACTCCAGGTGAGGACTCTCCGGTAACGGGGTAGTCGGGGGGGTCGCTTTTGAGGCAAGGAGTACCTCTGTTCCTTGAAGCCTGAGTGCAGGCCATAATCGTTAATAAGCCATATAAGCCATAATTAGCCGTAATAAGCCATAATAGTGACTTAAAGGCGTTTCCATTGGGAGCGTATCTCACGTAACGCCTGGCCATCCACCGTATGTTCCAACGATGTGTCTGTATCCCCCGTAACGCCTTTGCCACTTGACTCACCACTTTGACTTGTCCATACTGCATTTGTCGGGTGCCTCCGGGAGGCTTAATATGGTATGCCCAGCCTGACAACAAAAGGTTCCCCCCCGATGACAAGAGTGCCAAGGGTGCTCTCTCCGGCAATGGAGTAGTTGGGGGGGTCTTACCTTTAGTTTAAAACCTGTTGCTCGTTCCACCATTTCTGAAACTTGCACATCAATATCAAGGACGCCAATTGGGCGACACTATCATCACGATTCCCTTGGTTCAAATGTCATGGCTTTTCAAAGATTACTACGCTCTCTCGAGCTGCTGTGCGTCCATACTTGCCCATTTGCTGGGCGCTATTTCCACGCCACCTTACTGCTCGTATTTCTTTACATGTCAAGCCAGCCTGCTCTCCTACTTCCGCCGTGAACTCATCAACAAGGATAGCCTTGCCCTCGTATTGTGTATTGCCCACCACGAACGCAGCCTTGGCGCCCTTGCGACAAACACGGGCAACTTCACAAAGGCAAAGATACATGTCCAGAAAATACCCCTTCAGCATGCACTCCATACGCTTGTCACTAAGACCTCGGACATTGTCATATAATGCCTTCGGAGGCTTATATTTTCTTGCAGAAGGACGATTCGGATGTGCCTCCGGATGAGAATGGAAAGTCTGATATCTAAGGGCTCGATTAGCCTCCCAATCCTGAAAGGCAAACATCAACTCGATACCAAAGATTCGTGTATAGTCATGGCGATTAGGGTACGGCGGTGAAGTAATGATTGCTGAATATTCCCCATCGGATGCTGGCATTGTACGCGCATCTGCCACATGAGCGTCCCAATGAGCATCACCGTGATCAGGAGCATCACTGACATCTGACAACATCATCTCGACTTGCTCCTTAAAGTACCCCATAACCTGCTCAGCACCAACGCCTTGGTTCAACCACCTTAACCAGCCCCCATTCGCGACCGCATGACTGAAACGAGGTATTATAGAAATTAACGCCAATCGGAAAAAATCTCGTTCTTGGGATGAACAATTAATTCTCCCTATTCCCGTCGCTACCGTATCCAGCGCCTCAAGCCGTCCTTCAGGCAGTGCCTTATGTACCAATCTCGAGTAGGTCCGGCCTAGTGGCGCTATACTTTTCGCTGATAATTTGTTCTGGAGATTCTGCCATAGTATTTGAAGCTGCTCTCTGGAGAAAACAGCTGTCTTAGTATTCGATGCGAGAACGGCAAGAGGGGAAAGATCATAGCCGTAACCTGGGATGCCCATTTCCTTGGCAGCCAATAAAGTTGTGCCCGCACCAGCGAAAGGGTCAAGAATCCTGTCCTGACCGCTGAGTCCCCATTCGTCAATCAAGGCGTAAACGAGGTCGCTGGTAAAGCTGTGAGGGAATAAATACCATCTATGAATTGCTTTATCTCTTGCGGTTCTCGGAGTCACCCACTGTTTCCATCTTGTCTGTTCGGTAACTTGCCACTTCATGATGGTCTGCCAGATTGGGAGACAGGTAAATCCGGTTTAAGATTGCCCTCTTTCGTAACTGTGTGAGCACTGGGTAGTTCAACCTGCTCTCTATCTTTGAGCGTGATTGGACTGACCAGCTCCTGTAATTTCAGTCTGATATCTTCATAGTCAACATTGCCATCCAGTCCGTAAATCTGATTTATGGTCTTTCTGAGATTTTCGTCTGTCGTGAACAGATAATCTGCTTGAGCAACTATTGCACTGGAATAAATTATACAGTCCATCGTCTGCATATAAACCAGTCCGCTTATACCTTTCGCTAAATCCAACACGTCGCCTGCCCGTTCCTTGTCACTTGACTTAACTGCTACGCCTGCTTCTTCCAGAATTAAGGTGATGTTCTCAATCTTCTCTTTGAGCCTCTTCAGCTCACTAGAGCTTATCCGTTCGCGAATCTCATTCTCACGAAATCCTCTCCACATTCGATCTGGAATTCCCTCTTTAGCCGCACTTACTATTGCCATACCATGAATTCTGCCATTGAGCAATTCAAGCTCTGAGACAGGTGCATACTCGACTTCAATCGACGTATCTTTTTTTAGATATGCGATAGTCTCCAGGCCTTTCTTGAGGTTATCTCTGAGACCTTTTTCCGATATTTGAGTCAATTCTTCTCTTGATTTGACAATCGCGCCTTCATTGTTTCCGAACGGATATAAATTTTTCTCCTTGGCACATTCCAAGTAGAGTCCGATGAAGTGCAATATATTCGTGTCCAAAAACGCTATCTTGCGCAGGATTTGTCTATCATTCATGGATTTTATTCCCTGCTCGCTATCGATACCGGATAAAGCTTCTTTTCAACTTCACGGAGATAATCCTCTGTGAACGGTAGCTGTGTTTGTGCGTTTGCTCCACTGATCGCGGAAAAGCATGTCTTTACCAGTCGTCTGGGATTAGAGTATGTGACAGGTGTGAAGAAGATTTTCTCCGGGAATGGAAATAGATTCCCATGCGGAACATTTGAATCTTCGGAACGGGCAGCATGGATACGTGACCTCATCAAGATTGCCGCCTCTTCACGGTTCAAGGCCTCGATCTCTATTAAGTGCTCCTGTCCTGAGATGCGTTCGATTAGAGCAGGTTCGAGTTCCCTTGTTCTATCGTAGGCATCAGGTGTCATCGATAAAACGATCCAGAAGTCAATGTCTTCACTCTGAGCAAGATTGAGCAATCTCTTCATCGTAGCCAGGTAATCATGGGCTGCGCGTTTAGTGAGCCTTTTCTGAAGGCCTATTTCTTCAAATTCGTCGATTAGAAAGGCAATCGCTCTGGCGCCTGTTCCCTTAGCTATAGTTTTCAAGATTGCACGAAAGTATGGCGCTTCTTCTCCTTCCGGGACCATACTGCCGCTCTGCCGAGGTATGAAGTTCCGATATTCAAAGTATGGTTTCTTTATGGTTTCAGTAACTATGCGAGCTAGACAGTGAGCTATCTCCTCGTCTATCGTAACCTCCGTTTTTATTATCGCCTCTTGAAGAGGGGTTGTAATATCTTGTCTTCCATGCGGGCGAAACACGGAAGACAAATATTCCTCAAAACCATCTTGAAAAAGAGCCTTCTGGTACGGAATAGTCACATACGCACCAGCCAGTTCCCAGATAAACTTAGCAAAGTCCTTACGACCAATAGTGCGCAATAACATATTGGCAAGATCATAAAACTGCACTCCGGGGTTGTCGAAGTAGAACGACTTTATCAGGTGACTTGGAAGAACCTCGTTATGAAGCCATTGCAGGAGGCAGGTTTTTCCGGTCCCGTATTCTCCGACGACGAGTAGTGCCTTCACACCTGTTCCAGTTTGAAGTGAAGCAAGGATATCTTCCAATCTGGCTTTTTGATCTTCTGGAATTGACAGTTCGGCTTGGATGGGCGCGCCTGTTGCCGCGGGTTCGAAAGGATTAAAGTCAAGATTGAGCTTTTCAAGAATATTGGACATGGTTGCTTGTCATCTCGCTGGAATTAAACGTTATCTCTTTATGTATCCGGACATGGGAAATATAGGGACCATTCGTAGCCTTGTAGTACCTACGCAGTTCCAGGTTCTCCCTTTGGGGCGATATTGCAGTCAGGGTTGCAAGGGCACGAGAGGTAGGGACGAACACAATATGATTCGGCCATTCCCGAGCCAGCCACTCAAGCGCTTCGAAGAGTATGCCGATTGGCTGTCTGCGCGCCTGACAACAACGAATAATGAGCTCAAGAATTGAGAATAACGTCCACTCACCTTGAGTGCGGAGGGAAAGCAGAAAGAGTATGGTCTGCATTACAGGTGAGGCTATACCTTCAGCAGAAAGTTCGGGGGCAGATACAGGAAACATAACCGTACCAGCGCTGCCCTGTTCAGGGTATTCATCTATCAATTTCAATTCGTCACGAGCCCAGTAACGCACACCATATAGAATTGCAGCAACGCTTGCATGAGACACACAACGCCCGATAGAATTTGTTTCGTCATTGAGAAAAATAACCTCCTTGTCTTGAGTGGAATGTTGACGGGTCCAAACAACAGGGAGACTATTTTGCCGAAAACTGGACACAGAGTAAAAACCCGTACCCCGGGGCATAAAATAATCGAAGAAAAGAGACTTGCATTCTTCGTTTTTCAAAACCAATTCTGCAAATGGGTCTCTTGCATCATCACTGAGCGACCCGTCTCCGTTGGCAGAAACTGACATCTGCACGAGTTTACGGACATCCGCGTCATCCTTATTAACATACAATAACCGCCCATCCCGTTTGAGTATGCTCAGACGAAGCAGGGTATTTCGGTAGTGATAAAGAGTGGTAGGCGCTGGTGGCGACCCCTGTTGAGTTATCAGGAGACCATGTTCCACTACAAGCTCATTAATCTGTCCGGCCCTCAATCCATTCGGGAAGGCCGCAATCGCCTTCAGGATACGATGTAACCCCCCAAATGAGATAGAACGCATCCAGTATTCGCTCTGCTGTGAGCTATTATCACGAGGATGTTGTAGCTGCATCATGTCTCTCTCATTTTTTACTTCTGTACAACGAGCGATAGTATTGAATATTAGCATGATAAATAAAAAGTCGTATCGTGGCTTCTAGCCCAATGGGCGAAGTAATTTGGCCTGAATCCGCGCAAAGATATAATTGCCAAAATATTGATTCTGGTATTTAACTCTCATAGTCAGGCTAATTCTGCATGGCATTTGTCTATGCCAGCAATTGTTGATAAGTCGAAATTAGTGATACGGACCTCGCCTGTCATCAACATGTGCAGCAATGCCTTGAACAAATCATCAAGTACTGCTCGTTTCTGACGATGCAGGTCGATTTTGCGGTCTATGGCGTTCAGGATTTTGACGATTTCGTGTTGTTCTTTAACACTTGGGACGGGCACTATCTGTTCTTTAACAATTCGGTCCGTCACAGCCGGGTAGCTGGCGCCAGTCTCAATTAGTGCGAGTTGTTGAACAAACTGCTCGCGTTGGACGAGATAGTATATGAAATGGTCGGCTGTTATTTCAGGCTTCTGGCGAAGCACACAGAATGCTGTGGAACAAACCTGATTATCGAGATAGGCAGGCACCAAGGCTACGCGCAATAAGGTTGGTCGTACCGTAGCAAAAAGAACATCATCAGTCAGGATACGCTTTCTGGCGCGACTTGGCGCATCTCTGAGCACAAACCGTGACGTTGATTCAATGCATAGAAACTCACGAGAAACTGACGAAACATCGACATACTCTATTTCCCTGTTACCTTCTTCCTGAAGACTAACTGTGTCGGAAACATTGCACAGGTCTCCAAGCGGGACCGTATCCCAACTTTTCGGCATTGGGCCAATCTCGGTTTCTTTCAGTGCTTCGCCCCGCAACCCACGCGTGAATAGCATCCGCATTGCTGCGCGTTTCAGGGCATGACCTTCTTGAACCAGTGTCTCCGATAGACCGATTGCCCCATGTACAAGCCAAAGAAGATCAGCAATCCGTTTTTGTTCATCGAACGTGAATGCGGGTACTTCAAATTCGCGCGTGTGCGCCCAAGAGGTCCTTGGATGCTGGACACCGGTGGTTCCAGAGATGGCATACTCAAGGAAACCGGGAGAATGAACAACCGCTGCGATAAATCTTGGGTCCACATCTGCTTTCGCCCGAAGTACGAGTAGTTCCGTGGTGCAAACGCCTGATGTATCAACAAGTACAGCTTTATCAAGATATGGGCGGAGTTTTCCATACAGCACATCATCAGGTTGAAAAGCAAACATAGTGCTTCGCATTTCTGATGCTTGACCCCCGCCTGTGCGAACAAGCCTTCCGGAAGCGAGATGTTCAAGGCCGAGATAGAGAGCGTTTGGTCGTTCACCGGGTTTGACCGGTTCCCTGACCAGTTCACAGAGGTCAGCGAGACGGACAGTCGAATGCTCTATCACGTCAATCCCCGAAGTTTTTGGAGTACCGCCTGAAGGTTTGCCGACACCTCTGCCTCCTTTGTAACGATGGCCTCAAATCGCTCCATGATGTCCTGTATATCGGCTTCTCCACCGCCTGACACCTGCCCCACCCACCGACTCGGACTCAGGTTATAATCAGCCTGCCCCGCCTGCTCCCGCGTGATAACGGTGACTTCCCCTTCCACCGGTTCGCCCTTGATGAAAGCTGCCGCGAGCAGCCGGATATCATCTTCGGGGATGAAATTCTTGGGGCGTCCCTTCCCCACCCGTTTGCCGGCGTTCAGCAACACGATTTTGTCCTTGCGCGCTGCCGGCTTGCGCCTGGACAGCACGACGATGACACCGGCGGCGCTGGTGTTGTAGAACAGGTTGTCCGGCAGCAGTATTACGCCATCGATGAGGTCGCGCTCGACAAACCATTTGCGGATGTTGCGTTCCTTGTCCTCGTGCCTGGCGCCGGAACCGCGCGTGACCGCGCCGGTATCGAGCACCACCGCCGCCCGTCCGCGCTCGTTCAGGCAGGCCACGGTGTGCTGGAGCCAGGCCCAATCACCCTTGCCGGTAGTGACGCCACCGCGGGTGCGAAAACGGTCAAACGGGTCATTGGCGAAAACATCCGGGCTGAACGGCTGGTTCCACATCGGGTTGGCAACCACGATGTCATGGGTATCGACCTGGCCGGCCGCGTTCTTGAACTTCGGGTTGATCATCGTGTCACCGCGGGCGATCTCAACCTCCATGTCGTGGATGATCGCGTTCATGCGGGCGACTGCGTAGCTCTCCGCCTGCAACTCCTGTCCGGAGAGCTTGAGCGGCACGCGGCTGGTCGGGTCCAGTTCCCGCGCGACCAGTTGCAGTTTGACCAGCAAGCCGGCGGAACCGCAGGCGAAGTCGTGGCAGTCCTCACCGGGCCTGGGGCGCATGATGTGGGCCATCAGGAAACCGACCTCGGTCGGAGTGAAAAATTCGCCGGCGCTCTGGCCGGAACCTTCCGCGAACTTGCGCAGCAGGTACTCGTAAGCCCGGCCCAGGAAATCAGGCTGTACGTCGGCCAGGCCCAGCCGGTAGCGGGGGTCGGAGAAAATTTCCACGACGCCGGCCAGCTTTGCCGGGTTGATATCCCGTTCGCCGTTGCGCTCGGCGGCAAAATCCACCAGGTCGAGCACGCCTGACAGCGAAGGATTATGGCGCACTACCGAACGCACAGCTTTTGTCAGGTGTTCGCCGATGTCACCAGGCCGCGTGCTTCCTCCCTGCCCGTCCTGCGGCCACTCATACTGTTCGCGTCCGCTGATGACCGCCCAGCGGGCGTCTATGGGCAGGTAGAAACGAAGGAGATGATGGTCTGTCTCAGCTATCTCAAGCGCGGTAGCCCTGTCGCCGTATTCTTCGGCCAGACGCTCTACCTCATCATCGAAGACGTCGGATAAGCGTTTCAGGAACAGCAGCGGCAACAGGTAGTCCTTGAATTTCGGCGCGTCCTTTTCCCCGCGAATGGAGCAGGCGGCGTCCCACAGCATTTGTTCCATTGGCTTTGTTGAGGGAACAGTGCGTCGTTGACCTGTTTTCGCAGTGCGCGCGCTTTCTGTGCGCCGTCTTGTTACACGCGCGGCGGCTTCGGCCGGCTCTGCGGCGCTCTCCATTACATCTACTCCGGCTTCGACGGCAAGCGCCATAATTGCTTCCCGGGCTGCTTTCTGCGGTAATATTGCGCCCCCTTCCCAACGATTAATACTCGCAAAAGAAACGCCGAGGCGTTCTGCCAGTTGCTCCTGGGTGAGATCAAGATTGGCGCGGATGCGCCGTAGCGTGGTCGGAATTAAATGATTATCTGCCATATTTGATTTATAACAAATATGACAATTTATGTCAATATCTGGTAGAATGGATTAACTTGATAGATTGACACTATATACGGTATTATCACTTATGGGAAAGTTGGACAAGGTATTATGGAAGATGAAACGCAATCCCCGTGACTGGCGGATTGGCGATCTGGAAACTATAGCGTCCAGACTGGATATGAGGATACACAAAGGTGTGGGCAATCACGTAATATTCAGACATCAAAGTTCGTCAAGAGCATTGTCGGTTCCTGCCAACCGGCCTGTAAAACCGGTATATGTACGAAAATTCCTGGACATGGTGAATGAGATAATTAGCCAAAATGATGAATAAACCCAGATTTGAAGATTATCCCCATGAAATCCGGCCCCTGTCCCGGGAAGATGGAGGCGGCTACCTGATCACTTTTCCCGACCTGCCGGGTTGTATGTCGGATGGTGATACGCCGGAAGAAGCCTTGGAAAATGGGAAGGATGCCTTTCAAGGTTGGATAGCCGCTGCTGAAATGGAAAAAGCGCCGGTACCAAGACCTTCATCCATAGATTCATCCGCTGAATTTACTGTCCCTGACGCCGCCCCTTCCCCGGTCAGACACGTCGTCTGACTACCCGAATCTCGTAGAAAACCTGAACACCCGCTCTTCGCACACGTCAATGCAGCGACCGCAGTTGGTGCAGTCGCTGTGCAGTATCACGCTGGTGTCGGTGCCCCGTGCGGGTTTCAGGGCCGGCATGATCACGTGGGGTTCCGGGCATACACGGAAACAGTCGCCGCAGTCGGTGCAGGCCGTGCGTTCGGCGGCGTTCATCCGCACCAGCGAGCGCTTGCCGGCCAGGCCGTAGAACGCGCCCACCGGGCACAGGTGACTGCACCAGCCCCGGCGCGTGACCACCAGGTCGAACAGGAACACGGCCAGCACGATGACCCAGGCCAGCCCCATCCCGAACACCAGCCCCCGTTGCAACATGGTGATTGGATTCACCGCTTCCCAGGCGATGGCGCCGGTGACGGCCGAAACGACCAGCGCAGTGAGCATGATCCAGATTCGCGTCGATTTTTTCACGGACCAGCTCAAATTCAGCTTCAGCCTGTTCCTCAGCCAGTGCGCAGCATCCGTCACAACATTGATCGGGCAGACCCAGGAACAGTATACCCGGCCGCCGACCAGGAAATAAAAAACAAAGATGGTGACGGCGCCGATGACTGCCGGCTGAGCCACGGCATGGCCGGAAGCGAGGGACTGCAGCAGGATAAACGGGTCGGTCAGGCTGATTTTATCGAGTACGAGGCTGGAGGCAAGGTTGCCCTTCAGCCACCAGACGCCGAACCAGGGACCGAGCAGGAACAGGAACAAAATGGTGAATTGAGTGGTTCGCCGTAACAGCAACCATTTGTTCCTCTGCCACAGGCTTCTTTCTGTCGTATCAATCACCTGCAATCCTTATGCAGACCATGCCGGGCTTAACCCCTTAATCGTCATGCCGGACTTGTTCCGGCATCCAGTAAAATACTGTGTCGCCTGAAAGGCGACTCTTTTTTTGACTGGATTCCCGCGTTCGCGGGAATGACGGAGCAGTGATCATACGACATTGCCGGCGTCGTGCTTGGCAAGGCGCCTGGGCAATACCTTGATGGAAGCCTCTTCCGTTACGCAGCCCTGCTCACACTTGCCGCACCCGGTGCAGTGCTGCGCGTGCACCGTAGGCTCGAAATATATACGGTTGCCCACCCGTTTCTGCTCCATGGTGATGGCCTCATCCGGGATCGGACAGGCGACGTAACAGGCCCGGCAGTGGGCGACGCCGGTGACGCTGTAACAGGTGTCCGGGCCGGTCAGCACCGCCACGCCCATGTCCGCGTCGCGGATATCCGTGAGGTCCTTGCTCAGGGCATCCGTCGGGCAGGCCGCGACGCAGGGAATGTCCTCGCACATTTCACAGGGGATGTCCCGGGCAATGAAATACGGCGTCCCCGTGGCAACGTCGGAACCGAATTCAGCCAGTTTCAGGGTATCGTAAGGGCAGTCCCGCACGCACAGGCCGCAGCGCACGCAGGCGCCGGTGAAATCCTCCTCCGCGATCGCTCCCGGCGGGCGAATGGCCCGTGCCGGCGTGGACGCCGACTGCCGCGCATAGGACCCCAGCAGCAGGCCCAGGATGCTCATGGAACCCACCGTGTGGGCGCACTGTCCGATAAACTGCCGCCGGTTAAGTTTGCCGATCAATTTTGTACCCATCCGTTCATCATTCCTGCAGGACTGGGGACGGACCCCCGCTGACAACATGCGGGGGCATGCTTAAGTCCGTCCCCCGTTTCCGGGTTACATTAACCGCCTGATTGTACTATAATCCCATCCGTGCAGTATATCCGCCTTACCTGAGGAGCGTTGCGACGGGCCATGCCTGCCAGGCTCGGGTGAGGCCCGCAAGCACGAATCAACGGCGCTCACTTATTTTTGAATGACAAGATAAGTGAGGCAGCCCGGTTCCATCACTTCCCTGCCTCTTATGAATGTGGGGGTCAGAGTAAAAATCCTGGCGGATTTCTTACTCTGACCCCGGAAATCATTATGGTTAACGCAACCGAACGACAACTACGCGGCCTGCTTAAGGAACGTATCCTGCTGCTGGACGGGGCTATGGGCACCATAATCCAGTCCTGCGGCCTGCAGGAAGCCGATTACCGCGGCGACCGGTTCGCCGGGCACGGTTGCGACCTGAAAGGCAACAACGACCTGCTGACGCTGACGCAGCCCGGCATTATCCGGGACATACACGACGAGTTCCTCGATGCCGGCGCGGACATCATCTGCACCAATACCTTTAATTCAACGGCCATCGCCATGGCCGATTACGAACTGGAGGATCACGTCCATGAACTGAACCGGCGCGGCGCAGTCCTGGCCCGCGAGGCTGCCGACGCAAGATCCACGCCGGAAAAGCCCCGTTTCGTCGCCGGCGTGCTCGGCCCCACCAACCGCACCGCTTCCATCTCGCCGGACGTCAACCGGCCCGGTTTCCGCAATATCAGCTTTATGGAACTGGCGGATGCTTATGTCACGGCTGTGCAGGGACTGGTGGAAGGCGGCGCGGACATCCTGCTGCTGGAGACCATCTTCGACACCCTCAATGCCAAGGCCGCCCTCTACGCCATCGAGACATATTTCGAGCAGAGCGGGCAACGGCTCCCGCTCTTTATCTCCGGCACCATCACCGACGCCTCGGGCCGTACTCTCACGGGGCAGACCAATGCCGCCTTCTGGTACTCCGTCCGCCATGCCAATCCGCTTGCGATTGGACTGAATTGTGCAATGGGAGCCAAAGACTTACGACAATATATTCAAGAACTTTCTAATATAGCGGGCACGCACACGAGCATACACCCCAACGCCGGGCTGCCGAACGAGTTCGGCGAATACGACGAGACGCCCGAATACATGGCCGATGTGCTCGAGGAGTTTGCCGCCAGCGGTTTCATCAATATCGTCGGAGGCTGTTGCGGCACCACTCCCGATCATATCCGCCGTATCCACGACCAGGTATGCAGCCGGCCGCCACGAATCATCCCCGGAACTCCGCCCGAGTGCCGCCTGAGTGGCCTGGAGGCGCTGACCGTCACCCCGGCGGCCAACTTCATCAATGTCGGTGAACGCACCAATGTGGCCGGCTCGCCCCGCTTCCTGAAACTCATCAAGGAAGACAAACTCGATGAGGCCCTGGAAGTCGCCCGCCAGCAGGTGGAGAACGGCGCCCAGCTCATCGACGTGTGCATGGACGAGGGTCTGCTGGATTCCGGGCAGTTGATGCGGGATTTCCTGCTGCTTATCGCCGGCGAACCGGATATCTGCCGGGTCCCCGTCATGATCGATTCTTCGCGCTGGTCAGTCATCGAGGCCGGCCTGCGCTGCGTGCAGGGCAAGTGCGTGGTCAATTCCATCAGCCTGAAGGAAGGCGAGCAAGTTTTCAGGGAGCAGGCGCGCATGGTCAGGCGCTACGGCGCCGCGGTCGTGGTCATGTGTTTCGACGAACAGGGCCAGGCGGACACTACCGAGCGGCGTTTCCAGGTGGCGCAGCGCTCCTACCGCATCCTGACGGACGAAGTTGGCTTCCCGCCGGAAGACATCATCATCGACCCCAATATCCTCACCGTCGCCACCGGCATGGAGGAGCACAACAACTACGCAGTCTCGTTTTTCGAGGCCACCCGCCTGATCAAGGAGAACCTGCCGCGGGCGCTGGTCAGCGGCGGACTGAGCAACGTATCGTTCTCGTTCCGGGGCAACAACCCCGTGCGCGAGGCCATGCACACCGCGTTCCTGTACCATGCGGTACAATCGGGCATGGACATGGCCATCGTCAATGCCGGGCAACTGGGCATTTACGACGAGATCGAGCCAGACCTGCTGGAACGGGTGGAAGACGTGCTGCTCAACCGGCGTCCGGATGCCACCGACCGGCTGGTGGAGTTTGCCGGGACGGTCAAGGACATTGAAGGCAACAGGAAGCAACAGGATGAACAGACCTGGCGCCGGGGCAGCGTCCGGGAGCGCCTGATCCACGCCCTGGTGAAAGGCATAGACACCTGGGTCGAAGCCGATACCGAGGAGGCCAGGCAGCAATACGACCGGCCCTTGCAGGTCATCGAGGGACCGCTGATGGAGGGCATGAACGTTGTCGGCGACCTGTTCGGTTCGGGCAGGATGTTCCTGCCTCAGGTAGTTAAGAGCGCCCGGGTCATGAAGAAGGCGGTCGCCTGGCTGGTGCCGTTCATCGAGGAGGAAAAACAAGGCAAGGGCGACACCCGAACCCGGGGCAGGATCGTCATGGCGACCGTGAAGGGCGACGTCCACGACATCGGCAAGAACATCGTCGGCGTGGTCCTGCAGTGTAACAACTTCGAGGTCATCGACCTCGGCGTCATGGTCCCGGCCGAGACCATCCTGAAAACGGCCCGGGAAAACAACGCCGACCTCATCGGTCTCAGCGGCCTCATCACCCCGTCACTGGATGAGATGGTGCACGTGGCGACGGAGATGCAGCGGCGGAAATTCAATGTCCCCCTGCTCATTGGAGGCGCCACCACCTCGCGCACCCACACTGCGGTAAAAATTGACCCGTGTTACACCGAACCGGTGGTGCACGTGAAGGACGCCTCCCGCGCCGTGGGGGTAGCCCAGAGCCTGCTCAGCCCGGACCTGAAGGTGGGCCTGTACCGGGAGGTGGAGCAGGAGTACGCCGTATTGCGGGAACGGCACAAGGACAGGCAGGCCGGGATAAAATGGCTGTCGCTGGCCGAGGCCCGGGACAACCGCCTGCCGGTGGACTGGGAGGATTACGAACCCCCGGAACCGGCGTTGCCGGGTATCCGGGTGTTCGACGATTATTCCCTGGCCGAATTGCGCAGTTACATAGACTGGACCCCGTTTTTCCTCACCTGGGAACTGGCCGGGCGCTTCCCGCGCATCCTCCACGATGCAACCGTAGGCGAGGAGGCGCGCAAACTCCATGCCGACGCCTGCACGATGCTCGACGACATCATCAGGGAAAACTGGTTCAGCGCCCGCGGCGTGATCGGCCTGTTCCCGGCCAACTCCATCGGCCACGACGATATCGAGGTGTATGCGGACCGGGACCGCAGGGGTCTGCTGGCCGTGCTCCACAGCCTCAGGCAGCAAACGCAGAAACCGGCTGGACAACCGAATTTTGCGCTGGCCGATTTCATTGCGCCGAAGCAGTCCGGGAAACGGGACCATATCGGCGCATTCGCCGTGGCTGCCGGCTTCGGCATGGAGCGGAAACTGCGCGAGTTCGAGCGGCACCACGACGACTACCGGGCCATCATGCTGAAGGCCCTGGCCGACCGGTTCGCGGAAGCCCTGGCGGAGCGCCTGCACCAGCGCGTGCGCAAGGAGTTCTGGGCTTACCAGGCGGATGAGGACCTGGATAACGACGCTCTGATCGCCGAGAAATACCAGGGCATCCGCCCTGCCCCCGGCTACCCGGCCTGCCCCGACCATACGGAAAAACCGGTCATCTGGGACCTGCTCAAGGTCACGGAAAACACGGGGATTACGTTGACGGAAAACTACGCCATGCAGCCCGCCGCGGCCGTCAGCGGCCTGTATTTCTCCCATCCCGCCTCCCGCTACTTCGGCCTGGGCAAAATCAACCGCGACCAGGTCGCCGACTACGCTGTGAGAAAAGGCATGGAACTGCGCCAGGCGGAACGCCAGCTCAGCCCCAGCCTGGGCTACGATCCGGAGTCATCATAAGGTGTCGCCCTACAGGCGACTGTTTCATTGACTGGATTCCTGCATTCGCAGGAATGACAAAGAGTCGCCCTTCCGTCATTCCCGCCCCCCTGCTCGTCATTCCCGCCCCCCTGCTCGTCATTCCTGTCCCCCTACTCGTCATTCCTGTCCCCCTATTCGTCATTCCTGTCCCCCTACTCGTCATTCCTGTCCCCCTATTCGTCATTCCTGTCCCCCTATTCGTCATTCCTGTCCCCCTATTCGTCATTCCCGCGCAGGCGGGAATCCAGTGAAACACATTGTCCCGCAGGGACACCCTATAACAGGTGTGCGGCACGACACATTTACATTCATCCATGCTAATATAAGACAATAAAATAATCACCGGAGGGAGACACCCGAACCATGTACCCCGCACCATTCCGTTACCACCGCCCGGCGACACTGGGCAGCGCTTTGGCGCTGCTGGCGGAACTGGGTGAAGGCGCCCGGCCCCTGGCCGGGGGCCAGTCACTGATACCCATTCTCAAAATGCGTATGGACGAACCATCCGACCTGGTGGACATCGGACGTCTGGCGGAGTTGACCCACATCCGCAAGGAGAAAGGCCGTTATTGCATCGGCGCCCTGGTGACCCATGCCCGTATCGCCGCCAGCGCAGCCGCTACGGACATCCCCGTTATCCGGGACTGCGCCGCCAATATTGCCGATCCCCAGGTAAGGGCCCTCGGCACCATCGGCGGATCGGTCTGCATCGCCGACCCGAGCAGCGACTGGCCTGCTCTGCTGCACCTCCTGGATGCGGAAATCGTCTGCGGGGGAGTGGAGGGAAGCCGCAAGATCGGCATCAGGGAATTCATTACGGATTCCTACACCAACAGCCTGGCCGATGGCGAACTTGTCACCGAGATTCAAATCCCCATCCCGCCGGCCAACAGCGGCGGCGCCTACCTGGGGTTCAAGAAAGCGGCCCCAGCCTACCCCGCCGCCTCGGCCGGGGTGCAGTTGACCCTCACGGCCGGCAATATCTGCCAGGACATCCGCCTGGTGCTGGGAGCGGCAGGACCGGTCCCGGTCAGTTCCACGGACATCGAGCAGGCGCTCACCGGCCAACCGTTGACGGACGGCAAGCTGCAGCAGGCCGCCGGCGCCCTGGTGGAACTGTCGGACCCGCCCACCGATGCCCGTGGCTCCGCAGAGTTTAAACGCGTAATGCTGCGCTCGCTGTTCATGCGCGCCGCGCACACGGCCATGCAACGGGCCAGGGGTGACACCGTATCGGGGAGCCACGACTATGTCTGAACCATTACAAACCGTATCCATTAACGTCACCGTAAACGGTAAAGCCTGCCGGCGGGACGTGGAACCAAGGCAGTTGCTGGTGGAATTCATCCGCGAGGAACTGCGCCTGACCGGCACGCACATCGGTTGCGACACCAGCTTCTGCGGCGCCTGCACCGTGCTGCTGGACGGCGCCGCGGTCAAGTCCTGCACCCTGTTCGCGGTACAGGCCGACGGCGCCGAGATCACCACCGTGGAGGCCCTGGAAAAAGACGGGCAGGTACACCCGCTGCAACAGGCGTTCTCCGAGCAGCACGGCCTGCAATGCGGCTATTGCACGCCGGGAATACTCATGTCTTCCCTGGCGCTGCTGGCGCAGAACCCGAACCCGGAAACGCAGGACATCCGCAAGGCCCTGTCGGGCAACGTGTGCCGCTGCACCGGCTACCAGAACATCATCAAATCCGTCCAGGCCGCGGCCACGGTATTACGGGGGTCTTAAGTCATGGAAATGAAATTCACAGGCGAATTCAGCGTAGATCGCAGCAAGCAGGACGTCTTCTCCCTGCTGTCGGACCCGGAACAGTTTGCGCCATTATTGCCGGGTTTCCACAGCATGGAAATGAAGGACGCCAGGACGGCCGAGATACGCGCCCGTGTCGGCATCGGCAGGATTGGCGGCATCGCGTCAACCGAACTCAGCCTGGCTGAAGCCCGGCCGCCCCACCACGCCCGCTACTCGGGCCGGGGCAAGCTCATGCAGGGCGTTTACCGCCTGCACACCGCTTTTGACCTGGAAGAGACCGCCGCTGGCGGCACTCTCATAAGCTGGCAGGGTGAAGCGCAGGTCACCGGCAAAATCCTGTCCCTGGCGGGCGGCGGTATCCGCAGCTACGCCGAAAAACAGATTACCCAGCTCATCGCCAGCCTGGAGGCGGCGCTCTCAACCGAGCCCGCGCCGGCGCCGCCCGCAAAACCGGGAGGCTGGTTCAGCCGCATCCTGCACGGACTATCCGGCACGGGCGACACCGGTGCGCCTGCTCGGGTCGAAACACTGGGCGCAGCCGCGCTGTCCAAAGAGACGCAGGCAGCGCGGGAACGCGTCAATGCTTTGCTCGACGCACCGCACGCGGACTCAAGACCCGCGCGCCGGGAGGACGATCGCCTGGTCAAGGGCAAGGGTTTTTTCGTCGATGACTTCAGCCCCGCGGGACTGCTGCACATGTCCCTGGTGCGCTCTCCTTACGCCCATGCCCGCATCGTTAGCATCGACGTCTCCAGGGCCGAGGCCCTGCCCGGCGTGGCCTGCACCCTTACCGGCGATGAAGTCATGAAAATGAGCGATCCGTTCATCCAGATTGGCGCCGGCTCGCCGCAGGAGATCACCGACTACGCCCTGGCCACGGACAAGGCCATCTACCAGGGCGACCCGATAGTTGCCGTGGTTGCCGAATCCATTGCCGTTGCCGAGGACGCGGCCCAGCTTGTCGACGTGGAATACGAACCGCTGGACGTGGTGCTGGACGCCGAGGAGGCCTTGGCGGACAAGGCCGTGCTCCACGACGAAGCCGGCACCAATACGACGTTCTCCGGCGTATATGAATACGGCGACGTGGAGCAGGCGTTTGCGGACGCCGCCCACGTGGTCAAAATCGGCAAGCTGAATTTCCACCGTTTCGGCAGCACCGCCATCGAACCCAACGCCTGCGTCGCCACCTGGGACCAGCGCGGCGAGATTGACCTGTTCTCCAACACCATCATGACGGTGCCGCTGGCGTTCCTGGCGCCGGCACTGCGCGTCAGCATGGACCAGATCCGCCTGCGCACCTACGATATCGGCGGCAGTTTCGGCAACAAGATCTGCAATTACCCGTACCTGGCCCTGGCCTGCCTGGCCTCGAAAAAACTGAACGGCGCGCCGGTGAAATGGATAGAAACCCGCGCCGGGCACATGCTGGCCGGAGGCTGCGGCAGCGAGCGCGTCTACCTGGATACGGAAGTCGCGCTGGACAGTGACGGCGTCATTACCGGGATCCGCTCGAAACACATCGACGACATCGGCGCCTACCCCCGCTACGAACCGCTGGGCTCGGTGATATGGTCCCAGGTGCTGCCCGCGTCCTACAAGCTGCGCAATATCAGCATCGACTTCAACCAGGTGACCACCAACAAGGGCCCGGCCGCGCCCAACCGCGGCTACTCGCGGCTGCCGCACATCTGGTTCATGGAGCGGGTGGTGGACATCTGCGGCCATGAACTGGGTATCCCGACCGACGAGATGCGCCTGAAGAACTATATTGAGGAGTTCCCGTACGAGACGCCGAACGGTTGCGTCTATGATTCCGGCGACTTCCCCGCCATGCTGGCAAAGGCCAAGGAACTGGTGGATTGGGACGGGTGGAAGAAGAAGCAGGCGGACGCCCGCAAGGAAGGCCGGCTGATCGGCATCGGCATCGGCACGACCCTGGATTCCGGCACCAACAACTGGGGCCAGGCCAGGTACGTCAACCCCCACGCGCCGTTCTCGGGCAATTCCACCGCTGCCACGGTGAAACTGGACCTGGACGGCACGGTGGTGGTGAGCCTGGGCACCTTCCCCCAGGGCCAGGGCCATGAAACCACTGCCGCGCAGGTAGTGGGCGACGTGCTGGAGATCCCGCCGGAACTTGTGCACGTCAAGACGGGGTTCGATTCACTGAACGACAGCCATACCGGCCAATCCGGCACCTACGCCAGCCAGTTCGTGGTCACCGGCCTGTCCGCGG
The DNA here is from genome assembly GCA_965204045.1 of Gammaproteobacteria bacterium. Classification (GTDB taxonomy): domain Bacteria; phylum Pseudomonadota; class Gammaproteobacteria; order Eutrophobiales; family Eutrophobiaceae; genus JAAXHV01. Next base: position 3,674,717 of record CBDBDW010000002.1, read on the forward strand.
CCCACGGCGCCGCGCTCAAGCTCAAGGCGGAAATGACGAGACTCGCCTGTTTCGCCCTGGAAGCCGAGGAAGAGGACCTGGACTTCGGAGTCGGCGACATGGGCCCGCAGGTCTGTGTGCGCGGCACTGATCAGGCGCTCAACTACTGGATGCTGGCCAACTTCATCAATTCGAACAGCGCCAGCCTGCCGGATGACCTGCGCGACCTGTCCCTGAACGCCCGGCACGTGTACATGCCGCCGTTCAAGGTGCCGGACGTAGAGAAGAAGATCGGCAACCTCACCCTCACCTACGCCCTGCAACTGCACATCTCCGTGCTCGAGGTCGACCCCGACACCTACCAGACCCGGATCCTGGACTATGCCATCGTGGATGACTGCGGCACGGTAATCAATCCCATGATCGTCGAGGGCCAGGTGCACGGCGCCGCGGCCCATGGCATCGGCGCGGCCCTGGTGGAGGACATTTCCTACGACGCGGACGGCAACGCCATTACCGGATCGTTCACCGATTATGCGCCGATCACCATCAGCACCATGCCGGAACTCAAGTGCTCCAACCGGCAATCGCCCTCCCCGTTCACCTTCCACGGCGCCAAGGGCATGGGCGAAGGCGGCGGCGGGCCGCTGCACTCCCTGTGCGCCGCGCTGCAGGACGCCCTGCACGGGCAGGATATCATTATCGAGAACTCCCACAACTCGCCCATGTCGATGTTCGAGCGCTTCGCCGGGGGATCGGAGAAAGGAGTCAGCGTCGAAACCCGGTGAATAATGTGTCGCCCCAGGGCGACCCGTTGTTGCACTGGATTCCCGCCTGCGCGGGAATGACGGGAGCAGAGACTTGCCCGGGAATGACGGGAACAGAGACTTGCCCGGGAATGACGGGAACAGAGACTTGCCCGGGAATGACGGAAAAAGAGACTTGCCCGGGAATGACGGGAGCAGAGACTTGCCCGGGAATGACGGGAACAGAGACTTGCCCGGGAATGACGGAAAAAGAGACTTGCCCGGGAATGACGGGAGCAGAGACTTGCCCGGGAATGACGGGAACAGAGACTTGCCCGGGAATGACGGAAAAAGAGATACGTCATTCCTGCGCAGGCAGGAATCCAGTAAAATACCAGTCCCGAAGGGACACCTTATAAAGCGCCATGCCCACATCATTCCACTTAGGCATCCTGCCCAACCGGCCCCTGGCCGACTTTGTCGACTGGATCGCCCGCGCAGAAACCCTGGGTTTTCGCGGCGTCTGGGTCGCAGACTCCCAGTCCGTGTTCCGCGATGCCTTCATGGCCCTGACCCTGTTTGCGCAACGCACCCGCGACATGGAACTGGCGACCGGCGTCACCAATGTCATCACCCGCCACCCCGCGGTGCTGGCGCACAGTTTTGCCACCCTGGATGAATACTCCGGCGGGCGCGCCGTGCTGGGCATCGGCGTCGGGGACAGCGCGGTGTTCACTATCGGCGAGCGGCCGGCCCGGCTCAGGCGCATGGAACAGGTCATCGACACGGTGCGGCGCCTCATGGCCGGCGAAGAAGTCAACCACGACGGCACGGACCTGAAGGTAAGCTGGCCGCCGCGCAAGGCGCCGGTGGTCATCGCCTGCACCGGCCCGAAGTCCCTGCAACTGGCCGGGCGCATCGCCGACGGCGTGCTGTTCCAGGTCGGCGCCGACCCGCAACTGGCGCGTTACGCCATCAGGAACATAGAAACCGGCGCCCGCGCGGCCGGGCGCGACCCGTCCGAAGTCAAACTGTACCAGCGCCTGGCCTTTGGCGTATCCGAAAACCGCGAGCAGGTGCGCGCCGAGGCCCGCGGCTACGCCTCGGTGGCGGCGGGCACCATCTACAAGGCCGTCCCCCACGAGGACATGCCCGCCGGACTGCTCCACGACCTGCAGGTCATGAAGGAGAAATACGACTACCAGCAGCACGGCAGCATGGACGCCGCGCAGGCCGGGCTGATCACCGACCGCATACTGGACGCGGTCGCCATCACGGGGACACCCGACGAAGTTATCCCCAGGCTACGGGAGTTGACTCAACTTGGCATTGACAACTTCGTCCTGCCCATCGCCACGAAACACCCCGACGCGGTCATCGACGTACTGGCAGATAAGGTGATGCCGTTTGTCGGGTAGGCGATACATCGCCTCCGTTATGCCGGACCCCGGCCAACGACATGCCGGGGCATGCTTGTTCCGGCATCCAGTAGAATAGTGGGTCGACTGAAAGGCGACTCTCTGTTTCACTGGATTCCCGCCTGCGCGGGAATGACGGATAGGGGGCAGGAATAACGGGCCGTTTTTCCGTATGTTATAGTGTTCCTTTTTTCAAGCGAGTGGAGGAAGAAAAATGATGAACAAACTACCGATGTTACTGCTGCTGGCAGTATTGCTTCCGGGATACGCCGCAGCCGATGAGGACTACGTCGGCAGCCTGATCACGGCCACCCCGTATGAAGGCCGGCAACTGGCCATCAAGCTGGCCAGGAAGTCTATCGGCGAGATGCAGTCCGACTCCGCGGTCAAGAAGGAAGTGCGCGCCCAGTACTCCAGGGACGGCGCAATCCTGATCGATGCCGCAGAAGTGATCGCCATCGAGTTCGCCACCATCGCCGCGGCGAACAATTACTGGCGCGAATAGCCTCTGACTGTATCTTCTCGCCGGTCATGCCGGACCCCGGCCAACGACATGCCGGGGCATGCTTGTTCCGGCATCCAGTGAGATACTGTGTCGCCTGAAAGGCGACTCACTACACATAGCAGCTCAGGTCGCAGTCACTTCCACCCGGGCATCGTAGCCGGCCTGGCCGGTGCTGAACGGAAACAGGTTCACGGCGCTGTCGGGCACGCAGCGGGCGCCGGAAGTGAGCGTGTTGGCGCCGGGCCAGCCGTCGTGCATCCACACCGTTCCCGGCGGCACGTCATCGGTCACCCGGGCCAGGGCTTCGCACTCCCCGCGTTCGTTGTGCAGGCGCACGGGCATGCCGTCGGAGAGGCCGCGTTCTGAAGCGTCCGCGGGAGATATCCACAGGGACGGTCCGTCCTCCAGTCTGTCTATGGACGGCAGCGCCCGGCCGTGGTCGTAGAAGGCGTGGAAATGGGTCAGCATGCGGCCGTTGCGCAGTTCCAGCGGGTAATCCGAACCGGGGCGGGGCTGGTACTCCGGCAGGGCCGGAAGGCCGTGCTGCGCGGCGCGTTCGGAATAGAACTCCACCTTGCCGGAGGGCGTCGCATAGCGGTGGTCGGGGTACGCCACGTGGGAGATGTTCAACTCTCCGATGCCGCCGCTTGCGCGCAACGATTCCACCGTGGCATGGCCGGTGGACGGATGGTCCAGCACCGCGTCGATATGGCCGTGTTCGCTCTCCCACGGGTAGAAGTCACTGATCCCCATGCGCTCCGCCAGGTCCCTGAGCAAGGCGGTCATGCTGCGGGCCTCGCCGGGAGGCGGCAGGGCCTGGTCCATCAGGTACAGGTGGGTATGGGTACTCTTCACGCCGGTGTCTTCCAGCCATGACGTGGCGGGCAGCACCACGTCCGCGTGCTTCCGCATCATGTCGTTCATGAACAGGTCGTGACCGACGATGAGGTCCATCTTGTCAAGGCCGGCCTCCAGGCGCGCGGCATCGGCGTAGGACGACAGCATATTGGCGCCCAGCAGCACGAAGGCGCGCAGGCGGCCCTGCTCTATGGCCTCCAGGATGGCCGGCATCTGGTTGGGAACGTAGTCGCCCGGCGGCCGCGCTTCAAAATTCATGATGTGGCCGGTGCCGAAACCGTGGGACAAGGCCGCGTGGCGCGGCCCCAGGCCGCAGCCGGGTTTGCCTGACTTGCCGATGAGCGCGGGCAGGCAGGACACCGCCCGGGCAGCCTGCCAGCCGTTTTGATCTTTGTACATCGTTGGCCAGCATGCCGTGCCCGCCCCACAGGCCGACGGCTTCCCGGCCCGCGGCCCGGAAACCCACCGCAATGCGGTCCAGGGCCTTATCCCAGCTCACCACGTCCCAGTTGTCGCTGCCCCGCGTGCTGCGCATCATGGGATACAGGATGCGCCGGGGGTTGCCGATGATCTCGCCCGCGGCCTGCCCGCGCACGCAGAGAAAGCCGCGGCTGTCCGGGTTCTCCTTGTCGCCCCTGATTTCCACCAGCCGCTCGCCGGCGACGGTGACCTGCATCCCGCAAAACGTGGGATGGCAGTTCATGGGGCACATGGTGCGGACGGTGCGGGATTCTTCTGTGTTCGTATCAGTCATTGATGCCACGTAAGCAATAAAGGATACAGTTTCACTTCACCTGAAGCCGGTAAACGGATTGCGGGCAGGTATGGCCTTTTACCACCGTTTCGGTAGTCTCCAGATATTCCACCTCACACCACGGTTGGTACAAGGACCTGACTTCATCGTCATAGACCGCATGGGGCGGCGCGCTGAACAGCCCTTCTTCATGGATCAGGGTAAGCATCAGGGTCTTGACAGCCGGCTGCAACAAGGCTTTCAGCTTGTCCACATACCGGATGCGCATACCGGCGGGCAAGGCTATCAATGAGGCGCGGTCAAAAACAGCCGTTACGCCGTGCAGCAGGGAGGGTATCAATGAAAAGAAATCGCCACACAAAATCTGGATGCGATCCGACCTGTAGCGGACAAACGACCCGACCCTGTCTTGTGCGGCATCCAGAGCATGTTCGTTGAAAAAAGACTGTACCGCGATTTCACTCAACTCGACTCCCAGTACCTCATATCCTTGTTGCGCCAGCCAGAACATGTCCCTGGATTTACCGCACAACGGTACAAATACCCCGCCGGCAGCCGGAACGTCAAGACTGTGCCAGTGCCTGAGCAACGGCGGGTTGTAATCTTCCTGGTGAAAGCCGAGGTCGTCGGTTTCCCACTTCTCATGCCAGAATTGGTGTTCCATATTTGTCGAATAGCGTGGTGATTCCTGTTTTTGCCCGTTAAACGCTGCATTTAAACACCCGTGAACTCTCTTTTCAATAGTATCGTTCCCGGCGCGCCGAATCGGGCCTGCCCGTTAACGGGCTTCCATGCAACGGCCGCCGAAACAACAGCTTCAGCCCGGGGCAAACAGCATATTAACGTGTTTCTGATCAGGACGGCGCCTGCCGGTCAATCGACTGACGAGGAGATAGACAACTACGGAGATAATAAAAGCGGGTATCACTTCGTGAACGTCCTGCAGTTCGGGGAAACGGAACCCGAAACGCCAGATCACGCAACTCAGCATTCCGGCCAGCATGGACGCCAGCGCCCCCATATCGGTTCCCCAACGCAGGTAGAGGCCGCCGAAGATTGCCGGGAAGAAACTGGCCGCAAATACGGCCCCCGAAAAGGCTGTAAGCTCGACAATACCGGCGGGCGGATAGAGCGTGAATACGTACAGTAAGACGCTGTAGCCGAAAATCGTCCACCTGGTGCGCGGCACCAGTCTGCCCTTTTCCATCGGTCTTGAGACATGCCAGATATCCTGGATGAAGGCGGCGCCGACGATAAGCAGGACTGCCGCCAGCGATGACATGCCGGCTGCGAACAGTCCAGCCACGCAGATACCGCTTATCCACGGGTCGTCAAACTTTGCCAGCATGAAACCCACGACCTCGTCCGTGTGCCGCACCAGGCAGGCGGCCTCCTGTTCCGTCGCCATGCCGTGCACCAGCGCGCCCAGTCCCATCACGCAAATCAGGGAGATACCGAGGAAAACAGGCGTCCATATCATTGCAAATTTCATGCTGCGGGCGTTGTCGATGGAATAGAACCGGATCAGGCAACGCGGTTCTGCAATCTGCTTCATCCCGACGGCAAGGCCGATACCGAGGATATAAAAGAACGAGACCAGGTGCCCAAAAGTAATCAGTCCGTTGCCCATGGGTTGCCCGAAACGGTCCGGATGTGTTGTTTCTGCAATGCGGCTCATGAGTTCGGCCGGACCCCCGACATAGATGAAAGGCAACATGACGAGGATGATGGCCACGGCGAACATCATGATCCCCTGGACGGCATCGGTCCATAACACGCGTACATGCCGCCCCAGATGGTGTAAGCGCCGGTGATTATGATCATCAGCGCGGCGCCCCAGGCGTAAGGCACGTCGAGTACCGCGGTCAATACATGACCCAGTCCCTTGGTTATGCCCACCATGTACCAGAGTGTGGCAAACAGGATAATCACGGCGGACAAAACCCGGATCGACTTTGACAGGGAAGATTTATATCGCAGGTGAAAATAATCGGGAATGGTACAGGAGCCGAGCAACGCAGTCTGGTTGCGCATCCGGGGACCCAGCACCAGCCAGGAAATGACACAGAAAATTGCCCAGATGAAACCTACCCAGGCCCAGGACAACCCATACTGAAACGACTTGCCTGCCTGGCCTATATAGGTATTGGCGCTGGCGAAGGTAGAGAAAAATGCAAGAGAAAATAATGCTGAACGCGGAGTGCCTGTCTGGTGTAGTCACAGCGTGGTCTTAATTGTAGACGCGTATGTGACTATACTGTAACCAATTTGAACCAACGGGAGATTTGTATGGAATTAGCACTGCGTCAGGCAAAAGCCCGCCTTTCTGAACTTGTCGCTGCCGCCCAGGGTGGCGAGCGCGTGATTATTACGAAGCATGGAGAACCGGCAGTCGAACTCGTACGCTTTCGCAGACGGGGCGGGATCGACTTCGAAAAACTGGACGGGGCAAGACAGCGCCTGGGGATTAAAGACGACAATACGGAGTGGCCCGGGGAATTTGATGATCCGGCGTTCAGCCGCAAGGTCCTGGGGATCGATTAGGCCGTACCCGGCCCATGCGGATTCTACTCGACACTTCCTACCTCTACCGGTTGATGATGCAGCCCGCGCGCTTGTCTGACGCCGAGCGGTTGATCCTCGCGAACCAGACGCTACAGATTTATGTAAGCGCCGTGTCGATCTGGGAGATGAGACTGAAATTCCAGAGCTTTGAGCGATCCGGCAAACGAAAGAGTCCGTTCGACCCGAATGCCGTGCTCGACCTGCTTGAAGATCAGGATATCGTTTTCCTGCCTCTGACCCCGAGCCACGCAGCCCGGGCGCTGGAGACTCCCCTTCCCCATAAAGACCCGTTTGACGAAATGCTGCTCGTACAGGCCCAGGAAGAGGGTCTCAAGCTCCTTACCGCCGATCGTCAGATAACAGGGCATCCGTTAGCGATAAGTTGCAGGCTGCCGTCAAGAAATTACCTTCTTGTGGTATACCTGAAGCAGCAAATTTTTATAAGAGGCAGGATTAGTATCTTTATTGAAATTTTTCTGTCCAATAAATACACGAGGATATCTGAGAAGTTGCTCTCTTATGACGTTGTCTTTACTACCAGAACGATATCTTAGCTTCCTTATCAAAGGTGCAAGAATTTCTTCTCTGACATCAGTCTCATTAAACCCCGGAAATTAATTTGATTTTGCAAAATCTGTATCCTCTATTGCTCTGGTGATCTTTCGTGTAAAAACCGGCTCCCAAAAGTATAGAGAAAAAAACCAAGCTGCATGAGTACCCGAAATCTTCCCTGTTATATCTATTCAACTGGTGACTTCCTCGACTAGTATCTCCGATTGGATGTATCGTCGTAGCTCATCAGTGCTTAGAAAACATCGATATCCTGCCTGACTCGCAATTGCCAGAACCGCACTACTCTCATTCAACAGCAGGGCAACCGGCTGGCTCAATTCTTCCTGGATGCCATTCGGCCAAGCCAAATCGAACAATGCCTTTTGTTGCCCGGATTCCGGATCGGCAAAGTCATAAGACAATATGCCGCGAGGGAGGCCACTGTTATGGATCCAGTTATTGATGTCTTCAAGTTCTTTTTCTTCATCCTCACTGCCTATACCACCGGGAATAGATATAGGTCGCGGAACTATTGTAGAAGGACCAGCAAGCCAGCTTTTGTCACCATGGAGCAGCTCTTCCATGCGTCGATTTACCTCCTCGGCAAGAAGAACTTTTCTGGCTTCGAGGAAATCAAGAAAATATCTGACGTTCCAGAGGCTTGGGTCGTTAGGTATCCACTGCGATTCTAACGCGCCGGGATGAGCCTCCTCAATTTTCGGAAAGTAAGTTTCCGGCAGTTCATCACCAATAACCAGATTTGTATCCTTGGTCAAAAAACAAAAATTTGCGAGAGCATTCACGTCCGGTCGTGTGAAGTCCCGTTTATATAGCTGGGATTTTGGGAAGATATGATGAACTTCGAGACTGTTCATTTTGCCCAGAAGGCTTGCTTTAAGAGGTAAGCCAGTTCCCCAGTCACGAGCTTCTCCCATGCGTGTGAGCATGTAAAGAACCGGATAAAACCGCGCTCCCAGACTCCACCCCGTGAAATGTCCTGGTTCAACACGAAGCCCACCATGCCAAAGACGGAGTTGCTCAATTAGTTTATCGAGTCCACCATGCTCGCCTTCAATAGCTGCAAGGTCTTGATCGATATAGGATTCAGTTGTGCCAGAGAAACGGCCCCACATCCCTGCCTGTGCAAACCAGAAGAGAAGTTTATCCCGCTCTTGTTCGTTGAGCATCCCGTCGTTTCTATCCAGATACCGCACGATCACTGGAACAGCAAATCGGCCAAAGAAAACCCGGTCGTGATCGAGGCCCAGTCGTCCGGCAATCATGTTGAGGCAATTATTAATATGTTTGACGGCGCGTTTTAAACTATCTTGTATGTCATTGGCATCTTTATCATGCAAATACTGGAATTTAGCTTCTCCGGTGAGCACAGTGTTCACCGAGCGCAACAACCAATCAAGAGTGAATCCGTATCCTGCATCAGCCCACTCCTTGAGTGTAGCTTTCATCGTATCCCGTGCTTAAAGTTTGGATATCAAGGTGGAAACGAAGACCTGTAAAGGTGTAATCGTTCCCATCGAAAAATTTTGGAGCATGACCGCGAATGACACCTTAAAGGGAGGTCATTCGTTGCTGGCCATCCAGCAGGAGTTTAACAACACCGGGCGCTATCGGTCCATCACCGCGAAACGTAGCGGTCTTCGCTTCGGTGGCCCAAACCAGAAGCCCACCTATCGGGTGGCGATGATAAAGGGAATCAAATAGTCTCCGCACTTGATCCCGATTCCAGACATAACCTCGCTGGAACTCCGGAAGAGCTATGTGTCCATTATCGATATAGTCAAGAATTGCTGAAATCTTCATAATTAAGAGAATTTGTAACTACTCACCCCCACTCGTCCTTCCTGCACTTCTCCTCGTTCGTCATTCCCGCGCGCGCCCCGTCATTCCCGCGCAGGCGGGAATCCAGTGAAAAAAACGTCCCGAAGGGACACGTTATAAGGTGTCGCAAGCGACCCGTTTAACAGACTGGATTCCGGCCTTCGCCGGAATGACGAAGGGAGCGCGGGACGAACAGGGGGTGAGTAGTTACGAGAATTTTTTGGTTAAACGTTTATACAATCAGAGAGCAGAATACTCACTCAGTCGTCTTCTATTAATTCGTAGCACGGTTAAATTGTGAAATCAACGGCTATATATCATATTCATGTTTAGCAGCAGGGCAAGATCATACTTTTTGTCATAAGAGAGAGGTTTTTTATTCCAAAAAGATATAAATAAGCGGGGAACTCCTGGATTTTGCGGGGATCAGAGCAGTATTACCCCCAAAACGAGGAGAATCCGATGAGTTTATTGACCCATTTGGCGACGATTGAGGACCCGCGGCGTGATATTAACAAGAAGCATGAGTTATTGGACATCCTGTTTTTGACGGTGAGTGCGGTGCTGTCGGGGGCGGAGGGGTGGAAGGATATCAAGGAATTTGGGGATGAGAAGCTGGATTGGCTGCGTCGCTACCGGCCGTTTGCGAACGGCATGCCGGTGGATGACACGATTGCGCGGGTGGTGCGTGCGCTGGACCCTGAGCAGTTCAACCGGGCGTTTATCGATTGGGTGAATGAGGTGCGCGGGGCGCAGGGTCAGGAGCAGATAGCGCTGGACGGGAAGACCTTGCGTCGTTCCCATGACGGGGAGAAGCACACGGCCCTGCACAGCATCACGGCCTGGGGGCACGAGTGCGGGTTAGTGTTGGCGCAGATGAAGTCATCCGGGAAGAAGAACGAGCAGGCCTCGGTCATGGCGATGCTGGAGATGTTGCAGGTGAAGGGGGCGCATATCACGGCGGATGCGATGAACACGCAGAAGAAGATAGCCCGGAAGATACACGATAAAGGGGGGGATTACACCTTGTCGCTGAAGGACAACCACAAGACGCTGCGTAAGGAAATACAGGCGTACTTTCATAAGGTTACACGCGATGCGCCGGCGACATTGGCGGTGCATGAGGAGGTGGACGGCGGGCATGGCCGGGTGGAGAAGCGTGTCTGCCGGCAGTTGCCGGTGAGTGAGTGGGTGAGCGGGGCGGCCAAGTGGCCGGGGTTGCAAACGGTGATAGAGATGGAGCGGGAACGGCACCTGCCGGGGCAGGAGGTGGAGAGGGAGATACATTACTATATCAGCTCGCTACCGGTGGATGCAGAGCGGGTGGCGCAGGGCATACGGCGGCATTGGGAAGTGGAGAACAAGGCGCATTGGGTGCTGGACGTAGCCTTTAAGGAGGATGACAGTCGCATCCGCAAGGGGGATGGCGCGGAGAACGTGGCGATTATCCGGCGCTTCTGTCTGAACCTGGCGCGGCTGGACCCCAGGAAGAACAGCATGCGGGGCAAACTCAAGCAGGCCGGGTGGAGTGATACCAGACGGGCGGAAATCCTGTTCGGAGTAGACACATAAAAGTATGCGGTTGCCCTGTGTTTAGCAGCATCGTTTATACCAATAGCGGATTTAGCTTATGATATTTAGTCTCGAATATCCTAACTAGAGAATTCACTCAACTACAAAAAAGATGTTTATCTTAATGTAGACAACCAGAAATAGATATATAATATAGCTCATATTTTAGAGCTGATTTTGGAGAAAATTATGAGACGTGTCCTTGCCGATTGCTCTGCAAGCATTTCGGAACTGAAGAAAAATCCAACCGCTTTACTGAAGGTTTCCGCCGGCGCGCCGATTGCGATCCTGAACCATAACAAGCCTACGGCATACCTGGTTCCTGCCGAGACTTACGAGTGGATTATTGAAAGACTGGATGATATCGAGCTTTCCGCAATAGTTGAGCTACGCCGTTCAGAGAAAGCTGACGCTATTGAGGTGAGCCTGGATGATTTATAAGCTTAAGTTCCTTCCAACAGCCTTAAAAGAATGGAATAAACTTGCCCCAACCATTAAATCTCAATTCAAGAAGAAACTGGCTGAGAGAATCAAGAACCCTCATGTTCCATCAGCGAGACTCAGTAGCTACCATAATGTTTACAAGATAAAGTTACGTGGTGTCGGATATCGCCTGGTCTATGAGGTAAATGATCAGGAAATCACGATTTATGTCATCGCAGTGGGTAAACGGGGTAAAGGCACTGTTTACGGGAACCTGCGTAATCGTACGGATTGGAGGTGAGAATCACGTCAACAAATTCAACGATAGTCCATTCTTCAAATGATAACTTAAATAATCCGGGCATTTTTCACTTTTTAAATGCATTTTACCCTATAATGCGTTATAATAGCATAAGCAAGCTGGAAAGATGCCCAATATGTTCGAAAGACTTATCAATAAACCACTGGGGTCACGAAAAAGCTTTTTCCTGTTCGGGCCGAGAGGAACAGGTAAAACCACCTGGTTGAAACACAACCTGCCGGATGTACTTTTTATCAATTTGCTCCAATCCGAATTCTACAACCGGTTATCCGCAAACCCGGGTTACCTGAGAGAGATTGTTCCTCCGAACTACCGCGATTGGATCATTATCGATGAGGTTCAACGTATCCCGGCAATATTGAATGAGGTACATGACCTGATTGAGACAGGTGGGCTTGACTTTATCATGACCGGTTCCAGCGCCAGAACCTTACGCCGGAAAGGAGTTAATTTATTGGCCGGGCGCGCGCTCACCTACCACATGCATCCGCTGACTGCCATTGAACAGGATGATGTGTTTAACCTTCGAAGCTCAATACAACTGGGGCATTTACCGGCCCGGTTCAGTGAAGCCAGGCCTGACAAATACCTGAAAGATTATGTGCAGACCTACCTGCGAGAAGAAGTCATGCAGGAAAGCCTGACCCGCAACATCGGCCATTTCTCCCGTTTTCTGGAAGTCGCCAGCTTTTCCCAGGGACAGACCATCAACATCAGCAGTGTTGCCCGTGAGGCACAGATCGAACGGCCGGTAGCGGAGAATTATTTTTCCATCCTGGAAGACCTGCTCATAGCAGTCCGTCTGCCGGTGTTCAGCCATAAGGCAAAACGCAGGCTTATATCACAAAAGAAATTTTATTTTTTTGATGCGGGTGTGTATCGGGCAATACGGCCAACGGGGCCCCTGGACTCAGACGCTGAAATGGATGGCCCCGCGCTGGAAACCCTGGTGCTTCAGGAATTGAGAGCGATAAACGACTACCTGGAATTCGGCTACAAAATCTATTTCTGGCGAACTCGAAATCAACTGGAAATCGATTTTATTCTGTATGGTCCCAACGGGTTGCTGGCAATTGAAATCAAACGCTCAAAACAGGTTCAATACAAGGAAACAAGAGCCCTCAGGGAATTCAAGAAAGATTACCCTCCCGCCACTTGCTACGTGTTTTACGGTGGCTCCACCCCTCTTTATATGGACGATATTACGGTTCTGCCAATCGAATATGCTTTGAAAAATCTTGAGCGGATATTGAATGGCACGGTGATGGGCTAAGCCACTTCACGTTGTTTCATCATCCCGGGAAAACCCGGCATGTCGTAACCTGCCAGCCCTTTGATCTCGGGTAATGGAAAGGTTCGTTTGCTGTGACTGAGGCCGGTTTTTACCAGGGCGTCGGCAGTATGCACCGCTAACGGAATTGGATCAATCACAGGCACGTCGAGTCCCTCGTCCAGCAAGCCCCTGCGCATGGCCACCGCACAGCCCAGGAAGCCGGTACAACCGAGGATTAACGCGTCTGCGCCGTCCTGCTGCACGGAAAGTACGGCTTTTTCCGTCAAGGCATCGTTGAGTTTCGCAAGGTCATGACTGATTTCCAGGACGGGTATGTCGATGGCCTGGAAGGAAACATAATTAGCGTTGATCCCGTATTTTGACGCCATGTTGTCGATCAGGGGACGCAGGCGTGCCAGTACCGTGATAAAGCCAAAACGGTGAGCAAGCAGGCTGGCCGTGTGCATCGCAGTCTGGCAGGGCCCCAGCACCGGGATGGAGACAACCTCGCGGCAGGCGTCCAGTCCCGGGTCCCCCATGCAGTCAATGACGATGGCGTGCGCGCCGCGCCGCTCCGCTTCCATGGCCTTTTTAATGGTATCCGGAATGCTCAAGGCTTCATCGAATTCGGATTCTATTGACGCGGGACCTTTATCCAGGATGGAATGCCGCACCTCGAGGTCCGGACGTTCCAGTTCCCTGACGTCGTCAAGTTGCCGGATCCCTCTGGTTATGATGGGTGTAATTAATTGGACAATGGTTTTCATCGGGAGGTGCTCCTACCAGTTCAAGTCCACACTGACGCCGTAGGTGGCAGGCAGGCTATAGTTTTCACCGAAGCCGACCGTTGAGGTCAGGACCTGGGTGCGATAGACCTCATCGGTAATGTTTTTGCCCCAGAGATATACGCCCCATGTTCCACTTGCAGACCTGATGCCGCCCCGGGCATTGGTTATCCAGTACCCGTCTTCCAGGGCTTCCGGCGGCTGCCTCACGATGTCGTAGCTCACGTCGTCTTTATAGGACGTATCAAACATGATATCTGCCACCAGGTTGCCGGCAAGGCGCCATTCGTACCTGACCAGAGCGTTAAAGTTCACTTCCGGCGCATTCGGCAGTTTGCTGCCGGTAGCCACATACGGATGGAGAATGGAATCCGTGATTTCAGTGTCAAGCAAACCCAGACCCAGCCGTATATCCAGGCCTTCAGCCGCCTTCCACAGTACTTCAAATTCCGCGCCATAGACTTCCGCATCGCCGGCGTTGGCGATACCGAATAGCGGGCCAACCACACTTTGGTAAATAGACCCATAAATCTGCACGCCTTCGTAATCATAGAAGAATGCGGAGAGATTAAATTGGAGACTGTTGTTCAACAGCTGCGTCTTGGCGCCGATTTCATAGGCCCAAACAAGCTCTTTACCGAAAGGCTGAAGATCGGAAGGGTTAAACGTGAGTTGCCCCTGAAAATTACCCGATTTAAAACCCCGGCTGAAACTGGCGTACAACAGGGCGTTGTCGAATCCGGTATAATCAATCCCCACTTTCCCGGACAGGTTTGAAACGCTGTAATCATAACCAACAGGAGCAAACACCTGGATTTCCGTCCTGTCGTCGCCAACCAGCAGGAACGTGAAGGCGTCCTTGAATTCCTTGTCCTCCTCCGTATAACGCAGCCCTGCAATGAACTTCCAGTCTTCATGAAGCTGCCATTCGGCATGACCGAATACGGCGTAGGAATCCGAATCCTGGGCATATTCATTACCGATGGCCTGGGCGGTAGCAAACGCAGGACCAAACAGCGGCAGGAGATCGTTGGAATCAAACCTGTCCCGCGTTGACACTTCATCACGTTCGTAAAAGACGCCGCCGATCAACACGTAATCATCTCTTACGTAAGTCAGACGCAATTCCTGCGAAACCTGCTCGATTTCATTGAGAAACAGGCCATCCAACTGCACCAGGGTCGTGCCGTCCCGGTCCTCATCATGACTGCGCTCATAATCCTCGTAGCCGGTGACGGATGTCAGGGTCAGACTATCGGACAAATCCCAGTTGATGGTCAGCGATGCGCCGTAATTTTCATTATCCAGTTCCGTGTCATTGCCCGCCGAGGAACTGTAGGGGTCAGCGATACCATCGTCAACCGGCGTAAAAACATTATCGAGTTTAACCAGGAGGGTATCTGACTTATCAACCCCCCCATGCACATTGAGTAAGATATCGACGTCTTCAGAGGGCTTCCAGTTCAACAGGCCGCGCCAGGCGGTGCGATCAATTTCGCCCACTTTATCGCCGGTTGCCCGGTTCAGTTGAAAACCGTCAGTGCGCTGGGAAGTCTGTACGGCAACCCGGCCCGTCAGCCCTTCCGCTATCTGCCCGCTCAGCGCTCCTTCCAGGAGAAAATGGTCGTAGCGGCCGTAATCAGCGGACAGGTAGCCCTTAAATTCTTTCGTTGGCTTATTGCTGATAAATCTCATGGCGCCGGCCGTGGTGTTCCGGCCATACAGGGTTCCCTGGGGTCCTTTCAGCACCTCGACGCGTTCCATATCGAATAACTGGAATCCCAGCATCGCCGGTGATACCAGGTAAACCTCGTCGATGTAGATCCCCGCCGCCGGATTATTGTTCACGGCGTAGTCGTTCAGGCCAAGACCGCGAATGCTGACGTTTGTAATGGTATTGCCGAAGGTTTCATTGATATTCAGGTTCGGCGTCTGGGCAGCGAGGTCGATTGGCTGCGCAAGCCGTTGTTGACGGATATCATTACCTGTGAATACCGTCACGGCCACGCTGACTTCATTCAGGTTTTGCTCACGCTTTTGCGCGGTAACGATGATCTCCTCGATCTGCAGACCCGTGCCCTGCGCGGCGAGACTGCTTGCCCATACAAACAAAATTGCCGGCGCAATGAGATTGATTACTGGTTTGCTGGTTGATGTCTTCATTTCATCTACCTCTCTTTATATTAAAGCTGTCATTTCTGGCGACAGGGGACGGATTTCTCAATCGGAATAAATTCTTCCTCCAGGCCAAACGCCTGCGGGCCGAATACAGCCAGTGATTCGGGCCTTCTCAGGATGGGCGCGGCGCTGGTTCCGATGACCTTGACCCGCTGACCATATTTCATAGCCTCAACCGTGACAGGTTGGCCTGTTTGCCGGTCCACGACACAAATCAAATCCGGGACGACGGCGACTGTTTTTCCATCTACGTACGCAACCAGATTTTCGTTCTGAAATAAAATATTCATGCATTGCGCGCTACCATCCAGCGCATCAAGTTCACAATGTCCTATGGAAAAACCCTTGCTTGTTTCCCTTCTCAGGTCCGTGATCTTTCCATCGAACAGCACTTTGCAGTGGTTGTAGTATTCAGTAGAGCGTAAACAGGCAAGCAATGCCTCAATCGGGTCGCCATGCTTCCTGCCATCTGAGATAGCACGGCCAACGTCCAGCGCCAGGGTTAACGTTCCCTTTACCCCATAGTTTTTAACGTCGCGTCCGGTCATGGGATAACAGGAAATCATGACGCTGAGGCCCATCCGGATAGCGGCAGCGCGAATCAAATCTTCCGCTCGCTTTCCGTCATGCGTTTCAACAATAACGGTCTCCAGGTGTTCATCAACGATCACCGCAGGCGTGGCAGGCACCCCGTAGACATGGAACGTGACCATCTGCAATTCAGGAAAGGCCCGTCCCATTCCATCACAATTCACCAGGGGCAGACCCAGGCGCGCCGCGGCAACGATAGGGATCATGGAATTGATGCCGCCGATTTCGATGGGGCAGATCGCGTCCGGTTGCCTGCCGATAAGTTGCGCAAGACGCCTAACGGAATGGTCGATATCTTCACCGGATGCGGCTTTCTCCACCAGGACCGTCGGCGCGCCCAGCATCGCCGCAGGCAATACCGTGGCATCATCATGCAGTTCATCGACTTCGATAATTTCCGGCATGCCGTATTCCCTGATGGCATGTTTGGCCATTAAACGGCCGATGTAAGGGTCGCCGCCGCCACCCGTTCCGAGAAATGCGGCGCCCTGGGCCAGATCCTCCAAATCCTCCAGGGTAACGAAAGCCCTCTCGTTATCTGCTGTCGCGACATTCAGCATACGCGTAACTCTCCCACGGCTTTTGCGCGGACCCGGACGGCATTGCCCGGCATATAGGCCAGTGACATTTCCTCAAGGTCTATGATTTCAATAGTCGTTTCATTGGCTCCCGCATCCATGGCCCGGTTGATTGCATCCGTTTTCGCGCTGTCTACCGCTTGTTCACGCGTGATTTGCTCATAGGAATAAACTTTGTCGGTTTCCCCGCCCACCTGGGCGACAGAGGCGCCGATTGCATTCGCCACCGCTGCATGTTCGGGGACCACACATTCTGTCGTGCCGGCAATGGATTTTCGGATAAGAATGGAGCCCCCGCCAACCAGGATAAGCGGCAGTGGCTCGGCACTCGTTTTCAAACGGTCGACGCCCTCTTCCACCATCCTGTGTATGACGTTTGCCGTTTCTTCTATAAATGCTTCGGAAAGATTGGCGACGGCCGAACGGTTGCCGATTTCAGCAAAACCGGCGGCAACCGCTATATCAGTTGCCGTCAGTTGTTTTCCATCAAAAATAAGCGCTTCTTCCGTCAGGCGATAACCGACTGACCGGGGGCCGACCCTGATTTCCCCATTTTGGCTGACAAGGCTTCCCCCACCCAGTCCCAGAGCAAGGATATCCGGCATACGAAAGTTGGTACGCACGCCACCGATATCCACGGCAACGGCGGATTCACGCGGAAAACCATTGATCAACATGCCGATATCAGTCGTAGTGCCGCCAATATCGACAACCAGGGCATGTTTGAGTCCGGACAAATAAGCAGCGCCGCGAATACTGTTAGTGGGGCCGGATACGAAGGTCAGTACCGGGTATTTCTCTACGAATTCGGCGCTCATTAACGTTCCGTCATTCTGGCTGATGTAGAACGGCGCTGATATGTTAAGCTGAACCAAAGCCTGTTGAAATGAAGTAATAAACCTGGCGGATAAATCGGCCAGGCCTGCATTCATGATTGCGGCATTTTCCCGCTCCAGTAAACCGACCCGTCCGATATGCGACGACAAGGTAATCGACGCGTCCGGCAGTTCGTTTGCAACGATATCCCCGGCACGTTCTTCCATCGCGCTGTTCACGGGCGAAAATACGCCACTGATTGCGGCCGACCGTATGCCTTTCTCCCGCATATCTTTTGCTGCGGACGCAATCGCTTTCTCATCCAGTTTTGAAATCGGTCTCCCGTCGAATTCATAGCCGCCTTCTACCAGGTAGTGGTGTTCGCCGATAACGGCGGAAATATCGTCAGGCCAATCGACCATGGGCGGCACACCACGGGTAGCAGGCAGAGCCAGGCGCAGCACACCCACTTCCTGCAAATGCCTGCGCTCAACAAAAGCATTGGTAAAATGGGTGGTGCCTACCATGACGGTTTGCACGTCCTCCGGAGTAACCTGGCATATATCAAGCACGTTGCTGATGGCAGCAACGATTCCATCATTGACGTTCCTGCTGGTAGGCGCTTTGTGTATGGCTTTTACTTGACGGCCATCCATCAATACGGCATCCGTGTTGGTTCCTCCGACATCTACGCCAATTCTCATGTTGAGTTTTCTCCAAATCTCTTTTTTACACTTGCTTTGATGATTTTTCCTGAATAGCAGTTGGCACTATTTCATACCGAGTTTTTCCGGGATTACAGCGAGTTAAGGTGTAGTTGCCCGGTTAAATTGAGTAGTACCCCCTCTGGTCGTTAAATTGGCTTCCTACCCGATCGGATAGTTAATCATCGACTGGTATTGACACGTAAAAGCCACAATCCTAATGTGAGAGTCATGAAGGAGTCGCGCGATATTGAAACTATCCCGTTGTTCCCAACCTGGCTGATGCGCTCCAAGGCGCATCCTGCCCGGCAGCGTGTTGAAGTGTTGCAGCGTCCGTCCCTGCTCAAACAGCTTGATGCCTGCCTGGACGCCACCTTATCACTGGTCTGCGCCCCTGCAGGCTATGGCAAGAGCACACTCTATGCCGACTGGCGCAACAAGCTGTTACGGGATAACGTCAAGGCATGCTGGCTGTCGCTGGACCAGGATGACAACGACGCATTCCAACTCCTGACCTATATTGCCTACTCACTGTACGAGGGCGGTGTGGACTTTTCCGCAGCCGGGATAACGGAAAAATTTCACTCCGGCGATCTCTCAGCGCGCACGCTTCTGAACATCATTCAGCGCGCGATTGAAAGCGAAGATCAGAAAACCGTGGTCATCTTCGATAACTTTGAAAACCTCAACGAAGAGACAATCGACAGAGTAATCCAGCCGTTGCTGACCTACGCGCCGGCCAACCTGCATGTCGCCGTTGCAAGCAGGGACGACCGCCGCTTGAAGGTGGCCAAGCTGGAAACGGAAGGCCTGGCGTTGCGCCTCCCCGCCAGGAGTCTCAATTTTACGGTGGATGAACTTAGGCTGTTCTTCGAGGATTACCTGCCCGCGGAAACCATAGAGGAAATCCGGCGCCTGACGGAAGGCTGGCCTGTGGCAGTACAGATGCTCAAGAGTTCCGTAAAGGCCGACCGGGATATAGACCGCGTGCTGGCCAATATGACATCCTCCTCCAGTGTCATTACCACCTACCTTTCAGAACAGATTTTCAGTGGGCTTGACAGCAACCTGCAAAACTTTTTAACGGATATCTCGTTGATGGACGGGATTTCCTGTGAACTGGCGGATTACCTGCGTGAGGCCGATGACAGCAAATTGCTGTTTGACGCCTGCCATACGCTGAGCGCCCTGGTTTCTCCTGTGGAACAGGTGAGAAACACCTGGCGCTTACATCCCCTGTTCCGGGAATACCTGCAGCACAAGCTATCGTTTGCCAACCCTGATCGTGCTTCAGCCCTGAACTTGCGTGCAGCCGACTGGTTCGCCGGGAAAGGTAATCTCGTTCGCGCCGTGAGGCATGCGGTACAGGGAGGCAGACCCCGGCGGGCAGTGGAAATTATCGAGCAACTGGGCGGCGTCATACTCTGGTTGCGGGAGGGACTGACGCGTCTGAGAACCGCGCTGGGTTTACTGGATGAGAACTCCATTTCCACCTCACCCCGCATTACGGCCATCCGCTGTATCCTGGATATCAGGGAAGGTCAGATTTATCAGGCGCGCAAACGCTACAATGCCATGCTGGAGCGCTACCATCATACGCAGGATGGGTTCGTCACGGCGGACCGGCAACGCATCGACCATGAGATCATGCTGGTGGAATCGTTGCTGGCCTGCTACGAGGGAAAGATGCAGTCGGAGCAGTTCTGTTCCCGGTTCACGCAGAACATTTCCCGGATAGACCGGAACGATCATGCAAGCCTCGGATACCACCATAACCTGCTCTGTTTCGCCTACGCGCAAAGGGGGATGCTGCGTGAAGCCAGGTACCATGCCGGAGAGGCAACAAGAGAATACCGGCTGCTTGGATCGTACTACGGTGAAGCCTACATTAATTTTCACCTGGGGGATATTTCCTTTGCAGAGGGGAACAGCGAACAGGCCAGAAGCAGTTACCAGACCGGCCTGAACCTGTGCCGGCGGCATTTTAATGATGATATGAGCCTGAAGCTGCTCGCCAAAGTATTGATGGCAGAGTTGAATTACGAATTGAATCAACTGCGGGGCATGTCCAACACGGCCGTTTCCATCGCAAGACAACTGGAAGAACGGGAAGCCTGGTTCGATATCTATGCGGCAGGTTACACCACAGCAAGCAACGTCGAATTTGCCAGGCATGGTATCGATGCAGCAGACGCTATCCTGACCCGATCCCTGAGCTATGCAGGAAAACAAAAGCTGGAACGTTTAATCAACCTGCTGCTATTCCAGCGTATGGACCTGTTGCTGCGCGCCAACCTGGACGAGGAGGCACAGCGCGCCTTCAAAGACTCGGGGCTACAGTTGGAAAACTACAGAAACCCGGGGCAAAGTGATATTGCCTGGCGCGAGCGCCATGCCGCAGTACACGCGATTATCCTGTTACAGATCAGGGAAAAAAACTACGAAGAAGCCCTGGCTGCACTCAGCTGTTTCTCCCGTCATGCACAATCCAGCGGCCACCTGAAACCGAACCTGAGGTATGAAATATTAAAGAGTATGGCTTATCGGGGGAAAAACGATTATGCGTCGGCATTCAAACATCTGGAACAGGCGCTGCGACTGTCCGCCAGTTCCGGTTTTGTCCGGTCATTTATTGATGCCGGCAGCGAATTACACGAACTCCTGCAACTGTACATGATAGCACCGGAATATGCGTCTCCCGCGCCCAAGTACAGACAACAGGCGGAAATAATAGCCAATTACTTCAGCGCTGCCGGTGAATCGGATACCGGCAATGAATTGCTGAGCAAGAGAGAGAACGAAGTCTTGAAATACCTGGCCCAGGGCCTGTCCAACAAGCTGATTGCCAGAAACATCAGCATCTCGGAAAACACGATCCGCTTCCACCTGAAAAATATCTACCACAAACTCCAGGTGCACAACCGACTACAGGCTATCACCGCAGCGCGCGAGCGGAAGATTATTTGAGAGAACGGACCCGGTAGGTGTTACGGAGACAGTCTCCTGTAAACGACTACCTGGCGTAGCGTCACTATAGCGTGATCTCCGCGTCGTGCTCAATGGGAAAATTGACGGACCGAGCGATGAAGCACATGGCATTTGCCTTCTCGTGCAGACTTTTCGCCAGCGCCAAATCGCTTTCGGATGTAATTGTAATCCTGGGTTTCAGCGTCACACTCGTGAATTCGCCAGACCCGTCCAGATGGGTCTGCATTACTCCTTCCGCAGTGTCTTCGTAGGCCGTCACCACGACTTTGTTGACTGCGCAGAGGTGCAGGTACCAGAGCATGTGGCAGGCGGACAGGGCGGCCAGCAGCATGTCCTCCGGATTGTGGTAAGTTGCATCGCCCATGTATTCCGGATCTGCAGAGCCCTTGATCACCGGCTTGCCATCGCAACCAATGTCGTAATAGCGGGTATAGGACTTGTAGTCGGTTGTCCCCTCTCCATGATTGCCGGTCCATGTTACGGTTGCCGAATAAGTATGTTCTTTAGCCATTGACTGCTTTAAGTTTTTGCATCGGTGGTTCAAAAAGCGGTAAATCAAAACCGATAACAGGTTTATCAGTTGCTGGGGTTGGAAACATTTTCTTGCTGTGACTTAATTTGTCATTCTCAAATTCTGATACACCGTCGACGAATTCATCGACTTTTGTAATGATAGGTAAAATTAATCTGATATGCTTTTTCATGGTTTCGATACCCTCGGACTTGCCGTCTTTATACCTCATAAAACTACGTAATTCAGGCCATACTCTGATTCGTCACGAATTCTAATTTTACGAGTGTATAAGCTTGCTTCAATCAGCGATTCAGGTAGGTTTACTACTATTTTCGTGTAGGCAGCAATAGAAATTGTCACCTACCCGGCGCCTCACAGATACCGATTAATTAAGCGCTACCGAAAAGATAATTCAGCCCGCGTAAAGTTATTTCCACACCTGCTCAGTGATACTGTTCCGGGTGGGCCGTTATGTAGTATTTCTCTTTATTTGAGTAGTATCCCGTCATCTATTTTCAGGAACCCGTCTGCCCGAATGAGTAGTCCGCGAGTTCTGGCATTGACACACTGCTGGCGCTGACCTAACGTAACTATCAAGAAGAAGTTACACGACGCAGCAATGTGTTTTATGAAAACTAAACAGAGGAGTCAGCCAATTTGTCTGTAACCACGGATATTATCATCATCGGCGGCGGCATTGCTGGAGTCTCCGCAGCTTCCGAACTGGCGGCAACGGCACGCGTCATCGTGCTGGAAAAAGAACCCCAGCCGGGTTTTCATGCCACCGGGCGCTCCGCCGCGTTTTTCGTGGTCTCATACGGCAACGCCGCGGTACGCACTATCACGGCCGCGAGCGAGCCGTTCTACCGGTCACCACCGCAGGGATTTACGGATGTTCCGTTGCTCAGGCCCCGCCCCTGCGTTTTCTTCGGCCGCCCGGACCAGCGCGAGGCGCTGCTGTCACTCCACGCTGAAGTTCCGTCCCTGCAAAGCCTGACCTCTGAACAGATACGGGAGCGGGTTGCCATCGTGTTGCCCAGCTACCTGGAAGGGGGGTTGCTGGATAATACCGGCGGCGACCTGGACGTGGATGCCATCCTGCAAGGGTTCCTGCGGCGCATGCGCGAGCGCGGCGGTGAACTTTATTCCGGCCGTGAAGTCCGAGGTTTGTCCCGCGGCAATGGCCTGTGGAAAGTCGTCACCGGGGATGAAACGCTGACAGCGCCGCTGGTCGTCAACGCTGCCGGGGCCTGGGTGGACGAGATCGTGCGCCTGGCGGGACTGGACCCGCTGGGGTTGCAACCGAAACGCCGCACGGCCATGCTGATTGACGCGCCGCAAGGACACGACATCGCCGATTGGCCCCTGATGGTCAACGTGGAGGAAGAGTTTTATTTCAAGCCGGATGCCGGTGCCTTGCTGCTGTCGCCCGCGGATGAGACGCCCAGTCCTCCCTGTGACGCCCAGCCCGAGGAACTGGACGTCGCCCTGGCGGTGGACCGGTTTGAAAGAGCAACGGGCCTTGAAGTGTCACGCGTCACTCATCGCTGGGCGGGCCTGCGCACCTTCGCTCCGGACAAGACTTTCGTCGTCGGTTTCGATCCCCGCACGGAGGGTTTTTTCTGGCTGGCGGGACAGGGTGGCTACGGGGTGCAGACGTCTCCCGGCATGGCGAAGCTGACGGCCGCACTGATCACCGGGACGTCACCTGAGGAGCAATCTGGTGTCAGGGATAACTTGGTCAGCCAACTGGCTCCGGACCGGCTGGTGACTTGAGTATATCCATTACCTGTGAGAACCTCTTACAGCTCTACGTGTGCTCCATTTCGACATGGGGGATGAGGCTGGACTGATACCAGATGCTTATGGTCCCAAGGCGCTGATTGGAATTACCCCTATACCATCTTTGACGTATCCATACCCGGCCGATACGATCACCCCGAGCGCCGACGGTTCGCCGCACCGGTCCAGGTCCACGCGCTCGACAAACTTCAACAGGTTGGCAGCGCCTTCATCGACGCGAGCCTCCCCCAGCTTGATTTCAAAAGCCGCCCAGCGCCCATCCCCGGCTTGTATGATGGCATCCACTTCCAGACCCGTATTGTCACGGTATTGCAGCACTTCGGCATCGGCTGCCTGGGCGTAAATGCGCAGGTCGCGAATGACCATGGATTCAAACAGCAATCCGAGCAGGTTGAGATCTTTCAACAAACGCTCCGGGTTCGCGCGCAGGGCCGCTACCGCCAGAGAGGGGTCAACGAAGTGTCGCTTGGGCCTACCCCGCAAGTTCGACCTTGAACGCAAATGAGGCGTCCATGCCGGCTGGTCCTCAACGATCATGAGCCGTTCAAGCGCCGCCAGGTATTCATGCGCCGTGTTCGCCCTCAAGGCGCCGTCTGCACCACCGGCATCTTTGGCCATGGTTGATACCGCCACCTGGGTAGCCACATTGCGGGCAAGGGACTGCAGAAAACGGCGCACCTTGTCCGGATCTCGCCTTATCCCATCCACTCGTTCGATGTCACCTCGGCAGATCTCAGTAAGGTAATCACGATTAGCCCGTTGCGCATCCTTCAGAGAACGACCTAAATGACCCGGCCAACCTCCGACTGACACCAGTTCGGCAACACTCCTGACGGACAATTCGGCTCTTGGACTTCGAGGCGGCGCTCCATCAAGCAGGCCTGCTATCGAAATCATACCGGATGCGTTACCAGTCTCGAACAGCGACATCGGACGCATGCGCAGACGAGCCAGGCGCCCTGCTCCCGTATGCCGGGTAATATCATCCGCGGGGATTGCCGAACCGGTAAGAATAAACTGGCCGGAGCGGGCGCGATCATCCACAGCCCGGCGAATATGGTTCCAGATGGAGGGCTCGACCTGCCACTCGTCGATTAAGCGGGGTGTTTCACCCTCCAGGACCAAAGCGGCATCGATTGTGATTGTCCGTCGAGCCTCCTCATCGATATCCAGCAGTACCTCGCTCGCTGCCTTCTGCCTGGCAGTGGCCGTTTTCCCGCAGGCTCTGGGGCCTTCGATGACGACTCCTCCCGCCGAAGAAAGTCGCTGCTCCAACTCTGTGTCTGCAATACGCGATTGATAAGTCATTTAACTGGTAATATATCCCGATGCCAATATTCAGCGATAGAATTGTAACGCATTTAGCGATAGAAATGCAACGTAAATAGCGATAGAAATGTAACGAACTCAGCGACAGAAAAGTAACGCGCATCCGGAAACGGACTTAAATCCGTCCCCTAGGCAGTGGGGTGAGCCTGGATAATCAATCCGCTTAAGTGGTGATCACGTCAAAAAATGAAGTGGCAGTTCGTTGGTGCACTTGATTTCGGAAACAACCATCTTCGAGTTCACTTCGCGCACGGCAGGCAACGACAATAAGTGGCGAAGAAAACGTTCATAGGCATGGATGTCCGTTGCCACCACTTTTAACAAAAAATCCATCTCTCCGAGCACTGTGTAACACTCAAGCACTTCCGGGAGTTTCTCCACGGCTTTCTGAAAATTCGGCAACGCTTCATGGCCGTGCGCCTCGAGTTTGACTTCCGCAAACACGATCACGTCCAGACCCAACTGGTTATGATCCAGTATCGCTACCCGCTTTTTCAATACCCCCGCATCCATCAGGCGCTTGAGACGGCGCCAACAGGGTGACGTGGACAGGCCGATTTTTGTCGCCAGTTCACTGACAGTCAGGCCGGCATCCTGTTGCAGGATAGTCAAAATTTTCCTGTCAAAGCTATCAATCTTGAAGGTCATATTTACCTCAATTAAAATTAATTTTAGTAATTTTTTGCTAATTATTCCGTGAATTAATGAAAATAGCAAAAAAAATCCCCTCAACCACGCTTATAATTTGTTTGTCCACTTCCATTGATCGACATGGCGAGCAGATTACATATCCCGACAGCGCCCTACCGTCCGGGCGAGCAACCTGATTTCAGCGCGATAAGATTGCCCGAAGCCGGTGAACTGGCGCGTCCTGATGAACTGGTAGCGGCCAATGAATGCAGTGAACTGCCTTTCAACATGCTTCGCGTGCTGGATGACAACCACCAGGCAACCGGTCCCTGGGACCCGAAACTGCCGGCCGCCATGTTGCTGGAAGGGTTGCGTTATATGTTGCTGACGCGCCTTTATGACGAGCGCATGCTCAGGATGCAGCGCCAGGGCAAAATGTCTTTCTACCTGAAATGCACCGGCGAAGAGGCCGTGTCGGTGGCCCAGTGCATGGCCGTGAACGATGGCGACATGCTGTTCCCCACTTACCGGCAACAGGGTCTGCTGGTCACCCGGGGCTATCCGTTGCTGGATATGATGTGTCAATGCCTCTCCAATGCCGGCGACAAGCTGCAAGGACGCCAGCTTCCTGTCATGTACAGTTCAGATGTGCATAAGTTTTTCAGTATTTCCGGCAACCTGGGCACCCAGTTTTCCCAGGCCGTCGGCTGGGCCATGGCGGCTGAATACAGGAAAACCAATGATATTGCGGTAGCCTGGGTCGGTGAAGGTGCCAGCGCCGAGGCGGATTTTCACTATGCCCTGACCTTCAGTTCCGTGTACCGCGCACCGGTTATCCTGAACGTCGTGAACAACCAATGGGCCATTTCCACGCATCAAAATGTGGCGGGAGGCGATCAGAACCCGTTTGCCGCTCGAGGCATCGGTTACGGCATCCCCGGCCTGCGCGTGGACGGGAATGATTTTCTCGCTACCTATGCAGCTACCCGCTGGGCGGCGCAGCGCGCCCGTGCAGGGGGCGGCCCCACGCTGATAGAGCTGTATACCTATCGCGCCGCGCCCCATTCCACCAGCGACGATCCGGCAAAATACCGTCCGACCGATGAATGGGAACACTGGCCCCTTGGCGATCCCATCGAGCGTTTGAAACAACATTTAATCGCCCTGGATGAATGGTCCGAGACGGACCACGAACGGATGCGGGAGGAATTGGAGGATACAGTGAGCACGACCTGGAAAGAGGCCGTATCACTGGGGACCTTGAATGAAGGCCCGCGCCCGCCCGATGCCGCCATGTTCGAACACGTCTACAAGGAGATGCCGTCCCACCTGGTGGAACAACGCCGCCAACTGGAGGGGCGAGATGAGCGCAGTAATTAACCTTCAGGATAACCACAGCGAGCGCCGCACGGCGCCGGAAGGATTACGCCCGGAAACAGGCTCCATGTCCATGATCCAGACATTGAATTCCGCCATGGACGTGATGCTGGAAAAAGATCCCAACGTAGTCATTTTCGGCGAAGACGTCGGCTACTTCGGCGGCGTGTTCCGCTGCACCGAAGGCCTGCAGCAGAAGCATGGCGAAGATCGCGTGTTCGATACGCCCATTGCCGAAGGTGGAATCGTGGCAACAGCCATCGGCATGGGCGTAAACGGCCTGCGCCCCGTCGTGGAGATCCAGTTTGCCGATTACATCTATCCCGCTTTCGACCAGATCGCCAGCGAACTCGCCCGCCTGCGCTACCGTAGCGCCGGCCAGTTCTGGTCGCCGGTGACGATCCGCACGCCCTGCGGCGGCGGCATCCGCGGCGGGCAGACCCACTCGCAGACTCCGGAGGCCCTGTTCGCCCACGTGTGCGGCCTGAAGACGGTGATGCCGTCCAACCCTTACGATGCCAAGGGCCTGCTGATCAGCGCCATCGAGGATGACGACCCGGTTATCTTCTTTGAACCGAAACGCTTGTACAACGGCCCGTTCGATGGCGACCCCGACAAGCCGGCTGTGAGCTGGGACGACCACGAAAAGGGGCAGGTCCCGGCCGGCCATTACCGTGTGGCGCTGGGAAAGGCGGAAACGCTGCGGGCGGGAAACGATCTGACCATCCTCGCCTACGGCACCATGGTGCACGTGGCGCTGGCGGCAGCGGCGCGGGAGGGCATTGATGCCGAGGTCATCGACGTTCGCACCCTGGTACCGCTGGATATCGACACCATTTGCGCTTCCGTATGCCGCACAGGGCGCTGTGTGATCGTGCACGAAGCGACGCGCCTCTGCGGCTACGGCGCGGAACTCTCGGCGCAGGTGCAGGAGCATTGCTTCTGGAACCTGGAAGCCCCCATCGAACGGGTGACGGGCTGGGACACCCCCTACCCGCACGCGCAGGAATGGGCGTATTTTCCGGGCCAGGCGCGGGTGGCGCAGGCGCTGCAAAGGACTCTGGATGCCTGAGCATGGCTGAATACTCGTTCAAGTTGCCGGACCTGGGCGAGGGGACCGTTGAGTCGGAGATCGTCGTCTGGCGCGCCGGCGTCGGTGAGGCCGTCGAAGCGGACCAACCTCTGGTGGACATGATGACGGACAAGGCCACCATCGAGATCACGGCGCCGGTGAGCGGTACCCTGGTGTCCGTCGCCGGCGAACCAGGCGATGTCATTGCGGTAGGTGCTGAACTGGCGGTGTTCGCGACAGAGGGTGACACATCCCATTCGTCATTCCCGCGCACCCCTTCTTCGTCATTCCCGCGAAGGCGGGAATCCAGTGAAACAGAGAGTCGCCCGGAGGGCGACACAGTATCTGACTGGATGCCGGAACAAGTCCGGCATGACGGGGAAGGACGCGATACGGAAGAAGGCGCCAGACCGCAGACCTCCCCCGCCGTGCGCCGCCTGGCCAGGGAACGGGGCATTGACCTCAACCGGATAAACGGCACCGGGCCGAACGGGCGCATTACCCGCGCCGATATCGAAAAGATCGAAAAGGGGACAGAATTAAATTCTGTCCCCGGTGAGTCCGATGCCTGCCCGGATCAGGCCGGAAAGCACACCGCGCCGGAAACCAGACCGGATGCAGCCGGCGCCCATGAAATCAAACTGGCGGGCCTGCGCCGCAAGATAGCCGAACAGATGACCCTGAGCGCCAGCCGCATCCCGCATTTCAGCTATGTTGAGGAGGTCGATGTGACCGAACTGGAGCGACTGCGGCAGGAAAGCCAACCCGAACTTACCTACCTGCCTTTCGTCATGCAGGCCCTGGTGAAGGTAGCAAGTGAATTTCCCCAGTGTAATGCGCACTTTGACGATGAGCGCCAGGTCATCACGCAATTCGACCCGGTCCACATCGGTATAGCGGTGCAGACCGGTGATGGCCTGATGGTGCCCGTGATCCGGCACGTTGAAACCCTGGACCTGTGGCAGTGCGCCCATGAACTGCGGCAGGTCGCGGAGAGAGCGAGAACCGGGCGGGCGCACCGGGAGGAACTCAGCGGTTCCACTATCACCATTACCAGTCTGGGGGCGCTGGGCGGCATCGTTTCCACTCCCATCATCAACTACCCTGAAGTCGCCATTATCGGCATAAACCGGACACAGAAACGCCCGGTTTTTGAAAACAACGGGGTCACTACCCGCCTGATGATGAACGTTTCATCCTCTTTCGACCACCGCGTCGTTGACGGCCATGACGCCGCCTGCGCCATCCGGGCGCTGAAATCTTACCTGGAGTTCCCGGCAACCATATTCCTGCCTGAGTCCTGAGCTTTTTCCGGGGACGGATTTGAAATCCGTCCCCTTCAATCTGCTAATTACTAATTACAGGACAACCACGAAATTAATATGGGTGTCCTGTCTTTTTATTGGGTGTCCTGTAATTTATATGGGTGTCCTGTCTTTTTATTGGGTGTCCTGTAATTTACACTACCAGGAGAATTTAATTCTGCCCCCTTAAAAAACCAATATGGGTTAAACTTGTACCAGTATGAACCGGCACAAACGTCACAGTGAGGAACGGTAATGATTGTCGAACAAATCTGGACGG
Organism: Gammaproteobacteria bacterium; assembly: GCA_965204045.1. Classification (GTDB taxonomy): domain Bacteria; phylum Pseudomonadota; class Gammaproteobacteria; order Eutrophobiales; family Eutrophobiaceae; genus JAAXHV01. The sequence continues at coordinate 3,704,472 of CBDBDW010000002.1, forward strand.
GCAACAACTGGCGTAATTTCAATTACCTCATTGCCTGCCCTGACACCGGCGAAGCGCTGGCCGTCGATCCCCTGGACCACGAAAAGTGCCTGCATCATGCCCAGGACCAGGGCTGGGAAATCACCCAGGTGCTGAACACCCACGAACACCATGACCACACAGGCGGCAATGCCGCAATGATAGACGCGACGGGCGCGGAGTTGCTCGCCCACAAAAATGCCAGGGACAGGATTGTCGGGATAGACAGGCCGCTGTCCGCGGGTGATGTCATTAAAGTCGGCAGAACCGTGGAACTGGAAGCGCTGGATACGCCGGGTCATACCATGAGCCATGTGTGCCTGTTGTCCCGGACCGATCAACCGTCCCTGTTCTGCGGGGATACCCTGTTCAACGCGGGGGCGGGTAACTGCCATAACGGCGGACACCCGAACGAGTTGTACATGACTTTTTCCAGCCAACTGGCGGCCCTGTCCGACGATACCCTGGTATATCCCGGCCACGACTACATCATCAACAACCTCCGGTTCACCCTGAGCAGGGAACCGGGCAATACCGATGCCCGGTCATTAAGGGATGAGTTGATCGACCAGGACCCGGATGACGCCCTGGTCACCACCATCGGAATGGAAAAAACCGTCAACACCTTCTTCCGCCTGAGAAACCCGGAAGTCATAGAAAAGCTGCGCGAGGATTTCCCCGATCTGCCTGCCGAACCCGACGAAAAAACGGTCTTCCTGAAACTGCGGGAGATAAGAAACAACTGGTAAGGTGACGCCGTCCCCGACCTGGTTACTGCTTGCCGCCGACGGGCTGCTGGTTATTCATGCCCTGTTTATCGCCTTTGTGGTTTTCGGCTTGATATTCATTATCGCCGGCCTGGTGAGGGAATGGCGCTGGGTCAGGAATCCCTGGTTCCGTTTCATCCATCTTGGCGCAATCGGCATCGTCGTCATACAGGCCTGGCTGAGTATCATCTGCCCGCTGACGATCTGGGAAAACAACCTGAGGGAGAAAGCGGGTGAAGCAACTTATGCCGGTTCGTTTATCCAGCACTGGCTGCATAAAGTGATCTTCTACCAAGCCGAAGCCTGGGTGTTTACGCTTTCCTATACCGTATTCAGTGCACTGGTGGTCCTGGCATGGTACCTGGCGCCGCCCTTGTCATTCCCTATATGGACTCCTCCCGTTTTGCAAGTAGGCACGAATCGATAGTGAAGGCAGACTGCGGTCGTATATACGGACTCTGATTGGGGTGCGACCCCTGGCCCAAGATGTGTTCGCCCCTTCAGCCCTCTTCGGCGCAACGGCGTTCTCACGCCGCGGGAATGAGCAGGGTCCCTGAAGGTGGGTCTGACCACTATCACGTTGTGCCGTCTTGCAAGGAAATAACATAAACGCTGACGCCTCTCTCCCGGCTGGCCGTTCAGGCGGCGGCCACTGCCGCCGGCGGGTTGCCCGACAGCTGGTTGGCATGGCCCGGATCGTACTCCGTCCGGTAACGCAGCATAGCCCAGGCGGTACGCACGGTTTTGTTTGCCAGGGCCACCGCCGCCCGCCCGGCGCCACGCCGGGCCGCCAGGTCTTTGAGCCACACCTCAACGTCATTACGGGGTTCCCGCCGCGCCAGCGCCTGGAGTACCGCATGGGCGCCGGTAATGAGCGAGGCACGTAAGCGTTTGTCCCCGCTGCGCTTGCCAATCGACCCCAGGCGCACCTTGCCCCCACTGCTGTGCTGCTTGGGGGTCAAGCCAATACAGGCCGCCGCGGCCCGACCATGCCGGTACGCCTGCCCGTCCCCCAGGGCAATATACAACCCCAACGCATTCTTGGGCCCCACCCCGGCCAGTGTCAGCAGCGACCGACACGCCGGCGTCACGCGCACTTGCTCTGCCAACTGCCGCTCCGCCTCCTGCAACGCCGCCGACTGCGCCTGCCATAACTGCCAGGCCAGCGCCAAGAGCGGGCGTAGCGACAACGGCAACCCGTTCTCCGCCTCCTCCAGCACGCGCGGCAACTCACGCCGTAACGCCGCCTCCCCCTTCGGCACCACTTCCCCAAACTCCGCCAGCAGCCCACGCAGCATGTTCCCCGTCGCCGTCAATTGGTCCGTCAGATGCTCCGCCACGCGTTTCTGACACTGCAGACTCTGTTGCTCCACCCCCATCAACCCCACCCCCGGCAATTCCTCCCGCTGCCCCGCACGGGCCACCGCTAACGCATCCCGCGCATCCGTCTTGTGGCCCTGACGGTACGGCAACACCCAACGCGGCGAGAGAATCTTCACCTGATGACCGAACGACTCCGCTAAGCGACCCCAATAGTGCGCACCCCCGCACGCCTCCAGTACCACCAAGGCCGGCGCCTGACGCACTAAATACGCCGACAACGCCGTCCGGCCCATCGCCTGGTTGCTCACCATCCGGTCCTGCTTGTCGACCACGCACACCTGAAACGTGTGCTTCGCTAAATCTATGCCGATTGTGTTAGTATCTCTCATCGTGGACTCCTCGTTGTTGGTTAAACAAAATTGCTTCTCCCCCCTTAACTACCATGATAAGGGGGGAGGAGTCCACACATCGGCGCAGGCGGGAATCCAGTGAATAAAGGGTCGCCCGGAGAGCGACACAGTATTGTACTGGATGCCGGGTCAAGCCCGGCATGACAAAGAAAGAAGGCGACACAGTATTGTACTGGAGCCCGGTATGACGCACAGGCAATATCAGGCAACCTTTTTCAGCATCGCTGCCAGTTCTTCGCCCTGCTCGTCAGCGAGCGCCGCTTCGCGCAGTTCCCTGATTTTTGTCGTTGCGTCGGGTTGGTCGCGCAGGATTTCAAACGTATCCATAATGCGGTCGAAATTTGCCTTGCCTCTTTCGTGGGTGTCACCGTAACCCTTTACCAGGCGCTGGCATTCGGCTACTTCCACGGCCAGGTCATAATCAATGGCGGAACAATCCAGCACTGTTGCCAGCCATTTGTCCAGGGCGGCGGTTTCCGTTTTATAACGCAGGGTGCCGCGGCGCGTGACCCGCAGGCCGGCTAACAGGAAAAGCAACAGGAAACCGCTTATGCTCGTGGTGTTGATCTTCCTGCGCCTGCAAAACAGACCGATGAATTTCCTCAATAACGGGATTTTCATGTGCAGGGCGCCCTTCCAGGCCGGCATGATGTCGCAGAGTTCCTGCACCCTGGGATGCATGAATTCCTGCCAGGTCACCACCTGTCCCTGCTCTGCCTGCACCTCTTTCCTTACCCGGTCAAAGCGAGTAGAACGAATCTTCAGGTCCGCCACCCGGATTGCATCCTCATAAGTCATCCATAAGGCCAGGTAACGGGCAGTCTCAATGGTCAGCCGGTAGGCCTGGTCCGCACGGTCAGCCTGCAGGACAGGCTGCAGCCTGTCCAGGTATTGTTTCGCGTAACGGACGTCCTGGTAATCCAGCAGTTTCCCCACGGCTGCCCGGATGATCTCATGGGTCTGAACCGGGAACTCCGCCTCGATCCGGTCCAGCAGGGGTTGTACGCTTCCATGGACCGGAGCCATGGCAGCGTGCGCGGCCACAGACCGTTCCTGTTCCTCCTGCTGTTTCCGTGCGCGCTCATAACCGGCATGAAACCCTTTCAGGTTGGCCTCGACGGCAACACCTCCCTCCGTGATAATCCGGGTAAAGGTGTCCCTGTCGAATGGCAGGGCGCCGGATCCTGCCGCGGCGCCGAGCAACACGGAACTGATGACGCTGCCCGTCTGTCCGGCCAGGGCGTCCATGTCGAAACCAACAAAGTGCTTTGCATTTTCCATCACGGCATGCGCGATTTTTTCGGTATTCGCCCTGCCGTCGCCCATTGCAGTTTTCTCTCCGATGGCGTAGTCCCGGTGGGTGGATACCAGCGCGGTAGTCCGGTCCGGCGTGATCAATCCCCGCAATATGGCGCGTCCGCCCTCGATCATCTCACCGGCAATAACCACGTCAACACGCCCGGGCACCGGCATCAGGGCCAGTACGGCCGGGTCATCACCAATCGCATCCCTTGGGAAGAACTCCAGGTAGTAAACGGTCGCGCCGGTGCGCTGGGCAACGCCGGGCACGGAGGTGGACTGCGCCAGGTAACCGGAACGCTCTGCAACCCGGATCAGCCAGTTGCTGAGCACGCCGCCGCCCTGCCCGCCCATGGCCAGGATGGCGACCTTGACGGGTTCGGACTGCCTGCCCGCCGCGGAATGACTTATCGCGGGGACAGACTTAAGCATGCCCTCGCATGCTGTCAGCGGGGGTCTGTCCCCGGCGTCCCCGGTAAGCCCCTGCATCGTGGAGGCGGATTTAAGCATGCCCCCGCATGTTGTAAGCGGGGGTCCGTCCCCGACAAGCCCCTCAATGGCGCGGCTGCGGCGCCAATGATCCGACCAAGCCTGCAACCTGCCGATAACGAATGAACGGACGGCCGCCAGCGTCCGGTCGGCGATATTGGGGTTATACACGATATCAGCCTTGTAGAATGACGGGCACAGCACCGCGGCATGGGCCACCTCGCCGCAGACGCCGCAGCCGACGCAACTGTTGACGACACTCGCCACGGGGTCCTTTCTGAGCGGGTCCGGGTTATCCTTGATAGTGAGCGACGGGCACCCGGACAGCCTGATGCAGGAATGATCGCCGGTGCAGGTGTCTTCATCAATACCGAATCGTTCCCGCACGTAGCGTTTCTTTTGCTTGAGCAGGTTCCTTACCTGCGGTTTGATTCTCCGTTGGCGGTTAAGCTGGCACTCTCCCTCCGCCACGATGAGTTTGGGACCTCTCGCCCTGGTAGTCATGGCCTCCCGCAGGGCATGCAGGGATTCCTGGATGTTATAGGTATGGACTTTCCGGATCCACCTCACGCCGGCGCCCTTGAGCGCATCGACGATGGAAACCCGGTACTGGCGCTTTTCCGCATCGGCCTTGGATGACGGGATCCACTGGCCGCCCGTGGCCGCGGAATAGCCGTTGTCGACCACGACGATGACGCCGTCATGCTCATTTTCCACCGCGTTGCCGATCCCGGTGGCAAGACCGTTGTGCCAGAATCCGCCGTCGCCCATGATACTCATTGCGCGTTTTTCGTGGGGGACCATCAGGGCCGAGGCGCTGGACGGCCCCAGTCCGTAGCCGGTGATGGTATTGCCGATATTGAACGGGGCGACCGTGGCGAATGAGTGGCAACCGATATCCATGCTCACCTGCAATTTGCCGAATTCCTTTTCCAGCAGCTTGACGGCGGAGAAGAACGGGCGTTCCGGGCATCCGGTACACAGGCCGGACGGCCGTTGCGGCACCAGTTGCGCCAGTTCTTCCCGGTTCGCGCCGTTGGACTTTTCCAGCGGCGGGACGGTGACGGCGTCGGGTTCCCAGCGCGCCAGGAATTTGCGCAGCCCCTCCTCCATTAACTGGCAGGTGTACTCCCCGGCCATGGTAAACACGTCCTTGCCGTGTACCCGGGCCTGCACGTCGTGGCGTCTGAGGATGGTGTTGATGTTCTGTTCCAGGTAGTCCGGCTGGCCCTCCTCCACCAACAGCACCGCTTTTTTGTCCCGGCAGAAACGCACCACCTCCGCATCCACCAGGGGATAGGCCACGTTCAGGATATACATGGGTATGGTGTTATTGCCGAACACGTCGGAACATCCCACGTGCTCCATGGCCCGGTTCAGGGTGTTGTAAAGACCGCCGGGGACGATAATGCCGATCTCATCAAAACGGCCCGCTAAAACTTCGTTCAGGCTGTTCTCTTCTATGAATTTCAGCGCGGCAGGCCAGCGCTGTTCGGTTTTCTCTATCTCATGCTGGTAGTTGAACGGGGGGAGTACTATGCGCTCGATATCCCGGGCCGGGGCATCCAGGGCATCGGTGACGGTAAAAGCCGGACGCTTGTTGTCCCTGGTATTCAGAACACCGTGCACGTGGCAGGCGCGCACCCGTAGTTGCAGCATGACAGGAGTGCCCGAGGCTTCGGAAAGTTCGAACCCTCTCTCGACCATTTCCGCGATATCGTTCAGGTTGGGCCGGGGGTCGAGCAGCCACATCTGGGATTTCATGGCGAAGGCATGGGAGCGTTCCTGCATGATGGACGCGCCTTCACCATAGTCTTCCCCGATGATGATGAGCGCGCCGCCCTTGACTCCGGCGGAAGCCACGTTAGCCAGGGCGTCCGAGGCTACGTTGGTGCCGACGGTGGATTTCCAGGCTACCGCGCCGCGCAGCGGGTAATTGATCGACGCCGCCAGCATGGACGCAGCCGCCGCTTCACTCGCTGACTGCTCAAAGTGTACACCTAGATCTTCCAGGATCTCCCTGGAATCGGAAAAGACGTCGATTAAATGACTGATGGGTGAACCCTGGTAGCCGCCGATATAGGAAACACCGGATTGCAGCAGGGCCTTGGTGACTGCGAGGATGCCCTCTCCGTGCAGTTCCCCGCCCTCTCCCAGGCGCAGCATCCGGACTTCTTTTGCGAAAGATCGTTCAGCCATCGGGGATACCAGGGCGGGTTGAGGAACTGTTTTCCGGACACGCTGTGAATACGTCCTTGTACGCTTGGTCATCCGCCGTCCTGGCGGATGACAGTCCGGAAAACAGTTCCTCAACCCTTTTGAGTATGGCGGACATGTTATATTTCCATCATTCCGTAATGGCGAAGACTCTGGCCGGGGAGCCATCCATGCCGTCCAGGGGCAGGGGGATGCCGTACAGGGTGAACTCCCTGCCGTTGAGCTTGCTGATATTGGTGAGCAACTGGATGATAATGGTCTTGTTGCCCAGCAGGGTCTTGTGATTGCGTCCGGGCGGCTGGTCCGCCTCGATACCGAGCCAGAACGGCGCTTCGGGGAAACAGTCCAGGGCCACCGCCTTACAGCCTTTTTCCACGATATATTCCGCCGCCGTGGTGTCCAGGAATACGGATTCGCCCCAGAATTCATCCGTGCCCCAGGCCCGTTCCGTCCAGCCGGTGTACAGGACGGGTATGACGCCGGCGTTGAGCTGAACGCCGGTCCTGATGAGATCATCGGCGGTAATACGCTCCCGTCCCTGCAGGTGGGTCAGGGGCACTACCACGCCTCTGCCGATGGTGTGTTCCAGGGGGATCTGTTCCACCGTCCAGCCGCCGGATTCGAGGAAATGGCAGGGGGCGTCGATATGGGTGCCGATATGGGTGAGGATCTCCAGCCGGGACAGCATGTGCGGGGTAAATTCGACGTTTTCATCCAGTTCGATGTCGCGGCTTTCCAGGTATGCCTTCTGCACTTCCCCCATGCAGGACAACACCACGCAGCGGGTGGGATTCTCTTCATACTCGCGCAGGTCCGGGATGCCCCGCATGTGGCGATTGACGGGCAGGGTCAGGTCGATGACTGCCATTGGCTTCTCCTGTTGGGTCTCTCTTAAGATTATATATTAATGCAATGCCGCCAATCAGCATAAGTTGACTTGCTGTAAAACTCAGACAGGTAACGTCAGCGATCTGAGATAGCGCCAGGTCCCGTTGCCGGTGGGCCGGTTCTGCAGAGCCAGCAGGTCGTCGGGACGGTCAATATCACGGGCCAGGCCTGGCGGTCTTGCAACCCTGACCGGGACCTGCCGTTTTTCCGCTTCCTTGCAGAATCCGGCAAAGCTGTTCTCGCCGTACATCAGGCTTATGGCAAGGGGCGGGGTAAATACAAGGCCGTTGGTGCCGCCGTCGTTGGCAGCGGGGCACAAGGTGACGCCTTCCGTATGAATCTGGTCCAGGCTGCTCAAATCCGCATGATCGAGCTCCGGTACGTCCGCCGGGATGACGAGCGCCTTGTCAACACCTTTGTCGCTGATATATTCGACGCCTTTGAGGACGTCCTCGGCATACCCGGCGTCGGCCCCGGTGTCCAGCACTCCGGTTCCCTGCCCGAGCGCCGTCCGGATGACGTCCGTATCGCAAGTGACCACCGTAATGCCGCTGACTACGGAGGCACTGTCCAGGGCATCGAGTATGTCTTCCAGCATGCACAGGCTGAGTTGCCGGCGCTGCGCCGGCGTCAATATAGCGGCAAGCCGCAGCTTGGAATGCTCCAGCCGCTTTACGGGTAGAATCGCCCACATATGAATTTATCTGCAGATGAATTCCGGGGTCAGAGTAAGAAATTCGAAGAATTTTTACTCTGACCCCAAATATCCTACCCCGGTCCCAAATTCCCACCGATACCGGTAATACGAATGCCGGAATGGCTGGTCTTGTAGGTCCTGTTTATATGGATGAGGAGACTGGTCAATGCCTCGGCGGCCGCGGCATTGGCCAGTTTTCCCGCATTGACGGCGCGGCAACCGCTGTCTTCAACCAGTTGCATGGCTTCCTTGCGGGTTTCCGGGTCGTCGCCGGTTACCAGGATGTCGCAATCTATCTCGACGTCCCGCTCCAGCAGGTTGGCGGCCACGTTGTGGTATGCCGCGGCAACCCGCGCCCGGTCGCCTACTGTCTCGCGGGTGATGACTGCGGCGCTACCCTGTTCAGGCAACTGGACTACGGCTACTTTCGGCGGCATGAGCGGCACCGTGGTGTCTACCAGGACCTGCCCGGACAGGCCCGGCATGATGCTCTCCAGGGTGGCTGCATGAGCGGCGAAAGGAACAGTCAGCACCACAACTTCCGCCTGTCTTGTCGCAGAAAGATTGTCGGCGCCCTTAATTGATCCGGCGCCGGGCTTTTTATTGAGATCAGCCGCCGCGTTCTGCGCTTTTTCAGCAACCCGGGAACCGATGACCACCTCGTGACCGGCCCTGGCCCAGCGCCAGGCCAGGCCATATCCCAGATTTCCTGTGCCACCCAGGATGGCTATGTTTTTCTTGTTAATCATGAAATCTGCTAAAAAGGGGACAGATTTAAGCCTGGCCCCGCACGTTGCAAGCGGGAGCCTGTCTCCATTCTGCTCTTATCTCCTTTTTCCGGTTATAATGGACACCCTGTTGGGGGCTCGTCTAACGGCAGGACAGCGGACTCTGACTCCGCCGGTACAGGTTCGAATCCTGTGCCCCCAGCCATTTCATATTGTTTCATAATGTTGCATATATTATGGAGAGAGGGTTGTCCTGGATTTTCTACAAGCTGCGGTTGGCACAATTATAACAAGAAACCGTTGCTTGTTTAATTCTGCTCTTATGCGGCCTCTGTGGAAAAAATAAATCTGTCCTCTTTTTTCTCATAAAAAAGAAAAGTAACTACTCACCCCCCTGTTCGTCATTCCTGCGAAGGCAGGAATCCAGTCAATAACATAGTCGCCGCAGGCGACACGTTATAAGGTGTCCCGCCGGGACAGGTTTTTTCACTGGATTCCCGCCTGCGCGGGAATGACGGAGGGGGGCGCGGGGAATGACGAACAGGGGGGTGAGTAGTTACAAAGAAAAGTAGTATATGGAACCGAGGGCTTTTCCTTTGGACACATCAACAACATTATGGAAATCACACGCAATATCGTAGATACCTCCAAATTTAACCATGAGACCAAACCGCCATACGAGTTACGCTGGCAGGATTTTCAAATGGCGATGCAGGATGTCTATGATTTCTTTTTTGACGGTAACTATTCAGGGGTACTTTACTAACGCATTCCACAGAACCAATTCATAATCATACCCACTGAACCAAAACCTTCCTATATTTGCCCTTGACAGCATAGGAAGAACTATCTATGCTGTGGTCTATCCTCGATGAGAGAATGTGATGCAGTCATGAGCAACTACTTTGGTTCCAAAGCGACGTCAGGTCTGTGCCAGCCGATCATTGCCCTGATGCCGCCACATGACACCTACATTGAGACCCATCTTGGGGGTGGAGCGATCATGCAGCGCAAGCCACCGGCGTTGCGTAACATCGCCATCGATCTTGACCCTGCTCCACTGGCTCGGTTCGAGTGTCACTATCCGGTCGAGAAGGTGCATGGCTGTGCGCATCGGTTTCTCCGGGAGTTCGACTTTCACGGTCGTGCACTGCTCTACTGCGACCCCCCTTATCTGCACCCTACCCGCCGCTCCGCGCGCCGTTACCGTTTCGAGTATGAGGAACACGATCATGTCGAGCTGCTGGCACTGCTCAAGTCACTACCCTGTTCAGTGATCCTCTCTGGCTACCCCTCAACGCTCTACGACGACCTGCTGGAGGAATGGCGTACCCTGGAACTGCAGGTGATGAACCAGGCTGGGGTCAGAACTGAGAAGCTGTGGTTCAATTTCACGCCGGGTCGGGTGCACTGGCCCGCCTATGCGGGGCGCAACTTCACCCACCGCCAGAGCATCAAGCGCAAGGCGCACAGTTGGGGGCGACGCTATCAGGCCATGCCCCCTGCCGAACGGTTGGCCGTCCTCTCCTCGATCATGGCGGTGGAAGCGGGCGAGCGGTTCGAGTAGCCCGGCCCATGAAGATCGACACCCTCGAGGTCGAACCGACCCTCGACAAGGTCAAAAAGCAGGTCGAAGAGGAGAAAAACCTCTCGCCGGCGCTACGTGCATCGCTGGAGCTGTTGTTGACCCTGGTCACGTTGCTGTTGAACCGATTGGGGCTCAATAGTCGCAACAGCAGCAAGCCCCCATCCAGTGACCCCAATCGTAAGAAGACGCGCAGCAACGGCAACAACAAGCCCGGCGCCCGGCAAGGCCATACCGGCCATCACTTGGCACTGGTCGATGATCCGGACCAGGTCGAGTTGCTTCAGGTGGACCGTGCCACGCTTCCCGGCGATGGGCACTTCCAGTGTGTCGGCCATGAGCGCCGTCAGGTGTTCGATATCCGGATGTCCCGGGTGGTTACGGAGTATCAGGCCGAAATTCTGGAGGATGAACGGGGACGTCGAGTTATCGCCCCCTTCCCGGACCAGGTGAAGGTCAAGACCCAGTATGCCTCCGGGGTCAAAATCCACTCGGTCTACATGTCCAACTTCCAACTCCTGCCCTACAAGCGGGTCGAGGAACACTTTGCCGACCAGTTCGGCATCTCCTTGAGCGCCGGTAGCGCTTGCAACTTTAACCAGGAGGTGTACGAGAAGCTGGCTCCCTTTGAGGACTGGGTAAAGCGGGCGCTATCGACGGCGCCGTTACTTCATGCTGACGAGACCGGCATCAACATCGGCGGAAAACGACAATGGCTACATGTCGTATGCAGCGCCACGCTGACCCTGCTGGCGCCCCATGACAAGCGCGGCGGTGACGCCATGGCGGCGATGGACGTCCTTCCCGAGTACACCGGCACCCTGGTACATGACCACTGGAAGCCCTACTACCAGCTTCCTTGTGACCATGCTTTGTGCAATGCTCACCACCTGCGAGAGTTGGAGCGTGCCTGGGAGCAGGATAAACAGCAGTGGGCCCAACAGCTGCAGGCCCTGTTGCTGGAGATCAATAAGGCCGTTGATACGGCCGGCGGTGCGTTGAACACCAGGCAGGCTGACGCCTTCAGGGAACGATACCGACGACTACTGGAAGTGGCACAGACCGAGTGCCCACCACCGGACGAGTCACAACGGCATAAGGGACAACGAGGTCGACTGAAACGATCCAAATCCAGAAGCCTGCTGGAACGGGTGCTTCAGTTCGAGGAGGATGTCCTGCGCTTTATGGTGGAACAGGACGTACCCTTTACCAACAATCAAGGCGAACGGGACCTGCGCATGAGCAAAGTCCAGCAGAAGATCTCCGGCTGCTTTCGTTCAGAGCTTGGGGCAAAAATCTTTGCCCGGATCCGCAGCTATCTCTCAACCTGCCGGAAAAATGGGGTATCATCTGATGAGGCCTTGCGGCTTCTCTACGAGGGTCGATGGCCCAAGTTTATGGGGATAGCCCCTGAATAGTTACTTTTGACGTAAACTCTCATCTCCTTGACAAGGGACTGCAACGTTTCGATGACATGCTCCGTCCCGCTATTATGTCGGGTTTACTTTCAGATATGTTGACTGCAAGTCTCGCAAGGCATTCCCGTGTCTTGACGGAAAATCAATATTTTAACGGTCATCCTGACCTGATAATGCAGGGTGTATATCCTGAAAACTCGGTGAAAGCAGGTTCTGAAGGAGTGGAAATAAAAACCACAAGAAAAGCCGGGGGAGCGGTTGATACTCATGGGGCAAGAGATCAGTGGATGTGCGTATTCGTTTATACGGTTGATACCATTTCGGAACCCGCTATTAACAGGCTACCGATGACATTTACAGAGGTCTACCTGGGAAAAGTAACAGTGGAGGATTTCAGAAAAAACCCCAGAGGTGAACTGGGCACGCGTACGGCCACGTTACATAAAGACGGCGTCAAGAAACTCCGGGATAGCTGGATATACAGGCTTTAACGCCTCCATTAACTTTATATGCCGCCAGCCTGGGTATTGAGTCACAGGCCAGAGTAAAAAAACCAGTATCTTTTTCCACGCCGATACTGGCATAACCTGCCGCCTCTGATGCCGCCAGAGTAGAACCGGCTCCAGCAAAAGGATCCAGGATCACACCTTCGCCAAGGGGTAACGAAGCGTAAACAACCTGCCGCATAAACGCCTGGGGTTTAAGGCTTGGATGAGGCGCCAGCGTTCTCTCACTTTTTCTGGTAGGCGATGATGCGATTACATCACCAAAAGGCTTTTCCGCCAGCGGCCGGCGGAACCCACCTGTTTTCCACTTTCTCAAATTGTCCTGGACACGACCTTCGAGAGGTTTTCTGTAAACGATCCAGGGTTCCCACATCGAACGAGGCATAACACTGATCTCACTGAATTCCTCATGTGCCGCTTTAGGGCGGTCACCGCCGCGCATGGTCATGGTAAGGCGGACGATCTCTCCCCTCCTTTCCAGGCCGGAGTCAGCCAGCGCAGTTGAAACTATATAAGAGACAAGGGGATTGGAGGCTACGACAACATGAGCGCCGGGTACGAGTTTCGGAAGCAATAACTTGGCCCATACGAAGAAAAATGTACCCAACTGCTCCAACTGTTCTTGTGTAAGGGTGGTAAATCTGGGGAGCGGGGAGCGTTTGTTCCCATCAAAAGACGGCGGGATCCTCCAGACACCACCTTTTCCGCTACGTAATTTTCTTTGTTGCTCGGGGGTGTATTCATGCAGTCCATAAGGCGGGTCTGTTACAACAGCATGGATACTGTTATCCTCCCGGCTTTCCAGCCAGTCAAAACAGTCGGCATGCACCAGCATAGATCTGCCAAAATGAAAGGCAGGCAGCCATTGTTCGTCAGCAGCAAGTTCACGTTGAATGCCTGCGAGGTGTTCGGGATGTCGTGTGCGAAGACGGTAAACACCGCGTTCTTCCCGAATAAAAACAGCTGGTGTATTGAGTCTCAGGTAGGACCTGATAGAGGATTGAGGCGTCGGTCCGGCTATTTTTTGTACCCGTCCCTCAATTTCCTTTACTGACAGAGGCCTGGAAGTTAACAACAGGGTTTGCAGGATGGCATCACGTACCTGGCCGGGGGGATTTCGTGAAACCTGAGGTTTCATGTCGGGTATTATAGACGTCCAGACGTCATAGTCAATGGTTTTAATCACAGAATTTCCGTAATTGACCTTGTCCACAATATTGTGTACAATAACCCATAAAGAAAAAAGATTTGGAAAGAGCCCTTGGAAAGCTTGGATGCAGGTTTGAGAGAGAAGGCAGGAACCATGAAATATGGAGCATACGGGATTATAAATTTCCCATTCCCAGGCACCGGGAAATCAGGGAAGGCACGGCAAGAGCCATTGTTAATCAGGTCAAGAAAGTAATCAAGAGTAGCGCTGATGAAGATTGAAGGAAAACTGGAAAAAAAAGCAGGTGAAAAAATATGGGGAGTTGATATTCCCGTAATTGGCATATTCACTCAAGGAAGAACTAAAAAAGAAGCCTGTGAGATGGCGAAAGAAGCCATTGAACTCGTTGTCAATCTTGAAGGGTTCAAGGTCACTATCGAACCTGCTCAAAACAATAATTTTTTTATTATTGCCAATAATACAGGGCCGATACTCGCTATGATCCTCCGGCAAAAAAGGATTGACAACGGACTCAGCGTCAGGGATGTCGCCCGCAAGCTTGGCCAGTCATCCCCCAATGCTTATGGGCGCTATGAAAACGGGAAAAGTATTCCCACGATAGAAAAATTTGATGAATTGCTTGCCGCCATTGAGCCTGGTTTATCAAGCGTATTAAGAGTTGCATAATCGGGGTTGCTCAACTACATTACCCGCCGAACATCTGAAGCCGCATATTGAATTGCCCCGGGCTTCTCGGAGACCTGTTAGTTTAAATCATGCCTCTTTGCATGACCGGGAAGTATATTTGCGATGTTAAATCGCAAGAGGGGCTAGATTGAGCCAGAACCACAAAATGTCCGGGATGATAATATAGTGATATAAAGAACGTTATGTTCCTATTATTTTCCGTCCTGGGGGACGCCCTTGAACACACAGTTAATCACCCTCGATAGCAGTGCGATGAGCCGAATTCCGCACCGGGTAACACCGGTCCTGTTCACCGGCTCCGACGACGCTGAGAAGCGGTTCTGGGAATTCTTCACCGCCAATATCTGCAACCCGGATGCGCGCCTAGCCTACTTGGTGGCCGCGTACCGGTTCGCCAACTGGTGTGAGGCCAGAGGGCTGTCGCTGGACTAGGTCGAGTCGACGTTGGTGGTACAAACAAAACCTGTACAAAACCCTTATCTATGTCAAAACCTCAAGCCAATAGTAAGAAGGTCAATAACAAGATCTTGCTGACAGTGCCGGACAATGCCGGGCGCGCTATAGTCAAAAGTGGAGCTGTTCTTGCGTGTCGATTGCCAGGTACTGATTCTTTCGTGAGATTTTGTTCGAAACGTAATCTCAAAATCAATCGACAGCGCCTCATATGACACTTCATGTTCAACTTGATGATTTTCTTGATCAGAAAGGCGGTAAACAAATTGATTGGCAAAAAAAAGCACGCGTTGGATGGAACATACTGAAAAAATCTCTTCGAACCTGCGAGAACATCAATACCGCCGAGCGATCGCATTGTTATGTCAGCAAATATCGAATCGTTATTATCCCCAGACGCAAGGTGATATGCGAACAATCAGGACCGGAGGGGGTCACTCCTCTGATGCCTGGGTTAGCGTCAATGCTCATAATTGGGACTGGCATGATGAAGTATCCCGCTGGGATCCCAAAAAAATAGAAAAACTTTATGGCCTGACACCGGAAAAACTGAGCCATGCTTATGAAAGACTCGCAATAGACCAAGCACACTATGACCCTCTTGAACGCTGGTACCTACTTACACAGTTCATTTCACTCAGCGAGCGTGAAAAGTTGAACGGAGACGCTCTGAGAGCAGAAACACTTCGTGCTGGCGCGCACATGTTACGGCTTTTGTATAAGGATTTGTATAAAGAAGAATTACCGCACCCTAACGAAGTTACACGGACCATAATCAATCATTTTCCAGAGTTGGAAGTCCGCCGTGATACGCGTCGTTATCTGGAATTAGTCGCCAATCGTTTTGGGATCAATCCGCAACCCAGGCTCACACTCATTGTTGAAGGAGAAAGTGAGGAAGCGGCTGTTATGCAGATTTTCGAGGAATATTACGGTATTCATCCTGGCAGATTCGGCATCGAGACTATAGTGCCAGGCAGTGTTGATAACGCGACTGGTAACAAGAAACAAGATCGATTTCGTGCAATATTACGATTGATAGATTATTTGCACCACCACCAGACGTTCACGTTCCTTATTCTCGACAATGAGAACTATGCGTCTAACCTCAAGAAGGAGGCCAAGAAGGCGATATCAATCCACAGTGAACAACGATCTGTCACAAGACCGGAGTATATACAGATAAAGAAAAAGGCGAAGTAAAAACACCCTCAAGCAGACAACAACTGGAGCAGGCCGCTTAGCCCTGATACAAAAAGTAGCCCTTGATAAAGTGGATATCCGTTCAGGAAGTTCGAAGCATCCGAATGTATTCATCATGATTGCCAATCCAGATCCAAATGAAATCTCCGCCATCTTCAACCGCGAGCGCCCTATGGGCCAGACCTGCGCGCACCGACCAAAACTTGCCAACTTTCTTGAAATGGAGAGAGGGTTGTCCTGGATTTTCTACAAGCTGGCGAAAACGTCGTCTTGCGTTCCTTTGCACTGCCTCAGGTAATCGGTCAAAATATTTCCAGAAGCGAGGGGTGGTCCGATGCATCTAAAGTTTTGAGAGAATGCCTTTTTCTTTGGCTTCAATCGCGTCTGCGACCAGAAAATCCAGTTTTCCGGCATCTGAATCCGCTTCGATTTGCCTGTCCCAATTTTCCCAATCCCGATCATAGAACCATTGCCTTAACTGATAGTAATCGGCTTCAGACAGAGACAATATCTGATCCTGAATTTGTGCAATGTTTAACATAACTTTCTCCTGATTATCTTGGAGTGGAAACGGAGCGGTTGGTACAATTATAACAAAAAACCGTTACTTGTTTAATTCTTTCTGATCATGTCTGTGAATCACGTAGCTGAGACAACCGATTTTTCCCAGTTTGGCGCTCCCTCACGCTGGAGCTTGAACAGAGTTCTCTTGGCAATGCTGAAACCTTCGTTAAAGATTTTGTGATAGCTCTCTGGAGAGTTTCGTTTCCGCTTATTGTGAACGATATCCGACCGCGCGTTGTAAAATTTCTTGATAGTTTCCATTTGGCTCCCATCATCATCCCCGAGGAACCCAAAAATATACTCGAAAAGCTACAATCTCTCCAAGAACGAAAACAGGAATTTGTAGATCAATCAGAACGATTATATCTTCAAGATTACGAGAAATATCGAGACGAATTGACCCCCTCCTCGTAACCTGATCCACCCGCTACTCAGGAATTTCCGGCTGCGAACCTAAAAAAGGGGAACAACCCGCACACAGGATTTGAGAGTTTAACGAAGGCGGCTATAAAACTATGGGCGGTAGCCTCGCTCCGCCGACTCTGTCCATTGAAGCTGGCGTCGCGGGGATTGAGCAAGATGCACAACTACTCAATCCGTTGTGACAATTTGTAACATTCAAAGTCACAACTAACGTCACTGAATTCGTAATACATTAATTATTTCAGTAACTTACCGAAACAGGATCAATTCCTCTGACTCCGCCAGTAGAGGTTCGAATCCTGTGCCCCCAGCCATTTCAATTTGTTTCATGAAGATAGATAGCTGTCTTCCAATCTGCTTTCATAGTGATTACTCAGGCATCGCTGAGGAGTGATGCTCCACAATCATCCAGCGTTGACCATTCCAACGATATACGAACGTGAACCGTGCCTGCACTGTTGAATCGTCTTTGAATGAAAAGGTATAGACGCCAGAATTTATGGCAATCTCGCCAAAGATCCGGATATTCGCTTCATCAATTTTTCCCTCAGGGCTTTTGGCGAGGAATTGAACAAAATAATCTTCAATTTCATCGTGATTATGTCTCACTTTATTGGACATGGTCGGAAGCAGAATGGCTGTGTCTTCATAGAGGACAGCAACTTTCTTCGGATTTCCAGTTTGTACCGCGCTATTCCACTCATCGAATAACGATATTATATCTTCGTTGATCATTTCGACATGCACTCCTTCCATTAAAGGTGAATCTTTATCACTCTCAGGTTCTGAACAAGCGGATAACGCGAATATGATATATCATTTTGATGTTTGAACCGCCCCGGATTTGCCGGCGTACCTGGTTCAGTTGTTGATGGGCCAGGCCGTAACTGGCTCGGCCTGGGCGCGTTATAGGCATTTATAGCAGAACTTTCCTATATAGGGATTTTGTGCTATAAATGCCTATATGAAAGAAGATGCGTGGCATTATCCCCGTGAGAACCTTGCTGCCCGGACACTTAACGCACTTGTTGAAGGGCCGGCCAAAGCGCTGACCTTGTTTGCCCCGCGGCGTACCGGAAAAACTGAATTCCTGACCAAGGATTTGGCTCCTTATGCCGAAAGCAAGGGGCACAAAGTGGTTTATATAAGCTTTTGGCGCGCTCCGCTCTCACCGCTTGCGCTCATCCTGTACAGCCTTGAGGATACGTTGACATCAAAAACAATAACGGGGCGCATCGGTAGTGCAGCATCCATATTGAAACCAAAGCTGAAACTCTCGGCGCCGACCGGCGGGGCCAGGGCGGAAGCAGAAATCGATCTTTCTTCCCTGAAAGGTGAACCGCCCGCGGAACTCATCCTGTATCTTGACAACCTCCTCGCCCGTTTGGAAAACAAAAAAAAGCCAACCTTGCTTCTGTTTGACGAGGTACAGGAACTTGCGAAAGACAAGAACAACCGGTCCCTTATCGCTTCTCTTCGAACCAGCCTGGACACAAGGGACACTGGATTGAAGTCAGTTTTTACCGGTTCGTCGCGTGAAGGATTAAAGGCGATGTTCAGTGAAGCCGAAGCGCCTTTCTTTCATTTTGGAACCTCTCTGGATTTAGAACCGCTTGACGAACGTTTTGTCGATCACCAACTCAAAGTCTTCGAAAGGACAACTAAACAAAAATTAGGTCGTGACGCGGCGTTAAAAGCATTCGATGAGTTGCATAAAAGTCCCTATTTCTTCCGTGCATTGATTGAATTGTTGACTTTACGGGTTGGCCTGACAATTGACGAAGCTCTTGTTCTTTTGCGAGAACAGATGGCAGAAAAATCAGGATATACCGGACTATGGTTAAAACTGACGGACATTCAACGCGCCACGGTAGTCCAACTTGCACAAGGTGCTGACAAACCGTTTTCCAAAGCAATACGCGCTGAAATAGGGCTATCACTGGGTGTAGAACCACCATCGATTGACAAAGTACAATCGGCGCTGAGA
This sequence comes from Gammaproteobacteria bacterium, assembly GCA_965204045.1. Classification (GTDB taxonomy): domain Bacteria; phylum Pseudomonadota; class Gammaproteobacteria; order Eutrophobiales; family Eutrophobiaceae; genus JAAXHV01. Next base: position 3,723,305 of record CBDBDW010000002.1, read on the forward strand.
CGGCTCACAGGTTTAGGCGTCGTTGATCGATGGTCGGGTGACTGGATTATTGAAGACCCTGAATTCTCAATGTGGGTAAGGACGCAAATGGCGGAGCTGTTTCCGCGGGGAGTTACCAAGGCGCGCGACTGACCGTTCCATTGTGACAATTTATAACATTCAATGTCACAACGAAATCACCGAATGAGGTTCGAATCCTCTGCCCCAGCCAGTTTCCTGTCCGGTTACAGGTTTTCCAGTATGCTCTCTGCAGAACTGACCTTGAACTCCATGGGCGCTTCGACGTGGAGCTGGGTAATGGTGCCGTCCTCCACCACCATGGCGAAGCGCTGGCCACGGGTACCCAGGCCGAAACCGGAACCGTCAAGCTCCAGCCCAAGCGCCGCGGTGTAGGTGCCGTTGCCGTCGGCCAGCATCAACACCTTGTCGCCGGCGCCGGCGCTCGCGCCCCAGGCGTCCATAACGAACATGTCGTTAACCGCCATGCAGGCGATGGTGTCCACGCCCTTGGCCCTGATGGCGTCGGCATTGTTGACAAATCCCGGCAGGTGTTCTTTCGAACAGGTCGGGGTGAACGCGCCCGGCACCGAAAAAACCACGACTTTTTTGCCACCGAACAATTCATCGGCGCTCACCGAACCCGGCCCGTCTGCATTGATTACGTGAAACCGCCCCGCGGGGGCTTTATCTCCGACTTGTACTGTCACTTTAGTCTCCTGTGAAGGTTGCTGGAAGTCTCGGGAGAAATTATATCAGGGAATAAACTTCATGCCTGATTTTGTTGACGGGGCCGGAAAATTCCAGTAGTTTAGCCTCTTTATCCATAACTATAAACTGAGGGGAGCAAACTCATGGCTACAACCGAACAACGTGTAAGACAACTCGTCAGCGACAACCTGGAAGTGGATGGACAGCCACTGGATTTGCCGGCGGATCTGAATAGCAGCCTCCTCGATGCAGGCGTATCCTCTCTGGATCTCGTGGCGTTCGCAAAAGTGGTTGCACAGGAGTTCAATATATCGTTTACACCCGAAGATTGTGCAAGCGTCAACAGTGTGCGGGAATTGATCCAGTTCATTGATGCCGGCGCGGGTTAGACGTCACCAGTCACAGTAATGCCCGTGCGGGATTTGTTCAGGGTCCCGATACAATGCCTGTTCCTGTTGTTGGATCCCGGCGGCGATACCATGGTATTACGGGTGATGCTGCGGCCATATCCGTCGACCGGTTCCCCCTCAGGATTTGCCGGACGGATGCCTTGTGATGATTTAATGAACAGGAGCCGGAACGTTGGCAACACCAGACACCCTGTGGGAGATACCTGAACCTCTTTCCGTATGTGAAGTCCGTCCGGACGCAGACACCGTCATCACCCTGCGGCGTCATGGGAATCCTTCAGGCCCAAGGCTTGTTCTGAGTCACGGCAACGGTCTCGCAATCGACCTGTATTTTCCCTTCTGGTCGTTGCTCATGGACGATTATGACCTGATTATCCATGATCTCAGGAACCACGGCTGGAACAAGGTCGGGGATATCAAAAACCATAACGTACCGTCACTTGTGCGCGATCATAACTGTATCCTCGCTGCAATCGACCGGCATTACGGGAAGAAACCGAAAATCGGCGTATTTCATTCCGTTTCGGCCCTGGTAACGCTTATGTCGACTTCAATACTGGCAGAATCCGGCACATCGACCGGGGACAGCGCGTTCTCGGCGCTGGTCCTGTTCGACCCGCCCCTGTGCAAGCCCGGCGTCAGCCAGGCGAAATTTGACGAAGCCACCGAAAAGACCGCGGCAATGACCCGGCGACGCTCCAGCCGGTTCGAGACAAGAGAACAGTTTATTCAACTACTCGAATTTCTGCCGGCATTTAAAAACTTCGTGTCCGGCGCCCGCGAATTGATGGCGTTCACAACATTGCAGGACACCGGCGGCAGGGAGGGTTACGAACTTTGCTGCCCGCCCGATTACGAGGCCCGGATTATAGATTACACCAGGGTTTTCTCTCCACTGATGGACTTTGAAGATCTTCACTGTCCGACAAAAGCCATCTGCGCGGATCCTACCTTGCCATACTCCTACCTGCCCACCATAGACCTGAGCGACATCCTGAGCGTGGACTACGATTTTCTGCCCGATACGACCCACTTCATGCAACTGGAACAACCGGAGGAATGCGTTGCGACCATGCGCGAATTCCTGGAACAGGACGTGCTGTCCGGCCTTCAGTAAGGAAGTAAACCGTGCCCGAAACAGAACAACCGATCGCGATAGTGGGTATGGCGTGCCGCTTTCCCGGCGCGCCGGACCTCTCCTCGTTCTGGCGCCTGCTTGACGGCGGCAAAAACGCGGTAACGGAGATTGAACCGGGGTCCGGTAAAGGACGAACCGGGCAACTGTTCCCGGATGCGGAGGTGCAGAACAGGGCTTGCCTGTTCGGCGCCTACCTGGACGAAATTGACCTGTTTGATGCCGCCTTCTTCCGTATTTCGCCGGTGGAGGCGCAACTGCTGGATCCTCAGCAACGGCTGATGCTGGAGACGAGCTGGCGGGCGTTGGAAGACGCGGGGCTGGACCCGGATGGACTCAAGGGAAGCCGCACCGGTGTTTATGCAGGAATCAGCAATTACGACTACCGCAGTCAGGCCATGGCTGCCAGGGAGGGTTCTGAACCTGCCGCCAGCCTTTATATGGTCAGCGGCAGTTCCTTCAACACGGCCATCGGACGGGTCGCTTTCGCGCTGGACCTGGAGGGACCGGCAATGGCCCTGGACACCGCCTGCTCGTCATCCCTGGTTGCGATACACCAGGCCGTGTCGGGCCTGCAACGGGGCGAGGCTGATCTCGCGCTTGCCGGCGGGGTGCATGCGATCCTCTCGGGACGGCTTTCGGAACTGCGCGGAAACGCCGGAATGTTATCACCGGACGGGCAATGCAAGACCTTCGATGCCGCCGCGAACGGGTATGTACGGGGTGAAGGCTGCGGTATCGTGGTGCTCAAGCGGTTGCGTGAAGCGGAGGCCGACGGCGACCGTGTATGGGGGGTTATCCGGGGTTCGGCCATCAACCAGGACGGCGCCAGCCCGGGGCTCACGGTGCCGAGCGGTCCGGCACAGGAACGGGTCATCGAGGCGGCGCTCCAACGCGCGGGGATTTCACCCGCGCAAGTGGACTACGTAGAGGCGCACGGGACGGGTACGGTAGTAGGGGATCCTATTGAAGTGCAGGCCCTGGCGTCAGCTTACGGCAAGGGGCGCGTAGCGGAACGCCCCCTGCTGATCGGTTCCGTCAAGACCAACATCGGCCACCTGGAGCCGGCCGCGGGGGTTGCCGGACTGATCAAGGTAATACTTGCAATGCAGCACGGCGTGATCCCGAAGCACTTGCATTTCCGGACTCCCAATCCGCAGATGGACTGGGACCGGCTGCCCCTGCAGGTGGCCTCGACTGCGACGGACTGGCCGCGCAACTCCGATCGCCCTGCCAGGGCGGGCGTAAGCGGGTTCGGCTGGTCGGGCACGAACGCGCATGTCATCGTTGAAGGTTATACCCTCCCCGTCGGTTCAAACGGGAGACAATGTGCTGCAGGGTCTCCGCAGCCCATTGCCGTTCCCCTGCCTGCTTCCGTTGGAGAACCGCCTCCGGCCGGGAAGCGGCATGCTGTCCGGAGAGTGAGATTCCTGCCGCTGTCAGGTAAATCCGGCAAGGCGCTTCGTGACCTGGCAGGGCGGTATCTGAGCTGGCTCGATGAATACGCCGAAGAAGTGTCCTCAGCAGAGTCCGCCAATTCGCTGCTGGCCGACCTGGCCTGGACGGCGGGGATGGGACGAAGCCATTTCAGCCACCGGGCAGGCGTATTATTTCGGGACGCCGGGTCGCTGCGGGAAGGCTTGGAGTCGCTTTCCGGGGAGCAAGCTACGCCGGGACCGCGGACGGCAAAAAAGGTTGCCTTCGCCTACACCGGACAGGCCAGCCAGTGGGTTGGCATGGGGGAGACGCTGTACGGGAGCGAGCCGGTGGCGCGGGCGGTGCTGGACCGTTGTGACGCGCTGCTGAGGGAACTGCGCGGCGCCTCACTTCTGGATGTCATGTTTGGCCGGACCGGTACGGAAAATGAACTGGACGACCCGGCGTGGAAGCAGCCGGCGATCTATGCGCTGGAGTGCGCGCTGACCGCGCTATGGTCGAGTATGGGGATCCGTCCTGATGTAGTGGTGGGCCACAGCCTGGGTGAAATTGCCGCGGCACAGGCGGCAGGGGCGTTCGGGCTGGAAGATGGATTGCGGTTCGCGGCAACCCGCGGAGAGTTGATCGCGGCGGTACCGGGAGAAGGGGCGATGGGGGCAGTGTTTGCGCCTGCATCGGAGGTGGCGGAGGTAGTGGACAGCCACAATGCCGCATCCGGAGGCGTAAGCCTGGGCATTGCCGCGGATAACGGCGCTCACCAGGCTATCAGCGGTTCGAAGACGGATGTCGAGGCCGTGCTTGATCGCTTTGAGGCCAAGGGAGTCCGGGTGGCGCGATTAAGGACAAGCCCGGCATACCACAGCGCACTGGTGGAACCTGCCCTGGACGACCTGGAAGCGGCCTGCGCGGGGATGGCGCTCGCAGCGCCCGTTCTTCCCTTTGTAAGCAGCATGACAGGCCAGGTAGTGGAACCGGGTAAGACCCTGGACGGGACGTACTGGCGCCAACAGATGCGGGAGCCGGTGGCGTTTCGCAGCGCCGTCGCGACGCTGGCTGATATGGGTGTCGATATATTGGTGGAAATCGGACCACATTCGGTGCTGGGTCCGATGGTGACACTGGCCTGGCCGGGTCCAGATCCCGACGCGCAGACTGCCGGGAACGGCGCCCCTCCCCCTCCGATCGTGCTGTCCAGCCTGCTGCGCCCTTCATCCAGGATTTCGCAGGAAGAAGCTGACCGGGCATTCACTGCGGCCGTCGCGGGAGTCTACGAGGCAGGGCTCCCGCTGTCATTTGAGGGGATTTTCGCAGGAGAGACACGGAGGCGGATATCACTGCCCGGCTATCCCTTCCAACGCGAACGCTACTGGGTCGATCCGCCGAAGCGGCGACGGCCAAAAGCCGACCACCCGTTGCTCGGTGACCGCCACGAATCCGCCAGCGGCGAGATCACCTTCGATACGGAACTATTCCCCTCAGACCCGGAGTGGCTGGGCGACCACCGGGTGTTCGATCGGATGGTGGCGCCGGGCGCGCTGTACGGGGCCATGGCGGCAACGGCTTCACTGGCAGAGGGTAGCGGAACCATGCGTGTCGAAGACATGCAGTTTCACAACCCGCTGATTTTTCCGGAACAGGAAGCCGGCGATGAAAACAGTGAACAAGGGCGTAAGGTGCAGGTCCTGCTGGACAGGTCCGGGGAAGGAACAACGCACAAGGTCCGGATACTCAGCAGGGGAGGAAACGGGGAGGAATGGACCCTGCATGCGGAGGGCGGTATCCCGCTCGAACCAGGGGACAGGCAAGGCGCCGGGCAGGCGGGCCTTGAAAGCCTGAAAACGGGGCTCTCGCCGGTTGACCTGCCTGCCTATTACCGGGCCAAGGCCGGGGTCGGGATCGACCTGGGGCCGGCATTCCGCACGCTGGAGAATGTCTGGTCGCGGCCAGGGGAGGCGCTGGGCGAAGTGTCGTTGCCCGGGACCCCGGAGCGCGCCGGCCCGGAACTGCATCCGCTCCTTCTCGACGGCTGTTTCCAGGTTGTAGCCGCAGCGCGTAATCAACCCGGCGCCGATGACGGCGTGACTTACCTGCCGTTCGGGTGGGAACACCTGTGGCTGGCGGGAGGCCTGCCGGACAGGCTGTTCTGCCACGTGCTCATGAGGGAGGAACCACAGGGCCGGCCGGCGGATTCGGACAGCGGCGAACCGGCGGAAGTGTTTGCCGCGGACTTGTATCTCTACGACCCGAACGGCGCCCTAATCGGCAAGCTGAGCGGGTATACGGTGAAGCGGGCGACGCGGGCGGCCCTGCTCTCTGCTATGGAAGGGGTGGAGGAACTCCTTTACAAAGTCGTATGGCGCGAAAAAGCGCTCCCCCCGGGAATGTTACCCGCCGGCTTCCTCCCCGGCCCGTCGGCGCTGGCATCCCGTTCGAAAATATTCTCCGAGTACCTGGCATTGGAAGGAGTCGACGCCGGAGCGGAGGCAGATTTTCAAACAGACCTGGAGCGGCTGTCTTGGCGCTATGCGCTTTCGGCCCTGGAACAGTTGGGTTGGGAACGCGAAACGGGGGCGGTCGTGGTCCCCGAGGATTTGCGCCAGCAACTGAATGTGTCAGAGGAACACGCCCGGCTGTTCCGCCGCATCCTTGAGATACTGGCCAGGTCGGGAGTGGTGGAGGCGGCGGGCGGTGACTTTGTGGTGGCGGTTGGCGCCGATGCTCCGTTGCCGGAAGACATGCCGCATGATTCCGGGGAGTTCGAGACAAGGCTGAAAGAACGGTACGCGCACGGCGTAAACGAGATAGCATTGTTTCAGCGATGCGCCGGCGCCCTGGTAAAAGTGCTGCGCGGCCGCGAGGATCCGTTGTCACTTCTGTTCGGAGAGAAAAAACCAACGGCTGCCGATCTCTACCGGGATGCGCCGGTGTGGAGAGCGGCGAACCGGATGCTGGGGGAAGTGGTGCAAGCGCTTGTGGCCGAACTGCCGGGCGGCAGGGCGCTGAGGGTGCTGGAGGTCGGAGCGGGCATCGGGTCGGCGACCGATTGCATCCTGCCGGAGCTTCCGGCCGGTCGCTTCAGCTACACGTATACGGATATATCCGCCGGATTTTTTGCGGAAGCGGAGGCGCGTTTCGGAGATTATGACGACGCTATCGAATACCGGGTGCTGGATATTGAACGGGACCCGCTGGCGCAGGGCTTCGATGCCCACGGCTATGACCTGTTGATTGCGGCCAACGTGCTGCACGCGACGCGCCACCTGAACGAGACGCTGGACCACTGCCGGGAACTCCTGGCGCCGGCGGGGCAACTCGTGGCGCTGGAGAACCAGCGCGGCAGAGGCTGGATGGATTTGATTTTCGGACAACTGGACGGCTGGTGGCGTTTTGCCGATGCCTACCGCCCGCACCACGCACTGGCGGGCTCCGATGTCTGGCGGCAGGCGCTGGGAGATGCCGGTTTCGAGGACGTCGAAATCCTGGGAGTGGACGAGTCGGAAGCGGCCGGACTGCCGGATCGGGGTGTCATAACGGCGCTTGGACCGGTGCAGGTACTCCTGCCGAGGGGTGTCTGGGTACTGGCGGCAGACCGAAACGGACTGGCAGAGGAGCTTGCCGCGGAACTCGCGGAGCAGAACCAGACGGTCGTCCTGGCAGACAGTGAATCTTCAGAAAACGGGCCGGCGGCAGCGACCGGTCCCGGTGTCTTCAGGATGGCTGTGGAAATGGAACAGCGCGAGTCGTGGCGATCACTGTTGGAGGGCCTGCCCCGGGACGCGCCTTTCACAGGAATCGTGCACCTCGCAGCGCTGGATGGTCGCGGCGCGCAGGCAACAACCGGGGAGATGGCGGCACAGGTGAGACACTCGACAACCAGCGCCCTGGCTCTCACCCAGGCCGTAATCGACACCGATCTGGCCCCTGCGAACGGTTCCTGGTTCGTCACACGCGGGGCGCAAGTGCTGGAGAAGGAACGTTCGGGGGAGCTCGCCGGCGCAACGCTGTGGGGTTTCGGCAAGGTTGTGGCCCGGGAGGCAGCGCAGTTGCAAGCGCGCATGATCGACCTCGACCCCGATGCTGCCGTGCTGCCGGACGGCTTCACGGACGAACTGCTCTACCCTGACGCGGAGACCCACATCGCCTACCGAAAGGAGTCGCGCCGGACCGCGCGGCTGGTGCGTGCGGGCACGGACGCGGACCGCCTTGCCTTGCCCGAGGGTTCCGACTGGGTGCTGGCGCCCGACCCGGGGGGAGCTATCGAAAAACTGCAGGCGTTGCCGCTGGCGAAACGTTCCCTGGAGGCGAACGAGGTTCGCGTTGCGGTCGAAGCCTGCGGGCTCAACTTCCTCGATGTATTCCGGGCAATGGGCCTGGTTGAGGAAGGGCTGCTGGGCGAGGAGATGAGCGGTCATGTGATAGAGGTGGGCGCCGGCGTGTCCACCGTCTCTGTCGGCGATCGCGTGGTCGGCCTGGCGTTCGGCACATTCGGTACGGAAGTGGTTACACGGGAAGAACTGGTGGCGCTCGCCCCGCCGGACATGTCGGTGACAGCACTCGCCACGCTTCCCTCGGTGTTCACAACATGTGTGCTGTCGTTCGACCTTGCGGAACTGAAAGCCGGCGAACGGGTATTGATTCACGCCGGCGCGGGTGGCGTGGGGTTGGCCGCCATCCAGTTGGCGCAGGCCGCGGGAGCGGAAGTCTTCGCCACCGCCAGCGCGCCGAAACAGGCATATCTCCGGTCGCTGGGCGTGGCGCACGTGTTCGACAGCCGGCAGACGGCGTTCGGGCAGGATATCCTTGAAGCCACGGGTGGAGAAGGTGTGGGCGTGGTGCTGAACAGCCTCACGGGGCCGGGTTTCATCGATGCAAGTCTCTCCTGCCTGGCGCACGGCGGCTGTTTCGTGGAACTGGGCAGGCGGGACATCCTGAGCGAAGAGGAGATGGCGGCCGCACGGCCGGATGTTTCGTACTCCATCCTTGATCTTTACACCCTGAAGGAAAATGACCCGGCGCGCCCGGGAGCGGCGCTGAGAGGAGTGGTGGAGCGGCTGGCGGCGGGAGAGACGACCGCTCTTGTCCACAGCAGGTGGCCGCTGTCCGAAGCAGGGGCGGCGATGGAATTCATGCGGGCGGCAAGACATATCGGCAAGATCATCCTTACCGTTTCCCCACTCCAGAGAGGCCGGTTACGCCAGGATCGAACCTACCTGGTTACCGGCGGCCTCGGCGGCATCGGTTGCCTCATGGCAGAATGGTTGGCGGACCGCGGCGCGGGGGCAATCGTACTGAACGGCCGGCGTGAACCGGACCCTGCGGCGCAGGAAACGATAGACAGGCTGGCAGCTCGCGGCGCGACGGTGCGGGTAGAACTGGCAGACGTAACGGATGCCGGCGCGCTGGATGACATGCTTGCGCGCATGGACAGGGAACTCCCGCCGCTTGGCGGCGTGATCCATAGCGTAGGGCTGCTCTCGGATGCCGCCCTGGGAAACCAGAGCCGGGAAACGTTCGAGCAGGTACTATGGCCCAAGGTACTGGGGGCCTGGCACCTGCACCGTGCGACCGGGAACCGGGACCTGGATCTGTTTGTCCTGTTCTCGAGCGTGGCCGGCGTCCTGGGCAATCCGGGCCAGGCGAACCACGCGGCTGCCAACGCGTTTCTTGATCAACTCGCGGCGCACCGGCGCGCGCTGGGCCTGCCCGGACAGGCCATCGCCTGGGGGGCGTGGTCGGGGCTTGGCGAAGCAGAGGAACAGCGGGAGCGGATCAGCCGCCAGATCGAGGCAACCGGAATCGACTGGATTACACCGCAACAGGGTCTCAAGGCGTTCGAACGGCTGGTGCATGAGGATCCTGCGACTGCCGTGGTACTGGCGAGGGACTGGACCGTGTTCGAAGCGCCGGGCGAGAGCAGCCCCCCCTTCCTGGAAGACCTGCTGTCCGTACGCGACGACACCGGCGCCGATACCTCTCCCTTGTCAGATAATTTACTGTCCCGGCTGAAGGAAACGCCGGCAGCAGGGCGTGAGGAACTGATGGCCTCATTCCTGCAACAGGAGGTGCAGGCGGTATTGAGATTGCCTGACGCGCCGGAACCGGCAGTGGGCTTTTTCGACCTGGGCATGGACTCGCTGATGGCGGTGGAACTCAGGAACCGGCTGAACCGGGCGTTTTCCGGTGAGTACACAGCCCCCAATACCGTGGTGTTCGACTATCCCGATATCACCACCCTCGCCTCTCACCTGGCCGGGGAACTTGGAGAGGCCGGCGGTGAACCCGCTGCCCAAACACAGACTGAACCACAGCCTGAACAGCAACCCCAGCCTGCCGCACAGAGCGGGGACGACGGTATTGCGATCATCGGCATGGCATGCCGATTCCCCGGCGCGCCGGACCTTGAGGCTTTCCGGCGCCTGCTCGATAGCGGCGACGATGCCGTCACGGACCGCCGCCGGGATGCGGACTCCCTGGACGACGTATATGGCAATCCTTCCGGCAGCGATGCCTCTCCCCAGTACGGCGGATTTGTCGAAGGCATCGACCTGTTTGACTCACGTTTCTTCCGCATTGCGCCGATTACTGCGCGCATCATGGACCCGCAGCAGCGACTCCTGCTGGAGACAAGCTGGCTGGCTTTCGAGGATGCTGGGATAGACCCGGAACGGTTGCGCGGCAGCCGTACCGGTGTATATGCCGGTATCTCCACCAGTGAGTACCGGGACCTTATGGCAGATAACGACTACGGCGTCAATTACCTCGGGACCGCCTCGAGCATGGCGGTCGGGCGGGTTTCCTACCAGTTTGGTCTTGAGGGGCCGACATCGCCGGTGATGCTCAACTGCGCGTCATCGCTGGTTGCGGTTCACCAGGCTGTTACGGGCTTGCAGGAAGATGAGGTCGACGTCGCTTTGGTCGGCGGCGTAAACGTGGTCCTGTCACACCAGTTAACCAGGGAGATGGAGGGGCTTGGCATGTTGTCGCGGAAGGGCGCTTGCCGCGCCTTCGATGCCGCGGCGGAGGGCGCCGTACGCAGTGAAGGTTGCGGGATGCTGGTATTGAAGCGACTGGCTGATGCAGAGGCCGACGGCGACCGTATCCAGGGCGTGATCCGCGGCAGCGCGGTCAACCAGAGCGGCGCCAGCGCAGGGCCGACCGCGGCGAAAGGTCCGGCCCAGGAACAGGTCATCGAAGCGGCCCTGGCGCGGGCACGTGTGGCGCCGGGCGAAGTGGACTACCTGGAAGCCCACGGGGCCGGGTCGGAACTGGGCGACCCGATCGAGGTACAGGCCGCGGCAGCGGTATACGGCAGGGGGCGTCCGGAGGACCGGCCTCTCCTGATCGGCTCGGTAAAGACCAATATCGGCCACCTGGAGCCGGCTGCCGGTGCGGCAAGCCTGATCAAAACGGTCCTGGCCATGAACCGGGGCGTAATCCCGAAACACCTTCACTTCGAGAAACCAACCCCGCACCTGGACTGGGAGCGTCTGCCCGTACGCGTGACCTCAGAACCTGTAAATTGGCCTGATCACCCCGGTCGGCCGCGGCGCGCCGGCGTAAGCGCGTTCGGGATATCGGGAACAAATTCCCACGTTGTGGTGGAGGGATACACGGACCCGTCTGCCGCAAACGGCACGCCGGGTGAGGTAAAGACCCGGCTCCTGCCGCTGTCGGGCAAATCCGGCGAGGCGCTTGGGGACCTGGCGCGCCGCTACCTGTCATGGCTGGACGAACGCATTGCGGAAACCCCGTCCGGCGGCGATACCAGGTCATTGCTGGCCGACATGGCCTGGACCGCAGGTGTGGGGAGGTCCCATTTTGCGCACCGCAAGGGAATCGTTTTTAACGATGTGGAGTCACTGCGGAAAGGACTGGAGGCGCTTGCGCAGGCGGACGGAGCGCCGGTGACGCCGGCTGAACCGTCGAGCAAGCGCTCGCCATCCGGCGATGGGCCGGATGTGCAAGACCAGGATGCGTCAGTGCAAGCGGCCGCGCAGGCCTACGAAGCAGGCGAGACCGTTGACTTTGCCGGACTGTTCGCAGGAGAACAGCGGCGCAGGATCTCGCTGCCGGGCTATCCGTTCCAACGCCGGCGCCACTGGATTGATTAACCGGACAAGTGATGACAGACAGCCGGACAGGAGGCCAGACGGACATCCGTTACCAGCCCGATGAAAATCCTCCCATACCACTTGTCATAAGCCTGGGTCTGCAGCTTGCGGGGCTCAATATCGCCGCGGTGATGCTGATCCCCACGGTTATCGTGCGCGCTGCCGGCGAATCCGAGGCCTACCTGTCCTGGGCAGTACTGACCGCAGTCATGATCTGCGGCATAACCACGATACTGCAGGCCCTGCGGTTCGGCCGTGTCGGCGCAGGTCACGTCATCGTCATGTGCGCTTCTGCGACATTCGTTCCCGTGTGCATCATGGCGCTCAGCGAGGGAGGTCCGGCCATGATGGCCACCCTGGTCGTTATTGCGTCCCTGGTCCCGCCGGCGCTGTCCTGGCAACTCCCGCTGTTCCGGCGCATCCTGACACCCACCGTCTCGGGGACGATCATCATGCTGATACCCGTGACGATACTGCCGGTCGTTACCCAACTCCTCGGCAGTGGCGCTGAAGGCGGCGGCGCACCCGGTTCTGCGCTGAGTTTTTTCGCCACGGCGCTGCTCATCTGCGCTATCGCGCTGAAGGCGCCTGCAAGGATGCGCGCGTGGGCGGCGGTTATCGGCGTCGCGACGGGCTCAATAATCGCCGCAACGTTCGGCCTGTACGACATGGGCCGCGTTGCCGGCGCTGCCTGGATCGATATTCCCGAGAACCGCTGGCCGGGCTATGACCTCGATTTCGGACCGGCTTTCTGGACGCTGCTCCCTTCATTCCTGCTGGTGGCCCTGGTGGCCGGCATCCGCACCATGAGCAGCGCCATTGCCATCCAGCGCGTGTCGTGGAGGGATGAGCGACCCGTAGATTTCAGCGCCGTACAGGGCGCCATGAACGTGGACGGCGTAGGCAACGTGCTGTCCGGGTTGACGGGCACAGTCCCGGGGTCGGCCATAACGACCAGCGTCTCCATGACCGAGCTCAGCGGGGTGGCGGCCCGCAGTGTCGGCATCGCCACCGGAGCGGCCTTTATCATCCTGGCATTCCTGCCCAAAGCAGTTGCCGTGGTCCTGGCGATACCGGATTCCGTGTTCGCAGGCTACCTGTTCATCATGCTGGCGCTGCTGTTCATGATAGGCATGAAGATGATCATCGAGGGCGGTATGGACCTGCACAAGGGGACGATTGTCGGTCTTGCCTTCATTACCGGCATCGGCTGCCAGTACGGTCTGATATACCCGGATTACCTCGATGAATTTGCCGGCGGCCTGCTGCGCAACGGCATGAACGCGGGCGCTCTCATCATCATCCTCATGACCCTGTTCCTGGAACTGACCAAATCCCGAGTTAAGTGATTTATCCGCAGGTGACGCAGATAAAACACGCCACCCCCGTTCGTCATTCCGGGCTTGACCCGGAATCCAGTAGATTACAAAACTCCTTATAAGGAAGGTTTTATTGACTGGATTCCGGGTCAAGCCCGGAATGACGAACTGTAGTGCGACGCTATTAATATCCTCCCAACCGTTCCCTGACCTGGAGCGTGAGTGACAGCAACGTCGGCATGAAGGTCAGCGTAATCAACGTCGAGAACAGCAGGCCGAACATCACGATAACCCCCAGGCCGCGATACAACTCCGTGCCCGCGCCGGGATTGAACACCAGGGGCGACAGGCCGAATATGGTGGTGATGGTGGATATCATGATCGGCCTGAGCCGGGCCCGGGTGCTCTCCAGCACCGCGTCAACCGACCCCATCCCACCGGCCTTGATGTTTCGCATTGTGCGGTCGATGATCAGGATGGGGCTGTTCACCACCGTGCCGATCAGGATCAGGAAACCGAGCATGGTGATCACATCGAAGGGCTGGTAGATATCCGACAACCCCAGCAACGACAGGTTGCCGCCTATGGCGTTCAGCAGCCACAGTCCGAACAGCCCCCCGCCGATGCCGACGGGAACGGTGGTCATCACCAGCAGCGGGTAGCCCCAGTGGGAGAAGATGGCCACCAGCAACAGGTAGGAAATGAACACGGCAATGATGAAATTCCCTTTCAGGGCATCACGGGTATCTTCGAGCTGGTCGCTGGCCCCGGTGATGCGCATGCTGATGTCGTCCCCGATTTCATCGCTCGCCTTCAGTTCGTCGATTATGCCGCGCCGGACCATGTCCACACCCTGTTCCAGCGGGATGTCCCGGGGCGGGACGATGCCCAGGGTAATGGTCCTCTCGCTGTCCACCCGGCGGATGGTTTCGGTATTCACGGTCTGCCGCACCTCCGCCACTGCGCTGAGCGGCACTGCGCCGCCCCGGGGTGAGTACAGCATGATGTCGTCCACGTCCTCCGGTTGCGAGATGGCGCCCCGGGTGGAGTACAGGAACATGTCGATCTTCTCATCACCCAGGAAGAACTCATCCACGAACGCGCCGTCCGAGAAGGCCCAGACGGCATAGCCCAGGTCGCCGGCGTCAATACCCAGTTCACCGGCCCGTTCCCAGTCAGGGAGTATCTCCACCAGCGGTTGCCCTATGGTCAGGCCGGGGGGTTGCGCGCGGATCTGCGGGTTCTCAAACACCGACCGTGCCTGGATGAAAGCCTTGAGGCCGGCATCGAACAGGGACACCAGGTCGGCGCCGCTCAACTCCAGGTTGATGCTTCTTGAGCCGCCCATGTTGCCGGAAAAAAGAGAGCCCCGGGAAGCAAACGCATGGATTCCCGGGATCTCCCGGAGCTTCCCCATCACGATGTCGAGCATGTCGTCAACCTGGTCCGGGGACGCGGCCTCCGGGATGAGCACGCTGCGGGAGGATGTTGCGTAACCGATAACATAATTCAGACCGGGGAAATCGGATTCCCCCCTGGCGAATTTGTCCGGGTCTTCGCCGATATGCGGCACCAGGAAATCATCGACGGCCTTGTGGATCGCGTTCATCTCATCGATGTTGTAGCCTGGCGGCGCAAACAAACGGACGAATATCTTCGGCTCCTCCCCTTCCGGCAGGTACTCCGCCTTGGGGATGGAGGCAAAGATAAGCGCCGTGATGCAGCCCACCAGGGCTACCAGGCCCAGCCGGCGCGTTATTCCCTTCATCAACCAGTGCACGAACCGGATAAGCATCCCGCCAACCCGTTGTCCCGCAGCATACAACCCGCCGGCGGCAGCCGCAGGGTCAGCGCTCTTCAGCGAGAGAAACCGGCTGCACAGGGTCGGCACCACCAGGGTCGCAACCAGCAGGGACATGAGGATGGACGCCGAGATGGCCACGGCGATATCGGAATATAACTGCCCGGCCTCCTGCCTGATGAAAATGATCGGGATAAACACGAACACCGTGGTCAGTGTGGATGCCAGCAGCGCAGGCCACACCTCGGCAACCCCGTCCAGCGCCGCACGCCGGCGGTCCTTACCGGCTGTCCGGTGCCGGTAGATGTTCTCCAGCACGACGATGCTGTTGTCCAGGGTCATCCCGATGGCAAAAGCGACCCCCGCCAGGGAGATCACGTTGATGGTGCGCCCACTGATGAGCAGCCCCAGGAAGGCCGCAAGGGTGCAGACGGGAATGCCGAGGGCGCCGATGATGGTGGCGGATGGGGTCCTGAGGAACAGGTACAGCACGAGGGTGGCCAGCAGCGCGCCGATAACCAGGTTATTGCGCACGTTGTTCACGGAGTCGGTGATGTACAGGACGTCACCGTAGTTGTACTCCATGCGCATGCCCCGCTCTTTCAGCAGCCCGTTGTTCAATTCCTCGACTTTATTTATGACCCTGTCCTTGACTTCCACCACGTTTGCGCCGATCTGCCGGTTTACGCCCAGGCTCACGGTCTGTACCCCGTGCGAGTAGAAGTAGGTGTCAACCTCGAACGTGGACAGTTCTACGTAGCCCAGGTCGCGCAAACGCACGAACGCGCCGTCACGGCGGGCTACCACCATGTTTTCCATGTCTTCGGTGGTCTCAAATCGCCCTATGGTCCTGAGCAGGTAACGGCGCTTGCCGCTGTCCAGGTCACCGCCGGACACGTCCCGGTTGCGGGCGCGGATGGCGTTGCGCACCTCGGACAGCGTGATCCGGCGTTCTACCAGCTTCACGGGGTCCACAAATATCTTGACCTGCCGCTCAGCTCCGCCATACATGCTGACTTCCGAGACGCCCGGGACCCGCTCAAGCTGCACGCGCACGTTATCCTCCAGGAAATCGCGCATTTCCGTCATGTTCACGTCCTGCGGATTACCCGGCAGGGGCCGCGTGGAGAAGAACAGGAACGGAGCCTCCGCGGAATTGGCGACGAGGCGGGGTTCATCGACGTTCTCCGGGTACCCGGGGACCTGGGTCAGGGCATTGTTCACCCGTATCAGTACCTCGTTGACATCGGTCCCGTAAGGAAATTCCAGGTCAATCTCACCCAGGCCGGTCTCCGCCCGGGAGATCATGCGGTCCAGTCCCGGAATCCGGCGCAGGTATTCCTCCTGTTCGACGATGATCTCCTTTTCCACGTCCTGGGGCGTGGCGCCGGGCCACTTGGTAATCACGGTCACCACCCGAACATCGAGATCGGGGATCATCTGTATGGGCACGCGAAAAACGGCGAGGACGCCGAACAGGCAGATGATCAGCGCCGCCACCGCGACGATCAGCGGCTTCTCTATTGCAAACCGGAACATGAATAGATTCTGCGCGGTTCAGCGATGCATTGGTCCGTCATCAGCCCGTTGCGCCGGTTCACGGTAGTTGTGTAAGGACCTGTTCCAAGGGCGGGCGTTCAGCCGCCGGCACTTCAGCCGGGTAACCGTACCAGAACATGCCCACCAGTTGCTCCCGTTCCGGGTCTATTCCGACGATGTCATGGAATTCCAGGGTCCGGGTCACTGCGCCGGTGGTCCATTTTACCCCGATTCCCTCGTACCACAGCAGCAGCGCCAGGTTCTGGGCCACGCAGCAACAGGAGGCGTAGTTTTCCTGCATGGTCACCGCGTCATCCGATTTCAGGCAGGTCAGCGCCAGCCAGCCGGGCACTTCGCGCCAGCGCCTGAGCTTGATCTCCGCCGCCCGCTCCCCCTGTTTCTCATTGACAAGCTGTGCGTTCAGCAGGCAGATGCGTTCCTTGCTCCGCTCACCCAGCAGGTAGAAGCGCCAGGGTTGCGTCAGGTGGTGGTTCGGCGCCCAGACGGCCTGTTCCATGGCCGCACGCACCACGGCTTCATCCGGCAGGATGCCCGGCTTGAACTGGTGTATGGTGCGCCGGCTTGTGACGAGGTCTTTGATATCCATTCGCGAACAGGGTTTTATTGCTCAAGTCATGAAGTATTGTAACAAGTCGTTCAGGTAGCGGGCGCCTTTTTCCGTCGCCTTGAGCAATCCCGGTTCGCGTTCCAGCAGGCCGTCCGCCCTGGCGGCGTCGACTTGCGCCTGCACGCGCACCGGCGCCAGGCTGGTCCTCGCGCTGAACCGGGACAGCGGCGCGCCGTTTTTCAGGCGCAGCGCATTGAGCATGAATTCCAGGATGAGATCCTGCTCGCCCAGCGTCCTCTGTGCGGCGATAGCCGCGTCCGAACCGGCGGCGCGCATATAACTCTGCGGCACGCGCAGGCGCGACTGCCGGGTTACCGTCCCGTTGGTGACCTTGCCGTGGGCGCCGGCGCCCACGCCCAGATAATCACCAAACTCCCAGTAGTTCAGGTTGTGCCGGCATTCACTGCCCGGCCTCGACCAGGCGGACACCTCGTATTGCCGGTAGCCCTGCTCCGCCAGGTAGTCCGCGCCGCGGGTTTGCATCTCCCAGGTGAGGTCGTCGCCGGGTAGCGGCGGCGGTTTTGCGTGGAATACGGTATTAGGTTCGATGGTGAGCTGGTACCAGGAGATGTGCGCGGGGTCGAGGCTGACCGCAGCAGTGAGATCCGACAGGGCCTCTTGCGGGGACTGGCCGGGCAGCCCGTACATGAGGTCGATATTGATATCGGTAAAACCCGCCCCGGCGGCGGCCGCAACTGCAGCCCGCGCCTCGCCGGCGTCGTGAATCCGGCCTATGGCCGCGAGTTTATTATTATCGAAGCTCTGCGCGCCGACGGAAAGCCGGCTTACGCCCAGGTTGCGGTAACCGGCAAAGCGTTGGCTGTCGGCGGCGCCGGGGTTTGCCTCCAGGGTAATTTCAGTGCCGGCACAAAGCCCGGATACGTCATCGACCGCTTCCAGGATAGCGCCGATGCCCGCAACCGACATCAGGCTGGGCGTGCCGCCGCCAAGGAAGACAGACTCAAGCTTCCTCCCCCGGAACAGACCGGCGCTGAAGTTCAGGTCCCGCCCCACGGCATCCACGTATTCCCGTTCCGGGAAAGATCCGTCCTTTATTTCATGGGAATTGAAATCACAGTAGGGACATTTCCTGACACACCAGGGCAGGTGTACATACAACGACAGGGGTATGTTATTCATAAGGTTTATCCGCAGATGACGCACCCCTGCCCAAAGACATACAGGGGCATGGATGAACGCAGATTATTTTTTGGTTTGTGACACGAAAATTCCGGTTTATACACAACGACATTAATAGCGTCGCACTCGCGTTCGTCATTCCGGGCTTGACCCGGAATCCAGTCAATAAAACACTCCTTATAAGGAGTTTTGTAATCTACTGGATTCCGGGTCAAGCCCGGAATGACGAACGGGGGGTGACGCCTTTCATCTGCGTTCATCCATGCCCCTGTATGTCTTTGGGCAGGGGTGCGTAATCTGCGGATAAATCATTTGCGGATCCTCCCAGCCGTTCCCTGATCTGGAGCGTGAGCGATAGCAACGTCGGCATGAAGGTCAGCGTGATCAGCGTTGAGAACAGCAGGCCGAACATCACGATGGCCCCCAGGCCGCGGTACAACTCGGTGCCGGCGCCGGGATTGAACACCAGCGGCGAGAGGCCGAAGATGGTGGTGATGCTGGATATCATGATCGGCCTGAGCCGGGCCCGGACGCTCTCCATCACCGCGTCAATCGATGCCAACCCCCTGGACTTGACATTGCGCATGGTGCGATCGATGATCAGGATCGGGTTGTTCACCACCGTGCCGATGAGGATCAGGAAGCCCAGCATGGTGATCACGTCGAAGGGCTGGTAGATATCCGGCAACCCCAGCAACGACAGGTTGCCGCCTATGGCATTCAGCAGCCACAGGCCGATCAACCCCCCGCCTATACCGACGGGAACGGTAGTCATCACCAGCAGCGGGTAGCCCCAGTGGGAGAAAATGGCCACCAGCAATAAGTACGAAATGAATACCGCCACGATGAAGTTCCCCTTCAGGGCGTTGCGGGTTGCGGTTAGCAGGTCACTGGCCCCGGTGATGCGCATGCTGATGTCGTCCCCTACCTGGCCGCTTGCCCTCAACTCGTCGATAATGCCGCGCCGGACCATGTCCACACCCTGTTCCAGCGGGATGTCCCGGGGCGGGATAATGCCCAAAGTGATGGTCCTGTTGCTGTCCACCCGGCGGATGGTTTCGGTATTCACGGTCTGCCGCACCTCCGCCACCGCGCTGAGCGGCACCATGCCGCCCTGGGGTGAATACAGCATGATATCGGCCACGTCTTCCGGTTGCCGGATGGTGCCCCCGGTGGAATACAGGAAGATGTCGATCTTTTCGTCACCCAGGAAGAACTCATCCACGAACGCGCCGTCGGAGAAGGCCCAGATACTGTAACCCAGGTCGCCCACGTCGAGGCCCAGTTCGCTGGCGCGCTCCCAGTCGGGGCGGACCTCCACCAGGGGCTGGCCCAGGGCCAGGGTAGACGGTTCCGGACGGATCTGCGGGTTCTCAAACACGGATTGCGCCTGGACAAAGGCCTTGAGTCCGGCGTCGAACAGGGACACCAGGTCGGTGCCGCTCAATTCCAGGTTGATGCTCCTGGAACCGCCCCAGCTGCTGGAGAAAATGGAGCCGCGGGAAGCAAACGCGTGTATGCCCGGAATTTCCCTGATCTTTTCCACGATGATATCCAGCAGGTCGTTGGCCTGGCCGATGGACGTCGCCTCCGGGATCACGACGTTACGGGAAGCGCCGGCATAACCAATTACGTAATTCAGGCCGGGAAGTTCGGATTCCCCCCTGGCGTACTGCCCGGGGTCCTGGCCGACATACGGCACCAGGTAATCTTCCAGGTCCTTGTAGATGGCGTGCATCTCATTGATATTGTAACCGGGCGGCGCGTACATCTGGACAAACAGCTTCGGCTCCTCGCCTTCAGGCAGGTACTCCGCCTTGGGAATAGACGCAAAAATCAGCAGGGTAATGCAAGCGACTACGGCCACCAGGGCCAGTCGGCGGGCTACCTTCTCCATCAGCCAGTTGACAAACCGGAGCAGCGCTTCGCCGAGCCGTTGTCCCGCAGCGTACAGGCCGGAACGGGCAGACATTTCAATCCTGTTCGGCGTGAGAAAACGGCTGCACAGGGTCGGCACCACCAGCGTCGCGACCAGCAGTGACATCAGTATGGAGGCGGAGATGGCAACCGCGATATCGGAATACAACTGCCCGGCTTCCTGCGTGATGAAGATGATGGGGAGGAACACGAACACCGTGGTCAGCGTGGAGGCCAGCAGCGCCGGCCATACCTCGGCCACGCCGTCAATGGCGGCGCGCCGGCGCTGCTTGCCGGAAGCCATGTGCCGGTAAATGTTCTCCAGCACCACGATGCTGTTGTCCAGGGTCATGCCGATGGCAAAGGCAACCCCGGCCAGGGAGATCACATTGATGGTGCGCCCGCTGACCAGCAGGCCGAGAAACGCGGCCAGGGTGCAGATGGGTATGCCGACAGCGCCGATAAGGGTGGCGGAAGGCGTCCTGAGGAACAGGAACAGGACGATGGTAGCCAGCAGTGCGCCGATAACCAGGTTCTTGCGCACATTCACGACGGAATCGGTGACGTATCCCACGTCATCGGCATTCAGCGCCATGTACAGGCCGCGCTCCTTGAGCAGGCTGCCGTTGAGTTGTTCCACCTTTTTCACCACGTCCTCCTTGACTTGCACCACGTTGGAACCGATCTGCCGGCGCACTGCCAGGTTGATATTGGGTATTCCGTTAGCGTAGGAGTAGGACTGGATTTCAAAGGTGGACAACTCCGCATAACCCAGGTCGCGCAGGCGTATGAATGCGCCGTCCCGATGGGCGATGACCATGTTTTCAATGTCTTCCGTGGTGGCGAAACGTCCCACGGTGCGCAACAGGTAGCGGCGTTTGCCGCTGTCCAGGTCGCCCCCGGAAACGTCCCGGTTGCGGGCGCGGATGGCGTTGCGCACCTCGGACAGCGTGATCTGCCGCTCGGCCAGCTTGACCGGGTCCACGTAAACCTTGATCTGACGCTCCGCGCCGCCCCACATACGGACCTCCGATACGCCCGGCACCCGTTCAATCTGCACACGCACGTGGTCCTCGAGAAAATCGCGCATCTCCACCATGTTCACGTTCTGCGGGTTGCCCGGCAGGGGCCGGGTCAGGAAAAACAGGAAGGGATTATTGGAGACGGTGCTGGTGACCAGGCGCGGTTCATCGACGTTTTCCGGGTAGCCGGGCACCTGGGTCAGGGCGTTGTTGACCCGGATCAGGACTTCGTTGATTTCGACGCCGTAGGGAAATTCCAGTTCGATCTGGGCGCGCCCGGTGGTAGCCTGGGAGATCATGCGCTCCAGGCCGGGGATGCGCCGCAGGTACTCCTCCTGCTCTATGATGATCTCTTTTTCCACGTCCTGGGGGGTGGCGCCGGGCCATTGGGTAATGACGGTGACAATCCTGACATCGAGGTCGGGGATCATCTGGATGGGCACGCGGAAGATGGCCAGCAGGCCGAACAGGCAGATGATCAGCACCGCGACGGCGATAATCAGCGGTTTTTCAATGGCAAACCTGAACATTCTAATATTATCCGCAGATGACGCAGAAGATTTATCCGCAGATGACGCAGATTAGCGCAGATGAAAGACGCCACCCCCCGCTCGTCATTCCGGGCTTGACCCGGAATCCAGTCAATAAAACCTTCCTTATAAGGAGTTTTGTAATCTACTGGATTCCGGGTCAAGCCCGGAATGACGAAATGTAGTGCAACGTTATTAATGTCGTTATGTATAAACCGGGGTCTTGGTGTCATACATAAAAAATAATCTGCGCTAATCTGCGTCATCTGCGGATGAATCACAGGTTGAGTTCGAGTTCTTCCTTAATCTCAACGAGTTGTCCGGGGCGCAGGATCTCGTTACCGCGCACCACGACGCGGTCGCCCGCGCGGACATCTCCGGCTGTTATTTCAATGTTCTCGCGGTAGGCGCGGCCGGTGCTCACGGCGACCTGGCTGGCCTTCATCCCTTCGCCATCGGTTCGTATGACCCAGACCGACTCGCTGCCGTCCGGCTTCCTCACCAGCGCGTCCTGGGACAGCAGCAGGGTGTCCGCCTCGCCGGCGTTGCCGATCTGGAAGACCGCCCGCACCGACATGCCGGGCGCAATCAGGCGGTCGCTGTTGTCCAGGTCTATCCTGACCGGGAAAGTCCTGGCCGTCTCGCTGCTTTCCGGGACTTTCATGGTGACGCCGGCATGGAACTCCCGCTCCGGGTAGGCATCGAAGGTGAGTCTTACCGGGGTGCCCAACTGCACGTCATCAAAATAAAACTGGGGGACAGGCACGTTCACCCGCAGCCGCCCGATCTCCGTCAGTTCGAACAACGGGGTATCTATCTTGACCCATTCGCCCTGTTCCACCATCTTCCGGGTAATGACGCCGTCGAACGGCGCGCTGATGGTATGGCGCCGGACCAGCTCTTCCTGGCGCTCCAGTTCCTTTTTCAGGCGTTCCAGCGCCGCCTTGTCCATAGCGACCGTGGCCCGGGTGGCTTCATAGCGTGTGGGTGGAATATGTTTCTTCTCGACCAGTTGCGCCGCTTCATCCTGTTGCCTGGTCGACTCTTTCAACCTGGCCTGCGCCTCCGTCACCTGCGCGGCGGCGCTGTCCCTGTCGATGACCGCAATATCCCGGTCCAATTCCAGCAGGGCATCACCCCGGTTGACTTCATCTCCCTCATCCACGTACATTTTCGCCACCAGTCCGGCCACTTCAGGGGAAAGCCGGGACTGGCGACGGGTGGTGACGCTGCCGGTCAGCGGCAGTTCCTCGTACACGGGAGCGACGACGGGCCTCATGACCTTGACCGGAATCGCCCTGTTGTCCTGCGCCCGGGCAAAGCCCGCCGCGAGCAGCAGCGCGCACACCAGCAGATATGGGGTCAGGTCGCACATTGCACGCAGAGAAATGGGGTCAGGTCGCACATTGCACACGCTGGTGTTCATATCATAACTTCCCGCTTATTTTTCGCGTGTGCATTGTGCGACCTGACCCCATTTCTCGATCCGGTTTTATTCAATCGCTTTTGCCTCTTTCATCAACTCGACCAGGTTGCGCAGGGCCTTTCCCCTGTGACTGATGGAATTCTTGACCGCCGGCGGCAACTCCGCCGAAGTACAACCGTGGCCCGGTACATGAAATACCGGATCATACCCGAACCCGTTATTGCCTGCCGGTTTATCGACGATATACCCTTCCCATATCCCTTGCGCGACCAGGGGTTCGGAGTCGCCGGGGCCGCGCACGTAGGCGACCACGCAACGGAACCTGGCTGCAGGCCGCCGGGCGCCTGCCAGGGCGATATTGCGCAGCAGCAGCGCCAGGTTCTCGGCGTCAGTAGCGCCTTCACCGGCATAGCGCGCCGAGTAAATCCCCGGCTCGCCGTTCAGTGCGTCCACCTCGATGCCGGAATCATCGGCAATGACGGGCCGGCGCGCATGGCGCGCGCCGTGGCGGGCTTTCAGCAACGCGTTTTCGGCAAAACTCGTTCCGGTTTCCGCAACGGCAGGCACCGCGAACTCAGATTGCGGCAGGACACGGATTTGCCAGCCGGAAAACAACTGGGAAAACTCCCGCAGTTTTCCCGGATTGGCGCTGGCTACCACGATTTCCCTTTTCATTTCACCACAGGCGCGCCCATTGGCGCGCATTGTTCTCCTCCACAACCGGGTCGGGACAATCATTATAGCCTGATCGTCATACCCGTGCTCCCTCCTTCGTCATTCCCGCGCAGGCGGGAATCCAGTGGGACACTTATCCCGAAGGGACACCTTATAATGTGTCGCAAGCGACTGTTGTGTGACTGGATTCCCGCCTGCGCGGGAATGACGAAAGGAGGCGGGAATATGGTATGATGGCGCTTCTTTTTTAAGCCGCCACTGGAGGAGAACCGGAATGGTTTCCAGCATGACCGCTTTTGCCCGGCTGGAGGACTCCGGAGAATGGGGCCATGCGGTGTGGGAAATCCGCACGGTAAACCACCGCTACCTGGATATTTCAATCCGCCTGCCCGAGGAATTGCGCGTCCTGGAAAGCGGCGTCAGGGAACGCATATCGGACAGGCTCAAGCGCGGCAAGGTGGAATGCAACCTGCGCTACGATGCGGATTCCATCCTGGAGAATATTGCCGTCAACACCAGGCTTACCGAAAAAATCATCCAGGCGTCCCGCAACCTGCCCGTCGATAACCCCGCTCCGGTCAACCCGGTCGACATCCTGCGCTGGCCCGGCGTGATCGAGAAGAATACGCCCGACCTGGAACAAACCGGCGCATGCCTGCTCGTCCTGCTGGACAGGGCGCTGCAGGACATCGTCGAGAGCCGGCGCCGGGAAGGACAGAAAACCGGCCGGATGATCGAAGACCGTTGCGACCTTGCCCTGCAGCAGGTCACGCAGATGCGGGCAAAGGTGCCGGAGATCATTGCCGCGCTCAGCGAACGCCATCAGGAACGGATCCGGGAACTCGACATTGAACTGGATAACGGCCGGCTGGAGCAGGAGATCGCCCTATTGTCGCAAAAACTGGACGTGGATGAGGAACTGGACCGCCTGGAAACCCATATCAACGAAGTCAGGCGGGTCCTGGCGGAAACCGAACCCATGGGCAGGCGCCTTGATTTCCTGATGCAGGAAATGAACCGAGAGGCCAATACCCTGGGCTCCAAGTCTTCCCACATCGATACCAGCAACGCATCGATTGAACTGAAGGTATTGATAGAACAGATGCGCGAGCAGGTCCAGAACATCGAATGACGCTCCATAAAGTTTTGCCGGCGCTGGCAGCGTCCCTGCTGTTATTCAGCGGGACGGCATGCGTCGCCGCCCAGGACAGGCTGCCGTTGACCCTGGAAAGCATTTTTGCCGGCAGTGAATTTGACAACCCCCTGCCGCAAAACATCCAGTGGCATAACGACTCAAAGCGTTTCACCTTCACAAGAACCAACCCGGATACCGGCCTGCCTGATATCCATGAATACGACGTTGCCGCCGGCGCCTCCCGGTTGATCATTGCCGGGGATGCGCTCCGGTACGGGAATGAACCGGTCAGGCTGAGCAGTTGCCGCTGGTCCGCCGACCGGCGCTACCTGCTGCTGGCAGGCCCGGCCAGGGTGACCTGGGACGGCAGGAACGAAGCGCCGTATTTCATCTACGAACCGGACAGCGGGGAGCTCTGGCCGCTGGCCGAAAACAACCCTCGCCTGCTCAACGTGCAGCTCTCGCCGGACGGTGAACATGTCGGGTACGTGCTGGAAAACAATATTTACATCACCGAGTTAAAGGACAGAACTACCCGCGCAGTCACAAGTGACGGCGATGCCAACATCTTCAATGGTTATTTTGACTACGGCAGCAGGATGTTCTCCAGGGGGTCGGCCTGGTTCTGGTCGCCGGACGGGAAGAAGCTCGCATTCTGGAGGATGGATGTCACCGATGTGAAAGTATTCTACATGGTGGATGAACTGGGCAAGTACAATGCCGTCCGCCCGCTGAAATACCCGAATACCGGCGAGCGCCTCGCAGCCACCCGGATAGGCGTGTTCGACCTGGACAGCGGCCGGACAGTCTGGATGGATACCGGCGGCAACCCCGATGATTATATCCCCAGGATCAACTGGACGAACTCCTCCGATACCCTCGCGCTACAGCGTCTTACCAGGGACCACAATAAACTGTCCCTGTTGCTCGCCGGCGCCGGGACCGGTGAAGCGAAGGTTATCGTCGATGATACTGATCCTGCATGGGTGGAGATAACGAATGACCTGCTGTTGTTCAGGAACCGGGAACGCTTCGTATGGACCTCCGAGAAAAGCGGGTATCGCCATGCCTACCTGTACGACTTCGATGGAAATGAAGTGCAGTTAACCGGCGGAGACTGGGAAATCTCTTCTCTTATCGCCCTCGATGAGAGCGCGGGCTGGCTATATTTCTACGCGAAGAAGGATTCATTCATCGATCAGCATGTGTACAGGGTGAGGCTTGACGGTTCGAAGCTGGAAAGGCTGACAGACAGGCCGGGCTGGCATGAGTGGCAGTTTTCGCCGGACCGGCGGTTGGTGATCGAGACCCGGTCGGATGCCGACACACCGCCCCGCATAACCCTGCGCAAGGCGAATGGAGAGGAAATCGGTGTGCTCGAAGCAGGCAATCCGTCGGCAATGGACAAGTACACAATACCTCGTGCGGAATTCATCAAGGTGGAAACCGGTGACGGCATACTGATCGACGGCTACATGATTAAGCCGCCGGATTTTGATCCTGGTAAAAAATACCCCGTCATAGGTCACGGCTACGGCAACGCCGGGTCGCAGGTGGTGGTCAACAGGTGGGTGACGTCTCCGTGGCAGCGTAATACGAAGCAGGATCTCTGGCACCGCTACATGGCCGCACAGGGCTATATCATCTTTGCCGTGGACAACCGCACTACCGCCGGGAGGGGCAAGGCCGCGAAGAACCTGACTTACGGGCACTACGGCAAGTACGCTGTCCTCGACTACCTTGAAGGCGTCAACTACCTGAAATCATTGCCTTACATTGACGCTGAGAGACTCGGCTTCTGGGGCTGGAGCGGCGGCGGTTACCTGGCAGCCGCGTTGATGACCAAGGGCGCGCCACATTTCAAGACCGCGGTCAGCGTTGCGCCGGTGATCGACCTGAACCGCTACCAGGCCTACGGCGTGGAACGCTGGATGGATTCCTACGAAAACAATCCGCAGGGTTACTACGAGGTAGACCTGATGAACTTCGCGGACAAACTGCAGGGCAACCTGCTGCTGATCCACGGCACCGGCGATGAAAACGTCAAGTATGGCTTCACGTTACAACTCGCCGACGCCCTGATCGCCCACAACAAGCAGTTCGACATGATGATCTACCCAAACCAGCGCCATGACCTGGACGACGTGCGCCTGCACCTGTTTACCAGGATGACCGATTATTTCCTGGAAAAGCTGTAAGCACCGACAGCACTATTCTGAGCCTTGCAGCCGCATTAACTCCTTAACCGTACACACGGTATAGATGATGTTGTTCCGGCGTATGCGATAAGCGCTTTTCAAGTGGGGCGAGACAATATAGTTTTCGCCGTGAGGGTATATGGATCGGAATGTTTCAAAGGAGACGGTATTGAACCTGTCAGGGTTGATCTTGCATTCAATCGCATCCACCCGGTCACGAGTGTGCCGGACCACAAAATCCACCTCGCGGCGTGATTTGTCCTGCCAATAGAATATATCTTCATCGGCGTGC
This sequence comes from Gammaproteobacteria bacterium, assembly GCA_965204045.1. GTDB lineage: Bacteria > Pseudomonadota > Gammaproteobacteria > Eutrophobiales > Eutrophobiaceae > JAAXHV01. The sequence goes on from CBDBDW010000002.1 coordinate 3,750,728, forward strand.
CGGAAGCGCAGGGCATCCAGTACCAGGTGTTCCCACAGCAGGCCGCGATCGTCTTCTCTGATGCTGTCCCAGCCCTTTTCAAACGTGACGAACCCGGTATCGAAGGCATAACACTTCGGACGGCTGACTATCTCGCGTTTGCCCCCGCCGTGAAAAGGGGATAACAGGAACACCGCGTGGGCGATCTGCAAGGCTTCAACGTGTGATTTGACCGTGGGACGACTCTGTTCACTCAGGCTCGACAGGCGGCTGTAGTCCAGTTGCCCGCCGCTCTGGCGCAGCAGGAGCCGAAACAGGGACAGGAATCCCTGGCGATTACGAATCCCGAACAGTTCCAGAATGTCCCGGGCGTAGAAGCTGTCAAGCCACTCATTGAAAAAGGCAGGGTCCTTGCCGGCTGCCAGCAATGCTTCGGGTAAACCGCCGGACAGCAAACGCCGGTCCAGGTCGCGAACAGCGAAGGAATCTTCGCACTCTTCCCACAAAACCGGACAGAGATGGATGGCCTGTTTGCGCCCGGTGAGCGAGTCACGGAACTTGCGGGTTGCCGCCAGGGTGGAGGAGCCCGTTGCCAGTATCCGCAAATGCGGATATTCATCAGCAGCGACCTTCAGCAACCTGCTCGGATCATCAAGGCGATGCACCTCGTCAAGAACCAATACCCGGTCAGGCGCCCGGCTATCAAGAAACAACTCCGGCTCTTCCAGGCTTCTGTGCACGGAGGGCAGGTCACAATTCAGGCAGACTGCATCGGGCAGCATTCTCGCGAGTGTTGTCTTGCCCACTCTCCGCACTCCAGAAAGCCATACGATAGAGCGGCGGGACCATCCATCCTGAAGTCGTTTTAACCATAAATTTCGCTTAATCATATTCGTATTTTACATTTATCCGTCTAAATGTAAAATAGATTTTAAGACTTAACGGTTGAACAACTGATGAACAACTGATTGACATACAAGAGGATTGCACATATGGTTTTCCGTATGAAAATCACTCTCAATATTGACGAAACCGTGATGCAGCGGCTACGGGAGGAAGCGGCACAGCGCGGTACTACCATGTCTGCCTTGGTAGAGACCGGGATCAGGCGCGTCCTCACCACGCGTGCGCCTGTCGATAGCCGGCAGGATACTCTGCCACCACTGCCTACCTGGCATAGCGGAGGGTTCCGGGTTGATGTCTCCAACCGGGAAGAACTCTACCGAGTCATGGCTCTCGCCTGAAACGGATATTGGTGGTCGATATTGATCCGATACGGTTCCCCGGCTAACTAAGTCGTATTGCGCGCACGGGCCACAACACCCAATGCGTATACGATGAATGCGAAGTCGTCCCCTGCTTCTTCCAGGCATGCTTCCAGATAGAGACGGATATCTTCCTCGGTTTTAAGGTGTTCCGCAGAATCCCAGCGGGAAACAGCTATTTTTTTGGACATCATTTGGTGACTTGATGTTATTACGCCGACTCCAGATAGTTGAAGGATGGTCCATTATACGAAGGATAAATCAGATATGCCTATATTTTCTATTTTCGTAACAGGCCTGTGTTTGCGGAATAATCTGGACATGACCTTATTCGCTAACGCTTTGAAAGACATATCAATTTCTTCAGAGCAGAGAAGCAGTGGCGCTTCATCTTCTAATATTGATTGCAACAGGACATGTATTGATTTTTTGGCGTTCCGGGTTGCTTCGTCAATAGAATCACCCTCTTCATGGATTCCTTTCAACCCTGGGCAATAGGCATAATACCCATCTTCATCCCGTTCAATACAGACTCGAACTCTGAATTTAATTTGCTTTAGCGTAATCATGACCTCATTCCTCTAGTTACCTTGCTCTAATCCAGCCAATACTTCCCTGAAACTGGCAAGTCCTGCCTCAAGGTTTTCGATGATTTCCCCGGCAAGTTCATCAGGCTCAGGGAGATTTTCAAGGTCAGTCAGACTTTTATCTTTCAGCCAGAATATGTCCAGGCTTGTCTTGTCGCGGGTAATCAGTTCTTCATAACTGAATTTACGCCAGCGGCCATCAGGATTTTTCTCGGCTTCCCATGTGGCTTTTCGTTCATGCCGATTCATCGGGTTGTAGCATTCAATAAAATCCGCCAGATCTTCGTATCGCATCGTCTTCTTCTTGAGTGTGTGATGCACATTGGTTCGATAATCGTAATACCAGACTTCCCTGGTCCAGGGATTTGGACTTGCTTCCCGGTTATTAAAAAATATCACGTTGGCCTTCACACCAGGCTTATAAAAGATCCCAGTAGGCAAACGCAGGATTGTATGAAGATCGGTATTTTCCAGAAGTTTGCGACGGACGGTCTCCCCTGCTCCTCCCTCGAATAGAACATTGTCAGGGACGACGACGGCTGCCTTTCCGGTTGTCTTGAGCATAGTGCGGATGTGTTGGACAAAATTGAGTTGCTTGTTCGAGGTAGTAGCCCAAAAGTCCTGTCGGTTATATGTGAGATCGTCTGTTTCCTGCTCGCCCTCTTCATTGGTAAAACTCATGCTGCTTTTCTTGCCGAACGGTGGATTGGCAAGCACATAGTCATAAGTGACTGTACTGGGCGCAACCAGAGCGTCATTCGGAGATATGGAAACGCCCCCATCGATCTCACCGATATTGTGCAGAAACATGTTCATCAGGCAAAGACGGCGGGTATTGGCCACAATTTCATTGCCATGAAAGGTTTCGTATTTCAAAAACTCCTTCTGTTTTCTATCTAGCCGGTAATGTTCCGGATTAGTGATGAAGTCGTAGGCGGACAGAAAAAAGCCACCGGTTCCGCAGGCCGGGTCTGCGATAGTCTTTTCCGGTTCCGGCCGTACACATTCGACCATCGCGCGGATCAGGGCACGCGGCGTGAAATACTGCCCGGCACCTGACTTGGTATCCTCTGCATTCTTTTCCAGCAAGCCTTCATAGATGTCACCTTTTACATCAGCGCCTATTGAGACCCACTGCACATTATCCACCATGTCAATCAACCGGAACAGCTTGGCCGGGTCTTGTATCTTGTTCTGCGATTTGGTGAATATCTGCCCCAGCATGCCCGTCTTTTGACCCAGTTCGCGTAAGGATTCGATATAATGCCCTTCCAGTTCTGCCCCCCGTTTGCTTTTTAGACTCTGCCAGTTGTAATCATCAGGAATACCTACATCACGGCTGTAGGGCGGCTTGGCATACTCGTCAGCCATTTTCAGGAAAATCAGATAGGTAAGCTGTTCCAGGTAGTCTCCATAACTGACTCCGTCATCACGCAGCGTTGTGCAAAAACTCCAAACCCTGGATACGATAGGTGCGTTATTCATGCGATGGCTGCCCCGGTTTTTCTCCTATTGTTTTTCTTATGTGTCCCTTTCTGCATAGCTTTCTCTGCTCTTATCCTTTCCAACAAGATAGATGCAGGCTCATCGTTTGGGTCTTGTTCGACGAGTTGTCCAGAGAATGCTTGCTTGAGAAGTGACTGCCTTAGAATAGCTGATTTTAAGAGTTCTAAATCGATAGTGTGAAGCAATTGATCTGCAAGAGAAAGTTTCTCATCAATAACGCGCACAACTTCCCGTTGTTCAGCTAACGAACAGTATGGAAAGGGATAATCTTTAAGTTTTTCACCGTTGATATTTGATTGGTTGACACCATCTGTCTTAACAGAATTTCCATACTGCTTCGCTGAGCTGGAATTCAGAAATAAATTCAGATAATCACCATCAACAATGGTTTTGATATGGTTTATACGAATTAGATAACCTGCAAATAATGCAGGTCGTTCCCCGCGATAAATAGCTGTCTTTCCGACAAGCTCCGGACTGTTTGTTCGATTGAATAAGACATCACCAAAGGTTAAAGAGTATTTTTCAATTTCTTCGTCGTCGGAAGTAAAAACGAGATCGTCCCATTTAATTACTCCATTCTGAAGATTACCCATCCGTATTACAGGTGTGGTTCCTGACTTTGATGACTTGGCAGATGTTCCATATTCTACGCCACAAGTCATCCATGTAACTTTCCCCCAAGTCCAAGAATCGGGGATATTAGGCAACACAGCGCTAACATCGTCTGACAGCCCCGTTAATGTTCTTATTTTGCGCGGCATAGACGGCTTTTTTCCCATTTTATTATTGACTTTCCAACTCTTAACAGCAATATCCCACTCCTCAAGCTGTTGTTGATAGCGCTTGTCGCGCTCCTTTTTGATACAAGCAAGAAGTTGTTCGGGGCTTTCCAGCTTGTGTTTATTCTCTGACCGCCATTGCTCTGTTAGTTTGCCCTCAAAAGCATGTTTCAGGACGGCTTGGCGATAGACTTTGAGTTGTTCACGGGCAGTTTTGAGGCTTTCAATGCCTTTATCTAACGCAGAAAAAAGTTCCTCAATCTTGCTAACGACGCGAAGCTGTTCGTCTATTGGTGCTATCGGAATTTTGATTGCTTTCGCGAGAGAAAGCGGAAGCGAAGGCATGTTGGTAGCATGAGCAAGAGTCGCAAAATCGACTAATTTAAGAAAGTAAAATATCCACTTAGTTTCTATACCCTTGAATGAAATTGCTGCCGCAATATGGCTTACAACGTAACTATCTTTTGCAAGAATTACTCTCTGGTTCAGGAGTGTTGAAGCACCACTTTTGGTAAATAGAATACTGCCAGAAGGGAATAGGCGTAGCTTTTTTGTAGCCTTGCCGTTAATCTTGTCGCGTGTAGTCTTTAGGAAGATTTCATCGCTATGTTCTCCTAAATCTCGCACCCGGACAAAATTATATTTTCCATGGGAAAAATATTCTTCCCCCTGTGGTGCTGGATTTCCAGCAACAACCGTAGATATTTGGTCAAGGCGTGCATAAACCCAGTTTTTAGGTAGTTCTTCTTTCACGTCATGCAGCCAAAGCCTTATTCAATTCATTAATAATGATGTCCATATGATCCCCAAAAAGCTGATACATCCTCCCTAGGCCACCCCTGGCATCAAATGGCGCCATCTCGAAATCGCCACGTTCAACGTGAAAAGACGTGATGATGTGATCACGAATCATTCGCAGCCAGTCCATTTGCTCTTCGTTGAATTTCTCACCGCTGCCACTGTGGTGTTTCATAATCCAATCCTGGAAGTTTTTTCTCACTGTATCCGCATAAGGCATCAGCGTCTTGTCTATCCCACACACTCGCCTGATTAATGCAACCAGAGCAGTCAATTCTGTTGCTGGGTCATTCCCCTTGTATTCATCCAGCAGCGCGTAGGCTTGCCAGACCCGAAGCGGAGACAGGAGCGGCTTATCATTTTTCAGCTTGTCCCGAAGAGTACGGATCATTGCATAGGTCAGTTCGCTACGCCGGTGAGGCTGGCTGTAGAAGATAGTAAGCGCCTCAACCTGGTCGCGATTGGCTTCCAGGTACTCCTTGAAATCCCGGGCCATTTTTCTGGCATTTTCTTCAGAATCTCCGGCCCATCCAGAGTGGCGAACACTGTCCAGGCCGTCGTGGTCGATAGTCTGCTCTTTTTCGCGCTGAATGCCGTCGAGGAAACTTATCAGTTCACCATTAAACACACTGGCAGCTTCGCCTACCAGAGCGTTCTGAGCGAATCGATGCAGGTCCCTGCCCGGTTCTGCAATTGACGGTATGCCCTTGAGTTCTTGTATTTTCGTCTCTACCTTATCCGGGTCGATTGCATCAAGCAGGTTGCCAACAATCTCCTTCAGAGACACGCCTCTGGCCTTTTCCTTTACCCGGGTCTGCTCCTTTTCATCAAGCTGTTTATCGAGGCGAGCCAGGCGTCCGGCAAGAGAACTGACGGTATCTGTATCCCGGACACCCATCATCACACTGGTTGCCAGGTCCTTGAGCGACATCAAAGGTTTGGTAACCAACGGCTGACTTGATGTTTTCAGTGACTTGGTCACGCCGATAGCATCGACTATTACGTAGTGGGTTTTTGCGCTTGCGGCTGATGGAGAAACCTTTTTAAGATCATCATGCTCCAATGTTCTCGTACCGCGTCCTTTCATCTGCTCAAAGTAATTGCGGCTTTTTACGTCACGCATGAACAAAAGGCATTCGAGGGGTCTCACGTCCGTACCGGTGGCGATCATGTCAACGGTCACGGCAATGCGTGGGAAAAAATCATTGCGAAATTGGGCCAGAATGGACTTCGGGTCCTCTTTGGAGCCATAAGTTACCTTCTTGCAAAACTCATTGCCTTGCCCGAATTCTTCACGCACAGTCTGGATGATGTCATCCGCGTGGCTGTCTGTCTTGGCAAAAATCAGGGTTTTCGGAATTTCATTACGCCCCGGAAATATCTTCGGCAACTCGTCACGAAAGGTACGAATAACCGTGCGTATCTGATCGGGATTGACAATATCCCTGTCGAGTTGTTTGGCTGAATAAACTTCATCTACATCCTGACGTTCCCAACGCCGGGCGCGTGATAGCTTCTCCCGCTTTTCAACCGCCTGGTTGGCCCTGAGTTGACCACCACTCCGGGTTCGCTCCGTTTCAATTACATAGACCTCATTGCCGACATTCACACCATCTGCAACTGCTTTTTCATGGCCGTACTCGCTGACGACATTTTTACGGAAAAACCCGTAAGTCCGGTTATCGGGTGTGGCTGTCAGACCAATCAGGTAAGCATCGAAATACTCAAGCACCTGCCGCCACAGGTTATAGATGGAACGATGACATTCATCAATGATGATGAAATCGAAAAACTCCGGTGGAATCTTCGGGTTATAGGCAACCGGAACCGGCTCTTTCACTTGCAGCATACTTTCTGCAGGATTGGTTTCTTCGGCGGCCTCATCAAGGTCTTCGCCTTTGAGAAGCGAATACATCCGCTGAATTGTGCTGATACAAACCTGGATGTCTTTGGCGACGAACGACGATTTAAGGCGCTGTACGTTGTAGAGTTCGGTAAATTTACGGTTGCCGTCGTTGGGCAAGTAGGCCATGAATTCCTGCTCTGCCTGTTCTCCCAGGTTCTTGGTATCCACCAGAAAGAGAATACGCTTGGCGTCAGCATGTTTCAGCAGTCGATATACCGACGTGATTGCCATATATGTCTTGCCTGCCCCGGTTGCCATTTGAATGAGTGCACGCGGGTGATCATTACTGAATGACTCCTCCAACTTCTCAATGGCTTTGATCTGACATTTGCGTAAGCCTGTGTGGAGCAAGGGTGGAATGGATTGCAGCCGCAAGCGTAACGACGCAGGCTTGGACAACCATTCCTGCATCGTTTCAGGACGGGGGAAGTTAAATACCTCACGAGAACGGGGGGCAGGATCTCTGCCGTTGGTGAACCTGGTGATGATCCCGGTGCTTTCGAAGACGAACGGAAGAGGCTGATTATTGTTTACCCACTTCAGTCTCGCGGCTGCATACCCGGCGGATTGCGTCTCGACCTGCGTGATCTTATGACCATAGCTTTCCGGCTTGGCTTCAATTACCCCGACTGCTGCTTTATCGACAAAAAGAACATAATCTGCCGGACCCACATCAGTTTGGTATTCGCGTACCGCAATACCAAGCCCTGCCGCGAAGTCGATCTTGTTCTTGTCCTGAACACACCAACCTGCCAGCGACAGTAACCTGTCTATATTGTCCCGAGCCTGCTGTTCCGGTGTCTGGTTAGCTCCAGGCATTTTTTGAGCGTATCCAATGGATATAGATTTGTAAAGGACAGACTGTCATGTAACTTTTTCAACAAAATTGTTGACATCAATTTTGTTGTATGATGTTATTCAACATAATTGTTGAATAAGGAGAGTAAAACCATGAGATCATCCACTGGTCGTTGGGTAATCGGCGACGACTTTTTTGATCGCGAGGCTGACCTGCAAATATTGGAAAGTTACGTTAAAGACCACAATCACATATTACTTACCGGGCAACGGCGTATGGGCAAGACCAGTGTCGTACGGGAACTTGGGCGCAGGCTCGAAGGAACAGGCTGGACGTTTCTTTTCGCTGATGTTGAAGGCGCGGAATGCGCGGAAGACACAATCGCAGATATCGCGCAGTCAGCAGCTTCTATTCGCCCGATTATATCTCGATTCAGCGCCGGAATGAGACGTTGGTTAAATAACATTGAGGAAATCAGTCTGCATGATTTACGCGTGAAGATTCGCGCCGGACTGGATGTCGGAAGCTGGCGGCGTCATGGGGAACAGTTGCTTCATGCCTGCGCCGAACATGATAAGCCAGTGCTTCTTGCAATTGACGAGCTACCTATTTTCCTTAAGCGGATATATCAGCATGATGGTGACGCGCGACGGGTTGATGAATTCCTGAGTTGGTTACGCGGGGTACTTCAGTCCATGGGAGACAATTCGCCGGTCGTCGTCATATCAGGCAGCATCGGACTCGAACCCCTTGTGCGCAGGCTGGGCATACCCGACCGGATCAACCATCTGTATCCCTATCGCCTGACGCCGTGGGACCGTGACACCAGTATCAAATGTTTCAACCTCCTTGCAGAGGGTTATGAACTAGTCATGGAGGACGGCGTGGCTGATGCGGTATACGAAGCACTGGGGTTAGGCATTCCTCACCAGGTTCAATCCTTCTTCGCGCGGCTGCGAGATTTTATCAGGATGCAAGAACGGGACCAGGTTACGCTGAAAGACGTCGCCAAAGTCTATCATACCCAGCTTCTTGGGCCTCCGGGACAGAACGACCTTGTACACTATGAAACGCGCCTGAAGGAAGCTCTGGAAGACCATAGTTACTCGATTGCTATGGAGATACTCGCTGAAGCGGCCACCCAAGAGGCGTTCACTCCAGATGCGCGACGCTGTCTTGAGCAACTGTACGCCACTGTGGTTGATGATGCGACCGGGCGCATCTCGGATACTCTGGAAGTCCTGGAGCACGACGGCTATCTTGAAGTTGACAATGAAGGTCATCGCTTTTCGTCATGCTTGCTGAAAGACTGGTGGTACGCCCGCTTTCGCGGCCACTACACATCCATCGAAAGCCGCTGCATGTAGTATGAGCGAATAGGACGAAAGCAATGTACAAATCACCCGATTGTCCGATCCGTAAGTTTAATCCGGGAACATTCCAGTCCGACGAAGAAGTAATAAAGCAATTCGTGGTCAGACAACGAGAGTATGATAGCGTACTTGAGGTACTTCGCGGGAACATCAATTCGCCATCGTGCCAACACGTTCTGGTTGTCTCGCCCCGCGGCCGGGGAAAAACCATGTTGCTGGCCCGCATCGCCGCAGAGTTGCGCACTGACAACGAACTATCCGAACATCTATTTCCGGTCCGGTTCATGGAAGAGAACCAGGAAATCTCCAATCAGGCAGACTTCTGGCTTGAGACGTTATTCCAACTCGCCAGGGAAATTTCCGTACAGGACCCCGAACTCGGTCTCGAATTGCGAAAGACATATAACGACCTGGTCAACCGCTGGCGCGAGCAGTCACTTGATGAACGCGCTCGCGCCGCCGTACTTGAAGCGGCAGACCGGTTGGACAGGAAACTCGTAGTTATGGTTGAGAACCTGCAGTCGTTATGCGAAAACGTGGATAAGGATTTTGGCTGGAAGCTTCGCGGAATACTGCAATCAGAACCCCAGATCATGTTGCTTGCTTCCGCGACCAATCGATTCAAGGGCTTGGAGGATGCAAGACAGCCGTTCTTCGAGTTGTTCAGAATTATTGATCTCGAACCCTTGACCACCGAGGAATGTGCTTGCCTGTGGCAAGTAGTCAGTGGCGATACGGTTAACGGGCGCGAGATAAGACCGCTTCAAATACTGACCGGGGGTAATCCCCGTCTCTTGATCATCGTTGCCGGATTTGCCAGGCATCGGTCTGTGCGTCAATTGATGGAGGAACTGGTAACACTGATAGACGAACACACCGAGTATTTTCGTGCTCACCTGGAGATCTTAGGCAAAGTTGAACGACGCGTTTATATCGCGGTCATCGATCTTTGGCAGGCGTCAAAACCTGGAGAAATTGCCGACCGGGCTCGCATGGACGTTCGAGTTGTATCCACCATGTTAGGACGGCTGGTCAACCGTGGGGCAATACTCGTAGAAGGAAGCGGGAGGAAACGGCTGTATAGCCCCGCGGAACGCCTCTACAGCATCTATTACAAGCTGAGACGCGAACGTGATGAAGCAGACATCGTAAAAAATCTGATTCATTTCATGACGGTGTTCTACGGCAAGGCAGAACAGGTAGAAATATTCCTCAAGATGAAGCAGGAAATAATAGAATCGCCAACCATTCATGAGGGCTTTAACAGGGCGAAGGCCAGTGGCATCGCGGATCAGCCAACAGGTTTGCTAGGAGTAGGACTGGAGTCGTCTATGGCTTCGGCATTGATTAAAAAAGCAAATACCTACGAGCAACAAAATAACTTCGAAGCAGCGATTGCAGCCTATGACGAGGTGGTTAAGCGTTTTGGCGCCAGTGACACTTCGGATATCCAGAAGTGGGTTGCTTTTGCGTTAGTCAACAAGGCAGGTATGAGAAGGATGCTTGGTGACCTCGTAACCGCGATTGCAACCTATGACAAGGTAGTTGAACGTTTTGGCGCCAGTGACGCGCCGGATATCCAATGGTGCATTGCCGCAGCATTGGTCAATAAGGGAAATACACTAGAGAGGCTCGGTGATCTTGAAACCGCGATTGCAACCTATAGCGACGTAGTGAAGTATTTTGGCGCTTGCGACGCGCCGAAAATGCAGTGGTGGATTGCTTCAGCGTTGCATAATAAAAGCATCAATCAGATCCTGGTTGGTCGCGCGGATGAAGCCTTGCATAGTTGTGAAGAACTCGAACGAAGACTCGGAATATTGTCGAAAGGAAACGAAGAAATCGAGTTTGAATTAAAAGCAAGGTGCGTACGTTTGAAGGCACTCTTTGTCCTTGGGAACAGTCAGGCCGCAATGGATACATTCCGTCTTGTTTATGCCGCGTTTGTGCCCAATAACGAGGAAATGATGCACGAGATGTTTCAGGTTGTGTCAGACTTGATAGCGAGAGGCGCTCGGGTGGATGAGCTGGTGGAAATTCTGTGCAGTGACAGGACAAAATCCGATACGCTGGCGCCCTTGATTATCGCCCTGCGCCAATATACCGGCGCGCCGGTACGCGCGCCGGTAGAAATGCTTGAGGTAGCCGAAGATATTCGTAATCGTATCAACAAAAAAGCAGTTTCAGAATGACACCCAAACAGAGCCAACATACCGAATAATCAAAAATGCTCGCTGACAAACGCCAAGGCATCCTGTTTATCATCTCCGGTCACACCCCCCCTTCTTCCAGATCGATCAGGATATTAGTGTCACAGGTGAGTAACCGCATCAAAAGACTTCAATTTCCGTATTTGATGAAAGCGCGTCAACGGCATTTGCAGCAATTCAGCGGCTTTGGGTTCGCTGACAATTCCTTCGCCTAATGCGCGACAGAGTAAAATACGACGGAACAACTTTTAAGAAATGACAAACAATCGGAAGGTGAGCAGGAAAAAAGTCCTGTATACCATTGGGCATTCCAGGCATCCCATTGATCATTTCATAAATTTACTGAAAGAGGCTTCGGTCTCCCTGGTTTTCGATGTTCGCTCCATTCCGTACAGCAGACGTAACCCGCAGTTCAGCCAGAAGCCCCTTGCCGGCCGGTTGGCGGAGGAAGGAATCGCTTACGTCTTCTCCGGCAAGGAACTGGGCGCGAAGAGTCCGAATCCGGATTGCTATGTCGATGGTAAAGTCCAATATGACCTGATCGCAGCCAGGCCCGAATTTACGGACGGTCTTGACCGGGTAATCGACAAGGCCGGGGAAGCCAGACCTACCCTGTTGTGCGCCGAGGAAGACCCCCTGACCTGTCACAGGACGATCCTGGTCTGCCGGCCCCTGCGTGAGCGAGTTGATTCCATCCTGCATATCCGGGGAGACGGGAATATTGAAACCAACGAAGCGTTTGAACAGCGCTTGCTGAAAGCGACGGGATTATCGGGAAATGACCTGTTTGAATCCGAGACGAGTATCATGGAGCGCGCTTACGATTTGCGGGGGCAACGCATGACGAAAGGCGTCTCCGGCGGCACTTGAATTACATCCATGTCACTGGATACCGGCCATTCCATGGCCGGTATGACGGTTGCTCTGGTTTACGGGGTATGGCTCTGCCCGGTTCCTAATAAATCTTCAAGCCTGAACCCGGCTATCCTGAATACCTGCCCCAGACATTCGTCAAACTCATCTTCCGGGCTGTTTTCCAGGCGCCTCCGGAAACGCATGATGATCTCATCCGGGCCCAGTCCTTTCACCGCCAGGATGAACGGGAAGCCGAATTTATCCCGGTAGCGCCGGTTCAAGTCAGCCAGCAAGTCGGTCTGGCCGCCCTCCCCGCCTTTCAAACCGGCATTTCTCTGCTCGCGCTCCGAATGTCCCGTCAGGGGCTTACGGACGCCCAGTTCAGGGTGGGCGCGCAACAGGGCCAGTTGCCGCTCCCGCCCGGCGCGCCTGACAACATCGCATAATGCTTCAACCAGATCATCAATACTCTCAAACGGCACGGATTGCCAGGCCGTCTCGGCCACCCAGGGCGAATCTTCAAAAACGCCGCCGAAAACGGCAACAAAGGTATCCCTGTCCATATCTTTGAAATCACTGAGCCGGTATCGCACGGAAGGAATCTCTTTCACTGGAAATGGATGTTTCGATACACTATAAAAACCTGCACGCAAGACTCACACGAAACATTGTAACCGAAGACCTGTTTACTGCCACGACCATATTCAATGTCCCTGCGCACACCATTCCTGATTTTTATCACATTCGCCACAGCCTGTGTATCAGGGGACAAACAGCAGGCCGTTGATTCGATTACCGAAAGATTACTCCATAAACATATCGCAATCTTAGCCTCCGACGAGTTCGGCGGCAGGGCGCCTTTTACGGAAGGTGAGAAGAAGACCCTGGACTACCTGGAGAGCGAATTCCGCCGCATGGGCCTGGAGCCGGGTAACGGCGACTCCTACCTGCAGCCGGTACCGCTTGTCTCTACTACGATTACATCTTCTCCCGTGCTGCTTATAAAAGGCGGCAGTGGTCTACAGCGTTTTTCCGCCCCGGCACAGTTCGTGGTGCGAAATCCCCGCATCACTGCCGGCGTTAGTCTGGCAGGTGTTGAAATCGTATTTGCCGGTTACGGAATTACTGCTCCGGAATACGGTTGGAACGACTACGAAGGCCTGGACGTGGAAGGCAAACTGGTGATCGTGCTGGTCAATGACCCCGGCTATGCCACCCGGAATCCCGGGCTTTTCAACGGAAACGCTATGACCTGGTACGGCCGCTGGCCCTACAAGTATGATGAAGCATTGCGCCGGGGGGCACTGGGCGTACTGGTGGTACACGAAACCGGCGCCGCAGGCTATCCCTGGGGTACGCTGGAAAACTCAATCCCCCTGCCCAACTTCATTATCGACAGCGGAAATACTGAAAAGTCACTGGCCCTGGAAGGCTGGATCACTACGGAGACCGCGACCGCCGTATTCTCACAGGCGGACTTGAGTTTTGATGAACTGAAAGAAGCGGCCAAACAACAGGGATTTACGGGCCAATCATTGGAGTTGACCGCCGATATTGCATTCGAGACCAGCATCACACGGCGCACTTCCTATAATGCTTTCGCAAGAATTGCCGGGAGTATGCGTCCTGATGAGGCAATAATCTACACGGCACACTGGGACCATATCGGTACAAACACCGATATTACCGGGGGTGACAATATTTTTAACGGCGCCGTGGATAACGCATCCGGGGTTGCCGGCCTGCTGTCAATCGCCGAAGCTTTTTCCCGGTTGGAACAACCCCCGGAACGTTCCGTCTATTTCCTGTTCCTGACGGCTGAAGAAAAAGGCCTCATGGGAGCCCGTTACTACGTGCAAAATCCTGTTGTTCCGCTCAATAAGACGATTGCCAATATCAATTTTGACGTCATTAACCTGATCGGCCCGACGCACGACCTGAAAGTGATAGGCTTGGGGAAATCAGACCTGGACAGCTATCTTACGAAACATGCGCCCGATCTTGAGCTCACCCCCGATCCTCGTCCCGAAGCCGGTTTCTATTACCGCTCCGATCATTTCGAATTCGCCCGGGCGGGCGTCCCGGCTCTGTTCACCCAAGGGGGAATACGGCATAAGGAACACGGGGCAGCGAGGGGGCTTGAAGCGTATGACGAGTATATCAGCAGGCATTATCACCGCCCGTCGGATGAATATGACCCGGACTGGGATTTACGCGGCGCGGAGACTGATATGAAACTCATGTTCAAGGTCGGCCGGGACCTGGCAGACTCCGATGCCTGGCCTCAGTGGAAAGAGGGAGATGAATTCCGGGCTATCCGGGACGCCATGATGTGAACCATCCGCTGCGTGCTCTGAGCAGCGCGTCCATCGGTGAGCAATGCAGGCTACAGGACGGCTGATTTATCCCTGCTCAACAGCCACCTGCCGGAGGCGAACAGGACAAACAGCAGGCTGGCTGCAATAAACACCAGGGGGAAGCCGCCGGGGTCGCGGATGTCCATGGCTACGCCGGTAACGGGCGGCCAGACCAGGCTGCCTACACCCCAGAGCATACCGAGGGATACGTTGGCCGTCACCAGGTCCCTGCCGCGGAAATGCTGGCCGATGATGGTCAGTACTGCGGTGTACATGCCGGCAAAAGCGCCGCCCCAGACGAACAGCAACGGGTACAGGAGCCAACGGGACTCCAGGGCATGAGGCAGCAGGACAGCGCCGGCCAGGCCGCAGAGGCCGCAAAACACCAGCAGGCCGTAGCGGTTGAACCTGTCCGCCAGCCAGCCCATGGGATAAGCCAGTGATACCCCGCCAATGCCGATAACGGTCAGCATGATCGCGGCGCCCGCCTCGTTCATCCCGCTGCGTATGCCGTACACCGGCAACAACGAATTGCCGGCCGTTTCCTTCAGGGAGAACAACAGGACCGCGGCAACCAGGGTCGGCGCCACCCACAGGAAGCTGAATATGTTGAACGAAGGCTCATCATGGGCGGACAAACGGTGCGGCCCTGTCCACAGCAAAGGCAACGCGGCCAGCGCGATGAAGCACGCCCCGACCAGGAACGGCGCCCAACCCTGTATGCCCACCGCCGGTATCACGAGCGGCCCCATGGCGACGGTGGCGGCAAGCAGGGCGTTATAGAGGCCCATCAAGCGGCCCCGGTTGGCGTCATCGACGATTTCGTTGATCCAGGTTTCACTGGTCACCAGCATGCAGTTGGTCATCGCCCCCAGGAAGATGCCCAGGAAAAACCAGGCATACAGGTGATCGAAGCGGGGAAACTGCAACAGCACTATCACGTCCACCGCCAGCACGAGCACCAGGAAACGCCGCATGCCCAGCTTCTCCACCAGCATCGGAATGAACGGGGTGGAAAGGAATATGCCAATGGCGGGCATGGCGGTATTGACCCCGATTATGCTGCGGTCGATGCCCCGGGCTTCCAGGATCAGGGCCAGCAGGGGCCGGCCCAGCCCCAGGGTAAAACCGTACATGGCCACACAGGCAAAGATTGCGAACAGCGCTTTGTTCTTATTCTTCAAGTTTCACCGGGGACAGATTTCAAACATGCCCCCGCATGTGGTAAGCGGGGGTCTGTCCCCTTTTCCACGTTATTCCGGATTATACGGGTGTGTGTCATACCAGTGCCTGGCTATATCCACCCGCCGGCAGATCCAGACTCCATCGTGCTGCCGTACGTAATCCAGGAAGCGCTCCAGCGCGGCCGCCCTGCCCGGTTTGCCGATGATGCGGCAGTGCAGGCCCACGGACATCATCTTCGGCGCAGTCTCCCCTTCCCTGTACAACACGTCGAACGCATCCCTGAGGTAGGTAAAAAACTGCTCCCCGGTGTTGAAACCCTGGCTGGTGGCAAAACGCATGTCGTTGGCGTCCAGCGTGTACGGCACAATCAGGTGCGGTTTGCCGTTGACGATCTCCCAGTAGGGCAAATCGTCCGCGTAGGAATCCGCGTCATACAGGAACCCGCCGTGTTCGACGACCAGGCGGCGGGTATTCGGGCTGTCGCGGCCGGTGTACCAGCCCAGCGGCGGGCTGCCCGCCAACCCGGTGATCGTATCCACCGCCAGTTTGATGTGTTCGCGCTCGAGCTCCTCGTCCACAAACTGGTAATTGATCCAGCGCCAGCCGTGACTTGCAATCTCGTGGCCGTCTTCCAGCATGGCCCGTACGGCCTCGGGGTTGCGCTGCAACGCCATGGCCACCCCGAACACGGTGACCCTGATGTCCCGCTCGCGCAAGATACGCAGCAGGCGCCAGAGACCGGCCCGGCTGCCGTACTCATACAGGGATTCCATGCTCTTATGGCGCACACCGGGGTAAGCCTCTGCGCCGATAATCTCCGATAAAAAGGTCTCCGACGCCGCATCGCCGTGCAATACGGAATTTTCCGCGCCTTCCTCGTAGTTGAGCACGATCTGCAGGGCGAGGCGCGCGCCGTCCGGCCACCGCGGATCGGGCGGATTTGCCCCGTAGCCGATTACATCACGCGGGTACTCCGTATCTCTCATACTTTAATTCAATTATGAATTATTACTTCCTAATTACTAATTCCTAATTCGTACTCCTACTCTACAGGCCAAGCGGAGAAAAAACCATTATAATGACGCCTGCATATTAATCCGAGTATATATCTCACAGAGACAACATGAGCGAAGACCCCCGACTGCTGGACATCAGGCATGCCTTTGTCGACCTCGCCGACAACCGCATGGGCACCAGGGCGATTTATTGTACGGACGATTTCTTCGCGCCCATGGAAAACCTGCTTAAGCCGACAGAACCGGTACACATGCCCGGCAAGTTTACCGAGCACGGCAAGTGGATGGACGGATGGGAATCCAGGCGCAGGCGCAAGGGCGGTCATGATTACTGCGTCATGCGGTTAGGCGTATCGGGCATCATCAAGGCCGTGGACATTGATACCCGGTATTTTACCGGGAATTACCCGGCGCAGGCATCGCTGGAGGCGTGCAATACGGAAACCCCGCCGGATGGAAATACCGAATGGACGGAGATCATCCCCAAGTCCAGCCTGGAAGGTGATTCACATAACCTGTTCGACTCGGACGATACGAATATCTGGACCCACGTTCGTCTGAATATCTTTCCGGACGGTGGCGTTGCACGCCTGCGCATATACGGCAACGTCTACCGCGACTGGTCCGATGTAAACAGCAAACAATTGATCGACCTGGCTGCAGTAGAGAATGGAGGGCGGACGCTTGCCTGCAACGACGAGCATTTCGGTGTCATGGGGAACATCAACATGCCCGGCAGAGGCATCAACATGGGAGACGGCTGGGAAACCCGGCGGCGGCGCGACGCCGGCCACGACTGGCTCATCCTGCAACTGGGCCATGCCGGGATAGTCGAGCGCATTAATATCGACACCGCCTTTTTCAAGGGCAATTATCCGGACCGGGTCAGCCTGGACGCCCTGTACCTGTCCGGGT
Organism: Gammaproteobacteria bacterium; assembly: GCA_965204045.1. Lineage (GTDB taxonomy): Bacteria > Pseudomonadota > Gammaproteobacteria > Eutrophobiales > Eutrophobiaceae > JAAXHV01. The sequence continues at coordinate 3,768,261 of CBDBDW010000002.1, forward strand.
TCACCAAGGACGCCCCCACGCTGGAAGAGGTTGCGTGGCACGATGTGCTGGGTCTCATTCTGGAACAGGACCCGGACGCACTGCTCAAGGATGGCGCCACCTGGAAAACACTCCTGCCTGAACATAAAATGGGGCCGGATAGAGAACACCTGTTGGGGAAAGAACTGCAGGACACGGGGCCGGTCACCCATGTCAGGATCAACATGCATCCCGATGGCGGCATCAGCCGCTTCCGCGTCTACGGTTTTAAATACGCCGATTAACATGGAGAAACTTTACATCCGTTCCCGGGAGTTGCTGGAAGATTCATTCCGGCTGGCTGCAGCCATCTACGCCAGCGGTTTCCGACCGCATTTCATCGTGGGCATCTGGCGCGGCGGTTCGCCGGTAGGCATCGCGGTGCAGGAATATTTTGAATTTCGCGGGGTGGAAACGGACCATATCGCCATCCGCACTTCTTCGTATAACGGCATAGCTGATCAGTCTGACACCATCCGCGTGCACGGCCTGCATTACATCATCGAAAACGTCAATGCCGAAGATGCCCTGCTAATCGTCGATGACGTGTTCGATTCCGGCAGGAGCGTCAGGGCGGTGCTGGATGAACTGGCGGAAAAGACCCGGCGCAATATGCCCGTCAATTTCAAAATAGCCTGTCCCTGGTACAAGCCCGACAACAACAAGACGGGCATCGTGCCGGACTATTACATCCACGAGACCGATAAATGGCTGGTGTTTCCGCACGAACTCGCCGGCCTGACCATTGAGGAAATCAGGGAAGGAAAACAGGACCTGAGCGAAATCTGCGACCTGCTGGCGGATTGAGCGGTTGTATTAACCAGGGGTCAGAGTAAGAATTTCGTCAGAAATTTTACTCTGACCCCATGTATCATTTGCAGGTGTATTGGTTGTAAGTTTAAAAGCGGGAGAATGATATGTACATAAGACGGCGCCTGGCCACGCTGGTGATACTCATGCCGTTACTTGCTGCCCAGGCTGATGCGCAGCAGTACGGAACCACGGATTTCCATGCCAGCGGCGACCCCGAAGCCCATGCCCTGTTCATCCGCGGCCTGGTGATGCTGCACAATTTTGAATACGAAGACGCCAGGACAGTATTCCGGCAGGCGCGCAACCTGGACCCGGACTTCGTCATGGCCTATTGGGGTGAAGCCCTTACCCATGAGCATCCGCTCTGGAACCAGCAGAACCTGCCTGGGGCCAGGGCCGTGCTGGAACAACTGGATCCGAGCGCCGGGGGACGGGTCGAGAGGGCGCAGACCGAACGGGAAAAAGCGTACATCGGTTCGGTGAACATCCTGTTCGGCGAAGGCGATGCCAGGGAGCGTGATTACGCCTACAGCGCCGCCCTGGAGGCCATCAGCGAAACCTGGCCGGAGGACGTGGACGCCGGCGCCCTGTACGCGCTGTCGGTGCTGACCACCAGCCATGACGGCCGGGATTTTTACAAGTTCATGCAGGCCGGCGCCATCACGGAGGAACTGATGGACCGCGCGCCGCGCCATCCCGGCGTGCTGCATTACAATATTCACAGTTATGACGACCCGGTCCACGCCCCGCTGGGCCTGCGCGCCGCGGACGTCTATTCCGAAGTGGCGCCCGCCGCAGTCCACGCCCTGCACATGCCGTCACACATCTATTTCGCCCTGGGCGATTACGAACGCGCCGGCCACCTGAACGCCCGCTCATTCGAGGCTGCGCTGGACCGGATCGAGGAAAAAGATCTCCCCTACAACGGCCAGGCCTACCACTCGCTGTCCTGGCTGATCTATTCGCGCCTGCAGGAAGGCCGCTTCGATGAGGCGCGGCGCCTGCTGGGTTACGCCGAACAGGAATGGTTGCAGGCCGATACGCCGGTCAACCGCATCGGCTTCATCACCTGCCGCAGCAATTACATTATCGACACCCGGGCCTGGGACGACCCGCTGCTGGACCTTGAGATCAGTTACGACGGGGTATGGCCGTCCGCGGTTGCCATGGATCAATACGTCATGGGGATGCGGGCGCTGCACCAGGGCGACACCGGTACGGCCGGGGCCATCGTGGACGCTTTTGTCGGCTCACCCGACCCGGACAGCAGGAACATCCGCGCCGCCGCGCCCACGGTGCTGAAACTGCTGCTGGAAGGCCGGCTGGTGGTGGCAGAAGGGAAGCGCGAACTGGGTCTGGCGCTGATGCAGCAGGCCGTTGACCTGGAACAGACCCTTGCCCCCGCCATCGGTCCCGCCATGCCGCAGCCCGCGGCGGAAGCCCTGGCGGACGTTTACCTGGAAACCGGCGCCCCGGACCAGGCCCGGGAGAATTACCAACTGGCCCTGACCCGGGCGGTCAACCGCCGGCGCTCCGTGGATGGGCTGCAGGCTGTGACAGTACAGGCAAGCACTGCCGACTGATATTTCCCGTTACAAAACAACCTGGGAAGGACTTAAGCATGCCCCCGCATGTTGTAAGCGGGGGTCCGTCCCCTGCCGACATCATTCAATCCAGGTCAAGCTTGAACAACTCAATGGCATTGGTCCGGCCAATCTGCACCCGTTCCTCATCGGTAATCACGTTGGTGGCGTCATACCAGCCGGCGGCGTCCTCCATCCGCTCGAACGGATAATCGGCGGAGAAGTAAACCCTGTCCTTACCCATAACGTCCAGGACGCAACGGAAAGCCGGATCGTCGAACAGGCCGCTGACCGTAATGTGGAAATGTTCCCGGAAGTAGTCGCCCAGGGGCCGTTTGCCGCGGTAGCCGCGCCGTGAAAAACGCATGCGCGCATCGACACGCCACAGGGCGAAGGGGATGTTCTCCCCCATGTGCCCCAGGCAGATCTTCAGGTTGGGAAAATCGTCAAACACGCCGGAACCGCACAGGCGCAGCGCGTGGATAGAGGTTTCCACCGCGAAACCCCAGGGCGCGCTCATCAGCCAGGGGTGCCCCTCGTAGTTCCCGGCCCGGGCCGGTATCTGCATGCGGGGATGCAGGTAAAATGGCACGTCAAGATCGGAAACCGTGGCCCAGAAGTCCCGGTACTCGGGAACGTCATAATATATTGCCGAGTCCGGTTCGCCCTTCTGGGTAAATCCGTTCACCATTGCCCCTTTGAAGCCAAGTTCATTGACGCAGCGCTCCAGTTCTGCCGAGGCGGCGGCCGGGTCCTGCATGGGCAGCGAGGCCATGCCGGCATAGCGGGCCGGGTGCCGGGCGACTGCCCCGGCGATTTTTGCATTGGCTTTTTTGGCAAGCTCTATGGCTTCATCGGTATCCAGGATTGCCTGCAAGCCGGGGGCGTTGAGTGACAACAATGCCAGTTCTATACCGGTTTTGTCCATGAACGCCAGCCGTTTTTCATCGACGTCAACCAGCTCCAGGGTAAAATCATCCCATCTGCCGGAGTCGCCGGCGAACGCCTTGGCGTTTCCTACCGTTTCTTCTACGGCCAGGTGTTCTTCAAAAGCTATTTTTCCTTTCATGGTTTTCGTATCTCGTAGTTTTATCGGTTTAAGTTCAAGGTTGCGAACGCAGTTCGGGCGGCAACCATTGGTAATGGGAAAAGCGGTTGGTCCAGCCGGTTGCGTAGCCCGGAATGGGGATAACGCCGTTGGCGGCGACGTAGGCGTCCCAGAGCGCCTGCATTTCAGCCAGTTTGTCCGGGCGGCTTGCGGCCAGGTCGTTACGCTCCGCCGGGTCCTCGGCCAGGTTGAACAGGGACCAGCGCCCCTCCGGCCCCCAGGGCGCATTCATCCAGGTGATCTTCCAGTCCCCCTGCACTATCCCCCTGCGGCCCATCATCACGTAGGCAAAATAATCCTCCGGCGGATGGAGCTGCCCGCTTGTTCCGTCCAGAAAGCCGCGCATCGACCTGCCCCTTATGGGAGGCATGGGTTCGCCGTTGTCCGCGACTCCCGGGCGCTCAACGCCGGCATAATCCAGCAGGGTGACCGGCAGGTCCAGGACGTTCACGCTGACGGACGAGACCTTGCCCGCCTCGATGCGGCCCGGAAAACTGAATATGGCGGGCGTGCGGATCCCCCCCTCGGTCGGGAACCCCTTGAAATAGCGCAACGGGGTGCTGCCGACGTGCGCCCATCCTGCCCCCAGCCAGGCATAGGAACCGGGCCTGCCCAGGTTTTCCAGGCTGACATCGAAGCCGTCTTCAGCCCAGTCGAAACCGGGCTGGCCGTAGAAATCCAGCGGATTGCCGCCCTCCGCGCCGTTGTCCGAGAGGAAGATCACCAGGGTGTTGTCCGCCAGTCCCTCCTGTTCCAGGTAATCCAGAACCCTGCCGATGTGAAAATCCATGGCCTCCGTCATCGCCGCGTACACCTGCATGCGCCGCGCCTCCAGCCTGCGCATGGTATCGTCCAGGTCATCCCATGCCGGCCAGGCGGGATGGTGGTCGGCCGCGGCCTGGTGTGCGCCCATCAGCCCCGTCTCGCGCATCCGTTCGATGCGCGCGGCGCGCACGGCCTCGTAGCCCTGCTCGTATACCCCGGCATAGCGCTCTATGTATTCGTCCGGCGCGTGCAGCGGGTAGTGCGGCGCGGTAAACGGCAGGTAGGCAAAAAAGGGCTTGCCATCCGTCTTGTGCCGGTCGATGTGCTCGATGATCTTGTCTGCGTAATTCCGGGAAGAGTAAAAATCACCGGGCAGTTCAATCTCCCGGCCGTTTTCCACGTAGGTCACTGTCGCCAGTTCCAGCAGCGAGGGTGAGTTGTCGTAATGGGAACCGCTGCCCTCCACCAGCACGTAGGACTCCTCAAAACCCCTCTTGTCCGGCCAGAGGGCCGGGTTGCCGTGCCCGCCCATGTCCCACTTGCCCGCGATGTAGGTGTGGTAGCCGCCGTCACGGAGCACGTTGGCGATAGTCGTCACCCGGTCGGTGAGGTAGGTTTCATAGCCCGCCTGCCCGCGGATCGCAGGCGTGAACTCCCCGGCCATGGTGCCGTAACCGGCAGGATGGCTGTCCGCGCCCGTGAGCAGCATGGCGCGGGTGGGTGAACACATCATGTGCACCCGGAAATGGGTCATGAGCATGCCCCGTTCCGCCAGCCGGTCGATATTGGGCGTGCGTATCTCGCTGCCCATCACGCCGATGTCCGAATAGCCCATGTCATCCGCCAGGATGACCAGGAAGTTGGGGCGTTCGGCCCGCTCCGCGGAACAGGCGGCCAGCAGGCACGCGGCGCACAGCGACAACAGGCGTGTTGTCAGCCGGCCAAACATGGAAGTGGAATTACTGCCCCTCATGGAATAGCGCAGACTGTTACTCACACGAGGGGCAGGTTTGTATTGAAATCAGAATCGGTACGAAATGTAGCCGCCCGCCCACCGCGGCGGACCATAGACCTGCTCAATTATGCCGTCACCCGTCGGCGGCACATCTGGCGGAACGAACAAGTCGCCCGCCGCGAGGTCCAGCAAGTATAAACGGTGCTTGGTGTCCGTGAAGTTCCTGACGAAGGCGCCCAACTCCCAGTTATCATCCCCTGTGATCCAGGTAAGGCGGAGATTGCCGATAAAATACGATTCTTCTTTGGAGCCTGCCGAATTGAATACGTCCAGGTACTGGTCGTCATTGTAGTTGCCGTCTACCTGGAAAGCCAACTCGCCACCCGCGAACGGCCAGGTATGACGCGCCAGGAAGTTGATGCTGAACGACGGCGCGTTGGGCAGTTCGTTATTCTCTATGTGTTGCAACGGCAGCACGATCCCGAAGAAATCCTGTACCGTGGGGACCTCGTCAATCTCCGAGTCGATGAACGAGATACCCGCCAGCAGGTCAAGCCGTTCGGCAGGGGACCAGGCCAGTTCGATTTCGCCTCCATAGGCTTCGGCATCGGTGTTGCGGATTTCCGGGAACGCGGCAATCAGGCCGAATGCCTGGTAGTCCTTGTAATCGTAATAGAAACCGGTGGCATTAAGACGCATTGCCTGCTCCGGGAAGGTGCGCTTGAAGCCTATTTCGTAGGAATACAGGACTTCCTCCTTGTGCTGTAAATTTTCAAGAGTGCTGAAAAAAGTCGTGAAGTTGCCGCCCTTGATACCCCGGTTGAACGCGGCATAAACCAGCAGGTCGTCGTTGGGCCGCCAGTCCAGTTGCGCCCGTGCGGCCCAGTCGTCGTAATCGATCTCGGTAAATTCCGGCGGAATCCAGGCCGTATCGAAAAATACCTCTCCCGGCGGAATAAAAGTGACCGGGTCGAGAAAAGCGCCTTCACCCGCGGCGCTGTTGACCAGTGAGTATTGCTTGTCGTCCATGGAGTAACGCACGCCGCCGATCAGGGTGACCTGCTCGCTCAAATCCACTTCAACCTGTCCGAAAACAGACCAGTTTTCCGAGTCCAGGTTCCAGTTCGCATCGAGACGTCCTTCAGGCAAAAAGCTGACAAACTCGCCGCTGACGAAGTCCATGCCGGTGATTTCCAGGTCCATATAATAGCCGCCCAGTTGCCAGCGGAACCGGTCATAGTCTCCACTCAGGCGCAGTTCCTGGGTCACCTGTTCCGTATCTGCAACGGGATTATACGGGAAATTCGGAATATAGCCGCCTCCGGCGTCTTCGTAATAATTCTTGTAGATATCCATGTAGTTGGTGACGGAGACCACCTGGAGATGCTCATTCAGGTCCCAGGTAACCTGGCCGGTAACCGAGGTGACCTCCCGGTCCAGGCTGCCCTCGATACCGTTGGCGTGTTTGTGGACGTCACCGGTAATGGGCGAGGCTTCCGGTGTGGCGCTGTAACCGGTTTCCCGGTCCGCCTTGGAGGCATAAGCGACGTAGCCGCCGGTGGGGGCATCGTTGTCCTCCGAGTAATAGACCTTGACGTCCACCAGCAGGTCATCGGTGACATCCATCTGCAGGGCGCCCCGCAGCGCAAAACCGTCCTTGCCGTTGGTGTCGCGTACGCCGGGCGTCACCGATTCCGTGTAACCATCTGCCTGTTCCCAGCGGCCTGCAAAACGGCCGCGCAGGTTGGGCGCCAGGGCGCCGCCCACGGCGCCTTCGACAAAGAAGTTGTCGTATTCAGCCGCACCGGCCTTGATATAACCGTTGGCTTCTTCCTCATCAGGTGCGTTGGTAAAATATTGAATTACGCCACCCGTTGCATTGCGTCCAAACAGCGTCCCCTGGGGGCCGCGCAATACTTCCACCCGGTCCATGTCAAACATCTGCTGGCCAATGCCGTTGAGCGAGGCTACGTAGGCATTATCAACGTTAACGGCTACCGGCGCTTCCAGCGTATCGATGAAGTTGTTTTGCGATACGCCCCGTATATTGAATACGATGAGGGAAGGCGTATATGTGAATAACTGTAAGCCTGGTGCCTGCTGCGTAATATCCGTGGTATTGGTCGCGCCAAGGTTATCCAGTTGCTCGCCGGTAAATGCGGTGACCGAGATACCCACGTCCTGCAGGTTCTGTTCGCGTTTCTGCGCGGTAACGATGACCTCTTCGAGCAACTGCGCGCCGGCGGACGGCGCGGCAAGCAGCATGGCGCAGGTTACGATGGCGGACCGCGTGACGTTGCCTGATTTGATTGAATACATCTCTCATTCCTCCCGCTGGTTACAGGTTCTGGTTCTGGTTCTGCGGCGGCATTGTACTACAGCCATTACACAAAAAAAACAAATTATTGACTTTTTTACACAAATTGTTGTACAAAATTAACATCATTTTACTCCTTACCCGTAGTTTGCAGCAGATGACGCAGAATTCTGTACGACAAAAACCCGATTCCGGGCAGTTGCTGGCCATGTACCGGACCATGTTGCTGATCCGGCGCGCCGAGGAACAACTGCGGGACGATTTCCATGCCGGCAGATTGCCCGGCGGCGTACACCTGTACATCGGCCAGGAGGCCATCGCCGCGGGCGTGTGCGCACACCTGGACGACGCCGACCCGATTGCCAGCACGCACCGGGGGCACGGCCACTACCTGGCCAAGGGCGGCGACCCGGAGGCCATGCTGGCGGAGGTCTACGCGCGGGAAACCGGCATCTGCAAGGGCATGGGCGGCTCCATGCACGTGGCCGATTTCTCCAGGGGCATCATCGGCGCCAACGGCATCGTCGGCGCCGGCCTGGCCATCAGCGCCGGCGCGGCCTTCGCCGCGCAACTGGACCGCAAGGGCCGGGTTGCCGTGTGCTTCTTCGGTGACGGCGCCGCCAACCAGGGCGTGTTCATGGAAGTGCTGAACATTGCTGCGCTATGGAAACTGCCGCTGCTGCTGGTATGCGAGCATAACTGCTATTCGGAATTCTCCCCCTCGGACACGGTGACCGCAGGCGAGATCATCGATCGCGCCAGGGCCTTCAACATCCCTTGCAGCGTGGTGGACGGCAATGACGCCGTCGCCGTATGGCAGGCCGCCGCGGCCGCAGTGGAACTGGCGCGCGACGGGGGCGGCCCCTCCTTCATCGAGGCCAAGACCTACCGCATCTACGGCCACAACGAGAGCGAGGTGCATTGGCTCAGCAGCGAGTACCGGGATGAAAACGAGATCGAACCCTGGCGCGAGCGGGACCCCATAGAACGCCTGGGCAGTTTCATGCTGGAAAACGGGAGCTGCGCCCGTGAGGACCTGGACGCCCTGGACGCTGAGGTCCGCGCCCGGGTTGCAGCCGCCGCCGAAACTGCGGCTGCAGCGCCCCCTCCCGACCCGGAGCTCATGCGTGACATGATGTTTTCCGGACAACAACCCTGAGACCCGGCCATGGCGAAGAAGCGGCTCATACAGGCCATTAACGACACCTTGTTTGCCGAGATGGAGCGCGACCCGAAGGTCATCCTGTTCGGCGAGGACGTCGAGATCAGCATGTTCGGCGACACCAGGGGGTTGCACGAACGCTTCGGCCCGGACCGCATCCGCAATACGCCCATCTGCGAGGCCACCCTGACCGGCATGGCGGTCGGCGCCGCGGCCGGCGGTTACCGGGTGATCCTGCACCTGATGTTCTCCAATTTTATCTACACCGGTTTCGACGCCATCGCCAACCAGATGGCGAAGCTTCGGTTGATGACCGGCGGGCAGATAAAACTGCCTGTCACCGTCATCGCCGGTTACGGCGGCGGCCGCTCCACCGCCGCGCAGCATTCCGACACGCCTTATCCCCTGTTGATGAACCTGGGCGGCGTGAACGTCGCGGTCCCATCGACTCCGGCGGACGCGGCGGGATTGCTGAAGACCGCGATACGGGGCGACAACCCGACCTTCTACCTGGAAGCCGGCGGCAGGGGCGGCGAACGGGGCGAGGTGCCGGATGGGGATTTCACCGTCCCGTTCGGGTCGGCCCGGGTGTGCCGTCCGGGAACGAACGTCACCCTGGTCAGCGTCGGCGCCATGATGAAGCCCACCCTGCAGGCCGCAACAACGCTGGCCGGACAGGATATCGACGCGGAAGTCATCGATTGCCGCACCCTGGTGCCGCTGGATATGGACACCATCATCACATCGGTGGCGAAAACCGGGCGTATCGTAATCGTCGATGAGGCGCGGGACCGTTGCAGCGCGGCCAGCCATATCGCGGCGGTCATCAGCGATGAGGCTTTCACACACCTGACGGCGCCCGTCAAGCGCATCACGGTGCCCAACGTCGCCATGCCTTACGCCCCCAACGTGGAGAAAACCGTCATTCCGAACCAGGAACAGATCGCCGCGGTCACTGAATCTCTTGTAAACAATCCGGATAAGTAATGAAAGTAAAACTGAAACTCGCCCAGGTGGGCATGAACATGGAAACTGCCACCATAGTCGCCTGGCTCAGGCAACCCGGCGAAGCCTTCAGCAAGGGCGAACCGCTGTATGAAATCGAGACGGAAAAAGTCACCCAGGAGATCGAGGCGCCCGGAGACGGCCGCCTGCTGGAAATCCTAGTGCCCGAGGACGAAGACGCGAACGTGGGCCAGGAGGTCTGTGTGGTGGACCTGGAACTATGATGCGGGATGCTTTCCCGGAAGGGGACGGACCCCCGCCTACAACATGCGGGGGCATGCTTAAGTCCGTCCCCGGCGAACCTGTGTCCCCGGAGCGAAACCAACTTCATGCAAAATCTTCTTAACGAGGTAATTAATTTTGAATATCAAAAGGTTATTAATATTATTTATTGTACTTTCTAGTTCGACCGCAAACGCAGGCGCTGATGAATATGCGGAGATGAAGCAACGCATAGCACAGCAGCAGAAGGCACCGGACAGGCACAAATGGGACTTTCGCCGGGATGAGCCCAGGAAACCTTTTGAGACATTCAGGTTCCTCGGCCTGGAACCGGGCATGACGGTGATGGACGTGGGCGCCGCCGCCGGTTACACCACCGAGATGCTGGCCGCGGCGGTCGGTCCCGAAGGCAAGGTCTATTCCCATAACCGGGAACGGGTGCTGTACAACTATGCCGACGGTTACTACAAGCGCACCATGGATGAACGGCTGGCGAACAACCGTTTGCCTAACGTGGCGCTGCACATCAGTGAGTACGACGACCTGGGACTGGAAGGGCAATTGGACCTGGCCTTCTGGGGCAATAACTTCCATGACTACCATTACAACGAGCCGGGCGAGGCCACGGCCCTGGAAATCCTGCTCAGCATCAAAAAGACCCTCAAACCCGGCGGTGTCCTCGGCATCACGGACCACGTCGGCACAGCGGACCATGACAACCGGGAACTGCACCGGATTGAACCGGACATCATACGGGCTGCGCTGCAACAGGCGGGCTTCATCATAGAGGCGGAATCCGACCTGTTCGCCAACCCGGAGGACGACCACAGCCTGGAGGTCTATGACGAGGAGATTTACCTGAAAACCGACCGGGCGCTCATCCGCGCAACGAAGCCGACTAGCTAGTACTCTTTCCAGGTGATATTGTCATGTTCAACACGTTTTGATATCTAAAGCGAGATACCAGTGAATGTATTGATTGAACGGGCTGAAGAAGCCCTGGCGTCTGCAAGGAAATTTGAATCAGAGGTCAAGTCGCACGTGCTTGATCGGGTGGTGAGTGACGGCCGGTTAAGCGGGAAACTTGCTGAAACGGAACAGCGCCTCGTGCATGGCACGGCATGGATATCAACCACTGTTGCTGCTCTTTCCGCACTGAAGGCGTGGGCAATCCAGGTTGACGAAACTGAAGGGTTCGCCGGCATAGATGAACTGGTATTTCAAATTGGATTTGGAGAATACCTGGCGCAGTTAGTCCATGGTGTGGCAATGAGCCAGAATGAAATTGTCAGGCCGTTGGAATTTGGTCTTGACTCTGCAGTGCAGAAGTTATCTTCAAATGATTCGGTGAGCACTTTTCTGCAGGAGGGTAATACCGCAACCAACCGCCTGGAGCTTGCTCTATTGCTGGCAAGGGGAGAACGACCGAACGAGAGGTTTGGCGACGAAACGCTTGATATGATACGTGAGCAGGTTCGCAATTTTGTCAGGGAGAGGATATCACCCGGCGCGCATGAATGGCATCTGGCGGATCAACTCATTCCAATCCAGATTGTTCAGGAAATGGCAGATATCGGAATCTTTGGAATATGCATTGACCCTGCCTATGGAGGGCTCGGGCTCGATAAACTGACCATGAGTATGGTTTCTGAGGAGCTTAGTCGTGGCTGGATTTGTGCGGGATCACTGGGAACGCGTTCTGAAATAGCTGGAGAACTTATTGGTGTTAATGGTACTGAAGAACAAAAACAGCATTGGCTGCCACAAATTGCCGATGGAAGCGTACTTCCAACAGCAGTTTTCACTGAGCCGGACGTTGGTTCAGATCTCGCTTCAGTGCGTACGCGTGCAGTCCGGCAAGCAGGTGGCAACTGGCAACTTACCGGTGGAAAAACCTGGATCACGCATGCGTCTCGCGCTGATGTGATGACGGTATTGGCCAGGTCCAATCCTGATGAGAAAGGTTATGCCGGACTTTCAATGTTCATAGCGTCAAAGACACGTGGTGATGATTCTAATCCATTCCCGGATAAAGGACTGCAAGGCGCTGAAATAGAAGTTCTGGGTTATCGGGGAATGAAAGAGTATGAGCTCTCCTTTGATGGCTTCAAGGTTGATGCCGGGGGCCTGCTTGGTAATGAAGAGGGGAAAGGTTTCAAACAATTAATGCAAACATTTGAAGGGGCCAGAATCCAGACCGCAGCGCGTGCAACAGGTGTGGCGTGGAACGCTTTGGACCTTGCACTCTCATATGCGCTGGAACGAAAGCAATTTGGTAATCAATTGATTGCATTTCCCCGAATTACGGACAAGCTGGCCTTAATGGCCGTGGAAACCGTACTTGCCCGGGAACTTACCTACAGTTCAGCGAGAGAAAAAGACCTCGGGCACCGCTGTGATATCGAAGCCGGAATGGCTAAATTACTCGCAGCGCGTGTCGCCTGGTCAAACGCAGACCAGAATCTGCAGATCCACGGTGGTAATGGCTATGCCCTCGAATACGAGGCAAGTCGCCTGCTGTGCGATGCGAGAATACTCAATATATTTGAGGGCGCTGCTGAAATCCAGGCGCAGGTCGTCGGCAAAGGACTTTTAGCCGCGGCACTCTCCGCTCCTGTCACCGGTTTGCCGAATTAATGTGTTAAATTACGTGACATAACAAGGCCACCCCACATGAAACCGGTTCTTTTTTCAGTTATCGTCGCTACCCTGCTCTGCTCTGTTGCAGCCTGTTCCGGCCCTGGTTCCGGTTCATCCGGCGGTGAGGACTCCCGGCCGAACGTGCTGCTCATCGTCGTGGATGACGTGGCATTCAATGATCTCAGCCTGTTCGGGAGCGAGATCAGGACACCCAGCATCGATGCCCTGGCGCGGGAGGGGGTGTTCCTCACCAACTTCCACGTCTCGCCGAACTGCTCGCCCACCCGGGCGATGCTGTTTTCCGGCACCGACAGCCATAATGCCGGGCTCGGTAACATGTTCGAAGACCTGGCGCCGAACCAGGCAGGCAACCCGGGTTATGAAGGTTACCTGAACTTCCAGGTCGCGGCGCTCTCGGAACTGTTCCTGGAGGCCGGTTACAACACCTACATGACCGGCAAATGGCACCTTGGGCTGACGCGGGAGACCAGCCCGGCCGGCCGGGGATTTGAAAAGTCCTTCGGCCCGCTCCAGGGCGGCGCCGGCGCGTTCGGCAATATGCTGCCCATCGTCGGTCCCGACAAGGCCCTTTACCGGGAAGACGGCGTAACACTGGAAGAGTTGCCGGAAGATTTTTATTCCACCCCGTTCTACACCGAACTCATGCAGGAATACATCGGCGCGGACCTGGATAACGGCAAACCGTTTTTTGCTTACCTGTCCTACACTTCACCGCACTGGCCGCTGCAAGCGCCGCAGGAGTCCATAGCCCGGTACAAGGGCGTTTATGACGCCGGCTACGATGTATTGGCTGATCAGCGCCTGCAGAACCTGAAGGACCGGGGACTGGTCGGCGCCGGCGTCGAACCTTTCCCCAGGTTGCTGGATGAGCGGCCCTGGGATGAACTCAGCCCTGAAGAACAGCGCTACCAGGCCAAAATCATGGAGATCTACGCCGCCATGGTGGATGACGTGGACGTGTACATTGGCAGGATGATCGATTATCTCAAGGAGATCGGCGAGTACGAAAACACCGTCATTTTCTTCATGTCGGATAACGGCCCCGAAGGCCATGCCATGGAAAAATCTTTTCCCGAGGTGGCCGTGTGGGCGGACGAGTGCTGCGACAACAGTTACGAGAATATAGGCAATGCCGATTCCTATGTCTGGCTGGGACCAAACTGGGCGCGGGCGGGGAATACGCCGCTGCGCATGTTCAAGGGCTACACCAGCCAGGGCGGGGTACGCGCCCCGGCGTTTTTCCACTACCCGCGCGCCATGCAGACTGCTGTAATGAACGACTCGGTAGTCACCGTGAAGGACGTCATGCCAACCTTGCTGGAACTTGCCGGGATCGAACACCCCGGCGCCGGGGCGTTCCAGGGCCGGGAAGTGCAGTCCATGCAGGGACGGTCGGTCGCGCCGGTCCTCACCGGTGAACGCGCCACTATCCGGGAACCGGGCGACTTCATGGGTTGGGAACTGTTCGGCAAGCAGGCCATCCGCCAGGGCGACTGGAAGGTCCTGTACGTGCCCAGCATCCCGTCTCGGGATGCACGCCTGCCGGTACTGAAACCGGGGCAGTGGCAGTTGTACAACCTGGCCGAGGACCCGGCGGAGATGAACGACCTGGCTGGGTCCAACCCTGGGAAACTCAAGGAAATGCTCGCTCTGTGGGAACGATACACTACAGAGAACAATTTTATCTATCCGGATACGTTAACCGGTTATTGAGACTATTCGGACGGATGATTTATGGATGGGAAGCCGCCGGCAGGCCTGATGAGTTCCAGCAGGTTGCCGAAGGGATCGCGGCAATATACACAGGTAATTCCCAGTTCGTTGGTAACGGGTTCGTTCATTTTGAAGCCACCCAGCTCAATAACCTGCGCCAGCGCTTCTTCAACGTCTTCCACCTGGAAGCACAGGTGCCGGATACCGTAATCATTGGCATTAAGCGAAGCCGGAGCTGCCGTTGATTGTGGCTGCTCGTATTCGAATAATTCCAGGTAACCGTAAGTCCCCTTGAGCATGCAGAACCTGGCGCTGCTGCCGGTCATGCCGATGATTTGGTTGAAAACGGAAGTGCGGTCCCAGCGCGACTCGCGAATCTTTTCATAGCCGGCCAGTGCGGAATAAAACCGCACAGCGCGGTCCATGTCCGGCACGACGATGGCGGCGTGATGGAACCCGACTATATTGCCCATATCATGTCCTCCGCAGCCGGTCTATCAGGTTCTGCAACTCCAGCTTTACGGCCTGTGCCCGCTCAGCCACCGGTCCGGTAAGGGGGTCGGATAACCTCGACAGCATCGGTATCAGGCGCTTGCGGAGTTGTTCAGCCTCTTCAGGAGGCATTCTGTCCTCGCCCTGTGCGACTTTTTCCAGGCGCTGGCGCAACTGGTAGATCACGTTCCAGACGGATTCGACGTAGGCGGGCCCGTCACCGGCATAGTAGGCGCAACCGGAACGCAGGATATAAAGGTCCGGACTCCAGTAAGTCGCCAGCAGGTCGTCCAGCATTTCCAGCGCGTCCCGCGCGGCCTGCGTATCCCCGTCCGCGCGCGCCTGCGCCACGCGCCAGTCCACCCGCAGTTTGACAGCGATGGGGAATACCGGCGAGGTGGGCGGCACCCGCGCCAGGATGTAATCCAGTTCCTTGATGCGCTCGAACTGGCCCCGCAGGCCATACGTCCAGGCCTCGAACACGCGCCGCTCCGGGCCGCGCAGGCTGTTGGCCAGGGAGATAATCTCCCGCGGCACCTGGCCGCGCGCGATATCGCCCAGGTGAAGCATCAGCAGGCCGTGTTTCGCCGCATTGTTGCCGGGATTGAGCGCCAGCGCCTGTTTGTACCGTTCGCGGGCCCCTTCCACGTCGCCGCTGTTGTCCAGGCCCATGGCCTCGATCACTGCTTTCCGGTCCTCTGCGGCCACGGCCTGCGCCATATCGTAGGCGCGTTGGATGAAATCGCCCATGAGCAGGCGTTCGGCGATATACTCCAGGTCCAGGTCATCGGCGAATTGCCTGTGAAACCCGCTCTGCGGGTTCGTCAGCGGGTCAATGCTATCGAATATCTCCTGCATGGCACCGGCGGTCAGGCCGTCGCCGGCATTACGGCTGAAGAAGGCCAGCCGGTTATGCTCGTCCGTGTTCACCGGCGCGGCGGCGGCGAATTGCCGCACGCCGTCACTGTCCAGGGTGAGCATGACCAGCGCGTCTTCGATCCCGCGCATGCCGAGGCGGTTATAGTGGCGCGGGTGTTGCTGCAGGGCGCGCGCCGCATTGCCCGCACCGTTCCAGACGTCCAGGGGGTTATCGGAACCGAGGAAGAACAGCACGTCCCGCTCCGGCTGGTACAGTTCCACGTGACTGAACTGGTCCGCGACCGTCGCCGCCAGCACTCTCAGCAATGCCTCATCCACGAAGCGGGAGTTGATCCATTGCAGGAATACGCCGCCGTCGTTCAGGCGGGATTTTGCCAGCGCCAGGAACTCGCGGGTATACAGGTGGGAAGCGCCGCCGGTCCAGGGATGCGAGGGTTGCGATACGATGATGTCGTAACGTTTACCCGACAGCATGACCGCATTGCGGGCGTCATTGATCACCAGGTTCAGGCGCGGGTCCGAAAGCGGGTCATGATTGCGTTCATCACTCACCGCCAGGTTGGCGCTGATGACCCTGGGTTCCAGTTCAACCACGTCCAGGTCGGTGACGTGGGGCGCCACGCCTTCCAGCGCCACGCCGCCGCCGAAACCGACGACCAGCATGGAGCGGGCATCGGGCCGGGCCAGGGTGGTCAGGCCCGACAGCCACTTCTGCGAATTATTCACCGGCGCAGTGCCGCGCCTGGCGATGGCGGATTCCGACAGTCCGTTGCTGGACAGGTGGAAAAAGCCGTCCAGGTCGCCCATCAGTATGGTCGCGGACCGGCCCACTCCGTAGTAGTACTCCTCGCCCTGCACCTTGTCGTCCGGGATTTGCGCGTAGATGAGTTCATGGGGGCGCTCGAAGCGGAGACCGAACAGGGTTACAACGGTCAGCGCCAGCGCGCCGGGCACAGCCCATTTCCGTTGCGGTTGCAACGTTGCGACAACACCGGCGGCCAGTGCGATGCTGACCAGCATGGCCAGTTGCAGGGTATGGCCGAAGCCGAGGGCCGGCAGGATGAAAAATCCGGTCAGCAAGGCGCCGCTGATGGCGCCGATGGTGTTCCAGGTATAGATGCGGCCGGCAACGCCGGCAGCCTGTTGCGCCTGCTGTGCGCCGATACGCACCGCCAGCGGGTAGGTGGCGCCGATGAACAGCGTGGCCGGCGCGATGACCAGGAAGGCATACAGCGCGTTGCCGGCCAGTGTGCTGCCCTCCGGCAACCAGGTACAGATGACGCTATATGAGAGCCAGGAAAACACTGCAGTCAGCACCTGCGCGGCAATGAACAATACCTGTGCCCTGCCCTGCTCCTGCGCCAGGCGGCCCGCGGCCAGTCCGCCCAGGGCAATACCCGAGAGAAAGCAGGCCAGCATGATGGAAAACGCGTAGATGGTGCCGCCGAACAGGTGACTCAACAGCCGGGTCCAGAGCACCTCCAGGGTGAACGAGACCACGCCGGAGACCAGCATCACCGGCATGATCCAGTGATAGCGCACCTCTGGAATGGGGACAGATTTGAAATCTGTCCTCTGTTCTACCCTCCCTTCTTCATGAATGGGGACAGATTTCAAATCTGTCCCCACGCCAGTTTCGGAAGCAACGAGACGCGCCAAGTAGACGGCGATGAAAAATACCACCAGGTTGACGCCGGCGCCGGCCGCCAGGGTGCCGAACAGGCCAAGGTAAGGTAACAACAGGAACCCCGACACCAGCGCGCCGAACACCGCGCCCAGGGTATTGATGCCGTACAGGAATCCAACCCTGGGTCCGATCTGGTTGTCGGCGCTGACCGCGTATTTTGCCAGCAGCGGCAGGGTCGCACCCATGGCCGCGGTGGGCAGGGCCAGGATCAGGAACGTGCCCGCCAGGTAGTACAGGGTCTGGCCTGCGCCCGTATCGGGCACCGGTTCAGGCTGGCTGCCGAACAGGTCGATAAACAGCAGTTGGGCGAAACCGAGCAGCACCGGGACCAGCAATGCGGTAATACCTACGAAGCCCTCCAGCACGCCGTACACCAGTACCGGCCGCCGTACCGCGGGCGCATAGCGGGCTGCCAGTGCCGCGCCCAGGGCCAGACCCGCCATGTAGGCCGCCAGCACCGTGGCTACGGCAATGTGCGAGGTGCCGAATATCACCCCAAGTTTCTTCAGCCAGGCTGCCTGGTAGAGCAAGGCGGCGAAACCGGACAGGAAAAAACAGGCGGCAAGCGCGGCCAGGAGCAGTCTTTCCTTCAAACTCTTTTTAACCCGTTTTCCGGCCATAGTCCGGCAGTCTAAACCAAATGCCAAAAAAAAAGGAACCGCGCGGCGGTTCCTTTTTTACCGGAAACAGACCGGTTGCTAGAAATCCATTCGGGCGCTGACACCCCATGTTGCAGGTTGCCCCATATAGTAGACATTACCTCCCGGGCTCAGGCCTTCAAATCCATTGCTGGCGTACAAGGTGTCGGTAACATTCTTCCCGTACACGGATATGCGGTAACGGTCGTCCGCACCGAAGGTGTAGTAGCCATTGACGTTCAGTACAAAATATTCCTCGTCCGGGAAGGTGTTGGCCACATCGAACCAGCGCTCGTCCATGTACCGGCCGTCGACCATGACCCCGAACATGCCGTTGCCGACCGGCCAGTCCTGGCGCACCGAAAATCTCATATTGAGATCGGGTGACCCGGGCAATACGTTCCCCGGGTCGGCTGCGCCGACGGAACCTTTTACAATTTCGGCGTCAAGATAACCGACACTGACGTTGATGAACGTGTTTTCCATGGGTAGCCAGTCGAGGGTGGCGTCCATCCCCCAGATTTCGGAATCCACGGAAACCCGGGTGAATGAACCGCCGATAAACTGGCTGAGTTGTTGCCCGCGGAAGTCGTTGAAAAATCCGGCGATATTGAAGCGCGCCTTGCCACCTGCCAGCTCGGACTTGAGCCCGATTTCAAAGGCATCCACTTTCTCCGGCGGCAACGGGGTGTCCGCCAGGCCGATCATGATGGTCATGGGCGCGGTATTGAAGTTGCCGGCCTTGTAACCGCGGCTCCACTGGGCGAAAGCCAGGATATTATCATTCATACGGTAGTCAAACCCGACCTTGGCGCCCCACTCTTCCCAGGTGGTGTCGTTAATGTGGGCATCAGGATTGTCGGGACCGCCGACGGTAACCGTCCGCAGGCCATTGGCCACGGCAGCGCTCCACAGTTCTTCGAAGTCCGGCAGGTCGTTACCGGTGTTGAGCGGGGTGGTCAGATCCATCCCCAGCCTCGCCTCGGGGCCGAAAATAGCCCTGGCGCTGCCCCCGACATTGTCCGAGCCGTAGCGGAAACCGCCCTTGAAAGTAAGCGGTTCGGCCAGGTCATATTCAACGTCTATGTAGCCGGAATAGGTGGTATTTTCGCGCACCCCGTGGGCTTTCACCAGGAAGGAGTTGCCGGGAATGCCGTCGCCGAAGACCGGTCCGGGCGACTCAGCCGTCTCTTCCCAGAAACCGTACACACCCAGGTGCCAGCGCAGCTTGCCCTCGTCCGTGGAACTGAGCCTGAATTCCTGGCTTACCTGTTCCTGCTCGGTCGGTTTCCAGAAATGGAACCCGTAACCGGGTGTGGCATCGGAATCTTCGGTATAAGAGGCCTCGTTCTCTTCGTAGCCTGTAATGGAGGTGAAAGTGAAATTATCGAATTCCCACCGGATATGCGCGGAGAACCCATGCGCTTCCACGTCTGTTCTTGGCCGCGCCATGCTGTAAGGCGTATCAAGCTGATCGCCGCTGCCCACGTAACCTGCGTTATCGGCACAGGCGCCCGGTTTGTTCGGCGTTGCGCAAGGCATGCTGGGATCGTTCGGGTCCTGGGTACCTACAAACATGATAATATCCAGGTCGGATTTGATCTCTTCGTAGTGGCCCTTCAGGCGCACGTACAAGTCATCGGTAAGCTGGAAGGCGAGTTGTCCGCGAATTCCATACTTGTCGACACCGCCGATTTCGGTACCGTATACCGAGTTGTCCCGGAAATCATCCCGGGTATGGTACTGTGCTGCAATGCGTACGGCGGCCTTGTCACCGAGAGGGGCGCCGAAAGCGCCGTCCAGTTCCACGCTGTCCCAGCGCCCGTAACCGGCGCTGAGGAACCCGTTGGCCTCACCGCCGATTTCAGGCTTCCTGGTAACGTAGTTCACCGCGCCGCCGGTGGTATTGCGGCCGTAAAGCGTATTCTGCGGACCTGCCATCACTTCTACCCGTTCCATGTCATAGACCTGGGCCAGGTTGACTGCAGGTGATTCCAGCACCACCTCGTCCACGTAGACTCCCACGCTGTTGGACGAAGCCAGCCCCTTGGAACCGACGCCGCGGATAAAAAAGTTACCGAAGCTGTAGGCGCCGTTATTCACGATATCAAAGTTCGGAACCTTGAGCAGTATCTCCTGGGCGCCGGAGAGGTGTTGCAGTTCCAGTTCGTCCCCGCTGAAGGCGGTCACGGAAATACCGATATCCTGGAGGGACTCGGTACGCTTGGTAGCGGTAACCACAATCTCTTCCAGTACCTGGGACCAGGCTGCCGGAACGTTCGCCAGGACCAGCGCCAGTCCGAATAAACCTGCAAGCAGCGTATTGGAAAATTTTACTTTGAGTAAATTATTATGCCTCACGGGTAATGAGTTATTTTTCATACCGTACCCCTCAATATTGACGGCAGTCGTAGTTTGATAATTGAACAGGTATAAATTCTGACTTTGTAAATTTACGACATAAAAAATCTAATTGCAACATAAATGTACAACAATTCAGCTCGTAATTTACAAAAATTTGAATAATTGGCAAGATTTGTTATATGTTTGTTGTACAAAAGAGATAAAAACAAGGCATGCGATATGTATCTCATACAAGACAAGCGCCTCCGCTTCAATTCCGTAAAGTCAACCGGCAGGGAGTCCTTCAGGCAAACACCTGTTTTCAATTTGTTGTTATTTATTTTCGTTTTGCTCGTAATACCTGCCTGCTCCGAGCCGGATCCCGGTCGTGCTGTCTCCGGTGGCGAGTCCGCCGGAGTGTCCGGTTTTGCCGGTACGCCTGAACTGCAAGCCAATCCTGGTGGCCGTGTCCCTCTTGCCGCGGTCATCCGCTTCGATGCCGGTCCGGGCGTCAACAGCGAATTGACGATCACCGATGGGGTCAATACCTGGTCGGCAGACTTCGATGATGCCGTAGTCCGGGGCGATTCGTACCGCATTCCGGTCGTCGGCATGCGGCCGGACCGGGAACACAGAATTACCCTGGAATTGAACGCGCCGGACGGCGCAACGGAAACACATCAGTTTACCTACCGGACTCCGCCATTGCCTGAAAACCCCCTGGAAATCCCTCCCTTCGACGTCAAGGTTTCCCGTCCGGAACTCATGGAACCGGGCGTGACGTTTTTGAGCGTGCGCCGGCGGGCCCCCGGGAGACCCCACTGGCTTACACCCAAACAACGCCGGTTTTCCCAGGACTGGGGCATCCTCACGGCACTCGACGCCAGGGGAGAGATCATCTGGTACTACAACTCCGAATACCGCACCGCCGGCATAGCCCGCCTGCTGAACGGCAACATCCTTATGCACCGGACGGATTTTTCCACCATCGAGATCGATCTGCTGGGCAATACCGTCAGGCAGTTCTACGCAGGGGACCGGCCGTTTCCGCCCCCCGAGGACCCGGACGCGATCCCCATCAAGGGCCAGCAGACCCTGCACCACCAGCCGCACCAGATGCCCAACGGCGATTTCCTGGCCTTCTCCGCCAACGGTTATCTGGTGGAAGACTATTACAGCAGCGACACGGACCCCCACGCCCCGCGCAAGGATGCCATGGTCATGGCCGACACCGTGGTTCAGATCACCCCCGGGGGCGAACAGGTGTGGTCCTGGAATACGTTCGATTACCTGGACCCGTTCCGCCTTGGTTACGACACCTTCTGGAGTTACTGGTGGGTGCGGGGTTTCGACCAGTATATGGACTGGACCCATGCCAACGGCCTTAGTTACGATGAAAGCGACGATTCTATCCTGGTCTCCCTGCGCAACCAGAGCGCGATCCTGAAGATCGACAGGAAGACGAAAAACATCAAGTGGATACTGGGACGCCATGACGGCTGGTCTGAAGCGCTACAGGACAAGCTGCTCACCCCGGTGGGCGACCTGTTGTGGCCGGGCTACCAGCATAACCCGCGCATGACCCATTCCGGCACGGTGATCCTGTTCGACAACCGCGCCCACGGCGGCGCCATGGCCTTCGAGGAGCGCCTGCCGGTGCACAGGAACTTCAGCCGCGGCGTGGAATACGAGGTGGACGAGGAAACCATGACGGTAAGGCAGGTGTGGACCAGCGGCGACAGCCAGGGCGATGAACCCTGTTACACGAATGCCATGAGCGATGCCTGGCGCCTGCCGGTCACCGATAACCGGCTGGTCATCCACGCCTTCTGCCTGCCGCTGCTGGAAGGCATTTCCGAGGACGATATGGACCCGACGGTTCGGGTCACAAGCGACCTGCCCTACGGCGGACGCATCCTGGAATATGCCGGAGACGAGATTGTGTTCCGCGCCGATGTCGTGGACCCTTACGAACTGGTACAGTGGGAAGTGTACGGCGGGTTCAGGAGCCCCGGGATTTACCACAGGTAAATTCGTTCGTCATGCCGGGCTTGACCCCCGCCCAACTCCATATGGGGGCAGGCCCGGCATCCGGATGAATACTGTATCTCCTGCTGCTTCCTCGTCATGCCGGGCTTGACCCGGCATCCAGTAGAATACTGTGTCGCCGGAGGCGACCCCTTATATCCGAAAAAGGCAGGTTGAATGAGCGAAAAAAAGACACTGAAAGAAGAAGCATTACTGGGGCTGGACCGGGAAATCACCCGGCGTGATTTTGTCGGCAATACCCTGGTGGGCGCCGGCGCAGGCCTGCTCGCCATGCACGCGCCCGGGGCCCGGGCGGGCAACAACCCCGCCGTAAAAAACCGCAGCATCCCCCAGCAGATGCCCGTACCCCTGACCGGCCTCACGGCAGACTGGACCGGGCCCGGCGGCGTGGGCGATTACGCAGGGAAAAACGGCAACACCCATGACGTGGTCAACGCCGCCCATGCCATCAGGAACCATGAATTCGACAAGCAGCTAGGAGGGGCGCGCGACACCGGCGAGACTTTCGACCTGGTCGTGGTGGGGTGCGGTTTTGCCGGCATGACAGCAGCGGCCACCTACCTGGAAGGCAATCCCGATGCCCGCATCCTGCTGCTGGACAACCACGCCATCTTCGGCGGTGAGGCCAAGGAGAACGAGTTCGAGGTGGACGGTTACCGGTTGTGGGGACCCCAGGGTTCGACGGGCACGGTATTCACCAGGGACAAGACCCGGTTGCCCCTGTCGGTGCACCGCATGTGGCAGAAACTGGGGTTGCCGGAGAGTTTCGAGCACCAGGAACTGGAAGGGACCGACAAGGACATACTGGTCCCGGTGGATGTCTGGGGACCCATGCACGCGCGCTGGGAGGACGCCGACCTGGGCTGGTACTTCAAAGAGCATGGCTGGATCAAGGACCCCTGGTCCAACGGCATGCGCAATGCGCCCATTTCCGATAACCTGAGGAACGACTATTACGCTATGGAACTGTTCCGCCGTCCGCCGCGCCGTGACGACTGGAAGCAGTGGCTGGACAGCATGACCTACAAGGAATTCGTCATGAACGTGATGGGACTCTCGGACGAGGTGTTCCCGTACCTGGACCCGTTGCTGGCTGCCATGGGCACCGGCCTGGGCTCAGATGTGATCTCGGCGTACCAGGCCTACGAGTTCGTGGCGCCGGGCGTCCATGCCTACCGCAGGTACCAGGGGCTGGGCGACCCCACCAACTTCTCCTATATCGCTTCCTTCCCCGGGGGCAACGGCGCGCTACTCAAGTACTTTGTCAGGTTCCTGATTCCGGACGCCATCAGCGGCGATACGTCGCTGGCCAACATGGCGGTCTACAGCCGGGTCAACTGGCAGGCCCTGGACCGGCGCAACGCGCCCGTGAAGATGCGCCTGAGCAGCACCGTTGCCGCGGTAGCCCACAACGGACCGCCGGACATGGCCGATGATGTGTCCGTGACTTACTACAAGGACGGAGAACTCCACCGGGTCAATGCCAGGCACGTGGGTCAACCGCTATATCGTCAGGGACCTGCCCGATGAACACTTCGAGGCCATGGGCGAGTTCCACCATGCCCCAATCCTCACGTTGAACGTCGCGGTGCGCAACTGGAAGTTCATGGAGAGCCTCGGTATCTCCGCGGCTCGCTGGTTTGAGGGTTTCGGCTGGTTCATGAGCCTGCGCCGGCAGATGCTGTTCGACGGCAAGGCGCCGATGCCGCTGGACCCCGCCAAGCCCACAGTGCTGACCCTGTTCATCCCGTTCACCCTGCACGGCATGCCGTTGAAGGAGCAGGCGGTAGCTTCCCGCATGCAGATGTTCGGCATGAGTTACCGGGACATCGAGACCCGCATCCGCGAGCAGTTCAGCGAGATGTTTTCCGCTTACGGTTTCGACGCCGGACGGGACATAGCCGGCATCATCGCCAACCGCCACGGCCATGCCTACGGGGTAAGCGGGCCGGGATTTTATTTCGGCAATAAAGGGCGGGAAGCGCCCAGCGACATCATCCGCCGCGGCTTCGGGCGTGTGCGCTTCGGCCACTCGGAACTCACCGGCCACCAGCTATGGACCACCGCGGCCGAGGAAGGCGAACGCGCAGCCCTGCAGTTACTCGATATAGCCTGATGCTGCTTTTGCCACAGAGGACACAGAGATCACAGAGGGTATAATTCCTTGCAGAATTCCATTGATGAAACAGATGTCACAAACTCATTATCCGGTTCCGGCCTGGCCAGGTCAGGAGGTTCAAAACATGGTGCCTGGAAAGACTCCCGGTAAATTAACCGCAGCCTTACTCGTTTGCTTTTGTCTGCTCCTCAGTCCGTTGCCGGCGCTGTGCGCGGCGGTCGAGTTCACGCATCCACCGGAATTTATCGTGAATCCGTCCGGCCGGGTGCCGCTCGCCGCAGTCATTGAATTCGCCAGCAACGAACAACTCGATACGCATATCGAGATTACGGACGGTCAAAATACCTGGGACGCATCCTTCGATGCAAACAGCGCTGGAGATGGGAAGTACTCGATACCGGTCCTGGGGATGCGGGCCGATCGCGAACACAAGATCACTCTTACGTTGCACTCCGCCGGCGGCAAGGTTCATGCAGAGACATTCCTGCATACGACGCCGGGGTACCCGGATAAACTGAGTTTCCCGGATATCAAGGTCTCCGTCTCCGAACCGGAGCGCATGGAACCGGGTGTCACCTTCCTGAGCGCGCGGCGCCGCGCCCTGGGACGCGGGCACTGGCTGACAAAAAAACAATACGAATGGTCCGTCAATTACGGCCTGCTCGTGGCCCTGGACAACAGGGGCGAGGTGGTCTGGTGGTTTGAATCGCCGTCCCGGGTGGCCGG
Source organism: Gammaproteobacteria bacterium (assembly GCA_965204045.1). Classification (GTDB taxonomy): domain Bacteria; phylum Pseudomonadota; class Gammaproteobacteria; order Eutrophobiales; family Eutrophobiaceae; genus JAAXHV01. Next base: position 3,793,516 of record CBDBDW010000002.1, read on the forward strand.
CATTGAGCGGCTCAGGAACGGGAATATCCTGATGCACCGGTTCAGTTCATCGCTCATCATCGACATGCTGGGCAATGCGTTGGCGGAATACTACCCGGAAGACAATCCCATGCCGCCTCCCGACAACCCGGACGCCATACCCATCCGCAACCAGCAGACCCTGCACCACCAGCCCCACGAGTTGCCGGACGGGAATTTCCTGGCGTTTACCGCGAACGGCTATCCCATGAAAGACTGGTATTCCAGCGAGTCGGACCCGGATGCGCCCAGGGAGGACGCCATCATCATGGCGGATTCCGTCGTCATCTTCACTCCGGAAGGGGAACAAATCTGGACCTGGGACTCCATGGATTACCTGGACCCCTGGCGCATCGGGCGCGACACCTTCTGGAGTTACTGGTGGACCCGGGGGTTCGACCAGTACCGGGACTGGACCCACGGCAACGGCCTGAGTTACGACCCGGCAGACGACTCAATACTCGTATCGTTCCGGGAACAGAGCGCAGTCGTCAAGATCGACAAAAAAACCAAGGAAATCAAATGGATCCTCGGCCACCACCGGGGCTGGCCGGAGCGTCTCAGGGACAAGCTGCTGACGCCGGTGGGCGACCTCTTATGGCCCGCCTACCAGCACAACCCGCGGGTGACCCATGCCGGGACCATCATCCTGTTTGACAACCGGCCTTACAACGGCGCAATGGCCTTCGAAGATTATCCGCCTATCGAGAATAACTTCAGCCGCGCCGTGGAATACGAGGTGGACGAGGACAACATGACTGTGAAACAGGTCTGGACCAGCGGCGACACGCAGACTGAAGATTCCTGTTTCACCTACGCCATGAGCGATGCCTGGCGTTTACCGGAAACAGACAACCGCCTGGTCATTCATGCCTTCTGCACCCCCCTGATACCCGGACTGGGCGAGGACATCATGGATGAAACCCGGCGCGTGACGGACGACATCTATTACCCGGGCGGGCACATCCTGGAATACGCCGGCGACGAAGTGGTGTTCCAGGTGGACTTCGGGATGGAACACGAACTGTTCCAGTGGAACGTGTACGGCGGCTTCAGGAGTCCGGGCATATACCATACACCCGGTGCAACTCACTGACTGACCGGGGACGGACCTAGACTGACCGGGAACGGATTTTAAGCATGCCCCCGCATGTTGTAAGCGGGGGTCACTCCCCTTGGCGTTGGGCCTTACTGCGTTTTGCCGGCAAGGGATGTGCGAAACAAATCCTTCAACACATCGACCGAACCTTGCAGACGGGCAATTCGTTCGCTCAATCCGGCTATGTCTTTGTGAATTGACCACAAGAAAACGGCCATTGTGGACCAGGCGACAACAGTAACAATAATATCGTAATCCATAGATGCACTCACGCTGATCCGGCCGGCATTTGCTGGAATAGCAACTCATCAAGATTCGCCTGAGTCCTGGCATGTTCAATCGTCATACCTACCAGACTCCCATTTGCGGCAATATCAATATAAATATTTTCATTGATTTCCCTGGTTTCATGGACTGATTGCTCAGAAAACTCAATCAATGCAGTATCGGTATCTTCAAAATATTTAATTTTCATCACCAGACCCCTTTCATTCGACTCTATTGACGTTCAAGAACACGAAATATTAAAACCAGCACACTCCCTTCACTCCATCGTCGTCAGTGTAATTCTGCATGTTTCGTTTGTCTACGTTACGCAGGGTCAGTTTATCAAGAGCACGGGCAGACTGGCAGCCCTCACACGAACACAGAGAGCGTGTTGTCATTACAGGCATAGCTTAACAGAAACCGGCCAAGAGGCGTGGCTGATACGTCCGCTTACTTCGCTTTCTGTCCTTGTCTTGCGTTGATACGATCAATTACTTTCGAGCCATGTGCATCCTGCGTGTTTCACATTCGGACCACTTCCTGGTCCTCGAACCAGCCAACACTAGACACATGGCTGGCGACCTTTTCCGGCTCTTTCGTGTACACAAGCACAGCGAGGCTCCGCTGAGCCCTGCTGCAAGTAACGTAGAAGAGACATCGGGTTCTGTCTATGGATGTGTCCTTCTCTTCACGTAGGATGGGACCTGCGCCATCGTTCCACAGGGAGAATATGGACACTTGACAACCGAATATTACAAATGTAAAATACATTTTTATACAACTTCGGAGCACCCAATAATGCGTCTTACTGTCTCGGAACTGGCTCATGCCGTGGGCAAGAGTGAGAACTATGTCCGGCAACATATAAATCGCAGACACCTGGTTATACAAAGGGACGGTCGCAATATATTCGTAGAACATGATGAGGCTGCTCGCTGGGCAAGCGAGCGTCATCTTCCTTTTGTGTTGCCATCCAATGCTTGGCCGTCGACGACCACAATCCATAAGCGGGTTGCTCGAATGTCAATACTGATGCTACAGCGCCCCGATGGGCAGTTTCTCAACCTGTTAACGGTGGTACGACACCGGCGGCAGGATGAGCTGGGCCCTTGGGCAAACGAACCAAGCAAGGTATGGACAAACGAGGGTCTGAAGAATGGATTACAGTTATTTTCACTTGATACAACGCTAGAGCACTGCCAAGAACTGATCGAAACCATTCTGGATACCGGGATTTTGACAATCAATGAAAGTCAGATTTGTTTTGCTCTGGAACCAATTCCCCGGCGTCGCTGGGCTTTTCGTAATCAACTTGGCCATGTCGATGCCGCCATGATCAGCCCATTCTCGAAGCATAGTGCAGAAATTATCGAGTACTGGAATTCGACAGCAGCACCTCGAAGAGACTGGCTTAACATACTCGATTCGGGTCATGACGACGCGTTGCTTCTACTCTCTCGGTCGGGCGTTCCACTGGACCTTCTAACGGACAGGGTCGGAAACCTGATAATTGCCGGCGCCAAGGATGAAATTACATGCGATCTGGATGCTCGACACGACCGAACATTAAGGCTCCATGTCGAAGCAGACAACCTTGTGCCCGGCGATTATCGCACCACGGTCTGGGCCAGCCATGCCGGAGACGAGGTGCTTCGCCAAGAAGTCCCCGTCATACAGCGCCTGACAGTGATCGAGTTAGCGTCCGATGTTGATAGCATTGGCTTTGCGATATTCCGCACTTCGGATGGACAATGCATCGATATGATGGAGACACCCTTAATCATGCAGGTCGGAGGCGAAATAAGAGTTGATTCCGGCACGGCTATACAGATCCAAGACAAGAGCGGGCGCTTCTTCCACGAGGTTAGTCCGACTGGTCCTGGCTTAAAAATCGACGTTAGTTTGAAAAACAAAGAACACCCTAATCTCGACAATGAAATCAGACAACGATGGCTGGAACGTAGAGTCCGAAACGGAGAAGTCGCCGCGCGCCGGGAAGGCAATCTTGAGCGTTTTGGTCCTGATGAGTTTGAGGACGCAGCCCGGTATCTAACCAGTCTTTTGCACCGCGACATGGAGGAAAAGAAACCGATCTATCTCGCCGATCCGTACTTCGCAAGCTTATTAACGGAAAAAGCGGGAAATAAACCAGACCTCCTAAAGTTATGCCTTGACATCTTCGCTGCCACTGCCGGCACATCCCTGCGGATTCTGTGTGCGGAGAAAGATTACGAGCAATTCGATTTGCCGTCATGGTGGTCAACACTTCCCGAACAGCTAACGGCCCATGTTGAAGTCCGCTCGTTCCTCAAACGAGACGGGAACTCGCGCGGCTTTCATGATCGTTTTCTGATTACGCCCAAGCGCGAGATCATTATCACGCACTCAATCAACGGATGGCATAAAGACGGCGTTACATTTGCAAGACTTCCTTACGATGTGTATCGCGCCGAAGCCGAGCGGCTATGGATGATGGAAATCGGTTCCCGCAACTCAGACCTTTTGGTACGGGAGATCAACCAATGACCTCGGAAACCACGCAAGAGATTTTTCTGACCGACGAAGCGAAGATCGTTGTTTGGCGCATCTTTGGGGCAGGTGCATCGCCCTTTAGCGAAAAGTCGTCATATGAATTGATTGAGCCAGTTGCCAGAAAGTATCTTTCTTCCAGCGATATGGAGCGGTCCATTGTCCTGATACGCGAATGGTTTGAGCCTTCCGGAGAAAAGCATTGGCTAAAATCCCATATGCGTGAAGCCGTTGCCGAGTTGATTTTACAAGGAGTGGGGACCGAGTTCGGAGAGAAAGCAATATGGGCTGTTAGCTCGATCGATGCGGAGGTGATGAGCGACGTCATTCGTACCCTATGGTCTTGCGAAGAGATTGACGTATTTATCGAGCGCGTTTTTAAAGTCCTCAAGAAACTCTGCAAAAGCGACCTTGTTCTTGATGCTTCCCGTATCGTAGGGCCCTTGCCTGCAAATGCCAGGATTGTCAAAAACGGCGTTGTAAGTGAAGGAAGGCTGGAGACATTTCTCCACCTCGACAGCCATGGTTTCGACCTTGTCCATCTGGCATTGCACCCTGCGGCAGGCAATCTGCTCGAACTCGTGATCGAACTTCGGCCCGAACAGTTCGGAGCGCTGGTCGCAAGCCTCGATCATCCAGTCATACAAGCGCGTGCTGCTCACCACATGGTATCGGTTTCACGCCATTCGGACCATCGCACGACTCTGCAATGGATTGGGACTGAGTCATGTGATGCCCTGATTGCACTGGCGATCATACATACGCTGAATACCGTAAACCATCTAGACGAAGAACTTCGGCTTGCCGAACATCCAAGTGAGGATCGTTACTTCATCCGCACTGAGCTGCAATTAGGCCAAGACGACCTCGATTCAGCTGCTGCCGCTCTTCTTGAAGACTTAGTGCTCCGGCTTGGGGTACTCGCTCCGCCGGCGTGTACTCGCTGGATCGGTGAACTCCTGAGCAGTGCTTCATACATTTTGCTCAGAGGCGAAAACCGCGAGATACCACGGCGGATTTCGCAACTCGAAAAAGCCTGCATGACATTATGTTCAGAACTCTTTAGCGAAAATTGGTCCCCGAAGCTTCTTTCCGAATTCATTGCCGGATTAAAACACACTCCCCGCTCTAGCTGGACTCGGCATATTGCCGAACTTTCTTGGGAGATACGCGAGAGAGCACCGGCGCGGGCATCAGAAATTGCCAAAGCCGCTTTCGAGGAACACGAGCAGCAAATTGAAAAAGAGACGGAGCAGCACCGCGTATACCTTGAGGGACTTGACTGGCATCAGCGACAGTGGCTTCAAGGACTTGGCATTGCCTTAGTACTATCTAAAGAAGAACTCGACCTACCGAGTTGGGTGCGTTCTCAATGCCGACGTTTGCCGCTGAGCGTTTGGGATGTTGAAGAGGATTACACCTCGTTCTGCACGGCCCATCGCGTGGCGCTACATTGGTTCCTGGTTGCTTTCCATGCGATTCCGATACTAAATGAACTAGGATGCCCTGCCGACCCTGCCGCAGTCTGCTCTCTCTCAGAAACACTCTGGGCCCATAACAGCTTTGCCAGAAGACACGTACATAGTCTGTCGGACGCAACTATTGTAGACGAGTACGCCGCTCGTTATGCGATAGAGTACGGTGCATCAAGTGACCCATGGTTGCTGGAACAAATCCGCAAACCCACGCTCGGACCGCTGACCCTCTGGGCACTGATTGACCAGAGAAACAAGAAAAACGAACGAGAAGACCATGCGGAAACTCAAGATGACAAATTAATCCTGCTCGAAAGCACTCGCATAGCTGCGGAACATTTTGGCGCTGGAAAACAGTTCGACCTTATGAACCTGCATCACTGGGGCTTGCTATGGCTCTTGCTTGGTGCAGTTGACGAGGCCAAGAAAACGGCGATGGCGATATTGGCTTCGCCTTTGAGAGCAAATGAACGAACTCATAAGATCATGGCATTAAAACTGCTAGCCTTTGTGGCGACAAAAAGAACTTTGCCCCCCGAAGTGTCAGAATATACCATGGCGATTTATAGGGAGCTTTGGCCTGGCTTTACTCCCACTGAAGAACGCGCGGATAAGCAGTGGATTGACGATAAGTTTGAGAAATCGATGTCCCGTGTTCTTTGAACGTTAATGTGGTAACTTTGGGCTTCGTGGGATTGTACGACATCGGGCGGCCACCAGGGGCGGCTTGATTTGGCCTTCCGATGTGCCGGGTAGATGGACAACCAATCCGCCGCCAGACTCCTTCAAAAAAAGAATGAACAATCTGAAGTCAAGAATCTTGGAGCAAGTATATGTCAAACCTCATTTGACCGTCGGGGGGTAGCCGATTCCATCGGCCCCGGGGATAGGACTGAGCAGGAAGTCCGCTATCTCGTAAAGAAAGGATACTTGCTCGACGACAGGGGTTTGAAACTGTCGGAAAAAGGTCTTGCCTGTATGGATTCCGCCAACCTCAAGAAGCGAGCGCGATGGGCTGAGGGTGTGTAACTGGCGATTTATACGGAATAATTTACAGTCCCTTAGAATGCCACTAGTCTCTCTCCGAACTCAGAATGGAGATTCCATTTCTTCGTCGTATTGAGCGCCTGCTCAAGACAGATGAAAATACCTTCCATGTCTTTGAGTTTGGCGATGGTCTGCTCCTTCAAATCGTAGTCGAGGCAGACTGTCGCTTCCTTCTGCGAGTCCCATGCGCGGAAGACTGCGTTGTCAGTGAAGTCAACAAGCGGCCCGGTCTGCACGTCAAGCATGAAACCGTTCTTGAGGAGAACTTCTTGAAGAATATCCTCCCGATCGAAAGTCATCAGAAACGCTGCTTCCTTCTCCCGGATGTAGGCATCAAGGGCCTCCAAGTTCTCTTCATCCGTCTTCTCTGGATCTGGTACGAACTCGGTTCGGGGAAAGCGAGACTTGGCGAGTTTGTAGACCTTGAAACCTGGGCGATAGGTGGAGTTCTGCTGGGGAGCAATTCCGGGCAACTGTTGTTTGGCATCGCGGTCCGCCATATCTGCTGCTTCCTGTAAATGCGCTATGACCCGTTTGTTCCGCTCAATGGTAATGTCTGATATTCGGCGATAGCCCTCTGTATACGCGGCAGTATCCTCGTCGATGATCTCAGGAATCTGCACCAGAACAAACCGACGAAACCCATTATCCCTCGCATTCAGGGCCATGACGGCGTGGCTTGTGGTCCCCGATCCGGCAAAGAAATCGAGCATGATGTCCTCGTCTTCCAAGGCCAGTTCCGCACATCGCATAGGAATCGCCACAGGTTTCGGAAAGTCAAAGGCCGAGCCGAGTCCCAAAGTCTGAAGCTCAGCCGTCCCGGTCTCGGTTAGGAATACATTGTCGTTCCAGACTGATTTGGGCTTGTATGTGCTTTTGCGGTACTTTTCGCAAATCATGAAGGTCCCGTCGGTTCGGCGCTTGGCTACTACGCTACTGGAAAGCGTATTGTCCCCAATGTTTGCAAGTGTCTTTGGCTTGCCCCATCGCCAACAACTATCCGCACCTTGCGAATTTTTTGGTTCAACAGCTTGGGTGAACTGGTTGTTAGCTTCGAGCGAAATCATGAAGAACCCGTCATCGTCCGGGAAGGAGGGATCAACATAGATTGGGTAGTACAGATTCGGCCTGTTGTGTTTTCCGAATTTCGGGTTTCGGTTCCGTAACTCACGTGTGTTGAACGGCCCGAGTTCGTCCTTCATTGTCAGGTCGCTTCGATCACCATTCTTGGCAAGCTCCATGAGCTCTGTTTCGGGGGTAGCGGTGTAAGCGACCAGATACTCGTGGGTCTTCGCGACCTGCTTGTAGGTCTGACCACGACTGTTTGCGCGGATGATGATTTGCGCGAAGAAATTCTCTTCTCCGAACACTTCATCGCACATTTTCCGAAGATTGTGGACTTCGCTATCGTCAATAGAAATGAAGATGACTCCGTCATCACTGAGGAGCTGACGTGCGGCGAGCAAACGTGGATAGAGCATGTTGAGCCAATTGGAGTGGAAGCGACCGTCAGCCCTGGTGTTCGTATCGATCTTGACACCATCTGAAGTCACACCAATGTGCTCCCAGTATGTATCCCTACCCTCTTTCCACGTATCTGAATAGACGAAATCCTTGTCCTTGTTGTACGGTGGATCAATATAGATGCACTTGATCCGGTTACGGTAGGCGGCGAGCAGGCATTTCAAGACTTCGAGATTCTCTCCCTCAATGATCGCGTTCCCCTCGGCAAGCTCTGGATTCACGGAGCGCTCGTGGTCGTACTCCAAAGATGCGAGTGTCGGCGTGAAGGCGTTGCGTTTCGCGTCGGTCTTCCCAAACCAACGAAATTCAAAGCGCTCGGACTCCGGCACCAAGTCGGAGTCGATCAGGCGTTTCAACTCGTCCGGGTTGAGATCTCCATCATTGGTAAACAGGTCCGGCATAAGCGCACGGAGTTGTTCCAGACGTTCCTGGTTCACATCCGGCGTGGCCGGCATTCGATCCATAATGACCTTGTTCATAAGTTGTCCTCTACGTTCTCTGAGCGCCATTCCACAAGCAGCCTGCGCAACTCCTCCTTTGGTGGCAGTTCCAGCTTGTAACGACTGGCGAAAATACGTTCGTTGCCCTTGTCGAGCACGTATTCGACGACGGCATCGTTCTTGTCGGTGCAGAGGATCAAGCCAATCGTAGGGTTGTCCTCCTGGATACATACCTCACGATCAAAATAGTGAACGTACATCTGCATCTGGCCGATGTCGCCATGAGTGAGCTTTTCTGTTTTCAAGTCGATGATAACATAGCACTTGAGGCGCACGTGATAGAAGACCAGGTCCGCATAGAAATGGTCTCCATCCAGCGTGAGCCGTTTCTGTCGGGCCACGAACGCAAATCCAGCGCCTAACTCCAGTAGAAACTCCTGCATGTGGTTTGTAAGGGCCGTTTCCAATTCACTTTCGACTAAACGATGCGACTCGGGAAGCCCGAGGAACTCCAAGGCATAAGGGTCTTTGATGAAGTCGATGGGATGTTCGGTCGTCTGTCCTTCATTGGCGAGTTGCAGTACACCATCCTTGTCGCGGCTCTTGAGCAAGCGTTCAAAGAGCAGGGTATTGATTTGTCGTTCAAGCTGTCGCTTGTTCCAGTGGTTGCGAACGGCTTCTTGTTCATAGAACTGCCGTGCCTCCTCGTTTTCAACGCGCATCAGGGCGCGGTAGTGCGACCAGCTTAAATCGGGATGGAAGCCTGTAGCGGATTCAGTACCCGTTGGGTACTGTTTTGATTTCAATTCTCCATTCGGGGGCTTAAATCTGCCGCTGTTGTCCAATTCTTTCCCCACCGGGGAAAGAATCTCTTGTCGCCGAAATTCTTTCCCCGGTGGGGAAAGAATTGTCGCCGCGCGACCACTGTATATTTGATAGAACTTACGCATATTCCACAAGGACAAGGCGGAGTAGCCCTTGCCATAGCGTCTGGTCAATCGCCTCGACAGATCCTCTACCACTGCCTTTCCGTACTCAGCCCGTTTCTGCCCCTTCTGCTCTTCCTCAACGATTTCACGTCCGATCAGCCAGTATGCGGCCACCATTGCGCTGTTGACTGTTCGAGCGACATGACTGCGCGCTTCTTCGAGAATGTCGACAACTCGGCCGAATAGCGCGGTATTGTCCGGAGCCGGTGCATTCGGAACTTTGTTCTGAATCTTGTCAGGCATGCATCACTCCCTTGGCGCGGGACTTAAAGACGGAATACTCCTTAACGGGCGCGTCATACTTGACATGCGCATCCACCCCCAGCGCTTCAAAGTGCTTCATCGCGCACTTGATTTTGTAGACCTCGCTCTCACGAAGCGCCTTCTTGTCTGCAAGCTCGTTCGTGCCCTTTGTTTCAACAACGAAGTAGAACTCAGCCTCTTCGCCTTCCCGAATGCCCTTACGTCGAAAAACAACGCCGAAATCAGGATTGTAGGGGCCGATAGGGGTTGGGATTTGGTAAAAATCCGGTAGTTTGAGAAAACACACAACTTCGTCATCGTTGTCGGCGGACCTTGCGAACGCCCGCTCAAAATTGCTGTCGAACACAACACGGTCATACAAGCCCCGATTTGGCGTTTCAATGGTGTCCGCGTAGGTCACGATACTCGGCTCAAGCCGCGAAATGTCGAACTCTTCGCCGCTGGGCGTATAGGTCAAGCCGCGAAGTAGTTCACCCAGTTCAATTTCCCGGATTCGCGATGATGCTTCGTGAATGAAGCGGTTGGGGTTTGCAACAATGGCATCACGGTTAGTTACATCGCGCAAGATTTGGATCACTGTCGGATAGGCGAGTGATGTTCCCTCGCTGATTTCCTCGACCAGGTCCATGGCCCCGAACGTAGCACGCAGGTGGCGGCGTTCGCTGCCCAGGTGCTTTGTCTTCACCCCTTCGGCCTCAAGCCGGTCAACACGGTTAATGGCAACTTCAGCGATGTAGGGTTCAATCTTCAAGGCATTCAGGGCCTCGGCGGCACGGGTGATAACAGCTTCTTCGTCTATGACAACCGTGTAGTCGGTGCGCAGACTCAGGCGCCGCCAGAACTCACGAAAGGAATCGCTTTCATAGATTGAAACTTTCCTCTTCAAGCGACGCTTGCGCGGATGTTTGCCCTTCTTCTTGTGCCGTGTCTTCGCGCCGGAAGCAGTTGTTCCGTATACCTCCCTGATTTCGCTTTGGTACTGACTAACGAACGTTTCATAAGTCTCGTTCGGAACAATCGTCAAAAGGTTGATCTCCTCCCCTTCCTGGCAGTCGTCGGCGTCATAGATGCGCTGGCCCTCCTGGTTGACGGAAATGCGAAGTCCGCGACCGATCTCCTGCCGCTTCTTGATCTCACTGTAGCTCTGATTGAGCGTTGCGATGTTGAACACGTTGGGATTGTCCCATCCCACGCCAAGGGCTGAATGCGAGAATATAAACTCAACCGGATTCCCAATGCGCAGCAATTCTTCCTTCTGTTTCAAGATGAGGTTGAACAGCTCCTTGTTCGTGCGCATGGAACGCTCGTTATCGGTATACTCACCCTTTCCTGTCCGCGCGAAGTAGTAGCCCTGCACTGCAGCTATTGCGTCTTTATCAGGTTCGCAAATCTTCCTCTCTCGACAGACCTGTCGATATTTCTCGGCGAAGATGCGGCGAATGATGCCATCCGGCTGGACGTAGTTGTCCACGCGATCAATGAAGATGAGGGATAAGCACTTGATCCCTCGCGGAGCAAGTCGCTCACGTTTCGTGAAATGGCTGTCGATCAGCCAATAGAGCTGCTCCCCGAAGATGCCCTCCAAGTCGGCGGCTTTCTCCTTTTCGACCACGATGGAGCCGTTTTCAAATTCGCAACGATAGGTGCGTTCGCGAAGTGGCTTCGAGATGCGGCGAATAACATAGCCCCGATAGCCGACGTTGCCCGTCTTTTGTTCCAAATCGTCTCCGACCTTGAGAAACGGAGACTCGCGCGAGGCAAAAGAACCGTCTTTCTTTGCGTACCAGAGGCGCAGCTTCGCCCTCGGCGGCTTGCCATCCTGATACGTTTTCACTTCGACAAGCTCGACGCGCAACGTCGCTTCCTGGTTTTGCTCTGCAACAGTCAAAACCTCGATCTTCTTTACAAGGCCCTGTTGGTAGCTGTCAAACGGCGTCAGCCTGTACACGAGATTCCGCATTACCTTATGTGTCGCTGAATAGCGGAGCCTGCATAGCGGTTTGAGGGCGTCGATGCGAGCGACGGCATTCTCCGTGTCCATGCCCTCTTGCGGCTCGTCCATGATGATAATCGGCTGCGTGCGCGCAATAGCCTCGATGAAGGGCATATTGAAGAAGAGGTCTTCTCGCTGGGTCTGGTTGAGAATGCGGTCCTCCGCATTGAAGGACTGAAGCGTCATCACCATGATTTGGGGATGCTGCTCTTCGACAAAAGCCGTCACGCGATTCAAGCGCTTGCTGTCGTACTCGAAGCATGCGGGCGTAAAGCCGTACACGTCGGCAAGCTGTCGTTTGAACACGTCGAAAGTGGACAGGACGCCTTCCTTGATGGCGACGGAGGGAACGAGAATAATGAACTTCGTAAAGGCGTATTGGCGGTATAGTTCGTAGGCCGTCTTGAGGTAAACGAGAGTCTTGCCGGTGCCTGTCTCCATCTCGATACAGAAGTCCAGGGCTTCGTCGAGAGAAGCCGCTTCTTGGTCAGTGCCGCTGTCTTCGATGGCTGCGAGGAAGTTCTCGCGGACCTGCTCGGTGGGGATGGTGAGGACGTTGCTTCGCACACCTTCGTGGCAAGCCATATCGAATGTATTGCGCGGCTGTCCCTCAAACAGTCGCACGACGGCGTCTATAGCCTCGCGTTGATATGAGAGTTCCTCGAGTTTCAGTTCCATAGCCATCTACTTGCCGTTTTCTTCCGATTTGTCCGTCTTGCCTGACTTCCCCATCTCCAAAAATAAAGTCGTTAACTTTCTCTACGCAGTTACTACAACGGAGAGAAGATACCACTATATCCGTGGGTGCGAAAGGGGAAGCCTTGTCCAATGAGACCGGTTATCTTTATCCCTGCGAACGAATCGCGGCAGCAAAGGATTTTTCTGCCCAGGCAAGCATGTCTCCGGAGTTGTCCAGGGCCTCTTCCGGGGCCTGGTAATAGGATAAATACATGGGTTTGCCTTTTTTATAATAGACAAACCGTTCCAGACCGCGCGCTTCAAAATCTGTCCTGTTTACGTCATCCGCTTTCAGGTACAGCGTTTCGTCGGCTACTATGCCGAACATCAGGTCTCCCCTGAAGATACCGTAAGCGCCGAACATCCGCCTGGCGCGGACATCGCCGAACGGCGCCAGCAATTCCGTCACGTAGCTGACGAATTCGGTGCTTTGGTCCATGTTTTAACCTTGTGAGAAAACAAGCCGGCGCATGGAGCGGCGGATGGATTCGATGTGCACTTTCATCTGCAGTTCGGCCAGTTTCGAGTCGCGCAGTTCCAGTGCCGCGATGATGTTGCGGTGATCGGACTGGGCTTCCTTCATGCTCTTCATGTCTCCTGTTTTGAGCAGTATGGTGTTGGCGATATCCGGGACCCGCTGGATCATCTCGAACAGGTTGCGATTGCCCGATGCTTCATGGATCAGGTTATGGAATTCCATGTTGAGTTCCAGGAACCTGCGGTAGTCCCTGACATCGTCCTCGGCCAGGTTCTCCATGCGGTCTTCCAGGTCCCGCAGTTTCTGCAGGTCGTCTTCGGTCAGGCGTTCCGCGGCCAGCCCGGCGCTGTAGCTCTCCAGCATGGATGCCACGTCGAAGGCTTGTTCGAACTCGTCTTCCGTCAGGTCCGTCACGTAGGAGCGGCGGTTCTCCCTGATGGTGACCAGGCCCTCGGCGGCAAGGCGCTGGATGGCCTGGCGCACCGGCGTTCGGCTCACGCCGCAAAACTCCGAGAGTTCCTCCTCCTTCAACTGGAAGCCGGGTGCGAAGCTTCCCGACAGGATGGTGTTCCTGATCTTGGTATATGCCCGTTCTTTTGCTGTTGTCATAACCTGCCCTCACAAGGCGACGATAACCGACTTTGACTCCATATATTCATCCACGGACATGCGGCTACCCTCCCGCCCCCAGCCGGATTGTTTGAAACCGCCGAACGGCAGGGTCTCGTCAAAGGCCAGCGGGGTATTGATCCACACCATCCCAGCCTTGATCTCGGCGGCCAGGCTGTGGGCGCGGCTGAGGTCCCTGGTCCAGATGGTCGCGACCAGGCCGTAGTCCGTATCGTTGGCGACCCGGGCAACGTCCATAACGTCGGCGGCTTCCCTGAACGGTGTAGTCACCAGCACCGGCCCGAATATCTCCTCCCTTACCACCCTCATGCCCGGTTCCGTCCCGGTCAGGATGGTGGGTTCCATGAAATAACCCTTCTCGCCGTGCGGCTTGCCGCCCAGCAGAATTTCCGCGCCCTCTCCCCGGCCAGACTCGATATATTCGCACACCCGCTCCCGTTGCCTGGCGGACACCAGCGGGCCCAGTTCCGTCTCCGGGTCGATGCCCGGACCGATCTTCGTATTACGGGCGATATCCGCCACACCGTCCACCACCTTGTCATAGACTTTTTCATGCACCAGCAACCGGGAGCCGGCAAAACACATCTGCCCGCAGTTGAGCAGGATCATCTCCGCGGCGCCGGCAATGGCGCTGTCTATGTCTGCATCATCGAAGATCACCACGGGGGACTTCCCCCCCAGTTCCATGGACACCTTCTTCAGGTTGCCGGTGGCTGCACGGATAATCCTCTTGCCGGTTTCGGTGGAACCTGTAAAGGCGACCTTGTCGATGCCGGGGTGCTCCGCGATGGCGGCCCCGACCACGTGCCCGTAACCGGTGACGATGTTGACCACGCCGGGCGGGAAACCCGCCTCCAGGACCAGTTCGCCTAGCCGCAGGGTGGTGAGCGGCGTTTCCTCCGCCGGCTTCAATACCATGGTGCAACCGGCCGCCAGCGCCGGGCCCATTTTCGCAATGGCCATCACCAGTGGCACGTTCCAGGGCACGATGGCGCCGACCACACCTATCGGCTCCTTCAGGCTGTAGGCATGGTAGGCGGGTCCCCTGGCGTTCTCGCCGCGCAGGTCTGGGAAGGACAGGTCCGCGGTGGTGATGCCCTCGATCCTGGTGCACCAGCCGGCGTAATAGCGCAGCGATTCGGCAGCGCCCGCGGCATCCAGGTGGCGCGCAAGTTCAATGGGTTTGCCCTGGTTCAACACCTCCATCTGCGCCAGTTCCTCTGCGTTCTCATCGATCAGGTCGGCCAGCTTCCACATCAGCCTGGTGCGTTCCGTCGGCATCATCCTTCTCCATTCCTGGCACTCGAAGGCATTGCGCGCGGCCCCTACGGCGCTGTCGACGTCAGTCCTGTCGCCCGCATAAGATGTGGCAATCCGTTCGCCGGTGGCGGGGTTCAACACCGGGATGGTCTCACCGCCGGCGGCTGCAACCCATTCGCCGTTGATCAGCATGGGCCTGGGAGTTGCGAGAAAACGATTGATCTTCTCACCCGTTGTATTCTCTTGAGCCATCGGACCGGTCTCCTGTATCTGCCACCTGATTGTACATTAATATTGCGCCTGATAGTCCCATCATACAATCAAAGCAATATGATTATTTTATTAATTTAACTATAAAACAGATAGTTATTAACTGTTATTAATTTAATTTATAAGTTATCCAAGATAATATGCTGATTGACTATTTTATAATTTTGTTGTACAAAATGAAAGAAATAATGAGCGTAGGGCGCTGCCAATGTACCAACCTGACTATTCCGAATTCGACGGTTTCAATTCCCGGGACCTGTGGCAAAAGGACCAGGACCACCTGATCCACCCGCAAAGCGTCTGGCCCAGTTTCAGGGAAAAGGGCTGCAGCGTATTCGTCAAGGGCGAAGGCGCTTATGTCTTCGATGCAGACGGCAACCGTTACCTGGACTCCAACGGCGGGCTGTGGTCGGTGAACATAGGCTACGGCAACGCGGAACTGGCCGAAGTCATTGCCGGACAGGCGCGCCAACTGCCCCAGGTGAACCATTTCGGCGACTGCACGTCGGCGCCGGCGGTCGAACTGGCGGCAAAACTGGCCGGCATGACGCCGGGCGACCTGAACCACGTGTTCTTCACCAACGGCGGCACCGACGCCAACGACAGCGCCGTGCGGATGATCCACCATTACTTCATCCTGCAGGGCAAACCGGAAAAGAAACACATCATCGCCAGGACCGACAGCTACCACGGTACCTCCTACATGATGGCGTCGGTCAGCGGCAAGGCCAATACCCGGCAAAACCGGTTCCATTACGTGGACGACATCACCCACCTGATCTCCTCACCCAGCAACTACCGGCGGCCCGAGGGGGTCTCGCTGGAGGAGTTTTGTGACATGCAGGTTCAGGAACTGGAAGACAAGATCCTGGAGATTGGTCCTGAACGCGTCGCCTGTTTCATCTGTGAACCGATCATGGGCGTGGGCGGCGTGCACGAGGCTGCGCCCGGTTTTCACAGGAAGGCGCGTGAGTTATGCAGGAACTACGGCGTGTTGTACGTGCACGACGAGGTCATTACCGCGTTCGGCCGCCTCGGGCACTGGTTCGCGTCCGAAGATGTTTATGACGTCGTGCCGGACATCATCTGTTGCGCCAAGGGCATTACCTCAGGCTACCAGCCGCTGGGCGCGGCCCTGATCTCTGCAGAGATCTTCGATGTCATCAGTTCAGCCGGCAGTGATTCGAGTTTCGCGCACGGTTTCACCTATACCGGGCATCCCGTGTGCTGCGCCGCGGCCCTGAAAAACCTGGAGATCATGGAACGCGAAAGCCTGCTGGAACACGTGCGCCGGACAGGGCCGTATTTTGAAGAGAAAATATTCGGACTGGGCGACCTGCCCCTGGTGGGCGATGCGCGCGGCAGGAGCTTCATGTTCGCCCTGGAATTCGTCAGCGACAGGGAAACGAAGGCGCTGTTCCCTCCCGAGGTGCAGATTGCCACGCGCGTGACCGACGCGGCCAGGCGGCGCGGGCTGGTGGCCCGAGGCATCGGTGAAATGGTGCTGATCTCTCCGCCGCTGATACTCACCGGGGAGCAGATTGACTTCATCGCCGAGGTGCTGCGCGCAAGTATCGAGGAGGTGGGCGGCGACCTGGTCCGGGAAGGTCTCTGGAAAGGGTGAGATCATACTTTTGATCCTGAACTGTAAGCTCTTTACTCGTCCCGCGCACGCGGGAATCCAGAGTGGATACAGGTACATCATTTGGTATAATAACGTCATTCCCGCGCACGCGGGAATCCAGTGGAATACAAGTCCCGTAGGGACACCATATAATGTGTCGCGAGCGACGTTTGATTGACTGGATTCCTGCTTTCGCAGGAATGACGCATGGGGTCGTGATATTTCATAACCATGATTAGACTTCTGGCAGGTGACCCGGCGTCACGGGTAGAAATAAACAGCACGAAACTGATCGTCGCGGCGCTGATCATCCACACCATCGGCCCGCAGACGGTGCTGCTGCTGCCGGGTTTCGTGCAGGGCCTGGTGGAATACGTCGGTTTTACCGAGGCAGACGCAGGATTTATCGCCTCGGCAGAGATGATCGGCATGACCTGCGCGACCATCGCCATGATGTTCCTGGTGGGGCGGGTGAACTGGCGCCATGTCTTCGCCATATCGCTGCTGTTGCTGATCTTCGGCAATATCGCCTCTATCTTCATCACGGACATGTACCTGTTCTGCGCGCTCCGGTTTATCACTGGCATCGGCGGCGGCTTTATCGTGTCCCTGTCTTACACGGTGTTCGGCCTGACCGCGAAGGCGGACCGGAATTTCGGGCTGGGTATCTTTTTCGTCCTTGTATACTCCGCCATCGTTTACCCGTTCCTGCCCTGGATATTCGGCAGTTTCGGCATGCCGGGACTGCTGCTGTTTTTTGCCGCATTCGCCCTGGTCGGCCTCCCCTTCGTGCACATGATGCCGGTATCCGGCGAGGAACACCGGGAAATCGACGAAAATGCCAGGCATATTGACTGGAACCGGAAAGGGATGGCGCTGGCAGCGATGTTTGTTTATTTTGTCGCCGCGTTTGCCGTATGGACTTACCTGTTCCGCATGGGCGTCAATGCCGGAATCGCGGAACAGGAGGTTGCCAACAGCCTGTCCGCATCCCAGTTCCTGGGTATGGCAGGCGCATTTACGGCCGCGCTGCTGGGTGCGCGTTACGGCCGCGGCCTGATGCTCACCCTGGGAATCACGGGGACCGCCCTGCCCCTGCTTTTCCTGTTCGGCGCCCCCGGCGCCCTGGGCTACCTGGTTATCGTAAGCGCGTTCCAATACGCCTGGAACCTGTCCCACCCCTACCTGCTGGCCGCCATGGCCAGTTTTGACCCGACCGGCAAAATGGTCGTGTACGCTACGGCCATGCAGTTCCTGGGCGTCAGTGCTGGCCCTGCCGCGGCGGCCATGCTGGTCGGAGAGGACGGCTTCCATGCCGTATTGCTCCTGGGAGTAACCCTGTTCTTCTTATCACTGGCGCTAATCCTCCCTCCGGTCGCCGCGCGGGCGCGTCTGGAGACAGCCTTATGACTATTACCACAACTGCTGCCGTCGTGTATGAACCCGGCGGACAATTCTCACTGAAAACCGTGGAACTGGACGATCCGCGCGGCGATGAGATCCTCATCCGGGTCGACGCCTGCGGCGTCTGCCACACCGACCTCATTGCCCAGGGAGCGATGACGCCCCTGCCCGCGGTCCTGGGCCACGAGGGGACCGGCGTCGTCGAAGTGGTCGGCAACGCGGTGCATCGGGTGAAACCCGGTGACCGGGTGGTGGTGTCCTATCCCTGGTGCGGCGCCTGCACGAAGTGCGCCGAGGGCCGCCCGTATATCTGTAACGATGCGATAGCGCTGAGCTTCGACGGCACGCGCGCCGACGGCTCCATGCCGGTCTCGCTTGACGGGACACCCATATCCAGCGCTTTTTTTCAGCAGTCCACGTTCGCCCGGCACGCGCTGACGCTTGAGCGCGACGTGGTGCGCATCGACGGCGACATCCCCGCCGAACTGCTCGCCGCCCTGCCCTGCGGTATCCAGACCGGCGCCGGCTCCATCATCAATACGTTCGGGGCGTCGGCCAGGGACAACCTGGCGGTGTTCGGCGCCGGCGCCGTGGGATTGAGCGCGGTCATGATGGCCCGGGTGCTTGACCTCTCACCCATCATCGCGGTGGACATCAACCGGATGCGCCTCGACCTGGCGCTGGAACTGGGGGCCACCCATGCCCTGGATGCCCGCGAGGGTGAGGTTCCCCGCAGGGTCCTGGAGATCGTACCCGGCGGTATGCATTTTGCCCTTGAAACGTCCTCCAACGAACAGGCGCTGGAAGACGCCGTGGCCTGCCTGGGCATGGAAGGGGTATGCGGCATGGTCACCGCGCCGCGCTTCGGCGAGAAATACCCGTTCTCTCCCTCGGACGTGATGATCAAGGCCGCCAGCCTGCGCGGCATCATCCAGGGATCATCGGTCCCCGGCACCTTCCTGCCGAGGCTGATCGAGTTACAGCAACAGGGACAATTCCCGGTGGAACGCCTGGTCAGGACCTACGACTTTGCCGACATCAACCAGGCCTTTGCCGATTCCCATACCGGAACGGCCGTCAAGCCGGTGCTCAGGATGTCCTGAAATCCAGGCTGAACCGATTATACGTAACGACACAAATAGCACTCCGTTCGTCATTCCCGCGCAGGCGGGAATCCAGTTGACAGAAAAACTCCTTATAATGAATGTCTGCTTACTGGATACTGGTCCCTGCCTTCGCAGGGATAAACTTGCGCGGGAGTACGAACCATGATGCGGAATTATTTTTGCCGTTATGTATAAAATGAGACTGATATGCATGTGTTGATTGCAGGAGCGGGAATCGGCGGCTTGACCGCTGCGCTGAGCCTGGAGAAGCTCGGTATCGAGGTCACGGTGTTTGAAAGCGCCAGGACGGTAGAGCCGTTAGGGGTCGGCATCAATATCCTGCCCCACGCGGCGCGGGAACTGATCGCTCTCGGCCTCAAGGACGACCTGGACCGGATCGCCGTCCGCACCCGCTCCATGAAGTATTTTACCCGGCGCGGCAAGCTCGCTCTCAGCGTGCCCTGCGGCGAATACGCCGGTTACTCGTGGCCGCAGTACTCGGTGCACCGCGGCGAGTTGCAGTTGCTGCTGCTGGAAACATTCAGACGGCGCGCGGGCGCACATAAGGTGGTCGCCGGCCACCAGCTTGCGGGTTTCAGACAGGATCGGGACACGGTCACCGCGAGTTTTATCGATCCATCATCGAAAGATACGCTGGCCGAAGTCACGGGCGACCTGCTCATCGGCGCGGACGGACTGCATTCCGTCACCAGGAAAGCGCTGTATCCGGACGAGGGCGCTGCGGTATACGCCGGCATGGTCTGTTTCCGCGGCGCGCTGAAGGCGGCGCCTTTCCTCGACGGCGAGTCCATGGTCATTTGCGGCGACAACCGCCTGCGCCTGGTGTCCTACCCCATCTCCGGCATTCTGCAACGGAGCGGAGGCAGCCATATCAACTGGATTGCCGCCGTCCCCTTCGAGACGGACAAACGCCAGGAGGAGGATTGGAGCAAACTGACCGAACCGGACAACCTGGTCGAACTCTATCGCGACTGGCGGTTCGACTGGCTGGACGTGCCCGGCATCATTTCCGCAACGGAACAGATCTTTGAATTCCCGATATACGACAGGGACCCGTTGCGGCAATGGACCTTCGACCGGGTGACCCTGCTGGGCGACGCGGCGCACCCCCTGATCCCGGTCAGTTCCAGCGGCGCAGTGCATGCCATCATCGATGGGCGGGCACTGGCCCATGCGCTGGGGACACGGCGCGACCCGGTAGCCGGCCTGAAGGCCTATGAAGCCGACCGGTTGCCGAAAGCAAACCGGGTAGTGCTGGCCAGCCGCGAGAACGGCCCCGATGAAGTGCTTGAGATAGTGAGAAACGAATGCCCGGATGATGCGGAGAACATTCACGACCATGTCAGCGAGGCCAGGCTGCAATCCGTTATCGACGAATTCAAGGCGCGCTCCGGTTTTGCCGTCGACACACTCAACAACAGCCCCTCTTACACGCTTGCCCAGGCACTGGCCCGCATGCCGAATGTTGGTGAGGACGAAGATTTTGCGCGTAACAATGACGGCAGGGATGCCGATGTATTTGATTGACCCCAAATATCTGAGGTGTTGACAAAACCGCACAGTCATTCAATCATGGCAAAAGAGATTATGTGGAGGACATAACATGTTGCCTGCAATCACCCGCGTACAGGAACTGAACCCGGCCAAGCTGGGGATTCTGTTCAAGAAAGAATTCGAACTTTGCAATGTGCAGCAGGGCGAAACCGTGATGTTGCTGAGCGACCTTGCCACCCGGCGCGAGTACATAGAAGCGGCGTTCGCCGCGGCCGAAGACCTGGGCGCGGACGTCTATGAAATGTGCGTCAATTCCATTCCGTCCTGGACCAAGGTGGGGGTACCCACCGTCGGCCAGTGCAAGGGGACCCTGGAAGCGGCCAGGGCCGCGGACATCATCGTCGCCCTGCACGTACCCCTGTTCACAAGCTGGTTGAAGCAGGTCCGGGATGCCGGCACCCGGGTGCTGATGATCATCGACTCTCCCGACGACCTGGAACAACTGATGGCCCCGCCGGGCCTCAAGGAAGCGGTGCTCTATGCCGACGCCCTGCTGGCGAATACAAAACATATACGCGTTACCAGCAAGGCCGGCACCGACCTGACCTACGATTGCGGGGAATACCCGGTGATGAGCCAGTACGGCTATGCCGATGCGCCGGGCCGGTTCGACCACTGGGGCGGCGGCCACGTACACACCTTCCCCAACGAGGGCAGCGCCAACGGCACGGTGGTGTTCCAGCCGGGAGACATCGTGATCCTGCCGTATTGCCGCTATATCCAGGATGAAGTCAGGATGACCGTCTGCGACGGCTTTATCGACAAGGTGGAAGGCGGACTCGACGCCAAGCTCATGCAGGACTGGCTGGACGATAACCGGGCGGACGCCGGGGACAGGGACCCTTACGCGGTCTCCCACCTGGGCTGGGGCCTGAACCCGCAGGCCCTGTGGTACGGCATCGCCCTCAATGGCGACGAACCGGAACGCAGCCGGGCCGCGGCCCGCACCTTCCCCGGCAACTTCCTGTTCTCGACCGGCCCCAATAACCAGGGCGGCGGCAAGCGCACCACCCGCGGTCACTACGACGTGCCCATGCGGGACTGCACACTGGAACTGGACGGTGAGCTCATCATAGAAAACGGCAGGATTATCGATGATAATATGATCGTCGAACGTATCATTCACACATAACGGCAAATCAAACCATGAAGGACTTCCAATACCTGGCGCCGCGCAAACTGGATGAGGCAGCGGCGCTCATGGCCGAACACGCGGGTTCGGCGCAACTGCTGGCCGGTGGAACAGACCTGCTCATATTCATGCGCAACGGCCGCAAGTCACCCGATGTCGTCATCGACGCAAAAAAAATTCCGGAACTTACCTGCCTGCAACTGGATGCCGGACGGCTGACCATCGGCGCCGCAGTCAGTTGCCGGACAGTCTGGGAACACCAGGAAATATCCGAAAAATTTCCGGCCCTGGCAGATGCGGCGGCCTTGATCGGCGGCATACAGATCCAGGGGCGGGCAACCTTCGGCGGCAACCTGTGTAATGCCGCGCCCAGCGCCGACACGGTACCCCCTGTGATCGTCTACGGCGCAACCGCCCATATCGCCAGCGCCCGTGGAGAACGTCAGGCGCCGGTGGAAGAAATCTGCACCGGACCCGGCCTGACTTCGCTGGCGCCCGATGAAATCCTGGTCTCCCTGACCATTCCTGCGCCACAGGCAAACTCCGGCGCCGCGTTCCTGCGTTTTATCCCGCGCAACGAAATGGATATCGCGGTGGCGAATGCCGCGGCCCGGGTCGACCTGGATGAAACCGGTGAGACCTTCAAGGCGGCCCGTATAGCCATCGGCGCGGTGGCCCCGGTTCCCCTGTACGTGGAAGCGGCCGGCGCCGCCCTCGCCGGCAAACCCGTTAACGACGAGTCGATTGCCGCGGCGGCCCGCATTGCCCGGGATGCGTCCACACCGATCAATGACATGCGCGGCACCGTAGAACATCGAAAGCAACTGGTTGAAGTCCTGACGGCAAGGGCGCTGCGACGCGCCTGCGACCGGGCCAAAGATTCTGTCAGGGGACAGACCTGAGGTCTGTCCGCAGGCCTGTCCCCGCGCCCCGCGCATACAAGCAAAAGCACAACGGAGAAAAACTGAATGAGTAGCAAATCACTGGTGACGGCAACAATTAACGGCGCGGAGAAGCAGTTCCTGTGCGAACCGCGCCAGAGCCTGCTGGAAGCACTGCGCGACGTGCTGTACCTCACCGGCACGAAGGAAGGCTGCAACGACGGCAACTGCGGCGCCTGCAGCGTCATCGTCGACGGCGTATTGCTGGATGCCTGCTGCATGCTGGCCGTCGAGGCGGAGGGCAGCAGTGTCGAGACCATTGAAGGGCTGGCGACAGGCGATGAACTGCACCCCCTGCAACGGGCTTTCCTGGAAGAGACCGGGCTGCAATGCGGTATCTGCACACCCGGTTTCCTGATGTCCGCAAAGGCATTGCTGGATAAAACTCCCAGACCGGACGAACAGCAGGTGCGCCACTGGCTGGCGGGCAACCTGTGCCGGTGCACCGGCTATGACAAGCTGGTGCGTTCGGTATTGAAAGCTGTGGAGGCATGACAATGAACGACACATCACCAAAAAACGGTTTCAACGTGGTCGGCACCTCGCCGATACGTCCGGACGGTCTCGACAAGGTGACGGGACGGGCGCAGTTTGCCGACGATTTTCACCTGCCGAACATGTTGCACGGCAAGATCCTCCGCAGTCCCCATGCCCATGCGCGTATCCTGTCCATCGACACCAGCGCCGCCGAGGCCCTGCCCGGCGTACGCGCCGTCGTGACCGGGGCCGACTTCCCTGCGGTCAGGCACGAACTGCTTAACCTGGGCACTGCCGGCGTGCTCAATATCCGCGAGATGTCCGAGAACTGCATGGCAAAGGACAAGGTCCTGTATGACGGCCATGCCCTCGCCGCGGTGGCAGCGGACAACCCGCATGATGCGGAACTTGCAGTGAACCTGATCAAGGTGGAATATGAGTTGTTGCCGCCGGTGATGAATGTACGCGCGGCCATGGCGGATGATGCTCCCGTAATCCATGAGGATTTTCACCCGGGCGGGTTTATTGCGCCCACGGAAAAATACCTGCCCAATGCCAGCCGCCTGCAACTGGGCAACGGCGATCCGGAACAGGGTTTCGCCGAGGCAGACCTGGTCCTGGAGCGGGAATACACGGCTGAGACCATCCACCAGGGTTACATCGAAAGCCATGTCACCACGGTGACCTGGGACAGTAACGATTACGTGACCGTGTGGACCGCAACCCAGGGGCAGTTCGCCTTGCGCGATCACCTGGCCGACATCATCCAGGTGCCGATCAGCAACATCAACGTGGTGCCGCTGGAGATTGGCGGCGGTTTCGGCGGCAAGGAGCGTCTCTATATCGATCCGGTGGCGGCCTTTCTCTCGAAAAAATCACAATGTCCGGTCAAGATCGCCATGCGCCGCGACGAGGTGTTCCGTGCGACCGGACCGAGTTCCGGCACTTATATCAAGCTGAAGTTCGGTGTCAAACGGGACGGTACGCTCACGGCAGCGGACCTGCACATGGCTTACGAGGCCGGCGCCTATGCCGGCGGGCCCCTGTTCCTCGGCGTCATGTCCGCCACGTCGCGCTACAACATACCCAATATCCATATCGACGGCTTCGACGTCATCGTCAACAAGCCCACCATGCGCCCCTACCGGGCCCCGGGCGCGCCCCAGGCCCTGTTCGCAGTGGAACAGATGATCGATGAACTGGCCTGTGAACTGGGAATGGACCCCATTGAATTCCGCATGAAAAACCTGATGAGGTCCGGAGACCGCCTGGTGCCGGGATTCCCGCTGGCGCCCATAGACACGGAAAAAATGATGGAAACCGTGAAGGCGCATCCCCATTACCAGGCGCCCCTGGAAGGTGCGAACCGGGGACGGGGTCTTGCCTACAGTATATGGTTCAACATCGGCGAGCTCTCCAGCGCGCGCATGCAAGTCAACCCGGACGGGTCCGTTACCCTGGCCACGGCCAGCCCCGACCTGAGCGGCACCCGTATCTCGCTGGCCATGCAGGCCGCGGAGGCACTGGGGATTGACGTTGAGCAGGTATCCCCGACGGTATCCGATACCCGGTCCATCGGTTTTTCCCTGCCTTCGGTGGGCAGCCGGACCACCTACAGCACCGGCGCCGTTGTTTGCGAGGTGGCGCAGGAAATACTGAAACAGATGTGCGAGCGGGCCGCATTGCTGTGGGAGACTGATGCCGGCCAGGTCAGCGTCGAAAACGGCGTTTTCAGCAACAAGGCAGAACCCGGACAGACCATTACGTTTAATGAACTGGCGGCGCGCATGTTCGAGACCGGCGGCCCCATCAGCCACCACAGGACCGGCCACACCCAGAGTTTTATCCCGGGGACTGCCGCGCACCTGGTGGACGTCGAGGTGGACCCGGAAACGGGCAAGGTGGACATCCTGCGCTACACGGTCTTCCAGGACGTAGGCAAGGCGGTACACCCGGATTACGTGGAGGGCCAGATGCAGGGCGCCGCGGTACAGGGAATCGGAATGGCCCTGAACGAAGAGTATTTCTACGACGATGAAGGACGCCTGAAGAACGCCAGCCTGCTGGACTACCGTCTGCCTACCTCGCTGGACGTGCCCATGCTCGAGACAGTGGTGCTGGAATCGCCCAACCCCGCCCACCCGTTCGGCGTGCGCGGCTGCGGCGAGATTTCCATAGCGCCGCCGCCTGCGGCCATAGCCAACGCCATCCATGACGCGGTCGGGGTGCGCCTGTACTCCATGCCCATGGCGCCCCGCAAGGTCTGCGCTGCCGTCAAGGCCGCTGAGCCGGTCAAAGCCGCCTGATGATGAAGCATCGACCGGGGACAGATTTTAAATCTGTCCCCTTTCAATCAGACTGACATGCCAACGGTCTGGATTCCCAAGGCCATGCAGACCTATACCGGCGGTAAGGAAACCGTCGAGATGGAAGGCCGCACCGTCAGGAGACTGATCGTGGCCCTGAACGAGACCTACCCCGGATTAAAGGACGCGCTCATGGACGGCGACAGGCTAAAACCCGGCATCGCGGTTGCCGTTAACGGGCAAGTCAGCCAACTGGGGGCCCTGCAACCCCTGGAAGAAAGCAACGAAGTCTTTTTCGTCCCCGCTATCGGCGGGGGGTAAAATCACCATGTCCGCCATTCCTGCGGCTTTTCCTCGTCATTCCGGCGAAGGCCGGAATCCAGTCAAATAATGGGTCGCCCTGTGGGCGACACAGTATCCCACTGGATGCCGGAACAAGCATGCCCCGGCATGTCGTTGGCCGGGGTCCGGCATGACGAATGGTAGAATCACTCCCCCTGGTAGGTTACCCGGTAAATCGCCCCTGCCTTGTCATCCGAGATCAGCAGGCTGCCGTCCCGGGATACCAGTACGTCGTTGGGGCGGCCCGATACCTTTTCACCTTTGAGCCAGAGGTCCAGGAACGGTTCGTACGCCGGTCCGGACGCGCCGAAGCGCACAACACTGACCCGGTAACCCACCTTGGAGGAGCGGTTCCAGGAGCCATGCTCGGCGATGAACAGCGCGTGCCGGTACGACTCGGGGAATTGCGCACCGGTGTAAAACGCCAGGCCCAGCGCCGCGGAATGGGCCTGTATCATGATCTCCGGGGACAGGTAATCCGCGGGGTCGTGCCCCGTACCGAACTCAGGGTCGAGGATATCTTCGCCATGAACGTAGGGATAGCCGTAGTGGGCGCCGGCTCCCGTCGCGCGGTTTATCTCTTCGGGAGGCAAATCATCTCCCAGCCAGTCCCGGCCGTTGTCGGAGAACCAGAGTTCGCCGGTCTCCGGATGCCAGGCCATACCGACGGTATTGCGCACACCGGCTGCATACAGGGTTGTCTCACCGGTCTCCGGGTCCATGCGCAAGATACTGGCGAAGCGCGGGTCTTCGGATTCGCAGATGTTACAGGGGGCGCCCACGGGAACGTACAGGAAACCATCGGGACCGACCGACAGGTATTTCCAACCGTGATGGCGCTCGTCCGGCAACTCATCGGTCACAATTTCCGGTTCAGGATTGTCACGAAAGGTGTTTTCAATAGACCGATAGCGCAGCACCCGGTCCAGCGCGCCCACGTACAGGTCGCCGCCGATCAGCGCCAGGCCGCTGGGCAACTCAAGCCACTTGGCAAACGTAAACACCTCAACCGTTCCGTCCGCACCGGTCGCTACGGCATACAGGTTCCCCTGGCGCAACGAACCCACCAGCAACAGGCCGGACGCCGTTTCCGCCATCTGTCTCGCTCCCGGAACCTCATCGGTCACTACGGACAGCCGGAAATCACCGACAACAGTGTCGGCAAATCCTGCAGGGGTCAGCAAAAACAGTAATAGAATACGCTTAATCATACGGTAGAATTATACTATGGAATCGAAATTGCGTTTATTCATACTTGTTACGGCACTGATCTGCTCCCTGGCTGCCGGCCTGGCGCCGGCGCCGGCCCATTCGGAAGGATTGGAGGAGCTAATCGTCACCGGCTCCCGCATCGGGCGGGACCCGGCCGAATACGTGGGCCCGATGTCCGTGATAGACAGCGCAGACATCGAACGCACCCCCAACTACAGCGTGCAGGACATGCTGCTGAAGCTGCCCTCAATCGGCCTGCAGGGCATCTCCAGGAACAATGCATCGGGCGGGCGGGGCGCGCATTTATCCGGCATTCACCAGTTGACTCCTGCACGGACTCTGGTGCTGCTCAACAACCGCCGAATGGTGCATACCATCAGCAGTTCGCTCGCGATCGGGGTCGATTTGCAGTCCTTCCCCGTCAACCTGATAGACAGCATCGAAGTGCTGGCGGACGGGGCCTCCGCCATCTACGGCTCGGACGCGGTTGCCGGCGTCATCAACGTCAGGACCAGGCGTTTTGAGGGTGTCGAGCTGAGCGCCGGTTTCGGGACACCGGAAGACCCGGGCGGCGACTCCTGGAATGCAGGGTTCATTGCCGGCCGCACCGGGGAGCGGGGCCATATCACCCTGGCTGCGACCATCGTGGATACCGGCAACGTGGACGCCCAGCAGCGTGACTGGTCGCAAATACCCATCCTGGGACAACTGGACAGCGGCGACGGCGCGACCCTGACCCTGATGGGCAGCGGCATACCGCCCGAGGGCAGGCAGCCGGATGCCGGCATTATCTTCAAGCCGGATCCGGTCAGCGGCGCCAGTTA
This sequence comes from Gammaproteobacteria bacterium, assembly GCA_965204045.1. GTDB lineage: Bacteria > Pseudomonadota > Gammaproteobacteria > Eutrophobiales > Eutrophobiaceae > JAAXHV01. The sequence continues at coordinate 3,821,480 of CBDBDW010000002.1, forward strand.
CCAGCCCTATGACACCTTTGGAACCAGCGGCCTGAACGGGTCCGCCGGAGATGGCAGTCTACAGTCCATCCTGGACACCGGCCATCGTTTCAACTACTCCGATATCGAGGGAGGCGGCCCTTCGCTGGTAAGCGGTTCCCGCGTGGCCAACGGCGCCGTCACGGGAGAGCTGGAACTGGACCGCGCCGTCCTGTACTACGAGTTGCTGGGCATGCACCGGGAAGGGACACTGAGATACACTCCCATGCCCATAGCGGATGCCCTGGGACGGTTTACCGACCTGCTGCAGGTGCCGTTCAGCAATCCCCACGTCCCGGCGGATGCCGTGCCGGTCATCCGCGCCGCGACAGGGCCGGACGCAGACCGCTTCCAGATGTGGTGGCGCGCCGCAGACCTGCGCCCGCGCCTGTACAACTACGACAGCGACACCATGAAAATCACAGCGGGTTTGCAGGGAAAACTGCCGGGGCTCGCACAGGCCTGGGAATACGACGCCTGGCTCACCTACGGCCGCTCCACCCTGGATGAAGTAACCCGCAACCAGGTGAACGTTGCCAGGTTGCAGACCGCCCTGGACCCGGCTGCCTGCGCGCGGGACCCGGCCTGCCCGAAGGACGCCGGCGGCAACCCCACCCTGGACATTTTCGGACGGGGCGCGAAGAGCCGGGAAGAAATCGATTACGTGCTGTTCACCGACGAGGAAGCCACCCGTTATGAGTTCTGGCACCTGGCCGGCGCCCTGACCGGCGAGTTATGGTCGCTGCCCGGCGGCCCCATCGGCGTGGCGACCGGACTGGAGTGGCGCCATGAAGAGGGCAGCGTGCATGTCTCCGAACTGGTCCAGGCCGGGCACAGCGCCGACAGGTATGCGGAACCGACGCAAGGCGATTTTTCCGTATGGGAGGCCTTCGCGGAATTCCACGCGCCGCTGCTCGCGAACAACAGTTTTGCCCACGATTTGTCCCTGGATGCCGCGGTGCGCTATTCCGAGTATAACCATGTCGGCTCCGAAGCGACTTTCAAACTGGCCCTGCACTGGGCGCCGGTTCACGATATCCATTTGCGCGGGGTCTTTGCCACCGGTTTCCGGGCCCCCAATATCCTGGAGTCCTTCGGCGGTATCGTGGACAACTACCCGACCGTGGCCGACCCCTGCAACAGCGCGGCCGACCTGTACCGGAACAACGCCACGGTGCAGGCCAACTGCGCCAGCCAGGGCATTCCCGCCGATTACGTGCAGAATGCCTCGCAGTTGAAGATATCCGCGGGCGGGAATCCGGACCTCGAACCGGAATCCTCCGACAGTTTCTCCGTCGGCCTGGTATGGACGCCGGATGCGATTGAGAATCTCTCGCTGGCCGTCGACTATTACGACGTGCGGGTGGACAAGGCCATCAATACCCCCGACCCGGTGGACGTGATTCTCACCTGTTACACCACGCCGAACCTTGCGGCGCCGGAATGCGCCCGCATCGGGCGCGGCCCTTCCGGCACAATCATCCGCTTCGACCTGCTTAACGAAAACCTGGCCCGTCTTGAGACTTCCGGTATCGATCTCAATGCGTCCTGGACGCTGTCCACGGACTTCGGCGACATCGGCCTCAATGGCAACGTCAACTGGCTCAACGAGTACGTGGAGACAACCGGTGGCGGCGCCGTCAGCGACCGCACCGACATGGTGGCCGGCAATATCTCCGACTGGGCCGGCTACCCCGAATGGCGTTCAAACCTGTCCGTGTCATTCAGCCGGAACAACTGGACCCTCGGCGGTTCCTGGCGCTACCTGGACGCCATGGACATCTTCGACACCATCAAATTCGACAATATTCATACCACCGTGGGCGCGGTCAACTACTTTGACCTGTTCGGCAACTACCGCGGCGATACCTTCGACATCACGCTGGGCGCGGAGAACCTCACCGATGAAACACCGCCCTACGTGCCCGACGTGTCCGACAACACCTCGTCAATTTACGACTACCTGGGACGGTTTTATTACGTCAGGCTGAAGGTGGGGTTTTATTGACGGATCATGCAGGAAAACCACAGCCTGTACGCCCGTTTTCATGAAGTATTCGAAGACCGGCTTGACAAGACGTTGCTGGTAACGGATACCGGTGATGAATACCGCTATGCCGATATAGAGAGTGAATCGGCGCGGCTGGCCAGGTTCCTGGCGGAAACCGGGGCCGTGCCCGGCGACCGTATTTCCGTGCAGACAGCCAAGACTCCGCAGACGCTTTGCCTGTACCTTGCCTGCCTGCGGGGCGGCTTTGTGTTCCATCCCCTGAACACGGGTTACAGGGCCGGCGAACTCGAATACTTCCTTGCCGACGCCGAACCTGCGGTAGTGGTCTGCGACAGCGGGAACCTGGATATGATCGGGCCGCTGGCGCAACAACTGTCCATCCCGCGCTTGTTTACCCTGGATGCGGACGGCTCAGGCACACTGGCCGACCGGTCGCGGGATACGGACGATGATCCCGTCATTGTGCGCCGGGACAGGGACGACATGGCGGCCCTGCTCTATTCTTCCGGCACCACGGGCAAGCCCAAGGGCATTGTCCTGACCCATAACAACCTGTACGCAAGCGCCCGAACCCTGGTGCAGGCATGGGGTTTTACGGAAAACGACGTCCTGCTGCACGCCCTGCCCATCTACCACGTCCACGGCCTGTTCGTGGCCCTGGGCTGCGTCCTGTTGAGCGGCGGCGCCATGCGCTGGCTGCCGGCCTTCGATGCCGGCAAGGTTATCGAACTGCTGCCGGAATGCACGGCCATGATGGGCGTCCCCACCTATTACACCCGCCTGCTGGCCGGTGGAGATTTCACCCGTGGGACTGCCGCTCACGTGCGCCTCTTTATATCGGGCTCGGCGCCGCTGCCGGCAGAGACCTTCCATGCATTCGAAAAGCGCACCGGCCACCGCATTCTCGAACGCTACGGCACCTCCGAGACCAATATGAACACCTCCAATCCCCTGGATGGGGAACGCAAGCCCGGCTCAGTCGGGCCGCCCCTGCCCGGGGTAGAGGTACGCATCTGCGACGCCGCGGGAACGGTGCTGCCTGATGGTAAAACCGGCAATATCCAGGTGCGGGGCGAGAATGTCTTCAGGGAATACTGGCGGATGCCCGAGAAGACCGCGGGGGATTTCACCGGGGACGGCTTTTTCAACACCGGCGACCTGGGCGTCATCGGTGAGGACGGTTATGTCTCCATAGTCGGCCGCAGCAAGGACCTGATCATCACGGGCGGCCTGAACGTCTATCCCGCCGAGGTGGAAAACATTATCAATGATGTGCACGGGGTCAGGGAATCAGCCGTAATCGGCGTACCTCACCCCGACTTCGGCGAGGCCGTGGTGGCGGCGATCGTGTGCACGGACGGCGCGATCCTCAATGAAGGCCAGGTGACGGATTACGCGAAGGACAGGCTGGCCGGCTTCAAGGCGCCCAAGCGGATCATATTCGTCGACGAACTACCCCGCAACACCATGGGCAAGGTCCTGAAGAGCCTGTTGCGGGAGGAGTATAAGGACCTGTTCCGGTAGTTTTTAAGAGTAAATCATCCCGCGCAAATCCTGCCACGAGTACGCCTCAAGCGGGTCAATCCCTGCCGCATCTCCAACACTCAGGTCGGGTAATTGATAATTATGGGGTGAAACAGGGACAGCCAGCACCTGGCGCAGACCGTCTTCTACGACCGCGCGTAATGGCCGACCGGTCTTCTTCGCATAGCGTTTCGCCCTGTCCAGCAGTGCATCGTGTATATCAAGCGTTATTTTCATGATTCCCATTTTCGTTAATATGGTAAAGAATCTTATGGTTTCCCACCTGCGCCTCACCGACACTGACGGGTTGCCGTTTTGTGATATTCATAATCTGCCTCACCAATAATCGTGTGTATATGCCAATTCCAGATTTATACAGGGAAGTGTTGCTTTCCGGGAAAGGCAATAAACTTCTCCCTCTCCCGTTATTTTGAAGCCAAGTTTAGACAGCACCTTTGCCGAATCATCATTCCCTGTCATATAACTGGATTTGAAATTCCTTATGTCCAGTTCCTCAACCGCGTAATGGAGTAAACCCCTGCCTGCTTCCGTGGCAAATCCCTGACCCCAATGCCCTCTGCCCAGCCAGTAACCCAAGTCGTAATAGTCATCATCGTCGTCATGCGCCAATCGAATACCACCGAGCAGGCCATCGCTTTCAAATATATTAAACGTCAATTCCTGCCGGCTGAGTGAATTTATCCAGTCATCAGCATCAGCTTCAGTATACGGGTAGGGAACCTGAGATAACCATTTTACAACCTCCCAGTCTCCTATCTGGGAAACGATAGACTGTTTATCCCTGTACCGCGGTTTTTTCAGGACCAGTCTCTTTGTTCGGATTTCTGTCATTCCCACTCATTTCAATCATGAGTGCCAACAATGGCTATTCCGACAGCTTCTGCCGCCTGCCGCAACCTTTCATCAAGTGTAGCCAGAGGCAAGCTGCGTCGCAGGGCCACTTCAAGATACGCAGCATCGTAGATGGTCAGCTCAAACTGTTGCGCCAGTTCAAGTATCAACGTCTCATCGTGTCTATGATCAACTGAAATCCCCAGAGACTGGCTGTCGATCAGTGTATCTGCTACCTGTTGCCGTGAGATGCGTCCGCGGCGTTCATTCATCAGCAAGGCATTGCGTAGTTCATACCACCATATTCCCGGCACAACGCCGCCCTCTTCGACGACGCGTGACATGGCCTTATCTGCTATGGGCGCAGCCTCATCACTCATACACCAGGCTATGGAGACAGAGTTATCAATGACGATGGGCATTAATACTCTTTCCGGGTGATATTGTCATATTCAGCGGATCGGGGAGCGGTTGCGCGCAAAGAGTATTAATAACGGTGTCCTTCATGAACAGTAGCTAACAGTTGCTGCAATGGCACTCGCTCAATGTTATGCCGTCGTTCGATAATTCGTGCGGCGGCTTCGCTTGCCTGCTTGCGGCTGCTGTCTACAGGGACCAGACGCGCAACCGGCTTGCCATGTTTTGTAATAGTTAAAGACTCACCGCGGGCCACGCGTTCCAATAATTGCGGCAGGTGTGTCTTCGCTTCAAAAGCGCCGATAGTGTCCATAGTCATGATTTCATCGCATAGTTTAGACCAGACTATTCTACCAGTCTATCTATAATGCTGCAAGCGCTCGTGTGTCAGAGGTACTTTTTTAAGGCGCTGGCCGTGATGGTGACGGCAAAGGCAAATGCCAGTGCAAATGGCGGAATGATCCAAGGTGAGTGCAATCAGACCGGCAATGCCTAGTATTGTATCCAGGAGGCAATTATCAGCGGCATGGCAGTATTTTCTGTTTCCACTTCTACCTTAACTACGCAGTGGGCAATCCCATTCCGCTTCACTCCGCAAATATAAACAGTAGTCGTGATTAAAAATCTATCCAAATCGCTCAGCTAATCCGGCGAGAGTAATATTATCTGCAATCTCATCATGTGGAATCAGCAGGTAGTGCCATGGCTTACCACCATAGGTGCTCGCATGGTCCGATGCATTGGCACACCATTTGATCGCCACTTCCTTTTTGGCAATGACGGTCGGATCATCAAGTTCCTTGCGCATTTTTGGTTCCAACATGTAGATCGTATCGGCAGTCTCGGCCACGAAGTCCGGCTGGTATTCCAGATGGTCTGCAATGGTCTTGTAGTATATCTGAAATTGCCCCTTTGCCGGCTTGAACCACCTGATAGTGTCCCGCTCGAGTATCACCGCCAGCTTGCGCTCCGTGTCGGAGTCGAATTTCTGAACGGGATATAGACAACGCTGGAAATTACCAAACAGGTATTTCGCCATGTTGCTCTTGTCCGCTGGAGCAACCCGGTAATCGGCGGGTGGTTCTTGCACTGAATAGGTATAGGCGCTCTGCTTCAGTTCGGTGAACCCCTTGCTGACCTTTACCTCATACCCTGCTGCTGCTTCCCAATAGTGTTCCTGCATCTGCACATGTATAAACCGCGCTATATCCCGTTGATAGCAGCGCAGCACCTTCCGTGTGTCTTCATCGTTGAGATATCTCTGAAAATGGCGCACCGTTTGAGTAGCCAGGTCATAGAGCAAGTCGGCATGCTCATCATAAGAAATATCATCGAAATCCACGAGTCCGCCGACGACATAGTCCTCCAGCCGCGCTTCTTCGATACCGCCTCGCCCAAGCGCCAGGACTTCACGCTCATTGGTGCGTAGCGCCTGAATCCAGAGTTCATCTGACACCGCTGGATACTTCAGTGCGTCCAGGTTCAGCGTAAAGGATTTGAAGCCTGATTGCACCTCACCCCGGGGTACTACCAGGATGCGCGGGATGTCGATCGTCTGTTGTGTGACCAACTCCACGGTTTTGGCAACCACGGCAACAATGTCCGGCTTCTCGGTCACGCCTTCAAGTTCCATTTGTCCGGGCGCGCGTTGCTCCTCCACAGCCTTGACGATGGCGGCCTGAATCTCCGGCCTCTTCAGGTGTTCGACCGTCGGTAGCGACTGCGGCTGATTTTCATACTGCTTGATTACCTCGTAGACAATCTGCGCTACTTTTTGTTCTTCCGGCTTACTGAATGCGGGTGCCTCACCCTGCCCGGCCACGGTCGTACTGCTCGTCACCTGTGCTGGCTTTATCCCCAGCCGAGTGGCCAGTTGGGATTGTGACACCACCGTGACTGTTTTTTGCCCCAGTTCGTCTGCATCCAACACCACCGCCTGCAAACGAATGGCGGAATCCGGTTTATTGGCCTCATCAATGATCTCCTGGAACTTGTCATGGGCGACGATGTTCAGCCGGTCCACAGCGGTCACGCCGGTACGTTTGCCGTAAGGCAGACGCAGACCACGTCCTATGGATTGCTCGATAAGGATGCGGGCATTGGCGGCACGCAGCGGCATAATGGTATAGAGATTAGTTACGTCCCAACCTTCCTTGAGCATATTCACGTGAATCACAATCTCCGTCGGCTCAGAGGTCAGTTCGACTTTGAGCAGCCTTTCTACCATCTCGTCTTCTTTCGCGCCAGTCTGGCTGGAGTCCACCTGGATAACCTTATCCTTGTAGCGTCCCTCGAAAAATCCATCTGATTGGATCCAGGACAATAACTGTCCTGCATGGGAGGTATCTCGCGCGATCACCAGCAAGAAGGGCTTGACGATGGCATTACCGCTTTCGCGCGCGTAGGTTTCCATCTCCACCTTGACACTTTCATGCAGACGTACGCCGTCTTCCAGCTTGAGACGTTCGATCTCCTCCGTTGACATCCCGGCCGGATTGAAGTCTTTGCGCGTCACCACCGCCGGTTCTTTCACGAAGCCATCGGCCATGGCCCTGCCCAGCGGATAATCGTAAATGACGTTCTTGAAGGCCACCGCACCGCGGGCGGATTCTACGAATGGCGTCGCCGTCAGCTCCAGCCCCAGAATCGGTTTGAGTTCATTGATTGCCCTTATGCCGGCGCTCGCACGGTAGCGGTGCGATTCATCCATTAACATCACCAAATCAGGCAGCCCGGCCAGATAATCGAAGTAACTCTCGCCAATGTATTCCGACAGCCGCTTGATGCGGGGTGATTTGCCACCTCGCACTTCGGAGTTGATCTTTGAAATGTTGAATATATTGACCCGCACACCCCCCAACAGTGAGCCACTTGCCGGATCGCGCTGGTCGTAATTATCGCCGGTAATAATGGCTGGTGCATTCGTTGCGAACTCTGCAATTCCCTTGAACACATATTTGGGTGTATTGGGTGTGAAATCCGCGATCAGTTTATTGTAAATGGTCAGATTCGGCGCCAACACGAAGAAGTTGTTGATGCCATGGGCCAGATGCAAGAAGCTAATGAACGCGCCCATCAGCCGCGTCTTGCCCACGCCAGTGGCCAGGGCAAAACACAGCGAAGGAAACTCACGCTCGAAATCTGTCACCGATGGAAACTCGCTACGGATAATCTCAAGCACAGCATTGATCTCCGCTTCTTTCCCCAGTGGCGCAATCTCCGTGATGCGATCGAGAATCTTCAGGGAACGACGCTGCGGTGGGCGCAGGCTCAGACGCCCGGCAATGGAATTTACATGGCGGTTCATTTCTTCCTGATTCCTTTTTTCTTGACTGCCTTTTCAGCCGGTGAATTTTGCGGGGCAAGAAAACGTAGCTCCCGCCGTAATTCTTGTTGTAACTCTTCTTCAGTGGGTAAATAAAGTTGATAACGGCTGGTGAATATATTGCGCTTCAGTTGCTCACCCAGCGTGTACTTCACCACCGCATCATTCTTGTCCGGGCAAAGGATTAGCCCCAAGGTTGGGTTATCCCCTTCGGTACGCCGCTCGCGGTCGTAATAATTCACATAGAACTGAATCTGCCCCAGATCAGCGTGCGTCAGCTTGCCCACCTTCAGGTCGATGAGCACGTAACACTTCAGGATAGTGTGATAAAAAACCAGGTCGATGTAAAAATGGTCGCCATCAACGGTGATACGCTCCTGCCGCGAGACAAAGGCAAAGCCCTTCCCCAGCTCCAGCAAGAAGGTTTGCAAATTACCGAGCAGCGCCTGTTCCAGCTTCGATTCCACCAATCGTGGTGACTCCGGCAAACTGAGGAATTCCAGAACCATTGGGTCCTTGAGCATGTCGATAGATCGCGCCACCTCCTGCCCTTGAAGCGCCAGTCGCATCAGTCCCTTCTTGTCACGGCTTTTTGCCAGCCGGTCGAACAACAGGCTACTTATTTGCCGGGACAACTCGCGCACTGACCAGGCGTTGTTGATCGCCTCGATTTCATAAAACGCGCGGGCATTCGGCCTTGTCACCCGTAGCAGGCTGCGGTAGTGGCTCCAGGAGAGATTCGGATTCAACATGCCCGGTTGCCATGCACCAGCCGATTCGGTCTCATCCGATTTCCGAGACACTGTCTCGGAAATCGCGGGAAGGTTAAAATTCCGCGACGCCGTCTCGGAAATCAGGTGCGGGTATTCGAGATAGAACTGCCGAAACGCCTCCAGATTGTCTACCGAGTAGCCACGCCCAAACTCACGTCCTAAACGGCCAGACAAATCAGCCAACACCTTGCGGCCATAGTCAGCGCGTTTCTTGCCCCGTTGTTCCTCCTCCACAATCTCACGCCCGATCAGCCAATTTACCAACACCTGTGTGGTATTGATGGTGCGGGCTACGCTGGCGTGGGCGGATTCGAGAATCTCCCGGATGCGGTTGAACAGAGGTGACGCAACATACCCGGACTTTTTTGGCTTCGTTGCCATGCTATTCCTCTCCCTCGCCGAACAACGGCGCCTGCCCCGGATTTGACTTATGCGCCCTCTCCCTTTGGTAGGTGGCTGGGGTGAGGGCATCTTGCGCTACGGGCGGTGCCTCCGGCAGGTTCTCCACTTTTAGGCTGTAGTCGTCATGCCCCCATTCACAGCGAGCGAGCACCTGTTTGGGAATCTTCTTCACCGTCAAATTCAGCCAGCGATCCGCCTTGCCACGGAAGGCGGCGCACAACACCAGCAAGGTTTGCTCCGGGCCCACCTCATCGCCCAGAGCGCTGAGTTGATCGGCGGTCAGGCTTTGTGTGGTGACATAGATGAAATCCCGTTCGGTCGAGTGGCCGTGCTGCCAGTACACTGAATCCGAAGGCGCGTAGGTAAAGCCTTCCAGCTTGCAGACCGCCTCGGCCAACATCGCGGCGTTGTAGACATGACTGATGACCCAGTTACCCCACTTATCCTTTTCAAGCAGCGAAGGTGCAAGCTGGTAGTAGCGGAAACCGCCGCCACCTTTCCAATCGACGCTCTTGGTGACGCCACCGGGGTCTTCTCCATCTATGACCTTTTGCAGGCGCGGGATGATGTGGGTGTGGCAATGCTCACCCAACTCGACCATGATCCAGCGACGGCCCATTTTGTGGGCAACCGCGCCAGTGGTGCCGGAGCCAGCGAAGGAATCCAGGATAAGGTCGTTGGGATTGGTGGCTATTTCGATGATCCGTTGCATAAGACGTTCTGGCTTCGGGGTTCCAAAAAGGTTATCCCCAAATAAGACCTTGCTTTCCTTCTTCGATTCATCGTTGTGCCCTACTTCGTCATATTTCCAAATCGTGGTTGCGGGGATAGTTTCGGATACCTCAGAAAGAAATCTCTTGATGGCAGGACGCGCATCACCACCTACCCCAAACCAAATTCGGTTATCTGCAATCAACTCCGCAAACTTCTCTCGTGTATAGCGCCAACTTGTACCAGCCGAAGGCCATACTTCGCGTCCTGAAGGCAGCTTCACCGGAAACACTGCATAGTCGCGCACTTCGTTCCGGAGCGTGTCGCCAGCTTTCCATGGCCCACGAGGGTCATTGTCACGATTCGTATAACGTTTGGTTTGCTTCTCCGTTTTCTGGAGTCGGTTCACCGTAACCCGATCGATAGATTTGCTATAAACAAGTACAAAATCGTGTGATACTGACAGATACTTGGAGTCGGCCTTTGGTGCATACTTCTTTTCCCAAATCACAGTCGACACAAAGTTACCTCGCCCAAACACCTCATCGCACAACACTTTAAGATAATGCGCCTCGTTGTCGTCAATGGTGATCCAAAGCGAGCCATCCTCGGACAGCAACCGCCGGATGATCTCTAGGCGGTCGCGCATCAGCGACAACCAGATCGAATGTTCCACCCCGTCGTCGTAATGGGTAATTGCGCTGCCGGTGTTGTATGGCGGATCGATGAACACGCATTTCACCTTCCCAGAAAACTCAGCCTCCAGCGCCTTCAGTGCCAACAGGTTGTCCCCGAAGATCAGCCAATTGTCGAAGATATCGTTCCCCGACACCCGATGTTTTGCGTGGTGTGACTTATCAGGGTCCTCCAGCAGAATCCGCGGCTCCAGCTTCGACCGGTTTTCCTTACCGATCCAGGTGAGTTCTAATTTTTGTTTTCTAGTCATACTTGAGTCTTTACTTCTATTGTTACAGTGGTTGCATCCGCACCTCAAAAGGCGCGGCGCAACTACATTGAAAATAAGTCACCATCTTCTTACTCGGTATCTGGCCACATGTTTCACAGCTTAACGCTTCCGCAAGCTCGACTGTCAGTTCGGCGAGTAACTGGATGTCCGCATCTGAAATCGCCGCACCCGCCGTATTAAAATGTGCGCCTACCTGGTTCCTTAAAAAATTCAGGCTACGGATTTGGCCAATAATTCCATCAACTTTGCTCGCAATATATTGGGCAGGATTCTTGGGTTGCCCTAAAGTATCAAGATCGGGACGATGGATTTCGAGTTTCTTAAACAAACTTTCAGTACCGTCCAGTAATTCGCCCAAGGTATAACTACCATCATGAGTGCGAGCGACACGGCAACGGTATTGTAGTGCTAGCCAATCAAGAACTGCCTCAAGCAATATTCCAGCCCTGGAGGCTGTTACTTGTCTATCAAATGGTGCGGCGGCAATAGAGGCGATGAGGTCATCAACAGCGAGTCTTGTCTTGAAATTGGAAATGCCTTTAGAGAGGCTCCAGCGCTGCAAGTCAATCATCTGAGTCAACTTGCCGGCACCATGCTGATAACGATAAATATCCCGCCATAGCCGCTGATGGGTAGTCGCGATAACCTGTGCAAAATTCTTGCTTTCATCGGTGATGAGTTGCGAAATCCGGTTGATGTGCTGTGCGTCTACCGACGTAAAGACATCGTCGAGTACCACGACTACATCCGCCTTGGGGCTATCACGTTTGACCAATGACAACCAAAAGCAGAAACCTAAGGTATCCAGGTGTGATTCGCTGAAATAAGCCTGTGGCGGGACATTGTCATGCCCCTCGAATGTGGCAGCTTGACTCAGCGAGGCCCGTTTGCCCTCGTCGAGTGCAAGCCTGGATAATGCGATCGGTTCATTGGGATGAATGAGAGCATAGAGCCGGTTACACTCAGTTGCGATGTCGTCGAGTATTGTTTGGGTAACTTCGATCCGCGTAAGCCGCGCCATATCGTAAGCATCCTGAAGCGCCGTCTGCAGTTGGGCCAGTTCTTTCGAAACCGAGATACTTTCTTGCACCTGCTCAAACTGGACGCGAATCGAGTTGAGAATGCCAGATTTTTTCGACGTTGTCGTCTCACTGTCTGCCAGTGCTTGCTTGAGGCCCGAGATCTCGCCAATCAGTTGTTCAGCCTGTTTAATGGCAATCACCGCATCACCCCCATCCTGCTTGGCAAGTTCTACATAGTCTGCTTGATCGATATTGGCAGCAGTAATGATTGCTATATCGCCCGCCTGAACGATGTCGAGCAAGCCACGGGCGGCTGTGAGTAATACCCCTTGTTTGATCTCAATGGCCTGCTGTGCAAGCTGGGTATTGCGATTTGCGGTATTGCGTCTTGATTGCAACTGATCATACTCTTGCAGAGCCACAAGCCGTGTTTGGATATCCGCCTTTAGTTCATCTAGTGCGATTCCCTGCCGACATACGGGACATTCATCCGGGTATGTTCCAAGCTGGAAGTGTTGACTAACCTGCCTCAAAACACCTGCCAGACTAATTGCCTGTTGCGCATCGACCCCAGGCAACTTTGCTACCTCTTCATCGATCTCCTTTGATTCAGTCAACCTTTGATCAGCTGTCGCTCTAGCCAGTTGCCACTCCGTCAAAGAAGTTTCGGCTCGCGTAATGGTGGATTGAACTAAACGCAGTTGTTCAATCTCCTGATCAAGCTTTACGGTATCGTGCTCAGCTATGGTTTTTGCCCATTCAAGTGCATTCATCCCAGGTTTCTCTTCCGCTTCCCATACCGTTTGCAGTTGCGCCTCCGCGTCGATCCGTCTTGTTACAACTGCATTGAGTTCTTCCTTGGCCCCTGATGCCGCATCTCGGAGTGCATTCTCGGCACGTTCTACTTTACCGACATCAATAAAGTGACGCAGCGCCTCATAGCGTTGGGCGGGTTGCGCTTCTATCAGCTTTTGAAGATGTCTGCGTCTCAGGACATGGATTTTCGGTCGAGGCTCCGGGTTTGTAGAAAGATTATCTCCCGTCAGTGTCGCACGCCAGGTGTTCGCCCCAGAAGTCAGTCTGATCAGGATGTCGGCCGGATTTCTTCCAATCGTTGGCAAGTGGTCACGTGCTCGTGTCGAACTCTTGTCTTCAAGAGACCCTTTCGAGCAGTTACCGACAGCGTCAAGAGCATCGACAATTGTGGTCTTCCCTGTTCCGTTTTCGCCAAATACCAAAGCAACCGGCTTACCCCCATCGAAATCCAATTGAAGCCGGGTAGTAGCACCCCGATAATTTTCGACAATAAGTTGGTCAATCCTGGCCATCTTCGTCACCTCCTTGTTTCTTGGATGTCGCAAGATCGACCCATAGTTTCCAATCCTCACTCGTCGCTGTCCCAGCACTCAGCTTGGTGGTAATTTCTTCAGTTTTGCCGTCTGGAACAAAACCCTTCTCTTGAAGCCTGGCTACAACCAAGTCGGCTAATGCTTCATTAGGGTTCTTTTCTATTGGAACTTCTGATACCATTTTCCACCCTCCCCTCTCAAGTTACCTGTTTACCCGGTGCTAGTGCACCTGTAGCTGCCTCAGCCCGTGTAAGCTGCGCAAGTAGCGCATTGCGCAACACCTGGCAGTCACCCGCTGCGCTAAAGATCGAGCGAAAATTCCGCACCTGCTCATAAGGTTCCATCCCACTGGCCATATTGACCTGCCGCGCGACAAACCCGGTCGCCTCGCAGGTATCAAATAATGTCTCAGCATACTCTACTGTTGCTTGTGTCACGAGCGCTGCTTCTGCTTCGGTAAGATTTAAAGCTTCACCTTGTTCTGGATGAAGTTTTAGGAAAATCACATTGAGTACCAGCCATCGTGCGTTTACAAAGAACGCCTTGCGGATACCTGTGCTCGCCCGGGCATTATCCCGCATAGTTTTGACTACCAACCGTTGGGTCTGGACAGCCCGCCAAACGGTGCGCGCAGAACGGTCAGGCCTGAATACGCGCGAATAACGTGATCGAAGCAGATCTTCAGAGGAATATATTTCTTCCATTGACCAAAGTGACTGGCGATTTGCTAATACTCGTACGCAGAAATCACAATCTGCTAGCTGTGCAAGGCATGCACATGCGCTAGTTGCCTCTTCCAGACTGAAGTTGGCTTCATCCGAGGGTGGTGCTTCGACGTCTGACTTGTAGTGATAGCTGATGCCAGAAAGCGTGAGTTGGTTTGCAATGGTCTCCTGCTGATTATCCAGCGCCACGAAATCCCTCAATCCAATCTGGTTCTGGAAATTGGTGCTTCGTGTGATTCTATCCGCGAACTCCCGGTCATCCGCGCGTCGTTCCAGAGAGACAATCTTCAAGAACACGAAGCCTTCAATCGTCTGAGCAGGTTCCGTAGTGGTTACTTGTGCTACCGAACCAAGAGTTTGTACACCATTTACAATGGACAGCCCATAACCCTTTATACGCTTCTGTTCAGCATTGGCACGGTCAAGGTTGCTGACCTCGAGTCGTTCACAATATGCGGTGAGGCCGTTGTTGAGATAAAAAAAATGGCCTGGCTCTTCACGAACGGTGTTGGCAATCTGTTCATTGACCGCAGTGTTGCCTTTATAGGCACGGATGTTGGCGGCAATAAGACGGCGACCATGTCTAGCATATAAATTTGCTAGATCCGCTAATGGCAGCAGTCCGTAAACAGTCTCATATGGAAATCTCACCCAGCCAGGGTTTAATAGTGTTAACTCAACTTCCGGAACACCGGGACCTTGGTCCGCACCAGTTATCCAATCATGCACAGTTGTGAGGTTACAGAAACGAGTATCGATGTATTCAGAATCTGGTGAGAAACGCCGTTTTAAGTCCTCAAACAGCCTCCGCCGATCTTCAGAGACAAGGTTAGTTCCGGAATAAACAAGAACTGCGCGCACTTCAAGCGCTCCATCACCGAAAACTGCCTTAAGTTGGGGAATCAGCTCTCTCCATGCGGCATTCTCTTGAAAAGCGCCAAAATTTCCCTGAAGCAAATTCTCCAAGCCCGTCTTGAACTTTGTGACATCGCCCAAATCTGGCTCACCGCGACCATTCGCCATGAACTTCGATTGCACGACCCATAATATGTGAGTATTCGGTGCATGAAAGATTGCATCTATGCCACCATCACCACCTCCGTCAACAATCGAGCCAACGGCCTCATTTATTGAAGCACCGCCCAGCTTATGAATGGCATAGGCAGCCAAAGCCCGTGATTGGAAATTCTTCTCACGCTGATCCGGCGTCCCAGTGGAGGCTTCTGGAACCATTCCTGTAAAGAGGGTCCGTAGGCTCTGTGGTAAATGTAGCATTTCGATGGGGATCTCGACTGTCATCTGATACTCCATCGAATTGTAAATAGCTGGCGCAGTTCAGTTTGCTGTTGCAGCTTCCCCTCAATTTGCGCAATCAACTCCTCTCGCTGTCTGTCCACATGATCTTGCGCATCGAACAAGGTACGCCGTTTCTGATTGCGCTGCACTTCAATGGTCTTGATCTGTTTCTGGCCCGCGAGCTTTTCCTCCAGCGTGAGTGCAATGGTGGCAGCCCGGCGAGCTTCCTTGATCTGGCGGTCGAGTTCCTTGATTTCCCGCTCCAAACCCACTTTTAAGTCGTCAGCCCAGCCATCGAGCTTATCAGCCTCGGCCTCGAAAAAATGGACATTGCGCTCGGAGATGTCTCGCTGAATTGAGGCTTGTCGATTTTGAATAATTACTTCCAGTTGTGAAGCATTCGTATTCGGTGGCACCTGCCCGATAACTGTTCCAGGTAGAGTCAAAAGCCGCGTCGCAATTTCTTCATCCAAAATATGCCCTTCATCTGTCATCGCGGCGAGAATGAGGTGATCTTCCGCTTGATCAAAAGACTCAATAGTAAACAGGGTAGTAACAAGCCAACCGGATTTCCCAATGAACGGCTCTAGCA
Organism: Gammaproteobacteria bacterium; assembly: GCA_965204045.1. Lineage (GTDB taxonomy): Bacteria > Pseudomonadota > Gammaproteobacteria > Eutrophobiales > Eutrophobiaceae > JAAXHV01. The sequence goes on from CBDBDW010000002.1 coordinate 3,837,464, forward strand.
AGCTAACCTTGCCTTCATGAAGCTCATAGTAGAACTGAATCTCCGCGGTCGGTAGATCACGCTCTTTCACCTGGGCCACTACCGCTTCGGCGAGTGGATGGTTAAGGCGATAAAGGTGTGCCTCTCCCGTACGGCGGGGAAGCTCGTATAAACCCAGCGGAATGGCTGCCGTATGCTCAGGAAAGGGCTGTGTCTTCAGACGGAATGAGGCATCACTCAAAAATTCAGCATGGCTACCCAACTCATATCGGGTGAGTTGTATAAGTAAGCGCTCATAGCGGTTGAGGTAGGCTTTGGAATCTTCGTCGCGGATCTTAAGCTTTTCGCGTACTTCATCGTCGAAGTGTTCCAGCAGCTTACGGCGCGTCTGGGTCATCGACTCATTGACCTCCAGACTCAGTTCGAGCTGGAGTTGGTCAAAAGCACTCTGGATATCTTCCAGCTTACGAGAGCGCTGGTAGATGGCGGCGATGCGCTTTTCGAAATCCACACCGGATTCGAGGGCACCGAGAACCTCATCACTGGCGCCGAAAACCCCATCGAAGAGCTGGAACTTCTCTGACAACAGTTGAAATACGCGCTGGTCGGCAGCGTTCTTGCGATTGAGAAAATTGACCACCACAACATCATGCTTCTGACCATAGCGGTGGCAGCGACCGATGCGCTGTTCGATGCGCTGCGGATTCCAGGGCAGGTCGTAGTTTACGACCAGCGAGCAGAATTGAAGGTTGATGCCTTCAGCTCCTGCTTCGGTGGCAATCATACTACGACCCTGCTCGCGAAAGTAATCCACCAGTGCCGATCGCATGTCGCCGGTACGGGATCCCGTTATCCTGTCGGTACCCTGATTTCGTTCAAGCCACTCGCTATAGATCTGCCTGGATCGTTCGTCCGTATTGGAGCCGTTGAACAGGACGATTCCCTCCGCAAAAGGACTGTCCGACAGCAGACGCAATAGATAGTCCTGAGTACGGCGTGACTCCGTGAAGATGATGGCCTTTTGTGCCGCACCGATCTCTTGCGCTTTGGCAAATGCGATATCCAGCGCCTTGAGTAATGCCAAGCCCTTGGCATTATGTTCGATGGAAGTGGCAAGCTCCGTAAAGGCTTTGAGGTCGGTAATCTCCTGCTCAAGGGCGTTCCGATTATCATCGCTGAGTGTTTCTGCATACTCATCGTCCGCCCATTCCTCGGCAGTTTCGTCCAGTGCTTCGTAGTCCTGATCCAACGCATCCTCTAGCGAATCAGTCAGCTCTCGCCTGCTCAGTTTGGCTTTGAGGCGATTTGATATGGTAGTGAGTGCGCCAGCAATAGCAAAAGTGGATGAGGCCAGCAACTTGCGCAGCACGAGTGTCATCAGAGAGCGTTGTCCGGAAGGTAAGGCCTGGAGGTTATCACGCTGCAGATACTCGGTCATGAGCTCATAGAGCCGGTCTTCACTCTCCTGCGGCGTGAACTCCACTACAAGCGGCAGACGCTTGGTATAGGGAATGTACGCGGTAACCTGTCGCCGTAGCGTGCGATGGCAGACAGGCTTGAGTCTTGCCTTGAGGGTATAAAACACCTGCTCTTGATTCAGGTTTGCGAACTGCTCACGGAAGCTTTTGAGGTCACCGAAGGTATGTTCATCAATAAAGCTCACTAGACCGAACAGCTCCAGTAGGGAATTCTGCAATGGTGTAGCTGTAAGCAGCAGTTTGTCCTTACCGGCCAGTGCTATCTTAAGTGTGTTGGCGATAACATTTTTCGGTTTGTAGACGTTGCGTAGCCGATGTGCCTCGTCGATAATCACGAGATCCCATGGTATAGCATGCACATCGTCCGCCTTGTTCTTGGCAAACTGATAGGAGCAAATGACGATTTCCGGTCCCTCGAACGGCCTATACTGACCCAGTTTAATCGCCGCGTTATATGATTTTGATTCCAGCAGCCTACAAGGCAGGAAGAACTTCTCGGTCAACTCCTGATACCACTGTTTGCGCAGATTGGATGGCGTGATGACCAGGATGCGACGTTTCTGCTCTGCCCACTTCTGTGAAAGTACAAGGCCAGCCTCAATAGTTTTGCCGAGGCCCACTTCGTCAGCCAACAACGCACCTTTGGAGAGCGGCGACTTGAAAGCAAACAGGGCCGCATCGACCTGGTGGGGATTCAGATCAACCTGAGCACTGGCTACTGCTCCGGCAATCTTTTCAATGCTGTCCGATGAACAACGTTTGGTCAACTCGTGAGCAAAGTATTTGGCGTGGTAATCGGTAATCATCGTCCCTTAGCGGTCTCCGAATACTTGTTCTTTCTATTGGATTTAAATCTCTCGAGATTAAGTACTTCAGTTGCGTAATGTAGTAATCCCCTGCATGCTTCTGTTGCAAATCCCTGCTCCAATGCCTTCTTCCCAGCCAGTAGCCAGTCATCTTCATGATGCGTTAATCCAACTCCACCGACCAGAGAGTCATGCTCATATATATTGAATGTCAGTTCTTTCCGGCTGAATGTTCGTATCCATTCATCAGCGTCATTTTCAGTATACGGGTAAGGAACACTTGACAGCCATTTTGCTACCTCCCAGTCTCCAATTTGGGAAATAATCGATTGTTTGTCCTTGTGCTCTGGTTTTTTCAGAACCAATCTCTCCGTTTTGATTTCCATCATTCCCACTCTATCGTAGCCGGCGGCTTGCTGGAGATGTCATAGACCACCCTGGAGACGCCTTCCACCTCGTTCATGATACGCTCTGAAACCTCCTGCAGAAATTCGCCAGGCAGGCGGGCCCAGCGGGCAGTCATAAAATCGACGGTTTCCACGGCGCGCAGGGCTACTACGTAGTCATAGCGCCGGGCATCGCCCTTGACGCCAACGGATTTGACCGGCAGGAATACGGTGAATGCCTGGCTGGTTTTATGGTACAGGTCGTGCCGGATGAGTGCACGTATGAATATGTCGTCGGCCTGGCGCAGGATATCGGCGTATTCCTTCTTCACTTCCCCGAGGATCCTCACCCCCAGGCCCGGACCCGGGAACGGGTGGCGGCCGATGAGTTCCTCCGGCAATCCAAGTTGTCTGCCGAGTTTGCGCACCTCGTCCTTGAACAGTTCGCGCAGGGGTTCGATCAGCTTCAGGCGCATGCGTTCGGGCAGTCCGCCGACGTTGTGGTGCGACTTGATGACGTGGGCCTTGCCGGTGCCGGCGCCGGCGGACTCGATTACGTCCGGGTAGATGGTGCCCTGGGCCAGCCATTCTTCATTTTTGAGCTTTTTGCCTTCCTCTTCAAAGATGGTGATGAACTCGCGGCCGATGATCTTGCGCTTTTCCTCCGGGTCGGCAACGCCCTTCAGTTTTTCCAGGTAACGCTGCTCGGCATTGACCCGGATGACGCGGATGCCCATGTGCCGGGAAAAGGTCTCCATCACCTGGTCGCCCTCGTTGAGGCGCAGCAGGCCGGTATCGACGAAGATGCAGGTAAGCTGCTCCCCGATGGCCTGGTGCAGCAGCGCCGCGGTGACCGCGGAATCCACCCCGCCGGACAGGGCCAGCAGGACCTCGTCACTGCCCACTCTGGTGCGCACGTCCGCGACGGCGTCCGCGATGATGTTGTCGGGGGTCCAGAGCGTATCGCAACCTGCGATGTCGCAGGCAAAACGGCGCAGGATGGCCGTACCCTGGCGGGTATGGGTCACCTCGGGATGGAACTGCAGGCCGTAGAATCCCCGCTCCTCGTCGGCCATGCCGGCGATCGGCGCGTTGTCTGTTGAAGCGATGCGTTTGAAACCGGCGGGTAGTTCATCCACCTTGTCGCCGTGACTCATCCATACGTCCAGCAGGCCGTGGCCCTCCTCGTTGGTCTCGTCCTGGAGATCCCGCAACAGGCGCGAATGGCCCCGCGCCCTGACCCTGGCATAACCGAACTCGCGCAGGCTGGAAGCAGCGACCTTTCCTCCCAGTTGCTGCGCCATGGTCTGCATGCCATAGCAGATCCCGAGTACCGGCACGCCCAGTTGGAATACGATATCCGGCGCGCGCCAACTGTTGGCGCCGGTCACCGATTCCGGGCCGCCGGACAATATGACGGCCTTCGGATTGAACCGCCTGATTGCCGCTTCATCCAGGTCGAAAGGGTATATCTCGTTGTAGACCCCCACATCGCGCACGCGCCGTGCGATAAGCTGGGTATATTGCGAACCGAAGTCCAGGATCAGGACTTTGTCACTGTGGATGTCATGCATTGGGAATTAACATGGATGTACAGGATTATTAATTAATACGTAACGTCATACATCGCGCCACGTTCGTCATTCCTGCGAAGGCAGGAATCCAGTAGACAGCAAAACTCCTTATAAGGAATGTTAAATCACACGCGGTAATTGGGCGGTTCCTTGGTGATGGTCACGTCGTGGGCGTGGCTCTCTTTCATGCCGGCCCCGGTGAGTTTGACAAAGTTCGGTTTGCTGCGCATTTCCTCCAGGTTATTGCAGCCCGTGTAACCCATGGCCGCTCTCAACCCGCCCGTCAACTGGTGTACGATGGCATTCAGGGGTCCCTTGTACGGCACACGGCCCTCGATCCCCTCCGGCACCAGCTTTTCAATCTCGTCGTTTTCCTGGAAATAACGGTCGGACGACCCGTGCTGCTGGGACATGGCGCCCACGGAACCCATGCCGCGGTAAGACTTGTAGGAGCGCCCCTGGAACAGCTCGACCTCGCCGGGGGCTTCCTCGGCGCCGGCAAACAAGCTGCCGATCATGACCGACCAGGCGCCCGCGGCCAGGGTCTTGGCGATGTCTCCGGAGTAACGGATGCCGCCGTCCGAGATGAACGGGATACCAGTACCCTTCAGGCCTTCGGCCACGTTGGCGACGGCCGTGATCTGCGGCATGCCGACGCCGGTCACGATCCTGGTGGTGCAGATTGAGCCTGGACCCACGCCGACTTTCACCGCATCCGCGCCGGCCGCCACCAGGGCCTGTGCGCCTTCTCCGGTGACGACGTTACCGGCAATTACCTCGCACTCCGGATGGTCCGACTTGATGGCCTTTACAGCCTGAAGCACACCCTCGGAGTGGCCATGGGCGGTATCGACCACCAGTACGTCCGCGCCGGCCGCCACCAGGGCGGCCACCCGTTCCTGTGTGCCCGGCCCGACACCGACTGCGGCGCCCACCCGCAGGCGTTCATCCTCGTCCTTGCAGGAATTGGGAAACTCCCTGGCCTTGTGGATGTCCTTGACCGTGACCATGCCCCTGAGTTCGAAGCTGTCGTTGACGACCAGTACCTTCTCGATGCGGTGCCGGTGCAGCAACGCGATGATCTCCTCAGTCCCGGCGCCCTCCTGCACCGTGACCAGGCGGTCTTTCGGCGTCATGATATTGGCAACGGGATCATCGTAACGGGTTTCAAAACGCAGGTCCCGGCTGGTCACGATCCCGACCAGGTCGGAGCCATCCACGACGGGCACCCCCGAAATGTCATGGGCACGCGTGACCTGCAGCACTTCGCCGATACTGGTCTTCGGACTGACGGTGACCGGGTCCCGGATTACCCCGGCTTCGTATTTCTTCACCTGCAGCACTTCCCTGGCCTGCTGCTCGGGACTCATGTTCTTGTGGATGATCCCCATTCCGCCCTGCGCAGCCAGGGCAATGGCCAGGCGCGCCTCGGTGACGGTATCCATGGCCGACGAGATGATCGGAATATTCAGGCTGACACGCCGGGTCAGGCGGGTTTCGAGGCTTACCTGCCGGGGCAAAACCCGGGAATGGGCCGGGATCAGCAGGACATCGTCAAAGGTGAGTGCTTCATCGATAATTTGCATGTCCTATTATACAATCAAGAATTGGGAATTAAAGAGAAAAAGGGGACAGATTTAAAATCTGTCCCCACAAACATGAAATGAACACCGGCATGGCTGAAGAACAACTTGATATCTACACGATCACGCGCCTTAACCGCGAGGTCAGGGCCGTGCTGGAGGACAGTTTCCCCCCATCGCTGTGGGTACGCGGTGAGATTTCCAACCTGTCCCGGCCCGGTTCCGGCCACATTTACTTCTCCCTGAAGGATAAGCACTCCCAGGTGCGCTGCGCAATGTTCAGGAGCGCCAACCGCCACCTGAGATTTGCGCCGGAGAACGGCCAGGAAGTACTGGTCAGGGCGGGCGTCAGCCTTTACGAAGGCCGGGGTGAATTCCAGTTGATCGTGGAATCCATAGAACCGGCCGGCGCCGGCGCATTGCAGCAGGCGTTTGAGAAGCTGAAGCAGCGCTTACTGGAGGAAGGCTTGTTTGCCGATGAGCATAAACAGCCGCTCCCTGCTTTCCCCGGGACGATCGGGGTCATCACCTCACCCACGGGCGCCGCGGTAAGGGACATAATCCATGTCCTGGGGAGGCGCTACGCCCGCGCCGGAGTCATCGTCTACCCGGTGCCGGTACAGGGTGAAGGTTCGGCGCAACAGATCGCACAGGCTATCGATGAAGCCAATCAGCGCCGGGAATGCGACGTGCTGATCCTCGCCCGGGGCGGCGGCTCCCTGGAGGACCTGTGGTCGTTCAACGAGGAAGCCGTTGCCAGGGCGATCCGTCGTTCGGTTATTCCCGTGGTCAGCGGCATCGGCCACGAGATAGACTTTACCATCGCCGATTTCGTTGCCGACCAACGGGCGCCCACCCCTTCGGCGGCGGCCGAACTGGTCAGTCCTGACGCTGCCGCACTGAAGTCAACGCTGGATAACTTTTACTCGCAACTCCACCTGCGCATCACCAGTCTTATGGCTGCACACCTGCGAAACGTGACGCAGTTAAGCAAACGGCTGCCCCGCCCCACCTACCTGCTGCGCAATATGACGCAGCGCACGGACGATCTTGCAATCCGCCTGAAGCTCGCACTGGACAACGGCATCGCGTTACGCCGGGTACGCCTGAACCGGTTTGCCGGCATTCTCAGGAGCAGGAATCCCCAGCAACGACTGGCAGGCTACCGCATTAAATGTTCAGGACTGGAAAAACAACTGCAAAATCATCTCATGCGTAACCTGCAGGACTGGAAAAAACGACTGGACTACCTGTCCCGTTCCCTGAAGACGGTCGGCCCGTTAGCTACCCTGGAACGGGGCTACGCCATCGTCACGGATGAAGACGAAAACATCGTACGCCGGGCCGACCAACTACGGGAAAACGAGGAGATCAAAACCAGGTTCTCCAAGGGGAGCGTGCGGTCAACTGTAAAGCAGGTAGCCCCGGACGATGAATAATGACGAGTCCACTTCCCGTCATGCCGGACCCCTGCCTAAAACATGCAGGGGCATGCTTGTTCCGGCATCCAGGAAAAACACAGGACACCCAAGTAAACTATATGGGTGTCCTGTGTTTTACTTGGGTGTCCTGTATTTTTCTTGGGTGTCCTGTATTTTTGTGTGCCGGGCGGATCAACTTCGGGAAAATGCGGAGATCAGCACAAGATTTGCAAAGGGAAGCGTCCGCTCAACCGTCAATAGGATTAGCAAAGATGAGAAATAAGGGGTCAGAGTAAGAAATTCGAAGAATTTTTACTCTGACTCCTGAATTCTGACTGGCTTCCCGCATGCGCGATGACGATTCTCAGACCCCGGTGGCCTGCAGGTCCGCGTGGTAGGATGAGCGCACCATGGGGGCGCTGGCGACGCTGGTAAAACCCAGTTGCCTGGCGTATTCACCCAGTTCGGTAAACTCTGACGGATCCACGAACCTCTCCACTTTAAGGTGGTAGCGGCTCGGTTGCAGGTACTGGCCCAGGGTCAGCATGTCGCAGTCGTGTTCCCTGAGATCGCGCAACACCTGTTTCACGTCCTCAATCTCTTCGCCCAGTCCCAGCATCAGGCCGGACTTTGTCGGTATATCAGGGTGTTGCGCCTTGAAGCAGCGGATCAAATCCAGCGACCAGTGATAATCGGCGCCCGGCCTGGCCTTGCGGTACAAGGCCGGCGTCGTCTCCAGGTTATGGTTGAACACGTCGGGCGGCGCTTCGCCCAGCCGTTCCAGCGCAACGTCCATGCGGCGGCGGAAGTCCGGTGTCAGTATCTCGATCCTGGTAGCGGGAGTCTTCCGGCGCACGGCGCTGATGCAATCCCTGAAGTGCCCTGCCCCGCCGTCGCGCAGGTCGTCCCGGTCGACGGAAGTAATGACTACGTATTTCAGGCCCATCAGTTTGACCGCTTCGGCCAGGTGCCCAGGCTCATTCTCATCCAGGGGTTGCGGGCGGCCGTGGGCGACGTCGCAGAACGGGCAGCGCCGGGTGCAGGTGTCGCCCATGATCATAAAGGTGGCGGTGCCGCGCGCGAAGCACTCACCCAGGTTGGGACAGGATGCTTCCTCGCAGACAGTGTGCAGGGAGCGTTCCCGCAACAGCCGCTTCAATTCGAATACCCTGGGATCCGTCGGCGCTTTTGCCCTGATCCAGGCCGGCTTTCTCGATGCTTTGCCTTCCATGGGGATCACCTTTACGGGGAGACGCGCGGTTTTGAATTTTCCGCGCCGTTCCTCTTTCGTCAGATTTTCAAGTGCTGCTGTTGTCATGGGAATGCCGTAATCCGGGGGCATTATATTACCACACCTTACCGCTTGTCATGCCGGAGCTACCCCCTTGTCCGTCATGTCAGGCTTGCTCCCTTGTCCGTCATGCCGGGCTTGACCCGGCATCCAGTGGAATACTGTGTCGCCTGAAAGGCGACCCTTTGTCTACTGGATTCCGGCCTGCGCCGATGTGTGGACTCCTCCCCCCTTATCATGGTAGTTAAGGGGGGAGAAGCAATTTTGTTTAACCAACAACGAGGAGTCCACGATGAGAGATACTAACACAATCGGCATAGATTTAGCGAAGCACACGTTTCAGGTGTGCGTGGTCGACAAGCAGGACCGGATGGTGAGCAACCAGGCGATGGGCCGGACGGCGTTGTCGGCGTATTTAGTGCGTCAGGCGCCGGCCTTGGTGGTACTGGAGGCGTGCGGGGGTGCGCACTATTGGGGTCGCTTAGCGGAGTCGTTCGGTCATCAGGTGAAGATTCTCTCGCCGCGTTGGGTGTTGCCGTACCGTCAGGGCCACAAGACGGATGCGCGGGATGCGTTAGCGGTGGCCCGTGCGGGGCAGCGGGAGGAATTGCCGGGGGTGGGGTTGATGGGGGTGGAGCAACAGAGTCTGCAGTGTCAGAAACGCGTGGCGGAGCATCTGACGGACCAATTGACGGCGACGGGGAACATGCTGCGTGGGCTGCTGGCGGAGTTTGGGGAAGTGGTGCCGAAGGGGGAGGCGGCGTTACGGCGTGAGTTGCCGCGCGTGCTGGAGGAGGCGGAGAACGGGTTGCCGTTGTCGCTACGCCCGCTCTTGGCGCTGGCCTGGCAGTTATGGCAGGCGCAGTCGGCGGCGTTGCAGGAGGCGGAGCGGCAGTTGGCAGAGCAAGTGCGCGTGACGCCGGCGTGTCGGTCGCTGCTGACACTGGCCGGGGTGGGGCCCAAGAATGCGTTGGGGTTGTATATTGCCCTGGGGGACGGGCAGGCGTACCGGCATGGTCGGGCCGCGGCGGCCTGTATTGGCTTGACCCCCAAGCAGCACAGCAGTGGGGGCAAGGTGCGCCTGGGGTCGATTGGCAAGCGCAGCGGGGACAAACGCTTACGTGCCTCGCTCATTACCGGCGCCCATGCGGTACTCCAGGCGCTGGCGCGGCGGGAACCCCGTAATGACGTTGAGGTGTGGCTCAAAGACCTGGCGGCCCGGCGTGGCGCCGGGCGGGCGGCGGTGGCCCTGGCAAACAAAACCGTGCGTACCGCCTGGGCTATGCTGCGTTACCGGACGGAGTACGATCCGGGCCATGCCAACCAGCTGTCGGGCAACCCGCCGGCGGCAGTGGCCGCCGCCTGAACGGCCAGCCGGGAGAGAGGCGTCAGCGTTTATGTTATTTCCTTGCAAGACGGCACAACGTGATAGTGGTCAGACCCACCTTCAGGGACCCTGCTCATTCCCGCGGCGTGAGAACGCCGTTGCGCCGAAGAGGGCTGAAGGGGCGAACACATCTTGGGCCAGGGGTCGCACCCCAATCAGAGTCCGTATATACGACCGCAGTCTGCCTTCACTATCGATTCGTGCCTACTTGCAAAACGGGAGGAGTCCATATACGGAATGACGGATTAATGAACGTCGGAATGACGAATTTCTCATTCATCAGACATATCGACCTCATTGTACGGGAACTGTTCCAGCAGGCAGGGCAGAAATTTTTCAAGCGTTTCACCGACCGTCAAATCAACACCCCGGTCCGCCAGTTGCGTTACCTCCAGGCCGGGATAACCGCAGGGATTGATACGCCGGAACGGAGACAGGTCCATCCTCACGTTCAGCGCCAGGCCGTGGTAACAGCATCCTTTTCTCACCCGCACGCCCAGGGCCGCGATCTTGCTCTTGTCCAGGTACACGCCCGGCATCCGTGCACGACGCTGCGCGTCCAGGCCAAAACCCGCGAGACAATCGATAACCGCCTGCTCAAGCATGTTGACGTACCCCTTTATGGATACACTCAGCCGCCTCAGGTCAACGAGCGGGTATACAACCAGTTGGCCCGGCCCATGGTAAGTCACCTGCCCGCCCCGGTCCGTCCTGCGCATGGGGATGGCGCCCGGGTCCAGCAGGTGTTCGGTCTTGCCCGCCATGCCCAGGGTGAAGACCGGCTCATGTTCCAGGCACCAGATCTCATCCCCGGTCTCCGGGGCGCGCCGGCCGGTGAACCCGACCATGGCGTCATAGGTGTCCTGGTATTGCTGCAAACCGAGCTGCCGTATTACGACCTTGTTCATTGATTACTCACATGGATAGAATATCAGGGGCAGAGTATGTGTCGAGATCTGTAGTCAAACGCCGAATGTCGAATAATTTTACTCTGACCCCAAGTTTCAAAAAATCCTGTATGATAGTCATAATGCCGGACAGACTGAAATTTGCAGTATAAACCCGGGCAATCTGAAAACATTAATGTCATAGGAGGCGCTCATGAAGTTCCCAGCTTTGTGGTTACCATTTACCCTGATTCTCTGTGTCGCATCGATACCGGCCGCGTTTGCCCAGGGCGAAGCCGCATCCACCGAGGTGATTGAAACCTGCCCCTTGCCGGAGAAACCTTCCATCCCTAACGGCCTGAAGTCCACCGAAGAGGAAATGCTGGAGGCGCAACGGGGCATCAAGGACTATATCGCCAAGGGCGAAGCCGTACTCGCCTGCCTGGATCAGCTCAGCCAAAGCTGGGGAGAAACCGCCACCGAAGAACAACTGCAGATCAATAACCTGTTCCACAATAAAATGGTGGATGAAATGCAGTCGATCGGCGAACTGTTCAACTCGGCCGTCAGGGCGTACAAGGGCAGAAACCAGTAAGTTGCTGTAAATGCCCGGCGCGCCCGCTCAGACATGGGTGTGCAGTGAGGTATTTTCGAATTACGCATGAAAGCGCTGGAAATTAACCGCCTGGAAAAAACCTACGGGAATGGTTTCCAGGCATTGAAGGGAATCGACCTGGACGTGGATGAAGGCGACTTCTTCGCGTTGCTGGGCCCGAACGGCGCCGGCAAGTCCACCACCATCGGCATCATCACCTCGCTGGTGACCAAAACCGCGGGCAGCGTGAGAATCCTCGGACTGGACAGCGCGACCCATAGCACGGAAATCAAGGCCCGGCTCGGCATCGTTCCCCAGGAAGTCAACTTCTCACTGTTTGAAACCTGCCTGAATATCCTGCTGAACCAGGCGGGGTATTATGGGATCGGAAGGAAACAGGCGCACGCCAGGGCGGAGAAATACCTCAAACAACTGGGCCTGTGGGAACGGCGCAACCAAATCTCCCGCACCCTGTCCGGCGGCCTCAAACGCCGCCTGATGATTGCCAGGGCGCTGATCCATGAACCGGAACTATTACTGCTGGATGAGCCGACTGCCGGAGTGGACGTGGAACTGCGCCGTTCCACCTGGGATTTTCTGAGGGAGATCAACCGCAACGGCACGACCATCGTCCTCACCACCCATTACCTGGAAGAGGCGGAGAGCCTGTGCCGGAAGATCGCCATCATCGACAAGGGTTCGATCATCGAATACGGCCATAAAAAAGACCTGCTGGCCAAACTGCATTCGGAAACGTTCATCCTGGACCTGGCCAGCCCCATTGAGAAACTGCCCGATATGCCGTTCCTGGACATACGCCAGATCGACCCGATGACCCTGGAGGTGGTCATCAACAGGGAGCAGAACGCCAACGCCGTGTTCGAGATGCTCTCCGAACACTGGATTATCGTCAGCAGCATGCGCAACAAGACCAACCGGCTGGAAGAGTTGTTCATCCGCCTGCTGGACGACAGCGGCCCAGAAAATGAGGGGCAAGATGGGGGTCAACATGCCTCCTGAGCGCCTGTTCGTCGCCTACAGGACCATCGTTAACAAGGAGATCACGCGATTCATGCGCATCTGGTCGCAAACCATTTTACCCGCGGCGATCAGCATGGCCCTGTACTTCATCATATTCGGCAACCTGATCGGTCCCCGCATCGGCGTGATGGGCGGGTTTTCCTACATGGAGTTCATTGCCCCCGGGATCATCATGATGTCGATCATCAACAACGCCTATTCCAACGTGTCCTCGTCTTTCTTCGGGGCGCGCTTCCAGCGCCACATCGAGGAAATGCTGGTTGCGCCCATACCGTACTGGGTAATCCTGGCCGGTTATATTTCCGGCGGGGTGCTCAGGGGACTGATCGTGGGCCTGATCGTGACGGTCATCGCCATGTTCTTCATCGGCCTGCCTTCAATTTACAGTCCTTTTATCGTCATCAGCATCGTCATCCTGACCTCCGTCCTGTTTTCCCTGGGCGGATTTCTCAACGGCATGTTTGCAAACAACTTCGATGACATCTCCATCATACCCACCTTTGTCCTGACCCCGCTGATCTACCTGGGGGGAGTGTTCTATTCCATAGACCTGCTGCCGGACATCTGGCAATCGATCTCCCTGGCCAACCCCATACTGTACATGGTGAACGCCTTCCGCTACGGCATCCTGGGCGTCTCCGATATCGGCATCCACGTCGCGTTCATCATCATCCTGCTGTTTATCCTTGCCCTGTCGTCCCTGTCCCTGTACCTGCTGCACCGGGGGACGGGGATAAAGACCTGAAGCAGGAAACGGAGTCAGTCTGCACCGGTGAAATATAGTACTACCAGCGTAGGGAGATATTATATTGACTTCTGCTGTCCCAGCAGTTATACTGTCTAGACTGTCCAGATTTAATATATATTATGAATAAACCACCACGTCAATGGCAACTGCAGGAAGCCAAAAACAAACTGAGCCAACTGATTAAAATTGCAGACGGTGGCGCACCTCAATTTATTTCGGTGCATGGGAGAAAGACTGCCGTGATTTTATCTTTCCATGAGTATCAAAGGCTGACTCGTCCGGCAAACAAATTGTCGTCGGTATTACTTATGCCGGTCCTTGATGAGTCAGAGGATGATCTTTTTGAACGAAATCCTGACACTGGAAGAACTATTGATTTGTGATGTACCTGCTGGACACTTCAGTCGTTTCGGAATATCTGAAAAAGGAACCTTCCCGAAAAGTAATTAAATGGCTTGATGCGCAGGACGAGCATTCTCTTTATATCAGTTGTCTGACTATAGCTGAACTACGAAAAGGCTATTACAAATTGGAGAACAGGGCTGCTTCCATGCAGGAAAACAGAAGAACCGCGAAAATCAGCGCCTGGATACGGGAACTGGAAGAACGCTTCAGAGATAGAAATCTTGACGTTGATAACGATGTACTGGAGACATGGGCAACACTATGCGGATACTCGGAGGCGGAAGGAAATAAACTGCCTGTGATAGACAGCCTGTTAGCCGCCAGCGCCCTGGCTCATGACTTGACTGTAGTCACACTCAACGAGATGGATTTCAAAAGATGTTCGGGGGTGGTGAAAATATACAATCCTGACAGGAGGGGAGAGTAAAAAAACAATTTTGGTATACTGCATCCCTTTTATACATAACGTCATAAATAATGCCGCATCGTAGTCCGTCATTTGCGAAGGCAGGGATGACGGATGCGGCGCGATTTATGACGTTATGTATAACCATGCTGAAGTAATGTTTGAGTATCTTCTAACCACATCGTGGAGTGCAATATGATAAACCACCAGAACATGAATAAATCAGGAAAAACTGCCGCTGCCATTGCTCAGCTTATATTATTTGCCTGCCTGCTTGGAACCGCGACTACTGAGGTGCTGGCACAGGCCGGCGCCCTGGAGGAGATTGTAGTCACCGCACGCAAGCGCGAAGAAAGCCTGCAGGACACGCCTATCTCGGTCGCCGCGTTTACCTCCATGGATATTGAACAGCGGGGGATGGTGGATTTTTCCGACCTCGGGGAATTTACCCCCAACGTCACGTTTGATTTTACTGCGCCCATTGCCGCCGGTAACTCGGCCGCCATCGTCATGATCCGCGGCGTCGGCAGCGCCGACTGGGCCTTGCCGGTCGACCCGGGCGTGGGCATTTACCTGGACGGCGTCTACATTGCCCGTACCATAGGACAGGTGATGGACACGGTGGACGTGGAACGCATCGAGGTATTGCGCGGCCCCCAGGGCACCCTGTTCGGACGAAACACCATCGGCGGCGCCATCTCCGTCGTCACGAAAAAGCCGACGACCGACCGGGTTTACGGCAGGGCGGAAGTGACCACCGGCAGTTACGACCGCATTGACGCCAATGCTTATGTGAATATCCCCCTGGGTGAGACCCTGGCGGGCAGTGTCTCTGTCTCCACCCGAAATCGGGACGGCTACGTGAAGAACCTGGGAGACGGGCCGGACCTGGGTGATAACCAGGACCTCTCCGGCCGGGTAGCGTTCCGCTGGACGCCTGCCGATGCCATCACAGTGGACGTGACGGCCGATTATTCCACCACGGATGAGAACCCCGCCCCCAACGTCCTCATCGATGTGGCGGAAGACGGTTTTTTCCCCAAACTGAATAACCTTGTATCAGGCGACCCGGCCTGTGGTGGTTTCGCAGTCAGTACGGACCCGGCCCGCTTCGGAAATGACAGGTGTTACAACGATCAATGGGTGGTAGGCCCCCACAAGACCTGGAGTTCTCACGTCAGCGCCACCCCGGAACTGCAAACATCCGACCGCTTCGGTGTAGCTGTACGCCCGGATTCGGAACTGAACGTCTGGGGTGCAGGCGGCACCATCGAGTGGGATATCAGTGATAACCTCACTTTCAAATCCATCAGCGCGCACCGGCGCGTGGAGGACGGTTTCTGGTCCCGGGACACCGGCCATTCCAAGCTGCCCGTCCATGTGATCGTTCGCACCGCCAACGACTATGAGCAAAAGCAGACTACCCAGGAACTTCAGTTACTGGGTTCGGCGTTCGAAAACCGCCTGGAATGGTTGGTCGGCTTGTATTACCTGAAGGAAACGGGCAAGCACCTGGACGTGGTGGAACTGCCGTTCAATACCGTGTTCGACAGTGGCGGCACCATCGACAATGAGAGCAAGGCCGTGTTTGCCCAGGGCACCTTTGATATCACCAACCAGCTATCGCTCACGGCAGGCGTGCGTTATACGGACGAGGAGAAGGAATTTGTGCCGATATCTTACGTTGGTATCGACCGGGGTGTCCCGTTCCCATTGTCAATATCGCCCGCGTCCCCGTTCGACTGCCTGGGCACGCCGCTTACCCCGGCCAACACCCAGGGTTCCTGTGTATTGCCGGAGGTGCCAGCCCATTCCAATGCCAGCGAGGTACAACCCTATGTCAACCTGTCTTACCGGTGGACAGAAGATTTCATGACTTACGTGTCCTACTCGGAGGGCTTCAAGGCCGGCGCCTTCACCCAGCGGGTGTTTCCCGCCAAGCGTGAAGTCCCGGTGGCCGGGCCAGAGTTCGTGAAAGTCTATGAGGGTGGTTTCAAATCCACCCTGCTCGACAATCGCATGCGCCTGAATGCCTCCGTATTCTTCACCGATTACACGGATATGCAGGTCACCTCTGATGAGAGCGACAGCGCCGGCACCATCGGCCTGTCCACGGTGAACGCGGCAGAGGCGGAGATTCTCGGGTTCGAGGTGGATATGACCGCGGCGTTTACCCCCGAAATGTTAGTGCAGGTCGGCGTCGGCTACCTGGACG
Source organism: Gammaproteobacteria bacterium (assembly GCA_965204045.1). Classification (GTDB taxonomy): domain Bacteria; phylum Pseudomonadota; class Gammaproteobacteria; order Eutrophobiales; family Eutrophobiaceae; genus JAAXHV01. The sequence continues at coordinate 3,853,666 of CBDBDW010000002.1, forward strand.
CGGAATACGTCAAGCTGGATGAAGGTGTCGCCTTCGACATAGATGATGACCTGATCAACGCGCCTGAATGGAACATTAACGCCGCGGCGCAATATTCCATCAGCCTGGGAGATATGGGATCGTTGACGCCACGGGTTGACCTGTCACATACCAGCAAAGTCGCAAATGATGACAGAAATACACCGTTGCTGGTGCAGCCCGCCTATACCCTGGTAAACCTGTCGCTGACCTGGCGGGATGCCAACGATGAGTGGTCCGTTACCGCGGCAGGACGTAACCTGGCCGACGAGGCTTACATTATCACGGGGTTTGCCAACAACAACGGGGTGGAGGGTGTGTACGGTATGCCGGCTACCTGGTCATTGAGCCTGCGCCGGAATTTTAATTAATCGTAACTACTCACCCCCTGTTCGTCCCGCGCTCCCTTCGTCATTCCGGCGAAGGCCGGAATCCAGTCTGTTAAACGGGTCGCTTGCGACACCTTATAACGTGTCCCTTCGGGACGTTTTTTTCACTGGATTCCCGCCTGCGCGGGAATGACGGGGGGCGCGCGGGAATGACGAACGAGGAGAAGTGCAGGAAGGACGAGTGGGGGTGAGTAGTTACAATTAATCGTTACGAGTGACTTGCCATACCATAAGCCGGTCGCAAATTTTGACCCGCCTTGGTCACGCTGTTATCCTGTATCCCATCCAACCAGAAACAGGAGAAACTCATGACGAAGAAAAAGGACAATTTAAATGGCAGTGTTGAATTGCTTGCCCGGGCCATACAGGGAGTCGTAACTGAAGCGGTAGGAAAAGGCAATGAGATAGTTTTGGATGAGATGATAGCTATGGAAGGCCGCCTTAACCAGAGGATAGACGATACCAACCAGAGCATAGACAATACCAACCAGATGCTCGGCAACACCAACCAGAATATGCAGTCCCAGTTTGCCCGGCAGGAGAAAATGATAGCGGAGATAAACCGAAAGGCTGCCCGACAGGAGGAAATGATAACGGAGATAAATCGTAAGATAGGTTGACCCGCTGTTTTTCCATAATTTACTGTTTCTGGCAATCGATCTCCCTGGCCAACCCTGTAAATTGCAGTGTAAATTAAATTGCAGGACACCCATAGAATTTTGGTGGGTGTCCTGTATTTTATCTATATCGACTTCTGCTATCCCAGCAATTATACTGGCGAGACTGTCCAGCTTTAATTCATATTATGAATAAACCACCGCGTCAATGGCAAATACAGGAAGCCAAAAATAAACTGAGCCAACTGATTAAAATCGCAGACAGTGGCGCACCTCAATTTATTTCGGTACATGGGAGAAATACTGCCGTGATTTTATCTTTCAATGAGTATGAAAGGCTGACCCGTGCGGCAAACAAACTGTCATCGGCGTTACTTATGCCGCTCCTTGATGAGTCAGAGTGTGATCTTTTTGAACGAAATCCTGACAGGAGTTAGTGATGAGAAAGGCTACGGACATGTCACAGTCCCACTTATTTCTGGAAAAGCAAAGACGCCAGCCTGAACCCGTTGCCGGTCAGAAATATACTCGCGGTGAGGCATCAATTTATTTTGACCGCGCCGAGAATCACTACGACGAATGGCCGAATCCAACTTGTATTATCTCTGATGGACCCTACGGAGTAGGTGGTTTTCCCGGCGATAACCATACTGCGGAATCTCTGGTTGAGTGGTACAAACCACATGTCAAGACATGGAGTAAACGCTCCACTCCGGAGACTACTTTGTGGTTTTGGAATACAGAATTAGGGTGGGCGACCGTGCATCCGCTCCTGGTTGCGCACGGGTGGGAATATCGTTGCTGTAACATCTGGGACAAGGGCCTCGGACATATTGCCGGCAATGCCAACACGCAGACATTGAGAAAGTTCCCGGTCGTAACGGAGGTCTGCGTACATTACGTCAAGGCAGCTGAATTTCAGGTTGACGGCAAGTCGCTGACCATGCAGAAATGGTTGCGCCATGAATGGAAACGCACCGGTTTGCCCCTGCGGTTGGCCAATGAGGCATGTGGCGTGCTCAATGCCGCAACCCGGAAATATCTGACAGCTGATCACCTCTGGTACTATCCGCCGGTAGAGACCTTCATGAAGTTGGTCAGCTATGCAAACGAACGTGGCAACGCGAACGGTCGTCCGTATTTCAGTATTGATGGAAAATACCCTGTTTCCGCTGAACAGTGGGCCAGACTACGAGCAACATTCAAATGTGACGTGGGTATTACCAATGTCTGGCGGGAACCGCAGGTAAGTGGCTCTGAGAGGATACAAGGAGTGCGAAACGGGATGAAATATAAATTCCGCAGCTTGCATGGCAGCCAGAAGCCCTTGAAATTTATTGACCTGATTATTCGAGCTTCGACTGGAAAAGGTGACGTTGTGTGGGAGCCTTTTGGCGGATTATGTCCGGGCGCAGTCGTATCCTGTCTTACCAACCGAGAATACTATGCTACGGAGATCATTCCCGAATTCTATAACGCCGCAATAAAAAGACTTGCCTCCCTATGAGCACCACAAGCAACTCTGCCGCTCCAGCCGCGCCAACAAGAGAATTACCTGAAAATGATTGGGAACATTTTCGCCTGTACAGAGACGTCCGTGAAGCAATAGCATGTTTACCGATCTATTTTCGTACGGAGACTCATATTTCCGGGATCATGGCTACCGATCTGCATACCTTGAATACTGTACTTGGAGCGACAATTGAAGAGCAGGTAGTACGCACGTTGAACCTGACAAGAAATACATGGGACCCGGATGAAAAATATGCTCTTTACAGTTTTGCCAGGCAAGCACAGACTTTTCCCGATGTTCTTTTACGTAAAACATCAAGCGGTGAGATTCTCATGGGTATTGAGCTTAAAGGATGGTACTTGCTCGCAAAGGAGGCTGAACCAAGCTTGAGGTTTCAAGCCACGGCAGCCGCCTGTGCCAGGCAAGACTTGATTGTCGTGGTTCCATGGGTGTTGGGAAATGTTATCAGTGGTTCTCCTGTTCTTTTTGAACCGTTCATCGAATCGGCAAAATTCGCCGCAACTTATCGTAACCATCATTGGCGACATGTTCGAAAAACCAACCTGTCCACAGACATAAAGCTCGCGGATGGAATTACTCCATATCCGAGCAAATCTGACCAGATTCTTGATAAGCCTGCCTCGGACGGAGGCGGCAATTTTGGTCGATTGGCTCGTGCCGGTATTATGGACGGATATATGGAAAAGCTCGATGACGTACAACTGTGTGGAATTAAGACAGTTTATTGGCGGGAGTTTTTGAAAACCTTTCAGGAAAGTACCACTGATATCGAAGCGCGTACCGCCTTGGAGCGATTAAAGCAACGCGTCCGGCAAGCAACGGATATTCCTTCTCCAAAGGCCCGAGCAGCGCTCGCAATAATCAGTGAACTTGAGCGCCTTCTCGATGTGACCGATTAACCATGATGCCCTGCAAACAGCGAGCTTTATAAATCCAGCACCAGCATTTCACTCTTCGACCGGGAACAGCACAGCGTCATCTGGTCGTTGGCCGCTTTCTCTTCGTCGGTTTGAAACACGTCGTTGTGCTCAGGCTCCCCTTCCAGCACGCCGGTCAGGCAGGTGCCGCATATACCCTGCTCGCAGGACACGGGGATAATGATCCCGTGCTCACCCAGGGCATCGACAATGCGCACGCCGTCTTCGACGATGATTTCCTCACCGCTGCTTGCTATCTTTACCTTGAACATTTGAACAATCTCAAGGGTTGGGTGGGTTTATCCGACGAGTTGATCGATAAAGACGCCTTGACGGTCTCTCATTGCTCGTCATTGTGCATCATGCTCAATACAGGTACGAGAGGGCATCCCATCCCATAGAGCCACAGGACCTGCGGAAATCGAGTCCGGACGAAGCCAGACCTGGCGAACCGCTTCACGCACAAGGTCGGCCATACTCCGGCCCGATCGTTGCGCGGTTTCCCGCAACGCCTTCAAATCGTCTTCGGGCAAATAGATTTGTGTTTTGATCATGTGTATCATTATATATGACCAGACATATACCATACAGTATTGTTGATGATTGATAAAAGGTTGCTCGGACTGACGCATGGAAGCAACCAAGTGTTGCAGGCGGAACGGTATGAATGGTAGCATGGCCTAGGAATAAAATATTTTCATCTACATTTGACATCGGTCAAGAAAGGAGAGGTATCAGTCATGAAAAGACATCCTGTCAAATTATTTACGAACGGCAGCAGTCAGGCCATGCGCCTTCCTCCGAGGTATCGTCTTGATACAGGTGAAATCTATCTTTTTCGGGACCCACTGACTGGCGACGTCATCCTTTCCAGACAACCGGCTTCCTGGGATGATTATTGCGATGCGGTAGAAGAACTGGATCTTTCCGGCAATTTTCGGGCGATTAACGCAACCACGAATAAACGCCTCATAAAATTATCCATAATAGGTCAAAGTCAGGTTATAAATATTCCCCTGGAGTACCGGTTTGATACCGACCTGGCTTATATATTTCAGGATCCGTTATCCTGTGACATCATTATTTCCAGGCAACCAAATTCATGGGATGTATTCTTTAATCTGATAGAAAAACTGGATATGCCCAAGGATTTCATGGAACACCGGGCTCAAGGAGCACATGTAAAAAGGGATTTATTTCGATGCCAGAAATACAATACATGCTAGATACCAATACTGTCCTGGTCTTCAATGACAAATCGTTTAAAAACATACGGGATTACATAAAGTTGGAAGACTGGACATTGCCCCTGTAAGTGCAGAAAACCCGTAATAACTATGTCAAAGCAACCTAACCTGACCAAGCCAGAACCAAAACTCGTTCGTCATTCCCGCGCCCCCTCCGTCATTCCCGCGCAGGCGGGAATCCAGTGGACCACACGTCCCGGAGGGACACTTTATAATGTGTCGCAAGCGACAAGTTAATCGACTGGATTCCTGCCTGCGCAGGAATGACGAACGAGATTCTTTGCCATTTTGCACAAGATTTTACTGATAAGGGACTAAGTAGTATGACTATCGCTGAAATACATGGGAAACTCAGTAGCTCCGGCAGCAATATATCCGACCGTCGTGAGGACCTGCTTACGGCAGACGTATTTGGTTGCTTGAGGTATATTCCGTTCGATAAAGGATTCCAGAAGATTCTTACTAAAGCGCGAAGATGTTTTATTGATGGAGATGTACAGAGGCTCTGCATTAAGGATGCCAATAGAGATGGCAAGGTTCGGTTCTGGCCGAGACTGGAAAAATCCGAACCGGACGTACTTATCGAACATGGAGCGCACCTGATCATGATAGAAGTCAAATATCTGTCCGGTAAGTCTGGTGACTATAAATCCAATCATGATAATGAGGTTAATATGGAGCCTGCCAGTTCTGACCAACTTGCACGGGAATACCAGGATTTGAAGGGCTACGATGGTGACTATACAGAACGCTCACTGATATATTTGACGGCACACCGGTCACTACCCGAAGAAGATGTTGCATCCGGATATCAAGAACTCGAGCCATTGGCGGATCGGGTTAGCGACGACTACAAGGATAATGTCTACTGGTTATCATGGTATGAGGTTTACAAAACAGTTTCCGGCTTGCTTAAAGAGGAAAACAAATACTGGCGCATCGTATTATGCGACATACAGCGTCTGTTACATCGAAAGGGCTTAAGACAGTTTGAAGGTTTCGAGGGGATTTCTGACAAATGTGAAGCGATTGCGACTTTCTGTCCAACTACCCAACCTATCTTTTATCGTTCGAAAAAGGAAGCATCATGAATGAGGAAAATAAGCAGGATAACATTTCAGAGTGTATCCAAAAATCTTTCGATATCGTCGCAGAAGTCTATGAAGAGTCATCATTTTTGCTGAAAGACCTTGCCGCTGAACTCGAAAAAAAAGGGTTTGTGAAAATAAAGGGAAACGAGATAAGCACCTCTACATCAAAACATATTGACAGGCCGCGCGACTGGTTGCCCAGATACGCCACTTTATTTTTCGAGCACAACGCTGAACCGAACAGCAAACGTTTGCTTTCCGCAACCGTTATGTATTTTGACCCCGAACTCTTTAAACCTTGCTTAATAATGGGGGTGGTCGAAAATTTTGATGGCCGATATAATAATTGGTGGATGGACCGTGTGTTTTTCCATAGAACTGTTGCGGGGAATTTATCTATGTTCAGCTACTATGGGAAGGGCAATAAAAGTATCAAAAGTCCACATCTGGACTGGCAAAGTGGAGGGGACGAATGGGGTTTTGAGAGGCTGCTTGATGGTGCAACCTCCTATCCAAAAGCCGGCAAACTGTTCGCCGTACCTCTATTAGAGATTAAACCTGAGGATGTCGTCAATCTGGCGGAGAGAGTATCAAAGCTCTGGGATACGAATTTGGTATGGGACAAGGCTGATCAGTGAAATATACTCGTGTTTCTGACGCACTCATAAAATCGTCTGGAGATAGAGGCCCGTCGTCCCGGTAAGGGCCGCCTCGTCTTGTCCCTTGCTTTATCATCTGATATATTATAAACTCTCAATTGAGAGTAACTTCTGATGGCAAAAAGCACGGCAAGTAAAGCATTCAGGCCTGGCGCCACAGGTGATTTGTTCTGGCAGCAATTAGGTGTACCCGGACGCGGCCCGCGTTTATTCGAACAACTGGAAGCTGGTTTCCACTACCGCTTCTTTGTTTTGCTGGCCGAACTGTCAGGATTACAGAAAAAACAGCTTTCCACCTTACTGGCAATTTCTCCCGCCACCCTGGCGCGGCGTGCCAACACAGGCCGGTTTACCCCTGCTGAGAGTGACCGGCTGTTTCGTTGCGCGGAAATTCTTAAGGCTGCTATTGATCTTTTTGAGGGTGATCAGAACGGGGCATGTCGCTGGATGATACACCCAAGTATCGGGTTGAACGGTAAGGCCCCTGTAGAGATGCTGCGTAGCGCAACGGAAGCAGGAGCCGTTGAAGACCTGATCGGTCGAATGGAGCATGGAGCTATTGCGTGATTCAAGCCTGCCGGCTGGTTAAACGCCGGCAGTCTGCAACGGCCTTTGATGGCGAGGGCGCCCGACGTTTCGGAGGGCGGTGGAATAGCAAGGGACAGGCATGTATCTATCTCACGAGTTCCATCTCCCTGGGGCATCTCGAGATCATGGTCCATATAAATGATTATCAAATACTAAGACAATACGCCGCACTAAGTCTGGACCTGGAGGCAAGGGATATGATGGTGCTCCCGGATGATGCGCTGCCGAACGACTGGCGCGAGTATCCGGCGCCGTCATCGACTGCCGTTATCGGCAATGAGTGGTTAGCCGGTCGGGGGTCAGCGATCTTGTCGGTACCCAGCGTTATTGTCCCGTCTGAAAGGAATTACCTGCTCAATCCCCGACATCCGCGATTTACGACAATTACCGGGACAGCCCGGGAAGTGGAGTTCTTTTTTGACCCGAGGCTGGGGTCTACAGGCATTACCGGGGCATTCTGACACAACCGTTTCAGCGCAATTCCGTCTTGAAAAAAAATCGATATTATTTACAATCATCGAAAATAAATTTCGAGGGAGGTTAAAGTGTCAAAGCCGTTTCTCAAAAATGCCTGGTATGCGGCGGCGTGGAGCTACGAGGTGAAGAAGGAACTGTTCGAACGCACTATTATCGGTGAATCGATCCTGTTTTACCGCAAGGAAAACAACCGGGCGGTCGCCATCAACAACGCCTGCCCGCACCGCTATTCGCCGTTGCACCTTGGCACACTGATGGGCGACGTGGTGGAATGCAAGTATCATGGCCTGCGCTATGACAGCACAGGACGTTGCGTACATAACCCCCACGGGGACGGAAGAATCCCGGAAAAGATGTGTAACAGGGCCTATCCGCTGGAAGAAATCCACAACATGTTATGGATCTGGATGGGCGACCCGGCGCTGGCCGACCCCGCCACCATACCCGATTTCGGTTGCCAGTCAGATCCCGATTACCCTTCGGTCCAGGGAGTGATCGAGATGCACGGCAACTACGAACTGATCACCGACAACCTGATGGACCTGTCCCATGTGGAGTTCCTGCATAAAGGCATACTCGGGAGCGAGGCCATCAAGCGCGGTGAGCACGAACTGTTGCAGGACGGGACCACCGTATGGTCGAACCGCTGGTGTCCGGACGGGCTGGCGCCGCCGGCCTGGGACCACATGTTCAAGGACTACGGCAAACCGGTGGACCACTGGTTGTACATGCGCTGGGACGCCCCCGCCCACATGCTGCTGGACGTAGGCATCACCCCCACGGGCAGGCCGCGCAGTGAGGGGATATGGATGTACGGCACGGACATTCTCACGCCTAAGAACCAGACCTCAACCTATTATTTCTGGGGTGTTGCCAGGGACCATGACAAGGACAGCGATGAGATGGGAAAAATCTGGACCTCGGCCATCGAGATGGCCTTCGGTACCCAGGACAAGCCCATGATCGAGGCGCAGCAGGGTATGCTGGAAGCCCTGGGGGTCATTGACCTGGATGAAGTTGATCCTGTTCTGCTGCCCATGGACAGCGCCACGGTGCGCTGCCGGCGCGTGCTGGACCAACTACGCCGGGAGGATGGGACAAGGCTCCCGGACCCCCGCAACCCGGCCCTGGTGGAACTGGTCAGGAAGGAGAATACGGAAGAATACAGCGGCAGGGTAGTGCCAGTAGTATGAATGCAAGAATCGGAAATAAGGTGGGGCCAGGATACTTGGGGTCAGAGTAAAATCTCCACGATCCCGCCATCTGCTATGATGGTAATGATTTTACTCTGACCCCATATATCGTTTTATTGACTGGATTCCGGCCTACGCCGGAATGACGAATGAGATTTTTCATGGGGACGGACTTAAGTCCGTCCCCGGTAGTCGGCTACTCACTGAATGCCGGTTTTATTTCCGTTTCCGGAGTCCAGTCCGGACCGTAGAGACGTTTGTACCTTTCCGGCCGGTCCACCGAGCCCTTGGCGCCGCCGCCGCGCCAGAGGTCATATTTTTCATCGGCATATTCACCAAAGATTCGTGCCTACTTGCAGCGCTCAGCCTTGCATCCAGGTCAATGACGATCTCACCAAAGAAAGCGCTCAGCCTTGCATCCAGGTCAATGACGATCTCCTCGTATGCCGGATCGCCATGGACATTCCGGTTTTGTTCCGGGTCTTTCTTCATATCGTACAGTTCCGGCTTGCCCGTTGAGCGCAGGCGTTTCCAGTAAACATAATTTTCAGTCCTGATTACCCTGGTCTCTTCCTGCTCAAAGAATACCGCGTCATTCCACTTGCCGGTTTTGCCGGTTAATGCAGGGCTGAAGCTTTTGCCGGGGCTGTTGTCAAAGCTCACGTCGCCCATTCCGACGTAATCGAGGATCGTTACGGGAATATCGTACTGGCCTATTAACAGGCTGCTGGTCCGGCCTGCTTCTATCCTGCCGGGATGCCTGATGATCAAAGGGACATTCATGGCCGTCTCATACATGCTGGACGGCGTCGTGACCACGGTATGCTGCCAGAGGCCGTGTTGTCCGTAAAAATTGCCCTGGTCGGAGGAAAAAATGACCAGGGTATTTTCTTCCAGTCCTGCTTCACGCAACGCGGCCAGCACCCTGCCTACGCCGTCATCCACCAGCGTGTTCTGGGACGCGACATTGGCCATGGTCGCCGGGTCATTGTGCATGGCCAGTCCTTCGCGCAGCTTGCCGCGCAGAAACGGGTTGGTGTCTTCGCTGAGCAACTGCTGCACCAGGTTTTCGTTATAGGCGGTGCGCGGAAAGGACTTGAATTCCCTGCCCTCGTAATCCCGGTAATAACGGTTCCTGGCGGGCCCGTAGTTCGTGGGCGGGTTGGTATAGGGCCCGTCGTAATTCAGTTGCAGGTAAAACGGCTCTTCACCGGCGGAATTCCGCAGGTATTCAACTGCCTTTTCCGTGAAAAAATCAACAATGTGCCGGTCTTTTACCGGGTAGGTCCTGTCGTTGTCGATAATGGTGTTGTCCCAGAAATCAATCGTGTGGCCGTAGGGAAACGTAACCCAGTACTGGTAACCGATGGACGCTTTCCAGGGCTGTCCCAGGTGCCATTTCCCGATCATGGCGGTCCGGTAGCCGCGGTTTTTCAGCGTAAGGGGCAACGTGCGGAACTCCGCCACGGCGGACCAGCTTTCCGGCCATTGATCCAGCAGTTCATCATCCAGCCAGCTGTGTATGCCGTGCTGCGAGGGCATCAGCCCGGTCATCAGGGTTGCCCGGGTGGGCGAGCACATGCCGTTGACCGCGTAGGCGCGGGTGAAGGTGATGCCCTCCTCGGCCAGCCGGTCTATATTGGGTGTCCTGATATCGGGATTGCCGTAGGCGCCGAGTAATGTGGCGGCCTGGTTATCGGTCAGTATGAATAATATGTTCGGTCTTTGTTCGCCTGCACAGGCGAGGTCAGCCAACATGAACAATAAAATAAAGCGATACAGGAGTGACGTTTTCATTATTATAAGGATAGTTTGTCCACTGGATTCCCGCCTGCGCGGGAATGACGATTCCCCATCCGGCGATATTATATTACAGACTACTAGTGTAACGTCAGGGAAATCGGGTCGGCGCCCGGCGTCTCGAAATAGCCCAGGAACCGCTTCAGGTCGTCCATGTTGCCCGTTAACCGTATATCGCCTTTAACCACGGCTTCCTCGATGGTGACAGCGCCTGACTGCACCTCGTCGAATACAGGTTTGGTCATGGTCAGGACCATGTCCATAGCGGTTTCAGGGTTTACATCAAACTGGCAGACGCCGCGCCGTATCGTCAACCCGTAGGATTCATTCAAATCCGGGAATTCGAACCCCAGCGAGCTGTTGACGGACAGGGTCTGTTCCGCTTTCAGCCTGGTCGTCCAGCCGTTGATGCTCACATCGACAGGCATTTCTGCAAGTATATCGGGCGGCATGAATATGTTTGCCATTTTTTTCGCGGTCTCCAGCATATCGAGCCCGCCCTCAAGTTCCATTGCCGAGGTAAGGTACCAGTTGCGCCAGTTTATGTTCATACTGGCATAGCCGAGTTGGCGGAACGCCGCGGCCTTGATTTTTCTCGCTTCCATGTTGTCGACATCAACCCGTACCAGGTAACTCGCAAGTTCCGCGACCCATTGATGGTCGTCCTCTTCATAGGCGGCCAGGGCCGCATCGGTGACTTTGTCAACACCTCCCATCAGTTCGATTAGACGCCCCGCTTTCACCTCTGCAGGCAGCGGGTCAAGCACCACGGGGTCGCCTTCGTACCAGCCCAGGTAACCTGCGTAGACCTGGCGCACCGCCTGCTTGACCGTGCCGTAATACTGTCTTAGATAGGGCGCGTATTCAAATAAATGCGGCGGAAGTTTTACCTGCTGCGCCAGTTCATCCGGGGTAAGCCCCTTGTTCATATAACGGATTGTCTGATCATGGACATACTGGATGCCGTCGCGGGTCATACGCAGTACTTCATCGACTTTGGCCTCTCCCTCAACGGGCCGGCCATGGGTCGGCACCAGGTAGGCCGCATTCAGTCTGCGCAACTGGTCAATACTCCTCACCCAGACCATGGGTTGGCGGAATTTTGTCCCCCTGAGCGTATACACGTTCGGGAAAGTAGGCCCCTGGATAACCTCGGTATCGATCAAAACCCTGGATTCAGGCAGGTACACAGCCAGTTCATCGGGCGCTTCACTGGGGACATGGATGATTTCCAGGTTGACGCCGGCAATGGTCGTTTTCAATACATCGTCAACCAGCCTGGTCGGGGCAATGAACGAGCCGGTTCTGCCGCCCGTGGGCAATGGCCCGATGCCGCCGTTCATGTATTCAATGTCCTTGCCTTTAAGGAAAAAGCCGAAGGTGTATCCGGTGCGCACGCCGAGTATAGGGCCAAGGAGCGCACTCTCGTCCACCAGGTGTTGCATGAGCGATCTGTGGGCGTAAATCTGCGTCTTCCCCGACTCCACCTGTTCAGCCGATACCAGTCCCTTGACACCATCGATATGGTCATGGTGGAAATGACTGTAAATCACCGCAACGATGGGTTTGTCCGTAATCCTGCGGAACTCCGCCAGCACCTCCCTGCTGGTTTGCGGGCTGAGACCGGCGTCAACCATGATGAGACCGTCATCGCCGACAATCATGACGATATTCGCCACATTCCAGCCGACCGCGCTGTACACGCGGTCCGTTACCTTGTAAACCTTCTTCGCGAAGTGTTCCGTATGCGCTTTCAGTTCGGGATGTATCGCCGGTTCCACGCGGCCTGTTACATCGGCAGCACAATGCAGGGCGAAGAGGGTAGTGATGCAGAGGCATATAACTGATTTAATCATGGGTACGGATGAGTAATGAATGTTTGATGCCATTATAACGGCAGGAGTAAATGGGGTCAGGTCGCACAATGCACACGCAGAGGTTTATCAAGACTTCGCGCTCATTTTCTTTGCGTGTGCATTGTGCGACCTGACCCCATTCCAGTACACTGCACCGGAAATGGAGATGAAACGCAGAGAATTTATTCAGTTGACTGTATCCCTCGCGTTCGCGTCCCTGGGAGGGAGCGCCCGCGCGGATAAAACAGCAGCCCTGCCGTTAAACGGTGGTGGGAAAGTCCTGCCGGATGTCATCTACCATCTATTCCCTCATCCGGACTTGAGCAGGAACGTATACACGCAGGTGACGGAACAACTGGGCGGCAGGATCAGTCAATCCGCTGAACTGACGGCCATGATGGCCAGCGCAATGGAAGTCCTGTCCGGTAATTCCCCTGAAAACTGGTTTGCATTGCCGGAACGGGAGAAGACGCTGGCGCTTGAGAAAATTCAGCACACGCCATTCTTTCAATTTATCCTGAACGAAGCCCTCAGCGGAGTATACCGGCACCCGCTTACCTGGGAGTTGCTGGGCTATGAAGGTTCCTCCCTCGAGTTCGGCGGTTATATCGACCGGGGCTTCAACGATATCGACTGGTTGCCCGAATAGCCTGGAATATGTGGGGTCAGAGTAAAATCGTTACCATCATGGCAGGTGGCGGGATCGGGGAGATTTTACTCTGACCCCTGATATCGGAGCGTGGCGTTTATATGAACAAATTCTCCCTGGACGACTCATCGGTGGTTGTGGTTGTCGGTTCCGGCGCCGGCGGTGGAACAGTGTCCGATGTGTTGTCAAACAACGGCATTGACGTGGTCTGCCTGGAAGCCGGCAGGCGTCTTGATCTCACGGAGATCGTCACCGACGAAGCCGGGATGTTCGGCAAAATCACCTGGCTGGATGAAAGGCAGGGCAGCGGGATTGCGCCTCCGCCATTCCCGGTATGGAACTGCAAGACGGTGGGCGGCACGACCATGCACTGGACCGCCACCGGCATCCGCTTGCAGGAACACGAGTTCAGCGCGCAGAGCCGCTACGGCGCCGTCAAGGGCACGACCCTGGTTGACTGGCCCCTCAGCCTGGCGGAACTTGAATCTTATTACTCGGCCGCCGAGGACCGGCTGGGCGTGACCGGCACGCACGGCATTGAACGGCTGCCGGAAAGCAACAATTACCTGGTATTCGAAGCCGGGGCAAAAAAGTGCGGTTACAGGGAAATCAACACCGGCAACCTGGCGATTAATTCAAAACCCCGCGACGGCAGGGGCAGTTGCCTGCAACTGGGGTTCTGCACCAGCGGTTGCGCAACCGGCGCTAAATGGTCCACCCTGTACACGGATATTCCCGCCGCGGAACGCAGCGGCCGTTTCGAATTACGACCCGAATCCATGGCCGTCAGGGTCAACCATGACGGGAAGGGCAAGGTCACCGGGGTTGAATACCTGGACAAACACGGACAAAAGCACACCCAGTCGGCAAGAGCAGTCTGCATCGCCGGCAACACGGTAGAAACTACCAGGTTGCTGCTCAATTCCCAATCCGAACAATTTCCCCGGGGGCTGGCCAACGGCAGCGGCCAGGTCGGCAGAAACTACATGCGCCATGTCATGGCCTCCCTGGTCGGGGTCATGCCGGGGGAGGTGAACCAGCACCGCGGCGCGCACCAGGCGGGCATCATTTATGATGAGCGTTACCATGACGACGGGCGCGGTTTTTTCGGCGGCCTGTTGTTCGAAACCGTGAGTTTCACGCCGGAATCCATGGCCAGGTTCCTCAGGCCGGGAAGCTGGGGCAGGTCCTACACCGAGTTGCTGGAACAATACGACCGGATGGCGGCGCTGCTGATCGTGGGCGAGGACCCCCCGGTGGAAACGAATTCAATCACCTTGCACCCCACGCGCAAGGACCAGTACGGCCTGCCGGTCCCGGTGGTCCATTATGAACATCACGACAATTCCCGGAAGCTGCTGCGCTACGGGCTGGACCGGGGGCGCAGGATATACGAAGCCATGGGCGCGGAACATGTGCTCGAACTGGTGGACGTATTCCCGGCCACCCATAACATGGGCACGGCGCGCATGGGCGATGACCCGGCCACAAGCGCCTGCAACCAGTGGGGACAGACCCATGAACTGGACAACCTGTTCATCAGTGACGGGAGCCTGTTCCCCACCTCGGGCTGCGCCAACCCGACCCTGACCATCATCGCCCTGGCGTTGCGCCAGGCTGAGTACCTGGCTTCGTTGATACGGTCGAATACGATCCAGGCATAACGCGCGGTCCTCTGTTTGTCATTCCGGGCTTGACCCGGAATCCAGTAGATTACAAAACTCCTTATAAGGAAGGTTTTATTGACTGGATTCCGGGTCAAGCCCGGAATGACGGACTATAGTTCGGCACTATTTATGACGTTATGTGTACACCGGCATTTATTCCCGTTCCCGGCGCCGCCTCTCAACGTCATCCAGCAGCCGGTCGCGCTCGCTGCCGACGGTATTCCCGCCGCGGTACTCCGTGCCGTCTTCCGTCACGATCAGCTTCCAGTCCATCTTGTGGCCGCCGTCCCGGGCCGGGTTGCCGGTGATCTCGATCACGTCGCCGGGTTGCAGCGTATCACTGTCCCACCCTCTCCTGCGCAGTATCGCCGAGGCATTCCCCTCAGCGAACCAGTGCTGGACCTCCCCGTCTGCGCCGGTGACATCGAAATAGATGCGGGCATGGGGATTGATCAGGCGGAACTTCGTCACCACGCCGGTCACGGTGATCAGTCGGTCGACCAGGTAGTGCGACTCCGGGCTGTGATGCGCGTACGCCGGCGCGTAGAAAAGCGTGCATGCAATCAGCGCCGCAGCCAATCGAATTTTCATAAACAGTTCCTCATGGATATTCGGCATGCCGGGGACGGATTTAAAATCCGTCCCCAATCCCCTCCCTGGTATCCCGTTAATATTCTCCGGTGATCGCCTCACAGACGAATTCCTCGAGTTCCCAGTCGGGCTCAGGCAAGAAACTTCTCTGGTTCTCATAAGGCCTGCGGAAATGCACCGGGTCGATGATCGCCAGTTCCAGGTCAAGCCTGCCGTTACCGGCATGATAGGTGTAGCGCTCGACAAAACGCGTGTCCGGGTCCGGCGCCAGCGCGCCGCCGCCGGGAACGCCGATTACGTTCGGAATAACATGGGTCGTCTCGACCACCAGCGTGTTGCCCTCGTAATAGCCCGTCGAGTGGCCGAGCCGGGTGTGGGGGGCGTCAGGCGGCAGCGTCCGCCCGTCCAGGTAGACCGTCCTGACCGCATTCCAGTATTCGTAACGGAACACGACCCTGTCATCGTATTGCTCTATCGCCATCGGCACGGGCGCCGTGATCTGGTGGCGCAGGCTGTCGCCTTCCGGGGTGCAATCCAGTGCGGCGCCCTGCGCCGGGTCGTATAGCGCCTGTTTTTCCAGGCCGGCGGGGGTGAGCAGGTCCTTGTTCCGCTCCTGCTCGTACTCCCGCATCTCGTAGAACAGTTCCTTCACGGTCCGGTCGTCATTCTCCGGATCCTGCAACAGGGATTGCAGGTATTTGAAGCCCATGAGAGAGCAGCCCGAGCGGGCGCAGGCAAGGTCTTCGATGCGCCAGCGTTCGTCATCGGGGGTCAACAGCGCATTGGACCAGGCGCCGGAAATATCCGGCCGCCCGTCCGTCCCGGCATAAGCGGTGGCGCAACAGGCCATCAAAAGCAACAGTGCGGTAAACCGGTTGAGGTCGTTCATGACCCCGAAGTATAGATGAAAAACCGCCGTAAATCCGGCACCTGCGCAGCAGTTCCCGGTAAATTCCGGGGTCAGAGTAAAATCGTTACCATCGTAACAGATGGCGGGATCGGGGAGATTTTACTCTGACCCCACCTGTCTGACGGAGGTTAAAGGATATAATACGGAGAACCATGAACCGGAACATCATCCTCGCGCTGGTCATCTCGGCCAGCGTCATCACCCTTATGTCCACGGACCTGTACGCGCCGAGTCTGGCCCATCTGCCGGAACTGCTGGGCACGAGTCCCGGGCTGGTCCAGCTCACGGTGAGTCTTAACCTGCTGGCCTACGGCCTGGCCACCCTTATCCACGGCCCGCTCTCGGAACGCTTCGGCAGGCGGCCGGTGCTGCTCTGGGGCATGGCCGGTTTCACCCTCGCCAGTTTCCTGTGCGCCATTGCCGCCGACATCGGCCAACTGCTGGTTGCGCGGGTGCTCCAGGGCATCGCGGCCGCGGTCGAAGGCGTCGTGGTGCTTGCCATCATCCGGGACCTGTTCACCCAGAAGGAACAGGTGCGCGCGGTGGCTATCTACGGCGTGACTACCGCGTTTGCGCCGGCGTTCGCCCCCCTGCTGGGCGGCTATATCCACGTATTGTTCGGCTGGAGAATGAATTTCCACCTGCTCACGGTGCTGGCCCTGGCGGTCACCGTGCTGATAACCCTGTTCCTGAAGGAATCGGGCAGAAAGGATCATGACGCATTGGTCCTGAAGGAAATATACGCCGATTATTTCGGCCTGCTCAGCAACAGGTCGTTCCTGCTTTACATCACTATCGGCGGGTGCAGCCTGGGTTGCATCTTTGTCTTCATTACCGCGGGCCCTTTCATCCTCATCAACAACCACGGCGTGGCGACCGAACATTTCGGTTACTACTACGCGGTAATCGTGATTGCCTATATTATCGGCAGCCTGCTGGCGGCGCGCATGAGCGGGCGCCACGGCGCCAGGGAGATACTGCGGGCCGGGGTAATCTGCGCGGTGTGCGGTTCCCTGCTGTTGCTTGCCATACTGGCTTCGGGCTGGGAGACGCCGGTCACCCTGACCCTGTCCGTAGCGGTTCTCCTGTTCGCGGAAGGACCGATATTCGCCGTGGTGCCTACCCTGGCCATGAATACGACCGATAAAAGAACCGGGTCCGCAGCAGCCTTGATCATTTCCGCCGAAATGGCTATCGGTTCACTGGCGGCGCTGGCGGTAAGCTGGACCCATGACGGCACCTCCTTGCCCATGACACTGATCATGCTGGCGCTGGTCGTAATCGTCGTACTGGCTTACCTGCGCACCGGAAAACTGCCGGCGCAGTGATTGTTGGGGTCAGAGTAAAATCGCAGGGAGCATTGCCAACGGCAGGAACGGTGGTGATTTTACTCTGACCCCTGCATTGATCAGACCGGCATCAGCCCCATGTCGAATTTCAGGTGGCTGAAGGGTATCGAAATATTGTAGCGGGCAGCCAGGCCGGCATCGTCGGACGTTTCATAATGGCCTATAAGCGAACTCTTGGTGGCGAATACCGCGTCGGAATCCAGGTACTCGTCCCCCTCTGAAAATACGTGGGTCGTCAGGGGTTCGTAGCCGTCTGCAGAGACTATGAAATGGATATGTGCGGGACGCATGGCGTGACGGCCGCTGGCCCGGAGCAATTCGCCGACGGTCCCGTCCGTCGGTACGGAATAGGACAAGGGTTTTTCCGTAACGAACGCATAGTTGCCCTCTGCATCAGTGGTGAAAATACCGCGCATGTTATCTTCCGGCATTGACTGGTCCTGTACATCGTAGAAACCATTTGCTGCAGTCTGCCAGACGTCCAGCCTGGCGCCGGCTATCGGGTTGCCGTCGGGGTCCACCACCTTGCCCTGCACCAGTGCGACTTGAGCGGCATATTGCTGCTTGATGATGCTGGCGCCGGTTTCATATTCCGGCGCGCCTGACACATAGAAAGGCCCCAGCACCGTCGACTCCGTCCCCTTGCCCGACTTGGGATGGTTGATCGCGTCCACCAGCATGGATACGCCCAGCACGTCCGAGAGCAGGATGAATTCCTGGCGTTTGTCGTCACACATCTGCCCGGTCCCGGTTAAAAACATGATGGCCTTGAACCATTCCTCTTCCGTCAACTCCACGTCCTTGACGAAGGCGTGGAGGTGTTTGAGCAGCGACGTGATGATCTGCCTGAACCTGGGATCTTCTGTCTTGGAGCCGTATTCCTCCAGGACGATTTCAGTTAAATTGTCGATTGTAAAATCGCGCATGATTTCCCCCTTATGTAATATTCACATGGATGACAGGATTATAAATTAACATGGATGCACAGGATATACAGGATTTTTGATCATCGCGCGGATAGACGGGGCCACCCCCCGTCGTCATTCCCGCGAAGCCTGCCCCTGCATGTTGTAGGCAGGGGGCGGGAATCCAGTGAAAAAACATTCCTTATAAGGAGTTTTGTTGTCTACTGGATTCCTGCCCCCTGCCTACAACATGCAGGGGCAGGCTTCGCAGGAATGACGAAGTGGGGTTGTTGCCCCCTCCTTCCTCGTCATGCCGGGCTTGACCCGGCATCCAGTGGAATAATGGGTCGCCCGGAGGGCGACTCCTTTAATTCAGCGTCCCTTCGCACGTAACGCCTGCACGGTGAAATCCGTCTCCTTGAATGGTTTTTCCGGCAATATCGCCTTGAACTGCAGGGTAGTGCAGTGCATGGCCTGGATATCGACCATGGTGACTGCATCGATGACGGGCACGCCCATGTCCCGGTTGGAGGGATGATGCGTGTCCGGGTGGGAGTAGGCGCCCATGGCGACTTTCCACAGGTTGCCGGGCCTGTCGAAGATGTGCCCGTAGACCGGCAGCATGGTCTGGGCGTCCAGGTAATAACGCCGCTTGGACAAGGGGTGCTGTTTCCAGTACGGCTCGGCCTCCAGGATATACGCCTTGCGTACGTGCCAGGTGACATTCGGGAAACAATCGCCCTTGCCGTGGAAACCGATGAAACGGAAGCCATCGAGTTGCCGGCCCACCTCCTCCAGCGGCTGTTCGTCATGATGGAAGAACGGCAGCAATACCCGGGTGACTCCCTTGTAAGTCCATTTCTGGTCCATGATACGGCCGTTGTAACCCAGGAAGTCTTCGATCATGATGTCGCTGCCCAGGAATGCGTCCGTGGTCTGTCCGGACGCCAGGCGCCGCACGCGCCGGTGGCCGGAAAGATACAGCCAGACCTGTTCCGGCTTGGTATCGTCTTCCAGCCGCTGCACCAGCAGTTGCGTCCCGCGCAGGTCGGGCGGCGCCAGCACCTTCAGGTACAGGCCATGGTAGATCTCTGACGGATTATTCGGCATCGACGGGACCGGTTCCTGCACATGCCTGTGCATGAACTTCAGCGAACTGGCATAGAAGGACAACTCTCTCTCGATTTTGTCATGCCGTATATTCCTGTACTGCCAGTAAAAGCTCGCCACCTCGCCGCTGTCGTAAGTATAGGTATAGCGCAGGTTCCAGGCCAGCTTGTCCCCTGCCCGCGGATCATCGAGCTGCGGTTCCCTGGGGAACGGCCGTCCCGCCACGTAATTGTGGATAATGCCGGGCTCGTCCCCGAGTTCGGTTTGATCCAGGTAGCGCCTCGTTGCCTCAATATAGGCAGGATGCGTGGACATGGAGATGGCCTCATTGGTAGTGATGGTCAAAAACTCGTCGCTGATCAGGTCCACGAGTTTGGGCGCGAGGATATGGCTGAATGACTGGACGTTATCTTTCGTGATCACCGTGCCCGGCGCGGGGTTGAGCGAGGCAATCTGCTCATGGTCGAAGGCGAAGGTTTCCTCCACCACGTCCGCACGTGTCAATATTGAATTAACTGACAGGATAAATAATAGCGCGTAGCCGAACGATCTCGATATCATACTTAGAATTATCCTTCATTCGTCATTCCGGCGAAAGCCCCGCTCGTCATTCCGGCGAATGCCGGAATCCAGTCGAACAAAGAGTCGCCCTGCGGGCGACACAGTATTTCACTGGATGCCGGGTCAAGCCCGGCATGACGAATGGAGGGGTCAAGCCCGGCATGACGAATGGAGGGGTCAAGCCCGGCATGACGAACGTGAGAGTACTTAAGGTTCATTCATCTACATCCGCTGAGGGTTTCTGCATAAACAGGTTGACGTCATGGGGATTGACCAGGTCGCCCACGGTCCAGCCGTTGACGTCGTATTCATCCATGCACTGCTGGGCAAAGTCCTTGAGTTGCTTGTCCAGGCCGGAACCCTGGGCATTCCATAGCGCCTCGATGCGGATGTTTTCATTATTGCCGGAGTAGTTCCGCTCATACAGTTCATGGCGACCGCCGAATTCCGTGCCTATGGCATCCCACAACAGGCGCATGGTCTTGACCCGGTCCTCCGCATCGTGGCCGTAAGAGCCGCGCAGGTATTTGTCCAGGTAACCTTTCAATTCCGGCACGCTGAAGTCCGTGGCGTGGGAATTCAGGTAAATCAGGCCGCTGGCGACCATGTTCTCAATCAATTCCTTGGCGCGGGGATAGGCCATGGTCATCAGCACCCGGTATACGTGTCCGGCGTGGCCGTTGGGCACTTTCGCTCCCTTGAAGTCGTCGGGCATACCGCACATGGCGTCCGACAATGCCCAGAATAAATGGCGCCACACGATCATTTCACCGATGGCTACCTGCACCCCGCGAAAGTCCTTGGCGCCGGTAATCTCCAGGGCCTTCATGAACAATCCGGTGATGAAATCAAACTTCACGGCAAGCCTGGTGCAACCGTGAAAGGCGAAGGTATAGGCCCAGCCGGAAGTGCCCAGGAATGTGCTGGCCGCGTCAAGGTCCTCGTAAATAAAAATGTCTTCCCAGCGCATCAAGGCATTGTCCAGGACCAGGATGGCGTCGTTCTCATCCAGGCGGCTGGATAACGGGTTGTCAAACGGGCTGCCCATCACTTCCGCAGTGTATGCGTAGGAGGGCCGGCAAATCAGTTTGACGCCGGGAGTGTTCATGCTCAACATGCCGGAAAGGGCGAAGCGCTTGTCTTTTATGGGTATGGGTCCGTATTGGCCCAGGAAATTGTAGTGCGTTAAAGCCGAGCCGGTGGCCACCACTTTAGCTCCTGAAACGATGATGCCCTCGTCCGTTTCCCCGACACAGTGCATATACACGTCCTCTATCTCTTCATGGGGTTTATTGCGGTCCACCGGGGGATTGACCAGGGCATGGTTCAGGAAAGGCACGCGCTCCTGGGCGTTCCGGTACCAGTTCAGGGCATTACCGGCGTAATCGCCGAAATACTCCGGGTTGAATCCCAGGGTCAGCATCAGGCTGGCTTTGTAGTCAGGGGTGCGCCCCATCCAGCCGTAGGTCAGGCGCGCCCACTGGGCGATGGCTTCGCGTTGGGCGATTACGTCCTCGCGCGTTTTCGCCACCTTAAAATAGGGATGGGTAAAGCCACCGTTACCGGTATCCGTATCGGTGCGCAGGTGCGGGTACTCCTCAACATTATGCAGCGCGTCGTAAAGGCGGGCCATCATCCTGGCGGGATTGCGAAAGGCAGGGTGTTCCGTCACGTCCGGGACCCGCTCACCGTAGATCCAGACCTCCCGGTCGTCTTTCAGGTCCTCGAGAAATTCCGCGCCGGTGTATGGGCGAACGTTGTTTTTCCGGACTTCTTTCTCAGGTATGGCACTCATATTTCACCTATTTTAGCCACAGAGGGCACAGAGAAAAAACAATTCCTTAATGATAAGGAAGGTTTGCTTACTGGATTCCGGCCTGCGCCGGAATGACGGAAGAAGCAACTGGCAAGAATCAAACTCTGTGCCCTCTATGGCTAAACCATTTTCCTGGTCTTGTATTCTTCCGGACTTTCCGCACTTTTGTATTTTTGCACCGCGATCTTCCGGTGCAGGATGACCGGATGTTCCGCAACCGGCGGGGATGCTATCTCTGCCGGGTAACAGCCCATGCTCTGTTTCTCCGGGTCCATGTTGGTGCGTTTCGAGAACTGGCGGCGGTTGGTCCGCTCGGCAGGTATGATGTTGCCTTCCGCATCGGAATCGAGGTCCCACCACCACTTCTTTACCGGGTTGATCAGACCGTTGCCTACCGCATCATCCAGCCTGGCGATCCACCCGCGGGTAAACGGCAGGTTCATGGCCGCCCACAGGAACGGCCTCTCGGACAGTACCCCTTCGATATTCCAGGGGCAGGTCTTCATGCAGCGGCCGCACAGGGTGCCCGCGGCGTTGGTGATGCGATAGCGGGCGCATTTCTCCACGTCCGGCTTCCACATTTCGTAGCCGTTGAACATGATCTTGTCGCCGTAGGGGATCGCCTGGCACGGGCATTCCCGGGCGCACTTGGTGCATTTCTCACAAAAATCCTGCAGGCCGAAATCTATGGGTTTATCGGGCAACAACGGCAAGTTGGTCGTGATGACGCCGGACTTGAAGCGCGGACCCACGTAGGGGTTCAGCACCAGTTCACCGATGCGGCTCAGTTCGCCCAGGCCCGCTTCCAGGATGATCGGGATATGCAGGACGTCCTGGTCCATGACGCTGTGCCCCCGGGCAGAGTACCCCAGGGAACGGATGTGGGCGCCGACAACGCCGCCGATCAGCTGGGCGCGCAGGTAGGCGCGCATGCTCTGCGCGCCGCTGATCCAGTCATCCCCGCTGGCGCCTTCCATGGTCTCGTAACCCTGGTCCACCAGGATGGCGATCCCGTATTTGTGGTACGGCTTTATCTCCGAACCGTCCGTATCGTGGGAATACCAGGCATATTCGGGCAGCTCGCAGATACCCACCATGTCCGCGCCCATGTAGTACAGGGCCGCCTTCACCGCCTCCGCGTTTTTCTTCGGGTCGTCCGTCCCGGGCGCGATGTCATCCGCTTCCTTGCCGTACTGCAGCGGCACCATGGCGCCCAGGGGCGGTATCATGGCATGGCCGTAGGGCGACTTGGTGATCATGCGGAAATTATGCAGTTCCTGCTGCGCCTTGTCACCCAGGTCGCCCAGGGCAGCCCGGATGAACATGTCGTGGCGTTTCGGAACACGCGGGACGTTCTGCTCGTCGATGAGAGTCGTAGTGGTCTCCTGCGGTTTCAGTTTTTCCATGGGGTACGGCCCCAGGCGGAACGGCCTGTTGTTGAACAACCTGCCCTTGTAGCCCGGTCGCGCGCCGCCCACACCCAGCCACCAGCCCGGACCATGGGATTTCAGGGAAGCCAGAAGCCCCCTTTCGGCCAGCGGTCCATCGGCTGCGATCTCCATGGTGGTGGAAACCACGGCCATACCGAATTGATCCCCCAGGTAGGGGTTGGTGACCGCACTGCTGCCGTTTTTGCCCGTAACCTCGCCCAGGCCGCTGCAAAGCAGCAGGTAATCGAGATCAAGATCGCTGGCCGTGGCCGTGTGCAATGTCGCCTCAAAACCCAGGAAACGGATGTAGTTCACCATGACTGCCGCCGCTTCGGCGACCCTGACGGCTGCCCGATGCGCCTGGGTGCCGGCCAGCCAGGTTTCGCTCTCAACATCGGGATCCGGTTCCCTGGTGTACTCGAACAGCAGGACCAGGGCATAGCCGTGGTTGAACTCCTTTCTCGCATCCTCCAGGGAACGCTGCCAGGCCTCCCGGCCTTCCCGGACGGTAGTCTCGGCCATGACATTGGTCGCCGAGCCGGCCTGGTATTCCTTTTCCTGCGCCTGCGCCAGGGACTCGTTGACGACGGGTTCAGCCAGGATTGCCTGTTCGGGAATGGCGCAGGTTGCCGCCATGCTGACATCGAGGTTGTAACAACCGGCTTTCAGGTGATCGGCGCGCTCCACCGGGTCTGACGGGATAGGCGCCTGTCTGGGCGCCGGGTCCCCCAGGCGCATGCGGTCGAACAGGTCCATGTATTCGCGGAACGCGCCGGCCATGGAGCCGGGGTTGTCCGAAGCAGCCGTTTCACCCTCCCAATGCCTTCCGGCGGGTGGGTTTTCAGGTATTGAATCGCCGCGGGCCAGCCGTTCCAGGGGGAATGGGCCCATGTGCATGGCGCGGTTTTTGTGGGAAAAAAGTCTCATGGTCAGGGGTCAGATGTTGGTTGTTACTTTAGCCAAACTGCTCGTTCGTCCGGGGACGGATTTAAATCCGTCCCCTGATTACTTATTTCTTCAATCCAAGTTCGCTTAAATGGTCATGAACGAAATCGATGCGGTCGTTGCCCCAGAAGATCTGGTCGCCCATGACGAACGTCGGTACGCCGATCACGCCGGATTCCTGTGCCTCCTGCCAGTTGTCTTCGAGAATTTTCTGCCTGGCCGGATCGTTCAGCGACGCGTTGAACTCACCAGGGTCGAGGCCGATCTGCCGGGCGATGTCCACCAGCGTTTCGGTCTGGCCGATATCCACGCCCTGCCCCCACTCGGTATCCATCACCCGTGCGACATATTCCCGCAGGCAATCCTTTTCCTCGGCCAGTAGCGAGCCGACCCCGGCTGGAGTGGGATCAGTGGTAATAGGCGGCGGGATGCAGGGGATATTCATGCGTTTCGCCCAGCGGGCCACGTCCTGCCGGGTAAGGGGAATCTTTACCTTGGCGCGCTCAGGGGCGGAACGGCCGTTCCAGCCCGCCAGGGGTTTCCAGACGAAATTAACATGATAGTCATCCACCAGGCTGAACATCGTCTTGCTGGCGAGATAACAATAGGGACTGCGGAAATTGAAGAAAAACTTTAAGTCAACTTTATTCACTGTCAATCGAGTCGTGCTACGTCATGCCGGGCTTGACCCGGCATCTAGTATGATACTGTGTCGCCCGGAGGGCGACTCTGTGTCTGACTGGATTCCGGCCTTCGCCGGAATGACGGAGGGGGTCGCCCACCCCCTCCTCGTCATGCCGGACCCCTGCCTACAGCATGCAGGGGCATGCTTGTTCCGGCATCCAGTGGAGTACTGTGTCGCCCACCCCCTCCTCGTCATGCCGGGCTTGTTCCGGCATCCAGTGGAATACTGTGTCGCCCGGCGGGCGACTCTTTGTTCCAATGACAAAATCGGGGACAGATTTAAAATCTGTCCCGGATACATACCGTGCTATCTACCACTCTTGCGCAGGTTCTGCACCGTGAACATCTGCGGCGGGTTCAGGGTCGGGTCAAGCTGCCCCTTGAACTGGCCGGTGGTGCAGTGCTGGGCCTGCACGTCGTACATCATGAAGCAATTATCGATTGCGACGCCGGAGCCCTTGTTCCCGGGCAAGTGCCGGTCCGGGTAGGCCTGGCAGATGGAGAATGATTTCCACAGGTCGCCCTTGCGGTCGAACTCGGCCTGGCGCGGAATGGTGTACGTCTGCGCATCGATATACATCACGCGCCGGCTCAACGGGTGGTTCGGGTCCTTCGGCGTGCCGTGCAGTTCATAGACCTTGCGCAGTTCCCATGTGGTCTTGGGGAAACAACCATCCACGTCAACGAACTGGTAACCATCGGGTTCCGGCGGCATGTCGGTGGCCAGTTCCAGCTCGTCATGGTTATGGAACGGCAGGAAACCGTTCTTGGCGCCGATATACTCCCAGTTGTAGTCGGACACGCGGTTGTTGTAGCCTTCAAAGTCCTCGATCATGATATCCGTGCCCAGGAATGAATCCGTCGTCTGTCCCGTGGCCAGGCGCCGCACACGCCGCTGGAAGCCCAGGTACAACCATGCGTCATCACGTTTCAGGTCGTTCTTGTAGCGGTGGATCAGGAGCTGGGTATTGGCGATATCGAACGGTTCTCTTGCCAGTACATAAACGGACCGGAACAACTCGGCCGGGTTGTCTTCGAACTCCGGAACCGGGTCCTGGTTGACGCGGTGTTTCCAGTTAAGGAAATGGAAGCTCCACTTGATGGTGCGTTCCAGTTTCCCGGTTTTGGCATTCCTGAACTTCCAGTAAAACGGGGAGATCGCCGCGTTGTCGCCCCAGTTATAGCCGTACTGGTAATTCCAGGCCATCTTCAAGCCGGCCTGTGGGTCATTCGGGTCGGGTTCGGCAGGAAAGGCGCGCCCGGCCACGAAATTATCCACCAGGCCGTCAGCGCTGAGACTGGGCGGGCTGTTTACGGCTTCCATCGTCGCCTTGATATAGTTCGGATGCAGTTCCAGGGATTCCGTCACCTTGGTCTGCAGCGCCGTCTGGCCGTTTATGATGTGGTCGTACAAGGCCGGATCGAGTATATCCTTGAACTGCTCCACGTTGTTCTGGTCGATCACCATGCCGGGGGTGTACCCGGGAAATTCCGGCGTCCAGTTTTCGTAAGGATAAAACGAATTTCTTACATCTTCTTCGGTAAAATCTGCCGAAGCCGCCAGATTCAGGGCGAACAACGGCAGAACGGCAAAATACTTTACATACTTAATCATGGTTGTTAAGCCTCCTTCCTGTATAGATTCTTAGAAGCGGTAGCGTATCAGTACCTGGAACTCGTCCTCGTGCTGCGCCATGCCGAGGGGACCGGAGCGGAAGCGGCCCAGAGGTTCAAATCCCCTGCGAATCCCGAGACTGGCGTATTCATTACCGGGGATACAAGGCGCTACACTGTCCGGTGGCGCACAGGCCGGTCCGGCGGTGAACGGCGGATAGGAATTAGACGTGCGGCCGTCATCAGCCACCCGGGCGCCGGTGCCCAGCTTGATATTGGCGCCGACGATCAGGCGCAGGTGATCGCTGATCAGGTAGTCCAGTCCCGGCCCGAGCACGGTGGCGTTGGCCCTGAAGTCATGGCCTATGATCAGGCGCGGCAGAATGCGATCCTGGCGATAAAAACCCTGGATCAGTAAGGTGCCGAGGAAATCGCTCTTGCGACTCTGGTAACCTATCTGCGCTCCGGTCAGCGGATGAGCGATTGATTCATGGTCAAGCAGGTGCTGCCCGAAAATCTGTCCCGACAGCAGGAAGGTACGCCTCGGGTTCAACCACTTGAAATAGGTGGGACGGTCCCAGCCGATGACCCAGCGGACCACGTCAGATTCGGAATACAGGCGGGTCTTCGAGGTGTCGGCAAATTCTTCGCCGCTGGTATGTGCTACCTCAACCCGGAACGCCGATTTGACCGGGTCAATGTAAAAGTCTGCGGATGCGCCCACTAAGGTGACACGCGGGAAATAAATGTCGAATGCCGGTACGAAGGGCCGTACCCGCTCTACACCCGGCGCATCCGTAGGATCAAATGGGTTAGCGCCGAGTTGACACAGGAAAGGAACATCCGGTTGGGCCGGTCCCGTAAATGCAGTATTTACCAGATAATCGCACACGGGCGCAGGTAACGTGTTACCCACAAACGGGTTCGCTCCCTCTATACCTCCCCTCAAAGATGGTAGTTGCGAATAAAATGTCATGGCGTTAAGGGAGAAACCCACGCCCCTGAACACGCCTTCAAGCCGCACACCGCCCTGGTCGAAGTCCCATCCAGGCATGTGAATATCACGGATACCAACGACATGGCGCGGGAAATCAGTTGCCAGGTTGCCGTTCGGATCAAGGGAAAGACCGGTAGCGAAGTTGTTGATGGTGCAACCGTTATCCCAACAGTTCTTCAACGACCGGAACAGGTCGCCCGCCAACAGGATGTTGTAGGGCTGGCCGCCCTGGCCCAGTACGTTCGGACGGAATTTCTCGAAGTTCCAGATCAGCTGCAGGTTGAGGTCATCGAAGGCGCCCACAGCGCCGGCGCGGTATTCGGCGGAAAAGATGCCCAACGGAATACGGCTGTCCTCGAATTCCTCGTAGATGCTCTGGATGGAAAAGTCGATGGGGTTGACCTGGTCCAGCACACGGAACAGGTCGGTGCGGCCCCAGACCACTTGCTGGCGGCCTATGCGGAAGTTGATCTCGTCACCGTTGTTGACCGGCATAGTGGCGTCGATGTAGATCTCTCGCAGCCAGCCGTGGTCGTCGGTGAACTCGGGGAAGCGCAGGTCGTCCAGGGTCGCATCCATGTAACCGGGGATACAGCCGCGGGAATCAACGTTGCAGGGCCGGACCGGGGTAAAGAACTCCAGGCCACCGCCGGGCTCGCCGTTATTGTTACGGGCGGCAAGCTCGCTACCCACCCTTTTCAGGCCGTCATTTGGATTGGCTGCCAGGTCAAAACCGAAACCTCCGCCACCGGGAAGGGCAGGTGTTCCTGCAGTGATCGGAGAATGGCCCCAAGGGTAAGCCGTAGCCGGTAACGAGGGAACAAGGCTATTCGGCACGACAGAAGGAGGGCCAGGCTGCGGACTGGGAACCAGGGAAAGATTACTGTTAATTCTAACCGCCTTGCCGGTACTGATGGTACTGGCCGGACCGCCCGCCCGCTTACCGAACGTATCATCGTTCAGGTCATACACGCCATCATAGGTGGCCCGCAGGGTTCCGTGAAAGGAGATCTCGGAAAACAGTCCTGTGGGCTTGAAAATCTTGGACCATTCGATCTGGCCGCGCACACGTTCCTTGGTAATACCGTAATCATCGCGGTGGTGATAGGTATTATCGAGAAAACCATGTATCTCCAGGGTGCCGTCCCTGGAATTCCATGCTGATACCGACAACGGCGCGATGGCAATAGCGCCTGCGATTGCACTCGACAACAGGGTGAGAGAGAACCTGCGGATATTCATCATTTATCCCCCTAAGCTAAGTGGACTTGATTAGTGTGGTTTTCAAAATATCGATATTTTTTCATTATAGCCTCTTTATCTGCCAATACTACAAATATTTGCAGATATGGAACCTCTGTTCGAATCAGGCGTTGCTGCGACATGTCCCCGTCAGACCAGGTCTTCAATCTCATCGATTGTCGACCCCGCGCCTTTTTCCCAGCGTTCCTCGCCCGCCTTCATGATGAATCTGGGTTTGAAGATGTTCACCCAGGCCGGCACCAGGAACATGGCGGAGGCCATGTTCATCACCAGCATGATTATCAGCAACCGTGCGGCGTCCGCCTGGAAACGCAACTCGGAAATAAACACCCACATGATGATGCCGCCCACCAGGGTCGTGGCGGTCAGGGCGATGGCGACGCCCGTGGTGCTCACCGCGCGCCGGATGGCGTCCTGCACGTCTTCGGCCACGTGCATCTCCTCCTTGATGCGGTCCATCATGTAGATCGCGTAGTCCACCCCGAGACCGATGCCCACGGCAATCATAGGCACGGTATTGACGTTCAGCCCCATGTTCAGCAGGCCCATGCAGGCGTATGTCAGGGTGGTGGCGAAGGTCATGGACACCAGCATCATGAAGCCGGAATGGAACGAGCCGTAAAACCACAGGGTGAATGCCAGGATCAGGATCAGCACCGCGGGCACCACGATGACGTTGGTCTCATAAGCTTCTTCGTTGATGGCCGCGGTCACGCCGACGGGACCGCCTGCCAGGTCGATATGCAGGCCCTCGATCCGGCTGCCGGTTGTGTCTATCCATTCCTTGGCCATGTGGATGGCGCGCCGTATGGTTTCCCCGGTGTGGTCCTTGTAATAGAACACCATGTTGGCGAGCCGGTCATCGGTGTCGATATATTCCTGCAACGCGCCCTGGGTCGGCGCCGACATCATGAACATGAACAGCAACCCGCCGATGTTCTGGTCGATGGAGGGGATCACCGACCAGCGCGGGTCGTTGTTGCGGGTCATCTGGTTTACCTGGGTCAGCAGGTTGTTCACCCCTTTCACCCCGCCCAGCTTCGGGTCCAGCATCATGTGGTTCTGGAAATCGGTCAGGGCCTTCATGATCTCCGGTTTCTTCAACCCGCCGTTCTCGTCGGCGCGGGCGATGATGAACAGTTCCTCGGCGCCCGGGAAGCGATCGTTGATGGCAGTTGAAGAGATATTGAAATCATGGTCGTGGTAGAGCAGCGGCGAGCCCGGTTCCGGTTCGCCGATCTGGACCCAGGAACTGAAATACGTGGCGCAAAGGGCGATTACCAGGCAAGTGATCAGCACCGCTCTCGAACGCCCCTTGGTGCCGACGACCTGGGCGAATTTCGGAAAGATCGCGCGCGCCAGCGTGTGTTTGACGGCCACGTTCTTCGGCCTGGGCAGTTCCGCCAGCAGCATGGGAATTACAATCAGCACGGTGACCACCATGCACACTGCCCAGAACGATGCGTAAACGGCCATCTTGTCATTGATCGGCACCGAGCCCAGCCCGATGAGGTACAGCGCGGAGGCGTCCGCGACGATGGCCAGCGCCCCGGGCCTGAACAGGGCATTGAAGGTATTCCGGGCCGCCGGCACCTTCTCACCGGTGCGGGATAATTCAAGAAAATAGCGTTCCATCTTCTGGATACCGTGGGACATGGCCCGCGCCGAGATGAGAAACGGCACTACCAGCATCAGCGGGTCCAGGTTGTAACCGAAGACCCCCATGAAACCCACGCCCCAGATACTGGTCAGGATCATGCCCAGCAACGGCAGCAGGATGCCGTACAGGCGGCGCGAGTAGAAGACCAGGATACCCAGGACAATCAGTATGGTGTAGAAGAAGATGAGCAGGATATCGCCGCTGTAGGAATCCACCCAGCCCACCAGCACCGGGTGGCCGGTGGCATGGATGTGCACGCCGGGCGCGGCCTCCTCGGCCCGGATCGCCTGGATTTCCTCAAACACCTTGCCGTAATCGAGTTGGCCCTCATTCAGCGTGCCCTTGATCAGGGCCGACTTCATGTCCGGCGAGACCAGCAGGCCGTATACGTTGGCGCTTGCCAGCACGTCGCCCTGGATTTTCGCCAGTTGTTCTTCCGTGTATTCATCATGGTGCGGGTCGTAATAGTTCTGCGAGCGTATCGTCCCGTCCGGCGTCAGGAAGATCTTCCTGGTGTTGCGGTGGGTAAGGCTGCTCACCAGGTTATGGTTGATGTTGGAGACGCTGTCCAGTTTCTGGGTGATGCGGTGAACCCGGTCCAGGGAATCGTTGGTGAAGATCGTGCCTTCCTCCACTTCCATCGCCATGACGATGATGTTGGCCCCGCCGAAGGTATCGCGTATGCTGTTATGCAGTTGTATGTACGGGTGCTCCTGGGGCAACAGGTCGGCAAAATCAGACAGCATGCGCACTGCGGGGATGTTCCAGGCAAACATGGCGGTAATCAGGAAAATAACCACCAGTACGAACTTCCTGTTGTTGAACAGGAAATTACCGAATACCGGGAAGATCTGGCTGGTATCTATTTTTTTCATGTCGTATCGCCCGCCAGTTCCCCAAGGGAAAATATCTGCAATACGCCGGCGGGCCCGCTCACGATCAATCGGCGCTCGGACAACGGTTCGATTCCGCGCAGGTACTGGCGGAACGGCCGGCCGTGATCCACCGGTATCCACCCGTTTCCGTCATAGCGGAAGATGGAGCCTTCTCCACCGGTGAGGAACATCTGCCCGTTGGATTTCGCCAGGGTATACAATGTCACCAGGGTGCCGGTTGATTGTGTCTCCCAGGTCTCCCCTCCGTCGTCCGTAGCCAGGACCACGCCGCCCAGACCGGCGATCCATCCCCTGTTCAAATCTTCAAAATACATGCTCTGGGGATAGAACTCATCAGGCATCGGGGGCATGAATTCCCAGTTTGCGCCGGCATCGGCGGTTTTCAGCAGGGAACCGAATTCACCGGCGATATAGGCGGTCCGGTTATCGAAAAACTGGATGTCGGTATAAATAATATCTTCGTCAAGGGAGGACAGGTCCCAGGTCGCGCCGCCATCCCGGCTGACGGAGACGGTTGAGAAACTGCCCACCACCCACAGGTTGCCGGACGGATCGCACTGGATGGCCTGGGGCGCTTCCTCGGTGGGGAGTTGACTCAGGTTCCAGGTCAGGCCGCTGTCTTCGGACAGCCATACCTCGCCTTCAAAGGCCAGCGCGGCAAACAGGCCGGCGGCGCAACTGGTGATGTCGAGGAACGAAGGCCAGGAAGGAATTTGCTGGCGCTGCCAGGTCGTTCCGTCGTCCTGTGACGACAGGATGACCCCGCTGGACCCGACCGCCACGATGTTCTGCTGAAAGGCGCTGACCGCCTGGAAATTATCGGTCCTGCGGATAGGGGATTGCAGGGCTTTCTCGACCTCATCCAGGACAAGCGGCGATTCGCAGCCGGACGCCAGCAGGGCGGCAACGGCCAGCAGGCAGCAGCGGACTAACCTGGTCATGACTGTAATTTTGTTATTGTTCACTATCTCCCCTGTTTTTAATATGTGTCGCCTCCGGCGACAGTTTGTCTCACTGGATTCCTGCCTTCGCAGGAATGACAAACTTTGCTTTTCGTCATGCCGGACTTGTTCCGGCATCCAGTGTAATACTGTGTCGCCCACTCCTTCCTCGTCATGCCGGACTTGTTCCGGCATCCAGTGTAATACTGTGTCGCTCACTCTTTCTTCGTCATGCCGGACTTGTTCCGGCATCCAGTCTATTTTCTTGTCGCCGTGGCGACACCTTATTATCGTCTTCAGACCATCCGGAAACTTACTTTCCCCAGGTCCTGGTAACGCACATTAATCGTATCGCCCTTGCCCACCGCGACCGCCGCGGTAATTCCCCCGGTCATGATGAACGTCCCGGCGGGGATCACCTCGCCGCGGGCCGCCAGCATGTTCGCCAGCATGGCCACGCTGGCCGCCGGGTGCCCCAGCACCGCCGCGCCGGCGCCGGTTTCGACGATTTCGCCGTTCTTTTCCAGCACCACGCCCAGGGCCGGCAGGTCCAGGTCGCGCGCCTCCCGCAGCACGCTGCCGCATACAAAGCCGGCGGCGGAGGTATTATCGGCAATCACGCTCTTCAGGTCAAAGCGAAAGTTTTCATAACGGGAATCGATGATCTCCACCGCCGCCGTCACAAAATCCACTGCCGTCAATACCTGGCCGACATTGCAGCCCGGTCCCGACAATTCGGCCCGGGTCATCACGGCCACTTCCGCTTCCACCCGCGGGTGGATGAATGCGCCGCTGTCAATGTCCGCGCCGTCGCCATAACTGCCCGAGGCAGGCAAGAACCCGTACACCGGCTCGGATACGCCCATCTGCCGCATCTTGGCCTGGGAGGTCAAACCCATCTTCAGGCCGGCAGTCCTGCCGCCCCGTTCTTCCTTGTTCCGGCGGATCTCGTACTGGATGGCGTAGGCGTCGTCCCAGTCCAGATCCGGGTAATCATCGGTGATTTTAGTCACCGGCTGCCTGTTCAACTCGGCATTTTCCAGCAACTCCGCCAGTTGCCTGATGGTTGTCTGATCCAGGGTCATTGCACCAGAGAAAAGGGGACAGACCCCCGCTTACTACACGCGGGGGCATGCTTGAAATCTGTTCCCGGTTGCTTGATAGTTCCCTGATCCATAGTCATTGCGCCACTTTGATTTCCCGGCGCGCACGCGCCATGTTCAGCGCCATGTCCTCGATCATGTCTTCCTGGCCGCCGATGGTCTTCATCTTCCCCAGTTCGACCAGGATGTCGCCCGAAGCAATATTGTATTTTTCACCGACGCGCTTGGCGTGCAGGAGAAACGAGGAATAAACGCCCGCATAACCCATGATCAGCGAGTCACGGTCAACCCGTATCAACTGGTCCATTATCGGCACCACCACGTCCTCGGCCACGTTCATCAACTTGAACACATCCACGCCCGTCTTGACGCCCATGCGGTCCAGCACCGCGTTGAACACTTCCAGGGGGGTATTGCCGGCGCCGGCGCCCAGCCCCGCAGCGGAACCGTCGATACGGTCCGCGCCGGCCTCGACCGCGGCCAGTGAATTGGCTATGCCCATCGCCAGGTTATGGTGCCCGTGAAAACCGATCTCGGTATCCGGTTCCAGCCCGGCGCGCAATGCGCCGATACGGGCCGTAACGTCGTCGGGCAGCATGTATCCGGCGGAATCGGTGCAGTAGATACAATTGGCGCCGTAGGACTCCATCAGTTTGCCCTGTTCCAGCAACTGTTCCGGCTCCACCATGTGGGCCATCATCAGGAAGCCCACGGTATCCAGCCCCAGTTTCCGGGCCGAACCGATATGCTGCTCGGACACGTCCGCCTCCGTGCAATGGGTCGCCACGCGCAGGGTATGCACGCCGCAATCCCGGGCCATGTGCAGGTGCTCCACGGTGCCGATTCCGGGCAACAACAGGGCCGACACCCTGGCGTTCTTCATCTGCGGCACCACCGCCTGCAGGTATTCCTGGTCGGTGCTGGCAGGAAAGCCGTAATTGATGGAGGCGCCGCCCAAGCCGTCGCCATGGGTCACCTCGATAAGGTGAATGCCGGCCTCATCCAGGGCGGAAGCGACGCTTATCATCTGGTCCACGCTGATCAGGTGGCGCTTGGCGTGCATCCCGTCACGCAGGCACATATCGTGCAGTCTGACTGTTTTATCTGTAAGATTCATAATTACTTTCGCCTGGAGTCATCGTTCGTCATACCGGGCTTGACCCGGCATCCAGTGGAATATTGTGTCGCCTGCCCCCCTCGTCATGCCGGGCTTGACCCGGCATCCAGTGAAATATTGTGTCGCCTGCCCCCCTCGTCATGCCGGGCTTGACCCGGCATCCAGTGAAATATTGTGTCGCCTGCCCCCCTCGTCATGCCGGGCTTGACCCGGCATCCAGTGAAATATTGTGTCGCCGGAGGCGACTCTTTGTCTGACTGGATTCCGGCCTTCGCCGGAATGACGAAGGGGGTGATTTTACTCTGACCCCGCGTATCTTCACGCATTGGCGGCCGCCAGTTGCAGTGTCCCGTTGATGATCTCTTCCGCGAACATCTCGCCGGTGCGCAGCGCCGCGGCGGTCATGATGTCCAGGTTGCCCGCGTATTCCGGCAGGTAATCACCCAGGCCCTTCACCTCCATGAAGATGGAGACGCGCCGGCCGTCGAATACCGGACCGTTTTTTAACCGGTAGCCGGGCACGTACTTCTGCACTTCCCGGATCATGCCGTGAACGGATTTCCTGATGGCCTCCTGGTCGGGATCATCCTGGGTCAGGCAATGGATGGTGTCGCGCATGATCAGGGGAGGTTCAGCCGGGTTCAGGATGATGATGGCCTTGCCCCGCCCGGCGCCGCCGACCCGCTCCAGGCCGTTGGCCGTGGTGCGGGTGAACTCGTCGATGTTCTTGCGGGTGCCGGGACCGGCGGACTTTGACGCCACCGTCGCCACGATCTCCGCGTACTCTACCGGCTGCACCCTGCTCACCGCGGCCACCATGGGAATCGTCGCCTGGCCGCCGCAACTGACCATGTTCACGTTGGCCTCCTGTTTGCCGACGTGTTCCTGCAGGTTGACGGGAGGCACGCAATAGGGGCCGATGGCAGCCGGCGTCAGGTCGATGACCAGGACGCCCCGCTGTTCCAGTTTCCTGGAGTTCTCCGGGTGGACGTAGGCGGAGGTCGCATCGAAAGCGATCTTGATATCGTCTTCCCCGATATGGTCGAGCAAGGCATCCACGCCTTCGTGGGTGGTCTTGAGGCCGCTCGCGCCCGCCTTTGCCAGCCCGTCGGAGTCCGGGTCTATCCCCACCATCCACACCGGGTTGATCCAGTCGCTGCGCAGCGCCTTCATCATCAGGTCCGTGCCGATATTGCCGGAACCGACCAGGGCAGCATTTACTTTCATAACAATTTCCCCTCTTTCGTCATGCTGGGCTTGACCCGGCATCCAGTGAAATACCGTGTCGCCCACTCCTCCCCCGTCATGCCGGGCTTGACCCGGCATCCAGTAAAATACCGTGTCGCCCATAGGGCGACTCTTTGTCCCACTGGATTCCTGCCTTCGCAGGAATGACGAATTAAGCACACCATACAATCACGTGAACCGCACCGATGCGTTGCCAATGCCACCGACGGCCAGCGTCATGACATCCCCAGGCACGACGGGATGCAACGGCACCAAAGAACCCGAAAGGATCACTTCACCGGCCAGCAACTTTATGCCGTATTCCCCCAGCGTATTCGCCAGCCAGGCCACGCAGTTTACCGGGGAACCCAGGGCCGCGGCGCCTGCCCCGGTGGCAATGACTTCACCGTTCTTCGTATGCACCATGCCGCAGGTCACCAGGTCCACGTCGCGCGGACTCACGGCCCGGTCGCCCAGCATGAACGCCCCGCAGGATGCGTTATCGGCAATGGTATCCTGGATTTTGATCTTCCAGTCGCGTATGCGGGAATCCACAATTTCAAAACAGGGCATCACGCATTCCGTGGCGCGCAGCACCGCGGCATTGGTGATCCCGGGACCCTCCAGGTCGTGTTTCAGGATGAATGCAATCTCCCCCTCGGCCCTGGGCTGGATCATTTCCGAGCCTATGGGCACTTCATCCCCGTTGTTGTACACCATGCGGTCCGTCAGGTAACCGAAATCCGGCTGGTTGACCTGCAGCATATCCATGACGGCCCTGCTGGTAACGCCGATCTTCTTGCCGATGATCTTCTCGCCGTCATCCAGCCGCCGCTGCAGCAATTGCAGGGAGATGTTATATGCATCTTCTATGGTGATGCCGGGTTCCTGGTCCGTCAGGGGACCGATGGTCCTGCGCTCCCGCAGGCAGTCATACAGCGTATTGCCCCAGGCCAGTGTTTTTTCTTGGGATAAGCTCATTACACCACTACATCTCTACGTTCGTCATGCCGGGCTTGACCCCCGCCCAACTCCATACGGGGGCAGGCCCGGCATCCAGTGGAATACTGTGTCGCCCATACTTTGTCATGCCGGGCTTGACCCGGCATCCAGTGGAATAACGTGTCGCCCGGAGGGCGACTCTCTGTCTGACCGGATTCCGGCCTTCGCCGGAATGACGATGGGGTCGGAATGACGGAACTGACACCATGTTCATAATTTCAGGCACACGTTGCGCATCTCGGTGTAGAACTCCAGCGAGTGTACACCACCTTCGCGGCCTATGCCCGACTGTTTGGAGCCGCCGAACGGCGTCCTGAGGTCCCGCAGGAACCAGCAATTGACCCAGGTAATGCCCACCTCAATCGCGGCGGCAACCCGGTGCGCGCGGGACGCGTCCCCGGTCCAGATCGCCGTTGCCAGGCCGTAGGGTGTGTCATTGGCCATGGCGACCGCCCCGGCTTCATCGTCAAAAGGCTGCACATGGCAGCAGGGGCCGAAGATCTCCTCCCGGTTCACCGGCGATGATTCAGGCAGGCCGGTCCAGATGGTCGGCTCCACCCAGAAACCGCCGCCCAGTCCGTCGGGCACCTGCGGGATACCGCCGCCAGTAATGATTTCCGCGCCTTCTTCCCGGGCCTTGTCATAGTAGGACAGCACTTTTTCCCGCTGCTGCCGGCTGATCATGGGGCCCAGGGTGGTGGTTGCCAGTTCCGGCTTCCCGGTCGCCAGGTTTTCGGCGCCCAGTTTGAGCCGCTCCACGAATTCGTCGAATACCGGCCGCTCCACGTACATCCGTTCCGTTCCCAGGCAGACCTGCCCGCAGTTGGCGAACGCCGAGCGCATGGTCCCCGCTATGGCATCGTCCATATCGCAGTCGGCGAAAACCAGCCCCGCATTCTTGCCGCCCAGTTCAAACGAGACGTCGCGCAGGCCCACCGCCGCCGCTTTCATGATCTCGGCGCCGGTAACCACCTCGCCGGTGAACGTGATGGCGTCCACGCTCTGGTGCCGGGTCAGGTACTCGCCGGCGGAATCCGGGCCGAAACCATGCACGACGTTGTATACCCCCGCCGGGATGCCCACCGAGTTCATCACCTCGCCCAGCAGGGTCGCGGTGGCCGGGGTTTCCTCGGACGGTTTGACTACCACGGCGTTGCCGCAGGCCAGCGCCGGCCCGACCTTCCAGGTCATCAGCAGCAGGGGCAGGTTCCAGGGACAGATGACGCCGATGACTCCCTTGGGCAAGCGCAAGGCGTAATTCAGCGCCCCGGCGCCGTCCGGGGTGTCCATCATGAAGGATTCTGCCGGAACGTTCTTGATGACATCGGCAAAGATCTTGAAATTGGCCGCGCCCCGGGGGATGTCCACGTGCCGGGCCAGGGACCAGGGTTTGCCGGTATCGAGACACTCCGCTTCAACAAAATCATCGAACCGGGCGTTGATGCCGTCAGCCAGTTCGTACAGCAACGCAACCCGCTGCTCTACGGCCATCGACCCCCAGGGTCCCGCCATGGCGGTTCGGGCTGCTTCGACCGCCGCATCCACTTCCTCCCTGCCCGCCTCGTGGACCTGGGCATAGGCCTCGCCCGTTACCGGGTTCAGCGTATCAAACATCCGGCCGCCTGCAGAACCGATAAATTCGCCGTTAATAAAATGACAGAACGCCGTTTCAGATACGACCTGCTCTACTTTTGCGTGCATTATCTGGATATCTCCGATATATGGGGTCAGAGTAAAAATTCTTCGAATTTCTTACTCTGACCCCTGAAATTTTTCGTCATTCCGGCGAAGGCCGGAATCCAGTAGATAAGGAGTCGCCGCAGGCGACACAGTATTCCACTGGATGCCGGGTCAAGCCCGGCATGACGAGGTGTGGGTGACACTATATTACTCCGGTTCCAGACACTCCAGGGCGTATTTGGCGATCTCTTCATCCTGCTTTTCGGTTGCGCCGGAGACGCCGATGGCGCCGATGCGGTGTCCCTCAACCTCTATGGGAACGCCGCCGCCGCAGGTCATCAACCGGTCCGTCGTCGCCAGGCCTGTCCTGCATGGCGGTGACAGGGCAGGCATCACCTCTCCCCATACCGACGTGGACATGCCGAAACTCATGGCTGTATAGGCCTTGTCGGCGGCCACGTCGACGGAATGAAACGCCGAACCCGGCATACGCAGAAAAGCTGCAAGATGCCCGCCGCTGTCCACCACCGCCACGTTGACCCTCACCTTCAATTCCTCAGCCCGCCTGACCGCGACCTGGACCAGCGCGTGGGCAGCTTCCCAGTGGATGTTGTTCTGTTCTACTGTTACTTTCATCCGCCTCTCTGCAGGGGACGGATTTCAAATCCGTCCCCGGTGAACCTTTATTTATCCCGACAGGTGCTCCTGTATTTTCTTCCAGGGGGCCTGTCCCTTGTCGCTCAGTTCAGCCAGTTTTTCCGCCGGAAAATCAGCCGCGACCCCGGTACGGTATGACTCCCGCTCAGCGCAGCGCGCATACCAGTCTGCGACCCTGGCGCGCGACAGGTACCAGTCAGTCCAGCCGAACTGGTACAGGGTCTGGAAATACGGCGCCATGGCCGCGTCCGCCAGGGAGAACCGGTCGCCCGCCAGCCAGTCCTGGTCCTCCAGCGTGCGTTCCATGTCGGCGATGGTCTTCTCGTAAGTCGCAACGGCGTCCTTGATATCCGGGGCATCATAGCCCATCTTCACCAGGCGCCTCTGGCGTTCGCGCCGGGGTTTTTCCACCACCTTGTCGATAATGGCGTCCATCTCCGCTTCCGACAGTTGTCTGAGCTTGTCCGCCATGAGCAGCGGCCATTGCAGGGCGCCGCAACTGGGATGGACCTTGATGTCCACGTGCTTCATCCAGAAACGCATCTGCGACGTATGCCAGGGATTATCGGGACGCAACTCAGAGTCGGGAAATTTGTCCTCCAGGTACTCGCAGATGATGGAGGATTCGATAACGGGTTTCCCATCATCCACCAGGGTCGGTACTACGCCCAGGGGGTTCAGTTTGAGATATTCCGGCCTGAGGTTCTCTTTCTCCGCCAGTTCCACATGACGCTTTTCCCAGTCCAGGCCCTTTTCCGCTAGTACAATCCGCACTTTCTGGGCGCAGGGCGACATGGGATGAGTGTACAATTCCAGCATGATATTGCCTTCCTAATATTTCAGCGTCAATTAAAGCGCCACTGGATTTCAACCCCCTGCAAGAGGTATAATATTATTCTTGGCGTGGCGAGTTATCGATATTTTTTTATATTATCGATATTTTTACACAGAAGCAAATCCGGTACCTGGCATATCCAGAAAATCACAGTGTCCAACGATAACAGCAAGCGGCGATTGACAACGAACGCCCGGACACTGGTCGAATCTTCCTATAACCGGATCCGCTCCGACATTATCGGGGGGAAACTGGCGCCGGGGTCCAAACTGCGCATCGATGAGTTGCGGGGGGACTACAAGATCGGGGCGAGCCCGTTACGCGAAGCCCTCAATCGCCTGGCCGGCGAAGGCTTCGTCACCGTGGAAGAACAACGGGGCTTCAGTGTCGCGCCCGTTTCCCCGGACGATCTCAGGGACCTCAGCAGCATGCGGGTCATGCTGGAATGTGAAGCGCTGCGGGAGAGTATCAGGAACGGCGGTGACGAGTGGGAGGCGAACCTGGTCGCGGCCCACCATCGCCTGCAAAAGGCAGAGCAGAGCTTCGGCAAGGACCTGGCGGAATGGGAACAACGCAACGATGAGTTCCACGAGGCCCTGCTGGCAGCCTGCCCCTCGTCCTGGTTGCTGCGCCTGCGCCACGTGCTCTACGAACAGCACAAGCGCTACCGCTTCATCGCCATTCTGTCGCAACAGGAGGGTCGGGACGTTCACCGGGAGCATAACGATATCCTGGATGCGACGCTGGCGCGCGACATAAAAGCGGCGTGCAAGGCCACGGAACTTCATATTCAATACACGATGGAGAGCAGCATCCGGGTATTTGCTGAACTGGAAAAAAATACCCCGACCCCCGTATAACCGAGAGAGATTATGTAATGACAAACATGAATAGCCTGTTTATCCGTTCCATCCTGCCGGGCATTATCGCCGCTTCCACGACGTTTGCCTGCCCGGCCCAGGACAGCGCGCCACTGCTGGAAGAGATCATCGTGACAGCCGAAAAACGTTCCGAAAGCCTGCAGGACCTGTCCCAGGCCGTCACGGCATTGTCAGGTGAGGACATAGACAACCGCAACCTCACCACCTTCGTGGACCTGAGCAGCATCGCTCCCGGAGTGACCGTCGCCAAGAACGAAGGCTTCAAAACCGTCATCGCCATCCGCGGCGTGGGCAACGAGGCCAACCAGAACGCGATAGCCAACCCTTCCGTGTCCTATCACCTGGACGGCATCTACGTGGCATCGCCGTTTGCCCTGCATACGGATTTCCTGGACCTCGAA
Organism: Gammaproteobacteria bacterium; assembly: GCA_965204045.1. Taxonomy (GTDB): domain Bacteria; phylum Pseudomonadota; class Gammaproteobacteria; order Eutrophobiales; family Eutrophobiaceae; genus JAAXHV01. The sequence continues at coordinate 3,894,943 of CBDBDW010000002.1, forward strand.
CGCATCGAGGTATTGCGCGGCCCCCAGGGCACCCTGTTCGGCCAGAACTCCACGGGCGGCGCCATCAACGTGATCACGAAGGCGCCGGATACGGAGGAATTTTCAGGCAAAGCCGATATAACAGTGGGCAACTACAGCCTGGTGCGGGCGCGCGGGTCGGTCAATCTTCCCATCAGCGATACCATGGCCCTGCGCGCCTCGGTCGCTTCCCACAACCACGACGGCTTCAGCCGCAACATCACCCTGGACCAGGGGCTGGACCAGGCCGACAGCTTTTCCGGGCGCGCCCGCCTGCTCTGGGCGCCGACCGAAGACCTGCGATTCAACTTAACCGCCCAGTATTACGATGAAAACACCAACGGGGCGGCGCAGAAAGGCATCCTCGACTCCACCCCGGACCCGCGCCGGCTGACCCAGGACTGGCACAGCAGTTATGAACTGGAGAGCCAGCTTTACAGCCTGGTCGCCGAATGGGACCTGCCCGCGTTCACGGTCAGGTCGCTGACCAGCTACCAGGACGATGACGTAGCCATAGTACGCGACAACGACCGCCATGATTTCGTCAACCTGATCACCCGGGGCATCGTCCTGCTGCCCGCGATCTTCGACCCGGAGACCAACCGCCAGAAGACCTTTACCCAGGAACTCAACCTGATTTCCTCCGAACCCCTGTTCGGCAAGCTGGACTGGACAGCCGGGGTGTTCTACCTGGATACCGAGGTGGACATTCTTATCCGCGAATACATCGACTTCAACACCGACGGCACCTACGGTCCCGGCACCGTAACGGTGGAGGAAGTTCTGAACTTCGGGGGTGAAGTCGGCTTCATCTCCGATTCCAAACCGGAGCGGGAATCGATCTCCGTGTACGGCCAGGGCACCTGGAACATCAACGACTCCTTGCGCCTTATCGCCGGCCTGCGCTATACGGATGACGAGGTTTACTCCGAAGTGACCAACTTCTTCGGCCGCGCCGGCACCGCCGTTCTCGAGACCAGCAGCGACAAGCTCACCGGCCGCGGCGTAGTGGAAGCCGACCTGAATGAGACCACAATGGTCTACGCCTCCTACACCCGCGGTTTCAAACCGGGCGGCAGCAACCTGACCTACGGCCGGGAAGACATCGTCGCCCCCATCGTGGTGCTGCCCACTTACGCGGATGAGACGGTCGAGGCCTGGGAACTGGGCATCAAGACCGACTTTGCCGACAACCGGGTGCGCGTGAATGCCGCCGCGTTCTATTACGACTACAAGAACCTGCAGTACCAGGCGACGGACCCCGAGGTGTTCGAGGGCGGGGTCGGCAACCTGCCCGGGTCGGAAATCTACGGCGCCGAGATGGAACTGCTGGCTTTCGTCACCGACAGCCTGACCCTGGATGCGCGCCTGGCCTGGCTGGAAACGGAGATATCCGAATCACACCTCGCCCTGGACAACGTGCGCTCCGATGACGCCACCAACGCGCTGCTGCCCCAGTGCAACTTCAACCTGTTCTGCGACGACATCCAGCGCGCCCGCGCCGCCGCGGTGACGGACGTTGAAGGCAACGAACTGGCCAAAACACCCAATTTCACCGCGGACGTGATGCTGCGCTACCGGGGCCGGCTGGGCGGCTGGGGCGACTTCGAGGCCAGCGCGCAATACATCTACCGGGACGGTTTCCAGCACCGCATCTTCAACAACCCGAGGACCGACGACGTGCCCAGCTACAACGTCGTCAACCTGATGCTCACCATCGCACCGGACGCCTGGCCCTGGTACATCGACCTGATGGGAATGAACCTGACTGACGAAGACGGCATCAACGCCCGTTTCACCGACGTCTTTGGAGTGGGCTCCACAGGTGACGAATTGATCGCTCCCAGGCAATACATGGTGCGCCTGGGCATGGAGTTCTGAAGTCTGGGAAGTGGGAGTCCGGTAAAATGCTCGTCCCGGAGGAACACATTATTGATGAAAATATTACACCAGATTAAAACCGGTGCGCTGCTGATGCTTGTAACCGCATCCCTGGTTGCAGAGCCCGCGGCAATCCCCTGGCAGCAGTGGGGCAAGGCGCCGTTCGAGCAGGCGGAACAGGCGGACAAACTGATCATCCTGGACGTGGGCATAGAAGGCTGCACCGCCTGCCGCTGGATGGATGAGTCCACCTATACGCACCCGGACGTGGTCGGGTTGATCAATGAACATTTCATTGCAGTCGTTGCCGATGCCGAAGCGCAACCTGACATCGGCGAGCGTTACTCCGACTGGTCCTGGCCCGCGACCATTTTCATGACTGCGGACGGCACGCAGGTCCTGGCCCTTGCCGGCAACCGCAGGCCGGGCAATTTTATCCCCATCCTGGAGAAAATCATCGAGCAGAAGCAGGCAGGCAACCTGGTTCCCGATGAACTGGCGCCGTATTCAGCGCCCCCGGAACCGGTTGAAACAGAGATCAGCGTATTGAGAAACCGGCTGCGTGCGCAACTGGACCGCCGCCTGAATGAAGAGCACGGCGGCTGGTCGGGGAACGGCATCTCCACCACCACGGGCGCACGGTTGCAACACCTGTACCTGCGCGCCCACATGTACGGCAACGACGAACTTGATCGCCTGGCCCTGAACACCAGCGCTGCCTACCTGGATGCCCTCGATCCCGTCTGGGGCGGGGTGTATGTACGCTCCTTCAACAAGCCGCCGGCTCGCTTTGAAGGACTGAACGCGGTGCCGGAGAAACGCATCGCCAACCAGGCCAGCGCCCTTATCGCGTTTTCCCATGCCTACGCCAACAGCGGGGATGAGAAGTACCTTGCCGGCATTGCCGAGGTAGACAGGTTCCTCAACGACTGGATGAAGGACGATGACAATACCTTCTACACCAGCCAGGAGGATGACCCGCCGCGCCTGGGGGACGGCATGAACGCCATAGATTACTGGCGGATCGGCACTGATGAGGGACGGCAGGAGTACGGCATCCCTCCCATCGATCACGCGGCCTACACCGACAAGAATGCAGAACTGGTCAATGCCCTGGTCATCACATACGAAAGAACCGGGGATCAGCGTTACCTGGACACCGCGATCAACACCGTGGATGCGTTATTGCAGCACAGGAAAACGGACCACGGCTGGATATTGCAGGCTCATGCCACGGATTCCATTGCGGACGACAACCGGATGCGCCCCCTGGTTGTCCGCGACAAACCCTACCTGGGAGCGCAGGCCTGGATGGGCGCCGCGCTATTGGCGCTGTACCGGGCCACCGGTGACTCAAAATGGCTGGACCACGCCGTCACTGTCGCCGACGCCATGCTGGATACCCTGTATGACGGGAAAAACGGCGGGTTCTACTCCAGCCCACCGGATGAAACGGCAAGCATCATCCCGCCCAGGAAACCACTGGAGTTGAACGCGGTCGCGGCGCATTTCCTTTACGATTTGTGGGTCTATACAAAAAATGACGGCTATGCGCATGTCCCGGAAGCCACCATACGGGCCGTCGCCACACCGGAAATCCTGCGCCGGGAAGGCCGGATCACAGGACAGACCGCGCTGCTGCTGGAGAAGCTGACCGCCGCCTACGTGGAGTTCTCGGTAGTCGGCGACCCGAACCAGGAAGATGCGCAGGCTCTGTTCAACGCCTCAAGAGAAGCCTACCACCCGCGCAAGCTGTTACATTACGAGAAACCCGGCCGTTACCCCTCAGGCAAGGAGGCAAAACTGTACATCTGCAACCCGGACAGGTGCACCATTCCCATCACAAATACAGCCGATGTAACAAAGTACGCCGACAGGTTCCGGGCGCCTGCAAGCAGTTCGGGGCTGTTTAATTTTTCAGGATAATCCCCAGCCGGCGCATGGCCGTATAAAGAGCCAATTTGGCAGCTACGACCGGTGAAACGGCGACAAGTTCCTGCCCGTCCACCACCGCACTCGGTACCGGAATGTCTCTATGCTCCTGGACGTACCCCGCCAAAGCAGCCGTTAACGCATCTTCAGCCATTTCCAGAGCCTCGCCCCGGTCATTGCCGCCGGTGAGCGCCCCCGGCACATCCGGGAAGGTAACGTAAAAGCCGCCTCCTTCTTCGGGATTCAGGACACACGGATATACATAAAACATCAGAATTCCTCTTTGTCGATGTCTGAGATCATTGCCATTGTAATCTTAGAGCGCGTTGGGATTGGGCACAATCTCGTAAGTACAAATTAATAAGACCCTGATATGGAATACCTTTTTCTTCGGCCATATTTTTGAAATAGGCGATAGTGTCTTCATCTATGCGAATTGTGATTTGTTTTTTAAGTCTCTGCGCATACGGGTTGGGACTGGAATTTGAGAAATCATAGTGTTTACGCATGACGGAAATCCTCGTAAATTTGTCGTTCCTGTTTATCTGCTTTGCGTGCTGAAATGATACGGATAACCTCACCGGTTCTGATACAGTGACAAACGACTAATAATTTTGAATAGATACTCATACCCAGAAGAATAAATCTGTCTTCCTCTTGCGAGTGGTCGGGATCAGCTATCAAACGAGCAAACTGATCCGTGAATACTGTCTTTGCCTCTTCAAATGAAACACCGTGTTTCCCTAGATTAGAAACATCCTTGTCAGTGTCCCACTCAAAGATCAAATCTTGCACAATTACATTATAATTATATTGTAATTATTTTCAAGTAATTTGTGTTCAGATTTACACGCTGGCTAAAATGCGTCTTCGCCCCCCTGGTACGCCTTGATCGGCACCCCCGACAGGGGTTCGCCGCCGTCGCGGCCTACGCGGTAGGTTTCCTGGAAGTACAGGGAATGGGTGCGTTCCTGGTTCATGAAGTGGGGGTGCATGGAGCAGACCATGTTTTCCGGGAGGACGAAGTCGAAGCCTTCGCCTATTCTCGGCATTTCGATCATGGTCATGCCGATGGAGTGGCCGCAGACGTGGCCGGAGCGGTAGCCGCGGTCGAAGATGGGTTTCATGCAGGCGTTGCTGGCCGCCTCGGCGGTGTTGCCGGCCTTCATGTGTTCCTTTGCCAGTTCGTGGAACTCCTGGTAGGCCGCCATCATCTCCCTGGTGATATCATCCGGGCCGTGCGGGAACACGGGACGGGAGAACTCGACCCAGTGGCCGCCTTCGCCGGAGATCTCCAGGCCGTACATCATGCCGTCGCTGTCCTGTATGGGGCGGTTGGAGGGGAACACCATCTGCGGTTCCAGGGAGCCGTTCGGTCCCATCTGTATCATGTCCATGGTGTTGCGGGCGCAGCCGGCCGCGGCAAAGGTGTTTTCGGCGATACCCATGAGTTCCGCCTCCGTCTTGCCCGGCTCGTAGGCGCGCAGCACGTCCAGTACGCCCTGTTTGTTGATATCCATGGAATGGCGCACCGAGGCGAGTTCCTCCTCGCTCTTCTGGGCGCGGGCATAGTCGAACTGGATCTCGAAGTCGATGATCTCAAAGTCCTTGGCCGCCAAGGCGGAATAATCACGCACATTAATGATGTATTGCAGGCCGTAGATGCCCAGCCGCTTCACTCCCCTGCCCTGCAGGAAGTCCGCCATCCATTCGCCGCAGTGGGGGGGGATTTCGCGGTTCTCGATAAAGGTGGCGGTATGGTCGCCCACCCAGGTCGCTTCCCGGGGGAATACGCAGACGGGATCGCCATCGGCAGGGATGACCACGTAGGCGTAGCGGTGCAGGATCAGGAACCCGCACATGTAGCGCACCGCGCCCTCAAACCCGGTGTACTCGCTGCCGCTGACCACCAGGGCGTCCAGTCCTTCTTTTTCCATGGCCGCGCGCACGTTGGCGTAGCGGCGTTCGATCTCGGCCTGGCTGGGGCGAAAACGGTTTATGTAATCAGTCATTTGTCAGTTCCTCATCTAATTTCCGGCCTGTAATCGTGTCGCCGGGGGCGACAGGTTATTTTACTGGATTCCCGCATACGCGGGAATGACGACTTACTTCCTTCGTCATGCCGGACCCCGGCCAACGACATGCCGGGGCATGCTTGTTCCGGCATCCAGTGGAATACCGCGCCGCCCATCCCCTCCTCGTCATGCCGGGCTTGACCCGGCATCCAGTGGAATACCGCGCCGCTCATCCCCTCCTCGTCATGCCGGGCTTGACCCGGCATCCAGTGGAATACCGCGCCGCTCATCCCCTCCTCGTCATGCCGGACTTGTTCCGGCATCCAGTAGTATAATGGGTCGCCCTTTGGGCGACTCTTTATTCAGGATACTCCAACGTCCAGGAGGTCTCCAGGCCCCTGATGATGGCGGCGCATGCCTCGTTCATGGGACAGGGGATGCCCAGTTCCCGGCCCAGCCTGGCGATGCCGCCGTTCAGGGCGTCCACCTCCGTCAACCTTTCCGCCATCACGTCCTGCAACATGCTGGGAGGATGATAATAAGCCTTTTCCCTGCCGTAGTCGATGAGCGCCTCGGGGTCGCTGTCCAGGGTGATCCCCAGGGCATCTGCCACGGCCATGCCCTCCTTCACCAGCGCCGACATGACCTTGCGCACGCCTTCCTGGTCGCAGGCCACGCCGTGGGGCAGGCGCGTCAGGGCGGCCATGGCGTTGGAAGCGGAGTTGAAGATCAGCTTGGTCCACTGCGCCCCGCGGGCGTCCTCCATGGCCAGGCACTCCAGGCCGCTGCGGCTGAGGGCGTCCGCCAGTTGTTCGACCTCTTCCATGGTGGCGGGATTGGTCGCAAACGGGCCGATCCAGGTCTTGCCGCCGGCGTCCTGGTTGACCACGCCCGGCGCGGTGATATGCCCGGCCGGGAAGATGGTGCCCTGTATCACCCGCGGTACGTACTCGGCCACGATCTCCTCGTTGCCGATGCCGTTCTGCACCGAGCAGACCGCGCCGTCCCGGAAGATCGGCGCGACGGCTTCCATGGCCGACCGGGTGAACATGGTCTTGGTGGCGATAATGCCGAACTCGCACTCGGGGATTTCCTCCACCTCCGTCCGGGCATGGATGGTGGCGACGAAATCGCTCAGCCCGGTCAGGCGTAAACCGTTTTTATTGATGGCATCCACGTGCTCCCGCGCCAGGTCAAACGCCCAGACCTCGACGTCATCCAGCCTTGCCAGGTGCGCGCCGTACAGCCCGCCGATGGCCCCGCAACCGATGATACATACCTTCATTTAAATCTCCTTTCAATTAGCAGGATTGTATTATTATCCGCAGATGACGCAGATTATCGCAGATTAAAAACGAGTCTTTTATATTGAAGTTGTTTTGTGCCGAAATTAATCAATAGACCACGGTTTAATCCAGAAACTTTTAAATAGTTAATTAGTTGAGCCTCTTCATTGCTCGACAGTCTTCGAAGAGCTTTTATTTCAACTATTACTGAATCGTAGCAAATGAAATCCGGTTGATAGAAAGACTTCAACTTATGCTTCTTATAGTAGACAGGGAGTTTTTTCTCCTTTGAAAACGGAATGTCTTGGATATTGAATTCCCGTTCCAGGGCTTCGTGATAAATTGCTTCAAGAAAACCATGTCCCAGTTCGCTGTGTACAGCCATAGCAGACCCGATAATTTTATAAGTCTCTTGATCTTTTAAAGTTTTATCTGCGCTAATCTGCGTAATCTGCGGATTAATCATAACTGGACTCATGCGCCTTCACCAGCCTATATAAGGTCTCGTGGTACGGCGCCGGGATGCCTGCTTTCTGCGCCTCGCGCACGATGGAACCTGTTATCCAGTCTATTTCCGTCAGGCGCTTGTTGCGCACGTCATCCAGCATGGAGGGAACGTGGGCATAGTCCTCGCCGCTGGTGGCGCCCTGGTTGACCGCCCTGACGTTCATCACCCAGGGGTCGTCGGCCAGGGTGACGCCGCGGGCTTCCGCTATGCGCTTGGCCTCGTCCATCATGGCGTAAACCAGGTGGCCCAGGTCTTCCAGGTTGTCCTGGACGGAAAATGCCTTGACGTGGGGCAGGTCCGTCAGCGCGGAGATGCTGTTTACCGCGGAGTTGAAGATCAGCTTGGACCACTGGTGCGGCAGCAGGTCCTGGTAGGCCTCCGCTTTCAGGCCGGAGCGGATGAAGAGTTCCTCAACCTGCCTGACGTATTCATAAGTCGCGCTGCCCTCCGCCCAGGGGCCCATCCAGGTGGCCGTGTCCAGCTCGTACTCCACGTGCGTGTCCGTATGGCGGGTGCCGCTCATGAAGGTGACGCCGGAGATGATGGGCCAGTCGCCGAAGCGGCTGACCATCTCCTCGCAGCCCAGGCCGTTCTGGATCATCAGCACGTGGGCGCCGGGGAAATGGCCCTCGATCATCCGGGCGCAGGCTTCCACGGCAAGGGCCTTGGAGGCAATGATCACCAAGTCGACTTCGCCCAGGTCGGCCGCGTCCGTAGATGCGCGCACACCGGCGTGCAGTTCGGATTTGCCGCTGACCCGTAGTCCCTTGTCATTCAAAGCCTTCGCATGCTCGTCCCGCCGCGCCAGCACCGCCATGTCCACGACAGTGCCCAGGTGCCCCACCAGCAGGCTCCCGATGGCGCCCGCGGCGACCACGCATACTTTTTCGATTTCTTTCATTCAGTTATTTATCCGCAGATGACGCACCCCTGCTTAAAACGTGCGGGGACAAAGATTAGTACAGATTTTTTTATTGTTGTGTCCGCCCCTCAAGGCAAATACATGTACGATCTTTCTGACCGCCATTCCGGGCTTGACCCCCGCCCAACTCCATACGGGGGCAGGCCCGGAATCCAGTCAAACAACTTTTCCATATAAGGAACTATTTTATTGACTGGATTCCCGCCTATGCGGGAATGACAGAAATAAAACAAGGAATTATTTTGTTGGCTGGATTCCCGCCTACGCGGGAATGACAGAAATAAAACCCTGTGGCTTTCATGTTTTTTCATCTGCGGTAATCTACGGATTATACAACCCGTGCAACAATGTCCCTGAACTCCTCGTCAGTTACCAAGCGGGCATTTCTCGTACCCAGGTCCTTCACCTCCGCCAGCACCCCGGCGCGCTTGTCCTCCGGTATATCCAGCCCCAGTTCCTCCCCCTTCAGCTTGATGTTGGACAGCCCGCTCTTCTTGCCCAGTACGATACGGCGCTCGGCATCAACAACCTCGGAAGAATACGGTTCGATGGCCTGGGGGATGTGGAACTGGTTCGCCACCGCGCCGCTCTCGCGGGTGTAGAGAAATTCCCCGACCACGGGTTTCCAGCCGTCCACGCTGTAACCGCCGGCCTGTTGCACGACCTTCGAGGTCTCCCTGGCCCGGGTCAGGTCCAGTTCCACCGGCATGTCGTACAAGCATTGCAGGGCCAGGGCTACTTCGCAGATATCCGCATTGCCGGCGCGCTCGCCCATGCCGTTGATGGTGCCCTGGATCCAGCGGGCGCCGCCGCGCACGGCCGCCACCGCGGACGCGGTCGCCATACCGAAATCGTTATGCCCGTGCCAGTGGATGGGGATGTCGGGACCAACCCAACCGCTCACCTCACCGATCAGCCGTTCCACCGCTTCGGGGGAACAGACACCGATGGTATCCACCACGGACACCTCGTCGGCGCCCTCCTCGATGGCCGTCGAATACACGTCCCGCAGGAAACCCAGGTCGCTGCGGGTCGAGTCCACGGCAAAGAAGTTGACGGTCTTGATGCCGTTATCCTTGGCATGCCGGATCGCGTCCGTCACACGCTGCAGTACGCTCTCCCTGGTGAAACCATAAGCCTTGATCTTCATGTCGCTGGTCGATATCTCGATCAGCACATGCTCCGTACCCAGCTCGATGTGCGCATCCACATCCGCCTTCACAGCCCGGGAAAACCCCCAGATCTCCGACTGCAGCCCGGCATCCAGGATGCGCCTCACCGCCGCGGTATCATCGGCGGAGACCCGCGGGAAACCCGACTCAATCCTGCCCACGCCCAAGTCGCTGAGCCTGCAGGCGATATCGAACTTCTCCTCCGGGGTGAAACAGACGCCAACGGACTGCTCGCCGTCGCGCAAGGTCGTGTCGTAAAAACGCACGGGTGTGGAGCGGTCGAAGCGGGACAGGATGTCATCCGTCCGGTTCAAATCGCTCGTCCAGATCTTGTCGGGTGAAATGTTTTTACTCATATTACTCACTAATCAAATGATGTTAATTATTCGCATGGATGCACAACGACATAAATAGCGCCGCACTGTTTGTGTCGTCATTCCGGGCTTGTCCCGGAATCCAGTAGACCACAAAACTCCTTATAAGGAATGCTTTTTTGACTGGATTCCGGGCCTGCCCCCGTATGGAGTTGGGCGGGGGTCAAGCCCGGAATGACGAGCAGGGCGTAATGCCTGCCCGGCATATTGTAAGACGAAAACAACATAACGCGGCAAAATTTATGCCGTTACGTATAGTTACTTGCTGAACCAGTCATAAAGTTCATCCGCCGTAGCAAACCACACATCGTCCCTCGCCTGTATATAATCCAGCACCTCCTCGAAATACTTAATCCGATGCGGCACCCCCATTATATAAGGATGCACCCCCAATGACATAACCCTGGGCTGCTGCGCGCCCTCCCGGTAGAGCCGGTCAAACTGGTCCATGGCCCGTTTCAGCCACCCCTCCGACGTATGCGCATGCACCACCATCATCGGCAAATCACTGAGTTCAAAGGAATACGGCATAGCCATTACCGGCCCCGCAGCGGTCTTCATGGTGACGGGGTGTTCATCCATGGGCCAGTCACAGACATACCTGAACCCTGCCGCGGCCAGGTGATCCAGCGTATCCAGGGTCTCCTGCAACCCCGGCCCCAGCCAGCCCTTGGGCGCCTTGCCGGTGTAATCCCTGAGTATGGCAAAGGATTTGTTCACCACCTCCACCTGGTCCTCAACGACGTGCATGGGCGCCTGGGCATAACCGTGCCCCATGAAATCCCAGCCGGCTTCCCGCATGGCCCGGGCAACCGGCTCGCCGGCGCCCTCGCAAACCCGCGCATTGATGGCGACGTTGGCCTTGAGGCCGCGCGCCGCCAGGGCATCCATGATGCGCCAGACACCGACCCGCATGCCGTACTCGTGCCAGGACCAGTTGGGAACGTTGGGCACGGTCACGACCCCCGCCGGCGAGGTCACGTACTCCCTGGCGACGGGCTTTTCGATATTCCATTCCTCGATGTTGACGATCATGTACACCGCAATGCGCTCACCGTTCGGAAACCGTAACGGCTCCCGCTGCGGCATGGCGGAGTAATCAAACCGTTCGTGAGGCAATTTCATCAAGGCATTTTAACCCTGAAACGGATAAACTACTATTACCAGGCAGAAATTCAGGGGTCAGAGTAAAATTTCTTCGAAATTCTTACTCTGACCCCACAATATAAGCACACAGAGGGTTGTTAATGAATCCGCCACAACAGAGCAACCTCGCCGTCATAACAGGCGCAACCAGCGGCATCGGCGCCGAATTTGCGCGCCAGCTCTCTGCCACGCACCAGACACTGTGGCTGATAGGAAGGCGCGAGGAACAATTGAAGCAACTGGCTGCCGGGTTACAAAAAAAGCACGGTGCCGACCCGGTGGTGATGATAATGGATTTATCCGATCCCGCGGTCATTGACGATCTTGCCGTGAAGATCCGGAACCAGCCGCGGTTAAGCTTCCTGGTCAATAATGCCGGTTATGCCGAAGACGGCATTTTCCACGAGATGGACTGGCAGAAACACGATGACATCATGCATGTGCACGTGCAGGCCACGTTGAAACTCAGTTACGCCGCGTTAAACGTGATGGCGGCGAACGGGAACGGCAGTATCATCAATGTTTCCTCTGTCGTCTCATTCGTACCAACGCCGAGCAGTCCGCTGTACGGCCCCACCAAGGCATTCGTCCGCAGCCTGAGCGAGTCACTGGCAATCATGTACGGTGACAGAGGAATCAGGATCCAGGCATTATGCCCCGGGTACGTCATCACGGACATGCATAAAAAGCTTGGCATTGACCCGGACACGTTCTACAAAAAATCAGGCCTTATGCGCGCATTGACGCCGGAATACACAGTAAAACAATCCCTGATAGATTTACAGCAGGGAAAAATAGTCTCAGTCCCAGGCTGGAATTACCGCCTGGTTCTCATGCTACTACGCAGACTGCCAATGACCTGGCTACACAAAAGAGCCGCCAGGGGAGACAAAAGCCACCGCCCGGAACAGGAATAACAACACAAAACCCAGAGACCCCGGGGGTCAGAGTAAGAATTTCGAAGAAATTTTACTCTGACCCCACAATCCAAACCACAGAGCACCCCCATGAATCCCCCAAACCCAACCCCAAAAGACATAAACGTAGGCCACACCAACTTCATCGCCGACGCCGCCGCATGGACCGACGCCCAAACAGAACACGCCACCCAACTCCCAGACCTCCTCAACAAAAACACCATCAAAACAGTCCGCGTAGTCTACAGCGACCAACACGGCCTCATACGCGGCAAAGCCCTGAGCACAGAAAACTTCCTCCTCTCCCTCCAAAACGGCGTAGCCGAAACCGTAGCCAACCTGGGAAAAGACACCTCAAACGTCCCGGTGATCCCACTCTTCGACCGCGACGGCGGCTTCGGCCTCGAGCAGATGGGCGGCGGCGGCGACATGCTGCTGGTCCCGGACCCGATGACGCTCAAAATCCTGCCCTGGGCGCCGGATACGGCATGGATCATCTCCGATCTCTACCTGAAAGACCGGACCCGCTGCCCGTTCGACTGCCGGCAGTTGATGCGCAACGCGCTGGCTGCCCTGGGGGAACAGGCGTTCGATTACATCGCCGGGCTGGAACTGGAATTCTACGTGTTCGCCATAGAGGACGAGAAACTCGCGCTCGGTGAATCCGGGCAACCGGCCGACCCGCCGGCAGTGAAGGCAATCAGCCACGGCTTTCAATACCATGCCGAGCACCCCATGGACAGGGTCGCGCACGTGGCAGGTATTATCCGGGACATGGCCGCCGGGCTGGAACTGCCCCTGCGCACCATCGAGGCCGAATGGGGGCCGGGCCAGTTCGAGGTGACGTTCAATCCCCTGGGCGGCCTGGCCGCGGCCGATTCCCTGCTGCTGTTCCGCTCCGCGGTCAAGCACCTGATGCGGCGTCACGGCCTGCTGGCCAGCTTCATGGCGAAACCCGCCCTGCCCAATGTCTATTCGAGCGGCTGGCACCTGCACCAGTCGTTGCGGAACAGGGAAACCGGGGACAATGCGTTTACCGGCAATGAGAACCTGTTGAGCGATACCGGGTATCACTACATCGGCGGGCTGCTGGAACACGGCGCGGCGCTGACCGCGTTTTCCAACCCGACCATCAACGGCTATAAACGGCTTAACGCCAACCCGCTGGCGCCGAACCGTATTCTCTGGGCGCATGACAACCGCGGGGCGATGCTCCGGTTGGTGGGGGGATATGCCGAGCCGGGGACGCGGGTTGAGAACCGGTCCGGGGAGCCTTCGGCGAATCCTTACCTGTACATGGCGTCGCAGATTTATGCAGGGCTGGACGGGATCCGGAACAGCACGGACCCGGGGGAGCCGGTGCAGGATGATCCTTACCGGCAGACCGACAGGCCAGCCATGCCGAGATCGTTGATGGAGGCGGTGGAGGCGCTGGATGGGTCAGCGGTGTTGAGGGCCGGGTTTGGGGACCGGTTTGTGGATCATTTTCTGCTGATTAAGCGGGCGGAGATTGGGCGGTTTCTGGCGCATGTTACGGATTGGGAGCATCGGGAGTATTTTGAGATGTTTTGATTGTTTTCGTAGCTCCGGTCTACCGTTATCTCTTTTTCCAAGCTAGATATTAGGCCATGATGGCCTTCATTTGTTTATAGTCCCATAATTTGACATCATTCGCATCTTCCTGGAATGAATAGAATTTGAATCCATAACCGATAATTCAATGTCTAAGGTTTTAACGATTAGCGTACTCTCTTCGCATCTTTGGGAGGCGGCCAATATTTTGCGCGGTCCCGTCGATGCGGCGGACTTTAAGACCTACATCTTCCCACTTCTGTTCTTCAAGCGACTCTCCGACGTCTATGACGAAGAGAATGTACTTGCCCTGGAAGAATCCGGTGGAGATGTTGAATTTGCGCAGTTTCCCGAAAATCATAGGTTCCAGGTTCCGGAGGATAGCCATTGGAAAGATGTCCGTGCAAAAAGCGCCAATATTGGACATGCACTTCAGAAGGCCATGCGTAGTATAGAGCAGGCTAACCCAGATACCCTGCATGGCATATTTGGTGATGCCCATTGGACAAATAAAGAACGACTCTCCGATGCGCTACTCAAGGACCTGATTGAACACTTCTCATCACTCAACTTAGGCAATGAGCGTTGCAAGGCTGATATTCTCGGCCAGGCCTATGAATATTTGATCAAGAAATTTGCCGATCTTACTAACAAGAAGGCCGGTGAGTTCTACACCCCACGCTCCGTGGTTGAGCTTATGGTACGTATCCTTGCGCCCAAGGCTGGGGAAACCATCTATGACCCAGCCTGTGGAACCGGCGGCATGCTTCTTGAGGCGCTACACTATGTTAAAAAGCATGGTGGTAACGAGAAACTCATGCTGGGCAAGCTATATGGTCAAGAAAAAAACCTGACCACATCTTCCATTGCTCGGATGAATCTCTTTCTCCATAGTGCGGACGATTTTCATATCGAACGTGGCGACACACTACGTTTGCCTGCCTTTTATTCAGGCGACAGTCTTGCCACATTTGATATTGTCATCGCCAATCCTCCCTTCTCTCTTGAAAAGTGGGGAGAGGACATCTGGAGCAACGACCCTTATGGTCGCAACTTTGCAGGGCTTCCGCCGACTAAGTCTGGTGACTTTGCTTGGGTACAGCACATGATAAAGTCCATGGCCCGCAAAACAGGCCGCATGGCTGTGGTGCTTCCCCATGGAGTTCTATTTCGCATGTCCAAGGAAGGCAAAATCCGACACAAGCTACTGGAAATGGACATCCTCGATGCTGTAATCGGTCTTGGACAAAATATTTTTTATGGCACTGGTCTCGCTCCTTGCATATTGATCATGCGGGATAGCAAACCCACGACCCATCGTAACAATATATTGTTCATCGACGCCTCGAATGAGTTCAAGACCGGTAGATCCCAAAACGAACTGCTACCCAAGCATATGAACAATATCCATCGCTGGTATGAGGGTTATCAGGACGTCGAAGGAATCTGCCGGGTTGTCACATTGGACGAAATCAGGGAGAACGACTGCAACTTGAATATCCCCCTTTATGTAGAGCCGGTGGCGGGAGAAGATTCCCTGACCATCGATCAGGCAATAGCTAATTTCAAGAAATCATTGCAGGCTGCGTACGATGCTGAAGATCGTTTAAGAGAGCTTTTGATAAAGGAAGGAATTCTATGATGTTTTCTGTTGGATATGGAATTACTAATCGGGAGAAGCGAATCATTGAAATTGGAAACACTGATCCAACCACAGCTGTTATCCTTGCTGCGGTACATTTTGAATGGATGATAAAACGATCCGTTTTGAAACTTGGTTGCTCACCAACTGCAGAACTCCAGAAAGAGCTTGAAGGTATATACAAATTAGCTATCAAAGGCAATAACCAAAAAGATTACAGGAGCATTTGGAAAAAAGAAGTCGCACGTCGATTCAAGAATGCTCAATTAGGATCTGTGCTGGGGAATCTGCACACATTGCAAGAATCAACTATGAAGGTTCGTGGTAGGGTAATTCATGGTAACGGCACCGTTTCAAAGGATGTTGCTGATGATGCAATAAAGGAATTTATAAATGCTGCTAACAAGCTAACCGCTTTCGCATTGAAATACGGTGAAGATCTTGATGAAAAGCTTAAAACAAGGATCAAAGCGAGAGCGGTGGAGAGTTGATGCATATTTCTCAATCGGAACTCGAAGCCTACCTTTGGGGCGCAGCTACCCTGCTGCGTGGTTATATCGACGCCGGCGATTACAAGCAGTTCATCTTCCCACTTCTGTTCTATAAGCGACTTTGTGACGTATACGACGAGGAATTAACCGACGCGCTAGAGGAGTCTGATGGTGATCACGAGTATGCTGTGCTTCCCGAGCAGCATCGCTTCCAGATCCCTGAAGACTCACACTGGAAAGTTGCTCGTACCAAGGTTAAAAACGTGGGGAAGACCATTCAAGACGCACTACGGGCGATTGAATCGGCCAACCCCGACACCCTGTACGGTGTCTTCGGCGACGCCCAGTGGACCAACAAGGACCGCCTGCCGGATCATATATTGCGTGAACTTATCGAGCATTTCAGTTCGCGGACTCTCTCACTAGCTTACTGCCCGGAGGACGAACTAGGTGTAGGTTACGAGTTTCTGATCAAGAAATTCGCTGACGATTCAGGCCACACCGCTGCCGAGTTCTATACCAACCGCACTGTGGTTCACCTGATGACCGAGATACTTGAACCCAAGCCGGGAGAGTCAATCTATGATCCAACTTGTGGCTCAGCGGGTATGCTGCTCTCATCTGTCGCGCATCTGAAGCGACTGAGCAAGGAATGGCGGAACCTGCGTCTCTACGGACAGGAGCGTAATCTGCTCACTTCAGCAATTGGCCGCATGAATCTATTCCTTCACGGTATTGAGGACTTCCACATTGTTCGGGGTGATACCCTAGCCAACCCTGCATTTACTAAAGGCGACCGGCTCATGCAGTTTGATGTAGTTGTGGCTAATCCACCTTATTCAATAAAGCAGTGGGACCGCGATGCCTGGTCCTCCGATCCGTGGGGACGGAACATCTACGGTACCCCGCCACAGGGACGTGCCGACTATGCCTTCTGGCAGCATATTATCCAAAGTATGAAGACCAAGACTGGCCGCTCTGCTATCCTGTTTCCGCATGGCGTCCTCTTCCGTAATGAAGAGCTAGTGATGCGAGAAAAACTCGTTGCCCATGATGTAGTAGAGTGCGTGCTGGGCCTAGGCCCCTAACCTTTTTTACAACTCACCCATGGAAGCGTGCATCGCCATCTGCAGCATAAACAAACCCAAGGAGCGCAAGAATAAGGTACTGTTCATCAACGCGGTGAATGAAGTGGCTCGCGAGAGTGCACAGAGCTTTCTCACCGCGCACCACATCCAGCGAATTGTCGCAACTTATCAAACTTTCGGTGACAAGGAAGGTTTTGCCAGGGTAGTTAGCAATAACGAAATTCGGGATAACGGCTGTAACCTCAGTATCCCACTCTATGTGCGAACGAATGACGGAAACAGCAGTGGGAGTGAAACCGAAGCGCTCAACATCAAACAAACAATTACAAGTTGGCAAGAGAGTTCTATGAACTTGAAAGAATCGATGAAGGAGCTTCTGTCGATATTATGTGTGGATATGTAAAAGAGGCAGACTACGTATGCCAACTGACCAACTATTCTCACAACTAAGTAAGCCGGAGATCATTAAGATTGGTTGGCACCTAGCGCAGGGTGATAGTAGGGATGATTTCGTTAGGGATTCCGTGAGCCATGCCGATTATGCATTTAATCTATCCGAGCGCTTGGCGTATTTGATTGATCAGATAAGATCTCATCGATATCGGCCTCGCTACTTGATTGAGGTAGATGTACCTAAATCAGGATTAAGTGTACGTCCTGGTAACGTGTTGCCTATTGAAGAGGCATCAATACTTCATGCGGCGATATATCTATTGGCCCCAAAGTTGGATAATAAACTAGACAATTCGGTGTACTCTTATCGACTTCATCCGGATTGGGAAAAGAAAGCGCAGAAGGGACAGTCCTTATTTCGCGAGGTTGAAATCAATGTCCCGTTTTTAAAGAAAGGTACCATCCATTCAATCAGTCCCTTCGAAGCATGGTATGAACGCTGGCCAGCATTTGAAGAAGATGCAAAGGAGGCGTATTTCTCAGGCTCATATACACATCTGACAAAGACAGATATATTTTCCTTCTTTGAACACATTGATCTGCGTCTCCTCCACGCTCTACTTCGTTCTTTACTAAAATCTGAAGAAGAGAAACTTTTACAGTTGATTTTTACGATTCTCAGTGGATGGACACGAGCATCGAATGCTGGGATGCCTATCAATCGGGGAATTCCGCAGGGTAACGATGTAAGTTCCTTTCTTGGCAATATCTTTCTGATTCCTCTAGATCGTGCACTCAATAGATTTTGTAATAAGCGGGATGGTCGCTGGTTTCGTTATGTAGATGATGTCAAGGTTTATACACGCTCTGAAGAAGATGCTAGGGGAGTTGTTTTCGAAATCAACAATGTGCTCCGGGAGATGCATCTTAATCTACAAGGTGGAAAGACGGAGATTCTTTCTGGACCAGAGCTAATAAAAGAGCATGATAACACTAAACTTAATAAGGTAAATGAGGCGTTTTACACAATTAGAAAGTTCACTTCAAAAAAGGAAGATACCAAGAAGGTAACCAGAGAACTCAAGCAAATATCGCCATACCTATCAGAATTTACAAAAAGATTGCCATACTCTGTGAGAGGACTAAAAGGCAAGGAAAACAGATTGTTTCGACGTCTTCTAACGACTTATGGTGTTGCTAGTAGAACTCGCAAAGGACTGAACAATACTGTATATACCGCGATTAGAGAGCTTCCGGACATTCGTGTATTACGGAGTTGCTTGAGCTATCTAGTTAAACAAAATATTAAGAATCACGACGATGTTGTGGCGGAGCTTCTAGGGCTCCTCGAGAATGGGAGCCTGCTCTTTCCTTATCAGATCGCATCCGTGCTCGAAGCAAGTGTCCTACTGCATCCTGTCAGACCGCAATCGATTGCATCACGGGTGAGAGCATATGCACTAGGACAAAACTTACGGAAAAAATCTAACTGGATGGTTATCCAAAAAGCACTTGAAGTAATCGCGGCGTACCCGTACAAAGAAAGATACATTACAAACATATGCCTTCACTATTCTAAACATGAACACCCGATGGTTAGACGAGCAGCAATCATGCTTCTACCGAGAGCCCTGAAAAAAGATGCTCGTAAGTATTTAGTGGCGTTTGGGCACCATCCAGATTCGGGAGTATCACGGCTTGCACAGTACCTCCTCCAACTTTGTTCAGAAACGTCCTACGCACAACAGGAACTCGCCAAACTTAGAAAAAGCAACTTGTCCGACAATTCGTTAATTCGCAGAATTTACCAACTTTACGCAGCAAGCGCGACAGAAACCAAGGAGATTGCCACAGATGTATTTGAGACAACAGAAATTCTGAATAAGAGTTTGAGTCCAAACATACTCTGGCATCGAGGCCAAATCCGGAAGAGAACAATTTGGAGTATTTCAAATAGCACAACGGAGGGAATGTCCGAGTGAAAAGGAATTGGAAAAATGTCAAGTTCGGGGAGGTAGTTCAAAATACCAATCTCATAGAACGCGACCCAGAAATTAAAGGCATCGAACGAATCGTTGGTTTGGAGCATATAGATCCAGAAAACCTACACATTCGGCGATGGAAAACAATTGAAGAGGGAACCTCCTTCACACATAGATTCATTCCAGGACAGACCCTATTTGGTAAGCGTCGGGCTTATCAACGGAAGGTTGCATACGCTGAGTTTGAAGGGATTTGCTCTGGAGATATCCTGACATTTGAATCGAAGAATAAAATGGTGCTACTACCAGAACTCTTACCGTTTATCTGCCTGAGCAGTGCATTTTACAACCATGCGCTTAGTACGTCGGCTGGGTCGCTTTCACCGAGAACAAATTGGACGGCGCTAAAAGATTTCGAATTCCCGCTGCCGCCACTTGTTGAACAGAAACGCATTACTGAGATACTGTGGGAAGCTGACGAAGCATTAAATCAACACCAGCAGAGCTATAGCAACCTGATGTCGGTAAAAAAAGCCTTGCTGAATCGACTAACAATTAGAGCGACTGGAAAGCATCCTACAAAATACACCAGACTAGGAGAAATACCTGCTCACTGGCGCCTTGCCACCATTGATGACGTGACATCAATTTGCCAATACGGCTTATCTATTCCTTTGAATGAATCTGGTAAATATCCGGTTCTCCGGATGATGAACTATGATGATGGACGGATCATCGCTAACGACTTGAAATACGTTGACTTAGATGATACGAATTTCAACTCATTCAAGGTTCATATAGGCGACATTCTTTTTAATCGAACCAACAGCGCTGACTTGGTTGGAAAGGTCGGTATTTTCGATCTTGAAGGAGATTATGTATTTGCTTCATATCTGGTTCGCCTGAGAGCAGATCACAATCAAATCCTTCCTGATTTTCTCAATTTTTATTTGAATTCTGATCTTGGTCATAAAAGGCTTCTTGCTTACGCAACTGCTGGGGTGAGCCAAACTAATATCAGCGCAGGAAACTTGAAAAAGGTACTGGTTCCACTACCGCCGCTGGAGGAACAGATGCAGATTATCGGGGTACTCAATAACTTAGAGTCCAATAAGCATCTCCAAAGGAAGCATGTTATACAAACAAAAAAATGCTTAATCGCTCTAATCAACAATCTGATTGGACTTGGTAGGGATCATGACGCTATCCATGTTTAATGAAGAAAACACTGTCGAACAGATGGTTGTTAACACACTTTGCGGCGAAGTGCCTTCGAACATGGTTGCCGATGAGTTCACCTATTACTGTGGTGAGATCAAGAACTGGCGCTATGTGCCCGCCGAGAAGTTACCGCGCAGGCACTCTGATTTGCTAGTGGAGTCAATGGTACGCGATGCTCTCATCCGCCTGAATCCCGAAATCAAGGTCCAGCCAGACCGTTCCGACGAAGTACTATATCGTCTACGAACTATCCCTTTATCGGTTCAAAGTGAAGGCCTGGTACGAGCCAACGAAATGTTTGCCGAATGGCTGAGGGGTGAGAAATCCATGCCCTTTGGTGAGCGCGGCGAGCATACATCGATTCGCCTGATCGATTTCGAAAACCTGAGCAACAATGATTATGTGGTTACTAACCAGTGGATTTACCCGGTTAAGGAAGGTGGACGACGCTTCGACATCGTAATTCTCGTAAATGGTCTTCCATTGGTGATCGGCGAGGCTAAGACGCCTGTTCGCCCAGCAGTAAGTTGGGTAGACGGGGCTAGTGATATACACAATGGCTATGAATTGAGCGTACCACAGATGTTTGTGCCCAACGTCCTCTCTTTTGCCACTGAGGGCAAGTGCTATCGCTATGGCTCAGTGCGCATGCCTATCGACATCTGGGGTCCTTGGCACAATGGCGATAACAAGTCCGAAGGCACCCTGATGGATGTGCAGCGCTCTGTCCGCTCTATGCTTCGTCCCAATGTGGTGCTGGACATATTACAGAACTTCACATTGTATGCTACAGATAAGAAGCACAGACGTATCAAGATTATCTGCCGTTATCAGCAGTATGAGGGCGCCAACTTGATGGTGGCACGCGTTGTCAAGGGATATCCAAAAAAAGGGCTGCTCTGGCACTTCCAAGGTTCGGGAAAGTCGCTGCTTATGGTATTTGCAGCGCAAAAGCTGCGAATGCATCAAAAGCTTGGCAACCCTAGTGTGATGGTAGTGGTGGATCGTATCGACCTGGATACCCAGATTACCTCCACATTCAATGCAACTGATGTTCCGAACATGATTGGCGCTTCTACTCGGCAGGAACTACAACGTTTGCTGGCGGCAGATACCCGCAAGATCATAATTACCACTATTCACAAGTTCGCCGACGCCGATGGCTGCCTAAACGCGCGCTCAAACATCATTGTGATGGTTGATGAGGCACATCGCACCCAGGAAGGTAACCTAGGACGGAGGATGCGAAATGCGCTACCCAATGCCTTTCTCTTTGGTCTGACTGGCACGCCGATCAATAAACGGGATCGCAATACCTTCTGGGCGTTCGGAGCGGATGAAGATGAGCAGGGATATATGAGCCGCTACTCGTTTCAAGACTCAATTCGGGACAAGGCCACATTGCCGCTCCATTTCGAGGCAGTGGACGTGAAACTGCATATCGATAAAAACGCTATCGATGAAGCCTATTCCCAGTTAACCGGTGAGTTGAGCGAGGAGGACCGCGATGATCTGGCTAAGCGGGCTGCCAAGATGGCGGTTCTGATTAAGGCACCAGAACGAGTAACCAATATTTGCCAGCATATAGTTAAGCACTTCCAGGAAAAGGTTGAGCCTAATGGCTTCAAAGCCCAAGTAGTGACTTTCGACCGGGAGTGTTGTGTCCTGTATAAAAAGGCCATGGATAAGCTGATTGGCACCGAGGCTAGCGCCATCGTCATGCATGCCCAGGGAGGTAAGTCCGATGAATACGCGGAGTGGAAGCTGGCGAAGGACGATGAAGAAAAACTCCTCGACCGGTTCCGCGATCCGGACGACCCGCTAAAGTATTTGATCGTCACTTCTAAACTCTTGACAGGGTTCGATGCTCCTATTCTACAGGTGATGTACCATGATAAACCGATGAAAGACCACAATCTCTTGCAAGCAATATGTCGAACTAATCGCGTCTACCCTAGCAAGACCCACGGTTTAATAGTGGATTATCTGGGTATCTTTGATGACGTAGCTTCAGCACTTAATTTTGATGAAAGTGCGGTGCAGAAAGTTATCACCAATCTCGATGAACTCAAGAAAGAATTGCCTGGTGTGACGGCAAAATGCCTGGCGTTCTTCCCGGAAGTTGATCGCACTGTCGGCGGCTATGAAGGATTGATAGCTGCGCAAGACTGTCTTCCGGATAATGAGACCCGAGACAAGTTTGCCGCAGAATACTCTGTACTGTCCCGTTTGTGGGAGGCTCTATCTCCTGATCCTTGCCTTGGAGCCTATGAAAAGGACTATAAGTGGTTGAGCCATGTTTATGAGTCGGTCAAACCGCCAAGTGGCAACGGCAAACTGCTCTGGCATTCGTTGGGAGCCAAAACTATCAAACTGGTGCATGAAAACGTGCATCTAGAGACAGTTCGCGATGACCTGGAGACACTGATTATGGATGCCGAAGTCCTTGAGGAACTAATCGATGACAAGGATACAGACAAGAAATCAAAGGAAATTGAGATTAAGCTTATAGCCCGGCTACGCAAGCACAAGGGCAATCCGAATTTTGTTGCATTGGGTGAACGCCTCGAAAAACTGAAACAACGGCACGAGCAAGGCTTGCTTAACAGCATCGACTTCCTTAAAGAACTGCTGACCCTGGCCAAAGAGGTTGTCCGGGCTGAGAGAGAGGTTGATCCTGTCGACGAACAGGCTAAAGCCAAAGCGGCTCTCACAGAGCTATTCATCGAGGTAAAGAACGGTAAAACACCGGTGATGGTCGAGCGGATTGTCAATGATATAGACGAGATTGTACGTTTGGTTAGGTTTCCGGGGTGGCAAAACACCAGGGCCGGAGAACGTGAGATCCAAAAGGCTTTGCGCAAAGTGATATACGTGAAGTATCAGGTTAAAGACCAGGATTTGTTTGACAGGGCTTTCGGATATATCCGGCAGTACTACTAAGTTGAGAGAGTAATGGGGTTTAACATAGCCGAGCACACTGTAACTGCGCATAACTGGGGCGCGCTTTCCAACCGTGTTTTGATTACTATCTATACACCTATTTATTTTTTTGTACGTCTTTCCGGGCTTCAGCTATAAATTCTTTCATATAACGGTCTGCAAGCGACCAGTTCTCTTCAAGGGATTTCCACCAAGTATCATAACGTGGCTGGTTGTTATATTTTTTCGTAACTACTCACCCCCCTGTTCGTCCCGCGCTCCCTTCGTCATTCCGGCGAAGGCCGGAATCCAGTCTGTTAAACGGGTCGCTTGCGACACCTTATAACGTGTCCCTTCGGGACGTTTTTTTCACTGGATTCCCGCCTGCGCGGGAATGACGGGGGGCGCGCGGGAATGACGAACGAGGAGAAGTGCAGGAAGGACGAGTGGGGGTGAGTAGTTACGCCGTATCATAGTTCGTCATTCCTGCGAAGGCAGGAATCCAGTGAACAAACATTCCTTATAAGGAGTTTAATTGTCTACTGGATTCCTGCCTTCGCAGGAATGACGAACCTGGCGCGATTTACGACGTTACGTATAGAATGTTGGTAACTACTCGCCCCCCTTATCCTGATTGGCCGGGTTATTCTGTGGTGGTTTCTCTACCATAGTGGCGGCGTTGCCGTTGAGTGCGATGTCGATGGCGGCGAGGGGATTGTAGCCCTGGCAGGCCATGGACTGCAAGTAGCTGGAGATACGGCAGTAGGCGGCGGCGTAGTCGGGGGTGCGGAAGCAGCCTGAGACTTTCTGTTTGACCTTGGCCATGCGGATATCGCGCTCGGCGCGGTTGTTGGTGAACGGCACCTCGGGGTCGCGGGCGAAGCGGAGCACTTCGGTTTCGTACTTGATAAGGGCCTCGTGCAGGTTCTCGGCATCGGATTTGGCGATGCGCCCGCGTCGTTTGGTCTGGCGGGGCGGGGGTTTGGGGAGTTCTCTTTTGGCCTGTGTGAGGAGGGTGCGGTAGCGTGTGCGCACGGCCTTGTAGTCGGGCTCGCTGAGCGCCTTGTCGGGGTGTTCACGCACCTGTCGGCAGGTCTTGAGCAGGAGTGTTCCCATGCGCCTGGCCCAGGCATGGCCGTGGGCCTCTTCGATGAAGCGGAGGTCGCGTAGCAGGTGGCTGCCGCACAGGGCATGCTCGCAGTTGTCATAGGCAAAGTAGCTGGCCCAGCGGTCGTGGACGAGGACGCCGCGGTAGCGGGGGATGATGTTTAACTCATCGATGGCGTCGCGCCCGCGCTGTCGATGGACACACTTCAGCGTCAGGTGGCCGGCGCTGACGCTGTGCAGCCAGTGGGTCTTACGACCGATGCGCAGGCCGGTTTCGTCCGCGTGCAGCACGGGCTCGGCGAGCAGGCGTGTCACCGCGGCGGTCTCCCACCCGGCCAGGGCCTCGTGCAGGCGTGTGAGCCAGGCCAGCAGGGTGGCCTCGGCGAGTGTGCGTCCGGTCAGCGCCGCGAGGGTCTGTGCGGTGCGCCGGAGCGAGAGCATCTGGGCAGTCAGCAGGTGGGTGGCGAACGCCACGATACCGTGGCCGTACTGCAAGGGCCCCGGCATGTCCTCGGGGAACCGGCCGCGGGTCTCGGTACGACAACGCGGACAGGTCTTGACCTCGGCCTCGACCGTCAACTCACGCGTCTCGAAGACGATATCGACCTGCACGCGCCGCTCGTGCTCGTGCGGACTGACGTTGGTGAGTGCGTGTCCGCAGGCCCGGCACTCGGTGACCGGCGCGGTGCGCGTCTCAACCACCAGACGGTTGGCGCTGCCGTGGGCGGCGCCCGCCCGCGGGCCCTTGCCTTTGGCGCCAGGGCGCCCGCGCGCAGTCTCGTCCGTGCCAGTCCGGGAACTCGGCAGGCCGGAGTTCTGTGACCCCTTCGGCGTGGTCCTCTCCATGAACACCGCCAGCAGCAACTCGAACAACAGCAGCATCGCCTCAAACAGGGCGCGGCCCTCGGGGGTCATCCTGCCGTCCGCGCACAGCGTCGCAAAGCGCGCCTTCAAGGCCTCGAACTCCGTGCGCAACGAGGCTTTGTTTACCGTTGCCATGGCCTCACTCCACTTCCACCGCCATCATCGCCGCCAACACCGCCAGGCGCTCCGCCGCCGGCAGCGCCCGGTAACGCCGGCCCCAGTTCGCCGCCTTGCGCTTGACCTGCTGGCGATGGGTGAAGTTGCGCCCCGCATACCCGGCCCAGAACACCCGGTCCGGCTCGAAGTTGAACCACACCCGCTCGGTCACCACCCCCGCCTGGTTCATCACCTGTAACGACACACGGCGCCAGCCCGACAGCCGCTCGTCATACAACGCCGACGGATAGCCCGACACCATCACCGCACAGGGCAACCGCTTGAGCAGCGCCAGCAATGCCTCGTGGTCACCCTCGTCATAATCATGACGGTAACGCCGACCCGACTTGCGCGTGCTGTGCAAATATGGCGGGTCGCTGTATACCAACTCCGTGCCGTCAAACGGAAAATCCGCCAGAAACCGGTGGCAACAACCGTGTACCAGTTCCACCGGATAATCGCACTCAAACGCCGACAGCGCCCGCCCATCGATGTCAATCCCGATGTTGCGCAGCGCCGCCGGCTTGCGCCGCATGATGGCCCCGCCGCCCAGGTGCGTCTCAATGTACACACTGTGCGGCGGCATCAGCGCAATCAACGGCTGGCACAGCCCCGTCGTTGCTTTCGAACCGAGATACGCATTCCCCATGGCGCCTACCATAGCGCCACAAAACTATTGTGTCAAGCGCTCCTTGCCTGCAAATTCAGGTAGAATTATCGGGTAGGGGGTGAGTAGTTACGTTTTTTCTTAAATTCTTCGAGTATGCTCACTGCCTTATCAGACAGAAGAAATCGACCCACGTCACACGCCTTGGATATTTCTTCATGGGCTGCTTTGGATTGTTTTACAAGCTCAGCCCCTCGGTCCTCGCCGACTTCCCTTCCCTTAAACTCCGCTGTCATATATTCGGATGAATACTTCTTCGATTTATGAAACGCTTCAATTATCTTTTGATACGTTTCAACCTTCTTTTCCCACCATCTTTGTGTCCTGAATTGCTTAATAGACAAATGTACGGTAATCCAAGAGCTTACTACAGCAATCCCGATTCCAGTAAGCAGTGTAAAGATAATTTCAGTCATTTCTAGCCCAGTGAATGAGAGTCGTCAATGCGTACGAATACACTTACAAATTGTACGGATTTCATCCCAGAGTTTGGGTAATGTATTGGCAGCTGCCTGTTGTGTCCTTAACTGACACTCCCAGACTATTACCTGGTGCCAGCCTTCAAGCTTCAATTGCTCAGCAATGGCGGCGTCTCTATTCTTATTGGCACGGATTTTCGCTCTCCAGTACTCTACCCTGGATTTGGGGAGCCTGCCTCTTAAACAGCCTTCGTGGCCGTGCCAAAAACAGCCATTAACGAAAATTGCCAATTTGTGGCGACGCACAACTATATCCGGCGTTCCCGGTACGTCTGCCGCATGAACCCGGTATCGTAAACCTTTTGCCCACAAGAATCGACGCACCAATAGCTCCGTACCCGTGTCTTTACTATGTACGGCTGCCATTATCCGACTCCGCTCTTCTTTAGTCCGGGTGTCCACAGGCCCGGCGTCCTATGGAATTTCTCGCATTAACATTCTCCCCATAAACTGATCCAGTCAATTCACGATAAATCTCGTTTGGATCATCACATGAGGGATGAGGATTATCAATGAAAAAGTCGATGGTTGCCGAAGAGCAGAACGTCTATACCTTGGCACGAATGAGATCATGGCACCTGTGGGCGATTTGTTGGAAGATGGGGAGAAAGCCAAGCATCCTGATCAAAATAGTACTTTTACCCCTATGAGTGTTTACCTGAAACCTGAATATAAAAAAATCGCTTGACATTATCGTCATTTTTGACGATGGTCGCGCTATGAGATATCCGGGTGGAAAAGGTAATAACTACCAACATCTAATCAACTTGAT
Organism: Gammaproteobacteria bacterium; assembly: GCA_965204045.1. Lineage (GTDB taxonomy): Bacteria > Pseudomonadota > Gammaproteobacteria > Eutrophobiales > Eutrophobiaceae > JAAXHV01. The sequence goes on from CBDBDW010000002.1 coordinate 3,922,470, forward strand.
TCCTCCCCATCGTGTGTACATTGAAACACACCTTGGCGGGGGCGCTGTACTTCGAAATAAAAAGCCGGCTATCGCCAATTTCGGCATTGAAATAGACGCTCAAGTGATTTCTCGTTGGGGAAAAATGCCCGAACTCCAATATAAATTGCTTGAAATGGATGCAATAAAATTTTTGGAGTCGTTTGATTTTCAGGGTGACGAATTCGTTTATTGCGACCCCCCGTATCTTCATGAAACGCGACTAAAAAAGAAAATCTACAAGCACGAATATACAAAAAACGATCACATAGAATTACTGAACGTCATATCTAAAGTTCCCTGTAACGTAATGATCTCGGGTTACCCGTCCGAATTGTACGACGACATCTTAAGGGATTGGATATTTCTTGAAATTCCCGGCTCATCTCACATCGGCAAACGCGAAGAGGGCGTTTGGCTGAATTATTCTCCAAAGTCACTGCACGACTACAGGTTTCTGGGCGATAACTTCAGGGAACGCGAAAGAATTAAACGGAAGTTAAACAGATGGAGGAGTAGAGCGTCCGCGTTGCCTGAATTCGAACGCCAGCTAATTATTTCATCGCTGGTTGAACTCAATCATGAACTCCATCAAAAGAAGCACGGTTATGACGATAAATAGTATTGAACTCTTCGCGGGCGCGGGTCTGCTGGGCGGCGCTTTTGCAAAATTTGGGTTCACGCCCATTTTTGCGGCGGATAACGATGCAAAAAGCGTTGCCTCGTACAACGAAAACATCGCTGATGTCGCCCAGATATGGGATGTTAATCGCGTTCGTAGCGATTTGCGTTGCAAACTGATAATAGCCGGCCCGCCATGCCAGGGTTTCAGTTCGTTAGGTTCCAGAAATGAGCATGATTTCCGAAACAAGTTGTCGTCTTTGGTAGGGGAATGGGCAATAAATACCAATGCATCCGTGGTCGTAATTGAAAATGTTCCCCAGTTTGTCAGTAGCGTACATTGGGATAGGTTAAGAGATGAAATGGATCAATACGGGTTTGAAACAACAACATGGATTTTGGACGCTTATGATTACGGAACCCCTCAAAGAAGGATCAGGTCTTTCTCAATCCTATCGAAGATTGGGATTCCTCCTAAGCCAAGAAAATCAAGGAAGCGGGTAACGGTTCGCGACGCATTTTCAGGACTATCATTAAAGCCATCGCAACAGGGCATGGATTATGCCCCAATTCCATCAGACATCGCATTGAAGAGATTCGAGATAATTCCGCCTGGCGGCGATAAAAGGCATATTATGGAAATCGCCCCTGAACTTTGCCCTAATTCATGGTTTGAAATACCGGGTCAGGCTACAGACGTCTGGGGGAGGATGCATTTTGACGAACCATCCAATACAATCAGATGTTCCTTTCTGAATGCGTCGAAAGGTAGGTACATACACCCTACGGAAAACAGAGTAATTAGTTTACGTGAAGGTGCCCGGTTGCAAGGAGTGCCGGACGAATGGAGGTTCTATGGTGAAAGTTATCCGATTGCAAAACAAATAGGAAACGGCGTGCCTTTACCGTTAGGTCGCGCGGTAGCCAAATCAATTAAATTGCTATTTTGAACCCTCTTTCTCATCCTCTACTTCCTCGTCCTCAAGCGCTTCGATTACTGCAAGATGCGTCAGGCGAGACCTTTCAAGTAACATGGGGATTGAAATAACTTCCCACTGAGTGTTAGGTCCTTGGTCCCTAATTTTTTGCAATAACAATCGCTTCTCCTTTGCACTCGTATCCGCGTTGGGTAAATTGCCGATGAGATGCCCGTGAACCCTCACATCAAACTTTTGAAAAACAGTCTCGATATGATCTCGAACTTGCATCATGTAACTTTCCAGTTGTGTCAAATTATCGTGGTCCAGTTCCGCATTCGGCGATTTCAACTCCACAACGGATACCGTATCGGGAGCATCCGAATTCACAAGAACGAATACTAAATCCGGTCTATCAGCACTATTATCGACATTTTCATTTTCGTCTACAGCTGTGTCTATTTTCAAAAGTGAATCCAGTCTCTTTGCCACCGATCCAATTGACTGATTGCTAGTCAGATAATGAGAATATTCCGGCTTAATCAGCCACGGGGATTCTTTAAGCAATGCATGCAATTCACCTTCGAACTTTTTACCTTTCCATTCATCAATGGCTTTCTCCTGTAGATTCCGAAGCGCTTCAATTCCATTTCTTCTCCCCCTATACAGTTTTAATACGTCGCTATTTTCAACCTTATTTAATTCGGCTAATTCATGCGCAACAACTGTTATGCTTTTGGGATCCGCACCCAATTCAATAAGCTTTGTAAGTACTTCTCCAGCATTCATTGTCTGAACCATTATCGGCGCAATTTCTCTGTAGAGATTGCTTTCGACGCCCGCGTGACTGGCAATCATATTTAAAGCTTTTCGGGCAGGCGTTCTCGTCTTTTTTGACAGTGTGTTAATTTGGTTAAGCAATCCCCTGCTAAAATCGTCCTTCTCAACTTCTGCTTCAGATTTATCATCCCTAAATTTTCCATGCTCTCTTAATGCAATACGCATTATCTCCGTGACGGTATCGTGTAGGGCATCGACAATATCGTTATCGGATTTCAAATCCGACCTGTTGGTGCTGATTAAATCGACATCGTGTTTATCAAGTTCGTCAGCATGAACGATGCATTCCATATAACTTTGGGAATGGAAATTGTGCATTCCGGTGGGAAGATTCAGCAGTGTCGGTCCTTCGGACAATCGCTTATTGCAGTAAATTCTCGCCCCCCTCATTTTTGCCGGGAGGGAACCCGTTATTCGAACACCGCTCCGATTCGAACCATTACCATTTTGATTTGTGCCGTCAGCCCTAGCGCGAAATTTGACAAGATACTCAATATCAAAAGAAAAAATGCCCCCAACGTCGACTGATTGAGTGCCAAAACCATTTTCGTTTCTTTCACTTTCGTCTGGATATGTGAACTCGTAATCGACAATATCCTCTTCAATTCCCTCATCGTTCAAGAAAATAAGAAATTCGTCGCCAACTACCAAAAAGTTTTGAGCAATCGCCCTGACGATAGATGCCTCACTTGCCTTAAGAGCGTCGCAACGAAGTTTAGATAGCCGAATGGATGTCCCGTGCTCATTTTCGTCCAGTCCGGTTTCATACTCAGGGGTAAACTCAACTTCATGGACGGACTCTTTATTCTTAATTTTGTCAAAATCCATATCGAATACTGTGGCATATGTTTGACCCTTGCGTTTGCTTCTGACTCTAATTATTTCGGCCGCGCCAAAACCGGCTAATTTTCCGATTCCCTTTCTACCCATTACCTCTCGATTTCCCGACTCAGTCTTTAGACCTTCGGAGACTCGTCTATTCCTGTTAACAACCAGAAATTTATCTTCAATTTCTCCAGGTGTCATTCCATGTCCGTCATCCTTGATAGTGATTGAAATATCTTCAGGTAAAGGTTCGTATAAAGATGTGAATTCCTCTCGTTCCCCCGCTTGTACTTCTCTTTTCGCACGTTCCCGTACTTCATCTCTTGCTGCGGCAATATCTTCAAAAGGTATATCGATTTCAACTACGGATGAATCCGAGTCATAAGCATTTGCAATAAATTCAACCACACTTTTACCGATGGATGTGTACATATTTATTCCCATTGATTGCAACATCCCGATGTGGATAGTCATTCGAAATTTTTCTGGAAGATTCGATTGACCTTGAATTTGATTAGTATTCGAATTATCAGTTGACATAGTGCAATTTGGCTAATTTGTGGTAAGTCGATGCATCGCAGTATACCTAATTATTTCTGCGTCACCTTCACGGCGGTGAGTTGTGGGAGTTCAGATCTTGGGAAAAGCTCAATTATGTGATCAGCACAGAAATAAAAAAAATATCGGGCACTCATATTTATTGGCGACATCATGCTCAGCGAACAGAGTCCCATAACTCCTTAGGTTATTATGATTACATTCAGTTCAAGATTCACAAAGTAGGGTGATATGACCGACAGCCTAATAGCAAATGCCGTGCTTTCTTTAGACATGGGGGTGGAGGACTATAAGTCGGACCGATATGCAAGGTCACTTTCAGCCATCCGCAACATTTATGCTGGTATTCTTCTCTTGTGTAAAGAGGTTCTCGTTAGACATAGTCCTGAAGGTTCAAATGACGTTCTCATCAAATCGAAGATAATTCCCGTAAGAGGAGATGATAATACAGTCCAATTTATTGGTACGGGTCGGAAAACAGTTGATCGGACACAGATAAAAGAGCGTTTTGATAGTTTGGGGCTGGCATTAGACTGGAAGCTTCTAGATAGAATATCTGAGATAAGAAATGACATTGAGCATTTCTACAGTGAGAAACCTGAACCACTACTTCGAGAAGCCTTGTCTGATACATTTGTTCTCGTTCGTAGTTTAGTGGTTGATCACTTGAATGAAATGCCTATTGCATTACTTGGAAAGAAAACATGGCAAATTCTTCTGGAAGCCAATGAAGTATTCATAGATCAACATCAGGGATGTATGAAAACTTTCCGGATAGTTAGTTTTAGTTCACCGACCCTTGCTCGTGCGAGTTTATTATCTACTTGCCCATCTTGCGGTTCCCCACTCATTATGCAGCTTCATGAAGAGAATACGGACGAACACTCTATTCAGCTTTTTTGTTCAGCCTGCGGTGCACTTCATGAGCGCGATGATATTTTTGAGGTAGCAATAATGAAAGAAATGGAGGTTGACAATTATATTTCTTTCAATGAAAAAGGCGAGATGGGATTGCATCTTTGTCCTGAGTGTAATAGACAAAGTTATATTGTCTCAGAAAGCAAATGTGCATTGTGCGGATTTTGTCCGGATTGATTATCAAAACCTCGCAAAATCAATAACCTACAGTCATTGATTTTGACAGTATATCCCTGTACCGTAGGAACCTCCGAGACTTAATCAGAAGTTCCTTAAATGTTCAATATTCAAACACCATTAATAACACTACCTGGACTTATCGAAGGTGTTGTGACGGGTATTACCATTGCCTTTATTCTGGGGCTTTATGGCTGGGTTAAGTGGCGCCTGACCAGGCGTAAACAGATTCATTATTTGAGACAAGTGATCGTTCATGCGCACCGGGTTATTGTTGAACAATCCGGTCGGTATGATGAAAGCCAGGTTCTAAACTCTCATGTTTTTCGTTATCGTTACTTTATTATGACTTTGGAACATCTTGATGATGCTTTGAAATATCAAGCGAGCGCTCTTGCCCCCATGCAGGTCCATGACGTAAAAATGATCTTGATTCATATCCATTCTCTCATCGAATCGAATTATTTAGGCCCAACCGGTGACCGGAGATCACCATCCACACAATTTTATGAGAATGAGCTATTTCAACCGCTCAGAGACCTTAAATGGTTAGACCTTCCTGGTTACAGGTTTTAACGATCAATGGATGCATAGCCCGCCTTACATCGATGGTCCTAGCCAAGCAGGTGTGTTAGAAGAATTTCTGGCGCCTCGTCGTTGTATGCGTGAACCTATAAATGAGATATTCCATGCAGCGGAACTTCTGGACCGTGCAGTAGATGCACATATCCGAAAAGATCGGAAAACTGCCAGTCAACTATTTCACGAGGCAGACATGCCCGAAGTTCGAGCTTGGACCGAGTCGCTATGGGGTGGTAAACGGGAAAATCCGGATCAGTGGCGTTACCATCGCTGGAGAGAAATTCAAGGTATAGGCAAACCTGAACCAAAAGTCTATGACCGGATGCCAACAAAAAAGCACCAGCTTGAAATCATTGCTCGTGATGGTTACAACTGCCGCTTTTGTGGAATCCCGGTAATCCCTTTTGAAATCCGTAAAGCAATAACGACGGTGTATCCAGATGCTGCATACTGGCGCAGCCAAAAGAACCTCGACCAACACGCGGCATTCCAATGTCTGTGGCTCCAGTTTGACCATATCTTGCCGCATTGCTGGGGAGGAGAATCCGTGCCGGATAACATTGTAATTACTTGCGCTCCCTGTAACTACGGACGCGGGAATTGGCGGCTGGAAGAAGTTGGTTTGATTGACCCACGCGAGCGTCCTGTTTACAGAACATCCTGGGATGGGTTAGTCCGTTTCTCCATGTAATGAAGATTTCAAACCTGGATATTTGACCCGATGCTGTATCGATAGCTGGCGATAATGCAACGATTTGAGTGACTAACAACTACACCAAGCAGGACAAAATAAGATGACGATTGCCGTTATTCTGTGCGCAGCAAGAAAACACAATGATGCAGGTTATTTTCGTAAGAGAAATGGCCGGCCAGTACGGTTTGTAGCACAGCCAGATTTAGCGCCACCCAGCAAGATTTATACTTATGCGAGGCCCGATGACGTTGCGGATGTCGGAGGTACCTGGCGTGAACTGCTTGCGGACTACAACAAAAGTAGCCGAAATGAGAATCCGTTAAGTCTCTTGAAAGCCTGGCAACTTTATAGACATAAGACCTATGGACAATTGGTCCGACAACTTGGTGAAGAAAACGTATATATCTTGTCTGCAGGGTGGGGCCTGCTCCCGGCGAACTATCTGACACCCTTGTACGACATCACATTTTCCCCACTTGCCGAGGATTATCAACGCAGGAACGAAAGGGATGTATACAGAGACTTGCCATTGGTCACGGACCACGGCAATGAGCCGATGGTGTTTTTCGGCAGCAAATTCTATATTCCTCTGTTCTGCAAATTGACAGCCCGGCACCGTGGACGCCGAATTGTGTTTTATAACTCGGCTTATGAGCCAAATGCTTCGGGTTGTGAGCTTAGAAAATTCAACACAAGAACAAGAATCGTCTGGTACTACGAATGCGCCCAGGCTTTTATTGATGGTCGCGTAACTGTTTAGTTAGTTTTACCGCCCTGGTAAATTCCGATCAGGTCAGAGCGTGATTTCTATCCGCGAATTCCAGAAATTAATCCCACGGAGAGTTCACGTTTATGTGACGGGCGTCTGGATGCTGTTCACCCTCCTTCGGGTTCCAATAACCAGCCAAGTATGCCTCCACACCTGCACGCTCCTGCGCTGATACTGTTGCCCAGGTTACATAAAGGTCCAGGTCTTTATACTGCTGAATCCTCCGGTCACTCCGATGACTTTTCAGGCGGTCCCTGATATTACCTTGACCAACATACACCACCTTCGGATCCGCGCCTCCATGCCAGATTATATAAACACCGTCCTTGCTGTTGAAATGTTCATGGTCAAGATTTACATGATTTAGCTTGCACCAGACATCGCCCTGGCACTTCATCCAGTTCAGAAGCATTCAAGGTCTCCTGTTTGTTGTAGTAGGTCGATTCCGTGGAGTAACTGTCTATTCATTATTAACTCTGAAGGTTATCGGGTTCGTTCGTGTCTTGCAGGATTTGGTCAGGTCGAGATATGTCTGGAACCGCAAAATAGCTTACTGGCACCTGCTGACATGTCTCATCTATGCGACGAAATACTGCCTTTGTGTCTTCATCGGTGGCGTGTTGGCGAACTATGCCACACAGCTTCCTCTGAGAGTTTATTGCTTCAGAAATCCTTTGTCTGTTACGCCTGTCAATGATAGCGGTTCTTGCCTGTGGCGATAAACTTATGATGAATTGACTAAGTATGAAGAAAGCGTCATCAAGGGAATCGCCAACCCGAACGATCGCACTTGCCGGAACACTCTGGAAATACTTTCCTTGTTTAACCTCACCTGAAAGGTAATCGAATAATGCAAAGCATTTTTTTTCAAAGTCTGCTATCGCTTTTCGGCAAATTTCCTGAAAGTCTGAAGTCAATGGCGTTCCGTTTCGACCAGATTTGCCATTTGGCGTACTTTGATAATAGCTACCATATTCCTGCGTGATTTTTTTAAATTTATACGTAACATTATCGATCTCAGTGGCGATATTTTCGAGACGTTTTTGAGCGTCAGAACTAAAGAGACGTGAAACGTGGTATGACAGTCGTTGCGAAGTCACTTTTGCAATCATGATGCCTATCACAGTGAGTCCTATAAAAACTTCCAGGCCGGCGAGAGCTTTGGAAAATCCCACCGGATGCATATCACCGTATCCCAGAGAGGAAACCGTGACAACACTGAAGTATATCCCTCCGAATAATGAAACATCAGGAAGCGGTATCAGATTTTGCGCAATCCCATGGCCAAAAGGGGTAAGCAGGGTATAAACAATTCCAAAGCCGATGACAATCATGGCAAAGATCAGGCTATATACAAGCAGACTGACGTCTTCTACAAGGAAGACGAGTATCCTTTGGCTAAGCGCCTTAATGCGTCCTTCATGATTCAAGACAATGCTCCTTTCTGATGGGTAAATTCCTGTATGTGGCTATCAACCGTCTTTTGGTGACGTCCTCGAAAAACAGGCGGTAGTTATGGCCCCCAAGGATTTTTGCAACCGCTTCCCTGATTCCCTCTGGAGAGAACGGGTCCAATACGCGGACGTGGCCTGCCGGCAGCCTGTCATTCATCAGGGCAATACACCGTCGTATTGGAAATCATAGACATCCGGTTGATGTTGCATAAGTGAGGAATCTTTGGTCTGAATCTCAAAATACTTCGGGGCGTTCTCGATCATCAGGAAACGGCGTTCCAGTTCTCCCGCAACCCGGCCTGTGGTTCCTGTCCCTGCAAATGGGTCCAACACCAGGTCGTCTTTAAACGAGTAATACCTGATAACCCGTTCTGCCAGCGCATCGGGGAATACAGCCGGATGCCGTTTGTGGGACGCCGGATGAATTCTCCAGACGTTTGTGCGTTCATATCCATCTTCAATCCTTGAAGAAGTGACCGCCTCCGGAACGGGATGATTTCTTATATTCCAGTCGATCAGCTTATCAGTCCTTTTCCTGTAAACCATTACATTTTCCGTAACGCTGACAGCTTTGTATTGGAGAGGCTGTCTGTCAGCCGCAAACCGGCGCCCCCGCCCCAGGTTCGATCCTGCCCTCTCTGGTTTCTCCCAGATTATGTCATCGATAAATTCAAAGCCGATATCCCTTAGTATCGGATGCAGGTCGTAAGGGATTGGCAGGCGTTTGCTTGAAGAGGACCGCGAGGCCCGCCGTATAAGTACCGGACTGGTGTTCACCACCAGGAACCTGCCTTCTGACAGGATCGCATGGCATTTTTTAAAAACCTCCCCCAGAAATGCAAGGTAACCGTTGTAATCCAGACTCTCATGCGCCTCTGGTTTGGCATTAAAATAAGGCGGTGAGGTAAAGACTAATTGAGCAGTGTTCGGAGGGAAATCTTCCAGGACAATACGCGCGTCACCCAGGATGATTTTTGAAGGGATGGGCGGGAACGAGATTTCTTGGCGCCGGGAATGCCGCTTCTTTTTCTCCGTTTTGACCAGCCGCGCCCGTTGAGCGGATAAATCCAGGTCGGTAGTTTCGGCAATTTCTCCGGTTGAACGAACCCTTACTTCACCTATAGGTTCGCTTCCATTTTGTTCCGATATAAGGGGAACGCGCCAGCGGCTCAACCGATCGTCCCATTCCGGCAACCCCAATTCAACGGCAACCAATCGGGGTTCAAGCCATTTAGCAACCAAGTCCCGTACAGTTGCTACTTTTAATGGTTGCTCTGTATTCATTTTATCCTCCATTATATCGTCAATCTAACATAGCCTTCAAAAGACCAACCGAACCCGTACTATAAGCGGGACTCGTAACGATAGGGACTTCCATATCAGCATCCACGCAACCCAATCGATACAGATGACTGCCGATGATTCAACTCGCAGTCTTAATGATATTTTCTGTATGGGGAGATTATCATTTATGTGAATTGGAGGCAAGGTGAAGTGTTTTCCAATATGAAATGAGCCTGAAGGGCGGACGTGATTCCAACATGAAATGAGCCTGAAATAATCGGTCTTTCTGTTCATGATACGAGGATGAAAACGATCATGAACGCAAACGAGTTAACGAGTATCGACCAGGTACGCGCCTTTCTGGCGGGCACACAACAGGTGGCCTTTGAGGTGGCCGGTGACAAGCGGAGCCGGTATGACTGGCTACGGCGCACCTTGGTGAAGTTTGATTATCCGGGCTGTAACAAGACGGACAAAGGGACACTGATGCGTTACCTGATGAAGGTGAGCGGCTATTCCCTGGCCCAGGTGAAGCGGTTGATTAAACAGTACCGGGAGACCGGCAAGTTGACGCCGCGCCAGTGCACGGCACGCGGCTTTGCCCGGCGCTACACGAAGGCGGATATCCGCCTGCTGGCGGCCATGGACGAGCGCCATAACACGCCCAACGGGCTGGCCCTGAAGAAGCTCTGTGAGCGGGCTTATTCAGTCTTCGGTCAGCGTGAGTACGAACGCCTGGCCAGCATCTCGGTCTCGCACCTGTACAACCTGCGCCAGTCGCAGACCTACCGGCGCCAGCGCCACACGGTGGACAAGACCCGGCCGGTGACCCTGCCCATCGGTGAGCGGCGCAAACCGCAGCCGGACGGTCAGCCGGGCTATATCCGCATCGATACCGTGCACCAGGGCGATTTAGACGGGGAAAAAGGGGTGTATCACATCAATGCGGTGGATGAGGTAACCCAGTTCGAGGTGGTGGTCAGTGTCGAGCGTATCAGTGAGGTCTACCTTATTCCGGCCCTGGAACACCTGCTGGAGGCCTTCCCCTTCGTTATCCTGGGCTTCCACGCCGACAACGGCTCGGAGTACATCAACAAACAGGTTGCCCGGCTGCTGGAGAAGCTGCGCATCGAGCTGACCAAGTCCCGCGCCCGGCACAGCAACGACAACGCCCTGGTGGAATGCAAAAACGGCCACGTGGTGCGCAAGCTGCTGGGCCACGCCCACATCCCGCGCCGCTGGGCCGGCCCGTTGAACGAGTTCCACCGCCGGCACCTCAACCCCTACGTCAATTATCACCGGCCCTGCCTGTTCCCGGAGACCGTCACCGACAAGAAGGGGAAACAACGCAAGCGCTACCCGTATGAGTCCCTCATGACCCCCTATGAGAAACTCAAATCCCTGGACGATGCACAGACGTATTTGAAACCGGGGGTCAGCTTTGACATACTGGACAAGGTCGCTTACCGGATCAGCGACAACGCGGCCGCGGACGCGCTGCAACAGGCGCGCCGGGACCTCTTTACAACCATCCATGAACAGGAATACAAACGGGCTTGAGATCGGGGCAGAATCTCTCTCTCTACAGGCTCATTCCAGTATTGGAAAATACTGGTGATATGGGATGTATTTCACAGCAAAGCTGCCACTGATTACACGGCAAGGTTGCCACCTATTTCATTACGAAAGCTGCCACCCATTACACGGCAAAGCTGCCACCCATTACACGGCAAAGCTGCCACCCCCAAGGGGGCATCTTAACTGAAACAAATAGGAACTATCTTCTTATTTTTTCTGTGTAGTTCCGGTGGGGCAAAGAAATAATCAAAAAGCCCGCGCAAACGTGGATGTAAAAAAAGCAAGGGCCGCTCCAAAGAAGCAGCCCTTGAGCCGACAGCACGCTGCCGGCGGGTAACTACGTGTATTCTACGCCAAGTCGGTGTACTTGCAAATGTCAGACAGGAATGGGTAGAGGCCGCGCCGCGGTGAATAAAATGGCGCAGTTTTTCAAACAGAGCAAACCTGCTGTCCCTGAGGAGTCGTAGCCCATGGATTTTGGCCCGTATCTCGTTCCCGTCCTGAGTGGCTACTGGTTACTTACCCACCTGCACTACACAAATTATAATTATGCAGCTACCTTAAATTGCTCGTAACGTAGCGATAGCCGGTCACGGTCTGGATAATCCTTTTCCCGATTCGGAAGGTGAAGCATTCCCCCGTTGAGTTGTTTTAACGCGTCAAGCATCGGTCCGTCGTGCAGATCAAGTAATCGCTCCGATACATGCAGTCGATAATCAGGATCAATACCAATAAGGTGCGCATCGAAAGCCGCATGATGGATTTTTGAAAGCGGCAATCCGTTTGGCACAACTGGTTGGCCTAACCGTTCATCCTTGTCGGAGATAATGTGTGCTGCATCAAGCAATCTCTGCTCAGGCAACCCAGACAGGGCACAACGTCCGTTATAAGCTGAAATAACGGCCTCACGAAAAGACGCTTGATGGAGGCGTTGTTTGACTGTCTGAAGCGCATACCGACGTTCGCTGACACTTTCCGGTGCAACATAGTCAGCTTGATCCTGAATTCCGAAAACGATCCGTGCTTTCAGCGTATTTGCATCCCAGCCAGAAATATATGTGGGTATTATCGCCTGATAAAGCCCTGGCGCGACGCCGAGGAAATAGATCACCGGGACCCGGTTTTCGAAAGCTTCACGGAGCCAACGATTGTCGGCGGCATCCGGATTTTTCCCCATGAAGGCATAATCGACGGCTTCGCGGCTTTCGAATATCTGGCTATGTACCTGTCGTTGATCATCGTACCAGACACGCTTACCAGGACGAGGAAACACCGTCCTGATCGATAGAAGATATTGCATTTGCCTTGGCTTGAAAATACCTCTTTGCGGGTTGACCAATGGGATGCGCTCACCTTCAAAAGTAAACCCGCGCATCAACTCTTCCGCTGAAATGTTGTTTTGTGTTTCGGTCAGCTTCAGTACGTGCGTAAAGGCTGCGACGCGCATCAGGGTGTCGGCTACGTTAGAATTCATGCCTAAAGCTCATACAAAGAAGAAACCTCATTTGTCAGAAAGGCAGATCACCTGCAACCGAATTGTATTGTATGCAGTTTCAAGATTCTTCTATTTTTTCTGAAATAGCGCCGGCGATTGCTTCAAACCAGTCGATCCTTTCGGCAACTGCGTCTTCGATCTGTGCAATCTCGTTTGTTGACAAATGACGGTCCAATATCTCGGATGCCACTGTTTGCACATCTTCAATATTTAATGAATAAATTATGCGTTCCTGTTCCATTGTATCTGTGCCTGTTGATATGTTGACTCGGTAACTACGCAAAGAAGTAATTTTTTGGTTAACATCTTAGCCTTCTCTCAGGAGACTGACTGGTTGAAGACTTGAAGTATCGGAATTCGACCTGGTTCTCAGATACCTATTCGGTTTTCTTTTTCCGGCCATGTTTGCCTTTCATGCCTGCCTTTTGCCAGGCACCTAAGAACCATACTGCAGCGATTGTCGCGAAAATCACGATCAGGATATCGGGATCTGTAAACGCTTCCTTAAAAAATGCAAACAGTAATCCTGTAGTGCCTATCAAGACCGGAAGCAGGATGGGGGCCATTACTATAGCCAGAAAAATCAGGATAATTGCCCAAATCATAATCGGGGTTCCATAACAATCAATCCGGCCATGAACGTCTTCCAATTGCCGGACAGACAAATAGCATTAGGCAGATGAAGGACACGTCTCAAGGCGGCTTCCTGTTTATCGAAACCGATATCTTCAAAGACGTTGTCTGTCGTGATATTTGTCATATTTGAATATTTAACTGGCTTTATCCTGGAAGGTTTTTAAATATTCCCCGCCAATATTAACCCTGGCAAAAAAAAGCCGCCAAGGTAGCGCTTCAGTGAGAGGCGTGGCAGCTGTTGTTAAGCTGATACTAATATACTCTTGGTTTATGTCAATACAAGAAACGTTAGCTGATACCGGTCAGCGCGGCAAGTTGCTTCTGGCTGAGGCCGGTATTCATACGAATCTGTTTGACCTCCGGTTCGGTGAACCGGATTACCCTGCCGGGCGCCAACTCGCCCTGAACTATCCGGTCCATCTCGTGCATGCTTTTGAGCAGGTCATTGAACAGTTCATTTTTCATCAGTCCATCTCTTTGCAATTGATTTCAGGGTTTTCTTTTGCTCTACGGAACTGGCGATACACCGGCACTGCGGCACTCCTACGCCAAAGTCAAACCCCACCAATAAGGCTTTCCAGCGGAATGGAGAGCCTGGAATGGAGGTTTCGAATCATATTCAATGATAATTCCCGGCGGTGGTTGAGGATTTCTGAAACCCTGCCGCGGCTGCCGATACAAGACTCCAGGTCCTTTCTCGTCAGGTTCATCTGCTCCATCCTGAATTTAATGGCTTCCACAGGGTCCGGTGGAGAAATCCGGTGATGCTTGTCTTCATAGTCTTCAACGAGTATAAGCAGGATATCCAATTTGTCGCCGGCTTCCGTCCCTTCTTCAGCTCCCCACAATCCTTCGATTTCTGCAAGAGCCCGGTCATAGTCTTGTTCATTTCTTATGGGTTGAATATCCATCATACGTCTCCGCATCAATAGTGTCATATTGCTTGTGAGTGCCGATAAACTTCACAAAACATGCCTGTCTCCGATAATCGATGGCAACGACCAGCCGGTACTTGTTGCCTGCTATATTGAAAACAACTCGGTTGTTCTTGAGGATACTCGCCGATCCAAACTGGGCCTTCAACTCCTGGGGCGTAGTCCAGGAAGCCCTTATTACTTCAAAATACCAGGCTTCCAATGGTCCCTTTGCATCAGCATATTCCGGCGCCGATTCCCAGAACCCTTTTAATGTCCTTTTTGCGATTATCCTCACGGGTAACAGTATAGACGATTCCAGATTGGGATCAAGCTATGCCGGCACAGGATCCGGTTGCTTGATAATAATAACAAATATGTTATCTTTGCTTTATGCCGAAGCCTGCAAATCCCGCAAGAGGAAGGAGTAGCTGATTATGGCGCTTACTCGAGATTTTAAAGTAACGATTCAAGAACGCGTGTTAACCGACCCGGAATTTCGTGTCGGCTTGCTGACACAAGCGGCTGAGTGTTTATTGGATAATGAAATTAACGTGGCAAAAGCCCTGCTACGAGATTATGTCAACGCAACCCTGGGATTTAAACAACTCGGCGCGCTGATGGATAAAAAACCGCAAAGCCTTATGCGTATGCTCAGTGACAATGGCAACCCGCGCCTCAGCAACATTTCTGAACTGGTTTCATCGCTTCGCAAAAATGAAGGGATAGAGCTCCATGTCAGCGCGTTGTAGCAAATCTCAATATGGTTATGGCGCGTCCTTGTAAACAAAAAACTGGACTGGCCGGGATTTATATTCTCACCGGCGTCAGACGATAACCCAGGGCGCGGATGATCGCGTTGATGTTATCCAGCCGCGGGTTTCCCCTGCTTGAAAGCGCTTTCTGTAATCCCTGCCTGGACATGCCCGTCTCTATGGCAAGCGCTGAAATTCCTTTTACCTTGGCTATGACGCGCAGGGAGGCAAGTAACGAAGCAGAGTTGCCGTCCTGTGCATATTCATCGAAGATCTCAGACAGGTAAGCATCCACCTCTTGAGGATGCCGGCGAAAGTAGTCTTCTTCCAGGTTATCGAGCGTTCTTAAGTTTGTCATTGCTTCTGTATAATAGTTGTGCAAACTATAGTAGGCAGTAAGATTTTTTTCAAGGGGTAATCCATTGCTGTAAATTGCTGAATGACAGGTTGGTCAGGTTAAGGGGAAACGGTCTGTGATTATTCGTAGGAGCTATATTAAAATACAATATAATCTGCTTTTCTTTCCTTTTATTGTTTTTTGTAGTAGTACTATACTAAAATTCATGATATTCTCTAAAAATGTTAACAATCTGTACTTTGGTATAGTTCTATGAGCAATCAGCCTTCAAAAAGGCAACAGCGATTAGCGGCATTATTACGCGCGACATCCGGCACAATCCGAGTCTCCGATGCAATGCGGATTCTGGAGGTTGACCGGCAACATGCTTCCAGGTTGCTGGCAGGATGGCATCAGCAAGGAGTTATTCGGCGTGTTGCACATGGTTTGTATGTTCCTGTTCAGCCATCTGCGCTTGGGCAAAAACAGGTACTTGAAGACCCTTGGGTGCTGGTGCCGGAGTTATACACGCCTGGCTATATTGGTGGTTGGAGCGCCTTGGAACACTGGGAACTGACGGAACAGCTTTTCAGGTCAATCTGTGTCCTTACCCATAAACGGGTGCCCTATGGTGTAACCACACACCAAGGTGTTAACTTTTTTATCAAATATGTTGCTGCAAAGTATTTATTCGGTACAAAAACCATTTGGCGGGAAAATAAGAAGATTCATATTTCAGACCCGTACAAAACACTCTTGGATTGTATCGATGATGTGTACCTGGGTGCGGGCTTGCAACACGTGACGGATTGCTTGAACGAGTTCAGACGGGTGTTCAATAAACCAAGCGACCTCGATGTGTTGCTGGACTACGCTGTTCAATTCAACAATGGCGCGTTATTTAAAAAACTGGGCTACCTGGCTGAAACGCTTGAGTTCAAGCCTTCTTTTATCAATGCATGCCGGGAACGCATCACATCGGGCAATGCCACTCTCGATAAAAAAGCTGAAAATAATCGATTGGTTACACGGTGGAATTTATGGGTGCCGGGAGATAAGACGAAATGATAAGCAAGGATGAAATACTGGCCTTTGCCGATGAGACGGGTTTAACGCCGAATGTCGTAGAGAAAGACTATGTGCTCGGCTGGTTGCTCGCTGCAATTAATACGAATCCTGTTTTATCTCAATCCTGGATATTCAAGGGAGGCACTTGCCTGAAGAAGTGTTACTTTGAAACCTACCGATTTTCAGAGGATTTGGACTTCACGCTTCGAGATCAAACACACATTAATGAGGTAATTTTACAGGAGCAATTCACTTCAGTTGCAGAATGGCTATATGAAGAAACAGGAATTGATATTCCTTCCGACAGGCTTGTATTTGACATATACGCCAACCCCAGAAGCCACCAATCCTGTCAGGGGCGCGTATATTACAGAAGCTTTTTTTCCAAGGGCAAGCATAGTCTTCCTAAAATAAAACTGGATCTGACGGCAGATGAAGTGTTGGTTATGCCATCCTCACGAAGACGTGTATTTCACCCCTATTCAGATGAGCCACAGGACGGAATTTATATTGATAGTTACGATTATCCCGAGGTATTTGGCGAAAAAGTCAGAGCGCTTGTTGAGAGGGGGAGACCAAGGGATTTATATGATGTCATCAATCTATTTAGAAATGATAACTTGCCGGCACCTGCCGTTTTACAAGATATCCTTTCGCAAAAATGTGACTATAAGGGAATAAGCATTCCTGATCTTGATGGTATGGAAACATATCGGGATGAAATGGCGCAGAACTGGGAACCAATGTTGGCTCACCAACTTCCAAGGCTGCCTGACTTGGATACTTACTGGAATAGCTTACCTGGTTTCTTTCGTTGGCTTGACGGACGTGACACGCGAGAAAGGCCGCGACTTGCAGCAATCCCTGGTGATGAGCAGGTTTACCAGCCTGCATACGGCCATCTTGGCTTGAGAACCTTGAACGGCAATTCATTGGAAATCATTCGTTTCGCCGCAGGGAACAGGCTATGTGTGAACCTGGATTACACTGATAATAATGGCCGAAGAAGTTCCAGGATCATCGAACCTTACTCACTGCGACAGGCACAAAACGGCAATGTGCTTTTGTACGCTGTTCGTGCTGAAGATGGTCAAATCAGAGCATATAAGATCACTCAGATTAATGATGCGTCTATTACAAATAAAGTATTCGTACCAAGGTATCAGGTTGAACTTAGTCCATATTAAATTCCCATATACATTTTCAATCCTGCAAATTATTATCTGCCAGTCTTCCAGCCAGGTGGAATGGGCCTTTTCGCGGCAAATTGCTTCTGGCTGAGGCCGGTATTCATGCGAATCTGTTTGACCTCCGGTTCGGTGAACCGGATTACCCTGCCGGGCGCCAACTCGCCCTGAACTATCCGGTCCATCTCGTGCATGCTTTTTAGCAGCTCATTGAACAGTTCATTCTTCATCAGTCCACCTCTTTGCGATTAATTTCAGGGTTTTCTTTTGCTCTGACGTCAACTCTTCCTGCTGACTCTTCGGATAGATATACAAAGGGCTTATTCATAGTCCTCATATTAGACCATAAACTTGCGAAAAGAGTAGTATGTATGATATAAGTATTATATGCATTTTGAATGGGATGGAATCAAGGCTGAGAGCAACAAGGACAAGCATCAAGGGATTACTTTTGATGAAGCGGTACGAGGCAGAAGACTATGCGCGAAGAATATGACCTGAAAAAACTGAAAGTGAAGCGTCGCGGCCTGTTGCCGGAACTAAAGGATGAAAAAGGGAAACAGGCAAAAGTCAGGATTACGATATCCCTGGATCAGGATATCGTGAATTACTTTAAACAGTCCGCTAACGCTGCTGGATCCTTACCCTATCAAACCCAGATAAACCAGGTGTTGCGCAGGGTTATTGAAAATAGCCAACAGGATGAGACAGAGATAGTAAAGCTGAAGTTGCTGAAAGACACTGATTTTATACGGGCACTCGCCAGTCAAATCAGCATTGCTCGCCAACAATAGGCTATCGGACTTTTGACACTTCCTGGACTACAGCGATTTGTTGCGTGCCAATAAATTCAGTTTCCAGTTCAGGCATGCCATCTTTGAGCAACATGGCATGGCGGCAGTCCAATCCATGGCGGGGGAAATACACTTATATCGGGCAGGTGCTACGCATGCTTATTTAAGGGAATGTATGTCTCTACAGGTTCCAGGTAGTACTATTGTGAGACTTGTCCCCATTGTTCGTCAACTGAATTGTTAGGCCGCTCAACCAACGTTGATTTGACATCATATATGATGTATTATTAGCCATCATGCATAGGTATGTCCTGGACACGGATGTCATTGTCGCAGCGATGCGCAGTCCTTCCGGTGCTTCTGCTGCTTTGCTGGGCGAAGCATTAGACAAACGGCTCGAAATGCTTGCCAGCGTGCCGTTGTTTTTTGAGTACGAAGCCGTATGTACCTCTCGGGCTCATTGGATGGCGGCAGGGTTAAACCAGGAACAGGCGCATCTCTTTGTGGACGGACTCACTGCTTTGATTGAACCTGTTAAGACACATTTTTTATGGCGGCCTTTCCTGAGAGACCCTAATGACGAAATGGTGCTTGAGGTCGCTGTCAACGGCCAGGCTGATGCCATCGTGACGTTTAACTTGCGTGATTATGGCAAAGTACCGGAATTGTTTAATATCGCAGTCATGAACCCTGCGGAAGCCTTGAGGAGGGTGAGAAATGTCTGATATATCAACTTATCCGCTGAGACTACCGAAATCTTTGAAAGACAAGGTGGCCAAGGTAGCCAAACAGGACGGTTCCAGCATAAACCAGTTTATTACCATTGCGGTAGCTGAAAAAATATCGGTTTTGGAAACCGAGCAGTATTTTCGCAACAGAATGAAAGATGCGGATATGGATGCTTTTCGCTCGCTTCTATTTCGGTCCGGCGGAGAACCTCCACGTGCTGGAGATAAGGTGGCCTGAATTTCCATGGCCACGTTACTGCGGCAGGGGTTCACGGGTCAACTGTTCATCCGCCTGTTCAGATTGTCTACAAATACCTATTTCAGCTCAAACATCCAGAGTCTCTAACCTAATTCGGATCACATCACCTGCGATAGATTCCAGAGTTTGTATCTGAGACCCGGCGTGAAATTTCATTGGCATTGTGAATTAATATATCTGCAACGCCACTACCAACAGTGCCAAGACCTATTAACCCCACTTTAACTGGAGACATCTCTTTTGTAGCCATATAGTTCAGATCTCCTGTTTTTTATGTCGTTCCATTGATCTTTCTCTCATACCGGATCTACATCAGTTGAAGCATGTAACATCCTCATAAACAAGTTTTGGTCTGAAAAATCTTCAACCCAAAAGTCACATTTTCTCTCTAAGCGAGCTCCTACGCCAACGAAATGCCACCCCAGTGTTTCAGCCGCCTGAATATCCCATTCTGCATCGCCGATATACACGATGTGATCGAAACGGCTTCCTAATGCAAGCAGACATTTCTTCATTATCCCCACACGCTCGTCACTATCATCGCTCGAAAACAGGACCGGATTTTTCAAGTCAAATCCTGCCTGCTGAAGTTTCATTTCGGCAGTGTGCCTCCAACCGCCAGTGGCATATCCGACTTTATACCGCCGATCTGATAGAAGATTACCAATCAGGCCTATCGCCCCTTTCTTTGGGCGGCATTCACCACTGTTTTCAAGATGCCGCCTGACCAATTCCCCGAATTTCTTGCGGACTTTCCTGATTTGTCCTTCTTCGCCAATCTTATTCTCATCCATTATTTGCCGTAAAATGCCTGTGTCAGTTATATTTTTGTAGTGCTTCCAATCATCCATGATGATAACTTCGCCCAGAACATCTTTTACCGCTGAGGCGTAGATGCTTCCGTCGAATTGAAAACTTTCGACCAGGGTTCCATCGATATCAAAGATTACGGCAATCATTTTTGATGGCGATAAAGAGTTTAAGGGAAATTAACAGGCGGGGCGGACCAGTCCGGCTTCCGACAGGGTCGGCCCTGTCCTGCCATGCTGGGCTATCCTGAATCAGGCAGCTTCATTTATGGATATTTCTACATGCCGCCCTACCCTGGCCAGCATATTAATCAACTTGTCGGCAGAAAATAACTCGATTTTTCCCTGGTAAATTTCGCTGATGCGGGGCTGGGCCACGTTGAAGTGTTCTGCCGCCTCGCGTTGCGTGATTCCTTCAGATTCGATATAGGCTTTAATTGCTGCCATGAGCCTGGCGCGTACCAGCAGGTTTTCAGCCTCATGTGGCTCAAAACCTAAATCGGCAAAGACATTGCCGGAGGATTCGATAATTTGCAGGGCCATGGGGTCAGGTCGCACAATGCACAGGAGAATACGGGAGCAGAGTTTAAGCATGCCCCCGCATGTTGTAAGCGGGGGTCCGTTCCTGCTCTTGCAGCTTACTGAGCAACTCCGGGGGACAACAGGATTTGGAAAAGTATGCCAATGCCGGCGATGATGATGGTGGCAAAAACGAACAAAGAGCTGACCATCCATTTGACAAGACGGGCTTCCAGTCCTGCAATTTCGCTTTTCAGGTCGGACTTTGTCGCCAGCAGGTCGGACTTTGTTGCCAGTTGCTCCAACTGTGACACTTGAATGACGTCCTCCGATGCCTTGGTTGCGCTCTCCTCTGATGCGCCAACCTCAATAAATGCCTTGTAAAGTGGAATACTGCTCATAAGGGTTACCTCCTTTTAAGTTTAACGTTACGTTCCAGGTCCGGAAGCTGATTCACTTCCGCCCATGTCTGCAATCTACGGTCTTCTGCCCGGGTTGTCAACTCTATATCTAATGAGGTCAAATCGCTGGTTTTGTGCCCGGGTCAACGGGGAGACGGCAACCCGTCATGGGTACACCTCTGCCGGCGGTCGCGGTTACCTGGAAGTGGATTGTGAGACCGGCACGATGGTGTACGAGGGTGGCCTGGTCTGACCATTTTCGTGGCGCCACGAAAATGGCTGTCCGGATCGTAACCTGTTGTTTTACAGGACTCTACTCATCATATTCACATGAAGAATTATCCAGTTTTATAAATAGCAAATGATTTATAGTTGCGCATGAAGCTGTATGCAGTCAAGCGTAGAGGATAATTACCTGTACGGAAAACTGGAATTCATCGTTAAGTGGGTGGTGGTTATAAGTTCCATTGAAAGATCACAAGAAATGATTTAGAATTTACAAAAAAATATGGGTTTTACCGGAGGAGATTATGTCAGATAGTGCGCAGAGGGAGCGGCCCAAAGTCTATGTTACAAACTCGGGATCGGTGTATGTCAAGGCGGATGAATTGCTGAAAAGTAAAAGAGGTCGCGCCGCGGTGAATAAAATGGCACAGTTTTTCAAACGGGACAAATCTGATACCTCTCGGAAACCGTCGTAGGAAATCAATGCAGTAGTCTTCCCCTAAGGAGCCGTAACCCATGGATTTTGGTCTGTATCTTGTTCCCGTTCTGAGTGGCTACTGGTTGCTTACCCACTTGCATTACACAAATTATAATGTGGTCAGGGCTTCGGGATACCATGTCTTTTTTCAGTCCGCGATTGCCGGCGGGTTTTTATTTGTGTTCGCGCAAATGATAATTTTTCTTCTGAGATTATGCGCCGCCGACAATGCGATATTTATCTCATCAGCGCTGGCTTCCAACTCTGCCCCATTTATCGGGAGCGCCCTGTCAGGGCTTGTGTTGCCGCTCATAGGCAACAGGTTCTATGGTCGGGAAAAGTCCGCCGCACACATAGCAGAAAGAAATGGTTACCACCTGGACCTGCTTCTGGCGCAGTCTGTTAAAGAACAAGAATTTGTTGAACTTTCACTGAAGAGCAGGAAGTCTTACATCGGGCTAATTCTCGGGAGCGAAATAACAAGACATGGCGAACCTGATATTGCGTTGATTCCCTTGGCCAGTGGTTATCGGGACAAGGATACACTGGAACTGGAAATTACGACCAATTACACACCTCCGATCAAAAAATCACTTGAAGATGTCACTGGATTGCAACACGAAGATTTCCAAATCGTCATCTCCAGAAACGAGGTGGTTTCTGCACGCATTTTTCATCCTGATGTTCCTGGTATCTTTCAGGGCGAAAAAAGAAACGCCCCTTAACGGGGCGTCGGGCTGACGGCCATGGGGTCAGGTCGCACAATGCACATCGACCCCAAACTACTCACACAAGGGCATCCCGGTTTAAAACACCCGCGGCACAAACTCCGTGTCGTTGACAATGCTGGCGCTGCTGCCGGTGGCCCGGATGACGAACAACCCCTGCCGCTCCGCATGCACCTGCACGGATTTGTCCGCCTTCAGGAACACCACACAGGACACCCGACAAAACTCTATGGTTGTCCTGTAATTTTTTTGCAGATAGGGTCGGACCAGCCTTACTGCCGCTATTTCCTTAAAAACCCTTTTTTGCCTATGAAAACCGTGCTCTAAGCGTCAAAAAGCACGTCTTTATGTATTTTTTCCTTTATTATTCAGTTGGTTATGTCAATCTCGACTGGTCCGACTCCTGGGGACTCTTCCCGTATATATCCTCAATCCTGCAAATCCTTATCTGCCAGTCTTCCAGCCAGGTCGAACGGGCCTTGTTCTTGGCGGCGATATGCTCGCTGTTTTGTCTCCAGGTATTTATGGACTCAAGGGAGTCAAAATAGGCGACGGCAAGTTTGAATGGGCTGCCTGAGGCGGATTCCAGGCCCAGGAAACCCTCTATTTCCCGGACACGGCCGTACAGTTCGGCCAGCATTTTTTCGTGTCCGTCTTCATCGACGCCGCTGCTGATTGACGGGAATATTACGGCATAGCTGCCCACGGGCAGGTTCTTCAGGATCTGGGACATTCAGGTCTCGTTGATGCGATCTTCAATGTTGAGATCGGTCATGACGCCTGCCCGGTAGCAGGCCGAATCCCCATGGCCGACCGGATCTCATAGATTTCCTCCGGCAGTCCCTCTGACGGGATGCCCTGCATCAGGAACGCGGCATGGCCCTGCCCTCTCACCCGGTTGCGCCAGCCTTCGGATTTGTCATCCGGTTTAACCGCGTTGTCCCAGGGTTGTTGCAGGCCCTCCGTCAACTCCTGCCGTCTCTGTTTCAGGTCAATCTGTTTTATCCGTTCAATAAACGAGTTTCTGTATTTCCCGTCGAACGCCTTGACGTTGGCGGGGCAGACCTCCAGGCAGATCCCGCAGGCATGGTAACTGCCCCAGTAGGGGGCGCAGGCTTCCGTATCCACCACCCACTTGAGCGCGCCCCTGACGACCTGTTTCTCATGGACGATGGCGTCGCCCGGACAGTGCTTTACGCACATGCTGCAGTTCAGGCAGGTATCCTCGACGCCGTAATCCCTGAACGAATCCAGCTTCATGGGCAGGTCGGTGGTGACCGCGGACAGGCGGAAGGAACAGCCGAGCCGGTCGTTGATGAGCGAGCCGTGCTTGCCCAGTTGCCCCAGGCCGGCCTGGATGGCGTGGGGAATCATGTTTATCTGCTCGAACCTCAGCGAGTGGGCCCGTGCCGGGTAGCCGGCAGACCGGATATAGGCCGCCACCCTGGCGGACAGCGAGCCCATTTCCGCATAACTGCGCAGCACTTCCCGGACATGCCGCTCCGTGGCGCCGTACTTCATTTCGTCGTAATCCATCCTGCTGGCGAGGATCACGGCATACCTGTGCGGCACGTCATGCCCCTTGTAGATGTGATACGGATTGACTTCCGTGATGCCGACCATTTCCGCGCCTGCCTCGAGACCGGCTTGCTTGATATCCTCCGCCGCTGCTTCAGGACCGGAATAATCCCTCTTTTCGGACGCTACCTCCCCGTCCACCTGCAGGACCCTGGCGACGGTCTGTTCATTGTAACCGAGAGCCTCTTCACTGACCTCGTTGGCGAATACGTCATAGCCGAAACTGCGCACCACCTGCGTCGGCTCCACGTATTCCAGTTCGTCTTTACTCCATTCAGGTAAAACCCGTTGGCTCATTGTTGCTCCCCCATGCTGGTGAATTATGTCTTGTGTCCCCTTAATTCCACCAGATTATTTTATACAATCAGCATTTTCGTTTCACAATCTTGATGAATGGCGGCCGGGGACAGGGTACTAGTGCCGATTTGTACTCTGGCCCCGGAACTTTCAAGTGATGTGCTCGCTCATCCACCCCTTCAGCAAAGATACTGCTTGCGCCTGGTGTGCGGGCTGCCCGCGGTAGTAGTGGGTGGCGCCGTCAATCCGTTCAAAGCGCTTGTTCGGGCTGCCCAGGAGTTCAAAAATTTTTCGCGGGTGTGATGCGGGCACTGCATCGTCGGCCCCGTTTTCAATGACCAGGGCCGGCACGCTGATCGCAGGTGCATTGTCCGCGGTGCGTGCGCGGGTTTTATCGAAGGACCATTGCGACATCCACGACCGCAAGGTGGTAAAACGGGCAAGACCCGCGGGTCCCGAGTTGGCTGCGCGCGGGTCACCGAGGTAGCACTGATTGGGTTCGCGCTGGTTTGGATCGACCGCAGGGTCGATCCAGCGCGGGTCGCACATCGTCCGGTGAACAACGAACGGGTGTTCGACCGCGCCGTCGCCGGCATTGGCGAGACGATCAAGCTGTTGTTCCGCCCAGGCCGTGATGCGCCGGTTGCGCGCGACCTGCGCCGATCTGAATCTTTCAAGAAACTCCGCATTGAAAGGTGGCGTATGAATTGCCTCCGGTGCGTAAATATCCAGCTCGGGGTCGCGCGTATCCGGATCGGATTCATTCAGGACCGAAGGGTCGAGCCACTCGGTCAACGTTTCCGCGCGGCTGAGATGCGCGGCCATACTGAGAATCCCGTCGGCTGGCGGCAGGCCGGCTGAAGCCAGGTCAACAGGGTCACCCGCGGGCGTGGCGGTAACGTTGGGCATTTCGGCCTGTGCCTGGTAGTAGATGGATAAAGAGCCGCCGCCGCTCCATCCGGCGAGTATCACGTTCTCGTAGTTCAGTTCGTCGCGTGCGAAGGTCATATGCGCGCCCAGGTCGAGCAGCACCTTCTCCATGATGAGCGGCGTGTCGTTACGCAGGTAGCGGCTGCCGCAACACATGACGTGTACGCCGGCTTCGGCGAGCGCCCCGGGTAAGGGCAGGAGGGACAGCGACGATGACGGATGCATGAACAGCAGGACCGATTTGGCGGGCGAACCGGTACGCCGCAGCAGTTGGCCCTCGAGGAATATGCGGCCGGCTTGACCGACGAAGCCGTAGACTTCCGTGAACAGGCTCTGCTCGCTGTATGAAATCGTGTAGCCGTCCCGGGCGAAAGGTTCCCGCAGTACTTCTATTTGCAAGGGCGCTCCGCTAGCCCGGATTTCTCACCAGGTGATGCGATGATTGCGCCGGATTTTTTGCGCCTGCGGGCGCCTGCGACCGAAAGCATAGTGGTTCCTATGGTTGAGGGAGCACGTGCCCGCAGGCGCAAAAAAGACAAGCAAGGGCGCATCAAGCGCAGTATGTAATGTTGAGAAAACAGAAAAACTGACATAACTGATTGATAGCAAAAATGTTTCAGATAGCAACAAGCGACCTGGTGAGAAATCCGGGCTACTTGGTTTTCGCACCGGCCTTGCGGGCGTTCCACTTGTCCATTTCCACTGTTGCGTCCTGCGCCATCTGCGACCACATCGCCTTGTTGTCGGTGCGGACGGAAACTTCGAGGCGGTGGCCGTTCGGATCGTAGAAGTACCAACTGTCGCACATGCCGTGTTCCACCGGTCCCAGCACGTCGGTGCCCATATCACGCAATCGCTCTGCCAGGGCCGCCCCTTCTTCGCGGGAACCGATTTCCAGAGCCAGGTGCTGCGCCCAATCCGGTTTATCCCGCGCGGCCGGGCCGGTATCTTCGAGGATGTCAAAGAAGGCGATGAAACTGCCGTCTTCCATCTCGAAGAAAATGTGGTTGTGGGGCTCGTTGCGTTGCAGTGACGGCACGTACTCCTGGACCAGCGCGGCGGCGAGCTTCAGGCCCAGGCCATCGACATAAAAACGCCGCGTCGCTTCAGCGTCGAGACAGCGATAGGCAACGTGGTGAAGTTTCTTGAGCATCCGCTTGCCTCGTTTCCAGGGTGGATTGATAATAATACATAGAGAGATAAATTATAGGGAACCTCTATTAATTGATAATTTCAGGTCTGAGCAGGTTCCTTTTTCATATATTTGTCTATAGTAAGGTGCGCAGAGACCCGCATCACCTCAATACGCCCGTCATCGGGCCGTTTTATCGCCCTCAGGTGTCGTTTTGACACCGTTTTATCCCTGTTTCCCGTCAAGCAGGCGCACCGACCCCTTGCAGGTAACACAGTCTGCGCATGTTGTACACCAGGTTCATCATCCCGATGGCCAACGCACTGCGCTTGAGCCCGATACACCGGACCAGCTTGGCACGGGTCGCACACTGCGCCCCGAACACGTGCTCCACCCGCACCCGTATTTTTGCCCGCGTGCGGTTGCCCTGCTGCTCCCGCGCCGTCAACGGCCGGTTGCGGCTGCCCTTGCGCTGAATGTGACTGCGGTAGTGCTTCTCCCGCAAACGCTGCTCCTGCTCTTCAGACCGGTAGGCGCTGTCCGCCCAGAGGGCCTTGCTGCTGTTGTCCTCATCAAGCAGGTCATCCAATAACTGCGAATCATGCACGTTGGCCGCGGTGACATCATACTTGCGTACCAGCTTGTGCGCATTGTCCACGTTCACGTGGTTCTTGTACCCGTAATGACTCGTGCCGCGTTTCTTCGTCCAACGCGCCTCCACGTCCTTCTGACGCCGCTTCGGCTTGGCGTCCGCCTGCTCCCAGTCCGCAGGCACTTCCCCGGCCTTGACCTTGGCATTCTCTTCGCGCGTGTTGCGCTGCACCGGCGCCGGCACCAGGGACGCATCCACCAACTGCCCCTTGCGCGCCCGGTACCCCAACGCTTCCAACTGCCCGGCAAACTGCTCGAACAACGCCTCCATCAGGCCCAACCGCACCAACTGCTCCCGAAACGCCCGGAACGTCTTCGCATCCGGCGCCCGATGGACATTGTCCAACCCCAGGAACCGCTGGAAACTGCGCCGGTCCTCTACCTGGTACTCCAACTGCTCATCACTCAAGCCGTACAAGTGCTGTATCACCAACCCCTTGAACATCAGTACCTCGTCCCGGCGCGGGGCGCCCGCATTGCTCTTGCGCTCCGTGGGCCGGAGACGGGACAGCAACGGACGGAATGCCGCCCAGTCCACCACCTCCTCCAACTGCACCAGCGGGTCTTTCAGCTTCGTCAAACGGGCGTCCTGCAAGTCAAAAAAGGAACCGAACAGGTCTTGAGTCTTCTTCATGGCAGCACCCTCAAACAGGACAGTATGGGTTGAAATCAGTACTCCGTATTATATCATTACACTGAATTAATAGAGGTTCCCTATACAAAAACAGTAACTACTCACCCCCACTCGTCCTTCCTGCACTTCTCCTCGTTCGTCATTCCCGCGCGCCCCCCGTCATTCCCGCGCAGGCGGGAATCCAGTGAAAAAAACGTCCCGAAGGGACACGTTATAAGGTGTCGCAAGCGACCCGTTTAACAGACTGGATTCCGGCCTTCGCCGGAATGACGAAGGGAGCGCGGGACGAACAGGGGGGTGAGTAGTTACCAAAAATAATTCTGGGGATTTGACGTTACATGACCGCGACACAAACCGAAAGCCCGCCGGCGGCGCGCTTCCCGCGCGACCTCGGTGAGGTGCGGAAGGAAGTCCTGGCCAGGGTGGAGGCGATACTGCCGGCGCTGGCCGGCGCGGCCGCAGACGCGGAAGCAGCACGTGACCTGACACCGGAATCTTTCGCTGCCCTGGTCGAATCCGGCGCCCTGCGACTGTTCGCGCCGCAACGGGCGGGCGGGTACGAGGCCGGCTACCGGACTTACGTTGAATCGACCGTCCTGCTGGCGCGCGCCTGTGGTTCATCGGCGTGGTTTTCCTTCATCCTCAATCATGGCGACTGGCAGACCGGGCAGATGAGCGCTGCGGTCCAGGAGCGTGTGTGGGCCGGCAATTCGGCTTCGGCGAAGGTTGCGGTACCGCTCGCGCCGATGCCCGGCTGGCGCGCCGAGCGGCATGACGGCGGCACAACGGTCTCCGGCGATTGGCCGTACTCGTCAGGCAGCTCGCACGCCGATTGGGCGTTGATCGGTTTTCCGCTGCTGGACGATAACGGGTCGCAGACAGACAACATGATCGGGCTGGTCGAAACCAGCGGGATCCCGGTCCGCGACACCTGGCATGTTGCCGGTATGGCCGGGACCGGCAGCAACACCTATGAAATCCGGGATGTTTTTATTCCGGACGAGGAAACGACCACCTTGTCCGCGCTGATGAACCACCAGTTTGAAACGCCCTACCCCGCTGAAGCGCAATACCAGCTGGATTCCGTCGTGGTCTTTCACATCGCGACACTGGTGCCCGTGGTCGGCCTCGCGAAAGCCGCGCTGGACCTGACCCTGGAACGCATCACGACGCGTCCCAAACCGATGACTTATACGTTTTATGCGGATACCACCAAGTCGCCGGCGACCCAGTTTGCAATGTCGCGTGCCACCTGGCTGATCGAGACGGCATTGGAGCAGACGCGCGCCACCGCCGACGCCCTCGATGCGCAGGCACTGACGGCGCGCCCGTTCCCGGCGCTCGAGCGCGCGACGTTTGCCATGCGCTCGGCACAGGCACATCGCATGTGCCGCGAAGGCGTGGATCTACTGCTTGATGTGCAGGGCGCCGGCGCTTTCGCGCTGAATAACCCGCTGCAACGGATCTGGCGCGACATGCATATAGCCAGCCGGCACGGCTTGTCGGTGCCGGGCATGAAGGAGGAGATGTACGGCCGCACGTTGCTGGGCGCCGATGAACAGCAGATGACGCCGATGCGCTAGGAAGATGGGGCCGGATCTGGCCTTAAAACCCTGTTTTTCCCGATGAAAACCGTGCTCTAAGCGTCAAAAAGCACGTCTTTCTGTATTTTTTCCTTTATTATTCAGTTGCTTATGTAAGTCTTGACTGGTCCGACCCCATGCTGGTACGTTATTCTTCAATGAACGCTGCTGATCCTGTTGCTGACTGGGGCTACCTCATCCAGGAAGACCGTATCCACCGGTCGGTTTATACCAGTGAAGCGCTGTTCCGGCGCGAGATGCGCAATATTTTTGCCCGAACCTGGGTGTTCGTGGGGCATGAGAGTGAAATACCGGCGGCGGGGGATTTTGTTACCCGTCACCTGGGCGGGCGCCCGGTGATCATTACCCGTGACGGTGATGACGGGATACATGTACTCTTTAACCGGTGTGCGCACCGCGGCGCGAAGGTGTGCCGCGAGGATAAGGGAAGCTGCAAGGTATTTGTCTGTCCCTATCACTCATGGACTTACGATCATGCGGGCCGCTCCGTGTCCGTGCCCCTGGACTATGCCTACGACGCGGACCGGGAAAGCGGGAAATTCGACCTGTTGAAGGCGCCGCGGGTCAGCTCATACCGCGGTTTCATCTTCGCCTGCCTCGATCCGGAACAGCCGGTTCTGGAAGACTGCCTTGCCGGCGCCAGGCAGGTCATCGACGAGTGGCTGGACCGCTATGGCGATGGCGAAGTCGAGGTGAGCGGGACCCAGCGCTACCGCATTGCCGCCAACTGGAAATTCGTCACCGACAACCAGGGGGACGGTTACCACCCGGCCTATTCCCATCGGTCCCTGCTGATGATGGCGGCGTCCCGCTACGGCGATAAGGACATGCAGTATTTTGCGGCCGACCCGGACGCAAGCGACATGTTTGTGAAGGGTTTCCGCAACGGGCACTACTACCTGGACCAGCGCCCCGAGATGCACAAGGTATCTGCCTGGGAACAGCAGCGCCCGCAGCCGGGGCGGGAGCACCTGGAGCAGTCCCTGCCGGAAAAATACGGCGCTGATGAAGCAAAACGGTTGCTTGAACTGGCGGTGGGCGCCGGCATGAACCTGACCGTGTTCCCGAACCTGTTGATTATCGGTAACCAGGTACAGTTGGTCGACCCGCTGGGCGTGGCCGAGACCGATCTCTACTGGTTCGCCACCACCGTCTCCAACCTGCCCGATGAAGTGAACGCGATGCGCATGCGCACCCAGGAGGATTTCCCCATGTTCGGCGAGGTGGATGACGTTGAGAACTTCGAATCCTGCCAGGCCGGCCTTGGTATTCCCGAAGCCGAATGGGTGGATTGCAGCCGGCACCTGCACAGCGACCGGGAGGTGATGGAAGAGGACGGCGCCAGGGCGCCGGTGACCAGCGATATCACCATGCGCACCTTCTACAAGGAATGGAAGCGCCTGATGAGCATGGAGGATTGAGGTGGTGACAAATCGTCAGGACAGACAATTTGCAAACTACATCCGTGTAGTTTGCCCCTTTGGGGCCAGCTACGCTGTCCAAATTCGTTCCGGACGAATTTGTGCACGGCGCCGCCGCCCGGAGGGTTGCGCCCATGGAAGGGCGCAATGAAAAAGCTGCTGCAACAGACGCCGGGCCCCTCGACCTACGTCGATGAAGACTACTACCGGCGCTTGTATGGTATAGCTCAGGACTGGAGCAACCCCGGACCGCCCGTTGCGCCCGGCCTCCACCATGAAATCACCGCCCTGCTCCACCGCGAGTGCCGCCTGCTGGACGACGGCCGGTTTGAAGAGTGGCTGGACCTGTTCCAGGAGCAGTGCGTGTACTGGGTCCCCAGTGATCCGGCGCCCCACAATCCGGGACGCACCATCACCTGGGAGATACAGGACCGGCGCCGTCTGGAGGACAAGATTGCCCGGTTCCGCACTGGCTTTGCCTTTTCGCAGTTGCCGCCCACGCGTACCCGGCACTGCCTGAGTAATATCGAGATCTGGGCCGCCGGTGAGGACGAACTGCGGGTGCGTGCGAATTTGACCATCCATACTTACCGGAAGGGAGAGCGCGGCGCGCTTGCCTGCATGGGCGGTTACGTGCTGCAACGTCAGGACGGTGGGGGCTGGTTAATCGAGGTAAAACAGGTGAATCTGATCGACGC
The DNA here is from genome assembly GCA_965204045.1 of Gammaproteobacteria bacterium. Classification (GTDB taxonomy): domain Bacteria; phylum Pseudomonadota; class Gammaproteobacteria; order Eutrophobiales; family Eutrophobiaceae; genus JAAXHV01. The sequence goes on from CBDBDW010000002.1 coordinate 3,953,983, forward strand.
GGACCAGGCGCAGGGGAATATTTCCTTTATGTTGTGAGGTTTGATATATGGGGTCAGAGTAAAAATTCTGACGACTCTTACTCTGACCCCTGGATTTCGCCCCCTCGTCATTCCGGCGAAAGTTTATCCCGGCATGTTGTAAGCCGGGACCAGAATCCAGTAGGCAAAGAGTCGCCTTCGGCGACACAGTATTTACTGGATGCCGGGTCAAGCCCGGCATGACGAAATTAGGGGGTCAGGCCCGGTATGACGACAGCCCGGCATGACGAAATGAGGACCCCGGTCTGGGGGGATTGGTGGGGTCGGAGTAAGAAATTCGAAGAATTTTTACTCTGACCCCTAGATTTACACCTTCTCGATGTTACACATCAGTCCCTTGAGGTTGGTGGCCCCCATGCCCGGGTCCAGGGGCGGGCCGTCCATGGTCAGGACGTTGACGTTGGACTCGCGCCAGCCGTAGTCCGGCGCGCCCTTCTCCGGGAACCACCAGCCGAATTCGGCGCTGGCTACCCTGGGGTCGATGCCGTCGGACAGTTTTGCACGGAGCTTCACCCTGCCCCGCGGCGTTTCCACCCATACCCAGTCGCCGTTTTCGATGTCCTGTGTCTGCGCCAGTTCCGGGTGCATCTCGATGAGCGGGTCCGGGTGGCCCTTGCGCAGGTAGTGTGACTGGCGCAGTTCCGAACCGAAGAAATTGAAGATGCGGTGACCCGTGATCAGCACCGTGGGATAGCGGGACACGAACGCTTCCTCCCTGGCCGGGCTTTCCGGCGGCTCGGCGAAATCCGGCAGCGGGTCATAGCCCCAGTCCTCGTACTGCTTGAGGTAGAAATCCAGTTTGCCCGACTCGGAGTTGAAGCCGTACTTCTCGTGCTTCCGGAACTCCGGCTCGGTTTGCAGGTACGGCATGTCCTTGAATTCGTCCCAGGTCACCCCAGCAGGCTCCAGGATGAAGTCCAGCGACTCCTCGTAGGTGTCCCAGAAGCGGTCCTCAAAGCCCAGTTTCTTCCCCAGTTCATTCAGTATGATGTGGTCCGGCCAGGCCTCGCCGGGAGCGTCCACTACCTTGCGGCGCGGGAACACGTACCCGTGCACTTTCCAGTAATCGGCGATGTTGTCGTTCTCCAGCCAGGTGGCCGCGGGCAGGACGATATCGGCCAGTTCGGTCGTGGCAGTCTTGAAGATGTCGGTGGCGACCAGGAACTCTACCTTCTTCAACACTTCGTACACCCGGTCGGCGTTTTCCCGGGCCGCCAACTGGTTGCTGGCGAACAGCACCATGGCGCGCACCCGGTACGGGTCGCCGCTCTCGATGGCGTCCCAGACCACGTGCGGGGTGATGCGGTTGATGGATGCGCCCAGTTTGTACCTGTCGCCGCCCAGCAGTTTCTGCTTTTGCTCCTCCGGCAACTCGTGGAACAGGGCAAAGCGTGCCCGCGGCAATCCGGGCGGCAGGCCGAAGATCACGTTGCCGCCGGGGACGTCCAGGTTGCCGGTAAGGGCCACCAGGTAGACCAGGGCGCGGTCCGCGTCCACGCAGTTGATGTTCTGCTCGATGCCCACGCCCCATTGCAGGGCCGCGGGCCTGGTGGTGGCATACAGCCTGGCCGCGGCGATGATCTTCTCCTTCGGCACCCAGGTGATGCGCTCCACCACCTCTGGCGGGAAGCGCTCCAGCCGTTCTTTCAGCTTGTCGAAGCCGGTGGTGTATTTCTCAACAAAATCATGATCATACAGGTCCTCCTTGACGATGACGTGCATCATGCCCATGGCCAGCGCCGAGTCCGTGGCCGGGCGCAGTTGCAGCCACAGGTCCGCCTTGTTGGCCAGTTTGCTGCCGCGGGGGTCGATCACGATCAATCTGGCGCCGTCTCTCAGGGTATGGGCCAGGTTGATGCCCTTGTTCTCGTCCGGGTTGGAGATCAGGTGGTTGCTGCCCCAGGCGACCACGCATTTCGGCTTGTTGTCGTAGTCGCAGAGCGGGATGTCCATGCCCATCACCTTGCAGATGGCGATGCGCGGCAGGTAGCACATGTGCCCCGGCGTCAGCACGTTGGGCGAACCGTACAGGTTGGCGACCCGGTACACGAAGCGGTGGAAATCGCGCCCGGTGCCGTGGCCGAACACCACCGACTCGGCGCCGGATTCCCGTTTTATCTCGTTCAGTTTGTCGGCAACGATAGTCAGCGCCTCATCCCAGGACAGCCGCTGCCACTTGCCCTCGCCCCGCTCTCCAACGCGCTGCATGGGATAGAGCAGGCGGTCCGGGTGTTCCTGGAGTTCCAGGTAGCCGTGGGCCTTCTTGCAGGTATAGCCTTTGCTGACCGGATGGTCCCAGTCCGGCTTGATCTTGACCGGCTTGCCGTCTTCCACGGCCACGTAAACGCCGCAACCGCCGTGCCCGCAGGCGCGGCAGATTGTTCTTACTTCAGTTTGCATGCTTCTCGGTTACTTTTATCACCGTCACTATCTTACCATTGCTGGTACTCTTTCCCTTCGTCATTCCCGCGCAGGCGGGAATCCAGTGAGCAAAGAGTCGCCCTCCGGGCGACACAGTATTCTACTGGATGCCGGAACAAGTCCGGCATGACGAGGGAGGAGCGGGCGACACAGTATTCTACTGGATGCCGGAACAAGTCCGGCATGACCAGGGAGGAGCGGGCGACACAGTATTCTACTGGATGCCGGAACAAGTCCGGCATGACGGGGGAGGAGCGGGCGACACTGTATTTACTGGATGCCGGGCCTGCCCCCGTATGGAGTTGGGCGGGGGTCAAGCCCGGCATGACGAAATGAGGGGATCAGGTCCGGCATGACGAGGAAGGAGCGTATTGGTAAGGGGCAAGCCCGGATTCCCAACTGCTTCGTAACGTGTAGTGCGTTGCTGCGGTACCCTGCCTGCGTCCGTGATCAGTTTGCGCATGCCCTCGGCGGTGAATTCCTGGCCGTGAGAGGCGCCGGCCGCGCGGCTGATGCTCTCGTTCATCAGGGTGCCGCCCACGTCATTGACGCCGGCATCCAGGCAGGCCCTGAGACCGCCCATTCCCAGCTTCACCCAGGAGGCCTGTATGTTGGTGATATGCGGGTGCAATACCAGTCTGGCGACCGCGTGCATCAGGACCGCCTCGCGGAAGGTGGGTCCCTTGCGAGCCCGGCCCTTGCGGTACATGGGCGCTTCCATGTGCACGAAGGGCAGCGGCACGAACTCGGTGAAACCGCCCGTCTCTTCCTGCAAATCGCGGATGCGCAGCAGGTGGCGCGCCCAGTTCAGCGGCCCGTCCACGTGGCCGAACATGATGGTGGCCGTGGAGTTGAGGCCCAGCGAGTGGGCGGTGCGCATGACCGCCAGCCACTCGGCCGTATTCAGCTTGTCCGGGCAGATGATCTGCCTGATTTCATCATCCAGGATCTCCGCCGCGGTGCCGGGCAGCGTGCCCAGGCCGGCCTGTTTCAATTGCCCGAGGTAGTCCCTGAGCGGCAGGCCCAGGGTCTCCGCCCCCTGCCTGATCTCCAGCGGCGAGAATGCGTGCACGTGCATGTCCGGCTGAGCTTCCTTCACCGCATGGACGATGGCCAGGTAGGTGTCGCCGGTGTAGTCCGGATGGATGCCCCCTTGCAGGCAGACCTCGGTGGCGCCTCTCTCCCAGGCTTCGGAGACCCGCGCCTGTATATCGTCCAGGTGCAGGTTGTAACCGCGCTCGCGCAGGTTCTCGGCCACGCGCCCCTTGGAAAACGCGCAGAAGCCGCAGCCGAAATAGCAGATGTTGGTGTAGTTGATGTTCCGGTTGACCACGTAGGTTACCGTGTCGCCGTTCATGGTCCGGCGCAGGTCATCGGCGGCCTGTACCACGGCGTCTTCATCGGCGCCGCGGGCGTTGAACAGGCTGACAATCTCCTGTTCATCAAGACGTATGCCGGCCCTGGCTTTGTCAATTAAAGGAGTTTTGTTATCTACTGGATTCCCGTTTTCACGGGAATGACGCATAACTTTCCCGGCGTTATCAAGTTGATTGGCTACTGGTGCGTTGTCCGCTCCCGACCCGCGCGCCGGTTCACCCACTTCTTCCCTGGCCTCCTGCTTCATCTCTTGCACCTGCGACCCTCCGTTCGCCGTTCTCCGTTCTCTGTTCCCGGACACCCAATCTCTCACCTGGCCTTGCCCCCCCGGCGCCCAGTCGTCCGGGCGGGCGAAGCCGGCGGAATCGATCTTCCGCAACACGCGCGTATGCAGGGCCGGGTCGATCCAGGTATCCCGTTCATGGATATATGCGGGGTAAACCGGCAGTCTCGACGCCAGCGTCTTGCCGGTCGCTTCCGTTGCGGCCCGCAGGCGGTCCAGGTGCGGCCAGGCAGCCTCCGGGTTGACGTGGTCCGGCGTCACGGGCGAGACGCCGCCCCAGTCGTTGATCCCCGCGTGGATCAGGTCCGGCAGCGACTCGTCCAGGGTCAGGTTGGGCGGCGCCTGTATGTTCATGTGCGGGCCGAAGATGATGCGCGTCATAGCGATGGTCCACAGCAGTTCTTCCAGTGGGGGTTCCGGGGCATCGTGCATCTTCGTGCCGGGTTTGCGACGGAAGTTCTGGACGATGATCTCCTGGATATGCCCGTGCGCGTCGTGCAGTTTCTTGAGGGCCAGCAGGGCTTCCAGGCGCTCAGCGCGCATCTCGCCAATGCCGATGAGGATGCCGGAAGTAAACGGCGCCCGCGCCGCCCCTGCGGCGGCGATACTGTCCAGGCGCACCTGCGGCTTCTTGTCCGGCGAACCGTAATGGGGGCCGCCTTTCCGGCACAGGCGCTCGGAACTGCTTTCCAGCATCAGTCCCTGGGATACCGACACCGTGCGCAGGTCCTCCAGTTCAGCCTGGGTCATCACGCCGGGGTTCATGTGCGGCAACAGGCCGGTCTCATCCAGCACCGCCTGCGCAGCCTCCCTCAGGTAGGACAGGGTCGAGGCATGGCCCAGTGCTTCCAGTTCATCCCGCGCAACCTTGTAGCGCAGTTCCGGCTTGTCCCCCAGGGTGAACAGGGCCTCGTGGCAACCCGCCTGCGCGCCGGCCTGTGCTATGTCAAGCACCTCTTCGATGCTGAGATAGGCCCGTTGCCCCCGCCGCGGCGGCTGCGCGAAGGTGCAGTAATGGCATACGTCGCGGCACAGCTTCGTCAGGGGGATAAAAACCTTGGGAGAATAGGAAACGACCCGGCCGTGTCCCTCATCGCGCAACTCCGCCGCGCGTACCATCAACTCCCGTAAACCGGAACCAGACCATAACAGGACTTGATCAATATTTAACATGGATGTACAGGATATACAGGACCTTCACTAACTGTCAGTACAGTATTCGTCATGCCGGGCTTGACCCGGCATCCAGTAGAATACGGTGTCGCCCACAGGGCGACCCTTTGTTTCACTGGATTCCGGCCTTCGCCGGAATGACGTATTGCTGGAGTGACGGATTGCCGGAATGACGGATTGCTGGAGTGACGGATTGCTGGAATGACGGACAACTGCTCACTCCGCAACGCCGCAGATCATCAGGATGGCCTGGATATAGACCCTGATGATGTCCAGCATGTCGCCGATGTAGACCGCTTCGCCCTGGGCGGTGGAGAAGCCGCCGCCGCCGGTGGTGCGGATGCGGCCGGCTGAGCCGTAATTCACCGTTGGGATGCCGTAGCGGTTCATGTGCGCGGCGTCGCTGTACCAGGTTTCCATGCCCATCTGCGGCGGTTCGCCGAGCTGGTCGGTATGCGCCTTGATGACGGTCTGCACCAGTTCGTTATCATCCGGTATGGAGGTGCCGGGCGCGGACAGGAAGATCTCCACCTTGGTGCCGGCCAGTTCTTCGTTGGCGTTGACAGCGTCCGCAATGACCCCGCGCACTTCGTCATAGACCTGGACCGGCATCACGCCGGGGATGGTCCTGACGTCCACGTAGATGCAGCAGTTGTCCGGGGTCCTGGCGCCGCGCCAGGGCCAGCCTCCTTCGATGGCCGAGACGTTTACACGGGGCTGGAATTCGCCTGCCCGGTTGCGCTCGCAGTAACCGGGGATCCAGTCGTGGATGGCGTCCAGGACCTTGCGGGACTTGTTGATCGCGTTGGTCTCCACCTTGGACCACGCGGTATGGATCAGGCGCCCCGGCACGGTGATCTTGAGCCAGGTGGTGCCGCAGTGGCGCGGGATCAGCATCATGTTGGTGGGTTCGCCCAGGATGCAGAAATCGGCCACCGCGCCGTGGGTGATCGCGAACTTGGTGCCGACGCCGTACCCCTGGTACTGCCTGCCCTCGAAGTCATTCACCGGCGCCTTCTCTATCTCGCCGGCCACGCCCGCGATGACCACGTCTCCGGCCAGCTTGATGCCGGCCTTGCGGATCGCCTCGGTGGCGACGATGTACGTCCCCATGGCGCTCTTCATGTTGAACGACCCCATGCCGTAGATCCACTCGTTATCGACCAGGGTGGCCTTGCACTGGTAACCGATGCCGCGGTGGGCCTGTTCCGGGCCGAACGAGGTGTCCAGGTGGCCGTTGAACATCAGGGACTTGCCGCCGCCCTCCCCTTGCAGGCGGCCGATGGCGTTGTAACGGTCGTCGCCGATGGGTTGCAGGGTGGCGTCAAAACCGGCCGCGCCGAAAATCTCGTGCAGGGCGCGGGCAACGCCTTCCTCTTCGCCGGTGGGACTGGGGATGTCCACCAGGTCCATGACGAGTTTTACCAGCCGCTGCCTGTCGATGTGGTCGATGGCCCTGCCCAGCAGTTCTTTATTTATTTGAGCAGTCATTACTTTCTTACCTTATCAGAGTTTCCCAAAACCTCTCACCCTTCGTTCCACCCCCGTTCGTCCCGCGTATGCGGGAATCCAGTAAGTAAGCACTCATTATTAAGGAGTCTTGTTGTCTACTGGATTCCTGCATTCGCAGGAATGACGAGCGGCTGGGCCACTGGCGTAGGATGACAGGATTCTTGTTCATTTTATGCACGATTATTCGTAAGGGACTAAATGATCCTGGTTGTCAGCGTACCCAGTTTTGCGATGGTTGCATCCACGGTGTCGCCCGGTTGCAGCCACCTGGGGGAATCCATGCCGGCGGCGACGCCCGGTGGGGAGCCGCTGGTGATGACGTCGCCGGGGTACAGGCCCATGTGGGACCACCAGGAGACCAGTTCCGCGGTCTTGTAGTGCATCTGCCCGGTGTTGGCGTCCTGGCGCACCTCGCCGTTGACGCGCAGTTTCATGTCCAGATCGTGGGGGTCGTCCAGTTCGTCCAGGGTGACCAGCCAGGGACCCAAGGGGCAGGAACCCTTGAAGCTCTTGCCCATCAGGATCACCTTGTTGGAATGTTCCCGGGCCTGGATGTCCCGGGCGGACAGGTCGTTGAAGATGGTGTAACCCGCCACGTAATCGAAGGCTTCCCCGGCGCCGACCTTGTAGGCCTCCTTGCCGATGATGATGGCGATCTCTATCTCGTAATCCAGTTGTTTCGTGAAGACCGGTATCTCGACCCCGGCGCCGCTGGGCACCACGGACGAGGGAGCCTCCAGGAACCCGGTGGGGTGTTCGAAATGGAAGTCGCCCCAGTTGTGGGACTCCCATTCCGGGTCGTTCCAGGTGGTCAGTTCCTCCAGGTGGGAGTCGAAATTGCAGGAGGTATGCACGATCTTTCCGGGCAACGGCACCGGCGACTGCAGGGTGACCTGGTCTTCCGGGTAAACATATTGTCCCGCACTGCCCCCGACCCCGGCCAGCAGGGTGCGGGCCTGGTCCTTAATGGCCTCGCCCCCCTTGAGAAACTCGATCATGTCCGCCGGCAACAACCCGCCGGACAGGGTGGCAAGGTCCACGTAAGCGCCGTTATGGTACACCCCGATGGTGCGTTTGCCGCTGCTGTTAATGTCAAATGTTGCTAATTTCATCAGTCTTTTCCCAGTTTCATACTCAATACGTCATGCCGCCGGCCTCAGATTAGGGACGACCTCCTCGCCCATGAGGCGGATGGTCTCCAGGTTATCGGCCTCACTGGCGCCGACCACTTCCAGCAGGGGCAGGTTCAACCCCGCATCCACCAGTTCCTGGGTGATCTCGAGACAGTCCTCCGGCGTGCCGGATATCACGGTGAAGCGGCGCATCATCTCGTCGGTCACGAACTGGGTGACGTTGTCCTGGGCGCCCTCCGCGATGGCCTGGCGGAACGGCTCCCAGGCGGAGTCCGGCAGGCCCGAACCGGCCAGGATCACGTCGTTTTTTATATTCCTGATCTTGTTGACCACGTAAGTCCCCGTGTAGGGGCGGGTCGCATCCCGCGCCTTGTCGCCGTCCCGGGAACAGGAACAGAGGATCACGCCTCCCACCGGGAAATCCGGCGGCAGGGTGCGCCTGGCCTTTTCGGCGCCAGCCTCCATGTTCTCCCGGGCGTATTTGACGAATACGGGTGAAGTCAGTCCCGCCAGCAGCATCCCGTCGCTTTCCCGGCCCGAGAGCTTCTGCATGAACGGCCCGGTGGCGCCCACGTAGATGGGGATTTCGGTGCGCAGACCGGCGCCGGCCCGGTCGAACGCCGGCATGGATGATTCGAAATATTTTCCCTTGTACTCATAAGCCTCCCCGGCAAACACCTTGCGCATGATCTCGATGGATTCATGGTGGACCCCGACCGGCCTCAGCTTCTCGATGTCGTATTCCAGGTATTCGATGCCCACCTTGCCCACGCCGATGCCCATGATGAAGCGGCCGCCGGACAACTCGTCGATGCCCGCCGCCTCGGACGCCTGGATGGTGGGGTGGCGCATGTAGGGCGAGGTGATGCCGAGCCCGATGGGTATTCTTTCCGTCGCCACGCTCACCGCGGCCAGGGTGGTGAAACAACCCCGGGCCTCCAGCCCGTACTGGCGGAACCAGTGGTAGGCCTCGGCAATCCAGAACCCGCCCATCAGGTTGGATTCCTCGGTCTGGCGCGCATACGCCTGCATGGACGCCAGCGGCTCGTAGGATTTGAATATCACCCCGGCTTTGGGGTTAACGGCTTCACTCATTCTTCTTTATCTCCTGGAATTATTACCCTGGGAAGCTCTCGTTAACTCAGAGTTCCCATGCGTATTGTAACCTAATAACATGTAACGTCATAAATCGCGCCCTGTTCGTCATTCCTGCGGAGCCTGCCCCTGCATGCTGTAGGCAGGGGGCAGGAATCCAGTAGACAATAAAACTCCTTATAAGGAATGTTTTTTCACTGGATTCCCGCCTGCGCGGGAATGACGAACGGGGTATCCCCGTTGACAAACTACCGCTGTTTTCTGACGGATCGCAGCAGGTGCCGGGTATAGATCGAGAACGTGCGGAACAGGGTCCTGAAGTCAAGGGTGCTGAACAGGGTATCCGCAACCCCGAACGGCAGCATGGTGGGAACGGGGCCGCGCACGTATTCGAGGATCCAGGCGCGGTCTTCCATCCGGAAACCTTTGGCAACGCCTTTGGGCAAATGCACGACGTCGCCCTTGCGATATTCCTTGCGTTGAACGTCGCCTTCGTCGTAGTACCACATCTCCCCGTCCAGGATGTACGCGTAATCCTCCACGAAATGATAGCGGCCGGTGTGGCCCGTGCCGCCGATGGGGGTGCCGAAAAAGATGACGTACTCCCGCAGCGAAGCATACAGGATGGTGAGCTGTCCCATGGCGCCGCCGGCGTTGGAGAAGAACCAGTCGGGCCTGGCATCAATCCGGACGGGATAGCGTTCGGCAAGGTCCCGGGCGATGGCAGGCAGCATCTCCTCCAGCGGCAGGTCCAGGTGGGAATGGGCGACCTCGCGCAGGATGTCGGGGTCAAAAACGTACTTCGTTTCCGTCATTTGATTACTATACCAGAGACGCCGGCTCCGTGCCGTGCCCGGCGCCGCTGCTCGCAGGGGTCGGGAAACCCGGGGTCGGAGTAAGAATTTCGTCAGAAATTTTACTCTGACCCCTTAATTCTTTAGAGTAACAGGCATGAGTGAACCAGCCGGCATGGACAGGCCGAGAAAAATTGCCATTATCGGCGCCGGAGTCTCGGGGCTCGGGGTTGCCTGGGCACTGCACCGGCACCCGGACCGGTTCGATTTCCGGCTGTATGAGGCGCAGTCCCGGATCGGCGGCAACGCCGTGACCGTGGACATGCCGCAGGATGACGGTTCCTCGGTCCCGTTCGATATCTCCGTTACCGCGTGCATCCCCTCGGTTTACCACCATATCCTCCTGTTCATGCAGAAGCACGGCATCGACCTGGTCGATACCCGCTTCAGCTACAGCGTGAAGTATCGCGGCGGCACCTACGCGCACGATTTCGACTCCGACATCAGGCGCCAGTTGCAACCGGAGATCAGGAAGTTTCAGAAGCTGCTCAGGCGGCTGAAATGGTTCGGCCGGCTCAACAGGTCCAGGTCGCGCCTGCTCAACGCGCTTAACCCGTACAATTACCTCAGCATGGGTACGCTGCTCAACTTCGGCAGGTTCTCCGGCGATTTCAGGTACAAGATACTGAAACCCATGTTCGTCAACTTCCTGATGGCGACAAACGTGTTCGACGTGCCCGCGTCCCTGTTTTCCCGCTACCTGGAGTTCTTCGATATCGAAACCGCGACGCCGATGCAGACCTGGGGCGGGGGCACGCGGCGTATTTATGAAGCCATGTCGGCGGACTTTGAGGACAGGATCTACCTGGACCGGCCGGTGCGGAAAGTGCGCCGGATGGCGTCCGGCGTCGTGGTAGAGGACGAAAACGGGGACACGGAGACGTTCGACGACGTGGTGTTCGCCTGCAACGCTAACCAGACGCTTATGATGCTGGACGAGCCGACCCTGCTGGAGAGCTTCCTGCTCTCTTCGATCCGGTACGAGAGCGAACTGCACAACCATACGGTCATCCATTCGGACGCATCGGTGCTCCCGGACAGCGAAGTGAAACCGCTCGACACCCGCAGCAACCACATCGAGCAGTACGGCGCCAGGCCGGACAACTATGAAATCACCTACATCATGCACAACCAGCAGCCCTGGGCAAAACGCTCGGACAAGCCCTGCCTGGTGACCTACAACCCGGTCAGTCCCATCGACGGGGGGAAGATTATAAAGAAGTGGTGGTTCCAGCACATCGTACACGACGTGCGTCACGTGGCTTTACTGGTCCACCTGTTTCGATTTGTCCAGGGCAGGCGGCGCACCTGGCATTGCGGCGCGCATACCCTTATCAACAGCCAGGAAACCTGTTTTGTCACCGGCCTGGTGACTGCGCGACAACTCGGGGCGGACTACCCGTTCCGGGACCCTGAAGCGAGGAAATGGTTCAACTTCTACGGGCGCCTGATGTACGGGCTGCGCTTGAGAAAGGCGTAAATAATGTGTCGCAAGCGACAATTTAACAGACTGGATTCCCGCCTTCGCGGGAATGACGAATAACTTTGTTCGTCATGCCGGGCTTGACCCGGCATCCAGTAGAATACTGTGTCGCCCGCAGGGCGACCCTTTACAACTTACCCAGGGCCTTTAGTATCTTCTCCGGGGTGATGGGCAGTTCCCGTATCCTCACGCCGATGGCATTGTAGATGGCATTGGCTATGGCCGCGGACGGCACGATCACGCACAGTTCCGACATGCTCTTGGCGCCGAAAGGTCCGGTCGGTTCATGGGATTCAACAAAAATGCTGTCAATTTCCGGGGGCATTTCCATGGCCGTGGGGATTTTATAGTCCAGGAAATCACCGGAGAGACAGGCGCCGGTATCGTGGTCGAACTGCAGGTGCTCCATCAGTGCATAACCCATGCCCTGCTGGAAGCCTCCTTCCACCTGGCCCTGGGCGGATTTCGGATGAAATACCTGGCCTATGTCGGAAGCGTGGACCGCGCGCAGGACCCTGACCTCGCCCGTATCCGTATCCACCTCCACCTCAACGAACTGGGCGGCATTGGGCGACGGATTGGAGGGCGGCGCCTGGCTGGCCGAACCGATGATGGTGCCTTTCTCCCCGATCGTCGTCGGCGCCGGCCCCTGTTCGGTCATCTGCACGAACGGTGATTCGGCGCGCGCGATGATATCCGTAATCGGCACGGCGGAATCCGGCGAGCCTTTGACCATGATTTTTGCATCTTCCAGGTAGAGATCTTCAGGATTGGCCTCCATCACTGCAGCGGCTGCCTTGAACAAACGTTTTTTGGCTTCAACCGCCGCGGCTTTCGTGGCCAGGCCGGCCGAATAAGTCGCGCGGCTGGCATGGGTGGGCGCGTCAAACGGGGCCGTGTCCGTGTCCGCGTAAACCACCTTGACTGCCTCGGGGGACAGGCTTAACTCTTCTGCAACCACCTGGGTCAGCATCGTGATCTGGCCGGAACCGAGATCGACGTTGGACGACACGATATCGGCCGTGCCGTCACGGTTCAATTTCACCGTCGCCCCGGAATGTTCATAGATATCCGGGAAACCCACGCAACCGCTCACCCAGAGGGGATGGCAGGCAAAGCCGATCCCGCGTTTTTTGGGGCCTTCCGAAGAACCGGCCGCCTTGCGGCTGCTGAAACCGATCCTTTCGGCTCCCTGTTCCAGGCAATCATCCAGCCGGTAGCTGTGTAATTTATGTCCCTGCAACACGGGGTGGGGATCGCCTTCCTTGTAAGTATTCCTGGAACGGAATTCGATGGGGTCCAGGCCCAGCTTCTCGCAGATCTCATCATTCTGGGATTCAACCGCGAAACAGCCCTGCGGCGCGCCGTAACCCCGGTAACCGCCGCCGATGATGTTGTTGGTGTAAACGGAGAACCCTTCCCAGGTCTGGTTCGGACATTTCCATGGAAAGAACGTCCCGTACAGGCCGTGCACCATGATGACTTCGGCCCCGTGCGTGGCATGGGCGCCGGCATCCAGGATACTTTTTATATGGCGCGCAGTATAGGTCCCGTCGTTTTTTACCCCGGTTTTGAGCCAGACCTTGATCGGGTTGCGCGTGGTCGAGATAAAGTCTTCCCAGCGGTTGTGTTCGATACGTACCGGGCGGCCGGTTCTAAGACTCAATAACGCCGCGATGGGTTCGATATGGCCGACGTCCAGCTTGCCGCCAAAACCGCCGCCGATATAAGCGGGCTTGACCACGTTGATCCTGCTTTCAGGGATATCCAGGGCCACGGACATTTTTTCCCTGAGACCGAAACCGTGTTGCATGGAGGAATGCACCGTCAACCTGCCATCGGTTTCGCTGTCCACCACGCAAACCCGGGGTTCCATGTAACAGGTATGCACGCGCTGGGTCTGGTACACGCCTTCAAAAACATGATCCGCTTCGGCAAACCCGGCTTCCAGGTCGCCGAACACGAAAGATGGGTTTTTGGCAATATTGCCGGGCGCGGTATCATGCAGTTGCGGCGCGCCGTCCTGCATCGCCGCTTCCGGATCGAACACGGTGGGTAATTCTTCATACTCCACGTCTATGAGTTGCAATGCAGCTTCGGCAATCTCTTCCGTGGTCGCCGCGACGGCGGCCACGGGCTGCCCGGCCCAGCGCACCCGGTCGCTCATCACGACAAAGTCCTGCACCATGCTCTTCGCGTCATGGGGAACGAAATAAACCGGGCAGAATTTATTCTGCGGGACATCGTCATGGGTAATGATCGCCTTGACGCCCGGCAGCCTTTCCGCCTCGCTGGTGTCGATGCCGAGGATCCTGGCATGGGGATACGGGCTGCGCAGCAACTTCGCGTGCAGCATTCCCGGCAGGCTGAAATTGACGACATAATGCTTGCCGCCCGTCACCTTGTCATAAGCATCGGGCCGGACAACGTTTTTACCTACCACGTTCAATTCTGTCATGGTTTCACTCTCTCCGTATATCGCTTACAGGCGCGTCGCCGCCAACTTGATGGCGTCGATAATTTTCGTGTACCCGGTGCACCGGCACAGGTTGCCGGATATGCCCTTGCGGATGTCGTCTTCACCGGGATCCGGGTTATCGGCCAGCAACTGTTTTGCCGCCATCATGATCCCGCAGGTGCAATAACCGCATTGCACGGCGTCGGCATCGATGAACGACTGTTGTATTACGTCCAGTTCACCGTTGCTGCGCAGACCTTCCACCGTGGTGACTTTCCTGTCCCCGACCTGCAGCGCCAGCGTCATGCAGGAATACACGGCCCTGCCGTCAACCAGCACGGTGCAACAGCCGCAACCGCCGGAATCACAGCCTCTTTTCGATGCCGTCAGTCCGGTTGTCCCGCGCAACGTATCCAGCAAACTGTCATAGGGCTGCACGGCGACTTCATGTACTTCCCCGTTAATATCAAGTGTAATTACCTGTTTCATTCGCTCTCTCCCTTCAACCGGCGCGTTCGAGCGCCTTGCGTATTGCCCTTGCCACCAGCACCCGGGCCATCTCCGCACGGTATTCTGCGGACGCCCTGTGGTCCGAGATGGGGTCCACGTCGGATTTTGCCGCCTGTGCCGCCCTGTCGATGGTCTCAGCATCGACAACGGCGCCGGCCAGCGCCTGTTCGGCGGAGCCTGCCCTGGCCGGGGTCTCGCCTGTCCCCCCGCCGACGAACACCCTGGCCTGACTACATGTGTTCGAACCGTCCAGGGTCAGCGCCACGGCAGCATTGAGAATGGCAAGGTCATTGGCATTGGTTTCCAGTTTGATGAACGCGCTGGAGGTGTTCGGCGCCGGCTGCGGAAGCGTTATCGCAGTCACGAACTCATCCGGGTCCAGGCAATTTTCAAACAGGCCGGTAAAGAATGCCTCCATGGGGATATCTCGACTGCCGCCGGGCCCGCGGGCGCGGACTGCGCCGCCAAGCGCCAGGAAACTGACAGGCAGATCAAAGAACGGGCAGGATGCCGCGATGGAACCGCCGACGGTCGCAGAATTCATAATCTGAACGGGCGGGTAACTGATCGCATCTTTCACCGCGCCCAGCCACGGTTGCTGCCGGACGCTCTCGTCCTGTTCCAGTTGCACAAACCGGGTCGCAGCGCCGATAACGACACCATCGGAATTTGTCGTGACGTAATCCAGGCCTGAATTCTGTATATCGATTAAAGCCTCGACACCCGTCAGCAACCCCCTGGCGGCGAGCCCATGTAAAAAAGTGCCCCCGGCAACGATCAGTGCGCTGTCTTCGTATCGCTGTAACAGTTGTACGACAGCGGCTTCGTTTTCAGGACTGAGATATGTTTCAACACTGGATAATGCCACTGTGATTCTCCACTTGTTTTCCCAACCGTCCCATCATAGTAATCCCGGAGCGATAAGTCACCCCCGTTGTTTCCACCCCGTTGTTTCCGATATCATAGCTAAAACCGGTGGGGATAAATACGCCGGGTTGAAGTTTTCCTGGACATCCCTGGCCAGCCTGGCTACGGCCAGGTTTTTTGAGCTTATCCCCTGCCCGGAATCCATCTGCGTGTTCAGCAGTTCCATGGCCACGATTCCGTCCGGGTCACGATCATGCATGCGCACCCCCACGTAGAGCATATCGCTGTCGCAGGCCGGGTAAGCGTCTGGCGGTCACCAGCCTGCGCCCTTTGCCTTCCACGGGGATGCTGCCGGCCAGCAGAACCGAACCGTTTACTCTTGACATGTTGTCATACTCTCGTGTTACATACATATCCTGACCTCCTGTTAACCGCTTATCGACTGAATGACTTCTTCTGGCTACCATGACGTAACCGAGGCCCGCGAGCGGGTCTATCAATACCTGCGCCCTACCCTGCTCAATGAATGGCCGCTGCTGAAACAGCGGCTCGGTTTCCGCTACCTGCTGAAACACGAGAACCACCAGCCTACCGGGGCGTTCAAGGTGCGCGGCGGCATCAACCTGGTGAGCCGCCTGTCCGAACAACCGGTGCAACAGGGCATCATCAGTTGTACCACCGGCAATCACGGGCAGTCGCTGGCCTACGCGGCGCGGCAGTTCGGCGTCGGTTGCACCCTGGTTGTGCCGGAGCACAACAATCCGGGGAAACTTCAGGCCATGCGGGCGCTGGGGGCCGAACTGATCGAGCATGGTAAGGATTTCGACGAAGCGAAGCTCTATTGCGAGAAGCTGACGCAAGAGAGAGGGCTGCGTTACGTGCACTCCGCCAACGAGCCCATGCTGATTGCCGGAGTCGGCACCATGGCCGACGAGATATTCGACGAGGAACCCGCGCCCGACGCGGTAATTGTCCCTATCGGCCTGGGCAGCGGTATCTGCGGCACGGCCGTCGTTGCGGCAGAGCGCAACGCCGGCACACAGGTGATAGGGGTTCAATCCGCAGGGGCGCCCGCGGTAACGGAATCCTGGAAGGCCGGGAAAATCGTCCGGCACGATTCGCTCGATACCATCGCCGAGGGCCTGGCGACCCGGGTGCCGGCGGAGATGACCCTGGACATCATGCGCCGGCTGGTGAGCGATATCGTCCTGGTAACGGATGAAGAGATCAGACAGGCCATGGCCTGGCTGCTGGAAACCACCCATAACCTGGCCGAACCGGCAGGGGCCGCATCCACCGCGGCCGCGTGGAAACTGCGCGACAATTTCAAAGGGAAAACGGTGGTCGGCATCCTCTCCGGAGGCAACTGCAACCTGCAACTCCTGACAGATATCTGCACCGGCCATTTCTGAAAGCATTCAACACAGGACACCCATGTAAATTACAGGACACCCATGTAAATTACAGGACACCCATGTAAATTACAGGACACCCATGTAAATTACAGGACACCCATGTAAATTACAGGACACCCATGTAAATTACAGGACACCCATGTAAATTACAGGACACCCATGTAAATTACAGGACACCCATATCTTTTTATTGGGTGTCCTCTATTTTTATTGGGTGTCCTGTGTTTTATATGGATGTCCTGTTTTATGCTGTTTTATGGCGGATGTCTGTAAGGAGTATTTATGAATGGAGATATGAGCGCTTCTGAATCTTCTTCAGCAGGTCCATATCCATAATCCACATGCAGAGCAGCAGGCGGGCGCCGGGTTGCAGGCTGTTGACGAAGTTCACCTGGGCGGCAGGCTTGTCCTGCAGTTGCTTGAGCGTCCTGATGCCGTCGGCGATACACGCCGCTATTTCATCGCTCAGACTCAGGTCGGCAATATCCAGTTGCCCGGCCTGCTCTACCGTTTCATTACCGAACAGGAAGGCCAGTTCATCCTGCGCGCGTTCATTTTCTTCCCTGGATTGGACAAAGTCATCGTCAGGGCACATTTTTGCAAGGTATCCGAGTCATGGAAATTGCTTTTCAGTAAATCCGGGTCAGCGTGTAATATATAGCCACGGCAGACAACCGGCAAACCCATACATGACGATTACCCCAGAGACCACCATTGAAATCAGCAAGGAAGACCTGAAGTTTTCCGCCGCCCATTTCACCATCTTCTCAGCCACCGAGCGTGAACGGCTGCACGGCCATAACTTCGGGGTCTATGTGTCCGTCACCGCGCCTGTGGGCGAGAACGGCATGTGTTTCAATTATACCGAGCTGAAATCCCGGGTCAGGACATTATGCAGGGAGCTGGATGAATATACCCTGTTGCCGGCGCATTCCCCGCACCTGGAGATCACCGAGAACGACGGGCAGTACGTGGTCGGCTTTAACGATGAGACCCTGTATTTCACAAAGAAGGACACGAAACTGCTGCCGTTGCGGAATACCACCGTGGAGGAGTATTCGCATTACCTGCTGTCGCGCCTGGTGCAGGACCGGGCGTTCTTTGATCCTGACACCGTCAGCGCGATCGTCCTGAAGGTCTCGTCGGGACCGGGACAGTGGGGTTCAGCCAGTTGGGTGTCAGGGGGCAGGGATTAGGGATTCGAAGAATCAGGGGACGGATTTAAATCCGTCCCCGCTATACTTGGTTCTGGCTTTGCCAGGTCAGGAATTGAGAATATGACAAAAAATCTGATTATTACCGGCGGCAGCAGGGGGATTGGCCTGGCGACGGCTGGGTTGTTTCAGGAACATGGTTACCGAATCATCAACCTGTCCCGCTCTCCCGCCCCGCTGGAGAATGTACTGAACCTGGCGGTTGACCTGGGCAAACCGGACTGGGACCGGGCAAGCGCCGCCGAACTGCATGCGCTGATTCCGGACAAACAGCATATCGTCCTGATCCACAACGCCGGTCTGCTGCGTGAGGACTCCGCGCTGGACCTGGACGGGGAAGCCCTGCGGGAAGTACTGCAGGTCAACCTCGTCGCGCCGGTGCAGTTGAACCGGCTGCTGTTGCCGTTGATGGAACCGGGTTCCTCCATCCTCTACGTGGGTTCGACGCTCAGTGTCAAAGCCGTGGCGAACACCTGCTCCTACAGCACCTCGAAACACGCGCTTGCGGGCCTGATGCGCTCCACCTGCCAGGACCTGGCCGGCAGCGGTATCCATACGGCGTGCGTGTGTCCGGGTTTTACCGAAACGGACATGTTGCGCGAGCTGGCCGGCCATGATGCCGCCGTGCTGGAGAGCCTGACGCAAAACGTTACCATGGGCCGTTTGATCGACCCGGCCGAGATTGCCGAAACGCTGTACTTCTGCGCCCGGCAACCGGTCATGAACGGCGCAATCGTCCAGGCCAACCTGGGGCAGATCGAGCGTTGAAATTCGGCGACAGGTGGGGTCAGAGTAAAAATTCTTCGAATTTCTTACTCTGACCCCTGGAATTCAGGCAGCGGATTGCCGGTAAAGCATCACCTTATCTCCTCTCCCCCGTCCAGGGCCAGGTAGCGCCCCAGGTAATGCACCAGGATATACAGCGGAATGGTGTCGATTAACGCCACCAGCATCTTGAACAGGTAGTTGCTGGCCATCAGCACCAGCACCTGTTTCAGCGAGATAGTCCCGGCCAGGAAGGCGGCCCCGAAAGTGACGCTGATCACCGTGAAGGAATCCACCCCCTGGCTGATCAGCGTGCTGAAATTGTTGCGCAGCCAGAGATGCCGGCCTTTGGTCAGGCGTTTCCAGAAGTGGAACAGGTAAACGTCGCAGTACTGCGCCGCCACGTAAGCCAGCATGGAGGCCAGCACCGCCCCGGAGGTGCAGGCATAGATCAGGTGAAACAGCTCGACGGAACCTGACACCAGTTCACCATTGGGCAGGGTGAAATCCTCCGCCAGCTCGAGCACCTGCCACGGCGGCATGACGGCGGGCTGCACCGACGGCAGGTAATTACCGATGGTAAGCACGAGGATGATGAAGAGATTCATGAGCAGGCCCACCGTCACCAGGAAGTTGGCGCGGCGTTTCCCGTACAGTTCACTCACCAGGTCGGTGCACAGGAACGTAAGCGGATAAGGCAGCACCCCCACGGCCAGGGACAGGGGCCCCAGTTCCACGAAACGGGTGATGCCGATCACGTTGAGCAGCGTCATGGCGCATAGAAAAAAACCGGCCAGGAGCAGAAATACCTGCTCGCGCCGGATATCGATAGGGTTTGTCGTTGCAACTGCCAGCATGATTGGTTTACCTGTATTAATTGCCAGGAGATTCCCTGACTGCTTGAATATAAGCCGGGATTCTAACAAAATGGGCTGCAGGTTCGCACACTCACCCAAACACAATCCACTCAAGACCCTGACATCGGGATTAAGCTATGACTGAGACTTTTGCAGACAAAACCAGCAACAGCGCCAACAGGGAGCTGATTGAGAAACTGTTCAACCAGGGGTTCAGCGGCGGTAATTTGAGTGTCCTGGATGAAGTGATGTCAGAAGACATTCATTTTCATGATCCCATGTTCCCGGAGGGCCTGGAAGGGATAAAGGCGCTGGTAAAAAAGAACAACGACAGTTTCGAAGGCTGGCATTTCAAAATGCACGATCTGCTGTGCGATGGGGATAAGGTCACCGTCCGATGGAGCGGGTACGGCAAGCATGTCGCATCCTTTATGGGGGAGACAGTCACCCATAACGACGTTGAACTCAACGGTATCTCCATCTACCGGATAAAGGCCGGCAAGATTGTTGCCGACTGGGTTGTCCCGGACAACCTGGGTTTTCTCATGCAAATCGGGGTGCTGGAACCGGTTGACATGACCCGGGAATAATATCTCTCCCCGAGGTTGCGTCAGCCTGTGCAGAGGAGGTTCAATTCAAGAAACCTCCTGTGCTATCAGAGAAGTTCTGATTTAATCGGATGTTCCTTAAAATGTAAATTCCACGTCATCGTAAATACGAATCGCTGCCATCAAACCATCTCGTGATCGCTCATACGCGGCCAGTCCGGCCTCCCATCTCTCTTCCGGACGCATTCGACCGTTCCAGCCCACGACAGAGAATTCCATAAACACCGTGCGGCCATCATCGGTGACCGTGTCATCACGTAACACGGGTGCGCCGTTGGCAAACAAACCCTTGAAATAATCCACGACTGCGTTTCTGCCCCAATGCACATAAGGTGGTCCACTTGCTTCCCTGAAATAGATATCAGGTTCGAAAGACTCGCGGATTTTATCCAGGTCGCCGGACAACAGTGATTGAACATAATTTAAAATTGCGCCTTCAAATTCACTCTGATCTGGCAGCGGCGCGCTGAAGAGGTTTTTACGCACACTGTGTTTTTTGTTGAACGGCCAGTTCGTATAATAGACATGCACACGATTTGCACCACTGTCCGCATCATTGCTCACTATAGTCGCAACAGGCAGGTCCCATGTTTCACCGGAAAATTTGACGTGCAAAATATCCTCAGACATTACCCTGCGTTCAGTTGCCGTCGTGCGCAGGTGCTCTGTTTCCGGTGACATGCCGGCGATCCAGCTTTGAAAATCTGTCACAAATTTCCCAATTTGAGATTCACCCTTATTCCCTGGAAACCGGGGATCTTCAATAACACCGTGCGCGCCAATCAACCGTATCATCGCTGCCGCATCAGACTGCACCAGGGTTGCCAGGTAACCCTCAGCGATATCGGTCAGTTTCTCTTTACTCATATAAATCTTCCTGTCCGACACTCAAGACTAAAGATCAATTTGTTTTTGGTTTTCCAAACATTTTATCGGGAGATATGTGTAACAACAGGACAGAGTCCTTATAGAAGCCTCATACTTTTTTGCTTCGGCGTTCGGGGAACCCGTTTAAATCCTCCATTATTGGAAAGGGAAGAATCGTCGGTGGAACCTGCCAGAGAGCACGGAGGAAATACCTGGTAAGGAACAGCGTCCGGTTTCGGCAGTTTTGGCTTAACGCCTACAAACCGGGACAGCGCGCCTTTCAGGTATTCTTCATTCAGGTCGCAACACGCCCAGCTGCGATCAAGCGCTTCGGCTACTTCTCCCGTGATACACGACCCCCCAAACGGGTCAACCACAAAATCGTTTTCATCCGTCAGCATCCGAATAAAATATTCAGGCAACCGTGCGGGAAACCTGGCCGGGTGGACAGGCAAGTCATTCGCTTTGCAATAGTTCTGGTAAACACCATTTGACTCGGTATTCGCTATTGCCAGAAGATTAGGTGGCACTGAACCACCGTTGTCCTTCCCGAACTTGTTAGAAATATCATGCCCTGATGGGCGCAATTTTGGCTTATAGCCGTTCTTCAGCAGGGATTTCATTGATTCGCTGTAGGGAGCGAGAATACGTTTATTTGAAGCCTTCGGCCATGGAGTTTTGGATAACCACCAGATACAGTTGACTGCATCCTTGACCCTGATACGCCTGACGTTAACCCATTCGGCGGGGGTAGGAAGTTTCGACGGATTCCACCAGTAGTGCTCCTGGCACAGGTGAAATCCATAATCCCTGCAGAGACTAATCAGCAGCTCGAAATGGTACAGTGACCGAGTTGGCATCCCCGGTTTCCATGCTCCGCCTATATCAATAACAAGACTTCCCTTATCCTTTAATACACGTTTCATCCCTTCGGCAAATGGCTTGAACCATTCAACATATTTGTCCGCGTCCTCATTGCCATAGCTTTTTTTTCTGACGAGTCCGAAGGGTGGAGAAGTCATGATCAAATCCACTGAGGCCGGTTCCAGTGTGTGGTTCAGTAGTCCCAGCGAATCACCCAGATAAATAGTGCCGCGTTCGGTCTCTGTATATACCTCTGGTTCATCAACCTTATACAACGGAATGGTATCTTTTACGTCGGAAACATCAGCGCCGGATGTATAAAGGTAACGTAAATAATCACTGAGAGAGTCGAAGCCGTATAACTCAGCTGAGCGTCGTATCTCAGCATATTCAGCATCAGTCAGCCGGAAATTAACGAGGCGGTTACGAGGATGCTTGATTTTTGGGCGAGTCATACCCAAAGTGTAATACAAAAACAAAACTGGTCAAGAATTTTTTGTAAGACGTTAAATCTCGCGAAATCGATTTGCCGCTTGAATAAACTTTTTACCTGGCCAATGGTTTTTGTTTCGAGGAAGGAATATTCCTTTGTCCAGAGGTAATTTAAATTCCTGCAGCCCTCCGCCTAACCCAAGCCGAACAAATTCTTCCCTCTTTTGATGATTGAGCACCATTTTTCTTTCTTCAGTAAGATAGATCAATCCAAGGTCATAAGCCCTGTGATACGTCGGAGAAAGACATAATCCATTTTGAACATCGTCCGAACTACCGGAAGCGCCTACAGGCAGGATGTGCGCGGCATCAATGAGACGGAGCTGTAACCCGGTCACACAACATCTTCTGCTATAAGCATCGATAACCTTTCTTCTGAAATCTCCGTCACGCGCCAAACGTAAGACCTTCGTTAGAATACGCCTCCTCTCAGGTGTCAATGCATATATCTCGTCATCAGTAACAAGTTTAAATCCATCTGTTTTTGATAATAATTCCGAAACATCTGCATCCGCCCCGCTCTCGTGCAAACTTTTTTGCGTATTTCACTGAATCCTGCCACCCGTTTCACGTGAAGGCTGCCACCCGGAACGCAGCAAAGCTGCCACCCCCGGGCGCGTGATGACGTGGGTGTTGGTCATTATGCCTCTGACAGTGTACTGGTCGTCAACTTTTCTTTCTGTTTTCGCATGGATTCTCCCTTGAGATTGATTTTGTACGCGTTGTGTACCAGGCGGTCGAGGATGGCATCGGCGAGGGTAGGGTCGCCGATGGTGGCATGCCATTTTTCGACCGGCAATTGGCTGGTGACCAGGGTCGAGCAGAGTCCGTGTCGGTCTTCGAGGATTTCCAGCAGGTCACGGCGCTGCTCTGCGGTTAATTTGACCAGTCCCCAGTCATCGAGGATGAGGAGCTGGGTCCTGGCCAGGGTGTTGATGAGTTTGGGGTAGCGTCCGTCGCCCCTGGCGAGTGTCAGGTCCTGAAGGAGTCGGGGCAGTCGCAGGTAGAGGGCGGTGTAACCCTGCCGGCAGGCGCTGTGCGCCAGGGCGCAGGCAAGCCAGGTTTTACCGACACCGGTGGGGCCGGTGATGAGGACGTTGAGGTGGTCGCGGACCCACTGGCAGGTGGCCAGTGATTGCATCAGGGCTTTATCCAGTCCGCGCGGGTGGCGGTAATCGATGTTCTCGATGGCAGCCTGGTGTTTGAGGCGGGCGCGCCGCAGCCGGTTGGCGGTGCGCCGGTTATTCCGCTCGGTGAGTTCCCGGTCGACGAGCAGGCCGAGGCGTTCCTCGAAGCTGAGGCTATCGATATCGGGCAGGGCCATTTGCTCGGTGAAGGCGGCGGCCATACCGGGGCATTTGATGGTGTGGAGTTTGTCCAGGGTCGGATGTGTCAACATAGTACTCTCCTGTTGTGGGTTAATGGTAATAGGACGGGCCACGGAGGTTCTCGTGGTCCTCGGGCAAGGCCGTCTCGGTCTGCTCGGTCAGGGATTGCCTGTCCAGGCCGTGGCGGAGGATGGATTCGATACTCTTGTAGCTGTGGCTGCCCAGGGTGAGTGCGCGTCGGCAGGCGGCCTCCAGCCGGTCATTGCCGTAAGTTTTACCCAGGCGCAGGATCCCTAAGCAACTGCGGTAGGCCTGCTGGGGGTGTTTGCGGGCCGTTAACAGGTGGCGGACCAGTTGCGCGGTGGCCGAGCCGATGCTTGCGGCCCAGCGCTCCAGGCGTTGTGGGGACCACTCGCCGGCCTGGCGGTGTGCCTCGGGCATGTGGGCGGTGACGGTGGTGTGGCGTCCTTTGTGGTGCGAGCGTCGATGACTGGCAATGCGCCGGCCGCGGTAGAAGCACTCGATGATGTGGGCGGTGATGCGCACGTCCACCTGTTTTTTGACGAGCGTGTGGGGCACGGAGTAATAATGGCCCTGGACCTCGACGTGGTAGTCGATGTGGACCCGGACCTGTTTCCACTCGGCGTATTCGTACGGTTCGACCGGCAGAGGGCGCAGGGCCGGCTTATCCAGTTGCTCAAACAGGGCGTGCCGGGTCCCCGGCAGTTTCTTGAAGGGCCGGTGATTGAGCGTCTCCAGCAGCTCACGAATGACGCGGTTCAACTCGGCCAGGGAGAAGCATTGACGGTGGCGCAGCGCGGCCAGGATCCAGCGCTCCACCACCTGGACCCCGACCTCGGCTTTCGCCTTGTCACGGGGGCGGCGTACCCGCGCCGGAATGATGGTCACCCCGTAATGCATGGCCAGGTCCTGGTAGGTGGGGTTGATGTCCGGCTCATAGCGGTGCGCCTTGGCAACGCCGGCGCGTAAATTGTCCGGCACCACCACCTCCGGCACCCCGCCCAGGTAGGTAAAACAGCGCACGTGGGCGCCGATCCAGTCCGCCAGCCCCTGGGTCCAGGTGGCCTCGGCATAGGTGTAGTTCGACGCGCCCAGCACCGCCACAAAGATGTTTGCCTCGCGCACTGCCCCGGTGGCCGGGTCGATGACCTCTGCCCGCATCCCGGCATAATCCACGAACAGCTTCTCACCGGCCTGATGACTCTGGCGCATCACCAGGTCCAGCTTGCCGACCCACGCCCGGTAACGCTGGCAGAACCAGGTGTATTGATACCCTTGTGGATGGCGCTGCCGATACTCATGCCACAACAGTTGCAAGGTAACGCCGGGGCGTTTGAGTTCCCGATGTACCGCTGACCAGTCAGGCACTGCGCGGGCCGTATCCGGCAAGGTCGGTGAGAGTGGAAACAGCAGGCGTTCCAGCGCCCCGTCGTCCAACTCAGCGGGCAACGGCCAACTAAGACCGGCCGCCTCGGCCCGGCGCAGGTAACCGTCCACCGCCGGACGGGAAATCCCACAACTCCTGGCCGTCTGGCGTTTACTCAGGTCCTGGCCCCAGCACAAGCGTAATACGTCTTTTATCTTTCTCATGGACAACCTCTTTGCAGGCATCTGCGGCTCCTCCTTTCAATGGAAACAAGGACACAGGATACCCGTGGTTATCCACGTCAAACGCGCCGGCTATCTACCTCCTCAGGGGTGGCAGCTTTGCCGTGTAATGGGTGGCAGCATTCGTGTGAAATGGGTGGCAGCTTTGCCGTGTAATCAGTGGCAGCTTTGCTGTGAAATACGCATTTTTGAATTGAGACAGTACCGAAGTATATTATCGGGGCGAAAACCCACAGCAATCTCATCGTTTCCCTTTCGTGAGAAGGCGATACCATTCTTGTCAGCCTCCCTGAGTGTATTGATGTTGCTCTGTATCGAAGGCGACTGAGTTGAAAAGGCCAAATGCTTATTTAAATCGAACCCCGCGAAGCATCGGGATTCAGGTTCGTAACCCAGTAATAAGGTTGGGCCATCAGGATTTTCCGGTAATGGAGAAGCGACGGATGTAAGTTGAATCCGATACTCATCCTTTGGCCTCGCCACTCCACCACCATGAGTCAGGGTCCATATATATATCCAGACAGGAAACGACGTTTCCCTGGTCGTTACGTAAAACTTCCGAGGATTTGATTTACCATCAGAAATTAATACAGCAGATGCTGAAGCTTCAATACAGGCATCTTTTATTGCCTGTATAATTGCTTTTGGACCTGCTGCCGGCACTGACTTAACCCCTAACCGCGAAACACCGGATAATTATCAGTTGCCGTAACTACTCACCCCCCTGTTCGTCCCGCGCTCCCTTCGTCATTCCGGCGAAGGCCGGAATCCAGTCTGTTAAACGGGTCGCTTGCGACACCTTATAACGTGTCCCTTCGGGACGTTTTTTTCACTGGATTCCCGCCTGCGCGGGAATGACGGGGGGCGCGCGGGAATGACGAACGAGGAGCAGTGCAGGAAGGACGAGTGGGGGTGAGTAGTTACCAGTTGCCTTACTCTCATCCACGTTAAAACATCAATAAGTTGGCTACGGGACACTGTCTTCACACCAAATGTGTTTGGTTACTTGTCCAATTTAAATTGACAAACATTAAACTCACGAAACAAACATACGGTATTACCGAATATAGTCAAGCATTGGTGATATATCTGATATTGCGCCGACGGGATTAATAAAAACTGGTCACTGCCGTACATGCCGGGTAAACTTCCGTACTTCTATCACTGGAAAATAAAAACATGCCCCTGACCATCATCAACGCCGCAGGCGTACGCGAACTCCTGCCCATGGACGAGTGCATAGACGCCATGGAGCCCGCCATGATTGCCGCCACTACCGGCGCTATTTCCATGCCTCCCCGGCTGGTCGCGCCGCTCATTGACGAAAGCGGTACGCTCGTGCTGATGCCCGGTTCCTCCACCGAACTGGCCGCGTTCGGCGCCAAGGTGATCAACCTGATTCCCGACAATCCAACCAGGGGGCTCCCCGCAATTCAGGGTTTCATCGCCCTGTTCGACTATGACAGCGGCACTCCCGTGGCCCTTATCGACGGCGCCGAGGTGACCGGCATTCGCACCGCGGCGGCGTCCGGCCTGGCGACGCGCCTGCTGGCGCGCCCGGATGCGCGCACCTGCGGCATCTTCGGTAACGGCGTGCAGGCGGTGACCCATATTGACGCCATGCGCGCGGTGCGCGCCGTGGATGAGATCATCGTGTGGGGACGCAACCCGGATAAGGTACGGGCGTTTGCGCAGGAGCAGGCACAACGCACCGGCATCCAGGTGCGGGCGACGGCAGACCCGGCAGAAGCCGGCGCCTGCGACCTGGTATGCACCACCACGACCTCCCCTGAGCCCGTACTGGCGGGTGAGTGGGTCAGACCCGGCGCCCACGTCAACCTGGTCGGCGCCCACAGCCTGACCACGCGGGAGTGCGACACCAATCTTGTCGTCAAATCCTCGGTCTACGTGGACCTCATGGAATCCGCACGCAACGAGGGAGGCGACATCATGATCCCCGTACAGGAAGGGGCCATTGACGAAACGCACATCATCGGGGAGCTGGGCGAGTTGCTGCAAGGCAAAATACCTGGCCGGCAGGATAACCGGCAGATCACGCTCTACCAGTCCCATGGCATCAACGCCCAGGATATGTATGCGGCAAAACATATTCATCAAAAAGCGCAGGAATCGAGCGAAACCCGGACTGTAGAGTTTTAGCCCGGGCCGGAGTTCGGGACGATGCAACGGGCCTGATGCACAATCACTCACAATAATTCATATTTCCTCACATTTGCTCACAATCCAGCAATTCCCGTTAACGCCTGATCGTATCTCAAAGCCTGTTAAAAACGGGGTTTTTGACAGGGGTAAAAAAAGGTTTTCGTAAACTTTTGGCATGGTTTCAGTATAATAAGCGGCACTATTCAAGTCAAAGGTGAGGTGATGCCATGTCCCGTCCTTCTTTGCGCAAGTCCCTGAGTGCTCCCGGGTTGTTAAGCGAAATGCGCCGGTGTTTTCAATCGATTAAGGATGACACCGTGGGCCGGGGGTTTCAGTTGGCGGATTACCTGATGTCGGGGCTGGCGGTGTTCGGGTTGAAGTACCCGTCGCTGTTGCAGTTTGACGAGGGGCGTGGGGATGAGGTGGTGCGGTCGAACCTGAAGAGCTTGTACGGGATTGAGAGGGCGCCGTGTGACACGGCGTTGCGGGAACGGCTGGACGAGGTGGACCCCTCGTTATTGCGGCGCGCCTTCCGGCGGGTGTTTTCCCTGTGGCAGCGGGGCAAGGGGCTGGAGGACTTCCTCTGGTGGGGCGGTCATTACCTGTTGTCGGTGGACGGCACCGGGTATTTTTACTCGGACAAGGTGCATTGCGGGCGGTGTTGTGAGAAGCGCCACCGGGACGGGCGGGTGAGTTATTACCACCAGGTGTTGGGCGCGGCGCTGGTGCACCCTGAGCAGCGGGTGGTGCTGCCGTTGGCGCCCGAGCCGATACTGCGCGAGGACGGGAGTACCAGGAACGACTGCGAGCGCAATGCCGCCAAACGCCTGCTGGCGGACGTGCGCCGGGAGCACCCGCACCTGAAGTTGATTGTGGTGGAGGATGCGCTGGCCGCGAACGGGCCGCACATTGCGTTATTACAGTCGCTGAAGCTGCGTTATATCCTGGGGGTGAAGCCCGGCGACCATGCGTTTCTGTTTGACTGGGTCGCCACCACGCCGGGGGTGCAGGCGGCTGCGTTCACTGACAAAGACGGCACGCTGCACCGGTTCCGGTACCTGAACGGCGCGCCCTTGAACGAGACGCACTTTGAGTTGGCAGTGAACTTCCCGGACTATGAAGAACAACGCCGCAACGGGAAGACACAGCATTTTACCTGGGTGACGGACATTCCCCTGCATAAAGACAACCTGCTGCGGGTCATGCGCGGGGCGCGGGCGCGCCGGAAGATAGAGAACGAGACCTTCAATACCCTGAAGAACCAAGGCTACCACTTTGAGCATAACTTCGGCCACGGCCACAAGCACCTGTCCACGGTGTTCGCCCACCTGATGATGCTGGCGTTCCTGGTGGACCAGGTGCAGCAGCATTGTTGTGGGCTGTTCCAGGCGGCGCTGGCGAAACAGGGCCGGAAACGCTACTTCCGGGAGAAGCTGCGCAGTTTCTTCTTCACCTGGCTGCTGCCGGACTGGGAGACCCTGTACCGGGCGTTGGCCTATGGCGCGACCCCGACCGTGGTGGTGCCCTATGACACCTCCTGAGGGCAGACCGTGGCCGGGTCGTTCAAGGCGGGGTGCTTCAGGGGAAACCAGGCCAACTGCAACGCAACCGGGAACAGCCGGAGGGCCGCGCATCCCCTGACGGTCGGGTCAGTGTGAAAAAAACGAACCTGACCTGATAATGCAACTGACTGAGAGAGTTAGCGGGAGCGGCAGGGCAAGATCATACTTTTTGTCATAAGAGAGAGGTTTTTTATTCCAAAAAGATATAAATAAGCGGGGAACTCCTGGATTTTGCGGGGATCAGAGCAGTATTACCCCCAAAACGAGGAGAATCCGATGAGTTTATTGACCCATTTGGCGACGATTGAGGACCCGCGGCGTGATATTAACAAGAAGCATGAGTTATTGGACATCCTGTTTTTGACGGTGAGTGCGGTGCTGTCGGGGGCGGAGGGGTGGAAGGATATCAAGGAATTTGGGGATGAGAAGCTGGATTGGCTGCGTCGCTACCGGCCGTTTGCGAACGGCATGCCGGTGGATGACACGATTGCGCGGGTGGTGCGTGCGCTGGACCCTGAGCAGTTCAACCGGGCGTTTATCGATTGGGTGAATGAGGTGCGCGGGGCGCAGGGTCAGGAGCAGATAGCGCTGGACGGGAAGACCTTGCGTCGTTCCCATGACGGGGAGAAGCACACGGCCCTGCACAGCATCACGGCCTGGGGGCACGAGTGCGGGTTAGTGTTGGCGCAGATGAAGTCATCCGGGAAGAAGAACGAGCAGGCCTCGGTCATGGCGATGCTGGAGATGTTGCAGGTGAAGGGGGCGCATATCACGGCGGATGCGATGAACACGCAGAAGAAGATAGCCCGGAAGATACACGATAAAGGGGGGGATTACACCTTGTCGCTGAAGGACAACCACAAGACGCTGCGTAAGGAAATACAGGCGTACTTTCATAAGGTTACACGCGATGCGCCGGCGACATTGGCGGTGCATGAGGAGGTGGACGGCGGGCATGGCCGGGTGGAGAAGCGTGTCTGCCGGCAGTTGCCGGTGAGTGAGTGGGTGAGCGGGGCGGCCAAGTGGCCGGGGTTGCAAACGGTGATAGAGATGGAGCGGGAACGGCACCTGCCGGGGCAGGAGGTGGAGAGGGAGATACATTACTATATCAGCTCGCTACCGGTGGATGCAGAGCGGGTGGCGCAGGGCATACGGCGGCATTGGGAAGTGGAGAACAAGGCGCATTGGGTGCTGGACGTAGCCTTTAAGGAGGATGACAGTCGCATCCGCAAGGGGGATGGCGCGGAGAACGTGGCGATTATCCGGCGCTTCTGTCTGAACCTGGCGCGGCTGGACCCCAGGAAGAACAGCATGCGGGGCAAACTCAAGCAGGCCGGGTGGAGTGATACCAGACGGGCGGAAATCCTGTTCGGAGTAGACACATAAAAGTATGCGGTTGCCCTGGCGGGAGCGGCTGCTTTTCACAAAAATAACTTGCAAATTTAACAAGATAAATTAAAATGGTTCGTTTAATGCCACTGCGGTACAGGAACCATGTCTGAACAAAATACGGCGACAATAACAAATACACTGTTTGGTGAATTACTGTCAGACCGGCTCCTGCAACGGGAAGAGGCAAATGTTCCGGTTCCGCAAACCGACCCCCTGGCCAATACGCTGGTGCAATCGGGCACGGCGCTGCTGGAGCGACAGCGCCAGGACGGGTACTGGCGTTTCGACCTGGAAGCGGATACCACAATCCCCTCCGAATACATCCTGCTGCAACACCTGCTCGGCAGGGTCGACAAGGGGCGGGAAAAGCGCCTGGCCGATTACATTTCAAGCCGGCAATTGCCGGACGGGAGCTGGCCCCTGTACGAAGGCGGTCCCGGCAATATCAGCGCCACCGTAAAAGCCTATTTTGCGCTGAAAACAACCGGCGCCGCTCCCGCCGCAGAGACCATGCAGCGGGCCTGCGCCTGGGTGCGGAATAACGGCGGCGCAGAGCGGGTCAACGTGTTTACCCGCATCCTGCTTGCAACGTTCGGCCAGGCGCCCTGGAGAACCGTGCCCGCCATGCTGCCGGAGATAACCTGGCTGCCGCGCTGGTGGTTTTTCAGCCTGGACAAGGTGTCCTACTGGTCGCGCTGCGTCATCGTTCCCCTGTTGCTGATTTTCTCCTTCAAGCCGGTGCACCGGGAGGTAAGTATCAGGGAATTGTTCCTTGACGACCCCGAGTCCCTGAAACACATCGACAAATTTGCGCCCGGCCGGCACATCAAGAACGCGTTTATCCTCCTGGACCGCCTGCTCAAGTTGCTGGAGCCGCTGGTTCCCCGGTTCATCAGGCGGCTTACCCTGCGCCGGCTGGAAACCTGGATGCGGACACGCATGCGCGGAGAGGGCGGCATCGGCGCGATCTTTCCGGCCATGGCCAATGCCGTCTACGCGCTCAAACTGCTGGGCCATGATGCGCGCGACCCGGACATGGCGCGCGGCATACGGGCCATTGAGGACCTGGTGATAGAGGAAGAGGCGCAAACCTATGTCCAGCCCTGTGTCTCCCCGATATGGGATACATGCCTCAGCCTGTCCGCCCTGTCGGAGGCCGGCCTCAGAGCGGACAACGAAGCGGTCAAGCCGGCTACCGACTGGCTGTTCGACAAACAGGTGTTTACCCGGGGCGACTGGACCTGCAATGACCCCGACCTGGAAGGCGGAGGCTGGGCGTTCCAGTTCGAGAATGACTTCTACCCCGACGTCGATGACACCAGCATGGTCGTGATGGCCCTGCTGCGCGCCGGCGCCCATTACCATCCGGACAAGAAAAGGCGCATCGCCCAGGCCGTCAACTGGACTATCGGCATGCAGAACACCGATGGCGGCTGGGGCGCCTTCGATATCGACAACCATTACGAATACCTGAACGACATTCCGTTCGCCGATCATGGGGCGCTGGTCGACCCCAGCACCGCGGACCTGACCGGGCGCTGCATAGAAATGCTCGCCATGCTCGGCTACGACAAGACCTTTCCTCCTGTCGCCCGCGCCATCGAGTTCCTGAAACAGGACCAGGAACCCTGCGGCGCCTGGTTCGGCCGCTGGGGCGTCAATTACATCTACGGGACCTGGGCCGTGCTGGTCGGGCTGGGCGCCCTGGGCGAGGACCCGAAACAACCCTGGCTGCGCAAGGCCGTGAAATGGCTGAAAGACATCCAGAACAGTGACGGCGGCTGGGGTGAGAGCTGCGATACATACAATGACCCGGCGCTGGGCGGGTCGGGAGAGAGCGCCGCGTCGCAAACGGCATGGGCCCTGCTGGGCCTGATGGCGATGGGCGAGACGGAATCGGAAACAGTGGAAAAAGGCGTCAATTACCTGGTGCGAAATTTTGACGGCGCAAAGGGCTGGAGAGAAGAAACGTTCACCGGCACCGGATTCCCGCGGGTGTTCTACCTGCGCTATCACGGTTACAGCCACTATTTCCCGGTCTGGGCGCTGGGCGTGTACGCGCGTTACCGGCAGGGCCTGGAAACCCGCCAGGATGCGCTGGCGCGGGAGGGGCCGGTTGACCTGGGAGTATTGCCCGTACTGAACAGCAAACACTACCTGTCGAGATTCCCGGCATCCGCCTGATTGAAACATGCTGCAAGAAGTCGCGAACGGCGCCCTCAGGGAAATAGACGGCCAGGATCGCATTTATTACGAGGGGTACTGGATCCGGCACTACGACGTACCGAACAATCTTGCCTATAAAAAAACCCTTATCGACCAGCTGACCCGGCGTGTATTCCACCACGTGGAACCCGGAATAAATACCCCCGGCGACAAGCTTGAGGAGGTTCGGCGCAGGTAC
Organism: Gammaproteobacteria bacterium; assembly: GCA_965204045.1. Taxonomy (GTDB): domain Bacteria; phylum Pseudomonadota; class Gammaproteobacteria; order Eutrophobiales; family Eutrophobiaceae; genus JAAXHV01. Next base: position 3,986,748 of record CBDBDW010000002.1, read on the forward strand.
GAAGCGGAGGGAAACTCGTCAAGAAAACGGGTGCTGGCCGCGATGCTGGCCGGCGCGCTGCTGAACCGCGGCGCGGACATCCTGACCCATATCGTCGAACTGGAGCAGATTGGCATTACCGTTAATCCGGAAAACGAATTACTGAGGGAATGCGGCCTGTGCTTCATGGGCGCGCTCGAATACGGGAAATACATCCGGGTCAAGCATGGCAGGGAGGGCCTGGAAGAGCTCTGGGGAGAGCCTTTCCGGGCATTTACCACGCCCGTCGAACGCTTCCTGGAAAGCCGCTATATCAAAATTGCGCACACCATGCGGGAAATCGACGAGCTTACCGACAAGATGAACGACGTTTTCGCGATGGCGCCCATGTTCAGCAACCTGGTGAAACTGATTCAGGAACTGGCCGACAGCGGTAAAAATACCATGGAGACACTGCGCAGCGACCCGGCCATCATAGAAATCTGGCCGCGTTTCGTCAGCGCTTCCGAACAGGTTGCCGATTGCAAACCGACACTGGGCGAGGATGCAACCCGGCGCGAGCAAGCCCTGGGGAAACGCGGGATCGATATTTTCCACCGCTGCGGCACACTGATCGAGGACCTGACCAACTACCGGGTACCGATGCCGAAAACCACGCAGACACTGCTCCAGGACTGCGACCAGTTCCGGGAAAAATACGCCGCCCGCCTGTACCAGAGTTTTCAGAAGAAATCGGGGACAGATTTAAATCCGTCCCCAGCCGGCAAATGACTACTTACACTGCCCCCACCCGCGACATGCGCTTTGTCCTGAACGAACTGGCAGGATTGCCGGACGTCAATCAACTGCCCGGATTTGAGGAGGCTACGGTCGAGACCGTGGATGCGGTCCTGGAGGAAGCGGGAAAATTTGCCGCAGACGTTCTGGCGCCGCTCAACCGTCCCGGAGACATTGACGGCGCCAAATTCAATGATGCGGAGGTCACGCCCCCGGAAGGGTTCAAAGACGCCTATCGCGCGTTTGTCGAAGGCGGCTGGGCATCGCTGCCGTTCGAGCCTGAATTCGGCGGCCAGGGGCTGCCGGAACTGGTCGCCGCCGCGACCAATGAAATCTGGCAGTCGGCCAATATGGGTTTTGCCCTGTGCCCGATGCTCACGGAAGGCTGCGCGGTTGCCCTGGGGCTGCACGGCTCCCACGACATGAAGGCCATTTTCCTGCCGAAGCTGGTTTCGGGGGAGTGGGCCGGCACCATGAACCTGACGGAACCACAGGCCGGGTCGGACCTGGCCGAGATCAGGACCAGGGCGGCGCCCAACGGCGATACCTACCTCATATCAGGGCGAAAGATCTTCATTACCTGGGGCGACCATGACTTTACGGACAATATCCTGCACCTGGTCCTGGCGCGCCTGCCCGACGCGCCGCCGGGAATCAAGGGCATCAGCCTGTTCCTGGTGCCGAAGTACATGGTCAACGCGGACGGTTCCACCGGCCGCCGTAACGACGTCCATCCGGTGTCCATCGAACATAAACTGGGCATTCACAGCAGCCCCACCTGTGTCATGAGTTACGGCGACAACGGCGGCGCTCACGGTTACCTGGTGGGCGCAGAGCACGACGGGATAGCCTGCATGTTCACCATGATGAACCACGCCCGCCTGTCGGTGGGCCTGCAGGGTCTCAGTATCAGCGAACGCGCCTACCAGCAGGCGCTGGCCTATGCGAAAGAGCGTGAACAGGGCAGGAAACCGGGACAGTCCGGACGCGCGCGGATCATACAGCACGCGGACGTGCGCCGGATGCTGATGCTGATGAAGTCCGGGTGTGAGGCGATGCGGGCGGTCGCCTACGTCACTGCAACCTCACTGGATTACAAGAACCACTCTCCGGACAGTGGCAACCATAGTGAACGATTTGCCCTGCTGACACCGGTGGTCAAGGCCTGGTCGACCGAACTGGCCCAGGAAATCACTTCCCTGGGCGTACAGGTACACGGCGGCATGGGGTATATCGAGGAAACCGGCGCTGCCCAGCACTTTCGGGACGCCCGCATCACCAGTATTTATGAAGGCACCAACGGCATCCAGGCCCAGGACCTGGTCGGGCGCAAGGTCATCAGGGACGGCGGCAAGGCAATCGGGGAACTCATCGGCGAAATCAGGCAGACAATCGCTGACCTGCCCGATGACGACGTCAACCAGGCGATCATCAAGCGCGCCTTGGGCGATGCCACCGGAAAACTGGAACAGGCTACCGAATGGTTACTGGACAACTACCGGGACGACCCCAATGCGCCCGGTTCCGTAGCGATCAATTTTCTCATGCTGATGGGTTATGTGTGCGGCGGCTGGCAGATGGCCAGGGCGGCAACGATCGCCGCGCAAAAATCCGCTTCCCCGGATGATGAGTTTTACCGGAGTAAAATCGTAACAGCCAGGTTCTATGCCGAGCACTACCTGCCCCGGACCGGCGGGCATTTCTCGTCCATCCGGGCCGGCAGCGGGTCGATCATGGCTTTGGGTGAAGAGCAGTTCTGATTTGATGAAGTCTTTTTTTCTCATAAGCTAAAGCTTCCTTAAACATCTGCAAAATTAATATCGCGTTCATCTGTACTCTTAACTCTCATTCGACGCATCTTTCTGAGATGGTTGTATAACTTCGGATCAAACAAGCGCACAGAAATTACTTCTGACATATGAATAGCAATACGAAAGTGCTCAACGGATAATTTTATCGGCAATGAGCTATCATCCGGGTAATTCAGAATCTTGGAATAGTGCGTAGTAAGGTTTAATTCCTGTGTTTCTGGTTGGCGGTAGCCGCTCGCTGTCAAAAGTATTTCCACATCGGATCGCCCATGAATAGCAAAAGGGCTATGAACGACGTAGCCAATATAGGACTTGCTACTTTTTAACGTTACTTCCACTTGCATCTGCAAATCAGATGAGCTTGCCAACATCAGTTCCACTCTGTCGCCCCGTTTCTCGGCGGCATTTTGCGCATACTTTTCCTTCCTGCAAAAGATATTGATTCCTACAGCCGTTAGAAAACCAAGTACCAGGCTTAACGCACTGGTTCCGATATTCTCTGCTACGAGATTTGATTGCCAGAAGTCTTGAATTGCAGTCGATGATGATATGACGAACGGCTCTACGGCATACGCTGTTGCAAATAAAACACTCCCTGCAACCGCGGATTTAAAGAAAAGATGATAACCAGTATCCCGAACAGCTATATAACGTGTCAAATAGCAAGTGATAATGAAAATATAACCACCAAGAATGGGAATTAGCAGCGTTCCGAATTGCATAATATACGTCCTGTTGTATGTACTACGTTATGATTTGCGAGGCACTCTACAAAATCATCTTGTAACTATTTTTGGCAGCCCAACTATTATCAAAATGCCAGCTAATCCTGTGTATTACTGATTGACTGTTCGGAATGCAGATTGTCTGCAATTTCGGCCATTTCCCGCAGTGTATTCTGAACCCGGCTGCTTTGGAGCAACTCTTCTACCTTTACATACCGATGCCCCATGCTGGTAACGTAAATCGGCACTTTGTCTTCATGTGCAGGTTTCTTTTTCACTTTTCCTCTCCTTTGACAAGCAAGCATGGCAGTTCTTTCGATAAATCAGGAATATTACGTTTCTTTATGCATACAATCTCTACGCAATCCTGACTACTCAATCCCGTTCTGGATAGTGCAAAGTAATTGTAGCATATTAGTGAGTTAAAACCCTTCGAAGCAAGTTCTTGCCAAAGCAACGTTCCACTTCGTTTGGATAAACCTCTTTTCCGATTCGATAGATAGCTCGCATCAGTTCCCTAAGGGACTTAATCGCTTTATATTCATCGCATTCCCAAACCTCACTGAATCCAAGAATATCAATGTAGATGCACCAGCGTTGAGCCTCTTTACCTGCCATATAGTCAATCCTGCTTAAAGTTCTGCAAGAGCCTTGCGGAAATAACATCGAATGCAACCCCATAACTCCTCATCCAGTCTTCAGTCGCTAATGGCTTCGAGTGTCCAATACAGCTTCACGACTGATTATCGAGCTTACCGCGGGTTTCAGTCCTGCGGGTGGCAAATTTCGCTTCGACTTCTTCGTTCGGCAGCAGGTTTCCTGCATTGGCGGAAGCCAATCCGACCCGTACCTGTTCGCGGAACCAGGCATCGTGATCTTCTGCCTCCGCCTGCCGGCGAACGATGTCTCTCATATAATCGCGCAGCAGTTGGGCGCCGGTCCGGTCCACAGTAAATCGCTCCCCTTATTCACTGAATAATTGTTTGACAGTCTGCATGGTCATGTAGAGACGTTTGCGATTGCTATGAGTGTCGAAAGCTGTAAAACCGAATTGCTCGTAAAATTCCTGAACCTGGTTATCCAACGCGTCAACCACTACGGCATAGGAGGGCAAGTGTTTATTGATTTCGCTGGCATGTCCTAAGGCGCGAATTAGTGTGATTTTACCAAGGCCTTGACGCTGCACTTTCCTGTTCACTGCGAGCTGCGCTACCAGGATCACAGGAATCGGGTAATGAGGTAATTTCTTCGCGACTGACTTCGGTAACGCCTGACGTTTGATCTCGGTGTGGGACAGGGTGTAGTAGGCGCAGATATCTGCTTTGTTCTCTTCGGCAGGCAGTACCATTGTCATACTGATGCCTGCTGTTCTGTGTCTGGCGGCATATTGCTGAAGGAAAAGGTTCAATTCCTCCGTGCCGCAATCGAAAGATTTGCGATCATGAACGGCTTTATCCAATTCGACGAATTGGGACGCAGGGGTCACCGGATATTCTTCTGCCGGGCGAGGTCTCTGGCTTCACGCAGTTTCTGATTGGGTGCTTGCGCTGCCTCACAGGCTTGGATAAATCGATCAAATAGGTCATCCTCGAGCGTTATTGATTCATGCTCCTTGATCACCCGCTGCGAGTCCTTCTCGATTAGTCGAACAACATATTCGGTCAGACTCTTCATACCCTCAAGAGCTGCCGCTTTTTCTGCGGCTGCCTTTACAGACTCATCAATCCTCATATCTATACGTGACGTTGCCATGACTCAGCTTCTCCACCGAATGTTTTAACTTACTGTCAAGGATACCGTCATTGGTGAGAATGTACAGCACTTTTCTGTACATTTTCACTAATTGCAGATTGGAGTATGTGGTATATGCTGTCATATACCAACCTGGGAGGTGATTATGCAAACCACAAAGATTTTCAAGGCGGATTAGGCGACGAGCAGTTAGAATACCAACTGATACCTGCTCCCGGCGCCTTTGCCCAGTCTGTTTAAAATAGCTTTCTCCACCAGTGATTTCAGCGCGAACTGGATTGTGCGCCTGGGTAGATCGGTGTTTTTTTCAATGTCGGCAACTTTCAGTTTCGTTTCCGGATTGGATTTAAAACACTCCAGGACCGTAACCGCTGATTCGGATAACGACTGAAGATGCGCGTATTTCTTTCGATATACCGCGATACCGGCAATCGCCGCTTCGAAGATCTTCAAAAAAAAGAGGACAACCATATCGAATTTATACAGCTTTGCATCGGCATGAAACCTGCCGTCCGAGCACTGGTGCAATACGGTGTAATACTGGCTCTTGTTCTGCTCAATTTTTCTGTCTATCGCAATATAAGAAGCAATTTCCTGCAGGTATTTATCGCCTGACTGCAATAGTATCAACAGGAATAAAGCCCTGCCCAACCGGCCATTACCGTCCTGGAAAGGGTGTATCGCCAGGAAGCGGAAGGTGAACTCGACAGCCGTGAGCAGGGGCCAGTGATAGATATCTATAGTCTCGTTATACCAATCAACCAGTTCACCCATCGCCATCTCGGTCATTATCCCGGGATCGGTGGGTTCCAGAACGGTACGTTCTTCACCGGTTTCATTGTTTCTTGAGATAACCTTGTTGGTTACGGTTTTATACGCTCCGGCAAAATGTTCGGCGGGAGGATAGTATTTCAGTAATTCCCGGTGGAGGCCCCGGACTATGGCCTGGGTCAGTGGTTTCAACTCCTGCGCCTGGAGATATACGGTCGTGAGCACACTCCGGCTGCCTATGACTTCTTCTATACTCCTTTGCCTGCTCTTCGATAGCTTGTCAATTATCAAATCCATTTTTTCCTCATAAGCCGTGGTTCTGCCGTCTTTCGACAGGATTGTATCGACCCACTCGATTTCCACGTCGGTCAATATCGCGTTCTCAATCCGTGTCGTCGCCCCGACGTTGCTTATCAAGGCGCATTTCTCAAGGAAACGCTTCTCTTCAATTGTAGCGGTTTCAAGATTCCTGGAAGTCTCAACCAGTAATCCCTGTAATGCCTTGAGTTGATTCTCGATCCTGCTGTCTGGTGTAAATGACAACATCTGACTGCCCCTGGTGTGGATGTTGCGCAGTATTATGCAATATTGCGCAATAATGCGCAACTAATAATTGATTTATACTGCGCAATAATGCGTAATAGGCTTGTCACGAGACAGAGGACAGATTTAAGTATGACCCCGCGCCGTCAGGTCTTAAGGCTATTAATCCGTGGGTTATATAGTTGCCTGACGCATGCATCCGTCATAACGAGACTAGTCTGCCGGCACATGGATGACGTTTACGAATTCGTAATCCTCCCGGAACAGGTTGAACACTCTCAACTCGTCCTCGGGTGGTGGTTGCATGCTCCCGTACCTGCTGTTTTTCCAGCCGTATTTTTTCAATAGCGCCGCGTTTTCCGCAGCCTTGAAGGCGGCAATCGACGGATCGATAACCGGGAGCCCTGCGCCCGGAAACGCTTCGGGGCCGTTCAGGTAGTCCTGGAGTTCCCGGTAAAAACCGATTTCCAGTGTACAACGATGACTGTGTTGCCGGAGATCTCGCGTGCATCATGCAGCGCCGGGTCGTAAAAACATCCTATCACCATGGCGTCATAGTCATGTTCAGGCGCATAACGCGCTGTCTCAACCGTGTCGTTCACAATAAAGGATTCATAGCTGCGGTACTCCAGGTTATTCATGCCGGGCGGCACGGTTTCCGGATTTAATGAAACGACATCCGCGCACGTAGCGGGATACTTGTATTGTTCAATCATGTCCGCAAATGCCCGGTTGTAGGCGCCGCTGCCTATGGGATTCAGGTACATCACCTTTATATTCATATCGTCGGCCACACTCGTTCGCCTCCGGCTTTAATTGGATTACCATTGATGATTATTCAGGGATCGCGGCACGGCACAAGCTACCTCAAAGTGTGGTTCAGCATCCCCGACCGTCGTTAACAGGCATATTCCCCGCGTTTGACCTACACCTGTGGGTAGCTTGCGGCAGTCGGGCTGGTTCGCTACTTTCAAGACATGGAGATTGACAGGTTTACCTCCGGTATCATCCAGGATGCCTTGCAGGCGGTCGGTGATGAAATGTTCGAGGCGCTACGCCGCACTTCCATGAGTCCGATCATTTACGAAGCCCTGGATTTCGCCGTGGGAGCCACGGATGCGCAGGGAAACCTGCTGGCCCAGGGCAACGGGGTGACGGCTTTTCTCGGATCTCTCGACAGCGCAGTCAGGAGTGCGCTTGAACATTATGATGGCGGCGCGGGCCTGTCCCCCGGAGACGTCCTCCTGACTAACAGCCCCTACCATGGCGGCGGCACCCACCTGCCCGACGTCGTAACGATATTGCCGATCTTTCATGACGATCGTATCGTTGCTTTCACCGTCAACAAGGCCCATTGGACGGAGATCGGCGGTATGGATACCGGCAGCCTGACCACCCGCTCCACCGAGATATTCCAGGAGGGCCTGCATTTCCGCTTCCTGAAACTGTATGAAGCGGGAAAACTCAATACTTCCCTGGTCGAGTTGATCAGGGAAAACGTCCGTCTTCCGGATGATACCCTGGGGGACATGCACGCGGGCGTCGCCGCGGCGCGGGTCGGTGCGCGGCGCATCGAAAGCCTGATCGGCAAATACGGGCGGGATGCGGTACTGGCCGCGATGGAAGACCTGCTGGACTACGGTGAACGCATGACGCGCCTGGAATTGCTTAAACTGCCCGAGGGCGTATATACGGCGGAAGACGTGATCGAGGAAGACGGCCTCGGCAACGGACCGTTTACCATCAAGGTTGCCGTCACCCTGAAAGACGGGCGCTGCATTGCCGATTTCACCGGGACCGCGGCGCAGGCGCCGGGACCGGTCAACTGCTCCTATGCGGGATTACTCACCGGTGTGCGCTGTGTTTTCAAGGCGGTCACCAATCCGGACATCCCCGCCAACGGCGGCGCGTTTCGCCCCCTGGAAATCATCTGTCCTTCCGGGACCTTGCTCACTGCTGAGTCGCCGGCGCCGGTGTCCCTGTATTTCGAGTCGCTGATCGCCGCCATAGACGTCGTCTGGAAGGCGCTGGCCCCCATCGCGCCGAACCGCCTGCCTGCCGGCCATAAGCGCACTGTCGGCAGCACCTTTATCTCGGGGTTTCACCCGGATACGGGGGAACTTTACATCATGGGCGAGCCGTTAATGGGCGGTTGGGGGGCGGCGCCCGATGCGGACGGCATCAACGGCATGTTCTGCTGCGGCAACGGCGAGACCTTCAACATACCGGTCGAATTGACCGAAGCGCGCTACGGTCTGCAAGTGGATCAATATGCATTTCATACCGAACCGGGCGGCGAGGGAAAATTCCGCGGAGGCAAGGGCGTGGTACTGGATTACCGGGTCATCCATGGCGACGCTTTTTTGACGATCGCCTTTTCACGCACCCGGTCCCGGCCCTGGGGTCTGCGGGGCGGGCGGGAAGGCAGTCTCAACTATGCCGAGATCCTGCGGGCCGACGGCTCGGTTGAGCGCCACAGTGTGGCGACAGCCCTTGCCCTGGGCGAGAATGAAGTAGCCCGCCTGTATTCGGCAACCGGAGGCGGCTTCGGCGACCCTGCAGAACGTCCCGTGGACAAGGTCCGGAGCGATCTGAGAAACGGTTATGTCACCCCTGAACAGGTTGTTTACTTCTATCCCGAGGCAAACGGGCGTGACCCTACCTGAAAGGGTAGCAATAACTGCCGATGGCAGAGCCCGGACAGGCGTTCAACTACTCTTTTGCGTATTTGAAGCGGTGTTCCATTGTGGTCTATCGTGGCTTTGTCGATGCTCACTTTAGTCCCTTACAGGTTAAATCTTGTGCAAATCGACGAAGAATCAGGGGACGGATTTAAGCATGCCCCCGCATGCTGCAGGCGGGGGTCCGTCCCCGCCATACTTGGTCAGGTTAGGGGAGTCTTATGAATAATTGCAGACTGTCAGCCGTATTCGGCGTTTCCATTATGGTGTCAACCGGGACCTGGCAGCCCGTATCCGCCCAGGCCGTCCTGGAGGAAATCATCGTAACTGCCCGCAAAATCGAGGAAAATATCCAGGACGCCCCTATTACTGTGAGCGCGTTTACGGCAGAACAGATTGAAGAGGCGGGCATCACCCAGACAGCCGATTTCATCCAGCTTACCCCTAACGTCACCCTGGCGGAATCACAGACTATCGGCACATCCTTTCTCACGGTGCGCGGCCTGAGCCGTGTGCGCAACGGTGAGTTGCCGGTTGCCGTGGTGGTGGACGACGTGCTGGTGGTCAATGCCCGCCAGTTTATCGGCCAGGTGTTCGATACGGAACAGATAGAAGTGGTGAAGGGTCCGCAGGGCGCGCTGTACGGCCGCAATGCGTCCAACGGCGCCATTATCATCACTACCAAAGCTCCCGCTGAGGAGCCGGAAGGACACATCAAGGCGAGTTACGGCGAAGCGGACGAGGTTGCCATCGAAGGATCCTTCAGCGGCCCCATAACGGACACGCTTGCGGTGCGCCTGTCCGGACGCATGCTGGAGCGGGACGGCTATTTCAAAAATGTCACACTGGACGATGAGACGGACCCTTACAACGACCGGACCCTGCGCGGGCGTATCACCTGGACGCCCACGGACAACCTGGATGTGGATTTCAAGGCGCAGTATTCCAAGCACAAGGGCAAGGGCATCGGCTTCCACTGGCCCGGCGCGGCAAATTTTGAGGTGTTCGGGTTTTTTGTCGGCACCGCGGCCGAACTGGGCGTGACGACGGATGAAATCAACGCAAAAGGCGCCGATCTTACCGGTCTTCCCTATGTGGCGAACAATCCCGACCGCGGCCGGCGCGAGACCGTCGGCTTTTCCGTCAAACTGAACTACGACCTTGGATTTGCCGAGTTCAAGTCCGTCACTACGTATGACGAACTGGAAACCTCGTCGGTCGCCGACCAGGGACCTTACTTGTCAGTCCTGGACGGCACCCAGCACACCTACGTGGACGTTGACGGCTGGAGCCAGGAATTGCGCCTGACATCGAGGCAGGACAGCGCCCTGCGCTGGCAGGCGGGCGCCTATTACCTGTCCTGGGACCGTTTGCGCACCACCGTGACGGGGCAGGACAAGGGGCTGGGTATTCTGCGCCCAACAACCGTACCGGCGTTTGAGGACAGCACCAACCCCAGCGGGGTCGCTCCGGGTGATTTTCTCTCCTTCCTGGAAGACAGTTATGCCTGGGCGGTGTTCGGCAGCGTTGATTGGGACGTGATGGATCGGCTGACCCTGTCATTGGCGGCCCGCTACGACGAAGAGACGCGGGAACAGAACATAAACCCGTACAACACCGCCGGACGAGTGTACCGTCAGGCTGATGCATCCGGGGTGAACCAGCCCTACGGCGCGGTGGGCTGTGACGCCATCAATTTCTTTACCGGACAGCCGCTCGTAGCCAATCCCATGCCGGCGGTCAACTGCGGCGCGTATTCAACTTTTGATGAACTGCTGATGTACACCCAAAGGTCAACGGAGGTCAACGAGCAGACCTACAGCAAGTTCCAACCCAAGATAACCCTGCGCTACGAAGTAACGGATGAAATCAACCTCTTCGGTAGCTGGGGTATCGGTTACCGCGCCGGCCAGTTCAATTATCCCGGTATCGGGGTGATCAGCGCCACGGCCAAGGAGTTCATAGAACAGGAGGAGAATACTGCCTGGGAAGTAGGCGCAAAGATGACCCACGGGCCTTTCAGGCTGAATATGGCCTACTTCAATTCCACGGTCGACAACACCCAGTATTTTCCCTTTGACGGCCTGGCCTTCGTACAGGTTTTTGAAGACATCGACGAAGGGGAACTGGATGGTTTTGAGATTGAGGGAGTCTGGCGGGTATCAGACAATATTGACGTGTATGCGGCCTATGGTCAGACCGATGGAGAGATCACCGAATACGAGGAACGACCGGGAACGGTAGGCAATGAACTGCCGTACATTGCTGAATACACCATCAATGCCGGCGCGCAGTTCGAATTCAATGTGTTCGATGAGACCGCGCTGTTTGCCAGGGTGGATTATGAGCGGCGCGGCAAACAGTTCTGGACTCCGGAAAACACACATCCCAGATCGCCCCTGGACCTGGTAAACCTGCGTTTCGGGCTGAGAGGCGATAAATGGACGCTGGCGACTTATATCAACAACCTCACGGATGAAGAATACAATTCCGAAGTGGTGACGCCGCTGTTCCTGCACCCGGCTCCCCCCAGGATCTGGCGTGTCGAGTACAGGTACGATTTTTAATCGGGAAAAGGGCAGGTTCAGGGCGGCGAGTGACGTAGGCGGGACTTTTACCGATCTCGTATATTACCGGATCGATGACGGGACAGGCGCCTGTGGGGGCGTCCAGTCGGTAAAGACCGATACCACGCCCCCCGATTTTGAGACAGGGGTAATGGCCTCGTTGAAGAAAGCGGGGGTCGCTCCTGCCGACCTTGGATTCTTCGCACACGGTTCAACCCTGGTCATCAATGCCCTGACGGAAAAGAAGGGCGTCAAGACTGCGCTGATCACTACGAAAGGATTTCGCGACGTCCTGGAAATCGCCCGCGGCAACCGGCCGGACCTGTTCAACTTCAACTTCAGGAAACCCGGGCCTTTTGTCGAGCGCTACCTCAGGGCGGAACTCGATGAACGCGTCAACTTCAAGGGGGAAGTGCAGAAAGCGGTGTGCCTCGAACCTCTGCCGGAGTTGCTGGAGTTCTTCAAGGCGGAAGGCGTGCGGGCCATAGCCGTTTGTTTTCTTCATTCGTATATCAACCCGGAAAACGAGATAAAAGCTGCAGCGCAGATCACGGCTTTGTGGCCGGATGTATCCGTGCTGGCTTCCCACCAGATCAGCCGGGAATGGCGGGAATACGAACGCACCAGCACCACGGTACTGGCCGCTTTTGTACATCCCGTCGCGAAAAAATATATCGAATCCCTGGAACGGCACTTGGTTAGCGGCGGTTTTGCCGGGAAACCTTACATGATGCAGTCAAACGGCGGCATTGCCACGGCAGACGCCGCCAAAGCCAACCCGGTCGCCATGGTGGAGTCAGGGCCCGCCAGCGGTATTTATGCCGCTGCCGACCTCGGCAGACATATCGGCGAGGAAAACCTGATCGTTCTGGATATCGGTGGCACCACGGCGAAATGCGCCCTGGTTGAGAACGGAGAAATCAGGATCACCACGGAATACTATATCAACAGGGACCGCAAAAACCCTGGATATCCTATCCAGACCCCGGTCTCGGAACTCGTAGAAATCGGCAACGGCGGCGGTTCCATTGCCTGGATTGACGAGGGCAACAGGCTGCGGGTGGGGCCACAGTCCGCGGGCGCGCTGCCGGGGCCGACGGCTTACGGCAAGGGAGGCACAAGAGTCACAACGACCGACGCCAACCTGGTGCTGGGAAGAATTGACCCGGACAGTTTTGTAGGCGGGACCGTGCAGCCGGACTGGGATGCGGTGAATGCCGCGTTCAAACCGTTACAGGAGAGGCTGGATATGACCCGGGAAGAACTGGCCAGGGGAATAGTCAGGGTTGCCAACGCCAACATGACCAATGCACTCAGGCTGGTGTCCACAAATAAGGGCTATGACCCGCGCGATTTCACATTGGTTGCTTTTGGCGGGGGAGGAGCGTTGCATGCGCTGGCCCTGGCTGAAGAATTACAGGTGCGCAGTGTCATCATACCGGTCAACTCCGCGGTATTTTCAGCCTGGGGGATGTTGTTGACAGACCTGCGTCGTGACTACCTGCAAACCTGTCCGCTGGCATTGGAACCGGGCAACATGGACAAGCTGGTAAGTCTGTTTAATTCATTGATCGGTCAGGCACACAAGGACCATGCCGGCGATAACCCCGGTTCAGACGGCCATGAGATAAGCTTCGATTATTACGCAGACATGCGTTACCGCGGCCAGGAACATACCGTCAAGATTCTGTTTCCCTTTGCCGATGGCCGGGCAGATTTGGCGCTTGCCGCCAAACGGTTTCACGCTGCCCATGAGAAACGTTATACCTACCGTCTCGATACCGGTCTCCAGGTGGTGAACCTGCACCTGGTGGCGAACGTGGCGGTGGATAAACCCGACTTCCTGGAAAAGGCGCAGACCGGAACCAGACCGGAGGATGCGGTCCTGCATGTGCGTCGAGTGGACTTTGATCGAAGTGGTATTCGCGATGCCGTCATCTATGACGGGCTGCGGCTGGAGCCCGGCATGAAATTCGATGGTCCGGCTGTGGTGCAGGAACCGTCGGTCAGCATGGTAATCCCGCCTGGTTACGGGGTTACCGTTGACAGGTTTGGTAATTATCACGCCGAGCGGCGTTGACAACCCAATGATGGACTCCGGTCCCTACCGAATTCCATATATTTTCCGTGCCCGTTCGGTGCTGATGTAGTCATTTTTCATATCTTCGATAACTTTTTCCCTGGGCCTCCGACGCGGATTGCCGTATCCGCCGCCGGTGGCGGTGACGACCTTGACCACGTCACCGCGGCCGAGCGGTAATGCGGTGCAGGATCGGTACCTTTCATCCCGTCCGTCCGTACGCACTACCCTGATGTAATTGGTTGTGCCCTCAAGACCACCGTTCAGCCCCCAGGGACTGTTTTCCGAGCGGACGTAATACACGGTTATCCACCAGTCATCGCGCAGGATGCGGTAGTCCAGGTTGATCCCCTTGCCGCCGATGAATTCACCCTCTCCTCCCGGCTCCTCGTTCAGGCAAAAGCGATCCACCTGCAGACCGTTTCTCTGTTCCGTAATCTCGACCGGGCAATTGAACGTATCACCATGGTGGCCGGTGTACAGGGCGTTGATACCGTCGTTGCCCCGGCAGGCGCCCCAGCCGCCAAGTTGCGGTTCGACAATACTGTGAGGCTTGCCGGTTTCGGGATGGGGGCCGCCGATAAAGGTCCCGCAGATGGACGCATAATGCCCGGCGGGCAGGCTGTCCCCCAGCGCCGGGGCGAGCGCCTTCCACAGCAGGTCGAACAGCATGATGCCGACTTCGTAGTATACGCTCATGGCCGAGGGATATTGCGCGGCGAACATCGAGCCCTCGTCGACCAGGACCTGTAGCGGTTTGAAGGTGCCCGCATTGGCGAAGGAACGCGGACTCGTGACGGCCTTGAAGATCATCTTGGCGTCAACAACCGTTGCTTCATAAGAAGTGTTGAAGGCTGATTTGCTCTGTTGCGGATTGCCTCTCAGGTCAACGACGAATTCGTCCTGCGTGATTGTTATGACGACCTTGATCGTGCGGCCGTCATCAAGCACTTCACTTGCGGAAAATTCGCCTTTCGGCAATGTTTTCAGCTCGCTCCGTGCAATCTCCTCGCCCAGAGCGATATAGTCCCGGATTGCGTGGAGCACGGTGTCCTTGCCGTATTTTTCGACCAGTCCCGAGAACCGCTTTTCTCCTGCGCGCATGGAAGCGACACCTGCCCAGAAATCGCCCATAGTCGTCTCGGGGAGACGGCTGTTCATCCTGATGATATCCAGCACCGCATGGTTCGGTTCGCCGCGCTCAATGACTTTAACCGTGGGGAGTTGTATCCCCTCCTGGTATATTTCCACGGCTTCCGGACTGATGCTGCCGGGGTAAGCGCCTCCGATATCCGTCCAGTGCGCCTTGTTGGCAAGCCAGCCGATGATGTCCCCGCCTGCAAACACGGGGAGAATCAGCACGACGTCGTTCAGGTGGCTGACGCCGCCGTAGTGAGGTATGTTGGAGATGAATATATCGCCGTCCCTGATCTCATGGCGGGAGCCGAATTTTTTAATGACTGTCTTTATGCCGGGTTCAAGCATGCCGATAAAACCGGGGATGCCGTTGCCCGAGCTTGCAAGGTTTCCCTGGGCGTCGGTCAGGGCCACGCCGAAATCAAGGACTTCATAGATTATTGAACTCATTGCGGTCTTGCGCATCGTGGCGAACATCTCATCCGTAATGGCCTTCAGCGAGCTCTGGATTATCTTGATCGTGATTGGATCGTATGTAGTGGCGGTTGTCATGGCGCGGTCTGTTGAATAGTGATATGCAGGTTGCCGTATTCGTCCGTGCGCGCGGATTGGCCCGGGAACAGCACCGTTGTGCTGCCGGACTCTTCGACAATGGCAGGGCCGCTGAATTCGGCTCCGGAGGGCAATTTTACCCTGTCAAATATTGTCGCCTCGCAGATGCCGCGCTCATCAAAATCCACGATGCGCATGCCCTTGACGGCGGCGGCAATATCTTCATAGCCGGATACTTTTGCAAGCCGGGGCCGGTTAACGGCTGCATAGGCGATGAGGTTGTAAGTCACTATTTCCACCTCGTTATCCAGCCGGTAGGTATATTCGCGTTCATAGGCATCCCTGAAACGTCCGATCAATTCCCTGACCTCCGCCGGACCCGTGTCCCCGGATGGCAGGCTGACGCTGATAGTGTGCTCCTGGCCTTCATATCGCATATCGGCCAGGCGTTCAAAATAGATGGAACCCGCGTCGATGCCCTCTACCAGGTAAGCTGAACAAGCCTGGTTTTCCATCTCACCGACGATCCCCGCTATTTCATCGGCCTTCGTTTCATCGAGCAAAAGCGGCCTGGTGCGAACATAATCCCGGCGCAGGTCCGACATCAGCATGCCCCAGGCGGAAAAAACCGCGCAATGCGCCGGTATTACGACTTCCGGTATGTTCAGTTCAGCCGCCAGCGCGCATGCATGCATGGCGCCGCCGCCACCGAAGGCGACCATGGTAAAGTCCCTGGGGTCATACCCCCTGTTGATGGAAACCAGCTTCAGTGCATTGACCATATTGTGGTTGGCAATGCGGATCATCCCGCGCGCCGCTTCCTCCGGTTCCATCCCTGTTTTTGTCCCGAGACGGGCCAGCGCCGCGCGTACTGCGCCTGTATCAGGTTCCATACTTCCACCGATAAAGTAGTGGGGGTTGATACGCTGCAACAGCAGGTTGGCGTCCGTCGTAGTAGGCTCCGCGCCACCCCGGTTATAGGCTACCGGGCCCGGCACGGCGCCCGCGCTGCGGGGTCCGACGTGCATCCTGCCGTGTTCATCGACCCAACCGACAGAACCGCCGCCGTTGCCGATCTCGACGATATCGACAACCGGCGTCATCACGGGATAACCACTGGAAAAATCGCTTCGCTCCACCACGTAACTGTTCGTTGTCGAGACCCTGCCGTGGTCGAGCAGCGAGCATTTGGCGGTGGTGCCGCCGACGTCGAAGGCGATAATATTCTCAATGCCCAGCAGTTTACCCAGGGACGCCGCGCCCAGCACGCCGCTCGCCGGCCCTGATTCCACGATTGTAATGGGTGTTTCCCTCACCGAATCGACCGTATCAATGCCGCCATTCGAACGCATGACGTAAAACGATCCTGAGAACCCTCTCGTTTTCAGGGCATTTTCCATGTCCGCCAGGTACTTCCCGGCGCCGGGCCGCACATACGCGCACAACGCGGTCGTATTGCTGCGTTCATACTCGCGCCACTCCTGTGACAACTGGTGTGAGGCGACACACGCGACTTCCGGCCACAGTTCCCGCACCTTCTCCCGAACTTTCTTCTCATGAGAAGGATTGGCATACGAATGGAGCAGGCAGATTGCCACGGCTTCAACGCCTTCGGTCTTGAAATCTTCAATGACCGGCGGTAAATCTTCGAGCCTGAGTTTGCCCAGTACCTCTCCCTTGCAGGACATGCGCTCCCTTACTTCGCGCCGCAAGTAACGGGGGATAAACGGCTCAGGTTTGCGGTAGCGCAGGTTAAAGAAATCCGGACGGTTACCGCGGGCAATTTCAAGTACGTCGCGAAACCCGTAAGTGGTTATCAAACCGGTCCTGGCGCCCTTGCGTTCCGTAAGCGCATTGATGACCACGGTGGTGCCGTGGGCGAAGAATTCGATGGCGGCATAGTCCAGGCCGGCCTTGTCAAGCGTATCCAGGACGCCTTTTTCGAAATCCGGGGGTGTCGTGTGCGCCTTTTCGGTCCTGAACGACTGTATGGCGCCGGACTCATCGTCGATCTCGTAATAGACAAGGTCGGTAAAAGTCCCTCCCACGTCCGAAGCCGCCCTGATTCGCCTCACGCTGTCATACCTGTCTTCGAGTTCACCTGTTCAGACTTGCAGTCACCCGTGATTATTGATGGGCAAGGATCATTGTCAAGCCACTCGTTAGGGTAGCTTGTGCCGCCTGTCGCCGGCTGCACATACTATGGTATGGATGATTTTTCCCGGGAACAGGTACCCAGCGACAAGACCTGCAGCGGTATTCATATAGGCATGATTATTGTCGGCGGAGTTATCGGCATACCGGGTTTTTTACAGGCTGCCAAGGTCGGCGGCAGTCTGGGACTGGAAAAGGCCGCCATGGCATTCCTGGCCGGCTGTTTCATCCTGGGAAGCCTCGGCGCCCTGACCAGTTACGCCGGCACCAGGACGAGATATTCCACTTACATGCTGACCGGATTTGCGTTCGGCAGGACGGGCGGGCGGATCGTAAACTTCATTATTGCGCTGACCCTGGTCGGCTGGTTCGGGGTCATCATCAATGTGTTCGCGTCTGCGGCCGACCTGGTCGTACAGAGCGTGTATGGTCCGGGCATCCCCGTGTGGGCGTACATCGTCACCGGCTCCTGCCTGATGATTGGCGTCACCCTGTCCGGATTCAAGGGCATCGATAAGCTCGCATTGTGCCTGGTGCCGGTTATGCTGGTCTTCCTGATTTATGCCGCCTGGCTATCCTGGGATGATATCCCGTCATGGAGCCGGGGCAGTCCCGGCGCACAGCCGTTGAGCTATTCCACCGCGATCTCGTCCGTCGTCGGCGGGTATATCGTCGGCGTGGTTATCCAGCCTGACTACAGCCGCTTTGCAAGGAATGTGCGCCACGCGATGTGGGCGGTCTTTATCGCCCTGTGGGTGGTGCAGGCGCTGGTTTTTTTCCTGGCTGCCATTCCCAGTGTCGCCACGGGGGTATCGAACCTGATCAGGATCATGGTCATGCTGGGGATCGGCGTGCCCGCTTTTTTCCTGTTGCTGCTCAGCTCATGGTGCAGCAATGTGCTGTGCCTGTATTCATCAGGCCTGTCATTGTCGACCATTTTCACACGCGCGAGCCTGTCGCAGCTTGTCCTGGCCATAGGTGTGGCGGGAACCGTCCTCGCGTTCATGTATTCCGATAACTACCTGATTCCTTTCCTTGTGTTACTGGGAGTGACCGTGCCCCCGATTGCCAGTATCTATGTTCTGGATGTCATTCTTATCCGGCGCCACGAGAGTGGGCCGGATATGACTGCGGCAATACCCGGGATCAACGTAAATGCGTTTATCGCCTGGGGTATTGCGGTGCTGGCAGGCTACCTGGCGGAGACTGAACGGTTTTCCATTTCCGGAATAGCGAGCGTGGATTCAATCCTGACGGCAACGGTCATCTATTATGGCGTGACTGTTTTAAGTGGCAGGGGACGGGTTTAATCCCGCTTCCGGGATTCAGGAGATCAGGCCCATCTCCTGGCCGGCGGAAACTGCGCGAATGCGGTTGTCCACGTCGAGCTTTTTGAAGATATTTTTCATGTGGAACTTGACCGTATTTTCCGTCATGTCAAGCATGCGGGCGATGTCCTTGTTGGAAAAACCCAGCGCCAGTTCCTGGAGAATTTCGAGTTCGCGCGGGCTGAGCAGGAGCGATTCGGACGGTTTCTCCTTAAGTTGATACGGCGTCTTGTAAAAACGTGAAAGACTGTCTTTTACAAAACTGCCGGTAAAGCTGCTGAGTTGCAGGTTGCGGCGTTGCAGGCGGTAGAAGCGTGACAGAAGTTCCTCAAGCGGTTTGCCGAAATCCAGCAGGACACGGTAGGTGCCTTCCTTGGCCGCGATGTCCAGCGTATCCGTCATGCTTGCATACGCGCGCTCGTCCTGCCTGCCCGCCAGCAATGCAAGGGACCTGAGCAGGGAAGCTTCCATCTCGAACCACAGGTTGTTACAACTGCGGGCCATGTCGATCAGTGAGCCGGCTATATCCAACGCGCTCTTGTTCCTGCGCGCGCCAAGCGCAATAAGACCTTCAGCCATGCCCACCAGGTGGTCGCGCCACCAGTTCACAGAGCTTGTCGAACCCGGCCGAAAGCTGATTTTCTTCAGTTTTGCAAGTGTTCTCGCCTCCTGCCACTCACCCGAACGCGCCAGGTACAGGTATTCGCAGGCATCAATAAACTCGCCCAGCCTCGGAAGATAACGTCTTTCCGCCATGCGCCGCCCGCGCTGTAAGATATCGCAGGCCGCGGTCAGACCTGCCCGCCTGCAGGCAATTGATGCGACGGTTCCGTAGCCTGCTGCATAAATGTCGAACCAGCCGTCGTAATGTTCCATCTGGATCAGCGCTTCGGTGAGACGCTCCTGGTCGTATGTTTCCCGGTCGGTGACATAGTCCGCCGATGCAGTAAGAATTTCTGCAACCGCCTTGAGATTACTCTCCGAACCGAAATTCTCTTCGATCATCTCGAGCGCTTCACTGAAGATTGCGCCCGCTTCCCTGAACTGGCCCAGGTAAAGGGAGGCGCGTCCCTGGTGGATCAAAGCATAGCTCAACCCCTGCATGCAGCTTATCTCCCGCATGTACCGGCAGCAATGTGTGGCGTAATCAAGGGCTTCCCTGAAGCTGCCGATGTTCAGGGCGGAGACCGCGGAGCAGGCCGTAACAATGGAGTGGCCGGTTGCGTCGGATTGCGCCAGTTTGACCGAGATGCCGGCAATCCCCTCCAACTCGTCCCGGCAGGTTACTTTATCTTCATAAACGTCAAGCAACGCGCCGATTAAAACAATGTCGCGGGTTAAGGCACTGTCCGCCCCACCGTTATCTGCCGGCAGACACTGGCTGGTCTCCCGCAGGCGATCCATAAACAGGCGGGCCTGAAGGATCTCGCCATTCTTTATCAGGTAATAAATCCGGGCAACCTCGATACGGGGATACTTTGAGAAATCCGTAATGGAGAATGAATCGATAAGCCGCCTGAATGACGGAATGCCGCCGTACAGGATAAGCTCCCAGCCGCCGGCCTCTTCCACGATGCGAGCCGCCTGCACGAGGTTTCCGGCCAGACAGGCATGCCTGACGGCAAGAGCCGGAAAATTATTCTTTTCATACCAGTCGGCAGCTCGTAGATGCAGGGTCGGGATAAGCTCCGGTTCGACCCGTTCAAGTTCATTATCGAGAAATTCCGATAACAGGTGATGATAGCGATACCAGCTCGTTCCCCGTTGTGTCGAAACGATTAACGAATGCCGCCGTTTAAGACGGTCGAGCACATCCAGGCAGTCGATTCGCTTGCATACGGCGTTAGCCAGGCTGACGTTGAAGCGATCCAGGATCGAAGTCTGCCGCAGTACCTGCTTTATCTCATCGGAAAGCCCGCTGTAGATTTGCTGGTTGAGGTACTCCGCCAGGTCATCGGTCACGCCGGAGAGGTTCTGAATGACGTTGGCCAGGGATGTTTCTTCATCCAGGATGGAGCGCGCCAGTTGCAGGGCGACGGCCCATCCCTCGGTTTTCCTTGCCAGGATATTCAGTTCGGACTTTTTGCAATCGTCCGGGAACAACCGGCGCGTGTCCTCAATACTGAAACGCAGGTCGTTGCTGTCGAACTCCTGTACCA
Organism: Gammaproteobacteria bacterium; assembly: GCA_965204045.1. Classification (GTDB taxonomy): domain Bacteria; phylum Pseudomonadota; class Gammaproteobacteria; order Eutrophobiales; family Eutrophobiaceae; genus JAAXHV01. The sequence goes on from CBDBDW010000002.1 coordinate 4,007,764, forward strand.
GACCGTTGACCTTGAGGCCGGAGAAATTGAACCTGGGTTTTTCCCGGGAACTGACTACAAAGTGGGTCGATCCGGTAGTCAGGTCAAGGATTTTTTCCATGACATCGTCAATATGACCATCGCCCACCCGATGATAGTCTTCCATGATGATGACGACAGGTTTACTTTGCCTGGCCAGGGTCGCCGACAGGGTCCGGATCACCGCATCTATGGGCACGTCGACAAATTCCTGTTCGGCAAGTTTTTCCAACGGCCCCATCTCTGCTCCCGAATAACACAGTGAGAGCACGATATGGGAACAGAACTGGTGCGCCACGCGGTCGCTTTCATCCAACGTCAGCCAGGCGGCGATACGATCGGAACCGGTAAGGGTTTTAAACCATTGGGAGAGGAGAGTGGATTTTCCGTAACCCGCCGGGGTAACAATGAGGGTCAAAACGCCCTGTGAAGACCCATTCAGTTTTTCCAGCAGTGCCGGGCGGGCAACCTGGGAAATCAGGCTGTGCTGGGATTCGAACTTGCCGAATATAAGCCAATCCCTGTCACCGAATAGGTTTTCACTGTTCTTTCCCATGCCAGACCTGAAAGCCGGAAGCTAATGACTTTGGATTTTCACAGCCAATCCCACCTGCATCACTATAGTATGCCCTGAATTGCCGGAATACTACCCTATCGGGTGGCTTCGGTTGCAATAATGATAGCATAACAGTATGATTGCTATCATTGAAAGCAATTGACGGAGATGATTATGGCAAGCCTGACGATACGCAATTTGCCGGACGACGTCCATCGCGCCTTGCGCGTACGCGCTGCCAGGAGCGGGAACAGTACTGAGGCCGAGGTGCGCGCAATCCTGAAACAAACAGTGAAGCCCGAGGGCCGCGTCAAGCTGGGTTCAGTATTGGCTGAGATAGGCCGTGAGGTAAAGTTGACTGACGAAGAAGCTGCGCTCATGGAACAGGTGCGTGACAAGAGTCCTGCCAGGCACGCGAGTTTTGAATGATTATGCTGGATACCAACGTGATTTCGGAGTCATTGCGCCCGGCCCCCGAATCCCGTGTCCTGGACTGGATCAATACACAGGCCATAGAAACACTGTACCTGTCGGCAATCAGCGTGGCTGAACTACGCTTTGGCGCAGCCCTGCTTCCGTCCGGGAGGCGTAAGGACAAGTTACAGAACAGACTGGAAGACAAGCTTTTGCCGTTGTTCTCGGGACGTATATTGCCTTTTGATGTTGCGGTTACAAAAACCTATGCCGAACTCATGTCGCAGGCCAGGATGGCCGGTCGGTCAATCAGTACGGCTGACGGATATATTGCTGCAACGGCTGCCGCCAACGGGATGATCATCGCCACACGGGACACAAATCCATTTGTCGCGGCAGGCCTTCAGGTTATCAATCCATGGGAGATAGAATAGTCCGGGATCAGTGGTACTACCTCTGAACCCGCTCCCGGCGATATCAGATATTCAACTCCCCGGAGCGTTTCACCTGCTCCATGACGACGTAGGTATGGGTCTGTAATACGCCGGGAATCACCGCGATTTTCTCACCCAGGATTTTCCGGTATGCATCCATGTCGGAACTGCGCACTTTGACCAGGTAATCGAAGCCGCCGGCCACCATGTGGCATTCCTCGATTTCAGGCACATCCTGCACGGCCTGTTTGAACTTCTCGAACACATCCGGCGTGGTCCGGTCCAGGGTGATCTCGACATAGGCCAGCAGCGACAGGCCGAGGAGTTCCGGGTTCAGTTCCGCCCTGTAACGGGTGATATATCCGGTCTGCTCCAGCCGCCGTACCCGAGCCAGGCAGGGCGCGGGACTGAGGTTGACCCGCCTGGACAGGTCGATGTTTGAAATCCTGCCGTTGTCCTGTAACTCGCGCAGGATTTTCAGGTCGATACGGTCAAGTCGGTCTCTCATGCTCTCAATAATATTTTATGTCATTAAATGCGATATTTAAAGAATAATATTTTAAAAAAATTGATAAATAAAAACTTAATTTAGAGATTATCTGCTAGTATGTGAAATAAATATTATATCAGTATAAGGAATAATGTATCGACTGGATTCCTGCATTCGCAGGAATGACGGATGAGACATTTACCGGAATGACCCTGTAGCTGGAATGAAGAAACAAAATTCGAAAAACGCGTCCTGCAATGCGGGCGCCGCGTCGGACTGGACCGCCATCAACAGGGATTACCTTGCCGATGAGGCAGGCATCGTGCGGCGTCTGCTGCCGTTGGCGCGTCCGCAGCCGGCGCTGAAACGGAAGATCGAGGACACGGCAAAATCCCTGGCGGACAGCGTGCGCGCGCGGCAACAGAATTCATCCGGATTGCACGCATTTCTCAACCATTACGACCTGTCCTCCCACGAAGGCGTGGCGCTGATGTGCCTGGCCGAAGCGCTGCTGCGGATACCGGATGACGGCACGATGGACGCCTTGATCGCAGACAGGCTGGGTTCGGCGGACTGGGAGCAGCACCTGGGCAAGGACAGTTCGCTGTTTGTCAACGCGTCCACCTGGGGCCTGATGCTGACCGGCAAACTGCTCTACCATGGGCCGGAGAATACGCCTGTGCTGCCGGACCTGTTGCGTAAGTTGCTGGGCAGGATGGAACAACCGGTTTTGCGCGCAGCGCTGAAGGCCGCCATGAAAATCATGGCGGACGAGTTCGTGCTGGGTCGCAACATAGACGAGGCAATACGGCGCAGCCGGACGACTGCGCTGCGCCGTTACCGTTTTTCCTACGACATGCTGGGCGAAGCGGCCCTGACCAACAGCGCCGCAGACCGTTATGAACAGGCTTACGCGCATGCCATAGAGACGCTTGGCAGGGTTGCATCCGGTACGCGCAGTCCGGAAAAACCGGGCATTTCAGTCAAACTGTCCTCTCTTTGCCCCCGTTTTGAGCCGAACCAGGCAGATCGCGCAATCCGTGAGCTGACCGCACGCATGCTGCGTCTGTGCACTGCCGCGCGCGCCGCGGGTATTGCGTTGACCATCGATGCGGAGGAGGCAGAACGGCTGGAGATGGGCGTACGGGTATTTGAACGCCTGTTTCTCCATAACGGGCTGCGCGCCTGGGCGGGACTGGGCGTTGCAGTACAGGCGTACCAGAAACGCGCCCTGCCCCTGCTGGAAAGCCTGAACCGGCTGGCCGATGCGCAGGATCGCATCATCCCGGTACGCCTGGTCAAGGGCGCCTACTGGGACATGGAGATCAAGCGTGCCCAGGAGCAGGGACTGGCAGACTACCCGGTGTTCACCCTGAAACGTAATACCGATATATCCTACCTGGCCTGCGCCCGTTACCTGCTGGCCCATTGCCCGCGTATTTACCCGCAGTTCGCTACTCATAACGCCCACACCGTCAGTTATATTCATCATCATGCCGGGGACCGGGAATTCGAGTTCCAGCGGCTGTACGGCATGGGCGAGGAGCTGTATGGCGACGTGACGGACCCGCAGGGGCTCAATGTTCCCTGCCGCGTGTATGCGCCCGTGGGAGCGCACGAGGACCTGTTGCCCTACCTGGTGCGCCGGTTGCTGGAAAACGGCGCCAACGTGTCGTTTATCAACCGTATCGCCGACCGGGAAATCCCCCTTTCCGAACTGGTCTCGGACCCGGTGGATGCCGTCGAACAGGACAACGGGATAGCCCGGCATCCCCGCATACCGGTCCCGCCGGACCTGTTCCGGCCCGAGCGGAAGAATTCCCGCGGCTTCAATTTTGCCGACAGCGCCGACCAGGCGGCATTGCTGGAGAGCCTGTCACACGCCCGCAAGGGTGAATGGACTGCCGTACCAGTGGTCAATGGGAAATCCCTGCGCGGCAAATCCAGGACCATATACCACCCGGCCGATATCAGGGAACGAATCGGCCGGGTGTGGGACGCTACGCCGGGTATCGCCTCCCGGGCCCTGGCCGTCTGCGCAGATGCATTCCCGGCCTGGCGCCGCAATCGCGCAACGCTCCGGGCCGGCATCCTTGAAAAGGCCGCAGACCTGGTGGAGGAGCATCATCCCGAGCTGGCGGCGCTGTGCGTACTCGAGGCGGGCAAGTGCTTGCGCGATGCCCATGACGACGTGCGCGAAGCCGTTGATTTCCTGCGCTACTATGCCGCCTGTTGCCGCCGGCTCATGGCAAACGGGATGGAACTGCCGGGGCCGGCCGGTGAAAGCAACAGCCTGCTGTTGTGCGGGCGCGGCGTGTTTGTATGTATCAGCCCGTGGAACTTTCCTGTGGCAATTTTTACCGGCCAGGTCGCGGCGGCGCTGGCGGCGGGGAACACGGTCATCGCCAAACCCGCGGAACAGTCCACCCTGGTTGCTTTCCGGCTCGCGGAGTTGCTTTACTCGGCGGGAATCCCCAAAGAGGTACTGGCATTCCTGCCCGGCGCCGGTCCTGAACTCGGCAATGCGCTGCTGCATGACTCCAGGGTCGCAGGCGTGGCGTTTACCGGATCCACGGAGACCGCGCGCCGGATCAACCATGAGCTGGCCATGCGCAACGGCCCGCTGCCATGCCTGATCGCCGAGGCCGGGGGCATCAACGCCATGCTGGCCGACAGTTCGGCGCTGCCGGAGCAGGTGGTGCAGGACGTCGTACAGTCCGCATTCAACAGCGCCGGCCAGCGTTGTTCGGCCCTGCGCGCGCTGTGCCTGCAAAAAGAGATCGCGCCGCGGGTGCTGGATCTGCTGCTGGGCCACATGGATGAATGGGTCACCGGGGACCCGGCGCGGCTGGACACGGACATGGGACCTGTTATAGATGCGGCGGCGCAGTCCCGGCTGGAAAGCTACATCGGCAGGGCACAGAAAGAAGGCAGGTTGATTTACCGCGGGCCGGGACCGGGTTCAGGAGCAAAAGGATATTTCGTGCCACCGGCTATAATCGAACTGGAATGCCTGTCCGAACTGAAGGAAGAGGTTTTCGGCCCGGTGCTACACGTACTGCGTTATGACGCGGGAAAACTGCCGTCATTGCTGGATCAGATAAACGCACTGGGTTACGGCCTGACACTGGGTATCCAGAGCCGGATTGAGCAGCGGGCGGAATACATCAGGGAGCGGGTACGCACCGGCAATGTGTACGTCAACCGGAACATGGTCGGCGCGGTGGTAGGCGTGCAACCGTTCGGCGGCTGCGGCCTGTCCGGGACCGGGCCCAAGGCCGGGGGGCCCCACTACCTGCTGCGATTTGCCACGGAGCAGACCTGTACCGTCAACACTGCCGCGATAGGGGGAAATGCCGGCCTGCTGGCGCTGTAAGCAGAGTAAGAGAGGGGTCAGAGTAAAAATTCTTTCAGAATTTCTTACTCTGACCCCGAGAAGCGTTTCCGCAGCTCGGTCTTCTGTATCTTGCCCGTCGCCGTGTGCGGGATTTCATCGACGAAGACCACGTCATCGGGCAGCCACCATTTCGCCACCTTGTCCCGCAGCCAGTCCAGAATTGCTTCCCTGCTCACTTCACTGCCCTCTTTCCTGACGATGATAAGCAACGGCCGTTCCGACCATTTCGGGTGAGGCACCCCGATCACTGCAGCCTCGGCAACGTCGGGATGGCCGACCGCGGTGTTTTCCAGGTCGATGGAGCTGATCCACTCTCCCCCGGACTTGATGACGTCCTTGGACCTGTCGGTGATCTGCAGGTAGCCTTCGGCATCGATTGAACCCACGTCACCGGTACTGAACCAGCCGTCCCCGTCGTGCACGTCACTCGGGACTCCGGTGTTGTAATAGTCGCTGCAGATGAACGGGCCGCGTACTTTCAGCAGCCCTGTGGATTGTCCGTCCCAGGGCAGTTCATTATTTTCATCATCGACTATCTTCATCTCGACGCCGTAGAGCGCGCGCCCCTGCTTCTCCCTGATGGCGAATTGCTCCTCCCGGGACAGTTTCTGCATTCCCGGTTTCAGGGTATTGAAGGTGCCCAGGGGGCTCATCTCCGTCATCCCCCAGGCATGATTGACATAAACGCCATGGCGCTCCTCGAACTCCTCCATTATCGACCGGGGGCAGGCCGACCCGCCGATCACGACCCGTCTCAGGGCGCCGACCTGCCTGCCCGTCTCGTCAAGATACTTGAGCAGGTTCAACCAGACGGTGGGCACCCCGGCGGAATAAGTCACCTCTTCCTCTTCAATCAATGCCTGCAGGGTTGCGCCGTCGCCCATTTTGGGGCCCGGGAATACCAGCTTGGTGCCGGCTACGGGCGCGCCGTAGGCCAGACCCCAGGCATTTACGTGGAACATGGGCACCACCGGCATGACCACATCCCGGACAGACAGGTCAAAGCAATCCGTTGAGATGCCGATAAGGGTGTGCAATACCATGGAACGGTGATGGTACAGCACCCCCTTGGGATTGCCGGTGGTTCCGGAGGTATAACACAGGCAACAGGCTGTTTTCTCGTCCAGTTCAGGCCAGTCAATCCGGTCCGGCTGGGACCCGATGAAGGATTCATAGGGCTGTGCGTTCTTCAGTCCGGTATCAGGCATATTGTCATCATCCGTCAGGATGATATAAGCCTCCACGCAGGGCAGATCGTCCTTTATTTTCTCCAGCGCCGGAACAATCAGGGGGTCGACAAAGACCAGCCTGTCCTCCGCATGGTTTACGATATAGGTGATCTGGTCCGGGAACAGGCGCGGGTTTACCGTATGGGTCACGGCGCCGACGCCTGCTATGCCGTAATACAGCTCGAAATGGCGGTAATCGTTCCAGGCAAAGGTCGCGACACGGTCCCCGGGCCGTACGCCATATTCGATCAGGGCATTCGCCAGCCGGCGCGTCCTGCGGAATGCATCCGCATAGGTATACCTGTGTCTCGGACTGTCACAGGTAACGGATACGATCTCCGCATTGGGATGGTTGTTGTCGGCATGTTCCATTATCGAGGTAATGGTCAATTGCCTGTCCATCATCAGGCCCTGCATGATTTGTTCCCCGGATTTTGCGTATCAGGATTATATACCGACCCCGTCGAAGCGGGAATAGAACTCCTTTGCAGGTTCGCCCAGGCTGCCTTCGATGGTTTCCATATTCTTCATCAGGTAGTCAACCGACCCATTCCGGACGGCGCGGTAGATATTTTTTGTAAGATTATATGCCGGGATGCCCGGCCAGTTCGGCGGCAGAAGTTCTCCGGGAAGATCGGAATCCTGCAACTGTATCCGGCGATACTCATGGATGAGCAGGGTCCGCACCTGGAAGCATTGCTCGGCGTTCCTTTTCCTTGCTCTCCTGAGAGCGCGATCCACCGAACTGAAACGCTGAATGAAGTGGTTGTACCTTTTTTCTATGCCATCGAGATCCCAGCAGTCATGGGACAGTTTCCTCAACACTTCGCGGGAGGCAACGTCCCCGGTATTGGCGATTAACACAACTACCTTGTCCGTGAGCTTTAATTCGAGCAGGGTCTCATCCAGGGACTGCCGGTCTCCGGAAGGATGTCCCAGCATGCCGGATGATAACGCGCCGTATCCAAGCCAGGACAATTCCCTGCGCAACAGGTCTCGTTCTTTATTGCTGCACAGAGTCGGTAATACCAGGGTCCACTTCCTGTCCCAGGGCTGTCTGCTGAGGTAGTAAATTCTGCGCGCGGCCTTTTCATAATGCCTGTGGCCCGCCTCGGTAAAGCTGTAATAACTGCGCCTGCCCATCTGCCTGGCAACCAGCCAGTCTTCCTGCACCAGCCTGAATACCGCAGTGCGGATCTGCCTGTGATTTAAACCGAACGGTTCCAGTATCCTAATCAAACTGCCAAGCCAGACGGCGCTGCCATGCTGCGATACGGCATCGCCGAACACGGTGACGATCAGCGATCCGGTGCGAATGGGTTTGCGGGCTGAAAACTCCGCCAGCAGATTACTGACCTGCTTCATGGGAATTCGATATATGGGGTCAGAGTAAAATTTTCGTTATCGTGGTCGATAGCAAATTTTGGGGTAATTTTACTCTGACCCCTGCGTCATCTGCGTTCATCTGCGTCATCTGCGGATAAATTTACTGGTCAAAATCGACGAGAACGCGGTCGGTAATGGGGTGGGACTGGCAGGTGAGTATGTAACCTGCCGCCAGTTCGTCCTGTTCCAGGGCATGGTTGATATCCATGTCCACTTCCCCTTCCAGCAGTTTTGCCTTGCAGGTGGCGCAGACGCCGCCTTTGCAGGCGAACGGCAGGTCGACCCCGTTATCCAGGGCGCCGTCAAGGATGTTCTGGCCGTCCGCGGTCAGTTCAAACCGGGTCTGGCGGCCGTCTGCATTGACCGTGACCTGCGACACCATGCCGGCCAGTTTCAGGGCGCGCTCATGGTGCCTGGCCACTCTTGCCGCGGCGGCTTCGGCTGAAGCTGCGAATAATTCGTAATGTATTTTGCTCTCGTCGATGCCTTCGGCGCGCAGCCCCCTGGATACTTCCGAGATCATCGCCTCCGGTCCGCACAGGAAAAACTCGTCGACCGCGTGCAGGTCGAGCAGGTGTTGAATTAATTCGGCGCCCTTCCTGTTGTTGATGCGGCCGTTCAGGATTTCGATGTCCTGGCGTTCCCGGCTGAGGATATTGATCCACTGAAAGCGGGACATGTATTGATTCTTGATCCCTTCCAGTTCTTCCTTGAACATCATCGTCGCCACCCGCTGGTTGCCATACAACAGGGTCACATGGCTGCGCGGCTCCTGTTTCAATACGGTCCTGATAATCGAGATAATAGGCGTGACGCCGCTGCCGGCGGCAATGCACAGGTAGTTGCGTTCGCTGTCTTCATCCAGCGGTGTGAAGAACGTCCCCCGGGGCGGCATCACCTCCAGACTGGCGCCCCGGACCAGGTTTTCGTTGGCATAGCTCGAAAATACGCCGCCCGCGACTTTCTTGACCGCGACCCGCAGGGTTCCGTCGTCGATACCGGAACAGATGGAATAGGAACGCCTCACTTCGGTTCCATCGATATGCGCCTTCAGGGTCAGGTACTGGCCCTGGGTGAACCGGTAGGTTTCCGACAGATCGGCAGGCACGTCAAACGTCAGGCACACGGCGTCGTCCGTTTCCTTCCTGATGTCACTGATTGTTAAAGGATAAAATTCAGGCATCTTCAGCAGTAATCAATCCGTACCCACAGATTCCACGAATAAAACAGGAAAAAAACTATCCTTCATCTGCGCTAATCTGCGTCATCTGCGGATAAAAAATCTTATATGCATTTGAAATAGTCAAAAGGCTCCAGGCAGGCGTTGCACCTGTACAAGGCCTTGCATGGCGTCGATCCGAAGCGGCTGATTTCCTCCGTGTCGGCGGACCGGCAACGCGGGCAGGCCAGACCTGTGACAGGCACGCGCAAACTCTGTTTGGCGCTGGAGCCCGCGGGCGGGACAATACCGTATTGCAGCAGTTTTTCCCTGCCGGCCGCGCTCATCCAGTCTGTTGTCCAGGGCGGCGCAAGCTGTGTTTTCACTTCAACGTCCGTACAGCCGTTCCGGTTCAATGCAGCCCTGACGTCCTGCTCTATGGTCTGCATGGCGGGGCAACCGCTGTAGGTAGGTGTGATGATTACCTGGATCCCGCCGTCATTCCACCGCACGTCGCGCAGTATGCCCAGGTCGGCAATGGTCAACACCGGGATTTCCGGGTCGGTAACCTGTTCCAGGATCTCCCTTACCTCTTTCAGCATGCTTTCAACATGTCCGGAAGTCTCGCCGGTTGCGTGCGCGGCGTTCATGGTTTCTACCAGTTCAGGCCGGGATGCGCCCGCTGCAGGGACTGCATCTCGGCCAGCAGGAACCCCATGTGTTCCGAATGCAGGCCCTGCCGTCCGCCCCCGCGGGTAAAACTGATCTGCGGGCGTTCCAGCATGGCTTCGCTGAAAACCCGGTCCACCTCTTGATTCCATGACGTTTCAATACTGTCCAGGTCCACGCCGATACCCTGTTCCTGCATGGTCCGGTCAACCTCGTCGGCAGCGAATAACTCAGGGGTGAACGGCATCAACCCGGTTACGGTCCGGGTGATTTTTTCATGGCTCTCTTCAGTGCCGTCACCGAGACGGACTATCCATTCGCTGCTGTGGCGCAGGTGGTATTCACACTCCTTCAGGGTCTTGGCGGCGATGGCCGCGAGCGTGGCGTCTGCCGAATCCCGCAATGCCAGGTAATAGTGATAATCATAGGCGTCAACCAGGAACTGGCGCGCCGTGGTAAAGGCAAAATCGCCCACCGGCAATTCCATGATGTGAAAATTGCGGAACTCCCGTTCGTTGCGGAAATAAGCAAGGTCGTCTTCGCTCCTGCCCTCGCCTTCCAGTTCCCCGGCGTAGGTCAGCAGCATGCGGGCGCGCCCGATCAGGTCCAGCGCGGTATTGGTCATCGCCAGGTCTTCTTCCAGAAATGGGCCGTGACCGCACCACTCCGCCAGGCGCTGGCCGTTGATCAGGGCGTTATCCCCGAGCCGGATTACATACAGGAACAGGTCCCGGTTCATATCTTGAGATCTTCCGGTATGTCGTAAAAGGTCGGGTGGCGGTAGATCTTGTCTTCCGCCGGTTCAAAAAAACTGTCTTCGTCTTCCGGCTGGCTGGCGACTATATCCGCGGACTTCACCACCCAGATGCTGCATCCCTCGTTGCGGCGGGTATAGGTGTCGCGGGCGTATTGCAGGGCCTGTTCGCCGTCGGCCGCGTGGATGCTGCCGGCATGTTTGTGGTCCAGACCCCGCTTGTTGCGGATGAACACCTCCCACAGTGGCAATCGCTTGTCCGGCATGGCTAGTACTCTTTCCAGGTGATATTGCCATGTTCAGCGGACCGGGAAGCGGTTGAGCGCAAGGCGCCGCCGAGCAGGGAATGGCGCGTCCTTTCCAAGCGGCGCAACGCCGCGGGCGACCGCTTCCCGGCCCGCCCGCAGGGAGCAAAGCAGAGGCTCCAATACTGCGTTGCAGCCCTTGGAAAGGACGCGCCATTCCCTGCGGACTGCGCCTTGTCTTGAAGCCTCTGCTTTGCTCTGAACATGGCAATATCACCTGGAAAGAGTACCACCTCAGGCAGCGACCTTTTCGGCCCGTTGCCGTTGCTTGTCCGCATAGGCCAGGGCGGCTTCCCTCACCCAGGCGCCGTCTTCATGGGCCTTGATGCGGGCGCTCATGCGCTCGTGGTTGCAGGGGCCGTTGCCGGCAATCACCTGGAAGAACTCTTCCCAGTCTATTTCGCCGAAATCATAATGGCCGCGTTCCTCATTCCATTTGAGGTCCGGGTCGGGGAGCGTAATACCCAGGTATTCGGCCTGGGGAACGGATTGATCCACGAACTTCTGGCGCAGATCATCATTACTGAAACGCTTGATCTTCCACTGCATGGACTGGGCGGAGTGGGTTGAATCGGCGTCACTGGGACCGAACATCATCAGCGCCGGCCACCACCACCTGTCTACCGCGTCCTGGGCCATTGCCTTCTGTTCGTCGGAGCCGCGGCACAGGGTCATCAGCAGTTCATAACCCTGGCGCATGTGGAAGCTCTCCTCCTTGCAGATACGCACCATGGCCCGGGCATAAGGGCCGTAGGAGCAGCGGCACAGCGGGATCTGGTTCAGGATGGCCGCGGCATCCACCAGCCAGCCGATGGCGCCGATGTCCGCCCAGGTCAGGGTCGGGTAATTGAAGATACTGGAATACTTGGCCTGGCCGGAATGCAGTTGGTCGATCAGTTCTTCCCGGGAGACGCCCAGGGTTTCCGCGGCGCTGTACAGGTACAGGCCGTGCCCGCCCTCGTCCTGTACCTTGGCCAGCAGGATCGCCTTGCGCCGCAGGGTCGGCGCCCGCGTGATCCAGTTGCCCTCCGGCAACTGGCCCACAATCTCGGAATGGGCGTGCTGGGATATCTGCCTGACAAGGGTTTTCCGGTAGGCGTCCGGCATCCAGTCACGCGGTTCGATTTTCTCCTCGGCATCGACCCGCTTCTGGAACGTATCGGATAACGTAGTCGTATCGGTCATCTCTGTTCACCTGAATTTCACCACTTATTTAATGATACAGAAAAGATAAAAAATGTCAATATTTTTGTATCACGTTTGTGTCGCCCGGCATCCAAAACTCTTGTCATTCCGGCGAAAGCCGGAATCCAATGGGCAAAGAGTCGCCTCCGGCGACACGTCATTTTACTGGATACCGGGTCAAGCCCGGTATGACGATAAAGGGTCAGTTATGATAGGGATTGAACCCTGTCACATCCTCTCTTTGTGATTCGCCGGTATCCATGGGGGGTGTCGGTACGTAATGGTCCGGAACGGGGCCGCCCCGGGCTTTTCGGGCCAGGGCCTGTTCGACTGTTTCGACCTTGACTGCCGCGGCAATCCCGTCTTTTCTCTTCACCATCATGGCGATGCCCGAACTGTTCGGCGGCGGCATCATGTCGGCGTGATAATAGGCGACCTTGTGTTTCCGTACGTCAATCTTGCGGTTTACGTCCAGGTCCCGCTGGTTCACGCCTTTACGCGGGTCGACGCAGACCCCATCCACTATTTCCAGGTCCAGCCACCACTTCTTGGCGGGGTTGCGTATGCCGTGACCCAGCATATCATCCAGTTTTACCGCGATCGGCACCAGCAGGGGTTTCAGCCAGAATGCGTTTACCCCGCACCAGCTTGCTGCCTGGGTGGCGATAGGGCCGTCCCAGCTTATGACCTTGTTCAGCGGGCAGGTCTTCATGCAGCGGCCGCAGGCCAGCCCGCGCTGGTTGGTCAGGCGGTAACGGGTACAGCGCTCGACGTCCGGTTTCCACATCTCATACCCGTTGAACATCACCTTGTCGCCGAAGGGAATGGCGTCGCAGGGGCATTCCCGCGCGCACTTGAGGCAGTTGGAGCAGAAATACTGCAGGCCGAAGTCAACGGGTTTATCGGGGACCAGGGGCAGGTCGGTGGTCATGACGACGGTCTTGAAACGCGGCCCGATAAACGGGTTGAGCACCAGCTCGCCGATACGGCTGAGTTCGCCCAGTCCCGCCCACATGACCAGGGGGATATGCAGCACGTGGGAGTCTGCGTTGGTCTGCGGCCGGGCAGGATGGCCCATTGAGCGTATATGCTCAGCCATGATGCCGGCGATCAACGCGCCGCGCATGTAGGCGCGCATGGATTGCGCCCCGGAAATGAAATCGTCACCGGAAGCGCCTTCCATGGTGTCATAGCCCTGGTCGATCAGGCAGACGACGGCATATTTGTGGTACGGTTTGATCTCTGAACCGTCCTCCTTGTGCGAATACCAGGCGTAGTCAGGTATTTCGCAGATCCCGGTGATCTCAGATCCCAGGGCGTAGGACAACGATTTCAGCGCCCTGGTGTTGGTCTCGGGATCATTCAACTCTGCCGCTTCTGTTTCTGCAACGGGACCGTCCTGGTGCGGCACCATGCCTCGGATCTGCTTCAGCATGGCCGCGGCAAACGGGTGTTTGAAGGAAAACCGCTGGCGTTCCACCTGGGCTTTCTTGTCAAGGTCGCCATGAATTGCCCGTTCGAAGAAACCGGCCCGTTTCGGCACCCGCGGCACTTCATCATCCAGGATCAGCGTTGTGGGGCGATCCACGCGTTTTACCTGCTCCATCGGGTAGTTACTGAGATGGGTCTTCCGGTTGGCGCGGCGCCACCGCTCCAGGCCGGACGTGGCGCCGCCGACGCCCAGCCAGTACGCCAGGCTGCCGCCGTTTTTTGCTTTGTGCGCCAGTGGTTTGTCCGTCGCCAGCGCATAATCCGTCGTCACCACGGCAACCGAGTAGCCGGCGCCCAGGTATGGATTGACGACCTCCCCGTTGTCCCGGACACCGAGACCGGCCAGCACGGTTAACCGGGCTATATCGATCCGGTCATTCCGATCGTCATAAGCCGTAGCATTAAATCCCATGGCCCGGATATGGTTGGCTATGCCTACGGCTATTTCAAAGGCGCGCATCTGGGCAGTAGCGTGGAGGGAACCCTCAAGCCAACTCCGGGCCAAGTTACCCGCTTCCGGTAACCGGCTGTGTTCCGCCAGCGCGACGACGCCATGACTGTGATTTTCCGTTGTCGCGCCCTGGTACCAGCAGGAATCGGTCAACTCACATATACCAATCTGGCCGGCATCAAGGAAATAACCGGCCCCCTTCACATCTATGGAGCGCCTCTCCAGGTCATCAGGGACAGGCGCTTCGGCCGGGGCGACGTCACCTTCACAGAATTGTTTGAAGATTTTGTGATACTTCTCCAGCGCGGCGGCATAATTTGATGACGAGCCGTTGCTGATAACAGGTTGAATATTCCGCCCTTCCTGCCGTTCATGTTCGATAACCTGTTCATCCCGGGCCAGTCTCTGAAGGGGATAGGGGCCGTAGTGAAAAGGCCGATTCTTGTTGGAAAAGAAAATCATATGGTTATCCGCTCATCACTAAAACCTTTGTGAAAAAATCGAGGAGTCTGTGTGTGAACTATAACTGATATCTGCCCTGTTTTCCTGGTAACCCTGGTCTCGTTGCGACATAAAATCCGAAGTAAATTTCCCGCAAGCGGCAAACATCGCCCGCCAGGGATTATCCTTTGGGATAAGCATAACATGCTGACTTTGACCATCGGTGAATAACCTTGCCTCTTTCATGCATAGAAGTATATACCATGAGTAAGCGAGTATTGACTTCCCGTTTCAATGAGCCGCCGCTTCCGACGTACCGATACCGAGCTCCGAGCGTATGTATTGTTCGTCAAACGCCGCCCTTTCCCCGTACGCCCTGACGCTGTGATCGGTCCTTGACAACTGCCAGGCCGTGAGGAACGCCAGCGGAGCCGAGACAATCGTCGGGTAGACATACGGAAACACTGGTTTTTCCATGCCAACAACGTCCACCCATACCTGCGGCCCCAGGATGATCAGGCTGACGGAGGAAACCAGGCCGATGAGACAGCCATAGATGGCGCCCCGGGTCGTCAGACCGCGCCAGTACATGGACAGCAACAATATCGGGGCATTGGCGCTGCCGGCAACCGCCAAGGCCATATTGGTGATGAAGATAACATTGTGGTGTTCGAAGACGAGGCCGAACAGGATTGCCAGGATGCCGATGCCGAGCACGGCGCAACGGGACACCAGCAATTCGGATTTTTCCGATGCCCTGCCCTGTTTAATCGATTTGGCGTACAGGTCGTGGGCAATGGTGGCGGCCGCGGAGATGGTCAACCCTGACACGACTGCCAGAATGGTGGCAAAGGCAACAGCAGAGACAAAACCCAGCAGAATATCGCCGCCCAGGTAGTGGGCGGCATGTAATACCACCATGTTACGTCCACCTGTCAGACCGCCCGCACCAGACTGGTAGTCCGGGTTGAACATGATGAGCGATACCGCGCCGAAGCCGACGATAAGCATCAGTAGGTTGAAATAACCGATGATGGAGATAGCGTAAAACGCGGATTTTCTTGCCGTTTTTGCATCCTTCACGGTGAAGATGCGCATCAGGATATGGGGCAGTCCAATGAACCCCAACAGGGCTGTCAGTCCCAGGGAGATCACCGACACCGGTTCGACTAGCCAGCCACCCGGCGCTACCAGATCCCAGCCCCTGGGATGAGTCATAACTGCGCTGTGAAATACCGTATTCAGGTCAAACCGGTAGTACTGCAACATCAGCAGGGTGATGACTGTGCCACCGATTACCAACAGGAATGCCTTGATAATCTGTACCCAGGTCGTGGCGAGCATGCCGCCGAAGGTTACGTAGGCAATCATCAAGGCGCTGATTCCGCTCACGGCCCAGATGTAATCAAGACCGAACAGGAGCTGGATCAGTTTTCCGGCGCCTACAAGCTGCGAGATAAGATAAAAGATCACGGTGGCAAGGGAACCCAGGGCGGCAACCTGTGTGATCGGGCGTTGATCGAGACGAAAGGAGATGACGTCGATAAACGTATAACGGCCGAGGTTACGCAGCCGTTCGGCGACCAGGAACAGGATGACAGGCCAACTGGCCACCGCGCCGACCGCCAGCATCAAGCCGTCCGTGCCGGAAAAAAACAACAGGCTCGTCAATCCCAGAAAAGTCGCCGCCGACATGAAATCGCCGGAAATGGCAATGCCGTTCTGCCACGCGGGTATGCCGCCGCCGGCCGCGTAGAACTCCTTGCGGGTATGGGTGCGCCGGGCCGCCCACCAGGTAATCAGCAAGGTACTTAGGACAAACAGGACAAACGTGGCAATGGCTGCCACGTTCACATGTTGTTCAGCGCCGGAGTTGGCCTGAGTATCGGCCAGGACAAACGGCGGAAGCAGCCACAGGAGGAAGTAGCCGGGCAGGAATAACCTAATCATACCACAGCCCCAGTTCCCTCATTATCGCTTCTCTCTCCGGGTCATGGTAACGGGCGGTCCACCAGATATACCAACCGGAAATAACCACGCTCAACAAAATGACCAGCACGGTGAGCCAGATGATGACGCTGACCGCGCTGCCTGCAGGCCAGACCGTCCCGGCCAGTCCCGCCGCCCAGGCAATGACGAGGAAGTAAACACTGTATTGAAAAACCGCGATGCCCGTTAACAGGTAGATAACTCGCCTGTGCTTATCGGCGTGCGCGCGGTATTTTTCCGACGTGGACAGTCGCCCCATTTGATCTTTCAGTTCCAACGCCGGTATTACTCCTGCTTGTTTTCGTTGTGTTCCCGGCCTCTCCGGGGACAGACTTAAGTCCGCCCCAAACAGGTTTGTTCAGGTTCATTTGTCCACTATAATACCGCAGGAAACCCCGATATGGAGACACCTGCAAGGCATCCGGCATGTTGAAAGCTGACCGACAGCAAAAACTCGCTTCCATCTCGGCGGCAAACATGGCCAATCGTGATACCCCGCTTATCCGCAACGCCTGGTATGTGGCTGCCCGTAGCGATGAGATCGGCAGAAACCTGTTTTCCCGGCAATACCATGGCATCAGCACCGTTTTGTTCCGCAAGGAAGACGGTACCCCGGTAGCCCTGCAGAACCGCTGCTGCCACCGATCCTTCCCCCTGTCCGAAGGAAAACTGCACGGCGATATCCTGGAATGCGGCTATCACGGGTTTCGATACAACACCTCGGGCCGCTGTGTTGCAGTCCCATCCCAGGACCGTCCGCCGCAGAACATCGGCGTGCGCGCATTCCCGGTCATCGAGAAAAAACCCTTCATCTGGATCTGGCCTGGAGACCCGGACCTGGCCGATGAAGCCCTGTTGCCGCACCAGGACTACTTCGATCACCCGGACTGGGCGGTAAACATCGGTTTTCTCAACATCAAGGGGAGCTACGTGCACCTGCACGAGAACCTGCTGGACCTGTCCCACCTCAGTTTCCTGCACGACAAGACCTTCGGCACTCCGGAGTATGCGAGGGCGCCCATCGAGTCCACGGTGGAGGACGAACACTTCGAGGTATGGCGTCACGTGGAATGCGTGTTGCCGCCCATCTATTCAAAACCCCTGGGCTGGGAGGACGAAAGAGCCATGCGAAGTTCCGGCTCCCTGTTCGTCACACCCGGCCTGCATGTCAATACGGGCATACTGAAGAACCTGGACAAGCCGGAAAAAATGGAGAAGTTGCAACCCCTGGTCAAGGTGGCGCAGTTGATCACCCCGGAAACGAATACGTCCACCAACTACTATTATGCCCAGTGCCGCAATTTCTGCATCGACGACGAGGAAATGGGCGCGTTCATGCTGAAAGCCAACCAGGCCGCGTTCAGCGAAGACGTGTTCGCCATCGAACACATCAACCGGATGCAGGACATCGACCGCACGCCGGACTTTTACGAGATTGACGTGCCGGCAGACCGGCCCGGCGTAGCCATGCGCCGGCATTTGAAGACACTGTCCGACTCAGAGTATATGGGGGAACGGAATTAATTCTGCCCCCTGAGCGTTGCACCGGTTGAGTACTCAGCCGGTGTTTTTTTTCGTGCGGAACTTGATAGACTCCAGGTTATACCACCAGTTCGAGGTGCCGGATGACAACTGAACAACAGAACAAACCTGTCGCTCCCTACATGGCCATCGGCCTGTCCACGACGATCACGGGGATTGCTGACCGGAAGCATATCCGCCATAACCTGGAAAATATCGAAGAGGCGATCCATGCCGCGGTCTCCATGGTGAACATCAATATGCCGGTGAAGATCATCGCCCTGGCGGAAGGCGCGCTGACGGGCTTCACCGACGAGATCTTCGACCTGCCCCACGTCCTCGCTGCCAGGGAACTGTTCATCGATATCCCCGGCGAGGAGACCGCCTGGCTCGGGCGCCTGGCCGCGCTCTATGACACCTATATCATCGGCCAGTGCAAGGCGCGCTGGCCCGAGGTCATGGACGACCGGTTCTTCAACACCTTGTTCGTTATTGATCCCAACGGCAACGTGGTGCACAAGGCGGCAAAAAACCATATCTGGTGCCGGGAACGCTCCTGTACCCCTCACGACGTCTACGACCGCTGGGTGGAAGTCTATGGCGACGACATCGATGCCTTCTACCCGGTGCTGAAAACTCCGGATATCGGCAACATAGGCACCATCTGCTGCAGCGACGGCGAGTATCCCGAGGCGGTGCGGGCGCTGGCGTTCAACGGCGCCGAGGTAGTGTACCGGCCCAGCGAGGCCATGCCCATGACCGGCTCCGGCTATCCCGGCGGCGGTTCCTGGATGGTCCAGAACCGGGGCCACGCGGAGTTCAATTCCGTATACATGCTGTGTCCCAATGCCGGCCCGCTCTACCTGTCGGCCACATCCAGAAACCCGGTGGACATTACCGGCGGGCATGCCCATATCGTCGATTACCGCGGCGAGATCATGTCCTACAGCCCGTCTGCCAACAACACCCTGGTGTGCGCCACCATCGACATCGAAGCCCTGCGCCAGTTCCGCATGATGAACCTGAACAGCAACTGGCTGAAGGACCTGCGCACCGAGGTGTTCAAACGCATGTATGAAAAACCCATCCATCCGAAAAACCTGTGGATGGAACAGGACCCGCAACGCCATGCCCAGGTAGATGAGATTTACCGGGGAAATATTGCGTCCCTGATCGAGCGGGGCACGTGGACCAGGCCGTTTTATGAACACGAGGGCTGCCGGTTTCAACCGGGTGGCGAAGAAGAACTTGCCTGGGAAGACCTCAAAGCGATGTGGGCGCCATGGAATGGGGAAAAGCCGGATGAGTAGATACGATTGTATTATTGTCGGAAGCGGCATCAACGCCCTGGTGTGCGCGGCGTTATTGAGCAAAAAAGGCAACAAGGTACTGGTGCTGGAACGCAACGACCGTTTGGGAGGATGCATCCGCACCGATGAGATCACCGCGCCGGGCTTCATTCACGACGTGTTGTCCAGTTGGCACCCGCTGTTTGTCACGTCACCGGGATATGCCGAATTGAAGGACGACCTGGAAAAGTACGGGCTTGAATACTGCAATACCGACAGTCCCACCGCGGTGGTGTTACCCGACCAGACGTCTTTTGTCCTGAAGAATTCCCGGGCCGGGAACATCAGCGCCATGAATGCCCTGTCAAGCGGAGACGGCGACCGTTATGAAGCGGCCATGGCGGAACTGGAACAGTCCCTGGGGCTTACTTTCACCCTGCTGGGCAGCGAACTGTGGCGCGGTTCCACGCTGAAGGTTTTACTGTCGACGCTGGTGAAGATGGGGCCGTTCAAACTGGCGCAGTATTTCGGCGCCGGTCTTCAGCCTGCGCGCGCCTGGCTGGATACGACGTTCAGTTCGAACGCGGCCAGCACCTGCCTGGCGGGCTGGCCGTCCCATGCCGGGATCGGGCCGGATGCGCCGGCCTCGGCGCTGATGGCGCAGGTGATCGTATTCACCCTCGAGATGGTGGGTTGTCCGGTAGTCAAGGGAGGGAACTACAACATCGTACGGGCGTTTCAGCAGGTGATTGAAGCCAATGGTGGCGAGTTGCAGGTGAACGCCGATGTAACGAAGGTAATAACCGGGAACGGCCGGGCGACGGGGGTTAAAACCCGTGACGGAAGCGAGTACCGGGCCGACAAGGTGATCTGCAGCGTTACCCCGAATCAGCTTTACCAGCAATTGCTGGATCCTGCCGACGTGCCGGCGGCCGTAGCCGCGCAGACCCGGGCCTACCGTTACGGCAACGGCGATATGCAGATCCACCTGGCCCTGTCGGAGCCGCCCCGGTGGCGTGCGCAGGGGATGGAAAAAGTCGCGATTACTCATATTACGAGCGGCGTAAACGCCGTATCGCGTTCGATAAACGAGGCAAACCGCGGCCTGCTGCCCGGAGAAGCCACTATCGTTGTCGGCCAACCGGCCGCACTGGACCCGGGCCGTGTACCCGACGGCAAGGGCTTGTTGTGGATACAGTTGCAGGAATGCCCGCGCCGGATAAAGGGCGATGCCGCCGGCCGGATCGATACCCCTGAAGACGGCGTCTGGACCGAAGCGGTACGCGAGATTTATGCCGACCGGATCATAGACAGGCTGGCGCGCTATATTCCAAACCTGAAAGACAGTATTATAGCAAGAACGGTGTTGTCCCCTGCCGACCTGGAAGCGATCAACGTCAACCTTGTGGGAGGAGACCCCTACGGCGGCGCCTGTTCCCTGGACCAGTTCTTCCTGTGGCGTCCCTTGCGGTCATTGAAAAACCATGACACACCGGTTAAAAACCTGTACCACATCGGCGCATCCACCCATCCCGGTCCGGGCCTGGGCGGCGGTTCCGGCTACCTGGTTGCAAAGAGCTTATAACACAACGGAGAAAACAGATGATCAGAGTCAACGTAATGTATCCCAAGCAGGAAGGCGGCAGTTTTGATTATGACTATTACCTGAACACCCATATGCCCCTGGTGGGGGAACGATGGAGCGACGTAGTGCGAGGTATGGAAGTCTACAAGGGCCTTGGCGGCGCCGGCGGCGCTCCCGAACCTTATGTCACGGTCGCCAGCCTGAAGTTCGACAGCGTGGAGGCATTTGAACAGGCGTTGGACGCCCACGCACCTGAAATCATGGGCGACATCCCCAACTTCACCAATATCGACCCGGTCGTGCAGATTGAAGAACAGCTGATGTAGCACAAACGGTAATATTCCCTCGTCATGCCGGGCTTGACCCGGCATCCAGTAATATACTGTGTCGCCAAAGGCGACTCTTTGTCTCACTGGATTCCCGTTTGCACGGGAATGACCTGGTGATTCTATTCAGGCCAGCAGCCAGGCCGCGTCCTGCCGTTTGCAGAAACCGTCCTCCTCCAGTTTGATCAGGCCGGCCAGCAGCGAACGGGCGGCAATCGGGTAAACGCTTTCGGATACGTCGGCGTAGATTTCAGGCAGTAATTCACCGACAGTCCGCGGCGTGCCGGTCAATGCCGCCTTGACTGCGTCTTCACGCTTCTGCCGGTGCCGGAGAAAATGCCGTATCAGGCCATGGCCGTCGCGCCGGGGCGGCCCATGGGCGGGATACAGGACGTTCATGGGAGTGCTGAGCAGCCTGTTCAGGCTGTCCAGGTAGGTGTGCATGTGGCCTTCCGGCGGATCGATAATTATGGTTGAGACCGTGGACAGCATGTCGCCCGCGATTACCGCATGGTAGCGGCTGTCGATATAACACAGGTGATCGACCGCGTGCCCCGGCGTATGCATCACCTTGAGGTGCCAGTCGCCGGAACCGTCCGGGGCCGCGCCCAACTCCAGGCGATCGCCGTCCGTTAACGGTTCACCCATGATGTATCCCGAATCGATGCGGCGGCAGGTCTCTTCGTGCGCCCGGACCGGCAACCGGTAACGCAGGCTGACGGCATTGACCGCACCGACGTGATCAACATGGTGGTGCGTCAACAGGATGGCCTCAAACGTTCGACCCTCGCCGATCATCTCGTCCATCCGGTTGAACAGTCTTTGTTGTTCCCCCTGATCCGGAGTCGCCGGATCGATGACGTACAACCTGTCCGTGCCGGCGATCATGGTATTGGTGGTGGTCGCCGGCGGCAATGTCGGCGTTGCCAACGGCGCCACGAAGATGCCGGGTGAAAAATAAACCGGATGCAGGCCGCCCTGCTCCAGCCGCTCCGCTTCATGCCTGCTCCGCTCAAGGAACGCATCCAGGCCGCCCGTGGTCATCAGGCGCAACAGGAACAGCACCGGCGGCGCGATCTCCATTTCACCCCTGTCCCAGGCGTCAACCACCTCCTGCGGCCTGACAAACCGGCCTTCAACCAGTTCGTAGTTGTCGATGCCGGGAATCTCGTCTTCCGGGCAGCGTACGTACATGAACCGGGTATCGAAACGGACCGGGAAAAACGGCGGCGTGGTAATGCGGAACAGCGGATTGACCAGTGGAAACCCTGCGCCGGACTGCGCCAGGAAATCCCGCCATTGTTCAGGCGCTTCCTTTATCTGCTCCTTCAACGCCTGTTTTTGCTCCCGGCTGAATTCCCCGCCCAGGGTAGCGGAGAGGATGTCCGTTTCTTCAAGAATTTCGCGCACCGCGCAGCGTTTCAACACAAGTTCTTCGGGGTCGTCCTCTCCGTGATGGTCCACCGGGCTCACGTTTCCGCCGGGAAACACCCAGTATCCGCCGAAGAACTTGAGTTCAGGGGCGCGCCTGACCAGGTACACCTCGGGATCTTCGTCAGACCCACGGACAAGGATAACGCTGGCGGCTGATTTTATCGTGGACATCCCGCGACGTAAGTCCCTGCAGGCATTCTACTGTTGTTCAAGCAACGGCGCATTCAACGGCCAGGGCGCGGCCTGTTCCAGTTGCCGCGCCAGTTGCAGCAGGGTGGCCTCAGCGCCATAACGCCCGGCAAACTGTACCCCCAGCGGCAGGTTGTTTGAGTTCCGGTGTAACGGGATCGAGATTGCCGGTTGCCCCGTCATGTTGAACAACGGTGTAAACGGGCAGAAATCAAAAGTATGCTTCGACCAGGCCCTTGCGTCGAGGTCGGGATCGTTGGCGTTGATAACGCCCAGCGGCAGTGGAGGTTGCGCCACGGTAGGCGTCAGCAGGATATCGTATTCCTGGAAAAACCTGCCGACACCGCGGCATACCTGGTTGGCGGCTGCCTGTGCCCTGAGCAGGGTTTCCGCCTTAACCTGCTTGCCCTCCCGGTAGCAGGCGAGTACGGTTGCTTCCAGGTGATCCTTATCAACAGGCCTGCCGGTGAGCATTGCCGCATAATCTATGAATACGGCCAGGTTGGCCGCCCACAGGGTGACGGTTGCCTCAAAAAACTGTTCCCAGTCGAGCTCAGGCCTGGTTTCGGTAACCTGGTGTCCCAGCTCTTCGCAGAGTTGTGCGGTCTTCGGTACGGTGTCCTTGACCTCCCTGTCAATTTCTACGCCCGACCAGGATTCGCTCATCCAGGCAATTCTCAGTGTCCCGGGATCTTTCAACATGGCGCTCGCATAGGCTTCGCCAGGTATCGCAATCTCGAAAGGATCCCCAATTCCCGGGCCCTTGACGGCATCCAGCAGACTTGCAGAATCCCTGACAGTCCTGGTAACGGCAAATTCCACCGCCAACCCGCTTAGCGGCTCGGCGCTGTCCGGGCCGTTCGGCACCCTGCCGCGACTTGGTTTCAGGCCGACCAGGCCGCAACAGGAGGCAGGTATGCGAATGGACCCGCCGCCGTCGTTGGCATGGGCAAGGGGAACGATACCGGCTGCAACCGATGCAGCCGTGGCCCCGCTTGAGCCTCCGGGCATTCTCGTCAGGTCCCAGGGATTGCGTGAAGGACCGTTGACCACCGGTTCAGTGGTAGGGCAATAACCGAATTCCGGCGTGGCTGCCCGGCCTATGGTGCGCAAACCTGCCTGGCGGAAACGTTTCATCAGGTCGGTATCGTGTTGCGCCCGGATACCCCGGGCCAGCCTGCTGCCCATCTCGTTCAGCACGCCTTTGGCATGGAGCGCCAGGTCCTTGATTAGAAAAGGCACACCGAAGAAAGGCGCATCGGCATCCTCCGCGCCTGCCAGGGGTTCGGGAAAAATTTCAATTATGGTATTGATTTCAGGATTGAGCAGGTCTGCCATTTGAAGGGCGCACGCCAGGACTTCTTCACGACTGATCTCCCCGTTGCGGATCAATTCGGCGAGCCCGAGTCCGTCATAGGAAATGTATTCTGCTGGTTTCATTTCTCCGGCGCTGTCTAGTGTGTACCCGTATGCGGATTTTCCAATTTACTGTTATATTGCATGGGTTGCAAGCGTAATTCCGGGGACATGAAATTCGGGGAGACAATACTTGATACATGGGGTCAGAGTAAGAATTTCGTCAGAAATTTTACTCTGACCCCAGGAGCAATCCCCAAGCTGTGCCTGTTGCTGTTTTCCCTGTCTGTCCCGCAAATCAGCCACGCAGAAAAGAAGCTCGTTATCGGACTGGCCATGCCGGAACACATTCCGGCCATGAAGCTGGTGAACGGCATGTATGAAACTTTTCGGGATGAGGTCCATAAAAACGCAAATGGCGAGATTAAGGTGGAAATCTATTACGGCGGTATGCTCGGCAACGCGGATTCACGCCTGCGCCAGGTACGGGCCGGCATGATCCACATGAGCGACCCGGCAATCGGCAACCTGGCGCCGCTCTACCCCGATATCCAGGTGTTCAGCCTGCCGTACCTGTTCGAAGATGCCGGCGATGCCTGGGAAATCCTGGATGGGCCTGTCGGCAGGAAAGTGGCCGAGGGCATGAGGCAGACAACGGGGATTCGTGCGCTTGGGTGGTTTATCACCGGTGATTTTGCCCACTACAGTTCAAGCCAGCCAATCAAAAATGCTTCAGACCTGGCCGGTAAAAAAATCCGGGTGCTGTCTCCCATCAACGCCATAGCGGTCCGCGTGCACGGCGGGTCTCCCTTGCCCATCCCGTTCAATGAACTGTACACGGCGCTGAGGATCGGCGTGGCGGACGGCGCGGACCTGAACCTGTGGGTCATGGATGCGCTCAGGTTTTACGAAGTGCAGAAATACCTGTTCCTCGATAAACACCGGCTGCCGCTGGCCGTGATGGTGATGAATGCGGAATTCTTCGACAGCTTGCCCGGCCGCCTGCAGGAAATCGTACTGAGTGCGGCCAGGAAAGGGATCGCCCGTAACCGCAGGATGATGAAAGTCCTGGAACCGGAACTGCCTAAACGGATTGAGGCAACCGGGGTAACCATCTCCAGGCCGTCTCCTGAAGAAAAAGAAATCCTTGCCGGGCCGGCGCTTTCCGTTTCCATAGACTACCTGCGCGGGAAAATGCTGGATCCGGCGCTCATTGATGAAGTTGTCCCGGCAAGCAGACATGCCAGGCATTGATACCGGCCCGGGGGTTGAAACGATGATCGGCAGGCTGGACCAGGCGCTCCGGGTTGTCGCCGGCGCCAGCCTCGCGCTGGTGTTCCTGGTAATCATCGTACAGGTTGCGATGCGTTACCTGTTGCAGTCCGTGCCGTTTTTCATGGAGGAAGCCGCGCGTTATCTCTGCACCTGGGGCGTATTTTCAGGCGTCGCATCCGCCATCGTTCATGGCACTCATATACGGGTTGGCGTGCTGCAACATTTTTTTGACCGCCTGACCGGAAATTCGTTTGGATTGTTTCTCGAGTTAATCAGCTTTTGCCTGTATGCGCTTGTAGCAGTTTACGGATTCAAACTGGCGCTGTTTCTGCACCTTGAAAAAAGTATCGCCATGGGAATCCCCCTGTCGGTTCCGGTTGCTGCGATACCTGTTTTTTTCACTGTTGCATCAGTCGTATCCATTGTCCGCATTTTAATCCGGGTTAACTCCCGGCTTAAACCATGAGCGTTTCCCTGATTGTTCTGATTGCGGTCTTCCTGTCATTTATCCTGGCAGGCATGCCCATTGCCTGGGCCATGCTGTCCGCGTCGGTCTCCTGGATTATCTTTACCGGCAATTATCATTTTCTACAGATTATTCCCCAACGCCTGTTCGAAGGTATCGACGTGTTTGTGTTGCTGGCCATCCCCCTGTTCGTTCTCACAGGCGAAATAATAAACGCAGGCAGGGTTACCGATAAGTTAATCAATATGGCGGACGTTTGTTTCGGCCGGCTGCGCGGCGGCCTGGCGCAGGTCAACATCGCCACGTCAATTCTTTTTTCCGGCATCACGGGCACGGCCGTCGGAGACGTTGCGGCGCTGGGCAGGGTCTTCATACCGGCAATGACCGGACAGGGTTTCCCGGCAGCCTACGCGGCAGCCGTGACGGCGGCTTCATCGATTGTCGGTCCGATGGTGCCGCCTTCACTGGTAATCATTGTGTACGGCGCGGCCACCGGCATGTCCATCGGCGCAATGTTCGCAGCCTGTGTCATTCCCGGCATACTGATCGGGGTCATGCAGATGCTGCTGGTTGCGGCGCTGCCGCAGGCGGCTTCCCGGCGCAGGGACATCGATCGCTCGTTTCCGGCCGTGATGCAGGCGACCCGCTCGGCCATCGTTCCTCTCATGATACCGCTTATCATCGTCGTCTGTATTATCGCCGGCATCGCCACACCCACCGAAGCCGGCGCCATCGCGGCAGCTTATACCCTGCTCATCACTCTGCTTCTGTACCGGACGCTCAGGCTTGATAGCCTGCCGGGTATCTTCTCGCGGGCAATGGTATTTTCGTCACAACTGATGATACTGGTCGGGTGCGGCGCAATACTTTCCTGGATCCTGGCGGTGGAGCGCGTGCCGGACCTGTTGAACGCCTTCCTGGTTTCCGCGGACATGTCGGCAGTCACGAGCCTGGTGTTCCTGAACGTGTTTTTATTGATCGCCGGCATGTTCATCGATACCGCCGCGGCAATCATCCTGTTTTCACCCCTGCTCCTGGCTGCGGCAACCAATATCGGCATCCATCCCTTGCATTTTTCCGTGATAATGATACTGAACCTCAATATAGGCCTGCTCACGCCCCCCCTCGGCATCTGCCTGCTGACCGCTGAAACCATTGCCGGTTGTGATCTACTCACGTTGATCAAGGCAATCGCGCCATTGCTGCTGGTAAATGTGATCGCGCTCGTCATCGTCACCTACATACCGGAAATCAGTCTGCTATTGCCCCGTTATCTCGGGTTCTGAATAATATATACGGCTTAACCGGGGACAGAATTAAATTCTGTCCCCAACTTTGAACCAGTAAAGGAGGAACACCATGAACCTGTCCGACCCCCTGTGCCATACGGCGACGCTTCCCATTGCCGTTCCTGCGCTCGAGGCATTTGAATTTTTGACGGATACGGAGATGATGGGCCGGTGGGCATTCGGCGCATGGGGGCTGAAACCTGCCGGAAACGATACGTTTGTCGGGAAGAGTCTCTATGAAAACCTTGAAGTCTATTGCCGCCTGAAGGCGAACCGCGAGCTGTTGCAGGTGGATTACGAGGTTGGCGAAGACCCGGCCCGCCTGGTCCCGCGCATTATCTCCAGGGTCATCCCGGGTGAACACATCGGCAGGGGCGCCGGCAACTGCCTGCTGAGCCTGGTTGCCTGGCGCAGCGCGGACGCCGGCGATGAACGCTGGCGCCTTACCTGCGCGTCACACGAGGCTGAAATTTTTCGTATCCGGCACCTGGTTGAAAGCCGGAGTTGACAACGGCGCTCCGGGCTTCACAGTCTTTCCAACAGCGGTTCCACCGCGCGGATCAGCGCGTCCTGGTGCGGCTGCAGGGGATGTCCTCCCAGGCCCGCCAGCACCTGTTCGAACGGATCTTCGACCCCTGTACTGATGCCGGATAGCTGCTCCATCACCGCAAGGCCGAAGAACGGCGCCGTGTAGCCGCTGTACCCGCCTTCATGGCACAGGACCAGGCGGCCGCCGCATACCTCGTCCGCGACCTGCATCATTTTTGCGGTCAGCTTGCGAAAGCCTTCACTGGTCAACATCTGCCGGCCCAGGGGGTCGTGCGCGCCCGCATCGAAGCCGGATGGAACGATGATGAAATCCGGCTTGTATCTTTGCAGCGCCGGGATGATGATGCGGTCATAAACCGCCTCGTAGGCGCCTGTACCCGAACCCGGCGGTAGTGGGATGTTGATGTTAAATCCCTCGCCGGCGCCCTCCCCCGTCTCGCTGATATGCCCGGAATCCGGTGGGAAACAGTTATCCTGGTGTATTGATATGGTCAGGGCGGCGGGATTGTCCCAGAACGCGGCCTGGGTGCCGTTGCCGTGGTGCACATCCCAATCCACCAGGGCGATACGATCCAACTCGCGCACCCCAAGCAGGTGCATCCCGGCAATGGCCGCGTTGCCGAAGACACAGAACCCCATGCCCATATCGGCCAGCGCGTGGTGTCCCGGCGGCCGCACCAGGGCATAGGCATTGTCCACCCTGCCGTCCAGCACCGCATCAACCGCCTCGATCACGCCGCCGGCAGCCAGGGAACAGATCTCGAAACTGCCGCGCCCCATGGCGGTGAAAAATCCCGTCTCGGACAGGTACTGGTCGTTCTGCGCCTTGATCCTCTCGTAATATTCCGGGGTGTGGAACCGGCAGATTTCCTCCCTGGTCGCCTCCCGCGGCTCGATATGGACCAGGTCCTTCAATATGCCACTGACGTCCAGCAGGTTGCGTATGCGCCGCTTGGTTTCCTGGTGTTCAGAATGCACAAACGGCTGCACCGGGTTCCCGTAAGGCATGAAGCCCGCAAAGTTGCCGTTCTCATGCCACATATACAGTTCGTGATAAACAAGGCCTGTCGTCATGTCTGACTCCTTACGTTGGTGGAATTATGGTTATCGTCAATTGCCGTGGAGACGGGTATAATACATCAGGTCTGTCCTGTTACCACTGAGATCCGATAATGCTTAAACAATTTCTGCGATTTATGCTGCTTCTGGGTATGACACAATCCGCCCTGGCGGATTTGCCGATTGATAAACCGGGCAGGATCGAAACACTGCCCGTTCCCTACCCGAACGACTGGGTCATCGTTCACGACGTCGCCTTCGACCACATGTCCGTGGGCCGTTTCATGGTACTGGATATCAACGGTGGGGATATCAAGGATTTTTTCAAGGGAAGTTTCAACGGCGGGTTCATTGCGGCCTTTACCCAGGCCCTGGATAAACCGGAAATGTACGTGCTCGAACACTATTATGACCGCGGCACCCGCGGCAACCGCACGGACGTATTGACCATTTACGACAGGGCCACCCTCGAGCCTGTCGATGAAATCATCCTTGATGATCCCAAACTCAAACGGGCGGAGATACTGGTCAGCAAGTTCGTCATTTCGCTCATCGACGACGAAAGGTTCCTGTTGTTCTACAGCTTCACACCCGGCACTTTCGTCACCGTGATCGACCTGGAAAAACGCGAGGTGGTCAACGGGGTCCCGTTGCCGACCTGCGCCGGCATTTACCCAACCGGCAAGCGCGGGTTCAGTTCCCTGTGCGGCAATGGTTCCATGGTCAGCTTCCAGCTTGACGAAGACGGCCAGGTTACCGAACAGGGCAAGATTGAACCATTCTTCGATGTCGACAAGGACGCCCTGTTCGAAAGGCCGGCAATCATCGGCGGCACGGGTTACTTTCCCAGTTTCAGCGGCGCGGTGCAGGAAATCGACTTGAGCGGCGGCGCAGCTGTCCTGGGAGAGCAATGGAGCCTGCTCAACGATGAGGACAGGAAGCAGAACTGGCGCCCCGGCGGCTTCTGGTTGGCGGCGACGGACAGCACCGGGCGGCTTTACGTGCTGATGCACGAAGACGGCGGGGAAGGCTCCCATGACGACCCCGGTTCGGAGATCTGGGCGTTCGATCCCGACAGTAAAACGCGGGTGCAGCGCATACCGCTCACACTGCCGGCCCTGGCATTCGATATCACCATGGGCGATGCGCCGAAAATCGTGACCACCAATATTGAGATGAGCCTGGAAGTCTATGACGCCCGGTCCGGCGAACACCTCAACACCATTGCCGATTTCTACCACAACTGGCCGTTGCTGGTCTATGCCTCGCAATAGGCGGCAGAGGGAGAACAGAACATGAACTGGTTGGACAAACTGACGGAAAAATTCTCAAGAAACGTAGCCAGGACGTCTTCCCGCAGGGGTTTTCTCTGCGGACTGGGCGGGGTGATCGCCGGCGGTTCTATCATGCCCCTGTTGCCGGTTGCCCGCGCCGGGGACGCGGAACAACCCGGCCCGCCGACTGTCGATCCGGGAGATCCTGCAACCTGCGAGTACTGGCGCAACTGCGCCATCGACGGCTACCTGTGCTCCTGCTGTGGCGGCACCATCAACAGTTGCCCGCCGGGCACGGAAATGTCGACAATCACCTGGATCGGCACCTGCAAAAACCCGGGCGACGGCAAGGATTACATCATCTCCTACAACGACTGCTGCGGCAAAACCTCCTGCGGCAACTGCTTCTGCAACAGGAACGAAGGGGACAGGCCCACCTACCGGCCCCATACCTCTAATGATTACAACTGGTGCCTCGGCACGAAGAGCACGGCTTATCATTGCACCGTGAACCTCATCCTGGGTGTGGCGATAAAATAATAATGTGTCGCAAGCGACGGTTATCTGACTGGATTCCTGCTTGCGCAGGAATGACGGTTTGCGCCGAATGACGGCTGCCTCGTTCGTCATACCGGGCCCCGGCTTACAACATGCCGCGGCAGGCTCGACCCCCGCAGTCATACCGGGCTTGACCCGGTATCCAGTAAAACGCAACGTCGCCACAGGCGACACATTATTCGTGCCTGGCGGGGACAGATTTCAAATCTGTCCCCTGTTTTATTCTTTCACCGCAAGCCTGCTCCTGCTGTTATCGTTCAGCGCAACCATCAGCGCCAACGAGATTCTTGCGCGCCAGAACTACATCCTGAACTGCCAGGGCTGCCACCTGCCGGACGGGTCCGGCTCCAAGGGCAACGTGCCGAAGATGAATGATTTCGTCGGCTACTTCCTGCACGTGCCCGGCGGCAGGGAATTTATCGTACAGGTCCCGGGCGCGGCCGGCGCTCCCATCTCGGACCAGGAACTGGCCGACGTGATGAACTGGATGCTGCTGAATTTCAGCAAAAATGAACTTCCCGACCCGTTCGTGCCCTATAACGCGGAGGAAATCGCAAAGTTACGCAAGGAACCGCTGATCGACATGCATCATCGCCGCGAAGAACTGATTGTCAAAATCAAGGACAAACTGGGTGTGACGGAGTACTAATCCGACCACTTGTAATAATTTACTGTTTCAGCACCAGGGCTGAAGACAAAGATATTTGTATCGGAAATGCCTTATCGGTGATAACGGTCAAGTCGTTCTGTATAGAGGTCATACCTGGTCCACCTGCGCGGCCCGAGGTCGCGGCTATGCCGCCGGATTGATTCCCTGAGCGCAGCAATTCGTTCCCTCTTCAGGCTTGCGGCGCTCTTGGCAACGGGATTAACAGGGTTCATGGCATCAAAACCGGAATATGCTGACGATCGAAGCGGCGATATACGTTGAAATCCTGATCAAGTGTGATTATTTGAGAGGTCTTTTCAATCTCAGTCATCCGAACAAGACAGGCATCTGCCAGTGACATCGGCACATTCTCGTATTTCGACATGAGTTGTTTTACGGCTTTTATTTCACCCGACAAATCAAAATCGACCACTACCAACCTGCGTTCTATTAACTCTGCAACTGCGATGGAACCGCCCTGGATGTTGCGCAGGAGAAAGCAGGCTTCGGAAATAACCGATTCACAAGTATAAGCAGGCGGCTCCCACAATTTAAACGCTGCGTTTGCCCAACTGAAGAATCTGTCTCTCTTATTTAAAAAAGCAACTATAGGCCCGGTGTCAAGGACAATCCGGGTCATTTGGCGTAGTCAGCCATGTGTTCCGGCGACGTGGATAAATCTTCAGGGCCGGACAAAGAACCGGCCAGGTCACTTGCTTGCGCAGCAAATGATTTGCCGGGTTCGCTTATATAGGCAATGATTGCATCCCGCAAAATAGCTGACCGCGACAGGCTGCGTTGTTCGGATATCCTGCTTAACTGTTCATCAAGGTATACAGGTATTTTTACAGAAATAGAGCGCATTATTCTCTCCGTAATACTGATGTGAGTAAATTGTATTACCGTTATGAAGGAATGTAAAGAAACGCTGAAACATCTGTGCGGGAAGGCTGCCCTCAGGCCCGGTTTGGATTTAGGCTGATGCGATGAATGAGCTGTCTAATCATTTGCAACAGGTACGCCTGGAGATAGCAGTGCATTGTGCGACCTGACCCCGTATTTGACATCAGGGACAAGCTGGGTGTGACAGAGTACTGACCCGGCTTCCGGAAAGTCAACCCCTGTCATTGAATTCTATATTGAAACAAAACAAATGGCGGAGGAACGCTGCCCACTGTATTGGTTTACCCTTGCGGTTCCAGTCGATTTCACGAAATTTGTGAGCATCTTGACAGATATTCCATTCGATAATGCAATTAGGTGTGGGTTTGGGTAAATGTTCAGACCATGATTTTATTATTTCGCAGTTTATGCGCTTCTCAGCAAGCGCGGCCTTTATCTTGTTATAATCTTTGCTCCTTTGACGAAGTGTAATAATGTGCATGCCGACAAAGACCGTACTGGACTCGTATCCTTGGTAGCCGGAGTCGGGATCATAGCGCACTCCGTCTTTCATCTCATCAACTTGATCGGCCAATGTTTTCCATGCGTCCTTGATTTTTCCAGGAACAAAAGGTTTGATGATGTATTCTGGAGAAATATATGTTCTTTTGAACTCGAAAAAAAATTCAATGCCGTCTTTATCACACCACAAATCAACCCGGCCAGCCGCTATTTTCTTTTTATCCTGATTTCCTTTTTTGCGGAGATCGGCACGCCTTATCACTTCCATTTCCGATTTGTGAATTGGCGTAATAGCGTCCACGGATGCGCTCAATAGCGAATACACTCCCCGTTCCGTAGCGAGCAAGTTATAATCCATATAACCCCATTGTTTTATGTATTGCCTGCAATATTTAGTCGAGGAGGTGGCGATATTGCTGACGAACTTCCAAAGAAAATCATTTACGTTTTTTTCCTGAGTACCACGATATTTCTTTATCACTGAAATGTCAGTATTCATAAGAATGCTCTCGCTTTCGATGCAGAAGAGTTAAGCTCGGCTGTGTCTCGGTTTGTGTTATGATTACTGGTATGACTGAGGAAAAACGGATTGAAAGTGTTTATCAACCAGCGTGTGTTTGCGTGCCTTGATCGACTGGAGGAATTATAAGTGGAATATCTGTTCATTTTTACCTTTAGTGTATTCATTGCAGGATTGATTATAATAAGTTATCAAGCTCTGAATCACAAGCGTTCAAAATAACCCAAGCCCGGCTTGATAAAAAGCGCTGTCAAAGGCAGGAATATCCGTGTCTGATTTTATTCAAGATTGCGTTTCCGGAACCGCTCGACTTACGGATATAGATGCCTACGTCGAACGGTGGCATCAAGGCAATAGTAACAAGTCAATTCACGATTTTCTCGGCATGACCTTGCCGGAATATTCTCTTTGGGTGGAATACCCTGATGCCTTATCCAAAATCGTCACCGCACGCGGCACTGACGCCAAAAACGACCCCTGACGGCAGGGCCGCGTTAGCGATCTGAAATTATCAGGATAAAAAAACCTGTAACTATTTATTTTTAATCACTTTATCCTTCAAATTCGAATGCCGGGGCCAGCCTGACCTGAAGCGTTTGAACAGTGGGAGCGCAGTTTTTTTAATTCTGCTATTTTCCAATTACGGGTCAGGGCTGAAAGGGATTGACGACAAGGATGTCGTGGTAGGTTTGGCCCGTATTGAAATCCTCCGAGAAAATTTGTGTGCAGCCTGCTTTTTCCGCGGCAGCTATGATCAAGGAGTCCCAGTAGGAAATCCGGTAGCGGTTACAGGCGCCCACCGCGCGTTGCACCAGTCCCAGGTCAA
The DNA here is from genome assembly GCA_965204045.1 of Gammaproteobacteria bacterium. Taxonomy (GTDB): domain Bacteria; phylum Pseudomonadota; class Gammaproteobacteria; order Eutrophobiales; family Eutrophobiaceae; genus JAAXHV01. The sequence continues at coordinate 4,041,701 of CBDBDW010000002.1, forward strand.
TGTCTATGACCGGCAGGGTTGCAAACAGGGACATTGCTTCCCTGGCTACCTCTTCCGGGAGCGGGTTGGAAGTACGCCGGGTCGTTGCATTGTAAAATTCGCCCAGGACCTGTGCTGATACGACACCATTCTCATTCCCGATGCCATCAGCAAGGATATCGAAGGCTCGTTCCTGTTTGGCCGGGTCTCGCCGGTCGTACGCATAGACGAGGATATTGGTATCGAAAAATACCTTATCGGTTATAGCGGCCAAGTCGGTCTTCATAGAGGTCGTCCCTGGTCCAAATGCGCGGGCCGAGGTCGCGGCCATGCCGCTTGATAGATGCTCTGAGCGCGGCAATACGCTCCTGCTTGACGCCGGCATCGCTGTTAGCGACAGCAGTCAGGTAGTCTCGCACCATAGCCGTCAACGTCGTATTCTTGTCAATGGCTATCTTGCGCACTTTCTTCATGATTTCCTCGTCAATACTCAGCGTAATATTCATATTATCTTCCCCGGCTTATATTTTCCATATTAAGTGAGAACCATAATAAGGGCTAAAATGGTTACAAGTCAAGGCACTTCAGGGAGTTAAGCGCGCGCCCATACCTCCGTTGTACTGGCCCGATACGCGAGTTAAGTATCATGTCCTCTATTTTCCCTGTTCAAATGCTTCCAAGGCAGTTATTTTTTCCAGTAATTCATCGCTGTAGATGGTCAACTCATGCAGTAACTGCTCATCAATTTCAAAGTGCCCCTCATAGATTGCCAGGTTACGCAGATCATGGCACCTGGCAAAAAAGCGCGCCCTTGCCGCAGGCAGTTCTGCCGTGTATGGCAGGCATTGAAATACCAGGTAACGTTTGTCTGTTCTGTACCCTTTATGCCGTAACGCGGCCAATGCTAATGCATGTGCCGCATTGTAGGTCAAATCAAAACGGCTTGCGTAAGACAGGGAGCGGATTCGTGCGTCTTTTAATCGAGCCTTTGCCGCAGAAAGGAGGCCGTTAAATTCGTTCTGGTCGGGGGGTTCTTCGTGTAGCTGGCCTGTTTTGACAAGATTACTTAAGTTGTTCGATATCATCCTCTGACCCCAGCACAAATAGTTTTTCCTGTTGCGTCACACGCGTTAAAAAATGATTTTTTTGCTTCATTTTTCGTTTAAAGTCACCAGCAGTATATAGCGCCGGATTAATCTTTCTATTCAGGAACGTCTCTGCCGGAAGCAACAATTCCATTAAATCAGCATAAGCAAGATGAGAGCCTACCACCATCAGATCGATGTCACTGTCGGAGTGCTCGCTTCCTTTGGCAATTGAACCATAGACAAAGGCGACCGTGATATTGCCTGTCCGCGGCGCCAGCGCATCACGCAATACACCCACCACTCCCACTGTTTTTTTGACGATACTCACAAGCTCCTTATAAGTGGGGCAAGCCGAGTTTGCCTGGTAATGCTTCTGGTTGCCGATATTCTTTGTTGTCAGAATGCCTGCAATAACCATTCTCCCAAGCTCGCGCTTGATGGTATGTACCCCCATGCCGGTTAAGCGTAATATCTCGTTGGTATAAAAACTCTTTTCCGGCTGCCCGTACAGGAGTTGCAGCACATTTCGCTGTGTCCTGGTAAATAATGCCTCAGCCAGTGTACTCACGCGTTAGTTCACTCCCGATATATAATTCATAATTTATGAATTATATATCATAAATTATGAATTTAGAAGGGATAGTGTTTTCCAATATGAAATGAGCCTGAAGGGCGGACGTGATTCCAACATGAAATGAGCCTGAAATAATCGGTCTTTCTGTTCATGATACGAGGATGAAAACGATCATGAACGCAAACGAGTTAACGAGTATCGACCAGGTACGCGCCTTTCTGGCGGGCACACAACAGGTGGCCTTTGAGGTGGCCGGTGACAAGCGGAGCCGGTATGACTGGCTACGGCGCACCTTGGTGAAGTTTGATTATCCGGGCTGTAACAAGACGGACAAAGGGACACTGATGCGTTACCTGATGAAGGTGAGCGGCTATTCCCTGGCCCAGGTGAAGCGGTTGATTAAACAGTACCGGGAGACCGGCAAGTTGACGCCGCGCCAGTGCACGGCACGCGGCTTTGCCCGGCGCTACACGAAGGCGGATATCCGCCTGCTGGCGGCCATGGACGAGCGCCATAACACGCCCAACGGGCTGGCCCTGAAGAAGCTCTGTGAGCGGGCTTATTCAGTCTTCGGTCAGCGTGAGTACGAACGCCTGGCCAGCATCTCGGTCTCGCACCTGTACAACCTGCGCCAGTCGCAGACCTACCGGCGCCAGCGCCACACGGTGGACAAGACCCGGCCGGTGACCCTGCCCATCGGTGAGCGGCGCAAACCGCAGCCGGACGGTCAGCCGGGCTATATCCGCATCGATACCGTGCACCAGGGCGATTTAGACGGGGAAAAAGGGGTGTATCACATCAATGCGGTGGATGAGGTAACCCAGTTCGAGGTGGTGGTCAGCGTCGAGCGCATCAGTGAGGTCTACCTCATCCCGGCCCTGGAACACCTGCTGGAGGCCTTCCCCTTCGTTATCCTGGGCTTCCACGCCGACAACGGCTCGGAGTACATCAACAAACAGGTTGCCCGGCTGCTGGAGAAGCTGCGCATCGAGCTGACCAAGTCCCGCGCCCGGCACAGCAACGACAACGCCCTGGTGGAATGCAAAAACGGCCACGTGGTGCGCAAGCTGCTGGGCCACGCCCACATCCCGCGCCGCTGGGCCGGCCCGTTGAACGAGTTCCACCGCCGGCACCTCAACCCCTACGTCAATTATCACCGGCCCTGCCTGTTCCCGGAGACCGTCACCGACAAGAAGGGGAAACAACGCAAGCGCTACCCGTATGAGTCCCTCATGACCCCCTATGAGAAACTCAAATCCCTGGACGATGCACAGACGTATTTGAAACCGGGGGTCAGCTTTGACATACTGGACAAGGTCGCTTACCGGATCAGCGACAACGCGGCCGCGGACGCGCTGCAACAGGCGCGCCGGGACCTCTTTACAACCATCCATGAACAGGAATACAAACGGGCTTGAGATCGGGGCAGAATCTCTCTCTCTACAGGCTCATTCCAGTATTGGAAAATACTGGGATCCCTGCTTTTTGTCAGGAACAAACACAGGAACAAATATTTGTTGAAACAATCAGCCTGTCTGGCTTATCATAACCTTGCCAATATCTGCGATAACCCCATGTCGGGTTACTCGCTGAATACAAAAACCCATTTGTACCCGGCAATCGGTCGCTCCCTTTGCCAGGGTGAATAGGCGGGAAATTTCCCTTTTCGCGGATATTGGCAACGGCCCGGCGCCTTATGTCGGGAAGCAATGAACTCACATAACTTTATGGGGAGACGACTTATGGCTGATATAGAAGGCACAAACGGCAATGACAACCTCACTGGCACAACAGGGGACGATTTCATAAATGGTTTCGATGGTAATGACGAACTGTCTGGTCTTGAGGGCGATGATGACCTTTTGGGCGGCTCCGGCGATGACGAACTCAATGGCGGTGACGGTGATGACTTTCTCCAGGGCAGTTCCGGGTCAGACACACTGGACGGCGGTCTCGGTGTGGATTGGGCCAGTTATCGTTTTTCTTTAGCAGGGGTCACCATAGACCTCTCAGCGGCGCCGGACGCCAATGGCTATATCAGCGGCGCGGGGGGTGATGCTGAAGGCGACAAGTTGAAAAATATCGAGAACTTATACGGTTCGGATTACGCAGACCGCCTGACCGGTGACGACAACGACAACGCGATTTGGGGGTTTGGCGGTGATGACACGATCAACGGCGGGCCTGGCAATGATAGACTTTACGGCAAGTTCAACGGTCCTGGCGACGACGATGGCGACGACACGCTTAATGGAGGTCCTGGCGATGATTTTCTCTCCGGCGACATCGGGGCGGACGTGCTCAACGGCAATGCCGACAATGACACTCTCTGGGGCGGCCCCGGCGATGACGATCTCAATGGCGGTGACGGTGATGACTTTCTCCAGGGCAGTTCCGGGTCAGACACACTGGACGGCGGTCCCGGTGTGGATTGGGCCAGTTATCGTTTTTCTTTAGCAGGGGTCACCATAGACCTCTCAGCGGCGCCGGACGCCAACGGCTATATCAGCGGCGCAGGGGGTGGTGCTGAAGGCGACAAGTTGAAAAATATCGAGAATTTGTACGGTTCGGATCATGAAGATCGCCTGATCGGTGACGACAACAATAACGAGATTCGGGGGCTTGGCGGTAACGACACGCTCAACGGCAACGCGGGTGACGACAGGCTGGATGGCGACGACGGCAATGACGTACTTAACGGCGGCGAAGGCGACGATGCACTTCATGGCCACTCCGGCGATGACACGCTTAACGGCGGCCCCGGCCATGACCAACTCTTCGGGTGGGATGGGGCGGACACGCTCAATGGCGGCGACGGTAATGAGTGGCTCACCGGCGGCAGCGGGGCGGATACACTCAACGGCGGCGCTGGCGATGATGGTCTCCATGGCAGCACTGGGGCGGACACGCTGGACGGCGGTAGCGGCTATGATTATGCCGACTATCGATTCTCCGCGGCAGGGGTGACGATAGACCTCTCGGCGACGCCGGACGCCGACGGCTACGTCAGCGGGACCGGGGGCGCGGCCGAGGGCGACAAGCTGAAAAACATCGAGAAGCTGATCGGGTCGGCTCACGCAGACCGCCTGACCGGTGACGGCAACGACAACGAGCTTGAGGGCTTTTCAGGCGATGACACGCTTAACGGCGGCTCTGGCAACGACCGTCTCACCGGCGGAGAAGGGACGGACCGGTTCGTGTTCGACGCCGACAGTGGGAACGATACCATCGAGGATTTCGAGCCTGGTTCCGAGAAGATCCAATTCAGTGAGCCGGGTCTTACATTTGCCGACCTGCAGATTGAGGCCAACGGGGGGAGCGCGCGGGTCAGTTGGGGTAACGCAGGGCAAAGCATTACGCTCACTGATATTACTGATACCTCTTTGACAGAGGGTTCTTTCCTGTTTGGTGAGGAGGCGTCCGTGTTCACCGGCACGGCAGGCAACGACACACTTACCGGCACGACAGACGCCGATACGATAAACGGTCTTGCCGGCGATGACACGTTGGAAGGCGGCGCTGGCGCCGACATGCTCGACGGTGGGCCGGGGTCTGATACCGCGTCTTACGAGAATTCCGCTGCCGCTGTCCTGGTGCGCCTGCATGATCCAAGAGCGGTCAGATTCGGCGATGCCGAGGGAGATACACTGACCGGTATTGAACATCTTGTCGGCAGTCGGCACAACGACATCCTGGCCGGGGATGGTGAAGATAACATAATGAAAGGGGGCGATGGCGACGATGTATTGTATGGCGGTCCTGCCGGTGGAGACGACATGATGTATGGAGAAAATGGAGACGACAGGATATTCGGGGGCAGAGGCAATGACACCCTGACCGGGGGAGAAGGGAATGATACGCTCAGGGGCGGTCCTGGAGAGGATACATTAATTGCCGATGGTGATGAGATGGATGTACTTTACGGCGGGCCGGATGACGACACATTTAAATTCTTCCCCAGTAACATAGGGGGTGGTTCAATCCAGGATTTTACCAATGGTGAGGATGTGATTGACCTGACGGAATTTACCGGCATCAGCTCCATCCCAAATCCCGCGTTAGAGATCTGAATCAGGCATTCATGATAGATTCTGCCTGTGTGTGGCGCCTTGTTAAATAGCAATGGGCTATTTTCTGCCCTGACAAGGGAGGGCTTGTCCGTCTCCCTGACCAGCTTTGGGTAACGACGGACAGGTCGGCGGGGACAGGCCGGTCACACGGGCAAGGGCGGGCGTCCCCCGGCGCCTGGGGGTCAGCGGGAATACGGAATCCGGCAGAGTGGCGGACTACGCTGCGCCGGGCAACGGTGGTGGGCGTTCCGGCGGCGCCAGGGCCGCCAGCAGGGACTTCACCAGACGGGCCTGGTCGGGGCGGAACTTCAAATATACCCGGCGCGCATGGCACACCACCTTGGCGGCCAGGGCATAGAGGCGCCAGCGGACGGTTATCGCCCGGCGGGTGTGCCATTCGGGCGGCAGGGAGTGGCGGAACAGCACAAACAGGTTGTACGCGGTCACGCACAGGTGGAAGTACAGGGCATTGGCCTCGAACTGCCCGCACGGCAGCCGGTCCCCGGCAAAGTCCGACTTCAACTCCTTGATGCGGTTCTCCGAGTCCTCCCCGCGTTGGTTGTACCAGTGCACTATCTCGCTGTCGGTCAGTGCATCCCGGTTGGTCGCCAGCGCCCGGTAAATATAACGCCCGTCCGTCATGGTGGTCTCGTCGTCCGCCCCGTCCTCGCCCAGGTCCAACGCCTGCTGGCCGCCCTTGCGCATGCGCTGCACCACCAGCGTAAAGGCCTGCTCATACTCATTCATCGCCCACACCCCCCGATGCGTATCCTGCCCGTCCACCGCCGCCCCGTCCCGGGTCAGCGGCGTCCAGGCCGAGGCCGGGCGCTCCGGTATCCACGCCTTCATCTCCTTCGAACGCTTGGCCCGCACCACGTATGCTATCTCCTGCGCCTCACAATACCCGAATACATCGCCCTGGTAGCTCGCCGCATCCGCCCGCAGGTATGCCACACTCACCCCCGCCGGCAACCCCGCCTCACAACGCTTGATAAACCCCAGGTTGTCATCCGCCGGCGCCACGTTCCCTTCGCGAAACTCACACCCCGCCGCCTGGCCTGTCTCCCCGATATGCCCCAGCATCGGCATGTAACCCCGCTCACCCAGGTACGTCCGTCGCGCCTCGCGCTTGTCCGCCAGTACCGGCGTGGCGTCAATGTCCAGCGTCACCGCCCGACGCCGGCCCAGGCCCCACCCCAACAGTCGCCGGTTTATCTTTACCAGCGCCTTGATGCCCGCCTCGTCTTTGCCCAACCGCCGCAGCCAGTCCCCCAGCATGTCGGCGCTCGGCACCCGCCGCAGCCCCAGCACCTTGCGCAACGCCCGGTCCTCCCGGATATGCCGCACGTCCTCCAGACTGCGCGCCCCCTCGTGCAGCATCAGCATCCAACAGGACACTACCTCAGCAGGACCGTAGCCACGGTTGCTGCCGGGGGTGGGAAAGTATTGCTCAACCCAGGCGGAAAACCCAATCCGCCGCATCAACTCGGCCAGACACACCAGCCCGCCGCGAGCGGTCAATAAATCATTGGTATTTGCGATGGTATAGGGTAGGATGTTCATAAGCCTTGTCTGTAGCACCCATCGGGTGATGTTCATTGATCGTGTAACTTATTATACAGGCAAGGCTTTTTTGATTCTCCCACTTTCTAACGCGGGATTAGGGTCCATGAACGATCTTGACATAGTAAGTCACGGGGGCAACGTGCGCATAGAGGTGTCCGGCACAGACTATTTGACTACTATCATCCTGTCGGACTTTGATGTAAACAACCTGGATAATTCAGACTTCATGTTTTGAGTTGGTTGTACCTGAGGCCGACATCCCTGATTTGTTCTGGGGGTGGGGAATTATACGGAAATGTCGACAATCACCTGGGTCGGCACCTGCAAACCCGACGGCAAGGATTACATCATCTCCTACAACGACTGCTGCGGCAAAACCTCCTGCGGCAACTGCTTCTGCAACAGGAACGAAGGGGACAGGCCCACCTACCGGCCCCACACCTCCAATGATTACAACTGGTGCCTGGGCACGGAGAGCACGGCCTACCACTGCACCGTGAACCTCATCCTGGGCGTGGCAATAAAATAATAATGTGTCGCAAGCGACGGTTATCTGACTGGATTCCTGCTTGCGCAGGAATGACGGTTTGCGCCGAATGACGGCTGCCTCGTTCGTCATACCGGGCCCCGGCTTACAACATGCCGCGGCAGGCTCGACCCCCGCAGTCATACCGGGCTTGACCCGGTATCCAGTAAAACGCAACGTCGCCACAGGCGACACATTATTCGTGCCTGGCGGGGACAGATTTCAAATCTGTCCCCTGTTTTATTTCTGGATTCCAACATTCGCCGTTGTGGCGCGCGCTTTCACCTCAAGCCTGCTCCTGCTGTTATCGTTCAGCGCAACCATCAACGCCAACGAAATTCTTGCGCGCCAGAACTACATCCTGAACTGCCAGGGCTGCCACCTGCCAGACGGGTCCGGCTCCAAGGGCAACGTGCCGAAGATGAATGATTTCGTCGGATATTTCCTGCACGTGCCCGGCGGCAGGGAGTTCATCGTACAGGTCCCGGGCGCGGCCGGCGCTCCCATTTCGGACCAGGAACTGGCCGACGTGATGAACTGGATGCTGCTGAATTTCAGCAAAAATGAACTTCCCGACCCGTTCGTGCCCTATAACGCGGAGGAAATCGCAAAGTTACGCAAGGAACCGCTGATCGACATGCATCATCGCCGCGAGGAACTGGTTGCCCGTATCAAGGACAAGCTGGGAGCGACGGAGTACTAAACGAATGACCGGGGACGGAATTCAATTCCGTCCCTTGTCAGCAGTCTACAGCTTCCGCTTATCTATCACCCGTTTGGCTTTTCCCTCGGAGCGCGCCACCCCGCCCTCTTCATGCACGTTGACCCTTGCCGAGACGCCGATCAGGTCCTTGATGTGTTTCTTCAGGGCGGCAGCCGCCGGCTGTTTCGCCGTTGTTTCGGCGTCCGGGGCTAGTTCCACATTGACGGTCATTTCGTCCAGGTTGCCGCTACGGGTGATCTCGATCTGGTAGTGGGGAGCAAGGCTGCTGACCTTGAGGATCTGCTCTTCCACCTGGGTGGGGAACACGTTTACGCCGCGGATGATCAGCATGTCGTCACTGCGGCCGGTGATCTTGTCCATGCGGCGCATGGTGCGCGCCGTCCCCGGCAACAGCCGTGTCAGGTCCCCGGTGCGGTAGCGCACTACGGGCAGGGCTTCCTTGGTGAGACTGGTGAATACCAGTTCGCCCTCCTCCCCGTCCGGCAATACCTCTCCCGTCTGCGGGTCGATGATCTCCGGGTAAAAGTGGTCCTCCCAGATAGTGGGGCCATCCTTCGTCTCCACGCATTCCTGGGCGACACCCGGCCCCATGACCTCGGACAAGCCGTAAATATCCACCGCGTCGATGTCCAGTCTCTGTTCCAGGTTGGCGCGCATGGAAGCCGTCCAGGGTTCGGCGCCGAAGATCCCCACCCGCAGCCTCAGTTTGCGGCAATCGACACCCTGCCGCTCCAGTTCGTCGGCGATACTGAGCATGTATGACGGCGTCACCATGATGATATCGGGGTCGAAGTCCTGGATGAGCTGAGCCTGCTTTTCCGTCTGCCCGCCGGACATGGGTATGATGGTGCAGCCCATCAGTTCGCCCCCGTAATGGGCACCCAGGCCGCCGGTAAACAGGCCGTAGCCGTACGCCACGTGTATCTTGTCTTTATGAGTGCCGCCGGCAGCCCGGATGGAGCGGGCCACGACGCGGCTCCAGACCTCGATGTCATTGCGGGTATATCCCACCACCACCGGTTTGCCGGTGGTGCCGCTGGAGGCGTGTATGCGCACCACGTCGTCCATGGGCACCGCAAACATGCCGAACGGGTAGTTATCCCGCATGTCATGCTTGTCCGTAAACGGGAATTTGGACAAGTCGCTGAGTTCTTTCAGGTCTGACGGGTGGACGCCGGCCGCGTCGAATTTCTTCCGGTAGCTCTCTACGTTGGCGTAGGCGTGTTCCAGGCTCCACTTCAGCCGTTGCAGTTGCAGGCTGCGCAACTCATCGACGCCGGTTTTTTCAATGGGATCCAGGGTGTCAAATGTACCCTGCTCTGTCATACTGTGCACCTTTGAGCGGTTCTAAACTATTACAGAAATTTCTGATATTATCCAATTTCCGTATCATATCTCAAAAGATAATGAACGGGAACCGGTTAATGATACTTAAACTGTACAACGGATACATCGAGAAATGAAAATACAAAGTTATGTGACAGGCGAATGGTTCAGCGGGCAAAGCGAGGGCGCCCGGGTCGTGAATGCGGTAAACGGTGATTTCATAGGCGCCGTTTCCAGTGACGGAATGGATTTCGGGGCCGTCCTGCGCCATGCCCGGGAAACCGGCGGTCCTGCGCTGCGCGGGATGACGTTTCATGAGCGCGCCCTGCGCCTGAAGGCGCTGGCGCAATACCTGATGGAACGAAAGGAGGAGTTCTACGAGGTCTCGGCCTGGACCGGAGCGACCCGTTCCGATAGCTGGATTGACATAGAAGGCGGCATCGGCACGCTGTTCAGTTACAGCAGCCTGGTGCGGCGCGAATTTCCCAACGAGACCTTCCTGGTGGAAGGCGAGCAGGAGCGCCTGTCAAAGGAAGGGACGTTTACCGGCCGGCATATCCTGGTGCCCAGGGAGGGCGTTGCCGTCCATATAAACGCGTTCAATTTCCCCTGCTGGGGCCTGCTGGAGAAGATCGCCCCCAGCCTGTGCGCGGGGATGCCCGTGGTGGTTAAACCGGCTACCGTGTCCTGTTACCTGACCGAGAAGATGGCGAGGGCCATCGTAGCGTCCGGACTCCTGCCGGAGGGCGCGTTCCAGTTGATCTGCGGCCGCACGGGAGACCTGTTCGAGCACCTGATGGAACAGGACGTGGTCACCTTTACCGGGTCTGCAAGCACGGGAAGGAAACTGAAGTCCCATTCCAATATCGTCGCTGGTTCCATCCCCTTCAACATGGAAGCGGATTCCCTGAACCTGTCGCTATTGGGTGAGACGGTAGAGCCGGACTCTGACGAGTTCAACCTGTTCATCCGGGAAGTGGCCCGCGAGATGACGGTGAAGGCCGGGCAGAAATGCACGGCAATCAGGCGGGCCATCGTGCCCGCGGACAGGATTGAAGCGGTTGTTGCCGCCCTGAAGCAAAGGCTGGACAGGCTCCCCCTGGGCGACCCCTCGGTGGATGGCGTTAAAATGGGGCCCCTGGTGGGCCGGGCGCAGATGGAGGACGTGTGGGAAAACGTGAACCGGCTGATCGGTTCCTGTGAAATCCTGTACGGCGGCTCCCGGGAGTTCGAAACCCGGGGCGGGGACAGGGACAAGGGGGCGTTTTTCCCATCTACCCTGTTGTATTGCGACCAACCACTGGCCGCTGCTGAACCCCATGACATTGAAGCGTTCGGACCGGTCTGCACGGTCATACCCTACCGCAATACAGACGAGGCCATCGAACTGGCAAAAAAAGGCAAGGGCAGCCTGGTAGGCTCGGTGTTTACCGCTGATGATGCGGAGGCGCGGCAGGTCGTCCTCGGCACGGCAGCCTGGCACGGCCGTCTGCTGGTCGTCAACCGGGACTGTGCGGCAGAATCCACCGGCCACGGGTCACCCCTGCCGGCGCTGGTCCACGGCGGACCCGGACGGGCCGGCGGCGGCGAGGAACTGGGGGGTGAGCGGGCCATCAAGCACTACATGCAGCGCACCGCGGTCCAGGGATCACCGACCACCCTGATGCGCCTCACGGGCGAGCATCACCAGGGCGCGGCGCCGCTGACGGACAAGGTGCACCCGTTCCGCAAATACTTTGAAGAGCTGCAGATAGGCGAGACTCATGAGAGCTACCGGCGCACCGTAACCGAGGCGGATATCGTCAGCTTCGGTTGCCTGACCGGTGATTTTTTCTATGCACATTTCGATGAGACCGCCGCGGCAAATTCGTTATTCGGCAAACGGGTCGCGCACGGGTACTTCCTGATCTCCGCGGCCGCCGGCATGTTCGTGGACCCGGCGCCGGGACCGGTACTGGCCAACTACGGCCTGGAAAACCTGCGCTTTATCGAACCCGTGGGCATCGGCGATACGATCAGGGCAAAAATAGTGGTTAAACAGAAGATCAAGAAAGACCAGCGCCCCGATGATACCCGCGCAACGGGAGTAGTGAGATGGGCGGTGGAGATCATCAACCAGGACGACAAGACCGTGGCGCTGTACGACGTCATGACCCTGGTAGAACGCCGGGATGACTGACCTGACCGGGGACGAGCTCGCCCGCGCCTGCGTCGACGCCATGTATTCCAGGGACGTCGCCTCGAAAAGCATTGGAATTACCATTGCCGAAGTGCGGGAAGGCTTTGCGCGTCTGAATATGCCGATCACTGCTGAAATGCTGAACGGCCACGGCATCTGCCACGGCGGTTTCATCTTCACCCTGGCGGACACGGCCTTTGCCTGCGCCTGCAATACCCGCAATGACTCGAACCTGGCGCAAAAGTGCAGTATCGAATACAAACGACCAGGCAAGGCAGGAGACCGGCTGACGGCGACCGCCGAACATAAGTCACAGGACGGGCGTTACGGGGTTTACCAGGTTACGGTCGCCAATCAGGACGATAATCTTATTGCCCTGTTCGAGGGGCACTCGTGCCAGGTCAAAGGAACTCTGCTTGCAGACGAATAATATCTGGTTGTTTCAGTGCTTGATCGACAGAAACGCGATCTAATTCATCCAGAATATCCAGCAGTTGAATATCGCGTGCGCGTCGCGGGGGTGACGCCGGTTACAGGTGAGCTCCCGATTCCAATCGTTCTATTACTGCCAGGACTTCTTCACTTCGCCCGTCTCTGATTAGATCAATAGCCCTTTCGTGATTTAATAATGGGTGAGATGCATGCAACCACAATCGTGTTTCATCCGGAGTATAAAAATCAAAAAGACGCTCAACGATGTTGGCAATATCCGCCCCACGTAAACCTCCGCGATCTTTTAAGTCATCCAATATTCTTGCAACTGCTGTAGACATGGTGGTTATCTCCAATCTTGATTGGTTGCACGAGTACACTTACTCTTGTAAAGCCTTTAAGAACACATAATTACGTATTTATTTTATGTTAACCAAGCAATGAAATCGATATGAAAGGTTGAAATGGGTCACCGTCCAGCATATTCTTTCTCGTAACAAAGAGGTATTAATATGAAGAAAATAACAACCGAAGAGTTTGACGCCCGCTTTGACAGGGGCGAGGATGTTACGGAGTTTCTGGATATGTCAACGGCCAGACGTCCTAATCAGGAACTGAAGCATAACCAAGGGAAGGCCCATAAATCTGGTACGCCAAGGCAAAGATACGTCAGGAAATCACCTGCGCACAAGTAACTTCCTTCATCGCATCCTGCATCATCAGGCAGTAAGCATCCAGGATATTCGTCTTCAGCGATTCAAGACTTTCTCCCTGGCTGAAAACGCCGGGAAGCTCGCGAAGTTGTCCGATATACCAGCCATCATCCATCCAGAATTCCAGGGTAAAACTTCTGGTCATATTTGACTCTGCCAGTTGTTAAGGATTTTCGCTGTTATACATAACGTCATAAATAATGCCGCATCATAGGCCGTCATTCCTGCGGAGGCAGGAATCCAGTGAACAGACATTCCTTATAAGGAGTTTTGTTGCCTACTGGATTCCTGCCTCCGCAGGAATGACGGATGTGGCGCGATTTATGACGTTATGTATAACCCGGGATACAACGCAGCTCAGGGTCCAACGAACACTCCGCCAGCAGCCTGAACATATTGCTGCCGTCCCGGCTGTCGTAAAACCGGATCATCTCCCTGTTGAACTCCTCCTTGCGGCGCGCGGGAATGGAGATGGCATCGTGGCCTGCGCTCAGGAGTTGCCCGTTCATCATTAACCGGGCGGTTCGTTTGTTGCCGTCGTGGAAAAACTGGTTCAAGGCGCCGAACAGGTACGTGGCTACGGCCCGTTCGTGGAGGTCCGGGATGGATAGGAGGATTTGACGTCCCTGCTCAAAAATGGCGTCTAATTCCGTATGTTGCGGAGGCACGTGCTCTGTACCGGCGATGTTAACCCGGTCGTCACGAAACACTCCCCAGGTCAGGGCCTCTTCCTTTGCCACAAGGGCGTGCAGGGCCTTGAAATTAGAGACATCGAATTCAAAGGCGCCGGCTTCCACTTGGCGCAGCAATTCCCGCCAACTGGCGGCCTGGTTCAAAACCTGGTTGGCGTCGCTGACCTTTTGTCCGCCGACCGTGATGCCTTCCAGCAGGGTTTTCACTTCCGGGAAGGTGAAAGGATTGTCTTCCAGCGCCACGGTGTCATAGACGATGCCCTACAGCACTTTTCGCACCCGGAAACAGGCGCGCCGTTTATCCGGCGTCGTAGAAGTGCTGAACACACATGCGCTGTAAGAGAAGCCCAGGTCTGGTTTGTCTGTCTGCGATACGGGCATTGTGGGTATCCCTGAAAGTTGTCCGGGTATTATAAGCCTTATCCGGTAAACATTAAGTGATATGGGCTAAAGCGCCGAAAAACGCAAGGGCCGGCATTTTTACAGGTTGCTATAAATTATGCCGCATTATTTTGTCATTCCTGCGAAGCCTGCCCCTGCATGCTGCAGGCAGGGGGCAGGAATCCAGCAGGCAACAAAACTCCTTATAAGGAATGTTTTTTCACTGGATTCCCGCCTGCGCCGATGTGTGGACTCCTCCCCCCTTATCATGGTAGTTAAGGGGGGAGAAGCAATTTTGTTTAACCAACAACGAGGAGTCCACGATGAGAGATACTAACACAATCGGCATAGATTTAGCGAAGCACACGTTTCAGGTGTGCGTGGTCGACAAGCAGGACCGGATGGTGAGCAACCAGGCGATGGGCCGGACGGCGTTGTCGGCGTATTTAGTGCGTCAGGCGCCGGCCTTGGTGGTACTGGAGGCGTGCGGGGGTGCGCACTATTGGGGTCGCTTAGCGGAGTCGTTCGGTCATCAGGTGAAGATTCTCTCGCCGCGTTGGGTGTTGCCGTACCGTCAGGGCCACAAGACGGATGCGCGGGATGCGTTAGCGGTGGCCCGTGCGGGGCAGCGGGAGGAATTGCCGGGGGTGGGGTTGATGGGGGTGGAGCAACAGAGTCTGCAGTGTCAGAAACGCGTGGCGGAGCATCTGACGGACCAATTGACGGCGACGGGGAACATGCTGCGTGGGCTGCTGGCGGAGTTTGGGGAAGTGGTGCCGAAGGGGGAGGCGGCGTTACGGCGTGAGTTGCCGCGCGTGCTGGAGGAGGCGGAGAACGGGTTGCCGTTGTCGCTACGCCCGCTCTTGGCGCTGGCCTGGCAGTTATGGCAGGCGCAGTCGGCGGCGTTGCAGGAGGCGGAGCGGCAGTTGGCAGAGCAAGTGCGCGTGACGCCGGCGTGTCGGTCGCTGCTGACACTGGCCGGGGTGGGGCCCAAGAATGCGTTGGGGTTGTATATTGCCCTGGGGGACGGGCAGGCGTACCGGCATGGTCGGGCCGCGGCGGCCTGTATTGGCTTGACCCCCAAGCAGCACAGCAGTGGGGGCAAGGTGCGCCTGGGGTCGATTGGCAAGCGCAGCGGGGACAAACGCTTACGTGCCTCGCTCATTACCGGCGCCCATGCGGTACTCCAGGCGCTGGCGCGGCGGGAACCCCGTAATGACGTTGAGGTGTGGCTCAAAGACCTGGCGGCCCGGCGTGGCGCCGGGCGGGCGGCGGTGGCCCTGGCAAACAAAACCGTGCGTACCGCCTGGGCTATGCTGCGTTACCGGACGGAGTACGATCCGGGCCATGCCAACCAGCTGTCGGGCAACCCGCCGGCGGCAGTGGCCGCCGCCTGAACGGCCAGCCGGGAGAGAGGCGTCAGCGTTTATGTTATTTCCTTGCAAGACGGCACAACGTGATAGTGGTCAGACCCACCTTCAGGGACCCTGCTCATTCCCGCGGCGTGAGAACGCCGTTGCGCCGAAGAGGGCTGAAGGGGCGAACACATCTTGGGCCAGGGGTCGCACCCCAATCAGAGTCCGTATATACGACCGCAGTCTGCCTTCACTATCGATTCGTGCCTACTTGCAAAACGGGAGGAGTCCATATAGGGAATGACGGGGGGGCGCGGGAATGACGAACTATGATGCGGCGTTAACCGGGGACGGACTTTAAGTCCGTCCCCTCCCTGCAAGGCCGCCAGGTCCGCCAGGACCTGGGCGCTGTGGGTGTCGGGGTCCACTTCCCGGTAGATCTTTGCGATGTTGCCGCCGGGGTCGATGATGAAGGTATGGCGCGCCGCAATTGTCATGCCTCTCCACTCCGTCAGGCAGCCATATTGCTCCGCTGTGTCACCTGCGGCATCGGACAACAGCGGGAACGGCAGGCCGTACTTTTCCGCAAAGGCGGCATGGCTTTCGGTGCTGTCGAGACTGACGCCCAGCACTTCCGCATCCAGGGCCCGCAGCTTGAAGATGTCATCGCGGAAATTGCATGCCTCCGTGGTGCAACCGGGAGTATCGTCTTTCGGGTAAAAGTACAGGACCACCCACTTGCCCAGGTACTTCTCGAGGCTGTGGGTTTTCAGGTACTGGTCCTGCATGGCAAACCCCGGTGCGGGTTGTCCCACCTCAGGCCCGGCAAAGGCTGGGAGGCCATGCAGCCCGAGTATTACAGCGACAAGAGCAATTATCCTGATCATTTTTTCATCTCAACCCGATGTTATCGTAGTAAAGCGTTATAGTCATTCAGGCAAAGAACCTTCTTCACACAGCTACAGAAACGGGGACAATAGATCAGAAAAATACCCAACGGCATGCTTCAGGGATTTTATCGTTAACTCTTTGAAATATTCCACCTGGTGAATAGGTTGATCGACTCGACGCTCACCTTCAAGCAAAGTAACAATATTCAGGTTTACTTCAGGGAAATGGGACATCAGTGTATGAGTGCTGGTACTACCAAATTGCGGGGATGCCAACGGTTCGGAATAACTGCCTCCCAGCATACTTTCCAACTGCAATAAACAACATATCAGTTCAGGGTGTAAGGATTTCAAAAGTCGAAAATCTATCAAAATACGTTTTAACATCGCGTTTTCCGTGTACGATTTGCACTCTACACCCATTACAAATTTCCCATCGACAAAAACATGCTTGTCTACCTGCGCCCGATAATAATAATCATCCATCCGGGCTTCGATATGTTTCCGGATTTCAGCAGGGAGATTTGCAACATAATCAGGTTGAATTGGAACTTTATAGGATTTGATATCGCTGAATGATAGTCGTTCCAGTGACCCTCCCGACGAATGCCATGCCAGCCTGATGATATCTGTTGCCATATCCTCAACCAGCTTACCTTTTACGGAGCGTATTACACCTCCATAAGCTCGCTCATCACTATCGGTTGCATCCTCTCTTACCCCACCTACTGACAGGCTATATTGGCGGATAATTTCCTGGATGGTTTTCGGCAAATTGCCGTATGCTGCTGTCATAATGCCAGTGATGATTGCGGTTCAATCAGTCTGGTTTCTGCCTTTGCACAGTATTCCGGCGAAATGTCCATGCCCAGAAAATGCCTGCTGTTACGCCTCGCCGCCACACAAGTGGTGCCGACTCCGGCAAAGGGGTCCAACACGGTGTCTCCGCGAAAACTGAATAACAGCATCACCCGGCGCGCCAGTTCTTCAGGAAACATCGCCGGATGATCAAATTCCCGCATCCGCCGTTCAGGAGCGATTGACCACTTGGCAACTACCCATTCTTTGAAGGCATCAGCGTCAATGTCGGCTTTGGATGACTCGCCAGACTTTTTCAGGTCGCCCTTGCAAAAAATCTCAAGAAATTCCCAGGTGTATTTGAGGTAGGGACTGGATGGGCTTTTCCAACTGCCCCATGCTGTGTATTTGCAGTTGTAATTGTTCTTCTCCCACAGAATTTCACCCTTCCATATAAGGCGCTTCTCCATAAAATAGTGGGAAATAATGTGATGGCTGGGAATATAATCCGAGAATAAAGGTTGTACATTGACGACGATGCGCCCGCCAAATTTAAGTACCCGGATACACTCGTCAAATACGCGGAACAGTTTGTCGAAGTAGGAATCCCAGTCTGCTGAATCTCCATCAGCGGAACCATTGGAATCCTGGTAACCCAACCCGAAGTTGTACGGAGGTGAAGTAAACACCAGATCAATACAGTTGTCAGGCAACTTTTTCAGCGATGTCTCGCTGTCTTCACATATAATCCGGTCTATTAAACCGTCAGGCAAAGGATTGGTTTGCTCGCTGAAACCGTGGTCGTTAGCATAGTAGTGCTTGCCTCGGCGCTGCTCCTTCTGTTTCCGATCAACTACTTTGCGTTCTTTATTATAGCCGACATACAGCCGCTTGCTTCCGTTGATACCGTAGCTCCTGATGTCCTTCACCGCGGGCAGAATTTTAGACATCGCCCCGTTACTGCCGTATTCCATGGATATCCTGTCGACGGCGTCGGACAGAACATTCAGGTCAACCTGACGCAGCCAGACTTCCAAGGCATTATCACTTCGGGTTACATAAAAATCCTCTGGATCAAAGTGGTTGTTAAGGGCAGTAATGGCATCGTCGGCATCGACATTCAGCACGCCAGACGCATTCAGTTTAATACATCGATATTTCTCTGTAAGCATATCTTCCCCGGGGATGACGCCTCCTGATTTGACTATCAGTATATCGTCACTATGGTACTCTCGTCAATTTCGGGCGATAATAAAAAAATATTGTTGTAAAAATGCTTGACATTTCAGATTTATCCAATACAATAGTTAGTCAAGTAGCTAACAAAGTATAGGTTTATGCCGAGGATAAGCGATAAACGCGAACGTTTGATTAGTGCTGCCGACGCCCTGATACACAGGCAAGGATTTTATCGTACCACGCTGGCAGATATAGCTGAAGAAGCAAAAGTACCGTTAGGTAACGTGTACTATTATTTCAAGACCAAGGAAGATATCTGCAAGGCAGTTGTTACGGAACGCAAGCAGTCATTATCAAACATGTTGAAAAGTTGTTGCAGGAGAAGGGAACCAATGGATGCCTTGATGAATCTAATCAAGGTAATTATAGGACACAGCAGGGAACTGGCCGAATCGGGATGCCCCCTGGGCGGCCTGTGCCAGGAACTGGACGAGGAATGCGGAGAGCTCATGGACTGCGCAGACAGTTGTATGAAGTACCTGGTGGATTGGTCGACGGAGCAGTTTCGCCTGATGGGCCTGAAACAGGCCGAGGAACTGGGATTTGAATTCGTGTCACGCATACAGGGAGTAATACTGCTGGGTAATATTTTGAACGACCCCCGGCGACTGAAACAGCAGCTCAAGGCGGTGGCGGAATGGATAACGGAACTGGACCCGGACTACCGGGAAGAGGAACGGGCCGCCGCATAGCAGGACTGGACTATATTTTTTAACAGGACATTAGTTAGTTATTTAACTTAGACAGGTATAGAAAACATGACATTGCAAATCGGATATGGCTTATGTTGTCACAATGTCTGTTGGCTGTGGGCGGTGTATATCCGACACCCTTGAAAACTATTTTTTAGCCCATATTTAGTTAGACAACTTACATATAAAAGGAGAATGAACATGAACATTTTAACCGGAAAAAACTTTGCCGCTGCTTTGATTGCAGGCTTGCTGGTCCTGGCCAGCGTCGAGAACCGGGCTGACGATCTCGACAGCTACCTGGATGGCGCCTTGCGCATGCAGGTGTTTGAGGAACTGAAAGAAAACATGCAGCGCCAGTATGAAGACAAGGCAGGTATTCCCGCAAAAAGCGATGGGGATGAAACCCTGCGGGCAAGACGCTTCGGTTTTCCGGTTGCCAACCAGGGAATCGCGGACCCGCACCGGTTTGGCGTATTGAATTGAAACAGGTTTACCCTCCTCTATCCCCCGGGAGTGTCCATACTCCCATACTTGACCGCCACCGGTTCTCCCCCTCCGGTGGCGGTATTTTTTTCTGATTTGAGCCTGTATCTCACGCAGGGAAATACCGGCGTGTTCAAGCCTTTTATCTCCGTTCCGGTTATAATCCCCGGCCATATTCACCAGCGACTGGACAAGCTGAGCTTATGCAGGAAAAAATAACAGACGTTGACTCGCAGGAAACCCAGGAATGGCTTGAAGCGCTGGACTCGGTCATGGCACAGGAAGGCATAGAACGGGCGCACTACCTGCTCGAACAACTGATTGCCAGGGCCAGGAAATCCGGCGCCTACCTGCCCTACTCGGCCAATACCGCTTACCTTAACACCATCCCGCCGTCCCGGGAGGAACGCGCGCCGGGCGACCCGGGCATGGAATGGCGCATCCGCTCACTGATACGCTGGAACGCGCTGGCCATGGTGGTCAGGGCTAACCGCTTCAGCGCCGAACTGGGTGGGCACATTGCCAGTTTTGCTTCGTCCGCGACATTGTATGATGTGGGATTCAACCATTTTTTTCGCGCCGCAACGGAACAACAGGGCGGCGACCTGGTATTCATCCAGGGTCACTCTGCCCCGGGTATCTATGCCCGCGCTTTCCTGTACGGCCGTCTGAGCGAAGACCAGATAGGCAAGTTTCGCCAGGAGGTTGACGGCGAAGGCATCTCCTCCTACCCGCATCCCTGGCTGATGCCCGATTTCTGGCAGTTCCCTACCGTCTCCATGGGCCTGGGATCGCTGATGGCCATTTACCAGGCGCGCTTCATGCGGTACCTGGAACACCGGGAACTGATCCCGCCCAGCGACCGCAAGATCTGGGCCTTCATGGGAGACGGCGAAATGGATGAGCCGGAAGCGCTGGGCTCCATCGGCCTTGCCGCCCGGGAAAAACTGGACAACCTGATCTTCGTCGTCAACTGCAACCTGCAACGGCTGGACGGCCCGGTGCGCGGCAACGGCAAAATCATCCAGGAGCTGGAAGCAGACTTTCGCGGCGCCGGCTGGAACGTCATCAAGGTCATCTGGGGTTCCTACTGGGACCCGTTAATCGCCCGCGACACCGAAGGCAAGCTGCTCAAGGTGATGGAAGAAACGGTGGACGGGGAATACCAGGCCTACAAGGCCAACGACGGATCCTATGTGAGGGAGAAATTCTTCGGCAAGCACCCGGAACTGAAAGCCCTGGTCGCCAACATGTCCGACGAGGATATCTGGCGCCTGAACCGGGGCGGACACGACCCTCACAAGGTCTATGCCGCCTATGCCGCGGCCATCAGGCACAAGGGACAGCCCACGGTCATCCTTGCCAAGACGGTCAAGGGCTACGGTATGGGTGAGGCAGGCGAGGGACAGAACATCACCCACCAGCAGAAGAAGATGGGTGAAGAGGCGCTGAAAGCCTTCCGGCAACGTTTCAATATACCGGTATCGGATGAAGACGTGGCCAATGCCGCGTTCTACAAACCGGCGGAAGACAGTCCCGAAGTGAAATACATGCGCGAACGGCGGGAAAAGCTGGGCGGCTTCCAGTTGCAGAAATGGCCTGAAACGCCGGCCCTGGCCGCGCCCGATATCGGCATCCACGAGAAACTGCTGTCGGGCACGGGCAAGAGAGCAATTTCCACAACCATGGCCTTTGTACGCATCCTCAACAGCCTGGCAAAAGACGCAAACACCGGCAAATACATCGTGCCCATCGTCCCGGATGAAGCCCGCACGTTCGGTATGGAAGGCATGTTCAGGCAACTCGGCATCTACTCGTCGGTCGGGCAACTGTATGAACCGGTGGACATCGACCACGTCATGTATTACCGCGAGGACAAAAAAGGCCAGATCCTCGAAGAGGGCATCACCGAAGCCGGGGCGTTTTCCTCGTGGATAGCGGCCGCTACGGCGTACAAACACCACAGGGTGCAGATGATACCGTTCTATATCTTCTACTCCATGTTCGGATTCCAGCGGATCGGCGACCTTGCCTGGGCGGCCGGCGATATGTGTTCCCGCGGCTTTCTTATCGGCGGCACCGCCGGCAGGACCACCCTGGCCGGGGAAGGACTGCAACACCAGGACGGCCACAGCCACCTGCTGGCATCCACCATCCCTAATTGCATCTCTTATGACCCGACCTATGCCTACGAACTGGCCGTCATCATCCACGACGGGTTGCGCCGCATGTATGCCAACCGCGAAGACGTGTATTACTACATCACCGTGATGAACGAGAACTACCCGCACCCTGCAATGCCGGAGAATTCGGCGCAGGGAATCCTGAAGGGCATGTACCTGTTGCAGGAAGGCGGCGGCGGAAAACTTCAGGTCCGGCTGCTGGGTTCGGGGACGATCCTGCGGGAGGCGCTGGCCGCGGCGGAACTGCTCAGCGCCGACTTCGGCGTGTCCGCGGACGTCTGGAGCGTAACCAGTTTCAACGAATTGCGCCGGGATTGCCTGGACGTGGACCGCTGGAACATGCTGCATCCCGAACAGGAAGCGAAAAAAAGTTATATCGGCGAATGCCTCGGGGACAAGGGCGGCCCGGTGATTGCGGCAACGGATTACATGAAGCTGTACGCGGACCAGGTCCGCAGCCACGTACCGGCGCCCTACCTGGCGCTGGGCACCGACGGCTACGGCCGGAGCGATACCCGCGCCAAGTTGAGAAGGTTTTTTGAAGTGGACCGGTATTACGTTGCGGTCGCCGCCCTCAAGGCATTGGCCGATGAAGGCGAAATTCCCGCGACAAAGGTCACAGAAGCAATGAACAAATACCGGATAGACCCGGAAAAACCCAACCCGGTGAACGTATGACCAAGAACCAGGTAAGCGATATCCTCGTCCCGAACATCGGTGATTTCGACGCGGTTGAAGTCATTGAGATTGTGGTTAAGCCGGGCGATAGTGTCAAACCGGAAGATACCCTGATTACCCTGGAATCCGACAAGGCGACCATGGACATTCCGGCCCCCGCCGCCGGCACCGTCAGGGAGCTCCTGGTCAAGATCGGTGACTCCGTCTCCGAGGGTACACTGATCCTGAGACTGGAAGAGTTGAACGCGCCGGGCGGTCTATCTCCGGACAGTCCCGGTTCTGTGGGGACGGACTTCAAGTCCGTCCCCGGAGGGGTCCCGGACACAGGACAAAGGGGACAGACTTCAAGCATGCCCCCGCACGTTGTCAGCGGGGGTCCGTCCCCGGACGACGCAGCAGACGGCAGGGATCACAGGGGACAGACTTCAAGTCTGTCCCCGGATGCAAGTCCGTCCCCGCCGGCGCCCGAGTATGGCCGGAAACCCGCGCCGAAAACCCCGGCCGGCGCCCAGACCGCAGGGTCCAGCGCGTCTGCCCGGGCCCATGCCAGTCCGGGAGTGCGCAAGTATGCCCGGGAACTGGGAGTGGACCTCGGACTGGTGCAGGGCAGCGGCAAAAAAGGCCGCATCCTGAAGGAGGACGTCACCGCCTTCACCAGGACCGTCATGACCGGAAAGCGCGTGTTCGACGGGCAGACGCTGCCGGAAATCCCCCCGGTGGACTTTTCCAAATTCGGCCCGGTGGAAACCCGACCCTTACCGCGCCTGAAGCGGCTCGGCGGCCAGAACCTGCATCGCAACTGGGTCAACGTGCCTCATGTGACCCAGCATGACGAAACGGATATTACCGAGCTGGAAGCTTTCCGCCAGTCGAAAAAATCCGAGGCAAAACGGCGCGGCGTCAAGCTCACACTGCTCAGCTTCCTGGTCAAGGCCGTGGTGGTTGCCCTGAGAAAGTACCCGGAGTTCAACGCTTCCCTGGGCCCGGACGGCAAGGAACTGATCTATAAGCAGTACTTCCACATCGGGGTGGCGGTCAACACCGACCAGGGACTGCTGGTGCCGGTAGTGAAGGACGCCAACCTGAAGGGCATGTTCGAACTGGCGGAGGAGCTCGAGCAACTGGCGCAAAAGGCCAGGGATAAAAAACTGCGCCCCGCCGACGTGGAAGGCGGGTGTTTCACCATAAGCAGCCTGGGCCATATCGGCGGCACCGGGTTCACACCCATCATCAACTCCCCGGAAGTCGCTATACTCGGCGTATCCCGGGCAACCACCAGGCCCGTCTACAGGGATGGCAAGCTCGAAGCCAGGCTGATCCTGCCCTACTCCCTGTCCTACGACCACCGGGTAATCGACGGCGTCGCCGCGGCGCAATTCACCCGGGCGTTGGGGGAAATTCTGACGGATATCCGGGACATACTGTTATAGTTCTGGCAGTGGGGGGACGGAATTAAATTCCGTCCCCTGCCGCAGGCTATACCCGATGAAACAGAGATCAACTCCTCCGCTTGCAGGCCGGTTTTCCGTCAATGTCGTGGAAAAGGTTAACAGTAAAATCCTCCTGTTAAAACGCAGCACAGCCAGCAAGTATGGCTCCGGCCTGTGGGGTTTCCCCGCCGGGCATCTTGAGGAAGGCGAGACTCCGGAACAATGTGCTTCGCGGGAATTGATTGAAGAGATCGGTCCCGGCATTTCCATTGAACCCATCAAACGGCATGAACCCGTGCGTGACGAGATAGCAGGAAAAATATATGAATTCCACCTGTTCCACCTGCGCTGGCTGGATGGTGAGATCAGGCTCAACCACGAACACACCGACTACGCATGGGTCAGCCGGGATGATTACCGCCACTACCCGGTCATGAGAGGCGTAAACCTGGACCTGCTGTACCTGGACATCTGGCCGAGGGAATACTTAACCAACAGGGATGACTGAGCAATATTCAGTACTCGCCCACAGTACTCGCCCAATATAATTGTCAGAGCTTTTGTCCGTCTTGGCGCAGTTTTATTGCTTTTCATCGCGTTAGCAGTGGCCGTGTGCCTGGGATATCTTTCATACACTTGGCTGAAACCGCCCTTGGATAATCTTGCCTACGGCATCAATACTTTGATGGGGGCAGGTCTGGCAAGCGTGCTGGTAGGCGCATTGCCCAAGTACATTATGCCGGCCTTCGGTAAATCCTTGGAAAAAATGGAGGAAATGATGGCGGCAGTAAGCAATTTATCCCTGTTTCCGAAGATGGCCATGAAAGAATCCTGGAAAACTACCAAAGAGGCTGTAGAAACAGTTGATAAAAAGAGCATGGAACTCATCGCTAACTTGGCGTTTCTGCTGTTTTTCGCGCTGACTGCAGGGGTAAGTTTTACCGCTTTCGAAGCTGCCTCCCCTGAACCCGTGATGCTGTTGCCACCGCCTCCGGTCCAGGAGAAGTCCTCGTATGTATTTGTAGGCAACATGCCGTGGATTGTAGGCAATATACAGTCATTCTTCAGCTCTGCTGTTGTGTTTCCCCGGGACGCCACGCCGGAAGACCTCAACGGAGGTGGAGAAGACGCGCTGAGTCTGAATGATCGTGACGAGCGATTTTACCAGGCGGTTTACAAGCCCTTATTCGCTGACTTGGCAAGGTGCGGAACGCCTGGAAAAAGGTGATAATAGAATTGTCCGGTTTTGCCAGCTCATCGAAAATCAGTTCTGGTAATCAACAAGAGAGAAAAATACGGGAGAAATGCCCTGATATTAATAATCGACTGAAGCGGCTGACTAACTTAGACGAGCAGCCGGACATTAACGAGGTGTCCAACCTGTGCGTGGCAGACCGAAGAGCCAAGTTTGTCGAGCGAATGCTGGAAGGTTTTGTCGAGAAAGAAAGTCAGGGTATTTTCGAATTCCAAGTCAAACAATGGAGCGGTCTGGAGCAGATGAAGGATCAAACAAAAGTTTTTTATGATGTAACCCGGCTAAGTGACGAAAAATCTGTATGCGCCGGTCAGAATGAAGGGACTTATGACCAGACCAGGGGCCTGATGAATCGCAGGGTGGACGTCTCAATCATCGACACGCCTCTCTGCATGATGTGACGGTGACTTAATACAGCAAGGGGATGCTCTCCCGCTTACAGGTTGAGCGCAGCATCCGGGGTCGGGAACAGGTTGCCCCGGACGTGTCCGTGAGGGGCGCTTGCGCGCCCTGGCAGAGCCCGGTTTTTTTGAAAGCAGCGCGCTGTGTAATATTCATTTGCCCCCTCGCCTCTTCTGTCTTAAAATGAAATTATTATGAGTACAATGATTTCTGAGGTCTATGATGCATTCCGCGCCGCAGGAGTACCGGATGACAAGGCGCGGGCCGCAGCGGAAGCCTTGTCCTCAGAGAACCTGGCGACCAAAGCCGACATTAACGAACTTAAAGCCACCCAAAGCCTGCATGGCTGGATGATTGGTTTTAACCTGGCCTTTACCATGGCCATTCTCTGGAAAATCTTCAACTGAACGGCGTTGTTGAATATGGGGGCGGATTTCAAGCATGCCCCCGCATGTTGTCGGCGGGGGTCCGTCCCCTTGTCTTGTTGATATACGCCCATGAGCAATAAACCGGTCAACAAAGTCGTGCTTGCCTATTCCGGGGGACTGGATACCTCAGTCATCCTGAAATGGTTGCAGGATACCTGTCACTGTGAAGTGGTCACCTTCACCGCGGATATCGGCCAGGGCGAGGAAGTGTCCCAGGCGCGGCACAAGGCCGAAAACCTGGGTGTCAGGGAGATATTCATCGAAGACCTGGTCGAAGAGTTCGTGCGGGATTACGTGTTCCCGATGTTCCGGGCAAACACAATCTATGAGGGCGAATACCTGCTGGGCACCTCCATAGCGCGGCCGCTGGTCGCCAAACGCCTGGTGGAGATCGCAGAAGAAACAGGCGCCGACGCCATATCCCACGGCGCCACGGGCAAGGGTAACGACCAGGTGCGGCTGGAACTGGGGGCGTACGCCCTGAATCCCGATATACGGGTTATCGCGCCGTGGCGCGAGTGGGACCTCGATTCCCGGCAAAAACTGCTGGCTTACGCGGAACGGCACGGCATCCCCATCGAGGCCAAACGCGCGGGTTCCTCCCCCTATTCCATGGATGCCAACCTGCTGCATATCTCCTACGAAGGCGGCGACCTGGAAGACCCGTGGCAGGAGCCGGATGAATCGGTGTGGCGCCGGAGCGTGGCGCCGGAGAATGCCCCTGATGAGCCTGAAGTCGTCGAACTGGATTTCAGAAAAGGCGATGCCTGCGCCCTGAACGGGGTCGCGATGTCGCCGGCACAACTGTTGCAGGCGCTGAACGAAACCGGCGGCAGGCACGGCATCGGCCGTACCGACATAGTCGAGAACCGCTACGTGGGCATGAAATCCCGGGGCTGCTATGAAACCCCGGGCGGGACGATACTGCTCAAGGCACACCGCGCCATTGAATCCATCACCCTGGACCGCGAGCTGGCGCACATGAAAGACGACCTGATGCCGCGCTACGCCAGGATGATCTATAACGGCTACTGGTGGAGTCCGGAACGCCTCGCCCTGCAGAAGCTGATCGATGACAGCCAGGCGACGGTAAACGGCTGCGTGCGCCTGAAACTGTACAAAGGCAACGTCATCGTCTGCGGCCGTAAATCGGAAACGGACAGCCTGTTCAGCGAGGACATCGCTACCTTCGAGAGCGACGCGGGCAGCTACGACCAGAAGGACGCGGAGGGTTTTATCAAGCTGAACGCGTTGCGGCTGCGCATGCGTAAATAAAAACGTTATTTATACATAACGTCATAAATAATGCCGCGTCATAGTCCGTCATTTGCGAAGGCAGGAATCCAGTAGGCAACGAGACTCCTTATAAGGAGTGTTTTCTCACTGGATTCCCGCCTGCGCGGGAATGACGAGGGGGGACGGAATGACGGATGTGGCGCGATTTACGACGTTATGTATAATTTAATACAATCCCGAGGATTACCTGCTTTTCCCGCATGTCTTCAAGTACGGAGCCGCCGCCGCTGATCACGGCTTCCGGGTCCGGGTGCGCTATTTCCGCGGCTATCTCCGTGAGGATTTCCCGGCCCGTTTTACCGCGTTCGTTCTCCTTCAGGCAATCGACCAGGCGCGCGGCAAGGGGGTTAAGTTCGATAAACCTTACCTTGTCCTGCCGGTCCCGATAGACGAGCAGGCAGACAGGCTGCGCCGGTTTTGCTTCGGGCAGGAAATCCGGACCGATACGATGTACCGGGTATTCATAGGCCAGGGACCAGGACAATTCGTTCAATACCGGAACGCCTGAGAGTAATTCACCATCCGGGTTGATGCCGTCCTGCCTGATCTCCCGGGTGTCCAGGGACAAGGCCAGTTCCACCCATTCGTAGTGAGCCAGTTCGAGCAGGAACGGGTATATGCTCACGGCGGTTTGCCTTGCATCCTGCAGGTACTGGAGAAACTCCTGGGGCATCCTGGGGAACAGGGGCGTGCGGGCCTGGTGGTTCCTGAAATATTCGCGCACCAGCGAATGCCATTCATCATCCTTGAGCGCCTTTCTCATCACCGGAAAACTGTTCGCAAGGAAACTTTCCACGTTGCGATACAGCAGGTCGCGGTAGATCGCCATCCGGCGATCTTCGATATCTTCCGGCGCCGGCGCGTTGTCCGGGTCGCGAATGTGCCGGGTAAACCGGTACTGGATGTCCTTGAATGAGTTCATTGTCCGGGGACAGACTTGAAGTCTGTCCCCATGTAATCTTCCTGTCCGGGGACGGACTTAAGCCTGCCCCCGCATGTTGTCAGCGGGGGTCCGTCCCCATGTGCTGTCTGAGCGGCCTGGAGCCGGTGAATCCTGCCGACTTCACCAAGCAACTCGGGCAATGGGGGAATATTGAAATCCCGTTCCAGCAGGGTTGGGAAAACACCGAAATGCGCGTAGGCCGTCTCGAGCAGTTTCCAGACGGGATCGATCACGTCCGCGCCGTGGGTATCCACCCTCAGGTCCTCGGCTTCGACGTAATGACCGGCAACGTGGGCGTAAGCGATGCGCTCCGCCGGCAATGACTTCAGCCAGGCCCCGGCATCATAGCAGTGGTTGATACTGTTGACATAAATGTTATTGACGTCCAGCAGCAGGTCGCAGTCGGCTTCGACCAGCACGTTATTGATAAATTCCGTCTCCGTCATTTCCTGTCCGGGCGCCGCATAATAGGACACGTTTTCAATGGCCAGGCGCCGCCCGATAATATCCTGGACGCGCCTGGTCCTGGCGGCAGTATAGCGGACCGCCTCTTCCGTGAACGGAATCGGCATCAGGTCGTACAGGTGGCCGTCATCACCGCAATAACTGAGGTGCTCGCTGTAACAACGGACATTGAATGTGTCGAGGAACTGCCTTACTTTATGGAGGAACGCCTCGTCCAGGGGCGCCGGGCCGCCGAGGTTGAGCGACAACCCGTGACACACAAGCGGCGCCCGTTCGGCTATTTCGCGAAAGCGCCGCCCGAAGCGGCCTCCTACGTCGATCCAGTTCTCCGGCGCCACTTCCATGAAGCCGATTTCCGGCAACCAGCCCGACAAGTCTGCGAGCGAGCCCATGAAGGCCCGCCGCAGACCCAGGCCGGCTCCCTGTACCGGGTATGATCCAGGCATATCCTGCGTTCCCGGATCAGTCCCGGACCTGGCTCGGATATGCCCGGATAATCAGGCTCCGATCCGGGTCCGGAGCTTGCCGCATATCATGCGTCGTTGCCGTCACCACACTTGCCTTCGCCGCATTTACCCTCGCCTTCTTCCTTGTCTTCTCCGCATTTGCCTTCGCCGCATTTGCCTTCGCCTTCCTTCTTGTCTTCTCCGCACTTGCCTTCGCCGCATTTGCCTTCGCCTTCCTTCTTGTCTTCTCCGCACTTGCCTTCACCACATTTTCCTTCGCCTTCCTTCTTGTCTTCTCCGCATTTACCTTCGCCGCACTTGCCTTCGCCTTCTTTCTTGTCTTCCCCGCATTTACCTTCGCCACATTTGCCTTCGCCGCATTTGCCTTCACCTCCGTGCGCGTCGGCAACCATGTAACCGCCCTGTGACAACTCGGTCATGCTGAACGGGTTGTCTGCGGCATTGGCAATGGGGCTGAGGGACAGCGAAACTGCGAACGTGGTCCCCAATGCTGCTGCTAAGGGTTTTAAAACAGTCTCTTTGGACATGAGTGATACCTCCTGACTTGGTTTGACAACATCTGCTTATGAAACACCTGCGCACCACCGGTGCGCCTTGCTTCACAATCGCAGTATAGCACTGCGTCTGTAGGGGGACAGAATTAATTCTGTCCCCAGGAAAACCGCACTATGATAGACCATCCTGGTATGGGAAAGTTTCACTTTATTCTTTGGCGCGTAACTGGGGGAACAGGATCACGTCGCGGATGGATGCCGAATCCGTCAGCAGCATGACCAGCCGGTCTATGCCTATACCTTCCCCGGCGGTGGGCGGCATACCGTATTCCAGGGCGGTGATGTAGTCGGCATCGTAGTGCATGGCTTCCTCGTCACCCGCGGCTTTCTCTTCGGCCTGCAGGCGAAATCGCCCGGCCTGATCTTCGGGGTCGTTCAACTCGGAAAATCCGTTGGCAATCTCGCGCCCGCCGACAAACAGCTCAAACCGGTCCGCCAGGTCGGGTTGAGTATCATTACGCCGGGACAGGGGCGATACTTCGATCGGATAACCGGTGATGAACGTGGGTTGCCTGAGTTTTGCCTCCACGGTTTTCTCAAATAATTCAACCTGCAATTTACCGATGCCGTAACCCTGTTTTACCTCTACGCCCAGACCGGCGGCTATGCCGCGCAGCCTGTCAAGGTCTTCCAGGTCGCCCGCCGATATGTCCGGGTTATGGGCAAGAATGGCCTCCCGTACACTCATGCGCTGAAAGTCCCTGCTGAAATCACAGGTTTCCCCCTGGTATTCGAAGCTGCTGTCCCCCTTCACTTCCTTCGCCAGGTTACGCAGCATGTCCTCAGTCAGCGCCATCATGTCCTCGTAACCGGCATAAGCCCAGTAAAACTCGAGCATGGTGAATTCGGGATTGTGCTGCAGCGAGAGTCCTTCGTTACGAAAATTCCTGTTGATTTCGAATACTTTCTCAAAACCGCCGACGACCAGCCGTTTCAGGTATAACTCCGGCGCGATGCGCAGGTACAGTTCCATATCCAGGGAATTATGATGCGTAACGAACGGCCGCGCCGCGGCGCCACCGGGAATGGCCTGCATCATCGGCGTTTCCACTTCCAGAAACCCCTTGCCGCCCAGGTAAGCACGGACCAGGTTGATCACGCGACTGCGGACCTGGAATGTCTGCCTGGTGGTTTCATTGGTGATCAAATCCAGGTAACGGCGGCGGTAGCGGGTTTCCTGGTCGGACAGACCATGGAACTTCTCCGGCAGGGGCCGCAGGGACTTGGCCAGCAGCCTGACGGAATCAGCCTGGATCGAGAGTTCCCCGGTTTTTGTCCTGAAGACGCTGCCGGTCACGCCGATAATATCGCCGATATCCCATTTCCTGAATGCGCTGTAGTCCCCGTCCGGCAGGGCATCGCGCCTGATGAAAAGCTGGACCTGGCCGGACATGTCAAGGATATGGGCAAACGCGACCTTGCCCATGACCCGGCGACTCATCATCCTGCCCGCAAGATGGAACTTTTCGTCCTCTCCCTCCAACTCTTCCCGGTCCATATCACCGTAACGGGCGCGCAGGTCGGCAGCCAGGATATTGCGCCTGAAGTCGTTGGGGTAGGCGTTGCCGGATGCGCGCAATTCCTCCAGTTGCGCGCGCCGCTGCCTGATGATCTCGTTGTCGTCTTTTGTTTGCATTTTGTTCCTTACCGGACATCCGGCCTTCGGGGACGGACTTGAAGTCCGTCCCCTGTTACCACGTATTATACCCCGGCCTTGAGGCTGGCCTCCATGAACCGGTCCAGGTCGCCGTCCAGGACGGCCTGGGTATTGCCGGTCTCCACGCCGGTACGCAAATCCTTGATCCTGGACTGGTCCAGCACGTAAGAGCGGATCTGGTTGCCCCAGCCGATGTCGACCTTGGATTCCTCCAACGCCTTTTGTTCCGCCATGCGCTTCTGCAGTTCCAGTTCGTATAATTTGGCGCGCATTTGTTTCATTGCCTGGTCCCGGTTCTTGTGCTGGGAACGATCGTTCTGACACTGTACGACGGTGCCCGTGGGGATATGGGTCAGCCTTACCGCGGAATCGGTCTTGTTTACGTGCTGCCCGCCCGCCCCGCTCGCCCGGTAGGTGTCCACGCGCAGGTCGGAAGTATCGAGGTCCACCTCGAGATTGTTATCTATTTCCGGCGCAACGAACACGGAGGCGAACGAAGTATGGCGCCTGTTGCCGGAATCAAACGGGGACTTCCTCACCAGCCTGTGCACCCCGGTTTCGGTGCGCAGCCAGCCGTACGCGTAGTCACCTTCATACCTGATCGTAGCGCTTTTTATACCGGCCACTTCCCCGGGCGATACTTCGATCAACTCGGTGGCGAAACCGCGTTGTTCACCCCAGCGCAGGTACATGCGCAGCAGCATTTCCGCCCAATCCTGTGCTTCGGTGCCGCCGGAACCTGACTGGATATCGAGAAAGGCATGGTTCGGATCCATCTCGCCGGAAAACATGCGGCGAAATTCCATCTCTTCAACCTGGGCGGTGAATTTGTCAAGATCGGCAACAACTTCTTCCATGGCTTCGACGTCGTTTTCCTGCTTCGCCATATCGAGCAACAACTCGACATCGTCCATTCCCCTGCTGACGGTTTCTATCGCCCCGACCGTTTTTTCAAGCAGCGCCCGTTCCTTGCCCAGCGCCTGGGCGCGTTCCGGTTCACTCCAGATATCAGGCTTTTCAAGTTCCCGCCTGACTGCATTCAGGCGTTCGACCTTGACATCGAAGTCAAAGATACCTCCTCAGGGATTCGATTCTTCCCTGGCAGTCTTTGATGCGGGCGGTGATTGACGTGAGTTCAAGCATTTTTCCATTTTTCCAGTAGAGTCAGCGATAATGGGGACAGATTTTAAATCTGTCCCCTGCAGATTTCAAACAGGTTCGTCATGCCGGGCTTGACCCGGCATCCAGTGGAATACTGTGTCGCCCGGAGGGCGACCCGTTTTTTCACTGGATTCCGGCCTTCGCCGGAATGACGGGAATCTGCGCGGGAATGGCGAGAGGGAGCAGATCTATTTTTGTATATGCTCTACGATGAGTTGCGGCGTTTGCATTCCGTTGTATTCGTTGACAGCCAGGCGGTAGACAAAGCGATGGGTTTGCGCGGACGCGTCGATGGCATCCGGATCCGTATTGAACGAAATCGCCTCAACAGGCCGTTGCGCGCCGTCCGCAAGCAGCTTCAGTTTCAGGTGCCGCTCTCCCACGGTCCGGGCATCGGCAACGGTGAAGACATCGTCGAACAGGGGTTCGGGGAAACCCTGTCCCCAGGGACCGGCGTTTTCAATTTCTCCGGCCAGTTCCAGGTTGATTTCTTCAGACGCCAGGTTCCCGTCGGTGACGATCTCGGCCCCCGGTATGCGCCCGGCGGCCAGGTTCCTGATTTCCCCGTCAAATTCCGTACTGAATTGCGCCAGGTCGGCTTCCCTGATGGTCAGGCCGGCAGCCATTGCATGACCTCCGAACTTTTGCACCAGGCCGGGATGTCTCGCCGCCAACGCTTCCAGTGCGTCTTTCAGGTGAATCCCGGATATCGAACGTCCGGACCCCTTGAGCAGACCTTCACCGGCCGGGGCAAATACGATTACCGGCCGGTTGACCCTCTCTTTTATCCTGCCGGCCAGCACGCCGACTATGCCCTGGCGCCAGCCCGCATCAAACAGGCATACGCCGAAGGGCAACTCACCCTGCTCCAGTTCGGCTATAT
Source organism: Gammaproteobacteria bacterium (assembly GCA_965204045.1). Taxonomy (GTDB): domain Bacteria; phylum Pseudomonadota; class Gammaproteobacteria; order Eutrophobiales; family Eutrophobiaceae; genus JAAXHV01. The sequence continues at coordinate 4,075,213 of CBDBDW010000002.1, forward strand.
CGAGCAGGTACGCCTCGGCCTGTTCCTGCATTTCGGCCTGCAGCTGTTTTCTCTCCTTGTTGAATTTATCCAGTTGCAGCGCCAGGGCAACGGCGCCGGAAAAATTGTCCGTGAGCAGGCATTCGATGCCCAGCCTCATGTCGGCCATGCGGCCGGCCGCATTCAGCCTCGGACCCAGTTGAAACCCGAGGTCGGCGGCAGTAATCTTCTCAGGCGTCCTGCCGGCAGCCCGGACCAGGGCCATGATGCCCTGGCAACAGCGCCGCGCCCTGATACGCCTCAGGCCCTGGTAAACCAGGATACGGTTGTTGTAGTCCAGTTGCACCACGTCGGCAACAGTGCCCAGCGCCACCAGGTCCAGCAATGCCGCGAAGTTCGGCGCCTCAACGCCTTGCGCAGTAAACCAGCCTGCATGCTTCAACCCGGCCCTGACTGCCAGCAGCACGTAAAACATGACGCCCACACCGGCAATACACTTGCTCGGGAACCGGTCGCCGGGCTGGTTCGGGTTGACGATGACGGTGGCGGCCGGAAGCTCCCTGCCCGGCAAATGATGATCCGTAACCAGGACATCCACTCCCGCGCGCCGGGCGAAATCGACGCCGGCCACACTGGAAATACCGTTGTCCACGGTCACCAGGAGGTCGGGGTCGAACTCCAGGGCCTGGCGCGCCACGTCGATACTCAGGCCATACCCGTGCTTTACCCGGTCCGGAACCATGTAGACGACCTGCCGGGCGCCCAGCATGGACAACCCGCGCAAGGCCACGGCGCAGGCCGTTGCGCCGTCTGCGTCATAATCCGCGACGACCAGGATTTTTTTATTGTTGCGGATGGCATCGATAAGCAATCCGGCCGCCGCGTCAAAATTTTTCAGTTTGTCGAACGGCAGCAGGTTGGTCAGCGAATAATCCAGTTCCCGATGCGACGAAATATTCCGGCCGGCAAAGACCCGGCGCATGACCGGATGCATGGAATCCGGCAGTTCGCACTCGGCATGTACGTCGCGGCGGGTGATTGTTACGGTTGTATTGGGGACAGATTTAAGCATGCCCCCGCATGTTGTAAGCGGGGGTCTGTCCCCGGAAGAGCCGCTCTGCCCGGGGGGTTTGTCCTTAGCCAAGGATGACTCTCTTCACGGCATCGAGTTCGGCGGGGACCTTTTGCACCGGGGCAGTGCTTTGCCGCATGGCGATATCCGGGTCTTTCAGGCCGTGTCCGGTCAGGGTGCAAACCACTGTGCTGCCCTCAGGGATTTTTCCGGATTCGATATCTTTCAGGGCGCCGGCTACGGACACGGCTGAAGCCGGTTCACAGAATATCCCTTCATTATCCGCCAGCATTGCCTGTATCTTCAGGATCTCTTCATCATTGAACTCATCGAACCAGCCCTCCGATTCCCTGCTCGCCGCCCAGGCCAGTTCCCAGGACTGGGGGCGGCCGATACGAATGGCGCTCGCAACTGTCTCGGGTTGTTCGATCATCCTGCCGCGCAGGAACGGCGCTGCCCCGGAAGCCTGGTAACCGAGCATTCTCGGCAATTTGTCGGCAACCGGTTCGGCCAGCCAGGGACATTGCCCGTCACAATGGTTGCACGCACGGGTCGGGAAACCGGCATATTCGCTGTAGCCGGTCCAGTACGCGGAGATATTGCCGGCGTTTCCTACGGGCAGGCAATGGAAATCCGGCGGCGCGCCCAGTTCGTCCACAATTTCGAACGCCGCGGTTTTCTGGCCCTGGAGGCGGTACGGGTTGACGGAGTTCACCAGGGTGATGGGCGCTTCGGCGGCGACCTGTTTCACCAGCCGCATCCCGTCATCGAAATTACCCTGTGCCTGGATGACCACGGCGCCGTGGATCATGGCCTGGGCCAGTTTTCCCATGGCGATCTTGCCGTCCGGGATCAGTACGTAACAAGCGACGCCGGCCCTGGCGGCGTAGGCGGCCGCGGAAGCCGAAGTATTGCCGGTGGACGCGCACAGGACCGCCTGCGAACCCTCGTTGACTGCCCGGGTGATGGCCATGGTCATGCCGCGGTCCTTGAAAGACCCGGTCGGGTTCAGGCCCTCGTATTTCACGTAAAGTTCGATATCCCGGTCATCGGCTTCAGGAATATTCTCCAGCCGGATCAAGGGAGTGTTCCCCTCGCCCAGGGTGACGATGCGGGCATCGTCCGGCACCGGCAGGCGTTCTCGATAGCGTTCGATCAAACCTGTATATTTCATTTTTACTTGCGGTAACCCATGTCTGTGGGGACAGAATTAATTCTGTCCCCGGTAACGCCTGGTAACCTATCCAAGGCTCTCTACCCGGATGCGGTGTACGTTTCCGGCAATCGTATCCAGGGCCTCGATCTGCCTGATTGCCTTGTTCATATTCCGCTCCTGCACGCGCTGGGTGAGCATGATCACCGGCACGCGGCCGGCGCCCGCTTCAGGCTCCTTCTGGATTATCGCCTCGATGCTGATGCCGAGATCGCCCAGAATCGTGGTCACCGACGACATTACGCCGGGCTGATCGGCAGCCTGCATGCGCAGGTAATATGCCGTGTGGATATCCTCCATGTCCAGGACCGGCAGGTCGGACAGCGCGCCCGGTTGAAACGCCAGGTGCGGCACGCGGTTCCCCGGGTCGGTGGTCAGGGCGCGCACCACGTCAATCACGTCTGCCACAACAGAGGAAGCGGTCGGCAACGATCCCGCGCCGGCCCCGTAATACAGGGTGGGTCCTACCGCGTCGCCCTGTACCAGTACCGCGTTCATTACCCCGTCCACGTTGGCAATCAGCCTCCTGGCGGGTATCAGCGTAGGGTGGACTCGCAACTCGATGCCTGCATCGGTGCGCCTGGTAATGCCGAGATGTTTAATCCGGTAGCCCAGTTCATCGGCGTAGACAACGTCCTGCTGCTCGATGTTGCTTATGCCCTCCGTGTAGGTTCGCTCAAACTGCAACGGGATGCCGAAGGCTATGGAACCCATGATGGTCAACTTGTGCGCGGCATCGATGCCCTCAACGTCGAACGTCGGGTCAGCCTCCGCATAACCCAGTGCCTGGGCTTCCTTCAATACCCCGGTGAAGTCCCTGCCCTTGTCGCGCATCTCGGTCAGGATGAAGTTTCCGGTGCCGTTGATTATGCCCGCAGCCCATTGAATACGGTTCGCGACCAGGCCCTCACGGATTGCCTTGATAATGGGAATCCCGCCGGCGACTGCGGCCTCGAATGCCACGATTACGCCTTTTTCCTGCGCGGCGCGGAAGATCTCATTGCCGTGTACGGCAATCATGGCCTTGTTTGCGGTAATTACGTGTTTGCCGTTGTCGATGGCGCGCAGGACCATTTCCTTTGCCGGGGAGTAGCCGCCTATCAGTTCGATGATGATTTCCACTTCCGGGTCATCGACCGCGGCAAATCCGTCGTCGGTAATCCGCCCTACCTGGTCCAGTCCCTGGATTGCGCCGGCGTCGTATTCCTTTGCCGCGGCGTGACTGATGACCACCTCCCTGCCGGCGCGGCGGGCAATTTCATGGGCGTTCCGGGTCAATACCGTGACGACGCCTCCGCCGACCGTGCCCAGGCCGAGCAACCCTGTTTTTATCGGTTTCATTATCCCCTGTCTCTCTGTTTCATTTCAGTCGTTATCGCTTTCACTGACGCGCACCGTTACCACGTCCATGCCGTGATACTGCTGGTGGCGCACGGAGGATGCGAAGTGTTGCAATATACGGAGCGAGATTTCATGCCCGTCCCGCGCTTCGGCATGGTCTCCCAGAAACCTCATCTGGTCTTCCAGGTTCTCCTCACCGATAGCCGAGACGAACTCCACTTCCATCACCGGGCCGTCACTGGTAACCGTTACCAGCAGACTCCTCAGCTCGCCGGTGGCTGCTTCATCATGCCCCTCCGAGAGACACAACAAGGTCTCTTCGCCAATCAGGAACAGGCGCTCGATTGCAGCTTCGCCCCAGCCAAGGCGCAGCGCCTGCTGGCGCAGGAAATCTTCCAGCCTGGGCAGTACCCTGGGGTCGAGCGCAGTCACTTTACTATAACGGCGCGGGCCGGTCAGTTCCATGATTATCGTCAACAGGATAACGACCAGGCCGCCGACGGTCATGCCGTTGCCCAGCAGGCTGCCCCATGTCTCACCCAGCATGCCTGCAAAAACAGCCTGGTTATGAAAACCCACTCCAAGCCAGAATGCCAGTCCGATCACCGCCGCCTTGCGGTAGTCGATGCCGTCCTGGACTACCATTTTCATACCCTGGACGAAAACCAGCGCCATTGACACGGCCAGGTAAGCAGCGATGACGGGTCCGGGAATGGCCAGCAGGACTGCCGTAAGCTTGGGCAGGAATGCCAGTATCAACAGGATTAACCCGATGCATACCCCCAGCCTGCGGGCAGCCACTCCGGTATGCCGGATAAAGGAATTGCCTGCCGGATCGCTTTTTATCGGGATTGTACCGGTGAGGCCGGCAAGGAGGTCGCCCAGGCCGTTTGCCGTCAGTCCTTCCTGCACCGCGCGGAAATCGACGGAATGGGGGCTGCGCCGGGATGCCCGTTGAACCGCGACCCCGGCATTGATGTCCCCCATGGTGTTGGCCAGGGAGACGAACAGGAATGCCGGCAACAGTATCCAGAAATCAGCGCCGAGATTCAGGCCGAAGCGCGGCCTCCCGGCCGCGGGAACGTCCACCCAGGGGGCATCCAGCGCCAGGCCGCCCTGGTACATGCCGAAATACGCGGCGGCCGCACAGCCTGCAACCAGCGCGATAACCGGCGCCCAGAGACCCAGCGCGCCTTTTGCGCCGAATACCAGCGCCACCAGCACAAGCAGGGTGACTGCCGCGATACCGGGCGCAGCCATGGGAGGTGCGTCTGCGGGCGCGTGGGTCAGCATGTCGAAAGCGACGGGCATGACGGCAAACGCGATCAGCATCAGCACCATGCCGGATACCGTCGGCGTAATCACGCGGCGCAACCATGACAGCTTCGATGACAGCAGCAACTGGAACAGCGCCGACACGATGACCAGGTTCATCATGAGCGCAACCCCTCCTGCGGACAGCGCCATGATGCAGACCGCGATGGAGGTGGCTGCGCTGGTGGAAATGAGCACGTGGCCGGCCCCGATGAATCCCGTTCGAAAGGACTGTATTACCGTTATGAGCCCGCAAACCAGTAACGCGGCGAAGATCGACCAGGACAGGTACTGCGCGTCCAGGCCGGCTGCCCGGATTATAATGACCGGCACCAGCGCCACCGTCGGAAAGACCAGCAGGGCCGCCTGGATTCCCAGGCCGAGGTTGAGAGGAAATGGAGACCGCTCGTCGGGTTCGTAGCGTATTTCTGCCGGGCTGGATGTATCGTGTATATGCATTGTTCTCACTCCGCAATAATTGTTTGCCGCCACAGCGCCTGTAGTGATGCCGGAAACAGGTCATAAAACCGTTCCGGGCCGCAACCGGATATTTTACATGGATACAGGGAGAACGGGGACAGATTCAGGGGCGCACGGGGACAGATTTTAAATCTGTCCCCTGGAACATCCTCAAGTTTCACGTATACTTGGGCCATGTCGAGAGTCGCAACAATCCAGATGGTTTCCACGGATAACCTGGACGCCAACCTGGCGCAGGCTGCCGACCTGGTCCGGGAAGCGGCTGACCGGGGCGCCGGGTTTGCCCTGTTGCCGGAATATTTTCCCATTATCAGTGACGATGAAACGGCAAAAATCGGCATCGGGGAGGCGCCGGGGAAAGGCCCCATCCAGGAATTCCTTGCCGCCCAGGCCAGGGATAACCGGCTCTGGCTGATGGCGGGCACTTTTTCTTTGCAAAGCGGTGAAGCAGACCGTGTATACAATACCTGCCTGCTGTATAACCCGGACGGTGTCCGCACCCATCGCTACGACAAGATGCACCTGTTCGACGTACAGGTGGGGGACGAGGAAAAAGAGGTTTACAATGAATCCGACACCATCGTCCCGGGCCGCGACACGGTGGTGGCGGAAACGCCGCTGGGCAGGATCGGCATGACCGTATGTTACGACCTGCGGTTTCCCGAGCTGTATCGCGCACTGTCCAGGCAGCAGGCGGAGATCATTACAGTGCCGTCCGCATTTACCTATGCCACCGGGAAACGTCACTGGGAGCTGTTTTTGCGGGCCAGGGCGGTGGAAAACCTCTGTTATGTCATTGCGTCCAACCAGGGCGGCCAGAATACGGAGACCCGGCGCACCTGGGGCCACAGCATGATCATCGATCCCTGGGGTGATATCCTGTGCAGCCTGGAGGAAGGGCCGGGCGTTGCCTGCGCCGACATCGACCTCTCCAGGGTGCATGAGCTGAGACAATCATTCCCGGCGCTGGAGCACAGGGTGATTGGAAACAACAAACTGTCCGGGGACGGACTTAAGTCCGTCCCCAGTTGAGAATGATGAGCCAACAACTTGAAAAAGCCTCCCGGCAACTGCTCGGCCCGACCGGGATTGAGCGCCGGGATATCGAAAAAACCCTGGACCAGATAATCGTCAATGACATCGATTACGCCGACCTGTATTTTGAATATTCCCAGGCCGAGTCGTGGGTGCTGGAAGAAGGCATCATCCGGGAAGGCGCCCACAGCATAGACCAGGGCGTGGGAGTCAGGGCCGTCAGCGGCGACAAGAGCGGCTTTGCCTATTCGGATGAGATTATCCTGCCGGCGTTAACCGATGCGGCGAAGGCAGCGCGGGCGATCGCCCGCGGCGGCGGCACACACACATTGCAGGCCTGGCAGAACCGCAATATCGCTCCGCTATATACCGGCAACAACCCGCTCGACTCGATATCCTCAGGCGACAAGATCGCCTTGCTGCAACGGCTCGATGCGGAAACCCGCAGCAGGGACTCCAGGGTAAAACAGGTTATCGCCGGCCTGAGCGCCGCTTGGTCCGCAGTGCTGGTCGCCGGCAGCGACGGCGTATATTGCGGAGATATCAGGCCGCTGGTCAGGCTCAACGTCAACGTCATCGTCGAGCATAACGGCAGGCTGGAAAAAGGCGGCGCCGGTGGCGGCGGACGCTTCGGTTATGAACACTTCCTTAAGGACGAAATCGTCTCCGGCTACATCGAGGATGCCGTGACACAGGCGCTCAACAACCTGGAGGCGGTGCCGGCGCCGGCGGGCGCCATGACAGTGGTGCTGGGACCGGGCTGGCCGGGTATCCTGTTGCACGAGGCCATAGGCCACGGGCTTGAAGGCGACTTCAACCGCAAGGGCACGTCCGCTTTCAGTAACCGGATAGGCCAGCGGGTCGCCGCTGAAAGCGTTACCGTGGTGGATGACGGAACCATCGAGAACCGGCGCGGTTCGCTGACCGTCGACGATGAGGGCACGCCCGCGGAATCCACCACCCTGATTGAGCGGGGCATCCTCAAAGCCTACATGCAGGACAAGCTGAATGCCGGGTTGATGGGCATGAAGCCCACCGGCAACGGGCGGCGGGAATCCTTTGCCCACCTGCCCATGCCGAGAATGACCAACACTTATATGCTGGGGGGAGAGCATGACCCTGAAGAAATAATCGGGTCGGTACAGAAAGGGGTGTATGCCTCCCAGTTCGGCGGCGGGCAGGTGGATATCACCAACGGCAAGTTCGTATTCAGCGCCAGCCAGGCCCGGCTCATCGAAAACGGCAAGCTCACCGCTCCCGTCAAGGGCGCGACACTGATCGGCAACGGGCCGGACGTGTTGACCCGCGTGTCCATGACCGGAAACGACATGCAACTCGATAGCGGCATCGGCGTATGCGGAAAAGATGGCCAGTCGGTCCCCGTCGGGGTGGGACAACCGACAATCAGGATCGACGAATTGACCGTCGGTGGAACGTCTACATGAGTGACTTGTTCAGGATCAGGGGCTTTCTTCCCTATGTCTGTATGCTGTTCCTGAACGCCTTCGTGGACCTGGGGCACAAGATCACCATACAGAATACCGTTTTCAAGACCTACGAAGGCGACGCCCTGATTATTCTGACGGCAATCGTCAACGCCCTGATCCTGCTGCCGTTCATCCTGCTGTTCACCCCCGCCGGTTTCCTGGCGGACAAGTTCCCGAAAAACAGGGTTATGCGCACGACCGCCTGGGGCGCCGTCGTCCTCACCAGCCTGATTACCCTGTTCTACCACCTGGGATGGTTCTGGGCCGCGTTTGCCATGACGTTCCTGCTGGCGGTGCAAAGCGCGTTTTACTCACCCGCGAAGTACGGCTACATCAGGGAAATTGCCGGCAAGGAACGGCTGGCGCGCGCCAACGGCGTGGTGCAGGCAACCACAACCACCGCCATTCTCACCGGCACCTTCGCATTTTCAATCTCGTTCGAGATGTTCCTGGCCGACGTGGTTTTCTCCACCAAGGAGGAGGTGATGCTCGCCATCAAGGCCACCGGCTGGTTTTTGATAGCCGGCGCACTGGTGGAGTTGATGCTGTCCTACCGCCTGCCCACCGTCCATGAACCGGATAAACACCTGCGCTTCGACTGGGTCAAATACCGCACCGGCCGTTACCTGGCCGAAAACCTGAACGCAGTCAGGTCCCGCGAGGTGATTTTGCTGTCGATCATCGGGCTGGCGATTATGTGGTCTATCGGTCAGGTCCTGCTGGCAGCATATCCTTCTTTTGCCAAAGACAACCTGGGTGTGACTGACGTAAGGATTATCCAGGGCACGCTGGCCTGCGCCGGTATCGGCATCATGCTGGGATCGCTGATCGCCGGCAGGGTCTCGAAAAACTATATCGAGATCGGCCTGATCCCGGTCGGCGCGCTGGGGGTGGCTGTGTGCCTCTCCATCCTGCCGTGGCTCAACAGCGTGCCGGCCCATGCCGTCAACATCCTGCTGCTGGGCATGCTCAGCGGCCTGTTCATCATCCCGCTCAACGCCTTGATCCAGTTCCACGCGGGCGAACGCATCCTGGGCAGGGTGCTGGCGGGCAACAGCCTCATCCAGAACGTGGTGATGCTGAGCTTCCTGGCGCTGACCGTGCTGTTTTCCATGAGGGGTATCAGCAATATGCTGTTTCCGCTTCTGACGGTGGTTGCCCTGGGCGGAGCGGTATACACGGTGTATAAGCTGCCGCAGTCCCTGGTGCGGCTGCTCATGACCATGATGCTTGGCGAGACGTATCACCTGACAGTGGAAGGCTTCAAGAATTTTCCCGACACGGGTGGGGTGTTGATGACGGGGAGACGTCTGCGCAGGACTCTCTGGCCTTTTGTGCAGATGGCGGCCCCGCGCCAGATCCGCTTCGTAGTGGATGAAAAAGCGTATACAGGATGGCACAAAAAAATACTTTTCAAGTTCTTCCGGGCAGTGCCCGGGGCGCCGGACCAGGCGACTCGCCAAACTATTATCGAGTTGCTGGAAGCCGGTGAAGTAGTCTGCCCCTGGTTCGTGGAAACCCTGGAGAATGCCGGCGGACTGGCGGCCTTGCGTAATATCGACAACAAATCCGGCCGCTGGGCGGAAATGCCCTTCAGCTTCGGTATGAAAGACGGCAGGAAACCGTCGATAGATTACATCGTTATTACTTTTGAAACCCCAATCCAGGGGTCAGAGTAAAATCACCCCGCATCCCGCCACCGACCGGGATAACGAGGATTTTACTCTGACCCCAAAATCCGGGAAGGATTTCAAATCCGTCCCCTGAGAGTCATTCAATCAGGGTTCTGGGCGCATTGCCTCAACGCGTGGTCCATCAGCACCAGCGCCAGCATCGCCTCGGCGATAGGCGTGGCGCGGATGCCGACACAGGGATCGTGGCGTCCGGTGGTGGCGATCTCCGTTTCATCGCCGTGGATATCCACGGTTTTTCCGGGGATGCGGATACTTGACGTCGGTTTGAGCGCGATACTCGCCCTGATATCCTGGCCGCTGGAAATGCCGCCCAGGGTGCCGCCTGCGTGGTTGGACAGGAAGCCCTTCGCGCTGATCTCGTCCCTGTGCTGTGTGCCGCGCTGCTCGACCACACGGAAGCCATCGCCGATTTCCACGCCCTTCACGGCATTGATACTCATCAGCGCCTTGGCGATATCGGCATCGAGACGGTCAAAGATCGGCTCTCCCAGACCCACCGGGACATCAGTAGCTACCAGGTTCACCCGCGCACCGATGGAATCGCCCGATTTACGCAGTTCATCCACCAGATTTTCCAGGGTTTCGACCTTGCCGGCATCCGGGCAGAAAAACGGGTTGTTATCCACCTCGTTCCAATCCCGCAATTCCAGGCTGACCGGCCCCAGTTGCGCCAGGTAGCCGCGTATGAGGCAGCCGAACTGTTCATGCAGGTATTTCCTGGCGATCGCGCCGGCGGCAACCCGCATACAGGTCTCCCGCGCAGAGGCGCGGCCGCCGCCCCGGTAATCCCGCACACCGTATTTTTTCCAGTAGGTGTAATCGGCGTGACCGGGCCGGAATTTATCCTTGATCGCTGAATAATCCCTGGAACGCTGGTCTTCGTTCTCAATCAGCAGTCCGATCGGCGTCCCCGTCGTCCTCCCTTCGAACACGCCGGACAGGATCTTCACCTTGTCGGACTCCCGGCGCTGGGTGACATGGCGGGACTTTCCGGGCTTGCGCCGGTCCAGGTCGTGCTGAAGATCGACTTCGTTCAGCTCCATCCCCGGCGGGCAGCCGTCAACGATGCACAGGTAACCGTAGCCGTGGCTCTCGCCACAGCTTGTTACCGTAAACAATGTTCCAATAGTATTGCCTGACATAGGGCCTTGAAGTCGGATGCGTTAATTGTTTCCATCTGACTAGAATATTATGAACAATCTTGTGAATGCCAATGATTATTAAAATAACCATCCACTTTTTAGTTTGCTGTATATAAAATATGATATAGTATGACAAAATATGATCAGAATACACTATGAGCGTTGAACGCATAACTGTGACGCTGACCGCCGACATGGCGCACATTATCAAGGCAGCCGTGAACAGGGGCCTTTATGCATCCAACAGTGAAATTGTCAGGGAAGCCTTGCGCGACTGGCGTATGAAACAACTTGCTCAGGAACACAGACTGGAAGCATTACACCAGGATATATCCAGGGGCCTTGATGATATCAGGGAGGGACGGGTGCAGGACTTTGATGCAGGCAGAATCGTTGCCAAGGGAGAAAAACGATTAAATCTCTCCGAATAACCGATACCGCAGAAGATGATCTCGTCGATATCTGGAGCTTCATTGCTCTGGATAACCCTGTTCAGGCTTCGAAATTTATAGAAAAACTGCAGGAAAAGTTCCTTCCACTCTTAAGCCATCCGGAAATGGGTGTAAAGCGGGAATATCTGGCGCCGGGGTTGCGCGCGCAATTTTTCAGGGACTATGTAATCTACTATATGATTGATGATTCGGAAATTATTATTGTTCGCGTACTGCATGGTTCGCGTGATGTTGAAGCTATTTTCGACAACAACGAAAACTTCCATCTGACTAGTACTCTTTCCAAGTGATATTATCATATTCAGCGGGTCGGAAACTGAAAAAATCACAGTTGTCAACCGCTTTTATTCACAATATAATGCACAAAATAAGCAGCGCCACACTGGTCATTGCACAGGCGCTGCGGGCCCATCAGCCATGACGACCGGGGGTAACACCATGCAGACACAGGCACACACATTACCGGGACGCCGCCCTGCCACCGGGGGCGCGGGAAGAAATCGCTTGACAAACGCGTCAAAATCGTACCTGCCGAAATTGTATAATAGCCCAGCGGCCCAGCGGCCCAGCGGCCCAGCGGCCCAGCGGCCCAGCGGCCCAGCGGCCCAGCGGCCCAGCGGCCCAGCGGCCCAGCGGCCCAGCGGCCCAGCGGCCCAGCGGCCCAGCGGCCCAGCGGCCCAGCGGCCCAGCGGCCCAGCGGCCCAGCGGCCCAGCGGCCCAGCGGCCCAGCGGCCCAGCGGCCCAGCGGCCCAGCGGCCCAGCGGCCCAGCGGCCCAGCGGCCCAGCGGCCCAGCGGCATGAGCTGCGCCCGGCGCTCGGCCGGGGCGCGCAAACCGGCTCCCTCCACCTCGGCAGGTTCCCCGTCCAGGCCTGACCTGCATAGCGGGCGCTCCCGCGCCCGCCTGTTCCATCTTCCCGCCCTCGCACTGCTGCTGAGCGTGCTCTCGCAGTTCGCCGCCGCACCGGCGTCTGCCGACGTGCTGGTGAGCAACTTTAAGGAAACTAGAACCGCAGCTACATTCGGCAACAATGCGCGCGCGCAAGGCTTCACTACTGGCGACGGAGGCGGCATTGGCGACGGAGGCGGCTACTACATCCTTGAGAGTATCGAGTTGAACAGATTCAATAGGCGGTATTTGACCGCTGACGAGCTTGGGAGGGTGCGCGCGCAACTGTGGTCCGCCGATACCAACGGAGCGCCGGATTCGAAAATCGTGGACCTGACGGTCACTGGGTCCGTCGGCGGTGTATCCGTCCAAGGTGGAACAAATAAATCGATTTTCAATGCGCCAGCGGGTACCCGGCTTCAGCCGGCAACCACATACCATATTGTCATTTTCACAACCAGCGCCATCGGGAACGGGCAACAGTTCAGATTAGGTAGGACGTCGGGTGACCAAGAAGACGCGGGAGCAGCCAGCGGCTGGAGCATCGCTGACAATAGTTATTGGACGAGGTCGAGCGGGCCGACCGGGACAACGAGCTGGACTAGCTGGAGTGACTCACTGGTGATACGCGTCATCGGTAGAGAGGTGCCGCCTCTGAGCGTCACCGCCACCCCGGCCTGCGGGTCCACGGTCAGTGACCTGTCGGTGCAGCCCAAGTGGCAGTTGAAGCTCACGCCGGCGCCCTCCAGGGAAGTGGCGATGGAGTTTAACGTTGTGGACGCCGGTGGAACAAACCTTGCCGGGGCGTGGCAAGGTACGCATCCAATCAGAACATCCGGCTTCAACTTCGAATCCCTTCGCGACAGCTCGTTCGCACACTTCCGGAACGCGTTTCCCGGCTTCGCCGGGTTTGCGTTCCGGTTCAGGGACCGGCCCTCGACCACCGTGCGCTGCACCTGGCAGTTCGATAACACCGGCAACGGCGGCGGCACGACGACGCCGACCAACACCGGTAACAGTGGTTCCGGCTCCGGCGGCGGCACGAATACGGTGACCAACACGGGCGGCGGTTCCGGTGGCGGCAATTCCGGTTCCGGCGGCAGCGGTAGCGGTTCCAGCGGTGGCGGTGGTGGCAGTTCCGGCGGTGGCGGTGGTGGCAGTTCCGGCGGTGGCGGCGGCAGGCCCGCCCTGTCGAGCAATGCCGCCCTGTCCGACCTGGTGGCCACCCCCCGGGACGAGGACGGCAACCAAGGCAAACGCCTTTCCCTGTCCCCGGCCTTCGCCCCCAGTACCACGGCCTACACCCTGGACGTGCCCTACACGACCGGCACGCTGGACATCATGCCGGGACTCACCAGCGGCACGGCCGCCGTTGGCACGCGCCGCGACGGGACCACCAGCGCATTCCCCGCCGCGGACACCTATACCGTCCACCTGCGCCCGGGCGAGACCACCGTGATTGAGGTTACCGTCACCGCGGAGAACAGGCGCACTACGCGTACTTACACCCTCACAGTCACCCGCGCCGCGCCCAACACCGACCCCTCGCTGCCGGCCCTGGTGGTCAACGGCAACGACAAGTCCAGGATCAACCTCTCCCCGGCGTTCAGCCCGGACAACACCGACTACGAGGCCAGCCTGGCCTATGCGGTGAATGCGGTCACCTTCACCCCGACCACCCGCAACACCGGCGCCCGCGTGCGCATCGGCGGCCGGGAGGTTCCCGGCGGGCAGGCCAGCGCCCCCGTGCCCCTGGCCGTGGGCAGCAATGCCATCACCCTCACGGTCACCGCCGAGGACGGGATAACCACCCGCGCCTACACCCTCACCCTGGCCCGGGCCGGCGCGGACGCAGAGCCCCCCGCGGCCGACCCCCGGGCCCTGCCCGACCTCAGCCGGGCATTGGCCGATGACACCCAGCACAGCATCGCCACGCGCCTGGCGACCGCGCGCGCCCCGGCCCCGGGGCGGACCGCCCGCTCAGCGCCCGGCTCAGCGCCCGGCTGACACAGGCCTTGGCCGCCGTGCTGCCGGGACAGGCCGCAGGGGCCGCCGCCCCGGCGCCCGCCTTCGACCCCGTCCTGGCCGAGGCCCGGGTGGACTCCGGCTGGGCGGCCCCGGCGGCCCCGGTCAACTGGCAGGCCCTGCTCGATAACGCCGGCGCCGCCCTGGCCCTGGGCGCGGCCCCGGACGCCGGGGAGTCCCCCACGGGTCTTGCCTCCCTGTCCCTGTGGAGCGACGGGGCCTACCGCCGCGTCGGCGGCCACAACGACGGCCTGGACTGGAGCGGCGACCTGATGGGCGCGCGCATCGGGCTGGACATGCGCCTGACCCCGTCCCTCACCGGCGGCGCGGCCCTGGGCTGGCAGCGCGCCGGCTGGACCGGCAACGCCGGCGGCGCCGGCGCCACCCGCCATACCCTGTCCCTGCTGGGTCTTAACCCCTACGCCGGCTGGCAGCGGGGCAGACTGTCCGCCTGGGTCAGCGGCGGGCTGGGCAAGGGCACGCTCAACAGCCGGCAGCGCGGGGACGAACGCAGTGCGGACGGCTATAGTGCGAATGACCATAGTGCGAATGGCTACAGTGCGAACGGTTACGGTGCAGACGGCTATAGTGGGGACGGACCCCCGCCTGCAACACGCGGGGGCATGCTTGAAGCCCGTCCCCAACTCCCCGGCAATCATGGTGCGGACGGCTACAGTGAGGACGGCTACCACGGGGACACCCACAGCGAAGACGTCGCCACCCACACCCTGGGCGGCGGCCTGGCCGGGCGGCTCTTTGACACGGACGCCCTCAGCCTGGGCCTGAAGGCCGAAGCCCTGGCGACAAGCCTGGCGACCGGGACCCACCGCGCCCGCACCCACCGCCTGCGCCTGGCCCTGGACGCAACGCACGTCCGGCGCTTGAGCAACGACGCCGTCCTCACCCCGGCCCTGGAGCTCGGCCTGCGCCACGACGGCGGCGCCGGCCCCGGGGGCCTGGGGCTGGAGGCCGGCGGCGCCCTGCGCTACGCCGGCGGCCCCCTCACCCTGCGCGGGCAGGCCCGCGCCCTCGTCGGGCGGGGCGGCTACCGGGAATGGGGCCTCTCCGGCACCGCCGAGTGGCGCGCCCGCACGGACGGGCGCGGCCTTATGCTGCGCCTGGCCCCGGGCCTGGGAAGCGCACAGAGCGGCATCGGGCAACTGTGGGCGCAGGGACTGCGGGACAAGACGCACGGCGCGCCGCAACAGGCCGCGCGCCTTGACGCCAGCCTCAGTTACGCCTGGGACGCCCCCGGTCACCGCGGGCGCATCACCCCGTACCTGGAGTTGCGCCGGCAACAAGCCGCCGCCGCGTACCGCCTGGGCGCGCGCTGGGACGCCCCAAGCGGGTTCTCGCTGCGCCTGGCCGGGGAGCGCAACGCCGGCTACGCCGGGGCGCCCGCCGACCACGCCCTGCTGCTGGAAGGCAGCTGGCGCCCGGGGCGGTAGCTGTGCGGGAAACAAGGGGACGGATTTTAAATCCGTCCCCGGCCATCTCCGGACAAGGGGACGGACGTCAAGCATGCCCCCCCTCCGTTATTCCCGCGCCCCCCCTCCGTCATTCCCGCGCAGGCGGGAATCCAGTGAAAAAAACGTCCTGAAGGGACACCTTATAAGGTGTCGCAAGCGACCGTTTAACAGACTGGATTCCCGCCTTCGCGGGAATGACGGAGGGGGGGCGCGGGAATGACGGAGGGGGGGCGCGGGAATGACGGAGGGGGGGCGCGGGAATGACGGAGGGGGGCGCGGGAATGACGGAGGGGGGGCGCGGGAATGACGGGAGGCCCTTCGCGACTGGCGATTTAAACAGCTTACCCGGAGACGTGAATTGGAAGCTTTACGTCAAGAGATTAACAAAGGTGTTGATGATATCAATGAAGGACGGGTGCAGGATTTTGATGCAGGCAGAATCGTTGCCAAGGGAGAGAGCGGATAGCAGTTGTACAGGAACATGATTAAGGTTTATGCTATTAACCGGAGTGGCGAACGTAATCATGAATTATCAGGATTTCATTACTATCGAACCCGGCAAGCGCGGCGGCAAACCGTGTATACGCTCCATGCGGATCAGCGTCTATGACGTACTGGATTGGTTGGCGTCGGGCTTGAGCGAGGCTGAAATACTGGAAGATTATCCCGAACTGACACAGGATGATATCCGAGCCTGCCTGGCCTTTGCCGCTGATCGCGAACATCGGTTGTCGATACTGGCATCAAATTGAAGCTACTCCTGGACCAGAACCTTTCGTTCCGGTTACTGGAGGAACTCAAGTCTATCTACCCCGGCTCAACACAAGTCAAGTTACAAGGACTTGAACAGGCCGACGACATGACCATCTGGCGCTTTGCCAAAGATCACGGTTACACGATTGTTACTCAGGACTCAGATTTCCACGAGATGAGCCTGGTGCATGGCGACCCTCCCAAAGTTATCTGGCTCAAATGTGGTAACAAGCCCAGGTGGTATGTGCTCGGTCTCCTGACCCACAATCAGGATAGAATTCATAACTTCTATAACGATCAGGAAAGCAGTTGTCTTGAGATTTATTCCTGACTGCCTGAGCTTGGCGCTTGCAGGTTGGCGCCGGATATTGTGTGCATTGTGCGACCTGACCCCGTTTTTCCTGAACCAGGTGAACCGTTACTTCGGTTTAATCTAAAATCTGGATAAAACCGTCGCGGTTGGGCATCCTTACATCAGCAAGTGAGGCGGCGTTCATCTCCTGGTCTTCCGGGATGATCTCATTCAGGTAAAGCAGGTAGGCCGTCAACGCATACACTTCGGAGTCGGTCAGGTTGCCCGGTTGCATCATGGGCTTGGAACGGCGGATGAAGTCAAACAGGGTGGGGGCGTAGGGCCAGAAAGTGCCGATGGTTTTTTCCGGCCATTCGTCGGTAAGCTGCATTTGTGCGCCGGCAAGCTGGTCGCCGCTGTCGCCGAGGCCGCCGGGGCCGTGGCAGGACAGGCACAACCTGTCATAGATGACCCTGCCCTGCTGCGCGGTGCCGCTGCCTTCGGGTAGGCCGGCGCCGTCCGGCATGATGCCCCAGTCCTGGCTGCTGACGGCGCGGCTGTCCGCCGGCTCGCCCAGGTCCGGGCCGGGAGTTGGTTCGTCGGCGCCGGGACTAATCCCAGTCAGCATCAATACTGACGTCAGTACCAGACTGCTTCTGTTCAGCATCATAAACATGGGTCACGTCACCGTATTCATCCACGCTCCAGGTGACGATGGCGTTGTAATGGTAAAAACCCTGCCTGCCCCGTTCGGCAAGAAGTTGTTCCCTTTCCGGTTGCACGTAACCCGTCTCGTCAACGGCCCTGCTTTTCAATATGGCCGGCGACCCGTCCCATTGCCAGGGTATGCGGAAGCGGGTAAACGCCTTGGGCAGCACCGGGTCCTGCAATTCCGCCGGCGCCCAGGTCTTGCCGCCGTCAGCTGAGACGTCCACCTGTTTAATCCGTCCCCGGCCGCTCCAGGCCAGGCCGGTGACCTGGTACAGTCCCGGCCCCTGTTTCAATACCATGCCGCCTGACGGAGAAGTGATCAGTGATTTCGCCTCCATGGTGAACGTGAACATACGCGCCTTGCCGGACGGCAGCAGTTCGGTGTACCGCGCCGTTTCGTTCCTTGCCATGATGGGTTTCTCCACGGCCTTTAACGCGCGCAACCATTTCACGTTCAACACGCCTTCCCAGCCGGGCAGGATCAGGCGCAACGGATAGCCGTTCTCCGGTCTCAGGCGTTCTCCGTTCTGGTACAGGGCCAGGATTGCATCGTCCATGGCCTTTTCGATAGGTACGCTGATGTTCATGGCAAATGCGTCCGCGCCGTCCGCAATCAGCCATTTGGCTGTTTCTTCGATACCGACCTCTGCCAGCACGGTCGACAGGGGCACGCCGGTCCACTCACTGCATGAAACCAGGCCGTGAAAATAGCCGGCCTCCGCCCGCGAGGGGGTTTTATTCCAGCCCGCGTTACTGTTGCCGCCGCACTCGACAAAACAGATCTGTGACCGCATCGGGTAGCGCAACAGGTTGTCGATGTTGAAAAATGCCGGCTGCCGCACCAGGCCGTGCACCAGCAGACGGTGCTCATCGGGATTGATTTGCGGCGCCCCGTTATGGTGCCGTTCGTAATGCAGGCCGTTCGGGGTGATCATGCCTTCCAGCCGGTGCAGCGGCGTCCAGGAGGCGCCGTTGTTGCGCAATACCCGGTTCGGCGCCGGATACCGGACTACATCCTCCTCAAATTGTGCCGGCTGTCCATAGGGCGTAAACGGCTCACCCGGCACGCTCATCGACTCGGGTCTGGCCGCGGCGGCCTGAGCGTTACCCGCCACCAGCTGGGCGGTCCCCAGCGCGACGCCGCCCTGCAGGAACAGGCGCCGGTCCAGCAGGCCGTTGCCGGCAACGGGAGTCAGGTGCAGGGATTTATCATTACCGCTCATTAATATCCGCAAGAATTTATTAACATGGATGTACAGGATGAACAGGATATATGAAAAATATATTTACTTGTTTTACAACCATTGCCTGCATTCATAACTCATCAAGTCCATTAAAACAATATTATTTATTATCCTGTATATCCTGTACATCCATGTTAAATATAACAAAAACGCCTTCCCCGCCGTGCTCAAAGTCAAGCCAGGTGAAAGGAGTACGGGGATATTTCGCCTCAAGCGCAGCGCGGCCGTTACCGACTTCCACTACCAGGATACCGTGGGGCGTGAGATGCTCGTGGGCATTGAGCAATATATTATCTACCACGTCCAGGCCGGTGACACCCGCCGCCAGGGCAAGGGACGGTTCATGCCGGTATTCAGCCGGCAATGCCGCCATTTCCCCATCGGCTACATACGGCGGATTGCAGACAATTATATCATACCTGCTGTCATTCAATGCGCTGAACAGGTCTGATTCAACCAGGTTTACCCGCTGTCCCAGGCCGTGTCTTTCACAATTGATGCGCGCCACTTCCAGCGCATCCGGACTGATATCGGTTGCATCGACAATCGCGGTGGGAAAGGCCAGGGCACAGGCGATAGCAATACAACCGCTGCCGGCGCCCAGGTCCAGGATACGCGTTACATCCGGGGCCTTAATCCAGGGTGAGAACCTGTCACGGACCAGTTCGGCAATGGGTGAGCGGGGGACCAGGACGCGTTCGTCTACATAAAACGGCAGACCCGCAAACCAGGCCTTGTTGAGCAGGTAGGCCGTGGGCTTCCTTGAGCTGATCCTTTCATCCACCAGTTTCCTGATACGCTCCTGGTCGGTTGTGCTTACTGCTACACCCAATTGTTCCCGGCTCAGGTCAAACGGCAGGTCCAGCGCGCCCAGCACCAGGTATGCGGCCTCATCCAGGGCGTTATCGGCGCCGTGGCCGAAAAACAGGTCAGACCGGATAAACTCCTGCTCGGCCCAATCGATGAGTTGTCGGGGGGGAGTAAACATGAAAACTTTGCATTACCTGTATAGAGCGCATACACTATCACAATGGACGTTGAATGGGACCCGGGCAAAGCCCAGTCCAATATCAGGAAACACGGGATCAGTTTTTCGGACGCACAAACGGTACTCTATGACCGATTGGCATTATCGATGGAGGACCGTAGCGCGGAGGGCGAGAACCGTTATTTAACTGTCGGTTCAGATGCGCTGAATCGCATCATCGTCGTTTGCTATACCTACCGTAATATGAAAGTACGGCTTATCTCTGCACGTCGTGCTACGAAACTTGAGCGTAATGCGTATGAAGAAAGAATACAATTTCAGTAAAGGCAAACGTGGCGCGGTACTGAATACTCCGAGTAAGTCCAGTATCACTATTCATATCGACAACGATATACTTGATGCAATAAGAGAAAAGGGTGATGCATCAGGTCAGGGATATCAGACGCTCATAAACCAGGTCCTACGTGAATACCTGGAAAAAACATCCAAGCATTTCCGCACAATAACCCCGTCTGAACTACCTGGAACGGAATTAAAAAAGACCGGGTAACCAGTCCCTGCATACGGATACGGGAGGCACCCATGGCAAAGCTCAACGCCTTCAACTTCCAATCCTGGTTGGATGAGCATTCACACCTGCTTAAACCGCCGGTGGGCAACAAGCAAATCTGGGAAGATACCGACCTGATGGTGACTGTTGTAGGGGGTCCTAACCGGCGCACCGATTTCCATGATGACCCGGCCGAGGAATTTTTCTACCAGTTGCGTGGAGACATGGTGTTGAAAGTATACGACAAGGGTGAGTTTTACGACGTGCCGATCCGCGAGGGTGATATCTTTTTCCTGCCCGCGCACGTGAGGCACTCACCTCAGCGCCCGGTGGAGGGCAGCATCGGCCTGGTGGTGGAACCCAAGCGACCCGATGGTGAAAAAGACGGTTTCGAATGGTACTGCTTCGAATGCGGCAGCCTGGTCCACCGGGCCGAGGTGTTGCTGGCGTCCATCGTCAGGGACCTGCCGCCGCTGTTCGAACAGTTCTTCAACGATGAAACACTGCGCACCTGCCCCGCCTGCAAGGCATTGCACCCCGGCAGGTATCCACCGGAGGACTGGGTCGCGGTATGAGCCCGGTCGTCGACATCCACAGTCATTTTTACCCTGACAATATCCCTGATTTATCCGCCCGCTTCGGCGGGGAGTGGCCGGGATTCCGCCATACCGCCCCCGGCAAGGGGATGATCACCCTGGGGAACAGGGACTACCGGCCGGTTTACGAGGCCTGCTGGAACCCGTCGATCAGGCTGGAGGAAATGGACCGAGATGGCGTGGATATCCAGATCATGTGCGCTACTCCGCTGCTGTTCGGCTATGAGAAACCGACAGAACAGGCTTTGGAATGCGCCATGTTGTTCAACGATGCAGCCCTGGAATTGTGCCGGCGCGCCCCAGACCGGCTAAAAGCGCTGTGCCAGGTGCCGCTGCAGGACACCGACGCCTCCTGCAAGGAGGTCAGCCGGGCCATGCGCGCAGGACACGTGGGGGTGCAGATCGGCAACCACGTCGGGCCGCGGAACCTGGACGATGAGGGCCTGATTACCTTCCTGCAGCACTGCGCCGCGGAACAGGCGCCGGTACTGGTGCATCCCTGGGACATGATGGCGCCGGAGCGCATGCCGAAATACATGCTGCAATGGCTGGTGGCAATGCCGGCGGAGACACAGTTATCCATACTTTCCCTGGTATTATCGGGCGCGTTCGAACGCCTGCCGGACACGTTGCGTTTATGCTTCGCCCACGGCGGCGGCAGCTTCGCCTTCCTGCTCG
The DNA here is from genome assembly GCA_965204045.1 of Gammaproteobacteria bacterium. GTDB lineage: Bacteria > Pseudomonadota > Gammaproteobacteria > Eutrophobiales > Eutrophobiaceae > JAAXHV01. Next base: position 4,096,615 of record CBDBDW010000002.1, read on the forward strand.
GCCGCGTGGAGAACGCCTGGCACAACCGCGACATCATCCGGGAGGACTGCCCGCATCCGCCGTCTCACTACACCAACCGGTTTTACACGGATTCGGCGGTATTTGATGAGAACGCGCTTGCCCTGCTGGTGAGCGTCATGGGGGAAGAGCGGGTCATGCTTGGATCCGACTACCCGTTCCCGCTGGGCGAACAGCGCATCGGTTCCCTGATCAAAAACTCGAGCGCATTCAACGCGGAGGCAAAATTCATGTTGTCCGGCGGGAATGCCGTAGAGTTCTTTGATCTTTAAGGGAGCCCTTGGTCATTATTCGTCATGCCGGGCTTGACCCGGCATCCAGTGTAATACTGTGTCGCCCAAAGGGCGACTCTTAATTGTACTGGATTCCGGCTTTCGCCGGAATGACGAGTTGGGAGCTTTCACCGGAATGACAGATCGCTTATTTCATCTCCAGGAATATGCTGTTAAGCCGGTGCACAAAACCGGCGGGATCTTCCAGTTGACCGCCTTCGCTTAACAGGGCCTGTTCGAACAGGATGTTGGCCCAGTCCCCGAAACGGTTTTCATCCTCCTCGATTTGCAGTTTTCCGACAATGGGATGATCCGGGTTGATTTCCAGGATGGGTTTCGCCATGGTAACCTGCTGGCCCGAGGCCTTCAGGATCTGTTCCATGTGGCGGCCCATTCCGTATTCATCGGCCACCAGGCAGGCCGGTGACTCGGTCAGGCGCCGGGTGATGCGCACTTCCTTCACCCGTTCATCCAGCACATCCCCGATGCGCCTGGTAAGCTCCGCGAGTTTTTCATCAGCGGTTTCCTCTTCCTCATCCCCGCTTTTCTCATCGGCAAGGTCGCCCAGGTCCAGTTCGCCCTTGTTGACCGAGGCCAGCGGTTTCTCCTGGTATTCGGTCAGGTGGGAAACCAGCCATTCGTCGACCGGGTCGGTCAGCAGCAGCACCTCAATGCCTTTTTTGCGGAAAATCTCGAGGTGGGGGCTGTTTTTCGCGGTGGCATAATTTTCCGCAGTCACGTAATAGACGGCCTTCTGGCCTTCTTTCATCCTGGCGATATAATCATCCAGGGAAACGGTTTCTTCCTCCGTGTCCTCATGGGTGGACTTGAAGCGGAACAGTTTGGCGAGATCCTCGCGTTTGTCCGGGGCGTCGATAACGCCCTCCTTCATGACCCGGCCGAACGTCTGCCAGAATTGACTGTACTTGTCCGGTTCCTTGTCCGCCAGTTTCTTCAGCAGGTCCAGTATCCTTTTCGTACAGGCCGAGCGGATGGTTTCAATGACCTTGTTCTGTTGCAGGATCTCCCTGGAGATATTCAGGGGGAGGTCGTCGGAATCCACCACACCTTTTACGAAACGCAGGTACGGGGGCAGCAACTGTTTCGCGTCGTCCATGATGAATACCCGCTTGACGTACAGTTTAACGCCGTGGCGCTGTTCCCGGTCCCACAGATCAAACGGCGCGCGCGCGGGAATGAACAACAGGCTGGTGTATTCCAGTTTGCCTTCCACCCTGGTATGGACGCGACAGAGCGGGTCCTCAAAGTCATGGGAAACGGTCTTGTAGAACTCGTTGTACTCCTCGTCCTTGATGTCCTTTTTGTTGCGTGTCCAAAGCGCTTTTGCAGCGTTGACCGTATCTTCGCCTTTTTCGTCCTTGCCCTCTTTCGGCATGACAATGGGCAGGGAAATATGATCCGAATACTTGCTGATGATGCTGCGCAAGCGGTAACCGTCCAGGAAGTCTTTTGCTTCCTTGCGCAGGTACAGGACCACCTTGGTGCCGCGCTTCGGCCGGTCCACGGTCTCCACGGTATATTCGCTCTTGCCGTCGGAAACCCAGTGTACGCCCTCCTCCCGCGGCAGGCCGGCGCGGCGGGTATAGACCTCCACCTTTTCGGCTACGATGAACGAGGAATAAAACCCCACGCCGAACTGGCCTATCAGTTGTGAATCCCTGGTCTGGTCGCCTGTCAGGGACTCGAAAAACTGCCTGGAGCCGGACTTGGCAATAGTGCCAAGGTTATCGACCACCTCCTGCCTGGACATGCCTATGCCGTTGTCCAGTACGGTGATGGTTTTCTGCGTCTTGTTGTACTCCACCCTGATCTTCAGTTCGGGGTCGTCCTCGAACAGGCTGTCGTCCTGCAAGCCCTCGAAGCGCAGCCTGTCGGCGGCGTCCGAAGCGTTCGAGATGAGTTCGCGCAGGAATATCTCCTGGTTGCTGTATAAGGAGTGGATCATCAGGTCCAGCAACTGCTGGACCTCGGTCTGAAAACCCAGTGATTCTTTTTTCGTATCTACAGTCATGGTATCCCCGTGATAAATCGAAATGTACAAGTGCCGTATTTGGGGGCTACGGCACGGAATTTCAAGGGAATGAGTATCCGCCTTATAATGTGTCGCAAGCGACTGTTTGATTGACTGGATTCCTGCTTTCGCAGGAATGACGACACTTTCATTCGTCATTCCGGGCTTGACCCGGAATCCAGTCGAAAAAACATTTCCTTATAATAGTATCCGACCAGCATAATAAACATCAGAACAGCAACGTAGTCAACAGAAGCACCCGATGCCAGCAGACAACTCCGCACATACCCCGGTCATGCAGCAATACCTTGGCTTCAAGGCGGAATATCCCGATATTCTGCTGTTCTTTCGCATGGGTGATTTCTACGAGTTGTTTTTTGAAGATGCGCGCAAGGCGGCGCGTCTGCTTGACATCACCCTCACCTCCAGGGGCAAATCCGGCAACCAGGTCATCCCCATGGCGGGGGTGCCCTACCATGCCGTCGATTCCTACCTGGCAAAGCTGATCCGTCAGGGTGAATCGGTCGCCATCTGCGAACAGATCGGCGACCCGGCCCTGGCCAGGGGGCCGGTCGAGAGAAAGGTAACGAGGGTAGTCACACCGGGCACCGTTACCGAAGATTCGCTGCTGGAAGAGAGGACCGATAACCTGCTGGTCTCAATCCACGTCCTGGGGGACGAGCATGGGGTCGCCGCCCTGAACCTGGCGGACGGACGCTTCACGCTCAGCCGGACGCAGGACCGCAATTCACTCCTGGACGAACTGGCGCGCCTGCAACCCGCCGAACTGTTAATCTGCGAAGGCAGCGGACTGGAGCAGGACCCGGGCATTTCCTGCAGCAATGTAGCGCCGCGCAATCCGTGGCATTTCGATCCATCCAGGGCCGGGGACGCCATCAAGCGGCAGTACCAGGTAAAAGAACTGGAAGGTCTGGGCCTTACCGGGTTGACGGCCGCCACCGCGGCCGCGGGGGCGCTCCTGCAATACGTCAATGAGACCCAGAGCACGGCATTGCTGCACCTGCAACCGATCAAGGTCGAACTCCGTTCGGACAGCCTCATTCTCGATGCCGTCACGCGCCGCAACCTGGAACTCGAAGAGGACCTCAGGGGCAGGAAAGCCAACAGCCTGCTGGCCGTGCTGGATACCACTGCAACGGCCATGGGCGGCCGGTTGCTGAAACGCTGGCTGAACCGGCCCCTGCGCGACCACCTGACGCTGCGGCTGCGCCATGACGCGGTGGACAACCTGGCAACCGGCAGGGCCTGGCTTGCCGTCCATGAATCACTGAAACACGTCAACGACCTGGAGCGTATCCTGGCGCGGGTCGCCCTGAAGTCCGCGCGTCCCAGGGACCTGACACAACTGCACAAATCGCTGCTGCGGCTGCCTGAACTGAAATCCACGCTGGCCAACCTGAACAGCCCGCGCCTGGCCGAGTTGAACGGCCTGGTCCGGGAATTCCCGAAGTTACGGAAGTATCTTGGAGGGGCCGTGCTGGAAGACCCGGCGGCAAGTATCCGGGACGGGGGGGTGATCGCGGACGGCTTCGACGCCGAACTGGACCGGTTGCGGCAACTGGACCGTGATGCCGGGTCATTCCTGGCTGAACTGGAAGAACGCGAGCGGGAACAGACCGGCATCCCCACGCTGAAGGTGGGATTCAACCGGGTGCACGGTTATTACATTGAAGTGTCCCGGCTGCACAGCGAAGCCGTGCCGGAGCGTTACCACAGGCGACAGACCCTGAAATCCACGGAGCGCTTCATCAACTCGGAATTAAAGGAGTTCGAAGACAAGGTGCTGAGCGCCAGGGAACGCGCCCTGGCCCGGGAAAAGGCGCTTTACGAGGACATACTGGAACGCATCTGCGCCGACCTGGCGCCCCTGCAGATGACCGCCGCAGCGTTGTGCGAGGCAGACGTGCTGGCCTGTTTTGCCGAGCGGGCCGGCGCGCTGGATTACTGCCGGCCCGAGTTCTCCGACACCCCCGGGCTGGACATCCGCGCCGGGCGTCACGCGGCAATCGAACGTTTGCAGGACAATCCCTTTATCGCCAATGACATCCGCCTGGACGAGTCCGTCCGGATGCTGCTGATTACCGGGCCGAACATGGGAGGCAAATCCACCTACATGCGCCAGGCTGCGCTCATCACGCTGCTGGCGCATATCGGCAGTTTCGTCCCGGCAGAGAGCGCCATACTCGGCCCTGTCGACCGAATCTTCACCCGTATCGGCGCGGTCGATGATATCTCCTCGGGGAAATCCACCTTCATGGCGGAGATGGTGGAGACCGCAACCATCCTGAACAACGCCACCGACAGGAGCCTGGTGTTGATCGACGAGATCGGCCGCGGCACCAGCACTTACGACGGGCTGGCCCTGGCCTGGGCCTGCGCCGCTTACCTGGCAAACAACGTCCGGGCCTTTACCCTGTTCGCCACCCATTACTTCGAACTGACGGCCCTGCCGGAACTCATGGATACCGTGCAGAACGCACACCTGGACGCGATAAAACACAACAACGAGATCATCTTCCTTTATACCGTCAAACCCGGCGCCACGAACAGGAGTTACGGGATCCAGGTGGCGCAACTGGCGGGCATTCCCCGCGCGGTGATAAACCAGGCGAACCTGCAGCTCGATATCATGAAAAAAAACACCGTTGAACTGCTTCCGGACCAGCCGCAACGGGACCTGTTCCAGCAACCCGATGAATTACGGGAATTATTGAAGGAGGCCGACCCGGACAGCATCACACCGAAACAGGCATTGGAGTTGTTGTACCGGTTGATTGAACTGGCGCGGATTTAACATGGGTGTACAGGATGAACAGGATTTGACTGCTTTTGAATCAGAGTATGGTTATACGTTATAATCCGAAACACTGAATAGTGTAACTCAACCTAAAGTAGGATGTTCATATGCCTTTTATCGTCACAGAAAGTTGCATCAAGTGTAAATATACGGATTGCGTTGAAGTCTGCCCGGTCGATTGCTTCCATGAAGGGCCGAATATGCTGGTAATCGACCCTGACGAGTGTATTGACTGTACCCTGTGTGAACCGGAATGCCCGGTTGAGGCCATCATGTCCGACGAGGATGTCGATGAGAGCATGCAGAACTTCATCGAGCTGAACGCCGAGTTGTCCAGGGGGTGGCCGGTCATCAATTCGATGAAGGATGCGCCCGCGGATGCGGACGACTGGAAAGAGGTAAAAGACAAGCTTAAATACCTGGAAAGGTAGCGCGTTTCAACCCGGCGCCTGAACCTGCCTGAGCCGGATTCCTCAGCCGCCGAACTAATCGCTGTCCCGGTCCCCTTCCGGCATGGATAAACAGGATAATACATCACCCGTAGCCGATGCCCTGCGCGAGTTTCTGGAACTGGAGACGGCAGGCGGCATCCTGCTGATAGCCTGCGTCTTCATCGCCATGCTGACGGCCAATTCTCCGTTGTCAGGTATCTATGCTGCGCTTCTCGATTTGACGGTAGCGATCCAGGTCGGCACCCTGGTTATTAACAAGCCGCTCCTGCTCTGGGTCAATGACGGGCTGATGGCCGTGTTCTTTTTCCTGATAGGACTGGAAATAAAACGCGAGATCATGGATGGAGAGCTGTCATCATTTGACCAGGTCATCCTGCCTGGAATGGGCGCGTTGGGAGGCATGCTCGTGCCCGCCTCGATCTATATCTGGCTCAACGTGGGAGATGCCGTGGCTTTGGACGGCTGGGCCATACCGGTCGCAACAGACATTGCTTTTGCGCTCGCCCTGCTGGGTTCATTCGGCGCCAGGGCGCCGACATCTCTCAAGGTTTTTTTACTTACGCTGGCAATACTGGATGACCTGGCGGCCATCACCATCATAGCACTGTTCTATTCGGCGGACCTCTCACCCGCAATGCTGCTTGTCGGCGGTACATTTCTCATCACCGCAGTCGCCATGAACCGCCTGGGAGTCACGCGTACTTCAACTTACGTATTGCTGGGCGTGGCGCTCTGGGTGGCCGTGTTGAAATCGGGCGTCCATGCAACCCTGGCAGGTGTACTCATCGCATTTTGCGTACCGATGCGAGATAAAGAAGGGCACTGCCCACTGCGCGAACTGGAACACAACCTGCATGCCCCCGTCGCCTTTGTGATCCTCCCGGCTTTTGCTTTCGTCAACGCCGGGCTGTCCCTGGACGGTGTGTCGCCGGATGCACTGGTGCATCCCGTCACGCTGGGCGTGACAACCGGTCTGGTACTGGGCAAACCGCTCGGAATCCTGGTCTTCACGGGCCTCGTCGCGGCCCTGGGGCTGGCCCGGCTGCCGGAAGACGTCAGCTGGACCCAGCTTCTCGGCGTGGCCTGCGCCTGCGGTATCGGTTTCACCATGAGCCTGTTCATCGCCGGCCTGGCCTTTGAGCACGGCAGCGGCGCCTACTACAGTGGAGACCGCCTGGGCATCCTGCTGGGATCGTTACTGTCCGCACTGGCGGCTTATGTGTTCCTGTATTTCAGCCTGCCGAAGGCCGCAGGTGATTCACAACCGGGATGACGCCAATTCAACCAGTTGTACAGTGAACGCTACCGGGCATGTCATTATCGCAGCCCTGACCGACCAGGGCAAAAAGCGCCTTCAGAACGAAGACAGCATTTTAACCGACGCGGATACAGGAATCGTGATCCTGGCTGATGGCCTGGGTGGACACAACGCAGGGGAAGTCGCCAGCGCTCTCGCAGTGACCGTAACCCATGAGCAAATCCAGCAAGGACTCAACGAGGCAGACGCCAACCAGACAGACGAAAGCACCGGGCTAAGCAACGTCTCCCGCGTCATCGAACAAGCAGTCATTCATGCCAATTCGGTTATCCATGCCAAAGCTCAAGAGGAGACAGACTGCCAGGGAATGGGAACCACCATCGTAGTCTGCGCCTTTCATAATGGCTTGGTCACGACAGCCCATGTGGGCGATTCGCGCCTGTACCGAAAAAGAGGAGAGAACTTCACGCAATTGACGGTAGATCATTTCACCTGGCCGTACCTGGAACGGGCCTTGGGCATAGAAGGGTATGTGCTGGTCGATGTGATGGAGGAAACTATCCTGCCGGGCGATACTTACCTGCTCTGCTCCGACGGCCTGACTGATATGGTCAACGATGATGACATTCAGGCAACCATAACCAGGCACGATACTGATCCTGAGCAAGCTGCCCAGGAACTGGTACGGACAGCCAATGATAACGGCGGTAAAGATAATATCTCGGTGATACTGGTTAAAATATGACTGTCGATATCCAGGTCGGTGATCTGGTCTTTGACAAGCCTGTTCTTCATAAGGCTTGTATTGACGCCAAGTCAACCAGCTGACATTAATTGGCTGACGGTGGAGATAAAATGGGTCATGAGGAAGCCGGTAACCGTCAAATTAATGGCAGTAGCGGCGAGAACAAGGCCGATCATCCATTTGATCAGCCTGTTTTCCAATTGAACAAGGTCAGGTTTGGTTGCCAACTGGCCTGACAGTTCGTCATCCAACGCCTTGGCAAAGGCGTCGGCCTTTTCTGGGACAAATACTTTTTCTCGCTTCAAACGCTCAGCAAACCCAAGTGATATTGCAGACATGCTGTCACCTCCTTTGAACCCGTTGAAATAAATAATACCGTTTTCGCTTCTTCGATTTGAAAATTTATTCTATCACTAAAATAACTATTATCAACAAACGTTGATAATAGTATAGATAGTGAAATTACCACATCAAGTTTGTTAATTCGAGAATAATATGCAGTCTGAATTTGGCGCGGCTGACAAGATTCGAACTTGTGACCTCGACCTTCGCAGGGTCGCGCTCTGCTCCGCTGAGCTACAGCCGCAAATGGTCCGCCCTGGGAGAATCGAACTCCCCTCTTCCGGTTAAAAGCCGGATGCACGGCCACTATGCCAAGGGCGGAGACTGGCCTGCCCGGAGAGATTCGAACTCCCGACCTGCTGGTTAGAAGCCAGCTGCTCTGCTCCGCTGAGCTACGGGCAGTTATTGGGGCGAACCACCGGATTCGAACCGGTATCGACCGGGGTCACGGCCCGGGGCTTTGCCGTTAAGCGAGGTTCGCCATTGGTAGACCGAGGCCGATTCGAACGGCCGTCCTCGCGATTATGAGCCGCGCGCTCTTGCCTGACTGAGCTACCGGTCTGTTTAAACTGGTGATCCGGACAGGATTCGAACCTGCAATTACCAGATTGAAAGTCTGGTGGCTTAACCATTCGCCCACCGGATCAAATGTTTCTGGCTGGCAAGGCTGGACTCGAACCGGCATCTTTCCGCTTAACAGGCGGACGCTTTACCATTAAGCTACATGCCATAAATCTGGTGGACCGGGATGGAATCGAACCACCGCCGCGCGGGTCTTCAACCCGCCGCTCTACCGGCTGAGCTACCGATCCAATTGCAAAAAAAGCCCCGGTTGATTTGAACCAACCGGGGCTGTCGTCAGGGATGTCCTCCGGAAGGTTCGTTGCCACGCGCCTTCCAGCAGGATTGTGTCAGGAAGGCTTAACGCATCGGTTCGTTTTTATCCTCATTAAAACGGAAAGAAACCGCGCGTCTGACGGAATTATGCATGGCGCGGGTGCGCGTCAACGCGGCGCCGGCCACGGCTGGTTCCGAATAACTGTGACGTGTCATTATCAGGGCTGCGTTCATAGTGCGGCGGAGTATATATACCGTGACGGGATTGTCAAGGGATTATTTTTCGCCCTTACAGCTTTATACGAGTTCGACCCGTTATGTGAGAGTTCCGTGCTATAATTGATGCCAACCCGAACCCTTTGGTAACTGAATCAATGCCAATGAAACAGGAAAAAATCAGCCAGGAACATCGAGATTACGCCCTGCGGACTGCGCTGGCGACCATACGACTGGAAGGTCTGGAACCCAGCCAGGATGCAAAAGAACTGATGACCGAAGTGGCCAAAGGTGAAATTACCAGCGCTGAAGCAATAGAGGCTGCCAAACAAGGGTATGCCGTATCAGCGTGACCCGGACTCCGGGCCTTATGAAGAGAATCTGACTTCCAAATTCCTTCTTTTCAATGTCCCGAATAAACAGGCGTTGAGCAGCCGTCTTCACGCCGAAATACCTGCCGATGTGCCACCGAGGAGCGAAAGGACCCAAAGAGGCAATGCTTATTATAAAGCGGAAGAAAAAATATCGGTCTGTTACCTGCTGAAAGCTCTCACGTCGGCGGGACGTCTGCGTTACCCGGTATGCCTTGAACATGCTGACAGACCTGATTTTATCCTTACAGCGGATACAGACAAGGTGGGCATAGAAGTTACGGAGGCATTTCAAGAAAAATATCGAAAACTTTGTGCGATGTCTGAGCAGCAAGGGGTAGATACCCTTTTTGAGCTGTCAAAGGAAATTGTCGGATGGGACAGCCGAAATATGCCGCCGAGCGAAGAACTGCAAAAAATCATAGATGATTCTCGCATAACCGAAGAAGGCACGCGTTCTCCTCTGTCAGACCCGCCCTGGTTTGGTGACAGTGTTGAAATCGATTGGGCAAAATTTATGAATGATAGAATCACCGACAAATTGGAAAAACTGGGACGCTATAAAGAACTACCGGACTATTGGCTGCTGATTCATGATTGCTTGTCTCTACCTGCCGCTGACATCAAAAAAGCAATAAACTACCTGATCATCCGACATTCCAAAAAATGGCAAAATCAACCCGGGTTTTCCAGGTTGTTTATTTTTCGTTCTGGCTCTCCTCAAGAATTATGGGAAATTACGGATGGGATCGTCCAAAATATAGCCTTATGACTTACACTGCCACTACCGTCTTCGTGTCGCCAGCCGTAAGCGCGTTCATGTAGGCCAGGACCAGGGCGCGGGTGCGGTAGCGGCCAAACTTTTCTTCATCTTCCCGGCGGACGATAGGGAACGTATCCAGTACATAACCGGCGTCTTCCCTGGTCAGGCCGTACAGGTGGAAATACAAGGCATCAAGCCGGGCGCGCAGGTGACGGCGTTCTTCTTCGTCCCACCTGTAGGGCTGACCATCGTAGCCGAGGTCGCGGGCAAAAGGCGCCATGTCGTGGGCGGTGTAGGTGAGGCGCAGCACATGGTCGCGAACGAGTTCGCGGGCGGTTTTGTTGCCAAAGCGTCGGTCATACTCGTCAAAGGTGATCACGGGAAGTTGTTCGACGATGAAAAGATTCAAGGTCTGGCCTTGAAGTTTCTGACGTGCGACAAAGTCGAAGGGCATTGCGTTGAAGTTGGCCGCCAGCAACCATTCATTGCGGTCCGCCGATTCCGGTCTGAGGACCGGCACTTTGTTACCGAAGCCAACCGTTGGCAAAAGCGCCGCGATGAATGTTCTGACGTTCGTAGTTGCCGTAATTTCCTTGAAGCCAAGAACCCAGGTCGATCCCGAAGGCCAGTCACATTTTGCTGCCGACACCCAGAATTGCGGGTCGGGCAACCAACCCGGGTTGAGATGTTCTTCCAAGGTGGCATTGCGCGGTTGTGCCGGACGGTTCACGTTGGCGGGGTTGACTACCACGCTGGCGGCGCGGTGGTCGAATGCCTGCACCATCTTGCCTTCGTAAAGCGGTACCCACTCTCCCTGTGGACTGTCAAATCGGTTAGCTCGGATTGGGTAGGCGCCTTCTGTTTCTTCAAGCTCCCGACGCGTGCGAAACAGGTGGGAGTCGTTGGTCATATCAAACATCCGCTTATAGCGTACCGGCCAGGCACGGCGCTCTTCATCGCCGGACCTGTCAACAAGCGCCGGATGTCGTTCGTAGATGCCGCGTGTGATGTCGGCGTCGCGACGTGAACGGAAAACCGGCGCGGTGCCGGTGTTGGGGTTTACCCGGGTGAAGTCCCCAGGCGACATAGGAAAACAGCGATCCGGGTCATTGAGCGCGCTGATGTCATTAAGAAAAAAGCCGCAACGGGTCTCCGGAAAAGTCCGCTCCTCACCGCCGATTATCAGGGCGCAGAACTTGAAACTCCGATGTACATCCGGGAAAAATGGTGGCAGGCCGGTCCTGACACGGCCGTTCTCGAAGTCAAACAAACCGGCAACTTGCCCGTTCGTGGAAACAGACTTGAAGAACCGCGCCGCGGTCTTATCGGCGTAAATGCCGGACGGCGTGAGCAATCCGACCAGACCCTCAGGTTTGACCAGGCTCAGCGCCTTTTCGACAAACAGTGAGTAGAGGTTGATGTCACCCCCTCCAAGCAAGGGGTAGTGACCGGACTTGCGGATCATTGCGCCCAAGCCATCAGCGCGGGTTTTGGCCGCGTCGAACTGGTCTGCCAGCGGGTCGCCCCGTTCGCGTAACCCTTTTACTGCATTTTTTCGCTGTGCGGCGGTTGGAAGCCTGGCAATTTTCGGAGCGCGTGTTGCAAACCACTCTACCTCTTGCAGCTTGATGCGGTCCCAGGGCGGATTGCCGATTATGGCGTCGAAGCCGCCTGCGGGACGTTGATCCTGCCAGCGCTCCCAGACGCCGGGGAAAGCCACTTGCCAATGCAGGAAGCCCTCGCGCCTGGCTACTGAAATTACTTCATTCCATAGTACCGCAAAGGGAGAAGTTTTCTCCTGGGCGCTGCCCGGGCCGCCAGAGAGTAACTTGTACGCGTTATCAGGATCAGATTCCAACTCCTGGGTGAGAGGAGTTTCAAAGGAGTCCTTCTGTGATTTGTTCATACCCGCCGTCAGCCAGCCCAGACCACATAAGAAGTCAAGCAAGCCATGCAGGTCTGCCGTGGTTCCCTCAACGCCGCGGAACAGGTCTGCCGATTCCTGCACCTCCGATATGTCGGTATCGGACATCTCCTCGATGAGTTGCATGCCGGCAGACGCGTTCTCTGCGCCTTGGATGGCGCTGGAGACAAACAGACTGCCAAGCCGGTCCATTTCAGCGCCGGCGTCTTTTACCCGGAGACCCAGCAGCGAGTCGCCGCAACGCAGGTGGTGGTCCAGGAACGAGAGCGGCGCGCCGACGGTAAAGCTGTGCAACCACAGGGATACCTTTGCCAGCTCAACGGCCAGCGGGTTCTTGTCCACGCCGTAGATACAGCGTTTCAGCGCCATACGCCGGATGATGGCCTGGTCGGTAAACTGCGCTGCGTCGACCATCCAGCCAGCCTCGGCGGCCCGGTTCAGGATAGCGGCCCGGATCGCGGCTATTCGTTCAACGAGTGGCGATGCGTACTCACCGTTAAGCCATTCCGGCACTACCGGCGCATACTCGATCAGATCGGCGATATAGTCGGACAGGAAATCCAGTGCAGTGACGAGAAAGTGGCCGCTGCCCATCGCCGGGTCCAGGACTTTCAGGTTGAGGACCGCCACGGCTGGGTCCAGTTTGGCGAGTTCGGCATGACGGTCGGCTTTGGGGCGGCGATCGCGCTTAAGCGCCCCTGCCTTCTTCTCAAACGCTTTCAAGCGCTCTTCTACCAGCGGCTTGAGCGTCTGCTCCGCGACCAGGTCAACCAATTCCTGCGGCGTGTAGAAGCTGCCGCTGTCCTTGCGCGCGTAGAGATTGGGACGCACCGACACACTGCCGTCGTCCGCGCGCGCCGGTTCCCGTTCCAGCAAGCTTTCATAGATTGATCCCAGCTGCTGTACCGACATATCCCGGTAATTGACGAAACGGCGCGCGCCGCCGCTTTCAACATGGCTCAGGTCATGGATAATATCAGCGACCACCGCGTCCGGCAGACGTATCTTCTCAAGCAGTGGCGCGGCTGTGGACGCGAACAGGCCACCGTTATAGGGCGGCAGTCCGATGGATGCATCACCCTTGTCGATAAGTCTGAAAAGCTCCAACAGCCGGTTGTAGTAGTTGGCGGCTGTCCCGGAAAAAACGTCATCCTGCGCTTTCCGCCACGCTATGTCATCCCGAACGCGCTTGCGCAGGCCGTAATCATCATAACGCAGGTCATTGACGGGCAACAGTCCGCGATCCTCGGCATACAGGATAAACAACAACCTGTACAGGAAGATTAACGCCCCAAATCCCGCGTTAGAGATCTGAATCAGGCATTCATGATAGATTCTGCCTGTGTGTGGCGCCTTGTTAAATAGCAATGGGCTATTTTCTGCCCTGACAAGGGAGGGCTTGTCCGTCTCCCTGACCAGCTTTGGGTAACGACGGACAGGTCGGCGGGGACAGGCCGGTCACACGGGCAAGGGCGGGCGTCCCCCGGCGGCCGGGGGGTCAGAGGGAATGCGGAATCTTGAGGACTACGCCGCGCCGGTCAGCGGCGGCGGGCGTTCCGGCGGCGCCAGGGCCGCCAGCAGGGAGGTGACCAGGCGGGCCTGGTCGGGGCGGAACTTCAAATATACCCGGCGCGCATGGCACACCACCTTGGCGGCCAGGGCATAGAGGCGCCAGCGGACGGTTATCGCCCGGCGGGTGTGCCATTCGGGCGGCAGGGAGTGGCGGAACAGCACAAACAGGTTGTACGCGGTCACGCACAGGTGGAAGTACAGGGCATTGGCCTCGAACTGCCCGCACGGCAGCCGGTCCCCGGCAAAGTCCGACTTCAACTCCTTGATGCGGTTCTCCGAGTCCTCCCCGCGTTGGTTGTACCAGTGCACTATCTCGCTGTCGGTCAGTGCATCCCGGTTGGTCGCCAGCGCCCGGTAAATATAACGCCCGTCCGTCATGGTGGTCTCGTCGTCCGCCCCGTCCTCGCCCAGGTCCAACGCCTGCTGGCCGCCCTTGCGCATGCGCTGCACCACCAGCGTAAAGGCCTGCTCATACTCATTCATCGCCCACACCCCCCGATGCGTATCCTGCCCGTCCACCGCCGCCCCGTCCCGGGTCAGCGGCGTCCAGGCCGAGGCCGGGCGCTCCAGTATCCACGCCTTCATCTCCTTCGAACGCTTGGCCCGCACCACGTATGCTATCTCCTGCGCCTCACAATACCCGAATACATCGCCCTGGTAGCTCGCCGCATCCGCCCGCAGGTATGCCACACTCACCCCCGCCGGCAACCCCGCCTCACAACGCTTGATAAACCCCAGGTTGTCATCCGCCGGCGCCACGTTCCCTTCGCGAAACTCACACCCCGCCGCCTGGCCTGTCTCCCCGATATGCCCCGGCATCGGCAGGTAACCCCGCTCACCCAGGTACGTCCGTCGCGCCTCGCGCTTGTCCGCCAGTACCGGCGTGGCGTCAATGTCCAGCGTCACCGCCCGACGCCGGCCCAGGCCCCACCCCAACAGTCGCCGGTTTATCTTTACCAGCGCCTTGATGCCCGCCTCGTCTTTGCCCAACCGCCGCAGCCAGTCCCCCAGCATGTCGGCGCTCGGCACCCGCCGCAGCCCCAGCACCTTGCGCAACGCCCGGTCCTCCCGGATATGCCGCACGTCCTCCAGACTGCGCGCCCCCTCGTGCAGCATCAGCATCCAACAGGACACTACCTCAGCAGGACCGTAGCCCCGGTTGCTGCCGGGGGTGGGAAAGTATTGCTCAACCCAGGCGGAAAACCCAATCCGCCGCATCAACTCGGCCAGACACACCAGCCCGCCGCGAGCGGTCAATAAATCATTGGTATTTGCGATGGTATAGGGTAGGATGTTCATAAGCCTTGTCTGTAGCACCCATCGGGTGATGTTCATTGATCGTGTAACTTATTATACAGGCAAGGCTTTTTTGATTCTCCCACTTTCTAACGCGGGATTAGGGAACGCGGCAACGTGCGCCTCCGACAGGTTTTTCCCGGCTGTATCTGCAAGCGCCTCAATGAGCCTGGGGAACACGCGGTCAAAGACGACGCTCGACAGGTCCTGGGCAACCTTTTCCTCGTAGCGCCGGCCTTCCGCCAGGGCATCTTCCAGGAAGGTAGTCGTTGCGCCTTGTCGAAGCACAAAGGCGGCCCGGCGAAACAGCAGGAAAAACGTCCTCAGTCCGTCTTCATCTCCATTATCCAGCAGAGGCATGAGGTCAACCTCGAAAAAGCCGTTGACGCGGGGCCGGGCGCGCTGGTCGTAAAGCCGCCACATGCTGCCATTGGTAAGAATGCCCCAGCGAATGTTGCCCCCTGAGACAATGTCAGCGGTTGACAGGTAACGAAGCAGCTGGCCGTGGGGCGTGCCCGCCCGTGCCGGCGTATCATCCGCCCCACTGCCGGGCGCGCCGTCAAAAGCCAGCCGTCCCTGCCTGTCGCGCCCAGGCGCCTGCTCGTTTTCTGCCCGGCTCTCGAGAGACCGGCCCATACGTTTGCTCTCCTGCACCACCAACGCATCCTGGTAACGATCGCGTGACACTTTGCGGGCCATGGCCCGCTTTTTCGCGTCGGCGTCCGCAAATAGCAGGTGGTCGGGGATATCCTCGTTGCGCGCCGCGCCCTGCTGCGGCAGGTAGTCGGTCCAGCCCAGCATCTCCAGGACCGGACGGATGAGTTCTTTTTCCGTGACCGCTTCATTCGGTTCGCTGAAGCGGCTGAAATTGTTTAAGCAGGCGGAAATGGCATTGACAAAGGCAGTAAACGTCTCCGGCTGCTTCTCCGATTCCCGCCACGCCGGCGTCTCCCGTATGCCATCCGTTAAAAAATATTGTTTGAAGAGTTGTCCGGTCATATCAATCCCATTCTAACCTGTTCTCCATAGCCGTGGGTCAATACGCGCGGGCAGCGGATCGTGCACAACGATCAAGGAGAAATCGGCATGCTCCTGGTTGAAAAGCAGGTTGGATTCAACCGGGGACACTGTAGAAGGCACCCATAACAACGCGGTTTCACCCCGGTCATACCAATCATCTCCAATAGCGCGGTATTCCGTATAATCGTTCAGCGCCGACGTTGGCAAATGCGAGTGGTCAAGCTTTTCCTGTTTGACGTCGTCCGGAATATCCACCATAACAGTAACGAGCGTGGGCGGCAGTGTGCTGGTTTGCCAGTGGACAAGGTTTTCCAGGACCGCCAAGGAGCAGGTTTCGGCTGCATGCACTACCTGGCGACCGGGACTGACCCAGCGACTGCCGTGCCGGTATGTACCGGAGCCATCAAAAGGCGGATACTTCGAACTGACGATACGGTAAGCGCGAATAAAGGAAATATCAGGCCGGGAGTCCATGCAGGCCGCGCTCCATGATTTCCTCAACCTCGCGGCCACCGATTTCGGTCAATGCAACCTCAAAAGGCGCTCGTCCCTCAAGCTCCGGGTGCCCATTCATCATGAAATGTGTCGCAGCGGTCTGATCCTCAAACACAGACAACGCCAGCGCGTATAAACGCGCCAGCCGTTCCGTTGTCTCACTCACCTGGAGGTTAAAGCGGTTTACTCGCTGGTAAGTGGCACGCGGCACGATCTTGTTACGCAGCCTGACAGCCATATCACGATAGGGTTTTGGGCCAATCCGGGTAATAAAGGTATCCAGGGCGGTTTTCGGCATACCTTCACGCACGATGTCATCCAGTTCGCGCATGTTCTTCACGCGACGCCCAAGCGCCTGTCGCCCGCCGAGCACCTCAGCAATTTGATCTGCCGGAATATTCATTTGAGACAATTATATGTGTCATACAAGACAAAGACAAGGCTGAAGTGTGCAGGCTGCAAAAAAGCCAAAGGCCTCCGAAGAGGCCTTATCGAAACCCTGGCAGGCTTGGCATCGCCAGCGCCAGGATTTGCTACCTGGGTAGTCTCACTTGCCCGGATTTGACGGGAACGGCACTGATCATGGCGTGTTTTAAATCAATGGTCAAGAATATTTGTTGCTAACAGAATATTTGTTATTTAACGAACTTCGCAATATTACACACAGGATTTGCCCGGAGTGGGAAGACCCCGGAGACACATCGCAACTGATCCCGTACAGCAGGGTACTGACTTGTGCAGGTTATAAACCGGAGGCTGTCAGGGAACTTGAACAGAGGATGCGCGACGAAGAGGAACTGGACAAAATGTTCAGTTCTGCCGCAACGAGCCATTAATCAGGTTAAGTCAGTTCGGGCAGGATATGAGCAAATGGACTTGTTTGCCGAGAAGCACACTGGAATACACTACTGAGCGCGCTTCAAGCACGACCTTCGCCTTGTAAGGGCGGCGCTCTCCCAACTGAGCTAAGCACCCAGAAGGCGGAAATATCGCATAAATCAGGTATTCTTGAATATTTGTAATTCATACGTACAATGTATGTATGGCTACTTTGAAGTTCGAATGGGATTCTGAAAAAGTAAACTTAATCTGAAGAAGCATGGCGTGTCCTTCAATGAAGCACTCAGTGCATTTTACGATGAGTACGCACTTCAATTTTTTGATCCCGACCATTCCGATTCCGAGGACCGTTTTTTACTTCTCGGTGTCAGTCATATATTAAATGTCCTGGTCGTTTGCCATTGCTTCAGAGAAGAGGAAACAGTTATCAGAATCATTTCCGCGAGAAAAGCGGATGCTGAAGAAGAACAGGTCTATTGGAGATACAGAACATGAGAGAACATTACGACTTTTCAAAAATGAAGGGTAAAAAAAACCCTTACATAAGGTATCTGAAACAGCCTGTCACGATGCGACTGGATACTGATTCGGTGGAGTATTTTAAATCACTGTCCGAGGAAGCCGGCATTCCTTATCAAACCCTGATCAACCTTTATTTACGGGACTGCGCGATAAATAAACGAAAACTTAATATGCAGTGGAAATAAACACTGGCATCATCAGGCGATTATGAACCTGGCAAATCCGGCGCCAGTTAAAAGAGATTACAGAGAGCCAAATTCATTACCAAACGACATTTCACCCCAGCAAAACTATCTGGGGCGGATAAGGCGAAGGCTGTGGATGGGACAGATGGCTTTGCCGCCGCTCAGACAGCAGGATTACACCGGACGGAAGAGAGGAAGACACAGGCGTTGAATTTTCATGGTTTCCACGCGTGAGCATACCATAAATGACCCTGTAGCCACAGACTGCCCTCTATGTCCTGACCGGTTCTGGGTGGTTTGCTGCCGGACCAGATACGCTGGGTAATGAACACGTCCAGGTCGGCGTCTTTGTCATCAAACCGCATCATTGTGACCCGCACTTCCCATCCAGACTGACCAAGCCAGTCATTAAGTGAGCGCCAAGATAATGCGGTTGATCCTCCGGTTCCCATATAAATGTGTTATCTGTCCACGTGAGTTGCAAAGTCGACAGCGCATCAGGCATATCATCGGTCTCCAGCTTTGAGGAAGGAAGATCCTTCTTCTTCAGGAGTCATCTTCTTCCATCGGCTAACTGAACGCCGATATACTCATCACCGACAAAGATTATCGTGCCTGACCCGTGTTCAGGGTGGTTGATCTCATTCCTTACCTGTAAGGATTCTTTAATGTCTATAGCTATGCCTCCAGTGTCGAAAGCTCAGCCTTGGCTTGACCCACATCAATGCTTCTTACAAGGTTAAGGCATGAATATACCGAACCACTTAGTGGTGGGGTTGCACTATCTCAAGCATTTTCAACGTTCGCTCAAGTGTCGACAGGAGGTCGAACTCGGGACCGAAATGGGCAGGATTGCAGTTCCAACCCGGGTCTGGGGTATTTATGTGCCTCTTGCCATCCGGGGTCGTGAACGAGTAAGAAGTCCCTTGAGTCTTGATGACTTCCCCAGTACGCTTGTCCATGCCCATTTCCTGCTCCAACTGTGTCAGGCGCCCCTCGCTGTCATAGACCGTTAGACCCTCCTCCTCCAAGTCAGCCGCGGTGAGCGCGGAGACGGAACAGCGACAGTTGAATCCGTTGAGCGGGTAGTGGGATTTCCAGATCGGATCATCGGCACCGAAGACCCTGCCGTCCATGGCGGCATGCGCCGGTCTCGTGTCTGCGTCTTAGGATGCGGTACGCCCAGTACGGCCGGCTGTCGACGTTCTCCACCTGCTGCCGGTATCGCCTGTGCGCCGTCGCGGCGCCCATGTTGGTGCGAAAGATGGTTTTCAGTCCCTGCGGGCTGCCAACCTTGGACACCCCCCACCAGCCGAACGTCTTCAGGTTAATTTCCATATTGCGCACAAACTCAGCTTCACCCATGTTACCCTTTAATGCCCGTTCCAACTGCCCGTGAATAGATTCAAGCATGCTCGGACGCGTCTCTTCTAATCGTTCACGAGACAGGTCGGATTCCAAAGGGTCGCCAGCTTCTCCAGGCGCCAATGTATTCTCCAAAATTACCGGAAATTGAAGGTTGATGATACTCAAGCCGGTAATCTCAGTCCAGCAATAAAACACTACTTGCAAATAAACATGAATAACAGGTTAAAAGTCTCCCCTGATCAGCTTTTCAAAACCTTCACAGGATAAAGACTTTCTTGATGCAATAGCCAGGAGCAATGACGCCCGGATGTTAAACCGGTCTGATTTTGAGATTGGATTGCCTCCATTTTCCACCTGTTTGATTTTCCTGGACAGCGTTTTCTCCATAGCGTCTTCGGATATGTCCGAAACGGCCTGCTCCTGTTTTTTACAAACCAGGATCATGTCAAGGGAGATGGGTTCCTTGGCATTCGTTTTGGGGCTTGCCACCTTCATCTCCGCGTGGACGGGATAAGAAGTAATCACAGAAAAACCTGCTTCACGCAATGCCTTGTAGATTGCCGACCAGCCTTCCGGGCGTGAGTGATGAAAGCTGAAGGATAAAATGCCGTCGTCCTTGAGGACGCGATGGCATTCGCGAAAAACACGGCCAAGTTTCGCAGCAAACGTATCAGGGTCTTTGTCCTGCACTTCTTGCTTGTGATAACTGTTGCTTCGATCAAAAAACGGGTATCGGCTTGCCAGAACCGGCGCCAGCCAGGCAAAGAAGAAGTCACTCAACTCACTGTAATGAACGAAGTCAAAATAAGGTGGATCGGTGACAACCGCATCAACGCTTTTGTCCGGAATTGGCAGCTCAGCGCTATCTCCGTTCAGCACCAGTGCTTGATGAGGATTGCGACTGAATTCCTCCCATGAATTTGTAATTTTCAATTTTACCGGGTCGCTTGCTACCAGAGATTGCGACTTCTTCTCCACGTTCCCGAACATGTCTTCGGGAAAATAAATTTCGGAAGGAGTTTGCAAATATGCTTTCGCCTTCAACAAACGGGATTTGAATAAGGTAGCAAAAGTGCCGCTGCTTTTGGGAGTTCCCCATACACTGTTCTCAAGCGGAGTCCTCTCAGGTTTGAGAATGTGGTGTGAAAACATGTGTCTTACCGCACCCGTTCCTTCACCTTTAAAACTGCAAAATAAATTATTGAATTCCAGTGTGCCGGAAAATAAGCAGAGAAATTGGTCCCTGGTTGCTTCACTTTTTATTGCTTGAATTTTTTTCAATAATAAACCCAGGCACAGCAGTTGTCTTGAATTGAAAAAATCTCTCCAATACAAATAGTTATAGCCTCTTGCCTGGTTGGTGTTGTAACCGGGACGCACAGGCATTTTCGGCAAAGGCAGCTCTTCTTCTGCCAGTCGCTGTCCGGCTTCTTCCACCAGGTCAAGATCATGGGTATTCGGTGACAGGTAGATTTTTTCACCATCTTTGTTTAACGCCATGACTGCATAAAGCCTGTGACGCAAAGGCCGGCCATCTTCAGGTAACAGTTCCTTAATCCTGAATTTGTTACCCATGCTGTCAGTAACATATTGCCCATTTGCCGGACCATCTTGCGGATTGAACTCGTGGCTGCATTGAGTGCATTTGAGAGAGGTCGCATCATACCTCCCCGTGTTCAGTGACCAACAAGAAGGACAAACTATCCGGGCTGAAGGCTTCTGCTTTGGATAAGCATTCTTGCTGAATATGTGTGAATTGAACAGCGGCACGGTTTCACCGCCAGGCGTGTCAACCAGCTTTACCCAGAAATAATACAGAACGGGAATGGGACGATTGGTTTCCCGGTCAAGGGTTGTGTAGTACCGCTGAATTTCCGGCTTTACTTCCTGTTCCAGCTTATGAAATACACGTTCCAGCTCATCAATACCTACGCTGGTCAATGCCTGCCTGACCGCGAACGTGCTTATGGGGTTAATATCACAACCAACTGGTTTAACACCCAGTTTCGCCGCCTCTCCAAGCGTCGTGCCGCTCCCCATAAACGGGTCCAGGACACAGACATCCCGCAAGTCATGTTTTTTATAAAATTCCTTCCATATATCAATATTGCTTCCTGAAACGGCGCCTAATACCATCCCCCGGAAAACGGAACCCAAACGATTAGCCCACCACTTATGAATATGATAGATCGGCCTGAAGATTTCTTTTCGGTAGCTTTCACGCTCTGCCAGCCGGCTTATTTCCTCAACGGGGAAGGCAATTTCAATCGCTTTAACGCGATCTCCCCGGGTAAACGGCGTTTCCACAGCCTGCCCTGACTTGGGGCCGGAAACGAACTCTGAGATGGGACGACCCGGAGATTCCTTATTGTCTTCAATCGTTACAGCCGAATTTTCCATAGTCATGGTTTATCCTTATGTATTGTCCGTCATGGTCATCGACACAGGTTTCCCACCTTGATCTTTAAGCCTGTACGTTGCGAAGTGATGTTCTTTCCCTGCGGATGGGTTAGGAATTGTCTCGGACGTCAAATCATTGGTGCGTAAATCAAAGCTGTAACCCACGACCAGCTTTTCTGCTTCCACTCGCGCCAAATCGCCAACTTGTTCAAACCTTGGATCGCCAGCAAAATCACCCGGCACAATCAAGGTGTAAACGCCTGTTGTGCCTGTTGTCAGGGCATAAGGAGTCGGAACCACGTACATTTTCCGATCTCGAATCATAATATCACCATAACTGCCAAAACACTTTATGCTCTTGTTTTCATGGATATAATCATGATCGATATTCAAAAAATCCCCATGACAAATAATCAGGTCAATCACAGGATATTCCTTGTTGCCGCCTGCGTTTGTTGCAAACTCTGAGAGGTCTTTGGGATAACGCCCGAATACGTAGAAAATCGTACGTCCGTTGTGTAATCCTGCAGGTATCCGGCTGTTGCTGTCATAATTTTTGTCGCGCCCCGGCGTGGCAAGTCCTTTTACTTCATAACCTTCCGGCGTACTGACTAGACGAAAGTCGGGATAGGTATTACGCCCTGGTTCATCATAATCCAGCTCAAGATGGTCAAGCCTTGCCTGAAACCAGTTTTGAAAGTGATATTCCTTGTCGGTCGCGCTGACGGACTGAATGAGTTCGCCACCTCGAATGGCAGAGACACATTCAGTAAAAACGTCGTAGCAACTTGACATGGTCATTCCTGTTAGAGTGTATCAGGTTCAGCTTACTGGCTTTGAATAAATGTAAATGTGTCACCCCGGATAATCAATATCCCTGAACGCTTTCTTTTCCCTCCACTCGCACAGCTCATGGACAATACACTCCCCGCACTTCGGTTTGCGCGCGGTGCAGGTGTAGCGGCCGTGCAGGATGAGCCAGTGGTGGGCGTCTTTTTTGTATTCTTCGGGGACGAATTTCAGCAGCCGTTGTTCGACTTCCAGGACGTTTTTCCCCGGCGCCAGGCCGGTGCGGTTGGATACCCGGAAGATGTGGGTGTCCACGGCGATGGTGGGTTGGCCGAACGCGGTGTTGAGGATGACGTTGGCGGTTTTCCTGCCTACTCCCGGCAGTTGTTCCAGCGCTTCCCGGTCGGCGGGGACTTCCCCGGCATGGTCGCGCAGCAGGATGTGACAGGTTTTAATGATATTCCCGGCTTTTGTGTTGTACAACCCGATTGACCGGATGTACCGCTTCAGACCGTCTATGCCCAGTTCGATAAACTGCAACGGCGTGTTGGCCGCTTCGAACAGTGTTTCCGTGGCCTTGTTGACGCTGACGTCCGTGGCCTGTGCCGAGAGCACCACGGACACCAGCAGTTCGAACGGGCTGGAGTAGCGAAGTTCCGTCGTCGGCGCAGGGTTATGCTGCCGCAACAGGGAGAAGATCTGTGCTCGTTTGTTCCTGTTCAACGATCTGGCGACCCGCGGCCCGCCATGCGCGGGAAGCAATATGGCAGGGCAGCCAACACCAGTCCGTAAATGATGAACGCGCCGGCGCTGGTGTCAAACAGGTGCAGTCCTCCCCTGAAAAGATATGCGGCCTCCAGGAAATCAAGCCATTCAACGCGCACCAACAGGTGGACGTCCGTCAGGATGCCGCCCCTGGCCGCCAGTTCGCGCAACAGGCCGGTTACAGTGAGCAGTACGGCCCCGGTCAGGGCTGTTCCCGGGCTGGCCGGGACGCTTTCCCCGAAGCTCTGCCGCGATGGCGAGGCCTCAAGATGAAGCAGGAGGGTGGTATTCATTGCCAGCAGGTAGAGGTACATCCCCAGTTGCTCCCTGAGCGCATAACAGCAGGCCTGCATCAGCACGTCGACGACCGAAACCCAGGCCGCAGAGACAAGCAATAAACAGATGACACCGGCGCCCCCCGGAATAAAGCGCCGGGTAAAGGATACTGTAACGCCGGTCAGGCACAGCACGGCAAGATAAGCAAGGCCCATGGCCAGGCCGCTGACCAGGGTTGTGCACACCGCCAGCAAGGGCGTCAGCCCGACCAGGCCGAGCACGGCAGGGTCCAGGGATCGGGTCAAATCGGGATAAGCCACGGGTTCTCCCGCTATTGCGCGCCTGAACCGGCGCTATCGAACTCAATCTCCAGACTCATCAACCTTGTCCTGATCAGTTCCAACCGGTCCTCCACAGCGTCTGTTTCCAGGATTTCCTGCCTGGCGCTGTTGTCGATGGGTAAAAATTCCGCCAGGCGGTAACTCAGCAGCGCCGGACTGGCGGCTTCATGGTCTTCATGGGAGTACAGTGTTTCATAATTGTTGACGATATGCAGGTAAAGCTCCCTGAGGGGCCGGTAATCCTCCGGACTGTCCCCTGCCTCATCGGAGTCGGTCCAGTCGATGTCCCCGGTAAGCAAATTGTTGCTTCGGACTTCCGTTTGCAACACCGTAAAGCGCCTTTTGCCCTCTATGGTGATGGTCAGCAAACCGTTTTCCTGGCGCGAGAAATCAATGATTTCCGCATAGGTGCCGGTATTGAAGCAGGTGGCTGCGGGACCGGTTTCGGCCCCCTGTTTGATCAGGCAGATCCCGAATCCCGTGCCGGTCTTCATGCATCCGCTGACCATGTCCACGTAGCGCGGTTCGAATATCCGCAGCGGCAAGCGCCCGTGGGGATACAATACCGTATGCAAGGGGAACAAAGGGACGTTCTGCATCAGTCCGATAACCTATCCACCAGGCGCCGGTAAATATTTTCAAACCCGCCATTGCTCATGACCAGGATATGATCGCCGGGCTTCCCGATACGATGCAGCCGCTCAACGATGTCCGCAACGGCAGGCAACAGGCATACCCTGTCGCCAAGACCGTTCAGACTCGCTCGCAGGTCCCAGTCAAGCCCCCGGGGTTCAAGTACGCAGACCAGGTCCGCGCCCTTAAGGGCGCCGGCCAGGGTATGTTGATGTATTCCGGCTTTCATCGTATTCGAACGCAATTCCAGCACGGCGATGAGACGCTGCTCGCCGATACGGTCCCTCAGCGCCTGCAGCGCGCAGCTGATGGCAGTCGGGTGGTGCGCGAAATCATCATATACCGAAACGCCATTGACTGTCGCCAGCAATTGCAGCCGCCGTTTCACGCTGCTGAAACCGGACAGGCAAGCACAGGCTTGCTGTATCCCGACCCCGGCTCGGCGCGCGGCCAGCAGCGCCGCCAGCGCATTGTCCGCATTATGCTTGCCGAATAGAGACCAGCCTACCCTGCCCGCTTTCCGGCCTTCGTTAATGACCTGGAATTCGGAATAGTCGCGGGTCAGCGGCACGGTATGCCAGGCAGAGGATGAATCCCCGAAACGGACCAGCGGCGACCAGCTTCCCATCTCGAACACCGCATCGATATGCGGACTGCCGGTCCCGGCTATGACCAGGCCGTTCCCCGGCACGGTCCGGACCAGGTGGTGAAACTGCCTCTGAATTTCCCCGATTCCGGCGAATATGTCCGCGTGGTCATATTCCAGGTTGTTGATGATCAATACATCGGGACGGTAGTGGACAAACTTGGAACGTTTATCGAAAAAAGCCGTGTCATATTCATCGGCTTCAACCACGAACAGGTCCGGACCGCCCAGGGAAGCGGAATGGCCGAAATTCTCCGGCACGCCGCCGATAAGAAATCCGGGGTCAAGCCCCGCGTCATGCAGGAGCCAGGCAAGCATGCCTGCAGTAGTGGTTTTGCCGTGGGTGCCGGAAACCGCGAATACCATGCGTCCCGGCAATACATTCTCCGCCAGCCATTGCGGACCGGATATATAGGGTATCTTCTCCGAAAGTACGTGCTCCACACTCCTGTTGCCGCGGGACAGGGCATTGCCGATGATGACCAGATCAGGCCTGGGGTCGAGTTGGTCCGGTTCATAACCTTGCCTGACATCTATGCCCGCCTTCGCCAGTTCGTCACTCATGGGGGGGTAGACGTTTTGATCACTTCCGGTAACCCGGTGTCCGAGTTGTTGCGCCAGACGGGCGATGCCGCCCATGAAGGTGCCGCAGATCCCGAGTATGTGCAGATTCATAATGTACCGAGGAGTGTGATAGCATCCCTATTTTATCTGAAAACCGGTGGCATTGTTTTCCATAGATTATTTCTATCAGGATTATAAAATAATAAAATTATATTTATCCTGTCCATTGCGCTATGCTGTTGTTTACATACATACACCGGTAAATAAGGAGGACGACATGCAGATAGATATTGGTATTTCCGAAGATCAGCGGCAACAGATAGCTGAGGGCCTGTCAAGGCTGCTTGCCGACAGCTATACGCTGTATCTCAAGACGCACAATTTCCATTGGAACGTGACCGGGCCGATGTTCACCACCTTGCATACCCTGTTCGAACAGCACTATACGGAACTGGCAACGGCAGTGGATGAAATCGCGGAACGTATCCGGGCGCTGGGCGTGGCGGCGCCGGGGTCTTACCGGCAGTTCGGCGAGTTGTCCTCAATCCCGGAGGAAACCGGGGCGCCCGGGGCCGAGGAGATGATAAGGCAACTGGTCCAGGGCCAGGAAGCCGTCGTCAGAACGGCCAGGAGCATTTTCCCCATAGTGGAGAGCGCCAATGACGAACCCTCCGCAGACCTGTTGACGCAACGCATGCAGATCCATGAGAAAAACGCCTGGATGCTGCGCAGTCTGCTGGAAAATCATGGATAACCGCATAAGCCTGCCGCTGCCTGGTACCAGGGGACGGAATTCAATTCCGTCCCCACTTCTTTGCCTGGTTAACGGTTTATTGATTTTCCTGTGTCTTGCCGGCATCACGGCATCTGCGGAAACCCCGCTGAGAAATTCTTTCGACAGTGCGGAAATGAAATTGATGGGCGAGACCAACCTGGACTACACGGCCTGCCTGCAACAGGACGCAAGGGAAAACCTGGCATCCAGTCCGGATGTGCGGGTAATTGCAGGCAATGCCGTACAGGCCTGCGAGCCGGTCCTGACCGGCCTGCAGGCCAGGTTGAACGAGAACGGCGTCAATCCCGGTTTCTACATCGCGGCGATTACGAGGATGAAGAACCGGGCCATACGGCGCCTGCTGCCGCTGCTGATGATGGAGAAATCAAACCCGGCTCGTAACTACTCGCCCCCCTGTTCGGCCCGCGCTCCCTTCGTCATTCCGGCGAAGGCCGGAATCCAGTCTGTTAAACGGGTCGCTTGCGACACCTTAATAACGTGTCCCTTCGGGACGTTTTTTTCACTGGATTCCCGCCTGCGCGGGAATGACGGGGCGCGCGCGGGAATGACGAACGAGGAGAAGTGCAGGAAGGACGAGTGGGGGTGAGTAGTTACAAAAAAATTATAAAATGGCTTCTTATGTCTGTCGGTTTGGCTATTTATCCCTGTGAAAAAAACTCATAAATCATCTGCGCTAATCTGCGCTAATCTGCGGATAATATTCCTTCTCTTACCGGTGGCGCTGTCTGCGCAGGAGGGAGTTCAACGCTTCCCGTTCTTCGGCGACCTGCATGTGCATTCATCCTGGTCGCTGGACAGCTATGTCAATTTCAATCGTGTCGGTCCCCGTGAAGCCTACCGTTTTGCCCTGGGCGAAGAGGTTGTCCTGTCCGGCGGCAGGGAGGTGCGGATAGACCGGCCCCTTGATTTTACGGCAGTGACGGACCATGCGGAGTACCTGGGTGAACTGCCGCTCTGTACCGATGAATCCAGCGCCGCGTACCCATTGGAGATTTGCCGTGACATCCGGAATGAGGCGGGGCAGGAGCGCCTGATAGAGAAGATATACCGGGACCTGATAATTCGCGACGTGGTGTCCCCGGACCCGCAACGCGAGCCCGAACTGTGCGGCGCAGACTCTGCCCGTTGCCTGGCGCAGGCAAAATTGACCTGGCGGCAATTACAGGATATAGCCCATGAATTTAACCGTCCGGGCGTGTTCACCACCTTTGTGGGTTACGAGTGGACCGGGAATACACACGGCAATAACATGCACAGGAACGTCATTTACGGCAATGACCGGGTTCCGGTATTGCCCGTCAGTTATTTTGAGGCGAATACACCGGAACAATTATGGAAGCAGTTGCACGAAACCTGTGCCGCCCCCTGCGAAGTCCTGGCGATACCGCATAATTCCAACCAGAGCAACGGCCGGCAGTTCCCCGCTTTGAAAGAGGACGGCAGCCCGCTCAGCCCACAGTGGGCGAAGCTGCGAAGCAGGACCGAACCCCTGGTGGAGATCGTCCAGGCCAAGGGTGAATCGGAATGCCACACCGGGGTGGGCACAGTGGATGAATTGTGCGATTTCGAGAAGTTTGAACGCCGTCCGCTGTGCGGGGCGAAAAACACGGATGAAGACTGTGTGCAGGTCTGTACCGGCAGTGACCCGTCTAAGGGTTGCCTGGCGCCCGGCAACTATGTGCGCAACGCCCTGAAACTGGGCCTTGAACTGGAGCGGCAACTGGACGTGAATCCGTACAGGCTTGGCTTTATCGGCAGCACCGACACCCATAACGGCACGCCCGGCGGCACCGACGAGTCCAATTACCAGGGCCATCACGGGTTTGAAGACGGCGCCCCGGCGCGGCGCGCCGGCCAACCTCCGATAAAGGAATTCGCGGCGAGCCGTGTGTTGGGATCCGGCGGACTGGCCGGCGTGTGGGCGGAACAGAATACCCGAGCCGCCATATTCGCCGCGCTGCAACGCCGGGAGACCTTTGCCACCAGCGGCACGCGCATCAGCGTGCGCTTTTTTGCCGGGTGGGATTTTCCGGATGCTATCGACATGAATACCGATCTGGTAGCCCTTGGCTATGGCAAAGGGGTGACCATGGGCGCCGACCTGCCGGCGGCAGGCAAGGCAACCGCGCCGGCCTTCATCCTCTGGGCAATGAAGGACCCGGAAGGGGTCAACCTGCAGCGCATACAGGTCGTCAAGGGCTGGCTCGAACAGGATGGGAGCAGGGAACAGGTCTATGACGCAGCCTGTTCCGACGGCCTGGTTCCCGACCCGGTCACGCACCGCTGTCCCGACAACAGCGCCGGCGTTAATCTGAACGATTGCAGCGTCAGCGCCGGCAAGGGCGCGGCAGAACTGAAAGCCCTGTGGCGGGACCCCGATTTCAGCAGGGATGAACCTGCATTTTATTATGTCAGGGCGCTTGAGAATCCCAGTTGCCGCTGGAGCGCCTGGGAAGCCATACGGGAAAATACGGAACCGTTCGACGACGTTGACCTCACCATCCAGGAACGCGCCTGGAGCTCCCCGATCTGGTACAGTCCCTGGTGACTGTTCCGTATCAGGCCACCGGGTAAGCACAACATTTCTGTTGACATTAACAGGTCTGTTGTCTATTCTTGTAGACGTGAATGCAAATGAACTTCGACGGTGGCTCAAAAAACGCGGCTGTACTTTTCATACACACAAAGGTGGAAGTGGGCATATCACCGTCCGACTCGGCGACCGGACCTCGCAACTGCCGATGCACGGTTCCCGCAAGGAACTCGGTCCGAAACTCGTTGCGAAGATTAAGAAAGACCTGGGGTTAATATGATGCTTTCCTACCCGATCAAACTTGAAAATGATGAAAACACCCTGCTGGCGACGTCTCCTGATTTCCCGGAGCTTACAACTTTCGGTGATGACCGCAATGAAGCCTTAGCCAGGGCTGCCGACGCGCTTGAAGAAGCAATCGCGGCCCGCATCCATACGGGCCAGGACATTCCAAAGCCATCCCGAGGCAAAATTCTTGTTACACTGCCAACGCTCACCGCGGTCAAATTAGCTCTCTACCAGGGCATGAGGGAGCAAGGTGTCGGGAAAGCGGAATTGGCGCGACGTCTCAGCTGGCACCTGCCCCAGGTCGATCGTGTACTGGACGTTCAGCACCGTTCCCGGCTCGACCAGATGGACGCTGCCCTTGGGGCCATCGGACAACGCTTGCAAGTAAGCGTGAAAAACACCACGTCGGCGCCAGTCTAATCAAAGATGAACAGGGACGTGTCAAGCCAGCGTAACACTACGCCGCTTCATACAGCGATATTAAGTTCCTCGTACCTCTCACCGGCAGCATGGCGCGCATCCTTGCGGTTGAGTTCAAGCGCTTCCCTCAATGTGATGGTTAATGACTCCAGGAGTTCCTCACGAGTCAATTCCTGGCAGTTTACACCGGGCGCTTCTTCAATCCAGCCGACCCAACAATTGTCTTGTTGTTTAATGATGGCAGTGTAGTTCACATTCATATATTCATTATACGTAACTACTCACCCCCCTGTTCGTCCCGCGCTCCCTTCGTCATTCCTGCGAAGGTAGGAATCCAGTCAATAACATAGTCGCCGCAGGCGACACGTTATAAGGTGTCCCGCCGGGACAGGTTTTTTCACTGGATTCCCGCCTGCGCGGGAATGACGGAGGGGGGCGCGGGAATGACGAACGAGGAGCAGTGCAGGAAGGACGAGTGGGGGTGAATAGTTACCATTATACGTAACTACTCACCCCCCTGTTCGTCCCGCGCTCCCTTCGTCATTCCGGCGAAGGCCGGAATCCAGTCTGTTAAACGGGTCGCTTGCGACACCTTATAACGTGTCCCTTCGGGACGTTTTTTTCACTGGATTCCCGCCTGCGCGGGAATGACGGGGGGCGCGCGGGAATGACGAACGAGGAGAAGTGCAGGAAGGACGAGTGGGGGTGAATAGTTACCATTATACGTAACTACTCACCCCCCTGTTCGTCCCGCGCTCCCTTCGTCATTCCGGCGAAGGCCGGAATCCAGTCTGTTAAACGGGTCGCTTGCGACACCTTATAACGTGTCCCTTCGGGACGTTTTTTTCACTGGATTCCCGCCTGCGCCGATGTGTGGACTCCTCCCCCCTTATCATGGTAGTTAAGGGGGGAGAAGCAATTTTGTTTAACCAACAACGAGGAGTCCACGATGAGAGATACTAACACAATCGGCATAGATTTAGCGAAGCACACGTTTCAGGTGTGCGTGGTCGACAAGCAGGACCGGATGGTGAGCAACCAGGCGATGGGCCGGACGGCGTTGTCGGCGTATTTAGTGCGTCAGGCGCCGGCCTTGGTGGTACTGGAGGCGTGCGGGGGTGCGCACTATTGGGGTCGCTTAGCGGAGTCGTTCGGTCATCAGGTGAAGATTCTCTCGCCGCGTTGGGTGTTGCCGTACCGTCAGGGCCACAAGACGGATGCGCGGGATGCGTTAGCGGTGGCCCGTGCGGGGCAGCGGGAGGAATTGCCGGGGGTGGGGTTGATGGGGGTGGAGCAACAGAGTCTGCAGTGTCAGAAACGCGTGGCGGAGCATCTGACGGACCAATTGACGGCGACGGGGAACATGCTGCGTGGGCTGCTGGCGGAGTTTGGGGAAGTGGTGCCGAAGGGGGAGGCGGCGTTACGGCGTGAGTTGCCGCGCGTGCTGGAGGAGGCGGAGAACGGGTTGCCGTTGTCGCTACGCCCGCTCTTGGCGCTGGCCTGGCAGTTATGGCAGGCGCAGTCGGCGGCGTTGCAGGAGGCGGAGCGGCAGTTGGCAGAGCAAGTGCGCGTGACGCCGGCGTGTCGGTCGCTGCTGACACTGGCCGGGGTGGGGCCCAAGAATGCGTTGGGGTTGTATATTGCCCTGGGGGACGGGCAGGCGTACCGGCATGGTCGGGCCGCGGCGGCCTGTATTGGCTTGACCCCCAAGCAGCACAGCAGTGGGGGCAAGGTGCGCCTGGGGTCGATTGGCAAGCGCAGCGGGGACAAACGCTTACGTGCCTCGCTCATTACCGGCGCCCATGCGGTACTCCAGGCGCTGGCGCGGCGGGAACCCCGTAATGACGTTGAGGTGTGGCTCAAAGACCTGGCGGCCCGGCGTGGCGCCGGGCGGGCGGCGGTGGCCCTGGCAAACAAAACCGTGCGTACCGCCTGGGCTATGCTGCGTTACCGGACGGAGTACGATCCGGGCCATGCCAACCAGCTGTCGGGCAACCCGCCGGCGGCAGTGGCCGCCGCCTGAACGGCCAGCCGGGAGAGAGGCGTCAGCGTTTATGTTATTTCCTTGCAAGACGGCACAACGTGATAGTGGTCAGACCCACCTTCAGGGACCCTGCTCATTCCCGCGGCGTGAGAACGCCGTTGCGCCGAAGAGGGCTGAAGGGGCGAACACATCTTGGGCCAGGGGTCGCACCCCAATCAGAGTCCGTATATACGACCGCAGTCTGCCTTCACTATCGATTCGTGCCTACTTGCAAAACGGGAGGAGTCCATATAGGGAATGACGGGGGCGCGCGGGAATGACGAACGAGGAGAAGTGCAGGAAGGACGAGTGGGGGTGAGTAGTTACCCCGGCTCCCTGATTGTCCTCAACCAGCTTTCATCAACGGCTTCAGTTCCGCCAGCGCGCGCCTGTATACGTCTCTCTTGAAGAACACGACATTTCTGGCGGGATCGGAATAGTCCACCCAGCGCCAGTGGTCGAACTCCGGACGCCGGCTCGAGTCCAGGTTGACGTTGCTCTCATCGCCGGTCAACCTGAGCAGGTACCAGCGCTGTTTCTGGCCGATACAGAGCGGCGTCGAATGCCGCCTTATGTATCTTTTGGGCAGTTTGTAACGCAGCCAGTTTCGGCTGACGCCGACCACTTCCACGTGTTCCGGCAATAACCCGACCTCCTCGTACAGTTCCCTGTACATGGCGTCTTCCACCGATTCATCGGGCCTGACACCGCCCTGGGGAAACTGCCAGGCGTCCATTCCGACCCGCTTCGCCCAGAACAGGCGGTGTTCATCGTTGAACAGTACGATTGCCACGTTAGCGCGGAAGCCGTGCGAATCAATTTGTGAACCTGATCGGGCCATGCTGTCGGTTATAGCAGTAAAATAGTCGTAATATTTCTAACACAGATAAAGCCTTGCGGCAAGCGACACGGTCCGGGACAGTTTGAGATTGGTGGGGACGGACTTAAGTCCGTCCCCCTGTCTCCAACAGGTGCTTGATCGCGTCTCTCTCCCGCTCCAGTTCCGCCCGGGTTTCCTCCATCCTCATCCTGCTGAATTCGTTGATATCCAGCCCGCGGACTATCTCGTAATCACCGCCGGAGCAGGTAACGGGAAAGGAATAGACGATGCCTTCCGGAATGCCGTAGGAACCGTCAGCGGCCACGGCCATACTGGTCCAGTCGTTTTCCGGGGTCCCGAACGCCCAGTCACGGGCATGGTCCAGGATCGCATTGGCCGCCGACGCGGCGCTGGATGCGCCCCTGGCCTTGATAATTTCGGCGCCGCGCTTTGCCACGCCTGGGATGAATTCATCTTCATACCAGTCCTGTTCCACCAGTTCCAACGCCGCTTTGCCGTTTACCAGCGCATGGTGCAGGTCCGGGTATTGCGTGGTCGAATGATTCCCCCACACGGTCAGGTTGCGGATACCGTCAACCGGGCGCCGGACCCGGGCGGCAAGCATCGCCATCGCCCTGTTATGATCAAGCCGCATCATCGCCATGAACCGGCGCGGGTCCAGGTCGGGCGCATTTTTCATTGCGATCAAGGCATTGGTATTGGCCGGGTTGCCGACGACGAGAACCTTGACGTCCCGCGTCGCATGCTCATTCAATGCCCTGCCCTGTACGCTGAAGATTTCGGCATTGCTCAGCAACAGGTCTGCGCGCTCCATTCCCGGACCGCGCGGCCTGGCGCCGACCAGGAAGGCAAAGTCCGCATCTTTGAAAGCGACATTGGCGTCAGCGCCGGTCACCACCCCGGCCAGCGTCGGAAAAGCGCAGTCATCCAGTTCCATCACCACGCCGTCCAGCGCCGGCAGCGCCGGAGGAATTTCAAGTAA
Source organism: Gammaproteobacteria bacterium (assembly GCA_965204045.1). Classification (GTDB taxonomy): domain Bacteria; phylum Pseudomonadota; class Gammaproteobacteria; order Eutrophobiales; family Eutrophobiaceae; genus JAAXHV01. The sequence continues at coordinate 4,130,258 of CBDBDW010000002.1, forward strand.
CTGCAGGATCACCGGTTGATCCCTGCCCAGCAACTCTCCGGCGGCAACCCGGAACAGCAAGGCATAACCGATCTGGCCGGCGGCCCCGGTTACGGCAACCCGCACAGGGGGTTTCATTTCAGTTCCGTTCTTCAATCGGCACGTAATCGCGGGTCTGCCGTCCGATATACAACTGCCTCGGACGGCCGATGCGAAAATCCTTGTCCTTCACCAGCTCCATCCACTGCGCGACCCAGCCGGCGCTGCGCGCCAGGGCAAACATCACGGTAAACATGGAGGTGGGGATACGCAGGGCCTGGTAGATCAGGCCGGAATAGAAATCAACGTTGGGATACAGCTTGCGCTTGATAAAATATTCATCCTCCAGCGCTATCCGTTCCAGTTCCATGGCGATCTCGAACAGGGGCTGGTTCAGCTTTTGTTCCTCCAGCAAATCATGGCATGCCTTGCGAATGATTTTTGCCCTGGGATCATACTTCTTGTAGACCCGGTGCCCGAAACCCATCAGGCGGAACGGGTCGTCCTTGTCCTTCGCCCGGGCAACGTATTTCGGAATGTTGGACGGACTGCCGATCTCCTCCAGCATGCGCACCACGGCTTCGTTGGCGCCGCCGTGGGACTTGCCCCACAAGGTGGTAATGCCCGCGGCGATGCAGGCAAAAGGATTGGCTTCCGAACTGCCCGCAAGGCGTACGGTCGAAGTGCTGGCATTCTGCTCATGGTCCGCATGCAGGATGAACAACTGGTCCAGGGCGCGTACGGCAGCCGCTGAGGGCGTGTATTCCTCCGTAGGCCACGAAAACGTCATGTACATGAAATTCTCGACGTAGCTGCGCGCATTATCGGGATAGACAAACGGCAGCCCGGATGCGTAGCGATAACATTTCGAGGCTATGTTGGGCATCTTGGCGATAATGCGCCTGGCGGTTACCAGGCGGTTGTCGGGATCCCAGATATCGGTCCGGTCATGATAATAGGACGCGATGGCATTGGCCACCCCCGCCATTATCGACATGGGATGGGCATCATAGCGGTAGGAAGAGTAAAACCTGGAAATGTGCTCATGGGTCATCATGTGCATCTTGATGGCATGGTCCCATTCGTCCATCTGCGTGCGGTTCGGCAATTCACCGTGGATCAGCAGGTAGACGACTTCCAGGAAGGTGCTTTTTTCCGCCAGTTGTTCGATCGGGTAGCCGCGATGCAACAGGACGCCTTTCTCTCCGTCAAGGTAAGTCACCGCGCTGCGGCAACTGGCCGTGGTGACGAAACCCGGATCGAAGGTAAACATGCCAAGTTCCCTGTACAGGGACTTGGTGTTAATAACCGGAGGGCCGCAAGCGCCCTCCAGTACCGGACATTCGACCTGTTTGCCGGTCAGGTTATCGGTAATCGTAACCGTGCGCGTCATGAAACCGCCTCCTCATCTCAGGGGAAATTGTCGTTTTTATTATTTGAACCTCTTACGCAGGCAGAGGGTCATCAGCGGTATATTACTATCCCGGCCCGCATATTTCACCAAATGATGCGAAAATCACGCCGGTCCTGTCCGGGATGGACTTGTCCGGAGCTTTCCTTATAATATTCGCTTTGGCGGTTTTCGGTAAGCTGCATTGTATCAACCGGAACTTTCAGATAACGATGAGCAACACTGATCCATCTCATTTTTTCAGCGGCAATACCGCCTTCATCGAGGACGTCTATGAGCGGTATCTTGAAGACCCTGCCGGCGTGTCCGTTGAATGGCGCCAGTATTTTGATGCCCTGCAACGGGAACCCGTGCAGTTCGATGGCGCCGGCAGCGCAACGGTTGAAGAGCCCGCGCGCGCGGCTGAGACCACGCAGGACCCGGCTCCGGAACCCACGATCGCCGTCAATACGGATAACAAAAAGCAGGCATCGGTATTACAGTTGATCAATGCCCACCGTTTCCGCGGGCACCAGCAGGCCGATCTTGATCCCCTGAAACAGTATGAGCGGCCTGAAGTCCCGGAACTGGATCCCGCATATTACAATTTCACGGAGGAAGACCTGGTGCGGACCTTCAATACGGGCTCCCTGTTTGCCCCCGATGAGCTGACGCTGGCTGAAATCTTCTATATCGTCAAAAGTACTTATTGCCGGGCGATCGGCGCCGAGTACATGCACATCAACGAAACGGAACAGAAACGCTGGATACAGCGCCGCCTGGAAGAATCCGAAGGCCATCACCGGTTCTCCCTGGATAAGAGGAAACGCATCCTGGAACGCGTTATTGCCGCCAATGCGCTGGAAGAATACCTGCACAGGAAATACGTGGGACAGAAACGCTTCTCTCTGGAGGGCGGCGAATCCCTGATCCCGCTGCTGGATGAACTGGTGCAGGCGGGCGGTGAAGCCGGGGTGCGTGAAGCGGTAATCGGCATGGCTCACCGCGGCAGGCTCAACGTCCTGATCAATATCATCGGCAAGCTGCCCGGAGAACTGTTCGATGAATTCGAAGGGCTGAACAGCGAGACGCTCGACGTCGAGGCCTCCAATTCGGGCGATGTCAAATACCACCTGGGCTATTCTTCGGACATCCAGACTCCAGGCGGCGTCATACACCTGACCTTGTCGTTCAACCCCTCCCACCTTGAGATCATCGACCCCGTGGTGGAAGGGTCCGTGCGGGCGCGCCAGGACCGGCGCCAGGATAAGTCCCGCTCCCAGGTATTGCCCATTATCATTCATGGCGATGCCGCTTTTGCCGGACAGGGCGTAGTGATGGAGACCTTCAACCTGTCCCAGACCCGTGGCTACAGCACCGGCGGCACCATCCATATCATAGTCAATAACCAGATCGGCTTTACCACCAGTGACCCGCTGGATTCGCGCTCGACCCTGTATTGCACGGACGTTGCCAAGATGGTGCAGGCGCCGATCTTTCACGTGAACGGCGATGACCCCGATGCGGTCGTGTATGTCGCGAACCTGGCCCTGGATTACCGCATGGAATTCAAGAAAGACGTGGTCATCGACATGGTGTGCTACCGCAGGCACGGCCACAGCGAAGCGGACGAGCCGGCCGCCACCCAGCCCATCATGTACCGGAAGATCAGGCAGCACAGGAATATCAGGGAGGTTCACTCCGAACGCATGGTAAAGGAAAATGTCGCCACCGAGGATGAAATCAGGAAGATTCATGACGACTACATCGAATCCCTGGAATCCAACAGGAGCGTGGCAGGCGCAAAGGCAAGCAATGCCGATTTCAGGTTCTTAATCAATTACGAACCGTTCAAAAGAACGGCATGGGACATGCGGGTCGAAACGGCAGTCAGTCCCCGGCTGGTATCCCGCCTGACGGAACGCTTTACTACGGCGCCGGATCATTTCACCCTGCACCCGACAGTGGCGAGGATCATCGAGAACCGCAAGAAGATGGGCGCCGGCGAACTGGAAATGGACTGGGGTTATGCCGAAACCCTTGCATACGCAACCCTGCTCGACGCCGGTTTCCCGGTGCGTATTTCCGGCCAGGACAGCGGCCGCGGGACTTTTTTCCACCGTCATGCCGTGATCCACAACCAGGATGACGGCGATACCTACCTGCCGCTGCAACACATCAGTGAGGGACAGCCTTCGTTCCTGGCCATCAACTCGACGCTCTCCGAAGAGGCTGTGCTGGCTTTTGACTACGGCTATGCCAGTTCCGAACCCAATGCGCTGGTGATCTGGGAAGCCCAGTTCGGTGATTTCGCCAACGGCGCGCAGGTCGTATTTGACCAGTTCATCAGTTCCTGTGAAGCGAAATGGGCGCGGTTCTGCGGTCTTACCGTATTTTTGCCCCATGGCTATGACGGCCAGGGGCCGGAACATTCGTCCGCCCGGCTGGAGCGCTTTTTACAGCTTTGCGCCAGGGAGAACATGCAGGTCTGCCAGCCCAGCACCCCGGCGCAGATGTTCCACCTGTTACGGCGCCAGGTCATCAGGCCTTATCGCAAACCGCTGATCGTCATGAGTCCGAAAAGCCTGCTCAGGCATAAACTGTCCACGTCGACCCTGGATAAGGTCACCAGTAGCGGATTCAGGCTGGTGATTGACGAAATAGACGAAAATATTGAGAAACACGCGGTAACACGCCTGTTAATTTGCAGTGGCAAGGTGTACTACGACCTGCTGGAGGCACGGCGCGGCAACGAGACAGGGAACATCGCCGTTATCCGTCTTGAACAATTGTTCCCGTTTCCGCAAAAGGAAATGAAACGCGTGATTGACTCATACCCGAACGCAAATGAAGTCGTCTGGGTGCAGGAAGAACCGAAGAACCAGGGTGGCTGGTATTACATGCAGTCAAGGGGAACCATGATAGGCTGCCTGAGCGCCCGGCATGTGTTCGGCTATGCTGGCCGTATTTATTCGGCCTCCCCCGCAGTGGGTTCACTCAGCCTGCACCTGGCGCAGCAGAAGAAGCTGGTCGATGACGCTTTGCAACCGGAAAAACTGGAAGTGACCACGCACAAACAGAAGTCGAGCGGGATCAGGTAGGGAATGATGCCCGTTCCATTCAATCTGCCTCCAGGAGAGAACTGTGCTGGTTGAAGTCAGGGTGCCGGTACTGGCCGAATCGGTCGCGGAAGCCACGTTGATGGACTGGCATAAACAGCCGGGAGACCCGGTAAAATTCGGTGACGCCCTGATTGACGTGGAAACGGATAAAGTCACCCTGGAGGTGGTGGCGCCGGAAGACGGCATGCTGGTGAAGATCCTGAAAAACAGCGGCGAAGACGTGGTGAGCGACGAGTTGATCGCGGAAATCGATACCGACGGGCAGGCCGTCGCTGCAGCGCCGGAGCCTGAGCCTGGCACGGAGAGCGCCCCTATTGAACCCGGCCCCGCGCAGGAACCCGAAGATACGCCTCAAGGCGCGGCAAAACCGGCGCAGACCGAAACGGAACCTGCGGGGGACGTGCAACAGTCACCGCCTGCGGAGCAGAAACCCAAGCTGAGTCCCGCCGTCAGGAACCTGCTGAGCGAACATGGCCTGGACGCAGGCGACATCCCGGCAAGCGGAGACAGGCTGACCAAAAAAGATGTCCTGGATTTCCTGGAAACAGTGCGCGCGGATGAACCGAACGCAAAGGACAGTGAACGGGCAGAAGCAGACAAGACGCCGGTCACGGAGGCAACAGCGCACAAGCCGGCGCAGGACGGGGACAGGGGCAGGACGCCGCCCGCCGAAGACAAGGCCATGGAAAACCGTGCGCAACTACCTGGTGGAACACGAAAAGCGGAAGACGCGCCCGGACCGGAAAGCGCCGGAAAACGCGTCCCCATGACCCGTCTGCGCAGGCGCGCGGCGGAACGCCTGCTGGCGGCACAACGGGAAAATGCCATCCTGACCACCTTTAACGAAGTGAACATGAAGCCGGTCATGGACTTGCGCAGTCGTTACAAGGAAAGTTTTGAGAAAACCCACAAGGTCAAACTGGGGTTCATGTCGTTTTTCACCAAGGCTGCGGTCGAGGCGCTGAAAAAATTCCCTGTCATCAACGCGTCGGTGGACGGCGCCGATATCATTTACCATGAAAATTTTGATATAGGCATTGCCGTCAGTTCACCGCGCGGCCTGGTTGTGCCGGTGGTACGCGCGGCGGATATACTCAGTTTCGCCGAAATTGAAAAGAGCATCAGCGAATACGGGCAAAAAGCCCATGATGCAAAACTCACCATAGAAGATTTGACCGGCGGCACATTCACCATCACCAACGGCGGCGTGTTCGGTTCCCTGCTGTCCACTCCCATCATCAACCCGCCGCAAAGCGCCATCCTGGGCATGCATAAAATTGAGGAACGTCCGGTTGCGGAAGACGGCGCGGTCGTGGTCCGGCCCATGATGTACCTGGCATTGTCCTACGATCATCGCATTGTCGATGGGCGGGAGGCCGTTTCATTCCTGGTGGCGATCAAGGAGGCGCTGGAGGACCCCTCGCGGCTGCTGTTGCAAATCTGACCATGAAAAATTATGACGTAGTGATCATCGGCGCCGGCCCCGGCGGCTATATCTGCGCTATCCGCTGCGCGCAACTGGGGTTTTCCACGGCCTGTGTCGATGGCGAACTCAGCAGCAGCGGCAAACCCACCCTGGGCGGCACCTGCCTGAATACGGGTTGTATTCCGTCCAAGGCCCTGCTGGATTCATCCCACCATTATTCCTTCATCAGTCATGGCGCGGCGGAGCACGGCATCAATGTCTCCGGCATCAAGGTGGACATCCACAAAATGATCGGCCGGAAAGACCGGATCGTGCAGAAATTGACCCGGGGAATCGCCGGGCTGTTCAAGAAGAACGGTGTGGACTGGCTGCAGGGACAGGCAAAACTCCTGGGCGGCGCCGAGGTCGAAGTGACGCCGACAGGCAAGGAAGCCGCAGAGGTTTACCGGGTCTCCGCCAAACACATCGTTATCGCCACCGGCTCCGTCCCGGCAAAGTTACCCGTTGCGGCGACAGACCGGAACAGGATCGTCGATTCCACGGGCGCCCTGGCCTTCACCCAGGCGCCGAAGAGACTGGGCATCATAGGGGCGGGGGTGATCGGCCTGGAACTGGGCAGCGTCTGGAGCAGGATGGGCTCCCGGGTCACCATACTGGAGGCACTGGATGATTTTCTCGCGCCCGTGGACCGGGAGATTGCCGCGGCAGCGCAAAAACTCCTGGCGAAACAGGGGCTTGATATACGACTTGGCGCCAGGGTAACGGGTACGGGTGTTAACAGCCGGGAAGTCAGCGTCACTTACGAGCAGGGCATCGATAAACAACAGTTGACCTTCGACAAGCTGGTAGTGGCGGTCGGGCGCTCCCCCAACGTGGAGGGACTGGGGGCCGAAGAAGCGGGTCTGGCCGTGAACAGCAGGGGCGGCATTGAGGTTGACAATCATTGCGCTACCAACCTGCCGAATGTCTATGCAATCGGCGACGTGGTGCGCGGCCCGATGCTGGCCCACAAGGCCGCTGAAGAGGGAGTCATGGTGGCCGAACGTCTTGCCGGGCAGAAGAGTGAATTCAACCTGGACCTGGTGCCCTGGGTAATCTATACCTGGCCCGAGATCGCCTGGGTCGGCAATACCGAGCACGAGTTGAAGGAAGCCGGCAAAATATATAATTCGGGCGTCTTCCCGATTGCAGCCAGCGGACGCGCGCTGGCGTCGGGCGATTCCGACGGCATGATAAAAATGCTCAGCGATGCCGATACCGACCGGATACTCGGCATCCACATACTTGCGCCGAGTGCCTCGGAACTCATAGCAGAAGCTGTCCTGGCCATGGAATTCGACGGCAGCGCCGAAGATATTGCCCGCACCATCCACGCCCACCCCACCCTGGCCGAAGCCATGCACGAGGCGGCCCTGGCATCAGACCAACGGGCGTTGCATATCTGACCGGACAGCTGTTTTGTGCAGCGCAACCAAAATTGTTTATAATGTTGCGCAGATAACAACAAGACCCCAACATCGAGGTAACAACCATGACCAATGACGCAGTCATTGTCGCCGCAGCGCGCACTCCCATCGGTTCATTCGGCGGCGCCCTGGCAAACACGCCGGCTCATACCCTGGGAGCCGCGGTAATCAAATCGTTACTGGAAAAAACCGGGCTGGAACCGGCGCAGGTCGATGAGGTCATCCTGGGACAGGTATTGACCGCCGGCGCCGGACAGAACCCGGCGCGCCAGGCCGCCATTGAGGCCGGCCTGCCCCATTCAGCGCCTTCCATGACCATTAACAAGGTCTGCGGCAGCGGTCTGAAAGCCGTGCATCTCGCCGCCCAGGCCATCAAGTGCGGCGATGCCGGCATCATCATTGCCGGCGGCCAGGAAAACATGAGCCAGGCGCCGCACGTGTTGCCCAAATCCCGGGTCGGCGCCAAGATGGGTGACTGGAAACTGCTGGATTCAATGATAATCGACGGCCTGTGGGACGCATTCAATGATTACCACATGGGTATGACCGCGGAGAATATCGTGAACAAATTCGGGATTTCGCGGGAGGAACAGGACCGTTTCGCCGCGGCGTCCCAGCAAAAAACCGAACAAGCCCAGGCTGGCGGGGTGTTCGATGAGGAGATCGTTCCCGTAAGCATACCGCAACGCAAGGCCGACCCCATCATCTTCGACAAGGACGAATATCCCAAGCAGGGCGTGACTGAAGAGAAGATCGCGAAACTGCGTCCGGCATTTACCCGTGAAGGAACAGTCACGGCAGCCAACGCCTCAGGACTCAATGACGGCGCCGCGGCAGTCGTTGTCATGTCACGGGCGAAAGCCGACGAACTGGGCCTGCCGATTATGGCCGGCATCAGCGCTTACGCCAGCGCCGGCGTCGATCCGGCAATCATGGGGACCGGGCCGATACCGGCAACGGAGCGCTGCCTGGGCAAGGCCGGCTGGACGGTCGATGACCTGGACCTGGTGGAAGCCAACGAAGCGTTTGCCGCACAGGCCATCTCCGTCAACAACGGTCTTGGCTGGGACGCGCAAAAAGTGAATATCAGCGGCGGCGCCATCGCGCTGGGGCACCCCATCGGCGCATCCGGTTGCCGGGTCCTGGTCACGCTGCTCCATGCCATGCAACGCCGGGATGCGCACAAGGGCCTGGCCACCTTGTGCATCGGCGGCGGCCAGGGTGTGGCCCTGGCTGTGGAAAGATAACCCGGTTGAGTACACTGCCATGCGAACCATAAAAAAATACCCCAACCGCCGCCTCTACGACACAGAGATAAGCCGGTACATCACCCTGGAAGACGTCAGGAAACTGGTGCTGAACGGAATCGAATTTCAGGTCACGGATGTCAAGACCGAGGAAGACCTGACGCGCAGCGTGTTGCTGCAGATCATCTCGGAGCAGGAGCATGAAGGCAAGCCCATCTTCAATACGCCGATGCTGACCCAGCTCATCCGCTTTTACGGCAATGCCTACCAGTCCGCGTTCAGTGAATACCTGCAGAAAAGCCTGGAGATGTTTGCCGCGCAACAACAGAGCTTACAGAAGAACTTCGAGCAGGCGGTGACGGGCAATCCCTTTGCCGCAAAAATGAGCGAGATGACGGAGCAGAACCTGGAAGCCTGGCGGCAGATGCAGAACAGTTTCTTCCAGGCCGCCGGGTTTACCGGCGAGGATAATAAACGCGGGGAAGAAGAGTAATATCCGGAAACCGGGACTCCTATACGGCCTTCCTCAAGAAACTCCGGGATAGCTGGATATACAGGCTTTAGCGCTTCCATTAACTTTATATGCCGCCAGCCTGGGTATTGAGTCACAGGCCAGAGTAAAAAAACCTGTAACTACTCACCCCCACTCGTCCTTCCTGCACTTCTCCTCGTTCGTCATTCCCGCGCGCCCCCCGTCATTCCCGCGCAGGCGGGAATCCAGTGAAAAAAACGTCCCGAAGGGACACGTTATAAGGTGTCGCAAGCGACCCGTTTAACAGACTGGATTCCGGCCTTCGCCGGAATGACGAAGGGAGCGCGGGACGAACAGGGGGGTGAGTAGTTACAAAAACCAGTATCTTTTTCCACGCCGATACTGGCATAACCTGCCGCCTCTGATGCCGCCAGAGTAGAACCGGCTCCTGCAAAAGGATCCAGGACCACACCTTCGCCAAGGGGTAACGAAGCGTAAACAACCTGCCGCATAAATGCCTGGGGTTTGAGACTCGGATGAGGCGCCAGCGTTCTCTCACTTTTTCTGGTGGGCGATGAGGCGATTACATCGCCAAAAGGCTTTTCCGCCAGCGGCCGGCGGAACCCACCTGTTTTCCACTTCCTCAAATTGTCCTGGACACGACCTTCGAGAGGTTTTCTGTAAACGATCCGGGGTTCCCACATCGAACGAGGCATAACACTGATCTCACTGAATTCCTCATGTGCCGCTTTAGGGCGGTCACCGCCGCGCATGGTCATGGTAAGGCGGACGATCTCTCCCCTCCTTTCCAGGCCGGAGTCAGCCAGCGCAGTTGAAACAATATAAGAAACAAGGGGATTGGAGGCTACGACAACATGAGCGCCGGGTACGAGTTTTGGAAGCAACAACTTGGCCCACACGAAGAAAAATGTACCCAACTGTTCCAACTGTTCTTGTGTAAGGGTGGTAAATCTGGGGAGCGGGGAGCGTTTGTTCCCATCAAAAGACGGCGGGATCCTCCAGACACCACCTTTTCCGCTACGTAATTTTCTTTGTTGCTCTGGGGTGTATTCATGCAATCCATAAGGCGGGTCTGTTACAACAGCATGGATACTGTTATCCTCCCGGCTTTCCAGCCAGTCAAAACAGTCGGCATGCACCAGCATAGATCTGCCAAAATGAAAGGCAGGCAGCCATTGTTCGTCAGCAGCAAGTTCACGTTGAATGCCTGCGAGGTGTTCGGGATGTCGTGTGCGAAGACGGTAAACACCGCGTTCTTCCCGAATAAAAACGGCCGGTGTATTGAGTCTCAGGTAGGACCTGATAGAGGATTGAGGCGTCGGTCCGGCTATTTTTTGTACCCGTCCCTCAATTTCCTTTACTGACAGTGGCTTGGACGTCAACAACAACGTTTGCAGGATGGCATCACGCACCTGGCCGGGGGGATTTCGTGAAGCCTGAGGTTTCATGTCGGCCATTATAGACGTCCAGACGTCATAGTCAATGGTTTTTTATCCGCTCCACCTTTTCACCATCTCTATTTCATCACCGCGAAGCGTTTTTGCCTTGAATTGCTGACAGCTCTTCCCGGATGACTCTGCGCATGGTTTCCTCATCAAGCGGACGGGGGTCGACACGGGCGCGTAGTGCCTGATTGATAAGCGTTTGATAACCCAATCCTTCCTTCTCAGCTCTTTGACGAAATTCTTCCAGTACGTCGTTATCAAGCATGATAGTTATTCTGGTTTTACCTCGGGGCTGGGCTTGCAGCTTGGCCAAGTGAGGAACATCCCCGGCTTTCCCGGCTTTGGAAAAATCATATTCTTTGCGCATAGTACCTACCCTCTTTCCGACTGGACTTTCTGGCGGATATCAAACGGATACAATCTTCACCTCGAACTGTGTACACGACCGTAAGAAGTCGTGCCCTGTCACTCACCCCTATCAGGACCCACCTGTTTTCCCCTTCCGAATCAACATCCTCTAACACCAAAGCGCCAGGGTCCAACAATGAACTGAACGCTTCCTCAAACGAAACTCCATGTTTCTCGAGGTTTGCTCCAGCTTTCTTCTGATTCCATTCAATCTCCATTATTGCAATATACTTATAATATATGCATAGTCAAGCTTATTTTGCAGCTACGCCATATTGGACACGTCGTTGAGGACGTCGTCCATCATGGCGCGGGACTGTTTGGCTGAATCGCTGCGTTCTATGGAGAGGTTGGCAAGGTAGTCTTCGCTCACGTCTCCGGTCACGTATTCACCGGTAAACACGGACATTTCAAACCGGTCTATGTCCGGGTTGCCTTCGCTTGCCGCGTCAACCAGGTCTTCGACCTCCTGGTAGATCAGCCAGTCGGCGCCTATGGTCGCGCATACTTCGTCTTCACTCCTGCCGTGGGCAACGAGTTCGTCGGAAGTCGGTATGTCGATACCGTAAACATTCGGATACATGACCGGCGGCGCTGCAGAGGCGAAATATACTTTTGCCGCGCCCGCATCCCGGGCCATCTGCACGATTTCCCTGGACGTGGTGCCGCGCACGATGGAATCATCCACCAGTAATACGTTCTTGCCCCGGAATTCCAGCTCGATTGCATTCAGTTTCTGTCTTACCGACTTTTTCCTGACGCTCTGCCCGGGCATGATGAACGTGCGCGGGATGTACCTGTTCTTGATAAAACCTTCCCGGTATTTCACGTTCAGCTCGTAGGCCAGGGGCAACGCGGCGGTACGCCCCGTGTCCGGGATCGGGATGACCACGTCGATATCGTGTTCCGGGCGCAGCCGCAAAATCTTTGCGGCCAGCGCCTCACCCATGCGCAGACGGGTCTTGTACACGGAGATGTTATCAATGACGGAATCCGGTCTTGCCAGGTACACGTATTCAAAGATGCACGGCGTATGTTGCGGGTTTTCCGCGCACTGCTCCGCAAACAGTTCGCCCTGTTTGCTGATGAAAACCGCCTCTCCCGGCGCGACGTCACGCGTGACATGGAAGTCCAGGGCGTCCATGGCCACGCTTTCGGAAGCAACGACGTATTCCATTCCCCGGTCGGTGACGCGCTCTCCGAATACAATCGGCCGTATGCCGAAACGGTCGCGGAAGGCGAGCACGCCGACGCCCGAGATTAAAGCAATGGCTGAATACCCCCCGCGGCACCGTTGATGCAGCCTGCGCACCGCAGAAAAAACATCTTCGGGCGTCAGGTCTTTTTTCAGTTTGCCGATGCGCTGCAACTCGAAAGCCAGGATATTCAGCAGAACCTCGGAATCCGATTCCGTATTGATATGTCTCAATTCATCCATGATGAGATCCCGTTTGAGTTCTTCGCTGTTGGTGAGATTCCCGTTATGCGCCAGGGCAATTCCGTAGGGAGAGTTGACATAAAACGGCTGCGCTTCGGAGGAGGATGAACAACCTGCAGTGGGATACCTGATATGTCCTATACCCATGTGTCCCTTGAGGTTCAGCATCTGGCGGGAATTGAAGACATCCCTCACCAGGCCGTTGTTCTTGCACAGGTAAAGCCTGGCATCGTCACAGGTGACTATGCCGGCGGCATCCTGCCCCCTGTGTTGCAGGATCGTCAGACCGTCAAAGAGCGCCTGGTTGACATTCGATTTGGCAACGATTCCGATTATCCCGCACATGTTCTTTATTGTGAACTTCTGCCGGGGACAGATTTAAAATCTGTCCCTGACCCATTGCCCTCTCTATTCTGTTGTCGGGCCGGTTCGTAACGATGATAAACGGCGATATCTTCGGAAAGAAAGCCTCTGCCCCACACACAGACGCGCTGGAACGGTTCGATCAAAACCGCTTCGCGCCACCATTCATGCTTCGATATCGCCGTAAACCCAGCCAGAAAAACCAGGATGGTAATTATCGCGCTTCCCAGCCCGATTCCAAAGAAAAAACCCAGAAACCTGTCGGCAGCGGTCAAACCGGTCCTGCCAAGCAGTCTGACGACAAAATATCCCAACATTGTAAAAATCACCAGGCTGATGATAAACACGCCGGCAAAAGCAATGATACTCGCGAGTACCGGTTCCAGGTGGGCCTCCAGCATGGGGGAAAACCAGCCGCTGAATTTAACGGCAACCAGCACGGCCATGATCCAGGCCGTAATGGAAAACAGGACATTCAACAGGCCGTACAACAGCCCCATGATTGCAGACAGAAACAGAACTGCGAGAATTCCGATATCGACGCCTTCCACGATCAGACCCTGCAATGCACAAATTGTTTGGGGACAGGTTTAAATCTGTCGTCAGGCAGATTCCGGGGCAGGTTTAAATCTGTCCCGGAATCTGGTAACAAAATTGCCGGCATGGACAGTCAGCGACCCGGACGTTACGGATAGTTCAGAACAAAACCATCCAGGTCCATTTCCTTTTTTATTTCGGCCTTGAGCTTGAGAGCTTCCGAGCGCAGAACTTCCGGGCCTATCCTCACCCGGTACAACAAGGAACCGTCCCTGGCTGTTACCGGTTCATCAACAACGTATGACGGATATCCCTCCGCGCGCAGTTTCCCATTGAGACTATCGGCATTTTTTCTGGAAAAACTGCCTACCTGCACGACCCATCCGGTTAACCCGGCAGTCCCGACTTCGGCTTCGGCAGCGTCTGCAACAGGTTCCGGTTCGGCCGCGATTTCCGCCTGTTCAGGGTTCGCGTCAACCGCCGCTACCCGGGCAGGACTGTCACCGGCTTCCTCCTCTGCAGGAACTACGTCATCCTGTTCCGGGATGGGCGCCAGGCGCGTCGTGAATTCTTCATCCGGTTGTTCCGGAATATTGGTTGTCGTGATCCCGGTCTCTACAACGCGGCTGTCGTCCAGCACCAGCGGGACCAGTACCACGGCCAGCAGCACCAACACGGTCGTTCCGGTGATTCTTTCTTTCAATCTCTGGTCCATTTCCAGTTCCACAGGGGGCGGAATTAATTCCGTCCTCAATTACACTCCAGGCAGTCTATTGCCGCGCCGACGGTTACGAAAGAACCGGTAACTATTATCCTGTCGCCAATCCGGGCGCCGGCTTCGGCCTGTGACAAGGCATCACGGACAGTTTTAAACTGCTTGATTTTACCAGCATCTTCGTACCTGCCCAACGCGCCGGTTAATTCCCCCAGGTCCGCTGCACGGTCTTCCTGTAATTCAGCCAGGTACCAGTAATCGGCAATTTGCGCCAGTTGCTCAAAGACAGCGCCATGATTCTTGTCCTTGAGCATGCCGATCACGACGTGGGTTTCACCGACTTTGGGAATTTTCTTTACATTCTCGACCAATGCCGAAACAGCCTGCCGGTTATGCGCAACATCAAGAATACAGGGGGTTTTCCCGGGCACGACCTGGAACCGGCCGGCAAGCCTGAAATCCCGCAGGCAAGCCTTTACGGTTTCCGGGCTGACTGGAAATTCATCAGCCAGGGTCTCCAGCGCCATCAGCACGCCGGCGGCATTCTGCACCTGCCTGTCATTATTGATGCCGGGCTTGGGCAAACCCTCATAGACCGTACCGGAACCCCTCCAGGTCCAGGTATCCGTATTTATTGCCGCGGTGAAATCCCTGCCGGCCTGGTACAGCAGGGCGTTTGTTTCCCGCGCACAGTCTGCAATGGACTCCGGCGCGGCCGGGTCTGAACAGATTGCCGGTCGCCGGCGCCTGAATATTCCCGCTTTTTCCCTGCCTATGGCCTCCCTGGTATATCCCAGCCACTTCTCGTGGTCCAGGTCGATCGTCACCACCAGGGCGATATCGGCATCCAGTATATTGACGGCATCCAGCCGGCCGCCCAGTCCCACTTCCAGTATCGCAATATCCAGCCCCGCGTGCCGGAATATGTCCAGCGCCGCCAGTGTCCCGAATTCAAAATAGGTCAGGGAAATATCCCCGCGCGCCCGGTCAATACGGTCAAATGACTGGCAGAGTTGTTCATCCGTCACCTGCTTGCCGTCAATGCAAATCCTTTCGTTGTACCTGGTCAAGTGCGGTGAAGTGTAGGCGCCAACCCGGTAACCGGATTGTCTCAGCATGGCATCCAGCATTGCCGCGCTGGAGCCTTTGCCGTTTGTGCCGGATATGCTGACGACCTTGCTGTCAGGTTTCAGCAGGCCCATTCTCTGCGCCACCCTGTTGCAGCGGTCCAGACCCAGTTCAATGGCTGTGAAATGCAGGCTTTCCTGCCAGGCCAGCCAGTCAGCCAGGCAGGCGAACCTGGGCGTATGTCCCTGGCGCCGCCTGGATAAAATTTTCGGGACGGAACTCATCAGCATGTCTTATGGCAAAGAATGGACAATATTGACGCTACCGTATCCCGCAGGTCCCGCCTGCGGGTAATCATATCGATGTTGCCGTGTTCCAGCAGGAACTCACTTTTCTGAAATTCCTCCGGCAGGGTCTCACGTACAGTCTGTTCAATGACGCGGGGACCGGCAAAACCTATCAGGGCGCCCGGTTCGGCAATATTGATGTCTCCCAGGGTGCCGAGGCTTGCCGACACGCCGCCCATCGTAGGGTTTGTCAATACCGAGATATAAGGCAAACCGGCATTGCGCAGTTTACCCAGGGCGGAACTCGTTTTTGCCATCTGGAAGAGCGATATCAGGGCTTCCTGCATGCGCGCGCCGCCGCTGGCGGAGAAGCAGACGAGCGGAACATGGCGATCAATACAGATATCAACGGCGCGTACAAACCGTTCTCCCACGACCGACCCCATGGAACCGCCCATGAACTCAAACTCAAAGGCTGCGGCAACCAGGGAGATGTTCCTGACATTGCCCCGGATCGCCACCAGGGCGTCATTTTCACCGGTTTCCCTGTTTGCGCTTGCCAGCCTTTCCCGGTATCGCCTGCTGTCGCGGAATCTCAGCTTGTCAACCGGTTTGATGCCGTCGCCGATTTCTTCCCGGTCATCCGGGTCAAGGAAGCTGTCCAGCCTGGCCCGGGCGCCGATACGCATATGGTGTCCGCATTTCGGGCAGACTTCGAGATTACGGGTGAGTTCCGCGCGATAAAGCGTCGCGTTACAATTGTCGCACTTGGTCCATACCCCCTCCGGTACAGACCGCCGGTTAGCGCTGTTGGTCTTTATCCTCGAAGGAAGCAGTTTATCAAGCCAGCTCATTTTATTCGCCGCTATGCTGCCTTATCCAAGGCATCCCGGACAGGAGCGATAAATGAACCGACCTCTGCAGCAATATCCGCTCCTGCCGTCGCTGCGGTGTGAATCGTCTCGACCAGCGCGCTGCCGATGACGACGGCATCACAAGAACCTGCAACCCGCGCGGCCGTCCCGGCGTCTTTTATCCCGAAACCGACGGCTAAAGGCAAATCGGTCTTGCTTCTTACCAGGCGTAATTTTTCCGACACGTCCAGCGCGTCAGCCTGCTTGCCTCCGGTAGTCCCCTTGACGGAAACATAATACAGAAATCCCGAGGCAATCCCGGCGATGGTTTCAATCCGCCGCTCCGTAGTATTGGGCGTAACGAGAAAAATCTGGTCGAGACCCCGGGCGCGTAAATGACGGTTCAGCGCTGCCGCTTCTTCGGGCGGCATATCCACAATGATGACTCCGTCAACCCCGGCCGCGGCGGCAGCCCCGGCAAATTCCTCGTAACCGAAAATTTCAACAGGATTTAAATAACCCATCAGTATCACCGGGGTTTGACTGTCAGACCGGCGGAATTGCTCTACTATCTCCAGAACATCTGCCAGCGCAACCCCTTGTTCCAGCGCGCGCTCATTGGCGCGCTGGATCACGGGGCCGTCCGCCATCGGGTCTGAAAACGGGACTCCCAGTTCAACCAGGTCCGCCCCGTGACGCACCAGGGCCTGCATTATATCCGGCGTAACCTGCGGGTTCGGGTCCCCGGCTGTGACAAAGGTAACCAGCGCCTTCCTGTTCTGCTGCTTGAGCGCCTGGTATGTGGATGAAATACGACTCATCTGCTGACGGAATTCCGGATCGATATATTCAAATTCGACAGGTTACAGCATTCCGAGGGGAGAGAACAACTGTTTTTCCATGCCGCCAGGCATTCCTGATTGACATAAAGCTATAATAATCATAGGGTTGTCTTTCAACCAGGAGCAGGCAGGCAAGGGATTAAGACGTTGCTCCCGGGAACGCGGCCGGTAACATGAGTTCCCTGTCCATATAACGCACGAGAAGGGCAAAAAGTTCATTCAATTGAGGACAGGATCATAGAAATACGGGAACAGGCGGCGCCCGCCGCCTAAGCCGCCTCGAATTTCTCCACCGAAATCTGTCTCGCGTGACCCCCAGGCCCCGGGCTGCCCTGGTAACGGACAAACCCAGGGGGTCGAAGCATTGTCGCCTTAAAATGCCGGCCGACAATGAGGTAGCGAACAACTCGCCCCGGTGAACGACGCTATCGGCTGGCCGCGGCGGATTGGGCGGGCAACCCGTCGGCGACGGATTGATCGTTCGAGGAGACCCGCAGCTGCAAAACGGTTTCCATCTTCCCTTTCAGGACAGCGACGTCGTCCGACAGGGTTTGTATATCGGCCCTGATAGCCTTGTTTTCCTGGCGCAGCATTTGAAGCTCGCCGGTCAGACGGCTGTCCAGCGCCTGGATCTGGCCGGTCAAGCGGCTGTCCAATTCCTGAATCCGGCCGGTCAAGCGGCTGTCCAATTCCTGAATCCGGCCGGTCAGACGGCTGTCCAATTCCTGGATCTGGCTGGTCAGACGGCTGTCCAGCGCCTGGATCTGGCCGGTCAGACGGCTGTCCAGCGCCTGGATCTGGCCGGTCAGACGGCTGTCCGATTCATCAATTCTGTCATTGATGTTATCAAAGAAGAAAAACATGGCCGTGATAATAATGCCGGTAATCCCGATGGCGGAACCGATGACGGTAATGGTTTCCTGGGAAAGTTTCATGGCAGGCATCCTCTGTCAGTTGAAGTATAGCAGGTCAGGCAGTGTCCGGGCAAATGAAAGAACAGGCCAGCCGGGAGTTTGAGTGCGAAAGAAACCTGACACTACCGTTTGATGTAAGGCAGCTAACCTGCGAGGCGCTTATACCATCGATTTTGATGGCAAAAAGAGTGTTTTAAGGGAACATAACAGCCGTATACGGCATATAAACTGAACGGAAACAAATAGTTGGATTGGTCCGACCCCAGAACGCTCCCCAGAACGCCTTAAAATACAACAATCCCCTGCTTTTTACATAATATGCTTGATTTTATCCCCTGCTTTTTACATAATGCACCTATCTTTATCCCTTACTTTTTACATGATCCACCTCTCAACGTCATACGGGAGCGGCTATGCAGCGCAGACAGTCGGACTATATTAAAGAATGGATAAACCGCAAGACCAGGAAGCCGCTGATTATTCGCGGGGCCCGGCAAGTCGGCAAAACCACCCTTGTGCGGCTGGTTTGCGAAGAAATCGGGATGCGGCTTATTGAAGTAAATATGGAAGACCCCCAGGAGTTTCCTGTATTACTGGGCCGGAATGACCCGCATAAAGTTTTCCAGGCTATTGCATTGGGCAGGCGCACCAGCAATATAGACCCCGATAAATGCCTCTTCTTCTTTGATGAAGCCCAGCACTGCCCGGCCCTGGTTCCTTTTCTGCGATACTGTTTTGAGCGCGCGCCCGAATACCGCGTCATCCTTACCGGTTCGCTGCTCGAATTCACCCTGGCGGCGGATAACTATTCATTTCCTGTCGGCCGGGTGGAATTTCTCTACCTCGGCCCGATGACGTTCGAGGAATACCTGAGCGGGACAGGCAATCACAACGCCGTGGAACTGCTGCAGCAGACCCATGTGGATGAACCGCTTAACGAGGCGCTTCACAATACGTTTCTTAATTACCTCAGAGACTATTTGATCGTCGGCGGTATGCCTGAGAGTATCAATACGTTTCGGGAAACACAGTCCTGGCTGGACGTCGAGCGGGTAAAACAGACCATTACCACCACCTACCAGGCCGATTTTCATAAATATGCCGGCAAGGCGGATATCCGCCTGTTAAATCAGGTGGTCTCTGCAATCCCCCTGCACCTGGGGAAAAAAATCATCTATTCCAGGCTGGCGCCGGGCAGACGCAGCGAGCAGGTCAGGGAAGCCATCGATTTGCTCGAATTGGCAAGAGTGATACAGCGCTGTTATCACAGCTCGGGAGACGGCTTGCCTTTGGCCGCGCAGCAAAAGCACAACCATTTCAAATTGCTGTTCCTGGACGTCGGATTGATCCAGTCCATGCTGGGCATTTCTCTCACCGCGATCGAGGCCACCCGGGAGATCAACGAGATAGCAAAAGGCAGCCTGGCGGAGCAGTTTATCGGTCAACACCTGATGTATGACCGTCCCATGTTTGAGATGCCGGGCATCCATTACTGGGAGCGTCAGGTAAAACACAGCAGCGCCGAGGTTGACTACCTGGTTCCCTTCGGACAGGACGTGTTGCCGGTTGAAGTGAAGAGCGGCCACAAGGGCCACATGAAATCGCTGCAACAGTTTCTGAGAGAAAAGAAGTACGACCGGGCCCTGCGTTTTTCATCGGGCCCGTTATTGCTCAGGGATTACAGGTACGACGGTAATCACAGGTATCGTTTCCTGAATGTGCCGCATTACCTGGCAGGCCAATGGGCGCGCCTTGCCCGGGCGCTGGCCGGGTAAGAGGATAAATCAGATCTTCTTCGCGCTTCCCGCGTCTTTCAGGATGGCATTTAAGGTCTGCGGCTACTAACCTGGTTGTCCGGGCTGCTTCAATCTCCATAACGTTCCGATTCACAAACAATCTCATAAGGCTCATCCATATCCCGGCAAATGAAGTTAACGACGTGACCGGTAAAACGTCTCTCTGCTATAGCCAGGTAACTCACACAAACGCCGCAGGCTTTTAAAAGAACCGCAATTCCGATACATATAAACGCCGACACAATCACACATCTTCTCAAGAATTTAATCCCTTATTTGAATCCAGCCGGCCAGGCGCTGTCCGGGCAAATGAAAGAACAGGCCAGCCGGGAGTTTGAGTGCGAAAGAAATTTGACACTACCGTTTGATGTAAGGCAGCTAACCTGCGAGGCGCTTATACCACTGATTTTGAGGGCAAAAAGAGTGTTTTAAGGGAACATGACAGCCGTATCCGGCATATAAACTGAACGGAAACAAATAGTTGGATTGGTCCGACCCCAGAACGAGCGTGCCGCCCACAGAAAAACCCGGATTGCGCCAATTGCTGCCCGCCGTCCAGTCCCAACCATCACCCGCATTATTGGTTAAGCAACCTGCGCTGTCGCCCGCATTGAGCTCCGCATCCGTGCGGTAACTGGTGGCCTTCACAAATTGCCAGAACTGGCCTACCGTCACCTCATACTTGCCCAGGCGGAAGGCCGGCACTGTGACGCTGTGTGCCGGCAGTTCGTCATCATCCCCTTCCCCGCTCAAATCCCCCATGCGGAACGTGCCGCCGGGGATGGAGACCATCTCACCGGCTAACTGGCTGTCCACCGTGGCGCACCCCCCGCAAACCAACAGGACAAAGAGAACGAAAGAATACTGTCCGGCTGCCCGTCCGCCATGGTAAAAACGTGACCGTATATTCATGGTTTTCTCCTCAAGCCAAAGGGGAACAGGGAACAGTACAACGGGAACCCCGGCAGAGAGTTCTGTTCAGAGGGTCTGGCATGGCGTCTTCGTCCTACTGGTCCTGGGCCAGGCGGAAGCCGTAGAGGTTGAGGCGGTCCGCGCGGTCGAACAGGAAGCGGTCGGCGGAACGCAGGGACCTCGCATGGCTGCTCCAGGCCCCGCCGCGAACCACGCGCACGCCGCAAAGCCCACTCTCCCAGGCGCTGCCGTCACTCGGCGCTCCCTGGTAACTGTCATTCCAGCAGTCCTGCACCCATTCCCACACATTGCCGTGCATGTCGTGCAACCCCCAGGCATTGGCCGGAAACGAACCCACCGGGGCCGTGTACTCGTAACTGTCGCCGCACCCGGGGAAGTCCTCAGAATCATCATTCATACAGTTTGCCCGGTTGCTGCCGACGTCATCCCCCCAACTGTACTTCGTGGCACTCCCGGCCCGGGCCGCATACTCCCACTCGGCCTCCGTGGGTAAACGGTAATGGCCGCCGGTCTCCGCCGACAACCACTCGACATACGCCTGCGCATCGTTCCAGCTCACGCACGTCACCGGGTGGTCGTCCCCGGCAGAGAACCCCGGATTGCGCCAACTGCGGCCCGCTGTCCAATCCCAACTATCACCCGTATAAGTATCACAACCTGCAGCGCCGCCCGTATCGCGCTCCGCGTCCGTGCGGTAGCCGGTGGCCTCCACAAAACGCCGGAACTGGCCCACCGTCACCTCGTACTTGCCCAGGCGGAAGGCCGGCACCGTGACGCTGTGGACCGGCAGTTCTTCAACGATGCTGTATTCCGGCAGTTCTTCATCATCACCTTCCCCGCTCAGGTCGCCCATGCGAAACGTGCCGCCGGGGATGGAGACCATCTCACCGGCCAGTTCTCTCTCCAGGGCTGTCTGCTCCCGGGACTCTTCCTGCGCGACGGATGCAAAGGACAGGGACAAGAACAGAACTACAGAAAGGATGAGCAAACTTTTAATGTTTTTGACCATCAAAGAACAGGATTTTATGAGAACTTCCGAAATACGCAATTTGTTGTCGTTGGCGGCGTGAGATTTCATGGTTGTAACTCTCCCAATATTCCGAAACCCCCAGAGAAATCCAGGGATTTATCAGTTACGCAGCGTTCTAATTTCGTATTTTGTGCATTGTGCGACCTGACCCCGTTTGTGACCCCAGACTTGATCTGACAGTCTCAGTTGGAGCGAAAGCTTCTCTCCGTAAGTTTGGCTTGTTGATTGGACGCAAGCTTAACTTCCCATCGTGCAAATAATGGTCTGACCCCTGAAGTTTGCAAAGCGAAAACTACCTGACGTTGAAGTAAACGGTACAAAGCGGATTATCGCCGTCAGCCAGTGCGCTCAGGCCGGTAACTGTCGCATAAAATCTGAACTTCTACGATTTGGTTCTTTCTCTGCATCCTTAACTAATTTCTCAATTTCACTCAGAGATATCGCCCTTTTCCGCATCCAAGGCTGTTCCTGAATCCACGGTTTCAACTCATTTAATTGCTTATTCAGACTGTTAATTCGCTCTTTCAACGTTCTCTCGTCACCATATACTTCGGTCAGGAGAGACCAGTCTGTCTTTCGTTGGATTTCCTGGCTATTCGAAGTCGATTTTGTCGTTGCCGATTGGAGAAGAGTTATTGTTACCTCGGGTGAATCAGGAATTGTGAATGTTTTATTTAAGTCATCAGCATAATCTTTGATGAACTTAAAATCCTCCGCCAAGTTACGTTCCCTGCCTAGAGTATCAACATCGGCATTTTGCACTTCCTTAATTAGCTCCGTCAAGAAATTGTTTGCCTTTGTATCTGCAATAAGCCTGTCACCATCACTCCTACCTCCGACTTGACGGATTAGCTCTGTCTTGGAATAGAATGAATTCAGATTATCCCGAATCTCTTTTACAGCACCTTCACGGGTGCTACCCTCCTGTAGTAAACGTAAAAGCAGAAGGGTAACATTTCTTATGGTTTGCCGTGCATTAGAATCATCAGGCCAATCTGGAAAAAGATTAAACAGCACAATGCATCCCGGTTTCACATGTTCTAGGTCAAATTGCTCCGTTAAACCTGATAATTTTGAGATGACGTTTGACCAACGCTTCGGTTCCAAAGAACGTATGAATCTGTCAAGGTCGGCCTGCTGACCCATGCACTGGAGTATTTGTTCCACATCATGCCCGATCAGTTCTTCATCCCCCATTACACGTTCCATGTAAAGGCTCAATATAACTTTGTGGGCGACTCGACGACCACTGAATTGTTTTACTGTCCCTTGGCCTTCATGGCGCGGCATATCACGGTTTGCATATTGTAAGCTGTTCGGGAAGAGATAATTAAGCATAGCTTGGACTACATTTTTTTGCATCCTGTCGCCTTCAATCAATCTATGGAATCGATCTTGCTGCTCAGGCAGATCTTCAACTTGCGTATCTTCTTTGGATACATTCTGAGGGTCTCCTTCGACAGATCCAGAAGCGGAAGTCACGGTCAGAATATCTATTACGTCATAAAGTTGTGAGAATACATCAGGCAGAAATATCCTGATAGCATCGAGTCCCAGCACATCAGCAAGAGCGACTTGCCCATTGAGGCTGGCTACGGTTCCCGAAACCGTTGCGACGTAGCGGCGAAGGTCGCGCATAGTCCGGATGAGAGGGTAAACGATCCCCTTAGAGATATCGCGCCAGATATCCACTTCATGTTGAGTCATATCCTTCATCTCGGGAATGCTGGCTTCAAGGGAAGAGGCAATCTGTTGCTGAAGAATATCGTCAGGAACCTCGGGCAAATCGAACGGAAGTTGAATGATCTTCTCCATGTAAGTTCGTCCTGACAATCCCTCTTCCTGAAGCGCGCGTTCAACGCGTGACCGTTCACAAGCCATAACATAAATAATGTTAGGAAAATTAGCTGTCAATCGTACCAGTTTGAAGATTGCCCGGATTTCGGGGGCTGTCAACCTGTCCACATCGTCGAGCACCACAACGATGTGTTTTCCGAAGTCTTTAAGAGCAATTTTGAGCTTTTCCCTTCTCTTATCAATCCCTTCTCTCTTGCCACCCCAACCTTCCCTAAAGATTAAAGCTTCACCTAATAACCTCATGAGGAGAATGATTCGCGCAATCCATGTATCTGGAAAGAATACTATTTCCAGGCTGGAAAACATCTTGGCATAGCTTTCAAAACCGATAGCGACACGCTTAAGCTCACGATCATCTTGTAGCTTGAGTTGGATGACAAGTTCGGCAAAAAACCGTTCGACAAGATCTTCCGCACCGCTAAACATCCATGGGTTGAAATCGAGAACAGGAATATCAGCTTGTTTGAATTTCTCCCGGGCGAGGTTAACAAATGAAGTTTTGCCCGAACCCCACGGTCCGAAAATACCAACCACAAGGCCCTCACTTATATCAAGCCTTACAATGTGTTTTACAAATGATTCAGCCGTACCGTCCCTATTTAAAGCGTCATATTTCGATTCTCGGATGGGATTATCAGTAGGTATTGCATTATCAGCAAGTATTACTCGTGAATTCATTTTATTCCTCGCGACAAAAAGATCAGGTAATTATGTGATTGTTTTTACCAATACATTTCAGGAACAAACCAAATGGTATGGATCCTACTTTTCCTTGACTGACATTGATATGCCATGTATTGGTTTCCATGAACCTGTTTCTCCCCAAAACCGTGGAATAAATTACCAAGTCCATTCCGACCTACCCCCAATCACCAAGACTTTCGCCCCCGCTACTCCCCACAGCCCTATTCGCCCGGGCCTCCCTGCCCGGCCCGGAAGCAGGCTCATGGACACCCGTTAATCACCCTGGCCGTTTCCGTGGAAACGGCCATCCCGGACCACGGGCGGACTGGGCCAGGCGGAAGCCGTTGTTGTTGCGGTGCGCGCGGTCGTTCCTGTTGCGGTTGGCGGAACGCAGGTTCCTCGCATTGTTGTTCCAGGAACCAATTTCAGGACACCCATAGAAACTAATTATGGGTGTCCTGGATTGGCGCTTGCGTCCTGTCAAACCGGAATACGACCGGCCGACGTAAAGTCTGCATCATCAAATGGTCAGGTTATCCTGTCTTTTTCAGTTCTTGGTAGCAGACTGCGGAAAATATTGCACTGAATACCACAAATATAAATTGTATGACGTGGGGCAATACGAGTGTTCCTAAACCATCCGGTTCTTCAGCAGGCAATAACAAGAGCAAAATGCTTGCAAATATCAATAAAATCAGGGGCAGGATTATTGCAAAAAGCGTTGAAACCCTTATCCAGGACGGGGAAGACATGGAGTAACCGCGTTTCCAACTTTCCCACACTCCCATATTCTCTATGGAAATAGATACATAAGCCAGTTGAAACACTGCTGTAAACCTGAATAAGAAGTAGATATATCCTGAAACGAAAAGTAAAAAAAGACCTAACATCCAGATCGCCCCCAGATTTACGGACCAGATAAACATGAATATTCCCAATAAAACAGGCAGATATATGAACAAAACCATCTGCGCGATAACCGCACAGATATACCTGAACGAACTGATAATATAACCTGGGCTTTTGATGAGTCTCAATTTATAAAGAGCCCTCTCGATAAAACTCCCCTTTGGAGGGTCAGTGGCAAACAGCAGTCTGATGATGGCAACAGGCAGAAGAAAACTGAAAAATATGACCGCTACCGGAGACAGAGGTGTAAACAGGGGCTCGCCTCCTAGCTCCGTATAGGAAGAGTTATAATCGTCAGTAGCCTGTATAACATCCTGTATAAAATCCTGTATAAAATCCAGTTTTTTGAAATCTACTATATATGTGCCCACATATTCGTGCTGTATAAGCGCTGAAAATTTTTCTCCAATAGGTTCATACATATAGTAAAGAACCAAAAACAGAACTACAGAAAGGATGAGCAAACTTTTAATGTTTTTGATCATCAAAGAACAGGATTTTATGAGAACCTCCGAAATACGCAATTTGTTGTCGTTGGCGGCGTGATATTTCATGGTTATAACTCTCCCAATATTCTGAACCCCCCAGAGAAATCCAGGGATTTATTAGTTAAGCAGCGTTCTATTTTCGTATTTCGTGCATTGTGCGACCTGACCCCGTTTGCTCAGGGCCGTCATCGCGTCCCCTGGCGCCGCCCGGCGCGCTTTGGTATTTTTTCGCGCCGCCTTCGGGCGATGCCTGCCCCTTCCCGGCCTCCGGGGACTCGCCGGGCTGGATGCTTCTGGTCTCTTCAGTCATTGTCGAACTCCCGGTAATTACCTGTAATCAATCGGTTTCTGTGCCGGCCCGGTCCCGGTTGCAACGATGCCGGGGGCAGGATTCCCCCGGGGTTGCCTGTCCGGGTTGCCGCCCGTCTGCCGAATCACGTGTCAGGGTTTCACTCATTGTCCGGCCTCGCTTGCCTGTTTGACCTTGCCGCAACAAAGCCGGCGCCAAGGAACGCCTGGAAAATCGCGGCCCGGCGCTGCGCGCCGGGCGTAAAAGGGATAAAGGAAACAGCACAAAGGGAATCCCGGCAGTGGGTTCTGTTCAGAGAAGGTGGCATGGTGTCTCCGGCCTACTGGTCCTGGGCCAGGCGGAAGCCGCTGTTGGTGTCGCGGTACGCGCGCCCGTACCAGCGGTTGGCGGAACGCATGCTCCCCGCATCGCCGAGCCAGGAACCGCCGCGAACCACGCGCCGGCCGCAATTACCGCTTTCCCAAGCGCTGCCGTCATTGGGGGCGCCGTCGTAGCTGTCATTCCAGCAATCCTGCACCCACTCCCACACGTTGCCGTGCATGTCGTGCAAACCCCAGGCATTGGCCGGAAACGAACCCACCGGGGCTGTTTGTTCATCATCCCACCGGCTGCCGCAACCATCACAGTTCGCCCGGTTGCTGCCGATGTCATTGCCCCAACTGTACTCCGTCGTGCTTCCGGCCCGGGTCGCATACTCCCATTCGGCCTCGGTGGGCAAACGGTAATTGCCGCCGGTCCTGCCGTTCAACCAGACAATGAATGACTGCGCATCGTCCCAGGAGACATTGATGACCGGCCGGTTGCCGCGGCCCCAGCCCTCATCATCCGGGGTATAACCGTTACAGCCCCCGTCCGCCACGCAGGCGTCCCATTGCGCAAACGTCACCTCGTGCTTGCCCAGGCGGAAGGCCGGCACCGTCACGTTGCGCACCGGTCCCTCGTCACCATCCCCGCTCAAATCCCCCATGTCGAAGCTGCCGCCGGGGATGGACACCATCTCCCCCGCCAGTTCCCTCTCCAGGGCCGTCCGCTCCCGGGACTCTTCCTGCACCGCTTCCCCACTGAACTGGTCCTGGGCCAGACGGAAGCCGCCGTTGTGGGAGCGGAGCGCGCGGTCGAACCCGACGCGGAAGGCGGAACGCAGGGGCCACGCATCGTTGGTCCAGGAACCGCCCCGAACCACGCGCCGGCCGCAATCGCCACTCTCCCAGGCGCTGCCGTCGGTCGGGGCGCCCGCGTAGCTGCCATTCCAGCAATCCAGCGCCCATTCACTCACGTTGCCGTGCAGGTCGTGCAACCCCCAGGCATTGGCCGGAAACGAACCCACCGGGGCCGTGTTCCCGTAACTGTCGCCGCATCCATTACCACCACAGTTCGCCCGGTTGCTGCCGATGCTGTTTCCCCAACTGTATTTTGTCGTGCTCCCCGCCCGGGCCGCATACTCCCACTCGGCCTCGGTGGGCAAACGGTAGTTGCCGCCGGTCTTACCGTTCAACCAGGCAATGAATGACTGCGCATCATCCCAGGAGACATTGATGACCGGCCGGTTGCCGCGGCCCCAGCCCTCATCATCCGGGGTATAACCGTTACAGCCCCCGTCCGCCACGCAGGCGTCCCATTGCGCAAACGTCACCTCGTGCTTGCCCAGGCGGAAGGCCGGCACCGTCACGTTGCGCACCGGTCCCTCGTCACCATCCCCGCTCAAATCCCCCATGTCGAAGCTGCCGCCGGGGATGGACACCATCTCCCCCGCCAGTTCCCTCTCCAGGGCCGTCCGCTCCCGGGACTCCTCCTGCCCCGCCGCCTGTTGCCCGCCCCCGCCCGCCTGCACTCCCAGCACATCCTTCAGCGCAAGGTGAAGGTCGTCTATGAGAGAATGTATCTCTTCATGGATTGCATCGTATTCCGGGCAATCCGGGCTGGTTGGGTATTCCTCCCATACCGTATTCCTCACGGTTTCGCAGTGCGGCTGTGCTAAAATCCCCGCCCTTTTTTCATCCAACGGTTTGAGTTTCAGCGCAAAGTCTTTCATAAGGCGACATGACGCTGTCACCGCCTGATGCCTCCCCGGCCCGGCCCCTGCTTTGCCTGGCAGGTCGGCGCATTCATCCGCGTAGCGAATCGCTTCATCCAGATTCCAATAATCCAAACCGGGCACATGGTGATTGTATTTGACCAGGTACAAATACGGCACATGCAATGCGGCCATCAATTCATAAGAGTCATTATCGCTGTCCTGTTCAAGTTTGGCCTGCGCCATTACAGCGAAATAATATTTCAGCGCCTCGTCTGTTTTATCGGGGGACGCGCTGCCATCCAGCTTTCCGTCCGACCGCAGATAATTCGCTAAAAAATACCTGGCATGTATGCTGTGCGGCTCCCATCCGCCCGGCTGGTCCGCCAACAGGTACAGCTCGGGCAGTCCTTCGCTGTCTTTCCCTGAAATGACAAGGCATTCGTAGTACAAGTATCGTTCGTACATGTCTTCGGCATGTTTGCGGCCTTCGGTTAAATGCGAGGAGTCGCAAGACCAGTCTCCGCGCGTCATGGTTTGCGCCTGGCCGGCGGTTGAAAAGACTGCCAGCAGTAAAACGACCTTTGTGTGTGCCAGTATGTCAGTGATTTTAATCATGTTGGTTGCTCTCCTGCCGGGCCCGCTTCAACCGGCTGCGCATTGGAAGGACACCGGGACGGAAGAAATGCCACCGACGCCGGCTTGCCCGCCCGGCACAGCGCGCACGACGCGCCAAGGACGGGTTACAGGGATGACGGGCAGCGCCGGAAACGGCTGCCGCAGTCAGGAACCGCCCAGCAGCCCCGCCTTGATGCCACGCGGGAAGACTGCTGTAAGCGATTGAAAATACTACATATTTATGGGGGGGGGGGGGGGGGGGGGGAGATCAGGCGCGCCACATATTGATAGACGTGGCGCACCCTGCGCGCCGGCAGTGAGGCGCCGGCGTCCGGCATGCGTTCCGCTGTTTTAATTATCCCCATACAGTACTATATGATGAATTACAGTAAGTTAACTTTGATCTTCATCGGATATTCCGGACACTGGTGTAATTATATGTTGACTGAAAGTGTCTGATTGTGAGTTTTTGAGGTGAACTGTGATAAAAACTCACACGACAGGCCGCTATGACCCGTTCCGTTTAATTCTGTTCGGGTAGCTGGAGTCAGGGTAAAATCCTGAGAGCCATTGCCGATGGCAAGGTCAGGGGTGATTTTACTCCGACCCCGGAGTTCAGCGGGAGCCGCTGTTTTTGAGGGGACAGACTGAAGTCTGTCCCCGGTCAGGTGGCTAAAGCGTGATCCCTTCCATCTCCGCGATGGTTTCGATGTCCTTGTCTCCCCGGCCGGATAAATTGATGATAATCGTCTCTTCACTGCCCGGTTGTCCTGCAATTTTCATCACATGCGCGAGCGCATGGCTGGATTCCAGCGCCGGCATGATCCCTTCCGTACGGGTCAGGTCATGGAAGGCGGCAACGGCCTCCGCGTCATTGACCGCCACGTATTCCACCCTGCCGCTGTCCTTCAGCCAGGCATGCTCCGGCCCCACGCCGGGGTAATCAAGCCCGGCAGAAATGGAATGGGTCGGCTGGATCTGGCCATGCTCGTCCTCCATCAGGTAGGTCCTGTTGCCGTGCAGGACACCGGGTTTGCCGGCGCTCAAGGGCGCTGCATGGCGGCCGGTAGGCAGGCCCAGGCCGCCGGCTTCAACTCCGATTAACCGGACCGAAGCATCCTCCAGGAAAGGGTGAAACAACCCGATTGCATTGGAGCCGCCGCCGACACAGGCGACGAGCGCGTCCGGCAGTCTGCCCGTCGCTTCCAGACATTGTTGCCTGGTTTCCCTGCCGATTATCGACTGCAGGTCCCTGACCAGTACCGGATAGGGATGCGGCCCGGCCACGGTGCCGATAATGTAGAACGTATCGTCCACGTTGCTTACCCAGTCCCGCATGGCTTCATTCATGGCATCCTTGAGAGTCTGCGAACCGGAAGTGACTTCTTCAACCTCGGCTCCCAGCAACTTCATCCGGAAAACGTTCACGGCCTGGCGCCGTATATCTTCCGCGCCCATGTACACGACACACTCGAGGCCGAGCCGGGCGGCAACCGTGGCAGTGGCCACGCCGTGCTGGCCTGCGCCGGTTTCAGCAATGATGCGGGATTTCCCCATTCGCTTCGCCAGCAGGGCCTGGCCCACCGTATTATTGACCTTATGAGCGCCGGTATGATTCAGATCCTCGCGCTTCAGGTAGATTTGGGCGCCGGCCAGCTTGCCGCTCCACCTGTGCGCGTGATACAACGGCGACGGCCTGCCCACGAAAGTTTTAAGGTCACGGTCGAACTCTGCCAGGAAGTCTTCATCCTGAATGTACTTCTCATAGGCGCGGGTCAACTCTTCCAGGGGTTCAATCAGGGTCTCAGCGACAAAACGTCCCCCGTACATGCCGAAATGGCCCTGTGAATCAGGCACTGTCATTAACGTGTAATACCTCGCGTATGTAAGGGGACAGAATTTAATTCTGTCCCCGGACCGGCCTCAAATATCCGGGCCATTTAACACCTCTCGTATGAATGCGATGATTTTCGTTCTGTCCTTGATTCCCTTGTCAAGTTCGACGCCGCTGCTTACATCGACCGCATACGGCCTGCAAACCTCGATCGCCCGGCGCACGTTGGCAGCCGTCAGCCCTCCGGCAAGAACGACGGGTCTGGACAAATCAGGAGGGATTATACTCCAGTCAAAACTCATGCCGGTCCCGCCGGGGACGGTTTCGGAATGGCTGTCCAGCAGCAGGGCCGAAGCGCCGGCGAAGCGCCGGCAGATCTTATGCAAATCGACGTCCGGTCTGATTCTCACGGCCTTGATATAGGGTCTGCCGAAACTGCCGCAAAACGCCGGAGCTTCATTGCCGTGGAACTGGATTATGTCCAGGGGAACGGTTTCCAGCACGGCGGAAACGAATGACCGCTCCGGATCAACGAACAGTCCGACGCTGGCGGCGAACGGTGGCAACCGGCTGATTATTTCCCGGGCCGCGAGCGGCTCAATATAACGGGGGCTGGGCCGGTAGAACACGAAGCCCAGGGCATGCGCGCCCGCATCTACTGCCGCGCGGGCGTCCTCGCTTCGGGTAATACCGCAGATTTTTATCCTGGTCATCAGGGCAACCGTATACTTTTAACAAATGGGGACGGACTTAAGTCCGTCCCCGGGTAGCGGGATTATCCGCAGGTGACGCAGATTTACGCAGCTGCTTTTTGTGTTTGGGTCTGGGGGCTGCATGGGGGTCTGTGCGTTGTTCCGGGATGGCGTATTTCTCCGGGTACCTGACGCCTGCCAGGTAGAGTCCGTCCGGCGCCGCGGTCACCCCGCCGCAGTCCCTGCTTTTCGCATCAAGCACGTCATTTTCCCAGCCCACAGCGTGCTTGCCCATGCCGATTGCCATCAGCACGCCTGCGATATTGCGCACCATGTGGTGCAGGAAGGCGTTGGCTTCAACCACTATGATCACGTAGTCGTTTTCCCTTTTGACATCCAGGCTCAAAATGTTTCTCACGGGCGTTTTCGCCTGGCAGGCGGCTGCCCGGTAGGAAGTGAAGTCATGTTCGCCGACCAGCGAGGCCGCGGCCTCCGACATTTTGCCGGCATCCAGGCGGCGGCACTCCCAGGTAACGTAACCATGGCCCAGTCCGGGACGGGCCGGCCTGTTCAGGATAATATACCTGTAAATACGGCTCGTGGCCGAGTAACGGGCATGGAAATCCGCCTGAACGGGTTTTGCCCAGGTCAGGCTGATATCTCCGGGCAGGTGGGTGTTTGCGCCCAGAACCCAGGAATGACTATCACGCTCAGCATCTGATTCAAAGTGGAGCACCTGGCTCAGCGCATGCACACCCGCGTCCGTTCTGCCGGCGCAGGTCACAGCTACCGTATGGTCTGCGACCGCCGACAGGGCGGCTTCCACGCGCGCTTGGACTGACGACGAGTGTTTCTGTATTTGCCAGCCTGAATACCGGGATCCGTCATATTCAACGCCGGCGGCAATTTTCATCACGGAAAGTTAACCCGAATTTGCCTGTTCCAGTAACTCCCGGGCCTCTTCCCGTTGCGCCGCATTGCCTTCCGACAGGACTTCATCGAGGATGGCCCGGACATTTTCCGTATCTCCCAGTTCCAGGTAAGCCCTTGCCAGGTCGAGTTTGTTCTGCACCAGATCTTCCTCATCTTCGGTTTCATCAGAAAGGTCTTCTTCTTCCGCTTCCGCTTCGGCTTCATCAGAGAGGCCATCTGCTTCCGCTTCAACTTCATCCATGGCGCCCGGCTCCGCTTCTTCCATATTATCCGCGACATCCGACTCTCCGGCGCCTCCGCCTGCCCCCTGAATATCGTCTTCATCGGGAGAAACCGTTTTCCCGTCCCCGGCCACTTTGGCAGAATCAGGCCCGGCTGAAGCGGCGGGGACCGCAGCTTCCTTCCGGGGACGGTAGGAGTTTCTGAGCAGCAGGAACCATGCTGCCAGGGCCAGCAGCGCCGCCAGGAAGGTCAGCGCAAACTGCCAGTTATCCTTTACCCCCTCGTACATTGATTTTACTCTCTCGCCGCTTAATGCATCGGTTGCTGAGTCATAGGCTGCTCCTATGCGCTCCGCCAGGCCCGGCCCGGGCTCGGCCTGTTCGGAGATCTCCTGTGCCTGCAGTGCGGCGAGTTCATCATCCTTGAGTTCGACCAGGCGCCTGAGATCTTCAATAATGGTCTCGGACTCGGTCAGCTTGTCCTCAAGTTCAATGTTTTCCTGTGATAACTCTTCAACCTGCTCGTTTGCCAGCGCCAGGGCCTGCTCCCGGGAAGCCCCGTCCGGCTCGGCCGCCGCAACGCTGTCACCTTCCAGGTCCCCCTCGCCGACCGGCACCAGGCGCAATCCTCCGTCAACCGCAATCGTACCGGTGCCGGCCAGCCAGCCGGCATCCACCGCGGGCAGGCCGCGGGCGTGCCGCCAGACGTTGTTCTGTACCAGCACTTCGGCAAATGCCTCACCCGCCGACAGCGCCTGCATTTCAAAGTCACTCGGCATCCACAGGTCCGCGCCCGCTTTCAGCCAGTTGATATTGTCGTTACTGAAGGCATCGGGATTCGTGCGCAACAAGGCCAGCATCATCTGCTGGATGGAAACGGAACTGTCCGGGCGCAGTTCCCGGGCAATTTCCCACAAGGTATCATTGCGGACGACCTCGTAACTGCGGGACTCTCGCACCGCCGACCTGACATCTCCCCAGTCATTTTCAGCCGCAGGGCCGGCGCCGGTCTGCGCGCCGACGTCCGTCCCCGTGTCTGCATAGGTATCCGGCGGGACATCAAGTTCCAGCGTGTATTCCCGGAATAACCGCCCCCTGGACCAGGCTACCTTCAACAAAAAACGCACCAGGGGGGTGCGCAACGCCTCATCGCTGTGGACGCGGATATAATCCGCGCCGTCCGCGCCGCGCCTCAGTTCGAATTGCAACCGGTTAAGCGCCGAGGACCATTCAATGCCGGCCCAGCGAAACCCGGCCACGTCGGCCAGGCCGACATTGAGGCTGTCCTGCTCATCGGCGGATACGCCCGAGAGCGGGATTTCCGCCTCCAGGGGCTCGCCCGGACCCGATTTCAGGCTGATATCTCCCAGGTTCAGGGCAAATGCCCAGGCCGGCGCCAGCAATACCAGCAGGCAGGTGATTAATACCGGAAACCTTGTCTTACTCTGTTTCATGACAGCTTTCCCCCGTGCAATGACCATTTGTAAATGGGGACGGACCCCCGCTGACAACGTGCGGGGGCATGCTTAAGTCCATCCCCGGTTCGCCCCCCATGACTCTATAAATGATGTTTTAACAGATATTCCGCAATTTGGATACTGTTAAGGGCGGCGCCTTTCCTGATATTATCGGAAACCACCCAGAAATTAATGCCCCTCGGATGGGACAGGTCATCCCTGATGCGGCCCACGAACACCGCATCATGTCCGGAAGCCTCGGTCACGGCCGTAGGGTAGCCGCCGTCCTCACGCTCGTCTATGACCGCGACGCCGGGGAAATCGTTCAACAGGGCCCTTGCCTCATCAACCGTGATCTTCTCTTTCGTCTCGACGTGCACGGCCTCGGAGTGTCCGTAGAACACCGGCACGCGCACACAGGTAGGGTTCACCTGAATAGTTTCATCATCGAGGATCTTTTGCGTCTCCCAGACCATTTTCATCTCTTCCCTGGTATAACCGTTGTCCTGGAACGCATCGATCTGGGGCAGGACGTTGAACGCCATCTGCCTGGGATGTTCCGTCGGGATAACGGGTTTGCCGTTGAACAGGGCGATGGTCTGCTGCTCCAGTTCCTCTATCGCTTTTTTGCCCTTGCCGGACACTGCCTGGTAAGTGGCGACGTTGACCCGCTCAATGCCGGCGGCGTCGTAAACGGGTTTCAACGCCATTACCATCTGGATGGTGGAACAGTTGGGGTTGGCAATGATGCCGCGTCCGGCATACTGCCCGATGGCTTCCGGATTCACCTCCGGCACTACCAGGGGAACGTCCGCGTCATAACGAAACCGGGAAGTATTGTCGATGACGACCGTACCCGCCGCCGCGGCCCGGGGCGCATGGATGTTGGATACGGTAGCCCCCGGGGAAAACAGGCCGATGTCGATGCCGGAAAAATCAAACGAATCAAGGTCTTCGACCACCAGTTCCTCCTCCCGGAACTCAATGGTTTTCCCCGCCGAGCGGCTGCTTGCCACGACATGCAGCCCGGCAACCGGAAAATCCCGCTGTTCCAGGATCGACAACATGGCCTGCCCGACCTCACCGGTCGCGCCGACTACCGCAACATAGACTTTTTTATCCATTAACTTGCCCACTATAATTATGGGGACAGATTTAAATCTGTCCCCGGCTCATGCCCGGCCCAAAAGAGCCCTGACAACTGCATCTCCCATCTGTGCCGTGGAAACTTTTTCAGTGCCCGGGGTGTGGATGTCCGCCGTTCTCAGGCCCTGTTCCAGCACGGACTGCACCGCATTCTCAACCCTGTCCGCCTGCTCCGGCAGGCCCAGGGACCAGCGCAGCATCATGGCCGCCGACAATATCATCGCCAGCGGATTGGCAAGCCCCTTGCCGGCGATATCCGGCGCTGAACCATGTATCGGTTCGTACAAGCCCTTGCCGTTCTCGTCCAGCGAGGCAGAGGGCAGCATGCCGATGGAGCCGCTGAGCATGGAGGCAAGATCGGACAGGATGTCGCCGAACATGTTGGTGGTGACGATTACGTCGAACTGCTTGGGCCTGCGCACCAGTTGCATGGCGGCGTTGTCCACCAGCAAATGCTGCAATTCGACGTCAGGATATCCGGCGGCTGTTTCCATCACCACCTCCCGCCACAGCACGGTCGCTTCCAGCACATTCTCTTTGTCCACCGAACACAGCCGTTTACCCCGTTGCATGGCGACCCTGAAAGCCGTGTGGGCGATACGGCGGATCTCCGTCTCCGTGTAGCGCAACGTGTTGATCCCCACGCGTTCGCCTGACTCTGCAGTACTGATACCCCTGGGCTCAGCGAAATAGATGCCCCCGGTCAGCTCGCGCACGATCATGATATCCAGCCCGCTGACCAGTTCCGGTTTGAGCGACGAGGCAGCCACCAGTTGCGGGTAGGTAAGCGCCGGCCTGAGGTTCGCAAACAGGGCAAGTTCCGAACGCAGGGGCAACAGCGCGCCGCGCTCGGGCCGCAGATCACGCGCCAGCCCGTCCCATTTCGGACCGCCGACGGCGCCGAACAATACGGCATCGCTCGCCCGCGCCATTTCCAGGGTCTGCCCGGGCAACGGCGTGCCGCAATCATCATAGGCCGCGCCGCCCACCAGGGCATTCTCGAGGGAAATATCCAGACCATAATCGCGAACCAGGGCAGCGAGGACTTTCTCTGCCTCCGCCATGATCTCCGGGCCTATGCCGTCTCCGGCCAGTATCAGGACGTTTTGACTCATAACCGGGTTATTTTCCCATCACTGTTGCAGTAAATTTACAAATTGTATCATAATGTTAAGGAACCTCTGACTAACTCAGAGGTTCCTGCGGTACAGGGATGTACCGCCAAAATCAATGAGTTACAGTCATTGATTTTGTGAGGAAAACAAAAATCGCATTTTTGTTTTCCGTGCTCTGACAAGTCCTGGATGGACTTGTCAGAGTATCCTTGGCCTACTGATTTTAAGTACAAATTAAACATAAGGAACGGGAGTTGCCAGCCAATGAGCAGTATTGCAGACATCATCAACGAGGCTTTTGAACAACGCAGCAACATCAGCGCGCGCAGCGCCGATGCGTCACTCAAGGAAGCCGTTAACGAGGCAATCGCCGGCCTGGACCGGGGCGAATTGCGGGTGGCGGAGAAACGGGATGGCGAATGGGTGGTCAACCAGTGGCTGAAGAAAGCCGTGCTGCTGTCTTTTGCGTTGAACGACAACCGCGTGATGGAAGACGGCTATACCAGGTATTACGACAAGGTGGATCCCAAGTTCGCGGGTTACGGCCAGGACGATTTCACGGCAGGCGGCATGCGCGTGGTCCCGCCGGCCATGGCCCGTTACGGCAGCTACGTGGCGCCCAACGTCGTACTCATGCCCAGCTACGTCAATATCGGCGCCTACGTGGATTCAGGCGCCATGGTGGACACCTGGGCCACGGTAGGCTCCTGCGCCCAGGTCGGCAAAAACGTACACCTGTCCGGCGGCGTGGGCCTGGGAGGGGTCCTGGAACCGTTGCAGGCCAACCCGACCATTATCGAGGACCATTGCTTTATCGGGGCGCGTTCCGAGATCGTCGAAGGCGTCGTAGTCGGTGAAGGGTCCGTGATCTCCATGGGCGTTTACATCGGGCAAAGCACCCGTATTTACAACCGGGATACCGGCGAGATCAGTTATGGCAGGGTGCCGCCCGGATCCGTCGTAGTCTCCGGAAACCTGCCTTCAAAAGACGGCAAATACAGTCTGTATTGCGCGGTGATCGTCAAGCAGGTCGATGAAAAAACCCGCGGCAAGGTCAGCCTGAACGAGTTGTTGCGGGATTTGTAACCCCTGAGCAGGCAGCCTGCCACAATTATGGGGTCAGAGTAAAAATTCCGGCGACACTTACTCTGACCCCAAGTATCCTTGTCTGATTCCAAAAATTGAACTTATTTTAGAACTAGATATTGATTATAGTCTTATTTTGGGTTATATTTGTCAAAACTGAGATTATAATTTGATTTATATCATGCTTATCCACTTTAGCACCAAAAATTATCTTTCCTTCAAAGATGAACAGACCTTGAGCCTCACCATGGCAAAAGGTGGAGAATTGGTAGATTCCAATACTTTCAACTCCAATTTGTCCACTCCTGCCGGATTACTCAAAACAGCGGTTATCTATGGTCCCAATGCGAGTGGAAAATCCAATTTTCTTGCCGCTTTGACTGCTATGAAACGCATAGTTATGGGCTCCGCCACTGAATGGCAACGAGGAGAAGAATTGCCAGTAACTCCTTTCCTTCTGGATGAGATGTCTGCTGATTCGCCTTCTGAGTTTGAAATAATTTTTGTTGCTGACGGAGTTCGCTACCAGTATGGTTTCGCCGCAACTTCGGAAAGGGTACATGAAGAATGGCTGCTGGCGTTTCCTAAAGTCAAACCACAACGTTGGTTTACCCGCATTTGGAACGAGGAAATGAACACATACGAATGGGAAATGGGCAACTCGTTCACCGGCCAGAAACAACTCTGGCAGAAGGCAACTCGTTCCAATGCACTGTTCCTGTCCACAGCAGTACACCTTAACAGTGTTCAGCTACAACCCGTATTTGACTGGTTTAATAATAACTTGAAGTTCATTTCTTTCAAGGGATTTTTCAAGGAACTCGAAGCTACCGCATCTCGATGCAAGGATGATAATGAACGCAAAAAAGTAGTGGAGTTTCTTAAATTGGCTGACCTTGGCATCAACGACATATCAGTCAAATCGGAGAGAATTACAGCAAAACACCTGCCTGATGATATGCCGGAAGAAGCGAAGACCTATTTTCTGGAAAACGAGATCGATACTGATGTATTTGATATCCACTCCGTACATAAGACAAATCAAGGCGGTACCGTATTATTCAACTTTAGCCTGGAGTCAGAAGGAACACTCAAATTCTTCGCTTTGGCAGGCCCTATTATTGATGCCTTGGAAAACGGTTACGTTCTTTTCATTGATGAATTACATGGTAGCCTCCACCCGAAAATGGTGCGGTTTCTGGTGGATTTATTCCATGATGAAAAAACCAATCCCATTAATGCCCAGTTGATCTTTACCTCTCATGAAACCTCCATACTAAGTCAGGACGTATTCAGGCGCGACCAGATATGGTTCTGTGAAAAAGACAAGGAACAGGCAACCAGACTTTATCCTTTGACTGATTTCAGCCCGCGCAAAGGCCGCGAAAATCTTGAAGCTGGCTATTTATCAGGAAGATATGGGGCATTACCTTATTTGAATATTGCCGAACTTCACTAGGATTGTCGTATGGGAAAGGAAAGCCGTTTTCAAAAACGTAAAGCAAAGGGCATAAGGGAACTTAAGCGCAGGGACCATAAACGAGCACCTTACGATAAGGTGTTGATTGTCACTGAAGGGAAAAAAACGGAACCAGAATATTTCAACGACCTGAAAAAGTATTACAAAATACACAGCGCAAATATCAAGATAGACGGCAGCGGCGATTCAAGTCCGGAAAGTGTAGTTAAATACGGCAAGAAACTCTATGAAGATGAGAGAAGCACAGGCGACGCGTTCGATCGCGTTTATTTTGTCTTTGACAAAGACACTCACCTTACCTACCCACAAGCCCTGGATGAAATTAAACGCTACAGACGTAAAAACACCTTTTTCGCAATTAATTCAGTTCCATGTTTCGAATACTGGTTATTACTACACTTTATTTACACTACTGAACCTTTCTCGGCAACGGGAAAGTTAAGCGCAGCAGATCAGGTGATTCGTAAATTAAAGAAATACTGCCCGGACTACGATAAATCCGCTTCCGGTCTATTTACCAAGCTATATGAGAAACTCGAAATGGCTAAGGGCAATGCTGTAAATGCTCTTCAAGCGGCAGATCAAACTGGAACTGATAACCCATCAACCCGTGTCCATGAGCTTGTAGATTATTTACAAAATATTAAAAAAAGTTAACTCTCATGCCAGACTAAATGACCCGTATCGGATTTGTTTCGTTTGGGGCAAGGCAATGCATATCAAGTTGAAATCGTTGATTATCATTAGGTGAAACAGGTGGCTAAACTGAAAAATATCCATCCCGGCGATATTCTCCTCCATGAATTTCTGGAGCCGATGGGCATCAGTCGGAATAAACTGGTCAGAGAAATTTCTGTTCCGCCGAGACGAATAAATGAAATTGTTCTTGGCAAGCGGTCGATTACCGCGGACACGGCGTTACGTCTTGCCCGCTATTTCGGCAGTAGTGAAAAATTCTGGTTGGGATTACAGGGTGATTATGATTTGGAAGAAGCCAATAAAAAATTGGGTAAGACACTCAATCAGATTTCAGCCGTTGCATAAACGCTAAGGGACCGGACCTTTCTTATTTATGGGGTCAGAGTAAAAATTCTGACGACACTTACTCTGACCCCGGGTATCTGCTAACCCCTCAGGCCTCAAGCCTGCCAGACCAGTGGGAAGGCCTTCTCGTCCCTGGCAGGAGCGCCGGGACTGATGGATACATGTTCCTGGGTGACGATTGGGTCGGTCCCGGGGCGCGGGTCCCAGCAGGCATCATCGCCGAGCCAGCGGGTGGACAGGGCCAGGCGGCGCCGGGTGGGTGAGAAATTGCCGTGGGACGTGTGGATGATGGACGTGTTGAAGATTATGGCGTCCCCCGCCCTGGTCTCGTAAGACAGGAATTCGTAGTCATCCCTCAGGGCATTGAAATCCGGGATTTCCTCCTCGGAGCTGGACCCGATCCACTCGGCCTGGCTGGTGTCTTCTCCGCCGTCGGGTAAAACCGGTTTGAACCATTTGTTCCAGGTATGTGAACCGCGCACGAATTCCAGGCCGCTTGAGGCGAGGTCGGCGTCGGTCAGGGACAACCAGACCGAGCAGATCTGTCTCCCCTTGAACGGCCAGTAAGGCAGGTCCTGGTGCCAGAAGAACTCTTCCGGCGTATTCGGTTCCTTGACGAACACGTGGTCGAAATAGATACGCGCAGTGTTTGACCCCATGGCCTGGGCGGCCAGTTCACCTACCCCTGAGTTGAACGCAAACTCCCTGAAGTCCGGATCGGTCGGCCACAGGTAGCGGTCATGCAGAAAACGCTGCTCGTTCCCGCCTGGATTGGTGTCATGCACCCATACGCTGGGGCTGGCAATCTGCCGGTCTATGGCCCCGGTCATGCGTTCGACCCACGCAGGGTCCACGCATTGCGCTACCACTACAGCGCCTTCCTGCTGGTAGGTTCTGATTTCTTCGTCGGTGAGATCTCTGTAGGCTGTGTCAGGCATGGTTTCTCCCCGTAGATAAATGGGGTCAGAGTAATGTCTGCGAATTTCTTACTCTGACCCCTGAATTTTTACTCTGACCCCTGAATTTCTCCCCTTTCAGGTTTAACTATAAACGGGAGTATCCGGTTTTTCCACTGTTATCAACTCCCGAAACGCCGGCTGATGCGTATCCCGTATTCCCTCCGATCATTGCTGTTGATGATCAGGGTCGTGGGGTCGATGTCCAGTTTGGCCAGGGGATAGACTTCGTTGGTGAGATTGTCGCCGTACAGGGAGATGCTCCAGGCGCGGTTCGGGCTGGTCCAGGTCAGGGAGGCGTTGAACCGGTCAACCGCCTCGATTTTGTTGAGCGGCGTATTGACCGGCTGGCCGAACATCCCGCCCCGGTGGTAGTAGTCCAGGCGGGACTCCAGTGTAGCGCCGCCGGGCAGGTCGCGGGCATAGCGGGGCGACAATGAAACGGTTAATTCAGGCGTCAGCGCCGGCCTGTCGCCCTTGCCGATGCCTTGCACGCCCTCGTCCACCTCGGATATCCCGACATCGATATAGCCCAGGGCGAAGTGGATGTCAAAAGAGCTTGCAAGCTGCAACCGGCCTTCCAGTTCCAGGCCCGTGGCTTCAGATTCGGCGGCGTTCTGGGTCAGGGTGAGAAAACCATCGTCGATCAATTCGTTGCTCTGCACCGCCAGGTCCCGATAGCGGACGTGGAACAGGGCCGCGTGCAGCCACAGGCGGCTGCCCCAGGCGCCTTTTGCGCCGAGTTCAAACGAGTCGGCAAAGGTGGGGTCGAAGGCGACAAACGTGGCCGCGCCGGCGAAGGGCCGGGGCGGGTAGCCGCCGGCCTGGTAACCGCGCGCGTAACTGAAATAGGCGTTGAGGTTTTCGGCAATGCGGTATGAAAGCGCTGCATCGCCGCTGAATTCATCCCAGTCGTCCCCGCGCTGCGCCGGCGCCGGAAAATAATGCAGGGATGCCAGGGCGTCTTTTTCATCATGGGTGTAACGGGCGCCCAGGCCCAGGACCCAGCGTTCGCCGAGATCGATATTGGCGTGGCCGAAACCGGCCCTGCTGCTGGTCTCCTGCTCCAGGTAGAGCCTCCCGTCAAAATCGCGGGTCGGGATCACTTCCGGGCGTCCGTCCGCCAGCCCGCCGGCGCGGAACACGAACGGGCTGTCATTGTACCCGTCTTCGTCAAAGGCGTAGAAACCGGCTATCCAGTCGCCCCATCCGGCAGTGCCGCGCAACTGTATCTCCACCGTTGTCTGGTCGGCTTCGCCGCGTTCGGGAAACTCGATCAAGGTCGCCCTGACCTTCTCATTGTCCAGCCCCCCCTCGTACCACATATCGCGATAGCTGAGGATCGCCCTGAGATTCAGCCGGTCCGAAATGGCCCAGTCGGCGGTCAGCGAGACCCCCAGGGTCCTGTCTTCCGTAGCGGTCAAATCGTCGTTTACGGAAAAGGTATCATCGGGGTCCGCCGGCTGATCCTCGGGGCGGAGTCCGAAACTGTTGGGGACGTTGAACACTTCGACTGCGTGCGGCGCTATCCCCTGGTCCGATCGGGCAAGATCAGCCGTTGCCAGGAAACTCAGTGTACCTGACGCCTCCCAGAGCAGCGCGACCCGACCGAAGCCGCGCCGGATTTCACCGATGTCCGCGTCGGGGTCTTCAATCAATACAGCTTTGCCGATTCCGTTGCGGGACCTGGCGCCGGCCGAGATCGCCATGGAGAGCGTCTCGGCCAACGCCACGTCAGCGAACAGGTGCCCGTCAACGCGCCCGAGACTGCCGGCTTTGATATCGAGGCGTGCGCTGTTGTCTCCCGCAGGCTCCCTGGTGACGATGTGCAGGGCGCCGCCCAGGGTATTACGGCCTGACAGGCTGCCCTGGGGGCCGCGCGCGACCTCGACCCGTTCAATATTCATGAGGTCCATGTTTGCGCCCATGTTGCGGCCCAGGTACACCCCGTCAAGGTAGATGCCCACGGACGGATCCGTAGTGATGATGTGATCCTGCACCCCGGCGCCGCGCATGAAGACGGCCGCGTGCCCCGTGTTGCCCTGGCCGAAGTTTGTCTGAACCACGTTGGGCGCGAATTTCTCGACCTGGTTAAGCTCGCTGATCCCGCGCTGACGCAGGTCCTCTTCCTGAAGTACGGTGATCGCATTCGGGACTTCGTGCAGTGACTCCTCGCGTTTGCGTGCGCTCACGACGATCTCTTCCATGCCTGATGCTTGTGTTTGCGCGGACACGGGGGAGACGGACAGGACAGATGCCGTCAGCAGTCCGCCCAGGTATGGCGTCATGCCTGGGACCTGGTTTTGCGACGGCGCCGGTAGCGAATCAGGAAAAATGGGAACCCGGCAAAGTACAACCAGACCCGGGGATTGGAGAGCGCTTTCTTCAGGGCAGTGACAATATCGTCGGGGCTGACATAGACCCGGGTCTGCATGGCCTGTTCCGGCGCGCTGTGGATGATGAGGTGATCCTTCCTGTATTCGAATTCGCCGAACTGGAATTCCACGTCCGCCAGCTTGCTGCGTACCCTCATGGTGTCAACTCTTCTTCAGGCGTCCGGTTTCCTGGGCGTAGGCGATACGCTGTTCCAGCAACCCGGAAATCTCATCCGGCGCATAGCCCGCCGGCGGCGTGAACTGGCCGCGGGCGTACAGGTCATCGAACACCTCCTTGCAGATGGATACCTTTTCCGACAGGCTGCGCGGCGCTTTGCCCGCCGGGAACCGGTTGGGCGGATAGATGGGTTTGTCATAGATCTGGCGAAAACCCTCGGTGCGCAGGTCCACCCAGCAATTATGGATGGTCTTCGTACGGTGATGCCGCAACGCTTCTATATCGATACCGACCGCCAGCACCTGTTCCTCGGGGTAAGGCATGTGACGCAGTACCATGCCGGTATAATCGATGGCGAACGAGTTACCGGGACAGAACGCCCTGGGGTAATATTCGTAATTGACCTTGCCCCAGTTGGAACCCAGCAGGTAACACATGTTGTCGTGGGCGCGGGCGCGCCGGGTGAACATCCAGAAATCCCAGGGTTCGGATACCCCTTCCACCTCCTGTATGGCGCCGGGATGGCAGATCACCTCTACCCCGTTATAGCCCAGGGCGCGGGACACTTCCGGGGTACAGCCGTCATGGCAGGTCATGGTGCCGAGCTTGCCGATCGGGGTATCGACCACGGGAAACAGGTCCTTGATGTCACCGCCGATCTTCTCGCAGTACTCGTCGAACAGGTCATGTGGGCTGGTGCCCAGACCGATATAGGCGGGAATGTGCCACTTGTGATATTTGAGCACGATATCGCCTTCCGGTCCGATAATGAAGTTGGTATTGAACCAGCGGTCCGGGAACTCCGGCAGTTCCTCACAGACGCCGCCGGCAACGATATACAAGCCGTATTGCCTGGCCACTTCTCCCAGTTGCTCCGATTCCGGACCGGGAATGGTGACCACCTTGTCCATCTGGTCC
Organism: Gammaproteobacteria bacterium; assembly: GCA_965204045.1. GTDB lineage: Bacteria > Pseudomonadota > Gammaproteobacteria > Eutrophobiales > Eutrophobiaceae > JAAXHV01. The sequence goes on from CBDBDW010000002.1 coordinate 4,174,365, forward strand.
TTGATGCGGCTTTCACCCTTGCCCGGCGTCCCCACGCCCTGCATGAAATACTCGGGCAACACCACCAGGCGCACCGGCTGCTCCCAGAAATAGCCCACACCGAAGTGGATCAGGTTGCAGACCCGGTCCAGGTTTTTCCTGATGTCTTCCCGTTTTTTCACGACGGTGACCTCAGGCTGAACAACCAGCGCCGTATAGGGCGCAATTCTTTCCGCTTTTTCAGACATGGTTAATACCCGTTGTTGGTTCAGGGGACGGATTTAATTCCGTCCCCGGGGTTCAATTTCCTAAAAGTCAAAATCATCTTCCTCCTCTCTCAGACCCAGGTCCAGGAGGATTTCGTTGGCCGCTATGGTACCCATGCCGCAGATACCCCCACCGGGGTGGCAGGAGGGGCCGGTCATATAAAATTTCTTTATGGGACCGCGATAATCCGCATAATTCGGAAACGGCCGGAACGCCCCCATCTGGGCCAGGGTGCGTTCGCCGCCGGTGGTGACGCCCCGGTAAAAACACAGGTTGGCCCGGGCCAGGCTGGGTCCCGTTTCCACGTACTCGGCCAGTATGTTGTCATCATCCATATTGGTCGTGTAGTTGCGTAGCTGCTTGAGCAGGGTATTGCGCACATAGGCGGAACCGGTTTGTTCCCAGTCCTCGCCGGATGCCAGGTCCACCGGCACGAAGGTATCCATGATCAGCGTATGTTTCCCTGCCGGCGCACGGGTCGGGTCCATGGTGGTCCAGGCGGCGGTCCATAAAAACGGGTCGGTCGGGGCCAGTCCCATGGCCATCTCGTTATATTGTTTGTCGATATCGGCCAGTGTGCCGAAGATGCGCTGGAAGGCCGTTTTGTCCATATCTGTCCCGTTTTTGAATTCCGGCGCCTCGTTCAACGCGTAATGCACCCGGGCGATGGTCACGTCCCCGAAGCGGAAATTACGCACCAGGTCGAGAAAGTTATCCGTGAGCACGCCTTCATCGAATCCGTGCAGGTAGGTCTGGTAAGGGTCCAGCTCGGAAACTACCGCCTGTCCTGCGGTGATCCCGGTGCCATCCTCAAGGCGAAATCCGATACACTCGTTATTTTCCACGATAAATTTTCTGACGGTCGCGCCGGTCAGCACCACACCGCCGTTGGCTTCGACGTAACGCTGCAGGGCTATCGACAGCATCCCGCTGCCGCCTTCCGGAATGGCCTGCCCGTAGTAATGGATGCTGGGGATCATGACGTAGAAGCCGGCGGCCGTGCCCAACTGGTCCGGCAGGGTCTGGGGCGCCATCGCCCAACCCAGGATAAACGCTCGCACGTGGTCGTTCTCGAAGTTCTCCAGGGTGAACTGGCGGGAGCTCAACTGGTAGTCGCGCAGGCGTTTCAACCCGGCGGGGCTGTTTTCCATGGCCTGGTACAGATAACTGGGGGGCGCCGGCGGGGAAAACATGCCCTTGATCACCCCGTCTTTTATTTCGCCGAATTCCTCATAAATCTCCCGGTAACGTCGGGCATCCTTGCGGGAATATTCCGCGATGGTGTCACAGGCCTTGTCCACGTCCCTGTAAACTATAATCCCCTGCCCTTCGTACTTGTTCGGGTGGCCGGTTATATGGTCCTCCGACCAGATGTATTTCAGGCCGTGCTTTTCAAGTTCAGGCTGCAGCTCCCTGAAATCGGGGTTCAGGTGGATCCAGACGTGTGAAGACCCGAACATGTCGTGTTTGAATCCGGGGAGGGTGACTTCCCGGGTAACTACCCCGCCACCCACCCAGTCATTGCGTTCGGCCACCAGTACCTTCAGTCCGTTCCGGACCAGGAGCGCGGCGCAGATCAAGGCGTTGTGACCGCCGCCGGCGATGATGACGTCATAATCCGACATTAAGTGTTCTCTATTACGGTACGGATAGTTGGGGTCAGAGTAAAAATTCTGGCGAATTTCTTACTCTGACCCCTGCATTGCTGGCCCCAAATATCATCTGCGTTAATCTGCATCATCTGCGGATAAATCTGTAGCTAACAGTTAAAGTACAGTTCCCGGTAATGGCGCAATTCATCGATGGAGTCGCGGATATCGTTCAGGGCGAGGTGCGTCGATTCCTTGTCGAACGGATCCGGGTTGCCGGTCCAGCGTTTCACCAGTTCCTTGACCGTACTCACGTCCAGGTTGCGGTAATGAAAATATTTCTCGAGTTCGGGCATGTGCCGGTACAGGAAGCGGCGGTCCTGGCAGATGCTGTTGCCGCACATGGGGGAAACCCCGGCCGGCACGTATTCATGCAGGAATTCCAGGGTGAGTCTCTCGGCATCCGACTCCCTGTATTCACTGCTGCGCACCCGTTGCAGCAGCCCGGAGCGGGTATGCTGGTTCATGTTCCAGTCATCCATGCCGGCCAGAACGGATTCGGGCTGGTTCAGGGCCATCACGGGGCCTTCCGCCAGCAGGTTCAACCGGGAATCAGTGATCACGGTGGCAATCTCTATGATGCAGTCCTGTTCCGGCATTAAGCCGGTCATTTCGAGATCGATCCAGATAAGGTTGTTTTCCGAATGGCCCATTTGGGTTAAAATCTGACTGATGAATGGTTTAACTTACGCGCTTATCATAGCACTGATCACCGGCGTTTTTCTTCAATGGCGCCTGAGCACCCGCCATATTCGCCACATAAGGGCGAACCGGGACGCGGTGCCGGACAGCTTCACGGACAAGATCCCTCTTGACGCACACCAGAAGGCTGCCGATTACACCTGCGCCAAGACCCGCGCCGGGCTGGCGGAACTGGGCGTGTCTTCACTGCTGCTGCTGATCTGGACCCTGGGAGGCGGCCTGGACCTGCTTGATACCATCATCCGCGCGTATAACCTGCCCGGCTTGTGGGCAGGAACCGTCTTCATCCTGGCAGTGATGCTGGTCGCCTCCCTGCTGGACCTGCCGTTTTCCCTCTACCGTACGTTCAGACTGGAACAGCGGTTCGGATTCAACAAGATGACCCTCAAGCTGTTTATTACCGACCTGTTTAAAAATACGCTGCTCGCGCTGGCGATAGGCGCCCCGCTGATCATGCTGGTGCTGTGGTTCATGGACAACTCCGGTCCCTGGTGGTGGCTGTACGTCTGGCTGACCTGGCTTGGCTTCAACCTGGTTATGGTCTGGGCCTATCCTGCGTTCATCGCGCCGTTATTCAATAAATTCAGACCCCTGGAAAATGCCGAACTGGCGACCCGCATCGCCGGGTTACTGGACCGGAACGGGTTTACCAGCAACGGCATCTTCGTGATGGACGGCTCTACCCGCTCCACCCATGGCAACGCCTACTTCAGCGGCCTGGGGGCGAACAAACGGATTGTATTTTTCGATACCCTGATTGACGAGTTGTCCTACGATGAGATAGAGGCGGTGCTGGCCCACGAACTGGGACATTTCAAATGCGGGCACGTAAAAAAACGCCTTTCAATCCTGGGAGCAACCTTTCTCGCCGGTTTTGCGGTACTCGGTGTGCTGCTGGATCAACCCTGGTTCTATACCGGCCTGGGGGTAAGTGAACCCTCCACTTATATTGCCCTCACCCTGTTCGTACTGGTGGCGCCGGCCTTCACCTTCTTCCTGCAACCGGCATTCTCATCCATCTCCCGTAAACATGAGTTTGAAGCCGACGATTTCGCCAGGGCCCAAGTACAGCCCGGCAGCCTGATCAATGCCCTGGTCAAACTCTACAAGGAAAATGCCAACACCCTGACTCCTGACCCGATGTATTCGGCTTTTCACGATTCACATCCGCCGGCGCCGATAAGAATAGCCCACCTGGCGTCGGGGTAAAAAGAATCAGGGAAGCAATTTAATTATGGCAATCAGAAGCGGCGGCCAGGCCAGGATAGCGCCAATGGTAAAACGCTGGAGCTTTTCGATGTTATCCAAACGTTTCTCAATAGAACTGAATTTTACATCAGTGGTACGGCCGCGTTCAGCACACAATTCTTCGTGATGCTTAAGTGCGGTTTGCCAGCTTGGTTTATCCTGATATTCACTATTCATTTAACAATCTCCTTTTGGTTACGAAACCCAAGTACGAGTATAACACAAAAAAGTCGTATCACCCGGATATTTCATGCCGTCCAGACAGGGCGTGGGAGAGTGTATTGCTGTCGATGTATTCCAGTTCGCCGCCCAGCGGAACGCCGTGAGCGATACGGGTCACGCGGATTTGATATTTCCGTACGATCTCATTGATATAGTGCGCGGTCGCCTCGCCTTCCATGGTCGAGTTGGTGGCCAGTATCACTTCCCTGACCTCGCCGCCTGCATCGGCATCCGGCGCTCCGGCAAGGTACGCGGCCAGCTTGTCCAGTCCCAGTTCCTGCGGGCCGATACCGTCCAGGGGGGAGAGGTGTCCCATTAACACGAAATACTTTCCATTGTAGCCCGCCTCCTCCATTGCGAATACATCCGCCGGACTTTCCACGATGCAGAGCAGCGAACCGTCGCGCTTGTCACTCCGGCAAAGACCGCATAACGGAGTTTCACTGAAATTGCGGCACCTTTCACAACTGCCGATTTTTCCCATCGCATCCGTCAATGCCGACGCCAGGGAATTCGCCCCGTCCCGGTCCCGTTGCAGCAGGTGGTAACTGATTCTCTGGGCTGATTTTTTCCCGATTCCAGGCAGACTGCACAACGCCTGGACCAGCGCGCTCAAACTGGGTGGTTCAGCCTGCTTCATTCACAGGTCCTTCGGGCATCTCAGAACGGCAGCTTGAGGCCTGCGGGGAGTCCCATTCCGGAAGTGACGTCCGCCATCTTGTCACGGGTGGCCTTTTCCACCCGCCTGTTGGCGTCATTCACGGCGGCGGCGATCAGGTCTTCCAGCATCAGCTTGTCCGAAGTGAGCAGGGAGGGTTCTATTTCAACCCGCTTCACGTCATGCCTGCCGGTCATGATGACTTTCACCATCCCTGCGCCTGCTTCACCCTGTACCTCCGTGGCTGCAATCTCCTCCTGCGCCCGCTGCATGCTTTCCTGCATTTTCTGGGCCTGTTTCATGATGTCATCTAAACCACTACTCATTTGTCTCTCCTCTTTCTCAACATGGCGGGGACGGATTTATACGTAACGTCATAAATCGCGCCCCGTTTGTTATTCCGCGTCTCCTCTTGCCGTCATTCCCGCGAATGCGGGAATCCAGTGAAAAACAATTCCTTATAAGGAGTTTTGTTGTTTACTGGATTCCTGCCTTCGCAGGAATGACGCAAGCATGATGCGGCATTATTTATCTCGTTACTCTGACCCGGAATACCTGATCGATTCCTTATCTATCGTCGCATCAAACGTGTCCATGAACAGTTTCACGTCAGGGTCATTCTCAATGGCTTCCAAGGCAGCTTGCCTTGTCTCATGATCATTGCGGGTTTTCCTTTGCGCCGGTGTTTCATCCGCGGCCTCCTCAACCGACACCTCGAGCCTGGTCTGTGCGCCGAAACAAAGCCCCAGCGCAGCCTGCAGCTTGTCTTTCTGGCTTGTTGCAGCCAGGTGTTCCTGGTCGGGGTGCAGGTTCAGGCGTATCCTGTCTCCCTGGTGTTCCTGCAGGGTGCAGTGTGACGCCAGTTCTTTGGTCAGTCCGTCGAGCGCCATGGAATTAACCAGTTGATGCCAGTCGTCATTGCTTGCAAGCGTGGGCCTGGCTTCGCTCCGGTCCTTGGCCGCGGGCGCTGCCCCAGCCGCCGGTCCGGCTTCGCTCCCGCCTTTGCCTTCCGGCCCTGCAGTAGCCGGACCGGTATCGCCGGGAACACGCCCGCTTTCGCTTTCCGCAGCGCCGGATGCCTCCCAGGGTTGAAATGCCAGCATGCGGATCATGGTCATTTCAAACGCGGTTTTCTGGTCCGGCGCCATATGCAGGTCCCTGCGCCCGTTCAATGCGATCTGGTAATAGAGCTGGACTGCCTCCCTGTCAAGTCTGTGGGCAAACTCGCGGCAGGACTCGTCAACAAGGTCGGAGCCATCCGGCAGCACCTGCGCGACCGCGGTATCGTGCAGGATGGATAACAGGCCGGAGAGCATGCCGTCATAATCAGGTGACAGTTCCGCCATACTGTTAATCCGATCAAACATGGCAGCGCCATCCTGCTCGATAATATGCGCCAGCAGGGCGCCCAGCTCTTCAGCATCTATCGTGCCCAGCATGTCCCTGACCTGGACATTCTCAAGACGGCCGTCGCCGTAGGATACGGCTTGATCGAGCAGGCTGAGCGCGTCGCGCATGCTGCCGTCGGCAGCAACGGCAATCAGGCGGGTGCAGGAATCCTCTGCCGGTATCTCTTCTTCAACCAGAATTTTATTCAACTGGGCATCAATCTGTTCCACACCCAGGTGCTTTAGGTTGAACTGCAGACAGCGCGACAGGATGGTGATGGGAATCCTCTTGGGTTCGGTCGTGGCCAGCAGGAACTTTACATGAGCGGGAGGTTCTTCCAGTGTCTTCAGCAGCGCATTGAAGCTGTGTTTCGAGAACATGTGCACTTCATCAATGAGATACACCTTGTACCTGCCCGCGGTCGGCGCGTACTGTACGTTATCCATCAGGTCCCGGGTTTCATCCACCTTGGCCCGCGATGCCGCGTCGACCTCGATCAAATCAACAAAGCGGCCCTCGTCGATACCGGTACAGGCGCCGCACCGGCCGCAGGGTTCGGAACTGACTCCGGCTTCGCAGTTGAGACACTTTGCCAGGATGCGCGCCAGGGTCGTCTTGCCTACCCCGCGGGTGCCGGTAAACAGGTAGGCATGGTGCAACCTGTCGGAATCCAGTGCGTTGACCAGCACTTTCAGAACATGGCCCTGACCGACCATATCCTTGAACAGGCGCGGCCGCCATTTTCGCGCGAGAACCTGGTAACTCATTTAACACTCCTGAATCTGAAAGCGCCCTGCACCGTTCTTGGCCCGGCGCCCGCATCCATTGTTACCGTTGCTCCCTTTCGGGCCTGACGGGGTTCACAACTTCGCGCCGCGGGGAGACCGGCGCAGGCCGCATCCCCATATTAACACAAGCAAATTCATTCTGCCCCCTTCAACTCGGGACCCTGGGCACCCGCACGGAGACGCGGGTAACCAGTTCATGGCTGATCGTACCGGCATATTGCGCCACTTCGCCAAGCAGCAGTGATTTACCCCATAATTCAACAGGATCACCGATATTGACTTCATCAAGGTCGGTGACGTCAACGGTGATCATGTCCATGGACACACTGCCGACAAGCCGCGCCCTGTTGCCTTTGAGCAGCACCGGTGTGCCGTCGACCGCGCTTCTCGGATAGCCGTCACCGTAACCGACACCGACAGTCGCAATGGTTGAAGGCCGCTGCGCGGTCCATCGGCTTCCATAACCGACTGATTCGCCGGCATCAATTTTTCGCACCCCGATAACGGCGGATTGCAGTGTCATGACAGGCTCCAGGCGCCCGGCATTTTCCTGGGGCTGCGGGAAAGGCGAAGCGCCGTAAAGCATCAGGCCGGGACGGTTCCAGGCGCCATGGGTCGCCGGCCAGTGCAGGATACCGGCAGAGTTGGCTATACTGACAGGATTGTCCAGGCCTGAAACCAGGCGCTGAAAAAAATCGACCTGGGCGGCGGTTTCCCGCCCGGACACATTGTGCGCATCCGCCAGGTGGGTGGACAATGTTATACCGGGCAGGGTATTCCCGCTTTCCGACAGCGCCGCAAGGCTGGCGTGAAATTCATTTTCGGTGACTCCCAGCCTGTGCATCCCGGAGTCGATCTTGAGCCAGACCGTTACGGGACTCCCGATATCCGCCCTGCTAATCATTTCAACCTGTTCCCTGCAGCAGACCATCAGCCAGAAATCCTGTTCCGGCGCTATGCTTACTTCATCCGGCGTGAGCGGTCCTTCCAGCAACAGGACAGGCTTGCGGATGCCTGCATCCCTCAACTCGAGCGCCTCGTCAACACCGGCAACGGCAAAGGCCGGGACCAGGTCATCCAGGGCCCGGGCTATGATGGCAGCGCCATGCCCGTAGGCGTTGGCCTTGACGACGGCGATGTTGCGGGAACCGGGCGTGATGTCACAGGCAACCAGGTAATTATGACGCAGGGCCCGGGTATCGATACGGGCTTTTACCGGGCGCGTCATGATGCCATGGCAGACGCAGTCTGCCCCGCAAGCAACGCCCGCACTAATCTTTTTCCAGGACTACAACCGGAATCTCTCGTTCCGTCCTGCCCTGCAACTGCGTATAGGTGGGGTATATCGATACCATCAGGTCCCAGAGTCCGGCGCGTTCCTCCCCTGCAGCCGTCCTGGCCCTGGCTTTGAACTGTTCAGTCATAACCTGCACTTCGACTTCCGGGTTCGCATCCAGGTTCAGGTACCAGTGCGGATTAACCGGGGCGCCGCCCTTTGAGGCCACCACGACATAGGCATCACCGTCATTTCCGTATATGAGTGGAGTAACGATTGCTTCTCCCGTGCTTCTCCCGATGGTAGTCAGCAGCAAGGTGGGAATGTCACCGTGATCGCCCATCCCTGTGGAATCCCACAAGTGTCCCTGCTCTCCACCGGAATCCAGGTATTGACGCAGGTGGCTGGTGACGAAATCAGGCACATTTGACGGCATTCTCGGATTGTTCATGGTTCGCTCTCCTCCTCAAGAAGTTATGACGTAACGTCATAAATCGCGCTACGTTCGTCATTCCTGCGAAGGCAGGAATCCAGTAGACAACAAAACTCCTTATTTAAGGAATGTTTTTTCACTGGATTCCTGCCTTCGCAGGAATGACGAACGATGATGCGGCATATTTATGTCATTGCGTATAAAAAAATAATAACCGGGTCTTAGATGTATTATTATGCAATTGTAAGCGATTTTGCGGAAGACCTGTTTGTAGCGATCAATGAAAAAAGAAACCGGCATTCATGAATTGTTCAGGTCTGATCCGGAAAGAGCGGATTTCCTGGCATGGGGCAGACGTTCCGACCCGCTGACCCGGCGCGGTTTCATCAAGGGGCTGGCCGGTTTTTCCGGAATTATAGGGGCAGAAGTCGTTTTTCACCATAATATGCCCGCCGGCCTGATACCGGCCGTATTTGCCGATTCGGAAGAACCGTTAGTCATCGAAGGCAAGAGCGGCCTGCGGGTGCTGAATGACCGCCCGCTCAATGCAGAGACCCCGGCCCATTTGCTGAATGATGACGTCACGCCCGTGGAACGGTTATTCATCCGCAATAACGGCTTCCCACCCGAAAACCCCGACGCTGATGCCTGGACCCTGACCGTGGACGGTGAATCAGCCGGGTCAACGAAGTCATACGGCATATCCGACCTGAAACGCAGATTTGCCGGCCACGACCTGCAATTGACACTGGAATGCGGCGGCAACGGCAGGGCCGAGTATTATCCTCCTGCCTCCGGCAACCAGTGGACCCTGGGCGCAGTGGGCTGCCCGCAATGGAACGGCGTGCGCCTCAGGGACGTGCTGGAAGACGCCGGTGTCAATGACGATGCCGTGTACGTCGCGTATTACGGCGCTGACGTCCACCTGAGCCGGCAACCGGGGAAAATCCCCATTTCCCGCGGCGTGCCCGTCAGCAAGGCGCTGGAAGATGAATCCCTGATCGCCTGGGGCATGAACGGTGAAGCGCTGCACCCGATGAATGGCTATCCCCTGCGCCTGGTATTCGGCGGCTGGCCGGGCTCAACCTCCGGAAAATGGCTGACGCGCATCGCAGTGCGCAATATCATCCACGACGGCCCGAAAATGACCGGCAAATCCTACCGTATGCCCTGCAACCCGGTCGCGCCGGGGACCAAAGTCGCTGACGAAGACATGTGCATCATCGAAGCCATGCCGGTCAAGTCGCTGATCACCTACCCGGAGAACGGCGCGAAAACCGCGCTGCAACAGCCCCTGGCGCTGCACGGCCACGCCTGGGCGGGCGATGTGGAGGTCGCCGAATTGCACATCTCGATAGATTTCGGCCGTACCTGGCGCCGGACCGACTTGCAGCCCCCCGCCAATCGCCTGGCCTGGCAGAACTGGGATGCGCAGGTAAGTTTTCCCGCCACTGGCTACTACGAAGTCTGGGCGCGGGCTGTGGATAGCAAGGGTGAATCGCAACCCATGGTCATCCCCGGCTGGAACCCGAAAGGATACCTGAACAACTCATGCCACCGCATCGGCGTTTACGTGGTCTGACCATTTGTCTGCCGGTGATTTCAGCCCTGCTGGTCTCCGGAATTTCCCGGGCCGAGGTCAAGGCCGTGGATGAGGCCACAGGCTTCGTGATTGACCGGGGCTGGGAACTTGCCAATGCCCACTGCGCCGCCTGCCATTCGGCACAAATCGTCACCCAGAACCGGATGGACAGAAACGGCTGGGAAGATACTATTCGCCAGATGCAGGCGGAACACGGTTTATGGGACCTGGGAGAAGCCGAACTGGCCATTCTCGATTACCTCACCAGGCATTACGGCATCACTGACACCCGGCCCCGCATTCGCAAAAAAATGCTGGGGTCAGAGTAAGAAATTCGCCAGAATTTTTACTCTGACCCCTGGATTACCTGGATTAAGGCAGGCGATACAGGCACAGAATGGTTATTCGTGTAACATATATTCGGCAATGCAACAGTTTCTATTCGGACACAGCGGCGGCCAGCAGCCCAGACAACTGGTAAAAGACTGCCTGGACCAGGTCGGCCAGGTTCCTGAGGAGGCGAACCTCGGCTTTATCTATGCCACCTCCACCCTCATTCCGAAACTCGGGATCATACTGGACACGCTCAGACAGCGTACCGGCATCACGCACTGGTGCGGCAGCGTCGGACTCGGTGTGAGCGCCACCGGCAAGGAGTATTACGACCAACCAGCCCTGGCCGTCATGATCGCGGAATTTCCCGATTCTGCGTTCAGGCCCCTGCCCGTACAGACCGGGGATATCGACGGTTTCATCACCAGCGCCGGTGACTGGCTCAAAAACCACGAATTCTATTTCGGCATTCTCCACTGCGACCCCGGCAATATGCAGGTCCCGTCCCTGATCTCGGCGCTGGCGCAGAACATTCCCAATGCTTTTTTCGTGGGCGGACTGAGTTCATCCGCAGACGTGAACGTGCAGGTGGCCGACGCAGTCGTATCCGGCGGCGTTTCCGGCGTGCTGTTCTCCGGCGACGTGCCCGTGGCGACGGGTCATACCCAGGGCTGTACACCTTTTTCATCCAGGCACGTCATCACTGCCTGTGAGCGCAATATCATCATCGAACTGGATAACCGGCCCGCCCTGGACGTATTCATGGAAGACGTGGGTGAAGTGATAGCCAGGGACCTGCAACGGGTTGCAGGCTATATTTTCGCGGGATTTCCGATCCCCGGATCCGACACCAGCGATTACATGGTGCGCAACCTGGTCGGCATCGACGAGGGTAACCGCCTCATTGCCGTAGGCCACATGCTGGCGGAGGGCAGCGAGATCATGTTCTGCCGGCGCGACGGCAACACGGCCAGGCAGGACATGCAGCGCATGCTGGCAGACGTAAAAGGCCGGTTAAGTTCGCAACCACGCGGCGCGGTCTATTACTCCTGCACCGGACGCGGGCGCTACCAGTTCGGCTCCAATTCGGAAGAGTTGACCATGATCCGTGATGAACTGGGCGACCTGCCCCTGGTGGGCTTCTTTGCCAACGGGGAGATTTTCCACAACAGGTTGTACGGATACACCGGTGTATTGACGGTATTCTGTTAAGATTGCGAACATATCCGGACACTAATATGGATTATATCGAACGATTCGTTTATACTGGACGAAAAGAACGGTATGAGGTGGTCGGATGAAAGCGGTAACCGCAAACGAAGCAAAAACACAATTTGGCGATATGCTGATGAGCGTACAGCGAGCGCCTGTGCAAATCAGTAAAAACGGCAAACCGGTAGCCGTGATGGTATCAGTGGAAGATTACGAAAAGATGGAGGACCTGAAAATGCAGATGTTGAAGGATCGAGTTCAACGCGCGAAAGCAGAGATTGAAGCCGGAACAACAACAGTGGGTGACCCTTTTTTCGATGAGTTATTAGCTGAAACAGGCGATTGACATGGCAACATACCGTCTCATCAGGGACGCCAGACGGGACTTATCCGCAATACGCGAATTTACCAAAAATCGGTGGGGTAATGAGCAGTCAAAAAAATACATTCTCGAACTACGCAACGTCCTGACCTTACTGTCTGATAATCCCCTCATGGGAATCCGCCGTCGCGATATAGATGAAAATGTCTATAGTTTTCCCCATGCCAGTCATGTTATTTATTACATCATTGAGAAAAAACATCTTGTTGTGACAGGCGTTTTACACAGCAGTATGGTGCCGTCAAATCATCTGGAAGGCCGCATGATTCCCGAGGGATAGCCATGAGACTTCAGTTTAAAGAACACTGGGTCTTCAATGCCGAAAAGATGGGGTGGCCCTCAAAATATCCCTCGATCTCGCCCGATGACATAGCGAAGATTCAACCCAGCAGCATGAATGAGGATCGGAACTACCCCAAAGAAAAAGTGCGAAAGATTCTTAAGGTGTGCACGGAGTCAGCTTCGAGCTGCACATGGCTATCTCGTACAGTTGCAGTCTCACCCGACTAGATATTCGCCCTGTTTCCAATAATCCTTCCATTCTTGCCAAGGATCTGGATAATTGATGTTCGCGGTAACCCAGTTTACAGAAAAACTGTAACTGTCCGAATGCGCCTTAAGTGCTGAGATTGCTCTTCCTCGTATCTCAATTCCTCTGTTATTCGTTCCTGTGGCGGATGAAAGATACTTCTCTCTGCCCATGTTGTCCAATACCGATTTTTGAGCAGAAAGCGGTATGTAAAACACGCTGTCTTTGTTTAGCCCCCAGAATATGTTGACCAGCAGAATATCATGCTCTGGTTTATATCCTTCGTTGATTTCATGCTCAACTTGTTCAGTGTCCACTGTCCACAGTATTTTGACTCCGCCTTCGCCAGTTCGGGTCTTAACCGACAACTCGTGACCGCACAGAATCACATCATAGCTGCGCTCGTTGCCTCGCTCTGGAGTGCTTACTTTGTCTCCTCCAAACTCCGCAACAAAAAAGCCTATGATGACATGTTCTCGGAGAATGCCTACTGCCGGATTTCCTTTTGGCATTCGTTGTTGAACCATATCGAATGCTGTAGGAAGCCCCATAGCAAACCTGTTGCGTTTTTCCCGTACCTGAAAGAGATCAAACAAGCAGGAGTTCATTTTGAGCCAGTCTGTTTTCAGCAATCTCTACATATTCTGGTGAGGTGTCGTATCCAACATAACGTCTTCCAGATTTTACAGATGCGACGGCTGTTGTTCCTGATCCAATAAATGGATCAAGCACAATATCGCCAGCGTAGGTATAAAGCTGTATCAGTCTTCTGGGCAGTTCTACTGGAAATGGCGCTGGATGATTGACGCGCTTCGCAGATTCGGATGGAAATGTCCAGATGCTCTTCGTGAACTCAAGAAATTCATCATTGGATATTGTCGATGTCTTATTTTTCGATGGGCGGTTATATCTGCCTTTTGAGAAAACAAGTATGTATTCGTGTATGTCCCTTAAGACTGGATTTGATGCTGATTTCCAACTACCCCATGCGCATGAAGTTCCAGCACTGGCAGACTTGTCCCAGATAATTTCCCCGCGCATCAAATACCCAATTTCATTCATCTGTTGGGAAATCATGGAATTAAGCGGAACATAAGGCTTGCGGCCAAGATTTGCAATGTTTACACATGCCCTGCCGCCAGGAACTAACACACGATAAACTTCTGACCATACAGATGCCAGAAGTTTTGAGAACTCATCTTCTGTCAGATCATCGTCATATTCCTTACCAACATTGTAAGGCGGCGAAGTCACCATTAAATGCACTGAATTGTCCGGCAGCTCGTTCATATCTATGCTTGAATGGTTATGAATGCGATTTATGACATTTTCATCGCATTCGTTTTCTTGCCCCTGCTCAACGTCCATATTCTGCTGATTTTGGGTGTACATTTTGCGCTTGTAGAATCCGCTTGAGTCATGGCCTGTACGATCCGATGTGCCAAATGCGCGCATGGCTGTTTTTGTCATAAAGTACTCGCTGTTTGATTTGCCCAATTAGCCGCCATGTTTGCTTCCCCGATCAGTTCTTTGACCTGTAAACTTGCCAGATGGTAAGGGCAAAGTCAAGCAGGGTTTATAGCAGTGTTATGAGATACTCAAGCAGGTGCTTTTGGGGTCAGGCCGCACAATGCACACGTAAAAACGTGGTCAAAATATTACACTGGAGTCTTTGCATTGTGCGGCCTGACCCCATGTATGCATCCCAATTAATCAAGATCCTCGTCAGGGGCTATACCAGTTGTTAATCCTGCTGACGTCAGACAGGTACTAAGATCGATTTGAGGAGAATGAAGTAACCCTGCAAGATTACGGTTTCCCCACATATGTGGTAATGAATAATAAGAAACGCCTACTTCAGAATATCCCGATAGACTATCTCTCAAATCTTCCACAAATTCCCGGAATTGAGATTGGACGTCACCATTATTTTTTCCAACTTTGTATACGAATAAGGAAGCAATTCCCGGTTTTCCGCTACGAAAATACCGACTTAGTGCATAGGATAAAATACCAATATCAAATCGACGAAGATTGTTATCGTCCTTTTCATAATTTTCTTCAATATACGTCATTGGATCCATTGTGAATAACCAGGGTGTTTGAAGATTCTCCGGGCAGGCCAATATGCCATCCGGCAGTATTTCCTCACGCCAAGATGAACAAGCCGTTTTTACCCTTGAATGCGACCAAGCATTAGCAAGTTGCATGTATTTCTCACCATCAATCTCAGTAATTCCTCCAGACAGATTCGTCGTGCCAACGACAGCTCTCAACAACTCTGCTGAGTTGGGGTAGCACTCCTCTGACGCGTTTGTCTTTCGGTACGCATCCACTATGGCCGGTTCACCACTTTGCGGTGATTTTTTGGATTCTATCAACTTGCATTTGAGGAGGCGGCGACATAAGCCAGGCTGTGGTTGATTAAGCGATATTTCAAAGGGTTCGAACGGCGCCATTCCATGCGCAAGAGCAATGTGTAAACTTCTGTTCTCATTATTCATTCTTGCCAGGCATATTGCTGCTTCAACTTCGGTACAATGCTGCAAATAGTTTCCGTCGTTGCCTTTTGCCATGAGTATCACTTCCAAATTAATAGTTGTTAGCTGAATTGCCCAAGGGGGGTGATTGTATTTTTTCTTTTCTCATGCTCGCTTGCATAAGGTGATATTGGGGCAAGTGACTCTGAAATAATTGGTGGTGCTATAAGACTGCTGCACGACTTCCACCTTAATCGGAGAGTATTTCTCCCCAGCTGGCGAGGGGAGCTTTGAGTGCATCAATGATGTGGTGTTCGAGTTCCCTCCGTTCTTCCAAATCTATAACGGTATCGAGGTTCCATTCCCGAGAGACAGAGAACCCCGGGTTGACATTAAGGGTCGGATAGTTCTTCTCGAACAGGGCATTGAGTTTGTCCAGATCATCACTTGTGATGATGCCTTCGCTCTCCCATTGCTTAACCAAGGGAACCAAGGTCGCTATGTTTTTTTGTCCGTATAGCTCCTCGTTACTGAAGTAGTCGAAGTACCTGTCAGTTGGCCAAGTTTGTTTAGCCGAGATTAGTTGCCTGCTCACAAAGGAGAAGTGGAGATTTGGTTCAACCTCCCACCCTTCCAAGCCCAAAAAATCTGGTCTGTTCACCTCGTTGTAGAAACGACGAGCCTGCGTAACCGTGTTTGCCGGCCATAAATTCACTTTGAGCGTCAGTTTGGGTTCGACCCAAATCCCTACTCTCTCGGCAATCTTGTTGGGGCGGAACAGGTACCAACCTTCCCGACTTTCCAAATTTACTTGGCTACCCAATTTATCCACCAGCATCCTTGCTCGTCTATTAAGCGCTTGCTGTCTGTTGCTGCAGAGTCTGAAGGTACGGTAGGGAGTCAAGCCATCATGGTACTTTTCTACGAATGACAGAAAGTCTCGGAAAATTTCGCGGTTGGCAAAAGAGTCCATGCCAGAGTCAGTGTACTTCAACACCTCTTCCAGAATGTCCGACCACTCCAGGCATATTGCTGAAGGGTGCAAAAAAATATCGGAAACGTCTTTTGAAGAAAAAGAACTCCGGGACGGGCACAATTGTCCTGGTTCTACATTGCCATGTGAGGGTTTGTTTTCGACGATGAAGGTGAGACCGTCTGGATATTCGATGACCCCATCGTATCTCGGCTCACGGTCCGACCACTTAACCCGCACATCTTCTACGGTTTCATCGGTAAGGAGAATGGAAACAAGGCGGCTGGTAGACGAGTCAATCTCCTTCGTCTGAGTTGAGACGCGTGCGGATTTCCAGATGCTGCCATGCTCCCGGTTTTCCAGGGGTAAATTTGATTCCACGAGTTCGCGAAGGAAGTTCTGAAAGAGTGGAGCATATTTGAGGGCAATGAGGAATGCCCATGTCAGGCGGTCTTCGTGTTCAAGAGGGTGTGATATAAAGGGGTTGAACAGGTTTGCACGGATCATTCTATTTTCCTTTACTTGTGTGTGTTGTGTATGTGTTTACTGCCCGCAGTTGAAGATGGTCATTACGAGGCAAATTCTCGTGTTCTAGCCCGACAGTAATCAGAGCAACCGCCAGGATTTCCTGAATGATGCGGATTCATCCGTTTTTGATGTGTCTGATACTGTGAAACTCACCGACCCCCCTCAATTTCAAGTGTCATGACTCGTGCTTTAGCAGTACAAGATGTTTGTTTAATCCTGATTATGATTGGTTTTTATTCCGGTCAGGCCCATCGCCAACAGTAGCTGAAATCCTGTTTTTCAATTTCTTTCGCAGATCTTCTGGGTTTGCCCAAACGATGTGGTTGAATTGTCGGGTATCAAAGTGAACATCCTCAAATCGGTCATCGCGAGATGTAAAAATAACGGGAATATTCAGTCCCTGCGCAAATCCTGCTTCATAATATACACCCCCACGCGCTTTTTCGGGTTCTGAAGTAAAATCAGCCACAAGAAACCGTGAACGCCTGATCTCTGCGATAATTTCATCATCAATCTTGTTATTGTGTTCCTTACGATCTATACGGAGTGCTTTGTAGCCAGCTTCCCTAATTCCAGGTTCGAAACCTTCCTGCCATGCTGTTTTCATTGAGTCATCGAACCACATGGCAACAAAAGCCTGGTCTGAGTTGGCCTGAATCTCCCTCAATTCCTCAAGACGCCGGTATCCCGCCACAGTGATGATCGGCTGGCTCCAGTCACCGTTTACCAAACCCATTTCCTGAATTTGTCCCATCATATATCGAACTACACCTTGGTTTTCCAGTAAAGTTGCCGCCTGCATCTCCTCTAACACCTGATTTATGTTGACATGTCCCCCAATCACTTTTGTTTTTGACTCAAGAAATTGGAGAGTGTAATCCACTTGCCTTGACACTGGCGGCAGGCTCCAGCCCTTCACCTGCTTCAATATTATGGAATCAATTTCTGGAACCACCCCCAAAAGATTCTGTTCGTAAATCCATCTTGAAAGTTTGTTCTTTTGAGGATTTTCCAGTGCGAATCCGTTGCTGAGCACAGCCATAGCAGTGCCCGTAATTATATAGCGCCCACCCGCACGGGGAGAATGCACGTCGAACGCATCTTCAGAAGAAGATGAACTAATGCTGCATTGAGTTTGCCAAATTGGGCATTTTTTTTCATCAACCATATAATTTCTATTTTTTAGCGTTTTCAGACATTTCTCCTTCATAAGAAGGTCAGCAGGTTCTTTTCCTCAAATATTAAGAAGTACTGAGATAAAGCTGAACACGTATCTTCCGATTCTAACAGGTCCGTAAACTTTTTCAGGCCCAATTCATATTGGAATAAACCCAGACTGCCAGCTCACCCCGTCCACCCCAGGCCGGCGCTGACGCAGTTGATGGAAAGGAGCAGCGCAACCAGGTCTGACTGCTTGCCCTGTTCGCGAAACCGCTTGACCAGTTCGACCTGGGCCAGGCCGACCTGTTTGAGAATATCGCCGCGGCGTTCCAGTTTCCTGCTGAAACGGGGGAACTGTTCCGCCAGTTTTTTTTCGCCCGTTATCATGAGCACGCCTGCTATGGACTGCCTGTATTCCTGCAGGATTTTCGAGGAGATGATTTCCTGCTCCAGCAGGCCGGCGTACCGGAGCAGCACGTCAGTGTCCACAAAGGCCAGGGATTTTTCCGCCTCGTCAATAATCAATCTGAACAACGGCCAGCGTTTATACATTTTCTTCAGCAGTTTCTTTCCCTCACTGCCCCTGACCCTGATAAACTTTTCCACGGCGCTTCCCAGCCCATACCAGGCCGGGACGTGGTGGCGGTTCTGGGTCCAGGCAAATACCCACGGAATGGCTCGCAGGTCGTCCAGCGAACCGACACCGAACCTGCGGTCCGGCCGCGAGCCGATCCTGAGCTTGCCCAGTTCCTCCACCGGGCTTGCCGTCTGGTAATAATCGACCAGTCCCGTCTCCTCCACCAACTGCCGGTACTCGGTGTAAGCCAGGTTGGACAGCGCGTCCATGGCCTGCTCGAACTCCGGGTCGGGTCTGAATTGATCCTCCGTCATGGATTTCAGGGTATGCTCCATGACACTGGCGGCAAGCAGTTCCATTTCGTACTGCGCCGTACCGTGGTTGGCGTACTTGGAAGAGACAACTTCGCCCTGTTCCGTAATCCGCAGTTTGCCGTTTACGGAACCCGCAGGTTGCGCAGCGATAACACTCCTGGTAGGCCCGCCGCCGCGGCTGACCGATCCGCCCCTGCCGTGAAAGAAAACGATGGGAATCCTGCATTTTTCGCCGGTTCTGGTCAGTTCCGTCTGGGCGCGGCTCAATTCATAATTCGCCGTCAGGAACCCGCCGTCCTTGTTGGAATCGGAGTAACCGATCATGACTTCCTGGATACCGCCCTGTTCCCTCACGCTGCGCCGGACAACCGGCGTTTTCAGCAGGACCTGCATGATCCTGGGGGCCTTGCGCAGGTCTTCAATGGTCTCGAACAGGGGTATGACCGGCAGGGGCGAATTTTCCACCGCCTGGCTGTCGCTGAATACGCCGGCATACTTGGCCAGCAGGTACACGCCCAGTATATCCGCCACCGACCGGGTCATGCTCAGGATAAAACCGCCAAACGCATCCCTGTCCAGGGTCCGTTGCGTTTCGGCAATCAACTGGAACAGGCCGAAAGTCATGGCTGATTGCCTGTCCGCAAGGGAGAAATGCGGGAGTTGATCGACCGGCGTGGATAACTCCGCCTGTATCCAGGCGAGCCATTCCGGCGCATCCGCCGGGGGCGGTGTTTCCCCCTGCTGCCGAAGTTGCCAGATGTCTCTCAGCGTTTTGGTTATGACCGTGGAATTTTCTCTTACGTCAAGGCGCGCCGTGCAAAACCGGAACGCCTCGGCCTGGCGCCGCAGCGGGGTTACCTGCGAGTCTGCCAGGTGTGCGCAGTCGGCGGCCTGCAGTCCCTGCTCAAGAATTTTCAAGTCCCGGATAAACTGCTCGGCATCGGCATAACTGAACTCGCTCAGCGTGTTTTTTTTCTCGGTATTCCTGACCTTTTCCAGTATGCAGATAACAAACTGCCGGAAGATCTCACCCGGGTTGCGCTTCTCGATGCTGCTCCGGCGCCCGCTTCCATCCAGCAAGCTGTCCAGGTGTTTTATAAATACGGCCGACGGGTGTATCGCGTGAATGGATACACTGAGTTGGGAGAACAACCTGTTCAAACTTGCCTGGTAATGCTGCAAAACAGCATTCCTGTTCAACAACAGGGCTTCCCGGGTAATGGTGTTGTTGACGGAAGGATTGCCGTCACGGTCACCCCCTATCCACGAACCGAAGCGGAAAAATGGCGGGGTGGAAAATTTTACGCCCGGGTAATGCCTTGCCAGGGCCCAGTCAAGTCTTTCCAGGGTCTCCGGAACGCGTTCATACAAGGTTTGCTCAAAGAAATGCAGGCCCCATTTAACTTCCTGGACAACGGAAGGTTTCTCCAGACGCAACTCCCCGGTCAACCAGAGCAGGTCGATTTCGTTACGGAGTTGTTCTTCCAGCGCTTCCCGTTCACGCGGGGTCCAGCGCGTAGCTTCCAGCCGGTACAGTATCACGTAGATACGGCGGTGAATCTGCAGGACCGTTACGCGTTTTGCCTCCGTGGGGTGTGCGGTGACGGTCGGCGTCACTTTCATACGATCCAGCAAGTCCTGGACTTCCTGCCGGGACAGGTCCATCGCACTGGCCCGGGCAATAACGCTGGCAAACGTGCCGGGGACGTGTTCCAGTCCGCGCATACTTTCAGTCGCCCGGCGCCGGCGCATGGCCGCGTTTTCTTCGGCAATATTGAGAAGCTGGAACCAGATCCCCCAGGCCTGCAACCCGGCCAGCAACAACTCGTCGTCATCCCTCGGCAGGGCCTGCTCTCCCTCGAAAACCGGGAGTATCTCCAGCTTTCTCTGTCTGATAACCTGGCGCAACAACTCCGCCAGCAGTTCTATGAGGTTGCCGGCATAACTGGCCGTGGCGGAATCCAGTCCCGCGGCTGACGGCTGGTCCGGAAAATCAAAGGCGGGCATATTCAGAAGGGGACAGACTTAAGTCTGTCCCCGGACGGGGTGAAGTCTGTCCCCGGACACGGGGCGAAATGAATCACACAACGCGATCGCGCGGCGTTTCACCGTTGAAAAACGCCTGCAGGTTTTCCACGACCCGCATGCCCATCGCAACCCTGGTCTCCCTGGAGGCGCTGCCCAGGTGCGGGAAAAGCACTACGTTCTCCATCGACAATAATTGATCGGGCACGGCCGGCTCTCCTTCGAACACGTCCATGCCGGCGCCGGCGATGGCGCCCGTTTCCAGGGCCGCGATCAGCGCGGACTGGTCGATCACGTCGCCGCGGGCGCTGTTGATGAGAAACGCCCCGGGTTTCATCAGGGCAAGCCGCTCACTGTTGATCAAATGGTAGGTCTCCTTGCCGCCGGGACAATGCAGGGAGACAAAATCCGCCTCCCGCAGCACGTCCTCTACGGTATCACGCGCCTCCGCCTGCAGTGAATCGATCAGTTCATCCGGCGGCGGATAGGGGTCCGTGAAGATAATCCTCATGCCGAATCCATGGAAAGCCCTTTGCGCCATGGCCCTGGCGATTCTCCCCATTCCGATCAAACCCAGCGTCTTGCCGGTTACCTTTGTGCCCATCATATGGGTGGGACGCCAGCCGGTCCATTCCCCGTTGCGCACGTGCCGTTCACCTTCGCCGGCGCGGCGCGCAGTCATCAGCAGCAGGGTCATGGCCAGATCGGCCGTACAATCGGTGAGCACTTCCGGCGTATTGGTCACTACCAGCCCGCGGGACCTGGCGGCGTCAAGGTCGATATGGTTAAAACCCACGCCATAGCTGCCGATAATCCGGGCTTTCAGGCCAGCCACGGACAGCACCTCCGCGTTGACGTTATCGGAGACGGTGGGGCAAAAAGCATCGGCGGTTTCAAGTGCCGCCTGCATCTCGCTGACCGTCATGGGGGTATCTGTCCCGTTCAACTGTACGTCAAATAGTTCCTGCATCCTGCTTTCGACCTCTTCCGGCCACTTACGGCTGACAATGACTTTGGGTTTATTCACCTTATTATCCTCCGGCACAAGCCGTCATTCCGGGCTTGACCCCCGCCCAACTCCACACGGGGGCAGGCCCGGAATCCAGTCAAACCAATCTTCATTATAAGGAAATGTATAATCGACTGGATTCCGGCTTTCGCCGGAATGACGATCGGATTTATCCGGCTCATACATTCATTACTTCCAGGCTGAGATAATCACAGCGAATCCAGCGCCGCCTTTACGGTGCTGCCGAATTCTGACGGCCTGGGCACGATGGTCACGCCGCATTCCTGCAGGATTTCCACCTTTTCCGCGGCGCTCTCGCCGAATGCGGAAATAATGGCGCCGGCATGTCCCATGCGTTTACCCTTGGGCGCGGTCAGGCCCGCGATATATCCTATAACCGGCTTTTTCATGTTGTCCCGGTAGAACTCGGCCGCTTCCGCTTCCTGCGGTCCGCCAATCTCGCCTATCATCACCACGGCATCGGTCTCCGGATCCTCTTCAAACCGCAGCAGGTGATCCTTGAAGGAACTGCCGTTGATGGGGTCGCCGCCGATGCCGACACTGGTCGATACCCCGATTCCCAGCGCTTTCATCTGCGAAGCGGCCTCGTATCCCAGGGTGCCGGAGCGGCCGATAACGCCCACCCTGCCCGGTATGTAGATATGCCCCGGCATGATGCCCAGCATGGCCTTGGAGGGGCTGATCGTGCCGGCACAGTTGGGCCCGGTCAGCAGCATCTTGTCTTCCACCCGGTAGCGGCGCATATAGCGCTTCACCCGGATCATGTCGTGTGCGGGGATACCGTCGGTGATACAGACACAATACTTTATGCCGGCGTCCGCGGCTTCCATGATGCCGTCGGCGGCAAACGGCGGCGGAATGAAAATGATACTGCTGTCGGCGCCGGTCTCGGCTACCGCATCCTTGACCGTGTCAAACACGGGCCGATCCAGGTACCGGGTCCCCCCCTTGCCGGGGGTAACGCCACCGACAATATTGGTGCCGTAACCGATCATGTCCCGGGAATGGAAGGTGCCGATCTGGCCGGTAAAGCCCTGGACTATGACCTTTGTTTTTTCGTCTATTAAAATCGACATAACTGCTC
The DNA here is from genome assembly GCA_965204045.1 of Gammaproteobacteria bacterium. Classification (GTDB taxonomy): domain Bacteria; phylum Pseudomonadota; class Gammaproteobacteria; order Eutrophobiales; family Eutrophobiaceae; genus JAAXHV01. The sequence goes on from CBDBDW010000002.1 coordinate 4,197,186, forward strand.
TCCTACTCCTGACCCTGGTCTTTCTCGTAGTCCTGCCACGCGGTAACCGCCCTATCCGCCGCTTCGTGCAGGGTATCCGCCATGATGATCGGCAACCTGCTGTTCTTCAGTATTTCCCTGCCCTCTTCCATGTTGGTGCCCGACAGCCTGACCACGAAGGGCAACGTCAGTTCAATCTTGCCCAGCGCCTGAACTATCCCTTCGGCAACCCAGTCACAGCGGTTGATCCCGGCAAAGATATTCACCAGTACCGCCCTGACGTTCTTGTCTGCCAGGATCAGGTTGATGGCCTTTGCCACGCGATCCGGCGAAGCCCCGCCACCTATGTCCAGGAAGTTGGCCGGCTCCCCGCCGGCGTGCTTGATCATGTCCATGGTCGCCATCGCCAGACCGGCGCCGTTGATGATACAGCCGATATTTCCCTGTAGTCCCACGTAACTGAGACCGCGGTCCGCCGCCTTCATTTCCCGGGGGTCTTCCTGTGACTTATCCCGCAATTCGGAAATATTCGGACGCCGGAACAGGGCGTTGTCATCAAATCCCATTTTTGCATCCAGCGCCAGCAGGTGGTTGTCCGTGGTCACGACCAGGGGGTTGATTTCCACCATGGTGGCATCCAGGTCGCGGAACGCCCGGTAGCAACCCAGGAGTGTTGTAATCGCCTGGCTGCTCAGGGCTTTATCGATGCCCAGTTTGAAGGCAATCTCCCTGGCCTGGAAGGGCTGCATGCCCACTGCCGGTTCAACGGTTACGCGAATGAGTGAATCCGGCTTTTCACTGGCTATATCCTCGATCTCTATTCCCCCCTCCGAGGAAGCAACGATGGAGATCCTCTCCTTCTGCCGGTCCAGTACAAACCCGATGTAATATTCATTGGCAATTTCGCTGGCCTCCTCGACGTATAAACGATGAATGATCTTGCCGGCGCTGCCGGTCTGGTTGGTAATCAGTCTCTTGCCGAGCAGTTCATCGGCAGCCGCCCAGATCTCCTCGTCGTCCCGGCAGAACTTTATCCCGCCGGCCTTGCCGCGCCCGCCCGAGTGGATCTGCGCCTTCACCACCCAGGCATCACCGCCGATTTCATGGGAACGGTATACAGCCTGTTCCGGGCTGTACGCCAGTCCACCCCGGGGAATGGGTACGCCGAAATCCGTCAGTATTTCCTTCGCTTGATATTCATGAATTTCCACACTTGTTACCTCACAATTAATTCGGATACTTGGGGTCAGAGTAAAAATTCTGTGAATTTCTTACTCTGACCCCGGACATTCTCCGCCCTCTATGGCTACCTGTTTATCAATTCTGCCTGGCGCACAATGTTCCTGGCCATGCGTTCCGATGCCGCATCGATCATCTTGCCGTCCAGTTGCGCCGCGCCCTTGCCCTGTGCCGCCGCCTCCTGCAATGCCTCCAGCACACGCCGGGCCCGGTTTACTTCGGCTTCCGGTGGTGACATCACGTCATTGGCCAGTTCGATCTGGTTGGGATGGATCGCCCATTTGCCTTCATAACCCAGCGCCGCCACCCGTCTGGCAGCAGCAATATATCCTTCCGGATCGTTGAAATCGCCGTACGGACCGTCTATGGCGCGCAGTCCGCAGGCCCGGCACGCGGTGACAATGTTCACCAGGGCGGCATGCCACTGGTCGCCCAAAGCGCCGTCACACTGGTAATCCGGGTTCAGTCCGCCGATGTTCACGGTGCGCGCCCGCATACTGGCCGCATAATCCGCAACCCCGAAGTGCAATGCCTCCAGGCGCGTCGAGGACTGTGCGATGGACATGACGTTGGCCCCGCCCAGCGCGGTCTCAATCAGGCACTCTATGCCGATTTTCTTTTCAATCCCCATGGCGTCCTCAATCTGGGTCAGCAGGCAATCCACCATGTAGACGTCCGCAGCCGTGCCCACCTTGGGGATCAGCACGGTATCGAGCCCGGCGCCGGCCTGCTCGACGATATCCACCACGTCGCGGTACATGTAATGCGTATCGAGACCGTTGATGCGCACCGACATGGTTTTTCCCTGCCAGTCGATATCGTTCAGCGCCTGGATGATGTTCTTCCTGGCCTGGGGTTTATCATCGGGGATCACCGCGTCCTCGCAATCCAGGAAAATGAAATCCGCGGCGGAACGGGCCGCTTTTTCAAACATGCCGGGGCTGGATCCGGGCACGGCAAGTTCACTGCGCTGCAACCGCACCGGCGCTGGCGGGTACTGAGTAAAACTCATCAGAAGCGAGCCTGCCGGGTATTGCGCAGGTATTCCTGCGCGGCGGCCACGCCGCTACCCAGCTCAATATCAATCCCCATGTCTTTCATCGACATCTCGGCGCTGTTAAGCGGCGTCAATACCATCACTTCATTCAAATCACCCAGGTGTCCTATGCGAAACGCCTGCCCGGCAATCTTGCCGAGGCTGATGGACAGTGCAACGTTATAGTATTTATAGCTGTGGCGCGCCACCGCATTGCCGTCAAAACCTTCCGGCACCCGTACTGCGCTGACCGTATCGGAATACCATTGCGCATCTTTGGCGACCAGGGACAGGCCCCATGCCTCCACCGCCTTGCGTACCGCGGTGGCCATACGGGTGTGGCGCGCGAAGACGTTATCCAGGCCCTCCTCCATCAGCATATCGATGGATTCCCGCAGTCCCCTGAGATATATGGTATTGGGAGTATAGGGGAAATAACCGTTGTCGTTCGCTGCGATCATGTCGTCGAAAGAGAAAAAGGTGCGGTAGAGGGTTGCGTCTGTGCGCGCGGCAAGCGCTTTTTCACTGACGCCCACGATACCGAGTCCCGTAGGCAGCATAAAGCCTTTCTGCGAACCGCTGACAGCCAGGTCCACCCCCCACTCATCCATACGGAAATCCAGGCTACCCAGGGAACTCACCGCGTCGACAAAAAACAGTGCCGGGTGATCCGCCTCATCCAGCGCCCTGCGGACCCCGGCTACGTCACTCTTCACACCTGTAGCGGTCTCATTGTGAGTGGCAAACACGGCCTTGATTTCCTTGTTGGTATCGGCTTTCAGTATTTCCGCATAACGGTCAACGGGAACACCCTCGCCCCAGTCCAGTTCCAGGGCATGGACATCCAGGCCATGACGCCGGCACATATCCACCCAGAGCTGGCTGAACTGGCCGAAATGCGACATCAGGACCTTGTCCCCCGACGATAAGGTGTTGGTGATGGCGGCTTCCCACCCCCCGGTGCCGGAGGAAGGAAAGATGAATATCCGCCCCGTCTCCGTTTTGAAAATCTTTTTCAGGTCGTCAAACAACGGCAGCGTGAATTCGGGGAAATCCTCCGCACGCATGTCCTCCTGTTCCAGGGCCATGGCGTTGCGGATGCGCTGCGGCACGATCGTCGGGCCGGGTATGTGTAAATAATTGCGACCGGGCATAATCTGTCTCTCCAGGTTAGCTTGTGTGTTCTGGTGCCCTGATGTATACAGGGCTTTCCGTCTTTGAAAATGGCGCGACGCGCTTACGCAGTCTTGCCGTTCAGTACAGGGATTTCCAGGGCATCACCCTCAAGAAGACACGGACCGGCGCTTCCTTCCACGGTCCGCAAATGCAGTTTTACAAACTGAGAAGCGGACTTATACCACACTCAGGCAACAGGAGTCCAGACCTGATGCAGGGATAATATAAAGGGGTCAGAGTAAGAAATTCGGTAACTACTCACCCCACCTGTTCGTCCCGCGCTCCCTTCGTCATTCCGGCGAAGGCCGGAATCCAGTCTGTTAAACGGGTCGCTTGCGACACCTTATAACGTGTCCCTTTGGGACGTTTTTTTCACTGGATTCCCGCCTGCGCGGGAATGACGGGGGGCGCGCGGGAATGACGAACGAGGAGAAGTGCAGGAAGGACGAGTGGGGGTGAGTAGTTACGAAATTCGAAGAATTTTTACTCTGACCCCACTTATCCCCATATATTCAGATCAGGTAACCCCCGTCCACGGGAAGAATGCTGCCGGTGGCGAAGCCGGAAGCCGGTGAGGCGAGGAACAGGATGGCGCCGGCCATTTCATCGGGTTGGGCATAGCGCCTTAACGGCATTTGCCTTAACCAGGAATTCAGGACATCTTCATTACCGGTCAGGGCGCCGGCGAATTTCGTGTCGGTCAATCCCGGCAGCAGGGCGTTGACCCGGATATTGTCCGGGCCGCACTCCAGCGCGAAGGCTTTTGTCATCTGGATGATGGCGCTTTTGGTGATGGAATAAATGCCCCGTTTGTCTCCCGGCCGTACCCCGTCGACCGAGGCTACGTTGACGATGGCGCCCCCACCGCTTTCCTTCATCACCCTGCAGGCGTTTGCAGACATGAAGAAATACCCGCGTATATTCACCTCGACGGTTTTTTGAAATGATCCCGGGTCGGTTTCCGTGATGTGGCCGTAATAGGGGTTTGCCGCCGCATTGTTGACAAGTATGTCCAGGCGGCCAAACTCTTCCCGGACGTGGCTGAAGATGGCTTCGACCTGGTCCAGGTCGCCGATGTGGCAGGCATGAGCGGTGGCCCGGCCGCCTTCATCCCGGATACTTGCGGCCACTTTCTCACAGCCCTCCTGCCTGCGGCTGGAAATAATGACATGGGCGCCCCGTTGCGCCAGCAGCCTGGCGGCCGACTCGCCGATACCGCGGCTGGCGCCGGTCACCAGCGCAATTTTGCCGGTCAGGTCGAACAGGTCTGTCGTCATAACTTCACCTCGCTATATTCGGGGTCAGAGTAATGTCTCCGAATTTCTTACTTTGACCCCGAATATCCTGTTATCAGGCAATAAGTTCTACCGCGTCGGCAGCCATGGGCTCCACAATCCGGCCCATCTCCAGGGCCCTCTTGCTGGACGCGTTGCCGTCAAGACCGCGTTTATACACGCCCTGGCAGATTGCGGCCATGCGAAAATAGCTGAACGCCAGGTAAAAATGCCAGTTTTCAATTGCCGGCAAGCGGCGGAATTCGCCGTACTGCTCAATAATGGCCTGTTCCCCGGGGACCCCCAGGGCGTTGCGATCTTTCCCGGCAAGACCCTTGACATCGCCCTCGGGGGGCAGCCGCAGGCACATGCAATAGTAGGCCAGGTCCGATAACGGATGCCCCAGTGTGGACAGTTCCCAGTCAATGACTGCCAGGGCGCGCGCCTCGGCAGGATGAAAAATAACATTGTCGATGCGGTAATCCCCGTGGATCAAGCCGTTCTTGCCGTCAGCCGCCGGCAGGTTGGCGGGCAACCAGTCCATCAGCGTATCCATCGGCTCGATCCTTGTTGTCTCCGAAGCCTTGTATTGTTTGCTCCAGCGGCTGATCTGCCGCTCGTAGTAGTTTCCCGGGCGACCGAAGTCGGCCAATCCGGCAGCATCGATATCCACTTTGTGTATGGCTGCAAGAACGCGAATCAACTCACGGTGGTAACCTGTTCGCCCTTCCCTGCCGGTCTCCGGCAGCGCCGGATCCCAGAATATCCGCCCCTCCTCGTAGCTCATCACGTAGAACATGGCGCCGGTAACGCCCTCGTCTTCGCACAGGTGCAGGGCGCGGGCGACCGGTACATCGGTTTCTGCCAGGGCCTTGATCACCCTGAACTCGCGATCCACGGCATGGGCGGATTTGAGCAACAGCCCGGGAGGCTTGCTGCGCAGCACGTAGCGGCCGCTGGCGGCGCTCAGCAGCCAGGTCGGGTTCGATTGCCCGCCGGGGAATTTCTCTGCTTTAACCAGCCCGGAGAAACCGTCTATATGAGCCTCAAGATAGGAATTCAGTTTTGCCGTTTCCATAATCTGCCTGTCCGTCATTTTGCTGTAATGGGGACGGACTTAAGTCCGTCCCCGGCCTGACTTACATTTCGTCGCGCAAGGGGACGGAATTAAATTCCGTCCCCGGATAGTGGGGTCAGGTCGCACCGGAATAACGCTGGATAATCTGCTTGCCCAGGGACATCATGTGGACCTGGTCGGGACCATCGGCCAGGCGGATCTGCCTGGCATAGTTGTAGGCCTCCGCCAGGAAGAAGTCCTCGGTCACACCGGCCGCGCCGTGCATCTGTATGGCGTCGTCGATCACCTCGCAGGCCATGACCGGCGCGGTAATCTTGATGGCCGCGATAAGATCGCGGGCCTCCTTGTTACCAAATTTATCCATCCTGTCTGCCGCCAGCAGGGTCAACAGGCGCGCCTGTTCTATTTTGCAATAGGCCCTGGAAATATCTTCCCGCACCGACTGGTGCTGGCTGATTTTCCTGCCGAAGGTGGCTCGCCCTTCCACCCGCCGGCATGCCAGCTCCAGGGCGCGCTGTGCGCAACCAATCAGACGCATGCAGTGGTGAATGCGGCCCGGCCCAAGGCGGCCCTGGGCGATCTCAAACCCGCGCCCTTCTCCCAGCAGGATGTTTTCTGCCGGTACCCGGACATTATCGAAATGAATCTCCGCTTCACCAAAAGGCGCATCGTTGTAACCGAAACTGTGCACGTAACGAACAATTTCCACGCCGGGTGTACCCCTGGGCACGAGGATCATCGATTGCTGCCTGTGGCGGTCCGGGTTGTCCGGGTCGGTCTTGCCCATCACGATCAGGATCTCACAGTTGTCGCGCATGCCGCCCGTGGTAAACCACTTGCGCCCGTTTATGAGGTAGTCATTTCCTTCCCTGACCATGGCACAGGCGATATTGGTCGCGTCCGATGAGGCGACGTCCGGTTCGGTCATACAAAATCCGGAGCGTATCTCACCTGCCAGCAGGGGCTTGAGCCAGCGTTCTTTCTGCTTTTCGGTGCCGTACAGGATTAAGGTCTCCATGTTGCCGGTATCGGGCGCATTGCAATTGAACACCTCAGGCGCCCAGATGACCCGGCCCATGATCTCGGCCAGTGGTGCATATTCGAGGTTGGTAAGTGCATCTCCGGCGGAGTGTGCTTTGGGGTAGAACAGGTTCCATAGTCCCTGCGCTCGCGCCTTTTTTTTCAAGTCCTCCAGGATGGGTGGGGTAGTCCAGGGGTTGGCGGCGCTTGCCAATGCTTCCCGGTAAGCCTGCTCGACCGGATAGACATGGGCCTGCATAAACTCGTTAAGCCGATTTTGCAGTGTCTGTACTTTTTCTGAATAGGTAAAGTCCACCGGAATCTCCTCGATAAATAATACAAGGGGTCAGAGTAAAAATTCTGTCGAATTTCTTACTCTGACCCCTGGATTTTCAGAATTTTTACTCTGACCCCATATATCATATATTCAAAATGCCTCTTCCGGCATATCCAGGCAGGTCGTATCCAGTCCCGACAGCAGTTCTGCCTGCGCCTGTATTTTCGGCAATTCCCAGCGGAAGAAATAGCGGCAGGCCTGCATCTTGCCCCGGTAGAACTGCCTGTCTGCGTCGTTTGCGTGCGCGAGTCCCGCCTGGGCGGCCGCGGCCTGTTTCAACCACATCCAGGCAACGACCACGTGCCCGAGCATGTCCAGGTACGCGGATGAATTGGCAAGAAACCTGTTCAACTCGCCCCTGGCCGCCGTTGCGGCCAGGACTTCCGTGGTATCCGTCACGGTTGCCAGGGCCTGGTTGAGGGCGGCGGCATATTCCGACAAGCTCCCATAAGCCCCTGCAGCGTCTGTGTCCTGTTGTATCCTGCGTACCAGCAACCTGAAACCCGCGCCGTTTTTCATTATCACCTTCCGACCCAGCAGGTCGATGCCGTGGATGCCGCTGGTGCCTTCGTGGATCATGTTGATGCGGTTATCCCGGTACAGGCGTTCCACCGGGAAGTCCCGGGTGTAGCCGTACCCGCCCAGTATCTGGATGGCGTGTTTGTTCGCCTCCAGACACCAGTCTGAACACCATGCCTTGACGATGGGAACGAGGACATCCAGCAACAGGGCTGATTCTTCCCGGACTTCCACATCGGGGTGTGTTTTCTCTTCATCCACGAGCCGGGATGCAAACAGGCACAGGGCCAGCCCCCCTTCCACATAGGCTTTCTGTGCCAGCAGCATGCGCTTCACATCGGCATGCCGGATGATGGGCACCATTTTATTCGTCGGGTCCTTGTTGTCCGGCAACCGCCCCTGGGTGCGTTCACGGGCATACTCGAGCGAATAGCGGTAACCTGCATAGCCCGCGCCTACCGCGGCCAGTCCCACACCGATACGGGCCTCGTTCATCATCAGGAACATGTATTCCAGTCCGCGGTGGGGTTCGCCCACCAGGTACCCGGTGCAGGTCCCGTTTTCGCCGAAATTCAGCGCGCAATTCGGCGTGATGCACTGCCCCATCTTGTGGTTCAGGCCGGCCAGGGAAACATCGTTGGACTCACCCGCTTTGCCATCCGCATCGACACGGTAACGCGGGATGATAAAGAGGGAGATGCCTTTGACTCCGGGAGGGCCGCCCGGGATCTTGGCCAGCACCATGTGAATGATATTCTCGCACAGTTCATGTTCCCCGCCGGTGATCCACATCTTGTTGCCGGTTATGCGGTAGCTACCGTCGGCCTGCAGTTCGGCCCTGGTGCGTATGTCGGTCAGTGAAGAACCTGCATGGGGTTCCGACAGGCACATGGTGCCGTAAAACCGGCCGTTCAGCAGTGGAGGGATATACAGGGCTTTCTGCTCTGCGCTTCCGTAGGCGTTAATCAGGTTGGCAACGCCCACCGAGAGGAACGGCAGGCCGCACAAACCCGTATTGGCCGCCTGAAACAGGGCCATGCAGGCGTTGGCGACAGTCACTGGGAGTTGCAGGCCGCCGTGCCCGGCATCCAGGCAGGAAGCGACAAATCCGGCTTCATACAGGTTGTCCATGGCGGCTTGCGTTTCCGGAACCATCCTTACCTTGCCGTCCACCAGTTCCGCAGGCTGCTTGTCTCCGGCCTCCGCGCAGGCCAGGAAATGGTCCCGGGCGATATCCTCGGCCAGGTCGATCATGGGGTCGAATATGTCGCGTCCCTGGCCGGAGAAATACTCGCGCTCGCACAGGTTTTCGACGTCGAGCATTTCGTATATCAGGAAATCGAGATCCCTGCGGTTGATTGTCTGGGACATATTTTTATTTATGGCTGTTTTACGGCTGTTTTTGTGTTATGATATGGCTGTTATTCGGATGTTTTAAGGATGTTCGCTATGAAGAAAATTAAAAACCTGACCATCACAGGCTACCACACTTCTCTCATCTCCAGGATAGAAAGGTTTCACGGCGCCTTTGAAGCAACGGGGTTGCAAAGGCCTGCTCTTGTTGAGAGCCTTAAGCAGGCTTCAATAATTACCTCTTCCGGTGCGTCTACCAGGATTGAAGGCGCCGTTTTAACGGATGAACAAGTCAGGGAACTGGTAGCGAAAGGCTGCAGAATAACAAAGCTATCGTCAAGGTCGGAAAGAGAGGTAGCCGGTTATGTTGAAGCATTGAGGTACGTTAATGATAATTTCGAAAAACTCACTATCTCTGAAAAAACAATCAGGGAGATTCACCAGATACTCACCGGTAAATTGACGGAAGATCAGTTTCCCTCCGGGCAAAGGGGCGCCTATAAAGACATTACCAATGACGTTGTTGAAATCGACAATAATACAGGCGAGCTCATCAGGACATGGTTTAAAACGACACCGCCCGGTCCTGCAACCGAGGCGGCAATGACCAGTCTTATCGCTGCATATGGTGAGCTTGAATCAGGAGATGTGAGCCACCCGCTTATTGTTATTGGCGCATTTATCGTTCATTTTCTGGCAATCCATCCATTTCGTGACGGCAATGGAAGGCTCAGCCGCCTGCTGACGACTTTGCTTTTGTTACGTCATGGTTATAAATGGGCACAATATACGTCACACGAAAAGATCATTGAGGATAACAAGGAAAACTATTACGTCTGTCTGAGAAGCACACAGTCCACACTTGATAATACACAACCGGATTATGAAAACTGGCTTGATTTCTTCTTAAAGACAGTTTCAATTCAGGCAGACCTGCTGCACGGTAAAATTATAAAAGCCTCACCGACTACAGTGCTGAATATGAATGAAAAACATATTTATCAAATCATCGAAAATGCCGGTGAGTGCAGTATCGCTTATATTCTGGAAAATACGGAAATGACCCGTTCGGGACTTAAGAGCCTGCTGAAACGCCTTGTCGATAAAGGTGTAATAAAGAAACGAGGGCAAGGCAAGGGAACGACCTATCTGATGAAATAATACATTTACTGGGCGACATTATGAGTTTCGTTCGGTCTTCGCTGTTCAAGCGTGACATCAGGAAGGCCGGAGAACCATGTCTAGCGAAGCGCCGGGGGCGATGAGGTGGTCCAGACGCAGTTGTTTGAGCGTGCCGAGCACGGCAGCGACGGCCCCGTGGGGGCAGGAACGCACGATGTCAAAGGCGTCCTCGTGCCGAACCAGCGGTTCGTCCTTGAGCAGTCGGCGCAGGGTATCGATTTTGCTCTTGGGCCACTTGGTACTCCCGCCGCCACTACTGATGCATGGGAGCTATGAGTTCCTCGTGTGGCAGCACGCCATGATTGACGAGTTTTGTCTTGATCAATAACGGTGAAACGTCGAAATGCGCCGCTGCCTCGTCGATGAATTCATCACTCGGCTTACCACTACCGAGAAATTCTTCAAGGTCGGAAATCGGGCAGAGGAACTCCTGTGCGAACGCTCGTTGCATTTTCTGCCGTTCGGTTTTGGTGTCTGTCGCCGGCAGTAATCGTTCTTCCGGCTCTGACAATAAATGATCGGCAACCAACCTTAGGAGTGCAAAGCGACGCCCTGTGGTTCGCTTCCTTTGTAGAGAAACATTGATTTTTTCACTATTACCGCCTAGCCGAAATCCTACCGGCATGAGTCCAGTTTGATCGTCGCCTGGCTTCAATATCAAGTTCTCAGAAATCTTGAACAGGTCGGAAAGCGTCTCAGTCGGCACAGGTCCGGAAGGCAAAGACCAAGCTTCACGCGATACCAAAGCTGCACGCTCAGCGCGTTGCCATGAAAACAAAGTGGATTTGTCCTGTCTTGCAATACGTTGACGGGCACACTCAAAGCCAGAGATTCCAACCTCTGTTGCTCTATCACGGGAAGCCACTATCTTTTGAAGGTCTGCAACAGCGTTTGCCCTGGATGCTGCCGCGACCTCTTCAATAGCTCCGGAACCCCAGTTGGCTTCTTTGTCCAGCAGTTGCTGAATAAGTCCTTTCGGTGCTTCTTCAGGGTCAAATCCTGTCAGCGCCTCCAGCTTGCGCCATTTTGCAAGTTGCGGGTTGGCTCGTTCTTCCTTAACATCGTTCCAAAGATCGACCAACCCATGCTCATCAACATCGAGCCCGGCCAGCCGGGCAAACACTGCCTCAATGAATCGGTCCACCCCCTGTTCGAATTCATCCGCACTAACAGAATAGTTGAAACTACTCAGATAGCGGATCGGTTCAGCAGATCGGCCCTCGGTAGCGCGGCTACGGACGAGAACCAAGCTTCCATCACTGACGAAATTCACATCAGGCCAAACGTACCCGCCGCCGGCTGCTGACAAATGATGGCTCATCTCCCATTGATGAGATCTCGATTCGGGTTCCCAACGTAAACGCCACCAGTTTGAAGCAAACCAGACTGCCAGGTCATAAGCAGACAATCTCGCTTTTTTGCGGACAGATTTCGCCAAAAGGTCTTCCAGATCAGTCGCTATATTGCCATCAACTCGGATGCACAACTCTGCCAGCGTCGTTTGTTCAACCTGGTTGCCATACTCCCGTGGTAGCCAATCAAAATCGATCGAAAAATTATTGTTCATCTCTTTTCTCCCACTGCTCAAGCACCATCTTTCTCATCGGATCGGTGTCTGGCATGGGGTAGCCGTGGTACGCGCCCTTATAAGGATTCTCCAGTTGTGCCTCAAGAGCTTCGCCATCCGATGTAACGGACCAGATGTTCCTCGGGTACCCTTGGCGCTCCTGCTCGCTGATCATCCCTTTTCGTATGCCCTTTTTCAACAGATTCTTTGCTTTCGCAGACGAGAATATACCAACATTATCACATAGTGTCTTATCCGCGCGAGGCTGAGCTGGCGGCGTGAGGTTGAAATTGCCCGGATTTCTCTTGTGTTCCGGATTGCCCCCATAGCTTACTTTTTCTGCAAGTTCTTTCAACTTCTTCGGGTCGCACGGGTGTACGACAATTTTGTGAGATGAGGGTCATTATACACCTGCCCGACGTTCCCGGAAGTCATCGAAACGGTTATTGAGGATAGCACACCTGAGGGCCAGGATGGCATTGGCCCCGTTGACAGCCCAGCGCATGCCCCCGCGTTTGAAGCGGGTGGCGACCACGTGCTTGCAGGCCCCCTCGACCACCCCGGTGGTAATGCACAGGCCCATGGCCCGGAAGCGGGGATAATCCATACGTTCGCGGTTGTTCGTGATATAACTGCTGCACGCGCCGGCTTCCGGGCAGGCGGGGTGCTCTGCCAGGGCGGCCAGCAGGTCATCGATACGGCCCTGGTCAAGTTCGTCCCGGCGTTGCTTTCCCCACTGCCCGGCCAGGTCCGTGCCGGCGCCGTCGATGGCCCTGGCCGCCTCAAACAGGTAGCCCTTGGCGTGGAAGATATCGACAATCTGTATGGCATCGGGGAAGAGTTCGTCGGCGAGGTTCCAGATCCAGGGCGCGCCGTCACCGAGGATGACCCGGCGCCGGGCCTGGTCAAACCCGCGCCGTCGGGTTTCCCGCAGCACCCGCTGTGCAAACGGCGCCAGGTCGGTGTCGGTGTCCGCGCAGGCGACCGTTTCAATGGCGGCGTTGACGCTGACCGTGTCCGGGTCGCGCAGGGGCCGGTTCTCCTCGTCACACCCCGCGCTGGCCCACACCACCGCCAGCTTGGCTTCCCGGGTCTTCGCCGAGCCGTCCGGCTGTTTGCCCCGGCGCCCGGCGGTCTCGGCCTTGCGCACCGGGACACCGGTGCCGTCCATGCCCAGGTACAGCGTGTCGGCGGGCGCGGCGTCAGGCGCCACCGTACTGTGTTCATCCGCGGCAATGGCGCGCCCCAGCGCCTCGGCCTGGCGCTCCACCTGCTTGGGCTCAACCGTCAGGCCCGCCAGCTCACGCAGCAAGGCGCTGCTCTCGGCAAAGCTGACCCGCGCCGCACTCACCCCCACCATGCGCAACACCGCCGGCGACAACGACGTCCCCGCCAGCCCCAAGGCCCGGTCACGGGGGTAAAAGCCGGCGTGACACCGGTCGCAATGATACCGGGCGCGGGTCAGCGCCAGGAGACCCAGCGCCGTCACAAAGGTCTTCCCGCGCCGCCCCGCATACCGGGCCGGCGCCCCACAGCGGTCACAGGACTGTCCCGCGTGCGCATCGCTGTGGTCTGCATTCAGGCGCCGGGCAAGCGCTTGTCCCATGACCTCAAGGGCCACGTGCCGCCCGCCAGCTGTGCCTGGCACAGCCGGTCGCTGACCTCTATCAACTCCGCCGTCAGCGCCCGCAGACGCTGACATTCGGCGAGTTGCTCCCGGGTGCGCGCCAGGGCCTCGACCGGGATCGCTCGAGTGTGCATCTTGCCCTTTACCAGGCGCGACAGGAACCAGTTCGGGCCATGGCCCGGGTCCCCCGGTTGCGCACAGTGGCAATTGGGTTTGCCGCATTTGCGGTAACGGGATTTAAGCGAGCCCGGGCGCAACTCGCCCAGGTTGGCCAGTGATTGGCAGAGGGCATCCCGGCGCTGCAGCAGGTCGTTGTAGTCGGCGGTATGGGACATAAGGCTTCCTCCGTATCTGGCATATTATAAGTATGACAGATATTACCGGAATCCGCCCCTGTTTACCACAATTATCCCGACTTATCACAAAATTGTCGTACACCCGGGCACTTGACACCGTTTGACAATGGCGAACGATTGTATTACCGTTGTCTTTGAGTTAAGCGCCGATTTGATATTCAGCTTGCGGGCGCGTTATAAATACGGCTAAAGAGAACCAACCTGCTTTAGCACTCAAGCTGAATGCGGGTTTTTTTATGCCGGTCGGCAACTTGACACGCACTCAGCCATGTACTTTCAACGGGTGGTCTCTGCTGATTAACTGACCAGACTGTTTTCTCCAGGGGGGTATGCCCGGGAGAAGGACGAGTTCAGGAGGTAACATGGCGAAAATCGACCCTGATAAATACGGCGTGAACACCCTGGCCGTGCGCGCCGGCCGGCAACCCACCGGCGAAGGCGAACACAGCGAACCGATGTTCCTGACGTCCAGTTTCGTGTTCAGGGATGCGGCCCAGGCCGCGGCCAGGTTTGCCGAGGACGAACCGGGTAATATTTATTCCAGGTTCACCAATCCCACGGTACGCGCCTTTGAACAACGGTTGGCTGCGATGGAAGGCGCTGAGCGGTGTATCGCAACTTCTTCCGGAATGGGCGCCATACTCAGCACGTGCCTGGGCCTGTTGCAGGCAGGCGACCATATCGTCTCGTCCCGCAGTGTGTTCGGTACGACGGTGAATCTCTTCAATAAAATCCTCAGTAAATTCGATATCGGGATCAGTTATGTCGGACTCAGTGATTACACGGCCTGGGAGGAGGCGATTACCGAAAAAACGCGCCTGTTATACTTGGAGACGCCTTCCAACCCGCTGACGGAAATTGCCGATATTCAACGCCTGGCTGACATCGCCCGGCGCCGTAACTGCCTGCTGGTGGTGGATAACTGTTTCTGTACGCCTGTGCTGCAGCAACCTTTCCTGTACGGGGCCGACGTCGTCATCCATTCCGCAACCAAGTACCTGGACGGCCAGGGACGCTGCGTCGGCGGCGCCGTGCTCGGCAGCGAAGAACTGCTGGGAGAGAACGTGTTCAACGTGCTCAAGTATGGCGGCCCCACCATGAGCCCGTTCAATGCCTGGGTGTTCCTGAAAGGACTGGAAACCCTCAGCCTGCGCATGCAGGCCCACAGCCGTAACGCTGCGCTGGTCGCCGAATGGCTAACAGGCCGGCCGGGAATAGAAAAGGTTTACTACCCGGGACTGGCCGATCACCCGCAACACGAACTGGCGCAGCGCCAGCAGAAGGACTTCGGCGGCATCGTCAGCTTCGTCGTCAACGGAGGGAAAGAAACGGCATGGCGGCTTATCGATAACACCGAACTGTTCTCCATCACCGCGAACCTCGGCGACAGCAAGAGCACCATCACTCATCCCGCCACCACCACCCACAACCGGCTGACGGATGAGGAAAAAGAGCAATCCGGTATCGTTCCCGGGTTGATCCGGCTGTCAATCGGCCACGAGGACGTGGATGACCTCAGGGACGACCTGCAGAGCGCCTTGAAGCAGGCTTTAGTCTCTACCGTTAGTTGACAACAATCCTTCCACTGGCGACCTGATGAACCACGGAAGCGGGATAGGTCTGATATGGCATGCCCTTTTCCCGGGCTATAGCCTTTACACGTCTGATATCACGTTCTTGCAGACGCAGAGTGACGGCCTTACGTTTCAGAGTATTCTCAAGGACACTTTTCCACCCGTCACGAATAGCCTCTTGTTCAGCGGTAGTCTGGGGGGCAATTTTCCCGTCCTCGACTACGGCCTCAAACCCCGTCACAAGGTCTTTTTCCTCTTCATCAAGAAACGGAGCATCAGGGCTGTATTTCGATGTACTATTCATGGTTCTCTCCCATGGATGGTCTGAAAAATAAACGGTTAGCCTTGCGGCTGCGATAGATTGTCTTCAGGCAGCGTATATTGCCTTCCCGGATATAGGGCACGACGCAGGCATAACCATCTATCTCCACCACAAGGACTCGCTGGTTTGGATAACGCTCCTGTGCAGGGCCGCCCACCACATTGCTACGGGCTGCTCGTAATACGTTCCAGAATATCCATGTTTCATAGTATCGATGGAAAAAGATTGCCAATCAATACTACCGGGCTGCGTTGGTCCGACCCCGAAGGCTGATAAATATGTGGCAGTCCTGTTTCAGGATCCATGTAATACTGTACTCTGGATCGCTTCCCTAAGAACTACTTTGATTTTCTCAGCTTGACTCTATATTGGATTGTTATACGATTACAAGCACGCCACAGGGAAGGAGATAAAGTATGCCCCGGAAAATGACAGGCGCTGAGAGGGAACGCTTCAAGGACAAGACCTATTACGAGCCAAGCAGTGTTTCCGGCCTCAAGAGGGTGCAAGAAGTGATGGGCGAGAAAACTCAACAAAACCATGCTTTAGAGTCTGTTATCAGAAAGATTGACAAACAAACCATATCGGAATTTGAAGCAAGATTTTCCACCTGGGCGCAAACCTGGCGCGCTCATCATACGGCCCACCTTTCCAATCCTGCGTTTGTAAAAGACAGCAAGGAGTTTGTGGCGCTGATGAAAATGGGGACAGCCATTATTCCCCTGGTAGTACAAAAACTCACTGACCCGAAGAATTTTTTCGCTCTGCAACTCTATGACACTCTCCAGCCGGAAGTTGACAAAGCCGCCATTGTTCATATCGACCCCGAAGATGACGCAATGCTTGAAGGTGAGCAGGGACGTGCGGCACGGACTGTTGAACAATGGGTTTCCAGCTTGTAGTCTCTTTTTTTCCGGGCCGACAATATGAGTACTAAACTCAAATACCGGAAATAAGCCGTTTTTTGGAAATCATCATTCGAATGTATTTTCGCGACCACGCGCCCGCCCACTTTCATGCAGAATATGGAGAGTATGAAATGGCGCCATTAAATTGGGGAAACTCCCGTCAAAAGGTCAACTTGACGAAAAGAAAGGCCTGGGATTTTCTATTCCATATAGAGACGAGTACGAATTCATTAGCATGATAAAGACCGCCTATCTGATGGGAAGAAATGGATACAATTTTGCCGAGAACGTGGCACTCGAACCCGTCAGAGAACAGATAATGAATCCGAGCAGATAGATATTGAAAGGTTCATTTGTTATTGATGGCAATATGCCACAGCCTGAAGATACCACAAAACGTTTAATTCATTTTTGTTTGGCGCGTCCGCCATGCTGGATGGTTCCGCCATGGAACAACAAAATTGTGGTTCTACCATGTGGCGGTTCAGAGCCGATAGATGAATTGAAATTCGCCGAAGAAACATCGTCAGTTTCGACCGACATGCTACCATTTTGGGTATCAGTCAAATTCTTTGAATCAAGTTCCATGTCCGGTCCAGGGCAAGATCATACTTTTTCTCATAAGAGAGAGGTTTTTTATTCCAAAAAGATATAAATAAGCGGGGAACTCCTGGATTTTGCGGGGATCAGAGCAGTATTACCCCCAAAACGAGGAGAATCCGATGAGTTTATTGACCCATTTGGCGACGATTGAGGACCCGCGGCGTGATATTAACAAGCCCTAGTACTGATGGGGTCGGACCTGCAAAACTACCATAACTATATTGATTTTACTGATTAATTCATCCGTACCTGGCCTTTTTCCGGCCTTAGAGGGCGCTTTTTGTCATCAAAATGAGCATGGTAAGAAATCGGCTACGGATGTCCCCCATTAGCGTCGTAGCCAGTATCATGTCTTAACATAGTGTTTTTGACCGTCAAAAGTGCGTTCTAAGCCTTAAATCAGGGACATAAACAGACTTTTATATAGCAATATCAATTGATTACGTCGGTCCGACCCCGGATACGCCGGATACGGCGGAACAGTCCCGCTGGCAGGTCGAACTGTTCCTCAAATGGCTCAAGCAACACCTGCGCATCAAAGCCTTCTACGGCACCTCCGAGAGCGCAGTGAAAACCCAAATCTGGACCGCCGCCAGCGTGTATGTCCTGGTCGCCATCATCAAAAAACGTCTCCTGGTGCTATTGACATTACTCTAATACATTAGTTACTTTATCCAGGTACGTTAGCTTTTGTTTTTAACCACGAGGCAGGTTCATGGGCACAAGCTCCGAAAAAGATAAAACTGAGATCATGAGCTCAAAAAAGGAAAATAATACTGAAAATATCAACACACCGTTTAGTGAGTTCTGGCACAGACTTATGAACCGGATTTTACCATCAGAAAAGGCTCCTGATCAGTCCGAATATCCCTTGGTAAGGTATGGTCTTCCCTACCTGGGCGCCAGTGTTTTCTTTATTTATAGCATACAGACAATATTTACTAACCAACAAAATATCGCAGCCAATATGCGTTCCTCGGAATCCAGTGAGTTTATTGGGATCTTTCCATACGACTGGTAGGGGTATGCGTTCGGGACGCCTTTTCTTTTAACGATAATAGTGCCGCTACTTATTGGAAAAAGCTTTAGACATGGACATCATTTAACTTTCTTTTTCTGGGGTTTGGCCTTCCCTGCATTAGCTATGCTGATTTTGCAGGGTGCGGTTCCCTTTCTAGAGATAAACTATCCGTGAATATTTGTCCAATGAAAGTACTGCTCTCAATTATTGTTGTGGGTTGTATAACCCGGGTATTTGCACAAACTGATATTGATAATTCAACATTTAGTGGTCCTGAGATTGGATCAAGCTCGTTAATACAATCTGAGAACAAGTACCCTGTGGACAAAGCGACTTTTTTCAAAAAACTACTCTGGGGATTGAATGCAACTATCAATATAGATGGTGAATATAAACTGGTCCCCCTGTTCGGATATTCATCATCCACTCTTAAGGAAAATAAGGAAATAGATTGGGATAAAGTCGATACTGAGATAAAGAATGGCAACATATTTCTGGTTGTGCTGGAACCTGAATCTCCTGATAAAGAAGGCTACGTAGGGCAAGGCATAATCGTAATTAAACAGTAACTATTCAGGGGCTATCCCCATAAACTTGGGCCATCGACCCTCGTAGAGAAGCCGCAAGGCCTCATCAGATGATACCCCATTTTTCCGGCAGGTTGAGAGATAGCTGCGGATCCGGGCAAAGATTTTTGCCCCAAGCTCTGAACGAAAGCAGCCGGAGATCTTCTGCTGGACTTTGCTCATGCGCAGGTCCCGTTCGCCTTGATTGTTGGTAAAGGGTACGTCCTGTTCCACCATAAAGCGCAGGACATCCTCCTCGAACTGAAGCACCCGTTCCAGCAGGCTTCTGGATTTGGATCGTTTCAGTCGACCTCGTTGTCCCTTATGCCGTTGTGACTCGTCCGGTGGTGGGCACTCGGTCTGTGCCACTTCCAGTAGTCGTCGGTATCGTTCCCTGAAGGCGTCAGCCTGCCTGGTGTTCAACGCACCGCCGGCCGTATCAACGGCCTTATTGATCTCCAGCAACAGGGCCTGCAGCTGTTGGGCCCACTGCTGTTTATCCTGCTCCCAGGCACGCTCCAACTCTCGCAGGTGGTGAGCATTGCACAAAGCATGGTCACAAGGAAGCTGGTAGTAGGGCTTCCAGTGGTCATGTACCAGGGTGCCGGTGTACTCGGGAAGGACGTCCATCGCCGCCATGGCGTCACCGCCGCGCTTGTCATGGGGCGCCAGCAGGGTCAGCGTGGCGCTGCATACGACATGTAGCCATTGTCGTTTTCCGCCGATGTTGATGCCGGTCTCGTCAGCATGAAGTAACGGCGCCGTCGATAGCGCCCGCTTTACCCAGTCCTCAAAGGGAGCCAGCTTCTCGTACACCTCCTGGTTAAAGTTGCAAGCGCTACCGGCGCTCAAGGAGATGCCGAACTGGTCGGCAAAGTGTTCCTCGACCCGCTTGTAGGGCAGGAGTTGGAAGTTGGACATGTAGACCGAGTGGATTTTGACCCCGGAGGCATACTGGGTCTTGACCTTCACCTGGTCCGGGAAGGGGGCGATAACTCGACGTCCCCGTTCATCCTCCAGAATTTCGGCCTGATACTCCGTAACCACCCGGGACATCCGGATATCGAACACCTGACGGCGCTCATGGCCGACACACTGGAAGTGCCCATCGCCGGGAAGCGTGGCACGGTCCACCTGAAGCAACTCGACCTGGTCCGGATCATCGACCAGTGCCAAGTGATGGCCGGTATGGCCTTGCCGGGCGCCGGGCTTGTTGTTGCCGTTGCTGCGCGTCTTCTTACGATTGGGGTCACTGGATGGGGGCTTGCTGCTGTTGCGACTATTGAGCCCCAATCGGTTCAACAGCAACGTGACCAGGGTCAACAACAGCTCCAGCGATGCACGTAGCGCCGGCGAGAGGTTTTTCTCCTCTTCGACCTGCTTTTTGACCTTGTCGAGGGTCGGTTCGACCTCGAGGGTGTCGATCTTCATGGGCCGGGCTACTCGAACCGCTCGCCCGCTTCCACCGCCATGATCGAGGAGAGGACGGCCAACCGTTCGGCAGGGGGCATGGCCTGATAGCGTCGCCCCCAACTGTGCGCCTTGCGCTTGATGCTCTGGCGGTGGGTGAAGTTGCGCCCCGCATAGGCGGGCCAGTGCACCCGACCCGGCGTGAAATTGAACCACAGCTTCTCAGTTCTGACCCCAGCCTGGTTCATCACCTGCAGTTCCAGGGTACGCCATTCCTCCAGCAGGTCGTCGTAGAGCGTTGAGGGGTAGCCAGAGAGGATCACTGAACAGGGTAGTGACTTGAGCAGTGCCAGCAGCTCGACATGATCGTGTTCCTCATACTCGAAACGGTAACGGCGCGCGGAGCGGCGGGTAGGGTGCAGATAAGGGGGGTCGCAGTAGAGCAGTGCACGACCGTGAAAGTCGAACTCCCGGAGAAACCGATGCGCACAGCCATGCACCTTCTCGACCGGATAGTGACACTCGAACCGAGCCAGTGGAGCAGGGTCAAGATCGATGGCGATGTTACGCAACGCCGGTGGCTTGCGCTGCATGATCGCTCCACCCCCAAGATGGGTCTCAATGTAGGTGTCATGTGGCGGCATCAGGGCAATGATCGGCTGGCACAGACCTGACGTCGCTTTGGAACCAAAGTAGTTGCTCATGACTGCATCACATTCTCTCATCGAGGATAGACCACAGCATAGATAGTTCTTCCTATGCTGTCAAGGGCAAATATAGGAAGGTTTTGGTTCAGTGGGTATGATTATGAATTGGTTCTGTGGAATGCGTTAGTAAAGTACCCCTGAATAGTTACATTAAACAGGAAGATATTATTGAAGGAAGATATTCAGAACAGTCTTTGACTGCTGTCAGTTCAGACAGCAACACCAGCTTATCTGCAAATAATATGGAAAAGCTTTTGGAAACGGTCGATTCTACGGATTCTTCCGACCATGAGATATTATTTGCGTTTACCCGACCGCTTGCCAAGTTAGACTTTGAAGAAGAATTTATTGGTGGTTCGAATCTCTGGCATCTACCTGAGTGAAGCCGCCCTGATGTTTGCGAAAGCAAACTCCTGGAAATTCTTTGCCGACGAGCGAACTGAATAAAGGCCCGAATATCGTCCTGCTCAAGGTCCGGCATCTCATCAAGAATGGCAGCTTGAGACAGACCTGGCTCGAGAAGATCAAGCACATCGGATACGCGAATACGCATACCACGGAAGTCGTGGCATACCGGGTATCTGGTAGCGGGGGCAGGATTTGAACCTGCGACCTTCGGGATATGAGCCCGACGGGCTGCCGAACTGCCCCACCCCGCAATAGAGTTAGTGATTATATAACACACAAACATGGTTTTCAGAGTCAATTTTGCTCCTGTCAGGACCTGTGAGAGCTGTCTGACTGTGACTGTGACTGAGTGTGATAATTTGAATAGATTTACAGGGTAAGATGTGTTACCCTTTAATTAGTGTCTGAGCTGTAAAAACGAGTAACATGGATACCCACCAAATTGACAAAATCGATGCGTGGCCCAGGATTCAGGAGGCGCTTGCAGATCCGCGCTGGAATTTCAGGACTATAGAAGGCATATCGAGAGATACGGGTTTGAACGCTGCGTGTATTTCGGACTTGCTTGAAGAACACCAGCCGGAAGTCCGCAGGGCAGTTTCACGAGACCGAAAAGGACGCGTACTGTATACCATCAAACCGTGGCCGGTGAGCATACGCGAGGTTATCGCCGACCTTCATGCCTTCGCCAGCAAATCCTTCTGAAAACCTGCAAACACAGGGAGGTTATTTTCCATGGAAGTCATATTGGGATTGGCAGGAGGCATCGCCGCGGAGGCACTTCAATGGTTCAGGATTCGGAAAGAACTGCATAAAGGCGTCCCTGGTTGGGCACGGCACTGGCCTTATTGGGTCATCACCGCCGCAATGGTTGGCTTTGGCGGTCTGCTGGTGTTTATATACCAGGCCTCCAATGTGGAAATAAGCCCGATCATCGCGTTTAATATCGGCGCATCAGCCCCCCTCATACTTGAAACATTGATTGGCCAGGTACCGCAGGCCGAGCATGAGGCCGTAGACTAGAAAAACCTGAATCGCATATCTCACCGATCTTGTTATGGGGCGCTAAACAGTGTCAATTCAGTTGATTCTGCCCTTGACTCTCTCCAACTCAAAAGTGAAAAAGCCATGATTGTTCATATCGACCCCGAGACTATGAAATTTGACACTACCTGGGGCTTACCAGCTTGACTCTATATTAGATTGTTATACGATTACAAGCACGCCACAGGGAAGGAGATAAAGTATGCCCCGGAAAATGACAGGCGCTGAGAGGGAACGCTTCAAGGACAAGACCTATTACGAGCCAAGCAGTGTTTCCGGCCTCAAGAGGGTGCAAGAAGTGATGGGCGAGAAAACTCAACAAAACCATGCTTTAGAGTCTGTTATCAGGAAGATTGACAAACAAACCATATCGGAATTTGAAGCAAGATTTTCCACCTGGGCGCAAACCTGGCGCGCTCATCATACGGCTCACCTTTCCAATCCTGCGTTTGTAAAAGACAGCAAGGAGTTTGTGGCGCTGATGAAAATGGGGACGGTCATTATTCCCCTGGTAGTACAAAAACTCACCGACCCGAAGAATTTTTTCGCTCTGCAACTCTACGAGACTCTCCTGCCGGAAGTTGACAAAGCCGCCATTGTTCATATCGACCCCGAAGATGACGCAATGCTTGAAGGCGAGCAGGGACGTGCGGCACGGACTGTTGAACAATGGGTTTCCAGCTTGTAGTCTCTTTTTTTCCGGGCCGACAATATGAGTACTAAACTCAAATACCGGAAATAAGCCGTTTTTTGGAAATCATCATTCGAATGTATTTTCGCGACCACGCGCCCGCCCACTTTCATGCAGAATATGGAGAGTATGAAATAACAGTTGATATAGAGACCGGCGTGATTTCCTGCAAGTTTCCAAGAAGGGCTTTAAGTGCCGTTATGGAATGGCATGAGCGGTCGATATAACCATCTTCTTCACCTGTTTTACACCTGCAAAGATGTCCGGTTTTCCTCTGCCTTTATGTGGAGCGGGGCTATTTCTGCACGTATGGTTTTGCCTTCCGCGGCCTCGGCTACCTTCAAGTCATAGGCCGTTTGCAAGTTCAGCCAGAATTCCGGCGAGGTCTGTAAAAAGGCGGCCAGTCTCAGGGCAGTGTCCGGTGTAATTCCGCGCCGTTCACGCACGATGTCATTGATGCGCGGGGCGTTGACTCTTAATGCCCTGGCCAAAGCGTTAGCCGTCATACCCGCAGGAAGCAAAAATTCTTCCCTCAGAATTTCACCGGGATGTATGGGCCTCATTTTATTGATACTCATCTAATGCCTCCTAGTGGTAATCGGTGATTTCAACGTCGGTAGCTTCACCGTTCTGAAAAACAAAGCACAATCGCCATTGCCGGTTTATCCGCACACCCCACTGTCCTTCACGGTCACCCCCAAGTTCCTCCAAACGGTTGCCGGGCGGGAAACGCAAATCGTCAATACGAACAGCGCTGTCCAGCATCTGTAATTTCCTCTCTGCCTGCTTCCGAAAAGCGCGAAACTGATTCGGACAATGCCCACCGAACAGGGCGTCCGTGCGCTTGCAGGCAAAGTGCTTAATCATGCAACAATGATATAACGAATGCCGTTAAACGTCAATCGTTAAATTTTCAGCGAATTTGTGGGTGTCCCGAATTTTCCCTGAGCTGTTTTGAATCACCGCCAACCTGGGCGACAGCAAAAGCACGATCACGCATCCGGCCACCACCACCCATAACCGTTTGACGGACGAAGAGAAACTGCAATCCGGTATCGTTCCCGGGCTGATCCGCCTGTCAATCGGCCATGAAGATGTGGCCGACCTCAAGAACGACCTGCATAGTGCATTGAACCAGGTTCTGGACTAAGGAAAGATCAATGGCTGTAGCGCACCCTGGCCCCGTACATGCGCGGGTAGCCGTAAGATTGCTCGTCACAACCGCAGACGAAGGGCAGCGAGAAACCGATATTCATATTGCGGGTATCGGAGAAGTTATCCACGAACCCGCCCACTTCCCAATGCTCGTCTGCGCTTTTCCAGGTGAGACTGGCGTTGCCCAGCCAATAATCGGGCATCCTGTCGGCATCAAAGTTATTGATGTTATGGAACGCGCTGGATGCATAGTTGCCGTCCACCTGCACCGTAAGAGAACCGCCCAGGATTGAGTCCGCCCAGGTGTATCTGCCCAGGGCGTTGAACTGCACCTCCGGGGTGAAAGACGGTTCGACATCGCGCAAAACACCCGGGGCAACAGACAGGTCTTTTACTTTGGGGTCGATATAGGCAATGCCGAACAGCAGGTCCAGGTTATCGACCGGGTTGGTAACTATCTCCACTTCAAAACCCAGGGATTTACTATCGGCATTGAATACCGCGCCGGAGGTGCCGACAAACTGGAAAGCCTGGTAGTCGGAATAATCATAATAGTAAGCCGCGCCGTTAATCCGGGCCTTGCCGCCCCAAATCGTCGATTTAAACCCTATCTCATAAGCCAGCAATACCTCTTCATCAAAGCAGTATTGTTCCGGCGTCAGGAAAGTAAGCACCGGCGCGTTACAACTCCCGGCTTTCACACCCCGGTTTACACCGCCGTACAATAACAGGTCATCGCTGGGAGAGTAATTCAACTGGACCTTGCCGGACCAGAGAAAATCGGACGTGTCTTCAATATGATCCGGCAGTAACGATGCGATTGGCGTGCCGCCGCGGCGCAGGCTTTCCGTCCATTTGTCGTCGGTGTTGATGAACAGGTTGCTGTAAAACTCGTAATCCTTTTCCTCGATTATTCCACGCCAGCCTATGTTCACCTCCAGTTGTTCCGTCAGGTCATAGTCCACCTGGCCGAAGATGGAGTACGACTGCGTTTCCAGGAATGCATCCAGCGAACCTTCCAGGAACAGGTCACTGACACCGGCGCCGTTCGGCGGCGGACTGGCGCCGAAAACATTGATGCCGCCTATGGTGTCGCCCAGGTTCTGGCTGAACTCGCCGTCGATGTTCAGGTAATAGAAGCCGGCTATCCAGCGCATCCGGTCAGTCTCTCCCTCCAGGCGTACTTCCTGGGTGAACCAGTCGATCTCGGAATCGCTGGTCACGACAAACTGCGGCGCCGGACCGGAATTTACGTCCAGGGTCCGTATTTTCTCCTGGTCCGCATAATTGCTGACCACTACCAGGGTTGCCCAGTCCATGTCCCAGGTGAGCTTGCCCGTGAAGCCGTGGAAATCGGTCGTATCAAAATCGGCTACGGCGTGATCGGTAGAGGTAGTCAGCCCATCACCATCCACGTCACGATAGCCGAACAGGTCGGTATCGGGGGCCGGCCGGTAGTCATCAAGATCAAAGTCAAAGACTTCGCCACCCGGCAAGCACTGCTTGGTTCCGACTATCAGGGCCTCGCAGGAATTGGGGTTGGTCCGGTGGTTCGACAACAGGGAATTAACCCGCCGGTGCTGGTCGTCATATTCGCCGATGGTCGCGCCGTTCTGGTACGGGCCGGAATTCAGCGTGGACTCGGCATATTGACCCTTGAGCAGGATCTCCACATCTTCGTTGGGTTCAATCAGGACCTGCCCGCGGATCGCAAACTGGTCATCGTTCCAGAGGTCCTCCTGACCGCTGAGCGAGCCGTTAAAGGGGCCGCGCGGCGCACCGCCGAAAGGCGTGAACGGCACCGCCAGGTATAACGGCGTGGGAGGCAGATCCTCAGGGGTAAATATGTTCTTCAGCATGGGGTCATGGCGCCGGTAAAATCCGGCTACTCTCGCCTTCACGTTTTCCGACAGGGCGCCGCTGACCGCGCCCTCGAACCGTACCTGGTCATACCTGCCGTAGACTATGTCGCCGTAGAATTCGGTCTCATCGGTCGGTTTGCGGGTAATGTAATGCACCAGGCCGCCCGTTGCATTACGCCCGAACAGGGTGCCCTGCGGTCCTTTCAGGATCTCCACGCGGTCCATATCGAAACTGGCGAACAATTGCGCCTGGCCCGCGGCCTGGTAGCCTTCATCGATATAGACGGCATTAGGCGCTTCCGCCAGATCGTTGAAGTCGTTCTGGGTCGCGCCGCGGATAGTAAACTGCTGGGTATGGCCGGCGCTGTTCCCGGACATGTGGGCGCCCGGCGTGAAGGCCGTCAACTCGGTACTGTTGGTAAAGCCAAACGCATCCAGTTGCTCGCCGGAAAACGCAGTAATGGCAATACCCACGTCCTGAATCGACTCCTCGCGTTTCTGCGCGGTGACGATCACTTCTTCCAGGATACCGCCTTGCGCCATTACCGGCGCGTTGTAACCAAAAAGAATAACTATAAGGGAAAATTTGAACACGCCTGTTGAAACGGCAAGTAGTCTATGGCTCATTACTCTGTCCCCCCGGCCCATAAGAGCAATTCCGAGATTGGTATGTGCTACAACATGAAGACTATACGTAAATCATACAGATTGCAAAGGTCATCCAGCTAAAACAGGATGATTAAAAGGCTGGTCAATCTACGGAATACCCTGGGCTGAAAGTCTGCCTGGTTGATAATGCTTGGATAGCATACTGGTTATCTGGTAGCGGGGGCAGGATTTGAACCTGCGACCTTCGGGATATGAGCCCGACGGGCTGCCGAACTGCCCCACCCCGCAATAGAGTTAGTGATTATATAACACACAAACATGGTTTTCAAAATCAATTTTGCTCTGGTCAGAATGGGATCGGACCTGCATCACCACCCTATACGCTCCGGGAAATGTTACATTCCATATTGGAAAATTCTTTCTTGATTTGCAGGGAAAGATTTTATACAGTTCTATTCTCAACAGAGTTATGGATCGGAGTATTATTAATATGGATACCGGACAAATTGGCAAACTTGAGGCCTGGCCCAGGATTCAGGCTGCCCTTGAAGATCCGCGTTGGAATTTCAGGACTATAGAGGGCATATCGAGAGATACGGGTTTGAACGCTGCGTGTATTTCGGACTTGCTTGAAGAACACCAGCCGGAAGTCCGCAGGGCAGTTTCACGAGACCGAAAAGGACGCGTACTGTATACCATCAAACCGTGGCCGGTGAGCATACGCGAGGTTATCGCCGACCTTCATGCCTTCGCCAGCAAATCCTTCTGAAAACTTGCAAACACAGGGAGGTTATTTTCCATGGAAGTCATATTGGGATTGGCAGGAGGCATCGCCGCGGAGGCGCTTCAATGGTTCAGGATTCGTAAAGAACTGCATAAAGGCGTCCCTGGTTGGGCGCGGCACTGGCCTTATTGGGTCATCACCGCCGCAATGGTTGGCTTTGGCGGTCTGCTGGTGTTTATATACCAAGCCTCCAATGTGGAAATAAGCCCGATCATCGCGTTTAATATCGGCGCATCAGCCCCCCTCATACTTGAAACATTGATTGGCCAGGTACCGCAGGCCGAGCATGAGGCCGTAGACTAGAAAAACCTGAATCGCATATCTCACCGATCTTGTTATGAGGTGCTAAACAGTGTCAATTCAGTTGATTCTGCCCTTGACTCTCTCCAACTCAAAAGTGAAAAAGCCATGATTGTTCATATCGACCCTGAGACTATGAAATTTGACACTACCTGGGGCTTACCAGCTTGACTCTATATTAGATTGTTATACGATTACAAGCACGCCACAGGGAAGGAGATAAAGTATGCCCCGGAAAATGACAGGTGCTGAGAGGGAACGCTTCAAGGACTATTTCCCTGGTCTTGATGTGGAACGGGCTATAGTAAGTGGCGAACAGGCTGCTGAATATAACTGCGTATCCTGGACGGTTGGCGTTACTACTTGTTGGCTTTGGCCGGGTAGTCACATTGAAGACTTTGACAAGTTCTACGAGTCACACGGATACACAAGAGCGCCTCATGGGCCGATTGCCGTTTGGGGACATGGCTTATCGGAAATAGCCCACGTAGGCATCTCTGGTCCCGGCCACGGTCCGCGCTGGGAATCAAAATGCGGTAGCGACTTACGCATTCAGCATGGACTGAACGAATTGGCCGGCGATAGTTACGGACGGATTGTTGCTTTCTATAACAGAGAGAAACATGTGTTGGAGGAGTCAGGAGCCTATTACGAGCCAAGCAGTGTTTCCGGCCTCAAGAGGGTGCAAGAAGTGATGGGCGAGAAAACTGAACAAAACCATGCTTTAGAGTCTGTTATCAGGAAGATTGACAAACAAACCATATCGGAATTTGAAGCAAGATTTTCCACCTGGGCGCAAACCTGGCGCGCTCATCATACGGCTCACCTTTCCAATCCTGCGTTTGTAAAAGACAGCAAGGAGTTTGTGGCGCTGATGAAAATGGGGACGGTCATTATTCCCCTGGTAGTACAAAAACTCACCGACCCGAAGAATTTTTTCGCTCTGCAACTCTATGACACTCTCCAACTAAAAAGTGAAAAAGCCATGATTGTTCATATCGACCCTGATGATGCCGCAATGCTGGAAGGTGAGCAGGGGCGCGCGGCACGAACTGTTGAACAATGGGTTTCCAGCTTGTAGGCTCTTTTTGCCCATCGGACTGGTAATCATCTGGAAAGCCGCCGACAGAAACACAGCCGTTGACCTTGGCGCATAACCAGGATGAACGCCGGTTATGCTACTTTCCCATGAAGAAGAATATTCAAGCCCTTTAAAATTTTCCGGAAGGTGCTGGTGAAATACGCTGCCGCGCGAAGCGGGGTGTGACACGAGCGGGCCGAGCCGCCGCACACAGCGACCGTCGGGGGATGCGCAATAACGGCCATCGGGTTGTTCGACGTGCTCAACTTGGCGTGAGGCACTATCTCGGTGCGAGGACTCCTTCCGTTTTGGGCCGCAGCCCAACCGCCTTCTCCACCGCAATCGAAACCCGCGCATCGTTCTACTTTCGAGCGAGATACTCCTCGATTTGCTGCTCCAGATTCGACCTCTCCGTCGCACCAGCAGTTAGTTTCAGAAGCTCTCCTTCGCCAAGCGCGCCGTCGTTGTGCCCCAAGTCCTTTCGGATAGCTCTAAGGAACTGCTCATGGAGCATCAGGTGGTCCATTCCGTCGTCGGAGGCGCAGGCCTCCAATTCGTTCCATAGCTTGATAGTGTCCGCACCACCCCAAATCGTCAGGAGCTTCTTGAAATTGACCATTTCAACGGTGAGGTTCTTGCTGGGTTTGGCGTTTCTTTCCTTGAGCATTTCCTCCGAGAGAAGGTGAAATATGATGTCTGCATACGCGTTGTAGAGCCTTCTCTTATCGTCGTAGTGTCTGGCCGCCGTTTGGCGGCGCTTCGTGAAATAGTGGCCGATGATCCACCCCAATACCACCCCAACGGTGGGGATAATCGCCGACTGAATATCAGTCGGAGCATGGGTGAGTCGCGACGTAAGCAGGTAGATGAGCCATACCGCTAGGGCGCACACGCCCAATATCGCGACAAGTCCAAAAAATAGAAACCTATCCATATTGCTCTTCCTGACCATCTCACGTCTCAACGGCAGGATCAGCAGGAATTACTATTATCGGCTGGTCGGCAACATCAAAAGCCGCATCATCCTCTGCTACGGCTTCTTCCTCAGTTTGCGATTCATAATGGGTCAGGGTCTCTTTGACACGCTTATCGTTCCAACCCAAAGGAAACTTATTCTGTTTCATTGTCTCTTTCTTCGATGAAGACGCTTGTAAGCGCTTAAGGGTTTGCCACGAAGACCGTAGGCCGTGATGACAAAAATGCTATCAAAGTCTCGGAATTTCCTAAGCTACAATTGGACCAATTTATTGTGTGTAGTAGTTTGTCTTGTGCCCAGGCTCGCCCACTAAATCGTAAGTCTCCAGAATAGTGCCGTCCGCACTGCGTAAGACCCACTGGCCCTGCTGTAAAGAGTTCACAAAAGGGCCCTCGAACACACTGCCACTGTGGTGCTGAAAGACCCATCGGCCGTGCAGCTCCCCGTTTACGTAGGGGCCCTCATGCACAGAGCCCTCGGGATAGCGTTCAACCCACTGGCCGTGCCGCTTGCCGTCCACGTAGGGGCCTTCGCGTACATCGCCATCGGCTTAGCGAATGACCCACTGGCCGTGCCGCTTGCCGTCCACGTAGGGGCCTTCGTGTACATTGCCATTGGCGTAACGAATGACCCACTGGCCGTGCCGCTTGCCGTCCACATAGGGGCCTTCGCGTACATCGCCATCGGCTTCGCGAATGACCCACTGGCCGTGCCGCTTGCCGTCCACGTAGGGGCCTTCGTGTACATTGCCATTGGCGTAACGAATGACCCACTGGCCGTGCTCCTTGCCGTCCACCGTGGGGCCTTCCGCTACAGTGCCGTTATCATAGCGAATGACCCACCGGCCTTGCATCTTACCGTCCACCCAAGGGCCTTCATACACAGTGCCATCAGCTAAACGAGCGACCCACTGGCCATGCTGCTTGCCATCCACGTAGGGGCCTTCGTGTACATTGCCATTGGCGTAACGAATGACCCACTGGCCGTTCCGCTCGCCGTCCACGTAGGGGCCTTCGCGTACATCGCCATCAGCTTCGCGAATGACCCACTGGCCGTGCTTCTTGCCGTCCACGTAGGGGCCTTCCCCTGCATTGCCATGGGCGTCACGCTCGACCCACCGGCCGTGCGGTTTGCCGTCCACGTGGGGGCCTTCTTTTACACCGCCACCGGGCGGGCGAATGACCCACTGGCCGTGCTGCTTGCCGCCCTTGAGTTGCCCTGTGCCTGTGGCCTTTTTTTGTTCCCCATCACTCTCCCAATTCAATATAATCTCCCCCGTTCCTTCGGCCAGTCCGTTGATACACCCGCCGCTCCAGGTGGCGCTCTCGTTGACTCCCAGGCTGTTGTTCCAGATATAACACCCCGGCTGGTTCTCCAGTTCCATCCAGCACGCGCTTCCCTCCGGTTTATCGGTGCAGGTTTCCCCGGCACTGATGCCGGCTGGCATGCCCGGAGCTTGTAGTGGCGGAGCGGCGGCTTGCGCCTGTGCCAGTGGCGGCGTGGCAGCCTGTGTCTGTGCAAGTTGTTCTGCAGGGGGCTCTGCCGGGGTCTCCGCAGGCTGTCCTGCCGGCTCAGCGTGTGTGCCTTCGACAAAGTTGTAATCGACGCTCCAGTTGGCAAACCGAGGCGTATTTTCATGGAATACGATAAAGAACAGTTCCTTGGTCAGCGTTTCACCGGGCGCCACGGAAAACGGCTTGTCAGTGCGCTGTATGTGCCCGCTCTGGCTTGACCACGAGGCCGAGGTGGTCGGCGATTCAGGGTTATCACTCCAGTTGGTGCAGGGTGGCCATTGGCTTTCGATATGATACCGGGCAATCAGGTGGTCCAGTGCCTTGCCGGACCCGTTGTACACGGAAAAGTCCAGCTGCCAGAGATCCAGCGGTTTGCCTTCGTTGACCTTGAGACGTTCGTACTCTTCTTCAGAATGGTTTATCTCCCGGAGGTGACAGGTAGCCGCGCCGTACATCACGACTTGGGCGGTGCCGCGCAGTTCGATACCGTCGATTTCCATGAGACGTCGGGCTTGGCTAGACATGGTAATAAGCAGTAGCGCCAGCGCCGTAACGATAAACCGGTAAAGCTTGGGTCGGTACATCGTTAACTCCTCCCAAGGGCAGCCCCCATTGATTAGCAAGATAGTTATTATATTACGATTCCCTGCCTTTAGTACAGCGGATGGGATGACACGCAGAAAAAGCCCGCATAAGAAGGGATTCGAAAAGGTTGCCCAGAAATTTGCGGAAAAGATTGACGCACTTTGATGACCCTGCTTGAGTTGTAGGTGGGCCAATTTATCAGATCACATCCCGGTCGTGGTGCAAGTAGC
Source organism: Gammaproteobacteria bacterium (assembly GCA_965204045.1). Lineage (GTDB taxonomy): Bacteria > Pseudomonadota > Gammaproteobacteria > Eutrophobiales > Eutrophobiaceae > JAAXHV01. The sequence goes on from CBDBDW010000002.1 coordinate 4,229,279, forward strand.
TCTTTGATCTAAATTAAATTTCATTGGCTCCACGCCTGATTAAATTGAAACGGTACTATCATGGCAAGACTTAAGACAACCCATAGAAAGAGAACCAAAGTATCCTCAAGGTAAGCATAGGGAAAATCAAACCCCAGAAAAAAAAGGTCAGTGGCTGACCGCGCTTAAAGCTACGGCCTATCAGAAACACTAACACTAGGGCTATAGGAATGGGAAAGTCTATAATTCGATCTGTCCATTCGAAACTGGTAGATGATAGGACCGAAGCAAGATCGGGCGATATAGAAAGTGAATTTGATTCGTCTTGAAGTTTGCCAGCTATTGCACCAAACCGCTGCCTATCCGCTTCAGCAGGAATCCCAACCAAGATACCGAAAAGAGCCCATGTAAATGTTCCTAGGGCTGTTGGAAAATATCTTATCAATCGTGAAGCATTTTCTTTGGAAGTATCGGGCAAAAGACGATCAGTAATTCTATTGAGGATGCGCGCAAATGCCTCACTTGTACCTACGGTTGTCTGATTAACTGCACTATTCTTTTCATTCATCTTATTATACGGTATTTACCTGTATGAAAGCTTTATTCAATACATTCAAGAGGACTGGGATAGGCATTTTGTAATTTCACCAATGCTCAAATTATTGAATGATATTGATGCTTTTAATGTTACCTCTTGGGATGCTCCGCTGAAACTTACACTATCCAGCTTCGGTTTGAGTTCTGCCTTGACATCGGAACAAGAACAGGCCCCGCATTGTCTAGGAATTTTGAACCGTAAGTCTTTCCGGTGACGTAAGGATAATTTTTCTTCTACCCAGTCTGGAAAATTTTTTATATTATCCACTTGTGCGGTGACTACTGGTTCTTCTTTCCAATCAAGAAATAAACTCCACAGGACTGTTTTGGTATCTCGAAAAATTCTCGTTCTGAGCCAATTTCCGAAAATTTTACTGCAAGCCCATTGTTCATAACGAACTCTGGACGACAATTGCAATGTCTCACCTCTGCCTTTGACTTTTGTATTACCTGCCCAATAAACTCTCCGTGAGCAACTGCCCATATTGCCAAGAGCTTTCATCTTTGAATCTACGACATGTGGCAGATTATCAAAATCTATTATCAACTCCGATTCTATGCGCGGTTGCCCCAGACTCTCTTTGGATATTGTCACTTCTATTGCATCATTATGATCCCCTCCGAGTTTCAAGTCTTCCTCATACACTGTTATCTCTTCTGCAAAAGTAGGCGTGAGGGAAAACACCAAGTTCAAGCTCACGGCCAACAAAATATTAAGGAATTTCATTTTCCCTCCTTTTCAATTCACAGACTTATTTCGCTACGTCACGAAAATCATCGCCTACACATACTACGATATACCCGTTCTCCTAGTTAGGGAAAACAGTTGGGATCAATGTGACACCTATGAAAGCTCTCCGAGGCGTCTCTATATACATAAGATAGCAAATTCCGTCAAAGAGAACTCCGTCAATATCGAGTCCTATTTCAAAAACTATGCAACTCATCGGGCTGCTTCGGGATCAATCGTTTTTTCAACGGAACAAAAGCAAGAAGCGTGAGCCCTAACACCGCGCCATTTATACCATGGCCGACGGTCAGAAAATTAATCTGTTCTGCTGATGCCCCATCTAAACTTATAATTGGTGCTATAAATAATCTCGCGGTTACAGCGAATCCCGCTGCAAAACCCAAAGGAAGTAGCCACCAAAAACGCTTTGATACAGGCCAATTTATCTTATTTTCAGATTCTTTTCGGCGCGTTAACCAAAAACAAATCAGAGTAATGAGGGCTCCTGTAGCAGGAAAAGCACCGAACGCAAAAATGAAATACCATTCTGAAATGAGATTGGAAGCAATCAATTTTTCTGCCCACATATTATCAGATGGATATAACCTCCAGCCGTATAAACCCGAGTAGAGCACAGCAAAAGTAACTGCAAGCACTATCCACAATGTACGTGCATAAGCAATCTTGACATGTTGCCAAAGGCCTTGCCACCAAATGGGTAAAAATGCCAATACGAAGAACATACCCCATATTGGATTCAAGGATGAAGGGCGTAACATCCAGAACTTCAATGGATCGCGGCATATGTGACAATCGCTCGAATTTCTGATCATTTTGAGATGCTCAAAATCCTTGATTGCATCCCTAATAAATTCTGTCAGACCCACACCAACAATTCCGCACACAAGAGCCATCGCAGCAGATAGAGCGAGCAGTCGTCCGCCAAGTCGGATTTTTGTACCACACAACCCATCCGCATTTGGCAGCATGATCATGGTAATTAACCATAATCCAAATACCCAGCCCATACTATAAAATTGCTCTAAGAATATTAAAATATCACCACCTCCATTTGGCCCGGGTAAGCTCTGATCGATCATAGTTGCTAATGCAACGAAAAAAGCAGACACTACTGATAAGACAATCTGTTCTTCTTTCGCCCAGCCACGTTTTGTCGAATATACCCCGAAGATTATAAAAATGAAGGTAAATAACAAGATTACAACAAGTGATATTTCTGTAAGCTGCCACATTGGATATTCATCACCCTTGCGGAAATACAAGAACAATTTCGCTAAGGAACCAGACACGTCTCCGGTAATGTTCCCCAACAATGAACCAACTAACGCCGCGAAAAAACTTTGGGTGACATTATCATTAGAAGTCGGGTGTTTAAGCTGATCTTGTGGAAGTGACATTACTGTTTACCTCCAGATGTTAGCCGATGGCGGCATACCACTGGTCGAAGGGCAACTGGCTGACCATGACGGGGTGATAGCGGTCGTCCATGATGGTTAGATCTCCATTAACAACTACTGGAAGACGCTGGAGTTGATGTTCCCAACCCTGAGGGCTACTTTGTAGTCATCTCATCCAGTACCTTCCAGAATCCGTCGTCTGATTTCTTTCATCAACCGCGGCCAAGCTGGTTGTTCTTACGGCCTCTTCAAGGCTGATGTATTGCCTGTGGAAAAAGGGTCACAGTTCGATCTTTACGCCAATGGTTATCGTAATATTGTTGGTGCCGTTTGGCAGCCCTTCAAATTTACCACCGGCGGTTGGATAAATATCCCTGTTGCCTATTGTTATTACTTTTATATCGGGAGAATGTATAGTGTTTAGCCCATTGGCATCCTTCTCTACGATCACCGTTTTTCCTGCTATTTCAAGTTCTTTCCTGTCATTCATAGTCATAAAATCATTTCCTCAGATTAGTCTCGTTATTCGTCATTTCAAATGCCTAGAGCGCCCATCCATCAGGTTCATTTCATATTGGAACATGCTGTTTCTTCGAAAGGTTTTGATTACTATCATGTTCTCCATCTGCGCTCGCAAGGCCGAATATCTTTGCCTGTGTTTCTTGAACTCCATGCTTGTTCATAGAGTTTTCTATTTTTTGTTCTTCTTCCTTTGTTACGAACGCCTTACCGCGTTCAAATCGAATAAATTCGAAGCTGTATAGTTCCCCTTTATTATAGTTCATTACCAGCAATATACTGGCATAATGCCTTTCAGTAACAGGGACATCTTTTATCATGCTTCCTGCGGATAAACTCACCCAAAAAAACAAAAACCGGGGATGACCCCGGTTTTTGTAACAGCCTGGTGGCGCCCGTAAGCTCAGAAATAATTATATCTCAGCTTGACGCCGTAGGTGCGCGGCCAGCCGACGGACTGCTCGTCGCAACCGCAGATGGCGGCCAGTTCGAAGCCGATATTCACGTTGCGGGTATCAGAGAAGTTGTCGATGAACCCGGTCACTTCCCAACGCTCGTCGGCGCTGTACCAGGACAGGCTGGCGTTGCCGCGCCAGTAGCTGGGCATGTAGTGGGTATCGAAATTGTTGATGTTGTGGAAGGCGGATGAGGCATAGTTACCGTCCACCTGCAGGGCCAGGCTGCCGCCCACCCCTGTCAGTGGCCAAGTATAACGTCCCAGGGCGTTGAACTGCACCTCCGGGGTGAACGATGGTTCAACGTCACGCGGCAAATTCGGGGCGACGTTCACGTCTTTTACCGTTGGGTCGATATATGCGATGCCGAAGATCATGTCCAGGTTGTCTATCGGGTTGGCGAAGATCTCCACCTCGCCGCCGTAGTATTCCGCATCCACGTTAAACACGGCGCCTGAAGTGCCGATGAACTGGAATACCTGGTAATCGGAATAATCATAATAGAAAAATGATCCGTTCACCCGGGCCCTGCCGTCCATCCAAGTGGATTTGAAACCTGCTTCATAGGCCAGCAGTATTTCTTCATCATAGCAATATTGCTGTGGGGTCAGGAACGTCAGCAACGGTGAATTGCAACTGCCCGCCTTCACGCCGCGGTTAAACGTGCCGTAAAACATAAGGTCGTCATTGTGGGCATATTGCAGTCCCACTCTGCCCGACCAGAGAAAATCGTCCGTCTCTTCCTCGTGGTAGGGGAACGGCGTCGAACCCAGCGGTATGTCACCGTGTCTCAGACCCTCTGCTGTCGCATCCCGGGTATTGATGAAGAAGTTACTGTTAAACTCGTAGTCCTTTTTCTCCCATATGCCGCGTCCCCCCAGGGAGAACATCAGCTTGTCGGTAAGGTCATAATCAACCTGTCCGAACAGGGAGAAAGACTTTGTCTGAAGGAACGCGTCGAACGAAGTGTCCCAGAACTGGCCGAAAGCCGCGGGGTTCCCGGCAAAACCACCGAAAAGGGTCGCAAAGGTATTAATTCCGCCCATGGTGTCGCCCAGATTCTGGGTGAATTCACCGTCGATGGTCATGTAATAGGTGCCGAATATCCAGCGGTAACGATCCGCCTCTCCTTCCAGCCGTATCTCCTGTGTATACCAGTCCAGGACTGAATCGCCCGTCACATCGAACTGGGGGCCGGGACCGGCATCCACATCCAGCGAGGTAATTTTATCCTGGTCGGAATAGTTGAGCACGGCTACCAGGGTGGCGAAATCAAAGTCAATACTCACCTTGCCGGTCACGCTCCAGATCTCATAAGTATCATGGTCGGCCAGGGCATGGTCGGTAGACATGGTCAACCCCTCGATGCCGTCCGGGTCCTTATAGCCAAAAAAATCCGTATCCGGCGCCGGTCTGGTGTCATTAAAATCCAGGTCCAGCGCTGACCCGCCCGGGATACACATGGTTGTGGCGGAACCGTCCGGTGAACCAATCAATTGTTCACAGGAATTGGGATTGGTCTGCGCATTGGAGTACAGGGTATTGACAACACGCCCCTGGTCATCCACCACACTGATTGTTGCAACATTCTGGTATGGGCCGGATGAAGTCTGGCGCTTAGCGTACTGGCCTTTCATCTGTATTTCAACAGTATCGCTGGGTTCCAGTATCAGTTGGCCGCGGATTGAATAGGAATCTTCGGACCACAGATCAGCCTGGCCGTCCGGTGACCCATTGAGGTTCATATTCCCGACCCAGGGAGCGTAACCGCCCTGGGCGACTTCATGGGGCTGGAACACGTTCTTCAGGATCGGGTCATTGCTGCGGTAAAACCCGGAGACCCGTGCCTTGATACTCTCGGTAAGGGCGCCGCTGACCGCGCCTTCAAAACGCACGGTATCAAAGCGGCCGTACTGGATATCGCCATAGCCTTCAAATTCCTCCGTCGGCTTCTTGGTGACGTAGTGCACCAGTCCGCCGGTCGCGTTACGGCCGAACAGGGTGCCCTGCGGGCCTTTCAGGATTTCCACCCGCTCCATGTCATACTGGGAGAACAAATGGGCTTGGCCGGCAGCCTGGTAGGCTTCGTCGATATAGACCGCGTTCGGGGCCTCTGCCAGGTCGTTGAAGTCGTTCTGGGTGGCACCGCGGATGGTGAACTGCTGGGTATAGCCGGCATTGTTGCCGGACATGTGCATGCCCGGGGTGAATTCGGCGATGGCGGTGCTGTCGGTGATGCCCAGGGCATCCAGTTGCTCGCCGGAAAACGCGGTAATGGCGATGCCGACGTCCTGGATGGATTCCTCACGTTTCTGTGCGGTCACTATCACTTCCTCAAGGGCGCTGCCCTGTGCGAATACCAGCGTGGCAGGACTGAGCAGGAATGCGATTAAAGAGAGTTTCAGCGCTCTGGCTGAACCGGTAACTGTCGTACGAAGCATAATTTTCACCTTCTACCCGTTAGAACTTATAGTTGTATCGAATTTATATCAACTTTTGTGCTTTATACATTAAAAAGGCTTACATGTAAACGATGTAAATATACTATGATAATCATCTGATGGCAACACTCTGCAACAGCGTTGTAATTGAACAACATTATAAAAACTCATGTTGCATGATCAATCGGATGAACGCCCAGGTCTTTAACAACCTGCTTGACCTGCCATAAATCGTAGGCATTCTGTAACCTTAACCAATGTGACGCATCCGGCTTTCCGAAAGCCGCTTCCAGGCGTATCGCCATCTCCGCTGTGATTGCGCCGTCACCTTTCAGAATTCTGTGCAGGGTATTGCGGCTTACCCCCAGGGAGCCGGCCGTTTCACTTACCGTGAGGCCCAGCGGTGCAATCAGCAATTCCTTTAATATCTCGCCCGGATGGGCCGGATTATGCATATCCGATGTCAACCATTTATGATTATCAAAGACAGTCACATCCCAATCCGTGATCCGGCATAACCACGGTCCCAGCGGGGGCGGTTATCGCCGATGTCGGACCAACTGTCGATGTAATGAACAACAATATCGCTGTAGGCTCGGGTTTCGTGTACCAGGTGGGCAAACCCTCGAATGGACGATCCACAGCTTTGTCTGAACAACATCAGGTCCCGGCCTGTCATTTTGGCCATCACATCTTGAAGTACATCGTGGTATTTGGCAGGAACAGGTGTTTCATTATTCATCCAGTTTCGCAACTGCCCGGCTGTCGGGCGATTCCGTAATCCGGCGGGGTAGTAAATATACTGGTTCGGGTGTTGAATGTTTTAAAACTGAGGTGTCCGGCGGCGACCTGTATATCGGTCAGCGTATTCGTCATGTTCCGTCCCGCTATCATGTATCATAGTGTAATATCTCATATTACACATTTCAACAGAAAGTGTTTTCCAATATGAAATGAGCCTGAAGGGCGGACGTGATTCCAACATGAAATGAGCCTGAAATAATCGGTCTTTCTGTTCATGATACGAGGATGAAAACGATCATGAACGCAAACGAGTTAACGAGTATCGACCAGGTACGCGCCTTTCTGGCGGGCACACAACAGGTGGCCTTTGAGGTGGCCGGTGACAAGCGGAGCCGGTATGACTGGCTACGGCGCACCTTGGTGAAGTTTGATTATCCGGGCTGTAACAAGACGGACAAAGGGACACTGATGCGTTACCTGATGAAGGTGAGCGGCTATTCCCTGGCCCAGGTGAAGCGGTTGATTAAACAGTACCGGGAGACCGGCAAGTTGACGCCGCGCCAGTGCACGGCACGCGGCTTTGCCCGGCGCTACACGAAGGCGGATATCCGCCTGCTGGCGGCCATGGACGAGCGCCATAACACGCCCAACGGGCTGGCCCTGAAGAAGCTCTGTGAGCGGGCTTATTCAGTCTTCGGTCAGCGTGAGTACGAACGCCTGGCCAGCATCTCGGTCTCGCACCTGTACAACCTGCGCCAGTCGCAGACCTACCGGCGCCAGCGCCACACGGTGGACAAGACCCGGCCGGTGACCCTGCCCATCGGTGAGCGGCGCAAACCGCAGCCGGACGGTCAGCCGGGCTATATCCGCATCGATACCGTGCACCAGGGCGATTTAGACGGGGAAAAAGGGGTGTATCACATCAATGCGGTGGATGAGGTAACCCAGTTCGAGGTGGTGGTCAGCGTCGAGCGCATCAGTGAGGTCTACCTCATCCCGGCCCTGGAACACCTGCTGGAGGCCTTCCCCTTCGTTATCCTGGGCTTCCACGCCGACAACGGCTCGGAGTACATCAACAAACAGGTTGCCCGGCTGCTGGAGAAGCTGCGCATCGAGCTGACCAAGTCCCGCGCCCGGCACAGCAACGACAACGCCCTGGTGGAATGCAAAAACGGCCACGTGGTGCGCAAGCTGCTGGGCCACGCCCACATCCCGCGCCGCTGGGCCGGCCCGTTGAACGAGTTCCACCGCCGGCACCTCAACCCCTACGTCAATTATCACCGGCCCTGCCTGTTCCCGGAGACCGTCACCGACAAGAAGGGGAAACAACGCAAGCGCTACCCGTATGAGTCCCTCATGACCCCCTATGAGAAACTCAAATCCCTGGACGATGCACAGACGTATTTGAAACCGGGGGTCAGCTTTGACATACTGGACAAGGTCGCTTACCGGATCAGCGACAACGCGGCCGCGGACGCGCTGCAACAGGCGCGCCGGGACCTCTTTACAACCATCCATGAACAGGAATACAAACGGGCTTGAGATCGGGGCAGAATCTCTCTCTCTACAGGCTCATTCCAGTATTGGAAAATACTCAGAATAACAGGAGAGGTACTATGGCAAACCAGCATATCCAACCCGGCGACATCTGGCCTTCCGCACAATACGGTTTCTCCCAGGTCGTGGTCTCCACCGGAACGAAGATCATCCATTGCGCCGGGCAGACCGCCTGGGACAAGGACATGAACCTCGTCGGCGGGGACGACCTGGAGCAACAGACAGCCCAGGCCCTGGAGAATATAAAATCCACCCTGGCCGCCGCCGGCGCCACCATGAAAGACGTGGTGCGCCTGGATGTTTACGTGGTGGACTACAACCCCGATAAAATTGCTCCCATAGACGCGGCCATGAGCCGCTATTTCGACCCGGAACGCCTGCCCGCCAGCACCCTGCTGGGCATACAGGCCCTGGCCATGCCCGAGTTCCTGATTGAGATTACCGCAACCGCGGTAGTTGATGCCTGATAACATTGATGCCTCCCAAATCCCGCGTTAGAAATCTGAATCGGGCATTTATGATAGATTCTGCCTTTGTGTGGCGCCCTGTTCAATAGCAATGGGCTATGATCTGCCCTGACAGGGGAGGTTTTATCCTTTTCCCATGCCGGATTGAAGCAATGCCGGGCAGGTTGACGGGGTCAGGCCGGTCACACGGGCAAGGGCGGGCGTCCCCCGGCGCCCGGGGGGTGATAAAGGAAACAGGTCCCGGCAAGACTACGCCGCGCCGGTCAGCGGCAGCGGGCGCTCCGGCGGCGCCAGGGCCGCCAGCAGGGACTTCACCAGACGGGCCTGGTCGGGGCGGAACTTCAAATACACCCGGCGCGCATGGCACACCACCTTGGCGGCCAGGGCATAGAGGCGCCAGCGGACGGTTATCGCCCGGCGGGTGTGCCATTCGGGCGGCAGGGAGTGGCGGAACAGCACAAACAGGTTGTACGCGGTCACGCACAGGTGGAAGTACAGGGCATTGGCCTCGAACTGCCCGCACGGCAGCCGGTCCCCGGCGAAGTCCGACTTCAACTCCTTGATGCGGTTCTCCGAGTCCTCCCCGCGTTGGTTGTACCAGTGCACTATCTCGCTGTCGGTCAGTGCATCCCGGTTGGTCGCCAGCGCCCGGTAAATATAACGCCCGTCCGTCATGGTGGTCTCGTCGTCCGCCCCGTCCTCGCCCAGGTCCAACGCCTGCTGGCCGCCCTTGCGCATGCGCTGCACCACCAGCGTAAAGGCCTGCTCATACTCATTCATCGCCCACACCCCCCGATGCGTATCCTGCCCGTCCACCGCCGCCCCGTCCCGGGTCAGCGGCGTCCAGGCCGAGGCCGGGCGCTCCGGTATCCACGCCTTCATCTCCTTCGAACGCTTGGCCCGCACCACGTATGCTATCTCCTGCGCCTCACAATACCCGAATACATCGCCCTGGTAGCTCGCCGCATCCGCCCGCAGGTATGCCACACTCACCCCCGCCGGCAACCCCGCCTCACAACGCTTGATAAACCCCAGGTTGTCATCCGCCGGCGCCACGTTCCCTTCGCGAAACTCACACCCCGCCGCCTGGCCTGTCTCCCCGATATGCCCCAGCATCGGCAGGTAACCCCGCTCACCCAGGTACGTCCGTTGCGCTTCACGCTTCTCACACAACACCGGCGTGGCGTCAATGTCCAGGGTCACCGCCCGACACCGGCCCAGGGCCCACCCCAGCAGCCGCCGGTTGATCTTCTCCAATGCCTTGATACCCACTTCATCGTTGCCCAAGCGCCGCAACCAGTCCCCCAGCATGTCGGCGCTCGGCAAACGCCGCCACCCCAGCAGCTTGCGCAACGCCTTATCTTCCCGGATATATCGCACGTCCTCCAGACTGCGCGCCCCCTCGTGCAGCATCAGCATCCATAACGTCACCACCTCCGCCGGCGCATAGCCCCGGTTGCTGCCCGGCTTGGGAAAGTAACGTTCCACCCACGAGGAAAACCCAATCCGCTGCATCAACTCCGCCAGACACACCAGACCGCCGCGGCTCGTCAATAAATCATTGGTATTTGCTATCGTATAAGGTAGGATGTTCATAAGCCTTGTCTGTAGCACCCATCGGGTGATATTGGTTAATTGCACAACTCATTATACAGGCAAGGCTTTTTTGATTCTTCCACTTTCTAACGCGGGATTAGGGATGCCTGATAATAATTGAACACGGGGGTTATATCTGCTAGACTTCCCATGGAAACCCGAGACCCAAGCAGAGGTTTCATTCATGTAGCAAGTTCTACGGAAAACCTTATATTGTAGGAGACAGAAAATGACCCCTGAATTAATCGGTATCATCACAGTCGGTGTTATGATCGTTGCACAAAACTACACGGCACAACGTGAGTTTCGGCGGGACATAATTGATTTACGCGAACGCATGGCGCGACTGGAGGGGCTGCTGGAAGGACTACGCGAAGCCATTACTCATACCCGCGCAGCTTAACGCGCTTTTTTTATAACATCCTGCCTATCCTGTTCATCCATGTAAACAAGGGGGGAACTACGGATGCACGCCAAAGTTGAACCTGAAGTTAAAAGAGTTTCCACCTATTGCTACCAATGCGTGAACGGTCCCGACCTGCTGACCGTGGAAACCGTTGACGGCGTTGCCACCAGGATCGAGCCCAATTTTGACCTGAAAGGCGAACACCCCGCCGACGGCAAGGTCTGCGTCAAACCGTTCGGGCTGGTGCAGAAACTGTACAACCCCGACCGCATCAAACGGCCCATGAAGCGCACCAACCCGAAAAAGGGCCGGCACGAGGACCCGGGCTGGGTGGAGATAAGCTGGGATGAGGCCCTGGATATCGTCGCGGAGAAGATGAACGCGACCCGGGCCAAGGGCGTGATGGACGAGAACGGCAACCCGCGCCTGGCCTTCACCACCGGCGGCGCGGCCACGCCGTTCAAGTACATGGGCAGCTTCCCGGCCCTGCTGTTTGCCTGGGGGCCGTTCGACCAGAGCCTGGGGGCCGGCGGCACGGTCAAGTGTTACCACACCGAGCACATGTTCGGCGAACTCTGGCACCGGGCCTTTACCATCCTGCCCGATACGCCCCGCTGCGAATACATCATTTCATTCGGCATGAACATCGACGCCTCCGGCGGCGTGACCGGCGTGCGGCGCCATGCCGATGCGCGCAAGCGCGGCATGAAACGCATACAGTTCGAACCGCACCTGTCGGTGACCGGCGCCAACGCCACGGAGTGGATCCCCATCAAGACCAAGACCGACAACGCAGTGCTGTTTTCCATGCTGTACGTGCTGCTGCACGAGACCCCCATCGACAGGCTGGACGTGCCGTTCCTGAAGAACCGCACCGCATCCCCCTACCTGGTGGGACCCAACGGTTTTTACCTGCGCGACCCGGATACAAAGAAACCGCTGCTGTGGAACAACAACGCGAACCGGGCGGTGCCTTACGACCAGGCCGATACGGACCCGGCCCTGCTCGGCAGCTTTACGTTGACTGACGTTATTGAGGTCGGCGCCGATGACGAGACCTGGCATTATGACAGCGTCGAAGGCGCGACCGGGCTGGAAAAGACCCGGCAGATGCTGGCCGGCAAGACCCCGGAATGGGCATCGGAGATTTCCGAGGTGCCGGCCGCGACCATCCGCCGCATCACCAGCGAATACCTGGCCCATGCCCATATCGGCGAGACCGAGATCGTGGACGGGCGCGAACTGCCGTTCCGTCCGGTGGTGACGGTGCTGGGCAAGTCCGTCAATAACGGCTGGGGCGCTTACGAGTGCGTCTGGGCGCATACCATGATGCAGGCGCTGGTGGGCGCGCTGGAGGTATCCGGCGGCATGCTGGGCAGCACCACCCACGTGGCCGGCGATACGGACTGGGAAAGGTCGCTGACGGTGGAGGCCGGGGAGGACGGGTTCATGACCCATACCTTTACCCCCACCGACAAGGAGGGCTGGGACGCCAACCCCTTTACCCGCCATGCCCATAACAGCCTGACGCCCATGGGCGGCGACAAGATGGGCGCGCAACTGTTCGGGTCCACGACCCTGGCCTGGCTGCGGCTGCAGGGACGGGCGGCGGAAAGCTGGCCGAAACCCAACCCGCCGGACATCTGGTTCCTCTATAAATGCAACCCCGCCATTTCCCATTCGGAAACGGACAAAATGGGCGAAGTGATGGCGGAGTTCCCGTTTACCGCCGCATTTGCCTACACCCTGGATGAAAGCAACCACTTCGCCGACGTCATCATGCCGGAGGCCACCGACCTGGAGAGCGACCAGTTGCACCGCATCGGCGGCGGGCACTACTTCGAGAACCACTGGGAATCGGAAGGCTGGGCCCTGCGCCAGGCGGTCATTGAACCGCTGCACGAGGCGAAGGATTTCAGCTGGATCGCCAACGAACTGGCCCGGCGCACGGGCTTGCTGGAAGCCTATAACGGCGCCATCAACGCCGGTGTGTGCGGCATTCCCCTGCAAACTGACGATTATGACTTCTCCCTGGACCTGGATAAAGAGCATTCCCAGGATGAGATCTGGAACGCGGTGAGCAAGGCCGCCAGCCACGACCTGACCGGCGGCAGGGAAATCCTGGACCTGGACTGGTTCCGGGAAAACGGCTTCAAGACCCGTCCCTACTCGCGCCTGAACTGGTACCTGTACCACAAACTGGAGGACCTGGGACTGCGCTTCGAACTGCCTTACCAGGAACGCTATTTCCGTATGGGCAAACAACTGGCGAACCGCCTGCACGAGACCGGGGTGCACTGGTGGGACAAGCAACTGGAAGAATACAAACCACTGCCGGAGTTCGAGGATTTGAACAGGCTCTGGGATGAGATCATCGAGCGCAACCACGATGTCAAGGCGTCGGACTACCCGTTCTGGCTGCTGACCGGCCGCAGTATGCAATACGCCTGGGGGGGCAATGTCGGCATCCAGTTGATGAAGGAGGTGGCGGACAACGTGTACGGCCACGACGGTATCGTCATGAACGCCGGCAAGGCGCGGGAGATGGGTATTGAGGACGGCGACCTCATCGAGGTGACCTCACCGGTCAACTCCACCCGCGGCTATGCCCGCCTGCGCCAGGGTGTACGGCCTGACGTGGTGGTGATGATCGCCCAGTTCGGCCAGTGGAAGATGCCGTTCGCCAAGGACCTGAAACGGCCGGGATTGAACGCACTGGTCCCCATGAACGTTGACTCGCTGGACGGGGGCGGTTCCAGTATCGACGGCACCAAGGTGTATGTAACCAGGATAGGAGCAGGACTATGACCCGTCACCTGATCATCACTGCTGCACCGGGGACGGACTTCAAGCATGCCCCCGCATGGTGTAGGCGGGGGTCCGTCCCCTTGCCGGGAGCAGGACTATGACACGCTATGTAATGATCGCGGATCTGAACCGCTGCGTCGGCTGCCAGACCTGCACCGCGGCCTGCCGGCACACCAACGCGACCCCGCCGGGCGTGCAATGGCGCAAGGTGCTGGACGTGGAATGGGGCGAGTTCCCCGACGTGCAGCGCCTGTTCATGCCGGTGGGCTGCCAGCATTGCGCGGACCCGCCCTGCATGCACGTCTGTCCCAGCACCGCGACGGCGCAACGGGAGGACGGCATCGTCACCATCGACTACGACCTGTGCATCGGTTGCAGTTACTGCACCGTGGCCTGCCCCTACCAGGCCCGCTACAAGGTGGACAAACCGGAATTCGCCTACGGCGACCTGCCCACCGAGAACGAAGCCGTGCGTTTCGATGAACGTACACTTGGCGTTGCGCAGAAATGCACCTTCTGCTCGGACCGGGTGGACGCCGGCGTCGAACAGGGACTCACTCCCGGCATCGACCCCGAGGCCACGCCGGGTTGCGTGAATGCCTGCATCGCCGACGCCCTGAGCTTCGGCGACATAGAGGACGAGAACAGCAACGTCTCCGAACTGCTGGCGGAGAACACCTGGTTCCAGATGCACGCGGAACTGGGCGCCGAACCGGGCTTTTATTACCTGTGGGATGCGGAGGACAGGAGACAGCAGACAGAGGCGATTAACATGGATGTACAGGATGCGCAGGATTGATGTCAGAGACAGCGGGGACGGATTTTAAATCCGTCCCCTTCACTCGGATTGAACAGTTTGTGCCTCGTTCGTCATTCCGGGCTTGTCCCGGAATCCAGTAGACAACAAAACTCCTTATAATGCTTCGATAAACCATGCAAAACACTTTCGGCAATACATTACAAACACAATGGGACTGGCGCGCCGCGGGCAATTTCATGTTCGGCGGCAGCGGCGGCGCCCTGATACTCATGGCGGCCATCGCCTCCTGGCCGGGCACGCCGAACCTGGTCATCGGTCTCGCCGCGCTGGTGTTCGTGGGACTGGGACTGTTCCTGGTATGGCTGGAGATTGGCCGCCCCTGGCGTTTCCTGCACGTTTTCTTCCACCCCCAGACTTCCTGGATGACCCGGGAGGCGTCCGTGGCGGTGTTGCTGTTTGCCGCGACATTCCTGGGCGTGTTGATGAAATCGCCGGCCCTGCTTGCCGCTGCCGGCCTGCTGGGCTTCCTGTTCCTGTACTGCCAGGGCAGGATCCTACGGGCCAGCAAGGGCATCCCGGCCTGGCGGGAACCGGCGGTGGCGCCGCTCATCATCAGTACCGGGCTGGCGGAAGGCGCGGCCATCCTGTCCATCCTGCTCATCGTTTCCAATGCCGCACAGGGATGGCTACTGTACCTGCTGATGGGACTGCTGGGCTGGCGGCTGGTGAGCTGGCGTAATTACCGGCAACGGCTGGCGGCGGGCAACGCGCCCCCGGCCGCGCTGAAGATCCTGGACGGTATCGACAGACCGCAGGTCATCCTGGGCAACGCCCTGCCGCTGCTGCTGCTGGCGACGGTCATAGTGTTGCCGGACCTGCTGCAACCCCTGGCGTTACTGGCCTGCATCCTGGCAACGGCCGGCGGCTGGCTGATGAAGTTCACCATCATAGCCAGGGCCGCCAAGGTGCAGGGCTATGCGCTGGGCAAACTGCAGAAAGGCCGCCCGAAAATCAAACCGCCGGTACGGAGGGAAAAAGACAAATTCGTGTTCAGCCGGGATTGACAGGAATCATAAGATTTTATTATAGTATAGAGCATGGAGACAAGGGAGTATTACAATAAACTTATCAGGTGAAAATCCCTGGTTGAATGGCGAGTTATATGGAGAAACAGAATGAGCAGTATAGCGCTTTACAATGCATTGGTGTCTGCTGGTGTGAATAAAGAAATGGCAACTGCAGCGGCCAACGACGTGGCCCCGACCGAGCAGGTAGCGACGAAACTGGACCTGGCGAACATGCAAACCGGCATAGCGAATATGGAAACCAGGCTGGTGAAATGGATGTTTGGTATCAACCTGGGTGTAGCCGGACTCGCTGTCGCGATCATCAAACTGACCTGACCCCACCTTACACCTTAAAACGTCTATTCCTTGCGGCCCTCGACGACCATGACCAGTGTCGGCAGGAGCAGCAGGGTTGCCAGGGTGGCGAATACCAGGCCGCCGAGCATGCTTACGACAAACGGCACCAGGAAAACCAGTTCATCGCCGCGTTCGTACAGTAACGGGGACAAGCCCAGGATGGTCGTAAGACTCGTCAGCAGGACGGCCCGGAAACGGTGGCGGGTCGCCGCCGATGCGGCGGCTATGGCCGGGAACATGTCATTTTCAACACGGATGCGGTTGTACCGATCCAGCAGCACCAGGGCATCGTTCACGACAATGCCGGAAACGCCGACCACGCCGAATATCGACATGGCGGTAAAATCCCAGCCCAGCAGCCAATGGCTGAGGACCGCGCCGGAGAACGCCAGCGGGATGCCGGCGACGGCAATCACCGGTTTCCAGTAACTGCGCAGGAATGCCGCGATGAGGGCATAAATGGCAACCAGGACGATGGGGATCAATATCGCCAGGGTTTTCAACAATGCCCGCTCATCCCGCGCTGCCTGGTCGATATCAATCCTGAGACCGGGATGGTTTGCCTGCAGTTCGGGAAACATCTCGTTCCTGACAATGCGCCTGGCCTGCCTGGGCGTGATAACCGACGCATCGGCGCGTGCGTTGACCAGGGAAGTCTGTTTGCCGTCAATGCGAATCACCTGGGTCAGTTCACGTTTTTCCGTGATGCGCGCCACCATGGACAGAGGCAACTCTCCGGCAGCGCCGGGTCGCTGGATATGCTCTTCGGCAAGTTCGCGCAAACTTTCCCGCCGCTCCTGCGGGTACCTCACCACGACCTTGACCTCTTCATTGCCGCGTTGTATCCGCTGTATCTCGGCCCCGTGGAAACTGGCCCGCAACTGCGCGCCGATAGCGGCCGGCGTCAACCCCGCGGCAGTGCCGGCCGGCGTAACCTCAATTTCAAAATGCCGTTTGCCGAGTGACTGACTGTCGGAAACTTCGTACAGACCCGGGACGGCGGCCATGGCGGATTTCAGTTCGGCCGTTGCCTGCCGCAGGACCGCAGGATCTTCATGCTTCAGCGCGTAGGCAACCCCCGGCCGGGTGACCCTGCTCGTGGTGAGGAACCTGACTTGTTCCAGGTAGGAAATATCGCCTATTTCCCGGCGCCAGAGCCGCTCAATGTCCTGCGGCGAGACCGTGCGGATCGGTCTTTTGTTGAGGTGCACCCTGACCGACGCCATATGGCTGGCATTGAAGTCCTGGTCCAGCGCTGCCGCCGATATGAGATTGCCGACCAGCATGCTGACCGAGCCGATTGGCGTCCCGCCAAGCTCTTCATTCACCGCATGCGCGGCATTCACAAAGCGCTCGGCAGTAGCGAGAGTGGCGTCAAAGGGCGCGCCCGGCGGGAGGTGAATATCGGCCTGGACGTTATCGCTGACATTTGCCGCCCTGTCGAAGATGAGCAGGCGGACATTGTCGGTACGAAGCAGCGCCAGCGCGAAAATTATCAGCAGGACCCCGCTTGCCAGTGTAATAAACGTGTGTCTTACGGACCAGGAAACCGTCGGCACCACCACCCGGTCGCGAAACTCGTCCAGCCTGCGGCTGACCCTGTTCTGGAACACGCTCAACGGCGGCACGCTCCAGCGGCCCTCGTGCGACAGGTGGGCAGGCAGGATAAAGAAGGCTTCAACCAGCGACACCGCCAGGACGAAAGCCGCCATCCAGGGGAATACGGTTACGACCTGGTAGAAGCCCGCGGTGACGAACAGGAACGGAAAAAAAGCAAACAGCGTCGTCAGCACCCCGATGGTGATCGGGCCGACTACGGCATGCGCGCCGGAAATGGCTGCATCCAGGGCATTTTTACCGCTCTCCCGTTCCGCGGCAATACTCTCTCCAACCACCACCGCATCGTCCACGACAATGCCGATCAGCAGGAAAAACCCGAAGATGGTAGCCATGTTCAGCGTCATGCCTGCGGGTTCGAAGAACATGAGCGCGCCGATCATGGACAACGGGATACCAACGGTTATCCATACTGCAACGCGCAGGTCGAACACGAAAACCAGGCAGATGAACACCAGTACGATGCCGAGCGCGGCATTCCCGATAATCTCCGT
This sequence comes from Gammaproteobacteria bacterium, assembly GCA_965204045.1. Classification (GTDB taxonomy): domain Bacteria; phylum Pseudomonadota; class Gammaproteobacteria; order Eutrophobiales; family Eutrophobiaceae; genus JAAXHV01. Next base: position 4,247,291 of record CBDBDW010000002.1, read on the forward strand.
TATCCTGTCAATCGCAGGCTGCGCCCTGTCGTTCCAGACCGATACCGTTACCCGGGGGGGAATATCGTAGTTCGCAAGCCAGTTCTTGATCTCCTCGCCCATTGCAACGATTGACTGCTGCTTGGCCGAGTCAATCCGCACAAAAACCGCAGGGGCGCCGTCGACCTCGGAGACGATATCCTCATCGCTGAAGCCGTCGCGTATCTCCGCCACGTCGCCCAGCCTGACGATAGCGCCGTCAAGCCGCGTAATCAGCGGTATGTCCTTATACTCATCCCCGGTCCGGCGTTTTGAAACCGTATGCAGGATCACGCCGCCGGAATCGGTCCTTAATTCACCGAATGTCATGTTCACCGAAGCACGCCGCGCTTTTGTGACTATATCGGTGATGGTCAGGTTATGGCGTTGCAGGTCCTCCTCGTTCAGTTCGATGCTTATCTCGCGGTCACGGGTTCCCAGCAGCTTTACCTGCGAAACGGACGGCAACTCCAGCAAGTCATCGCGCAACGCCTCCGCGGCAAGCCGCAGCTCCCTCTCTCCGGCCACGGCGGATGAGACCGCCAGGGTCAAGACTTCATAATCGGTCTGATCGAGTTTTACTTCCGGTTGTTCCGCGGCCCCGGGCGGAAAACTGTCAATGCTGCCTACCGCCTCCCGGACGTCTTCCAGGACCGAGGCAGGATTGGCAAAGGTTGACAATTCAACCTTGACCTCTCCCAGGCCTTCGCTCGCGGCGCTGACAATCCGCTCCGCCCCGGAAATGCCGATGACGCTCTGTTCAATCCGGCGGTTTATATCCTCCGACACTTCCTGGGGAGACGACCCTGGCGACCGTACCTTTACGGTCACCGTGCGGAGATCGATCTCGGGGTAAATCTGCACCGCGACCTGCCGCGCGGAAAGCAACCCCCCCACAACCAGGAATGCCATGAGCAGGTTGGCGGCAACAGGGTTGCCTGCAAAATAAGCAATGAATCCTGATTTCATGAAGGCGCCGGTTTTTGCTGTGTAAATTCCGGGTAAGTCTGTCCCCGGCCGCCCCGGCCGGAGTTACATTTAGCCGGGGTGCGCAGAGACTTGATCATGAGGGTTTATTGGGGACCTTAACGGCCGGGATAAGGGTCTGTTATTGCGCTGCTTCAGCTACGAGGACCGCCAACCCCTCGCTGGCGCCGGGCAGAATGCCTGCGACCAGGCCTTCCCCTGCATCGAACGCCTCCACCAGCAGGCCGGCTTCGGAATAACCAAGCGCCCGCAGGGCGAGTGACCGCAAGACACCGTCCCGGACCGCCCATACCCTGTCTCCTTCCTGGAGGACGGCATCAGGCAGCACAAATACGTCCTTGTATGCGGGTCCTTCTATCCCAACCTCGACGAACGAACCCGGCAGGGGCAGCGACTCCAGGGGCCGGTCTATGACAAATTTTAAAAACAGGGAAGCCAGGCGCGTTTGTGGCGCAACCACCGATGACACGCGTTCGATTCTGGCCTGGTATTCTTCCGTCCGGGTATGAATACTTGCGGACCGGCCAACGACCGGCGTCAGGTATGCCAGGTCCTTCGGGTCAATCGGGACATCAACCTGCAGTTGTTCCGGCTGGTATACGATGCCCAGCGCCGCTGCACGACTGTCCACCCCTTCAACGGGACCGACCAGTTCCCCCACTGAAGCGGATGAGGATACTACGCGGGCGTTGTAGGGAAGGGATATTTCGGTACGCTCGAGGTCGAGCTGCGCAAGCTTCAGTTCAGCCCGGGCTGCGCCAAGCCTGGCTTCCGCGCTGCGGGTATTTTGCGCGGATAGCCGCGCTTCCGCTTCCCTGACCGCCATTTCCGCCGCTTCCACCTTGAGCTCGTAGCGGGCCGGGTCAATCCTGACAAACGTCTCGTTCGCGGCAATGGATCCGCCGTTGGCAAATTCGGGTGACACCCAGGCCACGCGGCCCACAACTTCAGAACGCACAGCCACCTGGTCGTAAGCCCTGACTGAGCCGGTCAGCTTGACCGTCAGCGCCTGCTCGGCGGGTTCGGGCCGGATTACATTGACGACCGGTTTGCCGGCGTCCGCAACCTGGCCGGGCGTCGCGTCAAGGCCGACCCGGCCCGGCGCCCGGGCAAAGTACAGCGCAATCGCAATCAGGACGAGAATAACGCCCAGTTGGGCATAGCCGGTCCAGGCGGGGCGGGCAGAACGGTCTTCAGAGTCGTTTACTTGTTGCTGCATTTCATTTTCCCGGTATTGTCCGGCGTTTCAAACAACCAACCATAACGACATGCCGGCGCAGAAGCAGGATTTATATTTCCCTCATGTGCATGGAATCCTACGTTATTCGCGGAATTTGTCAATTATCTTGATGCGTTGCCTGGGCAAATCCCTGCGTGCGGGGGCTGTCACAATCGCAATCTGCCACCTGTCGACGTTGAGCTCTGCATGGTCCGGCTCCTGTTTCAGCGTGGCGGGTTCCTTGACCGTGACTTCCAGGCCATACCTTCTGTCCCCTTAACCATAGCGACTTGTCGTGTGAGTTTTTATCACAGTTCTCCCCAAAAACTCATAATCAGACGCGTTCAATCAAAATATAATAATGACCAGAAAAGCCGCGCGCCACACGGGTGGTTACACAGGCGCTGCAGGTCCCATCAGCCATAACGACCGGGGATAACATCATGCAGAGACAAGCACGCACCTTACCGGGACTCCTCCCCGCCGCCGGGAACGCGGGGAGAAACCGCTTGACAAACGCGCCGAAATCGTATCCGCCGGAATTGTATAATAGCCCAGCGGCCCAGCGGCCCAGCGGCCCAGCGGCCCAGCGGCCCAGCGGCCCAGCGGCCCAGCGGCCCAGCGGCCCAGCGGCCCAGCGGCCCAGCGGCCCAGCGGCCCAGCGGCCCAGCGGCCCAGCGGCCCAGCGGCCCAGCGGCCCAGCGGCCCAGCGGCCCAGCGGCCCAGCGGCCCAGCGGCCCAGCGGCCCAGCGGCCCAGCGGCCCAGCGGCCCAGCGGCCCAGCGGCCCAGCGGCCCAGCGGCCCAGCGGCCCAGCGGCCCAGCGGCCCAGCGGCCCAGCGGCCCAGCGGCCCAGCGGCATGAACTGCGCCCGGCGCCCGGCCGGGGCGCGCAAGCCGGCTCCCTCCACCCCGGCAGGTTCCCCGTCCCGGCCTGACCTGCGTGCCGGGCAGTCCCGCGCCCGACTGTTCCACCTTCCCGTCCTCGCGCTGCTGCTCGCGGCGCTGAACCTGTTCCCGGCCGCGCCGGCCCAGGCACAGACCCCCGCCGCGCCCACGGCCCTGAACATCATTCCGGGCGACGCGTCGCTGAGACTGAGTTGGACCGCGCCCTCAGGGACGCTCACCGGCTACGACGTGCACTACACCTCGGCCCCGGCGTCAGGCAACGGCTCGGTCGCCAACACGGCGGCGGCCTCGGGCAACAACCCGGCGGCGGCCTGGGTGGCGGTCTCCCGCACCGGCATCACGGCCTCGCAGACGATTTCGTCCCTGGTCAACGGCAGGGCCTACCGGGTGCGGGTGCGCGCGACGAATGCCAGCGGCGACGGCGCCTGGGTGTTCGGCGCGAAAACGCCGGCGATCCCTTACATGGAGTTCGAACTCGATACCCTTCTGGTGGTGGAGAGCGACACGGAGCCCGAAGACTTCGTAGTGCTGCTGAGCGCGCCCCTGACGGTGCAGACCACGGTGGAGATTCGCGTGCGCGGCTTTGGCGGCGCGTCGACGGCGGACTTCACCCTGTCCGAAACGTCGCTCACCTTTGCCGCGGGCGACACGGAAAAGTCCTTCGGGGTGACCGCTGTGGCCGATATGCTCACGGAGGGCAACGAGACCGTCACCCTGGAACTGGTTCCGCCGGCCAGCGCCCCCTACACGCTGGGCAGCAACGACCACATCCAGTTCGTCATCATTGACGACTCCTTTGCGCCGGGCGTACCGGGTCAAACGTCGCTCACGCAGGTAACGTCGGGTGACAACGCGCCGACGGCGACGACGCTGAGCTTCACGGTGGAGTGCGCGCAGGCAAACGATGGCGTGCCGCTTACCGATTACCAAGTGTACGCGGAGGCCAGGGACAACCGGTCGCTGCAGCGCACGTATTACTTCCCGGAGAGCCAGTGCGGTTCCAACGGTCCGGTGACGCTGACGGGCCTGCCGCTGAGCTCGACGCCAACGTTCTGGCGGGTCCGGGTCCGGGCGCGGGCCCTGCGCGGCGAGTCAGGGTCTTGGTCGCAATGGGTCACCGATGCGGCGACGCTGGCGAGCACGGCGGAGGACACCACGGCGCTGACCGCGACATTTGCAAACGTGCCCGCCGCGCACCAGGGCGTGACGTTCAGCTTCCTGGTTAACTTCAGCGTGACGCCGGACGGCGGCCAGCCGCCGACCAAGCGGTCGTTCGAGACCTCCCACGGCGCGGTCTGGAGCGTGGAGCGGGTCTCTGCGAAACAGTGGCGGGTGCGCATCCGGCCGCAATCGTGGCGCCAGGTGGGGGTGGCGCTGCGCGGCGGGCTTAGCTGCAACGACCCGGATGCGGTGTGCGCGAGCGGCGTGCGGGCGCTGTCGAACAGCCCGTCGGCAACCATCGGCGCGGCGGCGCGCATCCGGGCAAACAACTTCCTGGTCCAGGAGGCCGAGGACGCCAAGGCGAAATTCAGGGTGTGGCTGACCCGCGCGCTGACGCACGTGGTGCGGGTGGACTACGAGACGAAAGAACTGGCGGAGTCGCTCGGGGGCAACTCGCCGGCGACGGCGGGCTCGGACTACACCGCAACCTCCGGCACGCTGGTGTTCACGGCGGGCCAGACAAGCAAAGTGATCCAGGTGCCCATCATCGACGACAGCATTGAGGACAGCAACGAGTTGTTCCGGCTGGTGTTGTCCAACCCGCGCGGCGCAGTGCTTGACGGCTCGGAAAAGCTGGGGTTGATCCAGAACCATGAGACGCAGGAGGAGTTCACCATTACCATCCTCGACCGCGACGACAACGGCGGCGGCGCGCCGACGGACAACGGCGATGGCGGCGACAACGGCAACAACGGCGACGGCACGCCGACGGACGACAACGACAACGGCGGCGCGCCCGCGAACAACAATAACGGTGGCGGCACGTCCACGCCGACGAACAACAACGGCGGCGCGCCCACCAACACCGGCGGCGGCAGCGCCGGCGGCGGTGGCGGCGGCAGCGCGCCCGCCCCGTCAAGCAGGGCCGCCCTGTCCGACCTGGTCGTCACCCCCCGGGACGAGGACGGCAACCCGGGCAAACGCCTGGCCCTGTCCCCGGCCTTCGCCCCCAGCACCACGGCCTACACCCTGGACGTGCCCTACACGACCGGCACGCTGGACATCATGCCGGGACTCACCAGCGGCACGGCCGCGGTCGGCACGCGTGGCGCCGGCGCATTCCCCGCCGCCCAGTCCTACCCGGTCTCCCTGCCCCCGGGCGAGACCACCGTCATTGAGATAACGGTCACCGCCGAGGACGGGAGCAGGACCCGCGCCTACACCCTCCGCGCCACCCGCGCCGCGCCCAATACGGACCCCTCCCTGCCGGCCCTGGTGGTCAGGGGCAACGATGACGCCGACGTCAACCTCTCCCCGGCGTTCAGCCCGGACAACACCGACTACGAGGCCAGCCTGGCCTATGCGGTGGACGCGGTCACCCTCACCCCCGCGACCCGTGACACCGGCGCCCGCGTGCGCATCGGCGGCCGGGAGGTTCCCGGCGGGCAGGCCAGCGCCCCCGTGCCCCTGGCCGTGGGCAGCAACGAGATAACCCTCACGGTCACCGCCGAGGACGGCCTCGCCACCCGCGCCTACACCCTCACTCTGGCCCGGGCCGGCGCGGACGCAGAGCCCCCCGCGGCCGACCCCCGGGCCCTGCCCGACCTCAGCCGGGCGCTGGCCGATGACACCCAGCACAGCATTGCCACGCGCCTGGCGACCGCGCGTACCCCGGCCCCGGGGCGGACCGCCCCGCTGTCGGCCCGGCTGACACAGGCCTTGGCCGCCGTGCTGCCGGGACAGGCCGCAGGGGCCGCCGCCCCGGCGCCCGCCTTCGACCCCGTCCTGGCCGAGGCCCGGGTGGACTCCGGCTGGGCGGCCCCGGCGGCCCCGGTCAACTGGCAGGCCCTGCTCGATAACGCCGGCGCCGCCCTGGCCCTGGGCGCGGCCCCGGACGCCGGGGAGTCCCCCACGGGTCTTGCCTCCCTGTCCCTGTGGAGCGACGGGGCCTACCGCCGCGTCGGCGGCCACAACGACGGCCTGGACTGGAGCGGCGACCTGATGGGCGCGCGCATCGGGCTGGACATGCGCCTGACCCCGTCCCTCACCGGCGGCGCGGCCCTGGGCTGGCAGCGCGCCGGCTGGACCGGCAACGCCGGCGGCGCCGGCGCCACCCGCCATACCCTGTCCCTGCTGGGTCTTAACCCCTACGCCGGCTGGCAGCGGGGCAGACTGTCCGCCTGGGTCAGCGGCGGGCTGGGCAAGGGCACGCTCAACAGCCGGCAGCGCGGGGACGAACGCAGTGCGGACGGCTATAGTGCGAATGACCATAGTGCGAATGGCTACAGTGCGAACGGTTACGGTGCAGACGGCTATAGTGGGGACGGACCCCCGCCTGCAACACGCGGGGGCATGCTTGAAGCCCGTCCCCAACTCCCCGGCAATCATGGTGCGGACGGCTACAGTGAGGACGGCTACCACGGGGACACCCACAGCGAAGACGTCGCCACCCACACCCTGGGCGGCGGCCTGGCCGGGCGGCTCTTTGACACGGACGCCCTCAGCCTGGGCCTGAAGGCCGAAGCCCTGGCGACAAGCCTGGCGACCGGGACCCACCGCGCCCGCACCCACCGCCTGCGCCTGGCCCTGGACGCAACGCACGTCCGGCGCTTGAGCAACGACGCCGTCCTCACCCCGGCCCTGGAGCTCGGCCTGCGCCACGACGGCGGCGCCGGCCCCGGGGGCCTGGGGCTGGAGGCCGGCGGCGCCCTGCGCTACGCCGGCGGCCCCCTCACCCTGCGCGGGCAGGCCCGCGCCCTCGTCGGGCGGGGCGGCTACCGGGAATGGGGCCTCTCCGGCACCGCCGAGTGGCGCGCCCGCACGGACGGGCGCGGCCTTATGCTGCGCCTGGCCCCGGGCCTGGGAAGCGCACAGAGCGGCATCGGGCAACTGTGGGCGCAGGGACTGCGGGACAAGACGCACGGCGCGCCGCAACAGGCCGCGCGCCTTGACGCCAGCCTCAGTTACGCCTGGGACGCCCCCGGTCACCGCGGGCGCATCACCCCGTACCTGGAGTTGCGCCGGCAACAGGCCGCCGCCGCGTACCGCCTGGGCGCGCGCTGGGACGCCCCAAGCGGGTTCTCGCTGCGCCTGGCCGGGGAGCGCAACGCCGGCTACGCCGGGGCGCCCGCCGACCACGCCCTGCTGCTGGAAGGCAGCTGGCGCCCGGGCCGGTAGCTGTGCGGGAAACAAGGGGACGGATTTTAAATCCGTCCCCGGCAATCTCCGGACCAGGGGACGGACGTCAAGCATGCCCCCCTCCGTCATTCCCGCGCCCCCCCTGCGTCATTCCCGCGCCCCCCCTCCGTCATTCCCGCGCAGGCGGGAATCCAGTGAAAAAAACGTCCCGAAGGGACACCTTACAAGGTGTCGCGACAGGTGGGGTCAGAGTAAGAATTTCGCCAGAAATTTTACTCTGACCCCGACACTCCGAAATCCAGGGGTGACCCCATCTATCCGGTCCGACCCCATCATTACCCGTCCCCGGCAGTCCACGGACCAGGGGACGGACTTCAAGCATGCCCCCTCCGTCAATCCCGCGCCCCCCCTTCGCCCTTCCCGCGAATCAGACTGTGTAAAAACCCTCGCGATTTTTACAGAGTTGCGTAACATGGGAGACACAGAGTCACGCGGTTGCCACCGGGGAGAGTGACAAAGCGATGGGACATAAACCAGGTCAATCCCGCCACCAGGCGACGCTGTTTCCGGCGACGCCGGACGAGTTGATGCCGCCGGACCACCCGGCGCGGGTCGTGGATGCGTTTGTGGCGGGTCTGGATTTGGGTGCGTCGGGTTTTGACGAGGCGCAGGCGGCGGCGACGGGTCGTGCGCCGTAGCATCCGGGTGATATGCTCAAGCGGCATGTGTGCGGGTATCTCAACCAGGCACGTTCGAGGCGAATGTACGCGCAGAGCTGAGTTTGAGCGTGCCCGGTTATCACCTGAAGCGGGTGATAAACATCCCGGGCGTGGCGCGTTTATGCGCCCGGCTGAGGGCCGGGACGGGCCTTATGCCGGCAGTCGTCTGCTGAAGCAGGATGGAACCGTATGAAACTCAATTCAGAAACCACAAGCAGGAGTTTTTACACGGTCTGCTGCGCGGGAATGACGGATTTCCTGAAAAACTCACAATAAAACGCTTTAATTCATGGTATAGTACACAGAATAAGCAGCGCCACACTTCGTTGCACAGGCGCTGCAGGTCTAATCAGCCATAACGACCGGGGATAACGCGATGGAGACACAGGCACACCCCTTACCAGGACGCCGCCCTGCCGGGGCGCGCAACCCGGCTCCCCCGGCCTCGGCGGGTTCCCGGCGGTCTGAGGTCTGCACGGCGTCCGCCCGCCTGTTCTGTCTTCCCGTCCTGGCGCTGCTGCTCGGCGCGCTCTCGCTGTTCGCCGCCGCGCCTGTGGCGGCGCAGAACGCGCCGACGGGCAAGCCGTTCATCAGCGATATCTTTCGGTCGGTTCACCTCGGCTACGATGTCTGGTGGCAGGACTACATATATGACGAGACGAACACGCTCCGCGACCCGTCTGTCACCGGCTATGACGTGCAGTACCGGGTGTCCGGAACGACGCAGTGGACCGACTTTCCGCACGTCGGCACGACCTGGGTCGCACGCATCACCAACCTGGTGGAGGGGGAATTTTACGAGTTTCGGGTCCGCAAGACAAACGCGCACGGCAACGGCCCCTGGTCGGACATCGAGGATACCAAGCACATGGATCTTAACGCCCCGGTGTCGTCGGGCGACACCGGTATCGACCCGCCCATCGGGGTGCGGGTGACGCCCGGCAACGCCAAGGCGACGTTCACCTGGACCGCGCCGATGCACACCGGCGGCAAGACCATCACCGGCTACCGCATCATTTTGCAGGAGCAGGAGGACCAAAGCGCCACAACGCACGTTGACTTTACCGGGGCCACGACCATGTCGGGCGAGGTCACCGGCCTGACCAACGGCACGGCATACTGGGGCCACGTGCGGGCGTTAGCTGCGGATAATGTGGTTGGGACCGCCCACTCCTGGCTGTCGTTTACGCCACGGGCGAAGACCCGCCAGGTGTCGTTCGCGCAGTCAAGCTACAGCGTGGACGAGGGCGAGAGCGTGACGCTCACGGTGAACGTCTCGCCGGCGCTGACCACGGCGAGCAGCGTGAACGTGACCGTGGCGAGCGTCGGGACGACGGCCGTGAGGGGAACGGACTATACCGTAACGGGGCTGACGGGCCTCAGCCTGACCCTGCCGGCGGACGCGACGAGCGCGACGTTCACGGTGGCGGCGACGTCGGACTCGGGCACGGAGGTCTCGGAGAAGATCGAGTACGTGCTGGAGGCCATCCGGAACGCGGACTATGTCGTGAGCGGCATGGGCGACACGGCGGTGGTGACGATCAACGAGGACGTCGCGACCCTGTCCGCCCTGACGGCGAGTACGAGCGATAGCGCCTCGGGCACGTTCACGTCCCTGACGCTCACTCCCTCGACCTTCTCCGCGACCACCACCGCATACACGGCGACGGTGGCGAACTCGGTGACCCACGCGAAGCTCACCCCGACGGTGACCGACCCCATCGCCACGGTGAAGGTCGGCAAGGGGTCAACCCTGACCTCGGTCTCCAGCGGCTCGGCGAGCGGCGCCATCGCGCTGGTCGTGGGCGCGAACGCCATCAAGGCGGTGGTCACCGCCGCGGACGGCGACACCACCAGGACCTACACCGTGACGGTGACGCGCCAGCAGGCGCAGCAGACCCAGTCCACCGACGCCACCCTGTCCGCCCTGACGGCGAGTACGAGCGATAGCGCCTCGGGCACGTTCACGTCCCTGACGCTCACTCCCTCGACCTTCTCCGCGACCACCACCGCATACACGGCGACGGTGGCGAACTCGGTGACCCACGCGAAGCTTACCCCGACGGTGACCAATTCCAGCGCCACGGTGAAGGTGGGCAAGGGGACGACCCTGACCACGGTCACCAGCGGCTCGGCGAGCGGCGCCATCGCGCTCTCGACAGGCTCGAACGAAATCAAGGTCGAGGTCACCGCCGCGGACGGGACCACGAAGCAGACCTACACCGTGACGGTGACGCGCCGGCATGCCCCGCTCACGAACCTGGTCGTCACGGCGGGCGACACCAAACTGGACCTGTCCTGGGACGCGGGCCCCAGCGGACTGGTGGCGGGCTACTCCGTGGAATACACCGCCTCCGCGACGGTCACGAACGATGCGGACCAGGACATTAACAGCGATGTCACAGCCGGTTGGGTTGGGTTGCAGAGCGGAACATCTCTTGTCACCGCGACCTCGTACTCCATTACCGGGCTGGATAACGGCACGACCTACCGGGTGCGGGTGAGCGCGGTGCTTGGTGACTTCACCGAGCTCCCCTGGGCGTTCGGCAGTGGCACGCCGCAGTCGGCCGCCACCCCCGCCGCCCCCACGAACCTGGTCGTCACGGCGGGGAACGCGCAGCTGGGCCTCGCCTGGAGCGCGCCCGCCGGGACGCTCACCGGCTACGACGTGCACTACACCTCGGCGGCGGCGGGCACGGTAACCAACTCGGCGGACGCCTCGGGCAACGATGCGTCCGCGGCCTGGGTGGCGGTCTCGCGCGGCACGGAGAACTCGCCCCCGACGGCGACGCAGACCATCTCCAGCCTGTCCAACGGCACGGCCTACCGGGTGCGGGTGCGGGCGAAGAACAGCAACGGCGCCGGCGCCTGGGTGTTCGGCGCGGGCACGCCGTCGCTGCTCCCCACAGTCTCGCTCTCGGTCTCCCCGAACCCGGTGGCGGAGGGGTCGTCGGTCACGGTGACGGCGACGCTGTCGCGGGCGCTGACGGGGGCGGCGACGATTTCGGTGACCGTCTCCACGACCGGCGCAACAAACACGGCGGAGTCGACGGACGTCGGGACGCTGACCTCCATCAGCATCGCTGCCGGCCAGACCACCGGTACCGGCGCCCTCACCACGAACCAGGACACGGACGAGGACGACGAGACCTTCACCGTGTCCCTGGGCACGCTGCCGTCCTCGGTGACGGCGGGCAGCCCGAACTCGGTGCAGGTCACCATCAATGATGACGAGGGCAGCGACAACGGCAACGGCAACAACGGCAACGGCAACAACGGCAACGGCAACAACGGCAACGGCAACAACGGCAACGGCGACAACGGCAACAACGGCAACGGCGACAACGGCAACGGCGACAACGGCAACGGCGACAACGGCAACGGCAACAACGGCAACGGCAACAACGGCAACGGCAACAACGGCAACGGCAACAACGGCAACGGCAACAACGGCAACGGCAACAACGGCAACGGCAACAACGGCAACGGCAACGGCGGCAACGGCGGCAACGGCAACAACGGCAACGGCAACGGCGGCAACGGCGGCAACGGTGGTAGTGGTTTCGGTAACGGCGGTTCCGGCGGTAATGGTTTCGGTAACGGCGGTTCCGGCGGTAATGGTTTCGGTAACGGCGGTTCCGGCGGTAATGGTTTCGGTAACGGCGGTTCCGACTCCGTCGACTGCGGCACGTACGCCGTGGCTCGCGGCGCCGCGCTGAGCAGCTTGACCGTGACCGCCGCCGGTGAGTCCGGGGACGGCGCAGACGAGGCCGTTGCCCTGCCCCTGTCCCCGGCCTTCGCACCCAGTACCACGGCCTACACCCTGGACGTGCCCTACACGACCGACATACTGGACATCGCCCCGATGGCCCAGGAAGATAAGGCCCTGGTGCGCATCGCCGGGCAGATCCCCACCACCGGGCGAACCATCATCACCGAACGGACCCTCGCCGCCGGGCAGGCCCACACCACGCACCTGCACCCGGGCGAGACCAACGTGGTGGCGATTACCATCACCGCGGTGAACGAACGCGACACGTGTACTTACACCCTCAACATCACCCGCGCCGCGCCCAACACCGACCCCGCCCTGCCGGACCTGGTGGTCAAGGGCAACGATGACTCCGACGTTGACCTCACCCCGGCGTTCGAACCGGACAACACCGACTACGAGGCCAGCCTGGCCTATGCGGTGGACGCGGTCACCTTCACCCCCGCCACCCGCAACACCGGCGCCCGCGTGCGCATCGGCGGCCGGGAGGTTCCCGGCGGGCAGGCCAGCGCCCCCGTGCCCCTGGCCGTGGGCAGCAACGAGATAACCCTCACGGTCACCGCCGAGGACGGGATAACCACCCGCGCCTACACCCTCACCCTGGCCCGGGCCGGCGCGGACGCAGAGCCCCCCGCGGCCGACCCCCGGGCCCTGCCCGACCTCAGCCGGGCGCTGGCCGATGACACCCAGCACAGCATCGCCACGCGCCTGGCGACCGCGCGTACCCCGGCCCCGGGGCGGACCGCCCCGCTCAGCGCCCGGCTCAGCGCCCGGCTGACACAGGCCTTGGCCGCCGTGCTGCCGGGACAGGCCGCAGGGGCCGCCGCCCCGGCGCCCGCCTTCGACCCCGTCCTGGCCGAGGCCCGGGTGGACTCCGGCTGGGCGGCCCCGGCGGCCCCGGTCAACTGGCAGGCCCTGCTCGATAACGCCGGCGCCGCCCTGGCCCTGGGCGCGGCCCCGGACGCCGGGGAGTCCCCCACGGGTCTTGCCTCCCTGTCCCTGTGGAGCGACGGGGCCTACCGCCGCGTCGGCGGCCACAACGACGGCCTGGACTGGAGCGGCGACCTGATGGGCGCGCGCATCGGGCTGGACATGCGCCTGACCCCGTCCCTCACCGGCGGCGCGGCCCTGGGCTGGCAGCGCGCCGGCTGGACCGGCAACGCCGGCGCCGGCGCCACCCGCCATACCCTGTCCCTGCTGGGTCTTAACCCCTACGCCGGCTGGCAGCGGGGCAGACTGTCCGCCTGGGTCAGCGGCGGGCTGGGCAAGGGCACGCTCAACAGCCGGCAGCGCGGGGACGAACGCAGTGCGGACGGCTATAGTGCGAATGACCATAGTGCGAATGGCTACAGTGCGAACGGTTACGGTGCAGACGGCTATAGTGGGGACGGACCCCCGCCTGCAACACGCGGGGGCATGCTTGAAGCCCGTCCCCAACTCCCCGGCAATCATGGTGCGGACGGCTACAGTGAGGACGGCTACAGTGAGGACGGCTACAACGGCGACCCCCACAGCGAGGACGTCGCCACCCACACCCTGGGCGGCGGCCTGGGCGGGCGGCTCTTTGACACGGACGCCCTCAGCCTGGGCCTCAAGGCCGAAGCCCTGGCGACAAGCCTGGCGACAGAAACCCACCGCGCCCGGACCCACCGCCTGCGCCTGGCCCTGGACGCAACGCACGTCCGGCGCTTGAGCAACGACGCCGTCCTCACCCCGGCCCTGGAGCTCGGCCTGCGCCACGACGGCGGCGCCGGCCCCGGGGGCCTGGGGCTGGAGGCCGGCGGCGCCCTGCGCTACGCCGGCGGCCCCCTCACCCTGCGCGGGCAGGCCCGCGCCCTCGTCGGGCGGGGCGGCTACCGGGAATGGGGCCTCTCCGGCACCGCCGAGTGGCGCGCCCGCACGGACGGGCGCGGCCTTATGCTGCGCCTGGCCCCGGGCCTGGGAAGCGCACAGAGCGGCATCGGGCAACTGTGGGCGCAGGGACTGCGGGACAAGACGCACGGCGCGCCGCAACAGGCCGCGCGCCTTGACGCCAGCCTCAGTTACGCCTGGGACGCCCCCGGTCACCGCGGGCGCATCACCCCGTACCTGGCGCTGCACCGGCAACAGGCCGCCGCCGCGTACCGCCTGGGCGCGCGCTGGGACGCCCCAAGCGGGTTCTCGCTGCGCCTGGCCGGGGAGCGCACCGCCGGCCATGCCGGCACGCCCGCCGACCACGCCCTGCTGCTGGAGGGCAGCTGGCGGCCGGGCCGGTAGCTGTGCGGGAAACAAGGGGACGGATTTTAAATCCGTCCCCGGCAATCTCCGGACCAGGGGACGGACGTCAAGCATGCCCCCCCTCCGTCATTCCCGCGCCCCCCCTCCGTCATTCCCGCGCCCCCCCTCCGTCATTCCCGCGCCCCCCCTCCGTCATTCCCGCGCCCCCCCTCCGTCATTCCCGCGCCCCCCCTCCGTCATTCCCGCGCCCCCCCTCCGTCATTCCCGCGCCCCCCCTCCGTCATTCCCGCGCCCCCCCTCCGTCATTCCCGCGCCCCCCCTCCGTCATTCCCGCGCCCCCCCTCCGTCATTCCCGCGCCCCCCCTCCGTCATTCCCGCGCCCCCCCTCCGTCATTCCCGCGCCCCCCCTCCGTCATTCCCGCGCCCCCCCTCCGTCATTCCCGCGCCCCCCCTCCGTCATTCCCGCGCAGGCGGGAATCCAGTGAAAAAAACGTCCCGAAGGGACACCTTACAAGGTGTCGCGACAGGTGGGGTCAGAGTAAGAATTTCGCCAGAAATTTAACTCTGACCCCATCTACCCGGTCCGACCCCATCATTACCCGTCTCCGGCAGTCCCCGGACCAGGGGACGGACGTCAAGCATGTCCCGGCAGGCACGTGATAATGTGTTAATATAGCCGTTACGATATACTTGCGTTCGGGAGGATTGGTGATCATGTGGGATAGATTGATGATATTCAAAATCAGGCAGAAAACGTGGCCGGTTTTAATCTGCCTCATGTCTCTCTGCCCGGTGGCGCAGGCGCAGGAACAGGGCATTATTGAAGAGATTATCGTGACCGCGCAGAAACGGGAGCAGAACATCCAGGATATCCCGGTCGCCGTCACCGCCCTGAGCGGCGAGCAACTGGTCGAGCACGGGGTCACCGACATGTTCGACCTGCAGCAGAACGCGCCGGCGCTGCGCGTCGGCCAGAGCCAGACCGCCACCACCGCGAACTTCAATATCCGCGGCATCGGCACCAGTTCCCAGAACTTCGGCCTCGAGTCCTCGGTCGGCCTCTACGTGGACGGCGTGTACCGGGCGCGCCAGAGCGCGCTGATCAACGAACTGGCGGACGTGCAGCGGGTGGAGGTGCTGCGCGGCCCCCAGGGCACGCTGTTCGGGCGCAACTCGTCCGCAGGGGCGGTATTGCTGAACACGGTGGCGCCGTCCCACGAGACGGACGGCTATTTTGAGCTGAGTTACGGCAACCTGGACCTGTTCAGCGCCAACGCCGCGGCCGGCGGCTCGCTGGTGGAGGACGTGCTGGCGGTGCGGGTGACGGGGTTCATGACCAGCCGGGACGGTTTCGTGGATGCGGTGGGTGAGGGCGGGAACCTGCTCAACGACCGCGACCGCTACGGCGGGCGGGTACAACTGCTATACACGCCGACGGAGGATGTTTCGCTGCGGGTAATCCTGGACTATTCCGAGATCGACGAGGTGTGCTGCGCCGCGGCCACGTTCCGCAACAATTATTTCTCCTTCGACGGCCGGCCCGGCTCCGATGCCTTGCTGGCAAGCCTGGGCGTGCCCCTGGTGAACGAAGATCAGTTCACCGACTACGTGGTGCACATGAACCGGTTGCCTGAATCGGAGAATGACGACAGCGGCGTGTCGGCAGAACTGAACTGGGATATCGGCGATACGAACACGATCACTGCGATCAGCGCCTACCGCACCTTCAACACGACGGACGATGCGGACGTGGATTTCAATGCGGCGGACATCGCCGACCGCTACAACCGCGGGGAATCGGAGATGTTTTCCCAGGAACTGCGTCTTACCGGCAGCCGGGGCAGGGTCGATTACCTGGCCGGAGCGTATTATTTCAACCAGAACCTGAACAGTTGGACCACGACGACGCTGGGCGCCGATTTTGAAGCATTCGCTCTCGGCGGCAATCCGCAACTGGGCACCTTGATCAACACCATCAACGCCCTGTCTGCGCTGACCGGCGGGTTCATCCCCATGGCTGGTCCCGCTGTTCTGCCCGGCTCCAGGTCGCTGGACGTCATGCTGCAGGACCATGAGGCCTGGGCGCTGTTCGGCCAGGTTGATGTCCAGTTGCATGACCAATGGACCGTATCTGCCGGGTTGCGCTATACCGATGAGAAGAAAAAGCTGGACGGCACGTTTACCCAGGGCAACTTCGGCCCGCCGCCGGACTTTACGGCCATCGGCGCCAACCTGTTCCTGGCGAGCCAGGGCCTGGCGCGCCTGGACCCGTCATTGCTGGCGCCGCTGGTGTATCCGGGCTGGGGATTTTACCTGCAGCCGGTGTTTGCGCCGCGCCCGGGCGTGGACGAGACCCTCAAGGACGACCAGGTGACCTGGAACGCCAGGCTGAGCTGGACCCCGCACAATGACCTGCTGCTGTACGCCGGGTATGCCACCGGGTTCAAGTCCGGCGGCACCAACACCGACCGCATCCCGGCCGCGTTCAGCCAGGTGTTCGGCGCCGAGAAGTCGGACTCCTTCGAGGCCGGCCTGAAGCTGGTCCTGCCGGAACAGAACCTGCGCGTGAACCTGGCGCTTCATTACACAACCATTGAAGACTTCCAGAGCAACGCGTTCACCGGCGCCGGTTTCAACCTGCGCAACGCGGGAGAACTGGAAGCCAGGGGCGGCGAGTTGGAAGTAGCCTGGGCGCCGCTCGACGGTCTGAGGTTAAGTGGAGCCTATGTCTATAACGAGGCCGAGTACGATACGTTCGAGATGGCCACCTGCTGGGTGGCGGCGCCGTTCCTGGCCGGCACGCCGGACCCGGGCAGGACCGGCCCGGGCGATGCCTTTTGTGATCGTACCGGCGACCGCCTGGCCGGCAATTCGGAACACACCGTGCTGCTGTCCGCGACCCTGTCCCGTTCATTCAGCGACAACCTGAGCGGCTATGTCCATGCGGATTACAACCACCGCAGCAAACTCGTGATGGATGGGAATGCCGACCCCATCAAGGTGCAGGACGGTTTCGGCCTGCTCAATGCCCGCGCCGGGCTGGTGTTGACGCCCTTGGACCTGGATATCTCCTTCTGGGCGCGCAACCTGCTGGATGAGGACTGGTTCGGCCCCGTGTTCGACGTGCCGCTGCAGGACGGAAAGCTGGCCTCCTACCTGCGCGAGACCCGCACCTACGGGGTGACGCTGCGCAAGCGGTTCTGAGCGGTCATATTACAGCGCGGGTTGTTAACGGGGTTGCATACGAATCGCGCCGTCTATGCGGATGGTTTCCCCGTTGATGTAATCATTTTCGACAATGCTGACACATAGCGCGGCAATTTCTTCCGGTCTGCCCAGGCGCTGCGGGAACACGACGGAAGCTTTGAGGGAGTTGTAGAACGACTCTTCCACGGAATCAAACAACGGTGTGTGGATCAAGCCGGGAGCCAGGGTGTTCACGCGAATGCCGAAGTCCGCAAGTTCACGAGCCATGGGCAGGGTCATGCCCACGATGGCGCCTTTTGTCGCGCTGTAGGCCACCTGGCCCACCTGGCCTTCGAACGCGGCAACCGATGCCGTGTTGATGATCACGCCGCGGATACCGTCATCCGTGACCGGAGCGTGCAGGCTCATCTTCTCTGCCGCAAGGCGCGCCACATTGAAAGTGCCAACCTGGTTGACCTCCACTACTTTCACGTACTGCCCCAGGGGCAGCGGTCCCCGTTTACCGAGAGTCTTTCCCGGGGCGCCGATGCCGGCAAAATTATTCAACACATGCACGGCGCCGAATTTTTCCACCACCGAGTCCAGCGCCTGTTGCACCGATGCTTCACCGGCAACATCGACATGATAATAAGCCGCTTTCTCACCAAGATTCCGGGCAACGGCCTCTCCCGCGTCATCGTTCAAGTCAAAAATGGCCACAGAAGCGCCTTCATGGACATAACGTTCTGCCGTAGCCTTGCCGAGCCCGGATGCACCGCCTGTGACTACGGCAACTTTTTCTGGTAACTGCATGGCATTCCCTCGGTTAATGATTACATGTCAGCGGTTGGTTATCCCTTTGCTGAACTGTATCCCATTTTACAAAACTTGAGTTTTCCAAACCAGTCAGTCTTTATTGTGCTAATTGAAAATTTAATTTACAATTAGCACAGTTTATTGAACGGGAAATCAGGCAAACCGTTATCGACGACCTGGCGCAATTCCCTGCCGTGGCCATTCTCGGGCCCAGGCAGGTGGGGAAGACTACGCTGGCGAAGTCTGTGATTGCATCCCGGCCGGACTCGCTTTACCTGGACCTGGAACGGCATTCACACCTGGCGCAGTTACAGGATGCCGAAGCGTTTCTTTCCCTGCACCGGGACAAGCTGGTATGTATCGATGAAGTGCAATTACGCCCTGACCTGTTCCCGCTGTTGCGCGCGTTGATCGACGAGCGCCCGCAACCGGCTCGTTTCCTGATACTGGGCTCGGCATCGCCTGAGCTGCTGCGCCAGTTCGGGGTTGACCTGAACCCGCGGCGTATGCGTCGCCTGTGGCTGATGTGCTGCCATTTGCACGGCCAGATCATCAACTACTCCACGCTGGGGCAATCCCTGGATGTCACCCACCCCACGGTGAAACGCCATATCGACATTCTTGAAGCCACCTTTATGATGCGCCGCCTCTCCCCGTTTGCGCTGAACACCAAAAAACGTCTGGTGAAATCGCCCAAACTGTACATCCGGGACTCCGGTCTGCTGACCTGCCTGCTGGAACTGGACAGTTTCGACAAATTATTCAGCCATCCGGTGTACGGCGCCGGTTGGGAAGGCTTTGCCATCGAGAATATCCTCACCATGTTGCAACCACAAGGCATCTACGGGTTTTTCCGAACCCGCATCGGTCAGGAAATCGGCCTGGTAGTAGAACGTCAGGGCAAACGGCTGGGATTTGAATTCAAAACCTC
Source organism: Gammaproteobacteria bacterium (assembly GCA_965204045.1). Lineage (GTDB taxonomy): Bacteria > Pseudomonadota > Gammaproteobacteria > Eutrophobiales > Eutrophobiaceae > JAAXHV01. The sequence continues at coordinate 4,266,361 of CBDBDW010000002.1, forward strand.
ATCGAGTCCGGCGCTCACCTGCGGAAATAAAGCCGCGGCAGAAATACTGAAGCTGGATACCCTGTTTGTCGTCACCCCACAGGGAAACAGTTACCCCATCGACGCCGACAGAGTCCGGGTGACTCCGCTGGACCAGCTTGAACGACATATTCAGACACAAACGCAATCCCATTGCAGAAAATACAAATATTTCACCGATATTGAGTGATTTTCTTGAGCCAGCTAAAGCATCTGGCCACGGAGGAGATGTTAAAAATCTGTACAACTTTTACGCCTATTTCTGGCGTTGGGCGCTTTGGAAGGTGTTTGAGCATGAAACTGCCGGCGCCCCGGGAATTGTCAGCTTTATCAGTGCGTCAAGTTACCTGGATGGTGATGCTTTTTCGGGGATGCGCGAGCACATGCGTAAAATATGCGATGAAATTTGGATTATCGACCTGGGTGGTGAAGGACGCGGCACGCGCCAAAGCGAGAACGTCTTTGCAATTCAGACTCCCGTGGCAATAGCTATAGCCCTCCGCTCAATCGACAATACTTGATCGCTGATGGTCGTGTAATATCCCGACCTCGACCTGACCTTTGGAATAGTCCCGCTCGATTCTGTGTCCTGTAATTACCCGCTCCCCTCATCCTGATCCGGAATAAATTTAATCATCCGGATTTAACAGGCATATTCATTCGCTTTGAGATATGCGGGCTATCCCCTTCCTTCCTTGTCCCCCACGTACAAATCCGTAATCGTCCCTTCAAATACATCGGCAGCAAATGCGACGGTTTCCGACAGGGTAGGATGGGGATGGACGGTCAGGCCGACGTCTTCCGCGGTGCAGTCCATCTCGATGGCCAGGGCCGCCTCCGCGATCAGGTCGCCGGCGTTGGAGCCGGTGATGCCCGCGCCGATGACGCGCCGGCCCTGTTCATCGAACAACAGCTTGGTCAGCCCCTCGCTGCGGCCCAGGCTCAGGGAACGGCCGCTGGCCGCCCAGGGAAATACGCCCTTGCCGTAATTCAAGCCCTGCCGTTTCGCCTCTGCCTCCGTGACGCCGACCCAGGCCACTTCCGGGTCCGTGTAGGCCACGGAAGGGATCACCCTGGCGTCGAATGCGCTGTTCTTGCCGGCGGCGACTTCCGCGGCCACCTTCCCCTCATGCGCAGCCTTGTGGGCCAGCATGGGCGGACCGGTCACGTCTCCCACGGCGAAGATATTGGCCACGTTGGTGCGCTGTTGATTGTCCACCGGAATAAAACCCTGCTCATCGACATTGATACCGGCGTTCCCGGCGCCGATGCGGTTGCCGTTGGGGCGCCTGCCGACCGCCACCAGCACTCGGTCAAAGGTGTCTTCAGATGGCGCATTCGCACCGGAAAAGCCGACCGTCAAGCTGTTTTTGCCTGGTTTGATTTCGGTCACGCGGGTCCCGGGGAAAATATTTTCGTACTGCCCGGCAATGCGTTTATGCAATGGTTTCACCAGGTCGGGGTCGGCCTCGCTCATCAGCCCGTCAAGCAATTCAACCACTGTGACCCCGCTGCCCAGCTCGTGGTACACCGCGGCCATTTCCAGACCGATGATGCCGCCGCCGATGATCAGCAGCCTCGACGGTATGTCCTCCAGGGCCAGGGCCCCGGTTGAATCCAGCACGCGCGGGTCATCGGGGCAACCGGGCAGGGTTTGCGGTTGTGAACCGGCGGCAATGACGGCGTTGTCGAAATCCACGTGCTGTTGCCCGTCCTCAGTGTCCACAGTGATCCTGTTGGGTGAAGCGAATTGCCCCGTACCCTGAACCAGGGCAACCTTTCTCTGTTTTGCCAGTCCTTTCAAACCGCCGCCCAGGCGCGCCGTTACCTTATCCTTCCAGCCCAGCAACCTGGTCCGGTCTATGTTCGGCTCGCCGAACTCAACACCGTAAGCGCTTGCCTCCCTGGCGTCACCGATCACCTTTGCCGCGTGCAAGAGGGCCTTTGAGGGAATACATCCCACGTTCAGGCAAACGCCGCCCAGGGTGGGATAGCGCTCGATTAAAACGGTGTTCAGGCCCAGGTCGGCGGCGCGAAACGCTGCCGTATAGCCGCCGGGGCCGGACCCCAGCACTGCGACATCGGCCTGAATTATTTTTTTTTCTGCTGACATAAGTTCTGCTCTCCCGTCTTGTTCTCTACCGACAGACGCCTGGCAACGGCAGGTGAAGGCAACGCTCCATACCGGACAGGTTCTTGAAATTGTTGCATTTTATTATTCTGCCATACAACCCCGTCCGGCTTTCTTCGCACCTTATCCACACGATATTCAGGTTTATACCACAACCCAATCCACAAGGTATTGTAGTGTAAATACCACTTGACCACATAATATAGTAGTGTAATACTTATCCCCACGTAACAAGCTTCATCCCGTTTCCGGGTTCCTGACCAGTCCCGTTAACGGCATTTTAATAACAAAAACCGATGTGCGGATAGGGCCTATGCAAAGCGAAAAATCCGTCTTGGCGGAGTCCGTCATTGACACCACGGCGGACGGGATTCATAGCGGCAACGAGCTTGCCGGACAGAACGGCGGACAACCGGCTCCGGGGCAAGCCAATGATGAATTGGCTGCCTGCCAACCCGGAGAATATAACGTCATCCGCCGCAATGGCAAGGTCACTGCCTTTGACGCGCCCAAGATCAGTGTAGCCATCACCAAGGCTTTCCTGGAGGTGGAAGGCGGCACCGCCGCGGCCTCTACGCGCGTCCATGAAAAGGTGAAGGAACTCACCGGGCAGGTGGTCAGGGGCGTCACGCGCCGCCTGCCGAGCGGCGGCACCGTACATATTGAAGACATCCAGGACCAGGTCGAGCTGGCATTGATGCGCACCGGGGAACAGAAGGTTGCCCGCGCCTACGTGATCTACCGGGAGGAACGGGCCCGTGCCCGTACCGAAAAAGACCGGGACGCAGCATCCGAACAGGGCGATTCGAGTGACGGCATAAATGTAAAAACCGCAGACGGCACACTGAAAAAACTGGATATGGAACGCGTGCTTGCCGTCGTCGGCGAAGCCTGCGAGGGTCTGGAACAGGTTGACGGCAGCCTCATTATTGACGATGCGCTGCGCAACCTGTTCGACGGCGTCCTTGAGACCGACGTAAACCACGCGCTGGTCATGAGCGCCCGGGCGCTGATTGAAAAAGAACCGAATTACACTTATGTCGCCGCCCGCCTGTTGCTGGACGGCTTGCGCAGGGAAGCCCTCAGCCACATAAACCAGGACGCCACGGAGGCAACCCAGGCGCAGATGGCCGAGCACTACCCGCTCTATTTCCGCAAATACATCGAAATGGGCGCCTCCCTGGACCTGATTGGCCATGAACTGGCGAAGTACGATCTTGACCGCCTGAGCAAGGCGCTGAAGCCTGAACGGGACCACCTGTTCACCTACCTGGGCCTGCAGACCCTGTATGACCGGTACTTCATCCATACCGATGAACAGGTCCGCATCGAACTGCCGCAGGCTTTCTTCATGCGCGTGGCGATGGGCCTGGCCATTAACGAACTGGACCGGGAAAACAGGACGATCGAGTTCTATGAACTGCTGTCATCCTTCGATTTCATGAGCTCCACGCCCACCCTGTTCAATTCCGGAACATGCCGGCCCCAGCTTTCCAGTTGTTACCTGACTACGGTGCCCGACAACCTGGACGGTATCTTCAGCGCAATCAAGGACGACGCCCTGTTATCCAAGTTTGCCGGCGGCCTGGGCAACGACTGGAGCCGGGTCCGTTCCATGGGCGCGCACATCAAGGGAACCAACGGGAAATCCCAGGGCGTCGTCCCGTTCCTCAAGGTTGCCAATGATACCGCCGTCGCGGTCAACCAGGGCGGCAAGCGCAAGGGCGCCATGTGCGCGTACCTGGAAAGCTGGCATCTCGATATCGAGGAATTCCTGGAGCTGCGCAAGAATACCGGCGATGACCGGCGCCGCACCCACGACATGAATACCGCCAACTGGGTCCCGGACCTGTTCATGCGGCGCGTCAGCGAGGGCGGAGACTGGACCCTGTTCTCTCCGGACGACACGGCGGACCTGCATGACCTGTACGGGCAGGAATTTACCCGGCGCTACGAGGAATACGAGCAAATGGCGGCCCGGGGCGAGCTTAAGCTGCACAAGACCCTCAAGGCGCAGGACCTGTGGCGCAAGATGCTCTCCATGCTGTACGAAACCGGCCACCCGTGGCTCACGTTCAAGGACCCCTGCAACCTGCGCTCACCGCAGCAACACACCGGCGTGGTGCATTCATCCAACCTGTGCACCGAGATCACGCTGAACACCTCGGACGACGAGATCGCGGTGTGCAACCTCGGTTCCGTGAACCTGGCGCAGCACGTGACCGAAAATGGAGTGGACCAGGCCAAGCTGGAGCACACCATCAACGTCGCCATGCGCATGCTGGACAACGTCATCGACTACAACTATTACAGCGTGCCGCAGGCGCGCCGCTCCAACCTGAAACACCGTCCGGTGGGCATGGGTATCATGGGGTTCCAGGATGCGCTGTACAAGTTGCGCCTGCCGTACGCATCCGGTGAAGCGATTGAATTTGCCGATTCCAGCATGGAGATGGTCAGCTACTACGCCATCAAGGCATCAACCGAACTGGCTGAAGAACGCGGCGCCTATACCAGTTTCAAGGGCTCGCTCTGGAGCAAGGGCATCCTGCCGATTGATTCCATCGATACACTCGACAAGAACCGGAACGGCTACCTGGAGATGGACAGGACCAGCCGGCTGGATTGGGCCGCGTTGCGCAAGCGCGTGAAGAAAACAGGCATGCGCAATTCAAATTGCATGGCTATCGCCCCGACCGCGACCATTTCCAACATCTGCGGCGTCTGCCAATCCATCGAACCGACCTACCAGAACCTGTTTGTCAAATCAAACCTGTCCGGCGAGTTTACCGTAGTCAACCCGTACATGGTAAACGACCTCAAGGAGCGCGGGATCTGGGACGAGGTCATGGTCAGCGACCTGAAATATTTTGACGGCAGCGTGCAGCAGGTCGACCGCATACCGGATGATTTGAAAATGCTTTACTCGACCGCCTTCGAGATCGACCCGCGCTGGCTGGTGGAATGCGCGTCGCGGCGGCAGAAATGGATCGACCAGGCACAATCGCTGAATTTGTACATGTCCGAACCGGACGGCAAGAAAATGGACAACCTGTACAAGCTGGCCTGGGTAAGAGGCCTCAAGACAACTTATTACCTGCGCAGCCTGGGCGCAACCCACGTGGAAAAAAGTACCCTGAGCGGCGGCCGGGAAAACAGGCTTGCCGCGGTTGAACGTACAAATTCCGAAGAGGCGGAAGCCAAGGCCTGCTCCCTGGATGACGCGGATTGCGAGTCATGCCAGTAAGCGGCGGGCAGGTTAAACACGAACTATCATGATGACGGGTGAATACTATGTTGACCAGTTGGGATGATCCTATTGCAAGCATCAAACAGGTGAAGGGCGAAAACAACCTGCCGCCCCATGTGGTAGCGGCGCGCGGGCCGGACGCGGCGCCCGGACCGGACTCGGATGCCATTGCGCAGCCTGACCCGGACCTGTTGTTTACACCCGGACAGGACGCGGGCGGCGTCACCGGCCTGGAGGAGGTCGAATTCGGCGCCGGCAGGATCAGTGTCGACGACAAACAGATGATCAACTGCCGCGCGGACCTGAACCAACTGGTGCCGTTCAAATACAAGTGGGCCTGGCAGAAATACCTGGACGCATGCGCCAATCACTGGATGCCCCAGGAAATCAACATGAACGCGGACATCTCGTTGTGGAAAAACCCTGACGGCCTCAGCGAGGATGAACGGACCGTCATAAAACGCAACCTGGGGTTTTTCGCTTCCGCGGATTCACTGGTGGCCAACAACCTGGTGCTGGCGGTATACCGGCATATCACCAACCCCGAATGCCGCCAGTACCTGCTGCGGCAGGCTTTTGAAGAGGCCTTGCATACCCATGCCTACCAGTACTGCGTCGAGTCTCTGGGACTGGACCAGGCCGAGGTATTCAACATGTATCGCGAGATACCTTCCATACATGACAAGGCTGCCTGGGCCATGCGTTTCACCCAAAGCCTGGGAGACCCGACGTTCCATACCGGTACTTTGGTGTCCGACCAGCGCCTGTTACGGGACCTGATTGCATTTTATATCGTGTTTGAGGGCATCTTTTTCTACGTGGGTTTCGTGCAGGTTCTGTCCATGGGCCGGCGCAACAAGATGACGGGCTGTGCCGAGCAGTTTCAGTACATCCTGCGGGATGAGTCCATGCACATGAACTTCGGCATCGACGTGATCAACCAGATCAAAATTGAAAACCCCCACTTGTGGACTGCGGAGTTTCAACAGGAAATCATCACCGTGCTGCGCGAGGCGGTGGAACTGGAAATCCGTTATGCCTGCGACACCATGCCGCGGGGAGTGCTGGGTCTCAATGCCAACATGTTTGAAGATTACCTCAAGTTCATCGCAAACCGGCGCTGTGCCCAGATCGGTTTGAGTGAGCAATACCCCGGGGCCGGCAACCCGTTTCCCTGGATGAGCGAACTCATGGACCTGAACAAGGAAAAGAACTTTTTTGAAACACGCGTCACCGAATACCAGACCGGTGGCGTATTGAACTGGGATTGATGCGGTAAAAAAACGATTTCAGCGGGAAGCCCAGCAGGAGCTCGGCACTTTGCCTGGCGCCTCCAACCTCCTTCAGGCGCCAGGCTTTTTCAATTTAAGCAGATCCGGGCCATCAGTAGCAACGGCCTCTTCCACCGCACGCACTGGAAAACTCCTGATTTCCAGTGTGTCGGTGATATGGGTCTTGTCGGTTCCCCGAAAACGGCCCGCCTGAACCCAGGCATCCGGAAAATAGCGATCGCGTTCTTTGCCGAAAAGCAGCATCCCGCCAACCGTGGGCACCTTGCGCCCCTGGTGCTTCGTCATCAGCCGTAGCGTATCCAGGTCGGATCGTTTGAGCTTGCGCACGGATGCAAACGACTCTGAAGCAACTCGGAAGTCGAGCGCTTCAGAGTCGCACTCGGGCATCGCTTGTTCGTCGAAGGTTTCGCCGCGGGCAAAACGTCGCAGTTCATCGATCAATTCGCGGCCGGCGCGGCGATTGGTGGAGCCGACTCGCACATAGACACCACCCTCGGGGCCGGCACTTGTAAGATGATGGGGTCGGCCAGGACTTGGATGCACCTGTACCGCCAGGACATGGTTGCGGCGCCATGGCAATATCTCAATATCCGGAATCAGGCGAGGAAGAACGCTGTCGCTGATCAGGTTTGCCAGACGTTCTTCCATGGCGAGTGGCTCCGCGACACCACGCACATTCCGCGTGGCATCCTCCACACCGAGCAGCAGCACACCGCCCGCCGTATTAGCGAATGCCACGATGGTACGCAATACACTATCCGGAGACGAGAGATCACGCTTGAATTCCAGCGTCTTGCTCTCGGACCGTTTTAGCAAGCCGATCAGATCCATAGCTCTGAAGTATACTATGAAGTGAGTGTCGTCGCCAGACTTCAGAGTTTGACGTTATATTCAGAGCCCTTTATCTCGTTGGTGACGCGTTCGATAAGTGTATTATCCGCAGGTGATCGCGGAGGGAATTGTGCCGTTGCTCAGCGCCTGTTGTAGTGCCTCGCGCTCATCGATGGCTATACAGGCGATCACGTCCAGGCTGGCTTTCTTCATCATCTGCGGAAAATACGCATCCAGGTAGCCTGATACGGCAAGCGCCTGTGCATCGTTGGTCCCGCCTGGCACAGACTTGACCAGGATCAGCCCGTCGGCGTTTATCTTGTCGGCAAACCATAAGGCCAGGCTGTCGGAGGTGACTTGCCAGCTTGCCGGGATATCCTCTTGAGCGCTCAGCAGTGCGGTGGGGAACCAGACCGGGACTGTGTGCCCCTCGGCCACGTCGCCAATTTCGCCGATCCCGGCAACAGGATATAAACGAGACTCCATCTCGCACAGCACCGTGCCATACTGTTCCATGGCATGGATGGCCAGGTGATGCGCCGCGGCATCATCCATGCCCATCGCGCGCTGCTCGGCCCGCACCCGGTCGGCAAAACGCCCACCACCGGGCACGATGACGGCCCGCGACCGCCCATAATCAGCCAGCAACGCCAGCAAACTGGGCAACCCCGGAGAAGTCTCCAGGCTGCCCCCGATCTTCACAACCCACATTCTATATATATCCGCAGATGACACAGATTAACGCAGATGAAATAATGATCGTTATTCAATTGTAACTACTCACCCCCACTCGTCCTTCCTGCACTTCTTCTCCTTCGTCATTCCCGCGCGCCCCCCGTCATTCCCGCGCAGGCGGGAATCCAGTGAAAAAAACGTCCCAAAGGGACACGTTATAAGGTGTCGCAAGCGACCCGTTTAACAGACTGGATTCCGGCCTTCGCCGGAATGACGAAGGGAGCGCGGGACGAACAGGGGGGTGAGTAGTTACATTCAATTTATATTTTATTCTGAGTCGGTAACACGGTAATCAGCGTGAATACGAAACTAAAGAATAAATCACTACTGTCCCAAGAAAATCGTGTTGATATAGTATAACTCATTCATTTTATTAACAAATCGGCGATTTTTAACGGGCATCGATTCAAACCACCCCCCGCTGGCTGATAATACCCTCCTGATTTTATCCTTACCAGGAGGAACCCTCATGCCGTCCGGTCAGTTAGTCTTTTCCCAGGTCATGGCCCATTTGCCCATGAAACCCTTCCGCCGCTGCGTCCGGCGTTATCAAGGCAACCGCTACGTCAAATCCTTTACCTGCCTCGACCAGTTCCTGTGCATGGCCTTCGCCCAACTCACTCACCGCGAAAGCCTGCGCGACATCGAAGTCTGCCTGCGAGCGCACCAGGACAAACTCTACCACCTGGGACTGCGCGGCGGCATCGCCCGCAATACCCTGGCCCACGCCAACCAGCAACGCGACTGGCGCCTGTATGCCGACTTCGCCCAGGCCCTCATCCGCCTGGCCCGTCCCCTGTATGCCAAAGACGACCTGGGACTGGAACTCGATAACACCGTCTACGCCCTCGACTCCTCCACCATCGACCTGTGCCTGTCCGTGTTCCCCTGGGCGCACTTCCGCCAGACCAAGGCCGCCGTCAAACTCCATACCCTGCTGGACTTGCAAGGCAGCATCCCGACGTTTATCCATATCTCAGACGGCAAACACCACGATGTCAACGTCCTCGACCTGCTCATCCCCGAGCCCGGCGCCATCTACGTCATGGACCGCGCCTATCTCGACTTCCAACGCCTGTTCACCCTCACCCTCGCCGCCGCCTTCTTCGTTATCCGCAGCAAGTCTAACACCCGTTACCGCCGCCGCTATTCCCATCCCGTCGATAACACCACCGGCCTTATCTGCGACCAGACTGTTGTCCTCACCGGCGCCAGGACCGCCGAGCGCTACCCGCAACCCCTGCGACGCATCTCATACCGCGACCCCCAAACACACACCACCCTCGAGTTCCTCACCAACCACTTCACCCTCCCCGCCTTTACCATCACCGAACTCTACCGCTATCGCTGGCGGGTCGAGCTGTTCTTCAAATGGATCAAACAACACCTGCGCATCAAAGCCTTCTTCGGCACCGCCGAGAACGCGGTGAAAACCCAAATCCGGACCGCCATCAGTGTCTATGTCCTGGTCGCCATCATCAAAAAACGTCTCAAACTGACCACGGAACTCTACACAATATTACAGATTTTAAGCCTCACCCTGTTTGAGAAAATACCCCTATATCAATTACTTACCCAAACCGATTACAAAACAGAACAGCGTGATATACTTAACCAATTGAATCTATTCGATTAATTCTTGGGACACTAATGAGAATAAATAAAAAATAATCTGCGCTCATCTGCGTCATCTGCGGATAAATTACCTGAACAATCGCATAATCGCTTCCGCCTTGGTATGGCACTCCGTATATTCACTGTCGGGCTCGGAATCCGCCACTATGCCCCCGCCTGCCCAGAAATAAATCCTGTCTTCCTTGTGCACCAGGGTACGAATCGCAATGTTGGTGTCCATGTTGCCGTCGAAACCGACATAGCCGATGGCGCCGCAATAGACGGTGCGGCGCCAGGTCTCCAGTTCTTCGATGATCTGCATGGCGCGCAGCTTGGGCGCGCCCGTTATGGAGCCTCCCGGGAATGCCCCGCGCAGTAGATCCAGCGCATGCCTGTCCCGGGCGAGCCTGCCGGTCACGGTGCTGACCAGGTGATGAACGGTAGCAAAACTTTCCAGCGCAAACAATCTGGGGACCATGACACTGCCTGTTTCACAATTCTTGCCGATATCATTCCTCAACAGGTCGACGATCATCAGGTTTTCCGCCCGGTCCTTTTCACTCTCGAGCAATTGCGCCGCGAGCGCCTTGTCTTCGTAGGCAAACGCCGAGCGCCTTATGGTGCCCTTGATGGGTTTGGTTTCCACCAGGTCGTTGGAGACGGAAATATACCGCTCCGGCGAGGAACTCAGAATGCCGGCATCCTCAAGCCGGAAAAAGCAGGCATAAGGAGCGGGGTTGGATTTTCTCAACTGCCTGTAAACGCCCCACGAATCGCCGGTTACGGTAACGCTGAAGCGCTGGGCCAGGTTGACCTGGTAGCAATCGCCGTCCCGGATATAACGCTTGATCCGGTCAAAGGCTGCCCGGTATCGTTCCTTGCCGGTATCATTGAGCAGGCCTGATTGCACCGAATAAGCGGGCGCTTCCGGTATATTGCCGCTGCCGAACAAATCCTGCAGCGCTTTCCAGCCTGTTTCGCCAAGGCCGGCGCCGTCCGCGGCAATCAGCCAGGTGCGCCTTCTGTGATGGTCGACGATTACCGCCCAGTCATACAGGCCTATGGCCATGTCCGGCATATTGATGTCATCCCGGCACAGCGCCGGCAATTGTTCTACACGGCGCCCCAGGTCGTAGGAGAAGTATCCCATCGCGCCGCCGGAAAATGGCAGCCCGGAAAAGTTGACGCGACGTTCGCCCAACTCGCGTTTGACCAGGGTAAACGGATCATCTTTTGAAAACTGCAAGGACCCGCCGCCGGCTATCCGGGTCTCCTCACCGCGGGTCAGGAGAGTCCGGTACGGGCGCGCGGTCATTATGTCGTAGCGGCCGCTGTCAATCAGCGGGTAACCGCTGTCCAGGAAGATGCTCCAGGGTTCGTGCGCGATACGGCTGAACAGCGCGGCCGAGTCCCGGGTGTAATCCAGTTCAATCAGGCGCATTGACATACTGCCGCGCTAATGTTGCAACCGCCACGGCTGTCGAACAATTATTGGCGGCGCGCAGTTTCCTGTCAGGTATCTGTAACAAATCCTCAAAATTCGTGACCTCACAATCGTTCTTGCGCGCAAGTTTTTCAATAATGAAGCGCCCGGCCCCGGCAGCCACGATATTGTTTCGAACGGTGTCTTCCAGCGTGTCCGTTACCTTTTTGAAGGCCTGGTCGACCCTTTCAAATTGTTTTTCCGCTACATGGCGCGCCACTTCCAGCCAGGGCGCCTCATCGCCACCCTTGTCAAATTCGGCGCCCAGCATCCTCGCCAGACGTTTGATGCTATGGTAGCGGGTTTTTGCGCTTCCGTCAGCCGCAGGCATTAAATCGAAATGCTCATCCAGGTCGCCGGTGATACGGTAAACGTCGGCCATACCGGCAAAATACTCAGCAGCGATTGACTGCCATACATTCTTGTATGGCAACCGATCGACAACCGCCATTACAGGCGTTCTCGTTATGCCCGTATAGACAAGTTCACCGGTCCGCAGTCGCTCCTGGTCGGTATACCCGCGGCTGCAAACCCGGTGTTCATGGAAAGGAATGATATCGGTCGTGGTGGTGCCCAGGTCAACCAGGACCCCTGAGCCCAGACATTGCGCGGCGTAACCGGCAGTTGCATGCCAGTTGGCCGAAGCGATTTCGGTATGACTGGCATGAACCTGCTCCGGTGTGAGCAGGCCTTTATTGCCGGCATAGACGTAGACCGGATTCTCGCGGCCAAGCCGGGCCGACAGGTAATCCACCAGTTTATTTACTCCTTCCCGGCGCGCTTGAAAACAGTCAGCCAGTTCACCCGTCATGGTCAGGGTATGAACGCACTTGCCGGCAGGAAGGGATTCCATTACACGGGTGACCGGATGCGCCAGCGTATCAATACCCTGCCATAAGGGTGTGGCAAACTGGTCAAGGCCGCATAACGCGCCGTTTTTATCGAGGCGCGCTATTTTCAGATGTGCGCCGCCGATATCCCAGCCTGTATAATTTTCTGCATGCATATCATACCCGTCATCGATTTAAAGGACGGCCTGGTGGTTGCGGCCAGGCAGGGAAAAAGGCAAACCTACAAACCCCTGGCCTCTCCGCTGTGCCCGCAACCGGACATCCCGGCCGTCATCCGGGCCTACCTGTCCGTATTCCCGTTCAGGACATTTTATATCGCCGACCTCAATGCCATCGAGGAAAACGGCAACAACCATGCGTTTATCACCCGGATGCTGGAGACCCACAGCGATATCAGCTTGTGGATAGATTCCGGCGCTGATCCGTTCCTCAACGACAACACCGCCCGCTTCACGGATCGCGTCAGCAACGTACTGGGTTCGGAAACAGGCATAACCAGCGAACAACTGGACTATTATACGCGCAAATCGGATTGCATCCTGTCACTGGATTTCCGCGGCGGAGAACTGCTCGGCAATCCGGAATTGCCGGCGCAGCCGTCAAGGTTGCCGCAACGCATTATCATCATGAACCTGGAACGGGTAGGCAGCCATGCCGGCCCCGACCTGGAACACATCGGCTCCCTGCTGAACCGGCTGCCCGGCAAACAGGTCTACGCTGCCGGCGGGGTGCGCAACACGGAGGACCTGCGCCTGCTGGCCGAACACGGAGTACACGGCGCGCTGATAGCCTCGGCATTGCATGACAAAACCATCACTTCAGAACATTTGACCTTGCTTTCTGTACATAACGACACAAATCGCGCCACGTTTGTCATTCCCGCGCAGGCGGGAATCCAGTAAGCAAACATTCATTATAAGGAGTTTTGTTGTCCACTGGATTCCCGCCTTCGCGGGACGAACCATGATGCGGCATTATTTTATATCGTTATGTTTAAAAACAGGTCAGGACAGGCACAAAAAAACCCCGACATGGGCCGGGGTCTTTGTCGGGGTCGGACTCGCCTACGAATGAGCCTGGAACGGATGATCCGCATCACCGCGCTTGCTCAATACCTCGGAAGCCTTGGGCTCGCGAGCGACAGCGCGCTTGATCGACATCTTGGTGGCTTCATAGTTGTAGTCCTGGATTTTGCCGTCATCCTCAGCCAGCCAGTGGATAAACACGCCGACGCAGATAAAAATGTCATCGGCTTCATCGGCAGGGATAGTGCCGTCTTCAACACAATCCATCACCGCCATGGACACCGCGCGCTGGGCCGGGCCGAACATCTGTACGGCCTGCTTTGCGCCCTTGATGGTGACCTTGTTGAACATGACAGTTGAAGGTTTACATGCCAGGTTCGGCGACACTACCGCCAGCAGGGATGTAAAACCATCTTTGTTATTGGTAAGCGCATTGCAGGCGGCGGTTTCCGCAGCACTGCCCCGGGGACCCATGATCAGGTCGATATGGGCGACTTCATTACCATCCCCCACCAATGCTTCACCAACGAGTACTCTATCAATAACAGCCATTTCATTACCTCCTTCTTCTTCTGATTTAAAAATGCTACAAAGTTTCTCAAAAATTTTAAACATGATACCTCCGTACGTAAGGTCTATCAACCACTCCCCACACCGTCAGCCACAACCGGCAACTCAGCCAATCCCCAGTCGGAGCAACAGCAGGCTGGCCACGGTCAGGTCCGCACAGGCGCCCGGATTCAGTTCCGATGCTTTGAGTTCCCTGTCGAGGATCATTAATCCTTCTCTCGCATCTTCCGGATTATCATAGCTCATAAACTGCTCCATTACAGGTTTTGTTCTCTTTTTTACCTGCTCGGCAGCATCCATTCCATGTTTTCTGCGGATATGAGAATCCGGAAAACTTGCCATATACATAAGATAACAGGCAACAACCGCCCATTCAACATTATTCCAGCGGTCGAACTGGTTTCGCAGGCATTTCAGTCCCAGGTCCGCCACTTCCCGGTATCCGTTCGCATATTGAAGCGCGACAAGATCCCGGTCCTGCGCGGCTTCCATGGCGGAATATATGTCGATATCAGGGAGGGAGTTTACGTCATACCTGTCCACTTTGCCAAGACCGCCCGGGTTTGCCAGGCGGATGGCGGCAAATATGTCCTGAGCCTCCTGCCGTCCCAGAGACTTCAGTGTTGATGCAAGGGTGCGCCGGAAGTGCCCCTGCAGGCCATGTTCCTGAAACACCCGGATGATGGGCGCCACCAGCAATATCATCCCCAGGTTGGTATTGCAATGCGCCGTGGCCCGGGTGGCTTCGATGCTGGACAGGATTTTCCTGCCGATGCCAAGCTGCCGGTCACAAAGGATGGGGGTAACGACTTTCGCGCTCCTGACAAAATCCTCGTAATCCATGCCGTGGCCGCCGCCGTGACGGCCTACGTTTCCCGGTTTCAGCGCGTTGACATCGCAGATGAAACACTCGTACACCAGGGCCGGTAAACCGGGTTCCGCACCTCCAGGCGAGAAATCCGGGTTGGTCCCGGCCATGATGGATGATCCTCGGAATTAATTACTGTATGGATTAGCTGAATATCCCGGTGAATGAATCGTTCAGCGCCTGCAGGTTGATGTCGCCCGCCTGGAAAGAACGTCCTGTCCTGAGCGAACTCACGGTCACCCGGGCCGGGCTGAACAGCATGGGATCAAGCTTGTAGAAATCAAAGTCTGCGTCTTTGAACACCTCCGCAAACGGCCTGCCGTAGTCTTCCGACGTATTGCTCGGTAACCGGTGGGCCAGGTCCTGCGCTTCTTCATCGCCGGAACTGACAAATAAATGCACGTGGCCGCCGAACAATATCGCGTCATTGGTGCGGCTCATGGCCGTCAGGAAGTCCGGCGACGGGGGACACATGGGCACGGTCCCCATGCCGTCCACAATTTCAGCCAGGGGAAAATGCAACGTGTGGGCCTTGTGCAAAGCGGATTCAAACACCCGGGCGATAACCTGTACCGAGCCGGCCAGGCTGGAAGTGGGCGTCAGGATCAGGGTGAGGTTTTCCGGCGCAACCTGGCAGCGCTCGGCAATCTTGTCGGCAATCTCAACCGGCGGCATCTTGTCGACTTCCAGCACGATGCAGGTGGTGTCCGCCTTGTCGCGGTATCCGATTTCATCGAACAGCGGCTCCCTGCTGCCCAGCGCCCTGGCCGGTCCGGAACCAAGCGCGTTGAAGGTGCCCTTACCCTGGCCGTGGGAGAGGCTCCAGCCTGCGTACTGGCTGGCCAGGCAGGCGATGACGGGGTGGCTGGTATGGACGTCGACGTGCCAGGGCCAGTTTTCATAGTCCCGCGAGGCGCGCAACCTGGCAGTGGCCAGTCCTCCCAGGCAGACTTCGGCAATTTGCCGGCCGGCCTCGATGCTGCCGTGGTAGCTGATGCCGGCGTCAATCAACAGGCTTCCGTTTGACATACGGCTGGCGCCCAGGCCCAGGCCGTTCGCAAAGCTGACCAGTTGATCCACCTTGGGAGCGATCAAGGTGTTGATGCTCAAGCTTGTGTTCCTGGTGTCAGGACTGTTCATGTTTCCCAGTGTCGCAATATTCGTATTCATATCGTTACATCCCCGGCTCGAACGTATTAATGATTTCTCCGACCAGGGCGTAATCCCCGTTACGGCATGGTCACAAATGCGCATGGCGATGTGCGGGAGGCAATCATCCGGCCGGTGTGGTGAAACCTCAGGTTACCTGCTCTGCGCCAGTTACGTTATACCTGCGGCAAGGGGGCGGATTGTATATCAGTATGTGCTAAATGTCCAACAGTCAACGGGAACTGCTGATGCGCGCCCGGTTGTTTTCCGCCTCGGCAAGCAGGAGCGTTACGCCGTTGTCCCGCCCGGCAAGGTCGTCCATTGCCTGCTGCGCGGATTTGCCGTCCGGAAAAACGGCAAAACCGGTGGGGCCCCAGGATGTCTGGCCTGTGCCGGTTGCATTGTGTTGCAGCAGAAAATCCAGTGCCTGCCTGACGTTTTCACTTGCGTAGGAGCCCCCCTGGACAGCGCTGAAATATTCGCCGATGCTTGCCTGGATACTGCTGACGGACGCGCCGAACCGGTCGCAATTCTTTTCCATGATGCCCGGCAACATCTGCATCAATACCTGCCGGCAAATTTCCGCGCAAGCTCCCGGGGACATGTCCGGCAGGGACCTGAAAGCTTCCACTTCATCGGTTCCACTGATCCCTTCAGCCCGCGTATCCATGACCAGCACAAACCGCCATTCTTCCGGGAAGTCATGACGGAAAATCGTAGTCGGCAACCTGCGTCCTTCCGACCTGCCGCTGTCAAGGATAAAACCGCCTTGCGTGAACACGCCCAGTCCCACCCCGGAACGCATGCCCCTGCCGGTAGCGACCGCAATTTCTTCAACACCGGCATCGATGCCGTACAAGCCGGTTATTGCAGCGCCCAGCGCCAATGCCATCTGCGTGCCTGAGCCGAGCCCCTGGTGCCTGGGTATGCATTCTTCAACCTCTATCCTGACACCGCTATTAATACGAAAGTAGTCCAGGACGGTTTGCGCAATTCCGGCGATATATTCGTCATCACCGCCGCTGACATCTATCCGGTCGCTACGGCCGGCGTTCACCACCGTAGTAAAACCCGTTATACCTACGCCGATACTGCCGAAACGTCTCCGGCTGCCGCCATCCAGGTCCAGGAAACCCAGGTGCAACCGGGCCGGCGCGGCAACTCTCACTGTTTCCGCAGCAGCAATATCGTTTCGTGTCGTCTTCACAAGCACGGGGTCATTCTAACGTTTTTTGCCACAGAGAACACAGAGGAGTTTTTACAGGACACCCACGTAAATTACAGGACACCCATGCAAATTTTACACGTAAATTACAGGACACCCATAAAATTTGCATGGGTGTCCTGTAATTTACGTGGGTGTCCTGTAAAAACTCCTTCCTGTAAAAACTCCTGAGCTTATTTTGGCCGGAGAGGCGGATTTGACGATTTCGCGGGAAAATGATATAAACGGGAACCGATGCGGATTATGGCGCCGGCATATATCCCTGTCTGTTTCTACTGCCTCTGACCCGGTCGGAGGATTCTTCGCTGATTCTTACAGCGCATTTGCGGAACTGAGATATGCCGGAAACCATGTTATTGATACCTGGGCGGTCCAGTAAACAGGGGACCTCCCTCAACAAGGGAAAACTCGGTGACGAGTACCTGGACGTTACTTCCACCGTTGAAATCAATGCGGACGAGATGGTTCGCCTCGGTTTCAACAGCGGCGACCGGCTGCGCCTGAAAAATCATATCGGGGAAGCCGTTGTAACCTGCGTCTCAAAAAAAGCCACCGACCTGCCTGAGGGGATGATCTTCATTGCCTACGGGCCCACCTCCAGCCGGCTGATGGAAAGCGACACCGCCGGCAGCGGCATGCCCCTGTCCAAACATATTTCTGTTGAGGTGGAAAAAATAAGTTAAAATAGTCGGCTTTGATTTTGCGTAAACGGACGCAATATCCGGGCCGGTCCGGCCCCATGGGGATTAATCATGAGTGAAAACGTAAAAGTTGTAGAAAATGCCACCTGCACATTCTGCGGCTGTGTCTGTGACGACATGATCCTGACCGTGGACATGGATGAAAAGCGGATCACCAAATCGAAGAATGCCTGTATACTCGGCAAAGCCTGGTTTGCGGAACACTACATCGAAGAGGACGCGCCGGCGGCCATGATAGACAACCGGCCCGTCTCCATGGAGGAAGCGGTGGAGGAAGCCGCGAGAACACTGGTAAATGCCAGGTTCCCGATCACTTACGGCCTCAGCGACACGACCTGTGAGGCGCAGCGCCAGGCCGTCGCCATTACCGACACCATCAGGGGCAATATCGACACCACCACGTCGGTCTGTCACGGCCCGTCCGGCATCGCGCTCCAGGGAGTCGGGGAAAGCACCATGACCCTGGGTGAAGTCAAAAACCGCGCCGACCTGGTCATCTACTGGGGCGGCAATCCTGCCGAGTCTCACCCGCGCCACTTCGGCCGCTATGCGGTCACCGCCAAGGGGATGTTTACCCCCAGGGGCAAAAAAGATCGCCACGTGGTCATGGTTGACGTGCGCCGGACACCCAGCGCGCCGGCGGCCCACCAGTTCATCCAGGTAAAACCCGGCAAGGACTTTGAAGTATTGTGGGCATTACGCGCGTTGGTCAAAAACCGCAGGATCGACCCCGATATCGAGGAACAGACCGGAGTCAGCCTGGAAACCATGGAGGAACTGGTCGACAGGATGAAAAACTGCCGCTACGGCGTATTGTTTTTCGGCATGGGCCTGACCATGACCCGCGGCCGGCACTTTAATTCAGGCGCACTGCTCGCCCTGGCAACGGACCTGAATGAATATACCCACTTTGTCGCCAAACCGGTGCGGGGCCACGGTAATGTCACCGGGGCAGATAACGTTATGTCCTGGCAAACCGGCTATCCTTTCGGCGTCAACTTCAGCCGGGGGTTTCCCCGTTTCAACCCGGGCGAGTTCACCACCGTCGATTTACTGGCCAAGCAGGATGTCGACGCCGCGCTGATTATTGCCACCGACCCTGCGTCCAATTTTCCCCAGGCGGCGATTGACCACCTGTCCAATATTCCGGTGATATGCCTGGATACCAAGGCAACACTTACCAGCAAACTGGCGCACGTAGCGTTCCGGACCTCTACCTACGGGATCAATACGGCCGGCACCGTGTACCGGATGGATGACGTTCCTATTACCCTGCGCAAGGCCTTTGATTCACCTTTTCCGAACGATGAGGAAATTCTTACGGCAGTTAAAAAACGCGTGCGCGAACTGGTACTGGCGAGAGGCCGGGCCAGGGGAGCAATCGGCGAGAGTAAAGCTGCAGCTCCCATGCAGTGAACCCTGATTTTTCACCAACCCGCTTGATGTCATTGGTTACCGGTTTAATATGACGGAATGTATTCAACTTGCGGGGGGCAAGGTTTATGACCCGGCCAATGGTATCGACGGGGAAGTAAAAGACCTCTGCGTGGAGCAGGGACGCATGGTGGAAACACCCTCTTCCAGTCCCCGAAAAATTGACGTGAGCGGCATGGTGGTCATGCCCGGCGGCGTGGATATCCACTGCCACATTGCCGGCCCCAAGGTAAACCTGGCCAGGAAACTGCAACCCGAAGATCACCGCCGCGACCCCCATCCGGGCACGGAACACACCCGCTCGGGCGCGGGCGGCACCGTTCCTTCCACCTTTGCCACGGGGTACCGCTATGCCACCCTGGGCTATACCACCGCCATGGAGGCGGCAGTCACCCCTATCGGCGCCCGGCATACCATTGAAGAACTTCATGATACGCCGGTTATCGACAAGGGGTTTTACGTGCTGCTGGGCAATAATATTTTCCTGCAGCAGTTGATCAAGGACGGGCGCAAGGAGGAATTCCGCCAGGCCGTCGCCTGGTGGATCAATGCAACCAAGGCTTACACGACCAAGCTGGTCAACCCGGGCGGAGATGAACCCTGGAAGGGCAAGAAGAATTCCAACGTCAAGGACATCGATGAGAAAAGCGATTTTATACCGGTCTCGCCGCGGCAGGTGATCGACGCCTTTGTGGAAACGGTCAATGAACTGGGCCTGCCACACCCGCCCCATATCCATTGCAACAACCTGGGCCATAGCGGCAACTTCCAGACCACCCTGGAGACCATGAAAACCGCCGGGGACCGGCGCGCGCACCTGGCACATATTCAGTTTCACAGCTACGCGGGGGAACTCGGCAAGAATCCCAAATCGGCATCCCGGGAAATCGCCGAGTACGTCAATGACCATCCCAACATCACCTGTGACGTCGGCCAGGTCATGTTCGGCAAATCGACGATCATGACCGCGGATGCGCCGCTGGCCTACATGCTCAGGGGATTCAAGAAAGGGAAGTGGGTAAACGCCGATACGGAGTGTGAAAGCGGTTGCGGTATCGTGCCGTTCAGTTACCAGGAACACGTCTATGTCCACGCCCTGCAGTGGGCCATCGGCCTGGAACTGTTCCTGCTGTCAAAAGATCCCTGGCGCATCGTGCTGTCCACCGATCACCCCAACGGCGGTTCCTTTATGAGCTACCCGAAGCTGATCCGCCTGCTGATGGACCGGGAATTTCGCAGGGAGGAGATCAAACGCGTCAACCAGAAGGCCATCAACAGCACCATACTGAATGAACTGGAGCGTGAATATACACTCAACGAGATAGCCATTATTACCCGCGCCGGTCCGGCCCGCGCCCTGAACCTCAGCAACAAGGGCCACCTTGGGCCCGGCGCCGATGCCGACATCACCATCTACGATGAGATGGCCGACAAGGAAGCCATGTTCAACGCGCCGCGATACGTGATCAAGTCCGGCGCCCTCATCATCGAGGACCACGAGTTCCGCCGGGATTACTACGGGAAACTCCTGCATACGGAACCCGGGTACGATGAGTCCATAGTCGCAGAAGTGAGACCGTTTTTTGAAAACTATTATTCCATCGAGTTCCCCAATTACGCGGTCGATGACAGTTACCTGCACGACCACGAAGTGATCGCAACCGTATGAAGATAAAATCCACGGAAATTGTCGATACCTTTGCGGAAGCATTCAAAATGTGGGGAGCGCGGGTGATCGTCACCGCTGCCACCAGGCGCTGGAGCGAGGCGGCGGCGCAATCGATGACGGGCTTCGCCACATCGGTGATCGGCTGCAAGTGCGAGGCCGGCATCGAAAGATTCCTCACTCCGGACGAGACGCCGGATCGCCGTCCCGGCGTCAGCATCCTGCTGTTCGCCATGGACAAGGCATCGGTGGGAAAGCGCCTGCTGGAACGCATCGGCCAATGCGTCATGACCTGTCCGACAACGGCCTGTTTCAACGGCCTGGATGGAGAAGAGAGCGTACAGGTCGGTTCACAACTGCGTTATTTCGGCGATGGATTCCAGGGCAGCAAAAAGCTGGCGGACCGGCGCTTCTGGCGCATCCCGGTCATGGACGGTGAATTTACCGTGGAAGAATCATTCTCCGTGCGGAAATCAGTGGGCGGCGGCAATATCATCATACTGGGCACGAATGAGAAGAAAACCCTGGCCGCGGCGGGCGCCGCAACCCGGGCCATGGGAACCGTCAGGGATATTATCCTGCCGTTCCCCAATGGCGTCGTGCGCAGCGGCAGCAAGGTGGGGTCACGTTACAAGGCCCTGCCCGCATCCACCAACGACGCCTATTGTCCAACGTTGAAGGCGGTCACCGAAAGCAGCCTGCCGGCGGATGTCAACTGCGTGCTGGAAATAGTGATCGACGGCCTTACTGAGGACGCGGTCAGACAGGCCATGGCCGCGGGCATACAGGCCGCCGCAAAACCCGGGATCAGGCAGGTCTCCGCGGGTAATTACGGCGGCAATCTCGGACAGTACAGGATTAACCTGCATGACCTTGACCTTAACTGACAGCAAGACCTGGGACGGATTTGAAATCCGTCCCCTGTAGATTTGTGATATGCCTTTATTACTGAAACAGATTGCCGCGCCGGACGTGCCCATGGAGGCGGACAACATCACCCCTGACCGGGTCACCGGCCGGGATGCGGCGGACGTGGAAAGACTGGCGCTCATGCACGGCAGTGAGTCCCGCGCGATCGGAGACTTCTTCAGCGCTACGGGCAGCTATGACGGGGTCATCCGCCTGCAGGGAGATCACCTGGGCCGGGTGAAATTCATCGGCGCCGGCATGTCACAGGGGACGATCCGGGTCGAAGGCGACGTGGGCGAACACCTCGGCGCCGGCATGAGCGGAGGGGAAATCCGAGTCAACGGCAATGCCACCGACTGGGTCGGACCGGAGATGTCGGGGGGAAGAATTGAAATCCACGGTAACGCAGGCCACCTGACCGGCAGCGCCTATCGGGGGGCATCCGTGGGCATGACAGGAGGGGAAATCATCATTCACGGCAACGTCCGCAACGAGACCGGCAACGCCATGCGTGGCGGGCTGATTGCTGTGGGCGGCAACAGCGGTGACTTTGCCGGCGTCAACATGCTGTCCGGCAGCATATTTGTCCTGGGGGAACTCGGCATCCGCACCGGGGCAGGGATGAAGCGGGGATCCATCGTCAGCATGAAAGACGCTCCGTTACTGCCCACGTTCAGCTATTCCTGCACCTACCGGCCGGGTTATATGACACTTTATTTATTGCACCTGTCCCGGGTATTCGCAATTGCTGAAGAATACCTGCAGGGCTCGTATAAACGCTATTGCGGGGACAGTGTTGAGTTGAACCGGGGAGAAATATTATTATATGCAGCATAGATGGGGTAATATTCCGCAGAAGAGCTTATACAGGAGAATATCATGACAACAATCGTAACCGACAACTGTAAAGACTGCCGCTATACCGACTGTGTCGCGGTCTGCCCGGTGGAATGCTTCCATTACGACGATCAGATGCTGTATATCGACCCGGAAGTCTGCATCGACTGCAGCGCGTGCCTGCCGGAATGCCCTGTTGAAGCCATCTACGAGGAAGATGACCTGCCCGAAGACAAGTATGAGTGGATAGAAATCAACGCGGAGAGGTCCCAGGTACTGCCGGTCATCACCGATACCATGGATCCGTTGCCGGGCGCGGACGAAAAGAAAGCGGCCATGGGCTTTTGACTCCAGGCCGCTCCAGGGGACAGAATTAATTCTTTCCCCGAAAGTACAATTCATCCCCGAACAGACCCGGACCGCGCGGCGTAGGGTGTTCGGGATACGTTTCTCTTCTTTTTACCGATTGTGTGAACCATGAGCCATTTAGGAACCCCGGATAATCCCCTGACAGTCGCCGTCGTCGGCAGCGGCCCCAGCGGCTTCTACGCCGTAGACGCGCTCATCAAAGCGGGCATCGAATTCAGGGTCAATATGTTCGAGCGCCTGCCCGTGCCTTATGGCCTGGTAAGAAGCGGCGTTGCGCCGGATCACCCGAAGCTGAAACAGGCCATCAAGGTCTATGCCAGGCTTGCCGAGGCGGAACAGTTCAACTACATCGGCAACGTGGCTGCGGGCAGGGACATCAGCATCGACGAATTGCGGGCAAACCATCATGCGGTGATACTCACCTGCGGCGCCGAAACCGACCGCCGCCTGGGCATCCCAGGAGAAGACCTGCCGGGCAGCTATACGGCGACGGAATTTGTCGGCTGGTATAACGGCCATCCCGATTATCGCGACAGGCAATTCGACCTGTCCCATGAAACCGCCGTCATTATCGGCCAGGGCAACGTGGCTGCCGACGTGAGCCGGATACTGGCCAAGACCGTTGATGAATTGAAACACACCGACATATCCGAACATGCCCTGGACGTGCTTGCGACCAGTAAAATCAAAAACATCTACGTTATCGGCCGGCGCGGGCCGGCGCAGGCCAAGTTCACCTCCAAGGAATTGAAGGAATTCGGCGTCCTGGCCGATTGTGATCCGGTCATTGATGCGGGCGAACTGGTGTTGAACCCGGAAAGTGAAGCTGAACTGGAAAATACCGGCAACAAAAAAATCTACGACCTGTTCTGCGGATTTGCCGACCGGGAGGCGGCCAGGGACAGGCGCTGTATTTTCACCTTCCTGAAGAGCCCCAGGGAAATACTCGGCGACGGCAAGGTGGAACGCTTGCTGATAGAAAAAAACACCTTGTCGGGAGAATCGTTCCGGCAGTCCGCAAGGGGCAGCGGAGAAACATTCACCCTCGAGACGGGCATCGTCTTTCGCAGTATCGGCTACCACGGCATACCCATGCCCGGGGTGCCGTTTGATGAATCCCGCGGGGTCTTTTCCAATGATAAAGGCAGGGTAATGAAGGACGGCTCGGTTGAACCGGGATTGTATACTGCCGGATGGATCAAACGCGGTCCCACCGGCATCATCGGCACCAACAAGGTTGACAGCGTGGAAACCGTGGGCCTGTTGCTGGAAGACCTTGACAATCTGGACAGCGGTGAAAACAAGCGCGGCGCCGAGGGCTGTTACGAGGTCCTGGACCGGCGCAACATACGCCATATCAGTTTCGCAGACTGGAAAATAATCGATGCCGCCGAGATCGCGCGCGGCGAACCTGTGGACAAACCCAGGGAGAAATTCACTTACGTCAGCGAAATGCTGGCCCTGCTGGATTGATGGCGTCGGTTGATAACGTCACCTGTCCGTTCTGCAGCCTGTTATGCGATGACCTGACGCTTCGCGTACAGAAGAATCAACTCAGCGTCTCCGCCAATGCCTGCCGGCTTGCCAGGCAGGGTTTTTCGGCTCCGCAACCGGCTTCCAAAGCGAGCATAAAAGGCGTTCCGGCAACCACAGGGCAAGCCGTCAGGGCCGCGGCAGCGCTCATGCAAAAATCCCGCAAACCACTGATTGGCGGCCTGGGCACAGACGTTAACGGCATACGCGCAGCCCTGCAACTGGCCGAAAAGACGGATGCGGCGCTGTTGCATTCGCAGGAAAGTCAATCCCTGCATAACCTGAAAGCGTTGCAGGCACGCGGGGGGATCACGGCCACCCTGGCGGAGGTAAAGAACCGTGCGGACGTCGTCATCTTTATCGGCAATAATGTCTGCGGTAACTATCCCCGGTTTATCGAGCGATTCATCAACGCGCCCCATACATTGTTCGCGGGGCAACACAGGAAACTGGCTTACCTGGGCAGGCCGGGCAGGACCGAGTTGACCGGCTGCGACCACCATGATCCTGTGGTCGTTTCCGGCCAGGGTGATGAAATCGCCGACAATTTCGCGCTGCTGCGCGCCCTGCTGTCCGACGGACAACTGCCGGATTTCGGTAATCTACCCGCGGCAAAGGCCCGTAAGCTGGAACAGGTTGCCGGCATGGTCAGGGACGCGCAATACGGCGTCCTGGTATGGAGCCCCGCAGCCCTGCCGCAGGATCAGGCCGACCTCATCATCAGTTCGGCGCAGGACCTGTTGCGCGACCTTAACGCGAGGCAGCGTTTTGCCGGTTTATCCCTGGGCGGCAGCAACGGCGGCGCATCCTGGCAGAGCGTAGCCACCTGGCAGACCGGCTTCCCGGCTGCAGTCGATTTCAACGGCGGATGCCCGTCCGGCGCAGGTATACATATGGTGGACGCGGACAGCCTGTTATGGATATCGGGGTTTGCCGAAGATATGCCCCCGGACCTGGACGTACCTGTGATCATCCTGTCCCCGTACCGTGCCGGGGCGCGTGATGCAGACGTTTACATTCCCACAGGCGTTCCCGGCATCGACCATGCCGGCAACCTGTTCAGGACGGACGGAGTCATAAGCCTGCCCTTGAAGAAGCTGAGAGATTCCGGTGCGCAGAGCGCTGCTGAAGTAATCGGAAGGATTACATCCCATATAGGCGCATGAGCAATACCCGAACAGCGCCTATCCGTCATTCCCTATATGGACTCCTCCCGTTTTGCAAGTAGGCACGAATCGATAGTGAAGGCAGACTGCGGTCGTATATACGGACTCTGATTGGGGTGCGACCCCTGGCCCAAGATGTGTTCGCCCCTTCAGCCCTCTTCGGCGCAACGGCGTTCTCACGCCGCGGGAATGAGCAGGGTCCCTGAAGGTGGGTCTGACCACTATCACGTTGTGCCGTCTTGCAAGGAAATAACATAAACGCTGACGCCTCTCTCCCGGCTGGCCGTTCAGGCGGCGGCCACTGCCGCCGGCGGGTTGCCCGACAGCTGGTTGGCATGGCCCGGATCGTACTCCGTCCGGTAACGCAGCATAGCCCAGGCGGTACGCACGGTTTTGTTTGCCAGGGCCACCGCCGCCCGCCCGGCGCCACGCCGGGCCGCCAGGTCTTTGAGCCACACCTCAACGTCATTACGGGGTTCCCGCCGCGCCAGCGCCTGGAGTACCGCATGGGCGCCGGTAATGAGCGAGGCACGTAAGCGTTTGTCCCCGCTGCGCTTGCCAATCGACCCCAGGCGCACCTTGCCCCCACTGCTGTGCTGCTTGGGGGTCAAGCCAATACAGGCCGCCGCGGCCCGACCATGCCGGTACGCCTGCCCGTCCCCCAGGGCAATATACAACCCCAACGCATTCTTGGGCCCCACCCCGGCCAGTGTCAGCAGCGACCGACACGCCGGCGTCACGCGCACTTGCTCTGCCAACTGCCGCTCCGCCTCCTGCAACGCCGCCGACTGCGCCTGCCATAACTGCCAGGCCAGCGCCAAGAGCGGGCGTAGCGACAACGGCAACCCGTTCTCCGCCTCCTCCAGCACGCGCGGCAACTCACGCCGTAACGCCGCCTCCCCCTTCGGCACCACTTCCCCAAACTCCGCCAGCAGCCCACGCAGCATGTTCCCCGTCGCCGTCAATTGGTCCGTCAGATGCTCCGCCACGCGTTTCTGACACTGCAGACTCTGTTGCTCCACCCCCATCAACCCCACCCCCGGCAATTCCTCCCGCTGCCCCGCACGGGCCACCGCTAACGCATCCCGCGCATCCGTCTTGTGGCCCTGACGGTACGGCAACACCCAACGCGGCGAGAGAATCTTCACCTGATGACCGAACGACTCCGCTAAGCGACCCCAATAGTGCGCACCCCCGCACGCCTCCAGTACCACCAAGGCCGGCGCCTGACGCACTAAATACGCCGACAACGCCGTCCGGCCCATCGCCTGGTTGCTCACCATCCGGTCCTGCTTGTCGACCACGCACACCTGAAACGTGTGCTTCGCTAAATCTATGCCGATTGTGTTAGTATCTCTCATCGTGGACTCCTCGTTGTTGGTTAAACAAAATTGCTTCTCCCCCCTTAACTACCATGATAAGGGGGGAGGAGTCCACACATCGGCGCAAGCGGGAATCCAGTCAAACAAGGAGTCGCCTCCGGCGACACAATATCCCACTGGATGCCGGGTCAAGCCCGGCATGACGTTCAGGAGGCAGGGCAAAACAATATGATCAAGCTCGAAGGCGGAAAGGTTTACGACCCGTCGAACGGGATAGACGGCAGGGTTATGGACCTGTATATCGAGGACGGCAGGCTGGCCGATCCGGCGACTGCAGGCAGGATTGACAGGGTTATAGACCTGGGCGGGCGCATCATCATGCCGGGCGGTATCGATATCCACACCCATATCGGCGGAGGCAAGGTCAGTATCGCCAGGATGTTGCTGGCGGAGGACCACGCCGGCAACCCCGTTGCTCCCGGCATGCTGATGCGCTCCGGTTCAGGCAGCATCGCGCCCAGCAGTTTCGTTACCGGATACCGCTATGCCGAAATGGGTTATACCTCCTGTTTCGAGCCGGCCATGATGCCGGTGAATGCGCGCCAGTCGCACCTGGAGATGGCCGATACTCCCATGCTGGACACCGGCGCATACGTTCTGCTGGGCAACGATGATTTCCTGTTGCGCCTGCTACAACGCAACAAGGACCCGCAACTTGTCAACGATTACGTGGCATGGACCATACAGGCAACGCGGGCCATGGGCGTCAAGGTAGTCAACCCCGGCGGCATCAACGCGTTCAAGTTCAACCAGAGGAAGCTGGACCTCGATGAATCCAACAGGCATTACGGACTGACGCCGCGCGCCATCCTGTCCGCCCTGCTCGACGCGCTGGACGCCATCGGCGTCCCCCACCCGCTGCACGTCCATGCCTGCAACCTGGGGGCGCCGGGCAATTACCGGACGACGCTCGATACCATTGCTGCGGCCGAGGGCAGGCCCGTGCACCTGACCCACGTACAGTTCCACAGTTACGGGCAGGAAGGGGACAGGAAATTCTCGTCCGCGGCGGCGCAGTTGGCAGAGGCGGTAAACCTGAACCCGAACCTGTCCATTGACGTAGGCCAGGTCATGTTCGGCCAGACGGTCACCGCCTCCGCCGATACCATGATGCAGCACAGGGGACATGTTCATGCCCATCCGAATAAATGGGTCTGCATGGATATCGAATGCGATGCCGGCTGCGGCGTGGCGCCGTTCCGTTACCGGGACAAAAATTTTGTCAACGCCTTGCAATGGTGCATCGGCCTGGAAATATTCCTGCTCGTAAATGATCCCTGGCGCGTGTTCATGACCACCGACCATCCCAACGGCGCGCCCTTTACCTTTTACCCGCACCTGGTGAGGCTGCTCATGGACAGGAGTTTCCGCAACGACGTGCTGGACACGATAAACAGGGACGCAGCAGGCGCCAGCGTCCTGTCCTCGATCGACCGGGAATACTCGTTATACGAGATAGCGATCATCACCCGCGCCGCGCCGGCACGGAGCCTGGGCCTCCGGGACCTGGGCCACCTCGGCATCGGGGCAATAGCGGATATCACCGTGTACAGGCCTGATGACAACATCGAGACCATGTTCGGCAAACCGGAATACGTATTCAAGCGCGGCGAACCCTGCGTCAGGAACGGCAAGGTCTGCGCCATCCCGGCTACCTCCACCCACGTGGTCGAACCGGAATACGACCCGGGAATAGAGAAACCCCTTAAACGCTACTTTGACAGGTACATGACCATGAGCCTTGAGAATTTCAAAATCAGCCGGGACGAACTTGAAGGGTATAACAGGGAGTCTTTAATCGTACATGACTGCAGATTATGAACATTAACGGCGTTACTATCGATGATACGTTTGCAGAAGCCTTCCCCATGAAGGCGACCCGGTTGATCATCACCGCGATGACAATGAAGTACGCATACATCGCGGCCAACTCACTGACCGGGTTCGCATCTTCCGTGATCGCCTGCGGTTGCGAGGCCGACATAGAACGGGAACTGAGACCCGATGAAACCCCGGACGGCAGGCCCGGCGTGGCGATCATCATGTTCGCCATGTCCAAATCCCAACTCGCGGACCAGCTCACCCGGCGCGTCGGGCAATCCGTGATGACCACCGCAACCAGCGCCTGTTTTGCCGGGACCCACAGCGATACCATGCTGCCCCTGGGAAAAAGCCTGAGATATTTCGGCGACGGTTACCAGATATCAAAGATACTGGACGGAATCCGCTACTGGCGCATCCCGGTCATGCACGGTGAATTCCTGTGCGAGGAGACTACCGGCGTGGTCCCCGCCATCGGCGGCGGCAACTTCCTGGTGATGGCGAAGACATCCCGCCATGGCCTGAACGCCTGTGAAAAAGCGGTAAAAGCAATCAGGGCGGTAGAAGGCGCGGTCACCACGTTCCCCGGCGGCATTGTCGGGTCCGGCTCCAAGGTAGGGTCCAAATATTCATTTTTACCGGCCTCCACCAACGAAGTATTCTGCCCCACCCTGAAAGGCCGGGTAAACAGCACGCTTACCGAAGAGACCGGTTCCGTCCTGGAAATTGTCATCGATGGTTTAAATGAAACCGCTATAAGCGAAGCGATGCGCGCCGGGATTGAGGCGGTATGCGAAAACGGGCCCGACAAGGGCATCTACCGGATCAGCGCAGGGAACTATGGCGGGAAACTGGGACAATACCACTTCCACCTGCGGGACATATTGAAATGAAACAAGGCACAGATTTTAAGCATGCCCCCGCATGTTGCAAGCGGGGGGCTGCCCCCGATCGTCATTCCTGCGAAGGCAGGAATCCAGTAGCCAACACTCCTTATAAGGAATGTTTTTTCACTGGATTCCCGCATTCGCGGGAATGACGGGAGGAGGTAGAACGTCATGATTTTTACTTTAAAGCACAAGCCGCGTTGGTCATTGGATTTATCGGCGCTGACGCCGGATCGCTTGTCCGGGGCGGAAAATATTGCGGATATCGAACTGAGCTACGGCTCCAGACCTGCTCGAGTCGGGGAGTTGTTTTCCATCAGCGGGGAAGACCCCGAGCACATCGAGCTGCGCCGCACCACCGAACTGGTGACCCGGATAGGCGCGAACATGACGCGGGGCCACATCAGCGTCAAGGCGCACGGCGGCAGTTACCTCGGTCATGGCATGAAAGGCGGCACAATAAAGGTCAACGGCAACTGCGGCGACTGGCTGGGTTGTGAAATGTACTGGGGCAGGATCGACGTGGAAGGCGATGCCGGCGATTATATCGGCGCGGGCAAACACACCGGCATGTATGGAATGCGTGACGGGCTGGTAACGGTATGGGGCAATGCCGGGAACCGGATCGGCGACAGGATGCGGCGCGGCATGATCATGATCGGGGGCGATGCGGGCGATTTCAGCGGTTCCGGCATGGTTGCCGGCACGATATTGATCCTGGGCAAATCCGGCAGACTCCCGGGCTACGGAATGAAACGCGGGACCATCATCCTGGGCAGGCGGCCGGACCGTATCGGGACCACCCTGGCAAACTGCGGCGCGCTGAAGATGGAATACCTGCGCCTGTTTTTCAAGCAACTGTCCCGGATGGGAAGCCGTTACCGGTTTTTTCGCAACTTCGGTCCGGAAGTGCGCCTGTACACCGGCGATCTCGCCAACGACGGCAAGGGCGAGGTCATGGTGCTGCTGAACAGGGGCAATTAAAACCGATGCTGAAGTTATTCAGACGCTGAGAGTGTTTGTTTCTCCAGTCAACTCTTGCCTTCGGGGGTCCGCTCGGCAACTACGGGGCTGATGATGTATTGCTTTGCTTTTAGCTTGGCATAATGGATCTGGATTGGACTCAGCTTGCTCCCTGCCGCGAGGGAATCCACATAGGGTTTTGCTGTAGAATTGCCCTGATGATAGGAAGCATAATACCACATGAATGCTGTAACCATATCCCGGTCCGTGCCATAAGCATTATGAAACATCAGACCATAGTTGAATTGCGCCCTGGGGTCTCCCTGTTTTGCCGCCTTTTCATACCATTGCAGTGCCAGGCGCCAATCTCTTTTTACACCCAGGCCCAGATAATAATGAACTCCCAGGTAATTCTGCGCTTCGCTATCGCCGTCCTCGGCCTTGGGCTTGAACAGCTTGTACGCGGTAGCATAATCCCCGGCGTTAAACGCCTGTTGTGCGGTTCTCTCACTGCCGCACCCTGCACTAAGCTGAACTTCCAGCCCCTAAACGAGCCAACCTGTTGATTTTTGGATTAATTTAAAAAAAGCGTGTGAGCGTTACTGGGTACACTACAAGCGCACACCCAGCAGTTTGAAGGCTTGCTGTTGCATCGCTGTGGGTTGGGTCAGCATCTCGAACGGCTCGGCGCCGGCCACGTTAGCCGTGACCCGGTTCTTGCACAGGGTAGCGAGGTCATCCAGCAAGGTGCGGAAGCTGTGCACCGGGCACCCCTCAGCGGTGCGCTTGCGCCGGGCCTTGTCCCTGGCTGAGTCGGACACCTGGGCGGGCGCTACCACGGAGCGCCGCGCCGCCTCAGCCGCAGCGGGATCCTCATCGTCGAACAGCAACGGTTTGAGACGCTGGCGCATGTGCCATTCCACGTAATAGGCCAGCATGCACAGCAGCACGTGGGCGCGCTCCCGCTCGGGGGTGTAGTGAAACACCGGACGCACTTTCAGGTCCACGCTCTTCAGACTGCGAAAGGCCCGCTCCACGGTGCTGAGGCGTTTGCAGGCGCGCACCGTGTCGGCGGCGCTCAGGTCGTCCTCACCCAGGCTGGTGCGCACCACGTACAGCCCATCGAGCGCCGCTTCGGCGGTGACGGACTCGGTCTTGCGCCGGTACGTGAAGGACTCCTCGGTGATGGTCAACTCAAAGTGTTTGGCCATCTTGTACTTATTGATGACCTTGCCCACCCGCAGAGCTATCCTGTCTTTACCCTGAAGGCGTCGTTTGTCGCGCCGGGTGGCCGCCACGACCGCATCGAGCGACCGTTCCGTAGCCTGCAGCAAGTCGTCACGTTTGCGGGCCCGCTGCTCGGCCAACAACGGGTTGCGGCACACCACCAGGCGCTCACCGGGATAGGCCGCGCTGCGCACCTCCACCAGGTCCTGCTCATCGAACAGTGACAGTTGGACCACACCGGCCTCGACCAGTTGGCGGATGGCCGGGGCGCGCAGGGCGCCGACCCAATCCAGTCCGGCCGGTTCGACCTCTGCCCGGATGCGCGCCTCGGTCACCATGCCGCGGTCCCCCACCAGCACCACCCGGTCCAGGCCGAAGCGTTGTTTGAGTTTGGTGACCTGGGCGCCCAGCGTCATCGGGTCGGCGGTGTTGCCCGCGAACACCTCCACGGCCACCGGGCAACCCGCCTCGTCACAGAGCAGGCCGAACTCAATCTGCAGTTTGCCCTTCTTACCCTCGCGCGAATAGCCGCGCCGGGCCAGGGGGCAGGCCTGGCCTTCCAGGTACACGGAGGTCAGGTCATAGAGCACCAGGGCGCCGTCCTTGAGATGCCGTTGGGCCAGGCCGCGCTCGATGCGGTCCTGGCGGTTGAGCAGCCAGTCCATGGCGGCGTACAGGTCGTCCTCATTCACGTCGCCCAGCGCCAGCGTGTCGGCGAGCGAGTCGCGCGCGGTGGCGGCGGCCAGGCCCCGGGCGGTGGCGAGTTTCGAGCCGGGGTGGAGGAGGCGGGCGATAAGCAAGGCCTGCGTATTCCGGTTGAAAGTGAACGCGGATTCCGGTTCAAAGTGAACACCGATTCCGGTCAAACGTGAACACCTGTTCCGGTTCATCGTGAACACTGATTCCGGTTGAACGTGAACACTTTCCGGGCAGTGCCGGAATCGGTGTTCACAACCCCGGAATCCGCGTTCACGTTGAACCGGAATCACCCCCAACGCATGGGACTTGTAACCCGGTGGTACGTTGTTTCTTTTTTTGGGAGCAACCTGCCATGTCCAACAAGAGAACGACCATGCGTAAACTACGAGAGATTTTACGGCTCCGGCTGCAAGCCGGCCTGTCCATCCGCGCCATCAGCCGCAGCACCAAGCTGAGTGTCGGCGGGGTACAGAAACTCCTCAGCCGGGCCGAGACCCTGAGCCTGACCTGGCCGCTGCCGGCCGAGTTGGACGAGGCCCGCCTGGCCGAGCTGTTCTACCCCGGCGCCGATACCCGCACCAGCCCGCGCCGCGAGGCGCCGGACTGGGCCGCGGTCCATGAAGAACTGAAGCGTCCCCATGTCACCAAGCGACTGGTCTGGGAGGAATATACGCAACAGTATCCGAACCGGTGCTACAGCTACTCCCAGTTCTGCGACCGTTACCGCCACTGGCTCGGGCAACAACAGCGCACCATGCGCCAGACACACAAGGCCGGCGAGAAGTGCTTTGTGGACTACAGCGGGGATACCGTGCCCGTCATCGATGCCGGCACCGGCGAGACACAACCGGCACAACTCTTTATCGCCGTCCTCGGCGCGTCGGACTACACCTTCGCCGAGGCCACCTGGACCCAGACCCTCCCCGACTGGCTCGGCAGCCATACCCGGGCCGTGACCTGCTTCGGCGGTGTCCCCGCCGCCATCGTCCCGGATAACCTGCGCAGCGGCGTCAGCCGGGCCTGCCGCTACGATCCCGACATCAACCCCAGCTACCAGCAGTGGGCCGAGCACTACCAGACGGCCATCCTGCCGGCGCGGCCACGCAAACCGCGCGACAAGGCCAAGGCCGAGCAGGGTGTGCTGCTGGCGCAACGCTGGATCCTGGCCCGCCTGCGCCATCATCAGTTCTTCGCCCTCGATGAGTTGAACCGCCATATCGCCACCCTGCTTGAAGACCTCAACCACCGGCCCTTCAAGCGCCGGCCCGGCTCGCGCCACGCGGCCTTTGAGACCCTCGATAAGCCAGCCTTGAAGCCGTTGCCCCCACAGCCTTACGAATATGTCCACATCAAGCCGGTGACCATCCATATCGACTACCACGTGCAATACCAGCAGCACTACTACTCCGTGCCGCACCAGTACGTCGGCGAGCGGGTCGAGTTACAGGCCTCTGACAGTTTGATTGAACTGTACTTCCGGCAACGCTGCATCGCCACCCATGCGCGCCGGGACGGGTACGGCTTCACCACCCACCCGGCCCACATGCCCGAACGCCACCGGGCGCAGCAGCAATGGTCCCCCGAGCGCCTCCAACGCTGGGCTGCCCAACTCGGCCCCGACGTGCACACCTGGGTCCGCCACCAACTCGAACGCCGGGCCCACCCCGAGCAGGCCTACCGCACCTGCCTGGGGCTGCTCCAACTCAGCAAACGCTACCCCGACAGCCGCCTCAACGCCGCCTGCCGCATCGCCAACCAGGCCGGCCTCGTGCGCCTCAAACAGGTCAAACACCTGCTGGAGTCAAACCAGGACCGGCTGCCTGATACCCCCGGCGCAGACACCCCGACCACCCCCCCGCTGCCCCAGGACCATGAGAATGTCCGCGGGCCGCACCACTTCAACTGACGGAGAGAACACCATGACCTCAACCACACACACCCTGACACGCCTGCGCGACCTGCGCCTGCCCGGCATGGCCCAGGCCCTCACCCAACAAACCGAACAGCCCGCCACCTATGACCCCCTGCCGTTCCTCGACCGCCTCGCCCTCCTGGTCGAGTCCGAGTGCCTGCAACGGGAACAACGCAAACAGGACCGCCTGCTGCGCCAGGCACGCTTCAAACTGCGCGCCACCCTCCAGGACATCGACTACCAACACCCGCGCAACCTGGCACAGGCACAGGTGGCCACCCTGGCCCAGGGCGAGTGGCTGCAACGCAACCGCAACCTGCTTATCACCGGCCCCTGCGGCTCAGGCAAAACCTTCATCGCCTGCGCCCTCGGCCACCAGGCCTGCCGGCAGGGCCATACCACCCGCTACTTCCGCCTCGCCCGCCTGTTCCTCACCCTCACCCAGGCCAAGGCCGACGGCAGCTACCACAAACTCCTCAACCAGCTTGCCCACACCCGGCTGCTCATCCTCGATGACTGGGGCATGGAAACACTGACCAGCGCACAGCGCCACGACCTCATGCACATCATGGATGACCGCTACCAGGCCGCCTCAACGATGATGGTCAGCCAAATGCCGGTAGATCAGTGGTACGCTGTCATCGGCGATAACACCCTCGCCGACGCCATCCTCGACCGGCTTATCCATAATACCCACCGACTGACCTTAAAGGGGGAATCCATACGAAAAAAACAGGCCGCTATTGACTCATCGTGAACACTTGAGGTAAAAAACACAAACACGCCATGCGTTGCGTTAACAGGTGTTCACTTTGAACCGGAACAACTGTTCACGTTCAACCGGAACCAGTGTTCACATTCGCCGGAATACGCACAAGGCCAGCACGCGTTGCCGCTCGGGGCTGTCCTGGCGGGCGATGAGGCGGTCCAGGCGCAGGTCTTTGAGGGTGCCGAGCACGGCGGCGACGTGGCCGTGAGGTTGGGAGCGGGTGATAGTAAAGGTCTCGTCCGGGTGGGCGACGGCATGGCCGCCTTTGAGCAGGGTGCGCAGGCCCTCGATGAGGGCGGGGGGCCAGTGGGAGAGGTTGGCGAGGGTGCGTTTTTTGACTTTACCGGCGTCGCGATAGGACTCGCGCAGGAGGATAGCGGGCGGGGAGTTGCGATTGGGGACGGATTCGATATACATGGCTACCAATTATAGCCGTAGTATCAGATTATGTCAATAATATAATGGTCATAATTGCATTTATATCACACTATTACATGGCTACAAAGAGATAAACAAAAAACCTGAATAATACCCGACAAATCAATAGCTTAAAGACGAATACAGGGGGATTTTTGCTGGAAGTTCAGACTAAGCGAGGTCAGACAAATTAATAACCAGATTGTTTTCATCTGTTCGCTTTGAGTAAGACAAAAATTTCGATTATCTCAGAATCATTACGGGCAAAGAATATGAGGAGATACTTACTCGCAACTTCCGAAAAGATCGGAACTGGGATGTTATAGTTCCGTCGAACGATAAGGAAGACAGATCGTAACAAACAATCCTGAACTCCCCGAGAGTTGCCGCCCGGCCGTAAGCCGGGTTGAGGTTTATGGGTGCAGTGTCGAGAAGTTCTTTGCTTCACTCCAGGGCTCCATGGAAGTGACGAATTTATTCCTCTCCCTTGCCAGCTTAAGCTTATCTTTCAGATTGGCGTCTGAATAGGTGTCGTTAAGCGCAAGTGGTCTAGTGAATGCTATATCGACATCATTGCCCTTTTCAGCAAAAAGCTCTGTTTTAAAATTCTCCCATTCTTCCTTCTTCCATTCTTCGCCGCTATCGCTGCTCCAGTCATGGGGGACTCGAAGACCCCATGCCTGACCGATAGATTTATTATGAGGATCATTGAAAATCAGTATTGCCATGTGAACCTTACCTTCTGCCGCCAAAGACAACGCCTTAAGAGTCGTATCAACCGGCAATTCAGAAATTTCGTAGCTATATAGAGGGATTGGACCTTCTTTTTTGGAAAGATTGAATAAAACGCCCCCTCCCCATAATATTTTGTCAAGGATGTCCACTGGTTTAACCTTGGCTGGGCCCGTGAGTTCGATCCCGGGCGTTTCGGAAGAATGCTCTTGCGCAAAGTTTTGTGCTGTCCAACCAAGAAATATCGACAGAACCAGTAGTTTTATCATACAGTTAGTCATTGTCCTAAACCTCCACCCTGGAATTAAAGTACTGCTAACTTGATTATGCCAAAGGCCACTGTGGGGATAAATAGGCTTCGAAGAAAAAACCTCAATGCTGTGCCGTGTTTGATACTTTCCGCAATCATAACCATGGACGTCAAGCCAATTAACGTGATGAATATGCTGGGAAAAGCTTTACTCATAAAGTAGAACGGTATAAAAATTTCATCCGTCTTGACCTCATTACGATGCTGTAATACAAACACGCCGTAAATCCAAATAAACGTTCCGACAGCAGTTGGCAAATATCTATGCCAACGAGATACAACTTCTTTATCTTTTTTGCCTCCACTCGTTACATCAGGCAAAAGCCACTCCGTAAGCCTGTTAATGAACTTCGCCCACTCCTGGCTCGGAGTAGTATCTTGCATGCTCATGGCCGATTATCCTAAATTACCATTACAAACTCTTATAACTTAATAATAGACCTTTTTGAGCATATAACAATATAACTTATACTTTAATGACTAATAGGCGTCGCGTCGAACTCGGCGTGTTGTAAGGTCAATATCTCTTCTATCAGCGGCTCCTTGTCCGTTGAACTGTCCGGAATGACGGTCTTGATCTGGTACAGTTTCCCCGGCACCTGGTCGGATAATATGAACTCGTAAAGCTTGGGAGCAAACTCGGCGAATTGCCTGCGCCTGGGGTCGTTGAGGTACGGGGTGATGGAAATCTTTTCCCCGGTCATCTCAGCGCCGTTATATTCAAATGTAACCGGCTCTATTTTCGCGTTCTCGGCAAATGCCGACTTGATGCGCCTCTGGAAATAACGCCAGCTACCGTTGGTAAGGCGGTTCATCTCGTAAACGTCACCCTGCATGTATACAACCAGCACCGGGTTGCCCGTTATGCCGACCAGGTTATCACGCCGGGCATTCTGCTGCCTGTCCGCGGTGAAAAATTCCAGGTCGGCGTCCTTGCTGCCGTCCTCATTGACCTTGAGGATATCCAGGAACACGGAGTCACTGAAACCTTCCTCGTAACTGCCGCGCTTGACGAAATCATAATAAAGCCGCCCGGGGCTGTCGATGTTCCTGAGGTGATTATCCATCCAGAGTTTGACCTCCGCGTCGGCAAACTCGTAGGTGTTCGGGTCAACCACTGCGGGGTCGCCCATCCTGCCGATGGTGCCCCTTTCACTTCCACGTCTTCATCAGTATCCTCGGCAACAGCCGCCACCGCTGAAAACAGCCATAGAACGCACAAAGTTATCCGCAGATGACGCGGATTAACGCAGATGGATTTATTCTTTGCTTCCGGATGTATTCTCAAACCTGCAAACATAATAAGATTTTTCAGATTGTTTGTTGTATATATAGGTGTTACGCAATCTGCGCTATTTCGGTGACATACACATAGCAGCATTCATAGTATCTGCGTTCATCTGCGTCATCTGCGGATAAATCTCTGCGGCTGGAATCAGTCGTCGTCATCATCTCTTATTTCGATTTTTTCTATCGGCAGCAAGGGCACTCCGTAGCTCTCCATAATGGCGTTCATCTCCGCCTGGTTTTCGGCGATGAGTTGATTTACCTTGTCTCTCCATTCCTGTTCCCCGTGCCTGACCGCCATGGCCACGGTGAATGAAAATTTCAGGTAGGGTATCGCAGGATCATCGCTCAACGGCAGGATGATGAGGTCCTCGCCGCCTTCCATGGTCCTGGAAAAATAGCCTATGATAGGCCCCCAGATAATCGCCGCATCTATTTTCCCGGCAATCAAATCCTCGGTCAGGGTTTTACCCGGATACTCCTCGGGGTCGCCGGGCTGTCCCTGGTACGGCACTATACTCCCCATCAGTCCATGTCTGAAAACCCAGAACTGGTCCTGGCCGCGATCGGTCACGCCGAACTTTATTTTCAGGTCGCCCTTTGTTACCTTATCGACCAGCATCTCGGGAGACGTCACATCATCCATTCCCCGCCCCTTTGCCAGCGCCAGGGCATAGGAACTGGTGTAGTAAGGATTTGTAGCCGCAGCCCGTTCGAAATTGACCGGCGCGCTCATGACCAGGTCGCACTTGTACCCGGTACCTGATTCGGATTCTGCCCTGAGTGTATTGCGGATAAATCCGATTCTCTGGGGAAAAAACTCATACTGCAGTTCCACACCCAGTTTCTCCGCGAACAGTTCGGCTATCCTGTTCTCAAAGCCCTGTTCCTTGAGATTGGAAAAAGGCAGCATGTACGGGTCGGCGCACACCTTCAACACGGTCATTTCTTCGACATTAACCGCCATGGCGGGCGCGCCGTTCAACAACAGCAGGCAAGCCAAAAAGTACCTTTTCATTTTCATCAACCTTTTTTTGCGGCCCGCTGCACCTTGAGGATCTTGCCGATAAGCCGGCGGTAAGGACCCGTAAGGTTGGCTCTCGCAGCATCCATGGCGGCATCAACGTTGACCGGCTCGCCTACTACGATGACACCCACCATTCCGAAGCCGATGTGGGGAATGCATACGTATGGATACACACCTTCTATATCCATTTCCAAGGTAAAATCGTTGCCCATTTTACTTTTCCAGCCTTCGGCGCCTTCGGGAAGCATTCCCTCGAACACCTGGCCGTCGGGAAGCGGCACCTGATTAATCGATACGGCGTCATGGGACGTCATATTGACGAATCTCACGTTATCGCCCGGTTTTACATATATCACGTCCGGGTTGAATATACGCGCCTCAGCGTTAACAACGTGAATCTGCTGGGCGGGCGCCTGTAAGGATCCAAGTAACAACAAAACAATAAAAAGACTTCTTTTCAAATACATATTTTCTATCCCCTTTACCTGTTATTTTTGCGGTCATCATAGCATAACCCGCCGCTATTGGGCATACAGCTATGATTGATGATTCTCCGGTAAGTTCCAAAAAAAATCCCCGGTATCATCGATACCGGGGATATGACTACAAACTCTGTGAAAAGTTTGTTCGGTCTACGGCAGGCTGAACACCATCAACACGCCACTGTTGCGTGTTGAATTCCACAGTGCGCGATAGCCGCCGACAGCGCCGAGCGCCGCATCACCGGACATGTCACGCAGAACCGGGATAGCCACAACAGCGCCAGCCCATCCGCCGATGCCTGAAAGCACACCAACGTATTGCTTGCCCTTGTGGGACCAGGTGTTGAAGTTGCCGATAATGCCGGACGGAGTCTTGAACTGCCACAGCAGTTTGCCGGTTTCGTCATCAATCGCCTTGGCATAACCTTCAAGGGTGCCGTAGAAAACTACGCCGCCCGCGGTTGCCAATGCGCCGCTCCATACCGACCAACGCTCAGGAATAGACCATTTGATCTTGCCTGCGCCGGCATCCCATGCAATGAAGTTGCCCATGTTGGTCGTGCCGTTGCCCATAACCTGGCCGGCCGGATACATCGTCAGGTTGGCATTCACATACCAACTGCCGGCTGCCTGTTCATAAGTAACGCCACCAGCGTCATAGCTGACCGGTTCATAAGTCATGCAGACGTGGTTTGTAGGCACATAGAACAGGTTGGTTCTCGGGGAGAATGCAGCAGGCTGCTGGTCCTTTGTTCCCAGTGCCGCAGGGCAGACATCCTTGGAGACAACGTCCTGTCCGTTGTAGTGAGTGCTGAACTCATTGACGACCTGGGGATAACCCGTCTTCATATCAACGTGGGTTGCCCAGTTGACGGCCGGATCATACTTCTCCGCTACCAGCAGTTCGCCGGTCTTGCGGTTCATGGTATAACCGAAACCGTTGCGGTCGAAGTGAACCAGCGCCGGTGTCATGGCGCCGCCAACATCCAGTTCGGCCAGGATCATCTCGTTGATACCGTCATAGTCCCACTCATCGTGAGGCGTCATCTGGTATACCCAACGAGCCACGCCGGTGTCGATGTCACGGGCAAAAATGGTCATGGACCACTTGTTGTCGCCGGGACGTACGACCGGGTTCCAGGTGCCGGGGTTGCCGTTGCCGTAGTACATCAGGTTCTCGTCGAAATCGGCAGGCCACCAGCCCCATACGGAACCGCCGCCGATCTTCCACTGGTCTGACGTCTCTTTGCAATCACGCTCAGCCGCTGAGTTGGCGCGCAGAGCCATCTCGCCCCAGGAGCTCTTGCCGGTGCTGACTTCGGCGTCAAACGCACACCAGGTCTTCAGGGAAGAATCCGCGCCGACCGGCTGGCCCATGGACGTGGTATTCTCGTCAAACAGGATATCCTCGTCCGGACCCATGCTGAACGCGCGCCATGCCAGGCTGCCGTCGCTCGCATTGAAAGCCGCTATCCAGCAGCGCACGCCAAACTCGGCGCCGGAGCAACCGGTAAAGATCTTGTCCTTAATCGGGTGCGGGGCGTTGGTGTTGGTCATGCCGTTATGCGGGCCATAGCCTCTGCCGCCGGTATCGTGGCCAACCTTGTCGTCAGAGATGTCCGCGCCGTTCTTTGTCTGCCAGATAATGCTGCCGTCCTTCGGATTCAGGGCATACAAAGTGGTGTCGGCGGCTTGCAGGTAAATCTGCCCGTCGCCGTATCCCAGACCGCGGTTTACGATGTCGCAACACATCTTGGGAACGGTTGCTTCCTCGTCCTGCGCGGGCACGAAGTCCCAGGTGATTTCCAGGGTCTCGAGATCGATGGCGAAAACATCATTCGGGAATGATGCGTGAATATACAGGTGGTCGGTAGCCAGACCCGTCTCACTGGGCGGCAGGACCAACGGACCTCCCTCATGGCCTTGCAGGCGTCCCGTCGAGAACGTCCACGCAGCCACCAGGTCACCGGCGTTACCTGTGTTAATCTGATCCAGTTCAGAATAACGCCAGTTATTATAATTGCCGCCCGGAAATACCCAGTAGTTCGGGTCTTTCATCAACTCTCTGAGACCATCATTCGCGAAAGCTGGTAAAGACATGAACAGGGCAAGGGAGACAATTATCCATTTACTGAAGGAAAATTTACTCATGACCTCCTCCTCTTATTGCTAATTAACAATTTTGATCTCGATTTTTCTTGACCTCCCGGCTATCTCGAGATCATGAAAGATAGCTGAGAGTTAAATTTATCAGAGCCACATCCCTGCGTCAAACTTCATTAACATTTTTGTACGTTGTTTTTTTATGCTCTTATTATTCCAGTAAATATTATCACAATGTCAGGACAAGTCAAATATAGGAAATATTAATGCAATAAGCAAGAACTTTTACACATGGACGGCATATTCCACCTTAATTTGAGAAGATGTCAAGCATAATCAGCGATCTTCCCCCTTATCCCGGCAGTTCCCGCTAAATTCCGGGGTCAGAGTAAAATCACCACCGGCTCTGCTGTAGCCAGCGCCCCCGGCGATTTTACTCTGACCCCGCACTACCTGAATGTAACGTAAAATCTGGAAATGATATTTTCGATATTGTATACTTCGACGGATAAAATTAATCACCTGAACCAACGCTGGGAATTTATGGAGGGATGTATGTCAAACACAACCATGAAAACGATCGTATATGTTGCACTGATACTCACCTGGGCGCCGGCAGCGCCGGCGGACGTGATGCCTCCCGACTGGCGGCAGAAACTGTCGGACCAGGCCTGGGAGGAGAACTCACGCCAGGCAGCCTTCCAGGACCGGGAAATCATTGAAGACGCCGAGCAGAGCGTTCTGGAAATAAGAGTGCCGTACGCGGCGGAAGATGCAACGCTCGCCCCCGTTACCGTACATACCAAAATTCCCCAGACCAATGAACTGTATATACAACGGATACATGTCTTCATCGACAAGAACCCGGTTCCGCTGGTGGGAATCTTCGATTTTACGCCGACCAGCGGCAAGGCCGACCTGGCCATGCGCGTCAGGATAAACGATCATACCTATGTCCGCGCCGTCGCCGAACTGAATACCGGCGAGCTGTACATGGTCAAGAGTTTCACCCGGGCAAGGGGCGCGTGTTCCGCGCCGCCGCCCAAGAGCATCGGTGATTCCATCGCCAACATGGGCATGATGAAAATGAAACTGATCGGCGACGTCGAATACAGCAAGCCCAACCTGATGCAGGTCAGGATCAAGCACCCCAACATAACCGGGTTGCAACCGATGCGGATAGGCTCCCACGTCCACCCGCCCGCTCATTTCGTCAACACCTTGAGTGTCGATTACAACGGAACCCCGGTAATGAAAGCAATATTGACTTTTGCCATCAGCATGGACCCCAGCCTGCGTTTCTTCTTCGTGCCGGAAAACGAGGGGACTTTGACGGTCAGTGCGACGGATACCAAGAACGCGGCCTGGTCTTCAGAATTTGCGGTGAATTAAGGAAACTCTGATCAAGTCCATCCACCAGGGGACGGATTTTAAATCCGTCCCCGCCGTAAGCAAACCCTCGCTGACCCTGGTCGGGCAGGTGGGGTCAGAGTAAAATCACCCCCGGCTCTGCAATTGCCGGCATTCTCGGCGATTTTACTCTGACTCCGAGCTATTCTTCTGCCCGTTTGACTTTTTTGACTGCGGGACAGGCGGCCAGGGCCTGCTTCCTGACGTCTTTCAACTGCTTGAGTTGTTCCCTGCTTATTTTATCGTCACGGAACAGGCCGCCGCGTTTGCCCGGCATCCGGTTATAGCGCTCCTGCAGGCTGGCCTGCTCGAAAACCTCGAAACTTATCCCGGCTTCAATCTCGTCCTGCCGGCAGGCGCAGGTCAACAGGTTTTCTTCGGTCTGGTCGCCAAGCTCGGCCATGCAACTGACGACCTGCCTGACCGTTTCAACTGTGGGAAACCCGGCAGCCGCCGCAAATGAAGGCACTGCCAGGACCAGAATTATTGTTATGGATTTCAGCATGAACCAAGGAACCTCCGGTTAAATTCTCGGAAGTTCTTACGATACAGGCACGCATCTTCAAAATCAATGGGGTGAGATTCGATATTCCTGCACCCCCCTCCCCCGTCATTCCCGCGAAGGCGGGAATCCAGTAGACAACAAAACTCTTTATAAAGAATGTTTGTTCACTGGATTCCCGCCTTCGCGGGAATGACGGGGTTGGTAATGTAATGGGGTCAAGTCTAAAACCTGTATCCCAAGCGTACGCCGTAGGTGCGCGGAGGCTGGTACATATGGGTACAGCCCAATCCGGGGAAGGGTGTTCCCGCCACGCCGTTGACCTGCTGCTGGCAGGTTGATACGGTCTGGATGTCTTCGTTCTCTATGTTATGCACGAAACCTTCCAGGAACAGGCCGGTCTTGTTGGATTCCCAGTGCAGGCTTGCATTGGTGCGCGTGTAAGAATCCTGTTTATCGACAGACTGGTTGTGGGGCCGGGTAATATAATCGGATTTGAATGAAAACTGAACCAGGGGGCGCAGCATCCCATTCAACATTTCCAGCTCAACGGGTACCCAGGTGACGCCGACATTCCAGTCCGGCGCATTGACCATGTCGCTGCCGCCGAGATCCAGGTTATCCTGGCCGGACGTCAACGGATCGTCCAGGCCGACGAATTCATCGAATTCCGCATCCAGCCAGCCAATGTTGACATCGATGCGCCCGCCGTGGTCGCCGTACAGGAACGAGGTCTCCAGTTCCGCCCCGTAGATGGTCGCCTGCCCCGCGTTGATTGCCGTATTGGTCGGGATGCCGCCGATTACGCGCACGACGGCTTCTTCCTTGTCGGAATAGTCATACCAGAACACGCTGAAGTTCGCCCGGGCGCG
Source organism: Gammaproteobacteria bacterium (assembly GCA_965204045.1). GTDB lineage: Bacteria > Pseudomonadota > Gammaproteobacteria > Eutrophobiales > Eutrophobiaceae > JAAXHV01. The sequence goes on from CBDBDW010000002.1 coordinate 4,310,820, forward strand.
GCCGTCCATGAAAGTGGATTTGATGCCGCCTTCCGTGGCCAGTACCTGCTCAGGATTATAGACGATCAGGTTTGCAACGTTAGGCGCGCCGCTCGGTTTAAAGGGATCCACGCTGCCGCGGTTGAAACCGCCCGACTTGAAGCCCTTGCTGGTCTTGATATAGGCAAGCGTGTCGTCGTTGATATGCCAGTCAAGACCGAACGAATAGGTGACCTCACTCCAGGACGGGTTCGCCACCTGGGCGCGGGGAAATACCGGCGCGACAGGATTGCCGAGTTCTCTTATGGTGACCGTCATATAACTGCCGGCCGCAGGGTTGGCGGGGTCATTGACGCCGCCCTTGTCTTTTTCATCCTCCGTGTAACGAATGCCGCCGTTCAGGGTGAACCGGTCGGTGACATCCACGGAAGCATTGGCAAACAAGGCCCATGACTCGACGTTGAAACCTTTATCGACAAACTGGACATTCAGGTGCGCGCCGTTCGGCAGCACCGGCTGGTAACGGAAATCGCCCGCGATATCCTCATCCAGGTAAAAGCCCCCCAGGATCCACTGGAAGCGGCCGTCCGTGTTGGAATTCAGGCGCAGTTCTCCTGTGAAAGACTCGGACTCCGTCACTTCCACGACATCTGTGGTGATGGGGACCAATCTGCCGGCGGGTGGCAGGAAGACGGAAGCGCCGGTGCCGTCGGTGTCGATAAGATAATCCCGTTCATGATCCCGGTAAGAGCCGATGAAGGTCAGGTCGGCAAACGCGAAAGAGTGGTTCAGTTCGACCTTGAAATTCGTATCCGTATTATCGCGATAGCCTTCGGTATTGAGCGGATTGGCGTCGGCAGGATCCGGGGGTATCGGTATATTACACCCGAGGTCGGGACATTCCACCTGTGCCAGCACCGGTCCGACGCCCTTGTGTTCATAGTAATCCGCGGAGAGCAGCAACGAGGTGTTTTCGCTGACATCCCAGAGCAAATGACCGCGTACGCCTATGTCATCCAGGTCGTCGCCGTCGGCAACCGGACTGTTGTCCCGGTAGCCGTCCCGTTCGTTATAGGTGAACGCGATGCGCGCGCCGATACTGTCGGAGAAGGGCACATTCAGGGCGCCTTTTACGTCAACCGCGTCATAATTGCCGTAACCCGCCTGGATGTCGCCTCCGAATGCTTCCAGGTCGGGCTTTCTGGTAATGACGTTCACCACTCCCGAGGTGCTGTTACGCCCGTACAGCGTGCCCTGGGGGCCGCGCAGCACTTCGATGCGCTCAACGTCATAGAAATAGGCATTGATGCCGGACATGCGCGGCACCAGGGCGCCGTCCATGTAGAACGCGGTGGTCGGGTCCGAGGTATTCCTGCGCTCCGACTGGGATATGCCGCGTATATTGATAAAAATTGCGTCCCTGGCGTCTTCGGTCGCTATGGTCACGTTGGGGACGACATTACTGAGCCCGATGGCATCGTATACACCGGCCTGCTGCAGTTGCTCCCCGGTGAACGCGGTGACGGCAACCGGCGTGTCCTGCAGGCCTTCCGCTCGCTTCTGCGCGGTGACCACGATCTCCTCGAGCACCTGCGCCCGGGCTGCGCCGGAGCATAACAGCAAACCGGCCACGGCCGGGATCAGAATATGGCTTATGCGGAATGTTTTGTGATGTTGTATTTTCATAGCGCCCCCTTCTTTAAAACGAACCAACATGTACAGGTTAGTGTCTGCGAATACAATAGTCAAGAATTATATATCAGGGAAGCCCTGATTAAATCAGCGGTTCGCCAGGCATTTGTCGAGTAATCTCATGACCGCATCGATTGCGCCCTGGTTCTGCCGCACCAGCCGTTGGCCGCGCTCGCCGCGGGCCCGTCCCAGGTCGGCGTCCTGCAACAGGCTGCTGACTGCCGCGGCCAGTTGCGCAGCATCCGTAACGATCATGATGGCGTCGCCGGCCTTGAACAGTTCGATAACTTCCCTGAAATTGGCGGTATGCTGCCCGCTGATCAGCGGCACGCCCAGCGCGGCCGGTTCCAGCACGTTATGCCCGCCGACGGGTGTCAGGCTGCCGCCCACGAACGCCGCATCGGCGCAGGCGTAGAACAGGGGAAGCTCTCCCAGGGTATCCAGCAGGTACACGTCCGTATCCCGCGCCTCGACGCCCGCGGCCGCGCTGCGCCTGGCAACTTCCAGGCCGCGCCTCACGCACAGGTGATATACCTTGTCGAAACGTTCCGGATGGCGCGGCGCGATGATCAGGAGGCAGTCTGCAAGCGACCGCCTGACCCGGTCGAACGCATCAAGGACCTGTTCTTCCTCGCCCGCGTGGGTGCTGGCCGCGATCCATACCGGACGCCCCGCAGCGATAGTGCGCCGCAGTGACGCTGCCTGTACCGCAGTGTCATCGCCCGTGTCGACGTCGAACTTCAGGTTGCCCGTTATCGAGACCCTGGCAGGGTCCGCGCCCAGCGCCAGGAAACGCTCTGCATCTTCAGCGCCCCGGGCTGCTATGTGACTCAGCGACTGTACGGCAGAAGCCGAGAAGCGCCGCAGCTTCAGGTAACCCTGGTATGAGGCGGAAGACAGCCTGGCATTGACCAGGATCGCGGGAACGCCGCGGCGTTTGCAGTAATACAGCAGGTTCGGCCATATTTCCGTCTCCAGGATAACCAGCAAGCGCGGTTTAATGCGGCGCAGAAACAGGAGGACGGCATGGGGCAGGTCATAGGGCAGGTATCTGTGCTCCACCGTACCTGCGAAAAGAGACCTTACACGCGCCGCGCCCGTCGGTGTGACCGTCGTGATCAACACCCGGCAATCGGGATAAGTGCTGAGCAGGCGTTTTACCAGCATCCCCGATGCCTTCACCTCGCCCACGGATACCGCGTGGACCCAGATCACCGGCTGCGCGGACCCGGGTTTCGGGATGTAACCGAAGCGCTCGGGGATGCGTTCCAGGTAAGCGCTGTTGTTTGTCCCGCGCAACAGCAGGTAACACAGCGCCAGCGGCGCGCACAGGTACAGGACCAGGCTGTATAAAATTCGCATAAGGCTGGTATTCTTTGTCATTCCTGCCTCTCCTCCGTCATTCCTGCGAAGGCAGGAATCCAGTAAACAACAAAACTCCTTATAAGGAATGTTTTTTCACTGGATTCCTGCCTTCGCAGGAATGACGGAGGGAGTGCGGCATTATTCGTGTCGTTGTGTATAAAATCTGTCCCCATCCATATTCTCCAGGTATTTCCTGATGCCCAGTTCCAGCACGGTGAAGGGTTTACGGTATCCGGCCTCCCGCAAGGCGGAAATATCCGCTTCGGTAAAACTCTGGTATGCGTCCAGCAGGTCTTCCGGGAAATCCATGTATTGGATCCTGCCCCCCGTGTGCCAGTCGATGAGCAGGCGTGCGATATCGTTAAAGCTCCTGCTCCTGCCGGCGCCGACGTTGAAAATGCCGCTGACACCGCTGTGTTTCATGAACCACAGGTTGACATCCACCACGTCATCGACATGGATGAAATCCCGGCGCTGTTCTCCGTCCGGATAGCCGCCGCTGCCCTTGAACAACCTCGCTTCTCCGTTTTCCAGCAACTGCCGGTGCAGGCGGAAAACCATGCTGGCCATTTTTCCCTTGTGCTGTTCTCCGGGACCATACACGTTGAAATACCTCAAGCCGGCAACCTGGGAGGACGCGTCCTGCATGATCCTGCGGGCATGGCGGTCGAACAGCAGTTTGGAATAACCGTACAGGTTGGCAGGCTGCTCATACTGCGGTTTTTCGATGAAACGCCGGTTGCCGCCGTACACCGCGGCGCTGGAAGCATAGATCAGGCCGGCGCCGTTATCGACACAGGCCTCCAGCAGGCGCCTGGACCAGGCGTAGTTGTTTTCCAGCATGAACCTGCCGTCCCGCTCCAGGGTATCGGAACAGGCGCCCTGGTGAAACACCCGTTCCACGCCGGCGAGCCTGCCGGGCAGGGATGCCATGAACTCATCCTTGTCCAGGTAATCGAGAAAATCGCAGTCGACCAGGTTGCGGAACCTGGCTCCATCGGTCAGGTCGTCGACGGCGATAATGTCGGACCGGCCGGCCGCGTTCAGGCCCCGCACCAGGTTGCTGCCGATAAACCCGGCCGCCCCGGTCACGACGATCATGCGGGACCCCGGCCTGATTTCCTGATGGCGTCCACGATCCCGCTGGTCGAACAACCGTCCACCAGCGGCAGCGTTATTACGCCGCCTCCCCGCTGCCGCACGTGCCCGGCGCCGGCAACCTGTTCCGGCGCGTAATCGCCGCCCTTGACCAGCAGGTCGGGATTGACCAGTTGCACCAGCCGTTCCGGCGTATCCTCGGAAAACGCCACGAGCCAGTCGACCGCTTCCAGTCCCGCCAGCACCTTCAGGCGTTTGTCAAGGTCCTGCAACGGTCTTCCCGGGCCCTTGAGCCTGCGCACGGAAGCGTCGTCGTTCACGGCAACCACCAGCCTGTCGCCCAGCGCCCTGGCCTGTTCCAGGCAATCGACGTGGCCCGCGTGCAGCAGGTCGAAACAACCGTTGGTCATGACTATCTTTTCCCCCCTGCTCCTGCTGCGTTCGAGCGCGCCGAGCAGTTCCTCCGGCTGCATCCGTTTCTGCGCGCCGGGGCGTCCGGCGCGCGCATTCAATTCCGCCGCGCTGACGGTCGCCGCGCCCAGTTTCCCGACGGCAATCCCGGCTGCCGAGTTGGCAAAGCCGGCCGCCTCGCGGCGCCCGTAGCCGGAAGCAAGCGCCGCCGCAAACGTCGCTATCACGGTATCGCCGGCGCCGGTGACGTCAAACACTTCATGTGTCTCAGCCGGCAGATTGACGGTTTCACGCCCTGCCCCGTCCACCAGCGTCATGCCGCGATCGCCCCGGGTAATCAACAGGGCGTCCAGCGACAGTTCGTCACACAGGGACCTGGCTTTGGCGCAGACTTCGTCTTCACTCAGGCTTTCACCTGCGACGCTCTCGAACTCCCGGTAGTTCGGCGTCAGCACCGAGGCGTTTTTGTAGCGGTTAAAATCCGCGCCTTTCGGATCGATGATCACGGGTAGTCCGTGTTCACGGGCGAGTCCGACCAGCGTCTCCGCCCGGGCCAGGCTGCCCTTGGCGTAATCGGACAGCACCACCAGGGTGGCGCCGTGCAACTGTTCGGCGTAAATCTCCAGCATGCGGTCTGCTGCGTTTGCCGGAAATTCCTCCTCGTAGTCCAGGCGCAGAAGCTGCTGGTTTTGACTTAAAACCCTCAGTTTGGTTATAGTGGAGGCGCCAGGTAAACCATAACAACGATAACAGACCCCCGACTCCGCCAATGCCGACTCCAGGAACCCGGCCTGCCCGTCATCTCCGGTTATGCCCGCCAGCGTGACCTGCACCCCCAGGCTGCTGATATTGGCGGCGACGTTAGCCGCGCCTCCCGGCCGTTCTTCGACCCTGTCCACCCTGACCACCGGGACCGGCGCTTCCGGTGAAATTCTCCCGGCGCTGCCGAAAACGTAGCGGTCCAGCATCACATCGCCTGCTACCAGGATATTCGCATGCTCTCCGGGACAAAAATTTGTACGCGTCGCGACCATGTCACGACCAGTATAAAGCCGGGGCGGGTTGACTGTACAGGCATTGTCTCTTTGTTCACTGCGGTAATTTTTTCGTGCCTGGTCGTGGCGCCGGCCCCCGCCGGCGCAGAAAACGTTGCCGGCCTGCGTACTTTCCAGGCGGAATATTCCCTGTACGCCAAAAACACCAGGGCCGCCCGGGTCATCCGCAGCCTGGCCAGGCTGGATGACAACAGCTATGAGTACCGGTCCGAGACGAAAACGGTGGGCCTGATCTCGTTGTTCAGGAAGCTGCACATCGTCGAGTCCAGCCGCCTGATTGTCGAGGAGCGCATGCTGAAGCCGGTTTACTACAGTTACGGGCGCACCGGTTACAGGAAAAAACGCGACGTTTCCATCGAGTTCAACCGCGCGGCCAACAAGATAAAAAACACCATCAACGGCGATTTCTGGCACCTGCCGATGGAGCCTGCCGTGATGGACAAACTGCTGTACCAGCTCGCCATCATGCACGACCTGCAGAACGGGCGGATACCTGCTTCCTACCGGATCGCCGACGGGGGAGGCATCAAGACCTACAGCTTCGAGAAGCTCGGCGAGGAAGTGGTGGAAACGCCTCTTGGCAGTTTCGACACCATAAAGATGCTCAGGCACAAACCCGGCAGCAGCCGCAAGTCGGTATTCTGGTGCGCGCCCGACCTGGAGTTTTTACAGGTGAAGGTTGAGCATACCGAAAAGGACGGCAGCACCACGGTGGCGGTGCTCAAATCCTTGCAGGGCGAGCTGCATTTATCCGAAGATAATTTATCCGCAGATGACGCAGATTAACGCAGAACCCCCCTGTTCGTCATTCCGGGCTTGACCCGGAATCCAGTAGACTACAAAACTCCTTATAAGGAATGTTTTTTGACTGGATTCCGGGTCAAGCCCGGAATGACGACATAAACAAGGCGGCGCTGATATAGATCAACAGAATTAACCGGAATACTGCTGCAGCGCCTCAAGCAGGTCGTCCGGCGGCACGTAGCCGGGCATTTCCTGGCCGTTTTCCAGGTAGATGGCGGGCGTTCCCCGCACGCCCAGGTTCTGCCCCAGTTCATATTGCCGCTGCACCGGGTTGTCGCATTGCGCCGGTTTAACCGGCCTGCCCCCCTTGGCCAGGGTCATTGCTTCATTCGGGTCAGCCGCACACCAGACTGATTCCATCTCCATGAAGGAGTCCGAATCGATCCCTGCCCGCGGGAAGGCCAGGTACCTGACGGCAATACCCTTGCCGTTCAACTCGGCCATGTCGCGGTGGAATTGACGGCAGTAGCCGCAGGTAATATCTGTAAAGACATATACCGTATGCCGGACGTTTTCAGGAACAAAGTCTATGGTCTCGGACGTGGGGACGCTTTCCAGGACCTGTTTCCTGGCGGCCGCGCGTTCCTGTTCGCTCAGGTTGATTTTTTCACCCAGGTCAATCAGGTCCCCCTGCAGGATATAGCGGCCGTCTTCGCTCAGGTAGATCATCTCCGTGCCCAGCATGACTTCGTACAGCCCGGGAATCGGCGCCGGTTTTATCCGGGTGATATCGGCATCCGGGAAAACATCGGTGATGGCTTTACGCAGGAAATCTTCCCGGTCCGGGTCGGCATTCGCCGCGCCGGTGAACAGCGCCGCAGTCAACAGCAATATCAATCCAGGTCGCACGATTTTTTGCTCCAGAAATTCATCGGTTCGGTGATGCCGCGATCATAACATATCACCCACGAGGGTGGTGTTCAGCATGCAGGTTCTTCAACCGTTCCCTGGCGACGTGGGTATAGATCTGCGTGGTCGAGATATCGCTGTGACCCAGCAGCATCTGCACCACGCGCAAGTCAGCGCCATGATTCAACAGGTGCGTGGCGAACGCGTGCCTGACCACGTGCGGAGACAGCGTCTTGCTGATGCCCGCCCGGACTGCGTGGCGTTTTATTGCATGCCAGAACGTCTGGCGCGTCATCATGCGGCCGCGGCGGCTGGGAAACAATACGTCCACGGGAGGCTCCTGCAACAGTTCAGCGCGTCCCTGGCGGATAAATTTCTCCACCCAGTCGGACGCTTCCTCTCCCAGCGGCACCAGGCGTTCCTTGTTGCCCTTGCCGACCACCCGCAACACTCCCTGTCTCAAATTCACCTGTGCCAGTTGCAGGCCGACCAGTTCCGATACCCTGAGCCCGGTCGCGTACAATACTTCCAGCATCGCCCGGTCGCGCTGGCCCACGGCTGTGGCGGTATCCGGCGCGTCGAGCAGGCTCTCCACCTCCTCCTCGGTGAGGGATTTCGGCAGGGGACGGCCGATACGCGGCGCGGCGACCCGGGCGCAGGGATCGTGGCTGATACGCCCCTCCCTGGCCAGGTATTGAAAGAAACGGCGCAGGGAAGACAGGCGCCGGGCGCTGGTGCGGGAGGATTTCCCGGTCAACGTGGCCAGGTAGGCCAGGATATCTTCCGGGCGGGACTGCAACAGGTCGCGGGACGCGGAGGACGCCAGCCAGCCGGAGTAGGAATACAGGTCGCTGCGGTAGGCGCTGAGGGTATTCTCGCTCAGCCCCCGCTCCAGCCAAAGGGCATCGAGAAACTGATCGATAACTGCCTGTTTGTCAGGCACGAGCCGTCATTCAGGAAGACGGTTTGATCTTCTCCTTGATCCTGGCTGCCTTGCCGCGCCGGTCGCGCATGTAATACAGCTTGGCCCTGCGCACGTCGCCGCGCCGTTTCACGGTGATGCCGGCAATACTCGGGCTGTAGGTCTGGAATACCCGTTCCACACCTTCACCGTAGGAAATCTTGCGCACGGTGAACGAGGAGTTAAGCCCGCGGTTCTTCTTGGCGATAACGGTTCCTTCGAACGCCTGTAACCGTTCGCGCTGACCTTCCACCACCTTGACCTGTACGACGACGGTATCGCCGGGATGAAACTCGGGGATGTCCCGGTCGCACTGCTCGGCTTCGAGTTGTTCAATAATATTTGCCATTGTTCAAAACCTCATTAATCAAACGTCATCGTTACCCTGTTCTTCCATAATGTATTCATCCAGCAGCGCCTGTTTTTCGGTATCCAGGTCCAGCGCTTCCAGCAGGTCGGGACGCCGCTTCCAGGTGCGCCCCAGCGCCTGTTTCAGGCGCCATTTCCGTATCCCGTCATGATCGCCGCTCAACAGTACCGGCGGCGCCGGCAGTCCCGCCACCACCTCGGGCCGGGTGTAATGGGGGCAATCCAGTATCCCGCGAAAAAAAGAATCCTCCACAGCGGATTCATCATTGCCCAATGCTCCCGGCAGGCATCTGGCAACTGCGTCTATCAATACCATGGCAGGAAGCTCGCCGCCGCTGAGTACGTAATCTCCAATGGACCACTCCTCGTCGACTTCCAGTTCCATGACCCGTTCATCAACACCTTCATACCTGCCTGCAACCAGGATGAACGCGCCCCTGCCGGCAAAGTCCATCACGTCCTGCTGCCGCAATTGCCGCCCCTGGGGTGACAGGTAGATCACCGCGGCCGAGGGCAAAGCCTGTCTGGCGTTGCGTATAGCTTCCAGCAACGGCTGCGCCGTCATGACCATGCCGGGCCCGCCGCCATAAGGCCTGTCATCCACGGTCCGGTGACGGTCCGTTGCGTAATCCCGTGGATTAACCGTGCTGATCTGCAGCAATCCGGAACCGACGGCTTTCCCGGTAATGCCATAGTCGCTGACCGCAGCAAACATCTCCGGAAACAGCGTAACCACATTGATCGCTAATCCCATTCCCAGTCCACCGTGATGACGGCGGCGTCCTGATCCACCCGCCGGATAACCTCATCCATGACGAACGGGATCGAACGGCGCCGGTCGCCCCGCACGACCAGCACGTCGTTGGCGCCGGTCTCGTGGATATCGACGACCCTGCCCAACTGCTCCCCGGTCAGCGTAACAACCTCCATGTGCATGAGATCCGTCCAGTAATATTGGCCCGGCTCCGGCTCCGGCAAACGCTCGCGATACACCGCCAGCGACCGGCCGACGAGTTCGAGGGCCGCTTCCCTGTCATCGATTCCGGGAAGTTTAACCACCAGGGTTTTGCCGCTCGTCCCGCAATCCGCAAATTCGATTTCGGTCCACTCCCCGTCGCCCTGCTTCCTGCCGTCTCCCAGCAGCCAGGGTTGATACAAAAAGATGTTTTCCCTGGGGTCCGTGCAGGAGAATACCTTCAGCCAGCCGCGCATCCCGTGTACACCGGATATCCTGCCGATGATGACCCGCCTGCCCGGCTCGTTGCCAGCCAGCGCAGGCATGGTATTCAGCCTGAGCCGGCTTGGTTTCCGGCGTTGATCTTTATCAGTCCGGCCACGCGCTCCGTGGGCTGCGCCCCCTGGGACAGCCAGTAGTCTACCCGCTCCTGTTCCAGTTTCAGTTTCTCCTCCCGGCCGCTGGCTATCGGGTTGAAAAAACCCAGCCTTTCTATATACCTGCCGTCCCGCGGACTGCGTGAATCCGCGGCAACAATGTGATAGAACGGCCTTTTCTTTGCGCCTGCCCGGGCTAATCGTATCGTTACCATATATACACCTTGTACCGGATCTGGTTCTCCGATGAAAAAAGTGCGTCATTGTAGTATGTTTTTACGAAAAAAGAAAACTGTTGAGCATGTAGCAGTTCCCATCGGGGACGGATTTCAAATCCGTCCCCTGTGACGACACATGATTAATGAAGAGAAAGTGCGCCTGCGGCAATTCCTGAAGCAAAAACGCAGGGAACTGCCGCAGCGGCTACGGCCGGAATACGACCGGGCCATTCGCGAACGCCTGCTGGAGCAAGCGGCGCCGGCCGGCACGGTTTTCTGCTACGTGTCGACGGAGATGGAAGTGGATACCCGCGGCATCATCGACTGCCTGCGCCAGTCGGGTATAACAGTGCTGATCCCGAGGATACTCAACCGTGAAAAAATGATCGCCGTGGAGTTTGGCGGCTGGCATAGTCTGGGAGTCGGACAACTGGGCATACTCACGCCTGACACGGAAAAGGAATGGCCCGGAGAGGCGGACCTCTGCATTACCCCGGGCCTGGGTTTTACCCCGGACGGCAGGCGTATCGGTTACGGCAGGGGCTATTATGACAAGTGGTTTGCCGCGCATCCCCGGAGCGCGCGGGCAGCGCTGTGTTATGAATGCCAGATCGTGGACGATATGCCGGTCACCAGTACAGACGTGCGGGTGGAGAAGATCATTACGGAGAAGCGAATCATCAGTTGTCAGGGACCAGGGGCCAGCCCCTAGCCCCTAACCCCTGCCTCCCGTCCCCACAAGGCTGCGAGCAGCGAACCGCTGATATTATGCCAGACACTGAACAGGGCGCCGGGCAACGCGGCGGGCAGCGGAAATTTCGTCAGTTCGACCAGGGCGATTGCGAGGCCGGAATTCTGCATGCCCACTTCAATGGCCAGGGTGCGCCGGATGCGTTTGTCACACCCGAACAGCCATGCCAGGCAGTAGCCGCCGGCCAGGCCGGATAAATTATGCAGGCATACCGCGGTGATAACCGGCGCCGCAAGCAACGCCAGCTGGTCGCGGGTATTGGCTATTATGATACCGATGATCAGAACGACGGCAACCGCGGACAATCCCGGAAAGACGCGTTTGGCCGGCCGTATCCTGTCACCGAACCGGTAATTGATTAACACGCCCAGGGTGACCGGCGCCAGGATGATGGTAAAGATATCAAGCATCATGGCCAACACCGGCACGGGGACTTTCTGCCCGATGTATACCCAGGTCAGCAACGGCGTCAACAGTACCGCCAGCACTGTGGACACGGCCGTCAGGGTAATCGACACGGCCACCTCGCCTTTCGCCAGGTAGCAGATGATATTGGATGCGGTGCCGCCGGGGCACGAACCCACCAGCACCATGCCCAGGGCCAGTTCCGGCGGCAGGCCCATGGACTCCGACAGCAGCCAGGCAATGAACGGCATCAGGATGAACTGCAGGCCAACGCCGAGCGTGACCGGTTTCGGACTCCTGATCACGTTCCGGAAATCATCCGGGAGCAGGGTCATCCCCATGCCCAGCATGACCAGGCCGAGCAGCGGGACGATGTATCCCCTGAAAGGGAGCAGCGCTTCGGGATAGAGGAAGGAAAAAACGCTGATGGCGACGGCGCCCAGCGGAAACAGCGTTGTCGTGCGCATATCTTGAAAAATGTTATTCTGTACGTAATGTCATTAGTGTGCTCCCTTCGTCATTCCTGCGAAGGCAGGAATCCAGTAGATAACAAAACTCCTTATAAGGAATGTTTTTTCACTGGATTCCTGCCTTCGCAGGAATGACGAAGAAGGATAGAATATGAAATACCAATGTGCAATGTGCGACCTGACCCCGTTCATTCGCAAGCTACTGGCGGCGGCGCTGTTCTGTCTGATCACGCAACTCGCCGGCGCGGCCATCATCCTCACCGACAGCGGTGATTGGCCCCTGTACGGACGCACCTTCGACAACCAGCGTTTCAGTCCCCTGTCCCAGGTCAATACCGGCAACGTGGAGCGATTGCGACTGGCCTGGCGTTTCAACACCGGCAAGTTCGGGTCGTTCCAGACCTCGCCCATTATACGGGGCGGAATCATGTACGTAACGACTCCTTACAACGATGTCATAGCCCTGCGCGCGGGCACGGGTAAAGTGTTGTGGCGTTACCGCCATGACCTGGCGGAAGACAGGAGTTTCTGCTGCGGCCCCGCCAACCGCGGGCCGGCGCTGAGCGCGGACAAGGTGTTCAGTGTGACCATCGACGCCAGGTTGATCGCCCTGGACCGAAAAACGGGCAAAGTAATCTGGGATACGGCAATCGCGGATACCGACGCGGGCAAGGCGGAACAACTTGAACCGTTGCTTGGCGTGGATGAACTGAAAGGCGCAAGACAGTCGGGGCAGACCGGGTACACCGCCAACCTGGCCCCGCAGGTGTTTGCCGGTAAAGTCCTGGTGGGCATTTCCGGCGCGGGTTACGGCCTGCACATGGACCTTGATCAGGACGGCGAATATGTATTGTCGGTCGGCGGGCTGTCCGGCGGGGGCCATGGGTTACGCGGCTTCATCGTTGCTTACGATACGGAGACAGGCGAGGAAATCTGGCGCTGGTACAGCACTCCGGAATCAGGCTGGCAGGGCGAGTGGCGCGGGGAAACCAGATATGGCGCGCCCTTGAACCGTGACCTGAAAGCAGAACGGCGCGCCAACAGGACCTATGCTGACACCTGGCGTTTCGGCGGCGGTTCGATCTACACCACACCGGCCGTCGACCCCGAACTGGGCCTGGTTTATATCGGCACCGGCAACCCGTCGCCGCAAATGGACGATTCCACCCGTCCCGGTGATAACCTGTACACTGTCAGCCTGGTCGCCCTGGAAGCGGATACGGGCAAGTTGCGCTGGCATTACCAGCAGGTGCCCCATGACCGCTGGGGCTATGACGTCGCCAGCCCGCCGGTACTGTTCGACCTGGTTGAAAACGGCAGGACCGTGAGGGCGGTGGGACAGGCGAGCAAGCTCGGCTGGTTCTTTATCCATGAGCGGCTCACCGGGAGGCTGATTCGGCGCAGCGAGCCGTTCATCAGCCAGAAAAGCCTGTTCGCGCGGCCGACGGAGGACGGTGTGCGCATCGTGCCCGGCACCCTGGGCGCGGTGTCCTGGTCTCCGGTCGCTTACCATCCCGGACTGCAAAAGGTGTACATTCCCGGCATTTATCAGCCCTCACTGTTCTTTTCCAGGAAACTGGAACCGCAACCGGGCGCCCCCTGGCAGAGCTTGTCGTTTTTCAAAAAGGCCGATGAACCCGATTGGGGCGTGCTCAGCGCCGTCGACGCCGTGTCCGGCAGGGTAAGCTGGCAGCAGAAAGTGGAGCGGCCCATGGTCGGCGGCGCGCTGGCCACCGCCGGCGACCTGGTATTCGCCGGTGAAGGCAACGGCCGCTTCGCCGCCTATGACGCCCACAGCGGCACGCCCCTGTGGGAATACATGAGTGAATACGGCGTCAACGCTCCGCCGGTCAGTTACATGCACAAGGGCAAACAATATATTACCGTTGCCGCGGGGGGAAATTCCCTGTTCGGCTACGAGGTCGGCGACGAAATACTGACGTTCAGCCTGGGTAAATGAGTGGAAAACAATGTAATGCAAAACTGTTACGCCGGAGATATTGGAGACTATGTAAAGTATGGACTACTTCGTGCATTGACTCATGGTCACAGTCTCGGTGTTGCTTGGTACCTGTACCCAGACGAAGACAATAATGATGGTCAACATATTGATTATCTAAATCGACCACAAGAATGGCGCAAGTATGACTGCGAACTATTCGACACCCTATATAATATCGTTAATGGTGAAGGCAAGCGCCGTGTTTCTGCCATTGAAGAATCCGGCATTTTGGGAACTGCCGTATTTTCAGGAGAAGTTTTAGAGCCTTCCAAATCCCGAGAATGGCGCTTGAACTGGTTCAAAGATGTTCAAGCTGAACTAAAGAATTGCGATGTGATTTTTGCTGATCCTGATAACAGTTTACGCGAAGACAACAAGTTTGACGAAGGAGATAACTGGAGCGAATGGAAGCGGATTCCTTTGCGTGAAGCAAAGGACCTGGCCAATGGACGTACTGCTATCATATATCATCACCATGGTCGTCCGAAAGGCGGTATTCCTCTTGAAATTAAATATTGGAAAGAAAAACTTGGTATAGATACGCTTGCACTTCGTTGGCGACCCTGGGGTAACCGTACGTTTTTCATAATTAACCCAACAGTTGCTATGGAAAAACGGCTGAAAAAATTTGCAGAGAAATGGGGGACGCAAAGAAGATTTAAAGATGGCTGGAAACCACAGGTTGAAATCGTCTGAGGCTCAAATTATGTCTTGCGAGGTAATAGTCTTAAGCGGGAAGGATAATATGCCTCCATTGAAAAATGCCATTAAGTCTATAATTGTTCACTATCGGATATACACCTAAGAGAGAAGATCGTGACAAGCAGATTAAATCTATCACTGACAAATAAATTTGTAGATAGCCGAACAGGCGATTCTGGCGTTCATGCAATACCAGGCGAATATACAAGTGACCTGATCCGACATGATATGGAAAGCAAAACGATCCTCAACCATGTATTGACCGGCCTTGAAGGTATCAAACAGGGGCAGATATCAGAAAAATCCATCCTTGACATAGCAGACGAATCTTGAGTTTCGCGAGGCAGCGAAATCATCATCGTTGCCCTGACCAGACAGGCCCGAGGTGCGCCAAGCATTCGAAAAAACCATTCCCCACAGAAGCAGGCAATAACTGAGAAGTTTTCGGGAGTTAGTTGAGCCGAAGAAGTTAGGCTATTCTTCAGAATAATGAACAAGGCACAATTACAGACATTATTGGATTTCTTGGTCGCAAGCTGGGAATCAGAAGTCATTGAGTTCAAACAAGCAACTAATGATTATCCAACTAACAAAATAGGCCAATACTTCTCTGCCCTGGCAAATGAAGCTAATTTGCGCAATGCAGAAAAAGCATGGCTGGTGTTTGGTGTCAGCGACAAAACAGGGACAGTTGTTGGCTCGGACTACCGCATTAAAGAAAATCATCTACAAAGTGTAAAAATGCAGATATCCGATGACACTGAACCAAGTGTCACCTTTCGCAATATCTTCGAACTTCAACATCTACAAGGACGCGTCGTGCTATTCGAAGTCCCACCCGCGCCCCGGGGAATGCCTATTGCGTGGAAAGGTCATTATTATGCTCGATCGCACGAGAGTCTCACTAATCTTGGACTGGATAAACTCGATGCGATCCGCGAGCAAACTATAGCGAGTGACTGGTCGGCTCAGATCGTTACCAGAGCAACATTGGATCACCTTGACCAGAGTGCTGTAGAAAAAGCCCGGGAGTCATTCTCCCAAAAATACGCCAATCGATTCCCGTTTGAGGAGGTAATGGACTGGCCTTTGGAGACGTTTCTGGGCCGTGCCAAACTGATCCAGGACGGAAACCTCACTCGTACGACACTCCTGCTGCTGGGAAAACCTGAGGCCGCGCACTTCCTCTCACCACATCCAGCCCAATTGACTTGGAAGTTGGAAGGACCTGAGAGGGCTTACGAGCACTTCGGACCTCCTTTCTTCATGAGTACAACGGCACTATATCAGAAGATTCGTAATCATCATCTCCGCATCCTGCCAGAGGATACATTGCTGGCTCTGGAGGTTTCCAAGTACGACCAGAAAGTAGTTCTCGAGGCACTACACAACTGTATTGCTCACCAGGACTACACTCGTAATGGCAGAATTCTGGTGACGGAACAGCCTAACAAACTGATCTTTGAGAATGAGGGAGGGTTTTTCGAGGGAAAACCTGTAGATTATGTCATCGGGGACAAGACGCCGCGCAGCTATCGCAATTCCTTTCTTACCCAGGCTATGACCGAACTGAATATGATTGACACTATGGGTTACGGCATTCACGAAATGCACAAAGGCCAGGCGCGGCGCTACTTCCCAATGCCGGACTACGATATTCAAGACCCGGCAAAGGTGAAAATGACGGTTTATGGCAGCGTAGTTGACCCCGCCTACAGTCGCCTGCTCATGCAGAGAACCAATCTTTCATTGCTGGATATTCTACATCTTGACCGAGTACAGAAAAAACTCCCTCTGTCAGATGCAACTATTCTTCATTTGCGGCGCAGTAAACTGATTAGGGGACGTAAGCCAAACCTGCACGTATCTGTCTCAGTGGACAAGGCGGCAGCCAGTAACACGGATAACACCAAAACACGAACACAAGATGACACATACTACGCAAAGCTGATCACCGACTATCTGCGCAAATTTGGCAAAACTTCTCGAAAAGATATTAAGAAATTGTTATGGGGAAAGCTTAGTGATACCCTTGATGACAAGCAGAAGGACAACAAAATAGGGAATCTCTTAACCAATCTCCGTCGTGCCGGACGCATTCGGAATGCTGGTTCTCGAAAATCTCCCCAGTGGATGATTGCAGAATAAATGCAGAATAAAAAGTGTATGATGCAGAATAAATGCAGAATAAATGCAAGTATTCTGTCGAGAGGAAGATTAAAATAATCAAGCTTACTTCATATCTAATTTCAAGATTTCTTTCAATACTTTCGGTTTTGTCTTTGTGTTGGTTTGTTTCTTCAGCAAAAAAGAAACACACAAGAGTTAGTGCGATAAAATCCTGGACGGGATATCAGAAATAGAACTGGTTTTAAATGGTAACTACTTCTGATATGAGTAAATTACTGGGAAGATTATTCCTCCACTTTTTGAAGCGGAATTAGAGAAATGCCGAATTGTCAGATTGTCATTGTATAATTAATCCGCTTGTGCTAAGTTAAAGTTCCATCAGGTCGAACAAGCTCAGGCTTGCGGCCTTCATCAGGACCCGGACGGGAAACCCGGCCTTCAGTATGGGGAGCCGGCTTCCTGCCATGACAAGGGAGAAAGCTAATGACAGCAGCTAATGAAGCGTTATCTACCGACAAACCGGCAACAGTGACGTTCAACACACTGGCGGCCGCGCAGGATTTGAGAAAATCCGGATTGGAAGACCGGCAGGCCGAAGCCATCGTAGCGACTATCAGCAAGGCAATGAGCGAAACCGTAGCGACCAAAGCGGACCTGGAATTGCAGGGCGCTGCAACCAGAAAGGACATGGAATTGCAGGGCGCTGCAACCAGAAAGGACATGGAATTGCAGGGCGCCGCAATCAGAAAGGACATGGAAGTACAGGGCACTGTAATCAGAAAAGACATGGAACTACAGGGCGCTGAAATCAGGAAGGACATGGAAGTACAGTTCGCTGCAATCAGAAAGGACATGGAATTACAGGGCTCTGAAATCAGAAAGGACATGGAAGTACAGTTCGCTGCAATCAGAAAGGATATGGAACTACAGGGCGCTGCAACCAGGGCCGAGATTGAGTCGCTGAAACAATCAATGGCATCCATGCAAGACAAAATCATCATCAGGCTCGGCGCCCTGATGGTTTCGATGACCTTCCTGCTGCTGGCCTTCGGGCCGTTTTATATTCGCTGGGTGATGTCCCTGATGGCTTCACAGTAAACCGGTTCCCGGCTCTGCTCAGGCCACTATTGCTGTTATGAGTTATAATACCGGGAGCGGTGTTTCGCAATCGGGAGAATTCCAGTGACCGTAAAAGAAAATGTAAAAAACCCGGACGTGTGGCTGCGCGGCCTGTTTATCCTCATTTTCGGCGTTATCCTTTACTTTGCCGTCATCCTTGTATGGCTGGTGGTTGTCTTTCAATTTGTTACAAAGCTGCTGACGGGTGATCTGAACCGGCAAGTGGCCGATTTCAACGGCGGACTGCTGCGTTACATCTCCCTGATCCTGGGTTATATCACTTTCCAATCGGATGACAAGCCGTTCCCCTTCAGTCCCTGGCCCGAGAAGGAAAAGCCGGTGGCAACCAGATCAAGAACCAGACGCCGCACAACCCGCTCGCCCGCAAGAAAAAAAGAACAGGAATGATTGGTGGGGACAGATTTAAATCTGTCCCCAGGCCCCACAGGCCCGCCAAACCCATCAAGCAGAGTGAGTCAACCGGTAGACTTGCCCGATCCAGTTGTTGATGACGGATTCGGCGCTGTCATGCCAGGTGTTGTCGAGTGAAGGACTGATTAACTGTTCCGGGAACGGCGGCAGTTCCAATCCCCTGTTCCTGGCAGCCACTACACGCTCCCGGTATTCGGCCAGGACCGCCCTGGTCTGCAGTTTGAAATAATTCTGCGGAAACGGCGGGTACCTGTCCGTCTCACCATCCATGAATCGCAAAACCTCCCGCTTGTATTCCTTGAGCAGACTGTTCGCGTCATATTCGGGATGCCCCTGGAAAAGCACCAGCCGCAGACCGTCTTCGCTGGCGGCCAGGTGAACCCCGATCTCATCGCTTTCAACCAGGACGTTCAGGCCGGCTTCGGCAAACTGCTGCGGCGTCACTGCATTAAAGCGGGAGTGCGGAACGTCGAAACGCGTGTTCACGCCGGCGACAAGGGGATGCGAACGGTCCCTGACCCGGTGCGAAAAAACGCCCCAGCACTTGTCGGGCAAAGGTACACGCTGCTGCCCGTAACGGAACTGCAGCAGCGCATGGGTAGCCAGGCAGGAACACAATATGGACGTGACATTGTCGTACGCCCAGTTGACCACTTCTATCAACGGGCTCCAGAACTCCTGCCTGTCCAGCGCCGGATCGACGACGTTTGCGCCGGTAATAATCAACGCGTCCAGGCCGTCGGACTGGACTTGCTCAAAACTCTTGTAGTACTTCTCGACGTGTTCCCGGCCTTGCTCGTTGCGCTGTAATTCCTTCACGGTAAACGGGTGGACATAAAACCTGGCTATCTGGTTACTTTCCCCCACCAGCCGGAAGAATTGCCGTTCAGTCGCCTCCAGGGCCTTGTCCGGCATCATATTAAGGAGACCGATGTGCAGTTCCCGCACCTCCCGGCTTACGGCGGTATGCTCGGGTATCACAAGGCTGCCCTCCGCCTGTAGCCTGCTGAAGCTGGGCAAATCGGTATCAGCTACCAGCGGCATCGTTCACCCGCCCTGCCTGTCCAACGCGCCGGCAATAAGATCGATAAAGTCATTTTCCGATTCCACGGCAAGAATTTCATCGGTGGCAACGGTATACCCGTACCTGGCAGCTATGGATTCATAGCGCGGGATACGGGCGCGGAACAACCGGGGGAATATCCACCTGACAAAATCGTCAGGGTTGATTAAGGCGATGTAATCCGTCCCTTGTTCCTCCAGGTATACGGCAAGCTGCTCATCCAGGAAGGCGTCCTGGTAATACATCGGCTTGGGGTCCTGTTCGGCCCGGGCTATCAGTTCCTTTTCATCGTCAGCGGTTGCTTTTATATACAGTACCAGACCGTGTTTCGCCAGCAGCCTGATGACGTCGTCATCCATCTCGCACAGGCTGCCGCCGGCGTCATTGACAAAATGCGAATAACCATACACTTCATGGGCCTTGCGGATGAACTCCGGCACGTCATTCATTGAGTTCCTCTCGGCAACCCGGTGCAGTTCCTGACGCCGTTTGAATTCTTCCAGACCCAGGCCGCCCAGTTCAGGGTTACCCAGTTTACCTAAAAAACTGGAAAGCGGTTTCAGGTTATCTATATCCAGGTTATTCAGGATATGGATGGAGTCCGAACGCAGCAGGTCGCGCATAAAAGGGATCTGCATGACATGCTGCTTGATGTTATCCAGGATAGGTTCATCCAGGTAGCGGGTGCCGATACGGTAATCGCCGGAATAGTGGAACCAGTTGTGACGCCGCAGCTTCCTGGCCAGGGTGGTCTTGCCCACCCCGGACATACCCAGGAGCGTCACGGACTTGTGGCCCCAGCGCCTGAATTCATCACCACTTAATTTCATATTCTTCGGAAAAGTTGAAGCAGGACAATCAGTATAAAACAAGCATGGAGAGTATAAAACGGAAGATTACCCTGTCTGAAGAAGTCCCACCGGCAAAGTCCCGGCTTGCGCCGGAATGGAAGTGAGTTGTTTGAGGTCTTTCCGGGGACGGATTTGAAATCCGTCCCCTTACACCGAAAACCGGTCCTGCAGCGGAAGACGGCGGACGCGTTGTCCGCTTGCTGCAAAGATGGCGTTACACAAGGCCGGCGCCAGAGGCGGGGTGCCGACCTCTCCCATGCCACCCGGCGCCGCGCCGCTTTCGATGAAATACACTTCCATGGACGGCGCGCGGTCCATGCGTACCATGCGGTAATCGGTAAAGTTGCTCTGCCGGACGCGGCCCCCGTCGATTGCGATATCTCCGAACAGGGCCGCGGTCAGTCCGTAGATGATGCCGCTCTCAACCTGGCCCCGGGCAATGGCGGGGTTGATGACTTCTCCCGGGTCGACTGCGGCCACCACTTTTTCCACCCGCAACCTGTCTCCCGCTAAAGCTACCTGCGCCGCCTGGGCCACGATTGAGCCGAAGCTGGCGACGACGGCAAGCCCCATCCCGGAATTATCCGGCAAGGCTTTCCCCCAGCCGATCTTCTCTGCCGCCAGGCGCAATACGGCCTGGTGGCGCGGCTGCTTCTCCAGCAGGGCCAGGCGGTATTCAAGCGGGTCACGCGCGGCATGTTGCGCCAGTTCATCCATGAAGGATTCAGTGAAAAATCCCTGGCAGGAATGTTGCACGCTACGCCAGTAACCCAGCGGGACCGGCGCCCCGCAGGCAACCCTGCCTATCTGCTGGCGTCCGATCGCGTAGGGAATCAGCGCGGCTTCACCGTCCCCGTTCAGGCCGATGTCCGTATAACGGTTCAACCAGGTCAGGGGTTTGCCCCCGGCGTCCAGTTGCGCTTCGAAGCGGCTGACTTCAGACGGGCGGTAATAATCATGGCGTATGTCCTCTTCCCTGGACCAGACCAGCTTGACCGGGTAGGACACGCGCATGGCGGTATGCACCGCGTCCCGGATAAAGTTGCCGCCGAACGCAGTCTTGCGCCCGAAACTCCCGCCCATCTGGTACGGGTGGACGACGACGTTTTCCATATCCATGGCGGCAGTCTCGGCAGCCAGCGCCCTTGTGCCCAGCGGGTCCTGCACGCCGGCCCACAACTCAAGCCGTCCGTCGCGGCGCCAGGCAACACAATTCACGGGTTCCATGGCGGCATGGGACAGAAACGGCACGCGATATTCGGCCCGGACAGGCCCGGCAGACCCAGTCACTGCCCCGGAAATGTCCCCCAACTGATGATCGGCGACAAAGTCTCCGCCGTCCAGGGCCGCGTCGAAGTCACGGCACATGCTCTCCGAACTGAACTCACCGTTGCCGCCGTCACCGAACTTCACGGGCAGCCCGGAAAGCGCCTTGTGGGCGCGCCAGTAGTTGTCCGCCGTCACAACCACGGCGCCGGGGATCTGCAATACATCCTCCACCCCGGGCAGGGTCTTGACGGGACCAGGATCAACAGAGACGACATCTCCGCCAAAAACCGGCGCATGACGGATAGCCGCAACTTTCATGTTGTCCAGGCTGCGGTCGATGGCGTAAACCGGGGCGCCGGTCACCTTATCGGCCAGGTCGACGCGAGGCACCGGTTTGCCGCACAGGACATAGTCCTGTTTTGCTTTCAGCCGGGGATTGAGCGGGGGTTTGTATTGCGCGGCAGCCGCAGCCAGGTCGGCAAAGCGGGCAGACAGGCCGCCTGCATCGTGATACACGTGGCTCGATTCCGCACGGCAATCCGACTGCGCCACCTGCCAGCGCCCGGCGGCGGCCCGCAGCAACATCTCCTTCGCAGCGGCGCCGGCGATGCGCATACCCCCCTGTCCTGTAAACCTGACACTGGCGCTCCCGCCGGTCAATTGCAGGTTCACCATGCCTGATGCCTTGTAAAACGAAAAATCCAGCAATTTCTGAAGCGGCGCGGGCACGTCTGTCCGGCCCATCTTGAAACCCTGTGCGACCTTGTCAGTTACGTAAATTTCCTCTGCGGGGGCCTGCCTGATATCGATGAGCGACCAGTCCGCTTCCATCTCCTCAGCCAGCATCATGGGCAGCGAGGTCAGAATGCCCTGTCCCATTTCCGCATGCGGGACCAGGACCGTAATCGTATTATCCGGATTAATGCCGACCCAGGAAGTCAGCCAGACCTGTTCGGGAGACGAACCGGCCCGTAGGGCCAGCCGGTTGGGAGTAAAGAAATAACCCAGCGCCAGGCCGCCGCCCAGGATTCCGCCGGCAACCAGAAAAGCGCGTCGTTTCATTATTTAACCGTGATTGAAGCTTCCATTCACTTATTCATTGACCGCTTTCATGCTCAGGCGGACCCTGCCCTGGCGGTCGATCTCGAGCACCTTGACCTTCACGAATTCGCCTTCCGACAACTTGTCGCTGACGTTCTGCACGCGTTCCTCGGAAATCTGCGAGATATGCACCAGTCCGTCCTTGCCCGGCAGGATATTGACGAACGCGCCGAAGTCCATCAGCTTCGCCACTCTTCCCCGGTATATCTTGCCGACTTCAACTTCCGCGGTGATGTCTTCGATGCGTTTGCGCGCGGCATCGCTGGCCGTCTTGTCGCTGGAATAAATCTTGACGTTGCCGTTGTCGTCGATATCGATGGCCGCGCCGGTCTCGTCCGTGATCGCGCGGATGGTGGCGCCGCCCTTGCCGATGACGTCCCTGATCTTGTCCGGATGTATTTTGATGGTGGTGATGCGGGGGGCATATTCCGACATTTCCGCACGCGCCCCACCTAGCACCGCGTTCATCCTCTCAAGAATGTGCAGCCGGCCTGCCCTGGCCTGGGACAGGGCCACCTCCATGATCTCCCTGGTAATGCCCGGCACCTTGATATCCATTTGCAACGCACTGATGCCGGTTTCCGAACCGGCCACCTTGAAATCCATATCGCCGAGATGGTCTTCATCGCCCATGATGTCCGACAGCACCACAAATTTTTCTTCTTCCTTGATCAGGCCCATGGCGATGCCGGCCACGGGCGCCTTTACCCCGATGCCCGCGTCCATCAATGCCAGGCTTGCCCCGCAGACCGAGGCCATGGAACTGGAACCGTTCGATTCCGTGATCTCGGACACAATCCTGATGGCGTATGGAAAATCATCCAGGTTCGGCATAACCGTCATCAGGGCGCGCTTGGCCAGCCTGCCGTGGCCGATCTCGCGCCGTTTGGGCGAGCCTGCACGGCCCGTTTCACCCACGCAATAAGGCGGGAAGTTGTAATGCAGCATGAACGGGTCCTTGCGTTCTCCTTCAATGGCATCGATGATCTGCGCATCCCGGTCCGTACCCAGGGTAGCCGTCACCAGCGCCTGTGTCTCACCACGGGTAAACAGGGCAGAGCCGTGCGCCCTGGGCAACACGCCCACTTCCACGCTGATATCCCTTACCGCCGCCGTATCCCTGCCGTCGATACGCGGTTCGCCGGCGACAACTGCGCCCCTGACGATACTGCTTTCCAACTCCTCAAAGGCCTCTTTTATGGTCCTGTCAGTCCAGCGATCTTCGTGCTGCCCGGTAATCGCCGTGATTGCCGCGGAACGGATTTCCGCCACTCTATCGCGCCGGCTGATCTTGTCCCGGATTGAATAGGCTTCGCGCAACAGGTCGGCGCACTGTTCGTTGACCTCATGCGCCAGTTCCCCGTCATCTTCCGGCGCCTGCCAGTCCCAGGGCCTGGTCCCGGCCCCGGCAACCAGTTGCCGGATATTTTCGATGACGATCTGCATGTGCTCGTGGCCGAACATCACCGCGCCGAGCATGACTTCCTCCGATAACAGCGAGGCTTCGGATTCAACCATCAGGACGGAGCTTTCGGTGCCGGCCACGACCAGGTCCAGTTCCGACCGGGCCAGGGCGGCATAACCGGGATTGAGCAGGTACTCGCCGTTGCGGTAACCCACCCGCGCCGCGCCGATGGGTCCCTTGAACGGAATTCCGGAAACCCCGAGCGCGGCAGAAGCGCCGATCAGGGCCGGTATATCCGGGTCAATCTGCGGGTCCAGCGACATGACCGTGGCGATGATCTGGACTTCATTTTCGAAGTGTTTCGGAAACAGCGGGCGTACCGGCCTGTCAATCAGCCTGGAAGTCAGCACTTCCTTTTCCGACGGCCGGCCCTCGCGCCGGAAGAAACCGCCGGGTATTTTCCCGGCTGCATAGGTTTTTTCCATGTAATCCACTGTGAGAGGGAAAAAATCCTGGTCCGGCCTGGCTTCCTTACTGGCGACACAGGTCACCAGCACTACCGTATCCCCCATACTCACCAATACCGCGCCGGTAGCCTGCCTGGCAATTCTGCCGGTTTCCAACGCTACCGGAATATCCCCATAGTGAAATTCTTTTTTTACCACGTTCATTATTCTTCCCGATGATTATCTGACTGAAGTTTTATATATGACATGAGATGACCTGCTTGTACAGCGCCAGCACCGGGACGACAACCTGATATACTCCCCGGGTTGCCGGACACAATAATAATGCCGGAGCGGTTACTTTCTAAGAGCCAACCGGCCTATCAGTTCACGATACCGATCAACGTCTTTATTCTTTAAATAGTTCAGCAGTTTCCGGCGCTGATTTACCATGCGCAACATACCCTGGCGTGAATGGTGATCTTTGGAATGCGATTTAAAGTGTTGCGACAAATCAGTAATGCGCGCGGTCAGTAACGCCACCTGGACCTCGGGCGAACCCGTATCTCCGGATGAACGTCGATATTGTTTCAAAATATCAGCCTTGTGCTGCTGACTTAGTGGCATTGAAGTATTTTTCTCCTGTCCGTTCTTTCAAAAGCGCGGGTATTGTAACCATGCTTGCATCAACTGACAAGCAAAATATCAGGAACTCCTCAGGCCACCAGCCGTTTCGGCGCCACGCGGCCGTCGGCAAGCACTTCGCCCACCCCCAGGAAACGGCCGTCCTCGCCGTAAATACGCAACATGCCCCGAGTCGGCGCCTTGGGCACTGTGACCGGCTGACCCTGGCACAGGTAGTAAGCGACGCTATCAACCAGGTTGACGCGGGGCATATCCTGCACCACGGAATCAATGCCGAGCAGAAGCTCATCCAGTCCCTGCATCCCGGTTTCGGCGATGCTTTCCAGTTCCGGCAAGGTCGGCATATTTTCGTCGGAGTAAGGTCCTACGCCGGTGCGCCGCAGCGCTTTCACGTGGGCGCCGCAACCCAGTTCCTTGCCGATGTCTTCCGCCAGGGTGCGGATATAAGTCCCCTTGGAACAGCGTATATCCAGTTCCAGTTCGTCACCCCGGTAATCCACCAGGTCCATGTTGTGCACGGTGATCTCGCGGGGTTCCCGGTCCACTTCCAGCCCCTGCCGGGCCAGTTTGTACAGCCGCTGACCCTTGTGTTTCAGCGCGGAAAACATGGGCGGAACCTGCATGACAGTACCGAGGAACCCGCCCAGCGCCGTCTCAACGCGTTTACGCGTTAATTTCCCGGTTTCACCCCGAAACACGACGTCACCCTCAGCGTCGCCGGTGCTGGTCTGGATGCCCAGTTGGAAAATCGTGCGGTAGTGTTTATCGGCGTTGAGCAGAAACCCGGAAAATTTCGTTGCCTCGCCAAAGCACAGCGGCAACAGGCCGGATGCGGCCTTGTCCAGGCTGCCGGTATGCCCCGCTTTCCTGGCCCGGTACAACGACTTGACTTTCTGCAAGGCGTCATTGGAAGTCAGGCCCGGCGGTTTATCCAGCAGCAGTACCCCTTTGACGTTGCGGCCTTTTATCTTGCTTCTTCGCGTCATGAGCATATACCAGCTACGATAGCCGGGGACAGAATTGAATTCTGTCCCCTTTTTCTTTGTGCCCTCTGTGGCTGACTCATTCCACAGGTTTTTGATTGGCGCGTTCGATGAGTTCAGTCAGGCGGTTCGCCCGGTTCAGTGAATGGTCGAAGCGGAACAGCAGTTGCGGCACGGCCCGCAACGGCAGGGCCCGCCCCAGCAGCCGGCGGAAGCGCCCGGCCCGTTCATTCAACAAATCCGCCAGGGCTTCCTCGCTGCAGGTGGGTTTCAGACAGGTAAAATAAATACTCGCATTTCTGAGGTCGGGACTCACGTCAACGAACGATATCGTGATCAGTCCCGCCTCCCTGAATGACGACTCTTTTTGCAGCAACAAGGCAACCTCGCGTTGCAGCAGGTCTGCAACGCGCTGATTTCGACCATATTCACGCGCCATTTTATGTCAGGGGTCAGGGGCTGGCCCCTCAGATATTACGCTCGACTTCAATCCGTTCAAATACTTCGATCTGGTCTCCCGCCTTGACATCGTTGTAATTCTTGACGCCAATACCGCACTCGACGCCGGACTTGACCTCATTTACATCATCCTTGAAGCGCCGCAGGGACTCCAGTTCACCCTCATAGATGACAACATTGTCCCGCAACACGCGTATCGGATTGGATTTGCGCACCAGTCCGCTGGATACGATACATCCCGCGATCTCTCCGAAAGCAGGCGAGCGGAATACCTCCTTGACTTCCGCAACGCCGATGATCTGTTCCCTGACCTCGGGCGACAACAGACCGTTAATCGCCGCTTTCACGTCATCGATAACATCATAGATTACACTGTAATAACGCAGGTCCACTCCTTCTTCATCAACCAGTTTCCTGGCCGCGCCGTCAACCCGGACATTAAACCCGATGACCATTCCGTTGGATGCAAGCGCCAGGTTGATGTCCGATTCCGTGATGCCGCCGACGCCGGCGCTGATGATATTGATCGCGACCTCATCCGCGCCAAGCTTCAGCAACGCTTCAGACAGGGCTTCCGCCGAACCCTGTACGTCTGTCTTGAGGAGGACGTTGATGGAAACGCCATCCCCGTCACTTATCCGGTTGATTACGTTCTTTGCCTTGGACGCCTGCTGTTTTGCAAGTTTGACCTCCCGGTACTTGCCCTGGCGAAACAGCGCGATCTCCCGCGCCTTGCGTTCGTCCGGCACGAATATCATATCGTCACCGGCCTTGGGCGTGCCCGAAAGACCCAGGACTTCAACAGGGACGGACGGGCCGGCTGCCCGCACTTCAGCGCCGTTTTCATCGTGCATTGCCCGCACCCGGCCGAACTCATGACCGGTAAGGATCATATCGCCGCGCCGCAGCTCTCCATTCTGCACCAGGACGGTAGCGACCGGCCCCCTGCCCTTATCCAGCCTTGCCTCGATGACAGTACCGGAAGCAGCTCCGTCCGGCGCCGCCTTGAGTTCCAGGATTTCTGCCTGCAAGGAGATGCTGTCCAGCAGGCTGTCGACTCCTTCCCCGGTTTTCGCGGACAGGTTGACAAATATGGTGTTTCCGCCCCATTCCTCCGAAATCACTTCGAACTTGGAGAGTTCCTGCCTGACGCGATCAGGGTCCGCATCGGCCTTGTCAATTTTGTTTACGGCAACGATGAGGGGCACCGAACCGGCCTTGGCGTGCTGTATTGCTTCTTCGGTTTGCGGCATGACACCGTCATCCGCGGCCACGACCAGGATGACGATATCCGTTACCCCGGCGCCGCGCGCGCGCATTGCCGTGAACGCCTCATGGCCGGGGGTATCCAGGAAAGTGATGGAACCGTTGCCCGTATTGACGCTGTATGCGCCGATATGCTGTGTGACCCCTCCCGCTTCGCCCGCGGCAACCTTGCTGCGCCTGATATAGTCAAGCAAGGAAGTCTTGCCGTGGTCAACATGGCCCATGATCGTTACCACCGGCGCACGCGTCACCTCGTCTCCCTGGCTGCGGCCGGATTGCATGATTTCCTCTTCCAGCGCATTTTCCTTCAGCATTTTTGCCTTGTGGCCCATTTCCTCAGCCACGATGGCAGCCGTTTCCTGGTCGATAATCTGGTTGATGGTGACCATGCTGCCCAGGGTCATCAGCGCCTTGATCACCTCGGCGCTCTTTACCGACATGCGCTGCGCCAACTCGGATACCGTGATGCTTTCCGGAATCTCCACTTCACGGACGATAGGCGCGGTAGGTTTTTCAAATCCGTGTTGCGAAGGCCTCTTGACTACCTGCCTGGGTCTTTGCTTCTTCTTTCTCCGGCCTGATTTATCGGACGCGACATGCAATTCTTCACGCTGAATCCGGGCAGGTTTTTCTTTTTCCGCCGGTGGGGCCGGTACTTCTGCGGGCAACTCCGGCGCCGGGTCGGCAGGTTGTTCGATTGTCTGCTCACCGGGTTGTGCCGGCTCTTCGTCCGGCATGGCCTGAGCGGCAGTGTCTTCTGCAACTTCCGGCTCGGCCACCATGGCGGTTTCCGCCGCCTGCGCGGCCATGTCGTCCCCGGGCGCTGCAGGTTGCGGGGTTTCAACTGCCGGCGCCGTTTCCCCCCGTTGCGCAGCCGTTTCCCGCTCCGCCTCCAGGCGGGCCCGTTCCTCCGCCTCAATCCTTGCCTGCCGTTCCTCCGCCTCCTGCGCCCGTTTCAGGGCCTCCTCCTCGATGACGCCGCGCTTGATGTATGTGCGGCGCTTCCTGACTTCAACACTGACGGTTTTCGAGCGCACCTTGCTGCGGCTGCCGAGACCGGTCGCAGGCATCTTGATCTCACTGATGGTTTTCCTTCTCAGGGTGATCCTTTCCGGGCCGGACTTATTGTCCTTTCCATGTTTTCGGCGCAGGTAACCGAGCAGTTCCGTCTTTTCATTATCGGAAATCCTGTCATCCTCCGACTTGGCAGACAAACCGGCTTCCTGCAGTTGCTCAAGCAACCGCTCTACCGGTATCTGGATAACCTCAGCATACTGTTTTACGGTGACTTCAGGCATTGGCTTCCTCTGCGGCGAACCAGGGAATACGCGCAGTCATGATCAGGTCGCCTGCCCGCGTCTTGTCCAGTCCCTCAATTTCAATCAGTTCATCCACGGAACTTTCTGCCAGGTCTTCCATGGTGACCACGCCGCGCACCGCCAGTTCATAGGCCAGCGCTTCATCCATGCCTTCCATTTCCAGCAGGTCTGCTGCCGGTTTGACGTCCACCAGTTTTTCCTCGTTCACGATGGCGCGGGTCAGCATGATATCCCGGGCGCGGTCCCGCAGTTCCTTTACCAGGCCTTCATCAAACTCTTCTATGTCCTGCATCTCATTCTCGGGAACGTAAGCTATTTCCTCAACACTGGAAAACCCCTCCTGCACCAGGATGACGGCAATTTCCTCATCCACGTCCAGTTCTTCCATGAACATCTGCTGCAGCGTCTGGGCCTCGGCTTCCGTCTTCTGGTCCGCCTGTTCCACGGACATGACATTCAGTTCCCACTGCGTCAATTCACTGGCAAGCTTGACGTTCTGGCCGCCCCGGCCGATTGCCTGCGACAGGTTTTCTTCCGACACCGCGACATCCATACTGTGACTGTCCTCATCGACCAGTATCGACACCACTTCGGCCGGGGCCATGGCGTTAATCACAAATTGCGCGGGATTTTCGTCCCAGGGGATAATATCGACCCGTTCACCGCCCAGCGCATTGGAAACCGCCTGTACCCGCGAGCCTCTCATCCCGACACAGGCGCCGATCGGATCGATCCTGGGATCGTTGGCTTTTACCGCTATTTTGGCCCTTGAACCGGGGTCCCGCGCGCCATTGATGATTTCAATGAGACCTTCATTGATTTCAGGCACTTCGATTTTGAATAACTCGATCAGCAACTCCGGAGCCGTCCGGCTCAGGATCAACTGCGGCCCCCTGTTTTCAGGCTTCACCTCGCGCAGGTAAGCCCGGATCTGGTCCCGCGGCCTGACCGCTTCCCTGGGGATCATCTCGTCCCTGGGGATAATGCCTTCCGCATTACCGCCCAGGTCCATGATGACATTGCCCCTTTCGGCCTTCTTCACAAAGCCGATGACCATCTCGCCGACCCGGTCGATATACGCATCAAAAACCTGTTTGCGCTCGGCTTCGCGCACTTTCTGCATTATCACCTGCTTTGCGCTCTGCGCGGCTATCCTGCCGAACTCGACCGACGCCATCGGTTCTTCGATGAAACCTTCGACCTCTATATCCTGCACCTGCTTCCTGGCGTCGGTCAGGTAGACCTGGCGCGACGGAAACTCCAGTGGCTCGGGACTGTCCTCGACCACCTCCCATTGGCGGAAGGTTTCATAGTCCCCGGTTTCGTGATCAATGGCAACGCGCACTTCGATATCTTCACGCTGGCGCTTTTTAGTCGCACTGGCCAGCGCGGCTTCAATGGCTTCGAATATGATCTCCTTGGCAACGCCTTTTTCATTGGACACCACGTCCACTACCATGAGAATTTCTTTATTCACCATAACTTGTCGTTTTTCCGCCATCCTGCGCCGTCTTTCCTCATTCGGTCAGTCATGTATTTGATATACACTCCTTCCCTCATTCGTCATACGGCTTGTCTGACGAAATAAATCCTGCGTTAATAACTTGTCTTTTTTCACCTGCCGGTCCGGATAATATCGTCCGGACACAATCTTGCCTTTTCTATCTCTCCCAGAGGTATTTGAAATTCCCTGCCCGACTCGTTCAGGACCAGGGTCTCTCCGATAACTGCTTCAATACGTCCGGTAATACGTTTGCGATTATCGACGCTACCGGACAACCTGACTTTCACCGTCTTTCCGATAAACTGTTCATACTGTTCCCGGTTGAACAACAGCCGGTCCAGGCCCGGCGATGAAACTTCCAGCAGGTACTCACCGGCAATCGGGTCTTCCACGTCCAGCACGCCGGATACCCGGTGACTGACCCTTTCACAGTCTTCAAGGGTCACCCCGGCGCCGCTGTCGATATAGATGCGCAGCAGCGAACTGCGGCCCTGGCGCAACAGTTCGATCCCCCAGCACACGTAGCCCATGTCCGTCACTATGGGTCTCAACAAGGCATCAAGGTTCACGCTCAGTCTGTACACGTCCACGACCACGGAAAACAAAAAGTGGGCATATAGCCCACTTCATTAACATTCTCCTGAAAATCTGGTAGCGGGGGCAGGATTTGAACCTGCGACCTTCGGGTTATGAGCCCGACGAGCTGCCAGACTGCTCCACCCCGCAACGGAATTGAGTATTATACAACACATGGAGATTTTTTTTCAAGTACCAATTCCCGCATACCGTCATTCCCGCGCAGGCGGGAATCCAGTGAGCAAACACTCTTTATTCCTGACAAGGAGTCGTTTTTTTGACTGGATTCCCGCCTGCGCCGATGTGTGGACTCCTCCCCCCTTATCATGGTAGTTAAGGGGGGAGAAGCAATTTTGTTTAACCAACAACGAGGAGTCCACGATGAGAGATACTAACACAATCGGCATAGATTTAGCGAAGCACACGTTTCAGGTGTGCGTGGTCGACAAGCAGGACCGGATGGTGAGCAACCAGGCGATGGGCCGGACGGCGTTGTCGGCGTATTTAGTGCGTCAGGCGCCGGCCTTGGTGGTACTGGAGGCGTGCGGGGGTGCGCACTATTGGGGTCGCTTAGCGGAGTCGTTCGGTCATCAGGTGAAGATTCTCTCGCCGCGTTGGGTGTTGCCGTACCGTCAGGGCCACAAGACGGATGCGCGGGATGCGTTAGCGGTGGCCCGTGCGGGGCAGCGGGAGGAATTGCCGGGGGTGGGGTTGATGGGGGTGGAGCAACAGAGTCTGCAGTGTCAGAAACGCGTGGCGGAGCATCTGACGGACCAATTGACGGCGACGGGGAACATGCTGCGTGGGCTGCTGGCGGAGTTTGGGGAAGTGGTGCCGAAGGGGGAGGCGGCGTTACGGCGTGAGTTGCCGCGCGTGCTGGAGGAGGCGGAGAACGGGTTGCCGTTGTCGCTACGCCCGCTCTTGGCGCTGGCCTGGCAGTTATGGCAGGCGCAGTCGGCGGCGTTGCAGGAGGCGGAGCGGCAGTTGGCAGAGCAAGTGCGCGTGACGCCGGCGTGTCGGTCGCTGCTGACACTGGCCGGGGTGGGGCCCAAGAATGCGTTGGGGTTGTATATTGCCCTGGGGGACGGGCAGGCGTACCGGCATGGTCGGGCCGCGGCGGCCTGTATTGGCTTGACCCCCAAGCAGCACAGCAGTGGGGGCAAGGTGCGCCTGGGGTCGATTGGCAAGCGCAGCGGGGACAAACGCTTACGTGCCTCGCTCATTACCGGCGCCCATGCGGTACTCCAGGCGCTGGCGCGGCGGGAACCCCGTAATGACGTTGAGGTGTGGCTCAAAGACCTGGCGGCCCGGCGTGGCGCCGGGCGGGCGGCGGTGGCCCTGGCAAACAAAACCGTGCGTACCGCCTGGGCTATGCTGCGTTACCGGACGGAGTACGATCCGGGCCATGCCAACCAGCTGTCGGGCAACCCGCCGGCGGCAGTGGCCGCCGCCTGAACGGCCAGCCGGGAGAGAGGCGTCAGCGTTTATGTTATTTCCTTGCAAGACGGCACAACGTGATAGTGGTCAGACCCACCTTCAGGGACCCTGCTCATTCCCGCGGCGTGAGAACGCCGTTGCGCCGAAGAGGGCTGAAGGGGCGAACACATCTTGGGCCAGGGGTCGCACCCCAATCAGAGTCCGTATATACGACCGCAGTCTGCCTTCACTATCGATTCGTGCCTACTTGCAAAACGGGAGGAGTCCATATAGGGAATGACGCCTCCAGTTTTTCCGGTTGCCCTGCTTTTCACTGCTGACGTTTCCTTGCCCGGCTGATCAGATCAGCATTGGCCCTGCGCAACTCCGGGCGCCCGGCTGCGAGGGAATTCGACTTTTGCGCAAGGGCAACGGCCAGGCGCCGGTTCCCCTGCCCCAGTTTCAGTACCGCCAGGCGATGCCACAACCACGGGTTTTTCGGCTCCAGGCGCAACGCCCGTTCCAGGGAACCGGCGGCGGCTTCCGGGTTGCCCCGGCTGACGCTGAGGTCCGTATCATCGAGTAACGCCAATACCGCAGGATTTTCACTGACCTGTCCCGGCTGTGCCGGTATTCCGGGTTCCGCGGCCCTGCCCGGACCGGGCAATTCTTCCCATTGCTCGTCTCCTTCATCCCGCGCCGGCACTCCGGGCGCGACCTGCGCCGCAGGCTCAGGGGGTAACCCGGCAGCGGTTTCCGATTCCTGCCTCTCCTCCACCGGCGCCTGGCGCACGTTTGCGCACGCCCCACAAACCAGCAAGGCCGCGATCAACAAACTGAATGAATATTTTTTCTTCACCTGCAACTCCCGCCGACGGTGTTTCGGGGTCTGAAACCGAGGACATACGGTATGTTCGGAAACCTGGCGCAGGCGCCGGCAAAAGGCAAACCCACGGCATCCAGGGAGCCGACGCCGGGCGGCGGCAACAAATCGATGCTGCGGAAGTCCTGCCGCCTTACCATGTTGCCCCAGACCTGCAGCGCGCCGGTCGCGCCGGTCAACCGGGTGGGCAGGTTGTCATCGCGGCCCAGCCACACCACGCCTGTTATATCGTCGCCGAAACCGGCAAACCAACTGTCCCGCAGGTTATTGGTAGTGCCTGTTTTGCCGGCCAGCGGCAAATGTTCCGGGATAATACGGCGCAGGCCGCGGCCGGTGCCGCGGTTGACCGCCTGCACCATCATGAAACCGGTAAGGAAAGCAGCTTCGCCCTGCAGCGCCTGGCGCATCTCCAGGCCATAGCGCTTCAGCGCGTTGCCGGCGCTGTCCAGAACCTCCCTGATGCTGTTCAGGGGAACCAGGAATCCGCCGTTGGCCAGGGTCTGGTAAAGCTGGCTGACCTGAAACGGCGTCAGTTCCAGGGACCCCAGCAACAGCGACGGAAACGGCTCAATATGGTCGCCTGCGCCTGCTTTATACAGCGTGTCGATCACCTGTTCCAGACCGATCTCCCGGCCCAGTCTTACCGTTGCCTTGTTGTATGATCTTGCCAGGGCTTCCAGCAGACTTACCTGGCCGTGATTCCTGCCGTCGTAATTGTCCGGACGCCAGAACGTGCCGTCTGCAAGCCTGACGGAGATGTCGGTGTCGCTGACTCCGGAAACGAGTGAATAGCGCCGGGGGTCCGTCAGGGCCGTATAATACACAAACGGTTTCACCAGCGACCCTATCGGCCGCCTGGCGTGCAGGGCGCGGTTAAAACCGGCGTATTCCGCGTTCCTGCCACCCGCCAGGGACAATACCGCGCCGGTGCTGGTCTGTACAAAAATGCTTGCTGCCTGCAATGTCCCCGGGTCCAGGGATCCCGCCCGTTCCAGTTGCCGCAACTGCCGTTGCAGAACCAGTTCCGTACTCTCCTGCCGTTCGGTATCAAGCGTGGTAAAAATGCGCAGTCCCTTGTTGCGCAGGTCCCCGATGGCATAATCCCGCAACAGTTGCTTCCTGACAAGCTGCAGAAATGCGGGGTGCTTGCCGGAAACCCAGCGCGGCCGCGCGCTCAGGTCCAATGGCTGCCGCCGCGCCTGCCGCCAGGCCGGTTCATCCAGGTAACCCTGCCGCAGCATCAGGTCCAGCACCAGGTCGCGGCGCTGCCTGGCGCGCTCGGCATGGCGCCTCGGATTGTACCGGGAAGCGCCTTTGACCATGCCCGCGAGCAGCGCGATCTGGTCCAGCCGCAATTCGTTCAACGGCCTGGCGAAATAGAACTCCGCCGCCGTGCCGAAGCCATGTACGCTGCGCCGTCCCTGTTGTCCCAGGTATACCTCGTTGATATAGGCTTCCAGGATTTCCTCCTTGCCGTAACGCCGTTCCAGCAGGCAGGCCATGACGACCTCGTTGATCTTCCGGGTCAGGGTCCGCTCGGGGCTTAAAAAGAAATTCTTCACCAGTTGCTGGGTAATGGTGCTGCCTCCCTGTTCGAGTTTCCTTTTGAGGATATTGTGGTACAGGGCCCGTAACACGCCCCTCGGGTCAATACCGATATGGCTGAAATAATTTCGATCTTCAACCGCCAGCAAAGCCCGGATCAACGCGGGAGGAACGTCATCGTAGGAAACCAGGATACGATCCTCGAAATTATCCGGGTAGATCCTGCCGATTAATTCCGGTTCGATGCGCGCCAGCGGCAAGGCGCCCTGTCCCGATAAATCCCGGATCTCCCGCACCTTCCCGTCCCGGAAACGCACACTTACCAGGCGAGCGTCCTGCCGGCCGTCCCAGTAGTGAAATTCACGCTGCATAAACTCGATGCCTGATGCCGTCCGGCTGTAGTAACCCGGCTGTCCGGAGGAAGACGCTTTTCTGTAGCCTGACCTGAGCAGCAGTTTTTCAATGTTATCGGCTGTCTGCGCCCGGCCTGCATATATCTCGGCAGGGCTGGCGTAGACGCGGGCAGGAAGGGACCACCGTTTCCCCGCGAATTCCGACTGCACGCGATAGTCCAGCCACAACACGTAGGCCGCGAGCATGCAGACCAGGATGATTAAAATATGCACGTACCGGAATTTATTCCCGGCGCGCGGCTTTGACCTGCCTCGTGATCTCTTTCCGGGCATTACCTGCCTATCAGATTTTCCAATCCGTGAACCATGTTTTTCGTTATTTCCCGGACATCGCCGGCGCCGTCCACACGCAGGTATGCCGGCGCATTCCGGCCGCTGGGATCGCCGTAAAACCTGATTAGCGGAGCGGTCTGCTGATGATAGACCTGCAGGCGTTTCCTGACCGTTGCCTCCCTGTCATCTTCCCGTTGTACAAGCGCCTCTCCACTGACGTCATCAACACCGGGCTGTTGCGGCGGATTGAACAGGACATGGTAAACCCGTCCCGACCCGGGATGAATGCGCCGGCCGTCCAGGCGTTTGATAATCTCGTCATCCGCTACCACGATCTCAACCACACAGTCGATCAGTATGCCTTCCCGCTGCATTGCCTCGGCCTGGCCAAGCGTCCTCGGGAAACCGTCGAACAGGTAACCCTGCCGGCAATCATCCTGGCGAATCCTGTCCTTGACCAGGTCCATGATCAGGTCATCCGGCACCAGTTCTCCGGCTTCCATTACCTTTTTTGCCTCAAGCCCCAGCGCAGCGCCGGCCCTGACTGCGGCGCGCAACATGTCGCCGGTCGAAATCTGGGGTATGTTAAACTTGTCTTTAATGAAAGCGGCCTGCGTGCCCTTACCGGCGCCCGGCGCTCCTAATAATAGGATTCTCATGGTTCTCCTGTTTTTGCAGTTCCACTGTCATGAAAATTGAAACAGATATCAATCAAGGCGAACATAAAATAGACGCCTATGCGGCCGGCTCGATAACTGTAGCCGGCATGGCTTATACGACAAACATTATACTCACGCCGGAGGCGGTCATTGAAGACCGGCTGCCGGACCGCGTAGGGGCGCTGGAAGAATCGCACCTGGAGACGATGCTCAAACACACTCCGGAGATCGTGATATTCGGCAGCGGCAAAGTACTCACACATCCGCCTGATGAAATCTGCGAAACCCTTTATGCCCGGCAGATCGGGTTCGAGATCATGGATACCGGCGCCGCCTGCCGGGCTTTCAATTTCCTGTCGGGAGAAGGCCGGCGCATCGTCGCCGCGCTGTTCCGGATTTAGCCACAGGGGACGCATCCCCGCAACCCTGTGTCCTCTGTGCCCTCTGTGGCTGTGTCAGGACAAGGCATCCAGGGAGAAACCTTCCCGTTTCAGGATTCGCCGCAGGCGTTTCAACGCCTCGATCTGTATCTGTCTGACCCGCTCCCGCGTCACTCCCAGTTGTGCTCCTACGTCTTCCAGCGTAGCTGCCTCCTTGTCATGCAGGCCGAAGCGCAGTTCCACCACGGCGCGCTGTTTTTCCGTCAGTTGTTGCAGCCATGAATCGATGTGCTCCTTCACGTCATCATTCTGGAGCAATACTGACGGATCAATGTTGTGCTCATCCGGTATCGTATCCAGCAATGGCCGCTCCGCTTCCCTGCCGACCGGGGCATCCACCGAGGCGGCCCGCTCGTTTAATCCGAACATGCGTTTCACGCTTTCCAGCGGCCGGTCCAGCATCTCCGCCACGTCCTCGCTGCTGGGTTCCCGATCAAGGGTCTGGGCCAGTTTCCTGGCCGCCCGCATGTAAACATTAATCTCCTTGATGACGTGTATCGGCAACCTGACCGTCCTGGCCTGGTTCATCAAAGCCCGCTCAATGGTTTGCCTGATCCACCACGTGGCATAGGTCGAAAAACGGAAACCCTTGTCCGGGTCAAACTTTTCCACTGCCCTTATCAAACCGAGGTTGCCTTCTTCGATCAGGTCCAGCAATGCCAGTCCCTGGTTCATGTAACGCCGCGCGATCTTCACCACCAGGCGCAGGTTACTCTCAATCATGCGTTTACGCGCATCGTCGTCACCGCGCCGCGCGCGCCGGGCGAAGTCGGTCTCCTCCTTTGCGGTCAACAGCGGGGTAAACCCGATCTCACTCAGATACAACCGGGTGGCGTCAAGATCGGTTTCACTGAAGCCCCCGTGCGAGTGCGCCCTGCCCGATTTCCTGGCGGCGCCGGGACTCGCGCTCTCCGAACCGGAGTCTTCCAGGTTCAGGGTCTTGATATCATCATCTTCAGGCATGAATGTCTTCTGTTGTTTCTTCTGTTATTGGTCAGACCTTCACGTACGCGGAAGCTGCTGCATGCCGGGGACGGATTTTAAGCATGCCCCCGCATGTTGTAAGCGGGGGTCCGTCCCCATCAGACCTTCACGTGCGCGGAAGTTGTCCAAGTGGATCTATCGGTTTGCCGTTTTTACGGATTTCAAAGTGCAACACGGTCGCGCCTTTGCCGTCTGCACCCATCGTCGATATCTGTTGCCCGGCCTTGACTGTCTCCCCCTCTTTTACTACCAGGTCGCGGTTATGAGCGTAAGCGCTCAAGTACGTATCATTATGCTTGATGATAATAAGATTACCATAACCGCGTAAACCACTGCCGCTGTAGACTACTCTGCCGGTAGCCGCAGCGACGATTTTCTGGCCTCTCCGCCCGCCGATACTTATGCCTTTTTTTGCAGTCAGTGTAGCCGGCTTCAACAACTTGCCGCGGGCCGGCCATTGCCAGCGGATATCCGCAGGCGGCAGGGCAGGACTGACCGCAGTCTTCTTCGGCGGGGTTGTTTCCCGCGTTGCGGCAACAGGCCGGTCAGGCTTCCGGGACCGTTTATCCGTCACCGGGGGTGGTTGCAGCGCGCCGGATTTCCGCGCCGGCATCAACTTGATGACCTGACCCGGATAAATGGTGAACGGAGGTTTGATCCCGTTCCAGGCAGCCAGCCTCTTGTAATCATGCCCGTAACGCCAGGCAATGGAATACAGGGTGTCGCCCTTGCTGACGGTATGCCGGGCGCGCTTGCCTGTTGGCCGCGCAGAACCGGGTGAAGTTACGGTCACTTCCTGCTTGTCCGGCCCCTGGCGCGCGCTGACGGGAGCCTTGACCGTGGAACAGGCAGGGATCATCCCCAGCAGGATCAATAACAGGCATACACCGCTGAATTTTTTCATGACCCTTGAACTTACTCCGTACCCTAGAGCATGGGGACAAAACTGACCTGGTCCAGGTTTTTTTCCACAAAGCCGGTCCTGGTACGGGTTACGGAGAGCAACTCCTGTTTACCGCTCTGGCCGATTGGAATGATCATTCTGCCCCCGGCAGCCAGTTGTTGCGCGAGCGCCTCGGGAATTGTTTCGGGCGCAGCCGATACCAGGATCCCCCGGAACGGCGCGTGCTCCGGCCAGCCCTTGTAGCCATCGCCGTATTTCGCCCTGATATTACGGTAGCTCAGGGTAAGGAAACGCTCCCTGGCGCCGGCCAGCAACGCCTCAATACGTTCAATACTGTAAACCCGGCGAGCGAATTGGGCAAGGATGGCGGTCTGGTAGCCGCAACCGGTGCCGATCTCCAGGACCTTGTCCAGGTTCCCGGCTTCCAGTAACGCCTCGGTCATGCGCGCGACGATATAGGGTTGTGAAATTGTCTGGTTATGGCCGATAGGCAGCGCGGTATTGTCATAGGCGCGACTGGCCAGCGCCTCGTCTATGAAAATATGCCTGGGGGTGTTCCTGATGGCGGCCAGGACAGTTTCGGACGCTATGCCCATGTCCCGCAGCTGGCCCACCAGCCGGTCCCGGGAACGCTGGGAAGTCATTCCGATGCCTTGAAAATGATCAGCCTGCATATGTAGTGTTAAGGAACCTCTGATTAAGTCAGAGGTTCCTACGATACAAGGATGTATCGTCAAAATCAATGACTATATGTCATTGATTTTGTGAGCAAAACACAAATCACATTTTTTGTTTTGCGTGCTCTGACAAGTCCTGGATGGACTTGTTCAGAGCTTCCTTAAGCTCACATCTCTTTCAGTTCCAGGTCAGCCAGCCAGTCACCGACCCGGGTCAGGGCTGCATAGCGGGTCAGGTCCACCTGTAACGGTGTAACGGAAATCCTGTTTACGGAAACAGCGTGAAAATCAGTGCCGGGGCCGGCATCCTCACCGGCGCCCACGGGTCCGACCCAGTAAACGGTGCGGTTTTTCGGATCTTTCATTCTGATAGCCGGTTCGGACTTGTGCCGCTGGCCCAGCCGCGTCACTTCAAAACCTTCAAGTTGCTCAAACGGCACGTCCGGTATGTTGATATTCAATAACATATCATTATCGATGGGGTCTGTAAGCAACCTGCCGATCAATTTACCGACCACTTTTCCTGCGGTCTCGTAGTGTGTCGGATTTTCACCGGCCAGCGACAGGGCGATGGCCGGCCGTCCCAGAAAACGCCCCTCCATGGCCGCCGCTACGGTTCCCGAATATATCACGTCGTCACCCAGGTTGGATCCGTGGTTGACACCGCTGACTACCATGTCCGGCATGTCTTCCAGCAGGCCTGTTATGGCCAGGTGCACACAATCGGTAGGGGTGCCGTTAACATAGAAAAACCTGTCGGAGACCTGGCGCGTATACAGCGGCGCATCCAGTGTCAGTGAGTTGCTCGCGCCGCTCCGATTCCGGTCCGGCGCTACCACGGTAATATCGCCGAACGACTGCATGGTCCGCATCAGCGCCTCCAGGCCGACAGCCTGGTAGCCGTCGTCATTACTCAAAAGAAAATGCATTTCCTTATCCCAGTAAAAATTCCAACAGGGCTTTCTGGGCGTGCAGCCGGTTCCCCGCCTCTTCCCAGACCACGCTGCGGGGACCATCAATGACTCCTGCGCTCACCTCGGCGCCGCGATAGGCCGGCAGACAATGCATGAATACGGCATCCGCCGCTGCCAGCGCCATGATTTCCTCGTTCACCTGGAACGGTTTGAACAGCGCCTGCCTGTTTTCCTTTCCGGCTTCCTGTCCCATACTGGTCCAGGTATCGGTAACGACCAGGTCAGCCTGCGCAGCCGCCTGCCGGGGGTCGCGGGTAAGGGTTACGTTCGTCCCGCCCCGCCTGACGATTTCCGGGGCCGGCCGGTATTCCGCCGGTCCAGCCACATGCAGGTGGAAATCCATAATACTTGCCGCGTTGATCCAGGAATTGCACATGTTGTTTCCGTCACCGAACCAGGCCACCTTTTTTCCCTTGATTGCGCCTTTCAACTCATAAAAAGTCTGCAGGTCCGCCAGCAGCTGGCAGGGATGATAACTGTCCGACAGGCCGTTTATGACGGGAACCGAGGAATACTCCGCAAAGCGTGTCAGCCGGGCATGTTCGAAAGTCCGGATCATAACGCCGTCAACCATCTTCGATAATACCCTGGCAGTGTCCTCAATAGGCTCCCCGCGGCCCAACTGGCTGTCCTGCGGCGACAGGAAAACGGCATGTCCTCCAAGGTGCGCCATTGCGGTTTCAAAGGAAACCCGGGTCCGGGTGGAAGACTTTTCAAATATCATCGCCAGCACCCTGCCGGCGCAGGCCTGCTGCAGCTCACGGCGCCTGAACGCCTCCTTCAGCCGGATAGCGCGGTGTATCAGCGCCTCAATCTCTGTCGCGCTGAGGTCCGCGAGTGTCAGGAAATGGCGCGTCATGTTAACCCGTAAAGTCCTTCACCAGGAAACAGACGGTATCGATTATATGACGCAATTCATCCTCCGAGATGATCAGCGGAGGCAGCAGGCGCACCACCCGGCCCGCGGTGACATTGATAAGCAGGCGGCGTTCCAGCGCCCGTTCGACCAGGACGCCGCAGTCCCCGGACAGTTCCATACCGATCATCAAACCCTTGCCGCGTATCGCAACAACCTGGTCAAGGTCCGCCAGTTGCGCGCGGAAGCTTTCCAGCAAGACCCTGCCGCTTGCGGCTGCCCGTTCGGCCAGGCCCTGCCCACCCAGGATATCAATGACGGCCAGCGCGGCAGCCGAGACCAGCGGATTGCCGCCGAATGTCGAACCGTGACTCCCCGGTTGCAGCATTTCCGCCGCAGGACCGGCAGCCAGGCAGGCGCCGATGGGCAGGCCGTTGCCCAGGGATTTGGCCAGGGTGGCGACGTCGGGAAGGATGTCTTCATGCTGGTAGGCGAACCAGGCGCCGGTGCGGCACATCCCGGTCTGCACTTCATCAAGGACCAGCAACCAGCCGTTCCGGTCGCACAGGTCCCGCAGCGCTTTCAGGTAACCCGGATCAGGGACGATGACCCCGCCTTCTCCCTGTACGGCCTCAAGCATCACCGCGACAACCCGTTCGCCCGCGTCTTCAAGCTTCTCCAGGGCCGGTATATCGTTATAGGGCATATACCGGAAACCGGGCAGCAGCGGGTCAAAACCGGCGCGTGCCTCGGGCTTGCCGGTGGCGCTCAGGGTCGCCATGGTCCTGCCGTGAAAACTGCCCTCCATGACAATAATAACCGGTTCTTCGACCTGCTTGTGGCGAGCGAATTTCCGGCAGATCTTGATGGCGGCTTCGTTGGCTTCAGCGCCGGAATTGCAGAAAAACACACGATCCATTCCGGAAATGCCGGCCAGCCGGCCGGCCAGTTGCTCCTGCAGGGGAATACGGTACAGGTTGGACGTATGGACCAGCCGGCGCGCCTGGCGCGCCAGTACTTCAGCGATACCGGGATGGGCATGACCCAGGCCGCAGACGGCAATCCCGCTCAGGGCATCGAGGTACCTTTCCCCCCGGCTGTCAATCAACCAGGCGCCTTCACCGGCCTCAAAAGCCACGTCAAGACGCTTGTAGGTTGCCATTATCGCTTCCGGCATTGCAGATCTTCACATTGCACATTCAAAGTAAAAAGGGGACGGGGTGATACGCTTGATCGCCACGTCCCCTTTGCCGGAGAATAAATCGTCGACGCCGGCAGCCCAGGTTTTTGGTTTGCTCGGTCGTGTGGGTCAGAATGGCAAATTGTGGTTGTACCCCACCATACACATCAGCATCGGTATGGACAGGAAGGTATTGGTGCGCGAGGCCATGGCGGCGACTACCCTGGACTTGGCCTTCTCCTCGTCCGTGGCTTCAACGATCCCCAGGATTTTCTTCTGGTTCGGCCAGATCAATACCCAGACGTTGAACAACATGATGGTGCCCAGCCAGGCGCCCACTCCGATAATGGGGGCCGCCGGGTTGGACGCGCCATCCAGCGCAAAGGCCTGGACCAGGCTGATATCCGGCATCACTTCCAGCGCAATCGCGCCGGTCAGCCAAGTCAGCAACGCGGCCCAGCGGAACCACAGCAGCGCCAGGGGCGCGACGTATTTGCCGATTGCGGCTGGCCCCGGACCATCGCTGTCCGCGGCTGCCGCCGCCATGGCGGGAGTCTGTACAAAATTGAAATAATACAACAGGCCGACCCATATCACCCCGAAGAATACGTGCAGCCAGACTACCAGCGACCAGGTGACCAGGTCGCCCGTGTCAGTGGCGTTCATCAGGAGGGCTACCACCACGGCGGTGGCAAAACCCAGGATCAAGGTGCCTTTTATGGTTTTAAGCGGATTCATTGTTACCCCTCCAACGTAAGGTTTCAGAAAATTCTTGACCGGCTCCAATTATACTACTGCCTCGGCGCCGGACAAGTATACAATGAATTTCCGGCAAGGTGATGTATAATGGCAATATTAAAGGGTCGCCCGGCGGGCGACGTGGTATTCCACTGGATGCCGGGTCAAGCCCGGCATGACGGATAAGAGGGTTTGTCATTCCGGCGAAAGCCGGAATCCAGTTAAACAAAATGTCCCGAAGGGACACTTTAATAATGAGTACGCGACGCGAACCACACACACACTGACTATACACAGAAGGCATCATGAGCAACATCATTCAAGAGTTGAACACTATCATTTCGGAAAACCCTGTCATCCTGTTCATGAAAGGGTCGCCCGATTTCCCCCAGTGCGGCTTCTCCATGCGCACTGCACAGGCGTTGAAGGACTGCGATACCGAGTTCGTCTATGTTGACGTGCTGGCGGCGCCGGAAGTGCGCCGGGACCTGCCCCGGGTCTCCAACTGGCCGACGTTCCCGCAGGTGTTCGTCAACGGCGAACTGATCGGCGGCTGCGACATCGTGCTGGAGATGCACCAGACGGGAGAGTTGAAAACCGTCCTGGAACAGGCCGGCGCAGGCGCCGGAAGTTCTGACTAGCGAAATCCAGGGGTCAGAGTAAAATCACCCCGGATACTGCTATCGGCCAGGATGATGACGATTTTACTCTGACCCCAAATATCCTCGAGGCAGGTATCAGGGGATATATATTCCGGTCCCTAATCCCTGGCCCCTGACAGCCGTTCCAGCATCCGCCGGTGGGCCGCCAGTTCTTCCGGCGTGGGTTCCACTATTTTCAGGGCGGCGTGACGCCGCACCGGGTTTGCGCGCTGCAGACCGGAGCGTGAGTCCCGTTCCTCATCCCGGTCCAGCAACAGGCTCGACTGGCCGCCGGTCATCGCCAGAAAAACATCCAGCAGTATCTCGGCGTCCAGCAGCGCGCCGTGCAGGCTGCGATGGGAATTGTCTATGCCGTAGCGCTGGCACAACGCGTCCAGGCTGTTTCTCTGCCCGGGGTGCAGTTCCCTCGCCATTGCCAGCGTGTCGGTAACGCTGCAGTAATCCTCCAGCCTCCCCCAATCGTCCCCCAGGCGCGACAGCTCGGCATTGATGAACGCCACGTCGAACGGCGCGTTGTGGATAATGACCTCGCTGTCCCGGATGAAATCAATCAGCGGGTCGGCGACATCCTTAAAAACCGGCTCTCCTTCCAGTTGTTCTCGAGTTAGACCGTGAATTTCAACGGCATCATCCTCAATCCCGCGCTCGGGATTGATATAATAGTGCAGGCGCCGGTCCGTCTTGCGGCGGTCCTTCATTTCGATACAGCCTATTTCAATAATCCGGTGCCCGCTTGCCGGCTCAAGTCCCGTGGTTTCGGTATCCAGGATAATCTGGCGCACGTTTGTCCTCAAGGTGTGAATGGGGTCAGGTCGCACATTGCACACACATCAAGATTCACGACATCTTCCCGAATATTTCTTTGTGTGTGCAATGTGCGACCTGACCCCATTCACAACAGACGGTCCATTGCCCTGGTCGCCAGCGCATCGGCGCGCTCATTTTCCGCATGACCGCTGTGACCTTTTACCCAGCGCCATTCAATCTCATGGCAGGCCGCCAGTTCATCCAGGCGCTGCCAGAGATCCTGGTTCTTTACGGGACGCCTGGACGCGGTGCGCCAGCCGCGCCGTTTCCAGTCATCTATCCATTGCAGGATTCCGTTCTTCACATAGTTGGAATCCGTGGTCAGACGTACCCGGCAGGGTTCTTTCAGCGCTTCCAGGGCTTTAATCGCGGCAGTCAGCTCCATACGGTTATTGGTGGTCTGCGGCGCGGCGCCGGACAACTCTTTTTCGGTATCGTTG
Source organism: Gammaproteobacteria bacterium (assembly GCA_965204045.1). Classification (GTDB taxonomy): domain Bacteria; phylum Pseudomonadota; class Gammaproteobacteria; order Eutrophobiales; family Eutrophobiaceae; genus JAAXHV01. Next base: position 4,355,702 of record CBDBDW010000002.1, read on the forward strand.
TAGCGCAACAACGCGCCCCAGCCGCCCGGTCCGGGATTGCCGCGGCAGCCGCCGTCGGTAAATATTTCAATGAACTTGTTCATGCATGGTAGCTTGTTGTGCACTAATTGTCTGTGTGAATGGGGTCAGGTCGCACATTGCACACACATCAAGATTCACGACATCTTGCCGGATATTTCTTTGTGTGTGCAATGTGCGACCTGACCCCATTCACAGCGGACGCGCCGGACAGAAATATCCTCTTGCGCCAGCTCATTTTTATGGGACTGACGGGCGTCCGGCGTTTCTGCGCGACCATCATGTAAGCCGCGCCAAGAAACGGCCAGCAGGATTCTCCCAGTTTTTCCAGAAATAACAAACGGCGCAGCAGGCTCCTGCGCCTGCATGGGGGGCGAAATAAAAACCGGTCAACCTCAAGCACCTCAAAATCAAGCATGGACAACCAGTGTCTGAGTCTGGCAATACTGTAAAACCGGCCGTCCCAGGGCGGCCGCTTGCGGCATACCGGGTTCAGGCGCCACAATCCCCACAGGCTCCACGGGCTGAATCCCGTAACGATCAGGCGGCCATCCTCGATCAGGACGCGTTCCGTTTCCTTCAGAACGGCGCCGGGGTCGGAAACGTACTCAAGCACATGGGGCATAACCACAACGTCAATGCTGTGCGCGGCAAACGGCAGGGATGCGGCGCTGGCCGACAGCGCGCAACTGCCGTCACGCAACCCGTCAGCGTCCAGGCGTAACCTGATCTTGTTCCTGATACGCCCGGCTGCATCCAGCGCTACACCGTCATATTGACCTATCTGGGCAATGTGATACCCGAACAGGCCGGGTAAAATCCTGTCGAATTTTTTCCTCTCATAACCGGCAAGAACACTGCCCACATCGCCTTTGACCCATGCGGAAAACCCGGCGCGGGCAGGGGTGGCGGGTAATGTTGCGGATATGTTTTCCTGTGCCTGAAGTTGCGGGTTCACAGGCAAAATCTTACCTCAGGATTTGCTATTTTTCCTGAAAAAAATTCCTGAAAAAATACTTGACATCGACCAGGGTCGCGCGTAGCATCCTCCGATGCGCTGCTCCGGACTGCCAGCAATAGTTATCAGCGTCGCTTTCCTGCTAAGCGCGTGCAGCCAGCAACCCCTTCAGAAAACTGCCGAAACCCAGCCGGGAGCCGATGCGCAGGAGCCTGTTATTCTCATCGCTCCTGAGCCGGAGCTTCCGGACGAAACCGTAGAGGAACTGGCCAAGACGCGCACCGAACCGGCCCGGCCTGTTGCGCAGGATGGCGCTACGCCGGGTGACGATCTCTGGCAACGGATCGGCGCCAACCTCAACATCCCCAGGCACCTGGACCGGCGGGAAGTCAAGGGCAGGCTGGCATGGTACGCCAAAAACCAGAAGTACCTGGACCGGGTGGCCGCGCGCGGCAGTCTCTACCTGCATCATATCGTTGGCGAAGTGGAAAAACGCGGCATGCCGCTGGAAATTGCCCTGCTGCCCATCGTCGAGAGCGCGTTCCAGCCCCGCGCCAGGTCCCACAAGGCCGCGGTAGGTATCTGGCAGTTTATCCGGGGCACCGGGGAGAGGTACGGACTGAAACAGAACTGCTCTTATGACGGCAGGAGGGACATTGTAGCCGCCACCAGGGCCGCCCTGGATTACCTGGAAGACCTCAACGCCGAATTCGACGACTGGTTGCTGGCCGTGGCCGCCTACAACACCGGCGAGAGAAACGTGGCCCGGTCCATCCGCCGCAACCGCAGGGCCGGCAAGGACACCGACTTCTTCTCACTACGCCTGCACCGGGAGACCAGGGGCTATGTGCCCAGCCTGCTGGCCGTGGCGGAACTGGTCGCCAACCCGGAACAGCACGGCATCGTATGGCAGCCGATACCGGATCGGCAGTATTTTACTCAGGTGGACACCGGCGGGCAGATTGACCTTGCCATTGCTGCAGAACTGGCCGCCATGACCCGGGATGAACTGCGCGACCTGAATCCGGGCTACGAAGACTGGGCGACCAGGACACAGGACGCACATCAACTGCTGCTGCCCGTCAGCAGCGAACAATCATTCCTGGAAAAGCTTGCCGGCCTGACTCCGGCACAACGGTTAACGGCCACGGACGTCGGTGAACAGTGCCACTACATCGTCAAACGGGGGGACACGCTCTCGCATATCGCCCAGCGCTATCCCGGCGTCAGTGCGAGACAACTGCAGGCATGGAACGGCATTTCCCGGCCCAGGAGCCTTCAGCCCGGACAAAAACTCAAGGTGTTCGCGGCGCCGGCCGTTCAGACGGTTGCCGGGCAGCCGGCGCAAGAGCCCATCGCATACACAGTCAGAAAAGGCGATAGCCTGTCCAAAATAGCAAAAAAATTCAGCGTAACATTGAAAGAATTGCTGGCCTGGAACAACCTGCGCAAAAGCGATACCATCTATCCCAGGCAAAAAATAACCGTCTATCGACCAGGCTCCCGCTCAGCCGGTATCTGACCTGCCTCACAGCCCCTGTTTTTTTAACCACAGAGGGCACGGAGCGCACAGAGATTTTCACGGGATTATCCGCTTGACGCGGTCACCTGTGTTTCATAAGGTAAAATAGGGAAGCTCTGACTTAATCAAAGGTTCCATAGTAGAATAACCCTGTGACATGACTGGTTTCCTGAAATTTTTCCTGCGCTGCCTGCTGCGGCTGCTGTACCGGGTTGAGGTCACCGGGTTGGAACATTACCGGCAGGCCGGCAACCGGGTGCTGATCGTTGCCAATCACACATCATTGCTTGACGGAATCATGCTGTTTGCCTGGTTTCCCGATAATCTCAGGTTCGCCATCAATACCCAGGTCGCTAACCGCCCGCGTTTTAAACCGTTTCTCTATTTCGCCGATCTGTACACCATGGATCCGACCAATCCGCTGTCGGTAAAATCCATGGTGCGCTTCCTCCAGGAAGACCGCAAGGCTGTCATTTTCCCGGAAGGCCGCATCACCACCACCGGCAGCCTGATGAAGGTCTATGAAGGACCGGGATTAATCGCCGATCGCGCCGGCGCAACCGTGCTTCCCGTTTCCATCGAGGGCGCGCAATACACTGCCATGGGTTACCTGGGAGAACGGATAAGATTTCCCAGAATACGGATGCAGGTGCTGGCGCCGGAAAAACTGGAGATCGACCCGTCGATCCAGGGGCACGAACGGCGCAAGGCCGCCGCCTCGCGCATGCAGGACCTGATGTACAAGGTGTCCTTCGCCTGTTATGACTATGAAAAGACCGTGTTCGATGCGATATTGCAGTCTGCGGGACTGTTCGGCGGCAACCGGGTCGTGCTTGAAGACATCAGGCGGGAGCCGTTTACCTACAGGCAGTTGCTGATGCGCGCTTTTATCCTCGGCGGCGTATTGCGCAAGGATACGCAACCCGGGGAACATGTCGGCGTGCTGATGCCGAACGTCGCGGGCGGCGTCGTGGTATACCTGTCCATGTTGTACCTGGAAAGAATTCCCGCCATGCTGAACTACAGCACCGGCTTGCAGGTGCTGCTGAAAGCCTGCGAAACCGCTTCGATCAGGACGGTTTATACTTCCAGGCAATTCATAGAGAATGCCGGCCTGCAAGAGTTGGCGCAAGGTCTGGAGCAACGGGTGAACCTGGTCTACCTGGAGGACCTGCGCGACCGGATAGGCGTCACGGACAAACTGCTCGGGCTGGTGCGCAGCCGTTTTCCCCGCGCCTGTTACCGCCCGACCGCAAAGCCCGGCGACCCTGCCACGATCCTGTTTACTTCCGGCTCGGAAGGCGTTCCCAAGGGTGTTGTGTTATCCCATCGCAACCTGCTGGCCAATTTCGCCCAGGCGCGCAGTTGCATAGGGTTCAAGCCCAGCGATGTTTTTTTCAATTGCCTGCCGCTGTTTCACTCGTTCGGACTCAACATCGGTTGCGTGCTGCCGCTGCTGGGCGGCTGCAGGATATTCCTGTACACCACACCCCTGCATTACCGGGTCATCCCGGAACTCCTGTACCAGACGGACGCCTCGATTTTGTTCGCCACCAACACCTTCCTGAAGGGTTATGCCCGTCATGCCCATCCATACGATTTCAAGTCCCTGAAGTATGTGCTCGCTGGGGCTGAAAAGCTGCAGGACGATACCCGGAAACTGTGGATGGAGAAGTTCGGGATCCGCATCCTGGAAGGGTACGGCGCTACGGAGTGCAGCCCGGTGGTTTCGGTGAATACTCCGATCAACAACAAGGCCGGCAGTGTGGGAAAACTGTTGCCGGGGATGCAGGCTTACCTGGCGCCGGTTCCGGGCATAGAGCATGGCGGGAGACTGGTGGTAAACGGCCCCAACGTGATGTCCGGCTACCTGCTGCACGGTTCCGACGGCAGTATCCAGGCGCCGCGCACGGAGCGCGGGGAGGGCTGGTACGATACCGGCGACATTGCGGCTATCGATGCCGATGGCTATATCGAACTGCTGGGCCGGGCCAAACGTTTTGCCAAGATCGGCGGCGAGATGATCTCACTCACCGCGGTGGAAGAGCTGGCCGTGGCCGTCTGGCCGGATTGCAACCATGCCGCCATATCCCTGCCTGATGAGCGCAAGGGGGAGAAAATCATTCTGCTGTCGGAACAAGAGGGGGCGGACCGGAAGGCGTTCCAGGAAAAGGCGCGGGAACTGGGCTATGGGGAACTGTACATCCCGCGGGAAGTGGCGCATATGCGTGAGATACCGGTGCTGGGTACCGGGAAAACGGACTATGTCAGTTTGATGGACAAGCTAGTCCCTAGCCCCTAACCCGGACAAGCCAGAACCAAAACTCGTTCGTCATTCCCGCGCAGGCGGGAATCCAGTGGAACACACGTCCCGAAGGGACACTTTTATAATGTGTCGCAAGCGACAAGTTAATTGACTGGATTCCTGCCTTCGCATGACGAACGAGATTCTTTGCCATTTTGCACAAGATTTTACTGATAAGGGACTAATCCCTCACAAACGGAACGAAACCGACCGGCAGGATATCGGTCTCCCTGATCTCGCCGTTTTGCTGCTTTTCCAGTACCTGCAGTGTCTGGTAGCCGAATGCCGGGCCGACCGGGACCACCATGCGGGCGCCGGGTTTAAGCTGGTCGATCAGGGGTTGCGGCACTTGTTCGGGGGCTGCCGTAACGATGATCGCATCAAACGGGGCGTGTTCCTCCCAGCCGATGTAGCCGTCTCCGATCCTTACCGTGACATTGTCGAAACCGAGTCGCGCCAGGGTGTCCTCAGCCCGCCTGCCCAGGGTTTCGATGATCTCTATGGTATAGACATGGCGCACCAGCCGCGCCAGGACCGCGGCCTGGTAACCTGAACCGGCGCCGATTTCCAGCACCGACGCATCCTGATCCACCTCCAGCAGGTGCGTCATGAGGGCGACGATATAGGGCTGGGAAATGGTCTGGCCCTCGCCGATGGGCAGCGCGCTGTTCAGGTAGGCGGCAAATCGCAGGTCCCGAGGCACGAATTCGTGGCGCGGCACGGCCGCCACGGCCTCCATCACCCGTTCGTCCAGGGCGTCCAGTCCGGTATAACTGCGGGTTTCGTCCACCGTTTCCCTGATGGCGGCGATCATTTCCCGGCGTTCGGTTTCATACCCGTCCCGCGCGAACAATCCGCTAGAAGATGTTGCCAGCAATAAAGCAACCACAACAAAACACAGTGATTTTATTGTTTTCAATTGGATCACCGTCCTCTCCAGCAGGTTTGGAAGACTATATTGATGTACGCCTTCCATGGCGTACATCAATATAGTCTTCCAAACCTGCCAGTCGTGATTCCAAACGGAAAACACAGACCTTTATACAACTCCACCCCCCACGTTAAGCACCGCGCCCGTAATATAGGCGGATTCATCGGAGGCCAGGAATACTGCCGCCCCGGCCACGTCTTCAGGCGTCCCGAACCGTTTCAACGGAATTTCCGCGAGGCGTTCCGCGTAATACTCCTGTTCCATGACTTCCGTGGCAAACGCGGTGGCTATCCAGCCCGGCGCCAGTACGTTGACCCTGACCGCCGGGGCGGCGGTCTTTGCCAGTGATTTGCTGAATGCCCGGACGCCGGCTTTCACTGCTGAGAACATCTGCGGATTGGCGCCCGGGTAGCCGTGAACGGCCTGGTCCCAGGACATGTTGATGATCACGCCGCCGCCCTGGCGTTGCATCACATCGGCCACTGCCCAGCAACACTGGATAGTCCCTTTCAGGTCAACCTCCGTCAGCCTGGTGAGTTTTTGCCGGTCGGTGAGCCGGGCGCCGCTGCCCGTGAGGATATCCGCGCCGGCATTATTGACCCAGATGTCGATGCGGCCGAATTCAGCGCTGACCCTGTCAATCAGGCCGGCGACGGCGTCCGGATCGGCTATATCCGCCTGCACGGCAAGCGCCTGCCCGGATAATCCCCGTATTTCCCTGACCACGTCCTGCGCCCGCTGTTCGGACCTGTTGTAATTGACGGCCACGTGAGCGCCTTCTCCGGCAAAGGCGAGGGCAATGGCGCGCCCGATCCCGGAACTCGCCCCTGTCACCACCGTAATCTTATCCTGAAGCCGCGCCATACGATTATTTTATCACTGTTATACTGTGTGTATCTCATGAAATCCGTAAGCGTCATCATTCCCACTCACAACCGCGCGCACCTGCTAGCGAGGTGCCTGGATTCAGTGCTCTCACAGGACTTGCAACCGCTTGAAATCATTGTTGTTGACGACGGTTCCACCGACTCGACCCGGGACCTGGTGCGGCGTGACTATCCCGGCGTCAAGCTGATCTCCCGGGAGAACAAGGGGGTAAGCGCGGCCAGGAACACCGGCATAGGCGCGGCCCGGAGCGATTGGCTGGCTTTCCTCGATTCGGACGACGCCTGGCTTCCCGGCAAGCTGGACCGGCAGGTGCAGGCCGTCCGGGAAGACCCCGATATCGGTATCGTACACACGGACGAGATATGGATACGCAACGGCGTCCGGGTCAATCCGCATCTCAAACACAGAAAATACGGGGGATCAATCTTCAAATACTGCCTGCCCCTGTGCGTGATCTCCCCTTCATCCGTCATGATCCACCGGCGCGTATTTGACCGGGTGGGAATGTTCGATGAAACCCTGCCGGTGTGCGAGGATTATGATTTATGGCTGCGCATCTGCGCCCGCATGCCGGTGGCGTTTGTAAACGAGCGCCTGATCACCAAGTACGGCGGGCATCCCGATCAACTCTCAACCCGCTACCGGGGCATGGACCGCTACCGCATCAGGTCGCTCGACAGGGTCCTCAACGAGGTAGCACTGGGGTCTGCAGACCGGAAAGCTGCGGTTGACACACTGGTCGGCAAGATCAGGATTTACCTGAACGGCGCCGCAAAACACAACAACCGGGTTTTCGTTCCGGAATGTGAGCAGTTGCTGGCGCGCTACGCTCACTGATGCTGCACATAGTCTGCGCCCTGAAGCCCGAGGCCCGGCCGTTGCTGGATCATTTCGGCCTGCGCGCCCTGCCGGACTCGGCCCGCACCTACCATAATGCCGATGCGCGCATCTCTCTCACCCTGTCCGGCATCGGCAAATCCGCCGCCGCCGAAGCAGTGGCCCGGACGCACGAGTACTTCGACGCGGACAGATCCCATGCCTGGCTAAACCTGGGCATTGCGGGACACGCCGACCTGCCGGTCGGCCAGGCGGTCATGGTAAAAAAGGTGACCGATGCCGCGTCCGGACAGACCTGGTTCCCGTCCCGTGTCTTTCCGGTAACGATCCCGGCCCACGACCTGCTCACCCTGGACGAACCCGGCAGCGACTACCGGGAAGAATTGTTCGACATGGAATGCGCCGGGTTCTTCCGCGCCGTGAGCGATGTCGCAACGCTGGAACTGGCGCAGGCGCTGAAGATTGTCTCGGATAACGCCGACACACCCCTGGATAGCGTCAATCCGGCCCTTGCCGGCCGCCTGGCGCAACAAAACCTGCCTGTCATCGAGAAGATCATCGAGCAGCTTCTGACTCTGTCGGAACTGCTGCGAGATCTCAACGACACAGGCCCGGACTACCATGCAATCACGAGACAACGGCATTTTACCGTCAGCCAGCAGCACCAGTTGCGGGCCGCCCTGAGGAAATGGCGCGCCCTGCAACCCGGAGACAAGAGCCCGGCCGAGCGCGCGGCCGGAAAGAAAACCGCCGCCGAGGTGCTGCACTACCTGCAGGCCGAACTGGATAAGGCCCCCATCAGATTGGTATGACTAGAATTTTGACATTCTATCTGTTTCTGCAACTCTACAATCCTTCAAGAGACTTGCAGGTTCGGACAGGCATTTTAAGGATGTCATCCGCAGGGACAGCGGATGATAAAGCGTACAGGGACGTATTCACAGCGTGCCTTAAAATGCCTGTCCGAACCTGCTCCGCCGCCGGATACGGAGTAATAATGCCTGTCCGAACCTGCTCCACAGCCGGATAAGAAGGAAAAATGCCTGTCCGAACCTGCCTCCAGACATCGGATCCTTTGGGATAATGATCGACCAGATATATATTGAGGAGACCCTGCTTGAGCATCCGCGGGCGCGCGCCATCCTGCGGCGTTTCCCGGATGCGTTGGTGACCACGTGCGCCCGTTATGGCGAGATTTTCAACCGCAGGGCGCAGAACTTTCGCCTGCAGAAGATCAGTCCGGCATTGATCCTGGCGGAGAAGTTTTCCAACCACGTGCTGCCCTCGCCGCCTGAATACGCCATTGGCGGCAATCTGAATTATTATTTCTCCCACATGCTGAACTGCATCTACGACTGCCGTTACTGCTTCTTGCAGGGTATGTACCGGTCGGCGCACTATGTCATTTTTGTGAACTATGAGGACTTTATTCAGGCCATTGTTGACAAGATCCGGGCGGCGGGGGATGCCTCGGCGCATTTCTTTTCCGGTTACGATTGCGACAGCCTGGCCCTGGACCCGGTAACGGGTTTCGTGAAGGAATTCCTGCCCCTGTTCAGGGACCATCCGCAGGCGCTGCTGGAATTGCGCACCAGGAGTACGCAAACCAGGTCGTTACTGGACCTCGAACCCATACCCAACTGCATTGTCGCTTACAGTTTCACGCCGGCTGAAATCGCCGACGCCACAGAACACAAGGCGCCCCCGGTGAGCAAGCGCTTGCAGGCGCTGCAACGCCTGCAGGCGCGCGGCTGGCGCATCGGGTTGCGTTTCGACCCGTTGATTTACCAGGAGGGCGTAAACGAGCAATATGAAAGGCTGTTCGCGCAAGTCTTCAACGCCACCGATGCGGCGCTGCTGCATTCGGTCAGCCTGGGGAGTTTCCGCCTTCCCAAAACGTATTACCGGTCCCTGGCGCGGCTTTATCCGTACGAGGTCCTGTTCGCCTCGCCGCTGGAGGAAGCTGGCGACGGGATGGTCACCTACCGGGACAGAATCCGCGAGGACCTGTTGTATTTTTGCAGGGATGCCCTGCTGAAATACATCCCGGAGGATAAATTCTTCCCCTGCGAACCCCTGTAATATCCTGGGGTCAGAGTAAAAATTCTTTCTGAATTTCTTACTCTGACCCCTGAATTTCTTCCTCTTTTATTCGGGTGTCCCGACGAGCTGAATAAAAGCGTTCCTGACCTTTTCCCTGGTATCAAGGAATTCCTCCATGAATTCCCCGGTGCGGTCTTCGGCGAAGCCCATGCCTCTGGACAAAACCGCGTTCTGTTCAGGGTCGGCAGGGATTGTGCTGCTGGGTTTCAAATCTATCAGGCGCATGCAGATCTCCGCCTGTTTCAGGAAATTATAGGCTTTCAGCAATAACCCTGCGGTGTCGGTGTCGATGAAGTTCAACTCCGACAGGCGTTTCAAAGCCGTTCGGGTGCTGGCAGTCTGCAGGTCCGCATGGTTTTTGCCGTGGCTGAGCTGCAAATAATGGGTAATGAAATCAATATCCATGATCCCGCCCTTGCCGCGCTTGATTTCATGCTTGTGGCGCGGACTGCCCAGCGTCTCCTCGATCAGCTCGCGCATTTTCACGATCTCGTCCTGCAGCAATTCACCGTCGTAGTCACCGTAGATGGAGCCGGAGATAGCCTGCAACGCCTCCTGTCCCATGCCATGGGGGTCATAGATGGGACGGCAGCGCGTCATCATCTGCCGCTCCCAGATCGCCCGGTCCGACCGATGATAATCGATAAAGGAATCCATCCGCGTAATCAAAGATCCGGAGGTGCCGTGAGGCCGCAGCCGCATGTCCACTTCGTATAGCAGGCCGGCAGGGGATATCCTGGCCAGGCGGCGCATCAATCCCTGGAGCTCGCGGGCAACCTCGGTCGTGTCGCCGGCGGATTTCGTCCGGTACAGGAATATCAGGTCCAGGTCGGAACCGAATATCATCTCATGCCCTGCCATCCTGCCCATGCCCAGCACCGCCACATTGTCAAACAACTGACGATTTGTCCCGGACAGCTGTCTGATCATGAAACTGAAGACACACTCAGCCAGCAAGGTTAGATTTTTTTCAATTTCGGCAAGCGCCATCTCTCCCTGCAAGAAACGGATGAGCAACAACAGCATCCATTGGTTTTTTATTGATGACAGGACGTTCAGTCCCTGTTCGATATTCCGTTTGAACCCTTTCACCTGTAACGTCCGCATCATCTCATCGGCGTTGATTGGTTTATCCCGGTAATTGTCGATCAGCTCGGTAATTTCATACCCCCGGAAAAAAATATACCGGGTGAAATACCAGCTGGCGCCGAAAATATTGATAATCAGGTTCTTGTCCTCCGGCCTGTCCCCCCATTGTTCCTTCTCGCACAATTCGTTCCAGCGGGTAAAACTGACTTCCGCCTGCACCTTGTTCCAGGCGCCGGCATACGTGACATGAGGGCGTTCATCGCCCTCGGCACTGTCTTTGGCCTCGGGTAGTACCTTTTCAAAGTATTTCTCAGCGATCTTGCGGTTGGCGTTTAGGCATTGTTCAAAATTTGCCAGGATTTCATCATCCGTCCTGCCTTCCATGTTCAGGGAACGCGCTATCGTGATCCTGCCGGCTGCATCATCCGGCAAGGCATGGGCCTGTTTCTCATCCGCCATCTGCAAACGGTTTTCCAGACGGCGCAGGAACAGGTAAGCAGCCCTGATCTCCTGCTCGTCTTCAGCGCTGATAAAATTCAGTTTGCGCAGACTCTCCAGCACCTCCAGGGTATTGGTTGTGCGCAATTCGGCGTGCTTTGCCGCACTGATCAGTTGCAGTATCTGGACAAAAAACTCGATGTCCCTGATGCCGCCCCGGCCCAGCTTGACGTGCCATTGGCCGCTGCGCGCCCGGACCCTGGCCATCTCCCCCTTGATAGCCACAAACCGCTCCAGGTCCGCGGCACTCATGGAACGTATGAACACAAAGGGACGCAACCGGGTAAGGAGTTCCTCGCCAAGCATTTCATTGCCCGCAACACACCGGGCGCGTAACCAGGTCAGCCGCTCCCAGGCTTCCGTGCTCGCCTGGTAATAGTTCTCCGTCTCGTCCACGGACAGAAACAGGGGCCCGCTCTTCCCCCAGGGCCGCAGTTTCAGGTCGACCCGGTATAAAAATCCGCCGTGTGTGGTTTGCTCCAGCAGCCTGGTAAACTGCCTAAGTCCGTTTGACAGCGTCCTCTGTAATTCGTGGGAATCGGCGTCGCCGATTTCATCGTAGTTGCTGCTTGCGAATATCAGGTCAACGTCTGAACTGTAATTCAGCTCACTTGCTCCCAGTTTTCCCAGGGCAAAGACACAGACGTTTTGTCCGATGGAGGTCCCGTGATCCCCGCTGAAGCTTAAGGCAAATGCCTTGTTGAGGATCAAGTCGGCCAGCAGACTCAACCTGTCAAGCACAATTTCATACGGATATCCGCCGGACACATCCATCCAGGTTATTTTCAACAACTGCTCGTATTTGAAACGCCGCAAATCCTCAGGCCCATGGATACCGTCCAGTTGTCCGGAGTTAATTTCACAGGACTCGCCCAACAGGCGAACGGTATGCGGATACCGGCAGATATAATTGAACAGGAAGTTTGAGTAGCCGATGATGTTGATGAAATCAGCCGCCAGGGATGCCGGCAACCGGTCCATTTCCCTGCTCAGTTCGGCATCCTGCCGCATCCTGTCGAACCGGAGCGCGGCGGTCTCAGGGTCCGGCGCGGCGGCGATCAATTGCTGGAAGTCGGTCATTTATTTATCCGCGGATGACGCAGGGATTCGTCCGCAGATGACGCAGAAATAACATATCTCAAATCTTGTTATAGATATCTCCGCCATGGCGGTTGAACTCCTGCGCCTTGTCATCCATCCCTTTCGCGATGACTTCTTCCATGTTCTCGAGTCCCTGCTGCTTCGCATAATCACGCACGTCCTGGGTTATTTTCATGGAACAGAAGTTCGGTCCGCACATGGAGCAGAAATGCGCCACCTTATGGGCCTGTTTGGGCAGGGTTTCATCGTGGAACTCCCGGGCCTTGTCGGGGTCCAGTGACAGGTTGAACTGGTCCTCCCAGCGGAACTCGAAGCGCGCCTTGGACAAGGCATTGTCCCTGACCTGCGCGGCCGGGTGTCCCTTGGCCAGGTCGGCGGCATGGGCGGCAATCTTGTACGCGATAATTCCATCCTTGACATCATCCTTATCGGGCAGGCCCAGGTGTTCTTTCGGAGTGACGTAACACAACATGGCGGTGCCGTGCCAGCCTATCATGGCGGCCCCGATCGCCGAGGTAATATGGTCGTACCCGGGCGCGATATCGGTTGTCAACGGGCCCAGGGTATAAAACGGCGCCTCGGCACAACTTGCCAGCTCTTTCTCCATGTTTTCCCGGACCAGGTGCATGGGCACGTGGCCGGGCCCTTCGATCATGACCTGCACGTCGTGCTCCCAGGCGGTCTGTGTCAGTTCTCCCAGGGTTTCCAGCTCCGCATACTGGGCGGCATCGCAGGCATCGGCGATGGAGCCGGGACGCAAACCGTCTCCCAGGGAGAAGGCCACGTCGTAGGCTTTCATTAGCTCGCATATTTCCTCGAAACGGGTGTACAGGAAACTTTCCCGGTGATGGGAAAGGCACCATTTCGCCATAATCGAGCCGCCGCGGGAAACGATGCCGGTAACGCGGTCCGCCGTCAGCGGGATATAAGCAAGACGCACACCGGCGTGAATGGTGAAATAGTCCACTCCCTGTTCGGCCTGTTCGATCAAGGTGTCCCGGTAAATCTCCCAGGTCAGTTCCTCCGCCTTGCCGTCCACCTTTTCCAGGGCCTGGTAGATGGGGACGGCGCCGATGGGAACGGGCGAATTCCTGATAATCCATTCGCGGGTCTCGTGGATATTCCTGCCGGTGGATAAATCCATCACCGTGTCGGCCCCCCAGCGGGTTGCCCAGGTCATCTTTTCCACTTCTTCGCCGATGGATGATGTCACCGCCGAATTGCCTATGTTGGCGTTGATCTTGACCAGGAAATTCCGGCCTATGATCATCGGTTCCGTTTCCGGGTGGTTGATATTGGCGGGGATGATGGCGCGACCCGCCGCCACCTCGGAACGCACGAACTCCGGGGTGATTTCGGCAGGCAAGCGCGCGCCGAGAGGCTGTCCTTCATGGCGTTTCAACAAACCCTGCTCACGGCATTCATCCAGGCGCTGGTTTTCCCGGATGGCAATGAATTCCATCTCCGGGGTGATAATCCCCTGCCTTGCGTAATGCAATTGCGTCACGTTACGGCCTTCCATGGCCCGGCGCGGCAATCTTTGCGGTCCAAAGCGCAACTCTGCGAGTTTCCCGTCATTGAGACGGCGGCGGCCGTAAACGGAACTCAGCGCGTCAAGCTGCTCGGTGTCGCCCCGTTCGCTGATCCAGTTATCCCGAATCCCGCCCAGTCCCCGGCGGATGTCGATGGCTACGGCCGGGTCCGTATATGGACCGGAGGTATCGTACACCGTCACGGGAGGATTTTTCTCCGAACCCGAAGCTGTCGGTGTGTCGCTGCAGCGGATTTCCCGCATGGGCACGCGGATATCATCGCGACTTCCCTGCACGTGAATCTTTCTGGAATTGGGAAAAGCCTGAACAGCCTTGGCGTCAACACCGGGTTTTCGCTCATGGCGCGCAATGCCGGCAAAGGTATGTTGTAATTCAGGATTGCTGCTCATCGAAGGAAAGTCCTCAGACATGTGTTCAATGGGGTATAATAGCAAAAAAGTAACCGGAATATGCAGCATGCAAAGCATCACCGCGGAACAACTGGCGGCATTACAATCTGAGTGGGACAAGGTCGTTCTGCTCGATGTGCGCGACCCCTGGGAATTTGAAATCTGCCGCCTGCCCGGTTCCGTCAATATTCCCATGAACGAAATTCCGGAACGGGCGCGGGAACTGAACCAGGAAGCAAGAACGGTCGTCATCTGCCATTTCGGCATGCGCAGCCTGGAGGTAAGCGCTTATCTTGAGGCATCGGGATTCAAGGACATTTCAAACCTGGAAGGCGGCCTTGATGCGTGGGCGGAACGGGTCGACGAGGATATGCCTCGGTATTAGGGGTACTCAGGGGACGGATTTAAATCCGTCCCCGCCATACTTGATAGAAACTGTTTGATGTGACAATGAGAACGTACCTGCAAGTTCTGTGCGCTGTTTTATTCTTTACCTGCGCTAATGCCGCTTACGCGGTCGACCTGATGGAAATTTACGGGTATGCCCTGGACAGCGACCCGCAATACCGGCAGGTTGCCGCGACGAAACGGGCGGTCATGGAACAACGGCCCCAGGCCCTGGCGCACCTGCTGCCGTCACTGTCATTCAGCGCCAACGCCTTTACCAATGAGCAGGAAATCGACAGTATTTTCAACCCCATAGACCAGCGGGGTAAAGTGACCTTCGGCAGCCACGGTTACAGCCTTGATCTCACCCAGCCGCTGTTCCGGGGCGACCGGATTATCCAGTACCTGCAGGCAGGCAACCAGATCAAACAGGCGGACGCGGAATTGATTGCAGCCGAACAGGACCTGATACTGCGCACCACGACGGCTTATTTCGAGGTATTGGCCGCCTATGACAACCTGGGTTTTGCCGAAGCCGAGAAAAAGTCCCTGAGCCGGCAACTGGACCAGGCGAAACAGCGCTTTGACGTGGGTTTGACGGCCATCACGGACGTACAGGAAGCCCAGGCCGGCTATGACCGGGCATTCGCCGCGGAGATTGAGGCAAGGAATAACGTGGACAATTCCACGGAATCCCTGCGCGAGATTACCGGCGCCTATTTTTCCGGACTGGCAACCCTCGGGGAAACCATGCCGCTGTTAAGCCCGCAACCCGAGGAAATCGAGACATGGACCGGCGCCGCGCTGGAGCAGAACCTGAACGTGCTTGCCGCCCAGCACGCAGTGGATAACGCGCGCCGGGAAATAAAACGCCAGCAGGCCGGGCGCCTGCCCACGCTTGACATGGTTGCCCGGCACAGCCTGGATGAAACCGGCGGGCGCTTCGGCTCTTATGAAAGCACAACCTCCTCGGTGGGGGTCCAGCTTAACGTCCCGATATTCCAGGGAGGCTATGTCAACTCCCGGGTGCGGGAGACCCATGAACGGCTCAACGCCGAAATGGAAAGGCTGGAACAGGCGCGCAGGAACGCGCAACGCCTGACGCGCCAGGCCTACCTGGGTGTGATTGCCGGGATCAGCCGGGTGAATGCGCTGAAACAGGCCGTCGTCTCCAGCGAAACCGCGTTACAGGCTACCGAAGCCGGCTTTGAAGTCGGCACCCGCACCGCAGTGGACGTTGTCGCGGCGGAACGGGCCACCTCCCAGGCCAGGCGGGATTACGCCCGGGCCCGTTATGACTACCTGCTGGATACATTACGGCTGAAACAGGCCTCCGGCAGCCTGTCGGCGGAAGACCTGTCACAGGTGAATCGCTGGCTGAACTGACGGAATGTCCCGCGCCGTAATACACATGGCGCAGCAAACATTTAAGACATGCAAGCTAAAACTGAAAATTACACGTCTCTCTGTGACGCCGGAAATTCAGTACTGATGGTTATCGACATCCAGACGGAACTGACTGCAGTGATGCCCGTCAAGGTCCTGGCCAGGCTGCAGCGCAACACGGGGTTGCTGGTCAATACCGCCGCCAGGCTGGCGCTCCCGGTATTCGCAACGGAACGATCTCCCGAGGGCCTGGGCGTCATGGAGCCTGAAATCCGGAAACTGTTGCCGCAGGCAGCGAATCTCTATGAAAAGACCACGTTTTCCTGCCTGGGAGCGAAGAACTTCGCCGGGGACCTGACTGCTACCAAGAGAAAACAGGCCATCCTGGTGGGTATGGAAGCCCACGTCTGCATATTGCAGACAGCGCTCGACCTGCATAACCGGGGTTACGTGGTCTTCGTGGTGGCGGATGCGGTATGCTCCCGGCAAAGGGAAAATTACGAAACCGCACTACGGCGCCTTGGGAGAGCGGGGATTATCATTTGCGATGCGGAGTCCGTGCTGTTCGAATGGATACGCGGCGCCGACGAACAACTGTCCCGGGAAGTACAATCCTTACTGCGGATAAATTATTCCACCGTAACGGACTTGGCCAGGTTTCTCGGCTGATCCACGTCTGCGCCCTTGAGTACCGCGACATGGTAGGAAAGCAGTTGCAAGGGAACGGTATAGACAATCGGGGCGATGCTGTTGTCCACTGCAGGCAATTGCAGGACTTTCACGGCAGGGCTCAATTCCATGGACATATCGGCATCGGAAAAGACATACAAGCTGGCGCCGCGCGCGCGCGCCTCCTGCAGATTGGAATTCAGTTTTCCCAGCAGGCTGTTGTTCGGCGCCACGGCAATGACCGGCATATCGTCATCTATCAGCGCCAGGGGGCCGTGTTTCAGTTCCCCGGCCGCGTAGGCTTCTGCGTGGATATAGGAAATTTCCTTCAGTTTCAATGCGCCTTCCATGGCGACAGGCAGCATGGTTCCCCTGCCCAGGAACAACGCATGATGTTTATGGATAAAGTCCTCGGCCAGTTGTTCCAACTGCCGGTCCAGTTCCAGTACCTGGTTAATCTGGCCGGGCAATCTCTCCAGCCGGTTGACCCGGCGCGCTTCCTTCTGCTTGTCCAGGCCGCGCCGGCGCGCCAGTACAATCGCCAGTACGTACAGGGCGACCAACTGGGAAGTAAACGTCTTGGTTGAAGCGACGCCGATTTCTATCCCGGCCCGGGTGAAAAAAATCAAATCCGCCTCGCGGGTCAGTGAACTTTCCGGGACATTACAGATGGCAAGGCTGGCAAGATAAGGCCTGGCGGCGGCCAGCCGCACGGCCTCCAGCACATCCAGGGTTTCGCCCGACTGGGAAATCGTCAGGAACAGGCTATTGGCCGGAACAACCGTGTCGCGATAGCGGTATTCGCTGGCGATGTCCACGCTGCACTGGATGCCTTCGGCCTCCAGCCAGTATCGGGCTACCAGGCCGGCATGGTAACTGCTGCCGCAGGCGATAATATGAACGTTTTCCACACGATCGAACAGGTCGGGCGCAGACATCCCGAACTCGGATTCGATAATTGCGCCATTCTCAATCCTGCCCTCCAGGGTATCGGCGACCGCCGCAGGCTGGTTGAATATTTCCTTGGCCATATAATGACGGTATCCCGCCTTGTCGGCGCTGTCCGAAGACAGTTCCGATGTGAACACGGGCCGCTTCACCTGGTTGCCGCTCCGGTCAAATATAATGACATGGTCCCTTTGAACATCGGCGACATCACCTTCCTCCAGGACAATGAACTGCCGTGTTACCGGCAACAGGGCAAAGACGTCGGATGCGATAAAATGCTCACGGATGCCTATGCCGATCACCAGGGGGCTGCCTTTCCTGGCGGCGACCAACCGATCCGGGCGGTTGTTGTCAATCACACCCAGCGCATAGGTGCCTTCCAGTTTCCCCATGGTATTTTTTACCGCAGCGAGCAGGTCATCGCCGCCCTGCAGGTGGCGGTGGATCTGGTTGACGACAACCTCCGTATCCGTTTCCGATGCGAACGTGTAGGCAGCGCCTGCCTGTTCCTTCCGCAGCGCGTCATGATTCTCGATGATGCCGTTATGTACCAGGGCGATTTCATCCCTGCAGATATGCGGGTGGGCATTATTGACGCTGGGACGGCCGTGAGTAGCCCAGCGGGTATGAGCAAGACCGGTAGCGCCGTTCAGGGACGCTGCGCCGGCTGACTCGGCAAGCTCATTGACCTTGCCCTGGACCCTGACCCGGTCGAAACCCGAGTTTTTATTCAGTACGACAACCCCGGCGGAATCATATCCGCGATATTCCAGCCGCCTCAACCCCTCCAGAAGAATGGGCGTCACATCCCTGCCCGCAACCGCACCGACTATCCCGCACACTATGGTTCACCGATAAGTTGCGGGTTTCGAAACAGGCTGCCCTCCGAGCCTTGCTCCGGAACTACCGGGTTGATGACATATTGTCTTGCCCGGAGTTTGGCATAATCGATCTGGTTCGGACTCAGCAGGTTATCATCCGCCAATGTATTCATGTAACGCCCGGCCGTCGCATTGCCCTGCCGGTAGGAAGCGTAGTACCACATGAAAGCCGCGCCTATGTCCGGGTTGGTTCCATAACCGTTCTGAAACATCAATCCATAATTGAGCTGCGCCCCGGGGTCACCCTGTTTTGCCGCTTTCTCATACCACTGCAATGCCTGGGACCAATCCCGTTCCACCCCCAGGCCCAGGTAAAAATGCACTCCCAGGTAATTCTGCGCCGCCCGGTCGCCGGACTCTGCCAGGGGTCTGAACAGCTTGTAGGAGGTCGCGTAATCGCCGGCATCAAAAGCCTGCAGCGCGGACCTGTCACTGCCGCAACCCGCTGCGGCCAGGCTCAAACAAACCAGAACGATAATCGGCAGTTTCAACAACGGCAGTTTCCCGGTTCAGGTGGAGTTTCCTTGATCAAGGTTCTCTGATAATGGTCGGGGCGAGAGGATTCGAACCTCCGACCCCTGCAACCCCATTGCAGTGCGCTACCAGACTGCGCCACGCCCCGGCCGTGTTCAACTGTCATTCCCGCGCAGGCGGGAATCCAGTGGACAAAGAGTCGCCCTCCGGGCGACACAGTATTTGACTGGATTCCTGCCTGCGCAGGAATGACGATCCATACGGAGTTTTGTCTCCTGGATTCCCGTCTTCACGGGAATGACAGTTATCTGGCAATATCAGGTTGAAAGAGTACTGGGTTATCGCCGTAACAGGTCTCTGACTTTTTCCAGTTCAGCGCACAACTGGCGGATAATCTGCTGGCTCTGGTTGGAATCTTCCCGGGCTTCATCGCCGGACAGGCGCTGCCTCGCCCCGCTGATGGTAAACCCGTGCTCATAAAGCAGGCTCCTGATCTGTCTTATCAATATTACATCCTGCCGCTGATAATACCGCCTGTTGCCGCGCCGTTTAAGGGGTTTGAGTTGGGGGAACTCCTGCTCCCAGTAGCGCAATACATGGGGTTTGACTGCGCAAAGGTCGCTGACTTCCCCGATGGTAAAATACCGTTTACTGGGAATTGCCGGTAATTCGCTATTCAGTGCCGGTTCCAGCATAGGCCTCCACCCGCGCTTTCAGTTTTTGTCCGGGACGAAACGTTACCACGCGGCGCGCGCTGATTGGGATTTCCTCCCCGGTCTTCGGATTGCGCCCCGGCCGCTGTCTTTTGTTTCGCAGTTCAAAATTACCAAAGCCGGAGAGCTTGACCTGGTTCCCCGCCTCCAGCGCAGTACGTATTTCCTCAAAAAACATCTCCACTATTTCCTTGGCTTCCCGTTTGTTCAGGCCATCCTGGTGATGAAGCCTCTCGGCCATATCCGCTTTAGTCAGTGCTGCCATTCTCATTCCCTCAACTGTGCATTAAATTCTCCGTAAAGAGAATCCAGTATCCGGGACATCATGCTGTCCACCTGTTGGTTTATTAGAGTGTCTGATATTCGTTGAAACGTCAAGCCCAATGTGACACTTTTTTTTCCTTCAGGCACGGGCTCTCCCTGGTAAACGTCCACCAGATCCAGTTCCGCCAGGAAATTTGCTGTCTCCTGCGCGGCCGATCCTTCCGCAGCGGGATAAGCGTCAAGGGTTAAATTTACGCTGTTTATACAGTTCAACAGGTCCGCTATGGGGACATCCCTGTCCACAAGCACCGACAAGTCCCGTTTCACGACAGGAAACCTGGAAACCACTTCATACCTGGGACCGTACCTTTCCGGCATTCTGTCAAGGTACAACTCAAACAGGCAGACCTCGGCCTCAATCTCCAGTTGCGCCTGTATCTCCGGGTGAAGCGCGCCGACGAGGCCGACGCGGCGATCATCATAAATAATCTCCGCGGCCTGGCCGTGATGCAGGGCGGGTACGCCGACAGGCCTGTATTCCGGCGCAACCGGACCGCAACAGGTTGATAAAACAGTTTCCACGTCAGACTTGATATCGTAGAAATCACCGGTTGCGCTACGCCGGTCCCATTGTTCAGGCTCCGCCGCGCCGTAACTCAGCCCGCCAATTGCCGGCGACTGCCGGATATCACCGTTGCTGCTGAAAACCTTTCCCGATTCAAAAAGGCGCACGCGCTCCTGCCGGCGATTGAGATTATGCCGCAATGCCGTCAACAGCCCCGGCCACAGGCTGACGCGCATACGCTCCATATCGGCGGAGATGGCATTGAGCAGGGATATGCCGGCTTGTTCGGGGAACAACCGGGATTGCAGGTCATGGCTGACGAAGCTGTAAGTGATTGCTTCCTGGTAGCCTCGATTCACCAACGCCAGGCGCACCAGGTCCATGCGTTCCCGGGAACCGGGCTTGCGCATAGCCAGGCGCGCCGGCGGCAGCGCGCTGTTGATATTCCGGTAACCGTAGATGCGGGCAACCTCCTCAACCAGGTCCGCTTCCAGCGTAATATCGAAACGATGGGGGGGCACACTGAACCTGCGACAGTCCTCGTCAGCTCCCGTTACTTCCTCCAGACCCAGGCGGGTCAGGACCCCGACGGAGGTTTCCCTGTCTATGGGTTCGCCCAGCAAGCGCTCTACCGCAGCAGGACGCAGGTCCACAGTCCGGCGTTCCGGCAATGCCTGCCGTTCCACCGCCTCGGTCACCGGCCCCGGCTCCCCACCGCAAATTTCCAGGATCAGGCGCGTCGCGCGTTCCATGGCCCGGCGCTGCAAGGTAAAGTCCACTCCCCGCTCAAAACGATGGGACGCATCCGTATGCAACCCGAACTGCCGGGCCCTGCCGGCAATGACAAGCGGGGTAAAAAACGCGCTTTCCAGGAACACATGCCGGGTAGCGGCGCTGACGGCAGAACCCAGGTCGCCCATTACGCCGGCCATGGCCACCGCACGATCCGCATCGGCAATCACCAGGGTCGACTCCGGCAGTTCATGGGACTCTCCATCCAGCAGGGTAATTTCCTCACCCCCGGCGGCATAGCGCACGGTTATCGCGCCGTTTAACCTGTCGTTGTCAAAAGCGTGCAGGGGCTGTCCCAGCTCAAGCATGACGTAATTGGTGATATCGACGACCGGGTTGAGGCTGCGCAATCCGCAGCGGCGCAACTTCTCCCGCAACCATAACGGGCTGGGGCGCGCCATATCGATATTATTGATAATACGCCCCGCGTAGCGCGGGCAACCGCCAGGCGCCGCCAGGTTGACGGCGCGGGATATCTCATGAACTACCGGCGCCGGGGAATCGTCCACCGGGCCCCCGGCCTGCATGCGGTTGATGACCGCGACCTCCCGGGCTATACCGTTGATACTCAGGCAGTCACCCCTGTTCGGCGTCAGACCGATGTCGAACACCCGGTCATCCAGGCGCATCGCCTCCGCCAACGGGGCGCCGGGCTGGGCACCGTCATCCAGCAGAAACAACTCATCCTCATCGTCCGACAACTGCAGTTCGGCCGCGGAGCAGAGCATGCCCATGGAGGTCACGCCGCGGATATTCATTTCCCGTATCTCCCCGGAACCGGGCAGGCGCGCGCCCACGCCCGCATACGGATAACAGCAACCGGGTTTAACGCCCGGCGCGCCGGTCACCACCGCAACCGGCGCGCCCGCGTCTTTTTTTACCGTACAGACGGAAAGAGTGTCCGCGCCGGGATGTGCGGTTACCGCCTCCACCCTGGCAACCACTACGCCGCCCAGGTCCGGCGCCGCGGCAGCCACCTCCTCCACCTCCATGCCCAGCATGGTGAGCTGGTCGGCCAGGGCCTCCGTTGAAACGGGTGGGTCCACCCACTCCCGCAGCCAGTGTTCGCTGAATTTCATGAGAAATCCGGGCTAATTAAACTGCTGTAAAAACCGCAGGTCGTTTTCGAAGAACATGCGGATGTCGTTGATGCCGTAGCGCAACATGGCGATCCGCTCCACCCCCATGCCGAAGGCAAAACCGGCATATTTCCGGCTGTCGATGCCCACGTTCTCCAGCACCGTCGGATGCACCATGCCGCAGCCCAGGATCTCGAGCCAGCCATTGTCACCCATGATATCCACTTCCGCGGACGGTTCGGTAAACGGGAAGTACGAGGGCCGGAACCGGGTGCGCACACCCGCCCCGAAAATATGTTCGGCGAAGTCTTCCAGCACGCCCTTCAGGTGGGCGAAGGTGACGCCCTCATCCACCAGGATGCCCTCTACCTGGTGAAACATGGGCGTGTGGGTCATGTCGGAATCACAGCGGTACACCCGGCCGGGCGCGATGACCCGCAACGGCGGCGGGTTTTCGTTCATATAACGTATCTGCACATTTGAAGTGTGGGTACGCAACAACAGGTCCGCATTGCAATAGAAGGTGTCGTGCATGGCCCGGGCCGGATGATGCTCGGGGATATTCAGGGCGGTAAAATTATGGTGGTCATCCTCGATCTCGGGTCCGTCAACGACGGTATACCCGGTTTCCACGAACAGGCGTTCTATCTCCTGCAGGGTCAGGGTGACCGGATGCAACCCCCCGCTACGCTGGCCGCGCCCCGGCAAGGTGATATCGATGCGCTCGCGGGCAAGCCGCTGCGCCAGTTGCTCCCGCTGCAGTTCCGCCCTGCGCCGGCCCAGCGCATCCTGGACCTGTTGCTTGGCCTCGTTGATTGCCTGCCCCGCCGCGGGTCTTGCCTCCTCAGGCAAACTGCCCAGGCGTTTTAATTGTTGTGTGACCTCGCCTTTTTTTCCGAGGTAACGGATGCGCACGTTATCGAGTTCGCGTTCGTCCGGACTCTGCGCGATCTCGACCAGCGCTTGTGCAAGCAATTCAGTAATTTCCGGTAATTCGGACATGGCAAGCTACAGAATGACCATCTCCTTGTTCGTCATTCCTGCGCAGGCAGGAATCCAGTAGACAACAAAACTCCTTATATGGAAGGTTTGCTCACTGGATTCCCGCCTGCGCGGGAATGACGGTGGTGGTCGCATGACGAGCGGAGAAGCATTAAATATGCTGCCTGGCCTGCTCCGCCAGTTGCGCAAACGCGGGCTTGTCGTTGACGGCGAGTTCCGCCAGCACCTTGCGATCTACCTGGATATCCGCCTTGTGCAATCCGTCCATGAACCGGCTGTAGGACAGGCCATGCTCCCTGGCCGCCGCATTGATGCGGGTGATCCAGAGCGCGCGGAATTGCCGTTTACGCTGGCGCCGGTCCCGGTAAGCGTATTGGCCGGCCTTTG
Organism: Gammaproteobacteria bacterium; assembly: GCA_965204045.1. Classification (GTDB taxonomy): domain Bacteria; phylum Pseudomonadota; class Gammaproteobacteria; order Eutrophobiales; family Eutrophobiaceae; genus JAAXHV01. The sequence continues at coordinate 4,379,441 of CBDBDW010000002.1, forward strand.
TCACGGCCTGTTTGGCCACCCGGTAAACGTTTTTGCGGCGCCCGCGGTAGCCTTTGGCCTGTTCTATGACTTTTTTATGTCTGGCGCGTGCGGTAACGCCCCGCTTTACTCTTGGCATAACTGGTATTCCTCAACTGTAAGGCAACAACTGCGCCAGCGCCTTCTCGTCACTTTTGTCAATCAACTGCATGTGACGCAACTTCCTGATCCGTTTTGCGCTTTTCTTGGTCAGAATATGGTTGCGATGGGACTGCCGATGTTTGTACCGGCCCGACGCGGTCTTGCTGAAACGCTTGGCCGCGCCACGATTTGTTTTCAATTTCGGCATAATCAGTTTTTCAGTTTCTCACATCAACGTTTCGGAGCCAGGATCATGATCATCTGGCGGCCTTCGAGTTTCGCTTTCTGCTCCACTTCCGCGCTCTGTTGCATATCCGCTTCTATCCGATCCAGCATTTTACTGCCGAGCTCCTGGTGAGCCATCTCACGGCCGCGGAAACGCAAGGTCACTTTTACCTTGTCGCCGTTGTCTACAAAACGCGTGATGTTCCTCAATTTAACCTGGTAATCGCCGTCATCAGTACCGGGCCTGAACTTCACTTCCTTGACCTGAATCTGTTTTTGCTTCTTCTTTGCGGCGTGCCTTTTCTTGTTCTGCTCAAACTGGAACTTGCCGAAGTCCATGATCCTGCAAACGGGAGGTTCTGCATTGGGGACAATCTCGACCAGGTCGAGTTCCGCATCATCCGCTTGTCTTAAGGCCTCATCGAGGCCGACGATACCGACCTGCCCTCCCTGGGCGCCGATCAACCTGACCTCGACGGCCGTGATTGCTTCATTCACGCGATTCTGTTTCTTGATTGCGATTCGCTGTTCCTCCGCATTACTGTTACGTGTTCAATGGCGCCTGCGCTTAATCCGCCTGTTGCCGTGCGAGTTCAACAAAAGCGCTTAATGTTAGCACACCTAAGTCCTTCCCGTCACGGGTACGGACTGCAACGGTTTCATTTTCCTGCTCGCGCGCGCCGATAATCAACTGGTAAGGCACGCGTTGCAGCGCGTGCTGGCGGATTTTAAGATTGATCGTTTCATTTCTCAAGTCGGTATTTACCCGGAAACCATGATCCTTGACGGCTTGCGCCACGGACCGGGCATATTCCGACTGGCGCTGGGTAATCGAGGATACCACGACCTGAACCGGGGCCAGCCACAGCGGGAACGACCCGGCGTGGTGCTCGATGATAATGCCTATGAAACGCTCCAGCGAACCCAGGATAGCCCGGTGCAGCATCACCGGCGTCTGTTTTTCGCTGTTGTCGTCCACGTACTGGGCGCCCAACCGGCCCGGCATGGAGAAGTCCGCCTGTATGGTGCCGCATTGCCATACGCGGCCGATGCTGTCCTTCAGGGAAAAATCGATCTTGGGCCCGTAGAATGCGCCTTCACCCGGCTGCAGTTCCCATTCCACCCCCGTGGCATTGATCGCCTGTTCCAGGGCCTGCTCGGCCTTGTCCCAGGCCGCGTCGTCACCGACGCGGTTTTCCGGGCGGGTGGACAACTTCATGATCACCTCGTGGAAACCGAAATCGCCGTAAACCTCGAACAGCAGGTCGATAAAACCGGATACCTCGGACTGGACCTGGTCCTCGGTGCAGAAGATGTGGGCATCGTCCTGGGTAAACCCCCTGACCCGCATCAGTCCGTGCAAGGTCCCGGAGGCTTCATTCCGGTGGCAGGAGCCGAATTCCGCAAAGCGCAGCGGCAGGTCGCGATAGCTCTTCAGGCCCTGGTTGAACACCTGTATATGACCGGGACAATTCATGGGCTTGATGGCGTAATCCCGGTTTTCCGAACTGGTGGTGAACATGTCCTCGTGGAACTTGTCCCAGTGGCCGGATTTTTCCCACAGGCTGCGGTCCAGCACCAACGGCGTGTTGATCTCCTGGTAGCCTTTCCCCGCCAGTTTGGCGCGGATATAATCCCTGACGGCGTTATACAGCGTCCAGCCCTTCGGGTGCCAGAACACCAGCCCCGGCGCCTCTTCCTGGAAATGGAACAGGTCCTGCTTGCGGCCCAGCTTGCGGTGGTCGCGTTTCTCCGCCTCTTCCAGCCGTTGCAGGTGCTGCTTCAACGCCTTGCGGTCCGGCCACGCCGTGCCGTAGATGCGCTGCAACATCTCGTTACGGGAGTCGCCGCGCCAGTAGGCCCCGGCCAGCCTGGTCAGTTTGAACGCGCCGAGTTTGCCGGTGCTGGGAACGTGGGGGCCCCGGCAGAGGTCGATAAAATCGCCCTGCCGGTACAGGGACAATTCCTCGTCTGCGGGAATGGATTCGATGATCTGCGCCTTGTATTCCTCCCCCTGGCCGCGGAAGAATGCCACGGCCTCGTCCCGTCCCATGACGAAGCGGCTGACGTCCAGGTCCCGGCCGGCCAGTTCCTTCATTTTCTCCTCGATCGCAGCCAGGTCTTCCGGCGTGAATGACCGATCGAAGGCGAAATCGTAATAGAACCCGTCTTCAATGACCGGACCGATGGTTACCTGCGCCTCCGGGAACAACTCCTTCACCGCCTGGGCCATGAGGTGGGCGCAGGAATGGCGCAACACCTCCAGGCCCTCCTCGTCCCGCGCGGTAATGATGCGCACGCTCGCATCGGCGTCAACCACGCGGGAAGCATCGACCAGGCTGCCATCCACTTCGGCGGCCAGGGTCGCCCGCGCCAGGCCGGGGCCGATATCCGCGGCAATATCCAGCGCCGACAAGGGCTGGTCATAGCTGCGCTGACTGCCGTCAGGCAGGGAAATAACAGGCATACTGTCTCCTTAACCAGTGGTGGCCCCCACAACAGGCCACGTGTTACCCGGCGCGCATCAACGGATGCTTGCCGGGCCAGAGATCGTCAATGTTGTGGATTGTAACCCGCCCCATCGTCCGGGGACGGATTTCAAACATGCCCCCGCATGTTGTAAGCGGGGGTCCGTCCCCTTATCTTCAGGCCGGATATCTGGTAGGCGCGATTGGATTCGAACCAACGACCCCTACCGTGTCGAGGTAGTGCTCTAACCAACTGAGCTACGCGCCTGTGGACGGTACAGCTTACAACAAATCAGGCTGGCGGGCAAATATAAAATCTGCCGCATCCAGGTCGGCGGGATTGAACTTGCGTAATATGATCTTGCCTCCGCCGTGGGCGGTCAGGTCGATCACGGCATGGTTGTTCTGAGCCGAGAGCGCCAGGTCGGCAAATGAGAGGCTGGTAAAAGCGGAGAGGTCAATATGGTCTTCCCCGTCAATGAAGTCATCAATTATATCGGTATGCTTTCCTTCAGCATCAAATACAAATGTATCTGCGCCTTCTCCCCCGATAAACCTGTCAGAGCCGATGGCGCCGACGAGAATATCCGCGCCTTCCTCACCCAACAGAAGGTCGTCTCCACTTCCGCCGTTGAGCATATCCGTTCCCGCGCCGCCCAGGAGTCTGTCGCTACCTTCCTTGCCCAGTAACGTGTCGTTACCCTCATTCCCCCGCAGCCAATCATCCCCGGCGCCGGCATCAATTTTATCCGCCCCCCCTTTTCCCGACAACGAATCAGCGCCGGCGCTCCCCCTGATACTGTCGGCAAACTCAGAACCCCATAGACTCTCCATGTTCGCAATCCGGTCCCCCTCCGCATCGCCGCCGACACCTGTTCCAGTTGTAAAATCAATATTCACGGCGGCGGGCGAACGACTGTAGTCCAGAATGTCATTACCCCCTCCCCCGTCGATCTCATCCGGCCCTGCCTCGCCCGACAATACATCATCCCCTTCGCCACCCAGCAGAGTGTCCGTCCCGTCACCACCCTGTAAAGTATCCGAGCCCGCGCCGCCATCCAGTATGTCATCGCCCGCATCACCCGATAAACCGTCATTGCCGCCCCGACCCCACAACCGGTCATCTCCGTCTCCCCCGCGCAAACTGTCGTCTCCCCCGCCCCCGTCAACCTCATCGGCGCCCCCCTTGCCCGACAACGAATCAGCGCCGGCGCTCCCCCTGATACTGTCGGCAAACTCAGAACCCCATAGACTCTCCATGTTCGCAATCCGGTCCCCCTCCGCATCGCCGCCGACACCTGTTCCAGTTGTAAAATCAATATTCACGGCGGCGGGCGAACGACTGTAGTCCAGAATGTCATTACCCCCTCCCCCGTCGATCTCATCCGGCCCTGCCTCGCCCGACAATACATCATCCCCTTCGCCACCCAGCAGAGTGTCCGTCCCGTCACCACCCTGTAAAGTATCCGAGCCCGCGCCGCCATCCAGTATGTCATCGCCCGCATCACCCGATAAACCGTCATTGCCGCCCCGACCCCACAACCGGTCATCTCCGTCTCCCCCGCGCAAACTGTCGTCTCCCCCGCCCCCGTCAACCTCATCGGCGCCCCCCTTGCCCGACAACGAATCAGCGCCGGCGCTCCCCCTGATACTGTCGGCAAACTCAGAACCCCATAAACTCTCCATGTTCGCAATCCGGTCCCCCTCCGCATCGCCGCCCGCACCCGTGCCAGCCACCAGGTCAACCACTACCGCCAGCGGTGACAGGCTGTAATCCAGAATATCGATGCCCTCACCGCCATCAATCTCATCTGCCCCGGCATGACCCGACAGCGTGTCATCCCCCTCCCCTCCCTTGAGAGCGTCCGCTCCTTCACCCCCGCGCAACAAGTCCGCGCCCGCGCCACCTGCCAGTATGTCATCCCCGGCCTCACCCTCCAGATTGTCGGCGCCAACCCCTCCCAGCAGCATATCAGAGCCGTCGCCGCCCTTCAGATTGTCCGCGCCTTCACCCCCCTGCAACCTGTCGTCTCCGGCGCCCCCCAACAGGCTGTCGTCACCGACGCCACCATCCAGCATGTCGTCTCCCGCATCACCCGACAAACCATCATTTCCGCTACGGCCCCAGATACGATCATCCCCGTCTCCACCGCCTAATCGGTCATCGCCCTCACCACCGTCTATCTGGTCCACGCCCCCCTTGCCCAGTAACGAATCAGGCCCAGCGCCACCCTTGATGCTGTCAGCAAACTCAGAGCCCCATAAGCTCTCCACCTGCATGATACGGTCACCCTCCGCATGGCCTCCCGACCCCAGACCCGTCGTAAAATCAACCTCTACGCCCAACGGTGACCCGCTGTAGTCCAAAATGTCGTAACCCCCACCCCCATCAATCTCATCCGAACCCGCCTCGCCCGACAACATATCATCCCCCTCACCGCCCAGCAGAGTGTCCATCCCGGCGCCACCACGCAGGGCATCCCCATCGGCGCCACCGTCCAACGCGTCATCACCCGCTTCGCCCAGTAAACTGTCATTGCCACTCCGACCCCATAAACGGTCGTCTCCGTCCCCACCCCATAGCCGGTCATCGCCCCCACCCCCGTCAATCTCATCGGCGCCACCTTTACCAGACAAGGAATCTGCCCCGGCGCCCCCCTTGATGCTGTCGGCAAACTCAGACCCCCACAGACTCTCCATGTTCGCAATCCGGTCACCCTCCGCATCGCCTCCCGCGCCCGTGCCGGCCGTCAGGTCAACCATCACTGCCAGCGGTGACAGGCTGTAATCCAGAATATCAAAGCCGGCGCCACCATCCAGGACGTCAGCCTCCGCCTCCCCTGCCAGGATGTCATCCCCATCTTGACCGTGCAAACTGTCGGCGCCGGCGCCACCGCGTAATACGTCGGCGCCGGCGCCACCGGCTAACACGTCATCACCCGCATAACCATCGAGAATATTGCCGGCGTTGCCGCCTGTAAGAATGTCAGCAAAAGCAGAGCCCCAGACATATTCAACAGCGGTTATCACGTCGCCTTGAGCATGTCCGCCGGCAACGCTGTTATCAGCCAGGTTGACACTGACGCCAGCATCCGATTCCCGGTAATCAAGCGCGTCCAGCCCGATCCCTCCATCGACAATATCGGCTTCCGACCCACCAGCCAGGGTGTCATCTCCGGCCTCGCCACGCAGTCTGTCAACACCCTCCCCACCACGCAGGCTGTCATCGCCACCACCGCCAATGAGAGTGTCTGCGCCAAGTCCGCCGGTGAGTTTATTCATGCCGCCATCACCCGTCAGCATGTCATCAAAAGCAGACCCCCATACATTCTCAACATTGGTTATGGCATCGCCACCGGCATGGCCGCCCACCGCCGTCCCATCGGCCAGGTTTACCCTGACACCGGCATCGGATCCGCCATAGTCCAGGGTGTCGATGCCGTCACTCCCGTCTATCACATCTGCGCCCGCTCCCCCCCAGATCAGGTTATCGCCGGGGTCGCCGATCAGCGTATCGGCGTCCGAACCGCCGTACAGGTCGTAACCGACATCTACCCCCCTGTTGGTCAACAGAATGATCACCACCGCCAGGGTAAGGCCCAGGATCAGCAGGTCGGTTACGGAAATAAGAGGTTTCATCAGTTATGTCAGTTCCTGCGGGTTACAGGCATTCCAGGAACAATCACCATCTAGCCGACTCTTTGGCCGTCGTGGATTTCCAGGCTGAATTCCTTGATACGTGCGATCTCGTCGCGTATCTCCGCGGCCCGTTCGAATTCCAGGTCGCGGGCATGCCGGTACATCTGCTCTTCCAACTGGCTGATTTTTTTCATAAGCAGGTCCGGGGGCAGTTCCATATAACCGGGTTTCTGCTCAGCCACTTTCGCATAACGCCGCGCCTGGCCGCGCGGGTCGCTGTAAGCCCCTTCCAGGATATCGGTGACCGCCTTGCGGATGCCCTGGGGAGTGATGCCGTGACGTTCGTTAAAGCGTTGTTGTTTCTCCCGGCGCCGTTCGGTTTCCCGGAGCGCCCGTTCAATGGACCCGGTCACGGTATCGGCGTACATGATGGCCTTGCCGTTGATATTGCGGGCGGCGCGGCCTATGGTCTGGATCAAGGTGGTCTCGGAACGCAGGAAACCTTCCTTGTCGGCATCCAGGATCGCCACCAGGGACACTTCCGGCATATCCAGCCCCTCGCGCAGCAGGTTGATCCCCACCAGTACGTCAAATTTCCCCAGGCGCAGGTCGCGGATGATCTCCACGCGTTCCACGGTGTCGATATCGGAGTGCAGGTAACGCACCTTGACCCCGTGTTCCGCCAGGTAGTCGGTCAGGTCTTCCGCCATGCGCTTGGTCAGGGTGGTGACCAGCACCCGTTCGTTACACTGTTCACGCAACCGGATTTCCGACAACAGGTCATCCACCTGGGTCGCAACCGGTCGTACTTCCACCTCCGGATCGACCAGGCCGGTGGGACGAACCAGTTGTTCGACGATCTCGCCGGAGCGTTCGCGCTCATAAGGACCGGGCGTCGCCGAGACAAACACCGTCTGCGGCGACAGGTATTCGAACTCGTCAAAGCGCAACGGCCGGTTGTCCAGCGCGCAGGGCAGCCGGAAACCGTACTCCACCAGATTTTCCTTGCGCGAACGGTCGCCGCGGTACATGGCGCCCAACTGGGGGACGGTCACGTGGCTCTCATCCACCACCAGCAGGGCATTATGGGGCAGGTAATCGAACAGGGTCGGCGGCGGCTCGCCGGGCCGCCTGCCGGACAGGTGGCGGGAGTAGTTCTCGATACCGGTGCAATAGCCGATTTCCATCATCATTTCCAGGTCGAACCGGGTGCGCTGTTCCAGCCGTTGTAATTCAACCAGCTTGTTGGCCTTGCGGAACTGTTCCAGGCGTTCGGCCAGCTCTTCCTTGATGGCCTCTATGGCCTCCAGGACTATCTCCCGCTCGGTGACGTAATGGGTTTTGGGGTGGATGGTGATGCGCGGGACCTGCCTGTAGACCTCGCCGGTCAGCGGATCGAAGATCGAAATGGATTCGATCTCGTCATCAAACAACTCCACCCGTATCCCCTCGCGCTCTGATTCCGCCGGATAGATATCGATGAGATCGCCCCGCACCCGGTAGGTGGCGCGGTGCAGTTCCACCTCGTTGCGGGTATATTGCATCTCCGCCAGGCGGCGCAGGATGAAACGCTGCTCCATCCTCTCGCCCCGGTCCAGGTGCAGTACCATCTTCAGGTAGGCCTGGGGGTCGCCCAGGCCGTAAATGGCGGAGACGGTGGCAACGATGATGGTATCGGGCCGTTCCAGCAGGGCCTTGGTGGCGGACAGGCGCATCTGCTCAATATGCTCGTTGATGGAGGCGTCTTTTTCGATATAGGTATCGGTGGAAGGCACGTATGCTTCCGGCTGGTAATAATCGTAATAGGAAACGAAGTATTCCACGGCATTGTCCGGGAAGAACTCGCGCATTTCTCCGTACAACTGTGCGGCCAGGGTCTTGTTCGGCGCCAGGACCAGCGTCGGACGCTGAATTTTCTCGATCAGGTTGGCGATGGTAAAGGTCTTGCCGGAACCCGTTACACCGAGCAGCGCCTGTTGCGCGATACCGTTACGGATGCAATTGTATAACTGCGCAATCGCCTCGGGTTGATCGCCCGATGGAGAAAAATCAGCCTGTAATATAAATTTCTTTTTCATAGCCCGGATTTTCCGCATTATAATACACCAACAGTCGTCCAGGAGAGGAAACCAGGTTGGAAAACAGAATGGCGCACCGCGCCGCCAACATCAAGCCCTCACCCACCCTTGCAGTCACCGCCAAGGCGGCGGAACTGAAAGCGGCGGGAAGGGATATTATCGCCCTGAGCGCGGGCGAGCCGGATTTCGACACGCCTGAACATATCAAGGAGGCCGCCATCAAGGCCATCCGTGACGGCAAAACGAAATACACCGCGGCAGGCGGCATGCCTGAACTCAAACAGGCCGTCGCGGACAAGTTCCGGCGGGAAAACAACCTTGCATACAACCCGGACCAGGTCCTGGTCTCCTGCGGAGCCAAGCACAGCATCTACAACGTGATGCAGGCCCTGCTCAATCCGGGCGACGAGGTGATCATCCCCTCCCCTTACTGGGTTTCCTATCCGGACATGGTAAAACTGGCCGGGGCGGAACCCGTGGTGGTCCGGGCCGGCATCAGGCAACGGTTCAAGATCACCGGAAAGCAACTGGAACGATCGATCACCGAAAACACGCGGCTGGTCATGTTCAACAGCCCGTCAAACCCGACCGGCGTCAGTTATTCCGATACGGAACTGGCGGGTCTCGCGGCGGTACTGGTGGAACACCCGGAAATCGTGGTCATGACGGACGATATCTATGAGCATATCCTGTGGGGGCAGGACGGTTTCAGGAACATTCTCAACGTCTGCCCGGACCTGGCCGGCAGGACGGTGGTGGTCAACGGGGTATCCAAGGCCTACTCCATGACCGGCTGGCGCATCGGCTACCTGGGCGGTCCGGTTTCACTGGTCAAGGCGGCGCAGAAGATCCAGTCGCAAAGCACGTCCAACCCGTCTTCCGTCTCCCAGTACGCGGCCCTGGCCGCGCTGAACGGCGACCAGACCTATATCCGCGAGAGTACGGCCATCTTCAGGCAGCGCCATGATTTCGTCCACGCCGGTCTGAACGCGATTGACGGGGTGGAATGCACCCCATCCGACGGCACGTTTTACAGCTTCCCCAATATGCAGGGCGTAATCGACAGGCTGGACGGCATCAAAAATGATGCGCAACTGGGCGAATACCTGCTGGAACAGGCGGAAGTCGCCCTGGTGCCCGGCTCGGCCTTCGGGGCAAAAGGCTACATGCGCCTGTCCTACGCCACCAGCATGGAAAACCTGGAGACCGCGATTGAACGATTGAGGGATGCGCTGGGCTGAAGTTTTGTGTATAATTCCCCTGTGGTTCGTAATAGCTGACAGTAACTGGAATTGATAAGGAGGTGAAACGATGTCTGAGACATCAAAAGTAATTTTCAGCATGTGCATGGTCGGTCTCGCCCTGGCTGTCTTGACAGTTAACAGTGTTGACAATTTGCGTGCGGACTTGCGCATTATTCATACGGAAATAATCGATCTCCGTAAAGATGTGGAAGACAATCGGATAGAGATAATTAAAAACCGTATGGAAATAAAAGGACTGCGCAAAGATATGGACAAGTTCGGACAGAGCTAGCCACAAGGTAAACAGGAATATGTAACAATGGAAATTCAGGAATAACATCATGAGCATGATGAATACGGAGTTGTATGACGCGCTGATAAGCGCCAATGTGCCGGAAATGAAAGCCCGGAAAGCTGCAATGTCAGTATTGGGTCATGATCAGGTCGCCGCGAAGGCCGATTTTGCTGAAATTAAAGCGGACATCCATGTGCTGAAATGGATGGTAGGCGTAAACATAGCGTTGACCCTGGGCCTGTTGATGCAGGCCATAATATAAAGGAGTTATTCCAGCCAGATATTCCCCGGTAGCTCAGTCGGTAGAGCGGGTGACTGTTAATCACTAGGTCGGCGGTTCGAGCCCGTCCCGGGGAGCCATTTAAATCAAGGACTTATGTTATTTGATGCCAGACGATAATTTTTATTCAGAGTCATTTAAAAAACTGCGCGATGAGGCCGGCCAGGCCCCCACACTAAGGCATCCATATCTGGAAAAGATAGGAGAGGAAAGGGAAGGCAGAACAGTTGTTTCCTTTTTTATGTCTTTCTATAAACAATTTATTTTAAGCCAAGCTGACGCAGATCAACTTGAAGAAATACTTTGCAATTCAAATATAGAGAAAGGGATTACGCTGATCTTGGATGCCCCTGGCGGCGATGGTTTAGCCGCTGAACGTATAATTCAAATTTGCAGAAATTATAGCAAGGGAGATTTTGAAACAATAATTCCGGCCAGGGCAAAATCAGCAGCGACTATGGTATGCCTGGGTTCAGACAAAATTTTAATGAGCAGGACATCTGAGTTAGGTCCAATAGACCCACAAGTCCCTTATGATTTAACAGGAGCAGGGCAAGAGAGTTGGGTGGCTGCTTACCACATCACAAAAACATATAAAGATTTGCTTGAAGCTGCCGTAAGCCTCGATAGAGGGCATATTGAACCGTACTTACAACAACTGCAAAAGTTTAATGCTGTTCATATTGAACACCTGGAACAAGCAACTAAATTATCGAAAGATATAGCAATTTCCACTCTGGAACAGGGAATGTTAAAAGGAAAAGATAAAGAAACTATAGAAAAATTGATAGGGAGATTTACCGAACCTGACATTACGCTTTCTCATGGAAGGGGTATAAACATTGAACAAGCGAAGGAATGCGGTCTCGAAGTTGAAGAAATGTTGCTTGAGTCGGAACTTTGGAAAGTGGTTTGGGGACTATATATGAGAAGTAAATTTGTTGTTGAAGGTAACCAATATGCTAAACTCATAGATACTTTAGACGCTAGTTATTATGTTTGAGGTGATATATGGCTGATATTACTAATAAAATAACAGTTGAGGATCTTTTAAATTCAAAGCAAGAAGACGTTGAAAGGGCACATACTGCGATTGAATTAGCAGAAAGTTTTCCGGTTAAAGGCGGTGATATTGTGCCCAAAAAAGGCGGCGGATGGTTTGAATCGTTAAGACACAAAAACACTCCTGCAGAAATAGGAGCGAAATGACCACGCGCGCCTAAATAATACAATTAATTTCAAACTGCCCCCTTTTATTATCCAAATTTAACCTCCAAAAACCGTTAATCACCAAGTCGGTGGTTCGGGCCCGTCCCGGGAATCCAATGACGAAATGCGGGCGATAAAGAATGAGAAAGAGCAACTGGCAAAACGGATTGTTGCGTAAGCTGATTTTACAAATTTGCGAATGTTACGGAGACAGCTATGCGTTTCTGGGCGAGAGTTTCTGTGAGGATAAATTCGCAATGGTAAAGTCCGAAAAGGGCACAGAAGGGGTGGATGGATATATAGGGAAGTATGCGGTTCAGGTTAAATTCAAGTGGATCACTGAAGAGAACATTTCTTCCAGATATATCGCCATAAAACCCGATTCCGAATATGACATATTGATTGTTGTTTACGCAAATAGCGCACATGATGATGTGCGGCTGTTTGGTGTGTGGGAAAAGTGGCAGGTAAAACAAGCTGTCAGAACGACGAGTATGCGCCAAGACAGGGTGATGCTAAAAGACTTGAAGCAATTTGATTGCTTTAAGATCGAAAAAGCCTTGGACCAGAAAATGAAGTTTGGGAAATGATCGGCGGGTTCCGTCTCTACTTCAACAGACCGGTGATATACGAACGAAACTCCGCACCGATGGCCTCATGCCTCAACGCATATTCCACGTTCGCTTTCATGTACCCCAGGATGGACCCGCAATCGTAGCGTTGGCCTTGAAATTCACACAGATACACATCTTCCTCGTCCAGTAGCTCGGCGATGGCGTCGGTCAACTGGATCTCGTTACCCGCGCCCCTGGGTGTGGTTTCCAGTAACGGCATGATCGACGGGGTGAAGATGTAGCGTCCGACCACAGCCAGGGTGGAGGGCGCTTCGTCGGGGGCAGGTTTTTCCACGATGGACTTCATCCTTACGGCGCCACCCGGATCGCCGATCGTCTCGACGATCCCGTAACGGGAAACCTGTTCACGAGGCACATTCTCCACTGCCACCACATTGGACTCCGTCTCCCGATAAATCTCCATCATCTGCTGGAGACAGGTTTGCTCTTCATGATAGATCAGGTCGTCGGGCAGGATCACCGCGAACGGTTCGTCGCCGACCAGCGGCCTGGCGCACAGCACGGCATGGCCCAGTCCCAACGGCTCATGCTGCAGGACGTAGTCACAGGAAATACCGGGTGGGGGGATATTCTTCACCCGTTCAAGCAGTTCCTGTTTGCCTCGTTGCGCCAGTTCCTGTTCCAACCTGGGGTTGGGCCGGAAATGATCCTGGATGATCTGCTTGCTCTCCGCGGTGACGAATATGAGTTCCGTGATTCCGGCACTGAACGCATCCTCCACGGCATGCTGGATGATCGGTCGGTCCACCAGCGTCAGCATCTCCTTGGCGAGCACTTTAGTGGCCGGCAGGGTACGCGTCCCCAGCCCCGCTACCGGGAAAACGGCCTTGTTGATCCTGCGTGTCATTGTCAGGCTAAGCCTCCAATGCTGAAATGACGGTTATGCAACCTTGACGATATCAAGCGAATCCCCATCCTTGTACTGCGGAACAAGCTCGGCCAGCAATCGTTTTATCTCGTGATCTTCCACAGTTACCAGGGACTGTTCCAGACGGGCAATCACCTGTTTGACCTTGCGCCAATCGGCCGGAACGTGTCTTGCGCGAAATACCTTGTCATTCCCGGTCCTTTCTTTACTTTCATCGTCATAAAACAACTCCTCATACAGTTTTTCACCCGGTCGCAGACCCACATACCGGATTTCTATGTCCTTGCCGGGCGCTTTGCCGGATAGCCGGATCATCTGTTCAGCCAGGTAGTCGATGCGAACGGGGTCTCCCATGTCAAGCACGTAAATCCCGCCCTCCTCTTCCACGACGCTGGCTTGCAGGATCAGCTGGCACGCCTCTCTTATGGTCATGAAGTAACGGGTCATATCAGGATGAGTCACGGTCAACGGGCCGCCTGCCCGGACCTGTTCCCGGAACAGCGGCACAACACTGCCGTCCGAACCCAGCACGTTGCCGAACCTGACCGTAATAAAACGCGTTGAGGAAACCGTATTCATTCCCTCGCAGTAGATCTCACCCGTGCGCTTGGTTGCCCCAAGGATGCTGGTCGGGTTCACCGCCTTGTCAGTGGATATGAAGACAAACTTGTCGCAATTGAACTGGCTTGCCGCTTCTGCCGCGATCCGGGTCCCGGTAATATTATTCTTGACGGCTTCGGCAGGATGCGCCTGCAGGATGGGCACGTGTTTGTAGGCTGCGGCATGAAAAATCATATCAGGCCGGTAATGCTGCGTGACATTCTCTACCACCTGCCGGTCGCACACGTCGCCCAGGACCGACACCAGGTTGAGTTGCGGATAACGGCGTTCCAGTTCGGTCTGTATCCGGTACAGGCTGAACTCGCTCCGTTCGAATATGATCAACGCATCCGGCGCGAAGCCGGCGACCTGCCGGCACAGTTCCGTTCCGATCGAACCGCCGCCGCCTGTGACCATGATCACCTTGCCGGACAAACCGGTCTGCATCAAAGCGCGGTCCAGTTCTATCTTTTCTCTTCCGAGCAAATCCTCAATGGAGACTTCCTGGATGGAACTGACCGTTACCTGTCCTGAGATCAAGTCTTCGAGCCTGGGCACTGTTTTAAACTCCGTACCGGCGCTTTCACAAATGCTGACGAGGCTTTGCATACGGGCAGACGATAGTGAGGGGATGGCGATGACAACCAGGTCTACGGACTGTTGCTCCGTCACATCCGGAATATCCTCGAACCCGCCCAGTACCTTAATCCCGTGAATCTCCCGGTTGAGCTTGTCCGGATCGTCATCGATCATGCCAACGGGAAGGTATTCACCCTGGGCATGTTGCAGCATGTCCCGCGCCAGCATCTGGGCAGACTCGCCGGCGCCGATTATCAGGACCCGTTTGCCGCCGCTGACTCGCATACGCTGATCCTTGAAGGAACGGTACAGCGCCCGGTTGCCGCCCAGGAAAACGAACAGCAGGATCATATACAACGGGATAACGGACCTGGGCACGTGCTGCATCCCGGTAATGGCGAATATCACCAGGGTGGCGATCAATGCGCCGACATAAACGGACTTGCCGATACGGATGAAATCATACAGGGAAGCGAAGCGCCAGATGCCGCGATACAAACCGAACACAAAGTAACTGATTGACTGGCACAGAACCACCACCGGCAGCATCAGGGTCGCCACCTGCAGGGAATTCTCCGGGATCGTCCCCAGGTTGAACCTCAACCAGTAAGCCAGGTACCAGGCCGCGGGGATCATCAGGATATCGTGCAGAAATACGCCCGTGCGGATATGGCGGCGCAGCACCGGTCCGGGGTTTTTCAGGCCGTTGATAATATCGCCTGACATCATGGTTGAACGGCCCGTGTCAGCACTGCGCGTATCGAACCGGCTATTGCAGCCATCAAATCATCGCCAATGCCCGGGTGGACGGGAAATGCAATGGAAGTTTCCCCGAGTTCCCTGGCGCCGGGCAATGGCAATCGCTCCCGGCCGGGTATGCCCTGAAAAGCCGGTTCCCGGTAAATTTCGGGACAGATGCCGATGTCGCAGGTGATGCCGGCGGCGCGCAGGTCATTGATAATCCTGGGCTTGTCCCATTCAGGATGCAGTTTTTCCCTGTTCAGAAATACATAAAACCGGTAATACGCATGGCGGATGTTTGCCGGAGGCACCGGTATACGGAGAATGCCGACATCATGCAGGGCATCCCTCAGTACCGCGACATTGCGCTTCCTTTCTTTCAGCCATGCTTCCAGCCTGGTCAACTGATGCCTGCCAATTGCCGATTGCATTTCGGTCATCCGGTAATTGCTGCCCGACGAACCATGCAGGTAGGGAAATTCATAGTTGTTCCCCGGACTGGTTCTCGGGTCGCGGCCATGATTCCTGAAGGCGGCTGCCTTTGCCCAGAGTTCTTCATCATCGGTAACAAGCATACCACCTTCCCCACCGGTGGATATAATCTTGTCATGGCAGAAGGAAAATGCCGCGGCATGCGCCAGGGCGCCGACTTTTACCCCGTTCACCGAAGCGCCGTGGGCCTGGGCGCAGTCTTCGATGAGATGAAGCCCCCTCTCTCCGGCAAGTTGCCGCAACCCAGCCATGTCACAGGGCCAGCCGGCCAGGTGCACCGCCAGGATCGCGCGCGTGTTGCCGGTAATGACGGCGCGGACGGACTCCGGCGTGATATTCTGGCTGTCCGGGTCAACGTCGGCAAACACCGGTGTAGCGCCGCACAATACGATGC
Organism: Gammaproteobacteria bacterium; assembly: GCA_965204045.1. Classification (GTDB taxonomy): domain Bacteria; phylum Pseudomonadota; class Gammaproteobacteria; order Eutrophobiales; family Eutrophobiaceae; genus JAAXHV01. The sequence goes on from CBDBDW010000002.1 coordinate 4,395,308, forward strand.
TGTTGGCCGTGGCGATGAATGACCGGGGGGTAGTCACTACTTCATCGCCGGGCCCGGTCCCCAGCGCGCGCAGGCATAATTCCAGCGCCACGGTGCCGTTGGCAACGGCCAGACCATGGTTGACGCCGCAGTATGAGGCGAATTCCCGTTCAAACGCTTTGCCCTCCGAACCGTACCAGTAATTTCCCAGCCCCTGCTCCAGCACCCGGGCAACGGCTGATCTTTCAGCTTTGCTATACACCGGCCAGGGGGGAATATCGGGGAACATGCTATCGAGGTTCCGGGTATCAGTTGCCCGGTTGATCCTGACGAATGGGACGGGCAGGCACACCGACCGCCGTGACCCCGTCGGGGAGATCCCCGATCACACAGGAACCGGCTCCGACCGTCACATCCTTGCCGATGCTTATCCCGTTTATGACTACTGCGCCAACGCCCAGCCAGCCGTAATCACCCACCTCCACCTCACCCCCCAAGTGTACGCCGGGGGACAGGTGTACTCCGTTACCGATGACGCAGTCATGATCCACGGTCGCGGCCGTGTTTACGATGACGGCGCTCCCAATCCGGGCAGCCGCCTGCACCACTGCCTGGGCAAAAATCACCGTGCCCGTCTCTACGTCAGCCGATGACGCCACGACTGCCGCGGGGTGTATCAGCGTAACCGGGTTGAACCCGGATAGCCGGAGTTGCATGGTCAGATCCAAACGTTTGCGGTTATCGCCCATGGCAACGATAACGTCCGTAAGGTCGCCCACCATGGACCTTGCGCCTGAAAAATCGGCAATTACCGGATAACCGTCAACGGATGTCACTTCCGGATAGGCATCATCCGCAAACATGATCTCATTCCAGCTCCCAATGGCTCTCGCAGTCTCCGCGACCACCTTGCCATGGCCGCCGGCGCCGAAAATCAGCAGCGAACTCATGTCACCGAACCCCTGAACTTTTCCGCAGTCGCCATCCCTTCCTGGCTGATGCCTTCCTTACTGACAATCCTGGCTACGGTCATCAGGATTATCCTGAGGTCCAGCAAAAAGCTGCGGTTGTCAACATACCAGAGATCCAGCCTGAATTTTTCCTCCCAGGTGATGGCGTTACGGCCGTTGACCTGGGCCCAGCCGGTGATCCCCGGTCTGGCCTCGTGGCGGCGCATCTGCTCATCGGTATAGAGATCGAGGTATTCCATCAACAGGGGGCGGGGTCCGATAAGGCTCATATCGCCCCTGATTACGTTGAACAACTGGGGCAATTCATCCAGGCTGGTCCCGCGCAGGAACCTGCCGAAACCGGTGAGCCTGTCTTCATCGGGCAATAACCGCCCGTTTTTATCCGTCCTGTCGTTCATGGTGCGAAACTTGTAAAAGGTGAACGGCTTCCCCAGCAATCCCGGCCGTTGCTGGCGGAACAACGCGGGGCTGCCCAAGTTGATATAAACCAGTATGGCCAGCAGGGCAAGCAACGGCAACAGCAGGGTCACCAGGACCAGGCTGAAGACCAGGTCGAACAGGCGTTTTGCACAATCGGACGGGTCAGCCAGCATCGTTCACCAGGCACTGTTCCATCACGTCGGCCAACTGTTTTGCCAGCAGCTTCATATCGTGTGTATGTTCAACATATTGACGCCCTCTCAAGCCCATGGCGCGCAGTTCCGCCTCACTCTTATGCGCCATCTTCATGATGGAACCTGCCAGTTCCTCAGGGTCTTCCGGCCTTACACTGATACCGGCATCCGCCTCGATAACCGGATTATTGACGGATTCAATTGCAATAATAACAGGACGGCCCATCGCCATGTAGTCGGGAATCTTGTTCATGCTGATACCATACTTATACAGCGACGGCAATTTCCTGCCACACAATACAAAAGCCTGGGTAGTCGATGCCGTCGCCGCGATGGCGTTCTTGTTGACGGGAGGATGAAAAATCACCTGTTTCATTCCTCTCTCAGCGCAGTAATCCGCCAGCGCCTGTTTCATCGGACCGGCGCCGATTAAGTGGCACTCGATGGACGCAAGACCGTGCGTCAGTTCAATGATCTCCATCGCCCGTACCAGGGTCTGCAAATCATTGGCGGTGCCGTGGGCGCCCAGGTAAGTAATACGGAACGTATCCTGTTTCTTATAAACAAGGGGTTCGCCGATATTATCCAGGTTGACGCCGTTGGGTATGTGCACCACCTCCGGCGCCGGGATGTTACGGTCCCTGACGTAATTCCCATACCCCGGCAGGACCGACACAACCCGGCAGGCCTGCCGGCACAACCATCTCTCCAGCAGGCCGAGCAGCACGGCAAATGGGCTGCATCTGCGGGTGCGGCCCAGCGCGATGAGGGTTTCCGGCCAGATGTCGCGCACCTCGAAGATAAAAGGGACCCGGTGACGCCGCGCCAGCAGCGCCCCGGAGGCGGCAGCCAGCGGGTGGACGGTGGAACCGATTACCAAGGCAGGCCGCTCCAGGTCTGCGGTAGCCTTTTTGCCGAGGACCTTCCATGAAAACGCAAGCATATTGATGATGCGCGCAATGCCGTTGCCATGGTACCCGGGCGTTTTCAACCAGCGAAAATTGACTCCTTCAACGGTTTCCGACCTGCTATGTTCATGTTTTTCCAGCCTTTGTTTCTGCGTATTCAACTCAATGCTGGCCGCGAAGATCCAGGTATTCCAACCCAGGTTGCGCAGGCGCCTGGCCAGATCGTAATGGCGCGTGCTGCCGGAACCCGCAGGCGACTGGGCATAATGGTTGATTATCCATACAGTCCGGCCAGACATTATTTATAATGGCGCCGATACGTCGTTGCCGTAATTTGCCGATGCAACGTAATATTCGTGAGTCAACATTTGATCCGGAATCCTATCAGAACATGTTAACAGACTGCCCGAATAGTTCCGACCGGGGCCTGAAAATCTCACAAACCGTCGCGAGCATCAGTTTCTTCCTGCTGTTTCCGGGATACCTGTTCTATCACCAGTCCCTGGCCATGGGACTGATCCCGCCTTTTGCGGCGGGCCTGTTCGGTTATGTTCGCTGGGCGCGCTGTTGGCCCTGCTTGCGCTGTTGCCCTGGAACACGGCCCGGCTGAAAAAAATTGCCGGGAACCGCTATGTTCTGTGGGTGCTGGCATTCCTGTTCTACACCTCGGCCTGGACGCTCGCGCACTACCTGTTTCTCGATGGCGATCATATTTCAATTGCCGGCGTACAATCCCTGGAGACGGTTATTTTCTGGTCATCCCTGTTCCTTATCGGTTTGCTGCTTCCGCTGGAGTCAAAACTTCTGCGGTGGTCATTTCTGCTCAGTTTTATCGTTGTCCTGGTTTACCTGCTTTATTTCTACATCAGCAACGATGCCAACGCCTACCATGCTCGCCGGATATACGGGAAGATGACAAACCTTTCCACTTACCAGGGATTTGCGCGCAGCGCCCTGATTACTCTGTTGCTGTTGATTGCAGTTTTCAACTCATTCCGCGCAAGAGCTGCGTTCATACTCGGTGGCGTCTTTATCCTGTTCATGCTGATCAGCCGCTCGGACTTCTACGCGTTCCTGGCCTTGTCAGCCGTGTTATGCGTTATTTTCGGCATCAGACAGCCGAAGTATTTTCTGCTCCTGCTGCTTGTCACCCTGGAAGTGGCATTGCTGGCTGCGCCGGACATAGCGCCCCGGCTCAAAGTTGTTGTGGATACCCGCGCCCCGGAACAGGCGGAACCGGTTGCGGGCAGTCAACTCGCCGATGACGGGACCACACGGGAACCTGCATCCGGAAAAGCCGTCCCGCCGGAAGCGGCAGCGCCGGCCTCCACACAGGACGGTTCCCCACCTGCTCCCGATAAGGCCGCCGATCTTCCCCGCCTCAGCCGCCAGTTTGAAGTGCTTGATATTTCTTCATCAAAATCCTGGGCGAGCAGGCTGGCACTGCAAAGGAAAGCCATTGGGCAAATCGTGGAGAACCCGCTGATGGGTAAATTCGGCGGGCATGTATTGACGGAAGATACCGGCAAGTTTGAAAAAGGGCATGCCGGCAGGTATGCTCATAACGCCATGTCTGCATGGGTCAGCTACGGCCTCGCAGGTTTTCTCCTGTACCTGGCCCTGACCCTGTATGGTTGCCTGGTGTCCGCCCGGCATGTCATACTCAAGCGTGTGGATGAACCGCTCTGGATGTTTGCGTTCACGCTGAACCTTGTCTGCCTGCTGCTGGTAATCGTCTCCAAACCGGTCTTCTGGCCTCTGCCGGCGCTGGGTTGGGGGGTCCTGGCCCAGGCGCTGATCAGCCCGGCAAGCGACCAGGGTTGAATTCACTTCAACACAGGTATCGCTTCCGTGTCCTCCGGTAAATGGGTTAGATCGGAATACGTCCGAAACGTACTGACCCTGATGTCAGGCACGACCATCGCCCAGGCCATCCCGGTCGCGGTTACGCCCATACTGACGCGCATCTACTCACCGGCCGAATTCGGCCTGTTCGCCGTTTACGTGGCCTTGATCTTCATCGGCGCCATGATCGCGACCGGGCGGCTGGAAATGGCCGTGCTGATCGCCAGGAAAGACAGCGAGGCCCTGCAACTTGCAGTCATCAGTTTTGTCATTTCCGGCATCATAAGCCTGCTGGCCCTGGTCGCAATCATCATCTGGCGGCGGCAGATCGCAACCCTGTCGGGACAGCCCGGACTTGATATCTGGCTGTATATCGTGCCGTTCAGCATCTTCCTGTTTTCCGTCTACAAAGTCCTGCTGCATTGGCTGAACAGGAAAAAACAGTATGGTCTGATAAGCCAAAACCGGGTTATACAGAGCGGGTCCATATCTGCCCTGCAGGTGGCTGTCGGGCTTGCCCCAAAAATCACGGCCGGACTCGCAATAGCGGACTGTCTGGGGAGAGCCGCCGCGTTGCTGTTAATCCTCAGGAGGATAACAGCCACCGTCGAACTGCCGGAATTCAACCGCGTCAGGCAATACGCTTTGCTCAGGAGATACAGGAAATTCCCATTTCTCGGTTCGCCGGCAAGCCTGCTGAATGTGCTGTCCCTGCAGATGCCCTACGTGATCATCCCTGCAATATTCACCAGCGCCATCGCCGGTATGTACTTCCTGGTGTTCCGGGTCCTGATGCTGCCCATAGCACTGATTGGTGAGGCAATGATGGAAGTATTCAGGAGCAGGGCCATGGAAGACCTGAAGGAATACGGTACGTGCAGGCCCTTGTTCATAAAGACCCTGTTATCGCTTACCGTCATCGGCTTGCCGCCGGCACTGCTGTTAATCCTGTTCGGCCAGGAGATTTTCGCTTTTGTCTTCGGCGAGGACTGGCGTGAAGCGGGACTCTACGCAACAATTCTGGCCCCGATGGCCTTGTTCAGGCTGGCCTGCGCACCACTGGGAGGAGTGCTGTTCATCAGGGAAAAACTCAAACTTGTCCTGTGGCTTCAATCGTTCTTTTTCGTCATGGTTTCGTTGTCCCTGGTATTGGGCTGGATGCAGAAGGACCCGGTGTTGCTGGTGAGCTTCCTGTCCGTATCGGGGTGCCTGTTCTACCTGTTGCAGGCGCTGAGTTCATTCAAGTTGAGTACGATTGAAACCACACGAGTAACTTGACCAATACTATGGAATACCATACAGCCGACCAAAAATATTATTAGTATTTTCCAATACTGGAATGAGCCTGTAGAGAGAGAGATTCTGCCCCGATCTCAAGCCCGTTTGTATTCCTGTTCATGGATGGTTGTAAAGAGGTCCCGGCGCGCCTGTTGCAGCGCGTCCGCGGCCGCGTTGTCGCTGATCCGGTAAGCGACCTTGTCCAGTATGTCAAAGCTGACCCCCGGTTTCAAATACGTCTGTGCATCGTCCAGGGATTTGAGTTTCTCATAGGGGGTCATGAGGGACTCATACGGGTAGCGCTTGCGTTGTTTCCCCTTCTTGTCGGTGACGGTCTCCGGGAACAGGCAGGGCCGGTGATAATTGACGTAGGGGTTGAGGTGCCGGCGGTGGAACTCGTTCAACGGGCCGGCCCAGCGGCGCGGGATGTGGGCGTGGCCCAGCAGCTTGCGCACCACGTGGCCGTTTTTGCATTCCACCAGGGCGTTGTCGTTGCTGTGCCGGGCGCGGGACTTGGTCAGCTCGATGCGCAGCTTCTCCAGCAGCCGGGCAACCTGTTTGTTGATGTACTCCGAGCCGTTGTCGGCGTGGAAGCCCAGGATAACGAAGGGGAAGGCCTCCAGCAGGTGTTCCAGGGCCGGGATGAGGTAGACCTCACTGATGCGCTCGACGCTGACCACCACCTCGAACTGGGTTACCTCATCCACCGCATTGATGTGATACACCCCTTTTTCCCCGTCTAAATCGCCCTGGTGCACGGTATCGATGCGGATATAGCCCGGCTGACCGTCCGGCTGCGGTTTGCGCCGCTCACCGATGGGCAGGGTCACCGGCCGGGTCTTGTCCACCGTGTGGCGCTGGCGCCGGTAGGTCTGCGACTGGCGCAGGTTGTACAGGTGCGAGACCGAGATGCTGGCCAGGCGTTCGTACTCACGCTGACCGAAGACTGAATAAGCCCGCTCACAGAGCTTCTTCAGGGCCAGCCCGTTGGGCGTGTTATGGCGCTCGTCCATGGCCGCCAGCAGGCGGATATCCGCCTTCGTGTAGCGCCGGGCAAAGCCGCGTGCCGTGCACTGGCGCGGCGTCAACTTGCCGGTCTCCCGGTACTGTTTAATCAACCGCTTCACCTGGGCCAGGGAATAGCCGCTCACCTTCATCAGGTAACGCATCAGTGTCCCTTTGTCCGTCTTGTTACAGCCCGGATAATCAAACTTCACCAAGGTGCGCCGTAGCCAGTCATACCGGCTCCGCTTGTCACCGGCCACCTCAAAGGCCACCTGTTGTGTGCCCGCCAGAAAGGCGCGTACCTGGTCGATACTCGTTAACTCGTTTGCGTTCATGATCGTTTTCATCCTCGTATCATGAACAGAAAGACCGATTATTTCAGGCTCATTTCATGTTGGAATCACGTCCGCCCTTCAGGCTCATTTCATATTGGAAAACACTTTATTTTGACTCGCCTGTTTACCTGAAGTATCCTTCCGCTGTATCATCAACCATCACAGGAGCTTGATTACCATGGACCGTGAACTTACCCAAACCGCCGCAGCCGACTTTGAAGCAATCCGGGCGGATCTGCGCGCAACAGCCCGACTTCAGAAAAAGGTCCAGCGCCAGCTGGATGAAATGGCAAAAGAGGGCAGAGAACGACAAAAAGAATACGAACAGCGACAGAAAGAATACGAGCAACGACAGAAAGAATATGAAAAACAACGGAAGGAAAATGAACAGCGGCATAAAGAGTATGACCGGAAATTCGGCGGCCTGGGCAATCGCTGGGGCAGGTTTGTCGAAAGCCTGGTGGAAGGCGACCTGATCGCGCTGTTACAGCAAAAGAACATCGCAGTGGAGCTCATTGCAGAGCGCGTAAGGGGAAAACGCAATGGCGAGCATTTTGAATTTGACATCGTGGCGGTGAACGGGGAAGAAGCGGTCGTTGTGGAGGTAAAGAGCACGTTGCGCGCTGAGTATAGAGTCATGCGAATCTTTCGTGCTGATTCACACGAAAATGAGAATCACTGTGTCTTAAAGTGACTTGTGAAGATTGGCGGCCTATGTCGCATAGGGATCACACCTGCAAGTCAGGTCGCGGTCCGATAGCCTGGGTCGGTGAGGTCGATGTTTGCCGGGCCGGGGAGGTTGGTGAGTGAATGAATTAATATAGAATGATGAGAATCCATTCCCACTGATTCTCATGAACTCGAGCGGTCTGATATCAGTCCGGCGGCGGTATCTCCAGTGCGTGTGTGAGGGAATAGACGCCATTCCCTTCCGGAACGACTTCTTTGATGAGCCAGGGCACCAGTTCGGAAGGCCACCACCAGAAAGGCGACCAGCCACCGTTGTTGTTCATGCAGTTAATGTCAAAGATCGCAATGGTGGGCGGACTTGCTGCGGGCGTCTGATGCTGGCGGTAGCGTGGGTCCTTGACGTGGGCGCAACCCACCCAATGCGAGTGGCGCCGCCGGGCGCTCCAGTGTGCGTCTGGGTCCATCCAGGGGCCATGCCACTGTACCCGGGCCAGGCCGTACTGCGGCCAGGTACGAGGCTCTCTTTTCTGCCAGACCACACCGATGTTCTTTAGCACCTGATACATCAGGTTGGGATTGGTGTAGCGATCTTTCCTCTGCTCAAATGCGCCCATGTGCGGCCGTAATTCGTCCAACGTGAGCCCGCATATTGCAGCGATAGCGCCGGGTCCACAATTAGCACCCCACACATCATAGGCATCATTGGCCTGTTGGTGGGTAAATTGGGTGGTTGGCGTTGTGAAGATCATCGACTGTCTCCGATGATGACTAAATCCGACATCACGAACACGTCTACGGTGGAATCCCAGGGCGGATTGATGCCCCATCCCTGTATCACGACTTTGCCGGTCGTCTGACTGTAGATATTTACTGGTATCAGATCCTCCGGGCGGAACGTGACGGTCGGACCGTCGTTGACGACGTAAAGTAAAATAGTGCGGCCAGTACTCGGAGTCTCAAAAGCGTTGAGTTTTTTGAGGGTGCCGATCCCCACAGTAAAATCCGGCTGCGCCAGGCGGAACGGCGGCGGCACTCCCGGAGTCGGCGGCGGGAATCTGGTGCCCTGGAACGGGATTATTGCGCCGCGGCCGCTGGTAGTTGCCCACACCGTAGTGTCCCTGACCAGCATTACCCTGTCCGAAATACCCCGGCCCCAGGTGCCGCCGGAGAAATATACCTCCGCGTACTCTCCGGTCGAGTCCGTTGAGCCCGGGTTCCTGACCCTGTAGAACCGAAAACGCCGCCCGGCGCCTGTACCGTCCCCTCGGCCAAACCCTAGCCTATCCAGCGCGGGGGGACCGCCGCCTGTCGCGCCGGCGTCCGGCCTCGACCCCACCATAATCAACCCGAGTACCCTGTTCGGCGCCGGCAGCGAGTACATACGCAGGACGCTCTTTACGTCCTTGTTGCTGATTGTCTTGGGCGGCCCCTCTCCCTTGATGCCGGTCGCCGTAATCTCAATCTCAAAATTACCCGTCAGGGCCGACGGCAACAGATACGTGTTGATGCCGTCCTGCGGCGCCTGGGCGGCGGCCCGCACCGTCCAGCCCGCCTGGCCGGCGGGCCGGGTGCGCACCCGGTACGACTGGATATCGGCATCGATATGGTTGGCCGGGGGTGCCCAATACAGTGTGCGCCGGGTATCGTCCGCGATGATAAACGCCTCCGGCACCTGTGTCGGCAACGGCGGCGGCAGGCGCAGCAGCTGCACGGTGTAGGTAACGCCGTCGACGAACACCGTGTCATCGACCGACCAGGTCCAGACCGACGCGCCGTCGGCATAATTGAACGATGCGCCCGTCCGCAGCAACTCCAGCGATTCGTGGCCGACGATGCGCACGTTGAAAAACGCGTTGCGGTCATTGCGGGCCCTGTAGTTCTGCCCGCGCCGGTCCAGCCCGAACGCCAGGTCGAAATACCGCAGTGTGCTTATCCCTGTCCGCTTGCTGAATGCGATCGCTCCCACCGGCGCCATGCGCGGGTGCGAATGGACGATCTGCAAGCGCCCCCGGGATGCCTTCGGCGGCGGCTCGGCGAACACGTCGTGGTTGGCCGTAAAATAGCCGACGAACGAGGGCGAGCCGTCCGAATCGGCCCACGTGCCGGCCGTGATCCGGTACTCGGCCAGGACTTTGGCAGGGCGGTCTTCCGGGCGGGCCTCGACGACGTGCGAATCGCCGTACACCGCCACGTAGTTCGGCGGCGTCCGGTACTCGATCCTGAATTCAAACTCGTAGACCGTGTCGTTGACCAGGCCTGACACGGTCTCCGGCGATGACGTTTCCTCGTGGTGGGTGATCCAGTCGGTCGCGCCCTTCGCGCGATACCGGATTCTCGTGCCGATCTTGTAGATGTCCGAATCCAGCGACCGCAACCCGGAATTGCGGTCCCAGAAAAACGTGACGGCGGTATCCCCGGGATAGATTTCCAGGCCCAGGTTCTCGACCGAGTCGTATGTCAGCGTGCCGGCCTCTGTGTCCGTGGTCAGGGCGGACGGCAGGCGGTCGAACCCGATCCGTACGGTCACCCCGGCCAGCGCATCCGCCGGGGGCTGGTACTCGGATATTTTCGCCAACGAGAAATTCCACACTTTCCCGGTCGGCCCGGTCAACGCATCAACGCGCCAGGCCACGAACCAGGTGTCACGATACATGACGCATTGATCGCCGATCTGCAAGTCGTAGAAATACGTCTGTGTCCGGTCGTTGTCCTCGGCGTCTGTGCCGTGCATGACCATTTTGACGGCGTCTGCGGCGGCGATGGCGGCCGGGGTGGAGTACACTGTATTGCCGTCCGGCGAGGTGAATTTGTATTCCCCGGCGCCGTCCGGGCTGCCGGCGCCGGGGATGGGTGTGTCATAGGGCAGGTTGACTATCGTGGGCGGCCGGAACGCGCCCGCCGCGCCCTCCGCCCGGCTCCACCGGAACGTAATGTCCCGGGTGCTGAAATCCCTGGCGTCCGTCTGCACGCCGCCCAGGTAGGCCAGGGAGAAATCGTACACGTCAGTGTCGTACTCGCCGGCCAGCACCTGCCAGGCCAGCCAGAATGTGGCGCTGTCGTACCAGACCGCCACGTCGCCGGCCTCGACGGTATCGTAATAGTCGGACTGGTCCACGTTGTCATAGTCGGTCGGGAACACTACCAGGTGGATGTTTTTGGCGACGTCGGCCACCCGTCGCAAGGGGGTTTCCTGGCGATGGCCGGAGGTGTTGAACTTATATTGCCCGCGAAACCCGACGGTTGACGCGTAGCCGCGGTACGGCAGGATTTTGGAGGCGCCGGGGAGGCCTGGCGGGGCGTCGCCCACGTCCTGGCCCAGGGCGTCGCTGATACTCGCCGTGTCTGATTCGACCCAGGCGCTCCGGGCGGTGAGGGTGCTGTTGACCGTCCTGGCACGGGCTCGGTACGTGCCGCCGAGCAGCAACCCGGGCACTGCCAGGGTGCGCAGTGAGGAGCGCTCGATGGTGAACCATTCCGCCTCGTCTTCGGCGCCGTCGGCAAACGGGCCGCGCAGCCCGAAATCGATGAGCGTGCCGGGATCGCCGCCGGCAACGGATATTGTCAATGTGGGGCGGACCGCCCCGGCGTCTTCGATGTCGCCGGCGTCCAGCGTGACCAGGTCCGGGGGCGTCACGGGCCGGTACCGCTCCGCATCCGATATCCGGTAGCTCGGTACTACCACGTTCAGATTCGCTTCCACGGCGGGGTATTTGCCCGCGTGGTAGGCTTTTACAGCCAGCTCGTAGCCCAGTGGGTCGTCAGTTTCTTTCATGCCCACCAGGCGCACCAGGCGGGCGCTGACGCCTGTTTTCTCGAGGGCGGTGACGGCGCCGGGGAGCGGGGCGGAGGGCAGCGCCGCAGCCAGGACGATCTTGTGCTGCGCCGGCAGGAACCGGTCTATGCCCACCGTGGCCACGTCGCCATCCGCCAGCACCACGTTGGCGGCCCAGGCCCCGTCTGCGGCGCTGGCGAGGCCGCTCATGTCATCCAGGATAACGGCAGGCTCGGCGGCGTCGTAGCTGACCAGGCGGCACCCGGTGCGCACGCCGGCCGTGTACCGGTCTGCGATTTTGCCGACGGCGCCGGGCCGCCTGGTAGCGATGTCCATGCCGGTCTTTGCGCTGGCCGTGTCCGACTCGTGCTCCTGCTCGAACAGGTAGAGGCGGCCGAATCGGTGCGCCTGGGCGCGGCTGGTGTTGAACATGCTCACCAGGTTCTTGGTCCGGTGGCCGTATTTGGCGACCAGGTTATCGTTCACCACCGGCTCGGGCTCCAGCTTGTAGCCGTTTTCCGGGTTGTTGAATGAGACGTTGACGACGGACACCCGGTCGCGGTGCGCCAGGTCCGAATAGTGGATATCGCCCTCCTCAACATTGGCGTTGGTGAGCAGGAATTCCGGCTCTGCCGGGCTGTCCTGCACCGGCACCACAGCGCCGCCGCCGTAGTAGGCGGCGGAGTGGAAATTGCTCAGCACGTTGTCAATCACCTTTTTGGCGTCGCCCTGCTTTTGCAGGACGCCGTTAAAGGTAAACCGGGGCTCCGACACCGGCTGGGAGAACCGCAGGGCCTCCTGGTCGTAGCCCGCCGGGCCGGTCAGGGCGTCATAGCGCACGTCCACGTCGTTGAACTGGGCTATCTCGTACAGGCCCCACTTGATGGCGCTGAGGTACGCCGGGTCGATTTGCTGCCCGAGGCCGAAACGCCGGTTCACCAGGATGTCATACACCACCCAGGCGCCGTTGTTGGTCCAGGCCCGTTTGAACGTGCCGTCCCAGACTGCGCCGGCGTAGGTGCGGGCAATGGGATCATAGTTGCTGGGCACCAGCACTATTTTGCCGCGGACGTGGTATTTTCGCTTGCTGATGTCGCCGTCGAATTTCTCCGCCTCCGCCACGATGCCGACCACCGCGGAGTGCGGGTAGGTCTGCCGGACCTCCTGGATTTCCGTCAACCTGGCCCACCATATCTCGTTGTGCACCGTGTCTTTCTGGCTGTCCGGGGTGATGCGGCGCACGCGCACGTTCCAGGGGGCGTTGCCTTCCAGCGGGATGTCATAGCTGATTTCTGCAGGGGAGTTGTTCTTGTCGTGGATGGTCTGGTTGAGCCTGGTCGTAAACCCGGCCTCGCCGGCGGCCTGCACGTCTATGGCGAACCGGACCTTGGTGGCGATGCGGTCCGCTTTCTTGGTGACCTCCACGAGGCGGGGGAAACGGATGGTGACCCGCGCCGTATCGGTGCCGGACGCCTGGATCGCCTGTGTGCGTGGGGTGACGGTGGTGACCTTGAGATTGACGTTGCGCTCCGTCTCGATGGCCGGGATCCCGTCGAGCGGCGACTGGTCCGCCGTGCCGTTGCGGGAGTCGACTTTGACGCCCTTGTAGTTCTGGTTTTTGCCGGGCGCGCCGGAGGCCGGGGCCCCGTACCCGTAGCCCCAGCCGCGAAAATTGAACGCCGCCGCCTCCGGCGAGGGCGTGTCCACGGCCACCACCTCGTTGCCGGCGCTGTCCTGCACGGGCACGCCGTCCAGGAACACCGACTGCGCGCCGTTGACCAGCCCCTCTATTTCCCCCTCCGATATCAGGTCCACGATGCGGATGGTGGCGCCGGTCTGGAGCGTGTTTTCGAACTCGGCCGCCTTGCCCTTCACGCTGTCCGGCAAATGCTTCCTGGGCGGCGTCAGGCGGGCGCTGGAGACGCCCACGGACAGGGTGTAACCGCCTGTCTCCACCTCGCCGTACACGAGGGGGACGCAGCCGCCCTGCTCGACGGTGTTGACGGGGCCGTTGAACAGGTAGGAGGCCCGTTCGTCTACCGCGTCCGTGTCGTAGCCGGAGAGCGACGGGAAGAACAAAGAGCCGATGAAGTTGAACACGCCTCTGAAGAAGTCGATGATGAAGCCGTCGCCCTCGGCGCACGGGTAGATGTGCAGGCTGGCGCCGGGCCGCAACAGCAGGCCCACGTCGTCCTGGGTGACCTCCTGCGCATCGTCGATGAGCCAGCGCCAGGAACCCTCCCGGATGGCCTGGGCAAAGCCCGGCAATTGCCGGAGGGCGAAATAAGCTTCTCCGGGCGAGTTTATGTCCAGGCGCAGGGGTTGTAGCGACTCGTCAACCAGGTTGCGCAGGGCGCCGTGGAGGTGGATGTCAATCATGGTTTCTGGCCGCCATCTACGTGGGCGGGCGGCCGAATTTGCGGTCGTGCATCTGCATGATGGCGCTCCGGACGACGGCGCTCAGCGCAACGTCGACCCCGCCGTTTTCCCGCTCCAGGGCGGCTCTGATTTCCTCGGCCGCCCGTAGCGTGACGGCGGCGAGCTTGATGTTTTTTCGGGGGTCGGCCATGTCAGTCCTGCCGGGCGATGTAGACGACCGAAAAACCGTCCATCTCGTCGTCACCCACCCACACGCTATAGTCCTCGTCGGCTGCCTCGCTATCGTGTGCGAGCCTAGCCTCTCCGCTATAGGTGGCGAGGGTTTTGGCGATCAGGTCGGCATAGTCATCTGCCTCTACGTCTGTGTGCTGTGCGCCCAGACTGCCGGTGGCGGTGATGGTGCTGGCTACGGTGTATGTGATCTGAGTCATGGTTGTCTCCGGTTGGTTGATTTTTTGTCAGACTACGGGCTAATTGTATCCCACTTTTGGCCGATATGTCAACAATTTTTTTCCATTTTTTTCCATTTTTTTCCATTTTTTTCCAACTGGCATGATCCACTGGTCCGACCACTGGCTGGGACGCCGCTACCGTACGCGATATTCATCGACGTGAGCGGGTCCAGTCGTTCGTAGCGGCGGGGCATCAGACTCTCGCCACCGCTTTGGTCGGGCGCAGGACGTGGGTAATGTACTGCTGGTACCTGGACACCAGGTCTCGACGGGACAGGCTGGCCGGGTCCACCGGCCGCTTGGCCGGGTGGTGCAATATTTTGCCGGGTTCGATGACGACCGCGGCGTGGTGGGTGGCGGCGGCCTTGCCGAGGCGGAACAGGAGCATGTCGCCCAGGTCCGCCTCTGCGGGGTCCAGGCGGGTGAATCCGGCCTCCTGGTATTTGAGCAGGTACAGGTCGGCGGCGTCCGCCTGTGTCCAGTAATTCCAGCGCCGGGCGACCTGTGGCAGCCAGATGCGCAGGCGCAGGCGGTACCAGTCCCGGATGAGGCTGTAACAGTCCGTGACGCCCCAGCGGTAGCCGCGCTCCAACAGCGGCGGCGGCGCCAGGCCGTCGCCCCAGAAGAACGGCTCGCCGGCCCGGCCGTCCTCGCCGACGGGCACTATCCCCCAGGGGCAGTCCATGGCCACCTGCTGGCGCATGTCGCCGTAGGATGGGTATGCCGGCGCCGCAGGCGCCGGGTGGGAGTGCACCAGGGCCTGGATACGGTTGTGCTCCAGGAGCGGCGCCAGGTCCTTCTCTGCGATGCGGAAATGATGCTCCGGGTCGCTGTGGACGTTCTCCCTGGGCACGTAATCGCCCCAGAGCACCAGGCCGCAGGACTCCATCGGGTAGCACGCCTCCGCGTGCGCCTGCATGTCCGCCAGCACGTGCTCCGGAAAGCTCATATCAGCCCCTTGCATATCATGTCACGGACCCGGCCCCTGGCCCGTTGCAGCATCGCCAGGTGCGGGCGCAAGTGCTCGTCACGGTATTTCTCCCTGACCTTTGCCCGGCGCCAGGTGCGCCACTCGGTCGGAAACGGCGGGTGCGCCTTGTCGAACTCCGCCATGGCCGCCTGGTACCGGCGCTCCCAGACGCGGGCCAGGTGGCGGGCCAGGCGCTCCAGGGGCGGGCGGGCGGAGTAATCCCACTCACGCGACCTCATGAGCGGCCCACCGGTAACAAAAAATTGAAAAAATTTTGAAAAAAGTGTTGACTCCTGTAGTAATGTGGGATACAATTACACCATAGATTGAGATTAACCCACAGGAGAAAAACATGACACAGATAATCAACATCAAGAGCGCCAAAGGCACCGAGGGCAGATTTAACGCTGACACCAACGTCATCACGATCAACGGTACTGACTGCGCAGTTAAGGCTATCCGGGACAACGACATCAGTATCCAGATGGGCGACAACATCGTTAATTTCCGCACCGACGAAAACACGATAAAGACCGTTGTCGATGCTCGCCAGGTCGCCGTTGCCGCCCAGGTTGAAAAATACTTGGCCGATAACGCGGACGCCATCGCCGAGGAGAAAAAAGAGGACCAGATGCGCGACATGATGTACGGCGGCAATGACGCTTACTTTGTCGCGACGAAGCCAGCCACACGCATGCCCCGCAACGATACTTTTGACAGCTGAACAGGAGACCAAAATGGAACGTAAATATACAGATATCCCCTGCGCCGACGGCAAATTCGAATCCCGCGAAGACGCCGAGTCCATGTCGAATTTTGTCGGCGGGGACGTGGTACATATACCCGCCAGTTTTGACCGGGTCATCAACGAGGACGACGAAGAAGTTGAAACAGATGTCCCCGAATGGTGGGTGTTGCGGCGGCCATTGGGCTGCACCGGCACGATACGCCGGGAAGAAGGCTGGTCGCCCGAGCGGGGCTGGGAGTTGGTGTGGTGAGCAACGATGGCTAGGGACACCCGAACCAACGTCAAGCTCTCACCGGACACCCTGCGCGCCGCCCGGGAAATCAAGGAGCTGCTA
Organism: Gammaproteobacteria bacterium; assembly: GCA_965204045.1. Lineage (GTDB taxonomy): Bacteria > Pseudomonadota > Gammaproteobacteria > Eutrophobiales > Eutrophobiaceae > JAAXHV01. Next base: position 4,411,588 of record CBDBDW010000002.1, read on the forward strand.
GAGACGCAAAACGGCGGGGTCGACATCTCGCTGAGCGCCGTCGTCCGCAGCGCAATCATGCAGATGCACGCCCGCAAGTTCGATTCCATCATCACGAACGTCTGAGCCTCCCCACGCCGGCGAATCCGCCGAACGGCACGACCCGGTCCGGGTAGCGGGACAGGCAGCCGGAGAGCCGGCCGGAACAGCCATCCTCGGCCGGCGACGTCACGGCCCGGTCCTCCCGGTCGAAATAGGCGGCGCCGGCGTACGGGCACCGGATTTCGTCATGCGCATACACGAATTCGCCGGCGTCCGCGTCCCAGCGGCGGTACTGCCAGCCGCACACGTCCCGCAGGACCTGGCGGCCGGGCAGTTGCACGCCCTCGAAATCCAGCGGACTGCCCAGCTGGAACACGACCTCGGTACGCGTCATTTTTTCCCGGCTCTCGATGCGGTAGACGTCAACGGGCCAGTGGCGGGTGGGGTCGGCCTCCGGCTCGCCGTCCAGGTATATGCCCAGGGTGCGCAGGCGCCGGAACGCGGCCCCGCGCCAGTTGTCCGCGCCCAGGATGGCGCTCACCAGGGTCTCGTCTATGCGGGACAGGGTCAGGGTGGGCCTGGCCACCGGGCCGTCGCCGCCGTACTCGATGCCCTCGACCTCGATGGGCGTGGCCGCGTAGGTGTTGCCGTCATAGACGATATCGGCGCCGTTCCAGCGGCCGGGCACGAACCGGTGCACGTTGCCGCCGATGGCGCCGGCGTCTATGGTGTAGAGGCTGACGACGTGGCCCAGGTGCGGCTGTTGCTGGTCGGTTTTGATGCTCATCATTCTGCCGGCAGGGCGTAACCCAGGCTGTGGTCCTCCACCAGGCGCAGGGTCATGCGCCGGCGGGGCCCCTTGGCCGTGTCCGGCCCGGACCAGTCCGGACAGCGCACCAGGGTGAGCAGGCCGGGTTTCAGCGGAAACCAGAACGGCTTCAGGCCGGCGCGCTCGAGCACGAACGTATTGATTTGGTCTATAGCGCCGGCGACGCCCTCGTAACGCACTTCGGCGCCGGCGCTGACGTTGTTGATGCCGTCCGCCGCGCCCGGGCCGCGGTAGCCGCCGGCAACGGCGCGCCGCACCCGCGCCCGGCGCCGGACGGAGACGCTGAGCGGGCCGGGATGCGCCGGCATGACGGGTGCCACCGGCATCAGGTCTCCTCCTCGAAGACGGCGGTCAGCGAGTGCACGTCGTCGTCCACGCGCTCCCGGGACCAGTCCTCGCAGGTCCAGGTGCGGGGAGCCGCCTCCCCGGGCGCGGTGAACGTGAATGTCTTGTGCCCGGCGCGCTCGGTGAGGAACGCGTCGATGGCGTCGATATCCGCCAGCGCGCGGTTGGTGAACCGGGCCCGGTAGCGCGCGGTGATGTGCGTGGGCAACGACGCGGACGTTTGTGTGTAGCCGTCCCCGAATTGCATCACGTCCACCTCCGGTCGGCGGTCCGGACCGGACTCGGCGCTGACCGGGTAGTCCGGGAACTGCATCAGCCCACCGCCTCGGTGCGGTTGAGCAGCCCGCCGGAGCGCTGCTGGTCGCGCATGAGGCGCAGCATGGCCTGGGTCTGGGTGCGCTCCAGCCGGCGGGACAGGCGCTCGATGAAGTCGTCATCCATCTCCCCCTGGGCATAGACGTTGAGTTCGGTGTTGACCGTCACGTTGCCCGGGCCGCCAGCTGCAGCCACGCCCAGTCTGCCGTCGCTGCCCCGGCGCAGGGGCAGGATGGCCTCCGGCCCGGCTTCGCCGGCGACGCCGGCGGGCACGCCGGGCGCTGAGAAAAACGTGGGGCGGTCCACCACGCCGCCGCGCGCGAACGCCTGGGGTTGTTGGGCGCGAATGGCGGCGACGCGCCCCAGTCCGGCCGCGATGGCGGCAGCCGCCGCAGCGATCCCCAGCGCCGGACCCACCACCGGAATGGCGGCCAGGGCTTTGTACGAATCCTGGGCTGCCTGGTAGGTGCTGATAATAGTCTGAGTGATGGCCAGGGCTTTCTGGATTTTGAACGCCTTCTTGCTCTGCGCTGCGAGAGCGCCGAAGCCCTGCTTACCTATCTCCAGCAATGTCTTTGTTTGGGCGAGGCCCTGTTGCCTGGCCGCGCGCGCGGACAGTCCGGCAATGTTGCCGAGTTGCTGGTTGTACCGGTATTTCTGCTGGAGAAGCTGCTCCTCTTGTTGCGCTTCCTGCGCTATACGCGCGTCGCCGAATCCCTGGGCCCGGGCCAGGCGCTCGGCGTACTCGGCAACTTCGCGCTCCCGCCGGCGCTGCGCAGCCTCCCGCTCAATCTGTTTGCGGCGCGTAATCGCCTCCCGGAGTGTCGCTGTCACGTCTATCTCATGCAGCCCGATCTGCTCGATGCGCTCGGCGTGCTGCCGACGCGCCAGGTCGGTGTGCGCCCGCTCCCTGTCCATCTCGATTTGCAGCAGCGCCTCTGCACGCGTGCGTCCCAGTCTCTGCAGTTCGGCGCCGTGTGCGCGCACCCGATCGATACGGGCATCGAATTTTTGGTCGATGCGCTCGGCGTCTGACAACAAAAAATCCAGTTCACCCCGGCCGGCCTGATCGAGCCGGGGCGCTTCCTCAGCCGCCAACCTGTCACTCTCCCGGCGGCGGATGCGGGTGCGGGCAAACGCAGCGGCGGCCTGGCGACGGCTCGGCTCATGGGGCGGGGCCACCCCGGCCAACACGGAAAATGCCGACGGCGCGGTCAGCCCGGCGCGCCGTACGGGGCCGGTGCGCCAGACGGGCGCATGGCCCTCCACGCGGTTGCCGGCTGGTGTGGCGGCGCGAAATTCGGCGATCAGATCCTGACGGAGATCTTCTCTGACATCGAGCAGCCGCGCAGGATCGACGCCGCCAAACAGCGAGCCGGTAAATGCGCTCAACGATTGTGAAGAAAAGCTACCAGATACGAGATCATACAGTGTTGGTCCCTCCGCGATACTCGCGATCTCGTTAGCCACACCGCTCAGAGATTCGGCCAGCGCGTCAGAGGCCCCGGTCACCTCGTCGATACGCCCGAACAGTGCCAGGAACGCGTTACCCATCTGCTGAGTTGCTCCGCTGACGGTGATTTCCACGTCGCGGAATTTTTGTTCGGTGTCATCGGCGCTGGCCAGGACGGCATCTAAAAGCAGCCGGGAGGACAGCACGCCCTCGGCCGCCAGGTCGCGGATGTTGGCCCTGGTCACGTTGAAATCGATCTGGCCGCGCTGGCGCAGAATGCGGAACCCCTCGATCAAGCCCTGCTGGACGCCCAGCAGGTTCTCCATCACCGACCGCAGCTCGTCGCCCTGGAGACGTCCGGAGGCCAGGCCCTGAGCAAACTGCACCAAGCCGGCCGCCGCCTCAGTAGCGTTGTTGCCGCCGATGGCCACCTGCATGTTCAGCAGCTCGGTGACGCGCAGCAACTGTGCCTGGCTGTGGCCGGTGGTCTCAGCGGAAAGCGCGATGCGGCTGTACAACTGCGCATTCGCGTCCAGCGCGCTACGCGTGGCCTGGGAGAGGTCGAGCAGCCGGCCGCGGACCGCAACCAGGGCGGCCTCGGAGTTCGTCACCAGGCGCAGCCGGTTGTTCAGCTCCGTGTAGGCGTCGGCCTGGCGCACCAGCGCGCCGGTCAACCTGCCGGCTGCATAGACCAGCGCGCCGGCAGCGGCCGTGTAGCCCAGTGTCCGACCCAGCATCGCACTCATCGTGCCGGTGTTGTTTTGTGCGGCTGCCGTGGACCGGGCTATCGAGGCGGCCTGCTCACGCGCCGCGTTCCCTGCGCGGCGCATGCCGAACGCCAGCCTAGCGCTGGCGCTGATCTGCCGTTGGGTTGCCTGGGCGGACCGGCTCAGCCCGGCCGTCAACCGCTCCGACCTGGTGCGCAGTTGGCGGGTGGCTGTGGCGGCCTCGGTCATCCCGCGCGTGAGCCGGGCAGCCTGGCTGTGCAGTCTCTGGACCGCCTGGCCCGCCGCCGCCATGGCGCCGATAAAGTCGCCTGCGCTGGCCTCTACTACCACCCCCAGTCGCAAATTGCGAGCCATAGGGGTTATTCTCTGTCATGCGATACGACGTACACCGGGGTGGCCTGGTAGGCCCCTGCAACGTCATGCGATACGACGTACACCGGGGTGGCCTGGTAGGCCCCCGCAACGTCATGCGATACGACGTACACCGGGGTGGCCTTGTACACCCCCGCAACGTCATGCGATACGACGTACACCGGGGTGGCCTGGTAGGCCCCTGCAACGTCATGCGATACGACGTACACCGGCGCGGGGTCCAGGTGCGTCCCCCGCGGCAACTCCCCGGCCTGCGCGACCGGGCCGAACAGCAGCAGGCAAATCAGTATCAATCGTGTCACGGTCTTTCCTCGGCGTCTGCCTCCAGCACCGCCGCCTCCATCACCTGGAGGCCGGGCAGTACCCTGTCGAAATCGAATTTGCAGGCGGCCAGCGCCGCCTGGCATGCCGCATAGTCCAGCCCGACCCGGACGCCCTGGGTCCAGCGCCATTGCGTCTGCACGACCGCGAACGCCCTGATCGTGTCCCAGTTCTGCGGCAGCACCGCGAGGTCGTCGTTGCGTCGCGCCGGCAGGCTTGCCGGGTCAATGCCCAGCATCCGGGCATCGTCTGTCAGTTCGTCTTTGCCGCCGTTTCCTTCCCGCCATCGGCGGGCGGCGGCGCGGAGTTTTTTACCGGCAAACCCGCCGCAAACCGCACATATGCCTGCACTGTGCAGCGCCGCCAGTACGGGATGTCGCACAACATCGTCCTGTTTTTCTTGTTGAACGGCAGGCCGTGTGCGTTGTGGTCATTGATCCCGTCCCAACCAACCAGGGCCGCCTCCAGGATGGCCATGTCATCACTCTCTTGGACAACGCTGTCCGGAATAAGTTTAAATCGGGCTGTAAAATCCTCTGTAACGATCTCTCCGCCCGGGGTCGGCTTCTCGACCGTGACGGGGTAATCATATGCCTGGTCTGGTGTCGCTAGCTGAAACATTCCGGATCTCCTACTTGACCTTCAAGGTCAGCTCATCGTTGCCGGCGGCAGCCTTCGGCAACGCCTTGTAACCGATGGCGCCCTGCCAGGCGCCCTCGTTATTGGCGTGCTCAACGGTGTTGAATTGCACGTTCGGCATCGCGATATCAATGATTTTGCCGGCGCCGACGCCGTGCACCAGCTTCAGCGCGCCCTTGTCCACCTTGACGGCCCGGTCCACCGGGTCAAACTTCGCCAAAGCCACCCGGTCGACGGTGAGGGCGCCGCTTCCCTTGCGGTCGCCGATGAGCACCTCGGGGCCGTTGACGATGCTGCGGTGGTCGACCTGCACGCCGACATCGTAAGTGAAGCTGGACAGCGGCAGCGTGCTCACCCCGTGCAGCTCGAATGTCGGGGTGTTGGTGTGGTTGACGATTTGCGGGTCCTTGAACATGCTGTAAACCGGGCTGGCGACGGCCGCCTTGTCCGAGGAGGCGCCGCGCCGTCCGACGAACGCAAATTTCAGCATGGGGATCTGGTCCGCCACGACCTCAAAACTGACGTTGCCGCGGCACTCCGTCATGGTGTGCAGCACGCCGTCGATGTTCAGCGACAGGGTCAATGACTTCTCCCCGGCGCTGACGAGCGTGTAGGCGACATCGGTGTTCACGGTGACCGTCTCGGCAAAGCCGCATGCCTGCAATAATTTCCCGTAGGCCGGCGCGGTGCCGGCGGCGCCCGATCCGGCCAGCTCAACGTCGAATGACAGCGTCTCGTGGACGTTGACGGGTATCGCCTCGCTGGCGCCGAAATACGGGCGCTCCAGTTCGCGCTCCACCGTGCCGCCCGCCAGGGGCGCATGCTCCACGTTTTTACACAGTATCGCATCGGCGGCGGCCAGAGCTTCGGCAGCGCCCGCCGAGGCTTCGAGCTTCGCCAATATCAGTTTCTCTGCCCAGCGTTTAGCCATTGTTCCTATCCTCCTCTTTTGCCGGGGGAATGTCGGTCCGGGTCAGTTTTCCGGTCGCCGGGTCGCGGGTATAGGAGCCGCCCACGGTGGGTTGCTCCAGCGTCTTCTCCGGAGCGGCCGGCGCCGGCGCCGGGGTTTCTGTATTACGTTTTCTGGTTGCCATCAGGTTTGTGTCCTGGATAAATTGGCGATGTAGTCTTCGGTCTCAAATTCCACCTGCCACCAGACGGTCTGGTCCTGCACGGTGAGGAGCTGGCCGTTCCGGTAGTAGAGCGGCCCTTCGGCGCTGTCCGGCGTCCAGCCCACCAGCTCGTCGATCAGCGCCTGTTCCAGCGCGTCGACTTCCTGCCGGGCCTCGGCGCCGCGGCGCGTGCGCCGGTTGGTAATCGCCAGCAGGACCGTGACGCCCACCGTGCGCCGCTGGCGCACCGCGTTGGACAGGCTGTTGTCCCCGGCGCGGCGGGGACCCGGAATAACGTACGCCGTGTCCCGGTGCTGCCGGGACTGCGCGGCGGGCAGGTCCAGGGCGCCGCCGACGTCCAGGTCGGCTATCCTGCTCTCCAGACGCGTGATGACTTCGTCCAGGATCATCAGTCGTTGCGCCGGTTTGGTTCATGTTCGGTTGGTCGTGGGCAGGGACCGGCCGGCTGTCAGCGCCGGCCGGTGTGCCCGGTGTCGCTACGGTATCCTATTGATCCCCCGGTGGCTCGGCGGCGGCCGAGGCGGCTTCGGTGGCTGCGGCAGCGGCTTCATAAGCGGCATCGGCAGCGTCGCTCGCGGCTTCGGCGGGCTCGGTCGCGGCCTGGGCCGCATCGCTGGCGGCCAGCGCAGCCAGCGCGGCGGCATTGGCGGCCTCGGTGGCCGCGTCGGCGGCCTGGGCTGCGGCATCGGCGGCGTCGCTGGCGGCCTCTACCGCATCACTGACTGCCTCGGCGGCGTCGGATGCGGCTTCGGCGGCGTCACTCGCCACCTCGACGGCCTGCTCGGCCACCTCGACGGCGGCCGCCGGCAACTCGTCGGCGATGGAAACGGACGCGCACAGCGCGACACATATCAGCAGTATTGACTGTAAAAATCTGGACATGGTGTTCTCCTCTGTCTGTTGGTCGGTTGAAAAAATCAGTGGCTCATGCGCCAGGCCAGGTCCCGATCGGCGGCGCTGATGTCGTGGTCCAGGCGTTCCTCCAGGGCCTTGACGCGGAGTTTGCCCGCCTTCGTCCAGTGGTCCGGGTTGCCCGGCTCCAGGGCGCCTATGGCGTCCGTGATGGCTCCGGTCGGGGCGTCAGGCTGGCAGCAACCCGCCAGCAGGGCCGCCAGGGCCAGCAGCCCCGGCATCAGAATTCGTGTGTTACGCATCGTAATATCCATGGGTGTAATCATGCAGGTTGTCTTCGGTGAAGGTGCGGGCGCCGGCGCTGATCCTGACCTCGCCGCCCACCGCGTCGGCCTGGTCGTCGGACACCAGGTCCACCTTGCCTTCGGCCACACTCATGAGCCAGGCCATGGCGTTCTTGTTGGCCTGGTACTGCTTGCTCTCTTCGTCGCCGCCCAGCAGCCGGAATACGGCAATATCCACGCACCGGGTGTTCAGCACGTCCGGCGCCGGCGACAGCGTGCCGTACCGGCCGACGATGTACCCGTCGATGACGTTGGACGCATCGTCCAGGGCGTTCTCCAGCCGCCCCATGGCAGCCTGCACCGCGGTCTTGGCGGCGGCGCTCTCGCCGGACAGTGCGCTGCCCTCGGCGGCCCGGCGCAACAGGCCGGCGTCCACCACGTGCTCGTCGCGGGACGATGCCTCCGCCAGCTCGCTCCAGGGAACGCGCTGGTTCAGGTCTGCAATCGTGGCGTAACGGGGCACCGATCAGCCCGGCGCCCGTTCCTGGTACACGTCCCAGGCGGCGTCCCGGTCGGCGACGCTGATGTCGTACCCCAGCACCCGCTCGATGGCCGCCACCGCGGGTCTGCCGTCCTTGTTCCAGAACGTCTCGGAGGTCGGGCTGAGCGCGTTAATCGCTTCCATGATGGCCTCAACGCTGCCCTCGGCCGGCACGGTGTCCCCGGCCGGCGGCGCACCCGGCGCGTCCGGGGAGATGGCGCCTAACGCCAGCAGCGGCGCGGCGTCCCGGTACGGCAGCTCTATCGCTTCGCCCGGGAGGTAATCGTCCGGCCGGTCATAGGCGACGCAGGTCAGACAGTAGTAGGTAACAGTGTCGTTCATATCGATCTCCGGACAGCGGTATACGTTACGGGCCTCGTGTACCTGACAACTCAGGCAACGACGTTCTGGAGCAATACGCCGGCGTCTTTGCCGGCAATCACCGGGGTGTCCTCGGTCTCGCCGGGCACCATCCAGGAGCGGTTTTTTTTGTTGAACCAGCTCTCCTCGAACATGGGATAGCCGCTGAGCCTGTACGTGTAGCCGAACGACGGCGATCCCTGGGACGCCAGGGGCGTTACGTCGGAGTACGCCAGTACGGCGTTCCTGCCCCAGACCGGCTCGAAGTTGCCCGGCTCGCCGGTGCGGGCCCGGCCGACGACATAGTTGCCGATGTCAAAGTACTGCGCCAGCGTGGACGCATTCACCAGCGGCGCGGCGTTACCGGTGAGGCCCTGGGTGTGCTTGATGCGGTCGATGACATCCGGGTTGTTCTTCAGCTTGCGGTGCACCTCGATGCCCACCGTCAACACGTTCGGCTCCATCCCCGTGGCCTCCGCTATCAGCTCTTTGCGGCCTTCGATGTACTGCGCCGGGGTAGCGTCGGCGTGGTCCCACTGGTTGGCGCCGGCCAGCGTACTGACGTGCGCCGCGGTATAATTGGCGCTGTTGGTGGCCAACTCGGCCGCCTCGATTTCAATCGCCAGCGAGATGATGTTCATGACCTGCTGGACCGTGCGGCTCAACAGGTCGATGCCCGGTACCGCAGCGGCCTCCTGCTGGATCTCCCTCGGCACTTTTCCGTCCGCGGAGCGGTTCTCGCAGCTGTATTTTTCGCCGGCGTAACCGACCTCTATCTCGACGGCCTCACCGCCCGGCGCACGCCGCAGGGACGTGGCGTACTTCGCGAAATCCTCGGCGGAGAACTGGATGATTATGCCGGCGCGCTGCATGACCTGCACGATGGGAAACAGGTACATCCAGACGTGCTCGGCATTTTTGTAGCCCCGCGCGACATTGGACAATACCGGGTCGACGACGCGGGCTTCGGCCGGTGATAAGGGGTTGGTAGACATGATTGTTATCCTCTGTCAGGTGGTTTGTATCGCAGGGTTATCGCCTGGTTCCGGTCGGGTCCGGCCTAGTTCGCGATGGCGATGTAGGCGAATTTTTCGTTCGCGGCGGCAGCCGCGGTCACGGCCCGGCCGCAGGTGCGGTGGGCATTGTTCGCCTTCTTTTTGCCTTTGCCCGCGGCGTCGGCGATAATCTCATCGCCCACGGCAATGGCGCCGGCCGACGTGGCCACGCCCTGCCCCAGCACCAGCACGCCCACGTATTCGCCGGCGCTGCCCTTGCGCTCGGTGGCGCCGAGCACGGGATCGCCTTCGGCGTCCGGCAGGCCGCCGTCATAGGCGACAAACAGGTGCTCCTCGGTATCCGCTGCGAGCCGCAGCGATTTCGAAAATTTGCAGATGGGTAATGCTGTCATAATGTCTCTCCAGTCAGGCGTTGTGTTGGTGTCCGCTCGGGCGTCGCTCAGGCCGGCCTCAGTTGCCGACGGCCAGCGCCGCGTCCAGGTAGCTGACCTTGTGCTCCTGCATGTAGGTCACGACCTTGTCGTGCAACTCGGTGTCGCCCATCTCCACGCCGTCCGGCACCGGGATGGCGGGGGCCGTCGCCGTGTTGCCGTCGCCGGCCTGGCGGCTACGCTCCTGGTAGTCCACCTGGTTGGGCAGCTCGGCCAGGAACGTCTCGAAGGCGGCTCCCAGGTCACGCTCTGCCTCGTTGCCCTCGGCGTCCGCCAGGGAGACGCTCACCGGCGTCTCGGCCAGGATCTCGGCCAGGGCCGTCACCAGGGGAACCTGCCGGGGCAGGATGCGGCCGGCATCGGCGTGTATGTCCACCCGGGCCTTGATGCGGCCCTTGCGGGCGGCGGCTTCCTGCTCGGCCAGGGCCGTTTCACGGGCGGCCAGCGCAGTTTCTTTCTCGGCCAGAGAGGTCTCTTTTTCAGTCAGCGAGGTCTCTTTTTCGGTCAGTTGGGTCTGTGTCAAGGGCATGTCGTCGCCTCCGGTATCTGTCATCGCAGGAGAGGCATTCTCCTGCTGTAATTTGTACAGCCGCTCTTCTTCCGCCACCAGGTCGTCGATGACCTGGCCGTGTATGATTTTGTCCGCTTCCTCGACGCCGTCCTTTGCGATAATCCACTCGCGGAACCCCCTCAGCGCCCGGCCCAGGGAGCCGAATATCCAGGGGCGCACCGGCATCTCCGACAGGTCCGTCTCCACCAGGAGCACCTGGCCGTCGCCGTCGTCCAGGCTGAGTTGCTGCAGGCCCTTCACGGCCGGCGGCTTGGCGCCCAGGAACCCGACGTGGCGCAGGTGCCACTTGCCGGGCACCGGGTTGTTCGGGTGCGCCGGCCCGTACAGGGACGCCGACACCTTGCGGAACTTCCCGTCGCGCACCATCTCCGAAAAATCGCTGTCCAGCCGTCCGGCCTCCGCATGCAGCCCGGTGTCCGCCGTGCTGAGCTTGTCCACCCAGCCCCAGGCGGGGTCGTCCGTCTTCGGGTGGCCTATCACGACCGGCGCCTCGTGCAGCGCCGGCCGGTAGGTGGCAGCGATATCGGCGATATCGTCGTCCGTCAGGGTAACCTGCTGGCCCGACTCGTCGGTAAACGTGCCGGCCCGTAAAATATGCAGCTTCATGGCTCAGTTATAAGCCTTATTTTGTGACACCGCGGCGCAATGCTGTCACTATTTCGGTCGCAATATAGACCACATGGCGTCGTTGCAACCACTCATAATCAACGCTGGCGTGCCGGTAGACCTGGTCGCCGAACGCGGCCTGGCGGACGGCGGCTACATCATCTCCAACGGCGGGCTGTCCGCCGTCATCCTGTTCGAGGGAGGCGCCCAGGCGCCGGCCCACCGCGAAGGGCACCCGGTGCCTCCCCGCGGCACCTGGTCGTTCACCGTCGCCGGCGCTCCGATCTGGGCCTGGACCGCAACGGACGCGACGGTCATGATCAGCGAGGGCTGACGTGCCGCTGCACGGCCCAGGACAACGGCGTAGCGGGAGCGGCGGCGGCCTGTTGCTGCGCACGCCGCCCGACCAGTTTGTTCACGCCAATCGCGCCGGCGCCGAGGCCGCGCGGGACGCGGCCATAACCAACGTCGCCGCCGAACTGGCGCCATTCAGCGCCAACCCCAACCTGGCGATTATCCTGACCGTCACCGGCACAAATCCCGACACGACGGTGTACCAGGTGCGCCGGGGCAATGCCTGGGCGGACGTGACCCTGGTCGTCACCGGCCCGCGGGGGCCGGGACCCACCAACGACCAGGTGACGGCCGGTGTGCAGGCCGGCGTCAAACCCTATGCCCGCATCGGCGGGCCGGTGGTGCCGGAGCCGGAAATTGACCCCGCCATTGCCCGCGACAACGAAATCACCCAGGATTTTTTGCTCAACATCCTGGGCCTGACCGCCCAGGAACTCAACGATTTATTTGTCGGCGCCCAGGTCAGCGGGGCCGGCGCCGGACGCATTATCACCGTTACGCAGGCGGACGGATCCACCGTTACCCTGCCGGTGCCGGATACGGGCGACGGTGGCGGCGGCGAAGGCGGATCGGCGGACGGCGTGGTGTCCAACGTGGCGTTTGCCGCGGACGGCACGACGCTCACCCTGACGCTCTCGACCGGCGGCACGCTGTCGGCCTCGGTGCCGGCGGCCCTGCGCCAGGCCGGCCTGAGCCAGAGTCAGGTGCAGGCCCTGATCGACGCAGCGGAGGCCGACGACGTAAGCGCGGCGGACGTGGCCGCGCAAATCTCGTCGCAACTGGCGTCCTACCGGCAACTGGCCGGCGCCGTCAACTATTCGGTCAACACGATCGTCCAGGCGGCGCGGCGCGGCTGGACCTACCGGCAGACGGGCAACCGGACCGTCCGGCTGTCGCTGCCGTCGGCATCCGGCGGCGGCGAGGTGCCGAACGGGTGGGAGATGGTGGCCGCCAACGGGTCAAGCGCAGACCAGACCGTGGCGCCGGACGGCGCGGACAGGATTAACGGCAACGCGGTTCTGACCGTCCAGGCGGGCCGCGCGGTGCGCCTGCAAAAAGTCGCAACGGGCGTGTGGATAATTATCGCGGATACCAAAGACGACGCCGGGGCGGGCGGCGCCGACGCCACCGCGCGGGCGGCGGCTCAGGCGGCGCAGAGGACGGCGGACAGTAAGCAGGACGCGCTCACCGTCGCACAGCGTATCGGGTTTCTTCAATTCGGTGTAGTCCCTTCGACCGTTGTCGGGTACACGATTGCCGGACAGCCTGCCGACTGGCTGACAGACTGGCGTATATGGGTGTCCGGGGGCGATACGGTTGGCGACGTGTGGATGTCGATGGCTATTGATGGTCTCCCCACAAACGCCGCGCCGGCGCCGACTGCGCCGGGCGCAGATACGAAGCGCCACAAGCTGTCAGCCACGAATATTTACAATTTTACGTTTGCAAATTCAAACCGCACGACGTTGGCTGATGGCAGGTTGACTCGCAGGCAGGGCCGGGATATCGAGATCGACCTGATGTTTCATGATGCCGCGTCGGGCGGCAACCTGGTTGATATTGTGACCATTGCCGTTGACTGGCTGGGATCGCCGAACCCCGGCGTCCAGGTGATCCGTCCGGCTGCCACCGCTGTTGTGGTGCGCACCGACGTTGCCGGCGTGATAGATCTCAACATGAACCGGGCGGTAAACCTGAACCTCAGCGGGGGCGTCAACGGCGACTCTGCGATGGTGCGCGCAATCCAGGACACGACGGGAAACAGAGTCCTCACTCTCAACGCCACAATACAGCGTGAGGGCCGGGCCGCGCCGGTGCTGTCGACGGCGGCGGGCAAGGTGGATTACCTCTTTTTCCATAGACGAGGCAATGCCTGGGTTTACCTGGGCATCATCAAGGCAGCATAAGCCGTGTCCCTGGAACTGCTTGCTCCCGTCTTTGCCGCAGCCGCAGCCCCCGTGGACAGCCCCGGCACGCTGTCGGTTGCGGTCACCCGGAAAGGCCGGGATTACAATTTCGTTTTTTCCGTTACCGATCCGGACGGCATCCGGTCGCTGACGGCCGCGACGGTCACCGCCAGGGATAACACGGTTGCCAGCGCGTTGGCAGATTTAGCCCGCTCCGACGCCAACACGTTTGCCGGGCGGGACTCGAGACGCAATGCGCGGTGGGCGTCCGGGACAATGGCCGTGACCTACGTGGACGCCACGTCCGGAGAGTCACGTACACTCACGCAAGCCTGGACCACTTGATCCCAATAAGCAGGCAGGAGTAAATCATGTCCGTACCACAACGTTTTATCGATATGTTCGGCGGCCTGGCAAAGGTGCCGCAGTACATCAAAAACCATTTCCGGGACCGGGCCGAACGGCGCCGGGAGCTGGAAAGCGCCAAAATGTGGGCAGTGAAAGGCGTCTGCTCGAACGCCGGGGCATGAGCGTCGAGCGCATCGGCGAGATGTATCGACGGGGCGTGGCCGTGGACGATATCGCCAGGCAGTTCGGAGTGTCGCCCGGATATATTTACGTCCTGGCATCTCAACACAACTGGCCGCGCACCCGGGTAAAGCGCGGCCAGCGGGCCGGGCCGCGCATCGCCCGCGCCTACGTGCCCCCGCCGCCCAGGGAATACCGGCCGCCGCCCATGGTGCGGCCGGGAGGTGAGAGTTTCCGGGACGACCGGACACAGTTCACCGTGCCGGAGACATGAGCGGCATTCTCCCCCTCCGGCTCAACCCTGACCACCACCAGGTCTCCTCTCCTGTCGTAACGGCGCCCCCCCCCGCAGTTCCGGGAACGCGGCGCGGAAGCGGGCCGCCAGTTGCCGGCGGCCGTGGTCGTTCAGGGCCTCGTACTCATCCGCCAGGAGCGCCAGAATCTCCGCCAGGTCCCGGTCCGCGACCGGCGCCAGGGCCGAATCCGGGGGCGGGGCGTCCTTATTTAATTCCGGATTAAATAAGGATGAGGCGGGGGGGCGGGGCGGGCCTATGTAGCACTCCAAGCCGAGTTCTTTGCACAAGTTATTAATCTGAGGTCTAAACCCCTTTTTAACGCTCTAATCGCGCTCTCATGTGCCTACTGCTGACATAGATACATCTCTCGCAGAACGCCCACTCTCAGAAAGCGCATCCATTAGCGGATTTTTTGTCATTGCTCACAAAATACAAACCAACAATGCGAAAAAATGTTGACATTGACTTTGTGATCGGTTACAAAAACAAAAATGGAACGAAAAACAAAACACCTGATCATGCTGGCTGAGCGTTACGCCGGAGCGACCGGCGATGCGGTGTCGTCCGTCAGCCTGTACTCCTCCGGCTCGGGCGGCACCATCAACCGGCTCCGGCGCGGGGGTGACGTGATGAGCCGGACATATCATCGTATGTCCCAATGGTTTTCCGACAACTGGCCTGTCTCCCTCTCCTGGCCCGCTGACATTCCCCGCCCGGACCCGGCGCCGGATTCCCCGTGCGTGCAGGCGGTGCTGGCCGGCGGCGACGGTCAGGCCGGACCGGACCGCTCGGCGCTGACCCGGCTCAACGACCAGGGCCATATTGCCGACGTGCAGGGTTTCCTGGACGCGCTGACCGGCGGCATCTGCCCGATACTCCGGCCCACCTACGACCAGGTGGTGGCGCAGTACGCGGACGGCAGGCCCAGGGCGACCGCCTGGCCCCGGCGCAACAGCAACGCCCGCAAGGTGCTGGACGCCCTGACGGCCGCCGGCGACCGGCGCTTCGCCGAGCGGGCCGCGCTGCTCCGACGCATATTCGGGGATGCGGCGTGACCTTGCCGCTCCTGGCAACGCCGCACCCGGGCTGGGATTGCAAGCCCATCCCGTGGCCGCGTTCGGACGATATAAGCATCCCCAGCTACCGTTTCGCTTGCGAGGCATGGCGGCGCCATTACAATCCCCGCGCCTGGTTATCTACCATCCCCTTTAACCTGGCTGACGACGCTGCCGCTTTCCATACGCTGGGGGAGGCCCTGGAGCACCTGTACGCGTGGCTGAACGGTCGACCACACCTATCGGACAGGGTAAAGATTGGCTTGGCGATGTGGGCCTCCGAGCCTGGGGGGGACCGGTATTTTATTTTGGGGATTATATCTAATACTTGACGCTTGCTTGTCATGTGCCTGATTCTCTTGGGTTTTTAGTTGTGTTCATTGATGTACTCAATAAGCGATTTAATTTCAGCCTCAAGGCAGGTGTTTTCATTCTGCAGCCGCTCGATTTCCTTGTGGTTGTTGTCGAGGTGTTCTCTCCGCTTCTCTATCTCCTTCTTGAGCAGATCCCCTGGTAAATTTCGGATGGTTTCGATCATTGGTTTGTCCTCTTTCTCTTCTCTTTCAGTTTCACGCTCTTTTTGAGTGCTTTAGCCAGCTTTTCAGGGGTTGCGCCCTTGAACCTGGGATCGGCTGGCTGGTGCTTCCTGGTCGTCATCGCCGCGCACCCGAAGCCAGGCCGTTATCGGCTATGAGTTCATGGTATTTGAGACGCTTGCCCAACAGTCCCCGCGCCATGTGTGCCATTTGCAGGAGGGTGTCGAGTTCGCGTATGTTGTGCTTGCCTGCAAATTCCTGGACGTAGCGGTTAAGGTGCTTCGGGCTGATTTTGTGGAACGTGCCGATATGCGCCCGTTTGAGCATTGACCAGAACGATTCCACGCCGTTGGTATGGGCCTGGCCCCTGACGTACTCGCTGATGCTGTGTTTGACCGTCTCATGCTTGAACGGCAGGCTCGTATAGACCGGCGCATCGTCCGTGTAAACCTGGGCCAGCCAGTCCGTATGCTCCGCTATAAAGGCTTGCAGGGTGTCGGCATCTGTCTCCTGGACCGCCTGAGCGCGTACCTCGTTGCTGTCCCTGTCTTTCAAGCCGACAACGGCGGATTTCCCGGCAGGCCCGCGCCCTTCATGCTGTGCTCGTTTGGCAAGGCTCATGTTGCGGGTCTTGCCGCCGAAGTACGTTTCATCCACCTCAACCGGCCCTTGCAGGTACGGCCCGCCGTCTTTGGGTCGGGTGATGGCCCATGCCTCCCGCAGCCGATGCAGCATGAACCAGGCCGCTTTCTGCCCGATGTTGAGATCGCGCTTCAGCTTCATGCTGGACACGCTCTTAAGGCTCGTCAGGCAGAGATAGATGCCGATAGCCCACTTGTGCAGCTTGATGTTGCTCCCTGCCATTGCCGTGCCTGTTTTCACGCTGAAATAGCGCCGACAGTCCCGGCAGCGGTACGGCATGGGCCTGGCGCCCGCCACGTCGTGGGTATTGTCCGATCCGCAATGTCCGCAGGTGCGCTTATCCGGCCAGTAAATACTCTCGAACCAGTCCGCCGCCGCCGCTTCATTGGGGAACAACTCGATCAGTTCCACCAAGGACACGCCTTCGCGGAACGCCTTGCCGGGCGCTTGTTTATCAGTCATTGTCGTCGTCTCCGTTGATGAGTTCGGTGAGTGCTTGGTAGGTGGCGCGGAGTTCTTCGGGGTTGGTCATGAACCATTCCGTCCCCATCGCGTCGGGCATGTGCCTGCCTTTTTCATCCAGGAAGGAGTGAAACATTCTCTCCCAGTTGCCCGAATTGTTGACGCGAGCCACAAATCCTTGCCTGGGTCTCTCCGGCGCGTTGATGTTCATGCGGTTTTCGGGGTCGCCCGAACTGGTGCGGCCAACCTTCATCGGCCAGGTGTTGTGGCCCTTGATGCCGGCCAGTTCCTTGTAGGCCGGCAAATACCAGCCATACACCACTTGCGGCCCTTCTCCAACCATGATCTCCGCCGCCGCCTGCGCCGCCTGTTCAGCGTCCTCTGCTGTCGGTATTTCCTCGGTGCCTTCTGTCGCGCCCATAGCCCAAAAGCCGTATTGGGGCTGGTGTACCTGACCAATCTTTCGGAGGTCGGCAAGCGCAGAAAAAACCTGTTGTTTCCGAGTCCTTTCAGTCGTGGATCGGGAAGGGTTGCCGCCGGCCTCGGCGTGGCTTTGCGTGACCAGATCATAAAGCTCATCGGCTGTGTAATCCTTGCCCGCCTGCATCAACTCCAGCAACCAGCCCTTGACGAGCGGGCCGGTGAGTGCTTTGCCTTTCACTTGCATGAGTTTGCCCTCGTATGTGCCAAAATAAACATCGTCATAAATCGGCTTTATAGCCTCAGGCAAACTATAACCTATATTTGATTTTTGTCTAGTATTGGATATAATCCCCTTTATTTTCATGGGCCAGTGCTACCTGACCAGGACCGGCGAGTTCAAGGGCGGGCTGATATGATCGACCCGGACAGCGTTGTCATGGCGGGCCGCATTATCGGCTCCCTGTTGCTCATCATCGCCGGCATACAACTGCTGGCTCCGATTGCCGACCTGGATCCCTGGCGCGTCATGGTGCTGTTCGGCGCGGCACTCCTGGTCACGTCCGCCATCGGCACCCATTATTTCGTGACCCTGTTCGCGCTGTGCCTGGCGCTGCTGATAATGGTGCTCCGGAGCGTGCTGTGAAATCCCTGCTCTGGCTCTTGCGCGTGCTTCTGTTCGCCCTGGGCGCGCTGGCCCTGGGGTTCACCTGCCGGGTGCACCTGGCGCGGGCGGACGAGTCGGCGCCGTTGCCGCCGCGCCCTTGCTATTCGGCGGCGGACCTGGACAAACACCTGGCCGGGGCGGGTTACGAGCGCGGGCGCAGCCTGGTGTCCCGGCGCGGCTGGGTGCTGACCGTCTATGCCGCGTCCGACGGGCGCTGGCAGGTGGTGCGGACGATGCCCTCCGGCTGCGCCGCGGTGGTGGACCTGGGCGGCGCCTGGTTCCGGCCGACGGAGGATTACCTGTGACGAGCGATAGCTACCAGCGGTTGATTGATGAGTCCGCGGCGCGCTGGGGGCTGACACCGCCGATGAACCCGGAGGACCCCCGCCTGAGATTGCCGGTGGCCACCGTTCACCGGCTTGCGCTGCCGAAAAAGTATGCGTATCTGACCGGCAACGACCTTAACAGTATCTCCATCCTGAGATACGACAATCTGTGGTCGTTCCGTTTTTCCTGCTCCACCCCCATCGGCGGGCACGGATACGGCGCGTACATGAAGTTCTGCCGTCCGTACCCCTCCCACAGCGAGGCCCTCAGCAGAGCAGTGGCAGCGTATTGCAACCACGTGTCGAAATACCAGTTTGACGCCGCCCTGAAAAAACGCATGCTGGCCTGGGCCGAGTCCCTGTGGCCGCCCGCCCCGGACGGAGAGGCGTCGTGATGCACGCCGGCAGACTGGAGACCTCCGTACATCTGCAGCTACTGCATGAGCACCTGTCCGACGGGAAGCCGCACACGACCATCGACATCCTGGACAACACGCCGCTCGCGGCGGTGAGCCCGGCCATTTCCGCCCTGCGCAAAAACGGCTGTGTCATCGACTGCCGATATCGGGAGACCACGCCCACCGGTGCCAAAGTGTACGAGTACCGCATGCTGACCGGGCAGATGTCCCTGCTGGACGATAACTCATGACCGCACGGCATCCATCCCTCCTGGTACCGTGCGTTCCTCGCGGCGCCGCGTTTCTCCTGGACGCGGCGCCGCACCTTACATTATCCATAGGAGACGACTATGACCGATAAAATCCCCGCCGGCTACCAGATGAATGCCAAAGGCGACTTCATAAAGGCTGAGAACGTCAGCCAGCGCGAGCGCGACATGGATAACGTTGTCCGCACAATCCACAGTTTCGGCGCCGATCTGTCGGCGCAGATGTACCGATTCCGCGAATATACCATGCGCGATATCGCGTCGTTCTGCGAGCGGCTGATACGTTCCTACGGCGCCAAGCCACGCGGCAAGAAGGGCAACGTGCAACTGGTGAGCTTCGACGGGCTGCGGAAAGTGACCTTGTCGATCGCAGACGTAATCGAGGTCGGCCCGGAGATCGAGGCGGCGCAGGCGCTGATTGAGGAGTGCATAGATGAGTGGAGCGCCAATGCGCAAATCAACCTGCGCTCGCTGGTCAAGCAGGCGTTTTCCCGCGACGCCGCCGGCAGGCTGTCGGTGGCCCAACTGCTGAACCTCAAGCGCATAGCCATCGATGATGATCGCTGGCGCCGGGCGCAGGAGGCGATTGGCGACGCGCTACGGCCGGCCGGCCGGGCCGAGTACGTCCGCATATACACCCGGGCCCGGCCCACGGACGGATGGGAGCAGCTGCCGCTGCACCTGGCCAACGTGCGCCGGCCGGACGACGTGGCGGAGAACACGCCGGAGGATTCCCTGGCCATGCGCATCCGGTCTGCCGTGCAGGAGGCCCGGTATCGGGGGATGAAGCAGGGGGTCATCCGGACCATCGTCCATGACAACAGCCTGCGCAAGCTGAAAACCCAGAAGCAAGAGCAGGAGGATGAGCAATGAGCGGCACGCTGGCAGACAAATACCGTACTGAGGCGGCGCAGGCGGACGCTGCGTACCCGGCGGCGGCCCTGGACGCGGTCCGGGAAATCAAGCTGCTCCAGTCCATGGTCCGGCACGTGGCGCAGTTCGCCGAGGCCCGGCTGATGGAGAAGCTGTGGGATATCCACCGGGCGATCCCCGACGAGGGGGCGTTCCGGGAGTTCATCGCCGGCCACCTGACGCTGCCGCCCGATGAGGCGCTGCGTTATGCGCTGACCTGGGACAGCGCCCGGGAGAACAAGACGTTGCGCGAGCTGGCGCATACTGCGCCCAACGACGCCCTGCGCCTGGTGAACGACCTGGCCATCGACGGCGGGGACAGCCCGCCCGAAGTGGACCCGGAGGTCACCCGCATCCTGTCCCTGCCGGCCCGGCGCCGGCACGAGGCCATCCGTGACCTGGTGGATGCGCAACAGGGCCACCACCCGGCGGACAAGGAGCAGATCCGCTCACTGACCGCCGAGCGCGACGAGTTGCTGGCCCGACGGGAGCACCCGCTGACCACGCGGGCGCGCAAGGTGTCGGAACTGGTGCTGGAGATGGGGGCCCTGGCCGGCCCCGCCCTGCACGAGATCAATTCTCTGAAGCACACGGCGCAAGCGGAGATCCCGCCCGGCGCCCGCATCGAGTTGGGCTACATTCTTACGCAGATCGACCAGGTCGTGTACGCCCTCAACGACATGGCGGGCGACTGCCAGACGCTGCTGGGCGATGAGTAACGTCCTGGTGCACCCCGCGCTGGCCGCGCGCCCGGATGCGGTGGGCGTCCTGGAGCGCCTCACGCAGCGGGTGGCGGTGGTCACCGACGGCGGGCGGCGCGTGACCCTGCTGAGCGTGCGGGAGTGCCAAGCGGAATGGAAAAAGAAAAACCTCACACTCCTGCCCGCAAGTCCCAGCCGTTGAGCGAGTCCTCCAGGCAGGCCATTGCCGAGACGCTCGCCGGGGCCCCGGACGGGTCGCGCACCCGCGTTGCCAGGCGCCTCGCCGCCGGCTACGGCGTGTCCCTGGCCACCATCTACCGGTGCGCCGGGCGCAAGGGGGCGGCCCGGGGGCGGCAGGCGGCCCGGCCCGAGTACCGGGACTGGGTGCGCATCGCCGTGCAGATTGCGCACCGGGCGCCGGACCACCCGGTGCCGCTGGACCTGGCGATTGCGGCCGGGGTGCAGGCCGGCGAGTTGCCGGCGGCGGCCGCGGACATGCCGATTGGCAGCGCCTACCGCATCCGGCGGGAGCTGGGCCTGCACCGCCGGGACCGGCGCACCCAGCGGCTCTCGGCGGATTACCCCATGCAAGCCTGCCAGTTCGACGCCTCCACCTCCATGTACCTGTCCGCGCACCGTCTCGTGGGCGACGGCGACTGGTTGCTGAAACTCCACCGCAGGCCCATCACGGCCCGCGGCTACAAGAACAAACCGCTGGGGCCCGACCGGGAGCGCCCGGTGACCTACGGGCTGTGGGACATGTGCTCCGGCTACCGGCTGTCCACCTACACCGTGGCCCGGGGTGAGGACGCCATGGACTCCGCGGCGGCCCTGGCGTGGATGCTGGGCACGGACAAGGACCCGCGCCTGGTCATGCACGGCGTGCCGGACGATTTATGGCTGGACCAGGGGCCGCTGACCAAGTCACGGGTGACCGCCGATTTGCTGGAGAGGCTGGACGTCGCCATGGTCACCGGCGAGGCGTACAACAAGGAGCGCATGGGCGGCGTGGAGCGCGCCTGGCGCACCCTGTGGGGGCGCTTTGAGCGCTCGCTGTTTTTGCGCGGGTCTGACGAGATTACGCTGTCTGACCTCAACGCCCGCCTGGTGGAGTACCTGGTGGCCGAGAACGGCCTGCGGGCGGCGCGGGCCTCGGTGGGCGGGCGCCGGGTGTCCAGGACGGACGCCTGGACGGCGCTGACCAACGGACGGCCCGCGGACAACCGCCTGCGGCGGCTGCCCGACGATCCGCTGTCCACCCTGGCCGCGGAGGCGCCGCGCGTGCTCGACGCCAACGGCCACCTGCACTGGGACGGCAAAAAATACGAGGCGCCCACGCTGTACAACTGCCGTGTGACCGCCCGGCGGGCGCCGGACGGCAGCGGCGACGCGGTGATTACCTGCAAGGACACGGGCGTGACCGAGGTGGCCCGCGCCGTGCAGCCGCGGCCATACGGCGACGTGCGCGCGTTCGCAGCGCCGCCGCTCAAGGCGTTGCTGGAGGACCGGCCGGCCGAGTTCGCCGGCGCCGACGTGTACGCGCCGGGGCAGGATGCGCCGGCGGCCAACGTGGCGCCGTTGGCGGCCAGGAGCGAGGCCGCGGCCCCGCTGAAGAATCCCCTGGAGGGGGCGGCGCTCTGCGCTGACGTGGAAGACGCCATGCGGGCCTTCCACCGGATTTACCCGTACCCGTTAAGCGCCGCCAACCGGGCCCGGGTGGTGGCGCGCATCGAGGCGGCGGGCCTGCGCCGGGAGGCGGTGACCGCCCTGGCCCAGGAATTGAGCACACTTAACAGGAGGACAAAATGAAAATCATACATCGCAAATCGTTCGGTTTGCCCGGCAACCCCTGGCGCGGCCTGCACACCCTGACCGCGGACGGCAAGGCCGTCCGGGAACTGGTCCTGGACGCCTGGTTCGGCTGCCACTTCATCTCTATCTTGGGGCCGCGGGGGGCCGGCAAGACGCATGCGGTCCGGCGGGAGCTGGCCGGGATCGACGAGGGGCTGCAGGTGGTCGAGCCGGTGCGCCTGACCCGGGACCGGCTGCACATGGGGGATATCGAGGACGCCATTATCCGCGACCTGTCCGACGAGACGCCGCGGCGCTCCGGCGAGGCGCGCTCGCGCCAGGTGCGGCGGGTGCTGGGCGAGGCCACGCGCACCCGCAAGGCGCTGCTGGTCATCGACGACTCCCACGTGCTGCGGCCGCAAACCCTGCGGGCGCTCAAGCGGCTCCGGGAACTGGCCTGGGCGGGGCGCTCGCCGCTGCTCGGCATATTGCTCATCGGCCAGCGCGACACAGCCGGGGCCATACCGGAAATCGGCCTGCGCTCTGACTCCTACCTGATGGCGGGCCTGACGCGGAAGGAAGCCTGCAACGCGCTGCGGATGGCCTGCAAGGCCGTGCTGGACAAGGACGCGGCGGAGGCCCTGGCCGCCGATCCCAGGGCGCGCAACTGGCTGGACTTGCAGGCGCTCCTGGACGACTGCCTGGCCGCAGCCCTCGCCCGCGGGGAGCGGCGGGTGACCCGGGCCGTCGCCGAGGCGGTCATCACGCCGGCGGCGCCGGACGTGGCGCCGGCGCGCCGGGCGCCGGACGATGACGCGGTGGCGCGGGCATTGGACGGCCATGCCGGCCTGCCCGGGGCGGCGGTCGCATGAGCGTGGCGAACGGGTTGCACGTGCCGTGGGAAGTAACCATAGAGGACCCGCAGGCCACCGGGTGGGGCGGGTTTCTGGAGATCGTTTACGCCGGGGACGCCGAGAACGCTCGCAGAGAGGCAGCGGAGATGTACCCCCGCAAAAACATCGTGGCTGTGCATCGCAGATGCGTGCGGCGCCATGCGTATGCGTACCGGCCGAGCGGGCATCATGGCTGACATCACCAAAGGACAAATCAGGGCCATCCACGCGGCCCTGCACCGGCACGGCATCGAGGATGAGACGTACCGGGAGTTGCTGCGCAACGAATACGGCGCGGACAGCTGCAAAGGCCTGGACCGGCGCCAGGCCAGCCGGCTGCTCGTGCGCCTGAACGGCAAGCACAAGCCGCGCAAACGGCGCCCCATCAAGAACCCGGCGACGCCCCAGGAACGCAGCGACGGCCGGGTGGTGTACCTGCCCACGCCCAGGCAGTTCCAGTTGGTCCACGACCTCCGGCAGGAGGTGGCCTGGGACCATGCGGACGGTTACCGGCGCTGGCTGAAGACCTGCCTGGGGCTGGACAAGGTGGTGGATCGTGACGACGCCAGCAAGGTGATACAGGGGCTGAAGGGGTTGAAGCGCGGCGGGCACGCCAGGCGGCGTCATGACTGACCGGGTGCCGGCGGCGGCCGCGGTGGTGATTCGGGCGGTGTGGTCCACGCTGTCGAGTTCGCGTTGGGCGCTGGCCACCGAAGACATACACGAGCGCGTCTGGCTCATTAGCGAGGCCGTGTGTGATTCGCTGTACCAGGCCGGCGTCCCCCGGGTGCCGTCCGGCCTGCAGCTGCAGCGCGCGCTGAACCGGCAGCGCCGTGATGACGAGATCATCGCCGCGTTCACCGGGAGGAACTACGACGACCTGGCCCGCCTGCACGGGGTGTCCAGCCGCACCGTGCGCAGGATTATCGAACGGCACCGCGGCGCGGGGAGTCAGGCATGAGCCGGCTGACGCCGCTGCAGCGCCGATGCCTGGTCCACGCCGGCCAGGGCCACTGGACGACTTTTTTTAAAACTGGTTCGCTGCGCACCAAGGGCAGCCTGTTGCGGCGCGGCTACCTGGCGTTTGAGGAGGACGAGTACCGGATCACCCGGGCGGGTTGGCTGTGGCTGGCCGAGCAGTATCCATTGATGTCCCTGCCTGATATGCCAGCGACGGTACGCGAAGAACTGGCCGAGCGAGCACGTCAGTTTGATCAGATCGCGGATGCGGCGCTGGCCCGGCTAAGGAGCAAAAAATGAGCAGGATTGAGTGGACCGAAAAGACCTGGAACCCCGTTACCGGCTGCACGAAGATCTCCCAGGGTTGCAAGCATTGTTACGCCGAGACCCTGTCAAGGCGCTTGCAGGCCATGGGCATGCCCGGTTACGAGCACGGGTTTTCGCCGAACGTCCAACCCTCGCGCCTGGAGCAGCCCCTGTCGAGGAAGAAGCCGACGCTGTATTTTACTTGCTCGATGTCTGATTTGTTCCAGGATAGCGTGACCTTTGCGTATATCGACCGCGTGTTCGGCGTCATGAGACAGACACCGCAGCATACCTACCAGGTGCTGACAAAAAGGGCGCGCCGCATGTGGAGCTACTTCCGGGACAGGGTGCCCCCGCCGAACGCCTGGCTCGGCGTCTCGGTGGAAAACCAGCGGGACGGAATCCCGCGCGTCCGGTACTTGAAAATGATACCGGGCGTCACGGTGCGATTCCTGTCCGTCGAACCGTTGCTCGAAGACCTGGAGGGCAAGCTGCGCCTGGACGACGATATCGGCTGGGTGATCGCAGGCGGTGAAAGCGGGCCTGGCGCCCGGCCCATGAAGCGTGAGTGGGTGGTGGACATAAAAGACGAGTGTATCGCCACAGGCACCCCATTTTTCTTCAAGCAATGGGGCGGGGTAAACAAGAAACAAACAGGCCGTCTCCTGGATGGCCGCACCTGGGATGAGTTCCCGGATTTATGAGAGGAGAGGGTAATGAATTATTGGGTTTTAAACGAAGATCAGCTGGAGAAGGCCATGGCGATGATCAAGGAAGATCCCCACCTGAGCGTGGACGACGTGGAAGCGGCCAGGGCGTTTTTATATTCAGAGGCGGCCATCAAATTGAAGATATTGAAACCGGCGCCGCTGTCAGGGGCGCCCCAGGAGGATTTACCATGATCGGAAAACTCACAAAAAACCAACGCAACTGCCTGTTGGACGCCGCTGTCCAGCCGCTGCTGGTCATTGAGGCCGGCAACGAAGGCGAGCCGGTTAAAGCGAGGAGCACCAAAACCATCTATGGACGGAGCACCCTGCACTCATTGTTGAGTCGCAACTGGCTGGAGGTTGACAAGGACTTCACTTTGGCTGTACGCAGGATGGTATCATGCAACTGCCACCGAAAGATGCCTGTATCGTGACTGCCATCCGGTGTTTGCTGCTGGCGCTGACCCGATGAGCCCGGAAAAACTCCGGACGGACTGGCGCGTGGACGGCGACGACGTGGTGCTGAGCATCGAGTTGCGCATGGCATCAGACTGGTTCTTCGCCCGCGCCCGCGAAATCTACCAGGTGCTCAATCCGGTGGGCCGCCCTCTCGCGGAGCGGCTGATGGAGCAAGGCGGGCGGGATATCCGACATTTCGCAACGCTGGCGGGCCGGCCAGAGGAAGAGTCCTCCAAATAATTGACACGATAGGGATATCCTGTCACGTGTATTGTGGTAGAAAATGCCCATGCGTTTCAGCTCTAATTTTACGCTCGCCGAGATGGAGGCGTCCCAGGTGGCCCAGCGCCGCAGCATAGATAACCGTTCGACTGCGGATGCCCGTGCAAATTTGCAATGGCTGTGCGTTGACATCCTGCAACCCTTGCGGGATGAGGTCGGGCCCATCGTTGTCACCAGCGGCTACCGCTGCCTGGCGCTGAACCGCGCTATCGGCGGCGCCGAGCGGTCGCAGCACATGACGGGCCAGGCCGCCGATATCGTCGTGCCCGGCATGGCGCCGATGGATGTCGCCACGGCCATCATCAACCTCGATTTGCCTTTCGACCAGCTCATCCACGAGGGGACCTGGACGCACGTCAGTTGGTCGCCGACGCCGCGCGGCAAAATTCTCACCGCCCGCTTTGCCGGCGGCGGTGTCAGCTACAGTGGAGGACTACAGACATGATACCGATCACCCCGTTGTTACAGGTAGGCAAGACACTGGTCGAGCGCCTGGTGCCTGACAAGGCCGGGCGGGAGAAGGCCCTGGTGGAGCTGGAGCGCATGGAGCAACAGGGCGAGCTGAGCCTGTTGATGGGGCAGTTGGAGACCAACCGCCAGGAGGCTGCGCACCCGTCAATATTCGTCGCCGGCTGGCGCCCGTTCGTCGGCTGGGTGTGTGCCATGGCGCTGGCGAACAATTTCTTGCTGGTGCCGTACCTGTCTGCGGCGTTTCCGGCGATTCTCCCCCTCGACATGTCCATGATGATGCCGGTGCTGTTGGGCATGCTGGGCCTAGGCGGGATGCGCTCATTTGAAAAATACAAGGGCGTGGCAAGACAGCGTTGATGGCCGAAGAACTGCTTTTTTGGATTTGGCGCGGGCTGATTACACTGAGTCTCGGAGGGATCGTGCGGTTGCTGCTGTGGCAGCGGCGCGTCGATAAGGAATTGGAGCGGATCAAGACCAAGCAGGCCAGCGTCGTCAAAGATCATGAAATCCTACAGGAACTGCCTCTCGTGCTGGAGCGTGATTACGCGAAGAAGCACGATTTGCCCGACCGGAGCGACATCGTGCATAACGCCAAAAAGGTGGCGGTGCTGGAGGCGCACCTGGCCAAATTGGATGTCACCGAAGAGCTGAAAGCTGTGCACCAGCGCGTCGATGAGGTGGCTAAGAGTACGGCGGAGCATTGCGGGGAATTGAAGATGATCAACTCCAACCTGAAGCTGATCCAGTCGCTGTTGATGGGCAACAAGAATTAATCGCTTACTACGAATGGGTGGTGACATGAACGATTACATTGATCTCGTCAGGGCGGATATCCGTCGCGTCGTGCTGAACACGTTGGAGCGGGCGGGCGGCTACGAGCTGAACCATGACATTCTCCGGGCCGCATTGGCCCAGCTCGGCCACAACCCGTCTCACGATCAGTTACGTACTGAGCTGTACTGGCTGGCTGAGCAGGGCCTGTGTACTGTCCGTACTGTGGGCACAACGCTGGTGGCCAAGCTGAGCCAGCGCGGCGAGGACGTAGCCGGTGGGCGTGCGCACGTGCCCGGGGTGGGGCGACCAGGCCTGTCATAATGTCTGGCAAACGGCCCACCCGTGGGCGGATGTCTCGAATACAGCAGCTGCCCAAAGAGACGAAGGACTACATCGACCGGCACCTGGAAAATAATGTCCCGCAGGCCGAGATACTCCGGCAACTGGAGCCGATGCTGGCCGATGCCGGCCTGGCGCCATTGTCCAAATCCGGCCTGAACCGCTACGCCACGAAGAGGGAGGTCGTGGGCCAGCACATTCGCGAGGCGCGGGAAGTGGCGGATGTCTGGACCGCAAAGTTCGGTGATGCCCCGGACGGTGAAATCAGCCGGCGCATGATCGAGATGTTGCGCAGCCTGGCATTCGACCTGACCTTGCGCATCAAGGATTTTTCGCTTGAGGACGTGGCGACCAACGCATCGGCAATCAACGACCTGGCTATGACGGTTCAGCGCATCGAACGTACCGCAGAGATGACAGATAGACGCGAGCTGCGTGCGGAGATGGCGCAGGAGGCCGAGACCGCAGCGAAGAACGCAGGGATATCCGATGATACCGCAGCCGCCATACGGGCCGCGCTGGATGAGGTGGATGAAAAAGGCAGACGCCCGTGAACCGGACGGGTTGCCGCGGCGCCTGGCGTACCAGTCCCGCTGGTGCCGTGAAACAGCCCCGTTTGCAGTCTGTGAGAAAAGCAGGCGTATCGGGATATCCTGGGCGGATGCGTCCGAGCGGGTAATCCATGCCTCTGCGGGCCGGGGGAACATCATGTACCAGTCGTACAACAAGGACATGACCGAGACGTACGTGGAGGATTGCGCGGCCTGGGCGAAATATTTTCAGGTGGGGATCCGCGACCAGGTCGAAGAGACGATCCTGACTGATGACGATGAGCAAATCAATCGGTTCCGCATTGAGTTTGACTCGGGCAAACGCGTGATCGCATTGTCCAGCAACCCGCGTGTGCTGAGATCGAAGGGTAAACCGGGTGATATCGTGGTGCTGGATGAGGCGGCATTCTGTGACGACCTGGAAGCGCTGCTCAAGGCCGCTGCTGCGGCCGTGATATGGGGCGGCCTGGTGCGGGTCATGAGCACGCATAATGGTGACGACAACCCCTTCAACGAGCTGATCCGGAATATTCTGGCCGGACGGCACCCGCTGTATGCGCTGCACCGCATTACCCTGGATGATGCCATCGCCGACGGTCTGGCCCGGCGCATATTCAGTGTCCGGGGGCTGGAGTGGTACCGGGGCGCAAGCGCCGATTGGCGCGAGCAGATGATCAGCGGCTATACCAGCCAGGAGGACGCGGATGAGGAGCTGTTTTG
This sequence comes from Gammaproteobacteria bacterium, assembly GCA_965204045.1. Taxonomy (GTDB): domain Bacteria; phylum Pseudomonadota; class Gammaproteobacteria; order Eutrophobiales; family Eutrophobiaceae; genus JAAXHV01. The sequence continues at coordinate 4,440,134 of CBDBDW010000002.1, forward strand.
CATTCCGAAACCGGGTGGCGGGGCGTATTTTCCCCGTGTGCTGGTTGAATCCAGGATGACGGATGCGCCGGTGTTGAGATTTGACGGGACCGCGGACTTCAATGCGCTGCCGGAGCCGGCGCGCCGCGTGGAAATGGAAGACTGGCTGAACGACAACCTGCGGGACGTGCTGGCGGACCTGGTGTTGGAGCGCAGACATGTCTTCGGCATGGATTTTGCCCGCAGCGTCCACCTGTCCGTCTTTGCGCCCCTGGAAATTGGCGAGACCCTGCGCCGGCGATGCCCTTTTCTCCTGGAGCTGCACAACGTGCCGCACCTGCAACAGTTGCAAATACTGCGGTACATCTGCGATCGCCTGCCCCGGTTCAGCGGCGGCTGCATCGACGCCACCGGCAACGGCTCTTTTCTGGCGGAGGCGGCGGTGGATGCGTATGGCTCAATTATCGAGCCGGTGACGATCTCCGAGAGCTGGTATCGGGAACGCATGCCGAAATACAAGGCGGCGTTTGAGGACGATGCCATTTCGATCCCCAAGTACGACGCGTTGCTGCAGGACCATCGCGCCATCAAGCTGGTGCGCGGCGTTCCCAAACTGCCTGCCGGACAGACTGATAAGGCGGGTCAACGCCATGGTGACAGCGCCATGGGCCTGGCGCTGAGTTGGCAGGCCAGCGAACGTGACGTTGGTCCGATAGATTTTACAAGCGCCGGCGGCCGGCCGAGTTCTGCCGTGGACTCCGGGGGATTCATGGGAGGCATGGGCGGCATACATGAGACATCGGGGTATATGTAATGGCTGACGAGCAAAAAATGGTGCGCCTGGAAACCCGGGAAATCGCCACGACCAATGACGGCAGGGACATCACGCGCGGGTTCATCGATTACTTGAAATATATTCTGCCCCAGGACCGGGTGTTGCGGCTGCGGGGCAGTCGTAATTATGAGGTGTACGAGGACGTGCTGCGGGACTCCCAGGTCAAGGCGACGTTCAACCAGCGCCGGCTGGCGGTCGTTTCCCATCCGGTGGAAGTGTTGGCCGGCGGCTCCATGCGGCGTGACCGCATGGCGGCGGAGCACCTGGAGGAAGTGCTCAAGCATATCCGCTGGGACACCGTGACGGAGAAAATGCTGTACGGCCGGTTTTACGGCTACTCGGTCGCCGAGGCGCTGTGGGTCCGGGACGGCCGTCATGTGGCGTTGGACCGGCTGGCCGTGCGCAACCGCCGCCGGTTTGTGTTTGACCCGGAATTCCGTCTGAAGCTGCTGACTACCTCCAATCCGGACGGTGAGGAGTTGCCTGACCGGAAATTCTGGGTCCTGTCCACCGGGGCCGATCATGACGACGAGCCTTACGGCCTGGGCCTGGCCCACTGGTTGTACTGGCCGGTATTTTTCAAACGCAACCAAATGAAATTCTGGTTGATCGCCTCGGAGAAATTCGGCTCGCCAACTGTCATCGGAAAATATCCGAGATCGGCCAGTGAACCGGAGGTCGAAAAACTGGAAGCAGCGGTCAAGGCGGTGCGCACGGACAGCGGGATCACGGCCCCCGACGACGTGATCATCGAATTACTGGAACAAGCCCGGTCAGGACGGATGGATTACGCCGGGCTGTACGACCGCCTGGACCAGGCGATATCAAAAATTGTGGTCGGCCAGACCATGACGGCGGACGACGGGTCCAGTCGCAGCCAAGCCGAAGTGCACCTCGAAGTCCGTGGCGACCTGGTCAGATCGGACGAAAAGCTGATTTCCGATTCATTCAACCGATCTATCGGAACTTGGCTAACGGACTGGAATTATCCTGGTGCAGCCTATCCCATCGTCAAACGCACGATGGAAGAAGAGGAAGACCTTAAAGCACTGTCCGACCGAGACAAAACCATTTCCGAGATGACCGGCAAGGTACCCGAAGATAAGTACATCGAAGAGACCTATAACATCCGGATGGTCGACAAGCCGACACCGGACGAACCGCCGGCCGGTATGCCGCCCGGCCCGCCGAGTCCGGGCCGCGACGATGCTGATCTGGCCGAAGGTGACAGCCTTCCCCCGCTCGAACAGGCGTTGGACGCCATCGACGGCGAAGACTGGCAGACCCTCGCAAAGCCGCTGGTGAAACCGATCCTCGACCAGGCCATGTCAGATCCGGAATCCCTGATGACCGACCTGGCGGAGCTCTACCCGGAACTGGATACCGACGCCATAGAAGCTCAACTGACCCGGGTTATTTTTGTGGCAGACGCGTGGGGCCGGTTGTCCGGGCAGGATGATGCCTGACGCCGTCGATATCGGCCACGCCATCAAACTCCCGCCGCGACAGGCGATCCGGTATTTTCAATCGAAGGGTTACACGACCAGTTGGAACTGGTGGGAGACCTGGCAGGACGCCCACGCCCAGGCATTCACCGTCGCCAAGGCCGCACGGTGCGACGTATTGTCCTCCATTCGGTCCGGCATGGCCCGCGCCATCGCCCAGGGACAGACCGAGCGCGACTTTATCAAAAATCTGGAACCCGAACTGAAACGCCTGGGTTGGTGGGGCAAGCAGGTGGTGGTCGATGCCGACGGCGGCGCAGAGATGGTGCAACTGGGCAGCCCGCACCGCCTGAAAACCATCTATCGCACCAATATGACCACCGCACAGGCGCACGGGCGCTACCGCCGCCACCTGGACAACGCCGACAGCCGTCCATACTGGCAGTACGACGCGGTCATGGACGCGCACACACGGCCAAGCCACGCCGCCATGGACGGGCGCGTGTTTCGCTTCGACGATCCCATCTGGAACACACATTACCCGCCTAACGACTGGAATTGCCGCTGCCACGTCCTCGCGCTGACAGAAAATGAGGTTAAAGACAGGGGCCTGGTCATCTCCAGCAGCGCCGATGCGCTCTCCGACGTGCGCCTGGAAGCGGGGACCGACAAACGCACCGGCGAGGTGATCACCGTGGACGGCACGTCCTACACATTCACCGGCAAGGACCGCAAGCAGCACATTTTGACGCCGGGCGCCGGCTGGAACTATAACCCCGGCAAGGCCAAGACGTTGTTCGACCTGGAGCGCGGCCCAGGCGGGGGCGCGCTTCGGACGCTGGCAGACAAACAGGAAACATACAGAAGTTTCGGCCTGCCGCGCCTCGCGGACACCCCTGCCGGCCTGCGCCTGCCGGCACCGGCGATGCTGCCCAAAGCCGCCAACGCGGACGCCGCACTTTTCCAGCTGACCTATGCCCTGGCAATTCCCCGAACCGGCTATCGCCGCGTCGTGACCCCGGATGCCCTGGACGACGTGGTGGTGCGCCGGGAATATTTGCCGCATATCGTCGAAAAAAGGCGCCATGCGCGCGAGCGTTACGCTCACTACATCCTGCCCACGTTGCAGGACCCGTTGGAGGTGTGGCTGGTGCGGCATGATGACGAACATTATCGTCGGCGTTTCATCTGCATGTTCGAGGAGACCAAAAACCAGTCCCTGGTGATCGTGGAGGAGAACCTGGACGGCTCCCTGCTGTACAACTTCATGCAGGCGAAAGCCAAAGATATGGATAAGCAACGGGCCGGGTTCCTGCTGTACCGGAAAGGAGGTCAGTAATGGTGACGTTGCCTGGTCTTCACCGAATGCACGAGGCCAGCGTACTCCAGGACGGAGGGGCCCCAGCGTGCATCCCTGACCTGCAACCAGTATAGCAGAAATATCAACCAGGAGAAAAAAATGGCTTGGAACGGAATAATCTGTACAAAATTGTCGCATGACAGGCCGGCACGTCCACGCGACGGTGACTTCCCGCCGGCTGGTTGGACAGTGGGACGGCTTATCCGGTTGCGTGGGCAGGACGACGGGAAAAGGTTGTGGTGCTGCGCAGTCGTGGCAATGCCCGGAGACCCGGTCGAAGGTGACGCATATATGACCTGGACGACGGTCACTGAATTAAATCGTGACTATGCCGACCATTGATATCAAATACGACGACCGCCAGGTGCAAGCGGCCCTAACCCGGCTCCTCGCCACCGGTAACGATCTCAACCCTGTCATGAAAGTTATTGCCGGCCACCTCGAAGCGGGAGTCGAGCAATCCTTCGCCAGGCAGACCGCACCCGACAGCACGGCCTGGGCAAAGCTGAAACCGTCCACCGTCAAGCGGCGGCGCAAGAAGGGCAAGGGCGCCACGCCCATCCTCGAGCAGAGCGGCCAACTGTTACAATCCATCACCTCGGACTACGATGCCACCAGCGCCGTCGTCGGCACCAACCTGGTGTACGCCACCACCCACCAGTTCGGCGCCAAAAAGGGAGAGTTTGGATCGTACATACTGCAACGAGCAATCGGCGGGAGGCGCCTGCGTGGTGGCTTAGCCGTCCTGTCTGCCAGACAGGGCAACGCGAAGACTGTCCCCATACCGTGGGGTGATATCCCGGCACGCCCGTTCCTGGGCGTTTCCGATGCCGACCGGGGAAATATCCTGGATATCATCAACAGCCACTTGGCCCAGCAATGGAAATAAGTGCCCTGATTAATCTCCCACAACCGCCCGACGCCTTCCTGCTCTTTTCTCCAAATACCGATTGATTCCGTATTCCCGATTTAGCTGATGTCGCATAGGGATCACACCTAATAATTAGCTTTTCACGCTGTTTCTAAGAATTCCGAGCACAATGTTTCGCATGAATGGCCCGGATTCTTTCGCATGATTCTATAGAGGACGTCAGGCATTTTCTGGACAGGCTGCCGCATTTCACCAGGTGGTCGCCCCTTTACAAGGGGAAAAAGATCTACGGCGCGGTAGCGTATTTGCAGGTCGTACAATCAGTGGCAATCCACGCGGAACGTCAAGGGTTGTTCGTCATCCGCGCCACCGGCGACAGCGCCAGCATTATCAATCGGGATGGCTTCTTGCCCAAGACGTTCTACTGACGCGCTCGGCCAGCCTGTTCCCAAGCATTACAATCAAGCATGCGGGTCGCCCATCTAACTACCGTTCATCCACGCGTTGACGCCCGCATCCGGATAAAAGAAGTGGGTTCGCTTGCAAAGGCTTTTACTGAGCCGGTTGGTTTATTTGTCCAGGACGGCAAGGGTAATGCCACGGAAGCAGTCGGTATGGTACAGGTTATTGACATAGGTCAGCCTCCGGGCAGGCGTTTCGCAAGAATGATAATCGGAACCTGGCGTATGTGGCGCGCAGTGCGCCGCGTGCGGCCGCAGGTGGTACATTTCCATGACCCCGAGCTGATACCACTGGGTATCGTATTGAAGTGCTTCGGTTACCGGGTGGTATATGACGTGCATGAAGACCTGCCGCGACAGGTGTTGACCAAGTACTGGCTGCCGGCAATCGCCAGGTGGCCGGTATCCCGGGCAATGTCAGCCTGTGAATGGCTGGCGGCGCGCATATTTGACGCCATTGTGCCGGCAGAGCCGAAAATTGCCGGGCGCTTTCCGCCTCGAAAGACCACGCTGGTTCAGAACTTCCCCATACCGGATGAACTGGTCACGACGGACAGCATCCCCTGCCGCGACCGGCCGCCGCACTTTGCCTACATCGGCGGCATCAGCGTGATACGCGGTGTCCGTGAAGTCATACAGGCGACCGGTATCACGCGCGGGAACGACGGGCAGGACGCCCGGCTGTGTCTGGCCGGCGCGTTCCAGCCGCCGGGACTGCTGGATGAAGTCCGGGCAGCGCCGAGCTGGGAACAGGTCGACTTCCATGGCTGGGCCGATCGCAGGCAGGTCGCCGATATCCTGGGAAGCGTCCGGGCCGGGCTGGCCGTGTTGCATCCCACTCCCAAATACCTGGATGCCTGGCCCACCAAAATGTTCGAATACATGTCTGTCTGTCGGTCTACCGGTCATCGTGTCCGACTTCCCCCTGTGGCGGGGCATCGTGTAAGACGCCGGATGCGGCCTGCTGGTAGACCCGTTGGACCCGCAGGCCATAGCCGGCGCCATGCAGTGGATTCTGGACCATCCCGATGAAGCCGAAGCCATGGGCCGGCGCGGCCGCGCGGCAGTGGAGAAACACTACAACTGGGAAACCGAAGCCGAAAAACTGATAGTGCTTTACAACAAACTCCTCCCGGACTGAATCCAGATAATGATCCACTGGAGTCCTGCTTTCACAGGATATTGAAAATGGCGTTTTTACAGGGAATCAATGTCCTTTGCTATTGAAATGCAGTTGCCCTGTTCGTGTGTTTTATACAAACATGAAATCGCTTAATCTGTTATTATTGCCATAATATTGGTTACGGGAAGTGGCATTGAATGTAAGTAACGCCAACTGGTAATCATGTTAACCCGGACCGGCTGACTTGACGCTTTCCTTGGGTTAATGAGTTGGTTACGCACCCGGTTCAGCGTGGCAAGACAAACAAGGTGATATATGACCAGCATGTTGGAAAAAGCTTTTTCCGAGGCAGCCAAGTTGCCTGACGTGGAACAGAATGCCCTGGCAAGATGGGTATTGGATGAAATTGAATCAGATAGAAAGTGGGATACGCTTTTTGCTGAATCGGAAGACACCCTGGCACAGTTAACGTCAGAGGCCCTTGGGGAAGAAGAACAAGGCAAGACGACGAGGTTGGGCGCTGATAAGTTGTGATATCCAAAGCGACAACCAGATTTTGGAAGCGCTATGAGGTGTTGCCGGCAGACGTAAAGAACCAAAAAACAAAGGAACCCTATACTTTTTTCCGGGAAAACCCGTGGCATCCGAGCCTTCATTTTAAGGGCGCCTCTAAAAATTAGAGGTGCCCGTGCAGCATAGGGATATGCTGCCATTTTTAGTCACGTAAGTGACTGAAAATGAAAGGAAACGGAAAATGGCATTTTTAGAGGTTACTTTAAGAGAGTCCATTCAATTCTTCCCGTGTACTCCGTGCGTATTACCAGGGATTACAGGGCAGTATCACCCGATGTCTTGAATTTACCAGTGTCTGATTCCAACTTGAAGTTCAAATGATAAAGCGCAAGCCCCTATCATGCTGGCTTGCAAAATCAAGCATACAAAATATCAGGAGGGAAAATCAAAATGGGTGGAAAGAGCCGAAAAGTAGAGAGTCGTAAGAAGGCTCTTGAACCGAAAGAACCGGAACCGCAATTTAAGCTTGACTTCATCAAAGCGATTTACACAAGTACCGGTCGCAAGGACTTTAATTGTGTAATCAATAGATATTGTCGGACACAGGTATTCCAGTTTCCGCAAATCAGCTTTCATCCTGAGGGTGACGAACCTCATCACTTGATTTATGACTCCCCCCCACTTCAGGCATGTGTCGTTTCAAATCTTACTGAATATTTCTCGAAAGCGACCCGTAGCAGACATCACGCCATTAGTCCCTGCTTGCGCTATGAGGTTAGTGAGACTGACGAGAAAATCAGTTCCCAAAACCGACATAGTGTGCCGGTATTCTTGGTCATTGAGGAGTATACGGAGTTTCCGCCAGTAGAGATGATCAAGGGTGAGTGCAATATTTTAGACGAAATTCCAGTACTGAATGGTGAAAAAGTGCCTCTTTTGAAAGGTGGCAGGGAAGGCGAACAATTCATAGCTTATTTGGCTGCCGCTGATGGGGCATGGCCGGAATTACCCAACAATCAACATTTGGTAAATATGATACTGGCTGGCGTCCGTGTGGGACAGAAGACGCCGGACCCGATACCCAAATATGTGGATCGGGAATGTCTTGTGACGGACGACGGTCGATTCGTATATATGATGCCGCAACTAAAGAGCTCGGCGAGATTAGGTACTTCGACAAAAATGGATACCAATACGTATCGGGACAGAGTATCAAGTATTAAGGATGCTATAGCCCAAATGGCGGACGATATGGGAACTCCTCATATGGCATTGCTGATCAATTCCATATACTGCGATGAACATGGGGACGACTCTTACAAACGCCTGCAGTACTTGAGTCTATGGCAATCGTTATATGAGGCAAGAAAGAAATGCTTAGGCCATCAGGGCAATATCAAGACAGGCAAAGTAGTTGTAGCTGGAAATAAGACTTTACAGGAGTTAACAGAATATAGGAATGACATTGCACATGGGTGGACTGACAGTATTGATGAAAACTATTTGTCAGATCTTCAAAAAACAATAAACGAAATGATCCACCGCAAGTATTTCTAAATGGGGTAGTGGGGACTGTAAATATTTCTGTGTAAACCGCCGGTTACACATAGTCAATCAGCCGGCCCTCAAACTCAATGATAAACCGGTTCAGCACCCCCTTCCGGTTCCGGACATACTAGACGCTATCAGTAAATCGAGACAGTGCCCGTCTTGATTTGGACTTTCAGCATAGCAAGGAAAGCGGGTTCAGGTACGTCTAGTCAGTGCGATTTCGCCGGGTGAGAAACCGGGCTAACCAAAGCATAGCCAGACCACCCAGGACCGCCGCAAGCGCGGCGACAGCAAGAGCTGTATTCATATTACTCCTCCAGACTGGCAGCCCAGATCAAGGCCAGGCCGCCCAATGTGATTCCCAGACTGAGCGGGCCCTGGTCTGTATTAAACACACCCGTGACCAGGCCCGTGGCCGTAACGACAACGCCGACTTGTCGCAAGGCCGCACTAAGATGCTCAATATTCGGTTTCATCCCTGACGAAGTATAACACAGGACACTATCCAACACGCCATCGGCACGCGGTATATATTCGGCTTCCGGCAACAAATATTCATACTTTTTTCCCAAAAATGTGAGTTTTCTCACATTTTCGCTGATTTTTTGCTTTTCAGGTTATCCAAACCCGATAAAATCGTTATTGCCTGAAGGAAAAACGGCAACGGCGCTCCAGGCCGGATATAACAATAATAACCTGGCCGGAGAACCGGCCGAATGGAATTCGGGTGGTTGTATGCCCGCATGCCCGAGGGCGGCCCAGGTCAGCTGTCGCCAGGGCCACGGATCAGGGACAGCCCATGGGCGCCAGGAGGGGGTGGACTTGTGTGGTCCGGAAATGTTGTATCTCCACCCCCTCCGGCATGGGCATGAGGCGTAAAGGGGTATTGCCATAAGCTATCGTGCTGGGCAAGTGGTCGGGAAACAAGGTTAATCAGTGATTAGGATTGTGAACTTTTCCGATGCTCATTTGTCAATGAATTTGTACTTGTTATGAAATAAACACTATACTGTTTATCGGTATATCGTTCTAAATTGATGACAATATACCTTAATTATTATTCCCGGTAGCAGTCATGAAACCAGATATCGTTAAAATTGTTTTATTGGTGTTAACACTCATTCCTTTCATATCAAACGCTGATGAGTCTACAATTCCATCTGAAAAAGCTAAGCAGAATTTCGCCAGATGCGTCACCAGTGGAAACGCTTGGGCAGCCTGCTACCATCATTTACATCCTGTTAATAATCGGCCTGATAAGAATCTGGATATTGCATATTCTGGCCCATCTTCCGACTATTACGCGCCCCGTTGGTTTTACACATTTCTTCCTACAATCAATCCACCTGATAACAGACAGAAAACATCTCCATGGGAAACTACCGGTAAAAGTATTTACAACGACACCGAATAACTCCAATACTCCGGGTCTGACCCTCGGTCGTATATAAATTATCCACCGATGAACTGGCTCGCAACAAGCATAAAAAAATATCAATTTTGCTAGACCACTTCACTTTCTCGCGCTGATAACCCTAAGCTTGGTGACTGCCTGGGCCGTTGGACGAATGATAGGAAGAAGCCAACATGATAGTGTAGTACTAGCAGCAATATTACCTGTATTATTTTCCTCTGCGTGGGCATTGATCTCCCTGAAATTTGCAAAAGTAGATAACGACAAAATTGACACCAGTCTACTCAGTATGACATTCGCAATGATCCTCTTTCTCTATATGCTGGTCTATGCTTCACACTCCAGCCACTACGATGAAGAAATTCAAAAAACAATAAATGCCAGAACCCATTTTGAAGACTGCTCATACAACGAATTTATTATCAACAACGCAAGAGAAGCACTGGAACTACCTCCATTAAAAAGCGAACTTTTCTGTAACAAGTAAATCCCAAACTCTTAATCAATACGATTACGCCGGGTGAGAAACCGGGCTAACCAAAGCATAGCCAGACCACCCAGGACCGCCGCAAGCGCGGCGACAGCAAGAGCTGTATTCATGTTACTCCTCCAAAGTGGCAGCCCAGATCAAGGCCAGGCCGCCCAATGTGGTCCCCAGACTGAGCGGGCCCTGGTCTGCATTAAATACACCAGCGACCAAGCCCATTCCCGTACCAGTTACGGGACAGAATCCGGAGCGGGGTTTAAGACTGTAACACCAGCTTATACCTTGTCAGCCTGCAAGCTCGTACTCCTCCGCTTCCTCGCGAATCTCCAATGCATCCCTCGCAAGCAGGTCGCGGACTGCTTCATAAACTTCGAGATAATCCAATGACTTGCCGGACCGTAGTTGTATAAACCTGATGACGTGCGTCGGTGTGACCCCGGGAAGATTGAGTGATGTCTCAGCCTCAAGCGGCCCTGGCTGTGCCTGTAAATTCAGGAAGGTTGCCGTGATTATCCGCCTCTGCGCGCGTCTGCGAATGTTCAACTGCCAGAACTCGAGCGCTCCCTTGTCCCGGTAGCTGAGATATTTCTCCTTCGATTCATGGGTGAGACCGACCTCTACTACCAGGTCGGGTGGCACTTTGAACGTGTATGCATCGCTCTCTGCCTCACTCCGGGCATACGCCTGCAGGTAATCAACTGCTTTCTGACCGAAGTAAAAACTGCAGTCCGCCTCATTGCCGGTGTTCTTCGGGTCGTTCTCCCGGCGCCAGCGGGTGGTGCCCAGTTGTTCCACCTTAATCCCCTTCAAAGAAGCAACACTGCTGATAAAGCGATCCAGATCGCGTGAAGTGATTTCATGGCCGCCACTTGGCGACACCAGCATCACCAGGCCCCGCACCGGGTCCAGGACTACCCGCCGGAAGGCATTCACCAAGTCGGATTCGGCCAGGGCAATCACCTCGTCCCTGCCGGCATGGAAGGCCACGTACTCCGACCCCAGGGAGTTGCGCTTAACCTCCTTCAGCCGTTCGCGCAACCTGTCTTCCATACCCTGAAAAGAAGAGTCTGTCGGTAATGCCGTGGCGCTGCACATGATGTCGTCCCTCGATTTGAATGAAAGCCGGGTCAAGTATAGCAGGAAAGCGAAACAGGCGAGAAGCTCGCATGCGGCACTCACACTCGGCATATATTCAACTTCCGGCAACCGATATTCGTACTTTTTTTCCAAAAATGTGAGTTTTCTCACATTTTTGTTGATTTTTTGCTTTTCAGGTCATCCAAACCCGATAAAATCGTTATTGCCTGAAGGAAAGACGGCAACGGCGCTCCAGGCCGGATATAACAATAATAACCTGGCCGGAGAACCCGCCGAATGGAATTCGGGTGGTTGTATGCCCGCATGCCCGTGGGCGGCCCAGGTCACCTTCCGCCTGGGCCACGGATCAGGGACAGCCCAAGGGCGCCAGGGGGGGTGGATTTGTGTGTTCCGGTCATGTCGTATCTCAACCCCCTCCGGCAAGGGCATGGCCGGGAAACGCGTAGACTTCATCTTCTTGAACATGATGACTCTTAATTGTACAATTGTCTAATATGGATATTGTATCTGACACTAATATTTTTTTAGCGGTTGCTCTGAATGAACCGGAAAAAGACAGGGTAATCCAGCTTACAACAGATAACGGGATAATCGCGCCCGAAATTCTACCCTATGAAATTGGCAATGCCTTAACTGCCCTGATTAAGCAAAACAGACTGACTCACGACGAAGCGTTATCGGCATTTGACGTTACCAGTCAGGCGCCCGTAAGACTGGTCCAGGTAGATATCCGAATGGCGCTTCAGTTAGCAATCGAGTTTAATATTTATGCCTATGATGCCTACTTTTTACAGGTTGCAAAATCCCTGTTCTGCCCGTTGATTACTTTGGATAAACGTATGAAACAAATCGCCGGAGCGCTTAACATACAAGTACTGGAGTAATGTAATATGAAAGTGTTTACTTATTCGGAAGCCCGCCAGAATCTTTCCTGTCTGTTGAATATTGCTCAAAAAGAGGATGTGGAAATTCGCAGGAAAGACGGCTCTGTTTTCTCAGTCACGGCAAAGCGGGCAAAATCAAAATCCCCTTTTGACGTTGAAGGCATCAACACCAGGGCAACTACTCAGGACATACTGGACGCTATCAGTAAATCAAGACAGGGCTTGGCTTGATTTGGACTGTCAGCCTGCAAGCTCGTACTCCTCCGCCTCCTCACGTATCTCCCATGGCCCACTTTCATCTTCAAGCAGACTGCGCACCGCTTCAATAATCTCGTAATGATCCAGCAATTGACCAGACCGCAGACGTATGAACCTGGCGACGTGCGTCGGGGTAACGTCGGGTAGATTGAGCGATGAGTCGATTTCCATCGGCTTGGACTGTGCCTGCAAGTCCAGAAAGGTAGCGGTCACTATGCTTCGGCCCTGCTTGCGCGGGCGGGCATTCAACTGCCAGAACTCCACTACCCCCTTGTCCCGGTAACTCAGGTACTTCTCCTTCGACTCATGAGTCAAACCCACCTCAACCACCAGGTCCGGCGGTACCCGGAACGTGTATGTGTCACCCTCCGCTTCACTCCGGGCATAGGCTTCTCTGCATTCGACCGCCTTCCGACCGAAGTAAAAACTGCAATCCGCCTCATTGCCGGTGTTCTTCGGGTCATCCTCCCGGCGCCAGCGGGTGGCGCGCAATTTATCCATCTTAATTCCCTTCAAAGTAGCGATACAACCGACAAGATCATCCATAGCCCCTGAAATGCCTTCATGCCCCCCACTCGGCGACATCAGCATTACCAGGCCCCGCACCGGATCCAGCGCCACCCGCCGGAAGGCATTCACCAGGTCGGATTGAGCTAAAGCAATGACCTCATCCCGGCTGGCGCGAAAAGCCAGGTACTCCGAGCCAAAGGACGTGTGTTTGACCTCCTTCAGTCTTTCCCGCAGCCTGTCTTCCAATATCTTAACGGACGAACCGGCCGGCAATGGCGTAACGCTGCCCATGACGTCTCCCTAATGAGTAAAATCTGTGTCAAGTATAGCAGGAAAGTGAAACAGGAAAGAAACTCACACTCGGCATATATTCAGCTTCCGGCAACCGATATTCATACTTTTTTCCCAAAAATGTGAGTTTTCTCACATTTTCGCTGATTTTTTGCTTTTCAGGTTATCCAAACCCGATAAAATCGTTATTGCCTGAAGGAAAAACGGCAACGGCGCTCCAGGCCGGATATAACAATAATAACCTGGCCGGAGAACCGGCCGAATGGAATTCGGGTGGTTGTATGCCCGCATGCCCGAGGGCGGCCCAGGTCAGCTGTCGCCAGGGCCACGGATCAGGGACAGCCCATGGGCGCCAGGAGGGGGTGGACTTGTGTGTTCCGGTCATGTCGTATCTCCACCCCCTCCGGCATGGGCATGAGGCGTAAAGGGGTATTGCCATAAGCTATCGCGCCAGGCAAATTGAGCAGCTTTCGCAATACAGCCGGGGAAAATACGAACTGGGGAGCATAGAAAACAGTAAGTATTGACTTCCCCTGCTTCCCTGCTTTATATTCCGGTTTTAATCACCAGTCACCACAGGAGCTTGATAACCATGGACAGTAAATCCCCTCAAACCGCTGTCTCCGACCTTGAAGCTATCCGGGCGGACCTGCGCGCAACAGCCCGACTTCAGAAAAAGGTCCAGCGCCAGTTGGATGAAATGGCAAAAGAGGGCAGAGAACGACAGAAAGACTACGAACAGCGACAGAAAGAATATGAACAGCGACAGAAAGAATATGAAAAACAACGGAAGGAAAATGAACAGCGGCATAAAGAGTATGACCGGAAATTCGGCGACCTGGGCAATCGCTGGGGCAGGTTTGTCGAAAGCCTGGTGGAAGGCGACCTGATCGCGCTGTTACAGCAAAAGAACATCGCAGTGGAGCTCATTGCAGAGCGCGTAAGGGGAAAACGCAATGGCGAGCATTTTGAATTTGACATCGTGGCGGTGAACGGGGAAGAAGCGGTCGTTGTGGAGGTAAAGAGCACGTTGCGCGCTGAGGACGTCAGGCATTTTCTGGACAGGCTGCCGCATTTCACCAGGTGGTCGCCCCTTTACAAGGGGAAAAAGATCTACGGCGCGGTAGCGTATTTGCAGGTCGTACAGTCAGTGGCAATCCACGCGGAACGTCAAGGGTTGTTCGTCATCCGCGCCACCGGCGACAGCGCCAGCATTATCAATCGGGATGGCTTCTTGCCTAAAACGTTCTACTAAAGGGCGCCTCTAAAAATTAGAGGCGCCCGTGCAGCATAGGGACATGCTGCCATTTTTAGTCACGTAAGTGACTGAAAATGAAAGGAAACGGAAAATCGCACTTTCCGTTTTCGTCTCTAAACCCTCATGTTCAGCGCACTGCACACCCCGACAGCATGTAACTGATACTACTGGCGTGTGCGGATGCTATACGACTGTTTCTATGGTAGAGTACCATTAACATAGGTGCCATGGCGCAGACCTGACCCGGCCTGAAGCCAGACGCAGCGGGGCAGCTGGTGAGCCGCAGAGGGTATCGTCCTGGCACGTCCAATTTTGCCCGTTCAGGACGGGGAAGGGGTACTATGTTTTGAATCCGGCTTTCCTCCCAATTTGTTACATAGCAAAAATGTCCAGGATGGCATTTTTAGAGGTTACTTAAAATCAGCCACGGCAAAACGGGCAAAATCAAAATCCCCTTTTGACGTTGAAGGCATCAATACCAGGGCAACTACTCACCCTAATCCCGCGTTAGAAAGTGGGAGAATCAAAAAAGCCTTGCCTGTATAATAAGTTACACGATCAATGAACATCACCCGATGGGTGCTACAGACAAGGCTTATGAACATCCTACCCTATACCATCGCAAATACCAATGATTTATTGACCGCTCGCGGCGGGCTGGTGTGTCTGGCCGAGTTGATGCGGCGGATTGGGTTTTCCGCCTGGGTTGAGCAATACTTTCCCACCCCCGGCAGCAACCGGGGCTACGGTCCTGCTGAGGTAGTGTCCTGTTGGATGCTGATGCTGCACGAGGGGGCGCGCAGTCTGGAGGACGTGCGGCATATCCGGGAGGACCGGGCGTTGCGCAAGGTGCTGGGGCTGCGGCGGGTGCCGAGCGCCGACATGCTGGGGGACTGGCTGCGGCGGTTGGGCAAAGACGAGGCGGGCATCAAGGCGCTGGTAAAGATAAACCGGCGACTGTTGGGGTGGGGCCTGGGCCGGCGTCGGGCGGTGACGCTGGACATTGACGCCACGCCGGTACTGGCGGACAAGCGCGAGGCGCGACGGACGTACCTGGGTGAGCGGGGTTACCTGCCGATGCCGGGGCATATCGGGGAGACAGGCCAGGCGGCGGGGTGTGAGTTTCGCGAAGGGAACGTGGCGCCGGCGGATGACAACCTGGGGTTTATCAAGCGTTGTGAGGCGGGGTTGCCGGCGGGGGTGAGTGTGGCATACCTGCGGGCGGATGCGGCGAGCTACCAGGGCGATGTATTCGGGTATTGTGAGGCGCAGGAGATAGCATACGTGGTGCGGGCCAAGCGTTCGAAGGAGATGAAGGCGTGGATACTGGAGCGCCCGGCCTCGGCCTGGACGCCGCTGACCCGGGACGGGGCGGCGGTGGACGGGCAGGATACGCATCGGGGGGTGTGGGCGATGAATGAGTATGAGCAGGCCTTTACGCTGGTGGTGCAGCGCATGCGCAAGGGCGGCCAGCAGGCGTTGGACCTGGGCGAGGACGGGGCGGACGACGAGACCACCATGACGGACGGGCGTTATATTTACCGGGCGCTGGCGACCAACCGGGATGCACTGACCGACAGCGAGATAGTGCACTGGTACAACCAACGCGGGGAGGACTCGGAGAACCGCATCAAGGAGTTGAAGTCGGACTTTGCCGGGGACCGGCTGCCGTGCGGGCAGTTCGAGGCCAATGCCCTGTACTTCCACCTGTGCGTGACCGCGTACAACCTGTTTGTGCTGTTCCGCCACTCCCTGCCGCCCGAATGGCACACCCGCCGGGCGATAACCGTCCGCTGGCGCCTCTATGCCCTGGCCGCCAAGGTGGTGTGCCATGCGCGCCGGGTGTATTTGAAGTTCCGCCCCGACCAGGCCCGCCTGGTCACCTCCCTGCTGGCGGCCCTGGCGCCGCCGGAACGCCCGCCGCCGCTGACCGGCGCGGCGTAGTCCGCCACTCTGCCGGATTCCGTATTCCCGCTGACCCCCGGGCGCCGGGGGACGCCCGCCCTTGCCCGTGTGACCGGCCCGGCCCCGTCAACCTGCCCGTCGTTGCCCCCGGCTGGCACGGAAACGGGACAAGTCCTCCCCTGTCAGGGCAGATCATAGCCCATTACTATTGAACAGGGTGCTACATACAGGCAAAATCTATCGTGAATGCCCGCTTTAAATCTCTATCGCGGGATTTGGGACTCAGGACATACTGGACGCTATCAGTAAATCAAGACAGGGCTTGGCTTGATTTGGACTGTCAGCCTGCAAGCTCGTACTCCTCCGCTTCCTCGCGAATCTCCAATGCATCCCTCGAAAGCAGGTCGCGGACTGCTTCATAAACAAAGAAGCAACACTGCTGATAAAGCGTTCCAGATCGCGTGAAGTGATTTCATGGCCGCCACTTGGCGACATCAGCATCACCAGGACCCGCACCGGGTCCAGGACTACCCGCCGGAAGGCATTCACCAGGTCGGATTCGGCCAGGGCAATTACCTCGTCCCTGCCTGCATGGAACGCCACGTACTCCGACCCCAGGGAGTTGCGCTTAACCTCCTTCAGTCGTTCGCGCAACCTGTCTTCCATACCCTGAAAAGAAGAGTCTGTCGGTAATGCCGTGGCGCTGCACATGATGTCGTCCCTCGATTTGAATGAAAGCCGGGTCAAGTATAACAGGAAAGCGAAACAGGCGAGAAGCTCGCATGCGGCCCTCACACGCGGCATATACTTAACTTCCGGCAACCAATATTCGTACTTTTTTCCCAAAAATGTGAGTTTTCTCACATTTTCGCTGATTTTTTGCTTTTCAGGTTATCCAAACCCCAGGGCAAGATCATACTTTTTGTCATAAGAGAGAGGTTTTTTATTCCAAAAAGATATAAATAAGCGGGGAACTCCTGGATTTTGCGGGGATCAGAGCAGTATTACCCCCAAAACGAGGAGAATCCGATGAGTTTATTGACCCATTTGGCGACGATTGAGGACCCGCGGCGTGATATTAACAAGAAGCATGAGTTATTGGACATCCTGTTTTTGACGGTGAGTGCGGTGCTGTCGGGGGCGGAGGGGTGGAAGGATATCAAGGAATTTGGGGATGAGAAGCTGGATTGGCTGCGTCGCTACCGGCCGTTTGCGAACGGCATGCCGGTGGATGACACGATTGCGCGGGTGGTGCGTGCGCTGGACCCTGAGCAGTTCAACCGGGCGTTTATCGATTGGGTGAATGAGGTGCGCGGGGCGCAGGGTCAGGAGCAGATAGCGCTGGACGGGAAGACCTTGCGTCGTTCCCATGACGGGGAGAAGCACACGGCCCTGCACAGCATCACGGCCTGGGGGCACGAGTGCGGGTTAGTGTTGGCGCAGATGAAGTCATCCGGGAAGAAGAACGAGCAGGCCTCGGTCATGGCGATGCTGGAGATGTTGCAGGTGAAGGGGGCGCATATCACGGCGGATGCGATGAACACGCAGAAGAAGATAGCCCGGAAGATACACGATAAAGGGGGGGATTACACCTTGTCGCTGAAGGACAACCACAAGACGCTGCGTAAGGAAATACAGGCGTACTTTCATAAGGTTACACGCGATGCGCCGGCGACATTGGCGGTGCATGAGGAGGTGGACGGCGGGCATGGCCGGGTGGAGAAGCGTGTCTGCCGGCAGTTGCCGGTGAGTGAGTGGGTGAGCGGGGCGGCCAAGTGGCCGGGGTTGCAAACGGTGATAGAGATGGAGCGGGAACGGCACCTGCCGGGGCAGGAGGTGGAGAGGGAGATACATTACTATATCAGCTCGCTACCGGTGGATGCAGAGCGGGTGGCGCAGGGCATACGGCGGCATTGGGAAGTGGAGAACAAGGCGCATTGGGTGCTGGACGTAGCCTTTAAGGAGGATGACAGTCGCATCCGCAAGGGGGATGGCGCGGAGAACGTGGCGATTATCCGGCGCTTCTGTCTGAACCTGGCGCGGCTGGACCCCAGGAAGAACAGCATGCGGGGCAAACTCAAGCAGGCCGGGTGGAGTGATACCAGACGGGCGGAAATCCTGTTCGGAGTAGACACATAAAAGTATGCGGTTGCCCTGATCCAAACCCGATAAAATCGTTATTGCCTGAAGGAAAAACGGCAACGGCGCTCCAGGCTGGAAATAGTGATAACCAGGCTGGAGAACCGGCCGAATGGAATTCGGGTGGTTGTATGCCCGCATGCCCGAGGGCGGCCCAGGTCAGCTGTCGCCAGGGCCACGGATCAGGGACAGCCCAAGGGCGCCAGGGGGGGTGGATTTGTGTGTTCCGGTCATGTCGTATCTCCACCCCCTCCGGCAGGGGCATGGCCGGGAAACGCGTAGACTTATTTCCAGGTAATAAAACGCCAGCGAAGAAAGTTGCACTCTGCTAAAACCTCACAAGGAGAGCAACGATGACTGCCCTTCAAATTACATCACTGATGGGCGACATATTCAGTTGCCAAACCAGGTTGAACTGCCACCCATCGTCCAGCAAGCGGACAATATCAAAGAGGACAACAGCGGAGTTAGGGACCCTGGTTAGGTTCTTGGTTCGGAGTTGTTATGATCCTGATATGCGCTATCGCATGTCTGGGAATTGTTATACGAATAAACCACCATATCGAAGAGATAAGAAAGTTATGGTCGAAACATTCGCACTGGGCACAGTCATGATCCTGTTTGCGCTCGTACTCTTGTACGGAGCAACAAAGGTTTGACACAACCAGAAACGTCATTCAGGCGCTGCTCCTGATCTCAGCCAGCCTGTTGTTATATTCGGAGCGGTGGCATACCTGAAGGTTGTACAGTCAGTAAAAATCCACGCAGAACGCAAGGGGTTGTTCGTCGCCCGCGCCACCGGCATTGTTTAAGGTGTTGAGGGCTACGGAGTCAGTTATTTTTCCTGTCGAACCAGTCTCTCGTCTGACCAAGGAGCCAGTTGTTTTCCTCCCTGTTACGGGAATAAACTCTCGTTTGGTCAAGGAGCGAGTTGTTTTTCTTGATACTGAAGCCACTGGCATAAGAGGGCGCCATAGCAAACGCTCTGAATGTCGCCGTAGATGATTCAAGGAAACCCTGAACAAGCCTGTTCCCGTACCAGTTACGGGACAGAAATCGAAGCGGGGTTTAAGATTGTAACACCAGTCAATACCTTGTCAGCCTGCAAGCTCGTACTCCTCCGTAAAATATTTGTATGGGTAAAAAAATAGACTATTTTTTACCTTTCTGGTATAATTTATCGACTATTCAGGCCGATTCAACTCATGGCATTCACGCAAAGACATTTTCTCCCTCCAGATGACCATTTTTTTCTGTTCGGGCCAAGGGTCACGGGAAAATCCACCTGGCTGCGTGCCTGTCTCCCGGATGCGTACGTCGTGGACCTGTTGGATGACGCTACCTGGCGCCAGTACTTGAGCGACCCTGACCACATCAAAGCCCTGGTCAAAGCCAACCCGGAATTTACCCGTTTTATTATCGATGAGGTGCAAAAAGCGCCCAAAATACTGAACAGCATTCACTCGCTTATCGAAGAACACAAAGGATGTTGACTGGTTTATGGGTGTCCTGAATTAGCTGGGCGGGTTTCTCAGGGGGGCAGACTTCAAGCATGCCCCCGCATGTAGCAGGCGGGGGTCTGTCCCCGAATGGGCGGATAGCTGGGGTCACCCATCAGCCAGTCTTTGTCAAGTGGCACAGATTAACCCTCCTTAATAAACAGGCATTATAAACCAAGCGCCCGATTCAGCTACGCACCTGCTGTTTCATTCGTGTGTCGTCGTCGTCTGCCCCTACGCAACAGTCACCCATCAGGATCAAGTCCCCGGAGGGACCCTGGCTTGCGCCCCGGAAACTTGTCAGTACCACCCCGAGTCCACAGGCGTTAAACAGATTCATGGCCTTCACATCGACCCCCCTATCGGTCGGCTCACGGTGTGGGCGTACCCTTGTCTGTGTGCAACGTGACGCACCCGGACCAATCAGAGTCACGGGTTATGACCCAACCTCACCGCGGGTTAACCGGGTGCGTCAAACCCTGTACAAACACTTTGTTCTCGTCGAACGGCGCCCCTCTCAACAGAATGTAATAACAGGCCCGCGCCGGTTTATGCGCCAGCGCCTTCAAGGCCGCCACCCGGTGCGTCTTCGCCGCCTTGCGTTGATAAAACCGGCGGGCCTTGTCGTGATGCCGGACCGCCAGGTTGGCCGCCTCCACGTGCGCCCGGGCCAGGTAGCGGTTGCCGTTCTTGCGATTGTTCCCCCCCTTCTTCCTGCCGTTGCTCTCCCGCCGGCTGTCCACACAGCGACAGTACGAGGCATACTGCCCCACACTGCCAAACCGGCCGACCGGCCCGGTCTCCGGCAGAATCGTCTGCGCCAGGACCGGCCCGATGCCGTACACACCCTGTAACAACTGATAATTGAGACCCTGGTACTGCACCACCTTCGCCGGATTGACCAAACGCACCTCGAACCCCGCCGCCATCAGCGCATCCGCCAGCCAGTACCAGTTGAAGGCCGACTCCACCGCCACCGCCTCCAACTCACGCTGATAGGGCGACAGCGCCTGTATCATGGCCAACGCCTCATTCTTGAAACGCCGCTCCGGCAAACGCCTGTCCTGCCCGTCAATCACGCACACGTAACTATTGTTTGAATGTAAATCAATCCGTAACTACTCACCCCCACTCGTCCTTCCTGCACTTCTCCTCGTTCGTCATTCCCGCGCGCCCCCCGTCATTCCCGCGCAGGCGGGAATCCAGTGAAAAAAACGTCCCGAAGGGACACGTTATAAGGTGTCGCAAGCGACCCGTTTAACAGACTGGATTCCGGCCTTCGCCGGAATGACGAAGGGAGCGCGGGACGAACAGGGGGGTGAGTAGTTACATCAATCCCCGCATATAGTGTCATGGCCAGTCTCCTCATGTTGAATGGTCTGCGCCCAACAGTCTAACCTGCCTCGGCAGGTCAGGGAGACTGGCTTATGAGTATCAGAGTAAACATCCTGGCGGATTTCTTGCTCTGACCCCTATAATCAGGAGCCGGACTTGAACATTGTGCCGGTTGCCGGGGGAGGTCAGTCTGCGTCGTAGTCCTCGGGGGTCTCTGCCACGGCTGACTGCAGGGGCGGGTCCACCCGGACCCGGAAGTAGGTGTCCACGGTGGCCTTGAGGGCGGCTACTTCGATTTTCACTCCCTCAATCTCCTTGCCCTGCTCCTGAATTTTCTTCTCAAGTCTATTGCCCTGTTCCTGAATTTTCTTCTCAAGTCTAATTCCCTGCTCCTTGATTTCCTCGCCAAGTCTAATTCCCTGCTCCTGCATTTCTTTCCGCTGTTCCTTGATTTCCTTGGCAAGACTAATTCCCTGCTCCTGCATTTCTTTCCGTTGCCCCTGCAGTTCCCTGCGCAGGCCGTTTTGACCGGTAATAATAAGACCAGCCAGCGCGATGCTGGCGCTGATGATTGCAACAAATTCCATCGACATTTTATTTTCCTCTGTTTCTTTAACCCTGTTTCTCATGCCGACCCTGCCTGGTTGTTATTCAGGCCAGACGGGGCAGGGCGATATCCGGGAATGTCTTAACCCGGTCCCTTTAGTCCATATCTCAATCTCACTCAGTGTATTTATATGTTATCTGGTTGTCAACGGGTAGGACATCAATTTATATTAAGGAACCTCGTAACTACTCACCCCCTACCCGATAATTCTACCTGAATTTGCAGGCAAGGAGCGCTTGACACAATAGTTTTGTGGCGCTATGGTAGGCGCCATGGGGAATGCGTATCTCGGTTCGAAAGCAACGACGGGGCTGTGCCAGCCGTTGATTGCGCTGATGCCGCCGCACAGTGTGTACATTGAGACGCACCTGGGCGGCGGGGCCATCATGCGGCGCAAGCCGGCGGCGCTGCGCAACATCGGGATTGACATCGATGGGCGGGCGCTGTCGGCGTTTGAGTGCGATTATCCGGTGGAACTGGTACACGGTTGTTGCCACCGGTTTCTGGCGGATTTTCCGTTTGACGGCACGGAGTTGGTATACAGCGACCCGCCATATTTGCACAGCACGCGCAAGTCGGGTCGGCGTTACCGTCATGATTATGACGAGGGTGACCACGAGGCATTGCTGGCGCTGCTCAAGCGGTTGCCCTGTGCGGTGATGGTGTCGGGCTATCCGTCGGCGTTGTATGACGAGCGGCTGTCGGGCTGGCGCCGTGTGTCGTTACAGGTGATGAACCAGGCGGGGGTGGTGACCGAGCGGGTGTGGTTCAACTTCGAGCCGGACCGGGTGTTCTGGGCCGGGTATGCGGGGCGCAACTTCACCCATCGCCAGCAGGTCAAGCGCAAGGCGGCGAACTGGGGCCGGCGTTACCGGGCGCTGCCGGCGGCGGAGCGCCTGGCGGTGTTGGCGGCGATGATGGCGGTGGAAGTGGAGTGAGGCCATGGCAACGGTAAACAAAGCCTCGTTGCGCACGGAGTTCGAGGCCTTGAAGGCGCGCTTTGCGACGCTGTGCGCGGACGGCAGGATGACCCCCGAGGGCCGCGCCCTGTTTGAGGCGATGCTGCTGTTGTTCGAGTTGCTGCTGGCGGTGTTCATGGAGAGGACCACGCCGAAGGGGTCACAGAACTCCGGCCTGCCGAGTTCCCGGACTGGCACGGACGAGACTGCGCGCGGGCGCCCTGGCGCCAAAGGCAAGGGCCCGCGGGCGGGCGCCGCCCACGGCAGCGCCAACCGTCTGGTGGTTGAGACGCGCACCGCGCCGGTCACCGAGTGCCGGGCCTGCGGACACGCACTCACCAACGTCAGTCCGCACGAGCACGAGCGGCGCGTGCAGGTCGATATCGTCTTCGAGACGCGTGAGTTGACGGTCGAGGCCGAGGTCAAGACCTGTCCGCGTTGTCGTACCGAGACCCGCGGCCGGTTCCCCGAGGACATGCCGGGGCCCTTGCAGTACGGCCACGGTATCGTGGCGTTCGCCACCCACCTGCTGACTGCCCAGATGCTCTCGCTCCGGCGCACCGCACAGACCCTCGCGGCGCTGACCGGACGCACACTCGCCGAGGCCACCCTGCTGGCCTGGCTCACACGCCTGCACGAGGCCCTGGCCGGGTGGGAGACCGCCGCGGTGACACGCCTGCTCGCCGAGCCCGTGCTGCACGCGGACGAAACCGGCCTGCGCATCGGTCGTAAGACCCACTGGCTGCACAGCGTCAGCGCCGGCCACCTGACGCTGAAGTGTGTCCATCGACAGCGCGGGCGCGACGCCATCGATGAGTTAAACATCATCCCCCGCTACCGCGGCGTCCTCGTCCACGACCGCTGGGCCAGCTACTTTGCCTATGACAACTGCGAGCATGCCCTGTGCGGCAGCCACCTGCTACGCGACCTCCGCTTCATCGAAGAGGCCCACGGCCATGCCTGGGCCAGGCGCATGGGAACACTCCTGCTCAAGACCTGCCGACAGGTGCGTGAACACCCCGACAAGGCGCTCAGCGAGCCCGACTACAAGGCCGTGCGCACACGCTACCGCACCCTCCTCACACAGGCCAAAAGAGAACTCCCCAAACCCCCGCCCCGCCAGACCAAACGACGCGGGCGCATCGCCAAATCCGATGCCGAGAACCTGCACGAGGCCCTTATCAAGTACGAAACCGAAGTGCTCCGCTTCGCCCGCGACCCCGAGGTGCCGTTCACCAACAACCGCGCCGAGCGCGATATCCGCATGGCCAAGGTCAAACAGAAAGTCTCAGGCTGCTTCCGCACCCCCGACTACGCCGCCGCCTACTGCCGTATCTCCAGCTACTTGCAGTCCATGGCCTGCCAGGGCTACAATCCCCTCGCCGCCATCGACATCGCACTCAACGGCAACGCCGCCACTATGGTAGAGAAACCACCACAGAATAACCCGGCCAATCAGGATAAGGGGGGCGAGTAGTTACGGAACCTCTATTAATTCAGTGTAATGATATAATACGGAGTACTGATTTCAACCCATACTTTCCTGTTTGAGGGTGCTGCCATGAAGAAGACTCAAGACCTGTTCGGTTCCTTTTTTGACTTGCAGGACGCCCGTTTGACGAAGCTGAAAGACCCGCTGGTGCAGTTGGAGGAGGTGGTGGACTGGGCGGCATTCCGTCCGTTGCTGTCCCGTCTCCGACCCACGGAGCGCAAGAGCAATGCGGGCGCCCCGCGCCGGGACGAGGTACTGATGTTCAAGGGGTTGGTGATACAGCACTTGTACGGCTTGAGTGATGAGCAGTTGGAGTACCAGGTAGAGGACCGGCGCAGTTTCCAGCGGTTCCTGGGGTTGGACAATGTCCATCGGGCGCCGGATGCGAAGACGTTCCGGGCGTTTCGGGAGCAGTTGGTGAAGTTGGGCCTGATGGAGGCGTTGTTCGAGCAGTTTGCCGGGCAGTTGGCGGGGTTGGGCTACCGGGCGCGCAAGGGGCAGTTGGTGGATGCGTCCCTGGTGCCGGCGCCGGTGCAGCGCAACACGCGCGAAGAGAATGCCAAGGTCAAGGCCGGGGAAGTGCCTGCGGACTGGGAGCAGGCGGACGCCAAGCCGAAGCGGCGTCAGAAGGACGTGGAGGCGCGTTGGACGAAGAAACGCGGCACGAGTCATTACGGGTACAAGAACCACGTGAACGTGGACAATGCGCACAAGCTGGTACGCAAGTATGATGTCACCGCGGCCAACGTGCATGATTCGCAGTTATTGGATGACCTGCTTGATGAGGACAACAGCAGCAAGGCCCTCTGGGCGGACAGCGCCTACCGGTCTGAAGAGCAGGAGCAGCGTTTGCGGGAGAAGAAGTATCGCAGTCACATCCGGCGCAAGGGCAGCCGTAACAAGCCGTTGACGATACGGGAGCAGCAGGGCAACCGCACCAGGGCAAAAGTACGGGTGCGGGTGGAGCACGTGTTCGGGGCGCAGTGTGCGACCCGCGCCAAGCTGGTCCGGTGTATCGGGCTCAAGCGCAGTGCGTTGGCCATCGGGATGATGAACCTGGTGTACAACATGCGCAGACTGTGTTACCTGCAAGGGGTCGGTGCGCCTGCTTGACGGGAAACAGGGATAAAACGGTGTCAAAACGACACCTGAGGGCGATAAAACGGCCCGATGACGGGCGTATTGAGGTGATGCGGGTCTCTGCGCACCTTACTATAGACAAATATATGAAAAAGGAACCTGCTCAGACCTGAAATTATCAATTAATAGAGGTTCCCATTAACCGGTTCAAGCGCCAGAAAGTTGCGACGAGGCGGGGTCAACCTGCTGGCAGGGCGCGCCTTACTGTGCCACCTCCACCCATTTATGGCGTCGGAACTCGGCGACAATTTCAAGCTTGCCGATGCGTTGAAAAACGGACTCATCCCCCTTATTACGACTGCTGCCGACCCGGTGAAGAAAATGGCAGCGTACCTGAGATTGTACTTGAATGAGGAAGTGCAGGCCGAAGGGCTGGTCAGGGAGATTGATACGTTTGCCCGTTTCCTGGAGACAATCAGCTTTTCCCATGGGGCTGTTATCAACGTCAGCAATATCGCCAGGGAGTGCCGCATTTCCAGAAAATCCATCGAAAATTAGGGGATTATATCTAATACTTGACGCTTGCTTGTCATGTGCCTGATTCTCTTGGGTTTTTAGTTGTGTTCATTGATGTACTCAATAAGCGATTTAATTTCAGCCTCAAGGCAGGTGTTTTCATTCTGCAGCCGCTCGATTTCCTTGTGGTTGTTGTCGAGGTGTTCTCTCCGCTTCTCTATCTCCTTCTTGAGCAGATCCCCTGGTAAATTTCGGATGGTTTCGATCATTGGTTTGTCCTCTTTCTCTTCTCTTTCAGTTTCACGCTCTTTTTGAGTGCTTTAGCCAGCTTTTCAGGGGTTGCGCCCTTGAACCTGGGATCGGCTGGCTGGTGCTTCCTGGTCGTCATCGCCGCGCACCCGAAGCCAGGCCGTTATCGGCTATGAGTTCATGGTATTTGAGACGCTTGCCCAACAGTCCCCGCGCCATGTGTGCCATTTGCAGGAGGGTGTCGAGTTCGCGTATGTTGTGCTTGCCTGCAAATTCCTGGACGTAGCGGTTAAGGTGCTTCGGGCTGATTTTGTGGAACGTGCCGATATGCGCCCGTTTGAGCATTGACCAGAACGATTCCACGCCGTTGGTATGGGCCTGGCCCCTGACGTACTCGCTGATGCTGTGTTTGACCGTCTCATGCTTGAACGGCAGGCTCGTATAGACCGGCGCATCGTCCGTGTAAACCTGGGCCAGCCAGTCCGTATGCTCCGCTATAAAGGCTTGCAGGGTGTCGGCATCTGTCTCCTGGACCGCCTGAGCGCGTACCTCGTTGCTGTCCCTGTCTTTCAAGCCGACAACGGCGGATTTCCCGGCAGGCCCGCGCCCTTCATGCTGTGCTCGTTTGGCAAGGCTCATGTTGCGGGTCTTGCCGCCGAAGTACGTTTCATCCACCTCAACCGGCCCTTGCAGGTACGGCCCGCCGTCTTTGGGTCGGGTGATGGCCCATGCCTCCCGCAGCCGATGCAGCATGAACCAGGCCGCTTTCTGCCCGATGTTGAGATCGCGCTTCAGCTTCATGCTGGACACGCTCTTAAGGCTCGTCAGGCAGAGATAGATGCCGATAGCCCACTTGTGCAGCTTGATGTTGCTCCCTGCCATTGCCGTGCCTGTTTTCACGCTGAAATAGCGCCGACAGTCCCGGCAGCGGTACGGCATGGGCCTGGCGCCCGCCACGTCGTGGGTATTGTCCGATCCGCAATGTCCGCAGGTGCGCTTATCCGGCCAGTAAATACTCTCGAACCAGTCCGCCGCCGCCGCTTCATTGGGGAACAACTCGATCAGTTCCACCAAGGACACGCCTTCGCGGAACGCCTTGCCGGGCGCTTGTTTATCAGTCATTGTCGTCGTCTCCGTTGATGAGTTCGGTGAGTGCTTGGTAGGTGGCGCGGAGTTCTTCGGGGTTGGTCATGAACCATTCCGTCCCCATCGCGTCGGGCATGTGCCTGCCTTTTTCATCCAGGAAGGAGTGAAACATTCTCTCCCAGTTGCCCGAATTGTTGACGCGAGCCACAAATCCTTGCCTGGGTCTCTCCGGCGCGTTGATGTTCATGCGGTTTTCGGGGTCGCCCGAACTGGTGCGGCCAACCTTCATCGGCCAGGTGTTGTGGCCCTTGATGCCGGCCAGTTCCTTGTAGGCCGGCAAATACCAGCCATACACCACTTGCGGCCCTTCTCCAACCATGATCTCCGCCGCCGCCTGCGCCGCCTGTTCAGCGTCCTCTGCTGTCGGTATTTCCTCGGTGCCTTCTGTCGCGCCCATAGCCCAAAAGCCGTATTGGGGCTGGTGTACCTGACCAATCTTTCGGAGGTCGGCAAGCGCAGAAAAAACCTGTTGTTTCCGAGTCCTTTCAGTCGTGGATCGGGAAGGGTTGCCGCCGGCCTCGGCGTGGCTTTGCGTGACCAGATCATAAAGCTCATCGGCTGTGTAATCCTTGCCCGCCTGCATCAACTCCAGCAACCAGCCCTTGACGAGCGGGCCGGTGAGTGCTTTGCCTTTCACTTGCATGAGTTTGCCCTCGTATGTGCCAAAATAAACATCGTCATAAATCGGCTTTATAGCCTCAGGCAAACTATAACCTATATTTGATTTTTGTCTAGTATTGGATATAATCCCCGAAAATTACCTGTCGGTCATGGAGGATTTACTACTCGCCTGTTCACTTCCTGTTTTTACCAGACGCGCCAGGCGGGCAATGACGACACATCCCAAGTTTTACCTGTTTGACACCGGCGTATTTCAGCACCTGCGACCCAAAGGTCCCCTGGACAGCGTACATGAGATTGACGGCCTTGCCCTGGAAGGTCTGGTAATGCAACACTTGAAAGCCTGGAGTGAATACAGCGATGGCAACATACAATGCTTCTTCTGGCGCACCAAGGGTGGCTCTGAAATCGATTTTGTCGTATACGGAGAGAGTCATTTCTATGCCATAGAGGTAAAAAATGCCGCCCACGTTAATACGAAACACATCAGGACATTGAAAACGTTTTGCCGCGACTACCCGGAGGCCAGGCTGCTATTCCTTTATCGAGGCAAAGACAAGCTGATGATCGATGGCATTTCCTGCTGGCCGGTTGATGAGTTCCTGCGTAAGCTTGTTCCTGACCAATGGCCTGTAAGGGAGAAAACCGTTTGATCAGGTATCACCCATGCCTTGAATGCAACCTGTAATGTATGCGCTTCGTCCAGCAGCAGGACGAGGGGTCGCCGCCGGCTACGCGCCGCAAGCAACTCCGTCAGTGAACCGTGGCGCTTGAAATTCTTCGCCATATCCGGGACACTCTCAAGGCATGTTAACCGGCTACCTGCAAGCGCCAGACCGCGCGCTGAAAATCTCGCAAACCGTCGCGAGCATCAGTTTCTTCCTGCTGTTTCCGGGGTACCTGTTCTATCACCAGTCCCTGGCCATGGGACTGATCCCGCCTTTTGCGGCGGGCCTGTTCGGCTATGTTTCGCTGGGCGCGCTGCTGGCCCTGCTTGCGCTGTTGCCCTGGAACACGGCCCGGCTGAAAAAAATTGCCGGGAACCGCTATGTTCTGTGGGTGCTGGCATTCCTGTTCTACACCTCGGCCTGGACGCTCGCGCACTACCTGTTTCTCGATGGCGATCATATTTCAATTGCCGGCGTACAATCCCTGGAGACGGTTATTTTCTGGTCATCCCTGTTCCTTATCGGTTTGCTGCTTCCGCTGGAGTCAAAACTTCTGCGGTGGTCATTTCTGCTCAGTTTTATCGTTGTCCTGGTTTACCTGCTTTATTTCTACATCAGCAACGATGCCAACGCCTACCATGCTCGCCGGATATACGGGAAGATGACAAACCTTTCCACTTACCAGGGATTTGCGCGCAGCGCCCTGATTACTCTGTTGCTGTTGATTGCAGTTTTCAACTCATTCCGCGCAAGAGCTGCGTTCATACTCGGTGGCGTCTTTATCCTGTTCATGCTGATCAGCCGCTCGGACTTCTACGCGTTCCTGGCCTTATCAGCCGTGTTATGCGTTATTTTCGGCATCAGACAGCCGAAGTATTTTCTGCTCCTGCTGCTTGTCACCCTGGAAGTGGCATTGCTGGCTACGCCGGACATAGCGCCCCGGATCAAGGTTGTTATGGATACCCGCGCCCCGGAAAAAGCGGAACCGGTTGCGGGCGGTCAA
The DNA here is from genome assembly GCA_965204045.1 of Gammaproteobacteria bacterium. GTDB lineage: Bacteria > Pseudomonadota > Gammaproteobacteria > Eutrophobiales > Eutrophobiaceae > JAAXHV01. The sequence goes on from CBDBDW010000002.1 coordinate 4,469,691, forward strand.
CTCGCCGATGACGGGACCACACAGGAACCTGCATCCGGAAAAGCCGTCCCGTTACAAGCGACAGCGCCTGCCCCCACAAAGGCCGATTCTCCACCTGCTCCCGATAAGGCCGCCGATCTTCCCCGCCTCAGCCGCCAGTTTGAAGTGCTTGATTTCTCTGCTTCAAAATCCTGGGCGAGCAGGCTGGCACTGCAAAGGAAAGCCATTGGGCAAATCGTGGAGAACCCGCTGATGGGTAACTTCGGCGGGCATGTATTGACGGAAGATACCGGTAAATTTGAAAAAGGGCATGCCGGGAGATATTCGCACGATGCTCTTTCTGCCTGGGTGAGCTACGGTCTTGCAGGTTTCCTGATATATGCATTGCTGATCCTGGCCGGATTTGTGGTCCCTGCCCGCCAGGTCATATTGAAACAACAGGATGTTCCCCTATGGACTCTTGCATTTATGTTGAATTTTGTCTGCTTATTGCTGGTCATCGTGTCCAAGCCGGTATTCTGGCCGCTGCCGGCATTGGGTTGGGGTCTGACCGGGAAAGCGTTAATCGAATCAAACTCAGATACCAGGCTCTAAAAGCTTGATGTCTCTATACAACAAATACATTCTTTGGCCTCTAAACTCAAAATAAAATCGGAATATGCACGTAACGTGCTGACCCTGTTGACGGGCACAACTATTGCTCAGGCAATTCCGGTTGCCCTCATACCTTTTCTTACAAGAATCTATTCGCCCGGCGAATTCGGCCTTTATGGCGTTTATATGGCATTGATTTCCATAGGAACCATGATAGCTACAGGAAAACTTGAAATGGCTGTGATGATCACCAGGAAACAGAGCGAGGCCGCGCAACTTGCGTTACTCAGCTTTATTTTCTCGGGCTTGTTCAGCATCTTCATCCTGTGTGCGATCGTTATCTGGGATGACCAGATTGCAAGGCTCACGGCACAGCCAGAAATCGGTGAATGGTTATACATCGTACCGCTCAGCATTTTTCTCTTTTCCATTTATAAAGTTTTACTGCATTGGTTAAATCGAAATAAACTGTATGAATTGATGAGTCACAGCCGTGTAGTCCAGAGCGCATCGATATCCATACTTCAGATAATTATCGGGTTGGCGAACAGGATCACCCCAGGGCTCATTCTGGCAGACTGTCTGGGCAGAACCATATCACTGGTAATTATGTTTAAACGCATCGGACATACTTTTCGTTTGCCCCGATTCGACATATTGAAAAACATTGCATTGCTCAGAAGGTATAGAAAATTTCCCTTTTTTGGTTCGCCGGCCGGCTTGCTGAACATACTGTCTCTGCAATTACCGTACATAATTATCCCGGTAATATTCAACAGTGCTATTGCCGGATTATATTTCCTGGTGTTCAGGGTGTTGATGATGCCGATTTCGTTATTGGGGGAATCCATGATGGAGGTATTCAGAAGCGAGGCAATTGAAAGCCTGGATAAGCATGGCACATGTAAACCAGTATTCATCAAAACCATGAGATTCCTGTTCATCATCGGAATACTGCCCGCCTTGTTACTGATAAGCTTCGGACAGGAATTATTTGCCTTTATCTTTGGTGAAGAATGGCGTGAGGCCGGGTTCTACGCAAGCATACTGGCGCCAATGGCTTTTTTAAGACTGGTATGCGCCCCCCTGAGTGGCGTTCTGTATGTCAGAGAAAAATTACGATTGATTCTATTACTTCAGTCTATATTCTTCCTGATGGTAGCCTTGTCCCTGACCCTGGGATGGATTTATAAGGACGCGGTTATACTGGTTAGTTCCATATCGGTTTCAGGGTGTGTGTTTTACCTGACTCAAGCGCTGAATTCATTCAGACTGAGCGCTATTGAAAACTTCCAGGCAAAATGATGCGAATGCAAGACGCACCTGTTTAATCGACAATCTGAATCAAAAGCCAGAAGAAGACCATCACTGACATGGAAAAAGTGAGGATTGCTCATTTAACTACAGTCCATCCGCGCGTTGATGCGCGAATCCGGATAAAAGAAGTTGAATCCCTTGCAACCGCTTTTGCAGAACCGGTTGCTTTATTCGTCCAAGATGGAAAAGGTAACTGGAATGAAGCGGACGGGATGGTAAGAATTATTGATATCGGCTCACCTCCCGACGAACGACTGCCAAGAATGCTTCTGGGCGCATGGCGCATGGGGCGGGCAGTTTCTGCAATGAAGCCACAGATTGTGCATCTCCATGATCCTGAACTGATTCCGCTGGGGTTTGTTCTGAAATGTTGTGGATACAAAGTAATATATGACGTGCATGAAGACGTACCGCTTGACGTTCTGACCAAATTCTGGCTACCGACAGGAATTCGGCATCCCGTATCCTGGGCCATGTCAGCCATTGAATGGTTGGCGGGCCGGGGGTTTACTGCAATTGTACCGGCAGAACCCGATATAGGTGCGCGGTTTCCAATAGGAAAAACCACACTGGTACAAAATTATCCCATACTGAATGAACTGGTCGAACCAGGGGCTCTGGATTATAAAGAACGACCGCCTTATTTTGCGTATGTAGGCGCGATCGGCCGGACTCGAGGTATCCGTGAAATGGTCAAGGCCCTGGAATTCAGTGACGGCAACGACATTCGACTGAAACTCGCCGGAAAGTTCCAACCGCCCGGTTTGAAAACAGAAATAGAAGCAACAACCGGCTGGGAACAGGTTGAGTATTCGGGTTGGGCAAATCGAGCACAGGTTTCGAGAATATTGAACAATGTGCGAGCAGGTCTGGTAGTGTTGCATCCAACGCCAAAAATCCTCAATGCTTACCCTACAAAATTGTTTGAATACATGTCTGTCGGATTGCCGGTCATCGCGTCTGATTTTCCCGTTTGGCGGCGCATCGTAGACAAAGCCGGATGTGGTTTATTGGTGGACCCGCTTGATCCATCGGCTATAGCTGAGGCCATGCAGTGGATTCTAAACAACCCTGGTGAGGCAGAGATCATGGGGCAACGCGGCCGCGAGGCAATGGAAGAAGCCTACAACTGGAAAACTGAAGAAGAAAAATTAATCAGGCTGTACCAAACACTGCTTACAGATCGAGCGGGGATTTAGAATGTCCGGTATTTTCGGCGGCATTTTCCCTTCACACCAGACCAGGCTTGAACAGCGCATGAAAGCGGCGGGCGAAGCCTTGAGCCATCGTGGTCCGGATAATGAGGAACACATCATTGAAGAATGTGCTGATTCTCTCGTTGCGTTTGGTCACAGGCGGCTCTGTGTTATCGACATGTCTGCCGGGGGAAGACAACCCTTCGTCAGTTCAGATAACCGGTATGTAATTTCATATAACGGCGAAATCTACAATTACCTCGAATTGCGTAGTGAACTGAACGAACTGGGCCATCACTTCAGGACCGATTCTGATACAGAAGTGCTGGTACAAGCGTGGGCTGAATGGGGTATAGCCTGCTTGCCCAGGCTGGCCGGTATGTTCGCTTTTGCAATATTTGACCGTGTTGAAGCTTCCATTACGTTATGCCGTGACGCTTTCGGCATCAAACCACTATTCTACAGCCTGCAAAATGCAAGGCTGCTGTTTGCATCAGAGCTACGGGCTATGCACGCCCTGCGGAACACACCTGCAGAAATCAATCATCAACGCGCCTATGAATATCTTGTACGTGAATATTATGACGCGAATGAAGAGACTTTTTTTGCGGGGATCTACCATTTACTTCCCGGTCATGTGTTGCATTACAACCTCATAACCAGACAGACAGAGGGGCCGACACCCTGGAATCATTTCGATATCAGTGAAAATACGACCATCAGCTTTGAACAAGCTGCCGAAAAAATACGTGATATATTCCTGAGATCGATAGGACTGCACTTGAGAAGCGATGTCCCATTGGCTGCAATGCTTTCAGGAGGACTGGACTCGTCGTCTATCGTCTGTGCGATGCGTACGGTTGAACCTGATATGGATATACATACCTTTAGTTTTGTAGCTCCGGAAAGCAGTAAATCTGAAGAACCCTGGATAGACATAATCAACCAGCATGTTAAAGCCATCCCCCATAAGGTAACCCTTTCCTCAGATGGATTGATGGCTGATCTTGATCGGCTGATTCTCGGTCAGGGGGAACCCTTCGGCAGCACCAGCCTGTATGCCCAGTACGGAGTATGCCGCGAAATACGATCCGCGGGCGTTAAAGCGATCCTTGACGGACAGGGAGCAGACGGACTGCTCGCAGGTAACGTTGGTTATCCGGTTCCACGGCTGCATTCTATGCTGGAACGGGGCGAGTTTTTCCGAGCCGCCCGTTTTCTCTCAAACTGGTCCAGGTGGCCAGACAGAAATCGAGTAACGGAGTTAAAACGCGCTGTTGATGAATTGACGACGGGGCGTATGAATGCACTGATTCGACGATTGGCAGGCCATCCATTATACCCGCCCTGGGTGCGCGCTCGAATACTGAACGAACTGGGGGTAACAACTCCCCATAACAGAATCGAAACTGCTGATGATGCGCGCTGCAGGCGCCTGGCGGCATATTTGCGTTATGTAATTACACGGCGTGGACTACCACTGCTGCTGCGCCATGTTGACCGCAATTCAATGGCCTATTCGATTGAAACCCGAACTCCTTTTCTTACAACGGAACTTGCACATTTTGTAATGAGTTTGCCGGAATCCTACCTGGTCTCCGACAAAGGTGAAACAAAATCTGTCTTACGCGCCGCGATGCGAGGGATCGTCCCTCATGAAATTCTGGACAGAAAGGATAAAATCGGTTTCGAAGCGCCGGAGTACGAATGGTTGAAACCCCATACGGTAACGATCAAAAGCTGGTTATCCCAGGACTTAAAGTTACCCTGGGTTGACAACACACGCGTGGTCCGTGAGTTCGATTTGGTCATGTCCGGACAGCGTAAGCTTTCCTCGCAACAAATCTGGAGATGGATTTGTTTTGCGCGTTGGCAGCAACTTTATGAATTGTAAGAATGGTCTTAAATAATTGGCGGGCCCTGGTCTGCATTAAACACGCCAGTGACCAGGCCCGTGGCCGTAACGACAACGCCGACTTGTCGCAAGGCCGCACTAAGATGTTCAATATCCGGCTTCGTCCCTGACGAAGTATAACACAGGGCACTATCCAACACGCCATCGGCACGCGGCATATATTCAACTCCCAACAACAAATGTTTCGTACTTTTTCCCCAAAAATGTGAGTTTTCTCACATTTTCGCTGATTTTTTGCTTTTCAGGTCATCCGAACCCGATAGAATCATCCTTACCTGAAGGACATTAAGGCGGCGGTCAATGCGGCATGAACAAGAATAAACAATGCCGGGTGACCGGCCGAATGGAATTCGGGTGGTTGTATGCCCGCATGCCCGAGGGCGGCCCCGGTCAGCTGTCGCCAGGGCCACGGATCAGGGACAGCCCGAGGGCGCCAGGAGAGGGGTGGACTTGTGTGTTCCGGTAATGTCGTATCTCCACCCCCTCCGGCATGGGCATGAAACGGTCAACCCTGCTTTGTCAGCCTGCAAGCTCGTACTCCTCCGCGTCCTCACGTATCTCCCATGGCCCACTTTCATCTTCAAGCAGACTGCGCACCGCTTCATAAACTTCCAGATGGTCAAATAACTTTCCGGACTGTAGCCGGATAAACCTGACCACATGCGTCGGGGTAACGTCGGGTAGATTGAGCGATGAGTCGATTTCCATCGGCTTGGACTGTGCCTGCAAGTCCAGAAAGGTAGCGGTCACTATGCTTCGGCCCTGCTTGCGCGGGCGGGCATTCAACTGCCAGAACTCCACTACCCCCTTGTCCCGGTAACTCAGGTACTTCTCCTTCGACTCATGAGTCAAACCCACCTCAACCACCAGGTCCGGCGGAACCCGGAACGTGTATGTGTCACCCTCCGCTTCACTCCGGGCATAGGCTTCTCTGCATTCGACCGCCTTCCGACCGAAGTAAAAACTGCAATCCGCCTCATTGCCGGTGTTCTTCGGGTCATCCTCCCGGCGCCAGCGGGTGGCGCCCAATCGGTCCATCTTAATCCCCTTCAAGGCGGCAACACTGCTGACAAAACGGTCCAAATCGCGTGACGTAATCTCATGCCCCCCACTCGGCGACATCAGCATTACCAGGCCCCGCACCGGATCCAGCGCCACCCGCCGGAAGGCATTCACCAGGTCGGATTGAGCTAAAGCAATGACCTCATCCCGGCTGGCGCGAAAAGCCAGGTACTCCGAACCGAAGGACGTGTGTTTGACCTCCTTCAGTCTTTCCCGCAGCCTGTCTTCCAATATCTCAACGGACAAACCGGCCGGCAATGGCGTAACGCTACCCATGACGTCTCCCTAATGCTTTGAGTAAAATCTGTGTCAAGTATAGCAGGAATGTGAAACAGGCGATAAGATCACGCCGCGTGTGGCTTGAGCCTGAAGGAGATGAAACATAATGGTTGACAATCAACAAGCTTGTCGGACATCACGGCTGCCGGCGCCCGCTTCTTACTGCTATTCCGGCGTCCTCTCCTGCACATAAGCCATCAGACTCGGTATGCCGGGCTCCCAGGTAACCTGCTCAGGCGCTTGCCAGATATAACCCAACTGACGCAACACCTGCCTCGCTGTTATTACCTCCTTGTATGATTCGTTCGCGGCCATCGACCCGCGCCGGATCGCAGTATCCAACTGATTGCCGTTCAACTCATCCCGGCCTGCGAAAGCATCCGCCACTGCAAGGGCCACCGGCAGTAAGCCCGGAAACGCCAGGTTTTCCTCCATTTCCCGGTAGCGACGGGCATAATAAGTGTTTTTTCTCTTGCTAAAATAATCCTCGCCGGCCTTGACATGTTCCAGGCTGATCACATTATCAGAACCTGATTTTACCTGTTCCCATAACGCCTCGCCCCAGAGTTGCAGGAAATAAGGATAATGCTGGCTGGACGAGACTACGCTCTCCAAGGCGTCTTCCCTGATGCGCACCTTCTCCCCGGTCAACGGTCTGACCAGCGCGTCGCAGGCCGCATCAGTCGCCAACCTGCCAATCCCGATGATGTCGCCGCGGTCCCAGAAAGTAGCATCCATCTGGTCAAGACGGGAGGGCAAATCAGGTGTGCCCGCCATGACCAGCAGAAAGGGCGCTCCGGCCCGCACCTCCTGGCTGGCGTTCAGCAACAACTTGCCGACTTCGGCAGACAATGTATGCGCCTCGTCCAGCAGCAGGGCGAGGGGTCGCTGCCGGCTACGCGCCGCAAGCAACTCCGTCAGTGAACCGTGGGCGCTCGTCAGGTCCCACACCGCGTGGCTGCCACCCGCGCCGACCACCAGGTTATCCGGCAGTAACTGTTTGAATTTGGACGGAGGAACCAGCCTGGTAGCCAATACATCCACATTCGGCAGGTCATCCGGCGTCAGGGAAACAACATCCACAGCCTGACCGCACTCATCCTTGAACCAGCGCAACAGCACCGTCTTGCCATTCCCTCGAGGACCATACAACACTACGTCGCCAGACGGCGGCTCGCCCGCCTGTAAACAAGCCAGCTGCTTGCGCAAAATGTCTTGTTCTGTCTCCCGACCTGCCAGGTACGGCGGCATTGCGCCGCTACCGGGTGTATACAGGGAGTGTGATTTATCCCGATATTGATTTGACACTGCCCGGAGTCTTAATGAATTCCTCTTGCCTGTCAATATAAGACAATCCCGTCAATCCCATTGAAACCCGGAAACGACTCATCACGGAACGAGGGGACACCCATATTAAACAAGCAGCTGGTGCAAGGCGACCTGATCGCGCTGTTACAGCAAAAGAACATCGCCATCGGCGACAGCGCCAGCATTATCAATCGGGATGGCTTCTTGCCCAGGACGTTCTACTGACGCGCTCGGTCAGCCTGTTCCCACGCATTACAATCAAGCATCCGGTATCCTGGGCAGTGTCTGCCTGTGACCGGCTGCCGGCGCGCAGCAGTCAGCAAGTCAGCTTACCAGCTCGTATTCCTCCGCTTCCTCGCGAATCTCCAATGCATCCCTCGCAAGCAGGTCGCGAACTGCTTCATAAATTTCGAGATAATCCAATGACTTTCCGGACCGCAGTTGCATAAACCTGGTGACGTGCGCCGGCGTGAGTCCGGGCAGGTTCAGCGGCGCGTCAATTTCCAGCGGCCCCGACGACGCCTGCAAATCGAGGAATGCCACAGTGATTGTCCTGCCTCTGACGCGCGGGCGGGAATTCAACTGCCAGAACTCGACCGCTCCCCTGTCCCGGTAACTGAGATGCTTCTCTTTGGATTCATGGATGAGACCGACCTCCACCACCAGGTCCGGCGGCGTCCTGGACGCATAGGCGTCAACCTCCACATCGCCAAGAGCATAGGCATCACTGTAATCAAGCGCCTTCCGGCCGAAGTAAAAACTGCAATCCGCCTCGTTGCCGGTGTTCTTCGGATCACCTTCCCGGCGCCAGCGCGAGGAAAGCAGTTGTCTCAGCTTAATCCCTTTCAACGTGGCGACACAGCTGACAAAGCGATCCATATCGCCTGAAATAGTCTCATGAACATAGCTCGGTGACATCAACATCACCAGGCCCCGCACCGGGTCCAGGACTACCCGCCGGAAGGCATTGACCGGGTCGGATTCGGCCAGGGCAATTACCTCGTCCCTGCCTGCATGGAACGCCACGTACTCCGACCCCAGGGAGTTGTGCTTAACCTCCTTCAGTCGTTCGCGCAACCTGTCTTCTACACTCTGCAAGGAAGAGTCTGTCGGTAATGCCGTGGCGCTGCGCATGATGTCGTCCCTCGATTTGAATGAAAGCCGGGGCAAGTATAGCAGGAAAGCGAAACAGGCGAGAAGCTCGCATGCGGTCCTCACACGCGGCATATACTTAACTTCCGGCAACCAATATTCGTACTTTTTTCCCAAAAATGTGAGTTTTCTCACATTTTTGTTGATTTTTTGCTTTTCAGTTTATCCGGAGTGAATAAAATCGTTATTGCCTGAAGGAAAGACGGCAACGGCGCTCCAGGCTGGAAATAGTGATAACCAGGCCGGAGAACCCGCCGAATGGAATTCGGGTGGTTGTATGCCCGCATGCCCGAGGGCGGCCCAGGTCAGCTGTCGCCAGGGCCACGGATCAGGGACAGCCCATGGGCGCCAGGAGGGGGTGGATTTGTGTGTTCCGGTCATGTCGTATCTCCACCCCCTCCGGCATGGGCATGACCGGTCGCCGGGACGGTAATTCTTACAACGCTTGCCGGATAATATCGCAAATCCTGTTTTGCGTTTCCTCCTCCAGGTACGGATGCATGGGCAAACTCAGCGCCGTTGCCGCTGACCGTTCGGAAACGGATAAATCAGGCACACGCGGATAGCTGTCGTAGGCAGTCTGGCGGTGCAATGGCGCGGGGTAATAGACCGCGCTTGGCACGCCCTGGCGTTTAAGCGCCTGGGCTATCGCATCACGTTCGCCTGACCGTACCGTATATTGCGCCCAGACGGAGGTGGCCCCGGAACACAGCGCCGGGGTATCGACCAGGCCCCCCAGCAGTTCCCCGTACCTTTGCGCAACCCGGTTGCGCAGGGTGATCTCTTCCTCGAATATCGGGAGTTTTTCCAGCAGCACCGCGGCCTGGATGGTGTCCAGCCTGCCGTTGATGCCGATGAGAGTGTTGTCGTATTTGTGCGCGCCCTTGCCGTGCACCCGCAGGCTTCTCAACCTGTCCGCGAGTTCATCATCATCGGTGAACAGGGCGCCGCCGTCACCGTAGCAGCCCAGGGGTTTTGCCGGGAAAAAACTGGTGGCGGTTACTTCTGCCAGTGTTCCGACCCTGCTGCCGTCCAGGCTCGCGCCGAAACTCTGGGCGCCATCGGCGATGACGAACAGGCCATGCTCCCGGGCAAAACGGTTTATGTCCGCGTAAGCGCACGGCTGTCCGAACAGGTCAACCGGAATGACCCCGACGGGTTTCAGACCCTGGCGGGTTGCCGTCTCCAGCGCAGCGTCCAGGCCGGCCGGATCCAGTAAAAAACTGTCCGGTTCGACGTCGGCGAAAACCGGTGTTGCCCCCAGCAGGGCAACCACTTCCGCAGCGGCAACGAATGTGAACGAGGGGACAAAAACGGCGTCGCCGGGACCCGTTCCCTTTGCCATCAGGGCCATGAGCAGGGCATCGGTGCCGCTGGCGCAGGTTATGACGCGCCGGGCGCCGCTGAAACGGGCAAGCTGTTGCTCCAGCTCCGACACTTCCGGTCCCAGGATGTATTGGCCGTGGTCCAGCACCCTCTGAATCGCCTTTGCGACCCTGTCACCCAGGCGCCGCTGTTGCGCCTTGAGGTCGATGAATTCCATGGTTTGCCGCGCCAACGTCAGTCCTCCGCCTCGAGCAGGCCCTCACGGTTCAGGCGGTACTGCCTCCCCGTCTTCGGGCACACCAGGTCGTCTCCCAGCTTCTCGCCGTAATGCCCCACCCAGCCGACCTGTTTCGCAGGCGTTCCCGCCATCAGCGCGAACGGCTTTACGTCCCCGGTAACCACGGCGCCGGCCGCGATGAAACTGTACTGCCCCAGTTCGATGCCGCACAGGATGGTGGCATTGGCGCCGATGGTCGCTCCCTGCCTGACCCGGGTGTCGGCAAACTGGTCCTTCTTCTCCAGTTCGGCGCGGGGGTTGTTCACGTTGGTGAACACGCAGGACGGGCCGCAGAATACGCCGTCCTCCAGGGTAATCCCCTTGTAAATACTGACATTATTCTGGATCTTGCAGTGGTTGCCGATGCTCACGTCGGGACCCACCATCACGTTCTGCCCCAGGATGCAATTCTCCCCTATGCTGGAGTTGGCCAGGACATGGCTGAAATGCCAGATCCGGGCGCCCTTGCCGATCCGGCAATGACCATCGACAACCGCGGTTTCATGGATAAAACAGTCAGCCATTTGCCGTACCCCCGGATTCATGGTTCCCGCATCCTGGCGCGTATGCTGTTTCAGTATGTCCTGTTCCGAAGCCTGTAACACTTTCAACACCCGGATCCCCTCGTTGCCGTCGGTGCGGCAGCTTGCATTACCGGCAATGCAGTCCAGGAAATGGGCCAGTTCCTGCCGCAACGGCTCAGCCGGCGCCACGGCAACCGCCTCGGCTTCGGCCTTGTCCGGTGTGGGCAGGCTGTTTTCCCAGAGTATCCTGTGCCTGTAGATCTGTAATTTCTGTTCCCATTCCACGGTATCGTCAAACACCGCCATGCCGTCGTCACCGACGACGACCAGTTTCTGCTCCTTGTAGGGATGCAGCCAGGAAACAAAAACATGGGCGTTCTCGCCGCCGGGGAAAGACATGTGGGTCGTGGTCACGTCGGCAACCTGCGACTGGAGAAAAAAACTGCCCACGGCAGAGACCCGGTCCGGTTCCACACCGACCAGCGACAGGATCATGGAAATGTCATGGGGCGCGAAGCTCCAGAGTATATTCTCCTCGCGCCGCACCTTGCCCAGGTTCAGGCGGTGGGAATAGATGTGGCGCAGGCGCCCCAGGTCGCCCCCGGCAACCAGTTCCTTCAACCGTATGAATGCGGGGTGGTACTGCAGCAGGTGGCCCACCATCAACACCCGTCCCTGCTGTCTGGCCAGGGTATTCAACTCTTCGGCGGCATCCACGTTCAGGGCGACGGGTTTCTCGACAAACACGTGCTTACCTGCCGCCAGCGCCTGCCTGGCGAAGTCCGAATGGGTCACCGCCGGCGTGGCGATGGCGACCGCGTCGATTCCGGAGTCACGGAGGACTTCCTCGAATGCAGGGGTGGCGACCCGGTACTGCCCGCCGAACTGCCGGGCCGGTTCCGGGTCCGTATCGCAGACCGCGGCCAGCGCGCCCAGGTCGGAGAAATTGCGCACCAGGTTCCTGCCCCAGTAACCGCAGCCGATGACCGCTACGCGCGCCGGCGTTTGTCCTGTCGTACTCATCAATAACCAGTCAGCGGTGTAATCCGTCCGGCCCCGGGCAAAACGCGCTAACGCCCCACGCAGTGGTAATCGAACCCGGCCGCGCGCATGGTGTCCGGCTCGTATACGTTGCGCAGGTCGAGGAACACGTTGCCGCGCATGAGTTCCCTGACCCGGGCCAGGTCCATCCCGCGGTAGGCATTCCATTCCGTCAGCAACACCACCGCATCCGCCCCGGCCAGGGCCGCGTAAATATCATCGAAATACACCACGGATTCGGGCAACATGTCCCTGGCCTCGGACATGGCCTGGGGGTCATGCGCGTGCACCCTGACCCCGTTCTCGATCAGCTTGGGCAGGATGGACAGCGCCGGCGCATCGCGCATATCGTCAGTTTCCGGCTTGAAGGCCAGGCCCAGCACCGCGAGGGTCCTGCCGCTCTCGCTGCCGCCCAGGGCGCTGCGGATCTTGCTGATCATGCGCGCCTTCTGCGCTTCGTTCACTTCCATCACCGCTTCCACAATGCGGCTGGTTACGTTGTTTTCCTGCGCGATGCGCACCAGCGCCCGGGTATCCTTGGGGAAGCAGGAACCGCCGTAACCGGGTCCCGGGTGCAGGAACTTCCTGCCGATGCGCCCGTCCAGTCCGATGCCCCTGGCCACTGCGTGGACGTCGGCGCCCACCGCTTCGCACAGGGCGGACATCTCATTGATGAAACTGATCTTGGTAGCCAGGAACGCGTTGGCCGCGTACTTGATCAGTTCGGCGCTCTCCAGACCGGTCACCACCATGGGCGTCTCGATAAGGTTGAGCGGCCGGTACAACTCGCGCAAGACCTGCTCCGCCCGCTCTGTCTCGACGCCGATGACCACCCGGTCCGGCCGCATGAAATCCGACAATGCCGCGCCTTCGCGCAGAAACTCGGGATTGGAGGCCACATCAAAATCGGCTTCGGGATTTTCTTCCATGACGATGCGCTTGACGTTGCGCGCGGTGCCGACCGGCACCGTGGACTTGTCCACTATCACCGTGTAGCCCCGCAGCCAGGGCGCGAGTTCCCGCACTGCCTGGGATACGTATTTCAGGTCGGCATGACCGTCCCCGCGCCGGGACGGCGTGCCGACCGCGATAAACACCAGGTCACACTCCGCAATCGTCTCGTCATAACCGTCCCGGAACGCGATCCTGCCCTGTTCCAGGTTCTTGCCGATGAGGTCCGCCAGTCCCGGCTCATAGATGGGCACGACTCCGTCACTGAGCTTGCGGACCCGGTCGCTGTCATTGTCGATGCAGGTAACGCCGGCGCCGAATTCGGCAAAGCAGGCGCCGGAAACCAGCCCGACGTAACCCGCGCCGACCATGGCGACATTCATGATTTGTCACCGGTTATGCTCACAGCCTCATCACCCGGATGCCTGCCGGCGCGGTCTCCCGCTCCAGCCTGCCCTTGACGTCATACACGATCCCGCGTTGTCCCTTGAGCAGGTTGCAGATCCAGTCCCAGCCCTTGTCCAGGTAAACGGCGTGTGGTACGGCCAGGATCACGGCATCGGCCGGCTGCAGCAATTCCAACTCGACCAGTTCAAGCCGGTATTCATCCCGGACCCTGTCCGGCTCCGCGTGCGCGTCATTGACCTGCACCGGCACGTTATACTGTTTGAGTTCATTGATGATATCGATGACCCGGGTATTGCGGGTGTCGCCCACGTTTTCCTTGAAAGTCAGGCCGAGCACGGTGACCAGGCTTTTTTCCGGCGCAAGACCGGCCTGGAGCATCGCTTTCACAACCTGCGCCGCGATAAAGTTGCCCAGGCCATCATTGATGTTGCGCGCAGTAAGGATCAGGTCCGGGATATAGCCGCTCCTGGCGGCACGGTAGGCCAGGTAATACGGGTCGATGCCGATGCAGTGGCCGCCTACCAGGCCGGGAGAGAATTGCAGGAAGTTCCATTTCGTGCCGGCTGCTTCCAGCACGTCGTTGGTATCGATCTCCAGCTTGTCGAAGATCAGCGCCAACTGGTTCATCAGCGCGATGTTGACATCGCGCTGGATGTTCTCGACCACTTTCGTCGCCTCCGCGACCCGGATGGAGGACGCTTCATAAACACCCGCCGTGACCACGCTCTCGTATACATGAACGATCACGTCAAGCGCGGCGCGGTCCCCGGCCGACACGATCTTTATGATATTGGTAAACATGTGCTCCCGGTCACCCGGATTGATGCGTTCCGGGGAATAGCCCAGGTGGAAATCCGTGCCGCACACTAGGCCCGATTCCCGCTCCAGTATCGGTGCGCAGATCTCTTCGGTAGCGCCCGGATAGACGGTGGATTCATAGACGATGATATCGTTGCGCTTGATGATGCGTCCGAGCATCTCCGATGCGGCAGTCAGGGGCCCCATGTCCGGGTTTTTCGCATCGTTGATCGGCGTCGGCACGGCCACGACGTGAAAATCGGCCTGTTCCAGTTGCCTGCTGTCCGTGGTGAAAATGATCTGCGCCGCCGCCAGTTCGTCCGGGGCAACCTCCCCGGTGCTGTCCTGACCCTGTTTCAGTTCCGTAATGCGCCGTTCATCGATATCAAACCCTATCACCTCATCCAGGCGCCCGAACGCGGCGGCCACGGGCAAGCCGACGTAGCCCATGCCGATAACGGAGATTTTCCTGTTCTTATTCATTCAACCTTATAATACCCTTTATACCACTCAATAAACCGTTTTATACCCTGTTCCAGCGTCACGCCGGGCACAAAACCAAATTCCCGCCGCAGTTTCGACGAATCCGAGAGAGTATCCAGCACGTCGCCGGGTTGAACGCCGGTGTATTCAAGCACGGCCTTCCTGCCGGTCTCCCGCTCCAGTATCCTGATGTAATCCGCCAGGTTAACCGCGTGCTGGTTGCCGACATTATAAATCCGGCATCTCGCCGGCCCTGATGCCGCATCAGGCCGGGCCGCGTCCCAGTCTTCATCCCTGTCTGGCGCCCGGTCCGCGATCCTCAGCGTTGCCTCCACCACGTCATCGATATAAGTGAAATCCCTGCGGTGCTGTCCCCGGTTGAACACCTGCAGGGGTTCGCCGGCGTATATCTTCCCGGCGAACAGCATGGGCGACATGTCCGGCCTGCCCCAGGGACCGTAAACGGTGAAATAGCGCAATCCGGTCACGGGGATGTCATACAGTCGGCTGTAACTGTGCGCCATCAGTTCATTGGCCCGCTTGGTCGCGCCGTACAGGGAGACCGGGTGCGCGGCCGGGTCCGATTCCGCAAAAGGCAGCTTCTCGTTGGCGCCGTAAACCGAGCTCGACGAGGCATACACCAGGTGTTCCACGCCGACGGCGCGGCAGCCTTCCAGGACATTCAGGAACCCCGTAATATTCGAACTGGCATAGCTGTGGGGATGGCTGATGGAATAACGCACACCCGCCTGCGCGGCCAGGTGCGCCACGCGCCGGGGCGCAACCTCCCTGAACAGGTTTTCCATTTGCGCCCTGTCCGAGATATCCAGTTCCCTGAAACTGAAGTTGTTGAATTCCTGGAGTAAAGCCAGCCTGTCCCGCTTCAATCCGGGATCATAATAGTCATTCAGGTTATCAACCCCGATGACTTCATCGCCCCGCTCCAGCAGCCGTCTGGACAATGCCGCGCCGATAAACCCGGCGCAGCCCGTAACAAGGATAGTCATGTTGAATCAACTGAACAAAATGAACTGATCGACAAGTGTGGAGAACATCTTACAGGTGTGGTAGCAACGCTATGCGGCTTCTATATCGGTGCGCGCAAAGTCTTCTCCTTTGAACAGGAGTGGCTCATTGTTCGTTTTGGCAAGCGCATAAGCAAAACAGTCACCGAAATTCAGTCCTGCCGGATGGTTTCCCTTGCCGAAACGCCGCCAGGCGCGCCGGGCTCGCCGAGGAGTACGGCAAGAACCGCCGATGTATCAATGATCATCCGGGCAAGTTCGTCTGCCAATCGGCATGTTTCATTATTTTTGATATTCAGACTCATTGCTCTGTCTCTTCAAGGTAGAATTTTAATGCGTATCCTACCCTGTGCCATTACCCTGTCAAGCTGTCATGCAAATGCTTTCTCCAAGGCAACCGCATACTTTCAAACCTGCCGAAAAACGCGTTCGGTCATTGCGCCGAAAGCCGCAATCCAGTCAAAAAACGATTCTTTACAGCAACGGGAAAACGGAAACTCCGCGGTTCACGCTGTATGTTGAGAATAGTGCTATGATAGTGATATTAACGATGATTTTGGCAGGTTCGCGCAAGCGCCGGCAGTGTTGGGGATAATTCGGCACAGGACACGCCGGCTGCCGGGGAGAATAACAACATGGCGATAATCAAAGAAGATAATGGGGATGCTGGAGCTGATGCTTCAACCCAATACAGGATAGGACCGGGCGATATTTTTCAGGGAACACTCGATACTGCCGGTGACAATGACTGGATCAAAATCGAGCTCAGCGCCGGGACGATATACGACATCAGGTTGGACGGATTGGAGTCAGACCAGTTCAGGCTTTATCATCCAAGCGGGGTGAGTCTTATATTTGGCACTTACCGGTTTTCTTACAGCACTCTGTACAGAGCGTTGGACACTGGCACATATTACATCGCTTTAGACAGACCCAATGATGATGACCCTTTTGAGTATGAAATATCATTCGTCGAGAAACCGCTCACAACTGCCGGCTACGACGAGATTGCTTCCTATCTAAAACGCAACCTGGATGAGAAATTTTTTTACGATATAGAACCGGGAGGTGCCCTGACCGCCAATATCACTGCCCTGAATCTGGCCGGTCAACAACTGGCCCGTTGGGCTCTGGAGGCATGGACCAACGTCACCGGCATTAAATTCGAGTTTACCGACGACGATAACGCTCATATTACTTTCGATGATGATGAGTTAGGGAAAGGCTATAATGCCAGTTCTACAAGCAATGGGGTCAGGGTTTCTTCACGCATCAACGTTGGATTGGACTGGCTGGTCAAATATGGATCCGGGATGGATAGCTTTACTTTCAAAGCTTACCTCCATGAGATTGGTCATGCCCTCGGACTGGATCATCCGGGACCCTACAGCGGATTATTTCCCATCACAATTACCAAGATATTCGGCAACGACTCCTACCAGACGAGTGTAATGTCGTACTTCCGGCAGGATCACGACAACTTCACCGACGCCAGCTTCGCTTATCCTGTCACACCGATGATCGCGGATATTATCGCGATCCATGATTTATACGGCACTCCAGTTGATATAAACCCCGGTGATACCGTGTATGGTCATGACTCCAATGTTGAAGGCTATCTGGCTGAATTGTTCGAGAGGTGGACCGGCCAGGGGGATTCGTCTTTCGGCAATCCGGTCACATTGACCCTGTATGACAGCGGCGGTATTGACACCCTGGACCTGAGCACGGACAGTGCCAACCAGCGGGTTGACCTGCGCCCGGAAGGGATTTCCGACGTGTACGGACTGGTCGGCAACCTCATCATCTCGCGGGATACATTGATCGAGAACTTCATTGCCGGGTCCGGGAACGATGTGGTACTGGGCAATGATACTGAAAATCTTCTACAGGGACGCGACGGTAATGATGAGCTCAGAGGCTATGGCGGCAACGACGTGCTGGAAGGCGGCGCAGGAGCCGATCGTCTGGACGGCGGCGCAGGAATGGACTGGGTATCCTACCAGGAGTCGGATTCCGCTGTGATTATCAATCTTGCGCAAGGAACGCTGAGGGGAGGCCATGCCGAAGGTGACGTCATAAGCGAAATCGAAAACGTGATTGGTTCTGCTTACGGCGATGTACTGGAGGGTGACCGTGGCGCTAACTGGTTCAATGGTGGCCCAGGGAACGATGAGGTTTCGGGCAATGGTGGGAATGACGTGCTGGAGGGAAGCACGGGAGGAGACCGTCTTGCCGGGGGCGCTGGTGAAGATACTGCCTCCTGGGCGCAGTCAACAGCGGGGGTAGTCGTTCGCCTGCACTCAGGCGAGATCCGGGGCGGTGACGCCGAAGGCGATACATTCACCGCCATGGTGATGGTCGAATATATCGACAACAATGGTGACACGCAGCATGAAACTGTCCCTGATATTGAACATCTCCTGGGTTCTGCACATGCCGACACCCTGGCGGGCGACAGCCGGTCCAACCGGCTGGCGGGCGGCGCAGGGGATGACCGCTTGTTTGGTGGTCCCGGTGGGGGTAATGACGTATTGCTTGGCGGCCCCGGCGCTGATGCTCTGTATGGGGGGGCTGGCGACGATGTGCTGGACGGCGGTCCGGATGCGGACACGCTCAGGGGCGGCCCCGGCGAGGATACGGCCTCTTACGAGGAGTCGGCAAGGGGGGTGGAAATCCGCCTGCACTCAGGTGTAGTACGTGGCGGTGATGCCGAGGGGGACATGCTGGATGGTATCGAACACCTGGCAGGCTCTGCCTATGCGGACACACTGGAAGGGGACGCGGACGCCAACCGGCTATACGGCGCTGATGGCGCTGACGAGCTTTCGGGGAACGGCGGCAACGATATGCTGGAAGGAGGCGCAGGTAGTGACGTTCTCAAGGGGGGCGGCGGCGCCGATGTGTTGAACGGGGGCGCCGGTGTGGACTGGCTATCCTATGCCGGGTCGGATGCTGGTGTAGATGTCAGGCTCAGGAATGGTATCGGCGTGGGAGGCCACGCCGAAGGGGATGTGATTACCGGGTTCGAGAATATAGAGGGCTCTGATTACAACGATATATTCGGCGGCGACAGCAACGACAACCACCTGTCAGGCGGAGCCGGCAATGACGGGCTCTGGGGCAGCAGCGGTAATGACGTGCTGGAGGGCGGTGCCGGTGCGGACCGGATGTTTGGTGCTACCGGTATAGACTGGGTGATTTATCCGGGCTCAGATGCGGGGGTGACTGTGAATCTTGCGGAGGGCGCCGGGACCGGCGGCCATGCCGAGGGTGATACTATTACCGATGTCGAGAACATAGGCGGCTCTAATTACGACGATGTACTGACCGGCGACGATAATATCAACGAGCTGGTCGGCGGAGATGGCGATGATGAACTTTGGGGAAATGCAGGCAATGACCTGCTGGAGGGCGGCGCCGGGGCAGACCGG
This sequence comes from Gammaproteobacteria bacterium, assembly GCA_965204045.1. Lineage (GTDB taxonomy): Bacteria > Pseudomonadota > Gammaproteobacteria > Eutrophobiales > Eutrophobiaceae > JAAXHV01. The sequence goes on from CBDBDW010000002.1 coordinate 4,488,760, forward strand.
CTGGAGGGCGGCACGGGTATGGACACGGTCGTTTACAGGAATTCAGACGATGCGGTAACGGTGAATCTCAGCAACAGCACACTCACGGGAGGGCACGCAGAGGGTGATGTTTTAGTAGATATTGAAAGTATTGTGGGTACAGAACACGGCGATACGCTGATTGGTGATGACGGGGTTAACCGGCTGGATGGCCTGAACGGCGAGGATGTGCTGGAAGGCGGTGCCGGGGCAGACAGCCTGGATGGGGGAGCTGGTAGAGATACGGCAATTTATCGTAATTCCAATGGGCCTGTCACAGTCAATCTCGACCAGGGAACAGTGATGGGAGGCCATGCCGAGGGTGATGTGATAACCAATATTGAAAATATAGAAGGTTCAACTTACGACGATGATTTGACAGGCGACAGCAGTCCCAACCGCCTGGATGGCGGTGACGGTAACGATGAACTCAGGGGGGGTGACGGCAATGACCAGATCTTTGGTGGCGACGGTAATGACCTGCTTGAAGGTGGTGAAGGCATTGATTTATTGGACGGCGGGCCGGGAGTAGATACTGTGTCTTATATTAATGCCATAGGAGGGATGGAAGTACATGTATCGTATAAAGCTTCGAAGAATTGCTGTAACGACGAGAGTGAAACTTTAATCAATATTGAAAACGTGATCGGATCTCGTTATCAGGATAACCTGCTCGGCAGCGCTGGAGCCAATGATTTGTATGGTCGTCATGGTAATGACCGCCTCTATGGCGGCGAGGGAGAGGACAGGCTCTTCGGCGAAGAGGGCGATGACCGACTATCGGGATCAGAGGGCGCCGATAAGTTATACGGTGGAGAGGGGAATGATACGGTAGTTTATTGGTGGTCTGATGGCGGAGTGACAGTGAACCTGATGGAAGGCACTGGCCAGGGAGGATACGCTGAGGGTGACCGGATTTTCGATATTGAGAATATATGGGGGTCTGATCATGCAGACATACTTTTGGGTGATGACGGTCCCAACCGGATATATGGTGTCAGCGGCAACGATGACGTTAACGGCAACGGGGGAGATGACGTTTTAATAAGTGGTTCTGATCCGGACCTGTTGAACGGTGGCCCGGGCATGGATACAGTATCCTACGAGAGATCACAGGAAGGCGTGACAGTAAACCTGAGAGAAGGTATCGCAAAGGGAGGTAATGCCGAGGGTGATGTCTTCATGGATATCGAGAATATAGAAGGCTCAGATTACGACGATGTACTGGTGGGTAATGATGAGGCCAACCGGCTTTATGGAAGATTTGGGAACAATACGCTGGAAGGTGGAGGAGGCGCCGATCACTTCATATTCGATTTTATCGGCAATAATGAAACCGTCCTGGATTTCACTGATAATGAGGACTTGATCGACCTTACGACCTTCTGGAACATTTCCGGCTTTGATGATCTCACCATAACATCCGACTCGGACGGCGTCACCATAGACCTGAGGGCTTACCGGGGAGGAACCATCCTGCTCGAAGGCTTCGACATCGCCAACCTCGACGCCTCGGACTTCATTTTCTGATCATTTGATTTCCATGCATTGCAGACGCCTGGCAGCGCTGTTGATCTTCGGGGCAGCCGTCTCCGCGGCCCATGCGGACAAGACCCCGCTCCTGCTGTCCTGCCGCGGCATACCCAAAACCGATGCGGCCGTTGTCGCCACCCTGTGCGATGCGCTGGCAACCGAACTGGACAAACGTAAACCGGAGCGCGTGCTCCGGCGCAGCGCGGCGCCGGACCCCCTCCCCGGGCGGGCCTGGGACGTGGTCCTCGAAGTCACCCGCACCGAAGACTACCATTGGGAGGCGCATTTGACATGGGCAAAGACCCGCCGCAAGGGTGACGCCGAACGCACCACCGGGCCGGACGTAGAGATTTTCGGCATGGACGCGCCGCTGGGCCAGGGGGCTGACCCACATTTCATCCGCAGTCTGTTGAAAGTGAGCAAGCCGGAATTTCTGGCGCCCCCCAGGAACGTGAACGGGCCGTTTCAGGGGATTTCAGTAAGCTCCGATAACTGATATTTACAGGGACCTCTAAAAATGCCCTCCGTGGCATTTTTAGAGGCGCCCTTATCAATATCTTGATTTTTATTCGTCAATTCAACCGATTGCCGTTCTCATAAAATTTATCTGCTGGTATTGAAAATGTGCTGGCAAGACGGAAAACCATTTTTGCAGGAACCATAGAAGGAAGAATCTGACAAATAAATTCATCATCTTTTTCCAACAAGCAAGAATCCAGTCTGCGATGAATTCTTGTTACAGAAACATCATGATCCTTTAACACACCCAGGACAATATCCCTGTCCTGTTTATAATACCCATCGTCACTTGGTTCACCTCGTTGCCTTAACTTCATGCAGCCTGTCTTAATTCCTGCGTTATGAAACAAAGATTGTCAAATGGGAAAAATACGTCCTTCTCTTTTTTGATATGAAATTTATTTATGTTGGAAAAATTATATTTTGTTGAGTCCATCAACTTTATAATTTCACCAAACGGCGCCCAACGCAAGAACCGCTCGATATCTCCGTATCTGCTTAAATGCTCTTCAAGGGTCAATTGGAAACCATTTGCAAAATTTGATTGAACTGCCTCCAAAGTATCACCGCAAGCATAGTAGTCAATTTCGATACCCTGCGCGAACCACCCACTTTGGTTATCTCCTGATATAAGAACACGTAAATCATTGAACATTATTACGCGCTCTTCTTCAATTTGTATATGTGTTGCGTCTGTCATGGCCATCTCCTCCAGTCCAGGAGCAACCTTTCTCCTGTCTTTTGCCGGATAACAAAAATGTAGCCCTCCCTGCAAGGGGACAAGTTCAGTTTATCATCACATATCAAATGTTTGCAAAATAATCTCACTTTTCGATTTATGTCCAGGCCGGGTTCGAAGAGAAGCAATAAACAGGCGTTTATTGCACCAAATTCCTTTAAAGTTTAATTTGGCGTCCCCTAGGGGAGTCGAACCCCTGTTGCCGCCGTGAAAGGGCGGTGTCCTAGGCCTCTAGACGAAGGGGACAGGTGAGATCCTGGTGGAGCCAGACGGGATCGAACCGACGACCTCTACAATGCCATTGTAGCGCTCTCCCAACTGAGCTATGGCCCCTTTACGACCCGGGTTGCGTCACTGCGTCCTGCCGGTAACCGATGCCTGAAACAAATCCTTCAGTACGTCGATTGAGCCCTCAAGCCTTGCCATGCGTTCACGAAGATCCGCTATATGATAGTCGATCTTCGACAGTCTGGGTATGATAAGACCGGTCATGGCAATGCCCGTTCCCACAATGGTGAATACGATGGTAATAAGTTCGTAGTTCATGTTGCCACCTCCTGTATGCGTTGTGATGTAAAACCGGGTGTATCAAGAACAACAATCGCTATTCTACACTGTGACGTAATGTTGTCAAGCCGGCTATTGTGCGGCCCAGGCGGGCCAGGGCCCTGTCGCGGCCCAGCAACTCCAGGGTGACGTCGATGGAGGGCGAGACCGCGCCGCCCGTTACCGCCACCCGCAGGGGCTGGGCGATCTTACCGAATTTGACGGCCTGTTGCTCCGCCGCGGCATCCATGGCGGCATGAATCGATTCCCTGTCCCAGGCGTCCAACCCGGCCAGTGTCTCCCTCACCTGCCGTAGAGGCTCCAGCGCCGCGGGACGCAAGTGCTTTTTCGCGGCGGTCTCATCGTATTCAGCAAACTCCTCGTAGAAGAAACGGCTCTGATCGGCCATTTCCGCTATTGTCTTCACGCGCTCTTTCTGTATCCCGGCAACTTCCTTGAGATCGGGCGCCCCGGTTACGTCAACACCGAGCTCAACCAGTTTTCTTTTAAGCAGGCAGGCAATCCGTTCCGCCTTGCTTTCCCTCAGATAATGCTGGTTGAGCCAGGCCAGCTTGTCCGGGTTCAGCGCGGCCGCGGCCTTGTTGACCCGGGCAATATCGAACAGTTCGGTCATCTCGCCAATGCTGAAGATCTCCTGGTCGCCGTGGGACCAGCCCAGGCGCGCCAGGTAGTTCAGCAAAGCTTCGGGCAGGTAACCCTGGTCCCGGTATTCGAGCACGCTTGCGGCGCCGTGGCGCTTGGAGAGTTTCTTGCCCTCCGGGTCCAGGATCAGGGGGATGTGGGCATACTTCGGCGCGGCGGCGCCCAGGGCATTGAAAATGTTGATCTGCCTGGGCGTATTGTTGAGGTGGTCGTCCCCGCGTATCACGTGGGTGACGCCCATATCCGCATCATCCACCACCACGGTCAGGTTGTAGGTCGGGGAACCGTCGGAACGGGCAATGATCAAATCGTCCAGTTCCCGGTTGCTGATCACTACCCGGCCCTGGATGAGATCGTCGATGACCACGTCGCCGTCCAGCGGGTTTTTGAACCGCACCACCGGCGTATCGCCCTGCGCGGGCTGCCTTCCGAGGTCCCGGTATTTCCCGTTATACCTGGGTTTCTCGCCCCTGCTCATGGCCTCCCTGCGCATGGCTTCCAGTTCTTCCGGACTGCAATAACAATAGTACGCCAGGTCCCGCTCCAGCAGTTCCTGTATCACCGCTGCATATTTTTCCGTGCGTTGCGACTGGTAGACAACGTCCCTGTCATGGTCCAGTCCCAGCCATTCCATGCCTTCCAGGATTACGTTCAGAGCCGCTGCCGTGGATCTCTCACGGTCGGTGTCTTCTATCCTCAGCAGGAACTCGCCGTTGTGGCGCCGGGCGTACAGCCAGGAAAACAGGGCCGTGCGGATGCCGCCGATGTGCAGGAAACCGGTGGGACTGGGCGCAAAACGGGTGATCACTTTACCGGTCATTGACGTGCTACCGGAGACTTTGGGGACGGACTTAAGCATGCCCCCGCATGTTCTAAGCGGGGGTCCGTCCCCGGCTGGTGTCGGATGCGCGGGATCAGCATCGTTGCGCTTCCTCGGTCAATAACGATACGCCGCTCTGCACCCGCCTTCTCAGCCAGGGGCTGGGGCGGTAGCGCGGGTCCCGGGTCAGCCTGAACAGGTTGTCCAGGATTTCCGCGATCCGCTCCCCGCCCACCCTGTCTCCCCAGGACAGCGGGCCGTGCGGGTAGCCAAGGCCCAGGGTCACGGCGGCTTCTATGTCGGGCACGGAAGCGATGCGGCGCTGGGCGATATTGGCGGCAATGTTCACGATCACGGCCAGGATGCGCTGGCTGATAAAACCCGGACTGTCGTTGATCACGGTGACCGGGATGCCGGCGGCCGCCAGCAGGCCGTGCATGCTGTCACGCGCCCCGGGCGCGGTCGTCGGAGACAGCATCAGGGTACGTCTCTTGTCCGGGTCCGGGAGCGGATCAACAGCCACGCTGCGGGAAGGGTCCAGGTTCTTCTCCGCGCAGACCTGGCTGACGTCGCTGCCCCAGGGCTGCAGCACGATCATCGTGTCCTCATGCGCGGGCGAGTCCGCAACCCGGGCGCCGCCGGCCTTCAATTGTGCCGCCAGTTGCCGGCCTGCGTCGCAATCGGCGCCGTCCAGCCACACCCTGGTGAGGCTGATTCGCGGCGCCGGCGCCTCCTCAGGCTCGATCTTCCGGTTGTCCTCATAGCGGTAAAACCCGCGCCCGGTCTTGCGTCCGAACAGGCCCGCGGCCATCCTGGGCGGGACCAGCGACGAGGGGCGGTACATGGGTTCCTGCAGGAACTGGTCGTAAACGGACTGCATCACCTTGCCGGATACGTCCAGCCCGGTCAGGTCCAGCAGTTCAAACGGCCCCATCCGGAACCCCAGGGCCTCGCGCATGACCCGGTCCACGTCAACGGGCCGGGCCACACCCTCTTCCAGGATACGCAAGGCTTCCGTGGTAAAACCGCGGCCGGCATGGTTCACCAGGAAACCGGGCTGGTCCGCGGCGACCACGGCGCGGTGGCCGGTTGCGGCAACCAGTGATGAAAGTTCCTCGACAACGGCCGCTTCGGTCAACGCCGCCGGTATGACCTCGACCACGCGCATGAGCGGGACCGGGTTGAAGAAATGCAACCCCGCGACCCGCTCCGGCCTGGCGCAGGCCGCGGCGATGTCCGAGACCAGCAGCGAGGAGGTGTTGCTCGCCAGGATGGCCTGGTCGGAGACGATCTTTTCCAGTTCCGCAAACAACTGCTTCTTGACATCCAGCAGTTCCACGACCGCCTCGATGATGACCCGGCAGGATGCCAGTCCGTCCATGCTGCGGCACAGGCTGAGACCGGCGAGCATGGAGTCCGCCTCGCCCTGCGTATACCTGCCCTTGTCCACCTGGCGCCCGACCATTTTGCCAATGAATTCGGCGGCGGCGTCCAGCGCGCCGGCCTGGGTGTCGTAGAGCCGGACCGGGTAGCCTGCCTGCAGGAACAACTGGGCAATCCCGCGCCCCATGACGCCGGCGCCGACGATGCCGATATGCAGGTCGCGCCCTGCCGGGCGACTGTTTTTATCCTTTGACATGATTTTCTTTTACATAACCGGTAGTTATTCAACCTGATATAGTCTGGCAACACTTGTCATTCCCGCAACGCTTGTCCCCGTATGGAGTTGGGCGGGGAGCGGGAATCCAGTAGATAACATAACTCCCTATAAGGAGGGTCTGCCCACTGGATTCCCGTTTTCACGGGAATAACACTTATCCGGCAATATCAGGTTGAAAGAATACTCGCTTGTCAGACAAGGTATTATAACCCTATGAACAGCAACAAATCAGGTAAGGAGGTACGGCTGCTGCCGTTGCGCGGCATGCCTGAAGTCATGCCCGGCGCTGACCTGGCGGCGCTGTTGCTGGAAAGTTTGCATGAGCATCCGGTTGCCGATGGCGATATCCTGGTCATCGCGCAGAAGGTCGTCTCCAAGGCGGAGAACCGCTACGTGGACCTGGCCGGGGTTACGCCTTCGGACCGGGCCCTGGAACTGGCCGGGGAAACGGGCAAGGACCCGCGCCTCGTCGAACTGATACTGTCCCAGTCAAAACGCGTGGCCAGGTACCGGCAGGACGTGCTTGTCGTCGAACACAGGCTGGGATTCGTCCACGCCAATGCCGGCATCGACCATTCGAATATCCCGCAGGACGCCCGTTCGGAACGGGTGTTGTTGCTGCCGGAAGACCCCGATGCCAGCGCCGCCCGCATCCATGCCGCCATCAGGCAGGCCTGCGGAGTAAACGCCGGCGTCATCATCAACGACAGCGCCGGGCGCGCCTGGCGCAACGGCGTGACCGGCATCGCCATCGGCGGCGCCGGCCTGCCCTGCCTGCTGGACCTGCGCGGCGAGGCCGACCTGCACGGAAACCCGTTGCGCGTAACCGAGGCAGGTATCGCCGACGACATCGCCGCCGCGGCCTCGCTGGTCATGGGCCAGGCGGCCCAGGGGATACCCGCGGTGCTGGTCAAGGGCCTGGCGCTGCGCGGCCCGCACAATAACGCATCCGCCCTGATCAGGGATCCGGCCAAGGACCTGTTCAGGTAACACGGGGGAAAGGGGACGGATTTAAAATCCGTCCCCGGAGTACGTCCCCGGAGCATATATGTAATAATTCCCGTATGAATCCATCAATCCTGACCCTGTGCGGCGGCGTGGGTGGGGCGAAACTGGCATACGGTCTCAGCAGGACGGCGGACCCGGATGACCTTCTTGTTGTCGTCAACACCGGCGATGACTTCCTGCACCTGGGTCTGCACATCTCACCCGACCTCGATACGGTCATGTACACGCTGGCCGGTGAGGCCGACCCGGAACGGGGCTGGGGGCTGGCCGGCGAAACCTGGAACTTCATGGAAGCGATAGCCCGTTTCGAAGATTCGGACTGGTTCAGGCTGGGAGACCGCGACCTCGCCACTCACCTGTACCGGACCCGGGCCCTGCAACATGGACTGGGACTGGCCGAAGTTACGAAGTCGCTCTGCGATGCCTTCGGCATTGCGCACCGGGTCCTGCCCATGACCGACGACCCGTTGCAGACAATCATCGCAACCGATCAGGGAGACCTGCCGTTCCAGGATTACTTCGTGCGCCTGGATTGCCGGCCCCGGGTGCGGTCTGTCAGGTTCAACTGGGGCGAAATGGCTCGCCCGCATCCCGAATTTGCCGCCCTGCTCAACAACCGGGAACTGCGCGCCGTGATCCTGTGCCCGTCGAACCCGTTCCTGAGCATCGATCCGATCCTGTCCCTGGAAGGCGTCCGTCCGGGTCTGCAATCCACCCCTGCGCCTGTTATTGCAGTATCGCCCATCGTCGGCGGCAAAGCCCTGAAAGGTCCCGCGGCCAGGATCATGGAGGAACTGGGCATGGCGCCGGGTAACCTGGCGATCGCGGAATACTACCGCGACTTCCTTGACGGGCTGATCATCGACAGGATTGATGAACATGAAGCGGCGGCCATCGAGAAACTGGGGATCAAGGTGAAAATCGCCGATACCGTCATGCGCTCCATGCAGGACAGGGAGAAACTGGCTGAAACAACCCTGCAGTTTACGTCCGCATTAATCCGCAGATGACGCAGATTATTTTTTGCCCGTCATGCCGGGCTTGACCCGGCATCCAGTGGAATACTGTGTCGCCCGAAGGGCGACCCGTTTTCTCACTGGATTCCGGCCTTCGCCGGAATGACGGTAACCTACGTCATCTGCGGATAAAATTCAATCGCAATCAAGGCGTTTCTCCCAGGCCCTCTGGTTGCGGCGGGCATCCTGGATGTACGGCGAGAGGCGGATCAGGAACAGCACGACCCGGTTGAGCAGCGATCCGGGGAACCCCAGGGGCCGCTTGATGTCGATAAACAGCACCACCCGCCTGCCGCCGGTATTGTTCTCGACCCGGTGCCGGTAGGTGTCATCGAACACGATACAACGGCCCTCCTCCCAGGTACTGGTTTCCCCGCCCACCTCTATCCAGCAGTCCTGCCGCGGTTCGGGCACGATAAGGGCCAGGTGGCAGCGTAACAGGCCCCGATAAGGCCCGCGGTGCAGGGGTATGTGCTTGCCGGGCGCCAGCACGGAAAAAAATGCCGTGAACATACCGGGTATCGACTCGAGGATGCGCGTGGTTTCCGGGCAGGCCCTGCAGTTGTTCTCCATCTTGTAGCCATAGCCGTAGAGGAAGTACGACTTCCACTTGTCATCCCGGGAGATATTGTACTGATCGCGGGAGATGTCCTGGAAATTCGGGATGCGCTCGGGGGCTTCCAGCAACCGGTCCACTTCCGCGCGCATCAATTTCCAGCCGGCCTCCAGTGTACGCACCCAGGAAAATTCCGAGGGGGCAAGGAAAGGCGTGTCGGGAACCAGCGAATACCTGATCAGGATGCGCTCTATGCGCTTGATGAGCCACAGCCCAAGCGTTACGCTGGGCCGGCGTTTTTTCTTCTCTGTTGGCACTTCGGGTAACCGGTCGGTTCAGTTCGGGACGTAGTGTGCGTTACGTGCGAAGCGGATTTAGAAACGTGCTGATGGCATCGGCGCCGCGTTCAGATGGCGGACCGTCGGCTGTAGCAAATGCGGCGTCGATAAATACGTCCTGCTTTGGTCTGAATTTGTCATCGAACTCATGATGAGCTGATGCCAATACCGCCTCAAGATCGTCAATTTTGCCGATTACCGGGCCCAGTTTCCAGAAGTCCATGGTTGACACTTCAAGTCCGTTGGGATTCAGAAACACACAGGGACGGCGCCGATGGTAGATGAACTCACAGACCTGGCTGGACACGTCACCCAGGTAGATATCAGCGGCTTGCGTGTAGCTCATGTCGAAACAGCGTTGACTGCCCGTATCAATATGGATATTCGGCGCATCCCTGAAATCGTCCAGATTGATATTATCGTGATATCTCCTGTGTTTAAAGAGCCGGGCATGCGGCGCAAATATCAGGTTATAATCCTGGTTGTCTTTGAAAAAAGCAAGAATTTTCAGGCCCATTGGTATCCAGGAAGATTGCAGTCGATGAAAATGCGGCGTATACAACACAACAGGACGGTTATTCCTGAATAGCACGGGCGCCTCCGGCTTCATTTTCTGCAGGACTTCAAACTTGGGATAACCCACTATTTGACAACAATCTTCAGGCAACCTGTCCTTAAATCGCTCGTAGTAAGACTGTCCCGGCACCAGGAGACAATCAAATTTCAACCTGCCCTTATTGAATGATGTGGGCCTGTCTCCCGCGCCGTGGCGGAGACCGATAAATTTAATACTGCGAAAAGAGGGTAATGCTTTTAATATGATGTAATTCTTTTCGGGCGCAATCAGTGCGTCATAAGATGCCAGTATCTCTAAGTTTGCCATTAAAACAAGCAGCCGGTGGAGAAAGGGGAAATGCATCGCCGCCCAATCAGCTATTCGACTCTGTTTTAACAACCGGAACCTGCATCGGTGATGCGGATATATCGTAGCTATGCGTTCGGCCTCGTCCCGGGCTTCCAGGGTGGAAAAAAGAAGTTCTGTCTGAAAATCGGGCTGCATTCGAGACAATGCGAAGGCAAAGGGAGCGCCGTGCAACACCTGGTACGTCAAATAATGATTAAACAGGAAGCCTACTCGCATCAATTCGATTGCGCCTCCAGCCAGGCTTGAAACATCAATACATTCCAAAGCGACCCGGTCCAGTCACCATGTCCCGAAAGATGCATATTCCATCTTTCGCGCACCATGGACGGGTTAATGAAACCTTCAGTGGCGAGTCGTCTTTCAGCCAGGAGATTTTCTGCCCAATCGCGCAGCGATGTTCTCAACCAGTCCCCCACCGGGATCTTGAATCCTGTCTTGCGTCTATTCATCAATTGTTCAGGAACATACCTGTAAAGAACCTGGCGCAGCAGCCATTTTCGATCTTTTCTTCGAATCTTGTAATACACGGGCAGACGCCAGACAAATTCCACAACCCGATGGTCGAGGATGGGTGTGCGAACTTCCAGTGAGACAGCCATACTGGCGCGGTCAACTTTGGTGAGGATGTCGTCCGGCAGGTAATTTAGGGTATCCAGATATTGAAATTGCTCGATTGTACCGGCAAGGAGGCCTTCTCTTGCAGCAGCCCACAAGATGTCGCCGGAGTCGCCCGCCCCGGCAACCAGCTCCGCAGGATCACTCCATTCACTGATCAGCATCCGGTATAAATCTTCCGGCCCTGTCTTCAGAATAGCAGCCAGCTTATACAACTTATGCCCCGCAAGAATGGTGTTCTTTCGTCCGGCAAGAGATTTCAATGAATTATTCCGGCCGAAGGAACCGAGACTTGTCAGGGCAGTTGCCATACCCCTGCCCAGGGAACCATGGAACGGCCTGGTCCACCGGCGCAACAATTCAGCGGTTTGATAGCGGTTATAACCGGCAAACAATTCATCACCTCCATCACCGGACAATGCCACAGTGACGTGTTGGCGGGTCATCTGGGAGAGGAGGAAAGTCGGTATTTGTGATGAGTCGGCAAACGGTTCATCATAAATGGACGGCAGGTCCGGAATCACATCCCGCGCCTGGTTCGAATCGACATACAATTCCGTATGGTCACTACCCAGGTGTTTTGCTATCGCTCTGGCATAGAGCGCCTCATTATAACTTGACTCATTGAAACCTATGGTAAACGTTCTGACAGCCCGGGCATCTGCCCTTTGCATAAGAGCCACTATTGTTGTCGAATCTATTCCACCGGAAAGAAACGCGCCGACCGGCACATCTGCAACTATGCGCCGCCTGACAGCATCCGCCAGTAACTCGTCCAGTCTGCTGACGGCTTCGCAGTCAGGAGAGTCAAAGGGAGCCGATCTGGCCTGTTCTATGGTGTTCGATATGCTCCAGTAAGCGCGGCTTTCGGGTTGTTGCCCTCTCTTGAGGGTAAGTATATGTCCCGGCTCCAGTTTATGCACACCCTTGTATATACTGCGGGGCGACGGGATATACCTGTATTGCATGAAGGCCATCAGGGCAGCGCGATCAATCTGCGGCGTCCAGCCAGGGTGTTTTTTGATTGCTTTCAGTTCTGAGCCGAACAGGAACAGGTTGTCAAACGCGCCCCAATACAAAGGCTTGATGCCAAGACGGTCCCGGACCAGGGCCAGCTTGCATTCCTGCCTGTCCCATAACGCAAAAGCAAACATGCCGTTCAGTCTTCTCACGGCAGCTTCCACCCCCCAGGCAGCGCATGCCTCCAGCGCCACTTCAGTATCGGAGTGGCCGCGGAAACGGATATTATCAAGCTCTTTTCGCAGTTCCGTGGCGTTGTACACCTCACCGTTGTAAACGATTACAAAACGTTCGCAGCATGAAACCATGGGTTGTCTGCCGGCCTGCGACAGGTCAACCACTGCCAGACGGCGATAACCAAGCCCCAGGCCTGCCTGAACGTCTGACCATGTGTCGGCATCATCCGGACCGCGATGAGTAATACTGTCAGCCATGGCAAACGCCACCTGCCTGATCCAGGCAGCGTCGCCTGTGCGTAAACCGTCAACAAATCCCGCTATTCCACACATAATCCAGACTCACCTGTCATCGCAAAATTCTCTGTTTGACAAGTTTCAGGAACGCTCCCCAACCGAACAGCAGGGGATAACGCCGCAGCCTCGGGGTGACCTCAATCTTCACGCCGCTATGCCGGCCGATCTTCCAGACCGCATATTCCACGCCATTGTCGAAGGTCAGGGCTGCCTTGAGCAGCCTCAACACCCACAGGAAGTGCCCGAGACGGCGGCGGCGGCGCCATTCCCTGCGCGCCCTTCGGGTGGTCCCGGCATCGGCAAGGTAGCGGTAGCTGTTATCATCCTCCCGGCGCAGCACAGTGCCGAGCGCGGGCAGGGCTGCGTCCAGCAAGGCAGTATAAGCGGCCCGGTTATGGCGCGCCAGTTGCGCCGCCTTGGAGTCCGGTTCGGCCCGGAACTCGGTCGAATAGGACAGGGATAACGCATTGGTCCAGATCGTTTCCACGTCGCTGACCTTTCCCTGCAGGGTCGGCAACGTCGTCCTCAGCAGCGTCAGCACGGAATGCGCCATCAGTTCCTCGAATTCACGGCGCACAGCCCCGGTCCGGGCGTAGAGTATGCGCGCCGGCTGCGCGAAGCGCCCCCACAGGTAGGAGTGGAACCCGCGCCGGATGCCGTCGCGGAAATCCGCCATGCTGATCAGGGCCAGTTTCAGCCGCAGCGGCGCGCCCCCGGTGGGGATTTCCCGATACAGGACATTGGGCGGCAGGCAGGCATTGAGCCAGGCCAGGCAACGCCCGGGGTATGCGTTCCGGTAGCTGTCGACTATGACGAACACATCGGCGACGCCGTCCTCCATGGATTCGCCCCTGGAGCAGGATCCGTAAAACAGGATGCCCTGCAGGGCAGCGCCGTAGCTTTCCTCCAGGGCGCCGGTAACCAGGCTGCAGGATTCAGGCGCGGCGCCGGCACACTGCTGCGCGACACGGTCGATCAATGCCTGCGGTATGTCCGGCTGAACCATTCAGGTAAAGATTTTCATCGCCAGCCGGTTGCCGCGTGCGGCGCTGTCCGCAACGCGGGTGTCCACGCCGGCAAGCCAGGGTTCAAGCGCTCCGCGCTCGCGTTTCACCTTCCAGCCCATGCCCAGCCTGGCCAGCAGGAACAGGGTGGAGAGAACGTGCCAGGCGACCACCGCCACCAGGGCTGTCGCGGGCTGCCCGGCAACCAGGCCGGCGGTCAGAATGAGCATGTTGGGATTGCGCCGGGCGGTAATCAACCGATTCAGGGAATCGGCAGGCCTCCACATGAATATCTCGAACGGCGCCACCCGCCACTGGAACACCCCCTCACACAGGCGCCCCCCTATATAGCCCGCGAGTATCAGTACGACCAGCGGCGTGAACGCCACAGGGAGCGCATCAGCGCCCAGTCCCACACCCCAGGCAATATACCAGAGGGGTGGATGCACCAGGTCCAGTCCATGGTCCAGCAGGTCGCCGAAACGGCTCGAGGCCAGCGTTACCCTGGCCAGCTTGCCGTCCACGGTGTCCAGGAAGGTCATGAACCAGCCCAGCGCCAGTCCGGCAGCGAAGTTGCCGTACCAGAACGCGACGCCGGCCAGGACTGCCAGCGCCAGGCTCAACCCGGTAACCTGGTTCGGCCTGATGCCGAACCGGACACAGACTTTTGTCGCCTGCCTTGCGGGGACGGGCCAGACCCACTTGGTGACCAGGTCGGTCACCCCTTTGTAGGAACTGCTGAACAACTCCTGTTCCAGTTCATCCCGGTTGTCCGTGCGGATTTGCCAGACCCTGGCCGGCTCGTATTTTTTCAGGCGGTTATCATAGGGGTTGACCAGGTCATCGGGATTAATCCCCGTTGGCAATTCCGCTGCGCGGCCGGTTTCGAATATCACGGGGTCGTATATCTCGGACCGCAACGCAACAACGGCGTCACTGCCCGGTTCGTACAACGCAAAGTCATCATCGAACTCGAGGATAGCCTGCAGCAGGCGGACGTGGAACAGGTAATCCCCGCGCAGGAAAATAACCGGCGTACCGGGAGGAGCCGGCGCCTCGTCTGTGACGAACGTCACGTCGTTCATGCTTTTCAGCATGCGGGTCAATCTCACACGACCGCTCAGTCCCCATATCTCAATCGGGCTGTCGCCGATGATCCGGACATGACGATTCGTGATACCCTGTGTATTCTCCAGGTTAAGGAATCCCAACAATATCTCCTGAATACATGACAGTGAACTCCGGTTTGACCATAGCGCACCTTTCGGACCCGCACCTGACCTCACTGCACCATGTTACATGGCGTGATTTACTCAATAAACGTATTCTAGGCTATCTTTCCTGGCGGGTGAAACGGCGCCGGTCCCACAGCCGGGAGGTCCTGTCCCGCACGCTTGCCGACCTGGCGGGCAGGCAGCCGGACCACCTGGTCATCAGCGGGGATTTCACCCATCTCGGCACCGCAAACGAATGCCGGGAAGCCGAAAACTGGTTAAACAGCGTCGGCGCGCCCGATTATATATCAATTGTGCCGGGGAATCATGATCGTTACATAGACACTGATATCGCTGAAACAATCGGGCGCTGGCGCGCCTGGATGCAGAACGACCCCGGCGAACGGGATAAGGCGCCCGACTTTCCTTACCTGCGGGTGCGCGGACCGGTGGCGCTCATCGGCCTTTCGACTGCCGTGCCCACACCGCCCTTCTTCGCCAGCGGCAGGCTGGGCAAGGAACAGTTAGGGCGCCTCGGGCGCTTGCTGGAAACGGCCGGGCAGAGGGGACTGTACCGCATCGTAATTCTGCACCACAGCCCGCACTCCATGAGCTTCAGGCGCGGCCTGTCCGATGCGGACCAATTGTTGTCGACCCTGGCGGGTCCCGGCGCAGAGTTGATTATCCACGGCCACGGCCACCGGCAGATGCACGCAATGCTGCAGGCCGGCGAGCGGGACATACCGGTGTTCGGCGTGCCGTCCGCCTCGGCCAGCTACGACGATCCGGCAAAATCCCCCGGCTATAACGTTTACGAGGTAACCCGGGCGCCGGAAGGCTGGCGCACCCGCGTCAGGTCGTTCATCCTTGATGATGAAACGCAGCAATTTGAGCAGGCGCTGGATAAAATATTTATGCCACTTTCTGCAACCACAGGCTGCCTATAAACATCAGGGCCAGTCCGGGCGTCAACGCCACCAGCGCATGGTTCAGGTCCAGCAATAATCCGGCATTGGACAAAATCTGGTCAAGCAGGTAAACACAGATGCCGGTGATGCCCGCCAGCACCAGGCGGTAGCCGATACCTGTCTGTCTGGAACCGAACACGAACGGGACCGACAGCAACAGCATGGCAAGCATGATCAGCCCGGCGCCGAATTTTCGCCAGTAAGCCAGGGAGATCTCATCATGTTGCTGTCCCGTGTCTTTCAGGTAGCGAATGTGGTGATATAACTCCGTCGGCGACAGGCTTTCCGCCGGCCTTGTCAACTTGGACACCTCCTCGGAGCTCAGGAACGGGCTCCAGTTCAGCCGCGCCGCAGACCTCGTATCGACCTGTGTGCCGTCAAATTCCTTCATGGTGACGCCATGCAGGCTCCAC
The DNA here is from genome assembly GCA_965204045.1 of Gammaproteobacteria bacterium. Taxonomy (GTDB): domain Bacteria; phylum Pseudomonadota; class Gammaproteobacteria; order Eutrophobiales; family Eutrophobiaceae; genus JAAXHV01. The sequence goes on from CBDBDW010000002.1 coordinate 4,504,808, forward strand.
CGGTCGTTGCTGATTATCTCCGCTCCCCGTGCATGGACATAAGCGGCCAGCAGGCCCTGGTCATCCAGGGTGAATATTTCCACGTCCTGCACATAGGAAGCGCGGATCGCTTCCCCAAGCCGCAATACCTGGTTTTCATCCCGCGTCCAGATGCCCAGGTCCTCGCCCAGTTCCGCACTCTGGTTCAGGGCTTCCAGGCGATGGGCAATGGCCTTGCTCTGCATTTCCGGGGCAATGACCTGCTCCAGGGCACCCAGCAGCAATAACAGGCACAGGCCGACTTTGAAAGACGCCAGGCTGATGCGCGCAGGTGTCAATCCGGCGGCGCGCATGGCGATAATTTCCGAATTCAGCGCCAGGCGCCCCAGCGCAATCACGTTGCCTATCAGCGCGATAAACGGGAGCAGTTGAATCAACCTCCTGGGCAGCAACAACAGGACAATGTAAAACGCATCCTTCATGCGGTAAAAACCCTGGCCTACATCCTCCATCTGGTCTATAAGGTCGAAAAAGCTGAACAGCGGCAACAGGATCGCGGCAGCGATCAACAGGCCCATGCTGATCCGGCGCATCAGGTATGTCTCAACGGTGCTCATATACAATATCAGGCTTCTCGTTACCGGCGGATTGCCCCTGCTAACCGAATCCCTGCAGCAATCGCCGGTAAAATCTCTGGAACAGGTACAGGGAAACTACCAGCGCCATCAACGCGTGCAACCACCAGACACCGGGTATCTCGTCCATCACGCCCTGTTCCACCCAGGTCTGGGCAACGCCGCTGAGGTTGTAATACACCGCAAAGATCAACGCGGCCATGAACACTCTTTCATTCTTCCCCTGCCTGGGGGAGGAATGGCTCAGGGGAATCGCGATCAATGCAAGCAGCAGCGTGGCAAGCGGCCGGGACAGGCGCCACTGGGCCTCGGCTATATCCTGCGGAGTGTCGGATTCGAGCAGGGCCGGTGTCGCCTGGGCCTTGCGTTTATAGCCAATGCTCACCTCGGGGTCTTCATGAAACCTGATCAGCTTTTCGTAGCGAGCCACCTCGTCTTCCAGGGAATTACGCTCCAACCTGTACAGCAGTCCGTCGTCGAGTGTTACCCGCAGCCTGCCGTCCTGCAGACTCTTGTCCTGCCTGGCGCTCACCGCCGCGGTGATCTCACTGACTTCCCCCTTGCGCGTATAGTAAAATACCCTGGACATCTCGCCGCTCGTCCTGTCCTTGCCGGCAATGTAAATCACCGTGCCGGTGTCTTCGTTGCCGTAGAAACGCCCCTCCTGGAACCGGTCGGTATTCAAATCGGCCTTGGCCCTGGCATCCAGGATGTAACTGTTCTCATAGGCCCAGGGCCGGCCGTACAGGGACAACGCGCCGACTGCCAGGGCGATTGGTATGGACACCACCATAACGGGACCGATGATGCGTTTATTACTGGCGCCGGCGGCATTCAGGGCAACTATTTCCCGGTCCCGGTGCAACCTGCCCAGGCCGATAACGACGGACGTGTAAAGGGTTATCGGGACCAGGACTTCCAGGGCGATGAACGTCTTCAGCAGGATCAGTTTGACCATGAAGTAGATGCCCAGCGTCTCCGTCACGGCTTCAGCCAGGTACCTCGCGCTGCTGAAACAGGCAAACAGGGCGACCAGGATGATTAGCACGAAACTGAAGGGTCTGAGTACTTCCCGTATGATATAGCGTTCAATATGTGACATGCGGCATCCGATCTGTGGCAGGAGTTCCCGCTCGGGAACTGCTTGTTTGATTGTATTATAAATTTCATTAAACTGCTCACCTCACGCCGGAACATCTGCAAGGACAAACGAGAACGTTATGACCAATGCCATTATTTTGAGCGCCGGGCAGGGGAAAAGACTGCTGCCCCTGACCGAGTCGCGCCCCAAGTGCATGCTGCCCGTGGCCGGTAAAACCATTCTTGAGTGGCAGGTAAAAGCATTACTGGCGGCTGAAATAGACAGGATTTTCATCATCACCGGGTTTAATTCGGATCTCGTGGAGGATCATATCAACGACCGGTTCGGCGCCGCCACGGACAGGATCGATATCATATTCAATCCCTTCTATGGCGTGTCCGACAACCTGGCAAGCTGTTGGATGGGCCGGCACGCGATGGATGAGGATTTTCTTCTGCTGAACGGCGACACGCTGTTCGAACCGGCTTTGCTTGACTCGGTACTTGTGAGCCCGCAGGCGCCGGTCACCCTGACCATCGACTTCAAGGACAGCTACGACAATGACGACATGCGGGTCGAACTGCATGACTCCATGGTGAAAGCCGTCGGCAAGACCCTCCCGGATGAGCACACCATGGCGGAGTCCATCGGTCTGTTGTATTTCCGGGGTGAGGGTCCCGCGTTATTCCGCGACCACCTGGACCGTCAGATGAAACGGGGGGACGGGCTGCGCCTTTGGTTCCTGAGCGTGGTGGACGGGCTGGCCAAGCAGTCCCTGGTGCGCGCCTGCAGTATCAACGGCCGTCGCTGGTGCGAGATTGACTTTAAGAGGGACCTGGAGAAGGCTGAAAGCGTTGTTCTTTCCTGAAAGGTTGTCGTCAGTTGGCGGTGTTGGCAGGGTGGGATGGTGTTTTAAGGACACGCTGTGAATACGTCCCTGTACGCTTTATTGCTGGTCGGCGGCGTTGGCAGGACGGGATGGTGTTTTAAGGACACGCTGTGAATACGTCCCTGTACGCTTTATCGTCAGCCGTCCTGGCTGACGACATTCCTTAAAACACCATCCCGCCCTGCCGAAGGACTATAGATCAATAGCGTTGTTCCAGTATTTGTTTTGCGAGTTCGAGGTCCGCGGGGGTGTCCACGTCTATGCCGGCATGGGGGAACGGAATTTCGATAAAATCTACTTTGATGCCCGTCTTTTTCATGATCGCCTCGCTGGCCTGCCCCAGGCTCAAGTAGCCGCTGAGGTACTTTGCCAGCATGCCGAAACCGAATAAGCCGTGGATCATTCGCCAGGGCTGTTTACGATGAGTCTGTGCCTGTTTCCACAATGAAATGATGTCCCTGGCGCGGGCGCCGTTCAGCGCGTACAGGTTACAGCCGCAGCAGCCGCCGTCGGAAAACTTCAGGACCGTACGTCTTACGCCGGGGTATGCGCGCCGGATGAGGGCATGGTCCACCAGCGCCACGTTCACGTCGGCGTTGTTGTCAACAACCCTGTCCAGGAAGTAATTCAATATTTCCGCGTCCAGCAGTGCGTGGTCCGCGGTCGTGATCAGGACGAGCGCGGCGGGATCGATCCTTGCCAGACCTGCCTGTATGCTGCCGGCAAGACTGGGCTCCGCCGGGACCCACGACACATTGTCCTTGTTGAGAACCTCCCGCAACGGCGGGGAACTCTCAACTGCGTCCCGGTCAGGCCCGCATAATACGACGGAGTGTATCCGTCCGGTCGCTTGCAACGCGTTGAGCACCCGGATGATCATGGGCGTTCCGGCAAGCGGCGCCAGCGCCTTGGAGGAAACGCCGGAAACCTTTGCCACCGGATCATCGGCGCTGCGGTCACCGGCGGGCGCCAGGGCGACAATGTTACGCTCAGGCGCCATTTCCGGTCCGGCAACGGATCGCCTTCAGTGAGGAAATGTTCATGTTTTACAAATGCTTGCGGTAGATCCGGTAAGTCTTGTACAGCCTGCTGCCGATCCTGTCCAGGATGCTGCGCATGCCCTGGTTGTCGTCCAGTATCCAGGACATTTCCACGCCTGTGATCCCCTTGGCGATGACCGGTTGCCTGAGGTCGTGGATCACGAGTAACGCCAGCGCGATTCCCAGCGGCGTGTTCTGCAGTTTCTTGCGCACGCCCATTAACGGTATCCGGCCGGTCTTGATTCGACGCTTGCGCAGGGCGCTGATCAGTTTGAAAATTCCCGTGGGAAACAGGTTGCCGTCCAGGTCGCGCATCACTTCATTGAGGTTGGGCAGGATGGCGATGAACGCAACCGGTTCCCCCTCGTATTCCGCAATGCGGATAAAATCGTCCGGCACGAACAGCCGCAATGCGGTACCCAGTTCGGCGAACTCCTCCCGGGTGAATGGGACGAAGCCCCAGTTGTCCGACCAGGCATCATTGAAAATTCCGCGCAGGATCTCCAGTTCCTGCTTGAATTTTTTCCTGTTCAACCCTCTCAGCGTGACGGCGCCGCCGAACCTGTCCACCAGGCTCTGCATGACCCGCGGGATGGCGAAATCAGGTTTGATCCAATAGGCATACAGGTCTTTCGCCGCGCGATAACCCTGTTGTTCCAGTAATTCCGCGTGCCAGGGATGGTTATGGGGCATCATGATTGCCGGCGGGGTATTGAAACCGTCCACCAGCAACCCGCATTCCTGGTTGATGGAAAAGTTGAACGGTCCCGTGATCTCTTCGGTCCCGTGTTGCGCCAGCCAGCGCTCGCTCTCCGCCACCAGGGCGCGCATTACCGCCGGGTCGTTTTCACATTCGAGAAAGCCGAAATGGCCGGACTTCACGCCATAATGGCTGCGGTGCAGCTCATCGACCTGGGCGCTTATGCGGCCCACCGGCCGGTCGCCCTGCCAGGCAATCCAGCCCTGCCAGCGGCCATGGGCAAAATAAGGGTTCAGGGAGGAGAAATGCAGCCTGCGTTCGATCTTCAACGGCGGGACCCATAAGGGATCCCGCGCGTACAGGCGCCAGGGCAAACGGATGAACGCAGCCAACTGGCGCCGGTTACCGACCGGGACGACCCGTAACGGGTCTTCCGGTTTGTGTTTTCGCCCCGAAAAGGACTTTGACCGCTTGTTGCTCATCATTTAGTATATGTAAAAGCCTTGTCCTGTTGAGCGACGAAACCGCAAATGCCATCAAACGCCCTGAACGAAACGATGTTGAAATTCGGAGCGCCGGATACCTGCATCCACAGCTATTCCTCGTGGCTCGTACTGCTGCGTCCCGCCCAGGTAACGCTCGGCGCCCTGGTATTGGTCGCGCGTGAACCGGTCACGGCATTTTCCCGGCTGAGCGAAGCCGGTTTTACCGAACTGGCCCAGGTTACACGCGACGTTGAGATGGTATTATCGCATCTTTTCCACTATGATAAACTGAACTACCTGATGCTGATGATGGTCGACCCGCACGTCCATTTTCATGTGCTGCCCCGTTATGCGGCTGAACGCCGCTACGGAGGGGAGGTGTTTTCCGATAGCGCCTGGCCCGGTCCGCCGGACCTGGCACAGAACAATCACATTGACGAGAAGGTATTTAACCGGTTGAGGGACGATCTGAGGGCCGCATGGCCGAATTGAGGAATTTCCTGAAAAAAATGCTGGAAGTTTTTCTCAGGTTGTGTCATATTTGTCGCCTTGTACTATGTAAAGATATAGAATAGCCGTATTTTATGTTTATAATTTATCAATTGGAAAGAATTGGTTGGATATCCTATGCTTGCGGATGGACGCTCTAATAAGCCAAAAATAAGTCTGCCTTTGTCAACCGGCGTTAAAAAGAACGAGACGGGGGTTTATTCATCGTGAACCGAGAAGTGACGAACACTGGTAATACAATCGGTCAAAACCTGGCCGGTTTTTCCTGTTTATCCGAAGCGCTGGATTATGCTGCCGCCGGCGTCACCGGTTGCAACTTCTACGACGCTAAAGGCAGGCTCTGCGCCGTCCTGCCTTACAGTGAGCTCCAGCAGCGGGCGAGGCTTGCCGCCCAACGCCTTCTCAGCCTTGACCTGAAGCGCGGCGACCACATCGCGCTCGTCGCCGATACCCATCCGGATTTCATCGTCCTGTTCTTTGCCTGCCAGTATATCGGACTTGTCCCGTTCGCCATGCCGATACCCCTGAACCTCGGCAGTCATGCGGTTTACGTACAGCAACTCAAGGGCCTGCTTAACAGCGGCAGGGCCAAGGTGGCCATCGCGCATAAGGAATTCATCAGCTTCCTTGAGGAAGCTGCCGTCGATAACGAACATCTCGAATGGCTCGGCACGCCGGAGCAACTGTCTGACATTACTCCGTCAGGGCGTTCCATGGAACCGAGCAGGCCCGAAGAACCGGCCTACCTGCAGTTCACGTCGGGCAGCACCCGCGCGCCGCAGGGCGTCATCATTACCGGCAAGGCGGTAATGAGCAACCTGCAGGGGATCACGAGAAGCGGCCTGAAAGTCCACAATGGCGACCGCTGCGCGTCCTGGCTGCCGTTCTACCATGACATGGGCCTGGTGGGATTCGTCCTGGGCCCGATTGCATCCCAGTTATCGGTGGATTACCTGCGCACAAGGGATTTTGCCATCCGCCCGCTACAGTGGTTGCGTTTGATCAGCAGGAACCGCTGCACCATTGCTTTCTCACCGCCGTTCGGTTACGAACTGTGTACCCGCAGGATTCGCAGCGCCGACCTGCAACAGCTCGACCTGAGTTGCTGGCGCATTGCCGGTATCGGCGCAGAGATGCTGCGTTCCAGCACTTTCAAGGCATTTGCCAAGACCATGGCCGAAACCGGGTTTGACTCCAATGCCTTCCTGCCCTGTTACGGACTGGCGGAGGCCTCGCTTGCCGCGACCTTCTCGGAACTGGACCACGGCCTGGACGTGATGTCGGTCGACGCGCTGACCATGGCTGAACGCGGCATAGCGGTGCGCGTGCAGGCGGATAACCGCAAGGTGATCGAAATAGTGAATTGCGGCAGCGCCCTGCCCGAGCACGAGATCAGGATTATCGATAATGACGGTGAACTGCTGCCCGACCTGCGCGTCGGCAGGGTACTGGTCAAAGGCCCCAGCCTGATGAGCGGCTACCTGGACGACCGGGAAGCAACCGACCGGGTAATACTGGAAAACGGCTGGCTGGATACCGGAGACCTGGGCTACCTGTACCGCGATAACCTCTACCTTACCGGACGGCGCAAGGACATCATAATCGTAAACGGCAGGAACATCCGCGCCCAGGACCTGGAAGAGATAGCCGAGGAAATGGACGAGATCAGGATGGGCGAATCCTCCGCATTCGATATCGAGACCGACGACGAACAGCAGATCGTCGTGCTGGTGGTCGAATGCCGCCTTACCGAGAGCACGGCCAGGCAATCGCTGATCAAGCAACTGCAGCGGAAAGTCTATGAGGGCTTCGGGATTTACTGCTATGTGGACCTGGTCGCGCCACACACACTGCCGCGTACTTCGTCAGGCAAATTATCCCGCGTGGCTGCGCGCAAGGGTTTTATCGAGAGAGTAGACCTGAAGCAGGCCGCCGCCTCACAAGCCGAAACCGCATAGCCTGAGAAATCCGGGCTGAATCCTGTTACTGCCATGACGGAGCGTGTGGCGCTGACGGGAGCCACAGGCTTTCTGGGCAGTAACCTTCTCACCGCACTTGAAAAGACCGGTTGCCGGATCAAGGCGCTGACACGCCGTCCGCGCGCGCAGACAGGAAGCGCCGGGGAACCCGGGGGACAGACTTCAAGTCTGTCCCCATCCGGGGAGCCAGGCCGCCCGGGCCCGGATTCGGGAAACGTCTCCTGGATCAACGGCGACCTGAACAACCGGCCGGCCCTGGATGAACTGGTCGAAGGCTGCACCAGCGTCATACATTGCGCCGGCGCAACCCGCGGCAATTCACTGGAAGACTTCCTGGAAGTCAACCTGCGGGGTACCGAAAACCTGCTCAATGCCGCCCGGAAAATAACGCCGGCCCCCAGGTTCCTGCTGATCTCATCCGTCGCCGCCAGGTATCCCGGTTATTCCTGGTACTCGCGCAGCAAAGCCATGGCGGAAGAACTGCTGATGACCGACGACTATGCCACGCTGACGCGGACCATATTCCGGCCCACGGCCATTTACGGACCCGGCGACAGGGAAATGCGCCCCCTGTTCCGCCTCATGCGGCGCGGCATCCTGGCAGGGGCCGGAACGCCGGGCGCCAGGATCAGCCTGATACATGTCGCCGACCTGGTAAACGCCATCCTGATGTGGCTGCAGGCAAAGGAGGCGCAAGGACTGTTCGAACTGGATGACGGAACGAGCGACGGCTACCGCTGGGAGGATATCGCCGCGGCCGGCGAAGCCGCCTGGAAGCGCCGGATAATCCGTATCAGGGTACCCGCCCCCCTGCTGAAATGCGCAGCACACGTGAATTTGCTGTTCGCCCGGATCCTGCGCTACCCGGCCATACTGACCCCAGGCAAGGTCAACGAAATCACCCACGAGAACTGGGTATGCGATAATACCCCGCTAACGGCCACCCTGGGCTGGAAACCAAAAATAAGCCTGCGCGACGGCATTGCCTCGGCTATATAATCTACCCGGAAGGGTTATCATATAAGCCATGCAGGAATGTCATCCGCAGGGATAGCGGATGATAAAGCGTACAGGGACGTATTCACAGCGTGTCCGGAATGGCTTGTATGATAACCCTTCCTGCTGGGAATCTGCACTAAACCCGGAGAGAGGTGAATGACAACAAGTTATGAAGAAATCCTGGAAAAAGTGATCACTGAACTGTCGGCGCTGACAGCGCCGGACGCCAGCTTGGCGGAAGATTCGGAACTGGTCACCGAACTGGGACTGGATTCGTTCAAGGTGCTCGACCTGCTGATGGATATAGAGGATGAATTCGACATATCCATGCCGGTCAACCTGCTGGCCGACGTACATACCGTCAAGGACCTGGCAGAACGGATACACACCGTCATCAACACAGGAACCTGAGAAATGAGCCTGTTTGCCAAATTCCAGCCCCTGGTACAGGACCGGCAGAGCCTGCTGGGCGAGGGCGTAGATCCCTTCGGCGCGCCCATTGAAGAAATCTATTCACCGACGGAAGCGCGTATCAACGGCAGGAGAACGATCCTGGCCGGCACCAACAACTACCTGGGCCTTACCTTCGACAAGGAATGCCTTGATGCGGCCCATGCCGCACTGGACGAACTGGGAACGGGGACGACCGGATCAAGAATGGCCAACGGCAGCTTTTCCGGCCACCGGGCGCTGGAACGGGAAATCGCCGCGTTCTACGAATGCGACAAGGCCATCGTATTCACCACAGGCTACCAGGCCAACCTGGCGGTGATATCCGGCCTGGCGAACAACGAGGACACCATAGTCATAGACGCCGACAGCCATGCCAGCATCTACGACGGGTGCCGGTTGAGCGGCGCCGACATCGTGCGCTTCCGCCACAATAATCCCGACGACCTGCACAAACGCCTGAAACGCCTGGGAGAGCGAGCGGCAAACACACTGGTCATCATCGAAGGCATCTACAGCATGCTGGGGGACAAGGCCCGCATCCGGGAATTCGTCGAGGTGAAAAACGCACATCAAGCCATGCTGCTGGTGGATGAAGCCCATTCGCTGGGCGTGCTGGGCGAGCGCGGCAGGGGCCTGGTGGAAGAGGCCGGCGTCATCAACGAAGCGGATTTCATAGTCGGCACCTTCAGTAAAAGCCTGGCCAGCACCGGCGGGTATTGCGTCAGCAACCACCCGCAGCTCGACCTGATACGCTATGCGAGCAGGCCGTATATCTTCACCGCATCGCCCTGCCCTTCGGTGATCGCGTCCACCCGGGAAGCGCTGAAACGGGTGGAAAACGGCGCCGACCTGCGCGCCCGGCTGTGGCGTCACGCACGGCGCCTTTACCGGCACCTGCTCGACGCCGGTTATGAACTGGGACCCGAACCCTGCCCGGTGATTGCAGCCCTGCTGGACACACGGGAAGAGGCTCTCGCACTGTGGCGCGGCCTGCACGAGCACGGTGTTTATGTGAACCTGATCTTCCCGCCTGCGACGCCCGACGGCAAATCACTGGTGCGCATAAGCGTCTGCGCCGCCCACACCGATGAACAGGTAGACAAAATCTGCGAGGCGTTCAGCGCACTGTCGTGACGAACGACGGTCTTTACCGCCGGGTTTTCAAAAACTCCGCCATGCTGACCGCGGGCAAGCTGTATACCGCCCTGGCCGGCCTGGTGTACCTTGCCCTGGCCACCCGCGCCCTGGGCGCCCATAATTTCGGCGTTCTCATCCTTATCCATGCCTATGCCGTCGCGGTCCGGGACTTTATCACTTTAAAGACCGCGGAGTGCGTGGTCAGGTACGGCGCGCTGTGCCTGGAGAATAATGCGCGGGAGGATTTCCAGAAACTGATCAAATTTACAACGCTCCTGGACATCGGTTTTTGCGTTCTCGGCACACTGGTGGGTATCCTGGCCTTATCCAGGATCGGCCCCTGGTTCGGCGTAACGGAAGATCTGGAACTTGTGGCGGCCGTTTACTGCTGCATGATCCTGTTCAACTTCAAGACAACTTCCCTGGGCCTGCTGCGTCTGTTTAACCGCTTCGACCTGGTGGCGCTGATGCTGATGGTCGTCCCGACGATCCGGCTCGCCGGCGCCTGTGCCGCCTACTTCTTCTACCAGCATATCAGCGCATTCCTCCTGTTCTGGTTTCTCGCCGGCGCCGTTCAGTGTCTGGCCACCGTCTGGTTCGGCTGGCGCGAATTCAGCCACCGGGGCTTCGGCAGGGATATGAACTTCAGTATGAAACACCTGATCAGGCCCCATGAAGGAATCCTCTCGTTTATCTGGGCTTCCCATTTGAACAGGACCCTGTATACCTCGACTGTACATATCGCCACCCTCATCATCGGCGCCATGTCCGGACCGGCAGCCGCCGGCCTGTTCAAGATCGCCCAGGAATCCGCGGCCGTGCTGATCAAACCCGCCCAGTTATTCACCGAAACGGTTTACCCGGAAATGACAAAAATCGCGGTGACAAAACAATTCAACCGCCTCTGGAACGTCATCAGGCACTCGGCCCTGGTCGGCGGGGCCATTGCCGGCTTTATCCTGTTGCTGGTTTTCCTGTTCGGGCAGTCCCTGCTGGGCCTGTTCTTCGGCGCGGAATACGTCAGCGCCTACGATATCCTGGTACTGCTCATGATCGGGGCCGCCATCACGATGACCTCCTTCGCCCTGGAACCCGCGCTGTTTTCCATAGGCCGTCCCGAGGTATCCATGCACATCAGGGTCTTCACCACAATCCTGCACATCACGGCCCTGGTCCTGCTGTTGCCGAAAATCGGCCTGGCAGGCGCCGGCATCGCCGCCATCGCCGGAAGCCTGGCGACGGCCATGCTGTTGCTGTTCTACTCCCACCGCCTGATCAGAAAATCCGCGTGATATCCCCTCCTGTGTCATTCCGGCGAAGGCCGGCATCCAGTCTAATACAGAGTCGCCCAGTGGGCGACACAGTATTCCACTGGATGCCGGGTCAAGCCCGGCATGACGGAGAGGAAGTGGGCGACTCCCTGCCCGTCAGGATTGGCGTAATGTTGCAGTAATCTCCGCCATGATTGAAACGGCGATCTCCGCCGGGGAGCGGGCGCCGATGTCCAGTCCCACCGGCGCCTTGAGACGGGCTATCTCGGCCTCTCCGAACCCGGTTTCCTGCAGGCGCTCCACCCGCGCGGCCTGGGTCCTCCTGCTGCCCAGGGCGCCGATATAGAACGCCGGTGAACGCAGCGCAGCCTGCAGGGCCGGATCGTCCAGTTTCGGATCGTGGGTCAGGGTCACCAGGGCAGTGCGAGTGTCCGGCGCCAGGACCTCCAGGGCGTAATCGGGCCATTCCGTATTCAGCGTCACCCCGGGGAAACGGGCCTCGCTGGCGAATGCCTGCCTGGGATCCACCACCACCACGTGGTAGCCGCAGGACCGCGCGTAACTTGCGAGGTATTGGCCGGTATGCACCGCGCCGATGATGATCAGGCGCAACGGCGCGTTGAATGGCTGGACGAACCAGTCCTGTCCCCGGACCTCGCGCCGCACACACCGATCCGTTCTCAGGGCCTGCATGGCGAGTTCATGCAGTTCCGCATCCTGTTCATCCACGTGCAGGCCGGGTTCCAGGACAAAGCTCTCATGGGCATCCAGGTCCCTGAACAACACGCAGGGCCGGTGCGCCGAACGGCAGGCGTTTATCTGTTCCAGCGACTCTTTGCGCATCTCAGCGTATCGACTCCACGTAGACCTTGATGCGCCCGCCGCAGGCCAGGCCGACCTCCCAGGCCATCTCGTCGGTGACGCCGTATTCCAGCATACGCGGCTGCCCGGTCCGGATCACCTCTTCCGCCTCGCCGATCACGGCGGTCTCCACGCAGCCCCCGGAAACGGAGCCGATGAAGTTGGTCTGCCCGTCCACCAGCAGTTGGCTGCCGCCGGGCGCCGGCGCCGACCCCCAGGTCTCGATCACGGTCGCCAGGGCGACGTCCCGGCCCTCAGCCAGCCACTGCTGCGCGGTATCGAGAATGTCTTGATCCGCCATATGCACTTCCGATCGTTCGTCATTCCTGCGTATGCAGGAATCCAGTGAAATAAAGGGTCGCCAAAGGTGACACCATATTATACCGGATTCCGGGCCTGCCCTCGTATGGAATTGGGCGGGGGTAGCATATACAATGCTTATGCAAATCATCATTAACTCCTAATTCCCAATTCTTAATTCCGATGAAATACCCCGGCTTCGATACCATCAGCCTGCACGGCGGGCAACGCCCCGACCCGGTGACCGGCGCGCGCGCCGCGCCCATTTACCAGACCACCTCGTTCGTGTTCAGGGAAACGGACCAGGCCGCCTCCATGTTCGACCTCGCCAGGTCGGGACATGTCTATTCCCGCATCTCCAACCCGACGGTGGCGGTGCTGGAAGAACGCATCGCCGGGTTGGAAGGGGGCACCGGCGCAGTGGCGACGGCCAGCGGCATGGCCGCCATCCACCTGGCGATATGCACGCTGATGGACGGCGGCAGCCATATCGTCGCATCCCACGCGCTGTACGGCGGCGCCCATAACCTGTTCACTTACACCCTGCCCCGTTTCGGCATTGAGACCACCTTCGCGGACCCCAGAGACCCGGAAGCGTTCAGGCAGGCCATCCGCCCTGAAACCCGCCTGGTTTACGCCGAAACCATAGGCAATCCCCGTTGTGAAGTCCTCGACGTCGAAGCGGTTGCCGGCATCGCGCACGCGGCGCAGGTTCCGCTGATGCTGGATTCGACCCTGACCACGCCTTACCTGCTGAAACCCTTCGATCACGGCGCGGACATCGTCATCCACTCCCTTACCAAGTTCATCGGCGGGCATGGAGTCGCCATCGGCGGCATTATCGTGGATTCCGGCCGCTTCGACTGGGAGGCCTCCGGCAAATTTTCGGGCCTGACGGAACCATACGAAGGAATCCTGGACATCGATTTCGCCGAGGATTTCGGCCCGGACGCCTTCCTGCACCGGGCGCGGCGCGAGGGTCTGAGAGACTTCGGCGCGGCGCTCAGCCCCGCCAGCGCGTTTTACATCCTGCAGGGTGTGGAAACGCTGGCGCTGAGAATGGACAAGCATGTCGCCAATACCAGGCGAATCGTCGAGTGCCTGGATGACAACGATGCCGTGGAATATGTCACTTACCCGGAGCTGCCGGGTCATCCTGATCATGACCTGGCAAAAAAACTGTTGCCCCTGGGATGCGGTTCGGTGTTCAGTTTTGAACTGAAAGGCGGGCGCGAGGCGGGCCGCAGGTTCATCGAATCCCTGCAGGTGTTTTCCCACCTGGCTAACGTGGGCGATGCAAAGTCCCTGGTGATCCATCCGGCTTCGACCACCCACGGCCGCATGGACGATGACGCCCTGAAACAGGCCGGCATCAGTGAAGGACTGGTCCGGCTGTCCGTCGGACTGGAGGACCCGGAGGACCTGATCAACGATTTGAACCGGGCTTTGTACCGATCGCAGAAATAAAATAATATCTTGCCGTCATTCCGGCGAAAGCCCCCTGACTCGTCATTCCGGCGAAGGCCGGAATCCAGTCAAATAATGGGTCGCCCGGAGGGCGACACAGTATCATACTGGATGCCGGGTCAAGCCCGGCATGACGAACGGGAGGTCAAGCCCGGCATGACAACGTCGGAATGCAGACAAATGGAAATAAGAATAGATAGTCATAGTGTGTTTGCCGCGACCGGCCGGGAAGATTTCAAGCCCGGCCTGCCGGGCATTATCTTTATTCATGGCGCCGGTCTCGATCATACGGTCTGGACCCTGTTCAACCGCTATTTCGCCAAAAAGCGGTTCAATTCCATCGCCATCGACCTGCCGGGTCACGGCCGGTCCGGGGGGGAACCGCTGCCGTCAATAGAAGCGAATGCAGCCTGGCTGCTTGATTTAATCCAGGCCCTGGAACTGGAAGAAGCCGCCCTGGTGGGCCACAGCATGGGGGCGCTGGTCGCCCTGGAGGCGGCGCACCGGGCGCGGGCCGGGATCAGCAGGCTCGTGTTGCTGGGCGCAGCGGCGCCCATGCCGGTGGCTGAACCCCTGCTGGATGCGGCGCGCAGGAACCATCACAGCGCGGTCGACATGATCATGCTGTATGCCCATGCCTGGCGCTCGCAACTTGGCGGCAACCCCGTTGCCGGCATCCATATCATGCACAGTAATATGCGCTTACTGGAACGGTCCCTGGAAAACGTCCTGTTCACGGACCTCAATGCCTGCAATGAATACACCGGCGGCCTGGCGGCGGCGCAGGACATCCGGGCGCCGGCGAACCTGATCCTCGGAAAACAGGACCGGATGACACCGCCGGCGTCGGCAGCCGGCCTCATCGACGCGCTGGACCAGGCACAGCTCGACATCCTGGAAGATTGCGGGCACATGATGTTGTCGGAGCAACCGGAAGCCGTCCATCGCGTACTGGCAGACACATTCCGTGTATAATAAACGGGAGGAGACAGATTTAAAATCTGTCCCCTGTCGTCGTTGAGATTCCCATGTTCCCCGTGTCATAAGAATGAATAAGCTGGAAACGTCACTGAACGAAGGCAGGTTCTGTTTTACCGCTGAGCTGGTGCCGCCGCTGGCGGCCTCTGCCGGCAGCCTGCTGGAAGAAGCCGGCATGCTGGACGGCCGGGTGGAAGCCATCAATGTAACCGACGGCGCCGCGGCCAGGACCACCATGTCGAGCGCCGCCGCCGCTGCCCTGCTCGCCGTCAACGGCATGGAGCCGGTGCTGCAACTGACCTGCCGCGACCGCAACCGTATTGCGCTGTGCGCCGACCTGGTCGGTTGCGCGGCATTCGGGGTCTCCAACCTGCTGCTGCTGACGGGAGACGACCCCGCCGGGGGCGACCAGCCCGAAGCCAGGGCAGTGCACGATATCGACAGCACCGCCCTGATCGCTCTCGCCCGGGACATGAGCGAAAAAGGCATCCTGCCGAACGGCCGGGAGATCGACCCTTCTCCCCGTTTCCTCATTGGCTCGGCGGACGTGCCGCAACGGCCTGATGACAAGGGTGCCCCGCCCGGTATTACCAGAAAGACAGACGCAGGCGCCCGCTTCATACAGACCCAGTTGTGTTACGACATCGACCTGATCGAGGCCTACGCCGGGTACATGGGAGAATGGGGCATCGCGGACAGGGCCGGGATTCTCATCGGCCTGGGACCCGTGGCCTCCGTCCGGTCCGCCAGGTGGATGCGGGAGAACCTCTGGGGGGTGGCCTTCCCGGACTCCCTGATCCAACGACTTGAAGACAGCAGCGACCCGAAACAGGAGGGCCGGCGCATCTGCATTGAACTGATCGAACGCCTGCAGAAGATTGACGGCATTGCCGGCGTGCACCTGATGGCGCCGGGCCAGTCCGCCCGGTCCATCGCGGCGCTGCTGTCGGAACTGGGGAAATAAAGGTATAATTTCCCCCCATGAAAAAACTTCCCACGGTTATCTTCCTGGCGTGCTTATGGGCCGGCCCCGCGCTTGCGGATTTTATTGACGGCGTGTTCGCCTATAACAGGGGCGACTACGAACAGGCCTACAACACCATGCGTTCCCTGGCCGAAACCTCTGAAGACGGCCTCGCCCAGTATTACGTCGCCATGATGTACCTGCAAGGCCAGGGCGTGGGACAGAGCTACGAGGAAGCCGCAAAATGGTTCCGCAAGGCGGCGGAGCAACGCGTCAAGCAGGCCCAGTTCCGTCTGGCGGAGCTATACATGAGCGGCAGGGGTGTGCCGAAGGACTTCGAATACGCTTATGCCTGGTACCGAACCGGGGCCGAGCACCAACACAGGAAGTCCATCGATGCATTGCCGTCAGCGCGGGAAAACCTGTCGTCGGAGGAACTGGAAGAGGCGGAAAAGCTGTCGCGCAAATTCATCAGGCAATACGGGCCAAAGGAAGAAAAACCGCCTGGAAATAAAGGAAACTGAACAAGTCAAGGATGGGCTTGTTCAGAGCTTTCTGAAACCTGCAGGTAACGCAAGTCCTCGGGCCGGTCGAGATCGCGGCGTACCGGCAGTTCACACAGCTTCAGCCCCAACTGCGCAACCCGCTTCCGGGTATCCTGCAGCACCCGGTCCGTGCCCCACTTGATGCCGGCAAACAGTTCCCGGTATAACCTGGAAAGTCCGACCAGGTAGTACCCGCCGTCAAGGGCCGGACCCAGGACTACGTCTGTCCCGGCGGCCAGTTGTTCCAGGGCAAGGTCGATATCCGCCGCGGCCAGGTCCATGCAGTCGCTGCCGACCAGCGCCACGTGCCGGTACACCTGCAAAGCCTGCTCCATGGCAAAACACATGCGTTCACCCAGGCCGGCGCCGGCCTGCGGGCGCAGTGTCAGTGAAAACCTGTCCTCGAGTTCGAGCAGGACGGGATGCTGCGTTGTCGGCGCACACCAAAGCTCGATGTCGTCCGCTGCCGATGCGCGCGCCGTTTCCAGGGTACGTTGCAATAAATCGACCTGGATTGTCACAGCGCGCCGCGCGTCCATCACGGACAACAAGCGGGTTTTCACGCTTCCCGGAGCGGGCGTTCTCGTGAAAACCAGCAATGCCGTCTTTTGTTCAACCCGCATATCGCATCACGGTGAGATATTCGGGTTAATGATACTTGCCGGCGAGTTTGTGTGGGTCGGCGCCGATTGCATAGCAGCGCCTCAGTTTCCATGAAAGCAGTACAGTCCTGGCTATGCCGTGCTGTTCCCAGCGGCGGGATGAGCTGACAACGGGCTGCCCGATACGGATGGGCGAGGAAACTTTTTTCAGCCTGCTGGTCAACTCGATGTCCTCCATCAACGGTATTTCCGCATAGCCGTTCAGCCGGCTGAACAGGCGGCGGCCGGTAAAAATCGCCTGGTCTCCGAGGACGATGCCGGTCAGCCGGGAACGCAGGTTCATCATCCTTTCGATGCAACGGAACATGAAATGGCCGCCGGACAACCTCACGTCGAAACTTCCCCAGGCATTCCCGCAAACCCCGCGATCATCCAGGATACAGTCAAAATCATGGGGCGCCAGGGTATCGGCGTGGAGAAACAAAAGGATATCTCCGCGTGCGGCCTGCGCGCCGTGATTCATCTGTGCGCCCCGGTTGGGACCGCATTGCAGGATACGGTCCACGCCGCCTGCCGCAATCCCGCAGGTGTCATCGGCGCTGCCGCCGTCCACCAGGATCACCTCATGGCCCCTGGCGCGGGCGGGCTGAAGCCGCTCCAGGGTCGCGCCGATAAAATCCGCCTCGTTCAGGGCGGGGATGATTACCGAATATTTTTGCATGGGGCGGATTAATAAATGATATGCTTGAATTAATCAACCGGAAACGGGTGATGTCTATCCGGAACCATGCCCTGATAGCTCAGACGGATAGAGCGTCCGCCTCCTAAGCGGAAGGCCAGAGGTTCGAATCCTCTTCAGGGCGAATTTTTTTACCGTATCCGCGGGTTATTGATCCAGGACCCGCACGCTTTCCTCTTCGGCTGCCCGAAGATCGGTCAATAGCGATGCCCTTCATGGCGTGCGGCGAGGATCTCTTCCAGTGACATATCGATTCCTTTCCACCCGGCGCGCCAGGCCTCAAAGCGCTCGACTGCAACCCTGCGGCCCGCGCGCTCCTGGGCCTCGTTCTCGCGCACTATTTCGTTATTATTCGTCATATTTTCCGAAAAACTCATAATTAAAAGCTTTATCTACACTACAATCACACGATTGTTCTGTTAGAGTCAATATTTCGCAATACACACTTGGTTTCATCATGCGCAAAGAGGTGCTTTAAGAAACATACAAGAACTCATGACACCTTCGTAGTTCGCGATGAAGTTAGCCGCCCGTTCCTCCTCAATTGGTCCGGGCGGTCCTTTTTTTAGCGGAGAGGACATCAGTGCGGGATTGCTGCAACTTTGCGATGACCGTTTATACCGTCCGGAATCCGGCCAGCGATGGCCGTTTCACTCTCTCCTCGGAGTCAGGTTGCCTAGTCCGGCCTGATAAACTGACCCTCCGCAGCCATCCTGAGCGCCGTTGAGTACGGCAACACTGTGACCTCTCCGGCCTTCTGCGTCCGTTCCCCCTGGTAAATACCAAAGGCCTGCTGGATGTCTCCCGCCTGGAGCATTGCGTTCAACCCCCTGTTGAATTTCTCCTGCCAGACCGGAGATGATTTGATTTCAAAGCCAACTGCTTGCCGGCCCCTTTTCCATACCAGGTCAACCTCAGTGCCGGATTCGGTGCGCCAGTAATAAAATTGCGCGCCGTGAGATAGCCAGGAGTTGAGCGCCCTGAATTCATTAAGGATGAACGTCTCAAACAGTGTCCCCGTTTCCAGGGCCGATGGTTTATCCCGGTGCAGGCCCGCCAGGGCGCGTTGCACGCCGCAATCAAACAGGTAGAACTTGACGTGGGCAACCTCCTTGACCTTGACCCTGTTGCGGTAGGCCGGCAGGTACCACCCCGGCAAGGTGTCTTCCAGGATGCTGAAATAGCCTTGCACCGTGGACCTCGCAACACCCACCTCCCTGGCGATGTTGCTGACGTTCAGCGCCTGCCCGTTGACCAGGGCGGCGACGGTCAGGAAGCGGTAGAAACTGTCCAGGTTCCGGGTCAGGGCCTCCTGCTGGATTTCCTCTCTCAGGTAGGTCTCTACGTAGGGAGTGTTAACAGGCGAGGATACATGCCGGTGGTTCCGTTAAATTTACCGTAAAAATAACGGAACCGCCGACATGTGTCAGGTTAATCAGACTGATTTTCGCATTGTGCAACCGCTGGCCGGGCCGGTACTCTTTCAACCTCATCTGTTGAATAATAGATTTGAAGTTGAGACTATAATGGCGGTATTTCCCCTATGGCCGGACGAAACGACAAATCACCGGAACAGACTGCGGCCTGGCGCAGGCTTGCCGGGCACCGCCGGCAGGCGGCCGGGCTCCGCCTGCGCGATGAATTTGCCCGGGACCCGGGACGGGCGCAGAGGTTCTCCCTGCGCCTGGAGCGGATTTTTGTCGATTTCTCGAAAAACCTGGTCACCGACGAGACCCTGTCCCTGCTGCTGGACCTGGCCGATCAACGCGGGCTGGGTAAAAAAATCGGCGAGTTATTCTCAGGACACGAAGTCAACCCGACGGAACGGCGCCCTGCCCTGCACACCCTCCTGCGGGCGCCGGACGGAATCCGGGACACCCACGGATTGTCCGACGTTGCCCGCCAGGCGTCGCAGGAGCGGGACAGGATGTTCGGGTTCGTGCGGAAATTACGCGCCGGCGAGGTTGAGGGCGCCACAGGCAGACCCATTTCCAGGGTGGTGAACATCGGCATCGGCGGTTCCGACCTGGGACCGCGCCTGCTGGTCGAAGCCCTGACCGAATTCCGGCAGGACAGCCCGGACATCGATTTCGTCGCCAACATCGACCCCTTCGACATCGAGCGCATCCTGGCCCGCTCCGACCCGGAAACAACCCTGTTCATCGCCGCCTCAAAATCCTTCACCACGTCGGAAACCCTGGTCAATGCCCGGCGCGCCCGCGACTGGCTCCGGGACAACGGCTGCAAGGACCCGGGCCGGCACTTCCTGGCCGTATCGGGCAACGCCGCTGCCGTGGAAGACTTCGGCATCGACCAGGAGCGTTTTTTCAGGATCGAGGACTGGACCGGCGGGCGCTATTCAATCTGGTCCTGCATCGGCATGAGCGCCGCCGTCAGCATCGGGGAAGATCATTTCAGGCAGTTCCTGGCCGGAGCGCACGCGCTGGATTCACACTTTGCGTCAGCCGAATTCAGCGCCAACATCCCCGCTGTCCTGGGCCTGATCAGCATCTGGCACAACAATTTTCTTGACATCGGCGCCCATGCCGTCATCCCCTACGACCAGCGGCTGGAACGGTTGCCGGCCTACCTCAGCCAGTTGGTGATGGAGAGCAACGGCAAGTCGGTCGGCGCGGACGGCGGCAAGGTGGAAGTGCAGACGTCCCAGGTCTTATGGGGCGGTACCGGCAGCCCGGCGCAGCATGCGGTTTTCCAGTTCCTGCACCAAGGCACGCGCGCCTCCTCCATCGACTTCCTGCTGCCCCTCGACAGCAACCATGACGGTAAACAGCACGAACTGCTGGTCGCCAACTGCCTGGCCCAGGGCGAAGCCTTGATGCAGGGCAGCACCGATGCCGGTGAACCCTACCGGCGTTTCGACGGCAACCGGCCGAGCACCGCCATCCTGTACGACCGGCTGGACCCTTACACCCTGGGCATGCTGCTGGCCCTGTACGAGCACAAGACCTTCGTGGAGGCCGCCATCTGGGGCATCAACCCCTTCGACCAGTGGGGCGTGGAACTGGGAAAGACCCTGGCGGGACGCATAGCCGGGGAACTGGCCGGTGAAGAACCAACCGGTTCCCATGATTCATCCACGGAACAGTTGATGGGCAGGTACCGGTCAGATCAAAGTAGCTGAGAAAAAATCCATAGATGACGTCGATTCATCTATAATGTTTCCAGTTGTCTTTGCCCAGGAGAGGGAGGAAATATGATATCTCCCACAGAAATCTCTTGTGGAAGTTCTCGTACCGAGCCGCCGATAGCGACAGCACACTGCGGGTAGTGAGCTGTAATAAGATCTGGTGGTATCCTTAGCAACAGGAGCAAGTTTCTTTACATAATTTGAAAGCCGAACCACAAGATCTACTGCGACTAAACGTTCAATGTCGCTTCCATATCTTGCTTCATCACCAATAGATAGAAAGGCGGATTGAAACTTGTCTGTTTCGGCGACAGACACAAGCTGTCGCGCTGCCATAAGCTCTCGTGCGGCAACCCAACGATCATTGATAGATGAACCACCCGAAAAGCGAGCTAGTAGTGCAGCCGCAGTATCTTCCATAGTCGCTTATCGCCTACGCTTTATTAAAGACTACGAGCAGGTCGAAGTGACAAGTCCAACTCTGCTGATTTACGAGAACGCGCCACTTCAAACCCGGGGCGGGATGGTTCCATGAATGTAATGGCCTCGTAGAAGTCATCCAGCGCGACGAAAACACCGTTTTCTTCTGCCCACTTGCGCATTCCTTGGTGGCAGGAATGTGCCCATGACAAAATTTCCACTTGCCAACCACGCTTGTGCATCCTTTCCAGGGTACTATGGAAACCCGCGCCCTCGTAATAGCCTGCTCCGTCACCTGTCAATAAAACCACAATACCTGGTGTTCCATTGTAGTCCAAGGCATCTTCCAACATCCTTAGTTGCAGTAAGCGGTCAGGTATTTCCTGTTCCCCGCGGCCAGGTATGCCCCGGTCGAACAGCCGGACTTCCACTCCCATATATTCCATCCGATTCCATAGCTGGCGCATTTCAGGCGGGACAGACCCGGCTGCCAGAGCCTTCTGTAACGGACGGTCGGCATGTGCCAGACGCAGCAAATTATCGAAGTTGACGCGTACGCGGTATCGAGCCCCTTCTCCTTCCTCCCGTTCTTCCGCCAAACGTTGCGCTTCATGGAAGATATTTGAGTTATCCCAATAAATGAATACACTATCCACGTCGTGCTATCTCCAAATATTTGGTAACCATTTCGGATTTCATCAGTAAAATATAGACCCTGTACGATTCAGGCAAATAATATACCATTGCCGACGCATTATCATCTAAGACATTAACCGGTTTAGCCATCATGAAAGCGATTATCCTCGCGGCAGGCCGCGGAGAACGCCTGGGGGATGCCGCCGCGGGGCGGCCCAAGTGTCTGTTGCAGTTTGGGGGGGAAACTCTGCTGCAACGGCATATCGAAATCCTGAACAGGCAGGCCATAGACCGAATCATCCTCGTCACGGGCTATTGTCATGAACAAATCGAAGCGGCGCTGGTACAGGTCGAAAGCCGCGCACCAGTCGAAAGCATTGTCAACCCGGACCATAAACTGGGTAGCGTCGTAAGCCTGCATTGCGCTTACGATTTTCTAAACGACGGCACAGACACCATACTGATGGATGCCGACGTGCTGTATGTCCCGGAGGTACTGGGGCGCCTGTTCGATACCCGGTCCGGCAACTGCTTCCTGCTGGACCGGGACTTCGAACCCGGGGATGAGCCGGTAAAGTTATGCGTATCCGATGATACGCTGGTGGAATTCCGAAAAAAGCCTGACACAAATATAAACTGGAATTACCAGGGAGAGTCCGTTGGCTTTTTCCGTTTTGACGCCGCCGTATCGACGCGTCTGGCCTTGCAGGCGCAACAATACATCGAGAATGGCCGCACTGGCGAACCTTACGAAGAAGCGATCCGTGATTTGCTCATGGAAAAACCTCACATATTCAATTTTGAGGACATTACCGGCCAGGCCTGGATCGAGATAGATTTTCCCGCAGACGTGGAACGCGCGACAATTATGTATGAGAATAGTGCTTTGACTGGATTCCGGCCTGCGCCGATGTGTGGACTCCTCCCCCCTTATCATGGTAGTTAAGGGGGGAGAAGCAATTTTGTTTAACCAACAACGAGGAGTCCACGATGAGAGATACTAACACAATCGGCATAGATTTAGCGAAGCACACGTTTCAGGTGTGCGTGGTCGACAAGCAGGACCGGATGGTGAGCAACCAGGCGATGGGCCGGACGGCGTTGTCGGCGTATTTAGTGCGTCAGGCGCCGGCCTTGGTGGTACTGGAGGCGTGCGGGGGTGCGCACTATTGGGGTCGCTTAGCGGAGTCGTTCGGTCATCAGGTGAAGATTCTCTCGCCGCGTTGGGTGTTGCCGTACCGTCAGGGCCACAAGACGGATGCGCGGGATGCGTTAGCGGTGGCCCGTGCGGGGCAGCGGGAGGAATTGCCGGGGGTGGGGTTGATGGGGGTGGAGCAACAGAGTCTGCAGTGTCAGAAACGCGTGGCGGAGCATCTGACGGACCAATTGACGGCGACGGGGAACATGCTGCGTGGGCTGCTGGCGGAGTTTGGGGAAGTGGTGCCGAAGGGGGAGGCGGCGTTACGGCGTGAGTTGCCGCGCGTGCTGGAGGAGGCGGAGAACGGGTTGCCGTTGTCGCTACGCCCGCTCTTGGCGCTGGCCTGGCAGTTATGGCAGGCGCAGTCGGCGGCGTTGCAGGAGGCGGAGCGGCAGTTGGCAGAGCAAGTGCGCGTGACGCCGGCGTGTCGGTCGCTGCTGACACTGGCCGGGGTGGGGCCCAAGAATGCGTTGGGGTTGTATATTGCCCTGGGGGACGGGCAGGCGTACCGGCATGGTCGGGCCGCGGCGGCCTGTATTGGCTTGACCCCCAAGCAGCACAGCAGTGGGGGCAAGGTGCGCCTGGGGTCGATTGGCAAGCGCAGCGGGGACAAACGCTTACGTGCCTCGCTCATTACCGGCGCCCATGCGGTACTCCAGGCGCTGGCGCGGCGGGAACCCCGTAATGACGTTGAGGTGTGGCTCAAAGACCTGGCGGCCCGGCGTGGCGCCGGGCGGGCGGCGGTGGCCCTGGCAAACAAAACCGTGCGTACCGCCTGGGCTATGCTGCGTTACCGGACGGAGTACGATCCGGGCCATGCCAACCAGCTGTCGGGCAACCCGCCGGCGGCAGTGGCCGCCGCCTGAACGGCCAGCCGGGAGAGAGGCGTCAGCGTTTATGTTATTTCCTTGCAAGACGGCACAACGTGATAGTGGTCAGACCCACCTTCAGGGACCCTGCTCATTCCCGCGGCGTGAGAACGCCGTTGCGCCGAAGAGGGCTGAAGGGGCGAACACATCTTGGGCCAGGGGTCGCACCCCAATCAGAGTCCGTATATACGACCGCAGTCTGCCTTCACTATCGATTCGTGCCTACTTGCAAAACGGGAGGAGTCCATATACGGAATGACGTCCCGGCGTCCGGGGACGGATTTAAAATCCGTCCCCTTTATGAGGGACTTGCCCCGGGGACGAACACCAGATGACGGGAGTTGACGACGACATTGAACAACAGTAAAAGCAGACAGTTGCGGGACCTGCTCGAATCGCCCGAACTGGAGTTCCTCCTGGAAGCCCATAACGGCATCTCGGCCAAACTCGTGCAGCAGGCCGGGTTCAAGGGCATCTGGGCGAGCGGCCTCGCCCTGTCGGCGCAGTTCTGCGTCAGGGACAGCAACGAGGCAAGCTGGACCCAGGTGGTGGACATGCTGGAGTTCATGTCCGACGCCACGGATATCCCGATCCTGCTGGACGGCGATACCGGTTACGGCAACTTCAACAACATGCGGCGCCTGGTGAGGAAACTCGAACAGCGGGGGATAGCCGGGGTCTGTATCGAAGACAAGGAATTCCCCAAGACCAACAGCTTCATCGACGGCGGCAAGCAGGCCCTGGCAGACATCAACGAGTTCTGCGGCAAGATCCGGGCCGGCAAGGACAGCCGGCATGACCCCGACTTCTGCATTGTCGCGCGGGTGGAGGCGCTGATCGCGGGCTGGGGCATGGATGAAGCCCTGAAACGGGCTTCGGCCTATTGCGAAGCAGGCGCGGACGCCATCCTGATCCACAGCAGGCAATCGCGCGCGGACGAGATCCTTGCCTTTGCCGGAGCGTGGGACGGTTCCTGTCCCCTGGTCATCGTCCCGACAAAATATTACAGCACGCCCGTGGACGTATTCAGGAAAGCCGGGGTCAGCCTGGTCATCTGGGCCAACCAGATGATCCGCTCCTCGGTCAGGGCCATGGAAAACACCAGCAGGGAAATATTCGAACAACAGTCCCTGGTGGACGTCGAGGACCTCATCACTGACGTTGACAGCATCTTCCGCTTACAGGGCGCTGACGAACTGCTGCGGGCGCAGGAACGCTACCTGAACTCCGCCGGGGAATGCCGCGCGCTGGTCCTGGCCGCAAGCCGGGGCAACAACCTGTACGAATTGACCGAGGACCGGCCCAAGGCCATGCTGAACATCCGCGGCAAACCTCTGCTGCAAAGGCTGGTGGACGAATTCAAGAAGCGCTCCGTCAACGACATCACGGTGATCGCCGGCTACAAATCGGAAGCCCTGGACCTGAACGGGGTCGACATGCGCCTGAATACCCGTTACGAGTCCACGGGAGAACTGTATTCCCTGGCCTGCGCCAGGGACAAGTTCAGCGACGACATGGTGATCATGTACGGCGACCTGCTGTTCAGGTCGTACATCCTGCAGGACCTGCTTGAGCATGACGGCGAAATTGTCATCGTGGTCGACTCCCTGATCAACGAGACGGAGATTACAGGCGCTCCGGACTATGTCTGGTGCGACCGGCCCGATGACCGCTCCATGTTCATGCAGGACGTCAGGCTGAAACGGGTCCGTGAAGAGAAACTCCCGGACGATCCGCCTTCCGGCCGCTGGACGGGCATGATGCGGGTCAGGTCCCAAGGCAGGCTGTGGCTGGAACAGGCGCTGGACGAACTGGAAAGCGGGGACGGCTTCGACCGGCTTACCCTGCCGGACCTGCTCAACCACCTGACCCTGAGTGGGCGGCCCGTCACGGTGCACTACATCATCGGGCACTGGCTGGACGTGAATAATGTCAACGATATCGACCGTGCCGGGGATTTTACTTCTGATTGACTCTGGTGTTATGGGGGGAGCAGTTTTGGACAGGCCTGTTTTAAGACACGCTGTGAATACGTCCCTGTACGCTTGGTCATCCGCCGTCCTGGCGGATGACAGTCTTAAAACAGGCCTGTCCAAAACTGCTTGAGCAATGCCTGATATATGGGGTCAGAGTAAAATCTCTCCGATCCCGCCATCTGCTACGATGGTAATGATTTTACTCTGACCCCTTCTATCTTCATCTGCGTAATTTGCGGATAATTAACAATCTTTTACGGATGTATGGTGAAAAATGATCAACGCTGAAGCCTTCATTGAAGCTGCGCGGGGTTTCGGGTTTACCCATTTTACCGGGGTGCCCTGCTCCTACCTGACTCCGTTCATCAACTACGTCATCAATGACGAACGGCTTTCCTATATCTCTTCCGCCAATGAGGGCGATGCCGTTGCCGCCGCGGCAGGCCTGACTGTGGGCGGGCGGCGCGCCGTGGCGATGATGCAGAACTCGGGCCTGGGCAATGCGGTCAACCCGCTGACGTCGCTGGCGAACACCTTCGATATCCCGGTATTGCTTATAGTCACCCACCGCGGCAAGCCGGGCCGCAGGGACGAACCGCAGCATGAACTGATGGGCAAGATCACAGGCGACCTGTTCGACCTGATGGAAATTCCCTGGGAACCGTTCCCGGGCGCAGAACGGGACATCGTTCCGGCGCTGGAACGGGCGCAACGCCACTGCGCCGAGCGGCAAAGGCCGTACGCCCTGCTCATGCAACAGGGAACAGTAGCGCCGCATCCGCTGCAAGGCGAGTCCATTCCCTCCCGGGCCGGCATTCAATGCCTGCGCAAGAATATTGCAGAGGCGCCGGCACAGCTCAACCGGGGGCAGGCGCTGCGGGAGAGCGGCGCGGCGGCTCCGGGGCGCCTCACCCGCGAGCAGGCGCTCAGGGAGATCATCAGCCTTACGCCTGTGGACGGCTCCATCCTGATCGGGACTACCGGCTACACCGGCCGGGAACTGTTCGCCATCGACGACCGCGGCAACCAGCTCTACATGGTCGGATCCATGGGTTGCGCCTCTTCCTTCGCCCTGGGCCTTTCCCTGGCCAGGCCGGACCTGGAAGTTACCGTGGTGGACGGTGACGGCGCCGGCCTCATGCGTATGGGCAACTTCGCCACCATCGGCAGCTACGGCCGGGGCAACCTTGCCCATGTATTGCTGGACAACGGCGTGCACGAGTCAACCGGGTCCCAGGCCACCGTCTCGGCCAACGTGGACTTCGCGGATATCGCCGCGGCCTGCGGCTACGGCATGGCGCTGGACGGTACCGGCCTCGCCGTGATCAGGGAACTGTATGCCCGGAAGGACGTGGACGGCGCCCGCTTCGCGCACCTGAGGATAACGCCGGGCACACGGGCAGACCTGCCCCGCCCGGACATATCACCCAGGGACGTCCTGCGCCGCCTGATGACGCACATCAACGAGTAAATTCAGGGGTCAGAGTAAGAAATTCGAAGAATTTTTACTCTGACCCCAAATATTCACTGATAAACTCCAGCAATCCCTCTTTGGTCAACCTCGCATCATCCAGCATATCCTGCTGGGAACCGTGCTGCAGCAGGCGGTCCGGCAAGCCGTAGTTGACGATCCGTTGCGCTATCCCCCGTGATGCAAGATGCTCATTCACCGCGCTGCCCGCTCCTCCCTGGATCACGTTCTCTTCCACCGTAACCAGCAAATCGTGAGACGCGGCAAGTTGCTCCACCAGTTCGCCGTCAAGCGGTTTCACAAAACGCATGTTCGCCACTGTTGCACCCAGTTCCCCGCCTGCTTCCAGGGCTATCTTCACGCTGCTGCCGAAGGCAAGCAACGCGATCTTCTCGCCCTGCAGGCGCACCTCGCCCTTGCCCAGCGGCAGCGCCGTCATCTCTTTCTCGACCGCCGCGCCGGGACCGCCGCCCCGGGGGTAACGCACCGCCGCCGGCTGGTCCAGCAAAAACCCGGTGTAGAGCATCTGCCGGCATTCGTTCTCATCCGCCGGCGCCATCACCACCATGTGCGGGAGGCAGCGCAGGTAACAGAAATCGTATGAACCGTTATGGGTGGGCCCGTCGGCGCCGACCACGCCGGCCCGGTCAATGGCGAACAGCACCGGCAGCTTCTGGTTCACCACGTCATGCACCACCTGGTCGTAAGCCCGTTGCAGGAAGGTCGAATAGATGGCCACTACCGGTTTCAGGCCGTCACAGGCCATCCCCGCGGCAACGGTGACACTGTGCTGCTCGGCGATGGCCACGTCAAAATACCGGTCCGGGTATTCCTTTTCAAAGCGCACCAGTCCGGAGCCCTCGCGCATGGCCGGGGTCACCGCCACCAGGCGCTCATCCCGGGCCGCCATGTCGCATACCCAGTCGCTGAATACCTGGCTGTAGGTCGGTTTGGCAGGCTTTGCCGGTTTCGGAGCTGACGCCTTCCCCGTTTCCGGGTCGAACGGTTTGCTCACCGCATGCCATTTCACCGGGTCTTCCTCCGCCGGACCGTAGCCCTTGCCCTTGCGGGTGATGATATGGAGAAACTGCGGGCCCTCCAACTGGCTGATATTGCGGATGGTCGTCAGCAGGGTCGGCAGATGATGGCCGTCCACGGGGCCGATATAATTGAAACCGAATTCCTCAAACAGCACCCCCGGCACGATCATGCCTTTTATGTGTTCCTCCGCGCGCCGTGATATCTCCAGCGCTCCGGGCACCTTCGACAGGACTTTCATGCCCCGCTCCCGCACCGTGGTGTAAAGCTTCCCTGACAGCAACTCGGCAAAGCGGTTGGCCAGGGCCCCCACGTTCGGCGAGATCGACATGTTGTTGTCGTTCAGTATCACCAGCAGGTCAACACCGGCGTCGCCGGCATGGTTCAACGCCTCAAACGCCATGCCTGCCGTCAGCCCGCCGTCGCCTATGATGGCGACGCACTTGCGCTTGCTGCCGCTGTTGCGCGCCGCGATGGCCATGCCCAGGGCGCCGCCGATGGAGGTGCTCGAATGGCCCACGCCGAATGTGTCATAGCGGCTCTCGTCCCGCTTCGGAAAAGGCGCCAGTCCGTCGTGTTTCCTGATGGTATGCAACCGGTCGCGGCGCCCGGTGAGGATCTTGTGCCCGTAAGCCTGGTGGCCCACGTCCCAGACCAGCCGGTCCTCCGGCGTATCGTAGATATAATGCAGGGCGATGGTCAGTTCCACCGCGCCCAGGCTGGCGGCAAAATGACCGCTGTTCCTGCTCGCCCAATGCAGCAGGAAGGCGCGCATCTCCTGCGCCAGCGGCTCCAGTTGATCTTCAGGCAGACTCCTTAAATCTTCGGGAGAATCAATTCCGTCCAGTATTGGCGTCTCGATCTGGTCTGACATGTAACGTTCTCAACATCCGTTCTGCGGTAAATTGATTACTGTAAGCAGAATCACGCCATGTTGCAACTTCCTGAAATCCGGCGCCCTCTCCTGCTTCCCATCCGTCATTCCTGCGAATGCAGGAATCCAGTCAGTTATAACGTCGCTGTAAGCGGCACACTATAAAGTGTCCCTGCAGGACGAGTGTTTCACTGGATTCCCGCCTGCGCGGGAATGACGGTAGTGAGGCAACATGCTCTCAATGCTGTACATTTCCCGGCTTATCATATATTCTGGGAGGTTAAAGGCGTTTCAGGCAACTGAAGCGCTCTATTTTTGAAACTTGAAGGCTGCTGATGGCCGTACCGTTAACTCAACAACTCCGTATCTCAAAGTACATCCTGGGGAAAAAGCTGCGCGGCGAACAGCGCTTCCCCCTGGTGCTGATGCTGGAACCCCTGTTCCGGTGCAACCTGGCCTGTTCCGGTTGCGGCAAGATCGATTACCCTGAGGAGATACTGGACAAGCGCCTGAGTTTTGACGAGTGCATGCAGGCGGTCGATGAATGCGGCGCCCCGGTCGTGTCCATCGCCGGCGGAGAGCCGCTGATCCACCAGGACATGCCGGAAATAGTGCGCGGGTTTGTCGCCAGAAAAAAATATGTGTACCTGTGCACCAACGCCCTGCTGCTCGAACGGCGCATGCAGGACTACTCGCCTTCGCCCTACCTGACTTTTTCCATCCACCTGGACGGCAACCGCGACCGCCATGACGCTTCCGTATGCCGCCCCGGTGTCTTCGACAAGTGTATCTCGGTCATTAAACAGGCCAGGAACAAAGGTTTCCGGGTGACCATCAACTGCACGCTGTTCCAGGGTGAAAAAGCCGGGGAAGTGTCTGAGTTCATGGACATGGCCATGGAGCTGGGCGTCGAGGGTGTCACCATATCCCCCGGCTACAGCTATGAACGGGCGCCGCGCCAGGACGTATTCCTGAAGCGCAAGGAAAGCAAACAACTGTTCAGGGACATCTTCAAGCTGGGAACAGGGAAAAAGTGGCGTTTCAACCAGTCGTCCCTGTACCTGGATTTCCTGGCGGGGAACCAGCAATACCAGTGCACCCCCTGGGGCAATCCCACCCGGAACGTATTCGGCTGGCAGAAACCCTGCTACCTGCTGGTGGGCGAGGGTTACGCGCCGACCTTCACGGCCCTGATGGAAGAGACGGAATGGCACAGGTACGGCAACGGGATCAACCCGAAATGCGCCAACTGCATGGTGCACAGCGGTTATGAAGCGTCCGCCGTGGAAGATGCGATCAAACGTCCGTGGGAAGCGCTGAAGGTGGCCCTGCTGGGACCCCGGACAACCGGGGACATGACCCCGGAGCTGCCCGTCCTCTACGTAGGGGATGATGCACTGTCAAAACCCATCGTGTCCGATATCAAACCCGCGCCGGTCGTCTTCCACAACGATAAACAGGACAAGCAGGTCGCTTGACGGACTCAGTCTGGCTCGTATTACCGGGAGTCATCCTCTGGGCCGGTATCCTGGCGCTGCCCTGGCTGCCCTGGCGCAACCGCGAAACACTGGAGGCGGAGGGCGACGGGAGCGCAGACCTTTCCGGCGTCACCGTGCTGGTCCCGGCAAGGAATGAAGCCGGGGTCATCGCCGACACCCTCAGATCCATAGCCGCCCAGGGCCGGGGGCTCGGTATCGTCCTGGTCAACGACCGGTCCGGCGATGCAACCGTGGCCGAAGCCTGCCGGCCGGGTCTGGAAAACCTGACCATCGTCAACGGCCGCGCCCTGGAACCCGGCTGGAGCGGTAAATTATGGGCCCTGCACCAGGGTCTGCCGTTTGTAAAGACAGAGACCATACTGTTGCTGGACGCCGATATCCGCCTCGAACCGGGAACCATTTCCGCGCTCAGGGACAGGATGCGGGAACATGACCTGCACCTGGTGTCGTTGCTCGCGTTCCTGCGCATGGAATCCTTCTGGGAAAAGCTGCTGATGCCGGCGTTCGTTTATTTTTTCAAACTGCTGTATCCGTTTCACCTGTCCAACACGGGCTCAAGGATGGTCGCCGCGGCGGCCGGCGGCTGCGTCCTGCTGCGCACCGCGTCACTGGCTCGGGCAGGCGGATTCGAAGCCATAAAAGGCAGCCTGATCGATGATTGCGCGCTGGCCCGCCGGTTCAGGAATGCCGGCCTTGCCACCTGGATCGGCTTGTCGCACTCGGCGCGCAGCGGGCGCAGTTACGACGGTCTCACAGGCATCTGGAACATGATCGCCAGGACCGCGTACACCCAGTTGCGCCACTCATTCAGCCTGCTGGTCCTTTGCACCGCCCTGCTCACCGCCGGCTTCGTGGTGCCGGTGGCCGGCCTGTTCAGCGCCGACCCCGCCACCCGGGTATGGGCGATTGCCGGGATACTCCTGATGGCCGCGAGTTACCTGCCCACGCTGCGCTATTACGGCATGAACCCGGCCTGGAGCGGGGCATTTCCGCTGGCCGGCGCGCTGTACCTGCTGATGACCTGGAGTTCCGCCTGGCGTTACTGGACCGGCGCGGGCGCCGACTGGAAGCAGCGCAGTTACGGCAGTGTTAAATAATGAGTTTTATTGTCTACTGGATTCCGGGCCAAGCCCGGAATGACGAACGGGGGGCGGGATGATAAACGCGGGTGCGCGAAGCCATCGCAGTTTGTTGCTTTATGCCTTGTTGCTCCTGCAACTGCCGGCAAGCGCCGGGGCCGGGGAGCTGGGCGGGCCTGCTGCGACCGTAGAGAATTTTCACAACAAGCTGCTCAGCGTGATGCAACGGGCCGAAGAACTGGGTTACCGGGGGCGCTACGAGGAACTGGAGCCGTATGTCAACGCCGGTTTCGATATCCCGCTTATCACGAACGTCGTGCTGGGCCGCTACCGGGACCAGCTCAGTGAAGCGCAGAGAACGGATTTCAACAATTTGTTCAGCCGCTCCAGCACGGCCACCTACGCGTCCCGTTTCGACGGCTATGACGGCGAGGAATTCCTGGAGCTGTCCCGCGAACCGTTGAAGAGAGGGCGGGTATTGATCAGGACCGAACTGCGCCGCCCGAACGGCGACCCGGTGTCCCTTGATTACCTGCTGCATGAAAAACAGGGAAAGTGGTATATAATCAGCGTGAGCGCCGACGGGGTGAACGACCTGTCGTTGAAACGGGCCGAATATGCTGCCGTCATCAAAGAAAAAGGTTTTAATGGGCTTGTGAAAGAGATATTATTCAAGATTGCCGAAATGGAGACAGACACTGAATAGTTTTATGAGCCGATGGGGAACAGCCATAATGACAAATAGAGCCAGACCGGACAGTCCATTT
This sequence comes from Gammaproteobacteria bacterium, assembly GCA_965204045.1. Classification (GTDB taxonomy): domain Bacteria; phylum Pseudomonadota; class Gammaproteobacteria; order Eutrophobiales; family Eutrophobiaceae; genus JAAXHV01. Next base: position 4,537,397 of record CBDBDW010000002.1, read on the forward strand.
TCACTACTCGCAGTATTACTTGCGGTGGCCCTGCTGACAGGCTGCGCCACTACCGAGACCATTGACGGGGAAATCAACCCGGATCCTTATGAAGATACCAACCGGTCAATGTACCGGTTCAATGACTATCTCGACCGGAATATCATGATACCCATCGCAGAAAACTACGTGAAAGCCACGCCGGAACCGGTGCGCAACGGGATCACGAACTTTTTCGATAACCTGGAATACCTGAACGTCATCCTGCACTCGTTCCTGCAGGGTAAACTCGGCCAGGGCCTGTCCGACGTAACCCGTTTCGTGGTGAACTCCACCATCGGGCTCGGCGGCCTGTTCGACGTTGCCACGGAGATGGGGCTGGAGGAACATGATGAAGACTTCGGCCAGACCCTGGCGGTATGGGGAATGGACCAGGGCGCTTACCTGTACCTGCCGTTCCTCGGCCCGTACACCGCGCGCAACAGCCCGGACGTGGCCGGCAGTTATTTTTCCAACCCGTTCACGTATATCTCGACGATTTACCTGTTGCCGGTCACGTTCCTGAACCTGCTCAACGACAGGGCAAACCTGCTGGAAGCATCGGAATTCGTGAATGAAGCGTCCATCGACCCCTACTCGTTTACCCGGGAGGCCTACCTGCAGCAACGCAGGTACCTCATCCATGACGGCAACCCGCCCTCAGAGGGTTATGACGATATATTCACCGAAGGCCTTCCGGACGACGAACCGAAACTCGTTATTGAATAAAAGGTGTCCCTTCGGGACGTGTATTCCACTGGATGCCGGGTCAAGCCCGGCACGACGAAAACGGGACTCGTCATTCCGGCACCCTCCTTCGTCATTCCCGCGCAGGCGGGAATCCAGTCAAACAAAGAGTCGCCTTTGGCGACCCATTATTCCACTGGATGCCGGGTCAAGCCCGGCATGACAGGGAAGGAGTGGGCGACTCCTTATCAAGCAGACGGATGCCAGCCGGCGTCCGCCCACAACTCGCCCGACACGATGGAATTGGAAATCATGAAGCAGATCGCGTCTGCGATCTCGTCCGGGCGGATCAGCCTGCTGATCTGGGTATCCGGCAGGATGTGGCTTTCGATATAGTCATCCCCAAGCGCCCGCACCATGGGGGTATCGGTATATCCGGGGTGGATCACGCCGCAGCGCACGCCGTAATAAATCGCCTCCTTCATCAGCGTCGCCGCGGCGCCTTCCAGGCCCGCCTTGGTGGACGCATAAGACACCTGGCCCTTGACCCCCTGGGATGACACGGAACCGATGAAGATTACGGTACCCTGCACATCCTCTTCGGGGTGCCATTTTTTCAGTCCGCGCAAGTAGCGGTCTTCGGCGATACGCGCAATCATTTCCATGGCCCAGTACACCGGGGCAAGCAGGTTGATATCCACGACCCGCCTGAATTTCTCCTGTGAATAGATGTCCGCCCTCCCCGTTTCCTTGTTGATCTTGACGGCCAGCGCATCCAGCGTGATGCCGGCGGCAGGCACACAAATGCTGACGATTCCGTACCGCTCACCCATCTCATCAAAAATCCGGGTACGGAATGAATCATCCGTCACATCGCCGCGGTAGGCAACGGCGACCTCACTGGTGATTTCATTGTTGATCTGCTCGGCGGCAACCTCCGTCTGTTCCGATTGGTCGACAAGGGCAATTTTCCGGATGCCCCTGCGGGCCAGTTCCAGCGAGACGGCGCGGCCGATACCGCTGGCGCCGCCCGTTACGACGGCAACTCTGTCTTGAATTTGCATCTTCAATACACCAGGTTAAAAACGTTGATGTAATTCTAGCCTTCTTTTTGTGCGATGCAAAATATTTTTGCACACTCTCTTGTCATTCCTGCGAATGCAGGAATCCAGTCGTTAAACAGTCGCTTGCGACACATTATAAGGTGTCCCGGCGGGACAATGTGTTTCACTGGATTCCCGCATTCGCGGGAATGACGGGAGAGACCGGATTTTCGGGGTCAGAGTAAGAAATTCGCAGAATTTTTACTCTGACCCCATTATTCCCTATTGTTCGCGCTTATACTCCCGGCGCCGCGTGTGCAATACCCGTTCCGTGTAGCCGTTCGGCTCCTCGCGCCCGCAGAATACCAGGTCCAGCGCCGCCTGGAACGGGATGCTCCGGTCGAAATCGGGGGCCATGTTGACGTAACGGGGGTCTTCGGCATTCTGGTAATCCACCAGGGGCGCCATCTTCCTGAAGGCTTCCACCACCTGGTCCCTGGTCACGAGACCGTGATGGAGCCAGTTGGCGATGTGCTGGCTGGAGATACGCAGGGTCGCCCGGTCCTCCATGAGGTTGACGTTGTTCACGTCCGGCACCTTGGAACAGCCTATTCCCTGCTCAATCCAGCGCACCACGTAGCCCAGGATGCCCTGGGCATTGTTTTCCAGTTCCCTCCTGGTCTCGAAATCGTTGAGCGCGTCCCCGTCAAGCAGGGGGACCGCCAGCAGGTCGTCCGGATCGACCCGCCTCAGCCGGATCAGTTCGCGCTGGCGGGTGCCAACGTTGATACGGTGGTAATGCATGGCATGCAGCGTGCCCGCGGTGGGCGAAGGCACCCAGGCGCTGGTGGCCCCGGCGCGGGGATGGTTCACCTTGACGTCCATCATGGCCGCCATGTTGTCCGGCTCGGGCCACATGCCCTTGCCGATCTGCGCATGTCTCGGCAACCCGGTGACCATGCCGATATCCACGTTCCAGTCCTCGTACGCCAGCAGCCACGGCGCGGTCTTCAACCTGGCCTTGGGCATCATGGGGCCGGCTTCCATGCCGGTATGGATCTCATCGGCGGTGCGGTCGAGAAAACCCGTGTTGATGAAGATCACCCGGTTCTCCGCGACCCGGATACACTCTTTCAGGTTGACCGTGGTCCTGCGTTCCTCATCCATAATGCCGATCTTGATGGTCAGCCGCTCCAGCCCCAGGGCGTCCTCCACCCGTTCAAACAGTTCCACGGTGGCGGCCACCTCTTCCGGACCATGCAGTTTCGGCTTGACGATGTAAATGGAGCCGGTGCGGCTGTTCCTGAACCTGCCGTTGCCCAGCAAATCATGTTTTGCCGCCAGCGTGGTCACCATGGCGTCGAGGAACCCCTCCGGTATTTCCCGGCCGTCAGCCGTGGTCACGGCATCGGTGTACATGTGCAGGCCCACGTTACGCAACAGCATCAGGGCGCGGCCCGGCAACGTGAGAGTCCTGCCGCCCGGCGACGTGTACCTGCGGTCCTTGTTCAGGGTGCGCTCGATCACCCCGTCATCCTTCACCACCCTGCGGGTCAGGTCGCCTTTCATAAGGCCCAGCCAGTTGCGGTACACTGCGACCTTGTCGTCCGCGTCCACCGCGGCCACCGAATCCTCGCAATCCATGATGGCGCTGACGGCCGCTTCCAACCGGATGTCGTAAATGCCGGCCAGGTCATTGCGGCCTATGTAGTAGCCTTCCCCGAGCTTGAGTTCTATGTGCAGGGCATTATGGCGCAACAGGACGCTGTCCGGGTTCTCCGGGTCGCCGCTGTAGCCGGCAAAACGCTCGCGCTTGCCCAGGCCGTGCTCGCTGCCGTCGCCCATAATGCCCACCAACTGGCCTGATTTCACCTTGTACTTCACCACGTAGTCGTGGCTGCCCACGGCCATGGGGGTGGCGCGGTCCAGGAAACGGCGCGCATACTCTATGACCTTGCGCCCGCGCACGGGATTGTACCTTGCGGTGCGCTTGCAGCCTTCGGTCTCCGGGATCACGTCGGTGCTGTACAGCGCGTCGTACAGGCTGCCCCAGCGGGCGTTCGACGCGTTCAGGGCATAACGGGAATTATCCACGGGCACCACCAGTTGCGGCCCCGCGATGCGGGTGATCTCGGCGTCGGCATTGGTGACGCTCACCTTGAATGGCTCGCCCTCGGGCTGGATATATCCAATCTCTTTCAGGAACGCCTTGTACTCCCCGGCCCGGATCGCCGGGTTGGCCCGGTGCCACCGGTCGATCTTCTCCTGGAGTTCGTCGCGCCGGTCCAGCAACGCGCGGTTTTTCGGGCCGAGATCGGCCACGATAGCGGACAGTTCTTTCCAGAACCGGTCGGGTTCGACGCCCGTGCCCGGCATGATCTCGTCATTGACCAGGTCGTACAGTTGTCTTGCTATGGAGAGTCCGTGTAATTCGATTCGTTCGTTCATTTTCAGATGCTGGTTTTTTTTGGAAAACAAGGTTATACCTTTTATACAATACATCAATGAGAAAGATACTGCATGAACCCCTGGCGCATTTTTTCCTGGCCGGCGGCCTGATTTTCCTCCTGTATGCCCTGGTTGGCCCGGACGACGCCCCCGAGCGGCGGATCGTCATCGACAACGGTGTTATCGAGCGCCTGAAATCCGCCTGGCAACTGCGGGCGAACCGGGAACCGGGGCCGGAAGAACTGGACGGCCTGGTAGCCGACTACCTGTATGAAGAACTGTTCTCCAGGGAAGCCAGGGCGCTGGGACTGGAACTGGATGACCCGGTTATCCGGCGCCGGCTGGCGCAGAAAATGAACCTGCTTGCAGAGAGCGCGGCGCAGCAGGCCGAACCCGGGGAGGCGGAACTGCTGGCCTGGTACGAGGCGCATCCTGAACTGTACCGCACACAGGACCGGCTCGGTTTCAGTCACATCTATTTCAGCCACGACCGGCCCGGCGGCAGCGCCGCGCAAGACGCGGCCGCGCTGTTGTCCCGTCTCGAAGGGACCGATGAAACCGCCGGAAAGGATATGGGGGACACATTCATGCTGCCCCGTGAATTCACCGACATCGGCCGGTCGCAACTGGGCAGGCTGTTCGGCGACGAGTTTGCGACAACCCTGTTTACGCTCCCGGCCGGACACTGGCAGGGGCCGGTGGCCTCCGGCTACGGGCACCACCTGGTCTACCTGTACGGCATGCAGGATGCCGAACCCATCCCGTTCAACGAAAGCAGGACCCGGGTGTTGCAGGACTGGCAGAGGGACAGGTACGAGCAGACGGAAAAAGCCCTGCTCGAAGAGTTGAAAAGCAGGTACGAGATCTCCTACACAAAAGAGGCGCTGTCCCTGTTAAGCGGGGATTTTAAAAAATAAATTTCTGACCGGACGATTCGTCATTCTGGCGCTCCTCCTTCGTCATTCCGGCGAAAGCCGGAATCCAGTCAAATAAAGAGTCGCCTTTGGCGACACAATATTCCACTGGATGCCGGGTCAAGCCCGGCATGACGGGGAAGAAGCAGACGGCCCTTTTTTTCACATCTTCTCCACCACCTCGATACCCAGCAGCGACAACCCCAGCTCCAGGCGGGCGGCCACGGCCCGGCTCAACGCCAGCCGGGAATGTTTCACCTCTTCCGGCGCGGTAAGGATGGGGCAGTCTTTCCAGAACCGGCTGTAACAGCCGGCCAGTTCATACAGGTAGCTGCAGATGTTGTGGGACGACAGTTCCTCCTCGTAACCGGAAAAAAGTTCGGGGAAGGAAACGACCTGCAGCAGGAGTTCCCGCTCCAGTTCATGGGTAATGGCAGGAACGTCCGGGGCTGCCCCGGCAAGTTCCAGGCCGGCCTTCCTGAACAGGCTGGCGATACGCACGTAGCAATACAGGATATAAATCCCCGTGTTGCCCTGGTTGGCGAGCATCTGGTCCCAGTTGAAGGTGTAATCCGACTCCGGACGCTGTTTCAGGTCGGCGTACTTGAGCGCGGCAATGGTCAGCTTGCCGGCGATCCCGTCCAGTTCCTCTGCGCCGATATCCGGGTTCCGCTCCAGGGTGAGCGCCTCGCTGCGCCGGCGCCCCTCTGCCAGCAGTTCCCTGATCTTCACCGTGCCGCCGCTCCGGGTCCTGAACCTGGCTTTCCTGGTCTGCCCGTCCCGGGTGATCTCCTGCAGTATCACGCCGTAGCCGAGATGCCTCAACGGCACGCTGTCGGGCAACCAGCCCGCCTTCTGCGCCAATGCCCGGATCATGCGGAAATGCAACTCCTGGCCGCGATCGGTCACGATAATGATCTGCTGCGCCCCCAGCCGGCCGACCCGGTGCCTGATCCCGGCCAGGTCGGTGGTCGAATAGTTATAGCCGGCATCGCTTTTCTGCACGATCACCGGGAGCGGGTCGCCGTCAACGTTAAGGAAGCCGTCCAGGTAGGCGCACAAGGCATTATTGTCTTCTACCAGCAGGCCCTTTTCGGACAACTCACTGATGACCCCGGGCAGGTCATCCCGGTAGAAACTCTCCGGGCAATCATGGGAAGCGTCCAGGCTGACGTTGAACTCCCGGTACAGGCTATGGCACGCATGCAGGGTCTTGTCCGTCAGCGCCTGCCACACGGCAAGGGACTCCGGGTTGCCGGCCTGCAGGTTGTTCACTTCTTCGGCGGCGCGGTGCGCAAACTCTCCACCGGAAGCCTTCAGGGCGCTCCCCCTGGCATACAATTCTTCCACCGCCTCCAGCGGCGCGGCCTCCAGGTCGCCGAGGCCGGCACCGTATTCCTGCTTGATCATCGCAACCAGCACGCCGAAATTGGCGCCCCAGTCCCCGTAATGGTTCTGGCGCAGCGCCTCGTGACCCAGGAATTCCAGCACCCTGGCAATCGAGTCGCCGATAACCGTCGAGCGCATGGCGCCCACGTGCAGGTCCTTGGCCAGGTTGGGACTGGAATAGTCCACCACGATGCGCTGCGGATGCGCCGTCCGTTCGACGCCGCAACGCGGGTCGGCCAGCGTGCGCGCCAGTTCCGAGAGCAACGCCGTATCCTTCAGCCGGATGTTGATGAAACCGGGTCCGGCGATCTCGATGGACTCTATTATTGCTGAGGACAGATTTGCGGGGATACCGGGGACGGATTTCAAGCTTGCCCCCGCATGCTGTAGGCGGGGGTCCGTCCCCTTCGCCTCCTTCCGGACGGCTTGAACAACCGCTCCGGCAATTTCACGCGGGCCGGTCTTCTCCCGCTTCGCCAGCAGGAACGCCAGGTTGGACTGGTAGTCACCGAACTGCCTGTCCTGGCACGGCGCCACCTGGCACTCGAACGCCTGCCCGGAGTCCGGAAAACAGTCCGCAACGGCTTTGTTCAATATGTCTCTGATCGATTCGATGAAGCTCATGTGTCTGGCGCCATTTCAATCTACACCTTTCCTATTGTACAAAGAGTCGCCTCCGGCGACACATCATATCAAGAAAAATTATAATGAAATATAAAAAAAATTTATAAAAAAGCTTGACATTCCTGCCATGAACTACTATCTATCCTGTGGAGACTGTATATCTTTTAACCCTTAACGAGGGCAACGGCTATGATTGCAATAACAGCCGATGAACTTGAGATAGTCAGGAACGCCGGCACGGTCCGTGAAATAATCCCCATTACTTGCACAAGTCAGGCTGGTAACCATGTCGGTTGGCCGTGCGCATGAAACGCGCATAAGCGGAACACCCGGGAACGGCGCCTTATGCAGCAGTTGCAGGTTACGCGGGACCTGTATTCCGCAAGGGCTGGATACGGCTGATGTACAAAAGCTGGAAACCCTGGTCAAACATGGTCGTCCGTTGCGCCGTGGAGAACATATCTTCCGGACAGGGGACAATTTTCAGTCTATCCATACCGTACGTGCCGGGGCTGTCAAAGTATACCGGTTGAGCGCGGACTTCAGGGAACAGATTATCGGGTTTTACCTGCCCGGTGAGGTGCTCGGCTTCAATTCAATAGAACGGGAAAAATACGTCTGCTCCGCAGTGGCCCTGGAGACCAGCAGTTTATGCTCGTTTTCTTTTTCCCTGTTCGAAGAGGTCTGCCGCAGCATACCCGGGTTGCAGCACCAGGCGTTCCGCCTGATGAGTAAGGAAATAGCTTTCAGCAACGACAGGACCCTGTCTCACTGCAGTCAGGACGCCAGGCAAAAAGTGGCGACCTTCCTGCTCGGTCTGTCCCGCCGGTTTCAACATCAAGGCTGCTCTGCCCGGGAATTCAGGCTGGCCATGTCGCGGCGGGAAATCGGCCTCTACCTGGGACTGGCCCTGGAAACGGTCAGCCGCACGTTCAGCCGGATGCAGCGGGACAACCTCATAACAGTGGATGGTAAATCTGTCGTGATTAATGACCTGCGGGCCTTGCAGCAGACCTGTTCGGGAACAGGGTCCGAGGTCATTCCGTTAATCCCGGTAGAGTAGTACTCTTTCCAGGCCGCCGTAACCTGCCCCGGTGGGGGGGGAACCGGGGCAGGTCCGGAGCCCGCAAAGGAATGATCCTTTGCCGCTTTGCCCGCTTGCAACTGCGACCCCAAGCGGAAAGCTGAAACAGAGTATAGTTGCAGGGCGGAAGGATATTTTGATCTGGATCAATATATTATCAAAAATTATAATGAAATATAAAAAAAATTTATAAAAATGCTTGGCATTTCTATCATGAGCTGCTATCTATTACACGGAGGTTATCGGTTTTATATCTTTTAACGTAACGAGGAGAAGGACTATGAGTGAAACGACAGACGAGACATTTGAGATAGTAACGGATGCCGACACGATCTGGAGCGTGGACAATGAAGGCAACACGTACTCTTACCAGCTCACTGAGGCTGAGCGCCTCCAGGATTCAGCGCACAGCGCCGGTTTCATTCCCGACGACTTGCCGGCCGACCTGGCCGGCGACCCGGACGGCGATAAAGGCGACGGTGATACACACAATGGCGTACAGGCCGGCGCCCTTCTGCGGTCCGCGGACGACGGCGACGGCGAGATGGCCCTGAGTGAAACGACAGACGAGACGTTTGAGATAGTAACGGATGCCGACACGATCTGGAGCGTGGACAATGAAGGCAACACGTACTCTTACCAGCTCACTGAGGCTGAGCGCCTCCAGGATGCAGCGCACAGCGCCGGTTTCATACCCGACGACTTACCGGCCGACCTGGCCGGCGACCCGGACGGCGATAAAGGCGACGGTGATGCGCTGGCTGGCGACGAAGCGCTGGCCGGCGACCCGAACGGCGCCGATATGGCAATGGCCGCCCTCATGGACGTTCACTTCCTCGACATGGTTTTTTAGTGTCGATATTGTCTTCGGCCAGGTGGTAACGGCCGCTGGACCGGGGACGGATTTCAAGCTTGCCCCCGCATGTTGGAAGCGGGGGTCCGTCCCCGGCGCGCCGCCGCTGTCACCGGCATCGACCCACTCTTTTGTCCAATATATTTTTGATTGCTTCGATAACCCATGTAGCCGGTCCGCATTTCACGCCAAACTGTTCATATAGTACTATAGCCGGGAATAAACAAGGCGCAGCCTGTTATGACCGCCAGCAACCGCAACGTAAACCTTAACCTGCTGAAGGTGTTTGACGCGGTGATGAGAGAGCGCAACATCACCCGCGCAGCGGCGCGGTTGTGTGTTTCGCAACCGGCAATCAGTAACGCGATCAGCAACCTGCGCGCGCTTTACGGTGACGAGTTGTTCATCCGCACGCCCAAAGGCGTAGCGCCGACGGCAAAAGCCCTGGAGATTGCCGATCCCATCCGGGAGTCATTGAAACTGGTGGACGGCACTCTGGGAAATAACCCTGAGTTCCGACCGGAGTCTTTGCACCGCCGCTTCACCGTGGCACTGACCGACTACGGCGAATTGCATTTCCTGCCCTACCTCATCAGTGAATTGAATACCAGCGCGCCGGGCGTGGAAGTGGTTTGCCTGCCCGAATTTGGCGCGACACTGCGGCCTGAGATGCGATCCGGGACGGTCGACCTGGTCTGGGACTGGGTCCGGGTCGACGACCCCCAGTACCACGTGGAACTGATCTTCGAGGACCGCAGTCACTGTGTCGCCCGAAAAGATCACCCCAAAGTCAAGGCCGGCTTGTCATTGGACGATTTTCTCGAACTGGAACACGTTGCCCTGCGACCCACGCGTACCCACATCCCCATGGTCGAACGCGAACTGGAGAAACAGGGACTGGAACGCAAGGTTGTGGCCGAAGTATCCCACCTGCTGGCGATGCCCGGCATAGTGGCCAACACCGACCTGATAGCCTGCCTGCCGGGACGGCTGGCAAAATTCTATGCCGGGCAAATGGACCTTGCCACCTGTCCCAACCCGTTATTCTCACACCCTGTCCCCGTTTACCAGATGTGGCACAAGCACCTGGACGACGACGCGGGACACGCCTGGTTCCGCGGCCTGCTGCGTAACCTGGCGCAGGCTGTTTAGACCCTGTTTGTTTTTCTGCCGCCGGGGACAGATTTCAAATCTGTCCCCAATGCCCACACAGCAAATATCTGAAGATAGCTTCTGATGATGATTCTATATCATTAAATGTGATTAGAATGTGGCCTTGAGGATTGCTAGTTTCATTAACTGGCAACCTGAATACGGAGTGGACGTGAGCGCCAAACAGGCTCGATCAATACCCTGCGCCAGCCGCACATTGCCTCAGATACTCAGCCTCCAGGCGGCGCGCCACAGTGACAGGATATTGATCGCGTCGGCATCCCGTACAATCACTTATGCCGGGGCGCCGGAGGTTGCCGCGCGTAGCGCCGGCCATCTTGCGGCCGCGGGCGTACAGGCGGGAGACCGGGTAATCGCGTTCCTGCCCAACGGCATGGACCTGGTTGAACTCTGGTTCGGCGCGGCATGGCTGGGCGCGGTACTTGCGCCTGTCAACACCGCGTTTCGCGGCTCGCAGTTACACCATGCCCTGACGCTTGCGGACCCGGCGCTGATCGTCACCGACCGGCAGTTGCTTGAATACCTGCGTGACCCGGTTGTCCGACCGGCGATCAATTCCCGCATCTGCATCACCGGCACGAACGAAATGACGGATCCGGACAGCGACCTGCCGGCTACTCCGCTGCCTCCGTCCGGTGAACCGCTTGCCGCCCATGCGGCGCGACCGGGCGACCCCATAGCCATCTTGTACACCTCCGGCACGAGCGGGCCTTCCAAGGGCGTGATATGCCCCCATGCCCAGTTCTTCTGGTGGGGCGTGCTCACCGGGGAGGCGCTGGACCTGGGTTCGGAGGACGTGCTGTTCACCACGCTGCCGTTCTTCCACACCAATGCGCTGAACAGTATATGGCAGGCGCTGCTTGCCGGCGCAACCTTCACCTTCGCAGAGCGGTTCTCGGCGTCCCGGTTCTGGACCCAGGCGCAACAGGCCGGCGCCACGGTAACCTACCTGCTCGGCGCCATGGCGCATATCCTGCTCAAGGCCCCACCGGGCACAGGGGAGAAAGATCACCGCATACGCGTCGGCCTGTCACCGGCGACGTCACCGGAACTCGTGGAGCAATTCCATCAACGTTTCGGTGTCCGGCTCATCGAAGGCTACGGCTCCACGGAAACCAACATGATCATGTCGAACGTGAACGGCGGTTACGCGCCGGGCACAATGGGCCGCGTGGTGTCCGGTTTCGAGGTGCGGATAGTCGATGAAAACGACTGCGAAGTCCCCGACGGCGCGCCCGGGGAACTGCTGGTCCGCCACACGGAACCGTTCAGCATGGCCGGCGGATATTTCGGCAACCCCGAGGCGACGGCGTCCGCCTGGCGCAACCTCTGGTTTCATACCGGCGACCGGGTGATGCGCGACGAACAGGGGATCTACCACTATCTCGACCGCATCAAGGACGCCATCAGGCGGCGCGGCGAAAATATCTCTTCCTGGGAAGTCGAACAGGCGCTGCTGTCCCACCCGGACGTGGAGAACGCCGCCGTCGTCGGTGTCCCCGCCGAGGTGGGTGAAGAAGACGTCATGGCGTTCATCGTCCCGCGCGGCGGCTGCAGGACGCAGCCGGACGTCGTGGCCCGGTTCCTTGAAGACCGGATCGCACGGTTCGCCATCCCGCGCTACCTGGAATTCGTGGACGAACTGCCGATGACGGAGAACGGAAAAGTAAAAAAGTATATGCTGAGGGAATGGGGGGTGAGTCCAACGACCTGGGACCGCGATGAATATACAGGGGTCAGAGTAAAATCATGACTCCCGTGACATACGGCAGGAATCGAGGTGATTTTACTCTGACCCCACAATTCGGGAGCAATAATCTATTCGGGGACGGAATTAAATCTCTTCCCCTTTTGCTCACAATCAGACACCAACAGGAGGGCACAACAATGACCCGTGATGAATTTGCGCAACGAATACATTGGCCGGTTATCATCTGGAGCATGGGCATCATCAACGTGTCGGCGATGCTCCCGCAACTGGTAAGACTGGTTCAGACCCAGGTGACCGAGGGCCTGGCCATCCAGATGTTCGTCATTTACGCGGCGGTGCAGGCCGCTTTCGCCGTGGAAGGCTATTTCAAACGCAGCGCCGTGCTGATGATCTGCATGACGTTGAGCGCCATAATCAGCGTCACGGTGATAGCATTGATAATCGCCTACCGGTAAGGAGCAAGGCAATGATACGAGTTCTGGTTTGCGCCGGGGTACAACCGGCATTCTTCGAGGGCACAGCCGACGAGCGCAAGTACGTGTTCGACAAATGCCGGGAAGTGTTCGGCGGCTGGAAGGAGCGCTACGGCATAGAAGTGATCTCATCAATGGACGACGATCAGATACAGATAGGGCCGGCATCCGGCTACCCGTGGACGTTTTACGTGATGTGCGACGCCCCCAGCCACGAGATCATGATTGAAGTGGTCGATCAACTGCGGCGCGGCGAGCGGCCGCTGTTCAAATATATCAAGGTTGACGTGCGCATGGGACGTCCCCTGTCCGACCTGGGGTTGCCGTAATGGTCGCGCTCACGGGACGGGTCGCCCTGGTGACCGGCGCCGCACGGGGCCTCGGCCTGCACATCGCCGCGGAACTTGCGCGCGCGGGAATGAAGATCGCCGGCCTGGACACCCGCAGGGATGAGCTGGCGTCAGCCCTTGAAGACCTGGAAAACCGCTACGGCGCGGCGACCCTGCCGTTGCACGCAAGCGTCGCCTCCGAGCAGGACGTGGTTGACGCCGTCGGGCAGACAGTGGCGGCATTCGGCCCGATTCATGCCCTGGTCAACAACGCCGGCATCCGCATGGTGGCGCCCTTGTGGGAAACCGGCACGGAAACCTGGGACGGGGTGATGGCCGTCAACCTGCGCGGCGGATTTCTCTGCGCCCGGGAAGTGCTGCGGCAAAGCATGCTGGAGCGTGATGAGGGCCGGCTGATCTTCATCTCCTCCATAGTGGGCCGGCGCGGCGCCCGGCACAGTTGCGCCTACAGCGCCACCAAGTGGGGCATCCTGGGCCTCGCCCATTCCACGGCGCAGGACCTCAAGGACACTTCAATCAGGGTGACCGCAATCACGCCGGGCCGTACCGAAACACCCATGGCGCACGAATCCGAACAATGGGACCCGGCGCTGGGCTGGCTGGACCCGGACGCAGTGGCCCGCGCCGTCGCCTTCTGCCTGAGCCAGGATCCGGACACCATAATCCCCGAATTCCACCTGCACCATCAAGCCGAGTTATGATGCCATGAGCAAACTCAACCTGCTTACCGCGCCAATACGGAAGGGGACGGAATTGAACTCCGCTCCCAGGTTCCATGAGTAAGTCACGCCTGACATTCGCGGCAGATACCGGCGGCACGTTTACGGACCTGGTCGTCAACAGCGCCGGCGACGCGGCCCGCTTGTACAAACGCCCCACTACGCCCCATGACCCCGTTACCGGCCTGTTCGACACGCTGGGCGCGGCGGCGGCTGACATCGGCGCTTCCGTATCGGAACTGCTGGGGAGAAGCGACCTGTTCATATTCGGCACCACCCTGGCAACCAACGCGATCGTCACCAGCAGTACCGCGCGCACCGCGCTGCTTGTCACCGAGGGCCACCCGGACATCCTGTTACTGCGCGAGGGCGGCGGGCGGCGCACCCTGTTCGACTACAGCCAGGAATACCCGGAGCCCTATATCCCTGGGGCATTGACGTTTGAGATCCGCGAGCGTCTTTCCGCGTCAGGCGAGGCGCTCACCGCGCTGGATGAGGAACACGCCCTGGAGGTCATGGCGCAGTTGCGCGCCGCGGAGGCGGAGGCAGTTGCCGTGTGCCTGCTCTGGTCGATGATCAACAATGATCATGAAGTCCGCATCGGCGAGTTGCTGGAGCAGGAACTGCCGGGTGTGCCATACACCCTTTCGAGCCGCATCAACCCGTCGGTGCGCGAGTACCGGCGCGCCTCATCGACCGCCATTGACGCCTCGCTGAAACCGTTGATGAGCCGTTTCTTCCGCCACCTCGAACAGGAACTCAGGTCAAACGGTTTCCACGGGCGCTTGCTGATCATGACGTCATCCGGCGGCGTGCTGGACGCCGAACACGTCGCGCAAACCCCGATACATTCGATAGGATCAGGTCCTGCCGGCGCGCCGGTGGCCGGGCGGCGCTTCGCCGCGCTCGACGGCGGCGGCATGTCCGCCATAGTCACCGATGCCGGCGGCACCACGTTTGATGTCAGCCTGTTGCGCGGCGGCGGGATCCCCACCACGCGCGACACCATGGTCGGCGACCAGGCTGCCGGTTACATCACCGGTTTCCCGTCCGTGGACGTGCGCAGCGTCGGCGCCGGCGGCGGCAGCATAGCCTGGGTCGATTCGGGAGGCATGCTCCACGTCGGGCCGATAAGCGCAGGGGCAGACCCCGGACCGGCCTGCTACAGGCGCGGCGGCGAACGTCCGACGGTGACCGACGCCTGCCTGGCGCTGGGCTACATAGACCCTGAATATTTCCTGGGCGGTGAAATCGATGTTGCCAGGCAACCGGCTGCCGATGTCATTCGGCGCCATGTTGCAGAACCCCTGGGGCTTAACCTGAACGAAGCCGCGTCCGCAATCCTGACCCTGGCAACGGAGCGAATGGTCACCGCGATCGAGGAAATTACCCTGAATAAAGGGATAGACCCGCGCCAGGGCCTGCTCATCGGCGGCGGTGGCGGCGGTGGATTGTACGGCACGGGTATCGCCCGCCGCCTCGGCTGCTGGCCGGTGCTGATCCCCAGCGCGTCCGCCGCGCTCAGCGCAACCGGCGCGCTGCTGTCGGACCTGCGCGCCACCTTCACGGCAACCGAACTCATGTCCGCCCGGGTATTCGACCGTGAACGGGCAAACGCCGTGCTGGAAGGACTCCAGGCCCAGTGCAGGGATTTCTGTAACGGTCCCGGCGCAGGTTCGATCCGTTCGGAGATTAACTTCTCCGTGGAGGCCCGTTACCAGGAACAGGTATGGGAGATCGAGGTGCCCCTGGCGCGTCCGGAATTCAACTCCGATGAGGATGTCTCCGCCCTGGTGGAGAGCTTTCACGACACCCATGACGCGCTGTTCGCGGTGCGCGACACGGCCTCGGACGTGGAAGTATTGACCTGGGTGGCGCGGGTGAGTTGCTCACTGCAGAATGCGGACACGGTAAAACCGCCTTCCGCGCCCGGAAGGAGCGGCGCGGGCGGCACGCGCAAGGCATACTTCCCGGACCTGGGAACAATCGATACCCCGGTCCGCCAGGTCGGGGACCTTGAGACCGGGAAGCGCCGTGCAGGTCCTCTGCTGGTCGAATCGCCGGTAACCACGGCCGTGATTGATCCCGGCGCGGAAGTCGCCCTGAGCGCCAACGGCTCGCTGCTGATCTACCCCAGGTGAACTATGAACAATTTTACAGGACACCCATGTCTTTTACAGGACATCCATATAAATTATGTGGGTGTCCTGTAACTTCCTTTCAGGTGAACTATGAAAAACGATAAAACCCGGCATACGCTGGACGGGCACAAGCTCGCACTGTTGAACAACCGTTTCGACGGCATCGTGCGGGCGATGACCAATACCCTGTTACGCACTGCCCGCTCCGCCATCCTCAACACTGCGCGGGATTTTTCCTGTTGCATCCTGACTGCCGGACACGAGATGCTGGCCATGGCCGAGAGCCTGCCGATCCATGTCATGAGCGGTCCGGACCTGATGGCGCAGTGGATGGTGCGCTTCAACCCGGAACTCAGGCGCGGCGATGCATTCCTGCACAACTCACCCTACCACGGAAATTCACATGCCGCCGACTGGACCATACTCGTTCCCGTCGTGGACGACTCCGGCCGGCACAGGTTCACCGTCATCGCCAAGGCCCACCTGGCCGATTGCGGGAATGCGGTCCCGACGACCTATTCCGCGGCCGCCAGGGACGTCTACGAGGAAGGGGCGCTCATTTTCCCATGTGTAAAAGTACAGGAAGATTACCGCGACCGCGAGGACGTGCTGCGCATGGCCCAGGTCCGGATCCGGGTGCCGGAACTCTGGCATGGCGACTTCCTGGCCCTGCTGGGCGCGGCCCGTATCGGCGAACGGAGACTGCTGGACCTGTTGCAGGAGATGGACGGCGAAGAACTTGCCGCCTACCCGGGGGAATGGTTCGATTACAGCGAGCGCCTGATGGTCGATGCCATCCGGCGCCTGCCATCCGGCGAAACGGCCACTTCCGGCTGGCATGATCCGATTCCCGGCGCCCTTCCCGACGGGCTGGAAGTGGGCGCCCGCGTCAAGGTAGACCGGGACGCGGCACAAATCGAGGTGGACCTGACCGACAACCCGGATTGCCAGCCCTGCGGCCTGAACCTGACCGAAGCGACTGCGCGCACCGCGGCCATGATGGGCGTGTTCACCGGGCTGGGTTCCGTGGTGCCGCCGAACGC
This sequence comes from Gammaproteobacteria bacterium, assembly GCA_965204045.1. Taxonomy (GTDB): domain Bacteria; phylum Pseudomonadota; class Gammaproteobacteria; order Eutrophobiales; family Eutrophobiaceae; genus JAAXHV01. The sequence goes on from CBDBDW010000002.1 coordinate 4,554,067, forward strand.
GGGCAGCTTCCGCCGCCTGCGCGTGCACCTGCGCGAGAACTGCGTGGTAGGTATCCCGGTACACCCGCACAGTTGCTCGGTGGCGACCACCAACCTCTCCGAACTGCTTGCCAATTGCGTGGTGCGCGCACTGGCCGGGCTTGGCGACGGCCATGGCATGGCCGCGACGGGCAAGGCTTCGCCCGCCGCGACGGCGGTGATATCGGGCACCGACAACCGCCCCGGACGCGGTCCTTTTGTGAACCAGCTATGGCTCGGCTTCACGGCAGGGGCGGCCGGTCCCGTTGCCGACGGCTGGCTGACCATCCTCGGCCTGGGCGCAGCCGGGTTCCTGCGCCGCGACAGCATCGAGATACTGGAAATGAAATATCCCGTGCTGATCCACTCCGAACACATCGTCCGGGACAGCGAAGGCGCCGGACGCTACTGCGGTTCTCCCGCCGCCCAGGTGGAATTCGGCCCCCTGGACGGCGACCTGACCGCCGTGTGGCTGAGCGAAGGCACCAATTACGAGGCCATCGGCGTGCAGGGTGGGGAAAACGGTTGCCTGGCGCGCCAGTACGTGCGCGACCACAACGGGGAACTGTCCAACCCCCTCGGCACCTACGAACAGGTCACCGTGAAACCCGGGGAACGCGTCGTCTCGATATGCAGCGGCGGGGCCGGCTACGGCGCACCGCGCGGCCGCGATCCGGACCGGGTCGCGCGCGACGTGCAGCGCGGCTGGGTATCCCCGGATCGGGCGCGGGAGACCTACCTTGTGGCGGTCGATGAGAATGGCGCCGTCGACGCGGAGCAAACAGCGGCGTTACGCAGCGGCTGACACCCTCGCCATTCCGGCGCCCCCATCGTCATTCCGGCGAAAGCCGGAATCCAGTGAAACAATGGGCCGCCTTGGGGCGGCACTTTATAATACTGGATGCCGGGCCTGCCCCCGTATGGAGTTGGGCGGGGGTCAAGCCCGGCATGACGCTGTAGTTTCTATCTCCCCGGCTTGTTTTTCCTGCGCTTCGCCAGCAGCATCTGCGACAGCTTCGGCCCCCGGCCCGGTTCCGACCAGGGACAGACTTCTATGCAGATCGCGCAGCCGAAAGTCGTGCTGAAATAAGGCACGCATTTGTCGAAATCCACGTACCAGCGGTATTCGCCGCGCACCCATTGTTTCCCGTCGGGAATGGCGTCCGGCGGGCAGTCGATGGTGCAGCGCCGGCACCCCAGGCACAGGTCGTCCACCCCGATATCCACCGGGCCGTCGATGCTGAGGGGGATGTCCGTGGCAACCGCGGACAGGCGGAAGTTGGAGCCGTATTCCTTCGAGATCATCGAACCGTGTTTGCCCAACTGGCCCAGGCCGGCGCGGACCGCCATGGGTATCTGCAGCGCCTCGGTGCTGCGCGGATCGCCGTAGGCGTAGGCGGGCCAGCCCATCGCGCGTATGTATTCGGCCAGTTCGACGGCCACCCGGGCCACCTCTCCGTAGACGCGCTGGACCTCCAGCCCGGAACGCTCGTGGGGCACGTGCAGCATCTCCTCCCGGCGCATGGGGATGCCGATACAGATGGCGTACCTGTGCTTCATCTCCATGTCACCGTAGAGGTCGTTGGGCTCCATTTCGGTAATGCCGACAATGCCCGCGCCCAGTTCCTGCGCCTTTCGCTTCAATCGCCGGGCCATTTCACCGGGATCATTGACTTCAATCCGGCGTTTTGCGACCGGCCCGGCGCAACGCCGCATCAACCACCGGTTTCTGAGGGCCTGCATCATTATCGCCCAGGTGTTGTTCATCAGGAAAAAGTCATTCATGCCGGTCCAGGGCAATTCCCTGATCCAGGTGGCGTGGAACACCCGCCTGGGGCGCACCTTCTCCTCCAGACCCCGGCCGTTGATGTCATTGCCGGAAACGGGTTGCGCCTGGTAGGCCGGCAGGTTTCCCGCCGAAGGCGTGTCGTACAGCTTCACAGCTTCCCCCCGGCGGCGTGAACCGGTCCACGTAATAGCGCCTGCCTTCTGCGCGGAAACGCCTGAACTCCGACCTGACCTTGCCGGCCCTGATCCACATCACGATGGTATTGAGGAGATAGACCAGGAGACGCATGTCACGTTTCAGCCGCCGGAAAAAACCGGCTTCCTCGAGATAAAACTGCTCGGCAAAGGTTTTGTGTTTGTCCGCCATGGTCATTTAAGGTCAAGGCGCCTGTTACATATTATAAAGGGTCGCCCTGCGGACGACACGATATTCTACTGGATGCCGGAACAAGTCCGGCATGACGAAAGAGAGGGTCAAGCCTGCCCCTGCGGGCGACACGATATTCCAATAATAAGCCTGGATGATATACCTGTATTCATTTTACTGATTACTATTTGCCCCGCATCCTTCCTATAATTCCAGACTTGTAAACGGGGGGAATATCGGGAGCAAGCCTATGAAAACAACACTCGTTCGGCTGTGCATTACCTGTCTTATCGCATCACTCTTTCCAGTCCATGCCGCTACGGTTCTCGAAGAAGTCGTCGTCACCGCGCAAAAACGCGAGCAGAGCCTGCAGGACGTCGCCATTTCGATCACCGCCCTGGACAGCGGGCAAATACGGGATTTCCGCTTCGTCGCCAGTACCGACGTGGTGGCGCAGGCCCCGAACGTATATAACTTCTCGACACAGGGGCGGGGCGCCAACTCCGCCACCTATATCCGGGGGATCGGCCTGAGCGATTTCGGCGACGCCCATGAAACCCCGGTCGCCGGGTACATCGACGAGTTCTACATGCTGCCGCCTGCGGGACTGGATTTCGCGCTGTACGACCTGGAGCGGGTCGAAGTGCTGCGCGGGCCGCAAGGCACGCTGTTCGGCAGGAACACCACCGGGGGACTCATTCATTTCATCACCAAGAAACCGTCGCGGGAAGCAGAGGCCTACATCGACGCCACCTACGCATCCTACGACGAGGTGCGGCTTGAAGGAATGGTCAACGCGCCCGCCGGCGAAAACCTGGCGGTACGCGCCTCGATGCTGTTCCATGACAGCGACGGCTACGTGAAAAACCTGAATCCGGAGTTCAAGGACGGCACCGATTACGGCACCAGGACCGGACGCGTGCAACTGCTGTACACACCCACCGAGGACCTGTCGATCCTGGCCAAGGTGCAGTACGGCGACATCAACGTCATCCCCTTGTACACCGACCATGAAATTGCCTACATCGACCCCGCTACCGGGCTGCAGCACCTGGACCTGGACGGGGTTGACACGTTCGGGTTCAACGAGCGCCAGGTCGGCGCGGAGAAGCCGCGCACCGTGTACACCGACAACCCCCAGGAGGTGGAATCCGAGGTATTCAACTGGCTGGTCCGGGTGGACTGGGACATGCCCAACAACATCACCCTCACCTCGCTGACCGGCTACGCCTGGGTGACCCGGGACAACCTCGAGGACTGTGACGGCGCGCCCCATAACATGTGCACCGCGGGGTTCCCGGTGGATCAGCATATCTGGACCCAGGAAGCCAGGCTCTTCCAGGAGAACGAGAACTTCCGCTGGACCGCAGGCTTCTATTACCTGAACCAGGATGCGGAGGCGCACCCCACCGCCGCATTTTTCGGCCTGCCGGCATTCCTCGATGCCCCGTGGCAACTGGACCTTGATTCGTGGTCTATTTTCGGCCACATCGAATACGATGTCAGCCCGCAGGTGGCGGTCCTGGCCGGGGTCAGGTACACCAATGACGACAAGCGCTATGAGGCGGTCAATACATTCGCCTACGCGTTCCGCAACGCGGCAGGCAATTTTGTCGAGGAAAACGTCGGCGACCTGGTCAACCGGACCGACGAACTGGTCTCGGCAAACCTGGAACTCCACTACAAGCCCGGGGACAACTGGTTGATCTATGGCAAGGTCGTCCGGGGCACCAAGGCCGGCGGCTTCAACAACGGCTTCTACAACGTCCCGACGCCGGAGGACGTCCAGTTCGGGGACGAGACCCTCTGGGCTTATGAAGGCGGGTTCAAGATCGATTTCTTCGACCGCCGGGCGCGTATGAACACGGCCGTCTTCTATTACGACTACAATGATTTCCAGGCCTTCAACTGGACCGGGCTGGCAGGTTCCGTGACCAACGCCGATGCGGAAAACTACGGCGCCGAGATCGAGATCCAGGCCAATCCCTCGGAGCCTCTGGAACTCACGCTTGGCGTCGCCCTGCTTGAGACGAATCTCAAGGATATCAACAACGGCACCATCACCAGGAACGTGGACATGGGGTTCGCGCCCAACGTCGCGTTCAACGGGTCGGCGAGTTTCACCCAGCCGTTCCTCGACGGCTCCCTGACCCTGCACTGGGACTTCATGTGGTCGGACAACCAGTTCCGGGACAACTTCAACAACCCGTCCTCCGATATGGGTGAGCACTTCGTCACCAATGCGCGCCTGACCTACGCGCCGGATAACGGCAGGTGGGAGGCGAGTTTCTTCGCCCAGAACTTCACGGACGAGACCAACCTGATCAAGGCGGACGGGTTTCTCGGTTTCAAATTCCGCCAGGGCGTGTACAACCCGCCGCGCTGGTTCGGGGGGACGATACGGGTAAACTTCCTGTAAGTTGAGCGCCGTGGGGACGGATTTAAAATCCGTCCCCTTTTCTCGGCCCGGCATCCAGTGGAATAACGTGTCGCCCGTTCCTCCCCGTCATGCCGGGCTTGACCCCCGCCCAACTCCATACGGGGGCAGGCCCGGCATCCGGTATGATATTGTGTCGCCTGTTCTTCCCCTGTCATGCCGGGCTTGACCCGGCATCCAGTGGAATTCAGTGTCGCCCGGAGGGCGACCCATTATTTAACTGGATTCCCGCCTGCGCGGGAATGACGGTTAGGGAAACTGATACATGAGAAAGATCACCGTTTTGACAGTATTGTACCTGCTGCTGGCAGGCAACGGTTTCGCCGCGGAAACGGAAGCAACTGAAAGCCCGGCGCGGATATTCATCGACGGCGGCACACTCATAGACGGCACCGGAGCGCAGCCGAAAGGAAACCCCGGAATCCTCATCGAAGGAGAACGGATACGCACCCTCGGTAGGGAGGCAGCCGGTGAACCCGGCACGGAGGTTATCTCCGCGGACGGGAAATGGGTCCTGCCCGGCCTGTTCGACCTGCACGTCCACGTTACCTTCATGCTGTCCGGCCCCAGGCGCCTGGATGACGATATCTTCAACGCGATCCGCTCGGAACGGTTCCTCGAACGCTACCAGGAAATCGGCGTCACCACGGTGCGCGACGTGGGCGCGCGGGAATGGATCGGGTATTCATTGAAACGCACCCAGCGCGCCGGCCTGATGGGCGGGGCGCGCTACTACACGTCAGGCCCCATCATCACCGTCACCGGCGGCCATGGATCGGAGTTTCAGCCGCTGCATCCCCCCCTCTGGGCGGTGGAAGCGGACGGCCCCTGGGAACTGCGGCAACGGGTAAGGGAAGCCATCAAGCTGGAAGCCGACCTGATAAAAGTCGCCCCGTTCCTGACACCGGAGGAAATGGCCGCGGTGGTCGATGAAGCCCACATCTACCACCTGCGGGTCACCGCCCACATCGGCGGCACCCATGATCTCGACAAACAATCGGGCCGCATTGCGGTCGAAGCCGGCGTGGACAGCGCCGAACACATGTATCCTTATGGCGGCAGCGACGTAATCAAGGCCATGGCGGAGAAAGGCATCTATGTCATCCCGACCCTGGGTTTCCATCTCCGGGAACTGGACGGGGAATACGCGGCCAACGCGGAAAAGCAGAGTCCCGAATGGCTGGCCGAGAACCTGGGGCATACCTACGAGACCATGATGGACCAGTTCCGCGAGATGAAGGCAGCCGGGGTGCGTTTCGCGGTCGGGACGGACTCAAACGTGAAGGACATGGAAACCATCGACCAGCTTTACCTGCAGGAATTACAGGCCTTCCGGACGGCAGGCATGAGCAACGGCGAGATCATCCAGGCGGCGACGCTGCGGGCCGCGGAAGCCATGGGACTTGAAGACGAACTGGGCAGCATCACTGCCGGAAAACGCGCCGACCTGATCGTGCTCAATGCCGACCCGCTGCAGGACATCCAGGCCCTGGTCTACCCGGAACTGGTGATCCAGGACGGCAAGGTCGTCTGCTGCCGATAAAGCAGATGATCCAATTCTTATGTATTTGATATACATGGGCACCAGGCATATACTTGTCTGTTATCAACAAGACCAAGGCTATGCAAAACAAAAATCATGAAACGGCTTTAAAAGTAGTCGCCCGGTGGGATGATGAAGCCGGTGTATGGAGCGCGTCCAGCACCGATGTTGCAGGACTCGCTATAGAAGCTGCAACCAAAGAAGTTTTAATCGAGCGGCTCAAAACAATAATTCCCGAACTCCTTGAACTGAATCATACGAAGTCTAACCAGGCTCCCCACATTGAACTGGTTGTCAAAGGTCATCAAAATTTTCGACTTGCAAGTTAATTAACCTTGCGCCTTCTGACACAAATCGGCCTTGTCCTCGGGCTGGGGCTACTCATCGGCCTGCTGGTCTGGCAGGGCTTCATGGAGGTGCTGCAACTCCTGCTGGATTCGGGCTGGTACCTGCTGTTGCTGCCCCTGGCCTGGTTTCCGGTGCTGCTGCCCGCGGCGCAGGGCTGGCGCCTGTTGTTCAGGCCCGACCAGACGCCCACGTTCAGCCATGCCCTGGTGGCGCTGTGGATGGGGCGCGCGGTCAACAACCTGCTGCCGGTGGCCAGCATCGGCGGGGAGGTGGTGAAGGCCAGGCTGCTGGCGATATGGGGCGCCGGCGCCGCGCACGCCGCGGCCTCGGTAATGGCGGACAAGACGGTGCAGGCCCTGGCGCTGGCCTGCTGGGCGCTCACCGGCGCGCTGCTGCTGGCGTTCCTGCCCGGTGATGACTGGCTGATCCCCTACGCGGTCGGCGGCATCCTGTTCCTGCTGTTCAGCGCCGCCGGCCTCATTATCATCCAGCGCCTGGGCATGCTGGGCGCGCTGGCGAAACTGGCCGGCAGGCTGGTGAAACACGAAGCCTGGGAGGGCGTGAAGTTCTCCGCAAACGAAGCGGACCGGCTGGTGCGGGAACTGTACGGCAGCAAGCGCAGGATCCTGGCCGCCACGCTGTACCGGCTGGCCTCGCTGGCGCTGCACACCTTCGAGCTGTGGCTGGCCTGCCACCTGCTGGGACAACCCATAACCGTGCTCGAAGCCCTGTTGCTGAGGAGCCTGACGGCCACCCTGAGCGATCTCGCGTTCATCATCCCCAACGCCTACGGGGTGCAGGAAGGCGCGTTCATCCTCATCGGCGCCCTGGTCGGGTTCGACCCCGGGTTCTCCCTGGCCGTGTCCCTGTCCCTGCGCATCCGCGACCTGGTGTTCGACCCGGCGGGACTGCTCATACTGCAACAGGTGGAGAGCCGGCGTTATTTCAGGCGCCGGGATACTTCCGATAACCGCCATTCCGACCCCCCTCGTCATTCCGGCGAAGGCCGGAATCCAGTCAAATAGCGGGTCGCCCAAAGGGCGACACAGTATCCCACTGGATGCCGGGTCAAGCCCGGCATGACAAACTAAACCCTTGCCACCGTCCCTGATACTTGGCATATTGGCGTCGTCATGAACCCGACGACAGCAGCAGACCTTGCCTACCAGGACGAGATTCTTCAGGGCGTCTCGCGCACCTTTGCCCTGACCATTCCGCAACTGCCCGACTCGCTGGAGCAGGTGGTCGGCAATGCCTACCTGCTGTGCCGCATCGCCGATACCATCGAAGACGACAAGCACCTGCCCTATGCGGACAAACGGGAATTCTCCGAGCGGTTCATCAAGGTAGTCAACGGCGGGGAGGACGCACAGGAGTTCGCCCGGGACCTGCACCCGCGGCTGTCGCCGACTGCAACCGCAGATGAACGCGACCTGATCCGCAACACCCCCGCAGTCATCAGGATCACGCACAGCTTCAATCCGCGCCAGCAGGCGGCGCTGCAGCGCTGTATCAGGATCATGGCCGACGGCATGTCCCGGTACCAGGAGGCGGACGTGACGAAGGGCCTGAAAGACCAGCAGGACATGGACAGCTACTGTTATTACGTGGCGGGGGTCGTGGGGGAGATGCTCACCGAGCTGTTCTGCGACTATTCCAGCGCCATCGATGAAAACCACGATAAGCTCATGCAACTGGCGGTCTCGTTCGGCCAGGGCCTGCAGATGACCAATATCCTCAAGGACATCTGGGACGACCAGAAGCGCGACATGTGCTGGCTGCCGCAATCGGTGCTCGAGAGCTACGGCGTGTCCCTGGACGGCGCCGCCCCCCTGCGCAACGGCAAGGAATTCCAGCAGGCCCTGGGACACCTGGTCGGCGTCGCCCGCATGCACCTGGGCAATGCGTTGCAATACACGCTGCTGCTGCCCGGCAATGAGACCGGGATCCGGCGCTTCTGCCTGTGGGCGCTGGGCATGGCGGTGCTGACCCTGCGCAACATCAACAGCCACCGCGGGTTCACCTCCGGGGACGAGGTCAAGATCTCGCGCCGCTCCGTCCGGGCGACGATCATCTCCACGAACCTGCTCACCCATCACGACTTCATGCTGAGATGGCTGTTCAACAGGCTCACCGCCGGCCTGCCCGCGCCTTGACTGATTTCACCGGGGACGGACTTAAGTCCGTCCCCATACCGCCGCGCGCGATGTTTGGGGTCAGAGTAAATTCTTTACTCTGACCCCTGAATTCTGATGAACAAGCTCGGCATAGTCTGCGCCCTACATTCCGAGGCACGCTGCTTCACGTCCGGAAGACTGTCCGCGCAGCAGCCCGCTGAACTCAACGAAAAGACCCTGCTGATCCTGTCGGGCATGGGCCGGGAACCGGCGCGGAGGGCGGCGCAGAAGCTGGTTGAGGCGGGCGTGGACTGCCTGACCGGTTTCGGGACCGCAGGGGCCTTGGCGCCGGCGCTCAGGCCGGGGGACCTGGTGCTGGCGGAAGAGGTATCCGAGGCAGGAAAAAAATATGCCGCGAGCGCCGAGCTGAGCGCATCGGTAAGAGAGTGGCTGTCCCGAAACGACATCACCGTCCAGATCGGGACGCTGGCTTGTGCAGCGCAACCGGTTGCAACCGTCGCGGCCAAGCAGGATCTGTTTGCGCAGACCGGGGCCATTGCCGTCGACATGGAAAGCGCCGGTGTGTTCGACGCGGCCCGGCGCAACGGCCTGCCGGCGTTCGCCCTGCGCGTCATTATCGACGCCGCGCAGGTCGCGCTGCCGGATGCCGTGTTGCAGCGGGTCGATGAGTTCGGCGAGGTCGATGCGCCGGGGCTGGCTCTCGACCTGGCAAGATCGCCCGGACAAATTCCGGCTGTCATACGCCTGGCCTGCGCCGCGCGCCGCGCCGGCAGGACCATGACGCAAGCCGCGATCCTCCTACTTCGTCATTCTCCTCCTTCGTCATTCCGGCGAATGCCGGAATCCAGTAATAAATATGGTCGCCCTCTGGGCGACACAGTATTTCACTGGATGCCGGGTCAAGCCCGGCATGACGAATAACAGGGCTTGTCAAACACACCGAAGTAGTTTATAAATAACGGATTTTAAGCCTCAAAACCTGAACATAATGCTCACAGATCAACAGGTGGAAGATTTTCGCCGGGATGGGTTCCTTGTCTGCCGGGGGCTGTTCGACGCCGGCGAGATCAGGGAGTTGACCCGCTGGACCGACGAGGTCATGGCATACCCCGAACAAGCGGGAAATACATGATGTACTTCAAGCAAAGCTGCCTGACCGGCGAACGTATCCTGAGCCGGGTGGAAGACATCGAACCCTACCACGACCGTTTCAGCCGGGTCTTCAATGGTGACAAGTTAAGAGGTGTCTGCACGCGCCTGTTCGGTTCGGACGCAGTCCTGTACAAGGACAAGATAAACTTCAAGCTGCCGGGCGGCGCGGGTTTCAAGGCGCACCAGGACGTGCAGGCGGGCTGGGACAGCTACGCCAGCCTGCATATCACGGCCCTGGTCAGCATCGACGCCACCAACATGGAGAACGGTTGCATGGAAATGGCCCCCGGCCAGCACGACCGGGGATTGATCGGCGAGAAATGGACCCCGTTGGAAGAAAACGGCCTGGACTATACCCCCATTCCGACCAAACCCGGCGACACCATCTTCTTCGATTCCTTCGCGCCGCACCGCTCCAGGGAGAACCTGACCGAAGCGCCCAGGAGAGTGCTCTACGTCACCTACAACAGGTTGTCTGAAGGCGACCACAGGCGCCAGTACTACATCGACAAACGCAAAAGCTACCCGCCGGACTGCGAAAGGGAACCGGGCAGGGAATACATATTCCGGGTATAAGGTGTCCCCTCGGGACAATGTATTACACTGGATGCCGGGTCAAGCCCGGCATGACGAAGGGGACGCGGGAATGACGGAGCGGACGCGGGAATGACGAAGGGGACGCGGGAATGACGAAGGAGAAGTCGCGGGAATGACGGAGCGGACGCGGGAATGACGGAGCGGACGCGGGAATGACGAGGCCTTTCCTTCGTCATGCCGGACTTGTTCCGGCATCCAGTGCAATACCGGGTCGCCCGGAGGGCGACTCCTTACTATGCTGAAGCAATTCTCCGACATGCTGCTCCTCAAGTGGGTATGCCTCGTACGCAGGTACGCGCCCGTGGTGCTGGTTGCGGCGTTCGCCCTCGCCTTCCTTGCGGGGCGCTATACCGCGCACAACATCTCCATGAACACCGACACCGAGCACATGCTGTCGGCGGAACTCTCCTGGCGCAAGCTGGACCAGGAATATGAACGGCTGTTCCCGCAGTACGACAACAACATCCTGATCGTCCTGGAAGCCGCCACGCCGGACCAGGCCCGGGACGCCGCAATGCTGCTATATGAGCAACTGCGGGCGGAACGGGACCTGTTCGAGTTCGTGTACTACCCGAACGCGCTGCCCGTATTCCGGGAATCCGGCCTGCTGTATCTCGACAACGCGGAACTGCAGGACCTGTCCGACAATCTCGCCGAGGTGCAGCCGTTCCTGGCGAGACTGGCCCGGGACCCTACTCTCCGGGGCCTGTTCGAGGCGCTGGGCGATGCCCTGGACGCCGCCGATGACGGCAAGGAGGTGGATATCGAACCCGTCCTCATCCGCATCAACGACGCGCTGGAGGCGTTGCGCGACGGCCGGCCCTACCGCTTATCGTGGCAGCAACTGATGGAGGGGACGGATTTGAAATCCGTCCCCGGCGCGGTCACCCGCGCGGCGAATGCTCCGCACCGCGAGTTCATCCTCACGCAGCCGATACTGGACTACGCCGGCTTTTTCCCGGCGACTCCGGCCATCGACAGTATCCGCGGGGCCTACGATGAACTCGGCATCGCCGCCTCCCCGGGCGCCGAACTGCGCCTGACCGGGGCCACCATGCTGGCGCACGAGGAAATGCTGAGCGTGATGGAAGGCACGGAAACCGCCCTCCTGCTGGCCCTGTGCCTGGTCACCGTCATCATGGTGACCGGCCTCAGTTCCTTCAGGCTGGCGCTGGTCACCGTGATCAGCCTGGTCACCGGGCTGGCCTACACCGCCGCCTTCGCCATACTCACGGTGGGTGAACTGAACCTGATCTCCGTGGCGTTCGCGGTGTTGTACATCGGCCTGGGGGTGGATTTCGCGATCCACTACTGCCTGCGTTACCGGGAACACCTTATCGGCGGCGCAGACCGGGGCGGCGCGCTGGATCGGACCTCGGTCAACATCGGCGGCTCCTTGTTCCTGTGCGCGGTCAGCACCGCCATCGGTTTCTTCGCCTTCATCCCCACCGACTACACAGGCGTTGCCGAACTGGGCTGGATCTCCGGGTTCGGCATGTTCATCAGTTTCGCGGTCACTCTCACGGTCATCCCGGCGCTGCTGTCCTTGCTGCCCTACAGGCCTGGCGCGACACCCGGCGAGAAACGCGGGCCGGATGCCGGGCGCCTGGTCGAACGGCACGCGGGGAAGGTCCTTGGCGCCACCGCCTGCCTGGCGCTGGCCTCCGTCGCGGCCCTGGGCGGCCTGCGCTTCGACCACAACCCGCTCAACCTGCACGCCCGGGACGGGGCCGCGCTGACCGCGTACCGGGAACTGCTGGCGGACAACGAGCTGACGCCCTGGACCGCCATCATGATCGCGGCCGGCGCGGAACAGGCAGAGGGCTACCGGGCAGCGCTCAGCCGCTCCAACCTGGTGGACAAGGTTGTTACGGTGGCGGACTTCATACCTGCCGGGCAGGACGAGAAACTGTTCATCATCGACGAGCTGGGCCTGCTGCTGGGCGACCTGTCAGCCGCGCCGCCGGACCCCGCGGCGCAGACCCGGAGCGCACGCCTGGCCGCGCTACGCGGCTTCCTGGAAAAACTGCAGGCAACCGGGGCAAACGGTCCGGTGCATGAGAGGCTGCGCAGCAACCTGACGGAATTGCTGGAACAGATTACAGGACACCCATATAAATTACAGGACACCCATATAAATTACAGGACACCCATGATTTCCCCGAAACCGGATTCCAGCCTGCGCGGTAATGACACACAGGCAAGCCCGGGCAACAACGCAGCAGGTAGGAACGACAGTGGTGACGGGGATGACCTCGCCCAACTGGAGCAGATGCTGCTGGCGTCGCTTCCCGGCCGCCTGGAGACATTGAACGCATCCCTGGACGCGGATTACATTTCCCTGGAAACCCTGCCGGACCAACTCAAACGGCTCTGGGTCAGCGCCGGCGGCAAGCGCCGCGTCGAGATCTATCCGAAACAGGACATGCAGGACAACAGGGCGTTACGGGAATTCGTGCGCGCGGTCCAGTCCGTCTCGCCCCAGGTCACCGGCGCGCCGATAAACAACCTGGAGGCCAGCGACGCGGTAGCTGCGGCGTTCAGGCAGGCATTCCTGTACGCGTTCGCCGCCATCACGCTCATGCTGTTCATACTCCTGGCCCGCAAAAGAGACGTGTTCCTGGTGCTGGTCCCGCTGCTCACCGCGGCCCTGGTCACCGGCGCCATTAGCGTGCTGGCCGGACTGCCGCTGAACTTCGCCAACGTCATCGCCCTGCCCCTGCTGCTGGGCATCGGCGTGGACAGCGGCATCCACATAATCCACAGGTATCGCACAGACCTGCCGGACGGGAAAAGCATCCTGGCCACCAGTTCCGCGCGCGCGGTCATCGTCAGTTCACTGACCACCATGGGCGGGGTCGGCAACCTCGCCCTGTCGCCGCACGCGGGCACGGCAAGCATGGGCATGCTGCTGACCCTGGGCATCGGCGTTACCCTGGCCTGTATGCTGCTGGTGCTGCCGGCGCTGCTGACTTTGCTTGGAAGGGGACGAACTTAAAGGGGACGGGAAGAAAAAAACACAGGACACCCATCAAAATTTGATGGGTGTCCTGTGTTTTTGATGCCGGAGGCGACCCTTTAACAGGTGTCCCTCCGGGACAACGTTTTTCCACTGGATTCCCGCTTTCGCGGGAATGACGAACAATATATAATCCCACAGTTATGGAAGCCTGCCGGAAGCGCCCGAATGTACAATGACAAACCACTGGACGCAAAGCTGGCGGCCTGGCTGGTTTATCCATTGCGCAATACCGCCGTCACCCCCAATCATCTCACGACGGTACGGCTGCTCATCGGCGTGGTTGCCTGCACGCTGCTCGCGACCGGGGACCCGTGGCTGGTCAATGCCGGCGCCCTGTGCTTTGCGCTGTCCAACTTTCTCGACCACACCGACGGAGAACTGGCCCGGGTCACCGGCAAGACCAGCAAATTCGGCCATTACTACGACCTCGCCAGCGACGCCGTCGTCAATATCCTGCTGTTCGCAGGCATCGGCTTCGGTTTGATGCGCGGCCCGCTGGGAACCGGCGCGCTGTTCATGGGAATACTTGCCGGCGTTGCGGTGGCCGCGATTTTCCAGCTCCGCCTGATGATCAGCAACATCACCGGCAGGTTCAAGATCGAACAGCCCAATATCGGGCGGTTCGAGATCGAAGACGTCTTCTACCTGTTGCCGCTGATCACGTTTTTCGGCGTGCTGCAGCCGTTCCTCATCATCGCGGCCATAGGAGCGCCGATATTCGCTCTGTGGACCCTGCGCCAATACCTGACGGGTAAGAGGAGACGGAATTGAATTCCGTCCCCGCATTCCGGGTCACCCTGTGGACCCTGGGCGAATACCCGGCAGGCGAGAGGGGACGGACTTGAAGTCCGTCCCCGGAGCCCGGACCGGTTTATGACCACGCTGGTCACCGGCGGCAACGGCTTTGTCGGGTCCGCGCTGGTACGGCTGCTGCTGCTGGGACAGGACCACCAGGTAAGAGTCCTGGTCAGGCCCGGGAGCGACCGGCGCAACCTGGAACAACTGGACATCGATCTGGTAGAAGGCGACCTGACAGACGCCGCCTCGCTGCAACGGGCAGTGAAGGGTTGCAGCCACCTGTTCCACGTCGCCGCGGATTACCGCTTATGGATACCCGACCCCGAACGCATGTACAAAACCAACGTGGACGGGTCCCGGGACCTGTTACGCGCCGCCGCCGACGCGGGCGCCGGCAGGATGGTCTATACCAGCAGCGTGGCGACCCTGGGCATCAACCGGGACCGCAGCCCCGCCGACGAGACCACGCCGGTGAGCCTTGCGGACATGGTCGGCCACTACAAGCGCTCGAAGTTCCTGGCCGAACAGGCGGTGCGGGGACTGGTGCAGGAACACGGGCTGCCCGTCGTCATCGTCAACCCGTCCACACCCATCGGGCCGCGGGACGTCAAGCCCACGCCCACCGGCCGTATCATCGTCGATGCGCTGAGGGGGAAAATCCCCGCCTACGTGGACACGGGGCTGAACATCGCCCACGTGGACGACGTTGCGGCCGGCCACCTGCTGGCGTTCGAGCGGGGCGAACCGGGCAGACGTTACGTCCTGGGCGGTGAAAACCTGTCGTTGCAGGCGATCCTCGGCATCATCTGCGATTATGCCGACCTTGCGCCGCCGCGCCTTCGCCTGCCCCACAACGCCGTGTACCCCTTCGCCTGGCTGGCGGAGCAGTGGGCGCGGGTGAGCGGGAAAGAACCGTTCGCGACGGTGGACGGCGTAAAGATGGCGAAGAAGTTCATGTATTTTTCCTCCGCCTTGGCGCAGCAGGCGCTGGGTTATGAAGCGCGACCGGCGCGCCATGCCATAGAAGACGCGATTGACTGGTTCAGGGAGAACGGATACTGCTGACCTTCGTCATTCCCGCGCAGGCGGGAATCCAGTAAATAAAGCGTCGCCTTTCAGGCGACACAATAATCGACTGGATTCCTGCTTTCGCATGACGGTGGTAGTGGAGGAATGACGTCTTTATCGTTCTCTTATCCAGTCGTTGATCGCGGCGGGTAGCGTTTCCCGGCTGTCCGCGCCCACGTAGATACCTATGTGGCCGCCGGGCAGTTCCAGTTCGGTGTAATCCTCGCTGCTCACGCAACCGGCCAGGGTCTTTGAGGCATCCACCGGGACCAGGTGGTCGTTGGCGGCAAAGATGTTGAGGACCGGGACGGTAATCGCCTCCAGGTCCACCCGGTTGCCGCCGATTTCGACTTCACCCTTCACCAGTTTGTTGCCCTGGTAAAAATCCGCGGCGAACTGGCGGCAGGCCGCGCCGGCCTGGTCCGGGCTGTCGAAGATCCACTTCTCCATGCGCATGAAGGTGGCGAGCCGGTCGCCGTCATCCATGATATCCAGCGCATCCAGGTACTTCTTCCCGGTCAGCTTGTACGGCCTCAGCATCAGGAACAGCCAGTTCAGGAACTCGCCGGGGATATTGCCCAGCGTGTCCACGGCCAGGTCCATGTCCACGTGCCGGACCAGGTGGCTGAGCAGGTCGCGGGGGGTATGGAAATCCACCGGCGTGACGCTGGTCACCAGGTTGGCGACCTTGTCCTGGTGCAGGGCAGTGTAACACAGGCAGAAGGTCCCGCCCTGGCAGACGCCGAGCAGGTTGATGGGCTCCATGCCGTGGCGCTCCCTGATGACGTCCACGGAGTTGCCCAGGTAGCGGTTGATGTAATCATCCAGGGTCAGGCCCGCATCACCCTCGTCGGGGCAGCCCCAGTCGAGCAGGTAAACATCCAGGCCGGCCTTGAGCAGGCCTTGGATCAGGGAGCGCCCGTCCTGCAGGTCCATGATGTACGGCCTGTTGACCAGGGCGTACACGATCAGGACGGGGACGGCGTAGGATTCATCGACCTGCGCCCGGTAACGGTACAGGCGCACCTTGTCCTCCCGGTGCACCTCGTCCCTGGGCGAGGGTCCGACTTCCACGGGGACTGCGTCGGACAAGCCGGCAAAGCCGGGGGGCATCGGCAGGATAAATGGGGTCAGAGTAAAATCATCGCGATCGCGACCACCGACACGGACCGGGGTGATTTTACTCTGACCCCTCCCATCCATTTCGCGCCGCATGGTCATCAAGGCATTCACCAGGCCGCCGAAGTTGCGGGAATACTCCTCGGTAAAGGCGACCTCCGCGTACGCCTGCTCGCCGGCCTGCAGCCAGAGGTTGAAGTATTCTTTCAGGGCGGTGATATTTTCAGGGGGCATTTACTGACAGGATTATGTGTCGCCCTGCGGGCGACAATGTATTTCACTGGATGCCGGGTCAAGCCCGGCATGACGAAGAAAGAGCAAACGACACCCTGCACTGAGCACCGGGTCAAGCCCGGCATGACGAATAGGGGAGCCACCTAATCCCTTTCCTGTCATTCCGGCCCCCACCGTCATTCCCGCGAAGGCGGGAATCCAGTCAAATACATCGTCACGCAGTGACACCTTATCCTATTACCTGACCGCCCGGTTTTCGATCAGGTCATCGACCACCGCGGGGTCGGCCAGGGTGCTGGTGTCGCCCAGGTTTTCCAGTTCATTGGCGGCGATCTTGCGCAGGATGCGGCGCATGATCTTCCCGGAACGGGTCTTGGGCAGGCCGGGCGCCCATTGGATCACGTCCGGGCTGGCGATGGGGCCGATCTCCTTGCGCACGTGCAGCGCCAGTTCCCGGCGCAGTTCCGGGGACGGCTCGGACTCCTGCATCAGGGTCACGTAGGCATAGATGCCCTGCCCCTTGATATCATGGGGAAAGCCCACCACGGCCGCCTCGGCGACCGTGTCGTGCAGCACCAGGGCGCTCTCCACCTCGGCGGTGCCCATGCGGTGCCCGGAGACGTTGATCACGTCGTCCACGCGCCCGGTAATCCAGTAATAACCGTCCTCGTCGCGGCGCGCCCCGTCGCCAGTGAAGTACCTGCCGGGGAAGGTCTTGAAGTAGGTGTCGATGAAGCGCTGGTGGTCGCCGTACACGGTGCGCATCTGGCCCGGCCAGGAGCGCTTGATGCACAGGGCGCCGGACACGGCCCCCTCCAGTTCGTTGCCCTTGTCGTCCACCAGGCACGGCTCCACGCCGAAGCAGGGCCGGGTGGCGGAGCCGGGTTTCAGGGCCGTGGCGCCGGGGTACGGCGCGATCAACACGCCGCCGGTCTCGGTCTGCCACCAGGTGTCCGCGATGGGGCAGCGCCCCTCACCGACCACGTGGTAATACCACTCCCACGCCTCCGGGTTGATGGGCTCGCCCACGCTGCCGAGCACCCGCAGGCTGCTGCGGTCGTGCCGTTTCACGAACTCGTCGCCCTGCCCCATCAGGGCGCGCAAGGCCGTGGGCGCGGTATAGAAGATGTTGACCTGGTGCTTGTCCACCACCTGCCAGAAGCGGCCGGCGTCGGGGTAGGTGGGCACGCCCTCGAACATCAGCGTAACAGCGCCGTTGCACAGGGGGCCGTAGATGATATAGGAGTGTCCCGTGACCCAGCCCACGTCCGCGGTGCACCAGTACACCTCACCATCCCGGTAATCGAACACGTATTTATGTGTCAGCGCGGTGTACAGCAGGTAACCGCCGGTGGTGTGCAGGACCCCCTTGGGCTTGCCGGTGGAGCCCGAGGTGTAGAGGATGAACAGCGGGTCTTCCGCGTCCATTTCCTCCGGCGGGCAGTCGTCCGCGGCCTGCTCCACCTGTTCGTGATACCAGACATCGCGCCCCTCGGTCCAGGCCACGTCCGCGCCGGAGCGCTTCACCACGATGACGCTGTGCACGTCCGGGCACTGCGCCAGGGCCTTGTCGGTGTTCGCCTTGAGCGGCGTGGTGCGGCCGCCGCGCACGGTCTCGTCCGCGGTGACGACCACCCGGCAGTCGGAATCCAGGATGCGGTCCTTGAGCGCCTCCGGCGAGAAGCCGCCGAACACCACCGAGTGGACCGCGCCGATGCGGGCGCAGGCCAGCATGGCCACGGCCGCCTCGGGGATCATGGGCATGTAGATGGACACGCGGTCGCCCTTGCCGACACCCCTGGCTTTCAGGACGTTGGCGAACCGGCAAACCTCGCGGTGCAGTTCCCGGTAGGTGATCTTCTTGTCCACGGCGGGGTCGTCGCCTTCCCAGATAATGGCGACGTCATCGCCGCGGGTCTCCAGGCGCCGGTCCAGGCAGTTGTATGATACGTTCAGCTTCGCGCCGGCGAACCACTTGATGTCCACCCTGTCATAGTCCCAGTCCTGGACCTTGTCCCATTTCCGGAACCAGGTGACGAACTGTTCCGCCTGCCCGGCCCAGAACGCGTCCGGGTCGTTGATCGAGCGCGTGTACATCTCGTTGTACTGTTCCGCGCCGATATGCGCGGATGCGGCAAGCGCCGCGGGCGCCGGGTAGGTTTTTACTTCAGACATGGTGTTCCTCTCAGAGTTATTCTGTTTTATCATATCAAGGACTACACATTATAAAGTAAAGTCACAGTTCGTTTATTTTCTGTGTTATTTGACTGGAAATGTTTCTGCGGAGGTTGATCGCGTAAGCATTATTGCCATTTAATTATCAATGAATAGGGGATGAGTGATGGAATTTTTTTTAGGACTTTTTATTATAGTCTTGTTCGTTGGGATTTATTTTTTACCGAGTTTGGTTGCACTACAACTCAAAAGATCTAACCTTCTCGCAATATTCCTACTTAACTTTTTTCTAGGATGGACTCTTATTGGATGGGTCTTATCATTGGTATGGGCAGCTACTAAAGATAAAGAAGTGGTTGTAGTGGATAAGAAAAACGTGGAGTAACTCTGGGGAATGACTGGTTTAATGTGGCTTGTTGCTCTTGTAACGATAGGTATTGGTGGAGTAGTTTGGTGGATTATCGATTTATTTCGCATACCTGGACTGGTTCGTGACTATAACCGAGACTTAGCTATTACTGTAATGCGAAATTTTAAGGCAGTGACAGGTAGGTAAGCCCGGTATTTGAGCTTAGCAACGAAAAATGGGGATTATAGGTAAAGATCACAAATCCCTTCAGCCCCTATTCCCTCATTGATATATTTCATCAAGCATTTCATCTATTGCTCCTTCATAGATATCTGTACATAGATGCCTATTACCAAAGTAATGATATATCTTACGTATTTCATAACTGCTACTCCTCTTTATTAAGCAGGACTCCTGATTAAGATTCCTGATCGCTGCAACGGTCGCATCGCTGGTGGAGTTTCAGACACCTGCGCTGGTATGTGAATCAGTACGCCTACCGGCGCAATGCCAAGCACCTGACAGGACTGTTAGCAATCTTTAACCTTTGGAAAATTTTGTCGGAAAAAGGCTGACTTATACGGAAATGATTGAGAATTGCGCTTAACTATAAAAACATTCTGATGAACGCAGATACGATTGCTATTAACGCTCCGGCCATCGTTGCCATTAACCAGCGCATAATACGCGATTCCTGTGTTGCGAGTGCAGTCATTACTTTCTCTACATCCTCATTTTTTGGTGTTGATTCAAGTCGTGTTTTTATTGCTTCAATTTGTTTGTCAAGCTGATGCACTTCCTCTTTGATGGCGCCTGTGAATGGGTCTGGACCTTGCGGGTTGTCTGGACCAATGCCGGTTCTATCTGTCACGATTAAATCTCCTCATTCACGTCTGACAGCCATTCCCATAATGTCCTTGTTGTATAGCCGGAGTATCCCGTGTTCAATTTAAAAACTACTCCAGACGAATCTTCTATCCGATTTTCTCCTTTTATGCCTACTTTATTTGCAACATTATTGGACATAACAGTCTCTTCAGTACTGATAAGAAAAACCGTGTCGGAATATTTGAAATAGTCAGGATAGAATTCTTCAATCCTATCGACTACTTTTTGATTTGGTTCAAGTAAAACTATAGAAAATATCTTTTTCATTTCTTTATCCTTCTAATTTGTCGATTAAACAAAGCTTTTATCTGAATAATAGCAATGGCATACAGGCAATATCAACACATATTGAGACGCGAAAAAAACAGCCATCAACAATTTGTGGTTTTGTGATGTCTGTGCACTACGACATATTGGGGGGGACCAAGACTAGGCGTATTCCATGTTCCATCAAAGTGATCTGCCCTGTGCAGCTTGAAGGTTTCCTTCAAATCTAATCGTATCAGAGATTGTATACGAGGCTAACTATTCGTAATTGGGCTCTTGTATTTATTGTCACTTTTTCGCACTCTGTTTGATAAAAACAACCACTTCCTGCAATTCCTGATGTACTGAATACCGGCGCGAAAAAAAAGTTCAAATTACCTCCTTTTTTTGATCCTTTACGCGTTTTTATATGCTATAGTTTTCGGGCGGCTTACCGTAGAATCCATGTGAGGGAGAAGCGTGGGCCACTCGATGGTGGGCCCTTCACGCAAAAATAACCGTAGGAGGGAATAAGTATGACTAGAATCGTTGTTGGGTTAATCGTCTTATGTGCGATTATTGAAGGTCTCACTGGTTTCGTACCAGACGGTTGGCTTCCACTGGCTCTTGTAATCCTCGGCCTGATCTATGGCTGGACTGCGATCGATGCTGAAGACCCCACCACCTATTTGGCTGTCACTATCGCTGCCGGTATTGCCGCGGGGGCGCCGGACGGCGGCGTGCTGAATCTTATCCCGCAATTAGGCGAATACCTTGATAGGATCGTCGACCAGGTTGTCACTGCGTTGTATGCAGGTGTCATCAGTATTCTTGTCGCCAGGTCTGTGAATCGATTGAAGGGCTGATACCCGGCAACCCGGATATTCGTTGGCAGATCGAAAAATCCGGTTAATACTTGTATTCAGTCTGCTTGATGCATTTGCTTCACCCGTCCTGGGGGGCGGGTGAGGCGATTGTCCGAAGACAGTACCATTCAAAAATTATTGACGTAGGAGGGAAAAAACATGACTAGAATCGTCGTTGGATTAATCTTGTTGGCAGCGATCGTCCAAGGACTGGCCGGCAATGATATGCCAGCACACCTGCTTCCCCTGGCTCTTATCGTTCTCGGCCTGATTTATGGTTGGACGGCAGTCGATTCTGACGATCCAGGCGCCTACCTGCTGGTCACCCTCGCTGTAGTTGCTGCAGCGACGATGCCGGACGGTGGTGGTGGAGACGGAAACGGTGTGTTAGGCCTTATTCCCATGGTAGGCGGGCACCTCGACGCTATCCTCGACCAGGCAGTTTCAGCGCTGTTGGCCGGTGTCATCAGTGTTTTCATCCAGAGGACTATAAGTCTCCTGCAAGGCTGATACCGGGCCGGATAATCGACGGCAGATCGATATTCCGGTTTATTTCAAGGATTTTCTGCTTGCGTTATGCCTCACCCGTCCTGGGGGCGGGTGAGGTGTGCTTTGTTATTCCCGCGGCCCCTTTCGTCATTCCCGCGAAGGCGGGAATCCAGTAAAACACAGAGTCGCCCTCCGGGCGACACAATATTCCACTGGATGCCGGGTCAAGCCCGGCATGACGGAGGGGGAGCAGGCGACACAGTGCCGGGTCAAGCCCGGCATGACGGGGACGTTGCATTTTACCCAAACCTGTTTTCTATATAATCATCCACTATGGCCTGAAACTCGGCCGCGATATTGTCGCCGCGCAGGGTGACCGTCTTTTTGCCGTCGACAAAGACAGGAGCCGATGGCGCCTCCCCGGTGCCGGGCAGGCTGATGCCGATGTCCGCATGCTTGCTCTCTCCCGGCCCGTTCACCACGCAACCCATCACCGCCAGGTTCAGGTCCTCCACCCCCGGGTATTTCTCGCGCCAGATCGGCATTTTGGTCCGGATGTAAGCCTGGATGTTGTCCGCCAGTTCCTGGAACACGGTGCTGGTGGTGCGGCCGCAGCCGGGGCAGGCGGTGACCAGCGGGGTAAATGAACGCAGGCCCATGGTCTGAAGCAGTTCCTGGGCCACGATCACCTCGGTAGCGCGGTCGCCGCCCGGTTCGGGCGTCAGTGAAATCCGGATCGTATCGCCAATGCCCTCCTGCAACAGGACGCCCAGGGCCGCGGTGGAAGCGACAATGCCCTTGGACCCCATTCCGGCCTCCGTCAGGCCCAGGTGCAGGGCATAGTCACAGCGTCCGGCCAGGTCCCGGTATACCGAAATCAGCTTCTGCACGCCGCTCACCTTGCAGGACAGGATGATCCTGTCCCGGGGCAGGCCGATCTCCTCGGCCTTCTGCGCGCTGTTCAGGGCGGATACGATCAGCGCCTCCTGCATGACGCTGTCGGCGTCCCGGGGTTCGGCCAGCTTCGCGTTCTCGTCCATCATATGGGTGGCGAGTTCCTGGTCCAGGCTGCCCCAGTTCACGCCGATGCGTATCGGCTTGTCATACTCGATGGCCTTCTCGATGAGGATGGCGAACTGGCTGTCGCGCTTCCTGCCGAAACCCACGTTGCCAGGATTGATGCGGTACTTGGCGAGCGCTTCGGCGCAGTCCGGATATTTTGTCAACAACAGGTGCCCGTTGTAATGGAAATCCCCGATCAGGGGCGCATCGCAGCCCAACGCATCCAGCCGCTCCCGGATACGGGCAACCTGGCGCGCCGCATCCTCGTTATTCACGGTGATGCGCACCAGTTCCGACCCGGCGGCAGCCAGTTGCTGCACCTGTTTCACCGTCGCCATCGCATCGGCGGTATCGGTATTCGTCATGGACTGCACGACGACGGGCGCACCGCCGCCCACCCTAACCGGCCCGATGCCGACCGGCACACTGCGCCGCCTGCCTGAAAACCCCTGCTGATTAGCCATAACCCGATTCTAGCATTAATTCAGCATTAATTGAGGACACCCATATAACTTACAGGACACCCATATAACTTTATTGGGTGTCCTGTCTTTTTGTTGGGTGTCCTCATTTTGCTTTCTCATTTTGCTCATTTTGTGCTCATTTTGTGGATATGCAATCCACGGCAAACATGCGATACTGTGTGGTCTATGTTCAAAGGAAAAAATTCTTATTCCAAAGAGGAACTGACAGCCTGCGGTCGGGGTGAGTTGTTCGGGGAAGGCAATGCCCAGCTACCGCTGCACAATATGCTGATGGTGGACCGGATAACGGATATCAGCGATTGCGGGGGCAGGAGGGGTAAAGGATACGTGATCGCCGAGCTGGATATTCATCCGCAATTATGGTTTTTCGATTGCCACTTTCAGGGCGACCCGGTGATGCCGGGCTGCCTGGGTCTTGACGCGATGTGGCAACTGGTAGGGTTCTACCTGGGCTGGACCGGGGCGCCCGGACGCGGCCGGGCGCTGGGCGCCGGCAAGATCAAATTCTCCGGTCAGGTCACCCCCGACTGCGAGTTGGTAAAATACGTTATTGATATGAAAAAGGTCGTCTCCCGGAGCCTGGTTATGGGAGTCGCCGACGGCT
This sequence comes from Gammaproteobacteria bacterium, assembly GCA_965204045.1. Classification (GTDB taxonomy): domain Bacteria; phylum Pseudomonadota; class Gammaproteobacteria; order Eutrophobiales; family Eutrophobiaceae; genus JAAXHV01. The sequence continues at coordinate 4,577,860 of CBDBDW010000002.1, forward strand.
ACATGTACGTCGACGACACGGAGACCTATTCAGCAAAAGATCTGCGGGTGGGGTTATTCCGGGAATTGTGATGTTTGAGTAAAGTGTTAAGGGTAATATGTTGAAACGTGTAGTCATTACCGGCCTCGGTATCAAATCCAGTATAGGAAACAGTCAGGCAGAAGTCCTCAATGCATTGAAAACGGCGGCGGGCGGCGTGGCGCATTCACAGGAATATGCCGACCTGGGCTTCCGGTCCCACGTGTACGCCCCCGTCAACCTTGACCTGGATGCGCTGATCGGCCGGAAACAGAAACGATTTATGGGCGACGCCGCCGCTTACGCCTACCTGGCGATGCAGGAGGCGATTGCCGATGCAAACCTCGATGAAGACCAAGTATCCAACCCGCGCGCCGGCCTGATCGTGGGCACCGGCGGCACCTCCACCGAGAACATGGTCGCCGCGGCGGACATATTGCGCAGCCGGGGCGCCCGGAAGGTCGGGCCGACGATGGTGCCCCGGGTCATGGCGAACACGGCCAGCGCCTGCCTGGCGGTGGCCTACCGGATCAAGGGGATCAATTATTCCATTGCCTCCGCCTGCGCCACCAGCGCCCATTGCATAGGCAACGGTTATGAGCTGGTCCAGTCCGGCAAGCAGGACATCATCTTTGCCGGCGGCGGCGACGAGATCCACTGGACCGGCACCCTGCTGTTCGACGCCATGGGCGCGCTGTCGTCAAAATATAACGATGACCCGGCGCATGCGTCCCGGCCTTTCGATAAGGACCGGGACGGGTTCGTCATCTCCGGCGGCGGCGGTATCGTCGTCCTGGAGGAGTATGAACACGCAGTGAAGCGGAACGCGAAGATCTACGCGGAGATCACCGGCTACGGCGCCACTTCCGACGGCTTCGACATGGTCAAGCCCTCGGGTGAAGGCGCGGTGCGCTGCATGGAAATGGCGCTGGCAAACGTCGCAGGCCCGGTTGACTACATCAACGCCCATGCGACCAGCACGCCGGCAGGCGATACGGGTGAACTGGGCGCCATCCGGTCGGTGTTCGCGGACGGCATCCCGCCGGTCAGTTCGACCAAGGCCCTGTCAGGGCACGGCCTCGGCGCGGCGGGCGTCAACGAGGCCATCTTTTCCCTGCTGATGCTGAAGAATGATTTTGTCTGCAAGTCCGCCAACATCCACAACCTGGACCCGGATGCGGAAGGCGTGCCCATCGCCCTGGAGCGCATCGACAACGCCGGGCTGAACACGGTGATGTCCAACAGCTTCGGGTTTGGGGGGACGAACGCGACGCTGGTTTTTTCCAGAGTCCGGTAATACAGGGTGTCGCCCTCCGGCCGACAGTCTAATCGACTGGATGCCGGAACAAGTCCGGCATGACGAAAGGGGCCGCAGGACACCCCACCGTCATTCCCGCGGAGGCGGGAATCCAGTGAGACACTTCGTCCCGAAGGGACTCCTTATACTCAGGGATTGAGTTCCGCCAAGGCGCGCAGCAACGCAATCCGGGTCTCTTCCAGCCGCAGACGGCTGTCCAGCAGTTCGAATTCGACGTCCAGGGCGTCCTGGCGGGCTTCGATGTGCTGTACGAAAGTGGCCCGGCCCACGTCGAGCTTGCTGCCGGTCAGTTCCACCACTTCCTTCATGTCGGCGACGGCCGCCTCGAATTCCCGCAGGGAATGAATCAAGCCCTGCAGCAGGTCCCAGTTGGAGCGCACCTCGATATCGACCAGTTCCCGTTCCGCGGTCAGTTCCCGGCGCGCGGTTTCCACCGCCAGCCTGGCGCCGCGCATCTGGGAGCGTTTGAGGCCGCCTTCGTACACCGGCACCGACAGGTTGACGCCACCGACAACATCGCGGGTATCGATCGTCCCGAAATGGCCGGCGCTGGCGTTCACCTCCAGGCTCAGCGTGGGCCAGAGTTCAGCTTTGCGGAAATCCAGTTCACCCTCCGCGGCCTCCAGGCGCATGCGCGCCCGCAACAGGGAGGGAGACTGGGTCTCCGCCTGGTTCAGCGCATATTCCAGGTTGGCCGGCGTGGCCATCTCCATTTTCGCCAGGGAGGTGGGCGCCAGGTTATCATGGTCCAGCCCGGTGAGACGGGCCAGCCGGGCGCGCGCCACCCGGTAATGGGAACTGGCCTCTATGCGCTGCGCCTTGGCCTGGTGCAGGCGGCGCAGCACTTCAAACAACTCGGTGCGATCCAGGGTGCCCAGTTCAATACGGCTGCGCGCGGTATCCTCCAGGTCTCCCAGCAACTCCTCGAAATTGCGGCGGCGATCAAAGATGCGTTCCCGGAACAACTGCTCGGAAAAGGCGCGGGCCACCTCCGCCAGGACTTCCTGGCGCGTTTGCTCAAAGGCGTATTCCGCCTCCGCTATCTCGGCCTCGGCCCGGCGCTGGCGGCCTGCCAGGCGGCCGAAGGTGTACAGGTTCTGGTTGAAATTCAGCCTGCCCCGGTATGACTCGCCTTCATAGATCTGCGTAAAGCGCGCCTCGCTGCGGTTATGGCTGTACCCGCCGATGCCCGATACCGTAAGCGAAGGGCGGCGCAGGCTGTTGGCTTCCGTCAGGCGCTCGCGCGCCTCGGCGATGCGGTTTTCCGCCGCCCGCAGCCGGGCGTCCCGCGCCATGGCGTCCAGGAATGCCTGGGAGAGGGTGTATTCGCCGCCTGCCGTTTCGTCGGCAAAAGCTGGGAGGGCGAGGAAGAGCGACAGGATGAGGAAATAAAGTGCGCCTGCGGCGCGAATGCGTCTTACTGGATTCCCGCCTTCGCGGGAATGACGAAGGAAGGGGGATGTCGCCCGCCCCTCCTTCGTCATGCCGGACCCCTGCCTACAGCATGCAGGGGCATGCTTGTTCCGGCATCCAGTGGAATATTGCGTCGCCCATTCCACCGTCGTCATGCCGGGCTTGACCCGGCATCCAGTGGAATACTGTGTCGCCCGGAGGGCGACCCTTTGTCTTACTGGATTCCCGCCTTCGCGGGAATGACGAACATTATTTGGGGACGGACTTAAGTCCGTCCCCGTGTGTATGCGAGAGTTCACTCTTCCACCAGCGCCTTGTCCAGGATATCCGTGATGGGGTCGGTCAGGTATTCCATGGCGGTGCGTTCACCGCCGGTGAACATGATGTCCACGGGCATGCCGGCGCCGATGACGGCGTCGCCCAGTTTCGCCATTTCTTCCTCGGGCACCAGGATGCGGGCGATGTAGTAGGAAGCGCCGGCCTCCTCGTCAACGAAGACGTCCGCGGAGACGCGCTCGACCTTGCCCTCCACCTGGGGGGTGGTGCGCCAACTGAAGGCGGAAAACCGCAGCCGGGCGGTCTGGCCGGGATACACGTTATCGATATCCAGGGGCCGCACATGGCCTTCCACCATGAGCCGGTCTTCACTCGGCACGATGTTCATAATGGGGTTGCCCGGCGGGATCACCCCGCCCAGGGTGTGGACGCTGAGCCCGATGACCTTGCCGTCCGAGGGCGCGACGATAGTGGTCCGCTGCAACACGTCCGATACCGCGTTGATGCGTTCGCGGGTCTCGAACCACTCCTGCTGCGCCGCGGTGATCTGGTCGGACACCTCCCTGCCCCAGCCGTGTTCAATCTGCAGGATCTCCTGGCGGGTCTCGCCGACCTTCACCCGGGTCGCGGCGATGTCCGCGGCCAGGGCGCCCAGGTTGCCGATGGTCTGTTCGTATTCGCGCTGGCGGCCGATGAGCACGCCTTCATCAATCAACTGCCGGTCCTTGAGGGCGGCCAGGCTTTCCAGGTCCTTCTCGATCAGGCCGCGCTCGCGCACCAGGGCCTCCCGGCTCGCCTCCAGGCCGCGCACCTGTTCCTCGAGCTGGACGATGCGGTGGCGCAGCACCTCTATCTGCCCTCGGTACTGGCGCCGCCGCACCTCGAACAGGTTCTCCTGCACCGCCAGGATATCGGCGATGACCGGGTCGTCGCGCCGCGCCAGCAGTTCATCGGAGAAGGTGATCTCCTCCTTCAGCAGGCGCTCGGCGTTGAGCCGGTCGATCTCCGCCAGCCGGCCGTAATAGCGGCTTTCCAGGAGCTCGAGCTGGGCGCGGTTCTGGGTCTCGCTGAGTTCGATGAGGACGTCGCCGGCCTTGACCTCGCTGCCTTCACGCACGTAGAGGTTCTCGACAATGCCGCCCTCCAGGTGCTGGATGGTCTTGTGCTCCGTGTCCACCACCACGGTGCCCATGGCGACCACGCCTTCGGTCAGGGGCGCCAGGGTGGACCAGGCGAGGAACCCGCCCAGGGCGATGGCGATGACGATGATGCCCCGCCGCATCACCACGTCGCGGGACATCAGGGCCTGCAATTCCTTCTTCTCGTCCGCGGCATCCCGGGACAGGCTGACTTCCTCTTCCTTCGGCCCGCGCAGCAGGGAGGCGGCATAGCCGTACAGGCGTTGCAGCCAGTCGGTTATCGTGCCGAGCGCCTGGTTAACGGGTGATTGTTTTGCTTCTGTTGCCATTGTTTATTTTATGGATAAATGGGGTCAGAGTAAGAATTTCGCCAGAAATTTTACTCTGACCCCTGCTATTCTCCAGATACATCAACTACTGAGCCTGCGCGGTCTTCTCACCGGTGGTCGGCGCGGGGCGCATGAATCGCTTCAGGACTTCTTCGCGCGGGCCGCTCTCCAGCAGGACGCCTTCCTTCAGCACCAGTACATCCCTGACCATCTGCAGCAGGCGGAAGTTGTGGGTCACAATCAGGGTCGTGACGCCGCGCTTGGACAGGGCGAGCAAGGTATTCCTGAGCGCCATCTCGCCGTCCGTGTCCAGGTTTGCGTCCGGTTCGTCCAGGATTATCAGCGCCGGGTCGCCGTACAAGGCCCGCGCCAGGGCCACGCGTTGGCGCTGCCCGGCCGACAGGTTGGCGCCGCCGGCCGCGATGGGCGTGTTGTAATTCTCAGGCAGGCGCATGATCATGTCGTGGCAGTTCGCCTGCTGCGCGGCGGCGAGCACCGCATCGTTGTCCGGTTCGGACAGGCGGGCGATGTTCTCGGCCACGGTGCCCTCGAACAGTTCCACCTCCTGGGGCAGGTAGCCCACGTGGAGGAAGCGTCTCTCGGTGGGCCAGTCGGCGATGGCCGCGCCGTCCAGGCGCACCACCCCGCCCTGCGGGATCCAGACGCCCACCATGAGTCGGGCCAGGGTGCTCTTGCCGCTGCCGCTGGGGCCGATGAGCCCGGTGCCGGAGCCCGGGTCCAGGGTGAAGCTCACCCGTTTCAACGTCAGCACCGTCGTGCCGGGGGGCGCCGCGGACACGCCTTCTACTTGCAGCAGGCCCGTAGGCCGGGGCAGGCTGGTCGCGCCCCCGCCATGGGTCGGCGGGGCGCTGGTGAGCAGGTTGTTCAGCCGGAGCCAGGACTGGCGCGCCGAGATGAAGCCGCGCCACGCCGAGATGCCCTGTTCGATGGGCGCCAGCGCGCGGCCGAGGATAATGGAGGCGGCGATCATCATGCCCGGCGAGATCTCCTGCTTGAGCACCAGCCAGGCGCCCAGGCCCAGGATGCCCACCTGCACGATCTGCCGGCTCGCCTTGGACGATGACAGCAGCATGCTCACCCGGCCTCCCCCGCGGGTATGGAACGCGATGCCGCGGTCGTGCTTGTCGCGCCAGCGGCGGCGGAAACCCTCGAACATACCCATCGCCTCCAGCACGTCCGCATGGCGCAGGCTGTTCTCGACGAAACGGTGGGATTCCGCGGTGTGCTCCGAGGCGTTGCGGAACGGCCCGCGCGAGGTCCACTCCGTGAGCAGGGCCAGGAACAGGATGAACAGCGCGGCGAATATCGCCAGAATGCCCAGCCAGGGGTGGATCAGGAAAATAGCGGTAATGAATATCGGCGCCCAGGGAGCATCGAAGAAGGCCAGCGCGGGTGGGCTGGAAATGAACTGGCGCACCGTGTCGAGGTCGCGCACGGGCTGGTTTGCGCTCTGCCGGAAGCGCTGCAGGCTGCCGCGGAACACGCCGGCCAGCACGTCGTCCAGCACCTCGTAGTTCAGGAACAGGGCGATGCGCGCCATCAGGCGCTGGCGCACCCAGTCCAGCATGCCGAAGCAGGCCAGCAGAAAGATCGCCACCGCGGTCAGCACGATCAAGGTCTCGTAACTGGCGCTGGTCAGTACCCGGTCGTACATCTGCAACATATAGACCGGCGCCACCAGCATCAGTATGTTGGCCATGGCGCTGAACAGGGTCACGCCCACGAAACCCTTGCGGCAACGGCGTAACGCTGCCTGCAGCTGGGTCTCTTGTGACGGGCCGGAGGTTCCTGGAAGCTTTCGTTGCATGTGAAATTACCGGGGTGTCACCTGGTCAGGGGTGGTTAGTGATATTCCGATGTTAGCGGAATAATATACGATATTTTTTGAGATATTGAAAGGAGGGTCCCTTTATCACAAAAAATCCTTGCCGGCGTGGTCCTTGAATAACTCCACGTCCCGGATGTATCTCATTACCGTCTCCGGGTTGCTGTGGCGCGTGATCTCCATGATCTTGTCCAGCCGGGCGTGGTGAACGGCCGCGCTGGTCACAAAGCCTGCCCGCAGCGAGTGGCTGGCGATCTCGCCTGGGTTCAGCCCGATAGCCTTGGCGTAGCGCTTCACCAGCCGGGGGATATCCGAATGATGCAAAGGCCGACCGCGCAATCCGCCGCCGCGCCACATCGTTTGAAACACGTATCCCTGCTTGATGCCTGAGGCCCGAATCCAGTCTTCCAGGCGTTTTATCGGCCTTATCTGCTGGCCCTCCGGAATGGCGATGCGCTGGCCTTTCCCTTCCTGGTCCGTCTTCGATTGGCGGACATAAACAAACATTTTACGCGTATCCTCTCCATGCAGGGGAGGAATAATCTCGATATCGTTGGTGGTAAGGGCGCATATTTCAGAGCGCCGCAAGGCAGCGGAAAAACCAAGCGCAATAACGGCCGCGTCGCGCAGCCCGATCAAGCTGTCTCCACACTGCTCCAACATGCACAGGATATGATACTCCCGCAAAGCCTGCACCCGGCGCGGCGCGGTCCCGCGCATGCGCGCCAACCCCTTCAGGACCGCATTCACCTTCGGATGAGTGGCGGGTGAAGGTTTCTGCGCTTCCACATAGTTCCTGTTTATCGCGCTCCGGTACAGGACAAGCGTGTTGATGGACAACTGTTTTCCGTTGGATGTATTGGCGCGCGACCCCAGGTCGATAAAAAAATCAACCACCTCATCGGGCGTCGCAGATAATGGGCTTATACCTTCCTCAACGCAGTAGTCCTGAAAACAGGACCAGCCCTTGTCGTAGGCAATGCGGGTATTGTTCGCCAGCGCTGAAAAAAGCACGTCATCATAAAAATTACTCCTGTCCTCTGTTTGTTTCTTCATTATTAGTATCCTCGAAGTTAGTTCATCTTATTAGTACTTCACGATAAAACTTACTCCTGTTCCGGATTGGTTTCAGCATTATTTACATTCTCGAAATTGGTTCGTCTCGCCAGCATTTCACTGCAGAAAAACTAGCAAAATTTGAAGTTATAACTGTCAATCTTATAGGGATAATACGCAGTGATGCGATATAAAGATCTATAAAATAAACACTATACTACAAAATTCGTTTACTTCTACCTGATAACAGGAGAATAAAGTTATGGCAACTGTAAGAGAGATGATGATGCAAGATGCGGCTGCGAGCATCGAGACCTCATACACGATGGCTGTCGGAGATATAACCTTGACGGCTCGATGGACTCAGACCGGGTCGCGGTCGAACTTGAAGCGGGGACGACCTATAGAATCAGCCTTACAGGTACAGGTGACAACGCGGCTTCTGACACCGTCCTGATGCTACGCGATTCCAAGGGCGGCATGATTGCCAGCAATGACGACATCAACTCCGTAGGCAGCCCGGATAATCCTGCGAACCTCAATTCACGCCTGACGTTCAGCCCGGAAGAGGACGGCGCCTACTACATTGATGCCAGCAGTTATAACAGGATCCCGGGTTCTGACAATTCGGGCGCCTACACCATTTCGGTCATGGCCCTGGACCTGCCTGCAGATATTGAAGGCGCCGATGCCAATGAGAAGATCGACGGCACGGAGTCGATTGCCGGCGGGGGTGGGGATGACACGATCAACGCCATGGGCGGCGGCGACGAGGTTGACGGCGGTCCGGGTAATAACTTGATCACCGGTGGCCCCGGCGGCGACATGATCAAGGGCGGCGACGGTATGGACACCATCTCCTGCGAATATTCACCGATGGGCGTCACCATCAACCTGCGCGCCGGCGCCGCAAGTGGCGGCGACGCCGAGGGCGATGAACTTGGCGCCGACATCGAGAACGCGCGCGGTTCCATGCACGACGACATGCTCTCCGGCAGCAGGGGAGACAACATGATGTGGGGTCTGGGCGGCATGGATAACCTGTACGGCGACACGTCCTCAAGGGCGGCGGCGGTAATGACACGCTGACTGGTGGCGACGAAGGTATAGCTGGCGCCGGTGTTTGGAGGCGCCGGCCGTGATACCTTGAATGGCGGCACAGGTAACGACATGCTGAATGGCGGCGCCGGTGATGATGATCTGACCGGTGGCGGCGGTAATGATACTTTCGTGTTCGCCGCCGGGCATGGAGACGACGTTATCATTGATGCTATCGCTGCTACCGAGAAGATTGACCTTTCAGCTTTTGATCTTGACGCAGACGATCTGATTGAGCTCATAAGCGTGCGCAGCGGTCGTGTCCAAATCGATTTGCGTAGCGTAGGCGGTGGGACAATTGAGCTTGCTGCTAACGCCGATTTGACTGCCTTGGATTCAAACACGACTCTTGTCGAAGGAGCTATTGATGGTCTGAGTGTCGCCATCGATGCAAACGGAGATGGTGATTTCACCGATACCGGCGATACAAACGGTGTATTCATCCTCTGATTAGTCGAGCTTAAAACCGATCTTCCTGATTTCACGGAAGTAAACGATCACAGGGGCGTTTAGGCGGGGAAACCCGTTTAAATCAGCCCCTGTTTTATTTGTACCCTCACAACATTCGGGGACAGACTTTCGTCTCCTGCTTCCTGCCTGCAAAGGTTTGTGCTAGCATCCCTTGAAGCCATTACAGCCCCATAACCGGAACGCAAAACACGCAAAACACAATATATTGACATTTCCATACCTTACTGATACCCTTTAACACAATATATACGATCTCCACCCCAGCCCAGGAGGCTCGGCTATGGCAACTGTCACTGAAACCTCACGCGATGCGCCGGCAACCACCGCAACCACCTACTCCATGGCCGTTGGCGATACCTTCAACGGCGCGCTCTCCAACAAGCAGGACGAAGACTGGATAGCGATACGGCTGACCAGGGGAGAAACCTACCGGATAAGCCTCTCCGGCCGCGGCTCCAAGGGGGACGAGGCGGAAGACACCATTCTCAAACTGTACGATGACCGCGGCAGGCTCCTTGACGAGAACGACGACATCGATACCGCAAACAGGAACTACAACTCGGAGTTGACCTATACCGCGCCAGCCACCGACACCTATTACCTCAGCGCCAGCAGTTACGCCGGCAACCCCAACAGGGACAATTCCGGCGATTACGCGCTGACGGTCGTCCGCGCCGGCGGCACAACCCCGCCCGACCCGACCCCCGACCCGGACCCGACCCCCGACCCGGACCCGAATCCCGACCCGGACCCGAATCCCGGCCCCGATATCATCGGCACCAACCGCAGCGAGACACTGAACGGCACCGAGCGGGGAGAAAACATCCAGGGACTCGGGGGCAACGACACCCTGGACGGGTTCGGCGGCAACGACACCCTGGACGGCGGCACCGGCAACGACACCCTGGAGGGCGGCGCCGGCGCCGACGTGCTGATCGGCGGGACCGGCACGAATATCGCGTCCTACTCGCGTTCGGACGCCGGCGTCACCGTGCGCCTGCACAGCCAGCAAACCGCCCGCGGCGACGCCCAGGGCGATACCTTCGGGCGCCTGGTGACCTTCACTTACGACGATAACGGACGGCAGGCGTCGGTACGGGTGCCGGACATCATCGACCTGACCGGTTCCGACCAGGACGACATACTGGCCGGCGACGCCAGGGTCAACACCTTGCGCGGCGGCGCCGGCAACGACACGCTGTACGGCGGCCCGGGCGGCAACCAGACCAATGACGACAGGATGTACGGTGAAGACGGCAACGACAAGATCTACGGCGGGCGCGGCGACGACCGGATGTACGGCGGTGACGGTAACGACCTGCTCCGGGGCGGCCCCCACAACGACCTCATGGAAGGCGGCGCCGGCGATGACTACCTGGGAGGCGGCGACGGCAATGACGAGCTGGCAGGCGGCGACGGCGAAGACACCCTGCGCGGCGATGGGGGCAACGATGAGCTGCAGGGCAATGCCGGCGATGACAACCTGTCCGGCGGCGCCGGCAGGGACGACGTGTACGGCGGCGCCGGCAATGACACCCTGGATGGCGGCAACGACAATGACGACCTGTACGGCGGCGATGGCGACGACACACTGGTCGGCGGCGCCGGCAACGACGACCTGAAAGGCCAGGACGGCGACGACATACTGGAGGGCGGCCTCGGTGATGACAACCTGGTCGGCGGTTTCGGCGCGGATATCTTCAAGTTCAACGCCGGCGATGGTGACGACGCCATCGAAGACTTCGAACCCGGTCTCGACAGGATAGACCTGAGGAGCTTTTCCACCATAAACAACTTCAGTGACCTGGAAGACAGCATCACCGAACGGGGAAATAACGTCGAGATTGAACTGCCGAGCCGGGGCGAGGTGATAGTGGAAAGAGTCGGCAGCCTGAATGCCGGTGATTTTATCTTCAGCGGCGACCCCGACCCCGGCGGCGGCGCCGGCGGTGGCGGTGGCGCCGGGCCCGGCGACGACCGCGAACCGCCCGTCATGGGCGAGGCCGACCCGGACCGCCTGCACGGCACGCCCCGGAACGACAACCTGAACGGCGGCGCCGGCAATGACGTGCTGTACGGCGCAAGCGGCGATGACATCCTCACCGGCGGCGCCGACGTGGACAGCTACGAGGGCGGGCCTGGTAATGACACCATCGTGGTGGATTATGATGATTTTACCGATGGCAAGGCCGCGCCCGATACCGGCAACCGGGTGGTAGTGCCAGGCGTGTTCGACGGCGGGCCTGGCAGCGATACCTTGTCGTTTGCGGATTTCAGGGACGTGGACGGGGATGGCGATGGGGTGACGGTAGCGGCTGCCACCGACGCCGTGACTTACAAAAGCGGCAGTACACTGCCCGGATTGTACAGGAGTATCGAGAACTTCATCGGCAGCCCTTCCAACGACGCTATTACCGGCGACGCCAGTGACAACGTTATCGAGGGTGGCGCCGGTCAGGATACCTTGACTGGCGGCGGCGGCAGCGACACCGTATCCTACCGCAGTTCACCCAGCAGCGTGACGATTACCCTGAGTGGTGGGGCCGGTAGCGGCCTCAAAGGACATGCCGCGGGCGACACGCTGGCAGGCTTTGCAAACATCATCGGTTCTGCATTCAACGACATCCTGACCGGCGATGCCGCCGACAACGTCATCGAAGGACTGGCCGGGGCCGATACCCTGGACGGCGGCGCCGGCAACGATACGCTCTCCTACGCCAGTTCCAATGCCGGCGTCACCATCGACCTGAACCGCGGCACCGGCGATTTTGACGACAGCGAAAACACCATCAAGACCGCCAGCGGCGGCCATGCCGCCGGCGACAAGGTCAAATTCGGCGCCTTCAGGGACGTGCTCGGTTCCGGCCACGGCGACAGGATCACCGGCAATGACGAGGACAACACACTCACCGGCGGCCCCGGCAACGACACGTTAAACGGCGACGACGGCGATGACACGCTCAACGGCGGCCCCGGCGGCGACACCCTGGACGGCGGCGACGGCGACGAAGATACCGTCACCTACGCCGGCGCCACGGAAGGCGTCACCGTGGACCTGAGTTCCGTCTCCGAGAGTAATAACGTCACCACCATCCGCAACAGCGGCGGCCGGGGCGATGCCCGCGGCGACCGTTTCATCGACGTTGAAAAATTCATCGGCTCCGGCCACGACGATACTTTCATCGCCGGGCCGGAAGCGGATGACATCGACGCCGGTGAGGGTATTGATACCATCTCCTATGAACGGTCCAGAAAACCCGTGGAGTTGGCGCTGCCCGCCGGCGGTGGCGGCGCAACTGCGCTGGCAGGAGGCCTTCATGCCAATGAGGGTGATAACAAGGATAACTACGCCCAGGGAGACATACTGAATAATTTCGAGAATATCATCGGTTCCAACGTCAGTTCCGGCAGCGCGCTCGCCACTGATGGTAGCGATGAAATCCACGACAAACTCACCGGCAATGGCGCGGCAAATACCATAGACGGGCGCGGCGGTAATGACAAACTCATCGGCGGCGGCGGCAATGACACGCTGATCGGCGGCAGCGGCAACGATATCCTGACCGGCGGCGGCGGCAGCGATACCTTCGTGATCAGTGGCCGGGATGAGATTTCAGACTTTGCGGTTGGCGCCAGCGGCGACAAGCTGAGCTTCGGCAGTTCCCCCCGTACCCTGAACTTGAACTACAGGATGGATGGCGGCGATCTCGTCATCGGGTCCAGCAGCAGCAACCAGGTTACACTTGGGAACACCTCCAGCCTTGCCGACATCAATGGCTTTACTGCCGCCAACTTCATCTTCGACCCGGATGGCTATGTCAGACTCACAGACAATAGTGCGGCGGGTACAGCTACAAGAGGAAATTACAAAATCCTGGGCGGCGCGGGCGATAACCGCCTGACGGGCGGCAGCAACGATGACGACATCGACGGTGGTGACGGGGATGACACCATCAATGGCGGTAATGGGACTGACACCATTGCAGGCGGTGACGGGGATGACATCATTGAAGGCGGGGCCGGCATGGATACCCTGACCGGCGGCGACGGCACGGACACCTTGTCTTATGCAAGTTCACCCCAACGCACCGGCGATCGCACTGCCGCGGACTACATCACGGGTGTAACCGTCACATTGAATGGCGCCGTCAGCGGTCCCGGAACGCATGCCCAGGACGACACCACCGCGGACAGTGTCAGTGGTTTTGAAAACCTCACCGGCAGCCGCTACAACGATAATTTGACCGGCGACAGCGGTCCCAACGTCATCAAGGGCGAAGGAGGGCAGGACCGGATTACCGGCGGCGGCGGCGTTGACATCCTGGTGGGCGGGGATAGAGGGGACTGGCTGACCGGTGACGGTGATGACTTTTTATCCTACGAAGGCTCCGGTAGCGTAACGGTTGACCTGAGTGATCTCACGGCAACCCGTAACCTGACCGATAACGAGAAAAGCGCATTTGGAACTACTGCTGCTTCTGTCAGTAACGCCATCAAGGTAAGTGGCAGCCATGCAACCGGTGACATAGCGACCGGTTTCCTCAACGTCATCGGCAGCCGCGGCGGCGACACGCTGACCGGGGATGGCACAGCCAACGTACTGCGCGGAATGGGCGGCAACGACACCCTGAGCGGCGGCGACGGCGGCGATACCCTGGAAGGCGGCGCCGGCAACGACAGGCTGAGGGGCGGCGGCGGCGATGACACCCTGGACGGCGGCCCAGGCGCGGACAACCTTGAAGGCGGCGGCACTGAAAGCGCCCCGGGCAATGATACCGCCACTTACGCCAGCGCCACGGCAGGGGTGACGGTTGACCTGAGCGGCGGCAACCGCGGCGCCGGCGATGCCGCCGGCGACAGCTTTGACGGCATAGAGCGATACGAAGGCTCCAACCACGCAGATATCTTCATCGCCGGCGATGATGAAGACAGCATCAGCGGCGGCCCTGCAGCAGACACAAGCAAAGACACCGTCTCCTACGCGAGATCGGACGAGGGTGTTACAGTGAACCTGGGCGCCAGCGGCGCGCAATCTGCAACTGATAACGGTTACGCCAGCGGAGATACCCTTGCCGGCATCGAAAACGTCATCGGCTCCCGATTTGTCGATAACCTGACCGCCCACGCCGGAGGCAGCGTCATCACCGGCGGCAGGGGCGATGATGCCCTTACCGCCGCCGCCGGCGTCGATACTTTCGTGTTCGCCCCCGGCGACGGCGATGATGAAATCACCGGCTTCGCCCCCGGCGCTGCCGGGGACAAGATCGACCTGAGCGCCTTCACTTCCATCGCCTCCCTGGATGACCTGAAGGATAGTAACAACAGTAACGGAGAAATATCTGATACGGGTACCGCCGTGGAGATAGATTTGCCCAACAACGGCGAGATCAGGCTGAACGGTGTCACAGACGTCGACACTTTAACCGCCGACAACTTCATCTTCTACACCAAACGCATCAGCGGCAATATGGGCGACCGCTTCAACAACGAGATCGAAGGCGGCCGCGGCGATGACGCCATGTACGGCGAGCAAGGCAGGGACATCATCAACGGCGGCGCCGGCGACGACGAAATCTACGGCGGCGAAGACAACGACACCATCAACGGCGGCGAAGGCAACGACTTCCTGGACGGCGGCCCCGGCAACGACACCTTCGTATTCGAACCCGGCCACGGCAACGACGTTATCATGGACTATGAGGCTGGTGATACGATAATTCTGAAAGGCTTCAAAACTGCTGATGGTACAGCAGACTTGACTAGCGGAATATCAGCTACAAACGGAGTTATCGACCTGACTGATTACGGCGGCGGTATGATCACCCTTGAAGACTTTACAGGCGCCCCCACAATCGAGTACATGATGTCATAGCCAAAGAGGAATGGGGCCAACGGGGACGGATTTCAAATCCGTCCCCAACCAGCGCAAAGAAACACAGGGCCAGGTCGCATAGGGAAACGAAAAACACGGGGCCAGGTCGCACAATGCACACGAACAACGTACTCTGACCCTGACCCGGACAAGCCAGAACCAAACAGGATGCCACCCGTTCGTCATTCCCGCCCCTTACCGTCATTCCCGCGCAGCAGACCGTGTAAAAACTCCTCGCGATTTTTACAGATTTGCGTACCATGGGAGACACAGCGTAACGCGGTTGCCACCGAGGAGAGCAACAAAGCGATGGGACATGAACAAGGTCAATCCCGCCGCCAGGCAACGCTGTTTCCGGCGACGCCGGACGAGTTGATGCCGCCGGCCCGCCCGGCGCGGGTCGTGGATGCGTTTGTGGCGGGCCTGGATTGGGGGGCGTTGGGTTTTGACAAGGCGCAGGCGGCGGCGACGGGTCGTCCGCCGTATCATCCGGGTGACATGCTCAAGCTGTAGGTGTGCGGGTATCTCAACCGGGCGCGTTCGAGTCGGCGGTTGGCGCGTGAGGCGGGCCGGAACCTGGAGTTAACGCGTCGCCGGAGGCGACTCTTTATATGACTGGGTGCCTGCATTCGCAGGAATGGCGATAAGATCAGTTCTTCCTGAAAATCCCTTTCAGACCTTTCTTCAGGCCTTCTTTCAGCAACTCTTCCAGGGGATCGATTTCCGTGTCTTCCTGTGTTTCCTGTTCATCCCCGGAAGTATCGGGCCGGCGTGAGCCGGGGAGCTGCAGGTCGAGAACGTCAAGGACCTGTTCCACCAGCAACCCGGCCAGTATGTCTTCCCAGGCCAGCCTGATTTTCGGATCATCCAGGGGACCGTTAACGATAAGAGGCAATGCCAGCCCTTCCAGTTCCGCCAGTTCCCTGCCGCCGGCGCCTTTCGAGGTATTCACCACTGACGCCTGTGCCTGGTAATCGATGGTATCGGTGCGCAGGTCCGCCAGCACGCCTGAGCCCTGAAGTCGAAACGCCGGCGCCTTCAGCACCAGGTCGTCCATGCGGATCACACCGTCTCTTGCCACGGGATTGCCGGCAAACTCGGTAAAATCGGTTGCCGCGGTGTCCTCGACGTCAATGACTTGACCCTTTTTAAACTGTTTCCACTGGCGCAAGGTCCGGCCCAGGTCGAAGCCGGCAACCGCGCCCTCGGTGAAACTCAGGCTCATGGGGCCGCTCAGGCTGCGTTTCATGGCGGCAACGCTGTCGCCCCGTGCGGTCAGCTCGGCAGTGAAATTCCCCTTGCCGCGCAGGCGCGCCCTGCCGGTCATGTCCATGAGCACCGGTTCGGCCTGTATGCCCGTCAGTTCCGTGTTCAGCGTGAGCGCCGGCAGATCGGGGTTCGCGTCCAGAACGGCGGAGGCAGTCAGCCGGCCTTCATACAGCGCGGCCGTCACCGGGTCCGCCTGCAACACGCCGTCCCTTGAACTCAGGCGCATCCTGAAACCGTCCAGGCGCGCCTTTGAAACGACCAGCCTGTCTATGCTGACTTCGCCATTCAGGTCCGTAGCGGCAAGCGCGAGCAGCGCTGCGCCATCGCCGCTTGCCTCCCTCGCCTGCGAGTCCGGCGGCAGGTAACGGTCCAGGTTGATTTGATCCACGTCCAGGTCGAACTGCGTAACCGGCCCCGACGCAGTTTCAGTCATACTGAATTCGCCGCCCAGGCGCGTATCGTCCAGTTGCAGATCCATGCGCTCCAGGTTCATCCCGGCATCCGACAGGTCGAACCGGCCGGACAGGGCCACCCTGGTGAATGCATCACCATCAGCGGTTTCAGGGAGTTCCTGCCTCAGTTGCCGCGCAAGCCGGCGCAGGTTGAACGGCGCAACCTCCAGTCGGCCGGATGCGGACACCTCGTCGAAGATATCGGCGAACTCGACGCGGCCCGAGGTTTTCAGGCCCAGACCTTCCAGGGTAAGCCCATCGAAGGTCAGCGTCTCCCGGTCCAGGTTGAGCCGGGTGTCCGCATTGAGGGTCATGGCTGCCGGGGAGCCGGGGATGTCCGGTCCGGCGAACACGGCCTGGAGAGACATTGTTTCAAGGATGATGCCGGTCCTTTCCCCCTGCACCCGGGTATCGAGTTCGACCGATTGCAGCGCCTCGGCCAGATCGGCTTGGTCCAGCGCCGTAAGGAGGCCCGCAATACGGTCGCCCCTGACATTCAGGTTGCCTTCCACCCTGCCTTTTCTGCTGTTCATGTCCCTGGCATCCAGGGCGCCCGTCGCATTGATGCCCAGGGCATCCAGGGACAAGGACGGCACGGTGATGTCGCCGCTTTTCAGGTCGGCATCGAAAACGGTTGCCAGCCGGAATGCCTTTGCCGGGACACCGGCCAGTTTTTTACCGTAAGCGGCCAGTGCGACATCCCCACCACCCTGCAACTGTCCAAGCACCTGCATAAGTGTAGGCAGGTCCGGCCCCCTGGCGTTCAGTTCACCCTGGTATCCGGGCGTATCGGAGCGGAGGTTGCGCGCTTTCACCTCACCGTTGATGACTGCGCCAAGCAGATTTGCCGACAACCCGGACAGGTCAACATCTCCCCGCTCCAGGTCAGCGTCCACCGTGGCGCTGACCTGGAAACTGCGGTCCGCCAACCTGGCCAGTTGCGCGGCCAGCGGTTCGATTTCGGCCACCTTGAATAACACTCCCAGGTCCGAGCCACGAGCATCCAGCGTTGCAGCGATAACAGGAGTGGGCGATTCGATCTGCTGCACGCTGAGATTACCCATGAACGCGGCGCCCAACGCACTGAACGTGAAATCGGACAGCGCCGCCGTTTCCTCGTCCAGGTTCACATCCAGGACGGCGGATAACTGCGCTGACGTCTCCCCGCCGGGTATGTTCGCGCCCTTGAACCCGGCATTGATATCCAGTGGAGCAATCGCGAACTGCTGCTCATCCACCGCATAGGTGATGATACCGGCCAATGCAACGCTGGCCTCCAGCGCAGGCTTGTTGCTCCTACCGTGAAAACTCAAGTTGATATCAACGGGTTCGCCGTACTTCAGTTCTGCCGTGGATACGTTGAGACCGGACACCTCGTAGCGCACTGCCTCTTGCCGGTCATCCAGTGTGATCCTGGCATCTTCAATGGCGACACCGCCCAGGGCAACTGCGGCCAGGGGCAATGCCGCCTTGACCCTTTTATTTGCCGCCCCGTCGTCACCGGTGCCGGGGCCGCTCCAGTTTGCAATGCCCTGTTCGTTGCGGACCAGGTTGATGGTCGCACCCTTAACGGCAATCGTATCCACCTCGTATTCTTCGCGTAACAGGGGGAGTGTCCTGACCCGTAACTTGATGTAGTCAAGGTAGGCAAATGGCTCGGCGCCGAACCCCCCGGCATCGGCAACACTGACCTCCCTGGCTTCCACACCCAACCAGGGATACAGGGTGAAGGAAATCGGGCCGGCCAGTGAGATGCGGCGGCCTGTCTCATCCTGTACCCGGGCCATGATCCAGTCCTTATGCTCATTGGGATCGACTGTCGTAATCAGGATAACCGCAGCCGCTGCCACTATCACGGCAAGGCCTGCCACCCAGAACAGGAGTTTTATCAGACTCTTCAGGAGGTTCATCGCTCTGCCAGCCATATCAACGCTACAGTCAGCCGATCCCGTCAGGTATTAAACGGACTGAATTTCAGCCATCACCGATTGAGAGGGTATCCAGGTAACGGCGCGCCCCAGCAACGGCTTCCCTGACCCTGGCGGGGGCAGTTCCGCCGATATGATCCCGTGCGGAAACGGAGCCTTGCAGTGTCAGGTAATCGTATACGTCGGCATCAATCCCGTCGTGGAATTGCTGTAATTCGGACAATTCCAGGTTTTCAAGGTCTTTATCCTGCCGTATGGCATATTGCACCACGTTGCCGACGATGGCATGGGCATCCCGGAACGCCACTCCTTTTGTCACTACCAGATAATCCGCCAGGTCGGTGGCGGTCAGGTGGCCTTCCCGTGCAGCATCGAGCATAGCCTTGCGGTTGACCTGTATTGATGGAACCAGTTCAAGGTAAGCCTTCAGGCACAGCTTCACCGTATCCACTGCGTCGAACAGGCTTTCTTTGTCCTCCTGGTTATCCCGGTTGTAGGCCAGCGGCTGCCCTTTCATGACGGTCAGCATGGCCATCAGGTCGCCGTAAACTCGGCCAGCCTTGCCGCGCACCAGTTCCGCAACGTCCGGGTTCTTCTTTTGCGGCATGATGGAAGAACCTGTGCAGAACGCGTCGCCGATACCGATGAAGCCGAATGCGGGCGACATCCACAACACCAGTTCTTCGGAAAACCGGGACAGGTGCAGCATGACCAGCGCGGCGGCGGCACAGAACTCGATGATGAAGTCGCGATCGCTCACCGCGTCCAGCGAATTCTCCGCCACGGCGGAAAATCCCAGCAGTTCGGCAGTCATTGACCGGTCTATGGGAAAGCGCGTGCCGGCGAGCGCCGCAGCTCCCAGCGGCAGTACGTTGATGCGTCCCAGGCAATCCCCGAGTCGTTGCCGGTCCCGCTTCAACATTTCATACCAGGCTAGCATATGGTGACCGAAGGTGACCGGTTGCGCCGCCTGTAGATGGGTATATCCCGGCATCAAGGTGTCGGCTTCCTGCCCGGCCAGTGTAACCAGCGCCTCCATGTTCTGCAGTAACAGCGACCGGAGGTTATCCACTTCATCGCGCAGGTATAGGCGCATGGCCGTGGCAACCTGGTCGTTGCGCGAGCGGCCGGTATGCACTTTTTTCCCGACGTCGCCCGCCCGCTCAACCAGCGCAGCCTCGATATTCATGTGGACGTCTTCCAGTTCCAGCTTCCAGGTGAATGTTCCTGCCTTTATCTCGGACAGGATGGCATTCAATTCGTCGCTGATTTGTCCGGATTCGGCCTCCGACAACACGCCGACGCGCGCCAGCATCGCCACGTGGGCGATAGAGCCCTGAATGTCGTAAGAGGCCAGGCGCCGGTCGAAAGACACGGATTCTGTGAACTCCTCCACGAACCGGTCCGTAGGCTCGGCAAAGCGGCCGCCCCAGGGCTTGACTATGTTTTTCTCGGTTGCCATCGGCAGGAACAAGGTTAACTGTCGGAGAAACAGTATAACCCAGTGGGGAAAAAGAAGGCACTTAGAGTTAAGCGATGTTATTACGTCCCATGCAGGACTACCACAACAGGTTCTAGAAAACCATCTCCATCTTAAGGCCGCGGGTATCCTGCGGTGGTTCGACCGGCAACGTGTCATGACAGCGCAGCATAACGCGAGCTGCCGAACGACATAATGCCAAGGCGTCAAGAATATCGTCTTCCCCTGCTCCGGGCTGGCGTGTCTCATCCAGCCATCCGCGAACCAGTTCCGGATCGATAAAATCAGACAGCGCCTCAAGACGCTCGGCTTTGCCTCCTGGCATTTTCTTATGATTAGCCATCGGCCTGCCGGCAGCAGCTAAGAAGGATAGTTCGGGATGACCTTCGCGAAAAGTTTGATTACGCACTGGCGAGATCCAATCATCAACTGCCTGGATTTTTGGCAAGATGCCCCACATCTGACGACTTATCCCATTGCCATCCTGTTTAGCCCAAGCATTGGCGCTTTCATAGCTCTCCATGGACAGCAATGGTCTTCGGGCGTCGAGGAAAACACTGTTTCTCCGTGGCCCGAGCATTTTGCGAGCCGCTAAATCGCACTCCCGCCGTCCGCTGTCAGGCAGACCGATCGGGACGTCGATTACAACCAGGTCCGTCGATTTCAGGTCATCCAGTGTTGTGACGATGACGGGCGTTTCAAAGCGACCATCCTCATCGCGTCGCACCATCACCCAACCTGCTTTGCAGCCATCAACCCCACCAACAGACTGCCCGGGCGTCAATAACCTCGAGACCGTCAGGGCATCCCCATTTGTCCGTCTTCGACGCGCTTGCGCGAGTTCGTAGCTCGCCTGCATTCGCATCCAGTGTTCGGCTGTACCCCAGCCAATATCTTCCAACGCCAGCGCAATGTTAACGGACATGCCCGTCGCACCGTTCAGGAGGCGCGACAACGTCCCTCGTTCGCAGCCCAGACGGCGCGCGGTTTCGTTGAGGTCCCAGCCGACCTCTTCCATATTCTCGCGGATCAATTCACCCAAGTGTGGAGGGTTTAGCATCGGACCAGCACGTTCGCCGTTACTTTTGTCCATCGATTAGTACTCTTTTTGCTCTCATTATACTTGTTCTTTCCAGACATCGTTTGCAGCGTTGTAGGCAACCCGAGACTTCAGTTCGCCTGCTTCGATAACACAGACCTCCGTCAACCGCCTCACTCCCCTGTCTTCCAGGTAGTCCATGTGCAGTACAAGGTCCAGGTTGTGCAGGTATTCGGACTCGATCACTTCGAACGGCAGGGTCGAGCGTCCCATGGTCAGGCTGACCAGGCGTTTGAGCGCGGCCCCGGCGTTATTGGCGTGCAAGGTGGTATAGACGCCGCGGTGGCCCGTGTTCAGCGCCTGGAAGAACACTTCGGCGGCGCCCGGTTCCCTGATCTCGCCGACGATGATACGGTCCGGCCTCTGCCGCAGGGAAGCCGCCAGCAGTGTCGCCAGGGTAAGCGCCGGGGTATCCCCGGAATCATGCTGTTGCGCCTCCATCTGTATGACATTGGGGGCGTTGAGCCTGATCTCGGCCACGTCTTCACAGACCACGATCCGCTCGCCCCGGGGTATGGCAAAGGACAAGGCATTCAGCAGGGTGGTCTTGCCGCTGTTGGTGGCGCCGGAAACCAGGATGTTGTCCCCCCGCCTGACGGCATCCAGCAACAGTTCCCTGATTGCGCTGTTGATGGATCCGCCCTGCTCCAGGCGCTCCAGGTCCAGGCCGCGGCGGCGGTGCAGGCGGATGGACAGGGTGCACCCGGCAGGCGTGGCCGCGGGCAGGGTCGCGCACACCCGGCTGCCGTCCGGCAGGCGGGCATTGATGATCGGCGTCTTTAACGGGTCGAAATACTGCGCCAGGGCGTTGGCAATCTGTTCGATGAGGGTGGCGACTGCGGCATCGTCGCGGAAAGCCAGCGCGGTTTTATACATACCCTGTTCCAGGTCATCCGCCCAGATATCGTCGTAACGGTTGACCATGATATTGGTCACCCGGTCGTCGTCCAGCAAAGACTGTATTGGAGTGAGATAGAACCTGACCAGTTCCCAGTCGGCGCCGGTCAACGCGGTGAGCATGATGATCCTTTATTCATATCCGTACCTGTTCCCGAAGTTCCTGCGTTAAGATTTACGGCAATTGTTTCGTTATTGTAACTGATTAATTCACAAGCAACACGTCAATCGTCATGCCGGGCTTGACCCGGCATCCAGCGAGAAATTACAGGACACCCATGTAAAACACAGGACACCCATGTAAAACACAGGACACCCATGTAAAACACAGGGTAACTATTCAGGGGTACTTTACTAACGCATTCCACAGAACCAATTCATAATCATACCCACTGAACCAAAACCTTCCTATATTTGCCCTTGACAGCATAGGAAGAACTATCTATGCTGTGGTCTATCCTCGATGAGAGAATGTGATGCAGTCATGAGCAACTACTTTGGTTCCAAAGCGACGTCAGGTCTGTGCCAGCCGATCATTGCCCTGATGCCGCCACATGACACCTACATTGAGACCCATCTTGGGGGTGGAGCGATCATGCAGCGCAAGCCACCGGCGTTGCGTAACATCGCCATCGATCTTGACCCTGCTCCACTGGCTCGGTTCGAGTGTCACTATCCGGTCGAGAAGGTGCATGGCTGTGCGCATCGGTTTCTCCGGGAGTTCGACTTTCACGGTCGTGCACTGCTCTACTGCGACCCCCCTTATCTGCACCCTACCCGCCGCTCCGCGCGCCGTTACCGTTTCGAGTATGAGGAACACGATCATGTCGAGCTGCTGGCACTGCTCAAGTCACTACCCTGTTCAGTGATCCTCTCTGGCTACCCCTCAACGCTCTACGACGACCTGCTGGAGGAATGGCGTACCCTGGAACTGCAGGTGATGAACCAGGCTGGGGTCAGAACTGAGAAGCTGTGGTTCAATTTCACGCCGGGTCGGGTGCACTGGCCCGCCTATGCGGGGCGCAACTTCACCCACCGCCAGAGCATCAAGCGCAAGGCGCACAGTTGGGGGCGACGCTATCAGGCCATGCCCCCTGCCGAACGGTTGGCCGTCCTCTCCTCGATCATGGCGGTGGAAGCGGGCGAGCGGTTCGAGTAGCCCGGCCCATGAAGATCGACACCCTCGAGGTCGAACCGACCCTCGACAAGGTCAAAAAGCAGGTCGAAGAGGAGAAAAACCTCTCGCCGGCGCTACGTGCATCGCTGGAGCTGTTGTTGACCCTGGTCACGTTGCTGTTGAACCGATTGGGGCTCAATAGTCGCAACAGCAGCAAGCCCCCATCCAGTGACCCCAATCGTAAGAAGACGCGCAGCAACGGCAACAACAAGCCCGGCGCCCGGCAAGGCCATACCGGCCATCACTTGGCACTGGTCGATGATCCGGACCAGGTCGAGTTGCTTCAGGTGGACCGTGCCACGCTTCCCGGCGATGGGCACTTCCAGTGTGTCGGCCATGAGCGCCGTCAGGTGTTCGATATCCGGATGTCCCGGGTGGTTACGGAGTATCAGGCCGAAATTCTGGAGGATGAACGGGGACGTCGAGTTATCGCCCCCTTCCCGGACCAGGTGAAGGTCAAGACCCAGTATGCCTCCGGGGTCAAAATCCACTCGGTCTACATGTCCAACTTCCAACTCCTGCCCTACAAGCGGGTCGAGGAACACTTTGCCGACCAGTTCGGCATCTCCTTGAGCGCCGGTAGCGCTTGCAACTTTAACCAGGAGGTGTACGAGAAGCTGGCTCCCTTTGAGGACTGGGTAAAGCGGGCGCTATCGACGGCGCCGTTACTTCATGCTGACGAGACCGGCATCAACATCGGCGGAAAACGACAATGGCTACATGTCGTATGCAGCGCCACGCTGACCCTGCTGGCGCCCCATGACAAGCGCGGCGGTGACGCCATGGCGGCGATGGACGTCCTTCCCGAGTACACCGGCACCCTGGTACATGACCACTGGAAGCCCTACTACCAGCTTCCTTGTGACCATGCTTTGTGCAATGCTCACCACCTGCGAGAGTTGGAGCGTGCCTGGGAGCAGGATAAACAGCAGTGGGCCCAACAGCTGCAGGCCCTGTTGCTGGAGATCAATAAGGCCGTTGATACGGCCGGCGGTGCGTTGAACACCAGGCAGGCTGACGCCTTCAGGGAACGATACCGACGACTACTGGAAGTGGCACAGACCGAGTGCCCACCACCGGACGAGTCACAACGGCATAAGGGACAACGAGGTCGACTGAAACGATCCAAATCCAGAAGCCTGCTGGAACGGGTGCTTCAGTTCGAGGAGGATGTCCTGCGCTTTATGGTGGAACAGGACGTACCCTTTACCAACAATCAAGGCGAACGGGACCTGCGCATGAGCAAAGTCCAGCAGAAGATCTCCGGCTGCTTTCGTTCAGAGCTTGGGGCAAAAATCTTTGCCCGGATCCGCAGCTATCTCTCAACCTGCCGGAAAAATGGGGTATCATCTGATGAGGCCTTGCGGCTTCTCTACGAGGGTCGATGGCCCAAGTTTATGGGGATAGCCCCTGAATAGTTACAACACAGGACACCCATGTAAAACACAGGACACCCATGTAAAACACAGGACACCCATGTAAAACACAGGACACCCATGTAAAACACAGGACACCCATGTAAAACACAGGACACCCATGTAAAACACAGGACACCCATGTAAAACACAGGACACCCATGTAAAACACAGGACACCCATGTAAAACACAGGACACCCATGTAAAACACAGGACACCCATGTAAAACACAGGACACCCATGTAAAACACAGGACACCCATGTAAAACACAGGACACCCATATTAATTATATGGGTGTCCTGTATCTTTGTTGGATGTCCCCAAATTTACTGGATTCCCGCCTGCGCGGGAATGACGGAGGAGCGGATGACGGAGGAGCGGAATGACTAAGGAGGTTGTTTCTGCTAGAATTCAAGACTGGTGGAAATAACAGGAGGAGGCCGGCGGACGGAGCGCCGGCACACGGGAATTTGGACGATCTTCTTACCCGCTTGGCAAGCTGGAGCGACCCCTGGTTCTGGGTATGCATTGCCGCGGTTCTCTATACCAACTGCGTTATCGGTTTCCTGCCCCTGTCCTCGGAGCGGGAACTCACGCCCGTTGAGCACCTGTTCATGCATGCGCGACGGGTTCTGCTGTTCCTATTGCTGCTGCTGTTCCCGGGCTTTCCCCTGTGCCTGTGGTACGTGGCCGCCAACGTCACCGGCGATATTACGGCCGCCAACAACATCGTAGACATCGTCATCACCAGCCAGGCCGGCAGGATGTGGGGGCTGATGGCAGGTTTCCTGCTGGCGGGACTGTTGAGCAGGATCGTTTTCCTGCGCTACCTGTACCCGCGTTTCTCGTCCTGGTACATATTCAGGCGGGTATCGCAGCGGGGCGACCAGGTTTCCGATATCCGCACCGAGGCCCACCGGTTCAGGGAGAAGCAATTCCGGCCCGAAAAGCATTACCGGCCGGGGAAGATGTTTATCGGATTGGGGCAGGACAACACTCCGTTGCACGTCCCGGTGGAGGACTGGAAGACCTGGAACCAGCGCATGGTGGGCGCCACCCAGACCGGCAAGGGCATCCTGTTCGGGGTGCAACTGGACCAGTCCGTGCGCCAGGGTTTCTGCACGGTCTTTTTCGACATCAAGCCGGACCGGCACGCGCTGGGTATCATGCGCAAGGCCTGCGAAGACACCGGCAGGCGCCTGGTGACCGTGGATTTCAACGGCGAACTGCCGGGGAAATGGTCGCCGTTCCGTACCGGCACCGACCGGGAGGTCAAAACCCGGCTGATGCACGCCTACAACCTAGCCGAACGGGGAGACACCGCGGATTTCTACAAGATCGGCGAGAGGGAGTTCCTGGAGTCGATCTTCGACAAGTGGAGCAGGGAACTGATAGACCTGCCGAAGCTGCTCAGGGACGCGGCCAAACCGCCGCCCACTGTCACCAACCTGACCCGGGAGATGCTGGCGTTGTCCGCGCTGAAACCGGGGCGCAGCAAGGGCGTGGATATCGAACGCGTGTTGCGGGAGAATGCCGTGCTCTACGTGCGTTCATCCGCGACCGACCCGGTGGTAAAACGCGCCACCCAGGTGTTCCTGCTATGCCTGTTGCAGGCGGCGACGCGCATGCACCGGCGCCGGGAGCGTTCAAGCCACCTGTTCATCGGCATAGACGAGGTGAAGTTCCTCGCCACCGATATCCTGGGCGACATGCTGGCGACCATCACCGGGTTCGATTGCCACCTCGCCATCGCCTACCAGAGCCTGGGCGATCTGAAATCCGTCAACCGGCGCCTGGTCAACGTGGAGGCCCTGGAGTTCAGCGTGGAGAACAACTGCAAGATGTCCCTGTACTACCAGCCCAATGACTTCGAGACCGCCGAATACGCGGCCAAACAGAGCGGCACGAAACAAGCCAGCCGCTACCGCATGAACGTGGACATCAACAAGGCCGGCGGCGAAGTCTATGCCGACAGGAACCTGATCACCCAGGAGGACGTGTACTATATCCATCCCAACACCTTGATGATGTTGCCATCCAGGGTGGCCATGGCAAAGATGCCGGGCCGGCTGGCGGAGATCGTCCAAACTTCCTGGGTGGCCGTGGAGTCTGCTTACCTGGACTGATATGTCCAGAAGATTTTCATCCGCAGATGACGCAGATTAACGCAGATTATTTTATTCTGGGGACAGACCTGAGGTCTGTCCCCGGCGCGGTGACCCCCGGCGCATCCTTCCATTTGCGTGGCGCCCCCTTCGCTACCGCCCGGGCCAGCCCCGGCGAAGTGGTGGGGCACTTGTTCAGAAACCTCAGCCGCGCCGCAAACGTCGCCGGCCAGGTGAACTTCTTGATTCCGAAATAATAAGACAACGCCGGGTTGCAGGCCGCCGGACGCGCCGGTGACGACAGACACAGCAGGGCCTCGCAGGACAGGCGCGTGACACCCGTCAGAAGGTCGGCGCCGGAAGCGGTCCGTCCCTGGCCGAGGATCAACAACAATAACACCATGTAACATATCCGTTTCATTTCCTGTTCTCCTTTGGATAATGGGGACAGACTTGAAGTCTGTCCCCGGAATTGCCGGGGTCAGAGTAAAACTCCCGCACAGGCTTCATTCTGACACTCAATTTTGCGAGTTTTACTCTGACCCCACCTATCAAGATAATAACGCAAAAACAGCGTTACCGGCATAAAAAAAGGCGACCGAAAGATCGCCTTTTCCGCCGGTCAGCTCCAACCTGCTGCAAGCGCGACGGGCATGTCGCGTTGCCGTTGGACGCTGCGAAGCTGACGCACCGGTTCCAGGAATGCCAGGCAGACTGTTATTGTCTCGAAACTGTCGTAATTATTGACCGCCTCGTGGTAGTCAATGACGACAGAGGAGTAATAACCTTCCTCCGCATCCTCGATTCGGATTTCGGCAACGTAGAAGGGAGCACCAAAGCCCGTGACCTCGAAGGTCAGGTCCCGGTACTTGTCGGTAACCAGGTCACCACGGTTGACTTCGCCGTCCCTGACTATCGTGTACCAGCCATCTTCATTTTTCTCTGCCCTGTGAGCAGAGTCAATACCAGCAATGAGTTGATAATCTACGCTCATGATCGCTACCTCAAGATTAAGTTTCAGGGGTAGACGACCCGCAATTATCCGGGTGACCCGGATAAATCCGGGTCGCCCGTTTACTCACTTTCAAGTATAACTGAACGGGCCTGGCAGTCCAGCAATAAATGGAAATTATTTACCCTCCCCGTTCGTCATTCCGGCGCGCCTTCGCGTCATTCCGGCGAAAGCCGGAATCCAGTAGACAAAGAGTCGCCCTCCGGGCGACCCATTATTTCACTGGATGCCGGGCCAAGCCCGGCATGACGGGGCGGGGCATTAATTGCTCCTTTTCTGTCTGGTTCCTGATATATTGGCAAGCAATGAAACAAGCAAAACTTCAACAATCCGAAAACTTGCCGAACGCGGCCCGGTTCGATGCCCTGGAGCATTGGATCATCGCTGTAAAGCAGCCGGAAACAAAGGGCAAATGGCCATCATTTCCCTACAGCGGCATCCTGCAAAAACGCCACAAGCGGCCCCGCAAGGACGGCGATGACGATACGCCGCCGCTGCTGACCGATCTGCCCAACGACAAAGCCGGGCGAGTCGCCCTGTCCACCATCAAGCCCGGCCTGTCCGCGTTCGAACTGCTCTGCCTGGCGCGCAAACTGGCGGAAGGACACCAGGACTACCAGGCGAAGGAACTGGGTATCGCGGTCGTCGGCTTTTCCGCGAAGAAGTCGGCGCGGGTGGCGGAGGCGCTGCTGGCGGCTGTGCTGGCAGCCGATGCGGAAATGCCTGACTTCCGCAAAAAGCGAAAGGACCGCGCCAGACTTGAACAGGTCCACCTGTACGGCGTGCCGCAGAAATACGGGTTCGCCCGCAGTTTTGCCGAAGACGAGGGCAACGCCCTGGCGCGCTACCTCACTGCCCTGCCCCAGAACGAATTGACCCCGACCCTGTATCGTAAACGCATCGCCGCCCTGGCCAAAGAGTACGGTTGGAAAAGCCAGTTCTTCAGCATCGCCCAACTGGAGAAAAGGAAGGCCGGCGCGTTCCTGGCCGTGGCCCAGGGCAGCCCGCAGAAGGATGGCGGCATCCTGCGCCTGCGCTACGCGCCCGAAGGACCGGAAACCGAAGATACGCTGGCGCTGGTGGGCAAGGGCATCTGTTTCGACACCGGCGGCGTGAACCTGAAGCCCCATAACTACATGATGGGTATGCACGAGGACATGGAGGGCAGCGCGGTGGCGCTGGGAACGCTGACGGCCCTGACCCGGCTCAAGGCGCCGTTCCCGGTTGAATGCTGGCTGGCGATCTGCACCAACCACATCGGCCCGGACGCCTACAACCCCGGCGACATCGTTACCGCGCTTGACGGCACCACCATCGAAACCGTCCACACCGACGCCGAGGGCAGGATGGTTCTGGCGGACACCCTGGCGCTGGCCTCCCGCAACAAACCGAAACTGATCATCGACTATGCCACCCTGACCGGGGCCTGCGTCTATGCTATCGGCAAAGCGTACAGTGGCGTGTTCACCAACAAGGCCGACTTTCTGCCCGTCATGGTCAAGGCGGGCGTTGACAGCGGCGAGAGGGTCTGGCCGTTTCCCATGGACGAGGACTACGACGAGGCGCTGGAGAGCAAATTTGCCGACGTCAAGCAATGCAGCAGCGACCCCGGCGTGGACCACATCCTCGGGGCGCGCTTCCTGCAACGCTTCGTCAAGCACGACTGCCCGTGGATACACGTGGACCTGTCCGCCGGCAACAACAAGGGCGGCCTGGCCCACGTCCCCACCGACACCACGGGCTTCGGGGTGCGCTTTACGCTGAACCTGCTACTGGATCAGAGGGTGATGGGATAAAATGTGTCGCCGAAGGCGACGCAGTGTTTCACTGGATGCCGGGTCAAGCCCGGCATGACGAAGATAAGGAAGCATCATTCCTGCGCTCATCATCCGTCATTCCCTATATGGACTCCTCCCGTTTTGCAAGTAGGCACGAATCGATAGTGAAGGCAGACTGCGGTCGTATATACGGACTCTGATTGGGGTGCGACCCCTGGCCCAAGATGTGTTCGCCCCTTCAGCCCTCTTCGGCGCAACGGCGTTCTCACGCCGCGGGAATGAGCAGGGTCCCTGAAGGTGGGTCTGACCACTATCACGTTGTGCCGTCTTGCAAGGAAATAACATAAACGCTGACGCCTCTCTCCCGGCTGGCCGTTCAGGCGGCGGCCACTGCCGCCGGCGGGTTGCCCGACAGCTGGTTGGCATGGCCCGGATCGTACTCCGTCCGGTAACGCAGCATAGCCCAGGCGGTACGCACGGTTTTGTTTGCCAGGGCCACCGCCGCCCGCCCGGCGCCACGCCGGGCCGCCAGGTCTTTGAGCCACACCTCAACGTCATTACGGGGTTCCCGCCGCGCCAGCGCCTGGAGTACCGCATGGGCGCCGGTAATGAGCGAGGCACGTAAGCGTTTGTCCCCGCTGCGCTTGCCAATCGACCCCAGGCGCACCTTGCCCCCACTGCTGTGCTGCTTGGGGGTCAAGCCAATACAGGCCGCCGCGGCCCGACCATGCCGGTACGCCTGCCCGTCCCCCAGGGCAATATACAACCCCAACGCATTCTTGGGCCCCACCCCGGCCAGTGTCAGCAGCGACCGACACGCCGGCGTCACGCGCACTTGCTCTGCCAACTGCCGCTCCGCCTCCTGCAACGCCGCCGACTGCGCCTGCCATAACTGCCAGGCCAGCGCCAAGAGCGGGCGTAGCGACAACGGCAACCCGTTCTCCGCCTCCTCCAGCACGCGCGGCAACTCACGCCGTAACGCCGCCTCCCCCTTCGGCACCACTTCCCCAAACTCCGCCAGCAGCCCACGCAGCATGTTCCCCGTCGCCGTCAATTGGTCCGTCAGATGCTCCGCCACGCGTTTCTGACACTGCAGACTCTGTTGCTCCACCCCCATCAACCCCACCCCCGGCAATTCCTCCCGCTGCCCCGCACGGGCCACCGCTAACGCATCCCGCGCATCCGTCTTGTGGCCCTGACGGTACGGCAACACCCAACGCGGCGAGAGAATCTTCACCTGATGACCGAACGACTCCGCTAAGCGACCCCAATAGTGCGCACCCCCGCACGCCTCCAGTACCACCAAGGCCGGCGCCTGACGCACTAAATACGCCGACAACGCCGTCCGGCCCATCGCCTGGTTGCTCACCATCCGGTCCTGCTTGTCGACCACGCACACCTGAAACGTGTGCTTCGCTAAATCTATGCCGATTGTGTTAGTATCTCTCATCGTGGACTCCTCGTTGTTGGTTAAACAAAATTGCTTCTCCCCCCTTAACTACCATGATAAGGGGGGAGGAGTCCACACATCGGCGCAGGCGGGAATCCAGTAGAACAACATGCCGCGCAGCGGCTCATTACAATAAAGCCGCCTACCAGACCCCCACATTCTCCGCCGACGCCCAAGGCTCCTGCGGCGCCTGGGCCTCGCCCTTCTGCAACAACTCGATGGAGACGTTATCCGGCGTGCGCAGGAACGCCATGTAACCGTCCCGGGGTGGACGGTTGATGGTGATGCCGCTGTCCGCAATCTTCTGACAGGTGGAGTAAATATCGTCCACCTCAAAGGCCACGTGGCCGAAGTTGCGCCCGCCGGTGTACTCCTCCGGATCCCAGTTATAGGTCAACTCCAGCGTCGGCGCGGGCATTTTCATCTCTTTCGCCTCATTCGCATCATCGGATGCAGCCAGGAACACCAGGGTGAAACGACCCTGCTCGCTTTCCATCCGCTTCACTTCCTGCATCCCCATGATGCCACAGAAAAAAGACAGACTCTCATCCAGGTTCGAAACCCGGAGCATGGTGTGTAGATATCGCATTGGTTTTCTCCTTCAGTATGTAATTTTGTGTTGTGAATTCACATTTGGCTGTATTGGACCGCATAACTTGACTCGACCGTGAGGAATATTCGGACTTGCAGGGTCAACAGTAACCTCTCTGCGCCCTGGGTTGAGAACCAGGTCCATATCCTCCATCGGCACCGCGCCAAGCAATACCTCATCGCCCAATACCAGCGCTCCGACATAACAGAAACGGTCCCTGAAGGTGACCTTAATCGGCCCGACGTAAGGCACCTTCATGCTCCTGCCATCGGCTACCGAAACTTCCCTCATTGATTCAGTCCCGAGATTAAGCTGAAGCGCTATATGCTCCGGAATACACAACCATAATGCCCCGGTATCAGCCAGCGCACTTACCCTGACCGCCGCCAATTCCTGCTCGCGGGGGTTGCTTAACTCAATTTCTGTGAAGATTTGTCCCATAGTTTATCCCACAGCCCTGTATGCCTTGTCACTGAAAAGTTCATTATTTGAAAGCGTATTAAGTGCATTGTCTATCAAGTTTACCGCATCATCAATATCTGTGTCTGTAGTATCAAAGCCGAGACTGAAGCGGATGGATGCTTCGGCATCTTCAGGGGACAGACCTATGGCTTTGAGAACGTGGGACGGTTCCGGCATGCCGGACGTGCAGGCAGACCCGGTGGATGCGGCAAGATGAGGTTGCAGCACCTGCAGGATATCCTGGGCAAAGAAACCTTCAAAACAGATATTGGCATTGCCGGGATGTCGGGATTCTCCGGTGGGGCCGTTCAGTCGGATGGACCAGGGCAAGTCCGACATTTTTTCGAGAAAGCGATCCCGTCTATGACGCAAGATGGCACGTTTTTGCCTTGCCTCACCGCCACTGAGAAGTTCGGCAGCCGCGCCCATACCGACGCACAAGGCCGTAGGGACTGTGCCTGAGCGTAAACCGTTCTGTTGTCCGCCGCCGTAGATAAGCGGCTCCAGGCGATTCTGTAACTCCCGGCGGATGTAAAGCGAGCCGATTCCTTTCGGTCCGTACATCTTGTGGGCGGAAAGGCTCAACAGGTCCACATGATCCGCAATTCCCCGCAAATCCATGGAGATGGGGGCCTGGGCAGCGTCGCAATGAAATATGGCGCCCGCATTCCTGATCAGTTCGGAAATTTTCTGGATGTCCTGAATTGTGCCGATTTCATTATTTACCGCCATGATGGAAACGGCGAGTACGTTATCATCCAAGGGATGTTCCAATGACGCCGGCAGGACGCGGCCTTCCTGGTCCACGGGTTTATGCTCTACGGGAAGGCCAAGTTGGTCGGAAATTACCCGTCCGGCTGTGAGTACGCACTTATGTTCAATGTCACTGAGGATAAATCGCCTTCTCCTGCTTGCAGGGCGAACGCGACGGGCAAGTCCAAGCAGAGCCATGTTGTTCGCTTCCGTGGCGCCCGATGTAAAGATGATCTCATCGGGGTCTGCGCCGATCAAAGCTGCGACTTGCGCTGCCGCCTGCTCCACGGCAAGAGAACTATTCCAACCGAGATTATGGTCTGCGGAATGGGGGTTTCCGAAGGCTTCCCTGAAATATGGCAGCATCCGGTCCAGGACCTGTTGATCGACGGGTGTGGTCGCCTGGTGGTCCAGGTAGATGGTTTCTGAAATCCCCATTAAATTCAATCAGATAGAATAAAATACTCTAATTTGAACAGGCCCGGAAGCTATAAGTAAAACACGAGAAAAACCTGCGAATACAGATTGACTATAACATATCCCAGACATTAAAATTGAACTTGAAACAAGTTGTTCGCCATTTCGATTTCAAGAAGATAAGGACACTTCCATACATATTCTCCGATTACGATAGAGCCCCTGTAGAGAAACCAAGCAGATAATGCCGAACGAACGTGTCCATATTGCAAACCGCTTTCTCAGATCAGTACGCATAGACACAGACCTGACTGACGGTTCAGCCCTGGAAGGGTATATTTGTCCACAATCCTTCGCTGACGTTCTGAAGACCATGGCGAACCATATCTCCGAGACCGGACAAGGGGCGTTTACCTGGACCGGTCCTTACGGTAGCGGAAAGTCAAGCCTGGTCCTTGCGTTAAGCGCATTGTTGAATGGCAACCTATCCATGCGCAAGCAAGCGGAGAAAGTACTTGGACCAGAACTGACCAATGATGTCGGAAAAGTGTTACCGCTCGGCCTTGAAGGATGGCGCATTGTTCCGGTAGTTGGCATACGGGATGCTCCTGTCAGCGTTATAGGCGAGGCCCTTCTACAAAACGAGGTCATAGCACGCCGACCCCGTGGAGGTTGGACTGAAAGCAAGCTAGTCACATCACTCATGAATGCCGCCAAATACAGGCCCGAAATCTACGGCGGCCTTGTGTTGTTCATTGATGAAATGGGTAAATTCCTTGAGGCTGCAGTGCGAGATGATTCAGATATTTATGTTTTTCAGCAGCTTGCCGAAGCCGCGTCACGGAGTGAAGGGCGTTTGCTTATAATCGGTATATTGCACCAGTCATTCGAGGAATATACCCACCGTCTTTCACACGGGATACGTGATGAATGGGCCAAGGTACAAGGACGCTTCATCGATCTTATTATCAGTTTCACGGGCGAAGAACAGGTAGAACTGATTTCCCGTGCAATTGAGAGTGATTACCAGCCTGAAGGCATGGAAAAGCTCTGCACTGATGTAGCCACAGCTGTCCAACGGAACAATATGCCTGACGCTGAGCGGCTTGCCTCCAAGCTTCTGGGATGCTCGCCCTTACACCCG
The DNA here is from genome assembly GCA_965204045.1 of Gammaproteobacteria bacterium. GTDB lineage: Bacteria > Pseudomonadota > Gammaproteobacteria > Eutrophobiales > Eutrophobiaceae > JAAXHV01. The sequence continues at coordinate 4,612,128 of CBDBDW010000002.1, forward strand.
GTCGTAACCTGCTTGCTCGGACCAATCTCGCGCCGCCGTTTCGGGCAGAACCAACGCAGCCTGTTCAGTTTTCTGAACTCGGCAGAGTTATACGGATTTCAGGATTTTCTGAAACACGCCGAGTCTGCAAAATTGTACACCCCTGACCTGCTCTGGGACTACCTGCGCGCCAATCTGGAACCATCTATCCTCGCCTCGCCAGACGGACATCGCTGGGCTTTAGCGGCCGAAGCGCTTGAACGCTGCGAAGCTCAAGGTGGCGACGAAATTCATGTCAAGCTGATGAAAACCATCGCGATGTTGGACTTGTTCAAAGAACGCTCAGGGATCGTTGCGAACTCTGACATATTGAAAACCTGCTTTCATGAAGTACCCTTCCCGGTGCTTGAGGAGGCCCTGTCGCAACTGGATAAATGGTCACTCACCATCTTCAAAAAATTCCTTGGCGTTCACGCCATCTATGCGGGAAGTGATTTTGATATTGACCAAGCCACCCGGTCGGCCCTGGAAGAAACAGATGAAATCGATTTAATGGAACTTAAATCGCTTGTGGGCTTACATCCTGTCTTGGCCAAGCGCCATTACCACGAAACAGGGGCATTGCGCTGGTTTGAGGTCAACATTACTCCAGTTAGTGAGTTGATTGAGGCTGTGACTTGTTTCAAACCGGAAAATGGCACCATAGGCCAGTTTTTACTTGCGCTTCCAACTGTGGATGAAAGTGAAGAAGAAGCAAGGGAACGATGCCGGGAGGCAGCAAACCATCCTGGCCTATGGGATAGCACTATAGGCCTGTCCAGGATTTCCTGGTCCATTATTCCGCTAGCCCGTGAATTATTTGCATTGCAGTTGGTGAATAAAGAAAATCCTGATTTGAAGGGCGACCCTGTAGCGAAACGGGAGATTTCCGAGCGTTATGCGGCTTTGCAATCCCATATTGAGCAAGAGTTACTCAAGACATTCGATACCGCTGAATGGTTCAGCAGAACACACGACGGACGACATTTGCGGCGAGCCGATCTAAATTACCTTGCTTCGGAATTGGCAAGCATTCGCTTTAACAAATCTCCGCGCCTGCATAACGAGTTGTTAAACCGCCAAAAACCCTCAAGCAGTGCCGTAGCAGCACAAAACAGTTTATTACGACATATGGTTTTGAACGAAGGAGAACCACGGCTGGGTATCGAAAAATTTCCCCCGGAAGTCGGTTTGCTTGAATCGATATTAAAAACGTCCGGACTGTATCGTGAAAATCAGGACAAGTGGCAATTCATGTCCCCCCTGGAAAGCATGGATCCCTGTAATTTAGTACCAATGTGGGAAGCTGCAATCAACAACATTAAAGAAACAACTATAGCTGTCTCAGACTTGTATGATCTCTGGCGTAAACCACCATTTGGCGTTAAAGACGGACTATTGCCGCTTCTCTCTGTCGCATTCATATTATCCCAACGGGATAAACTGGCAATCTACCGGGAAGGGTTATTCAAACCTCGATTTGACGACGTGGATGTTGACTACCTGGCAAAAGATGCACGCACCATCCAAATCAGGTGGATGGATTTATCCGACATTGCCCGAAGGTTGTTGTCAGAAATGGCGGCAATCGTCCGGGACCTGGATGAAGCCAACCGGCTTACTCAACTTGAACCGATTGACGTTGCCCGTGGACTCGTAGCAATTTACGACCAATTACCACAATGGACCAAACGGACGATGCGGTTATCAACCAATGCGGTGCGCATCAGAAACATGTTCAAGCACGCACGGGATCCGAACAAGTTCCTGTTTGACGACATTCCCGCAACACTGGGAGAGCATATCACCCAAATAGACGAGAACTCGCTACCCCACGTTGTCGATAATATTCGTGATGGCCTGGAGGAATTGGTACAAGCCTATCCTTCGATGCTACGTCGATTACGCCACATTATGTTTGAAGAGTTGCAAGTGCCCAATATGTCTCAACAATCCTTGGCGGAATTGCATGAGCGTGCGCAGAATATCAGCCAGGTAGTCGGAGACTTCAAGCTTGAGGCGTTTATCGGCAGGCTTGCACAGCTCAGTAACAGTGACGCAAGTTTTGAGAGCATAGCCAGCTTGGCAGCAAGTAAGCCTCCCCGTAACTGGATTGACCCCGATCTTGATCGGACGACAATCGAGATTGCTGAACTGGCGCAAAAATTCCTCCGGGCTGAAACATTCGCTCGGGTAAAAGGACGACCTGACAAACGCCACGCCATGGCCGTGGTGGTTGGAATGGATAACAGACCCACACCTTTTCACGATGAATTTGTCGTTACCGACCTGGAACGTACTCAAGTGGATGAGTTGATCAAACGGGTAGATAAAACACTTGAGCGTAGTGGGGAAAGACGCCGCAATATAATCCTTGCAGCCTTGGCGGAATTAAGCGCTCGCTATCTCAAACAAACAGCAAACGAACCCGAGAATTCAAAGCAAAAGGAACAGACAGCATCATGAGTATCGTTGCCAATGAACGGCATGTGCTGGGCTTGTCAGGTGGTCGAGACAGTGCGGCCTTGGCCGTATATATGCGGCAACATCACCCGGAAATGGATATTGAATATTTTTTCACGGACACCGGTAAAGAACTGCCGGAAGTGTATGAATATCTCGGGCGCCTGGAAGGTTTCCTGGGCCAGCCGATATTACGGTTAAATCCCGACCGGGATTTCGATTTCTGGCTGAAGCAATACAACGATTTCCTGCCATCGCCTCAAAGCCGCTGGTGTACCAGACAACTGAAACTGCGACCATTTGAACACTGGCTACGCCCCAGACTTGAAGATGGAGAAACAATTTACAGCTATGTCGCTATCCGTTCGGACGAGGAATATCGCGAAGGCTATGCCTCCAAAAACGAGAGGCTTATCGTGCGTCTACCCTTTAGGGAAGCTGGCATTGATAAGCTTGGCGTCCTTGAAATTCTTGACGGGGCGGGCCTGGGTTTACCGACATACTACGCATGGCGAACCCGTAGCGGTTGCACCTTCTGTTTTTTCCAACAAAAAATTGAATGGGCCCGATTGAAAGAACATCACCCCGAAGCATTTGAGGAGGCCAAAATTTACGAAAAAAATTCTCTGGAACAGGGTTCCCCATTCACTTGGAGTCAAGGCGAACCACTGGAAGAACTGGAAAAACCGGAGCGGGTACAGCAAATCCGGCAGGAGCACGAACAACGCCTTCTGCGCATGCGCTCCAAAATACAACCTAATCCACTACGGCCGGATTACGACCCGCTGGATATTGATGATTTATACGGACAGACAAAGGTTTGTTTAGCTTGTCACAAGTAGCCAACCCGAGCAAAACCGAGGAAATATAAGCGCCACTTCGGAAGTGGTAAACACAAACTTCAGCCCAACCACTCCGCTAATTGCTGATTGGCTTTTAATTTTGCGCGCTGGTGCATCACGGCTTCAAATATGGCAGTCAAATCTGTCGTTCCATCATCCACCAAAGGTAGAGTGGATGCGGCTTCCAGCAGAAATTGTTCTTTCATCCTGCCGCTTATATAAGCCGAGTTCCACCAGTCTGTAATACGGCCTTCGGAGTTGTACATTAATGGCGCCGATGGCAACTTATCTTTTTTTCGACCGTTGGCTTCTTTGTGTGCTGGCATCAAATTCCAGAGATCGTTGTTGTACCATCGACTCCAAGGAAAGCAATGATCAATATCATAACTCTCCTGAAAGAGTTTTTTATTAGTCCAAACACAGTAAATGTCATCACCATTCTGTCTAAGCTCCTGTACTCGCTTGCGCACCGGTTCCGTCTCTCGATTGTCCTCATCCAGTTGTAGTGCTTCATAATAGTCCTGACTGCGAACGGAAGTCGGCTCGGCAACGTGCAGACCTGATTCGACCGATTGCGCAGCTTTGACATTGTTACCGTAATTATTTTCGTCGTATCTCTGCATCAATCTAGCCCATTCGTTCACGATTACAGGTTCCAACCAGCAGGCATATTGTCCCATGCATTGCCATAGTTCAGCCGGTATTTCAAAGCTACCGAAATGACTTAGGCTTTCTTTGTCAATTCGCCAATTCTCCATGTTACTTACCTGTACAGATTCCCTTTCACAAGGAAAAACACGTTTGTCTCCACCCGGGTATGTTATGTGCTTTGCAGGCATCTCCTGAATGTTCATGCAGGCGTCTTTGATAGCGCCAATTACTATCTGGGAATTCTCTTCATTAAAGGTAGCGCCTATCCTTAGATCAAATGGTGAAAGTCGGCTATCCAATTGATAGAAGTGTTGAGGTTTTGCAAATCCGAGACCTTTTTGCTCCAGTGGTTCATGGGTTGGACGTTGGCGAAAATAGTGTTGCAGCACCAGTGGCCAATAGAGCCTTATCCAAAACAAACCAACCAAGCCAAAAGGTATCTCTACTACATTCATCGGTGCGCTTGGTAACCATCCCCGGAGCCCCTTCGGCTATACGTATCAAGGCGCGCAATAAACCTAACTTATAGGTAGCCGACTTGTCATCATTAACTATGATGTGGCGCAACAACGGCAAGCTGCCCGTGCCATCATCAGGCAGTTGAAAGACCAGGGTCTCCCAGCGAATATCTGATCTGGCCAGATAGTCTTCTGACCTTTCATAAAATACCTGTTCGAGGGCACGCCGTCTGGCTAGCTTTTCCAGTTCGCCACTACTGACCGGGTGAAAACCTCTGTCAAGGTTTTCCTGCTCATTACTTCCCTGACGTAGCGTGAATACCATGACTCCACCTGGAGCAAGAAGTTCACTTATGATATAGAATGCCCGCTCTCTCTTGTTCTCCGACACATGCATCCATACAGCGCTCAGGAGTATCAAGTTGAAGCGATGACCGGCCTTGCGGAGAGATGTCAGTTCGGGCAACTCATCATCCTTCCATATAACGTTAGCATGAGTATCCGGTTTAGCGAGTTCCCTAAACTTCCTGCACGGTTCAACGGCAATCACGTCCCAGCCCTTTTCAGCGAGCCAATTAGCATCGCGGCCACTGGCCGCGCCGATGTCCAGTGCGATACCCGGCTGATCCGGAATGAAACGGGACCAGGACGCGTGCAGCGTTTCGGGATTCAAAGCGTTGTATCTGGAGGCCAGATCCGGCGCATTTTCTGAATAATAGTTCACGGTTCTCAATGATAGTACATCAATAGAACCCAAGCCATTTAATGAATTTTCTTCAAAACCCCCTCAAAAACCCCAAATGCCTCCTGCCCGTACAAACAGTAAACCACTTTCTCCAGGCCGGTTTCTCCTTGCAGGTAGTCTATCGTAGCGGCAAGCATAATCTCCGCGCAGCGTTCTATCGGAAAACCGAAAACGCCAGTGCTGATGGCCGGGAACCCGATGCTTTTCAGACCGTTGTCGTCTGCGACTTTCAGGCTGTTCAGCGTTGCATTTTTGAGTTTTTCCTCTTCTTCCCCTTCTCCCTTGCGCGGGCCGACGGCATGGATGACGTGCCGCGCCTTGAGATTGCCACCGCCGGTGATCACTGCGCAACCGACCGGGCAGCCGCCGATTTCATCACATTCCTGCTGTATGATGAGGCCGCCTTTGGCGCGGATAGCGCCGGCCACTCCCGCGCCTAATATGAGCGAGGAATTTGCCGCATTGACAATGGCGTCGGTGTCGAGTTCAGTGATGTCCCCCTCGGCGAGTTCCAGGGTTTTGTTGTTTATTTGAATCTGCAAGTTTGAATACCATTAAAGTCAAGCTTGAGTTTAAAGATGCTTCCGATCCAAAATATACACACGATTATACGGTTAGAAATTTAGCTTGAATACTTCTCTGGAAAAACACAGTTGTAACAAAGACGGTAATCTTGTAGTCCATACATTGCCTGAAAAACGTGGGACTGCGCTGCTTGATCTATTGTCAACATTTGATGATGAATTTATAGAAATTCTTGAAGAAAATTATCACAACCGGGTCGCCGCATGCCAGGCAAGTCGGCGGTCGGTTGCAGCCGGTGGGCTTTTTACCAGCCGATTTGATCGAATTTAGCAAGTTTATGAAATTTCCATAAACTTCCTAAATTAGTTATAATTCTGTCATGGACCCTGTCAGAAACCCTTATACACCGGGCGCCGGTACGCCGCCGCCGCAACTGGCGGGGCGGGATGAATTGCTGGAACGGATGCATATAGTCCTGGAACGCGCGCGCCTTGGACGTCCGGCCAAGAGTTTGTTACTGGTGGGGCTGCGCGGTGTCGGAAAGACCGTATTGCTGGACAAAATGTGCGATGACGCGGAGGCATCCGCCATTCAAACCCTGCGCATTGAGGCTCCTGAAGGCCGATCTCTCCCTGCCATTCTTGCCCCGCAACTGCGCCGGGTATTACTGCGCCTGTCCCTTATTGAGCAGGCGAAGGAACTGGCTCAAAGAGCCCTGCGCGGATTAGCCGGCTTCGCCACTGCATTAAAGTTCAAGTACAGCGATATCGAGGTAGGGCTGGACTTCGGCCCGGAACCGGGACTTGCAGACAATGGTGACCTGGAATTGGATTTGCACGCTCTTCTTGAAGTATCCGGTCAGGCCGCAAGCAGCGCCAAAACGGGTCTGGCTCTTTTTATTGATGAACTGCAATACGTGGAAGAAGAGCAGTTAGCGGCCTTGATCATGGCATTGCATCGCGCGGCGCAACGCCGCCTGCCGGTGGTCCTCGCAGGCGCGGGCCTGCCACAGTTGCGCGGTCGCATGGGAAAAGCGAAATCTTATGCCGAGCGTTTGTTCGATTTTCCTGAAGTAGGCCCATTGCCTCCGGCTGCCGCACGCATTGCCGTCAGCGACCCGGCTGAAGCCGAAGGTGAAAGTATAGACACCGACGCGCTGGATTACATTGTTTCGGAAACACAGGGTTATCCATATTTTCTGCAGGAATGGGGCAAGCAGGCATGGGATATTGCCGAGTCATCCCCGATTACGTTGGAAGACGTGAAAACAGCTTCTCAGAGTGCAATTGCTGCATTGGACGAAGGTTTCTTCCGCGTGCGCTTTGATCGATTGACTCCTTCCGAAAAGCGTTACCTGCGCGCCATGGCGGAACTTGGACCGGGACCGCACCGCTCAGGTTCTATCGCTGAGGTGCTGGAGCGCGGGGTCACGTCTCTTGCTCCTGTCCGCAGCCAACTGATTGCGAAGGGAATGATCTGGAGTCCAAGCCATGGTGATACAACGTTTACGGTGCCTCTGTTTGATGGCTTCATGCACCGTATCATGCCCGGCGATCACTGGAAAACCGTATAAGGAACCTCTATTAATTCAGTGTAATGATATAATACGGAGTACTGATTTCAACCCATACTGTCCTGTTTGAGGGTGCTGCCATGAAGAAGACTCAAGACCTGTTCGGTTCCTTTTTTGACTTGCAGGACGCCCGTTTGACGAAGCTGAAAGACCCGCTGGTGCAGTTGGAGGAGGTGGTGGACTGGGCGGCATTCCGTCCGTTGCTGTCCCGTCTCCGGCCCACGGAGCGCAAGAGCAATGCGGGCGCCCCGCGCCGGGACGAGGTACTGATGTTCAAGGGGTTGGTGATACAGCACTTGTACGGCTTGAGTGATGAGCAGTTGGAGTACCAGGTAGAGGACCGGCGCAGTTTCCAGCGGTTCCTGGGGTTGGACAATGTCCATCGGGCGCCGGATGCGAAGACGTTCCGGGCGTTTCGGGAGCAGTTGGTGCGGTTGGGCCTGATGGAGGCGTTGTTCGAGCAGTTTGCCGGGCAGTTGGAAGCGTTGGGGTACCGGGCGCGCAAGGGGCAGTTGGTGGATGCGTCCCTGGTGCCGGCGCCGGTGCAGCGCAACACGCGCGAAGAGAATGCCAAGGTCAAGGCCGGGGAAGTGCCTGCGGACTGGGAGCAGGCGGACGCCAAGCCGAAGCGGCGTCAGAAGGACGTGGAGGCGCGTTGGACGAAGAAACGCGGCACGAGTCATTACGGGTACAAGAACCACGTGAACGTGGACAATGCGCACAAGCTGGTACGCAAGTATGATGTCACCGCGGCCAACGTGCATGATTCGCAGTTATTGGATGACCTGCTTGATGAGGACAACAGCAGCAAGGCCCTCTGGGCGGACAGCGCCTACCGGTCTGAAGAGCAGGAGCAGCGTTTGCGGGAGAAGAAGTATCGCAGTCACATCCGGCGCAAGGGCAGCCGTAACAAGCCGTTGACGATACGGGAGCAGCAGGGCAACCGCACCAGGGCAAAAGTACGGGTGCGGGTGGAGCACGTGTTCGGGGCGCAGTGTGCGACCCGTGCCAAGCTGGTCCGGTGTATCGGGCTCAAGCGCAGTGCGTTGGCCATCGGGATGATGAACCTGGTGTACAACATGCGCAGACTGTGTTACCTGCAAGGGGTCGGTGCGCCTGCTTGACGGGAAACAGGGATAAAACGGTGTCAAAACGACACCTGAGGGCGATAAAACGGCCCGATGACGGGCGTATTGAGGTGATGCGGGTCTCTGCGCACCTTACTATAGACAAATATATGAAAAAGGAACCTGCTCAGACCTGAAATTATCAATTAATAGAGGTTCCCTATACTGACACAGGGAACTTCCGTAGCGTATTTCATCCTCACCCTGTCCCTCTTCCTCCAGGGGGAAAGGAACGTCAGTCCCGGCTCATTTCAGAATTGGAAAATACTGTTCATCAATGCCCCCTGATCCACTCAATCACCCTGCCCGCCCAGGGGCCGTCCGGGTCGCCGCAGGCCAGGTTGGCTTCCAGGTGGTCGCAGTCTTCCAGTTCCAGGGTGGCGGTCTCGCCGCCTGCGTCTTGCAGGGCCTGTTCCATCTTGTGCGCCTGGGTGATCAGGTGGGGGAAATCCCTGCTGCCCCAGGACAGGAAGAACGGGGGCGGCGCGCCCTGGATATTGCAGATGGGGCTGGCCGCTTCCTCGTTGCCGCTCGGGCCCAGGAAGCGCGGGCGCATGGACAGGCCTGAGCCTTCCCGGAAGTCGAATACGCCGGAGACCGGCAGGCAGCCGCGCACGACGTCCGCGGGCAGTCCGCAGTCTTCCTGCCAGTCCTTGCGCACGGCCATGAGGCTGGTCTGGTGCCCGCCGGCGGAATGGCCGCCGATGAACAGGCGGGACGGGTCGCCGGACAGCTTTTCTATGTTCTCGTAAACCCATTTCAGCCCGTTCATGCAGTCGTCCAGACCGGCCGGGAAAACGTGGGTCGGGGCCAGCCGGTAGCCGATGCTGACGAAGCCGATGCCGGCCGCGTTGAACACCGGCGCCATGAACGCCATCCATTCCTTGTAGCCGCTGGTCCAGCCGCCGCCGTGGATCATGACGAACACGTTGCCGTCGGGTTCCGGCGCCGGGAAATAGAGCACGCTCTGGTAGGGGTCGGGGCCGTAATTCTGTTCTGCGCCGCCGATTTCCGCGGCTATTTCCAGGACGTGCCTGTTGTATTCCCTGGCGAAGTCGGATACGGGTTCCTGCGGGGGGTAGTCTTCGGGTTTCATGGTCTCTGTTACTGGATGATGATCCTTGCAAGGGTCGTGGCCTGCTCTGTAATCCCCTGTGGCGCTTTCTCGATAAACTTTACCTGACGTTGCCCAAAGTCAAGCGACTTGAGTTGGTAAACCAGTATCGAACCTTGAGTCTTTAACCCCTCAGGTAATATTACTTCCAGCCTGGTGTTGCGAATGGTAGAGGTAACCGGGGCTACGACGGACATTCCGGTATGTTCGTTGAACGCCTTCCTGGATACGACGAAGGCCGGGCGGCGTTTCATTATCTCGTTGCCGCTGCTGGGGTCGAAATCAAGCCAGACGATGTCTCCCTTGTCCGGCGTGTATGTCAAATCAGTTCCTTGCCGGCCGGGGCTTCAGAGAGCCATTCCCGATCCTCGTCGACCAGTGTGAAGTTTTCCCTGGGGCTCCCGGCAAGCAACTCATCCAGGGTCGGTTCCTTGATTGCGGGAGTCAGCACGATGCGGCTGTCTTCGATCGACAGGTTCAGCATCGAGCCTGCCTTAAGGTCCAGCGTCTTCAGGATTGCTTTCGGGATACTGATGATATTCGCGCCTCCCGATTGCCTGATTGCAAGTTGTATCATCGTACTTCTCCAGTGCTGCAACATCGTCTGTAAAGTTTTACTAAAGTATAACATTAAACCGACAATGTCGCAAACAATCAATGTGTGGTGATAACCGGTTCGACCCCTACTTTCCCGGAATATACTCCGGGTCGTGGGCGCGTTTGATGACGTAGGCATGGATGGCGTCGGTTTCGGCCTTCTCCAGGTGGCCGGCAAAGCCGGGCATGCCCTTGTCGAAGAGCGCGCCGCCCAGGACGATGGCGTCCCAGAGTTCATGGGTGGCCGTATCCATGTAACGTAAATCTGGCAGGACGCCGGCGCTGATGCCGGCGTCGCCGTGGCAGCGGGCGCAGTACTGGTGATACAGCAGCTTGCCCAGGGCCACGGTTTCGGCATCGGCAGTGTGCGCAGGGGGCTCCGGCGGTTCAGGTAATGGCGGGAGCGGCGGCAGTTGGTCCGTACCGTCCAGTGTGTAGGCTACGATCCGGTTCAGCGCGCGTACCCCGGCCCACTTGGCCACGATGCCGGATTCAATGCCGAAGGCGGTCCCGTAACCGGCCATGGCCGCCACGTACTGTTTGCCGTCCACCTGGTAGGTAACCGGCCCGGCCAGCACCGCGGTCTGGGCGTCGTGGGCCCAGAGGCGTTCACCGGTGTCGGCGGCGTAGGCGATGAACTCTCCGTGGGAGGCGCCCTGGAACACCAGGTTGCCGGCCGTTGCCAGCACGCCGCCGTTCCATGCTATCGGCAGTTCAATAGTCCAGCGCGCCTGTTGTTTGATGGGGTCCCAGGCCAGCAGGTAGCCCTTGAGCAGTTTGGATACTTCCTCCTGGATTGCCGGGTCTTCCGGCATGGAGGCGATGATGGGATCCAGGCCGGTGTTCACCGTGACCTTGCTGAATTCGAATTTCTCCACTTCCTTGTACACCCAGGGCAGGTCCTGGGCCGGTATGTAAACCAGCCCGGCGCCGGGGTGGTAAGCCATGGGTTGCCAGTTATGGCCGCCGGGTGCAGCCGGCGAACTGGCAAACTCGCCATCCTGGTAACGGGCATTGGGCGTTTCCACAGGACGCCCGGTGCGCATGTCGATACGGGTGGCCCAGGTCACCTCGACGAACGGCTCGGCCGACAGCAGTTCGCCGTCGGTCCGGTCGATGACGTAGAAGAAGCCGTTTTTCGGGGCCTGCATGAGCACTTTGCGGGTCTCGCCGCCGATCTCCAGGTCCGCAAGCATGATGTGCTGGGTCGCGGTGAAGTCCCAGGTGTCGCCGGGCGCGGTCTGGTAGTGCCAGACGTATTCTCCCGTGTCCGCATCCAGGGCGACGATGGACGCCAGGAACAGGTTGTCGCCGCCGCCGGGGCTGCGCACGCGCCGGTTCCAGGGCGTGCCGTTGCCCACACCCAGGTACACCAGGTTCAGTTCCGGGTCATAGCTGATGGCGTCCCATACGGTGCCGCCGCCGCCGAATTTCCACCACTCGCCGGTCCAGGTATCAGCGGCTTGTTCCAGGATGGGGTTTTCAAAGGGCAATGCAGGGTCGCCGGGCACCGTGTAAAAGCGCCACACCTGTTCTCCGGTTGCCGCATCGTATGCCGTGACAAAACCCCGGGCGTCGAACTCGGCGCCGCCGTTGCCGATAAGCACCTTGCCGTCCACGATCCGCGGCGCGCCGGTTATGGTGTAGCGCCGGTCGCCTGGAGTGGTCTGCACCGACCAGACTTCCTCGCCGCTCATGGCGTCCAGCGCGATCAGCCTGCCGTCCAGCGTGCCTACGAAAACCATGTCGCGCCACAGCGCAACGCCGCGGTTGACCACGTCGCAACAGGCGTCGATGCCCTTCTGCGGCGGCACCTGGGGGTCGTATTCCCACAGCATCTCGCCGTTTGCGGCATCCACGGCGTAGACCCGGCTCCAGGTGCCGGTGGTGTACATGCGCCCGTCCGCGACCAGGGGCGTGGCCTCCAGCCCGCGTTTGCTGGGCAGGTCCAGGTGCCAGGCCACTTTCAGTTGCGCCACGTTGCCGTCATTGATCTGCGTAAGCGGGCTGAACCGCTGTTCGTCGTAAGTGCGACCGTGGTTCAGCCAGTTGTGGGGTTCAGCTTCGGCGTTCACCAGCCGCTCGTCAGTGACTGCGGCAGTATCCGGCGATCCGGCCCGGTCACAGGCGGACAGAAAGAGGGTTAATATGGCAATAAAAAACAGTAAAATACGAACGCGCATGGCCTTCCTTACAACGTGTGTGGTTGGTAAATTTATACATAACGACATAAATAGTGCCGTACTACCGTTCGTCATTCCGGGCTTGACCCGGAATCCAGTAGACTACAAAACTCCTTATAAGGAATGTTTTTTGACTGGATTCCGGGTCAAGCCCGGAATGACGAGCAGGGCGTAATGCCTGCCCGGCATGTTGTAAGACGAAAACAACATAACGCGGCACAATTTATGCCGTTACGTATAGTTCAGTTAAGGCCGGCGGACTTTCTCAGTTCGTCGGCGCGCAACTGGGCTTTGCGGATTATATCCCCTTCATCCATGGTCAGCAGTTTTTTATCGCGGACTACGACCTCTCCGCCGACCAGCACGGTCTCCACGTCCGCGGCGCGGGCCGAATAGACCAGGGTTGCGAACGGGTCGTGGATGGGCCGCAGGTGGCTGGCCTGGGTGTCGACGATGGTGATGTCCGCCAGCTTGCCGGCGCTCAGGCTGCCGATCCGGTCCGCCATGCCGCAGGCTTTGGCGCCTTCCAGGGTGGCCATGGCAAACACGTCTTGGGCGGTCAGCGACACAGGATCCCGGGTGGTGACCTTTTGCAGCAGCGCCGCGTCCTTCATTACCTCGAACATATCCTGGGTATTGTTGCAGGCAGGGTCGTCACAGGCCAACCCGACGGTGACCCCGGCCCGGCGCAGTTTCAACACGGGGGCGTTGCCGGAGGCCAGGATCATGTTCGAGGTGGGGTCATGCACCACGTTCGCGCCCTGGGCGGCGATGGCCTCGATCTCCGCGTCGGCCAGGTAGATGCAGTGGTTCAACATGACTCTCTCGTTCAACACGCCGGCGTCGGCCAGGAATTCCACGTTGCGTTTCCCGGTGCGCGCCAGCATCAGGTCATTGTATTCCGGCGTCTCCGCGGTATGCAGGTGAACTCCCACTCCGTCGTCCCGCAACGCGCAGGTGTCCGCCCAGTACTCGTCGGTGGCGGTCCAGGGCACCAGGGGACCGACTCCTATACCGACCCGGTCATGGGCGCGCCAGCGTTTCAGCAGCGCCTTGCTGCGGGTATCTATCTCGCCGGTGGTCTCGATAAAACCCGGCGCGAACTCCTCATCGCTGGAACACCGGAACAGCAGGGCGCGTATCCCCGTCTCGTCCAGGGCCGCGGCGGCCAGGGCATCGGCGCCGTCGGTGTAGCGGGAGGAGAAGAAGATCTCGCATACGGTGGTATTGCCGGCCTTGAGGTTCTCAATGGCGCCCAGGGTCACGGCCAGCGCATAGTCCTCGGCGTCCATCTGCCCCATGAACGGCAGTTGCGCCTCTGACAACCACTGCAGCAGGGTGCGGTCGGCGCCCAGCGAGCGGCCCAGGGTCATGCACAGGTGGGTGTGGGCATTGACGAAACCGGGGATGACCAGCTTGTTGCGGGCATCGATGGTTGCGGCGCCCTCTGCGTTGGGACCCGCGCCGGTCCCGACGGCTGTGATGATGCCGTCATCTATCCTGATATGGCCGTCGGCCAACAGCGGTTGCGCAGGGTCCACGGTGAGGAGGCTGCCGCCACGGATGATAGTGGTGTTCGTGGGTTCATACGGCGTTGTTTGGTCTTGTTAGCAGGCGTCTGTCTGGGGAACTCCATGGGACTTGGACCTGAACTGGCCAAGCCGGAACCAAAGCCTATCTTCCTCACACCACATTCTGTTCGTCATTCCCGCGAATGCGGGAATCCAGTAAGCAAACGTTCATTATAAGGAGTTGTTTTATCAACTGGATTCCTGCATTCGCAGGAATGACGAACAAATTTCTTGATCATTTTGTGCAAGATTTTACTTGTAAGTACCTAATAACTCACCCTCGCGTTGACGCCGCCCCAGCGCGGTTTCTCGAATGAGATCTCGTCCGCTCCGCCGATGGTCGCCAGGTCGAAAGTAGTCGTCTGGGTACGCGAGTTGGAGAAATTCTTGATGAAACCTGCGATGGAATAACGCCCGTCCGCGCTGCTCCACTGGATGCGCGCATTGCCGATCCAGCTCGAAGGCATGATGTGGCTGTCAAAGTTGTTGATGTTGCTGAAACTGGAGGACGCATAGGTGCCGTCCAGTTGCAGCGAGACCGAGCCGCCCATGATGACATTCGGCACGATATACCGGCCCACCCCGGAAAACTGGACCTGCGGCGTGAACGTCGGTTCGATGTCCCTGAACGTGTTGTCCGCCACCTCCAGGTCTTTCACTTCCGGGTCGATATAGCTGAAACCCAGCCAGATGTCCGCGTTCTCCACCGGGTTAGCGATCAACTCCGCCTCGAAACCCCAGTATTCGGCATCGGCATTGAACACCGCGCCGGAGGTGCCGACGAACTGGAATGCCTGGTAGTCGTTGTAGTCATAATAGTACGCGGACACGTTGAAACGGGCCTTGCCGCCGAACAGGGTGGATTTGAACCCGGCCTCGTATGACCACAGAACCTCTTCCTTGTAGCCGTATTCATCCTGGGTAAGCGTGGTCAGCAGGGGGCCGTTGAAGTTGCCCGCCTTCACCCCGCGGTTGACGCCGGCATAGACAAGCAGGTCGTCATTGGGCGAGTAGTTGAGTTGCAGCTTGCCGGACCAGAGGAAATCCGAGGTCTTGTCCGCATGGGGAGCGAGAAACTCGAACGGCACGCCGGGCGCGAAGATAAGGCTCAGCGGCTCGGCGCCGACAAACTGCGAGCCGTCCGGGTAGCCATCCCTGACGTTGCGGTACAACCGGTTGTTGAAGCTGAAGTCCTTCTCTTCAATAATGCCGCGGA
Organism: Gammaproteobacteria bacterium; assembly: GCA_965204045.1. Taxonomy (GTDB): domain Bacteria; phylum Pseudomonadota; class Gammaproteobacteria; order Eutrophobiales; family Eutrophobiaceae; genus JAAXHV01. The sequence continues at coordinate 4,627,211 of CBDBDW010000002.1, forward strand.
AGCCGGCCGTGACCATCAACTGGTCGGTCAGGTCGAAATCGACGTGGCCGAACAGCGAATAGGAATCGGTCTTGAGGTCCGTATCCGTGGTCGCCTCCAGGTATAGATCGCCCTGGTTAAAACCGGCCTCGCCGGTGATGATATTAAGCGGCGTGCCGCCGACACCCGGTACAAAAAACGGGATGCCGTTATCAGAGTTGAGCACCGGGCCGAAGAAATAACCGCCGAAGATGTTCAGCCCGCCGATGGTGTCCGCGAGACCCTGGGCGGCCTTCGCATCGATGTACAGGTAATAGGCGCCGGCGATCCAGCGCATGCGATCGGCCTCGCCTTCCAGGCGGATTTCCTGGGAGAACCAGTCCATATCGGTCTGGCGGAAATAGATGAACTGCGGCACCGGGGCATCGCCAACGTCCAGCGATTGCCGGTGTTTGATGTTGGAAAACGCGCTGACCGATACCAGCCTGGCAAAATCCATGTCCCAGGTCAGCTTGCCTGAAATGTTATACAACTCGACAACGGGCTATCTCGCTGCTGTTGGCAATCCCCAGCGCTTCCATCTGTTCCCCGCTGATCGCCGTGATGGATATGCCCACGTCCTGGATGGACTGTTCGCGCTTCTGCGCGGTGACGATGACTTCTTCAAGCAGACCGCTCTGGGCAAGCGCCGGCTGGCATGGAAAAATGAAGATCAACAAGGCTGGAATAAGGCTGCCGCTGGCGGAACGGCCGGAAAATATGCGCTTCATAACTCCCTCCCCCACTTTCGACAAGCTGGGTCAATTTCAAGGTTCGAAGTGGTCCGTATGTCATTTTAGTACAAATACGGATACACTTTTTCATGATTCGTTCCGGATGCTACCATGGCATAATAGGATACGTTTCGCGGTGCATTACTTTTGCATTGAAGAATTATCTGGTCGAAAGGGGGACCGATACTCATGGCTGACATTCCTATCAGAGAACAGGAAGACAATATCGACGGCGCGGGCAAACGCCTGGAGCCGTATCCCGATTACCTGAAGGCGGAACTGGGACTGCGCAACCACTGGTATGCCGCGCTGTTCGGACATGAACTGGAGGAAGGGAAATGCAAGGGCGAAATGATCATGGGGGAACGGATCCTGTTCAAACGGGTCGATGGCGAGGTGTACGCCATCGCAGACCGCTGCCCGCACCGCGGCGCGGCATTCTCCGCCCGGCCCGAATGCTACACTAAAAACACGGTGACCTGCTGGTTTCACGGGTTCACCATCGACGTGCGCGACGGGACCCTGGTGCAGATCGTTACCGACCCGGACAGCCGTCTGATCGGCAGGCTCAAGCACAAGACCTATGCGGTCAGGGAGATCAACGGGGTTGTCTTTGTGTTCATGGGCGACATGGACCCGCCGCCGCCCATAGAACAGGACCTTCAGCCGAAATTCCTGCGGCCCAAACTGGCGTTCCACCCGGTCGCTCGCAACAAGTTCCGGGCCAACTGGCGCATCGCCGCGGAGAACGGTTTCGACGCCGCGCACCTGTACGCCCACCGCAAGGCCGGCATCTTCGATTTCACCGATGCCAGCATGCCCCTTTCCAGCTTCCCGAAAACACCTGATTCACTGGAAATCATCGATAACGAAGAAGGACCCTGGGGCATCGTCAAGGTGGATGACTACACTGTCTGGTCGACGGAGATCGAAGGCGAAACCGTGAACGCGGTGAACCTGGACCCGGATAACATCCCGCCACCGGATGTGCCCCAGGAGACCGTAGTGGGTATTTATCTCCCCTGCGGCCTGGAGGTGGACTGGTGGCCTGCCCCCGGGGTGCTGCATTTTGAGTGGTTCACGCCCATCGACGAAGACCACCACATGTATTTTATCTGCCATGCCACCGAAGTGAATTCGGAAGAGGAAGCGGAAGCCTTCTACAAGACCTGCCGGGAAGAATACATACCCGTCACCTGGAAGGCGGCAACGGACCAGGCCGCGCCCATGGGGGACGGCACCGAATGGGGTTTCAACAACTTCGACGCGTTCGGAAGGGAACAGATCCATCATGTGTATCAATATGAGGATTTCTGGCACCAGGAAAAACTGATCCGTCCCGACATGACCGTATCGAAATGGCGCATGCTGGCCAACAAGCGCATGCGCGGCATACAGCAACGCCGGGGCTGGGCCAGGATGCAGGGCTGGTCGCCGGATGGACAGGACTACGACCCGAAGAAAACCTGGTAGATAGTCTGTTTGGGGACGGACTTAAGCATGCCCCCGCGTGCTGCAGACGGGGGTCCGTCCCCGGATGGTCCCGCCAACACCGGGGACAGATTTTAAATCTGTCCCCACAACCTGTGAGACAACTTATTATGACTGACAAAACCGAATTATCCGTAAAAGACCTGTTCGGCCTGGAATACTGGCCGGCACTGCCCGCTTTCCTCATCTCCACCGCAGATGATGCGGGCAAACCCCACGTGGCGCCTTACAGCCTGGTATTCTTTCCGTCCTATACCAACGTGGCTGAAGACGATGATACGCCCAAGATCATCTCACTGGTCATCGGCGACTACGACACCTTTGCCGGCGCCAAGGAATCGCGCACCTACCGGAACATCACCACAACCCGGGAATTCGTCGTTAACGTGCCCACTGCGAAAATAGTCGAAGGCGTGAATACCACCGTGTTTCCGGCCGACGATAAATTTGCGGCCTCGGGCCTGACCCCCGAGCCTTCAGTAAAAATAGCCGCACCGGCAGTTGCTGAATGTCCCGCCAACTATGAATGCGAACTGCTGCGGGTGGAAGAACACCGCTGGCTGGGCGAAGTCATCCACGGGAAAGCCGTCGCGGTACGGGTCGATACGGCTTTGCACAACACTCCTGCCAGAGACCGTATGGCGCCCCTGGCGCCCATGTTCCATTACGCTTACGACCACTACAACGGCACCTACTACGGCCTGGGAGACGTGCTGCTGGAAGAGATAGACGAGTAAGATATTTGGAGAATGGGGACGGACTTAAGTCCGTCCCCGGTGGCCTGAAGGTATTTTTACTCTGACCCCCCGATTATCAGACAAATTCGGAATTCAGCGGTTTACCCAGTCTCGAGGCGCCCAGGAGTTCCAGGTTATTCTCGTGTACCAGCGCCGCGTGTAATGACATGGCTTTGACATCGCGGGTGAGTTGCTGCAACGGGTGAGTCTCCTGTAGAACCGTGCCGCCGGACTCCAGGAACAGTGCCTCGATCGCCGCAACACACTGCCTGACTGCGCCGGAACTGTAGGCGCGTACCCGGTTGCGTTCGACCAATGGCATCAGCTCGCCGGCTTCAGCCGTGTCTCGTATCATTACCGTCCCGCGCTCCAGCATCAGTTCAGCCGAACCGGTCTGCGTCATTGCTTCGCCGAGAAGCCGGTGCGCCTGGGCCGAATCGACCTGTTTATGGATGGAAAAAGGCAGGTTGCGGTTTTCAATATGGTCGATAAAAACTTCAATAGCCGTGCAGGCTGCGCCAATGACCGGAATGGCCGGGTTAACACACAGCATGGGCAGGACCGAGGACCGGTACAGCGCTGAAAGACCCTTGCTCAGTTCTCCCGTTATGGCGTCTGCAAACCTGATGGTCCTGTGCTCGGGCACAAACGTGCCACCGGTAGCCAGGCTCTTGCTGCCGCTGGCGCGCAGGCCGACCACGTGCCAGTCATCGATAATGTCATACTCCCCCCGGGGCAATAAAAAAACCCTCATCTCAGGCGGTCCGTCGTCCTGTTGCACCAGGCCGCCCACTTGTGCCCAGCGCGCAAAATCACAACCGGAAGAATACGGCCATGCTGCTTCCTCTAACTCATAACCGCCCGCTACCGGTTTTGCCACGCCCCTGGGTTGTAACACGCCGCACACCAGGGTGTCGCTGTCATCCTTGAAGACTTCATCCTGGGCCTGCTGCGGATACAACCCCATGAGCCAGGTGTGCATCTGCATAATCGCCAAAACCCAGGCAGTGGCGGGACAGCTCCGGGCGATCTGCGTGATCAGGGGTAACACTTCCGCCATGAAGAGTTCCGGCCCGCCAAAACGGGCGGGCAGGTATGCCCTGTACAATCCCGCCTCAACCAGTTCGTCTATAGTCTGTTGGGACAGGCGGCGCTGTTTTTCCGCTTCCCCTGTCCGCTCCCGCAATGCCGGCGCCAGCGATGCGATCCTGTCGTGGTATTCGGCAATGGAAATTCGATCGGTCATGGTTGTTTTCTCAAAAGTGTCCTTTCCAGTTTCGTATATGTCATAAAAACGATAACATCATACTCTCGCTACTGCATCCAAATTTCCTGAATTGGAGTCCGTAATGATCATCGAAAACCAGGAACAAGTCACTGAAGCCGTACTGGGCGAACTGCAGCGGATCAAGGATGCGCGTCTGCGGGAAGTCCTCTCCGCGGCAGTCCGGCACCTGCATGAACTCGCCCGTGAAGTGCAACTGTCGGAAGCCGAATTTCGTAGGGGATGCGCAATACTCGCTCAGGCGGGACAACTGACGACCAAAAGTCATAACGAAATGGTGTTACTGGCCGGTACTCTCGGCCTGTCGTCACTGGTGTGTCTACTGAACAATGGCCGCGACCAGGACGAAACCACGGCCAACCTGTTGGGCCCGTTCTGGCGTGAACGCGCGCCGGTAACGGAAAACGGCGGCTCAATCGTGCGTTCGCCCACCATCGGCACGCCGTTATTCGTGACTGCCCGGGTCAGGGATAATGCAGGCAACCCTGTTGCCGGCGCAGAGGTTGACGTGTGGAATACCTCAGCGGAAGGATTGTACGAGAACCAGGATCCTGCCCAAGCCGATATGAACTTACGCGGCAGGTTCCGTACTGACGATAATGGCAAGATTAATTTCCGCACCGTGAAGCCCGCGGCCTATCCGGTTCCGGTGAACGGGCCGGTCGGCGACCTGTTGAAGGTGCAGGGCCGCGCCAACATGCGGCCCGCGCACATGCATTTCCTGGTGCACAAACCAGGTTATAAAACGCATATATCACAGGTTTACGTCAACGATGACCCCTACCTGGAGACCGATGCGCAGTTCGGCGTCACCCGGGCGCTGATCGGAGATTATGTCCATCACGAAAACGAACCGGCGCCGGACCCCGAAGTGACCGGTGCATGGTATTCCCTCGATTTCACTTTCACCATCGAACCGGGTGATGATGCCCTGCCGCTCGCGCCGGTCTCCGGCAGGACGGAGGAGAGCCAGCGACCGGAGCAGGAAGTGTGGGAGCGGTTACAGTTACCATGAAGTAACCGGGAAATGTGAGAAGTTCAGGTACCTGCCGCATCTCCGATATGTATTCGTTTTAAACGCCTGTCTGGAGCAGTTTCAGCGGTAAAGGATAGGTTTTAACCGTGTTTATGTCCCCCCAGGTCCTGGTTTTGGTCCATATTTCACCGCGCGGATACCGGCTGATCTGTTTGATATCCTTGGGCCGCAACTGGTTAGTCCACTTAATCTCAACAGGACAGCACTTCCCGTTATCGATATAGGCAATATCCACTTCACCCCGGGCCTTGATATAGTAAGTGGGAAAGTAGCGGCGGTGGTGCGTAATTACGGCGGCTTCGACCAATCGTGATGCCCATTCCGGGTCCTCAACGAGCGGCAGGATTTGTGCATCCCAGGGATCGGCAACGGGTTTTATCCAGGCATGTACGGCATGAAATATAAACGGATCACAGAACATCAGTTTCCTGGCTTTCTTGGGTGCGCCGACCAGCTTGTCTTCCAGCAATGCAGACTGTACGAATACGGCGTCCATATTTACCAGTACATCAATATAATCAGCGACGGTTTTGGGGTGATCAATGGACAGGTCACGCGCCAGGGCGTTCCAGGTAATTTGTGAATTGCAGCGTTTGATAATTGCCGTCATGATTTCACGCAGGTAATTTTCCTGTTTGCCGCGTTTCATCACATCGCCTCTTATCCAGTCAGAGTATGTATTCAAGGTGGTTTTATTGATCTGTCCGTACTCGGCCATATCGTTGATGGCTGTCAAATATCCACCGTGCAACAGGTACTGATCGAACTCCCTGTAAATCGTATCGAGAGTGTTTGCTTCAATCTCCCCGGGTTGGCAGACGATATCATCGGTATTGATTTCCGGATTTTTCAGTTTCAGACATTCCCTGAATGAAAGCGGATACATGTGGAAATCCACCACCTCAGCCCTGCCGCGCCGCCCGGGAAAGCGCATGCGCGCATCCCTGATTAAACCCAGGTCCGAACCGGTCAGCGCCAGGACGGTATGCTCCAGCATGCCCGCGTCTGCGGCGTATTTGACTGCTTTATCCCACTGCTGAATATACGTTACTTCGTCGATAATCAAGTAGTTGACGGAATCCGTATGCGAAGCGCCCGGTTGAGCCTGCATCAGCCCCAGGAGGCTGTGATGGTCATCGATAAGTTCACCGGTAAAAAAACTGATCGATTGGGGCGCGACACCCTGTGCCAGCAGTTCATTCATCCACTGTTTCAGCAGGGTCGATTTACCGATTTGCCGCCCTCCTCCTAACGTGTAAATACCCGGTGAGGCGGCAGTTAATTCAGCCAGCAGGACTGAGCGATATCGATACGTTTGACGGCTGAGCCGGCGTAATTGGGGGTCATGTTCGGCAAACCTGCCCGGGTTATCCAGGTGGCTGTTGTGTGGTAGAAATCTCGGATCCATAACGACAGGCTGACATAATGAATAAATTTAGTCAATATATATTGAATAAACTTATTCACTCCATGTTGATAATATATACCAGAGCCGATGTGGAACTGCCGCTCGCGCCCATTTCACGCAGAACGGAAGATATTCGGCGCCCGAAGCAGGAAGTGTGGGAACGTATGTGGGAACGTGTTTGACGTTATGACGTTATAGCGTTATAATGTCTTCTATGAAGACAGAATCCAAACGAGCAACGATATATTTATATCCTGAGCTTCACCATGCTTTACGCCTGAAGTCTGTTGAAACAAACCGGTCCATATCGGACATGGTGAATGAAGCCGTGCAGTTAAGCCTTGCAGAAGATGCCGAAGACCTGGAAGCTATATCAAATCGCGCCAGGGAACCGGGCCTGCCGTTTGAAAAGGTAGTAAAGGATTTGAAACGTCGTGGAAAAATATAAAATCCTGATCAAACCTTCCGCGGCAAAGGAACTCGAAGCAATCCCTCAAAAGAAAATTCGCCGGCAACTAATCCGTCGAATTGAAGACCTGGCAACAGACCCCTTCCCGCCTGGCGTCAGCAAGTTGGCCGGCAATGATCGCTACAGACTGCGTCAGGGCGCATACAGAATCATTTATACGGTATGGAAGACGCAACTCACCATCAACATAATTAAGGTTGGTCACAGGAAAAACATTTACAGGACCTAGTCGAAAATGGCGCGCCCGGAGAGATTCGAACTCCCGACCGCCTGGTTCGTAGCCAGGTACTCTATCCAGCTGAGCTACGGGCGCACATGAAAGAGTTTGCTACTATAATGACTCACCTCCATGAAAGCAATGATATTAGCCGAAACCGCTCCGCTGGAACCTGGCAGGAACTCCTTGCAGTTGACAGATCTTCCAGTGCCGGAACCGGGACCGGGCGAGATACTGATCAAGGTGTCTGCCTGCGGCGTCTGCCATACCGAACTGGATGAAATAGAAGGCCGCCTGACGCCTCCCCGGCTTCCCGTGGTTCCGGGACATGAGGTCGTCGGGGTCGTCGAGAAATCCGGCGAGGGAGCCCGGGTGTTTGAACCGGGACAGCGCGTCGGGGTAGGCTGGATCCACCACTCCGACGGTGGACGGGATGAAAACCTCAGCCCTGAATTTCGCGCGACGGGCAAGGATGTCAACGGCGGTTATGCCGAGTACATGACCGTGCCCGAGCAATACGCCTACCCCATCCCGGAGGTTTTCACCGACGAGCAGGCCGCGCCCCTGCTGTGCGCCGGCGCCATCGGTTACCGGGCGTTGAAACTGGCGCGGGTCAGCAACGGCGACCGGCTGGGTCTGACCGGGTTCGGCGGTTCGGCGCACCTGGCGCTGCAATTGGCGCGCCACCTGTACCCGGATACGGATGTTTATGTTTTCGCCAGGGATGCGGCCGCGCGGGAGTTCGCGCGGGAGTGCGGAGCAGTCTGGGCCGGTGACAGCGCCGAGCGCTGTCCTGATCCGTTACACGCCATCATTGACACCACTCCGGCGTGGAAACCGGTAGTGGAGGCGATGCGGAACCTGCGGCCGGGGGGACGCCTGGTCATCAACGCCATCCGCAAGGAAGATAACGACAAGGAAGCTCTGCTCAGTCTCGACTACGGCGAACACCTGTGGCGCGAGAAGGAGATCAAGAGCGTCGCCAACATCACCGGCCGGGACATCCGGGAGTTCCTGGACATCGCCGCGGCCATACCCATCCGGCCGGAGACCGAGAGCTATGCGCTCGAGGACGCCAACAAGGCGCTGCTGGCGCTGAAATTCGAGCCGGTGAAGGGGGCAAAGGTATTGCTGCTGAAGTAGCACAGTTTGCACGTTAGCGAACCCATTTCGTCATGCCGGGCTTGACCCGGCATCCAGTATAATAATGGGTCGCCGTAGGCGACTCAGTATCTCACTGGATTCCGGCATTCGCCGGAATGACGAAGGGGGGCGCGGGAATGACGCAGGGTGGGCGCCAGACTGACGAAGGGGGGCGCCAGACTGACGAAGGGGGGCGCCAGACTGACGAAGGGGGGCGCGGGAATGACATCAAGGCTTAGAACAAGCCCGTAATATTCCCCTCGGCGTCCACGTCGATCTTCTCGGCGGCGGGGACTTTGGGCAATCCCGGCATGGTCATCATGTTGCCGGCGATGGCCACGATAAACCCGGCCCCGTTCGAGAGCCGGACTTCGCTGACTTCCACGCTGTGCCCTTCCGGCGCGCCGCGGACCGTGGGATCCGCGGTAAAGGACATCTGGGTCTTCGCCATGCAGACCGGAAACCCGCCGTATTCCCGGCTCAGTTTGTCGATCTCCGCACGCACCTTGCTGTTGGCGGTGACGCTGCCGGCGCCGTAGATCTTCCTGGCGACGGCCTCTATCTTTTCCCACAGGGGAGCATCGTCCTCGTACACGTAACTGTGGCTGCCGGGGTTGTTGTCGACCACGTCCGCAACGGTGCGCGCCAGTTCTTCGGCGCCGGCGCCGCCCGCGGCCCAGTGGCGGGCCACTACCGCCTTGCCGCCCTGCGCCTCAACCCGGCTCTTCAACATCTCGATCTCCGCGTCGGTATCGTGGGTGAAGTGGTTGATGGACACCACGCAAGGCAGTCCGTAGTGCTGCTGTATATTGTTCAGGTGCCGTTCCAGGTTCACCAGGCCCCTGTCCAGCGCTTCCAGGTTCTCCACGTTCAGGTCTTCCCGGTTCACCCCGCCGTGGTATTTCATGGCCCGGATGGTGGCCACCAGCACCACGGCCGCGGGGTTCAAGCCCGCCATGCGGCACTTGATGTCGATAAATTTCTCCGCGCCCAGGTCGGCGCCGAACCCGGCCTCGGTGATTACGTAATCCGCCAGTTTTAACGCGGTTTTGGTAGCGGTCACGCTGTTGCAGCCATGGGCGATATTGGCGAACGGACCGCCATGCACGATGGCCAGGTTGTTCTCCAGGGTCTGCACCAGGTTCGGCTTGATGGCGTCTTTCAGTAATGCCGCCATGGCGCCGTGGGCGTTCAGGTCGCGGGCGTGCACCGGTTTCCTGGCGCCCCGGGTGTAGCCGATGACGATATTGCCGAGCCGTTCCTTCAGGTCGGCCAGGGAAGTGGCCAGGCAGAAGATGGCCATAACTTCGGAGGCCACGGTGATGTCGTAGCCGTCTTCCCGCGGGAAGCCGTTGGGCGTGCCGCCCAGGGAGATGACGATTTTGCGCAAGGCCCGGTCGTTCATGTCCACGACCCGTTTCCAGGCAATCAGGCGCGGGTCCAGATTCAGGCGGTTGCCGTGGTTGATGTGGTTGTCCACCATTGCCGAGAGCAGGTTGTGCGCCGCGCCGATGGCGTGGAAGTCGCCGGTGAAGTGCAGGTTGATGTCTTCCATGGGCACCACCTGGGCATAACCGCCGCCGGCGGCGCCGCCCTTGACGCCGAAGCAGGGGCCGAGTGACGGCTCGCGCAGGCAGATCAGGGTCTGTTTGCCGATCCTGTTCATGGCGTCTCCCAAACCGACCGTGGTGGTGGTCTTGCCCTCTCCCGCCGGGGTGGGGCTGATGGCGGTGGTAAGGATCAGCTTGCCGTCGGCGTTGTCCTGCAGGCTGTCGATGTAATCCAGCGACAGCTTGGCCTTGTAATGGCCGTAAGGCTCCAGGTGCTCGCCGCCGATGCCGTACTGTTCGGCGGCGAGGTCGATGATCTGTTTTTTACTTGCCCGCTGGGCAATCTCGATGTCTGATAGCATTGGAACAATCCTCGAAGTAGTTATTATACATAACGTCATAAATAATGCCGCATCATAGTCCGTCATTCCTGCGAAGGCAGGAATCCAGTGAACAAACATTCCTTATAAGGAGTTTTGTTACCTACTGGATTCCTGCCTTCGCAGGAATGACGGATGTGGCGCGATTTATGACGTTATGTATAGTAACCTCTAAAAATGCCATCCTGGGCATTTTTAGAGACGGAAACGAAAAATGTCGATTTTCCGTCTCCTTCATTTTCAATCACTTACGTGATTAAAAATGGCAGCATATCCCTATGCTGCACGGGCGCCTCTCAGATGCCCTATTGTTTTCCAGTGAACGGCATATTATAGCCATTATCGGGGCGATAGATCATAACGTTCTTTCTCCTTGATATCTGACGGTATTACGCTATTGTTTTTATTTTTTTCGACATGGGGATGTGTAAATGAATCTATCCGGTAAGCGAATAATAGTAACAGGCGCTGCATCAGGAATTGGTCAGCAAAGCGCAAAGATCATGCAGGAGAAAGGCGCGACAGTTTGCCCCTGCGTGGCCGACTTCGCTGACATAATGTTATTGCGTATCAGAACGAAGAGTCGGGCTCTTTTATAAACTCGATTTCTTCAGGGGTTGAAATCCGCCCGAGCAACGCGTTGCGGTGTGGAAACCGCCCGAACCGGTCGATTATTTCCTTGTGCCGGCGAGCATAGTCGAGGTCCAGTTCGCTTTCCAGGGTACTGAAAAGCTCCATCGAGCGCGCCTGGTCGGCGGGATTTTCGCTGTGCTCAAACGGCATATACAGGAATTTCCGTTCGTCTATCGACAATTCCCGGTCGAATCCGCGCGCCAGGGCCTCCTTGGCAAGGGAGAGCGCGGCGCCATCCGCGGCAAATGCGCGGGAGGTGCCCCGGTACATGTTGCGTGGAAACTGATCGAGGACGATCACGGCTGCCAGGCAACCGCGTGCGCTACTCCACCATGTTTCGGGGACCTGTTCCCGCAGGGTTTCATGCAGTTCCTGGAAACGTTCGCGGATGTGGCTGTCAACCGCCTCGTTGCTCTCGAACCAATCATCTGGAGAGAGGTCGTTGAACCAGAACTTGAGAACCTCTTCAATTCGGGCTTGGTTTTTCATTGGAGCGGACAGTTTACCCCGACCTGCAATTTTATCGATGTGCCGCCAAAATGCTTGGCATATGTCATTTTTAACTGGTCTGACCCCTTGAGATGGGTCATGCGCCAGGCGCACCTGCCGATACATCGTCCGCTATGACAACGAAGTCATGATGGCGGCTCGCCTCGAAGTTATGATCTGTTGATATCAGGCAGCGGTTGCGGAGTTATCCTGGGAAAACATGAAATGCGCATCCATCAGGTCTGCTTCATTGAAATTTTGTAGAGTAATCGTGCCGCCACCTTTACGCTTGGGCGGCACGACCGGCGTCAAACCCAGGTCCCGTACCGTCTGCCGTGTCTCATCCCCCTCGTAGGCCTTGTCCATAATCACGTATTCAGATGACAAGGATAGGCTTGTCAACAACTTACGCCCCTCCGGGGCATCCCCCGCCGGCCCCGCCGACAAGGAAAACCCTACCGCTGTGCGGGCATCCGCGGCAACCAGATGAAGCTTGGTGGTCCAACCGCCCCGGGACTTTCCGATGGCTTGCGGGCCGTTTTTTTCAGCGCGCCCGTTCCGTCCGGGTGGACCTTTACGACCGAGCTGTCCAACGACACCGCTTCCACCTTGACGCGCATGATCTGCCGATGTTGCAACTCCGCAAACACCCGGTCCAGCGCCCCTTTCTTCGCCCAGCGATTCATACGCGTATAGATGGTATGCCAATTGCCGAAGCAGTCGGGCAACCCGCGCCATTTGCAGCCGTGCTCGGCGACATATAAAATGGCGTTCAACACCGTCAGATTGTCGAGCGTGACGTTACCCCGCTGGCGCGGCAGTAAGCTTTGAACCTGTTCGTATTGTTGCTGTGTGATCTGCATGAGCCTCCGCCTGGTGTAAATCGGACAGACAGAGTATATCATGTTTAGTGTTAACAGGCCCTGGGACACAACAAACAGTGGCCATATTATGAAATTTAAGTAACTACTCACCCCCCTGTTCGTCCCGCGCTCCCTTCGTCATTCCGGCGAAGGCCGGAATCCAGTCTGTTAAACGGGTCGCTTGCGACACCTTATAACGTGTCCCTTCGGGACGTTTTTTTCACTGGATTCCCGCCTGCGCGGGAATGACGGGGGGCGCGCGGGAATGACGAACGAGGAGAAGTGCAGGAAGGACGAGTGGGGGTGAGTAGTTACAAATTTAAAATTATTGTGATGTTGGGATGTATTCTACTGATATCGGGTTGTGCTTATTCAGTCCTTGACGCACCTGTAAATTATACATACTCCGGGACGACAGTTGATTTCGTCGGTCAGGACCTGCCGAGATTAGAGATAACCGAGATAGAAGATAGCCGTGGCGCAGAAAACCCCAGAATGATCATGCATATGACTGATGGCTATGGTCAAACGACGACCGGTGGCTGGCAGGCAGAAAAAGACCTTGCATTAATTGTAAAAGATGCTTTGACACAAGGTATTGCAGCAGTTGGACTTGATTGATCAGGAAAGCGCCAGGAACATCAGAATATATGGAAAATTAATTGATCTAAATTCAGAGGTAATTTCAGGGTGGACTAAAGGGACAATCAACATGAAGTTGTCTGTAAAATTGTCTGCGCGTGAAACCGGCAAGGATGAGATTTTGTGGCGAGATACACTGGTGGGCACTGGCACAAGCGGCGATCAGTCTTCGATGAAGCCTGCTATCGCGCAGGCGTTCAAATCCTCTTTGGACGATATGGTCGCTCAGCTATTGAATGATGAATATTTTCGGCAACGAGTGTTACAGTAGCTCAATACGGGCAATAATCTGACTCACATTTATTACCACCAATTATGTTCCTACAGCAATATAAATTCGTGTTATGTGATTGAGATTGGAAGGTTAACAGAAAACTGACGTACAGATAAGTCGACATTGGCATCCATTCATAAGGGAAAGAGCATGCATGGGGTCAGGTCGGACAATGCTGATTGTCCGCGTCCTCGTCCGCACTGCTGACGGCATAAATCAGGACATTGGTGTCAAGAAAGCGCATCGCGCTCATGCAACGCGCTACGGGAAAGGTTGTCGGCAGATCGTAACCCTGATCTTTTCCCCGTAAACCTCCCCGCGCAACTTGAGGGGTTTCCGATACTGACTTAATCTTACTGCGTATCGTGGTCTTCTGATTGCTTATCCTGCAAAATCCGTTTCAAGGCGGCTTCCCGGCGTTTCTCACGCGCCTCCGGCCCTCGCCGGATGTCAGTCAGGTCCGGAGGGTTGTCTCTCAGGTATGATTGGTAGTCAATTTCTTTTTCCGTTGCAGCATTTATCAGGCCAGCTTCTTTCTGAGTAGACTGCCTCGTCTTGCCCTCAGCCTGCTTTTTTCGCAACAACCGCTCCATGGCAGCCTCCCGGCGTTTTTCGCGTGCTTCCGGGCCGCGAACTATGTTGGGCAGGTCCGGCGGGTTCTCTCTCATGTAAGCCTGGTAATCAATTTCTTTTTCTGTGGGCTACAATCGCCCGATGGCGAACGGTAGCTATACTAATATCCTAATAATTCCCATTTTCCATTAGCGTGAGAGGTTGTAGACACCATCACAGTCCGAAGCGTATGCCAACCAGCACTCAACATCCATACCGGGACTTTGTATTAATCACCAACCCAATTTCAGGGAAAGGCAAGGCTGCCGCAGTTGGTAGACAGGCGTTTCAGCGTCTTACAACCGGGGGGTACACAGGACAACTGGAGCTGACCACTCAACCCGGTGACGCAAACCGGATCGCACGCAAGGCCGTTGAAAACGGTTCACACTGGATTATTGCCTGTGGCGGTGACGGTACAATTCACGAGGTTGTCAACGCGATTGCAGAGAAGCCGGACGTTGTGCTTGGCGTTCTGCCGTGCGGGAGAGGAAACGATTTCGCTGAAGCGTTGAAGATTCCCACAAAGCCCGCAGAAGCCATTGAAGTGCTGTTGAACGGGGCCTGACTGTTATAGCGCCCGCGGAATGATATGTAATTCCAGTACTTCATTGATTACCCTGTCCGTCATAGTTACACCTTTTCTAATGAGCTACAGCTTCATCCTGTTTCGTGTTTTTTCTATCGCGTCGTCGTTGAAGTTTGTCCGCCATAATTGGCGCTCTACCGGGCAAAGACCATGGGCAAACCGGCAGGCAAATACCACAACCTAAATTCCCTAATGTAATTCCCTAATTGTTATAATTCCCTAATGTTACAGTATATAATTCCCTAATAGTTCAGCTATTTTGGGGAGCGTGTTTTTTCCTGTCGTAAGCCGCTTCCCAGTTGTCGCCGTCGAACTTCTCAACCGTAACGTTCTTTATTTGCGCCCTGTCCAGGCAGTTGAGATTGATGCTGTACCCCTCGGGATAAGACCGGGGCGCGTAGAATGATTTCACGCCGCAGGCGCCGCAGAAATAGTGTTGTGCGGCGCCGGTATTGAAGGTGTAAGTCGACAGGGCATCCTCACCCCGCAGCAGCCGGAAGCGCGACTTCGGGACCTGAAGGTGCAGGTAGCCGCTCATAAGGCAGATGGAGCAGTTGCAGTCCAGCACGGTCACCGCCGCCGGGGCGTCCACTTCAAACCGCACCGCGCCGCAATGGCAACCGCCCTCATGGGTAAGCAGGCTTCCGCCCACACTAGTACTCTTTCAACCTGATATTGCCATGTATCCTCAAGCTGCAAGCGGCAGGTTTTTACGCTTGAGCTTGAGCTTCCCGCCGGGTAATTTTTTTAGCTTCTGGTTGCGCGGGTCAACCTCTACAGCCGCCGATTCCAGCGCAGTCACGCCCAGAAGCGGCTCAGCATCGGCCGCGCCGAACACTATTGTCGTACCTACGATTTCTCCCATAAATTCAATCACGCCAGGCGCGATGCCCAGTTCGATTTTACTGCCGTCCGCCAATTCGTACTCTCGCTGCGAGATGGGTTTAAGACCGATAGCTTCCAGACAGGGCGCAGGCACGAGTGACTCCGTGGCTCCGGTATCGACCAGGAAACGTCCCTCCCAGCTCTTGTTACTGTCAGCCGGATTGCGAATGATGACGTTGGTATATATTGCTCCCATGGTTCCTTGACCTCCGTTCAAACTTCAATTTGATGTGTTTATTTGCAGCGTCTACGGGGACAGACCCCTGCCTACCACATGCAGGGGCATGCTTTAAATCTGTCCCCGTATTCTGAAGACGCAGTTTCGGATAAACTGTCTCCTTATGTCAACCGATATTTTCCACCCGGTTACCTCGGCCTGGTTTCACGGTGAATTCACCGGACCGACGCCGGTGCAGGAAGATGCCTGGCCTGCGATAAAACAGGGCGGACATACCCTGGTCGCGGCGCCGACCGGCAGCGGCAAGACCCTGGCTGCGTTCCTGGCGGCGATTGACGACCTGGTGCGCGAAGCGCTGGCCGGGGGGCTGGCCGATGAGACGTATATCCTGTATGTCTCCCCCCTGAAAGCCCTGTCCAACGATATACAGAAGAACCTGCAGGGGCCGCTGCAGGGCATCCGGGACATGATGCAGGCGCAGGGATTGCCGGAAGTGGATATCCGCGCCCTGGTGCGCACCGGTGACACCTCGCAGTCAGAGCGCGAGCGCATGCGGCGGGTACCGCCCCATATCCTGGTGACCACCCCCGAATCTCTCTATATCCTGCTCACCAGCAGTTCCGGGAGGAAGATGCTGCAAACCGTGCGCAACGTCATCGTCGACGAGATCCATGCCCTGGCGCCGAACAAGCGGGGCGCGCACCTGGCGTTATCGCTGGAACGGCTGGAAGCGCTGACCAACCATGCTCCCGTGCGCATCGGCCTGTCCGCGACGCAACGGCCCATAGAAGAGATCGCCCGGTTCCTGGTCGGGAACCGGGAAGAACATTGCAACATCCTGGATCGCGGGCATGTCAGGCAGGTCGATATTGCGCTTCAACTCCCGGATTCGCCCCTGGAAGCAGTGATGGCCGGCGAGGTATGGCAGGAACTATACAGGGAGTTGGCCAATCTGATCGGTCAGCACAGAACCACGCTGATCTTCGTCAATACCCGGCGCCTGGCCGAGCGCGCGGCCCGCGCCCTGGCGGAACGGGTCGGTGAAGAATATGTCACCGCCCATCACGGCAGCCTGGCGAAGGAACATCGCCTGAATGCCGAACAACGACTGAAACGGGGAGAACTCAAGGCCCTGGTCGCGACCGCATCCCTGGAACTGGGGATCGATATCGGTGATATCGACCTGGTCTGCCAACTGGGTTCGCCGCGATCCATCGCCGTGTTCCTGCAACGGGTGGGACGATCCGGCCACCACCTGGGAGCAACCCCCAAGGGCCGCCTGTTCCCTCTCAGCCGGGACGACCTGGTGGAATGCGCAGCGTTGCTGGACGCGGTGCGGCGCGATGAACTGGACCGGCTCAGCATCCCCGGGGGCCACCTGGACGTGCTTGCCCAGCACCTGGTTGCGGAGGCTGCCTGCGGGGAATTGCAGGAAGACGAGTTGTTCCGGCAGGTGACGCTGGCCTACCCGTACCGGGACCTGGCCCGGCAGAAATTCACGGAGGTGCTGGGCATGCTGGCGCAGGGGTTTTCGACCCGGCGCGGCCGGCGCAGCCGTTACATCCACCATGACACGGTAAACAGGCGCATCCGGCCCAGGAAGAGCGCCAGGCTCACAGCCGTGACCAACGGCGGGGTGATACCGGACCAGTTCGATTACGACGTGGTGCTGGAACCGGACGGCCATTTTATCGGGACACTGAACGAGGATTTCGCTTTCGAGAGCCTGCCCGGGGACATCTTTCAACTGGGCAATACCTCCTATCGAATCCTCAAGGTCGAACAGAGCAAGGTGCGGGTGGCGGACGCACAGGGCCAGCCTCCCAATATCCCGTTCTGGTTCGGCGAGGCGCCGGGCCGGTCGGATGAACTCAGCGACTCGGTCTCGCGCCTGCGCGGCATCATGGATGAAAAGCTGACCGAAGGAATGGACGCCGCATCCCGCTGGCTGGTTGACGAGTTGAACCTGGACGAATCGGCTGCCCGCCAGTTGACCGACCACCTGGCGGGCGCCCGCGCTGCCCTGGGACGCATCCCGACCCGGCAGGACATCGTATTCGAGCGGTTCTTTGACGAGGCCGGGGACCAGCACCTGGTGCTGCACAGCCCCTACGGGTCCCGCATCAACCGCGCCTGGGGGCTGGCCCTGCGCAAACGTTTCTGCCGCCAGTTCAATTTTGAATTGCAGGCCGCGGCCCTGGACGACAGCATCGTTATTTCCCTGGGCGCAATCCACAGTTTCCCCCTGGAAGACGCGACCCGTTACCTGAAATCTGCCGGCATCAGGGAAACGGTCACCCAGGCGCTGCTGGCAACGCCCATGTTCCCGACCCACTGGCGCTGGAACGCCACCACGGCCCTGGCCGTCAGGCGCAATAACGGCGGGCAGAAAGTGCCCGCGCAGTTCCAGCGCAGCGACGCTGAAGACCTGATGGCGGTGGTCTTCCCCGATCAACTGGCCTGCCAGGACAACCTCATCGGAGAGAGGGAGATACCGCAACATCCGCTGGTCGAACAGACCGTTAACGACTGCCTGAACGACCTGATGGATATTGCCGGACTCGAAGAAGTATTACGCGCATACGAAGACGGGCGCATCCGGTTCCATTGCCGGGACCTGGGCGGCCCTTCTCCCCTGGCGCAGGAAATCCTGAACGCGCGCCCGTATGCGTTCCTGGATGACGCGCCCGCGGAAGAACGCCGCACCAATGCGGTCATTGCCAGGCGCTTCCTGGATCCCACCGACGCCGCGGACCTGGCCCGTTTGAGTCCGGAAGCCATCGCCCGGGTACGCAATGAAGCCTGGCCTGCATTCACTGACCCGGATGAACTGTACGATGCCCTGATGTTGGCAGGCGTCATGACCGAACGGGAAATCAACGGCGCCAACCCGGCGGCGGACGGCCGCGCCTGGCTGACCGGGCTCACGGAGGAAGGCCGTGCAACCATCCTGCGCACGGAAAAACAAACCTTGTGGGCCTGCGCCGAACGCCTGCCCCAGGCCGAAGCGGTATACACCAATGCCACCAACGCCACTCCTGCGCCTCCCCACGCCACTCCCGCAACCCCCACCGCCACTCCCGCAACCCCCACCGCTACTCCCGCAACCCCCACCGCTACTCCCGCAACCCCCACCACCACTCCCGCAACCCCCACCGTCATTCCCGCAACCCCCACCGCCACTCCCGCAACCCCCACCGCTACTCCCGCAACCCCCACCGCTACTCCCGCAACCCCCACCACCACTCCCGCAACCCCCACCGTCATTCCCGCAACCCCCACTGTCATTCCCGCGCAGGCGGGAATCCAGTCAGATAACATGCCGCCGGAGGCGGCCCCTTATTCAGCGAACTGGACCAAAGAATCCGCCCTGACCGAACTCATCCGCGCCCGGCTTGAATGCAGCGGACCCGTGACGGAAGCGGAGTTGGCCGAATTGTTTGAAGCAACCGGAACCGAGGTGAATGTCGCTCTGCTGGCATTACAGAATGAGGGTTATGCCATGCAGGGACGCTTCAGCCCGGACGCGGTGGAGACGGAGTGGTGTGAGCGGGGTCTGCTGGCCCGGATGCACCGCTACACCATTCAATCGTTACGGCAGGAAATCCAACCGGTGACGGTCGCCGACTATATGCGGTTCCTGTTTGCCTGGCACGGCATGGGGGAAATCCGGCCCGAGGGAGACAGCGCGCTGGTGGCCGCACTGGAAAAACTGGAGGGATATTCCATCCCCGCGGCCGCGTGGGAGAAGGATATCCTGCCGGCCCGCCTGGACGATTACTCAGGCGCGGCCCTGGACCGGCTGTGCGGCAGCGGGCGCATCGCCTGGGCCCGCCTGCCTTCCGCCAGGCACAAGCCGAACCAGGAGGAGGCCTCTGCCGGCCAGGCGGTATTGCTGAGAAATACACCCATCACGTTGCTGGATCGCGAACACCTGGACCTGTGGCAGAAACTGAATTCCACCGAAGCGATACAGGACAGGAAGTTATCGTCCAGGGCCGAAAAAACCCTGGACGTCCTGCGGCGCCGGGGAGCGTCTTTTTTCCTGGACCTGGTTCAACATACCGGCCTGTTGCGCACGCAGGTGGAAACGGCGTTGGCGGAACTTGCCGCCTGCGGAGCGGTCACCTCCGACAGCTACGCGGGGTTGCGGGCGCTGATCACGCCGGAGAGCAGGCGCCCCGGCTACGGCCGGAAGAACCGGCGCCGGCGGGCGTCTGTCATGAACAGCGTCGATGCCGCAGGCCGCTGGTCGGCCATTATCTCCACGACGGAAAACCCTGAAGCCCCGGCAACGAACGCCTGGCCGGGCACCGATGAAAACACGCTGGCTGCCGTCGTCGATACCTTACTCAAACGCTACGGAGTCCTGTTCCGCAAGGTACTGGAGCGGGAACCCGATCTCCCGCCCTGGAGAGAACTGCTGTATATCTGCCGGCGCATGGAAGCGCGGGGCGAGATCCGCGGCGGGTACTTTGTCGAGGGCTGCTCGGGAGAGCAGTTCGCCCGGCCGGAGGCCATCGCGCTGCTGAGAAAACAGAAAAACGCAACGCAGGCACTGCCCCCCGTCGTCATCTCCGCCGCCGACCCGCTGAACCTGGTCGGCATCCTGTTGCCCGGCGAACGCATCCCGGCGCTGCATACCAACAGGGTATTGTTCAGGAACGGCCTGCCGGTCGCCAAACAACTGAACGGGGTAACTACCTGTCTCACTGACGTCGAACCAGCCGCCCGCTGGGAAATCGACAACCTGCTGGCCCGCCGGCGCAACCCCGCCGGCTTTGTCGACAAACCGCCTGTGGGCATGGCCTGACATATGAGCAGGTAATTTACGTCGCTTTACACCAGGGTCAGTCCGAAATCTTCAAACCGGCGAAAGTCTGACTCATTCACTGTCGCGATAGCTGCTTTGTCGGCGATAGCCGTCGCTGCGATCATACAATCACTCAAGGACCCGCGACGCCTGCCCGACTCGTTGAATAACCGGGCTGCAATCGCAGCGTGTTCCGCGCTGAAGCCGCGCCGTTGTCCGGCGACCCTGGTGACCAATGACATGTCTAACAGGGAGATTGGGCCGCACAGAAATTCGGTCCAGGCGACTGCGCTGATTCCCAGTGTCTGGCCTTCTGCCAGCCAGCTCCTCAGTTTCTGGTCCTGGGGCGACCCTGGTTGCAACGCCCGAATCAGGAAACTCGTGTCCAAGTGGATCATTCCGAACCGGACGGCTGCGTCAGGTCAGCCCGCATTTCTCACCGGGTGATGCGGGCCGGCAGCCAGGCGCTCGGCCTTCACGTCCTGCTCCCACCGGGCAAGGTCGATGTTGCGTTCCTGCAAGGAAGTTTGCAGCTGGTTGAGCGCAACGAGTGAGTCAGCGCCGGCCGCTCCCCCTTCTGCCGCTGTAATGGGAACAGTGTAAGGTAACGGTTCGGGTTCGGATACGTGATGGACGGCTTTGATTTCGGCGGGTCTTTGCTGTCCCCGGATTTGTCTCTCGCGGATAAGGTCGCGCACAACTTCGCTCTCGTTGCCGTAACGTCCGGATTCGATTTGCACATTGATCCAAGCGTCCTGTTGTTCTGTCACCGAGATACTTTTTTTGACCATCGGCATGTTTAGCCCCTCATTAATACGAATATTTCCTACTTGTTAGTATAAAATACTCATAATTGAATTTGCAAGGTTGTTTATCAGCTTTTTTATCGCGGCGCAAACAGGTTGTTCAGAAGTTGCGGTTATTCGGAACTGCGCCGGTTTACAGACAGACACCTGGGTCTTGACACTAACTATTACTATAGTACATACTACATATATAATAACTATTCCCAAGAAGAATCATGTCAAAATATGCACCTTTAACCGGTTACCTTTCTGCCTCCGGGATGGATTATATCCCCATGACGTTTGCGGAAGTTGAGGAAGTGATTGGCGATAAATTACCGCGCTCGGCATTTCAGTACCGTCCCTGGTGGTCCAATAATCCTTCCAACCATGTAAATGCGGACTCATGGCTCCGTGCAGGATATAAAACGGCAAACGTGGATATGGAGGAGCGCAAACTCGCATTCAGGAAAGCATCAGCAAGTGAACTTCCGGTCGAACGCAGCAAAAGGATCAAAAAGGATGAGAGTGCGAGTCCGTTTTCGCGTATATTCGGCGCACTCAAGGGAACGGTCACGGTTGCGCCGGGGGTTGACCTGACCATGCCGACAGGCGAGAAATGGAACGCACAGCAATAGCCTGAAATGGCGGGCCACCTCCTTGATACCTGTGCGGCGATATGGCTGATGAATGGCGAGCCGCTGCAAGAACCGGCCGCGACAGAATTACCTCAAGCATTGGAACGCAATGAGCAGCTAATCGTTTCTCCCATCACGGCATGGGAAATCGCCACACTATCGGCAAAGAAGAGAATTCTGTTGACCATCAGGCCGGAAATCTGGTTCAGGAGATTATGCGGTTTACCGGGTGTAAGCCTGGCAGACCTGTCACCTTCCGTACTCATTGCTTCCACGGCCCTGCCAGGTGAACCACCTGCCGACCCGGCCGATAGAATTCTCATTGCGACCGCCCGGGAATTTGATTATTCCCTGGTCACACGCGACCGGGAGATCTTGGATTATGCATTATCAGGTCATGTACGGGCTATGGCGTGTTAACCAATAAATAAAGGGAACCTCTATTAATTGATAATTTCAGGTCTGAGCAGGTTCCTTTTTCATATATTTGTCTATAGTAAGGTGCGCAGAGACCCGCATCACCTCAATACGCCCGTCATCGGGCCGTTTTATCGCCCTCAGGTGTCGTTTTGACACCGTTTTATCCCTGTTTCCCGTCAAGCAGGCGCACCGACCCCTTGCAGGTAACACAGTCTGCGCATGTTGTACACCAGGTTCATCATCCCGATGGCCAACGCACTGCGCTTAAGCCCGATGCACCGGACCAGCTTGGCGCGGGTCGCACACTGCGCCCCGAACATGTGCTCCACCCGCACCCGTACTTTTGCCCTGGTGCGGTTGCCCTGCTGCTCCCGTATCGTCAACGGCTTGTTACGGCTGCCCTTGCGCCGGATGTGACTGCGATACTTCTTCTCCCGCAAACGCTGCTCCTGCTCTTCAGACCGGTAGGCGCTGTCCGCCCAGAGGGCCTTGCTGCTGTTGTCCTCATCAAGCAGGTCATCCAATAACTGCGAATCATGCACGTTGGCCGCGGTGACATCATACTTGCGTACCAGCTTGTGCGCATTGTCCACGTTCACGTGGTTCTTGTACCCGTAATGACTCGTGCCGCGTTTCTTCGTCCAACGCGCCTCCACGTCCTTCTGACGCCGCTTCGGCTTGGCGTCCGCCTGCTCCCAGTCCGCAGGCACTTCCCCGGCCTTGACCTTGGCATTCTCTTCGCGCGTGTTGCGCTGCACCGGCGCCGGCACCAGGGACGCATCCACCAACTGCCCCTTGCGCGCCCGGTACCCCAACGCTTCCAACTGCCCGGCAAACTGCTCGAACAACGCCTCCATCAAGCCCAACTTCACCAACTGCTCCCGAAACGCCCGGAACGTCTTCGCATCCGGCGCCCGATGGACATTGTCCAACCCCAGGAACCGCTGGAAACTGCGCCGGTCCTCTACCTGGTACTCCAACTGCTCATCACTCAAGCCGTACAAGTGCTGTATCACCAACCCCTTGAACATCAGTACCTCGTCCCGGCGCGGGGCGCCCGCATTGCTCTTGCGCTCCGTGGGTCGGAGACGGGACAGCAACGGACGGAATGCCGCCCAGTCCACCACCTCCTCCAACTGCACCAGCGGGTCTTTCAGCTTCGTCAAACGGGCGTCCTGCAAGTCAAAAAAGGAACCGAACAGGTCTTGAGTCTTCTTCATGGCAGCACCCTCAAACAGGACAGTATGGGTTGAAATCAGTACTCCGTATTATATCATTACACTGAATTAATAGAGGTTCCTTAAAGAAATTCATATGAAATACAAAAAAGGCGACCGGGTCAGACATCCCACGAAAGATGATTGGGGATTGGGTGAGGTGCTTGCTGATGACAACGGAGAATCCGTGAGGATATTTTTTGTTGAAGATGGAGAGAAGACAATATCTCTGAATTTGATTCAGCCCATCAAGGTATCGGGTGCAGAGGCAGTCCATCCAGGTCTTGACAATCTAAAAATTGAAAAATCAGCATCGGGAATAAAATATCAAAGTCTCGCTGAATCGATACAGTTTTTTTTGAAAGAATATCCAGAGGGGTTCTATGGGGAAAAATTCGTAACAGAAGAGCGAGATTACAAATTTGAAGCGCATGAGATGGCACTGAAATTATTAAACAGGGAGTCATTTCAATCTTTGTTGGCTCAAGAAGATTTCATGGAAATCAGAAAGCGGATAATGAGAGTTATCAATATGACAAATATCATTTCCCCACACGAAAAAATTTCTTTGAATAATGGATTAGATGATGAAGAAGTACAAAGGGCTTTCTCTGTTGGCCTGTACAACCTCCTTTTTGGCGAAGGAGAACTGAAACAAAGCTTCGAAGCGTTCTCGGAAGTATTGGGTGACGCAGGTGCAGATAAATGGCCTGTTATATCGTATTTCTTGTTTCTCGTGTTCCCCGGCAAATATATGTTTGTCAAGCCCACCATCATGCAACACTTATCCGACCTGTGCCGGTTTGAAATTAACTATAAGCCTCAACTTAACTGGCTCACATATAAATGTATTCTGGAATTCTCAAACTATTTAATGCGACAGCTATCAGATCTACATCCAAGAGATATGATTGACGTTCAGTCATTCATGTGGTGCATCGCGCCGAAGAGTACATAACGACAACAAAGACACCGAAAAGAAAATAGAAAAGGCCCGTGCAAACCTGTTTAACCCATGCTCTTTCAACCAATCTGAATCATTTCTGTCTCAAATCATATTCGTGAAGTATCTGCCTCATGTCATTGAAGCATTTCAACCGCCAAGAATCATATACCCCCATTCGTTTCGATTCCTTCTTGCCCTCTACCTCCTCCGTGAGAACATTGACAAAATAAGTAATCTGGTCATCCGCTCCAGCCGTCATCCTGAGGAACTCATAGTCAACCGACTGACCACTTCTCTTACTCATACCCTCAGCCAGAAATCTAAAACACGGGTTGACCATGTTATCCATGATCTCCTCCCTGTAGTCCTCAGCTTGAATTGGTGGACAAACAAACATCAGTACAATCAATAACTTCTTCATTTCTTTTTTCTCTTGTTGTGCCTTTCGGCATATTCTGCACCAACATTCTTGATGAACTTGTTCATGGCCTCTATGGCTTCCTGTCTAGTAAGACATGTATTCGGTCCGGTTGATATGTAAATTGTGAAGCCCTGATTAAGTCAGAGGTTCAGAATTCATCTGCGTTAATCTGCGTCATCTGCGGATGAATAAGATTTAACCCGCATCACGCTCCCGACCTGTCCGGGCAGGGGCAGTTCAGCGTGGCTTTGTTTGATCTCCGCCAGCCTGTCCAGGATCGGGTCCGGCATCTGTGTTACCCGTCTCTGGTTCATGTCCACGAACAGGCAAAGCAATTCACTGGTTGCGGCAAGATAGCCCTGCTCGGCCTGGTACATCTGGTGAAAATAATGGAAGCGTTTTTCATCGTAACCCAGCAATTGGGTGGTTACGTATACTTCGTCGCCTTCCTTCATCTCACGGATGTAATTGACGTGCATTTCCGCGGTGAAGGCGGAGACATTGCGTGCGGCCCTGTATTCGGCAGTCATACCCATGAAGTCGAAAAATTCATCGGTGGCGCGGTCAAACACCAGGACGTAGTAGGACACGTTCATGTGGCCGTTGTAATCGGTCCATTCGGGAACTATCAAATCCTTATGCAGTTTAAGTGGTGCTGGAATTGGCATGGGAACTGAAAACTCTCTATGTTTCGTGCCTGGTAATTGCGGGATGAATGATTTGTATACATTCGGCGATCATATCACCAATCAATGCAGCCTCCGGAGAATCTCCCGGAGGCAGTCCTCTTATCTCTGAATGAGAAGAGTCAGGTTGATAATCGCCCTCAGCGGCCAAAGGTGCGTGAATAAATCGTAAGTTTTTAACCCTTGCCTGGACATGACGCTTCGTAACACCGATGTTCAGTTCAGCCAGACGTCCATTGGGCCTCATGGTCAATCGGGACGACTGTCTGACTTTATCAAGTTGTTGTGATTTATCGAAGCTCTGGTAGTAATCGAGCCAGTTCACAGACAGGCCGTTATCAGATGGACGTAAACGAAATGCAGAACCGTCGACACTGCCGTCTTCACGAACGGTTGTCGGCTTCGCGTAACGAACAACATGGTCATCGTCAGGCAAGTTGGTGCGGGTCATGCGGACTCCAATGACTCAAGATCGAGATCGAATGCTTCTAGCTGGTTTATGACTCCTTCGAGGGTATCGATGCCGGCTACCCGGGAGACGCCAGCTGCAGACGGCCGCTGCTTGAAAATAACGTACTCTGCCATCTGGTCACCGAGGAACTGGACACCCAGGTGATCCCCGTTCTTGTCTTTCCATACTGCCCGAAAGTTGCCGTTGTCCATCAGCACCAGTTCCGCTTTTCTTGCTGAGGGTATCGATCCGATAAATGACCAGAAATTTTCTTCCGAAGCATCATTGACCGCAAACCCTTCGATTTCCGCATCGCTACGCAACGTCTCAATGCGGTGATGGTAAGCGTGTAGAGTTAAATCAGTGTGTTTTCCGGGTATTGGAGTATATTCAACCTGGTAAGACGAGGCGGGCTCCTGAACTTGGACATTTTCGTCTGGACGCTCGCGAACTTCCATCACGCCTAAAATCCATCCTTCGTGGTTCTTGACCTGATTGTATTGCTCGTTGGTCAATTTTGGCCCGGTGAAGTAGTCTTCCAATTTGCCTTCTGTGTCACGTTCATGGAACCAGTACGCAAGGTTATAGACTTGCACCTTGTCTCGAATTTCACCTGGTCCAGTTTGAATTGGAAGCACAGATGGGTAAATTTCAGCATGGACAATGCGCTTGTTATTTACAGGAGTGTTCATACCCGTCTCGAAAGGCCAGACACATGACTCACTCCTGAGTTGCTCGTCAAAACGCAACTTGTGCAGGTAAGGAATTCCCATCAATGCCTGAGACCCAACCGAGCCTGGGTAGGCAAGTTTCCACACCGAATGCGCTCGTTTAGGTTCGCAAAGTCGATACTCCGGAAGACCGGCCAGGGATGCTTTCTTTCTAGTCAGAAAATCACCGGTATCAGATTCAGGACACCCCCAGAAGGGGCCTGCCTTATCCGAAATCAGGCGGTTCAGGTCCGTTGCGACCCGGAAGCGGTTGTTTGAATTGTCATCCTTGTCAGATATACGCTTATGCCATTCGTTCCAGAGTCCACTCCAGTTGCGAGCCCCCAGACGTTGCGTCAGGCCGGATGGATATCCATACGGAAAGTCCATACCAACCAAGATGCGCATATTGGAATACTGAAGCAGCAAAGCCCGTATCCGTTTGTATGCAGCGACGCGGGTAGACGGATTTTCGACGATTGGTTCTTCGTGAGGGTGTTTGAAACAAAACCAGATACTGTCAGGACCTGATTTCGGGCGACTCTCGGCGCTCCAGTCGACCGTCAGGTAGGCATCAAAAATCATTACTGCGCAGTATTCAACCCCAGCACATCCTGCATACTGTACAGGCCGGTTTCCTTGTCCATGATCCATTGCGCGGCGCGCACCGCGCCGCCGGCAAATGTTTTGCGGCTGGTGGCGACGTGCCTGATCTCCACCCGTTCGCCTGCGCCGGCGAACATGAGCGTGTGTTCGCCGACGATGTCGCCGGCGCGGATGGTCTCGAAGCCGATGGTCTTACGATCCCGCGGGCCGGTGAAACCTTCCCGGCCATAGACTGCGCATTCCGCCAGGTCGCGTCCCAGTTCCGCGGCCACGATCTCACCCAGGCGCACCGCGGTGCCTGATGGGGCGTCGATCTTGCGGTTGTGGTGGGCCTCTATGATCTCGATGTCGGTGCTGTCGCCGACTATGCTTGCCGCCAGTTCCGCCAGTTTGAAGCACAGGTTGACGCCTACGCTCATGTTGGGGGCAAATACGATCGCGATTTCCTCGCTCGCCCTGTGCAGCACCTGTTGTTGTTCGGCGGACAGGCCGGTTGTGCCGATGACTACCTTTTTGTTGCCGGCGCGGCAGGCTTCGAGGTTCTCCAGCACGGCATCGGCCCGGGTGAAGTCTATCAGTACGTCGAAGTCGTCCAGGACGGATTCGATATTATCGGTTACGCTGACACCCAGGCTGCCGATTCCGGCCTGCTCGCCCGCGTCCAGGCCGAGCGCCGGGGAGCCGCTTTGTTCTATTGCCGCGCCGGCCGTGATGCCGTCAGTTTCGCCGATGACTTCCAGGATGGTTTTTCCCATTCGTCCCGCGGCGCCGCATATTGCTGCTTTTGTCATGGGTATGTAAGGTGTCTCTTCGAGACGGTTATTCTACTGGATTCCCGTTTTCACGGGAATGACGGTTAGGTCGAGACTGGCATTCTACTGGATTCACGCTTGTGCGGGAATGACGGAATTTCGGGATCGTGGGGTCAGAGTAAAAATTCTGGCGAATTTCTTACTCTGACCCCTGGAATGACGACCAAACCATTACTGGCTCGCATTATCAAAGAATTTTTTCACGCTGTCGAACCAGTTGCTGGCGCGGGGGCGGAAACGCGGTTCATCATCCACCATGGAATCCTCAAAGGATTCCAGTATGTCTTTCTGTTTCCTGCTCAGGTTCACCGGGGTCTCAACCATTACGCGGCATAACAGGTCGCCTCTTGCCGACGACCGCACCGAGCGCACGCCCTTGCCGCGCAGGCGGAACAACTTGCCGCTCTGGGTTTCCTGCGGGATGCGCAGTTTGACCTTGCCGTCCAGCGTCGGAATTTCAATATCCCGGCCCAGGGCGGCGGCGGCAAAACTTATGGGCGCCTCACAGTACAGGTCGGCGCCGTCGCGGGTGAATATCTCGTGGTCCCTGACGATGACATGCACGTAAAGATCGCCCGGCGGCGCGCCGAACTCGCCGGCCTCGCCTTCACCGGACAGGCGGATACGGTCACCGGTATCGACACCTGGCGGTACTTTTACGGAAATGGTCTTGCTGTCCCGGAGCCGTCCCTGCCCCTGACACGCACGGCACGGGTCATTGATGATATTTCCCCTGCCGCGGCATTTGGGACAGGTCTGCTGGACCGAGAAGAACCCTTGTTGCATGCGAACCTGGCCGACGCCGTTACAGGCGGGGCACTGGACCGGACTCGAACCCCGTTTGGCGCCGCTGCCGGAACACTCATTACAGGTCACCAGCCTGGGCACACGTATCTTGATGGTGGAGCCGGCTATGGCTTCTTCCAGGTTCAATTCCAGGTCGTAACGGAGGTTGGCGCCGGACTGGGCGCGCTGGCCGCCGCGTCCCTGCGCGCCGAATATATCGCCGAATACGCTGTCGAATATATCGCCGAACCCGCTGAATCCCTGGGCATCCGGCCCGCCGGCCGATGTGCTGACGCCGGCATGGCCGAACTGGTCGTAAGCAGCCCGTTTCTGCTGGTCGCTCAGGATGTCGTTCGCTTCCTTTGCTTCCTTGAATTTCTCCTCCGCCTCCTTGTCATCCGGATTGCGGTCCGGATGGTATTTCATCGCCAGGCGGCGGAATGCCTTTTTTATGTCGGCATCGGACGCATTTTTTGATACGCCGAGAACATCATAATAGTCTCGTTTCGCGGCCATTACTTCTTGGTGTCATCCACTTCCTCGAACTCGGCATCGACGACATTCTCGTCACCTGCGCCGTTATTCCCGTCCGCGGGCTTGTCTTCGCCGTTGGCATTCTCGCTGGCAGCCGCGGCCTGCTGGTATGCCCGCTCGGCAAGTTTACCCGCAACTTCAGTCAGTTTGCGGGTTTTCTCCTCTATGGCGTCCTTATCGTTCCCTTTTACGGCTTCCTCGACCTCGGTAATCGCAGCCTTGATATCCTGTTTCTCCTGGTCCTCCACCTTGTCGCCCAGTTCCTCCATGGATTTTTTCGTGGAATACACCAGGTTCTCCGCCAGGTTGCGCGCCTCGACCAGCTCCCTGGCCTGCCGGTCTTCTTCGGCATGGGCTTCCGCGTCCTTGACCATTTTATCGATCTCGTCGTCCGACAGTCCGCTGGAAGCCTTGATGACGATGGACTGTTCCTTGCCGGTGGCCTTGTCCTTTGCCGAGACGTTCATGATACCGTTGGCGTCGATATCGAAAGTCACTTCTATCTGGGGTATGCCCCGGGGCGCAGGCGGTATGTCGGTCAGGTCGAAGCGGCCCAGGGATTTATTGCCCGCGACCATCTCGCGCTCACCCTGCAGGACGTGCACGGTCACCGCAGTCTGGTTATCGTCCGCAGTGGAGAATACCTGCTGCGCCTTGGTCGGTATCGTCGTATTCTTGTCGATGAGCCTGGTCATTACTCCGCCCAGGGTCTCGATGCCCAGGGAGAGGGGCGTCACGTCGAGCAGCAGTACGTCCTTCACGTCACCGCCCAGCACCCCGGCCTGGATTGCCGCGCCGACTGCAACGGCTTCATCCGGGTTGACGTCCTTGCGCGGCTCCTTGTCGAAGAACTGCTTGACCTTTTCCTGTACCTTGGGCATGCGGGTCTGCCCGCCCACCAGGATGACGTCGGTGATGTCCGAGGCGGAATATCCGGCATCCTCCAGGGCTATGCGGCAGGGCTCAATGGTGCGGTCAACGAGGTCTTCCACCAGCGCTTCGAGTTTGGAGCGGCTCATCTTGATATTGAGATGCTTCGGGCCGCCGGCATCCGCCGTGATATAGGGCAGGTTGATGTCGG
Source organism: Gammaproteobacteria bacterium (assembly GCA_965204045.1). Taxonomy (GTDB): domain Bacteria; phylum Pseudomonadota; class Gammaproteobacteria; order Eutrophobiales; family Eutrophobiaceae; genus JAAXHV01. The sequence continues at coordinate 4,657,750 of CBDBDW010000002.1, forward strand.
TCTGCTGGCTGGATGAGAGTTCTATCTTGGCCTTCTCCGCCGCCTCTTTCAGGCGCTGCAGGGCCAGGGGATCATTATGCAGGTCTATGCCCTGGTCTTTCTTGAATTCATCGCAGAGAAAATCGATGATGCGCAGGTCAAAATCCTCGCCGCCCAGGAACGTATCGCCGTTGGTGGACAACACCTCGAACTGGTGCTCGCCGTCCACTTCCGCGATTTCAATGATGGATACGTCAAAGGTGCCGCCGCCCAGGTCATATACGGCGAGCCTGGAGTCTCCCTGTTTCTTGTCCATGCCGTAGGCCAGCGACGCAGCCGTGGGTTCGTTGATGATGCGCCGCACTTCCAGTCCCGCGATCTTGCCTGCGTCCTTGGTCGCCTGGCGCTGTGAATCGTTGAAATAGGCCGGTACGGTAATCACCGCCTCGGTTACTTTTTCACCCAGGTAATCCTCCGCGGTCTGCCTCATTTTCATCAGCACGCGCGCGGAGACCTCCGGGGGAGCCATCTTCCTGCCTTTTACATCAACCCAGGCATCACCGTTGTCCGCCTTGACAATTTTATAGGGGACCATGTTGATATCCTTCTGCACGACGTTGTCTTCATAGCGCCGGCCGATCAAACGCTTGACCGCAAACAGGGTGTTGTCGGGATTGGTAACCGCCTGGCGTTTGGCCGACTGCCCTACCAGGACTTCATCATCGTCGGAAAATGCGACGATGGACGGCGTGGTCCTGCCGCCTTCGCTGTTCTCTATAACCCTGGCCTGACCACCTTCCAGGACGGCAACGCAGGAATTGGTAGTGCCCAGGTCTATACCGATAATTTTGCTCATCTCTCAAGCCTCTTTTATGTTCCTCGTATGAGGTTGTGTGTTCTGCGAAGCTCTGACTTAACCAGAGGTTCCCAGAGGTATATGTGTGGGTAATTACCCTGAAATTCAAGGATTATTTCGCCACCACGACCATTGCCGGCCTGACCAGCCGCCCGTTCAGTTCGTAGCCCTTCTGCATCACGGTCACGACCTGGCCCGAATCACTGCCTTCCAGCTCCTGCATGGAGACGGCTTCATGCCATTCGGGGTCGAATTTTTCGCCGGCCGGGTCAATAGCCTTCACGCCGAACTTGTCCAGGCAGTCGAAAAGCTTCTTCAGGGTAAGGTCCATCCCTTCCCGCAGACTCTCGATGTCTTCCGCCGATTGCGATGCGTTGATGCCCAGTTCCATACTGTCGATAACCGGCAGCAACTCGTTCACGAATCGTTCCAGGGCGTATTTATGGGCGTTTTCGATGTCGCGGGAAGTGCGTTTGCGGATATTCTCAAGTTCCGCCGTGGCGCGCAGCGCCTTATCCGCACTTTCACGGACTTCCATCTTTAACCGTTCGTTCTCCTGCAACAGGTCTGCGCCCTCTTCAGAAACCTTTTCCTGACCTTCATCGGCCTCCTCTGGCCCCTGGGCTACCGACCCCGCTTCGTTATCTTCTGCAGGCGCTTGATCTGCGGAGGAATCCTCAGTTGATACGGCTTCCGCCCCGTTTCCGGCATGTTTTTTTTCTTCTACCATAGTACTCAACCCATTATAAGGAGTCGTTTTTCAACTGGATTCCGGCCTGCGCCGGAATGACGGCCCTCGGGCCGGAATGACGAATCCTGCGGATAGAAAGATATGGACTAATCCGCAGAATTCAAGACCGAGCCCAGAATTCTTGCAGTCACGTCCACGACCGGAATGACTCTTTCATAATCCATTCGGGTGGGCCCGATGACACCCAGCACGCCGATAACCTGCCCCTCGCGCTGGTACGGAGAGGTTACGATACTGCAATCATCCAGCGCCTCGTAACCCGCTTCCTCGCCAATGAAGATCTGCACCCCCTTGGCGTTAATTGCATTTTCCAGCAGGTGCAGGATGTCCCGCTTCTGGTTGAAGCTCTCGAACAATCGTTTCAATTTGTCCAGGTCGCCCAGTTCCGCCACCCCCATCAGGTTGGTGTGCCCTGAAATCACGACATCATCCTCCGCAGAGGGGGAGACAAACGCCTTCTGCGCCACTTCGATGGCGGCCTGCATCAGTTCGTTCACATCTTCCTTCAGCTTTCTCAACTGGGTGAGCATCTCGGCGCGGATCGTATCCAGGTCCTTGCCGCGAAAGGTGGAGTTAAGATAGTTTGCGGTCCGTTGCAACTGTGATTGGGAATAGGTTTTTGCCGTGTGTATGATCCGGTTCTGGATTTCCTTGTTGCTCAACACCAGTATGACGAGAATACGATTCCCGGACAGGGTGATGAACTCGATGTGTTCGAGCGAATGCTGCCTCACGCGCGGCAACATGACCACCGCTGCCAGCTTGGTGATATCGGACAACAGGCTTGAGGCGCGCACGACCAGGTGCTGGACATCTGCTTCAGCAGCCATTTCCCGCGCCATGCGCTGCACCATTTTTTCTTCCATTCGTTCAACGCTGAGCAGGCTGTCAACGAACAGGCGGAACCCGCGCGCCGTGGGCACGCGTCCGGCTGATGTATGGGGGGATCGCAACAACCCCATGTCCTCCAGGTCGGCCATTACATTGCGGATGGTAGCCGGGCTCAGGGCCAGGTCCGTATCCCTGGACAAGGTGCGGGAACCGACCGGATGACCATCGTGGATGAAATGCTCGACCAGGGATTTAAACAACAACAGGCTGCGTTCGTTTAAATCCTGTACTGACTGCGGACGATTTTTTGGCATTGTTCAGTTTAATGTGGCAAAGTTTCTCAATGGAAAATTTAACACTCAATTCATGTCAGCGCAAAACCACACGGACCTGCCGGGCCGGACATGATGAGTTATACCCGCGGCCAATATAAACCATGACCATGTTCAACACCATAGCCATAATTACCAATAATAGCACCTCTGAAATAATTTATACTTTACAGACAGTTATTGATTACCTCACGGAACGGGAAAAGGAAGTGATCCTGGATGAGTTCTCCACCGGGCTGGCGCCCAACATGAATCTGCCGCAGGGAAACGCGGAGTATTTCGGCATGAACTGCGATCTCGTCATTGCCATAGGCGGCGACGGCACCATGTTGCGGGCCGCGCACCTGCTGGCCGATTACAACGTGCCGTTACTCGGCATCAACCGCGGGCGTCTCGGGTTCCTGGCTGATATTCCCGCCAATGCCGTGGTCCGCCGGCTCGACGAAATCCTGCGCGGGAACTTCATCGAGGACGAACGCTTTCAGTTACACTGCGAAATCGAAAGCAAGGGCAAGACCCTGCTGGAAAGCCACGCCTTCAACGACGTCATCATACAGAAGGGCAACATCGCCAAACTGATTGAACTCGAAACCTTCGTCAACGGCAATTTTCTCCACCGGCAGCGTTCGGACGGCATGATCATCTCATCTCCCACCGGCTCAACGGCTTATGCGCTGGCGGGCGGCGGACCGATACTGCATCCTGCGCTGAACGCGCTGGTGCTGGTGCCGATCTGCCCGCACACCCTGAGTAACCGGCCGGTGGTGATCGACGGCAACAGCGTGGTGGAAGTCATCATCGGCACGCCGCAGATTGACCGCGCCTACCTGACCTGTGACGGCGAAATCGTCTGTGAGCTGGTGACAGGCGACAAGGTGAACATACAGAAAAAGGACAAGAAAATACGGCTTATCCACCCCGCGGACCATGATCATTTCAAGATCCTCAGGGACAAACTGAGCTGGGGGTGAGCTTTTTTGCCACAGAGGACACAGAGACCAGCGCTGGGGACAGATACATTCTGTCCCCGGAACACATGCACAGCAAAGACATTATGTTAAAGCATCTCTGCATCGACAACCTTGCGGTAATAGAAAACGTAGAGTTGTCGTTCAGGGAAGGCATGACGGTGCTGACCGGCGAAACCGGCGCCGGTAAATCCATACTGATCGATGCCCTGGGACTGGCGCTGGGCGACCGGGCGGATACCACTGTTATACGCACGGGATGCGCACGCGCCGAGATCAGCGCCATGTTCGATATCAGGTCAAATGAACAGTTACTGCAGTTACTGGATGAGCAATCCATAAGCGCCGCGGATAACGAATTGCTGCTGCGCCGGACCGTCAACAGGGACGGGCCTTCGCGAGCCTACATAAACACCACTGCCGTACCGCTGCAATTGCTGCGCGACACCGGTTCGCTGTTAATTGATATCCACGGGCAACATGAACACCAGGGGCTGTTGAAAAGAGACGAACAAAGAGAATTGCTGGATGACTTCGGGGACTACGGCAACTTGACGCTTCAGACAGGCAGGGCGTATGAAAAATGGGACGGAGTGAACCGGGAGCTGCGCTCACTGACCGAACCCGACGGAGAAACCGGCGACCGTATATCACTGCTCAGGTACCAGGCGCAGGAATTACAGGCGCTTGAACTGGAAGAGAATGAACTGGAACGGCTGGAAGATGAATACAAGCGACTGTCCAACATAAACACCCTGCTTGAAACATCCCGCCAGGCCCTGGACGGTTTATACGGCGGCGAGCAGTCGGTAAACGACGGCATCAACGCCGTGAAAAAGGAACTGGCAGCCCTCGAGCGCTTTGATTCCGGACTGGCCGGCATCAACGCACTGCTGGAGAATGCATCCGTGCACATTGCCGAGGCGGCCGACGAATTGCGGTCTTACCCGGGCAGGCTGGACCAGGACCCCGAGCGCCTGCACAAGGTGGAACAGCGCCTGGAGAAGTTGCACGATATGGCCCGCAAGCACCGGGTGCAACCGCAACAACTGTACGCGCACCAGCAATCGATAACGCAGCAACTGGCCGACATGGAACACATTCGCACACGGCTGGCGGAACTCGAGCAGGAACAGCAGCGGGCGCTGGAGGAATACCGATCGGCCGCGGACGAGTTGGGCGAACAACGGCGCCGGTGCGCGGCAGTGATGGCAACTCACATCAGCGAAAGAATACGCACCCTCGGCATGCCGGATGGCGCATTTCAAATCAACGTCACCCCGGGCCCGGACCTGAAACCCCACAGAAACGGGAACAACCAGGTGGAATTCCTCGTTTCCGCCAACCCCGGACAGGCGCTGTTGCCGTTGAGAAAAGTTGCTTCCGGCGGGGAACTGTCGCGTATCAGCCTTGCGGTCCAGGTCAGCGTAAACCGGGACAGCAGCGCGGCGGCCATGATATTCGACGAAGTGGACGCGGGGATTGCGGGCGGCATCGCGGAAATCGTCGGCAACCTGTTGCACAGGCTCTCGCAGGACCGGCAAATCCTGTGCGTCACCCACCTGCCGCAGGTGGCTTCACAGGGGGACAACCACTTCAGGGTAACAAAAACCTCCGATAAAAAAACGACCGCGACCCTGGTTCATGAACTGAACGATGAACAGCGGGTTGAAGAAATCGCCCGCATGCTGGGCGGCATCAAAATTTCGCAACAGTCCCGCGCGCACGCCCGCGAGATGCTGGGGTCGGGCTAGTACTCTTTCAACTTAATTCTGACCGGTTGTATATTTGCCGTGTAACATCAGGGGTCAGAGTAAGTGTCGCAGAATTTTTACTCTGACCCCGGCTATCCCTATGCATTGTGCGACCTGACCCCATACTCCTTCCGCGCAGCCCCTCGTCATTCCCGCGCAGGCGGGAATCCAGTGAAAAAACGTCCCGAAGGGACACCTTATAAAGCGTCTCCCGCCTGCAACATGCGGGGACGCCGGGGACAGATTTCAAATCTGTCCCCTTAACCATAGCGACTTGTCGTGTGAGTTTTTATCACAATATTACCGAAAAACTCATAATCAGACTCTTTACAGTCAAAATATAATAATGACCGGAAAAGCCGCGCGCGCCACACCGGCCGTTGCGCAGGCGCCGCGTACTGCGGGCGCCCTCTGACATAAACACCGGAGAGGAAACAATGCAGACACAGGCACACACCTTGCCAGGAACCCTCCCTGCCGCCGGGGGCGCGGGGAGAAACCGCTTGACAAACGCGCTGAAATCGTACCCGCCGGAATTGTATCATAGCCCAGCGGCCCAGCGGCCCAGCGGCCCAGCGGCCCAGCGGCCCAGCGGCCCAGCGGCCCAGCGGCCCAGCGGCCCAGCGGCCCAGCGGCCCAGCGGCCCAGGCCCAGCGGCCCAGCGGCCCGAACTGCGTCTCGCGGCAGCCGCTCTCTCGACTAGGTTCCCCGCGGCCTGACGCTCGCGCCGGGCGCGCCCGCGCCCGCCGCCTCTCCCTCCCACTTCCCGTCCTGGCGCTTCTGGCCGGGATGCTCTCGCTGTTCGCCGCCGCGCCCGCGCAGGCGCAGAGCCCCATCTGGTCGGAGACGTTGACGGTGGCAAATTTGGGGAGCAATACCTTTGGCTGTTCCATTGACGGGAGCCTAGGGGAGTGCAGTTCGGCTTCGATTCTGACGAATAATGACCTTCAAGTTGGCGGTACTACTATTTCGATTACGAGGATTCAGGATCGTGCGAATGGTGTCTTTTTTCTTAGTTTTTCTGCTTCGAACGATGCACTCAAAGCGCTGAACTTCTGCGTCCGCTCCACGGCTTTCGCACTGTCGGGCTTACAAGCTAATCACACAGTGTCATTCTCTAATGCGAACCTGAACTGGTCCGCTGGCGACTCAGTCCCCCTCAGCATCGCCTCGTCCTGCGCGTCCACCGACGCCACCCTGTCCGCCCTGTCGGCGACGAGCAGCACGAGCGCCTCGGGCAGTTTCACGTCGCTGAACATCGGCACGTTCGCCTCGGGCACCACGTCCTACACCGCCTCGGTCGCGAATTCCGTCACCCACGTGAAGCTGACCCCGACGGTCAACGATTCGGACGCCACGGTGAAGGTAGGCAAGGGGACGAGCCTCACCACGGTCACCAGCGCCTCGGCGAGCGGCGCCATCCCGCTCTCGGTGGGCGCCAACGCCATCAAGGTCGAGGTCACCGCCGAGGACGGCACCACGACGCAGACCTACACCGTGACGGTGACGCGCCAGGGGCCGCCGCAGACGCCCGCGACGGTCTCGCTCTCCGCGTCCCCGAACCCGGTGCGGGAGGGCTCGAGCGTGACGGTCACGGCGAGGTTGTCCAAGGCGCTGTCGAGCGCGGTGAGCATTCCGGTGACGGTCTCCACCTCCGGCTCGAACACGGCGGAGTCGGGCGACGTCGGGACGTTGACCTCCATCACGGTCAACGCCGGCCAGACCAGCGGCACGGGCAGCATCGCCACGAACCAGGACGCTGACGCGGACCACGAGACCTTCACGGTGTCGCTGGGCGCGCTGCCGTCCTCGGTGACGGCGGGCAGTCCGTCCTCGGTGCAGGTCACGATCTCCGATGACGAGGCGGCGAACACGCTGCGCGTGCGCGCCACCCCGGCCTGCGGGTCCACGGTCAGCGACATGTCGGTGCAGGTGCTGTTCCAATTGAGTCTCGAGCCGGCGCCGTCCGGGGAAATGGCTACCGATTGGATCATTGTGAACGCCGGGGGAACGGCGCTCAGCGCCGGGTGGACGGGTGCGGCCGACATCAGGACCAACGGCCGGTCTCCCACAGTCACGGGCAACACGATCGCACAGTACCGGGCGGCGTTTCCCGGCTTCGCCGGGCTGAAGTTCCGGCTCAGGGACGACACCTCGGTCGAGACGAGCTGCACCTGGTCGTTCGATGACAGCGGCGGTGGCACGTCCACCACGCCGACCGACACCGGCGGCGGTGGCGGTGGCTCCGGTGGTGGTGGTTCCGGTGGTTCCGGCGGCGGTGGTTCCGGCGGCGGTGGTTCCGGCGGCGGCGGCGGTGGTGGTGGCGGTGGCGGCGGCGGTGGCGGTGGTGGCTCCGGCGGTGGTGGCGGCGGCAGTGGTGGCGGCGGTGGCGGTGGCGGCGGCACGCCCGCCCTGTCCCGCGACGCTGCGCTGGGCAGCCTGGCCGTGAGCGCGGCCGGCGACGGCGAAGACGGGGCCGCTGCCCTGTCCCTGTCCCCGGCCTTTACCCCCGGCGCCACGGCCTACACCCTGGACGTGCCCTACACGACCGGCACCCTGGACATCGCGCCGGTGGCCCGGGACGCTGACGCCACGGCGCGCATCGCCGGGCAGACCCTCACCGCCGGGCAGGCCCATACCGCGCACCTGCGCCCGGGCGAGACCACCGTCATTGAGATTACCGTCACCGCCGAGAACGGCCGCACGGTACGCACCTACACCCTGCGCATCACCCGCGCCGCGCCCGACACCGACCCGACCCTGCCGGCCCTGGTGGTCACCGGCAACGACAAGTCAACGGTCAACCTCTCCCCGGTGTTCAGCCCGGACAATACCGACTACGACGCGTCCCTGTCCCGCGGCATCGACACCCTCACCGTTATCCCCGTGCTCGGCGATGCCCGCAAAACCGTCACCGTCAACAACGTGCCGGTCACGGGACACGCCGGCGTCACCCTGCCCGGGACCACCCCCGTGGTGCACATTGCCGTCACCGCCGAAGACGGCGCCAGCACCCTGCGCTACACCATCGCCCTGCAACGCACCGGGCTGCCGGCGAACCTGAGCAGAAGCGACATGGCCGAAATGGCCCTGTCCCTGGCCGATGCCACGTCCCGCAGCATCGCCCGGCGCCTGGACAACCGCCAGGCCGCCGGCAACGGCCCCGGCCTGACCGCGCGTATCAGGAGCCTGTTCCCCGACACGGCGGTCAAACCAGCATCCTTCGACCCCGTGTTCGAGACCTCGCGGGTGGACAATGGTTGGGAACACAGTAACCGCCTGCCCGGTCTCAGTAGCCTGCTGCAACTGGCGGACACGGCCTGGTCCTTCGATAAGGACAACCCCGACGCCCCGGGCCTCTGGTTCGAGGGCTCCACCCTTATCGGCAACCGCATGGACAGCGCGCATGCCGGCTTTGACGCCGTCACCGGCCACAACTTCACTGCCGGCGCCGCGCTGAGCTGGCACGAAGCCTCGTTCAACCACAACAACGACACCGCCCTGGCCGGCATCAACCCGTACCTGCGCTGGACCGGCGAGACTACCCGCCTTGATGTCGTCAGCGGCATCAGCAAGGGGAGCTTCCGCCACGAGGACGACGGCCGGCGCTACCGCGAGCCGGTAGAGCACAATTACCTCAGCGCGTCCTTCACCGGCAGCCTGCTGCAACGGGACGACCTCAACGTCGCCTTGCGCTCGGAGATGACCCGGACGCAACTGGCCGTCGGCCCCGTCAATGCACGCGCCGGCCGTATGCGCCTGGCCGTGGAGTCATCGGCCACCGTGCAACTGCCCGGCGACTCGACCCTGACCCCTGCCCTGTCCGTCGGCGCGCGCCGCGACCACGGCGACCTGGCCGGGGCCGGTGTCGGGGTCGAGTCCGGCGCCCGTCTCAACTGGCAGCGGGACCGCCTCTCTTTAAGCGCCCGCACGCGCCTGTTCCGGACCGCCCTTCACACGGAATGGGGTATCGGCGCCGTGCTGGACTACCACCACCCGCGCGGCGCATCCCTCACCCTCTCACCGTCTTACGGCAACGCCCAGGACAGCGCCGGGCAACTCTGGGACGGGGGACTGCCCCGGGCAGGTAACTTCCAGGCAGACGGGTACGCGCCGCACACGCAACGCAAACAGCTCAGGGCAGACCTGCGCGCCGGCGTTGCCTGGCAGGCCCCGTACCGCCTGGGGCTGTTCGAGCCGTTCGTCGAGGCGCGGCTGCAACGCCGGCCGTCCCTGCGCCTGGGCGCGCACTGGACCGCCCCCGGCGGGCTCACCCTGCGCCTGGCCGGGGAGCGCCGCGGCGGTAATGCCGGGCTGCCCGCCGATAATGCCCTGCTGCTGGAAGGCAGCTGGCGCCCGGGGCGGTAGCTGTGCGGGAAACAAGGGGACGGATTTTAAATCCGTCCCCGGCCATCTCCGGACAAGGGGACGGACTTCAAGCATGCCACCCTTACCGTCATTCCCTATATGGACTCCTCCCGTTTTGCAAGTAGGCACGAATCGATAGTGAAGGCAGACTGCGGTCGTATATACGGACTCTGATTGGGGTGCGACCCCTGGCCCAAGATGTGTTCGCCCCTTCAGCCCTCTTCGGCGCAACGGCGTTCTCACGCCGCGGGAATGAGCAGGGTCCCTGAAGGTGGGTCTGACCACTATCACGTTGTGCCGTCTTGCAAGGAAATAACATAAACGCTGACGCCTCTCTCCCGGCTGGCCGTTCAGGCGGCGGCCACTGCCGCCGGCGGGTTGCCCGACAGCTGGTTGGCATGGCCCGGATCGTACTCCGTCCGGTAACGCAGCATAGCCCAGGCGGTACGCACGGTTTTGTTTGCCAGGGCCACCGCCGCCCGCCCGGCGCCACGCCGGGCCGCCAGGTCTTTGAGCCACACCTCAACGTCATTACGGGGTTCCCGCCGCGCCAGCGCCTGGAGTACCGCATGGGCGCCGGTAATGAGCGAGGCACGTAAGCGTTTGTCCCCGCTGCGCTTGCCAATCGACCCCAGGCGCACCTTGCCCCCACTGCTGTGCTGCTTGGGGGTCAAGCCAATACAGGCCGCCGCGGCCCGACCATGCCGGTACGCCTGCCCGTCCCCCAGGGCAATATACAACCCCAACGCATTCTTGGGCCCCACCCCGGCCAGTGTCAGCAGCGACCGACACGCCGGCGTCACGCGCACTTGCTCTGCCAACTGCCGCTCCGCCTCCTGCAACGCCGCCGACTGCGCCTGCCATAACTGCCAGGCCAGCGCCAAGAGCGGGCGTAGCGACAACGGCAACCCGTTCTCCGCCTCCTCCAGCACGCGCGGCAACTCACGCCGTAACGCCGCCTCCCCCTTCGGCACCACTTCCCCAAACTCCGCCAGCAGCCCACGCAGCATGTTCCCCGTCGCCGTCAATTGGTCCGTCAGATGCTCCGCCACGCGTTTCTGACACTGCAGACTCTGTTGCTCCACCCCCATCAACCCCACCCCCGGCAATTCCTCCCGCTGCCCCGCACGGGCCACCGCTAACGCATCCCGCGCATCCGTCTTGTGGCCCTGACGGTACGGCAACACCCAACGCGGCGAGAGAATCTTCACCTGATGACCGAACGACTCCGCTAAGCGACCCCAATAGTGCGCACCCCCGCACGCCTCCAGTACCACCAAGGCCGGCGCCTGACGCACTAAATACGCCGACAACGCCGTCCGGCCCATCGCCTGGTTGCTCACCATCCGGTCCTGCTTGTCGACCACGCACACCTGAAACGTGTGCTTCGCTAAATCTATGCCGATTGTGTTAGTATCTCTCATCGTGGACTCCTCGTTGTTGGTTAAACAAAATTGCTTCTCCCCCCTTAACTACCATGATAAGGGGGGAGGAGTCCACACATCGGCGCAGGCGGGAATCCAGTGAGAGAAACGTCCCGAAGGGACACCTTGCAAGGTGTCGCAAGCGACCGTTCAACAGACCGGATTCCCGCCTGCGCGGGAATGACGGCGGGGGCGCGGGAATGACGGAAGGGGGGAAGCACGGGAATGACGCAGGGAGTGACACGCCATGAACCACCACTGAGAACGAGGTAACCTGACCATGCCGACCATCCGGGAGCTGCCCGCCGTCGACGCCGCCGCGGACACCACCACGGCCTACACCCTGCCGTACTTCATCGAGCGCTTCGAGGGCGTGCTGCACGACCGCGACGACGAGGACCGCCTCGCCATTCACCTGACCGCCGGGGAGGCCGTGACCCTCACCCTGGCCGGGGATGAGCGGACCAACCTGCTGGCCGGGGCCGCGGGCGCTGATACCCTGGACGGGCGCGGCGGGGACGACGTGCTGCACGGGGATGAGCTGGCCGGGCAACGGGGCGGGAACGACACCCTTGACGGCGGGGCCGGGGACGACTGGCTGCACGGCGGGCCGGGCGCCGACGCCTTGAGCGGGGGCGAGGGGCAGGACACCGCGGCCTGGCTGGGCTCGAACGCCGGGGTGGTGGTGCGCCTGCACAGCGCCGCGGCCCGGGGCGGGCACGCCGAGGGCGATGCCTTCGCCACCCTGCTGACCGTGGAGTACACGGACGCAAACGGCAACCCGCAGCGCGAGCGGGTCCCCGATATAGAACACCTGCACGGCTCGGCCCACGACGACACCCTGGCCGGGGACAGCCGGGACAACACCCTGCTGGGGCGCGGCGGGCACGATACCCTGTACGGCGGGCCCGGCGGGGGCGATGACACCCTCTACGGCGAGGCCGGCGATGACAAGCTCTACGGCGGAAGAGGCGACGACACCCTGTACGGCAACGCCGGCAACGACACCCTCGTCGGCGGGCCGGGGGACGACATCCTGTTCGGCGGGGCCGGCGCCGACAACTTCGTGTTCGCGGCGGGCCACGGCGCCGACGCCGTGGCGGACTTCGGGCGCGGCGACCGCATCGACCTGTCAGGGTTCGACGGGCTGGACTCCTTCGAGGGCCTCGCCCTCGCCCAGGACGGGCCGCACGCGGTCATCGACCTCGGCGAGTATGGCGGCGGGACCCTCACCCTGCAGTACCTGGACGCAGGCGGGCTGGCCGGGGAGGATTTTATCTTTGCGGCGTGACGGAACGGGCCGCTGGTTGGGGACGGACTTGAAGTCCGTCCCCGGTCGCAGGCGGGGGTCCGTCCCCGGTCGTCCCCGGTAAGCATGCCCCCGCATGGTGCAGGCGGGGGTCTGTCCTGATAGGTGGGGTCAGAGTAAAAATTCTTCGAATTTCTTACTCTGACCCCGCTGGTTTTACCCGGATATCTCGGGGGTCAGAGTAAAATCGCAAGGAGCGTTGCCGGTAGCAAGAACGGTGGTGATTTTACTCTGACCCCACCTGTCCCCACAGTCCCCACCGGGACCGGGTTAGAATTCTATCCCCTTCTGCGCCTTTATGCCGTGATGGAAAGCATGGCGGATTTCCCTGACCTCACTGATGGTGTCGGCAATCTCCAGCAGTTCCGGTATGGGATCCCTGCCGGTGACGATGACGTTCTGCTTTTCCGGCCGGGCAAGCAGGACCTCGCCGACGTCCGCTGCCGACAGGTAACCGTACTTGAACATATAGGTTATCTCGTCGAGGACGATAATATCGTAAGCAGGATCCCGGAACAGGGGAACAGCCTTGCTCCAGACCGCCTCGGCGGCGGCGATATCCTTCTCCCGGTCCTGGGTGTCCCAGGTAAACCCCGTTCCCATGACCAGGTGTTTCACGCCCAGTTGTTTGAAAATCGCCTGTTCCCCGGTCTTCCATTTACCCTTGATGAATTGCACCACGGCGCCCTTCTTGCCATGGCCCACACTCCGCGCCAGGGTGCCGAACGCGGAACTGCTTTTGCCCTTGCCGTTGCCGTACAGGTAGATGATGACCCCGCGCTTTGTCTTCGCGTCCGCGATCCTGGCGCGCACCTGGCGTTGCTGTTCCTGCATCTTCTGCTTGTGCTCATCGGGGCTGGTTGTCTTGTCGGACATGTTTCTGCCTCTCAAATTCACGGACATAATAACTTACTTGAGCAGGGTGGGATGACATTTTAAGGAATGTCGTCAGCCAGGACGGCTGACGATAAAGCGTACTGGGATGTATTCACAGCGTGTCCTTAAAATGTCATCCCACCCTGCCCGGTCTATCGGCTTCGATAATGGAACGACAGGAAAAAGTTCCGATCGAAGGAGTTATAGGTATTGATGGTCTGGTATTCCTCGTCAAGCAGGTTCGCGACCTTGGCCCGTAGCGTTAACCGGTCATTAAGACGATACTCCCCTGACAGGTCTATCGTGACAAAACCGTTGACCCTTACCCGGTTCCCCGCATCATCGAAACGATCTCCCTCGGCGAACAGACGCCCGCCGAATGTAAACCTGCCTGCATCCCGTCTCAGGTCAAACGTCAGTCTTTTCTTCGCCAGGCGCGGCAGGCGATTGCCTGAGATTCGATCTTCCGGGTCCAGGTACTCGACACCCAATAACGCATTCCAGCTATTCCACCGCAGGGAGAGTTCGCCTTCAATGCCTGTGGTTCTCGCCTCGTTGACGTTCTCCGGCGCGCAGCGAAAAGTGACGGGGTCACAAGCGAAAACTATGATGTCGTCCACGTCAGTGCGGTAAGCCCGAACACTCCACCAGACCGCGTCATGCCGCCCCTCCAACCCGGCTTCATAAGATACTGCCGTTTCCGGTTCCAGGTTCGGATTGCTGAAACCCGGGTAAAACAGGTCATTAAACGTGGGCGTCTTATAGGCCGTGCCATAAGTGGCATACAACTTCAACCATTGCTTCCAGTTATAACTCCAGCCGACACTGCCGGTGGTTTTACCGCCAAACGCCTCGTCATCATCCCAGCGCACCGAGGCAAGCAGTTGCTGGCCGTAAAAATTTGCATCGTATTGCCCGAATATACCCAGGCTATCCCTTGTGGACCGGTCATAATCCGTAGTACTGTCAACCCTGTCATCCCGGTAATCCAGGCCCAGAGTCACCCCGTGTTCGTCGGCCAGCGCTATATCGTTCTGCCAGGAAAGTTGCCGGCGCCTGGTATCAAAACGCGAAACGGAAGCGCCGGCCGGCGCAAAACTTTCCAACTCATCGCGGGCTTCACTCAGACGCAGTTGCGTCTTCCAGTTGTCCATAGGCATCAGCAGCAGTGAACCCCCCGCCACTTGCTGAACGAAACCGCTCTCGTCCTGGAAGTTCCCGTCAAACTCGGTGGCCCCTTCCGCTCTCAGGACAAAAACATCGACCTCTCCAGTTCCGGCAAAACTGTAACCCCCGCGCAAATGCACGGAGACATTGTCATAACCGTCTTTATCCGGATGGTCGAAACCAAAAGGGCCGGGAACGGGTTGCCTTGTATTGATCCCCCCGGAATCAAACCAGGAGGCAGCCGCGCTATAGTTGAAATCCCGGTATTCGCCGCTGACGCCACCGGTCACCTCAAAGGTTTCGAATGAGCCGCCGCCCACGTCCAGGCTGTAACGGGGCGCGGCGCCCGAACCCTTCCGGGTAAATATGTGGATGACCCCGCCCAGGGCCTCCGAACCCCAAAGGCTGGAACGCGGCCCCCGGACAATTTCTATGCGTTCCACCTGGACCGGCGGCAGGTATTCGAACGCGGCAATTCCGGCAGTTGCCGACCCGACTCTGACCCCATCGATCAACACCAGCACGTGGTCCGATTCAGAGCCGCGCATGCGAACGCCGGTAACTTTTCCGTAACCACCCCCTACCGTCACGTCGATGCCGGCAATGCCCTGCAGCAATTCAGGCAGGGAATTCACCTGCAATTCCTCGATGTCCCGCCGATTGAGCACCGTAACGGCAGCGGGTAACCTGCCGGCTTCGACCGGGGTGCGTGTGCCGGTCACCACGATTTCTTCGTAAGAGGCAGCCTGGGATACAGTCCCATAAAGGCATGCGCCGCCAAGCAGCGCCCAGACGAGCGTATTTTTCATTTCTTCACTCCCGCAGAATTTCATATAAATGAATTCAGGCAGTAGCGAAGAGGGGAAACGGAGCAGGAAATATGCTCTATGTCGCCCTCCGCAACATGTCACTGAATAAACCGGGTGATACCCGAAACTTCATACCCAGGTCGGTCTCCGGACTTACAGCGCCGACTGTCGCCAGTCAACGTCCCGGACACCTTCCCGTGCCGTGCACAGTGGTTAACATCCGGGACCAGGGCTGATCACCGTTGCGGGGGCAGTGCTGGAATCACTCGCAAGAGCTCACCAGTCTTCCCGTTAATCCACCTGGCAGACTTGCCTAGTGGAAACCTGCATACATTGATGTATTATAAAGTATCTTCCGGGCGCCGCAATAACAAAAATTGGTCATAACAAAACTTGGTCACGGCAGTAATTCCATAATTTTATGTCAATAATAATTGACATTACTCTTATATATTCTTAACATGTCAATTATTATTGACTTATGGTAATA
Organism: Gammaproteobacteria bacterium; assembly: GCA_965204045.1. Taxonomy (GTDB): domain Bacteria; phylum Pseudomonadota; class Gammaproteobacteria; order Eutrophobiales; family Eutrophobiaceae; genus JAAXHV01. Next base: position 4,673,664 of record CBDBDW010000002.1, read on the forward strand.
CCTATGAAATTGACCGAAGTGGGGAAGATCATACTTGCCAACCGCAAAGCCCACGGTTTGACTCAAAAAAATCTTGCAGATCGCGCCGGCGTAAGCCGGTATACGCTGATCAAACTGGAAAACGGTCAAGCCAGCGATATTCAATTCAAAATCCTGTCTGCGGTCCTGTCGGAACTGCGCCTGACCCTTACGGTGACTGACATTCCAGTGAGCGGCATTACCGTGTTGGGAGACAAGATTTGATGAGAAACATAAGCGGATATATCCTGTCCGGCGTTGTTTTCCTGGCGGCATTTACGACGGATGCGAAGACAGTCGAGGTGGTTGATGACATCGGCAGGACAGTAAAACTGGATACACCAGCCGCAAGAATTGTCAGCCTGGCCCCGAACATCACCGAGAACCTGTTTGCCGCGGGCCTGGGGCGCCTGGTCGTGGGCGCCGTCAGCTACAGCGATTACCCCGCCGGGGCCCGCCTGGTTCCAGCCGTGGGGAGCTATGACAACTTCGATATCGAAACGATCCTGGCCCTGCAACCCGACCTCGTCATCGCCTGGAAAGAGGGCAATCAATTCCACCAGGTGGAGAGGTTGATGAACCTGGGCCTTGCCGTCTATATAAACGAACCGCAACGGTTGGAAGACGTGGCTGCGGACCTCACCCGGTTCGGTATTCTCGGCGGCCGGGAAGACGAGGCCAGGGCTGTGGCGCAGGAATACATGGCCGGGCTTTCCCGTTTGCGGGACAGGTATTCGGGACTGGAAAAAGTAACCGTTTTCTACCAGGTCTGGCCCAGCCCGCTGATCACCGTTACCGACAAACAGGTCATCAGCGACGTGATCCGGTTATGCGGCGGCGCCAATATCTTCGCCGGGCTGGGCGCGCCGACGCCGCAGGTGGGCAAGGAAGCGGTGCTGGTGAAAAACCCGGATGCCATCATCGTCAGCGGCATGACCGAGGCGCGGCCGGACTGGCTGGATGAGTGGAAACAGTGGCCTTTTCTCAAAGCCGCCCGCTACGGCAACCTGTTTTTCATCGACCCCGACATCATCCAGCGCCATACCCCCCGGATATTGCTGGGTTCCCGGCAACTGTGCGAGCTCCTGGAACAGGCGAGAAAAAATATCAACCAGGCCGGGGAACCCGGCTTTTCACGCTGAAGCGCGCCCGGCGAGTCATTAACGGGACGAAGGGGACGGACCCCTGCCTACAACGTGCAGGCGCATGTTTGAAATCCGCCCCCGGAGAATTACGGTTTTTCAGGCTGGGTTCTGTTTGGGTCTCACGTAGAGGACCAGGCTGTGATCAGCCAGTTCGTAACCGTGTTCTTCTGCAATCTTGTGTTGCAGCCTTTCAATTTCCTCATTCTCAAATTCGATGACTTTACCGGTCTTGATACAGACCATGTGGTCATGGTGCCCGCCGCGATCCAGTTCAAATACGGAATGGCCGGCGTCGAAATGGTGACGGATTACCAGCCCGGCGCCTTCGAACTGCGTAAGCACCCGGTATACCGTCGCCAGGCCCACGTCTTCCCCGGCATCGAGCAGCGCTTTATAGACATCCTCCGCGCTCACATGCTTCAGCGCCGACGCCTCAAGGATTTCCAGTATCCGGATGCGCGGCAGCGTTGCTTTCAGGCCTGCTTCTTTAAGAGACTTGCTGTCCATGGGAGATTTCCTGTCTTGACATTGCAATATGTAACCTCTAAAAATGCCATCCTGGGCATTTTTAGAGACGGAAACGTAAAATGCGATTTTCCGTTTCCTCTCATTTTCAGTCACTTACGTGACTAAAAATGGCAGCATATCCCTATGCTGCACGGGCGCCTCTAATTTTTAGAGGTGCCCTATCTATAAGGACTTCTGATAAGTCCGACAAAGTCAAGTATACTGCATACGGGCATAAAATTCGTAATTTATGGGTCGGGAACCCTGCCGCATGAGATTTTTATTACTGACACTCGCTTTTTTCCTCACGGCCTGCACCCATGAGGGAACTTACAAGCTGCCTGGCGTGTATCGAATCGACATCCAGCAAGGCACTATTATCGACAACGAGATGCTGGCCCGGCTCAAGCCGGGCATGGACAAGAACCAGGTGCAGTTCATCATGGGGACGCCACCGCTGGTCGACCCGTTTCATACCGACCGCTGGGATTATGTCTATACCTTTTCGAAAGGCGGCCGCCAGCGCAAGCAGCGCCATATCACCCTGCATTTCGAGGACGACAAGCTGGCCTATATCGACGGCGACGTGGCGCCGGGGCTGGAACGACCGGAGGAGTTGACGAACAAACCCACCAGGATCGTTGACGTGCCGTTAAGAAAGTACAAGCGACGCGGCTTTTTCGGCAAACTGATTGACAAGCTGCCGTTTACCGGTGACGGCGCCGCTGAGGAACCGCCGGAGCAGGAACGAAAGCAGGATACTGCCGAACCCGATACCCAGGTCGATGAAGGCTTGTAAGGCCCTTGAATGATTTATCCGCAGATGACGCAGATTAGCGCAGATAATAAATAACTTTTGTGCATAACGACACAAATAATGCCGCATCATAGTCTGTCATTCCTGCGGAAGCAGGAATCCAGTAGGCAACAAAACTCCTTATAATGAACGTTTTTTCACTGGATTCCTGCCTTCGCAGGAATGACGGATGTGGCGCGATTTATGACGTTACGTATAAATAATCTGCGCTAATCTGCGTAATCTGCGGATAATATAATGATATTTCAGGCAGGGAAGTAGTATTTTCGTCCTTCGCTCGATATTTCATGGATGGGGTGCCGATAGAGGTTTTCCAGGTTGGTCCTGTTGATGACCGTCGCCACTTCGCCGCACAACAGTTGTTCCTGTCCCGGCATCAGGATTGCGTGGCTGCAATAACGGCTAATCAGGTTGACATCGTGCAACACCATCAACAAGGCCCTGTTCCTGTCCCGCACGCGTTGGCTTATCAGGTCGAGGACCTGGATCTGGTGGTGGAAATCAAGATGGTTGGTCGGTTCATCCAGCAGCCACAGCCCCGGGTCCTGCAACAGCAGGGTGGCGATAGCCAGGCGCCGCCGTTCCCCGCCTGACAAGGTATCCACCTGCCGGTCCTGCATCGGCGCCAGGTTCAGTTGCGCCAGGGCGGCATCCGCCAGGATAACATCCTCACGCTGCCCTCCCGGCCAGAATGACTGGTATGGAAACCTGCCGGTCAGCACCGTTTCCTTCACCGTGGCCGGGAAGGTATCCTGGCTGTCCTGAAACAGGACGCCTGCCTTCCGGGCCAGGTGCAGGCGCCGGTAGTCCTGCAAGTCGATATCGTCCAGCATGATCCTGCCGCTGACAGGCTTTCTAAGTCCGGCCAGGGTATGCAGCAAGGTGGTTTTCCCGACCCCGTTGCCGCCCAGCATTCCCCAGTGCTCCCCTGCCCTGAGTTCCAGGTCGAAATCCCGGCAGATGAGTTTCTGTCCGATACTTACGGTCAATGCCTCTGCGTTTACCCTCAACATTGCTCCGTCCCCGTTGTTGTCGCGGTCTGCCGCTTTAGCCCGCATTTCTCACCAAGCGATGCGGTGATTGCGCCGGATTTTTTGCGCCAGCGGGTGCCTGCGACCGAAAGCGTATCGGGTTATACGGTTGAGGAAGCACGTGCCCGCTGGCGCAAAAAAGACAAGCAAGGACGCATCAAGCGCAGTGTGTAATGTCGTCATTTTGGGAAGATTACCATAACTTATCGACAACACATGGACGTTTCTGATGGCAACAAGCGGCTTGGTGAGAAATGCGGGCTAGGGCCTCTGCCTTGCCGCGGTGGATTGCAACAGCAACAGGAAGACCGGCACGCCGATGAGCGCGGTGAGGACGCCGACGGGCAGTTGCCTGGGCGCCAGCAGGGTGCGCGCCAGCATATCGGCAAACACCAGCAGTATGCCGCCTGCCAGCACGGAAGCCGGCAGCAGCAGCCGGTTGTCGTTCCCGACCAGCAACCTGACCGCATGGGGGATGATAAGGCCGATAAAACCTATGCTCCCGGCCTGGATGACTGCCGTTGCCGTCAGTATCGAGGCCAGGAAGTAAACCATAACACGCAGGCGGTTCACGGAGACGCCCAGCGCGGCGGCCTGAAGATCGCCAACCGCCAGCAGGTTCAAGGCCCGTGAGAAATACATCGCCAGGATTACCGCCAGGATCAATACCAGGTAATAGCTCCCGCCCGGCTGGCTGAAGCTCAGGTCGCCCATCAGCCAGAACAACATGTTATGCAACTTGGCGGCCGGGCTGACGGCCAGCAGAAAACTGATGACCGCGCCCCAGCCGGCGGCGATGACCACCCCGGTCAGGAGCACTTTCAACGGGTTCCAGCCGGCGCCGGAACCTGAGAATACAAACACCATGAACATGGTCAGCAACGCGCCGAAGCAGGCGCCCAGCGTCAGCCATATTCCTGCCAGGCCCATACTGATGGCCAGCAGCGCAAAAACGGAAGCGCCGCCGGACACGCCCAGGATATAAGGCTCCGCCAGCGGGTTGCGCAGCAATACCTGCATCAGCGCGCCGGCCAGCGCCAGCATCCCGCCCACGACAAAACCGGAAATAACCCTGGGCAGACGCAGGTCAAGGACTATCTGTGAATTGATGCCCGGCGGCCGCTCGATAAGGATGTCGATGACTTCCCGGATCGGCACCGGCACGGAGCCGCCGGCCAGTGATACCAGCCCGGTGACGGCGGCGGCGGCGATCAATGCGCCAAACAGCAATACTATCCTGTAGCGGGGAGTGGAATGCAGGTTGACATTGAGCAAAGCCATCAGTCCGCCTTTTTGGCGCGCCGGCGGCGCGCTTCTTTGGGGTCCACTTTCAACGGTTGATAAATCTCTATGCGGTCGCCGGCGTGCACGGGGGCGTGCAATTCCCTCTTCCTGCTGAATACCCCCACCTTGTTGCCGGCCAGGTCGATTTCCGGATACATCTCCAGTATCCCTGATTGTTCGATAGCTTCCTTCAGGGTCGCGTTGGACGGGACTTCCTGCCTGATCACCCGCGCCGACCCGGTCTTGCCATAAACTATCTCAACTTGTATCAGCGGCACGGGCAATGAGTATGAATCAATGTCGCCCATATACCTGCCCCACCCTGTTTACCTGACCCTCGTCAGCGGGAACTAGAAAATACCGAATAATGTATGCAGCATAATCAACAACACTCCCAGCGGCGCAATGAAACGCACGCCCAGTTTCCATGCCTTGTAACCATATCCGGTGAGATTCAACTCATCTGAGGTGGACGCCCTGGACATAAACCAGCCGGCAAATACGGCTATCAGCAAGCCGCCGAGAGGCAACATGATATTGATTGACAGGTATTCCACCAGGCCGAAGAAAGTCATCCCGAACAGCTTGACTTCAGACCAGAGATTCAGGGACAACAATGAACCTATGCCCAAAACCCAGGCCAGACCGCCCGTGTACGCTGCGGCGCGCACGCGGGTTATCCCTTTCCGCTCCACCAGCCAGGCAGTTGCCGGTTCCATGAGTGAAATGGCAGAGGTCCAGGCAGCAAACATCAATAACACGAAGAACAGCAGGCCGATAATATTCCCCATGGGCATCTTGCCGAAGGCAATCGGCAATACCTTGAAAATAAGGCCGGCCCCGGCTTCATGAGGTTGCAGTCCGTAACTGAACATGATGGGGAATATCGCTATACCGGCCAGCAATGCAACGCAGGTATCCAGCGCTGCTATGGTCAAGCTGGCGCGGGGAATGGAGATATGCTCAGGAAGATAAGCGCCGTAAGCCATGATGGCGCCCATGCCCAGGCTCAAGGTAAAAAATGCATGACCCAGGCCGGACAGGATGGTGCCCGGGTTGATTTGACTGAAATCAGGCTTAAACAGGTAGGCAATGGCCTGGGACAAACCAGGCATCGTCAGGGAATAACAGACCAGGACCAATACCAGCGCAAACAATACCGGCATCAGGAAGCGTACTGCCTGTTCCAATCCGCCCTTTACGCCTCTGGCTATGACGATAATCGTCATAGCCATAAAGATTGTGTGCCAGGCCAGCAGCCGTAACGGATCTGACGTGAGCGCGGCAAACATGTTCTGAATCTGCGCAACGCTGGAATGGCTGAAAGCTCCGGAGAGTGCGCGAAATACATAAGACAGGGTCCAACCGGCGACCACGCTGTAGAACGTAAGGATCAGAAATCCGGCAGCGACTCCGAATATGCCCACCAACTGCCAGTACCTGCTACACTGTTCTTCCTCAGCCAGGGACTTCATGCTGTTGATGGGACTCTGACGACCACGCCGGCCTATCATGGTTTCAGCCATCAGGACCGGCAAGCCTACGAGGGCGATACAAACCAGGTAGACGAGTACAAACGCGCCTCCGCCATTTTCAGCGGTCTCATAAGGAAACCTCCAGATATTGCCCAGTCCGACGGCAGAACCGGTAGCCGCCAGGATGAAGATCCATCTTGACGACCATTGACCATGTATGGAAGTGCGATTGGCAGCCATTTATTCTCTCTTGATTTTTTTTCGATTCTGCGGGAATTCGCCCTGTTATACAAGCCGACAAATATGGGACACCCATACAAATTACAGGACACCCAATAAAAACAGGTGGGACAAAAACGGCAAATATGGGACACCCATGTAAATTACGGGACACCCATCGAATGATATACTTCCGGTGAGCACTTCCCGCAGGACTACCGGTGACAAAGAAGAAAGGCAAAACTCCGGAAAATACGATCGCCCGGAATAAAAAGGCGCGGTTTGAATATTCCATAGAAGACAAATTCGAGGCCGGCCTGGTCCTGGAGGGATGGGAGGTTAAAAGCCTGCGCGCCGGAAAAGTACAGATCAACGAGAGTTATATCCTGCTTAAAGACAGGGAGGCCTTCCTGTTCGGCGCCCTGATCACACCGTTGCCGACGGCCTCAACACATGTCAGGCCGGACCCGCAAAGGACCCGTAAACTACTGCTGAACCGGACCGAGATAAACCGCCTGACAAGCGCGGTGGAACGGCAGGGGTATACCGTGATACCGCTGACCATGTACTGGAAAAACAGCCGGGCGAAACTGGCGATCGGTGTTGCCAAAGGGAAAAAGACACATGACAAGCGCCGGACTGAACGTGACCGGGACTGGCAGCTGCAAAAAGAACGTTTGTTGAAACAACATTGACCGACCGGGGACAGATTTTAGACACAACGACATAAATAATGCCGCATCATAGTTCGTCATTCCTGCGAAGGCAGGAATCCAGTAGACAACAAAACTCCTTATAAGGAATGTTTTTTCACTGGATTCCCGCCTGCGCCGATGTGTGGACTCCTCCCCCCTTATCATGGTAGTTAAGGGGGGAGAAGCAATTTTGTTTAACCAACAACGAGGAGTCCACGATGAGAGATACTAACACAATCGGCATAGATTTAGCGAAGCACACGTTTCAGGTGTGCGTGGTCGACAAGCAGGACCGGATGGTGAGCAACCAGGCGATGGGCCGGACGGCGTTGTCGGCGTATTTAGTGCGTCAGGCGCCGGCCTTGGTGGTACTGGAGGCGTGCGGGGGTGCGCACTATTGGGGTCGCTTAGCGGAGTCGTTCGGTCATCAGGTGAAGATTCTCTCGCCGCGTTGGGTGTTGCCGTACCGTCAGGGCCACAAGACGGATGCGCGGGATGCGTTAGCGGTGGCCCGTGCGGGGCAGCGGGAGGAATTGCCGGGGGTGGGGTTGATGGGGGTGGAGCAACAGAGTCTGCAGTGTCAGAAACGCGTGGCGGAGCATCTGACGGACCAATTGACGGCGACGGGGAACATGCTGCGTGGGCTGCTGGCGGAGTTTGGGGAAGTGGTGCCGAAGGGGGAGGCGGCGTTACGGCGTGAGTTGCCGCGCGTGCTGGAGGAGGCGGAGAACGGGTTGCCGTTGTCGCTACGCCCGCTCTTGGCGCTGGCCTGGCAGTTATGGCAGGCGCAGTCGGCGGCGTTGCAGGAGGCGGAGCGGCAGTTGGCAGAGCAAGTGCGCGTGACGCCGGCGTGTCGGTCGCTGCTGACACTGGCCGGGGTGGGGCCCAAGAATGCGTTGGGGTTGTATATTGCCCTGGGGGACGGGCAGGCGTACCGGCATGGTCGGGCCGCGGCGGCCTGTATTGGCTTGACCCCCAAGCAGCACAGCAGTGGGGGCAAGGTGCGCCTGGGGTCGATTGGCAAGCGCAGCGGGGACAAACGCTTACGTGCCTCGCTCATTACCGGCGCCCATGCGGTACTCCAGGCGCTGGCGCGGCGGGAACCCCGTAATGACGTTGAGGTGTGGCTCAAAGACCTGGCGGCCCGGCGTGGCGCCGGGCGGGCGGCGGTGGCCCTGGCAAACAAAACCGTGCGTACCGCCTGGGCTATGCTGCGTTACCGGACGGAGTACGATCCGGGCCATGCCAACCAGCTGTCGGGCAACCCGCCGGCGGCAGTGGCCGCCGCCTGAACGGCCAGCCGGGAGAGAGGCGTCAGCGTTTATGTTATTTCCTTGCAAGACGGCACAACGTGATAGTGGTCAGACCCACCTTCAGGGACCCTGCTCATTCCCGCGGCGTGAGAACGCCGTTGCGCCGAAGAGGGCTGAAGGGGCGAACACATCTTGGGCCAGGGGTCGCACCCCAATCAGAGTCCGTATATACGACCGCAGTCTGCCTTCACTATCGATTCGTGCCTACTTGCAAAACGGGAGGAGTCCATATAGGGAATGACGAGGGGGGCGCGGGAATGACGAACGTAGCGCGATTTATGACGTTACGTATAAATCTGTCCCCTTTTTATTTTTTCCTGGCCCGAGGGTGTGTCTGGTCGTACACGCTCGCAAGGTGCTGGAAATCCAGGCTGGTGTAAACTTGCGTGGTGCTGATATCCGCATGCCCCAGCAGTTCCTGTACCGCCCTGAGATCACCGCTGGATTCCAGCAGGTGGGTGGCGAATGAATGGCGCAGCATGTGCGGATGCACGTTGGTATCCAGGCCCTGTTTCAATGCCCAGTGACGCAGGCGTTGCTGCACGGAGCGGGCGCTGATGCGCCTGCCGCGGGTACTGACAAACAAGGCTGTCTCGTCCAGCGCCGCCAGTTGCTGCCTGACTTTCAGCCATGCCCTGACCGCATCAAGGGCATAATTTCCCACGGGCACCTTGCGAGTTTTGCTGCCTTTTCCGGTAACGGTTACCAGGCCGTCCCGGATGTCTACGCTGTAAATATCCAGGCTGACACATTCCGCAAGCCGCAGCCCCGAAGAATACATCAATTCCAGGATGGCCCGGTCGCGCAGCGTGAGCGCCTTGTCACCCTTGATCTCGACCAGCCGGGACGTCTGGTCCACGTCCAGCGTTTTCGGCAGGCGTTTTTCGGTCTTCGGCGTCGTAATCCCTTCCGCGGGGTTTTTCGTTACCTCTCCCCCTGCCAGCAGGTACCTGTAAAACGCCCTGATGGAGGACAGGTTGCGCCGCAGACTCCTGCCGCCCGTTCCCTGCCTGTGTCTTTGCGTGATATACCCGCGTACCTGGCGGCCGTCCACATCCTGCCATTTGCCGACTTCGAGTTGCCTGCAGTAATCCAGGAAAAACGCCAGGTCGCCGGCGTACGCCTTACGCGTATGGACCGAGAGGTGTTGCAGGGTTCCCAGGAACGCATCGAGCTTGGCGATCTCAGACTCTCTCACGTTAGTGTGTTATGTGGCTATCCAGGGTTTCAGGATGAAGCTGAGCACCTCACCCAAATTCGCCAGCAGCTCGACGCCCATGCCTTTCTGGAAACGGTCCGGGTCCCGGCTGCCTATCGCCAGCACGCCGCCCCAATCGCCGCCGCGCAGCGGGACCAGTACCACGGATGCGATATCGGCGCCGCCGGGGCCGAATAAAAATGCCTGTTGTTCCAGGGCCGGCACGCCTACGACAGGCAGCCGCTTCTCAATCAACGAGTCGAAAAAGCCTGCTTCCCCCGCCTGTTTCCCGACAAACTCAGCCAGCGCAGGGCCGGGACTTGCTGACGCCTCGGCAAACAGTCTTATGACCACCTGTTCCGCCCTGAAATTACGTTTCAGGTTTTCATAAAGCGTTTTGAATATCTCTTCAGGATCGTCTGCATCAATCAGGGTCAGCACGAGGTGGTGCATCCGGTGGGCCAGATCTTCATTGAACTTGGCAATCTCAATCAATTCATGCAACCGTTTGCGGGCCTGTTCGTTCTGCTCGCGCAACACCTTGACCTGTTTTTCCACCAGGGAAACGGCCGCTCCGGTGCCGTGAGGTATGGCCATGTCGGCCAGGAGTTCCTGCCGCGTGAGAAAGAAATCCGGGTTGTTCCTGATGTAAATCTCAACCTCTTCGGCGCTGATCGAAGAGTTATCCGATATTTTTTCTGTCACTTTCATAGGTTTATGTTTCCCTCGTATACGGTTGTACCCGGTCCCGTCATCCAGACCGGTTCATCGTTACCATCCCATGACACCTTCAAACAACCTCCGGGCAGTGATACCTCAACATCGCTGCCAAGATTATACACATTAATTCCCGCGATCACGGCGGCGCAGGCCCCGGTGCCGCAGGCGAGCGTCTCTCCGGCCCCGCGTTCGTATACCCGGAGCCTGATATGCGAACCATCCAGGATCTGCATGAATCCCACGTTCACACTGTCGGGAAACAAGTCGGAGCCTTGAAGCCGGGGACCGATTACGGTTACGGGGGCGCGGTCGACATCATCGACTGCTATGACGGCATGGGGGTTGCCCAGTGACAGGGCCGCGAACTCGATGTCGGTCCCGTCCGCTTCGGCAGTGTAGAGATGTCTTTGCCCGGTTACGGCAAGCGGTATGCGTTCGGGCCTGAAATCGGGGCGGCCCATGTTTACCCTGACGAGATCACCCTCAAAACCAAGCCTCACCGGTCCGGCCACGGACTCGATGACCAGTTCATCCTTGCAGGCGATGCCGTTGTTGCGCAGGTACATGGCGACACACCGTACGCCGTTGCCGCAATGCTCGGCCTCGCTGCCGTCGGAATTATATATACTGTAGAGAAAATCCGCCTCGCCACTGCGGCCGGGGCGGATGATCAGGACCTGGTCGCAGCCGATACCGAAGCGGCGGTGCGCTATCCTCTTTACCTGTTCCCGGTCCAGTGCAACGGCCTGTTCCAGGGCGTTGACGACTACGAAGTCATTGCCCAGGCCGTGCATTTTTGTGAACTCAAGCAACATGAGTACCCGGCTCAGCCCTCCGGCAGGCCGGCCTGCCCGGGGGCTATGTGAATTGTCGAAGTCGGGAACGCGCTCTCGGCGCCGTGCCGCTCGATAATTTCCAATATCTTCAGCATCACGTCTTCCTTGATCTCATGGAACCTGATCCACTGGGTCGTCCTGGTAAACGTATACACGAAAAAATCCAGTGATGAGGGGGCGAACTTGACAAAGTTGACTATCATGGTCTGGTTCGCGTCAATCTCGGGATGCTCGCGCAGCATCTGCTTCACGTCACGGGTGATCGCGGCCATCTTGCCGGCGTCTTCATAACGAATGCCGATGGTTTCGTAGATGCGCCGGTTGGTCATCCGTTCCGGGTTCTCCACGGCGATAGTGGCAAACACGGAGTTGGGAACGTATAACGGCCGCTTGTCGAAGGTGCGTATCCGCGTCAGTCTCCAGCCGATGTTCTCCACGGTGCCTTCTATCTCCTTGTCGGGGGAACGGATCCAGTCGCCTACCTCGAAGGGCCGATCCAGGTAGATCATCAGGCCGCCGAAAAAGTTGGCCAGTAAATCCCTGGCTGCGAACCCGACCACGATACCGCCCACGCCGCCGAAGGCCAGTACCCCGGCTATACTGAAACCCAGGGTCTGCAACAGCGCCAGGAACGCAATGACGAAAATTACTATGCGCACCAGCTTGGCGACGGCATCGGCCGTGGTGCGGTCAATCGGCGCGCCGGCATCCACCCGTGACTTGAGATAGTGTATTTCGGCACGGTTGACGAACCTGACCAGGAACCAGGCAATGACCGCGATGACGCCGACCTCGCGGACCGGGTTCACGATCTCGAAAATAGCTGCGTCCATCTCGTGTTCGACGACGTCGGCAGCCAGGGTAATGCCGATAAGCCATATCAGTGCGGTCAACGGCTTGCCGACGGCTTCGAACAATGCAGTGTCCCAGGGAATCCTGGTCTTGCGGACACGGACCAGCAATCTGGTCACCGCTCTTTTCTGCAGCCAATTCATGAACAAGGCTACAAGGAGGATGATCAAGACCTGTACTATCCATGCCTCATGCATGAGATAGTTCCAGACAGCGCTTATGTATTGAGTTAATTCCACTTCCGCCTCGTTGTTTCAGTCATCAGAACACCCGGGTTATTTCAAAGCCGCGCCGTTCAAGCAAAGCCAGGATGCCTTCTTCACCGGGCAGGTGCAACGCGCCCACGGCGATAAACGCACTGCCTGCCTCCAGCGCCGCCTGCATTCTTTCGGTCATCAGGCGGTTTCTCCTGGTGAGCAGCCTGTCCGTCAGCGTTTCGTACAATGTATTGTCATCGAACGAGTAACGCTGCCCGTAGGAAGACAATCCCGCGAGGTCCCCGTCCGTGTACAGCGAGATAATTTTCGCAAAATCATCCTCCAGTATCCCGCGGTGGCAGACGGCGTCCGTCAACAATCGTACCTGATCGCCAAGCGAAAAACTATTGAACAGGCCGCCCTGTTCCACCACGGATTCAAGGCCCATGGTATCGAGTCCCGCTTCCAGGGCCAGGTGCAGCAGGCGCTGGTCCAGGATGACGCCCATGTCGGCGGGATAACTCATGGTCAGGTAGGCAGCCCAGGGTTTCATGGCAGCCAGGTCGGTCTCCGTCACGTGATAGGCGCCCAGTATCGCCAGCGTCTCGGCATACAGGCCGGCAGGAATGACGTCCTGCAGCCGCGTGCCGTCGGTGAAGAACATCATCCCGCGCAGCGCTTCGATACTGTCCGGGTCAAATATCGCTTCCATGACGAAAATCTCGCTGCCGGCCAGGACATCTTTGACCTTCTCAAGTTGCGCGCTGACGTGGCGCTCGGCAACGTGGATGGCGCCGAACAGGTAGCTCGGCGGGGCGTCCTGTCGGGTTACCTGCCATAACAGACCCTGCCCGTACTCATCGGGGCCGGAATAGGGTATTTCACTGATCTGAAGGGGGCGGCAGCCGGGATCTGCCGCCGGGACCACTCCGGTCCAGAACAGCAACAGGATGAATGCAAGTCTGTTAACCGGCGATGCCGTCATCATCGAGTTCCAGTTCGGGCGCCACGTCCAGCCCGGAAATCTCCCCGGCAATTCGCAAACGCCTTTCGCTGCTGCATAAATCGGTAAATGACATGCCGGGGTCGGCGCCGTGCATGCGCATCAGCCTGAGCTGGGATGCAGGATCCGGACTGATCGTCAACTCATCCAGGAGTTCACGGGCAGCCGCCTGGTTATTGCATACCAGGACCATGTCGCAACCGGCATCCAGCGCGCTGTATGCCCGTTCCGGGTAACTCCCGGCAAATTCCGCGCCCGCCATGCTGATATCGTCACTGAAGATGACACCCTGGAAGTTCAACCGTCCCCGCAGTACCTGTTTCAACCACACACTGGAGAAACCGGCGGGTTTATCATCCACCCGGGAATAAATGACATGGGCCGGCATGACGGCCGCCAGACCCGCACCGATCAAGCGTTCGAACGGCACCAGGTCCGCCATCAATATGGCGCCGTAATCCCGTTCGTCCACCGGCGCCTCGTGATGGGAATCGCCTTTCACGTTGCCGTGTCCCGGGAAGTGTTTGCCCACCGCCGTCATGCCGGCGCTGCGCATGCCTCTCACCAGGAATTGCCCCAGGCGCGCCACCACGTCCGGGGAATGATGGTAGGTGCGATCTCCCAGGAATGAACTGACGCCGGTATCCAGGTCCAGCACCGGGGTAAAACTGATATCGACACCGGCGGCAAGCAGTTCGCCGGCCAGCAGCCAGCCGGTATCTTCCGCCAGTTTCAAGGCCTTGCGCGCATCCTGCCCGTACAGGTCGCCGAAGCAGCGGCCGGGGGGCAGGCGGGTAAAGCCCTGGTGGAAACGCTGCACCCGCCCGCCCTCGTGGTCCACGGCGATCAGCAGCGGGGGACTGCGCAGTTCGTGAATTCGGGAGGTGAGAGAGATCAACGTCTCCGGGTCCCGGTAGTTGCGCGCAAACAGGATCACCCCGCCGACCAGCGGGTGCAGCAGCATCTCCCGCTCATCCGCCTGCAACTCGACGCCGCGCAGGTCCAGCATTATCGGTCCGAGGGACATGTCTGTGTTACCGTGGCTTCACATGAATTACCAAAGCAGGTTACATATTATACATTGACACCATGATGAGCATATGGGATCTGCTGACGCTGAAAGCGTTCATACACTCGACCTAAAAGATTTAACTCCATTTAGTTGACAATATGGAATAAATATTATATTTTTCCAAAATCTAATTTAAATGAAGATATAATATGTTAAGCTTATCAGCAGATCAGACAGTGGTATATCAACGCCCCAGGCCCGGCACCAAAACCGGACGGGTCTGGGAAATTGCAGACGAGATTACACGCGAAAAGGATCGCCCTGCAAAGCGCCGTGAAGTCATAGAGCGTTTCACGGCAGAAAATGGCAATGCAAATACTGCCAACACACAGTACCAGTACTGGAGGGCCTGGCATAAACTGCAACCGGGTCCGTTGACTGTTTCGTCTGCTAAACCTTGTGATGTCGAGCCGCAGTCGTTCAGGGTTGCGCCGGACGGCCGGTTTTCGATTCCTCTTGAGATGCGCGAAGCGATGCAACTGGAAGAAGACGGCCGCGTAACGGTCCGTGTTGAGGCAGGAGAACTCCGTGTGGTTTCTCCTGCCGTTGCAGTCGAACAGGTTCAGTCCCGCATGAGAAAATATAAGAAATCGGGAGTGAGCATTGTCGATCAATTCCTCAAGGACAGACGGACTATGTGGGGGGAGGAATGAGTATCGTCTTCGACAGCTCTGCCCTGCTGGCGGTCACCTTTGAGGAAGAGGGAGCGGATATTGCGGCACAGGCATTGAATGACGGGATAATATCAGCGGTGAACGCCTCCGAAGTTATTACACGATATATTGACCTTGGAGCAAGCGAAGATGATGCCCGCGCATCCCTCCTGGCTTTCGGCCTTAATATCTATCCTTTTGACGAATCTCTCGCTATTACAGCGGGTTTGATGCGTACAACAACCCGGGAAGCGGGGCTGTCGCTCGGCGACCGCGCCTGCCTGGCTCTGGCAATTCGAGAGCAGGCCAGGGTCCTTACCGCAGACCGGGCATGGGCCACACTCGATTTGGATATTGCGGTGGAACTGATCCGTTGAGTTGTATCAGACACATTCAAAACAGAAAAGGAGAAGGCCGTCATGGAAAACAACCTGCATCAAGCACCTGCCAAGCCTGAAGTAATCTGCAGTACTCTGCGGGCTGTACCGGAAGAGACTCACCCGTGGTTCCCCGACCTGGAAGCGCTTTTTAGCGATCCGCGCAGCAGGCTGATAGACAGTCTGGTGAAGAATGACCTGTATGTACTGCTGAAAAAGAAAGGGATAGAAGTGCAGTCGACATCGGTCAACGGACATGGCACGTCGCAAGTTATCGCCAATCCGACGTGCATTGTGCGACCTGACCCCTTCTACTCAGGCAGGGATTGCCAGTTCCGCTTACCATGATAAACGTGCAGGATGTCAACATGGTTTTCGCGTATCCGGTATACAACCAGGTAAGGTGTTCGCTGTACAACCCACTCACGTGTGCCGGCAACGTGTCCGTTACGACCGATACGTGGATTGTCAGCCAGGGATTGAGTCGCATCCCATATCCGTTGCGCGATGACCTCGGCTGCCTGCGGATTTTCCTTTGCTATGTAAGCCTGCGCCTCGACCAGGTCTGCTAAAGCGGGACGCGTCCATTTAATCTGCAATATTGACACCCCAACGCGCAAACGCTGTCCGGATTTCTTCCTTTGTAGCAAACTCGCCAAGTTCGGCCGCACGGGCGCCGGTTTCTACGGCGCGTCGAAAACGGACTTCTTCCATTACATCATCCCAGGTAGCATTATCCGACAGTTGATCGGCCAGGGTATACAAGCTTTCTTTTAAATTTGCCGCCATTACTTTTTTCTCATCGACACAGGATCAGTTTATCCGTTGTCAGCTTCTTTTTCCACCGGATTTAAAAATGGCAGAAGCAATTCAGGACACCCATGAATTAAAGAGGCATCTCGAGACTTGGTTCTTTCCGCAAAATAATTTTATGGGTGTCCCGGAATTGCTGCTGATTCGATGTGGCCTGCTTGTGCAGCTTTTGACACTTCCGCCTTAAAGTCCTGTTTTGGTGTGTGAAAAACGCAGTCTAAGCGTGGTACAGAGCCTGTTTATGAATTATTTTCTCTTAATTATCAGGAGGTTCTGTCAGTTTAGTCTGGTCTGACCCAATACTGCCGACGGGGGGAATGATGGTAGGTGCGATCTCCCAGGAATGAACTGACGCCGGTATCCAGGTCCAGCACCGGGGTAAAACTGATATCGACACCGGCGGCAAGCAGTTCGCCGGCCAGCAGCCAGCCGGTATCTTCCACCAGTTTCAAGGCCTTGCGCGCATCCTGCCCGTACAGGTCGCCGAAGCAGCGGCCGGGGGGCAGGCGGGTAAAGCCCTGGTGGAAACGCTGCACCCGCCCGCCCTCGTGGTCCACGGCGATCAGCAGCGGGGGACTGCGCAGTTCGTGAATTCGGGAGGTGAGAGAGATCAACGTCTCCGGGTCCCGGTAGTTGCGCGCAAACAGGATCACCCCGCCGACCAGCGGGTGCAGCAGCATCTCCCGCTCATCCGCCTGCAACTCGACGCCGCGCAGGTCCAGCATTATCGGTCCGAGGGACATGTCTGTGTTACCGTGGCTTCACATGAATTACCAAAGCAGGTTACATATTATACAATGTTACCTTCATCGTATTTTACCCGGGTGATCGGAAACTGATATTCGGGGAGAGGAGATACGCCCTTTCGGACCGTATAGAGTTGACAGCCCGGGCAGCAGAGCGTAGATTGCAGACATGGGCGGAGGTGAATCAACTTCCGGACCTGGAACGTAACGTTAAACTTAAAAGGAGGTAACCCTTATGAGCAGTATTCCACTCTACAAGGCATTTATTGAAGCCGGCGTATCAGAGGAGAGCGCAACCAAGGCCTCGGAGGACGTCATTCAAGTGTCACAGCTACCGCAACTGGCGACAAAGGCTGATATTGCCAGCCTTGAAGCCCGGCTTATCAAATGGATGGTTGGCTCATTGTTCGTTTTTGCCACCATCATCATCGCCGGCATTGGCATACTTTTCCAAATCCTGCTGTCCCCCGGAGTTGCTCAGTAAGCTCTACTTTCAATAGAAAAAAGGACAAGGGACCACCGTCGTCCGACACTGCGTTGATAAAACATCGACAATATTACACTGGATAGAACGTACCATTTATGGTACACTCACGGATGGACGATAAGAAAAGACTACCGGCCAGATTCTTTGAGACAGACAAAGGTAATACTCCCGTTCGAGAATGGCTTTTATCACTTAGTCCTGAAGGTCGTAAGCTGATAGGGGATGACATCCGAACAGCCGAGTTCGGGTGGCCGGTTGGCATGCCGCTTTGTCGTCCACTTACAGGACACAAAGGGCTATGGGAAATTCGCACTAATCTCTCCAATGGACGGATAGCGCGAGTTTTATTCTGTGCTCATGATGGGGCGATGATTTTGCTTCATGGCTTCATCAAGAAATCACAGAAGACACCGGTTCAAGATTTAAATTTGGCGGGTAAACGAATGAGAGGTATGAAATGAACGACAATATTGAAAAAGGCAGGCCTGGCCAGTTCTTTGAAGATTTTCTTAAGGAACAAGGAAATTATGAAGAGACAACCGAACAAGCTGTAAAACGGGTTCTGGCCTGGCAACTTGCCGAAGCAATGAAACAGCAGGGTATCAACAAGGTGGAAATGGCGAGGCGGTTGTCAACCAGCCGTTCTCAACTTGACCGGTTGCTCGACCCAAAAAATGAACATGTCACACTTCATATCCTCTCCCGGGCCGCGCAGGCGGTCGGACGTTCTTTAAAGCTGGAATTACAGTGAATATTCGAGCGAGGCAAATTATGGGGAGATAAGGGTCAACAGGGTCAGGTGGCACAATGCGCACTCCGGCTTCCCGTTCCGACGGGAATGGGGTCAATTGTGTGCATTGTGCGGCCTGACCCCTTCGACTCGTTGCAGAATAAATACAAGGATTCTATCGAGAAGGAACTGAGCCATTCGGCATTTAGACAACCTGCTATTTGTATAGATAACTCTACACCCCCGATGAAGCAGTCACCGCGCCTTCGATCCAGGGTAATTTAACATAGATGAATGCACGTTACGTGAGAATTTGCGAAAAAATTACGAATAATGCTATAATTCTGTAATCTAAATGACCTGATAGGAATCAACCAATGCTGTTACGCTTTGCTGTAGCAAATCACCTTTCCATTCGCGAGAAGCAGGAATTGTCCTTCGCTGCATCTTCGTTGAGAGATCGAGGCGATGGGCTGATTGACTGCAAAGCGGTGCAGAGCGGGTCAGTTTTACCCGCGATAGTGATCTATGGCGCCAATGCATCAGGCAAATCCAATGTCGTGAACGCAATAGCTGACATGCGGGGAATGGTATTGTGGTCGCATACCCAGGGTGAACCCGGTGGTGGCGTACCACGCGATGCATTTAAGCTTGACTCAACTTGTTCGCAAACCCCGTCCAGGTTCGAAATCGACTTCGTTATTGATGACGTAAGATACCATTATGGATTTGAAACAACGGATGATGTTTTTGCCTCGGAGTGGCTGTACGCTTTTCCCGGATCGCATCGCAGAAGGATGTTCGAGCGCGATAATAATGGATTCAATTTTGGACGCTGGTTGAAGGGACGGAACAACAACATTGCCGGATTGACCAGACCCAATAGCCTGTTTTTGTCAGCGGCAGCACAGAACAGCCATGAGCAGCTATCAAAAATATACGAGTATTTCAGGTCAATTGATTTTGCCAGTTCGATTTCAGTACCGGGTACAACGGCTTCAGCACTATATACAGGAGGTGATCCGGGTCAACGAGTAATCGAATTCTTAACATCTATCAATACTGGAGTTATCGGTTACCAAAAAAGGGAGACTGATATTTCGGATAAAGATCGAGCAATGCGTCGAGACATGGTTGCTATAGTTGAAAAGTTGTCAGGTGGTACCATAAAAATTGAACCCGACAAATATGATAAGCATGTTGCTATTGAACTGGCTCATCGTGGCCGGCAGGGAGAGCCGGTTTATCTTGACCTGGATTCGGAAAGCGCCGGAACACGGCGGTTATTGATAGTGCTCAGCCTGGCATACCAGGCATTGGATGAGGGTACTCTGCTATGCATAGACGAAGTGGATGCCAGCCTGCACACCTATGCCAGTGAGGCGATATTGAAGTTATTCTGCCGGCCGGAGATAAACCGAAACGGCGCACAGCTTATTGCGACAACTCATGATACCAACCTGATGAAATCGTCCGTACTGAGACGTGATCAACTCTGGTTTACTGAAAAGACCCCGGAGGGAGCTACGGAACTTTATCCACTGACGGATATTCGAACGCGCAAGGGCGACAATATTGAATTAGGGTATTTGCAAGGCCGGTATGGAGCACTGCCAAGTGATGACATAACATTGCCACTCCATGAGTCGAATTGAATGGCACGCCGCAAGATACCGCCAATCCGACGTGGGTTATGTTGGTCCGCCCCCATCCAACGACCCCGTGTTCCTTCGTAGAGTTCCCTACTGCTTGTACGGCCCCTGCAGGCGACCTACAATATCAATAATTCGATCAGTCAACGTGACAGAGGTATCAAGATGGGTAACAGGGCTCAGCATGTGGTTCCAAATGGCGCTAAGTGGAGTGTCCGAAAAGCAGGGTCGAGTCGCGCCACCGGCACGTTTGACACTCAGGGTGAAGCCATCAAAGAAGGCCGAAAAATCGCGAGAAATCAAAGAACGGAATTATTCATACATGGCCGTAACGGAAGAATTCGCGAACGTGATTCCTATGGAAATGACCCAGTGCCTACTGAAGGTTAAGCTTTGTCCGATATAGATTTCGACAAGAATGTTTTCATTAACTGCCCAATTGATGATGACTTTGCGCCATTACAGTAGTGCTAGCGGGTTCCGACCCGGGTAATGGCGTCTTCTTTGACATCATGATGCAACTAGCTGCGGTCAGATCCAGGATCATGACGGGGATGGAGAATCCGATATACGTGGAAGCCTTTGTCGTCTGGGAGAACGAACTTCGCCAGCCGGAAAACAGCGCAATCCCGACTTTTTTCGCAATGTGCTGGCCGACGGGGTGGAGATCAGGAAAGGGTTATTTTTTATATGTCACCACAGGTGAAATGGCTACCTTTTTCACTAATCCCCGCAATGGCCTATAGTTTTGGGTCTTTCCAGGGGAAAGCTGTTAGAAATAAACAACTATTTTTGTCGCCAGATATAGGCGAATATCATAGCCGCGGCAACCATTCCGACAACACCGACAACTGGGCCATAATTTTCAAGGAAGTTCATGATAGAAGAACTTGTTAGTACAGTAAGACTGAGACCGATTGCACCAATAATCAATGAACCAGCGCCAATAAGCCACCTGTTCTGTAGCGATCCAACTTCTTCCCTGAGTAAATCTCTAACCATCTTCGGAGTATCACTTTGGCGTTCCTGAATCTGGGAAATTGATTTATCCAGATTTTCGATTAAATCATAAATCTGCGAATACTCATTGGTAACGTCTTTGAATTGCGCATCAATTTCCTTTAGACGTTTCCCCAGCATTCCCCACGGGTAACCGGAAGAAATCAGTTGCTCAAGCAGGTCTTGGGGACCACCCTTAACGAATGCATCCTCCCACTCAGATTTCTTCATGCCAACCGGCGCGCCAGATCGTTTGGAAGGCACATAACCCGTTTGAGATTGGTAATGACCTCCATAAAGATGCTCGGGCGACTCATTCTCATCAAGTTTGAAAATAGCAATTCTGTATATTCTTTCCTTATAGAGAAATGAACGATCTTCATTAGAATGATTGGTAAAAGTCCAATTTAGAGTGCCGTGAAAACCGGCATCAACTTGAGTAGTAGGCGCAATTATCCCTTCACGAGACAGATCGGTGGTTGGACTTACGAATCCGTGTAAGTCATGATCGGGAAATATCTCATGGACGGCTTCTCTCCTGAAGTCCAAATCTTCGAAAGCCGTCACTCCGACTGCATGGCCTGAGTGTATCCTGATACCTTTTTTGTCTTTACTTAAATCAAATTGCTTTCCAGTATTAATAAACTCACCCCGTGCACCCAAACGAAGCACGTATGAATTTGGACGGAGGCAGGATTCATCGGCATTCTTCAGGACATTGCCGAAGAGAGACTTAAGCTCCCTGTCATTTAGTAAGGTTGCCATAGTAATTATGTTAAGACATGTAAGGTAATTGTGGAGAAATCCAAATTTATTCTAACACCTAATTCCCTTCCCCGTTCAACGATTGACTCTGTTCTGTTAAAGCTACGGCCCGGCATCACAATTTTGACATCTTCCCCCTAGGATACTAAGAAATTCCATCAACCACCCGACGTTAAAATTCCTGGACGGTCGCGCATGAGCGTCGACTCATCAGGTTGTTTGATGCGCTGTGTTGACTGTCAGCGGAACACCCTGGGCCGGAAATCCGTCGGGTTGGTGATGCTGGCGCTGTTCCCGGTGGCCCGGATAACGAACAACCCCTGCCGCTCCGCATACCCCTGCACGGATGCATCCGTCTTCAGGTAGGCCACGGCGCCAAAGATCTTCTTCCCTTTCCATACCGGCTCATACTCCGTGAACCTGGCCAACTTCTCCAGGAAATGCGTCACGTCCTCGGACCGTAACGTGGTCTTGACTTCCACCACAACCACTTCCTCACCGTTAATGGCCAGGATGTCAAACTCATAGTGCTCGCCATTGCGCCGGCCACTCGACCGGGAATGCGTAGACTCCACTTCTATACCACGCGCCTGCAACAGGGCTACCAGGTCCCCCTCCACCAGGCTCTCCATCAATTTGCCCCACTGGCTGGTGAATAACCCCTCCAGCTTTTTCATCCGTTGACGGGCCTCCTTCATCTCCCTGTCGGCTTCTTTCCGCCGCTTATCGGCTTCCTCGGATGATTTTTCCTGTTTCTCCGTTATGCGATCCAGGGTGGCCCAGATTTCTTCGAAGGTGGCAGGTTGACGACGCAGTTCGTTTTCCATGAGGACATTCTCCTTTTTCGTTTCGGTCAGGAACAGGGTAGTCTGCCTGCCTATCGTTGTCAACAATACTCAACAGAAGGCGAAGGCACAACAGAAGGCGAAGCAGTTTTGCAGGAACTTCATTGAGACCTTTGCAACCCCTGCCTTTGGGGCAATCTCAAAGGTCGAGGCAGATGAAAAAACACGGGGTCAGGTCGCACAATGTGCATACCTACTAAGAATTGTGCATTGTGCGACCTGACCCCGTATTATACAGCATTTAATTTGGCCTGATAATCGCCCACCACAGCCAGGATGTCTTCGAATGTCGGCACCTCGCCATAGAACATCTCCCCCTGCATGCTTTCGTAGTCGGCCTGCCAGGTCGGCAGGTCGACCTTTGCAGGCATTAACTGTAACCGGTCTATGTTCAATGTTGAATAATCGAAACGGGCGCGGCGAAAGAAAGCCTGGCGATGTTTAGCAGTCCGACGGAACAGTCCAATGTCCTGGACTGCTTGATCGCCAATGCCGGCTAAGATCAGCCGGTATAGGTCGTAGTAGTGCCGCGCCATACCTTGCCGGTGTGTTTTATTGGCTTCCGGCCGATAGGTTTCCTCGTGCAAAAGCATGGCCTTCTCCCAAAAGGTGCGTGTTGGCTTCACCGCCTTGACGACGGTGCCGGGTTCCAGCACCAGATCAGGAAAGACATCGCTGATATAAGGCCTTATCTCGATTGATTCAGCAGGGAATGTATCCGAACGAGCACCCATTTCAATCTTCACGGCACGACGAAGATAAGCGACATGCTCTGGGTCCGGGAAGGCTGTCGGATAGAACAACAGTAAAGTCTGCCTGTCTTCGTCGTCGGGGTCCCGTTCAAGTGCCCATTCCTGTGATTCCTGCAAATCCGATGAGATAACCTCGGTGAGCGCCGGTTGAATCTTCTCGTTGATACATTGTCGACAAGCTGTTTTCAGCGCCTTGAGGCGCTTATCTATTTGTGTCTTTGTTGGCGCCTGTTCCACGGTATTCTCTCCGCTAAAACCCAATGCAGCCCGATCGATGACGATATCGATATCTTCGGAAAACCGCTCGATTAGTTTCCAACATTTAGATAATGATGTACCGCCCTTGAACGTCAGGTGTTCGCCCCACTCGGGCAGTTCGAACAATTTGCGCAGGGTCCAGCAAACCCAGAAATCCTTTTCGACGGCAACTTCTGGCAAGCCCAGTTGCGCATTGGTCTCAATACAGATCAGCCGCCGGCGTTCTTCCGATAGCGCAACAAACTCTTTCATGCCGTACTTTCCTGAGCAGCCAGCTTATGAATGATATCGGCTATCCAAGCCGGAGCATACCGAATATCCTGCATTAGTTGCTTGCGAGCTTCCTCATCAAGACGACGTTCAAGTTGTGTAATAATTTGCTGGTCGACATTTTTCCGCCCCAGGTGACGCAAGGCATGGATCACCAGCCCGCTGATTTTCCCCGCAGTAGCCATATAGCGGGGGGTAGTGTTTTTCAGGATGATCTGTCGCTTGCCAATCTGGACTTTCCCCTTGCGGCCATCCGTTAAATACATGACTTTCATAGGCACTTGTGTAGAGAGTCCCAAGAGATTGGCCGCATATGCCCCGGAGGGTTGTAAACGGGTGGCGTCACGTCCTGCCAAGGCGCTTGCAATGTCATCCGTAGATGGCTGTAACGCACCCAACTCAGGGTCGGTTTTTGGGTAATCGTATAGTCCCCGGGCCAGTCTCCGGATGAGGCCGCTTTTTCTATGGCGCATCAGCGCGTGATCAACGGCCTGACGGGTGCCCAGATCCGCGAAATTGTCGGGCGTAAAGACCCAGCCCCGCTTGCGGGATTTGATCCGCTGAAGAATCTTGCTGTCAGTGCTGTTCGCGAGTTTACTCATATTCTTTTGGAAGAAAAAGATATGCTTTTTTCTTCCAAAAGAATAACAGATATTCGGGTTCAATACATAGGCCGTGCAATTTAATCTGTTGAACTGACCGTCAACCGGTCACATCACCACGGCAAATAAAACCTGAGACCAGTTGTTCCGTCCGCTTAGCCAGGGACATGTAATTTTCGTGACGGTTGGCGAGTCCACCTGCAGCGTAAAACAACCAGTTTCAGGCCTTAACGAAACTCTGATCAGAGCCTCATAATATGAGATCATAGGCAAAAGTAAAGTGCGCTTCCACTTTGCCACAAAGATCCAAAATTAGCCGGTCCAGCATTGATGCAATAATAGAGGAGGTGTCTATTATGAAGCAGGATTTGCACATGAAATTAACCGGTCATGCAAAGTGGCATGACTCAAACCAACGGGTCTCCGGGATCCCCGGGGCGGTTCATAACAGCGCACCTTTAGCTCAAAAGTGTTAGCATGTATCATCCTTCGGAAAACACGTTGAAATCGATGAATAAATGTTTAATGCAGAATTTCATAAGAAGGCAATATTAAGCAACGAGTCATACCCCAAGCACTGGTCATTTTGCATGTATTAGAAAGAGATGGACAAATTGATCTAAGTGGACTAACAAGATGTTGAAAACGCTTGAATTACATCAGTACCGCGGATTTAAATCATTCAGCTTATCTGGTCTGAAACGTGTCAACCTCCTTGTCGGCAAGAATAACTGCGGGAAAACTTCGATTCTTGAGGCATTGGAATTTCTAATTTCCAAGGGGAACCCTTCCGTGCTTGTCAGGCCAGCTAGTCGACGCGGGGAGACCAATTTCGTGGACGAACAAGCTCAGCCATATAGCCGAGATAATTTTTCAGATATTTCTCATCTATTCTTCGGACGTCGTTTGGAGCCAGGGGTCAACTTTAGTATATCTTCCAACGAAGGTGCTAAGCAGCTTTCCGTCGAACTGCTTCACTACCCAGAGGATGTTGAGGATGAGGATGGGTTGGGCTATTCCGGCCCAGGCGACGGGCAGCAGCGCTTCCCTTTATTCGAGGATGAGTCTGATCAAATGCCGGCTGTCTGGCTTCGAATTAGTGGCAATGTTCCGGACGGGCTTCCAAATTTTCCGGTAACTGAGAATGGTTCGTTATCTTTGGCAGGACTAAGACGATTGCAAAGAAGCCGGTTTGATAACGTGTCGGGAATTTCACCCACCAGACTCCTCACGCCAGAATCTCTACGGCCTAGTTCCATGCGAGATATGTGGGACAGAGTACTTTCAGAAGGCCGCGAGTCGGAAGTTATAGAAGCTATGAAGCTCCTTCAAGATGACATTGTGTCAATCCACTTTCTCACAAGTAGCGTTTACCGAAATACCCCGGGTGGGGTATTGGTAGGACTACGCGAAAATGGCCGCCGAATACCTCTCGGTAGTTTCGGGGATGGAATACGCAGATTGCTCGCTCTATCCCTCTCACTAGTGAGAACCGCTGGTGGATTTCTGCTGATTGATGAGATCGATACGGGCCTTCATTTTTCAGTAATGGAAGAAATGTGGAAGCTGGTCGTCAACACTGCAAAGAGATCAAACATACAGGTCTTTGCAACAACACACAGTTATGACTGCATTCAAGGATTCGCTTCTCTTCTGAAATCCTGTCCCGACTTTATTTCGGAGGTGTCTATTCAGAAGATAGATAGCTCACTAGACCGAGCCGTGAGCCTTGATGCAAACCCAGGGCAAGATCATACTTTTTGTCATAAGAGAGAGGTTTTTTATTCCAAAAAGATATAAATAAGCGGGGAACTTCTGGATTTTGCGGGGATCAGAGCAGTATTACCCCCAAAACGAGGAGAATCCGATGAGTTTATTGACCCATTTGGCGACGATTGAGGACCCGCGGCGTGATATTAACAAGAAGCATGAGTTATTGGACATCCTGTTTTTGACGGTGAGTGCGGTGCTGTCGGGGGCGGAGGGGTGGAAGGATATCAAGGAATTTGGGGATGAGAAGCTGGATTGGCTGCGTCGCTACCGGCCGTTTGCGAACGGCATGCCGGTGGATGACACGATTGCGCGGGTGGTGCGTGCGCTGGACCCTGAGCAGTTCAACCGGGCGTTTATCGATTGGGTGAATGAGGTGCGCGGGGCGCAGGGTCAGGAGCAGATAGCGCTGGACGGGAAGACCTTGAGGCGGTCTCATGACGGGGAGAAGCACAGCGCCCTGCACAGCATCACGGCCTGGGGGCATGACTGCGGGTTAGTGTTGGCGCAGATGAAGTCATCCGGGAAGAAGAACGAGCAGGCCTCGGTCATGGCGATGCTGGAGATGTTGCAGGTAAAGGGGGCGCATATCACGGCGGATGCGATGAACACGCAGCGGAAGATAGCCCGGAAGATACACGATAAAGGGGGGGATTACACCTTGTCGCTGAAGGACAACCACAAGACGTTGCGTAAGGAAATACAGGCGTACTTTCATAAGGTTACACGCGATGCGCCGGCGACATTGGCGGTGCATGAGGAGGTGGACGGCGGGCATGGCCGGGTGGAGAAGCGTGTCTGCCGGCAGTTGCCGGTGAGTGAGTGGGTGAGCGGGGCGGCCAAGTGGCCGGGCTTGCAAACGGTGATAGAGATGGAGCGGGAACGGCACCTGCCGGGGCAGGAGGTGGAGAGGGAGATACATTACTATATCAGCTCGCTACCGGTGGATGCAGAGCGGGTGGCGCAGGGCATACGGCGGCATTGGGAGGTGGAGAACAAGGCGCATTGGGTGCTGGACGTGGCGTTCAGGGAGGATGACAGTCGCATCCGCAAGGGGGACGGCGCGGAGAACGTGGCGATTATCCGGCGCTTCTGTCTGAACCTGGCGCGGCTGGATGGGAAGAAGAACAGCATGCGGGGGAAACTCAAGCAGGCCGGGTGGAGTGATACCAGACGGGCGGAAATCCTGTTCGGAGTAGACACATAAAAGTATGCGGTTGCCCTGGATGCAAACCAAATCAAGGTAGCTGTACAGCAGGACATCGAGGTTCGATAGTGGCAGATTCGGGCTCTCGTCCTCAACTTCACGTCGAAGGCACCAATGATAGGCATACGATCTGTCACGTACTCATAAGGCGCGGCATTGACTACGACCAAGAGCCATGGCCGGAGTCCTATCCAGTTATCAAGGAGATAGGCAGTAGGGATGAGTTTATCGAAGGCGTCGATGTCGCTGTTAGTCTTAGTAATCACAAGTCAATTGGCTTCGTATTAGACGCCAATTCGTCAGTCCAAGACCGCTGGAAGGCGATCTCATCACGGCTCAGTAAGGTTGGTATTGATCCTCCGGACAAGATACCACGGAAGGGGTTTATCGGGGAAGCCCCGAAATATGACGCTCGGGTAGGCGTATGGATCATGCCGGATAATCAACGAGAGGGTACTTTAGAAAAGTTCTTCCTAACAGGGCCTTGTGTACCTGCCCCCCAGCCTGTAAGTCAACTCCGGCAAAAAGCCCATGCTGGGTGTAGTTCAGGTTTGGAATGTGAATTTGTGCAAGATGCACATTATGTATCTTCTGTCCTCCAACACCCGATATGGTCATCTTGTCCACAACAGGTAGCTTTAGATCTCGAGCCAAAAAGGCGTCGATACAACTCCAGCTTGCTCCCGTATCTATCAGAGCCCACCCGTTTTCATTCTCCTTTTCCTGTAATATTTTCTCGCCACGCGGCCTGAAATGACCTATAGAAACTTCAATGGAAGGACCAACACCGATAAGTTGGTTCGGGTCAAGTATGCCGTCTGCGTTTCTAATCCCCGCTTCAATTATTGGCATAATGTGGCTTGTAGGCAATGGATGCTGGCATAGTCATTTCTCTTGGCATACCAACCTGTCGTATTAGATAGGGACCTTCCCCGAAATTTTTAATCGCTTCTCTGGCGGCACTATCAACAGAGTCGTAGGACCCACAAAAATTGCCGTTATAAATCAGAACAACCTTACCAGGATAGTCCCGTTCCAACCTTTCCGACATTGATATAAACACCTTGATGTTATCATCAAGGCTACAAATATTTTCGCTCATGATTTTCTCCCAAAAGGAGAAATCCGTCTCCTGTAAATCAGCTGTCTGTTAATAAATCAAACCATACCCTGGGGGGCACATCATTTTGGCGTATACATCCGATCTTTTCAACACTATTAGTAACACACTATTAGTAACATCTTCATTTTTCAATTATGTCCAATATAGAGTGGAAACGCCTTGCCACGTGATCATTACTGAGTGCGCGTTTTATGGGAGATTGACAATATTCCTTCTATACCAGCAAATTATAATTTTTGCGCTTATTGAAAATCCCTCCAGAACTCGTACACCGGCAGTCCGGTATACTCCGCGAGCAAGGCAACGTCGTCCCGAAACTTCCCCTTAAGCATCTGCCGCGTCTCCAACGCCATCGCCTCTTTCCTCAAATTCCCCTCCATCACTCTCCGATATATCCGCTTCGACCAGACATACAACGGCGTAGCCTTAACCACATTCTTAATCTTCCTGACAACCACCTCATCCGTCATCAGCCGGTGAAGCCAGCGATTTTGCGGATAACCTGAAACATTGACATGCACATCATCCGGGCCTTCCTGAAAGGGTTCGAGGTTCAGAAAATCCAGCACCTTGCCCGTTGCCCGGCCTGTCACGACGTCCTCTTCAAACAGCAGCAACAACACCCGTTCAAAGTTGTCGAGATATGCCTTGACCTGTTCAGCGTACAACCCGACATCCACATAGTTCCACCCCCAGGCCCAATTTGCGGCGCGACGCTGTCCCTCCGCCTCCAGGGCATCCTCAAAGCTCAGGTTTTCCCAACCCTCGCGTACATGGTGGAGGTAGTTCGAATAGGCCCTGTCTATGGGATTGCGCAAGAGGATGACAACCGGCGCCTGCGCATTTATTTCATTCAGAATCTTGGGCACGGCGTTGTGGTAAAAATACAGGTAATCGGGCGAGAAATCACCACAGAGCTGGTCCCGTCCGGCCCGTTTAAACAGGGCCTGATAGTCTTCCAGGGATTGAATGATATAACCCGGAGATATTGTCCCGGGCCCGGAGAAATCAGCGGGCATACAGGAAAAATAGCGGCACTCCTTGCGTTGCGGAATAAAAATCCCCGGGTGCCTGCTGAGAGTCTCAAACAGTGTCGCTGTTCCTGACTTGGAAGTACCAACAATGAAAAAATTCATGATGCCACGCCTGTTTGGGTCTTTTGCTGACAGCTTTCAACCTTACGTATCGATACCGGCTGTCAGCATTGCACGTTTTCAAGTATACAACCGTGAAGCACGATCCGACTTAACAACCGAAATTTTCTGACCTGAAGACAACTTACCGAAAATCCGTCCAGAACTTGTACACGGGGAGGTCTGTGTACGCAGCCAGCAGGTCAACATCGTCCTGAAATTTCTTCTTGAGCATCTGTCTCGTCTGAGGGGCCATGTCTGTTTTTTTCAAATTCGCTTTCATCAGTTTTCGGTACATCCGCTTTGAACCAGCATACAAAGGGATTGCCTTGACAATGTTCTTGACTTTTCTGACTGCCAGTTCGTCCGTCATCAGACGGTGCAAGATGCGATTTTGCGGATAACCGGAAACATTCACGTGAACATGATCCAGACCTTCCATGATGGGGTCCAGGTTCAGAAAGTTCAATACCTTGCCCGTTGTCTGACCCGTCACGATGTCTTCCTCAAACAAAAGAAGTAACACCCGCTCAAAATTATCGAGATATGCCTTGACCTGTTCGGCGTATAATCCAACGTCTACATAGCCCCAGCCATAGGCCCAATGCGCTGAAAGACGTTCTGCTTCCGACTCCAGAGCATCTTCAAAAGTCAATTCTTCCTGTCTTGCTCGAACCTTCATCAGGTAGTTGGAATAGGTCCGGTCTATGGGGTTGCGCAAAACGATAATAACCGGAATATGCGCATTTACTTCGTTGAGGATTTTGGGGGCAGCAGTGATTAAGTATTTCAAAAATACTTTCTTGCGTAGTCACTCACTAGAACAGCGATTAAGGCCCCAGACATTGTTTCCTGTATTTTAATTAGTTGATCTTTCTCTAACCAGTGCCACCCATTAGGCATTAATAGATGCCAACCCCAAGAAAAAAGGCCGACAATTAATAATACTGAAACCCACAATGATGCCGGCTTTAATAGCGAAGTGCGCGAGATCCCTTACTTGTTGCTTCCTGTCGTGATCTCGTTCTTCTGTTTCCCTGGCCAGATCTCTTTTGCGCCGAAATGCTTCTGATTCTTTTTTGGCTAAGGCGTCATCTTCTACAGAGGGACGCGCCGGAGAAGGGATTTGTCGACGACCATATTGCCTGCGCTCCATTTGTCCCACTATAGATAAAGATATTTATGCAGCTAACATCTTGAAATGTTCTTCAATAAGGCTGTCTGGAATATTGGAAAACTTGCCCCCTTCACTCCAGGTATCATACCAAGGAGTACCCTCTTCATGAGTCATTGCGGACAGTTCTATTCCGGAAAACTCCCCATAAATTTCTACAACCTGGTCTATTATATCGCTCTCCTCTTCACTGAATTTTTCGTTCGAATCTGATAATTTATCAGTAATAGGAGACGCTCGATATTTTTTAATTTTTCTATAAAGTTCCGGTATGCCAGGGCCGTATTTCCACGCCTTGATAGAATCAGAAAACAATGGCTGTCCATATAACCCAAGCATCCAACCATGAGAAATATACACAAGTTTCATAAGCTGCAGAGGTGTAATTTCCAAATCCTGTTGAGAAGCTTTCATAAGAATATAATCAGCAACTGTGAGCGAAGAATGTGCCGCCATAATTTTTCCCTCCGTTCGGTTGTTTGTTGCCATAGTAGTTTTCTCCGTTAAGGAAAAACACGCCCTCCTCTAGATAGTAAGTGTTAGTGATATTTTCCTTGTAGAACGATATGAGTATAACATTCAATCATCATGGGTTGTGACATTTTGAACCGTAAGACAATACCAAGAGACCGAATGAGCATAATCCGAATCTTGTATCCCTAAATTCTGTATCCCTAACAGGAAAATACTACTGCTTGTACAGCCCCTGCAGGCGACCTATAATATCAATAATTCGATCAGTCAACGTGATAGAGGTATCAAGATGGGTAAGAAGGCTCAGCATGTAGTTCCAAATGGCGCTAAGTGGAGTGTCCGAAAAGCAGGATCAAGTCGCGCCACCGGCACGTTTGACACTCAGGGCGATGCTATCAAAGAAGTATCCCTAAATTCTGCCGAAAAATCGCGAGAAATCAAGGAACGGAATTATTCATACATGGCCGTGACGGAAGAATTCGCGAACTTGATTCTTCGCGAACTTGGAAATGACTCAGTGCACCTTAAAGGTTAAACATTGTCCGATATAGATTTCGACAAGAATGTTTTCATTAACTGCCCAATTGATGATGACTTTGCGCCATTACTGGAAGTTATCATTTTCTGTATTGTCTTCGCTGGCCTCAAGCCAAGATTTTCGACTGAGAGTCTCGAAAGCGGGGAAAATCGCCTAGACAAGATTATCGGATTAATATCCTCTTGTGCATACTCAGTTCATGACCTGAGCAGATGCAAGGCCGAGAAAGCAGGCGAAATATTCCGTATGAACATGCCGTTTGAATTCGGGATAGATATGGGATTCCGTCGATCATCAGATAAACGCACTGACGGAAAAAAATTCATTATCTTCGAAAAAGACCAATACGATCTGAAAAAGGCACTCTCGGATTTAGCAGGATCCGATGTCGAATTCCATAAGGATGATCCTCAGCTTGTAATCGAGAAACTCAGGAATTTTCTTAGTGTGGAAGCGGGTTGTGCGCTTCCTGGCAAGGCTAAACTGGAAACTGAATATTATACGTTCCTGGGATGGATGAGTAAGAAAAAAATCTCTGAAGGACTCACAAAAACAGAAACATTTGAACTACCGACCCAAGAACGATTGAATGAGATGTTCAAGTGGGTGCAAAGTGGATGTCCAACTGAATTTGCCTAACCTGTAGATAATTTGTAGACACTTACCGCAACCAAGGCGTAGCAATATCTTGATACACCCCGATAGTACCGATGCTCCCACGGTTTCCTGGGTTACCATAATTGCCCACATTGCCGTAGTTTCCGTAAATGCCGTAATTCACACTCTTATGCGGTGATGACCGGTGATACATCAGTCGGTCGCCCTGTATTATTTCACCAAGATACCGTCCTGACATATCTATGAAGATGCCTCGGTTTTCTAGAAAATGCCCAATGTTCCGACCGGATGGCGCATGAAGTTGGCCATTTACTAGATTAGCCATGTGCTGCCCCCTGCTATTGAACAAATACATCATTTACAATTTACCTCATTGCACGTTATATCTGAATTTAAGATTGTGTGGCTGACTCGGGTTACTGCGATCAGGAATTAATTAAGAGATACGGTGACGTTCAAGTCATTTATTTTCCGATGACGTATTTACGCCATTAGTATTTTAAATAGTGGAATCTTACGGCATCTCTACCGTTCAAACGCATCATACCAAACGCAGGTAACCGATAACGTCAATATCGCTGTGGTTGGAATCCTGGTTGGAGACTTGGCAGTGCAGCTTTTACCGTCTGAACTTTGGGAAACAAAACAGGAAAATGAAGGCATCAGGTGTCAAGTTTAAATTCGTCGGCTAGAATTTCGTTGTGATTCGTTGTATCGCTTATAAATCCCCTTAATGTAGCACCCTGAGTATGTTGAAGATGTTATGAATAAGGAAGAAATACTGGAACGCTTAGTTGAGAACGGCTTGGATTTCCTTCATACGGCAATAGATGAGCTAGAGGATTACCCGAAGTTTTCAATCATTCATTTTTATTCCGCTATCGAATTATTCCTGAAAGCCCGGCTGATTGAAGAACACTGGTCCTTGGTAATCTCACAAAGACAAGAACCTGACTGGAGCAAGTTTATTTCCGGGGATTTTCAATCTGTTTCATTGGACAGTGCAGCAGTGAGGCTTGAAAAAATTGTCAGAAGTCAACTAACCCAGACGGAGTTAAGGTCATTTCGTGAAATCGGACGGCACAGAAACAAGGTAGTTCATTTCTTTCATGAAGCTCATTCCGATGAAGAAAATAAAGAGCAAGTTATTGCCATCGCTAAACAGCAGCTCACTGCATGGTATTTCTTACACCGTGTATTAACTACACCTTGGAATACAGTCTTTGAAAAATGGGCTACAAACCTGTCTGAAATTGATCAGAAGGTGCGGTCGTTGCACACTTATCTGCAGGTTGTTTATGACCAGATAAGGCCGGACCTAGAGGCACGAAAGCAAGCCGGCGAACTCTTCGAAATATGTCCATCTTGTTTTTATGAGACTCAGCACCATGAGCAAGAGGAAAAAATTGTTTATCACGCTACTTGCTTAGTATGTGAACTATCTGAAAAAGCCCTTAGAATTGAATGTCCTTCCTGCGATCACATAGTCACCTTCACAAATGAAGGGTTTGGAAATTGCAAAAACTGCGAAACATCTTTCGAACCTGAAGATTTAGTTAATGAGCTAATTGATCGTGGAGCGGTTTATATTGCAACTACTGATGGTGATGACTCTTGGGATTTAGGTAATTGCAGCGATTGTGATGGCTACCATACAGTAGTACGAGTGCAAGATGACTTATATATCTGTACCTGCTGCTTTCTTGAACTTGATTCGCTGCAACGGTGTGGCTGGTGTGGTGAGCCCAATACAGGAGATATGAAACATAGTTCATGGGAGGGCTGCAGTCATTGTGAAGGCCAGTCACTCCGAATTATGAAATGTTTGACCGTCCACAACACGCGCGTACACACCACAGTAATTATAATCGTTCGGCACTTTAAACTTACAAAAAGGTCCCTTTCGATAATTATCCACGGGCAGCCAACGGCGCACGGTCGAGGCATGGATAGCCGAGTGCAGACGCCGGGTTAATGCCTGCGCCAGCAATTCCATGCTCCTGCGACTGTGCAGGTAGCCCAGTTGCCGGGGCGAGGTAGCGAACAACTCCCGTAATACCGTCAGGATCGACTAGTTAGGGAGGTCTGACCCCATCCTCCATTCCTCCTTGATTTCTGCCGAAAATTTTCGTACCCAAGCCTCTCAGATATTCACGTCTGTCGTAGTCCAGGGTACATGAACGTACGCCCCAAATCCGTCATGGCGATCAGGCACGATTCCGAAATGAGCCAATAATCTCTGGAAATGACGATTGATAAAGAATATTTCTGTGAAATCGGCCCACTGCTCTAATCCCGCATGAAATCCCTCTAAATCCGCTCTGAAGAGTTCTGCCCACCGGTCAAGTTCATGTTCAGCAAGAAGCACAAAGATAGGAGATGACTCATGAAGCACCAGACCACAAGCTTTATAGGACCCAAATAATGCTGCGGTAAATGTGAGAACGTTTTGTATCATGATAGCCGACGCGTGAAAGAAACCTTCTATGTCACCATGGAGTCTGTAGGCTCTACGCTTATCTGGAATCTGTTCAACAGCCAGTTTCAAAGCTTCGAGCGCCAGGCTCTCACGATGTTCAAGCTGAAATTCACCTCCAGTCGAGGCATAAGCACAAAAATAGGCTTCAAATATCCCTGATGTGTAGTCATACAGAAATGCTTCAAACTGATCACTTATTGGCCTCAATGCCTGATTTGGGAATTTGTTGGTGATTAGCCCTCTAAGCGCACTGCTAGCCAGCATATGGGTTATTATTCTGCGACCATCTGCAACCAAGTCTTGATCTTCCGAAATCAGACAGTCAGCAATCATCGCGCGCAAAACCACCCGGGTCTTTATCATGCCATTCGAAACAACGGCAAGCGGCATGCCAACACCTAAATATTCTTCTGTTTCTGTTGGAGCAATATCTTCGCTGGTTTCAATGCCCCGGTCCGGGCGATTCAAAGCAGCTTTGTAGTCTTGGGCAAATATGAACCCCTCCAGTGACGAAATTGGCAAACGACTTGAGAAGTCCATCACCACAGGTTTAATCTCGTTGGAAACAGTCCTCAATAAGTTTTCATCACCGAAGTCTTCAAAAGTTACGCTATATTGGAATCCCTCATCAACGGACATCTCTTGCCATCCTCTATCAGCAGCATATAGTTCATCCTCCGAAGTATCTCCTGCATCTCCACGACGCAACAGATCAGTAATCCCCTCATGAACAGAACTGTCAATCACCTTTCCAATTGATGCACGTATCTCGCCACCAAGTTTTTCTAAATATCGCTCAAGTTCCAATGAATTATGATTTGCGAGAAAGAACATATAGGACGCCTGTGCTGCGAGCTCGTTGAATTGTGATAAGTCAACAGCCAAATCCGGGTTTATCTTGCCAACTGCAAATCTATCTGGTGCCAGTGGCAATACCACCACCTTTAAGTCATCAACACCGGTGAACCATAAGGACTGCCATTTAGAACCGTTAAAAGCAATACTTGTACAATCCGGCAAGATGGCGCCATCACCACTAACAGGTACAATAT
This sequence comes from Gammaproteobacteria bacterium, assembly GCA_965204045.1. Lineage (GTDB taxonomy): Bacteria > Pseudomonadota > Gammaproteobacteria > Eutrophobiales > Eutrophobiaceae > JAAXHV01. Next base: position 4,709,563 of record CBDBDW010000002.1, read on the forward strand.
TCCATATCAATTTGCTCAACTCATCTATCCGCTCTTCCGGGGCCATTGTTTCTCCAAGCGCGGATAACTGTGCACTCCGACTCAATTCATCTGCCTTAGTACCAAGCAATTCCAACAATTCTTCCACCATAGGTAACGTTTCACGAACTGCTTCGCTGCCTTGTTCTCTCAGTGCAAGGTAAAGCAAATCTATGATTGTTTTTTCAGTAACTCCCGTTATCGTTGTTATTTCAAGCTTTGCTAATTCTTCAGAAATCATTTGATAGACTGGTTCTGGGGGTGCATCTCGCGGTAAATCAAATAACGACTTCTCAGATTCATCGCATACTAACCGTTGGAGAATATCAGTAGATGAGATAATGACTTCTCGGATCGTATCGCGCACGTGAGAAGAACGAACCATTAAATGTGCCACCACTCTGGAGATGTCTTCGTTATTGATAATTTCACCTGTCTCTAACAGCCTGATTTTATCGACTTTGGTTCGAATATCACTTTCATATTCAGTGACTAAATCATCAAGAGTCGGTTGTCCATCTATTGAAGGCCTGGAGTAGAAATATTCCTGTGCTGCAGCTCTGTTTCTCGGGACTTTTTTACCGGACGATATTCCTCTTCGAAACATCCAAAGATGATCACCTTTGCCAGGAGTAACAAATGGCTTGAGAAAATGCTGCGGTATGAAGTGTTGTTTTTTGCCTGCCATCAGGACTACTTTGTTAAATTTTCACTTTGATAATGCATGGTCCTTGTACCCGTTCCATTTAACTCTGACCGATTAAGTTGTCATAGGCCCTATGCAGTTCCGATTTTAACAAGTCCATGCCGGCAATACGATGGTCCACACATTGCCGGTTCATCGTACCGATTTCAATCTCCACTCTATTCAACTAACTGGCATGTTCAAAGGTCAGTACCTGATCTTCATCTATTCCTACACCAAAGCGTCCTGTTTTAAGGGTTAGAGCAGGTTTTTCACGGCGAAAAACATCATACTAGGAAAAGGTCATGCACAGACGGATTATCATTTAAAATCAAACAGTTATACTTTTTATACTGGTCTGACCCTGGATGATATACGAAAAAAGCCATCCAATGATTGTCATCAAGACTGGGACCAGATTATCGAAATGAATGATCAAATCAATCGGTTGTTATAATAGCGTGATGATTGATTACTTGACAGAGATTAGCTAATCGGTGTCCCTAATTTTCCCGTGGAAGCAGTTCCACTACAATCATTTGAAAATTTGTAAAATGCAGACGTAACTACTCGCCCCCCTTATCCTGATTAGCCGGGTTATTCTGCGTTGGTTTCTCTACCATATTGGCGGCGTTGCCGTTGAGTGCGATCTCAATGGCGGTGAGGGGATTGTAGCCCTGTGCGGCCATGGACTGCAAGTAGCTGGAGATGCGGCAACAGGCGGCGGCGTAGTGCGGTGTACGGAAGCACCCTGAGACTTTCTGTTTGACCTTGGCCATGCGGATATCGCGCTCGGCGCGGTTGTTGGTGAACGGCACGTCGGGGTCGCGGGCGAAGCGCAGCGTCTCGGTTTCGTACTTGACGAGGGCCTCGTGCAGGTTCTGGGCATCGGATTTGGCGATGCGCCCGCGCCGTTGGGTCTGGCGTGGCGGGGGTTTGGGGAGTTCCCGTCTGGCCTGTGTGAGGATTGTGCGGTAGCGTTTTTGCAGCGCCTGGTATGCCGTGTCGTTGAGCGCCTTGTCCGGGTGTTCGCGGACGTTTCGGCATGTGTTGAGCAGGAGGGTTCCCAGGCGTTTGGCCCAGGCATGGCCGTGGGCGTCCTCGATGAAGCGGAGGTCGCGCAGCAGGTGGCTGCCGCACAGGGCGTGCTTGCACTTGTCATAAGCGAAGTAGCTGGCCCGGCGGTCGTGGACCAGGACGCCGCCATAGCGGGGGACGATGCCGATGTCCCGGAGGGCCTCGGTCCCCCGTTTGCGGTGGACATGCTTCAACGTCAGGTGGCCGGCGCTGACGCTGTGCAGCCAGTGGGTCTTGCGCTCGATGCGCAGGCCGGTCTCGTCGGCGTGCAGCACGGGCATGGCCAGCAGGGCCTCGACGGCGGCCGTCTCCCACCCGGCCAGGGCCTCGTGCAGGCGCGTGAGCCAGGCCAGCAGGGTGGCCTCGGCAATGGCGCGCCCGGTCAGCGCCTTGAGGGTCTGTGTGGCGCGCTTGAGGGAGAGCATCTGCGCGGCCAGCAGGTGGGTGGCGAAGGCCGCGATGCCGTGGCCGTACTGCAGGGGTCCCGGCATGTTATCGGGAAACCGTCCGCGGGTCTCGGTACGGCAACGCGGACAGGTCTTTATCTCGGCCTCAACGGTCAACTCCCGCGTCTCGAAGACGATATCGACCTGCACGCGCCGCTCACGGCCGCTGGGGACGATAGCCTCAAGGTCGCCCCCGCAGGCGCGGCACTCGGTGACCGGCACAGTGCGGGTCTCGACCACCCTGCGGGTTGACCCGCCCTGCGCGGCGCGATTGTCCGGGCCCTTGCCCTTGACCCCGGGACGCCGTCTCGCGGTCTCGTCCGGGTCGGTCCGGGAGCTTGGCAGGCCCGAGTTCTGCGACCCCTTCGGCGTGGTCTTCTCCATGAACACCGCCATCAGAAATTCAAACAACATCAGCAGGGCCTCAAACAGGGCGCGGCTCTCCTCGCCCATCTTGCCGTCCGCGCACAGCGCCGCAAAGCGCGCCTTGAGCGCATCGAACTCCGTGCGCAACGAGGTCTTGTTCACCCTCGCCATACCCTCAGTCGGCCTCCACCGCCATGATGGCCGCCAGCACCGCCAGGCGCTCCGGCGGCGGCAGGTCCCGGTAGCGCCGGCCCCAGTTCGCCGCCTTGCGCCTGACCTGCTGGCGGTGGGTGAAGTTGCGCCCCGCATACGAGGCCCAGAACACCCGGTCCGGTTCGAAGTTGAACCACACCCGCTCGGTCACCACCCCGGCCCGGTTCATCACCTGCCACGACACACGGCGCCAGCCCGCCAGCCGCTCGTCATACAACGCCGAGGGATACCCCGACACCATCACCGCACAGGGCAACCCGGTGAGCAGCGCCAGCAGCGCCTCGTGGTCCCCCGCCTCGTAATCGTACCGGTAACGCCGCCCCGACTTGCGGGTACTCTGCAAATACGGCGGGTCGCTGTACACCAGCTCCGTGCCGTCAAACGGGAAGTCCGCCAGAAACCGGTGGCAACAACCGTGCACCAACTCCACCGGATAATCACACTCGAACGCCGCCAGCGCCCGTCCATCAAGGTCAATCCCGATGTTGCGCAGCGCCGGCGGCTTGCGCCGCATGATGGCCCCGCCGCCCAGGTGTGTCTCCATGTACACACTGTGCGGCGGCATCAGCGCAATCAACGGCTGGCACAGCCCCGTTGTTGCTTTCGAACCGCGATAGGCATTCCCCATGGCGCCTACCATAACGCCGTGAAACTATGATGTCAAGCACGCCTTGCCTGAAAATTCAGGTAGAATTAATGGGTGAGGGGTGAGTAGTTACAAGTCACTCCAACAATAAAGAAAAAGCGAGCAGAAAAAATTGCTAAAATCCTGGGAGATGTCGAAAAATGGCACTCTCACGGACGTGGTATTTCTATGCAAGAACTATCAGGGGCAGAAATTAAGCTGGCAATTGATGACTTTGGTAAGAACGAGGAGTTAAGTGATCTAATTAGACACTATCATGGTCTTTGCGTTGATTATTATACGAATAAATCAGGAATCCAAGACTATATTCATTCAATAAAAGGCATGAGACGAGTATTATGAAAGAAAAGCGTCAAGCTGAGACAGAGCAGCAAAATAACCCTTACAAAAAAGACTTTGATGATGCAAACCGATTACTCGAAAGGTTTGACAATATGGAATTCCTAAATGAAATTATCGATGATGAACAAGATCGCTCGGTAAGCATTCCTTTCCCATATGGCAATCATAGTGAACAACCATACAATTTTAATTCAAACTGAGACTTTAGATAAAAAATGAGTATGGATTTTGCGAGAATGAGCAGGTTACTTTTTATGTCTAATAACCCTGAGTGAAAGAAGATGGCGATCATAGAATTGACGGGTGGGAAATGGGGAACCTATGGGTTCAGAGTAAAGCGGAAGGATCGTGATGTACTGTTCGATGGGTTGGAGAAGGTTATTCTCGACCTGCCTCTCAACAATGGTGAAGGGTGCCGGCCTTCTGCACAATTCGCATTTACCGGCCGCTCTGCGCTTTGCATATTCTGCCACGTCTCGGCTTCTTTCGAAGACGACGCTGGCCGTCGTATAGGACTTCGGCTTCTTCGGAGCTGTGGCGGCCTTTTTTGTAAGTTCGGAATCCGATATCCCCGTCGGATCGTCGGCCTTGCCCGTGGCCTTGAAGCTGTGCACGACATCGACAAAGTCCTCGAGTTGGATAAGAAATCTCTCTGAATCCAGATCGGCGACAAGAATCGCTGATTCCTCACCATCGTCATAAGAGGGGTCGAAAAACTCTACCTTTGTTCCTGGGTACCACTCTATGAATGACGATTTCCCAATGCCTTTTTTACCACCTCCAGTGCGTCCGCGATGCAGGAGGACTGTGTGACCGGTCTTGTTATCGACGGCGAACAGCCCAGCTACTCTTCTGTTCACCCCATGAATTGCAGGGTTGACTTCCACCGTTATGTTATTGGAGCGTCGCAACGCTGGCGGCCCGCTGCCAAAAGCGTTCCAGTGTCGCGGGATACCCTTATTCTCCAGAGATTGATGCGCAAACCATATCCTGTTATTGGTGAACACCTCCGGGAACTTATGATGGTCACCTTGAAATCCGACGACGACATCCGGGACCCTGGTGCGGAGTTCCTTTCGTATTCGCCGGAGCAACCTGTTCTGAGCGCTAACTATATAACGTCGATGATGAATTGCAGTATGCACCTGTCATTACTCCTGTAACAATACCGGCTTGGTGAAAGTGGTCCGCCAGCAGCAGGAACGTCCTACCGAAAATCCCTCCAGAACTCGTACACCGGCAGTCCAGTGTACTCAGCCAACAGGGCAACATCATCCTGAAACTTCTCCTTGAGCATCTGTCTCGTCTGCGGGGCCATGTCTGTTTTTTTCAAATTTATTTCCCGTATTTTTCTGTAAATTCGCTTTGCCCCAGGGTATAAAGGAGTCATTTTGATCACATTTTTGACTTTTCTGACTATCAGTTCATCCGTCAAAACTCCCATAGTGATTCGATGCAATAATCGGTTTTTCGGATAACCTGAACGATTAGTGTGTACATCAGTCAGACTTTGCGGGAGAGACTCGAGATTTAAAAAATCCAATATCTTGTTAGTTGCCTGGCCCGTCACGATATCTTCTTCAAACAACAGCACCAAAACTCGCTCAAAATTGTCCATATACGCCTTGACCTGTTCGGCATACAATCCGCTCGCTATGTAGTTCCACCCCCAACTCCAACTTGCTGCACGACGTTCTTCTTCCGCATTCAGAGCATCTTCAAAACTCAATTTCTCCAGTCTATTGCGAACATGATTAAGGTAATGTGAATAAGCCCGGTCTATGGGATTACGCAACACTATAATTATCGGGATTTGAGCATTCTTTTCCTCAAGAATTTTAGGGACAGCATTTTGGTAATAATAGAGATAATCCGGTGAAATATCCCCACAGAGCTGACCCGGTTTGGCTTTTTTAAATAACGCTTGATACTCCTCCAGGGATTTAGTGTACATATTTGCAGCTATCATTCCGGGCCCCACGTAATTACCGGTCATGCAAGAAAAATAACGGCACTCTTTACACGGAGGAATAAAAATCCGAGGGTGCTTACTAAGAGTCTCGAACAGCGTCGTTGTTCCTGACTTCGCAGCGCCGACAACGAGAAAATCGACCGGATTAGTTTGGCTCAATGTTTTACGGTTCAGTGTTAAAATCGGGGCAAATTGGCCGTTGCCAGCGTCTCCTCGCACAGTTTAAGGAAAAATAAACATTGTGCAATATCTTCATGCGGGTACTGAAACGCTTGTCAACCAATACGACGTTCGCAGTCTCTGTTAGAACCAAACAACAGCTTTACTGGGAACATTCCAATTAATAAACGTTATCTCTAATTGCACACGGTATGTGAAAACTTCTTCTGTTTTTTAACGGCTTCCACCATAAGCTCTAGTGAAATTAAGAGGTCATGCTTAACATTATTGAAAATGTTATGTTCTTCTGGGTTACAAACAGTCTGAGGAGGGTACCCGTGTGCGTTTGAGTATCATTCTATATATTTTTGGATCGGGTGGTGTTGCGCACGCCACGGCTAACTTGGCTAAAGGTTTTGCCGAGCGTGGAATAGAAACAGAATTGCTGGTATGTGCAGAAGGTGGCCCGGCTGAAAATAAACTAAGGGCTGTCATAGGTGAGGATGTCAGCACCCGTTATTTCATACAATCATCAGGAATTCGCTTGTGGGACCTACTCAAAGGTTTTACTAAAATGGGACGCTATTTGCGCGAGACAAAACCCAAAGTGGTTTTGTCAGCAGGTAATAACGTTAATCCATTTTCAGCATTAATGGTCAGGCTGTATTGTCCTGAATCTACGCGACTATTTATCAAAGTCACCAACCCGGTCGTGACCCCCCATCATAATTTTTTAGAAAAATTGATACGCAAACTAAGTTATGCATTCGTACTCCGTTACTGTGATGGAGTATTGTCACTAAGTGAAGAACAAAGCGCGATCCTACGAAAGTCTTTTCCCTATGCGACTGATAAAATTGTTGCTGTCAATAATCCGCTCATCCCCGACACCTTCTCTTCAGAGACAGCCAGATTGACGGATCGAACAAATGACTATCCGAGACATTTGATTGCAGTAGGCCGCTTAGACCGTCAAAAAAGGTTTGAGGTCTTACTTCATTCTTTTGCCAAGGTAATGAGAAATGACGTTGATTGCCGGCTCACGATACTGGGGGAAGGGAAAGATCGAACCAAACTCCAGGCGTTATCGAATCAACTGGGTATAGCTCATTTGATTCAAATGCCCGGTTTTGTTTCTAATGTTCCGGAGTGGTTGGCCAGGGCGGACCTGTTTATCTTATCTTCTGATTATGAAGGATTCCCCGGTGTCGTGCTTGAAGCTTTGGCAGTTAATTGCCCGGTCGTCGCTACTGATTGCTTTCCGGGCGCGCGTTCATTGCTGGATACGGCCCCACGATGCTCTGTCACACCCATAAGAGACATAGATGCACTGGCGTCTGCCATATATGATTCACTGAATAAACGCGACAACACCATGGAACTGTCCCATTTAACAACTAAATATCGAGTTTCTGCAGCGGTTGACAATCATATTGACGCCCTGAATCTGCTCATGCATCAGGCGCAGACTGGTAAACTTCGATAACAGAGCATCCTTGATATCAGTATAACCAGAATGTCTTACTGAAAATCCGTCCAAAACTTTTGAATGGAAAGTCCGGTGTACTCTGCCAACAGGGCAACATCTTCCTGGAACTTCTCTTTGAGCATCTCCCTGGTGTCAGGAGCCATGTCTACTTTTTCCAAATTCACTTCCAGTATTCTTCGATAAATCCGCTTTGAACCGGCATATAAAGGCGTCATCTTGAGCACATTCTTGATTTTTCTGACGATCAATTCATCCCCCAAAACACGCGTAGCTACTCGATGCAACAAGCGATTTTTCGGATAACCTGAAACATTGGCGTGTATGTCAGCCGGGATTTCCGGGAGAGAGGGGAGGTTTAAAAAATTCAAAATCTTTTCTACTGCCTGTCCTGTTACCACGTCTTCTTCAAACAAAAGCAGTAAAACCCTCTCAAAATTGTCGGTATAGGCCTTGACCTGATGGGCGTATAACCCGACATCTACATAGTTCCATCCCCATGCCCAATTTGCGGCACGACGTTCTTCCTCCGCATCCAGAGCATCCTCAAAACTCAATTTCTCTCTTCCGTGGCGAACATGGCCGAGGTAACTTGAATAAGCTCGATCTATGGGGTTGCGCAATACGATAATAATAGGAACCTTTGCATGTATCTCGTTAAGAATTTTGGGGACGGCATTCTGGTGATAATACAGGTAATCAGGTGAAATATCCCCACAGAGCTGGCCTGGTTTGGCCTTGTTAAACAGGGTTCGATACTCTTCCAGGGATCGAATGACAGTATTCGCATACTGCGGCCCGGGACCCGCGAAATCATCGTACATACAAGAAAAATAACGGCACTCTTTTAGCTGCGGAATGAATATCTCAGGATGCCTGCGAAGAGTCTCAAATAAGGTCGTCGTGCCTGACTTCGCAGCGCCGACAACGAGAAAATCGACTGGATTAGTTTGGCTCAATGTTTTACGGTTCAGTGTTAAAATCGGGGTAAATCAGGCTCTGGGAGGAGCTGCTTGTACGATGAGTCATCACGCTGCATGACCATGCAGATTTAATTTTGCCATGCTCAGCGTCACTCCTGACAAACTCCATCAGCGACAAGCGTCTTATACAGTTTGGACATCATTGCTGCCGCGGTCTGCCAAGTATAGCGTTCGGCAATAAGTTTATGCCCTTGTTGTCCCATGCGCTTACACAAATCAGCATCAGATAACAGCTTGGTTATGGCTTCGGTAACAGGCGCCTCGTCAGGTTCGACCACAAGGCCCGCTCCATGTTCAGAGACCTCCGGGAACTCACAGCCCTCAGTGATAACAACGGGCAGCCGGGCAGCCATAGCTTCGAGAACAGCTATCCCCAAAACATCCGAATATGACGGCAACACAAAAAGATCGGCGCAATTCATCGCTGCCAGTTTGTCCTCGCCTGTCAGCAATCCGGTAAACACCGTCCTGTCCAGCAGGTCTGCGGAACTCAAGATAGCCTCCATTTTTTCTCGGGTCCCGAACTTATCAGGTCCCACGACTAATAATACAATATCCTCAAAACGCTTGGCGATGCTCGAAAAGCTTCGCGCCAGTATGTCCAGGCCTTTCTTGGGATGTAATCGGCCTAAAAACAGGATAACGCGTTTACCTTTTAATTTCGGAAAACGTTCAATGAACCTGTGCGTAGTTGGCAGGGTCTCAAAGATAGATGGTTCAATGCCGTTTGGAACTACGATGATCGGGTTTTCAAAGCCCAGCTTGAGAACCTGTTCTTTTTCAGCATTGGTAATTGCATGAATTGTGGCTGCGCCGCGTAACATCCGATCCAGCAGGCACAACCTGTATAATCGCTTCTTCAATGCTTTTTGTCGAAGGCTCCAGGCGCTGAGTTCGCTGTGAATGGTCACAACAAAGGGAAGTTTGTGTCTCCTGGCAGCGCAAAACGCCGCAAAAGCTGGATAATTCCAAATTTCGTGGACATGGATAAGGTCGAAGCCGGTCATACTCTCCATAAGAAGCCGGGACAGTTCTCTGGAATAACCGGTCCAGTATCGCGCTGCCAGGGTCGTCGCGAAGCTGGTGACGGGCACGTCAGAAGTCGGTATTTGCCCAGCGCCCACCCTGTAACCGTGAGTTGTCACAATCTCACATTTTACTCCTTGCCGGACAAGCTCTGAGGTCAGTTCCGATACGACATTTGCCGGCCCTCCCCATGAAGGCGACATGCTCGGCGTAATGTGAAGTACATTTAACATTTACCCGGTATCCTGATTCACAGCAGATGGTTTTACCTTACTTCGAACCTGTCATGACAACCTGGATTGAGCGAGCTTCGCATACAAGCTCCGGCGAGACAGCAGGTAGCCATGTTTCCAGAAATAATAACCGAGTCCGCAAATATGCTTCCACACCAGGCCAGACCTGAAGGACCGGGTCATCCTGCGTTCTTCATGCACCACAACGGCTTCGGGATTATACACCACCGCCCATCCGGCCTGTTGCAGGCGCAGGCACATATCGACGTCCTCCGGGCCGTAAAAAATGCGTTCGTCAAGCAGGCCCACTTCCTGCAAGGCGCTATGGCGTATCAGTTGGCATGCGCCAATCATATAATCTACCGCTCGAATTGTTCCATGGTCCCAGTCCGCCATTTCCGTTTCACGCGTCACTTTCCGGGACAGAACTCCCGGCAAACGCCGCGCCACCTTGTCCGTCAGGGTCGGAAAGCGCCGGCATGATAACTGCAACTCTCCGTCAGCGCCGGTCAGCCTGGGGCCGCATAGCCCCGTCTGGGGGTGGTCCTCCATGTAACGGGTGAGGCAGTCCAGGGCGCCCGGTTGCACAACCGTGTCGTCATCCAGGATGAGTATGTATTTGCCTTGCGCAAGACGTATTCCCTGGTTGCGGGCCGGGGCAACACCCCGGTTTTCGGGATTGGATACCAGCCGCACACCAGGCCGGGCCTCCCTGACAATGGAACAGGCGCGATCGCTTGAACCGTTGTCAATTACGATAATTTCAGAGGAAAACTCGCTCAGCCCCCGGTCCAGCGAAGCCAGACAGGCGCCGATATGCTGTTCGGAATTCCAGGTCAGGATGATGATTGATACGGTGACCTGCTGTGCCTGCATGTCTGCTGTCCCCGGACTGGTTTTGTACAATTATCCCTCGCGCCGGCCTATGTCATAAGTAATGCCGGTATGGACGATTTTATTGCCCAGCTTGAAATGGTATTTGTAGGTATCTCTATCGGTTGCCATTATCGCCTTTCTGAATAAAATTTATTAAATCATCTGCAAACTGTACAAACCTGATTATATCAAGCTGTGTGCGAGTTTTCTTACCGAATTGCAAGCCTGCCTGAATGTCAACGGTTCTTTGCCGGATGGAAAATCGGTCGAAACATCGGTCCAACACTCGTGGGATACAGGCACAACATACTCGCAGGCTTTGTGTGCGGATGGCTGCTCTGGATTTTGTTACGTTCCGGGTAAAATCAATAACAAAGATAAACTATATCTCATCTATTAACATTAGTTTGCATTATATCATAAGTGATGTTATAATTCGTCTATTATGTTAGACAAGACACTGCAAACAATCAGCAACGTCGATGCCGCCGAGCAACTCCGTAGCTATATTGAAACTACCCTGCATCAGTCTGTCCAGATCAAACGCTGGCGGGGTGCGTCCGGCCTGCCTGTCTTCCTGTCTAAACGGTATGATTTCTTCACGGGGCTCATCGCTGGTCAGGCCTGCTTGTTTGCCTTTGACCGGTACGTCATCAGCGCAACGCCAAAAGAGATCACCAAGCACATCAGACATATCGGGTTGGCATACGACGGGGTCGTGATTTATGTGGCGCCAAACCTGAGCGCCGACCGCAGGTCGCGCCTGGTCGCCAAAGGCGTGGCCTTCATCGTGCCGCGTAATCAACTGTACATTCCGCAACTTGCGCTTGATCTGCGGGAGTATTTTCGCGCCAGTTCCAGGCACAATCCAGAGCAACTGGCCCCTGCATCGCAAGCAATATTGTTTCATCATCTGCTGCGTCCGGGCCAGCCAGACAAGGCGCTCAGGGATACCTATTCAGCCATGACCATCTCGCGAGCGTATGATGAGTTGAGGCGACTTGGCCTGGTCAGGATCAGGAAACAAGGCCGGCTCAACAGGATAGAGTCAGTTGGCGAATCCCGTGACCTGTTGAAAATGGCAGCGCCTTATTTACGCAATCCTGTACGCAATCGGCTCCACTTGGGTACATGCACTCTCCAGTCCGATCTCATGCAGGCAGGTGAGACTGCGCTGGCAGCGCTGACTGACTTGTCTCCACCCGCGATACCGGTCTATGCTTTTCATCACAAAGCAGGGCGAAGCATCATCGCAAGAGACGGATTGCCGGTCGTCAACGACGCCGATGAGGCAGTTGCCATGTTTGAGCTTTGGGACTACGACCCGGCAATCCTTGCGGACGCCGGTCTGGTTGATCGCCTGTCGTTGTACGCGCAATTCCAGAACTATCCTGATGCGCGCGTTGCCGGGGCTGCAGAGGCGTTGCTGGAGCAGGTTGCATGATGGCCGGCATTGACAAGTTCCGGGAGCATTTCGCCGGCCATGAACATCAATATGTCCTTATCGGTGGCGCCGCGTGCGACCAGATCTTCGACGATGCCGGATTGCCGTTTCGCAGAACCAGAGATCTGGACATCGTTCTTTGTGTTGAAGCTGTGGACGCCGCTTTCGCCGGTGCATTCCAGGGTTTTATTGAATCCGGCGGCTATCAGGCCCGGCAAAGGGGCAGTGGCCGTAAAGAGTTCTACCGGTTTCACAAACCAGCCAATGACGGTTACCCGCACATGATAGAAGTGTTTGCCAGAAAGCCGGGCAGATTTGAATTACCTGACGAAAGTTCCATCATCAGGATTCCCGTTGACGACAGCATCATCAGTCTATCGGCTATCCTTCTTGATGAATGCTACTATGCTGCGTTGCAAAACTCCCGCACTGTTATTGAAGGGATTTCGCTGTTGAGTCATGAACTCCTTATTCCCTTCAAAGCCAAAGCGTTTCTGAATTTGACCCGGCAACAGTCCGATGGCGGGAACGTGAAGAGCAACGATATCAAGAAGCATCGCGAAGATGTGTTCCGTCTGGCACAGCTGTTACCTGCTGATCATCACATTGACCTTGCCGAGCCCATCACTGACGACCTGAACGAATTTCTGGACAATGTCCGCGCTGATGATGAGTTCGAGCCGGAATCGTTTGGTGTGCCACTGTCCCGGGCTGAAGGCATTGCACTGTTGGAAAGCGTTTACTTGTCGCAAACCGCCGACGCCAGTTTGCAAATACCTGATCCGGAGAGCCTGAAATTCTAGAGATGCTGCTCTGAATTCCAGGTCAGGATGATTATTGATGGTGCGAAATATTTCACTTTTATCTGGACAGTATCTGGACATATATCTGGACAGTATCTGGACAATCCCGTATAATATGATGCAAGGCACAGGACATGACAGACGCCGTTAACAAAGACGTACCAGAACTCATCGTTGAGATCGTTGACTCTGCTGAGGATGGACTCAGCAGCGCCGATATCTATGCGCAATTAAAACAGATATATCCTGACAAGGCCCCCGTTTACAGGACGGTGGGGAGAAAATTGCTGGCGCTGGTTGAAAAGGGAGAAATCGTTCGTTCAGGCAAGGCCAGGGCAGTAAGATACCGGCGCCCCGCCGAAACGCGTGTGCTCGATACCGTTAATGATGCCGAGCAGTCGACCCCCATCTCTGATGAGAGCAAGGCGGTCCGGGACTATGTACGCCGTCCGCTTCAGGGGCGGGAACCTGTCGGTTACCAGCGCGACTTCCTGGAAAGCTACGTACCGAACCATACCTGCTACCTGCCGGACAGGACCAGACAGGACCTGTACAGCATCGGGGAAATAAGGCCAACGGCCCTGCCAGCAGGCAGCACATACCAGCCGGAAACGGTCAACCGGTTGCTGGTCGACCTGTCCTGGGCATCCAGCCGCTTGGAAGGCAATACCTACTCGCGAATTGACACCGAGAACCTGTTTGAGAAAGGGATTTATGCCGCGGGGAAAGACAGGGTTGAAGCTACGATGATCCTGAATCACAAACGTGCTATTGAGATGTTGCTGAATAATGCAGAGCACACAGACTGCAACATGTACACGTTTATGGGTTTGCACGGGCTGCTGTCATCGAACCTGATGGGCGACCCGGCTGACTGCGGGCGACTGCGGAAGAAGATTGTCGAGATAGGCGGCTCTGCCTACTCCCCGGCGGGTGTCCCACAAGTGGTTGAAGAATGTTTCAGGCTGTTCCTGGCGAAGGCCAGGGACATAGAAGACCCGTATGAGCGGTCGTTCTTCACCATGGTGCACCTCCCGTACCTGCAACCGTTCACCGACGTCAACAAGCGCACGGCAAGGCTGGGCGCAAACATCCCGCTGATCAGGAACAGGCTGTGTCCGTTATCATTTATCGGCGTGTCCGAGCGTGACTATATTGAAGGGAACCTGGGCGTGTATGAACTGAACGAAACCAGCTTGTTACAGGACATGTACGTGTGGGCGTATGAACGGTCCTGCCGACGCTATAACGTGTTACAGGAAAAAGACCGTACCGGCGACCCGGACCCATTCAGGCTCAGGTACGAGATAGCGCTCGGTTCGGTGGTTGGGCGTATCGTTAAAGAGCAGTTGGAACCCACGCCTGAATGCATCGCGGGGCTGGCGCAGGGACAGGTCCCGGCCAGCGACATCCACCAATTCGCTGACCTGGTCAACACCGAATTGCAGAATCTGCATATAGGACTCCTGCTGCGAAACGGCATAAGTCTGGAAGAGTTCAACGCATGGGAGCAGCATAAAGCGGCGTCTTCGCCTGTTGGCGCATCCACCAATTCGCCCTGACCGGCAATCGGCATTCAACGGGTTCGCGACACCAAGTCGGCAGGTCACCGGGTCTGGTCTATCCCTGCGCCGTTATCCGCCACAGAAGCGTCCGGTCCATAAAAGACCCGTTTGATGGCAACCCAGACTGCGAGAACAAGCAGCTTGCAGTCCAGCCACGGACTCATGGTCTCGATGTACAGGTTGTCGTATTTCAGCTTGTAACCCGGGTCTGTCCAGTAACTGCCGCGTACCTGGGCCAGTCCGGCGATGCCCGGCCTCACCCTGAGGCGCTCTGAAAAACCGGGCGCTTCGCGGTTGTACTGTTCGGCCAGGGCCGGCCGTTCCGGGCGCGGCCCTACCAGGCTCATCTCGCCTCTCACGATATTGATGACCTGGGGCATCTCGTCAAGGTGGAACTTACGCAATATTTTCCCGACCCGGGTCAGGCGGGGATCGTCTTCCGCGGCAAGGACCTGTCCCGTCAGGCTCTCGGCGTCCTGGATCATGGTGCGGAACTTGAGGACCTTGAAGCGCTCCCCCCCCCGGCCTACGCGTTCCTGTGCGTAGAAGACCGGCCCGCGGTCCTCCAGCCGGATGGCAAGCGGCACAAGGGTCCAGATGATCAGCCACAAGGGGAACAGCAGGATACAGGCGATAGAAATAACGGCCAGGTCGAAGGCGCGTTTATATCCGTCACGCACGCCAATGCTTTCGTTCACACTTTTAACCAGACAAATCAGCTACAAGGGCTTTTACAATCAACATTGAATGATATGCAAAGTATGACTGTTCCGGTATTGATGTCAACAATCAGTGTTTTCCAATATGAAATGAGCCTGAAGGGCGGACGTGATTCCAACATGAAATGAGCCTGAAATAATCGGTCTTTCTGTTCATGATACGAGGATGAAAACGATCATGAACGCAAACGAGTTAACGAGTATCGACCAGGTACGCGCCTTTCTGGCGGGCACACAACAGGTGGCCTTTGAGGTGGCCGGTGACAAGCGGAGCCGGTATGACTGGCTACGGCGCACCTTGGTGAAGTTTGATTATCCGGGCTGTAACAAGACGGACAAAGGGACACTGATGCGTTACCTGATGAAGGTGAGCGGCTATTCCCTGGCCCAGGTGAAGCGGTTGATTAAACAGTACCGGGAGACCGGCAAGTTGACGCCGCGCCAGTGCACGGCACGCGGCTTTGCCCGGCGCTACACGAAGGCGGATATCCGCCTGCTGGCGGCCATGGACGAGCGCCATAACACGCCCAACGGGCTGGCCCTGAAGAAGCTCTGTGAGCGGGCTTATTCAGTCTTCGGTCAGCGTGAGTACGAACGCCTGGCCAGCATCTCGGTCTCGCACCTGTACAACCTGCGCCAGTCGCAGACCTACCGGCGCCAGCGCCACACGGTGGACAAGACCCGGCCGGTGACCCTGCCCATCGGTGAGCGGCGCAAACCGCAGCCGGACGGTCAGCCGGGCTATATCCGCATCGATACCGTGCACCAGGGCGATTTAGACGGGGAAAAAGGGGTGTATCACATCAATGCGGTGGATGAGGTAACCCAGTTCGAGGTGGTGGTCAGCGTCGAGCGCATCAGTGAGGTCTACCTCATCCCGGCCCTGGAACACCTGCTGGAGGCCTTCCCCTTCGTTATCCTGGGCTTCCACGCCGACAACGGCTCGGAGTACATCAACAAACAGGTTGCCCGGCTGCTGGAGAAGCTGCGCATCGAGCTGACCAAGTCCCGCGCCCGGCACAGCAACGACAACGCCCTGGTGGAATGCAAAAACGGCCACGTGGTGCGCAAGCTGCTGGGCCACGCCCACATCCCGCGCCGCTGGGCCGGCCCGTTGAACGAGTTCCACCGCCGGCACCTCAACCCCTACGTCAATTATCACCGGCCCTGCCTGTTCCCGGAGACCGTCACCGACAAGAAGGGGAAACAACGCAAGCGCTACCCGTATGAGTCCCTCATGACCCCCTATGAGAAACTCAAATCCCTGGACGATGCACAGACGTATTTGAAACCGGGGGTCAGCTTTGACATACTGGACAAGGTCGCTTACCGGATCAGCGACAACGCGGCCGCGGACGCGCTGCAACAGGCGCGCCGGGACCTCTTTACAACCATCCATGAACAGGAATACAAACGGGCTTGAGATCGGGGCAGAATCTCTCTCTCTACAGGCTCATTCCAGTATTGGAAAATACTCAATCCTCCCTCTCCCGCGCCAACCATTTCAGCCCCTTTTTAAAGTAATTTCCCGGCGCGCCCAGCGCCTCAAAGGGAATATTGGTCAGCGCCCACTTGACGGAGGCAGGGCGGAGACAGGACGGCGCGTAATACAGCGCCGCGATCAGCGTTGCGAGCCAGACAAGCAGTTCAATGACCAGCGCCGGTCCTGCCGGCAACTCCATGGCCCTGACCTGTCCTGCCGCCAGCCACAGCGCCGCGGCGGTCCAAGCGCCTGCCCATAACGCCGGCAGACAACAGCGCAGCAGGCGGCGCCAGCGCATACCCAGGAGTGAAACCGTCAACTGCGCCAATAACAGGTAAGCGAGAACCTGGGCGCCGACTATGACAATCACCACGGCCTCCAGGCCCCAGCGGCTCGCATACCAGGCGCCGCCGACAACCAGAACGGCGTGTAACCCCTGCCGCCACGCCTGGCGATAAACCGCGCCTACCGCGCCGATGGCGGCGAAATTCAGGACATCGCACACCTGGAACAGGACGGCAAACGCCAGGATCTGCAATAGGACAACTACCGGAGTCCACTGTCCCCCCAGGATTACCGAGACAATCTCGGGAGCGCACACAAACAGCAGGGCGCTTACCGGCAATGCCACCAGGGATAATACCTCGGAACCGTGCAGGTAAATGGTTGCCAGACGTTCCGTCCCTTGTTGCCGCTGCGCCATGGCCGGGAAAAGCACGTGGAACAAGCTCTGGCCGACGTAGTTCCTCGGCAACAGGATCAGCTTGTCGGCGCGCGTGAAATAACCGAGCGATGCGGCGCCCAGCCAGCGCCCGACGACAAAGTAGCCGCCCTGCCGGGCGATGAATTCAAATGATCGGGCCAGCGAAAATCCGGCCCCGGTAGACAGGAGATCCGTTGCCTCCCGGAGCGCCCAGCGGGGACGAAGGGGCATGCGTGTATAACGGATTACCATCACCGTATGGACCACTTTGTGCATGATCTCTCCCCAGACAAGAGACCATACACCGTAACCCTGGAGGGCCAGGGCGATTGCCGTAAAGCCGTAGCCGACGCAATAGGCCAGAACGTCTGCCGCCATCAATTCCCTGAAGTGCAGGTCGCGGCGCAGCAAGTGGGCAGGGACACTCCCGATTCCATTAATGACGAATATCACTGACAACGCCTGGAGAACCTGTGATGCGGTGGGTTCACGAAAGAAATCGCCGATGAACGGGGCAAACAACCAGATCATCACCGCCATGGCAAAGCCGATGAGCGCTGACAGGGTAAAACCGACTTGAATATGACCATCGGTCAACTCAGACCGCTGGATGACTGCCGGCCCGACAAACGCCTGGCCGAACCTGTTTCCCAGCATGATAAAAATCCAGGCGATAGCGAGCAGCCCGAAATCAACCGGCGCGAGCAACCGGGCGAGGAGCACCAATACCAGCAATGACAGGAATGCCCTGATGACAGTGGCCAGGTAGGACCACCCGATACCGCTGAGCGTGCGCGCGCTCAGGCTCGTTTCCGGTATATCGTTATTATTCATCCTGATGCGTAAGCCAGTACCCTTTAACTTCCCTCATTATAGTCATTTCACAAACTGCCTGTGTTGCTGCGGGAAAGGGTTTGTATGAATTGGGGCTCCGGCTTAGAAGTTAAATGCCGGTTCCATTATTTTTTGCTCACTTCTACCAAGCCCAACGGCATTTGCTATTGCTTTCCAGTTGGCGACACTCGCGAGTACGTCGTCTCTGATTTGTAACGCCTGTCCGCGGTCCAGTTGAAAGAATTCGATGACTTCCATGGCCAGCTCATAGTCCAGGCTGTTATCGCTGTCTGTGATATTGAGATGCAAACCGCCGGCGGGCGTGACCGGATTGATATCATACGCCGGAGATAGCAGCCAACCTCCTGTGTGGTAAATAAATCCGTGGTTGCGTAGATGGTCATCTGTGTTCGAAATGGCAATGTAAAACACAATGCGGCGCCATAACTGTGCGAGGTTTTCTTTTGTATTTGCACCGTGCTCTGTCAGGAATTGCGCAAGTTCCAGGTAGCTGGCTTCATAGTCGCCATCGTAATAGCCGAGTTGAGTCATCGCCGAAGTAAAGTGAAGGCGGCTTTCCCTGGTGCGGTCGAAGCGTTTGGTCAGGAAGGTATGATGGTGGCTGCCGAATTGTTCAATCCGGCTCTCCGACATGGTTATCCCCGCGTCGAGCGCTAATTGATAAGCGACGTATTCCCAGGCGGCGATATCGTAATCATCATGCCGGCTGGGAAATTTGGCGATCCACAGGAGCCCATCGTCGTCTGTCACACTGGCTTTGGGCCGGGCGCCACCTAACGAGGATCCTGGTGACATGAGCACGTATAACCATTTCAAGTACTCCGGGTCATCATTATCGGTGTTTTCTTCCACCTGCCTGGCAGCATGCTCAAGTTTTCTCAAAGATGAAAGTGGTGGGGCTGAAAAATGTTCATCGTCGTCCAGAAAAGGTCCATCCGGCCTGCGTTTAAACCTTAGTGCGCCGGCTCTGTGGAGGTCATGTACGCCCAGTAGATAATCGATTTCATTCAGGACTCGCGGACGGCGTTCTTCCTGGCGGGCATGAATTGCTTCGCGCCTTTTCATTAACAACCGACCCCAGCGGTCCGGGCAGGAATCTAAAAATACCCGAAAATTTTTGTCGTCTTCACCATGCTGTTCGCCGGAATAGAGGCTTAGTTCAGGGTCGATTTGCCGGGCATACGGGGACCGCAGCCAGTCAGTGCCATAACTGAAGCTGAAATGCTCTTTTCGGCGAGCGGTAGAAGAGCGAAGCGTTCCAACAAGTGTGGGTTCTTCAAACTCCTCCCAGTCTGCATAAACAAAGACCTCTGTATTCATTATGGTGTTCCGGTTTTCTTGCCCATCAGTTTGATGTCCTGCAGCTTATGACCCAGTTCATCGTCCAGCGCCACTTTGGCAAGGTCACCAGCCAGCCCGAGAACGCCGAGCACGGCAAGATAGTGGCCGATTGAAACGCTGGGATCGCCCTTTTCAATCCTTCGAATGGTCAGGCGGCTGAGCCCGGTACGCTCGGAAATCAAAACCTGGGTGTAGCCTCTGCGCTTACATGCCAGTTTGATGTTCTCGCCGAGCTGTTCCAACAGGCGCCGATTCCTGGGAAAGACGACGGCAGATCGCCTCTTTTCCGATTTCTTTCTGATCACAATAGTTACCAAATTAGCTGGAAATGGTAATTATAGTGTCTACTGTGATTTTTTCAACTATGCAGAGTGGGGTCAGTCTATCCTCAACTGATATAATCTATCAATGTCCCGCCGGCGTAATAAACCCCCGCCCGATCCGCTCCCGGCATGCATAGAATCACTGTCCCATGAAGGCCGGGGCATTGCCCGCATCGACGGCAAGACCGTTTTTATTGAGGGCGCGCTCCCGGGAGAGCAGGTCCGCTTCCTGTATACCAGGAAGCGGGGGCAGTTCGATGAGGGCCGCACCGTTGAAGTCCTGGCGCCGTCGTCATTGCGGGTGGAGCCGCGCTGCCGGCACTATGGCCTGTGCGGCGGCTGCAGCCTGATGCACCTTGACGGCGAAGAGCAGATCCTGCACAAGCAATCGGTTTTGCTGGAACAGTTGCAGCGCCTGGGTGGGGTGGAGCCGGAACGTATCCTACCGCCCCTGTCGGCATCCCGTTGGGGTTACCGGCGCAAGGCGAGGCTGGGCGTGAAATACGTCGCCGGGAAGGAAAAGGCGCTGGTGGGTTTCAGGGAAAAACACAGCAGTTTCATTGCCGATATTGATTCCTGCGAAGTCCTGCATCCCATTCTCGGGGAGGCTATAGGAGAACTCAAGGAACTGGTTCGGGAACTGTCGGTATACCGGCAGGTTCCCCAGTTGGAAGTAGCCGTAAGCGATACGGTTGCCGCCGTCGTCATCCGGCACCTGGCTTCCCTGACCGGCGATGACAGGCGTATCCTGTCCGACTTTGAAGCGCAGCGCCCGGTCAGGTTTTACCTGCAACCCGGCGGGCTGGACAGCGTACACAGCCTGTCCGGTGAGGACGGGCAGAACCTGCAATACCGGCTGGACAGCCACGACATCACCATGGAATTCTCCCCTATCGACTTCACCCAGGTGAATTTCGAGCTTAATGCCCTGCTTGTCGACCGGGTCATCGAATTACTGGATCCCGGCGCCGCGGACACGGTCCTCGACCTGTTCTGCGGGCTGGGCAACTTCACCCTGCCCATAGCCAGGTACGCAAAGCAGGCAACCGGGCTGGAAGGTTCGGAAGACCTGGTGTTACGGGCGCAAAAGAATGCGCAGAAAAACGGTCTCGCCAACGCCGGGTTCGGCGTGTGCAACCTGGCGCAGCCGGATGCCGGATCGCTTATATCAGGCTATGCCTGCAACAAGGTGCTGCTCGACCCGCCGCGCAGCGGCGCCCGGGAGATTATCGAACAACTGGACCCGGAACGGGTGGAAAAACTGGTTTACGTTTCCTGCAACCCCGCCACCCTGGCCCGGGACGCAGGCATCCTGGCCAACCAGGGAGGGCTGCGCCTGAAAGCGGCCGGGGTGTTGGATATGTTTCCACATACGTCCCATGTTGAATCTATCGCCCTGTTTGAGTAAGGTAGAAAATCGATGCCTCAAAGTGACCACAAGATTGAAATCGATTTGGCCCGTCAGGCGTTGCAACTGCTGGGTCCTGCCGGAGTCATCCGTGAATACCCCGTATCGACCGGCAAAAACGGCATCGGCGAACAGCTTGACAGCGGTTGCACCCCCCGCGGCAGGCACAGCATAGCGGAGATGATCGGCGCCGGCTGCGCTCCCGGTACGGTGTTTGCCGGCAGGGTGCCTACCGGAGAGATTTATGAACCGGCACTGCGCCGTCAGCACCCGGGGCGCGACTGGATACTGACCCGGATCATCTGGCTGCAGGGAGAAGAGCCGGGCTTCAACAGGGGCGGAACGGTGGATACCTACAACCGTTACATCTACATACACGGCGCGCCCGATGACGTGCGGATGGGCGTTCCCGATTCAGCCGGATGCATACGCATGCGCAACCGTGACGTGATTGAGTTGTTTGAACTCGTCTCCGAAGGTTGCGAAGTAAACCTGTCCGAGTGAGTGAACACTCTTTCGCAGGAATGGCACAGTGGGGCCTTGCGGACGGACTTAAGCATGCCCCCGCATGTTGTAAGCGGGGGTCCGTCCCCGGAGGGACCGGGACCTTCGCAGGAATGGGTTATTTGATGAGACATCGCCATGGGAAATAAAACGGTCCTGCTGACCGGCGGCGCCGGTTATATCGGCAGCCATGTCGCCCTGGACCTGTTGCAGGAAGGCTACGAGGTCATCACCCTGGACGACCTGTCCAAAGGGTTTGCAGAGGCGGTCACAGGTTGTGAACTGGTTCAGGGGGATACCGGCAACAAGGAACTGCTGGCCCTGCTGCTGGGTAAACGGCGGGTGGCAGCGGTCATGCATTTCGCCGGTTCCACCATCGTCCCGGAATCCGTGGAGAAACCCCTGTGGTATTACGAGAACAACACTGCGAAATCCCGCAACCTGCTCGAGGCCTGCGTGGAAACCGGCGTCAGGCATTTCGTATTTTCCTCCACGGCCGCGGTGTACGGCATGCCTGAATCAGGAAAAGTCACCCTGCAAACCCCCACCGAACCGGTGAACCCTTATGGGATGTCCAAGCTGATGACCGAGATCATGCTCCGGGACGTGTCCGGGGTAACGCCCCTGAACCATGCGACCTTGCGCTATTTCAACGTGGCGGGCGCCGACCCGGAGGGCCGTATCGGGCAATCCACGCCTGATTGCACCCTGCTGATCAAGGTTGCCTGTGAAGTGGCCCTGGGAAAGCGCGCAAAACTGTATATCTACGGTACGGACTACCCGACTCCGGACGGCGCCGGCGTCAGGGATTACATCCACGTGAGCGACCTGGCCGCTGCGCACGTGCTGGCCCTGCGGCGCCTGGAAACCGGGAGCGACTCCATAACCGTGAATTGCGGCTATGGTCACGGTTACAGCGTCCGGGAAGTCGTGCGCGCCGTGGAACAGGCGCACGGCAGTCCCATAACCGTTGTTGAGGCAGACCGGAGACCCGGCGACCCGCCCATGCTGGTCGCGGACGGCAGTTCAGCGAAGGAAATTCTGGGCTGGCAACCCCGTTACGACGACCTGGAGTTCATCGTCAGGACGGGTTACAACTGGGAGAAGAGTCCCCGGTATTGATACGTGAGTGGATGAATGGGGACAGAATTATACATAACGAGTAACTACTCACCCCCACTCGTCCTTCCTGCACTTCTCCTCGTTCGTCATTCCCGCGCGCCCCCCGTCATTCCCGCGCGCCCCCCGTCATTCCCGCGCAGGCGGGAATCCAGTGAAAAAAACGTCCCAAAGGGACACGTTATAAGGTGTCGCAAGCGACCCGTTTAACAGACTGGATTCCGGCCTTCGCCGGAATGACGAAGGGAGCGCGGGACGAACAGGGGGGTGAGTAGTTACCATAACGACATAAATAATGCCGCACCATAGTTCGTCATTTGCGAAGGCAGGAATCCAGTGAACAAACATTCCTTATAAGGAGTTTAATTGTCTACTGGATTCCTGCCTTCGCAAATGACGAACGTGGCGCGATTTACGACGTTACGTATAATTCTGTCCCCGCCTTGCTACTCAGCGCCCTCCCATGCTTCGAGAAACGCCGCCAGGTGCGGTTTGTCTTCCCCTGCCAGCGCCTGTTTCAGGCGACCGCATGCCTGCTGGTAGCCCTGCTCGGATTGGCGCCCGCTGATGAGCAGGTAGCGCAGGTAAACCAGGTAGGTGTTCAGCACGTCCGTTTCACAATAATTGCGGATCGCCTCGATATCGCCGGCCAGGTAACGCTCCCAGACCTTGCCGCCTGACATGCCCATCTTGCCGGGAAAGCCCAGCATGGCGGCGATGTCGTCCAGGGGCGCGGCGGCGCGCAACTCGTAGCCGGCCAGCACGTCCATCAGGTCCGTGTGGCGCTGGTGAAAGCGGTTGATGTAATTGTTCCAGCGGAACCCCTGGTCATCGTCGCCTGTCTCCCAGTACCTCGGCGCCTGGATGCCGTGCAGCAGGGATCGGTAGTGCAATACCGGCAGGTCAAAGCCGCGCCCGTTCCAGGAAACCAGGGTCGGCGTGTATTTTTCGATACCGTCAAAGAAACGCTGCACCAGCTCCGCCTCGGGGGATTCCGGCGCGCCCAGTGACCAGACGCTGACGTTGTCGCGGGCCGCCAGCACGACCGAAATCGCCGCTACCCGGTGCAGGTGCAGCCGCAGAAAGTCGGAGGCGTTGTCCGTCTCCTGGCGGCGGATTTTGAACATGGCCTCGGCGGTGTCCTTGTCGGAGAGACCTTCAAGTCCGTATAAACGCCGGCCGCTGTGAATATCCGGGATGGTTTCTATATCAAAGACAAGGATATTCATTGTGTTCAGTGAATCCGGGGATATGTGGGGTCAGAGTAAAAAGTCATTCAGTTTGTTTGCCGTAGTCAAGTATCTTGGATGACTTTCTTACTCTGACCCCTTAATTCCTGGGCGCGGCCGGGGACAGATTTAAAATCTGTCCCCATTTTCGTTAGGGGGATCATTCCGGGAAGACTGTTGAGGAAAGGTAACGGTCGCCGCGGTCGCAGATGATAACCACGACCACCGCGTTTTCCAGTTCGCCGGATAACCGCAACGCGGCTGAGACTGCGCCGCCGGAGGATATGCCGGCAAATATGCCCTCATCATCCGCCAGCCGCCGGGTCATGTCTTCCGCCTCCGCCGGCGTCACATCGATAATCCGGTCCACGCGCTCCCTGCGGAAGATCCTGGGCAGGTACTCCTTCGGCCAGCGCCGGATGCCGGGGATGTTTTCATCGCCCGCCGGTTGCACCCCGATGATCTGCACCTGTTCATTTTGTTCCTTCAGATATTTCGAGACTCCCATAATCGTTCCCGTCGTTCCCATCGCACTGACAAAATGGGTCACGCCGCCAGCCGTGTCGCGCCAGATTTCCGGACCTGTGCCTTCGTAATGGGAAAGCGGGTTATCCGGGTTGGCGAACTGGTCCAGTATCCTCCCCCTGCCCGCTTTTTCCATTTCGTCAGCAAGGTCGCGGGCACCCTCCATGCCTTCCTCCTTCGTGACCAGCGCCAGCTCCGCGCCGAAGGCGCGCATGGTGCGGCGCCGTTCCACGCTCAGGTTGTCCGGCATGATCAGGATCATCCTGTAGCCGCGGATGGCGGCCACCATGGCCAGGGCAATGCCCGTGTTGCCGCTGGTTGCCTCGATCAGCACGTCTCCGGGCTTGATATCCCCGCGCGCTTCAGCCCGCCGGATCATGCTCAGCGCGGGCCGGTCCTTGACCGACCCTGCGGGGTTATTGCCTTCCATCTTTGCCAGGATGGTATTGGAAGTCTCGCCGGGCAGGCGTTGCAGCCTTACCAGCGGGGTGTTGCCGACGCTGGAGTCGATGGTCGGGTAAGCGGCCGGGGTTATCGCAGACATTGCCTCACACCATCTCCCGGGCCATGATGATGGCGTCTTCACGGCCGAACTTTGCGGGATAATAATTGGCGCGCAAACCTGTTTCCACGAACCCGCGCTTTTCATAAAACCTGCGCGCGGCCTTGTTGGAGGGCCGCACCTCCAGAAACGTGGTGACGGCCTCCTGTTTTCGGGCATAGTCAAGCATGGTATTCAGCAATACGTCACCCAGTCCCGTCCTGTGATATCCGGGGTCAACACACAAATTCAGGAGATGCGCTTTGTCCACGCCCGTGGACATGATTGCATAGCCGGCAATCCCGCCATCCAGTTCCACGACCCGGCAACAGTAGTTTTCCCGCAGGCAGCCCCTGAAGATGTTCCTGTTCCAGGGAAACGCATACGCCGCGTGTTCAATCTGCAATACATCGCTTATATCCGTCTCCGCCATGGGGCGCAGGTTCAACCCGGGCTGCTTCAGAACCGCATTCATGTCTGCTCATTGTATAGAGTCATTGCCAATTGCAAATCCTGCCAGGACTTCCTTTTCTCCCGCGGCGAACGTAACAGGTAGGCAGGATGATATGTTACCACGACCGGAACGGGGGGGTCGCCGTAGTGGAACCGTTTGCCGCGCATTTTTCCGATAGGGGTTTCCGTCTTCAGCAGGTTCTGGGCGGCAACCCGGCCCAATGCAAGGATAAGCCTGGGTTTAACGGTATTGATCTGTTGATTAAGATAATTCCCGCAGGCCAGGACTTCCTCGGGCCGGGGATCGCGATTATTGGGCGGGCGGCATTTCAGGATGTTGGCAATGAATACCTGGCGCCGGTCCAGGCCCAGCGCCTTGAGCATGGAGTCCAGCAGTTTTCCCGCCCGGCCGACGAAAGGTTCGCCGCGCCGGTCCTCCTCGGCCCCCGGCGCCTCGCCGATCAGCATCCAGTCCGCGTTCACGTCGCCCACGCCGAAAACGGTCTGTGTCCTGCCCTCATGCAACGGGCACAAACGGCATTCAGCCACTTCGCGCTGCAATGTTTCCCAGTCAGGCATCGCTGCGTCTCCATGTTGCACGGCAATCCCACCTGCCCTGTCGGAACGGCCTTCGTCAATCAGGCCGGTATCCGGTGTGCGGCCGGGGACAGATTTCAAGCATGCCCCCGCATGTTGTAAGCGGGGGTCTGTCCCTTCCACGTCCGTATCCTGTGCACCATCGGGGACAGGTTTCAAACCTGTCCCCTTTTGACTCTCCCTCCCCCGAAGCTTGTATACCTCGATGCCGAGGGCGTGCAGATACTCATATTGTCCGGGCGCCAGCCTCATACCTGCGGATGTATCTTGCTGCTGATTGAATAGGCCCGGTTAATCGCATTGATATACGCTTTAGCCGACGCCGCAACGATATCGGTATCCGCGCCCCGGCCGTTTATCACATGACCGTCCTTGTTCACGCGCACAGTCACCTCGCCCTGCGAGTCGGTTCCGCCGGTGATATTGTTGACCGAGAACAACTGCAATTCACAGCCGCTGGATACCAGGGTCTCTATGGCCTTGAAAACCGCATCCACGGGGCCGTCTCCCTCGGACCTGCCCGGCGTCTCCTCGCCGTCAATGGACAGGGTCAGTTCAGCCATGGGCGTCTCGCCGGTCTCCATTACCACCCTCATTGAAACCAGCTTGATTTTTTCTTCCTGGCCCTGCATATTATCCGTGACCAGGGCCTGGAGATCCTCGTCATAAATCTCATGCTTCTTGTCCGCCAGTTCCTTGAACTGGGTGAATGCGCTGTTCAGTTCCTCTTCACTGGCGAATTCAAAACCGATCTCCTTCAGTCGTGTGCGGAACGCGTTGCGGCCCGAATGTTTGCCCAGCACCAGGCGGTTGGTTGACCAGCCGACGTCCTGGGCGCGCATGATCTCGTAGGTTTCCCGACTCTTGATCACACCGTCCTGGTGTATGCCGGCCTCATGGGCAAAGGCGTTGGCGCCGACCACGGCCTTGTTTGGTTGAACCGGAAAACCCGTCACGTTCGATACCAGTTTTGAGCAGTTCACGATCTCGGTGGTATCCAGGTCGGTGGCGCAGGGGAAATAATCCTTGCGCGTCTGCACCGCCATGACTATCTCTTCCAGGGCGGCATTCCCGGCGCGCTCGCCCAGGCCGTTGATGGTGCATTCAACCTGGCGGGCGCCGTTCATGACTGCGGCCAGGGAATTGGCCACGGCAAGGCCCAGGTCGTTATGACAGTGCACCGAAAACACTGCCTTGTCGGAATTGGGAACCCGCTCAATGATATTGCCGATGGTTTCCCCGAACTGCGTGGGGATGCTGTAACCCACCGTATCCGGGATGTTGATCGTAGTGGCGCCCGCGCTGATGACAGCCTCGATAATCCTGCACAGGAAATCGAGTTCCGAGCGGCCCGCGTCTTCCGGTGAAAATTCCACGTCATCCGTGTATTTTTTCGCTCTTTTTACCGCTTTCACCGCGGCATCCACCACCTCATCCGGCTCCATCTTCAACTTGCGCTCCATGTGGATGGGCGACGTGGCGATAAACGTATGGATGCGGGCGGAACGCGCCGGCTTCAGCGCTTCTGCCGCCGCGTCTATGTCCGCATAGCCGGTGCGCGCAAGACCGCAAACCGTGCTTTCCCTGATAATTTCCGCCACCGACCTGACCGCCTCGAAATCCCCGCCGCTGGCAATCGGGAAGCCCGCTTCAATCACGTCCACGCGCAATTTCTCCAGCGCCTTGGCTATGCGCATCTTCTCGCCACGGGTCATGGACGCGCCGGGGCTCTGCTCGCCGTCACGCATCGTGGTATCGAAGATAATCAATTTGTCTGTCATGGTCCTGCTCCTGAATCAGGATACATCTTGCCTGTAAAAATGAGAAAAGTTTTGTTGTGTATAGAAGTATCTGCCCTAGCAGGGCAGGAGGAGCAGACGCAGGGAAGCAACTGCCGGCAGGCTGGCTGAAACAGGAATTGGCAACCGGTTTGAATACATACGTTCAATATAGTGATTACAGGAAAAAATGCAAGGGGAAGTGTTTTCCAATATGAAATGAGCCTGAAGGGCGGACGTGATTCCAACATGAAATGAGCCTGAAATAATCGGTCTTTCTGTTCATGATACGAGGATGAAAACGATCATGAACGCAAACGAGTTAACGAGTATCGACCAGGTACGCGCCTTTCTGGCGGGCACACAACAGGTGGCCTTTGAGGTGGCCGGTGACAAGCGGAGCCGGTATGACTGGCTACGGCGCACCTTGGTGAAGTTTGATTATCCGGGCTGTAACAAGACGGACAAAGGGACACTGATGCGTTACCTGATGAAGGTGAGCGGCTATTCCCTGGCCCAGGTGAAGCGGTTGATTAAACAGTACCGGGAGACCGGCAAGTTGACGCCGCGCCAGTGCACGGCACGCGGCTTTGCCCGGTGCTACACGAAGGCGGATATCCGCCTGCTGGCGGCCATGGACGAGCGCCATAACACGCCCAACGGGCTGGCCCTGAAGAAGCTCTGTGAGCGGGCTTATTCAGTCTTCGGTCAGCGTGAGTACGAACGCCTGGCCAGCATCTCGGTCTCGCACCTGTACAACCTGCGCCAGTCGCAGACCTACCGGCGCCAGCGCCACACGGTGGACAAGACCCGGCCGGTGACCCTGCCCATCGGTGAGCGGCGCAAACCGCAGCCGGACGGTCAGCCGGGCTATATCCGCATCGATACCGTGCACCAGGGCGATTTAGACGGGGAAAAAGGGGTGTATCACATCAATGCGGTGGATGAGGTAACCCAGTTCGAGGTGGTGGTCAGCGTCGAGCGCATCAGTGAGGTCTACCTCATCCCGGCCCTGGAACACCTGCTGGAGGCCTTCCCCTTCGTTATCCTGGGCTTCCACGCCGACAACGGCTCGGAGTACATCAACAAACAGGTTGCCCGGCTGCTGGAGAAGCTGCGCATCGAGCTGACCAAGTCCCGCGCCCGGCACAGCAACGACAACGCCCTGGTGGAATGCAAAAACGGCCACGTGGTGCGCAAGCTGCTGGGCCACGCCCACATCCCGCGCCGCTGGGCCGGCCCGTTGAACGAGTTCCACCGCCGGCACCTCAACCCCTACGTCAATTATCACCGGCCCTGCCTGTTCCCGGAGACCGTCACCGACAAGAAGGGGAAACAACGCAAGCGCTACCCGTATGAGTCCCTCATGACCCCCTATGAGAAACTCAAATCCCTGGACGATGCACAGACGTATTTGAAACCGGGGGTCAGCTTTGACATACTGGACAAGGTCGCTTACCGGATCAGCGACAACGCGGCCGCGGACGCGCTGCAACAGGCGCGCCGGGACCTCTTTACAACCATCCATGAACAGGAATACAAACGGGCTTGAGATCGGGGCAGAATCTCTCTCTCTACAGGCTCATTCCAGTATTGGAAAATACTGGGGAATATTCAGGCTTCACAAACCAGAGGTAATCTTTGAATTCCGGGGACACAATACTTAATTCCTGTGTAATTCCGGGAAGGCTGGTACGCCTGGAATGTGTTGAAAACCTGCGTTGAACCGTAGTCAATGTGTACTATAAACCATAAATCTGTTGCAAAACTATCATAAATAGTATATTTTGTTTTAAATACATCAAATACGGCAGGATATGCTTACAGCAGAAACGATACAAGCCGATGCGCGAATTGTCCTGACCGAGGCGTTGCTGAATGCCGGCAAGGGCCTTGGCTTATCCCAGGCTGAATTGGGCCAGGTTATAGGTAAGGACCGTACTTCAATCAGCCGCGGCATCAGCGAAACCAGCAAAGCGGGAGAGCTGGCGCTGTTGTTCATCCGCTGTTACCGGAGTCTGTACGTGCTGGTGGGTGGGGATATCGATGATATGAAACACTGGATGCATACGAACAACCTGCATACCGGTGGCGTCCCTGCCGAGCAGGTGAAAACCGTAGCGGGGCTGACTCGCGTTGTTGACTACCTGGATGCTTTACGCGGCAAGGTTTAATCCGGGTTATGGATATCTGGGCGGCCTGCAGGGAAGAGGTCACATTAAGCGCCATTGAAGGTGAGGCGGTCCGCATAGTTGAGAGTCAGGAGCAGGTAGCGACCAGCAGCCTGGTGGACGGCCTTGCCGAGCAATCATTACTTGAGGAAATGCTGGAGCGGTCGAAACCGCCACTTCCGGCAGGCACGGAGGGATTGCATTATTTGCTGGCCACGCCTTTTCGTTACCCGCCGCTGCCAAGCGGTTCACGGTTCGGCCAGCGTCTTGAACCCGGCCTGTTTTACGCCTCGCAAAAACTGGCGACCGCTTTGGCGGAAGCCGCTTACTACCGGTTTGTATTCTGGTCCGGCATGGAGGAAGCGCCGCCATCTTCCAGGTTTCTGACGCAACACACGGTTTTTGCCGTGAATTACAATACCGCTACCGGGCTGCAATTACAGCGATCGCCGTTTGCTGCTTATGAAACACTCCTGACCGACCCGACCGATTACACCATTACCCAACAACTTGGGAGCGCCATGCGCGCTGAAGGTGTTTCTGCATTCGAATATGTCTCGGCCCGTGATTCAAACAAAGGCACTAACGTGGCGCTGTATACTCCCGAGGCATTCAAGGGTAAGCAACCCTTGTATCAGCAGTCCTGGCTTTGTGAAACCCGACCTGACCGGGTTGTCTTTGCCAGGCCGAACGACGTGTATCAATTCAACCTGGATACCTACCTGGTTGACGGCCTGTTTCCTCAACCGGCGCTTTGAACAATTTTCCAAGCCGTCTATTCCATTGGAAAACCTTATTGGTGGAGTCTGAGCAGGCATCTGGCGGACACTTGAAAAAAAGATTATTACTTTACGCTCTTTACAGTACATATTCGATGTGCTATTGTAAAGCCATTGAATTACAGACAAACAGGAGCGCTTTTATGAGTAGTCCGGCCTACGATGTCTTGCCTGAGTTGAATAATCCTGCGGAAGCGGCGCTACTGGCGCGGATACAGCGGTATTTTCGACAGGCGATCCATGCGCTGCCGAAAAAAGACCAGTCCCGGGCCTTGGCGGCGCCGGATGATTTCTGGACATTGATGGAAATGCTGGCATTGGCCCCGGTGCAGGAATCACCGGAGTTGCGTGTACGCTTGCGCGGCGCCATCGCACGCCGCGAGTTACTGGAACAGGAAGGAGGGGTAGTCAGTCCATCCAGCGTAGCGAAATTGTTTCACATCAGCCGGCAGGCAGTGGGGCAACGGCGAGTCGCCGGGAAATTACTTGGCGTTGAGACGCCGACGGGGTATCTCTACCCCATCTGGCAATTTGACGGGTCTGAACTGTTGCCGGGCATTGAGGAAACACTTGCCGTATTGAAGGATCATGATTCCTGGATGCAGTTCATATTTTTCCTGACAAACAAAGATGCAACCAGCGGCAGGCGGCCGCTGGACTTGCTCCGAAAGGGGAAACATCGGGCAGTCTTACGTGCTGCAGAGTTGTACGGTGTACAGGCGACTGCATGATCCGGTATGGCAAAACCGGGACGACACCCGTTACCGACGGCGGCCTTTCAGCGACATGCCTTATCGATAATCCGCGTCCCGAAATCACATTGCTGGTACCGGTTATACCCCGGGATTCATAATCCTTTGCATTTCAGCATGACAAAGGCAGGCCGCTTTGATGCGCCTGACCGGAGTTATGGCGTGCTTTATATCGCCCGGCAGCTTCCCGGCGCCTTTGTTGAAACACTGTGCCGTAACGCCGGCGCGACACGGCCAATACCAGCAACAGCGCTGGATACGTACAACGTCGTCGAAATTCGTGCAGCGCGGGGACTTAAACTGGTTGACCTTGCCGGGAAGGGTCTGGCCCGAATGGGGCTGGACAACCGTTCAAGCACGGGTGACTATCGCGTTGCGCAACGGTGGTCAGAGGCGTTTCATCGACACGCCGATCATGTTGACGGCATCATCTACCCGGCGAGGCACGACCCCAGACAGCAGGCAGCGGCGCTATTTGATCGAGCAGGGGAACCCCTCACTGTCAAGCCTTGTGGCACACTGCGCAACTATATGGGAGAACAGGAATTTTTTGCCTTACTGGATCATTACGGGGTGGCGTTGGTGTGATGGTAAACGACATGCCGATGCTTCAAAGATTGTTCACCGATCGTCACGTCGGACGACATAAACCCGTATAATACCTGTCCAGAATCCCAACATGAGAGATTAAATGACCAGGCAATTAACAGTAATCATTGAGCGTGAAGTTGGCGGCTACGTCGCACTCTGTCCCGAGGTGGACGTTGCAAGTCAGGGAGCTACGGTGGATGACGCGCGCAGCAAGCTTAAGGAAGCCTTGGAACTGTTTTTCGAGACAGCGTCAACAGAGGAAATCCAGAAGCGATTACACGATAAAGACAGGTTTCATTTTCCCTATACCGAGAGTGAACTACTGGCTGGCCTGACCCCGGAAACAGCGCATGCTGATGAACTGGCTATGCTCACGGTTTCTGAGCTTGGGATACCTTAGGAATTCGCTCCCGGCGGATACGGACTGATCTCACTACAGGCATTTATAGAGCGTTTTTCCTGTATAGGAGATCCGCGCAATAAACCCTAACCTGGTCAAGCCAGAACCAAACAGGATGCCACCCGTTCGTCCTGCGCCCCCATTGTCATTCCCGCGCAGGCGGGAATCCAGTGGAACACACGTCCCGGAGGGACACTTTATGGGGTTGGAAGTTCAGTTTAAAATACAGCAGGATATGCTTACAGCAGAAACCACACATGCCGATGCGCGGATTGTCCTGGCCGAGGCATTGCTGAATGCCGGCAAGGGCCTTGGCTTGTCCCAGGCTGAATTGGGCCAGGTTATAGGCAAGGATCGTACCTCAATCAGCCGCGGCATCAACGAAAACAGCAAAGCGGGGGAACTGGCGCTGCTGTTTATCCGCTGTTACCGGAGTCTGTGCGTGCTGGTGGGTGGGGATATCGGTGATATGAAACACTGGATGCGTACGAACAACCTGCATACCGGTGGCGTCCCTGCCGAGCAGGTGAAAACCGTGGCGGGGCTGACTCGCGTTGTTGACTACCTGGAGGCCCTGCGCGGTAAGGTTTAATCCGGGTTATGAATATCTGGGCGGCCTGTGTTTCCGCAGGCGTTTTAGTCATTCACCACCGTATTGAAAGCAATATCGAGAAACTGAGGAATCTATGAGGGTTTAGAACTGATTATCGCAGTTACGATGGTCGCTGTGGCATTGGTTTTTCTGTTCTCCAGTTGTATCTCCACCCGCGACCGCAAATAACCGGATTTTGTGCGGCCGGCGCTATACTGACGTAGCGCCATTGGAGAATGATATTCTTGCCGCTTTTATTTATGGTTCGGTTGCAAAACGCATGGATACGGCGAGTAGTGATATTGACCTGATGCTTATCAGCGATACGTTGAGTTACGCGGAGGCTTTTTCCGCCCTGGAGGAGACCACGGGCAGACTTAACCGGGCCATCAATCCAACGGTCTATTCACGCGTGGAATTCAAACGACGTCTGCTGGAAAATAATGCTTTTGTAAAGCGGGTTCTTTCCCAGCCAAAACTGTGGATAACAGGGAATGACGAAGTCCTCGCCACTGGATAATCTCTGCAATGACAGTAAGATCAGGCCAGATCGAATTCCACAACGGCGCCGCCGCTGCCGTACAGGGGACCGTAGGCGTGGACCGTAGCGCTGTTGAAACGACCGCCGATGGCGCCCAGGATGAAGGCGAAGTGCTTGAAGCCCATGTCCACCCGGGCCGCGCCGGCGTAGTCGGGACATGCCTCTGACAGCGCCGCCGTATCGCCCTGTTCCATCATGGACAGTATCTTCCTGTTCCAATCGTCTTCCGCAGTACTGGCGATTTTGTCTTCCGCGATGTCGATGACATGCCGGTAGATGGAGCCTGACAGGCCGCCTACGCCGATGACGGCCAGTTTGCGGCCCAGTTCGGACGCGGAGTCGGCGGCGACCCGGCCCAGGGACTCCGTCATCTGCCAGTCGTGATAGACGTTATTGGAGGTAATGGCCAGGGGGATGGCCCCACCGGGATTCAGGAAATTGGAGGCGACGATGGCCCCGGTGTCCACGGGGAAGTGGTCGTAGTCCACGCCTTTGGCCTTGATGCCGGCCTCGGCGGTCTTTTTCAGCGCCAATTCGGCAAACTCAACGTCGATCTTCATATCGAAAGGCAGGTCGCCGTACTCATGCCAGTTCTCGTCCACGTGCAGGCCCTGCAGGACGGCCCGGGTCTGCCACAACTGGTCCAGCACCGCGATCCACTGGGTGGAATAGATGGCGATCAAATCCGGTTCGGAGGCGGCCAGGGCCTTGCCGGCAGTCTCCATGGCAACGGCGATTTCACCCCAGGGTGGATTGTCCCGCTGTACGTAGGGCAAGGGGGAACCGGGCACCAGGAAGGCGGATACGACGCTCATTGATGTTGTACCTTTTGTTTTGAGATGACCGGGGACGGACTTGAAGTCCGTCCCCAGGGGATATCAATCATGCGGCTTTCGCCAGGCCGGCCTTTATCAGGTTCCATTCCATGACCGCGTTGCCGGTACCGATTACGGTGCCGTAGCCGTACAGTTCACCCGGCAGTTCGGGGTAATCCATGGCGGAGAACATCCAGGTAAACGCGCCGGATTTTACCTCGGCAAAGGCTTCATCGATGAACTGGGGCAATACCTGGAAGACTTCATTGATCTTTCCCTGGCGCAGCAGGTCGATGATGCGCATGTCCCACAGGTAGCCCGCGTAGTTCTGCGGATGCTCCTGGGACATGTCCTCCGGCGGCACCGGTTCCTCGTGGAAATGGTAGTGGCACAAGGTATTGGAAGCCAGCAGCACCGCGCGCCGCCCGGTCCGCTCGATGGCCTTGCGCGTGGCCTTGCCCAGGATATCCATCTCTTCCAGGCCCTCTTCCGTGGTCAGGTAATAAGGTGAGTTGTTGGCGGAGATACCGACCACCGGGATATCCCATTGCGGGCGGATCATGTGCAGGGTGGTGATGGTGCCGTAGTCCACGCGGAAATTCGGATTGCGCATCATCTTGGTCGTCAGGCCCATGTCCGCGGCCTCGTTACAGCAGGCCTCGGCCAGGTCCACGTCCACTTCCAGTTCAAATTTGTAACGGAACAGGTTGGGGAAAATCGGATCGACGGACTTGCCGTTCAGGTTCCTTACGCCCAGGAAGTGATGGCCCTGCTGGGTTATCCAGTGCGGGGAATGCACCAGCAGCACGTCCGGTTTCAGTTCTTCCAGGCTCCTGCGGGCGTGTTCATAAGCCCATCTCAGCGGTTCCCAGCCGCCTTGTGAGCGGGGTTCGTTCTGGGGCGGGTTTTCACCATAAACCAGGTGAGGTGGGTGTGGCGCCAAAAATCCGGCAATGATCTGACCGTTGTTCATATCTGCTCTCCCCCTTGAGCTTATTCGGGTTTATAGGCAATGGCCTTTATTTCTATCGCCAGCTGCGGGTGCGGCAACTGGTGTACGGCTACCGTGGTACGGGCCGGACCGTCATAGTCGAACACTTCCCCGTACACTTCATTATATCCGGCAAAATCGTTCATGTTGACAATAAATGCCGTTATTTCGGTGAGGTCGTCCAGTGTTGCATCGAAACTGGCCAGTATATCGGCGATATTATTCAACACTGCCCGGGTCTGCGCCCGGATATCCAGTTGCGATGTGCCCATGGCATCCACCGCCTCTGCACCGATGACGGTGTTGTCGGCCTGCCTGGCGCTGGTGCCGGAAATGAAGATGTAATCCCCGGCGCGCCTGGCATGGGGATACTTGCCCCGGGGAGTGGCCTTGTCTTGCAGTACTTTTGCTTTGCTGTCAGTCATGGGACTCTATTTCTGGATCTGTTAAAGGTTGTAAATGTAAGTGCAGGGCATGTCAATCACGCTTGAAATACCCGCGGGTATGGTCGGCGGTTTGTATGCCGCGGGCATGTTTGCTGGCGAACCGGCGCCACATGGTCAGTTCGACGTCCGGCTGGAACAGCCGTTCCCGTTGCCAGCCGTCTTCCTCGGCATAGTATTTATGCAACTGCTCCCGGGCGAAGGCGTCGTCCACGGTGAAGCCCTCCACCGCCGGAACTTCCCACATGATGCGGCCGTCTTCGCCCAGCCAGCGTTCCGCTTCCTCCGCGTCGTCCGTATGGATCACGCCGAACTGGAAATAGATGTGCACGTCCTTGCTCTTCGGCACGTAGAACTCGTAGTGGGTGCACTGGGGCGCGGGGAACGTGGTGACCTTCAGGGAGCTGGGCATCCATAACCCGACGGTGCCGAGGCGGATGATATCGGTCAACTGCGCCAGTTCCTCCGGGGACTTGCCCCTGGCCAGGGGCAGGACCAGGTCTTTGCGGCCGCCGTCCTTGAGGGGGATAGATGCTTCATGCTTGAATTCCGTTTTCTCCACCTTGCGGGTAAAGCCTTTCGGCCCGTCTTCATTTTCTACGTAACGGGTAGTATCCAGCACGGCTTCCCTGGTTGACGTATAACCGTAAGAGGTGTGCATACCGGCGTTGATGCACATCTCCGACCAGTTGTGGATGAACTGGTGGCCGGGGTCGTAACCGTTCTCACAACCCAGCCTCCAGTTGGCGTTTATCTCGTAGGGCTCGCCGCAGTAAACAACGGCGTTATCATCCAGCAGTCCGGGCGCCAGGTCGTAATGCAGCGGCGGCGGTTCGATATCGCCCACGAAGATGAAGATGATGCCCTTGCGCTCTTCCACCGGGTAGATCTTGACACTGCATTTGCCGATCATCTTCGAATCCGGCGAACTGAGAATGGTGCGCAGGTTGCCGTCCTCCAGGTCGTAGGTCCAGGTGTGGTACCAGCAGGTCAGGGTTTCCTTCGTGTAAAACAGCGGCCGGGCCGAGAAGCGGATGCCGCGGTGCGGGCAGCGGTCTTCCAGGGCATGGAGTTTACCGTTCTGGCGAGTGAGCAGGATCTCCTCTCCCAGCAGTTCAATCCCTTTCGCGTCGCCTTCTCCAAGGTGGCGCGACAGCGCCGCCGGGTACCAGTAGTTGCGAAATCCCCACTCCGCGTCAAGCCACACCTGCCAGGGCTTGCGCGCACGCGCCGTCTTGGCCCTGGCCTGTTCCACATGGTCCTGGGTCTCTTCCAGCAGGGTTCGGGTTATTTCGCTCATAGACAAAAAGTCGTAATTAACTATCTTCAAAAAACAGTCAGTTGAAATACCTTGCCGGATATTTTATCCATCTTTGGAATTTTGGAGAAAATCTAATTGCAACAACTGCCCTTCATCCAGTCCCCAGACCTTAAAATCGATGCCCCATCTCTCTCCAAGAAATGCTATTAGCTCTTTACCCCGGTTGTATATTTCGTCTGGCGTCCAGTTTTCATTCTTTGCAACATCAATTTGACTGTAGGAACCATTGAAATAGCCAACTGTGTTTCCATTTTTATTTGTGTGTCTTTTTTTAAATTCAAACGGTTTATTTTGCAATTGTGAATTCTTGGATTGCGGTAATAATACGAGATTCCCTAAGCTGTGAAGTAGCCTCTCCTTCTGCATTTTGCTGTAGCCGGCAAACGACTTTCTCCAAGACTTGTCTTTAGCTGTTCTCGGATAAATATGCTCTATGCTTTCTTCTTTTTTAAAATCCGTCCAGGAAACCTTCTGATTACCTTTCGCTTTCTCTTGAAGACGTAGTTCATATTCATAAAGAAAATACGGCAAACCATTCCAAGTGTAATATCCCTCTCCTGTTTTATACTGTTCTTTAATGTGTTGTCCAAATTGCTCTAGATTGAACGAGCGGTAATAAATTGTTTCCATTCCGTCTTCTTTCTCTACCCATACTTCTGTCATTGAATTGATATGTTCAATTACTCGGTCAATATCTTGTCCTTCTTTCTCAGAACAAAATGAATTAGCCAGCCTGTAAAAATCATTGCTCTTAGTATTTGACCGCCTCTGTGACAACCTGAAAACCAAAAATATAAATTTTTCAGCGGATTGAAGTAACCGTAGAATTTCATCTTCCGAACATTTGAGCATCGCAGCCATAATCAAAGGCGAAAATGCGGCCATGCCAAGCCGGCTAAGCTTATGAAACCATTCCTTTGTTTCATCCTCGTAATCTGAGCGTTCTGGATTGAATAAATAGAACCAACATTTTACAGATTCACGCAAACTGTCAATATAATTTTTGATATCGGAGGATATAAGTTTTTTATCGACGACATTCCTGACGGTGAATTTCTCACTCAAAAGGAATTTTGAGTAAGCTCCAGATTCGCTCTTATCGAATTTGAAATACATTATCCAATGGTGATATAAAAAATCATCATCTTTTAATGGCTTATCTTGATTTTTACCCAGATATTCATAAATGGTTTT
Source organism: Gammaproteobacteria bacterium (assembly GCA_965204045.1). Lineage (GTDB taxonomy): Bacteria > Pseudomonadota > Gammaproteobacteria > Eutrophobiales > Eutrophobiaceae > JAAXHV01. Next base: position 4,748,071 of record CBDBDW010000002.1, read on the forward strand.
CCACGTCTCATTAATATCACGGCGCAATTGATCGCGTTCCTCTCCATCTAATAGTGTCGTAAGGTAAATTAATCTATTCTTTAAAAGTTCAAGCTTAGATAAAGGCATGCCCCTGTTGTTCATCGTCTCGAAAGTCACATACACGTCCAGTTCATCATCAATTTCGTAAAAATTGAACTTGAAACTGTTAGTGACTTTTTTGAACAAATCCTCCAATAGAGTTTTGTCTGACTTAAATTCCTGAAATTTTTTGCTAAAGAACTCTTTGGCAAATTTCAGATTAGCGGTGTATAAGGTTTGTTCGGGAACTTTGTCGGCAGTTGATGATTTTTGTCCAAGAATTTTGGTCTTGAAATATTCATCACTTGGGTTGTCTTTTTCATAGCCAAAAATGTATGACTTATATTTAACGTCCTCCCCGTACTGGTCGTACAAAAATTTTGTTTCCCAAAAGTCCTTTTTCTTGAAGTTTATTCTTTCACTGTGTTCAAAACACTTGAGCAACTCATTAATAAAAATTATTACTGTAGTTAGTCTTTGTTGTCCATCAACGATGTAATAAGCTGATGAACCACTTTGTGATAGCCAACGATCTGCTTGCCATTTCTTATTTGCCTCGATGATTTTCTTGTCAACCGGTTCAACAGTCAAAAGGCCTGTGTAATGGATTTTATTCTCTTTAAGATTTGTCAAATCCTCCCAGAAGTCTTCAAGTTGGGGGCGTTGCCATGAATATCCCCTTTGAAAGTCGGGGATACGGAATATTTTCTGGTTGAATATTTCCGACAGAGATTGAAGTTTATTATCTGCCATACATTTCCTCTCTTTCCAAATTATTTAATGAATCCGACGTTTATGGCATAAACAAAAACGGCGTGTCTTACTTATTACTGTTGAGCCTCTGAACGAACTAACAACCTATATCAGTGGCCGTCTATCAAATGATGAAGGATGCTGATCACATACGTAGAAAAGCGCGTGATGTCCCTCAATTCATTCCGTGGTAAACGCCCCGAGTTATAGGCGCCCCAGTGATCATAGACCTTCGCGAATTCTCCTCTGCGTATGTGTTGACGATTGATAGCGTTCGGCGGTTCCACCTGGACAAATTCGGATTCGACAGCGCAAATTGTAAAAACACCGCCGAGATAACCTTTATGCTGGCTCCAGTTCCTGATTGTGTCACCTACGCTGGTCTCCCGTTGGAGCTGGCGCCAAAGCGATTCGAAATCTTGTTCAGGGTGAATCATAGAATCAAAACACCTCAAATAATATCGATTGATGTTGCTCTGTAACAAAAGCCTGTAGTGTAACGTTGAGATTAGTGCAATGGAATAGGGGCTGAGCGAAGTTTTTTCGATATGAGTAACGGATATTCCGACGATAGACTGGAAAAACAATCCGATGATGTATCCCTGAAGTACCACTTATATGTATTGAACCAGGACAGTCACTGTAATAACCTGCTGACTTGCCGTACCGGACGGTGAGCTTTGGGAGCGGTAGGTAGATATAATTCAGAAAAAAATCATACGAAATATGCCAAATCAAAACCCTGAACAGATAGCTCGAGATAATATAGACAGTAAACTCACCAAGGCTGGTTGGCTGGTTCAATCCAGAGATGAGGTTGATCTGAACGCTGGCCCAGGTGTGGCCGTGCGCGAATATCCGACGGATGTTGGACCTGTTGATTACGTCTTGTTCGTTGATCGCAAGCCTGTAGGTGTAATAGAAGCAAAGCGTGAAGAAGAAGGCGAGCGCCTGACTACAGTCGAATATCAATCTTTGGGATACGCCCAAGCCAGACTTAAGTACAATCTCAATAAAGAACCATTGCCGTTTGTGTTTGAGAGCACTGGGGAACTGACCCATTTCACCGACTATCGAGACCCGAAACCCCGCGCAAGGGAAGTATTCTCTTTTTATCGTCCGGAAACGCTGGCGGAGTGGTTTGACCAGGAGCAAACCTTGCGCTCACGCTTAGATGCCCTGCCGGCCCTTGACAAGACCGGGTTGCGCAAAGCACAAATCAAAGCGATTACCAAGCTTGAACAGTCCTTCAAAAATAACCGTCCCCGAGCACTTATCCAAATGGCTACTGGCGCCGGCAAAACTTATACCGCCTGCACCTTTACCTATCGCCTGCTGAAACACACCGGCGCCCGGCGCGTTCTCTTCCTGGTGGACACCAAAAACCTGGGCGAACAAGCCGAACAGGAGTTCTTAAAATTTCAGCCCAATGATGACAACCGGAAATTTACCGAGTTGTATAACGTGCAACGATTGAACTCCGGCTACATCGCCAATGACTCACAGGTATGTATTTCCACTATCCAGCGTCTCTATTCCATCCTCAAAGGCGACGAATTGGAAGAAAGCGCCGAAATGGATAATCCGAACGAATCAAACTGGGAGTGGCAGAAAAAAGATCCTCTTCCGGTAGCCTATTCGCCTCAAAACCCGATTGAACAGTTCGATTTCATCATCATTGACGAATGCCACCGCTCTATCTACAACGTCTGGAAACAGGTATTGGACTACTATGATGCTTTCTTAATCGGTCTCACCGCCACGCCGGACAAACGTACCTTCGGTTTTTTTAACGAAAACGTGGTCAGTGAATACCCCTACGAAGAGTCCCTTGTCGATGGCGTGAACGTGCCTTATGACGTCTTCCTCATCGAAACCGAAATCACGAAGGACGGCAGCACAATCAAGGCAAAACAATACGTGGACAAGCGTGAAAGACTCTCGCGTAAAAAACGTTGGGCGCGCCTGGGTGAAGATTACACATACACGCCAGACAAACTTGATAAAGACGTAGTCAACCCCAGCCAGATCCGAAATATTATCAAAGCCTGCAAAGACAGTTTGCCGGGGATCTTCCCGGACCGCCATGACGAAAAGAACGAGTTCGAAGTACCCAAAACTCTGATCTTTGCCAAAACCGACAGCCACGCCGATGACATCATCCGGATTGTGCGCGAAGAATTTAATGAAGGTAATGAGTTCTGCAAAAAACTCACCTACAAATCTGATGAAGATCCCCAATCTGTTCTCAACCGTTTTCGCAATTCCTGGGCGCCGCGTATCGCCGTGACTGTGGATATGGTCGCGACCGGTACCGATGTTAAACCGCTGGAAGTGTTGTTATTCATGCGCGATGTCCGAAGCATCAACTACTTTGATCAAATGAAGGGCCGCGGCACTCGCACCATTGACTTTGACGACCTGCAAAAAGTTACCCGAACAGCCAGATACGCCAAAACCCACTTTGTAATCATCGATGCCGTTGGCGTTACCAGGTCGAAAAAAACCGACAGTCGTCCACTTGAACGAAAACCAGACGTTCCTTTGAAAGACCTCCTCGGTGCGGTCGCAATGGGCGCGCAGGATGAAGACCTGTTCACCTCCCTTGCAAATCGGTTGAACCGGCTGGAAAAGCAACTTACCGATGATGAAAAGAACCAGTTGGTTACCATATCCGGTGGCAAGACCCTGCAAAATCTGACCAAAGGCTTGCTTGATGCATACAACCCGGACGTAATAGAAACTCTTGCCCAACCACTGATTGACGCACTGCCACCAAGCGACACTGGTCCACCGCAGAGAGAACAACTACGGCAGGAAACACAAGCGCGTCTCATCCGAGAGGCAGCCGCGCCTTTCACCGGAAGTCTCAATGAATTTATCGAAAACCTACGAAAGAACTACGAACAAATCATTGACAACATTAATCCCGATATCCTGGTGAGAGCGGAATGGGACAAAGACGCGGTGGATAACGCCAGACAAGTGGTGCAGGAGTTTACAGACTATGTCGAAAATAATAAGGATGAGATTACCGCGCTGAGCATTTTTTATGATCAACCCTACCGCCGTCGTGACCTCGCATTCAATCTGATTAAGGAATTGCTTGAAACCTTGAGGCAGGACAAACCACGGATCGCGCCCCACAACGTCTGGCAGGCTTACCAGCAACTTGATGAAGTGAAAGGCAATAGTCCTCAAAATGAATTGGTGGCGTTGGTATCACTGGTGCGCCATGTGACAGGTATAGACAGCGTTCTGACCCCTTACGACAAAACCGTGGACAGCAATTTCAAGCGCTGGATTTTTGGCAAACATTCCGGAGCGGGCAAGAAATTCAACGAGGAACAAATGGCCTGGCTACGCATGATCAAAGACCACGTCGCCACCAGCTTTCACCTGGATATTGATGACCTGAACTACACGCCATTTGATGCGAAGGGAGGAGCGGGCAAGATGCACCAGTTATTCGGGAAGGACATGAATCAGATTATTGAAGAAATGAATGAGGCATTGGCGGCGTGATGGGGGCTGCAATGGGGAATGACTGGGTTGAGGTTGAGTTACATTCTGTACTTAAACAATCCAAAGAAAAACATAAACCCAAAGGAAAGGAGCGGAGATTTTATATCGGTTTGGAACACATCGAAAAAAATACCGGCAAGTTGACAGATGAAGTTTGTGTAGCAGAGATCAGCGCAACGAAGAATAAATTTCGCGATTCTCAAATTCTGTACGGAAAGCTCAGGCCGTATCTGAACAAAGTGTATCTCTCTGGTTGTGCGGGAGTATGCTCTACTGACATTTTGGTATTTGACGTCTTGCCAGCTATAAAAGGTGAATATGCTCTGAACTTTATGCTTTCAAGGCGGTTCGTTAATGACATGTCGGCTAATACAAGTGGCGTCAATCTGCCTAGGGTATCAACCAGATATATTAATAGTTATCCGCTCCCACTCCCCCCTTTTCCAGAACAGCGCAACATCGTCGCAAAAATAGAGCGGTTGTTCAGTAGATTGGACTACGGTATTGCCAGCCTCAAAACCGCACAGGAAAAACTTGCTCTATACCGTCAGTCCGTACTGAAAAAGGCTTTTGAAGGTGTACTGACCCGTGAGTGGCGCGAACAGCAAACCAACCTCCCCCACGCCGATGAATTGTTGAAGCAAATTAAAACCGAGCTTGATGGCTACCACCAACAGCAATTGCGAAACTGGCAAGCTGCTGTAGAAGCGTGGAAGGCCGCAGGCGAGGAAGGGAAAAAGCCGCCAAAGCCAACGAAATATAAGGTGATTACTGAATTAACCAAGGAAGATATGTCCCAACTTCCTGATTTACCAAATGAATGGCGTTGGCAAAAGCTGGGCAGCATTTGTCAAAAGATTCAAATAGGACCTTTCGGCAGCCAGATGCACAGACATGAGTATGTTGAAAAAGGTGTGCCCGTTGTCAACCCTCAACATATAAAGTCTCAGCAGATTTTCCCCCAGGTATTCATTTCGTGGGAAAAAGCCGAATCATTACCCCAATATGTCCTTGAAGAAAATGACATCATTCTGGGAAGAAGAGGTGAAATGGGTCGTTCAGCCTGTATATCTGCAAAAGAGAACGGCTGGTTTTGTGGATCCGGTAGTCTTTTTGTCAGGCTCGGGAGCAGATTTAACGGGATTCTCTATAGCCTGATTCTTTCAGAAAGAAGGGTCGTTCACTATCTGGAAGAAAAAGGAAGTGGAACAACTATGACTAATTTAAATTCGATAATTCTCAGTGAGTTGCCTATACAATTAATCCCGTTAAACGAACAAGCCCAAATCACCAAAGAGATAGAATCCCGCTTCTCAATCTGTGATCACCTCCAGCAGGCAATCGAACAAGGTCTGCAACAAGCAGAAGCCCTGCGCCAGTCTGTATTGAAAAAAGCCTTTGAAGGCCGTTTGCTCACAGAGACCGAGTTAGCCAACTGCCGCGCGATGCCGGATTGGGAACCTGTACAACAACTTCTAACGCGAATTCAGACCGAAAAATGTACGAAACAAAATACGGGAAAATCCCCTGCCACAGATAAGGCAATAGCCAACAAGTTTTAGGTCAGGTTATGAAAAACAAAATCGAAATTTATCAGAGCCCGGACGGACAGGCACAAATCGCGGTACAGTTCGACAAGACTACTGTTTGGCTGAACCGAAATCAATTAGCCCACTTGTTTAAGCGCGATGTAAAAACTATCGGTAAACACATTAGCAATGTATTCAAAGAAGGCGAACTGGAGAAGGATTCAGTTGTCGCAAATTTTGCGACAACTGCTACCGATGGAAAAACCTATCAGGTGGAACACTATAATCTTGATGTTACCATCTCGGTTGGCTATCGGGTTAAATCCCAACACGGTACTCAATTCCGCATCTGGGCCACCCAGCGTCTGAAGGACTATCTCGTACAGGGTTATGCCATTAACAAACAGAGATTAGAGGAAAAGCAGCAGGAAGTACAACATCTGAAAAATGGCATTCGCATTTTTAGCCGCGCTATTGAAAATAAAGCAATGGAGGCGGACCACGAATGGCTTGGATTATATGCTAAAGGTCTGCAACTACTAGATGACTATGACCACGAAAACCTCGATAGTAAAGGCGATAGCGGTGCGTCGGTAATTTACCCCTCTTACGAAGATTATATTAGGCTGGTGGCACAAATGCGCGCTGAATTTAATTCTACCATTTTCGGTCAGGAACGAGATGATGGCTTCAAAAGCGCCATTGGGCAAATCCGCCAGAGTTTTGGAGAACAAGAGCTATACCCGACCTTTGAAGAAAAGGCAGCCATGTTGCTGTATCTAATCGTCAAAAATCACGCTTTTGTTGACGGTAATAAACGCATTGCCGCGGCCTGCTTTTTGCTGTTTTTGCAGCAAAACCAATGTTTGTATTCCACACAACACACATTGATGGTGAGCAATGAAGCCCTGGCGAGCCTGACCTTATTCATTGCTGCGAGCAAAAGCGAAGAGATGGACACAGTTAAGCGTCTAATTGTCAGCATCTTGAACCGAAACAGAGAAGCTTAAATGAGTGACGAATCAGGTATCGTCTCCAAAGTTTGGAACCTTGCCCATGTCCTGCGTGATGACGGTGTCAGCTATGGTGATTACCTGGAACAGTTGACCTACCTGCTATTTTTGAAGATGGTGGAGGAGTTCGCCAAGCCGCCTTACAACCGTCAGATCGCCGTGCCGGAAGGCTACGACTGGAGCGCGTTGAAATCCAGGCGCGGCGCCGAGTTGGAAAGTCACTATGCCCTGACCCTGCGCGAGCTTGCCGGCGCCAGCGGCATCCTGGGGCAGATTTTCACCAAGTCACAAAACAAAATTCAAGACCCGGCCAAACTCTATAAAGTCATCGACATGGTGGACAAGGAGCAATGGAACCTGATGGGGGCCGACCTGAAAGGCAAAATCTACGAGGGACTGCTGGAGAAAAACGCTGAAGATACCAAGAGCGGGGCTGGCCAATATTTTACTCCCCGTACATTGATCCAGGTCATGGTTCAATGTGTGCGCCCTCAACCGAATAAAATCGTTGCCGACCCCGCTTGTGGTACTGGCGGTTTCTTTTTGGTTGCCTACGACTTCATTACTGCCGAGCACAACCTTGATCTGGAGCAAAAGAAATTCCTGAAAAATAACACCTTTTTCGGCAATGAGATCGTTGCCAACACCCGCCGTCTCTGTTTGATGAACATGTTTTTGCACAATATTGGCGACATCGATGGCGAGTCATTTGTATCCTCTACAGACGCACTGGTTGCTGACGATGGCAGACGGGCGGACTATGTCCTGGCCAATCCACCCTTCGGCAAGAAAAGCAGTATGACCATTACCAATGAAACCGGCGGACAGGAAAAAGAAAGTCTTGTATACAACCGGCAGGATTTCTGGGCGACAACCTCAAACAAACAACTCAACTTTTTGCAACACATCCATACACTGCTGAAAGTAAACGGCGAAGCGGCGGTAGTAATGCCGGATAACGTGCTGTTTGAAGGCGGCGCAGGCGAAACAGTGCGTAAGGAATTGTTAAGAAGTACTGACCTGCACACCATCCTGCGCCTGCCTACCGGAATTTTTTACGCCCATGGCGTCAAGGCGAACGTTCTGTTCTTCGACAACAAACCCGCCTCCCCCGACCCCTGGACTAAAGAAGTATGGATTTATGATTATCGAACCAATATCCATCACACACTCAAGAAAAAGCCCATGCGACTGGCCGACCTTGAGGATTTTATCAATTGCTACAACCCCGCCAATCGGCACCAGCGAAAAGAAACCTGGTCAGAGGAGAACTCCGAAGGAAGATGGCGTAAATATAACCATGAAGAGATCATCGCGCGCGATAAAACCAATCTCGATATCTTCTGGCTGAAAGATGAAACCCTCACCGACCTCGAAAACTTACCCGACCCAGACATTCTCGCCGGTGAGATCATCGACAACATCGAAGCAGGACTTGCCAGTTTCAGGGAGATTGTGGATATCGTGGGCAGTGATGCGGAAGAGGGCAGATAACCGGTAACCTTAGGACGTTTGTAATTTGATATGGCTATTGACTATCGAGGAGCTCAAGGTTCGAATGCCGGAGATGATTTCCATGAGCTTTGGGCCTTATACCAGTCTCTGGCAATGCTTGATTCTGACTCCGGTTTGTTTGGATTAACTGTCGAAGGTGTACTTGCAGAGGAGAAGAACGGTTCATCACCAGATACCTGGGATGGTGTTGACTGTGTCCTGTATTACGGAGATGGGCATGACAACATTGAGCGTATTGTAATTGCCCAGCTCAAGTATTCGGCGGCCAATCCCAGCCAAAATTGGACCATTTCACGTTTAGTCAGAGGCGGAAATAAATCAATTATCGGGAAACTTGCAAAGGCCTTTGATGCTCTGAGGAGGAGACATCCAAATTTAATTGAAACTGGTAATTTGATTGTCCGTTTAGTGAGTAATCAACCAGTTTCTGATGATCTGTCAGATCTTTCATCGAATCATAATACCGTTCGAGACCGGCTTGTCCAGGCAAGTAATTTGAATCCTGATAACTCGCAGGCATTTATAAGCGCTTTGGACTTTTCCGAATGCGGAAGTGGGTCACGTTTTGTCGCTGAACGAAAAATCCTTTCGACTATCTCTGAATGGACGGAAGACGATGCGCGCACTGCTGTTAATGATCTTATGCGCTTTATAGGACAAGCAATGATGCCGCAAAGCCAGGACGAATTTATCACTCGTCATTCAATCCTCGCCCATTTGGGATTTTCCGATGAGCGAGCGCTATTCCCATGCCCGTCTGATATCAAGGATATAGAACAACCTGTAAAAAGAGAAATATCGAGCGCGATTGCCCAACGCATACTGAGCGGCTCTCGGCATATTTGTCTTCACGGTGGGGCCGGTTGCGGCAAAACAACGGCTATTCAGGAAATCAGGGAGATGCTTCCGGCTGAATCAGTGCTTGTTGTATACGATTGTTACGGTAGCGGCAGATACATGGATTCCGATGCATACAGACATCGCCATAAAGACGCATTTCTCCAACTCTCAAATGAACTTGCAATAAGGCTTCGTACTCCACTGCTTGTTACGCAATCCCGGGACCGTGATTATCCGAGAGTATTCAAGTGGCGGTTGGAAAAGGCTGCTGAGGTGATCTCAGCCAAATCCGATAGTGCCCTGCTTGTGATAGTTGTTGATGCTGCTGATAACTCTGTTACCGCAGCTTCCAGCCGAGAACCGGAAGAACAAAGCTTTATCCAAGACTTTATGGCTTTAGGTGAACTGCCGCCCAATGTGTGTTTTATTGTGACTGCGCGGACGGCAAGATTAACAACACTCAATCTCGCGGAGAAATTTGAGAAACACGAAGTTACAGGGTTCTCACGTGAGGATACTGCTGAGTACGTATTGGGAAAACATGAAGATGTAGCTGAGACATGGACTGCTGATTTTCATGGCTTTTCCAGAGGAAACCCCAGGGTACAGAAATATGCTTTTGATTTCGGTGGTGATAATCTTGAAAAAGTACTTGGCTACCTCCAGCCCCACGGTAAATCACTTGATCGTATTTTCCAGGATCGTTTCTCAGAATCTCAAATCAAGGTAGGGGATAGTAATGACATCACAACCTTTTGTGCAGGCATTATCGCACTTCCCAGAGCCATTCCAGTTACCCATCTCGTTCAAGTCACTGGGTTGAGTGAGGAATTCATTCAAGATTTATGTATTGATCTTCATCCCGGTCTTCATCTCAATTCAGGTTTGATTGAGTTCGCGGACGAGGATTTTGAAAATTTTATTCTCAGTAAAGTAGAGAACAATCTGGCTTCAATGCAAACAGCCGTCGCAGATCACTTCTTCGGCCAGTACCAACGGGACGCTTACGCGGCAACACATGTAGCTGCTGCTTTATCAAAGGCTGGACATAGACAAAAAATTATAGAGCTTCTCAAGGCAGAACAGGAACCCGCGGTAATCCAGGACCCTGTATTGAGGCGGGAGGTTCAACTGCAACGGTTTCGTATTGCAATGAAAGCATGTCGTGAAACCGGTAATATTGCCGAGGCGTTGCTGACGATACTTGGCGGGGCTGAGGCAATGAACACGGATAAGATCATTAAGGAAATGCTCTTTAATGACCTGGATCTGGCTGCGTGTTTCGCCAGAGAAAGTTTAAGGAAGTTAGTGCTTCGCGAACCTGATGAGATGCCGAAACATGGTCCGGCACTTTGCCAGCTTATGGCTGTAAGTGCTCGTGCGGGCAATGACATCGCAGTCCGCGAAAATATGAGGCAGTTTCATGCTTGGATGTCCAAGAGACAACAAGATTTGGAAGAACAGCGAGAAAGCGGGCCTCATCACCAGCACCATGCGTGGGATATAAGCATTCCTGACATTGCTGCTTCAATTGAAGCTGTCATACGTATCCAAGGTCCAGTGGTGGCTATAAATGATGTTTTGCGTTGGACTCCCCGAGACGTTGCACTGGACGTAGCTTTGATTTTAGTGCCGAGATTAATCGCGTCAGGTGACATAGAGCTTATTGAGGAATGCCTTCAAGATGAACGGGTCTCAGCGCCTTGGGATATTTTTCTTCTCGTACCACTCGCGCTTTCCGGCAGAGACATAGATGTTTCCAGACTTGAGAAAAGTCTGGCGAGTCCCATGCTTCGCCGTGTATTCCGATTGTATAAGCCGGAAAGAATACGAGCACACTCCAAAGCTGATGAAGATTATATTGATTTGATCCTGACGGCTTGTGAAGTAGCTGTCGCCCTTAAAGCAAACCACGATTGTATTACCCCGATTCTCAAGCAACTCGCGATCCCCGATTTGCGCCAGACCGATGCACTTAAATCTATGCAAGCAAACTTAATTGATTGGACGTTACGGGCATACGCGCTATTGGAAGCTATAGATGGTAGAGAAGCAACTATAGAAAAATATCTGGTCAGAGCTTCTGTAGAGAGTGAGGATTCCAATTCTAACGAGGCTAACCATTATCGAAATTCGCAGGATAACGACGAAAGGAAGTTGCGAGAAACCCTGGGCCCGCTTGTAAATATTTATAATACGTGTGCCCAAGTGTTGGTGGGAGCAATTGATGTAGCGGTCTCTGAGGCAAAGCTCCAAAACGCGATAGATACTTACAGGAGTAAGATTTATTACATGCGGGACCATCGCGGATTGGACAGGAGAACGCTCGCTGCATTGGCAATTACACGTCTTGTCGCCGTTCGGGACTTCGCCCCTGACATCTCTTATAAGTCTTCCCAAAAGCTATTGGCTACTCATTCTCTTCAGTTTGATAGCCAGGGAATCAGGGTTTATTCTGCATTGGTTCTGGTTCATTCATTACACGAGAAGATCGCACGGGAGATGTCAAAGTGCGCTGAAACGGTTCAAGGAATGAAAATGACTGCCAGTGAAAAGGTAGAAGTACTTACAAAGATTGCAAGGGTTATATTTTCGATCAGCCAGGCTGAGGCGGAAGTCTATTATGGAAACGCGACACAAATTGTCGATGAAGTTGACATACATGCAATATATGAGCTCGGTCTGTTCGAGCAATTGGCAAGACATGCCGTGGAAAGCATGGATATCGACCAGAAAAGACAAAGCGCTTGTGATTTAGCTATCGTATCCGAAGACACTTATCAACGCCTTGATGGATACGATCATTTCCCTTGGGAAGACATTGCTTCAGCTTTGACAACTCTGGATGTATCTATTGCACTGGCTGCCGTCTCTCGTTGGGATGATGCAGGCTTGGTCGGGCACAAAACCATGTTGCCCTCAGTTTTGTTTACGGGCATTGAATCCGGGGTTCTATCTTCTACTCAAACCTGTGGTTTACTAGCTTTTCTTGATGTTGTCGGAACAACGCTGATATTACAAATTATGAAAACGGCCACCGGTCAACAAGCAGAGAATGATCTGATTCGGATTGCAGAAAACCTGGCAAGAGAAGAACTTCTGCGATTTGGCCGCGGAACGCGACCCGAAGTAACTGAGGCGTTGAGCACCGGATTTTCAACCACCACCCGTGAGTACTGGCTCAGTCGTTTATGTGGGACAACTCAATTTATTCAGGAGAATAAAAAGTCTGACGCGGTTACAGACGCAACCCCTTACCACGCTACGGACGGAAACAGAGAGGCACAAACATCACCAATCGAGAGCGTTGACTGGGACAGTTATCGCTTTACCTCCACTGAGAGCATTAATGAAGTGATTCACCAGATTCGCGGGCATTCGGATGGTAATACTTATGTTGACTTCCAGGAAATATTCAATCGTATGCGTGGTGTTGTGAGATATGGTGATCAAGTCAAGCATCTCAACGCCCTTACAAACCTGATGAATACGGAAAGAACTGATACACGATTAGCGCAGGCTATTGCTGACTGCCTGAATATGTGGGAAGAATCTCCAGCTATAACCGAGTGGTGTCAGCAAAGTCTTTTGCCTGTGATCGTTAAACAGTTGCCAGGATTTATTGGATACCTTCCATACGGAGAATCTCCATTGCCAGAACTCCTTACAAAATGTGGAAAAGCTGACACTGAGATTTGTGACGCGTTGCTTACTGGGGTACAGCAACACGTCGACAGGCTTCATAGCGAGACTATCTATGCCCTCGTCGGATTAATTGCAGGTTATTGTAAATCGGACGACATAAGCACCGTACTTGAAAGACGTTTGAAAAAGTTGAAATGCCGTATTCCCGAAAATCAGCGGGAAGTCTGGAATCTCAACGATATTCCTGAAGATGTTGCTGGCGGGCTTACGCACTTTTTATACGCTCTTATGGGGGATGTAGATGTTCGAACACGATGGCGGGCAGCCCATGCGCTAAGGCGGCTGGTATTACTCGGAGAAAATGACCTTCTGGAAAAGATCATTGATCTGTATGACTGGAAGTTAATTTCCAACTTCCGAAATTCGGACGCTCCCTTTTATTGGCTTGCCGCGCGTCTGTGGCTGGTAATAACGCTTGACAGGATAGCAACGGAGAACCCATCAGTTCTCGAAGAGTGGGGTCGATGGTTATTCAAAGTTGCTACGGACGATACGTTTCCACACTTGCTTGTCAGGAAATTTGCTAAATCTGCCACGAATAGACTCATCGAGAACAAGATTCTTACGCTTAACAAATCGGAACTTGGCCAACTCAACAGTGTTAACGTCAGTGCGCTTGCTAAACAGAAAAAGTCTGAACCTTCTGGTACAGGTAGCTTCCATGAAACCAGTGGCCGGCGGTTTCGCTTTGATACTCTCGATACTACGCGCTATTGGTATGCACCACTGATCAGCATTTTTGCAGATATGGACATGGATAGGTTTCTTGATATTGCAGAGCATTGGATCATTGATCAGTGGGGAGCGCAGGAAGATCCTTGGAATAAAGATAAACCAAGAGGGAAGCGTCTCGACCACCGTTGGGAACTTTCGTCTAATAGCCATGGTTCAATGCCGACATTGGAAAGATTCCGAACTTATCTTGAATGGCATGCAATGTGGTGCGCAACAGGGGAATTGCTACGGACAGAGGCCTTGGTGAAAAGTGAGGAATATCCTGACAACAAACTTGAAACTTTGCTAAAAGAGGAAGGACTTTCTCTGCCACCCTTATGGCTTGCAGACCTGCATGGGGCCAAGCCTCTTAAGTACAGGTTCTGGTTTTCACCAGAAGAAGTCAATCTGTGGTTGGAACATGTCGATAATACTGATTTTTTCAGTGAGATCATGATTGGTTCAGACGACCAGAAAATCATAGTCAGTAGCGATTATCTGACAAGATCAAATGACTTTTCTGAGGAAGTCCAAGTCAACACGGCACTGGTATCACCTGATCCCGGCCTCGCGCTTTTACGTGCGCTTCAAACGGTTGATAATCGACGGTGCTATGTGGTCCCGACAGTAAGTAATAATCACTGTGAAATTGATCATCCACCTTACCGCTTCATAGGTTGGCTAGTATATGGCAAGGAGGATTCCGGCATAGATAAAAAGGATGTGCTGCGATATGGCATTACAGGAACTAATTATAATCCACCGAATATCTTGGCAGGTCGAAACCTGGATTTTATCTTCAATAACGATAGCAACTATGCAGAATGGATAGACCGGAGCAGTGGAAAACAGGTTTTTGTTTATGAGGCATGGGGGGATACCCAAGGAGATGAACCTGAAAGAGAGTCACAATATGATACGCGTGTTCGCTCATCCGGTTGGCGTCTTCTGGCCGATAAAATGGAATTGAAGAAGTATCTGAACGAGCGAGCACTCGATTTGCTTGTTGAAATTACAATCACGCGAAGGAATAAAGGCTATGAATATTCACGATATGATCAAGAAAAAGCCCTTGAATCCGAATATGATCGAGTCCTCATCTTCAGAAGAGATGGCTCCATTGACGCAGTGGAAGGATGTATTGGAACTTGGTATACACCTGATCCGTGAACTAAAGCTGGACCAACATGATACTATTGACCGTTGGATGGCCTTCCATGTGGCAGAACTTATCGATGCCTCTGAGAATGGAAAAACGGAAGATGAACGAGAAGAAGCGCGTAAGGTTGCAGTGGAGACTATTCTCAAGATATGGGAGCGCCGTTCATCTGTGCCTGGTAATGCATATCCGTTAGCGCGATATAAAGACATTCTCAAAATTCTCGACCGAGTTCAATCCGACCATTTTCCATACATATCGTTGGCTGGACAGGCTGATGTGAAAAATGAGGAATTCGTTGGGGGTATTTTCAATGAATTATTATATCTCTTTCTCACAGTATTATTGATGAGGTTACCATCAGGATGTGAACCAGAAAAAGCGGACACGGCCGCTGTCAATGCACTCAGTGAGGAGGAATTAAAAATATTTATACATCTCAGTGATCGGTATGACTGTCTCAGGGCGGATTTTGATGTTTCTAATTGTAACAGTGGGGAAGATAACGAATCACCAGATGAGAAGCTTGACAGACTTTCGCAACAATTGATCGATATAATCACGGAAAAACTCATAGAATTGCGCCGAGGACTCGAGAAGGACACAATTTCCGAATAATTTTTTTCTAGTTGATATTCAGTTGGTTTTTTACTCAGAAGACATTGTTGGGGAGTGATAATGAGAAGAAGTAGCCGACAAGTACCTCAAAAGCAACATAATGAAGACAGGATGCGACGCGCCAATAGTTGGCTTCGACGAGCAAAAGCAGCCGAGACAAATCGTCAGCAAACCGTGTCTGAGGAAAAGAAAGCCGCCCTTGATTGTGAGCAGTTCATTTTTCTCTGGATATCGTTTAATGCCGCCTATGGCCGTGAACTGCTCGATGAAAGAAATGACGATAGCCCCAATGAATCTCAGAAGTTTAGTGAATTTCTGGCGAAAATCCTGGAACGAGACACCGCTCAGGCTATCAAAACCATCTTGAAGGAAACGTTTTCCGATGCTGTTCGCGTCCTATTGAATAACCCTTATGTGTTCGCTGCTTTTTGGCGTTCGGTCAGGGGTTTCAGTAGCGATTCTGATTGGGAGAACCAGTTCAGGAAACGAAACGACCACGCATTCACGGCATTACTCGACCACAATATGCACGCGGTACTCAGAGAAGTTTTCGGCCGTCTCTACGTCCTTCGTAATCAACTGTTTCACGGAGGCGCCACATTTGCCACAGGTTGGGGCCGGTCTCAGGTCAGAGACGGGAGTCGCATCATGGCCAGCCTTGTTCCGGCAATTCTTAATATTATGCAAACTGACATGAGAAAAAATCCAAACTCAGACACATGGGGAGCAGTCGCTTTTCCGCGTGTCAACGAAGGTCCAGACGAGGGGATACGGTAAAATGCTTGCTTCCTTTACGTATTGGAGTATCCCCTCTGTTTATTGATCTTAGCGGTCAAGGCCATCACTGACACGGGATTAAACGACACCTAGGCTGAAGCGATTGTGACAACGATAAACAATGCCATGAACCAGAACTTCGCAACCAAGTTTGATCTCCTGGCAGTAAAAGCTGAGTTGAAAGCCGAGATGCTGGTTTTAAAACGGATGGTCGGACTGGTTATCGCCGTTGAGGCGCTCCCTTTCCTGAAATTTCTTTTCGCATAGCCAGTAATCCCGATCGTAATTACGGACGGATTGGGTTATTTCAGCAGGTACCCGATATGCGCCTTGTTGAACGCTTCCGGCTCCTCCCATTGGGGCCAGTGGGCGGAGTTCTCCAGCACGATCAACTCGCTGTCGGGGATGAGCGCGGCGCCCTGTTCCGCCAGCGGCGCCAGTTGTCCCGGGTTGTAACGGGTCCACAGCACCAGGGTGGGACAGGTCAACTGTTGCAGCAATTCCGGTTTGTACCATTTTTCCTGCTCTACCGGGTCCAGCAGCGCACCGATGCTTTGCTCGGCGATCTTCCTGATGACCGCGGCGCGGCCCGGCTGCCGGTAGATTTGGTAGCGCACTTCGACGATCTCGTCGGTCACGTCCTCATCCCGGTGCATGAGCCAGCGCATCCGTTGCCGGACCGCATCCCGGTCCGGGGAACCGGTGGCCTTGCGGCTGCGTTCCAGCAGGTCTTTCAATTCCTCCGCGCCTGCTTCGTCCGGCGGCAGCATCATGCCGGTATTCATGACGATCTTGCCGACCCGGTCCGGGTGCTGCAGGGCAAACCAGGAAGCGACTGTTGCGCCCAGGGACTCACCGGAGATATGGGCCTTCTCCGCGCCGATGGCGTCCAGAAAGTCTTTCATGAAGTCCACATAGCATTGCATGTCATAACCGATGTCCGGCGCATCGGTGTAACCGTGGCCGACCATGTCGATGGCATAGACATGAAAATGCTCTGCATGGGCTTCGATGTTTTTCAGGTAGGCTTCCGCATGGCCGCCGGTGCCGTGCAGGAGTATCAGCGGTGGTCCGTCACCGGCTTCGATGGCGCGTGTCCTTACGCCGCCGGCGTCGTAATACGCCTGTTTGAATTCCACTCCCTGCAGGTGGTTCCAGATACTTGTCATTGTTCTCTCCTGTGTTCAATCATCAAGGAATTTCTCCGCGTCCAGCGCGGCCATGCAACCGAAACCTGCAGAGGTGACGGCCTGTCGGTATACCTGGTCGGATACATCGCCCGCGGCGAAGACGCCCGGTACGCTGGTTGTAGTCGCATCGCCGTTCAGGCCGCTCTTGATGACGATATAACCGTTGTTCATTTCGAGCTGGCCGGCAAAGATCTCCGTATTGGGTGTATGCCCGATAGCGATAAATACGCCTTTCAGTTCCAGGTCGGTTTTTTCCCCGGACTTGACGTTGCTGATACGTATCCCGGTGACCCCGCTATCATCCCCTTTGACTTCTTCCAGCACGTGGTCCCAGTGAATGGTGACATTGCCTGTTCTCTGTTTCTCAAAAAGCCTGTCCTGCAATATTTTTTCTGCGCGCAGTTTATCCCGGCGGTGCACCAGTATGACTTCACTGGCGATATTGGAAAGGTACAGCGCCTCTTCCGCCGCGGTATTACCTCCCCCGACCACCGCGACCTTCTCGCCCCTGTAGAAGAACCCGTCACAGGTAGCGCAGGCGCTGACGCCTTTTCCCATGTACGCCTGCTCGGAAGGCAGGCCCAGGTAACGCGCGGAGGCGCCGGTGGCGATGATCAAGGCGTCACAACTGTAACTGCCCGAATCGCCCTGCATCCTGAAAGGTCTTGTGTTCAGGTCAACCTGGTGGATGTGATCAAAGATAACTTCAGTCTCGAAGCGCTCGGCATGACGGCGCATCCGCTCCATCAGGTCCGGTCCCTGCAGGCCCTCCACGTCGCCGGGCCAGTTGTCCACGTCGGTGGTAGTCGTCAACTGGCCTCCCATCTCCACGCCGGTAATCAATACCGGATTCAGGTTGGCCCGCGCCGCATACACGGCCGCGGAATAACCGGCCGGCCCGGACCCCAGGATCATGACTCTTGCGTGTTTGACTTCTGACATGAATGCTTGTTTTATCCACAGATTACACAGATTATCACAGATTTTTATGTTGTTTTATGGAGTAAGGCGGTCACCTGAAAAACCAGCCTCCTATCGCAAGGAACACTTTGTCTACTGGATTCCTGCTTGTGCAGGAATGACAAATAGAAAAGCTATAAGTATGGTTTTCCAGCTGTGCATTTGCCTTAAAGAGAATATTATTTTATCTGTGATAATCTGTGTCATCTGTGGATTAATCATATTAACGTTTGTGCTGCTTCTCAAGGGCCATGTTTGTGTCTGGAGGCGGCATCATTTCGTGGCCCCAGATCTTCGGGGAATTGTAAAACTTGGGCTCCCAGTTCGCATCATCGATCAGGCGGGCGCCGTGGCCGTACTCGATCCACCAGCCGGAAGGAGAATAAATATAAAATGACATCATGTGGTCATTGGTATGCCTGCCCAGGGTCAGGGCCAGCGGCACGTTGTTCTCATTGACGATATCGTAAGCGCGGCCCACGTCGTTGAGCGACAGGCTCTCGAACATGAAATGACCCAGGTCGCCCGGTTTCATGGGGCCGACCGGGTTCATGAAAGCCAGGCTGTGGTGGCGCGGGTTGCAATGCAGGAAGGTCGCCTGGATATCGTCCCAGAAAATATGGTCGCTCAGGCGGAAACCCAGGTTATCCTCGTACCACTTTACCGAGGCCGGCCTGTCGGCTGTGGCTAAAACAACGTGTCCCATACCCAGGTCGCCGGTATTGTAACCTTCCATACCCCGCTTCGGCGTAAACGGTCTGAAATCCTGAACGGGACCGAAAAAGATCTCCAGGGGGATATTATCGGGGCCGTTAACCACGAACAGGTCCATGACGGAGCGCTGCTCGCGCAGTTCGGCGCTGCCGGCTTCCACCTCTATTCCCTTATCGCTCAGTTCCGCGGCAAGGTTATCCAGGTCCCCCTGAAATTCCACTTCCCAGCCGATGTATTTCAACCTGTTGTTGTTCGATTTATGCAGCGCCAGCCTGTGGTGATTATCGTCCATGCGGTATTGGCGAACTGATTTCCCGCTGTCAGCGCGCCGCTCCAGCCCGTACACGGTATCCAGCAGGCTGTCCCAGGCATCAAAATCCGTAACTTCACAACCGATGTAACCGAGACCCTTGATTTTCGACATGCTGTCTCTCCTCTTTGGAAATGTTGTCGTAGCTCTGTATCTTACAGTTACAGTATAATTCTCCGGGGACGGATTTTAAATCCGCCCCCTTTTCCCTACTGTCTTCCTGCTTGCGCCGGAATGACGTGAAACAGCGAAATGCGTATGGATATTCTCAACGGCGGTATTGATAGAGCGTTCACGTTCCTGTTCGCCCCAGGCCAGACCCTCCGCGTCGAAATAGACGACGTTGCCGATACCGATAAATCCGAAGATCACGTCCAGGTAAGGGCGCAGGTGATCCATACCCGTACCGATTGACTTGCCGCTGCTCGCCGTACATACATAAACCTTCTTGTCCCCGCACAGACCTTCCAGGTTGCCGTTCGCCACCCGGCGAAAGGTCTTGCCCGGCCTGACCACGTAATCTATCCAGGCTTTCAGGCTGGCCGGCACGTTGAAGTTGTACATGGGGGTGCCCAGCGCCAGGATATCCGCAGACAACAACTCTTCTGTCAGGGTATCCGAATCGGCCAGCGCCGTAACCTGCCCGGCGGTCCGGTTTGGCGGCGGGGTAAAAAAGGCTTCCGCCTCAGTATCGCTGACCGGCGGCGGCGCCTCGATGCCCAGGTCACGGCGAACCAGTTGCAACCCCGGTTCCACCCTGAAGAGTTGGTCAACCACGGTCTGCGACAGCCTGCGGCTGACCGAACCGGCGGTACGAGCGCTGCAATCGATGTGTAATATTGTACTCATTATCAAATACGGGGGATCAGACCGCAGCTACGTGACCTGGCTGGGGACAGACTTCAAGTCTGTCCCCCTTGCGGCGGCAATGATACAGGGGGCCAAGCTATCCTTTATCTCTTGAAGTGGCCCCTGGTGTGTTTTTCCTCCTGGATGCCCCGGCAATGTTCACCGGCGAATACGCGCCACATAAGGAGTTCGATATCGAACCTGGCCGTCTGTTCCTGGTTCCAGCCGTCTTCGCTGGCATAAAATTCGTGGATATATTCCCGGGCTTCGGCATCCTGGACGGTAAAATCATCGACTACGGGGACTTTCCAGCGCACCTGCCCCAGGTCGCCTTCAGCCCACTCCTGCGCCTGTTCTTCATTTTCCACCGTTCTCCAGCCGCACTGGAAGTAGTAGTGTGAGTTGGCGTCACGCGGTACGTAATACTCATTGTGGATCACTCCCGGAAACGGCCATGGATTGACTTTCAATCCACAGGGAAGCCACTCGCCGACCTCAGTGGTGGGCACATGTTGACCGAGTAACTCCAATTCGCTGGGTGACTGTCCCTTGGCGATGGGCAGGATCACGTCAGTGTCAGATCCTCCGTTCCGTCCTGGTATCCTGGCAGTCATGGACATGGTGGTCTCCGACGCCAACCGGGTAAACCCTTTCGGGCCGTTCTTTATCAGTTCATAAATACTGGTTTCAAGGACCGCCTCCTTCTTCGACACCCAGCCGAAGGTCATGGGTATGCGTGAGTTGATGGAAAATTTTGACCAGTTATGGATGTAATGATGGCCCGGGTCATAGCCGCCTTCGGAACCCAGGCGCCAGTTTGCCTTCACCAGGTAGGGGTCTGCCACGCATATCGCCACATCTTCGTCAAAAAACCCGGGCGGCACGTCATGCTCCAGGGGCGGCGGGGGGTTCATATCGCCTACAAAGGTAAAGATCACGCCCTTAACTTCCCGCACCGGGTAACTCTTTATCCCCTTGCGCCCCGAGAGGGAAGAGTCCGGGTCATTCAACAGGCAACGTATCCGGCCGTCATCCAGGTTGAAGGTAAAAGCGTGGTGCCAGCAGGTTATGGTATCGTCCGTATAACACACGGGACGTTTGGAGAAACGCGTGCCGCGGTGACTGCAGCGATCCTCTATGGCATACAGGCGGCCGGCCCGGCGCAGGTAGAGAATGTCCTCCCCCAGCAACTTGATCGCCTTGTGTTCACCGTTCCTGATGTTGCGGCTGGCTTCCGTCGGATACCAGTGATTGCGGAACCCCAGTTCCGCCTTGAGCCAGTTGCTCCAGGGTTTGTCAGCGGTTGCGGGGTCGGCCCCCTCGTAATCGAAATCCGGCACATAAGCCGCGGTGCGCCGCATCAGGTCCACCGCAATCTCGTTGAACTTGCCCATACCTTAACCCCATTTACTGTTTGCTTGACTGTGGCGAAGTATAACATCGTAAATCTAAACTCTCATGATCAGCAGCCACCGGGGACGGACTTAAGTCCGTCCCCATTTACACAGCAAATGAAAAGAAAGACTGAGAGGCTCCCTGCCACTACCTCTCATTCGCCGGCAAGTTCCGCCGAAAACCGGGTAAAGAAATCGTTGGCCAGCTTCCTGGTGGTGGACCCCACCAGCCTGGAGCCTACCTGGGCCAGTTTGCCCCCGACGGAAAATTGCGCCTGGTAGCGCAGCCGGGTCATTTCTCCTTCCTGGCTTAACCGGACGTCCGCACTGCCCTTGCCGAAACCGGCGGCGCCGCCTTTTCCCTCCCCGCTCAATGTATAGGAATGGGGCGCATTGACATTGGTCAGATTGAGGACGGTTTTGAAACGGGTTTTCACCGGCCCGTATTTCGCGGTTATCAGGCACTCATAGCTGTTTTCTCCGGTCTTTTCTATGCTTTCACAGCCTGCAATACAGAGTTTCAGGGTGTGGGGATCATTCAGGGCCTGCCAGGCCTCGCCGATGTTGCAGGGTAGTTGGTATTCGCCTTCTATAATCATGAATCTTCAATCCTGACTCCATAAAACATGGCTCTGGTATTATACTGACACAGTTTTGATCGAATGCAATGGGGGCAATCATGAGCATCGGTAACCTGGTCGATACAGTAACGATACCGCCGCACACGGGCGGCCACGGTCATATAAAGAAAGGGCAATCGCTGAGAATTATCGACGTTGAAGGACAACAGGTTGCGGACTTCGTCGCGGTAAAAATCGGCGACCCGACCGAATTCCAGGATTGCGTGTACACGAGTTGGCATCACGGCCGCTATCACTGGCGCGAAGGCGATACCATTCGCAGCAACCTGATGAACGACATGTGGACAATAACCAGCGACAAGACCGGCAATCACTACACCGGGGGCGGGTTCTGTTCCAATGCCGCGCGCAGGCTGTACCTGAATACCGGCGGTAACGGTTGCCGGGATACCGTACAGGAAGAATATCGCAAGCTCGGGTTCGACCCGAACTACCTGCAATCGGTTGCCTGCTTCAATATCTTCATGACGGTCAACTACACGCCCGGGGGAGACTGGGTCATCGACAACCCCGTTACCAAAGCGGGGGATTATATTGAACTGCGGGCGGAAATGGACCTGACCTGGATGGTGTCGGTGTGCGCCTGGCCGGAAGTGGTGAACGGCGACCAACCCACACCCCTGCGCTTTGAAACGTATGATTGACGTTTTCAACTGAAATGGTTGAAGAAAAAACCATAAGGCATAGCGAGCTTGAAACCAACTCCGTCAGGCAGTTCTACCTGGAGGATGACACTGCGGTTGCCATCTATAATCTGGAAGGGGAATATTTTGCCACCAGCGATGTCTGCACCCACGGCCAGGCATTCCTCTCCGACGGCGACATCAGGGGAGATGAGATCGTGTGCCCATTTCATGAAGGATCATTCGATATCAGGACGGGGGAACCTGCCGATCCGCCCTGTGTGATCCCGCTGGAAAGGTATGAAACCCGGCTGGGCGAAGACGGGTATATCTACATAACTATTGAATAAACCGTCATTCCCCCCCCCCTCGTCATTCCCGCGCAGGCGGGAATCCAGTGAAAAAACAGTCCTTATAAGGAGTTTTGTTGTCTACTGGATTCCCGCCTGCGCGGGAATGACGAGGGGGGCGCAGGATGGTGAGGGGGGCGCAGGATGGCGAGGGGGGCGCAGGATGGCGAGGGGGGCGCAGGATGGCGAGGGGGAGCAAGGATGACGAGGGGGAGCAAGGATGGCGAGGGGGAGCAAGGATGGCGAGGGGGAGCAAGGATGGCGAGGGGGAGCAAGGATGGCGAGGGGGGCGCAGGATGGCGAGGGGGAGCAAGGATGACGAGGGGGAGCAAGGATGACGAGGGGGAGCAAGGATGACGAGGGGGAGCAAGGATGACGAGGGGGGCGCGGGATGACGAGTCGGCCTCTCAAGTCACAGGGTCAGGTCGTCTTGCTCAGTGTTGCCCGCCCGGGCCCCTTTGACCCTTCCGGTTCGTCGGCGCGCTGAAAGTTCAGCTCAATGATGACGCCGTCCGGGTCGTTGACGAACAGTTGCCAGATGCCGAAATCCCGAATGTCGTTTTCCTTGTAGTCGACTCCGGAGAACTCAAACTTCTCGCGCATTTCATCAAAACCCTGTGCCTGAATCGCCAGGTGATCGACGGCGCCGCTGCCGCGGGAGATCTCGCCATCCGGGCCGAGAGCGGCATAGCCGGCCATCAGGTGAAACATGGTCTCGCCCATCTGCAGCCAGGCTCCCGGAAAATCAAAATCCGGCCGGTCCACTTTTTCCATGCCCAGCACTTCCGTGTAGAACTGTTCGCTGGCTGCCAGGTCTCCGGTTCTCAATGCAACATGGTGCAGGTCAGTTAACGGCATAAGCGCCTCCCCTGTGATATGGTCTCAATCCTCCAGCCCGACCTCTTCACGGGTACGGGTGCAGGAATCAATAACAGTATAGATCGCTTCTTTAATGGAGGTTTCCAAATCGGGCACACGGATGACGCCCATGCCACCCAGACCCTCGGTAAACTCTGCCGGCATATCACTCTCACCCAGCCATGCATATCCGATACGCACCAGGGGGAAACCGATCCGGTTGATGGCAGCGGCGTCCGTCTGTCCCGCCATATGAGGAGCGCCCGAATATGGTTCGCCGTGTACCTCACCCCAGGCCCGTAACGCAGACTGCACCACCCAGTGGTCCGGATCGGTCGCTGCCGCGTCATAACTCACTACTGTCTCCCATTCCGCCTCCACGTCGTCATGCCGGTCCAGGACAGCCTTCATTACCTGGTCGAATTCCCGTTCGACTTGCGCCGCTGTCTGCAACGGGCTCGTGCGCACGTCAAGCCAGATTTCCGTTGCCGCGCCGGGAAATGCCGGTTTATCCGGCCAACCACAACGCAACGCCGAGAGCCAGCCCTGCGGCTTCACCTGGTCGCTGGTATGTTTGTCCGGATATTCTATCAGCCATTCCTCCAGGTCCAGGATGACCTTCGCAGCCGGGATGATGGAACTGCGGAAACCCGGCACCCCGCGGGGAATGCCGGCATAGCCCATGTTGCCCCAGACGGTTACCTTGAACCAGACCATTCCCGGGTGCTCATAATAAATATCATCCCAGGGCTTGCAGATCACGCCGAAATCCGCGGTTACACCGTGAGAGAGCAGGTGGCTCACACCGGTGCTGACGCCGGCATGGTTGCGCTCCGGCACTATCCAGGGCATGCCGCCGCCCGCGGTGGCCATAATTACGTCGCCTTTCAGATCGACCCCCGCCTCCACTACGCAGGTAAGGGCCTCGGTTAACAGGGCCACCATGGACTTCGGGTTGGAGGCGCCCAGGCCGACCACCAGGTCGCCGTCTATATAAGGCTCCGGGCGCATATCGGCCCGGTGATCGGGACCGGCATGGGGAATGTCTTTTTCCGGGTCGCCTTCCAGCAGGGTGTCAACAGGCGCGTACAGCATCAACGTGGGACCTTCACCCGACCCTTTAACCCGTCCGTAGCAGTTGCCCGAAATATCCGTGATCGGCTGGTAATGCGCTTTAATCCCCACGCTGTTCAGGTAACCGGCCATGAATTCGCAGGCCTCCCGCTCGGCGCCGGTAGGACTGTGTTTGGCAGTCAGATCGAAGATCAGCTGTTTCAGGCGCTCCAGGTCAATTTTACTGCAGGCGTCCTCGTACCATTGGCGCTGTTCCGGGCTCAGGGGAAGCTCTTTGGTTGTCAAGGTTGTCATTTCCATTCTCCTTTAATATTGTTATTGTCTCTCTTTATCGTCATCCCCGTGAAGGCCGGAATGACGGCCGCGCAAACCTCAGGGTTGTTCAATATCATACCCGGTTAAATTCTGCAGGTAAGCCGAGTAAGCAAATAACCGTTTGTCTTCCTGCCTGTTACAGACCAGTTGTATGCCGATGGGCAGCCCGCCTCTGCCTCTCATCAGTGGCAGATTCATACAGGGGGTGTGCAGAAAAGTCCATATCCTGTTGAACATGGGGTTGCCCGTATTGTGCAGGCCCGCAGGCGCTTCTCCCGGCGCGCTTGGGGTGATGACCAGGTCCGCCCGGGAAAAGACTTCGGAGAGGAACCGTTCTCCCCTGGCCAGCGCATCCTGCAGTCCTGCATTGAACGACTCATCCACCCGGCGGCCTTCCGCAACCAGATCCCTGGTTTGCGGGCGGACCTCGTTCGGGTGCTGGTCGGTGATATGCCCCAGGGAGGACGCGGCGCCGCGGGCCAGATACGCCTGCTGGATTTCCATCAGGCCGTTCAACAGTTCTTCATCCGGTTCAATAACGTCAATGCCTGACTGCCTTAATCGTCCGGCAAAATCAAGCACGTTATCCTGCGTCTCCGCATCGGCATCCTCCCAGGCCGGCGTACGCACAACGGCCACGGTGTCCGGCCGCTCGGCGTCCGGCACCCCGGTTTCCTGTTCCGACAACATGCCGTGCAGCAGGGCCAGGTCCGCCGGGGAACGGCTGAATGCTCCAAGGGTATCAAGTTCCGGCGCCAGGGGATGGATGCCATCAAGCGAATAAGAATTATAGGTGGGCTTGCAGCCGAAGACACCGTTAAAACCCGCGGGCCGGATTATGGAGCCCGAGGTTTGCGTACCCAGTGCAACAGGCACATGAAAATCGGCCACTGCCGCTGCTGAACCGCTGGACGACCCGCCCGGCGTATGCTCCGGGTTATGGGGGTTGGCGGTTTTGCCGGGCGCGTAAAAGGCAAACTCCGTGGTGACCGTCTTGCCCATGATCACCGCGCCGGCCTGCCGCAACAGGCGGATACACTCCGCGTCCTTATCCGGATAATGCCCGTTATATATCTGCGACCCGTAGCAGGTGGGCATGTCAGCCGTATCGATGATGTCCTTGATACCGACGGGAACACCGTGCATGGGAGTTGTTGCAGGACGCCGGTCACAGACCCTGGCCTGTGCCAGAGCCTGTTCCGGGTCCAGCCAGGCCCAGGCGCCGACCTGTTCCTCCCGTGCATGGATACGCTCCAGGCAGGCCATCACCAGGTCCAGCGAGGTAAATGTACCTGAGGCAATGCCTTTGGCGGCTTCAACAAGGCTGAGTTTATGTAAATCAGATGTCATCAATCTACTTGGCTTTGGAACAGGATAAGCGCACACTTCTGGATTCTACCCCGGAGAAACGTCGCGCCATTCCTGTGGTGGGCTGCTCCTGTATGATTCAGTGTACTATTGGTTTATAATTCCCGCTATCAGGCCATTGTCCTGAATCCATAACACAAAGGAGCATACCATGAGAATATTACGACTTATCTTACCAGCAATCATGATCCTGATTGTATCAGGTTGTACCAGCGAACAACCAGCCGCGCCGCTTGAGGTCAGCAAATCCATGACCATCAATGCCGGTCTCGACGATGTCTGGGGCTACGCCGGCGATTTCTGCGCCATCAGTGTCTGGCATCCCGCTGTTGAAACCTGTGAAATAACAGAAGAAGACGGCGCCACATACCGCATGCTCACCCTTGGAGACGGCGCGCAGATCAAGGAAAGACATGACGGCGAAACCGCTACCGGGTACTCCTATACAATCATCGAGGGGCCGTTGCCGGTCAGGGATTACAGTTCGACTTTTGAGGCCGAAGGAGACGCGATGAGCACAACCATCAACTGGTCATCCACGTTCATGGCCGAAGGCGCAACGGATGAAGAGGCCGTGGAAGTCATCACCGGTGTCTACGACGGCGGCCTTTCCACCATAGCAGAGAATTTCAGCCAGTAAGGCTGTCAAAAAAAGCCGTGCTACCGGGGCCGGGGGGTCATCGCCCCCGATCCCGGCGGCAACGGGACTATCCAAAACGAGGCGGTTCCGAACTTCAGCGATCCCTAATTTCCCCGTGCGCGGCCACGAAGCGGTGCGCGTCGAAACTGTTCGGGACGGTATTGCTGCAATCGTACAGCTCGTTATGGGGCGCCGCTTCGGCAAAGGCCAGCGCCAGGCGGTATAGGGGTAACGCCGGTTCCGGGATGTTGCCCGGCTCATACCGGTCAAGGTAATCCAGCACCTGGTCCAGCGCCGGCAGCATCGCGTCATAAAAGCGCCGGAAGTCGTCCGGGCCGGCAGCCCAGCGCCGCTCCGAACGCTGCAGTTCGGTGGGCAGCGCCCAGGTCTCGGCCAGGGACTCCAGTTGGGAAAACTGTTCGGGAAGGAGCGCCATGGTTATCAGATTCCCATGTAGTCATGCCAGTGTTTATGGGTGTTCCTGATCATCAGTTCCTCGTCCATCAATACCATCTCTTCCAATACGCCGGAGGCCAGGGCCTGGTAAGTGTCTTCCATGGTCGAGGTATCCTCCAGCCAGGCGTTGCGGTGCAGGGCATTGGTATGGGCTATCGCGACCCGTTCACTGACGGTTTCCGGCGGTCTGAAATGGTTCGTGCCTTCCCACAGGGTTTTATCCACTGCGACAGGCCAGAATTGGTGGGTAAAATAGGCCATGCCCGGATAACCGTTCCCGGCGCCCAGGTGCAGTAGAAAATTGGGGAAAAACACCGGAAATTCAAACTGGAAATCCTGCCGGTTGTCCGGGTTAATATTCTCCGGCAGCAGTTCAAGGTGGGGCCTGTGCCGGTCTGATGTCCTGAGTCTCCCCCCGAGGTTTGCCGTCACCGGCGTCGGTTCCAGTCCCGGGACCGGGGGCACATAGATACCGGAGGTGCTGTGAGGACCGAAACACCTGATTTCCGTATGTTCCAGCCTGGCAAGGCTGGGAAACGTGCCCTTGTGAATGGTTGGGACATGATATGCCTCTGAAAAAGCATACAGGGCGACTTTCCAGTTACAATTCAACACTGTCGAGTAACGCAACCGCACCGTCGCTTCATGGTACGGGTAGCCGGCGAAGTGGTCCGCCATGCCGTCCAGGTATTCAACCAGGCTTTGCCGCGGCTGTTCGGCAAGATTGATGAAGATGAAACCCTCCCACTCGGCGCAATGGATACGTTTCAGCCCCAGGCAGGATTTGTCCAGGTCGGCAAAACTCTCCTGGCGCGCGATCCCGCACAACGCGCCATCGGTATTGAAGGTCCAGGCATGAAACCGGCAGGTGAAGGTATGCGTCTCCGCGCGCCCCAGTGACTGCGTATCCTGTTCCGGGATGAGCTTGTTGCCCCGGTGAGTACAGATATTGTGAAAGGCATGAACTTTACCGTTTTTGTCTCGTACGACAATCACGGAGGTATTGGCCACGTCCAGGCGGCGCAGCTTGTAGTCACCCGGTTCAGCCAGTTCTTCGGCCCGGGCGACGTACAACCAGGCCTGTTTGAAGACCCGCTCCCGCTCCAGTTCGAACAGTTCCGGGTCGATCAGCGGCCTGACATCCACCGGGCCCGTACCCAGTTCGGGATACCGGGTGGTATACGGCATGGCCTGTTTTATCTGGTCTGCCGCGGCTGCCATGCCTGTTACTCCGTGAAGATATCCAGGGGCAGGAAAGCGGAAACGACGAAATTGGGCACGTCCACCATTTCCGATATCCTCAGGTCCACCGCGACGCTGCATATCGCGTAAGCCTGCTGCTCGCTGTAGCCCCGTTCACTGACCAGATATTCGATCATGTTGAGCAACGCGTTGCGCGCCGCCAGGGTGGTGTCCTCCGCTTCCGCGGTGCCGTCCTTGCGGCAGGATTGGCCGGTGGTCGCAAAGAAGCGTTGCGGGACTGCCATCTCCGGCGCAGTGAAGTAATCATCCCGGTAGAACTGCATGTCATTTATGTTGCGTTTTGCCGCTTCCCCTTTCAGCAGCTTGAAAGATCCGTAAAACGTCGCGCTCATCTCCACCGCGGTGCCGCAACTTTCATTGTCCCCCTGGGCGAAATGGGAATCACCCACCGAGAACAGGGCGCCTGGCGTATAGACGGGGAAGCGTACCGTGGTGCCGGCTGTCAACTGTTTGATATCCACGTTACCGCCGCTTTCATGGGGGGCAATGGTGCGTACGGCTTTGCCGGCAATGCCCGGTTCCCGGGGAACGGCATCGGCCGTGTCGGGCAGCAGGACCATGCCGCCGCGGGCCTGCAAGTCGGCTTCCCGCCTGTTGATCTCCTCCAGCAGTTCATGGGACGGCGCCGTGCCCATGACGCCCATGAAGGGAGCGCCCGGGATTTTCACGCCGGGCAGATCCGCGGAAGCAGCGAAACCATCGGCGATATCCCAGTGGATGATATAGGGTTCCGTGAACAGGTCGCGCAGGAAGCCGAAACCCGGCACCTGCACGGTAAAGCCGAACGGTTCCGGCGCCACTTCAAGGACCTTGACTTCCAGGATGTCACCGGGTTCGG
Organism: Gammaproteobacteria bacterium; assembly: GCA_965204045.1. GTDB lineage: Bacteria > Pseudomonadota > Gammaproteobacteria > Eutrophobiales > Eutrophobiaceae > JAAXHV01. The sequence goes on from CBDBDW010000002.1 coordinate 4,778,122, forward strand.
CGCCGTTGACATAAACGGGACCGGTCAGGGGATGCACCAGGTTAAGGTTGGAGGCGGCTACCTCTTCCGCCGTGGTTGCAGGATTGTATTGCCCGTCAAGGGCATCCCGCGTTTCCATGCCGATAACTTGGCCGGGGTCGACCTCGGCTACCGGCTTGATATCCGGGTGCCAGCGGTTGTGTCCCGTTTCCGGTTCATCGCCCAGTTGCAGGCTTCGATCGATACGGATGTATTCGTCAGCTTTAACAGCCATAGGAGAACCTCCTTCAAAAGTGTCAGGGTGCTATTTCACTAGTACCCTTTCCAGTTAATATTGACATGTTCAGCGGGTCGGGAAGCGGTTGAGCGCAAGGCGCACCGCGCCGGGAATGGCGCGCCCTTCCCAAGCGGCGCAACGCCGCGGGCGACCGCTTCCCGGCCCGCCCGCAGGGAGCTACACAGCAACGCCAATACGGCGTTGCAGCCCTTGACAAGGGCGCGCCATTCTCTGCGGACTGCGCCTTGTCTTGGCGTTGCTGTGTAGCTCTGAACATGTCAATATTAACTGGAAAGGGTACCAGGTACGTCCTGGTAGGGAACGACTTTTTTAACTTCCAGCACCAGGTGTTTTATCTTCCAGCCGTCTGCGGCACGGATGAAATCACATTCATAGGTAGCGGCCAGCCAGTTGCTTTCTTCCGCGCCTTCATCCCCGCGCATGGTCGTCAGTTCCCACAGCCACCAGAAGGCGTGGGCGGTTGCAAGATCTTCCCCAATATCGATAATCGGTGAGACCGGGAAGTGAAGCGACCAGACGATCATCTCCCGGCCGATATCCGCCAGCTTTTCCGCAATCAGGTCCCTGCCTTCGAATTTGCCGAAGCCTTTTGCCTCCCAGACCGCATCCTTTGCCAGCAGTTTGCGCATCTCGTCCGGGTTGTTTTGATCATCCCCGGCCTTTGCGTATCTCGCTATGACGTTCCTGATGTTTTCGGTCGCAGTCAGGCGGGCAACCTGTTGCTCAAGGTCGCGGGTCATCATCAATGCCTGTCATTACCATGCACGGCAATGAAGCGTTTTTCCTCATAGCTGTGAGGCACGTTCGGGTCGCCGTCATACAATTCGACGTTGGGCGCTATTTCAGCGTGCATAAGCGCCAGGTCAAACAATCTTGCAGACTGTTCCGGCAACTCTCCCAGGGGGTATTGATCGGCGTGGTCCAGGATGCGCTCAAGGTGAGGCAGTACGGCATCGTAAAAGGTGACCAACTCCTCCCTGGTTGAAGCGAGGCGTTTATCCCAGCGGGTATTCTGCGCGGGCAAGGCCCACGCGCCTGCCCAGGTTTCCAATTCCTCAAACCCCTGGGGTAGAAGTTTCATCTTTTAATCGCGGGGACGGATTTTAAATCCGTCCCCGGGTTGACCCGCAAAGCCGTCGGGTAGAAGTTTCATCATGGCCCTTCCGTATTCAGGTACTTCTCCAGTACGTGATAGCCGTGTCTGACGAGGATCTCCTCATCATGCAGGTTCATGTGTTTCTTGCTGCCGGAATTCAGCGCGAAGAAAGTCCCCTCCATGGTCGCGGTGTCTTCCAGCCATGCGTTACGCTGCAGCACCATGGCATGTTCCAGCGCCCATTTCTCACTGTTGGTGGTCGGCTCCATGACATTGTACTTCCCTTCCCAGAGGCACCGGTCATAACCGATGGGCCAGAACTGGTGGGTAAACCAGATACCTTCCGACACGTGCAACAGCCAGTTTGGAAAGAATACGCTCAATTCGAATGCGTAATCGTCGCGTTTCTCATCGTTCAGGGTAGGCGGGAGTATCGTTTCCCTGACGTTGTTCACCAGCGACCCCCTGGCTTTGGTCTGGGCCAGGGCAGCCACCGGCGGCGCGTCCTTCGGCGGGTTGAAGCAGACCGCGGTGGTTCGATGGTCGCCCAGCAATTTGATCATCTGCAGACCGGTGGAAAACGTGCCGGGGAAGGAACCTGCATGGATGGTGTTCACGTGATAAGCCTCGGCAAAAGCGTCCAGGCCCACCTTCCAGTTGCAGTTGAGGTAGGTGTAATAAGTAAAATTGTGGTTGATTTCACTATAGGGAAAACCGGAAAAATGATTACCCATCTCCCCCAGGTATTCGTGCAGCCCGACAGGCGGGTTTTCGTCCAGGTTGATGAAGATGAACCCTTCCCAGGTATCGCAGTTGATCGGCGTCAGGCCATTCTCCGATTTGCGGAAACAGGGAGGCATGCCGGTTTCCTCCTGGGCGCCGATAAGCTCACCCTTGTCGTTGTAGGTCCAGGCATGGAAGCGGCAGGTAAATGCTGCCTTCTGCCCGAAATTGTCCCATTCACCCTGGGGTACGACGACCGTATTCCCCCTGTGTGAACAGGTATTGTGAAATGCGCGGATTTCACCATCCTTTCCGCGGATCAGCAACACCGTGGTACTGGCAAAATCCAGCCGCTTGAGCTTGTAGCATCCGGGTTCAGGTAATTCATTGTCCCTGCCCACGTGCAACCAGACCTTCTTGAACACCTTCTCCACCTCCTTATGGTAGATATCCTCCGAAATGCAGGGTTCGGTCGGAACGGGATCCTCACCCAGCCAGGGATAGGTCCTGGCCCAGCGGCGCGCTTCGGTCACGACTGCACTCATATCCACCTCCTGAACTCTCATTTTTATCAATATAGTATAATCGCTTTTCGTGCCCGATTACTAACAACAAAAAAACCATTATGACCAAACCCCTGCGTTTCGGCACCTACGTTGAATTCCAGTGCCCTCCCGGACATGATCATTCGGCCCTGATCGAAGACGTCCTGGCCCTAGGGCTGCACGCGGACAAGAACGGATACCACGTTTTTACGACTCTTGAACACCCGTTTTATGAGCAGTTTGCCATAAACCCCAATCCCCTGGCCGTATTCACCCACCTGGCTGCGCATACCGAAAACCTGCGGTTCCGCGCCCTGTGCCATACCCTGCCATTGCATAACCCCATGGTCCTGGCCGGGGAGATTGCGATGGTGGACATATTGACCGGGGGGCGCATCGAGTGCGGGGTGGGGCGCGGTCATCCCTGGTTATGCGGTCCGGCTGACGTGCCCATGGAAGAAAGCATGGGACGCTATGTCGAGAGCCTGGAGATACTGCAAAAGGCCTGGACCGAGGAACGCTTCTCCTACAGCGGCAAGTATTTCAACATCAAAGACGTCAGTGTAGTGCCGAAGCCAGTGCAGAAACCCTACCCCAGAATTTTTCAGGTAGGCACCAGCGCCAAGTGGTTTACCATGGCCGCGCAAAAGGAATGGGGCATCGTCGTCGGCGGTCCTGCTCCCAGTATCGCCTTCAAGGAGGCAGTGAACGTCTACCGTGATGCCTGTGCCACGGCAGGCGCCACACCCAGCGTGGGATTCATCAAGGCGATCTACCTGCACGAGGATGAGGCGACGGCCCACGCTGAAGCCAGGGAAGCCGCAGTGAACTTCGTCCGTTACAATGTCGCGCCCCAGTTGACGATCATGCCGGCAAACGATACCGAACGGGAACGCCTGATCGATGCCGGCTACAAGTTCTACACCATGGATTACATGCCGAGCATCGGCAGGATGGAATACGATGAACTGATTGAAAATGATATTGTCTGCGTGGGGACACCGGAGTCGGTGGGTACAAAACTGGAGGAGCTGTACCAGGATTTCCTGTTTGACGAGATGATCATCATCAGCCATTACGGCGGGCTGAAGCGGGAACAGGCCATGCGCACACAGCAGCTCTTTGCCGATCATTTGATGCCGAGGTTTAGAAACACCTGAACAGCAACGATACGACTAACTCGACCGTTTCACTTCACACACTACAAAAATACCTATGCCAAAGTACTTTAATGACGAAAAAACTCTACCGTCAGAACGAATTACTTTCGATTATGATGCCGTGTCTGGAAAAGCACTTGAACGGGAATTATCAAATAAAAAAGGTAGTGTATTACTTTCTGTCAAGCTTCCGGGGCTGCCTGAAAACAGCTTGGGTTATGTCTTTATTATTCAGCGCAAAGGCAATACCTATTCAGTCATAGATATAAAAGAGGCCGTGCATTTCCAAAAGGTAAATTCAAATAGTCTCTCCAAGATAATCAGACATGCCGCTGGCATTGAATTTGATGCAGATATTCAAGCAGAATTTCACCGAATAAGAAACAAGATAGGTATAAATTAATGCCAGAAATATCAAAGGAATTTTTACGCGAGTTAATCAAGGAAGTTATATCGAGAATTAATGGTGGCGCCACAAAAAAACTCACTGCCAGAAAATCAAACGAGGTTCCTCCACGAGATACTCGCCACTTGACTGATACTCGCACCCGAGTGTCTACCCTGCTTGAGTATTCTCTTTCCTATGAATTAAACCAATTGCTCATTGAAAAAGGATTGGCGTATTCAATTTCTAACGTTCTATGGAACGTTTTTCCAGATTTGATAGTAAGGGACAGCAATTTTAATAATATTGCTGGATTAGAAGTAAAGGCGTTACATGCTGCTGCCGAAGAGAAATCTGCCAATTTGCACACTCCTTTACCACTGTTCAGAAAGAACAAGGATTTTATCGTGATCCTTGTATGGGGATGGAGTCGCTTACATGAAGGCGACATAGATATAACATACCCTCACATCCATGATGTTGGGATATTCGACGCTTGGCTGATTGCAAAAATGAGGGACAGTACCTGGCTTATGAACAGTAACAACAGGGTAAAAGGAATTGACATCAGTACGCCAATTATGAGTTCAACGCAAAACACCTTTAAAGCAGAAGAAGGAAACTTGGGAAAACTCATGCGGATTAATATGAGCAACCAGACCTCTCCGGATATGCCATATTTCGAAGATATGCGGATGGAAGCGGACAGCTATACCAGCTTCAAAAATAAAATATTACTCTTGGGGTTAAACGAAACAATTAAAGATATCGCGGAAAAAGTGGAAGGCGTTTTGTCCTTTCCTGATAATATCAGCAAACTACCAGAAGTTGCCACGGTTATAGGATTTGCAGACATCCCCGGTAGTAAAAGAATACATTTCATAGCGGGCAGCAAAAGGGGGAATAGACCATGGAATGAAATCATCAGTCCATCGAAAAACGAGGATGTAATAATCCAACTCAGCAATAAACTGGACTGGAAAGTTATAAAAAATTCTGGCCCGTGGCCTGTCATCGCTTCGGGCAAAAAGCCGGATATTGAGTTAGAAAAAATATGCAGGGCTGTACTTGAATAATATCCTGTACTTCCAAACTGCTTATTTCGGTGAAGATGAACATCGATTCTGGAAGAACACCTGATTGCTCATTCCTGATGAGCCAAAAGACTAGCAGTTAATTCAGTAACTCGTTAACTAAATCATTTGTCGATTTATTTTGCAGGTCAATTGATTGCCGCAACATTTCCTTTGATTTCATTTTCAGAGAATTTACTTTTTTCATGTTTTTCATGTAATTTTTCAGGGATACCGCCTCTTTACCATCGAATGGGATGGGTATCATTATAGTTCTCAAATCCTTTACTGAAACCCTCGGCCTGCCTATACCTGTTATTAAATGGACAATTTGTCCGTAAACAAAATCCGACCTCAAAATGGCGCTAAGCAGGCGACCATCAATTAGTCCGTCTCTGGGACGGAATACAATACATTCTGAAGAGCAGTACCCGTTATGCTTAGGATTTACCGTGATACACTTTCTTAAATCAGGTCTCATTTTGGAAAAAAGAACGTCCCCTCCCTGGTATCTTTTTACTGTGCTTTTTATTGAGTTGGTTGGAACAGAACTCTGGTTGTAAACTTCACTGTTCGATTCGATGTTCGCCAATCCTGTATATAAGATCGTTTGGTCAGGGAGGTCTTTAGCCGGGACTAAAGGTTCGTTGACTTCACGGCATATATCAGTCAGCCTTATCAGCTTATTACTATGTTTTTCAAGGGCATTTCGGACAAATTCCCTGGAATAGTGATGAAAAGCAAAATCTATTCGCGATGAGTGCGCTTCATCAGAACGAAATGTACTGAATATGTTTGACAAATAACATGAATCCGAATTTTCTATTTTCTCCCCATTTATATGCTGGTCCCATTGCGCGAGTATATTGACAAGATCATTATTAAGCGTCTTACGGCCATCGGGAGCATATATATAATCTTCATCTCCATTATTCTTTTTTCCAACATTTTCGGCCAAAGCAAAAAAAGTTTTTGTTTTTCGGTCCGGTTTTTTTGATTTACGTAGCACAAGCACCGAGGCCTCAACAGACGCATAGGGCATAAACGTTGTAATCGGGAGGCTTACCACTGCAAGTAGTTCAGAGTTGTCTAGAATCAATCTCCTGACGTCTTCGTTCGATGCATGATTCAACACGCCATTGTCTATAATAATAGCCAGGTAACCCCCTTCCTTGAGAAACTCCAGGCAACGCTCTATGAAAAGCACCCCACGCCGCCTTGAACTTTTACCAACTCCCAATTTGAAATGTCTAAGCCCCTTTGGGTCAGAGTAATCACTGCCAAATGGAGGATTAGTAATAATGGCATCAAAAGATGCTCTGTATCCGTCAACTTCTGTGCCCAAACTTCCACCATTGCCGATGCAAACTGCTTCATAATCACTGCACCCGTGGAATTCCAGGTTCATCCCGCTAATCCAGGATAATCGTTCATCAATTTCAAGGGCAGTAAATTTATTAAATTGGCTATTGTTCTTCGCAAGGTTAATAAGAAATCCGCCTGTCCCGGATGCCGGGTCACATATGGAACCTGCAGTTAAACTACCGACCAGACCGGCCATAAAATCAACAACCGTTTTGGGTGTAAAGAATTGTTGATTTTCTCCTTTCTCAAATATGTCTTTTATCATTTCCTCATAGATTAACCCTTTCAGGCTGCCATATATATCATCCGTGTTAAACCTGGACAGACAATCAAAGACGGAAAAAACACACTGATTATCAAGGTGTATTTTTTTGAATCTCTCAGGTAACTCAAACTTCATTTGTGACAAAAGTTCCGTGTATGATTTTCTGACTAATTCTCCAAATGAGTCCACATCTTGAAATATAGGATTAAGCGAGCCATTTGAATTTACATGGAGAAACACTAATTTTGTCAATTCGTCAAAACGTTCAATGATGCTGCTTCTGCCGTCATAATCCCTGACGATGCGGTGTAATTTTGATATTAAACGCTTCAGATCTGCATCTGATTTAAATTCTAAAGTTTCCCTCTGAGTAAGCTTGCTGGAATGACGGACAATTTTGGGCTTGACGGTACTTCTAATAGAATCAAGTTCTTCAACGGGGAACAGTCTATAATTGCTTCCGGCTTCTCTTATACAGTTTATCTTGCCCGATTTATCCCAATTACGTAGAGTTTGCGGAGTCAATCCAAGATAATTTGCCGCATCCTCAATGTTGTAGAACCGTTTCATAATAAATCCCTATAAAATTTAAGACATGTATGTCTGTTATTTTATAAGCTGAACTGGTGGTGTCAAGTTCTTTTAGAATGTATGTTGAGAACTAATATTATCCAGTAAAATGTATGAACCGCTTCGAGTTTGTACGACTAATGATATGAAAATATTTTCACCTGCATTAAAGCGACAGATAAAGGATTGTATATTGGCATTATTATGGCCGAAAAGAGAAATTTATGACTTCTTTAAAGATCATAGCTGCCCAGTCAATGTGTTAAAAACGATTGATGATTGGAACGAGAAACGGCTTTCTCGGGCAGACATGGTTAGCGAAGTTTTTAACGCGCTGGGGGAACTGCCAGATAATGGTACTGTGCATTTTAATCTAATGTTGGACTCGCTGGCGGGCTGGACACATTTCGATGAATATTGGTTCGAGACACAGCAAAAATTAGATCTGGTGTCAGCACAAAAAAAAGATAGCGGCCTTAAAACAAGCGAAAGAAAAAAATATTGATAAAACACGGCAACGAGTAGCAACTGACAAGCAAAAAGCCGCAGCCCGTGAACTGCGTCACAAATCATTGGAAGAAATGCGGCAAGACTTTCAGCTGATTTCCATCGATAGTGGGACAACACCACAAGAGCGTGGGTATTTGTTAGAACAATTTCCAGCAAAAATGGCAAGGTTTTTTGATCTGAAAGTTAGCGAATCATTCAAACTTAAAGGGACGCAAATCGACGGTACAATAAAGTACGAAGGAGAAAACTACTCTATAGAAGCCAAATGGCATAATCGCCAACTTAGTGATGAACCATTGATGGCTTTCTGCCATAAGCAAGAATCCAATATGCATGGCAGAGGAATATTCCTCTCGATCAATGGATTTACTGAAGGCGCCTTATCGATGTTGGAACGCGCGTCAATTAAGAATACCGTATTGATGGATGGTGAGGATGTTGCTCTGATACTGAATGAAATGATTTCTTTCCCCGAAACACTGGATAAAAAAATTCATGCTGCTCAAACGCGATGGAGTTTCTACATCAATGCCATAACTGGCGAAAGGAAGATAAAGACTTAGTATTTCATGGTTCAATTGCATATATCAGTAGACAAAAATCATTTTTATAAGTTATCTAAATTTACAAATACATTTTAACGAGATAAACGCCATGAACGATACAAACCAACTCGACGAGATGTTGAAACGGCTGGAGAGGCTGGAAGCCATGGAGGAAATCAGGCGCCTCAAGCAGCGGTCCGCGCAGGCCGCCGATCCGCACATGAAGATCGATATGTTCGTCAACCTGTATACGGAAGACGGCGTGATGGAGTTCACCAACTGGGATACGGTGTTGCGCGGACATGATGAAATCCGCGCGTTCCTGGAGGTCAATCCGTTCACGTGGATGTTCCACTGTCTGCTGCCGGTAAGGATTGACGTTGCTGACGACTGCCAGTCGGCCACGGCGCGCTGGTACCTGTTCGAGGCTGCCACGGTGCATAATTCCAGGACAAAAGAATACGACCCGGTGTGGGTCGCCGGTTACTACGATGACAAGATGATCAAGGTCAATGGCGAATGGAAACTGACCCATACCGCGCTGACCCAGCAGATCCTGTGCAACTATAAGGATGGCTGGGGCAAGACCCGGGTCAGCATGGACGAGGACTGGCTGAAGCCGGTCGATGATTTGAAACAGAACCTCTAGCCGGCGGATCAGGGACTCCCGCCGCCGTCCAGCGCCAGACCGACGCCGTTGACGTAGGACGCGGCATCGGACGCCAGCCATAACACGGCCTCGGCGATGTCCTCCTGACTGCAGAGCCTGCCTACGGGTAATTGTTGGGCAAAACTGTTTTTAATTTCCTCGTTATCACCTGTCATGCGGTCCAGGATAGGCGCATCCACTGCACCCGGGCATACGGCATTAATCCTGATGCCGTCGCTGACGTACTCCATGGCTGCCGCCTTGGTCAGTCCCATGACCCCGTGCGCTGCGGCACAGTACGCGGCATAGGTGGGAAACCCGATCAGGCCCCAGTTGCCTGCCATATTGACGATTGCTCCCCCCCCGGCTTCAAGCATGGCGGGCACCTGGCATTTCATGCCGCGCCAGACTCCATTCAGCTTGGTATCGACCATTTCCGACCAGTCCGCTTCGCTCTCGTCGGCAGCCTTGTTCCCGGTGCCGGCCAGGCCTGCATTGTTGAAGGCCACATTCAGTCCGCCGAATTCTCCGACAGTCCTGTCCACGGCATTCTGCAGGTCACCCATTTCCCTGACGTCCGTCTGCACGAACAGGCCGTTGCCGTCCATGGCCTCGATGGAGCGCACCACCTCGTTGCCGCTGTCCTCGCTGCGGCCGCCAACCACGACATTGGCGCCTTCCTGCGCAAAGCGCAAGGCCGTGGTCCGGCCGATGCCGCTGGTGGCTCCCAGTATCAACACGGTCTTGTTTTGGAATTGTTTGTTCATCATATTAAAATATCATAGCAGTCCTGATTAATTTTTCAGCAGTCAAATACCGGTTTAATGATAACGAAAGATCAACGTAACTACTCACCCCCACTCGTCCTTCCTGCACTTCTCCTCGTTCGTCATTCCCGCGCGCCCCCCGTCATTCCCGCGCAGGCGGGAATCCAGTGAAAAAAACGTCCCGAAGGGACACGTTATAAGGTGTCGCAAGCGACCCGTTTAACAGACTGGATTCCGGCCTTCGCCGGAATGACGAAGGGAGCGCGGGACGAACAGGGGGGTGAGTAGTTACAGATCAACAGAAATCAGACTATCTAAAAGAGGCGCTACGCTTGGCCGAGTTACGCCTGGAAGAGCAACACATAACACTTACAACGCAGGGGAAAAAAGCTGTATTGATAGCTACCCTGTGTATTGCGTTTATCGGTTATTTGTTAGCGTTTACAGGCGCAATTGGGGAAACATACTCAATTTTGGGTTGGAATATCCCATTAAAGTTCACCAATTTGCTCATTTTCAAGATATTACCTTGTTCGCCTTTAGCAATGGCAATGTTGTACAGCATACAAGCCCTGGATTTGGAAGATTTAGGTACGCGAGGAGCAACCCCGGAATATACTTTGGATGAATATTTCAAGCACGATTTATATCAACTGATGATAGTGTTGCTCGAAGATTACAACGAACGAATATATGAAAACGAAAAAATACTGGGGACTAAGAACAGAGAGATGGTAAAAGCGAGAAATTGGCTTTTTATCGGAATACCTCTTGCGACTGTACTGGTAGCATTCAGGGAGATGCTATTGGTCAGTTGACCCATCAATCTTGTATTTCAGAGACCGCGTTTTTGATATGCACCATGATCTACAGGCTTCTGTGGCTTATTGTCCTGCGGCTTGCTTTCCTGCGGTTTATTCTCCTGTGGCTTGCTATTTGCCGAAACTGGAGCTTTCTGTTTGGAACGGTTCACCTTTACCCTCTTTGCATTGTTTATCTGCCAGAAAAAAATAATAATTACAGTTATCAGTCAAGTAAAGCTGATTTTACTTAAAAAATAAACCGTTGTTTGAGAAAGTCGGGATTCGACCTTCCGGAGGAGCAATTATGAGTAGAGACGGCCTTCAACGTCTGGTTATATTTGCAATGGTATGTTGTTGCATTTTGACAAACATATCTTATTCCGCAGACAACATAAATAAATGGTGGCCGTCGGAATGGGGGGCGGACGATCAACTGGGCGCGCTGAACCGGCTGACGCCGGAGAAGGTACTGGCAGCGGCAGGCCTGATCAAGGAGGGAAAGATCTATGACATGGGGCGGGTGTTCGAGGAAGACATGCCCTTGTTCGACCTGACGCCGCAACACCGTAAATACACATTGACTGTCCCGGGCGCTACTTCCTGGGGTCCCCTGGGTGACAACCGGCTGGCCTGGAACGAAGACTATATCGCCGGTCATATCACCCAGGATGGAACGCAGTTCGATTCCCTCAGCCACATGGCGACGGTCATGGGGAAACCGGGGGACCTGAACGAGGTGCGTTACTACAACGGCCACAGCCATGCGGAGATCGGCACGGGACGGGGTTTCCGCAAACTGGGCGTGGAGCACGTCGTACCGATCTTTACCCGCGGCATCCTGATTGACATTGCCGGATATAAAGGGCGCATGCTGGAATGCACCGAGGAAGTCACCATTGCCGACCTGCAAGCCGCGTTGAAAGGGCAGGGAATGGACGAAGACGTTATCCGGCCCGGTGATGCCCTGTTCTATTACACCGGCTGGGGGACATTGTGGAAAACCGACAATAAACGGTTCAACCAGTGCGTGCCGGGCCTCACGGACAAGGCGGGCGACTGGGTGGTGGAGAAACAGGTTGTCCTGGTGGGAACCGACAACTGGGCCGTTGAAACCATCCCTGATCCCGACCCCTCCCAATTTGCGCCCAACCACCAGAAATTCCTGGTGGAGAACGGTATCTACATCATGGAGAACATCGATTTCAGCGCCCTGTTACAGGACCAAGTGTATGAATTCGCCTTCGTGTTCGGCGCCATCCCGTTCAAGGGCGCAACCGGTTCCCCTGCCCGTCCGTTCGCAATCAGGTAGCAGTTACCTGCTAACGGATGGTGACCGATACGGTGAATATCTTCTCGCCATATCCGGAGTATTCTGCCGTATAACGCCTGCCCTGCTCAGCTTTCACTGGCCCGCCGATGGCGCCCAGGCTGATTAAATCTCCCTGTTTGAGTGTTTCATTCCTGAGGCGCAGTTCCTCCAGCAGATACAGGATGGAATTCAACGGGTGACCCAATATTCGTTCGCCCAGGCCCTCACGAAGAACCTCTCCCGTATCAGCCGTTAACCGGAAAGTCATGGACGGAAGGCGCTCGACCAGGTCTTGCGCATCAACTACTGTCGCCGGTATGCCGGCCACGCCCCACCTGGCTCCGACATTGCCCGCCATCAGCAACGCGGCCGCGTTGCCGCCGTCCAGCCGGAACAGGGCATCCGGCAATTCGATAAACGGGATAATGGCATCGATATGCCGAGCAACGTCTTTTATTGATTCGGCTTCATTGATCTCGACCGATTTAACCCGCGCCAGCAGATCCAGTTCCACCAGTAGCGACGTCGCGGAATTCAGTGCGATGTCCGCGCCGTCCTGCTGCAACATTTGTTTGAACAGGACTCCGACCAGCGGCTGTGAGATGCCAAACATTTCCTGGGCCTTCCTGTCGGTCAGTCCCACCTTGTAACCGGCGCGCCGGTAATCCTCTGCCAGTAACCCTACCAGGTCTGCCTGAACGGTACGAGCCACATCCATATCGTCGATAAGCTGATAATAACAGTCATCAACCATACCCCGGGACCGGTAGGCATCGATATAATGCCCGGCAAACCCGGGAAGGGTGCACTCAGAGCTTGCCTGAACCATACTGAGAGGGTTCAGCAATGCGGCAATCAGTATTAATTCAAGGAATAATCTTTGCATGACCTGTCTGCGTTAAGCACCGTAATCTGTGGGTTTAATCTGTGTTAATCTGTGTCATCTGCGGATTATATAATAATGAAAACCAAAGCCATCATGCTCTTCGCAGCCCCATTGGCTGCTGTCGTACTGTTTTTTCTCATGCGTTATTCGGGTATCGAATACGTCATAGCCATCACTGCGGCGATAACCCTGCTGACTGCAATCTGGTGGGTCACTGAAACCATACCTATACCGGCAACTTCACTGATTCCGTTCTTTGCATTCCCGCTGGCCGACGTCCTGACACACAGGGAAGCGGCGGCGGGCCTGGGCAGTCCGGTGATCCTGTTGTTGATGGGCGGTTTCATGCTGGCGAAATCCCTGGAAAGGTCCGGCGTACACCGGCGTTTTGCCCTGGCGATCCTGCATACGGTCGGCGGCAGCGGTAAACGTATCGTGTTCGCTTTCATGTTGACCGCGGCCACGTTGTCCATGTGGATCAGCAATACGGCTACGACCCTGATCCTGATCCCGATTGCCCTTGCGGTACTCAAACAGGTGGAGGACAAGGCCCTGTCGATTGCCGTGGTGCTCGGGCTGGCCCACTCGGCATCGCTGGGCGGTGTGGCAACCCTGATCGGGACGCCGCCCAATATCATTTTCGCAGGCATCTATACCGAGTTCACCGGCCTCGAATACACGTTCCTGGACTGGATGAAGATCGGCCTGCCGGTCGTCGTATGCGGTCTGCCCCTGATGGCATTGTGGCTGACCCGTAACGTCACATGGAAGGAGACCCTGAGCCTGCCGGCAGCCGACCCGTGGCAGGTGAACGAAGTGCGTGTGCTGGTCGTGTTCGGAATCACCGTTCTGTTGTGGATAACGCGCTCCGAACCGTTCGGAGGCTGGTCGGGCCTGTTGGGGACACCGGGAGTGGGCGATGCCACCGTGGCGCTGGCTGCCGTGGTTGCCATGTTCCTGTTGCCCTCCGGCAAGGGCGACCGCCTGCTTGACTGGAAGACGGCTTCAGACATCCCCTGGGGCATGCTGATACTTTTCGCCAGCGGCATCACCGTTGCCAAGGCGTTTTCATCCAGCGGCCTCGCGGAGTTGATCGCACAACAACTTGCCGTACTGGCGAAGTTTCCCGTGCCCGTGCTCATTCTGTGCATCTGCCTGGGCGTGACATTCCTGACCGAGATTACCTCCAATACGGCAACGACCACGCTGCTGATGCCCATTTTCGCGGCAACCGCGATAGCGGTCGGCGTCAGTCCCGAATTAATGATGATCCCCGCCGCAATGTCGGCAACCTGCGCCTTCATGCTCCCGGTGGCTACCGTGCCCAATGCCATCGTGTTCGGCACCGGCCATGTCACCATAAAGGAAATGGTGCAGGGAGGGTTCGTGTTGAACCTGATACTGGCGGTGGTGATTACCCTGGTGTGTTACCTGGCACTGGGTTGAGATCCTGTAACGCCATTCCGGGCTTGACCCGGAATCCAGTGGAACAAAGAGCCGCCGAAGGCGGCACGTTAACAGACTGGATTCCCGCTTGCGCGGGAATGACTGGTTGGTTGCTCCCTCACTTCCAGAGCATGCGTTTGAGCGTGTCGTCCCCGTTGATGAAGTGATGTTTCAGCGCCGCGCCGGCATGGCCGGCAACCAGGAAAAGGGTGGCGTATGCCAGGTAGTAATGTACGTCGATGGCAAGCTCTCTCAGTTCCTCATCCACGTCCACGATCGCAGGCAGCTCAAACCAGTTGAACAGTTGAATGGGTTTTCCCGCGGACGTGGAGATAAGGTAACCGGTTACGGGGATCAGCAACATCATTCCCCATAACACGTAGTGCATGACTTTGGCCCCGGCCTTTTCCCAGGTTTTCAGGCCGGCAACCGGTCCCGGCGCAGGCGTATGCCACTGCCAGCCGATCTTGACCAGCGCCAGGGCCAGCGCCAGGATGCCCAGGGACTTGTGGTAATGCAACGAATCGTTGTACCACTTGTCATAGTAGGTCAGGTCCACCATGTACCAGCCCAGCCAGATGAGGCCGAGAATGAGAATGGCGATCAACCAGTGCAGCAGTTTGCTGAACAGGCCGAAACGGGACAGGGTGTTCCTGATCAAGATAATCCGGGAGCGCCGGGGACAGACCCCCGTTGACAACATACGAGGGCAGGCTTAAACATGCCCCTGCATGTTGTAAGCAGGGGTCTGTCCCCTTTATTGCTGTTTTGTTATTTCCTGACGCCTTCGATATACAGGTCCAGCTCCATCTCTTCAGACCTGGGACCCAGGTTATAATCCATGCCGAAATCAGCGCGGCGCAAGGTCACGTTGCCTTCGAAACCGGCGCGGTAGCCTCCCCAAGGATCATCCCCTTCACCGATGTAGCTCACGTCGATTGTGATGGGCTTGCTGACGCCGTGCAGGGTTAAAATACCATGCAGCTTGCCGCCACCGGCGTCACCTTCGTACTGCGTGCTTTCGAACGTCGCTTCCGGGTATTTTTCCACGTCCAGAAAATCCGCTTCCCGCAGGTGCTTGTCCCGTTCGGCATGATTCGAATCGATGCTGGCCGTCTTAATTGTCACATTGATCGACGAGGCCCCGGGGTTGTCCTTATCCCAGGTGAACGAACCGCCGAAGTCGTTAAAGCGGCCGGTTAAAACGCTGTAACCCAGGTGGTAGATGCGGAACTGGACTGCTGCGTGCATGCCCTCGATGTCAACTTCATATTCAGCGGCAGCGGCGCTCTTGCCGAACACTGTCAGGGCGGAAGCAAGCAGGACGATATTTATAATACGTTGTAATGTCATGGAGTGTCTCCTTAATTTCCTGGTCTGGTATGGGACTGTCGATTATAGAACAGTCGTGATAAAAATAAATGATATTCGGGGTAAAAATAGACAGCGGCAATGGGGACGGATTTAAAATCCGTCCCCGGTTCACTTCCTTTTGTCCGTAGTGCTCCCGCGTCTTCGGTCATCATTCCCGATCTTCCCGTCATTCCCGCGAATGCGGGAATCCAGTAGATGAATAAACTCCTTATGACAAGGAATGGTTGCTTACTGGATTCCCGCCTGCGCAAATGACGAGGGGGGCGCAGGAATTTCAGGCAATCAGCCCGCTCCAATGATCGGCGATATGCCGTGCTGAGCGCAGCGCCACAGCATGGGCCGTGAAGGTGGAATTGACGCTGGAACTGGTAGGAAACACGCTTGGGCCGCCGATAATGACATTGGGGACGTCGTGCAGTTGCGCGTATTCGTTGGTCACCGAGGATTTCCTGTCATTCCCCATGATGGTGCCGCCCATAATATGCTGGCCGCCCGGCGGGCTGTGCCAGGCTTCCGTAGCCCCGGCTGCCTTGAAAATTTCCACGCCCAGATCAGCCGTTTGCCGCCAGAGGTTGCGCGCATAGTCATCCAGGTTGAAAGTGACCCGCGCCAGGCGCATACCGAACCTGTCCCTGCTGCCGGACAGTTCAATGCGGTTGGTTGCATGGGGCAGGCATTCACAGACCCCGACCATGGCGCCCAGGTGGCGGCTGCCGCGCCGGACGAAATCGTGCAAATCATTCCCGAACAGGTCGGCCCGGCTCATGGCGATGCCCAGCAGGTCATTCGGCTTGGTGCCCAGGCCGATTTCCCATTGCCTGCTGCCGAAGATTTCCGCGCTTTTTTCCTTCTCAAAGCCGTCCTGGCTGAATAACTGCCCGCCGGTCACACCGTAGTAGCAGCGGGTCTCTTCCCTGAACATCCCGAAGACGTTGACCGCAGGATGGGACATCAGGTAGCGGCCCAGCGTACCGCTGGAATTGCCCAGTCCGCCGGCATGTGTGTCGGTGGCCGAGTTCAGCAGGATGCGGGAGTTCTCGACGGTGAACGCGGCGATGACGACAGCGTCCGCCGGTTGCTCATGACGCTCCCCGGCCTTGTCGTAGTACTCGACTCCGGTGGCTTTCATTCCGTTCCGATCCGTGAGCACACGGGTAACGTAACTGTCGGCTTGCATCACGGCCCCGGCCTTTACCGCCCTGGGAAGGTACTCCACCAGGGGATTGGCAAGCGCCCCGGTCGGGCATCCCGCGTCACACCAACTGTCATAAATACAGGCCGGCCTCCCCTTGTATTCCCGGGACAGGATGGCAACCGGGATGGGGGAAGTGCGCAGATCCAGCTCGGTGAAACCGCGGGCCAGGATTTCGCCGTGCTCAAACACCGGCAGGGGCGGCAACGGGTAAGGCGCGCCCGATGGCCGCCAGATTTCCTTTTCCGCATCGCCCGACATACCCACGTCGTCCTGGACCTGGTCATACCAGGGACGGAGCTGGTCATATTCCAGCGGCCAGTCCAGTCCCTTGCCGTAGAGCGCATGTTCCTGCATGTCATCTTCATGGTACCTGGGCCACACGGCATAGTGGTGCATCGCCGCGCCGCCGTAGCCGTGACCGGCATTGAAGTTGTACCAGATGCTGTCCTTACCCTCCTCAAACACATGGGGCGCTCCCCATTTCAGGCGTCTGGCCCAGATCTGCGAGCTGTATAAATCAGTCAGTTTCCGATCAGTGCCTTTTTCGAGCACCAGGACGCTTTTGCCGGCCTCGGCCAGGATGGCCGCATAGACACTGCCCGCAGCGCCACTGCCGACGATTACCACATCCACTTTTTCGGGACTTTTCACGTCACCATGCCCGCGGCGGTTCGATATGCGCCAGGTAGGGAATGCCGAGGTCCGCAAAGCCTTCCATGGTGCCGTAAACCACATCCACGGCGTCATTTCTCAGAAAGTGATACACAAGCGGTGGCGGCGGGCCGTTCCAGCCGGATACGTTGCCATCCCGCAACGCTTCGATCAGGGTTACGGCATCTGTCCGGCTGAGTCCGGTGATACTGTTTCCATAAACCATTTCACTGTAGCGATTGAGTTCCGCCAGCGCGGACCGGTAAAAATCGCTGTAGGGCGGCTCTATGTTAAAACACTTGATGAACAACAGGCTGTCATTGGGGTCGAGCAACAACTGGCTATCGACAAAATGCGCAACGCCGTTTTCCCTGGCGCCGGGCAACAGGTGCTCACAGAGCGCTTCCAGGGTATCGACTTCCTCCTGGTTCAGAACTGAAAAAGGGACGTTCCTGGCGTAAGCATCGCGCGGCGTAAGCAGCAGCGTCCTGCCTGCCACGGTAAAAGTGAGGGCAAGGCCTGACTGTCTGATGAAGTTTCTGCGGGTTAACCCGGATATTGCGTTAGTTTGCTTGTTGTAGATAAAGGACTTCATATCGTCTAGGGGTTAGGTTGTAGATTTTATCGCACTTGTAAACTGCGCCAGATGCATTCCGATAATTTGTGTCACTCGCCCTGCATGTATCCCTGAGATTTTTAATCTCCCTTACATCAAATTACTCTAATCAACTTCGATAGACGGCATCAAAGAAAAAAATTGCTCACAACGCTCCAAGAGCACTGGAGGGGATTCCGCGCGAAATATTTCCGTATGCACTCTCTCACACCCCCTGGTAACACTCTCAATAGCAGTTTTTTCCCACAGTAGTTTGCAGGGCCACATCCCGATGACTTTGCAAAATGGAGCGGAAGTACGATGTGATCGGAGCCTTTCGTTAATATTCGATGCAAAGCCTAATTTGAAACGGGTCGGATCACATTCCGGCTCCAATTGGATAAGATAAAAAACTCCTCCTGATTCAGAATCAATCAGCAATTCCCGTTAACGCCTGATCGTATCTCAAAGCCTGTTAAAAACGGGGTTTTTGACAGGGGTAAAAAAAGGTTTTCGTAAACTTTTGGCATGGTTTCAGTATAATAAGCGGCACTATTCAAGTCAAAGGTGAGGTGATGCCATGTCCCGTCCTTCTTTGCGCAAGTCCCTGAGTGCCCCCGGTTTGTTAAGCGAAATGCGCCGGTGTTTTCAATCGATTAAGGATGACACCGTGGGCCGGGGGTTTCAGTTGGCGGATTACCTGATGTCGGGGCTGGCGGTGTTCGGGTTGAAGTACCCGTCGCTGTTGCAGTTTGACGAGGGGCGTGGGGATGAGGTGGTGCGGTCGAACCTGAAGAGCTTGTACGGGATTGAGCGGGCGCCGTGTGACACGGCGTTGCGGGAACGGCTGGACGAGGTGGACCCCTCGTTATTGCGGCGCGCCTTCCGGCGGGTGTTTTCCCTGTGGCAGCGGGGCAAGGGGCTGGAGGACTTCCTCTGGTGGGGCGGTCATTACCTGTTGTCGGTGGACGGCACCGGGTATTTTTACTCGGACAAGGTGCATTGCGGGCGGTGTTGTGAGAAGCGCCACCGGGACGGGCGGGTGAGTTATTACCACCAGCTGTTGGGCGCGGCGCTGGTGCACCCTGAGCAGCGGGTGGTGCTGCCGTTGGCGCCCGAGCCGATACTGCGCGAGGACGGGAGTACCAGGAACGACTGCGAGCGCAATGCCGCCAAACGCCTGCTGGCGGACGTGCGCCGGGAGCACCCGCACCTGAAGTTGATTGTGGTGGAGGATGCGCTGGCCGCGAACGGGCCGCACATTGCGTTATTACAGTCGCTGAAGCTGCGTTATATCCTGGGGGTGAAGCCCGGCGACCATGCGTTTCTGTTTGACTGGGTCGCCACCACGCCGGGGGTGCAGGCGGCTGCGTTCACTGACAAAGACGGCACGCTGCACCGGTTCCGGTACCTGAACGGCGCGCCCTTGAACGAGACGCACTTTGAGTTGGCAGTGAACTTCCCGGACTATGAAGAACAACGCCGCAACGGGAAGACACAGCATTTTACCTGGGTGACGGACATTCCCCTGCATAAAGACAACCTGCTGCGGGTCATGCGCGGGGCGCGGGCGCGCCGGAAGATAGAGAACGAGACCTTCAATACCCTGAAGAACCAAGGCTACCACTTTGAGCATAACTTCGGCCACGGCCACAAGCACCTGTCCACGGTGTTCGCCCACCTGATGATGCTGGCGTTCCTGGTGGACCAGGTGCAGCAGCATTGTTGTGGGCTGTTCCAGGCGGCGCTGGCGAAACAGGGCCGGAAACGCTACTTCCGGGAGAAGCTGCGCAGTTTCTTCTTCACCTGGCTGCTGCCGGACTGGGAGACCCTGTACCGGGCGTTGGCCTATGGCGCGACCCCGACCGTGGTGGTGCCCTATGACACCTCCTGAGGGCAGACCGTGGCCGGGTCGTTCAAGGCGGGGTGCTTCAGGGGAAACCAGGCCAACTGCAACGCAACCGGGAACAGCCGGAGGGCCGCGCATCCCCTGACGGTCGGGTCAGTGTGAAAAAAACGAACCTGACCTGATAATGCAACTGACTGAGAGAGTTAGCGGGAGCGGCTGAGAATCAATGGAGTCACTTGTATTCTTCGTGCCGATGTGCTGAACGTGTTCTTTCACACGTTTGACGTCGCTTTGGGAAATAAAGGCAATCTTCTGGCCCCTCGCTGTATTGCTTTTCTCAAGATGTTTCTCGATCCCCAGTCGGTCTATGACTTTAAATATATATGCTTTCCGCTTGTCTAGGGAAGACGCCACATCAATAACAGAAACGTATTGCTCACTTATATTAAATTGCATAAGACTCTTCTATGCCTACAAGATAGTAAGAACGAGGAATACTGTTGTTGATGACGGCTCAAGACACTTTCAGGCATACATCAATCGTTGGCCTTTCGGCTCAGGAATTGGGTCACCAAACTCCTGGGCTGTATCAAGCCACAGTTCAATAGCATCATAAGCATTGGACAATGCCTCCTGTTGGCTATCACCATGAGCCATACAACCTGGTAATTCCGGGACTTCAGCGATAAATGCATCGTCTTCATTACTCCAGTAAATAATGGTTTCGTATTTGTACATAATCACTGGTCTCCAAGCTTATACTTTAGAATTATATTACGAACTTGTCGCACCTGATAAGGCTTTGCTTTTCCATGCTCTTTCTGCAAATTGATCTTTTCTTCAACACCTTCTTTCCTGAACATATGATGACTGCTTCGAATCCTTGTCTCAAAACCAAGCCGTTCAAGAAGATTACATAAATCGGCAAAAGATATATCGGCATCAGACTTTCCATGAAGAATGCGAGTCAATAGTTTTTCATGTTTTCCCATACCCGTGTCACCTTACGCCTGTTCCTTCACTATACATCTGGTAGCGTTAGACTGGACTGTCCAGTTTCACTATGCGAGTGGAGCGCAACTCATCCAGATCACCATCCCAACCCGATCCGCGCAACCGTCGCGCTTCCTCAACATCCAGGGGATCAGCAGCAAGGGTCCGCAGAGCGAAATTGATCGCCTCCTGTTTCGTCGTCAAACGGTAACGGCGCATAACCTCCGCGCATGCCTTATCATTGATATTTACGTTAATGCGTGACATAAATCCAGCGTACACTACAAGCGTATCAGAGGCAAAAATATACCGGCATCTTCAGGTTAGCGAAAACTAAGCAGTTCCAGCACGTTCTGCACGAAGAAGAAACCGTAGAACAGGGCGGTACAGGCGACCAGTCCCCGCGCCCACAAGGGACTCCTGACGGCCCGGGGCAGAACCTTGTGGTTGAGCAACAGGATATGCACGGCGCTGACGACCAGGATAAACCCGGCGACGTTGGCGGAAATCAGCGCCAGCGCCCGTGGTTGGGCCAGGTTGATGGCGATGCAGCCCCACAGCACAAAGGCGCCCAGCAGGCAGTAATACAGGCGCCTGATGTCGTTGCCGGCCATGCCCCTGACGCGTCCGCTCATACTCCAGATGAGATCGGTATTGATACGCGCCATCATGTCGATGGTGACCAACTGGCTGCCGAACAGTATCCAGAAGCCGTTTACCAGGGTAACAAAACCCAGTAACTCGCCGCCTTCACGGGCCAGGTATTCGGCCTGGAACGCACCGATGGCAAGGCCGCTCAATTCCGTGCCCGGGGGAACGACATGGGCCGCCAGGATGCAGTTCAGGAACATGCCCACGAAACAACCCGCGGCCCAGACCAGTATCTGGTCACAACGCACGTACTGCCACCAAACCCGCCAGCGCGCCATGTTGGTCCCGTGCGCGGGAAAGACGCTGCCGACAGGCGAGACCACAACTTTCCTGCCGCCGACCAGGGTCGGGATATACCCAACCTCGCTCCCCATGCCTATCCCCTTGTCACGCATGTAATTGCTCACGGTCAGGTTGGCCATGCCTCCCGCCCCGGCGAACGCGGCAAAACCGCCAACCAGTATCCAGCTTACATTTTCCGGGATCAACAGGAACTCGAACCCGGGAGTCAAACCGAAAAAGCCCAGAACACCCGCCCACCAGGTCTCCGCAGGCACGATTAACAGGCATACGAACAGCAGGAAACCGAACACGAACAACACCATGAACCAGTTGACGATTTCCAGGGTGCGCTCGACCTTGCCGCCGAATGCGACAATGGCGGCACAGACAAGCAGGTTGATTATGCCCAGCCAGCGCATGACGGATTCATCTTCCGGCCCCGGCATATGGCCGGTAAAACCGGCAAACAACGGCGCCGCGGACGCCGCGGCCCAGGCCGGCCAGCCGGCATGAAACAGGGACAACAGGACATATATCCCGCCCCAGAACAACGGGTGGGGCGCGAGCCGCAGGAATCCGTTGATAACGGGTTCTCCCGTGTAAACCGTGTAGCGGATAAATTCCAGGTTCAGGGCAAGCTGTAAAATAATGGCGACGGTCACCACCCAGAGCATGGTGAAACCGTATTGCGTCACGACCAGGGGGCCCAGCACCCATTCCCCCAGGCCGATGGACATGGACAGGACGATGGCGCCGGGTCCGATTATCCTGACCGCGTTGCGGAAATTGAAATCGGGCGGGACCGGCAGGTCGGCCACGTTCCATGCCGGACCGGCGCCGGGTGATGCCGGCAAATGGGCCGGGTTCGTACCAGGTGAATTTTCCGGGGCGTTATCCGGCATCAGCGTAATCCCGTATTATTTTCCGCAGCCCATTGCCTGCAACACCTGCCTGACCGATGCAACTGCCGCCCGCATCTCGTCTGCGCCGAAGTGGCCGATGCAACCGATCCTGAAACTGTCTTTATTCGTTAGTTTGCCGGGATAGATGATGTAACCCAGGTCATTTAACCGGCGGTAAAACTCCTGGAAACTGAAGGATTCATGTTCCGGCATCAGGAACGTCACGATGACAGGCGCTTGCAACTCGTCAGCCAGCAAGGTTTCGAAACCCAGGTCGCGCATCCCGCTGACCAGCGCCCGGCAGTTCTCTTCATAACGCATACGCCGTCCGGTGATACCGCCCTCTTCTTCAAGCTCCCGCAAGGCCAGGTCCAGCGCCAGCAGACAGTGAGTGGGCGGGGTAAACCGCCACTGGCCGGTTTCATTCATGTAGCGCCATTGCTGATAGAGGTCCAGGCTTAATGAGTGGGCATTGCCCTCGGTAGCAGGAAATGAGTCCCTGGCCGCGATCACAAATCCCAGCCCCGGCACGCTCTCCAGGCACTTGTTGGCGGAACCGGCGAGGGCGGCAAACGGGATGCTGGAGGCGCTCAAGGGCAATGCGCCGAATGCGCTCATGGCGTCGATCAATAAGCTGCGACCGTGATTTGCAACTACCTGCGCTATCTCCGGAACAGGGTTCAATATGCCTGAGGTGGTTTCGCAATACACGACCGTGACATGCGTGATCCCGGAATCGCTTTCCAGGACCCGGTCCAGATCGGCCAGGTCTACCGGTTGATCTTCTCCCGCTTCAAGCACACTGACCTCCCTGCCCAGGTAACGGCAGATTTCGGTGACGCGATGCCCGTAAGCGCCGTTGACCAGGTTGAGCAGTTTTCCGTCCCTGGACAACTGGTTGGCTATCATGGCCTCCACCGCAAACGAACCGCTGCCCTGCAACGGGATACACAGATGTGTCTCACTGGCATCACACAAGGAAAGCAGCCCGGCGCAGATACGCCGATTCAGTTCAATAAAACGAATATCCCGCGAACCGTAATCATGCAGCATGGCCTGTTTGACGGTTGCGGAGGTGGTCAGCGGTCCGGGCGTCAATAACAACGGGTCGGCGCCCGGCAACGGTTCCATTTTTTTCGATCTCATCGGGTATTGCGTGATACTCTGCACTCCACGCTTGGGTTTATGGGGTCAGGTCGCACAATGCACACCGGTGATTTGCTCATTCCTCCCGCCGAGGTCCACTCACGTGTGCATTGTGCGACCTGACCCCATAAACCGGAGAGGAAATTGTAACATGACCGATAGCGTTTTATACGAGACCGAGGGGGCTGTTGCCACGATCACACTCAACCGGCCCGATTCCCTGAATTCATTCAACGATGATATGCGGGTTGAACTCGCCGCCGCGACCGCGCAGGCCCGTGAGGATTCGGCAATCCGCGCCGTCATACTCACCGGCGCCGGGCGCTGCTTCAGCGCCGGGGCGGATTTGAAAGCCGGCTTCAAGACCGGGGAAGAGGTGGAGCAGATACTGAATGAAGAATACCGGCCCAGCCTGGTTGATATTGCGGAGATGGATAAGCCCGTCATCAGCGCCATCAACGGATTTGCGGCAGGCATTGGTTTGTCCTACGCCCTGGTCTGCGATCTTGCGGTTATGGGAGAGAACGCTTTCCTGCTCTCGCCGTTCAGCAGCATCGGGCTTATCCCGGACGGCGGTTCAACCTGGCTGCTGGCCCGCGCCATGGGACACATGAACGCCTACCAGATGGCCGTTGAAAATGACCGCCTGCCTGCCGCGCGCTGCAGGGAACTGGGACTGGTCAACAAAACAGTTGCAGGTGACGCGCTCATGGAGACCGCCGGGGAGTGGGCAACCAGGCTGACCGGCAAGGCGCCGCTGGCGCTGGCGCGGACCAAAAAAATGATGCGCCAGGCCCCGACGCTCAGCTATGCAGACGCCATCGGCGCCGAAGCCGCCCTGCAGCGCCTCTGTTTTGACAGCGCCGACTGCAAAGAGGGTATTACGGCCTTCCTGGAAAAAAGGGAACCCAGGTTCACGGGAAGTTGAACGGCCTATGGAAACTATTATTTTTCCCCTGGCTCCTCCGGGGACAGACTTGAAGTCTGTCCCCAAAAGCCAGTTAACCCGATACTGGCATTCGCCGGTATAACGGCGAGGATACGTGGTGGTTACATTCAGCCATACCGGCTCCTTTCCGGTTCAACCGGTGCGCTGGCAGGACGGCGAATTATACCTGCTGGACCAGACCAGGCTGCCCGGGGAAATCGTTGAAGAACGGCAAGATTCCGCCGCCCAGGTCTGCGAGTCCATAAAACAGCTCAAGGTGCGCGGCGCCCCGGCCATCGGCATCGCCGGGGCCTACGGCCTGGTCGTCGCGCTGCGCGACAAGCTGCACCTGGACCGGGACGCATTCATCGCTGAAATGCATATACAGGCTGCCGGCCTGGAAGCTGCCCGCCCTACCGGGGTGAACCTGCGCTGGGCCTTGCGCCGGCAGGTAGCGCACGTCCTGGGAATGACCGGCGCCGGCCCGGAAGAGATACACGCGGAACTGCTCGCGGAAGCAATCCGCATCCATGATGAAGACCGCCGGCTGTGCCGTGATATCGGCGCGGCCGGCAAACCGTTGATCACGCAGGGCATGGGCATACTCACCCATTGCAATGCCGGTCAACTGGCCACGTCGGAACTGGGAACGGCCACCGCGCCCATGTACCTGGCCCACCGGGACGGCATCGGCTTCAGCGTGTTCGTTGACGAGACCCGGCCCCTGCTGCAAGGCGCGCGCCTGACATCATGGGAACTACTGCAGGCCGGTATCGACGTTACCCTTATCTGCGACAACATGGCTGCCACCATGATGGCGCAGGGTCGGGTCGACCTGGTCATCACCGGCTCCGACCGGGTTGCCGCGAACGGCGATGCCGCCAACAAGATCGGCACCCTGGGGTTGGCCGTGCTGGCGCGCCATTTCAACATCCCGTTCTATGTCGCCATTCCCTACTCAAGCATTGACCTGGATGCGGCCAGCGGCGCGGATATCCCCATTGAGGAGCGGGCGCCGGATGAGGTGACCCACTGGGGCGGACACCGCACCGCGCCTGAAAACGTGAAGGCCGGCAACCCCGCGTTCGACGTCACGCCCAATGACCTGATTACGGGCATCATCACTGAGCGGGGTATTTTGCAGAGTCCGTATGATCAATCGATCCGGGCGCACTACACATGAAACCGAAATACCATTTTGCAAGCGATAATACCGCCGGGATAATCCCCGAGGCCTGGGATGCCCTGGCCGCTGCCAACCGGGGCTTTGCCGCCGCTTACGGCGAAGATGAATGGACGGCAAAAGCCTCGGATTGTATTCGCCAGGTCTTCGAAACAGACTGTGACGTGTATTTCGTCTTCACCGGCACGGCAGCCAATTCCCTGTCCCTGGCCGGTATTTGCCGCCCGCAGCACAAGATTATCTGCCACCGGCTTTCCCATATCGCCACCGCCGAGTGCGGTGGTCCGGCTTTTTTCTCCGGCGGCGCCGGGATGGAAGTTCTGGACGGGGATGCCGGGAAGATTACGCCTGATGAAATTGAACGTGTTTTGCAACAATCCTACGATTTCCACTACCAGATACACAAAGCGGTGTCCATTACGCAATCGACGGAAATGGGTACCGTTTATACGGTCGATGAGATTAACGCCATCGGCGAGGTGGCAGGCGACAACGATCTTCACTTCCACATGGACGGAGCCAGGTTTGCGAACGCCGTCGCTGCCCTGGGAGCAACGCCGAAGGAGGTCACGTGGCAGGCGGGAGTCGATGTCCTCTCTTTCGGCGCGACAAAGCTGGCCTTGCCGGTCGGGGAAGCCATTGTCTTCTTCGATAAGTCCCTGTCCGATGAATTCGGCCACCGCTGCAAACAGGCCGGCCACGTGGCATCCAAGATGCGCTTTCTGTGCGCACCCTGGGTGGGACTGCTGGAAAACGATGCCTGGTTGAAACATGCGCGCCATGCAAACCGGTGTGCAGCCCTGCTGGCCGCGGGACTGGAACAGTTTGCCGGAGCCGAACTACTGGCGCCGGTGGAAAGCAATGCCGTATTCGTGAACTTGCCCGAAGCCGTCCACCGGTCAATGCGGGAGAAAGGCTGGATTTATCACATCGTCATCGGTGAAACAGGGGCGCGCCTGATGTGTTCCTGGGATACGACGGAGGACCATGTCAATCAGTTCCTCACCGACCTGGAGAGCGCTTTTTCAGATTGACACCGGCCCTCATCGGCCGGGCAGCCTTCTACCCGACTGTCAGGACAAGCCGACCATGGACAGCGCGGTCTCGTACCTGGAGCAGCGCTGAGCGGTAATCTTCAAATGGAACCCGTGTGATTGGAGCCGGTTTGATCTTTTCTGCCTCATACAGCGAGAATATTTCGGTAAAGCATTCCTGCATCATGTCCGGCGTATGTTTGCGGTAATCGCTTACCTGTAACCCGCTCACCTCGATATTTTTCAACAGCAGGTAATTGGCCTTGATAGTGGGTATCCGACCCGCGGCAAAGCCGATGACCACCATCCTGCCGCGCCAGGCCAGCGCGCGTATCGCCGCATCAAAAAAGTCGTCCCCCAGCGGGTCCAGGATGACATCGGCGCCCCGCCCCTGGTTGGCCGCATAGACCTGCCGGCGCAGTTCTTCACGCAGGTCGGTGACGCTGAGATCGATCACCGCTTCGGCTCCGGCATCGAGTACCAATCCGGCTTTTTCCGGCCTGGCTACGCCCGCCAGCGTGCGTACACCCATGGCGTGCGCAAGTTGCAGCGCCGCATGACCCACTCCGCCCGAAGCGCCAAGTATGAGGGCAACCTCCCCTTCACGGGCACGCGCCCTGTCACGCAAAGCCATCCAGGCCGTGTCATAAACCAGCGCCATTGCCGCGGCATCGGCGAAAGACATGGAGGGGGGAAGGCGATAACACTGGTCAGCAGGCGCCGTGACCTGTTCCGCATAACCGCCCTCCTCCGCCATGGCCAGGACCCGGTCACCGGGTTTGAACTGGTCCACGTCCGCACCCACCGCTTCCACCACCCCGGCAGGGGCTTTCCCGGGCACAAAAGGGCACTCCGGACGGAACTGGTATTTACCCGCTATCACCAGCAGGTCCACGTAATTAACCGCAACCGCCTTGATGCCGATGAGCACTTCACCGGGACCTGGTAACGGTCCCGGCATGCTGCCGATTCCGGTCGCCTCAATATCTCCAAATTCACTGACAATCACTGCCTGCATAACCCTTATCTTCTGACAGGTTGCGGGTTAACCCGGCCTGCGCTCATTAAGGCGAGCAGCTCGCGCTTGCTCACCTTGCCGCCCGGGGTCATGGGCATGTCATCGACCTCGACCAGGTATTCGGGCATGTCGTATTTTGACAGCCCCTCAGCTTCAAGGTGTTTGAGGATTTGTCTCGAATCAGGATTCGTCCCATTGGCCGGTTTAATCACCAGGCATACCTTTTCACCCAGGCGCTCGTCCGGGAACGGTACGGCGGCGACCTTATCAACGTCAGGATGGCGCGCGGCAAGCTGTTCTATCCGGGCCGGGTAAATGTTGTGGCCGCCGCGGATGATCACGTCCTTGATACGGCCCTTGATATGCAGGTAACCGTCTTCATCCAGGCTGCCGATATCGCCGGTCATGAACCAGCCGTCCGAATTGAGTGAGCTTGCGGTCGTTGCTTCGTCCCCATAATACCCCAGCATCAGGCTGGCCCCTTTACCGCCGATCTGACCGACCTCACCGACACCCAATTCCACGTCTTTATTATCCAGGGACCAGATTTTTATCCCGTAACCGGGACAGGCGCTTCCCGCTGTTCCGGTAATCCGCCCAGGGGCATCGCCGGGTAAGGTGTAGTTATGGGAATGGGCCTCCGTCATGCCGTAGCCTGTCTGGGGCATGACGCCGTACTCCAGCAACTCCGCTACGACATTGCCGGGCGCCTGTGCGCCGGAAATGCGAAACCCCGTGATCTTTTTGAAAGTCTGTGTCCCGGTTTTTCTTAATTCCTTCAACAGGTCGATGGCGTGGGCGGGCACACCGTAGATGAATGTAGCCCCGGTCCCGAGCAGGTCGTCCACCAGGGATTCACCCGGGGCAAGCTGACTCAGCACGATTTCAGCGCCGCTGCAGAGCGCAGTGACCATGGCGCCGAAACCCAGGTTATGGCTTAACGGACTCAATGTATAAATGACAGAAGCCGAGTTGAAATGCCAGTCCGCGGCAATAGCGCGGGCATTAGCCAGCAGGGTATTGTCACTGTGCATAACGCCTTTGGGTTCGCCGGTGGTGCCGGAGGTGAGCGCAAGATAGACAACGGAATCGGGATCCGGGGCAGCCTGTCCTGTGGCGTCCGCACTGGGACGTGCCGTAACGAGATGATCGAAAGGAGAAGCGCCGGCATTCTCCCCGCTGAGTGGTTCCAGAGCATAGTGCCTGGGGACAAGCGTCAACCGCGCCAGTTCGGCATTGCACTGATCCGCCCCCGTACCATAGCCCTTCTCACTGATCAGTACGGCGGACTGAAAACGATCCAGTATCCGCATGACCTCCGCAACCGTATGATTCCGGTGTAACGACGGGCAGCAGGTATAGCGGTTTCTTGAGCAGGCCAGCAACGCAATCACGGTTTCCAGCCGGTTCGGCAACCAGACCGCCACCTGCCGGCCGGGTTCAACCCCGTTTTCCGACAAATCCATCGCCAGTCGTTCCGCCGCCGAGACAAGCTGCCGGTAGGTCAGGCGGCGGTATCGATCGCGCACGGCAAAGCGGTCCGGAGCCCGCTCGGCATGCTCCTGAACGATCCGGAAAATGGTCTTGTCCTGCCAGAAACCCGCGGCGCGGTATTGGCGCCGCTGCGCCGCGCTGTGTGTCGTGATTTTCGGGTTATTCATTTTTGAGATATTATTCCGTGGCCCATACTATAACGGATAAAGCGTCTTGGAACTTAAATCCCACAATCGGTACGCCTACTCTCCCATTTCCGAACGACCGGATTATGACTGGCCGGACGGCAAGCGGCTGGCCGTCTATTTTGCCCTGAACATCGAGCATTTCAGTTTCGGCGAGGGACTGGGCCATACCCCGACGCACCCGGGCACTCCGCCGGACGCACGCAATTATTCCTGGCGGGATTATGGCTTGCGGGTCGGCATCTGGCGCATTTTCGACCTGTTTGACGAACTTGAACTGCCGGCTTGCCACCTCATGAATGTTGCCGTTTACGATTACGCGCCCCAGATTCCTGCTCGCATCCGCACTCGCGGGGACGAGTTCATCGGCCATGGCCGCACCAATTCCGAGGAACAGGCTGCCTGTTCGGAGCATGAAGAACGCCTGCTGATCGGGGAAACCACCGAGACATTTCGCCGGCTCGAGGGGCAGGCGCCCGGCGGCTGGATGGGTCCCTGGATTTCCGAGAGCGTGCATACCCCCGACCTGCTGAAGGAGGCCGGTTACGACTACCTGCTGGACTGGTGCGCGGACGACCAGCCGTTCTGGATGACCACCCGCTCCGGCCCCATACTTTCAATTCCCTACCATATCGAAATCAACGATTCCCCCGCGCAACTGACGCGCCGTCATACCGCAGATGATTTCACCCGCATGGTTACCACGCATTTCGACGAGCAACTGCGCCAGAGCAACAGGCAACCCCTGGTCTTCAGCCTGGCCCTGCACACTTTCGTTTCCGGCCAGCCTTACCGGCTCGCCGGCCTGCGGGATATCCTGCTGCACATCGTCAACCACCCCAACGCCGACAAAGTCTGGTTTACCCGCCCCGGCGCGATTTACGACCACATCGTTTCCCTGCCGGAGGGGGTCGTGCCGTAAAGAAGGGCAACCTCAGCCAAGTGATAGTCAAAATTCACGAAAAGGATCATTTTTCATGAATAGTAAGCCAATGAATATTACTGAAATATCAAGGATGAGCAAGATAGAGCGTTTACAAACGATGGAGACTATCTGGGATTCACTCATCCATGAAACTCCCGAAATCAAATCACCTGAATGGCATCAGGATATTCTTGCTGACAGAAAAAGAAAAATTGAAGAGGGTAAAGCCGAATTCATCTCAGTTGAGGAAATAAAATCAAAGGGCGGTTTTTCACAAAACGGATATTAATCCGTCGTCGCCCGGACTATCCGCTCTTTAAGCCGCTTTACTGACAGATACCGATACACGCAGACCCGCTGCGTCCAGCATGCTTACAAGCCGGTCAATTGTAAACTTTTCATAGCGCCCTCTGATTACAGCATTCAGGATAGGCTGTGTCGTATTCAGCCGTCTTGCTGCTTCTGCCTGGGTCAGTCCGGTGTCCTTGACCCATTTCCTTATCGCGATCATTAATTCCGAGCGCAATGTCGGGTTCTCCGCATCGGGCAAGTTCAAATCAGCGAAAATATTGCCGTCCGAAGGCGTTGTATAATTACTATTCATCTTTCTCTCCGCATACGTTGCACATCACGTAAACGCCGTTTAGCAAGCTCTAAATTGCTTATACCAAACTTGGTATAAAACACAACTTCTGATTGACTAAACCCTCTTCATTGCTACGTGATTTTGCCAGAAAACTCCCTGGTTTTGATTAGTCCGATTTTATGAAAAGAGGTCAAGTCATGCCCTCAACAACAACCCTGTAAACGACCCAGAAAATACTGTTATGTATTTGATATTTCTAATGTTTCATGGTAAACTGCCAGCTATGTTTTCGACCATGAAACGTGATTGCTGACACTGCAATATCTGGTTAAAAAGGTCCCTGTGATGGCGCTAACCCTTACCAAAAGGTTGCTGATGAAGCTGCTGGCTCTCAGCCTGTTGTCGTTGTTGGCGCTGCCAATCCAGGGACATCCCGGACGCACGGACTTCGGGGGCTGTCACGCAGGTCAACTGCCGCGGCATTGCCATGAGGGTACACGGTCCGGCCGGCCCGCACAGGGCAACCCATCGGCGCCGGTGAAAGACACAGGCCCCTCGGCGCCGCGCACGACGGCATCAGAGGATGATTACAATCGCTGGTTCTGTACCCGGGTCAACGGGGAGACGGCAACCCGTCATGGGTATGCGTCTGCCGGCGGCCGCGGTTACGTGGAAGTGGATTGTGAGACCGGCACGCTGGTGTACGAGGGCGGCCTGGACAAGCGCAGCAGCCTGGACAGCGTGCAGCAGGCGCTGTTTTTCAGTCACGTGACCGGCAAGCGGCCGGCGGTGGTGATGTATGACACGGATGGCCGGGAGGGGCGGTTTGAGTACCGCATCAGGGTTGCCTGCCGGAAGGCCGGGGTGCGTTATGAGGTTTTTCGGAAGCGGTCTGTTGGTCGGGGTGATACATGACGTGGAGCATGATCCCTGTTTTGCCATGGGATTACTGGAATGTTATAACATTAATACATTCGATAACAGGTCGGTGACGTGATACATTCCCGTATTACCATAAAGAGGAGGGCTGACGGATGAAATACCCGTGCAGGGCTAATGTTGTGCTGGCAATCTGGCTGTTATTGCCGGGGGGCGCTAATGTTGCGGTTGCCGCGGAACAATGGCAGCCCTTGCAGGTCGTAGACGTCGGCAGCCATCCCTGGGACGCCAGCCCCCGGTTCAAATCAAAGACCAAGACGTTTTTCAAGGGGCCCAATGACAGCAGCCTGGTCTACGCGCACTTCCTGCCGCGCTGGGACATGGCGCCGCCTGTCGACCCTCTCGGGGTTCATTACCATCACTGGCATGAGTGGGCCTACGTGCTGGATGGTGATTTCGTCATCCATGAACCGGTCAGTCCGCAACAGGAATCCGGCATGCTCTCCCATTTTACCCAGGGCACCTGGCTGGACCGCCCTGCCTATACGCTGCACGGCGGTGTCTGGGAAGTCGGCGGGATGCGCCCGCAGCATGCCTGCACCCTGCTGATATTCGAGGAAGGCGACGGCAGTGTCGTCACCCTGGGTCCGGAAGGCGATCATTTCAAACCGGATTTTCCCGAAAAACCGGACCCGTACCTGCCTGACTGGCAGGCAGTGCAGCAGTTCAACCACCCGTGGATAGTGCATACCACAACCGACCTGGAGTGGGAAACCGATACGAAAGTGCCGGGGCGCATGGTCAAGTGGTTGAGCGACGACCAGAAAGAGGGCTTCCGCGCCAGGCTGGTCAAATTGCCTCCCGGCTGGCAGGCCCCGCAGAAACACTCGAAGAGTTATTACGAACAGGCCAGCCGTTTTATCTACATCATCTATGGCGACCTGACCGTCGAACAGCGCAGTGCCCCCGGCGCTACGGGAGCGCCGGTAACGTTGACGAAGGACTTTTTTTGTCTACCAGGCCCCGTACAGCCTGTTCGGTTTTGCTGACGGACCTGCCACGACCGGCGGCGTGATATGGCTGGAAGTCGTGTATGCCCGGGGGCTTGCCGTAGGCGGCGGCAGGATTGAAATCCCGTCACACCTTGAATGACGACTCGCTCGTAACCGCAGATGCCGGCCAACAGTACATCTCGCATCCACATTATCGGTGGCGGCATAGCCGGTTTGACTGCGGCCATCGCTCTCAGAAAATATGGGTTCCCCGTGGTATTGTTCGAACAGTCGGAGCAGTTTGGCGACGTGGGCGCGGGCATCACCATCGGCCCCAACGCGTCCAGGGCGCTGCTGGCCCTGGGCCTGCAGGAAAGACTGGCGCCATACGTCAGGACGCTGCGTCAGCGCAGGCTCATGAATTACGTTGCCATAGCCACCAGGGAGGACTGGCGGGAGGAAGGCTGGACGGTCCGCTCCGAGGCGGCGGAAGTGGCGTCAGAATTCCAGGACTGGTGTGAAGACGTACAGGCGATCATCCGCGCAACTCCCCCCGGTCGCTGCTTTAAATGGGCCTTGCACGTGAGGGAACCGCTGGACAACTGGGTGGATGGCCGGGTTGCGTTGCTGGGCGACGCGGCACACCCCATGACCCCGTTCCTCGGCCTGGGCGCCGGGATTGGTATTGAAGATGCGCTGGTGCTGGCCCGGGCCTTTTCCGGGTCCGATGACTGGCAAACGGCGCTGGCGCGCTACCAGAAAGCAAGGGTCGGCCATGCCGCCAATGCCCAGGAAGCATCCGCCAGGCAGGGCCTGCATCTCCTGAATGCAAAGCCGCAGCCGGGAGAAGGCAGGACTTTGTACAACGAAGACATGCTGGGGCTGTATTCCTATGATGCGACAACCGTCCCTGTCTGAAAACTTGTCATCCCTGGGAGGCTACACAACATGAAAATATACTACGGGTGGTGGGTACTACTGGGACTGTTCCTGATCTACACCGCCAACAACGGTATACTCATCTACACCCTGCCGCTGTTCTACCCCGAACTCATCGACGAGTTTGGCTGGAATGCCGAGCAGGTTACCCGTCCGGCCGCGCTGTTCCTGGTTGTCGCCGCCCTGGCCGTTCCGTTCGCAGGCATATTGTTTGACAGGTATTCGACCCGGATTGTCATGTTGTCGGGCATCCTGGCCCTGGTGGGTGGTCTCTGGTTTTATCCTTCCATCACCTCACTCGGCCAACTGACCGCGATATACGTGGTGTTCGCCCTGGGTCTGGCCGGTTGCGGGCTGGTGCCCAACATGCTGATACTGACTCGCTGGTTCAGGCGTCACCGGGGCCTGGCTGCCGGGTTGCTGCTGATGGGATCGACCATCGGCGGCGCTGTTTTTCCGCTGTTTGCCCGGGAGACACTGGTCACACAGGGATGGCGCGAGGCGGTGTTCATGATTGCGGTGCTGGGCAGTGTCATGATGATAGCCGCCGTCCTGCTCCTGGTTCGAAACCGGCCCGAGGAGATGGGACTGGCTGCTGACGGTGTTGAGTTGTCCGGTGACTCCGATAGCGCGGGCACAACGGCTGCAGCGGGTCCTACACTGAAGCAGGCCGTGACAACGCCGGTGTTTTATGTCCTGGCGTTCGTAACTGCCGCACTCTGGTTCGCCACCT
Organism: Gammaproteobacteria bacterium; assembly: GCA_965204045.1. Lineage (GTDB taxonomy): Bacteria > Pseudomonadota > Gammaproteobacteria > Eutrophobiales > Eutrophobiaceae > JAAXHV01. The sequence continues at coordinate 4,813,030 of CBDBDW010000002.1, forward strand.
TCGGTATGCTGCAGCACCAGTCCATTTTCATCGGTAAGGACCTGGGGGTCGATTCGGCCCGGCTGCCGCTGATATTCAGCATGTTCTTCTGGTTCGCAATCATGGGCAAGCTGCTGTTCAGTTGGCTCAGCGACAGGGTGGACAAGTTGCGGGTAATGCTCGTCGCGGCGCTGAGTCTGGTTGTCGGCCTGCTGCTGTTGCGTACCGTCTCAGCCGATAATTTTGTGGGCCTGTACGCTTACGCGGTGGTGTTCGGTACAGGTTTCGGCGCCTCGTTCAGCATGATCCAACTGGTGCTTGCCGAGTATTTCTCCGGCGCTTCCTACGGCAAAATCCTGGCCTTGCTGACCACCGTGGACTCCCTTGCCGGTTCCGCCGGGGTAAGTTACATGGGGCAGGTGCGTGTCGCACAGGGGTCTTACCTGCCGGCGTTTGATTTGCTGATTATATTGTGCGCGGTATCCGCAATCCTGGTGGTCATGCTGCTGCGGTGGAGACGTGAGCCGTCCGTCATTCCGTAACACTGTTACAATACGATAAAGGAATGATATGTTGATATAACAATCAATCATCTGCAAATAATTTCAAGTTTGTAAGGGAGGTTCGCTGTGCGTCATTTCTCCAGTAAATTAACGGCATCACTGCTGTCGGGTGTGGTTTTTTCTATCGTTTTTTCGCCGTTGGCCTGGTCCCAGGGCATTGAAGAGGTCGTGGTGACCGCGACCCGCAGGGCGGAGAATGTCCAGAGTATTCCCGTTGCGGTTTCCGCATTCACTGACGATGACGTAGCCCGCCTCGGGGTCACGGAGACCCTGGATATCGCCAAGGTCGTTCCCAACTTTGTCGCCCATAACAATACGGGTCTGGGAACCGCCAATACCTATTCATTACGCGGTTTGAACAATACCGAATCCATCGCCACGTTCGACCCGCCGGTCGGCACCTACGTCGATGATTTCTTCATCCAGCGGCAGAATTCCAATACCATGCCTTGTTCGATATCGACAGGATCGAGGTCTTGAGAGGGCCCCAGGGCGCCTTGTTCGGCAGGAACACGACAGGCGGCGCGGTGCGCGTCATCCTGAAAGACCCGGCTGAGGAGTTCGGCGGCTACGCGGAAGTCGGCGGCGGGCGTTTCGATAAGATCACCGCGAGGGGAAGCGTTGACATACCGGCATCGGAGAATTTCCGCATGAAGATTTCCGGGTATTACATCAACGACGACGGCTTTGTCGATAACGTGACCACCGGAGAAGACGGCCTCAATTATGAAGAGAACTACGGCATAAGGGGCGCAATATTGTGGCAACCTTCCGATAATGCTTCATGGAACGCATCGCTTGCGTATATCGAAAGCGATCATGCCAATATGTACAACTATGTAGAAGGCGATGACCGGTTCAATAGGCGATCAACTGGACTACATTGCCGGTGTTTTCTATTTCAATGAAGATAATAAAACCGATTTGACGCAAATTTTCAATCTGGGCGCCATTGGCCTGTTCCTGCCCACGGGGTTCCCGTTGTTCCAGTACGACCGCACCATGGATAACGGCGTGGACTCCTGGGCCGTCTATGCCCAGGTTGATTATCATTTTACCGACCAGTTGACGTTGACGGCCGGCATACGTTACACCGATGAGGAGAAGGATTTCGGTATCACCGACAACGGCAACCCGCGGGCGGGGGCTGTTTTTAACAGCCGCGATATCGAGGCCCTGGGTATACCGCTGGAGCAGAACGAGTCCATCGTCACCCCGCGCTTTGCCCTGGAATATGAAGCCAACGACAATTTCATGATCTATGGTTCCGCCACCCGCGGTTTCAAGTCCGGCGGCTGGAATGCCCGCGGCGCCGCGCCCGGCACACTCTCGCCTTTCTCTTCGGAAAAGATATGGAGTTACGAAGGCGGTATCCGCTCCGAGTGGTTCGGCAACCGGTTGCGGGTCAACCTGACGGGCTTCTACTCCGATATCAGCGATTTCCAGTTGCCCTCCGCCTGTACCGACCCGGCCACCGGCGCCATCGTGTCCATCACCCAGAACTTTGCCGACATGGAAGTGTATGGTTTTGAGGCGGAACTGCTTGCCAACCCGGTGGATAACCTGACCCTGTTCGCCAACATCGGCATCATGGAATCGGAATACAAGAACTTCGACCCGGCCATCGTTGCGCAACGGCAGAACTGTCTGCAAAACGGCCTGCAATGCGCCCAGGGCATCGTCAACCCCCACGGCGGCCTCGCCCCGCCGGTGCGGGCGCCGGAACACCAGTTGTCGGTAGGCGGCTGGTATGAGATCCCGGTCACCGACACCATCAATATCGTTCCCAGGATCAACGTCATCGATTACGGCGAGCATAACATCAGCACCAGCGGCCAGGACGTTGCGTTGCTGGACGGTTACACCATCATCAACGGCGGCGTCAGCATCGAGCATCGCGCGGGTTGGACCCTGACGGCGTCCTGCCAGAACTGCACCGACAAGGATCAATACGTGTCCTACCTGGCGGGTTTTATCTACCTGCAGGATCCGGCGACCTGGTCGGTGACGTTGAACAAGCGATTTTGAGGATTAGCTTTGCTCAAGTCGCTTGAAAGATGCCCATTCACCGGGGACGGCGCATTATAGAGTGTCCCTGCGGGACAATGTATTCCACTGGATTCCCGCGTGCGCGGGAATGACGGACCCCTCCGTCATCCACCCCCCTCGTCATTCCTGCACCCCCCGTTATTCCTGCACTCCCCGTCATTCCTGCTCCCCCCGTCATTCCTGCACTCCCCGTCATTCCTGCACTCCCCGTCATTCCTGCACTCCCCGTCATTCCCGCACCCCCCGTCATTCCTGCACCCCCCGTCATTCCTGCACCCCCCGTCATTCCTGCACCCCCCGTCATTCCTGCACCCCCCGTCATTCCTGCGGAGGCAGGAATCCAGTCATAAACCATCGCCGGAGGCGACACATTTACAGGGTACGGATTATTCCTCCCTGGTCGCTACCAGCAACAGGTAAGCCAGCGCCGACAGGACGACAGACGCGACCACGGGCAGGTACAGGCTCAATATATTGCCGTTATAAACCAGCGAAGCGATGACAGCCGCCAGCGCGCCGATTGCCATTGACATGCTGTTGGATATCCCTGAAGCCGTGCCGGCCTTGTCCGGGTGGTGCGCGACCGCCCCGGCCATGGAAGGCGGGTTGACCAGCCCGGGGAATGCGAACAGGAACAGGAACGGGGCGATAATGGTCAGGACGTTGACCGGGAAAGCCCAGAGCGTGAGCAGGATGAGTCCGGCGCCGGAAAAAGTCCCGCACAGGCCCAGTCGCAGGCTGTCCTCCGAACCATGCCGCCGGATGACCCGGCTGCCGACCAATGCGCCACAGATATAGGCGCAGGCCAGGCCTGCCAGGGTGAATACAGCAAATCCCCCCAGGAATACCGGTCGGCGGCCATACCGGTCGGCCAGTACCCCATAAACGGGTTGCGCCAGGGCCAGCCCCAGCAGGTAGATGGAAATGGCAAATTGCACCGTGGACAGGGGCAGGTCGAACTCCATTCCAATGGCGGGCAGCGCAGGCACGCAGGCCGTCATGGCCAGAGGGGAGAACGAGCTGGCTGTGACCAGCAAAATGACAGGTAGTTGTTGTTTTTGTTTGATATTCATTTTATGCTGGTATGGTACACTGGTTAACCAATAGGATATAAACTGCTAGTTTGGTGATTTTAGGTTGATGATGAAATTACCCGTACTTTCCTTGATGTCACGGATTGCAGCTATTCGGCACAACTAACCATCAATGTAAAATTGTTATGCTGGTGATTAATATGGAGTATTTATGCGTCGTCTTCTAAACGTACAGGAATCGGAGGCTGTTAAAAACGTTCCGAAGATGGTTCTTGCTTCCAACGTTAAGGTTCCCGAAACGTTCGATTCAAAAGCTACTTATCCCTTTCACTATGAGGTTATAGGGCATGATGAACTCCCTCATGTAGTCAAATTTTCCGGGGGACGATCCAGCGGAATGATGTTGTTTATGCTTCTGGAAAATGGTTTCCTGAAACCGAAACGGGGCGATGTCATTGTGTTTAATGATACTTCAGCCGAACATCCTGAAACTTATAATTTTACGGCGAAGTGCAAACGTATCGCTGAAGAGCGTTATGGCATCCCATTTTTTTGGATTCAGTTCCAAACATACGAAGATGCCAGGGGAGGAAAATGGGTACGTTTACCCACTTATCGTTTGGTTAAACCTGTTCCTTGGTCGGAAGATGAACCTGACGGATACCATTGGAAAGGTGAAGCTTTTGAGGAATTGCTTTCATGGTCAGGTTACGTGCCGAATCAATTTCAGAGAACCTGCACTCAAAATCTGAAGTTGGAGGTAACAAGGCAATTTTTGCGGGACTGGTTTGCCTGTAAAGATAGTACTGGTCGCCTGGGACACTACGGGAACGGTAGCCGAATGGATGATGATGCTATGTATGCTTACCATCAAAAACATAGGGGGAAGGTTCCCAAAGAAATTTTCCTGGACAAAAAATCCTATGTCCGCTCCCGCCCTGTATATCGTCAGGAACAATCTTTTTCAAATTTTACCCAAATAACACAATCAATAGACAACCCTCATCTTGCCGGCAAGCAATTTGGAGGCAACGCCGCTTTTGGTGATGACGGCGTTGAGTACGCTACGTTTGTTGGACTCCGTTATGATGAGATGCGTCGGGTTATCAAAGTTCAACGACGTAATTCCGGAGGTCCTGAAGCCAATGGCTATGAGGGGGAGCATGTATACATGCCGCTGGCGAAAATTGGAGTAACAAAAGAAGATGTGGATGAGTTTTGGAATAATCAGAGCTGGGGATTGAACCTGCCGAGTGAAGCCGGTTTGTCCAATTGTGTATATTGCTTCTTAAAGGGAGCGAGAGCATTGCGCAAAGTACATAAGCAAATGGAAACAACCAAAGAGAAAAAAACATCAATACTTGATTCGCCTTGTGATATTAACTGGTGGAAACGGATGGAACTTCGTTATGGGAGAGATCTGGAAGCGGAAAAACGAGTACTTCAAAAGAAAGAAAGAGCGGGAGCAGTGATTGGTTTCTTTGGTGTCGATAGCGGATTTTCGTATGATTTGCTGGAAAAAAATGGAAAAGGAAAAGTAAATATTTCTAAATTCACTAAAACCGTTTTGCCCTGCGATTGTACAGATTAAAAGTGTTGTGGGGAATAAAGTAGTTTATTTGGACAATCAGGCCACCACACCAGTAGACCCTCTGGTGTTGGATGCGATGCGGCCTTATTTTTCGAAGGAATATGGTAATCCCCATTCAACAGGTCACGCTTATGGATGGAATGCTGAGACCGCTGTAAATTACTCCCGGCAAAATGTGGCGGCAATGATTGGCGCCGATGCCAGAGAAATCATATTCACGTCTGGCGCCACAGAATCTTGCAATCTGGCGTTACGAGGAGTGGCAGGCGCCCAAGAAAAAAATAGCGCAAACTCACGACGTAAAATTGTAACGACGGCCATTGAGCATCCTTGCGTTCTGGAAACCTGCGAAGACCTGAAAAAGAGCGGATGGGATGTTGTAATTATCGGCGTCGGACCAGATGGACTAGTCAACATGGACGAATTGTATGGGGCAGTAGATGAACAGACGCTGATTGTTTCTGTTATGGCTGCAAACAATGAAATCGGCGTTATACAACCCATTGAAGAAATCGGAGAAATTTGTCAGGCAAAGGGCGCATATTTGCACACGGATGCAGCTCAAGCTGCCGGAAAGGTGCCGGTCGACGTAAGAAGATGGAATGTTGACCTGATGAGTTTATCCGGACACAAAATGTATGCTCCGAAGGGTATAGGAGTGTTGTTCGTAAGATGGCGGCCAGCCGTGAGGATAAAACCGCTGATCACAGGTGGCGGACAAGAGCGGGGGCTCCGTCCCGGTACAATACCTGTTGCACATGTTGTCGGTATGGGAGAGGCATGCCGTATAGCAGTAGAGACTACGGAGAAGGAATCTGTTGCCGTTCGTAAATTGACGGATAAACTACGACTGAAGTTGTTTGAAATGTGTCCCGATGCGATTTTATTCGGCCACTGGGTACGACGCGTGCCAGGCAATATCAATATCGGCTTTCCAGGGTTTTCGGGAGAAGATATAGTTTCCTCAGTTGGTGATAAGATAGCAATTTCCACCGGTTCCGCCTGCTCATCAGCCAAGGTTGAACCTTCCCATGTTTTACTCGCTTTGGGTGTCGGAGAAGAAACGGCACAATCAGCTTTACGTATCAGCGTAGGGCGTTTTAATACGGAGAGTGATATTGATAAGGCTCTTCAAGTTCTGTCAGAAATTATAGAAAACCCTTAAATCAGGGAGGAGACTGTTGATGCAAACGGAAAACAAGCCCATAGAGTACTGGTTGGAAGATATAAGAAGGGGTGTGGTCAGACTGCCTCGCTTTCAACGAAGAGAGGCCTGGACCTACAAACATGTTGAAAACTTTCTGAATACTGTAATTCTTCATGATCGACCTATAGGCGTATTATTAACGTTGGATGTAGACCCTAATAATCAGCCTTTTGAAACAAGATCCCTTGAGGGCACGGTCAACAATGGAGAAAAATGCAGAAGCCATTTACTTGATGGACAACAGCGGCTGACTGCTCTTTGGAAAGCACTGAATGATAAATATGAGGACCGAGTATATTTCGTCAGCTTCAAGGAAGAAAATGGAAGGTATATAAGCGACTCTGTCAAAGGTGTGCCAAGAAAGGCTAATCCATGGGTGGAAAAACCGTCTGAGGCATTCAGTAGGAATTTTATTCCTGTCAATCTGTTAAATCCGAGAGGCCCGCTCAGCGAAAAAACAGAAGGCTGGCTGAAAAATGAGGATGACGAAAAAAATAAAACTGATTTGCGAGAGTTGGTGATGAACTTATGGAAGCGGGTCAGTAGTAAACCGTTTCCCTCTTTACCTCTACCCCAATCTACAAACCCTGATGAAGCGATAGATATTTTCATCAACACCAACACCTCATTTGTACGATTAACCCCTTACAACATTGCAGTCGCTTTGTTTGAAGCTGATACTCAGGAATCCTTGCAGAGTCTCGTAGATAAAATTGGCCGGAAAGTTTCAGGTATTGTTGACCTCGAAGGAGAAGATGGTATGGGCGATCTTGTCCTCAAAGTAGCCTGCTTGTTTCAAAATATGATGCCGACCTATGGAAATTATAGAAAACTTGATATGTCGGAACTTCACAATAAACAGGACGAGATCCGGGATGGAATACAATGGGCAACCGGGATGTTAAATAAGGAAAAAATTTGGAATGAAAGGCAACTCCCCAGTTCTGTTCCTTTACGCGTATTGCCTGCATTATTCCGATTTCTGCCTAAACATGGTGATGATCGCGCTAAAGCAGACAGGCTTGTTCGACAGTATATCTGGCGTTCTTTTGTTACCGACCGGTATGACCGACAGGCCAATGACAGATTGAAAAAAGATTACGATGCGCTTAAGAAGGCGTTACAAAACAAACGTTTTCATTGTTCGGACGAAAACACTGTATTTGCCGCGCAACTCCCGAATAAAGAAGAATTGCTTTCGGAAGGTTGGCCTAAGAGCAAAGGCATAAGAAAGCGGGCTGTTCTGGCAATTTGCACCAGGGAAGGGTCAAAGGACGTGGCAAGCAACCTGGAAATTTCTCCTGATGAGATCCGCAAGCGGCAATATCATCATATTTTTCCGAAAGGACTCTTAAGAAAGGTGAATTGTGGTCCCAATCTTGCATTGAATTGTATGCTTATCGACGAACCAACCAACCAGGATTGGAGCGACCGATGGCCCGGGGATTATATCCTGGAGAGAATAGAAGAATCAGGACTTCACGGCGAAGAAGCAAGGGAAGAGTTGCGGCGACGTTTGGAATCCCACCTGATTCCTCCCGACGCCATATTAGACGCTGTGGATAACGGCACCGCGATATTGCAGAAAAAGTATGAAGATTTTCTCCGGCAGCGGGCAGGGTTGATTATTGAAAAGATGAAAAAACTCTGTAGAGGCCAAACAGATTGATCTCTCGCAATGACTAACAAAAAAAACAGGAGAAAACCTGCCCTACGCTTCGGTCCCGGGGATACGTCCGGTTGGACCCCGGTTGGTGTGAGCGGCTACCGGGCCTTGAAATCAACCGCTGCAATACGTGAATTGATTCAAAATGGACTGGATGCTGCTAGTGATGCAGAAGCGCTCCCTGCACGCATGCGTTTCCGAGTGGAAAGATACCAAATTCAAGATATCCCAAGTATAGATTTATATCGAAGATACTTTAAAGAAGCACAAGATGTACAACGCGAATTAGTTGGAGGCAACGTGTCTGATAATGCCGAGGCCATTATAAACGATATAAACGAGTGCTTAAATAAACAGACCTGCGAGGTTCTTCATGTACTTGACAACGGTATTGGCTTAAATGAGGAGCGGATGAAAGCTTTGCTTGCAGATGGCCTCAGCGTCAAAGACTCTGGAGCAGCGGGTTCCTATGGCAATGGGCACATTGTAGCGTTTCCCGCGTCTGACTTGCGTTATATTCTTTACGGCGGCCTATTCTTGGAAAATCAGACGCCTAAAATGATCTGTTCCGGGCATGTCATTCTGGCAACCAGGAAAGGTGAAAAGGGAGGAGGAATTAGTAAAGATGGTTACTTCGTAAACGAGTTAAAAGACGATTTATTCAATCCTTACGATTTCCCTGAGAATAAGGAAATTCCACTCTTGATACGAAAGCAACTTGAATGGATAAAAGATGAATGGCAAACAGGGAGTGTTGTTTCAATCGTCGGCTTTAATAAATTCAGAAAATCGGGCGCAAGGAATACCATTTTGAAAGAAATTTTTCGTGCAGCCGCATGTAATTTCTTTGAAGCAATTAATCGTGACCATCTGGTAATTGATGTTGAAGAAAATGGGGATATCGAATCTTTGGATAAAAGTTCTTTAGAACGGATTCTTGAAGACAACAAAGATCAAAAACGTAGCTCAGATACGTTTTTGTCGGGCAATCGGGCTTACGAAGCATTTCGCGTCCTTAAGGAAGGGAACAGGGAAATGGTGTCAACCGACTTGGGAGAAGTAGAAATAGTGGTGAAATGTCCGGTTGAAAGCGGGCAAACACGCATAGATTTGTGCAGAAAGGGTATGTGGATAACCAGTAATCTACCTAGGTTCCAAAATCAATTTGGAAATTTGACCCCATTTCATTGCGTTCTGCCGTTGCTGGAAAATGCACAATTGAATCGCATTGTTCGTAAAGCTGAAGGCCCATTACATAACAGTTTGTCTACAGATTTATTGTCTGCCACCGAGAGAGAAAAATTTAATGGTGTCTTGTCAGCTATCCGAGATAGATTGAAAGAAATAATTCCACCGCTGAACGAGGAATCATTTCGTCCTGATGACATTTTTCTGGTACGAACTAAAGGGCTGGTTAAAGGGGGTGGAAGACCAAACACCACGGGCACAATGACTGTTGTCAAACGTCGTCGTAAGTCACAAAATTATGAGCAACAGGAAGAAGTGGACAGTGGCCGCGAAGGGACTGGAGTTGGAGAGGGCAGTCGCAGCTACAATGCAAATCGTTCCGGTTCATTCCGACGACATGGAAGCCAAATGCAATTTCAGGGTTTGGTTGTGCCGACCGGCCCCAGGTCTTGTAAAGTGAGTATTGTATCCGGGGAAAAAACTCAGGAAAGCGAGATACGTTTTGCTTTGGATGAAAGTATTGATGTTACCTCCGATGGGGTAATCAAAGATCTGTTTGTCTCTATCAATTCGGATAGTCTGCGAGTAAATGGCGGACCGGCGCGTGAAGATCAGTTGAGAAAAGACGATAAGGGTAATGTATTGGGAGTTGGACTTGGTGGTTTGAATGAAAAACAAGAGTTTGAGATTGAAATGGACTACAGCATTCCAAACGATCTGTTGATAAGAGATGACCAAAAAGTAGTGCTGAAAGTCGAGATGGTACGGCGCGCCGCTACTGACAAAAGGGCCGGAAAATAAATATGCTCAAATTTTCTGACGCGGTTCGTGCCTTCCCGTTCCCGGTTCTCGAAGATGGCAACCTGTCTTTTCCTGAAGGAGAATATTCTCCTGAAATTACGAATAATGACGAGGGTTACTCTGTAAAGGTATATCACAAACTAAAGAATGCTTCGTTGATTGAACGTTTCGTAAATGAAGGGCGTGCAGCTTGCTGTTGCACCGTTTCAGTACCAATAACAGGATACAGGGAGTTGTTCGTAGGCGATGGTTTTAATCAAGACGTGCAATGGGACAGAAATTGGGTTGGCGAACCCCCCGTTCTTCGTCCTTTAATTGTGTGCAGGGAGCTGATAAGCCACAAACTTTGTGTAGAAGATGGCGTGCATAATATGTGGGTCGGGCAGGAAATATCATTTAACAAGGGAGCAAAAATAGCAATAGGACCTGACTTTCGTACCGAATCGTCAATACAATCTTTGTTATCCATCGACAAGGATGAGTCACTGGAGTCAGGACAGTTACATATTAATCCATGTACTGAAGACGGGTTTTATTTTAGTGTTAAAGTGGCCTCGGATTTATATAAATTCCTCCAGAGCCCGGGAGGGAGCGATCGTTCTAAACATCGCCGTAGTATATTGATACATGCAATCAGTTCATGTTTCGCCTTACTTGCCAAAGATTACAGTAAGGAAGATGGTGATAATGGCTGGCAGTTTCACTCTAATCTTCGCGCATTGGCTGGGGAGATGGAAAGCAAGGGATTACCCGTTTGGCATGACGAAGATTTTCGTCCGGAAGAAGCGGCGACCTCCTTGTATCCCCATCAAATTCCAATTCTGGAAGAAGAATGATTAATGTGTATAAGCAGCTGGATCGCGAGCAATACTCCAGATTACGAAAAAGTCTTTTAAACAGAAAAGGTTCTGCCCGGCAACGTGAATTTCTTAATGCCACCAAGTCAGACAAGGATTTTCTTGAATTTGTGCGTAGGGAAGTTGACACAGTAGGAAGCAAAGAAATTCCTGTTTTTAATGAAAAATTGACTGAACATGAATACAAGGACCCCCCAGAAGATACCGAAGACAACCTGTATACTTCCTGGAAAAAAATACCGCCCGAGGCCGCCTGCCGGGTTTCTTTCTGGGGTGAAGTTACTTTGAAACAAATAGAAAACGAAGGTATTAACGCTTATTACCTGGCAGCAAATGGAGGGGCGCTGTCCGGTGGGAAAGAGCGTATTGATAAATCATTATCACCACAAGGAAGTGAAAAAGATATCGATGCTTGTGTGCGTACTGTTCTTCGACGGATGAGCGGACTTCCTGAGGCCAGAGGCAACAGAAGCCAGTACGTGGATTGCCCATTCGGGCGCGCCTGGTGGCGTTCACGTTTATCCGAAGAAGTTGAAACAGCATCAAAAATGCCGCGCAAAAAAATTCGTAAACTATTGCATTTAAATCAAACATACTGGGAGCGCCTTGTCACATTGGTAGTGTCAAGAAACTCAATATTAGGCGATAACAAGGTTCGATATGCTTTGATTTGGTGCCTGGCAGAAATACTGGAAAAGGACCCTGACAGTAAACTACTCAGTTTGGCTTCTCTTAATGATTTTTGCCGCTCGTTAGGCGTGAGGTGCGCTTGGCAGGAGTTGGGTATTCTTGACCTTACAGATGTAAAGAGATTGATTCATGATGAAATCCTATCCTCAACCTCAGTTTGAGTTGCGTTTAATGTCCCGATGGTATTTAAGCCGAATTTTTTGGCTGCATTGATTTACAAGGATGAGATAAATCGAAACTCAAGATGGGCCTTTACTTTTTTTGCCCGTCAATATATTTCTTGAAGTATGTCCAACTGGTCTCATTCGGACGAGTGTCGTCAACGGGAGGCGGGCTGGTATACTCGGGGTAGTTGGCCCTGATTTCGTCCTTGAGCACTGCCGGCAGATCATCCCAACTGCCCAGCTTTTTGCCTACGGCATTAAAATACATCAGGCCGCTGCGCCCGCCCATCTTCATCCACGGCAACCACGGAGCGATGCGCACCCAGGCGACATTGATGTCGGCAGTATTTTTTGACAGATCGGCGATATCGTTTATATCACCCGTGAAGTCAAAAATTTCAGTTGCATGGTAGGTGTTGCCAACGTAAGGCTGGTAATCACCGCCCAGGACGTTGGTATAGAACAGGGGCGCTTCAAACGCAAGGAAAGCGACGTCATCAATTACCAGGGGTGCAAATTTCTGTTCTTTCCCGTTTCTGCCCACGGGAAAAGTCGGCCGCCCGTTCACCGGATCATTTGCCACGTGCAGGACTTTGACCGTTTCGCCCGTCCAGGGGTTATCCCAATCACGCAGTATCTCACCGGTTTTCGGATCCTGGTAGAGCATGATTTCCCTTGAAACCATGCGGTATCCCTCGCCTTTTTCCGCATCGTTAAGCGTTACGCACTGCCTGACGTTCATTCCCACTACCCGGAACAACTGTTTATCCCGCTCACCCGGCACGCGCGCATAAGCCCGGCCCTGCCACATGTAGGTGACCGGATCATTATCCTTGAGCGAGCAATGGATTTTGCGTTGCGCCTGTATGTAGCCTTCGCCGGTGTCAAAATCGATTTGCGCGGACGCTTGCAGTGTAACCAGGGCCAGAACCGCGCAAGTCAGCATATTCAAATTATGTTTCATTTTCTTTGTTCACTCGAATAAGTACGGGTGAACAAACCAGGTAAGGATTGGGGGGAATACCAAGGCTTGTTCAGAAACGGTAGCGCGCAGTGACACCGACACGCCGCTTTTCGGGCAACGTCACGCCGATAGCCCGGTCGAACGGGTTAAAGGTCAGGTTGCGGGCCTGTACATAGCGGATCAACTGGGTGGGGGCGTCGTCTTCAAAGACGTTGTCCACCCAGACTTCGATATCAAAATTGCCGTTGCTTACACCACCGCGCAGGTTGACGACCTCCCTGTTGCCGGTATGGGCGAGGTTATATACCTGGGCATAGCGTTTCGAGTTGTAATTGAAGTCCCCGCGCAGGAACCAGTCCCAGTCCCCGTTCATGTTGCCGTGGAAGGTATTGGACAGGTTAAGCTGATGTTTTGATGACTGCGGCAACTGTGAACCGCTTATGATCACGTCACCGCTTGCGGAGTAGCCGTTAATCAACGCGGCTTCGCGGAATGCCGAACCCGCTTGTGCGCCGGCGTCTACCGACTGGATAAATTCATCGATCTCGCTGTCGGTCCAGGCATACCCCACGCGCACGTCCCAGAAATCCGTCAGGTGTATGGAAAGGTCAAGCTCGATCCCGTTGATGGTGGCTTTACCGACGTTTTCCAGGATGGAAAACGTGCGCGGCTGGCCGTTGACGGTAGCGGCGCGGGTGGATGTGAGTTGCAAATCATCCCAGTCGATATGGTATACGGCGGCATTGGCGATGATGCGGTTGTCCATCCAGGCGGACTTCATCCCGAGCTCGAAGTTCCAGGCCGTTTCCTCATCGACTTCCAGGTCGGCAGCCGGCACCCCTTCAGCGCTGTTCAGGGCGCCGGGTTTGTTGCCCTTGGAGATGTTGGCATATACAAGCAACCGGTCCGTAGCCTGATATTTCGCCGTTACCTTGGGCAAAAAGGCATTGAAGGTACCTTCGACGCTGGAATCCGCCCCTGCCGGGGTAACTTCAAAATCGTCCTCGTTATACCTGAACTCGGCGCCGACGGTCAGTTTGTCCGTGAAATCGAATTCCAGCGAACCGAATACCGACCAGCTTTCGATTTCTTCCCGGCCATTGTCCCGGGGCGCTGCGCCTTCATAAAACGCGCTGGTGGATATGGTGGCAGGTATGAACCTCGGGTCGAACGGGTTGAATACCGGGACCCCTCTTGTCGAGACTGAAGTGGTGGTATCGAACGAGGTGATCTGGGTTTCCTCGAAGTCGGATTCGTAGTAGTAAAAACCTATCATGTGGCGCATTCTGAGACCGGCGTCGTAGGACAGGCGGATTTCCTGGGAAAAATCATCGAACTCACTCCGTACGTCCGTGATAAAACCTACCCTGGATACCACACTCGGGGGGGCGCCGAACGGCTGGACGAAAAACGGGCTGCCTGTACCGACAACAGGAAAACGGGTATCGCCGCCCCCGAAGGTGCGGTCGGTGCGGGCTTCGGTGTCAACGTCGTTGTAACCGGTCACCGAGGTGAACGTGAAGCCTTCGGCAATTTCAAAATCAAGTTTCACGCCCAGGCGCATACTTTCCCTCTCCACGCCCGAATCGTCAAAAAAGCTGGTCTCGAGGCTGGCGTCGTTGCCCCCGCCGCTGGCCTCCAGTACGTCATCGACGTCGACGCGGCCGCAGTAATAGCCGCTGCCGTTATATCCGGCGGAGCCGACCAGGGCGGCGCCTGCTTCAGGTGTGCCTGCAGGCGGCAGGGGTTGCGTGAGCGGGCCGCCCCGGGTGACCTGGAAGCAGTTGTTGAAACTGGACGGCTGCATGGCGATGGCGTAGTGATCATCATCGGTATCTTCATAGATCATGTGCCCGGTCAGGCTCAGCCGCTCAGTGGGGTTGAGGGTCAGGACCGCGGCAACGCTGGTTGATTCCTCACCGCCGACCTCGTCGTTGATGGCCGGTGTGCCCAGCGCGTTGCCCGGGTAGCTGTTGTCGTATTCGCCGTCCCGCTCGTAGTGGCTGGCGGTCACAGCGATACCCATTGCGTCGGAAACCGGGCCGCTGGCGTGGAGGTCGACGCGCACCTGGTCCCTTTCCCCGTATTCGGCCTGGACCTCGCCCTGGAATTCATCGCCGGGTTTCTTCAGCACGTAATTGACGGCCCCCGCCAGTGTGGATCGGCCGTACAGGGCGCTCTGGGGGCCTTTTACCACTTCGACCCGCTCCAGCGCCGACAGGGGAACGGAAGCGCTGCCTGCCTCAACGATAATGCCTTCCAGGAACAGGCCGGCATTGGCCCGGCCCAGGATGTTGGACTGGCCGCGAATGGAAGGACGGAAATCCTGCCGGCCGAAAGCCTGGGCGAAATCAAAACCAGGTGTGAAATCGGCGATGTCCTGCAGGGAGGTGATGCCCCGCTCTTCCAATGCCGCCTCGGTAAACGCGCTGACCGTCAGGGGAATGTCCTGCAGGTTTTCCTGGCGTTTCCTTGCGGTAACGATGATCTCTTCAATGGAGTCCTGACTGTAGGAAGCCAACGGAAATAACGAGGTCAGGGTAAACGCGATGACTGTCGCCAGGCCCCCCGAACGGACATTGCTGTGATGCAGGATATTCCTCAACATAATGGCTGCCCCCTGACCGATCAAGGTTTATGAGAATGTTGACTCATAATTGAAACATGTAAGAATGTTATAACTTTATACCATTTAAGACGATGCTTCGGTCAATGTCAATATTATTTTAACCGTAAGGGGACGGACCCCTGCCTGCAACGTGCAGGGGCATGTTTGAAATCCGTCCCCGGCGGCTCCTTATTGAACCGGTGAAATTACATGAACAGCAACGAGAAAAACACTACCCCGGGCGCCCTGGAAGGGGTGCGCGTAATCGAACTCGGCCAGCTCATCGCCGGACCGTTCTGCGGGCAACTGCTGGCGGACCTGGGCGCTGAGGTCATCAAGATCGAACTGCCCGGGCGCGGCGACCCGATGCGCGACTGGGGAAAAGGCGAACCCTTGTGGTGGCCGATTGTGGCGCGCAACAAGAAATGCATCACCCTGGACGTGAGGAAGGAGGAGGGAAAAGCCATCGTCTCCAAACTGGCCGGGAAGGCGGATATCGTCCTGGAGAACTTCAGGCCGGGCACCATGGAGAAATGGGGGCTGGGCTATGCCGACCTGGCTGCGATCAACAAGGGCATCGTCATGGTCAGGGTTTCCGGTTACGGGCAGGACGGCCCGTATTCCTCCCGGGCCGGTTACGGCGGCATCGGCGAGGCCATGGGAGGCTTGCGTTACATCGTCGGCGACCCGTCCACGCCGCCCTGCCGGACCGGCCTCAGTATCGGCGATTCACTGGCTGCCATGTTCGCCGCCATCGGCGCGTTATCCGCGTTGCAGTCCCGCAATCGTACCGGGCAGGGCCAGGTGGTGGATTCGGCCATTTTCGAGGCCGTACTGGGCGTCATGGAGTCCACCGTGTCGGAATACGACCAGTTGGGAACCATCCGCGAGCGCACCGGCGCAATCCTGGAGAAAGTCGCTCCTTCCAACGTCTATCCGACTGCGGACAACGACATGATCATCATGGGCGCCAACCAGGACACCGTGTTTACGCGCCTGTGCGGCGCCATGCAGCGGCCGGACCTGGCAACGGATGGGAAGTTCAGCGGCCACGTCGCGCGCGGCGAAAACCAGGCGGAACTGGATGAAATTATTACCGCCTGGACCGGGAACTTCGAGGCCGGCGAACTGCTGGCGCTGCTGGAACGGCACGCCGTGCCCGCGGGAAGGATATACCGCGCCCCGGACATGCTGGCGGACGAACACTTCATCGCCCGGCAAAGCATCGCGGAGGTGCAGCATCCGAAATACGACAACCTGAAGATGCAGAACGTCTTTCCCAGGCTGTCGGACACGCCCGGCAGCATAAAATGGGCCGGTCCGGCGCTGGGGCAGCATAACGAGGAAGTTTACCGGGAACTGCTCGGTTATGATGCCTCCGACCTGGAGCGCCTGCGCCAGGGCGGTATTATCTGACCAGGTATATGGGGTCAGAGTAAAATCGCACGCAACGCAGTCGCCGGCCCGGCCCGGGGTGATTTTACTCTGACCCCAAACATTCAGCATTTCAGGCAAGGCGCTTGATGACCTCATGCGCGCCCCGCGTGCCGGATTTAACGGCCGCCTCCATCCCGGAGGCGGAAGGTTCGGTATGGGCGCCGATGAAATGCAACAGTCCCTCCGGCCGGCTTACCGCCCGGCTGAACCCGCCGACCCCTGTATCCAGGCGCGCAACCGTATCACTTCGCCCCGTTCATCAGATTGTGTGAAGACCCTGCCCAGGTCCGTATCCGTCCACATGTTCGGGCTCAGCCCGTCGGCAAGCCAGAACCGGCTCCTGGGTTTCATGAACACGTGGGTCACAGGGGTATATCCCATGCCCATGATGGCCTGCCGCTTGGGTCCGGATAGCGGCGCCTGCACGTCCAGCCGCCGCAGTACGCTGAACGGCAGGGCTACCAGGCACAACCGGCAGGTGTAGCCGTCGGAATCGGCGGTAAGCAGCCGGATACCTGAACTTGCCGTATTAATACTCGTGACCTGCTTGCCCGTCAAAACGAACGGATTGATTGAGTCATGCATGGCATCGGGCAACCGTTGCGTGCCGCCGCTGACATCCTGTGGCGCGCCGGGCCTGATAGCCGTCGTCTTTATATTCAACTCGGCCAGCGCCTGGTTAAGCGCCCGGTAATTCGTCCCGACCCGGGCGCCGCCGGCTTCGGGCCGACCGGGCAGGTCGTCCAACGTATAAACCCGTCCGCCGATACGCTGCGACCCCTCAAGCAGCAGGAAATCCACGCCATGCTGTTTTAACACGCGCCCTGCCTGCAATCCCGCAAGGCCGGCGCCGATAATGATGACGTCGAAATGTTGACGGACGGCGAAAACCGGCCGGCACAGGACGGACAATGCGGCGGCGCTGCCCGCCTGCAGCAGGTTCCGGCGCGTGAGGGTTGTTGATGTCAGCCGGGGCTGCATAGTAATTTACCTGAACCGCCGGCAACCGTTCAGTCCCCGGTGCGCAACATATCGGCGCAGGCGCCGGCATACAGCCGCAGGGTAACGGGAACCAGGAGCAGCGCCGGCAGGCCGTAGATGAAAGGCAGCAGCGCCATGGAATATTTCAGGCCCAGTTCGCCGAACACCTGGTCGTTGAGGATCCCTATGGTAGTCGGTCCCAGCAGCAACCCGGTCAGGCTGATGGCCATGTAATAGAATGCGACGACCTGTGCGCGGATCTCTCCGGGCGTCATGTTCAGCAACGCGGTCACGCCGGTCGCGGTTATCATGGCGAGTCCCACTGCATTGACGCCGAACATCAGCATCGCCGTATTGCCGGTCGGCATCAACGGGGCGATAATCCCGGTAATCACCATGATGAACGCGCCGATGACGGCGATGCGCAAGGCGGCGTCGGTGACGCCCCGGGCATACCAGCGGTCGCACAGCCAGCCGGACAGGTTCACCGTCGCCGGTCCAACAGCCAGCAACACGATGCCGTTCACCAGGGCGAACTTTGACGCTTCCCAGCCCCAGGTGCGCATGAACAGGGCGGCGCTCCAGCCCTGGCTGTAGGCGACGGTGGTCATCAGGCAGAAGATGGTCAGGAAACTGGCGAAAGCCTTCCACCGTTGCAGGATGAATTTCAGGGTGTCGATCAACGAGGCGTTGCCCAGTCCGCCGGTCATTCCCCGTTCCTGGCGGCGCGGTTCGCGCAGCGCGAAAAACATCAACGCCAGGATAAAACCCGGCATTCCGACAGCGATAAAAGCAAACTGCCATGGGGCAACGGCGCCGACCCACGGCAGACTGGTTTCGGGGGAGGATTTGGCCCAGACCAGCACCGTGGCGCTGAACAATGACGCGATGGCCGCGCCGATGGATACGGCCATGCTGTAGAAGGCAATGGGCTTGGCCCGGCGCTCCCTGGGAAAGCTGTCCGAAATCATGGAGATGGCGCACGGGCTGAGGGTCGCCTCGCCAATGCCCACGCTCATGCGGGCCATGAACATCTGGAAGAAATTTTTGACCAGGCCGGATGCAACGGTTGCAGCTGACCAGACTGTAATGCCGATGGCTACAATCCAGCCGCGCCTGTAGCGGTCCGCCATCCAGCCCAGGGGCAGGCCCATGGTGGCATAGAAAATGGCAAAGGCCGGACCCAGCAACAGGCCGAGCTGCGTATCCGATAACCCGAGGTCCGCCTTGATCGGCTCCACCAGCAGTCCCAGCATGAACCGGTCTATGAAAGAACATACGTAGGCGACGGTCAGCAGTATCACCATGTACCAGGCATAGCGGGCGCCGGGATAGCCGTTACCGGCGCCTGGTCCTGATGTTGAGAAATTATTCATCGATACGCGTCAGTCCGGCCTGGAACCAGCGCACGTTCAGACCCACCCGGCGCGATGCCGGGTCTGCCCAGGAATAGGACAGGGTATAGCCGGTCTTGTCATCGATGACTCCGACCTTCAATACCGGCACCCGGGTTTCCTGGTAGGTCAGGCTTTCCAGGGACAGGGTATAGCCGGTCTTATTGCCGGATTCGTCCAGCAAGGGTATTTTCTGCCCCTGGTTGTGCATTCGCTCTATCCTTGCGAATATCCACTCCGACAGGTCCGCGTCGGGTTCGACCCTGTGTTTTTTCACGGCCATCCAGCCTTTGTACCAGGTTACTTTCTCGAGTTCGGACGGTGTGCCGCACACGGGCGCAATAAACAGGGCCAGCGCCAGGACGAACGGGAAAAAATCAGGTCTGCTCACCGGCTGAGCCACTGGTTGGCTTCGATAAAATATCCGTTCGGGTCGAAAAAGCTCATGCACAGTAACCTGAATACCCCGCCGCCGGGCTTTGGATATTCGGAAACATGAGGTTCGCTTTGTATATGCACACCGGGGACGTCAAGCAACTCCCGGCGCACTCTCTCTGCGTCATCGACGTTCATCACGAACACGGTGTCGCCGATACCCAGTCTTTTCGGGTACTCGCCCCTTTCCAGCAGCGGCGGGTCCAGGTATTGCAGTATGCCGAGCATGCCGATATAGGGATCGTTTGCCTTGAGAATGACCAGGCGCACTTTGCCGCCCGCCTCGCCGGCCGGCACGCCGACGCCGGAAACGATTATTTCGTCATCATAGTAGATTTCCATGCCCAGGATGTCGCGGTAGATCTTCAAAGGGGTGTCAATCTCGTTGACCAGCATGGTGGCCCGGCGAAAATCGGTGGGAATTTTACTCATATCATTACTCTCTCTGACTTCATTGGGACGGACCCCCGCTTACAACATGCGGGGGCATGCTTGAAATCCGTCCCCTTTTACTATTGCCTCCGGGGACAGAATTCAATTCTGTCCCCTTATACTTTAACTACAGCCTTGCCGAAATTCTCTCCCCGCATCAGCCGGCAGAACAGCCCGGGCGCGGCTTGCAGCCCCTCGACCATGTCCTCCAGGTAGCCGATCTCTCCCTGCCGCAGCCATTGACTCACTTGTTGTTCAAATTCCGGGCGCAGGTCTTCATGGTCATAGACGACCAGGCCGCGCACGGTGGCCCTGGCCTTGATGGTGAAGGCGGGATTGGGTCCGGGTGGCAACTCATTGGTGTTGTACTGCGCGATCAGCCCGCACAGGATGACCCGGGCGCCAAGGGCAAGCCGCTCCATGCAGGCTTGCAGGGTGTCCCCGCCAACGTTGTCGAAATAGACGTCGATGCCGTCGGGACAGGCGCGCCCCAGGCCGTCCCTGAGCGCCTCCGCCTTGTAGTTGACGCAATCATCGAAGCCGGCCCGGTCCACCGTCCAGCGGCGCTTTTGCCCGGAACCGGCAATACCGACGACACGGCAACCTTTGCGTTTGGCAATCTGGCCGACCATAGACCCGACCGGCCCGGATGCGGCTGAGACAACTACCGTGTCGCCGGCTTTCAAATCGGCAAGGCGGGTCATTCCGGCATAAGCCGTCAGACCGGGCATGCCGAGGATGCCCAGCAGGGTGGACAGCGGCCCGAGTTCCGGGTTTAACGGTCTTGCTGCGTCTGCCTTGACAACGGGGCGGCTTTGCCAGCCACTGTGGGCGGCGATAATATCCCCCAGTTTGAACCGGTCCGACTTCGATTCGACCACCCTGCTGACGGCTTCCCCGCCCATGAGGTCGCCGGCGTTGATGGCGCCGGAAATGTGCCGCCCGCTGATCCTGCCGCGCAGGTACGGGTCCAGTGACAGGTACAGGGTCTCACACAGCAGTTCACCCGCGGCCGGCCTCTCCGTTGCCGCGTTGACCAGTTCGAAATCCTGTTCCACGGGAACGCCCTCGGCTCTTTGTTTCAATAAAACCCGTGTATTATTCACGCTATGCCTGCTCCGGTTTTTTTCGGCCCGGAGTTCATGAACCTCCGGTCAAGTCGGAATTTCTTCCATTCTACAATGATATAATGTTATAAGTACAATACAACCTGACCAGCGTTTTTTGTCTCTTGGAAAATACTGCAGCACATAAATCTACAGTGATTGAGGCCATCACTGCAATCGTCGGCGCCGATTCTGTCCTGACCGATGAACAGAGTTGTTCCTTTTATTCCCAGGATATCTATACCAAGGCCCTGCCGCCGCTGGCGGTGGTCCGGCCCGGGTCGGCGGCACAGGCAGCAGAAGTTGCAGCCGCCGCGACACAACGCGGCCATGCTGTCGTCACGCGCGGGGGCGGCATGTCGTATACCGGCGGCTACGCGCCGGCGGAACCGGATTCCATCCTGCTCGATATGGGCGGGCTGAACCGGGTGGTGGAGTGCAATACCGAAGACATGTATGTCACGGTGGAAGCCGGGTGTACCTGGAAGGAGTTGTATGACGCGTTAAAGGAAACAGGCTGCCGCACCCCTTATTGGGGTACGCTCTCCGGCATCAAGGCGACCGTGGGCGGCAGTTTGTCCCAGAACAGCATATTCTGGGGTTCCGGACGCTACGGCAGCGCGGCGGACTCCGTATTGAGCCTGGAAGTGGCGCTGGCCGACGGGACGATACTGGATACCGGGTCGAACGCCCAGGTACACGGCGCTCCCTTCTTCAGGCACTATGGTCCCGACCTGACCGGCCTGTTTTGCTGTGACACCGGCGCCCTGGGCATCAAGACCAAAGCCACCCTGCAACTGGTCCCGGAATTGACTGCCAGGCGTTTTGCCTCTTTTGATTTCGATCATTACGGCCCCATGACCAAGGCCATGAGCGCAATTGCCAGGGAGGGCCTTGCCATGGAGTGTTTCGGCTTCGATCCCTTTTTGCAGAAGCAGCGTTTGCAGCGTGACAGCCTTCTGCAGGACGTAAAAGCGCTGGCCGGCGTGGTGAAAGCGAGCAGCGGGGTCGTCGCAGCGGTCAGGGATGGGGTCAAAACTGCGGTCGCCGGAAGGGGTTTCATGGATGACGTGGCGTATTCGCTGCATGTCATGGTAGAAGAGGCCTCCGAAGCGCTGGCCGATGGCCGGCTTGATCGAACCCGGCAGATTTGCTCAGGTTGCCAGGGCCGCGAAATTGAAAGCAGTATCCCCAGGATACTCAGGGCCAACCCGTTTACTCCCCTGAATAACGTCGTCGGGCCACAGGGAGAACGCTGGGCGCCGGTACACGCGCTGATCCCCCATTCCGGGGCCATTGCCGTCATCGATGGTGTGGAAAAAATCTTTTACGACCATCGGGAACTTATGGAACGCGAGGGCATCGGCGCGGGGTTTCTGTTTGCCACGGTATCAACAAATTGCTTCGTGGTTGAGCCGGTCTTCTTCTGGCCGGACGCCATGACCGAAATACACCGGGATACCGTTGAACCCGGCGTGCTGAAAAGGCTTCCCGGATTCGATAAAAACCTGGAAGCGCGTCATGCCGTAGCGCAAATCAGACAGGAGTTGCTGGAGTTCTTCCGTAATATGGGCGCTTCGCATCTGCAGGTCGGCAAGGCCTACCTGTACAAGGAAGGGTTGAAATCACCAAGCTGGGAACTGGTGCGGCAATTGAAGAACATTCTGGATCCGGGCAATCGTATTAACCCCGGCGCCCTTGGACTGTAACGCGTAGACTGTAACTCATGCAGGTCAGCCAGAACTACGTCAACATCGGCAGCGAAGAGCATCCGCAACTCGTCCATTTTCGCACTGCCGGCACGGGACCGGCCCTGGTCATGTTGCATGCCTCGCCCATGTCCTCTGCCGCCCTTCTGCCTTTCATCAGGGTGGCTGCGGAATACAACACGGTTATTGCGCCCGATACGCCGGGTTACGGCTGGTCCGACCCCCTGGCAGAACCGGCTGAAGATCTGGCGGGTTACGTGACGGCGCTGTATTCGTTTACCAGGCGCCTGGGCCTGGAAACTTTCGGCCTGTACGGGACGGCAACGGGCGCGCAAATCGCCATAGAATTCAGCAAGACCTACGGCGCAAGGGTGGAATACCTCATCCTGGACAATGCCGCTCATTTTACCGATGAAGAAAGGGACGGCATCGTATCCGGCTATTTCCCCGATTTGACGCCGGATGCGACCGGCAGCCATTTGACCAGGACCTGGTCGGTGGCCCGGGACCAATGCATGTTTTTTCCCTGGCACCAGGCAACCCCCCGGACCCGCCTGCCGGCAGGCGGCGTCAATACCGGAGTAGTACACCAGATGGCCATGGAGTTCCTGCAGGCGGGAAAGGACTATGACCGGGCCTACCGGGCCGCGTTTGCCAACGAAAAGATGGCGCGGGTGCGGCCCCTTGCCGTTCCCGTGATCATCATGCGCTGGCAGGGCAGTATCCTGAAGTCTTATACCGATCGCTTCGACTCGGTGGAGTGGCCTGATAATTTTACCATGTTGCATAGCGGTCCGACCCGCGCTCAGCGCATCGAGGCATTCAGGAGCGTATTTACTGAACGGGTAGCTCATTCACGCGGCAGAGATTGCCAAATCACTCGTCCGGGAAAAACGGGTAGCCCGGGAAAAGGCTTTTTCGACCTGGACGGGGGTCAGTGCCATTACTTTTCGGCAGGGGATATACAGCAGCAGCCTTTGCTGGCATTGCATGATATAGGCAGCTCCCGGAGTTCCCTGTCCGGGCTGCTTGCTTCCCTGTCCGGGCAATACCATGTCGTCGCTCCCGACATGCCGGGACACGGCCTGTCATATCTGCCCGAAGAAGACCTGCGAGGGATCGACGCCATCGTCAACTCCCTCGTGGAGCTGGTCGATAGCCTGGGCTGGGACAGGTTCCGGATATTAGCCGACAGGGACAGCGCGGCCATTGCCGTGGAACTGGCTGAAAGATTGGGGCCGGCCATAGAGGAAATGAAGCTGCTGAATCCGGTCGATTATGCCGCGCTTGCCGGAGATTGGGAGCTCGAAAAGTCCTGCCATGATTTTGAACCGGACAGCGAGGGCGCTCATTTTCTCAAGACCTGGCACCTGCTGCGGGACCGGCAGTTATTCTGGCCCTGGTATGCGGCGGACGCCGGCCATGCCTTGCCCGGGCAGGCAAACCTGGACGCGGACTACCTGACAGGACGCGTCATTGAATTCTGGCAGGCCCATCCTGTTCTGAATACCCTGCGACGGCAGGTGCTGAACTATCCTTTGGCAGAGCATTTGGATAGACTCGGCTGCACCGTGGGCCTGTGCATGACCGCGACAGACCCGCTGGTGGAGGTTGGCCGGCGCAGCCTGCCGGGACGGAATTGTACGCTGGCGTCAAGCGATTTCACATATTGAGGAGAGCCAGGATGTCACTGAGAGAAAAGATGCCGTTGCTGGCGAGACACGAGGGCGTGTGGGACGGCTACTACCGTTATTTTGATAATAGCGGCAATAAGGTCGATGAGCACAAGTCCCGAATTCTGTGCCGCATGATCGGAACCGACGACTACCACCAGACCAACTATTATTTCTGGGCGGACGGTAAAAAAGATACCCGGGATTTTCCAGCCATCGTCAAGGAGGACCGTCTGGTGTTTTATACGGAGATCACCGGCTGGGCCGCGGAAGTGCCGCTGGATGAGAACAGCAGGACCATCATGCTGCACTGGACCAGGAATAACGAGCCTGACCTGTACCTGTATGAGATGATACAGATCAGCGACTGCGGCCAATACCGGGCCAGGGTCTGGCAATGGTTCCGCCAGGGACGGTTGTTCCAGCGCACCCTGGTTGACGAGCAGCGCTTGAGCGGGGACTGGCGGGCCTACGACAATAAAGATGCTGATTATGCAGACATTGCCGTTTTCTGATTACAATATGCCGTTACAAACCTGGAGACAGAGTTCACCCGTAAACCCGGGGACGGAATTCACCCGTAAACCCGGGGACGGAATTCACCCGTAGAGCCGGGGACGGAATTCACCCGTAGAGCCGGGGACGGAATTTAATTCCGTCCCCTTCCATTGGGAGAGACAGACCATGACTTTCAAAAATTTATTTATAGACCACGAGCGTTCCAAAGAGGAGGAGGAATGGATACGCGAAGAACTCGCCGAGCAGGAGCAACGCTTTGCAAAAATCGACAAGCAGATGAGCGACCTTGCGCCGACGCGGGCAAAATGGTACGAGGAATTTTTTGACCGGATTTCCCTGCGCGGTTTCAACGCCGACGGCGACCAGAAAGTCAAAATCAAACGCGAGGACCTGCCTGTCAAACCGGAAGGAAAAGAAGACCGGGTAGTCTGGAAGTACGGAAAAGACAGTGGCTGAACAGATTTCCGGGGACAGAATTTAATTCTGTCCCCTTTACAAACACAGGAGTAAGAATATGGCCCGCCCACACATAGAACCCTTTGTCGACCGGGACGTTACATTCAAGAGAATGCTGCTGCCGGGCTTCGGCCACGGCATGCACTACAAGATGCTGAGCATGGATGGCGATACCGGCGCCTGCACCATGACGGTGCAACTGGACGGCGGCTACAGCCAACCTCCCGGCTTTTCCTGGTCGGAATGGGAAATGATGGTCGTCGAGGGCGAACTGCAACTGGACGGGCGCACGGTGCGCAAGGGGCATTACTTCTTCGTCCCGGCCGGCTATGCCATGCCCGCGATCAAATCGGAACAGGGCGCGCTGCTGTTGATGATGTACAACACGGGCGAACCCAGCCTGGTGGAAGCCACCGAGCACCATCAACTCGCCCATACCGGTTTATACCATGACGTAGATACCTACCTGGACATCACCTGGGGGCCGGGCAATATCGTCAAACCCGCGGTCGCGTCCGGCGTGATGATCAAGCTGCTCAACTACAACCCGATTTCACACGCCATGACGTTCCTGTACTGCATGACCCCGGCGTTCTACCAGGACAACATTTCCTACCACGACTGCGCGGAGGAATCCTACCACCTGTGGGGCACCTCCTGGATGATGCAGTTCGGCGAAATCCCCACCGGCGGCTATTTCTGGCGCCCCGCGTACATCAACCACGGCGCGTTCGCCTCGGAATTCGGCTGCATCGCCCTGGGCCGGGTGGACTCGAAACTGTTCAACTATTTCCACTACAACCCCTGGTCCACACCGAAGGAGAACCAGACCCGCGCCGCGGCCCGCGTCTACCAGCGCGACCCCCTGTTATACAAGTGGATGGTCAGCCATTCCCACAACCACCCGCACGGCCCGGAAGACTTTGAGCAGACGCAGAAATTACGCGGCCCGGAGTTTCCGGACAACGAACCGGAAACCGACGGCCACAAGCACAGCCACTGGCACACGCACAAGCATCACCACCATTCCCATGATTGAGTTTCGGCAGAAACAGAGAACAGGGGGCAGGGCAACGACGTCGGAATGACGCAACGAGTTTTACCGTTGGTTTGCTGCCCCGCCGGCGTCACGCCCAGCCGCCGTGCTCTGCGTCGAGGTATTGCCGAACCAGGAACAAGTCCGACACTTGGCCGGACATCATCAGGTCAAGCGCCGACCGCCCGCTGAACAGGGGCGCCGCATTTGGCCGCTTTACCCATTCATCGGCTGCCTGTTCGTCGGGCACCAGGACCTGAAGCGCCTTGTACACCCCCAGGATGTAGGAAATGCGCTCCAGCGTATCCTTCGGTAGAACGACATTGGAGTCCTTCTTCCACCTGAAGAAGGTGGATCGCGCGCTCAGTCCGAGGAGGGTCATCTGTTCATCGACAGAGAGGCTCCAGAGTTCTGCGATTCGAAAGAACGTACGCAGGGCCGGACCGGACAGGTTCTTGCGGTCAGGAGGTGCTGCAGGCAGCGATTGTATGGTCATGGCAGCTTCCATATATGTCTATTTTATACATATCTATAAATAGACTATTTGCAAGTCCTTATTCTGGATCCTTTCAGAGGCTCCCTTATCTTTCTCCCAGCGTGAATATTGCCAACACACCTCTCTTTTGCTGGTAGCCTGCGATGACTGTTGCTTGTGTGTAAGTAGAACAAGTTAATACAGAAAAAAACCTGACACTGGCAACTGCTTGGAACTTGTTGATTACTGACTTTTATTTTTTGTATGAATTTGTCTGTACTCATCACGTAGTAAGGCATATTCAATACAATTAATTAAAAATGGCTTGGCATCCCGCCAAGTAATCAAACGGTTAGTGGGTAATGTTGCAAGTGAAATATAATTATCTTCTAACAAGTGTGGGGCTTTCTTTCTAACATATTCCAGAACAAGATTTTGCTTTACACTGCCCGAATTTCCTACGGTCATTCTTCCATTATGCCAAATCAATGCTTGCCGCCCATTTTTTTTGACAAATTTGTCCATATCCAATTGTAAGGAATGATGTTTCTTCTCATAATCGTCAATCGCGACATTTAACTGAGTATTTCCTCTCCTGTTTCCGAATTTTGGATCGTTCTTTCGTGATAGCGTTCCCGTAATGGATATACTGATAATCTGGTTTTCGCCGTTTTTGTCTTTAATGATAAAACTACGGTAATAGCTCGTGTAACCCCCACCTGCAGCGTTTCCGAAACTGGAATAGCGCAATTTTAAATCTTCACTAATTTCAAAGCTGCTGTGTATTATTGGTAACCTGAAAGACTTACCTTCATCACGAAACAGACCAACCAGATTAGCGAAGAAATGCAAATTTTTTTTTGGGCTGTCTTTACCAAAACAACCGTAGTCACGATGACTCTCTTTAGTATTCCGGCCATCAAAAGTTCCATCTTCTATTGCTCGCGGTATATCTTTATATTCAGGTCGTTGCCACGCTTTTTGTTTTGGTTTCTTATAATCATAATTCCCGATTTTTAGCATTTCTTTGTAAGTTAAGATTCCTCTCGCATTATTCCATTGTTTGTTTTCTTGAATGTATACTTCCGATTCCCCACCGTTCGTAAGGATGACAATGTCGCAACCAGCAATATCTGCATAAGTCTTTGCCTGATCAAAAACATCCTGCGTCAAAGGTGCTTTTGGTTTTTTGCATTCAACAACAAAAAGTGGATATTCTTCTAAGGAAAGTCCGATAATATCCGCGCGTCCCTTTTTCCTTTTTTTATAATGAGACATCGACTCTTCCACACGAAACATATCAGTTGGCACACCAACCTTATCCCGCAAAAAAATGATAAATGCCTGTCGCACCCTTTCTTCCTCAGAAGTACGAACAAATATCTTACGGGCTGCGCATAGGTAGACATTTTCACCATCACGTTTATAGCATTTCGGAGACTTTAGCTGAAAGATTAAATTCTTAATTGGCTTTTTCTTTTTGGCTATTGTAACCATATTTTTATTCATAGAGAGTGCAAACAGTTTTTACAACAAATTCTAGCGGCGAAAGTTTGTGCTCCTGGTTACTGTGGCTGTTGTAACGGATGCATTTGTGTCTGTTTGCAGGAGCATTCCCAGTAACTACCGGATTTGTTACTTACGGGTAAGCCGCCGCAATGGTGGCAGACCAGCGTATCCGCTAAGGTTAGCGCCAATTCGGCCATTTCCTTCACTTCTTGGTCGGATAATTCCCCTGCCCACTCGTTGAAATGGCAGCCGACCAAGTTACGTATCTGTATGGCCTCTGTAAGCTCCTCATATATAGGCCCCAATGAGGTTTCACCATTATGATGGGAAACAATTTTGAGTGCTTGTTTAAGTTTTCTGTTGGGTGCGCTTTGTAGTTCACCAAATGTAAATCGCGGTTCTATCAGGTGCGGCACTTTGCATCGGTAGGTTTGTGTGATGAATTCGAGCAGACTTTCAAAAAGAATTCCCGCCTGAGCAGCTATGGATTCTCTCCGGAAAACAGGTTGTTGTAACTGCTCTCGTAAATCCTCCACGTAAGTCAATGTCTTACCCGCCTTGATCCCCTGTATAAAGTTCCACGGTTTTAATTCGATCAACTGCACGTGGTTTGTGGGTTGCCTGACATAACGGAATTTATCGCGTAATGGCCGGTAATGCGTGGTGATTATCAGTTGGGCAAAGTTGGCATCTTCTTCCATTAACATGGATATGGCTCTTTGCAGGTGTTGCTGATCGACGGAGCCTAGCACGTCGTCCAGAACCACAAGCGTTCTGCTGGCATCACCTCGCTTGGCCAATGCCAGGAAAATGCACAAACCCAGAGTATCCAAGTGTGATTCACTGTAGTAGGGCTGGGGCTGGACATCCTGCTGGTCACCAAACGCAACACCATATAACAGTGAGCCACGTTGTCTTTCGTCCAGTTTGAGTTTGATGCTGCCAATGTCTTCTTGTGGGTGAATTTTCTGGTAGAGGTCATCCACCTGTTGAGCGATGTCGGCGAGTATGCCTTCCACGTAACTTTTGCGTTTGGCCTCGACAATGTTGACGGCCTGCTGTAAACGTTGGTTCAGTGACTGCTGCTTCCTGGCCTCGGTTGATTTTTCGTCTAGAGTCTTTACGTACTGTCTGATGCTGGTCAGGTTATTCACTTGCTTCTGGGTGATTTCCAAATCTTCCTTTAACTGTGTGAGCCCAGTTTTAAGCTGATCGTGTAGTTGACTGGCTTGGTTCAATGCCTTTTCCTTGTTGTTTTCACGCAAGTGCTGAATGCGTTTATTCTGGGATAGTTCGGGAGAAAAATGCTCTTGCGCGTCCTGGGCAACATTGAGCAATTTTTCTTTGGTTTGTGACAGCAGGTCCTGCTTTGAAGTTACGGTCTGTTGTGCTTTTTGTTTAGCGATATTAGCCTGTTTAAGGGACTTCATGCCTTCTATACGTTGTTGCAGCTGCTGCACTAATTCAGCAGGGACAATGATAGTTTCTTCGCAAACAGGACAGAGAGTATCGGGTGTTTTATTTAAATAGGTTTTGGCATCTTCCAACAGTGTGACCAACTCGGCGCTGCTTTGATTTTCTCCCGATTCAACCACAGCGAGTTGCTGAATTGCTTTTTCAAGTAGTTGTTGAGATTGGGCGAGTTGTAGTTGCGCGTCTGTTACGAACTCAGTATGTGCGATCAAATTTTCACTATGCCTTTCTGCGGCTTTTAGTCCAGCTAACCTGGCATTAAGCTGTTCCGTGGGCACTGTCGCCTGTTCTCTGGCCCAGGCCTCAGCTTTATATTGCTGTTCTATTCCGGGGCTACCTTCGGCCTCCCAAAGGCCTTGCAGGTCTTCCCGTGCCTGACTGTATGCGGATACAGCCTGATCATAGCTTTTTTCCGCCTCTTTCAGCGCTTCACGCAGGGATGCTTCGGAAGCTTCTATTTGCGGAATATCGAGAAATTTGCCTACTTCCTTATAACGCTGGGCCGGGTCGGCATCCATGAAAGCCTGCAGGGACTTGCGACGCAGAACTTTCGTAACGGGGCGTTTTGCTGTATTGCACAGCTGCAACCCCCTGGCGGTAAGTTCCGCTGCATAAGTGTTGCTGCCAAACTCCAGACTGATACCTACATCTGAAAACGTTTTACCCAGTGCAGGGATGTAGTTTTCTTTGCGTTTGCCTTTTCCCAACTTCCAGTTATCCAGAAAAGTTGTTGAACCCGCGCCCACGGATTCTATAGCATCGACTATGGTGGATTTACCAGTGCCGTTTTCACCGAAAATCAAAACGACAGGCTTGCTGTCGTCAAACTCCAGATCCAATGGTTGCGTAGTGCCGCGAAAGCTATCTATTTTCAGGCGTCTGATACGATCAGTCATTACCTGCTCCTGGTGTGTCTGATGTAGATGCCAGTTCTATATACAACGACCAGTCATCCCGTGTGAGTTGTCCTGCTGTAAATTGTCTTTTGACCTCCTGTTCTTTTGCTTTATCCAGCAATCCGCCATCTATTAATGCGTCGACGATTTCCTGTGTTAATTGTTCTTGTGGTGTCAGCACTACGGTTTGCTCCTTATCTGTTTGGTGATAGGGCTGGGATGGATTATAGGGATTTGCGTCAAAGAGTTTTTGCAATTTTTCTATTGCCTGCCTCCTTTTGATACCGTCCATTTTTTCAAGGTTTTGCTGTTTCCAACGCACTGCGGGCAACTCTTGGATATTATTGAAAGGTAACAGGCTCCAATCCGGGGTTCCGTTTTTAAATCCCAGCAAGAACTCGCGATGGGCGTCATTTAATGCTGTAAGGACTTGTCGCGGTAGCGCGTTTTGCACTTCAATTAATCTCTCTAATGCCACAGTTTCCGTCGGCATACCAACGAACTGCTTGTGAAACAGTTGGGCTATATTCTTCAGGTTTGGCTTCAGCTGTTCGTGGATCGGCTTTCCCTGACTGATCAGGTAAACGACAAACACATCCATCAACTCCTGGGATAAGCTGTTGTCTCGCAGGAACAGCAACATATCGAACAAGTCCCTAGGGTGTTGCCTGTTGAGGGCTGCGCAGAGCTTTCCTGCGTAAAGTTCGTATTTGGATATACAAGGCAAAGTGACTGCCCTGCCATAGGTTCGTTCCAGGTTGGGGCTTAACGACTTCTCCTCTACCGGAAGCAAACAGCCTCTGATAACAGTATTCGGTTCAATTTTGATCTGTAGATTCTTGCGTCTGACAACTGTATTGAATGTTTTAGGGTCCACCCTGACAGTAGTTTCAACAAAAGCATGCTCTATGTTTTCTGCTATTGCCTGCATGTTTTCATGTATGTCAGACAAAGCCGTTTCTCGATCATTTACCGGCAAGTAGTGCAAATCGATATCTACTGACAGCCTGGGGCAATCGAGATAAAAAAAGTTAATTGCCGTCCCACCTTTCAGACTGAAGACCTCTGACCTGGCGATAAAAGGCAGAACGTCGAGAAGCAACTCGACCTGTTGTTGATAGTGTTCTCTCATTTAACGATCCATGTTTCGGGCACTGTTATACCAAACTGAGGGTGTTGCGAACCCGCAATCGGCAGAATGCGGTTGCTCGACCCCAAGTGAATTTCGTCAAGATTAAGCTCTTTGTACCACTTATGCCCAACTGCGCTGGCCAGCGCAAGGAATAGCCGTTTTGCTTTTACCGATTGGCATGCCTGCAGCGTACTTTGCAGCAATCGTGGCCGTAAGGTGGTCAGCCCTTCCATCAGTTGCCAGGCCTCCTCAAAGTCTGCTTGCTCCGGCAACAGTTGGCAGTACTCCAGCATGGCCCTTTCAGGGCTGCTGGCTTTGATCATTACCCCCTCGCTCTTCAGTTTGCTCAGGCTTGTAAAAACCGGGTCGAACAGCCTGCTATTACTCATTACCAAGAGGTTTTTGCAGAAATCCAGGTTTATGAACCAGGCAGGGAGTCTCTGATTTGCTTCTGCGCTGATTTGGAGCGCCGGATATTGACCGGCAGGTACGTAGTGTGCTTGCCCTTGCAGTTCCAAGGCTGTCCTGGCGGCAGGGTATATTTTAAGTGATATCCGTTGTAGAGCATACATTGTTCCAGGCAAAGTAGGTTTCGTTCCTGCTCTTATCCATGCTCCTCTGCCCAGAGATTCAACCCATCCTGTTTC
Organism: Gammaproteobacteria bacterium; assembly: GCA_965204045.1. GTDB lineage: Bacteria > Pseudomonadota > Gammaproteobacteria > Eutrophobiales > Eutrophobiaceae > JAAXHV01. The sequence goes on from CBDBDW010000002.1 coordinate 4,845,701, forward strand.
CTTATACCTCTGCATCAATTGAGGGGATGCGCCCTTCGACTCCAGCCAAGTGCTGGTCATGGGCACCCCGTCCGGACAGTCTGCCAGCAAATCGTTGATTTTAGTTGTAACATGTCCTGACTCGTGAGCACGCATGATGCCTCAACCTAAGGGGTTTCACATATATTGACGTGTATAATATAGATAAACTATTTGTTTATCTAGAATAACTTTTGTAATTGTTGCGGCTAATCTCATTAGATTAATATACTTATTGTTTATCTAATGAATAGCTTTGAATTAGGATGTATGCTGTCTAATTCACTCGCCAGCTAAGACTGAACAGGTGTTTTTCTTCAAGCTTCTGCTCCAGTTTGTCTTCCAGATCGTTGATCAGTCCTTCCCGACGGTTATCTACTTCGTCCTGTTTGTCGAACAATTCTCTTCTTTTTTTACTGCGTAGTTTTTCCAACTCACGCAGGCGTTTTTGCCAGTTTAGTTTCTCCTCCAGATCTGGCGCAGCTTTAGCTGTTCTACGTACTTCCCTGATTTCTCTATCCAGTTCTTTGATTTCCTGCTCAAGGCCGACTTTCAGGTCATCGGCCCAGGTATCAAGCTTTTCGACCTCAGTTTCAAAGTATTTCAGATTTCTATCTGTTACTTCGCGCACTATCTCTGTTTTACGGCGACTCAGCTCTGCCTCGAGCATTGGCTCCGTCTGTACAGGTGACTGGTTAAAACCGGAAATGGGGAATATGAGCATCTTTTCAAGCACTTCTTGGTCCAGCAGCTTACCCTTTCCTGTTTGGCCGCATAGGACAATATGATCTTCTGCCCGATCCAGTGCTTCGACAGTGATGAGATGTGCTGAAAGTATGCCCGACTGGCCTCTCAATTCCTTAATGACAGCTACCTGTATGTTAGTTGCATCGTAGTCAAAGGTTAATGATGCGGCCGGTAGAGTTCTTTCTTTTGCCTGCTTTATCAGCCATTGGGCTAATGGATGGCTGAGACGGTAAATGTGAGATTCTCCATCACTACGGGGGAGCCCATATTTACCCAGCGATATTTCAGGTAGAGCACCGGCCGGCAGACTTTCCAGAATGAAGCCGTCTTCAACTTCAGTGATATTGTCACGCAATTCACCCTTAGTCAGGTTCATCAGCATTTTCTGGAAACGATCCAGAGAAGCAGTGCTGTCAATATTTATTTTCTGCAGTACGTCTTCATCGAAGTGCTCAAAGAGTTGCTCCCGCGTGTTTAGCAGCTGAGTGTTGATTTCGCGAGCCAGCTCCAATTGCAAATGTTCAAAAGCACGACTAATCTGCTCTGGTTCCCGGCAGGTCTGGTAGATATCCTTGATACGCCGTTCAAAATCCACGCCGCTGTCAATAGCGCCCAACACTTCATCAGATGCGCCAAAGACTCCATCAAACAGGCGAAACTTTTGATCGAGCAATTCGTAAACTCGCCGATCTGCCTCATTAGTCAGGTCGATAAAGTTGATCACTACCACATCATGCTTCTGGCCGTAACGGTGACAGCGACCGATACGTTGTTCAATCCGCTGTGGGTTCCAAGGTAGATCGTAGTTGATCACCAGTGAGCAGAACTGTAAGTTAACCCCCTCTGCAGCAGCTTCTGTGGCAATCATTATTCGCCCAAATTCTTTGAAATACTCCACCAGTGCAGCACGGGTGTCAGCGCTACGCGCGCCGGTGACTTTGTCCGACCCCTGATGTTTTGCCAACCAGTCCTTATATATCTGTTTAGCACGTTTGTCGTTGTTGCTACCATTGAAGAGAACAATCCCGTCTTTATATGGACTATCACTAAGCCGTTGCGACAGGTAATCCTGGGTTTTGCGGGACTCGGTGAAAACAATAGCTTTATCACTTGCGCCAAGTTCACTTAATTTATCGAAGCCAATTTCCAAAGCCTTGAGCAAAGCCTCGCCTTTGCTGTTTTGGCGGATATTTTCTGCAAGCATTTTGTAGTTCTTGAGCTCATCAATTTCTGCCTGAATTGATTCTCTTTCCTGCTCCGCTATTACCGGTACTTCCTCCCATTCTTCAGCCGTTTCATTCAAAGCCTCATAATCGGACTGAAACTCACTAACGGTTTGCCGTTCATCTATCATCCGGCCCTCAAGGGAGCTTTGCAGCCTGGATATGATAGAACCTAAAGCCCCCGCGATAGCAAAGGAAGAGGAAGCCAGCAATTTCCACAGTACCATGGAAATCAACTGCCTTTGTCCCGTCGGCAGAGCATTCAGTTCAGGCCTTCGCAGATATTCGGATACCAGACGATACAGGCGTTGTTCATCACTGCTTGGTGTGAATGTCTGGACGAGGGGGATACGCTTGGTGTAGGAGATATAAGCCTGTACCTGTTCTCGCAATGTGCGTTTACATACCGGTGCAATTCGCTGTTTTAAACTGGCAAACGAATAGGTATCGTCGACGCGGCTGTAACGGATTCTGAAACTATCCAGATCACCAAATACTCTGTCATCGATGACGCTGACCAGGCCATAAAGTTCCAACAATGTGTTTTGTAAAGGTGTCGCGGTTAGTAGTACCTTTTGTACTGGTGACAGGCTTTCCTTGATTGTCTTCGCTATCTTGCTGCTCTTTTTGTAGACATTTCGCAGACGGTGGGCTTCGTCAATGACTGCTAAATCCCAAGGAACTATTCGAATTTCATCTGACTTGGCTCGGGCAAATTGATAAGAACAAATAATCAGCCTTTCACTTTTATCAAAGGGATTTTTAACTCCTTCCTTCTTTTCTTTGTTATAAATTGCAGAATCGATGATTTGACATTTTAGACCAAACTTTTCCTGCATCTCCTGGTGCCACTGCTTGCGGAGGTTTGCAGGGGTAATGACCAGAATTCTGTGTTTTCTCTCTGCCCATTTCTGGGCAATCACTAACCCGGCTTCAATGGTTTTACCTAATCCCACCTCATCTGCAAGAAGCACGCCTTTATTCAGTGGATTCTTAAATACGAAAAGTGCTGCATCAACCTGATGGGGATTAAGGTCTATCCGAGCGTCCATAATTGCGCCGGTTAGTTTATCTTCATCTTCTGAAGATAAACGGCGGGTTAGTTGCCAGGCAAAGAATTGAGTTTGGTAGGGTGAATACAAATTATGTCTCGTCTTTCTTTCCCGTTACCAGTGTTTCATGAGTTACTCCTCGACCGCGGTTTGGATTCAGGGGATATTACGACGCTAATCAGATATACACGGGCTCTTCTATGGGAATGTTGGGAATCGACGTGCCCCTGGCGTAGGTTACCTGCATCCAGACACACCCTGTTTCGCTGACAACCCCGTCCGCCAGGCCGGAGATGGCCATGGGGGCTTTTTCAAAGTAGAAGTCTTTTACCAGTTTAACCTGCTCCGCCTTCTTGTCCGGTGACGCCCAGCATTGCAGTTGCAGGTCGCCATTGAGGATGTAGTTGAACTGGTGCGCCTGTTTGTAATAATGCGCCCTGCCGAACTGCCCGGCGCCACCGGATTTCCACCCGGCAGGCACCAGCCACATCACCGCCCGGAACCCGCGCACCTGGTCATCGGCAAGGCGTTTGATGCTGATGCCTTTCGCGTCATCGTAAGGCTCCCAGGGCAGTTCGCTGATCGTGTCGATGATCCTGGGAACGGTCCATTGCTTGACCTGTTTCCATTCATCGCTGTAATTCGGGTCGTCCGGGATAACGTAAATGGTCTTGCCGCCTTCCTCCATGATCAGGCAGGTGCCGCCGACCTGGGAATCCAGCCGCCCCGGTTCGCCGCCGTGCAGGCTGTAAGCGGGGCGATCCAGGAAGACCCCTTCCCGGAACTGCTGGAAGTCGCCGATGCGCTGCAAGGGGCTGGTGTATTCGTTATTGACAAAATCACCGGTGAGCCAGTAGGCCCATTCATGGAAGTCATGGTAATGGTTGCGTCCCCCCGGCGCGCCGATAGGCACCCATAAGATCACCAGGTGGTCTCCCGTCTCTTCGTTGTTGTACAGGGTCTTCGCCTTCCAGCCCAACTCATTGAAAGGCGGCGACCAGGGCATCGCTGAAGTGTCGAGCACCTTGATGGGCGTAAACGGCGGGATTGCAGTTGCCATCGTCTGGTAGGGTTCATCTTTTGCCCTGGCGACAGTTATGAACAACGAAGGCGCGGCCAACATGCCCGCAAACGCCGCGCCATTTTTGAGGAAATGTCTTCTGTTAAGGCCCGTCATTGCTCCAGACTCCCATTGATTTGAGCAAAGAATACACTTACTGCCCGCCGGGGTGCAACGTCATGCTAAAGTAGTTGGCGTAACTTCAACTCACAGGAGAAATATCATGCTCGTATCCATTTATTGCAAAGACGCGCCAGGCAGCGCTGCTCCAAGACAGGACAAAATGGCGGAACATCTTCAACATGTTGAAGCCATAGAGGACAGGATAAAGGTGGCGGGTCCCATCATGGGCGCTGACGGGGAGCAGGCCGTTGCCAGCCTGCTGGTGGTTGACGTCGGCAACCTTGACGAAGCGACCGGGATGGTGCATGACGATCCCTACTACCAGGCCGGCGTTTGGCAGGAAATCAACATACAGGAGTTCAAGGGCGTTGTCGGTAGCTGGGTGGGCGGCAAGACCTGGTGACCTTACCGGCTGAAATGTGCGGCAATCTCCGGCCAGTCGTCAGAGGTTTCCCGGCAGGTCAGCGCCGGCAGCAGCGCAAGGGAAGAAAGTACGGTTTCATAACAGGGATGGGTTTTGCTCATCGTAACCGACAATGGCTGCGGCAGTGATCTCACATCATTGATGACGTCCGTTGCAAAAAACGCCTGCCAGATCTGATGGTAATTGCTGCCGCACCGGAGCGCATCAAACAACGACTGGTGAATATCCTTCGGGTCCAGGCTGGGCGTATGCAGGCGGATATTATCGGAAACAGGTTCATACCATGGCCAGAACAGCCGGCCGTCGCGCAGGGCATACCAGAGTTTCGTGACATGAATCCCATACTCATCCGGCTCGATGGGCAGTGCGAAACGGTCCCGTAACGCATTTCGGGTCATGGCGCCCAGCAGCAACGGGTTGTGCATGCCTGCGTTGAAATGGATGCCCGGGTTGTGCCTGATCAGTCCCGGCACGAACGCGCAGGCTGCGCCCAGGCTCAACAGGTGATAAGCGTCATTGCCAAGCGCGGCCAGCAGTTCGGATAATGCCGTAACTGCAGCATTGATGGAAAACCCGGCCGTAAGTGTGCCGGCGCTTTCACCATGTCCCGGCAGGTCGGGACAGACCACGTGATACTCCGGGGCCAGCGCTTTGACAAGATCCCTCACTGAAGCTGAAGACCCGGCCAGGTCGTGCAACAGCAACAACGCGGGCCGATCCGGGTCGCCTGCCGTTACCACGGCGATTTGTTGATCATCGATATCAATGTAACCGGGTTCCGTTACCGAGGCGGGCGGATCTTTATGGTGCCGGTAGCGCCACCCGGACTGCCTGCCTGCGGCGTGCTCTTTCAGCAGTTCCATGATTCGATCATCCAGTTTGCCGGGACCGGGAGGAACAATTTCCGCCCGGGCATGGTCCGGCAGCGCCGGCAGGCGCCGCCGGTGGGTCTCAAGCACGTCGCCGGTACGGTACAGCGCCGCGGTGGGAGGCGCTATATCCCTTATCGCAGCGCTGTTGCGATAGCGGAACGCGGCCCCGTAACCGCGCCGGTAATGATCCCCGGCGTACATGAAATCCATGAACCAGCCGTGCAGGTATTCCGCGTCCGGCATATCGTAATGCATGCGCGCTTCCCTGTTTTTCCTGTACCAGGGGAAGAAGATCACCTGTTCACGCAGCCGCGCCCATAACCAGGTAAGGTGGCTGCCGTCCCAGTCCGGTATGAACGGCGGCAGGTAATGCTCCAGGATGTCTGCGCTTTCTTCCTCGTTAAACAGGGCCAGGCCGTCAAGAACCAGGAAATTCGTTTTTTCCGGAAAACGCAGCCCGAATTCCAGCGCAATCTCCGCGCCGGTATGAACGCCGATGACCGTTGCCGGCGGGAGTTGAATGGCGGTCGTAAACTCATCCAGCGCATGCGCCATGTCCTCGATTGTCTGCGTTGTCATCGTCAGCGGGTCGGACAGGCCGAAGCCGGGACTGTCCGGCGCGACCACGCAATAGCGGGAAACCAGTTTTTCCGCCAGCGGCAGCATGGCCGCAGAGGATTGAGGCGACTGGTGCAGCAGCAACACAACCGGCCCGGTTCCCCCCGAACGGAAGTGCACCCATCGTCCCTGCACATTGATGTAATGCCGTTTAATCTGCTGCGACATGTGTAAATATCGGGGACAGACTTAAGTCTGTCCCCGGCTGGGGTTACATTTCGTCGGAGCGCGCAGAGACCTGATCATGAGGGTTCAGGGTTCCGTTGATGCGCTTTCAACCAGTTCTATATACTCACCGGCAGCGCCGATAAGCACGCCGGCGCGCCGCCCCAGGTAGGGGAAAGACGATTGCATGGCGGGTGTGGCGGTGTAGGGCAGGTCCGGTTTCCACTCTGCCACCTCAAAAGTCACCATGGCAATGCCGGGAGGCAGAGAACCCGGAACGGTTTCTCTTGGCAAAGCCGCTTCGGGGTAGCGGTCCAGTTCGACCAAGAAGCGTTCCGATAACTGCGCGATTGACAGTTCGTGCCGGGTCTCGACCGGCATGCCGTATGCCCTGGACAATACGCCGATACGGTACGGAATCGGGGCGGTTACCGCCATGCCCAGAACCGACCGGTAGAACTCATCCAGTGCGGAATGGTCGCGGGCGCCGGCGACCATGATGAAAACCCGGTCGATCCGGGATTTGGCAGGCTGAAGGCCGAACCCGGATTTTTCCGGGTCGCTGATGTTGGTGAAATAGACCAGTTCGTTGGCCGGGCCGATCGCCTGCATGGCCTTGATGTTTTGCTTTTCCGTCAGGTAACGGGGCCGGCCCACGACATTGAACAGTCCGGACTCATCCAGGTCCTGCGCCAGCGCATCGGGGTCCTGCACCAGTATTTCCACGGCATTCCAGCCCTCGGTTTTCATGGGCTCGACTGCCGCGCCTGTAGTATCTTCGATGAAGCGCAGGTAAACCGGCTCCCGGCTCGAAGGTTGCAGCATTACGTACTCGCGTCCGGCAAGAGCCGCGGCGTTCCAGGAAGCGGCCAGGGCGCCCGAGACTGCGCCGCGGTCGGCGACACGGTAACCCAGTTCATCCCGGTAGGCCTGCTCGACCTGCAACAGGTCGGACGCCATAATCGTGACAATGAGGATGGTTTTCAGCACTTTTCTAATACCACCAGGGGTCCCGGCATAATCGGGTATTCTCGATCAGCGCCTTGCTTCTCAGGAAGCGCCTGATGGAGGCCGGTCCCATGCGCGAGCCGCCCATGCCGGATGACTTGAATGCCTGTTTTTCACCCTCGTGCATGACGCTGGTCAATGCGGCATCGTTGATGCTGATCGCGCCGGCCTCCAGTTTGCCCGCGATATGCCTGGCTCGCCCGACATCGTTGGAGAACACGGCTGCAGAGAGTCCGTACACCGTGTCATTGGCCAGTTCGATGGCCTGTTCATCCGTATCGAAGGTCATGACAGGTAGTATCGGCCCGAAAGTCTCTTCGGTCATCACCAGCATATCGTGGTTGACACCGGACAGCACCGTAGGCCGGCACCACAGCCCGCCGCCTTGTTCGGTAATGCCGCCGCCGCACTCTGTTCTTGCGCCTTTGTCCGCGGCATCCTGCAGGTGCTGTTCGATTATGTCACGTTGGCGTTCCGATATTATCGGGCCGATTTCGCCTTCGTCGATGTTGCCGGTATTCAGTGTCAGGGAACGCGCTTCCTGCGCGATGGCCGCGGTCAGGTCGTGATAAATCGGGGCTTCGGCATAGACCCGCTCAATCGACAGGCAGGATTGACCGGCATTCACCATGCCCCCCCAGCACAGCGCGGCCGCCGTGCGTTCTATATCCGTATCGGCGGTGACAATCGCCGGGTCCTTGCCGCCCAGTTCAAACTGGGCCGGAATGAAGTTCCTGGCACAGTCCCGGGCCACCTGTCTGCCGGTTTTTACACTGCCGGTAAAACAGACCAGGTCGGCGTGGTCGATGAGCGCGCTGCCCAGGCTGCCGTCACCCGGCAGAAAGCGGAATACCGGAGCCAGACCGGAAACACCGGCCAGGATGTCGGTAAAAGGTTCGACAAAGCGCGGGGTAATCTCGCTGGGTTTGACGATCACGGCGCTGCCGGCCAGCAGCGCGGGAACGGCGTCGATACAGGATAACAGCAATGGAAAATTCCATGGGGAAATGACCACTGTCAGGGGATAAGGCAGCGCCTGTCCGCCGATCTCAATGAAGGGAATCGAGGTACTTTTATTTTCTTCCGTTGCCAGCAGTTCAGGGGCAAGCCGGCGCCAGCGTTCCATGCCGGAAATGACTGCATTGATCTCCAGTTCGGTTTCCCTGGACCGCCCGGTGTCGGCAGCCAGGGCATTGAAAAGACTGCCGCGCTGTTCAGAGATGGCGGCAACCAGTTCGAGCAGCGTCCGGCAACGCATCTCCACGCCGCTTTCAAGCCACTGTACCTGCGCGTTACGCATGGCCGCTGTAAGGCGCGCCAGACCCGATGTCTCGACCTGTTCGAAACGATAGTCGATACTACCGGTGCGCGGGTTGCGGACCTCGATGGAAGGCATGGTTAAATCAGGTCTTGCCCGATGAGATCGTCAATGACACCCTTCAGGGTCTTGATGAAATGGCTGCGCTCCGGAATGACATGTTTTCCGGTATCGTCCAGCAGGGTATTCGCCGGGTATCGAGTCTGCGGATGGGCGATATGTGAATACAACTCCAGCCGCTGGCGGGCCAGCAGGCTGGGCATGCCGGGACGCCGGCGGCAACGGCGCAGGGCGGTTATATCGATCTCGTGGTTGGCTGCCATGCTTTCGCCGGGGCCGGCCGCGGCCAGCACGCGGCCATTGTAGTCGATGATTTTCGACATGCCGTCTGTCGAGGACTCGGGGATGCCCGTGCCGCTGATGCCGCCGCTGTTGGCGGAGATGACAAACGCCTGGTTTTCAATGGCCCGGGCCCGTTTGGCAATGTCCTTGGGCGTCAGTTCCGGGCTGCCGACCTCGCTGGTCGAATGTAAAATCACCTCGGCGCCGCGCAATGCCATGGCCCGGGTGATTTCAGGGTAGAGGATCTCCTCCGAGGCAACCGTGGCCAGGCGCCCCAGTTCCGTGTCCGTGACCGGGAACACTCCCTCCAGCCCGTACAGGTCCAGGTAGCGCTCCCAGACGTCGTGGGGAGTCGGCGCAAACAGGGACACCAGGCGCCGGTACCGATGAACGGTGTCGCCGTTCGGCGCGATGATGAAGCTGGCCTGAAAGTAAAGACCCGGAAACGCCTTGTCCCGTTCATAGACGTTGCCGGAAAGGTAGATATCGTTGTCCTGGCAGACCTTGCCCAGCGCCTCGTATTCGGGGCCGTCCACGTCCAGGCCGGCTTTTTCGGCCCAGCTTTCCACCGGGTCGCCCATGGGGAAGCCGGTCAGAAAATATTCCGGCAGGACGACCAGGCGCGTATCCGGGCCGATGAAACCCTTGCCGGCCGCTACCTGGGCGGCGCATGTGTCAATGGCCGATTGAATACTGCGCCGGGCATCGGCAACGTTCAGGGCATTGACCGCGCGGCAGCGGGTCTGCAAGGCCAGGGCGTAATAATGTATCGAAGGCGCCGGCATATTTTTGCGTTATAAACCGTCGGCCAGGAGTACGGTAACGTCCAGCGCGCCTTCACGCACCTTTTTCAGTTCGGCATATTCGTCGGAATGCCACATCCTGCGGGCCTGGTCCATGGACTGCCATTCGGAAATGACCAGGGCCTGGTGGCCCCAGTCACCTTCCAGGGTTTCCGTTTCTCCCCCCAGCACCCGGTATTTCCCGCCGAATTTTTCAACCAGGGCCGGCATGCGCTCTGCGTATTCGGCAAATTGTTCCGGTTTGGTAACGGTGGCTTGTACGACCATATATGCGGGCATGGTGTTTCTCCTATCTTTCAAGTTCAACCAGTTCGTAAAATGTCTGCATGTAACCGCCCACTGCGCCGCGTAAAAAGATGTAATCGCCGTCAGCGGTGCACCAGACGTCATATTCGGGATGCTCTTCGGGCAGTTGCCCGGCAGTATCGACATAGCGGAAATGATGCGCGTCGAACTCGCCGGCAGGCACCGTGATGCGTTCGTCGCCGACGTACTCGATGCCGAATCCCAGTTTGAACAACAACGGGCCGCTGGCGCCCCGGTGGTCCGTCGAGGTGACCATCATGTCGGGGAAAAACATCCTGCCGGGCCCGCGACCGGGGTCATAGATGCAGAAACCCATCCCGTCGCCGGCGATGGGGTGGCTGGCCAGCCAGCGAATGCGCCGCTCCAGTTCGAAACGTTGCGAAATACGTCCGTCGTTGGCGTTGAACACCTCCGTTTCGGCGCGCTCGGGCGTAAAACGCATCCAGCCGGAGCCTTCGAATTTGTCATCCAGCGTCAGCCGGGTGAAACAATCCAGCGGATAGTAATCCGCGTCCACGCTCAGCGTCACGTCGCGCAGGACAGCAGGCGGATCGTCGATTTCACACAAGGCGCGCAGGGTCCGCTTGCCGTCGGTATGCACCGTGATGGTAAAGGATTCGCGCCCGCGTTCCTGTCCCAGCCGGTCCGGCTTGTTGCTGGTGTATAAAATTCTGCCGCGTATGGTTCTGTGTTTCATATTTTTCAATAATACACGAGATATTCTGAAATACACTGCGCAAACCGCGCCGCCGGCCACTGTCCCCTGTAAACTTGCGATATGAGCCATCCGGCATTACACTTTGACTCGATTTGCAGCTTAAGAGCGGCCACAATGATTGAAAAATACGGCTACGGCACGGACTACTACGGTTACCGGAAAAAATTTGCCGTGCTGGTGCCATCGACCAACACGGCGGTGGAAACCGAATACCATAAGATGAAACCCGAGGGCGTGGTACTGGCGACGCGCGCTTGTGTCATTCCGGCGATACCGGTGAATAACGACGCGGATTTCGTCCGGCTGGTGGAGTCGATCGGCGCGGTGACGGAACAGGCGCTGAAAGACTGCCTGAGCTGCTCCCCCGACCACGTGATCTTCGGTTACTCGGCGGAAACCTTCTGGGACGGCAAGGAGCGCTCGGACCGCGAGTTTGCCAGGTACAACGCCATCGCCCGGGAAGCCGGCGGCTGCAACATCACCTTCGGCGCCCAGGCGGTGCAGGACGCCCTGAGTTGTTACCCGAAAGCCCGGCGCCTGGGCGTGCTGACCCCGTACATGCCGGTGGGCGATCAGCAGGTGGTGAAGTTTCTCAACGATATCGGCTACGAAGTCGTGCATATCAGGGGGCACCGTTCACCCGGGCCGGTGGAAATCGCCCACGAAGACTTCGCCAAAACCCGGCGGCTGGTCGATGAAGTCAACAGCGCCGGGGTGGACCTGCTGTTGCAGGCCGGCACCAACCTGTATTTTGTCGAACTGGCCGCAAAACTGGAGCAGGAACTGGGCAAGCCGGTGCTGGCGATCAACGCGTTGACGTTCTGGCACGCCTTGCGCAACAACGGCATTCGCGACCGCATACAGGGGTTCGGTTCGCTGCTCAGCGAGCATTAGCCGGCGCGGCCCGGAGGAAGGGGACGGAATTTGTCCGTCCCCGGAAGTATGCCCGCAGTTTGCTACCGGCGCACTTCCATTACCGCGAATTCCCTGGTGATGCCGCGCAGGTAGTCCGGGCTTAAGACTTTGCGCGCCCGTTCCGGCGCGGCACTGCCGTCACCGGCAAACTGCACGGCGATAAAAGCCGTGGTGGCCGCCTGCACCATCATCAAGGCGTGCCGTTGCGGTTCGGCCTCCCTGCCGGTTCGGCAAACCAGGTTGCCGAGATAGTGGTCGGCTCCCTGCACGACCAGCGCGTACTTGTCGCCGGGAACGGAGGTCTCAAAAGACATCTTGTGCAGCCGCCAATCGGGCCAGAAGCGCTCGTCCCTGTCCCGGGTGCCGGTGGTGACCAGCATGGGTCTGGCCACTTCCGTCCAGCTCTGCTCGGTAATGTGGTCGAACATGGGGCCGGGCGGAGACAGGGCGACAGCGGCCATGACCCTGGGGTCCGCCGGATAATCATAACGCCCGCGGTCGGGGTCGTAGGCGCCGGCGCCGACCAGTTGCTGCGCGGAGAACGCGCCGAAGGAGTGCCCTGCCGCTATGATGCGCCGCGCATCGATGCGCCGGTCAATGGTTTCCGCAATGTCGTCAAGCCGGTCCAGGACATGGTCCAGGTCTTCAATGCGTTTTTGTATCAGGCCGTGCTGGCCGTAACGAACCGAACTGAAGATGGCCCGCAACCTGCCGCCGCTGTCCGCGTGGTCCGGCGCCAGTACTACCATGTCGTAGCCGGCCCAATGTTCCAGCAACCTGTCGTACTCGGTATTGCCCGACCCGAAGCCGTGGGAGAACAGCAGCACGGGGCAGGGCCGGCGGCAAGTGCCGTACAGGGTTCGAACCGGCAGCTTGCGCGCGTCCGGCAACGTCAGGGTCAGGCTGCGCTCCTGCACCGGAGACGGTCCGGCCTGTACGCCGTAAATGGAATTCAGGATGCCCTGCTCCACCTCAGGCTTGATGACAGGCAGGGGCGCTTCCGCTTTGCCGCAGGCCGCCAGCGCAAAACACAGTATTTTCATCAGGGCAAGGGTGCGCGGGAATGATTGCCGGAGGGTGGCGAGTTTCATCATGGCTTAAAGCCGTTCGACGAAGCGGTGAAAATCGGCAGCGGTTTCCAGCGGGCGTTCCAGCGGCAGAACGTGGCCTGAGCGCGGGTATTTATGACTTACGACGTTTACGCTGGAAGTGAGCAGGCTGGCAAACTCGTCGGCTTGTGTGGCGGGCAGGTGCGGGTTATCCGCGCCCCACTGCAACAGTGCCGGCGCGGTGATGCCCGCCAGCAGTGTCCGGTTGTCCCGGTAGCGGAACTGGCCCATGCGTTCCAGTTCCGCGCGGCGGTTGCCGGCGCGCCGCAGCATGGCGTGGAAACGCGCGCTGACGGCCTGGATGTCAACCGTCTCGCTGACGATCATCCAGTCGACAAAAGACCGGCACGCTACGGTCGGCAACACGCGCAGGAGCCAGTAAGCCCAGGACGGAATGCCGCCCCCGCGCCCCCTTGCCGCCTCCGTCTTCAGCCCGCCGGAATTTACCAGCGTCAACGAAAGCGTTCGTTGCGGGTGGCGCGCGGCAAAGTGGAAAGCGATATTTCCGCCCAGCGAGGAACCCACGACGTGCGCCTGCCTGATTTCCAGGGAATCCATCAGCGTCTCGAGCAGGCGCAGGTCCTCCTGCATGGAGTAATCGCCGGCCGGGTGCGGCCCGGTCAGGCCGTGTGACGGCAGGTCATAACGCAGCACCTTGTAGCGGTCCTGCAACGCCTGCGTCCAGCCTTCCCACATGCCCATGTCGTAAAAATTCGAGTGGATCAGGACAACAGCCGGGCCCTGGCCGTCCAGTTTATAGCGCAGGGTGACGCCGCCCGCGTCCAGCTTGCGCAGTTCGTCCCCGCCATACTTTTGTTCGAGCAGTTCAACCGGGATATCGCGGTATGCCCAGGCCGCCCAGAGCAGGTAAAGCGCAACAAGCGCCAGCGCGACGGCCAGCGGCCAGGGCAGGAACCGCCGGATCATGAGCCAGCCTGCCCGATTCTTTGTGAATGGAACAGGCTGTACGGTTTCACAGGCCCTCCGGGAAGCGCACGCCGGTCAGTTCCTCGCTGATGTTCCAGACCCGTTGCCGGACGTCGGGATCGCGGGCCAGGTCGGAGACCTGTTTTTCCCTGCAATGTTCGAAATATCTGCCGCTCGCGTGCGCCACGTCTTCCGAGCTGGCCAGGTAAATATGCGAGCGCGCGCCTTTTTCCGGCGTGTTCAACCCGAGCATGGTGCCGATGCCGAAAACCACCTTGGCAACGAGCTTGAACACGCCCGTCATCTGCCGGTGGATGGTGGTATTGATAAAATAGCCCGGCGAGATGGCATTACAGGTGACCGGGTGGCCGCTGAGGCGCCGGTCCAGTTCGAACATCATGCACAGGTTATACAGCTTGGCGCGGCTGTAGGCCTGGAACGCCGCGTTGTTTGATACGCGCTTGCCGCGCCAGACGGCTTCATTGTTGATATCCTCGAAATCCAGTTGCTTTATGGCTTTATGGGAATCCGATGATATACACAGTATTCTCGCTGGCGCGCCGGCCACCAGTCGTTCGAGCAGCAAATTGCTCAGCATGTAGTGGGCCAGGTGGCAGGTGGCCAAGTGCATTTCCAGGCCGTCCACGCTGAGCCGGCGCACCGGGTCGGTGATGCCGGCATTATTGATGAGTACGTGCAACCCGTCGGAGCGTTGCTTTACCGATTCGGCCAGCGCCCGCACTTCCCGTTGCGAAGACAGGTCGCAATACACAAATTCCGCCGCCTCGCGGCCACAGCGCGCATTGATTTCGTCCCGGGCACGCGTGCCGGCTTCACCTTCCCAGTCCACAATGATGACCCGTGCGCCCAGGTCCGCAAGCGCCAGCGCGGTCACCCGGCCCATGCCGCGGGCGCCGCCGGTAATGAGTGCCGTTCTTCCGTCCATCGTTCCATTGTCATACAATCATGTCAGAATGTGAAGTTGGTCTGATGGATAAACACTGTCATGTCGGAAACGATCTTTACAATTCTTCCTGACGGCGCCGCCAGTCTTGTTCACCCCGTGGCGCTGTGCGGGCTGGCGGTAAGCTGCGCCTGCAGCGTCGGCCTTTGGCGCCGGCCTGCCGATGGCTGGACGCCGGGTTCGGCCTGGCTGCGCGCGTTTCAGTATTTCGGACTGGCCTGCGCCCTGGGTTATGTCTGCGGCGTCTGGTCGGCCCTGTTTTCAAAGGGTTTGAGCCTTGCGCCGGCAAGCGGCAGCCTGCTCTGGTGGGTACTCACCGTCTGCTGGCTGGCGCAGGTCCTGGTTGCCTATACCATCATCTGGCCCCGGGGGACGTTTACCGCCGGTCGGCGCGCTTACCCCGTCGCCGGCACTCTTTACGGGCTCTGTTGGGGGGTGTTTCACTCACAGGTGTTCCTGTCGGTCTGGGCGCTGGCGGAACTGGGCGGCCTGGATCGCCTGTGGGTTGCGCTGCTCAGTTATGCAGTCATTTCCGCGTTCAACGGCCTGTGGCATGCGCGCTATTGGGACGTCAGGGTTTCGCCGCCGCACAATATTGAAGAGTGGAACGCGAGAAAGGTCGCGTTCTGCCATATACCCAACCTGGCTTTGGGACTGGCGCACCTGGCATTGTTCGAAAACCCGCTGCTGTTCGTGGCAGTGCAGACCTTCGCGTTGACGGTGTCGGCCTGGTTCATGCGCTTCCCGAGGTGGGACGACCGGCAGGCTGCATGACCCGGATATGCAGCCTGTGCGGGGCAAGGTTGCGCTAATCTTCCACCTTGCTGACGTCAACCCCCATCCGCATCAACAGCCAGGCCCAGCAGAATACGACGAGGGCGAACCCGGCAAACAGCACGAACGGTCCGACCGGGCGCCAGGCGTCGAACAGGTAGCCGCCCACAATGGACGCGACCATGATGCCCAACGCGCCGCACATGTTGAAAAAGCTGACCACCGCGCCGCGCACGTCAGCGGGGGAACGCTGGGCGATCAGCACGGAGCTGGTAATGATGCAACCCACTTCGCCGAGGCCGATAAATATCGCGCAGGCTATCATCGCCGTTCCGAACGGGTCGCCGATGAAAAAGGTGCCGCCGTAACCCAGGGTGGAGCAGGCCATTGCCACCATCAACGACCTGAATTGATCAATCCTGTCGGCCAGGACGCCGAACGCGGGCGCGCCGATAAGGGCCAGGGTATTGACGATCCCGAAGATGATGCCGGCCCGGGCGAAGGCGTCCGCGGTGCTCATGTCCAGCTCCAGGGTGCCGTGTTGCACCAGCCACAGCGTCAGGAAGCCGCCGACGACCGCGAGGTTGCCGCGCGAGACGAACGCGGCGCCGTAGGACAGCAACACCACCGGATCTCCGGCCGCGCGCAGACCCTTGCGGATAATTTCAAGCATGCGGTCCGAGCGGGTGGCCGAGTCCTTGGTGGTCTCCACAAAACCGACCAGGACCACGGCCACGAGGGCCAGGCAAACCCACATTACCAGCGTATAGACGTCGGTGCCGGCGCTCAGCACGTCGGCGCCCTGGTCCTGCAGTTTTTTCGGCAACCGCAACAGGACAAAGACCGAAATCAGCGCGCCGAGGCCATTGGCAAAGCCATGGATCCCCATGGCCTTGCCGCGGCTGTCCGCACGCGCATATTCGGCGATCAGCACCACGACGATGCAACTGTAGGCGGCAAAGCCGCAGGAAAACAGGATGCGCGCAAAAGCGAGCTCTGCGTAAGTGTAGGAACGCGGGAAAAAATAACAGGCCGCGGCGACCAGCACAAATGCCGCCGCCAGCACCGGTTTGCGCCCGATCTTGTCGGACAGCGGCCCCCAGAAACCGACTGAAACAAGCAGCGCGACCTCGCCGATAAAACTGATTTGCCCGGTCACCCGGCCCTGTTCGGCTTCGGGTATCCTGAGAAATTCGGTCAGCAGGTAGGGCTGCATGCCCGGCACGAAGGTGGCCAGCATGATGCCGATACAGCAGGCCAGGAAGTAGCTGGACATGTTCCAGCCGTTGACACCCGGCATCAGGTTGATGCCGATAAACCGCTTCGATTCGGAGATGCTCATGGTATTTTCCCCCGTTTTTATAGCCGTCAGCCGGTCAGTTCGCCCCAGCGCCGGTCGATCTCGTCCAGCGCGCCCGGAAAGTCTTTCAGCAACAGCTCCTTGCTCAACGGCGGCCATTCATCGGGACCGCCCTCTTCCGGCATCTGGCGCGTGGCGTCGATGATGATTTTCGACGTGACTTTCCTGCCGCCTCCTGACGGGTCAAGCTGCTGCGACAGGGTCTGGTTGATGACCTGGCTGGCGGGGTGCGGTTGCCAGCGCGCGCCCAGCGCGGCCATCACCTGGCGCGGGTTGCGCACGTCCACGTCCGGGTCCACAAGGATGACCACCTTGCCGATGGACATCATGCCGGAGATGACCTGGCCGGCTGCCATGGCTTCGCCCGGACGGGTTTTCCTGATGGAGACTATCATCACGCCCAGCGCGTCGTTGGGGATATGCACGTCCACAAGCGCGGGCAGGCTCATTTTGAAGCGCGCGATGGCGCCGGCCTCCAGCGGCGCGGTGAGGAAGCCGCGGGTTATGCCGCAATAACAATTCGGCACCCAGGCATCGCGCCGGTGCGTAACCGTCTTCACGTTCATGTAGAAGTTCTGCGGCTTATGCGCGCCCATGAAGCCGTACAGCTCACCGTATGGGCCTTCCGGCTCCATGTCGTCCAGGGGAATCTCGCCCTCCAGGACGATCTCGGCATGGGCGGGAACCAGGATGTCGGTGTCTTCCGACTTGACGACCTCTACCGGCCTGCCGCGCAGGCAGCCGGCCGCGGCCAGTTCGTCCTGCCCCTGCATGGGCGTGAACTTGGACGAACTCATGGCGAAGGTAATGGGGTCCGCGCCCACGACGATGCTGACTTTTGCAACTTTCTCGCCGCTTTTTTTCATCGTCATCAAATAGTTCCAACCGTGCTGGCCGATTTCCGGGTTCACGCCGATCCTGTTTTTGGATTTGACCTGGCAGCGGTAGGTGCCCGTGTTCTTGCCCAACTGTTCGTGTTCGGTAATCACCGAGCCCATGGAAATATACGGCCCGGCGTCGGCAGGATTGTTTTGGATCCACGGAAACCGGTACAGGTCAACGTCATCGCCGACGCTGATGACTTCCTTGACCGGGGCCGCGCCGGCATCCACCTGCTCCGGCGGCACAGGCTGCCAGCCGCGCCTCCCGCCCCTGGCCTGCACCGCGGCAATGGCTGCCCGGTACATCTCCGTGTGGTCGCCGGTGACGGACTGCACGCCAAAACTCATGGCCTCGCAGACCAGCGGGCCGTACACGTTGCCCAGCACCGGCGTACTGTAGCGCCTGCCGCCGATGGTGGTATTTTCGATGAGAAACGCCGGGGCCTCGTTGAACCCCCGGCGCTCAATCAGGCGGTACGCAAAGGCCGTGGATTCATACGTATCCTGGTTCATCTCCCCGATACGCAGCAAATGGCCGTTGCGCTCCAACGCGCGGATGTAATCGCGCAGGGAATCGAACGGGCCGGTAACTTTACCTGTGCTCATAAGGTTTGTCCGTGATATGGCGAAGATCAAGGTGGATTGTCATTATGATATATCAATAAGACTACATGCAAGGATGTATACGTCCGCCCCGGGGCCGGTTTCATTACCCGCGCTAGCTGCGCAGGATGTACGATAATTCCATCCATGTGTACAATATCCCGGATAAATTCTGCATGAAAGGCTATGAAAACGACAAGGTTACAATTCCCGCTTTTTATCGCGCTGCTGTCCGGGTTGCCGATGGCGGCCTACGCGGCCGGCGACGACTATTGCGCCATTGCCCAGCAGCGCATGGTAAACACCGAACTCGGTGTAATCAATGAAAACCATGATAATTTCGATAATTTTGTGCAAGCCAAACCCCTCGCCGACCCACTGACCACCCAGCAGTACGTGACGCGTTTCCGCTTCCCGGATAAACAGGTCGAACTGGCAGGCAGTGTTTCCTGCAAGTTCAAATCCGCCGCCCAGTTGAGTGACGTTCATGGCGCCGACAAGGTCGGCGAACAGTTGACTTGCCGGACATTGATGCAGGATCGCATCGATGCCTTGTTGTCGGAACTGGGCGCTGCCGCGCAGTCAGGCAGCGAAGACATTACCGTGCGCAAGGACAAAATGGCCAAGATGGGACCAAGCTGGCTGAAGCCATGGCCGTACCCGTTCGTGTCCGAAAGCGCGCCCGGCAAGCTCAAGATCCGCGCCAAAGGGATACATGCGCCCTACAAGACGATACTGCCGATACCGAAGGAATTCAGGGGCACCTATAGTTGCCACCTGCCGCACGATGAGTACCTGCGCGCCTTGCTGACCGGCCAACTCACCGCCAAAGATATACCGGTATTAGCCGATTAGGCGAACGCCGAGCGCGGTATTGACAAACAGGCCGGCCCAGATACACCAGACGTAAGGCCGGCAGCGCATCAGGGACGTGTACATGATGGTGTCGGTTTCCTCGTTGCTGCCCTGCGCCATCATTTGCGCAAAAGCGGGAATAAAGGGGCGCAAGTGGAGGCGAATGAAAATGCCGCAAGCGACCAGCGCGGCAAACACCAGCAGCTTCCAGGCGACCCAGTCGGCCGTCGCGGCCGCGGCGTCGAGTAATTGCGCGGCCGCGTAGATCGCCAACAACGCGACTACACCGATACGAAATGCCAGGTCGAAGCGGGCGAGCTTCCGGGCAGCGGGCTTGCCTTCATTCAGGTGCAGGTACAATACGTTGCCGAACCACCACAGTCCCAGCGCCCAGGCCGCGCCCACGCCCCAGCCTGGCAGGGCAATGGCATTCAACAAGTCGGCCAGGTGCACGCCCAGGGCAAAAATCAGCGGCATTGCCAGCTTCGGGCCCATGTCGCAGGCCAGCATGATCTTCAGGGCCGTGCGCCGGGCCTCGGGGGGCAAATCACGGTTAATCACCTGGTTGCTGGCGAAATAAGTGCCCAGGTCGCCGCCCAGCCAGTAAACGGTGGCGATGATGTGCGCGTATTTAAGGAGCAGGAATTCCATGATTAATGTGACGTTGTTCCGGGGGCATGATACCTGTTATGCGCGTCCGGGGACAGGTTTGCTGACCTGCGCACCCCCACCGTCATTCCCGCGCAGGCGGGAATCCAGTGAAAAAACATTCCTTACAAGGAGTTTTGTTGCCTACTGGATTCCCGCCTGCGCGGGAATGACGAGGGGGGCGCAGGAATGACGCATTCATGATGCGGCATTATGTCGTTATGTAAAATTCTGTCCCCGGTCTCCATTACTCCTTCAGGGAGTCCCGCAAACAATAAAACATGGCGCGCTCCATGATAAACTCCCTGGCCCGTTGCGGGTCCGACGCCGCGGCCATGAGCATCTGCTGGCGCTTGCGTTGCGCGTCCGGGTCTTTCGCCTCCATCAGCTTCTTGTTTTCAATGGTGTGCCTCTGGACGAAATCAACCGCGATGCGGCGGCGCTGGCGGTCATATTGCTCAAACAGGGGAACGTGGTCCTGCCGTTGTTCGAGGATGCGCGCCAGCTTGCCGGCCAGGTTGAAGGCGTCGTGCAGTCCGCCGTTCATGCCCATGCCGCCCAGGGGATTGTTGATGTGGGCTGCGTCTCCGGCCAGTACCACGCGGTTCCTGAAATAGGTTTCCGCCACGCGCTGGTGCACCCGGTACAGGGTACGGTGCCGGACCCGGTAATCCTCATCTCCCCCGTAGAGATGTTGCAGGCGTTCCTGTATATGCGTATCGCTGAGCAGTTTGTCATCACTGTCCTCCGCCGCAGTCGGGAACAGCACGCGCCAGATCTTGTCCGTGCGCAGGATGACGCACCACTCTTCGGGGTCAGAGATATAATTCACCCAGGACAGGTTGTCGAACACGCCCTCAAACGGAAAATCGGTGCTCACGACCAGGAATTTTTCGTCGTAGGTAAAACCGCCATAATTTATCCCGGCGGATTTCCGCACCTGGCTGCCGGCCCCGTCACAGCCGGCCAGGAAGCGCGTCCTGATGGTTTCCCCGCCTCCGGGCGCTTCGATATGGACGCGCACGCCGTCATCATCCTGGTCAAACCCGCTTACTCTCGTATTAAACCGGTAATCCGCGCAGGAATAACGCGCCAGCCTGTCGGCGATAATGCGGGTCAGTTCGTACTGCTCCAACTGCAGCCGATAGGGATAGGGGGTTTCGTCCGCGATCAATTGCATTTGAAATTCGGCGACTTCACCGGTCACGCGGTCGCGGTACTGGTAGCGGTCAACCCGCAAACCCCCGGCGAGCATCTCGTCAATCACGCCGTCGCCCAGGCCGGCGATCATTTCCAGCGAAGTCGGGTGAAACGTGGAGGCGCGCAGGTCAATGGGCGGACTTGGCGCCTGTTCGAGCAAGGTCACATCGATATTGCGCTGCGCCAGGTACAGCGCCAGGACCGACCCCACCGGCCCGGCGCCGGCGATGACCACCTGGGGTTCGCGCTCAGTCATTATCAAGGCTTATTTCCATTCACGCCGGAGACTTCCCCGCCGGCAAGGAACGCCGCACGTCGGCGAGGCGACGCTCGGTCGCCAGCAGGCAGAGCAGGAACAGGCATTCCGCGCCATTGCCGGCGACAAAGCCCCAGGGTTGCGCTGCGCCGGCGCCGTTGACCGCGAAAATAAACAAGGCGCCGAGAAAAAACCAGGGCCAGCCCGACTGCCGCCACACCAGGGCGGCCATGGGCAATACCAGCAGGTTGCTGAAAATCGTTGCCAGGGGCGGCAGGGTCGCGGCGGAGGACAGGCGGGTGAAACCCAGCGCGGTCTTCGGCGCCAGTTCCAGCAGCCATACCTCGTGCCACAAGCCAAAGCACAGCGCGGCCGGCACGAACAGGCAGCAGAACGCACGGAACAGGCGGTTGAGCGCCAGCTTGACGCCGGCCGAACCCATGACGGACAGCGCGAACGGGACCAGGAAAGGGATCACCGCCGCATGAATGAAGAAGCGCGGAATATTTGCGCTCTCGTACAACGCGCTGCCCGGCCACAGCGGCGCTACAGCCACTATAAGATTGTCATAAACCGTTCCCACCAGCATAATCCGCAAAAACCACTGCCGCCAGGGGCAGGCGCTGCGCCAACTGAACGACCAGGCCAGCAAACCGATGTGGACAGTTGCGAAGCACAGCAGGATGACAACCATAAACTGTTCCTCTTGTTAGCCTGAAGCGCCTATGTTGACACTGGCGGTAAATTGTTCTAATGTTATAGCATTATAAGTTGATTTGCCTCGGGGGAGGGAAATAAACATGACGAAAGTACCGTGTTCGCGCCACTTCAGAAGTTTTGTCGTGCTTATATCGGGTCTGGCTGTAATCATGGGGGTCCCCGGCGTTGCACCGGCCCAGGATAATACACTGATTGAAGAGATCATCGTGACGGCCCGAAAGCGGGAGGAATCACTGCAGAGCATCCCGCTGTCGGTGACGCCTTTCTCAGCCGAGCAGATACAGCGGCGGGGTTTCACCGGCCTGGAGGATATTGCCCAGGCGACCGCGGGCCTCACCTACGAAGGCTTTATCTCATCCAGCAACAGCGCCAACGTGGTGATCCGCGGCCTGGCGCCGACCTTTGCCACGGCGCGCATCCAGAACGTCTCTTTTTTCCTTGACGGCGTGTATTTGCAGCGCCAGAGCATGCTCAACCTCAGCATGATCGACATGGAGCGGGTCGAAGTCGTGAAAGGCCCGCAAAATGCGCTCTATGGCCGCAATGCTTTTGCCGGCGCGGTTAACTACGTCACCAAAAAACCTGGCGATGAACTGGACGCCTCGGTAATGGGCACGGTGGGCACCGACGAACGTTACGACGTCCAGGTATCCGTCGGCGGCCCCATTACCCCGAACAGAATGCTGCGGGGCAAATTTACTTACGGGTACACCGAATACGACGGCCACACCGGCAACAACCACCCGTTTGCCGGCGCCAATCCGCCCGGGCCGAACACCCGGGGCAACCTGGGCGGCTGGGACGACGAAGTGTACAGCGCCACGCTGACTTTCGAACCGACGGAAAACCTGTCCCTGGGCGGGAGTTTTTACAAGGCCGACCTGTTTCGCGAAACACAGCCCGGCTACGGGATTTCCGGGTTGGGATCGCAACGCTTCGGCCAGCGCAGCGCCAACGACCTGAACTGTAATTTTGCGCAGCGAAGGCATATCTCCGACCAATTTGACGTCAGGGGCAACACGGTGTTCTGCGGCGAATTGCCGAAATACGCCTCCGACCTGCCGGACCAGCAGGTGGTCGTGTTCGGCCCCCGCGGCCCGATGACGGTGACGGTGCCGGCCCGCAGCAGCGAGGGCATCGTGATCGACCCGCGCAGCGCCGGCCTGGTATCGGACACGGAGGTCGCCACCTTCAACCTGAACTGGGATATCAATGACAATTTTTCACTGGTGTACCAGTTTGGTTACACCGACCATAAGTCCAACTCCACCGGCGGCCCCGGCGCGGACGACCCCCTGGTGGGTAACGCCTTCCTGACCAACCAGAATACGTTTGCCAGCTCCTCGTATATCAGCTTCCGCGAGCAGCCGGCGTCCACGCTGGAAGCCGAATCGCACGAATTGCGCCTGGGCTGGAGCAATAACGATAACCTCAGCGCGCGCGTGGGTGTATATTACTCCGAGGTGGAAGACACCGAAGACCATATCCCGTATTTCCTGCCCATTTGCAACGCGAACAATCCTGCCGGCTGCGAGATGCCGGCCAGCCGCAGCACGCCCTCGCCGTTTGTTACCGAAGCGACGGCGATTGCCGGCATTACCTACATGCAAGGCATTGTGCAGCATGGTTCCTCAAACGAACTCAGCGAATATGAGGACGAGGTTATTGCCGTGTTCGGCGATATCCAGTACCAGTTCAACGATCAATGGGGCGCTACTTTTGAGTGGCGTTACACGGAAGAAAAGAAGAAGGTGCACCGCATCGTCGATTCGCAAGGTCTGCACAACGGCGAGGTGGTGGTATTCCAGGCCCCGAGGGACCCGGTGTTCAATCCCCTGCCGCCATTCCTGCCCCCGCTTCCCTGGGTGTTTACCGGCTTGATCGATATCCCCCGGGACAGTGACACGTTCAGCTATTTCACGCCGCGCGTGATCCTGGAATGGACCCCCGGCGACAATCACCTGATCTACGCCTCCGGGGCAAAAGGCGTCAAGGCGGGCGGCTTCAACAACGCCCTGGACCCCAGCCAGCAAACGTTTTCGGAAGAGGAAAACATAACGGTCGAACTGGGCAGCAAGAACGTCCTGCTGGATGGAAGACTCGTGTTGAACGGCGCGGTTTACTATATTGAATGGGAAGATATCCAGGGCAGCCAGGCGCCCATCATCGCCAGCCTGACGGCCTCAGACCCGGTGACCAACATAGGCGACGCCACCAGCATCGGCGTCGAGGTGAGCCTGAACTGGCAGTTGACCGACCAATTCTCCATCGACCTGGCCGCCAGCTACAACGACCCGGAGTATGACGATACCATTTACAGCACCGCCATTAACGCAGCCCTTACCGCCGACCCGGACGACCACTCCGGCAATACCTTGTGTGATGACACCGTCTGCCCGGCGGACGGCAACGTCGATGGGAATACCCTGGCAAGAACGTCCAAGACGCAGGTTGCGGGCGGGTTGAATTACCGCCATTTCTTCGACAACGGCTGGCAGGCGTACGCACGTCTGGACGGCAGTTACCAGTCCAAGCAGTATGTCACGCCGATCAACCAGGCTTATGTGCCGGACCGCTTCATATCAAACCTGTCGATCAGCCTGGCCAGCCCCAAGCATTGGGAGTTTAATATCTGGGGCAAGAATATCTTCGATGAAGATTATGTATCGAGCTCCTTCCACCTCGGAATTTTCAACCGTTACCTGGTTGCCAAAGGCGCGCGCGACGCCTGGGGCTTAAGCGTCAGGTACAGTCTCTGACCGGACTGCGGTCGGGGACAGAATTCAATTCTGTCCCCTGGTATCCGCAACCCCGATTACCCGCGTTCCCCGAAAGAACTCGAAGGTTTCGCGCGTGCCTTCATCGCCCAGGCCGCTCAGCCCCCAGGCCGGGCGCGGCGCTTCGGGACTCAGGTTGAGCAGGGTGACTGCATTGATTTTGGTCACGCCGGCGCGTATTTTGCGCGCGACCTGCCAGCAGTGGCCTTCGTCGCCGAATACGTAGGCGGCCAGGCCATAAGGTGTCTGGTTGGCAAGCCGCACGGCCTGTTCGTCATCTTCAAAGCCGTGCAGGCAGGCGACCGGCCCGAAGATTTCCTCGACAGTCTCCTCAGGCCGCAACCCGGTAATGACGGTCGGCGGGTAAAACCAGCCGCCCAGCGCCGGCAGGCGGCTGCATTGATGGATGACGCCCCCTTTGTCGCGCAGCGCCGCTACCTGCCGTTCGATGAGTTGCCTGTGCCGCCGGTGCGCCAGCGGGCCCATGGCGCTGTCCGGATCCAGCGCGTCTCCCAGGGACAACCGCGCCAGTTTCTCCCTGATGCGTTCCAGTAATTCCGCCTCAAGGCTTTTATGGACCAGCAAGCGCCCCAGGGCGCGGCACCACTGTCCGTTCAACGTGGTCATGGCCGTGACGGCGCCATCGGCAGCATTCTCCACGTCGGCGTCTTCGAGCGCCAGCAGCGGGTTGTTGCCGCCCAGTTCGAGTTGCGCCGGCCTGACCTGCGCGGCGCAGGCCCGCGCGACCGCCCTGCCCCCGGCCAGCCCGCCGGTAAAAGACACCGCCGCCACCCGCGCATCAGCAACGAGGCCGGCGCCGGTTTCGGCGCTTCCATGCAGCAGTTGGCAGGCATCAGCGGGCAGGCCCGCTTCCTGCAGCGCCTCTGCTATCACCTGTACCGAGTGCGGCGCCCACTCCGACGGTTTCACCAGCGCCGGGCATCCCGCCGCCAACGCGGAGGCCAGCTTATGCGCCATGATGCCCGCCGGCGCGTTCCACGGCCCGATGATCGCGGCAGGCCCCAGCGCGGTGCGTTCGATCAGCAGTTTTTCGTTGGCGCCGTCTCCCCCGTCATCCTGCAACAATCCCGCTGCGCCCCGAAATGCGGCGCCGCATATTCGCGCCAGGCGGCTTGTCAGCGAAATGATGACACCCGTGAACAGGCTGTCCAGTTCGGCTACGTGTCCAGCCCTGGCTTCCAGCGCGTCCGCCGCCCTGAGCAGGCAAGCGGCGCGCTCCGGCGCTGACAGGGAACACCATCCGTCTGCCGCTTCGTACGACTGCGCCGCCAGCGCCAGCGCGCGCGCTACCTGTCCGGTCCCGCTCTCGACCTGGCGCCCGATGACTTCGCCGGTGCTTGCGTTGCACAGCGATACATCCAACTGGCGGGGAACCGTCTCCCATTGGCCGGCGATGTAGTTTTGCAGTGGAAACATTTAAACGGCGAACCGATCAGCCCTTGAGCGTCCCGAAACTCTGCTGTTCCTCCCCTTCAACCAGCATCTGCGCGGTCTGCAAACGCCCGCGTTCCGCCGGAAATGCCTGCACCAGTCCCATGGCCAGGTCCCGCAGCGCGCGCGATTGCGGGGTGCCGAACAGCGTTCCCGAGGTGCCGGCGCATTTCAGCGCCGCCTGTGCGACTTTGAACGAGTATTCGGCGACCTGCCCCTTGCAGGTGCGCCAGAACCGGATCACCTCGTCCCTTTCAACGTCCGACCCGCTTTCGATGCTGATCTGCCGCTGCGCCCACAAGGTGGCCGTCATCAAATCGGCGTACATCTGGCCCACCAGTTGCTGCTGGAACGGCCCGCTGCCGATCGGCTTGCCGCTGTCCACAAATTTCTTCTCGCGCAGGGTTTTGAGGGAGGCATGGTAAACGGCGTGCGCGGCGCCCAGGTAAATCACCGAGGCGGCCACCTGGTTGCCGACGAAACCCGAGCGGCTCATCCGGCAACTGCGGGCAAACGCGCCGGGGATGGCCAGGGCATTATCGTCCGCCACAAACACGTCTTCCAGCACCAGGCCCTCGGTGGCCGTGCCGCGCATCCCCAGGGCGTCCCATTCCATGCGGCCGCGCACCCCCGGCGCGTCGCGCTCGACGAAGAAGGTGCACAGGCTGCCGGCGTCGTCCATGCCTTCCAGCGAAGCCGTCACAAGGTATCGATCCGCCACGCCGGTGGCGCAGCCGAACGATTTCACGCCGTTCAGCAACCAGCCGCCGTCAACCTGTTTCGCCTGGGTGGTAATGGTGATCGCCGAGTGTTCGGACTTTACCGATTCACTGGCGTAGTTCGCCAGCCACTTGCCGTCGCGCCCCATGGTGTACAGCACCTTCTCCGCAAAGGCTTTCACCCCGGGCGCCTCTTCGTCATTGAACAGGCCTTCGTCCAGGGCCGACAAGGCCAGGTTGCCGCGCGAAGCGGAGGTGTTATGGAAGAAATACGCCAGGCCGGTTGACGGGCATACGGTGCCCAGCGCAAAAGAAACAGCGCTCCAGTCCCGCAAACCGCCGCCCAGGCCCCCGTACGCTTCGGGGACCATCAGCCCGAGTAAACCCGCTTCACTGAGCAAATGGATATTAGCGACCGGAAACTCACCATCCCGGTCGGCGGCGGCGGCATGCGCGGCGATGTCCGGCAAAATGTCATCGCAACGTTGCGCGATGCCGCGTTCACGCTCGTTCATATCATCGATCAGGTGTTCGGCAACGAGTTTACTCATGTCAATACTCCTCTGTCAGACACTGACGGCCTGTAAAACCTGCAGCTGTTTTGCAACCGTCTCCTCACCCAGCAAGGGGGTGATTTTGCGCCACACCGGGTCAACGTCGGCATTAAAAATAATGCTTTTGTTAAGCCGGTCGCGTTGCGCCAGTTCCCCGGCGCCGGTATGGGCAAGCGCGGCGTCGCTCAGGCCCTTGTCGAGCAGCGCGAACCAGTGGTCCTGGTAGGCCAGCACGGTATTGTCTATCTGCCCGAATGCGGCTTCGGTCGCGCGGTGGGCGAGCATCCAGGGCGACATGATGGCCCATTGGCGCGGTGACAGCTCGGCCCGGCTCAAACCTTCGATGGCCCGCCCGGCTTCGCAGGCTTGCGTCAGCGGCTGGAACACCTCGTTCATGTAAGCAAGGTTGGCGCCCAGGTCCAGGCGTGGAATAAGGTCCAGGTGAAACGCATGGTGTTCGCCGGCCCGGACGGCGTCCACCGTAAAGTGGGGCGCCGCGCTGTCGGACGGCGCAAACGCAAACACCATGTGCGAGTCCAGTTGAACCTGCGGAACGACGATGGTCGAAGTGGCTACCTGGAACAGGGGAGCGCCGCGGAACAGGCGCATACAGCCTACGTCCGCGCCTGGCGCAAACGGCGCCTGGCAGGTGAAAGACAGGTACGGCCCGCCGCCTTCACCATGCACTTCTTCAAGCCGGTAGCGGTCAACAATCCGGTTTAATGCCAGTTCATGCAACTGCCGGGGCAGGGATTCTGTCCTGTCGTTCATTGTCAGTTCTCCGCAATCAACGGGGAGGCCAAAGCCCAGGCGCGCCCGCTCAGCAAATCGGTGCCCACCGATACCACCTTGTTGGCGGCATAAGCGGGCGTGATCTCCGCATGGGTGACGGCCGCGCCATCTTTTGCGATGGTCAGGGGCGGGAAAGTCAGCTTGCCGTCGAACTCGCGCGTCTCCCAGGGTGTTAAAATGGTAAAGTCCTTGTGCAGGCGCGCGGCGAACGTGCCGCCGGGAAGGGCGCCGCCGTTTACCGCAACCATATTGATATGGTTCTCGGCGGCGCGCTCGAGCAAACCGGTTGTCATTTCCCAATCCTCCTGCGCCGCGTAGGGCACGAGTACGGTGTCCACGCCTTTCAGCGCCAGCAGGCGAAACACCTCGGGGTAAACCGCGTCCTCGCCGGCAACCAGGCCGACGTGCGCAAACGGCAGGTCCAGGGTGTTGATCTCAGCACCCGGCGCAGCCCAGGAATGGCGCTCGCCCACGTGCAGCTGGGGCTGCGCGCACTGTACTCCGTTACGGTCGATCAACAGCGCCGCGTGTTGCAATTCAGCGTCCCGGTCCAACCACGGGAAACTGCCGGCAACGCAAGCGTCCCCGCAGACCCCGGTGATGGCAGTCACGGCCTCCTGCGCCTGGCGGGCGTCAGCCGCGGCCGGCGTTCTTTCCGGGTCGGCGCAAAACAGTTCGGCCAGCACAACCAGCTTTGCCCCACCGTCGGCGGCCTGCTTTATGTATTGCAAGGCCGGCCGTAACGCCGCCGGCGAGCGCTCCGGCAACTGCACCATGGCCACCGGCAGCCGTTCACAGGACTTTGCCGGAGGCGGCGGCTGTGTGGAGGGGTCCCGCGCAATCGGCAGGTACAGGGAAGGCCGGCGCAGCCCGAACAGGTCGCTGCCGTCAGGCCGGCGCTTGTTGTCGGCTGCGGCGGGGTCGATGTCTGCGAATATCACTTCTTCCCGGTCCGGCGAGGCGATGGCCAGGACGTTTCCGTGCGGGCCGACAACCTGCGATTCACCGGCGCCGTGCAAAAACCGCTTTGGTATGCCGGTAACGGCGCTCAACTCGTCCAGCATCTCCGCCGGGACCAGCGGGCCGATTTTATTGGCGGCAACGACGAACACCTTGTTTTCCGCGGCCCGCACCGGAATGTGCAGGCTGGATTCGTCCGGCGCAAAGGAGTTGACGCTGTTGCACAGCACCTGGGCGCCTCGCAACGCCAGGTAACGCGGGGTTTCGCAGACCACGCCATCCATGCAGGCGTACATGCCGACCCGCGCAAACGGCGTTTCCACCACCGGGCCGGGCGCGCCGGCGCGCTGCAGGAAGTTGTTTTCGTGGCCTATCAGGACTTGTTTATCGTTGATGCCCAGCAACTCGCCCCGGGGGGAGTAAAGCAGGCTGCTGGCGCTGCAAGTCCGGTTTGCGCGGCGCATCGTGCAATTCGCGACCAGGTAACACCCGGCTGAGCGGGCGGCGGCGGCTACCTGCTGCAGGAAATCGCCGTCGGGCTCCAGCGAAACGTCATAACAATGTTCGGCGCTGTCGTACCAGGAAATGTGGTTGATGAACTCCGGCAGGACCAGGAGCTGAGGCTTGTGCTCGGCCGCAGCCCGGATAACCCGCAATACAGTTTCCAGGTTCGCGGCAATGTCGCTTCCTGCCGCGCATTGCGCAGCGGCTACTCGTACGCGGCCGGGGTCACGCACGGCCGGGAGTCACGGTTGCGGGAAAGGGGACGGATTTAAATCCGTCCCCGAAGTTTGCGCCGGCGCTTGTCATTGCGTCACACTCGTGCTTTTGCATGTGCATTGTGCAACCTGAACCCCGGCCATTCATTACAGTTCGGCAAACAGGTCGCGCCTGTTAAAGCCCGCCGTCATAAAACGCTTCAGCGCCTTGCCGGTGGTCAACCAGGCCACTCTTGCGCCGTTCCTGTCGCTGTTGAGAATGCCGTCCACCAGGAACGGCGTCACGGTTTCGACTTTATCGCCCAGTATGTTGAAGATCTTTTTTGCTTTTTCCCACTCCGCTGACTCGCGATCATAATCGCCGGTGAGCAGGTCGGTGACGACGATGCCCGGACTCAGCGCGCAGACCTGCACGCCGCTGCCTTCCACCTCTTTTTTCAGGGCCTTGTTCAGGTAATTCACCGCGCGTTTTGTCGCCCCGTAGGAGGCAATGCCGATTTGTGTGCGGCCGTCACTGCCGAAACCCTCCATGTTCCAGACCTGGCCGGCGCCCTGTTCCTTCATGCCGGCAACGGCTATTTTGTTGGCGTACAGCATGCCGGTCAGGTTGGTGTCGGCGATGGATTTCAGGTCGCCGGCGGCCTGTTCGTGCAGTGGTTTATTCGGCAGACTCATGCCCGCGTTGTTGATCCAGACGTCAACGCTGCCAAATTCCTGTTTCGCCCCGTCCCACACCGCTTGCAGGCTGTTGAAATCGGACAGTTCAGCGACAAAACCCAGCACGCGTGCGCGGCCCGGGGTTTGTTCCAGTGTTGTGGCCGCGGCATCAACGGCGTCCCGGTTGCGCCCTGTGATCGCGACATTGCAGGCGCGCTTCAGGAATTCTTCAGCGAGACCGCGCCCGATGCCGCGCGTGCCCCCGGTAATGACCACGTTTTTCATTGCCGCAACGGTTTTACCAGCGGCACGCTGTCTATGACCCAGTCCAGGTCCGGGTAGCGGCGGCGCATGGGTGAGGGAATCGCCAGCGCCTTTTTATGTTTCATATTGTGCATGGCGGCAACGTCAATCTTCCAGCCTTTCTCTTCGATGCACTTGCGCCGGGCAAGCCTGAAACCGTTCATAAACCGGTCATCCGTTACCGACATTTCATTTGACAGGTCGTCGGGCAAATAATTTGGGGCAATGCGTTCGACAATGGCGGTATCCTGCTCAAATATCTTCAATAAGCGCTTGCGCGAACCCTTGTCGAACAGTTTGTGCCTGAAAAAATTACGCAGTTGCATCGCAAAAGTGCGGGTATGGTTTTCGTCAACGGGGGTATTGCAATCAAACATCAGGATCGACATCTTCTCGTTGATATCGATTTGAATGCGGGCCAGCATGCCGCACAGGTGGTAAGCCGGTTTGGTCACCGTAGGCTGCTTGTCGCGCCGCATGCGCCTGCGCAAGGGCCCGCCCTTCATCTGCGGGGGGTACTGGAGGTTTTCGGAATAGCCCCAGCAGTCGCCGCGTTCTATTTTGGTAATATGGTTGGCCTCGGCGGTTTCCGGGCTGCCGAACACCGGGTGCACAAATGAAGCATGCGCCAGGTCGATCCCGTTCTCGACCACCCGCGCCGCGTCGGCCTTCCAGCGCCATTCACCGGTCAGCCGGCGCCATTTCGGGTCATCGTACTCGGGAAAATCCGGGATGGGGAAGCGCTCTTCCTCCGGCGCATCGCCCAGGAATACCCAGATCATGCCGTAGCGTTCTTCGGTGGGATACGAATCGACGCGCGCCCGCTCCGATATGGTGAACTTGCCGCCTTCGGACGGCACTAAAGCGACCCTGCCCTCGGCGTTATACTGCCAGCCATGGTAGGGACAGGCGATGCAGTCCCCGCGTACAGACCCGCCGCTGAGCGCGCCGCCGCGGTGCAGGCATATATCGCTGAGACAATGCGCCTTGCCGGCGCGGTCGCGGAATAACACGAAATGCTGCCCCAGCATTTTTACAAATACCGGTTTGTCCTTGACAGTCTCGGACCATTCGGCAACATACCAGAGATTAATCAGCACGGGCAACCTCCAAAAAATGACTCTGAATGTTATAATGTTATAACATTTTAAAAGATTTTGCACAGTTGGCCCGGAACAGTACCGAACTTTTCGTTGATGACAGGCAAACCGGTGAGATCTGCAGGTTAAATCCGGCACAGGGGAAATCATAATGAGCAAGACAACGCGTTCGATCATCGATTTGGTGGATGAGAACCCGGCCGTCGATAACAGCGCGGAATTTACCGATCTCTGGAATTTGTTGAGCCGGTTAAAACAAGAGCTGGGGCAAGTGTTCGAACTGCACGAAGACGGCAGCAGCGACGGCCTGCAACCTTACCGGGGCCTGCCCGACAGCGGCGGCGCCTGCGGTTTCATGAGTCATTTCGCAGGGCCTGAGATCGACTGGCTGGTGCATTCCTGGGTCGGGAACCCGCAGCACAGCTTCAGCAATATGCACCTTACCGTCAGCCTGGGCGCGCAATACGAGGCGCCGCACCTGGGCCTGGCCTTCGGCACCACGCCGGACCTGTTTTTTTACATGGACTACATGCCGCGCAAGGATTTATGGATGAACCCCGAATACATGGACCGCTATTACCTGGAAGCAAACGAGCAGTTCCTGGAATTGCACAACGACCAGCGGTTCAGCAGCTTTATCAGCCGGGACGTGTATACCCGCGTCGCCCAGACGGCCACCAGCCTGTGCCTCATCGCGCCGCTTAATGACCAGGTCATGACTACCGTCGAGCGCCACGTGCGGCTCATGCTGGAGCGCTGGCTCGGCTGGGTGAAAAACACCGCGCCGCAACACGAATCATTATGGCCGGCGCAGGCCGGGCGGGATTTACAAATCCGGCGCAACATCAGCGAGCGCGATCCCATGAATCGCATGGCAGAACGCTTGCTCGGCAAACCGTTGACCGAGCGCCTGGTGCGCGCCCTGTGGGGCGGCGACCGCGTGCTGCCCCGGGCGCACGAGTGGCGGGAACGCAGCCGCTCCTGATGGGGTCAGGTCGCACAATGCACACAACGGCGCAAGCGCCCGCAGCGCCTGGGGCCGGCCCGACGTGAGCAGGGGTCCCCAGGTCAGGGCGTTGTATCGCGCAAGCTGTCTCGAGGCGGCGCCACCGCCTTATGACCGCGTGTTCTCCAGGATCTACTATCCCGCCGAGTATGGCGGCAGCGCCGAGGAACGTAACACCGGCCTGCTGCCCGCTCGCAGTGAAGGGGCGCCGTTTCCCGTGCTGATTATGTTCCCCGGCATCAACGTCGGGCCGGAGCATTACACCTGGCTGGCCCGGGCGCTGGCGGCGAACAATATTGTGTTTCTCAGTTTTTCCTGCGTTGCCGAAGAACTGCCCGGCCACGTCGGCTTGTCGCCCGGGCTGGACCTGGATGCCCTGACGCCGGGCAGTTATGGAAAAAAATCGTCGGCGACCTGTCTTCCCGGCCTGTTGAATGAACTGGAGGCATTGAACCGGGACGGGGTCCTGGCCGGCCGGCTGGACCTGGACTCCATCATCCTGGGCGGTCATTCGGCCGGCGGCTCCGTGGCCTTGTTCAACGCGCGCAAGCAATGGTGCCCGGGACTCAAGGCTTGCTTTGCCTACGGCGCCCACGCCGGCGCGGCGACCATGCTCGGCTGGCCCGAGCACAGCCTGTTTGAGCTGCCCGGCGAGGTTCCCACGCTGTTGATCGGCGGCGAGAACGATGGCGTGATAGCGGCGAGCGGGGGCCGTTACGGCAGTGAGACCGGTGACCCGACAACGATTATGGAGCGGAGTTTCGATGAGGCCTTGCGCAGCACGCGGGGTGACAGCTGGCTGGCGGTCGTGCGCGGCGCCAATCATTTCTCCTTTGCCTGGCCGCGGGATGAGTGCAGCGGAAGGCTGTTCCTCGATGGCGAGGAGGGGCAACCAGGGGATGCCATTCGCCGAACCATCCGGGAACTGCTGCTGGATTTTATCGGCGCCGGCGTTCTTGGCTCAGAGGAAGCCGGGAAGCGCCTGCGCGGGCGGGCCGGCGGTCACGCGTTCAGCGTGTACAGGAATCGATAACTATTTGGAGTCAGGGTAAAAATACACAGAGACAAGGGGACGGATCTAAGCATGCCCCCGCATGTTGTTAGTGGGGGTCCGTGCCCGGAATATTTCAGCGGGGTAACAACATGACAACACCAGACAAAAAAAACCAGCCCAGCGACTGGCAACAGGCCATCAGCGGGGAATGGCACGGCCTGCCGTCCCTGTTCGAGGCAGACGGCGCCCACGTCGGCTATAACAAAGTCAGCCGCGCCAGTGAATTCAAGGATGGACGCACCACCTACTGGATGGAAACAGATTTCGACGCGTCCGGCCCGCTCATGGACCGCTTTGAGCTGGGCGCGCGCATGAACTTCGGCGTAATCGACAGCGACCAGGACCGGGTTTACACCGGTCCGGATTTCATCGGCAGCGGCCGCCCCTACGGCCTGCTGGTCGATTCCAGGTATTATTCACCGGCATGGAACGTGGACCTGCGCACTATCAACCACGTGGCGCCCGAACTTGGTATGCAGGTGTATTCAAGCCAGTTGTTTGAAGCCGATACCCTGGTAGGGGTATTCAACGGTTTGTACATCGTCACACAGGACCACGATGAGAACCCGGAAACCCGGCAGCGTGTGGAAGACTGGTTGCGACGCGAGCGGGTATACGGCAAAAAACCGTTCAACCTGCCGATGAAACATGAAGGCGTTTTTCGCGGCGAATTCCAGGTATTTGATAACGAGCAGAATTTGATCGGCGCGAGCAACGTCAGCGTGCGCCACCGGCCGGTCAACCTGATGCACTCGGAACAGACCATACAACTGGAAGGCGCCATCAATCGCAAGTGGACGGCTTTGCGCACGCGCAACGCCAACCACCACCAGTACCACGGGCCCGACCTGTTCGGCAATGGAATTTCCTACGGCCGCTACCTGTTCAGCATCCGCCACGTTTACGGCGAACCCTGCAAGCTGTGGTCGCGGGAAGTGACGGTTGATGACGACTTCACCCTGGTATGCGTCTGGCAATTCCTGCAATCCCAGAAGGAAAAATACACGTGTTACGGTATGTTACGCTGGGAGCCCGGCGCACTGCTGCTGGATGCGCAGCACGTATAAAGTTGCTTGCCCATTATCAATCTTCCGGACGAGCCGCCCTCGTTGCAATCCGTCCCACAATAATGTCGCTTTCCCTATTTCCCCGCAAGTTGTTTGAGCAGCGCTGTTTTATCCGGTTTACCCGAGGATGTTGTTGGTAACTCGTCGACCATTACATAACGGGACGGGATCTTGTAAGGCGCAAGGCGTTTCCGACAACGCTCGTTCAATGCGTCTGCGCTGATGGCTTCATCCGCCGCGATGAACGCCGTGACGGACTCCCCGAATTTATCCGATGGTTCGCCGACGACAGCCGCTTCCCTGACTGCCGGCAACTGCATCAGGACTGCCTCCACCTCCGCCGGGTACACATTTACGCCGCCGCGGTTGATAATATCCCTGTCACGGCCGCGCAGGATGATATGGCCGCTGCCTGTTTTTTCGGCCAGGTCGCCGGGGTAAAACCAGCCTCCCTGAACCGTTGCGCGTTCAGTTCCGTCGGCGTCGATAAAGCGATCGGCCACACCCGGCCCGCGATAGCGCACGCGTCCGGTTTCTCCCGGTTTTGCCGGCCTGTCTCCGCTATCCACTATTTGGACTTCGGTCCTGAAGGTGGCCCGTCCCGCCGTGTGCGAGTAGTCATCGAATTCATCGGCATTCAATACGGAAATGCCGCCGCCTTCGCTGGAGGCGTAATAACCGATTATCCCCGGGTTGACTCTCCTGCGTATCTCCCCGGCCTCCGGCGGGTGCAGCGCGGCGCCGCTGATCAGCAGCTTTTCCAGTCGGGGCAGTAATAACCCGTCCTTGTGCAGGGGAAGCAGTCCGCGCAGTTGAGTCGGCACCATGAACGTGACGGTCGCTCCGGACTCATTGACCGCCGCAACCAGTTGTTCGGGTTCGTGAGGGGGCGGATCGATAATGACCGTGGCGCCGGCGGCGAGGAAGGCCATGGCGAAAGAACGCCCGGCGCCGAAGAACATCGGGGTCAGCGCCAGGAACCGGTCCCGGGAGTTGAGGCCGATGGTCACCCACTGGCTGACGAAGCGCTGGTACATCTGTTCATGGGTGACCAGCGCGCCCTTGGGCCTGCCCGTCGTGCCGGATGATAATGAAATGAGCAGGGCCAGGTCGGGATGATCCGGCATTGCCGGCAGGCGCGCCGGGTCGGCTTGCTGCAGGTCCTGGTTGAGCCTGAGGGTCTCATGGCCGGCCGGTGTATCCGCATCTTCCTCCAGGATGAGCAGTTTTGCCTTGAAGGCGGCCGCGGCCCCGGCTTTTTCGTCCGAAGTCCAGCGCTGGTCGAGCGGCAGGATCACCGCGCCGATCCGGGCCAGGGCATAGTGCAGTATCAAGTGGGAAGGATGTTCTTTCAGGGCAAGGCCGACCCGGTCCCCCGGCCTGATTCCGCGCTCGCGCAGGTAAGCGGCATAGCCCTGGAGCCGCTGCCACAGTTCGAGATAACCGATACCTTCGTTGTGATATTCAATGGCCGTTTTATCGCCATGACTGTTCGCATGGCATCTGAGTATGGAAGCCAGGTTCATGAATCGAAATCAGTCGAGATTGTAAATGCGGCGCACGTTGTCCCGGAGAAACTTTTTCATTACCTCCGGTTTCAGGCCGAGCGCGTCGATCTCCTGCCTGGTGCGTTTGAAATTCAGTACGGGGAAGTCCGTACCGAAGATCACCTTGTCCTGGCCGTAGCTGTTCAGGTAGTTGACGAAGCCCGGCGGCCAGTATTTCGGGCTGTGGGCGTCGCCGCCGATATACACGTTTTCGTGCTTCCAGGCCATGGCAATCATCTCATCCGCCCAGGGAATGCCCACGTGTATGCCGACCAGCCTGAGCTCTGGAAAATCACAGGCCACCGGGTCCAGCCTGGTGGGCTGTCCCACGGTCTTGCAGGGAAACTCCTTCGAGTAGATCATGGATTGACCGACCTGAATTTGTATCGGGATATCGAGTTCGCAGCATTTTGCATAAAACGGATAGTATTTCGCATGGTCCGGCGCCAGTTCGAACCAGTGCGGGTAAAGGTGCGCGCCGATGAAGCCCATGTCCCCCACCGCGTGTTCGAGTTCCCTGACCCCGTCCATGCCCATGAACGGGTCTATCCCAAGCAGTCCGGAGAAGTGACCGGGGTATTTGTCCACGGCCGCAGCAACGATCTCCGGCGGCAGGTGATAACAACCCGGCAGGCCGGGCCGGCCGGCCTTGGCGGCTATCAGGAATCCACGCTCGATGCCGGCTTCCTGCATGAGGTCTGTCATCTGCTCCAGTGACAGTCCCCGCATCAGGCCCTGTTCCGCTTTCATTTTGCCTGCGAAGAACTCATCGCGCCATCCGGGACGGTGCGACAACGCTTCTTCCGTCCAGATATTGACGACGGCATCAATAGCTTTGATGTTATTTGACATGGCGCCTCCTCATCAGCCTGGTCCCGTCTTCACGAAAGCCGAACATCCTTTCGTTATATCATTAATGGCAACCGATAGAAACCCTTATGCGCTCGAGAAATGGCTGGGGCCGTCTTGTATCAATGTTATACTTATATAACATATTGCCTGGCTGCAAACCGTAAAACGAAAGACAGAAACCATGACAGATCACGAACTACCGCTTTCCGGCACCGGGGTTGTTGAATTCTCCCACATGGTGATGGGGCCATGCGTCGGCCTGTTGCTTGCCGACCTGGGCGCCGACGTTGTCAAGCTGGAACCCCTGGGGGGAGATAACACCCGGCGACTGCGCGGTTCGGGCGCCGGTTACTTTTCCATGTACAACCGCAACAAGCGCAGCGTCTGCATCGACCTCAAATCGGAACGGGGCAGGGAAATTGCCATGCGCCTGGTCAGCAAGGCCGACATATTTGTCGAGAATTTCAGACCCGGCGCCATGGACCAGGCCGGTTACGGTTATGACGAGCTGGCAAAGGATAACCCCGGGTTATTGTATTACTCCGCGAGGGGCTTTCTTTCCGGCCCCTACGAGCAACGCACCGCGCTGGACGAGGTTGCCCAGATGATGGGCGGGCTGGCATATATGACCGGCCCGCCGGGACAGCCGCTGCGCGCCGGCGCATCGGTGATCGACGTGGTAGGCGGCATGTTCGGGGCCATCGGCATCCTGTCGGCCCTGGAGATGCGCCGGCGCACCGGCCGCGGGCAGCGGATTGACAGCGCCCTGTTTGAAAGCACGGCCTTCCTGGTCGGCCAGCACATGGCGCAGCATGCAGTGACCGGCGAACCGGCCCCGCCCATGCCGGTAAGGGTATCCGCCTGGGCAATTTATGACATCTTCGACTGCAGGGATGGGAAACAGGTATTTGTCGCCGTGGTCAGCGACACCCAGTGGAAGAAATTCTGCGATTATTTTTCCCTGGATGATTTCGCCGGGGATGAGTCCCTTGCAGGTAATGCGGGCAGGGTCGCCGGGCGTGATCAGTTGATACCGCGGGTGCGTTCACTGTTCCTGGAGTTCAGCGCGGATGAACTGATGGAGCGGCTGGACCTGTGCGGACTGCCCTATGCCCCTATCTCCAGGCCGGAGGACCTGTTTGAAGACCCGCACCTGCTGGCTTCCGGCGGCCTGCTGGACGTGACGACGCCGGAAGGGCAGCGCACCAGGCTGCCCGCATTGCCCGTGCAGGTGGATGGAAAGCGCCCGGGGCTGAGCAGGGACGTGCCGAAACAAGGTGAGCACACCCGGGAAGTCATGCATGAACTGGGCCTGGCAGACTCCGAAATCGATGCGCTGATTGACGGCCGGATACTGGCAGCCTGACGGTCGTTGCCGCCGGGAAAACAGGTTAACGGAGGTAAGCCCAGTTGCGGGTCTGCCTGTCCCCGGACTGGAACTCGTCTATCATATCCTGGTGTTGCAGCGTCATGTCTATGGCGTCCATTCCCTGCAGCAGCATATCCCTGTACACGGGTTCGATATCGAAACGGTAGCTCAAACCGGCGCTACCGGTAACAGTAGAGTTCTGCAAATCAATGGCGATCGGCCCGGATGACGCGGCCGCGCCGGAAAGACCGGGGCTGCTCAATTTCATGATTGCCGATTCCGGCAGTCTTACCGGCAGCAGGCCGTTACGCATGGCGTTATGGTAGAAGATCATACCGAAACCGGGCGCGATGACAGCCCTGAATCCGTATTCCAGCAGCGCCCAGACTGCGTGTTCCCGTGAAGAACCGCAGCCGAAATTGCCGCCTGCCAGTAATATGCTGGCGCCGGCGTACTGCGGCTTGTTGAGTACGAAATCCGGGTTGATTGCGCGGGTTTCCTGGTCTCCTTTCAGGTAACGCCAGCCGGCAAACAGTCCTTCGCCCAGGCCCTGTTTCGACACGTGGCGCATTTCCCTGGACGGGATGATGGTATCGGTGTCGATGTTGCTGTGTATCAACGGTGCAGCGACGCCTTCATGAGTGACAAAAGTCTTCATGTGCGCCTCCCGAGGCCGCG
The DNA here is from genome assembly GCA_965204045.1 of Gammaproteobacteria bacterium. Taxonomy (GTDB): domain Bacteria; phylum Pseudomonadota; class Gammaproteobacteria; order Eutrophobiales; family Eutrophobiaceae; genus JAAXHV01. The sequence continues at coordinate 4,885,316 of CBDBDW010000002.1, forward strand.
AACGTCCGTGATACGGCCTTTCAGCGCCGAAGCAGCGACGGTTGCCGGACTCGCCAGGTGTGAGCGCACCCCGGGACCCTGGCGTCCTTCAAAGTTGCGATTGGTGCTGGTAATGACGCGGGCGCCGGCAGGAAAACCTTCACCGCCGGCGTAGAAACACAGGGAACAGCCCGACTCGCGCCACTCGAACCCGGCATCCAGGAAAATCTCGTGGAGGCCTTCCCGCTCTGCCGCGAGTTTGACCTGGGTGGAGCCGGGGACGCATATTGCCTTCACGCCTGTCGCAATTCTGTTGCCTTCGAGGATGGCGGCCGCGGCGCGCAGGTCACTGAGCCGGCTATTGGTGCAGGAACCGATAAACGCCGCGTCAACCGGAATGGAAGCGATAGCGTCGCCGGCCTTGAGACCCATGTAATCCAGGGCCCGCTCCATGCCGTTGCGCGTGGTCGTATCGGGTTCCTGCTTCGGGTCGGGCACCACGTCCGAGACGCCGATAACATGTTGCGGACTGGTCCCCCAGGTAACGCCGGGATCTACCTGCGCCAGGTCCAGGTACAGTTCCCTGTCATATCCGGCGCCTTCGTCGGTGCGCAGCTTGCGCCAGTATTCCCGCGCCGCGTCCCAGTCACTGCCCGTCGGGGCATAAGGGCGCCCGGCAATATATTCCAGTGTAGCGTCATCGGGGGCGATGAGCCCGGTAAACGCGGAAAACTCGACGGTCATGTTGCACAGGGTCATCCTGGCTTCCATGGGGAGCGACCCGATACCGGGACCGTAGAACTCGATCGCATAGCCGCCGGCGCCGGACGCGGTGTATTTTCCTATCAGGTGCAGTATAACGTCCTTGGCGGTGACGCCGGGATGCAGCCTGCCTTCCACGCGCGCCCCCATCTGTCCCGGTTTGACGACTCTCAGCGTTTCGGTCGCCAGCGCGTGCTCGCAGTCGCTGGTGCCGATCCCCCAGGCCAACGCGCCCAGCGCGCCCAGGGTGCAGGTATGGCTGTCGGGGCAGACCACTGTGAGTCCGGGCAGGGTGATCCCCTGTTCCGCGGAAATGACGTGAGAGATACCCTGGCGCGGGTCATCGATATCGAACAGGGTAATGCCGGCGCGCCTGGTTTCCAGGCGGGTGCGGGAGATGAACTGCCGGCCGCCGGGCATGGAAGTCTCATCGCCGCGGCCGGGAAACGTATCGACGATGTGGTCCATGGTGCAGAACGCGTGGCCCGGGTTCCTGACCCGGCGGCGCTTCTCCGCCATGGAGGTTAACGCGATGCTGCCCGTGCGTTCGTGCAGGAAAACACGATCGATATGCAACAGCGACGACCCGTCCCCCAGCTCGGTAATCAGGTGGTCATCCCATATTTTTTCGAATAGAGTCTTAGCCATCAACCGTGACCGGGTCGGACGCCTGCCGGCAACACGCGGGGGCAGGCTGAATCCGTCCCCGGTTTCCGGGCAAAGTTTCGCAAATCATGTTATAAAAGTATAACATTAGAACTTTATCTGTGTCCGGGGACGGATTCAAATCCGTCCCCTGATTACGTGGGATTTTACCGAAGCTGCATAAAAAAACCGTCATGACACTAGATTTGCTGATTAAGAACGTGAGAGTGGTCAGACCGAACAGCGGCTCGGTCGAGATTGCAGATATCGCAGTTGCTGACGGCAGGTTCACACGCATTGCCCCGGATATCGATCCTGCCGCGGCGCGGCAAGTAGTGGACGGCCGGCAACGACTGGCATTCCCCGGCGTTATCGATGCCCATATGCACACGGGTATTTATGCGCCCCTGGCCGAAGACGCGCTCAGCGAAAGCCGCGCCGCGGCCATGGGGGGCGTGACCACCAGCCTGAATTACATGCGCACGGGTAAGTACTACCTCAATAAAGGCGGCCCCTACAGTGAATTTTTCCCGGAAGTGCTGGAACAGTCCGAAGGGCGCTTCCACGTGGATTACGCCTACCACCTGGCGCCGATGATGGCGGCGCATATCGATGAGATCGATGAACTGGTGGAGCGTTTCGGCGTGACCTCGTTCAAGATTTTCATGTTTTACGGCTCCCACGGTCTGCACGGCAAGTCCGATGATCAAAGCGGTTTTCTCATGATCGGCAAAGATGAGCGCTATGATTTCGCCCACTTCGAGTTTGTCATGCGCGGCGTCCGCAGGGCCATGGACCGCTTTCCTGACAAGGCGCAACAAATCAGCCTGAGCATGCATTGTGAGACGGCTGAGATCATGCGCGCCTATACGCGCCTGGTCGAGGAAGAGGGCCGGCTCAGCGGCCTGCCTGCCTACCATGCCTCGCGCCCGCCCCACTCGGAGGGCCTCGCGATATTCATCGCTTCTTACCTGGCCCATGAGACGGATTGCGCGAACATCAACCTGCTGCACCTGTCTTCCCGTAAGGCGGTCGAAGCCGCGCTGTTGATGGCGGACGCGTTTCCCCATATCGATTTCCGGCGCGAAGTAACCATAGGCCACCTGGCGCTGGATACGGAATCACCAAGCGGCGCCCTGGCCAAGGTCAACCCGCCGATCCGTCCCCGCACGGACGTTGAGTACCTGTGGGAGATGCTGCTGGACGGAAAACTGGACTGGGTGGTCAGCGACCATGCCTGTTGCAAGCATGAACTCAAGGTTGACGCCGCTGAGCCAGGCAACGTGTTTCTGGCCAAGTCGGGCTTCGGCGGCACGGAGTACCTGCTTCCGGCCCTGATCAGCGAAGGAAGCCGCAGGGGTCTGAGCCTGAATCGTATCGCTGAGTTGACCGGTTACAACCCGGCCAGACGTTTCGGCCTGGACGGCAAGGGTGATATAGCGCCCGGCTGTGATGCCGACCTGGTCCTGGTCGATCCGGATGAAAGCTGGGTTGTGCAGGCGCAGGATTCCCCTTCCACCCAGGGTTATACCCCTTTTGAAGGGATCGAGTTGTCAGCCCGGGTGAAGCAGACCTGGCTGCGCGGGCGCCTGGTCTATGACGGCAATATAGTGGGCGAACCTTCGGGGAAATTCCTCAAACGGCCGTACCCGGAGTAGCAGGTTTGGCGCGTTACTTCAATGTAAGAGACATCCGGTACTGGAACCGGTCAGGGTTGTATACGGCGTTCAGATGATCAACCTGCTTGCCATCCTCACCGAACGACCGCCGTATCAGCTTCAGCAGCGGCTTGCCCGGCATGATGCCGAGGGCGCCGGCCGCGGGCGGGAACGCGGCTTCAGCGCTCAGGGTCTGTTCGGCGCGGGCTATCTTCACCCCGGATTTTCGCAACAGTTCCAGGCGCGGGATTTTTTCCAGGGCCTGTTTGCGGATGGATTTGTCAAACCCCAGCGTCCAGCTTTCGTAGTAGGCGAACGGCAGGTCGCGGTTACTCCTGATACGCACCATGTGACACAGCGGTTGTTCGTCGGATATGCCGAATTCATCGACAATATTCACCGGCGGGCGGATAAAGCGCAGGCTGAGCACCTTGATTTTCGTTTCCCTGCCCATGTGCTCGAGGCTTTCCAGCGCGCCCGTCAATGGAGCGTTGAGCAATTCCGGGTGATAGTGGTAATTTACGAAGGTGCCGCGGCCGCGCTGGCGCGCAACCAGGTCTTCCGCCGCGAGGTCGTCGAGCGCGCGCCTTGCCGTGATACGGGACACCTTGAACGTAGTGGACAACTCCTTTTCGGAGGGCATTCTGGAGCCGTCTTCCAGCACGCCTCCGAGGATGCAGTCGCGCAGCATGGAGTAAAGCTGGTGGTACAACGGTGTGGGCGAGCCCGGATCCAGGACTCCGTGGTGGTACTTGCTAAGCAATGTCAGCGTGGCATCCATAATACAGGTGTCATTTTGATTCGATTTACTGAAGTTTTATCAAAGTACATTGATATACCGATAAAATCAATTGCCCGTACAGTACGGCAAAAAATCCATTTTGCGATGAGTGAAGGAAAAGGGGTATCTGAAGCATGACTTATCGCCTGGGTGTTGACGTGGGCGGCACTTTTACCGACCTGTTGCTGATCGATGAACGAAGCGGCGCGACATTCACGGCTAAAGTGCCGTCAACGCCGGAAGACTCCTCCATCGGGGTATTGAACGGTATCGCCCGTATCTGTGACACACACAACATCGATGCCGGTAATATATCCCGGGTGATGCACGGCACCACCGTGGCGACCAATGCCGTGCTGACCGGGCGCGGCGCCAGGGTCGGCCTGGTCACGACAAAAGGATACCGCCAGGTGCTGCAGGTTGCCCGTTCATTCTGCCCGGGCGGCCTGGGCGGCTGGGTCAGTTACGTAAAGAAACCGTTGCTGGCCCCCCTGGAACTGACCATAGAAGCGGATGAACGCATCGACGCAGGGGGCAGTATCGTCAGGGAACTGGACGAGGAAGCATTGAGGCGGGACCTGCAAAGGCTGCGCGCCAGGGGTGAAGTGGAATCCCTGACCATCTGCTTCATCAACGCCTACATCAACGATGCGAACGAACGCCGCGCCGAGGCCGTCGCCGGCGAGGTTTTCACCGATATACCCATCTCCATATCCAGCAAGGTCGTGCCCGAGATGCAGGAGTACGAGCGCACCGAAACCACGGTCGTCAACGCCTACGTCAGGCCGGAAGTATCGAAATACATCACCAACCTGCAGGTCGCCCTGGCCGAGCAGATGGGCAGCGACGTCGTCCTGTCCATCCTGCGCTCAGACGGCGGACTGGCATCGGGCCGCGCATCGGCGCAATCGCCGGTCAACATGCTCATGTCGGGACCGGCCGGGGGAGTGACCGGCGCCCTGTATTTTTGCAGCCGGGCAGGATACGACAACATCCTGACGTTCGACATGGGCGGGACGTCAACGGACGTGGCCCTGATCCAGAACGGCAAGGCCCGGGTGCGGCGGGAAACCATCGTCGGCGACGTGCGCGTTCGGGCGCCGTCGGTTGACGTGCGCACCGTAGGCGCCGGCGGCGGGTCCATCGCTTTTGTCCCGGAACTGACCCGCGCGCTGCGCGTCGGTCCGCAATCCGCCGGGGCCGTTCCCGGTCCGGCGGCCTACATGAAAGGGGGCGAGGAACCCACGGTATGCGATGCCAACGTGGTCCTGGGGTACCTGCCCGCGGACGTGCAACTGGGCGGCGCCATGGCGATTGACAAATCCGCGGCGGAGACGGCAGTGCAAAAGCTGGCTGACGCCATGGATATCAGTCTCATGGAGGCTGCCGAAGGAATCATAAAAATCGTGAATGAATCCATGTTCGGCGCGTTGCGCCTGGTCTCCGTGGAGCAGGGCTACGACCCCAGGGATTTCTCGCTGGTCGGTTTCGGCGGCGCCGGTCCGCTGCATGCCAACGCCCTGGGTATCCTGACGGGCTCCTGGCCGGTCATCATCCCACCCGGCCCCGGTGTCCTGTGCGCCTATGGCGATGCGACCACGCAAGTCCAGGATGAGGCGGCGCGCACCTATATCTCCATGGCGGAAGAAACCGGCACGGAAAACCTGTTGCAGGACCTGGAAGCCCTGCGCCGCCGGGCCTCGGAGTCCCTGACGGCCGACGGGGTCGCGCAGCAGGAACTGGAAACGGTGTGCCAGGCGGACCTGCGTTACACCGGACAAGCCTACCAGATCACCCTCGATTTCACCGCGGATGAGCTGGAGGAAGGCGGCATTCCAAGCCTGACCGGGCGCTTTGATGCCGAACACAAACACCTGTTCACTTTCGACCTGGGCGAAGACCATGAGATCGTGATGATACGGGCCATCGTCAGGGTCAAACAGAAGGACCTGGCCGAACTTGAGACCAGCGGCGCGCAAACCCGGCTGGAAGACTGCAGGCTTCACGACAGCCGTTATTATTACGAAGGGGAGTGGCACGGCGCCGTTATCTATGCACGGGAAAAACTGCATGAAGGACTTATCGTGCCGGGTCCGGCAATCATCTGCGAAATGGATTCCACGACCCTGATCCTGCCCGGATACCGGGCGGGAGTGGATGCCCTGGGCAACCTTGTCATCAACCCTGAATAACGGGTCGGTACAGAGGCAATGACCGGTAAAGTAATCGAACAGAATACAACCCCCCTGGCACGCGTCCCGGTCGATACGGTGACCGTGGACATTATCGAGAATGCCCTGCGCAACGTGCGCGTCGAAATGGACGCGGTGTTGTTCCGCACCGCCATGTCTCCCGGCATCCGCGAGCAGGGCGACTGTTTTCCCATGGTGGCGAACCGGGAAGGCAAGATGGTGGTAGGCCAGTTCGGATCATTCATCCACGGCCTGATGGACGCCTACGAAGGGGGGCTCGAAGAGGGCGACGTCATTCTTACCAACGATCCGTACATGTGCGGCGCGGCGGTATCCCACCTGCCGGACTGGATAGTACTGGCGCCCATCTTCAAGGACCACAGGCATATCGCCTGGTCCGCCATGTTCGGACACATGTCGGATAACGGCGGGATGACCCCGGGGAGTATCCCGGTACGGGCGACCACCATTTTCCAGGAGGGTATCCGCATCCCCCCGACAAAGCTGTACCGGAAAGGGGAGTTGCAGTCCGATATCCTGGAACTGATATTGCACAACGTGCGCACCCCGCAATGGAACCGTTTCGACCTGAATGCCCTGGTCGCCGCCTGCAATACCGCGGCCCGGCGCTGCATTGAGCTGGCCGAACGTTTCGGCGATGACGTGTTCTACTCCACCATGGAACTGATGCTGGAGCGCAACCACAGCGCCATGAAGCAGATCATCGAGATGATCGTGCCGGAAGAACCGCGCAGTTTCCAGGACTACGTGTGTGACGACGGCGTGGGCGGCGGGCCATACAAGATAAAGTGCAGCCTGTGGCGGGAGGGTTCCCGGGCCGTATTCGATTTTGCCGGCACCGACCCGCAGGCGAAAAGCTCGATCAATTTCTTCCTGAGCGAAGATATGTTCAGGATGTTTTTCGGCGCGTTTACCATCAACCTGTTCGACCCGCAGATCCTGTTCAATGACGGCTTCTACGACCTGGTCGACGTGCGTATTCCACAGGGTTCGCTGCTGAAACCGGACTACCCCGCGGCCCTGTCCGGCCGTACCCATGCCCTGGGGCGGATTTTCGACGTGATGGGCGGCCTGCTCGGCCAGGGCGCGCCGGAGGCGCTGAACGCGGCCGGCTTTTCCGACAGCCCGCACCTGTTCTACTCCGGCTACGATGAGAACGGCGAGTGGTTCCAGTTGTTCCAGATCGGCTTCGGCGGCATCCCCGGCAGGCCGGCCGGCGACGGGCCGGACGGCCATTCCCTGTGGCCGAGTTTCACCAACGTGCCGAACGAATTTATCGAGGCTTATTTCCCCCTGCGCATAGAAAAATATGAACCGATTACCGATTCGGGCGGCGCCGGCCTGCACCGCGGCGGCAACGGCCTGAGCGTGGCCTACCGGTTCCTGTGTGACGGCGCCATCGCCATCCACGACGAACGCTGGCTGACTTATCCCTGGGGCGTGAACGGCGGCGAACCGGGACAGCGTTCCAGCAAACACCTGGCGCGCGCCGACGGCACCGATCAATGGTTGCCGTCCAAGTGCGAAGACGTGGAGGTGAAAGTCGGCGACATCCTGTATTTCAATACCTGGGGCGGAGGAGGCTGGGGTGACCCTTACCGGCGCGACCCCGAAACCGTGCGCCTTGACGTGGAGCGCGGCCTGGTCAGCGCTGCCGGCGCAAAACGCTACGGCGTGGTGTTGCAGGATGACGGCAACGTCGATGAGGCCGCAACCCGGTCATTGCGAGCGGAGTTGGCTGCAGGCCGGGGAGAACCACCAATGTTCAACTTCGGCGGAACCATAGAGCAGATCAAAGCCAGGGCATTGGAGGAAACCCACCTGCCGCCACCGCAGGCCCCGGGCTAAGGTGGGGTCAGCCTTTTCCTTTTCATCGTCATTCCCGTGCAAGCTTGTCCCCGTATGGAGTTGGGCGGGGACGGGAATCCAGTGGACAAACACTCCTTGTAATGCCGTCATTCTCCCTGGCCTGTCAAAGTTACTCCCGGGACAGATTTCAAATCTGTCCCCTGTCCAGGCGCATATAAAAAATGAACACATCCGGAAACTCAATCAGGGTCACCGCCCTGTCGCTGCTGTTCCTGGTGTCGTTCTTCAACTACATGGACCGCTACATGCTGGCCGTGCTGCTGCCGGCTATCAAGGCCGACCTGCAGTTGAGTGACACCGAGATCGGCTTCATCACCGGACTGGCGTTTACCCTGTTCTACGCCACCATGGGCATTCCCATCGCCCGGCTGGCCGACCGCTACAGCCGGAAAAATATCATTGCCATTGCCTTGTCCGTCTGGAGCGCCATGACCGCGCTCTGCGGCGTGGCTCAAAACTTCGTGCAACTGGCCGTTGCCAGGGTCCTGGTGGGCGTGGGCGAAGCCGGCGCCAGCCCGACCTTCCGCCACCTGTCGGTCGCAACCGGGTTGTACACGGTGCTCTGGCTGGGTGTGGTGCAGTGGCTGCCGTCCTTTTTCACCCGCTCGTTCGGGCTGGAGACCGGCGAGGTCGGCACCTGGCTGGCGATCATCCTGAGTGTCTCCCAGCTTATCGGTATGCTGCTGGGCGGCTACTTGGCAGATCGGCTGGGCGCCGCCGATTTGCGCTGGTACGTCTGGGTCCCTTCGCTGGCCCTACTGGTATCCACCCCCATGTTCGTGCTGACCTTCCTCACGCAGAACCCGACGGTTGCATTCCTGTCCCTGTTCCTGCCGTTCATGATCGGGGTGATGCAGGGCCCGCCGAGTTTCGCCGTGGCCCAGGGCCTGGCCGACGTGAGGATGCGCGCCATGGCGGCCGCGTTGCTGCTGTTGATCACCAACCTCATTGGCGGCGGCATCGGCCCCCAGGCGGTGGGGATCATGAGCGATTACCTGGCCGCCGGGCACCAACAGGATTCCCTGCGCTACGCATTGCTGGCGGTCAGCCTGGTTTTCGGCCTGTGGTCGTCCCTGCACTATTTCCTGGCGGGGAAGACCATAAGACGGGAGTTCAGGAAATCGTAACGGGCTGCGCAGGGATTCGAGAACATGCCGAAACACGAACCTGCATCTCTTTTTGCGCTATGCTGTAACCCTTAAATAACACAGGTGGAACATGGGTTTACGAGTAGCCGGAACCGGGGACAGAGGTTTGCATGTGGCGTCGTCGCAAGTTTATCAGTGAAGCCGATTGGGTAGCGGCGCTCGACGTTCTCCCCGTGCTTGACATGCTTGATGACGGCGAACGCGTACAGCTCAGGGAACTGTCCTCGCGTTTTATCGCAAGCAAGTCCATTGAACCGGTACGCGGACAGCGCCTTGAAACGGTTGATCTTGCTGTGATCGCGGCCCAGGCGTGCCTGCCGGTCCTTGCCCTGGGTCTTGAGGCTTACGACCCGTGGCGGAGCGTCGTGGTCTATCCCGGGAGTTTCATCGCGCGTGAACATGAGGTGGACGAATCCGGGGTCGAACATGAATGGGATGAGGCCCGCGCCGGCGAGTCCTGGTTTCGCGGCCCGGTCATCCTGTCCTGGGAGGATATTCTGGCGTCAGGACAGGGCGAGGGTTATAACGTCGTTATCCATGAGATGGCCCACAAGCTTGACATGCTGGATGGTGAGGCAAACGGTCGTCCGCCACTGCACCGGGATATGGATCCAGAGACCTGGCGCCGCGACTTCGGCACCGCCTTCGAGGACCTGAAACGGCGTATCAACGCAGGCGACACGACGGTGATGGACGAATATGCAGCCACGGACCCCGGGGAATTCTTTGCGGTGACAAGCGAATATTTCTTTGATACCCCTGGTGTGCTTGAAGCTGAATACCCCCCTGTCTACAGGCGCCTGTGCGAATTCTATCGCCAGGACCCCTGCGCGCGCCTTGACCGGTCAAACGCAGTTTATTGTGAAAAGTTACCGGACAGGGGAGACAGGGAGTAGGGTCAACTGCTCAATACCTTTTCATTCAGACAGTGCTCTAATTCCTCAATGCGCTTGATGAGTGATAAAAACGGCGGGATATCCCCAAACAGCATTTCTTGCATAGCGTTGTAATCCCTTTCCAAACTTTTACGGAGCTTATCTTGAGGAACTATCTTTAAACCATCGATAAATATTTCATCCAGCTTCATCCAGCCTCTTTTAAAGAACAACTCCGCATGTTTTATAACATCTTTCACCAACTGGATATCATCCATAGCTTCACCGACGACGGGAGTTTCCATCATTGTCGCAACATCGTAGTAATGTCTTGATAACCGATCCTTATCCTTTGGCAAGCGTTCTTCATCCCGGTGACCACAATACCATCCATGCAGGATCATCACTTTATCGAGGAACGTGCGTTCAGCAGCGATGGTAATTAATCCCGGCACAGATAAGTCATAATCCTCTAATCTGAACTTCCAGCCCCTAAACGAGCCAACCTGTTGATTTTTGGATTAATTTAAAAAAAGCGTGTGAGCGTTACTGGGTACACTACAAGCGCACACCCAGCAGTTTGAAGGCTTGCTGTTGCAGCGCTGTGGGTTGGGTCAGCATCTCGAACGGCTCGGCGCCGGCCACGTTAGCCGCGACCCGGTTCTTGCACAGGGTAGCGAGGTCATCCAGCAAGGTGCGGAAGCTGTGCACCGGGCACCCCTCAGCGGTGCGCTTGCGCCGGGCCTTGTCCCTGGCTGAGTCGGACACCTGGGCGGGCGCTACCACAGAGTGCCGCATCCTCTCGGCGGTCTCCGGTGCCTCATCGTCGAACAGCAACGGTTTGAGGCGCTGGCGCATGTGCCATTCCACGTAATAGGCCAGCATGCACAGCAGCACGTGGGCGCGCACCCGCTCGGGGGTGTAGTGAAACACCGGACGCACTTTCAGGTCCACGCTCTTCAGACTGCGAAAGGCCCGCTCCACGGCACTGAGGCGTTTGTAGGCGCGCACCGTGTCGGCGGCGCTCAGGTCGTCCTCGCCCAGGCTGGTGCGCACCACGTACAGCCCATCGAGCGCCGCTTCGGCGGTGACGGACTCGGTCTTGCGCCGGTACGTGAAGGACTCCTCGGTGATGGTCAACTCAAAGTGTTTGGCCATCTTGTACTTATTGATGACCTTGCCCACCCGCAGAGCTATCCTGTCTTTACCCTGAAGGCGTCGTTTGTCGCGCCGGGTGGCCGCCACGACCGCATCGAGCGACCGTTCCGTAGCCTGCAGCAAGTCGTCACGTTTGCGGGCCCGCTGCTCGGCCAACAACGGGTTGCGGCACACCACCAGGCGCTCACCGGGATAGGCCGCGCTGCGCACCTCCACCAGGTCCTGCTCATCGAACAGTGACAGTTGGACCACACCGGCCTCGACCAGTTGGCGGATGGCCGGGGCGCGCAGGGCGCCGACCCAATCCAGTCCGGCCGGTTCGACCTCTGCCCGGATGCGCGCCTCGGTCACCATGCCGCGGTCCCCCACCAGCACCACCCGGTCCAGGCCGAAGCGTTGTTTGAGTTTGGTGACCTGGGCGCCCAGCGTCATCGGGTCGGCGGTGTTGCCCGCGAACACCTCCACGGCCACCGGGCAACCCGCCTCGTCACAGAGCAGGCCGAACTCAATCTGCAGTTTGCCCTTCTTACCCTCGCGCAAATAGCCGCGCCGGGCCAGGGGGCAGGCCTGGCCTTCCAGGTACACGGAGGTCAGGTCATAGAGCACCAGGGCGCCGTCCTGGAGATGCCGTTGGGCCAGGCCGCGCTCGATGCGGTCCTGGCGGTTGAGCAGCCAGTCCATGGCGGCGTACAGGTCGTCCTCATTCACGTCGCCCAGCGCCAGCGTGTCGGCGAGCGAGTCGCGCGCGGTGGCGGCGGCCAGGCCCCGGGCGGTGGCGAGTTTCGAGCCGGGGTGGAGGAGGCGGGCGATAAGCAAGGCCAGCACGCGTTGCCGCTCGGGGCTGTCCTGGCGGGCGATGAGGCGGTCCAGGCGCAGGTCTTTGAGGGTGCCGAGCACGGCGGCGACGTGCCCGTGAGGTTGGGAGCGGGTGATAGTAAAGGTCTCGGCCGGGTGGGCGACGGCATGGCCGCCTTTGAGCAGGGTGCGCAGGCCCTCGATGAGGGCGGGGGGCCAGTGGGAGAGGTTGGCGAGGGTGCGTTTTTTGACTTTACCGGCGTCGCGATAGGACTCGCGCAGGAGGATAGCGGGCGGGGAGTTGCGATTGGGGACGGATTCGATGTACATGGCTACCAATTATAGCCGTAGTATCAGATTATGTCAATAATATAATGGTCATAATTGCATTTATATCACACTATTACATGGCTACAAAGAGATAAACAAAAAACCTGAATAATACCCGACAAATCAATAGCTTAAAGACGAATACAGGGGGATTTTTGCTGGAAGTTCAGTCTAATTCAGACATAATATATGGTCTGGTAGTATGTTTACTACGCGGTTCAACCGCCGAACGGGCGCCACCTTCAATTTTAACTCGGGGTTGAACGTATGCTTCACTCCCTGCTTCATAAAGGCTTACGTATTCAACATGCAAGGTCACCCCATTCTTATCATCCGGGTCAGGCGCTACGTGACAATCGTGTAAGTTTGCTTGCAGAGTATTCCGTAATCCATCTTCGATAAATGCACTTGCCTTACTGTTTATATTATTAATGACACGTTTCCGTTCGTTTGTTCCCAACTTCGGATTCGCCGGGTCATTCTCACCAATAAACCCCAAGTCTTCGCAAAAAACGGTAATATCAATATCTTCGGAGAAACGTTGTATTACGTTATAAACTTTCGAAAGTGATGTCCCACCTTTGAATAATATCCGTGGCTGACCTTCTGCCTCAGCATTATAAAGCCCGTCCAATACATGAGAGACCCAGAAATCTTTTTCGATATAACGGGGTAAAGTATTCAGACTTTCTGCGGTAGCTTCAAATACTGTACGACGCTCATAATCAGGCAAGTCAAGAAAGGATTTGAAGTGTGGATTTATACTCACGCCACATCATCCTGCAATTGTCGTACTATAGGCTGCGCCCAGGTTGGCAGTTGCGCCACACCACGAATGAGATCCTGCTTGACAGCATCAGTCAATTGCCGGCGTAACTGACCCGTGACTTGGGGGTCGTTCGCTATCTCTGAGCCCAGCCACATCAAGGCACTGACTACCGGCCCGCCTGGCCGGTCACTCCACTGCATCAAGCCTGGTTTCGCGTGTTTGAAATCAACAGTGCGTTGCCCCAGTTGAACCGAACGGCTGGGGCCATCTGTTGAATACAGCGCGCGCGCTGGCACGGCATTGGTTAATCCCAGTCCATTCGCTGCCGCGAGCCCGGAGGGCATCACACGAACACTGTCTCGGCGGGCAATTGCATCTACTGTAAGACTCAGGTCGGCCGGAGCAAACCGCTTCAACACCGTACTCATCCGGGGCCAATCGTAGAGACCGCGGCCAATGCGACGCAGTTGTCCACGCTTCACCAACCTGGACAAGGCCTGGTCCACTGCAGCCCTTGTCCCCAAGTCCAGAAAGTCTTTTGGCACACAGACCCATCTTCCGCGACCATGACCTCTAATTCTCTTCATAATTTTATCACTTAAAACAGACATATAGTAAATCCTCATAAATAGTTATTAGTCAGAAAAATAGCATTAATTTCTGACAATTTCAAGTCAAAATTCAAAAGCACATAACCTGTCTTGTTTAATCATGCTGGATTTTGGGAGGCAGGGTAAGCCTGACCCCATCTTGCCCCGGCGTGTATCATGCGACCTGACTCTAAATACGTGTAGCTCGCTTGTGCAGCTTTTGATACCTTAAAACCCTGTTTTGGCGCACGAAAAACGCAGTGTAAGAGTAGTAAAGTACCGGTTTGTGAGATATTTTCTCTTTATTATCAGTAGGTTCTGTTAGGCTGCGCTGGTCTGACCCGATACTGTTCCGATATATCCTGAAGTTCCCTGGCGCTGCTTGCCGGGGAAGCCGGGGACAGAATTCAATTCTGTCCCCATAAAACGCCTGCTTTTCGTCATGCCGGGCTTGACCCGGCATCCAGTGGGATAATGGGTTGCCCGGAGGGCGACTCTTTGTTTACTGGATACCGGCCTTCGCCGGTATGACGAAGGGGGACGGAAGTGGAGGGCTACTGGCGCCTGGATCCGGATAGATGGGTATCAGAGTAAACATCCTGGCGGATTTCTTGCTCTGACCCCTATAATCAGGAGCCGGACTTGAACATTGTGCCGGTTGCCGGGGGAGGTCAGTCTGCGTCGTAGTCCTCGGGGGTCTCTGCCACGGCTGACTGCAGGGGCGGGTCCACCCGGACCCGGAAGTAGGTGTCCACGGTGGCCTTGAGGGCGGCTACTTCGATTTTCACTCCCTCAATCTCCTTGCCCTGCTCCTGAATTTTCTTCTCAAGTCTATTGCCCTGTTCCTGAATTTTCTTCTCAAGTCTAATTCCCTGTTCCTGCATTTCTTTCCGCTGTTCCTTGATTTCCTTGGCAAGACTAATTCCCTGCTCCTGCATTTCTTTCCGCTGTTCCTTGATTTCCTTGGCAAGACTAATTCCCTGCTCCTGCATTTCTTTCCGTTGCCCCTGCAGTTCCCTGCGCAGGCCGTTTTGACCGGTAATAATAAGACCAGCCAGCGCGATGCTGGCGCTGATGATTGCAACAAATTCCATCGACATTTTATTTTCCTCTGTTTCTTTAACCCTGTTTCTCATGCCGACCCTGCCTGGTTGTTGTTCAGGCCAGACGGGGCAGGGTGATATCCGGGAATGTCTTAACCCGGTCCCTTTAGTCCATATCTCAATCTCACTCAGTGTATTTATATGTTATCTGGTTGTCAACGGGTGTTGACTGGTTTATGGGTGTCCTGAATTAGCTGGGTGTTGACTGGTTTATGGGTGTCCTGAATTAGCTGGGTGTTGACTGGTTTATGGGTGTCCTGAATTAGCTGCCTGTCCGGGGGCGGGGTTGTATATTTTTTTTTGGGCGTTTTGTGGGTTTTGTCACAAATCGTCAGGACAGACGATTTGCGCAACCGGAGGTTGCCCGCAGGGTTGCGCCCAGGGATGGGCGCAATGACAAAACGGCGCAGGTTTTTCGCGGCGGGTGGCGGTTGTGGGACCGGAGGGGACGGGTTTGAAATCTGTCCCCGATTAAAAATCCTGACGGATTTCTTACTCTGACCCCGGAAAAGGAGGGGACAAATAAAACAGGGGCTGTTCCGGGCGGTTGCCCGCCGGGGACGCCCCTGTGATCGTTTACTTCCGTGAGCAGGATGCCGGTTTACCCCTGTCCCGGGGTGGGGACGGGTTGCAAATCCGTCCCCGGGCCGGTTTGGTTAATCGTTAATCAGAGGATGAAAACGCCGTCTGTGCCGCCTTCGCCTACACCGGGAAGCATGCCGTTCTGGTCGTCATGGATGAGATGCTTGTCAGCCTCGCCCGATGTCGGGTCAGCCCTGCCATCCGTCAGGCCTTGCACAGTCATGTTTTCAATGGTGACCCTGCCGCCGCCATGGGGTTCCAGGTTCAGGACGACGGCGTCGCCCCGCTGAATCAAAAGACGCAACAGAGCAGCTTCACCATCAATGTTGAAGGCTCTCAGGTCAATCTTGTCGCCCGTCGCGCCATCGGCAGTCGGCGAGCCGTCAGTGATGGCAACAGTACCATCAGCGGTGGCAGTGGCACCATCGGAACCAGAGGAGAAATCGACGATGATGTCACTCCCCGTGTCGCCCGGGGCGAACACGAACACGTCGGCGCCGGTGCTGGCGCCTGAGTTGCCGCCTTCGGTGTTGGCATTGACATTGCCGTAGTAGTCGCCCTGCAGGTCGTCGTCGCCCGGACCGCCGTTCAGGATGTCGTTGCCTCTGCCGCCGTACAGCTTGTCGTTGCCGGCGCCGCCGTGCATCGTGTCATTGCCCGGGTCATCATTGATTGCATCGTGTTCGTCGTCGTCGCCGCCGTCACCGTCATTATTCAAGTCCCTTAACAGCCGCCGGCCCAATATGTCATCGCCATCGCCGCCGTACAGGGTGTCGTTGCTGACGGTAAAGGGCGTCGCTTCCGTCGGGGTGTACGAGTCGCCGACCAGATGATCGTTGCCGACGCCGCCCCGGATGACGTTGGGCACGCCGTCACCGGCAATCGTGTCGTCCCGGCGGGAGCCGGTCACGTTCTCGACGCTGACCAGCATGTCGTTTTCGGCGTAGCTTTTGGTGGTTGTATCGTTATCGTCCTCCTCAACACGGCCCGGCCTGAGAGTAGCGCTGAGGGCCGGGCCGGATCTCCACAACGCAACGTTCGCATCGGTAGCAGCGATAAACATATCCATCGTCGGCGGCGACTCAGTAGCGTCACCCGCCGTAAACTGACGGGCGTCATCGGCGTAGGGCAATACAATATCCACGCCATGCTTCGATCTCTCGTAGGAGATGGTATCCATGCCGCCGTCGCCGTGAATCGCATCGGCGCGTTCGCCGGCGATGAACGTGTCATCGTGCCTGGAGCCCCAGACCAGCTCAATGCCCCGCAGCGTGTCGCCCATGGCCTCGCCCGCCGTGCCGGTGTTTCTGTCCAGGTCCACGGTCACGCCGGCCATGGCGTCCCGGTACACGGCCCAGTCCTCGGCGGCATCGACCCGGCCTGCGCCGGGGGCGGCGCCGGCTTGCTCCACCTGGTTATTGCTGTCTTCCCCCCGCTCCTCGCCGCCGTCCAGCATGTCCCTGCCGGGGCCGCCCACGAGCGTATCCGGCCCGGTGAGACCCCGCAGGGTATCGTCGCCGACACCGCCGGCAAGCAGGTTGCCGAACATGTCGCCGGTCAGGCGGTCGTTGTGCATCGACCCGGTCACGTTCCTGAAGGTGGCCACTTCGATATCGCGCTCGTCGTCGCCTGTGCCGACGGTCAGGTCGTAGGTCTCAATCATGTCGCCCTCGGCATGGCCGCCCGACGCGGTGACATTCTGCAGGTTCACCGTGACGGCGGCGTCCGAGCCGGCGTAAGACAAGGTGTTGACCTGGGTGTTTGCCATAGTTTCATCACTTGGATTATCCCCAGCCCGGGTAAGCCCGCCGTTCAGCTCATCCGCGCCGGCGCCGCCTTCCAGGGTGTCGTTGCGGATGCTGCCTTCCAGGGTGTCGTTGCCGCCGAGACCCTTGAGGATGCTGGTCCCCGTTATTCCGTTAGCGGGATTGCCATCGATATCATCCTTGCGGGCCGTCAGGTCATCGTCGAATTCAGACCCCGTGACGTTCTCAAAACCGTCGATGACATCGTTGCTGGCATGGCCGAGGCGGGCAGAACTGCCGTTGGTCGGATCGGTCGTCCCATTGCCCAGATCCACCCGCACGCCCCGGAATGAACTCGCATAAGAGACGGTGTCGCCTGTTCTCATGCCGGCGGTGTCGTCCTCCGTGGCACTGGCGCCGACGGGGTCGCCGCGCAGCCGGTCGCCGCCGTCGCCCCCTTCAATGATTTCGTCGTAGCCGTCCGTGCCGGTCAGCTCGTCGTCTTCCGCCGTGCCGATGAGATGGTCGATGTTGGTTACATCCACGTTCTCATGGAGATTCAGGGTTATGCCCGTGCCGTCGTCCACCAGCGCCGCATCCGTGAATCTCGCGAACGACAGGGTGTCCTGGTCTGCGGGATTTTTTAACATCCGGCCGAGAGCAACGCGTTCGTCATTGCTGGTCGAGATATCGGTGCCGTCGGGGGCTCTTTCAGGCAGCGGATTATCGCCGTGGACGCCGCGGGGACTGGTTATATCGTCCCTGTCGGCGAAAATCATGTCGCTGCCGGGGCCGGCTACCACCAGGTCCTGGCCGGCGCCGCCGTACAGCTTGTCGTTGCCGGGGCCGCCCTGAAGTTCGTCCTCGCCACGACCGCCGAACAGCATGTCGTCGCCGCTTTCGCCGTAGAGCATGTCGTCGCCGCCGCCGGGGCCGCCGAACAGCATGTCGTCGCCGCCGCCGCCCCAGATCTTGTTGTTCCGGCTGTCCCCGGCCAGGATGTCGGCCATGCGGGACCCGACCAGGTGGATGATATCGGGCACCGTCTCCTGCACTTCCACAGGGGGATCGTCGGGGTCCTCGGCCGGCGCCATGTACGACACGTCGACCATGTCGCCCCAGGTATCGCCCTCGGCGTCGCCGCCCGCGGCCTGGCCGCTGTGCAGGCGCACCGTGACGCCCATCGCGGAGCTGGCGTAGGAGGCGGTGTCACCGCCGCGGCCGCCGCTCAGCTCATCCGCGCCGGGGCCGCCTTCCAGGACGTCGTTCTCGTCGCCGCCGTCCAGCTCGTCATCGCCGGGGCCGCCGTAGAGCTTGTCAATGCCGTCCCTGCCGCGCAGCACGTCGTTGCCGCCCAGGCCCCACAACGAGTTGGCAACCTGTGTGTTCGTGCCGGTCAGCGCGTCGTTGTGGTCGGAGCCGATGACGTTCTCGATATCATCGCCCAGGACATCGCCGTCGGCGTCGCCGCCCCGGGCCGCGCCGTCCACCAGGTTGATGGTGACGCCCATCGGGGACAGCCTGTAGGAGATGGTGTCGCCGCCGATATTGTTCTTATCAGGTGAAACAGCCGGGTTATCGAGTGACTCAATTGGTAGATTAGGTCCACCATTGAGCGTGTCGCCGCCCGGACCGCCGGTGAGCAGGTCGTTGCCCGGACCGCCGAACAGGGTGTCGTCGCCGCCGCGCCCGTCCAGGGTGTCGTTGCCGCCCAGGCCGGCGATGGACTCCGAATTATCCGTGCCGGTGAGCTTGTCGGGACCACCAGTCCCCTCGATGTCCGAGCCCGCGCCTTCCGCCAGCGCCGGCGCCTGCATGACGCTGACCGTGTAGCCGCCCGTGACGTCGGTGCCGGCGCCCGGGTTGGCGTCGCTGCCGCTGACGCTGATGTAGTACTTCTGCGTGCCGCTGCCGGCCTCCGGGGTGAACCGTAGCTGGGAAAGCAGGTTGCCCTTGGCGGCGTCTATGTCGTCGTGCTGCCTGATCAGGCCGCCCTTGCTGTCGAGCAGCTTCAGGACGGAGTCTGCCAGATCGGTCTCTACCTTTTCCAGGTCGGTTTCGTCTGACTCATCGACATCCGCCGTAGCGGGGTCATCTATCGCCCTGCCCGCAACGGTGATCGTGTAGGTATTGCCTTCGGTCAGCTCGATGATGATCCAGTCTTCATCGCCCGGGGTAATTTCACCGGTAACGACATTGCTGGCATCGAACGGGCCGTTCGGCGGGTTGAAGCACAGCTCTGTCATCGTGTCAGCAGGCGCATCTCCACCCCTCAACATCGATTCATTCTTGTAAGGCATAACTTTTTCTCCTGTTCTCAGATAGAAGTAAACGAATTCTTTTGTATCGTGTTTCTTTTATACGCGTTATATCGCATTACTGCGCATGTTAATACAAAAAGTCATAACTGTCCACAAATATCGCATTCAGGCGGATACAAGTCAACAGCCAAATCTTTAAATCCTGTCAACGGGGTTCCCCATGGCATGGCGCCAATAGTACTGCTTTCTCCGGTTTGTTGCAATATGCCATATTCACGAATTATGTCAACAGCATAACAGAAAAAATTGCGCAGGTCTTTCAATGTGTTTGCCTGCCGGTTGCCCCCAAGCCGTAAAATGACCGCAATATGTCAGGAATTTTTAGTCTTGTCAACAGAATAGTAAGAAATAATTTATATGGTTGTCAAGTTTTTGTGGGGGTTTTTTATGAGGGGTTTTATGTGGGGGGTTTTGAGGGGTGTTTGACTGGATTGCCGCCTGCGCGGGGATGACGCAGGGGGTCGCCCTGGGGCGACGGGTGTCTTACCAGGCGAGCGTTCAACGACCAAGTTTGGATATATCGTAAACGATGATAGCCAAACCCATCAGGAAGACAAAAAATGCCGCTACTACAAACCAGACCATTATTCTTTCTCCAACTCTCTGAAACGTTTTATTGCGGCATGGTTAACCCAAACCACAATTAAAGTCACGAACACAACGCCCAGAAAACCACACACTATGAGTACGTATGACAAGTCACTATAAGTTTTGAGGTAACTACTCACCCCCCTGTTCGTCCCGCGCTCCCTTCGTCATTCCGGCGAAGGCCGGAATCCAGTCTGTTAAACGGGTCGCTTGCGACACCTTATAACGTGTCCCTTCGGGACGTTTTTTTCACTGGATTCCCGCCTGCGCGGGAATGACGGGGGCGCGCGGGAATGACGAACGAGGAGAAGTGCAGGAAGGACGAGTGGGGGTGAGTAGTTACAGTCACGAACACAACGCCCAGAAAACCACACACTATGAGTACGTATGACAAGTCACTATAAGTTTTGAGGTAACTTACAGGATAACTTACAGGACACCCATATCTTTTTATTGGGTGTCCTGGAATTGGGCGTTTATTTTTTGTCTTGCATACATTATTATTATGTCGGTGACCGGGGCCGGCTCGTTCCTGCCGTGCGCATGCGGCGGCCCCGGCGTGCCGGAAGATTACCTGAACTAATAAGGAGGAATCCATCATGGAAAATGAGCTGCATCACCAACCCGCTACCCCTGAAAAAATCTGGGCCACCCTGGACCGCATAGCCGAATCCCAGAAGGAACTCCGTGAGAGCCAGAAGGACTTCGACAAGAAGATGAAAAAACTCCGAAAACGGATGCGGGAGACCGACCGGCAGATGAAGGAGACCGACCGGCGAATGAAGGAGACCGACCGGCGAATGAAGGAGACCGACCGGCGGTTCAACAGCCAATGGGGCAAGCTCATGGAGAGCCTGGTGGAAGGCGATCTGGTGAAGTTGCTGCAGGGCTGGGGGATAACCGTGAAGTCCACGTACACCCAGTCGCACGGGCGGCGCAACGGCGAGCACTACGAGTTTGACATCCTGGCCATTAACGGCGAGGAAGTGGTCGTGGTGGAGGTAAAGACCACGCTGAGGTCCGAAGACGTGAACCATTTCCTGGCGAAGCTGGACAGGTTCAGGGTGTATGAGCCGCACTTCACGGACCTGCGGGTGTACGGCGCGGTGGCGTATTTGAAGACGGCCCCGTCGGTGGTACGGCAGGCGGAACGGCGGGGTTTGTTTGTCATCCGGGCTACCGGCAGCAGCGCCAGTATCGTTAACGAGGAGGGGTTTGTGCCGCGGGTGTTTGGGGCGGCTGGGGACGGACCGGTATAACCACAGACCGGCCGGGGACGGACCGGTATAACCACAGACCGGCCGGGGACGGACCCCCGCTTACAACAGGCGGGGGCAGGCTTTAAACCTGGCCGCTTGGCTATCCTGGGGTCGGAGCGATTAACTTACAGGACACCCATAAATTCGGGCGTGATTATATGGGTGTCCTGAATTTATTGCCCATGGATACCAGGCGCCGCGAAGCCGTCTCTATTCAGAACCGGCATCGATGCCCAGGTGGGTTTCTATCCTGACAATGCGCTCGCGCAGTTCGCTGAATTGTGTTTGCATGTCTACGCGTAGTTCATTGATCTGTGTTTGCATGTCCACGCGCAAGTCACTGATCTGCGTTTGCAGGTCCGCGCGCAGGACGCCCATCTCGCCCTGCAAGCCTCCGATCTGACCCTGCACGTCCAGGATGGCCGTGTACAACAAACCCTGACTGCTGATAATGACCGCCAGGGCAAAGCCCATTATCCACTGCGTCTGACGAAACTCGGCCCAGCGCACCACGTCGTCTCCCGAACGACCGGCGCGGCGGCCGGGCCGGGAGTCCGCGTTCGGTTGCGGCGTCTCAGCAGCGGGGGTGGTATCGGGGTGTATGGTGTTCATAGTCGTTTCCATGTGATTAACCTCCATGGCGATATCTGGTTTTTCCATGCGGCGTCCCTGTTCCCGGCAGGCACAGCGGCGCCCGTTGCCGACCGGGAACGCTGCTATGGAGCGAGGTCCCGGCCTTGTTGTGAAGTATAACGGGGAAAGGCGCCCGGCGCAACAGGAATCAGGATCGGGCAAGCCTGGATCGGGCAAGTCAAGCGGATAATGTTTCCGCTCATACGCCTCGACAAGGGCCGCCAGTACATCCATCCTTTCACCTTCAGGCGTATCCGGGCGCGCCGCCATCAGTGTTTCTATCTCCTGCAGCGAAGCCCTGTAGTCGGCACCTGTTTCCCAAATCCCGCGTTAGAAATCTGAATCGGGCATTTATGATAGATTCTGCCTTTGTGTGGCGCCCTGTTCAATAGCAATGGGCTATGATCTGCCCTGACAGGGGAGGTTTTATCCTTTTCCCATGCCGGATTGAAGCAATGCCGGGCAGGTTGACGGGGTCAGGCCGGTCACACGGGCAAGGGCGGGCGTCCCCCGGCGCCCGGGGGGTGATAAAGGAAACAGGTCCCGGCAGGACTACGCCGCGCCGGTCAGCGGCAGCGGGCGCTCCGGCGGCGCCAGGGCCGCCAGCAGGGAGGTGACCAGGCGGGCCTGGTCGGGGCGGAACTTCAAATACACCCGGCGCGCATGGCACACCACCTTGGCGGCCAGGGCATAGAGGCGCCAGCGGACGGTTATCGCCCGGCGGGTGTGCCATTCGGGCGGCAGGGAGTGGCGGAACAGCACAAACAGGTTGTACGCGGTCACGCACAGGTGGAAGTACAGGGCATTGGCCTCGAACTGCCCGCACGGCAGCCGGTCCCCGGCAAAGTCCGACTTCAACTCCTTGATGCGGTTCTCCGAGTCCTCCCCGCGTTGGTTGTACCAGTGCACTATCTCGCTGTCGGTCAGTGCATCCCGGTTGGTCGCCAGCGCCCGGTAAATATAACGCCCGTCCGTCATGGTGGTCTCGTCGTCCGCCCCGTCCTCGCCCAGGTCCAACGCCTGCTGGCCGCCCTTGCGCATGCGCTGCACCACCAGCGTAAAGGCCTGCTCATACTCATTCATCGCCCACACCCCCCGATGCGTATCCTGCCCGTCCACCGCCGCCCCGTCCCGGGTCAGCGGCGTCCAGGCCGAGGCCGGGCGCTCCAGTATCCACGCCTTCATCTCCTTCGAACGCTTGGCCCGCACCACGTATGCTATCTCCTGCGCCTCACAATACCCGAATACATCGCCCTGGTAGCTCGCCGCATCCGCCCGCAGGTATGCCACACTCACCCCCGCCGGCAACCCCGCCTCACAACGCTTGATAAACCCCAGGTTGTCATCCGCCGGCGCCACGTTCCCTTCGCGAAACTCACACCCCGCCGCCTGGCCTGTCTCCCCGATATGCCCCGGCATCGGCAGGTAACCCCGCTCACCCAGGTACGTCCGTCGCGCCTCGCGCTTGTCCGCCAGTACCGGCGTGGCGTCAATGTCCAGCGTCACCGCCCGACGCCGGCCCAGGCCCCACCCCAACAGTCGCCGGTTTATCTTTACCAGCGCCTTGATGCCCGCCTCGTCTTTGCCCAACCGCCGCAGCCAGTCCCCCAGCATGTCGGCGCTCGGCACCCGCCGCAGCCCCAGCACCTTGCGCAACGCCCGGTCCTCCCGGATATGCCGCACGTCCTCCAGACTGCGCGCCCCCTCGTGCAGCATCAGCATCCAACAGGACACTACCTCAGCAGGACCGTAGCCCCGGTTGCTGCCGGGGGTGGGAAAGTATTGCTCAACCCAGGCGGAAAACCCAATCCGCCGCATCAACTCGGCCAGACACACCAGCCCGCCGCGAGCGGTCAATAAATCATTGGTATTTGCGATGGTATAGGGTAGGATGTTCATAAGCCTTGTCTGTAGCACCCATCGGGTGATGTTCATTGATCGTGTAACTTATTATACAGGCAAGGCTTTTTTGATTCTCCCACTTTCTAACGCGGGATTAGGGTGTTTTGATGGGTTTGACTTCCATCAGTCGCACCTCCGGGGAATAAACTACCCCGCCGCAAGCGGACGGGGTATTATTAATGTGAACGTAACTACTCACCCCCCTGTTCGTCATTCCCGCGCAGGCGGGAATCCAGTCAATAACATAGTCGCCGCAAGCGACACGTTATAAGGTGTCCCGCCGGGACAGGTTTTTTCACTGGATTCCCGCCTGCGCGGGAATGACGAGGGGAGCGCGGGAAGGACGAGGGGAGCGCGGGAAGGACGAGGGGAGCGCGGGAAGGACGAACGAGGAGAAGTGCAGGAAGGACAAGTGGGGGTGAGTAGTTACATGTGAACTTAATTTCTCATTCGCCGCAAGCGGCGGGGAACTAACCCCAAAGAGATTAGATGACCTGGGCGTCAAATCAGGACACCCATATTTTTTGATGGGTGTCCTGAATTTATTGCCCATGGATACCAGGCGCCGCGAAGCCGCCTCTATTCAGAACCGGCATCGATGCCCAGGTGGGTTTCTATCCTGACAATGCGCTCGCGCAGTTCGCTGAATTGTGTTTGCATGTCTACGCGTAGTTCATTGATCTGTGTTTGCATGTCCACGCGCAAGTCACTGATCTGCGTTTGCATGTCCACGCGCAATTCATTGATCTGCGTTTGCAGGTCCGTTCGCAGTTCATCGATCTGCCTCTGCATGTCCACGCGCAGTTCATCGATCTGTCCTTGCAGGTCCGCGCGCAGGACGCCCATCTCGCCCTGCAAGCCTCCGATCTGACCCTGCACGTCCAGGATGGCCGTGTACAACAAACCCTGACTGCTGATAATGACTGCCAGGGCAAAGCCCATTATCCACTGCGTCTGACGAAACTCGGCCCAGCGCACCACGTCGTCTCCCGAACGACCGGCGCGGCGGCCGGGCCGGGAGGCCGCGTTCGGTTGCGGCGTCTCAGCAGCGGGGGTGGTATCGGGGTGTATGGTGTTCATAGTCGTTTCCATGTGATTAACCTCCATGGCGATATCCGGTTTTTCCATGCGGCGTCCCTGTTCCCGGCAGGCACAGCGGCGCCCGTTGCCGACCGGGAACGCTGCTATGGAGCGATGTCCCGGCCTTGTTGTGAAGTATAACGGGGAAAGGCGCCCGGCGCAACAGGATCGGGCAAGCCAAGCGGATAATGTTTCCGCTCATACGCCTCGACAAGGGCCGCCAGTACATCCAGCCTTTCACCTTCAGGCGTATCCGGGCGCGCCGCCATCAGTGTTTCTATCTCCTGCAGCGAAGCCCTGTAGTCGGCACCTGTTTTGATGGGTTTGACTTCCATCAGTCGCACCTCCGGGGAATAAACTACCCCGCCGCAAGCGGACGGGGTATTATTAATGTGAACGTAACTACTCACCCCCTGTTCGTCATTCCCTATATGGACTCCTCCCGTTTTGCAAGTAGGCACGAATCGATAGTGAAGGCAGACTGCGGTCGTATATACGGACTCTGATTGGGGTGCGACCCCTGGCCCAAGATGTGTTCGCCCCTTCAGCCCTCTTCGGCGCAACGGCGTTCTCACGCCGCGGGAATGAGCAGGGTCCCTGAAGGTGGGTCTGACCACTATCACGTTGTGCCGTCTTGCAAGGAAATAACATAAACGCTGACGCCTCTCTCCCGGCTGGCCGTTCAGGCGGCGGCCACTGCCGCCGGCGGGTTGCCCGACAGCTGGTTGGCATGGCCCGGATCGTACTCCGTCCGGTAACGCAGCATAGCCCAGGCGGTACGCACGGTTTTGTTTGCCAGGGCCACCGCCGCCCGCCCGGCGCCACGCCGGGCCGCCAGGTCTTTGAGCCACACCTCAACGTCATTACGGGGTTCCCGCCGCGCCAGCGCCTGGAGTACCGCATGGGCGCCGGTAATGAGCGAGGCACGTAAGCGTTTGTCCCCGCTGCGCTTGCCAATCGACCCCAGGCGCACCTTGCCCCCACTGCTGTGCTGCTTGGGGGTCAAGCCAATACAGGCCGCCGCGGCCCGACCATGCCGGTACGCCTGCCCGTCCCCCAGGGCAATATACAACCCCAACGCATTCTTGGGCCCCACCCCGGCCAGTGTCAGCAGCGACCGACACGCCGGCGTCACGCGCACTTGCTCTGCCAACTGCCGCTCCGCCTCCTGCAACGCCGCCGACTGCGCCTGCCATAACTGCCAGGCCAGCGCCAAGAGCGGGCGTAGCGACAACGGCAACCCGTTCTCCGCCTCCTCCAGCACGCGCGGCAACTCACGCCGTAACGCCGCCTCCCCCTTCGGCACCACTTCCCCAAACTCCGCCAGCAGCCCACGCAGCATGTTCCCCGTCGCCGTCAATTGGTCCGTCAGATGCTCCGCCACGCGTTTCTGACACTGCAGACTCTGTTGCTCCACCCCCATCAACCCCACCCCCGGCAATTCCTCCCGCTGCCCCGCACGGGCCACCGCTAACGCATCCCGCGCATCCGTCTTGTGGCCCTGACGGTACGGCAACACCCAACGCGGCGAGAGAATCTTCACCTGATGACCGAACGACTCCGCTAAGCGACCCCAATAGTGCGCACCCCCGCACGCCTCCAGTACCACCAAGGCCGGCGCCTGACGCACTAAATACGCCGACAACGCCGTCCGGCCCATCGCCTGGTTGCTCACCATCCGGTCCTGCTTGTCGACCACGCACACCTGAAACGTGTGCTTCGCTAAATCTATGCCGATTGTGTTAGTATCTCTCATCGTGGACTCCTCGTTGTTGGTTAAACAAAATTGCTTCTCCCCCCTTAACTACCATGATAAGGGGGGAGGAGTCCACACATCGGCGCAGGCGGGAATCCAGTCAATAACATAGTCGCCGCAAGCGACACGTTATAAGGTGTCCCGCCGGGACAGGTTTTTTCACTGGATTCCCGCCTGCGCGGGAATGACGAGGGGAGCGCGGGAAGGACGAGGGGAGCGCGGGAAGGACGAACGAGGAGAAGTGCAGGAAGGACAAGTGGGGGTGAGTAGTTACATGTGAACTTAATTTCTCATTCGCCGCAAGCGGCGGGGAACTAACCCCAAAGAGATTAGATGACCTGGGCGTCAAATCAGGACACCCATATTTTTTGATGGGTGTCCTGAATTTATTGCCCATGGATACCAGGCGCCGCGAAGCCGTCTCTATTCAGAACCGGCATCGATGCCCAGGTGGGTTTCTATCCTGACAATGCGCTCGCGCAGCTCGCTGAATTGTGTTTGCATGTCTACGCGTAGTTCATTGATCTGTGTTTGCATGTCCACGCGCAAGTCACTGATCTGCGTTTGCAGGTCCGTTCGCAGTTCATCGATCTGCCTCTGCATGTCCACGCGCAGTTCATCGATCTGTCCTTGCAGGTCCGCGCGCAGGACGCCCATCTCGCCCTGCAAGCCTCCGATCTGACCCTGCACGTCCAGGATGGCCGTGTACAACAAACCCTGACTGCTGATAATGACTGCCAGGGCAAAGCCCATTATCCACTGCGTCTGACGAAACTCGGCCCAGCGCACCACGTCGTCTCCCGAACGACCGGCGCGGCGGCCGGGACGGGAGGCCGCGTTCGGTTGCGGCGTCTCAGCAGCGGGGGTGGTATCGGGGTGTATGGTGTTCATAGTCGTTTCCATGTGATTAACCTCCATGGCGATATCCGGTTTTTCCATGCGGCGTCCCTGTTCCCGGCAGGCACAGCGGCGCCCGTTGCCGACCGGGAACGCTGCTATGGAGCGATACCCCGGCCTTGTTGTGAAGTATAACGGGGAAAGGCGCCCGGCGCAACAGGATCGGGCAAGCCAAGCGGATAATGTTTCCGCTCATACGCCCCGACAAGGGCCGCCAGTACATCCATTGTTTACAGGGTGTCGCCTGCTCCTCCCCCGTCATGCCGGGCTTGACCCGGCATCCAGTGGATAATGGGTCGCCCACAGGGCGACTCTTTGTCTACCGGATGCCGGCCTTCGCCGGTATGACGAAGGGCGATTTCCGGTTTCCATGGGACGCCCCTGTGTGCTGCTATGATTTGGCCGGGTTTATGGCTGCAGGCTTGCCGACAATGCGTCGCAGGGCCATGGCGATTTGCCCTGCAATACCTGCGTAGGCGCCGTGCTCCCGCAAAATTTGCGCGCAGGCGAAATTATTATCTCTTTCGGCTTGACCTAATGGCGTTTCGAAAAACCTGTCCCTGGTATTTACGGCAGCGCCATGTTCCAGTAACAACCTCAGCAGGACCGTATCTCTTTTACTGATTGCTCCACGCAAGGGTGTAGCGCCAAACTTATCGCGCGCGTTGACGTTTGCTCCTGCCTGCAGCATTGACATTCGCGCCTGCTTCAATTAATGCGCGCATCAAGTCTGCCCTGGCGGCATCGTTCATCATTGACCCGATGAGCGTGTGCAACGGTGTGTCTCCCCAGTTGTCGGCAGCGTTAACATCACAGCCTGCCTTCAGGGCTTTCTGCAGTTCACTTAATTCGCACTGGAATAATCCATAAAAAAGGTTATGGAGCCGGGTTCTGCCATGCCCGTCTCTGTCATTCGGGCCAGGCTGTTGTTTCACGTCCAGGTTTATGACTGTCATATCATCAACGGGGGTATCTGATTGCCGGGATTCCGTGGTAATTCCTGCGCGGGTTTTCTATTGTTGCTCTTCACTCTTCAGCCTGACCCGGGAATTTCGACGGCCACGCGTTGGCCTTTGAACAAGGCTTCCAGGTGGGTCATACGTTGCTCCAGACGGACCATGCGTCCCTGCAAACCGTTGATGGCTTCCCGCTGGGCTTTGAATTCTGCCTGGGTTTCTTCCCGTTGCGTTTTGAACTCTGCCCGGGTTTCTTCCCGTTGCGTTTTGAACTCTGCCCGGGTTTCTTCCCGTTGCGTCTGCATCTCTTCCCTCAAAACTTTGAACTCTGCCTGGGTCTCTGCCCGCTGGGCTTTGAATTCCGCCTGGGTTTCTGCCCGTTGCATCCGCATCTCCTCCCTCAAGGCTTTGAACTCTGCCTGGTTCTCTGCCCGCTGGGCTTTGAATTCTGCCTGGGTTTCCTCGCGCAGGGACTGCACATCAGCGCGCAGGTAGTGATAGTTATACAGGTTAAGACCGGCCAGTGTGACACCGATGCCTATGATCGCAATCAGTTCGTTCGACATGTCGTACTCTCCTTAGTTGCCTTGATTGACTCTCCGGGGAGGGACCTGAAGTCCGTCTCTCCTGTGTTGGACTATATTTCCGACTGGTGGAAGTGTCAAGGGTTTTGGGGGGAGGGTTTTGGGGGGAGTAATTACAGGACACCCATGGTGATTACAGGACACCCATGTAATTTTGTTGGGTGTCCTCAAAGTTTCAGGACACCCATGCAAAGTTTCAGGACACCCATGTAATTTTGTTGGGTGTCCTCAAAGTTTCAGGACACCCATAGAGTTTTGTCGGGTGTCCTGAAAGTTATATGGGTGTCCTGAAAGTTATATGGGTGTCCTGAAAGTTTTATGGGTGTCCTGTTTTTTTCAAAAGTGGAGCCAGCCGGGCTGGTCCTTGTGCTTGAAGATGAAGCGCAGGGGGACGTCCGTGGTGGCGACCGGTTGGCCGTCGCGGTAGCGGGGGCGGTAGCGGGTGGCGGCGATGCCGCGCTTGGCGCGTTTGATTAACGTGGTTTCTGCTGGCGGATGGACTGCCTGTATCCTGATGTTCCGGGGCCAGCCTGACTCGGGCACGTCCAGGAGCGCATCCGCGTAGTAACTGTCCGCGCCGGTTTCCGGTTCTTCCTCGCCCGGGATGGGGAGCTGCTCGATGGGTTGCGGTTCGCCGAACAGTTCATCCGCCAGCGCCGGAGGCGCGTCGTGTTCGGCCAGGGCGGTCCATGCCGTTTGGTACATGCGGGAGCCTTCCATGACCCGGCGTTGCACGGTCAGCCAGTCGCCCATGAACACCAGCGCCCGGGCATACTCCGTGATGGCGCCGGGCAGGTTTGCTTCATAGTCCTCCACGATGCGTTTCAGCGAGCGCTTGCCCTTGTAGAAGCTCTGGTCGGCGTAGTACTGGCGCACCGCGATTTCGTTGAGGTAGGGGGTGGGCCTGCCGTGGGGGATCATGGCTTCACGGATTTCCCGGTGGGACAGCATCGGGTCCTGCACGTCCTCGGCGACGTGGTGGTTGATGACGGCTACCTTATATAATATGTCTGCCCGGTCCCGTAACAGGGCGTCATCCGGGAGGATGTCCAGCGCCCTGGTGTACAGGTCGTCCGCCGCGATCAGCGGTTCCACCGTGGTGTTCGGGGGGCTGAAGTTGTAGAGGTCGAAGTACCACCGGCCTATTCTCTTTATCACCGGCACCAGGCCCGGCCGTTGCCGTCGCCGTAGTTGCGCCGGTACAGCCAGAACAGGTATTCGTAGTTCCGGCGCAGTTCGCTCCTGGCGCTGAGGGCGACGTGGCTGTCGATGATGGCCTCCACGATGGGGATCTGGCTCATGCTGTACAGTCCCTCGTTGACGCGCACGGACTGCAGGGCGTCCTGCAATGCATCCACCGCCCGGCCATGCTCGCCGGCCTGCTGGAGCAACAGCCCCAGGCTCTGGCGGGCCTCGATGAGTTCCTCGGCATGGGGCCCCTCCGCCGCTTCCAGGTCGGCGATGCGGGATTCGTAGCGGGCGATGGATGCCTGCTGCGAGGCGCCGGACTGTTCCGGCGCCCCGGACACGGGCAGGCAGACGCCGCACAGGAACAGCAAAAGGTATCTCGCCGAACTGATCATTTTTAAAAGTTTATCGCATCTTAATTCAGGACACCCATATAAAACACAGGACACCCATATAAAACACAGGACACCCATATAAAACACAGGACACCCATATAAAACACAGGACACCCATATAAAACACAGGACACCCATATAAAACACAGGACACCCAACAAAGTTACATGGGTGTCCTGTGTTTTAGGTGGGTGTCCTGAAATTGTGTTACCCTCAGGACGATGGATACGATTACCGGCTTCTCCCGGCATTCCGGCGCTGTTCGGTGTGTTCCCGTTGCGCCGGCCAGGCATGTTCCCGGCCTGGCGGATGATGTCCGCGAGGGACTGCTTGAGCCTCCGCGGTCGCTGCCTCCCAAGTATTTTTACGACGAACGCGGGGCAGCGTTGTTCAACCGCATCTGTGAAACGCCGGAGTACTACCTGACCCGCGCCGAGGATGCGTTACTGCGGCAATGCAGCGCTGACATCATTGCGCTGGCCCGTCCCGGTTACCTCATCGAACTGGGCAGCGGCAGCTCCGATAAGACGGCCAACCTGTTGGATGCCTGTGAACGGCAGGGCCACCCCTGTATCTACTCGCCGTTCGACATCTGCGAACCGGCGCTGGCGGAAGCGGCCGGCAAACTGCAGTCCGAATACCGGTGGCTGGATGTCAGGCCGCTGCTCGGGGACTATCATGCCGGCCTGGATCACTTGCCGAACTACGCCGGGGTCAAAATGTTCCTGTTCCTGGGCAGCACAATCGGTAATTTCACGCCCGGGGATGCGCGCGCTTTCATCGGCGGCATCCGGCAGCGGATGGAACCGGGCGATTTCCTGCTGCTGGGCGCGGACCGGGTCAAGGACCCCGCCGTGCTGAATGCGGCATATAATGATGCGCAGGGAATCACCGCCCTGTTCAACCTGAACGTGCTGCAGGTGCTGAACCGGGAACTGGGCGCGGACTTCCGCGCGGACAACTTCGCTCACCTGGCCGTCTATAATAATGAGTTGAACAGGATTGAAATGTATCTCGTCTCCCGGCTGGACCAGGAAATCACCCTGGGCGGCCTCGATGCCGGTTTCACGCTGGAACGCGGGGAGCGGATACTGACCGAGTTGAGTTACAAGTTTTACTTCGATGAACTGGAAACGCTGCTGGAGGATTCGGGACTTGAGATCGTCCGCCATTTTGAGCCGGACAACCGCTATTTTTCCCTGGTCCTGGCGCGGCGGGAGTAGCGACACGAAAACTTTCCCTGTTGTCATCATTCTTCTGCTACCCGCTTGCCTGCTGTTGCCGGGCTGCGCCGAGGAAAAGTCCCGCCTGGAGCAGATCCGCGAGCGCGGCGCGATCCACGTGGTCACCAGGTCGGGGCCGATGACGTACCAGCGCAACGACCAGGGGGTGGAACGCGGCCTGGAATACGAACTGGTCAGGCTGTTCGCCGCTTCGCTGGGCGTCGATCTGAAGTTGAGCCTGGCCGCCGGCAGGGAGGAGATCATCGACATGCTGGCCGCCGGGCAGGCGGACCTGGCAGCGGCCGGGTTGGCCCGGACCTTCAGGCCGGACGACCCCCTGGTGTATGGCCCGGGTTTCCAGTGGGTGACGCGGCAGGTGGTGTATCGCTACGGCTATATCCGCCCGTCATCGCCGGCGGACATTCCCCCCCACAAGCTGCATATTGCCCGCAATGCGCTTGCGCAGGAGGACCTCGAGCGCCTGCGCTTCCGTTATCCGGACCTCAACCTGGTGCTGCACGAAGACAAGAGCAGCCTTGAATTGCTGGAGATGGTCGAGTACGGCAAGATCCTCTACGCGGTGGCGGCGTCCAACGAAGTGGTGTGGTCGCGCATCACCCTGCCGGAACTCCGGGCGGCCTTCGACCTGACCTCCCCCGAACCCCTGGGCTGGGCCGTGGGCCGGTCCCGGGGCGATGACTCCCTGGTCAAGGCAATCCGGGAGTTCCACGACCGCATCAGGAACAGCGGGCAGCTTGCCGGCCTCCTTGAGCAGGTCTACGCGTTCGCGGACAGCTTCGATTACGTGGAAGCGCGCAGCTTCATCGACCGCTACAACGAGGCGCTGCCGGAACTGAAACCTTATTTCATGAGCGCCGCGGACGAGTTCGGTTTCGACTGGCGCCTGCTGGCCGCCATCAGCTACCAGGAATCCCACTGGAAAAAGGCGGCGCGCTCTCCCACCGGGGTGCGCGGGCTGATGATGCTGACGCAGCAGACGGCGCGGCAGGTGGGTATCAGCGACCGGCTGGACCCGGTGCTGAGCGTACACGGCGGCGCCAGGTACCTGACCACCCTGACAGGCAAAATCCCGGAGCGGGTCCACGAGCCGGACCGCACCTGGTTCGCCCTGGCCTCCTATAACGTCGGCTACGGCCACCTGGAGGACGCCAGGGTGATCACCCAGGAGAACGGCGGCGACCCCGATGCCTGGTCCGACGTGAAGAAGTCCCTGCCCCTGCTGACCGAACACAAGTGGTACTCCCAGACCCGGTTCGGTTATGCCAGGGGGCATGAACCGGTTAAATTCGTGGAAAACATTCGCAGGTACCAGGTGATGCTGGAGCGCCTGACCTTCGGGGATGCCGGGACAGAGACAATTCCGCAGCAGCAGTAAGGTGGCGTAATTCAGCGTAATTCAGGACACCCATGTAAAACACAGGACACCCAACAAAGTTACATGGGTGTCCTGTGTTTTACATGGGTGTCCTGCAATTTACGTGGGTGTCCTGCAATTTACGTGGGTGTCCTGTAATTTACGTGGGTGTCCTGAAATTACCTCAGAGGAGCAGTGAACATGTCTGAGAACAATAAAGTCGTGAAATCCGAGCAGGAATGGCAGCGTGAGCTGACGCCGGAGCAGTACGAAGTGTGCCGCCGCAAGGG